>JADJGV010000009.1 GCA_016707895.1 Myxococcales bacterium | reverse complement strand
GCCAACGCGGTGATCGACGACGACGTCGCGATCCGCGCGTGGTGGCCGACGCCCGAGGAGCTGGCCGCGCTGCCGCTGCGCCGCGAGCCCAAGGTCGAGCGCGAGGTGCGGGTGATCGCGATCGGCGACTTCGACGTGTCGCCGTGCGGCGGCACCCACTGCACCCGGTCGGCGCAGATCGGCTCGATGCGCGTCCTGGGCAGCGAGCGCTACAAGGGCATGACCCGGATCTACTTCGCGGCCGGCGCCCGGGCCCGCGGCCTGCTGGCCGAGCACTCGGCGACGCTGACCGCGGTGGCGCGCGACTTCACCTGCGGCGCGGCCGACGTGCCGGCGCAGATCGACAAGCTGCGCCGCGCGCTGACCGACGCCCGCGGCGAGCTGACCGCGATGCGCGAGCGGCTGGCGGTGGCGATGGCGGCCAGCCTGGCCCCGGCGCCGGGCCCCGGCGAGGTGGTCGCGACCGTCGACGACGCCGCGCTGTTGCGCCCGCTGGCCGCGGCGCTGACCGCCGCCGGGCGCGATGCGCTCCTGGCCGCCGCCGGCGCTGACGGCGTGCAGGTGCTGCTGGCCCGCGCCGACGGCTCGACGCTCGACTGCGGCGCGCTGCTCAAGCGCCTGGCCAGCGCGACCGGCGGCCGCGGCGGCGGCAAGCCGACCCACGCCGAGGGCCGCCTGCCGGCCGGCACCGACTGGCCGGCCGCGATCGCGCTCGCCCGCGACGCCGCGCCCTAGCGCGGATCACAGCGGTCGGCGGCGCGCCGGCGGCGCGACCACCTCGACCCGGCGCGCGGCCCAGCGGGCGCTGAGCGGCTCGCCGATCCACGCCGACAGCTTGGTCAGCACCGCGCCGCGGTCGACCGGCGCGAGCGCGTCGATGCCGTCGACGTGGGTGCCCTGCGGCGTCTCGACCGACAGCGCGTCGGTGGCGCGGCCCAGGCGGAACTTGCCGCCGCTCCACGGATCGTACTGGCCGTAGAGGAACGCGACGTGCGCGCCCTCGGCCTGCAGCCACGCGTCGACGTCGGCCATGACCGCGGGGTCGTGGGTCGGCACCGGCACGCCCACCGGCAGCGTCCCGACGTAGTCGGCCTCGGCGTACTGGGTCAGCGCCGCCAGGTGCGGCGGCAGCGAGTCGCCGCGCACGCGCGCGGTGCCGGGCGAGCCGAGCTCGCGGTAGGCCTGGAAGAAGTACGCCTCGTATGCCTCGGTGTCGGCGTCGGCGCTGAAGCTGACCGGCGAGACCCGGTCGAGGAACGACCACAGCGCCGCGTCGCTCGCCGTCGGCGGCGGCACCGCGCCGCACGCGTCGACGCCCTCGTACTGCCAGAACGCCCACTCGAGGTCGAGGATCGCCGACTCGACGGCGGGGCCCAGCGCGATCCGCGTGTACGGGCTGCCGCCGGCGTCGACCTCGGCCTGGGCTCGCGCGGTCATCGCCGCGCGGCGGTTGGCCAACAGCTCGGTCGCGACCGCGCGCACCGCGTCGCGGCACGCGGCCGGCATCACGCCGTCGAGGAACGCGTCGTAGCGGTGATCGGGGATCGCGAACGACAGTGGCGCGACGTAGGCGAGCGTGCCGGCGACGTCGTCGGGGTAGAAGCGGCGGTGGTAGATCGCGGTCATCCCGCCCTTCGAGCCGCCGCTCGACACCCACGGGCCGCGGTAGACGCAGCGCAGGCCGGCGATGATCGCGTGCTGATCGGCGGCCTGCTGCGCGACGGTCAGGAAGTCCCACGCCGCGCCGGCCGGCCGCGACGCGCCGAAGAAGCGGTGCTCGATCGAGGCCTGGTTGCCGTCGACCAGCGCCGCCGGCTCGGACAGGTAGTCGCGCTGGTAGTCTTCGTAGCCGGTGGTGAACGCGATCGTGGGCCGCGCGAGGTGGCGGTGCAGGAGCGACACCTGCTGGGTGAAGGTCGCGCCGTCGGGGTGCGCGTGGTCGACCGGCTGGGTCCACTGCAGCCGGAAGTAGCGGTAGCCCGGCGCGTGGGCGGCCGGCGCCTCGACCACGGTCACGCCGGGCAGCGCGGCGAGCTGGACCGCGACGTCGGCGTCCGACGGCGGGCCGCAGGTGACGACCGGCGCGGCGTCGACGGGCTCGCCCTCCACGCCCGACGAGTCATCGCCGCACGCGGCCGCGAGCACGATCACGACCAGCAAGCGGTGCATGGCCGGGACAGTAGCGCAGCGCCGACGCGCCGCCGGGGCGATGTGACGCCGGCTACGCCCGCGCCGGGCGGCTCAGGCCGAGGCCTTGGCCTTGGGCTTGCCGTCGGCGCCGAACTGCGCGCGCACCTTCTGGATGTCCGCCATCATCGAGAAGATCAGCCGCGGGTCGGTGAAGACGTTGAGCTTCGGCGCCAGCGCCTTGGCGTAGCGATCGAAGTACAGGAGCTGCTTGGTGATGAGGATGAACTCCTTCGGCATCTGCACGCGGTGCTTGGTGGCGGTGCGCTGGATGCCGGGGAGGAACTCGGCGTAGTTGACCTCGCCGAACGACAGCTTGAGCAGCGGCGAGTAGGTCTCGCCGAGGTCGGCGATGAAGGCGCCCATATCGAGCTTGGTCGTCGACTTGGCGCCGCCCATCTCGACGATGACCTCGGCCAGCCGCTTGTAGTTGCCGCTGGCGAACGCGATCATGTAGTCGGTGACCAGGAACCGCTGGCCGTCGTCGAACCGCCCGACGATGCCGAAGTCGAGGAAGCCGATGTCGCCGTCGTCGAGCAGCATCAGGTTGCCGGCGTGGACGTCGCCGTGGAAGAAGCCGTAGAACACGACGCACTGGAACCAGGCGCGCAGCCCGGCCACCAGCTTCTCCTCGCCGTTGATGCCGCGGCGGGCGATCTCGTCGTACTGATCGACGCGGACGCCGCTGAAGCGGGTCATCACCAGCACCCGCTTGGTCACCAGGCCGTCGTGGGGCACCGGCGCGTGGATGTTGCCGTGCCCCAGCTCCTTCATGATCTCGTTGAAGCGGGACAGGTTCGCGGCCTCCTTGCGGAAGTCGAGCTCCTCCGACAGCGTCGCCGTGAAGTCGTCGATGACGCCGACCGGGTTGGCCAGCTCGGCGTCGCGCTTCACCTTGGCCACGATGCGCGCCATGAACCGCATGATCTTCATGTCGGCGGCGCAGCGCTTGTCGATGCCGGGCCGCTGGACCTTGAACACCACCTGGGTGCCGTCGTCGAGCTCGGCGGTGTGGACCTGGGCGATCGACGCCGAGGCCAGCGGCTTCTCGACGATCTTGGTCAGCCGCGCGGCGCGCTCGGGGCCGAGGTCCTCCTGCAGGATCTGCTGGACCTCGGGGAACGGGAACGGCCGCACCCGGTCGAGGACCTTCTGGAACTCGCTGACGTAACGGTCAGGGAACAAGCCGGACGACGAGGCGATGATCTGGCCGAACTTGATGAAGGTCGGCCCCATGTCCTCGCAGAACTTGCGGAGCAGCACCGGCCGACCGAGCCGCCGGTACTTGGCACCCTTGCCGGTGAGCTTGAACCACACCATCCGCAGGCGGGTCACGTCGAGCAGCCACAGCCCGATGTACTTCCAGGTGAAGAGGGTGAACGCCCACACCCGCCGAGGCACCGGCAGGATCAACGACAACAAGAATAGTGCGCCGACGACGGCGAGGACGTACCAGAGCATCGAGCCTCCAGCCGTCGCGGCCGACGGCGTCGGGCGATGGTAGCACCGGCCGCGCGCCGGCGGCGTGCCGGTTGACCGGACACCGCTATAATGAGCGCCCCACGATGTCCCGCCTCGTCCTGATCCCGGCCCTGCTCGCGGCCGCCTGCACCGACTTCGCCACCCCCAACCAGCTCGAGAAGCCGACGATCGTGGCGGTGGTCTCGGATCCCCCGATCGTCCCGCCCGGCGGGACCGCGGCGCTGAGCGTGGTGCTGGCCGACGCCAGCGGCGTCGTGCTGGCGCCGCCGAGCGCCTGGGCGCTGGTCGAGGCCTACCCGGGCGTGGCGCCGCTGGGCACGATCGCCGGCGACGCCACCGGCGCGACCTACACCGCGCCGGCCACCCTGCCCGACCGCGGCGACATCCCGCCGGTCGACACCGCGTCGGTGACGGTCGAGACCGCGACCGGGCCGCTGACGGCGATCAAGGCGATGCCGGTGATCGACGTCGCGGCCGCGAACCCGGCCCTGACCGCGCTCGACGTCGCCGGCGCGTCGGCGCTGGCCGGCGCCACCGTCACCCGCGGCGCCACGGTCGCGCTGTCGGTCACGACCGATCCGGCCACCACCGACGACGCGCGCTTCGCCTGGTACACGCCGGTCGGCGACATCAAGTACTACCAGTCGAACCCGTGCGAGCTGGCGGTGCCGACCGACGCGGTCAGCGGGCCGCTGATCGTGGTGGTGCGCGACGGGAAGGGCGGCGTGGTCTGGCAGCAGATCGCGCTGACGGTCCAGTAGGGCGTGCCGGTCCTCGCCGAGCTCCGCGCCGGGCCGTTCACGCTGCGCGGGATGTCGCTGGGCGGCGTCTACACGTCGATCCACGTGCCCGAGCTGGACTGCGTGTTCGACGTCGGCATCGCGCTGCGCTCGGCGTCGGCCTGCGGCACGCTGTTCCTGTCGCACGGCCACGCCGATCACGTCGGCGCGCTGACGACGTTCCTGGGCATCCGCGCGCTGCACGGCAAGAAGAGCCCGCTCAAGGTGGTGATGCCCGCCGAGATCGTCGACGATCTCCAGGCGGGCCTGGCGGCGATGGCGGCGCTGCAGCGCTGGCCGCTGACGATCGAGCCGATCGGCCTGCGCCCGGGCGACACCTACCCGCTGCGCAAGGATCTGATCGTGCGCGCCGTGAAGACCTTCCACCCGGTGCCGTCGCTGGGGTTCCTGCTGTGCCGGCAGGTCGACAAGCTCAAGCGCGACTTCCACGACCTGCCCGGCCCCGAGATCGCGCGCCGCCGCGCCGCCGGCGAGGACCTGTTCGACCGCGCCGAGCGCGCCGAGCTGGCCTACCTGACCGACACGCTGATCTCGGTGATCGATCACAGCCCCGAGGTGCTGGCCGCGCGCACGCTGATCCTCGAGTCGACGTTCCTCGATGACCGCAAGTCGCGCGAGGCCGCGCGCGCCGGCTGCCACGTCCACCTCGACGAGATCGTCGAGCGCGCCGACGCGTTCGCCGCGACGCCGGCGCTGGCGCTGATGCACGTGTCGCAGCTGTACCAGCCCGGCGAGGTCGGCCCGATCCTCGACGCGCGGCTGCCGCCGGCGCTGCGGGCCAAGACCCACGTCTTCGCGCCGAGCGGTCCGTGGCCGGGGTGAGCGGAGTGATCGGGTGGCTGCGGCGGTGGTGGGCGGGGACGGGAACGGGGACGGAGACGGGGACGGGGACGGGGACGGGATCGGGATCGGGATCGGGATCGGGATCGGGATCGGGATCGGGATCGGAGGCGGGCACGGGCCCGGAGGACGCGGTCGCGGTGCCGATCACCGACGAGCTCGACCTGCACCACTTCCAGCCGCGCGAGATCGGATCGCTGGTGCCGGAGTACCTCGAGGCGGCGCAGGCGGCGGGGTTCGCGCGGGTGCGCGTCGTCCACGGCAAGGGCACCGGCGTGCTGCGCGAGCGGGTGCACGCGATCCTGCGGCGCCATCCGGCGGTGGCGTCGTTCGCGCTGGCCGACGAGCGACGCGGCGGCTGGGGCGCGACGGTGGTCGAGCTGCGCCCGCGCGGATGATCAGCGACGGAGCGTCTCGAGGCGCGCCTGGCAGCGCTCGCGCAGCGGCGCGCCGACCTCGGCGGCCAGCAGCTGCTGGTAGTGGGCGGCGGCGCGGCCCGGGCGGTGCACGGCCTCGAGCCCGCGGCCGAACGCGTAGGTCCACCACGGCACGAGCCACGGCTCGACCCGGCGGCGCACCGCGCGCAGCGTGGCCAGCAGCCGCAGCGGCGCCCGCGTCGCGAGCCACTCGACGGCGTCGTCCTCGGTGATCAGCGCGGCGCCGCCGGCGAGCAGCGCGTCGACGCAGCGCGTCCCGAGGCGATCGGCGACGCCGGCCCGCTCGGCCAGGCGCACGGCCTGCAGCAGCGTCGCGCGGGGCACGTCGTCGCTGGCCTCGAGGATCGGCAGCAGCGGCGCGATCAGCGACGGCCGCTGCTGCACCTCGGGCAGCGGCAGCACCAGCGACAGCACGAGCCCCGTCAGCGGCAGCGGCGCGAACGCGGCGCGCAGGTGATCGAGCAGGTCGTCGTGGCCGACGGTCCCGAGCTGCTTCCGGAACGTCGACGCGTCGGCGAGGAACCGGTAGGCGCCGGTGAGGTCGCGCGGGCCGTCGTCGTACCAGCGCCCGGTCGCGAGCGGCCGGATCTCGCCGCGCGGGACCACCACCGCGTTCATGCGGCGGGCCAGCTCGGCGACGAACGCCGCGACGTCCGCCGTCGTGCCGAGCCGGCCGTGGCTGTAGCAGTTGAACGTGACGATGCCGCCGGCGTCGGTCAGGCCGATCAGGCAGCGCGCCACGACGCGGCCATCGTCGTCGCGGCCGTAGATGACGCGCTTGTTCACGTCGGCGGCGTTCATGACCGCGGCGAAGTAGT
The DNA here is from genome assembly GCA_016707895.1 of Myxococcales bacterium. Taxonomy (GTDB): domain Bacteria; phylum Myxococcota_A; class Polyangia; order Haliangiales; family Haliangiaceae; genus UBA2376. Next base: position 386,016 of record JADJGV010000009.1, on the reverse strand, counting down.
TCACGGCCCCGGGCGACAGGCACGTGCCGTAGTGCTCGCCCATCCGCAGGATCTCCAGCGGATCGTCCTCGAGCACGAGCGTCAGGCGGCCGACGCCGGTCCCGAACACCCGGGGGCCGATGCCGTCGAGCCAGGGCCCGAGGTCGACGCCGCGCGCGGCGGCGCGGGCCAGCCAGCGCCGGTTCCACGGCCGCTCGCGCAGGTCCCACGGCGGCGGCCCCGCGCGCGCCACCAGCAGCTCGCGCCCGAGCCGACGGATGTCGCCGTCGAGGTCGACCAGGCCGGCCAGCGCCTTGCGGTAGCGCGGGTCGAACAGCCACGGCGGCGCCGCGGTCGCGAGCTCGAAGCCGTCAGCGATCACCGCGTCCACCGCGGCGGCCAGCGCCGCCTGCCAGCGATCGAAGCGGGTGGTCGCGATCGCCAGCTCGAGCCGGGCCGCCAGCCGCGCGATCCGCGCCGGCGTCGGCGTCGGTGGCGTCGCCAGCCGCGCCCGCAGGTTGGCCGCGCGGCGCGCCAGCCGCTCGCCGCCGTGGCCGGCCGCGAGCCGCGCGTCGATCGCCGCCAGCTCCCGGCGGGTGGCGTCGGCCGGCGGGAAGGTCTCGGCGAGGATCGCCGCCGCGGTCGCTCCGGCGGCGAGGGCGTCGAGCACCGCCAGCGCCGGCCGCAGCGCAGGCGGGTAGTGATCGTGCGCGGCGGTCGCGCTGGCGCGCGGCAGCGGCGGCGCCGCGGGCACCGGCAGCCGCCACGCCTTCGCCAGCGTCAGGCGCGTCGCGGCGTGCGTCAGGCGGGCGCGATCGTCAGCGATCACCAGCGCGCGCACGAGGTCGACGCCCGCGGCGCCGAGCGCGGCGTTCAGCGCGGCGACCGCCGCCACCAGGTCCTCGTCGCCGTGGCGCGCCAGCGCGGTCGCCACGGCGGTGAACGTGTCGAGCGTCGGACCCAGCGCCAGCGCGACGGTGACGCCCTCCTCCCACGGCAGCCCGACCGCCGCGCGCAGCACCGCCAGCCGCGCCAGCGCGCTCTCGACGTCGCCGGTCGCGGCCACGACCTCGGCCAGGCGACCGACGGCGTCGACGTCCTCGCGATCCTCGAGCAGCAGCCGCGCCATCACCTGCCCCAGCCGGGCCGCCTGCGCGCGCGCCGGCAGCCGACGCGCCGGGTCGTGCAAGTACGGCCGCGCCAGCGCGTCGCGCCACAGCCGCGGCCAGCCATCGACGCCGAGCACGCCGAGCGCGCCCTCGACCACCGCGATCAGCCACCGCGCCCGCGGCGCGTCGACGGCCTCGTCGTGCAGGCCGATCAGCGCCTCGGCGGGCAGCGTGACCGCGCCGCCGTCCGGCAACCGGGCGACCAGCGCGATCAGCTCGTCGTACAGCGGCTCGGCGAGCAGCGCGCCCACCTCGCGCGGCGGCAACGGCCGGGGCGCGGCGGCGGCGACCCGGCTGACCCGCGCGCGCAGCGTGCGCACCTCGTCCCACGACAGCGGGCGCGCGCGCTCGAGCCGCTCGCGCACCGGCGCCAGGTCGGCCCAGGTCGCGGCCCACGCCGCGGCGCACGCGTCGAGCCGCAGCGCCGCCAGCGCCCGCAGCGCGCGGCGGCGCTCGACCTCGGGGCGCGCCTCGAGCGCCGTCGCCCACGCCAGCACGATCGGCCCGAGGCGCTCGCTCGGCAGCGCGATCGATCGCGTCGCTTCGGTCCCGGCCAGCCGGGCGCCGCACGCGTTGAACACGTCGCGCGCCTCGGTCGGCGCCTCGTGCACCGCCGCGGTGCCCAGCACCGCCACCAGCGGATCGACCAGCCGGTCGCCGTCGCGCTCGGCCAGCCGCCGCAGCGCCAACGTCACCGCGATCGGATCCGCGACGTGGCGCGCCAGCTCGGCCAGCGCCGCGCGGTGGCGATCGAGCCAGCGCAGGTCGACCGCCAGCGCCGCCGGCGCGGCAGCCCGCGCCCAGCCCAGCGCGCCGATCGTCGCGGCCAGCGCCGGCGCGGCCTCGGCCAGCGCGGACGCGCGCCGCGCCAGCGCCGCCGGGTGGCTCGCGGGCCACCACGGCAGCCCGCGCTCGCCGTCGTGGATCGCGCGCTTGGCCACCGCCAGCGCCGCCTCGACCCCGGCCTGCCACGCCGCGACGTCGCCGACGACCTCGGGCAGCGCCGCGCGGTGCTCGCCGAGCAGGCGCTTGAGCGCGCGCGTGCCGGTGGCCAGCGCCGCGCGATCGACCGCGTGCGGCGCGCCGGTCGCCGGATCGCGGAACGTCACCGCGGTCGCGGTCGCGGCGATCGGCTGGCCGCCGAGCCACGGCAGCCCGGCGGCGATCAGCAGGCGCGCGCGGCCGGCGCGGGCGCCGTGGCTGGTGCCGCGCGCGCGCCGCGGTGGCGCGTCGGCCGAGGCGCGATCGCGCGGGCTCATCGCCGACGATGGTAGCCTTAACCTCGGGCCCCCGGCCGGGTCCATCCGGCCATGACTCGCCTGACCTGGGGATCGCTGGTGATCGCGGCGCTGGCCGCCTGCAGCGGCGGCGGCGGCCAGCCGCCCGACGCCGCCCCTGACGCGCCGGCGGCGACCGACGCCGGCGTCGACGCCGGGCCGACGATCGTCGACACCGCCGCGGTCTACCTCGACGATTGCCAGGCCTTCAACCGGCGGTGCGAAGGCGCCGACGCCGCCGATCCACATTGCGGCGCGTGCCAGTACCGCGCGCGCTTCCGCGGCGATCAGTGCACCGCCGCCGCGCCCTGCGACGAGCTGTTCCTGTACTGGTCGGCCTTCGACTGCGACACGCCCGCGCTGATCGACGCCACCACCGCGCTGCTCGCGGCCTACCCACGCACGATCATCCTGTGCGCCCAGCCGATCTACCCCGGCGAGGTCTTGCCGACGTCGCTCGGCGCCCCCGAGCGCGACGACCGCGTGGTCACCGCCGCGCTGACGCGGCTGCGCCCGGGCGGCGACCTCGGCGTGTGGTCCGGCGCCGACCTGCTCCTCGGTGGCTGCAGCATGGGCGCGACGCGCTACCCGGTGGTCGCGGCCCGCTACGCCGAGGACGCCGGCTGGCTCGGCACCCGCAAGAACGCGGCGTGCATGAGCGACGGCGTGGTCGACCTGCGCGCCCAGGACGCGTTCATCGGCGCCGGCACCGGCCCGAGCTGCGCCACCCGACACCGGCGGGTCGCCCACGCCTACACCCGCGCCGCGCCGACCGCGGGCCACGCGTGCGACGCGAGCGCCGGCGGCCAGTGCGCGTGCGACCCGGCCCACGCGACGCTCACCTACCCCGGCGATTGCGCCGACGGCGACTGCGTCGAGTTCGACTCGATCGTCACCCGCGACGCCGCCGGGCCGCGCTTCGCGGCGGGCGTCAGCGCCGCCAGCTTCGCGGTGCCGCACTGGAAGCTGGTCACCGAGGGCGAGCGCTGGCAGGCCGACCTGGCCAACCGCTGCGAGCGCGACGTGGTGCCGGCGGGCCCGTTCACCGACCTCTGCACGCTGCTCGACGCCGCCCCCGCCCACGACTGCACGGTCGTCCACGCCCCCGACGCGCCGCACTGCGGCTACTACAACGCCAACCTCGGCGGGCTGTGCCTCGACTGGTTCGCCGCGCTGCCGTGACGCGCTGAGTTCCTGGAGGGCGTGTCGCCACGCCCTCCCCCGTCGGGTCATGCCCCGACGGGGCCCCCCTCCCAAGACGCGAAACGCCTGGCGCAAGGGTCGGTGCTCGGCCGAAAGACTTACAAGCTCTGACGTCATCCGACGAACGGCGAGCGGACCGCCGGCGCCACCGCCGCGAACCCGACCGCGACCGCCAGCTCGACCGCCGCCGCCGCCACCGCCAGCGAGTCGGCGGCCAGCTCGCCCTCGCCCATCTCGAGCGCCAGGCCGAGCACCACCGCGATCGCGGCCGCGACGCCCAGCACCGCCAGGCCGCTGCCGCCGCTGGCGGCCACCGCCAGCGCCGCGATCACCGCGCACGCGGCGACCAGCTCGACGGCCGACACCCCGCGCAGCACGAACGAGCGCCCGCGCGGCGCCGGCGCGACGTCGCCCAGCCGCTGCAGCGCCACCGCGGCCAGCCGCCCGGCGCCGGCCGGCACGATCACCGCGGCCCACCACAACGCCGGCGCGGTCGACCACAGCGCCACCACCCGCAACAGCAGCGTGCCGCCGGTGGCCAGCGGCGCCCACCGCGTGCCCAGCCAGCGATCGAACGCGCCGGCCATGCCGCGCTCGATCACCGCCGCGCCGAACAGCACCGCCGCGACGATCGCCACCACGCCGGCGATCGCCGGGGCCACGCCGATCGCCAGCATGCCGCGCCCGCACAGCCACGCGGCGACGCCGACCGCGACGCCGGCGACCACGACGATCAGCCCGGGCCACGGCGCGGCGCGCGGCTCGCCGCCCGGCCACGCCGACACCTGCGCCAGCTGCGCTCGGACGCCGGCCAGGACCTCGCTCGCGGACACGCCTCCGTATACCGCGATCGCGATCGGCCGTGGTGACGCACCTCACCGGCCCCCGCGCGGCGCTGGTCGCCCCGGGGCGGGTCCGGTACGCTCGGCCGATGCACGCGCGCGCGCTCCTCGTCGCGGTGACCGCCACCGCGCTGGCCTGTGGCGGCAGCGGCGGCGCCGGCCCCGACGGCGGGCCGGACGACGGCGACGCCGGGGTCGACGGCGCGGTCACCCCGGCCGGCCAGGCGGTGTTCGCGCCCGACGTGCTGCACGCGATCGAGCTGACCGTCGACGCGCAGCACCTGGCGACGCTCGACGACGATAGCGCCACCGTGCGGGTGCCCGCGACGATCTCGTTCGACGGCGCGGTGATCGCGCAGGTCGGGCTGCGCAAGAAGGGCGCGTCGAGCCGGCGGCCGCTGGCCGGCAAGTCGGGCTTCACCGTCAAGTTCAACGAGTACGTGCCCGGCCAGAAGCTCGACGGGCTGAAGAAGCTGACCATCGACAACGCGATCGAGGATCCGTCGCTGCTCACCGGCCACCTGTCGTACGAGGTGTACCGGCGCGCCGGCCTGCCGGCGCCGCGCACCGCCCACGCGACGCTCACCTTCAATGGCGTCGACAAGGGGCTGTTCGTGATCGAGGAGCCGACCAACGACGACTACCTCGCGGCGCACTTCGGCGACGGCACCGGCAACGTCTACGAGGGCCCGTGGGACTTCCCCAAGGGCGCCGCCGCCGCCGAGCTGCGCGACGAGGTCGTCGACGGCCGGTCGCGCGCCGACCTCGAGGCGCTGACCGCGGTGGTGATGGACACGCCCGACGCGCAGCTCGAGGCCGCGCTGGCGCCGCTGCTCGACCTCGATCGCTTCCTCACCAACTACGCCGTCGAGATGGTGGCGGCGCTGTGGGACAACTACGCGATCGTCGCGTGGAACTTCTACCTGTACCACCCGCCCGGCGGGCGGTTCGTGCTGCTCACCCACGGCGTCAACTGGCCGTACTGGCACGCCGACATGGATCCGTTCGACATCCACACCGATCCCTGGGGCACCGGCGGCAGCGCGCCACCCGGCTACCTGTGCGATCGCGTCGACCGCGTCCCGGCGCTGGCCGCCCGCTTCCGCGCCGAGCTGGTGCGCGTCGCGCGCGACGCCTGGGACGTGCCGACCTTGCAGGCGCGCATCGATCGCGCGGTGGCGACGATGCACGCGCGGCCGCTGACCGGCGCGTCGCTCGAGAACCTCGGCCGCTTCGACGCCGCGGTGGCCGAGGCCCGCGCGTTCGTCACCGCGCGCAAGGCGTACCTGACGACGCGGCTCGGGCTGTAGCTACGGCGCGGGGATCAGCTCGACCGCGGGATCGGCGGCCAGCCCGCGCCAGGTCGCGCCGGCGTCGGCGCACTGCAGCGCCTCGTCGAGGAACGCGGTGGTCGCGGCCAGGAGCCGCGGGTTGGTCTCGGCGATCGGCGCGGCGTCACCGCCGCAGCCGTCGCGGCCCAGCGTGTCGAGCACCGGCGGCACCGCGACGCCGTGGGCCTTGGCGATGGCCAGCGCGCCGCCGCGGTCCGCGCCCACGGCGCACAGATCGCTGAACGCCAGGTGGCCGGCGCCGCGCAGCCCGACGAAGCGCTTGCGCGGATCGGGCGCGTCGCGCGCGGCGTCGCGCTTGGGCGCGTACGGCACGACGCCGTCGCGATCGCCCGCGACCACCAGCAGCGGCACCTCGGGCGCGGCGGCGCCGGCCCCGGCCAGCGACACCATCGCCGCGACGCGGGGCGCCTCGGTGGCGGTGCCCATCAGCATCGCGCCCAGCGAGTGCCCGACCAGCGCCACCCGCGGCGCGAGCTGCGGCCGCACGAACGCCAGCGGGTCGGCGCCCGGCGGCGCGGCGACGATCGCGCGCACCACCTCGGTCGGCACGCCGAACGGGAACTCCATCGTGCCGCCGCCCAGCGTCTCGTACAGGCCGACGCCCGGCAGGTCGGGCGCGACGACCACGTAGCCGCGGCTGGCCCAGTGGGTGGTGAGCGTGACGCTCTGCGCGCGGAAGCTGGCCGCGCCGTGCAGGAACACGATCACCGGCAGCGGCCCCAGCGTGTCGTCGACCGGCAGGTCGCGCGCGCAGGCGCACGGCAGCCACGCGTTGTCGGCGTCGGGGATCTTGGCCGCCTCGGCGGGCGGCATGCGCTCGCGCAGGTCGTACTGCGCCGGCGCCACGCCGACCTCGCTGCCCGGCCGCGCCGGGTACCAGACCTCCAGCGTCACGCCGTTCAGCTCGACGGTGCGCGCGCCGACCGGGCGATCGCCGCGCCGATCGCGCGGCGCGTCCGCGGCCCCCGGCCAGCGCGCGCCGTCGCAGCCGAGGTGGGTCGCGGCGACCGGCGGCGCGGGGGGTGCGGGCGTCGTCGTCGGCGGCGCGGCGGGGCGGGCGCGCGGCGAGGCGCACGCCGCGAGGACGAGCGCGAACGCGATTCGCGGTGACAGCATGCGCGCAGGGTACGCCCCGTCGCCTGTCCCCTGCTAGGCTGCGCGCGTGACCGCCTGGACTCCCGAATCGTGGCAAGCCAAGACCGTCGCGCAGTCGGTGCGCTACCCCGACCCCGCGGCGCTGGCGCGCGTGCTCACCGAGATGCGGCAGCTGCCGCCGCTGGTGACGTCGTGGGAGGTCGAGGGCCTGCGCACCCAGCTCGCCGCCGCCGCGCGCGGCGAGGCGTTCGTGCTGCAGGGCGGCGACTGCGCCGAGAGCTTCGACGACTGCCGCTCGGAGTCGATCTCGGCCAAGCTGAAGATCCTGATGCAGATGAGCCTGGTGCTGGTCCACGGCACCCGGCGCCCCGTCGTGCGCATCGGCCGCATCGCCGGCCAGTACGCCAAGCCGCGCTCGGCCGACCTCGAGACCAAGGACGGCGTCAGCCTGCCGTCGTACCGCGGCGACAGCGTCAACCGCGAGCCGTTCACCGAGGAGGATCGCACGCCGGATCCCGTGCTGCTGTTGCGCGGCTACGAGCGCGCCGCCTTGACGCTCAACTTCGTGCGCGCGCTGGCCGACGGCGGCTTCGCCGACCTGCACCACCCCGAGTACTGGGACATCTCGTTCGCCCACGGCGCGCGCCACGTCGACGAGTACCACCGCATCGTCGATCAGATCCGCGAGGGCATCTCGTTCGTCACCGCGGTCACCGGCATCGACGCCACGCCGCTCAAGCGGGTCGACTTCTACACCAGCCACGAGGCGCTGGCGCTGCCCTACGACGCGGCCCAGACCCGCACCGTGCCGCGCCGCCCCGGCTGGTACAACCTGTCGACCCACATGCCGTGGATCGGCATGCGCACCGCCGCCGTCGATGGCGGCCACGTCGAGTACCACCGCGGCATCGAGAACCCGCTGGGCATCAAGATCGGCCCGGCGATGACCCGCGAGTGGCTGACCGAGCTGCTGGCCGTGCTCGACCCCGCCCACAAGCCCGGCCGGATCACGCTGATCCACCGCATGGGCGCCGGCAAGGTCGAGACCTACCTGCCCGCGCTGGTCGAGGCGGTGCGCGCCACCGGCCGCACGGTGCTGTGGATGTGCGACCCGATGCACGGCAACACCGAGACCACGCCGCAGGGCGTGAAGACCCGGCGCTTCGACAAGATCCTGTCGGAGATCGAGGACAGCTTCCGCCTGCACCACCAGCTCGGCGGCCACCTCGGCGGCGTGCACTTCGAGATGACCGGCGAGGACGTCACCGAGTGCATCGGCGGCGCCCGCGGCCTGGCCGAGATCGATCTCGAGCGCGCGTACAAGTCGCGGGTCGACCCGCGGCTCAACTACGAGCAGGCGCTGGAGCTGGCGCTCTTGGTGGCGCGCCACCTGCGGAGGCCGGCGTGACGCTGCCGCGCTGGGTGCGCTACTACGGCGACGCGGTCGTCGTGCCGGTGGCGCTGGTGCTGGTGTACGTGACGTTCTCCCTCACCTCCAACGCCAAGGGCACGGCGCAGGTGCTGGCCGCGGCGTTCATGTTCATCGCGCTCGCGATGTGGCTGGGCTTCCGCCGGCTGCGGGTCCACGCCGCCGCCGCGCGCTACGCCGGCATCGGCGAGCCCGAGCCGCTCCTGGCGCTGGCCGACGAGGAGCTGGCGCGGCGCTGGCTGACCGCGGGCACGATGTCGCTGCAGATCTACCGCGCGATGGCGTTCAACCAGCTGGGGCGCCCCGAGGACGCGCTGCAGGCGCTGAAGGCCTCGGGCGTGACGCCGGGCAAGCGCAAGTCGCGCAACTGGCAGCTCCTGTGGGGCGCCGCCGACATCGAGGCCCGGACCCGGCTCGGCGACGCCGCCGCCGCGCGCGCCACCCTCGAGCGGGCCGTCAAGCCGTTCACGATGCTACTGCCCGGCCGCGGCATCGAGCTGATCGCCGCCGAGTGCGAGGCCCGGGTGCTGCTGGCCGAGGGCGACGCCGCCGGCGCCAAGGCGCTGGTCGCGCCGCACCTGAAGGACATCCGGCTGGGGCCGGGCGCGCGCGCCCAGCTCTACGCCATCCTCGCGGCGTGCGAGGCCAAGCTCGGCGACGACGCGGCGGCGGCCGCCGCCAAGGCCAAGGCCCTCGAGCTGGCGCCGCAGTGCGCGGTGCTGTCATGAGCCGCACGATCGTCATCGGCGCCGGCTACACCGGCGGGCGGCTGGTCGCGGCGCTCACCGCGCGCGGCGACGACGTGGTCGCGACCCGCCGCCGCGCCGCCCTCGACGTGTGTGGCGTCGACCTGACGCTGCCCTCGACCTTGGCCGATCTGTTCATGGCCGGCGATCGCGTGATCGTGACGTCGCCGCCGATCGACGAGCGCGGCAGCGGCGAGCGCGCGCTGGTCGCCGCCGCGGATCGCGCCGACGTCGCGCGGATCGTCTACGTCTCGACCACGGGCGTCTACGCGCCAGCGGCCGGCGCGTGGGTCGACGAGGACTTCGCGATCGCGCCGACCACCGCCGCCGGCCGGGCCCGGGTCGCCGCCGAGGCCGCGATCGGCGCCGCCCGCGCGTCGACGGTGGTGGTGCGCGCCCCCGGCATCTACGGCCCCGGCCGCGGCGTGGTGGCCCGGCTGCGCGCTGGCAGCTACCGGGTGATCGGCGACGGCGCCACCGCGGTCAGCCGGATCCACGTCGACGATCTGGTGGCCGCGCTCCTGGCCTGCGCCGACGCCACCGCGCCGGCCCGGGTCTACAACGTCGCCGACGACGATCCCTGCCCCTCGGCCGAGCTGGCCGACGCCGCCGCCGCCGCGCTCGATCTGCCGCCGCCGCCGCGGGTGCCGCTGGCCGCGGTCGATCCCGAGACCGCCGGCATGCTCACCGCCGACCGCCGCATCACCGCCGCGCGCCTCAAGCGCGACCTCGGCTGGGCCCCGCGCTACCCGAGCTGGCGCACCGCCCTGGCCGCCGGCCTGTCGTGGTGCTGAGACCTCGAACCGGGCTTTCGCAAAGGCGCGGCTGACCGGCCGCCCGGGTTTTTCGCTGGCGATCGCCCTGGATTTCGACTACATCGGACGACGGTCATGACGATGATCATGTCGGAACGGTCCGCGTCGGTGCCTGGCTCGTCCCGGCCGCCGACCTCGCCCAGCCCCGCCGCGGCTCGTCCGGAAGCCGGACCGATCGAGGACGTCGACGTCCGGCCGTACATCCGGCGCGACCCGTGGCACCGCAAGCTGGCCCGCCGCGCGATCACGATGCCGCTCTTGCACGTGGCGGTGCTGGTGTGGTGGGGCGTCGCGCCGGTCGTGGTGCCGGTCCTGGCGATCGTCGATCTGCTGCGGCGCCGGCCGCTCTTGCTGGCGCGCTTCTACCTGTGCATCGGCACGATCATCTTCGGCCAGCTGTGGGGCGCGTGGCTCCTGTTCAGCATCTGGCTGGCCAGCGGCGGCGGGCTGGCGTGGCGGCGCTGCAACCGCTGGTCGCTCACCGCCGAGGCCTACTGGGCCGACTGGAACGCGCGGGTGATGGCCGCCATCTACGGCATCACCTACGACATCGAGGGCACCGAGGTGCTGCGCGACGGCCCGTCGATCCTGCTGATGCGCCACGCGTCGACCAACGACACGATCCTGCCGATCGGCCTGGCCAGCCACGGCCACGACGTGCGGCTGCGGATCGTGCTCAAGGCCGAGCTGCTGTGGGCGCCGATCGTCGACGCGATCGGCCACCGCATCCCGTTCGCGTTCATCCGCCGCGGCTCGGGCGACGCGACCAAGGAGCTCGACGTGGTGCGCGCCGCGACGCCGGCCCTGCACCAGCGCGAGGCGATCATGATCTTCCCCGAGGGCACGCGGTTCTCGCCCGAGCGGCGCGCGCAGATCATCGGCAAGCTGCGCGACAAGGATCCCGCCGCGGCCGCCGAGGCCGAGGCGCTGACCCACGTGCTGCCGTTCCGCACCGGCGGCACGCTGGCGCTGATGGAGGGCGCGCCCGACGCGGCGCTGGTGTTCTGCGCCCACACCGGCTACGAGGCCAGCGCGCGCCTCGACGACTTCGTCGCCGGCGGCCTGTACCGCGCGACGGTCAAGGTCAAGATGTGGCGGGTGGCGGCGGCCGACGTGCCGACCGACCCCGACGCGCGGGTCGCGTTCCTCCACGCCGAGTGGCGCAAGGTCAACGCCTGGGTCGCCCAGCACCAGCGCGTCGCGCAGCGCAATTGAGCCTTGGCGGCGCTGCGCCGGGCGTGGTTTCGCCTGGACATCCGATGTGCTCAGAACATGATTCTGAGCATGGAACGAATCATCTCGGTGACCGACCTGGTGCGCCACGCGGCGCGCATCGCCCAGGACGTCGAGACCGGGACGATCTATCGCATCACCCGCGGTGGGCGCGGCAGCATGGTGCTGGTCGACGAAGAGTACTTCGAAGGATGGATGGCCGCGCTCGACGAGATGCGCCGCCCCGGCTGGCAGACCGCCTGGAGCGACGGCAGCCGCGACATCGCCGCCGGCCGCGGCCGGGACCTCGACGCGGTCGCGAAGGAGCTTGGCCTTGAAGGTAGTGCTCACCGCCGCGGCGGAGAACCAGCTGCGCGCGCTCCCCGTCCCAGCCGCGCGCAGGGTCGTGCGGTCGCTGCGCTAGCTCCAGGTCGCGCCCCGAAGCGGCCGCGCGTATCCCGATGACTCGCCATTCCGCGGCGCGTACTACAAGGTCGTCGTCGTGCGCGCGCGCCGCTGGTCGTATCGGATCAGCTATGAGGTCCGCGGCGACGCGCTGTGGATCCGCTCGATCCACCCGTCCTGGTATCCGCTGACCCACCCCGAGCTCGCCGCGTTGCCGCCCGACGACGAGTGATCCCGCCGCCGGTCAGCGCACGGCGAGGCGCAGCACGCCCTGCTCGCGCGGGCTGTTGCCGACCATCGCGACCAGCAGCGCGTCGCCCTTCGGCGACCAGGCGATCGACGCAGGGGAGCCGGCCGTGTCGAGCGACGCCGCGCGGGTGCCGTCGAGCGCGAACACCTCGACCTTGCGGTCGTCCTGCAGCACGCGATCGGTCGCGCGGTAGTTGTTCCAGGCGATCGCGATCTCGCGGCCGCCGGGCCGCACCCGCAGCTCGCGCACCTGGCCGGGGATCGACCAGGTCCAGGCCGGCTGCCAGCCGGCGTCGCGATCGAGGATCACCACGTCGGTGCGATCCATATCGACGTAGCTGGTCGCGACGAGGTAGCGATCGCCGGCCCAGGCCAGCGCCTGCACGTCGGTGACGCCGAGCGTGGCGGTCGCCGGCGGCGCGTCGCCCGCGGCCGGCCACACCGACAGCGCGCGGCCATCGACCGCGGCCACCGCGGTCGCCGAGGCCGCCACGTGGAACCGGCGGCCGCCGTGCTCCAGCAGGACGCGCTCGGCGGGTCGCTCGGAGTCGAACGTGAGCCGCACCAGCGCGCCGGCCGCGCTGCCCGCGGTGCCGCGCTCGCGATCGCACAGGCACGTGCTGGGCGAGTCGGCGCCGTCGATGATCGCGACGTGCCCGTCGGGGCTGATCGCCGAGGCCTTGGGGCTGCCGAACCGCCCGTAGCGGTTGGCCCAGCTCCAGCCGTCGAACCGCGCGGTGCCGTCGGCGGCCAGCACCCGCGCCCCGGCGATCCAGCCGCCGTCGGGCAGCGGCGCCAGCGCGCCGTCGGTGCCGCCCACCATCACCGGCATCCGGCCGACCTCGCGCGCGCCGTCGTAGATGACCAGCTCGCGATCGACCGCGCCGATCCACCGCTTGCCGTCGTGGGCGAACGCCACCGGGACCGCCAGGCGGTCGTAGCGAGCGACCTGCTTGAGGCCGCGGACCGGGCGAGGGGACGAGCCTTCCCGCGGAGTTGCGCTCGCGGCCGGGGCCCCGCCGTCGCTCCCACACCCGACGACCAGCACCGCGAGCGCGATCCATGACGCCTTCATCGTCGTCGATCAACGCACGAGGCCGCGCGCGGGTTTACCGGGCGGCCACAACTCGCCCGTTGACAGCGACCGATCGAATCCGTAGATGAGACGTTCGAGGTCCGTCATGCCGCGCCCGCTCGCCATCATCGCCACGCTCCACCCGCGCCACGCGGGGCCGGCGGCGTGCGCGCGCGAGCTGCCGCGGCTGGGCCTCTTGATCGCGGCCTGGGCGTTCACGCCCGCCGCTGGCTAACCCGCGGCCGATCGTCCGTCGATCGCGTCCGCGGGGGATCGCCCGCCACCGCCGCACCCGCCGGGTGCGCGCCGCCGTGCGTCCGCGCGACGCACGCCCTCTTCCCTCGGACCGCGCCCGCGGTCCGCCTCGGTATCGCCATGCCCAGAATCCCACTCGACCGCATCCGCAACCTCGGCATCATCGCCCACGTCGATGCCGGCAAGACCACGCTCACCGAGCGCGTCCTGCTCTACACCGGCCGCATCCACGCCGCCGGCGAGGTCCACGATGGCACCGCCCACACCGACTCGCACCCGCTCGAGCAGGCCAAGGGCATCACCATCCTGGCCGCCGCCGTCACCTGCGACTGGCGCGACCACCGCGTCCACCTGATCGACACGCCCGGCCACGTCGACTTCACCATCGAGGTCGAGCGGTCGCTGCGCGTCCTCGACGGCGCGGTGGTCGTGCTCGACGGCGTCGCCGGCGTCGAGCCGCAGACCGAGACGGTGTGGCGGCAGGCCGATCGCCACCGCGTGCCGCGCCTGGTGTTCGTGAACAAGCTCGACCGCGCGGGCGCCGACCCGGCGCGCTGCCTGGCCGAGCTGCGCACGCGCCTGGGCGCCACCCCGGTGGCGATCACCTGGCCGACCTACGCCGGCGACGCGCTCACCGGCGTCGTCGATCTGATCGCGCTCACCCACCTGGCCTACGACGGCACCGCCACCCCGCCGGTGGTGACGCCGCTCGATGCGGCCGCGCTCTCTGACAACCTGCGCAGCTACCGCGAGCGCCTGCTCGAGGTGGCCGCCGATCACGACGACGCCATCCTGGCCGCCGTGCTCGACGGTCGCCCGGTCGACGCCGCGGCGATCCGCGCCGCGCTGCGGGCGGCGACCCTGGCCGGTCACGCGGTCCCGGTCGCGTGCGGCTCGGCCTACCGCTACGTCGGGCTCGAGCCCTTGCTCGACGCCGTCGTCGACCTGCTGCCGGCGCCGAGCGATCGGCCGCCGGTGGTGGGTGAGGACGGCGCGACCCGCGCCGCCGATCGCGCCGCGCCGCTGGCGGCGCTGGCGTTCAAGGTCGCGTTCGACGACCACGGCCAGACCACGTTCGTGCGCGTGTACAGCGGCGTGCTCGCCAAGGGCATGGCGGTGCGCACCGCGCGCGCGGGTCGCACCGTGCGCGTCGGCCGGCTGGTCCAGCTGGTCGCCGAGCGGCGGATCGAGGTCGATCGCCTCGAGGCCGGCGAGATCGGCGCGGTGCTGGCGACGCCGCTGACCGGCGGCGACACGCTCAGCGATCCGGCGCGGCCGATCACGCTCGAGGCGATCACCGCCCCGGCGCCGATCGTCCACGTCGCGATCGAGCCGTCGACCCGCGACGACCGCGAGCGGCTCCCGCTCGCGCTGCAGCGGATGATCGCGGCCGATCCGTCGCTGCGGGTCACGACCGACGCCGACACCGGGCAGACCTTGCTGGCCGGCATGGGCCAGCTCCACCTCGACATCGCGGTGGAGCGCCTGGCCGGCGAGCACGGCGTGGCTGTGGCCAGCGGCCGCCCGCGGGTCGCGTACCGGTCGACGCTCGCCGGCGCGGCGACGCACACCCACCGCCACGTCAAGCAGAGCGGCGGCCCCGGGCAGTTCGCGGTCGTGACGATCGCGATCGCGCCGGCGCCGCGCGACGCGGGCCTGGTCTTCACCGATCAGACCCGCGGCGGCGTGGTGCCGCGGCCGTTCGCGGCGGCGGTCGAGCGCGGCGTTCGCGACGCGATGGCCGACGGCCTGTGCGGCGGCCACCCGGTGGTCGACGTCACGGTCGCGTTGCTCGACGGCGAGACCCACGCCAAGGACTCGAGCGAGCTCGCGTTCCAGGTGGCCGGGCGCGCGGCGTTCCACGCCGCCGCCGCCGCCGCGCAGCCGATCGTGCTCGAGCCGGTCATGCGGCTCGAGGTCACCTGCGCCGACGGCGACGTCGGCGCGGTGGTCGGCGACGTCGGCCGGCGCCGCGGCGCCGTGCTCGGCCTCGACGTGCGCGGCGACGCGCGCGTGGTGCGCGCCGAGCTGCCGCTGGCCGAGTCGTTCGGGTACGCGGGCGCGCTGTCGGCGCTGACCCACGGCCGCGGCCGGTTCGTGCTCGAGCCCGCCGGCTACGCGCCGGTGCCGCCGGGCGCGCGGCTCCACGCCGCGTAGCTGCCTCCGTCCTTCCGGGCGCACGTCCTCGCGGCGTGCGCCCGGCGCATTTTCGGTCGACGAGCGCCGGCGGCGGTCAGCGAAACGGGGCCGCGCCGCGCCGCGGTTGCGCCGCCGCGTCGTCGAGCCGGCCCGGGCGCGTCACCAGCTGGACCAGCCGCCGCACCGCGCCGGCCACGTGGGCCGGCTCGACGGCCGCGGCGCGCTGGACGATCGTCGCGCGCCCGCGCGCCACCTGCAGCGCGAACAGCGGCGGCGGGATGGTCGGCGCGCGGTCGGCGATCAGATCCGCGCAGAAGCCACGGCGCGTGCCCTCATCGACCGGCCACGGCGGCTCGGCCAGCAGCCGCGCGGCCTGGTACGGATCGCTGGTCTCGAGCCGCCAGCAGCCGTCGGCGACCGGGCGCGCGCCCGGCAGCTCGCCGGCCAGGAGCGTCGCCCCGCCGAGGCCGGCCTCGAGCCGCAGCCGCCCCAGCGTCGGGGCGTCGGCGGTGAAGCGCCAGCCCGGCCGCGCGGTCGCCGCGACCACCACGTCGACGCCGTCGCGGGTCACGACCAGCGCGTCCCCCTGCACCCGTGCGCCGAGCATCTCGGCGAGCTGCGCCATCGCGACCACGCCCTACGATAGCCGTCCGCGCGCCGCGGGCAACAGCGACGGCCCGCCGCGAGTACCCCAGCGCGCCCCCGCGGTACGAGGCGCGGTCGTGCGAAGATCGCGGCGATGATCAAACACCTGACCAGCCTGGCGCTGGCGATGACCCTGGTGGCGGCGGCGGGCTGCGGCGGTTCGCAGAAGTCCGGGGGCGGCGGCGCCGCCGCGTCCAAGCAGTCGTGCGCGACCGCGGCGGCCAACGCCGGCGTGCAGGTCCGCGCGATCGCCGCGGGCTCCCCCGACCCGGGCGACGCCGCGAAGATGGAAGGGGCCGCCGCGACGCTCGAGCGCGTCATGGCCGAGCGCTGCGCCGCCGACGCGTGGTCGGCGGCGGCCATCGACTGCATCGCCACCGCCACCGCCCAGACGATGGAGACCTGCGACCAGTCGCTGACCCAGGAGCAGCGCGACGCGGTCGGCCAGCAGATGGAGCGCGAGATGGGCGGCGGCGACAGCGGCGCCGACGACGCCGGCGCGACCGGCGATCCCTGCGGCGGCGGCGAGTAGCGCCACGCGCGGGCCGGCCGTGCGACGATGGCCGGGATGATGAAGCACCTGGCCAGCCTCGGGCTGGCGATGGCAACGGTGGCGGCGGTGGGCTGCGGCGGTTCGCAGAAGTCGAGCAGCGCGGGCGCCGCGACGCCGTCGTGCGCGTCCGCGGCCGCCAACGCCGGCGCCCAGCTCCGCGCCGTGGCCGCCGCCTCGGGCGAGGCCGGCGCGGCGGAAGAGGCCGAGCAGGCCGCGCCGCTGCTCGAGAAGGTCCTGGCCGAGCGCTGCGCCGCCGACGGCTGGTCGGCGGAGCTGATCGACTGCATCGCGACCGCCGACGAGGCGTCGATGGAGTCGTGCAAGGCCAAGATGACCGACGCCCAGCTCGAGGCCATCGGCGCGCAGATGGCGCGCGAGGGCGGCGCGCCCGACGCCGCGCCGGCCCCGCCGCCGCCGCCCGACGATCCCTGCGGCGGCGGCGAGTAGCCCACGCGCCGACGCGGGCCTGCGACGATCTGTCATCGCCGTTGTCGCGATGACCGCGCGCCACCGTCGACGATCCGGCAGACGCTTCGCGTCCGCGTACGGTCCTTGCGCAGTCCTGCGCCAGGTTTGACGGCCGCGCGGCCAGAACGCGGCGTGCGCACGCAGCTCCGGCAGGCTCGCGTCTTGCAGCCGCTCGGACCGGCTCCATGGCTCAACGGTCGCGTCGCGTCTTGCCGTACATCCTCGGGCTGCTGGTTCTGCTGGCAGCCGTGGCGATGGCGCGACGAGGCTGGAGCTTCTACGGGCTGTCCCTCGAGGATCGGGTCGAGCACCCCGACTTCCGCAAGCTGCGGCCGAGCGGGAGCATCGGCATGGGCTACGGCTTCGTCGCCGCCGGCCTGGTGATCCTCAACCTGTCGTACCTGGTGCGGCGGCTGATCGCCGGCAGCAACCGGCTGGGCTCGATGCGGGTGTGGCTCGATCTGCACGTGTTCACCGGCCTGATGGCGGCGACGCTGGTGGTGTTTCACTCGGCGCTGCAGCTGCGCACGCCGATCGCCAAGACCAGCGCGGCCAGCCTCGCGGTCGTCGTCCTCACCGGCCTGATCGGGCGCTTCCTCTACGCGCTGACGCCGCCTGACGCCAGCCGGCTGCGGCTGGCGCTCGATCGCCTCGAGGGCGCCGCGCCGGGCGCCCGGCTGCAGGCGACCGCGATCCTCGACGGGCTGCCCGCGCCGCGCCTGCCCGCCAACGCGTCGCTGGTGCGCAGCCTGATCTCCGTCCCGCGCTGGCGCAAGGTGGCGGCGCTGCGGGCCAGCGCGCTGCGCGTGCTCGAGCCGCCCCGCGCCGAGGCCACGCCCGAGGTGCGCGCGGCGTGGCGCGAGCTGCACAAGGCCTCGACCGCCGAGGCCCGCGCCAGCGGCATGGCGGCGCTGTTGCGCAGCTGGCGTGGCCTGCACCGCTTCTTCGCGCTGTTGATGCTGATCGCCGTCGGCGTCCACGCCGGCATCGCCTGGCACTACGGCTACCGCTGGATCTTCTGATGCCCCGCCTGCTGGTCACCCTCGTCGTGTGCGCGCTGGTCGCGATGACCGCCGACCGCGCCGAGGCGCAGCTGCTGTCGCCGGGGCCGCTGTCGACGGCCCACGCCAGCATCGACGGCGACGACCACTGCGACGAGTGCCACCAGTCGGGCAAGCAGGTGGTCGCCAGCCGGTGCCTGGCGTGTCACCAGGATCTGCGCGCGCGCCTCGACGCCGGCGCCGGCCTCCACGGCAAGCAGTACAAGGGGCAGGCCTGCGAGAACTGCCACGTCGAGCACATCGGCCGCAAGGCCAAGCTGGTGCGGTGGCCGGGGGGCGCGCCCGACAAGCTCGACCACGATCTCACCGGGTGGCCGCTGACCGGCAAGCACGAGCCGGTGGGCTGCGCGAAGTGCCACACCAAGCAGAGCCCGCTCGGCAAGACCCAGTACGTCGGCACCAAGGCGACCTGCGCGAGCTGCCACAAGGACCCGCACGCCAACCGCTTCGGCAGCGACTGCAAGAAGTGCCACGACGATCGCGCCTGGGGCGACTTCGCCAAGGACAAGTTCGATCACGCGCAGGCGCGCTACCCGCTGACCGGCAAGCACGCGCCGGTGGCGTGCGAGAAGTGCCACGGCACGCCGGCCAAGTGGACCGGCGTCGCGTTCGGCGCCTGCGACGACTGCCACGACGATCCGCACGCCGGCGAGTTCAAGCCCAAGGCCTGCGCGGCGTGCCACCAGACCTCGGGCTGGGAGAGCGCGTCGGACCTGATGCGCGATCAACACCCGTGGCTGTCCTTGCGCAACGGCCACGCCCGGGTCGGCTGCAAGCAGTGCCACGACCGCGGCAACGACAAGCCGCCGAGCAAGGGCAAGGCCTGCGTCGACTGCCACAAGGCGGTCCACGAGGCGCCGTTCGGCAACCGCTGCGACGGGTGCCACAAGGCGATCAAGTGGCTCGGGCTGCCCGAGCAGATCGGCAAGGACGCGCACCCGAAGACCGCGTACCCGCTCGAGGGCAAGCACCAGCAGGTGCGCTGCGCGAGCTGCCACCCCAAGGCCAAGCCGGCGTCGGCGCGCTACCGCCAGCTCACGTTCGATCGCTGCGCCGCCTGCCACGCCGATCGCCACGCCGGCGAGTTCGCGACGCGCGCGGCCGGCGAGTGCGCGGCCTGCCACACCGTCGGCGGCTTCGCCCCGACCACGTTCGGCCCGCCCCAGCACGCCACCACCGCGTTCGTCCTCGACGGGCGCCACGCGGCGACGCCGTGCGCCGGCTGCCACACCGCGGCGCGGCCGCGGCTCGACTGGCGGCAGCCCAAGCGCGCGTGCGCCGAGTGCCACGCCAACCCGCACGGCGATCAGTTCGCCAAGGAGCTGGCCGCCGGCGGGTGCGCGAGCTGCCACGCGACCGACGACTGGCACCAGCCGCGCATCGATCACGCGACGTGGCCGCTCACCGGCAAGCACGCCACCACCGCGTGCGCGCGCTGCCACGGCGAGACCAAGGGCGCCGAGGCCGCGGCGTTCCGCGGCGTGCCGCGCACCTGCGACGGTTGCCACGACGACGTCCACGGCGGCCAGTTCCGCCTGAGCCCGCCGGTGCGGCTGTGCGAGGACTGCCACACCACCGCGCGGTTCACGTTGCCCGGCTTCGACCACGCGGCGATGACGACCTACCGCCTCGAGGGCAAGCACGCCGCGGTGGCGTGCGCGAGGTGCCACCTGCCGAGCGAGCTGCGCAACGGCGTGGCCGCGACCCGCTACCGGCTCGGCTACCGCGCGTGCAAGGACTGCCACGCCAACCCACACCGCGAGGACGCGCGATGATGGCGCGGCTCACCGTCGTGCTGGCGCTCGCGATCGCGACCGCGATCGCCGTGGCCGCGCCGCCGACCGCGACGCCGCCGACGCCACCACCGGCCGCGCCCGCCGCGCCCGCCGCGCCCGCCGCGCACGGCGGCCTGGTCGACGAGCTCGACTGCTCGGCGTGCCACACGCCCGACGGCTGGGCGATGAGCGCCGGCGGCGGTCAGGGCTTCGACCACGACCGCACCGGCTTCCCGCTGCGCGGCGCCCACGCCCAGCGGCCGTGCGCGAGCTGCCACCAGGGCCAGGGCACGCCGCCGTCGACCTGCGAGGGCTGCCACCGCGATCCGCACCAGCGCCGCGTCGCCGGCGCCTGCGTCGAGTGCCACACCGCGACGGCGTGGAGCGACACCGACGCGCTGGCCCGCCACCGCCGCACCCGCATGCCGCTGACCGGGCGGCACGCGATCATCGACTGCGTCGCGTGCCACACCCGCGGCGAGCGCAGCTGGAGCGGCGTGCCGACCGACTGCTACGCGTGCCACGCCGCCGACTACCGCGACCCCGCGACCCACCCCGACCACGACGGCGATCCCGCCGATCCGACGATCGCGCGGCTGCCGCGCACCTGCGGCCAGTGCCACCGCACCAGCGGCTGGAAGCCGGCGGTGTTCGACCCGACGATGCTGCCGTCGTCGATCGCCGCCCGCGCCGCGCAGCGCCACGACGCGTCGTTCGCGCTGTCGACCGGCCCGCACCAGGGCGCCGACTGCGCGAGCTGCCACGTCGATCGGCAGCGGCCGCGGCGCGTGCGCTGCGACGGCTGCCACGCCGCCGACACGCTGCGCGCGCAGCACCCCACCGCCGCGATCACCAGCCGGCGGGCCGCTGCGTGCCTGGCGTGCCACCCGCGCGGGAGGGCGCGGTGAGGGCGGCCCCGCTGATCGCCGCGCTCGCGCTGGCCGCGGCGTCGGCCGCCGCGCAGGCCGCGCCGATCGCGGTCACCGTGGTCGACACCGCCGGCGACGTCGCCTACGTGACGCCCGGGCGCGACGCCGGCCTCGCGCCCGGCGTGACCGTGCGCTTCGGCGATCGCGCGCTGGTGGTGGTCGACGCCACCGCCGGCACCGCGGTGGTGGCGCTGGCCGGCGCGCCGCTGGCCGTCGGGGCGACCGGCGCGGCCGACGTGACGCCGGGCGCCGCCGCCGCCGCGGTGGCGCGCATGCCGACGCCGCGCCCGCTCGACGGCTGGCGCGCGCAGTGGCCCGACGCCACGCGCCCCGCCGACGCGCAGCACCCGGCGGCGGTGCCGCTGGGCAGCGGCGGCCCGGTCGGGCGGCTGCACGCCGCGCTGACGCTGCACGGCGCGGCCGCGCTGGCCGGCGCGCCGACCGCCAGCGCCGACCTGCGCGCGCGGGTGTCGTACCAGCTCCGCACCGATCGCCCGCTCAGCGTCGACGTCGACCTCAGCGGCCGCGGCTCGCTCGACGGCCACGCCGGCGCCCGCACGCCGGTGTGGGTCCACCGCGCGCAGCTGCGCTACGGCGACGCCTACGATCCGCGGCTGGCGGTGGGCCGGCTCGCGTGGGCGGCGTCGGGCGTCGGCATGCTCGACGGCGTGCGCGGCATGGCCCGCGTCGGCGCGTTCGAGCTCGCCGGCTTCGGCGGCCTGGTGCCCGATCCGCTCGACGGCCGCCCCGACACCGGCGCGACCCGGTTCGGCGCCGAGGCCAGCTACGACGCGCCGGCCGCGCCGTGGCAGCCGCGGCTGGTGCTGACGCTGGCGGGCTCGACCTGGAGCGGCCAGCTCGACGAGCGGCGCGCGGCCATCACCGCCGAGGCCAGCCGCGGCGCGGTCACCGCCTCGGCGTGGGCCGACGCCCAGGCGTTCGCCGCCGCCAACCCGTGGGGCGCCGCCGCGGTCGAGCTCACCGGCGCCGGCGCCGCGCTCGACTGGCAGCGCCGCGGCCAGCGCGCGTCCTTCGATGTGGCGATGGCCCGCCCCGAGCGCAGCCTGCGCCTCGAGGCGGCGCTCCCCGCCGGCTGGCTGTGCTGGCGACGCGCGGGCGACGTCGCCGCCGACCCCGCCGCCGAGCCGTGCGCCGGCGACGACACCACCATCGGCGCCGCGGCCTCGGCCGGGCTCACCCGCGGGCCCTGGCGCGTCGACGCCAGCCTGCGCGCCAGCCGCACCACCACCGCGACCGCCTTCGACGACGTCGCCGCGGTCGCGCTCGGCGAGTACCAGCTGCGCCCGGGCCTGCGCCTCCTGGCCGGCGCCAGCGGCGGCCGCGCGGCGTTCCTCGACTGGTACGCGGTCGAGGGCGGCGTCGGCCTCGATCGCGGCCGGCGCTGGGACGCCACGCTGCGCTACCGCCCGGAGCTGATCGCGTACGTCGGCGCGCTCGATCGCTTCGTCAGCCACGCGCTCGCGCTCGACGGCCGCTACCACGTCAACCGCGCGCTCGACGTCGCCGTCGCCGCCTCGGCCACCACCGGCGAGGATCGCGACGCGCTGGCCGTGCTCACCACCGTCGCCTGGAGGCCGGCGCCATGACGCTCACCCGCGCGCTCGCCCTGTTCGCGTCGCTGGCGCTCGCGGCCGGCTGCCTGCGCGATCACGATCCGGCGCTGGTCCAGACCGGCGGCAACGACTGCTACACCTGCCACCACAGCAACTACGTCGCGACCACCGCGCCGCCGCACACCAGCGAGCCGACGCGCTACCACCGCGCCTGCGGCGACTGCCACAAGACCAGCGCCTGGCAGCCGGCGCTCGAGGGCCCGCACGCCGGGCGCTTCCCGCGCGGCGGCGACCACAGCGGCGTCGCCTGCCTCGAGTGCCACGACCCCGACCGCGGCCCCAGCGCCGACGGCGCCAACACGATCTGCGCGCTGTGCCACACCAGCGCCCACCACCGCGACCCGGCGAACCCCAGCGGGTGCCTGCAGTGCCACCGCGACGGAGGTGATTGACGTGCGCACCCTCGCCCTCGTCCTGCTCGCCGCGCTGACGGCCGCCTGCGGCCTCGAGCGCCACGCCAACACCGACAGCATCGCCGACAACGACTGCTACGCGTGCCACCGCGCCAACTACGAGCAGGCCAGCGATCCGGTCCACGTCGGCGTCATGCCCACCACCTGCCGCGACTGCCACTCGCAGATCGCGTGGCGCCCGGCCGGCCCGCACCCCGACGCCGACTTCCCGATCCGCACCGGGCCCCACGCCGCGGTCGACTGCGGCGCCTGCCACAAGGCCGCGCTCGGCGCGCCGACCGACGGCGCCAACACCGACTGCTTGACCTGCCACACCCAGGCCGCGACCTTGGCTGTGCACCCCAACGAGGCAGGATACAGCTGGGATCCGGCGGTCCGGAACTCGTGCCTGACCTGCCACCCCAACGGGTTGGCGCCACATCACCCCGAAGATCGCTTCCCGATCGCGTCCGGCCCGCACCAGATGCCGTGCGCGGACTGCCACATCGCGTCGCGGGGCTCCAACATGGGTGGCATGAACGTCACCTGCGTCGGCTGCCACACCGGCGAGCACGCGCTCAGCCGCGCCGACGGTCAGCACGACGAGGTGGGTCGGTACGCGGCGATCCGCGACCCGGCCAACCCCCAGTTCTGCCGCAACGCCGCCTGCCACCCCAACGGACGCCACTGATGAGCGGCTTCGTCGTCATCGTCGCGCTGGTCGCCGCCGCCGGGGTGCCGTACCTCGCGTGGACGTGGATCGATCGCCGGCGCCACGGCCGCGCCGCGCAGATCCACGACGACATCGCCGCGCTCGGCGAGGACGCGCTGCCCAGCTCGCTGCACCCGGTGATCGATCTCGACGACTGCATCGGCTCGGGCGCCTGCGTCCGCGCTTGCCCCGAGCAGGAGATCCTGGGCATCACCGACGGCCGCGCCCGGCTGATCAACCCGCTGGCGTGCGTGGGCCACGGCGCGTGCCTGGCGGCGTGCCCGGTCGGCGCGATCAAGCTGGTGTTCGGCACCGCCACCCGCGGCGTCGAGCTGCCCAGGGTCAACGCCAGCTTCGAGACCAGCCACCCCGGCGTGTACGTGGTCGGCGAGCTCGGCGGCATGGGCCTCATCAAGAACGCGATCGCCCAGGCCCGGCAGGCCGGCGACGACATCGCTCGCGCGGGGCGCCGCGGCCGCGCCGGCGAGCTCGACGCGATCGTCGTCGGCGCGGGCCCGGCCGGCCTGGGCAGCGCGCTGGCGCTGATGGCCCACGGCCTGCGGGTGCTGGTGCTCGAGCAGGCGGCGTTCGGCGGCACGATCACCCACTACCCGCGGGCCAAGGTGGTGATGACCGGCAACCTCGAGCTGCCCGGCTACGGCACGGTGCGCCGCAAGACCATGTCCAAGGAGGACCTGCTGGCGCTGTGGGACGACATCCGCGAGCGCACCCAGCTGCCGATCCGCGAGGGCGTGCGCGTCGACGGCTTGATCGAGGAGGCCGGCCGCTGGCGGGTCATCGGCGACGGCCTCGACGAGCCGGCCGCCAACGTCGTGCTGGCGCTCGGCCGCCGCGGCGCGCCGCGCCAGCTCGGCGTCCCCGGCGAGGACCTGGCCAAGGTCAGCTACCGCATGATCGAGCCCACCGCCTTCGCCGGCCGCCACGTGCTGGTCGTGGGCGGCGGCAACGCCGCGGCCGACTGCGCGCTGGGCCTGGCCGGGGTCGCCGCCTCGGTCGGCCTGTCGTACCGCCGCGCCGAGCTGGCCCGCCTGCGCGCCTCGGTGCGCGCCCGCATCGAGGCCGCCTTCGCCAGCGGCGCCATCACGCCGCACCTCGGCACCGAGGTCGTGCGCATCACCGAGCACCACGTCGAGCTGCGCCGCGACCACCACGTCGAGGCGCTCGCCAACGACGACGTGATCGTCCAGATCGGCGGCACCCCGCCCAACCAGCTGCTCAAGGCCATCGGCATCGAGCTGGTCGAGAAGCGCGGCGAGGCGTAGCGCCAACGCCGACCAGGTAGGCGCTCGATGGGAATCGGGCTGGCCGCCATCATCGATCCCGGCCGGCCCGTCGCGCGATCACTGGCAGTCGACACCGGTGGAGGTCAGGCCGGGCTCGCACGTGCACTCGGCGATGTTGAACCCGGGGCAGCACACCTGGCCCTTGTGGCCACACGGCTGGCAGATCGCGCCCTCACACGAGCCGCCCAACCCGCACGGCCCCGACGCGCTCGACGGCGGGCAACAGTCCGATCCGATCGTGCCGCACTGCGCGGTCGACACCTCGTCGCAGATCTGCGTGCCGAGGTTGCAGGCGCCACCCTTGTGACACTGGTCCTTGGCCAGGCACGGCCCGCCAACGAACCCTGGCCCCTCGCCGCCCCCTCCGCTTGGCCCGGTGCCGGTACCGGGACCATAGCCTGGACCACAGGCCATGGCGGCCGGGATGATCGTCGCGAGGATGGCGGGGGCCAGATGGCGTCTCGTTCGCTTCATGGTGTCCTCCACGGGTGGGGGTTCGGGTCGCTCGTGCTCCGGCGTGGTAGAGCCACGCGCGCCCCGGACGTATCGCGGAAAGCGCAGCGTCGTGGCGCGTCGCGCTGCCGGGGCGCCGACCGGGCGACAGCCTCGCTGACGCTCGGCTTGCGCATCCCCATCACTGCTGACCCGCCCCGGTGAGGCCACGTAAGCCGGCGCGGCTTGCCACCGACCCTCGCCGGGCGTATCTCGGTCGTGGAGGCTCCCATGGCGCAGACCCGACAGGCCCGGACCATCGACACGGTCGAGAACGAGGCGCAGCGCGTCTTCAAGCTGCAGCGCGAGGCGTACCTGCGGCAGCCGTACCCGAGCTACGAGGAGCGGCTGCACCACCTGCGCACGATCGATCGGGTGCTGGTCGACAACCGCAAGGAGATCGCGGCGGCGATCAGCGCCGACTTCGGCCACCGCGCCGCCGAGGAGTCGATGATCGCCGAGCTGTTCACCTCGGTCGACGGCCTGCGCGACGCAGCCAAGCACCTGAAGAAGTGGATGGCGCCCGAGCGCCGCCACGTCTCGGCGCTGTTCGCCACCGGCCACAACCGCGTGGTGCCGATGCCCAAGGGCGTCGTCGGCATCGTCTCGCCGTGGAACTACCCGCTGTTCTTGACCATCAGCCCGCTGACCAGCGCGCTGGCCGCCGGCAACCGCGCGATGATCAAGATGGCGGCCAACTCGCAGCACCTGTGCCGGCTGCTCGCCGAGAAGGTGCTCGCCGAGCTGCCCGAGGAGGTGGTCGCGATCCTGCCCGGCGTGCGCGGCCAGGACTTCTCGGCCCTGCCCTACGACCACCTCATCTTCACCGGCTCGGCCGACGCCGGCCGCACCGTCATGCGCGCCGCCGCCGAGAACCTGACGCCGGTCACGCTCGAGCTGGGCGGCAAGTCGCCGACGATCATCGCCGAGGACTTCGACGTCGACGAGGCCGCCGCGCGCATCCTCTACGCCAAGTTCCTGAACGCCGGCCAGACCTGCCTGGCGCCCGACTACCTGTTCGTCCCCGAGGCCAAGCGCGATCAGTTCGTCGCCGCCGCGCGCCGCATCGTCCCGCAGCGCATCCCCGACGTGGCGTCGAGCCAGTACACGTCGGTGATCGACGCCAAGGCCTACCGCCGGCTGCGGGCCACGCTCGACGACGCCGCCGCCAAGGGCGCCGAGCTGGTGTCGCTGGTGCCGGGCGCGCAGTTCGACGACGGCCTGCGCAAGATCCCGCCGCACCTGGTGCTGGGCGTCACCGACGAGATGCTGATCATGCAGGAGGAGATCTTCGGGCCGCTCCTGCCGATCAAGACCTACCGCTCGCTCGACGAGGTGATCGGCTACGTCAACGCGCGCGACCGCCCGCTCGGCCTGTACCTGTTCACCCACGACGCCAGCACCGAGGAGCGCGTGCTGCAGCAGACGATCTCCGGCGGCGTGACGATCAACCACTGCATGCTGCACGTCGCGCAGCACGACCTGCCGTTCGGCGGCGTCGGCGCCAGCGGCATGGGCCAGTACCACGGCCGCGAGGGCTTCCTCGAGGTGTCCAAGCTGCGGCCGGTGTTCACCGCGCCGAAGCTGCCGATCCTCGATCTGTTCTACCCGCCGTACACCCGGCGCCACCGCGCCATCCTCAACTTCCTGATCCGCTGGAAGCGCTGACGGTCGCGCCGCGCCGCTCAGCCGGCCTCGCCGTCGACCGGGCGGTCGGGGATGGCCAGCGCGCGCTCGACCTCGCGCTCGAGGTAGCGGGCCTCGGCGACGTCGGGCAACCCGCGCACCAGCGGCAGCTCGCGCCCGGTCGTCAGGAGCGCGCTCAGCTGCCAGCTCACCGTCGAGTTGGGGCCGCCCCGCTCGATGCGGCGCACGTACAGCTGGGCGAGCGTGTCGCGCTCGATCGTGCGGGTGCCGCGCCACGGCAACGGCGCGTGGCGGATCTGCAGCTGGCCGGGGCGCGCGCGCACGGTGGTGCGGTTGAGCAGCCCGGCCGCGGCCTCGTAGGTGATCACCACGCCCACCGCGAGATGCGCGAGCGAGAACAGGAACTCGCCGGCGCCGATGCCGCTGCCGTACCAGGCGATCAGCACCGCGTCCCACACCGCCGCGAACGCCGCGGTGTACAGGTGGCGCCAGCCCCGCCACCGCCAGGTGATCTCCAGCGCGTCGCCGTCGCGGCTGATCGCCATCCGCGCCGGCTGCGGCGTGACGGTCGCGTCGGCGGCGCGCGCGAGGCGCTGCTCGAGAACGGCTGCCCGGCGCTCGGCGGCAGCGGCCCGGGCCTGTGCGGCCACAAGGTCGTCGCGGTAGGTCAATTCCGATCAAACTAAGTACTGTTCGCACGTCGTCAAGGCTTCTACGGATGACGCGGAGCGACGTGCGTGCCTAGCCCGCGCCCCGCCGGCCCCCGCGATCTCGCGTACGATCGCCCGATGGACCCAACGGTCGCCGAGCGCGCGCGCTACTGGGCGCAGGAGTACGTCGCGCTGGTCGCGCGCTTCGACCTGTGCCCGTGGGCCGCGGCGACGGTGGCCAAGGACGAGCTGTGGGTCGCGGCCTGCGACGAGGCCGACGTCGCCGACGCGCTGGCCCAGTTCGCCGCGTCGCCGACCGCGGTGATCGGGCTGTGCGTGCTGCCGGCCTTCGCCGGCGACCTGACCGCGCTGCGCCGGCTGCGCGGCCGGCTCAACGAGGCGCCGATCGGCCGCACGCTGGCGCTGGCCGAGTTCCACCCCGACGCGCCGCTCGACCAGACCGACGCCCAGCGGCTGATCCCGTACCTGCGCCGCACGCCCGACCCGACGATCCAGGCGGTGCGCCACAGCACGCTGGCCGGCGTCCGCAAGAACACGTCGGTCATGGATCCCGCCGCCCAGGCCGCGGTGCTGGCCGGCGCCTACCTGCCGCCGGTCCAGGACATCGGCGATCGCATCGCCGCCACCAACTACGCCCGCATGCAGCGCGACGGCGCCGCGCTGGCCGCCGCCCTCGACGCGCTGATCACCGCGCGGCGCGCCGACCCAGCAGCCCACCCAGCTCGAACGACGTGAGGCCGTGGAGCGCGAAGGCGATCGCGATCGGGATCCACAGCGGCTGCTTGAACACGCCGATCGCGCACAGCAGCGACACGACGATCACCATGCCCAGCCGCACCCGCGCGTACGTCTCGCGGCGGGCCGCGCCGAGGAACGGCAGCGCCAGGTCGAGCGGCAGGTACAGGAGCAGCGCCTCGTTCCAGCGGAGCGTCGGGATCGTCGAGATGATCGCCACCGTCCACAGCACGAGGCCGAGCAGGCCGGTCGGGATCGCGGCGATCGCCAGCGCGGCGCGCTCGAAGCGGCCGGTCAGGCGCGCCGCCAGGAGCGGCAGCATCAGCACCAGGCCGATCAGGATCGCGTACGGGCGATCGGTGGGGCCGTCCTCGGGGATCGGCGGGCCGCGCCGCTCGTAGAGCAGCTCGGGCTTGACCCCGAACGCCGCCTCGACCTCGTCGCGCAGCACGAACGGGTGGAACATCGCCTGCCACACCGTCGGCCGCTGGTCGAGGTAGCGCCCCAGCGCGAAGTCGGCGAACGCGATCAGCGGCGGCAGCTCGGCCAGGCCGCGCCGGCCCATCTGCCGCAGGGTCAGCGGGAAGCGGCGCTCGGTGTCGACCTTGAGCTTGCCGCCCGACGCGGTGTCGATGATGTCGCGCAGCCGGGTGGTGCAGTTGTCGACGAAGTGATCGTAGATGTACGAGCCCTTCTTGGGATCGAGGTCGCCCAGCAGCTTGGCCTCGGCGGCGCGGGCCTGCTCCGGCGTCAGCGGCAGCGACTGCCGCCAGATCGTCCGGTCCTCGTGCTTGTAGAACCGCATCATCCCCGACAGCGGGATCGGCTCGACGAAGAACACCTGCTTGCCGCGGATGAACCGCCAGGTGAGCGTCGCGCCCGGGATCGTGAAGTCGGTGACCCCGTAGTTGAAGCAGGCGGTCTCGCGCTCGGGCTCGTTGTAGTCGAGGCACAGCGCGGTGTGGCCGAACTTCTCGAAGATCAGCGCGCCGCGCCCGAACGTGTACAGCTGCACCACCGGCGGGGTCTCGCCGGGGCGCGCGTCGATCAGGCCCATGCGGCCGTGCTGGGCCGCCGCCGGCCGCGCGCCGACCGCGAGCGCCGCCACGATCAACCCGACGAACGCCAGCGCGCGCATCACGGGGCCGGCTTCGCGAAGGCGTCGGCCGCGACGACCGGGTCGATCTCGACCTGCTCGACCTTGAGGTCCGACTGCTCGTTGCCGCCGGTGCTGACCCGGTGGTGCGCCACCTGCAGGCCGTCGACGAGGCGGTAGTCGCTGAAGGTCTCGCGGGTCTCGTTGGCGCCGTTGAGGTAGCGCGTCTGGCGCAGCAGGTGGGTCTTCTGGTCGATCAGCAAGAACACCTCGAGGTCGTCGGCCGCCATCACGTGGATGACGTCGCACAGATCGCCGTCGACCTTGTCGACGCCGACCAGCGCCGCGGTCACGCCCTTGTCGCGAGCGTGGACCAGCACCAGCTCGGGATCGACGAACCGCTGCTGCGCGAGCGCCGGCAGCTGCGACGCCGGGATGTCGTCGAGGCCGCCCGGGCCGAGCTGCCAGCCCTTGTCGCCGACCACCGCGATCGCGACCTCGAACTGCTTGGCCAGGTTGATGTCCATGCGCATCTTGTCGGGCAGCACCAGCGTCCGCTTGAACACCACGTCGATGGTCTGGCCCTGGGCCTGCAGCGTCCCGGCCGCGGTCATCCGCAGCGCCTTGATCGACGTGATCCGCGGGCCCTTGGCGGCGATCGCGGCGTCGAGCACCTTGGTCGCGGCCGCGACCTTGGCGGCGTCGAAGCTGGGCTTGTCGCCGCCCGGCTGCGGGCCGATCGGCGCGTCGTACGCGACCCGCTGGAACGCGACGCCGGCGGCGGTGAGCTGGGGCGCGATCTTGGCGCCGTCGCCGACCAGCACCACCACCACCTTGCCCGGGGTCAAGACGTCGCGCGCGGCCTCGGCGGCCTCGGCGCGGGTGACCTTGCCGACCAGCACCGGGTAGTCGGTGACGTAGGCCTGCGACAGGCCGTGCATGTCGGCGGTCACCAGCGCCGCGGCCAGCTCGTCGGCGCCGGTCATGTGCAGCGTGTAGCTGCCGGCGACGTGGGCGATCGCCGCGGCGACCTCGTCGTCGGTGGGCCCGTCGGCGGCCATCTTGGCGAACTCGCCGAGCACCAGCTTGAGCGTGGCGAGCGTCTCCTCGGTGCGGGTGAACGTGGTCGCGACCAGCGCGCCGCGCTCGGCGTTGCGGTCGAACGCCGACGACGCGCCGTAGGTCTTGCCGCCGGCGACCCGCACCACCTTCATCAGCCGCGACGCGAACCCGCCGGCGCCCAGCGCGTCGTTCCACACCAGGCTGGCGAAGAAGCGCGGGTCGTCGTGGGCGAGGCCCAGCTGGGCGACGCGGATCTGGGTCTGGGTCAGGCCGGGCTTGTCGACCAGCCGCACCATCGCGATCGGCGCCGGCTCCTGGTAGCGCGGGCGCGGCGGGGTCTTGGCCTTCTTCCACCCGCCGAAGGCGCGCGCCAGGTCGGCCTTGAGCTTGGGCAGGTCGAAGTCGCCGGTGACCGCGAGCACCGCGTTGTTGGGGACGAACCACGCCTTGTGCCAGCTGGCCAGGTCGGTCGGCTGCAGCTGGTTGACGTACGCGGCCGAGGTCACCCAGCCGCGGACGTGGCCGTCACCCCACAGCAGGTTCTGGACGTGGGCCGCGGCCAGCGCGGCGGTGTCGTCGAGCCGCCGGCTGATGTCGGTCAGCATCAGCTGCTTGGCCTTGGACACCTCGTCGGCCGCGAACCGCGGCGCGGTGACGATCTCGGGCAGGAGCGCGAGGCAGGTCTTGGCGTCCTTGGCCAGGCTGGCGCAGGTGACCCAGGTCGACTCGAGCGACGCGTCGGCGGTGATCGAGCCGCCGACGAAGTCGATGGCCTTGGCGATCTGCAGCGCGGTCTTGGTCCTGGTGCCCTTGGGCAGCACGTTGGCGGTGAGCTCGGCGACGCCGATGCGGGCCAGCGGCTCCTCGGCGCGCCCGGCCTGGATCGCCAGCCGCATCGACAGGGTCGGCAGCCGGCTGTCCTTGATCGCGACGATCTGCAGGCCGTTGGGCAAGGTCCAGCGCTCGACCGGCGGCAGCTTGATCGCCGCCGGGGTCGCGGCCGGCGGCGCGGCGATGAGGTCGGTGCGCGCCGACCACGGATCCTTGGCCGCCGGGCGGGGCGGCTCGTCGGTGGGCGGGGCCTCGACGTTGGCGGTGCCGTCGCCGGGCAGGCGCGGGATGACCTCGCGCACCGGCGCGGGGCGGCAGGCGGCGACGAGGAGCGTGACGGCGAGCAGGCGACGGATCATGGCGCGCTCCGCGGGGGCACCACGACGACGGTGGCGCGCTCGGGCGTGAGGTAGGTCTTGGCCACGCGGGCCAGGTCGGCGGCGGTGACGCGCTCGATGGCGTCGACGTCGCGCAAGAACTGGCCGGGGTCGCCGGTGAGGATCCACGACTGGCCGATCTGCTCGGCCAGGCCCAGCGGGCTGTCGAGGCCGAACACGAACGCGCTCAGCACCTGGTTCTTGGCCTTGCGCAGCTCGTCGGCGGCCGGCGGCTTGGCGATCAGCTTGGCCAGCTCGTCGTTGATCGCGGCCTCGATCGGCGCGGCGCCGGCGGGATCGCGGTAGACGCCGATCGCCAGGAACAGCCCCGGGTCTTCGCGCACCAGGATCGGCGACGCGGCCTCGACGCCGAGCGGCTGCTTGGTCTTGGGGTCGGCGGCCTTGATGCGCTGGCGCAGCCGCGCCGAGTCGCCGGCGCCCATCACCAGCGACAGCACCTGGAGCGCGTAGATGTCGTCGTGCTTGGCCGGCGGGATCTTCCAGCCGGCGAAGACGATGCCGATCTGCCCGGCGGCGACGGTGTCCTTGCGCGCCGCGGTCTGCGCCGGCTCGGGCGCGGCGGCGGCGGGGCGCGGCGGCGGCGGCGCGCCGGGGATGCCGCCGAAGCGCTGCTCGACCAGCGCCTTGACCTGGGCCAGCTCGACGGCGCCGACCACCACCACCAGCGCGTTCGACGGCTGGTAGTACGTGTCGTAGAACTTCTTCAGATCGGCCGCGGTGGTGCGGTCGAGATCGGCGATGGCGCCACCCGCGGTCCAGGCGTACGGGTGCGCGGTGTACGCGATCTGCAGGAAGCGCAGGAGGCCCTGGGTGATCGGGTCGTTGTCCTGCTGGCGGATCTCTTCCTTCACGACCTCGCGCTCGGTCGCGATCATGTCGTCGCGGAACAGCAGGTGGCGCATGCGCTCGGCCTCGAGCTCGAGCACGAAGTCGAGCTGCGCGACCGGCACCATCTGCAGGTACGCGGTGGCGTCCTCGGTGGTGTGGGCGTTGACGTCGCCACCGAGCCCGCCGATGAACTCGCCGTGGGCCTCGGGCCGCACCCGCTCGGTGCCCTTGAACATCATGTGCTCGAACATGTGGGCCGAGCCGCGGCGATCGCGCGGCTCGTCCTTGCTGCCGACGCGGTACCAGACCTCGACCGCCACCACCGGCGCCGCGTCGTGGCGCATGTACGCCACCTCGAGGCCGTTCTCGAGCTTGAAGCGCTCGACGGTGGGCAGCTTGAGCGCGCCGGGCTTGGGCGGCGTCGCGGGCTTGCCGGCGACCGGTGGCGCGGGGCGCGAGGCCGGTGGGCGCGCGGGCTGCGCGGGTTGCGCGATGGCGGTCGCCGGCAGCAGCAGCGCCAGCGCGGCGGCGGCGAGTCGAGTCGAGTGTCGTGCCATGAAGGTCCTCAGCGGGGGAAGCTAGCCCGAATGATCGACCGCTGCCATCGCCGTTGGGTTGCATCTGGCCGGAACGACTGCGCTCGATGCCTTTGCGTGGAAGGGCCCGCGCCGTATGGTGTTGGGCGATGTCGGCCGATCGCGACACCACGGAACGCGCCCGCCTGCTCGGATACATCGAGGGGAGCAAGCGCACCCAGCGCCAGCTCGCGATCGGCCTGTCGGTGGCGACGGTCGCGGTCGTCGCGGCGCTGTTCCTGGCGCCGGTGGTGGGCAAGCTGGCGCTGCTCGGCGTGGTGATCGTGGCGGTGTGCGGCTTCTGGGTGACGGCGGCTCATATTTCGGACTGGCGCATGCAGATCGCCCGCCTGGATAGCCGCGCCCGCGGTCGGGCCGCGAGCATGAAGGCCGGCGCCAGCCGACCACCCGTCCAGTAGGACCCGCAGGTCCCTGTCACGACGGCTGGAAGTCCTCGGACCACTGCAGGACCGGGGTGGAATTCCGCTGTTGGCAGAATGGGTGCACGACGGTTTTCTTCAATCATCTTGCTACGAAAGCTACTGACAGCCACCAACAATACTGTATAAATATGTCTTGACTGAAACTGCGGGGGCGGGCATTCTTTCGTGGCTAAGCCAACGTATCTTTCACAGCGCGGGGAGGAGCCCCGCAGGAAACGAGGTCGACGTGGCCAGAGCTTCCGCCCAAGCAGCAACGAACGATGAAGGAGCACGCGTGCTGGACGTAACTGGAGTGAAGGTTTTCTCTGCGACCAAGGCCAAGGAGCGCGAGCTCCTCGGCGAGGTCATCACCGACTGGATGCGCACGAACCAGGATCGCGTCGACATCGTCGACAAGATCGTCACGCAGTCCTCCGACTCGGAGTTCCACTGCCTGACCATCACGCTCTTCTACAAGCACAAGGCGTGAGGCCTCGACGCGGCGGCCCTCGCGAGAGGCGCGGCCGCGACGCTCACGGGCTCCTTTGCTAGCGGCGGCCGGAATCTGGCGGCCCCGACCTGACGCCCTCGCGCCCTGCGGGGGCGTCGGCGTTTTCGGCCCAGCTCAGGGCGGCCCCTGATTTTGGGCCATGATCGCCGACCCCGACCGGGATCCAGCTTGCTTTCGGACCCTCGATCGGATACCCCATCGCACCTCTATGGAAAGCTCCTTCGGTAAGCCGGTCGAAGTCGAGGTTCGTGACAGCCTCGAGAAGGCCATGAAGATCCTCAAGCAGAAGATGTCGAAGGAAGGCATCCTGCAGGAGCTGAAGCGCCGCCGCTTCTACGAGAAGCCCTCGGTGAAGAAGAAGCGGAAGACCCGCGAGGCCCGCAAGCGGCTGCGTCGCGAGATGAAGCGCAAGCTCGGCTTCGGCACGACCGGCCCCGGGCGTATGTAAGAGAGGGTTTTTCGAAAAAACCCTCCCCCACAAGACGTGGGGCCCCACCCGAAACGCGAGAGCGTGGCGCGGGGGTGTTGCTGACATACCCACGGCAGACGTGGGGCGCGAGACTCCCGGAAGGGCGGCGGCGTTTTGCGGAAACGCGGAGACGTCCGTCCCTCTGCCCAATCGAACGCGAGGCGATCGTGACAGACTGGGTCGAGATCATCGTTCCGGCGGCGGCGAGTGACGTCGACGAGGTGGCGGCGTTGCTGGCGGACGCGTGCGAGCCGGCCAAGGAAGGTACCGAGGTGCGTGGCGACGAGGTGGTCATCTGGGCGCCGCTGGCGGACCAGGAGGCCATCGTGGCCGAGGTGCGGGCGGCGGTCGCGGCGTTCGCCGAGGCGGGCCTGGGCGTCGATCCGTCGACGGTCCGGGCCCAGCCGGCGCTGCCCGAGGCCGAGTGGCGCGACGCCTGGAAGCGCTACTTCCACGTCACCCGCATCAGCCCGCGCATCGTCGTGGTCCCCAGCTGGGAGTCCTACGAGCCCACCGCCACCGACGTGGTGATCGCGCTCGACCCCGGCATGGCGTTCGGCACCGGCACCCACGCGTCGACGCGGCTGGTCCTCGAGGAGCTGGACCGGCTGGACGCCGAGGGGCTGGCCCCGGCGCGGGTGCTCGACGTCGGCACCGGCTCGGGCATCCTGGCGATCGCGGCGGTCAAGCTGTGGCCGGCGGCGACGGTGGTGGCGGTCGACAACGACCCCATCGCGGTGGCCGCGTGCGCGGAGAACGCCGGCGTCAACGCGGTCGGCGACCGCATCGCCTCGGCGGCGACGCCGGTCGGCGACGTCGACGGCCAGTTCGAGCTGGTGCTGGCCAACATCCAGGCCCACGTGCTGCGCGAGCTCTTGCCCGGCCTCGCCCCGCGGGTGGCGCCCGGCGGCACGCTGGTGATGTCGGGGCTGCTGTCGCCCCAGGCCGAGGCGGTGGCCGAGGCCTACGCCGCGGTCGGGTTCACGGTCGTGGCCATCCGGCCCAGCGCGGCCGACCCGGCCTGGTCCAGCGCGGTCCTGCGCCGGACCTCGTGACCGCCCGCCTGCTGGTGGCGCCGGCCCGGCTGGCGACCGGCGAGCTGACCGTCGACGGCGACGACTACGCCTACCTGTTCCGGGTGCGGCGGCTGGCGGTGGGCGACCCGGTGGCGCTGTTCGACGGCGCCGGCCGCGAGGCCGACGCGGTGGCCGCCACGATCGGGCCCGCCAGCGCCCGGCTGACGGTCGGCGCGGTGCGCGCGGTGGCCCCGCCCCGCCCCCGGCTGACCGTGCTGCAGGCGCTGATCAAGGGCGAGCGGATGGACTGGTGCCTGGAGAAGCTGGTCGAGGTCGGGGTCGACGCGATCGTGCCCTGCGCCTGCGCGCGCTCGGTGGTCCGCCTCGATGACGCCCGCCGGGCCAGCCGCCACCAGCGGCACCAGGCCCTGGCGGTGGCCGCGGCGCGCCAGTGCGGCCGGGCCGACGTGCCGACCATCGCCCCGGTCACCGAGCTGGCGGCGGCGCTGGCGGGCCTGACCGCCGGGCGCCGGCTGGTCGCGCACCCCGGCGGCCCGCCCCTGGGCGCCGCCCACGCCGCCGGCGACCACGTCGCGATCCTGGTCGGCCCCGAGGGCGGCCTGGCCCCCGACGAGCTGGAGGCCGCCGACCGGGCCGGCTTCGAGCCGGTGTCGCTGGGGCCGACCATCCTGCGGGCCGAGACCGCCGGGCTCCTGGCGGCCGCCGCGATCCGGCTATTTGCCCCGCCCCCGGTGGGCGCCGTATAAGCAGTCATGCCCGAACCGGAGCCCACCGTGCTCGGTCGCGATGACGTCGCCGCGCCGACGCCCGCGCCCGCCGCCGAGCGCCCGCGCCCACGGCCCCGGCCGGCCGCGCGCACCGTCACGGTGTGCGGCTTCTGGCGGCGCCTGGCCGCCGGCCTGATCGACGCCGCGATCATCGTGCCGGTGTCGATCGTGCTCATCGCGCTGGCCAGCGCCGTGGCCGGCATCCACCTGCCGCCCAGCCGGGTGCGCGGCCTCGACTTCTGGCTCGATCTGCTGCTGATCAGCGACCCGGCGATGCTCACCGGCATCGTGATCATGCTCGCGGTGACGCTGCTGTACCTGTACGTGTTCCAGGCCACGCTCGGCCAGACCATCGGCATGCGGGTGCTGAAGCTGCGGGTGGTCGACGTCTACGGCGAGCCGCCGTCGATCGCGCGCGCCGGCCTGCGCACCGCCGGCTACCTGGCCGGCCTGGCGACGTTGACCCTCGGGTTCTTGTGGATCGGCTTTGACGCGGAGAAGCGCGGCCTTCACGATTGGATCGCCGGGACGTACGTGATCCGGGTGTGACCGGTGTGACCATGCCCTCTCGCCTGAGCTCTCTGCTGGTCCGCGACGGGCTCGTCGGCGTGAAGCGCATGGAGAAGGCGTTCCAGCGCCAGGTGATCTACGGCGGCAGCCTCGACACCACGCTGCTCGAGATGGGGCTGGTGCCCGAGGATCGGCTGACCCAGTACCTGGCGTTGACCTCGGGCCTGCCGCCGGCCAACCGCGCCGAGTGCAACGTCTTCGACGCCGCGGCGGTGCAGCGCTGCCCGCTCGACGCGGCGACCCTGTACCACGTCGTGCCGCTGACGTTCGAGCACGGCTCGCTGCGGGTGCTGGTCCACGACCCGGTCGACATGGCCGCGCTCGAGGAGCTGGCCGACGATCTCGACTGCGCGGTGCAGCCGCTGATCGTCCCCGAGTACCGCTGGCACATGGTCTTCGTCCGCACCTTCGGCGGCCAGGCCAGCGCGCGGTTCTCGACGCTGGCCCGCCAGGCCGAGGCCGCGCCCGCGGTGGCGCCGGTGGGCCGCGCGCGCACGGTGATCGTCGAGGCCGGCGACGAGCGCGTCGTCGAGGTCGCGCCGCCGCTGGCGCCGGTCGGCCCCGAGGCGGTGACGATGCGGCTGCAGGCCCTGACCGACGAGCAGGCCGCGGCGGTGCCGGTGCCCAGCCCGCCGCGCGAGCGCAGCGATCGCAGCGAGCGCCGGGTCACGCAGGTCGGCGTGGTGATGCCGCCGCCGGCGCCGGTCACGATCACCGCCGAGGAGCCCGGCGCCGACGAGCCCACCCCGCCGCCGATCGTCGCCCGCCGCAAGACCGCCGAGATGGGCACGCCGACCTTGCAGGCGCACCTGGCCGAGACCGAGGCCCGCCGCCAGGAGGCCAGCGGCCGGCACACGCCGTCGCAGTCGCCGCCGTCGCGCGGGACGCCGTCGGACGGCGTGCCGACCCGCGCGGTCGACCCGCCGAGCGCGCCGCCGCCGCCGGCCGACGACGACAGCCCGGTGCCGGCGGCGCGCGCGCGCGAGCTGATGGCGATCGCCACCGAGCGCGATCAGGTGTTCCACGCGCTGCTGCGGGCGCTGCGCAGCAAGGCGCGCTGGGCCGGCCTCTTGACCGTGCAGGGCGGCGCGGCGATCGGCCGGGTCGCGCTGGCCGAGCCCGGCCTCGACACCGCGACGATGGCGTCGGTGCTGATCCCGCTCGACGTGGCGTCGCCGTTCCGCGCGACGATCACCGCGTGCCACCCGTACGTCGGGCCGCTGTCGATCGGCAACGCCGACCTCGACGTGATGCTGGCGCGGATGGGCGGGGTGGTGCCGCCGGCCGGCCTGCTGTTGCCGGTCGTGCTGCGCGGCCGCACCGTCGCGCTGGCGGTGGCGCACCGCGGGCCGGGCACGATGGCGCTGGCCGAGGTGACCGAGCTGTTGCCGCTGGCGGCGGCGACCGCCGACGCGCTGCAGCGGCTGATCGCGCGGACCAAGGCGGTCGGCTACCGCGCGCCCACCGCCGATCCGGCGGCGCCGGCCGCGGCCGCGCCGGTCGACGTCGCGACGGTGCCCAACAAGAAGGATCCGCGGCGCACCGTCGGCTGGGCGGTGCCCACCGCCGACGCGCCGGCCGCCGCGCTCGCGCCGGCGCCGGTCGAGCCGCCGCCCCCGGCCCCGCCGCCGCCGCGCCCGATCACCGCGGTGATCGCCGCGATCGAGGGCGACGACGAGGCCGCGGCCGCCGCGGCGCTGATCGAGGCGGTCAACCGCGCCGACGAGGCCCTGCCGATGGTGGCGACGCGCTTCCCAGGCCGGCTGCGGGTCGATCGCTACCGGGTCAGCGGCCGCGCGCTGCGCCCCGGCCAGTACGGCGGCCTGCTCGAGCTGGCGGTGCAGCTGGGCGTGCCCGCCGGCGAGCTGCTGCTGGAGCGGCTGGCCGATCCGCACCGCGACGTGCGGTTCTACGCCGCGGTGTGCCTGGCCCACCTGCGGCTGCGCAGCGCGGTGTACCCGCTGGTCGAGCGGCTGTTCGACGCCGACTACGGCGTGCGCGCGTGCGCGATCGAGGCGCTGGCGACCTACCCGGCCCGCGATCTCGACCTGGCGATGGTGCGCGCGCGCCACGCCCTGCACAGCGAGGACCTCGAGCGCGTCGAGGCCGCGACCACCGCGATCGCCGAGCTAGGCGACCGCGCGGCGATCGCCGACCTGATCGACATCGTCGGCCGCGACAGCCGCCGCGGCGAGCACGCGCGCCGCGCGCTGGTGGCGCTGACCCGCGTCGACCACGCGACCTCGGAGCGGCGCTGGCGCAAGTGGTGGGACGAGCACCGCGAGCGCCACCGCGTCGAGTGGCTGATCGACGCGCTGGGCGGCAAGGACGCGACGCTGCGGGTGGCGGCGTTCGACGACCTGCGCCGCATCACCGGCGAGTCGCTGGGCGCGGTCGACGACCTGGCCAAGCGCGATCGCTCCGAGACCCGCGAGCGGTGGGAGCGGTGGTGGCACGACTACGGCCGCCGCCGGTTCGTGCGCGACGACGACGAGCGGCTGCGCCCGACCGCGACCTTGCCGACGCGCCGCGACTAGCGTCGTCTCGCGTCTCGGAGGGGAGGCTCGGCGGGGACCGCGCGAGTCGCGTCGTCTCGCGTCTCGGAGGGGAGGCTCGGCGGGGACCTGGCCCCGCCGAGGGGAGGTTTCGCGAGAAACCTCCCTGGAGGACGAGCGGCTGCGCCCGACCGCGACCTTGCCGACGCGCCGCGACTAGCGTCGTCTCGCGTCTCGGAGGGGAGGCTCGGCGGGGACCTGGCCCCGCCGAGGGGAGGTTTCGCGAGAAACCTCCCTGGAGGACGAGCGGCTGCGCCCGACCGCGACCTTGCCGACGCGCCGCGACTAGCGCGCGCCGGGCCCGCCGCTCACCGCGGCTCGACGACGGCGCACACCGGCAGCCACGACGCGCCGCCGCGCTCGTCGCGCTGGATGACCCACAGGTCGACCAGCCGCGGCGGCGCGCCGACGTCGACCTCGGGCGCCGACCAGGTGCTGGAGATCACCGGCGGGTTGCCGGCGGGATCGCGCGGGCCGCCGGTCTCGGCGCGGCTCCACGACCCGGCGGTGGCCAGCCACTGGTAGCGCAGGTTCTCGGTGAACGTGCGCGAGCCGCCCTCGAAGGTCGGCACGACGTAGGTCTCGGCGGTGCCGTCGAGCGGCCGCGGCGCGAACTTGACCTCGGCGCCGCCGGGCACCTTCAGCCCGAACTCCGGCGTCGTGCACGCGCCCGACGGCACCACCGCGGGCTCCTCGACGCCGTCGCCGCGATCGATCTGCGCCGCGACCTCGGTCAGGATCGGGTTGGTGTTGGCGACGCGCTCGGCCGGCAGCCGCGGCGAGAACCGCACCGCCTTGCCGAGGTCGACCGCGTCGGCGCCGTCGGCGGTCGCCGCCCGCACCGCGACGTTGATGTCGACGCCGCCGAACCCGCTGAGCGAGTCGTTCTCGATCGTCGACCGCACGATCGCGAGCAGCTCGGGGCCGGCGGGGATGGTCGCGCACGCCACCTGCCCGACCGCCTGCGCCGCGGTCACGACCACCTCGGGCTGCAGCACCAGGAACGGCCGGGTCAGGTCGTCGCAGCGCAGGTCGCGCTTGGGCGGGCACACCACCATCGACCACGCCAGCGCGCGCCGCTGCGGGTCGGCGACCAGCGCGCACAGCCGCACGTCGTCGAACTCGACCGCCAGCGGGTTGGCGGGATCGACGTCGACCACCTGCTCGGGCGGCTCGGCCGTCGCCGCCACCGGCCGCAGGTCGATGATGATCGCCGGATCCTCGAACGACCCGCAGGCCGCCGCGGCCAGCGCGCCGAGCAAGGCGACGCCCCTCACCACGCACCTCGCACGCCGAGCGTCGGCAGGATCGGCACGCCGGACACCGGCGCCGACTCGCGATAGCGGTAGTCCCACTGCGTGGCCTCCGGGTTGGTGGCGTTGGTGACGTTCTGCACGTCGAGGTAGACGCCCAGGCTCCACAGCTTGAACAGCCAGGTCTTCTCGGCGCGCACGTCGAGCTGCTGGAAGTACGCCCGGCGCGCGGCGCGGAAGCCGCCGCTGACCGGGATGAAGCCGCCGCCGTCGGCGTCGAGGGTGGCGCCGACGAACGGCGTCTCGGGGCGACCGGTCGACACGCGCAGCCGGCCGCCCAGCTCCCAGCCGCCGCCCGGCTTCCAGCTGAGGACCGCGTTGAGGTTGTGGGCCTGGTCGAACGCGGTGGGCACGGTGTCGCTGTCGACGAAGCGCCGCTGCACGCTGTGCGAGTAGGTGTACGACAGCCAGCCGTAGACGGTGTCGCTGATCTCGCGCTTGATCAGCGCCTCGAGGCCGTAGGTGCTGCTGGTGCCGGAGTTGATCACGCGCTCGGGCGTGACCACGCCGCCGTCGGCCTCGGCGTCGTTGGTGAAGTGCACCAGGTCGGCGCGGTCGATGTAGTAGACCTCGCCGTCGACCAGCCAGCGCCGGGTCGGCCGCCACTCGCCGCCGAGCCCGAAGTGCAGGCCGCGCTCGCTGCGCACGTCGGGGTTGCCGAACCGCGCGTCGACCGCCTCCGGCTGCGGCGGCTGGTGGAACACGCCGGCGTAGGCCTTGAGCAGCTTGGTCGGCGTCAGCTGGTAGCGCGCGGTCAGGCGCGGATCGACCGTCAGCATCGGCTGGGCCTGGATGACGTAGCCGTCGACGCGCAGCCCG
This sequence comes from Myxococcales bacterium, assembly GCA_016707895.1. Classification (GTDB taxonomy): domain Bacteria; phylum Myxococcota_A; class Polyangia; order Haliangiales; family Haliangiaceae; genus UBA2376. The sequence goes on along the minus strand of JADJGV010000009.1, from coordinate 344,503 downwards.
GGCAGGAGCCGCAGCTTCGGCGTGGCCTGCCACGCCAGGTCGGCGTGCAGCGCGACGCCCAGCGTCTCGACCGAGCGGCTGATCGGCGACGGATCGATGTCGATGTCGTCGCCGCCGCGGATGTTGAGGTCGTCGGGCAGCGTGGCCTGGTAGGTGGTGATGCGCGAGTCGAAGTCGGCGCCGACGTCGAGCAACAGCCGCTTGCTCAGCGGGCCCTTGGCCCGGATGCGGTGGCTGAACGTGTACGCGACCACCTCGGCGCCCGAGAACGGCCCGGCGGCGTCGGTCTGGCCGGCCGCGAAGTACACCGAGTCGCGGCCGACCGCCGGCGACATCGACAGCGTCCAGGCGTGCCCGATCGGCCGCTGGTAGCGCCCGATCAGCCGGCCGAACCGGATCGCGCTGTTGAGCTGCAGGCTGCGCTCGGCGCCGGCGTCGGCCTGGACCACGTCGAGGGTGTCGCTCGAGAAGATGCCGAACAGCGCGACCTTGCCGTCGGCCCCGCCGTCCCAGTCGGCGCGCACGGTGGTGTCCCAGTACACCGGCACGACGATCTGGGTCGCGCCGGGATCCGGCTCGGGCACCACCAGGCCCAGGAAGAAGTCGAGGTACGAGCGGCGCCCAGCCACGGCGATCGCCCAGTTCTTGCTGAGCGGCGCGCGGACGTAGCCGCCGGCGTCGAGCAGGTCGACGTCGGCCGAGCCGTGGACGCCGTCGGTCACCGCGGCCCGGGTCTCGAGCGCGACGACGCCGCCGTGGGAGCGCCCGAAGCGCGCCGGGTAGCCGCCCGGGTACAGCTCGATCTCCTCGAGCATCTCGGGGTTGAGCACGCTGGGGCCGCCGAGGAAGTGGAACAGCAGCGGCACCTTGTGGCCGTCGATGTAGACCGCGCTGTCGTCGGGGTTCGAGCCGCGGATGAGCAGGAAGCCCAGCCCGAACGGCGTGCGCGCGACGCCGGGCAGGGTCTGGATCACGCGCACCGGATCGCCGAACGTGCCCGGCACGCTGGTCAGCTGCTGCCGCTGGATCGTGCGCCGGGTGACCTCGAGGTTGTCGCGCTCGCCCTCGATCACCGTCGCGTAGATCGACCCGCCGCGCGGCCGCATCCACAGCCGCACCTCGACCCGCTCATCGGCGGCGATCGCCACCGCGCGCTCCAGCCGATCGAAGCGATCGGCGACCACCAGCACGGTGTACGGGCCCGGCGCGACGCCGTGGAACGCGAAGCGGCCGCCCTCGTCGGTGATCGCGTCGAGCCCGAGCTCCTTGATGCTGACGATCGCGCCGGCCACCACCGAGCGGGTGCCGCGCTCGACGACCTGGCCCTCGAGCGCGATCGGCTGGCGGTAGTCGCCGCCGTGGCTGGGCGGCCCCTCGGCGGCGGGATCGACGGCGCCGGCGGGGTCGGACGGCGGCGGCGGCGGCGGCGGGACCTCGTCGATCACGAAGTGGATGACGGTCTCGACGGTGATCGGCCCCGGCGCGCCGTCGAACTCGGCGGGCTCGAACAGGTACTGCCTGGCCGCCGCGACCGCCGCGGCGTCGAAGCCGTCGCCGACCGGCGCGACCACCGTGACGTCGGTGACCAGGCCGTCGGCGTCGATCGCGATGCGCACGGTGACGTCCGCGGTCTTGCCGGCGGCCAGCGCGGCCGGCGGATAGTCGGGCGCGACCGACTGGATCAGCACCGGCGGCTTGGTCAGCACCGGCGCCGCGGCCGGCGGTGGCGGCGCGTCGCGGCGCGCGTCCTGGGCGCGCGCGGTGGCCGCGGGCGCGAGCGCGAGACACAGCGCCAGGATCGCGACGCGAGACATCGATGGTCCAAAGCTAGCCGCGATCGGCGCCGGCGGCACGTGCGGCGCGCTCAATCCGCCCGGATCACGGCCGGCGCGCGGGTCACGCCGGCGGTGATCGTCGGCGCCCGCAGGCGATCACGGCGGCGCGCTGGTGGCCGCGGGGCTGACCGTGCCGCTGACGGTGGCCGCGCCGCGCAGCACGATCCGGCCGACCGCGCCGCCGCCGCCGCCGCCGTCGGAGTTCATCGTCGAGCGGCCGACGGTGGGCGCCGCCGCCAGCGCGCCCCCGGCCCCGCCCGAGGCGAACGTCCCCATCATCCCGCCCGCGGCCGGGGTCGCGCCGGGCCCGCCGTCGGTGCCGCCGGTGCCGGCCAGCATCGAGGTGGAGATCGACGCGCCGCCGCCGCCGCCGCCGTTGGCCGCCGCCACGCCCGCGACGTCGATGGTCGCCGCCTGCAGGTAGATCGCGCCGCCGCCGCCGCCGCCGCGGCCGGGCTCGCTGTTGGCCAGGCACAGGCGGCCGGCGCCGCCGCCGCCACCGCCGGCGAGGACGCCGCCGGTCGCCGAGATCCTGAGGCTGGTCGTCGCGGTGATCTGCAGCGCGCCGCCGCCGCCGCCGCCCAGGCCGACCGCGCCCGAACACCCGACGCCGGTGGGGCCGTTGCCGCCGCCCGAGCCACCGACCAGCGCGGTCAGGCCGGGGGTGCCGTAGGCGAGGCCGGCGCTGCCGCCGACCGCCGCCGCCGCCCCGCTCGACGCACCGCCCTGCGCGCCGGGCGTGCCGAACCCGGCGCCGCCGCTGCCGCCTTCGTAGGGCGCCGACGCGCCGCCGACAGCGCCGGCGCCGGTGCCCGCCATCGGACCGGCGCCGCCCGCGCCCGGCGTCTCGCGCTCCGCCCCGGCGTCGATCACGCCGTCGATGGTCACCGCCGACGCGACGATCACCAGCGGCCGCGTCCCGACGACGCGCAGCACCTTGCCGGGCCGCACGGTCAGGGCCCGGACGTGGAGCACGGCCAGCGCGACGCCGGCGGGCTGCTGCGCCGCGACGGTCAGGGCGACGCCGGTGGGCAACGGCACGTCGGCGCTCGGATCGGTCGTGTCGATCGTGACGTCGGCGGTGATCAGCCAGTCGGCCGCGCCCAGCTGCGCGTCGGCCGGCGCGAGGTGCGCGACGACGATCGGCGGCGCCGCGTCGATCGGGCTGGCGTCGGGCGCGGCGTCGAGCGCGGCGGCGTCGGTCGCGACCGCGTCGCCGCCCGGGCCGTCGTCGCCGCCCGCCGCGTCGCCGCACGCCAGCGCGCTCACGCACGCGCCGCTGAGCTCGCCCGCGCCCTCGCCGTAGCGCCAGGGCGCGCCGCAGCACTCGGGCGCCGCGAACGCGCAGTAGCCGGTGGTCGGCTCGCAGCGCCCGCCCGCGCCGCAGCCGGTGTCGTCGGCGCAGCGGTGCTCGTCCGGGCGGAAGCACCCCACCAGCGCGACCGCCGTCACTGCCAGGCGCCACATCGGCGGACAGGATACACGACCTCGCTCCGCCGCCGGGGGCCCTTGTGCCATACTCCGCCGATGCGGCGCGTCGCCCTCGTGCTCGTGCTGGCGGTGATCGCCGCCTGCAGCGCGCCGCCCGGCAAGGACGCGATCGACGCCGCGCCGCCGGGCGACGGCACCGCGGCCACCGACGCGCCGGTCGACGCCGCCACCCCGACCTTCTTCGTCCAGTACGCCGATCCCGATCACGGCCCGTTCCGCGGCGGCACCATCGCCACCATCCGCGGCGGCGGCTTCCGCGAGAGCGACGAGGTGTGGATCGGCGGCCGCCGGGTCCAGGGCCAGCGGTTCATCGACTCGCGGCGGTTCGAGATCTCGACCCCGCCCGGCGATCCTGGCGCCGCGACCGTCGAGGTCCGCCGCGGCGGCGGCGGCGCGACCCGCGACCAGGCCTTCACCTTCGACGCGATCGCGCTCGATCCGCCCAGCGGCTCGGTCGCCGGCGGCACGTTCGTCACGATCACCGGCTTCGGCACCGACTTCGTCGCCGGCGCGGTCGTGACCTTCGACGGCGTCCCCGCCTCCGGCGTCACCGTCCAGAACGGGCAGCGGCTCACCGCCTTCGCCCCGCCCGGCGTCGCCGGCGACGCCGACGTCACGATCCGCACCCCCGCCGATCAGTACCGCGCCGATCGCGCCTACACCTACTTCACCACCGGCGATCCCAACTCCGGCGGCCTGGCCGGCGGCCACCTCGCCGGGACGCTCAACGTGGTCGTCATCGACCAGTACACCAAGGACGGCATCCCCGGCGCGTTCGTCGCGGTCGGCGATCCCAACACCACCGCGTACCGCGGCACCACCGACGCGCTCGGCCAGATCACCTTCAGCGGCCCCGACCTGGTCGGCCCGCAGACGGTCGTCGCGTGGGCCGCCGATCACGAGGCCGCGTCGTTCCACTGCTTCGACGCCGCCAACGTGACCATCTGGTTGCGCTCGCCGATCCCGCCGCCGGCCGAGGGGCCGCCCCCGGTCGGCACCAACGGCTCGCGGATCCGCGGCCACGTCGTCTTCGGCGACGGCGTCGGCCTCGGCTCGCCGTTCTGGAACCTGGTGCCCGAGCCGCGCACGCCCACCGAGAAGAAGCGCATCTACGTCACCAGCGCCGCCAACGGCCTCACCGGCGCGCCGGCGCCGCCGGTCGCGCCGATCGACTACGCGTTCGACCCGACGCGGCTGGCCTGGCCCTACGAGGTGTCGGCGCGCCCCGGCGCGCTGGCGGTGGTGGCGATCGCCGGCCTCTACGACAGCGCGCTCGACCCCGACGGCAACGGCAACGACGGCTTCGAGCCGTTCGCGATGGGCGTGGCCCGCGGCGTGCTGGTCGGCCCCGGCGAGGACAAGACCGGCGTCGACATCGTCATCAACGTGCCGCTCGACAGCGCGCTGCGGGTGCAGCTGCGCGATCCGCCGGCGCTCGACACGCCGGGCTGGCGCGGCCCGACGAAGTACATCTTCCGCGGCGGCACCGACCTCGGCGGCGAGGGCCTGATCCACTTCGGCAAGCACGGGCTGCGGCTGCCCCCGGGCGCGCAGCTGCAGGCCGGCGAGGCCGAGCTGCCGGCCGGCGCGACCAGCCTGACCGTGGGCCGCATCCCGGCGCTGGCGATGGCGGTGGCCGACGGCTCGTACGCGATGTCGGCCGGCGCGTACACCGCCGGCGGCGGGCCGCCGTTCTCGGTGCGCGTGGTCCGCGGCGTCACGTCGACGACGACGCCGGTGGTGATCGACGACTTCTTGCCGGTGCCGCGCGCCACCGACCCCGCGCCGGCCGGCGTCGCCACCGGCCGCCACCTGCGGTTCAGCGGCGAGCCGCCCGCCGACGCCGTGCCGACGTTTCGCCTGCACATGCTGTCGAGCGGCACCGGCGATCCGGTGTGGCGCGGCATCACCTGCGGCGCGATGACCGACGTGCCGCTGCCCGATCTGTCGTCGATCGGCGTGGTCTACCCGCCGCCGGGCGAGGTGGTCACGTGGGTCAGCTGGGCGATCACCACGCCCGGCTCGTACGACACCTTCAGCTACCGCTGGCTGGGCAGCGCGTACTGGCGCGCCTACGCCAGCGACGCCTGGAACGTGCAGTTCCCGTGACCCGCGCCGTCGCCCTCGCCGCGCTGCGGGTCGCCGCGCTGGTCACCGCCGCCTGCTCGACCGGCAAGCCGGGCCCGGTGTGCGCCGAGGGCGTCGATCGCTGCGAGGCCAACCGGCTGGAGACCTGCAACGACGACGGCACCGCGTGGGAGGTCACCGACGACTGCGCGGCGGCCGGCCGGCTGTGCGTGGTCGGCGTCGGCTGCAGCCCGTGCGTGCCCGACGCGCTGGCCTGCCAGGGCCAGGACGTCGTGCGCTGCCGCCCCGACGGCACCGCCTTCGACGTGGTCGGCACCTGCGACGGCACCCAGCAGCAGGTGTGCGCCGGCGGCCAGTGCAAGGACGCGTGCGCGCTGGCCGCCGACAGCCGCGACTACGAGGGCTGCGAGTACTGGGCGGTCGATCTCGACAACGCCGTGGTCGCCACCCAGGGCGCGGCCGCGGCGCAGCAGTTCTCGGTGGTGGTGTCCAACGCCAGCCTGCTCGACGCCGACGTCAAGGTCGAGATCCTGTGCACCGCCGCCGACAGCGTCGACCCGCGCACGCCGTGCACGCCGGGCCAGCTGTTCACGGTGCGCGGCCCGATCCACATGGGCCCGGGCGATCTGCGCATCCTCGATCTCGATCCCCGCGAGGTCGACGGCGCCAGCCGCCCCGAGTTCAACGACGGCACGGGCACCGCCCGCTCGCGGCACGCCTACCGGGTGTCGTCGACCGCGCCGATCATCGCCTACCAGTTCAACCCGCTCGAGAACGTCGGCGTGTTCTCCAACGACGCGTCGCTGCTGCTGCCGACCGAGGCGCTGGCCAGCCGCTACCTGGTGCCGTCGTGGCCGCAGACGCTGGCCCGCACCGAGCTGTCGGAGACCAACGCCGGCATCCACCTGCGCGCGTTCCTGACGGTCGTCGGCACCGAGGACGGCACCACCGTCGACGTCCACCTGTCGACCGCGATCCTCGGCGGCAACGACATCCCGGCCGCGGCCGCCGGCGACGACCTCACGTTCACGCTCGACCGGTTCGAGATCGTCAACCTCGAGACCAACGGCTTCAACGCCGACTTCACCGGCAGCTCGGTGGTCGCCCGCGACGGTAAGCGGGTCGCGGTGTTCACCGGCAGCGAGGCATCGGACGCGCCGCGGTTCGACACGCTCGCGACCCGGCAGTGCTGCGCCGATCACCTCGAGGAGCAGGTCTTCCCCGAGGACAGCCTCGGCACCCACTTCGTCGCGGTCAAGACGCCGCTGCGCTCGAAGCTGGTGGACGCCGCCGGCTGGGACGTCTCGATCGTGCCCGACGAGCCCGAGTACTGGCGGGTGATGGCCACCCAGGACCCGACCGCGATCACCACCAACCTGCCGCCGCCCAACGATCGCTTCACGCTGGGCCGCGGCGCGTCGGTGATCATCGAGGCCGAGCGCGACTTCTTGTTCGAGGCCACCGGCCCGGTCGCGGTGGTGCAGGTGCCGGCCAGCCAGCAGGCCACCGGCATCCCGTCGACCTTGCCCGACGGCCAGCGCCCGCCGGGCGGCGACCCGTCGCTGATCTGGGTGCCGCCGGTCGAGCAGTGGCGCAACCGCTACCTGTTCCTGGTGCCCAACAAGTACGCGTTCGACTTCCTCTTGATCGCCGCGCCGGCCAGCGCCCGGCTGATCTACGACGGCATCGCGATCGACGACGTGCTGACCTGCGAGCGCGAGCCGATCGGCACCCAGGTGCCGAGCACCGGCGGGCCCGCCGTCGAGTACCTGGCGATCCGCTGCCAGCTCGCGTTCCCCATGCCGGGCGGCCCCGGCTTGCAAGACGACGGCGTCCACGAGCTCACCAGCGAGGCCGGCGATCGCTTCGGGGCTGATCGTGTGGGGCTGGGACAGCTTCGTCAGCTATGGCTACCCCGCGGGCAGCAATGTCGATCGCATCAACATCCAGTAGGGCCGCGCTGTGCGCGCTGGCGCTGCTCGTCGCCTGCGGCGGCGGCAAGCGCCGGACCGCGCCCGACGACCTCGGCCTGCCGGCGCTCGACCACGCGTGGACCGTCGACGAGCTGACCGCGGCCGCGACGATCATCGACGACACCTGCACCCGGGCGCCGGCCCAGCTGCCGCCGTGGGGCTCGACGGCGTTCACCCGGCTGGTCGACGGCGGCAACCGCGCGACCTTGCCGACCACCCCGATCGACGCCCGGCAGGCCGCGCTGACGCGCTACACCGCCGCGACGCTGTCGCTCTACAGCACCTACCTGCGCTGCGGTCGGCCGGCCGAGACCTTGGCGGCCAACGCCGCGCTGCTCGAAGGCTACGCCGAGGCGCTGGCCGTCGGCGTGGCGATGCGCGACGCCGCCGCCGAGGGCACGCCGGAGCGCGCCCAGCGGCAGCACGGGCTCGACACGATGGCCGACGGCCTGACCGGCGGCGTGACCTCGACGGTCAACATGCTGCTCGATCCGACGATCCCCGGCCACCTGCCACCCGAGGTGACCGGCCGGCTGGGCGCGGCGATCGCCGCAGTGCGCAGCGAGCTGCCGCCGGGCGCGCTCGACGACGTGATCGCGCCGCTGGCCCGCGCCGCCGGCGCCGAGACCGATCCCGATCGGCGGCAGGCGCTGGCCGCAGCCGCCGCGGCGCTCCATTGAGCCCGCGCGCCTGAGGTCGCGCGCCGATGATCGACGCGCTCCCGAACCGCGCTACGATGGTCGACGTGCACCGGTTCCTCGCGTCGCTGCTGGCCGCGCTCGCCGTCGGCTGCTACGCGCCGACGTTCGAGCCTGGTCAGGCCTGCTCGCCGAGCGGCGGCTGCCCCAGCGGCCAGCGCTGCGACGTCGCGACGCAGACCTGCGTGGCGCCTGGCGCTGCCATCGACGCCGCGATCGATGCCACGATCGACGCCAGCGGCGGCGCCGACGGTCCGGACGCCGCCCCGGCGATCGACGCCGCGCTGTCCGACCGCGACGGCGATGGCGTCGCCGATGACCTCGACGACTGCCCCGACGTGCGCGACCCCGACCAGCGCGATCACGACCTCGACCAGGTCGGCGACCTCTGCGACAACTGCCCGGGCATCGCCAACCCGGGCCAAGAGAACACCACCGAGCCGACGCCCGACGGTGTCGGCGACGCCTGCGATCCGTGGCCGGTCGCCAGCGACCACGTCGCGGTCTTCGATGGGTTCGATGGGCCGACGCTGGGGACCGCCTGGACGGCCGACCGGCCGGTGACGTTCGCGGGTGGGCGGATGGTGATGCCCACCGACGCCAACCTCCGCGCGGTCGAGGCCTACGCCACCCACGCGCGGATCGCGTTCGAGATCGGGGTCGACGTCACCGGCTTCCTCGGTGATCGCCAGTACCCCAACTTCGGCCCCTGGCTCGAGTGCGCGCCGATCGGGTTCACCCGGTTCGGCTGCTACCTCGAGAAGAACAACGGCGACGGCAGCCACTACGTCGAGCTGGCGCACTACGTCGACCTGAGCTGGACCGGCTTGGGCTCCCGCGACCTGAGCGTCATCGGCGGCGCGACCGTGCTGCGCCTGTCCCACGTACGGCGCGATCCCGGCACCGGTGACACCCGCTGCGTCGGCCACGTCGGGACCGCGCCGATCTCGCTGACCGCGGTCGCCAGCCCGCCGGCGATCGCCCCGGGCCCGCCCTGCCTGCACCAGAACGGGACGACCGGGACCATCGACTGGGCGGTGATCTACATCAGCGACGAGTGACGTGGCGCCGCCCCGGGCGCCGTGGTGAAGTCCCGCCGATGCGCGGCGCGTGGTTCCTCTCGCTCGGCCTGTTGGCCTGCAAGGGCTCGCCGCGGCCGGCGGCGACCGACGCCGCGCCGCCGGTGATGGTCGACGCCGCCGCACCCGTGCTGATCGACGCCGCGCCGCCCGACGCCGGCCCAGCGCTGACGCCGGAAGAGCTCACCCGACGCGCGGGCCAGGCGAGCGGACTCGGCGGCGGCGCGCCGGCGGCGGTGATCACCGAGCCGCTGATCGTGGCGCTGGCGACCGGACAGGCGTCGCTCGGCAGCGTCCTCGATGAGCGTGGCGGCGTGATCGAGGTGACCGTCGACGCCGCCGGTCGCCCGAAGGCCACCCCGCGGTGCGGGAGCGCGGCGCGGGACGCCGCCGCCACGTACCTCGGCCGCGCGGTCGACCGGCAGCTCGGTGGCGCCGCGCCGCTGGCCTGCGACAACCAGTTCGTCGCGGCGGCGCCGGCGGCGCGCGACCCGCGCGCGGCGCTCGGACGCCACGCGGTGTGCAGATCGCCGGGCACCGACGACGGCGGCGCGGCCGACGGGCTGGTGTTCGTGGTCGCCGCCGATGGCGGGCTGCGGCTGCGGGTGGTGATCGCCCTCACGCCCGGCCGCGCATTCCAGGATCTCGCGGTCGCCGCGGCGCGGGCGCTCGCACGCGCCCACTGTCCCTGAGCGGTCGCCCCCACTACACTGCCGACGTTGTCGAACGACGAGCCGCTCCGCACCTCGGTGGCCGCTGATCTCGGCTCGCTGGCCAGCGAGTTCGCGGCCAGCGCCGCCCCGACGCCGCTCGGCGCCGGCAGCGTGGTCGGCGAGCACTTCGAGCTCGAGGCGGCGCTGGGACGCGGCGGCATGGGCGAGGTCTACCGCGCGCTCGATCGTCGGCTGGCCCGCCGGGTCGCGATCAAGATCGGGCTGCGCGGCGCCGACGTCGCGCGGGCCCGGCGCGAGGCGGTGGCGCTGGCCCAGCTCGCGCACCCCAACGTCGTCACGATCCACGAGGTCGGCGAGCACGCCGGCGTGCCGTTCGTCGCGATGGAGCTGTGCGAGGGCGGCACCGCCAGCACCTGGCTGCGCGCGCGGCCGCGGGGCTGGCGCGAGATCGTCGCGCTGTACGTCGCCGCCGGCCGCGGGCTGGCCGCGGCCCACGCCGCCGGGCTGGTCCACCGCGACGTCAAGCCCGACAACATCCTGATCAGCGGCGACGGCCGACCGCGCATCGGCGATTTCGGCCTGGCCCGCGCCGCCGGCCTCGCGGTCGACGGCCGCGACGCGGTCACCGTCGACCTCGGGCCGCGCGAGGTCGATCCCGACGCGCCGACGCTGAGCTCGGAGGACGCCGCCGCCACGCCGCGCGCGCCGGCCACGCCGCGCGGACCCACGCCGTCGCCGTCCGACGACGTCACCGCCGCCGGCGCGATCGTCGGCACGCCGCGCTACATGGCGCCCGAGCAGGCCGCCGGCGCGACGCTCGACGCGCGCACCGATCAGTTCGCGCTGTGCGTGGCGCTGTACGAGGCGCTGGCCGGGGTCACGCCGTTTCCGTTCACGCCCGACGCGCGCGCCGCCGCGATCGCCGCCGGCCGGCTGGCGCCGCCGCGCACCCGCGTCCCGCGCCGGGTGCTGGCGATCGTCGCGCGCGGGCTGGCGGCGCGCCCCGACGATCGCTGGCCGGCGCTGCCGGCGCTGCTCGACGCGCTCGAGCGCGCCGCGCGCCGGCGCTGGTGGCTGGCGGCCGCGCCCGCGCTCGCCGTGGCCGCTGGCGTCGCGTGGTGGGCGTGGCCGACGCCCGCGCCGCCGCCGGGCTGCTCGCCGGTGGCCGCGCAGGTCGAGGCGGTGTGGCCCCAGGCCAAGCGGCAGGCGGCGCTGACCCGCGGCCCCGAGGGCGCCGGCCTGGTGGCCGCGGTCGACCGGCGCGTCGCCGAGTGGCGCGACCTCCGGGGCACGACCTGCCGCGAGCTGCGGGCCGGCGGCGCCCGCGCCGCCGCGGTGCTGTCGACGATGATCTGCCTCGATCAGCGCCTGGCCGAGCTGGGCTCGGCGCTCGGCGGCGCCGCCGCGATCACGGACAGCGATCGCACCGAGAGCGTCGAGGGCCTGGCGCCGACCGCGCTGTGCGCCGACGGCCCGCGCCACCTGCAGCGCGAGCCGCAGCCGGCGGCGCCGGCGCTGGCCCGCCGGGTGGCCGCCGATCGGGTCCGCCTCAACGAGGTCGCGCGCCTGACCCGGCTGGGGCGCTTCGACGAGGCCACCGCGGCGCTCGAGCGCCTCGAGGCGGTCGCCGAGTACCCGCCGCTGGCCGCCGAGGCCGCCTACCAGCGGGCCGACCTGCTGGGCGAGCAGACCCAGTACGCCGCCAGCAAGTCCGCCTACCGCGAGGCGCTCAACCTCGCGGCCAGCAGCCACCACCTGGTCGTCCAGGTGCAGGCGCTGCTCGACCTGGCGTTCACGCTGGTCGAGGACGTCGACAACTTCGACGAGCGCGCCCGCGGCGAGATCGACGCGATGCTGGGCCTGGCCGAGGGCACGCTGCGCGGCATGGTCCCCGACCTCGACCTCCAGCGCCACCTGGTCGGCAACCGCGCCTGGATCCGCCAGCAGCTCGGTGACCTGCCCGGCGCGATCGCCGACGCCCGCGAGGCGGTGCGGCTGGCCGAGCGCGAGCCCGGGCCTGCCAGCGGCGAGGCGCTGGCGGCGAGCCACGTCCTGGCCGGCGCGCTGTACGCCGCCGATCGCTTCGCCGAGGCCGACGAGGTCGCGACCGCGGCGCTGGCGGCCGCCGCGGGCCGCTGGCCCGATCGTCACGACAGCGTGCGCCTGCTGATCGAGCTCAACGCCGCCATCGCGATGTCCCGCAACCGCCCGGCCGCGGCGGCGGCGCTGGCCACGCGCGCGCTCGCCGCGGTGTCGGCGGTCTTCGGCCCGCGCTCGCGCGAGGCCTTCAACGCCCGCATGACCCTGGCGGTCACCGAGGTGGCCAGCGGCCGCGCCGACGACGCCGCCGCCACGCTGGCCGGGCTGCTCGCCGACCTCGCGCGCGAGGACCTCGCGCAGTCGACCACGGCGGCGATGGCCCACGCCAACCGCGCGCTGGCGCTGTCGCTGGCCGGCCGCTACGTCGAGGCCGCGGTCGACAGCGCGGCCGCGGTGGCTGCGTTCGAGCGCATCTTCGGCCCCGCGCACCCCAACCTGATCGACGCGCTGTGCAACCAGGCGCTGACCGCGCTCGACGTCGGCCAGCCGCGCGACGGCGAGGCCCCGGCCCGGCGCGCCTACCAGATCGCGCTCACGCACCTCGGCCCCGACGAGCCCGGCCTCGCCAACCCGCTGGCCACGCTGGCGATCGTGCTGGCCGTCAACCGCCACGGCCCCGAGGCCGGACGCCTGGCCCAGCGCGCGATCGCGCTGGCCGGCCCTGGCGACGACCGCGCCGCGGTCCGCGGCGAGGCCGAGCTGGCGCTGGCCATGGCCCAGGTCCAGGCCGGCGATCTGGCCCAGGGCCGCGCGACCGGCCAGGCCGCGCTGGCCACGCTGACGCGCGCCGGCGACGCCGCGGCGCCCGACCTCCGCCGGGCCCGGGCCTGGCTGGCGACCCTGCCGCCGCGCTGACCGCGGTGATCACGCGACGGTGATCGTCAGCGCGCCGGCCAGCGTCAGGTCCCACGCCTCGTGGCCGTGATCCGGCCACGGCGCGCCGGCGGTGGTCGGCGCCAGCTCGACCTGGTGCTGGCAGGTGATCGCGTAGCTGCCGGGCTGGGTGATCGCGATCCAGCTGCGCAGATCGGCGGTCAGCTCGACGCGATCGCCCGCGACCATCGGCCGGTAGGTCATCACGCCGCCGAAATCGGGCGCGTCGATCACCGGCAGCGCCTGGCCGGCCCGATCGTGCGCGGTGAACGCGAAGCGGTTGTCGCGCGCGCCGCGCTGGCGGCCGCCGACGGTCATCGCCACCGGATCGCCGCCGGTGTGCGCGATCGTCAGCGCGATCGGCATCGGCTGGCCGACGGTGAACGGCTGGCCGACCGCGCGCCACGCGCCGAACAGCCCCGCGCCGAGCGGCGTGCGATCGCGGCGCGCCACGCCCAGCAGGCCCGCCACCTCGTCGGCGGTGGCCCGATCGAGCGTGAACGTCGAGGTGTCGCCGCCCCACGACGACGCCGGCACCGCGCCCGCCGCGACCGTCAGGTACAGCTGATCGCGCGCGCCGCCCCGGGTCGCGATCGACGCCGCGTAGCGATCGTTGGCGTTGGCGATCGAGAACACCGCCGCGCGGCGGATCGGCCGCGCGCGCCCCAGCTTGATCTCGCCGTACCGGTACAGCGCCGGCAGCGGGCCGCCCAGGTGCGGGTGCCGCGGGCGCCCGGCGCGCAGCTGACCGGGTCGCGGCGCCGCGTGCGCCAACCCGACCAGCGCCGGCGTGGCCAGCGCGCCCAGGACGAAGCGTCGTCGCGAGATCACGCCCCGGACCATCCCACGGCGGCGCCCCCGCGCAAGCGCTACCGCAGCTTCGCGCGCGCCGCGTCGTACTCGCGGCGCATCCGCGCGATCAGCTCGCCCGCGCCGGGCACCTCGTCGAGCGTGCCGATGCCCTGGCCGCAGCCCCAGATGTCCTTCCACGCCTTGGCGCCGGCGCCGCCGCCGAAGTTCATCTTCGACGGGTCGCTGACCGGCAGGTTGTCGGGGTCGAGCCCGGCCGCGACGATCGACGCCTTGAGGTAGTTGCCGTGCACGCCGGTGAACAGGTTGGTGTAGACGATGTCCCCGGCGGTGCCGGCGACGATGGCCTGCTTGTACGCCTCGGTGGCGTTGGCCTCGCGGGTGGCGATGAACGCCGAGCCCACGTACGCCAGGTCGGCGCCGATCGCCTGCGCCGCCAGCACCGCGCGGCCGGTGCCGATCGCGCCGGCCAGCACCAGCGGCCCCGACCAGAAGCGCCGGATCTCCTCGACCAGCGCGAACGGCGACAGCGTGCCGGCGTGGCCGCCGGCGCCGGCGCACACCGCGATCAGGCCGTCGGCGCCCTTGTCGAGCGCCTTCTTGGCGTGGGTCACGTTGATGACGTCGTGCAGCACCAGGCCGCCCCAGGCGTGGACCCGCGCGTTGACGTCCTCGCGCGCGCCCAGCGAGGTGATCACCAGCGGCACGCGGTGCTGCTCGCACAGCGCCAGGTCGTGCTCGAGCCGGTCGTTGGACTTGTGGACGATCTGGTTCACCGCGAACGGCGCCGCCGGCGCGTCGGGGTGCGCCGCGTCGTAGGCCGCCAGCTCGCCGGTGATGCGCGTGAGCCACGCGCCGAGCAGCTCGGGCGGCCGGGCGTTGAGCGCGGGGAAGGCGCCGATCACGCCGGCCTGGCACTGCGCGAGCACCAGGTCGGGGTTGGAGATGATGAACAGCGGCGACCCGATCACGGGCAGCCGCAGGTTGGCGATCAACCGGGACCACGACATCGGGCGACCTTCGCACGCCCGCGCCGGCTGGAGGCGGTTCAGGTACGATGGGCCGATGCTGACGCGCCGCCGGCTGTTGACCGGCACCGCCGCCGCCGCGGGCCTGGCCCTGGCCTGCCAGCGCCGGTCGCGCACCGGCCGCGCGGTCGCGACGGTGATCTCCGCCGCGCCGGGCCGCGACGGGGCCGGCGTCGCGCTGCGCCGCTCGCTCGGCAGCCGGGCGCTGCCGTCGCTCGACCCGTTCCTGATGCTCGACGAGATCCACAGCGCCGATCCGGTGGACTACCAGGCCGGCTTCCCGACCCACCCGCACCGCGGCTTCGAGACCGTGTCGTACGTGCTGCGCGGCGGCTTCGCCCACGCCGACAGCGTCGGCAACCGCGGCCTGATCGCCGACGGCGGCGCGCAGTGGATGACCGCGGGCCGCGGCATCGTCCACAGCGAGATGCCGCAGCCGACCGCGACCCGCGAGGTGTGGGGCCTGCAGCTGTGGGTCAACCTGCCGGCGGCGCGCAAGATGATCGCGCCGCGCTACCAGGACCTCGGCCCCGCGGCGATCCCGACGATCGACGTCGCCGACGCCCGGGTCCGCGTCGTCGCCGGCAGCGTCGGCCGCGCCCGCGGCCCGGTCGACGGCATCGACGTCGCGCCGACCATGCTCGACGTCACCGTGGCCGCCGGCGCCACCTTCGCGCTCGCCGTCCCCGGCGGCCACGCCGCGTGCGCCTACGTCCTCGACGGCGAGGTCGCGCTGGGCGCCACCGGCGCGGCGGTCACCGCCGGCCAGCTCGCGGTGCTCACGCCGGGCGACGAGCTGCGCGCCACCAGCGCCACCGGCGGCCGGTGCCTGGTGCTCGCCGCCGCGCCGATCGGCGAGCCGGTCGCGCGCCGCGGCCCGTTCGTCATGACCACCGAGGCCGAGCTCGACCAGGCGGTCGCCGACTACCGCGCCGGCCGCCTCGCCGGCTGACGCGCAGCGGCGTCAGTTCCGGACGCAATCGAACGTGAGCGCGATCGGCGCGCCGTGATCGATCACGTCGAAGTCCTCGACCTGCAGCGCGCTCAGGTCGCGCGGCGCGAGCAGGCCGTCCCACTTCGCGGTGGTGTAGCGGTCGCTCTGGGCGGTCAGCGCGATGTTGCCGCCGTCGGCGTGGTACATGCCGTACCGCTGCAGCGCGCGCGCGACGACCCGCGCGCCCTCGTTGGGCAGCGTGTCGAGCGGGTAGTCGGCGCGCAGCCGCAGGTGCACACCGTAGTACGGCGCGTTGGCGTCGCCGGTGGTGTTGGTGCCGTGGGTCGCGGGCCGCACGTAGCCGCGCTGCACGCGGTCGTTGGGCAGGATGAACCGGATCGCGTGGTCGATCTCGCCGGCGGCCACCTCGTCGGCGGTGAACAACAGCGGCGCGATCGGGAAGCCGGCGGCGTCGGCGCTGGTGCACTGCTCGCCGCGGCCGGTCGGCCCGTAGTTGCGGCTGGTGTCCCACGCCGCGAGGCAGCCGCCGTCGAACTGATCGCCGACGATGTTGGCCCGCCACATCTCGTACAGCTGCTTCTCGTCGGGCGCCCACACCAGCAGGTGGCAGTCGCCGTCGCCGGTGCATTCGTAGCCGGCCTCGCCCTCGACGTTGCCGCCGGCCGGCACCGGCATCGGCACCGCGTCGCAGTCGGGCTCGTAGAAGTCGGCGGTCGGCGTGAACGAGCGCTTGGCCGGGCTGGCCCCGTCGGCGCGCAGCACGTCGATCGAGTAGTCGATCTGGAAGGTGTCGCCGTTGCCCCAGCCGCCGGCCCCGCGCAGCGAGCCGATGATCGCGTCGCTGTTGGCCGCCGGCGCCACGGCGCTGACGTCCTGATCCCAGAACGCGCCGGCCGGGAAGTACGGCCCGCCGCCGCCGATCACCGTGCCGCCGCCGTCGTCGCCGCCGCACGCCACCAGGCCCAACGCGAACAGGACTCCAGCACATCGCCGCATGCCGCGATCGTGCCACCGCGCGGTCGCGGTGAGAAGCCCGCGGCGATGACGACGAGCCGCCGGCTCACGCCCGCTTCACGCGCAGGCCGCGGCGAGGCGACGCCCGCCGGCCACATCGTGGCGGCAGGAGGATCGCCCGATGCCCATGCGTCACCTGCGTCACCTGTGGTCGATCATCGCGTACTCGTGGCGGGCGATCGGCCCGCGGCGGATCGCCACGCGGCTGCTCGCCTACTCGACCGACGCCGCGGCCCGCGGCGCCGACAGCGAGTTCGACGCGCGCTTCGGCACCGACACCACCACCGGGCTGACGCCGGCGGAGGCCGCCCTGCCGGCGGACCGCCGACGCGGCGCGACGATGTACCTGCCGTCGATGGACGACGACCTCGACGCGATGCTGGCGGCGCTGGCGTGGCCCGACGAACAGATCCGCCGGGCGACGTTCATCGACGTCGGCAGCGGCAAGGGCCGCGCGTTATTCCTCGCGGCGATGCGGCCGTTCCGCGCCACCCGCGGCGTCGAGCTGTCGCCGGTGCTCCACGCGATCGCCGAGCGCAACCTCGCGATCATGCGGCAGCACCGCGCGCTGGCCGCGCCGATCGAGCTCGAGCTCGGCGACGCGACCGCGCTGACGGTCCCGACCGGTCCGCTGATCGTCTACCTGTACCACCCGTTCCGCGAGCCGATCGCCGCGCAGCTCGTCGACCGGATCGTCGCCGCGGTGGCCGCGCGGCCGCGCCCCACGGCGATCCTCTACGGCCACCCGACCTTGCAGCGCCCGCTCGACGAGGACGTCTTCTGCCGAGGCGGGCTGTTTCGGCGTCAGCACGCCGGCGCCCGCGTCACCCGCAACTTCCGGATCGGCTGGTCGATCTGGAGCAACCAGGACTGGCTCGCCGACGTGCCGGGCCCCACCGCGGCCCTGCGGAGGAGCGCATGATCGCCGCGTCGTTCGCCATCGGCGTCGCGCTGGGCGTCGCGTCGAGCCTGGCCCCGGGCCCGTGCGGGCTGGCCGTGCTGACCGCGACCCGCCGGCGGCAGCACCGCCGCGCCGTGGGGATCGGCGTCGGCGCCGCCCTCGGCGACGCGACGTGCGCCACGCTCGCCAGCGCGGGCGCCGGCGCGTGGCTCGCCGGCCAGGCCGGGAGCGCCACGCTCGCCCGCGTCGTCGGCGGGGCGGCGCTGCTGGTGTGCGGGCTGCGGGCCCGGCGCGAGGCCAGCCGCCCGGCGGCGGCGCCGGCCGCACGCCCGCGCCTGCCCGGGGTAGCGGTCGGCTTCGGGCTGCTGATCGCCAACCCCGGCGCCGTGCTGATGTGGGCGGCGCTGGTGGCCGCCGCGATCGCGACCGCGCCGACGCTGGCGCCCGGGCCGCTGGTCGTCGGCGTCGCCATCGGCACCGCCAGCTGGTACGCGGCGGTCGCCAGCGCGCTGGGGCGCACCCACCGGATCGGCCAGATCACCCGCGGCGTCGGCACGCTGCTCGTCGGCTACGGGGTGGCGCTGCTGTGCGCGGTCACGGCGTGAGCGTGAGATCGGCGTGAAGCGCCGGTGAGCCGGCCGTGAGCGCCGCCCGTGCGACGAGTGAACGCAACCCGCCCGCGCGCCAGACGTGCCTACAATCGCCGCGTGCGCCCCTGCCTGCGCTGCGAGTCACCCGCGATGCGTGGTCTGCTGTGCAGCCCCTGCGCGGAGCTGCTGCCGACCGTGAACGGCCTGTTGCCGGCCCACATCGCGTCGCCGGCCGGGCCGCCGAGCGGCGCGTGGCTGGTCGACGCCTTCGGGCTCGCCCACCGCGTCGCCACGCCGCGCGCCGTCGTCGGTCGACGGCCCGGCGCCGACCTGACCATCCACAACACGTCGATCTCGCGCGATCACGCCGAGCTGCGCCGCACCCCCGGCGCGTGGGAGCTGCGCGACCTCGGGAGCCGCAACGGCTCGTTCGTCGACGGCGCCCGCGTCGCCGGCCGCACCGAGGTGGCCGACGGCGCGACGGTCCGCTTCGGCGACGTCGCGTTCTTCCTGTGCGAGCGCGGCGACGACCTGCGGCTCGACGATCCGGCGTCGATCGAGACCAGCTACGCGGGCACCGCGACCGTGCGCTACACGATGACCGACGGCACGCGCGAGCTGTGTCACCTCGGCAACCACGCCGACGACGGCGACGGGGCGGGCGTGCTGCTGCACCGCCGCCGTGGCGAGGCGAGCTGGCACGAGCTGGCCCTGCCGCGGCTCGAGCACCGGCTGCTCCAGCTGCTGTGCGAGGCGGCCCTCGAGGCCGGCGACGCGACCGGCGTCCGCGCGACGGTCGCCACCAAGGTGCTGGTGCGGCGGCTGCCGTTTCAGTCGCGCTACGCCAACGAGGAGAACGTCCGGCAGGTCGTGCGCCGCCTGCGCGAGACCCTGGCGGCGCTCGACGCCGACGGCCTCGTCGCCACGGTGCAGGGGCGCGGCTACTACCTGAGCTGGCCGGTCTCGGTGGCCTGACCCGCGGCGGGCTCGTCGTCGCGCGGCGTCAGCTCGCGATCGGTCAGGCTGGCGAACTCGCGGGTGATCGTCAGCGGCGGCGCGGACGGCCCGGCGGTGGCGGCCGCGCGCGCGGTCGCGAAGACGTCCCACCACGCCTGGGCCTGGAGCTCGTCCCAGTCGGCGTACAGCGGCAGCGCCTTGAGCGCCGCCCGCAAGGCCCGGGCGCTGGCGGGCCGCGCGGCCGGCTCCTTGGCCAGGCACCGCAGGATCAACGCCTCGAGGTCGGCCGAGATCGGCGTGGCCACCCGCTGGGACGGCGGCACCGGCGGATCGGTCACGTGCTGCGCGCACACGTGCATCGCGGTCTTGCCCTCGAACACCCGGGTCGCGGTCAGCAGGAAGTACCCGAGCGCCCCGAGCGAGTAGAGGTCGCTGGCGGGGCCGACCTGGGTCGGGTCGGTGATCGCCTCGGGGGACATGTACGCGGGCGTGCCGGCGATCGCCGCGGTGCGGGTGTCGTCGTCGAGCCGCGCCACCTCCTTGACCAGCCCGAAGTCGACCACCATCGCGATGTCGGCGTGGCCGCCGCGCTGGCACAGGATCACGTTGGCTGGCTTGACGTCGCGGTGAGTCAGCCCGAGGCCGTGAGCCTCGGCCAGCGAGCCGCACACCTGGGCCAGGATGTGGGCGACCCGCGCCGGCGGCTGCGCGCCGTGGGTCCGCACCAGCCGCTCGAGATCGATCCCGTCGAGGTACTCCATCGCGTAGTAGAAGACGCCGTCCACCGAGCGGCCGTAGTCGAAGATCGCCACGGTGTTGGGGTGCGAGAGCTGGCTCATGTGCTGCACCTCGCGCTCGAACCGCTTGAAGCTGCTCGCCTCGTGACGCTCCGGTGGCAGCAGCTTGATCGCGGTCGGGCGGCGCAGCATCGCGTGCCGCGCGCGGTAGACGGTGCCCATCCCGCCCTCGCCGATCTTGACCTCGAGCGTGTACTGACCGAGCTGCATCGCCTCGCTGACCTGGCGCCGCAGGCCGTAGATCAGCCGCGAGCCGGTGGTGGCCAGCCACACCGCGACGCCGGAGTAGACCGCGGTCCCGATCACCAGCGCCCCGCCCGGCACGTCGAGCTTGCTCGGGTGCCAGACGCCGAGCGCGATCGCCGCCACCTCCAGCGGCACGAACGAGATCGCGGTCACGACCGCGGTGCGCTTGCCGCTCGACGGCACGATCAGCGTCCGGCCCATGATCGTGAAGCTGTGCCAGATGAACGCGCTGTAGATCGCCGCGTGGAGCTCGGCCTGGGCGTAGGCCGACACGCCCATCTCGAGGCCGATCACGATCACGCAGAACGCGTCGATGCGGTACAGCCACTCGAGGCTGAGCTGTCGGCGGCGCAGCGCGAAGTACCAGATCGCGGCGAACGTCATCTGCCCGACCAGCGCGGTCTGGAACACGAAGCCGACGTTCGACGGCCGGACGTACGGCCAGATCGTGTACATCCCGTACAGGAACGCGACCAGGATCCAGAAGATCCAGAA
The DNA here is from genome assembly GCA_016707895.1 of Myxococcales bacterium. Classification (GTDB taxonomy): domain Bacteria; phylum Myxococcota_A; class Polyangia; order Haliangiales; family Haliangiaceae; genus UBA2376. The sequence goes on along the minus strand of JADJGV010000009.1, from coordinate 323,899 downwards.
CATCAGCGTCGCGAACAGCGCCAGCCGCGACTCGACGTAGGCGCGCGCCTCCTCCCGCGTGCTCGCGGGACTCCACGGCGCCACCCGGATCCGGCCCGGCGTCGACATCCCAGGTGATTGTCACCCGCCGCCGGTGGCGCACGCAACGCCGCCCCCTGCGCCAATCCACCTCACGCCTTGTTCACGCTTGCCCCACCGCCAGGTCACGCCGATCGGACGCAGGGTGCGCCGTGGGTGGACTCGACCACCGCGAAAGGAACGGACATGAAGACCCATGACCTGGCGACGTATCGTGGTTGGCGCGGCTCGATGGCGGCGGCGGCCCTGCTCGGGGCGGCCCTGCTGGGGTGCGCGGACGCCGACGACGGGACGCTGACCCAGCCGGCGGCGCGCGCCGACCTCCCGACCCTCACGACCAGCGGCTGGTTCGGCGCCAACCGCGACCGGCTCGACGCCATGATCACGGCGCTGGGCCGCCGGAGCCCGACCTGGGACGCCAGCGACCGCCCGGTGGTGGTCTTCGACTGGGACAACACCATCACCAAGAACGACACCGGCGATCGGTTCACGTTCTGGATGATCAACCACGACAAGGTGCTGCAGCCCGCGGCCGGCGACTGGGCCAACGTCAGCCCGCACCTGTCCGACGCGGCGCGGGCCGCGCTCGCGGCCGCGTGCGGCGCGCTGGCGCCGCCCGGTCAGCCGCTTCCGACGAGCACCCACCCGGCCTGCGCCAACGAGATCTACGCCGCGTACATGCTGGAGAAGACCGTCGCCGGCCTGCCGGCGTGGCGCTACGCGACGGTGACGCCGTACGCGAACTACACCTACCAGCTGACCGCGCAGATCATGGCGGGGCACAAGCCGCAGGACATCCGGCGGTTCGCGCGCGCGGCGTTCGAGGAGGGGCTCGCCGCGCCGGTGGGCGCCACGACCACCGTCGGTACCTACGTCGACAACGGCTGGATCCGGATCTACGACCAGGTCCGCGAGCTGATCGCCGTGCTGCAGGCCAACGGCTTCGACGTGTGGATCGTGACCGCCTCGCCCCAGCTGGTGATCGAGGCGGTCGCCGACGATCTGGTCGGCGTGGAGCCCGACCACGTGATCGGCATCCGCCAGCTGGTCCGCCACGGCCGGGTCACGGCCGACACCGCGGGCTGCGGCCCGATCGCCGACGGCGCCAACACGATGATCACCTTCGACGAGGGTAAGCGCTGCTGGATCAACAAGGTCGTCTACCGCGAGCCGGTCGAGGCCCAGCTCCCGGTCAACCCCGACCCGACGCGCCGCGCGGTGTTCGCCGCCGGCGACTCCGACACCGACATCGCGTTCGTCAAGGACGCCACCGTCCTCAAGCTGGCGATCAACCGCGCCAAGGTGCAGCTGATGTGCAACGCGCTCAGCAACTACGACGACCGCTGGCTGTTCCAGCCGATGTTCATCAACCCGCGGGCGCGCCGGACCTCCGCCTACCCGTGCAGCACCACCCGCGACGCGCGCGGCGCGCTGATCGTCGACGAGGCCGGCCAGCCGATGGCCGACCAGTTCGAGCCGCTGTACTGAACGCGCGCGCTCGGCGCCACGCCCGCGCCGTGACCAGCTGGCCCGCGTATGCTCGGCGCATGCGCCGCGCCGCCCTGTCGCTCCTGATCGTCACCGCGTGCGGCGGCTCGCCGCCGCGCCCCGCCGGGCCCGAGCCGCAGTCGGGGCCCGACCTGTCGCCGGCGCTGGCGCCGGTGCGCTGGATGGTCGGCGACTGGGAGCACCCCGGCGGCCGCGAGCACTGGGTCGCCACCGCCGGCGTGTTCTACGGCGTGGGGTTCCTCGCCGACGGCGGCTTCGAGGCGATGATCATCGACGACGCGCCCGCCGACGCGACCGGCAAGCCCGACGGCGTGCGGCGCCTGTTCGCGATGCCGGGCGGCGCCGCCGAGACGGTCTTCACCGCGGCCGACCACGATCCCGAGGCGCTGCGCTTCGCGAACCCGCAGCACGACGACCCGCAGGTCATCGCTTACGCGCCGGGCGGCGACGCGCTCACCGCCACGGTCAGCGGGCCCCGCGGCGAGCTGGTCATCCCGATGACCGCCGTCACCGGCGAGCCGGCCCCCGAGGCCGAGGCCGCCGACGTGGCGTTCGCCCGCGCCACCGACGCCGAGGGCGCCGACGGCTGGGTCGCGGCGTTCGCCGCCGACGGCGCGATGATGCGCGCCGGCGCGCGCGTCGAGGGCGCCGCCATCCGCGCGATGATGGCGCCGCTCCTCGGGCGCGCCGATCTGCTGTGGGAGCCGGTGTGGAGCCGGCGGTCGCCCGACGGCCAGTGGGCCGCCACCGTCGGCCGCGCCCGCATCGTCGATCACGCCCGCGTCACCTGGCGCGGCAGCTACCTGACGATCTGGCGCGCCGAGGCCGACGGCTGGAAGGTCGTGTTCGACGTCGGCCGCGACGAGCAGCCGCTGTAGCGCCGCGGCGAGTCAGATCAGCAGGCTCTCCTTGACCGGCTGACCCTCGGCGAAGCGGGTCGGGCGCAGCGGCGTGCAGTCGACGGTCTCGAAGCGGCGCGCGGTGGCGAGCTCGGCGGCGGCGCGGCCGGCGGCCCACGACTGCATCGCGCCGCGGCCGGTGAAGCCAAACGCCTCGATGACGCGGTCGTGGCCGGGCGCGAAGCCGATGATGCCGCACAGGTCCGGCGTGTACTCGTAGAGGCCGCTCCAGCCCGAGCGGTGCTTCATCCGCGCGCACTTCGACATCCGACCGGCCAGCGCGGGCCAGATGTGCTCCTCGAACCAGCCCGGGCCGTCGTAGCTGAAGCGGTAGTCGGTCGGCTCGGCGGGGTCGGCCCAGCCGGCGAGGATGTGGGTCGACTCGCGGTGGAAGTACACGCCGCTGGTGTCGACGAACATGCCGTACGGCCGCAGGTCGACCTCGGGCGCGTGGGCGATCGCGATCTGTCGCCGCACCGGCCGCACCGGCACCGCGTGGCCGTACATCGGCGCGACCCGCCGCGCCCACGCGCCGGTGCAGTTGATGACGACGTCGCCGACGACGTTGAGCGCCGCGGCGTCGTCGGGCGGCATCGCGTCGCACAGGATCGCCTTGATCGCCGCGTCGCCGGCCGGCGAGAACTCCTGGAACTTCAGCACCCGCACCGTCACCTTGTCGGGATCGAGATCGACGCCGGCGACGTAGGCGTAGTTCTCGAGCCGCAGCCCGCTGCCGCACAGCCGCCGCGCCTCGCGCCGGTACAGCTCCTTGACCAGGTTGGGGTTGAGCAGCCCGTCCTTGGGCGAGAACGTCGCGCCGGCCACGCCGTCGAGGGTGTCGAGGTACGGGCAGTGCGCCGCGAGCTGCGTCGGGTCGAGCGCCCGCACGCCGAGCTGGTGGTGCTGGTTCTGCCAGGCCATCGCCTCGAGCGCGCCCGGCCAGCGCGCCTCGTCGTACATCCACAGGTAGCCCTTCTGGTCGAAGGCGATCTCGTCCTTGACGCTCTCGAAGAACTCGATCGACGGCAGCGCCAGCGCGACGTTCATCTCGGACCGCCAGGTCGCGCGCACGCCGCCGGCGTTGAGCTCGGAGCTCGAGTAGCGACCGCCGAGATCGACGTCGAGGATGGCGATCGAGGTCACGCCGCGGGCGGCCAGGTGCATGGCGGTGGCCGAGCCGAGCAGGCCGCCGCCGAGGATGATCACGTCGAAGCGCTCCACGCGCGCATCGTACCCGGAACCATCCCGCCCGCGCACGTCGGGGACGCGGCCGTCATCCGCGGCGGGCGATCGCGGCCACCGCGCGCGCCAGCGCCGGCCGCCACGACGGCACCGCGATCCCCAGCGCCTCGACCCGCGCCGTCGACAGCCGCGACGACCGCGGCCGCGGCGCCGCGCTCGGCCAGGCCGCGCTGGCGATCGGCTCGACCGGCACGTCGACGCCGAGCGCCGCCACCACCGCGCAGGCCAGGCCGTGCCAGGTGGTCTCCCCGGCGCCGGCGACGTGGTAGACGTCCGGCGGCGCGGCGACGAGCGCCAGCAGCGCCGCCGCCAGATCGTCGACGGCCGTCGGCCGCCCGACCCGATCGTCGACCGCGCGGATCTGCTCGCCGGCCAAGGCCGCGCGCACGATCGCCGGCACGAAGCCCCAGCCGTCGGGCGCGAACAGCCACGAGGTCCGCACCACCGCGCCGCCCGCCGCCCGCACCGCGCGCTCGCCCGCGGCCTTGCTGGCGCCGTAGACGTTGGCCGGCGCCACCGGATCGTCCTCGCGCGCCGGCCGCCCCAGCGCGCCATCGAAGACGTGATCGGTCGAGACGTAGATCGACCGCACGCCGCGCGCCGCGCACGCGCGCGCCACCACGCCGGCGCCGGTGGCGTTGACCGCGAACGCGGCCAGGCGGTCGCCCTCGGCGCGGTCGACCGCGGTGTAGGCCGCCGCGTTGATCACCGCGGTCGGCGCGTGCGCCTCGAGGGCCGCCGCCACCTCGTCGGCGTCGGTCACGTCGCACGCGGCGCGATCGAGCGCGATCGCCCCCGGCGCCGCCCGCGCCAGCGCCCGCCCGAGCTGGCCGCCGGCGCCGGTGATGAGGATCGTCACGGCGCCGACTATACGAGCGGTCGGTAGCGCCGCGGCAGCGGTCGCGCGTTACCGTGGACAGGCCCCATGCACCCGCGCGCCCTCGCCTTGCTCGCCGTCGCGGCCTGCGCCGCCCCGCCGCCGCCGTTCCCGCGCGGCCCGGCGCCCCCGATCAACCCGGCGGCCGACGCGCCCAGCCCACCCGCCGCCGACGCCGGCCCCCCGGTCGAGGCCAGCGCGCCCGACGCGGCCGCCGCGCCGCCGCCCAGCGGTCCGGCGCTGCCCGTCCAGCCGGTCGCGGTCGTCGACGGCATCGTCCCGTGGACCTGGCTCGATCGGGTCGAGGGCGTGTGCGGCTATCGCCCGGTCACCCACGTCGAGGGCATCGACGTCACCACCGGCAAGGCCCGGTGGACCGCGCCGGCCTGGCAGCGGGTGCTGGGCCAGCTCCCCGACGGCGACGTCGTGGTCGCGAGCGGCGCCGCGCTCGCCGTGCTCGGCCGCCGCGACGGCGCGGTCCGCTTCCAGTGCGCGCCGCCCGCCGACAGCCACGGCGACGACGCCGGCTGGAGCCAGGACGCGAGCCGCCTCCACGTCGAGCCATTCACCCGCGAGGCGCCGTCGGGCGCGGCCCGCACCTACCAGCTCCCGCCGCCGACGCCGTTCACGATCACCCTCACGGCCACCGGCTGCGCCGCGGGCCCCGCGGTCCCGACCCGCACCATGCCGGCGCGGCTGGCGCCGCCCGCGTTCACCTACGTCGACGGCGCCTGGACCGTGCGCGTCGATCAGCGCACGCCCGCGCTGCCGCCCGACGCGCGCCCGCAGCCGGTGCAGCCGACCGCCGCGCTGCTCGGCGAGACCGGGGGCGCCGTGCGCTGGCGCCGCCCGCTCACCGTGGCGGCGGCGGGTCCGTGCGCGCTGCCGTGATCGCCGGCAGCGGCGCGACCGCCAGCGACGGCGCGGCGTTGTCCCGCGCCGACACGATCGCCGGCATGATCGGCCAGCCGATGTCGAGCATCGGATCGTCCCACCGCACCGCGCCCTCGTCGTCGGGATCGTAGGCGACGGTCAGGTCGTACGCGACCACCGCGTCGACGGTCAGCGCCTGGAAGCCGTGCGCGCAGCCGGGCGGGATCCACAGCTGCCGCGCGTCGACCGCGGTGAGCTCGACGGCCCACCACCGCCGGAACGTCGGCGAGTCGCGGCGCAGATCGACGACGACGTCGTAGATCGCGCCGTGAGCGACGGTGACCAGCTTCCCTTGCGGCCGGGTGCGCTGGTAGTGCAGCCCGCGCACCACGCCGCGGCGCGACGTCGACAGGTTGCGCTGCGCGAAGCCGCCGATGCCGAGCGCCGCGTAGCGCGCGTCGCGCCACGCCTCGATCAGCGTGCCGCGGGCGTCGGCGTGCACGTCGGGCGCCAGCACCACCACGTCGGCCAGCGGCGTCGCCTCGACCTTCACGCGCGCCCGTCCCGCACCGCCTCGATCCACGCGGTGCCGAACCGGGTGTCGGGCTCGAGGTAGTGGCCCTCGCTCCACTCGTTGAGCGACGACACCAGCACCAGCTGCTCGTCGGCGCCGCGCCCGCAGCCGCGCACGTACGCCGCCGCCCGGGCCACCGCGGCCCGGAACCGGTCGGGGTGCTCGCCGACCACGACCGGCGACCACGGGTACTTGTCGGGGCGGGCCGATCCGAAATCGGCGCCGCGCGGCGACGCGTCCCAGCCGGGGGTCACCGCCGGATGATACGGCAACCCGGCCGCCGCCGCGATCTGCGGCCACTGCGCCGCCCGCCGCGCCACGCACGCGTCGTAGTCCTGCAGGAACTCGCCCTTCCACTCGGGCAGGAGCACGTAGTTGGTCACCGCGTCGAAGCCGATCGCCGCGACCTGGCCGATCACGTCGGCGTTGGGCTCGATCGCCGTCAGGTACATCGGCGGCAGGCCCGCCGACGCCAGCATCGCGCGCGCCGCCGCGATCGCCGCGCGCGCGCCGTCGACGCCCAGCTCCTTCATGAAGTACGTGCTGTCGAAGATCGAGAAGTACGCGCGGCCGTCGACCCGCAGGTAGTTGGGGCGCACCCAGTAGCGCTCGGCGACGTAGCGCACGAACGCGCAGAAGTCGTCGACGTCCGCCGGCACCAGCCGATCCGCCTCGATCACCGGCGTGTCGGTGCGCCGCACCGGCAGCACCCGGCGCGGCATCCGGTTGGCCCACATCAGCGCGAACGGGTAGCGGTCGCCCGACGGCGCGCCGAGGAAGCCCTGGTCGAGCGCGTCCTGGAACACGCGCTTGCCGCGGCACCAGAAGAAGCCGTAGACCCAGCCGTCGACGCCGTGGTCGCGGCACAGCGCGATGCGCCGCTCGATCGCCACCGGATCGCGATCGTCGTAGCGGCCCCACAGCGGCAGCCGCGGCTGGACGTGGCCCTCGAACCGCGGCGGCGAGTCGTAGACCAGGTCCCACTCGGTGAAGCCCAGGTAGAACGACGCGTCGCGCTCCGGGATCGGGTGCCAGCCGGGGTAGACGTAGGCCAGGACGCGCACGCCGGCGCACCCTACCGCGACTCTCGGCGTGAGCCGAATTCTGGCCCCGGCGATCACCGCCGGCGAAACTTGACGGGGAGGGAGGCCTGACCGACCCTGCCGCGTCCGCCACCGCGGTCGGACCGGAATTAGCTCCGCCCTCGCACCGTTGATCTGCCGATGACCAAGCTGCCCGCCGTCGTTCTGTCGCTCGCCGCCGCCGCCGCCTGCGGTGGCCAGCGCGCCCCCCGCGCCGACGAGCGGGCCGCGCCCACCCCGCCGGTCCCGTCGCCGAGCCCGACGCCCGCGCCGACCCCGGCGCCGCCGCCCGACCTGGTCGCGACCCAGCCGGCCCCGCCGCCCGCGCCCCCGCCGACGCCGCCGCCCGACGTGTTCCCCGCCGACTGCAGCGTCACCCCGCCGAGCCAGGCGATGCGCGACGTCCTGTGGGGCACCACGTCGGACGCCAAGCCCGAGCTGCTCGACGGCGTCCGCCCCGAGAAGTTCGGCCAGCACTACTACGTCAGCGACGAGGGCCACGCCGACCGCTTCAAGCCGTTCATCGAGAACAGCGGCGGCGGCTACGTCGGCATCGGCTCGGATCAGGCCTACCTCTACATCGGCTGGGCCCGGCCGCAGTTCGCGTGGACCGTCGACTACGACGACCAGGTCGTCGGCATGCACGAGCTGCAGCAGGCGTTCATCGCGGCGTCGGCGACCCCCGCCGAGTACAAGGCGATGTGGCGCAACGATCACGCCGACGCCGCCAAGGCGATCATCGCGCAGCTCGCCCCCGAGCCCCGCGCCAAGAAGCGCCTGCTCCACATCCTGGGCCAGGGCCAGCCGCGCATGCGCCGCCGGATGGCGCGCCTCGAGAAGAACCTCGCCGGCACGCCGACCTACCTGTCGGATCAGGCGACCTACGACTTCGTGCGCAACCTGATCAAGAACGGCTGCGTGCGGCCGCTGCTGGTCGACCTGCTGGCCGACAAGGGCATGAAGGGCATCGGCGAGGCCATGACGAAGGTCGGCCTGCCGGTGCGCACGCTGTACCTGTCCAACGCCGAGGAGTACTGGACGTACACCGACCAGTTCCGGGCCAACGTCCGCGGCCTGCCCACCGACGCCAAGTCGCTGGCGCTGCACACGCAGGCGTCCAACGCCAACGAGGACTACCGCTACAGCGCGCAGCCGCTCGACACCTTCAAGGCCTGGCTCGACGACGGCTGGGCCCGCAACGTCGACATGATGATGGGCCGGATCCAGGTGAAGGGCCCCAGCGACTTCCCGTCGCAGCTGTTCACCACCACGCCGGCCGAGGCCAAGGCCGCGCGCGACGCCAAGCGCGGCGGCAAGAAGAAGAAGCCGGCGACGCCGTGACCGCCGCGCGCAAGACCTCGTTCGCGTACCTCGCCCTGGCGGTGATCTGGGGGACGACGTGGTTCGCGATCCGCGAGAGCATGGGGCCCGACGGGTTCCCGACGATGCTCGCGGCGGCCTTGCGCTTCACGCTGGCGACCGCGATCCTGGTGCCGATGGCGTGGCGGGCGCGGCCGTGGCCCGAGCGGGCGCAGTGGCCGTGGCTGATCGTCGCCGGCGTGCTCAACGCGGTCGGCTACGCGCTCATCTACCTCGGCGAGCGCGAGGTGCCGGGCGGCCTGGCCGCGGTGCTGTTCGGCACCCAGCCGCTGGTGGTCGCGGCGCTGTTGTTCCTGACCCGGATGGAGACCGTGCGCGTCCACGACGTGGCCAGCGCGGTGATCGCGCTGGTCGGCGTGGCGATCATCTTCGCCGACCAGCTGGCGGTGTCGGGCGGCCAGGCGGTCGGCGTCGTGCTGGTCATCGCCTCGGTCGTGGTGTCGGCGCTGTACACGATGGTGATCAAGCGCCACGGCGGCCGCACCCACGTGCTGGCCTCGACCACCGTGTTCGTCGGCGTGACCGCGGTGTGCCTGTGGATCGCCGCCGGGTTCTCGGACCACGAGCCGATGCCGTGGCCGCTGCCGGTCAACGCCACGCTCGCGCTGGTGTACCTGGCGGTGGCGGGCACGGCGATCGGCTTCGTCGCGTACTTCTGGCTGCTGGCCCGGGTCAGCCTCCTGGCCGCCAACGTGCTCGGCTTCGTGCTGCCGGTGATCGCCCTGGCGATCGACGCGCTGTTCGAGTCGCACACCCGGCTCGGCCCCCAGGCCTACGCCGGCGTCGCGGTCATCCTCGCCGCGGTCGCGCTGGCGCAGCGCAAGCCCGCGCCGACGCCGGCGGCGTAGCGGTCGCGTCACGGCCCGGACGACAGCGGCCATTGGCGAGACGTGGCCCGGCGTCAGCCGCGCGCTCCGCCGGCGGCGCTCAACCGGCGACCTCGTTCGGGATCGCGCCCCGCAGTGAAGTTGGCGCGCCCCGGCCGGTGGCCGCCACAGCGTTCGCCGACCCGTGCGGGACGGTCGCCGACCCACCACGACGCGCCGTCGACGCGGCGGCCGACCACGGCAGCGCCCGCGGCCGCGGCTCGTGCAGCGCCGCTGCCAGCGCGCCCCTGGCGCAGGGCGTCGACCAAGTGAACGGTGCCGACGCGCTCGACCTCGGCCAGCAGGTGATCGTAGACGATGTGCTGGCCGGCGATCGTGCGGACGTCGAAGCGCGCCGCGACGTCGGCGCGGACGTCGTCCCAGCGCCGCCCGACCTGCGCGTGCAGCCAGCGGTAGAGCGGCGCGAGCTTGTCGTAGAAGCTGCCCGCGCACCGCGGCGGCTGGACGCCGCGCCGCGTCGACTCAGCGTCGCAGCAACGCGCCAGCGTGGCGCGCCTCGGCGTGCAACGCCGCCGGTCCCAGCGGGCGTGCGCCCCCCCGTGGCGTCGCGCGAGATCAGGCGGTGAGGATCCTCCGACGCCGAGGGAGGTCGTGGGGCGCCGGCGGCGGGTGATCGGACTACGGGCACCAGCCGACGTATTTCCAGTCGCGGTGTCGGCGTCGTCGACAGGGCTGGCACGCCCTGAGTCGAACGCACAACGCGAGGCCGCGCTGTCGCGGGCGCCGCGCGCCGCGGTAAGGTCGCGCGTGGCCAGCGATCGCGACTCCGCCTCGGGCGATCAGGGCCGGCTGTTCGCCGGGCCCGAGCCGACGCTGGCGTCGCTCGAGGGCGAGCTGGGGCGGGTGGTGTTCCGCAACCCCGAGACGCTGTGGACGGTCGCGCGGCTCAACCTCACCGACGGCAGCGAGGCGACGATCGTCGGCGAGCTGCCCGAGCTGCCGCCCGGCATGCCGCTGACCGTCCGCGGCCAGTGGGTCGACGACAAGAAGTTCGGCCGCCAGCTCAAGCTGGCTGGCTACGCCACCCGCACCCCCGAGACGCTGGCCGGCATCGAGCGGTTCCTCGGCTCGGGCATCATCCCCGGCATCGGCCTCGAGCTGGCCCGGCGGATGGTCGCGCACTTCAAGATGGAGACGCTGGCGGTGGTCGAGGGCCAGCCCGATCGGCTGACCGAGGTCGACGGCATCGGCCGCCACCGCGCGCAGAAGATCGCCGCGGCGTTCGCCGAGCACCGCCACGTCCAGGACGTGATGGTGTTCCTGCTCGGCCACGGCGTCTCGATCGGGTTCGCCGCGCGCATCGTCAAGCGCTACGGCAAGGACGCGATCAAGATCGTCCGCGCCAACCCGTACCGGCTGGCGGTCGAGGTGTGGGGCATCGGCTTCCGCACCGCCGACGCGATCGCCGAGCGCCTCGGCATCGCCCGCGACTCGCCCGATCGGCTCGACGCCGGGCTGATCCACGTGCTGGGCGAGCACGTCGAGGACGGCCACGCCCACGTGCCCGAGGGCATCCTGCTCGAGCGCACGGCCGAGCTGCTCGGGGTGGCGCGCGACCCGTTGCCGGCACGGCTCGACGCGCTGGTCGAGCGCGGCCTCGCCACCCGCGAGATCCTGGGCGAGCGCGGCCGGTGCCTGGCGCTGGCCGAGATCACCGCGCTCGAGAGCTCGGCGGCGTCCGCCTTCGCCGAGCTGGTGATGACGCCGCCGCGGGTCACGGTGCTCGACGTCGAGCTGGCGATCGGCCAGTTCGAGGTGAGCTCGGGCCTGGCGCTGGCGCCGCAGCAGCGGGCCGCGGTCGCCGCCGCCGCGGTCGACAAGTGCGTCGTCATCACCGGCGGCCCCGGCGTCGGCAAGACCACGATCGTCAAGGCGGTGGTCGATCTGGCCGGCCGCGCGCGCCGCTCGATCGCGCTGGCCGCGCCCACCGGCCGCGCCGCCAAGCGCCTGGCCGAGTCGACCCGCACCGAGGCGGTGACGCTGCACCGGCTGCTCGAGTACCAGCCGCAGCTCGGCACCTTCGCCCGCACCAAGGACAACCCGCTCGAGGCCGACGTGATCGTCGTCGACGAGGTGTCGATGGTCGACCTGGCGCTGTTCCGCGCGCTGGTGGTGGCGGTGCGGCCGACCGCGCAGCTGGTGCTGGTCGGCGACATCGATCAGCTGCCGTCGGTGGGCGCCGGCGCGGTGCTGGCCGACGTGATCGGCTCGGGCGCGGCGACGGTGGTGCGGCTGACCGAGATCTTCCGCCAGGCCGCGACGTCGCGCATCGTCACCAGCGCCCACCAGATCAACCGCGGCGAGGTGCCCGACCTCGCGACCAGCGGCGACAGCGACTTCTACTTCATCGCCCGCGACGAGCCGGCCGCGGCCCAGGCCACGATCGTCGAGCTGGTCGCCGAGCGGATCCCGGCGCGGTTCGGGCTCGACCCGGCCACCGAGATCCAGGTGCTGGTGCCGATGCACCGCGGCGAGCTGGGCACCACCGCGCTCAACGCCGCGCTGCAGGCCAAGCTCAACCCGCCCAAGGACGGCGCGACCGTCATCCTGCGCGGCGAGCGCACCTTCCGCGCCGGCGACAAGGTGATGCAGCAGAAGAACGACTACGACCGCTCGGTCTACAACGGCGACATCGGCGTGATCGAGTCGATCGACGCCGACGGCGCCAAGGTCCGGGTCGGCTTCGGCGACGGCCGGGTCGCCGACTACGAGCGCAACGACCTCGACCAGCTGGTCCACGCCTGGGCGGTGTCGATCCACAAGAGCCAGGGCTCGGAGTACCCGGCGGTGGTGCTGTCGCTCTCGACCCAGCACTTCGTCATGCTGGGCCGGTCGCTGCTCTACACTGCGGTCACCCGCGGCAAGCGGCTGGTGGTCGTGGTCGGTTCGCGCCGCGCGATCGCGCTGGCGGTCGGCAACGCCACCGCCCGGGCCCGCTGGACCTACCTCGCCGAGCGCATCCGCGCCGAGCTCGAGCCCGGCGACGCCGCGTAGCTACCAGCCGCCGTCGTCGTCTTCTTCGCCGCCGCCGTCTTCATCCCGTGCCCTCGCCGCTTGCCGCGTCGCCCCCCCCCCCCCCCGCCCGGCCCCCCCCCCCCCCCCCCCCCCGGGGGGCCCCGGGGCGCGGGGGGGCCCCCCCCGGCGCCCCCCCCGGGCCCCCCGGGGCCGGGGGGCCCCCCCGCCCCCCCCCCCCCCCCCCCCCCCCCCCCCCCCCCCCCCCCGCGCGCCCCGGGCCCCCCCGGGCCCCCCCCGCCCCCCCCGCCCCCCCCCCCCCCCCCCCCCCCGAGGCCCCCCCCCGCCCCCCCCCCGCCGCCCCCCCCCCCCCCGCCCCCCCCCCCCGCCCCCCCCCCCCCCCCCCCCCCGCCCCCCGGCCCCCCCGGGCCCGGCCCCCCCCCCCCCCCCGGCCCGGGGGGGGGCCCGGCCCCCCGCCCGCGGGGGCGCCCCGCCCCCCGGGGCCGGCCCGCCCCCCCCCCCCGCGCCCCCCCGCGCGCCGCGGGGGCCCCGCGGCCGGGGCCGCCGGGCGCCCCCCGCGCGGCCCCGCGGGGGCGGCGATGGCGGAGCGGCCGGGCCAGTGTCGATCTCGCGGCGCCCGCTGTCATGCACGCCCGCGGCGAATCGCGGTGCAATGGTTGCGGGGGCGAGGTGCGACGATCCATACCGGCGTAGGCTTCGATCGGGTGGCCGCACGCCACCAGGAGGACGCATTGCGTCAGGTCTGGTTCGTCGCCGCCACCGTCGCCGCGCTGTGCGGCTGTAAGAAGAAGGACGAGGCGCCGGCGCCGCCGCCGCCGCCGGCCGACGCCGCACCGATCGCGGTCGACGCTCCACCGATCGCGGTCGACGCCGGCGATCCCGAGGCGGCGGCGCGCCAGGGCAAGCGCACCGGCCTGGGCACGCCCGACGAGGTCCCCGAGGTGGTCGTCGAGGCGCTGGTCGCGGCGATCGCCGCGGGCAAGCTGCCGGCGGCGCGCTTCGTCGATCCGGCCGAGGGCTACCTCGAGCACATCATCATGCCGGGCGCGATGGAGAAGCCCGACCCCGACGTCATCAAGCGCCACTGCGGCGCCAAGGCGGCCGCGCGCTTCGCCGACGACGCCAGGACGCTGCTGCGCGAGCAGGCCGAGGGCACGAAGGATCCGGCCTACGTCGACCACGAGCTGATCTGCAGCAACGACTTCCTGGCCACCGCCGACCCGGCCTTCGGCGCGCGGCCCGACCCCGCCGGCGGCGACGCGCCGGTCGGGGGCACGCCGTGGAGGTACGCGCTGTGCCGCTCGGGCGGGGCCGGCGAGTACGACGCCAACTACGAGCTCTTGTTCGCGCCCGACGCCACCCGCGGCGTGCGGGTGGTCGGCATGTTGACCTGGGAGGGCGGCATGAACCCCGCCGCGGTGTGGCCCGACTTCGCCCGGGACGCGCTCAAGGTCGGGGCCTGCAAGAAATAGCGCGCAACCGCCGCGGGCGGCGGCCGATAGCCTCGGCATGTCAGCCACCGACCTCCGTCCCCCGCCCGTCGCCAGCGCCTCCGGCGGCTGGACGCCCACCACCGGCGATCTGCGCGCCACCGTCTACGGCCCCGCGGTCGTCGGCACGCTGCAGGTCACCGACCCGCGCGCGATCGCGTCGCTGGCGGCGCTGCGGGTGCCCGAGATCCCGCGCCCGCCGCCGATCGCCGCGCCGCCGCCGCCGCGCACCTCGCGCCTGGCGATCACCGGCGCCGCGCTCGCGCTGCCGCTGCCGCCGCTCGGGCTGATCGTCTCGACGATCGCGCTGATCCAGATCCTCGCCGCCCGCCCCGCCGGCGCGGCGAGGCGGTGGCGGTGCTCGGCGTGGCGGCCAGCGTGATCGCGCTCGCCGCCGCGCTCGCGGTCGCGCTGGGGACGCGATGAGCCGCGACCCGAGCGAACCAATCCTGTTGGCCGGCGGTTCAGCCAGCGGCTATCCTGATCACATGGTTGTCACCGGCGAGCTATTCGCCCAGATCATGCGGCTTCCAGCGCGGGAGCGACTGGCGCTCCTGGAAGACGTGATGGCGGCGACGATCGATGCCGCCGGCCCCGCCGATCTCGGTGAACCGGACCGCGCCGCGTTGCTGGACGCTCTCGAGCAATCGGCCCGTGACGTCGAGGCCGGGCGGACACGGTCCGCCGCGGACGTCCTCGCGAAGCACTGGCCACGTTAGCAGCGGGGCGGAGGGGTGGAGGATGTACGCGATCGCGTTTACGTACCGCGCTGAAGCGCAGCTCGACGCGTGCGTGGCGTGGCTCCGCACCCACGGCGCCGACCACGTGCTGCAGGGTGAACTCGAGCGGGCGAGTTGCAGAGCGTAGCCCGTCGTCGTGGCGCCTTGCCCCTGGAGCGCGTCGACGCCGTGGACAGTCACGCGGTCGGAGCATCAGAACGGCGTCGCGACGCCGAGGTGCAGCGCCAGCTCGCGGCTGGTGCCGAGGTCGTAGAGCTCGACCGAGCCCTTGAGGCGGACCGCGGGGTCGATGCGCACCGCGGCGGCGGCGGTGTAGCGGTACATCGCGGCGCGCGACGTGAGCGGGCTGGTGACCAGCACGTTGCCCTTGCGGCGCAGGCCGTCCCAGCGCGCGATCAGCTCGACGCGGCCGACCGGCACCTCGCCCTCCAGGTAGAAGCCGTCCTTCACGAAGTAGTCGGCGTAGGTGCCGTCGGGGCCGGGGCCGTACTTCCAGCGCAACGCCGGCGCGTCGCCGATCGCGACCCGGGTGCGCCGCACCAGGTACTCGCCGCGCAGCGTGACCGCCCCCAGCCGCGCCACCGCGTCGACGCCGGCGATCACGAAGTCCAGGTCGCGGCCGGGATCGTAGGTGCCGGCCATCGCCGAGCCGCCGACGGTGAGGTCGCGGGCGTCGTCGAACTCGATCGTGCCCGCCACCCGCGCGCCGACGATCGGCTGCGAGTTGGTGTCGGTGTAGTACTGGCCGGGCGAGCGCGAGAGCGTGAAGTCGAAGTCGGTGGCGTCGGCGCCGGCCTTGGGCCCCGACAGCAGGTAGGCCGCGTAGTCGAGCCGGCCGCGCTCGACGAAGTGGGTGCCGCGCACCTCGACGCCGTTGTCGACCCACGGCGCCGGCAGGATGCCCTCGTTCCACGCGCGCAGCTCGAGCATCCGGCCCATGTCGTAGACCAGCGGCTTGTCGCTGGTGTGGTGATTGGCGGGATCGTGGCGCTCGGGGAACGAGCCGAACGCCGGCGTCATGCGGCCGAAGCGCACGACCAGCTCGTCGGCGGCGCGCAGGTCGACGTACGCCGCGCCGGCCTCGAAGCCGTGGCAGGCGAAGCACACCTTGATCGTGGCCTCGGCGTGCTCGCCCAGCTCGCGGCTGGCGCGCAGCGACACCTCGAGCGTCGAGCCGTCGAGCGTGCCGGGGTTGGCCGGGTCCGCGGTCGGCACGGTCAGGTAGTCGAGCTGCACCGAGCCGACGAACCGCAGCGGGCGATCGTCGGCCGCGGCGGGGCCGACGCCCACGAGCGCGAGCAGCGCCACGACGGCGATCGCGACCGCGCGGGGGCGCGGCTGGCGACGAACCCGCTGGCGCTCAGTTGTCATGCGCGCCTTCGATGATCCAGTCGGTGATCAGCGCGACGTCGCTGGCCGGCAGGTACGGCGGGCCGTTGCGCGGCATGCGCGCGCCGAACGGCGGGGCCGGCCCGAGCTTCTGCACCAGCACGCTGGCGCAGGGATCGCCGGCGACGACGATGGTCTGGCGCGAGCGGTTGCCGCCGAGGCGGAGCGCGGTGTAGCTGCCGAGGTCGAGGCCGCTGTCGCGGAGGCCGGTGCCGCCGGCGGTGTGGCAGCGCAGGCAGTCGGTGTCGGTGCGCCGCAGCGCGCCGCCGAGCAGGTCGGTGGCGAAGCTGACCGTGGTCGCCGGATCGCTGTCGGTGAGCTCGCAGCGGTTGTCGTCGAGCGGCCCGACCTCGGGGCCGAGCACGTCGACGCACGCGGCGCCCGACAGCGCGACCAGCAGCAGCGCCGCGCCCCGCCCGCCGATCATGGCGTGAACGCCAGCCGCGCGGTGACCCGCGCGTCGCCGACGTCGGGCGCGGCGTCGGTGCGGACCCCGCCGATCGCCGCCGCCACGCACGCCTGGGTCGCGGCGCTGCCGCCTCGAGCGCTGACCTGCTGCGGGCGCCGGGCCTCGCCGATCGTGAAGGTGACCGTCACGGTGCCCGGCGTCGCGCCGGCGACGCACCCGCGCAGCGCTGGCAGCGCCCGATCGACGCCCTTGCGCGCCGCGCCGGTGGCCAGCGCGCCGTCGACCGCGACGCCGGCGACGCCGACCGCGACGGCCCGGGCGGGTGGCGGTGGCGCGACGACCGGCGGCGGCGTGACGACCGGCGGCGGCGCCGCGACGACGGGCCGCGGTGACGCGGTGGCCGGCTCGCGGCGCGGGCTGGCCCGGCGCTCGGGGCGACGCTCCGGCGCGCGCTCGGCGGCGCGCGGGGCGGGCTCGATCGGCGCGGGCTCGATCGGCGCGGGCTCGATCGGCGCGGGCTCGGTCGGGCTGGGGGCGGGCGGCGCGGCTTCCGTCGGCGGAGGAGGCGTGGACGCCGTCGCCACCGGCGCGGGCGCCGCCGCCGCGGCGGTCGCGCGATCGCGCCCGACCCACCACGCCGCGCTGGCCACGCCGAGCAGCGCCACTGCCGCCGCGCCCATCGGCAGCCACCGCCGCGCCGGCGCCGCGCCCCGCGCGACCACCGGCGGGCCCGGCGCCAGCGACGCCCGGGCCAGCGCCTCGTCGACCGCGGCGGCGTCGCGGTAGCGCGCGTCGGGGTCGCGGGCCAGCAGGCGGTCCACGATCTGCGCCAGCGCCGGCGGCGCGGCGGTCAGCGGCGGCGCGGCGCGCGTGGCCTTGGCCAGCACGACCTCCATCGGCTCGCCGGTGAACGGCAGCGCGCCGGTCAACATCTCGTACATCGTGACGCCCAGCGCGTACAGATCGGCGCGGTGATCGACCGCCTTGCCGATCACCGCCTGCTCGGGCGCGACGTACGCCGGCGTGCCCATCGTGAAGCCGGTCGAGGTCAGCCGCGCGTCCTCGCGGTCGGTCGCCAGCGCGATGCCGAAGTCGACGATGCGCGGCACCTCGCCGTCGGCGCCGACCACCACCAGCACGTTGTCGGGCTTGAGGTCGCGGTGGATCAGGTGGTGGGCGTGGGCGTGGGTCAGGCCGGCGCAGAGCCCGCGCGCGAGCCGCACCACCCGCGCCGGATCGAGCGGGCCGGCGTCGAGCAGATCGGCGAGGCTGACGCCGTTGACCAGCTCCATCGCGATGAAGAACAGGCCCTCGGCGCTGCGGCCGAAGTCGGCGACAGTGACGACGTTGGGGTGCGCCAACCGGCTCACGGCCTCGGCCTCCTTGGCGAACCGGATCCGCATCGTCGCGTCGCTGGCGTGATCGCCGTGCAGCACCTTGAGCGCGTAGCGCTTGGCGGCCAGGCGCGCGTGGTGCGCGCGGTAGACCCGCCCCATCGCGCCCTCGCCGAGCAGCTCGTCGATCGCGAAGCTGCCCACCGTGCGCCCGATCAGCGGATCGTCGTGGACGACGACGATCTCGCCGCCGTCGCTCGGGCAGCGGGCGAACTGCTTGCGGTAGATCGCCCCGCAGGTCCGGCAGGTGCGGAGGCCGTCCGCGGCCGCCGGCTCGTGGGCCGGGACGGCCTCCTGCGCGACCGGGGACTGCACGAGGTGATGGTACGAGCACGCCCCGCGGCTTGGCCAGCCTGACCCACCGACCGGGCTGTGCAAAATTGGGACAGCGCCCCTCGACGCGCCGCGGCGGGGCCGCCGACACTCCGGCCCATGCGCGACAACCCGCTCTTCGACGATCGCGACATCGCGCTCCTGTTCGACGAGGTGTTCGATCTCCCGGCGCTGACCGCGCTGCCGTACTTCGCCGATCACGACCGCGCCACCTTCGCCGCGGTGATCGACGCCGCGCGCCGGGTGGCCCGCGCCGCGCTGTACCCGGCCTACCGCGCGCTCGACGAGCAGCCGCCGCGCCTGGTCGACGGACGCGTCGTGGTCCACCCGCAGCTGCACCCGCTGTTCCGCCAGCTGCGCGACCTCGACCTGATCGCCGCGCCGCGCCCGGTCGAGGTCGGCGGCCAGCAGCTGCCGCTGGCGGTGTTCACGCTGGCGACCGCGTACCTGATGGCCGCCAACGCCGGCGCCTACGGCTACCTCGGGCTGACCCAGGGCGCCGCGCACCTGATCGAGGCGTTCGGCGACGCCCACCTGCGCGCGACCTACATGCCGCGGATGTACCGCGGCGAGTGGACCGGCACGATGGCGCTGACCGAGCCCCAGGCCGGCTCGAGCCTGGCCGACGTCGCCACCGTCGCGACGCCGACCGCCGCCGGCCACTACCTGCTGCGCGGCGCCAAGATCTTCATCTCGGGCGGCGACCACGACCTCACCGACAACGTCGTCCACCTGGCGCTGGCGCGCATCGCCGGCGCGCCGGCCGGCATCAAGGGCGTCTCGCTGTTCTGCGTGCCGCGCCGCCGCGTCGAGGGCGACGCGCTGGTCGACAACGACGTCGCGGTCACCGGCGTCATCCACAAGATCGGCTGGAAGGCCCTGCCCAGCCTGGCGCTGGCGTTCGGCGAGCGCGACGACTGCCGCGGCTGGCTGGTCGGCGAGCCGCACCAGGGCATCCGCTACATGTTCCAGATGATGAACGAGGCGCGGATCATGGTCGGCATGAACGGCGTGGCCACCGCGTCGGTCGCCTACCACGAGGCCGTGGCGTACGCGCGCGAGCGCCCGCAGGGCCGGCCGCTGGGCGCCAAGGATCCGGCCGCGCCGCCGGTCGCGATCACCGCCCACGCCGACGTGCGCCGGATGCTGCTGCGGCAGCGCGCGATCGTCGTCGGCGGGCTGGCGCTGCTGGTGCGCACCTCGCGCTACGCCGACCTGGCCCACCACGGCGGCGACGCCGACGCCGGCCTGCTGCTCGATCTGCTGACGCCGATCGCCAAGACCTTCCCCGCCGAGCGCGGCTTCGAGGCCAACGCGCTGGCGGTGCAGATCCACGGCGGCTACGGCTACTCCAGCGAGTACCCGGTCGAGGCGTGGCTGCGCGAGCAGAAGCTCAACTCGATCCACGAGGGCACGACCGGCATCCACGCGCTCGATCTGCTGGGCCGGCGCGCGGTCGCCGGCGGCGGCGCCGCGCTGGCCGCGTGGTCGCGCGCGATCGATCAGACCCGGGCCCGGGGCGCGGCCGACGCGACGTGGGCCGCGGAGCTGGGCGCCGCCCGCGACCTCGTGCTGGCGCTGACCCGTGAGCTCGCGGCCCGCGGCCTGGGCGGCGACAGCGAGGGCATGCTGGCCCACGCCACCGACTACCTCGACCTGTTCGCGACGGTGGCGATCGCGTGGCAGTGGCTCGAGCTGGCGGCGGCGGTCACCGACCGCGATCCCGCGCACCGCGCCGTCACCCGCGCCTGCGCCGCCTACTGGTTCGCCACCGAGCTGCCCCGCATCCACCACCTGGCCGCGCTGTGCCGCTCGGCCGAGCGCTCGTTCGTCGATCTCGATCCGGCGTGGCTGTGAACTCCTGGAGGGTTTGTCGACAAACCCAGGTGGAGGCAGGTGCTCCACTGTTCGGCATGAACCGCGGGTTCCGGCGGTGGTCACCGGAGCCCCCGCCGGGTCCCCCTTCCGATACGCGAGACTCAAGACGCCTGCGTCGGTGCCAGTCACGCGCCGCCCGCGGCCGCCGCCCACCGCGCCTGCTCGGCGTCGAACGCGGCCTCGAGCGGCGGGCACGCGCCGCGCAGCCCGGCCACCACGTCGCGGGTCCACGCCACGTAGGCCGCCCGCCGCTCGTGGGGCCAGCTGGCCGGCGGCGCGTCGATGATGTCGCGCAGGTTGCACAGCTTGTCGGCCAGCTTCACCAGCTTGGCCGCCGGCGACAGGTGCGGCGCGTGCTCGATCTGCAGCTCCTTGCGCCGCGCCTTGGGCAGCGACTTGTCGTCGGTCACCTCGGTCACGACTGCCGCGATCTCGGCGCCGAACGCCGCCGCCAGCTCGGCCTCGGTGGTGCCGGTGTCCTCGATCGTGTCGTGCAGGATCGCCGCGGTCAGCGCCACCGGATCGCGCACGTCGCCCTCGTGCCACAGCGCGGTGGCGACCGCGATCGGGTGGTTGATGTACGGCGACGCCAGCGCGTCCTTGCGGCGCTGGTCGCGGTGGCGCGCGGCGGCGAACTCCAGCGCGCGCAGCAAGGTCCCCGTCGGCTCCATGCCCCGAGGGTATCACCCGGCGCGGTCGCGGCGCGTGTACCACCACGCCCACGCGATCAGCAGCGCCTGCAGCGGCAGCCGGCCCCACAGCGCCCACGTCGGCAGCGCGCGCTCGCCGAGCGGCAGGTGATTCACCGCCATGTTCACGTTGGCCGGGAACACCGCGAGCAACAGCAGCACCAGCCCCCACGCCGCGGCCCGCCGGGTGCGCGGCAGGATCAGCCCGAGGCCGCCGGCGATCTCGGCGACGCCCGACACGTACACCAGCGCGAGGTGGGCCGGCAGCGCCGCCGGCATCATCGCCACGTAGGGATCGGGCGAGACGAAGTGGTTGGCGCCGGCGGCCACCATCAGCGCGGTCAACAGCCAGCGCAGCGCGGCCTTCACGGCGCGCCGCCGCGCGCCGGCCGGCGCAGGACGACGCTGTCGTGGCCGTGCCACACCGTCCGCGCCACCTCGCGGAAGTCGGCCTTGGCGGCCACCCGCAACGACGGCGTGTTCGCGGGATCGATCAGGCAGGCGATCTCGGGGTCGCCGAGGTTGGCCTCGGCCCAGCCCAGCACCGCGGTCAGCGCCTCGCTGGCGTAGCCGCGGCCCTGGGCCCACGGCACGATCACCCAGCCGGCCTCGGGCACGCCGTCGATCGGCGGATCGAGCTCGCGCATGAAGTCGGCGACGCCGACCTCGCCGACGAACCGCCCCGAGGCGCGCTCCTCGACCAGCCAGTAGCCGAAGCCGCGCAGCGCCCAGTGGCCGACGTACTGCATGATCCGCAGCCACACCGCGTCGCGCGGCGACGGCTGGCCCCCGATGTAGCGCGCGACGTCGGGGTCGCTCCACATCGCCAGGCACGCGTCGAGGTCGTCGCGCCGGTGGCCGCGCAGCCGCAGCCGCGCGGTCGCGAGCTCCGGCACCGCCACCGGGTTGGTCACCGAGTGCAGCATGGAACGATCTTCGGTGAGCCGCGCCGCGGAGGCGAGCGCGCCGGCCCACGATTCGTCATCACCGCCGCAGGGTGAGCGGCCGCGCTCAGCGCTCGAACGCGGCCCGTCTCGCGTCGCCGAGCCCCCTGAAGTTCAGTCCGACTCGTCCAGCACGTCGTGCAGGTCGCGGCGCGGCGCGACCCGCGCCAGCGGCGGCGCGTAGCCCAGCCGCAGCGCCATCTGCGGCATCAGGTCCGCGGCGGTCAGCGCCTTCACCCGCGCCAGCAGGTCCTCGTACTCGAGCAGCTGATCGACGAACGCCGCGGCCAGCCCCAGCGTCGTCGCCCGCAGCAGCACCGCCTCGAGCGCCTGGCCGCAGTCGACGTAGTCGATGTCCTCGTCGGCCTGGGTCGACAGCACCGCCACCACCGGCGCGCCGATCACCCGATCCTCCTCGATCGCGCCGAGCTGCGCGCCGAGCTCGGGCTGGGCCAGCGCCCGCTTCACGCCGAACCAGGCCGGCGTGCCGAACTCCTTCTCGGCGAACGGGATGCCGTCCTTGCGCAGCCGCCCGGCCGGCACCAGCCACTCGCCGACCTGCGCGCGGTACGCGGGGTCGGCGAACCGGCGGCGATCGCACTCGGCCACCAGCTCGGCCAGCTCCTGCTTGCGCTGCGGCGACAGCCGGAACATCTGGGTCCGCTCGGCGCGGGCCGCACGGATCAGCTCGGCGGCGTCCTCGGTCGACACCGGCCGATCGAGGAACGGCCGGCGGTTGGTGTGGCGGCGCGGGATCGCGCTCAAGAGCGCGAGGTCGTCGTTGGTCGCGGCCCGCGGCAGCCCCAGGCGCAGCTCGGCCACCAGGTCCGGGTCGGCGCTGCGCGGGAACAGCTCGACCTTGTCGGTCCAGCCCTCGGCGCGGATCGCGACCCGCGCGTTGTACAGCGCGCACCCGCAGCTCATCAGCGCCTGGCGCTTCAGGGGATCGACCACGTCGAGGTGGCGGTCGCGATCGAGCCACAGCTCGAGCACCTCGCCGCGCCGCCGGAACCGCCACGGCTGGGTGTTGTGCGAGCTCGGCGCCTGGATCGCGCACGCCACCGCCCCCCGCAGGATGTGGGCTACCGACATGCCTGCCTCCAACTGCAAGCGGCCGGCCCACGCCGCGGCGGGCCTTGCGCGCACGATCTGCGTCGGCCCGCGGATCCCCTGCGCCCCGGTGCAGCGAATGCGGCGGGGATCGGGGCGACCTCGGCCACCCGCCGCCCGGTCGGCCCGAGCTGGTCGAAACTTGCGTTCGTCGGCCGCTCAGTGGCCCTTGCCGATGGTCAGCCACACGCCGAGCGCTGCGATGACCAGACCAATCGCGCGGGTCTGGTTCAACGACTCGCCCAGCACCAGCACGCCGACCACCGCGAGGGCCGCGACCACCGCGGTGTTGGTGAGCGCCGCGGCGTTGCTCATCGCCCAGCCCGACCGGTAGGCCAGGAAGTAGCCGCCCTCGATCGCCACCAGCGACAGCGCCAGCACGCCGGCCACCGCCAGCGCGCCGCGGGGCGGCATCGCCACCGGCTGCTTGCCGCGCAGCCACAGGAGCGCGCACACCAGGAACGCCAGGCCGTAGGCCGGAGTCAGCACCGCCCACGGCGTGGCGCCGCTCGAGGCGCGGATCGCCAGGTGGTAGGCGACGCCGCCGCCGATGATCAGGACCAGGGGGACGACCAGCGCGAACATGGGCCCACCCTAGCGATCCGCCGTCGATGCGTCCATTGCATGTTCGGCATCGATCCATGCACCAAACGCATGCATGAGGTAGCCTCGGGGCGATGGACCCGCTGTCGCAAGACCAGCTGGCCGCGTTCGCCGCGGTGGTGCGGACCGGCAGCTTCACCCGCGCCGCCCGCGAGCTGCACCTGACCCAGCCCGCGCTGTCGCGGCGGATCGCCGGCCTCGAGGAGCGGCTGGCCACCGCGCTGGTGGTGCGCGGGCCACGCCAGCTGACGCTGACCGAGGCCGGGCGCCGGCTGCTCGGCTTCGTCCAGGCCCAGCGCGCGCTCGAGGACGAGCTGCTGGCCGAGCTGGCGCCGCGCCACGGCGAGCACCGCGGCACGATCCGCATCTGCGGCATGTCGTCGGTGGTGCCCGACGTGATCGTGCCGGCGCTGGCGCCGTTCCTCTTGGCCCACCCGGCGGTGCAGCTCGACCTGCACCACGTCGACGACGACGACCGCGCCGCCACCGTGGCCCGCGGCGCCGCCGACTTCGCGGTGTCGTACGACGAGCCCGGCCACGACCAGCTGGCCCGGGCCGAGGTCGGCGTCGAGGAGTACGTCGTCGTCGAGCGCGCCAAGGGGCCGACCCGCCCCGACGTCTTCCTCGACACCAGCCCCGCCGACCGCGCCACCGAGTGGTTCTTCGCCCACCAGCCGGCCAAGCTCCGCCCGCGCCGCTGGCAGCGCAGCTTCCTCGACGACGAGGCCGGCATCCTCTTGGGCGTCGCGGTCGGCCTGGGCCGCGCGGTCAAGGCCCGCCACACCATCCCCGCCGGCGCCGCGGTGCGGATCGATCCCCGCTTCGCCGCGGTGACCCGGCCGGTGTTCCTGTACCAGCGGCCCCAGCGCTACTACGGCCGGCTCCACGCCGAGGTGGCCCGGCTGCTCGAGCGCGAGCTGCGGGCCCGGCTGAAGCCGCGTCGGGCGGCGTGACGGTCGCCCCCGCCGCGCGCCCGGCGCGTATGCTCGCGGGCCATGTCGAAGCAGCTCCCTGAACGTGCGCGCGCCGTCGTCACCGGCGCAGGCAGCGGCTTCGGCCGCGCGGTGTCGCTCGAGCTCGCCGCCCGCGGCGCCCGGGTGCTGGTCACCGATCTCGACCTGGCGCTGGCCGAGGAGACCGCCGCGCTCGTGACCGCCCGCGGCGCCGAGGCCCACGCGCTCCAGGTCGACGTCACCGACGCCGCGCAGGTCGAGGCCGCGGCGGTGCGCGCCGATCAGCTGTGGGGCGGCACCGACGTGCTGGTCAACAACGCCGGCATCGCGGTGGTCGGCGCGTTCGCCGAGATCCCGCTCAGCGCGTGGAAGCTGCAGCTCGACATCAACCTGTCGGGCGTGATCTTCGGCTGCCACCACTTCGTGCCGCGGCTGCGCCGGAACCCGAACGGCGGCTACATCCTCAACGTCGCGTCGAGCGCCGGCATCGCGACCGCGCCGACGATGGCGCCCTACAACGTCACCAAGGCCGGCGTGATCGCGCTGTCGGAGACGCTGTACACCGAGCTGGCGCCGGCGCGGATCCACGTCACCGCGCTGTGCCCGACGTTCTTCCGCACCAACATCCACACCCGGGCCCAGGCGTTCGGCGCCGACACCGGCAAGAAGACCGATCGCCTGGTCACCGAGTCGAAGTGGAGCGCCGAGGAGATCGCGGTCCACGCGATCGACGGCCTGCTCGCCCGCCAGCTCTACGTGATCCCCCAGCTCGACGGCAAGATCGCCTGGCGGGCCAAGCGCATGCTCGGCCAGGGCTTCTACCAGGGGCTCGGCTTCCTGGTGAAGCGCGGCGTCTTCGGCAAGGTCTGACGCGGCCGCCGACGTCTCGTCCGCCCCGCCGCGCCGTGGTACAGGGGGCCATGGCCAAGGCCAAGGTCGCCATCCTCCGCACGACGCCCGCCACGGTGCTCGCCGACTACCACCGCGCGATGAACCTGGCCGGCTACCAGGACGTCATCGCCAAGGACGCGGACACCGCGCTCAAGGTGAACATCTCCTGGCACTTCTTCTACCCGGCGTCGTCGACGACGCCGTGGCAGCTCGAGGGCGTGATCCGGGCGATGAAGCAGGACGGCTATTCGCCCGACCTGATCCACGCCTGCCACAACCGCACGGTCGTCATCGACGCCCACCTCGGCGAGCGCGAGAACAAGCAGATCGACGTGGTCCAGGCCCACGGCCTGCGCAACGTCCACCTCTACGAGGGCGAGGAGTGGATCAACGTCCGCGACGCGGTCGGCGATCTGGCCAAGGACTTCCTCTGCCTCAACGACGTCTACCCCAAGGGCTTCTCGATCCCGAAGCGGTTCATCGGCGAGAACATCATCCACCTGCCGACGGTGAAGACCCACGTCTTCACCACCACCACCGGCGCGATGAAGAACGCGTTCGGCGGCCTGCTCAACGAGCACCGGCACTGGACCCACCCGGTCATCCACGAGACCTTGGTCGACCTGCTGATGATCCAGCAGAAGATCCACAAGGGCGTGTTCGCGGTGATGGACGGCACCTTCGCCGGCGACGGCCCCGGGCCGCGCTGCATGATGCCGTACGTCAAGAACGTGATCCTGGCGTCGGCCGATCAGGTGGCGATCGACGCGGTGGCCGCCAAGCTGATGGGCTTCGACCCGCTGGTCGACTGCAAGTTCATCCGGCTGGCCCACGAGCGCGGGCTGGGCTGCGGGGACGTGAAGGACATCGAGCTGGTCGGCGACCTCGACGCCACCCGCGAGAGCTGGCACTTCGAGGGGCCGTTCAAGAAGATGACGTTCGCCTCGAACATGCAGCACAAGATCTACTGGGGGCCGCTGAAGAAGCCGATCGAGTGGTCGCTGAAGACCTGGCTGGCGCCGTGGGCGTACGTCGCGTCGGTCGCCTACCACGATCTGTACTGGTACCCGTTCACCGGCGAGAAGCGGATCAAGGAGGTGCTGACCAGCGACTGGGGTCGGCTCTTCGCCAACTGGGGCAAGGCCCAGCCCGACGCCGCGGGCCGCGGCTACCCCGACGTCGGCGAGGCCAGCCCCGAGCTGACCCGCCTGGGCCTGAGCCATTTCCGCGAGGGCCTGCGTCTTATTGGCATGGCGGTGGCTGAATCCCCCGAGGTCCAGGCCCGCCAGCGGTCTCGCTCGGGCACCTGAACCGCCGCCAGTTCAAGCGGTTGCCGGTGAGTTATGGACGCTGGCGTACCCCCGTCACGCCCGCGCCTCGTTGCTGTCAACGTTTGCTTGTACTCCCGGGCGGCTCGTAATAGCTTGCGAACATTGCGTTTGACGCGGCCCGCCCACAGCCGCCCCTAGCTTGTCTCCGAGTCGTCCCTTGGCACCCCATCCACGCAGGGCCCGCCTCCTCGTCGCCGTCGCTGCCGCGGTCCTCGCGGTCGGAGCGATCATCGCGATCACCCGCGGCGGCAGCGGCCACAAGCCGAGCGTGAAGTCGGGCAGCGCGGCAGGCACCGCGGATTCGTGGGCGCAGCAGACCGCTGGGCAAGGACCGGGGCGCTTCGCGCTGCCCGCGGATCTGCCGGCGTCGCTCGGGCTGCGCATGAAGAAGGGCGGCCCGCCGGTGACGGTCACGGGCACCGTGCGGCTGGCCCCGGGCGGCACGCCAGTTGCTGATGCCGAGGTCGCCTTCATGAGCGACCTGGGCGAGAACACTGCGATCTCCGATGGTTCGGGTCGCTACACGATCAAGATCGCCTCGGGGATCCGTTGGAAAGTGCACGCCCGCAGCGAAAAAGCTGTCGGGTACCCCGAGGCGATCGAGCCCGCGGCCGACGTGGTGCGCGACCTGGAGATCCACCCGACCGCCGCCATCAAGGGCAAGGTGGTCGACGCGCGCGGGGCCGCGGCGCCTGGCGCCAACGTGTCGATCGAGGTCGACGCCGCCGATCGCGGCCTGCTCGAGGCGGCGCTGGGCATGTCGGCGGTCGCCGACGGCGGCGGCCGGTTCGAGCTGACCGCCGTGCCCGGCAACCTCAAGGTCCGCGGCGCCCAGGGCCTGGCCCAGGGCGTGGTCACGCTGGCGGCGGTCGCGCCCGGCGACACCGTCGAGGTCGCCATCACGCTGGCCGATCCGGTGACGCTCAAGGGCCGGGTCGTCGACGGCGACGGCCAGCCGGTCGGCGGCGCCAAGGTGCTCACCGCGACGATCCTCGCGGTCGGCGGGCCGGTCGAGAAGCAGCAGTTCGACAGCGCCGACGACGGCAGCTTCACCGCGCGCACCCCGGCCGGCATCGTCCGCATCGAGGCCCGCAAGAACGGCGACCTGTCGCCGGCGGTCGCGGAGCCCCGCGCCGGCGGCGCCACCATCGACGGCCTGGTGCTGACGCTGGCGGCGCCGATCGCGCTGCGCGGCAAGGTCATCACCGACGACGGCACCCCGGTCATCGGCGCCAAGGTGCGGCTGGCCGCCAACTCGATCTACGACACCACCACCGGCAGCGACGGGACCTTCGAGGTCGGCGCGCCCGGCGGCCAGGCCTACACCGTCAAGGTCCGCCACTCCGACGGCCAGGTCGATCGCGTCATCGCCGCGTGGAACGGCGATGAGACCTTCGTCATGCGCCGCTTCGGGACGCTGCAGCTGACCGTGCCCGATCAGCGCGGCGAGGTCACCGCGGTGATCGACAGCTTCCTGCCCGCCGGCGAGCAGGCGCCGCGGGCCCCGGCCGAGGCGCGCTTCCGCGGCGTCGGCGGCCAGCTCACGCTGAGCCGCCTCGAGCCCGGCGTCTACGACCTCACCGTCGCCACCGTCGGCGCCGGCGCGACCCGGGTGCCGCGGGTGGCCATCGCCGACGGCGAGACCCGCGCGCTGACCGTGGCGCTGGCCGCGCCGGTGCCGGTGCGCGGCGTGGTCAAGGCCGGCGCCCAGCCCATCGGCGGCGCCCAGGTCACGATCGGCGGACGT
This sequence comes from Myxococcales bacterium, assembly GCA_016707895.1. GTDB lineage: Bacteria > Myxococcota_A > Polyangia > Haliangiales > Haliangiaceae > UBA2376. Next base: position 295,624 of record JADJGV010000009.1, on the reverse strand, counting down.
ACGACGTTCTCCGACGCCAAGGGCCGCTGGATCATCGCCGACGTCGCCGCCGGACCGATCGCGATCGTCGCGATCAAGGCCGGCTTCGGCACCGCCTACGCCGGCGCGGTGGCCGCCGCCGACGCCCGGCCGGTCGAGCTCGAGCTGCGGCCCTCCGACGGCGCCGGCGTGGTCGACGGCGTCGGCGTCGTGGTCGGCCCGGCCGCCAAGGGCGCGGTCGTGCAGAGCGTGCTGCCGGGCAGCCCGGCCGAGGGCAAGCTGGCGCCGGGCGACGTGATCGCCGAGGTCGACGGCACCGACGTCGCGGCCGCCGCCATGGACGACATCATCGCGCGCCTGCGCGGCTCGGCCGGCTCGACGGTGTCGATCACCGTCCAGCGCGGCGCCGACACCTCGACCGTCGACGTGGTGCGCAAGCGCCTGGTGGTCCCGCCGGGCAGCGGCCCGGTGGCGATCGCGGCGATCGGAGCGGTGGGGGGTGCCGGGTGCTGAACAACGCGCTGGCCATCCTGCTGCAGGCGCTGGGCGCCGTGCTGTTCTTCAACCGGTTCGTCGCCGGCGTCGCGCTGCGGATCCTCAAGAAGAAGGCGTTCGACGAGGCCGACTACGGCTTCCAGCCGACGGTGACGGTGGTGGTGCCCATGTACAACGAGGGCGCCGAGATCCGCCGCACGCTGACCAGCCTGCTCGCGCTCGACTACCCGGCCGGCAAGCTCGACATCGTCGTCGTCGACGACTGCTCGAGCGACGATAGCTTCGACCACGCCAGCGCGGTGGCCGCGACCAGCGGCGGCCGCCTGACCGTGCTGCGCAACAAGCACAACCTCGGCAAGCGCCGCTCGATCAACCGCGCGGTCATGGCGTCGCGGTCGGAGATCATCGTCTCGGTCGACTCCGACGTGATGGTCGATGCCCAGGCGGTGCGCGAGCTGGTGGCGCGCTTCGTCCGGCCCGACATCGCCGCGGTCGGCGGCTGGGTCGACGTCCGCAACAAGGGTGACAACTGGCTCACCCGGATGCAGACGATCAAGTACTTCTTCTCGTACCACTTCCTCAAGAACCTGGAGTGGGCGTTCCGCCGGGTGATGTGCCTCTCGGGCTGCCTCACCGCCTACCGCCGGGACGTGCTGGTCGAGCTGCACCCGATCCTCGAGCACCGCGAGATCTGCGGCGTGCCGATCAAGTACGGCGAGGATCGCTTCCTGACCCGGCAGATCGTCAAGGCCGGCTACCTGACCACGATGACGCTCAAGGCGGTGTGCTGGACCGCCGCGCCGACCCGCCTCGAGGACTACTTCTCGCAGCAGCTGCGCTGGCGCCGGTCGAACATCGTCGACTACGTCGGCGCGCTGTCGCACGTGTGGCGGCTGAACCCGGTGATCGCCGTCCACTACTTCTCGCTGTTCGCGATGCTCTTGGCCTACCCGGCGCTGCTGATGACCGCGATCGCCAAGGGCCAGCTGTGGTCGATCTTGATGCGCCAGGTGATCGTCTGCGCGATCATCGGCCTGGGCTACTGGTGGAAGGCGCGCAAGCTGCCGATCGAGCGCGTCCACCCGCTGTGGTTCGTGTCGATCGCGCTGGTGCTGCCGGTCATCTACGCGATCATGACGCCGCTGGCGCTGTTCACGCTGGACTCGGGGAGCTGGGAGACCCGCCACCACCACGAGGACGAGCCCGATCCGTCCGGCAAGCGCGACGACGACGACGAGGTCGCCGACGACGCGGTGCCGGCGCGGCCGATGCTCGAGCCGGTCGCCGTCACGTCGCAGGCCGTCGTGTCCGCCGCGGTGGCGGCGCCGCGGGCCGAACGCCCGGCCGCGTAGCGCGCCGTCGCCGCCGGCCCGGGCGCCGACCGCTACGGGCGCAGCGCCGGCCGGCGGGGCCCGCGGCGGACGACGATCAGCGCGCCGAGCGCCGCCAGCGCCGCCAGCGCCGCCCACGGCGCGGCGTGGTGGGCCGCGCGCACCCGCCGGGCGATCCGCCGGAGCCAGCGCGGGTAGCGCCGCGGCGAGATCGTGCCGCGGTAGGACGTGCGCGTGTGGCGTGCGGCGACGAAGTCCGGCTCCGGGCACCCCTGGAACGCGAAGGTCGCGTAGCCGTCAGCCCAGCAGCGGAGCGCGGCGCGCGCCTGGCTGCGGAGCGGCACCAGGTCGGCCGCGTCGCGGGCCAGGCCGGCGGCGATCACGCGGTAGTGCCAGCGCTCGTCGAACCGGGGCGCGCTGCCGGCGACCCGGGCTTGCTCGGCGGCGGTCGGCTGCGCGATCGGCGGCGGCGCGCCGGCGGGCTCGTCGGCGATGGCGGCGTCCTCGGCGTCCTCGGCGTCGTCAGCGAGCGCGTAGCGGGCATACGCGGCGACGTCGTAGTTCCCGCCCCATGTCGCCCAGTCCGGGGCGTGCTCGGTGCCCATGAGCTCCAGGCCGTGGGTGCGCGCGACCTTCGACGCGGCGAACAGCCACGCGGCCCGTGCGATCGGATCGCGGGTGTCGGCCGCCAGCGCGCGCCCGGCGCCGTACGCGGCCGCGGCCACGCGCTCCTCGATCGGCAACCACGGCAGCGCCTCGGCCATCCGCCCGACCCGCATCAGCCGCCGGCCGTAGAGCGCCCGCATCGACGCGGCGCTGACCAGCTCGTAGTCGTAGACCGAGAGGTACTCGACCTCGTCGGGCGCCGCGCTCGCCGTCGCGACGTCGGCGGGATCGGCCGGCAGCGTCGCGACGAACGCGCCGAGCTCGTCGAGCGTCAGCACCCGCTCGGCGATGAACAGCGCGTCGCGGTACCGGTGGCGGGCCGCCCACGCCGCGCGCATCGCCTCGACCGGGCGATCGGCCGCGAGCCGCAACGTCGCGCACTCGGCCAGCGCGCGGTCGCGGGCCAGGTAGTCACCGCAGATGAAGTCCGGGCACGCCGAGGTCGGCGGCAACGCCGTCGCCGCGGCGCACACCAGGTCGCCGGCGGCGATCGGATCGCCGGCGCGCGCGGCCAGCTTGCCCCGCACCCAGCGCGCGATCGCGGTGTCGGGCGCGCGGCTCGCGAGCTGCGCGGCGCGCGCCCAGTCGCCGCCGCGGTACGCCGCCGCCGCTAGGCGATCGGCGCCGTCCATCTGCGGCAGCGCCGCGATGGCCTGCCACAGCCGCGCCCGCTCGGCCTCGCCCAGCTCGCCGTCGCGCGCGTACAGGTACGCCGCGACCAGCCGCTGCCCGACCGGGTGCTCGAGCAGCGCCGCCTCGCCACCATCGGCGATCGCGTCGCGGACCACCTCGAGCAGGTCCGCGATGCTGTGCTGGTTGCCGAGCGCCGCCGACGCGGCCAGCAGCTCGACGGACGTGCGGCCGCTGGTCAGCCAGCCCTCCAGCCACAGGCTGGCCGCCGCCAGCCCATCCGGGTCGACGTAGCCGGCGTCGACCAGCGCCCGCACCTGCCGGTAGGCCGCGGCCCCGCCGCCGGCGACGTTGAGCCGGCCCAGGCTGAACGCGGCCGAGGTCGACCGCGCGCGGCGCAGCGGCGGCGGCAACGCCAGCACGGCGTGGAACCAGCGCGCGGCCTCGTCGCGCCGCCCGGCGTGGAACGCGACCGCGCCGGCGCGGTACAGCATCCCCTCGATCAGGGTCGGCGGCGGCGCGACGACATCGCGCGGGCGGTAGGCCTCGTGCGCCGGCACCAGCGCGGCGGCCTCGTCGACGAAGATGCCCTCGGGGAGCCCGGCGACCGCGGCGCCGCGATCGCTCAACAGCTCGGGCGGGAAGTCGGGGCCGCAGGCTCGGGCCGGGCGGGTCGTCGCCAGCGCGGCCAGGGCGCCGACCGCGAGCAGCAGGTGGGATCGATCAGCGCGCATCGAGCGTGAGGTCCTCTCCGGTCGCCCAGCCGACGACCGCGGTGGCGCCGGGCGCGAGCTCGCGGCCCGGCGCGACGAAGCGATGGCCGTCCGCGGAGACGTAGCCGCCGATCAGATCGGCGCCGCGCACCGCGCCGCCCAGCGTGAGCGCCGGCCACGCGGCCGGGATGTTGCCGGTGTTGCGCAACCGCACGTCGGCCTGCGCCGGACCGGTGGCCACCAGCTCGGCGATCACCGTCCCGCGCAGCGGCGCGCCGGCGATCACCGCGCGCAGCGTCGCGACCGCCCAGGCGCGGTCGTCGCCCGCCACCGGCAAGCGGAACCACACGACGCCGCGGATCGGCGGCGCGTCGCCGCGCTCGAGCCAGCGCAGGAAGGCCGCGACCTCGGTCGGGCGCGAGCGCTCGAGCGTGCCCGCCACCACCGCGTCGTAGGTCGGCAGCGCCACCCGCAGCGCCGCCGCCGGCACCGCCGCGGCGAACCGCGCCAGCCCGGCCCGGGCCGCCCGCGGCTCGAACAGCGCCGGCGCGCGCACCGCGTGGACCTGCACGACGAGCTCGTCGACCGCCGCCGCCACCGCGCGCAGCGCCGCGCTGTCGGCCCACGCCGGCAGCGCCGTGATCGAGAACCGCAGCGGCGCCGGCGGACGGTGGCGCGCCAGCCACGCCGCGTAGTCGGGCAAGGCCGCGCTCGCGCAGTCGTGGTCGATCTCGACGCCGACCACCTCGACCCCGGCGGCGCGCCACGCCGCGACCCGCGCCAGCACGTCGGCCATCGGCACCTCGGCCGGCAGGCGCGCGCCGGCGATCCGCACCACCGCGGTCACCGGCCGCCCGGCCGCGGCCAGCGTCGCGGCGTCGACCTCGGCCCACCCCGGGCCGGCGGCGTCGACGTCGACGGTCAGCACCCGCAGCCCGCCCAGCTCGGACGGCGCCGCCGCCACCGCGTCGCGCACCGCGCCGGTCCACCGCCGCTGCCAGACGTACGCGTCGTGGGTCAGCGGCGCCGCGCGCGGGCGCGCCGCCGGCCGGGTCGCCGCGGCGGCGACGATCAGGACCACGGCGACGATCGCGAACCCCAGGCGCACGAGCACGCGCGCGCAACGCGCGACCCGCCCGGCCTATTCCACCGCCCGCGCGATCGTCGCCCGCGCCGACGCGGTACAGTCGGCGCCGTGGATCTGGCCGCCACCATCCGCGGGGTGCGCTACCGCTTCGACTCGGTGAAGGAGCTGCTCGGCCGCGCCAACCCGCCCAAGAGCGGCGACGACCTGGCCGGGGTGTCGGCGCGCAGCACCGTCGAGCGGGTCGCGGCGCGCGCGGTGCTGGCCGACCTGACGCTGGCCGAGCTGCGCGCCAACCCGGTCGTCCCCTACGACCAGGACGAGGTGACCCGCGTGGTCGAGGACGACCTCGACGATCTGGCCTACAAGGCGGTGGCGCACCTGACCGTCGGGCAGTTCCGCGAGTGGCTGCTCGAGACCTCGACCAGCGGCGCGACCCTGCGCGCGGTGGCGCCCGGCCTGACCCCGGAGATGGCGGCGGCGGTGTGCAAGCTGATGTCGAACCTCGACCTGATGACGGTCGCGGCCAAGTGCGAGGTGGTGGTGCGGGCCAACAACACGCTGGGCCTGCCGGGCCGGCTGTCGTCGCGGGTCCAGCCCAACCACCCGTCCGACGACGTCGACGGCATCCTGGCGTCGGCGCGCGAGGGCCTGAGCTACGGCTGCGGCGACGCGGTGATCGGCGTGAACCCGGCGACCGACACGCCGGCGTCGACCGCGGCGATCCTCACGGCGCTCGACGCGGTGTGCAAGCGGCACGCGATCCCGACCCAGCACTGCGTGCTGTCCCACGTCACGGTGCAGATGAAGGCGCTGGCGCTGGGCTGCCCGATGGACCTGATGTTCCAGTCGCTGGCCGGCACCGAGGCCGGCAACCGCGCGTTCGGCGTGTCGGTGGCGCTGCTCGACGACGCCTGGGCGCTGATGAAGGCCAAGGGCACCGCGCGCGGCCCCAACGTCATGTACTTCGAGACCGGCCAGGGCTCGGCGCTGTCGAGCGCGGCCCACCACGGCGCCGATCAGCTGACGATCGAGGCCCGCTGCTACGGCCTGGCCCGGCGCTACCGGCCGTTCCTGGTCAACACCGTCGTCGGCTTCATCGGCCCCGAGTACCTCGAGGACGGGCCGCAGATCACGCGGGCCGCGCTCGAGGATCACTTCATGGGCAAGCTGCTCGGCCTGCCGATGGGCTGCGACGCGTGCTTCACCTACCACGCGCGGATGAGCCAGGACGAGCTCGAGAGCACCAAGGTGCTCCTCGCCGCCGCCGGCTGCACGTACCTGATGAGCCTGCCGGTCGGCGACGACATCATGCTCAACTACCAGTCGACCAGCTTCCACGACATCCCGAGCGTGCGCCGGCTGCTGGGCAAGCGGCCGACGCCGGAGTTCGACGCGTGGTGCGAGGACAAGGGCATCACCAGGGACGGCGCGCCCGGGCCGCGGTTCGGCGACGCGGGGGTGGTGGCGTGACCAGCCTGACCCGCGCGCTGGTGGCCGAGGCGCGGGCCCGCCGCGGCGCCGCCGATCCCATGCCGCCGCGGATCGCGCTGCCGCCGGTGGTGGCGCCGCCGGCCCGGGTCTACGTGGCGCGCCGGCCGCCGCTCACGCCGGGCGCCGCCAGCGCGCACACCACCGCGCTGCTCGGCGTCGGCCACGTCGGCACCCGCTACGCCACCGACGTCGTGCTGCAGTTCCAGGCCGAGCTGGCCGTGGCCCACGAGGCGGTCGCCGCCGAGCTCACCGACGGCTGGGCCAAGGACCACGGCTTCCTGCCGCTGCAGACCCGGGTCGCCGATCACCGCGAGTACCTGCTGCGTCCGGATCTCGGACGTCGCCTGGCGCCCGACGCGCTGGCCCGGCTGCAGGCCGAGGCGCCCAAGGGCGTCGACGTGCAGGTCATCCTCGCCGACGGGCTGTCGGCGCTGGCGTGCATGCAGGCCGGCCCGGCGCTGTACGAGGCCACGGTCGCGGCGCTGCGCGCGCGCGGGCTCACCGTCGGCGCGCCGCTGTGCGCGAAGTTCGCGCGGGTGTGGCTCGAGGACGAGATCGGCGCCGAGGTCGGCGCCAAGGTCGCGATCATCCTGCTCGGCGAGCGGCCGGGGCTGGGCACCGGTGACGGCCTGTCGGCGTACCTGGTCCACGGCCCCGCGCTGGGCAAGACCGACGGCGACCGCAACATGATGTCCAACCTGCACGCCCGCGGCACGCCGGCCGAGGAGGCTGCGCCGCGGCTGGCGGCGCTGGCCCACGCGATGATCCAGCAGGGGACCAGCGGCGTCGGCCTCGACCTGGCCAAGGTCGACGCGGTGATCGAGCGCGGCTACCGCGCGCCGCAGGTGCGGCAGCGACTGGTCGAGCGCGGAGGTGCCCGATGAGCCTGCTCGAGCCGATCGTCCCGACGCTGCTGTCGGTGCGCCGCATCCCCAACGCCGATCCCGCGCTGCTCGCCGCCTACGGCGCCGATCCCACGCGCCACACCTCGCTGGGCCTGGTGACCTGCGATCAGGACGACGCGCTGTACGTCGCGCTCGACGAGGCCACCAAGCACGCCGCGGTCGACGTGGTGTTCGCGAAGAGCTTCTACGCCGGCAGCGCCCACGCCTCGGGGAAGCTGTCGGGCGAGATCCTCGGCGTGCTGGCCGCCGCCGAGCCGCAGTCGATCGAGGACGGCCTCGCCGCGCTGACCGCGTGCCTGGCCCACGACGCCTGCTTCTACGACGCCGACGGCGCGCGCGGCGTCACCGTCTTCCCGCACGTGATCGGCTCGCTCGGCCACTACCTGGCGAAGGAGAGCGGGCTGGCGGTCGGCGAGTGCCTGGCCTACCTGGTGGCGCCGCCGCTCGAGGCCACGCTCGGCTTCGACGCCGCGCTCAAGGCCGCCGACGTGCGCGCGGTGAAGATCATCGCGCCGCCCACCGAGACCAACTTCGCGTGCGCGTGGCTCACCGGCCAGCGCCCGGGGGACCTCGCCGCGTGCCGCGCGGCGGCGGCGGCGTTCATCGACGCGGTGGTCGACGTCGCGCTGCGGCCCCACGCCCGGTAGCCGAGCGCCCGCGCGGCTATCGCCGGCCGCTCCGCTTCGCCGGGGCGGCCTTGAGCCCGGCCTTGCCCAGCGCCGGCGGCGTCCACGCGAAGTGGCTGACCTCGGTGACCTTGGGCACCTTGCCCAGGAACAGCACGGTCACGTCCTCGGCGACCAGCCGCCGGGCCTGGGCCTCGGTGCCGCCGGGCAGCGTGTCGATCAGCGCGCCGTCGTCGCGCACGACTCGCCAGTACGGCGCGACGTCGCCGCCGCGCGCGGCCCGCTCCTCCTCGGCGGCCTCGCCGACGACGCGCAGGAAGATGCCGGTGGTCAGCGGGCAGGTGTAGTCGGCGCGGTGGGCCTTGGCCAGGTTGGCGCGCAGCGCGGCCAGCGTGAGCACGCGGCCCTCGGGGATCCGGTGGATCACCGCCTCGAGCTCGCGCGGCGACGAGATCAGCATCTTCCCGACGGGGTAGTTCGGGGACTTCGACTCGGTGAGCACCTCGACCCGCGGCGGGTCGGCGTGGTCGCGCTTGTCGATCGCGGTGCGTGCCATGACCCATGGTACCGTGATCGGGATGCGCTTCGCGGTGTGGCCGACCGTCGCGTCGTTCGCGCTGGCGCTGGCGGCGAGCGGCTGCAACCAGCTTTTCGGGCTCGATCCGGTGGTGAACCGCGACGGCGCGACCGCCGATGGCGCGCTCGCCGACGGGGACCCCGGCGACGGCGCGGCCGGGCCCGACGCGCCCACCGACGCGCCTGGCGACGCCTCGGCGACCGATCCCGACGGCGACGGCGTGGCCACCGGCGACAACTGCCCGACGGTACCCAACCCGCTGCAGCGCGACGACGACGGCGACGGCCTCGGCGATCGCTGCGATCCGTGCCCGACCGTCTTCGGCGCCGGCGGCGCCAACGCCGATCAGGACGGCCTCGGCGACGCCTGCGATCTCGAGGTCGGCACGTCGCAGTGCATCGCGTGGTTCGACGGCTTCGCCACCAACACGCTCAGCCGCTACACGATCACCGGCGTGGCCTCGGCCTGGCGCATCAGCGGCAGCCGGCTGACCCAGGACGCCGCCGCCGAGCCGCGGCAGGTGGTGTTTCCGATGGCCACGTTCGCCCGGCCGCAGGTGCTGGTCCGCGGCCAGGTGCTCACGCTGATGCCAGCCGCCAACGACGCCGGCGTCGGCGTCGATCGCCACGCGGTCATCGCGTGGATCCACACCCAGACCACCAACGGCGAGCCGGTCGGCTGCCGGGTCGAGATCGACGACACCGGCGGCATGAGCAGCGGCTACGCCACCAGCTACCGCCGCATGAGCACCGGCGACGAGCAGCTGATCGGATCGGGGATGATCGGTCAGCCCCTCACCGATGGTCAGGCGGTCGGCGTCGCCGCCTACGCCAGCGCGGCGGGCGGCGAGCACCTGACGGTGCGGGGCTCGCTCGCGACCGCGACCGCCGGCTACGACGTCTTCCAGACCTGCAGCCCGCTGGGCGCCCAGGTCGCGATCGGGACGCGCTATACCCGCGCCGCGTTCGACGCGTTGATGATCGCCGACGACGCGGCCGGCTGCACCGCCGGCACCCCGTGCAACTGCCCCCCGCCGCCGGAGATGTGATGGCCCTGACCGCGACCGTCCGCCGCTTCGAGATCGCGCTCGCCGACAGCGACCGCGGCCTGTACGAGACCCTCGACCTGCGGGTCGCGCAGCACCCCTCCGAGAGCGAGCGCTACCTGGTGGCGCGGGTGATCGCCCGCGCGCTCGAGCACGCCGAGGGCGTCGACTTCAGCCGCGGGCTGGCCGCCGACGACGAGCCCGCGCTGTGGCAGCGCGACCTGCGCGGCGATCTGCGGGCGTGGATCGAGGTCGGCCTGCCCGCGGCCGATCGCCTGCACCGCGCGGCCAAGGCCAGCCCCCGCGTCGCGGTCTACGGCTGGCGCAACCTGGTGGCGCTGCTGGCCGAGCTGCGCGAGCGCAACGTCCACAAGGTCGACGCGATCGAGCTGTACGCGCTGGCCCCGGAGTTCCTCGACGCGGTGGCCGGGACGCTCGATCGCATGAACCGCTGGGAGCTGGCGGTGACCGGCGGGTCGCTGTACCTCGGCGCCGGCGGCCAGCAGCACGAGGGCGCGGTGACGCGCGTGTCGTGACCGACGCCCGCCGCGCGCACTGGGCGCGCGCCATCGCCGCGCGCGCCGCCGCCCACTGGACGCCGACCCGCACCGACGAGCTGTTGCGCGGCAAGGCGGTCGCGGTGCGGCCGGCCGAGGGCGCGGTGCTGCTGCGCGCGCTGGGCATCCTCGCCGACGACGGCACGCTGCCGCCGGGGCGGGTCGGCAAGTACTTCCAGGTCAACCACATGGTCGCGCTGCTCGGCGCCGCGCTGCGCGCGCGGCCGCCCGGGCCGATCGGCATCGTCGACGCCGGCTGCGGTCGCTCGTACCTGACCACCGTGCTGGCGTGGTGCGGCGCGCACGTCTGGGATCGCCCGGTGCGCGTGCTCGGCGTCGATCGCAACCCGGCGGTGATCGCCGAGAGCGCGCGCCGGGTGGCGCTGGTCGGGCTCGACGCCGAGGTGCGCCACCAGGTCGGCTCGCTCGAGTCGACCGACGTGCGCGCGGCCTGGGACGCGACCCACGGCGGTCCGGTCGACGCGGTGGTCGGGCTGCACGCGTGCGACGGCGCCACCTGCGCCGCGATCGCGCTGGGCGTCGAGCTGGGCGCGGCGGTGATCGCGGTGGCGCCGTGCTGCCAGGCCGAGCTGGCCCGGGGCTGGGAGGCGCTGGCCGCCGCCGGCGCCGCGGGCGCGCTGGCGCCGCTGTGGGGCAGCCCGCACCTGCGGCGCGAGACCGCGGCGGAGCTCACCGATCTGATGCGGCTCTTGCTCCTGCGCGCGGCGGGTTACCAGGCGACCGCGCTGGAGTTCGTGCCCCACGAGCACACCCGCAAGAACACGCTGCTGCGGGCGGTCCGCGGTGAACCGGATCCGGACGCGGCGCGACAGTACGCCGCGCTGGTGGCCGCCACCGGCGGCGTCGGGCTGGCCCTGGCCGCGCGGCTGTGCTCCTAAGAGGGCGTGTCGCCACGCCCAGGTGGAGGCAGGTGCCACACCGCTCGGCATGAACCTGGGGGCCGGTCGGGGACGTCGGATCCCCCGACGGGGCCCCCACCCGAGACGCGAGACACGTGACGCGTGGGTTCGGCGCGCGAGCGAGACACTTGCGGGCGCTGGGATGGTGATCCGGGGCACCTTCCGGCGCCCCGAAAACCGCGTCGGCGCGGTCGACCTGTGGTAGATGGCGCCCCTATGTCGACCCCCGCGTCACGGGCGCACCGACCGCGCCTGGCGCTCCAGCCGTTGGTGGTGAAGCTGTACAAGCTCGTCGGCATCGCCGCGCTTGCGCTGATCCTGGTCGGGCTCGTCTTCTACGTCATCGTCAACATCTACTACTTCCTCGATCACACCTGGGTCCGCCCGGTGATCCTGTCGCCGCGCCACGAGAAGGTCGCCGAGGCGTCCAAGGAGCTGGCGGTCGCCGAGGAGCGCCTGGCCACCCTCGAGGTCGCGCGGGCCCGCGCCGCCGCCGAGCTGGCGCGGCTCGACCGCACGATCGCGACCAACCAGGCGTTCGAGGACGACCTCAAGCCGGCGATCGTCGCCGCCGGCCACACCGTCGCCGCCGCCACCGCGCGCCGCGAGCTCGACCGCGCGGCCCTCGAGCGCCTCGACGCCGCCGACGACAAGGCCGCCGCCGAGCTGCAGGCCCGCACCCTCGATCACCAGATCGCCGATCAGAAGGCGCTGATCGGCCGGCTGTCGAGCTCGTACTTCCTCAAGGCCAAGGAGCGCCAGGTCGTCGTCGGCTTCGTGCCGTACGACAACCTGCCGAACGCCCGCCCCGGCACCACGCTGTACCGCTGCAAGTGGGGCCTGGTCCGGTGCAGCTCGGCGGGCAAGGTGGTGTCGATCCTCGACGGCGAGGTCACCGAGCACCACCCGCACAACGGCGCCACCAAGCGCGGCGTCATGATCGAGCTCCAGCTGACCGACCCCAGCGCCGGCGAGGACACCGTGCTGTTCGCCGGCAGCCGGCCGTTCTGGCTGTTTTGAGACCTCGAGCGGGGGGCGAACTTCGCGCTTCACCTGCGCGGCGATCCGGTCGATCCTGACGGCGCCACCGGATGGAGCCGCTCGCCCCTACGATCGCGCCGCCGGCGAGCCCGCCTGACGCGGGCTTCACGCCGCCCGTCGAGTTCGACGACTACGTGATCGTGCGCCAGCTCGGCGCCGGTCGGATGGGCCACGTCTACCTCGCCGAGGACACCGTGCTGGCGCGCGCGGTGGCGATCAAGTTCATCGCCGGCGTGCCCGATCTCGGCGCGCGCCAGCGGTTCTTGCTCGAGGCCCGCGCCACGGCGCGGGTCCAGCACCCCAACGTGGTGAGCGTGTACCGGGTCGGCGAGGTCGCCGATCGCCCGTACCTGGTCAGCGAGCTGATCCGCGGCCGGCCGCTGGCCGAGCTGCCGAAGCCGCGGCCGTGGGCCGAGGTGCTGCCGCTCGGGCTCGAGCTGGCCCGCGGCCTGGCGGCGGCGCACCGGCGCGGCGTGGTCCACTGCGACATCAAGCCGACGAACGTGATGGTCACCGACGACGGCGTGCCCAAGCTCGTCGACTTCGGCCTGGCCCGTGTCGTCCAGGATCGCGACGCCGGCGGCGGCGGCCGGGTCGGGACGCCCGACTACATGGCGCCCGAGGTGTGGGCCGGCCAGGCGCCGTCGCGCCGGAGCGACGTGTACTCGCTGGGGGCGCTGCTGTTCGAGCTGTGCACCGGCCAGGCGCCGTTCGCCGAGGTCGCCGCGGGCGAGCTGGCCGCGGTGGTCACCACCGGCGCGGCGCCCGCGCTCGCGACCCGCGCCCCCGCCACCGATCCCCGGCTGGCCGCGATCGTCGATCGCTGCCTCGCCCGCGATCCCAACGACCGCTACCCGAGCGGCGACGAGCTGCGCGACGCGCTCGAGCAGCTGGTGCGTCAGCGCGACGCCAGCGCCACGCCGACCGGCAACCCGTACCGCGGCCTGCGACCGTTCGAGGCCAGCCACCGGTCGATGTTCTTCGGCCGCAGCCTCGAGGTCGGCACGCTGATCGAGCGGCTGCGCACCGACGCGATGGTGATCGTCGCCGGCGACTCGGGCGTCGGCAAGTCGTCGCTGTGCCGGGCCGGCGTGGTGCCGGCGATCGTCGACGGCGCGCTCGGGCCAGGCCCGGCCTGGGCGGCGATCACGATCGTCCCGGGCGCGCACCCGCTGACCACGCTGGCGCTCGCGCTCGACACGCCGACGCTGGTCGACGGGCTCGCGGCCGACCCCGACCTCCTCGCGCGCGCGCTGCACCGCCGCGCCGGCGCCGGCGGCCTCGTGCTGTTCATCGATCAGCTCGAGGAGCTGATCACGCTCGCGCCCCCGGCCGAGGTCGCCGCGCTGGCCGCCGGCCTGGCCCGCCTCGCCGACGGCATCGTCGCGGTGCGCGTGATCGCGACCGCCCGCGCCGACTTCCTCTCGCGGCTGGCCGGGCTGCCCCACCTCGGCCCCGAGCTGGCGCGGTTGCTGTACTTCGTCGCGCCGCTGCCGTCCGAGCGGCTGCGCGAGGTGATCGTCGGCCCGGCGCTGGTGGCAGGCGTGCGGTTCGCGTCCGAGGCGATGGTCGCGACGTTGGTCGACGCCACCGCCGCCGCCGGCAGCGGCGGGCTGCCGCTGTTGTCGTTCGCGCTGGCGGCGCTGTGGGCCGAGCGCGACGTCGCCGCCGGCATGATCGGCGAGGACGCGCTGACCGCGGTGGGCGGGGTCGACGGCGCGCTGGCCCGCCACGCCGACGCGGTGCTGGGCGGGTTGCCGGTCGGCGGCCGCGCGGTGGCGCGCCGGCTGCTGGCCCGCCTGGTCACGACCGTCGGGACCCGCGCGCGCCGCGGCGCCGCCGAGCTGGTCACCGACGACGCCGGCCGCGCGGTCCTCGAGGCGCTGGTGCGGGGCCGGCTGCTGGTGATCCACGACGACGACGGCACGCCGCTGTACGAGCTGGCCCACGAGGTCCTGGTCACCGGCTGGGCGACGCTGCGCGAGTGGCTCGAGCTCGACGCCGAGGGCCGCGCCCAGCGCGAGCGGCTGGCGACGGCCGCGCTCGAGTGGCGCCGGCTCGGCCAGCGCCGCGAGGCGACCTGGCGCGGCCGGCAGCTCGCCGAGGCCCGCGCGCTGGACGCGACCGCGCTGACCCCGCTCGAGCGCGACTTCGTGCGGACCTCGGTGCGCGGCGAGCGGCGGCGGCGCTGGCTGGTGCGCGGGCTGGCGGCGGCGGCGGTGGCGCTGGTGGTCGGTGGCTACGCGGGGCTGCGGTGGCAGGCGCAGCGCCGGGTCGACGCCGCGGTCGCGGTCGAGCTGCGCGCGGCCGGCGTCGCCCGGACCCAGGCCACGGCCGCGGTAGCCGTCGATCAGACCGCGAGCGCCGAGGCCTTCGCCGCGTTCGATCGCGGGGACGACGCCGCGGGCGAGGCCGCGTGGCAGCGGGCGCGCGCCGCCCGCGCCGAGGCCGATCGTGCGTTCCGCGCGGTCGGCGGGCGCCTCGAGGCAGCGCTCACGCTCGATCCGGACCGGGCCGACGTCCGCGCGCTGCTGGTCGACGCGTTGCTCGATCGCGCCACGCTCGCGGAGCGGCTCCACGCCGACGACGTGCGCGACGAGCTGCTGGCCCGCGTGCCGGCCTACGACCGCGACGGCGCGCGCCTGACGCGCTGGCGACGTCCCGGTCGGCTGGCGTTCACGGCCCCGCCCGGCACGACGGTCACGCTCGCCCCCGGCGATCAACCGTTGCCGGCGGCGCCCGCCGAGGTGGAGCTCGCCCCCGGCACGTACCAGCTCACGGCCGTGCGCGCCGACGGTTCAAGACTCACCACCCCGGTGACGATCCGTCGTGGCGAGGGGACCACGGTCGACCTGTCCCCGCCTCCGCCGGACACCGTACCGCCTGGCTTCGTGTTCGTGCCGGCCGGCGACGTCGAGTTCGGCGCCGCCGCCAGCGACGAGGCCGCCCGCAGCTTCTTCCTCACCGCCCCGATGCACCCGCGCCACGTCGACGCGTTCTTGATCGCCACCACCGAGGTCACGATCGGCGACTGGTTGCGCTTCGTCGAGGCGCAACCACCGGCGCGCCAGGCCGCGCTGGTGCCCCGGGCCGAGGCCACGCTCGGCACCAGCGGCGCGCTCGAGCTGACCCGCACCGAGCGCGGCTGGCGGCTGACGATCCAGCCGGCCGACGTCGCGTATCAGGCCGGCTGGGACGAGCCGCTGGTCTACCCCGGCCGCGCGGCGCTGGCGCAGCAGGACTGGCGTCGATTCCCGGTCACCGCGATCACGGCGACCGACGCCGAGGCCTACGCCGCGTGGCTCGCGGCGACCGCGCAGGTGCCGGGCGCGCGGCTGTGTACCGAGCTCGAGTGGACGCGGGCCGCCCGCGGCGCCGATGGCCGGAACTACCCGACCGGACCGACGATCGAGCTCGGCGACGCCAACTTTGACGCCACCCACGGCCACGAGCGCATGGGCCCCGACGCGATCGGCAGTCACCCCAAATCGGTGAGCGTGTTCGGCGTCCATGACCTGGTCGGCAACGCCTACGAGTGGGCGAGGACCGCCACGGGTGATGGCTATGTAGCCTTGGGCGGTAGCTTCTTTCACGATCGCCTGACCGCGCACCTCGCCAACCGCAACCTCGCCGTGCCGAGCCTGCGGGTCGCGGTGGTGGGCATGCGGCTGTGCGCGACGCCACGTGCGCGCTGACTGGCACGCCACGCGCAAGAGGGAGGATGCCTGCGGTCGGAGCGACCCGCAGGACAACGTCTACTCAACTGGAGCGGTCCCCCATGGTGAATCTTCGTCTTCTGATCCCGACGTTGCTGGCCGCCGGCGCTGTCGCCGGCTGTGTCGAGGGCGACGCCGCGCTCGACACCACCGCGCAGGCGCTGGCGCAGAGCAACGGCTCGAGCTTGAACGGCGTCCGCTTGAACGGCGTGCGCCTCAACGGCGTCCGGTTGAACGGCGTGCGGTTGAACGGCGTCCGCTTGAACGGCGTCCGCTTGAACGGCGTGCGGTTGAATGGCGTCCGCTTGAACGGCTCGGCGCTGACCGCGACCGAGGGCGGCGTCGCGGTACCCGAGGGCGAGCTCATCGGCTCGACCTGGAGCGGCAAGCTGTCCGACGGCGACACCCTGCCGATCCGCATCGACGCGATCGCGCACGACGCGGACCTGGCGATCTACACCGTCAGCTACCAGACCGTCGACGGCTGGATCGACATGTGCGAGGGCGCCGGCGCGCTCGCGGTCGCCGGGACCTGGAACTACGACGAGGGCGTGCCCCAGGGCGGCCGCTACCGCGTCCACGACGACGACTTCACGTTCGCGTGCCGCGGCTTCGCGATCGCCAAGTGCGTCGAGTTCGGCTACCAGCCGTGGCTGGGTCGCGCCGACCTCCTCGCGACCTGCACCCGCGCGCTGCGCGCCGACTTCTGCGGCGACGGCACGCCGTACACCGTCGACGGCACCCTGCTCAACATCTACGATCGCGACGGGATCCAGACCGACGACGCGAGCTGGCCGCTCGAGGCCCGCTGGAACAAGCACGGCGCGGCCTGCATCAGCGAGCCGAGCGCGACGCGCTTCGTCCAGGCCGCGGGCCAGACCCCGACCTGCATCGCCTCGCTGCGCACCTGCAACCAGGGCGGCAACGCGCTCATCACCACCGAGCTGCCGCCGGTCGAGTGACGCCGGATCACCCCGGGGCGGTCACCTCGACCGACGCCATCCAGGTGCGCCGGAGGTGACCTCACCCCGCGACGACGAGGCGGGGCCGGGCGCGGTGGGAGGACCTACACCGCGCCCCCTACGCACCGGGGCGGATCCGCGCGGAGACGCTGCGCGCCCGCGCTTGCCAACGCCGCCACCCGACGGTGAAGATCGACCCTCCCCTTCGCTGGTCCGGTAGTCGCGCCGCATGTCGTCGCCCACGCTCTCCGTCGTCGAGATCGCGAGCCAGCGGGTCCACCCGCTGCGCGGTCGCGCGCGCATCGGCCGTGGCACCGACGTCGACATCCGCCTCGACGATCCGATGGTGGCGCTCGCTCACGCCGAGCTGCTCGACCACGGCGATGGCACGGTGACGGTCCGCGACCTCGGCGGCCGTCACGGCACGTTCGTCGGCAGCCGCCGGGTCGAGCAGGCGGTGCTACGCGACGGTGACGAGCTCCTGATCGGACCGATCGCGCTGCGCCTGGTGGCGACCGCGCCGGCCGGCGACGGCGACGAGCTGCGGCGCCTGCGGGCGGTGGTCGAGCTGACCCGGGTGATCGGCGTCGAGCACGACATCGAGCCGCTGCTCGAGCGCGTGGTCTCGACCCTCCTCACGCTGGTGCGCGCCGACCGCGGCGCGATCGTCGTCTACGATCCGCAGACCCGGGCGCCGCGGTGGATGGTGACGCGCAACCGCGTGCCCGGCCGCCTGCCGCTGACGATCTCGACCAGCGTGCTGTCGCAGGTCCTGGCCGACGCCCAGCCGCTCCTGCGCACCGAGCTCGCCGACGATGGCGCGCTCGAGCGGTCCGCGAGCCTGGTCGCCCAGGACGTCCGCTCCCTGATGGTGGTGCCGCTGCTGTACCAGGCCACCACCGCCGAGTGGCTGGGCGTGATCCACCTCGACTGCCAGGGCGACGGCCCGCGGTTCCGCCCGGAGGATCTCGAGCTCCTGGTCGCGGTCGCGAGCCAGGCCGCGCTGGCGATCAAAAACGCGCTCCTGGTCGCCCAGATCCAGACGGTGCGCGACGAACAGTGGCACCGCCTCGAGCGCGTCGTCCACGATCTGCCGGTCGGGGTGGTCGTGCTCGACGATCACTACCGGTGCGTGCTCGCCAACCCCTGGGTCACCGCCCGGGGCGAGCTGCTGGGCGAGGTCCGCCCCGGCCGGGTGGTCGCGCACCTCGCCGGCGTCGCCACGCCCCGCCTGATCGGCCCCGACGGGCCGCGCGCGCTCACCGTCGGCGCGCCGCCGCGGTCGCTGGCCATCACCACCGCCAACGCCGGCGACGGCAGCGAGACGGTGATCGTGATCGCCGACGTCACCCAGCAGCGCGAGCACGAGGCCCGCGCCGCCCACCATGATCGCCTGACCCTGCTCGGGCAGCTCGCCGGCGGCGTGGCCCACGACTTCAACAACCTGCTGGTGGTGATCCTCAACTACGCCGGGTTCCTCGAGGCCGACCTGCCGGATCCGGCGATGAAGGACGACGCGCAGCAGATCGTGCACGCCGCCAACCGCGCGTCCGACCTGACTCGCCAGCTCCTGGCCTTCAGCCGCCGCGACGCCGCCAAGCCGACGGTGGTCGAGATCGGGCCGCTGATCGCGCGCTTCGAGCGCCTGCTCGGCCGCAACCTCGGCGCGCACGTCGAGCTCGAGACCGCGATCGCCGACGACCTGCCGCCGGTGCTGATCGATCCCGGTCAGCTCGAACAGGTGATGATGAACCTGATGGTCAACGCGCGCGACGCGATGCCCGAGGGCGGCCGGGTGACGCTGACGGTGGCGCAGGTCGCGAGCGGGCCCGGCTCCGACCGGGTCGGCCAGCCCCACGTGGTGTTCGAGGTCGCCGACACCGGCGCCGGCATCCCGGCCGAGGTGCTGCCGCGGGTGTTCGAGCCGTACTTCACCACCAAGGACCACGGCAAGGGGACCGGCCTCGGCCTGGCGATGGTCCACGGCATCGTGCAGCAGGCTGGCGGCGAGATCACCGTCGAGTCGCCGCCGGGCCGGGGCGCCATCTTCCGGGTCTACCTGCCCGCGACGACCGCGCCCATGCACGAGGAGCTCAACGCGCGTCCGGCCGCCCGGACCACCGCCGCGACCGTGCTGGTGGTGGACGACGACGATCGCGTGCGGCTCCTGACCGAGCGGATCCTCTTGCGCGCTGGCTACCACGTGCTGTCGGCGACCTCGGGGCCGCTGGCGCTGGCGCTGGCGCGCGAGCACACCGGCGCGATCGACCTGCTGCTGTCCGACATGGTCATGCCGGGCATGTCGGGCAGCGAGCTGGCCCAGGCCATGGTGGTCGCCCGCCCGCAGCTCAAGGTGCTGTTCATGTCCGGCTACGATCGCGGCCAGACCGGCCCCGGCCAACGCCTGATCACCAAGCCGTTCAACCGCGACGGCCTGCTCGCCGCGGTGGTCGACGCGCTGGCCGGCGCGCCCGGCCGCTCGGGTCGCATCGCCCGGCTCACGCCGTATTGAGCGACCAGGCCGGCGCTCAGTCGAGGTCGCGGCCGGGCAGCTCGCCGATCGTCCGCTCGCCGCGATGGAAGGTCCAGCCGACCTCGCCGGTGTCGACGTCGCCGTGGCGCTCGGCCCACACGCCCTCGCCCAGCCAGCGGAAGTCGGGGAGCGGCCGTTCCTCGCACGCCGGGAACACCTCGCGCTCGTGCCGCGTGATCTCGATCGGGTTGGTCAAGGCGTAGGTCACCTCGAAGAGCGGCGGCGTGGTCGCCAGCCAGCGCAGCGTCGGCGCGCCGAACGCGAACGCGCCGACCTCGTTCGGATCCCCGAACAGGTCGGCCAGGCTCACCCGGGTCGTCGCGCCGCTCGCCGTGCAGGTGATGACCGTGGCGGCGGGATCGACCGCCCCATCGGCCTGCGCCACGTCGACCCGCGCGGTGACGCCGGCGGGCGGCGCGCCGGTGGGCGCCGCCAGCACGTGCGCGCCGTGGTAGCCGTAGCTGCGGCGGTGGGCGGGCGCCTGCTCGACGGTCGTCTGCGGCCCCGGCGCCACCCGCAGGTACGTCGGCCGCTTGCAGTCGGTGAACTCGATCTTCTCCCGGCACCCGGCCAGCCAGATCTCACCGTCGCCGAGCAGCAGCTCGGCGTACCGCCCCGGCCACGCGGCCGGCGTGATGGTCACGTCGGCGGCGCGCTGGCCGTCGACCACCTGGGCCACGACGTAGCCGCCGGCCTCGAGCTCGGTGAGGCCGACCAGCGTGTGGCCGTCGAGCCAGCCGCGATCGGGGCCCACGGCGGGCACGGTGGCGCCGACCTCGACACCCTCGGTCGTGACCCGGGCCAGCGTCAGCGTGCCGTCGGTGTTGGTGACCGCGACGTTCCGCGGCAGGTCCTCGGGATCCCAGGCCGCGGGGGCCGCGGCCGAGGGCTTGGCGCCGAGGTCGGACGGGGCCGGCGGGCGGGAGCCGCAAGCGGCGAGGAGGACGAGGGCGAGCGAGGTTCGCTGAAGCATCACGCCCTGGTAGTGCACCCACCGCCGCGATTGTGACGAGCGGCGCGCAGATCGGCGCGCGCCCGGGCGATCACATCGCCAGGCCGCCGTCGACGTCGAGGGTGCGGCCGTTGAAGTAGTCGCACTCCAGCACGAACTTGACCGCCAGCCACAGGTCCTCGGGCAGGCCGATGCGGCCGACCGGGATGTTGGCCACCAGCGCGTCGCGGGCCTTCTGGTTCATGCCCGAGGTCATCGGGGTCTCGACCATGCCGGGCGCGACCGCGCCGACGCGGATGCCGAACGGCGCGAACTCGCGCATCCAGGTCACCGTGTTGGTGGCCAGCGCGGCCTTGGCCGCTGAGTAGTTCGACTGGCCGCGGTTGCCGTGGCGCGCCGACGACGACATGTTGACGATCACGCCGGGGCGCTGCTCGGTCGCGACCATCTTGGCGACGACGTCGCGCACCATCAACGTGGCGCCGGTCAGGTTGACGCCGATCACCGCGTCCCACTGCTCCTTGGTGAGCTTGGTGATCGCGCCGGTGGTGCGGTCCTTCTTGACCAGGAGGCCGTCGCGCAGGATGCCGGCGTTGTTGATGAGGCCGTTGAGGCCGCCCATCGCGCCGTGGGCCCAGTCGACGAACGCGCCGACGTCGGCCTCGCTCGCCACGTCGAGCTTGCGGACGTGGACCTTGCCGGGCAGGCCCTTGGTGGCCTCGGCCAGCGCGGCCAGGCCGTCTTCCTTGACGTCGCCGACGGCGACCTGGGCGCCGGCCTCGGCGAGGCGCTGCGCGAAGTGCGCGCCCATGCCCTGGGCGCCGCCGGTGACGATGATCTTGAGGTCGGAGAGCTTCATGGGTTTTCTCGTCGGTAGAGTCGCGTGACAGAAGTGAGGGATGCCCCGGCCGCGGACGTTACGCCGATGCCAGGCGCGCGTCGAGCCAGCGGGCGAGCGCGGGGTACAGCTCGCGCGAGGCGCGGCTGCCGACCACGGCGCCGACGTGGCCGCCGGGCACCCGCAGGGTGGTCTTGTCGGCCGTGCCGACGTGATCGAGCAGCGCGGTGGCCGCCGCCGGCGGGCAGATGGTGTCGCGGTCGGCGACCACCACCGCGGTCGGGCAGCGGATCGCGTCGAGCTTGACCGCGCGGCCCAGCGCCCGGTGGGTGCCGGCGACCAGGCGGTTGTCCTGGTACAGCTCGCCGATGTACGTGCGGTACGCGGCGGCCGGGAACGGGATGTTGTCGCTGGCCCAGGCGTCGAGCGCGCGGTAGCCGTCGTAGGCGGCGGCGTCGAGCACCAGCTCGGGCATCGCGACGTGCTTGCCGAGCTCGATCGTCGGCCGCAGCGCGGTGAAGCCCGACTGCATCTGCTCGGGGCTGACGTTGCCGCCGTCGGCGATCGCGTCGGCGTCGAACCAGCGGCGATCGACCATCGTCCGCAGCATGCCGCCCTTGGTGAAGTCGATCGGGCCGGCCAGATCGATCAGCGCGGCGATCCGCGCCGGGTACAGCGCGCTGTAGATCGTGGCCAGCGTGCCGCCCATGCAGTAGCCGAGCAGGCCGAGCTGGGTGGCGCCGGCGACGCGCAGCGTGCGCCGCACCATGCGGTCGAGCCGCGCCAGCGTCTCGTCCCAGGTGCGGTAGCGGTCCTCGTCCTCGGGGGCGCCCCAGTCGAGGCACCACACGTCGAGGCCGGCCTCGACCAGCGCGGCCACCAGGCTGGCGCCGCGCCGCAGGTCGAGCACGTACCACTGGTTGATCAGCGACGGCACCAGCAGGATCGGCTTGCCGCGCCGCGGGCCGGCGCCGACGAAGCGGTACAACGACGCGGTGCCCTCGCGGGCGATCACGTCGCGCGGCGTCGGCATCAGCGTCGGCGTGGGGCGCGCCGCGCTGGCGCCGGTGGCGTCGGCCAGCGCCTCGGCGGCGATCGCCGCCAGGTCGCGCCCCAGGCGCTGCGCGATGACGATGGGCGTCGGCATCATGCCGGGTGGTCCTCGCTCACGCCTTGGGCGTGAACGCCTCCGCGGTGCGCTGCATCGCCTCGATCGACAGCTTGCGCCACTCGGCCGACAGCTGGCCGAAGTAGGTGAGCGAGTCGCCGGCCAGCCGGCTCAGCTCGTCGACCGCGGTGCGGGCCCGGGCGATCGCGACGCCCTCGTAGTTCGCCAGCTCGCCCATGATCGCCTGGGTGCGGACGATCTGGTCGCGCATCAGCTGGCCGAACGCCTCCGGCATGACCGGCATCGCGAACGGCAGCTCGAACGGCGAGCGCGGCTTCTGGGCAGTGGACTGGGCGGTGGTGTTCGTCTCGGCTTGCTTGCTCATCTCTGATTCCTCCGTGCCGCTCACCTTAGGCACGGCGCAGGTCTCGGTCAAGCCCGGCTTTGTGCAATGCAACATTCAATCATTCGATGCTCTGTCGTAACCAGCTGTCTCTACGGGACATGTAGACCACGCGTTGTTTTGCAAAAACCTTCATTCGCAGTCGCAGCATTTCCACCCGACCCGACCCCGACCCCGACCCCGACCCCGACCCCGACCCCGACCCCGACCCCGACCCCGACCCCGACCCCGACCCCGCCGATCACCCCGCCGCCCTTGCGCCAGCCGACCTGCAAGAGCCACGTGTGCGGCGCGGCGGTCGGACAGCCGGCCCGCGCCAGCGCGCGCAGCCACGGCGCGTCGGTCCGCACCGCGGCGTTCCAGCCGTCGAACCACAGCGCGCTCGAGTACGGATCGACCCAGCCGCGTGCGAGGACCTGCCCGCGATCGCGTGCGTGGTGCCGGCCATTGAGCAGCACGTAGCGGATGGCGTTGCGCACCTCGGTCGGCGTGCGCAGCGGCCGCGCGTGGTAGCGCTGCGCGAACAGCTTGCCACGTCGCCCGAGCAGCGCGTTCAGCCGCCGCGCCAGGCGGATCGTCAGCCCCTGCATCCCGCGCGCGAGCGCCTCCACGCCGGCCGCCTCGACGACGAAGTGCAGGTGGTCGCCGAGCACGTTGTAGTGCACCACGCGGAAGTCGCCGCGGTGACCGCCCGCCGCGATCGCCGCGCGCACTACCCGCGCCACCGCCTCGCGCCGAAACGACGGCAACCCGCCGATCACCTTGAGCGTCACGTGCAGCGGCACCGACGCCGGGAACCGCGCGCGCGCCCGATGCGAGCACGCCCCCGGCCGCCGCTTGCGCCCCGCGCGCGGACGCCAGCCGCCGTGGCCACTCGGACGGCGGGCATCATCCAGCGATAGCTGGACCGGCAATCGTCGACGAGAAGAACGCGTCATATGATTTTGGCACTATTACTACGCGGGCGGAATTCGTCAACGCTGGCACGACGATTGCGCCTGCGCAGTGCGAGACGGCGTCACCTCCGACGCACGCTCGCACCCGAGCCCGACCCCGACTCCGACCCCGACTCCGAGCCCGAGCCCGATGAGCGGTCTCCGTCGCCTGCACTCTTCGCGGCGGTCGCGGCCTCGGTCGCGGCCCCGACCTCCGCCCGCCGCCCCGCGCCTACTCCTCGCGCTTCGCCTTCCGCTTCGCCCCCGGCTTCCCGATCCCGCCACCCTCGCCGCGCATCGCCTTCTTCAGCTCGTCGAGCTCCCGCCGCATCGCCGCGAGCTGATCCCCGGTATCCGCGGGTGGCGGCGCCGACGGCGGCGGCCCCGCGGGCGGCGGTGGCTCAGCGTCGTAGCTCGACGGCGGCGGTCCGCCGCCGGCCCCCCCGAAGCCCGGCCCGAAGCCCGGGAATCCACCGAACTGCGCCATCTGCGCGAACGGCGACTGCATCCACATCCGGGTCAGCGCGTCGGTCGCGCCGAGCGGCACCCGCATCAGCGGCGAGCTCTGCGCGATCGACTGCACGCCGCGCTTGGCGGTCAGGTACATCTCGAGCGCCGAGGTCACGTAGCGGCCGAAGAACTCGACCAACGCGTCGTCGTCGAGGCGGATCAGCTGCGTGAGCAAGCCGACCGGCAGCGCGCGGGCGGCGTGGGCGTTCTCGATCACCAGCTGCGCCAGCGTGGCCTGGGTCAGGTCCTCGTTGGTCTTGGCGTCCACCACGCGGACGTCGATGCCGCGCTTGATGGCCGCCGCCAGCTCGTCCTGGGTGATGTAGCGACTCTCGCCGGTGTCGTAGAGCCGGCGGTTGCCGTACTTCTTGATCAGGACTGCCACCGGCGCACGGTAGCCCCCCGGGGACCGCCGATCAAGCCGCGACTTTGTTGCATCGCAATATTCCGGTTGACACCGCCGCTGACGACGCGTAGGTTGACGCCCGTTCGGACCCCCGCCATGCGCAAGATTGCTGCACAGCACCATGCCGCCCTGGCCGCCGTCCTGGCCCTCGCTGCGGCGTGCTCGACGTCGGACCCCGATCGCTGCGACCTGGCCACCGACTGCCCGTCGGGGTACTGCCGCGCCGATCACACCTGCGCGCCGGTCGACGAGGCCGACGCCGGGACCGACGGCGCCAGCGGCGGCCCCGACGCGCCGCTCGGATGCCAGCCCGACCACGACGGCACCATCACCCGCGCCGAGCTGCCGATGATGGCGGGCCAGACCGCGCGCTTCCGCATCGCCACCGACGCGACCGTCGACACCGCCGGCCAGCAGGGCAGCGGCGGCCAGCGCACCTGGACCCTCGCCGGCGGGCTGCCCGGCGATCAGGACGTCGTGACCACGCTGATCGCGCCGACCGGCCAGTGGTGGGCCGCGACGTTCCCGACCGCCAGCTACGCCGCCCGCCTGTCGATCGACAGCGCGCTCCTCGGCGTGATGCGCCTCGACGCCAGCGGCCTCGCGCTGCTGGGCGTGGTGTCGCCCGAGGCCGGCGTCACCCGCACCGAGCTCACCTACGATCCGCCGGTGCCGCTCCTGCCCACGCCGCTGGGCCCGTCGGCCAGCTGGACCACGTCGTCGACGGTGTCGGGCGTCGCGGTCGGCGTCGCCAGCTTCTACAGCGAGCGCTACCAGGCCCGCGTCGACGCGGTCGGCACGATGACCACGCCGTTCGGCGCGTTCCCGGTGCGGCGCATCGCCACCGATCTGACCCGCACCGTCGGCGCCGCCATCACCACCAAGCGGACCTTCGGCTTCGCCGCCGAGTGCTACGGCACGGTCGCGACGATGACCTCGCAGGACTACGAGACCGCCAGCGAGTTCACCAGCGCCGCCGAGGTGTGGAGGCTCATCCCGTGAGCCTGCGGGCGTTGTGCGCCGCAGCGCTCCTGGCGCTGGCGGCCTGCCCGTCGTTCCACGCCGGGCCGCTGCCCGGCGCGCCCGCCGACGCCACCTTCGCCGACGTCGACGGCGTCCACCTCCACTACCGCGCGGTCGGCTCGGGTCCGACGGTGGTCATGCTGCACGGCTACGGCGCGTCGCTCGACCTGTGGCGCCCGGTGCAGGACGCGCTGGCCGCACACCACCGGGTGATCGCGGTCGACCTCAAGGGCTTCGGCTGGAGCAGCCGCCCGGCCGGCGACTACTCGCCCGCCGCCGAGGCGACGCTGGTGTGGCACCTCCTCGATCAGCTCGGCGTCGACCAGGTGTCGATCGTCGGCCACTCGTGGGGCTCGTCGATCAGCCTGGCGATGGCGCTGGCCCAGCCGGCCCGGGTCCGGCGCATCGCGCTGTACGCGGCGTACGTGTTCGACGCGCAGCTGCCCAGCTTCTTCCGCTGGGCCCAGGTCGACGGCATCGGCGAGGTGCTGTTCGCGCTGAACTACCGCAACAACGTCGAGGAGCGGGTCGGGCTCGCCTACCACGATCCGCGGTTCGTCACCCAGGCCCGGGTCGAGCACGTGCTGGCCGAGCTCGATCGGCCGGGCACCACCGCCGCCGCGCTCGCCGCGGCCCGCGGCCAGCACCTCGGCGCGATGGAGCGCCGCTACCACGAGATCACCCAACCGACGTTGCTGCTGTGGGGCGACGACGATCTGGTCACGCCGCTGCGCTTCGGCCAGCGCCTCGCGGCCACGCTGCCCGACGCCAAGCTCCAGGTCTACCCGGCGTGCGGCCACATCCCGATGGTCGAGGCCGCGACCGCCACCACCCGCGATCTGCTGCGGTTCCTCGACGCCGATCGCGCGCCCGCCGACGAGCCGGCCGCGCCCGCCGTCGACGCGGCCGCCCCCGAGGCCGCGCCGTGACCCGCGCCGCCGCCGCGCTCGCGCTGGCGCTGGCCGTCCCCGCGGTCCACGCCGACGAGCCGCCGCCCGACAGCGGCCTCGACGCGATCGACACGCTGGCCCCCGGCGCGGTGCCCGACCTGGCGGCGCTGGGCGTCGAGCTGACGCCGCGCGCGTTCGCCCAGCCCAGCGAGCACACGCGCGTCGAGCTGCACGGCTACCTGCGCATCCGCGAGGAGGCGCTGATCAACCTCGATCTCGATCGCGGCCTGACGCCGTCGGGCGCGCCGCTGTTCCCGGTGCCGCTGGCCGGCGGCCAGGTGCTCGACGGCGGCGACCTGCGCGCGCGCACCGACCTGGCGATCTACCCGCCCGGCGCCGGCGTCGCGATCAAGGCGCGGATCGATCTGCTCGACAACCTCGGCTGGGGCGCCACCCCCGAGGTCGGCACCGGCCGCGCGCCGACGCCGGCCGCGTCGAGCGGCCAGGCCGCGTTCACCGCGATCGCGGTCAAGCGGGTGTGGGGCGAGGTGCTGACGCCGCTCGGCATCCTCGCCGCCGGCCGCATGGGCGCGCACTGGGGCCTGGGCATGAGCGCCAACGGCGGCGACTGCGAGGAGTGCGACGGCGGCGACGCGGCCGATCGCCTCGCGCTGGTAACGCCGATCGCCGGTCACTACCTGGCGCTGGCCTACGATCTGTCGGCGTCTGGCCCGTTCCGGCCGCGCGCCAGCGCCACCCGCGCCGTCGACCTCGAGCCGTCCGACGACGTCACCACCGTCACCGCCGCGTGGATGCGGGTCAAGACGCCGGCCACCCGCCTGCGCCGCGCCGCCGCCGGGCTCGGCACGTTCGAGTACGGCGCGTTCGTCTCGCACCGCTGGCAAGACCGCGACGTGCCGGCCGACTACCTGCCGACCGCGGGCGCCGCGCCGACGATCGGCCCCGACGATCTGATGGTGCGCGGCTTCACCGCCACCAGCGTCGGCGCCTGGGCCCGCGTCCAGGGCCCGGGGCTGCGGCTCGAGGCCGAGGGCAGCTACGCCCACGCCCGGGTCGACCAGCCGTCGCTGGTGCCCGGCGTCTTGCTCGATCAGGCGGCCACCTCCGATCAGTTCGGCTTGGCGCTCGAGAGCGAGGCCGCGCTCGGCCGGCACCGGCTTGGCCTCGACGCCGGCGTGGCCAGCGGGGACGACGCGCCTGGCTTCGGCGCGTTCCCGGTCCCCGGCGCGCCCAGCCCGCGCCCCGGCGACGTCGACGGACCGCAGGCCGATCCGCCGGGCGACACCACCGTCGACAACTTCCGCTTCCACCCCGACTACCACGTCGATCGCATCCTGTTCCGCGAGCTCATCGGCACCGTCACCGACGCCGCGTACGTCCGGCCGCACGCGCGGCTGGAGCTGGCCGATCTCGGCCACGCCCGCATCGAGGCCTCGGTCGCGGTGATCGCGGCGTGGGCGATGAGCCCGACGTCGACGCCCAGCGGCGCGCGGTTCCTCGGCGTCGAGGTCGATCCCAGCCTGACCTACCGCAGCGACAGCTTCCGCGTCGCGCTCGACTACGCCGCGCTGGCGCCGGGCGCCGCGTTCGACAACCCCGAGACCGGCGCGACCGCCAGCGCCGCCCAGCTGGTGCGCCTGCGCCTGGGGTTCCACTACTGATGCGCGCCCTCGCCTGCGCCCTGCTCGCGCTCGCCGCCTGCGGCGAGAACGCCACCCCGGTCGGCGAGCCGCCCTCGCCGTTCGCGGCGTCGTGCGTGCCCGATCTCGACGGCACGCTCACCGCCGCCGAGCTGCCGATCGTGCTCGATCAGCCGCTCACCTTCCGCGTCGGCGAGAACGTCGCCGTCGACCTGGCCGGCCGCGGCGCCGGCGCCGATCGCCAGTGGGACTGGAGCGCCGACACCGCCGGCGACGCGCTGCGCGATCAGCTGGCGGTCGCGCTCGACGATCACTGGTACGCCGGCAGCTTCCCCGGCGGGCGGTTCGTGCTGGCGGTCGACGCCGCCACCGACGCCGTCTACGCCGCCGACGACCGCGGCCTGTACCTCCTCGGCCTGGCGTCGCACGACGAGGCGCCGGCCGGCGGCAAGACGCTCTTGCCTTACGCGGCGCCGGTCGCGGTGCTGCGCCTGCCGGTCGCGGCCGGCGATCGCTGGACCGAGACCGCGACGATCGCCGGCGGCACGCTGCGCGGCCTGCCGTACAACGGCACCGACACCTACGCGATCAGCGCCGACGCGCGCGGCGAGCTGCACCTGCCGTACGTGCGGTTCACCGACGCGCTGCGCGTGCGCACCACCGTCACCAGCACCCCCGCGGTCGGCGGCGCCAGCGTCGTCGTCCGACAGAGCCAGTTCTTCTCCGAGTGCTTCGGCGAGATCGGCCGCGCCACCAGCCGGCCCGGCGAGCCCGCCGACGACTTCACCACCGCCGCCACGCTGCGGCGCCTTGCCTTGTGACCACCGACGTCAGGAGCGAACGATGAACCTCTGGGATCAATGGAAGAAGGGCTTCGCCGCGTGGGAGTCCACCACCGCGGCGTACATGGAGCAGGTCATGGCCAACCCGGCCGTGCTCGGCCCCGCCGGCCAGATGCTGACGCTGGCGATGAAGACCAAGGCCGCCACCGACAAGGCGACCGCCGCGTGGTGGGCGGCGATGGGCCTGCCGACCCGCCGCGACCAGGAGCGGTCGCTGCACAAGCTCAACCAGCTCGAGAGCCGGCTCGCCGACCTCGAGGAGCAGCTCGCCGAGGCGCGGGCAGCGCAGTAGCGCAGGCAGGAGGCCGCCGTGGACGTCGAACACCTCGTCACCCCTCGCCCGGCGCCGTGCGCCGTGCTCGATCACGTCGCCACCCGCGGCGATCGCGTGCGCTTCCGCGTCCGCCAGCCCGACGGCTCGTGGCAGCCGGTCACCTGGCGCGCGTTCGCCCAGCAGATCCGCGCGGTCGCCGCCGGGCTGATCGGCCGGGGCATCGGCCGCGGCGACTGCGTCGCGGTGTTCGGCACCAACTCGGTGGCCTGGGCCGCCGCCGCGCTCGGGGTCCAGGCCGCGGGCGCGACGATGGTGCCGATCTACCCGGCGTCGACCGGCGAGGCCGCGCGCTACGTGCTCGAGCACGCCGAGGTCACCACCGCGTTCGTGTCGACCGCGCAGCGCCCGGCGCTGGCCGCGGCCGGCCTCGACGTGCGGGCGATCGGGCTGGACGACGGCACCTGGGCCGACTTCGTCGCCGGCGGCGAACACACCGATCGCCTCGATCCGAGCGTCGTCGATCACCGCGTCGCCAGCATCGCGCTCGACGACGTCGGGCTGATGCTCTACACCAGCGGCACCTCGGGGCCGCCCAAGGGCGTGCCGCTGTCGCACGCCAACGTCGGCATCAACGGCGCCGACTGGCTGCGCTCCAACGCGCCGCTGCTCGCGCCCGACGACCGCGACCTCTTGTGGCTGCCGTTCTCGCACATCTTCGGCTGGGGCGAGCTGTGCAGCGGCAACATCATCGGCTGGGAGAGCTGGATGTGCTCGCCGGCCGAGGTGATGACGGTGTTCCCCGAGGTCGCGCCCCATGTCTTCCTCAGCGTGCCGGCCTACTGGGAGAAGCTGACCCGCGCCGTCGACGCCGCGGCCGGCACCGACGCGACGACCGATCGCGCGACCCGGCGCGCGAGGTTCTGCGACATCACCGGCGGCAACCTGCGCTTCGCGCTGTCGGGCGGCGCCGGCCTCAAGCGCGAGATCAAGGAGCAGCTCAAGGACCTGGGCCTGGTGGTCATGGAGGGCTACGGCCTGACCGAGACCTCGCCGACGCTCACGCTCAACCGCCCCGACCGCTACCGCTTCGACTCGGTCGGCCTGCCGCTGCCGTCGCTCGAGCTCAAGCTGGCGGCCGACGGCGAGATCCTGGCCCGCGGCCCCAGCGTGTTCCGCGGCTACCACAAGGACCCCGACGCCACCGCCCGCGCGTTCACCGCCGACGGCTGGTTCCAGACCGGCGACGTCGGCCGCTTCACCGACGACGGCTTCCTGCAGATCGTCGATCGCAAGAAGGACATCCTGGTCACCGCCGGCGGCAAGAACGTGCCGCCGGTGAACATCGAGGCGCGGTTCGTCAACGACCCGGCGATCGAGCGGGTCGTCGTCTACGGCGACGCCCGCCCGTACCTGGTGGCCGCGGTGTGGGTCGCGCCCGCGGTCGCCGCCGCCGAGCGCGCCGCCGCCGTCGCCGCCGCGGTCGAGCGGGTCAACGCCCAGCTGGCCAAGTTCGAGACCATCAAGAAGTTCTGGATCTGCGACGAGGCGCTGACCGTCGAGTCGGGCCTGTTGACCACGTCGCTCAAGCTGCGCCGCAAGGCGGTGTACGATCGGTACCGGGACCGCTTCGAGAGTCTCTACAGCTGAGTCTGATGCCGCCACGCCGTAGCCCCGGGATCCTGTCGTCGCTCATGGCGCTGGCCGAGCGCGTGCGGACCGGGCCGCCCAAGGTCGGCCAGACGCCGGCCGACGAGGTGTGGCGCGAGAACAAGTGGCGGCTCCTGCGCTACCGGCCGACGGTGGCCAAGGCCGATCGCTGGCGCACGCCGATCCTGCTCGTGCCGTCGCTGATCAACCGCTACTACGTGCTCGACCTGGCGCCCGGGCGCAGCTTCGTCGAGCACCTGGTCGCGGCCGGCCACGACGTGTTCATCATCGACTGGGGCACGCCCACCGCCGAGGATCGCTTCCTCACGTTCGACGACGTCTGCCATCGCTACCTCGGCCGCGCGGTGCGCAAGACCGCGGCGTTCGGCCCCGACGGCGTGTGCCACGTGCTCGGCTACTGCCTGGGCGGCACGCTGGCGACGATCTACACCGCCGCCGAGCCGGCCCAGGTCGCGTCCTTGGTCGCGCTGGCCGCGCCGATCGACTTCGACCACGCCGGCATCCTGGCCACCTGGACCCGCAGCCCCGGCTTCGACATCGACGCGCTGATCGACGGCTTCGGCAACGTGCCGTGGCCGCTGATGCAGGCCAGCTTCCACATGCTCAAGCCGACGGCCACCCTGGCCAAGCTGGTCGGCCTGCTCGATCGCGCGTGGGACGACGAGTTCCTCGACGGCTTCCTCGCCACCGAGCGCTGGGGCAACGACAACGTGTCGTTCCCCGGCGAGTGCTACCGCCGCTACATCGGCGACCTGTACCGCGACAACGCGCTGATGCGCGACACGATGCGGCTGGGCGGCAAGCCGGCGCGGCTGGGCGACATCGACTGCCCGACGCTCGCGGTGACCTTCGGCCACGATCACATCGTGCCGGCCGCCGCCGCCACCGCGCTGCTCGATCGGATCAGCTCGCCCGACAAGGCCCAGCTCCACCTGAGCGGCGGCCACGTCGGCGCCGTGGTCTCGCGCAAGGCCGCCGCCGGGCTGTGGCCCCAGCTCAGCCGCTGGTGGGCCGCCCGCGACACCGACGCCGCCCGCGGCCTGGGCGACGACGCCGGCGACGACGTCGACGCCGAGCCGGCCGCCGCGCCCGCGGCGACGACGGCGCCGTAGCGCCGCCGCTCATCGCCCCGCGGTCAGCCCGGCGACCAGCGCCGCGCCGTCGAGCCGCTTGCGCTTGTGATCGAAGCGCAGCGCCGCGACCGCCAGCCACCCGGCCGGCGCGAGCCCCGCCGGATCGGTCAGGCTCTCCCACGGCCCGTCGAGCGGCGCCGCCGCGCCGCGCCAGACCTGGTACCGGTCGTCGTACTCGTCGCGCGCGTCGTCGAACTCGCACGCCAGCACGTAGCGGACGCCGTCGACGATGGTCACCACGTGCAGCGGCACGTCGTAGTAGCCGCGGTGCACGTAGGGCACCCAGGCGGCCTCCGACGTCGCTGGCCCCGGCGGCGGCGGCGTCGAACTCGGGATCATGGCGGCGAGCCTCCCATACCGCGCAAGGCGCTGCCAGCCGGCGACGTTGCCCGCGTTGCGGCGCGACCGCGACGAGACCATACTCAAGCGCGATGGCTGATCAGAAGGTGGCCGTACGACGATGGCTCGCGGGCCAGCGTGCCGCGGCCGTGGCCCAGCGCGACCTGCAAGCGCAGGAGGGCCCACGCCCGGCGATAGCCGTCGAGCAGTCGCTCTCAGCCTTGGCTGCGCTGGAGTTCATGGGACGTTGGCCAGGCCCGCGAGACCCGGTGGCCGACCGGCAGGTGACCGTGGTTCGGCAACGCTGGGCCAAGATCCAGCGGCGGGCGCGTGACGAACAGCGCTGACCATACGCGCATCGAAGACGCGCTGACGGCGTTGAGCGCCGCGCTCGACGAACTCGGTGTTCCCTGGATGGTCATCGGCGGAATCGCCGTCATCGCTCACGGCGTGCAGCGCATGACGACCGACATCGACGCGGTGATCGAGGGTGGGGCGGCAACCGTCGAGCAGGTGATCGCAGCGCTCCGCCGCCACGACATCGCGCCTCGCATCGACGACCCCGTCGGCTTCGCGACGACCAACCTGGTACTGCTGGCGCGGCATCGTCCCACCGAGGTCGACCTCGACCTCTCATTCGGGTGGACCGCGTTCGAACACGGCGCCATCGCGGCGTGCGCTTCCACTCGTTATGGGCGCGTCGTCGCGCCGATGGCGCAGGTCGACGATCTGCTGGTCTTCAAGGCCATCGCCGGCCGGTCGCGCGACATCGACGACGCCGTGACGCTGCTGACGCTCTATCCCTTCGTCGACACGCGACGCGTCCGTCAACGGGTGCACGAGCTCGCGGAGCTCGCCGACAGCCCCGAGCTGGCGCAGGGGCTCGCGCGCATCCTCGCCGCGGTCGCCGCAAGCGGTTCACCGCCTCGCCCCGCCCCGCGAGCCCGCCCGGCGACGCCGAAGCGTCGGCGCAGCGGGGCGCCATCGAAGGCCAAGCGCCCCTCGAAGCCGAAGCGCTGAGCCGCGATGACGGTGATCCGGTAGCGCGCGGGCTGCACTCGGGCGATCCTCGCGGCATGTCCGCTCCCGCCCCGTTCCGCCCGGTCAGCCGCTCGCGCACCACGATGGCCGAGATGATGATCCCGGCGTACGCCAACTTCGGCGGCAAGATCCACGGCGGCATCATCCTGGGGCTGATGGACAAGGTGGCCTACGCCTGCGCGAGCAAGCACGCCGGGCGCTACTGCGTGACGGTCAGCGTCGACGGCGTCGACTTCAAGGCGCCGGTCGAGGTCGGCGAGCTGGTGTCGCTGCGCGCGTCGGTCAACTACGTCGGCCGTACGTCGATGGTGGTCGGCATCCACGTCGACGCCGAGGACGTCGCCACCGGCGTGGTCCGCCACACCAACACCTCGTACTTCACGATGGTGGCCAAGGACGCCGACGGCCGCCCCGCCGAGGTGCCGGGCCTCGAGCTCGAGACCAAGGACGACGTCCGCCGCTTCCTCGAGGCCATCACCCGCCGCGCGCTGCGCGCGCGCTACCAGGACGAGCTCGACAACACCCGCACCGCGCTCACCGTCGCCGCCGAGCTGCCGCGGCTGGCCGCCGAGCGCTGCCGGCTGGTCGAGGGCCTGGCGCCGTAGGGGTGACATGGCAACCGCTGGCACCTGGCGACCGCCGAGGCCGGACCGCGCCGCTGCGTGGCAAGCTCCGACCATGTCGATCGTTCGCGCCTCGCTGGTGCTGCTCACCGCCCTCGCGGCGTGCTCCGGTCAGCGGCAATACGGCTACGTGAACGCGCGCGGCGAGCAGGCGTTGCCGCCGGTCACCGCCGAGGTCGTCAGCGTCGAGCGCGCGCGCGCGACCGGCACGCCCGGGCAACCGCGGGCGATCGGCATCCGCCCCGGCAGCGACAGCGCCACGGTGGTCGCCGAGTTCTTGCGGCAGGCCGACGAGGCCGAGGCCGAGATGGTGTCCGATCTGGCGATCTACTTGCACACCGCCGAGGGCCTCGAGTGCCGCACCGCGATCGTGCCCGAGACCGTGACGCGGTCCGAGTGGCACCCCCCGCACGAGGTGCAGGTCACGGTGCCGCAGCCGGTCAGGCGCATGGAGACCACGTACCAGCGGCGTTGCCACACCACGACCCGCCTCGAGACGAAGCACGTGACCGAGTACCAGCGGCGCTGCCACACCACGACCCGACCGGTGACGCGCACGCGGACCACCTACTCCGGCTACGGCAGCAACCGCTCACCGCGGACCGAGTCCTACACCGCCTACGAGCGCCACGAGGAGTGCCGGAACGAGCCGACGATGCGCACCAAGACCGAGTACGTCCCGCACGAGGAGTGCAAGACCGAGCCGGTCACCAGCTGGGTCACCCGCTACGAGTTTCAGCGCGAGACCCGGTTCGTGCCCGGCCGGCTCGAGACGATCCGCCGCCAGCGCCTGCGCGAGCTGGCGCCGGTGTGCTACCCGCTCGCTGCCACGGCGGCGGCCCCCGGCGCCAACGCCGGCGATCGGATCGAAGGCCAGCTACACCGTCGCCGGTGACGTGCGGGGCGGGCGCGGGCCCGCCTCGACGACCACCTCGCTGGCGAAGATCTCGCGCTCGGTCCTGGCGACAACGCGGTCCTTGCTGGTCTCGGCGTCCATGAAGTCGCGCGGCAGGTGACCGGGCCTGGTCAGCCGGCAGTACAGGTTGAACAGCCCGTTGAAGCGGGCCAGCATCTCGGGCGCCGGGCGCGGCAGGTAGAAGCCGGCGCGCTCCGACAGGTGCGCCACCTTGCGCAGCACCGAGCCGGCGAACTCGAACGCGTCGATGCCGAGGATCGCCAGGTCCTCCTCGAGCAGCAAGATCAGCGGCAGCGTCGGCAGCGCCATCCGCAGGCGGCGGCGCCGCGCGAAGAAGCCGCGCTGCTGCCGCTGGGTCAGCGGGAACTCCTTGAGGTAGTTCATCGGCAGCGCGGTGTGGCGCGACTCGTCGAGGTGGAACAGCCGCAGGATCTCCAGCCCCGGCAGGTGGGCCAGCGCG
This sequence comes from Myxococcales bacterium, assembly GCA_016707895.1. Lineage (GTDB taxonomy): Bacteria > Myxococcota_A > Polyangia > Haliangiales > Haliangiaceae > UBA2376. The sequence continues at coordinate 260,328 of JADJGV010000009.1, read as the reverse complement.
CCGAAGATCGACAGCGCGATGGTCTCGACCAGCACGTTCATGCCGTAGAACTTCTCGAGGCCGTCGGCGGCCAGCACGCCCTCGAGCAGCAGGTACTCCCACGCGCTCTGCCGTGGCACCGGCACGCCGAACGCGCCGACCAGCTCGCGCATCACGACGAAGTGCTTGGCCTCCTCGAGCACCTGCATCGTCACCGCCGCCTTGGCGCCGCTCGAGCGGACGTCGCGCAGGTTCGACGCCGACACCAGCCAAGCGTAGGCCTCGCCGTGGCCGATCGCCGACAGCACGTTGACGATCGCCTGCTTCTGGCGCGGCGTGTAGTGGCGGTCGAGCTCGGCCTTGAACTCGGCCGAGGTCAGCCGCGCGCGCACCTGCTGCTCGGCCGGCGACGTCGCCAGGTCGGCCATCTCGCGCAGCGCCTGCTCGGCCGCGCCCAGATCGTGGAAGGTCGACCACGGCGCCGCGGCCTCGGCCTTCCACAACAGGCGCAGGCTCTTGTCGTAGTGCTTGCGGCGCATCTCGTCGTTGGCGCCGCCGATGAACTGGTAGTGCTCGTCGTCGTAGTCGGCGACCCGGCCGCCGAGCCCGAGGCGGCCCAGCGCGCGATCCTTGCCGCGCACGACGCGGTTGAGCACGGCCTCGACGCGGCGGTTCCAGGTCACGGCGCGCGGGTTGATCGGTAGCTCGGCGATCTGCATGGTCCCCCCGGACGTGAAGGTCGTTTCATGTTCAGGGTTCGCGACGGCCCCGACTTGACGATCGTCAAGTCGCCCGCGACTCCCGCCCGGCGGGCGACGCCCGCGGCCGGCGCGCCGACCGGGAGACCACCGCCGTCACCGCGAACAGCACCAGCGCCAGCGCGCTGGCGATCGCGCCGCTCCGCCGCAGGCCGGACGACGCGCCGAGGTCGGCGGCGATCCGCGCGATCAACCCCAGGTGCAAGAGCGCCAGCGGGGCATACAGCGCGCGGGTGAAGCGCACCTCGAGCCGCGCCACCGCCGGCAAGATGATCGGCGCGTGGGCGAACACCATCGACAGCACGTAGCCGATGAACACGCCGTGCAGCGCGGCGTCGTAGGTCGGCCCCGCCGGGGGCAGCTCGACCGCCGCCAGGAACACCCCGGTGGCCAGCAGCCACGCGGCGCCGGCCAGCACGCCGGTCGCCGCGAACGCCGGCAGGCCGGCACGACGCACCAGGCGGCGCGCCAGGTCGAAGCGCAGCTGCCACACCGCGGTCAGCGCCAGCACGGGGCCGAGCGCGCGACTCAGCGTCGGATGATCGCACGCGGCGATCGCCAGAACCGCCAGCGCCGCCGCGAGCACCACCAGCGCCCGCGCGGCCCACCGCGGCGTCGGCGCCAGCCGCGACAGCTCGAGGCGCTCGGCGACGATCGTGAGCACGAAGTACGCGATCCAGGTAGCGACGATCTGGAACGGCGGGGCGCCGCGAGCCCAGCGCAGCGCGCCGTAGGCCAACACCGCCGTGCCCAGCAGCATCAGCCAGGTGAACGTCGCCGGCTGACGCCGCACGATCGCCGCGTTGAGCGCGACCAGCACGACCAGCGCTGCCACGGTCAACCAGCGCCCATCGGCGAACCCGACCAGCATCGCGACCGCGCCGGCCGCGCCGAGCGCCGGCGCCACCAGGCCCCACCCACGCCCCAGCGCCACCGCGCGCTCGAGCGCGATGACGGTACCGAAGGCGCCGAACACCAGCAGCGGCCCGTGGTCGACCAGGTACCGCGGCCCCCACCCGACCAGCACGCCCAGGCGGGCGAGCCCGGCGAGGACGCCGGTGGCCAGCGTCGCCGCGACGATCAGCAGCAGCCCGCGACGCACCAACAGCGCGCGCGGCCCGCTGGTCGGCGGCGGCGTTACGGGCTCCACCCGAGGAGCTCCCTGGCCGCCGGCGACATGCGGTCGGGCGACCACGGCGGCTCCCACACCAGCTCGACCTGGACCGCGCCGATCCCCGGGATGGCCTGCAGCCGGGTGGTCGCGTCCTCGAGGATCTGCTCCCCCAGCGGGCACGCGGCGGTCGTCATCGTCAGGTGCACCGTCACGTCGGTGGCGTCGACCTCGACGCCGTACACCAGGCCGAGCTCGACGACGTCGAGGCCGATCTCGGGATCGATCACCTCGCGCAGCGCGGCGCGGACCCGATCGCTCAACGAGAGCTCAGCCATGGTTCTCCCCGGCCGCGACCAGCGCCGCGATCCCGCGCCGGACGTGCACCGGCAGGACCGCGCGCCGGTAGTCGGCGTCGTACGGCAGGTTGGGCAGCGGCTTGCACTGCGCGCCGACCTGCGCGGCGATCGCGTCGGCGGTCGCGGGATCGTCGAGGCGCTGCCCGCGCAGCGCGTCGAGCTTGCGCACGAGCTTCGGCGTCGAGGCCAGCGCGCCGACCACCACCCGCGCGGCGACGATCGGCGCGGCGACCGCATCGTCTGCGAGGTCGAAGCGCATCGCGATCGAGATCAGCGGGAAGTCGATGCTCTTGCGCACGGTCCACTTCACGTAGGTCTCGCGGCGCGGCCCCGGCGCCAGCGGCACGCGGATCTCGGTGGCCAGCTCGCCGGCGGCGCGGCCGGTGTGGGCGGTGCCGTCGGCGCAGTAGTAGTCGGCCAGCGCGACCGTGCGCGCGCCCGCCGGCCCGTGCAGCGTCAGCGTCGCGTCGAGCGCGACCAGCGCCGGCGCGCAGTCGCTGCTGAGCGCGGCGACGCAGGTCTGGCCGCCCGGCACCACGTGGCAGCGATCGCCGTGCGACTTCAGGCACCCGCCCAGCGCCTCGCGCCACAGCGGCGTCTGGTTGACGTAGCGACAGCGGGTGTCGAGGTGCAGGTTGCCGCCCAGCGTCCCGAGGTTGCGCAGCGTCGGCCCGGCGACCAGCCCCGCGGCGCGGGCCAGGCTGGGCGCGTGGGCGCGCACCAGCGGGTGCTCGGCGAGGTCGGCCAGCACCGCGCCGGCGCCGATGCACAGCGCGCCCGCGCGGACCTCGACGTCGCGCAGCGGCAGCCGGCTCAGCTGCACCAGCACGGTCGGCGCGCCGAGCCGGTGCTTGAGGTTGGGCAGCAGGTCGGTGCCGCCGGCGATCGGCCGCGCGCCGGGCTCGGCCAGCGCCGCGACCGCCTCGGCGATCGTCGTCGGCGACGCGACGCGGAACCCGGGCAGCCGCAGCATCAGCGCACCTCCGCCAGCGCGCGGCCCTTGTGCGGCGCCAGCGCGCCCGCCGCCTCGCGGGCGGCCCGGGCCTGCAGCGCGGCCAGGAGCTGCGGCGGCCCGAACGGCGTGCGCCGCAGCCGCACGCCGACCGCGTCGTAGATCGCCGCGGCGATCGCCGGGATGATCGGGTGCAGCGGCCCCTCGCCGGCCTCCTTGGCGCCGTACGGCCCCTGCGCGTCGGGGTGCTCGACGATCAGCGCGTGGATCGCCGGGGTGTCGAGCGCGGTCGGCAGCCGGTAGTCGAGCAGGCTCGGCGCCGCGACCACGCCGCCGTGGGCGCCGTCGACGGTGTGGGCCTCCATCAGCGCCTCGGCCAGGCCCATGTACACCGAGCCCTCGATCTGGCCCTCGACGATCCGCGGCGACAGCGCCTTGCCGCAGTCGTGGGCGGCCCACACCGCGATCACCTGCGCCTCGCCGGTCGCGACGTCGACCTCGACCTCGGCGACGTGGGCGGTGAACGAGTACGCCGGCGACGCGCCGATCGTGCCGCCGCGGTACGCGCCGTGGCGATCACGCGGGGTGTCGTAGCTGCCGGCGGCGGTCAAGAGGCCGTGCTTGGCCTCGGCCCAGTGGAACGCCTCGGTCAGCGGCACCCGCCGCGCCGGATCGGTCTGATCGATCGCCTGGCGCTCGACCAGCGACACCTGCCCCGGCGCGATGCCCCAGCGCGCCGCGACCACCTCGACCACCTTGGCGCGCAGCGCCCGCGCCGCGGCCAGGCACGCGTTGCCGACCATCAGCGTCACCCGCGAGCTGTACGCGCCCAGGTCGACCGGGCACAGGTCGCTGTCGGCGGCGATCACCCGGATGTCGGCGAGGTCGAGGCCCAGCTCCTCGGCGGCGATCACCGCGACCATCGTGCTCGAGCCCTGGCCGATGTCGTTGGCGCCGGTGAACACCCGCGCCCGGCCCGAGCGATCGAGCGTGATCTGCACCGCGGCCTGGGGCAGCTCGGTCGGGTAGATGCAGTAGTTGGTGCCGCTGATGTACGTCGAGCCGGCGACGCCGAGCCCGCGGCCGTGGGGCAGCGCCGGGCGACGCGCCTTCCACCCCGACGCCGCCTCGACCCGGTCGAGGCACTCGAGGAAGCCGCACGAGCCGATCGCGAACTCGTTGACGGTGCGGGTGTCGGCGCCGAGGAAGTTGCGGCGACGCAGCTCGATCGGATCGAGGCCCAGCTCGACCGCGGCCTGATCGAGCTGGCTCTCGAGCGCGAACCGCGGCTGGACGCTGCCGTGGCCGCGCTTGGGTCCGCACGCCGGCTTGTTGGTGTAGGCCCGGGTCGAGTCGAAGCGGAACGCCGGCAGCCGGTACGGCGCGCCGAGCAGCTGCCCCGAGTAGTACGTCGTCACCAGGCCGAAGCTCGAGTAGGCCCCGCCGTCGATGATCGTCCGCGCGTCGACCGCCGTGATGTGGCCGTCGCGATCGAAGCCGGTGGCGTAGCGCATCGCCATCGGGTGGCGGCCGCGGTGCGCGAGGAACACCTCCTCGCGGGTGTACAGGAACTTCACGGGCCGGCCGGTGCGGATCGCCAGGAGCGCCGCGCAGAACTCCAGGTCGAACGGCTCGCTCTTGCCGCCGAACGCGCCGCCGAGCGGCGGCTGGATGACCCGGATGCGGTGCGCCGGCCAGCCCAGCACCTTGGCCAGCTCGCGGTGCAGGTAGTGCGAGACCTGGGTCGACGACCACACCGTCAGCACGCCGCCGCCGTCGACGGTGGCCAGCGCGCAGTGGGGCTCGATCGCCGCGTGGGTCGAGCCCTCGAAGAAATACTCCTCGGCGACCACCAGCGGGCTCGCGGCCAGCGCGGCGTCGACGTCGCCGAACGCCAGGTCGACGTGCTTGGACAGGTTGCCGGCCCTGGCGTACGGGTTGATCGTCACGTCGGTCGCGGCCAGCGCCTCGACCGGGTCGTAGATCGCCCGCAGCACCTCGTAGTCGACGCGGATCGCGTCGCACGCGGCGATCGCGGCGTCCTCGTCGATCGCCGCCACGGCGGCGACGCCGTCGCCGACGTGACAGACCTTGGTGACGGCCAGCGCGTTCTCGTCGGGGGTCCACGGGATCACGCCGTACGGCGTCGGCAGATCGGCGCCGGTGATCACCGCGTGCACGCCGGGCAGCGCCAGCGCCGGCGCCGCGTCGATCGAGACGATCCGCGCGTGGGCGTGCGGCGAGCGCTTGATCCGCCCGTGCAGCATGCCCGGCAGCTTGAGGTCGTCGGCGTAGCGCGCGACGCCGCGCATGCGATCGACCGCGTCGACCTTGCGGTGCGCGCGCCCGATGACCCCGCCGTCACCCACCGCCGGCTCCGTGCAGGCGCTCGCTCGCGGCCACCACCGCGTCGAGGATCTTGGTGTAGCCGGTGCATCGGCACAGGTTGCCGGCGAGGGCCGCCGCGGCTTCGGCGCGGGTGACCGGGCGGCCGAGGCGGCGCAGGTAGGCCTCGGCGGCCATGACGATGCCGGGGGTGCAGAACCCGCACTGCGCCGCGACCGCGTGGTCGAACGCATCGAACAGCGGGTGCAAGGTCGGTCCGCGCAGGCCCTCGACCGTGGTCACCGCGCGACCGTCGACGGCGCTGCCGAGCACCAGGCACGACGGCACCGCCTTGCCATCGAGCTGCACCGTGCACGCGCCGCAGTCGCCCTTGTCGCAGCCTTGCTTGGTGCCGATCAGATCCAGCCGGTAGCGCAGCACCTCGAGCAGCGTCCAGTGCGGCGGCACGGCCACCGCGACGGGCTCGCCGTTGAGCAGGAAGCGGACCGTCAGCTCGCCCTGGTCTGGAGGAGTGGTCATGTTCGTCACCGCGGGTTCGCGCAATTCGCGCGCGGGGACCGCCCGAGTCGCGCAAGACCTGCATCAATGTGGCTACGCATGGGCACGCATTGCGTGGACCAGCGCCTCGCGGTCAGCCGGTGACAGCGCGCGATCGATCAGTGGGTAGATCATCGCTTCCTCTCGTGCCGTGTGACCTCGCAGCACCTCCGCCATCGCCTCCTGCTCGCTCTCGAAGCCGTCGCGATCGTCGCGCGCGGCCGCCTCGCCCATCCGCACCAGGTAGTGCTCGACGATGTGGTGCTCGTCTCGCATGATCCTGGTCAGGCCGTCAGTGATCCCGTGAAGTTGCTCGTAGCGCGGGAAGGCGATCTCCTCCTCGCGACGCATGTGGCGCCGCAGCTCGAGCGCGAACTCCGCGAGGCGCGGCCGGCCCTCCACGAAGCGCCGGGCGGCCATCAGCCTGATCACCTCGGCCAGCAGCGTATCGAGCCGATCGTGGTCGAGGGCCAGGTACTCCGTGACGCTGCGATCAGGAACAGTGACCCAGGCCCTTTCCGCCATGCGCCAGGTGCCTAGCAAGCCCCGTGCACGCCAGGCATGCGGTCTGCAAGCCCCACGGGCGATGACGCCGGTCAAGTCGGGAGACATCACGAGCTGCTCCAGCTGTCCATGCGGTCAGGCGGCCGGCGTGCGGTTCGGGGGCCGGTGCCCGCTGGTCGACCGCAAGCGTCGCCCCGACGAGACGCTCTACCTCGAAGGCGACACCGTGTCGTCGGTGTGGTTCGTCAAGCGCGGCACCGTGGTGCTGTCGCGGGCCGGCGAGGACGGCGTCGAGCACCCGCACGCGGTCCGCGGGCCGGGGACGTTCGTCGGCCTCGAGGCGCTGGTCCGGCCGACCTACGCGGACACCGCGCGGACCACCGAGCCCACGGTGCTGTGCGGCATCAGCCGCGCCTCGGTCGACACCTGGTTCGGCCCGCGGGGCACCCCGGCGCGCATGGCGCTCGAGGTCACGCTGACCACCACCTCCACCGCGCCCCCGCGCGCCGCCGCGGCCGACGGCACGTCGGTCCAGCGGGTCGCGCGCTGGCTGCTCAGCCACCATGACGACGATCATCACGTGCCGCGCGCCGTGATGGCGTCGTTGCTCGGCATGGTCCCCGAGACGCTGTCGCGCGCGCTGGCCCGCCTCGGGCGCGACGGCGCGATCCGCGTCGCTCGCAAGCACGTGACGATCGAGGATCGCGCGGCGCTCGCCGCGTACGCGCGCTGACGGTTGGCGCTCACGGGCCCCGCGCGACGGCGACGCCGCGCCGGACGGGCCCGGGCGCGATCAGGTAGTCCCCGCCGGCCGCCAGCAGCCCGCCGTCGGCGCCGGCCCAGGCGCCGTGCAGATCGCCCACGCTCGCGTCGCGCTCGTCGATCCACGCGCCGCCGCCGCGCGGTCGGCGCAGCCGCACGCCTTGCGCGCCGACGACCAGCACGTCGTCCCGGCCGCACGCCACGCCGGCGACCAGCGCCACGGCCGGCAACCCTGCGTCCTCGGACCAGCTGGCGCCATCCCACCGCCACAGGTGGCTGCCGCCGACCGCGTAGGCCTCGTCGCGCCCGCAGCCCGCGACCGTGAGGATGCCGGCGGCCGTCGCCTGGTGGTGCGGGGTGAAGGCGGCCCCGTCCCAGTGCCACAGCGTGCCGGCCTCGCCGCTGATCCAGACGTCGGCGGCGCCGCTGCCCCACACCTTGAACAGCGCGGCGCCGCGCGCGGGCAAGGCCCGCCGGGTCAGCGCGGCGCCGTCCCAGTGCAGCACCAGATCGTCCTCGCCGTCGGGCGCGCCGTTGGCGATCCCACCGACGATCCACACGTCGTCGGGGCTCGCGCCCCACACGCCGTACAAGGTCGCCGCGGTCGCGACCGGGACCACCGTGAACCCAGCCTCGTCACCGCGGAGCACCAACCCGGCGTCGCCGACCAGCCATCGGACCCCGTCGGCAGCACCCCACACCCACCACAGCTGCTCGGGCCGATCGACCAGGACCGAGGTCGCGACGCCGGTCCAGCGCACCACCCGCGCGCCGCCAGCGCCAGGGCCACCACCGACCAGCCACAGGTCGTCGGCGCGCTCGCCCCACGCGGCGAGGAGCGGACCACCGCCGTCCGCCAGCGCCACCTCCCAGCGCGGCGGCGATGGCTCGCCGCACGCCGTCAGCGCGACCACGCCGACGAGCGCCGCCGCGCGGATCACAGCGACTCCACGAAGCGCAGCAGATCGTCGAGCTCGTCGGGCGACAGCTGCGAGGTGCCGCCGTGCGTGTCGGGCTGGCCCCAGCGCTCGTTGAACCCGGTCTCGCCGGGCGCGAGCGCCGGATGGCCAGGCGTCGCCAGCGCCTCGCGCAGGCTGCGGGCCCGCCCGTCGTGGAAGAACCGCGGCGCGCGGTCCCAGATGCCGCGCAGCTGTGGGATGCCGAGATGGATGCCCTCCGGTCCCTGCTCGGTGGCGCCGATGCCGCCGACCGAGAACGTGCTGCGGGAAACCCTCAGTGACGGTGTCGGCGATCGCGCCGCTGGGATCGAGGCTCGGGGTCATCACCGGCGGCAGGCGCACCGGCACGCCGGCCGGGCTGAAGTCGGGCGAGATCGCCACGGTCGTCAGCGGGAGCGGGTGGCAGGTCGCGCACCCGACCTCGACGCGCTCGTACAGCGCCCGGCCCCGCGCCGCTGCCGCCAGGTCGAGCGCGTGGTTGGGGTTGGGCGGCAGGCGCGGCGCGGCCAGCAAGAACAGCCCGATCGCGCGGGTGACGCCGTCGAAGTCGAGCGCGATCGGCTCGTCGGTGCCGGCCAGCCGCAGGCTGTCGCCGAAGGTCGTGCGACGCCCGGTCAGGCGCGCCGCGGCGGCCAGCAAGAAGTCGTTGCGGGTCAGGTGCGGCGAGCCGTAGCCGCGGGTCGCGCACTCGGGGGGCGGGTCGGTCGGGCAGTGCAGCACGTGCTCGCAGCCGGCGGTGCTCGGCGCGGCCAGGCAGGCGTTGACCGTCGGGTACCGCGACCAGATCAGCGGATCGAGCCCTTCGCAGCAGAAGTTCTCCTTGCGGTTGAACTCGTTGAGCACCGGGAAGAAGTTGTTCTCGTCCATCGCCGCCTCGAGGAACCACGGCCGCGTGTCGAACGCGCCGCGGTAGGCCTGGACCTGGCGCGAGCCCCACAGCCGGTTGGTCTGCAGCGGCATCGCCACCACCCGGTCGAGGTTGCCGCCGTCGCGGTGGCAGCTGACGCACGCCTGATCGCCATCGACCGTGAGCGGCGCGGTGACGCTGTTGAACAGCTCGCCCAGCTCGACGTCGGTGGCCGGGAACGGGCCGCCGGCGACGTCGCCGACCACGAAGCGCGGCGGGGCCACGGCCGGATCCGGCGCCGCGGCGGTGGCCAGCACGGTGACGTCCTCGCCGAGGCGATCGACGACGTAGCTGGTGGCGCCGTCGGCGCTGGCCACCACGTCGGTCGGCGCGTGGCCGGTGGCGTACAGGCGCTCCCCGTCGGGGGTGGTCAGCGCACCGGTGGCCAGCTCGAGGTCGAAGCGCTGGGCCTGGTTCGACGCCGCCATCACCACCACGAACCGCTGCCGGCCGGCGCGCGGCGGGCCCAGCGCCGCCATCCGGGTCGGCAGCGCGCCGCCGACGATCCACGTCGCGCGCGGCGGCAACGCGGCGGTGCGCTCGGGTGGCCAGCTCTCCGGCGCCGGGATCGCGGTGCCGCGATCGGGGTGGTCGGGATCGACGTCGCGATAGTCGTGGCAGCACAGCGTGTCGCTGGTGACCGTGCCGACCGGCGCGCGATCGGCGATGGCGTAGACCGACAGCTCGTTCTGCAGGTCCTGGAACATGACGTTGCCGGTGCCGTCGCCCGGCGCGCCGTCGCCGTCGCCGTCGAGCCCCTCGGCTGGCGGGAAGCCGGTGCCGCGGCCGATGTGGGTGACCACCAGCCACGGCCCGATCACCAGCAGCCCCCCGACCGGCGAGCGCACGTCGATGCGCCCGAGCGGCGTGGCGTCGGCGGCGAGCTCGTCGACCGCCTGGCCGGTGACGGCGCCGACCCAGACGTGGCCCGCGGCGTCGACCGCGAGCTGATCGGGGTTGGTCGCGACCGGCGTCCCCATCGGCTCCCACGGCGCCCGCGCGGTGTAGTCGTCACCGGCGATCGCGAACCGTCCGTCGGCGGCGACCTCGAGGTCCCAGGTCACGACCGCGTCCTTCCAGCGGTTGGCCAGGTACGCCGTGCGGCCATCGGGCGCGAAGGCGATCGCGGTGGTGTACCAGGGCACCGGATGCTCGAGCACGACGCGCTCGGTGGCGGTGTCGATCACGCTGGCCCAGTTCGACAGCAGGTTCGCCACCACCAGGTAGCGGCCCGCGGGGTGCAGCGCGACCGCCACCGGCGCCCGCCCGACCTCGACGGTGCGGCGCACGGCGCGCGCGGCGACGTCGACCACCGCCACGCGCTCGCCAGGGTCGTCGTCGGCCCCCGCCAGCGCGACGTAGAGCGTGCGCCCGTCGGCGGTCAGCGCCGCCGCGCGCGGCCGATCGCGGTGCGGCTGCGGCGCGTACAGCGGATCGGCGGGCGTGAACGGGTTGGCGTCGGGGCTGAGCGAGCGGCGCGCCCACGGATCCGGCGAGGTCGCCGGTCCGGCGCAGGCGGCCACCACGACCAGCCCGACCACCGCCGCGCGCCTCGCCGCCCGCCGTCGCATCACAGGCCCCCGTCGGGCGCGCCGTCGCCGCCGTCGCACACCGGCTGGCCGTCGGGCCCCTCGATGCACGACGGATCGTAGCGCAGCACGGTGTGGCCGCTGGCGAGGCAGCGCGAGCCGAGCCGTAGCTCGAGCGTGACCCCATGATCGATCAACCCGGGCAGCGGATCGTCGTTGAAGAACACCTGCAGCGGCACGGTCTCGACGCCGCCGCCAGCGGCCGGGCCGAAGGCCGGCTGCACCGGCTGCGAGCGCGGCGCCCCGCCGTCCAGCGTCACCCGCACCGCCGCGCTGACCACGCCGGGATCGGCGTCGAGCCGTCCCCGCACGTAGACGTAGCGAAAGCCCTGGAAGCCGAGCACCAGCTCGGCGCCGTCGCCGGCCTCGGCGATCGGGCGATACCCGACCACCGGGGCACGGACCGTCAGCGTCAGCCGATCGCCGCAGTCGAGATCGTCCGGCGCGTCGATGGTCGTCGGCGACGGTCCGGGGCAGGCCGAGATCGTGACGAGGCAGGAGGCGAGGAGCAGCGCGCGCATGGTGGACCTCACAGGGGGACGAGCACGGTCAGGCTGCTGACGATGGCGTCGCGGTCGCGCTGGCGCAGATCGTCGCCCCAGCCGAACCGCAGCCACGCCGCCGCGGCGGTGGCCTGGGCCCCGCGCCACGGCAGGCGCGCCTGGGCGGTGGCGCCGACGGTGAGCGTGTGCATCGCGCCCAGCACGTGGTCGCGGGTGCGCCACACCGGCGCGCCCAGCTCGCCGGCGTAGCTGGCGCGGTGGAAGCTGGCGCCGTCCTGCAGGTAGCCGCGCAGCTCGGCGCCCAGCAGCACCTCGTCGTCGTCGAGCGCGCGCACCACGCGCGCCGAGCCGGTGTGGCTGGTGATGCCCCAGGTGTCGCGCGCCAGCCGGTAGTCGACGTGCGCGAACCACGCCGGCGCCAGCGCCCGCCGCAGCCGCACCAGCGCCGCCACCGCGTCGCGGCTGGTGGGCACCGCCTCGGGCAGCGCGTAGGCCACCGCGCCGGCCATCGTGACCGGCACGAAGCGGTAGGGGTTGGCCTGGTAGCCGGTGGTGCGGACGCCCTCGACGACGAGGTCGAGGTAGCCGCGGCGGTCGACGATCTGCGTGAAGCTCACGACGCCGCGGTGCTCGCGGCGGTCGCGCGCGAACGTCGGATCGCCGGCCCGCCCGACCTGATCGAAGCCGGCGGTGTAGCCGAGCTCGAGCGTGGCGTTGCGGCGCGCCAGCTCGCCGCGCCAGCGCCCGCCGACCCGCAGCGAGGTGTAGTCGTGCTCGTCGGAGACGACCACCGTGGCGCCGACCTGCTGCTGCGCCGCCACCGGCACCGCCACGCCGCCGCCGCCCTCGAGCCGCCGCTCGGCGAACGCGTACGGCGACGCGCTCGACGTCACGTCGATCGACGCCGCGGTCACCGCGTCCATGACGACGTGGGCGTCGACCACCACGCCGCGCGGCAGCGTCGCCGTGGCCCGCGCGCTCGGGCTCCACACCGTCACGTGGTCGTCGTCGGCGTAGACCCGCACCCCGGCCACGGCCGCCGGCTCGACCTCGGCCTGGGCCCGCGCCTCGGCGGCGGCCAGCGCCACCGCGCCCGCGATGATCAGTTGCAGCCGCATCCGCCTCCACCGGCGCCGACCGCGCCCTCGCTGCCCTCGCGCACCTGGTAGACGTGGTCCTGCGCGGCCTGCGCGTCGGGCCACGGCGGCTGCGCCAGCGCCGGGTGCGCCAGCGTCTGCCGCTCGTGCGGTCGCACCCGCACGCAGCCACCCAGCGCCAGCGCGCCCGCGATCAGCAGCGCCGCGACCTTCACGGATCCTCCGGCAGGCGCAGGGTCGCGAGGTAGGCGCGCAGCGCCTGGTAGTCGCGCTCATCGGCGCCGGTGAACAGCGGGCCGGGGACGTGGCCGCACCCGCCGGCCGTCACCGCCAGCGGCTTGCACAGCACCAGGCACGCGTCGATCGCCGTCCCGGCGTGCAGCGGATCGAGCGCGAAGCCGGCGACCGCGCGGGCGTTGGCGGCCAGCTCGTCCGCGGTGAGCGGCTCGTGGAGGAACTGCCGCTCGGGATCGGCGCGGCGCCGCCCCGGGCTGTACAGCGCGAACGCGCGGTCGGCGTCGGCGTGGCACGAGGCGTCGGCGCAGTGACGCTCGAGCACCGGCTCGGCCTGGGCCACGAACACCGCGGCGTCACCCACCGGCAGCGGCACCGGCGGCGGCGGCTCGAGCGCGCAGCCGGCGACGATCGCCAGCGGCCCCGCGGCGCGGGCGCCGGTCATGGCACCACCACCCGCGGCGCGCGGTAGACCGCGCCGCCGTCGATCCACTGGGCGAAGGCGGCGATCACGTCGGGGTCGAGCGGCGGCACCGCCGCGCCGGCAGGGGGGCAGCGGAAGTCCAGCGCGCGCGGCGCAGCCAGCTCCTTGCCGAGCAGCTTCTCGATCAAGTACGAGCCGCGGGCGCTGGCGCCGCGCTCGTCGACGTAGCGCTTGCCGCCGGTCGAGCCCGGCCCCCACGCCTGCAGCGCCTCGTAGGCGGCGTCGTAGTACGCGGTCGGCGTCGGCGTCAGGTCGAGGCCGCCGACCGGCGCCGCGCCGGCGTGGCAACCCTCCACCGCGCACGACCGCGCCAGGCTCGGCGCCAGATCGCGCCCGAAGTCGAAGTCCTTGGCGCCGCCCTCGCCGAGCCGCACCGGCGGCAGCGGCCGCCGCGGATCGCCGCGCCGGTACGCCGCCTGCGTCACCGACGCCATCGTGATCGCGTCGGGCTCGATCGGCCCGAGCGCGTGGCCGGGATCGCCGTCGAGCGCGCCGTGACAGCCGGCGCACAAGCGCGGGTAGTGCTCCGGCTGCGTGCCCTGCGGGAACTTCTCGCCGCCCTGGACGTTGATCCACAGCCGCGACGGCGCGCCGATCGCGAGCCCGTCGGCGTCGAGCACCTGCAGCTGGAGCGGCGTCCGCGCGGGCACGGCGGCCACGATCGAGCCGTCGGCGGCCAGCGCGTGCTGGTCGAGCGGCGTGCGCGGCAGGTGGACGCCGTTGCTCCACCACGTCGACGCCGGGTCGCCGTTGGCGATCAGCGCCGGATCCACCGCCGGGACGTCGTCCCAGGTCGGCCACGCCAGCAGCCGCACCGCGGCGGCGTCGGCGCGCATCGGGCGCGCGATCACCGGGGACAGCGCGCGGTTGATCGCCTCGTTGGCCGCGACGCCCGAGTGGCGCAGCAGCCCGGTCGCGGCGTCGTCCCAGGCGTCCGGGTGAGGGTCGTCCTCGTCCGGGCGCGCCACCACGATCGCCGGTTGGTCGTCGGCCAGGCCCGGGCTGTCGAACAGCACGGTGGGCGCCCCCAGGCGCGGACCACCGCGGGCGTCGATGATCGCGGTGAGGGTCAGCGCGGTGTCGGGCGCCGCGGTCGGATCGTCCAGGTCGATCGGCCCCGGCGCGTGCGCCACCACCAGACCGCCGTCGGGGAGCGGCGCCGGATCGCGCCACAGCCCATCGAGCGGCGCGCCGGCCGCCCCGGCCTCGGGCGTCACCACCGTCCACGCGTGGCGGAAGCCGTCGATCGTCACCGCCTCGGTCGCGGCGTCGGGGCCGAACTGCCGCTCGACGACGGCCAGCCGCCCGCCCTGCCAGCGATCGTCGAAGCCGAGCAGCATCGCGACGTCGCGTCCATCGGGCAGCTCGCGCAGGCCGAGCACCAGCGGCGCCGGCGCGGTCTGCCCGTGGTGCGGGTGGTACTCCGGCTGCAGGTGCGCGCCGCGATCGTGATCGGGCGGGAAGCGGAACACCGCGCCGCGCGGCCCGCTGGCCAGCTGGCGGACGGTGGTGAACGCCAGCGAGCCGCGGAACTCGCCCGTCGCGAGGAAGCTCGGCGTCAGCTCGGGCGTGGGCGTGAACGTCAGCCGCACCGGCTGCTCGGCGTGGTCGAGGCGGTACAGCTCGACGTCGGCGCGGCGGCCGGTCTCGTCGCGGTGACCGGCGCGGGTCGACGCAAAGTACAGCTGGTCGCCGGGGCCCCAGGCAGGCCAGCGGTCGTGGCTGCGGTGGGTCGCGACGCACGGCGGGGTGGTGCGCTGCCGCGCCCCCGCGCCGTCGAGGCCGATCTCCCACAAGGCGAAGCAGTCATCGACGCTGCGGCGCATCGCGAACGCGACTCGTCGGCCGTCGTGGCTGACCGCCGGATCGCGGATCTCGACGGGCCCCGCGTGGACCGCCGCGGTCAGGTTGACCGGCGTCGCCCCCGGCGTCAGGCCCGGGTAGAGCCACACGTCGGAGCCGGGCCGGTACGCGTCGAGGTCGAGCGGCGCGCGGGGCGCGATCGGACCGCGCACGAACACCACACCCTGCACGTCGGCGGGCGCCCCCAGCGCCGCGCGCTCGGCCCCCGCCCACGCCAGGATCGCCTGGGCGCCGGGATCGTCGATGGGCGCGCGCCCGCCGACCGCGGGGAAGAAGCCGTCGTTGCCGCCGCGATGGGGGATGCCGCCGGCGTCGAGCGGCAGCGCCTTGCGCAACAGCCGGGAGCGCGCCGCGTCCCCGACCAGGGCGAGGTTGGCCCGCGCGCTGTGGTGGTTGGCGCGGATCTCGGCGACCGAGAACGCGCCCCCGGCGCCGTCCATCGGCGGGACCAGCGGCAGCCCGCCGAACTGCGAGGTGCCGTGGCAGCGGGCCAGCATGCAGCCGCGATCGCGCAGCACCGGCAGCACGGTGTCGGCGAACTGCGTCTGCAGCGGCGTCAGCGCGGCGCGCGGCTCGCCCTCGCCGCCCGCCGACTCGCGCTCGACCCACGCCCGCAGGGTCAGCCAGTCCGCGCTGGCGCGGCCGAGCGGGTGGCCGCCGGCGTGGGCGACCCCGCCCTCGGCCAGCGCCAGCGGCTTACGCAACAGCGTCGACCAGGCGGCGCCCTCGACGGTGTTGATCCGCGCGACGACGTTGGCGTACGCAGCCTCGGGATCCCGGACGCGGCCCTGCCCGTCGACGTCGACGAAGAAGTACCGACGATCGACGACCTCGCCGGCGTCGATCGCGCCGGGCGCGACGCCGTGACAGGCCGGCGCCAGGCAGCGGCGCTCGAGCACCGGCGCGGCCTCGTCGAGGAACCGGTCCGGGCCCGACGCGGCCGGGCACGCGGCGAGCGCGCCGAGCAAGGACGTCCAGACGAGGCGGTGCACGCCCGAGCAACCTAGCCGCGCGACCGCGCCGTGACTTGACCGAGGTCAACTCGCGCGTCGCCGGCTCGTGGCAGCGTGACGGGATGCACGGGGCCGCCCCGGTGATCGTCGCCGCGCTCGCCCTTGGCGCGTGCGGGGCCCCGGCCGGACCCGGCGGTGACGCCGACGCCCGCGTCACCGCGGACGCCGACGCGATCACCGCCGCGCCGGTGTGCCTGGCCGGGCCTGGGCGCCACCGGCTGTTCGTGCAAGGGCACCAGGGCACGCCGCGCGCGGACGGCCGCTACCCGCTGTTGCACGAGGCCGGGTCCGACGGCGCCGACGCCGCGCTGTGCGACGACGACGTGTTCGTCGACGACACCAACGGCGACGGCCGGTGGCAGCCCGGCGAGGAGCCGCGCCCGCTGGGCCCCGCCGCGCTGGTCCACGGCGAGCACTTCCTGGTCGGGCCCGGCGCCTACGCCGAGTTCGCGATCGACCTCTGCGCCGACGTGACCGGCGACGTCGCGCTGTACATCCCCAACTACGACGAGACCGGCAGCCGCACCCGCCACGAGCTGCTGGTGCGTGGCCAAGACGGCCGCGAGCAGCTCATCGCCACCACGATCGACGAGGAGGCCGGGCAGAGCGGCTACAACCCGTTCGTGCGGGTGCTGGCCGGCGTCGATCCGAGCGCCGGCCCGGGCGACCTGCTGGTGCTGCGCTCGACCAACCTCAGCGGCGCGGCCTTCTCGGTCATGGTGTGGCGGCCGCCGAGCGAGTACGAGTCCTGGCTGCTGGTGGAGGTGCCATGATCCGCGAGGCCGTGATCGCCGCGACCGTCACCGCCGCGTGCGCGGGTCCCGACGCGGCGCCGGTCGACGCGCCGCCGCGCGACGCGCCCCCGCCGTGCGACGCCCAGAGCCTGACCATCGGCCGCTGCGTCACCGACGCCGGCGTGGCGTGCACCGGCGCGCTGGGCGAGGTGCGCCGCTTCGAGGCCGCCGCCGCCGGCGCCGAGGTGCCGCTGGTCGTCGGCCCGCAGGGGTCGGCGATGCTGGTCTTCGCCGTCGCCACGACCGGCATCGTCCCCGGCGACCCCACCGATCCCACCGCCGCCACCAACCCGCAGCTCGAGCTGGTCGTCGCGCGCGGCGGCGCCGAGCTCGCGCTGTATCGCGGCCGCATGGGCTTCAGCGATCAGGGTGGCCAGCAGGTCGCCGCGGGCCTGTTCGCGATCACCGAGGACACCGGCCTGGATGGGGTCGCGTTGCTCGCCCACGCCGTGCTCACCGACCAGGCCGGCGCGCAGCGCTGCGGCGACTGGTCGTTCGTCGCCAGGCGCTGAGCCGCCCCGCTACTCCGCGATCGCCGCGCGCAGCTCGTCGTCGGTGAGCACCCGATCGGCGCGCTTGGCCGCGCCCAGCACCCGCGCCACCTCGTCGTCGGTCGCCGCGTAGCCGTGGTGCCGGAGCCACCACGCCGCGTTGGCCTTGCCGCTGTAGTGGCCGACCGCGATCTCCTGCTGCCGGCCGAACGCCCGGGCCGGCACCGACGAGTACACCCGATCGGCCAGATCGAGGTCGCCGGCGGCCTCGGCCTTCGCGACCGCCGCGGCGTGAACGCCGGTCGCGGTCCGGAACACGTCGCGCCCGGCCAGCGGGTAGTCGAACGGGATCGGCACGCCGGTGGCGGCGCTGACCCGCTGCACGTACTCGACCAGGCACGAGACGTCGTGGCGCGCCGGATCGAGCAGCCCGGCGAGGTGCAGGTTGAGCAGGATCAGATCCAGCGGCGCGTTGCCCGCGCGCTCGCCCAGCCCCAGGCCGCAGCCGTGGACGCGGTCGACGCCGCACTCGAGCGCGACCAGCGAGTTGACCAGCGCGTGGCCGCGGTCGTCGTGGCCGTGCCAGTCGACCGCCACCCGATCGGCGACGTCGAGCGCGCGCAGCACGCCGCGGGTGAACCCGATCAGGCTGCGCACGCCGTCGGGGGTCGCGTGGCCGCAGGTGTCGCACAGCACCAGCCGGGTCGCGCCGGCGTCGATCGCCGCCCGGAACAGCGTGTCGAGCGCCGCCGGGTGGCTGCGGGTGGTGTCCTCGGTGACGAACGACGCCGGCAGCCCGGCGGCGACCACCGCGCTCACCGCGGTGCGGGTGTGCCGCACCAGCGCGTCCAGATCCCAGCCCTCGGCCAGGCTGCGGATCGGGCTCGAGCCGATGAACATCGTCACCTCGATCGCCGCGCCGACGCGCTGGGACAGCTCGATGATCGGCGTGACGTCGGCCAGCACCGTGCGCGCCGCGCAGTTGGGGACCAGCGGCAGGCGCTCCTCGAGGATCGCCCGCAAGAGCCGCTCGACGTCGCCGCGGGCCCGGGCTCCGGCGCCCGGCAACCCGAGGTCGACCGCGTCGACGCCGAGCCGCGCCATCAGCCGCAGCAGCGCCAGCTTGTCGTCGATCGCCGGGTCGCGCACCGCCGGCGCCTGCAGGCCGTCGCGGAAGGTCTCGTCGAGCAGCCCCGGCGGCTTGCGCACCGCCGGCCGCGCCCGGTCCTTCTCGTTCCAGTCGTAGATCCGGCTGGTCGGGTCGTCGCGATCGACCGGCAACATCGCGCTACACCGCCGCCGGCACCGCCGCGGCCTCGCGGCGGCCGTCGCCGCCGAGCCCGGCGGCCAGCTTGCGCCGCCGGAACGCGCCCCACAGCGCGGCGCCGATCGCGCCCGCGTGCACCGACAGCGGGTGGGTCAAGACCTCGGTCTGGCCGCCGCCCTCGTCGAGCCGCTCGCGCAAGGTCGCCATCAGGCCCGGGTTCTGCGCCAGGCCGCCGGTCACCATCACCGGCGTGCCGCCCTTGGCCGCGCGCAACAGCTTGGCCAGCCGGATCGCCACCGACTCGTGGATGCCGCGCAGGATCTCGGCGGTCGAGATGCCGCGCGACACCATGTTGATCACGTCGGTCTCGGCCAGCACCGCGCAGATGCCCGACACCGGCTCGGGCCGGGTCGCGGTCATCGACAGCGCGCCGACCTCGTCGAGCCGCACCCCCAGGTAGCGGGCGATGTTCTCGATGAACTGGCCGGTGCCGGCGGCGCACTGCGAGGTCATGCGCGAGCCCAGCACCCGGGCCCGGGGGTCGATCACGATCGCCCGCGCCCACAGCGCGCCGACGTCCAGCACCGACCGCGCCCGTGGCTCCAGGAACAGCCCGCCGCGGGCGTGGCAGGTCATGCCGTAGAAGTGACCGGTGCGGACGCCCTCGGCGACGTCGCCGTCGCCGGTCGAGGCGATGTACGCCAGGTCGCTCTCGTCGACCTTGGCGGTGGCCAGCGCCGCGCGCAGCCCGGCGGCCAGCACCACCCGCGGGTCGCGGCGGCGGATGCGCTCGAGGTGGGTGGCGCGCAGCTGGGCTCCGCCGTCGCCGTCGTCGTCGAGCACGACGACCTTGACCGCGCTGGAGCCGACGTCGATGCCGCAGGTGGTCAGCCGCATCCGTGGCACTCCTTCTTGGCGTCGGGCAGATCCTCGGCCGGCACACCGCGGCGGGCGAACAGCGCCGCGCCCAGCGCGCCGGTGTAGATCGAGTCGGTGTGGACGTTGATGGTCCGCGCGCCGTAGTGGGCCTTGACCATGTCGCCGAGCGCGTTGACCGCGGCCGGGTTGCGGGCGACCCCGCCGGTGAAGGTCAGCTGGTCGGTGACGCCGCCCGACCGGGCCAAGAGGCTCATCGCCCGCGTGATGATCGCGCGGTGCAGCCCGCTGAGCACGTCCTCGCGCTTCTCGCCCACCGCCAGCAGGTCGCGGATCTCGGTGCCGGCGAACACCGTGCACGTCGAGGTGATCCGCGACGGGCGCTTCGACGTCAGCGCCATCGGCCCCAGCTCGTGCAGCCCCAGCGACAGCTCGTCGGCGATGTACCCGAGGTAGCGGCCACACCCGGCGGCGCAGCGATCGTTCATCTGGAACGAGGTGACCAGGCCGCGCTCGTCGATCTGGATCGCCTTGGTGTCCTGACCACCGATGTCGAGCACCGTGCGGGTGGCCGGCAACATCGCGTGGGCGCCCAGCCCGTGGCACAGGATCTCCGAGCGGATACACTCGCGCGGGAACGGCAGCCGGGCCCGGCCGTAGCCGGTGCCGACGAAGCCGGCCACCTCGAAGCCGGCGTGGGCCACCTCGCGGCCGACCGCCAGCGCCGCCTCACGCCGGTCGCCGAGCAGGCCGGCGCGGTCGACGGCGGCCGCGAACACGTCGACGAACGGCAGGTCGATCAGCTGGTTCTCGGCGTCGAGGATGGCCCGGTCGTAGATCCCGAGCACCCGCTCGAAGTCGACGCCGCTGCGCGCGCACTGCTCCTCGGCCAGCGCGTGGAACCGCGCGCTGACGATGTCGCGGAAGAACGAGCCGCGGCTGCGCGCGGTGGCGTTGAACAGCGTCCCGCCTTCGTCGGCCATGTGGGCCAGGATCACGTCGATCGCCGGCGCCAGCCGTGGGCCCTCGCCCGGCACCGCCGCGGCGGTCGCCCGGCAGGTCTGGCGCAGCGCCTCGAGCCGGTGCAGGTCGCTGGCGACCCAGAACGCCTCGGCCACCGCGTGGCCCTCGCGCCCGAGCAGCCGGAGCGCCAGCGCCAGGCGAGCGTCGGTCATCGCGTCGCGGCGGGCGATCTCGACCGCGACGTCGTAGTTGGAGCGGGTGTTGGTGATGCCGCGCCCGACGACGCGCTCGTCGTCGTCCACCAGCACCGCCTTGCTCGTGGTCGAACCGAGATCGACCCCCAGGTACAGCCTCATGGCACCACCTCCAGGTGGACCCGCTCGGCGCGCGGCGGCGTCGGCACCGACGCGCCGGTCCGGCGGGCGTGGAGCATCTGCAGGTACGACTCGATGCGGTTCTTGATGTTCGCCTGGCCGTAGTAGCGGGCGTCGACCAGATCCGACTCGATGAACCCGCCAGGCACGCCGGTCAGCTTCTCGACCTCGCGCAGCATGTGCAGCTGGCCGGCCGAGAACGAGTTGCAGCTCTTGACCGAGTGGATGACGAAGCCGTCGGCCGCGTACTCCTTGACCATCTCGGCCAGCACCCGGCTGCGCTTCGGCAGCGGCAGGTTGGTGTAACAGGACAGGCAGTAGTCGGCGAGCGACTCGAGCGGGTTGGCCGGGTCGTGGCGGAAGCCGCGCTCGTAGGTGCCGCCGACCTGGGTGTAGGTCGAGGCCACGCACACCGCGCCCTCGTCGTAGAAGATCTTCCAGAAGTCGCGGAACGAGGTCCAGTTGGGCGGCCCCTCGACCACCAGCCGGAACTTCTCCTCGCCGAGCGAGCCCTCGGGCGTGATCGGCCCCAGCCCGGCGGCCAGCCGCTCCTCGACCTCGCCGCGCAGCATCGCGTAGTAGCGGCAGGCGTCCTCGCTGCCGCGGAACGACGTGAAGATCGGGCCGATGTAGTAGACGCCGCCGAAGTACGCGTCGATCGGCGACGGTCGCTGGCGCGCCGACTTGAAGACCCACGCCAGGTCTTCCTCGGCCTGGCGCGACCGCGCCAGCTGCGCCCGCAGCTTGTCGAGGTCGAGCCGCTTGCCGGTGACCTTCTCCAGCTTGGGGATGACCTCGCGCTGGAGCTGCTCGACGACGTAGGCGCGCATCGCGTCGGTGACGACGCCGTCGCCGACGTACGGCACGTGCAGCATCGCCACCTCGCAGTCGTACTGCTCGCGCAAGAGCTCGAACCACTTCATGAACGTGAAGCAGCCCGTGAACGACAACAGCAGCAGGTCGGGCGGCGGGATCGTGTCGCCGGTCGGCCCGACGTTGCCCTTGGCCAGCATGCCGAGGTCGCACTTGACGTAGCTGCAGACGTCCTCGGAGTGGCCGCCGCGCTCGGCCTCGCGGATGAAGCCGCTCGAGCGCTGGCGCATCGCCGACTGCAGCGCGTTGACCTCGGGGTACACCGGGGCCACGTCGAACGCCGCCATCAGCTCGGCCAGGTTGCCAGGGACGAACGTGTAGACCACCGGCCGGCCCTCGTCCTTGGCCCGGCTGAGCCGCGCGAAGTACCCGGCGAGCAGGTCCTTCTGCGCGTCCATCGAAGGTTCTTTCTTGATCATGCGGTCCCCCACAGCTTCACGGAGTCGGCGAAGGTGCCGGCCTGCTCGCGGATCGCCTGGAACTGGCCGGTGTTCTCGGCGTACTTGAACGACGTGTACGGGATGTTGCGCTGGTCGAGCACGCGGGTCAGGCGCGGCTGATCGAGCAGCGCCGGGTCGCAGAACGACGGCGCCGCGAAGACCACGCCGTCGGCGCCCACCGCCGCGACCCGCTCGGCCAGGATCCGCCCCGCGGTGCCGTGCTCGTCGTAGCGCACCGCCGACGGGCGGGTGGTGCGCAGCCACGCGGCGACGATCGCCGCCATCGGATCGCCGTCGTCGCCCAGGAGCGGATCGGGGCCGTTGGGCTCGACGCCCAGGGTCAGGTCGTCGTCGATGATGTAGCAGCCGGCCTTCTCGGCGGCGCGCAAGAGCGCCCGCGGCGGCTGCTCGCAGAACGAGCCGACCAGGCAGACGCGGATGCGATCCTCGGGCTTGCGGCCGCGCGCGGCGGCCGCGGCCAGGTAGCGCCGCGCCAGGTCGGCCCAGTCGCCCGGCGGCATGCTGTCGGCCGCGCGCTTGAGCAGGTAGACCTCGTCGACCGGCAGGTTCCACGGCTCGCGCTGTCGGGCCGCCGCCAGCTCGCGCATCACCGCGTTGGCCGCCGCGTAGTCGGCGATCGCCAGGTGCAGCCGCGCCGCCTCGGGCTCGACGCCGTTGTGCGCGCACAGATCGCGGAACAGCGTCGACAGCTCGTGGTGCAGGTAGGCGGCGGCGCTGGCCGGCTCGGCGGTCTGCGGCGGATCGAGGAACCGCACCAGGTGCTGCGGGAACGACGTCTGCCACATGCCCGACAGGTTGCGGATGACGTCGCAGGTGTTGGGGAAGACCATGCCGTCGAGGCCGTCGAGGTGGCCGAGCAGCCCCAGCTCCAGCGTCGAGCGCGGCAGGTGACAGATGTACGACTGGTAGTAGGCGTCGCCGCGGATGGTCTCGATCCGATCGCCGGCGCCGCGGACGAACACCGGCAGCGCGCCGGCGGCCCAGATCACCTCGCGCGGCGCGAACACCGGCAGGCAGCCGATCGCGAGGCGGTGCGGGGCGCCGTCCTTCCAGGCGCGGACGTGGCCGAGGTCGACGTCGTCGAACCGCGCCTCGAGGTCGGCGACGAGGTCATCGATGGTGGGTTGGGTCGTGGTCACCGGTCCTCCCAGCGCGGAGCGCGCTTCTCGAGGAAGGCGCGCACGCCCTCCTCGGCGTCATGGGTGGGCGACAGCTCGTCGGCGTACAGCCGCTCGAGCCGTGGCAAGAGCTCGTCGAGATCGCGGCGCAGCCCGGCGCGGGCGGCCCGGGTGGCCAGGCGCAGCGAGCTGGCGCTGTGCGGCACCAGCGCGGCGCGGATCCACGCCGCCGCCTCGGCGTCGGGATCGTCGACCACCGCGTCGGCCAGCCCCAGCGCCAGCGCCGCGGCGGCGTCGACGCTGCGGCCGCTGCACAGGAGGTCCTCGGCCCGGGCCTGGCCGATCCGCCGCGGCAAGAGCACCGACGCCACCGGCGCCAGCGCCCCCAGCCGGATCTCGGGCTGGCCGAGCTGCGCCTGCGGGTGGACCACCAGCCGGGTCGCCAGCAGCGCCAGCTCGAGCCCGCCGCCCAGGCAGTGGCCGCGCACCGCGGCGACGATCGGCAGGTCGCAGGCCACGAGCGCGCGGATCGCGCCGTGGAACTTCGCCAGCATGCCGGCGGCGTGGGCCCGCGCGTGCTCTGGCACCGACGCGCCGACCGAGAAGTTGGGGCCGGCGGCGGTGAGCAGGATCGCCCGGGCCCGCGCGTGGGCCGGGCTCGCGATCGCCGCGGCGTGGGCCGCCAGCGCGTCGAGCGCGGCGCCGTCGAGGACGTTGCGCGGCGGCCGGGCCAGGCGCAGCTCGACGATCGCGCCGTCGTCGTGGACCTCGCGGCTGACGATGGCGTCGTTCATGGCAGCAGCACCGGCCGGTGGTCGAGCTCGTGGCGATGCACCGCGGCCAGCACCGCCGGCGCTTCGCGCAGCGCGTGGTGGCCGACCGCCGAGGCCAGATCGATCTTGCCGGCCAGCACCAGCTCGAGCGCCGGCGCGTACAGCGCCGGATCGGCGCCCCAGTTGCCGTAGATCTCGGCGTCGAGCGCCATCACGTTCGACAGCCGCAGCGGCACCACCTCGGGGGTGAAGCCGACCACGCCGAGCTTGCCGCCGCGGGTCAGCAGCGCGAACGCCAGCTGTTGCCCGGCCGGCGAGCCCGAGCACTCGTAGACGTGCCAGCCGGCGTCGGGCGTGCCGGCGCCGAGCTGCCTGGCCACCTCCTTGCGCGCGCCCTTGACGTCGAGGCTCCGGCCGTCGAGCGCGACCCGCGCGCCGCGGCGCTGGGCCCGGGCCAGCCGCGCCGGCGCCACGTCGATCGCCACCACCGTCGCGCCGACCGCCGCGGCGATCTCGACCAGGAAGCCGCCGACGCCGCCGACGCCGACCACCACCGCGACGTCGCCCGCGGCCAGGCCGGTGCGGGTGATCGCCTGCAGCGGCGTGGTCACCGCGTCGGCGATCGCCGCCAGTCGCCACGCGTCGGCGATCGGCGGCACCGGGCACAGGTAGCGCTCGGGCACCTGCACGTGGGTCGCGAAGCCGCCGTCGTGGTGGTTGCCCGGCATCCGCCCGTGCGCGCACGCGGTCGGGCGACCGCGCCGACACGCCGGGCACTCGCCGCACGGGCTCACCGCGGGCACCAGCACCAGGCCGCCGTCGGCGCGGCGGCCGATGATCTCGTGCCCGAGCACCAGCGGGCCTTTGTGCGCGGGCGGCACGCCGTCGTAGAGGTAGCCGAGGTCGGTGTGGCACACACCGCAGCCGATGACTTCGACGGTGACGTAGCCCGGCGGCGGCTCCGGCAGCGGCTCCTCGAACCACGCCATCGCGCCGGGCCCGGTCATCCGCCACCCCTTGCGGATCGTCTCGCTCATGGGCCGCACTCTAGGAGCCTCGGATCGACCCGGCTTGATCGCGGTCAAGTCCGAGCCAGGTTCGACGCGGGCGTCCACGCGCCCCTCGCGCGAAGCGGCCGCGCGAGTTGATCGCGGTCAACTCGACCCGGGCGGCGCGGCGCTACCGACGACTCATGTACGACCACGACCTCGTGCCCGGCTACACCTTCAAGCACATCCGCGTCGAGCGGCGCCCGGTGTTCGACACCAAGGGCGCGGCCGTCGAGGGCCTCCACAACGTGTGGATCGTCCTCGACAACCCCGCCGAGATGAACTCGTACACCACCGACACCATCAAGGAGGTCATCCTCGCGTTCCGCCACGCCTCCAACGATCGCGCCGCGGTGTGCGCGGTGTTCACCGGCGCCGGCCACAAGGCGTTCTGCTCGGGCGGCAACACCCGCGAGTACGCCACCCGCTACGCCGGCCACTCCGGCGAGTACCGCCAGTACATGCGCCTGTTCAACGACATGGTCTCGGCGATCCTCGCGTGCGACAAGCCGGTGATCTGTCGGGTCAACGGCGTCCGGGTCGGCGGCGGCCAGGAGATCGGCATGGCGTGCGACTTCTCGATCGCCGCCGACACCGCGCGGTTCGGCCAGGTCGGCCCCAAGCACGGCTCGGCGCCCGACGGCGGCGCCACCGACTTCCTGCACCTCTACGTCGGGATCGAGCAGGCGATGCTGTCGTGCACCACCGCGGCCGGGCTGTGGAGCGCGCACAAGGCGATGCGGCTGGGGCTGCTCACCGAGATCGCGCCGGTGGTCAAGCTCGACGGCGCGTTCGTCCCCAACCCGCTGGTCGAGACCAGCCGCTACCTCGACGACCGCGGCAACATCGTCTACGGCGAGTCCAAGACCGGCGACGCGCTCGCCGCCGGCAAGGCGCTGCTGGCCAAGGCGACGATCGACCTGGCCGAGCTCGACCGCGCGGTCGATCGCCTGACCACCAAGCTGCTCATGACCTTCCCCGACTGCTCGATCAAGACCATCGAGAGCATGCGCAAGAAGAAGCTCGAGCACTGGGACAAGAACAAGGAGCAGAGCCGCGCCTGGCTGTCGCTCAACATGATGACCGAGGCCAAGGCCGGGTTCCGGGCGTTCGAGGCCGGCGGCAGCCGCGAGGTCGACTTCGTCGCGCTGCGCCAGCGGCTGGCGATGGGCGCGACCTGGGAGAGCAGCGACCTCGAGGGCGCGATCATGCCCCGCCCGGCGTCGTGATCCGACGAGCCGCGCGGTACGCTGACGTGATGCCGACCGCGCGCGCGCTGCGCCACGCCTCGACCCGGGAGCTGCGCGCGGCGATCGTCGAAGGCCACCCGGTCGATCCGGCGGCGCTCGAGGGCTGGGTCTACCGCGGCACCAGCCTGGGCCTGCCGCGGCTGCTCGAGCGCCTGAGCTGGAAGACGTTCCAGAAGACGTTCTGGCGCGAGCCCGGCACCGGGCGCCTGCTGGGCTGGAACGTGCGGCTCGAGCAGGACGGCGTCGACGCGCCCAGCCGCCCGCGCACCCGCCGCGGCCGCCCGGTCACCGAGTGGCACTACGAGGTCATCGCGCCGACCGGGGTGCCGACGCCGCCGGGGTTCGATCGCGGCCTGATCATCGACTACGGGCTGGGCCGGGTGCCCGACCTGCGCATGCAGCGCATCAAGGACCCGCTGGTGGCGCTGACGCCGGGCTCGGCCGACGAGCTGATCGGCGTCAGCTACCTCGTGATCGGCGGGCGCTGCCTCGAGACGCCGACCTACTTCACGCTCGAGCGCGAGCGCCGCGTCACCGAGACGCCGTACGACGCGCCGCGCGCCGGGCCGCTGGCGCTGTCGGCCACCGAGCGCGCGTGGGCCGAGGCGCTGTTCGCCGCGATCCTCGGCACCGACGGCGCCGACGGCCTGCCGCCGTTCGCCGCGATCGACCGCGCGACGTTCTGGCGCGCGTTCGACGGCGCGGCCGCGCCGCTGGTGCGCGCCGGGCTGCGGCCGATGCTGCACACGCTGGTGTTCCTGCCGGTGGTGCGCGGCTACCGCCGGCCGTTCTTCCGGCTCGACCCGGTCGAGCAGGCGGCGTTCATCGCCGCGGCGGCCGACGATCGCCGCGCCTTCGTGCGCCAGGCCGTGACCACGCTGAAGACGCTGGCGTGCCTGGCGTACTTCGACGACCCGGCGGTGCGCGCGCGCTTCCCGGGAGCCGGCGCGCCGTGAGCCTGATCGCCGTCGACGGGCGCGCGGTGCGCCGCCGGCTCGACGATCGCGCCGAGGTGGTCGTGATCGGCAGCGGCCCGGCCGGCGCCACCGTCGCCGCCGACCTGGCCCGCGCCGGCGTCGCGGTGATCGTCGTCGAGGAGGGCCACCACCACCCGCCGGCGACGTTCGCGGCCAGCGGCGTCCGCGCGATGGCCCAGCTGTACCGCGACATGGGCACGTCGCTGGCGTTCGGCAACCTGTCGATGCCGTACCTGCAGGGCCGCGCGGTCGGCGGCACGTCGGTGATCAACGGCGCGATCTGCTGGCGGCTGCCGCCCGAGGTGCTGGCGGCGTGGGCGGCCGACGATCCGGCGCTGGCCGACGCGCTGCCGGCCGAGGTGATCGCCGCGCACGAGGCGCGGCTCGAGGCGCGCCTCGGCGTCCACCCGACGCCCGACGCGATCGCCGGCGCCAAGAACCTGCTGCTGGCGCGCGGGGCCGCGGTGACCGAGGTCGCGCACCGCGCGATCCGCCGCAACGTCGACGGCTGCGTCGGCAGCGGCCGGTGCCTGCAGGGCTGCCCGCACGGCGCCAAGCTGTCGATGGAGCGCACGCTGCTCCCCGACGCGGTCGCCGCCGGCGCCCGCATCCTGGCCGGGCTGCGCGCCGAGCGGATCGTCGTCGAGCGCGGCCGCGCGGTCGGCGTGCGCGGCACCACCGCGGCCGGCGCGCCGTTCGCGATCGAGGCCACCGTCGCCGTGGTGCTCGCGGCCAGCGCGATCCAGACGCCATGCCTGCTGCGCCAGAGCGGCCTCGGGCACGGCCCGGTCGGCGACGGCCTCAGCGCCCACCCCGGCGCGTCGGTCACCGGCCGCTTCGCCGAGCCGGTCGCGAACTGGCGCGGCGCGACCCAGGGCCACGAGGTCACCGGCTACCGCGAGCTCGGCATCAAGCTCGAGGCGCTGGGCATGGACCTCGGCCTGGTCGCCAGCCGCGTGCCCGGCGTCGGCGCCGGCTTCGCGCGCCGGCTGGCCGAGCTCGATCGCTACGCGGTGTGGGGCGCGGCGATCCGCGCCGGCGCGCGCGGCCGGGTGCGTCCGGGGCGCCGCCGCCCGCTGGTGACCTACTCGCTCACCCCCGACGACGTGCGCGCGACCCGGCGCGGCGTGCGGCTGCTGTGCGAGCAGCTCCTCGCCGCTGGCGCCCGCGAGGTCTACCCCGGCATCGCCGGCTTCGATCCGGTGGTCCGCGATCGCGCCGAGCTGCCGCGCCTCGAGCGCGAGGCGCCGCTCAGCCCCAGCGCCTACAGCATGTCGATGACGCACCTGTTCGGCACCGCGCGGATGGGCAGCGATCCCGCGCGCAGCGTCGTGCGGCCCGACTTCCGCCACCACGCCACCGCCGGCCTGTACGTCGCCGACTCGAGCGTGTTCCCGTCGAACACCGGCGTGAACCCGATGATCGCGATCATGGCGCTGGCGGCGCGCTGCGCCGAGCGCGTGCTCGCCGCTCGCTGACGACGCCGGCGACCGCCGCCGCGCGGGCCGATCACGCCGTGAGCGCGGCCAGCACGCTCGCCACCGGCGGCCCGTCGCCGGCCACCCGATCGGCGTGGCGGAAGCGGATCGTCCCGTCGGTCGCCACCACCAGCACGCCGCCCTGCTGGGTGGCGTCGCCCTGGGTGCGGCCCTGGCGAAACCCGCCGGCCAGCGCCCGCGCGGCGTTCTTGGCCGCCCGCGGCGCGAGGATCGTGGCCCAGCCGCGGCGCAGCTCGAGCGCCTGGTACACCGCCAGCGACGGATCGGTGTACAGGCCGCCGTCGTAGCCGGTGGTCTCGCGGAACCCGGCCATGAACATCGGCGCGCCGTTGCCGATCACCTGCAAGGTCGCGCCCGCGGCCTCGATGCGCGCCCGTTCGCGGTGCAACTGCACCACCTGTTCACGACAGAGCAGTCAACCGAAGTGGCGCACCAGCGCGATCAACGCGGTGCGCTCGTGCCACAGCCGATCGAGCCGCAGCTCGGCGCCGCGCTCGTCGAGGATCGGCAGCGCGGCCAGCGCCGCGGGGATGGTCGCCATGCCCCGACCGTAGCACGCGGCCGGCCGCGCGCCGCGGTTGCTTCGGCCGGCGCGCCGGCGGAAGATCGCCGCCATGGCCGACGACCACCTCGAGATCGTGGACAGCGACGACGTCGAGCTGCGCTTCGAGGCGCGGCGCTGCATCCACTCGCGCACCTGCGTGCTGTCCCGCCCCGACGTCTTCGTGCCCAACGTCGTCGGGCCGTGGCTGCACCCCGAGCGGGCCACCGCCGACGAGGTCGCCGCGCTGGCGCACAACTGCCCGTCGGGCGCGATCACCTACCGGCGCAAGGACGGCAAGCCCGACGAGCGGCCGCCGATCGTCAACCTCGTGCGCGTCCGCGAGCACGGCCCCCTGGCGTTCCACGGCGACCTGCGGATCGCCGGCGAGGCGCCGCGCACCCGCGCCACGCTGTGCCGCTGCGGCGCCAGCCAGCGCAAGCCGTTCTGCGACGGCAGCCACGCCGCCGCCGGCTTCCAGGCCACCGGCGAGCCCGCCACCGTCGACGCGCCGCCCCTGGCCGCCCGCGCCGGCGAGGTCGAGATCGCTCCGCAGAAGGACGGCCCGCTGCAGGTCACCGGCCACCTCGAGCTGGTCACCGGCACCGGCCGCACCTGCGGCCGCGTCGACGAGACCTGGCTGTGCCGCTGCGGCCACTCGCAGAACAAGCCGTACTGCGACGGCTCCCACGCCCGGGTCGGCTTCGAGGCCGAGGGCGCCTGACGGCCCCGCCGCTCACCCGTCGGGGTCGGCGAGGTCGGCGACCAGCGTGATCACCAGCGGCAGGTCCTTGCCCGATCGCAACGTCGCGCGCTGCGGCGGCAGGCGGTAGTCGACGACGCTGCCGCCGACGTCGGCGCTGGCGGTCTTGTAGCCCACCACCTGCACCTCGGCGCCGATCGGCAGCACGCGCTCGGACGCCTTGATCACCCCCGCGCCGTTCCGCCGCGCCAGCTCGCGCACCATCGGGTGGACCCCGTCGCGATCGAACCGCGGCAGCGGGTAGGTCCACGGCTCGCGCGGGCCGATCATCCAGCGCGCGCCGCCGGCCTGCACCCGCACCCGCGCGCCGGCGGCGTCGACCAGCGCGAAGTCGATCGCCGCCTCGCTGACCCACCGCCCGTCCGGCTCCCACACCATCCGGCGATAGACGCACGCGGTGTCGACCAGGACCCCGGTCATCGCCGGGTCGGCCTCGATGCGGCCGCGCACCACCACCAGCTCGCCCTCGGCGTGCGCGTCCAGCTGCGACAGCGGGATGTCGCCGCGCGCCAGCTTGCGCAGCTGCCGCTGGAACATCGCGTGACCGGCCTGCTGACCGGCCACCGCGGCGCCGGCGCCGACCAGCACCAGCCCCTTCCACACCAGCAGCACCGCCGGCGCGACCACCAGCGCCGTGCCGAGCGCCGCCGCCGAGCCGCCCCACACCGCCGCGGTCGCGCCGCGGCTGGCCCAGCGCACCGCCGGCGGCAGCCACCGCCGATCGTCGCGCCACCGGTGGGTGCGCTCCATCGCGATCACCGCCCGACGATCGCACGCGCGCACGCCGCGTGTACACTGCCGCCGTGGACAACGCCCTGGTACCCGTCACCGACGCCGCCCTCGTGCCCTTCGCGCGCCCCAGCCGCCTGTCGGTGCGGCAGCGCAAGCGCTGGCTCGAGATCCTGACGTCGTTCGACGCCAAGAACACCTACGCGGTCTACGACGAGGCCGGCAACCCGGTGTTCAACGTGCAGGAGCAGGGCAAGGGCTTCGGCAACTTCCTCAAGCGCCTGTTCCTGCGCTCGATGCGGCCGTTCCGGTCGAGCGTCGAGGATCTCAGCGCCGGCACCCAGCTCTTGTCGCTGCGCCGGCCGTTCCGCTTCATCTTCCACCGGCTCGAGGTGTCGACCCCCGACGGCAGGCCGCTGGGCGCGCTGCAGAAGCGCTGGACCTGGTTCCGCCGCAAGTACACGGTCGAGGGCCCCGGCGGCGAGGAGCTGGCCACGCTGTTCGGCCCGTTCTTCCGCCCGTGGACCTTCAAGATCATGCTGCCCGGCCAGGAGCACGAGGTCGGGCTGATCCAGAAGAAGTGGAGCGGCCTGGCCAAGGAGATGTTCACGCAGGCCGACAACTTCTGGATCGAGTTCGGCCAGATCACCGATCCGCGGCTGCGCGCGATCCTGTTCTCGGCGACGGTGCTGATCGACGTGGTCCACTTCGAGCAGGGGTGATTGCGCGTGCCGGGCGGCTCACCGCTCGGGTATGATGGTGGGAGGTGGGGACCGTCGACTCCGAAGCGACCATCACGCTGGGGCCGCTGGCCATGCCGGCGCCGGCCGTGGCGTTGCCGTCGCCGAGCTTCGCCGAGCGCTACCGCCTGGGCGCGGTCCTGGCCGAGGGCGGTCTGGCCACGGTGCGCGCGGCCCACGACGTCGTGCTCGATCGCCACGTGGCGGTGAAGCAGCTGCGCGATCCCGACCCCGGGCTGACCACCCGGTTCCTGCGCGAGGCCCGGGTCACCAGCCGGCTGATCCACCCCAACATCGTCCCGGTCTACGATCTCGGCCTCGATCTGGACGGCGTCCCGTCGTACGCGATGAAGTGGGTCGAGGGGCGCTCGCTGGCGGCGGCGATCGCCGCGGCGCCCACGCTCGACGAGCGCCTGGCGCTGGTGCCGGCGGTGATCGCGATCGCCGAGGCCGTCGCGTACGCGCACACCCAGCGGGTCATCCACCGCGACCTCAAGCCGGCCAACGTCATCCTCGGATCGTTCGGCGAGGTGGTGGTCATCGACTGGGGCCTCGCGCTGCGGCTCGATGACGAGGACGAGCCGCGCCGATCGGATCGCCCCAGCTCGCCCGACCCGCGCCTGACCTCGGCCGGCAGCGTGCTCGGGACGCCCTGCTACATGCCGCCCGAGCAGGCGCGCGGCGATCGGGTCGACACCCGCGCCGACATCTACGCGCTCGGCGCGATCCTGTACCAGCTCGTCGCCGGCACCGCGCCCTACGACGTCAGCGGCGCCCACAGCGCGGCGTCGGGCGATCCGGTCTGGGCCCAGGTCGTGGCCGGCCCGCCGCGGCCGATCGCGGTGATCGCCGCCGACGTGCCGCTCGAGCTGGTGGCGATCATCGAGCGCGCGATGGCCCGGGCCCCGGCCGACCGCTACGCCGACGCGCCGGCGCTGGCGGCGGCGCTGCAGGCGTTCCTGACCCACCAGACCTCGCACCGGGTCGCCAGCGCGGCCAACGATCGGGTCGACGAGCTGGTCGCGATGCTGGCGTCGGCCGACGCCGGCAGCGCCGACGCGGTCACGGCGATCCACCGCCTGGCCGACGTCGCGCGGTTCGGCCTCGAGCAGGCGCTGGCGGCCTGGCCGACCAACCCGTCGGCGGTCCGCGGCCTGGCCCGCCTGCGCACCGCGCTGTTCGACTTCGAGTTCGAGCGCGACAACCTGGGCGCGGCGGCCGAGCTGGCGGCCGAGCTCCCCGACGACGATCCCCGCCACGCCGCGCTGACCCGGCGCCGCGAGGTGCTGGTCGATCGCACCGCGCAGGTCATGCTGATCGAGCGCGAGCGCGACCTCACCGTCGGCGCGCGCGAGCGGACCATCCTGTCCGCCACGCTGCTGGTGGTGATGGCGGTGATGTTCATGCAGACGCTGGTGGCCGGCGTCTCGCTCGGTGAGCAGGCCAGCCCGCTGGTGCTGCGCCGCAACGCGATCATCGTCTGCGGCGTGATCGCCGTAGGCGCGGCGCTCGGCCGCCGCGGGCTGTTCGCCAACCACGCGTCGGCCGCGGCCGGGCGCGCGATCATCGGCGCGGCCGCGGCGGTGCTGGCCAACCGCTGCTTCGCGGTCCACATCGGCCTCGGCGCGGCGCCGATGATGACCGTCGACCTGTTCCTGATCACGGTCGCGTTCGTCACCTACGGGCGGTTCGTGGCCGCGGTGCCGCTGATCGTCGCCGCCGCGGTGGCCGCGAGCTGGCCGGTCACCACCCGGCTGGGGTTCAACCTCGGCGTCTTCATCGCCGGCGTGGTCTTGCTGCTGAGCTGGCGCCGCGAGGCCCGCCGCGCCATCGACGCGCCGGCGCGGCCGCCTACGGCGTGACCGCGGCGCCGTCGGCCGCCTTGAACACGTGCAGCGTGCCGTCGAGCACCACCGCGACGTGGCCGCTGCCGCCGGCGACCTCGGCGAACTGCCGCTTCGGCGCCGGCAGCGCCTTGGTCCAGCGGATCGCCCCGTCCGTCCCGACCACGGTCACCGTGAGCGTGTCCCACGCACCCGCCTTCATCGCCACCGACAGCACCGCCGCGTCGCCGTCGACCGACGCGAGGTGGTAGACGCCGGGGATCGCGACCATCCGTTCGACCTTGGCCTGACCGCTGGCGAGGCTGACCAGCGACACCGACGACGCCGAGGTCGCCCACAGGTGGTCGCGATCGGCGCCCGCGGCATAGTGGAGCGAGAGGCCCGAATCCTGGTACGTCGCCCGGGCCGCCCCAGGTCCGAGCCGCACGATGGTGCCGGCTTGATAGAACACCACGCCATCGTCGACCGGCGTGCACGTCGCGAGCTCGTCGGCCGCGAACGCCTCGCGGTGCAGTCGCTCGCCGGTGGCGCGGTCGAAGACATCGAGCGAGCCCGCGTCGGCGACGAAGACGTTGGCCGCGGTCAGCCCCACGAACCGGATCCCGGGCCACAGGCGCGGTGGCGGGGTCACGTCGGCCAGCGCGGTGGCGGTCGCCCCGATCGCTCCCAGACGGGCGGTCGAGATCCCGTCACCGACCACCACCGCGACGCCGTCGCCGTCGCGGCCGAGCGCCAACACGCGATCGACGCTGGCGACCGCCGGGCGCGCCTTGCCGTCTCCAAACGACCAGCGCTCGATCCCCTGCTTGCTCACCCAGGCCACGGCCCCGGGCGTGATCGCGACGAAACGACCATCGCGCCGCGGCTGGAGTTTGTTGGTCTCGGTCACGTTTGGCATGTGGACGTCCTGCGCATCGACGACCGTGCCGGCCCCGCTCCCCACCGGCGCCGCGGTCCGCGGCGCGTCGCCGTTGCGACACCCAAGACCGGCGGCCAAGATCGAGACGATGAGCGGCGAGCGGCGCATGGCTAGTACTGAGCTTCGAGCGACTCTATCTGCTTCGGCGTCTGCAGGCGCGCCGCCTTGGCGTTGAAGTCGTCGATCTTCGCCTGGTCGACGCCGCGCGCCTTGAGCCGCGCCTCGGCGTCGGTCGCCGCCTTGTCGGCGTGGAAGATCTCGTCGCGCATGATGTCGTACTGCTTCTTCTGCGCGGTCTGATCCTTCACGGCGTCATCGACCTCGGCCTGAGCCTTCTGCAGGTCGGCCTCCGCCTGCGTCACCGCCGCTGGATCAGGCGGCGTCTTGGCCTTCGCGGCGTCGACCACGCCCTGAGCCTGGTCTCGCTTGGTCGTCACGCCGGTGACCCGCTGCGTCGGCGCGTCGATCAGGTCCTTGGCCAGCGTCTCGGGCTTGTCGAGCGCCTTCATGTAGTGCTCGGCGAAGTGGTCCTTGTAGTTGGTGTTGGCGTAGTTCCACGTGTCCCAGCCGCGGTTGTTCGGCTGCGACATGCCCGGAAGCGCGTTGCCGAGGGCGTCGTTGCCAGCCTCCGGGATCGCGCCCTTGTCGTAGGCCAGCACCTCGCCCGAGTTGTACGGATCGCGGACGTAGATCTTGCCGTCCTTGCCCTCGATCCGGTCGAGCTGTGGCTTGTCCTTGTCGGTCTCCTTGAGCTGCTCGATCTGGTCGTCGGTGAGCCCGGCCTTGCCGAGCTGCTTCTTCCCGACGTCGCTCTCCCAGCCCGCCGCGTCCTGGTACCGCTTGAACGCGTCCTCGTTCTGGTCGTGGATGTCGTGGCCGAACTCGTGGTTGATGACCTCGTGCAGCGAGCCCAGCGGGTCGCCGTTCTTGGGCAGCGGGTTGCCGTTGACGTCGACCCCGTTGGGGTCCTGCCCCTCGAGCGCGTCGCCGTTGTGGCGGTAGTTGAACGTCGTGCCCGGCTCGTAGACCTTGATCACGCCATCGCTGTGGTCGCCGCCGACGTTGGGCTGCTTCGGGTGCGCGCCGGCCCGGCGGATCTCCTTGAGCATCGTGTTGTCCTTCACGTGCTCCTCGGGCATCACCGCCAGCGCCGCCTCGATCTGGCTGAGATCGCCGTCGTTCCACCCGATCTTCGACTTCTTGTCCGAGTTGAGCCCGGTGTCGTTGGTCAGGTTGACGTTGTACTTCATCTCGATCTTGTGCTCGTGCTCCTTGCGCTGCCGCAGCGCATCGACGTCGGCCTCGGTCAGCGTGCCGGCCTTCTGCTTCTCGAGCAGGAACTTGACCTCCTCGTCGGTCTCGTCCTTGGTCGAGTCGATGATGTCGTCGCGGCGGCTGTTGAGCCGCTCGTTCCGATCCTGCTCCTTGGTGTCGTTCCAGAAGTCCCAGCCGCCCTCGTCGGCGGTCTTCTTGTGCTCGGCCTCGGCGTCCTTGTCCGCCTGTGACTTGTGCTGCTCGCCCCACAGCTTGAGCTTGCGCTCGGGGTCGTGGGTGTCGGCGACCATCGTGTCGAACTCGGCGCGGCGCTTCTCGGGCACCTCGTCGAGCAGGTTCGCGAACGCGTCCTTGTCGAGCTGCTCGACGGCGTCACCCTGCAGGTCAGCCGGCAGGCTGTTGAGGATGTTCATCGCGTCGGTGGCCTCGCCGTCGGTGACGACGTTGAAGACGCCGGTGTCGTCGAGCTTCGCGTTGGCCTTCTGGGTCGCGTCGTCGACCCACTCCTTGTTGATCTCCTTGTCGAGGTCGGCGCGCTGGCCCTCCATCGCCTTGCCCGAGTCAGCCGCGGCCTTGTCGGCGGCGGCGCGGTCGGCGGCGCCCTGGTCCTCGGTGGCCTTGAGCAGCGCCTCGTTGCCCTGCTGCAGGTCCTGCGCGGCCTGCTGGCTGGCGGCCTCGACCTCGGCCACGCCCTGCGCGTGGGCCGCGTGGATCTCGTTCTTGGTGTCCTTGTCGGCCGCCGCGATGCGCTGCTTGGCCTGGAACGCCATGCGGTCGAGCCCGCCGATGACGTTGCAGGTGTCGGCGTGGATCTTGGCCTTCTCGGCCAGGCACTGGGCGTGGACCTTGCGCTCGGCCGCCTTGACCTGCTGGTCGATGCGCTGCTCGGCCCGCTTCACCGCGGCCTCGATCTTGGCGATGTCCTGATCGACCTGCCGCTCGAGGTTCGCCAGGTCCTTGTCGCTGGCAGCGTCGATCTTGGCCAGGTCGGCGGCGACCTTGGTGTCGATCGTCTTGAGCGCGTCCTGGTACTCCTTCTCGATCTGCGTCAGCGCGCGGGTCTTCTCGGCCTCGGCCTTGGCCTTCAGCTCGGTGCGCCGGGTCGCCGCCTTGGCCGTGATCTCGGCCTGCTTGGCCGCGACGTCGGCCTTCATCTTGGCGACCTCGGCGTTCATCTCGGCGACGGCGGCGTCGCTCTTGGCCTGCATGCCGGCGATCGCGGTGATGGTCGCGGCGTGGACCTTGGCGGCCTGGTCCTCGCCGGCCTTGAGCGCGGCCGTCACCCGATCGGCGCCCGCCTTCTTCTGGGCCTCGGCGTCGGCCAGGCCCTTGGTCCTGATCGCGTCGCCGTCGGCCTTGGCCTTGGCCAGGATGTCGGCCTTCTTGCGCTCGCCCGCGGCCCGCGCCATCGCCGCCCGGCTCTCGCCCTCGGCGCGCACCTTCTTGGCCTCGTCCTCGGCCAGCCCGCTGGCGCGGCCGTTGGCGGCGTTGATCGCCTGCTCGGCCTTGCGGTTGGCGTCGACGGTGGCGCCGCCGGCCTCGGTCATGCCCTTGATCGACAGGTCGTTGGCCTTGAGCTTGGCGTGCTCGGCGGTGGCCGCCGCCTGCTTGTCGGCCTCGACCTTGATCGCCTCGGCGTCGGCCTTGGCCTTGGCCCGCAGCGTCGCCTGCTCGGTCGCGTCCTTCTTGTCGAGGTCGACCCGCTCCTTGGCGATCTGCTTGGTGTGGGCCTCCTGCTTCTTGGCGATGTCCGCCTCGAGCTTGGTCGTGCGCTTGTCGAGCTCGGTCTGGAGCTTGGCCTGCTCCTTGGTCTCGCACTCCTCGAGCTTGGTGAACTCGGCGGCCAGCTTCTCGTCGAGCTTCGCCTTCTGCGCGGTGACGTCGGCCTCGAGCTTGGCCTTCTGCGTGGTGGCGGCGGTGGTCAGCTTGGTGCGCAGCTCGTCCTTGGTCGCGACCTTCTTCTGCTTGGCCGCGACGACGCTGTGCTTCTGGGCCTGGGCCGCGTGCTGGCCGTGCTGACCGGCGAGCTGGCGCTTCTTGTCGGCGGCCGCGTGGTGCTTGGCGACGTCGTGCTTGTGCTCGAGCTTGGCCTGCTTGGCGTGGCCCTCGGCCTCGACCTTGGCCTTCTTGGCGGCGAGCTCGCTGTCGACCTGGCCGACGTCCTTCAGATCCTCGGGCAGCTGGTTGTCGTTGACCGCGGTCGACTCCGACTCGTCGGCCTGGTGCTCGGCGCCCTCGTCCTCGAGGTCGCCGCCGGCGAGCTGATCGATCACCTGGGCGTGCTGGCCGACGTCCGGCTTGTGCTCGCCGCGCAGATCGACGCCCTCCTCCTCGGCGCCCTCGTGCTCGCCACCGCCCGCGAGGAGCTTCTCGCCGGCGTGGCCCTTGATGTTCCAGGCGGCCTTGGCCTCGCCGTCGACCTTGCCGTCGGCGTGGCGCTCGACGTGGCCGTCGACCTCGGCGTGATCGTCGCCGTGCTTGAGCCCGGCGTGGCCGCTGGCCTTGGCCGTGACCTCGCCCTCGGCGCTCTTGTGGGCCTCGCCGTCGGCGTGGACGTCGAGCGGGCCCTTCTTGAGCTCGCCGTGGGCCTCACCGTCGGCGGTGGTCTTGCCGTCCTCGTGGTGCAGCGCGCCCTTGGCGCTGGCCTTGACGCCGGCCTCTTCGTCCTCGTACTCGACCGACGCGGACTCGTCGTTGGTCCACGCCCCGTCCTGGTCCTTCGCCCCGGTCGCCCCGACGTCGGCCTTGACGCCGCCCTTGTCGTAGCTCGCGCCGGCGTCGTACTCGGCGGTGGTCTTGCCGTCCTCGTGGTGCAGCCCGCCCTTCGCGTGCGCGTTGACCCCCGCCTCCTCGTTCTCGTACTCGACCGACGCGCGCTCGTCGTTCTTCCACTTCCCGTCCTTGTCCTTCGCCCCGGTCGCCGCGACGTCGGCCTTGACGCCGCCCTTGTCGTAGCTCGCGCCGGCGTCGTACTCGGCGGTGGTCTTGCCGTCCTCGTGGTGCAGCCCGCCCTTCGCGTGCGCGTTCACCCCGAGCTCTTCGTTCTCGTACTCGACCGACGCGCTCTCGTCGTTCTTCCACTTCCCGTCGGCGTCCTTCGCCCCGGTCGCCCCGACGTCGGCCTTCACGCCGCCCTTGTCGTAGCTCGCGCCGGCGTCGTACTCGGCGGTGGTCTTGCCGTCCTCGTGATGCAGCCCGCCGTTGGCGTGCGCGTTCACCCCGAGCTCTTCGTTCTCGTACTCGACCGACGCGCTCTCGTCGTTCTTCCACTTCCCGTCGGCGTCCTTCGCCCCGGTCGCCCCGACGTCGGCCTTCACGCCGCCCTTGTCGTAGCTCGCGCCGGCGTCGTACTCGGCGGTGGTCTTGCCGTCCTCGTGGTGCAGCCCGCCCTTGGCGTGCGCGTTCACCCCGAGCTCTTCGTTCTCGTACTCGACCGACGCGCTCTCGTCGTTCTTCCACTTCCCGTCGGCGTCGCGCTTGCCCGAGGCGTTCACGCCGCCCTTCACGCCGTTGCCCTCGTAGCCGACGCCGGCGTCGTACTCGGCGGTGGTCTTGCCCTCGGCGTCGCGGTGGACGCCGCCCTTGGCGCTGGCCTTGATCGGCCCGGCGTCGATCTCGCCGGCGATGTTGCCGTTGGCCGCGACCTTGCCTTCCTCGTCGCGGGTCACGTCGCCATCGACCGTGACCTTGCCCGGCCCGGCGCCCAGCTCGGCGTGGCCGCCGACCTTGGCGGTGCCGTCGCGGCCGATGTCGACCTGGCCGCTGACCTCGCCAGCGCCGCCCACCGGCGCCTTGGCGCCGACGTGCAGGCCCTCGTCATCGACCGTGACGCCGACCGGCATGCGCACGCCGAAGTTCTGCGCGAGCCCCGCGACCGCGGGCACCGCCGCGAGCACCTGGGACGCGGGGTCCTTCTTCTTCTCCTCGTCCCCCGACCGCAGCGATCGACTCGCGCGATCGTCGGCCGCGGCGTCGCCGTCGTCCTCCGACTCACGCCGCCGCTGGGTCGCGGCGGTCACCGCTTGCGCGGCGAACCCCACGAGGTCGTTGTCCTGGCGAACGAGCTTGTCGAAAAATCCCACGGTGGTCTCCGGCCCATAATACGAGCGCCGCCCCCCGGATCTCCCCCGGATCCTGGCCGATCTCGGGCTGCCAGACTCTATGATTCCGAACGGTTACGGTTGCCGTGGTCCTTGCCGAGCACCCGGCCCATGGCCCGGTACTCGCCGCGGGCGGCCCGGCGCAGGTGGCCCTGGCCGATGATCGTGCCCTCCTCGGCGGCCAGGAACGCGGCGGCCAGCACGGCGTTGCGGATGTTGGCGCCGGTCATCTCGCTGAACTCGTCCGATAGCGCCGCGACGTCGATCCCGTCGGCGATCGGCGCGCCGGTCGCGAGCATCTCCGTCCACAGCCGCTCGCGCTCGTCGCTGTCGGGGGACGCGAACACCACGTGACCGGCCAGGCGGCGGCGCAGCGCGGGATCGATCGAGGTGTCGAGGTTGGTGGTCAGGATGACGACGCCGCCGAAGCTCTCGACCCGCTGCAGCAGGTAGTTGACCTCGAGGTTGGCGTAGCGATCGACCGCCGACTTCACGTCGGGCGAGCGCTTGGCGAACAGCGCGTCGGCCTCGTCGAACAAGAGCAGCGCGTGGCCGGCCTCGGCCGCGTCGAACACCTTGGCCAGCTGCTTCTCGGTCTCGCCGACCCACTTCGACACGATCCGCGACAGATCGACCTGGAACAGCTCGAGCTCCAGCTCGCGCGCGATCAGCCCGGCGACCATGGTCTTGCCGGTGCCCGGCGGCCCCGAGAACAGCCCGGCCACGCCGGTGCCGCGGGCCAGCTTGCGCTTGAAGCCCCAGTCCTCGAGCACGTGGTGGGCGTGGCGCACGCGGCCGATCAGCGCCTTGACGTCGTCGAGGATGTCGGGCGAGAGCACCAGCTCGCTCCACGACTGCCGCACCTCGACCCGGCGGGCCAGCTCGCCGAGGCGCTCGGCGATGTTGTCCTGCACGCCGGCGATCACGTCCTTGAAGCCGGGCTCGGCGGCGGCGCGCTCGCGGGCGTGGTGGGCCGCCGACCGGGCCGCGCCGGCCACGCCGCCCGCGCCGAACCGGTAGCGCATCGCCACCACGTCGAGATCGGCCGCCGGCAACGTCGGCACCGCGTCGGCCCACAGCAGCCGGCGCGTCGCGATGTCGGGGATCGGCCAGCGGGCCCGGACCACCGACCGCTGCGCCGCGTGGGTCTCGAGGCCCGGCGTCGACGTCGTGATCACCAGCGGGCCGTCGTGGGCGTCGAGCGCCGCGGCGATCGCCAGCGCGATCTCGTCGCCGGGCTGCAAGCGGCCGGTCAGCTCGTCGAGGTTGGCCAGCACCGGCACCGCGTCGGCCAGCAGCGCCTCGCGCTTGAGCGCGGTGACCGCGGCCACCGCCAGCCGCGTCGGCACCCGCGCGAAGTCGATCGCGACCACGGGCCGCGACGTGGCCAGCGCCACCGCGGTCCGCCGCCCGGCGCCCAGCGCGCCCTCGAGGATCACCGTCGGGCTGGGCGTGGCCGCGAGCCACGACGCCAGCTTGGTCCGCGCGACCGCCTGCTCGTCGGACAGCCGCGGCTGCGTCGGCACCTCGACCCGGCCGCCCAGCTCGGCCACGCCGGCGTCGGGCGCGTCCTCGCCGCGCAGGTACTGCCACACCCGCGGCGGCGCGGTCCACCGGGTGGCGACGTCGTCGCCGTCGTCGGCCAGCGGCGCGATCAGTCCGTGGCGGCGCAGCGGGTGGCGCGGATCGATCACCGCCAGCACCGCGCGCGTGGTGTCGGCGTCGAGCCCGGCGATGTGCGCGTGCTGGCCGACGCTGACCCCGCCGCGCGCGTCGCTGCCGTACAGCGCGCGCAGGTGCGCGCCGACCCGCGGCTCGACGGCGCGCGCGACGACGGTCCACAGGAAGTCGAGGGCGGCCGGGGCGAGGCCGAGGCGCCGTGCGAGCGCGGTCGCGCGCGGGCCCGGCGCGTCGATCGCGGGTGGCGTCGACGCCCCGTCGGTCGACGGCGGCTCGGTGCGGGCCACCGCGCGCTCCGCCGCGAACACCACCGCCGCGACCCGTTGCTCGAAGTGGCGGGCGTCGCTCATCGCCACTAGAGATCGCACCGATCGGGCCGCGGTGTCGACGCGGCCGGGCGCGATTGCGATCCTGCCGCGGTCTGCCAGCTACTGCTGCGCCGCGGCGGCGGGCGGCGGCGCGCCCGGCGGCCGGCGGTTCGGCCCCTCGACGTAGTCGATCGTCGCCGGACAGGACAGGCTCTCGAACGCCATCAGGCTGTCGCGATCGCCGAACACCTGCGGGCACTCGGCCAGGCACGCCTCGCGGACGCCGCCGATGTCCGAGCCGCGGCAGCCGAGGTAGTGATCGCACGCGCCGTCGCAGGTGCCCGACAGCTGCGTCCCGCGGATGTAGCGCACGACGCAGCCGCTGATCGCCAGCGCCGCGATCAACGCGAGCGCGATCCTCACGCCTTGTCTCCGTGGCGACCGGCGCCGGCGGCGAACCGCGCCGCGCCGCCGACGCCCTCGGCCAGCGCCCGCCCGCCGTGGCCCAGCTCGTTGGCCAGCGCCGCGTCGAAGTCGAGGTCCCACTGCTCGTACGCGCTCAGCCGATCGCCGCGCAGCGCGCCCTGCGGCAGCGCCGCCAGCTCGTGCGCCAGCGCCTCGGCGGCGGCGCGCCCCTGGCCGCGCGGCACGACGCGGTTGACCAGCCCCATCGCCAGCGCCTCCTCGGCGCCGACCGCGCGACCGGTGAGGATCAGATCGAGCGCGCGGCCCATGCCGATCACCCGCGGCAGGCGGATCGTGCCGCCGTCGATCAGCGGCACGCCCCAGCGCCGGCAGAACACGCCCATCACCGCGTCCTCCTCGGCCACGCGCAGGTCGCACCACAGCGCCAGCTCCAGGCCGCCGGCCACCGCGTGCCCGCTGATCGCCGCGATCACCGGCTTGGTCAGCACCATCCGCGTCGGGCCCATCGGGCCGTCGCCCTCGAGCTGCACCCGGTTGCCGCGGCCGGCGGTGATCGCCTTGAGGTCGGCGCCCGCGCAGAACGTGCCGTGATCGCCGGCCAGCACGCCGACCCGCGCCTCGGGGTCGGCGTCGAACAGCCGGAACGCCGCCGCCAGCGCCTCGGCGGTCGGCCGATCCACCGCGTTCTTCACGTCGGGCCGATCGATCGCGACCGTCGTCACCGGGCCGCTCGACTTCACGCGGATCGTCACCTGATCACTGTGCCACAGCCCCGCCCGGACGCCGAGCCGCGGGACCTGGAGGTACCGCCACGGCGGCGATGCCGGGACCCATCGTGCGCGCCGGGCACCCGCAACTCCGCGACGGCACGAGGCCAGCCCGCGGCATCGCCCGTGCACTACCACCCGCATGTTCGACTTCCAGGTCAGCGATCACGGCGACGTGGCGTCCACGCGTGACTGGGCGCCGGCGCCGGGCCGGCGCACGCTCACGGCGAGCCTCCCCGCCCGCCGCGGCGCCGCGCCCAGCATGCCGGCCAGCGCCACGCCACCGCCGGTGCAGCGCGCCGCGCTCGACGCGCCGTTCGAGCTGCACCGCGAATCCGCGCCGCCCGCGGCGATCGCGGCCCGCGGGCTGGCCGGCGCGCCGTGCGCGCTGCCCCACGGCGACGCGATCCAGCGCGCCTTCGGGTCACACGACGTGTCGCGGATCCCAGCGTTCGTCGGCGGCCCCGCCGCTGACGCCGCCGCCGCGCTCGGGGCGCGCGCCTACGCCACGGACGGCGCGGTGGCGTTCGCCAGCACACCCGATCTCCACACCGCCGCCCACGAGGCCGCGCACGTCGTGCAGCAGCGCGGCGGCGTGCAGCTCGCGGGTGGCGTCGGCGCCCGCGGTGATCGGTACGAGGCGCACGCCGACCGCGTCGCCGACGCCGTCGTGGCGGGCCGCTCGGCCGTCGCGATCCTCGACGAGCTCGCCGGAAGCGGCGGCGCGAGCGCGGCGGTCGTCCAGCGCGCCGACGCGACGTCGGCCGCGCCCACCAGCGCCGCCGGC
This sequence comes from Myxococcales bacterium, assembly GCA_016707895.1. GTDB lineage: Bacteria > Myxococcota_A > Polyangia > Haliangiales > Haliangiaceae > UBA2376. The sequence continues at coordinate 216,727 of JADJGV010000009.1, read as the reverse complement.
CAGCCCGCCGGCGACGTCACCGGCCAGCCCGTCGAGGGCGACGAGCTGGTGCTGCCCGATCTCGGCGCGATCGCGATCTCGGTCGTCGCGCGGTCGATCAAGACCGTCGCCGGCCAGCGCGGCGACAAGACCGAGGTCAAGTGCGCGATCCGCTTCCCGACCGAGGTGCCCGGGCTCTGGCTATCCGGCAAGGGCGCGCTGTCCTGGGACAACGCCGCGAGCGGCTACAGCGTCGGCATGAGCGGCGGGCTCGGCGTGGCGGTCGGTGGCCCCGGCGCGTTCGCCGATCTCCTCGCGACGCTCGCGGTGAAGGGCACCGGCCCCGACCCCGAGTCGGCCGCGCGGATGCTGTTCCTCGCGATCGAAGAGACGGTCCGACTGCTCGGCGACGCGGTGTTCATGGGCGGCCGCACGCCGGCGATGGCGCTGGTGATCATGCTCGGGCGCAAGTTCGGCGTCACCCCGGCCAACCTGCTCGCCGATCTGATCTGGGGCCGCGGCCACGCCGAGCAGGTGAAGGCGGCGATGCAGGACGGCGAGGCCGCGCAGTTCGACGTCGGCGCCGAGCTCGGCGGCGAGGCCGGCAAGAGCGCCGACGGCAGCGTCGAGGGCGGCGCCGGCGTCGTCGAGCGGCACAAGATCGAGAAGAAGCCCGGCCACGAGACCACCGAGCGCGACGTCGCGGTGCTGGTGGTCGCGGCCAAGGTCGGGCTCGAGCCGTTCGAGGGGTCGTTCAAGCTCGAGGCCGATCTCAAGACCGGCGGCGGCGCCAAGCTCGAGATGGCGATCGGGGCCCGCGCGATCGGCGCCGACCTCGGGGAGTGGTCGCGCTTCGTCGCCGCCGCCACCCAGGCCTTCGTCCACGTGCGCGACGTGCTGACGGCCAAGGCGCCGACCTCGGGCGAGGGCGCGGCCGAGGCCGAGCGCCTGGCGCGCGACCTCGCGGGCTGGGGCCGGGCCGCGGGCACCGCGCTCGACGGCGCCGTCGACCTGGTGGCGCACGGGCTCGAGGAGCACGGCGTCAGCAAGGCCAAGACCACGATCGGCCTCGAGGGCGCGTTCCGCATCGATCTCGCCAAGCAGGTCGGCGACCTCGTGGTGAGCCTGGTCGACGGCGGCGAGCTCGCGATCCCCGGCGGCGAGGGCAAGGCCGGGTACAAGCAGAAGTCGGCGCTGGTCGACGTGCCGTTCGCGCTGGGGTGAGCGCGGGTCACGGCGGCGCGGCCGCGCGGCGGCGGCGCCGGGTGCTACTGATCGACCATGCAGCCCGTGCTCGCCGCGCTCGTCGATCTGCTGGCCCTCGAACGCCTCGACCGCGACCTGTTCCGCGGCCGCAGCCAGGACCTCGGCTGGGGCGCGATCTTCGGTGGCCAGGTGCTGGGCCAGGCGCTGTCGGCCGCGGCGCAGACCGTCGGCGCCGACCGGCCGGTGCACTCGCTGCACGGCTACTTCATGCGCGCGGGCGACGTGCGGAAGCCGATCGTCTATCAGGTCGATCGGCTGCGCGACGGCGCGACCTTCACGACGCGGCGGGTCGCGGCGTTGCAGGAGGGCGAGGCGATCTTCAGCCTCGAGGCGTCGTTCCAGCTCGCGGTCGACGGCTTCGATCACCAGGACCCGATGCCGGCGGTGCCGCCGCCCGACGAGCTGCGCTCCGAGCGCGACATGGCGCTGGCGATCGCCGATCAGCTGCCGCCGCCGATGCGCGCGATGGCGGTCGCCGAGCGGCCGATCGAGATCCGCCCGGTCGAGGTGCGCGACCCGCTGCGGCCGCGGGTCGCCGACCCGCACCGCCGCCTGTGGTACCGCGCGATCGATCAGCTCCCCGACGATCCGGCGCTGCACCGCTACCTGCTCGCCTACGCCTCGGACTTCTCGTTCCTCGGCACCGCGATGGATCCGCACGGCGTCAGCTGGCTGTCGCCCGGCATGCAGGTCGCCTCGCTCGATCACGTCATGTGGTTTCACCGGCCGTTCCGCTTCGACGACTGGCTGCTCTACACCGTCGACAGCCCCTCGGCCTCCGGCGGCCGCGGCCTGGTGCGCGGCCAGTTCTTCGATCGCGCCGGCCGCCTGGTCGCCAGCGCCGCGCAAGAGGGCCTGATCCGCCGCCGCCAGCCGCGCTGAGCGGCGGCGCGCTACCGCGACCGGCGCGCGTGCGTGTAGGCTCGAGCGATGGGGCTCGCGATCATCGGCTCGGCCGCGGCGACCGGCGCGCTCAAGGAGATCTACGACCGCATGCTGGCGCGGCCGTTGCCGCCGGTGTACCGGCCGGCCCACGGCGGCGCGCCCGGCATCATCACCGCGCACAGCCTGGATCCGGCGCTGATCCCCAAGGTGTTCGGCTGCTCGTCGACGCTCAACGGCGCCGGCCCGCTCACCTGGCCCGAGCGCGAGCTGGTCAACGCGACCACCTCGCGGCTCAACCAGTGCTTGTATTGAACGGCCTGTCACGCAGAGTTTCTGCGTGTCGCCGATAACGATGACCGCCTGGCCCGGGCGGTGACGATCGATCCGCGCGCGGTCGCGGCCCGCTGGCCCGACGCGCGCCGCCGCGCGCTGGCCGCGCTGACGGTGACGGTCACCGAGGCGCCGTGGACGCTCGACGGCGCGGCCAAGACCGCGCTGGCCGCCGCCGGCCTCGAAGACGACGCGGTGCTGCACGCGGTCGCGCTGGCCGCGTACTTCGGCCACCTCAACCGCATCGCCGACGCCACCGGCGTGCCGCTCGACTACGCGGTCACGACGCCGCCGCCCGCCACCGAGCCCGCGGTGCCACCGCTGGCCACCGCCCCCGCGCCCGTCACCCGCGCCGCCTCGCTCACGCTCGCCCAGCGCCCCGCCACCGCCGCCGCGCTGGCGGCGTGGACCGACGACCTGTTCGCCCGCGACCCCGCCTACCTGCCGCGCGCCACCCGCGCCGACGTGCTCGCCACCGTCGCCGCCTGGCTCGGCGCGCCCACCGCGCCGCCCGCCGCCCCGCTCGATCCCGACGTCCACGCCCTCGTCGCACTGGTCGCCCTCGCCCCCTGGCAGCTCGCCGACGCCAGCTTCGCCGCCCTGCGCGCCCGCGGCTGGGACGACGCCGCGCTCTTCGACCTGTGCGCCGTCACCTCGACCGCCACCGTCACCGCCCGCATCGACGTCGCGCTGCGCGCGCTGGGGTGACGGCGCCGCCGCCGTCAGGTCCCGAAGATCGCCGCCGCGATGCGTTCGAGCAGGCTGCCGCCCTGCAGCGCCTCGCTGGCCAGCTCCTGCCGGCGGGTCATCAGCGCGGTCAGCGCTTCGAGGATCACCGGCCGCTCGCGCACGAGCGGCTCGAGGTGGCGGGCCGCGATCTCGACGACCGTCGCCCCGTCGACCGCGCGCACCGTCGCGCCGCGGGGCTGGCCGGTCAGGAACGCGACCTCGCCGACCACCGAGCCCGGCAGCAGCTCGGCCAGCACCCGCTCGCTGCCGTCGGCGCGCACGATCACCTCGAGCTCGCCGTCGTGCAGCACGAACAGCGACGAGCCAGGGTTGCCCTGCACCAGGATGCGCTCGGTCGGCCCCAGCGTGATCGTCCGCGCCAGCCGCGCCAGGTGGTCGAGCTCGTCGGCGGTCAGCACCTGGAACAGCGCGATGCCGGCGATGCGGGCCCGGATCTCGTCGACCGGGATCAGCCGCGGCGCCTCGTCGGCGTCGCGCAGCTCGAGCGTGCCCTGGTAGCCGTCGCGGCGCTGCAGCTGCGCCAGCCGCGCGTGCTGCCCCGCGAGGTGCGACTCGAGCAGGCTCACCGCCCGCGGCACGCACTCGCTGCCGGTGAACTCCATCAGGCCGCGCTGCGCCGCCCACGCCGCGACCTCGTTCATGGATGCGCGGTACTGCGCGCACGCAGACGGGAACAGGCCGTGCTGATCGCCGAACGCGCCGGCCAGCGCCGCCGGGATCGACAGCCCGAACGCGCTCCCCTGCTGGTGCCACAGCACGAACCGCCGCACGCCGTCGCCGAGCGCGGCCAGCTCGGGGAACGCCTCCTGGTTCATCTTCAAGACCGCGCGCTCGGCGTCGCGGAACACCCGCTGCCAGGTCTCCTGGGCGTTGAGGCGGTTGGGCCCGGCCAGCGCGATCGCGTGGCGCAGGTCGTCGTGGTGCGCGTGCAAGAACGCCAGCGTCGCCGCCTTCTTCTTGAGCAGGTTCTGGACGCCGACCGGCAGGTCGACACCCGGCGTGCGCATGAACGCGATGCCGCGCAGCCCCCACACCTTCGTCCACGCCGCCGCGTCGATGCACCGCCGCAGCTCGGCGAAGCGCGGCCCGGTCTCGAACAGCGCGCGCTCCTCGGGCGACAGCAGGTCGATTGTCGGGCGCACCGCCTCGAAGATGCCCAGGCAGGTGAGCAGCTCGAGGTACAGCCCCACCCGCAACAGCCACGCCGGATCGGTGAGCATGCGCAGCTCGCGCACGACGTCGCCGCGGATCGCCTTGAAGTACAGGTTGGCCTTCTCGACGCCGATGCACAGCACCGGGAACCACGGGTGGAACGCTACGCCGACGCCGGCGCGACCGCCCTCGGCCGCCAGCTGCCGCCGCAGATCGTCGGGCAGGAGCCGCGTCGCGATCCGGCCGTACAGCCCGCCGAACGCGCTCTCGTCGAAGATCTCGAACTCGAACGCGTCGCGCGCGATCGGCGAGCCGTCGAGCTCGAGCGCCAGATCCAGGCGGAAGCGCTCGAAGAACAGCGACCCGAACCCGAACGGCGCGCTCGGTCCGCCCGCCTCCTGGCGCAGCGGACCGAACACCGCGTCGACGTCGATGCGCAGCGCGAACGCCGCCGCCGGGCCCGCCGCCGGCGCCGCAGCGCCGACGAGCTCGTCGAGCCGCAGCGCCGGCAGCGGCCGCGCGTCCCAGCCCGGCACGACCCGCGCCGCCCGCCCTGCCGCGTCGAGCAGGTGCAGCGTCGCGCGCAGCTCGCCGCCCGCCGGCAAGGCCGCGATCCGCTGCCCCGCGTGGGACAGGTGGAACAGCAGCGTGACGTGGTCCGGCGCCGCCCCGGCCAAGAGACCGATCGCCTCGCTCGAGCCCAGCCCGGGCGCCAGGATCTCGTCGACCGGCCGCCGCCCGGGCACGAACGGCACGAACGCCAGCCGGTGGTCCAGCAGGCGCCGCTCGTCCTCGAACAGCGCCAGCTGCCGCCGCACGATCGCCCCGCGCTCCGCCGGCGCCAGCCCCTCGATCTCGGTCCGCAGCAGGTGCTGCAGCTCATGCGTGAATAGCGCGACGTCCATGCTGGCCCTCCGGGTCGACGAAAGTCGCCCACCCTACCCCAGCCGCCACCGCCCACGCCACGCCCGCACCGCCTGACGACGTCACGCCTGCGGGCTGCCGCCACGCTGGCCGAGCGCGAGTTCGCGGCTACCTGCTCGCATCCCGGCGGGCACGCGCCTCGTCCAGCAACTCGCTCACCGACGGAAGCGCCACCCTCTTCAGGCGTTCATCCAGGCAGACGATGCAGTCGACCTGTGTTGGCCCCTCGAACCGGAAGTTGAGGGCGTCGCCGTCCACCGTTCCTGCCTTGGCCGCCACGACGACGCTCGCCTTCGCAGCACAGTCCGGACAGAGGAGGTATGCGTCGCCGTATCGATCGAGCTGCGCAACGACGTCAGGCGTTCTCCCGGCCAGCAGCGCGTCGTACACAGAGCGGCACACCGGGATCCCCCACTGGCACTCGTGACGCCCACATTCATAGGCTGGCATGCGCGCGCGCAGCGCCTTCCCGCTCACGAGCAGTCGCTCGCGCTCGTTGTCCAGGATTTGCCGGTACGACGGAAGCCCCACCGCCGCGAGGCGCTCCGCCACGCACCTGAAGCACTCGAAGATGATCCGCTCTGCGTACCAGGTGTCGGCGACCTCGCCTTCCGGGGTTCCCTCCTCCGCGGCCAGGACGTCGCCCACCTCCAGCGCGCAGTCCGAGCAGAAGAGGAACTCATCACCGAGCCGATCGACGCGCCCGGCCACGTCGAGCCTTCGCTCCGCCAACAGCGCGTCGCGCAAGCAGGGGCACATGAAGACTCCCCCGCCGAGTCCGTGAAGCTCACACTCGAAGGCGCACATGCTCTCCACAGCCTCCCGGTGCGCAGACGAATTTGCAACTCGCGGGTGACACGACGCGCTCGAGCCCGTACGTGTGGCTACACGCTGGTCCCCGCACGCCGAGCGCTCGGTCGACGACGGGGACCCGCACTTCGCCTCGCACAAGGCAGCAAACGTCTCGAACTCCTCGGACGATCGTGTGATCACGTCGTCCAGACGGTCCCACCTGCGGGGCAGTGCTTCCCCCGCAACGGATCAGCGAAGCGGTCGCGGCCACGCTACTCGTAGCAGCGGGCGGCGCAGAGCGCGTCGGCGATCACCCGCCACGGCGGCTCCGCGGCGGCCGTCGTGCCAATGTGCTGGTAGTAGCCATCCATGTCGGTCAGCCACCCGGCGAGGGCTTCGACGAAGTCGCCGGCTGTCTGATTCGTCCAGGTCTCCCGGTTGGCGTTCCAGTCCCGCACGAGCTCGTCGACGCACGCCCGCAGGGACGCAATCGAATGCAGCTTTGCTTCCTCGCTCATGACTCTCCTCGATACATCGTCGCCGTGCCGCGCTCGGCGCCGAGGCGATCGGTCAGCGCGGTCTGTTCTTCCGTCAAACCGCCGCGGTCTGCGCACAACACCGGCCCCGTCGCGCTTGATTAGCTTCGCGAGTCGCTCGCTGTCAAGCACGCGCTCGCGGCCACGCGACGGTGTCCGGCCGAACCACACCGCCCCGCCATCAGGGCACGTAGATCAGGTGGATCTTGAAGCGATGGCCGCCGGCGGCTTCCTCGACGTCGACGTGCAGGACCAGATCGCTCCACCCCGCCTCGACGGTCCGCAGGTCGACCAGCACCTCCCAGCGACGGCCGGCCCACTGCGCCACCGACGTCTCCCAGGTCTCCTCCGTCAACTCCGTCAGCGTCTCACCGTAGGCGGCCACACCCGCGCGCAGCCGTGCCGCTAGCGCCCGCGTCGGCGCCGCCACCGTCGGCACGCCCGCGGCCAGCTCGAAGTCGTCGCGGACGAACGCGCGCACCACGTCGGCCAGCACCGGCCGCCAGGCGCTCGCCACTGGGTGCGCGGCATCGAGATCCTTCACCGGCTCGAGCATGCGGGATGCCTCCATCCGTCAGTTGGGCCCCGGGCCACTCGCGACGCCGTGGATACGCCAGTACAGCTCGGTGTCCCTGACGTACGCGGCGTACTGCTCCAGCACCAGCGGCTCGCTGACCGCGAGGAACGCCCCGAGGACGGTCGGCCGCACCTCGATGCACTCGAACCAGGAGACCGCGAGCAGGTTCACCAGGTAGTCGCGCCACGCGGGGTCGTCCGCGGCTGCGCACGCGTGCAGCGCGCGCTCGAACGCCCACGAGATCGCCGTTAGATCGCGCTCGACGGAGGCGGCGTCGCGCATCTCGAGCACGTGGTCGCCGAGCTCGCTGGTGAACACGTGCGGGATGACCTCGTCGTAGGCGTCGACGTGATCCGCCAGCAACGCCTCGCCGTCCACCAGCGCGTCGCGCAGGTCGTCGACCATCGCGGCGACGCCGCGGCGGACCGCGTCGCTGGTCGCCACCACGACGATCGGGGTGCGCGCCGCCTCGCTCAACGCCGCCTCGCCGGGACATCGCGCACGTCCATGGGCCGACGTTCCGCCGCGCGCGGTCGCCTGTCAACCGCGACCAGCTTGGGGCATTCGTCCTACGAGAACAGCCGAGGCGTCGCCCGCGCATCTGCCGCCGCTCGCTGCCGCGCTTTGCCGCCGCGCCGCGCGGGACAATCGCCGCGGGGCGACTCAGTCAGCACATGAGCGATTCGCTGCTGTTCCGCGAGCTCGAGAGTCTCCCCGAGTCGACCACGCCGGCCGCGCCGCACGGCGTCGCCGGCAAGTGCACGGTCACCACCCGGCTGGCGCCGCGCCCCATCATCCTGCGCGTCGTCGAGCGCGACGGCAACGGCGTCCGGGCCGACGCCGAGGCCGCGGTCGACCAGGCCGCGGGCTCGAGCGGCGCGGCGCTGCCGGCGCACCTCCAGCGGCAGTTCGAGCTGTCGACCGGCGCCGATCTGTCGTCGGTGCGGGTCCACACCGGCGCGGCGTCGGCGCAGGCCGCGCAGGCGGTCGGCGCGCGCGCATATACCGTCGGGCAGGACATCCACTTCGGCGCCGGCAACTACCAGCCCGACGATCCGTTCGGCATGCACCTGCTCGCCCACGAGGTCGCGCACACCGTGCAGCAGTCCGGCGGCGCGGCGACGCGGCAGCACAAGCTCGAGGTGTCGACGCCGCAGGACGCCGCCGAGGTCGAGGCCGACCGCGCGGCCGACGCGATGGTGAGCGGCGCGCCGGCCGCGATCGCCGGCGCGAGCGGTGGCGTGGCGCGCAAGGTCTGGCGCGGGCCGAACAACAGCTACAGCAAGGGCGAGGGCCTGACCTGGGGAGGCGGCACCGCGCTCACCGAGGAGGAGAACAAGCAGTGGGCCGAGAAGCAGGCCGGGTTCGCCAAGAAGGGCGCCGGCTTCGTCGCCAAGAAGCTCGGGCTCGAGCCCGGCGCGGTGATCAAGCAGGCGAAGGCGCGCGTCGACACCGACATCGAGGTCCGCCAGAACCTGGTCGATCACCTCAAGCGTGAGCTCAAGGCGCGCAAGGGGCAGGACAACCGCGAGATCGAGCAGCAGCTCGCGGCGGAGGAGCGTGGGCTCGCGGGCCTGAAGGGCAGCCGCGACGACGTGGTCACCAAGGCCACCGAGATGGCGAACAAGGCCGCCGAGGGCGCCAAGAGCCTGGCCGGCCTGGGCGACGCCGTGGTGAAGATGTCGGGCGGCAAGATCGAGACGACGATGTTCAAGTCGATGGCGGAGGTCGGCGAGAAGCTCGAGAACGTCACCAAGCTGGTCGACGCGGCGCACCAGGTCTACGAGACCGACAGCGCGCTCAAGGCGTTCCAGGCCCAGCCGAGCTTCGACACCGCCGCGGCGTGGGGCAACGCGGTCGCCAAGTCGCTGAGCATGTGCTCGAGCCTGGTCAGCGGCCTTCCGATGGGCTGGGGCGACGTGATCTCCGGCGCGCTGCAGATGCCGCAGGTGGTCATCCCCGCCTTCATCTCGATCTCCCGGGCCTACCAGGCGCGCATCGACGCGGCGACCAAGGACGGTACCGGCAAGGGCAAGATCCTCGGCGACGGGGAGACCGGCTGACGGGCACGCGACGACGGCCGGTGGGTGGTGGCCGGTGGCCGGTGGCCGGTGGCCGGTGGCCGGTGGCCGGTGGCCGGTGGCTGGCCGGAAATCCGGCCATTCGTCCGGGCCTCGGACAAGCCCGGACAGCGGGGCCTCGCGATCTCGGGCAGTTGCCCTTGGCCGCGGGTTTGCTTGGCATCGCGGCGTGGCGGCGCCGCGGCAGGTCATCCCGGGACGGTTCTTGTTCGTGACGCGGCGGTGCGCGCTGCGACAGTTCTTCTTGCGCCCCGACGACGCGACCAACCAGACGGTGCTGTACTGCTTCGCGCTGGCCGCGCAGCGGACCAACATCGGCATCGTCTTGCCGTCGGTGCTGAGCAACCACCACCACACGACGCTGTGGGATCCCGACGGCCGCTATCCCGAGTTCACCGAGCACTTCCACAAGCTCACGGCGCGGGCGATGAACGCGCTGCGCCGTCGCCACGAGAGCTTCTGGGCCAGCGAGCCTTGCTCGGTCGTCGAGCTCGCCGACCGCGCCGCGGTCATGGACAAGCTGGTCTACGCGGCCACCAACGCGGTCAAGGATGGGCTGGTCGAGCGGGTGCGCCACTGGCCGGGGGTCAACGGCCTCGCCGATCTCCTGGCCGACCGTGAGATCGTCGTGCGACGACCGCGGCACTTCTTCGACCCGGACGGGGAGATGCCGGAGACGGTGACGCTGCGTTTCGTCATCCCCGAGGCGCTGGGCGATCCGGCCGAGTTCCGCGCCGAGCTGCGCGAGCGGGTCGCCGCCGTCGAGGAGGCGTTCGCCAAGCAGCGCGCTCACAGCGGCGCCCGGGTGATCGGCCGGCGCGGCGTGCTCGCCCAGCGCTGGCGAGGCCGGGCCTGCTCGCACACGCGGCGCGGCGGCCTGCGGCCGCTGGTCGCCAGCCGCGACAAGTGGGTGCGCCTGGAAGCCATCCGGCGCAACCTGGCCTTCGTCGCGGAGTACCGCGAGACCCGCAAGCGCTGGCTCGCCGGCGCGGACGTCGTCTTCCCGTACGGCACGTACTGGCTGGGGCGCTTCACGCCCGTCCCTGTCGCGCCCGGGCCCGCCCAGCCCGCTGGCCCGTTCGTTTCGCCCGCCGCTTCGCCGGTCGCCGTCGGCCCACCCGCCGTCGGCAACTGACTCCCCACTCCGCTCCGCCTCCCAGCGCGACCTCCCCGGCCGCGCCGTCGCGGCGTGGTCGCGACGGCCGCTCCGGCCCGCCCCGCGGCCCGCCACGCTGCGCTGCGCACTGCGTCCGGGCCGCCGCAACGCCGTCTCGGCGCCCTGCGTCGTGCCCTAACCTCGTTTAGCCCGGCCCCGCGTTGCCGAACGCAACGTCGACGCCGCGGACCCGTGCGGCGGCGCGGCGCCGGCCCGGTCGACCCGATCGCCGTCCGCGGTTACTCTCCGCGGCCATGACGAAGCTCGAACGCATCGCCATCCTCACCAGCGGCGGCGACGCCCCCGGCATGAACGCGGCCATCCGCGCGGCGACGCTGGTCGCGCGCGCGGCCGGGGTCGAGGTGCTCGGCATCGAGCGCGGCTACCGCGGCCTGCTCGATGACGCGTTCGTCCCGCTGGGCGCGACCGAGGTCGGCAGCATCCTGCGCGAAGGCGGCACGATGCTCGGCTCGGCGCGGTGCAAGGAGTTCCACGACCGCGCGGTGCGCGACCGCGCGCGCGCCGTGCTGCGGGCCCGCGGCGTCGGCGGGCTGGTCGTGATCGGCGGCAACGGCTCGCTGACCGGCGCCCAGGCGCTGGTCGATCCCGACGAGGCCGGCCCCGAGCCGATGCGCGTCGTCGGCATCCCGGCGTCGATCGACAACGATCTCGGCCTGACCGGCCTGTCGATCGGCGTCGACACCGCGATGAACACGATCGTCGAGGCCTGCGACAAGATCGCCGACACCGCCACCGCCCACGATCGCACCTTCATCATCGAGGTCATGGGCCGCGACTGCGGCTACCTGGCGATGACCTCGGCGATCGCCGCCGGCGCCGACCTGGCGCTGTTCCCCGAGGCCGGCCGCGACGAGGCGACCGTGGTCGACTCGATCGTCGACACCGTGCTGGCGGTGCGCCAGCGCCAGCGCCGCTCGCGCCGCGTCATCATCATCAAGGCCGAGGGCGTCGCGATCCCGATCGATCGCCTGAAGGCCCTGGTCGACGCGCGGCTCGCCGAGCGCGTGCCCGGCAGCGATCCGTCGGTGATCGAGACCCGGGTCACCGTGCTCGGCCACGTCGTGCGCGGCGGCCGCCCGTCGGCGTTCGATCGCCTGCTCGGCAGCCGCCTGGCCAACGTCGCGGTGCGCGGCCTGCTCGCCGGCGCGACGCTCAAGATGGCGGCGTGGATGCCGCCGGTCGATCTGCCCGAGGAGATCGGCACCCGGTCGCCGGCCGATCCGTACTGCTGGCTGGTCGATCTGGGCGCCGTGCTGGCCGAGACCGAGAACCTGCTGCGCGGCCGCAGCCCGCTCGCCCGCTGGCGCGCCGGCGCGTTCGACGATATCGAGGACGCGCTCCTGCTCTGAGCGGCGCGCCGACGCGACCGCGTGCGACGCGGGCCCACATCGGGCGCCGCTGGCGGCAAACAACGACACGCGCAGGCGCTTGCGCGTGCGCAGCTCACCTCGTTAGGGTGATCGGGATTACGCCGGTTGCGTGGGCTGGAGTGGGGGGCCTGTCCGCTCACTTCGATGAGGAATCCCATGCCGAGAAGCCTGGCTCGTCCGCTCGTCTGCGCGCTGGCCCTGCTGGTGATCGCCACTCACCCGGCTCGCGCGCAGGAAAAAGGCGCGATCAAGGTCGACCCGTTCTTCGGCGGCCTGCAGCAGCAGGTGCCGATCGAGGTGCCGGCGTTCCACGGCATCGAGCCCCGGCTCGCGCTGTCGTACTCGTCGAGCGCCGGCAACGGCCTGGCCGGCGTCGGCTGGGCGCTGTCGGGCGTCGGCGCGATCGAGCGCGGCATCAAGGGCCGCGGCGCACCCAACTACGACGCCGCCGACGTGTTCTTCCTCGACGGCCAGGAGCTGGTGCCGTGCGCGGCGGGCATGACCAGCCCCAGCTGCACCACCTGCCCGGCGGGCTACGCCTGCTACGCGACCCGCATCGAGGGCTTCCAGCGCATCGGCTACCGCGCCAGCGACGACAGCTGGGCGCTGTGGGAGAAGGACGGCACCAAGGTCGGCTTCACGCCGGTGCACCGCGCGTCGGTGCCGTCGCAGAGCTGCACGACCAACACGGTCTCGGGGTCGAGCGGGGCCTGGACCGGCTACAGCGGCTACTACGTCACCGACCTGAGCGGCAGCGGCACCGCGCTGTCGGCGACGCGCTACGGCGAGTACGGCAACGAGACCAAGGCGATGACGCTCGGCGGCGCCGCGATGGGCACCGGCGGGTGGACCGGCTGGAGCGGGTACTACGTCACCGACGTCACCGCGTCCGGCAACGCGCTGACCGTCCAGCGCTACGGCGAGTACGGCTACGAGACCCGCACGATCAACCTCGGCGGCAACATCACCGCCACCGACGGCGGCTGGTCGGGCTGGAGCGGCTACTACATCGTCGACGTCGCGATCACCGGCAACGCGATCACGCTCACCCGCTACGGCGAGTACGGCTACGAGTACAAGACCATCACATTGTCGAACGTGGTGTGCACGCCGACCCAGACCGCGATCGGCACCTATCGCTGGGGGCAGCGCTCGGTCACCGACACCAGCGGCAACGCCGTCACCTACAACTGGTGGTGCGACGGCAGCCCGCACCTCGCCTGCTACCCCGACACCGTCACCTACAACGGCACGACGGTGCGGCTCTGGCGCGAGACGCGGCCCGATCCCTACAGCTTCACCACGGGCTCCGGCACCGTCGGCCGCAGCAGCTACCGGCTGCGCTCGATCGACGTGACGGTCGGCGCCAGCCGCGCCCGCGCGTACAAGCTCGGCTACGCCACCGCGCCGTCGACCGGCCGCTCGACCTTGACCAGCGTGCAGCAGTTCGGCCGCGACGCCACCGTCGACGCCGCCGGCGCGGTGTCGGGCGGCACCGCGCTGCCGGCCAACGGCTTCGGCTACGACGGCCTGGCGCCGGCCACCACCACCTGCCGGCTCGACAGCGCCGTGGTCAGCGGCGGCCTCGCGCCGAACTGGGGCGAGTGCACGCCGTACCTCAGCGCGGTGTCGGCCGGCGGCAACACGCTGACGCTCACCAACGGCTGCGGCTCGGGCGCCGTGACCTTCGCCAACGTCACGCTGTCGGGCGGCCTGGCCCAGAGCTGGGGCGAGTGCACGCCGTGGGTCTACCAGGTCACCGCCAGCGGCAACCAGCTGACGTTCGTCACCGGGTGCGGCAGCGGCACGGTGACGCTGTCGGGCGCCACCGTCAGCGGCGGCTTCAACCCGGGCTGGGGCGAGTGCGCACCGTACGTCGACTCGGTCAGCACCAGCGGCAACACGATCACCTTCAACAGCAGCTGCGGCGCCGGCACCGTCACCGTCGACAGCAGCAACGCGTGCGCCAGCTCGCCGCACCAGAACGCCACCTACGACGGCCACGGCTCGGGCGGCAGCGGCGACACGTTCGCCGACCTCGACGGCGACGGCGACAACGAGTACGTGACCCGCGCCAACGGCACCCACTACGTGACGAGCTACGGGCCGACCGGCGTCACCAACCAGACCTACGCCGGCTGCCACGGCGTGGGCTCGAGCGGCTCGACCTACGCCGACGTCGACGGTGACGGCAAGCAGGAGTACGTCACCCGCAGCGGCAGCACCCACTACATCACCCGGTACGTCGGCGGGGCCTGCGTCAACCAGACCTGGGCCGGCGGCCACGGCGTCGGCAGCCACGGCTGGACCTACGCCGACATCGACGGCGACGGCAAGCAGGAGTACGTCACCCGCACCAACGGCACGCACTACATCACCCGCTACACGCCGACCGGGCTCAGCAGCCAGACCTTCACCAACTGCCACGGCGTCGGCTCGACCGGCTGGACCTACGCCGACCTCGACGGCGACGGCAAGCAGGAGTACGTCACCCACTCGGGCGGCACGTTCTACATCTCGCGCTACGGCGCCACCGGCTGCGTCAACCAGACCTGGACCGGCGGCTACGGCGTCGGCAGCGACGGCTGGACCTTCGCCGACCTCGACGGCGACGGCAAGCAGGAGTACGTCACCCGCACCGGCGGCACCCACATGGTCACGCGCTTCACCGCGCGCGGCCTGGTCAACCAGGCCTTCACCGGCTGCCACGGCCGCGGCGCCGACGGCTGGACCTACGCCGACGTCGACGGCGACGGCCAGTCGGACTACCTGACCCGCACCGGCTCGACCCACCACCGGAGCCGCTACACCGCCACTGGCTGCGTCAACGAGAGCTTCCTGGCGCACGGCAGCGGCACCACCGACTCCACCTGGGTCGACGTCGACGGCGATCGCCGCGCCGACTACGTCGCGCGCAGCGGCAGCAAGCACTACGTCACCCGCTACGGCTGGCGCCCCGACACGCTGACCTCGGTGGCCGGCATGTTCGGCAGCACGTCGACGATCGTCTACAAGCCGGCGACCGCGTGGGCCAACACCAACGCGGTGCCGGCGTCACCGACGGTCGCGTCGATCACGACCAGCGACGGCCGCGGCACCAGCTCGACCACCAGCTACGCGTACCAGGGCGGCCTGTGGTCGGCCACCGAGCGCCGCTTCCTCGGCTTCCGCAAGGTGACCACCGTGGTCGACGCCGCCGGCAACTACACCGAGACCTACTACCACCAGCACGTCGGCTGTATCGCCAAGCCCGAGGTCACGTACTTCCGCAACTCCGCCGGCCAGATCTTCACCTACTCGAGCTACGCGTATGCCGAGAACGCCGCGCCGCCGTACACGTCGTTGATGACCGAGCGCTGGGACTACGAGTGCAACCTCGACGCCAGCTGCCGCCGGCTGGTGACGACGCTGGGCTACGACACCTACGGCAACGCCACCGCGACCTACGAGTACGGCGACTTCGACGTCGCCGGCGACGAGCGCACCACGGTGCGCGGCTACTACCCCAACACCGCGGCGTACATCGCGGCGCGCCCGGCGTACGAGAACGTCTACGTCGGCATCGGCACCGGCGGCGCGCTCAAGCGCCAGACGCTCAACACCTACGACGGCGGGGCCAGCTACGCGACCGCGCCCGGCGCCCGCGGCCTGCTCACGCGGCAGCAGCGCTGGCTCGATCAGACCGGCGGCTACGCCAGCCGCAGCTACGCGTACGACGCGTGGGGCAACCGCACCAGCGAGACCGACGAGGTCGGCGCGGCGCAGACCTTCGCCTACGACGCGACCTACCACCTGTTCCGCACCCAGCGCTGCGACGCGCTCGGCCACTGCCAGGCTACCGCCTACGACACCGTGCTCGGCGGCGTGACCAGCGAGACCGACCCCAACGGCAAGTCGCGCACGCGCACCTACGACGCGCTGGGGCGGCTGGCCACCGAGACCCAGCCGATGGGCGGCACCAGCCAGTACCAGTACCTGAGCTGGGGCACGCCCACCGCGCAGCGCATCCGCCAGATCCTGCCCGACGGCAGCGCCGACGGGCTGTGGGCCGAGGAGTACCTCGACGGCGCCGGCCGCACCTACCGCTGGGTGCGGGAGGGCGGGTTCGAGCGCCAGCAGCAGTTCTTCGGGCTGACCACGCGGACCTGGAAGCTGTCGGCGTGGTACGCGCCGGCGACTCAGGCGCCGGCCTACCAGGTCTACGCCTACGACGGCGCCGGCCGGATGGTGCGCTCGACCAACCCCGACGGCACCTTCGCCGAGGTCAGCTACGGCGACGGCTACGTGGTCCGCACCAACGAGGTCGGCGACGTCCGCACCGAGTACCAGGACGGCAGCGGCCAGGTCGGCCGGGTCGTCGAGTGGGACGGCGCCGCGTCACGCACGACGCAGTACAACCACGACGCGCTGGGCCGCCTGGTCGCGACCGTCGACAGCGCCGGCGCGACGTCGAGCTCGACCTGGGACTCGCTCGATCGCCGGATCCAGACCTGCGATCCCGACCTCGGCTGCTGGAGCTACGGCTACGACCTGGCCGGCCGCCAGACCTCGAGCACCGACGCCCGCGGCGTGACGCTGACGATGACCTACGACGCGGGCGGCCGGCCGCTGCGCCGCACCCGCCCCGACGGCACCGCCGTGGTCTGGACCTACGACGAGGCCGGCCACGGCGACGGCAAGGGCGACCGCCCGACCAGCGTGACCTGGTCGACCGGCAACGACACCTTCGCCTACGACGCCACCGGCCGCGTCACCAGCAACACCCGCTGCGTGCTCGGCCAGTGCCGGACCACGTCGTGGACCTACGACGCGCTCGGCCGCCAGACCGCGGTCACCTACGGCGACGGCGAGGTCGTCACGACCACGTACGACAGCCTGGGCCGGCTGGCGTCGGTGCCCGGCTACGTCTCGGCCGCGACCTGGAACCCGCGCGATCAGCTGACCGCGATGACGTTCGCCAACGGCACGGCGCAGAGCTTCACCTACAGCGCGACCCGCGGCTGGCTGACCTCGTCGTCGGTCCTCGCCGGCGCCACCTCGCTGTACCAGATCGCCTACGGCTACGACGCCGCCGGCCGCGTCACGTCGTCGAGCTCGACCACCGACGCGCTGCAGAACTCGACCTTCGCCTACGATCGGCTGGGGCGCCTGACCACGGTCGGCGGCGCGCAGGCCGAGGCGTTCACGTACTCGCCGACCGGCAACATCGCGTCGAGCTCGACGCTCGGCGCGTACACCTACGGCACCGGCAAGACCCACGCGGTCACCGCCACCGCCACCAGCGGGGCCTACGCCTACGACGCCAACGGCAACGTCACCAGCGGCGGCGGGCGCACGCTGACCTGGGACGCCGACAACCGGCTGGCGACGATGAGCGGCGCCGGCGGCGCCAGCACGTACAGCTACGATCCCGACGGGCAGCGCATCGCCCGCCAGACCGCCGCGGGCACCACGCGCTTCTACGGCAAGCTGCTCGAGGTCGGCGCCGACGGCACCGTCGTCAAGCACGTCTACGCCGGGCCGATGGTGGTGGCGCGCAAGAGCACGGCCGGGACGTTCTGGATGCACCAGGATCGGCTGGGCTCGATCAAGCTGATGACCTCGGCGACCGGCACCGCCGCGCGCCACTACGACTACTCGGCGTACGGGCGCACCACCACCACCGCGGGCACCGCCGCCAACGTCCGCGGCTTCGGCGGCCACGAGGCCGACGCCGACAGCGGGCTGGTCTACATGAACGCCCGCTACTACGACCCGGCGCTGGGGCGGTTCCTGTCACCCGACACGATGGTGCCGGACCCGATCAACCCGCAGGCGCTCAACCGCTACGCCTACGCGTACAACAACCCGATCAGCAACATCGACCCCACCGGCCACGTGCCGGTGGTGGCCGCGGTGCTGGCCGCGGTCGCGGCCTACGGCACCGAGTACTTCGTCGTCGCGGTGATCGGCGCGGCGATCACCACCGTCGGCTACCTCGCCGAGGACCCGGTGCTGATGACCATCGGCGGCATCCTCACCGGCTTCGCCGGCGGCGCCAACGGGCTGCTGCTCGGCGGCGGGACCGCCGGCGGCATCCTGGGCGCCAGCGTCGCCGCGCTGACCTCGCCGCTGTCGCCGCTCGATCCCAGCATCAAGCGCGCGGTCGGCTGGGCCTACGCCGCCGCCAGCTTCGCCGCGGCCCAGGCCGACGCGAGCAACAAGCTGGCGGACCTCGACGCGCGCTCGGCCGCGCAGTGCCAGTCCGAGCCGGGCTGCGCCGGCGCGCTGCAGGGCCAGCAGAACGCGACCTCGGCGCGCATGGCGGCGTACTCGGCCAGCGAGAAGACCGGCCTGTCGATGACCGACATCCTCACCAAGGCCAAGGTGCCGGGCACCGACTTCTACAACACCGCGTTCGGGCTGGTCGGCCCCGGCCCGGGCATGATGACCGAGATCCTCGAGGCCACCGTCGGGTGGATCCCGTCGATCCGCCTCCACGGCATCATCCACGACGGGTTCGGCCTGGTCTACAACGCGTGGCACGTCGGGCCCGGCTACAACTACAGCGGCCCGTCGTTCTTCGGCCTGGGCAACGGCAACATGCTCGCCGGCCAGGTCGAGGGCCTGTACCGCAACGGCACGTTCAACATCTTCGGCGGCCTCAAGGTCGACACCCGCCGCGACGGCCGCCCGTGATCCCCGGTGGTACGCTGGCGGCGATGACGAGGCCGCGATGAGCCGCTGGTCGCTGGCGCTGGCCGTCCTGGCGGCCGCGGTGCTCGCCCTCGCGGTGGTCGTGCTGCGCGAGCTGCGCCGGGTGCCGGCGTTGCCCACCACCGAGGCTGGCAAGGCCGAGACCGCGCCGCTCACCGACGTCGCCGGGCCGGCGCGACGATCGTGGCAGCCGCCGGTCGCGCCGCCGCCGGTCGCGCCGTCGCCTGGCGCGCCGCCCGAGGTGGTCGCGGTGCCGCCGTCGCTGATGCCCGATCCGGCGCACCCGCCGCAGGGCACGACGCCGCTGGCGACGCCCGGCAAGCCCACGCCGCCCGATCCGGCGCAGCCCCCGGCGATCGCCCAGGATCCGGAGCGCGGTGGTCGCACCCGCTGACGCGCCCGCGACCGGGTGGCGCGCGTGGGTGCCGCACGTCGCGCTGGCCGGCATCGCCGCCGCCGCGATCTTGCTGGCGACGCCGCCGCACGATCTGTGGCCGCTGGCGTTCGTCGGCACGGCCGCGCTCTACGCCGCGCTGACCGCCGCGCGCCGACGCACCGCGATCCTGATCGCGTGGCTGGCCGGGTTCGCGATCAACATCGTCGGCAACGGCTGGGCGCTGGAGGTGATGGGGCGCTTCGCCCACGCCGGCGCCGCGACCCGCTGGCTGGTGCTGCTGGTCACCGCGGCGTACCAGGCGTCGGTGTTCGCGCTGGCCGCGGGCGCGACGACGACGCTGCGCCGCCACCGCGTGCCGCCGCTGCTCGCCGCGCCGCTGGCGTTCGCGCTGGCCGAGGCGGTGATCCCGTTCGTGTTCCCCTGGTACCTCGGCATGGCGGTGGTGCCGGCCTGGCCGCTGACCCAGGTCGCCGAGCTGGGTGGGCCGCCCGCGGTCACCGCGCTGATCGTGCTGATCGGCGGGATCCTGGTCGAGGTCAGCCGCGCGCTCGCCGCCGGCCAGCGCCCCGGCCGCGCGGTGCGGATCGCCGCCGCGGTCGCCGTCGGCCTCGTCGCCGTCGGTGGCCTGCGGGCGTGGCAGGTGGCGCGGGGGCGCGCCGCGGCGCCGGCCCTGCGGGTGGCGATCGTCCAGCCCAACTTCGGCCTGGTGCCGATCGCGCGCCGCGAGCGCGAGGGCGCGGCGCTGCTCGAGACGCTGCGCGGCCTCACCGAGCAGGCCGGCGATCGCGGCGCGCAGCTGGTGGTGTGGCCCGAGAGCGCGTTCCCGTTCTTGTTCGATCGCGCCCAGACCCAGATCTACCCCACCGGCCACCCGTGGGACGTGCGCGGGCGCTACCGCGGCAAGCTGTTGTTCGGCGCGCTGTCGCACCCGTTCGGCGCGGCCCACGTCTTCAACAGCGCGGTGCTGGTCGGGGACGACGGCGCGGTGCGCGGCACCTACGACAAGGTCCGCCTGGTCGTGTTCGGCGAGTACATCCCGATGCGCGACCGCTTCCCGGCGTGGGCGGCCCGGCTGCGCGCGCGCACGCCCGACTGGCCCGACATCCAGCCCGGCGCCGCGCCGCGGGTGCTGGTCGACGGCGCGCTGCGGGTCGGCCCGTTGATCTGCTACGAGGACATCCTCCCCGATCACGTCGCGGCGATGGGCCGCGCCGGCGATCCCAACCTGCTGGTGACGCTGGCCAACCACGCGTGGTTCGGCGCCAGCCCCGCGCCGCACCAGGCGCTCGCGCTGGCGACCTTGCGCGCGATCGAGACCCGCCGCGATCTGGTGCGCGCCAGCAACACCGGCGTCAGCTCGATCGGCGACGGCCTCGGTCGGATCAGCCGCCGCGGCAGCCTGCACGCGGTCGATCCCGCGCGTCCGATCGCGCCCGAGCTGATCGTCGCCGACGTGCGGCTGTACGACGGCTTCGCGCTGGGCCCGTGGAGCGTGCCGGCGTTCCCGTGGGCGTGCGCGGCGACGCTCGTGCTGGCGGTGTTCGTCGCGCGCCGGCGGGCGCGCTGACTCAATCGTCGCCCGCGCCCTCGGCGCGCGCGTCGCGCGGCGCGATGCGGTACTCGCGGGCCCGCGCCGGGATCACCTCGACCCACGCGCTGAGGTGGCCGACGCCGTCCCAGGTCGGCGGATCGAAGCACGCGAGGTCGATCGCGTAGCGCCCGTCGGGCGTGTGGGTGCAGTAGTCGTGCTGGTTGGGGCGGCGCGGCGCGCCCGACTCGACGCACGCGTCCGCGCGCAGCCGGTCGCCGAACCCGCGCACGACCGCGGCGCACGGCCGCTCGATCCGCACGAACAGCGACACCACCCGCACCTCGCGATCGACGCGGATCAGCCACGCCTCGAGGCCGACCTCGGCCGACTGCACCTGGATCGCCGGCTCGCCGCTCATCACCACGTGCATCCGCCCGCCGTAGCGCAGATCGCGGGTCGCGGTCGCGTCGGGCAGCGCGTCGCCCAGCTCGGCCTCGGTGGTCACGCCGGGCACCACGCCGCGCAGCTCGCGCGGCAGCCGCTCCGGATCGAGCCGCGGCTGGTCGTCGGCGCGGGGCGCGCACGCCGCCAGCACGATCAACGAGCACGCGCGCCAGGACATCGATCTGGTGCATCGGCCGGGGTGCGCCACCATCGAGCCCCTCGCGAGGCGGCGCGCCAGTGATCGGTGGGCCGGACCACTGCCGGTCTGATCATCGCGCTGCACGGTATCCAAACCACCGGAATCACGTGCAGCCGCACTGAAATCCTGAACCAGTGTGGCGCATCTGCCCTTTCGGGTGAGGTGGCGCGGACCTACACAGAGAGGCGTCTTGCACCAGCCGAAGTACCACGGGCCGCCCGTAGCGCGGCCTCCTGCGACGCACGGATGATGCGGTCGCCTGCCACGTCCGCCGCCGCGCGCGCCGATCGCGCCCGCGACTGCGGTACCACTCCACCCATCACCTGCGCGGGGAGGCGCCCGTGAACCTGATCGACGCGTCCGTCCAGTTCCCAACCGTCATCTTCACGATCGGCCTGCTGGTCGCGCTGGTGTACTGGCTGTTCGTCATCCTCGGCGCGCTCGACATCGATCTGCTCGGCGGCGCCGACGACGTGTCCGGTGCGCTCAAGGGCGCGGGCGAGGCGGTCACCGGCGGCGTCAAGGGCGCGGCCGAGGCGGTCACCGGCGGCGTCAAGGGCGGCGCCGAGGCCGCCCACGCCCACGACGTCGGCGGCGGGCTGTGGGCGTGGCTGGGCCTGGCGACGGTGCCGGTCACCGTGTCGATGAGCGTCGTGCTGCTGCTCACCTGGGCCGGCTCGATCCTCGCGATGCAGTACGGCCCGCACGGGCTGGGCACCGCGCTGGCGATCGTCATGGCGGTGGCGGTGGTGCTGATCGCGCTGCCGCTCGCCGGCTTCCTGGTGCGGCCGCTGCGCCCGGTCTTCGAGGTCAAGGTCGGCAAGTCGAACAAGGACTACGTCGGCGCGACGTGCACGATCACCACCGGCCACGTCGACGACGGGTTCGGCCAGGCCACCATCGAGGACGGCGCCACCGTGCTGGTCATCCCGGTGCGCTGCGACCGCGCCGGCGTGCTGGGCCGCGGCGCCAAGGCGCTGGTGATCGACTTCGATCCGGTGCGCCACGCCTACGTCGTCGAGCCGGCCGCCGATCTGTTGCCCACCGCGCCCACCGGCGCGGACCGTTCCGCTTAGTCTCGCTACCTGCCACGCGTCTCGGGGGTTCGTTTCGGGCCGGCGCCGCCGGCCGAGGAGTCATCGCATGGACAAGCAGTTGCTCATCGCCGTCGTCGGCATCGCCGTGGTCGTCTTCTTCGGGCTGATGGTGCTGGTCGCCCGCACCTTCCGCCAGGTCGATCAAGGCCGCGCCATGATCATCAACCGCCTGCGCGGCGAGCCCAAGGTCACGTTCTCGGGCTCGGTGGTGCTGCCGGTGGTCAACAAGGCCGAGATCATGGATCTGTCGGTCAAGACCATCGACGTCGCCCGCCGCGGCAAGGACGGCCTGATCTGCGCCGACAACATCCGCGCCGACATCAAGGTCACGTTCTTCGTCCGGGTCAACAAGACCGTCGACGACGTGCTCCGGGTGGCGCAGTCGATCGGCTGCATCCGCGCGTCGCAGCAGACCACCCTCGAGGAGCTGTTCGCGGCCAAGTTCTCCGAGGCGCTCAAGACCGTCGGCAAGAAGATGGAGTTCGAGCAGCTCTACACCCAGCGCGACGTCTTCAAGGACCAGATCATCTCGGTGATCGGCAAGGACCTGAACGGCTACGTCCTCGACGACGCCGCGATCGACTACCTCGAGCAGACCCCGATCGAGATCCTCGATCCCAACAACGTCCTCGACGCGCTCGGCATCCGCAAGATCACCGACATCACCACCTCGGCGGCGATCGACACCAACCAGCTCAAGCAGAAGGAGCGGATGGAGCTGGGCAAGCAGAACCTGACCGCCGACGAGGCGGTGTTCCGGTTCGATCAGGCCCGGGCCGAGGCCGAGGCCAAGAAGAACAAGGAGATCGCGATCGCCACCGCGCGCGAGGAGAACGAGGCCCACCGGTTCCGCCTCGACGAGGAGAAGCGCACCCACGTCGACCGCCAGCGCGCCGAGGAGGCGGTGCAGATGGCCGAGCAGGCCAAGCTGCGCGCGGTCCAGGTCAGCGAGCAGGGCCGCATCCGCGAGGTCGAGGTCGAGAAGGTGCGCGTGGCCAAGGCCCACGACCTCGAAGAGGTCAACCGCAAGCGCGAGGTCGAGCTCGGCTCGATCGACATGAACAAGGCGGTCGAGGCCGAGAAGCGGTCGATCGCCGACATCATCCGCGCCCGCGTCGCGGTCGACAAGACCGTGGCCGTCGAGGAGGAGGCGATCAAGGACCTGCGCGTCGACGCCGAGGCCAAGCGCCACAAGCACGTCACGATCGTCAACGCCGAGGCCGCCGCCCAGGAGGTGTTCATCAAGGACATCAAGAAGGCCGAGGCCGAGCAGCAGGTCGCGACCGCCCACGCCAAGCGCCAGCTGATCCTGGCCGAGGCGGCGATGGAGGCGTCCGACAAGGAGGCCCGCGCCGCGATCCGCCGGTCCGAGGGCACCCAGGCCGAGCACGCCGCCCCGGGCCTGGCCCAGGTGCGGGTCAAGGAGGCCGACGCGGTCGCGCTCGAGAAGACCGGCATGGCCCAGGCCAAGGTCAAGGAGGCCCAGGTGCAGGTGCTCGACCGCGAGGGCACCGTCGTCGCCGAGAACGTGCGCCGCAAGGCGATGGCCGAGGCGGCCGGGCGCGAGGCCGAGGCCGCGGCGATCGAGAAGACCGGGCTGGCCGAGGCGGTCAGCCTGCGCGAGAAGCTCCTGGCCGAGGTCACGGCCAAGGAGGCCGAGGCGGGCGCGATCGAGAAGCGCATGACCGCCGAGGCCCACGGCCTGGCGCAGAAGGCCGAGGCGATGCGCGCGCTCGAGGGCAGCGGCCGCGAGCACGAGGAGTTCCGGCTGAAGCTGGCCAACCAGCGCGAGATCGCGCTCGAGCAGATCAAGGCCCGGGTGGCGATGTCCGAGTCGCAGGCCAAGGTCATGGCCGAGGCGATGGGCAAGGCCGACATCAAGATCGTCGGCGGCGACGGCCAGTTCTTCGACCGCTTCGTCAAGGCGGTGGCGCTGGGCACCTCGATCGACGGCGTCGTCGATCACTCCGAGGTGGTCCGGGCCGCGCTGGGCGACCGGCTCGAGGACGGCCGCTTCATGCAGGACCTCAAGGACATGGTCGGCGCCGCCGCGGGCGGCTCGGCCGAGGGCCTGAAGAACCTGACCATCTCGGCGGTGCTGGCCAACCTGATGCTCAAGGCCGACGACACCACCAAGCGCAAGCTGGCGGCGCTGCTCGAGCAGGCCAAGAAGCTCGGCGTGGACGACGACAAGGTGAGCTGAGGCGATGGGAAGGCTGCGCGCCCCCGCTGCCGTTGGGCGGGTCGCGCGGCGTGAACCTGAGTGGCTCTGAAGTCGAGGTATGACGCATGGCTGATGTCGACGCCGCCCTGACCGGCGGCAACTACGAGGTGCTGCGCCAGCGGCTGGCGACCGCCGGCGCCGAGCTGGCGAAGCGCGCCGACGCGCTCAACGCCCGCCGCAAGGCGCTGTTCGGCGCCACCGAGCCGCAGCTGATCGCGACCGAGCGGGTGCGCTCGGAGCACAACTGCGTCCCGGTCGACATCGTCGCGCTCGGCGGCCAGCTGCTGCTCGGCTTCAACGTCTTCCTCGGGCTCAAGTCCGAGACCAAGATCGGCGACGTCCTGGCGCTGCACCGGTTCGAGCCGGTAGCCGGCGGCGGCGACGCCAGCTTCGACACCTCGCCGCTGCCGCTCGACGGCCTCGGCGGGTTCCTGGCCGGCGCCGAGCTGGGCCGCGACTTCGCCAACCTGTACCGCTACTACCGCGAGGCGCGGCTGATCCAGCTGATCAAGCGCGACACGCTCTTGCTCGCGGTGTTCCAGGCCGGCGCGACCTGGAAGGACCAGAAGGTCCTGCGCTGGCGGATCGAGCCCGACGGCCGGGTCACCTACGTCGACGATCGCGGCGACCGCGACCTGGCCGCGCTGTACCCGCCGGCCTACGACTTCGAGTGGCGCGAGGTCACCCGCGACGATCAGGTCGCCGGCAAACACCCGCACTACAACATCCTCGACACGCTGTTCATCGAGACCGTCGGCGGCGACCTGACGATCAAGGTCGAGGACAACACCGAGACCGGCCGCGGCATCTACAGCGAGCCGGTGGCCGACGCCAACCAGTCGCTCGACGACGGCCGGTTCTTCTACGCCGCGCTCGGCAAGCCGGGCGGGCTGATCGTGCTCAAGGTGCTGCCGTTCCGCGAGACCGCGTGGCGCTACCTGGTGTTCGACGCCCGGTCGCGGACGGTGGTGCGCGCCGACGGCATCGGCCAGGGCTGTCGGTCGCTGCCCGAGGACCACGGCATCGTCTTCCCCGGCGGCTACGTGCTGGTCGGCGGCGCCTACAAGACCTTCGACGGCGACGCCGGCGACTACGTGCTCAAGCGCGAGGTGCGCTCGCCCAACGGCGAGGACGTGCTGTACGTGTACCACCGCGGCCGCGACGGCACCTACCAGCTGTACCCGTACAACCTGATCGAGAAGGCGGTGGCGACGCCGATCACCAGCCACGGCTACTCGCTGTTCGCCGACGGCCGCATGGTCGTGATGCGCTCGACCTCGAGCGAGCCGACCCGGGTCCACCCGATGCAGGTGTGGAAGACCCCGTTCACGTCGGCCGAGCACGCGGCGTCGGCGCCGACCGACGGCAGCTACCTGGCCAAGGTCGGCAACGCCGATCTGGTGCGCGGCCTGTCCGACGCGCTGTCGATCGCGCGGCTGGCCGGCACCGAGGTCCCGAAGCGGCCGACGTTCGAGGACATCCTGGCGCTGTCGACCCGCGCCGCCGACGCCTACTACTGGCTGGGCCACGCCGACGCCGGCGATCTCAAGACCGCGATCGCCGACGTCAAGGCGACCGCCAAGCTGATCCTCGACGAGTACGAGAAGGTGGTCGCGCTCGAGGCGGCCGCCGCGGCGGCGCTGGCCGAGGCCGAGGCCGCGGTCACCGAGCGGCTGCGCGCCACCCGCTCCGAGGGCTGGGACGCGATCGAGCCGTTCCTCGACGCGCTGACCGGGCTGCGCGGCCTGCGCGGCCAGCTGATCTCCAAGCAGGAGGTGCGGTTCATCGACGGCGCGCGGCTCAAGGCGCTCGAGGCCGAGGTCGCGACCGCGTTCGATCGCGTCACCGCCGACTGCGTCGGGTTCCTCGCCCGCGGCGACGCGTTCGGCGCGCTGGTGGGCAAGGCCGACGGGCTGGCCGAGCGCGCCGGCGAGCTGGCCACCGCCGCGGCGGTCAAGCCGCTGCGCGAGGAGATCGATCAGGTCGCGGGCGGGCTCGACCTGCTGGGCAACGTGATCGGCTCGCTGACGATCGCCGACGCCACCCGCCGCACCGCGATCCTCGAGAACATCACCGACGCCTTCGGCAAGGTGAACCGGGCCCGGGCGACGATCGAGGGCCGCCACCGCGAGCTGGCCACCCGCGAGGGCCGCGCCGAGTTCGGCGCCCAGGTGAAGCTGATCAGCCAGAGCGTCGCCTCGGCGCTGGCCCAGTGCGACACGCCCGAGCGCTGCGATCAGGAGCTGACCCGGCTGCTGGTCCAGCTCGAGGAGCTGGAGGGCCGGTTCGCCGAGCTCGACGAGCTGACCGCCGAGCTGGCCGGCAAGCGCGAGGAGATCGTCGACGCGGTCGGCGCCAAGAAGCAGCTGCTGGCCGCCGAGCGCCAGCGCCGCACCGCCAACCTGCACAAGGCGGCGCAGCGGATCCTCGAGGGCGTGGCGCGGCGCGCGGCCGGGCTGGGGTCGCCCGACGAGGTCAACGCGTACTTCGCGTCCGACGCGATGATCGCCAAGCTGCGCGACATCGTCGCCGAGCTGAGCGCGCTCGGCGACGGCGTCAAGGCCGACGAGCTCGAGGCCAAGCTCAAGACCGCGCGCCAGGACGCGCTGCGCGGCCAGCGCGACGCCGCCGACCTGTTCGAGGGCGGCGGCGAGCTGATCCGGTTCGGCGACCACCGCTTCCCGGTCAACAAGCAGCCGCTCGAGCTGATGATCGTGCCGCACGACGACGGCCTGGCGATCCACCTGGCCGGCACCGACTTCTACGAGCCGCTCACCGACGCGCGGCTGCTGGCGGCCCGGGCGCTGTGGCACCAGGACCTGCCGTCGGAGTCGGCCGAGGTCTACCGCGGCGAGTACCTGGCGGCGGCGGTGCTGACCGACGCCGAGGCCGGCGCGGGCGGCTTGACGCTCGCCGCGCTGCACGACCACGCGCGGGCCGGCACGCTCGAGGCGACGCTGCGCCAGCTGGCGCAGGAGCGCTACGACGAGGGCTACGAGCGCGGCGTCCACGACGCCGACGCCGCCAAGATCCTCGAGCGGCTGCTGGCGATGCGCGAGGGCGCGGGCCGGCTGGGCCACGCCGCCGGCGCGCGCGCGCTGGCGGTGATGGGCTGGGTCGGGCTGGCCGACGCCGCGACCAAGGCGCGCTGGCACCGCACCGCCCAGAGCCTGGCCCGGCTGGCCGGCACGCTCGGCGATCGCGGCGGCCGGGCCCAGCTCGCCGGCGAGCTCGCGACGGTGCTGACGCGGTTCGTCGAGCACGACCCGGCGCTGGCCCAGGCCGGCCTGAGCGCCGGCGACGCGGCGCTGGCGGCGACCTACCTGGTGCGCGAGCTGGCGGCGGCGCAGCCGCGGTTCGTGGTCAGCGGCGCGGCGGTGGCGATCCGGGACGCGCTCCACGCCGAGCTCGACAGCCACGGCGCGCGGCTGGGCTTCGCCGACGACATCGGGGCGCTCGGCGCCGGCACCGGCGCGGCGCTCGGCCTGGCCCGGGCCTGGGTCGACGGCGTCGTCGCGCGGCGCCCCGAGCTGGCCGGCGCGGCGCTCGAGGCCGCGGCGCTGATCGCGACGCCGGGGCTCGAGCGCGAGCCCTCGAGCGCGATCGTCGAGGCCACCGTCACCGGCCTGTACGGCCGCCACCCGCGGATCACCAGCGGCAGCCTGCCGGTGCGGCTCGACGAGCTGACCGCGCGCCTGACCCGCTTCCGCGCCGAGGTGGTGCCGGCGTTCCGCGCCTACCGCGCCGCGCGCGCCGAGGTCGCCGACCGCGAGCGGGCCCGGCTGCGCCTTGGCGAGCTGGCGCCCAAGGTGATGTCGTCGTTCGTCCGCAACCGGCTCATCGATCAAGTCTACCTGCCGCTGATCGGCGCCAACCTGGCCAAGCAGCTGGGCGCGGCCGGCGCCGCCAAGCGCACCGATCAGATGGGCCTGCTGTTGCTGATCTCGCCGCCCGGCTACGGCAAGACGACGCTGATGGAGTACGTCGCGGCGCGGCTGGGCCTGGCGTTCGTCAAGGTCAACGGCCCGGCGCTCGGCCACGAGGTCACGTCGCTCGATCCCGCCGACGCGCCCAACGCCACCGCGCGGCAGGAGATCGAGAAGGTGTCGCTGGCGCTCGAGCTGGGCACCAACGCGATGCTGTACCTCGACGACATCCAGCACACCTCGCCCGAGCTGCTGCAGAAGTTCATCTCGCTGTGCGACGCGCAGCGCAAGATCGAGGGCGTCTGGCGCGGCCAGACCCGCACCTACGACCTGCGCGGCAAGAAGTTCTGCGTCGTGATGGCCGGCAACCCGTACACCGAGAGCGGCGAGCAGTTCCGCATCCCCGACATGCTGGCCAACCGCGCCGACGTCTACAACCTCGGCGACGTGCTGGCCGGGCGCGGCGACGCGTTCGCGCTGTCGTTCCTCGAGAACGCGCTGACCGCCAACCCGACGTTGGCGCCGGTGGCCGGCCGCGAGCTGGGCGACGTCTACAAGCTGGTGCGGCTGGCGCAGGGCGAGCCGGTGCCGACCACCGAGCTGGCCCACGGCTACGCCGGCGTCGAGCTGGAGGAGATCCTGGCGGTGCTGCGCCACCTGCTGACGGCGCAGGCCACGCTGCTCAAGGTCAACGCCGAGTACATCCGCTCGGCGGCGCAGGCCGACGCCTTCCGCACCGAGCCGCCGTTCAAGCTGCAGGGCAGCTACCGCAACATGGGCAAGCTCGCCGAGAAGGTGGTCGCGGCGATGACGGCCGACGAGCTCGAGCAGCTGATCGACGACCACTACCGCGGCGAGGCCCAGACCCTGACCACCGCCGCCGAGCAGAACCTGCTCAAGCTGGCCGAGCTGCGCGGGCGGCAGACGCCGGCGCAGGCCGAGCGCTGGGCGCAGATCAAGGCCGAGTACGTGCGGCAGCGGCGGATGGGCGGCGGCGCCGACGATCCGGTGACCCGGCTGGTCGGCACGCTGTCGGGGCTGGGCGTCGAGCTGTCCGCGATCCGGACCGCGCTGGCCGCGGCCAGCCCGACCGCCGAGCTGGGCGGCGAGGTGCGGGCGCTGCGCCAGGCGGTGGTGGCCGCGGCGCAGCGGGCGACCGCCGACGACGCCACCCGCGATCCCGAGGGCTGGCTAGGCCCCCGGCTCGACGCGCTGGCCGCCAGCCTGCGCGGCGCGGTCGAGCGCGCGCCGGCCCCGGGCGCGGCGGCGCCGGCGGTCGATCCCGAGCTGCTGCTGAGCCAGATCCGCCGGCTCGAGGACACGCTGGTGCCGGTGGTGGGCGCCGCGGTCGAGTCGCGCGCCGGCGATCAGGTGCTGGCGCAGAAGATGGTGCAGATCATCGAGCTGCTCGAGCAGCTCGACGCGCGGATCAGCCTGGCGTTCCGGCCGCGGTGACGGCGCACGCGCGCCGGCCGCGCAGCGTCACGGCTGATCGCTGGGGTGCACGCCGAAGGCCTTGCGGACCTCGACGCGGATCGTCGCCAGCTGGGCGTCGCCGGCGGTGATCGTGCGCACGCCGCCGACCAGCGGCGCGGCGTCGAAGTCGACCGCGTCGAGCACGTCGTCGAACTCGATCCGCGTCACGATCGTGGTCCGACGCCCCGCCGCCGCCTCGATCTGGTAGTCGAGATCGACCGCGATCGGATCGGGATCGAGGATCGCGTAGGGCTCACGGCCGGTGAGCGTCTCGGCGGTGCCGTGCAGCTCGTAGGCGTACGGCGTGCTGCCCCGATCGATCGAGAACAGCATGCGCGCGTAGAGCCCGGGCGGCGCGTCCGGGAACTCGATCGGGGCCGGCTGGGCCTTGTCGTTCCAGCCGAGCTCGGCGACGGGGGCGGTGGTGCGCGCGTCGCCCGCGCCGGCGTCGCCGACCACCCGCAGGTTGCGCAGGTGGAACTGCACCGAGGTCAGGTCGAAGCCGTCCTCGACCCGGCCCGGCACCATCGCCGGGTCGGTGATCCACGCGACCGCCACCCCGGCGCTGCCGGGTGCGTCCGGCTGCGACTGGTCGTCGGCCGGACATCCGGCGAGGACCAGGAGCGCTAACCCGACGAGACGACGCATGGCACGGACCTTGTGTGCAACCAGGATACCAGTGATCATCGTAGCTCAACCACCTGGATCTCCACCGGTGATTTGTCGTCCCGACCGCCACTGT
The DNA here is from genome assembly GCA_016707895.1 of Myxococcales bacterium. Lineage (GTDB taxonomy): Bacteria > Myxococcota_A > Polyangia > Haliangiales > Haliangiaceae > UBA2376. Next base: position 186,176 of record JADJGV010000009.1, on the reverse strand, counting down.
GCACAGGTCGTACAGCATGCCGACTGAGCTCGCCACCGATCTGGTCGGGACCTCGCTGGCCCCAGTCGACGCCCCACGCGCCTTCCTGGTGGTCCACGTCGACCTGCCGGACCGCGGCTCGACGGTCGTCGACCTCCACGATGGGGTGGACGTCACGTTCGGCCGCTCCCGCGGGGCGGTGGTCACGGTCGACCACGCCAGCGTGTCGCGGCTGCACGCCCGGGTGCGGCGCACCGGCGACGTGATCGAGGTCGAGGACCTGGGCAGCCGCAACGGCACCCGGGTCAACGGCGACAAGCTCGACGGGCCGCGCCGCGTGACCCGCGGCGACGAGATCACGATCGGGCCGATCCACGCGGTGGTCAGCGTCACCAGCGGCCTGCGCGGTCACCCGGCGATCGTCGACGCCGGCGCCGGCGAGGCGCGGCTGGTCGCCGAGATCGATCGCGCGGTGCGCTACCGGCGGCCGGTGATGGTGGCGATGCTGCGGATCGCGCACGACGCCGGCCTCGAGCTGATCGCGCGCTCGCTGCGCGCGATGGACCTGCTGGCCGAGCAGGCCGGCGACGAGTACCTGCTGATCCTGCCCGAGCTCGACCGCGCGACCGGCAAGACCGCGCTGGCCCGGCTGCTCGACGGCGCCCGCGGCGTCGGCGCCGAGCCCAAGGCGGTGTCGGTGGTGGCCCCCGAGGACGGCACCTCGGCGCTCAACATCGTGGCGATGCTGCGCACCGCGCTGCGCACCGGCACCAGCCGCCGCGCCACCACCGCCCCCGCCGTGATCACCGGCCCGATCGTGATCGATCCGGCGATGCGCAAGCTGTACGCGATGGTCGAGCGCATCGCCGACGCGTCGATGACCGTGCTGATCCTCGGCGAGACCGGCGTGGGCAAGGAGCTGGTCACCGAGGCGGTGCACCGCCACTCGCGGCGCCGCACCCAGCCGCTGATCAAGCTCAACTGCGCGGCGCTGACCGAGACGCTGCTCGAGAGCGAGCTGTTCGGCCACGAGCGCGGCGCGTTCACCGGCGCCGACCGCAAGAAGATCGGCTTCTTCGAGGCCGCCGACGGCGGCACGCTGTTCCTCGACGAGATCGGCGAGATGCCGGCGTCGCTGCAGGCCAAGCTCCTGCGGGTGCTGGAGCGGCGGGTGGTGACCCGGGTCGGCGGCACCGCCGAGATCCCGGTCGACGTGCGCGTCGTGTGCGCCACCCACCGCGACCTCGACGCCGAGGTCCGGGCCGGGCGGTTCCGCCAGGACCTGCTGTACCGGGTGGCCGGGTTCACGCTGATGGTGCCGCCGCTGCGCGACCGCACGATCGAGATCATGCCGCTGGCCGAGCACTTCGCGCGCCACGCCGCCGACAGCCTCGGGCGCGCGGCGCCGGAGTTCACCGACGACGCCAGCGCCGCGCTGACCAGCTACCCGTGGCCGGGCAACGTGCGCGAGCTGCAGAACGCCGTCGAGCGCGCGCTGGTCTTGTGCGACGATCAGATCCGCGCCGCCGACCTGCCCGATCACGTGCGCGACGCCAGCCCGGCGCCACCGGCGTTCGCGATCGGCGCCGGCGCCGACGTCCGCGGCCAGATCGCCGACGTCGAGCGCACCGCGATCGCCGCCGCGCTGGCCGCCGAGGGCGACAACCAGACCCGGGCCGCGCGCCGCCTGGGCCTGTCGCGCCGCGCGCTGATCTACAAGATGGAGAAGTACGGGCTCAAGCCGCCGCCCAAGGGCCCCGACGCGCCGTCGACCTGATCAGGGCTCCGCTCCAGGGCTCAGCGCCGCCCGTCGGGGAACGGGCTGTAGCGCTCGGCGCGGACCGGCGCGTCGGTGCCGCCGGTGACCAGCACGGTGCCGTCGCACAAGAGCGTCGCCTGGTGCCCGGCGCGCGGCACCGCCAGCGGATCGGGGATCGTCACGACGTCGACCGTGCCGTCGAGGGTATCGAACCGCACCAGCGTCGTCGTCGCCACCGGCGGCGCGCCCGGCGCCGGTCGCCCGCCGGCCACCAGGATGCGCCCGTCGGGCAAGGTCGTCGCGGTCGCGTCGACCAGGCCGGTCCCGTCCGGCAGCCGCGCCACCTCGACGAAGCCGGCGTCGACCGTGAACCGCTCGATCGACGCGACTGGCGCGCCGGCGCCGTCGACGCCGCCGATGATGAGCACGCTGCCGTCGGGCATGAGCCGCGCGGCGTGGTGGCTGCGCGGCACGCGCATCCGCCGCGTAAACAGCGCCGGATCCGCCAGCGTGCCCGAGAGCGGCTTCCACAGCTCGGCGTCCGCGATGGCGGCCCCGGCCGCGTCGACCCCGCCGACCACCAGCACCGGGGCCCCGACGTCGTCGCCGAGCCGGGTGGCGGTGTGGCCGGCGCGTGGGTACGCCAACGTCGCCGTGATGTGGCGCACCTCGACCCCGCCGGTGCGATCCTCGATGACGTCGATGTCGCCGACCGACGGCCCGCTGGGCCGGTGGCCGCCGATGACCACCACCCGACCGTCGGTGAGCGTGGTCACGGTGAGGTCGCGGCGATCGAGCACGCCGACCGCCCCGACCTCGACGGTCGCGGCGTCGTTGGCCAGGCGGATCAGCTCGACGAGGCCGACCGCGGCGCCGCCCTCGTCGACCCCGCCCACGACGACCACCCGCGCGGTGGCGCCGCTGCCGAACAGCGCCGCGGTGGCGCCGAGCCGCGCCGCCAGCGGCACCGCGTCGGTGAGCGCGCCGCGGCGCGGATCGAAGCGCTCGGCGATCGCCGCCGCGCCGAGGTCGCCGCCGCCGATCAAGAACGCGCTGCCGTCCGGCGCGGTCACCGCCTGACCGCCGCGACGGACGCGCGGCACCACGTCGACGTTGCCGAACCGCACGTTGCGCGAGAACCACAGGTGCGGCTGCGGCGGATCGTCGGCGGCCGACAGCGCGAACGCGCAGGTCCGGCCGTACCCGACGTCGCTGCTGCCCAGCCGGCCGGTCAGGTGGATCACCAGGTCGTCGGCGAACGGCACCCCGCCCAGCTCGGCGGCGGCGCCCGGCGCGAACGTGACCGACGCCAGGTCCTGCGCGCTGCCGGCCTGGGCCACCGCCAGCTCGACGGTGTCGATGCCGGAGGCGAGCGCGCCGGGATCGTCGACCGGCAGGTCGTAGATCGGCCGCACCGTGACGCCGGCGTCGCCGCACGCCGCCACGATCGCGAGCGCTGGCCACCACCTCACAGCCGGCCTCCGGGGCCGACCACGGTCGCGGTGGTGGGCGCGTCACCGCCGGCGATGATCAGCGTGAGCGGGATCGCGATGGCGGCGGTCGCGCCGGCGATCCCGGCCGCCCACGCCCAGCGGGTCCGGTACCAGGGCACCCGCGCCGCCGCCGGCCGCATCAGCGCGGCCACCGCGTCGGCGATCACCGCGCCACCGTCGCCGACCGCGACGGTGCGGCGATCGCGCTCCCGGCCGTCGCCGCCGATCCGCCGGATCCACACCAGATCGCCGCGCGCGACGACCGTGACGAACTCGTGGGCGCCGACACCGCGCGCGACCACCAGCAGCTCGTCGTCGGCCGGCGCCAGGCTGCGCCGCGCCGCCACCGACACCGTCGCGGTCGCCGCGCTGACCGCCAGCCGCATGCCCCACGGCTCGGCGCCAGGGCAGCTGACCCGCAGCCAGTGGTTGCCCATCAGCACCGACGCGGTGGCCGCGGTGGCCGCGCCGTCGAGCACCAGCTGGCACCCGACGGCGTCGGTGATCTCGAGAGCGACCCGCGCCCGCGCCGCCACCGCCGCGCGCGCGCGTTCGAGATCGGCCACCGCCCGCGGCGCGAACCGCGCCGGATCGAGCGTGCGCTCCGGTGCGATCACCGCGGCGCTGCTCCACTCGTCCCACGCGCCGCTGGCGTCGCCGCGCTGCGTCCGCACCAGCGCCCGGTACATGAACAGATCGGCCAGCGCGGTCGGCCCGAGATCACCACCGCCGGTGGCGTCGACCTCGGCCCGCGCGCGCTCGAGCGTGGCCCAGGCGTCGTCGAGCGCCAGCGCGTCGTAGGCCTCGATCGCCCGGGCCACCAGCGGCGCGATGGCCGGCGCCGGCGCGGGCGGCGGTGAGCGATCGATCACGCCGACGCCGGCGGCCCGCGCCGCCACGACCACCGGCGCGCGATCGACGCCCGGCGCCCACACCACGACGGCGTCGACGCTGGGCGCCGCATGCGCGGGGGCGGCGCTCGCCACCGACGCGAGCGCGGCCATGAGGGGCGCGAGGCGCACGGGCTGATTCTGGGGCGCCGCCGATCACCGGTCAACCTGCGGGATATACTCGTGCGCGATGCCACGCGAGATGGGCCGCTACCAGCTGGTGCGCCCCCTCGCGCGCGGCGGGATGGCCGAGGTGTTCCTGGCGCGGCGACGGGCCGGCGGCCTCGAGAAGCTGCTGGTGGTCAAGCGCATCCGCCCCGAGCGCGCCAACGACGCCCGCTTCCTCGAGCTGTTCCTGCGCGAGGCCCGGCTGTCGATGGGGCTGACCCACCAGAACATCGTCCCGGTGTTCGACTTCGGGCGCACCGGCGATCAGGTGTTCCTGGCGATGGAGCGCGTCGAGGGCAAGGACCTGGGCTCGACGCTGGCCCGCGCCGGCGACCACCGGCTGCCGCCGATGGTCGCGGCGTTCGTCGCCGGCGAGTGCTGCCGGGCCCTGGCCTACGCCCACGATCGACGCGGGCCGGGCGGTGAACCGCTGGGCATCGTCCACCGCGACGTCACGCCGCGCAACGTGCTGGTGTCATGGTCGGGCGAGGTCAAGCTCACCGACTTCGGCATCGCCGCGCTGGCCGGCGACGATCACCGCGCCCTCCTGGGGACGCCGGCCTACCTCGCGCCCGAGCAGGCGCGCGGCGAGCCGGTCGACGCCCGCGCCGACGTCTACGCCGTCGGGCTGGTGCTGCGCGAGCTGCTCACGGGCGTGCGCGCCCGCGCCGGCGACGATCGCGAGGCGCTCCTGGCCGCGGCCCGCGCCGGCGCGCTGGTGCCGTGGCCGCCCGACGTCGACGCAGCGCTGGTCGCGATCGTCGATCGCGCCACCGCGCTCGATCGCGCGCAGCGCTACCCCGACGCGCGCGCGATGCTGGCCGAGCTCGAGCACGACATCGTCGATCGCCGCGCCGCGGTGCGCGCCGACGCGCCCGCCACCCAGCTGGCCGGCTGGATGGCCGCGGTGTGGGACGGCGCCGCCGACGACAGCGACGGCGACCTCGGCGCCGACGCCGGCAACGAGCTGTACAGCTTCCTCGACGACGGCGAGCCGGGGTCGAACACCGCGCGCTCGCTGGCCGCCACCGCCGCCGAGGGCGAGGTCGCGACGCCGGCCCCGCCGGTCGGGGCGCCCGCGGGCCCGGTCGCCGCGCCCGCCGCCACGCCGCCGCCGCGCCCGACCTCGCGGCGCGCGATCGCGCTGGTGGCGCTGGCGGTCGCAGGCCTCGGCGCCGCCGCGCTGGCGGTCCGCGCGCGTCGCGCGACGTCGACCACGCCGGCGATCGACGCCGGTCCGCTCGACGCCGCGCGCGCGGTCGACGCCCCGCCGCCCGACGCCCCGCCGCCCGACGCCCCGCCGCCCGACGCCCCGCCGCCCGACGCCCCGCCGCCCGACGCCCCGCCGCCCCGCGGCGGCGACGGCGGGCGCAGCGTCCCGGCGCACCCGCCGCGCATCGACGGCGGCGGCGCGATCGACGCCCCGGCCGCGCCCGCGACCCGGACCGTGCGCATCAACGCCCGCCCGTGGGCGATCGTCTACGTCGACGGCGCCGCCGCCGGCCTCGAGACCATCGCGACCGTGCAGCTCAGCCCCGGCCGTCACCGCCTGCGCTTCGTCAACCCGCAGCTCGGCGTCGAGCGCGAGGTGACGATCGAGGTGCCCGCCGATCGCGACCTCGACCACGTCGAGGATCTGCGTCGCTGACGGCGGCTACTCGCCGTGGGTCGGCGGCCGCGTGCCGCGCGCCAGCCGGCGCACCGCGCGCACCGTCACCGAGCGCTCGGCCCATGGATCAGCCGCCTCGTGGTCGGGGGCGACCGTCGTCGGCGCCGCCGCGCCGATCACCGGCTCGTGGCGGCGGCGCGACAGGGCCAGCCCGATGGACTGGATCAGCCGGATCGACCGCGACATGCGTGCATCATCCTATGGGGAACGGGGGGACCGGCGCCAGTTCTCGGACGATCAGTCAGTCTGCCGGATCGGGGCCGTCCCCCGCGCCAGGCGTGACGACCTGACTGTGACTTCACGCGCCGGACGCGCCGGGGCGTCGACGTACGTGACGGGCAGCACCCGCGGCGGCGGTGCGGGCTTGGCCTCCGCGGCGGCGGCGCGCCCGGATCGCGATGACAACGCTCGACCCATCGCTTGGAACAGCCGGAACGACATCGACCCGGTCCCTAAGCGAGCGGCGTGCCAGGCCCACGCGCGTTCGATTCCGAGCGCTTGCGCGGCGCGGCACCCCGAGGTGGCCGATGTACGGCCAACCGACTGCGCACGCCGCGGACAGCGTCAGCAGCCGTCGACGAACGTGTCCGAGAAGTCGTCGGGGATCGAGAAGCTCCACTTGCCGCCGCCGTAGCCGAACCACAGCGACGCGTAGGCGTTGGAGTCGGGCGCGCCCTTGGCGATCGCCTTCGCCCACACCTCCTGCGCCGAACACTTGGGCTTGGGGATCGGCTTCTCGCAGCCGAAGCCCTTCATCGGGATCACCATGACCTCGTCGGCCTCGACGATGATCTGCACCATGCACAGCGGCTCCCACTTGATGCCCTTGGGGTGGTCGGCCGGCGGCGTCGCGGCGCTGGTCGACACGAAGCGGTAGAGCACGGTGAAGTCGTCGGACAGATCGAGGTGGGCCTTGCCGTCGGGCGCGACGCCCTCGGCGTCGATCCGCGTGAGCTGCGCGTCGGGGAGGATCTTCTTGGCCTCGGCCAGCGCGCTGGGCAGCCACGCCATGAAGTCGAAGGCCGACGGCTTGAAGCCGGCGATGCGGATGTTGTGCGGGCGATCGACCGGCAGCGGCGGATCGAGATCGGGCGGAGGCGCGCCGCTGCCGGCGCCGGCCAGCTTGGGCGCCGGCGGGTACGCGCACGCGAACTGCTTGAGCATGCCGCGCATCTGGGTCGCGCTCTTCACGCAGCCGTCGACGGCGGCGGCCCGCATGTCGCCCGACATCATGCCGAACCGCGAGTAGCCGTCCATCATGCTGACCGCGCCGGTGCGCATCGAGTCGGCCGACGACGCCAGCTTGTCGCACTTCGACGCCGCGTACATCACGCGGATGAAGTCGTCGCAGGCCGGCTCGCCGCTGGAGTAGGCCGCGATCCGCTTGTCGAGGTCACCGCCGCCGGCGCCGGTCGGCGGCGTCGGGGTCGGGGTCGGCGGCGTCGGGGTCGGCGGCGTGGGCGGCGTCGGCGGCTTCACCGCGACCGCGTCCGAGCCCTTGCCCGGCACCGCGTCCGAGCCCTTGCCCGCCAGCTTCGCGAGGTCGTCGTTGGCCAGCTTCTCGAGCTGCTTGGCCGCGTCGTCGATCTTGTCGAGGCGCGCCTCGACGTCGTCCTTGTCCTCGTCACCGGTCGCCGAGCCACCGGCGGGCGCGCCGCTGCCCTGCCCCGGATCGACGCCCGAGCCGGCCATCGTCGTCGGCGGCATCGCCGAGCCGCCGCTGCCGGCCGCCGAGCCACCCGCGGGCGCGCCGCTGTCGCCGCCGCCGACCACCAGCGCCGCCGCGACGCCGCCGCCGACCAGCGCCAGCCCGGCCAGCGCGAACATCAGGCCCTTGTTGGAGCGCGGGGCCTGCTGCTGCGGCAGCACCTGCCCGGCCGCCGAGGCCATCGACGGCGACGGCGGCGGATACCCGCCGTAGTGCGGCATCGGCGTGCCACCGTGCATCATCGGCGGGCCGCTCGGGGTGGTCGCGCCGCCGGGCATCGGCGTGCCGACGCCCGGCCAGCTCGCCGGCGTCGGGTACGCGGCCCCGCCCTGCGCGCTGACCCGGGCCAGGCTCGCCGGCGACACCGTGGTCCACGCGTCGGGGCCGAGCTGCGCGGTCGACTGCATCAGCGCCTGCGCCAGCTCGGCGGCCGACTGGAACCGATGGGTCGGATCCTTGGCCAGCGCGCGCAGGATCACCTGCTCCATCGCCGGCGGCATGTCGGGCCGCAGCAGGTGCGGCGGCGGCGGCGCCTCGTCGATGTGCTTGCGCAGCAGATCGAACAGCGAGTCGCCCGAGAACGGCTTGCGGCCGGTCGCGCACTCGAACAGGATCACGCCCATCGCGTAGATGTCGGTGCGCAGATCGACCGGCTTGCCCAGGGCCTGCTCGGGCGACATGTAGTGCGGCGTGCCGAGCAGCGAGCCGGTCTGGGTCGCCGAGCCGCCGAGCTCGGGGCGCAGCTTGGCGATGCCGAAGTCGAGCACCTTGGGCCGGCCGGCCGGCGTGACGTAGATGTTGTCGGGCTTGAGGTCGCGGTGGACGATGCCCTTGGCGTGCGCGGCGCCCAGCGCGTCGAGCGCCTCGCCGATCAGCCGCGCCAGGCCGCCCAGCGGCAGCGGCCCGCGCTTCTCGATCAGGTCCGCCAGCGGCGCCCCGTCGAGGTACTCCATGATGATGTACGGGCGACCGTCGGCGAGCTGCGCGAGGTCGAGCACGTTGACGATGCTCTCGTGGCGGATCAGGTTGACCGCGCGCGCCTCGGAGAAGAAGCGCTCGACCAGGTCGGCGCGATCGGAGCACTCGCGCGACAGCACCTTGACCGCGACCCGGCTGCCGATCGACGGGTGCACGCCCTTGTAGACGCGGCCCATGCCGCCGACACCCAGCAGCTTGGCGATGCGGTAGACGCCGACCGACGTGCCGACCAGCGGATCGTCGCCGCGCGCCGCCAGCGGCGTTTGATCGGACGGACAGACGCCGGGCGCAGCCTGGCTGTGACCGCAGTCGGGGCAGACGTACATGGCGCCCGGAAGGTAACACCGCGGGCCGGCGGGCGCCGGTGCAGAAATGCAGGGCTACAGCTCGAAGCCGATGTACGCCGCCGCCTGGATCCGCCGCGCCACCCACTCGAGCACCGGGGCGTCGAGCGCCACCGCGCGCAGCCGCAGCGTGGCCACGCCATCCGGCGTGGGGTCGATCACGACGTCGAGCGTGCGCGCGTCGGGCCGGCAGTCGATCACGACGATCGCGTCGAGCGGATCGTCGCCCTTGCGGGTGCGCAGCGCCGCGGTCTCGGCGTCGGTCCACGCCAGCACCGAGGCCGGCAGCGTCGCCGGCAGCTTGCCGCGCACCGCGGCCAGGTCGCGGCGCACCAGGTCGACGTCCTCGCCTTGGGCCTTGAAGTACGCAGCGACGCGATCGACGCAGCGCTTGCCGGCGGCGCCGCCCTGGCCAGCGTCGATCAGCATGAGCTCGAGCGGTCGCCAGCCGGCGCGGGCCGGCGCGGCGGCGGTGGCGATCAGCGCGGTGGCGATCAGCGCGGCGCGAGTCATGGGGCGCTCCGGGCGAAGGTGGCGAGCATCGACAGCAGGCCGCCCTCGGCGATCAGCCCGTCGAAGCTGTCGCCGGTCGCGCTGCCGCCCGCGACGAAGACCGCGTCGTTCGACGGCGGGCGAAACACCACCGGCGGCCCGAGCCCGCTGCTCTGCCGCTTGGGCTCGACGCCGCTCGGCGGGTCGACGCGCATGACGATCACCAGCGGCGCGTCGGCCCACGCCGCCGGCAGCGGCGGCAGCGGCTCGGGCGGCAGCCGCGCGGTCCACGCCGCGTACAGCGCCGCCTCCTCGTCGCCGGCGTCGACCACCGTGCCCTTGAGCTTGCCGCGGGCCAGCGCCGAGGTCACCCGCTGCAGCGCCTTCTCCTCCGAGCGCAAGAGCGGCACGTCGTGCACCAGCACCAGCCGCACCACGCCCGGCGGCGTCGGCGTCGCCGCCCGCCCCGCCCCCGCGTCGACGGTCGGCGGCGCCGCGTCGACGGTCACCGGCGCCACGTCCCCCGCATCCACCGCGCCCGCCGCGCCCGCCGCGTCCACCGCGGCGATCGCCGCCCCCGCGTCGCGCGCCCCGCTCGCCGCGCCACCGCCCGCGCGCCCCTCGCCGCCCCCGCTCTTGCAGGCGACCAACGCGAGGGCGATCCCGATCAGGCCACGGCGCATCTGCGCCGCAGTGTATCAGCCCGCCGCCGCCGCCGATCTCACGCCGCCCTCAGGAGCGGGGCGGCAAGATGTAGCCCAGCAGCAGCCCGCCCGCGTAGCCGTTCGGTGCGGTGGACGCGGTCGTCGTGAGGTAGTCGCGCGGCGTGGTCGAGCGGTAATAGCGAAACAGCTTCGGCGCGGTGGTCACGCCGAGGTCGGCCAGCAGCGCCGCCGGCGGCGCCGCCGACCAGATCAGGCCCTCGGTCTGGCAGTTGCCGTAGCCGTTGGGGATCGCGGCCGACGTCGTCGTGATCTTCTCGCCGGCGCCGGGGTTCGCGAGCTTCGCGCACGAGACCAGCGTCACCGTCGGCAGCGCCGCGGCCGGATACGCCGGGTTGTTCTGGATCACCTGGGCGCCGGCCACGGTCATGATCGTCCCGAGCATGGCCGCGGTGTTGGACGGGGTCGGGCTGTAGCCGGCCTGCGGGGCGATGTGCCAGGCCGGCCCCCGACCGACGACGCCGATGGTCGTCGTGTAGCTGTCGCCGTTGCTGTTGGTCCAGGCGTTGAGGCTGAGGTCGTTGAACTTCGAGCTGCTGACGATCAGGCCCGCGCCGCTGCTGTAGAACTGATCGTACGGGAAGTCGTCGCAGAACGAGCCGTTGATGCCGTCGGCGTGGTTGATGCGCGGATCGCGCAGCCGGGTGCCGCAGCGGTCGCCGATCGGGAACGTCGACCACCGCAGCTTGCTGAGGCAGACCGGGACGCCGACGTCGTTGGCGCTGCCATCGGTGAGCTCGCTGTGGTTCGGGCGCGCCCAGACGGCCTCGACCCAGACCTCGCTAGACGACACCACCATGCCGGGCACGAACGGCGTGGGGATCGGGCCGGTCGGGTTGGGCACGACATTGCCGTCGACGTAGTCGCCCAGCCCGAGCACCGAGCCGTCGAGCGTGCCCTTGCCGCCGCTGTAGCAGTAGTCGGCCTGGGCCACGCGGCTGGCCAGCGCCTGCAGCTCGGCGCCGCTGATCGAGGTGTGGTTGGCGCCGAAGGTGTACCCGGTCCCTGCCTCGTAGCCCCAGCCGGCGACCTTGCCCAGCGTGCCGCTGCCGATCGGGTTGTCGAACACCACGGCGTTGGTGGCCGCGTCCACGCGGTACTCGGTGCAGGCAAAGGTCAGCCGCGCGCGGGACAGGTTGATCGCGCCGTTGGTGTTGAGCTCACCCTTGAGCGGGTGGGCCAGCCGCCCGTTGGCGCAGTACGAGGTCCACGGTCCCGTCGCCGAGCTCCCGTAGCTGAGCCGGTAGCCGGCGACGGTGTGGCCAGCGTACGCGGTGGTGTACGCGCGGGCGTCGTCGATCCGCAGCCACTTGTTGCCGGCCCCTGGCAGCACCTTGCCGATGAACGCGGCCGCCGCGCAGGTGCGCACCTGACCGCCGATCGTGGCCTTCAGGCAGGTCCCGTCGCCAGGGGCCGCCGGGTTGGCGATGACGTCGAAGGTCTCGCCGGTCACCGCCACCAGGTCGGTCGAGTAGCCACGGCCAGGTGGCATGCCAGGGAGGAAGTCCGCGAGCTCGCCCAGGTGGTGGCGGCCGTTGCCACGGTCGCCGCTGCCGATCCCGGCCCCCTGCTCGGCGTCACCCAGCTCGGGCGCCTCGACACACGCGACCAGCGACAGCGACGACAGCAACACTCCACAGAGGAAGGTTCGGTTCATACCTGCGGGATGAGCATCTAGCGTGCCACGACGGCGCAGTCAGCAGGATTCGGCCATCCGTAGGCCAGCCTACGGAGTCTTCACCGCCGCGGGCCACCGCGCGCCGATCTGGCGCGCCGTCCAAGCGCGCCCTCCGCCGCACGCCGATTCAGCGCGGGTCGGCGCAGACGCGCACGCCGGTCGCGGTGTCGCGGAAGCGCGGCTCGCTGCCGACCAGGTTGCTGGCCCGGACCGCCCGCGCTCCGTAGTACCAGCCGCCGCCCCGCGTCAGCGCGAGGTCCGGCGGCGCGTCGACGAACTCCCAGGCGTTGCCGGCCAGGTCGGCGACCCCGAACGGGCTGTCGCTGGCCGGGTGGCTGCCGACCTCGTCGAGGCCCAGCGCGCCGGCCTTCTCGTCGTAGGTCTTGATCCAGTTGGCGTCGTCGGGCGCCAGCTCGTCGCCGTGAGGGTACAGGCGATCGTCGGCGCCGCGCGCCGCGCGCTCCCACTCGGCGTTGGTGCACAGGCGGGCGCCCGGCACGCGGCCGGTGTGATCGAGCCAGGCCGCGTAGGCGCGGGCGTCGGCGACCCGCACGCCGACGACCGGCCACCGCTCCCACGCCTGCGCGCGGCGGAGGGTGCGCCCCGGGTAGACGACCGGCTCACCGCGCGCGTGGCGGCGCGTGGTCGTGCCGTCGGCGAGCTCGAGCGACCAAGCGCCGGTCGGCGTGTCGACCAGCTGGAGCGACATCGTCGTCGGACCGCTGGCCATCGGCCGCCGCTCGTCGCGCTCGCCGGGCGGCAGCGCGTCGAGGTACTCGATCCACGCCGCGAACGTCGTCTCGTGACGGGCGATCCAGAACGCGCGCTGGAAGACCGGATGCTCCGGCGGCGCGGCGATCGACTGGCGCACCGACTCGGGGTCGGCGGCGCCGTACAGGAACCAGCCCGCGGGCACGAACACGAAGTCGGGCGGCGGCGCGCTCGCCGGGGGCAACGTCAGGCGCACCGTGTGCCATCGCTCGGCGGGCACGACGGTCGCCTCGGTGACGGCCACGTGGTCGGGCGCGACCGCGCCCACCGTACACAGCGTCGCCGGCACGGCCAGCACGTGGCGCGCGCCGGTGGCGACCATCCGCGGCGGGCCGAGGCGATGCGGCGCGCCGGGCTCGGCGCAGCGGACGGTCACCTGGGCCGCCGGCGTCACCTCGATGACCAGCGTCCCCGTGGCGGCCGCGACCGGCACCCGCGACGGGTCGTACGGCGCGATCCGCGCGGTCAACTCCGCGACCGCCGCGGCGTCGTGATCAAGCGTCGCCAGCTCGACCAGGGCCAGCAACAGCTCGGCCATGCGCCGGCGGAAGGCCGGGCGACTGTCGAGGAGCAGCGCCGGCTCGAGCGCGATGGTCGCGTCGCGATAGCGCGCCTCGGCGTGCGCGCGCGCGGCCCGTGCCTCGGCCCAGGTCGCCTCGGCGCGGCGCTCGATCGCCGGGTCGTTGGTCGCGACCGCGACGTCGAAGTCGGCGAAGGCCGTCGTCCGTAGCGCGCGCAAGCGCGTCACCTCGCCGGCGCCCTCGGCGGCCAGCGCCTCGGCGTGGGCGACGTGGCGCGCCACCTCGCGATCGCGGGCGCGCTGGTTGGCCCAGCGGGTGCCGAACCAGGCCGCGGCGATCGCCGCCAGCGCCAGACCGGCCAGCGCCACGCCCAGCGCCCGGCGGCGCCGCACCGCGCGCCGCGACGCGGCGATCAGCGCGGCCTCGCGCGGCAGCAGGTCGTCGAGCTCGGCGGCCTCGGCGAGCGGGCGTCCGACCAGCAGGCCGTCCCGGCCGCGGCCGAGGCGCTCCCACTCGGCGGCGGCGACGGTCAGCCGCTGGCGGCGGGCACGCAGCCCAACGTCGTCGGCGAGCCAGCCGACCAGCGTGCTCCAGTGCGCGATCAGCGCGTCGTGCGCGAGCGCGTAGCTGGCGCCGCCGCGGCCGTCGCGGGCGACGACCAGCCGGCCGTCGATCAGCGCGGCCAGCGTCGCCTCGGCGCCGGCGCCGCGCAACGCCAGCTCGCCGGCGTCGCGCACCGCGGTGGTGCCGTCGGCGGTGACCAGCCCGGTGAGGATCCGCCGCGCCAGCTCGCGGCCACGCGGATCGAGCGCGGCGATCACGCCGTCGGCGTGGCGGGCCAGCGCGCCGGCGACGCCGCCGATCGCGGCCACGTCGGCCGCGGTGATGCGGGCGGCGGCCACGTCGCGGCGCTGCCACAGGAGCGTCAGCGCGAACTGCAGGAGCGGCAGGCCGCCGCGCCCGGCGCTGTCGGCGCACAGCGCGTCGACCGCCGCCGCCTCGAACTCGACGCCGGCCACCTGGGCCGGGCCCACGATCGCCTCGCGGCGGCCGGCGTCGTCGAGCGGGCTGACCAGCTGCAGGCCGCGGGTCACCAGCGCGGCCAGGCCCGGCACCTCGGCCAGCCGGGTCACGAAGTCGCCGCGCACCGACGCGATGACCCGCAGGCCAGGGTCGCGCGCCAGCGCCGACACCAGCGCGTCGGCGAAGCGCGCGGCCACCGCGCGATCGCACTGCGTGATCAGCTCCTCGGCCTGATCGACGAACAGCACCAGGCCGCCGCCGCCGGCGGTCGCGGCCGCCAGCCGCGCCTCGACCCCGCCGTCGCCGTCGAGCACCGCGGCTGCCGCCGCCAGCGGATCGGCGCCCGGCCGCATCGTCGCGGTGGCCCACGCCCGCTCGCCGCCAAGGCCGCCGGCCGCGATCGCCGGCAGCACGCCGGCCCGCACCAGCGACGACTTGCCGACGCCGGAGTCGCCGACGACGATCACCGCCTGTTCGCTGCGCAGGCGATCGACGATCGCGCCGACGTCGGCGCCGCGGCCAAAGAACAGCGCGCGGTCCTCGGCGCCGAACGCCGCCAGCCCGCGGTACGGGTTGTCGACGCGCGCGGGCGTCGCTCCGTCGGACGCGGTGGCCAGCGCCAGCGCCATCGCGTCGGCGCTCGCGGGGCGCGCCGCGGCATCGCGGGCCAGCGCCCGGTCGATGACCGCCGCCAGCGCCGGATCGACGCCCGGCGCCACCGACGCCAGCGGCGGCGCGTCGCCGTCGACCACCGCCGCGCGCAGCTCGTCCAGATCGCGGGTCGGGTGCACCGGCCGTCCGCTGGCCAGCTCGAACAGCACCGCGCCCAGCGCGTAGACGTCGGTGCGCTCGGTGGCCGGCTCGCCGCGCCACTGCTCGGGCGCCATGTAGCGCGGCGTGCCCAGCACCGCGCCGGTCTGGGTCAGCGCCACCGGCGCCTCGGCGGCCGGCGCGTCGACCGCCCCGGCGAGCGGCGCCCCCGCGGGCTCGGCCAGCGGCGCGGCCGCGGGCGGCGGTGCGTCGGCGGTCACCGCCACCGCGTCGACGTCGGGCGCGCGCCGCCGACCGTCGCGGGTGCTCGGGGTCGCGTCGCCGGTCGCCGGCGGCGGCGCCTCGGCGATCGCCACGCCGCGCTGATCGAGCGGCCGCAGCTTGGCCAGCCCGAAGTCCAGCAGCTTGACCGTGCCGTCGTCGGCGATCATCACGTTGGCCGGCTTGAGGTCGCGGTGCAGCACGCCCTTGCGGTGCGCCGCCGCCAGCCCGCGCGCGATCTCGACGCCGATCCGCCGCACCTCGGCCGGCGGCAGCGGCGGGAGCAGCCGATCCAGGCTCTGCCCGCGCACCAGCTCCTGCACCAGGAACGGCCGACCGTCGCGGGTCTCGCCGGCGCGGTACACCGCGACCACGTTCGGGTGGGCCAGCCGCGCGATCGCCCGCGCCTCGATCAAGAACCGCTCGCGGGCCGCCGTCGACGGCGCCGCGGTGGCGATCAGCTTGATCGCGACCGGCCGGTCGAGCACCGGGTCGTGGCCCAGGAACACCAGCCCCATGCCGCCGCGCCCGAGCGGGCGGACGATCTGGTAGTCGCCGAGCGCGGTGTCGTCGATCAACGCGGCCGCGGCTTCTCCCACTCGCTGGGCTGGATCGCGAACCGCTTGAACTTGGTGACGAACGTCCTGAGCGGCATCTGGATCAGCGCGGCCGCGCGGTTGCGCACGCCGTCGCACGCGACCAGCGCCTGCACCATCCGGGTCCGCTCGAGCTCGGCGACCTCGTCGTCGATCGGCCGGAACCGCCCGGCCGGCGTCGGCGGCGCCGCGGCGGCGGGCGCGGCGTCGTCGGTCGGCGAGTCGACCACTGGCTCGCCGG
Organism: Myxococcales bacterium; assembly: GCA_016707895.1. GTDB lineage: Bacteria > Myxococcota_A > Polyangia > Haliangiales > Haliangiaceae > UBA2376. The sequence goes on along the minus strand of JADJGV010000009.1, from coordinate 170,112 downwards.
CCAGCGCCGATAGCTCGTCGGGCAGGTGCCACGGCTCGATCACGTCGGCGTCGATGGCCGCCGCCGCCGCGTAGTCCATCACGTTCTTGAGCTCGCGCACGTTGCCCGGCCAGCGGTGCGCGTACAGCGCGCGCACCACATCGGTCGACAGCGGCAGCGGGTCACGCCCCAGCCGCTTGCACGCCGCGGTCAGCAGGTGCTCGGCCAGCAGGATCAGCTCGCGCCGCCGATCGCGCAGCGGCGGCACCACCACCCGGGCGGCGTTCAGGCGGAACAGCAGGTCCTGGCGGAACCGCCCGGCCGCCACCTCGAGCGTCAGGTCGCGATGGGTCGCGGCCACCAGCCGGATGTCGATCACGCGCTCGCGGTTGTCGCCCAGCCGGGTGATCTTGCCGGCCTCGAGCGCGCGCAGGAGCTTGGCCTGCACGGGCGGCGACAGGTCGGCGATCTCGTCGAGGAACACCGTGCCGCCCGAGGCCGACTCGAGCAGCCCCGCGCGCTGGCCGGCGCCGGTGAACGCGCCGCGCTCGTGGCCGAACAGCTCGGCCTCGGCCAGCGTCTCGGGCAGCGCCGCGCAGTTGATCGACACCAGCGGCCCCTTGGCCCGGGCCGAGCCGTGGTGGATCGCCGCCGCTGCCAGCTCCTTGCCGCTGCCGGTCTCGCCGTGCACCAGCACCGGCAGATCGCTCCTGGCCAGGCGGCGGATCAGCTCGTAGAGCCGGCGCATCGCCGGGTCCGCGGCCACCGCCACCTTGTCGCCCAGCTCGACCCGCAGCACGTCGGACTCGGCCGCCGCAACCACCCCGGCGGCCGCCGCCGTCGCCGCGCCCCGAGCCGCGCCCAGGAGCGTGTCGAGGTCGCAGCCGTCGTGAGGCGCGGTGGCCACGCCCCCGCGGCCACCACCGACGATCTGCAGCAGCCGTGCCGCCGCCTCGCCGGCCGCACCGCCGCCCAGCTCGGGCAGCACCGCCACCAGCTCGCGATCGCCGAACAGCGCGGCGGCGTCGATCGGCCGCAGCTCGGCGGCCAGCGCGGTGATCAGCCGACCGCGATCGATGTCCGCGTCGCCGCGCACCACCGCCACCGCGACCGTGCGGCCGTAGCGCAGCGTCCGATCGAGCTCGATCTCCAGCCGCGTCGACAGCTCGGCGGCGTCGACCACCGTGCGCACGCCGACCGCCCGTGCGCTGCGGTGGACCACCAGCACCGCGCCGCCCAGCGTGATCACGTCGCCCGACAGCAGCCGGCGCGGCCGCGCCACCCGCTCGCCGTTGACGAACGTGCCGTGGCGGCTGTCGAGGTCGGTCACCCGCACGCCATCGGCCACCGCGGTGATGACCGCGTGGCGCCGCGAGACCTGGGCGTCGGCCAGCCGGATCGTGCACTCGGGATCGCGCCCGAGCGTCAGCTCGCCGTCGCCGGGCAGCGGCACGGTGTGCGAGCTGCCGTCCTCGATGCACAACAGGTAGCCCGCGCCGAGCTCCGCCGACGCGGCCTCGTGGTGCGTGCGGGTCGGTGGCGATGGCTCAGGCGTCGGCGTGGCGTCGGTCGGCATCGTGTCGAGCAGATCCGGGTCGAACATCCCCCGATGTTCAGCAAGCAGTGTACCAGCGCGCCGATGCGGCGTGCGCGAACGGCTCGCCGCGCCGCGCTGGCCTGCGAGCGCTTCGTAAGGGCGCGGATCCACCCCGGCGCGCGCTGGTACGCGTCGTGCTGAAGCCGGTCTCGTCGATTCAACCAGGAGAACTTCGATGACCAAGCTCGCCGCCTCTGCCGTCGCCGCCCTCGCTCTCGTCGCCGCCGCCCACCAGCGCGCCGCGGCCAACCCGTGCCAGTCGGAGTGGGGCAAGCTCACCGCGGCCTTCAAGAAGCTGTCGCCGATCTTGCAGGCGCCGGTCTGCCAGCTGCTCTCGACGACGGCCGAAGAGGCGCAGAAGTGCGTCGACGACTACACCAAGTTCCTCGCCGAGACCGAGAAGCTGGTCGGCGAGTACAACGTCGACGCCGGCAGCATGAAGATCGGCCCGCGCGGGCTGGGCTGGGGCACCCAGACCGACCCGTCGACCTGGACCGAGCGCATCTACGACGGCGCGCTCAACGCCGAGCGCACGTTCGTCACCAGCCAGATGCCGGGCCAGAGCGCCACCCTTCGCTTCCGCGGCACCGGCGGCAACGCCGACGCGCCCTACACGGTCACGGTGTGCGTGCTCGACCTGTCGGGCAACGAGGCGCAGCCCGAGGTGCACAAGACGTTCTCGACCAACGACGCCACCTGGACGCTGCAGCTGCAGCACCTGCCCACCACGCGGGTGATGGTCTACCTGGCCAACTCCAAGGTCACCGTCAACAGCCACAAGTACGAGCTGTCGCTCACCCCGTCGGGCCTGCCGACCAACGTGAGCGCCGCCAAGAGCCTGCTGTCCAAGCCGCGGGTGATCAAGGTCAGCCCGGTCAAGCCCTGACCGCTCACCCGGGCGCGGGGCGCCCCGCCGCCGGGCCGGCCGGCCACGCCGCCGGCTCGCCGGGGATGCCGAGGATCAGGCTCGCGCGGGTGGCGAGATCGTCGAGGCCGGCGGCCAGCGCGCGCAGCTCGTAGAGGCCGAGCCCGAGGGCGGCGACGGCGTCGCGCAGGGCCGGCGTGGCCGGCGCGCCGATCCGCAGGTGGACCAGGCCGCTGGCCAGCCGCGCCTCGTGCAGCTCGGGCGCGTCGAGCTCGGGCGGCAGCGACGGCGCGTGGTGGTGCTGGCACAGCGCCGAGACCCGCGGCGGCAGCCCCCAGGCGACCAGCATCCGCGCGCCGACCTCGGCGTGGTGGCGATCGCACAGCCGCTCGACCGCCGCCGGCGACAGCATCGCGCACCGGCCGCTGCGCTCGAGCTGGCCGATCACGCCGCGCACCAGCGGCCGCCCGACGTCGAGGAACATCGCCGCCACGTAGGCCTCGTCCTGGTGCGGCAGGCCGCGGCGCAGGCAGCGCTCGGCGGTCGCGAACGCGGTCGTCATCGTGCGGTGCAGGTCGCGCTGACACCGGACGCGCTCGGCGTGCGACGCGGCGGCCGCGTCCGGCTCGTACAGCGCCCGCGTCGCCACCGCGATCGCGAGGCGCCGGACGTCGACCAGCCCCAGCGCGCTGATCGCGGCGCGGATGTCGGTCATCGCCGCGCCGCGGCGGAACAGCGGCGAGTTCGCGGCCGCGAGCACGGTCGCGACCACCGCGGGCTCGCGCGTCACCAGCCGCACCGCCTGGTTGAAGTCGAGGTCGCCGAGCTCGAGCAGCTCGGCGAGGCGCGCCACCGTCGGCTTGAACACGCTCGACGAGCTGTCGCTCACGCGCAGCGCGGCGGCCAGCAGCGGCTCGACCGCGCCGGCCTCGGCGGCCGCGTCGTCGTCGGGCCCCGCCGCCGTGGCGTCGGCCTCGCGCGGCACCAGCAGATCGCCGATCAGCTCGTCGAGCGGATGGCCGCTGGCGGCCGGGGCCGGCGGGGCGCCGCCCGTCGTCGCCCGCGCGGCGCTCGACCGGGCCGCGCGCGCGGGCTCGGCGCGCCCGACGCGCAACCAGGCCAGGAACCGATGCGCCCACCCCGGGGGCGGCGCGGTGGCGACGGAACGCGACATGCGATCGTCATCGACCGACCTCTGCAAGAGTCGAGGCCCCCAGCAGGTGCGTCAGCGCGCCGCGGACCCGATCGCGGGTGGCGCCGAAGTCGTCGACGGCCGAGTGCTGACGCGCCAGGCCCCGCCACTTGCGCCGGCCGCCGGTCGACTGCCCCCACGCGGCGCGGTCGCGGAAGTCGTCGAGCGCGGTCAGCGGCAGGCCGCGCGACCCGAACGCCAGCGCGATCGCGGCGCGGGTCGCCGCGACGTCGAGCGCCGCGTGGCGCCACAGCAGGTCGAGATCGAACAGGTCCTTGGCCCGCCAGCGGCCGCGGCCGAACTCGCACAGCCCGTGGACCTTCCAGCCGAACAGCATCTCGGGCGCGCACGCCGGCACGGCGCCGACGTCGGCCACCGCGATCGCCCGCGGCGCCACGCACATCGGATCGCCGACCGCGACGTCGACGCCGAACCGCACCTCGGCCCCGGCGACCTGCGCGATCGCGTGGGCGCGCAGACCCGGCGCGTCCGACTCGGCCCAGATCACCTCGGTGCGATCGATCGTGATCGGGACCTGGGCGTCGGGCGCCGCGGCGATCGTGTACAGCCGCGCCGCTACCGCCGCGTCGTCGAAGTCGGCGCCGCGCCCGGGCGCGAGGTAGTCGACGTCCGCCGGCGACCGCGCGCCCGGGCAGAGCGCCGCGGTGACCAGGCTGCCGCGGACGATCCACGCCGGATCGCCGGCGGTCGCGGCGCGCCGCAGCCAGGCGGCCAGCGCGGCGGCCCGCGGGTCAGCGCCAGCCGCGATCGAGGGCCAGGTTCGAGTCATAGACGGTGTACTCGCGGACGCGGCGGGTGATCGCGACCGGCAGCGCCTCGACGGCGGCCTCGAGCGCGGCGAACCGCGCGTCGGCGGCGGGCTTGCCCAGCCCGGGCAGCCGCAGCGTCAGGTAGCGCTCGTGGCTGCCGTCGGCGCGCTGGCGCCGGGCGTTGCGCGACAGCCGCGCGTCGTGGGCGGCGGCCGCCGCGGCGATCACCGCGAGCTCGACGTCGGGCGGGATGACCAGCTTCAGGTGGTACTCGAAGTAGCGGCCGGGCTCGGCGGCGGCCTCGGCGTCCGTCATCGGCAGGTCGCGGTTGCGCGGCAGCGCCTCGATCTTGGTGCGCACCACCTCGAAGCCCGCGGCGACGATGGCCCGGGCCAGCGCGTGCACCTGCTCCTGCACCTCGCGCAGCTCGCCGCGGTGCACGGTCGCGGTCATCGGCTGTTGCGCGACGTCGCCGGTCGGCAGCTCGATCGCGATGTGCTTGGCGCCCAGGCGATCGCACAGCGCCGCGAACGCCGCCTCGTCGGCGGCGGCGCAGCGCACGGTGACGTGGGCCTCGAACGCGCCGCCGTAGCGGCGACCGCGCAGGTGATCGGCCAGGTCGAGGTATGGCCCGTGGCGCATGTTGATCAGGTAGGTGGCGTCGCCCAGCTCGGCCAGCGTGCGCGCGTAGCCGTCGGGCACGAACACCTGGTCCCAGCCGCGCCCGGCCACCGCGCCCGGCGCGCGCGCGATCGCGCCCTCGAGCGCGCCGGCGAACAGCCGCACGTCGTCGGGCCCCTCGGCCAGCGCGACGATCACCCGCGCCACCGCGCCCCGCCCGCCGAACCGCGCGCACACCCCGGCGTCGCCGATCGCCTCGCGCAACGCCTTCACCGCCGCGCCCCGCAGCGGCGGCTCGCCCTCGATCGCCAGCTCGGTGTTCTCGACGAAGCACCGCTCGCCCAGCGCGGCGAACGCGGCCCGCGCGCGCCACGTCGCCGTGGCCTCGAGGTCGAGCCCGGCCGGCACCGCCGGGCCGAACCGCGACAGCACGACCTCGACGTCGGCCAGCAGCCGCCGCAGATCGTCCTGGTAGCCCTGGTTGGGCGTCGCGAAGCACACCCGCGTCGTCATGGCGCGCCGGCATCATGCCACGCGTTCCAGACGTGGTCGCCGCCGCTGTGATCGGCGAGCAAGACGCCGTCTCGCTTGTCGAGCCGCACCAGCTTGGCCAGCGCGATGACCCGCGGGCCGTGCTCGAGCCGGTACATCACGCCCTCGGCGCGATCGAGCGCGCCGTGGTGGCCGTGGTCACCCAGCGCCGCGAGCGCGGCGGCGATCGGCAGCGCGCCGCCGGCGTGCAGCGCGCGCGGCGTCGGCAGCCCGAGCGCGGCGGCCACCGCCTGCACCCGCGCCCAAGGCCAGCGCGCGCCCGCGGCGTCGCAGCCGTCGATCGCCACCAGCGGCCCGTGGGGCAGCGCGTAGCGGGTGCCGTGGGCCAGCGCCAGCCACTCGCACACCAGCCGCTCGCCGACCGGCACCGCGCCGCCCGCCGCCAGCCTCGCCGCCCGCGCCGCGACCCACGCCGCGCACGCCCGCCGGCCGTCGTTGCGCGACGCCGCGCACAACCCGCCGTCGCGGCCGCGGGCCTCGACGCCGTCGGCCACGCCGACCAGCGCGACGCACGAGCCGTCGAGCTTCTCGGTGACGATCACCCGATCGCCGTCGCCGGCCGCCACCGTCATCCGCGCCACCACCGCCGCGCCGGCGTGGCGCTCGCTCGGCCCCAGCCGCGAGCCCGGCAGGTGCGGGATGCGCGGGTACAGCCGCGCGGTCGGGCGCTCGCGGTCGGTCACCGTGGCCTCACCCAGCCAGCCTATCGCGGCGCACGGCGACGTGGTCCTTGCCGTGCCCGACGCGCTCCGTCATGATCGTCGGGATGACCGCGCCGGCGCGCCTCCGCCCTCGCTATTCGTACGCCGAGTACCTCGCGTACGAGCGCGACAGCGAGCTCAAGCACGAGTTCGACGACGGCGAGATCGTCGCGATGGCCGGTGGCTCGCGGCGTCACAACGCCCTGGCGCTGCGCATCGGCGCGGCCCTCGACGCCGCGCGCCGCCCGGGGTGCGTCGCGTTCCAGTCGGACCAGCGGGTCCGCGTGCTCGCGACCGGCAAGGCGACGTATCCCGACGTGTCGTTGGTCTGCGGCCCGATCGCCGGTGACCCGGCCGATCCCGACGGCTCGACGTTGACCAACCCCACGCTGATCGTCGAGGTGCTATCGCCTGCGACCGAGGCTTATGACCGGGGCGGCAAGTGGCAGCAGTATCAGCTCATCCCGTCGCTGCAGGAGTACGTCCTGGTCAGCCAGTCGGAGCCACGCATCGAACACTATCGGCGGCTGCCCTCGGGCGCGTGGGAGTACGCCGACGTCACCACCGGTACCCTCGCGCTCGCCGCCGGCGCCGTGCTCGAGCTGGCGCGACTGTACGACGATCTCCCGGCGTGACCGCCGTCATCGCAGCAGGTCGAGCAGGTCGTCGCGGGTGATCGCCAGCGCGGCGCCGCCGTCGAGCGCGGCCGCGGCGATCGCGCGCTTCTTGTCCTGCAGCGCCAGCACGCGCTCCTCGACGGTGTCGCGCGCGACCAGCCGGTAGATCATGACCGGCTTGTCCTGGCCGATGCGGTGGGCGCGGTCGGCAGCCTGATCCTCGACCGCCGGGTTCCACCACGGATCGAGCAGGAAGACGTGATCGGCCGCGGTCAGGTTGAGGCCGGTGCCGCCGGCCTTGAGCGACAGCAGCATCACCGGCGGGCCGCCGGCGTCCTGGAACGTCGCCACCACCTCGGCGCGATCGCGGGTCGAGCCGTCGAGCCGGGTGAACGCCAGGCCCTCGGCGGTCAGCGCCGGCTCGACCCGATCGAGCAGCGACGTCCACTGCGAGAACACCAGCGCCTTGCCGCCGGCCGCGACCGCCGCGGCCACCGCCTCGACCAGCGTCGTCAGCTTGGTCGAGCCGTCGGCGCGCTGCCCGGGCAACAGGCCGCGGTGGCACGCCGCCTGGCGCAGCCGCAAGAGCGCCTCGAGCGCGGCCATCACGCCGCCGCCGTGCTCGAGCAGCTCCAGCACGTCGGCCTGAGTCGCGGCGCGGATCGCGTCGTAGGTGGTGCGCTCGTCGTCGTCGAGCTCGACCCACAGCACGCTCTCGGTGCGCGGCGGCAGCTCGGGCGCGACCTCCTTCTTGAGGCGGCGCATCACGAACGGCCGCACCCGGGTGCGCAGCCGCGCCGCGGTCTCGGCGTCGCCGGCCTCGATCGCGGTGGCCCAGCGATCGCGGAAGTCGACCCGGGCGCCGAGCAGGCCGGGGTTGGTGAAGTGCAGCTGGCTCCACAGCTCGTCGAGCCGGTTCTCGATCGGCGTGCCGGACAGCGACACCCGCCACGCGCCCTTGAGCCGGTACGCGGCGCGCGCGATCTGGCTGTCGGGGTTCTTGATGGCCTGGGCCTCGTCGAGGATCACCGTGTCCCAGGCGATCGTCGCCAGCGCGTCGATGTCGTTGCGCACGATCGGGTAGGTGGTGATGGTCAGGTCGGCGTCGTCGACCAGCTTGCGCCGGCCGCCGTGGTACAGCGCCACCTTCAGATCCGGGCGGAACCGCGCCGCCTCGGCCAGCCAGTTGGGCGCGACCGACGTCGGGCTCACCACCAGCGTCCGGCCGCGCACCGCGGCCAGCGCCTGCACCGTCTTGCCGAGGCCCATGTCGTCGGCGAGCACGCAGCCCAGCCCGGCGTCGCGGCAGAACGCCAGCCAGTCGACGCCGCGCCGCTGGTAGTGGCGCAGCTCGGCGGTCAGCCCCGGCGGCAGCGGCGCCTCCTGGATGCCGTCGAAGTCGTCGGCCAGCGCGCGCAGCCGGGTCAGGTCCATCGGCGCCGGCACGCCGAGGTCGTCGGCCAGGCGCGCCGCGTCGGGCAGCGCGAACGCCGGCAGCCCGCCGTCGGGCTCGCGCGCCGCCAGCAGGTCGCCCAGGATCGCGCCGTGGCGGGCCAGCCACTGCATCGGCAGCGCGCCCCACCCGCCGCCCTCGAGCGCCACCAGGTCGGCGCCGGCCTGCCACGCGCGCAGCGCCGCCAGCGCGTCGACCGCGCGGCCCTCGCCGGTCACGCTCACCGCCAGGCCGCGGCTGACGTCGACGTCGAACGCCAGCGGCACCGCGCGCGCGGCGTCGGCGGCCGCGGCGTCGGCGCGCAGCCAGCGGGCGATCTTGGCCGACAGCTCGAACGCGTCGCGGCCGCTGGCCTCGATGCGCCGTCCCGGCAACAGGTCGAGCTCGCTGCGCAGCCGGTGGCGCAGCCGCTGCTCGCCGTCGAGGTCGCGCACCGGCACGTCGCCGCCCAGGTGCACCAGCCGATCGCCGTCGACCCGCGCCACCGGCGGATCGCCGTAGACGACGATCGCCATCACCGCCAGCGACTCGCCGCGCTGCACGACGTCGAGCAACACCCGCGGCGTCATGCCGCGCGCCACCGACGGCAGCCGCCGGGTGCGGATCTCGATCGGGATGCGCGCCGCCAGCGCCGGCACCATCGTCGTCGCCACCGCGCCCAGCTCGCGCCCGCGGAACCGCTGCTCGGCCGGCAGGTGCTCGAACCGCGCGCCGCCCAGGTCGATCGCGCCGATCGGGTGCAGCGTGTCGCCGACCACCGCGACGCCCAGCGACACCGCCCGCGCGCCGCTGGGCGCCTCGAGCCGCACCACCACGCCGTCGCCGGCGTCGGACAGGATCGCCCGCGGCGTCACCGGCTCGCCGCTGGTCTTGACCGGCTGCCCGGCGAAGCGCACGTCCGCCGCGTCGGCCAGCACCTGCAGCAGGCGGTCGACCCGGTCGGCGCCGATCGGCGCGTCGGGCCGGGTGCCCAGCAGCTGATCGATCAGCAGGTCGGCCTCGGTGATCGCCAGCTTGGGCCCGCGGCCGGCCGCGCTCGACTGCACCGACGTGGTGATCGGCGTCTCGCGCCCGTTCTCGATCGCGACCCGCGCCACCGCCAGGCCGGCCGGGTCGGGCCCGAGCCGGTAGCCGATCGCCGCGCCGGCCGCCTTCGACACCGGCAGCGGCGCGCCCTTGGCGGCGGCCTCGGCGGTGACGATCGCCGCGGCGCAGGCGTGCGAGCACGCGGCCTCGCGGGTGCCGCAGTCGCAGTCCCACTCCTCGTCGTCGAGGTACAGCACGACGGTGTACGGGGTCGGCCGGGTCGGCACCCGCACCTCGACCACCTGCTCGCCCTTGCTGGCGCTCTTGCCCGACACGCGATCTTCGCGCGCGAGGGTCACGCCCTGCGACCACGCCCGGGAGGAGGCGGCTTCGCGGATCGCGTCGCGCAGGTCAGCCGCGGCCATCACGCTGACTTACAAGGAGCGACCGACCGGCGCAACCTCACCCATGCACGTGGATCGTGCTAGCGTCGATTCCATGACCGCGGGGGCGACGCGGCCCGACGCCACCACCGACGACGCCGCCGACATCGCGCTGATCCAGGCGATGGCCGCCGGCGATCGCGCCGCCCTGGCCGCGCTGTACGACCGCCACGCCGCCACGATGCTGGCGCTCGGCCTGCGGATCCTCAAGCACCGCGGCGAGGCCGAGGACCTGCTCCACGACGTCTTCCTCGAGGTCTGGCGCGCCGCCAAGGACTACGATCTGAAGCGCGGTCGGGTTCGTACCTGGCTGGTGATCCGCATGCGGTCCCGCGCGCTCGACGTGGTCAAGTCGGCCCGGGTGTCCCGGCGCAGCGGCGACGACGAGATCATCGGGCGGGTGGTCGGCGATGACGACCCCAGCGCCACCCCCGACCAGGCCCGGGTCCGCCGCGCCCTGGCCGAGGTGTCCGACGATCAGCGCGCCGTGCTCGAGCTGGCCTACTTCGAGGGCCTGTCGTGCTCGGAGATCGCGACCCGGCTCGACGTGCCGATCGGCACCGTCAAGTCGCGCCTGGCCGCCGGCCTGACCAAACTGCGCCATACTCTCGGGGCCGTCCGGACCTAGCCGAGCGCCAGCGAGGCTATCTCTGGGTCCACGCCACACTCGCCGCTACCGTGTCCATCCAAGACCTGCTCCCGCTGTACGCGCTGGGCGCCCTCGACGACGACGAGGCGCGCGAGGTCGAGCGCGCGCTCGCCGTGGATCCGTCGCTGATGGCGGCGCTGACGACCTACGAGCGGGCGGCCAGCGAGCTGGCCGCGGCGCTGCCCGCCGTCGCGCCGTCGCCGTCGGTGCGCGCCCGGCTGCTGGCGTCGACCGAGCCGCGCTTCGAGCGGTTCGTGCGGCGGTTCACCGAGCTGTTCGACGTCGCCGCCGATCGCGCGCGCGAGCTGCTGGGCCTGGTCGATCAGCCGGCCGCGTGGGAGGCCGGCCCCGAGCCCGGGTGCTGGCTGATCCACTTCCCCGGCGGGCCGGCGCTGGCCGGCGCCGACACCGGCTTCGTCAAGCTGGCCCCCGGCGCGCGCTTCGCCTGGCACCGCCACGCCGGCCGCGAGCACAGCCTCGTGCTGCAGGGCCGCGCCGACGACACGCTGCACGGCCGGGTCGGCCCCGGCGACGAGGGCGTCGCCGAGCCGGGCAGCGCGCACGACTTCGTCAACCTCGGCGACGAGGACTTCGTCTTCGCGGTGTGGGTCTGGGGCGTCGACTTCACCGTGCCGCGGCCGCAGTAGCCGTCACTGCTCGAAGCGCAGCACCAGCCCCCCCAACGCGATCTCGTCGCCGCTGCACAGCTCGCGCGACGTGATCCGCGCGCCGTTCACCGTCGTGCCGTGGGTCGAGCCGAGGTCGCTGATCACGAACCGCGGGCCGATCGCCACGATGCGCGCGTGGGCGCCGCTGAGCGACGCCAGCGGCACCGCGATCGCGCACGACTGGCTCCGCCCGATCAGCGTGTCGCTGTCGAGGTCGAAGCGTCGCCCGGCGAGCGGCCCGGCGACGCCGATCAGCCACCCCGGCACGTCGGGCCGGTCGCTGGTGCTGGCGACCCGGGTCCCCTGCTGCTTGCCGTGGCGCGCCGCCCGCGACGCCTTGCGCTGGTGGGTCGCCTCGAGGTCGTCGGCCGCGCGCGCGTGGTTGGTGGCGTCGTCGATTAGCTGCTCGCGCAGGTCGGCCAGCGGCGAGCCGTCGTTGACGACGAACCACGGCTGGGCGTCGAGCGCCGCCACGAACTGCCGGAGCAGCGCCGCCGCGCCCGGGGCCGCGCCGCGATCGACCAGCGCCCGCGCCTCGCGCCGCGCCGCCTCGGCCTGCACGATCCACACGTCGCGGACCGCCGCCGGGTCGATCGTCGGCGCGCCGGCCCGCACGTCGACCGTCACCGTCGCGTGCGCCGCGTGCGCGGTGCCATCCGCGGCGCGGCCGCGCACCGTCACCCGCGCCAGCTCCCCGCGGTGCCCCGGCGCCAGGTCGAGCGCCAGCTCGAGCGCGTACAGCCGCCCCTCGTCGACGAAGACGTCGCCGATCGCCATCGTCACGCCGCCGCGGCCGACCCGCATCGGCGCCGCGGGCACCACCCGCAGCAGCTCGACGCCCGGGGCCGGCTCGACGCTGAGCTCGAGGCTGTCGGCGACGATGCCGCCGTGGGCCAGCGCCGCCCGCGCCAGGTCGACCCGCGCCAGCAGCGGATCGGGGACGTAGGCGTAGCGCCCGGAGCCAGCGTCGGCGATCGCCGCCAGCACCCGCTCGTCGTGGTGCAGCCCGAAGCCCAGCGTCGAGACGCCGATCGGCCGCAGCGTCGCCACGTACTCGGCCAGCGCCGGCGCGGTCGCCAGCCCGACGTTGGGCTGGCCGTCGGACAGCAGCACGATGGCGCGACGCAGCCCGGCCGGCGCGGTCGCCAGCACGCCGGCCGCGACCTGCAGCCCGCCGTGCAGGTTGGTGTTGCCGTCGGTCGCCAGCGTCGCGAGCGCACGGCCGACCGTCGCGCGGCCGGCCGCGTCGACCGGCGTCAGCCCGTGCAGCAGCGCCGCGTGGGTGCCGAACGTCACGATCGCCAGCTGGTCCTGCGCGCCGAGCAGCCCCACCACCACCTCGCACGCGGCCCGCGCGTGGGCCAGCGGATCGCCCTGCATCGACCCCGAGGTGTCGACGACCAGCGCCAGCGCCAGCGGCGCCCGCGCCCGCTCGAGCGCCGCGCCGCGCGGGTCGATGTTGATGGCGATCCACGCGGTCCCGCGCCCGGGGGCCACGCCGTGGTGGTCGCACCGCGCGCTCAGCTCAAATGGTGTCTCCATGACACTAACTATGCCAGGGCGGACCTCGGACGCAAGCCGAATCGACGTCCCCTGGAGATCAGTGGATCCGGGCGCGCACCGGCAGCCGCGCCACCACGTCGGCCTCGGCGCGGGCCAGCACGTCCAGCCGCGCGCGCCACTCGGCGGGCGCCGCAGCGGCGGCCAGCTCGAGGAAGGTGTCGCGGTGGCGATCCTCGGCGGTGGCCAGCCCGCGGTACAGCGTCGCGGTGGCCTCGTCGGGGATCGCGTCGGCCAGCAGCGCCAGCCGCTCGGCCGACCGCGCCTCGATCAGCGCGAACACCAGCAGCCGATCGAGCAACCGCGCCGGCTCGCCGCGCCGCACGTTGGCGTACAGCTGCGCCGCGTACTCGTCGCCGAAGTCCATCGTCGGCGCCACGCCGCGCCGGCCCAGCAGCTGCGTCACCTGCACGACGTGGGCGGTCTCCTCGTGGGCCAGCCGCGACACCGCCAGCACCAGGTCGAGGCGATCGGGGTAGCTGCGCACCAAGGACAGCGCCGACTGCGCCGCCTTGCGCTCGCAGTGCAGGTGGTCCTGGTGCACGGTGTCGAGGTCGGCCAGCGCGACCGCCAACCAGGTCGGCGAGGTCGGCGTCAGCGGCAGGGTCGGGGCGTCCACCGCGGCAGCTTTGCCGTCGACGTCACCGGCGTCAAGCCGTGATCTCGGTTCCCACGCGTGCTAAGACGCCGCGATGCTCGCCCGTCGCCTCGCGCTCTGCGCCGTTGTCGCCACCACGGCGTGTGGTTCCAAAGCCAAGCCCCCGGAGAAGCCCGTGAAGCCCGACGTCGTCGCCCCGCCGGTCGCCAAGCCCAAGACCGCCGCCGAGGTGTTCCTGATCGAGTGCCGCGCTGGCCTCGCGACCGCCAAGCAGCTGTTGCCCGACGTCCTCGCCGCCACCGGCGATCGCACCGTCGACAACACCCTGGCGCCGCTCAACGCCCTGTACACCGAGCTCGCCAACGCCAGCGCCAAGGCCGGCCTGTACTCCGAGGTCCACCCCGACGTCGACGTCCAGGCCGCGGCCCGGACCTGCGAGCAGGAGGCCTCGGCGTTCGCGACCGACCTGATGCTCAACCGCCAGCTCTACGACGCGATCGCCGCGGTCAAGCTCGACGGCCTCGACGCGAACACCGCGCGCTTCGCGACGCTGACGCTGCGCGACTTCCGCCGCGCCGGCGTCGACAAGGACGAGGCCACCCGCACCCGGCTCAAGGCCATCGACGAGGAGCTGACCAAGCTGGGCCAGGACTTCTCGAAGAACATCGCCGGCGACGTCCGCGCGATCGAGGTCGACTCGGCCGACCGGCTCAAGGGCCTGCCCGACGACTTCATCGCCGCGCACAAGCCGGGCGCCGACGGCAAGATCAAGATCACGACCGACTACCCCGACTACCTGCCGTTCATGACCTACGCGGAGGACGACGGGCTCAAGCAGGAGCTGTACGTCAAGTTCCGGTCGCGCGGCGACGCCAGCAACGAGCGGATCCTGGGCGACGTGCTCAGCCTGCGCGGCGAGAAGGCGATGCTGCTCGGCTTCGACGACTGGGCCGACTACATCACCGAAGACAAGATGATCAAGTCGGGCAAGGCCGCCAGCGACTTCATCGAGCGCGTCGCCAAGCTGGCCAAGAAGCGCGCGGCCAAGGACTACGCCGAGCTGCTCAAGGAGCGCAAGGCCATCGACAAGGGCGCCAAGGTCGTCGAGGACTGGCAGAAGACCTACCTCGAGAACCGGGTGAAGATCACCAAGTACGCGGTCGACTCCAAGGAGATCCGCCCGTACTTCCCCTACGACCAGACCGTCGCCGGCCTGCTCGACATCACCAGCGCGATCTACGACATCCAGTACGCGCCGGCCAAGGACGCCGAGCCGTGGCACCCGGACGTCGTCGCCTACGACGTGATGCGCGGCGACACCAAGCTCGGCCGCATCTACCTCGACATGCACCCGCGCGAGCACAAGTACAAGCACGCGGCGCAGTTCACGCTCCGGGACGGCGTCGAGGGCGTGCAGCTGCCCGAGGGCGTGCTGGTGTGCAACTTCGCCGCCGGCAAGGAGCTGATGGAGCACGACGACGTCGTCACGATGTTCCACGAGTTCGGCCACCTGATGCACCACGTGCTCGGCGGCCACCAGAAGTGGATCCGCCAGAGCGGCGTCGCCACCGAGCAGGACTTCGTCGAGGCGCCGTCGCAGATGTTCGAGGAGTGGGCCTGGAACCACGAGACGCTCAGCCGCTTCGCCAAGAACGGTGCCGGCGAGACCATCCCGGCCGAGCTGGTGGCGCGGATGCGCAAGGCCGACAAGTTCGGCCTGGGCACGCAGACCGTGCAGCAGATGTTCTACGCGTCGATCTCGCTGCGCTTCCACCAGGCCGACCCGGCCAAGCTCGACCAGCTCGGCCTGGTCAAGGAGCTGCAGGGCAAGTACACGCCGTTCCGCTACGTCGAGGGCACCCGCTTCCACACCAGCTTCGGCCACCTGATCGGCTACTCGGCGGTCTACTACACCTATATGTGGTCGCTGGTGATCGCCAAGGACATGCTGTCGAAGTGGAGCGGCAAGAGCCTGATGGACACCAGCATCACCTACGCGTACCGCGACAAGGTGCTGGCCGGCGGCGGCACCAAGGACGCCGCCGACCTGGTCAAGGACTTCCTCGGCCGCAGCTACAACACCAAGGCGTTCGAGAAGTTCCTGGCCGAATGAGGGCGCGCGGGCTGATCGCGGCGGCGCTGGTGGCGACCGCCTGTGGCCACGGCGGCCGGCCGCGGGTGGAGCACTGCCGCGAGGCCGGCGCCCACGTCGCCGAGGCGATGAAGGTGGTGCGGCCCGAGCTGGCCGCCGCCGAGGTCGATCCCGCGCCCGAGGTGGCCGCGCTGTGCGCCGCCGACGGCTGGTCGACCAAGATCGTCGAGTGCTACCGGGTCGCCGCCACGCCGCGCCAGGCGCGGGCCTGCTCCGAGCAGCTCACCGACGAGCAGCGCGAGCACGCGCGGGCGATGCAGGAGGCGCTGTACAAGCGCGCGTCGCAGGTCGGCGAGGAGGATCCCGGCGAGCTGCCGGCGATCTGCGGCGTCTACGTCGAGCTGGTCGACGACCTCGACAGCTGCCCGGCGATGGCCGAGGCCGAGCGCGATCAGCTGCGCGAGATGGCGGAACAGTCGCGCATGCAGTGGCGGGTCTTGCTTGCCACCGACGATGACGGCGCCCGCGACCAGGTCGAGCAGGGCTGCCAGATCGCCGCCCAGGTGCTGCGCGACCTGCGCGCCGCCCGCGGCTGCTGAGCGCGATCAGCGGCCGCGCTCAAAACGGCAGGTCGTCGTCGAGGGCCGGCTCGCGGCCGCCGCCGCCGTAGGGCCGGTCGTCGTCGGACAGCGGCGGCACGTCGCCGTCGCGCGGGTCGCGGCCGCCCGGCGCCGAGCGCGGGGGCGGCGCCCCACGACCACCGCGCGGCTCCTCGCGGCGCCCGCCGCCGCGGCCACCGCCGCCACCGCCGCCGCCGCCGCCCATCGCGTTGCGGCCGGCCTCGATCCGCCACACGTCGAGGCTGTTGAAGTACTTGGTCTCGCCGCGCGGGCTCTTCCACTCGCGGCCGCGCAGGCTGAACTCGATCGTCACCTCGTCGCCGACCTTGAAGCTGTCGAGGTGGCTCACGCGATCGCCGGTCAGCTGGAACTGCACCAGCTGCGGGTACTTGGGGTTGTCGGCCAGCTCGAGGACGAACTCGCGCTTGGTGAACCGCTCGGACACCTGCGCGGTGTCGAAGATGGCGTGCAGCTTGCCGGAGATCTCGTGACCCATGGCCGGAACATACGTCGCCGGCCGGCCGACGCTACCGCCCGGGTCGCAAATCGCCGCCGGGATCAGGCGCCGGCGGCCGCCAGCACGCCGGCCACCGGCTGCGGCTCGGCCCACACCTCGCGCAGGAACTCGATCAGCTCGGTGTCGAGCCGCGCCGGCCGCAGCCGCCACTCGTACATCGACGACGCCGACACCAGCCGGCCGCGCACCAGCTCGCGCGCCGTGCCCTCGGCGTCGGAGAACGGGTGGATCGGATCGCGCGGGTGGCCCACCACCAGCGCCGGGTGCGGCAGCTTGCGCCGCTGGTCCGCCGGCGGCGCCGTGCGACCGAAGGTCAGCCCGTCGAGGATCGCCAGCGAGGTCGCGGGATCGCGGCGCGCGAAGTCGATCACCACGTCGACCAGGAAGTGGGTGCGCGGGATGCGCCGCGCGATCGACGCCACCACCTGCATGGTCCGCTGGCTGATGCGCAGCGCCAGCGCCAGCGGCACGAACAGCGCCGCCGCCCCGGCCAGGCCGTTCTCCAGCACCGGCATCTCGAGGAACAGCCCGCGCACCCGGTCGGGCGCCGCCGCGGCCGCCTCGAGCGCGACGTTGGCCCCGAGCGACGTGCCGCCGACCACCGCCTGGGCGACGCCCAGGTGATCGAGCAGCGCGATCACGTCGGCGCCGTAGGCCGGCATCGAGTGCGCGGTCATATCGGTCACTCGCCCCGACTCGCCGTGGCCGAGCATGTCGACGGTGATCACCCGGAAGCCGCGGGCCGCCAGCGTCGGCGCCAGCGCGGTGTACATCCGGCCGTCCATCAACAGGCCGTGGGTCAGCACCACGGCGCGCGCGCCCTCGCCGTAGGCCCGGTAGGCGATCGTGCGGCCGGCGTGCGTGAAGCTCGACGAGGGCGGCAGGACGGGGGACGGCATGGCGGCAGTGTCGCGCAGTCGCGCCCGGCGCGCGACGGTGATGAACGTTCAACCGCCGGCGCGCCGCCAGCGCTCGATCGCGTAGGAGATGCCGGCCTCGTGGACCTCGGCCGCCAGCACCTCGGCCAGCGCGAACCCGGTCGGCACCGGCGGGATGAACGTGTCGCACGCGAAGCGCGCCTGCAGCCGGGTCAGCACGATCTCGTCGCACGCCGGGTGGGCGAACGCCTGCGCGTAGATCTGGCCGCCGCCGATCACGAACACCTTGTCGATGGTCGGCGCCGCCGCGCACTGCGCGAGCGCGGCGTCGAGCGACCGCGCCAGCCACACGCCGTCTGGCAGCGCCGCCAGCCCGCGCGACACCACGACGTTGCGCCGGCCCGGCAGCGGCCGCAGCGCCGGCGGGATCGACTCCCAGGTCAGCCGCCCCATCACCAGCGCGTTCTCGTGGCCGGGCGCCGCCGCCGAGGTGATCCGCTTGAAGGTCCGCAGGTCGGTGGACAGCCGCGGCCACGGCAGGTCGTTGTCCTTGCCGATCCCATCGTCGAGGTCGGCGGCGACGACGCAGCTGAACGGCCGGCTGATCATTTCTGATCATCCTACCCGTCGTCGACGATCTGACCAAGCCTGGCAGGACCTGCGGCGCCGGTGCGTCACGTCGCATTCTCCAACCTCGACGGCAAATCGCGCTTCCGTCCGCGCCGGGCGCCGCGGTAAAGACGGGGGGTGAGTCACCCGGTCGGGGAGACCACGCAGGAGGTTCTCGATGCTTCGTCCTACCCTCGCTTCGCTCGGCACTCTGCTCCTCGGCGCGTCGTTGTTCGCGTGTGGCCCGTCGGCCAGCGGCGACGACATCGGTGACGGCCCCGACGCCAACACCGGCCAGCCGTGCACCGGCTCCGGCCACCAGTGCGTCGGCGTGCAGTACCAGGAATGCCGCAGCGGCGAGTGGGTCGTCGTCGAGAGCTGCGCCACGTCGTGCAACGCCACGCTCGGCGGCTGCGTCGACTGCACCCCCGGCGTCAACGCCTGCCAGGGCACCAACGTCGTGTCGTGCAACAGCGACGGCACCTTCGGCGGCGTGGTCGAGACCTGCGCCGCCGGCAGCGAGTGCTCGGGCGGCTCGTGCCAGCGCGCGTGCTCGGCCGACGGCGTCGACCTGATCTACGTCGTCGACGACACCAACAACCTGCTGTCGTTCGACCCGCGCCTGGTCGGCACGCCGGCCGGCCCGTTCCACCTGATCGGTCGCCTGAGCTGCCCCGCGGGCCCGGCGCTGCCCGACTTCATGGCGCCGGCCGCGACGCCGTTCTCGATGGGCGTCGATCGCGACGCCGTCGCCTGGGTGCTCTACACCAGCGGCCAGATCTTCAACGTCTCGACCGCCAACGCGCAGTGCACGGCGACCTCGTTCGCGCCGCAGCAGAACGCCGGGCGCCGCTGGGACGTGTTCGGCATGGGCTTCGTCACCGACACCGCCGGCGGCGACACCGAGAAGCTGTGGCTCGGCGGCGGCGACGCCATGGGCATGCTCGGCGGCGACCTCGGCTGGGTCACGCCGGGCGCGCTCACGATCAACCGCGTCGGCCCGCTGTCGGCGACCGTCGAGTACGGCCCCGAGCTGACCGGCCTCGGCGACGCGACGCTGTGGGGCTTCTACCCCGGCACCTCGCAGGCGTTCGTGCAGCAGATCGACAAGGCCACCGGCGCCGGCACCGGCAACCGCCTCAGCATCCCCGGCGGCCTCGGCGGCACCGTCACCGCGTGGGCGTTCGCGCAGTGGGGCGGCAAGTTCTACGTGTTCGTCACCACCGCCGACTTCCTCGGCACCGAGACCTCGACCGTGCGCACGCTCGATCGCGCCACCGGCGCGTACGCGCAGGTGATCACCAACTCGCCGTACCGCGTGGTCGGCGCCGGCGTCTCGACCTGCGCGCCGGTGGTGATCGGCCGCACCCCGCCGCCCTACGAGTCGATGCCGCTGCCGATCGACCTCGGCGCCTCGGTCGCGCAGTAGCGATCGCGGACGGCGCGCCGGGCGCCGCGCTCACCCGGTCAGATCGCGGCGGCGGAACAGGGCGAGGCCGAGGACGAAGAAGCCGACCGTGAGACCGCCGCACCACGCGACGTCGGTCCACAGCCGGTGGTGATCGACCGTCGAGCCGGCCGGGTGGTACCAGCGGTACAGCTCGTGCCAGAAGTTCATGTGGCGGGTCGGCAGCATCTCCTTGAACGACGGGCCCATGATCTCGTCGGGCAAGCGCTGCAGCACCGACGAGATGAAGAACCCGCCCAGCGTGCCGACGTGGGCGACCACCGGGTTGTCGGTGATCGCCGAGATGCACAGCGCCGCGGCGACGATGATCGCCAGCGCCGCGCCGGCGCCCACGCACGCCAGCGCCAAGAGCGCCGGCCAGTCGTCGGCCGGCACGATCCAGAAGCCGGCGTTGCGGTACTCCCAGATGTAGATCAGCAGCGAGCCGCCGCCGTAGGCGACGTGGCCGATCAGCAGCGCCAGCCCGCACAGGAACACCACCATCAGCTCCAGCCACACCAGGCTGGCCAGCGCCTTGGCGACGTAGACCGCGGTGCGCGACGGCGGCCGCACCAGCAGCGCGCGCAGCGTGCCGTCCTTGTGCTCGCCGGCCAGCTGGCTGCCGGCCACCGTCGCCGCCACCAGCGGCAGCAGCGCGAAGAAGCCGATGTTGAGGACGAAGTTCGCGAAGAACGGGCCGTTCAGGTACTGGCTGGGATCGATCGCGAGGCCGCCGATCTTCTTGCCCTTGTACTGCGACCACTCGAAGCCGATCAGCGCGACCGCCGCGAACACCAAGCACAGCACGAAGCCGACGTACGACGACGGCCGCCGCGCCAGCTTCCACAGCTCCCATCGGGTCAGCTTGAGCACGTGCCTCACGCGGCCTCCGCGGCGTCGACCATCGACACGAACACGTCCTCGAGCGTCGGCGACTCGGGCGCGACCTCGTCGACCTCGACGCCGGCCGCGACCAGCGCCGGCACCAGCGCCGCCGCGACGACGCCGGTGACGTGGGCCAGCCCCGGCTCGACCTCGCGGCCCGCGCCGCCGAGCTCGCCGACGATCGCCAGCGCGCGATCCAGCGGGCGCGCCCGCAGCCGCACCCGCTCGCGGCCGGCCAGCAGCGCCGCCACCTCGCCCTCCCAGCGCTTGCGGCCGCGGGCGATGATCGCCCCGCGGTTGCACACCTGCTCGACCTCGACCAGGAGGTGGCTCGACAGCACGATGGTGAGACCGTCGTCGGCGGCCAGGCTGCGCACCAGCTCGCGCATGGCGCGGATGCCCATCGGGTCGAGGCCGTTGGTCGGCTCGTCGAGGATGATCAGCTCGGGCCGGGGCAACAGCGCCGCGGCGATCGCCAGCCGCTGCTTCATGCCGTGGGAGTAGACCCGCACCAGGTCGCCGGCGCGATCGCGCAGGTCGACCCGGTCGAGCACCTCGTCGATGCGGGCGGCCGGCGCGCCGCCCGACAGGTCGGCCAGCATGCGCAGGTTGTCGCGGCCCGACAGGTACGTGTAGAGCGCCGGCGACTCGACGATCGCCCCGACCCGGGCCAGCACCCGGCGATCGCTGGGTGGGCGGCCGAACAGCTCGACGCGGCCGCTGGTCGGCCGCACCAGATCGAGCACCATGCGCAGGGTCGTGCTCTTGCCGGCGCCGTTGGGCCCGAGGAAGCCGTAGACGTCACCGCGCTCGACGGTGAGCGACACCCCGTCGACCACCGTGCGCCCGCGGTAACGCTTGCGCAGCTCGTGCGTGGCCAGGACCGGAGGCACCGTGGTTCGTGTAGCGCACTCGGCGCGTGACCGCTACTCGCCGCAGGCGAACGGCACCTTCGCCGTCGCCGCGCCCTTCTTGCCCTTGCCGGACAGGGTCGCGGTCACCGTGACCTCGTCGCAGCCGACCCCGGTGACCAGCATCGGCAGGGTGATGGCCTGGCCGCCCTCCTCGAAGTAGTCGCCGATCGCGAAGGTCTGCTTGGCCAGCGTCCGCTTGCCGGCCTTGGCCACGACGACGACCTTGCCGTCCTGGTTGGCGAAGGTGGGGCCGCCCAGCTCGACCTTGACCAGCATCGTCGTCGACGGCATGCCGGCGTCGCCCTCGCCGATGATCGTGTTCCACAGCGCGGTCTGGCCGTCGGTGAGGTCGCGATCGCCGAACCCGCCGGTGCGGTGGAAGT
The DNA here is from genome assembly GCA_016707895.1 of Myxococcales bacterium. Lineage (GTDB taxonomy): Bacteria > Myxococcota_A > Polyangia > Haliangiales > Haliangiaceae > UBA2376. Next base: position 148,476 of record JADJGV010000009.1, on the reverse strand, counting down.
ACAGGAACGCGTGGATGCCCTTGATCTGGAAGCTGGGCGGCGGCGGCACCGGCTTGGCCGCCGGCTGGGCGGCGGCGGGCGCGACGAGGGCGAGGACGAGGGCGGTGGCGGCGAGGCTGCGCATGGGCGGAGTATCGGTGCAACGCGGCCGCGGCGGCAGGCATTCCGTGAGGTTCGGCGCGCGGACAGCCTGTCGCATTGCGCGCCCCGACGCGCGGCCCCACCATGGCGACATGAGCCCTCGTCGTGTCGGGCCGGCCGTGGCATTGGCGCTGACCAGCGCCTGCGGGACCTACTCGCTCGTGCGTCCGGCCGAGACCATGCCCGCCGGGCGGGTCGAGCTGTCGGCCGGCCTGGCCGCGTCCCAGCTCGGCGAGGCCAACACCGTGCTGCACGCCGCGGTGGCGGTCACGGACGACGTCGAGGTGCTGGCCCAGAACGAGGTGTGGAACAGCTTCGCCGAGGTGCGCTACGGCGTGCTGCACGAGAAGCCCAACGGCGTGTCGCTGGCCGTCGGCGTCGGCGGCGGCCGCGCGATCACGTTGATCTCCGCCGTCGGCGACGCGCTCGACAGCGACGACGCCGACGCCGGCGCCGCGGGCGTGTTCGAGGTCGCGGTCGGCAAGCGGCTCGACCGCGTCGACCTGACCGTCGGCAACCGCACCTTCTACCAGTTCGGCGGCGGCTTCGTGATGTCGTCGACCCGGGCCGCGGTCCGCTTCGCGATCGCCGACAGCTTCGGCCTCATGCTCGAGGGTGGCGGCACGGTCCACGCGCCGATCGACGCCCTCGACGTCTCGCTGTTCATCGGCGAGGGCAGCGCCGGCTTCTGGATCGGCTTCTAGCGGACCACGCGCGGCGCGGCCTTGCCGATCGGCGGGAAGTTCTCGCAGGCCGTGTCGAACAGCTCGAGCGCGGCGGTCAACCCGACGGTCAGGTCGCCGGCGCAGATCGACGACAGCACGCCGTTGGCGCTGCCGGCCTGCATCACGAACTGATCGAGGCGCTGCGCGTAGTCGGCGTCGCCGAACGTCGAGCTGCAGGTGCCGGGGCCGGGGCCGGCGATGACCGCCGTCGCCCACCGGCCGCGATCGCCGGTGAAGCCGTCGAGGAACGCGACGTAGTTGGCGACCGGCTCCTGCTGCGCGTCGCACAGCGTCTCCGCGAAGCCCAGCGTCACCGGCTGCTCGTAGCTGCAGTCGTTCTCGTCGGTGAGGATGACCACGGCCAGCAGCGCGTCGGCGCGGCGGAAGCCGGCGTTGGTGCCGTCGGTGACGCGGTCGTCGAACGCCGCGCGCATCGCCGCCAGCGGCATCTCGTCGGACGGCCCGCTGGTGCCGACGTTGGCCGCGCACGCGAACAGCTGCGCCGGGTTGGGGTCGCCGGCCTGGATCCACCGCCGCGGCAGATTGCAGCCGGCCGGCTGCAGCATCGCGCCGTTGTCGCCGCCGGTGATCGAGGACGGGATCGGGGGGAAGCCGGGCAGCGACCCCTGGCTGTACGTGTAGTCGACGCCGGTCGTCGTCACCGCCACGCGGTAGTCCAGGCCCGACTGCTCGATCACCGAGATGAACTGCGGGAAGTTCGTCGTCAGGTTCGCCTGCTCCTGGGCCATCGACCCCGAGTCATCGACGACGAACAGGATGTCGATCTTCGCGCAGCCCTCGTCGCCGCCCGTCGCGTCCAGGTCGAACCCCGCGTCGATCTCCCGCGCCGCGTCGACGTCACCCGGCGTGTCGTCGCCGCTCGGCCCCGAGCCGGTCGGCCCGCAGGCCAGCAGCGCGAGCGCGCCGGCCGCGGGGAGGATGAGCCGCCGGCGCGACGGCGAAGACGTTGACGATGATGGCGCGTGCACGTGCGATGGCATGGTGACTCCTGGCTCCCCGAGCCGCGGACGGTAGCCAAGCCGCCGCGTCCACGCCAGCCGGGGACAGGCTCCACCCATTCAACACCGCGCAACCAAGAGGTTATTTCGGCATACCGCGCAAGAGTGTTTCGACGCATCTGCGAGGTAGGAGCCTGTCCCCGCTGGCGACCGTATTCTACGGCTCAACCGCGATGCCCGCGTGCCGATGCCCTGTTCACGATCTCGGGTGGGGAATCCCCATCTGTCGCTCCGCCCACGACGCGCTGATGACCGAGCGACGGCTCGACGTGGTCGCGCGCTTCGACCGGTACGGCGAGGCGTCGCTCTTCTGCCTGGCGTGCGCCGCAAAGGTGGACGTCGTCCTGGCTGCCGAGGCGTGGGCGACGATCGGATGGGGATCGTCGGGCCCGACGATCGGATGGGGATCGTCGGGCCCGACGATCGGATGGGGATCGTCGGGCCCGACGATCGGATGGCAATCGGCCTGGCGTGTCCGGGCCCCCGGACACCCGACGCGTTCGGGTGTCCGGCACACTGGTTGCTAGGCGTTTGGACATGGCGTCGAGGTTGAGGATGTATCGGCCGAAATCGATCTTCGAGATCATGTCGCGCACGGTCGAGGAGCGCTTCTTGCTCCCGCCGACGGAGGAGGGGCGGCTGTTGATCCTAGGGGTCCTCGCGCGAGCACTTTGGGCGTATCCCCTCGTACATCTCTACGCGTTCACCTTCCTCTCGAATCACTACCACTTGCTCGCCTCAGCCCTCGACGGCGGCACCCTCGCCCGCTTCATCGGCTACATCAACAGCAACATCGCGCGCGAGATGGGGCGATTGCACGGCTGGAAGGGGCGGTTCTGGGACGACCGCGCGTCCGTCATCGAGGTCGTCGATGACGACGCCGTCGTCGATCGCCTGCGGTACGTCATCTCGCAGGGCGTGAAGGAAGGGCTCGTTGGCCACGCCCTCGACTGGACCGGCGCCTCCTCGACACCCGCCTTGCTCGGCGATATGAAACTCGAAGGGATCTGGGTCAACCGGGATCGGCAGACGCGCGCTGCGCGCCGCGTGAACCCGCCCGCGCCCGAGTCGTTCGAGGAGGCTCTCCAGGTCAAGCTGACCCCGCTCCCGCAATGGGCCCACCTCGCCGCCGCCGAGCTGCGCGCCCGTCACCAGGCGCTCGTGGATGACGTCGAGGCCTCCGCGTCCAGCATCCGAACTGCCCCGCCGCTCGGCATGGCCGCGATCCTGGCGCAGTCGCCGTTCGCGCGACCGGCCGAGTCCAAACGGAGTTCCCCGCCCCCGTGTCACGCTTCGACCGCGGCAATGCGGAGCGCGTTTCGCGCGACCTACCGCGCATTTGTCGAAGCGTTCCGCGCCGCTGCGCTCTCGATCCGGGACACCGCGCACGAGCTCTTCCCGGGCTTCCCGCCGCATGGGTTCCCACGCCCGCTCGCGTTCGTGCCGGCCCCGTCTGAAGCACCTCGCCCTGGCGCCCGAAGTTGCCAGTGGCCGTCCGGGTCGCCACCCGTCACCACCACCCAGCCCGCGGCGCCGTCCGGCTGACCGCACAGGCTGGCACGCGCAGCGCGAAGCGGTTCGCAGGAGCACGCACAGCACCTCGGTCTCCACGCCACGCGCCGTCGCGATCGCACCCGCGCGCCTATCGAGGTCCTACCGGACCCTCGGATGGCGGGTGTCGTGTCGGGATCGTGGCGCCGCGCCGGCCGGTCGCGCCGGCCGGTCGGATGGGGAGCGTCGGAGCCTCCGCCCGACGATCGGATGGGGATCGTCAGAGCCTCCGCCCGACGATCGGATGGGGATCGTCGGAGCCTCCGCCCGACGATCGCCGCCCGACGATCGGATGGGGATCGTCGGAGCCTCCGCCCGCCCGACGATCGGATGGGGATCGTCGGAGCCTCCGCCCGACGATCGCCCGACGATCGGATGGGGATCGTCGGAGCCTTCCGCCCGACGATCGGATGAGGATCGTCGGAGCGACGGTCGGATGAGGATCGTCGGAGCCTCAGCCGCCCCGCGCCATCACGTTGACCAGGCAGCCGAGCGAGCCGTTGAGCTGGTAGATCGACGAGACGTCGATCGGGCGGACGAGGTAGCCGAGGTCGAGGTACTGGCGGGCGGCGGCGGCGTCGAGGGCGGGCAGGCGGTAGGTCGGCAGGTAGACGATCGGGCGGCCGCGCGGGCCGGGCTCGCGATCGAACAGCGCGTTGGTGTAGGTGACGTAGCTGCCGGCGTCGGCGAGGACGACGACCGGGATCCGGCGGACCTGGAGGCCGCGCGCGGCCAGCAGCGCGGCGACGTGATCGAAGCGGCGCTGGTGGCCGGCCTGGTCGGCGTCGAGCGCGAGGGCCGCGGCGGCGGGCTCCCGGGCCGCGAGCGCGGCGCCGGCGGCGGGGTCACCGACCAGGACCTCGCGATCGTCGAGCGGGACCATGTACATCATGACGTGGTGGTGCGGCACGTCGCCCGGCTGATCGCCCAGCCAGACGATGTCGCCGGCGATCGACCGGCGCAGCGCGCGGTCGACCGAGGCGCGATCGAACGCGCCGCGGCCGCGCGAGCGCACCAGCACCTCGGCGCCGACGAAGAGCGTGCGCGCGGACGCCGCGAGGTCACCGCCTTCGAACGCGAAGGGCGTCCGGCGGGCCGGGCGGTCCCAGACGGCGCGCGCCAACGCGTCGGGCGCGGCCATGTCGCCGGCCCGCCCGGCGGCGCCGACCTCGATCCGCGGTGGGGCGAGCACCGCGCCGCCGCCGTCGCGCTCGGTCAACGCGACGAAGCGATCGCGCGACCAGGTCGTGAGCTCGTGACCGACGATCACCGGGTGGAAGCGCGCGCGGTCGCCGATGCCCGCCGCGTCCAGCAGGGCCTGGAAGCGCGCGAAGTCGGTGGCGCGCGCCACCGCGACCTCGACCTCGACCCGCGCCGGCAGCGCCGCGAACAGCTGCCGCCACACCGGCATCGCCACGTCGTCGGCCGCCGGCGCGTAGTGGATCGCGATCCGCGCCAGCGGCGCGCTGGCGTCCTCGGCGACGACGCGCGCGGTCGGGGCCGCACGCCGCGGCGTGAGCCCGGCGGCCGACGCGACCACCAGGCACGCGGCGGCCGCGACCGCCCCCAGCGCCACCGCGATCAGGTTGCGCCCGAGGCCGCGCACGTCAGTACATCCCGAGCATGAGGTCGACCGGCGGCGGCAACACGGTCAGGCCCCCGGTGCGCGGGTCGAGCCGGGTCCACAAGGACGCGGTGCCGCCGCGCTCGGCGTTGCCGTACGCGACCAGCGACGCGTCGCCCGCGCCGACCTCGCCGCGCACGCCGTGCAGCGTCACCACCGCGGTCGCCCCGGGCGCCAGGCTGACCACGCGGGCCGCGTCGCTCGACGTGAACAGCGAGCCCCCGGCGCGGATCACGACGCCGCGCAGGGGCGCGTCGGCCACGCTGGTCACCCGCACCGTCACGTCCACCGGCGTGCCCGCGGGCCCGGGCGCCGGCGGATCGATCGCCAGCCGGAACGCTTCGGGCTCGTACGCGAACACCGGCAACGCGACGACCGCCGCGTCGCGAGCGTGGCCATCGCTGACGACGACTGTGTACTGCGTGATCCGCCCGGCGGTCGCCAGGCGGTCGGCGCGGGCCGGCGCCCCCGGCAGCGTCAGCGGGATCGTCACGGGCGCGGTGGCGAGCCGCACGGTCGCGCGCGCCACCTCGCGCGGCGGCGTCGGGACCCGCTCCATCGGCGAGCCGGTCTGGGCCATCACGCGGACCGCGAGCTCGCGCCCGGCGGCGCCGGGCTCCACCGCGCTCACGGTCAGGCGCACCGCCGCGCCGGCCGGCACGCGCGCGCGATCGAGCGACACGCCGACGCGCTGCCCGGCGACCGCGAGCTCCTGCACCGCGCGCAGCTCGGCGGGCCCGTCGTCGTTCGGTCCGGCCTCGAGGTGGACCCAGCCGGTGGCCACGGCGAGCGTGAATGACGTCGCGAACAAGATGGAGGTGAGCCGCATGCCGTCAGCATGCGCACGCGCGACGCGCCGCGGAGTCAGGGCTTGGTAAGGGTCTCGTCGTCGCGCGCCGCCGCGGCCTGGCGCTCGGCGCGGCGGGCCTCGGCCATCGGCAGCAGCATCCGGCCGAGGCTGGGCTTGCCGAGGATCCAGTCCATCACGCGCGGCGAGGTCAGGCCGGCCATCACCAGCGGCTTGATCGGCTTGTCGTTGACGACGACCTCGGGGACGTCCTCGTCGATGACGCGGATGACCGCGCGCACCACCTCGTCGACGTGGACCGAGCCGACCAGGCCAGGCGCGTTGAACCCGTAGCGGACCTGCTGATCGGCGTACATGCCGGCGCCCTCGACGAAGCCGGGGCACACCGCGGAGACCCGCACCTGCGTCCCGCGCGCGCGCAGGCTGGCGCGCAGCGAGCGCGAGAAGTTGAGCAGGCCGGCCTTGGTGGCGCCGTAGGTCTCGCCGAAACCCATCGGCGCCAGCCCGGCGACCGACGCCATGTTGACGATGTGGCCGCGGTCGCGGGCCAGCATGCCGGGCAACACCGCGCGCGCCAGCTGCATCGGCGCGATCAGGTTGACCCGCGCGTGCAGCTCGATCTCGTCGGGCGTCATGTCCTCGAAGAAGCCGACCTCCTCGATGCCGGCGTTGTTGATCAGCAGGTCGAGCGGGCCGAGCCGCTCGGCGGCCGCGGCGACCAGCGCCTCGAGCTGGCGTGGGTCGGCGACGTCGGTCGGCACGACGTGCACCGGGTGGCCGTGCGCCGCGCAGCGGTCGCGGGTGGCCGCCAGCCCCGCGGCGTCGCGCGCGGCGAGCACGAGCGCGGTCCCGCGCTTGGCCAGCGCCTCGGCGATGAGCGCGCCCATGCCGCGCGAGGCCCCGGTGACGATGGCGGTGGCGGGGAAGTCGGTCATGCCGGCAGGTTGCCACGGGCCCCCGATCCGAGCGTCCAGGTGTCTGCAGGAAGCGCCGAGCCTGCCCGTCCGCCGCCGCAACCCCCTGATCAGCCTACATGATCAGGCTGCTCAGCGCTGATCAGCGGACTGATCAGGCCTGAGCACCCCACCCCCCGACGGTGAATCATATGTAGTCGGAGTTGCACAGATCACACCGATGGCATGGCGCCTGCTCTGTACGTCCGCATGCCAAAGACCAGGGTCGTGGTGCTCTCTGCGCTGGTGGTCGGTCTCCTGGGCCCCGCGGGCCGAGCGGGCGCCGACACCGGCGGCGGCAATTCGGTGGTGTGCGGCAGCGCGCCGGGCGCCTGGAACGTGCCCAACGGCGCGTCGGTCAACAGCCGATCCCAGAGCGGCGTGGTCGCCAACGTGCTCAACCAGCTCGGCGAGTACTACAGCCACACGATGATCTCCCACGGCGCGACGTGGATGAGCCACGCGTCGATGCAGACGCCGCGCGCCAACGTCTGGAACAGCAGCACCGACAACTGGAACCTCGCCGACATCCTGCAGGGCGGCCCGGGCGCCGCGACCGTCAACATGGGCGGCGCGTACACGTTCCTCTACCGGCAACCCGAGGGTCCGCCGATGACGGTCGACTACGTCGACGGCGGGACCCAGGGCGTCGCCGCCGCCAACGCGCTGCTCGCGCTGCCCGACTGCGCGACGATCACCGACGGCAAGTGCCGCACCCAGATCGCCGACCCCCAGGGCACCCGCTACATCATCGGCTTCCGCATCGCCGGCGCCACCTACCGCCACTCGTACGGCGTCTACACCTTCGTCAACGCCTACAACATCCCGACCGGCGCGCAGACCACGACGCCGTACGCCGCGCTGCAGTGCGCGACGTTCGTCGCGATGGCGCTCAACTGGGGCACCGGCACGACGATGACGTCCCACGCGTACGCCAACGCGGTGGTCGCGCCGGCGGTGCAGAAGCTCTACGACATCATCCACGACTTCGTGCAGGCCGCCGGCGGCAACACCGGCACCCAGGCGATCCTGGCCAACCAGATGGCCAACTGCTTCACCAGCCCGGCCAAGTGCGACGATCGCACCGCGACGCCGTGGCAGGCCTACAAGGCCTCGGGCACCGCGACCTCGATCAGCCCCGATCGCATCCGCGGCATCAACGGCCACAGCGACGTGGTCAGCCCGTGGAAGGGCGCGACCCAGGCGGTGCAGTGGAACGCCGCCGGCACGGTCTACGGCTGCTGGTCGGAGACCTTCCGCACCTGGACCGAGCCCGACGCGTGGGCCGGCGGCACCAGCACCTGCACGCCCAGCTGCCTCGGCGGGCTGTGCGGCCAGTCCGACGGCTGCGGCGGCATCTGCGCGTCGACCGAGGCCACGACCTGCGGCGTGTGCGGGAACGCCGCGTGCGGTGGCGGCAGCTGCCCGGCGGTCAACCAGGTCAACATCGGCTCGGCGACCGACCTCCGCTACACGATCACCGGCACCAACGTGACGGTCAACCTGTCGGGCGGCACCGGCGACGGCGACCTGTACGTGAAGCTCGGCAGCGCGCCGACCACCAGCTCGTACGGGTGCAAGTCGACCGGCAGCACCAACACCGAGGCGTGCACGCTGACCGGCACCGGCACGTTCCACATCCTGGTGCACCCCTACTCGACGATCGGCGGCACGACGCTGCGCGCGACGGTCGGGAGCTGCGCCGGCGCGTGCACGCCGGTGTGCGGGGTCGAGGCGTGCGGCCAGTCCGACGGCTGCGGCGGCGTCTGCCCCAGCACCCACGCCACCACCTGCGGCATGTGCGGCAACGCGGCGTGCACCGGCGGCGGCACCTGCGCGGTCGTCGACCAGCCCAGCCTCAGCGGCGCGGCCGGCGCCCAGGCGACCTACACCATCACCGGCACCGACGTGCACGTGACGCTGGCCGGCGGCACCGGCGACGCCGACCTCTACGTGCGGCTCGGCGCCGCCCCGACGACGACCACGTACAACTGCCGGTCCAACGGCAGCACCAACAGCGAGACCTGCAACGTCAGCGGCACCGGCACCTGGTACGTCATGGTCCGCGGCTACAGCGCGTACAGCGGCACCAAGCTCGACGCGTCGGTGACCAGCTGCGCCGGCGGCGGCGCCTGCGTGCCGACGTGCACCGGCGACCTGTGCGGACAGGCCAACGGCTGCGGCGGCTACTGCCTGGCCACCGACGCCGGCGACTGCGGCCAGTGCGGCAACCCGGCGTGCGGCGGCGGCAGCTGCCCGGCGATCGCCTACAGCGCGAGCCTGACCAACTCGGCCAGCTACACCGACGTCGACACCAAGCGCTACAACGTCAACCTGGTCGCCGGCACCACCTACACGTTCAGCACCTGCGCGGCCGGCGACATCGACACCTACCTCCGGCTGCACAAGAACGGCACGCAGCTGCTGGCCAACGACGACGGCTGCCCGACCGGCTACGCGTCGAAGTTCACGTACACGCCGACGGCGTCCGAGACCACCGTGCTGAGCATGGGCTGCTACTACAACAACGCGTGCGCCGCGACGGTGGCGATCTCGCCGGCCGCCACCTCGTGCAGCCCGCTGTAGCCAGGAGACCACCATGGCCAGCAACCGCCGAAGCATCCGCTGGGTCGTGATCATCGTGGGCGCGCTCGCGCTCGCGTGGTGGCTGTGGCCGGCGGCGCGCGCGCCGCGCCCCGGGCCGCGCGCGGCGGGTGGCAGCGCCGGGCCCGCGCTCGCCGCGCCCGCACCCCGCCACGTCCGCGTCGCCGACCAGCCGCCGCCCTCGGCGGTGGTGATCGACGCGGTGACCATCGACAAGGCCGAGGCCTGCGAGGGCGAGGAGGTGCTGGTCACCGTCGCCGCCCACGCCGCCGACCCCGCCGACGACGATCACCTCCACGCGGTCGTCGACGGCGTCCCCGGCATGACCGTCCCGCTGATCGCGCACCAGCGCGGCCCCGATTCGCCGCCGCCGGAGGTCATCGTGTTCGGCCGCGGCGACACCCGCGCCACGGCGCCGGTGCCGGCGTTCACGGTCCGCGACTGCGCCGCCGCGCGCCACCTGGCGATCGCCTACCGCCTGGCGCTCAACACCAACGCCGAGTTCGAGCTCGAGGCCACGGTCGACAGCGCCGCCGGGGCGCCGTTCGTCGCCGCGTCGTACCAGTGGGACTTCGGCGACGGCACGACGGCGACCACCGCCGAGCCGCGCGTCGTCCACGACTACGGCCAGCGGCCCCAGCTCGCGGTGTACGCGAGCCTGCTGGTGCAGGTCACCGCGCGCGCGGCCAGCGGCGAGGCGGTGCTCGGCCGCAGGACGATCCTGTTCCACAACCCGCAGTACGCGAACCTCGAGTTCGCCGGCGTGGTGACGCTGGTCGTCGAGCTGACCCCGCGGTTCCCGTCGATCGTCGATGGCCAGGTCGTCCAGGGCGTGCGCCTGTGGCACCACCAGGCCGCGCCGGTGCGCATCACCCGGGTCCGCGCGCGCCGCAACTCCAGCGTGCCCGGCAGCGAGCCGGTGGTGACCGAGGTGCCGGTCGAGCAGGTGCTCGGCGCGACGGCGATCCCGCCGTCGGGCCTGAACGTCAAGCTCACTCTCGACGTGGCCGCCGAGCCCGACGTCTTCTCGGTCGACTACCTGCTCGAGGGCGAGAGCGCCGAGGGCTACCCGGTCGAGAGCACCTTCTCGGTGATGAAGCCCCCGGTCCCGACGGCCGACCAGCACGTGGCGGTCGAGGACCCCGCGCTGGTCGAGAAGATCCTCCTGGCCCGGCAGCTGCTGGGCAAGGAGCTGGTGACCGACGCGGACCTGCTCGACCTGCAGCGGCGGGGCGCGTTCGACGGGTTCAAGCCGGCGACCGACGACCCCGAGCCCAAGCTGCCGCCGACCTACCAGCCGTGACCGCCAGGGCTGGCGGTGGCGGCACCGGCTCCTAGCTGCGACGCACCATTCTCATTGCAATCAGCGCCGGCTGTCGTATGTTGCGTCGCAACATGAACGCCGCCAGCCAGCCAGCGCTGCCCCGGGTCGGGGTGGTCGGCCTCGCCACCTACGTGCCCACGCCGCGGATGACCAGCGCCGAGCTGGCCGCCGCCACCGGCATCGCCGAGGACGTGATCGTCCACAAGTTCGGCATCCGGCAGAAGCCGATGCCGGGGCCCGACGACCACCCGTGCGCGATGGGCGCCAAGGCCGCGCAGACCGCGCTGGCCCGGGCCGGCGTCGACCCGCTCGAGGTCGACGTGATCATCTCGATCAGCGAGGAGCACAAGGAGCGCCCGCTGATGGTGTCGGGGATCAAGATCCAGCAGCTGATCGGGGCCCGCAACGCGTGGGCGATCGACGTCGCCCAGCGCTGCTGCACGACGATCGCCGGGCTGACGCTGGCCCGGGCGCTGTTGCAGACCGATCCGCGGGTCAAGACCGTGCTGCTCGCCGGCGGCTACCGCAACGGCGACCTGATCGACTACCGCAACCCGCGGGTGTCGTTCATGTACGCGCTGGCGGCCGGCGGTGGCGCGCTGGTGTTGCGCCGTGACGCCGAGCGCAACCTGCTGCTCGGCGGCGCGCACATCTCCGACGGCGACTTCGCCGACGACGTCAGCTGCGCGGCGGGCGGCACGATCCAGCCGGTGACGCCGGACCTGGCCGGCACCGCCGCGACGATGCTCGACGTCCACGACGTCGACGGCATGAAGGCACGCCTCGGCGAGCGCAGCCACCGCAACTTCATGCGGGTCATCGCCGACGCCGCCCGGGCCGCCGGCGCCACCCCGCGCGACCTCGGCTACCTGGCGATCCTGCACATGAAGCCGTCGGCCCACCAGGCGGTGCTGGCCGAGCTGGGCCTGCCGCTCGAGCGCTCGACCTACCTGGCCGACTACGGCCACCTCGGCCAGTTCGATCCGATCCTCTCGCTCGAGCTGGGCCTCGCGGCGGGCCGGGTCCGCGCCGGCGACCTGGTCGTGATGGCGTCGGCGGGCGTCAGCTACGCCTGGGGCGCCTACGCCCTGCGCTGGGGCTGAGGGCGCGACTACATCGGCGGCATCAGCACCGTGTCGATGACGTGGATGACGCCGTTGGACGCCATCACGTCGGCTTGCACCACGGTCGCGTCGTTGATCTTGACGCCAGCGCTGGTGTCGATGGCCAGCGCACCGCCCTGCACGGTGGTCGCGGTGGTCAGCCCGCCGACGTCAGCCGCGGTCACGCGGCCCGGCACCACGTGGTAGGTGAGGATGGCCGTGAGCTTGGCCTTGTCCTTGAGCAAGCTCTCGACGGTGCCGGGCGGCAGCTTGGCGAACGCTTCGTCGGTGGGCGCGAACACCGTGAACGGGCCTTCGCCCTTGAGCGTGTCGACCAGGCCCGCCGCCTGCACCGCGGCGACCAGCGTCGTGAACGATCCCGCGCCGACCGCGGTATCGACGATGTCGCCAGTGGCCGGGGCGGTCGCCGCCGGGGGCGTAGTCGACGACTTGGACGAACCGCCGCACGCGGCGACGGCGAGGAGGAGCGCGAACGTGAGCTTCTTCATGGTGCAGCTGAGAAGCGCGCCCCGCGCATTTGGTTACGCCGTGCGGCGCCCGATCACGACTCGGCGGCCGACGCCGCGAACGACGCCCGCGCGTCGACCGGCGGCACGAACCCGGCCGCCTGCACCGCCACGGCCTCGCCGCGCGCCGCCGGCGCGGTCGCGTCGATCACCTCGATCGTCGACGGCGTCGACGTGACCGGCGCCAGCATCCGCCGCAGCCCGAACACCGCGCCGGCCATCGCCACCAGGCCGACGCCGACCACCAGCTCGACCGTGGTCGACAGCTTCCAGCCGGTGCGCGCCGCCAGCTCGGGGATGCCCCACGGCACGAACGCCGCCAAGAGCGCGCCCAGGTGATAGACGAGCCCGATCGCGCGGGCCCGGACGTGCTCGGGGAACAGGCTGGTCACCAGCACCGGCGTGACGCCCGAGTAGCCGGCGCCCAGCGCGCCGCCCAGCACCGCGCCCAGCGTGATCAGCCCCGGCGACGCGCCGACGAACAGCGGCAGCGCCGGCACCATCAGCAGTGCTGGCGCCACCAGCGCCGTCACCACGCCGAAGCGGTTGGCCACCATGCCGGCGACGATCACGCCGACCAGCATGCCGACCTGGAACCAGCACACGTTGGCGAACGCGGTCTGCGGCGACAGCCCCAGCTCCTGGATCTGGATCAGCGAGTGGGTCGTGGTCAGCCCGTAGTAGACGATGAAGCCGAGCGCCATCAGCAGCGAGCCCAGCACGATCCGGCTGCGCACCGCCGGCACCCACAGATCGGCGAGCGCGCCCTTGCTCTCCGCCGCCGCCGGCTTGGCCTTGCTGTGCTCGTCGGGCACCAGGAACCGGATCGGCAGCACCAGCAGCGCCGGCGCGATCGCGATCAAGAACATCGCGCGCCAGCCCCACGCCGGCACGACGTAGTAGGCGGTCGCCGCGGCCAGGAAGAAGCCGATCGGCCAGCCGGCCTGCAGCAGGCCCGAGGCGATCTTGCGGCTGCGCGCCGGGAAGCACTCCATGGCCAGCGCGGTGCCGGCGGTCCATTCGGCGCCCATGCCGAAGCCGAACAGCGTCCGGAACACCAGCACCCAGGTGAAGCTCGGCGCGAAGTAGATCGCCGCGTCGAACACCGCGAACCACACCAGCGACAGCAACAGCGGCAGCCGCCGGCCCCAGCGGTCGGCCATCCACCCCGACACCGCGCCGCCGGCCAGCCGCACCAGCAACGTCAGCGTGAGCGAGCCCGCCACCGCGGCGATGCCCACGCCGAACTCCTTGGCGATGTGGCTCATCACCAGGATGTAGATGGTGAAGTCGAAGGCATCGAGCACCCAGCCCACCCACGCCGCCGCGAAGCCGGCCCACTGGGAGCGCGTCGGCTCCTTCCACCATGGAACGTTCTGAACCTGGGTCGTCATGGCCCAAACCAGTAACGCCTCATCTTGTGCGATGCAACAGAAATCCTTGCTGCTCAGCAGCAAGCCTTTCTATTTTGAATACTTACATGACGATATTCTACCGCGCAGCGGCATTCGGGGCGCGGCGGCGAGGGCTGCGCCCCGGCCTCAGCGCTGGCTCGCGAACGGATCCGGGTACGGCCGCGCCTGCTTGATGTACAGGGCCGGCGTCCCGGGCGTCAGCTCGTCGTCGAACTTGAAGTCGACCTCGAGGCCGTAGAACCCGTTGTTGCCCGCGGCGGGGCCGTAGGCGGCGCTGAACGCGGTGTGGATCTTGGTCAACGCGGTGCCGAGGTCGAACAGCTGACGGGCGGTGAGCACCGTCGTGCCGGTCGGGATGATCGACGAGTGCGCCAGGTAGCTGACCGGCTGGTTGGGCTGGTTGAAGTAGTAGAGGATCTGGTCGCTCTGGATACCGGGCGGCGGCGCCACCACCTCGTAGGTGCCGCCGGCCTGGACGTTGACGTAGTACGCGGGATCCAGCCCCGACGCGTCGAACGGGTTGGCGGTCACCGCGACGCCGTTGGCCTCCTCGGACTCGAAGTTCGGGTGCACCAGCACCGCCATCCCCAGCGAGTGGTGATCGACGCGGTAGTAGGCGCGCTCCTCGAACGTGCGGAACAGCCAGGCGTCGGCCCAGACGTTCTTGATCGCGTCCTCCATGTCGAGCAGGTCGGTGGTCCGCCCCGAGTACGAGTTGTAGCAACCCGCGCACGGGAAGCCGTCGAGGTCCTCGCTGTTGGAGCTGGACCGGAAGCGCAGCTTGGCCACCCCCGGGAACTGGGCGACCTTGGCCTGCAGCTGGCTGACGAAGCCCGCGTCGAGCGGCGCCGCCAGCATGTCGGTGTGCAGCGCCTTGAGCGCGGCGTCGCGGGTCGCGGCGTCGGTCGTGAACAACGGGTCCGCCAGCAAGCCGTCGATCCGCGCGTAGAACCCGTTGGCCTGCATGAACTGGTCGTAGAAGTAGATCGGGATGGCGAAGCCGTTCTTGATCGGCACGCCCGGCGTCCGGTACAGCACCGAGTAGTTCGCGGCCTTGCCACCGAACACCCGCAGCGACGCCTTGATCACGTCGAGCAGCGTCTGGCCACCGGTCGGCGCCGCGGTCACCTGCGCGATGTCGGTGATCGCCGTGACCGTGAGATCCACCGTGGGCAGCACCACCGGCGTCGGCGCGTGGTCGGCCCACCACTGCTCGGCCTCGGCCTGCGTGGCCGGCGCGATGGTCCACGCGTCGGCGGTCACGGTGAGCTTGGCCAGCTGGCCGTCGAGCGCGCGCAGCGCGGTGTTGGTCTGCGCGCCGCGCAGGCCCATGTTCGGCGAGCCGCGGTTGCGCGACAGCACGTTGATGTGCGAGAGCGGCGTCTGGAACGCCTCGGTGATGATGCCCTGCACCACCGAGATGTCGTTGGGCGCGGAGTCGAGCACGACGATGTCCTGGTACGACAGGTACTCGGTCGCGAGCGCCGCGGCGGTCGTGAAGTGGACCCGCCCATACGCCGTCCCCAACGACAGCGGCTGGAAGTCGATGCCGGCGTAGAGGTCGTCGGTGGTGATGATCGGTACCTCGGCGGGCAGCGCGGCGGCCACCATGCCCTGCGCCTCCGAGGTCGGGTGGAACGCCAGCTGCGGCCCGAAGAACGCCGCGTGCTTCACCGTCAGGAACAGCTTGGTGATCATCTCGGCCGACGCGGTGTCGTACGGCGACAGCTCGAGCACCCACTGCTGCGGCTGCTCGTAGTACGTGACGGCGCCGAGGATGAACCGCCGGTCCGGCGCGAAGTACTGCGTCGAGTTGAAGTCGGCCAGCGAGCCGACCACGGGCAGCGAGCCGCCCGACAGGTGCGTCGACACGAACTCGTAGTGGATCTCGAACGCGACCGTGTTCATGAAGTACAGCGCGTCGCCGCCGGCCTGATCGAGCACGACCTTCACCGACTGCGAGCCCGGGAGCGTCGCGTCGAGCGGCTGCGACGCCAGCGTCGTGAAGTCGGCGCCGCAGCTCACGGTGGTGAGCGAGTCGGGCGGGTTGGCGGTGTCGGTGATCTGGCAGGCGCCCTCGGTCACCTGGAACGCGTCGGGGCCGGCGTCGACGGCGACCGCGACGTCGTCGCCGCAGGCGGCCAGCGCGGCCAGCACGAACACCCCGAGCGCGAGCGCGATGCGGCGCGCCATCACGGCACCAGCGCGAAGCAGTAGAAGCCGCCGTAGCCGCCGCCCGAGCCGACGGTGTTGGAGTTCGGATCGGGCGGGCCCATCTCGATCAGCGACACGCCCGGCGCGCAGCCCGACTCGATCAGCGACGACATCCACGAGTTGATCTGGCCGGTGTTGCCGCGCGGCCACGAGTGGCCGACGCGGGGCTCACCCTCGAGCGTCTCGTTGCCGGCGTTGGCGGTCCAGTCCAGGCAGGTGCGCTTGTTGGCCCCCGCGCTGTCCAGCTCGAGCATGCCCTGCAGGTTGGTGCCGGTCAGCATGTCGTGGTTGTCGACGTTGCCGGTCAGATCGGGGTTGTGGTTGGTCACGCCGTCCTCGTTGGGGAAGTCGTTCTTGATGGTCGCATCGCCGCCGGCCGGCCGGATGCCCATCAGCGAGGCGACGTTGGGCGCCAGCATCCGGCCCAGCCGGTCGTACCAGGGGCCCGCGCCGATGCGCTGGATGGCGTTGACGACGTTGCCGTTGCCGTCGTCGCTCGCCGAGAGGAACGCGCGCCACTGCTTGGCGCTGGCGCCCGGCATGCTGCGCTCGGCGATCGTCGCGCACAGCTTGTCGGCGCCGCGGAGGCCCGCGCCCGGCCCGGTCTCGCCGAAACGAAGATCGCCGCCGAAGCCCATCGGGTTGCCCGACAGCTCCTGCAGCGCCCGCAGGCTCGTCACGAAGAACGAGAAGCGCGGCAGCGTCGATGGGTCGGCGTCGGGGCCGACAGGCGCGTCGATGATCCGCGCGTCGATCGCGCCAGTCGGCGCGTCGATCAGGCCGCCGTCGTCGGTCACGTCCGGCGCGTCGATCGCCGGGGTGTCGCCGCCGCCGCCACCGCAGGCGGCCATCGTCAGGATCGCGAACACAGAGAGCTTGCGCATCAAGGCCTCGCTAGGAGTAGGCGGTGACGGTCGCACCGCCGTCGTAAGAAAGTCGTAACCGGGGCGTCACCGCGCGGCGCCCCGTCGCTTCAAGGGATGAGCGCGAAGCAGTAGAAGCCGCCGTAGCCGCCGCCCGAGCCGACGGTGTTGGAGTTCGGGTCGGGCGGGCCCATCTCGATCAACGACACGCCCGGCGCGCAGCCCGACTCGATCAGCGACGACATCCACGAGTTGATCATGCCGGTGTTGCCTCGCGGCCACGAGTGGCCGACCCGGGGCTCGCCCTCGAGCGCCTCGTCGCCGGCGTTGGCGGTCCAGTCCAGGCAGGTCCGGGTCGGCCCCTCGAACATGCCCTGCAGGTTGGTGCCGGTCAGCATGTCGTGGTTGTCGACGTTGCCGGTGCCATCGGGGTTGTGGTTGAGGACGCCGTCCTCGTTGGGGAAGTCGTTCTTGATCGTCGCGTCGCCGCCGGCCGGGCGGATGCCCATCATCGACGCGACGTCCGGCGCCAGCATCCGGCCCAGCCGGTCGTACCAGGGGCCCGGGCCGATGCGCTGGATCGCGTGGACGACGTTGCCGTTGCCGTCGTTGCTGGCCGACAGGAAGGCCCGCCACTGCTTGGCGCCCGCGCCCGGCATCGAGCGCTCGGCGATCGTCGCGCACAGCTTGTCGGCGCCGCGCAGGCCCGCGCCCGGCCCGGTCTCGCCGAACCGCAGGTCGCCGCCGAACCCCATCGGGTTGCCCGACAGCTCCTGCAGCGCCTTCAGGCTGGTGACGAAGAACGAGAAGTGCGGCAGCGTCGTCGGATCGGCGTCGATCGGCGCGTCGATCGCCTCGGGCGCATCGATCGCGCTGCCACCATCGTCGCCACCACAGGCCGCGGCCAGCACGAACACGAACACCGAGAGCTTGCGCATCCAGACCTCGCGAGTGAGTGAGTGAGTGTCGAGCGCGTCCCGCTCAGGGGATCAGCGCGAAGCAGTAGAAGCCGCCGTAGCCGCCGCCCGAGCCGACGGTGTTGGAGTTCGGGTCGGGCGGGCCCATCTCGATCAACGACACGCCCGGCGCGCAGCCCGACTCGATCAGCGACGACATCCAGCCGTTGATCTGGATCGGCGCGCCGTCGCGCGGCCACGAGTGGCCGACCCGAGGCTCACCCTCGAGCTGCTCGTCGCCGGCGTTGGCGGTCCAGTCCAGGCAGGTGCGGTCGGCGGCCTCGAGCCGGCCCTGGGCGTTGGAGCCGGTCAGCATGTCGTGGTTGTCGACGTCGCCGGTGAGGTCGGGGTCGTGGTTGAGCACGCCGTCCTCGTTGGGGAAGTCGTTCTTGATCGTCGCGTCGCCGCCCTGGGGCCGGATGCTCATCAACGACGCGACGTCGGGCGCCAGCATCCGGCCCAGCCGGTCGTACCAGGGGCCGGCGCCGATGCGCTCGATCGCGTGGACCGGCTGGCCGCTGCCGCCGTCGGCGGCCGACAGGAACGCGCGCCAGTCCTTGGCGCCCGCGCCCGGCATGCTGCGCTCGGCGATCGTCGCGCACAGCTTGTCGGCGCCGCGCAGCCCCGCGCCCGGGCCGGTCTCGCCGAACCGCAGGTCGCCCCCGAAGCCCATCGGGTTGCCCGACAGCTCCTGCAGCGCGCGCAGGCTCGTCACGAAGAAGCTGAAGTGCGGCAGCGAGTGCGGATCGGCGTCGATCGCGGCGTCGGGGCTGCCCGCGTCGTCCCCGCCGCAGGCCGCGGCGGTGAGGGCGATGATCAGGGCGGCGGGGAGAGTGCGCATGGGGCTCCTCGGCATCAGCGGCAGGTGAGGTCGTCCTGGCAGGTCGCGGGCGGCGTGCACTCGGTGTCGTCGGTGCACGAGATCACGCCGGGGATGGTGACCGCCTGCGAGATCGCCGAGCTGACGGTCAGGTCGACCCGGCCGGCGGTCGTGAGTCCGGAGCTGACGACCTTGCGCTCGATCTCGATCGTCGGGAAGCCGGCGACGCCGAGGTCGAGCAGCTGGGTCAGGAGCGGGCCGCCGAGCGTCAGGCTGCCGTCGTCGGCGGTGTCGCACTCGACCTGGCCCTTGAAGCCGCCGTGGTGGCTGATCTCGACCTTGACCAGGATGCGCGAGGTCGCGCCGCTGGCGGGCGGGGTCCAGGTGAGCGTGACGGGCGTGTTGCGGTCGATCGTCGGCTCAGGGCTGGTGACGACCAGCGGCGCGATGCCGGTGATGGACATCGTGAACGGCGGAGTGAACGCGCCGCCGTTGATCGCGACAGTGATCGGATCGCCCTCGGCGAACCCGGGGTAGGCCAGCGAGGTCGCGCCCTGCGAGTAGGTGTGGGACCCGCTGGTGACGAGGTGGGTGAGGTCGAGTTCGCTCGCGCCCGCGGCGGTGTGGACCCCGGTGACGTGGATCGTGCCGACGTCCTGCGAGGTCGGGTACGGCATGCAGGTCTCGTCGGAGACGCACACGCCGGGGGCGCACGAGGTGGTGCAGAACGGGTACGACGGGATGAGCAGCCGGCAGTCGCCGTCCGTGGTCATCGTGTTGAGGAGCTTGAGCGGCGGCGACGCGGCGTCGTTCACCCGGGCGTCGATCTTGGTGTACTTGGGATCCTGATCGACCAAGGCGACGTCGACGTAGCCGGTCAGAATCGTCGGATCGCCGAGCGCCGCGTCGATGCCGGCGTCGGCCGAGGTGCCGACGTCGTCGCCACCGCAGGCGGCGACCGCGAGCGCGAGGCAGTAGGTTGAGGCGAGGGTGCGTGCGCGCATGGGCTCCTCCGTGACGACCCGGTCACGGCTCGGTGACGAACTCGATGGTCGATGATGTTCGCACCCCCGGCGTTCAGCCGTCGACCCAAACCGCGCAGGGGATGTGCTGGCACGCACTGACGGTGGCTGCGAGGCGGCGGCGGCGACTCCTGAAGGCCGCTTAAGCTTCGCGGTGGTACGATGACCACGATGCACGCGCGCGCGGCTCGACGCTGGCTCACCGTCGGCGCGGTGGCCGTGGGCGGGGTGGCCCTGGGCGCGGCTGGCTGCGACGAGCCCAACGACTGGCCGCGGCCCCGCCCGCGCCCGGCCGTCGAGCCGACCGCCGCGGTGGCGGCCGAGGCGCCGACGGCCGGCTGCCCCGACCCGCTGGCCGGGCTGTGGCTCGCCCGCCGGTACGACGGCGTGAAGTGGTACGAGCACCGGGTCACCCTCGACCGCCGCGGCGGGACGCTGTTCTGTCACCAGGAGTCGCGGTCGTGGCCCGGCGAGGCCACCGACGTCAACCCGCCGCGCTGCCCGGCGGGCGGGTTCGCGTACCACGACGTGCTGCTCACCTGCGAGGTGATCGAGCGGCCGCCGGTGCTCGAGCTGCGCAGCGTGACGATGGACGTCGAGCGCCACACCTGCGACCACGAGATCCCCGGCTACAACCTCGACCACTTCACCGGCGCGCTGCGCGGCAACACCTGGGACACGGTCAACAACGACGGCGGCGACGACGTCGACAAGCCGTATCGGTTCCACCGCGTGAGCTGCACGCCGTGAGGATGTGGGTCGCGCTGGCGCTGGCGACGGCGTGCGGTAACGATCGCGACCGCCCGGCGCCGGCGCCCGCGCCACCGACGGTCGCGCCGCCCCGGACGCCCACCGCCGACGCCCGCCCCCTCGACGCGACGGTGGCCGAGGCCGGCGGGGACTGCCCCGATCCGCACGTCGGGCTGTGGGTCGGTCGCGCGTTCCAGGACGGCCACTGGAACGAGTTCCGGATCGAGCTGCGGCGGAGCGGCGGCGACCTGACGTGCTTCGAGGAGACCCGCTGGTGGGACGGCCCCGAGGACGCGCTGCGCCCGCCGGCGTGCCCGCGCGGCGGGCCGGCCTGGGGCGTCACCCAGCTGCGCTGCGAGGCGCGGGCCACCGCCGACGGGCTCGAGGTCCGCACCGTGACGATCCTGTCCGATCGCCACACCTGCGACGGCCCCACCGGCGGCTACATCCACGACTGGTTCCGCGGCCCGCTCACCGGCAACACCTGGGGCGCGCGCAACCGCTACCAGGACGCCGACGGCGCCTGGGTCGAGCTGCCCGCCACCTTCCATCGCCTCGCCTGCGCGCCGTAGCGGCGCGCCGACCGCGCCGACGCCGCGCGCGCCGTAAGGCTACTTGGTCGGCATCGTCAGCTCGAAGTTCTCGAGCGCGTTCTCGAGCTCGACCCGGCCGTCGAGCCGCTTGGCCTCGAGGTCGGCCAGCTGCGCGCCGAGCTTGTTGCCCTCGCTGGTGAACTCGTCGAGCTGCTTGGTCCACTTGGCGCGCTGCTCGCCGGCCGCCGGGTTCTTGGCGATCGCCTGCAGGTTCTGGCGCAGCTCGTTGGCGCGCTGATCGAGCTGGTCGCGCTTCTGGGTCAGGCCGCGGAGCTGCTCCTCGAGCTTGGCCACCTCGCGACGGCGGTCGATGATCGGACGCAGCTTCTTCTTCGCGTCGGCGCCGATCGATGCGTCGACCAGCAGCCGATCGAGCAGGTCGATCGCCGGCGCGTTCCAGATGCTGATCGTCGAGCGGCTCGGGGTCTGCTCGACGATCGTCAGCTTGCCCTCGCGCTGGCCGGACGGGACCACCAGCCGCAGCAGGTAGCCGTCGGGCAGGTCCTCGGTGCCGTCGGGGCGCGCCGCCAGCACGTAGGTGCCGCCGGCCTTGTTGTGGCGGATCAGCAGCGTGAAGCCGTCATCGTCGGTGATGGCCTTGACCGTGTAGGTCGTCGTGCGGCGCGAGAACTGCTCGACCTCGAGCACGCCGCGCGACATCTTGACCAGCCGCATCTCGTCGGAGTCGGTGGCGCTGTCGGTCGACACCAGCACGCCGGTCTCGACCGCGAACGGGATCGTCGCGCTGGTGTCGGCGCCGACGGTCTCCGACAGGCCCTCGCCGACGAAGCTGCCGCCGGCGTAGATGCCGATCGGGCCGGGCTCGAGCACGAACGGGGTCGAGTTCTTGAAGCGCACGACGCGGTACGGGTTGTACGGGTAGCCGGGGCCGGCGCCGCCCGGGCGGTACAGGAACGCCTGCTCGCCGTCGACGTCGGCGTTGACGATCGCCACCATCGTCGACGTGCCCTCGGGCACCGTGACCCGCTCGCCGAGCTCGAAGCGGGTCTGGCCGGCGGTGGTCTCGGCCTTGGCCTGGGCCATCGTCGAGCGGCGCAGCGTGTCGTAGTCGATGCCGGGCGCCGGCTCGTCGACCTCCTCGCCGCCGTAGTAGTCCTCGGTCTTGGCGTACTCGCCGTCCTCGTCGTAGGCGGACGGCTCGGCGGCCACGCCGCGGCCGTAGCCGCCGCCCGAGGGCGCCTTGGGCGCGGGCATCGGCCGGCGCGGACCGCTGGCCACCGCCGGCGGCGGCGCCGGCATCGGCGTGTAGGTGGTCTCGCCGACGGCGGCCACCGCCTGCCGCTGATCGCCGACCGCGGTCATGTCGGGGCGCTCGACCTCGCGCGGCGTGTGCAGATCGTAGCGGAACGCGATCGGCGCGCCCGAGGTGAGCGCGAGCCGGACGTCGTCCCACTCCTCGCCGCTGGTGTTGTCGACCACCGCCCACGCCTGGAGCAGCGCCTTGCCCTTGGCCTCCTTGGGCACCACCACGCGGTAGGTCGGCTTCCACATCGGCGCCGCGACCACGTAGCTGACCAGCAGATCGTGCGTCGACGCGCCGACCAGCCGGATCGACACCTCGACCTGCTGGAACATGCCCTCGCCGGCCGAGGCGTCGAGCGTGCGGTTGAACTGCATCGCCAGGTCGCCGTCCTCGAGCGTCATGCCGTGGACCGTCGACAGCTTGACCACGCGCAGGTGATCGCCATCGAGCAGCGTGACCCGGTGGTCGTTGCGCGGCGCGTGGTCGTCGTCGTCGGCCGCCTCGGTGAGCTGCTCGACCATCGCGATCCGGCCGTGGACGTGGCCGTCGTCGGTGGCCAGCGTCACCGTCGAGCCGCGCAGCGAGTCGAGCACCTGCGCCAGGCTGCCCTGCCCCGGCCGCAAGGTCGCGAGCGCGGCGTTGGCCCAGGTCTGCGGGTCGAGCGGCATCGACACCGACACCGCCTTGCCGCTCGTGCGCTCGACGACGGTCAGGCTCTTGAGCAGGTCGTTGACCTGATCCTTGCGCACCTTGAGGGTCAGCAGGTCGCCGTCGATCTTGCCGGTGCGCTCGAAGTAGCCGACGCCGTTGCGGTAGAGCACGACGCGGTCGAGCTTGAGCGGCGAATCGGCGGTCGGGTAACGGAAGCGCTTGGCCCCGCCGCAGCCGGCGAGCGCGGCGGCGGCGAGGAGCGTGGCGATGAGCGGTGAGCGCTGGCGGGAGATCATGCGGCGAGCATGCGGCGTCGACCGCAGCCCGTCCACGTCATTTGCCGGTCACTTGAAGACCTTGTCGCCGGTCAGGTGCTCGACGGTGTTGAAGATCAGGAAGTCGCCGACGATCGCCAGCTCGTAGACCGGGAGGATCCACAGCCCGAGGTGCACGGCCGAGCGCGCCCACTTGTCGCTGGCGACGGTGCCGTTCCACGCGTGGACCTTGTGGAACGCGCCGTAGCTGCCGTAGCAGCCGGCGGCGGTGGTGGAGAGGACAGCGGCGAGCGCGAGCGCGGGGAGGGTTCGCTTCGACATGCCCGCATCGTGCGCACGGCGGATGGCCGCGTCGCCGGGTCGCGGCGGCTTTCCGGGGTAGGCGACGGTGACGATCGCGCCGCGCCGAAACTTGCCCTCGTGCATCGATCTGCGTTACTGATCAAACGTTCAGCAACCATGACGAGGAGCCCCATGATGTCTACACCTTCCGACGCGCTCGACCCGTCGCTGCGCGAGCTGGTCGAGCTGTTCGCCGGCCCCCTGGCCACCGTGTCGTTCCCGGGCGTCGACGGCCGCCGACTGGCGACGCTGGCCGCCCAGGTCGAGACCGACACCGCCGAGCTGGCGCGGCTCGACGCCGCGGCCGCGGCCCTGCGGCAGCGGCTCAGCGACGCCCGCGACGATCTGCTGCAGCGGGCCCAGCGCGCGCTGGCCTACGCGCGGGTCTACGCCGACGGCGAGGGCCCGGCCGACCTCGCGGCCCAGCTCGACGCGCTGGTGCTGCCGCGCACCCGCAGCCAGCGCCCGGCGCCGGCGGTGGCGACCGCGGCCACGACCACCGAGCCCGCGGCGCCCCGCAAGCGCGGCCGACCGCGCAAGGAGCCGCAGCCGACGACGCTGTTCGCCGCGGCGCCCGGGCCGACCGCGCCGCTCGCGGCCGCGCCGGTCGTGAGCTGATCGCGATACGCTCGCGGCATGGGTCCACGTGGGGCGACGATGATCGCGCTGGCGATGCTGGGCGCGTGCAAGGGCAAGGCGCGCGACGACGCGCCCACGGGTGCGGCGCGCGCGGACGCGGCGATGGCGGGCGCGGTGACACGCGACGCCGCGACAGCACCGACGGCCGCGCTCACCGTCGATCCGCCCCGCACGTACGAGCTGCCCCCGCCCGCGCCCGGGTTCGTGCGCTTCCCGGCCTACGACATCGACCTGCAGGAGGGCCCGTGCAAGCCGATGGTCTGGGTGCCGCGCGCCGACGACGGCCTCTTCGCCGCGATGCTGCAGGCGCAGTGGAAGGTCGAGGTCACGGTCGGGACGCTGCGCCTGAACTGCGGCGGCGATTCCAAGGATCGGGCGTGCCTCGAGGCGCGGTGCGCGACGCTGCGGCCGGTGCCGGGCGGCAGCGCGCTCGAGCCCTACCCGACCGAGGCGCCGATGGTCGAGCTGGCCACCGCGGGCGGCTTCGCCGACATCGACCATGGTGGCGTCGCGATCTACGCCGACGGGACGGTCCAGTACTTCGGGCCGGCGTGCCCGCGCTGGCGGGGCCGACGAGGTCAGCTCGCCGCGCCGGCGATGGCGGCGCTGCTGGCCGCGGTCGACCGCAGCGGCTTCGCGACGCTCGCCGAGGACGCGCGCCAGGAGATGGTGCGGCTGATGGACTGCTCCGACGACGCCTTCACCACCGTCACGGCGCGCGGGCTCAGCCGCACCGTCGGCTGCCAGCGCGTCCAGGCCATCGACGACGCCGCCGCCGCGATCCGCGCCGCGGTCTTCCCCAACCCGTGCGCGTAGCGCGGCCTGACGCAGACCTGACCGCGGCAGGAAATCATCGCGGCGCCTGGCGCGTTCGCATGCGTCCACCGGGAGGATCACATGCGCAGGTACATCGTCCGCGGCCTCGCCTGGGCCGCGCTGGGCTTCGTCGTCTTGTGGGGGCTGCGGATCGGCGCCGGCTACCTCGAGCGCCCCAACGGCGGCACCGCCACCGTCCGGCAGGGCGCGTCGGGCGACGGCTTCGAGCTCGAGAAGCGGAACTACGCCTCGAGCAAGGTCATGCGCAACACCAGCGATCAGGCCGGCAACGCCGTGGTCGCGGCGATGGACCAGAAGTACGAGCGGGTCGCCGACGTGCGAGCCCGAGCCCGGGCGTTCGACGACGACGAGGCGGCGCTGCGGGCCGCGGCCGCCGAACACGCCGGCGTCGTGCAGCTCGAGCACAAGCAAGGGCTGCGCGGCGCGCGGGTGCTGCGGCTCGCGGTCGGCGTGCCGCCCGATCGGTTCGACGGGTTCGTCGCGGCCGCGCGCCAGATCGGCGTCGAGACCTACCTCACCATCGACAAGCAAGATCGCACCAACGCGTGGCGCGAGCTCGAGGCCAAGCGGGCGACCCTCGAGGCCACCCGCGCGGCGCTGGTGGCGCTCAAGCAGCAGAGCGGCTCGATCCAGGAGCGCACCGCGCTCGAGGATCGCATCCTCGAGATCCACGAGCAGCTGCAGACCCTGGGCGTGTCGCTCGGCGACTTCGATCAGGTCAACGAGCTGTGCACGGTCAAGCTGACGCTGGCCGAGGAGACCACGACCCGCGTCGCCACCGGGCCGACGATCCCGCTGTGGCAGCGCGCGCGGGTCGCGTTCGAGTGGGCCGTGCCGATGTACCTGCGCCTGCTCGGTGCGCTCTTGTCGGCGGTGCTGATCGCGCTGGTCGGCAGCGTCGTCGTCGAGCGACTGCGGCCATGGAGCAAGACGCTGGCGCAGGCCGAGGCTCAGCCGCGGCCGCCTGGGCGCGGGTAGCGCGCGGTCCGGGCTGCGCTCGCGGGCGCGGCCCGACCGGATCGGCGCGGCGATCCACCCTTCTCGGGTGATCGCGCGGCAGGGGTGCGCTGCGCGATACTGCCGCCGATGTCCGCGCTGCCGCTCCGTCACTGGCTGGTCCTGCCGGGCGCGGCGCGCTTCGCGATCACCGCCGGCGGCGTCGTGATCGGGCGCTCGGCGCGGTGCGACGTCGTGATCGACCACCCCGGGGCCAGCCGCCAGCACGCGATCGTCGTCGATCACGACGAGGGGCTGCGGGTGATGGCGCTGGGGCGTGGGCGGGTCGAGGTCAACGGCGCCGCGATCGAGCACGAGCGCGCGCTGGCCGACGGCGATCAGCTCGACGTGCCCGGGCTGACCGCGCGGATCATGATCGGCGCGTCGGGCATCCACGCGCGCCACGGCTGGACGCTGCGCACCCGCGGCGGGGCGCGGTTCGGCCTGACCCGGCCGACGTTCGTCATCGGCAGCAGCGCGAGCGCCGATCTGCGCATCGGCCACCTGCCGCTCGAGGCGGTGCGGCTGGAGGTCGCGACCGAGCTGACCGTGATCGCGCAGGTGCCGATCGTCGTCGACGGCGTCGCCGTGCCGCCGGGCCAGCGGCACGCGATCGTGGCCCCGGTGTGGATCGAGATCGGCGACGACGGGTTCCTGGTCGGCCCGTCCGCCACCGACCGCGACGCCGCCACCGCCGCCGAGCTCCAGGTCCCGTCGCTGCCGACGGTGGCAGCGATCGAGTTCCTGCCGCGGGGCGGGCGCCTGCACGCGACGATCGGCGGCCACCTGGTCACGGTGTACCTGTCCGAGAAGCGCTGCGATCTGATCGCCGCGCTGTTGCGTCCGCCGACGCCGCTGGTGGCGGGCGAGTTCATCCCCGACGACGTGCTGCTGCCGCGGCTGTGGCCGGGGCGGACGATGACGCGGGTCGATCTCAACACGCTGGTCCACCGCACGCGGCAAGATCTCGCGCCGCTGGGGATCGACCCCGGCGAGCTGCTGGCGCGCGCGCCCGGCGGCGGCGCGACTCGGTTCACGCTCGCGCCGGGCGCGATCGTGCAGTTCGAGTGAGGTCGGCGTCGGCGTACACTGCGCGGATGAAGCACGTCGCGTTCGCGCTCATCGTCGGGATCGCTGCCGCCGGGTGCGGCGGTAAGAAGGATCCCGCCAACGATCCGCCGGCGTCCGGCAAGACCACGGCGCCTCCGCCGGGCAAGGCCGCCGCCGCGGAGCTCGCCACCGCCGCCGAGCCAGCCGGCATCACCTGGAAGGCGGTCCCACAGCCGTTCGGCTCGGTCGAGCTCCCCAGCGGCGACGGCTGGGAGATCGTCGAGGGGCAGCTCGAAGGCAAGGACGGCACGGTCGTCATGATGCAGTCGCAGGACGGCATCACGCCCGATCAGCTCGACGACTACCTGGCGTCCTACGACGAGGTGCAACGCCGCGACGCACCGAAGTACGCGGGCAAGCCCGCGACCAAGGGCGCGGTCGGCGGCGCACCCGCGGTGCGGGTCGAGGGCTCGTTCGACAACGGCACGCGCTTCGTGACCCGCGACTACCTGATCTTCGCCAAGGGCAAGGTGGTGATGCTCTCGGCGCGGGCGCCCGAGGCCGGCGCGAGCGGCCTGGCCGGCGTGATCGATCACGTCGCGCGCAGCGCCACGATCAAGTGAGCCGCGCGGCTCAGCCGCCGAGGCGCGCGATCGCGTCGACCTCGGACGACGTCAGCGTGACGGCGGCGGCGGCCAGGTCGGCGTCGAGGTGGGCGCGCGTGCTCGAGCCGGTGAGCGGCAGCATGCCAACCGTCCGTGCGAACGCGAACACCGTCGGCCCTGGCTCGAGGCCGTGGCGGCGGCCGATGGCCGCGAGCATGGGGTGGTGCAGCTCGCGCTGGTTGGCGGTGAGCAGCGAGAAGCCCTGGTAGACGATGCGGTGCCGCGCGCACACCGCGCGCACCTCGTGATCCCAGCCGGTGCGCGCGTAGCAGCGGTTCTGCACGAACGTCGGCGGCACGCGCGCCGCGGCGAGCAGCTCCTCGAGCTGGGCCGCGGCGATGTTGGACACGCCGAGGTGGCGGATCCGCCCCGCGGTGTGCAGCGCCTCCATCGCGGTCCAGACCGAGCGATCCTCGGCGCTCCAGCCGACCGCGCCCCACGGGCCGTGCAGGACGTAGCTGTCGATCACGTCGGTCCCGAGGTGGCTGCACGAGCTGGCGAACGACTGTGCGACCTGATCGGGGAGCGGCGCCGCAGGATCGTACGGCAGCCGATGATCCTGGCCCCGCTGGTACGTGAACTTGGTCTGCAGGAACAGCTCGGCGCGGGGGACGCCACCGGCCGCGATCGCTTCGCCGACCGCCCCCTCGACGTAGTGCTTGCGCTGGTTGGCGGTGTCGATGCCGCGGTACCCCGCGGCCAGCGCCTGCAGCGTCAGCGCCTGTGTGCGCTCTTCCTTCCACGCCGTGCCGTAGAGGATCGGCGGCAGCTCGGCGGGCGGAGGCTGAACCATGGCCGGACGCTACCCCAACCAGGCGTCACCGCACGTCCCACGTGGGAGGCGCGCCGGGATGTCCCACGTGGGAGGTGCGCCGGATGTCCCACGTGGGAGGCGCGCCGGATGTCCCACGTGGGAGGCGCGCCGGATGTCCCACGTGGGAGGTGCGCCGGATGCCCCAACTGGGGTGGCCTACCGATAGGGACCATTTGCGGCGGCTGCTTGCTCCGCCCACCGCGCCAACAAGCCGAGCGCGCTCGCCAGCTTGGCGGCATCGTCTTCGATGCGCTCCCAGCCGATCGCGAGCAGGCCATCGCCGACCAGGAGCCAGTCGACCCCCACCGCGGCCAGCGCGCCGCCGACGTCCTGCAGCCCATCGAGGACGGCGCCGCGCGCCACGCCATGCCACGGCGCGGCCAGGTCCAGCGATCGGTTGCCGTCGATCCGCGGCCGCTGGCGGCGCGACCACGCGCGCGGCCAGATCGCCGCCGCGCCATCCACCGGCCAGCGCACCGCGAGCCGCGTCCGCAGACCGGTGGTCGACAGCGACGCGATCCGCCATGGGAAGTCGACGATGATCTTGGCGCGCCCCCGCTCGACCACCAGCGCGTATTGATCGTCCGTGCGCCACGCCGGCCCCGCCGCGACCAGCCCGTGGGGCGCGAGCAGGTCGCGCCAGCGCGCGGCGAGGCGGAGGTTGCGCCCGGCGATGAAGCCGGCGGCGCGGATCGCTTCGTCGATGTGCGTCACCGCCATCGGCGGCGCGCCGTGCGCGAGGTAGTGCTGGTACCGCGGCGCGTCGCGGTCTCGCCAGGAGATCGGCAGCGCGAGCTCGGTGATGCCGCCGGCCACCAGCTGGATCAGCCCGGGCGCCAGGCGCAGCGCGAACGGCATCTGCGCTGTCGGGTCGTAGGTCGCGGCCATCGCCCGCGCCTCGGCGGGCCCGAACCACCACGGCGCGATGCGCTCGTCGCTGGTGGTGACGACGTACTGATCGTCGAAGGCCCCGACCCCGGTGACGACGCGGTTCTTGCCGAAGCCCATCCAGCGCGCCCCCGCGACCACGTCGATCGTCAGCTCGCCGCACCCGGGGCTCGAGGCGACGACGCTGACCCCATCGTTCCATTGCTCGCCTTCCGTGACCGCGACCCGCTGCCGCTCGGTGCGCACGCGCACCGGCACCCCGTCGACGTCGACCAGGCGCTCGGTGATGGGCTCGTCCATCCTGACGATGAGTCTCGCGCGCGCGTTCGTCCGTGTCAGCCGTGCCGTGGCCGCGATCACGCGCCACGTGACCGGCGTCGCGACGATTCTCGTGTAGCGTGTGCCCGTGCGCCTCGCCGTCGCCGCGCTGATCGCCCTGGCCGTGGCCGCGGGTGTCGGCGTCCGCCCTGCCTCCGCCGATTGCGGCCTGACCCGCGCCGACGCGCCGTGCCTCGAGCCGTGGCTCGATCGCGGGGCCGCGGTGCCGTTCACCGAACCACCTCCGCCGCCGGACCACCGGCTGCGCGCGGCGCTCGGCGTCGGCGCGCTGTACGCGGGGTTCAGCACCTGGGCGTACCTCGCGTGGTACCGCGACGTCGAGTCGCTCGACGAGTTCGGCTGGGGGGGCGACGGCTGGTTCGGGCGCAACACCTACGCCGGCGGCGCCGACAAGCTCGGCCACGCGTGGGCGACGATGGTGCTGGCGCGGGCGACCACCGGCGTGCTGCGCGCCGGCGGCTACACCCGCGTGCCCGCGGCGATCGCCGGCAGCGCGCTGTCGTGGGGCCTGTTCCTGGCGGTCGAGGTGAAGGACGGCTTCTACTACCGCTTCTCCCCCGGCGACCTGGCGATGAACACCGCCGGCGCGGCGTTCGCGTTGCTCGCCATCACGGTGCCGGCCGTGGATCGCTGGCTCGACTTCCGCGTCGCGTACTGGCCCAGCGAGGAGTACCTGGGGTTGTGGCGCGGCGAGTACCACGGCTCGAAGAAGGGCAACAGCCTGAACATCGCCGAGGACTACTCGGGCGAGACGTACTTCCTCGGGCTGCACCTCGGCGCGGTGCCGCTGCCGCGCGCGACGCCCGCGTGGCTGGCCGACGGGCTCGCCTACGTCGACGTCGGCGTCGGCTTCGAGACCCGGAAGTACAAGCCCGACGCCGTGCCCGAGGCGGTGCCGACGCAGCGGGTGTTCCTGGGCCTCACCGTCGACCTGCAGCGCGTGCTCGCGCGCACGCTCGGCGGCCGCCGCGGGCGCCTGGCCCGCGCGACGCGCGCGGTCGGCACCAACCTGTTCGAGGTGCTGGCGCCGCCGTTCTCGATCCTGCCCGTCGTCGGGCCGACCCGCGCCGCGTCGGGACCCGCGCCCGAGCAGTGAGGCGCGCCGCGCCCAGCCGGCGCAGCCTGGCGCCGCGCCTACAAGCGATAGCCAGGGTTGTCGCGGTCGAGCTTGCGCAGGAGGCCCGGCCACGCGAGGCCCGCGCCGAGGCCGCGCGTCACCGCCGCCTGCTGCTGCGCGGCGCCGGCGATGATCCGCGGATCGACCGACACCAGCTCGCCACCGCCGGCCTGCGCGCGCAGCTGGATCGCGCAGGTGGCCTCGAACACGTACATGCGGAGGAACGCGTCGGCGACCGACTCGCCCACGGTGAGCAGGCCGTGGTTGCGCAGCATCAGGAAGCCGCGCTCGCCGAGATCGCGCACCAGCCGCGGCTTCTCGTCGTCGCGCAGCGCGACCCCTTCGTAGTCGTGGTAGCCGAGCGACGCCAGCACGAAGATCGACTGCTGCGACAGCGGCAGCACGCCGCCGCGCTGCGCCGACACCGCGACGCCGTTGAGGCTGTGCGTGTGCAGCACGCACTGCGCGTCTTCGCGCGCCGCGTGGATCGCGCTGTGGATCGTGAAGCCCGCCGGGTTGATGTCGTAGGGGCTCGGCATCACCTTCGCGCCGGTGAGGTCGATCTTGACCAGGCTCGACGCCGTGATCTCCTCGAACAACATGCCGTACGGGTTGATGAGGAAGTGGTGGTCGGACGCCGGCACGCGCGCCGAGATGTGGGTGAACACCAGGTCGTCCCAGCCGAAGCGCGCCACCAGGCGGTAGCAGGCGGCCAGGTCGACGCGGGCCTGCCACTCTTCGGCGCTGACCTGCTCGCGGACGGACGGGGTCGGGGTCATGGTGAGGGTGTCGCAGCTCCGGGCCTCCACCGCAAGCGTTGGGCGCCGCGCGGCCGCGCCAGCAGCTCGTCGATCGACAACGCCAGCGCCGGCCGTGTGGCGTGGCACGCGACCTCGCCGCGCGAGTAGCGCGTGACCGTGGCCCAGGTGCCGAACCGCGCGTCGCGGCCGCGCCACGCCTCGATCACCGCGGCGTCCAGGTCGACCTGCCAGTACTCGGCGAGCGGCGCCCGCGCGTACAGATCGTGTCGAGCGGCGCCCCCACCATCCCGGCGGGCGACCTCGACGACCAGCGGGGTCGCCGACACGCCGAGCTCACAATGGCCGCCGGTGGCGGCCACGCGCACGTCGGGCCGCGGCATCGAGTAGTCGTCGAGCGCCCAGGCCGCGCGCACCGCGACCCGCCCGGCCGGCCCGGCCTGGGCGCGAAGACGCGCAGCGACCTGCGCCACCGCGCGCGCGCGTTCCGGATCGTCGTCGCGGCGATCGATGACCGCTCCGCAGACCAGCTCGAGTTCGGCGGCGTCGACGTCACCGCACTGGCACATGCGCTCGAAGACCGCGCGCCGCAGCGGCCGCAGCCGGATCGCGCCGTCCGGGCTTCGCTCATCGATGACCTGCAACATGGCCTATCCGGCCAAGCACGTCGCGTGCCGGTCGCAACCAGGCGTCACCTCATGGCGCGCTGTCCGGATCCCGGACATTTGTCCGGCCGGCCGGACAGATCCGGCCACCGGCCGGACAGCCGACGCCGTCCGGGCCCGGACAACCGGGGCGCCCAGCGATCTCCCACGTGAGACAGCCCAGCGATCTCCCACGGGGGACAGCCGGCGATCTTCCACGTGAGACAGCCCGCGATCTCCCACGTGGAGCGCCCAGCCGAGCCGAGCGGCACGGATCGACACGCTACCCGATGAATACCCGGCGCGCCGGCGCCGTCGTTGGCTCATGCGGACCTCCACGCGCACGCTCCTCGCCCTGGCCGCGCTCGCGGCGCTCACGATCCCCGCGGCGGCCGATCGCGGACGCGGCCATGGCCGACGCGACCGGGGCTGGCGCGACGACCGAGGCTGGCGCGACGACCGCCGCCCGGACCGCCCCGGCAATCCCGACCGCCCTGGCGGCTGGCACGACGATCGCCCCGCGCGCGACCTGATGGCCATCGACGCCGCCTGCCGCCGCGCGATCTACGACGGCGCGACGGCCGCGGCCTGCGTCGGCGTCGCCGCCCAGGCCGGGTTCGACCCGATCGCGACGATCGCCGCCTGCGACGCCGCCATGTATTACGACAGCGACGCGCTAGCGTGCATGCAGCAGGCGATGGCCGCGCGCGCCGACCCGGCGCCGCTGATCGCCGCCTGCGACGCCGCCATGTACTACGACAGCGACGTGCGCACCTGCGTGGCCACGGCCGCCCGCGGCGCGCGGGACGGCTGGCGCGCCGCGGCGGTCGTCACCGCCTGCGACGCCGCGATGTACTACGACAGCGACGCCCAGGCGTGCATCGCGACGGCGATCGACGGCCGGCTCGAGGCCAGCGCCATCGCCGCGTGCGACGCCGCCATGTACTACGACAGCGACGCCCGCGCGTGCCTGGCCGCGGCGGCCCCGCTGGGGCGCGCCGCCGACCGCACGATCACCTACTGCGATCAGTCCCGCTACTACGACAGCGACGCGATCGCGTGCGTGCGCGAGTTCGCGGGACGGTGACGCTGTTCAGGCCTTGCCTTCGTTCTTGATGGACTGCACCTCGGTGCGGACCGTCTGGGCGAAGTTCTTCAGCTCCTGCATCGCGGCGCGGACGCGGGTGCCGGCGGCCTTGTTGCCGTCGGTGAAGAACTTGGTGAAGTCGGCCTCCATGGCGGCGACGAGGGCCTTGAGCTCGCCGTAGCGGGCCGTGCCGGGCGTCTGGGGGGCTGCGGTCGCGGTTTCGTCGGTAGCTTCCATGGGGCGCACCCTGCCTCATGCGGCGCGCGTCGGCAAGCCCCTCGCGCCATCCAGCACCGATCACCGCGACCGATCAACGAGTTGCGCGACGCCGGCGGCGCAGCCCGAGCGCGACCGCGGCGATCCCGAGGAACGACGTGGTCGCACCACCTTGGCCCGTCGAGCAGCAGCCGCCGTCGTCGGCCGGCCAGCACGCGCCGCCGCCGCCGTTGGTGTCGCGGCAGGTGAAGCCGTCGGGGCACGCGCCCTCGGCGCCCGGCGTGCAG
This sequence comes from Myxococcales bacterium, assembly GCA_016707895.1. GTDB lineage: Bacteria > Myxococcota_A > Polyangia > Haliangiales > Haliangiaceae > UBA2376. Next base: position 114,595 of record JADJGV010000009.1, on the reverse strand, counting down.
TCGATCACGCACAGCTGCTCGCCACCCACCGACGCGCAGTTGCCCGACTGGCAGCTGTTGCCATCGACGCACTCGCTGCCGACGCCCGACGGCGCGAACGGATCGACGATGCACCGGTCGTTGAAGCAGGTGTTGCCGTCGGGGCACGGGTGATCGGCGTCGCAGCCGCAGTCGGGATCGACCGGCAGCGCGCCCTGGCCGCACGCGGCGTTGCACGTCGCGTCCGCGCCGCACGCCAGCTCGGGCACGTGCTCGAACAGGAACGCGGTCTCGGCGTCGGTGCGGGTGTCGGCGCCGAACTGCGCGCAGTTCTGGTCGCCGAACGAGGTGACGCCGATCTGGAACTGCTTGCCATCGATCATCGCGAACGACGGACCGCCCGAGTCGCCCTCGCACTTGCCCTTGCCGCTCACCTGCGAGAAGCAGAGCAGGTTGGCGTCCGACAGCCCGCCCGACGCGCACGACACCGACATCTGATCGACGACGCGCTCGACGCCGGCGCTGGTCGTCGCGCCGCGGCTGGTGACGCCGAAGCCGACCATCGTCACCGGGATGCCGACCGGCGCCTTGCCCGGCGCCGTGTTCACCGGCACCGGCGCGCGATCGGTGACCGGCGTGGCCAGCCGGATGAGGCCGATGTCGTGCATGCCGAGCGCGTTGACGCTGAAGCTCGGGTGCTTGATGGTCTCGGAAGCGCGCACCACCGTCCCGGGGCTGGTGCGCATGTTGACGGTGTCGAAGTGGACCCGCACGCTGGCGGTGATCTGCGCCTGGCTCTGCATCAGCACGGCCGGATCCACGCAGTGCGCGGCGGTCAGCACCCAGTCCTTGGTGAGCAGCGTGCCGGTGCAGATGCCGCCGCCGAGCTCGATGCCGACGGTGGTCGGGAACTGCCCGACGGTGGTGTTGGTGCCGCCGATGATCGGCGCGGCGCTTGGGCCGGCGACGGCGGGGGCGGCGAACAGAGCGCTAGCGACGACCAGACCACGGATTCGCATGGCCGTACCTTCTGCGCCTGCGCGCACGATCGCATGTGCCGAGGGCTAACGACCCTTGGCACGCGTGCGATCCGCCCACCTCGACCCGCGCCCGCCGCCACCACCCTCGGAGACATGCTGATCACCGCTGATCAGCGGTGATCAACCGCGGTCACTTGCGCGTGATGACGACCTCGCCGCTCGAGCGGACGTCGTCGACGGCGGCCTTGACCACGGCGTTGCAGCGCTGCGCGGTGCAGCCCGAGGTGCGGAAGCTGGAGTTCTTGACGCCAGTCACCTTGCCGCTCATGCCGTTGTCGACGCCGTCGGCGGTGCCGGCGGCGATCGTGATGCGCGCGCCGGCCGGATCGGGATCGACGTTGGTGATCGCCGCGGCCAGCGGCGGCATCGCGCACGGCGGCTTGCCCGGCACGCCGCACTTGTCGTCGGGCGGCGGCGGCGGACGGCACGGCGGCGCGCCCGGGGTGCCGCAGCGCTTGGGGCACTTGGGCTTGCCCGGGACGCCGCACTTGGGCTGCGGCGCCGACGCCGGGGTGTCGTCGAACGGCGGCACCGCCGGCAGCTCGTCGGGGTACGGCACCTGGTTGGGGAAGTCGGACTTCCACTTCCGCTCGCCGCGCGTGTACGCGAGCTTGATGTCGAAGTCGGCCGCGTCCATGCGCCCCTCGAGGTAGACGTGGATCAGGTAGGTCCCGTCCTCGACCTCGAAGCTGCGCTGCTTCTTCTGCTCGGTGGTGTCCTCGGCCTCGGCGTCGGCGCGGACGATCACCTTGTTGTTGGGATCGAGCACCTCGAACGCGACGTCGATCTCGGCGTCGCCGCCCGGGACGAACTCGAAGTCGAGCGCGACCGAGCCCGGCCCCGGCGGGGTCAAGCTGAACCACTTGGCGCGCTTGTACGTGCCGTAGTCGAGCTCGCCCGAGACCTTGGCCTTCAGCTCCTCATCGAGCTCGATGGCCTTGGCCTTGGTCCAGGGGGTCGGCTTCTTGCCCTTGTAGCCGCTGTGCTGAGGAACCTGCTTCCCACCACAGCCGACGCCCCCCAGCGCCCAGGCCATGGCGACCAACATTGCCGCGCGTCGCATGGCGGCAACCATAACACCAGCCCTGCGACGGATCGAACCGAGGGCGCCCCGGAGGGCGGCAAAGCGCAAAAAAAAGCCTCGTGAACTCAGGAGCATCGGCCCTCGCCAGAAACTTGCCCTACCCGTTCTTACATGTAGGATAAAGTCCTCCCGAGGTACCATGGCCAACAAGCCGCTGCCCAAGAAGCTGCCCACCCCGCCGCCCAACAAGCGTAACTACGACGGCACCCGTGGCCGCGAAGTCGCTGGAATCCTGGCGCTCGGGGCCAGCCTGTTCGTGCTGTTCGCGATGCTGTCATCGCAGGCGCACGCGCTGGTGATGGGCCCGTTCGGTCGCAACGTCGCGGCCATGGTCTACCGGATCGCCGGGCTGGGCAGCTACGCCCTGGTCACCATGGCGGTGGTCGCCTCGGTGCGATCGCTGATGGAGAAGCGCCCGCTGATCCCGTGGCAGATCGGCGCGGGCGTCACGCTGGGCGCGCTGGCGCTGGCGGTGCTGCTGCAGCTCGCCGTCCCCGGCTACCGCATCGCCGGCATCGGCCCGGGCGGCGCGCTGGGCGGCAACCTCGCCGAGGTGTCGCGGGCGATGATCTCGACCGCCGGCACCGCGTTCCTCGCGGTGTGCGCGCTGTTCATCGCGGTGATCATCGCGACGCCGCTGCGCATGCGGCAGGTGCTGGGCTGGATCGGCATCGGCGCCCGCGCCACCGGCCGCTCGCTGGCCACCGGCGGCCGCGCCGGCGGCAAGTTCGTCGCCGACGTCACCCGCGCGATCCTGCCAGAGCGCGAGCGCGACGAGTACGAGGACGACCTCGCCGACGACGGCGAGGATCCGCTGGCGGTGGCCGACGGCGAGCTGCCCGAGCCGATCATCGTCGACCGCACCGTCCCCAACGCCGCGTTCGCCGGCGACACCGAGCGCATGGCGACCGCGGCCGGCGACGACGCCGACGAGGCCGGCGGCAAGAAGAAGCGCGGCAAGAAGCGCGAGCCGATGACCACCGAGGTCGATCTGCCGCCGATGGCCGACGCGGTGTCGCTGCCCGAGGTCGAGCCCAAGGGCGCGGGCAAGAAGAAGAAGCCGAAGATCGAGATCGTCGAGGACGTCGCGACCTCGGAGCTGCCGCTGATCGCCGAGCCGGTGCGGGTCGCGCGCGGCAGCGAGGCGCCGCCGGTCGGCGAGGCGCTCGCGGTGGTGGCGGCGGCGACCGCGGCCCCGGCCGCCGGCGCGCCGCTGATCGTCGAGCCGCGCTTCAAGCACGCCGACAAGGCCGAGATGGCGGCCAAGGAGAAGGCCGCCGAGAGCGAGCGCGGCTTCGTCAAGCTCGGCGACGGCGCCTACCAGCTGCCGGCGATCGGCCTGCTCAACTACGACGCCGCCGGCCAGAACCAGATCGACAAGAGCTTCATGCTCGAGCTGTCGGCGCGCCTGACCAAGACGCTCGAGCACTACGGCGTCAAGGGCGACGTCGTCGCGATCCGGCCCGGCCCGGTGGTCACGATGTACGAGTTCGCGCCGGCGCCTGGCATCCGGGTGTCGAAGATCGCGAACCTGTCCGACGACCTCGCGATGGCGCTCGAGGCGCTGCGCGTGCGCATCGTCGCGCCGATCCCCGGCAAGGCCGCGGTCGGCATCGAGGTGCCCAACAAGACCCGCGAGAAGGTGTTCATGAAGGAGATCGTCGCCGACGACACCTTCCGCCGCACCAAGGCCAAGCTGCCGATGGCGATCGGCAAGGACATCGAGGGCGGGCCGGCGGTCGTCGACCTGGCGCGCATGCCGCACCTCTTGGTCGCCGGCACCACGGGCTCGGGCAAGTCGGTCGCCGTCAACGCGATGATCACCAGCCTGCTCTACTCGTCGTCGCCCGAGGACGTCCGCTTCATCATGGTCGACCCCAAGATGCTGGAGCTCTCGATCTACGAGGGCATCCCGCACCTGCTCTTGCCGGTGGTGACCGATCCCAAGAAGGCCAACCTGGCGCTGCGCTGGGCGGTCGACGAGATGGAGCGCCGCTACGACCTGCTGGCCCACGCCGGCGTCCGCGACATCACGGGCTACAACGACAAGATCGGCAAGGCCCGCGCCAAGTGGGAGGCCGAACAGCTGCGCCGCGCCGCCGACGCCGCCGAGGCCGCGGTGAACGGCTCGGTGCCGGTCGACGACGATCAGATCGAGCAGGTCGAGATCACCGGCGAGCACGCGCCGCTGAGCGAGCCGGCGATCCGCCTGCCGTACATCGTCGTGGTGATCGACGAGTTCGCCGACCTGATGATGTGCGCGCCCAAGGAGGTCGAGACCTCGGTGGCCCGGATCGCCCAGAAGGCCCGCGCCGCCGGCATCCACCTGATCCTCGCGACCCAGCGGCCGTCGGTCGACGTCATCACCGGCCTGATCAAGGCGAACTTCCCGTCGCGCATCGCGTTCCACGTGACGTCGAAGATCGACTCGCGCACGATCCTCGATCAGGGCGGCGCCGAGGCGCTGCTCGGCGCGGGCGACATGCTGTTCTCCGATCGCGGCGCGGCCCCGGCCCGCTTCCACGGCTGCTACGTCGACGAGGAGGAGATCCACCGCGTCGTGGCGTTCCTCAAGACCCAGGGCCGCCCGGTCTACAACCTCGACATCCTCAAGCCGCGCGACGAGGAAGGCGCCGAGGGCGAGGGCGGCGGCCCGGCGAGCGCCGGCAGCAGCAACGTCGACGACGCGATGTACGACAAGGCCGTGCAGGTGGTGTGCTCGACCCGCAACGCGTCGATCTCGTGGGTGCAGCGCCAGCTGCGCATCGGCTACAACCGCGCCGCGCGCCTGGTCGAGGAGATGGAGAAGCAGGGCGTGGTGTCGCCGCCGGATCACACCAACAAGCGCGAGGTCCTGGTCGCGGCGGCGTGACGATCGTCGGGAGCCGTCGACGATCGGTGACAACGCGCGGCGGGCGATCGCTGTTCCCGGCTGCGACGCACCCAAGGACGACGCTCGTGCGTTCGTCTCAGCACCATGAAGCGAACGCTGTGCGTGATGATGAGTCTCTCGGTCCTGGTCGCCGCCTCCGGATGCAAGAGCAAGAAGCAGGACGACGGCGGTGGAACGACGGCGGGGAGCGGGACGGCCGCGGCGACGGGGACGGGGACGGGGACGGGCTCGGCCGCGGGGACGGGGACGGGCTCGGCCGCGGGGACGGGGACGGGCTCGGCGCCCCCGTCGCAAGCGGGCTCGCGCACCGTCGAGGGCGCGGCGTGTCCGACCGGCACCCAGCGCGTCACCGGCGTGCCGATCAAGCTCGACGGCGCGAAGCTCAGCTTCGCCCGCTCGCGCGGCGGCGGCTGTCCGCAGAAGCCGGTGTACCTCGCGTACTACACCAAGGGCGAGCCCATGCCGGTGATGGTCTGCTACGACCCCGACGCCGACCTGTGCGAGATGATGATCGTGGACGAGCCGGTGTCGATCGATCTGACCGACGCGCTCAAGGCCGCCGGCGCGACCACGGCGACGCTGGCGAAGTAGCGTCGCGTCCGCCGCCGCGCTGACGCGCGATCCGCGGGCGCGACGTCAGGGTCAGCGCCAGCCGCCCTCGATCCACACGTAGCGATCGCCCTGCAGCGACCACGCGCCGCCGTACCAGGTGAGCCCGGCCTTCTGCCGCTCCCAGCGGCCGGCGGTCCACACGTAGTCGCCGTCGCGCCACGCGTGGTGGCCGGCGACCCACACGTAGCCGGCGCGCGGCGGCTGCGGCGCCTCGACCACCGGCGCCGGCGGCGGCGCGGTCGGGAACGCCGGCACGTCGATCCACACGTCGGCCTGCCACTCCCAGCGATCGCCGCGCTGCTGCCACTCGCCGCGGCGCCAACGCTTGCCGTGGCGGTGCTTGTCCCAGTGGCCGCGGACCCAGGTCCACTGCCCGCCGCGCCAGTCCCAGTGGCCCTCGATCCACACCCGCCCGCGGCGCGCGCGGCCAGGGTTCTCGACGCGAATCGGTGGCGGCGCGGCGGTCGGATAGGTCGCGACCACGACCGGCGCCGGCGGCTGCACGACCACGGGCGGGCGCACGACCACCGGGGGCGGCGGCGGCCGCACGACGACGACCGGCGGCTTCACGACGACCACCGGCGGCCGCACGACGACCACCGGGGGGCGCTTGCCGTGCCCGCGGCCACGGCCGCGATCCTTGTCGCGATCGGCGGCGGCCAGCGACGTGGTGGCGATCACCATCGCGAGGGACAAGAAGAAGGTGCGGTGCAGACGAGCTCGCATGGGTGCTCCTTGAGGCCACCAGGGTGGCATGACCTCGACGTGGACGGCCGGGCCGGCGCGAAGATTCATCGCGCGTGCGGGCAACGACCCGTGACGAAGCCGATGGTTAGACGCCGGCGCGGCGGATATCCTCGGGCCATGCGCGCCGCGCCGTGGACGCTCGCGACCGCGCGCCTGACGCTGCGCCGGCCGCGCGAGGGCGACGCCGAGGCGATCTTCGGGTCCTACGCCAGCGATCCAGCGGCGACGCGCTACATGGGCTGGCCGCGCCACGCCGCGGTGACCGCGAGTCACGCGTACGTCGCCCTCGCGCTGGCCGAGTGGGCGACCCACGGCTGCGGCACGTACCTGATCGAGCGCGACGGCGCGCTGATCGGCTCGACCGGCCTGCACCTGCTGGGGCCGGTGGGCGCGGCGACCGGCTACATCCTGACGCCCGCCGCCTGGGGCCAGGGCTACGCGACCGAGGCCTGCCGCGCGATGGTCGCGCTCGGCCGTGACCTCGGCGTCGCGCGGATCGAGGCGACCTGTCACACCGCGCACCGCGCGTCGGCCCGCGTCCTCGAGAAGGCCGGGCTGGTCAGCGAGGGCGTCCGCCGCGCCGACACGGTGTTCCCGCAGCTGGGCGCGCAGCTGCAGGACGTGCTGGTGTACGCGTGGTCGGGCTGACGCGCGCCGCCCGCGAACTCGAGCACGCGGGGATGTAAGCAGCTCTCAGGTCGGCCTCGCCCCGGCGCGGGTGGCCCGATGCTAAGCGAGGCCCATGCGATCCTCGCGCTGGGCGCTCGTGGTCCTCGGATGTCTGGCGTGCAGCGGCGGCGGCGACAGCCCGCAGACGCCCGACGGCGCGGTCGACGCGCCGGTGGTCACCGTCGACGCTGCTCCGGACGCGCCCAGCGCGCTGGGCGACATCCTCGACGAGCTGCGCGCGATCCCCGGCCTGCAGGTCACCGAGCAGTCGACGATGATCGCCGGCTACCGCTTCTTCACGATGACCTACGACCAGCCGGTGGACCACGCCAACCCCGGCGGCCAGCGGTTCCAGCAGCGCCTGACGCTGCTCCACCACGACTACGCGTCGCCGATGGTGGTCTACAACAGCGGCTACTTCGTGTCCCAGCGCGGCGGCCGCGCCGAGATCACGCGGCTGCTGGTCGGCAACCAGCTGTCGATGGAGTACCGCTACTTCTCGCCGTCGCGGCCCGAGCCGGCCGACTGGACCAAGCTCGACATCCAGCAGGCGGCCAGCGATCAGCACCGCATCACGCAGGCGCTGAAGGCCCGGCTGTACCAGGGCAAGTGGCTCACCACCGGCGCCAGCAAGGGCGGCATGACGTCCTTGTTCCACCGGCGGTTCTTCCCCGACGACGTCGACGCCACCGTCGCGTACGTCGCGCCGATCGACTACCCCGAAGACGCGGTGCAGTCGCCGACCAACCGCTACATCACGTTCCTCGACAACGTCGGCACCGACCCCGGCTGCCGGCAGCAGCTCAAGGACTTCCAGAACCTCGTGCTCGCGCGGCGCGACGCGATGAAGGCGCGCATGCGGGCGGTCGCGACGTTCACCGACATCCTCGGCGAGGACCGCGCGCTCGAGTTCGCCGCCGAGGAGCTGCCGTTCATCTTCTGGCAGTACGGGAGCCAGGGCGACTGCGCCAACATCCCCGACGCCACCGCGTCGGACGCGCTGGTGTTCCAGTTCTTCGACGACACGATCAGCGTCGCCTCGTACGGCGACGCCGACCTCACCGACTTCCTGCCCTACTACCACCAGTCGGCGACCCAGCTCGGCTACCCGATCTCCGACGAGAGCTACCTGGTCGGCTTGCAGTTCCCCGGCCAGGACACCGCGCGAGCCTACATCCCGACGTCGATCCCGGTGCCGGCGTACGACAATGGCGCCGCGATGCACGACATCCAGGACTGGCTGGCGGCCAGCGGCGAGCGCGTGATGCTGATCTACGGCCAGAACGACCCGTGGTCGGCCGGCGCGGTCAGCCTGGGCAACGCCACCGACTCGTTCAAGTACATCTCGCCGGGCGGCAACCACGGCTCGGCGATCGCCACGCTCAACGGCAACGATCAGGCGGCCGCCGTGGCCGCCGTGCGCCGCTGGGCCGGCGTCAGCGCCAAGCGGGCCGCGCCGCTCGATCCGACCGAGCGCACCGCCGAGCAGGACGAGCTCGAGTTCAAGCGCCTGCACCGGCTGCGTTGAGCCCGCATCGACCGCGCCGCCCGCGGGCGGCGGAGCGATCTCGGCCGCGCCGCCCGCGCCGCACCGCGCGCGCAATCTGCTAGCGTGCGCCCGTGCCCGCGCCGGACTTCGTCGACCTCGATCACGATCGCTTCCACAAGGTGGACCGCAACATCTTCGTCCGCCGCGTGGTGGCCGACTGCATGAGCCACGGCTGCACGATGGTCGCCGACGAGGGCGCGCCCCTGCCCCACCCGCGGCCCTTGCTCGAGGCCTGCTGCCAGTATGGCGCCGACACCGACCTCACCGAGCGCGACGCGATCCTCGGCCACGCCGATCAGCTGCGCGCGCTGCTGACGCCGGCCGCGGCCGCCGCGCCGTGGTTCACCACCGAGGTGCAGGAGGACCCCGACTACCCGTCGGGCCGCCACGTCCGCACCGCGACGTTCACCCGGGCCGACGGCGTCACCGGCTGCGTGTTCCTGGCCCACGATCGCCGCGGCTGCGCGATCCACCGCGCCGCGCTCGAGGGCGGCTGGGACTTCCACCAGGTCAAGCCGCACATCTGTCGGCTGTTCCCGATGAGCTACGAGGAGGACGCGATCGTCATCTCCGACGACTACGAGGACTACGACTGCGCCGACGCGGCCGGCGCGCCGTCGCTGTACCGGGTCGCGCGCGACACGCTGGCCGCGGTGTTCGGCGAGCCGCTGGTCGCCGCGCTCGATCGCGTCGAGGCCACCGTGCCGCCGCCCGGGCTGGTGCCGCTGGGTCGACGGTCGTAGACGCTGGCGGCGCCCCCGCGTATCGTCGAACCATGCGACCTACGCGCGGGGCGACGATGCTGGTGGCGGTGGTGGTGGCGGTGGCGGCGGGCTGTGGCGGCGGCGGCGGGGACGGGCCGGTGGACGCGCTGCCGGTCGACGCGGTCGACGCGGCGATCGACGCCCCGCCGGGGCCGACCGCGGCCGACCTGTTCGACGAGGCGCAGATCCGCACGCTCGACCTGACGGTGGCCGCCGCCGACTGGGACTGGCTCAACGCCAACCCGCTGCTCGAGCAGTACGTGCCGGCCGACCTGAGCTGGAACGGCGTCACCGTCGCGCGCCTGGGCGTGCGCTACAAGGGCTCGGTCGGCAGCCTGCGGCTGTGCTTCGACGCGCAGGGCAACCGCCGCTGCCCCAAGCTGTCGATGAAGCTCGACTTCGACGAGTACGTCGCCGACCAGCGGTTCGTCGGGCTCGAGCACCTCAACCTGCACGCGATGATGCGCGACGCCTCCGCGATGAAGGAGCGCATCGTCTACGGCCTCTACCGCGGGGCCGGCGTGGCGGCGCCGCGGGCGGCCCACGCGCGGGTCCGGGTCAACGGCGCCGACCTCGGGCTGTTCATCCTGGTCGAGGCGATCGATCGCGAGTTCGTGCAGGACCACTTCCGCGCGATCGACGGCAGCGGCGGCGGCAACCTGTACAAGGAGGTGTGGCCCGAGCACGCCGGCCCGGCGCCCTACGTCGCCGCGCTCGAGACCAACGCGACGGCGCCCAACGTCGATCGCATGGTGCGGTTCGCGGCGGCGCTGGCGGCGACGACGCCGGCGACGTTCCGCGCGACGGCGGCGGCGTGGCTCGACCTGCCGACCTTGGTGAGCTTCCTCGCGGTCGATCGGCTGGTCGACAACTGGGACGGCTTCGTCGGCTGGTACTGCGCCAGCGCGACCGGCGGCACCTGCGCCAACCACAACTACTACTGGTACGAGGAGCCGGGGCGCGACCGGCTGTGGCTGGTGCCGTGGGACGTCGACAACACGATGCAGGTGCCGAGCCCGATCCGCACCAGCTACGGCATGCCCGACTGGAACGCGTCGCCGACCGACTGCGCGCGCCGGTCGATCTTCCTCGGCTACTTCGGGCGGCCGCCGGCGTGCGATCGCCTGACCGCGCTGATGGCGCAGGTGCTGTGGACCGACTATCAGGCGCGCACCGCCGAGCTGCTGGCCGGGCCGGCGGGCCCGGGCGTGCTCGAGGCGCAGATCGACGCGCTGGCGGCGCAGCTGGCCCCCGAGGTGGCGACCGACGGCTTCGGCCCGTCGATGACCGACTGGCAGGCGGCCGTGGCCAAGCTGCGCCGCGACGTGACGACGCTGCGGGCCCGCGTGGCGCCGTAGCGAGCGCGGTAGCCGTTTGACGCGGTGGCCGGCGTCGCGCACAGTCGCGGCGTGGCGCGACTTCGCATCGGCGTGTTCGGCGCAGGCTCGATCGGCTGCTACGTCGGCGGGCGCATGCTGGCCGCCGACGCGGCCGACGTGGTGCTGGTGGGCCGGCCGCGGCTGCGCGACCAGCTGGCCAAGCACGGCCTGGTCGTCCAGGACTTCGCCGGGCCGCGGGCCGAGGTGCCGACCGCGCGGCTGCAGGTGGCGACCGCCAGCGGCGCGCTGGCCGAGTGCCACGTCGTGCTGGTGTGCGTGAAGAGCCAGCACACCGAGGACGCGGCCCGCGAGCTGGCCGGCGTGCTGCGGCCCGACGCCGTGGTGGTCAGCATGCAGAACGGCGTCCGGAACCCGGACACGCTGCGGGCGCACCTGGGCGCGCGCCAGGTGCTGGCGTCGATCGTCACCTGGAACGTGATCGCGGTCGACGGCGTCTACCGCCGCGCCACCAACGGGCCGCTGATCATCGAGCGCGCGCCGGCGGCGCTGGTCGAGGCGCTCGAGGTCGGCGGCATCGAGGTGATCCAGCGCGACGACCTCGGCCCCGAGCAGTGGACCAAGCTGCTGGTCAACCTCAACAACGCGGTCAGCGCGCTGTCGGACGTGTCGACCGGCACGCTGCTCTTGTCGCCCGGGTATCGGCGGGTGATCGCGGCGCTGGTCGAGGAGGGGCTGGCGGTGGTGCGCGCGGCCGGCGTGCGGCCGGCGCGGTGGAACGGCGTGCCGCTCGGGCTGATGCCGAAGATCCTGCGCATGCCGACGGCGATCGTGAAGCTGGTGACCGGCGCCCAGCTCAAGGTCGATCCCGCGGCGCGATCGTCGATGTGGCAGGACCTCGACGCGCGGCGCCCGACCGAGGTCGACTACCTGAACGGCGAGATCGTCCGGGTCGCCGCGCGCGCGGGCATGAAGGCGCCGCTCAACGCGCGCGTGGTCGAGCTGATCCGCGCCGCCGAGGTCGCTGGCGCCGGCTCGCCGAAGCTGTCGGCCGACGCGCTGTGGCAGCAGCTGACCGCGTAGGCGATCAGCGCGTGGCGACGGTCGGCGGCAGCGGGATCGCGTAGGGCGATGCGCCGGACCAGGACGTCGAGATCCTCGACGGCGCGGCGTGGGCGTCGACGCCGAGCGTGATCCACGCGGCCAGCGCGGCGGGGACGACGAAGCCGAGCGTCGCGACCAGCCGATGGCCGATGCCCATGGCCGATCGACACGCGCGCCCCGGCGCGGTTGCTTGACCCGGGCACCGAAGTGCGCGAAGCCGGTGGCATGCAAGCGAGCGTGCGTGTGGCAGCGGCGATCGTGGTGGCGAGCGTCGTCGGGAGCGCGTGCGGCAAGCCCGACGAGCGGCCGGCGGCGGCGGCGGGCAGCGCGCCGGCCGAGGCGGGCCTGGGCTCGGTCGACGACGTGGCCCGAGCGATCGACGAGGCGCGCGCGCTCGGCGCGACGACGTGGCCGGGCGCGCAGGTCGGCGGCGTGCGCGTGGGGCCGGCGGTGCCGCGGCGGGCGGGCTTCAACCCGGGGCTGCGGCGAAACGTGTACACGGCGCGCGTGTCGTTCGAGGTGGCGACGGCTGACGCCGCGCCGGCGGGGTCGATCGACTGCAACCCGCGGTGCGCGGTGGTGCCGCCGGGGACGATCCGCCGTCCGGTCGCGCCGCCGTTCCCGTGCGGGTTCGCCGACGCGCTGGCCGCGGCGCGCCGCGCCGGGCTGACCGCGACGCAGCCGCTGATCACGTACGGCTACTGGAGCGAGCAGGGGCGCACGGGCTGGACGTTCCAGGCCAGCGCGGGCGCGGCGATCATCGAGGTCGGCGCCGGCTGCGCGGTGATGCCGTAAGGCGTCGCTACATCGCGACGCCGCCCCAGCGCTCGTACAGCCGGTCGTAGTAGCCTACGTCGTAGCCTGCGCGCTCGAGCGTGCGCTTGACGCGGGCGACGTCGCTGGGCGACGTGCCGAACGCGAGGTCGAGCTCGACGCGGAGGTCGTTGCCATCGAGCCGCGGGTCGGCGCGGCGATCGGCGAGCCAGGTCGCGAGCACGCGCCAGGCGCGCTCACCGCGGACCGGCGGCAGGTGCGCGGCGTGCGGGGCGAAGAAGTCGGCGCCGACGCCGGCCGGCGTGACGGTGACACGCAGCGGGCCGGGGCGATCGAGCTCGGCGGCGCGCGACGAGACCAGCCGCGGCGCGGTGAGGCCGGCCTGGTCGGCGAGCTCGAACACGCGGATGATGTCGCGGTACGGCACGCCCGGTCGAGCGACCACCTTGAAGTCGGTGCGGAAGTCGTAGATCGGCTGCGCACGCTGCAGCGCGAGCCAGTGGCGCAAGGCGTTCCACTCGCCGCCAGTGCGGGGAACGACGAACCGCGGCTCGTCAAAGCCGCCGAAGACCGCGCCGCCCACGCGATCGGTCGCGACCTCGACCTCGAGCCCCGGGAAGCATTCGCAGACGATGTCGTGGCGCGACTGCGGCTCGCAGTGCCGATACAGCGCCCCGGGCCGGACCTGGAACGCGCCGTACTGCTGGAACCGCAGCGGGCGGATGTCGGGCGGCGCGGCGTGGGCGTCGACGCCGAGCGTGATCCACGCGGCCAGCGCGGCGGGGACGACGAAGCCGAGCGTCGCGGCGAGCCGATGGCCGATCTCCATGGCGGCGAGACACGTCAGGGGCACGCGGGTTGCCCGGGGGTTGCCCGCGGGTCGCCCCGAAACGACCGACGGCCCGCGCGGCAGAGCCGGCGAGCCGTCGAAGCGTACCGATCAGCGGCGGATCAGATCAGAGCGTGCAGCCGAGGCTGGTCGCGGTGGTCTTGATGCCATCGCTCGCGGTCTTGCAGGTCGTGGCGGCGGCGGCCTGCGCGGCCTTCTTCGCGGTCTCGTCCATGGTGCCCCACGACGCGAACGCGGCCTTCTGCGCCTCGGCGGCGGCCTTCAGGCCCTCGAGCGCCGGACCAGCCTTGTCGCACTTCGCGAACTTCTCGAACGTCGCGACGTACTCGTCGCACTCCGCGACGCCCGACGAACCAGCGGCGGCCGGGGCGGCGGCCGGGTCAGCGGCGGCCGGAGCGGCGGTGCCAGCGGCGGGCGCGGCGGCCGGGTCAGCAGCGGCCGGAGCGGCGGTGCCAGCGGCCGGAGCGGCGGTGCCAGCGGCCGGAGCGGCGGCGGTGCCAGCGGCGGGCTTCGCGGTCTCGGTGGTCGGAGCGGCCTTGTTCTCGTCCTTCTTCTTGCAGCCAGTGGCCGAGAGGGTGAGGGCGAGGGCGAGAGCGGTACCAACGGTCATGAGCTTCTTCATGCGCGCAACACTACGGAGACGGGACCGTGCGCGCCAACAATATCTTGTAATTTCAAAGTCTTGAAGCCGTGATGGTTGTCGTCAATCGATGCGATCTTGTCATCGATCAATGACGAGGACGGCTCAAGCCAGAAAGTCCATTCGTCACAGCCAGTTATGCCCCCGGAAAGTGTCCCTTTTCGAGACACAGCATGGCAAAATACGGCAATGGATCCGGCTGGTTGGAGGGTAGGATCCTGTCCCTATCGGAACTGCCCCTCGGCGAGCCAGACGTCGCCGGTGTAGTCGGCGAGGGAGGCGAGGTAGCCGTCGCCGTCGGGCATGTAGTCGATGGCGAGGACGGAGTTGGTGGCGGCGGTCCAGAGGACGCGCGGCGGCGCGCTGCCGTCGAGGGTGAGCTCGACGACCTCCTGGAAGCCGCGGACGGCGACGAGGTGGCGGCCGTCGGGCGAGAAGCGGGGGCCGAGCCACGCGGCGCGGCCGACGCCGGGGATGGCGGTGGGCGAGGCGCCGGCGAGGGTGGTGACGAGGATGGCGCGGGCGCCGTCGGCGTCGGGGGCGTCGAGGAAGGCGACGCGATCGTCGATGGGCGAGGTGGCGGGCTGGCCGCCGTCGGCGAGGCGGCGCACGCCGCCGCCGATCGCGGGGATGGCGTAGATGCTGGAGCGGCCGGCGACGGTGCGGCCGAAGACGATGGTGCGATCGTCGTGGGAGAACGTCGGCGCGGCGTCGGAGGGCTCGCGGGTGAGCTGGGTGGGCGCGCCGCCGGCGAGCGGCACCAGCGCGAGGCCGCCGCGACCGCCGGCGGCGGCGTAGACCAGCGTGCGGCCGTCGTGGCTGGCGCGCGCGGCGACCGCGCCGGTCGGGGTGACGGCGCGCGGCGTGCCGCCGGCGGTGTCGAAGGCCCAGCCCTGATCGTCGCCGAGCCGGTTGGAGGTGACGAGGATCGTGCGCGCGTCGATCGGCGCCGGGTAGACGTCTTGCCACTCGCCGCGCGACAGCACCGTCGGCGGCGCGCCGGGCCGGAGGCGGGCGACGTACTGCCGCTCCATGCAGGTCGAGAACACCAGCCGCGTGCCGTCGCGCGCGACGTCGACGCCGGCCTGCGGCGACAGCCCGCCGGGCACCACCGCGACGGTGCCCCCGCCGAAGCGCCGCCACAGGAGCTGGTTGCCGGTCGACGCGCCCTTGCGGGTGACGTAGTAGCTGTGCGGCGTCGCGGCGGCGGCCAGCCCGCCCTCGTAGTCGGTGCGGGCCTCCTCGACGATCCGCAGCCGGCCGCGGCGATCCAGCTCGCCGAGCGCGGTCTCGTCGACGTCCGACGCGGTCCACCACAGGATCGCGACGCCGTCGCCGTCGACCGCGGCCAGGTGGTAGGCCCGGCCGCCGGCCGGCAGGTGGCCCAGCTCGACCTCGCGCGCGACCCGCAGATCGGGGCCCAGCTCCCAGCGCAGGATCCGCCCGCCGGGATCGCCGACGATCAGCGCGCCGTCCTTGCTCCACGTCGGGTAGCCGCTGATCGCGCCCAGCGTCACCGGCTGCGCGTCGCTGCCCAGGGTCAACGCCATCACGGTGCGCCGCGACGGGGTCTCGTGGACGAACGCGACCCGCTGGCCGTCGGGCGCCAGCGCCGCGGCGTAGTCCCAGCCCGGCTGGTGGGTCAGCCTCGTGCGCGCGCCGTCGGCGATCGCCATCGCGAACAGCTCGTAGTCGCCGTCGACGACGCCGTCGAAGATCACCCGCTGGCCGTCGGGGGTGAGCCGCGGGTACTCCTCACAGCCGTCGTCGAGCGTGAGCCGGCGGCTGGCGGTGACGGTCATCGGCGCCGGCGCGTCGGGCCCGCGGGTCAGGGCCCACGCGGCGCCCGCGCCGCCGAGCAGCGCCAGCGCCGCGGCCGCGATCAGGTACCGCCGCCGCACCGGCCGCGCCGCCGAGCGCAGCGCCGCCGCGAACGCCGCCATGTCCGGGTAGCGCGCCTCGGGCGCCTTGGCCAGCGCGCGCAGGATGACCCTGTCGACTCGCGCCGGGATGCGGCGCGCCGGCGCGACCTTCGACGGCGGCGTCGGCGCGTCGAGGCGGATCGCGGCCATCGTCGCCACCGCGCTGTCGCGATCGAACGGCCGGCTGCCGGCGAGCAGCTCGTACGCGACCACGGCGAGCGCGAACACCTCGCTGCGCGGATCGGCCTGACCGTCGTAGCACTCGGGGGCCATGTACGCCGGCGTGCCGACCATGTGCCCGGCCTGGGTCAGGTCGCTCGCCAGCGCCGCCCGCGCGGTCGGCGTCGAGCTCGCCGGCAACAGCGTCTCGGCCAGGCTCGCCGCGGCCAGCTGGGTCTCGTCGACCGGCGACGCCGGCGCCGGGGCGCCGAGATCCGCGCGCAGCTTGGCCAGCCCGAAGTCGAGCACCTTCACCTGGCCCTCGGGCGTGACCATCAGGTTGTCCGACTTGACGTCGCGGTGGAGGATGCCGAGCCGGTGCGCGGCGGCCAGCGCGTCGGCCACCGCCGCGGTCAGCTCGATCGCGCGCCGCCACGGCACGCCGCGCCGCGCCAGCGCCGAGCATGGCTCGCCGATCACCAGCTCCATCACCAGGAACGCGCGGCCCGCGTCCGCCGCGATGTCGTACAGCGTGACGATGCCGGGGTGGTTGAGCGCGCTCGCCGCCTGGGCCTCGCGCAACAGCCGGGTCTGCCAGTCGGGATCGCCCTCGACCTCCCGCGGCAACATCTTCAGCGCCACCTCGCGGCCCAGCCGCTGATCGACGGCGCGGTAGACCTCGCCCATCGCGCCGCGCCCCAGGGGCGCGATGATGCGGTAGTGCGAGAGCTGGCTCGGGGGCACCCGGCGCGAGTGTACTGTGCGCGCCGTCGAATCTTCCCGACCCGCCGCCCCGCGGTGGTAGTTTTTCGGACATGGGGGCGACGATCGACGCGCTGACCGCCGAGGACCTGCTGGCGGCGCGCGCGGTCCTGGCCGAGGCGTGCCGCTTCGATCGCGCCGCCGAGGTCGCGGAGGAGAAGCTGTTCGGCCCCTCGCCGCACGGACACCCGGTGGCGCTGGCCGCGCGGCTCGGCGGCGCGGTGGTCGGCGTCGCCGCCGCGTGCTGCGATCGCGTGCGCGTGCTGGCGGTGGCGACCGCGGCGCGCGGCCGCGGCGTCGGCTCGGCGCTGCTGGCCGCCTGCGAGCAACACGTCTGGGCCGGCGCCCACCGCCGGGTCCGCGTCCTCGACGAGCCCGGCAACTACCTGGCGCCCGGCGTCGACCTCGACAACCACGAGACGATCGCGTGGCTGGGGCGCCGCGGCTACGTGCGCCGCGACGAGCACGAGAACCTGGTGGTCGACCTGATCGACAACCCGCGGGTCAGCCCCGCCCGCGCCGCCGAGCTGGCCGACGGCTGCGCCGCGCGCGGCTACACGATCCGCCGGGCCTGCCTCGACGAGCTCGAGGCGATCTCGGCCCACGTGTCGATCGGCTTCGGCGGCGCGTGGCCGTTCGAGATCGAGCGCGCCGCGACCCGGGCGCCGTGCGGGCTGTTCGTCGCCGAGCGCGACGGCCGCGTCGCCGCGTTCGCGGCCCACGACGGCAACAACCGCGGGCTGGGCTGGTTCGGCCCGGCCGGCACCTGGCCCGAGCACCGCGGCCAGGGCCTGGGCGAGGCGCTGCTGATCGCCTGCCTGGTCGACGTCGCCGCCACCCACGCGCGCTCGGAGATCGCGTGGATCGGCCCGCGCGAGTTCTACCAGCGCGCGCTGGGCCCGATGACCACCCGTCGGTTCGCGGTGCTCACGCGCGACGCGCCGCACCGACGCGCGACGCTGCCGCCGGCGATGCGCTGACGCGTGCGGACGACGCGGCGGGTCGGCAACTTGCCCCGCTGCGCGCCGCGGTGCACGGTGGCCGCATGACGCGAGCGATGCTCCTGTGCGCCGGCTACGGCACGCGCCTCGGCGCGCTGTCGGATCAGCGGCCCAAGCCGATGCTGCCGGTGTGCGACCTGCCGATCTTGCGCTTCGGCATCGCGCAGCTGGTGGCCCACGACATCCGCGATCTGGTCATCAACGTCCACCACCGCGGCGACGTGATCGAGCGCGAGCTGGGTGACGGCGCCGCGCTGGGCGCGCGCATCCGCTACAGCTACGAGGACGTCATCCTCGGCACCGGCGGCGGCCTCAAGCACGCCCTGCCCTTGCTCGATCCCGACGGCGCCGACGCGCCGTTCGTGTCGATGAACGGCAAGCTGATCTTCGACGTCGAGCTCGGCGCGCTGCTCGCCGCGTTCGCGCGCGATCGCGACGCGCTGGGCATGATGGTGGTGCGCCGCGTGCCCGACGCGGTGGCGTGGGGCGCGGTCGACGTGCGCCCCGACGGCGATCACCTGCGCGTGCGCGACGTGCTCGCCGACGGCCAGCACATGTTCTGCGGCGTCCACGTCACCCGCCCCAGCGTCGTGGCCCGCCTGCCCGACGGCGAGGCCTGCATGATCCGCCAGGGCTACCTGCCTTGGCTCAAGGCCGGCGCGCCGGTCGCGGCGTTCGAGCACGAGCGCGGCTACTTCGCCGAGCACTCGACGCCGGCCCGCTACCTCGAGAGCAACTGGGCGCTGCTCGACGGCGCGCCGCTGCGCCACCCGCCAGGCCCCCTGACCGGCGTCGACCCCGCCGCGATCGTCGAGCCCGGCGCCGAGGTCCGCGCGCCCGTGCGCATCGCCGCCGGCGCGCGCATCGCCGCTGGTGCGGTGGTCGGTCCGCACGCGGTGGTGGGCGCCGGCGCGCAGGTCGCCGGCGACGCGCGGCTGGTGCGCACGGTGGTGTGGGGCGGCGCGCAGGTCGCCGGCGCGCACACCGACGCCATCGTCACACCCGGCGGCGTCGTCGCCGCCGACACCTGACGCTGTGCAAGATCGGTCGCGATCGCCGGAAGCCTGACGGCGGTCCACGCGACCCCGCACAGTTAGCCGATTGTCAGCGCCGGTACGCACCGTGCACCATGCGATGCCGTGCGCCGCCTCGTCCCCCTGATCGCCCTCGGGCTGTGCGCCCCGGCGGCGGCCCGCGCCGACCGGCCGGCCACGGTGGCCATGGGGATCGGCGCCAGCGTCGAGTCGACCCCGCTGGGCGTGCGGGCGGTGGCCACGCCGATCAGCCTGGACGCCGGCGCCGCCCTGGCCGCCCCGCTGTGGTGGCACGTCACCGCCAGCTTCGGCTCGGCGACCCTGGCCGACCACCAGGGCGACGGCCACCTGTTCGGCCTGCGCACCGGCCCGCGCCTCGAGCGCTGCTGGGACGGCACCACCTGCCTGGGCGCTGGCCTCGACCTCGGCTGGGGCCACGCCCGCTGGGCCGCCATGGACGGCACCTCGACCGTCACCCGCGACGGCCTCGACCTCGGCGCCGCGCTCCACGCCGCCGTCGCCATCGACCCGCGCCGCAAGGTCTTCCTCGCCGCCACCGCCGGCCTCACCGCCCGCTACGCGCTGCGCACCGACGACCCCGCCCGCTGGGCCACCGGCGACCGCCTCGACACCGCGGCCACCGTCGGCGTCGCGTTCGTCGTCCGCAACTGACGGCGGGGGGGCGGCGCGTGCGTTCGTCGACCTGCCGCCGTGACGATCAGCCCCACCGCCAGTCGGTGGGCAGCCACGTGGCATCGAGCCCGCCAGCCGCCAGATGCTTCACCGTCAGGAACCCTGGGTTCCCTTTCCTGCCGATCTGTCGCTGGGCTCTCGTCCCTACCGGGCGACAGCCGCGCCCGAGATTCCGAGGGTGCCGACGGCGGTCACCCCCACGGCCCACCCGCTCGCCACGTGCAGGGCTCGGACGTGCAGATCGATGTCGCGGGTCGCGCGGTGCGGCCGGCCGGTCCAGAGCGTGAACAACGCCGCACCCTTCAGCACGAACCGCTGCGCGTGCCGCGACGAGGCAAGCCGGAAGAGCAGCCGTTCGTTGGCGTAGCGCGTGAGCATGAGCTGAACGTCCTCGCCACGCTCGCGAGCCAGGCGCAGCAGGCGCGCTCGCACGGACGCGGCGACGTCTCGAGGCGGCGACTTGGTCACGCAAGCGCCTCCAGGTACGGGCGCATGAACGCGTAGATGCGATCGGCGTGGGCGGCGTCGACGAGCGCATCGATGCTGCCGACGCGCTTGCGGAGGTAGTCCTTGAGCGCCGCGAGCGCGACCTCGAGCCCGACGTGTCGGCGAAACCGGAAGCAGTCGGCGACGGCCTTCGCGGGCGTCGTGACGGAGACCTTCACGCCGTCGATCATGCGCGTCTCGACGCCGTGCGCCAGCGCGCGACCGCTCGCGCGGACGACCTCGAGCGTCGGAGACGTGACGTTCGGCGTGCGCGCGTGCCGATCGATGAGCACCCAGACGGCGCGCGGCGACTCGCTCGTCATGCCATGGACTTGCAGCGCGCTGAGCAGGCAGATGACCGCCCGCGGCACACGCTTGCTAACCTCCGCGAGCGAACTCAGCTCGGTCACCGGTGCGTCCGCGAGCCGGTAGAGCCCTCGGTCGACCTGCTCGAGCAAGCCGCGATCACGGAGCCGCTGGAGGTACGCCCTCGGGATGCCCGCCTCGTCGAGGTCCCGAGCGCGCAGCGGCCCCTTCCGGGCGATACGGAGAAGCTCGGCGGTCTTCGTTGGCGCGGCTCGCTTGATACTCAATGAATTCCCGAATTATTTTTGACATGCGTTTTGTATCACATCTACCTGGGCATTCAAACCACCGCCGCGCCACATCCCGCGAAACCATGCCCGGTGTCCGGCGGCTGGCCGGATTCCGGCCATTCGTCCGGGATTCGGACATACCCGGACAGCGGGCGATCGCGATCTCGCGTGGTTGGCGGTGGCCGCGATCTTGCTGAGCGTGACGGCGTGGCGGCGCCGCGGCAGGTGACTCCGGGCAAGTTCGTGTTCGTGACGCGCCGGTGCGCGCTGCGGCAGTTCTTCTTGCGGCCCGACGACGCCACCAACCAGACGGTACTGTACTGCCTCGCGCTCGCGGCCGAGCGCGCGCACATGGGCGTCGTCCTGCCGTCGCTGCTGAGCAACCATCACCACACGACGATGTGGGATCCCGAGGGGCGCCACCCCGAGTTCACCGAGCACTTCCACAAGCTCACCGCCCGCGCGATGAACGCGCTGCGCGGCCGCTGGGAGAACTTCTGGGCCAGCGAGCCGCCGTGCGTGCTCGAACTCGCCGACCGCGCCGCGGTCATGGACAAGCTGGTCTACGCCGCGACCAACGCGGTCAAGGACGGCCTCGTCGACCTCGTCCGCCACTGGCCCGGCGTCAACGGCCTCGCCGACCTGCTCGCCGATCGTGAGCTGGTCATCAAGCGCCCGCGCCACTTCTTCGATCCCGACGGCGACATGCCCGAGTCGGTCACGCTGCGCTTCGTCATCCCCGACGCGCTCGGCGACCCTGACGAGTTCCGCGCCGAGCTGCGCCGGCGCGTCGCCGAGGTCGAGGCGCTGCACGCCCAGCGCCGCGCCCGCACCGGCCGCCGCGTGCTCGGCCGCCGCGCCATCCTCCGACAAGACTGGGCCGCGCGCCCGTGCTCGCACGAGCCGCGGCGCGGCCTGCGTCCGCGCGTCGCCGCCCGCAACAAGTGGGCCCGCATCGCGGCGCTGCAGCGCAACCGCGACTTCATCGACGACTACCGCGAGACCCGCAAGGCCTGGCTCGCCGGCCGCGCCGTCACCTTCCCCTACGGCACCTACTGGCTGCGCCGCTTCGCCAACGTCCCCGTCGCCCAGCCTCCCGGCTCGCCGCCCGCCACCGCCGGCCCCGCCACCCTCGCCCTCTGACTCCGCTGACGCTCCGTCCCCCAGCGCGGCCTCCCCGGCCGCGCCGTCGCGGCGTGGCCGATCCGACGGATCGGGCCGCCGCCTGACCGCCACCACCGCGGCGCCACGCGCGCCGCCGCCCGCCTCCGGCGCCCCTGCGAAGCGCCGCTCCCGGGATTAACCCCGTTCCGGGCTCTCGCGCCACCGCCGGACCCGCCACCCTCGCTATCTGACTCGCCTGACGCTCCGTCCCCCAGCGCGACCGCCCCGGCCGCGCCGTCGCGGCGTGGCCGACCCGACGAATCTCGCCGCCGCCTGACCACCACCGCGGCGAGACGCGCACCGCTGCCCGCCGTCGGCGCCCCGGCGAAGCGCCGCTCCCGGGATTAGCCCCGTTCCGGGCTCACGGCTCACGCATCGCGGCCGGTGGGACTCTGCCGGGGCCGCCGCAGAACATCGTTGCATCTCGACCAGGATGGGGCGCCAACCTGTGCTCGCTATCCCGCCGCGCCCCGCGGCTCACACCTTTCAGGTGACCGCACCCTTAGCGGCGGCCATGGGTGCCGCCAGACGGGGCGGTTGTTACCACCGCCGAATGGCCGTCCCCGAAACCTGGAGCGTTGGGCAGGCGAGGCGCTGAACCACCGAACACAGCCACACGATCTCGCGCCTCGCGCGCCACCCCATTTGTCAAGGACCGGCGGAACGGATCCGGACGGGGTCGGCCAAGCGGATCCGCCGATCGAGGTCGACCAACTCACCGCGATCGGCGCTGTCGACGTGACGGGCGCGGGTCGGCGAATCGGATCCGCGGCCTGCGCCATCACGAGGCACCTCGCTGGGCGACGCGCGGCTTGCGGGTGCGCTCGGGTGGCGGGTTGCGATACGAGTCGCCGTCCAAGATCACGACGTGTGCGCCGTGGAGCAGGCGGTCCATGGCGGCGCTGGCGAGCAGCGGGTCACCGAAGAGCGCCGGCAGCTCGTCGACCGCACGGTTCGAGGTCAGGATCGTCGCGCCGTGTTGGTACCGCTGACGGATGATCTCGTAGAGGTCGATGGGCTCGTCGCCGGTCAGCGGGCGCAGGCCAAGATCGTCGACGATCAGCAGGTCCGGGGTCGTGAAGCGAAGCAGTCGCCGATCGCTGCTACCGTCGGCGCGTGCGGCGCGGAGCTGCTTGAGAAGCTCTTGGGCAGCGACGTAGAGCACCGCGTAGCCGGCGCGGCAGGCGCGATGGCCGAGCGCCTGAGCGATGTGCGACTTGCCGGTGCCGGTGGGCCCGATGAGCAGCACATTCTCGTGGCGCTCGACGAAGGTGCAGGTCGCGAGGTCGATGATCTTCGCCTTGGGGACGGCGGGATTGAAGAGGAAGTCGAAGTCCTCGAGGGTGCGGTCGCTCTCGAAGCTGGCCCGACGGAGGCGCTGATCGAGCTGCCTGCCGTCGCGGCGCTCGGCCTCGTCGTTGAGCAGGCGATAGAGGAACTCGCCGTGGCCGACGCCGTCGTCGACGGCCTGGCGGGTGCGCAGGTCGAGCGTCTGGAGCACGCCCGACAGGCGCAGCTTCTTGAGGAGGCGGATCAGGTCGTCGTTGGCGCTCATGGCTGGTTCCTCGTCGGTGAAGCGATCAGTGGCGCCAGTGCGAGGCCGGCCGCGCGAACCGCGGCGCGGTGATCGGCGACGCCGACATCGGCGCGGGGAGCGGCTCGAGGTCGAGCGCGCGGCGGAGGATGTTCTTGAGCGCCCCGTAGCCGTAGCTCGCGAAGTGCTCGGCGCGCCGGCACGCGGCCCGCGCGCGTTCGATGGGAAACGTCTCGAGGTGGGTGACGATCGCCTGCACGGCGCGCAACTGCGAGAGCGCGTCGTCGCTGTCGAAGACCGCGCGGATGTAGCGGCCGACGTCCTCGCCCATCGCGTCGGCGCGCTGCTCCCAGAAGGTCCGGCTGCGATGGCGCAGGTCGGCGCGTTGCGTCGGCAGGTGGCTGTCGAGCGTGCTGCGCGGGCCAGGTCCGCGACGGTCGTGCGTCGCGACGCGCTCGTCGTTGGCGTAGATGACGAGGGTGGAGGCCGTCGTCCTCACCCACACGCGCTGGCCGATCAGCTTCCAGGGCACCGAGTACAGTCGACGGTCGAGAGCGATGTGCGCGTCGGCGTGTACGCGCGCGCGGCGCCACAGGGCCGGCTGCCAGGCCGTCATCGGCAACGGCAGCAGCGCCGCGCGCTCGATCGTGGCGAACTGCTCCAGCGGCTGCTGGTGGGTCGTGCCGTGCTTGCGGGTGCCGGCGATCTCGGACACCCACCGGCGCAGGTCGCGCCGCACGTCCTCGACATCGGCCTCCTGTCGCCCGACGAAGAAGTTGCCCTTGACGTACTTCACGCCCGCCTCGACCTTGCCCTTCTTGCCAGGGTCGTACGGCGGCGTCGGGTCGATCTTGAAGTTGTAGTAGCGCGCGAACTCGCGGTAGCTGCGGTTGAGCTCGCTCTGGTCGTCGATGCAGAACGCGGCGCGGATCACCGCCGCCTTGAGGTTGTCCGGCACGACCGTCCTCGGCACGCCGCCCAGTTCGGCGAAGGCCTCGACGTGAAGCGCCAGCCAGGTCTCGATGCGCTGATCGAAGACGAGCCGCACGACCATGTGCCGGCTGAAGCCGAGCACCATCACGAAGCACCAGGCCTTGCGCAGCGCCATCGTCGTCGGATCGAGCAGCTTGCCCACGTAGCCAAAGTCCACTTGGGCGGCCTCGCCGGGCGCGGTCTCGACGGGAATCGCGACCTCCGACGGCTGCACGCCGCGCGCTCGCCTGAGCGCCCGGCAGAGCCGCTTCACGGCCGAGTGCGAACCACCGAAGCTCGCATGCTCGAGGCGGAGGCGATCGAAGATCGCGCGTGGCCCGAGGCCCTTCTCCGTTAGGGTCGTGATCAGCGCGACGTAGGGCTCCAGCGACGTCGTCTGGTGCTTCGGCAGCGCCGGCACCGGCCGCTTCGCGAGGACGGCCGCACGCAGCTCGTCGAGCGATGGTAGCGCGTCGAGCGGACCCTCGAGCAGCCCGGCTTCGGCGATCGCCTCCCGGTACATCCGCTCGGTGTTCGGCCCCATGCCCAGCAGCCGCGCCGTCTCCCGCGTCCCGGTTCGCAGCCGATGGAAGCGCACCAGGTCCTGCAAGCGGTGCATCTCGGTCCTCCTCTTCGCCATCCATGGAGGGTCGCGCCTGGCCACCCGCAGACGGCGCGCCACCGTTGGGCATCGCCGCCGCCGCGCCGCCGCCGGCCGCTGCCTGGCCCCAGGCCACGGCGGCCACGACCAGCGCCGCTAGGCCCACGGTCAGGGCAATCCGGATGATCCGATTCGCCGACCCAGGCGTGATCCGATTCGCCGACCCGCATCCGATCCGGTTCGGTGACCCCATCCCGATCCAATAAGCCGGCCCGTTACACCCATTGGGGTGCTTGATGACTTCCTGTGAAGCGGAGTACGGTGTGACGGGGGTGAGAGATGTTTTCCTATCAGCACTGCGGCGCTGATCGCCGGACGGTGGCACCGATCCCCGCGTGTGCGCGTGGTGCAAAGGTCGATGTGGAGCGGCGCGCGACGGCCGCTCAACCGCTGGCACGGCCACCCCGCCCGACCGCCCCGGTCGACATCGCCGACGTCGAGCTCGCCGCGCCCGCCTCGCGTCGCCGCCTGCTCTTCGCTGGTGCCTTCGCCGCGTTCGCCATGGGGCGCGCGCCTGGTCATCGTGCTGCGCGGCGGCAGCCATTCCCCCTCGACACGCCCAGCTGCCGAAGTCACCGCGGGTCCCGCGGAACCGCCGCCCCCGCCGCCGCAGATCACAAGCGCATCGTCATCCGCGTAGAACGCATCCAAGTCGCACCAGACGGCCGCGAGTGGGACGGCCCAATCTGGGTCGTCATCAACGACGGCAAGTACCGACAACCAGGGCAGCGCCCACATCCGCTTCTTCACCCGAGCCCCCAAGACCGCCGAGTGGGCAAGCGCCGGAGCTGCTGGGGTGCAAGAAGAGCCGCCACCGCATTACCACGTTCGCCCAATAGCACAAGGAGCCTTTCATGCTGACAGAGCAATACGAGTCTAACGGAGACGCCACCGAGATCATCGCCATCCTCGATGAGGAGTGGAACGCAATAGCCGCCGAGGCAAAGCAGCAAGGAGCGTCCCCCAACCCTGACTGGCGCTCACATCTCAGTATCGAACAGGGGCGCGGCAGCGCGGTCAGCTCCATCCTCTTTACCTTCGCAACGACCGCGGCATACGACCTTTTCAAGGAGCACATCCTCCCCCGTATTGTCGCGAGACTCGGGCGGGCATTCAAGCGTTCTGACTGAGCATCAGCACCATGACCTCACGCGAACACCTGGGTCGGCAGGCCGCCCTGTCCAGCAGACTGTGCTTTCTGGAGAGTACCGCACGGCACCCAATGACCACTCGCGATCCCCTATGGGAATCTGTAGAGTCCACTGCCGCCTCGCACGCCACGGAAGCAGAGTCGCTCGACGAGGGACGCCTGGACCATAACGTTGCCAAGCTCGCGCTAGTCGTCGCCCCTAAGGCGCGCCGCAGCAAGAAGCTGAGCGAATTTGTTGATACCCTTTCTCGGCTCGCACCGAGTTGCGACCGGTGCACGTTGGGCATGGGACTTGGAACCTGCGAGGGCACCAATCGAGACGAAGACTCGCACCGCATGCAAACCGGCGACTGTCGGCGCACGCTTCTGCTGGTTCTTCGGGACATCGCCGCTTCGACACACTCGCTATACGAGGGCGCACTGCGCCGCCCGTTGCCGCCCATTGCCTTCAAGCTCACCGTGAGCGATCTGCAGCGAGACCCTCTCGGGTTTGGAGTAGCAGGCGAGTACTTCTCAGGGGGGCGCATCGATCTGCACTTCTCACAAGAATTCCGGCGCACTGGCCGTCTCGATGGATATCAGTCGATTCCGTACATACTGGCGCATGAGGTCATATCGCACGGCTACTGGGGCGTCGCCGTCCCGTCCCAGCGAGGCGGCACAGATTCTGATGATGCCTTCGCGGAGGGCTGGATGGACCGCGTTGCGCAGGAACATCTTGGGAAGGTGGCGTTCACCCGGGAAACGCTCGCCGCCGCAGTGGGGATGGTAGACCAGTGCAGTTCTGAGGCCCAGTACTATGCGTCAACAAGATGTCTTCGGCCAGCCGCCAATGCACATGCCAGGGACCGCCGAATTGCTGAGTACCGACGCCAGGGGCGCGCCGCGGCGGAGCGGCTCCTGAGCATTCTTGTGGCCCGCCTGGGAAGGGACGCTGGCACTACCCTATGGCTGAATACATCGTGTGTCTGGAACAGCAACGCCGTACACACCATCCGCGGGGGCGTCCCGACGGAGCAGGATATGGTCGTTAGCGTCCTACGGGCAGCGGTCCACGCAGAGGTATCGCTAACCTTGTGGGACAAGGTCCAGGCCGTTGTTGAGCCACTCAAGGCGGGGCTCTACATGGAAGCCCTTCAAATGATTTGCGCCATCGGCTGCGACTGGTTCGACCACCGAGCCACCACGACTTTTCAGTTGACGAGTGAATCATGAACCGCCAGCATTACTGCGTGAGCAGCCAGCGCACGGACGCTTCGTTTCAGGTTCTCTCGGCGGCCGTTCTCCTAAGAGACCGGGAGTTCACTCTGGCGGATCTTGCCACTCATTCAGCCGTCGGACTCAGTACTGTCCGGACGGTTGTCGGTCGGCATGGCGAGTGGTTTGAGTGGCTTGGCCATCAAAAAAGCACGCAACGAGGCGGGCGTCGACGGATACTACGCGTGCGAAACCTTAGCGGGCTGCTGGGATACCTCCGGAGACGCGAGCAGCGCACCGAAGTAGGAGTCGAGGTGCCGCTCGGGGTTCGCATCGCGTTTCGACGCGTTGTTGACGACTTCCCTTCAGTTCAATCCGCAGACGACCGCCAGGCGATCTTGCGGGCGGCCAGAAGGAATCTTGCTGAGGACGCGGTCGCAACCAGCCTAGGACGAGTGTGCCAGCGAGCAGTTGAGTTCATACTTGATGCCGCGGAGAGTCCCGACGTCCCCAATCTGGCGCAGCTTTCGATTGGTCAACAGCTCGCCAGTGAACTGGCAGACGCTGCGCAAGTACCTGGCCACGAGGCGGCCTTTGAATACCTTGCGGAGTTGCGCCGCCACCTTGGCTATTTGCAACTTGGGAGGGTAGTGCTTCCGCTCGTGATCCATGTCGCGGAGATGACTGCGGCGGCCTGCGCATCCCATTCTTGGTCGAAACCACTCGTCCGGGGCTGGCTCTCGGATCTTCGCGACACGGACGTTTCAGCAATAGAGGACGTACTAGCTCGACAGATCTGTGCAGCTGCTGCAGGTCGTTTCAGCGCCCAGGGTCAAGCGACACGCTCGGCCAGTGTCGCGCTAGATCGAGTCTTCTATCGTTCGGAAGAGGCGAATCTGCGAGGACTTGTCGTGCGAGTTGCAGACTGTGCCACGACATTTGCGTGGGATGTTCAAGAGCGATCTAGAGGCGCCTTCGAGAAGGTACAAATTATCGGCAATGGTGACGTGTGGATGCATCCAGCCTTGCTGCGAGACGAGTATTCGGCGTGCGCAGTGCTATATGAGAGCGTGGCGCTGCTGGAGCGGGATGCACTCATAAGAGGAGCGGGCAGCTCATTCCTCAGTTCGGCTCCACTCCGCTTTGTCTTGATTGATGATGATGGCCCGATAGAGGAGACCATTCTTCGGGGCTTCGAACCACTGCTCTTGGATTCACCGGACACGAGGCGCGTCTCGTCTTACTCAGTGGAGGACGAAGATGCCGAAGAGGCTACACAGCGACTCCGAGGTCTTGCATGAGGGCGACGCGTCAGGACATTGATTCGTCGCTCCGATTCGATGACCCATCTCTTGCCGACATCATTGCGCGCACAGAGAGTCTTCTCACAGGGCATTTTTGCTTGCTAAGTGGACGGCACAGCGATCGATTCCTTCGCTACAGCACGATCGGGCGGGATGCGAAGGCGGCCAGGGAGATTGCCCAGCGCCTCGCCGCTCGACTGCCTTCACTTGACTCGATTGTCGTACCCGAGTCTGCGGGCCTATACCTCGGCGGCGTCTTGGCGAATATCCTCAATGCCTCTTTGGTGGTAGTTGGAGTTGACTCGCGGCGGCGCCCGACAGGCCAATTGCGGCGGGGGCGGATCGCGGCCGGTGCCAAGGTGCTTGCCGTGAACGATATTGCAACGTCCCGGCGTTCGCTCGATCTGCTGTGCGCTCTTGCAGGCCCTGATGCCAGCGTCGTTGGTGCAGCGGCATTCGTGCATCATTCCGGCGTGGAGCGAGGCGCGGTCGCGCTAACAACACTAGGAGTTGCGACTTGGCCCATATACGACCCAGAGCATTGCCCCCAATGCCGGCGGGGACTTGGTTGCGTTTGGGCAGGAGAGCTCAGTTGACGCGTGCCGGCCGGAACACAGTGATTCATGGCACACTCGCCGGCGAGGAGCCATAGTGTCGGTTCAGTTGCCGCGGGACGTCATTGTGCGTCGCGCGGACCCGCGCGACACTTGCGAACAAGATGCAATCTATAGATTGTATCGTTCGTGCAGCTCGACCCTTGGCTTTTTCCCCCAAGGTGCGATGACCGAGCTAATCAAGGATGGCAGTGTTCTCGTTGCGACAAACAAGACTGATATCGCGGGCTATGTCGCGTACAGCCGCATACGTGACTACGCCAAGGTTGTCCACTTGTGTATTGCGTCCGCGCAAAGGGGCAACGGAGTCGCACGGCTGCTCGTTGAGGAGCTATTTATTGAAACAGAGGACTGCGCGGATGTTCGACTCTATTGCCGTGCTGACTATGCGCTGAACGACTTCTGGCCACGGCTGGGTTTTGTTTGCGTGGGCGAGCGCCCTGGTCGCTCTCGTGAGGCGACGCCGCTATTCCTTTGGGTCCGTCGCAATGTGGCCAAGCCATTGCTTGCCGCTGTCGATGCGCAGCTTAGGGAAGGACGCCTCACGGCGGTGCTTGATGCCAACGTCTTCTTCGACCTGAGTGACGATTCTGCGCGTAGTCAGGAGAGCAAGGCACTTTTCGCCGATTGGCTTGCAGATGAGGTTGCATTCTGCCTTACGCCGGAGATTCTCAATGAAGTCGCCAGGAATCAAGACCCGCAGGTGCGGGACGCGCGCAGGTTGCGCGCAACGGAGTTCATCGTTCTTGAACCGCCTACATCGGAAGCAAGCGAATCCCTTTCGACTATTTGCCGGCTCTTGCCAGCGCCGGGTTCCGCGTCTGACGCCTCGGATCGACGACAACTCGCCCACGCTATTGCCGCCAAGGCAGACTACTTTGTAACGCGAGACGAGGCGCTGTTGCAGTACTCCTCACTCATTTGGGCGGAGTGTAAGTTGCAAACAATACGCCCAGTGGATTTGATATTGGCGGTGCATTCACAGACGAACGACAACTACGCGCCGGCCCGCCTTGCGGGCACGCGGGTCACCTGTGAGTATGTTGCGGCGGAAGCGCAGCTTCTTCCCTTTCAGCGTCACCACACAGGCGAGACCCGTGCCGAGTGGCTGCGGCAGATTCGACCTGCGCTGAGTGATCCAGGACACTACTTCACTAAGGTCATTTGTGTTGAAGGCGACGCCCGAGTCGCGTATTCGACTGAATCGACCAAGTCTGGCGTGGCGATCCGATATATCAGGGCAATACGCGGGCCGTTGGCTGCCACGCTGATGCGACGCGCGCTCGCGGAGGTTGTCGAAGCTTGCGCCACCCGCTCCGACGGTGATGGCACTTGGATTCACTGTGTCGATTCACTTGACCCTGGGCTGACGGCTGCCCTCGTTGATATCGGCTTCACGCGGTCGAGTGTCGGCTACTCTAAGCTTGTTCTCCGAGGAATCCGAGAACTCGGTGACGTACAACGCTTGGCGTCGCCGTTCTGTGCCATTCGTCCGGAAGAGGCGGAGAGGGTCTGCTGGCCGTGCAAAGTCCTGAGCAAGGAGACCGCGACATATGTTGTCCCGATTCGCCCATACTGGGCAGCGAGCCTTTTCGACAGAGACCTCGCTGAGCGTGAGCTGTTTGGCGTGAAGGAGGACGTCGCGCTGGCCCTCGAGAACGTCTACTACTCCATGTCGGCGATTGACATCCCTGAGGGCAGCAGAATACTCTGGTACGTTAGCGATCCAGTTCAAGCGGTGCGCGGGGTGTCTATTTCGCTGGGCAGCGTGCGTGCCTGCGCCCGCGACCTGTTCCGTAAGTTCTCGCGACTTGGAACCTACACTTGGGCTGATCTGGTCCGGCATGCGGGTGATCCATGGCGCCCGATGGTTGCTTATCGTTTCGCGTTTACGGAGAGGTTGCCACTTGCGGTCTCATGGAGTAGATTCCAGAGGTTCCTTCGAGCAAGAATGGGGCGAACGAACCCACTCGCCGGGCCAGTGCGAATCTCTGATGAGGTTTTTGCCGATGTCTACAGAGCCGCTTCCGATAGCTGACTGCGGCTCACTTTCCTCGGCGAGGGGAGTTCTTGTTTCTGTGAAGCCGCGCTTCGCGCAGCGGATCGCGAGCGGTCGAAAGACCGTTGAATTGCGAAGGCGGTTTCCGCAAATGGCGGGGGCGCCGCTGCTTCTCTACTCGACGCGGCCCGTTTCCGCGATCATCGGATGTGCAGTTGTGCAGGCCGTGCACTACGATTCCCCCACTGCCCTTTGGCGTCGTTACGGGCAGTCGAGCGCGGTGACGCGGGTGGAGTTTCGCGACTATTTTCGGGGGTGTGCGAGAGGTGCCGCGGTCGTTATCAAGGACTATTGTTCGCTGGCGCCACTTACTTTAAGTTCTATTCAAGAGCATTGGTCGGGTTTTAAACCGCCGCAGAGCTACTGCTATGCGCCACTTGACGTGTTGCGTTGGTTGGCGACGCAGGGGAATGGCCAGGGGCCAGTGCGCCCGACTCTCGTCCGCCTCAACGGAGCGTCGGCTTTGCCCCCCGAAACACCGTCCCGTCGCTCTCAATCCTGATCGGGCTTCCCCCGCCGCTGCGCCCAGGATTGCGTGGCCAACCATGCCTCGTATCCACGGAACATGGAGCGAACCCCGTCTCGACTGTCTCGCTCGGCGAAGATCGGTCACTCGGCAACCGACGCCGCCGTCACCGGATCTTCCTTGACGGCCAGCTCGACGAGCGCGGGCCAGGCCAGGTTGTTTCCGCGCTCGAGTCGCGTGATCATCCACTCGCGGAATCCGAACAGGAGCCCCCCCATCAGCGCCGCGTCGTAGCCGCAGATGAACGCGACGGTCGTGTCGTACGAGGGCTCCGAGAGGAACATCCCCGGACGCGTCATCAGACCTTCGATGGCTGGCGGCATGGGCATGCGCGTGCTCCGGGTGCTCGCGTGAGTCGGAGATCGATCGCGTGGGGCCGCCCCCCGCCTACCGACACCCCAGCGACGGCAGGGCCGCCACCTCTTGCACGCACTTCTCGATGATCGTCCGCGCGGCCTGCTGCGACCGCAGCGCGACGTCCGGCGCGACGTCATCGCGCACCGCCGTCTCGAGCGCCAACGCCAGGGCCTCGGGCTTGGCCTTCTTCATCTGGCACGCCTCCGCCAGCTCCGGCTTCGCGGGCTGCGCCGCCGAGCAGGCGCACAGCTTGGCGACGAGGTCGTCGCAGGCGGCCTTGCCGCGCGTCACCTCGGCGGCGGGCATCGGGGGCACGCGCACGGCGGCCGGCGGCGGCTTCGCCTTCTTCTTGCAGCCGGCCAGCCCGCCGGCCAGCCCGCCCGCGAGCGCGACCGCCACCAGCGCGACGCGCGCGCGCCGGCTCATCCCGCCTCGACGCGGGCCAGGATGACCGAGATGTTGTCGACGCCGCCGGCGTCGTTGGCGGCGTCGATCAGCTTCTCGACGCACTGGTCGAGCTCGCGCTCGGTCGAGACCATCACGGCGATCTGGTCGTCGGTGAGCATCCCGGTCAGGCCGTCGGAGCACAGGATGTAGACGTCGCCGACCTGCGGCTTCTCGGCGTGGATGTCGACCGCCACCGACTCCTTCATGCCCAGCGCGCGCACCACGACGTTCTTGTGCGGCCAGTTGGCCGCCTCCTCCGCCGTCATCCGCTTCATGCGGATGTAGTCGTTCATCAGCGAGTGGTCTTCGGTGATCTGCACCAGCTCGCCGTCGCGCAGGCGGTAGCAGCGGCTGTCGCCGACGTGGCCCACGATCACGCGGTCGTCGAGGAAGTAGAGGCCGACGATCGTCGTGCCCATCCGCCCGCCCACCTGCTGGGCCTTCTCCCAGATCTCGAGGTTGGCCAGCATCACCCCCTGGGTCATGCGGTTGATCTCGGCGCGCTCCTCGGTGTCGACCTTGTAGGGCCAGGTCAGCGGCTGCTGCTCCGCCGTCGACTCGAAGTAGTCGCTGACCGTGTCGACCGCCAGGCGGCTGGCGACGTCGCCCGAGGCGTGGCCGCCCATCCCGTCGGCCACGATCGCCAGCCGGATGCTGGTCGGCAGCGCGATCGAGTCCTCGTTGTGCTCGCGCTTGCGGCCGATGTTGGTGGCGCCCGCGAAGCGCACGCGGTGGGACCCGAGCGGGAACGACGTGCTCACCGCGGTCGAATCTACCACGGGCGGCGCGGCGGGGGCGACGCCGGCCGGGTTGACTCGGCGAGCGGGCCGCCTATCCTCCGGGTATGTCGTCCGCGGCGCTCGCGCTGGCCACCTGGTGGTCGCTCACCGATGCCAACGGCACGCTGCTCGGCGTGGTGGTCGCGGTCGTCGGGGTCGCGGCGCTCGGCCTGGTCGGCCACCGCCTGTGGACGCGTCGCCGGTAGCACCGTGATCGTCACCGAGGGAGCCATCACCGATCGGCCGCTGCCGCGGACGTTCGCCGCCATCGCGGCGCGCGGCTTCACCGGCGAGCTGATCGTCACCAGCGGCGGGCGCGAGCACCGCGTCGCCTGGCGCGACGGCGGCGTGGTCGGCGCGGCCAGCCCCCACCCGGCCGACAGCGCCGCCAAGATCGCGGTCACGCTGGGCGTGCTCAGCTCGACCCAGGCCGGCGAGGTGGCGCGGATCATCGCCGCCAACCCCGGCTGCGACGAGGTCGAGGTGGTGGCGCGGGTCGCGCGGCTGTCGTCGGACATGGTCGGCCGGCTCGGCCGCCGGCTGGTCGCGACCCGGGCCGCCCGGCTGTTCAGCGTCGACAGCGGCCGGTTCCAGCTCGACGACACGCCCCCGCTCGGCGCGATCCCGCCGGTCGACCCGCGGTGGATCCTGTACAGCGGCGTGCGCGCCCACTACACGATCGATCGCCTGCACCGCGAGGTCGCGTCCCTGGCCGACGCGATCACCGTGCCGGCCGACGCCGACCTCGCCGCGTTCGGGTTCGGCGAGGGCGAGGCCGACGTGCTGGCGCGGCTGGTCGGCGCGCGCATGAACCTGGCGCCGTCGCCGGTCGGGCTCGACGCCCGCATCGTCGAGGCCATCGCGCTGGTGCTGCTGGCCACCGGGGTCGCGACCGCGGTGCCCGGCGATCCGCGCGTCCCCACCGAGCCCCCGCGCGAGCGGGTGTCGGCCACCGCGATCCCCGCGCCGCGCGAGCGGCCGTCGGCCAGCACGATCCCGACCCGGCCGTCGATGGGCGCGATCCCGCCGCCGCCCGCCGCCCCCACCCGGGCGAGCGGGCCGATCCCGACGGCGCCGCGCGCCACCGGCCCGATCGCCACCCAGCCGCGCGCCCCCACCGGCCCGATCGCGACCGAGCCGGGCGACGCCACCCCGATCGCCACGCCGCGCACCACCACCGGCCCGATCGCCACGCCGCGCACCACCACCAGCCAGATCGTCCCGCCGCAGCCGCGCACCACCACCCGCCCGATCACCGCCGTGCCGGCCCGCGCCACGACGGGCACGATCCCGGTGATCAGCGGTCGCCCCGGCCCCCGCGTGCGCGGCGCCGACCCGGCGCGCGTCGCCGCGCTGATCGCCGATCGCAAGGCGGCGCTGGACGCCAACGTCGATCACTTCGCGATGCTCGGCCTGGACCAGGACGCGCCGATCGAGGCGGTCCGGGCCGCGTACTTCGAGCTGGCCCGCCACCTCCACCCCGACCGGCTGGCCGCGGCCGGCGTCGAAGACGAGAAGCGCGAGGCCCACCGGGTGTTCGCGCGCATCAACGAGGCCTTCGGCGTGCTGTCGGATCCCGATCGCCGCGCCGAGTACGCGCGCGTGCTCAAGGCCGGCGGCGCCGCGGTCGTGCAGGCCCAGGCCGAGGCCGCGGCCACCAAGGTCAAGCAGGTGCTCGGCGGCGAGGAGGCGTTCCGCCAGGGCGAGGCCGCGCTGCGGCGGATGGCCCTCGAGGAGGCGGTCGGGCACTTCCAGACCGCGGTCGAGCGCAGCCCCGAGGAGGCCGACTACCACGCGATGCTCGGCTGGGCGCGCTACGTCGCGGCGCCGGTCAAGGCCGACGTGCTGAGCGCGGCGCGCGGCCACCTACGCAAGGCGATGGAGCTGCGCCCCAACGCGTCGCTGCCGCACCTGCTGCTGGGGCGGATCGCGCGCATGGAGGGCGAGGCCACGCCGGCCATCAACCACCTACGCCAGGCGCTGGAGCTGGCGCCGCGCAGCAGCGAGGCCGCGGCCGAGCTGCGCGCCGCCGAGTCGCTGAAGCAGCAGTCGTCGTCGCGCCCGGGCCTGTTCAGCCGCCCGAAGAAGTAGCGGCGCGCTACGCGAGCAGCGGCGCCAGCTTGGCGCGGTCGGCCTCGGTGAACGCGATCAACATCTCCGAGTCGCCGTGACCGTTGCGCACCACCTCGACCACCTTGGTCGGGACCTCGACCGCCACCGCCGCGCGGCTCATCCGCACGGTGAACGCCTCGCCGATCTCCAACAGCAGCGGCCCGCGCAGCCGGGCCGACAGCGGCGACACCGCGGTGGCGGTGTACATCGCGTAGGGAGCGCGGCCGGCGATCACCACCGCGGCCCGGATCGCGTCGTCGTTGGACTTGCCTGGCAGCGCCACGACCCGAGAGCTATCACGGTGTTGGCGGCGGTCACAAGCGCCCCAATCCACCGGCCGAGGGCCTTTCACAGCGGGGGTCGGACGAGTTAACCTCTGCCCGTGTCGATCCTGAAGCCGGTTGAAAAGCAACGCGTTGCCGAGGAGATCGTCGAGCAACTGCGCTCGCTGATCCTCACCGGGCAGTACCCTCCAGGCTCCAAGCTGCCCCCGGAGCGCGACCTGTCCAAGCGGCTCGGCGTCAACCGGGCGTCGCTGCGCGAGGCGCTGAAGAAGCTCGAGCACCTCGGGCTGGTGCGCATCCGGCAGGGCGACGGCACGCGAGTCACCAACTTCATGGAGACCGGCGGAATCGAGCTGGTGCAGCACCTGCTGCCGCTCGCCGGGCGCAACCACCCCGAGCTCATCCGCGACATGCTCGAGCTGCGGCGCATCTTCGGCCGCGAGATCGCGCGGCTGGCGGCGTACCGCGCCAGCCCCGACGGGCTGGTCCGGCTCAAGGCCCTCGCCGACAAGGCCGACGCCGCGGCGACGCCGACCGAGCTGTTCGAGGTCGACTTCGAGTTCTACGTCGCGCTGACCCAGGTCGCGGGCAACACCGTCATGGGCCTGCTGATCAACACGGTCCGCGAGGGCGTGCGCTCGTACATGCCGCTGCTCGCGAACCTGACCGCGTCGCCCGAGGCCGTGCGCGCGCACCACCGGGCGCTGCTCGACGCGGTGGGCGCCAAGGACGCCGAGCGCGCCGCCAAGGTCGCCGACGATCACCTGCGCACCGGCGCCGAGCTGGCCGCGCGCATGGGCGGCCGCAGCGAGCTGTCGCCGCAGCCCCTGCCTGCTGCGTGAAGCTCCTGTCGCGCGCCGAGGTCGACGAGCTGGCGCACCTGGCGCGGCTGGCGATCGACGACGGGACCCGCGAGCGGCTGCGCGGCGAGTTGGGCGCGATCCTCGAACACGTGGCGATGCTGGGCGAGGTCGACACCGCGGGCGTCGAGCCGATGACCCACGCGGTGGCGATGACGCTGCGGCTGCGCGACGACGTGCCCGGCCCGACCCTGCCGGTCGAGGTGGCGACCGGCGGCGCGGCGGTGGTCGCCGACGGCGGCTTCGTCGTGCCGGCGGTGATCCGCGAGTAGCGCCGTGGACGACGTCACCGCGCTCACCGCCACGACGCTCGCGGCCGACGTCCGCGCCGGCCGCCGCTCGGCGCGCGCGATCACCGACGCGTTCCTCGACCGCATCGCCGCCACCGACGGCGCGATCGGCGCGTACCTCGCGGTCGACGTCGACGGGGCGCGCGCCGCGGCCGACGCGGTCGACGCCGCCCGGGCCCGCGGCGAGGCGCTGGGCCCGCTGGCCGGCGTGCCGGTCGGCGTCAAGGACGTGATCGTCACCCGCGATCTGGTCACGACCGCCGCGTCGAAGATCCTGGCCGGCTGGCGGCCGCCGTACGACGCCACCGCGGTCGCGCGGCTGCGCGCCGCCGGCGCGGTGGTGCTGGGCAAGCTCGGCTGCGACGAGTTCGCGATGGGCTCGACCGGCGAGCAGTCGGCGTGGCGCGCCACCGCCAACCCGTGGGACCTGGCGCGCGTGCCCGGCGGCAGCTCCAGCGGCAGCGCCGCGGCGATGGCGGTGCGCTCGGCCGCGCTGACGCTCGGCACCGACACCGGCGGCTCGATCCGCCAGCCGGCCGCGTTCTGCGGCGTGGTCGGGCTCAAGCCGACCTACGGCCGGGTGTCGCGGTGGGGCGCGATCGCCTACGCGTCGTCGCTCGATCAGATCGGCCCGCTGGCCGCGACCGTCGCCGACGCCGCGCTGGCGCTCGAGGTGATCGCCGGCCTCGATCCGCGCGACGCGACGTCGATCGACGCGCCGGCGCCGGCGCTCACCGCCGCGCTCGACCGCGGCGTGCGCGGCCTGCGGATCGGGCTGCCGCGCGAGTACCTGCCCGACGATCTCGACCCCGACGTCGCCGCGGCGGTGGCCCGGGCCCGGGCGATCCTCGCCGACGCCGGCGCGACGATCGTCGACGTCTCGCTGCCGCACACCCGCTACGCGCTGCCGGCGTACTACGTGATCGCGCCGGCCGAGGCCGCGTCGAACCTGGCCCGCTACGACGGCATCCGCTTCGGCGCGCGGGCCAAGGACCCGGCCGATCTCGACGCGCTGTACGCGCGCACCCGCGGCGAGGGCTTCGGCGCCGAGGTGATCCGCCGCATCATGATCGGCACCTACGTGCTGCGCGCCGGCTCGTACGACGCGTACTACCGGCAGGCCCAGCAGGTGCGCGCGCTGGTGCGCCGCGACTTCGATCGCGCGTTCGCCGAGGTCGACTGCGTGCTGGCGCCGGTGGCGCCGACGCCGGCGTGGCCGACCGGCGCGACGCCGACCCCGCTCGACATGTACCGCGCCGACGTGTTCACGCTGGCGTGCAACCTGGCCGGCCTGCCCGGCCTGGCGGTGCCGTGCGGCGCGACCGCCGCCGGGCTGCCGCTCGGGGTCCAGCTGATGGGCCGCCCGCTCGACGAGGCCACGCTGTGCGCCGCCGGGCAGGTGATCGAGCGCGCCACCGGGCCGGCGCCGCGCGCGCCGTGGCCGCCGCGGGGGGCCGCGTGACCTGGGAGCCGGTGATCGGGCTCGAGGTGCACGTGCAGCTCGCGACCGCGACCAAGGCGTTCGCGCCGGTGCCGGTCGCGTACGGCGCGCCGGTCAACTCGCTGACCGATCCGATCGTGCTGGGCATGCCGGGCGCGCTGCCGACCTTCAACCGCGCCGCGCTGGTGGCGGCGGTCAAGCTCGGGCTGGCCACCCGCTCGCAGATCCGCGCGCGCTCGCGGTTCGCGCGCAAGCACTACTTCTACCCCGACCTGCCCAAGGGCTATCAGATCTCGCAGCACGACGAGCCGCTGTGCGAACACGGCGCGATCGACGTGTGGATCGCCGGCGCCCGCCACACCGTCGCGCTGGCCCGGATCCACCTCGAGGAGGACGCCGGCAAGCTCAACCACGACGGGCCGATCTCGCGGGTCGACCTGAACCGCGCCGGCGTGCCGCTGTGCGAGGTGGTCACCGAGCCGGTGCTGCGCTCGGCCGAGCAGGCGTTCGCGTACATGAAGGCGCTGCACCGGCTGGTGCGCGCGCTCGGCGTGTGCGAGGGCGACCTCGAGAAGGGCCACCTGCGCTGCGACGCCAACGTCAGCGTGCGCAAGGTCGGCGCCGCCGCGTTCGGCACGCGCGTCGAGCTGAAGAACATCAACTCGTTCCGGTTCGTGAAGGCGGCGATCGAGCACGAGATCGCGCGCCAGATCCGCGTCCTCGAGGGCGGCGGCCAGGTCGAGCGCGAGACCCGGTTGTGGGACGGCGTCGCCGGAATCTCGCAGTCGATGCGCGGCAAGGAGGAGGTGGCCGACTACCGCTACCTGCCCGATCCCGATCTACCGCCGCTGGTGGTCGACGCCGAGCTGCTGGCCGCGGTGCAGGCGACGCTGCCCGAGCTGCCGGCCGATCGGCTGGCGCGGCTGGTGGCGGCGGGGCTGGCGTTCGACGACGCCGACCTGCTCACCAGCGACGCCGCGCTGGCCGACTACCTCGACGCCGCGGTCGCCGCCGCGCCGGGCAGCGCGCGCACGATCGCCACGTGGATCGTCAACGAGCTGCTGCGCGAGCTGGGCGGGCGCCCGATCGCCGACAGCCCGGTCGCGGCGACCGCGCTGGCCGAGCTGGCCGCCGCGATCGACGACGGGACGATCAGCGGCAAGCTGGGCAAGGACGTGTTCGCGAAGATGGTGGCCACCGGCGACGGCGCGCGGGCGATCATCGAACGCGAGGGGCTGCGCCAGATCACCGACCCGGCGGCGGTGCGCGCGATGGCCGAGGCGATCGTCGCCGCCAACCCGCGCCAGGCCGAGCAGTACCGCGCCGGCAAGGACAGCCTGCTCGGCTTCTTCGTCGGGCAGCTGATGAAGGCCAGCGGCGGGCGCGTGAACCCGCAGCTCGCGTCGGACACGATGAAGGCGCTGCTCGCGGGAGCGTAGGCGTGTGAGCGGGCTTTGCCGCGGGTCGTGATTGACAGGGGTCGACCGCCGGGCGGTAATGAGCGAGAGTTTCTCGGGCCGCACCCCGCGGGCCCGTCGGGAGAGCACCGTGAAGAAGTGTACGAGCTGCGCGAAGGACCTGCCTGACGCCGCGATGCATTGCGTGTTCTGCGGCGCCAAGCAGCCCGCCGCGGCGCCGCCGCCCGCGGGCGCGGCCAACGCCAAGACCGTGATGGGTTGGCAGGCCGGCGACGTGATGAAGGACATGCAGGCCAAGGGGCTGCAACCGGCGCCGGGCGTGGCGATGCCGCCGCCCGCGGCGCCGCCGGGCAACCTCGGCGTCGCGCAGACCCTGGCGTCGCCCGGCCCCGCCAACCTCGGCGTCGCGCAGACCCTGGCGTCGCCCGGTCCGCTGCCCGGCCCCGGCATGGGCGGCCCGATGGGCCCGCCGATGGGTGGACCGATGGGCGGCCCGCCGCCGGGAGCGCCGAGCAGCGCCGCCGCCGCGAAGACGATGTTCGCGGCCCCCGCGCCGTCGATGCCGCAGGGCCCCGGCGCGCAGGCCTTCCCGCCCGCCGCCACGATGCCCGCGCCCTCGGCCTACGGCGGCCCCAACCCCGGCGCGCAGGCCTTCCCGCCCGCCGCCACGATGCCCGCGCCCTCGGCCTACGGCGGCCCCGCGCCGTCCGCGGCCAGCGCCTCGACGGTGTTCGCCCAGCCCGCGCCCACGATCCCGGCCCCGGGACCCGGCGGCTTCGGCGGCCCCGGCCCCGGCCCCGGCCCCGGCGGCTTCGGCGGCCCCGGCCCCGGCGGCTTCGGTGGCCCCGGCCCGATGCCGGGCGCCGGCATGCCTCCCGGCGGTGGCTTCGGCGGCCCCGGCCCGCTTCCTGGCGCTGGCATGCCGCCACCGGCGTACCAGCCGCCGGCGTACCAGCCGCCGATGGGTCAGCCGGCGTACCAGCCGCCGATGCCGATGGGCCAGCCGATGGGCCAGCCGATGGGCCAGCCGATGGCGCCCCCGTACCTCGCGTCGCGCACCGCTGCCCGCGCCGGCGCGCCGCGCGATCCCTACGCCGACGGCCTGCGCCTCGTGCTGATCGTCTTCGGCGCGCTGCTGATCGTCTCGTTCGTCGCCCCGCTGACGCTGCACGGCAAGACCGTGTTCCGCTGGGATCTGCTCAAGGGCGACGGCGGCGCCATCGCCAAGTTCGATCAGGTGTACCTGGCCGCCGCCGGCGTGCTCGCGCTGGTGTTCGGCATCGTGTCGCTGGCCAACGTGCCGCGCGGCCTCCTGGCCGCGGTGCTCGGGCTGGTGCCGCTCGCGCTGCACTTCGTCGTCGACGATCTCAAGAACGCGCCGAAGATCCGCTGGCAGGAGATCGTCGAGTTCGTCGGCTTCCTGACGCTGGTCCCCGGCCTGCTGCTGCGCCACGAGTACAAGTCGCAGATGCTGCCGCGCATCCTCGCCACGGTCGGCGCGCTGTGCATCCTCTTGCCGTTGCTGGTGCCCGAGGGCGGCGCCGACCCGAAGATCAAGATGATCATCGACAGCATCGGCAAGGCGCCTGGCAAGGCCAAGGTCATCGCGCTCCTGCAGCTCTACCCGGTGGTGCTGGCCGCGCTGGCGCTGCTGTGCTGGCTGCCCGCGCCGTCGACCGGCGGCGCCAAGATCATCGCGTGGATGATCATCGTCACCGGCGTGGTGCTGAGCTACGGCACGCTGCTGGTGATGGGCCACATCGGCGAGGTGGTGAAGCGCGACTTCAACGGCGCGCTGTTCGGCGGCTGGGTGATCGCGGCGTGGCTGGCCTTCATCGGCTACGGCCTGGCCACCGTGCTCGGCAAGAACCTCGAGCATTGAGCGCGCGCGTGGACCCGCTGCGTCTGCGTCGGGCGGGGAGCTGAGCATGGCTCGCGACGAGGTCATCGGCACGACGGTCAGCGGTCGCCCGATCGAGGCGATCGTGTTCTCGCCGCCGCGGTACGCCAAGCCGCGGCCGCCGGCCATCGTGTTCGGCGCGATCCACGGCGACGAGCCGGCCTCGCGGCTGCAGGCCGAGCGGCTGATCGAGGAGCTGCTCGACCGACCGCCCGGACGCGAGACCTGGATCATCCCGGTGGTCAACGTCGACGGCCTGCTGGGCGGCAGCAAGAACAACGCGCGCGACGTCGACCTCAACCGCAACTTCGCCGCGACCAACTGGGTCGCGACCTACCAGGGCGGCTACTTCCCGGGCGCGACGCCCGAGAGCGAGCCCGAGACCCAGGCCCTGGCGTCGCTGATCGATCGCAGCGGCGCCGAGCGGCTGATCGCCCTGCATGCCACCTTTCGGGTGATGAACTGGGACGGGCGCGGCCAGGCGCTGGCCGAGGAGATGGCCCGGCTCGCGGGATACCCCGCCGCGGGTGATATCGGCTACCCGACCCCGGGCTCGTTCGGCTCGAAGTACGGCCTGGACCGTGGCCTGGAGGTCGTGACGGTCGAGGTGCCCTATCTCGAGGTCGACGAGCGGGCCTGGACCGACACGCGCACGGCCCTGCGCTGGGCGCTCGACCTGCCGTCCTGAGGTGTCGCAGGGGTAGATTCTCCATCGATTCCATAAGGATCGATGCGAGGCACGACGGCATCGGCGCCGTTACAGCTTGACGGCAAAACAGCTCCGATTGTGGTTGCCCTCGTTGCGCCGAGTTGTCACACTCGCGACCGTGAAAACGACAGCCGTCGCATGGGACCGTCTCGATGATATCGGGTTGGTCCGCCAACTGGAGGCGGTCGCCTCCCGGCGCGGGTTGGCCCTGGGCTGGGTCGACGCCAGCGGTGGCGGGGTGCTGCCGCACCACCAGCACGACGACGCCTGCGACGGTCGCGGGTGTCTCGGCTCGGTGTGCACGCAGCTCCGGGACAGCGCCGACCCGTGGATGGTGCTGTCGCCCCACCCGTCGATGCGCGAGATCGCGGCGCCGGTGACCATCGGCCGCTCGATCGTCGGCGCGCTCCTGGTCGGCGGCTACGCCGAGGGCAGCCTGTCCGAGGGCGAGATCGGCCTGCTCGGCGAGCTCCTGGTCGAGGCCGCGCGCGAGGTCGCCGGCTCGGCGGCGGTGCCGATCGAGAACGCGGCCGCCGCGGACAGCGCGCCCACCACCGCGTTCGGCGGCATCATCGGCGGCGCGCCGTCGATGCAGTCGCTGTACGCGACCCTGGCGCGGGTCGCGCGCTCCGAGTCGACCGTGCTGATCCAGGGCGAGAACGGCACCGGCAAGGAGCTGGTCGCGCGCGCGATCCACCAGGGCTC
The DNA here is from genome assembly GCA_016707895.1 of Myxococcales bacterium. Classification (GTDB taxonomy): domain Bacteria; phylum Myxococcota_A; class Polyangia; order Haliangiales; family Haliangiaceae; genus UBA2376. Next base: position 71,417 of record JADJGV010000009.1, on the reverse strand, counting down.
GCCGCGGGTCGACCGGCCGTTCGTCGTCACCAACTGCTCCGCGTTCAACGACAACCTGCTCGACTCCGAGCTGTTCGGCCACAAGCGCGGCGCCTTCACCGGCGCGGTCAGCGACAAGCCCGGGCTGTTCGAGATCGCCGACACCGGCACGTTCTTCCTCGACGAGATCGGCGACATGTCGCCGACCTTGCAGGTGAAGGTGCTGCGGGTGCTGCAGGAGGGCACGTTCAACCGCGTGGGCGACACCGACACCCGCAAGGTCGACGTGCGCATCATCGCCGCCACCAACCGCGACCTCGCGCGCGATGGTCGCGGCCGGGCAGTTCCGCGAGGACCTGTACTACCGGATCCACGTCATCAACCTGACGCTGCCGCCGCTGCGCGAGCGGGTCGAGGACATCCCGATCCTGGCCGCGTACTTCCTCGGCAAGCAGCGCCACGGCAGCCGCGACAAGGAGCTGTCGGCCGGCTGCCTGGGCAAGATGATGGGCTACCCGTGGCCGGGCAACGTCCGCGAGCTCGAGAACGAGATCGAGCGCCTGGTCGTGCTGTCGGGCGACGACGTGCGCATCGACGACGACCTGCTGTCGTCGCGCATCCGCCACCACCACGCCGAGCCGCGCGAGGAGATCTCGCTCGACCCCGGCTCGCTGCCGGCCGCGGTCGAGTCGCTCGAGCGGCGGATGATCGTCGACGCGCTCCGCCGCCACCGCGGCAACAAGACCCGCGCCTCGGCCGACCTCAAGGTGTCGCGGCGCAACCTGATCCGGCTGGTCCAGAAGTACGGCCTCGACGACATGCGCAGCTGAGCGGCGACCCATGCGCGACGACGACTTCGAGCGCGGCGCGGCGCTGTACCAGCGGTTCGTACGCGGCGACGCGCTGATCGGGCTGGTCGCCGACGTGCCGGCGATGGAGGCCGAGATGCTCGCCGCGCTGTGGGCCGCGGCGACCGCCGGCGACGCCGACGCCTGGGCGCTGCTCGGCGACAGCTACCTCGCGGCGCTCAAGCCGCAAGGCGCGTTCGGCGGGGTCGATCCCGACGACGCCGACGCCCGCCCGTGGCCGACCGAGGTGGCCGAGATCGTCGACGACGAGCCGGCGCTGGCGGCGGCGCTGCGCGGCTACGCCCAGGCGGCGCGCCTCGGGCGCCGCGCGGCGGTCACGCAGTTCGCGCGGATGGCCCGGCACTCGTCGGCCGACAACCAGCGGCGCGCCCACGCGCTGCTGGTCGCGTTGACCGATCCGAGCGCCGCCGAGCTGTACCAGCGTGGCCTGGTCGAGAACTGGCTCGGCGACGTCGCGACCAGCGCGCGCACCCACCACGCCGCCGCCGAGCGCGGCGACCTCGACGCGCAGTTCGAGCTGTCGCTCTGCTACGCGCAGGGCCTGGGCGTCGACGCCGACGCCGCGCAGGCCGCGGCGTGGCTGCGCCGCGCCGCCGACGGCGGCCACGGGCGCGCGCTCTACAACCTCGGCGCCGCCTACGCCCGCGGCGATCACGGCGCGCCCGACATGGCCGAGGCCGCCGCCTACTACCGCCGCGCCGCCGCCGCCGGCAACGGCCGGGCCGCCGCGATGCTCGGCGTGATGGTGCTGAGCGGCGACCTCGCCGGCACCGCCGCCGACGCCCGCCGCTGGCTCGACGACGCCGACGCCGCCGGCTTCGCCGCCTGGGAGCTGCTGGCCGCCGTCGGCCTCGACGACCCGCGCGCCGACGACGACTAGCCGCGCGTCACGATCGGGCGCGGCGCGACTCTACCTGGACACCCATGGAGTCCTCGTCGCTGTTGCGCCCCGCGGTCCTCGTCCCGATCGTCGCCGTCGCCGTCATCTTGCTCGGCGCCATCATCGGCTTCGTCACCATCGCGCGCGGCAAGCGCCGCGCCGCCGCGCTGCGGCGCTGGGTGCACGGCGCCTACGCGCTGTGGACCGGCGGCGAGGACTGCGGCACCTGGGCCCAGGACCGCGCCGCCGCCTCGCTCGCCAGCTGGTACGGCGCCACCGGCCCCGGCCACCTGTGGAAGGTCATCGCCGAGCTCAAGGACGGCCAGACCGGCAACCCCGCCTGGGACCAGGTGCGCGCCCTCGATCTGTTGCGCATCGGCCGCGCCGCCACCTTCCTCGACGACGACGCCTGCTGGACCGAGGCCAGGAAGATCGCCACCGGCCTCCAGCGCCGCTACCGCAGCTGGGACGAGCTCGCCGCGCAGTTCGAGGCTGGCATGCTCGCCTGGCACCGCCGCCGCAACGTCACCGACCCCGCCGAGCTCGGCCGCGTCCAGCGCCACCTGCCCGCGCTGCGGCAGTCGGTGTGGCCGGCGATCGCGTTCGACGCGACGCTGGTCGGCGCGGACGACTGAGGTCGCCGAGCGTTGAGCAGCCGCGCGCGTCAGGGCGCGTCGATCGCCCCCACGTCCATCCCGTCGTAGGCGCCGAGCCCGTGCGCCTCGGCGAACGGCGCGGCTCGTTCGGTAGCCGATCGGCGAGCGGGCGCGGGCGTGACCTGCGTCACCGCGCGCGTTTCCGCGGAAGCGCGCAACCGCGGGCGCGAGCGGTCGATAGCCAGCGCACGATGCCCCGCCAGCACGGTAGCGATGCCCAGACGACCACCGCCGCGGGCCCCGCGAAGCCGTCCCGCGCCGGCGCGGGGTCGACCGCGGCGACGCGCTACGCCGGTAGCCCGCGCCCGGCCGCGCCAGCGCCCAAGCCCACGCCGCCCGCGGGCGTGCAGCCGCCGATCGACTTCGACGCGGCGTTCTCGCTGCACCTCGAGACGGCGAGCGGCGCGGAGCCACCGGTCGAGACCGCCGCGGAGGAGGCCGACGCCGACCGCCACGCCGAGGCGATCGTCGGGCGCCTGCCGCCGGCGCCGGAGGCGGGCGGAACGTTCGCGCAGCATCGCCACCGCTTCGAGGCGGCGATGGGCGTGTCGCTCGGTCACGTCCGCGTGCGCGACGGCGACGGCGGTGACAGCGCGAGGCTCGGCGCGCAGGCGCACAGCGTCGGCGCCGAGATCGCGTTCGCGCCGGGGGAGTTCCGGCCGGGGACACCCGACGGCGACCGGCTGATCGCCCACGAACTGGCCCACACGCAGCAACCCGCGGGGCCGGTGCGACGCAAGATCATCGTCGGCGGCCACCCCTGGGACGCGCAGGACATCGACCTGTTCCTCGAGCGCCTCAAGGCCAAGTACCCCGTCGTCGATGCGGCCCCGCCGGACCAGCGCGAACGCGCGCGCCGCCAGCAGCCGAACGTGAACATGCGCCTGACGCTGCGCCAGATGGGCATGCAGGACCGGACGTTCGAGTTCGCGTCGGTGATCGAGCTCGAGCGCACGCTCGTGATGCGCGACCGTACGGTGGCGAACCTCGACCAGCCGGCGTCGTGTCAGTACCCCGACGAGGACGCGCAGCCGCAGCTCGATCCGCGGTTCTGGCAGAAGCTCGCGGGACGGTTCAGCTGGCGGGTGAAGCCCGGCGTGAAGGCGTCGGCCGCGATCCGGAGCATCTACGAGGAGGGCGACGAGCCGTGGCGGCTGGAGTGCTTCACGATGACCGCGGCGGCGGTCTACAAGGGGCAACTCGACGCGATCGGCGACGAGCAGTTCGATCGCCATCACCCGGCCGGGCTGGTGCTGTCGACCGACAAGACCGTCGGTGGTATCAACGCGCTCGTGCGCGAGGGCCTGCTCGAGGTCGTGTCGGTCGGCTCGGTAGACGAGCTGCTCACCGGCGACTGGGTGTACTTCGCGAACGACAAGCGGTACCGGGACAAGCACCCGGGCGGGTACTGGCAGGGCGAGAACACGCTGTGCATGGGCCACTTCGGTGGCGAGGTGCGCTTCCGCGGGTTCGGCGTGCAGGACGCAAACGAGCAGGCGATCCGGCAGGAGCTGGCGGATCAGTTCAACCAGCCACCGGACCCCGCCGACGAGATCAAGGAGCCACTCGCGAGCGAGACCGTCACGGCTGACACGATCCCTGGTCCGCGCCTCGATCGCGTACGGCGATCCGCGCGATCCGCGGTGGAGCCGCGATGAGCACGCGCCCGATCGCGATGGCTGCGGCGACCGCGCTGGTGGCATGCGCGCCGCGGGGGCCGACGTTGCCGCACGCGACGATTGCAGGCGACGTAGCCGTGCTCGACGCCCACCCCACGCCGGCGCTGGCGGATGAGTTCGTGGCGACGTGGCTCGTGCGAGCCCCAGCTGCGATCGCGGCGGCCGCGGAGGCGGCGCACCTTGACACGCTGTGCGTGCTGAGCGCGGCGCTGGCGCGGCGAGGGCGCGTCGATGTGCTGGATCCGCCACGGCAGCTGTTGGCGCGACGGTGCGCGGGTGATCGGAAGTACCGGGGCGAGAGCACCGCCGTAGCGATCGCCGCTGCTGGCATCGCGGTGCGCAGCACCGATCTGACGCGGATGACCCCACAGACGGCCGCGGTCATCGAACGCATGACCTACATCGCGACCAGCTGGGAGGTCGCCGACGCCGATATCGCGCGGCTGCTCGCCGCCGGACTCTTGCGCCACGTCGAGCTGGAGGCGTTCCTGGCCATGGCCGATGGCCGCACGGTCTGGCTGCTCGCGCTGGCGCTGCAGGCGCCGACGGTGGACGAAACCGCCGTGGCGCTGGCGCTGCGGCTGCTCGAGCGCGGCGGCGAGCGGCCCGAGACGGTCGATCGTGCGGCGCTGGCGGCGGCGCTGGTGGCGCGCTGGACCGAGGACGGCGGCTACGTCCACCTCAACGAGGAGCTGTGGGACAACTCGGGTGACGAGGCGAGGCCGCCGCTGATCCGCACCGACACCTGGGCCAAGTTCACGGCGGCGACTGATCTGATCCATCGCGAGGATGCGGTCGCGCCGGCGTGGTGGCGGGCGCGGCCGCTCGCGGAGCGCGCCGCGCTGGCGGCCGAGAGCCAGGCGCGCCGCTACCGCAACGACCGCGACTGGGCGGCGTGGCTGGTCGAGCAGCAGCGCGCGCTGGCCGCGCCGCAACCGTGAGCTGCGGGCGGCAATGACAGCGCGATTACCGCGCGGCGGCCCGGCCGCGGTCGTCGTCGAAGCGCGCCGGGGTGCGTGCTACCTGCCCTCGCATCATGAAGCGCACCTCCGCAGCGTCGCTCGTGGCCCTCGCGGCCTCCCTCTCCGGTTGCTTCATCGTCCCCCGCACGGCCTCGCCGACAGCCGGGGTCGACGACGCGTACAACCAGCGCGTCATCGAGGCGCGCGCGGCGTACCAGGCGTCGCACGCGGCGCCGGACGCGATCGTGTTCGCGGTGACGGTGCAGACGCTGTACGGCGCCGGCACGGTCGAGCGTGGCAAGGCCGACGGCGCGGCGCTGGTCGCCGAGGCCGCCGGCTACCTCGACGCGGCCGCGGCGCAGTCGCCCGCCGACGCGCCGGCGTCCCTCGCCGCCAAGGGCGAGCTGTACCTGGCCGCCGGCGATAGCGCGACCGCGCGCGCGGCGCTCGAGGCCTCGGTCGAGGCGCGGCCGACGCTGCCGGCGGTGGCGCCGCTGCTCGGGATCTACGGCGAGGCGGGCGACGCCCGGTCGGTCACCGACCTGTGCAAGCGGATGCGGACGGTGGCGCGCGACGACGAGCGCTACCCGCTGCTCGACGTGTGCTTCCGGCACAGCGGCGCCGAGCGCGTCGAGGCCGGCCTCGCGTGGGCCGGCGCGGCCGACATCGCGTACTACCTGCAGGCGCGCGCGGCGGGCGAGGCCCAGGCCGCGGACCGCGCGGCGGCGCGGCAGGCCCAGCGCGACCAGGACGCGGCGGCCCGCGCCGCCCAGGCGCCGCCGCCCCGGTCGAGCGACGATCGCCCCGCGCCCAGCGCCGCGCCGGCGACCGTGTCGGTCACGCTCCGCGGCACCTGCGGCCAGACCGTTCGCCTGTTCTTCGGGGCCGATCCGAAGTACGGCGGCGGCACCCGCACGTCGCTGTCGGCGAACACCGTGACCAGCTACAGCAAGCGCCCCGGCGACATGATCTGGTTGGTCGATGACCACGACCGTGGCCTGGGCAGCGTGACGGTCGGCGCGTCGACGCGCGAGGTCACCGTGACCTGCAGCGAGATCACGGCGCGGTGACGCGGCGCTGACGCGGTCGATGCAAGGCCCGGCCGGCGGCCGCTGGCCACGATCAGAGAGATCCACTAGGGTGCGCGCATGCGGCTTGATGAGGCGTTGACGGTGGAGGGGTTGCGGCGCACCGCAGGGGCGACCGTGTTCGAGCGCGGGCGCGACTACTACGCGCGCGGGGCGGTCACGCAGCTGATGGTGGCGGCCGACGCGGCGCATGCCCGGGTGACGGGCGGCGCGGACTACGAGCCGCGGATCGTGCTGGCGCGCGGCGCGCTGCGATCGTCGTGCACGTGCCCGTACGACGGCGGGCTGGTGTGCAAGCACGTCGTGGCGCTGGGGCTGGCGGTGCTGGATCGCGCGCCGCGGGCGGCGCCTGCGCCCGGCGAGCGGGTGGGGTTCGCGTCGCGCGATGCGCTCGAGGCCTGGGCGGCGGAGCGGCAGGTGACGCACGCGCTGGCGCGGCCGGCCGCGACGCTCGCCGATCGCATCGCGGTGGCGCCGGGGTGGCTGTTCATCGGCGGCCGGACGGTGGCCGACGTCGCGGTGGCGACGACGACGATCGAGCCGCCGGCGGTGGCGGCGGCGCGGGTCGCGGTGGCCCGGGCGGCGTGCGCGTCCCTCGAGGACGAGGCGGCGCTGGTGCGGGCGGGGCTCGAGGAGGAGGCGCGGCTGCTGGCCGCGACGCCCGAGCCCGGGCGGGCGCTCGCGTGGCGCCGCGTGCTGGCGGCGCGAGCCGCGGTCCGCGCGGCGGTGCCGCCGCGGGGGTCGGCGGCGCTCGCGGGGGCGCGGCTGGAGCTCGACGGCAACGACGCGACGATGGTGCGGTGGACCGAGCGCGTGGCCGGCGTCGTGGTGCGCTGGCAGGGCGACGCCGCGCAGGGGTCGTGCACGTGCCGGCCGGGGCGGCAGATGGTGCTGCGCGAGGACGGGTTCGCGGCGGTGCCCGATCCGGACGACGGCGACGCGGAGACGCGCGACGCGCACCGGCCGGCGCCGGCGGCGCTGCCGCGCTGCGTGCACGTGCTCGCGGCGTTCGACGCGATGCTGCGGACGCTGGCCGGTGACGACGCGGCGGCGCGCGCGCTGGCGGCGGTGATCGAGCGCGAGCCGTGGCAGCTGGTGCTCGCGCACCTCGAGCACCTCGACGCGCCGGTCGCGGGGGCGCTGCCCGGCGAGGTGTGGTGGCGGCTGCGCGAGCGCTACGGCCAGCTCGAGCTGACCCCGACGATCCGCAAGCCGCAGGCGCGCGGGCTGTCGCGCGGCAGCGCGATCCCCGCCAACGAGCTGCGCAGCGGGCGCTACGACGTCGCGCCGGTCGACCGCAGCGCCGGTGCGGCGCTCGAGTCGTACGGGACGCCGCTCCCGCCGCAGGTGCGCGCGGCGCTGGTGATGTTGATCGGCCACCCGCGGGTGGTCGCCGACGACCGCGAGCTGACGCCGATCGCGGTGCGGCGCGCGCGGCTGGCGTTCGAGGTGGTCGAGGCGGGCGACGCGCTGCGGCTGGTGCCGACGGTCGACGGGCGGCCGCTGTCGCCGGCGGCGCGGCTCGCGCTCACGCGCGCCGGCGGCGCGGGGGTCGACTTCCGCCCGGCCGACGGCGAGTGCTTGGTGATCGACACCGATCGCCGCAGCGCGGGCCTGCTGGCGGCGATCGAGCGCTACGGCGACCGCTTCCCGCCGACGGCCCACGCGGCGCTGCTCGACAAGCTGGCGGCGGTGGACGACCGCCTGCCGGTGGCGGTGCCGGCGGCGCTGCTGGGCGCGGCGTGGGCGACCGCGCCGCGCGTGGTGCTGCGGGTGCGGCTCGACCCCGACGGCGGGCTGGCGCTGGAGGCGTGGATCCGGCCGGCGCCCGAGGCGCCGCTGGTGACGCCGGGCGAGGGCCGCGAGGTGCTGCCGTTGGTGCGCGACGGGCAGCGCGGCCACGTGCGGCGCGAGCTGGCCGACGAGGAGGCGCGGGTGGCGCGGGCGATCGCGGCGCTGCCGGTGGCGCCGACCGTCGACGACACCGGGCCGCGCTGGCGCTACCGCGTGACCGACGGCGATGACGCGCTGACGCTGGCGATGGCGCTCGACGAGCTGCCCGCCGGGGTGACAGCCGAGTGGGTCGCCCGGCGCCCGACCGTGCGGCGCGACGTCGCCGCGTCGGCGCTGACGCTCACGGTGTCCCAGAAGCGCGACTGGCTCGACGTCGACGGGATGGTGGCGGTCGACGGCGAGCAGGTCGACCTGGCGGCGCTGATCGAGGCGGCCCGGGCGCAGCGGCGGTTCGTGCAGGTCGGACCCGATCGCTGGCTCGAGCTGGCCGACGCGCTGCGCGCGCAGCTGGCGCGCCTGGCCGCGCATCGCACCAAGGTCCGCGGCCAGCTGGTGAGCTCGGTGGCGGCGGTGCCGGCGATGCTGGCGCTGGCCGACGCCGGCGCGACGATCGACGGCTCGGCGCAGTGGGCCGCGCTGGTGGCGCGGGTGCGGGCGGCCGCGCGCAGCGAGCCGAAGCTGCCGCGCGCGCTGCGCGCGACCTTGCGCGACTACCAGCGCGAGGGCTACGCGTGGATGAGCCGGCTGGCGGCGTGGGGCGCCGGCGGCGTGCTCGCCGACGACATGGGCCTGGGCAAGACGGTCCAGACCATCGCGCTCCTGTGCGCGCGCGCCGACCAGGGGGCCGCGCTGGTGATCGCGCCGACCTCGGTCGCCACCAACTGGATGGCCGAGCTGGCGCGGTTCGCGCCGAAGCTGCGGGCCCAGCTGCTGGCCGAGCGGGGCGCGCGGGCCGAGGTGATCGACGGGGCCCGCGCCGGCGACGTGGTCGTCGTGAGCTACGCGCTGCTGCACCGCGAGCGCGCGCGGCTCGAGGCGCGGCGGTTCGCGACGGTGATCTTCGACGAGGCCCAGGCGATCAAGAACGCCTCGACGCAGCGGTCGCAGGCCGCGCGCGCGCTCGACGCCGAGTTCCGGATGGCGCTCACCGGCACGCCGGTCGAGAACCGGGTCGGCGAGCTGTGGGCGATCTTCGCCGCGGTGTTCCCGCCGCTGTTCGGGCCGTGGGAGCACTTCCGCGAGGCCTACGCGGCGCCGATCGACCGCGACCGCAGCGCCGCGGCCCAGGCCGAGCTGGCGCTCGCGCTGCGACCGTTCGTGCTACGGCGGCGCAAGGACGAGGTGGCGCGCGAGCTGCCGGCGCGCACCGAGATCGCGCTGACGATCCCGCTGTCGGACGGCGAGGCCGCGCTGTACGAGCAGGTGCGGCTGGCGGCGATCGCCAAGCTCGACAAGGCGCTGCCCGAGCTGGGCGTCAACGAGCAGCGGATCCAGATCCTCGCCGAGCTGACCCGGCTGCGGCTGGCGGCGTGCCACCCGCGGCTGCACGACCCCGAGAGCGCGGTGCCGTCGTCGAAGCTCGAGCGGCTGCTCGAGCTGCTCGAGGAGCTGCGCGCCGAGGGCCACCGCGCGCTGGTGTTCTCGCAGTTCGTCGGCCACCTGACGCTGGTGCGCGCGGCGCTCGACGCGGCCGGGATCAGCTACCAGTATCTCGACGGCGCGACGCCGGCGGCGACGCGCGGCGCGCGGGTGGCGGCGTTCCAGGCCGGCGACGGCGACGTGTTCCTGATCTCGCTGAAGGCCGGCGGCACCGGGCTCAACCTGACCGCGGCCGACTACGTGATCCACCTCGATCCGTGGTGGAACCCGGCGGTCGAGGACCAGGCCAGCGATCGCGCCCACCGCATCGGCCAGACCAGGCCGGTGACGATCTACCGGCTGGTGGCGGCCGACACGATCGAGGCCAAGATCCTCGAGCTGCACGCGGCCAAGCGCGACCTGGCGGCGGCGGTGCTCGACGGCACCGACGGCGCGCTGCGCACGACCAGCGCCGAGCTGCTCGCGCTGCTCGGGGCCGCGCCGGCGACGCCGGTGGCGGCCACGCCACGCGCCCGCGGCCGCGCGGCGCGCTGATCGGTCACTCGGCGGGCGGCGCGCCCTCGAGCGTGTGGCAGCCCATGCAACCGAACTCGCCGGTCTTGGTCGCGGGATCGAACGGCGTGAGCTGCAGGAGCTCGATCATCAACGGCTCGACCTTCTCGCTCATGAACGGCGTCATGCGCGCGGCGCCCTCGTCCTTGGCGATCCACGCCATGTAGGCCTCCTCGGAGGTCGGCAGCGGCGCGATGGCGGGGTTGGGCATCTCGAACGACTTGTCGTCGGCGCCGGGGCCGTGGCAGGTCTTGCAGTCCATGTCCTGGTAGCGGTCGGCGTCGAACGCCATGAACAGCTCCTTGGAGCGCGGCATCACCACGTCCTCCATGAACGCGTGGCGCTGGTCGGCGTCCATGTCCTTCCACGCGACCTTGGCCGCGGGGGTCGGGGCCGGGGTGGCCGGGTGAGACGAGCCGCCGCACGCGGCGACGATGAGGAGCGCGGACACGATCGACAGGCGGTGCATGCGGCCTTCTACTCCGGCGACGGCGCTGGCTCAAGCGCGGCGCGCGTGAGGACCGCGCTGACCTCCGCGCTCAGAACGACCAGTCGATCGGCGTGACGCCGACCGAGAGGTACGTGCGCGAGTACGTCGCGGACTGATCGGCGACCACCGAGTCCATCTTGATCGTGGTGCTCGCGGTGCCGGCGGTCACCTGCGCCGACAGGTACAGCGAGCGGCCGCCGAGCGTCCCCAGCCGGAGCACGCGGGCCATCGCGTGGACCTCGAGGCCCCAGCGGGCGCCGTAGTACGGCTCGTTGCCGGCCCGCTGGACGAACACGATCGGGTGCACCAGCAACCGCTTGCTCTGCACGGCGATCCAGCCGGCGGACATGCCGAAGCCGCCGATGGTCTCGGTGCCGGTGGCCGGGGCCGCCGGGCCCGAGGCGCTGGTCGGGTAGAACCCGAAGTTGAGGCCGAGCGTCAGGCCGCGGAACACCCGGTAGCCGAAGTCGAACCCCAGGCCAGGCGCGGCCATGTTCGCGTCGGCGGTCACGTAGATCCGGTCGATCCCCTCGGCGGAGGGCTTCGAGTAGTAGTACGAGCCGATCTGCAGACCGCTGTAGTCGGCCTGGGCGGTGAGGCCGGCGCCGAGCAGCGCGAAGTAGCCGTCGTCGTCCTCGGCGCGGGCGGACGACGGCGCGGCGGCGACCACCGCGGCCAGGGCCAGGAGCGTGGTGAGCTTCATGATCGGACAAACAGCGCGGCCCGGCCAGGCGTCAGGAGAAACTTGGTATCGTCGGCGCGTGCGGTGGCTCACGCGCGCGGCGCTCGCGGTGCTGGTCGGGGCCGGCCCGGCGGCCGCCGAGCCGCCGTGCCACGACCTCGACGCCTGGGTGGCCACGCAGGGCGACCTGCAGCCGGGGCGTGCGTGCGGCAGCTTCGTCGCCGCCACCAACGGCGCGACCATCGCGTACTCCTTCGGTCAGTTCATGACCCGCACGCCGGTAGCGCCGCCGTACCGCGTCAGCGTCACCTGGCGGCGGCTGGGCAGCGACGCGCGGACCCTCGAGCTGCACCTGCTTGGGGCGGTGGTGCTGTTCGGCAACGACGAGTTCGCGTTGTGGATCGACGACGCGCGCTTCGAGCTGGACGGCTTCCACCCGCTCCCCGGGTATCGGACCCGCGCCGTGCACCGGGTCAGCGCGGTGCAGCGCGCCGACGCCATCGAGGTCGAGGTCGACGGCGTGCGGGTCGGCCGCTGGGCGTTCCAGGCGCCGGCGGGGGCCGCGCCGATCGCGATCGCGTTCAAGGGCCAGCGCGGCGCGCGCGAGCGGATCTGGTTCGGCGACGTGGCGATCACGGCGCTGGGCGCTCACTCGCAGGCGCCGTCGGCGGCGCGATCGAAGTAGCGCAGCAGGTCGCAGGCCTGGGCGACGGCGCGGCGCGGTTCGAGCGACACGATCCGCAGCGCGCCGGTCGAGCCGCCGACCGCCAGCGCGCGGCCGCCGTCGACGAAGGCCAGCGCGGTCGGCAGCGCGACGCCGGCGGGGGTCAGGGTCAGCGCGGCGGCGCCCGACGCGAGGTCGAACACCCGGATCACGCCGGCCTGGTCGGCGGTGGCGACCCAGGCGCCGTCGGGCGCGGCGGCCACCGCCAGCACCGAGCGCGCGCCGCCGGCGAGGACCTGCGGCGCGCCCCCGCCCGGCGCGTCGACCAGCACCCGGCCGTCGACGGCCAGCGTCACCAGCCGACCGTCGGGCAGCGCCGCGACCGGCCGGCCGTCGCGGGACCCGCGGGCCGCCAGGGTGGCGGCGTCGACGATCATCGTGCGTGCCGACGCGAAGCCGACCACCAGGCGGCCGTCGGCCATGAAGCGCAACCGATCGATCGGGTCGCCGCCCGACAGCATGCCGCCGCTGCTGGTCGCGGTCAGCGTCGCGCGGGCCGCCCCGGTCCCGACGTCGACCAGCGTCAGCGTGCCGTCGACGGCGCCGACGACCACCGCGGCGCCGTCGGGTGTGAACGCGCCGGCGGTCAGGTCAGCGGCGCCGACGGCCAGCGTCGGGCCGGCGGCGCCGGTGGCGGCGTCCCACAGCTGCGCGCGCCCGCCGCTGGTGCCGGTCAGCAGCCGGGCGCCGTCGGGCGCGAACGCCGCGAACGCCAGCGCCGCGCCAGGGACCCGCAGCGTGCGCGGCGACGGCGCGCCGGTGGTGGCGATCAGGCGCACGGTGCCGTCGGCGGCGAGCAGCGCGAGCTGGCGGCGATCGGGCGCCGCGGTCGCGTCGACCAGCTCGGCGCCGAGATCGAGCGCGGTGGCGTCGGCCGACGTGGTCGACCACGCGCGCACGGTGCCGTCGAGCGACGCGCTCCACAGCCGATCGTCGATCGCGAGCAGGCCGGTCACCTCGCCGCCGTGCCCGAGCAGCTGCCCGCTGCCGACACCCGACCGCAGGTCCCACAGCAGCGCGCCGCCGTCCATCGAGGCGACGAGCAGGTCGTCGGCGTCGCGCAGCGCGAGGTGCACGGCGTCGGCGGGCCGCGGCAGGCGCAGCACCGACCGCCCGGTCGCGGGGTCGTGCAGCGCACCGCCATCGGGCGACATGCCGGCCAGCGCCGGCGTGGCGGGCTGCCCGCTCACCGGCACCGCGGCCCAGCCGTCGATCGTGACCACGCGCCCGCCGCCGACGATGATGGTCACGCGCTCGTGAGAACGGGTCAGGCTGCCGGCGGCGTAGATGGCGAGGCGGCCGTCGCTCAACGGCACCATCCCCGGCGCCAGCGCGCCGGGGCGGTCGATCACCACCGCCGACGCGCCCAGCGCGTCGCCGCGCATCGCCCAGCCGAGCACGCGGCCGTCGTCGCCGCCGGTCACCAGGCGGGCGTCGCCGTCGAGGAACATCGCCGCGCGGACGCTGCCGCCGTGGACCGCGGGCACCACCGTGGGCGCCGCGCCCGGGCGCCACAGCACCAGCTCGCCGGCCACCGTGCCGATCGCGATCAGCCCGCTGGCGCTGATGCCCAGCGCGGTGGCGTTGGCCGGCAGCGTCGCCGACGCCGTGACCGAGCCGTCGGTGGCGGCCAGCACCTGCGCCTGCGCGCCGGACGCGATCACCACCGCGCCGCCGGGCGTGACGCCGCACTGCGGATCGCCCAGCGGCAGCGGGATGCCGCGGCCGGCGCTGCCGGCGAGCGGCACCAACTCGGCGACCGCGTCGTAGCCGCACACCAGCGCCCGCGCGCCGTCGGGCGTCACCGCGATCAGGTGCGGGCGCTCGAGCCGGCTGGCCAGCACCGCGCGCGGCGCCCCCGACGGCACCGCCCACGTCCGCAGCGTGCGATCCGGCCCGGCCGTCAACAGCGTCGCGCCGTCGCTGGTGAACGCCGCCGCGTTGATCGCGCCGTGGTGGCCGATCAGCGGCGCGCCGACCGGGCCCGCGGCCAGCGCGTCGACGAGCCCCTGCCAGGCCTCGGGGGTGGGCGCGCCGCCGGCGCGCAGCTCGGGGGCGACCGCGCGCACGCCCTCGGCGATCGCCTCGAGCCGCCGCGCCGGGATCGCCGCGAGCTGCGACGCGGTGACGCCGCGCTGGCGCCGCAGCGCCGCCTGGGCCGCGCGATCGCTGGCCTCGGCCGCGGCCCGGGCCCGCTCGATGCGATCGCGCGAGCGCGCCAGCCCGCGCACGTACAGCGCGCCGCCGGCGATCAGCACCGCGACGGCGACCGCCGCGATCACCGCCGGCGCGCGGTAGCGGCGCAGGTAGTGGCGGACCAGCTCGCGCGGCGTGTAGCGGTGGCTGGCCATCAGCTGGCCGGCGTGGAACCGCTTCAGCTCGGCGGCCAGCTCGGCGACCGTGGCGAACCGCTCGCTCGGCCGCTCGGCCATCGCGCGGGCCACCAGCGCCACCAGCGGCGGCGGGATCTCGGCGCCGAGCGGCGGGCGGTCGGCGGCCGGCGGCGGGCGCCCGGCCAGCAGGTGGTACAGCGTCGCGCCGAGGCCGAAGATGTCGGCGGCCGCGTCGGGCGCGTTGCCGCGCAGCTGCTCGGGCGCGACGTAGCCGGGCGTGCCGACGCCGTAGTCGGTGAGCGCGATCTCGCCGCGGCGGTAGACGTCGGCGGTCGGCGTGCCGACGTGCTGGCTCGACGCGTCGGCGGCCAGGCCCCAGTCGATCAGCACGGTCTCGCCGAACGCGCCGACCAGGATGTTGGCCGGCGTCACGTCGCGGTGGATCACGCCGCGGCTGTGCGCGTAGGCCAGCGCCTCGGCGACGATCGTCAGGTTGGGCAACAGCGCCAGGCGATCACCGAGCCCGGGCAGCTCCGCGATCACCTCGGCCAGCGACCGGCCCTGCACCCGGCGCATCGCGTAGAACGCCTCGCCGTCGCGAAACCGCCCGGCCTCGTAGACGCCGACGATCGCGGGGTGCTCGAGCCGCGCGGTCAGCCGGGCCTCGCGCTCGAAGCGGGCCCGCAGCGTGGCGCGCAAGATCGGATCGGGCACGTCGGCCGGCCCCAGCGGCTGCTTGATCGCGACCTCGCGGCCCAGGCGGCGGTCGCGCGCCACGAACGTCCGCCCCATGCCGCCGCGCTGCTCGGGCACGCGCTCGAGCCGCAGGTACAGCGCGGGATCGACGGCCGGCAGCTCGGCCAGATCGTCGTCGCCGCGGGCGATCTCCTCGGCGCGCGCCACCGGCCGCGACCGCTCGGTCAGCCGCCGACAGCTGGCGCACTCGGCCAGGTGCGCCGCGACCGCGGCGTCGACGGCGCCATCGCCGGCGGCCAGCAGCTCGGAGACGGACGGGTGCGGCATGCTCACCGATCGAAACAGCCGCGACCGCCAGGACGTCAGGCGATGGTCGCGACGCAAATGATATCATGGCGATCGTGGCGACCTGGGACGCGGTGTTCGAGCGCTCCTGCCGCGCGCAGGTCGAGCGGCTGTGCGCAGCGGGATCCAGCGCCGACCGCGACCGCGCCTGGCAGGCGTTGCTGACCGCGGTGGCGCCGCACATCGAGCGCTGGGCGGCGACCAGCCCGGCGCTGCGCCGCGTCGGCCTGACCGGTGAGGACGAGCCGCGCGCGGTGCTGGTCGACGTCATCGAGCGCATGAGCGATCGCGACTTCGCCAACCTGCGCGCGTTCCTGGCCCGCCAGGCGCCCGACGCCGACGAGCTGGCCGAGGCGGCGATGGTCGAGGGCCTGACCCGGCTGGCGGCGCCGGTGGCCGACGGCGACGCCGCCGAGGTGACCGACGAGCCCGGCACGCCGCTGCGCGGGTGGCTGGTGGTGCTCACGCGGTTCGTCGTGAAGGAGCACGTCAAGCAGCGGTTCGGGTGGCGCGGCGTCGCCCGCTGGCAGGCCCGGGTCGAGCCCGCCCCGCGCGCGGCCGGCGACTGGCGCGCCACGCTGGTGCCGGCGCTGCGGGCGCGCGCCGGCGTGATCGCGGTCGAGGCCGCCGCCGACACGCTGGCCGTCACCTACCGGCCTGCGCAGCTCCGGGCCAGCGAGCTCGAGCGGGCGATCGTCGACCACGGCGTCGAGGTGCGCGCGCTGCCCGCGGCGCCCGGCAAGCGCGACGTCGGCAGCGGCGCCGAGCGCCTCGACGCCGCGCCCGAGCTGGGCGAACGGCCGCCGCTGTCGACCCTGCTCGGCGTGCGGCGCGCGCTCACCGAGATCCACGCGCACATCGACACCTTCCCGCCGACCATGGCCGACGCGCTGCGCCGCTGGCTGAGCGAGGCCAGCTTCGACGCGATCGCCGCGGCGCTCGGGTTGCCCGGCGCGCGCGAGGCCCAGGCGCTGGTGCGCGCGGCGCAGGCGCGGCTGCGCGATCGCTTCCGCGGGGCGTGGCCCGAGCTGTTCGAGTAGCGACACCCGGTCGAAATTCCGCCACGCGCTGGTGAGGAATCGGCGCCACCGATCGCGCTGCGTAGCCGCGGTGACGGTGCGCGTGCGATCGCGCACACGGCATGCGCAGTGCTTTGCCGAGCGGCATGACCCTCTCCGACTCGCTGCGCGTCCACGTCCACCAGCTCGGCGGCCCGCCCGCGGCCGCCGACGACCTCGATCTGTTCGCGACCGGCGCGCTGGCGTCGATGCAGCTGCTCGAGCTGATCACCGCGATCGAGGACGACTTCCGCGTGCGCATCGACGAGCGCGACGTCCAGGCCGGGCGGCTGCGGTCGATCGCGTCGATCGCCGCGCTGATCACCGAACGGCGGCCGTCGTGAGCGCGGCGCACTGGATCGAGGTGCCACGGCTGGCCGGCGCCAGCGCCCACCAGGCCCAGGCGATCGACGCCGACCTGGCGTTCGCGCACCCAGCGATCGCCGGCGTCCACGCGATCGATCGCGAGCGCGGCCGGGTCGCGGTGGCGCTGGCCGACGGGGCCGCGGCGTCGCCGGACCTCGAGGCCCAGGTCGCGGCGGCGGTGACCGCGTCGCTGGCGTCGTTCCGGCTGGTGGCGGCGACCGAGACGGCGTGGCGGCGGCCGGCGCCCGTCGACGACGGCGCGCTGGCGGCGTTCGTCGCGGCCAACGTGATCACGCTGGGCCCGGGGCAGTACGCGCTGCGCGGGCCGGCGGCGCGGCTGCGGGCGGCGCTCGATGCACGCCTCGCGCGCCTGGCCGCCGAGGTCGACGCCGAGCCGTGGCACCTGCCGAGCATCGAGTCGACCAGCGATCTGCTGCGGCTGACCGGGTACTTCTCGAGCCACCCGCAGCACGTCACCTGGGGCTTCCACCTGCCGCCGCACTTCGACGAGCTCAAGCGGTTCGCCCACGACGCGCGCGCCGACGGGCTGGCGGCGCCGCCGCCCGAGCGCGCGCAGCCGACCGGCTTCATCCTCGAGCCGTTCGTGTGCCACAACGTCTACCGCGCGCTGCGCGGCGCGCGGCTGCCCCACGGCCAGGCGATCACCGCGCTCGGCAACAGCTACCGCTACGAGGGCCACCGCTTCGCGCCGCTCGAGCGGCAGTGGGAGTTCTCGATGCGCGAGGCGGTGCTGCTGGGCGAGCGCGACTACGTCGTCGCGACGCGCGCCCGGCTGATCGAGCTGACCCAGGCGCTGTGCGCCGAGCTCGACCTCGACGCCGCGCTCGAGGTGGCGACCGATCCGTTCTTCGCCGCCGAGGCCGCGTCGCTGCGCACCTTCCAGGCGATGCGCTCGACCAAGCTCGAGCTGCGGCTGGCGATCGGCGGCGGCGCCACCGTCGCGGCGGCGTCCTTCAACCTGCACGGCGGCTGCTTCGCCACGCCGATGGACATCCGCCGCGGCGACGACCTCGCCGAGACCGCGTGCGTCGGCTGGGGCCTCGAGCGGTGGATGGCCGCGGTGGTCACCCGCTGGGGCGGCGACCCGGCCCGGTGGCCGGCGGCGCTGCGGGGATGACCGCGGCGGGGCGATACCGCCGCGCGCCGAAACCCGCGATGCTCACGCCATGCCCGCCCTGCCCGCCCCGTTCGCCGCGCTGATCGCCGATCAGCCGCTCCCGCTCGACGACTTCGCCGCCCAGGGGCTGGGCGATCTCCCGCGCCCGACGCTGCTGGTGATCGCGCGCCAGGCCGCCGAGCTGCTGGGCGCCGGCGTCGGCGCGCTGCTGGTCGAGCTGGGCGTCGCGCGCGAGGCGATCCGCGCGCCGCTCGCGACCGCCGACCTGCGCGCGCCGACGCTGAGCAGCGTGCGCGCCGGCCGCGCGGTGGTCGATCGCGCCGATCGCGACGGCGCGCGGGTGCAGCTGGTGCAGCGCGCGTTGCAGGCGGTGGCGGCGCGGGTGCCGGGCGCGCCGGTCGAGCTGCGGCTGCCGGCCTGGGGTTCCGACGGCAGCTTCGGCGCCGAGGCGACCGCGGCGGTGACTGCGCTGCAGCGGTGGCGTGGCCTGCCGACGAGCGGCGGCTTCGGGCGCGCCGAGCTGGCCGCCGTCGAGGAGCTGCTGCGCGAGCGGCCGGTGCCGGATCTGTTCGGCGGCGATCATCCGGTCGCGGCCCTCAGCAAGGGCGCGCGCCGGATCGTCGGCGTCGCCCGCGCGATCTGCGCCGCGTCGGCGGCCGCGCCGTTCGCGACCCGCGTCGACGGCGTGCGCTACGCGTGCCACGCCCAGCAGTTCGGCGTCGCGCCGACGCCGGGCACGCTGCGGTTGCCGGGCGGCGTCGGCTACCACCTCGCGGGCGCGGGGTACTGGAAGTGCAACGTCTTCGGCGGCGCGGTGGTGGCGCTGGCCGACCTGCCGGTGCCGACGTTCCAGGCCGGGACCTACCGCCACTTCCCGCGGGCCGAGCGGTTCGGCGACGCGCTCGCGAAGAAGCCGGGCTGGCAGCTGGTCACCTACCTCGACCACCGCGATCCCGCCGATCCCGAGCGCGCGCGCGCCAGCGCGGCGAACGACCGCGCGATCGCCCGGCTGCTGGCCGCGGTGCGCCCCGGCGACCTGCTGTTCGTCGATCACCCGGGCCCGCCCGGCGACGACGGCGGCCACACCCGGGTGTGCACCCGCGCCGCGCGCACCAGCGACGCCGATCGCGCCCCGACCTTCGCCCAGGCCCGCTTCGATCAGGCCCGCGAGGAAGCGGACGGCCTGGCCGAGCTGGCCGGCGGCCGCGAGGTGCAGTTCTGGCACCTGCGCCCGCTGCTGTAACGCTGGCGCGCGGGGGGGCGCACCGGCGATACTGGGGGCGCATGATCGACCTCGACGCCCCGGTCGCCGACCTGGTCCTGGCGCACTCGGCCACCGCCACCGTGCTCGACCGCCGCCACATCGACTACTGTTGCGAGGGCCACCGGCTGCTCGGCCAGGTGATCGCGGAGCGTCAGCTCGATCGCGAGGCGCTGATGGCGGAGCTGGCCGCGGCCATGGCCGAGCCGGACCCCGAGGCCGACCCACGCACCGCGACCACCTCGGCGCTGATCAGCCGCGCGCTGGCCCGTCAGCACCGGCACCTGCGCGCGCTGCTGGCCCTGCTCGGCCACCAGTCCCGCGAGCTGATGATCCAGCACGCTACCCAGTTCCCGGGGCTGCGCCAGCTGGCCAACGGCATCGACGATCTGGGGACCCACATGCTCGCGCACCTCGACGAGGAGGAGGACGAGCTGTTCCCCGCGATGCTCAAGAACGAGATGACGCCCGAGCTCCGCGCCAAGCTCGGCACCATGTTCGATGAGCACCGCGAGTTCGGCCTGATGTTCAAGCGCCTGCGCACCGCCACCAACGACTACCAGGCCCCGGCCGGCGCCTCCGACGAGGTGGTCGAGCTGTACGCCGCGGTCCACGAGTTCGAGATCCTGGTGGCGCGCCACCACCACGTCGAGAATCACGTGCTGCTGCCGCGGTTCCGCTGACCGCGCGACGCCGATCACGCTGGCCGCGCCGCCGGCGCCAACCCCGCCGCGCGGCGGGCGATGCTGGGGCATGCGATCGATCGCCGTGCTCGGCCTCGCTCTGACCTGCCCGGCCTGCCTGACCGCGCGCACCGACGCGCGCATCCGCCCCGGCGTCTCGGGCGGCGTCACCGCTACCCTGATGCGGACGCCCGACGCCGTGACCTACACGCCCGACGCCTTCCTGATCGGCGTGCCCGAGCGCTACCCGGCCGCCCGGGTGCGCGGCCAGCTCGAGGGCCACCTCGGCTTCGGCTGGCGCCGCGCCCAGCTCACGCTGCGGCCGCTGTCGGTGCGGTTCTCGGCCGAGCCCGATGAGCCCGGCTCCTCGGAGACGTCGCGGGTGGTGCCGACCAGCCACCTCGACCTGTACGTCAAGGCGGTCACCCGCGGGCCGTGGCACGCCGGCTTCGGCGTCGAGACCTCGCCGGGCGGCTACGCCATCGGCACCTACGAGTGGACCGCGCACGACGCCACCAGCGTCACCGTGCGCGGCGTCTTCGGCGGCCGCGACGGCTCGAAGGCGATGCCGCGCTACAACACCCAGCTGCAGGTGCAGGCCTCGTACGTGCGCACCGTCGGGCGCACCGACCTCACCGCGTTCATCGGCGCGTCCAACCTGCTCGGCGACGGCGACGGCAGCGTGCTCTACGCCGAGCCGGTGCAGGACTCGTCGGAGACCACCTACACCCGCGCCGCCTACGCCGGCGTCAGCGCGACGTGGTGGTGACCCGGGCCGGCGGCGTTCACTGCCCGGGGCGATCGGGCAACGGCCGCGGCAGCCGCAACGCGCCGGCCTGGGTGCAGACGCCCAGATCCATGTCGGCGCCGCTGAACAGCGTCCCGCCCTCGAAGCGCTGCGACCGGGTGCCAGCCAGGGTGGTCTGCGCATCGGCGATCGGGTAGCCGAGGAACGACAGCGCGCCGCCCAGGGCCTGGTAGCGGGCGAGGATCGCGCCGTCCACGACGAACGCCGCGCCGACGCCCTTGGCGAACAGCTGCGCGCCGTTCTCGAGCAGCGCGGTCTGGCCGGCTGGCTGCGACGCGATCGTGCCCGACCAGGTCGGGAACGCGGCCCCGCCGGCCCGCATCAGCTCGAGGTGCCGGACCGCCAGCTCGCCGCGCAGGACCACGGTGCCCAGCGCCGCCTTCCAGAACACCGCGCCCTTGTCGAAGTACTGGTACGCGCCGCCGCCGTGGTAGCGCTCGTCGGTGATCGGGTAGCCCAGCGCGCCGTTCTCCGCCGCGAGCTCGAACCACTTGGCGCGGATGCCGTTGAACACGACGTACGCGCAGCCGAACGAGCTGCCCGCGCCCGGCCAGACGTGCGGGTTGAAGTACAGCGACGCCACGCCCCAGCCGAGGTTGAAGTGCTGGCCGTGGCCGCCGTCGACGAGCCAGCTGTTCGACGGGAACACCGCGCTGGTCGCGACGCCGTTCCAGCCGTTGGCGGCGCGGCGCGCGGCGATGGCGTAGAACGACCGCCACGGATCCCCGGGCCAGGTGCCGGGGCTGCCCGTGTAGTACGTCCCGTCGAAGCACTGGCTGTTGAGGCCGCGATCGAACAGCCGTCCCTGGCGCCGATCGACCCGCACGGCCTCGACGGTGCTCGCCGCCTCGAACGGGGCGGGCGGCGGGACGGTGCCGACCACCGGCGGCACCACGCCGGTCGGCAGCGGCGGCGGCGTCACCGCCCACACCGGGTTGGTGAACGCCCACCGCTCCAGGCACTCCTCGCGCAGCGGATCACACGCCTCGCCGGGCACCGGCGGCTTGCCGGCGCTGCGGACGAACGCGCGCACGAACAATCGGTCGGGCATCTCGAGCCGATCGACCGCCTCGTTGCAGTCAAAGGACAGCACCGGGAACCGCGCCGGGTCGAGCTCGAAGGTGCGCCGCACGACCTGCCCGAAGGCATGATCGGCGACGCCGAGCCGCAACGTCACGTCGCCCCAGTAGTGATCGTTCAAGCGCTCGAAGCGCCGGCCGGTCGGGGCGTGGACGTGGGTCTGGGCCCAGGTCCCCTGTAGGTCGACGTCGCCGTCGCCGTTGACGTCGGTGACCTCGTCGCCGTGGAGGCCGTGATCGAACGGCGCGTAGATCATCCCCTGGCGGAGCGCGTCGGCGTGGACGCCGACGTACAGGTCGATGCCGGTGACCTTGCCGAACTCCGGCGTCGACATGAACTCCACGACGATCGGCAGCCGCTCGCCCTTGGCGGCCGTGCGGACGCCACCCATCGCGACGTCGCCGTCGTCGATCAGGCCGTTGTGGTTGACGTCGATCGCCATCCGCACCGCCGGTCCGTCGGTGACCGCGAACTGCCCGGACGCCAGGCCGCCCACCAGCTGGGCCTGGCTCCACGAGCGCGGCTGCGAGCCGTCTGGCGTCGCGTCGCCCCCGGCGGGGGCGCCGACGAACACCAGGTTGCGCGGCTTGCCGATGGCGGTGTCGGTGACCTCGTCGGTGCCCTTCACCGCGCCGTCGCGCCGCACGTTGAGGTCACCGTGGGCGTCCGAGCCGCCGGCCATGAACACCCGCCGCGGCTGCCCGGGCGTCAGCCACGCCAGGCCCCCGGTGCGCGCGGGATCGAGCCCCCACAGCAACAGCTTGTCCCACGCCGCTGCCCCCTGTTGCAGCCCGCGCGCCGGCGACCGCCGCTGCGCGAAGCCCCAGCGCCAGCTCGGCCACCAGTCGAGCTCGATCGCGCCGGAGGCCCGGGCGGTGACCCAGTTGATCGCGCCGACGCCGGCGCCCGGCAGCGGCGTGGCGACACGCGCGTCCTCGTTCCACAGCTGCAAGCCGAGCACGTGCCGCGACGCGAACGCGGTCTCGAGCTGGGCGTCGCTGTACGGGACGATGTCGGGGCCGACGCGCCCGAAGCCCTTGCCGCTGGCGGCGGCGACCGGGTGCGCCAGGAAGGCGTGGCCGAGGCCGCGCTGCTCGAAGTCCTGACGGAGGATGTCCGCCAGCCGGCGGCTGCCGCCGCCCCAGGTGCCGGTGCTCGACGACACGAAGCCGTCGTGGTCGAGCGTGCGCGGGACGTAGATGAGGTGCTGGCGGGCGAAGCCGAGGCCACGCCCTTGCGGATCCTTGAGCAGGTAGCGGCCGGGCTCGCGTGCCTCGACCAGGCCGGCGCGGACCTTGGCCATGTTCAACGTCAACTGCCCCGACCCCGGGACCGGATCGTAGAACCCGTCGCACGGGTAGTCCCACGGCAGCCCGAGGATCGCCGGCGGGAGCTCGCGGCACGCGTCGAACCAGCGGTAGCGCCGGCCGTTGCCGTAGCGCAGGCCGTCGGCGAGATCCGCGGTCCCGAGCTCCGGGATCGCGTCGACCTCACCGCCGAGGATGAGCTGCGGGATCGCCGGCAGCCCCCAGTCCTGCCAGCGGTAGGTCTGCGCCACCTGATGGTTGCCGCCGCCCGCCAGGTACAGCCAGTCGTGGAGGTGGCGGTAGCGCGCTGGGGACATGTCGCGGAGCGCGTTGAAGTTGGACTCGATGAAGGTCCACGACGCGATGTCGACCGGGTCGACGTTGGTGGCCTGGGCGCTGTTCGAGGCGTGGTCGGCCGCGACCACGAAGTCGAGGCCCATGGCGGCCATCGCCTGCAACACGCCGCGGTAGGCGTAGGCCGACTCGCCGTCGTTGTCGGTGCCTTGCGAGTGGTAGTGCAGATCGCCGTACGCCCACCCCGGGCCGAACCGCGGCAGCGACGCCGCCGCGAGGTGCACGCGCAGGTGCTCGGTGATCCGGTAGTCACCTTCGCCGGCGCCGTCCCGCCGCGAGATGCGCATCGTCACGTCGAGCTCGACGTCGGTGCCCAGCGCCTGCGCGCGCGGGCGGTACATCAGCGTCGCGTGCCACTCGTTGGTGTTACCGACGTCGCGGAAGCTCGGCGCGCACCACGGGTTCTCCCAGGCCTTGCAGACGCGATGATCGGGTTGATAGCTCGCCGCACCGGCGCGGTTCGGGTTGGGCCACGCGGCCGCCAAGGTCTCGATCTCGCGCAGCTGGCCGATCTGGAACGTGCGGACGTCGGTGTGCCCCTCGGCGCGCTCGGTGACGGTCACGTCGAGGAAGTCGCCGAGCTGGAGCTCGGCGTAGGTGGGCGGCGTCCCGGTCGTCGGCGGCAACGCGTCGGTGAAGGCGTCGGCGTCGTGCACAGTGAGCTGGATCGGGATCGCCGGGTAGCGCACGACGCAGCCGGCGCCGAAGCACTCCTGGCCGGGTTGCGGCTCGGGGTTCGCGACGAGCTGCGTGCGCGGCTCGATGCGCCACGGCGCATCGATGGCGACGTCGAACTTGCCCTCATTCGAGGCGATCGCTTGATCGTCCTGCGCGAGGTCGGGCGCCGGTTCGGACACGCACGCGGTCAGCGCCATGGCCGCGGCGAAGGGAACGGTCTTGATGCGAGACATGGCGCGCCGCTCTGCACCCGTCGTGCCGCGCCGCAGGCACGCGAGGCACGCGGTTCGTGGGCGGTGTCACGCGATCGGCGCGTGACAGCACACGACGGCGGTGACACCCGCGGCATCGCCGCCGTGGCGTGCCGGCACGGCGCTGTCACGCCGCGCGTGGTGTGACAGGCGCGGCCGGTTCGCAGCGCGACGCCTCGGCGGCTGGCGCGCCCCCTGCAGTGACGGCCGGCAGGTGCATCGATGAGCTCTCCCTACCTCCGCCTGTCGCGCATCGAGGCCGACCTCGATGTCGTCGACCGATCGTCACGCCACACCGAACCCACCACCGCGGCCGACGAGCGCCACCGCCCAGACGCCCGCAGCGACGAGGCCGCAGCGACGACGCTCGACGCCGCGCTGCGCGAACTCGAGTACGAGTACTTCTTCGGCAAGCTCGCGCGCCGCATCGGCCGAGCCGGCAAGGCGCTGCTCAAGAAGGGCCTCGCCGCGGCAGCGCCGGCGACGCCGATCCTCAGCGTCGCGCGCGCGGTCACCGACCTCGGCCGCGGGCATCTGCGGCGCGGCCTGGTCGGCCTGGCGCGCGGCGCCGCGCGCGCGGGGCTCGCCGCCAGCGCGCCGTGGGCGCTGCCGGCCGTGGAGGCGCTGGGCGCGCCGCGCCGCACCCGTGATCGCGACCCAGCCGGGCCCGCCGCCGTGGCCGCCCCTGCCGACGCGGTCGAGGGGCCCGACGAGCTTCCGGCCGACGGCGCGTCCGACGCGATCGTGGAGCCCGACGAGCTGCCGGCCGACGTCGACGCGATCGCCGAGCGGGCCTACGAGCTGCTCGCCGAGCGCCTGGGCCCGGAGATCGCGACGCCGGCCGGCGCCGCGCGGGTGGCCGCCGACGCGCTCGCCGACGCGGTGCGCGAACTGCGGCGCCCGTGCACCTGCCAGCGGCGCGGGCGTCGCCGGTGACGGCCGGTCAGGCCGCCTCCCTGGCGGCGCGGATCGATGCCCTCGGCGGGCTGCGCGAGCTCGTCGCGCTCCCGGGTGACCACGACCTCGCGTCCGCGCAGTGGGACGCGATCCTGGCGCCGCTCCGTCGCCTCCAGCGCACGCTCCGGGCCCGGCTCGCGGCCGCGCTCACCGCGCGGGGTGCGGCCGTGGCCGATCGGCTCGGCACCGTCGAGCTCGAGGTCGGCGCCGCCTTCGGTGCGTTCGACACCTTCGCCGACGTCCTGACCCAGCGCGCGGCGCCGCGGCTGGGCCGCGAGCTGGCAGGGTGCGACGCCTTGGCGGACGACGCGCTCCGGCGCCCGGATCCGCGGCTGGCGGCGCTGGCGCCGCCGCTGGTGTACTGCGACCGTGGCCTGGGCGCCGCGATCCTGCGCCAGGGCGTCCACGCGGGTGGCGAGGTGATCTGCCCGATCCCGCTGATCCAGATCCCCTACGCGCGCCTCGTCGACAAGCTGACCCTGACCTCGATCCTGCACGAGGTCGGTCACCAGGCGCTCGCCGCGCTCGGCATCGGCGACGAGCTCGCCCGCGCCGTCGGCGAGCTCGCGACCGGGCATACCGCCGTCGACCTCGCGCGCTGGGCGCCGGAGATCGGCGCCGATCTCTGGTCGTTCCTGTGCGCCGGGCCAGCGCACGCCTACGCCGCGGTCGAGCTGTTCGCGTTGCCGCACGCGGTGGCGCTGGCGCGCGGCCGCGGCCCGCACCCACCACCGGCGCTCCGCGTCGAGCTGGCGCTGGCGTGGTGCCAGGCGACCTGGCCGCGCGGCCCCTGGGCGGCGCTCGCGGGACGCTGGCGTGCGCGGTTCGACGCGCTCCCCGGTGCCGCGGCGACGCTGGCCGCAGTGCGCCGGCTCGCGCCACCGCTGGCGCGCGCCACGCTGTCGGCCCGCTTCGCGACGCTCGATCACCAGCCGCTGACACGCCTGTTCGACCTGGCCGCGCTGGCGCCAGCCCGGCTGGCGACGCTTGGCGGCGCAGCGTTCGCGGCCGCGCGACCGTGCGTGCAACTCGCGGCGCTGCGGGTCGCGGCCACCGAGACACCGTCCGCGGCGGTGGCCCGCCGCGCGACCGACTGGCTCTCGTCTCTGCGGTCGCGACGATGCGATCGCCCCGTGTCCCCAGGAGGATTCCGATGCCTGATCTGACCAAGCTGCTGACCGACACCCTGGCCGCGGGATTCGCCGCGGAGCCGCCGCAGCCGGCGTTGTTCGACCCAGCGACCGACCTGCTGCTGGCCCTGGTCGCGCCGACCGCCGATCGCGACACCGACGACCTCGCGCTGCACTTCCGCGAGTACTTCGTCGCCGGGCAGATGCCCCCGATCGAAGGCCCCGCGCCGCCGCGGCCGCGCGTGCTCGGTGATCTGATAGCGCCGGTGGGCTGCGCTGGCCACTACCCCGGGACCTGGCCGGTCCCCGACCCGTGCCTCGCCGTCGACGGCCGGCGGGGCACCACGTCGCAGCGACTCACCCGGCTCTTCGCCGGCGATCTGCTGTGGCTGTACTTCATGGAGCGGATGGGGGTGTTCCAGATCGTGGGGTCCCTCCTCGACGACTACGCGCTGTTGCGCCGCTTCCCGATCGCGTCGCGTCGACGCGCGACGGTGGTGGTCGAGGCGATGGTGCGCGACCTGCGCGCCGGGGTGAGCTCGACGACGCGCGACCGCGACGTGGCGTACCGCACCTGCCTGGGCTGGACCTCCGAGCTGGGCGCCACGCTCGGCAGCGAGGCGCAGGCGAACCGCGCGTTCTCGATCCAGTTCCACCGGCTGATCCGGCTGGCGCTGCAGTTCTACAGCGCCCGCCAGCTCGCCGTCGCGATCAAGGACGCGGCGTCGCCGGCGCGCGCGTCGACGGCGACGCTGATCGCGATCCGCGACACGCTGCGCATCCTGCAGAAGACCTGCGAGACGTTCGAGTACGGGCGCACCTACACCACGACGCTCAACGGCATCGTGTGGGTCATCGGCAGCCTGGCGGTCGTCCGCGACCTGCGGCGCGACCTCGGCATCGCCGACATGTACGAACAGCCGTACGAGTACGTGCCCGCGGCCTACGACCTGCTCGTCCGCGGCGACGGCAAGGCCGGCCAGCCAGACCCGACGCGGTACTTCGCCAACCACGAGTGCGCCAACACCGGCCGCGACCTGATGCTCGACGTCCAGGTCTTGCCGGTCGAGGCCCCCAACTTCGCGGCGACCGGCGGGCTGCTCGAGGCGTGGCTCGACCTGGTCGAGCAGCGCGTCGAGGGCTACCGCACCGCCTACCACGCCCTCACCCAGCTCGACCTGAGCGCGGCCGACGTCGCCGCGCCCCAGCTCGCATGACCCCGGAGGCGACCATGTTCGACCCGACCCAGTTCGAATCCGAGATGGCGGCGCTCCTCACGGACGACGCGCCGACGCCCAGCGAGGAGCTCGCTGAGGAGCTTGCCGACGAGGAACTCGCCGACGAGCTCGCCGACGAGGAGCTCAGCGCCAGCTGGAACGGGGCGGTCGACGCCCCGGCCGCCGAACTCGGCGATGGGCGCGTCGACGAACTCGATGGCGGGCCCGAGGTGCTGGAGTTCGACGGCGCGGCGATGATGGCGACGCCCGGCGAGCGTGCGGCGGCGTTCGTGGACGACCCGCGCGATGACGAGCATGGGTTGGAGATGGAGTTGCGGGCCCAGCTAGACCGGCGACGACGCTCGACGCGCGGCGGTCCAGGCGCGCGCGATCCGCGCGGCGGGCGCCCAGCCCGCGCCACCGACCGATCCGACGGGCTCGGTCGACCGGGTGACGATGCCCTGCTCGCCGCCATCGTGGCCTCTGACCTGGATCGCGCAGAAGCCGCGGTCGACGCGATCTCGCCGCTCCACCTACCGAGGCTGCTCTCGCGCCTGCGCGTCCCGACACCGGGTGACGCGCTCGCCCTCGAGTTGACCCGCGCCTCGTCGCCCGCGTTTCGGATGCAGGTGATCACCCTGCTAAAGCGGAAGATCGCGGAGCATCAACTCGGGGCCCGGCTCGCCGTCGCGGTGGCCCCGGGCAACCTCGACGTCGTGCGCGCGTCGCAGGGCGCCAAGCCACAACTCGTCGCGACCGGGCATGACGCGCTTCGCTGGGTCGGGCGGCACATCGGTCGTACCAAGCTGACGGTCGCCTCCTCGTACGGTCCCGTCGACTTGACCCCGGGGACGATCTGGGATGGTGGCAAGCTGCTCGTGCTCGTCGACGCCCAGACGGTGCACTACACGGTCGGGCGGAACCTCTATCGCTGGAACACCTCCGACTTCATCCGCGATGAGTGGCTCGGAGCGCTCGCGCGCGCGGCGCACAACGCTCGCGGCATGGTGACGCTGGTCAAGGTGGAGGTCGAGTTCCTCACGGGTCTGCTGGTCGGTCCCGAGATTGTGCTCGCGGTGAGTGCCGCCCGGATCGCCTGGTTCGCCCACCGCAACTACAAGCTCCTGGGGGAGCTGTGGGCCCACGCGGATCAGTTCACGAACGCCTGGCGCGCGTTCGCGGCGCTGTGCCCGAAGACCCACGCCCTCGTCGACCGCGAGGTATGGCGCGCCGTGGTGCGAGGGATCACGGGCGCCCGGCCCGACGCCGCCGAGGGTGCGTTCCTGCTCGGGCGGCTCATCCGCGGCGGGGCGATGCTGCAGCTCTTCACGCCCGCGACGTTTCTGAAGATGGCCGTGCAGACGACGACGCTGGTCACGGTGATCGACTCGCTCGCGATCATCTCGCGCGGCCTCGCCGCCACCGCGCGGACCACCGCGACCGCGCTTCGGACCTCGGCGACGCTTCGCGAGCGGCTCGCCAAGGCACACATCCGCGTCTCGGACCGTGAACTCGGCGTCCTCGTCGCAGAGATGTACGAAGTCACACGCAGCCGCGCCGCGGCCCTCGCCGCGGTGGTGGCGCGGATCGTCGTGGTCGGTGCGGAGTTCGCCGCCGCGGCGCAACGCGTCGCTGACCGCTGGGAAGCGATGACCGACTGAGCGACCGACGGGCGGCGGGGCCCCCGGAGTGGTACGCGGACCCGGGCCAGTGAGCGTCAGCGGCACGCCGCTCGGGTAGGATGCCGGCATGGCCGGGCCCCGGGTCGAGACGGTGACGTTGGTGCGCGACGAGGACGGGCGCGCGGCCGGCGAGGCGGCCCAGCTGATCGTGGCGCTGGCGGCGGATCAGCCGCGGGCGGCGAGCTCGCGGCACCTGCTCGACGACGTGGATCAGGTCGAGCTGGGGCGCGGCGCGGGGCGGGACGTCGAGCGGCGGACGAGCGGCGGGCGGCGCCGGCTGACCGTGCGGTTGGCCGACGCCGCGGCCTCCGAGCAGCACGCGCGGCTGACGCGCGTCCACGGCGCGTGGATCGTCGAGGACCTCGGCGCCAAGAACCGCACGTTCGTCAACGGGCGGGCCGTCAGCCGCGCGACGGTCGCCGACGGCGACGTGCTCGAGATCGGTCGCACGCTGGTGCTGTTCCGCGACGGCGCGGTACCGGTCGCCGGCGCGCCCGACCTGCGGGTCGAGCAGCTCGTGCCCGGCCTCCCCGGACTGCCGACGTTCGCCGGCGAGCTGGCGACCCTGCTGGCAGCCGCGGCGACCGCCGCGCGCGCCGGGATCGCGGTGCTGGTGCGCGGCGAGACCGGCACCGGCAAGGAGCTGGTGGCGCGCGCCATCCACGCCGCGTCGCACCGGCGCGGCGCCTTCGTCGCGGTGAACTGCGGGGCGTTGCCGGCCAACCTGGTCGAGGCCGAGCTGTTCGGTCACAAGAAGGGTGCGTTCTCGGGCGCGGTCGACGATCGTCCCGGGCACGTCCGCAGCGCCGACAAGGGGACGCTGCTGCTCGACGAGATCGGCGACCTGCCGGCGCCGGCCCAGGCCGCGCTGCTGCGGGTCTTGCAGGAGCGCGAGGTGGTGCCGGTCGGCGAGTCGTTGCCGGTCAAGGTCGACGTGCGCATCATCGCCGCGACCCACGTCGATCTCGGGGCGCAGGTCACCGCCGGGCGCTTCCGCCGCGATCTGCTGGCCCGCCTGGCCGGCCTCGAGCTCTCGCTGCCGTCGCTCGCCGAGCGACGCGAGGACCTCGGCCTGCTGGTGGGCGCCATCCTGGCGCGCCACGGCGGCGCCGACGCGCGGTTCACGCTCGCCGCGGCACGCGCGCTGTTCCAGCACGACTGGCCCAGCAACGTGCGCGAGCTCGACATGGCGCTGGTCACGGCGCTGGCGCTCGCCGGCGCCGGCCCGATCGATCTGCCGCACCTGCCGCGGGCCGTGCGCGACGCCACGCAGCTCGCGCCGCCCGCGCCGCGCGAGCCGACGCCGGAGTCCGAGGCCGACGCGGCGCTGCGGGCCCAGCTGGTGGCGCTGCTCGGCGAGCACGCCGGCAACATCAGCGCGATCGCGCGCGCGACCGGCAAGGCGCGCTGGCAGGTGCACCGCTGGCTGCGTCGGCTCGGGCTCGACTCCGAGGCGTACCGGCGGTGATCGACGGGCCGTCCACGCTCGCCGTCGGCGATCACCTCGGCCGCTACCGCCTGGTGCGCCGGCTCGGCGCCGGCGGCATGGGCGAGGTGTGGGCCGCCGACGATCCCGAGCTGGGGCGGACCGTCGCGCTCAAGGTGCTGCGCCCCGGCTTCGGCGACGGCGACCGGCTGCGCCGCGAGGCGCGGACGATGGCGCGGCTCGATCATCCGAACCTGGTGCCGATCCACGACATCGGCGTCCACGACGGGCGGATGTACCTCGCGATGGCGCTGTGGAGCGGCGGCGATCTCCGGACGTGGATGACGCCGCGCCGCCCGTGGCGCGAGGTGGTGACGGCGTTCATCGCGGCCGGCCGCGGGCTGGCGGCGGCGCACGCGGCCGGCGTGATCCACCGCGACTTCAAGCCGGACAACGTCTTGATCGACGGCGCGCGCGTCGCGGTGACCGACTTCGGCATCGCCGCGGACACCGGTGGCGCCCGGCCGCACGGCGACGACGCCGTCACGGCGCCCGCCGCGGGCGATGCCCCCCTCGGGCTGGACGCGACGCGGTCGTCGGCCAGCGCGCTCGCCGGCACGCCAGCGTACATGGCGCCCGAGCGGCACCTCGGCCGCCCCGGCGACGCCGCGGCGGACCAGTTCGCGTTCTGCGTCGCGCTGTGGGAGGCGCTGTACGGCCAGCGGCCGTTCCGCGCCCCGAACGTCGTGGCCGACGCGCCCACGATGACCAGCGAACCGCTGCCCCCGGCGATGGCGGTCGCGCTGGAGATCATCGACGGTCGACGCACGCTCCCGCCACCGACAGTGCCGGCGCCCGGCTGGCTCCGGCGCGCGATCGACCGCGGCCTCGACGGCGACCCCGCGCGACGGCACGCGTCGATGGCCGCGCTGGTCGCGGCGCTCGAGCGCGGGCTGGGCCGCCGGCGTCGCGGGGCGCTCGCCGCCGCGGGCGTCGGGACGCTCGGCGCCTTCGCCGCGGTGGTGCTGTGGACGCGCGCCGCGCCGGCTCAGCCGCGATGCGATGCCCGCGATCAGGTGGCCGAGGTGTGGTCACCGACACGCGCGGCTGCGCTGACCAGCGCGCTGGTGGCCAGTGGTCGCCCGCACGCCCCCGCCACCGCGGCGCGCGTCGCTGGGCTGATCGACGCCTACCTCGGGCGCTGGGTGGCGATGCGCGACGACGCCTGCCGCGCCGCGCGGATCGACCGCGCCCAGTCGGCCGAGCTGCTCGACCTGCGCAACGCCTGCCTCGACCGCCGACGCGCCGAGCTGGACGCCACGGTGCGGGCGCTGTCGGAGCGGGTCGACGGCCCGGTCGCCGACCGGGCCGTCACCGCGGTGGCCAGCCTCGAGTCGCTGGACGCCTGTGCCGATCCGATCGCGCTGCGGGCCGCCGCGCCGTGGCCGCGTGATCCCGCGATCCGCGCGCGCCTCGACGCGGTCCGCGCGCAGGTCGTGGCCGCCCGCGCCGACCAGCGGGTCGGGCGCTACCGCGAGGCCCGCGCCACGGCCACGGCCGCGGTGACCGCGGCGGCCGCGACCGGTTTCGGGCCGGCGTGGGCCGAGGCGTTGAGCGTGGCTGGCGACGTCGCCTCGGACCTAGACGACAACGCCACCGCCCGCGCCGAGCTGGCCGACGCCGCGCGCCGGGCCGGTGAGGTCAAGGACGACGACCTCGCGGCGCGCGCGAGCATCGCGCTGTACTTCGTGGTCGGGGTCGCGCTGGGCGAGTTCGACGAGGCGCGCGCGATGGAGCCGTTGGTCGAGGCGTTGGTGGCGCGCAGCGGCGACGCGTCGGCGCGGCTCGCGTTCATCCGCCACCGGGCCGGGCTGCGGATGACCACCGGCGACCTCGACGCCGCGCGGACCGGCTTCGAGCAGGCGCTCGGGCTCGCTGAGGCGCAGGCCGCGATCACGCGCCAGATCGATCTGCTGGGCGACCTGGCCAACGTCGCGCTGCTGCAGGGACGGCCCCAAGACGCGCTCGGGCTGCGCGCCCGCGCCCGCGCGGCCATCGAACAGACCTACGGCGCCGATCACCCCGCGGTGGCGGCCAACCTGCACGGCACGGCCCGGGCGTTGCTGCGGCTGAACCGCGCCGCCGAGGCCGTGCCGATGCTGGAGCAGGCGCTCGCGATCCGACGCCGCGCGCTCGGCGACGAGCACCACGCGATCACCGACACGCTGAACACGCTCGGCAACGCGCAGCTCGCGCTGGGCGATCGCGCCGGCGCGCTGGCGCGCTACCGCGAGGCGCTGGCCCGCGCCGAGCGCGCGCACGACGCCGCCGCCCGGGCCACGGCGCTGACGGCGATCGGTCTGGCCGAACAGCAAGCGGGCGACTGGGTGCAGGGCCGCCGCCACCTCGAGCAGGCGCTCGCGGCGCGCGCCGCCCTCGGGACCGTCGAGACCGTCGCGTACGCCACCACCGAATACAACCTCGCCGACGGCCTCGCGAACCACGGCGACTGCGCCGCGGCGGCGCCGCTGCTGACGCACGTCGAGCGGCTGTTCACCGGGTCGATGCGGGCGTACCCCCAGCTGACCCGCGCGACCTGCGCGCTCGCCGCCGGCGATCTCGCCGCCGCCGCCACGCTCGCCGCCGGCGTTGGGGCTGCGTGCGCGGACCAATGCGAGGCCGTGCTCCCGGCCACGGCCGACGCGCTCGTCGCGCAGGTGCGTTGGCTGCGTGGCGACCACCGCGGCGGTGCCGCCGCGCTGCGCGCCGCGCGGGACGCGCTGGCCGCCATCCCCGACGCCGGTCCCACGCTGGCCGGCCTCGACGCCTGGCTCGCGGCGCACCGCGTGCCCTGACCCACGGCCGCCGCGCGATCCGGCCACAGGAGTGCTAGGGTGCCGCCGCTCGCATGCCGGCGCCCGCTCCGCTCCACGTCGACGACCTCGGTCGGCTCGACTACCGCGCCGCCTGGGCCCGGCAGCTGGCGCTTGTCGACGAGCGCAAGACCGGCGCCGGCGCCGATCGGGTGCTGGTGGTCGAGCACCCGCACGTGTTCACGCTGGGCCGCGCGCAGAAGGCGGTGGCCAACGTGCTGGCTCCCGGCGAGGTCGAGGTGATCGAGATCGAGCGCGGCGGCGACGTCACCTACCACGGCCCCGGCCAGCTGGTGGCGTACCCGATCCTGGCGCTCGGCGACGGCGAGCGCGACCTGCACCGCTTCCTGCGCAACCTCGAGGAGGCGGTGATCCGCACCTGCGCGGGGTTCGGCCTCGCCACCGATCGCCAGCCGGGCGCCACCGGCGTGTGGTGCACCGATCGCGCCGGCGCGCGCAAGAAGCTGTGCTCGATCGGCATCGCGTGTCGCCGCTGGGTGACGTTCCACGGCCTGGCGCTCAACGTCGCCACTGACCTGGCGTACTTCCAGCGCATCAACCCGTGCGGGTTCGCGTCGTCGGTGATGACCTCGATGGCGGTCGAGCTCGACCGCCCGCTGACCGTCGCCGAGGTGACGCCGATCTTGACCCGCGAGCTGGCGGCGACGCTGGGACGGACGCTGGCGTGACCGCGCCGGCCGAGTGGACCCCGCGCGCCCGCTGCCCGCGCTGCCGGCGCCCGACGTCGGTGTGCTACTGCGCGCACCTGCCGGCGCTCGAGACCCGCACCAAGGTCGTCATCCTGCAGCACCCGCGCGAGCGCGACATGCCGATCGGCACCGCGCGCATGGCCAGCCTGTGCCTGCCCGGCTCGGCGCTGCACGTCGGCATCGACTGGAGCCGCCACGCGCCGCTGGCCGCGGCGCTGACCGATCCGACCCGCACGCCGATCCTGCTGTACCCGGGGCCGGGCGCGCGCGACATCCTGCGCGAGCCGCCGGCCGGGCCGGTGACGCTGGTGGTCGTCGACGGCACCTGGTCGCAGGCCAAGACCGTGGTCCGCGACAACCCGGTGCTGCACGCGCTGCCGCGCTACGCGTTCGTCGCGCCCGAGGTGTCGGAGTACCGCATCCGCCGCGAGCCCGACGACGCCTACTGCTCGACGATCGAGGCGCTGATGCACGTGCTGGGCGCGCTCGAGGGCGACCCGGCTCGGTTCCGCGCGATGCTGGCGCCGTTCCGCGCGATGATCGACGCGCAGCTCGCCCGGCAGGCCAGCGAGCCGAGCCCGCGGCCGCGGCCGGTGCGCCCGCCGCGCGCGCCGTGGGACCGCCTGCCGCCGGAGATCGCGACCCGCTGGGACGACCTGGTGTGCGTGGTCGGCGAGGCCAACGCCTGGCCGTACCGCGACGCGCCCGACCACCAGCCCGACGAGCTGATCCACTGGGTCGCCCACCGCCCGGCGACCGGCGCGACGTTCGAGGCGCTGGCCGCGCCGCGCGGCGCGCTGTCGCCGTCGACGCCGTACCACACCCGGCTGGCCGCCGACGCGATCACCGCGGCGCCGCCGCTGGCCGCGCTGCTCGCCGGCTACGCGGCGTTCGCGCGCCCGACCGACGTGGTGTGCGCGTGGGGCCACCACGGCGCGCAGCTGATGTGCGCGACGGGCGGCGCGCTGCCGGTGCCGGTGCTCGACCTGCGGGTCGCGGTGCAGCGCGCGCTGCACCAGAAGTTCGGCAGCCTCGAGGACTTCGCCGCGACGCTGGGGCCGCCGCCGGCGCCGCTGGGCGCCGGGCGCGCCGGGCAGCGGGTGGCGCTGCTGGCGCAGGTGGTCCACGCGTGGCGCGCCCGGTTCCCGGCGTCCGCCGCGTGAGTCACAGCGAGCTGCGGGCCGCGTTGATCTCGGTCTTGCCGGGCGGTGGCGGCGGCGCCGCGAACCGGGTCGGGTCCTCGAGGTCGGCGCGCAGGATCTCCAGCGACTGCGCGGCGTAGTAGCCGTCGCAGATCCGCTCGTCGAGCGTGAACCGCAAGCGCAGCGTCGGCCGCGTCGCCGGCGCGCCGTCGGGCCCCACCACCAGCCGCGGTCGCAGCCCGCCGATCACGCAGAACAGGCTGACCGTGCCGTGCTCGAACAGGTGGTGCCACGCGCGATCGATGCCCAGGCTGCCGAGGTTGGCGACGAACACGCTGGAGAACAGCGGGTCATCGCGCATCAGCGACGCTGGCAGGCAGTTCCAGCGATCGAGCCAGCGGGCCATGCGCACGACCGGTGACAGCACGAAGTCGGGCAGCTTGCCCAGGGTCGACATCTCGCGATCGACCGGGCGATCGTCGCGGGTCCGGCCGGCGTGCACCGCGGCGTGGATGCGGGCGGCGGTGGCGTCGAGCGCCTCGCCCGTCACCACCGGCAGCTTGATGGTCTTGAGCGCCGCGCCGTCGGCGAACTCGCGCTTGGCCGCGAACGCGATCGACGGCTGCGTGCGCTGCCACAGCCGCCGCCCCGCGACGAAGCGATCGAGCGCCGGGCGCGCGGTGATCATGCGCCCCAGCGCCGCCACCACGCAGTGCAGCGGCGTGAGCTTGGGGCCGTCGCCGCGGTTGTGCGCGTCGAGGAACGCCACCAGCGCGGTCGCGTCGATGATCTGCTCGTAGTACACGACCGCCTCGCCGCGGGTCGGCATGAGCATCGGCATCATGCGGCGCATCGGGTCGAGGCCGCGCAGGCGGGTGCCATCGGATCGCCAGAACAGCATGGCCGCAGTATGCCGCCGCGCGGCGGTCGCTCGGGTAGCATCGCGCGATGCGAAGCGCGATCTCGGTGGTGGCCCTCGCGGCGTGCGCGGCGGCGTGCGGCAAGTCGTCGACGAAGCCAGCGCCCGGCGGTGGCGGGACCACGGCCGCGAGTGACGCCGGGAGCGGCAAGGGGTCGCAGGCGGCCGCCGCCGATCGATGGAAGCCGATCGTGCCGCCGCCGGTGTCGCCCGCGTGCGCCGCGGCGCGCCGCTACTTCGGCTACGCCGCCACCTGCGTCGAACAGCCGTTGCCCGAGCTGACCACCGCCGCCGGCACGGTGGCGCGGCTGTGGGCGACCGACGATCCCACCCGGGCCTGGGCGTACGTGCTGACGCCACCCAGCGGCCCGCCGATCGCCGCCAAGGCCGGCCCGTACGACGACCAGATCCTGCGCAAGATCACCGCGCAGCTCGACCTGCCGGCGACGCCGCCCGACGTGCTGGCCCGGCTGTACGCGGCGCTGCTGCTGCAGGCCGCCGAGGTGCGCTGCGTCGACGGGCCCGCGCCGACCGGACGGTCGATGTCGCAGCGGCCGTGCGCGGCGCCGCGGTTCGCCACCGTCGGCGGCAAGCCGGTGCTGCAGTTCGCCGTCGAGGAGTACCCGCACCCGACGCTGCTCAACCGCGACCAGCACCGGCTGTACTGGTACCAGGTCGAGGTGCTGCCGCACGAGCTGTCGTCGATGGAGGGCGAGGGCCTGGCGATGCTCGAGCCGGCGACGCCGCCGTTGCCGGCGTCGGCCCCGCCGCTCCCGACGATGACCGCACCCCCGACGTACCTGGGCACCCCCGAACCGGCGCCCGCCGACCTCGACGCCGCGCTGTGCAAGGCGGCGGCCGACACGCTGAGCGGCATGGCTGGTCGCGCGTGCAAGGCCTACCGCTACCCGGCGCTCGCGTTGCCCACCGGCGAGCTGTTCTACCTCGCCAACGACGCCGGGCAGCCGCACCTGGTGGCCAGCCGCGCCCCCGACGGCACGATCCGCGTCGGCTTCGATGTCGAGACCCACTCACCGCTGGGGGCGCTGGTCCCGACCTACGATCCGGCGGTGGTCCCGCCGGCCACGTTCCTCGCGGCGTACCTGCTGCTGTCGGGCAAGCCGGCGCGCATCCTGTGCCTGCCCGGCTCGGGCGACGCGCTGCCCGACGATCCCTGCGCGCCGCCCACCGCCGAGAAGCAGGGCGACCAGCTGATGATCAAGGCGATCATCGCCGAGCTGCCGCTGCCCGGCAGCGCCGTCCGCGAGAGCGAGCCGGCGGTGCGCCGCATCGCGTGGGAGTTCTCGCCCGGCGGCGGCATGACGGGCGGCGGGACGCGCCTGGTCGATCTGCGCGCGCCGACGCCGTAGCGGCGCCGGTCAGAAGAACGTCATCGCCGCGCCGACGCCGATGTTCCGACCCACGACGTCGGGGTCGCCGTTGCCGTTCTTGTCCTCGGCGTAGAAGCCGATGCCGGCGCGCGCCTGGACGTCGATCGCCCACTTCGGCCCGCGCACCACCTCGAGGCCGGCGGCGAACAGCGCCGCGCCGACCACGTCGGACTGGGCCTGCAGGCCCAGGGTCTCGTAGCGCAGCCGCGCCTGGGCGCTGCCGAGGCCGGCGGTGAGCGTGAGGATCGGCACCGGGCGCCACTTCACGCCGGCGGTCACGACGTTGTGGGTGAAGGTCCAGTTGTTCTCGCTGTGGACCATCGGGAACACGTCGAAGTACGCGCCGAGGTGGGGGCGGAAGAAGTAGTTCACGTGCAGATCGATGCCGCCCGCCTCGGTGACGCCGTCGCAGAAGTCGCCGTTCTCGTTCTCGCAGTTGATCTCGCCGCCGTAGAGGCCGAAGCCGACCTCCCAGCCGACCCGCGGGCCCGGCGGCGGCGGCGGCTGGTTGAGGTTCTGGGCCTGGGCGGAGGTGACGCCGGCGAGCCCGACGGCGAGGGCGATGGCGGGGAACACGACGCGGGGGTTCGACATGATCCGCGATCATCGCAAGCCGCCGGCCAGCGGGGAAGCGTCAAGCCTCCACCACCGACGCCGCCATCCGCGCGAGATCAGCGGCCCACGCGGCGCGCCACACCGCGTGAACCGCCTGCGACGTCGCGCATCCCTACAGCCGCTGTGGCCAAAGCCGACGGCCGCGGCGAGCCACCGTCAGGTGAACGACGGGCGATGGCGCCGCGTGGTCTTGCCGACCGCCGCGAGGTGTAGCTGCTGCACCCAGCGCAGCTCCTCGAGCAGCGCCTCGGCCGAGGCGGGCCGGCCGTCGGGGTCCTTGCTGAGGCACGCGCCGATCAGGTCGGCGACGTCGGGGTGCAGGTCCTCGGGCAGCGGCGCCGGTGCGTCGGTCACGACCGCCAGCAGATCGTCGCGCACCGAGGCGCCGGGCGCGAACGGCGGCCGCGCGCAGATCATCTCGTACAGGAGGACGCCGATGCCCCAGATGTCGGTGCGGCCGTCGATCGGCTCGCGCGCGACCTGCTCGGGCGCCATGATCCGCGGCGTGCCGACCACGCCGGCCGCGACCTCGGCGCCGGCGCCGTCGAGGCTGCAGGCGATGCCGAAGTCGATCAGCTTGGGCACGTGGCGGCGACCGTCGTCGGTCAGCATCACGTTCTCGCTCTTGATGTCGCGGTGGACGTAGCCGGCGCGGTGCACCGCGGCCACCGCGTCGGTGACGCCGACGGCGATCTCGAGCGCGTGCGCGACCGGCAGCGGCCCGCGCTGCACCCGCGCCATCAGCGTGGTGCCGCGCGCCAGCTCCATCACGAAGTACGGCCGCCCCTGCGCGTCGTAGCCGAAGTCGAACACCTCGACGACGCCGGGGTGGCGCACCGCGCCGGCGATGCGCGCCTCGCGGAGGAACAGCGCGTGGGCCTCGGGCAGGTGGGCCAGCTCGGGCGCGAGCCGCTTGATCGCGACCGCGCGATCGATCACCGCGTGGCGCGCCAGGAACACCGCGGCCATGCCGCCCTCGCCGAGCTGGCACTCGACCTCGTAGCAGCCGAGCCGCTCGCGGCGCGGCGCGCTGGGCCGCGTGCCGCGCGGCGCCCGCGCCCGCATGTCGACGCGGGTCGGGCCGCTCCAGGTCGCGGTCGACGGCCGCGCCGCGCTCTCGATGTGCGGTCCCTCCACGCAGCCAGGCAAACATCGATGCGCGGCGCGGGCAATTTTTCGGCGCGCCGGGCGCGCGCACCTACAGTGTGCGCGAAGCGGTCTCCGCAGGTTGCGACGCGACCGCGCTCGTCGACGTCACATGAGGCGGGCGCCGGCGCTGGTGCCGGCGCTCGGCCGCGGCGCCGCCGGGAACTCCTCGAAGTTGCGCTCGGGGAGCGGTAGCTCGCCCACGGTCGTGGCGAGCATCGGTCGGAGCTGCTTGATGGTGCGCGCCAGCAGCGCCCGATGGGCGACGACGCCCACGACGGACGCGACCGCGAGGCCGACTACGACCGCGCTGGTCGAGTGCGCGACCAGCATCGCCAGCGCCGCGATCGCGCCGGCGACGCCGCCGAGCGTCCAGGCGACCGCGGACAGCCCGCCGCGGCGGCGATCGAGCGCCTGGCCGCAGCGATCGCACAGCCCGCGCGCGACGTGCTCGCCGCAGCGCGGTCGACGACAGCAGCGGCAGCGCCGCACCATGGCGGCGTCACAGAAGCAGCGCTCGGCGCTGCGCTCGACGTAGGGCTGCGTCCGAAACGGCCCCGCGAGGCTCATCTCCGACGCGCGATCTCGCTCGTGGGCGACCAGTCCGCCCGGAGGTTCGTCCATGTCGGATCACCGTAAGGCGCGCGGCACGGCGATCAAGTGGCATACGCTGGCATGCGCCGACACGGTCAGAGGCCGGCGATGCGAGAGTCGATCCCGGTGTTGCTCGGCGGCGGAAACTGATCGTAGTCGCGGGCGGGCGCGGGCAGCTCGCCGACCGTCGTCGCGAGGCCAGGTCGGAGCTGCTTGACCGTGCGCGCGAGCAGCACCCGCTCGCTGCCGACCCGAACCGCCGCGGCGAGCACGACGGCGCCGAGGGCCCCGGCCGGCAGGCCCACCGCGATCATCGCGACGGTGAGCGCGACGCCGACCACGCCGCTAAGCAGCCACGCCTGCGAGGCGATCCCCGCGCGGCGTCGATCGATCGCCTGGCCGCAGCGGTTGCACAGTCCGTGCTCGACGTGCTCGGCGCAGCGCGGCCGCCGACAGCACCGACAGCGCCGCGCCATCGTCGCGTCACAGAAGCACCGCTCGGCGCTGCGCTCGACGTACGCCTGGTCGCGGTAGGCCATGGCTACAGCAGCCCCCGCGGCGGCCGCCGCGTGATCAACGCGATCGCCACGGTCGCGGCGACGCCGCCGGCGATCGCCAGCGTCCGCCGCCGCGCGGCCGCGCGGGTGCGCAGCTCGTCGGCGAGCCGATGGCCCCGCGCCATCGCCGCGACGTGGGCCTGGATGTCGGCGACGCGGCGACGCACCGCTGGGTGGCTGCGCCGCGTCCGCTGCGACGTGACGTCGTCGATCACCCCGTCGACGTCGCCCCAGTCGAGCGCCTCGTGCTCCATGCGAGCCAGCGCCACCAAGCAATCGTCGACGTCGTAGCCCGCCGCGATGCACAGCTCGATCGCGCGGAGATCGGCGTCGCGCTCGCGACCGGGCGTGTGCACCAGGCGCTGCAGCATCGCCAGCGCGAGCTTCGGCGCCGCGCGCCAGCCCGGCGACAGTCGCGGCAGGTGGCCGAGCCGGTGGTGCGCCAGCTCGTGGGCGACGACGAACGCCGCCGCGGCGTCGGTCGGCAAGGTCTCGAGCAGCCGCCGGCTGACGTAGATCGTGTGGCCAGGCCCCGTGAAAGCGGTCCACTGGTTCATCCACAGCACGAGCGTGTCGAGGCGCTCGCCGACCGGCACGTCGCGCTGCAATTCCGCGGTGACGCGGTCGACCCGCTCCCCGGCCCAACCATCTCGCTCGACGACGTACTCGGCTTCGATCCGGCTCCGCAGCCAGTCAACCCGCGGTTCGTGCATTGCCTTGAACGTGGGGCCGGAGATCGGGCGCGTCAAGCGGCTCCGGCGGCGTGCCGACGCGCTCAGCGGTATCCGCGGGCCTGCAGGTTGAACAGCGTGGCGTAGCGGCCGCCGGCGGCCACCAGCTCGTCGTGGCTGCCGCGCTCGAGCACGCGGCCGCCGTCGAGCACGACGATCGTGTCGGCCATGCGCACGGTCGAGAAGCGGTGCGAGATCACGATCGCGATCTGATCCTTGGTGCGCTCGCGGAAGCGATCGAAGATCGCCACCTCGGCGGCGGCGTCCATCGACGCGGTCGGCTCGTCGAGCACGAGGATGTCGGCGTCCTTGCGCATGAACGCGCGGGCCAGCGCCACCTTCTGCCACTGCCCCAGCGACAGCTCGCGGCCGTCCTTGAACCACTTGCCCAGCCGGGTGTCGTAGCCGGCCGGCAGCTCGGCGATCACCGGCGCGGCCAGGCCCTGCTCGGCGGCGGTCGCCCAGCGGGCGCGATCGTCGAACGCGCGCTCGTCGCCGGCGCCGATGTTCTCGCCGACCGTGAGCTGGTAGCGCACGAAGTCCTGGAAGATGACGCCGATGCGCCGGCGCAGCGCCATCGGATCCCAGGCGCGCACCGGCGTGCCGTCGACGCGCACCTCGCCGCGGGTCGGCTGGTACAGGCCGGCCAGCAGCTTGATCAGCGTGGTCTTGCCCGAGCCGTTCTCGCCGACGATCGCCAGCTTCGAGCCGGGCGGCACGTGCAGCGACACGTTGGCCAGCGCCGGCTCGGTCGAGCCCGGGTAGCAGAAGCTGACGTCGTCGAAGCGCACGCCGTCGCCGGGCGTCGCGCCGACGGTCGCGCCGCCGGTGCGCGGCGCGGTCGGCAGATCGAGCAGCTCGTAGAGCGTCGACAGGTACAGGTTGTCCTCGTACAGGCCGCCGACGTCGCCCAGCACCGCGGCCAGCGACGCCTGCGCCTGGCGGAACACGACGACGTACATCGTCATCGCGCCCAGCGAGATCGCGCCGGCGATCGCCGCGCGCGCGACCCACAGGTACATGCCGTAGAACGCGACGGTGCCGAGCACGCCGAGGCCCAGGCCCCACAGCCCGCGCCGCCACGCCAGCTTGGCGTCGCCGGCGTAGACCAGCTCGAAGATCTCCTGGTAGCGCCGCAAGAACCGCGGCCCGAGGTCGTACAGCTTCACCTCCTTGGCGTGGTCGTCGCGGGCCAGCGCGCTCTCGAGGTAGGCCTGCTCGCGGGTCTCGGGCGTGCGCCAGCGGAACAGCCGGAACGCGTCGCCCGAGAACTTGGCCTCGACGAGGAACGCCGGGATCGCCGCGGCCAGCAGCACCGCCAGCGCCGCCGGCGAGAACCCGGCGAGCAGCGCCGCGAGGCTGACCAGCGAGATCAGCTGCTGGCCGATCGAGAACGTGCTCATCACCATCGACAGCGGCCGCGACGACGCCTCGCGGCGCGCCCGGGTCAGCATGTCGTAGACCTCGGAGTCCTCGAAGTGGGTCAGGTCGAACGCCAGCGCCTTGTCGAGGATCATCACGTTGATGCGGTTGCCGAGCTGGGCGCGCAGGAGCGAGCGCAAGATCGACAGCACCCGGCTCGTGGTGGCCAGCGCGATCGCCAGGCCGAGCTCGACGCCGACCCACACCAGCGCGCGGTGCTGCGCCGCCTCCTCGCCGGTGGCCGCGGCGTGAACCACCGCGTCGACCAGCCGCTTGCCGGTCCAGGCCATCGCGCCCGGCATCAGGCCGAGCAGCACGCTGCCGACCGCGAGCGCGATCGTGATCGCGCGGCTGGTGGTCCAGACCAGGCCCAGCGCGCGGCGCGCGTAGCCGGCGACGCCGAGCAGATCGCGCAGCTTGGGTGCTGCGGCCGGAGCGGCGCCGTGGTGCGCGGGGCGAGGGCGGCGGACGGCCATGGACGCGCACTGTACCGGGCGTCGCTGCGCGCACCACTACCGGCCCGGGCAGGAACGGGTGTCGCCACCGACGACAGACCAGTCGATCAGCCAGGTCAGGCGGGCAGGCAAGCGCTGCGATCCTGCACGGTTGGGCGCGGTCCGCGGCTTGCTAATCGGGCGGCCATGCTGCGCCTTGGCCCCTCGCTGTTCGCCGCCGTCGTGTTGCTGGTCGGGTGCGTCGCCACCGACGACTCCTACGATGAGGCCGAGTCGGTCGCCGCGGCCGACGGCAAGGCCGACGCCACCAGCGAGCTGCGCGTCCGCGCCGGCGACACCACGGTGTGGATGACCACGGCGCTGGCACGGGTCGAGGACGATCGCGGCCCGGCGT
This sequence comes from Myxococcales bacterium, assembly GCA_016707895.1. Classification (GTDB taxonomy): domain Bacteria; phylum Myxococcota_A; class Polyangia; order Haliangiales; family Haliangiaceae; genus UBA2376. Next base: position 27,744 of record JADJGV010000009.1, on the reverse strand, counting down.
TCGTGCTGCGCGGCCGGGCCAGCCGCGAGGTCACCGACGGCAACGCCTACGTCTTCGACGACGTCTACGGCGAGTTCGGGCTGCGCGGCCCGCGCTCGTTCGAGGTGCGCTGGGACATCCGCTCCAACACCGCGCCGCTGATCCAGGGCGTGCAGCAGTACCAGTCGCTGTCCTTCGTCCACAGCGCGACCCGCCCTGATCACCTGACCAGCCGCGTGATCGTGCGGCCGCGCCTCGACAGCTTCAGCGGCGCGACGTCGATCTACCTGACCGCTGAGCTGACGCCGGTGGTGGTCGACGGCCGCGTCGTGTACCGGCTGGCCGGCAAGTCGTCGCGGGCGTTCAGCGCGGTGGTGGCGATCCGCGGCGACATCGCGATGGACGCGCGCGCGGTCGACGCGAAGCGCTTCGTCGTCGATCTGAGCCAGGCCGACGTCGACGCGCTGGCCGGCGCCACCGGCGCGCAGCTCGAGGTCGTGCTCGACGGCGCCACCCGCAAGCGCGCGCACCTCGGCCTCGCCATCAAGGCGCTGGCGATCACCACCGGCGACGCCTACGAGACCTGGCCGCCGCCGACCTGCACCGCCGCGACCCAGGCGTGCCTGGCCGCGCTGCCCGCCGGCACCACCGACCTGTCGAGCTGCGGCGAGGCGGTGCTGGTGCGGGCCTGCCCCCGCTGATCACGACGCGCGGACCAGCTGCGGGACGCCGTCGGGGATCCACCGCTCGCTGGTGACGCCGCGGTAGGCCGCGCCGCTGGCCTCGCCCGGCAGCGGCCGCAGCCGGCCGCGGATCTCGACGCGATCGCCGTCGGCGAGCACGACCTGGCGCACGTGGGTGGCGGCGAACGGATCGAGGTCGTCGACGCCGCGGCGCTGCGGATCGATCACGTCGAGGTGCGCGGCGAAGGTCGGCGCCACCGCGCGCGCCGGCGCGCCGTCGACGTCGAGGGCCAGCGGGCCGGCCGGGATCGCGACCACCGCGCCGTCGTCGAGCACCACGTCGAAGCCGACGCCGACGCCGTCGCGCAGCATCACCCGCTCGCCGCGATCGCGATAGACCGCTTGCAGCGCGTAGGCCACGCACGGCGCGTCGCCGATGGCCGCCGGCGCGGCGGCCCGCGCGACCACGGTGCCGGTGCGGCCGGCGAAGCGCCCGACCGCGAGCCCCCGGGCCTCGGCGCCGTTGGGGCGGACCGGCGGCGGCCGGCGCCACCAGCGCCACAGCGCCCGCACGCCGATCGCCAGCAGGTAGATCGCGACGAAGACGAACGCGACGACCAGGATCACCGCGACGATCTCGCCGACCGAGCCGCCGGCCTCGATCACGCCGCAGCCGTCGCAGCCGCTGCACGCCTCGAGGCCACCGCCGGTGGCGCCGCCGGTGCTGCCGACCTTGGCCGCGGTGCGGATGCGGCGACGCATCGACGGGCTGCCCCAGGCGCGCTCGAGCAGCGCCGCGCGCCCGGCGGGGGCGGTCAGGTCGGCCAGGCGGTGGTGGGCGCTGGCCAGGCAGCGATCGGCGGCGGGCTGGAGCGTGCGGCAGTCGAGGCAGATCGCGGGGCGCGGCGGCCAGGCGGGCATGTCCAGCATCGTGCGTCGGCGCGGGCCGCGAGACGAGATAATCGCGGGGCGAGATTTCTCCCTGTCCCCGCTACAGTGCCGACCGTGTGGTGGAACCGCGAAAAGAAAGAGGTCTCGGAGTTCCTGTACCGGCTGCTGGTGGCCGAGGCCCCGCGCGGCCACGCCCAGGGGGTCGCGTCGCGGATGGAGGTGCCGTACCCGACGCTGTCGAAGTACTGGCTCGGCCACCGGCGGTTCCCGGCGGCCTTGCTGAAGCCGCTGTTCCTGGCGACCGATCAGGACCCGCGCGTCGGCGAGTTCTTCCTGACCGACGGGACCGACTACGCGCTGACCCGGCGGACGCCAGCGGCGGCGCCGCCCGATCGCGCCCGCGCGCTGGTCGAGCTGCAGCACCTGCAGGGCCGGCTGTCGGCGCTGTTCCTGGGCGCCACCAGCCCCGACAGCGAGGCCGGCCCGGCGGTGAGCCCGACCGAGGCCACCGCGCTGCGCGGCGCGCTCGACGAGCTGATCACCGCCGCCCAGCGCCTGCGCGCCGCGTTCTGAGTGCCCCGACGGGGCCCCCACCCGAGACCACCCGAGACGCGAAACTCGCGACGCGTCGACCGGTGCTCGACCGAACACGGCCACGGCTGATCGGTCACCCCGGCGGCGGCGGCGCCGGGTCGCGCCACCAGGTCGCGGCGTCGACGTAGCGCAGGCCGAGGCGCTCGGCGAAGCCGCGATCGGCGGCGCCGGCGCCGACGTGGACCGCCCGCGCGAGGTCGACGCCGTGGCGGTGCGCGAGCTCGACGCCCAGCGACGGCAGCGGCTTGCGACACCAGCACACCGGCGGGCCGGCGCCGTGGCGGCACCAGGCGATCGGCAGCGCCGCGCCGAGCAGCGCGGCCGCCCGCGCGGCCAGCCCGTCGAGCGCGTCGGCCGCGATCCGCCCCTCGGCGACCGCGGGCGCCCAGCCGGTCGCGACCACCGCCCAGCCGGCGGCGCGCCAGCGATCGATCGCCGCCGCCGCGCCGTCGATCAGCGCGACGTCGTCGGGGCGCTCGGGCCGGCCGCGCCACACGACGTCGGCCAGCTCGACGATCAGCGCCGGCGCGCCGCCGGGCCCGGGCTGGCGGGTGAAGCCGCGGCGCTCGATCGCCACGAAGCCCTCGTCGTCGCCGGGCGGCTCGAGCTCGCGGCGCCAGCGGAACAGCGCCGCGGGCGGCAGCAGCACCGGGGCGCGGCCGCGGATCAGCTCGGCGGGCTCGGGCTGCCGGCCGAGCCGCGCGTACGCGCGCGCCGCGGCGTTGACCTGCGCGTCCTCGAGCGACGTGTCGAGCCACACCAGGCGCACGCTCGCCCCGTGGCGGCCGGCCGCGGCGATCACGTCGGCGCGCTGGGCCCGCGTCGGGTAGGTGTTGTCGAGCACGACGCGGGTCGCGCCCGCCGCCAGCGCGTCGTCGAGCGCGCGCGCCAGCTTGGCCAGCGTGCCGCCGCGCTCGTCGCGGTTGAGCCGCGCGTAGCCGGCCTCGACCAGCGGCGCCACCGCCGTCGACTTGCCGGCGCCGGGGACGCCCATCACGACGACCACCTCGGCGGCGGCCGCCGGCACCGCCACCGTCGCTGGCGGCGCGCGGTCGAGGAACGCGCGGTCGAGCACCGCCTGGGCCTCGTCGTCGAGCGCCAGCGCCGTCGCGGCGTCGATCGCCGTGGCCACCTGGGTCGCGCCGGGCAACGGCACCGCGCCGTGGGCCCGCAGCCACGCCAGCACCACCGCCGCCGGCGACGCGCCCAGCCGCGCCGCGGTGGCGGCCACCACGCCGTGCGCGAACAGCTTCGCCGCCGCGGCCGCGCCGCCGAACGGCCGGTGCGCCAGCACCTCGACGCCGCGCGCGCTGCACCACGCGACCAGCCCGCCGCGCAGCGCGTCGGTCTTGCGCGGCGACAGCTCGATCTCGATGGCGGCGATCGGCGCGATCGCCAGCGCCGCCTCGAGCTGGGCGCGCCCGACGTTGGCCAGCCCGACCGCCCCGACCACGCCGTCGGCGCGCAGCCGCGCCAGCGCCCGCGCGCTGGTGGCCAGCGGCACCTGCGGATCGATCGCGTGCAGGAGGTACAGGTCGATGCGCGGCAGCCGGCCCCGGCTGGCCGCCGCCGCCGCCGCCAGGTGCGTCGCGCGCCCGTCGGGCTGCCACCGCCCGCCCGGCCGCACCAGCCCGCCCTTGGTGACGATCCGCACCGCCGCCGTCGGCCGCGCCGCGCACGCCGCCGCCACCAGCCGCTCGTTGTGACCGCGATCGGCGTCGTCGAGCGCGTAGGCGTCGGCGGTGTCCAAGAGCGTCACGCCGTGATCGATCGCCGCCAGCAGCGCGGCGTGGGCGCGGCCGTCGTCCCGCGACGCAACCGTCGACAGCCGCATGCAACCCAGCCCGCGGATCATGGCGCCCGCGGGCGGTGCCGCCGCAGCCACGCCTCGGCGTCGGCCAGCTCGGCGGTCCAGCTGGGATCGCCGCGCCAGCGGGCCGCGGCCTGCTCGGCCAGCGCCACCGCCCGGGCCGGCTCGCGCCGGATCAACGCCTGGGCCAGCCCGTACTCGGCGGTCGCGAGGTAGCCGTCGTCGATGGTCGATCGGGCCATCCGGGCGCGGCCCTCCTCGAAGTAGCGCGCCGCCTCGGTGGTGTCGCCCTGGGTCAGCCGGGTGTCGCCGAGCCCGATGTACGCGTTGGCGACCAGCGCGTGGTCGTGACCGTAGGCGGCCTCGAGGATCGGCAACGTCGCGCGGATCCGCCGCTCGGCGTCGGCGCTGCGCCCGGCGGCCTGCAGCGCCACCGCCGCCTCGGACCAGCACACGGCCACGGTCAACGCCGCGTCGCCGACGTTGAACGCCTGGATCTCGCAGGCCCGCTCGGCGAGCGCCGCGGCGGCGCGCGGGTCGCGGTCGGTGACGATCGACGCCTCGGAGGCCAGCGCGTTGCCGTACAGATCGCTGCGCTCGCCGACCGTGGCCGCGAGCATCGCCTTCGCCGTGCGGATCTCGACCAGCGCCGCGTCGTCGTCGCCCGCCGCGTGCAGCACCTCGGCGAAGTTGAGGTGGGCGATCGCGCGGTCCGGGTGCCGCGCGTCGAGCACGCGGTCGGCCATGGCCACCGCCGCGCGGCCCTCGTCGACCGCGGCGGGGTCCCCGACGTGGGCCAGGCAGATCGCCAGCCGACCGCGGAACAGCTGCTCTTGCGCCGGATCGCCGGCCTGCGCCGCCAGCGCGGCCAGCGCGCGGCGATAGGTGTCGACCGCCTGGGCGTACTCGCCGCGCTCCTCGAGCGCGAGCCCCAGCCCCTGGACGATCGCCGGCACCTGCTCGGGCGCCACGGTCTCGGCCTGGCGCAGCGCCGCGCGCAGCTCGGCCTCGCCGGCGGCGTGGTCGCCGGCGGCGATCCGCACCGTGCCGCGCGTGTAGCGCACGTGCACCTCGAGGTGCGGCGGGCGCCCCAGCCGGGTCAGCGCCGCGTCGGCGTAGCCGGCGTACTCCAGCCCGCGCTGCGGATCGCGCCCGTCCCAGGTGACGCTCTGGGCGAGCTGGGACCACGCGCTGGCGGCGATGTAGTCGGCGTGGACCCGCTCGGAGACCGCCGCGGCCCGCCGCAGGATCGCGGCGCCGGCGACCGAGTCGCCGCCGATGATCTCGATGCCACCTTGCAGGTACAGCACCTCGGCCTCGAGCGGCGGCCACCGGGTCGCGGCCACCGCCGCGGTCAGCGTGGCGGCCGCCGCCCGCGCCTCGGTGAAGCGGGCCGCGTCGCGCAGCGCCTCGGCCGCGATCGCGGCGACGCGGACGTCGGCCACCGCGCGCCGGGCCGCCGCGTCAGGGGGCCAGCGCGGCTCGACGGTCGACGCCCCCGGCGCGTGGCACAGCCGCGCGTCGGCGATCGTGAACGCGAACGCGTCGACGACGTCGCCCGCCACGCCGCCACGCGCCCCGAGCTCGGCGACCACCGCGTCGAGCTCCTGCTGGCGCGCGGCCAGGCACGCCAGCACCGGCGGCGTCGGGTGGGCGCGGCACGCCTCCTCGTGAGCGGTGACCAGCCGTTCGGCGCGCGCGCCCACGTCGGCCAGGGCGGCGTCGAGCGCCGTCGCGTCGCCCGGGCGCGTCGCCACCAGCGCGCCGCGCAGCCGGGCTCCGGTCAGCGGGCTCCAGGCGGCGCGCGCGCGCACGGCGCCGCGGGCGCACGGATCGTCGGCCGCGGTCGCCGGCGCGCGGGTCAGCGCCAGCGCGCCGACGGCGGTGACCGCGAGCAGCGCCAGGACCCCGGCCGCGGCCAGCACGCGCGACCGCGGCCGCGGGGCCAGCGCGGCCAGCGCGGCGTCGACGCTCGCCGGTCGTCGCGCGGGCTCGGCGGCGATCATCGCGGTCAGCGCACGCCGGACCCGCCCCGGCACCCGGCCACCCGGCGCCCGGGCCGGCGGCGGGCCGGCGCCGCGCTCGATCGCCGCGCGCAGCTCGGCGGCGGTCCGCCCGGGGTACGGCCGCGCGCCGTACAGCGCCTCCCACAGCGTCACGCCGAGCGCGAAGACGTCGGCCCGCGCGTCGACGCGGGCGCCGTCGAGCTGCTCGGGGGCCATGTACGCCGGCGTGCCGATCGCGACGCCGGTGGTGGTCAGCTCCAGCGCGCCGTCGGGCCGGGCGCCGCCGCGCTCGCCGACCGCGTCGACCGCGCGCGCCACGCCGAAGTCGGTGACCACCACCCGCGCCGGCCGCGCGGCGGCGAGCGGGGCGAGCAGCACGTTGTCGGGCTTGAAGTCGCGGTGCACGACCCCGGCCTCGTGCGCCGCGGCCAGGCCACGCCCGGCCCGGCGCAGCACGTCGATCACGTCGGCGGCCGTGCGCGGCGCGTGCCGCAGCCACGCCGCGAGCGTGCCGCCGTCGATCAGCTCCATCGCCAGGTAGACGCGGCCGTCGGCATCGCCCACGTCGTGGACGGTGATGACCGCCGGATCGGTCACCCGCGCGAGCAGCCGCGACTCGCGCATCATCCGCGCGGCGAGCGCGGCGGCGTCGCCGGCGAGGTCCGGGCGCATGACCTTGACCGCGACCTGGCGCTCGAGCGCCTCGTCGCGGGCGGCGTACACCACGCCCATGCCGCCCGCGCCCAGCACCCGGGTCAGGCGGTAGCGGCCGATCACTTCGCCGATCGCCGGCGCCGCGCGCGCCGGCCGCGCTTCGCCGGCGGGCGTGCCGCGGGCCCGCACCAGCGCGACCACCGTGGCTCGGCAGTCCGGGCAGCCGTCGAGGTGGCACCCGAGCGCTGCCGCCTCGTCGGCGGGCAGCCCTCCGCCCAGGTGGGCGGCGAGCTCGGCGTGGCTGGGGCAGGCGGTCACGGCGCCGCGAGAATAGTCGACCACGCGTCGGTCGCCAGCGCGTTGGCGTCGCGGCGTGCGCTCGCGCATCGTCCGCGCCGCGGATGTGCGACTTCGCCCACCGGCCGGCATCTCCCCCGCGAAGGCCGCCCGTCGCGGCACCCCGGAGTCACCATGCAGCAGCGTTCGGTTGTGAAGCTCATCGTCCTGTCGATCATCACCCTCGGCATCTACGCGATCGTGTGGATGGTCTCGACCAAGAACGAGATGAACCAGAAGGGCGCCGGCATCCCCACGGCCTGGCTCGCGCTCGTGCCGATCGTGGGCTTCTGGTGGACCTGGCGGTACTGCGCCGGAGTCGAGCAGGTCACCGACGGGAAGACCTCGCAGGTGATGGCGTTCGTCGTGCTGGCGCTGCTCGGCGTAATCGGCATGGCGATCGTCCAGGACGCTTTCAACAAGACCACCTCTCACGGTACGATCTCGGCGGTGCGCGCCGCCTGAGCGCGCACGCAGCTGGCCACCTCGCAGGGAGTCGACATGTCCGTTTCTGTGTTTCGCCGCGCTGGGGCGCGCGGCCTGGGGATCTTTGCGCTGATCGTCGTGCCGCTCTGGCTCGGCCTCGGCACCGCGTTCGCACAGGGCGATGACCCGCCCGGCGACGATCCGCCCGCCGCGGGCGATGACCAGCCCGCCGCGGGCGATGACCAGCCCGCCGGCGATCAGCCCGCTGGCGACCAGCCCGCCGGCGACGACAAGCCCGGCGACGACCAGCCCGCTGGCGATCAGCCCGCCGGCGATCAGCCTGGTGACCAGCCCGGCGATCAGCCCGCCGGCGATCAGCCCGCTGGCGATCAGCCTGGTGACCAGCCCGGCGACCAGCCCGCCGGCGATCAGCCCGACACCGCCGACGACAAGCCCGCCGTCGACGACCACCCCGCGGGCGCGGTCGACGACCCTGGCATCCCTGGCGACGAGGACAGCCTCGCCGACGACCCGCCCGGCGACACCGACCCCGGCCCCGCCGACACCTCCGACGATCAGGGCGCGTTCGATCCGTCAGACGACGAGCTCGAGGCCGCCGACGACGACGCCGCCGACGTCGCGGTGGTGATGGACGAGGACGGCGAGCGCTACATCGAGGCCGACTCCGACGGCGACGGCGTGGTCGAGCCCGACGAGCTCGCCGAGGAGAAGGAGTTCGACACCGCCTACGCCGACATCCCCAACGAGGTCACCGACGAGGCGCTCGACAAGCGCCCCGAGGACGCCGAGCTGATGCCGTCGATCACCGTCGAGCACTTCCGCAAGCTGGTGCAGCTGGCCAAGCGCAAGGTGCTGGCCCGCATGGAGGCCAAGATCGCCAAGAAGTCCGAGGCCCGCCTCAAGAAGATCGCCACGCTGATCTCGCTGTTCTCGCTGACCGGCTTCCTCTTGCTGTTCATGCCGTTCGGGCTCAACAAGAAGTACCCGGGCCAGATGGGCAACCTGTTCAAGTACTCGGGCCTGGCCGCGGTCACGTTCTTCGTGACGGTCAACCTGTTCGGCGCGATCGTCATCGGCATGCGCTCGGCGCAGGGCGCGGTCGGCAACCAGACCAACCCCCAGCTCAAGCTGGCCGCCGGGTTCTTCGACACGCTCGACCACAACGCCCCGCGCTACGTGAACATGGGCCGCGAGGTGTTCGCGCCGACGCTCGAGTCGCTCAACGGCAAGAGCGACGAGCAGCCGGCCGCGGTGCTCCTGGCCAACGGCCAGAAGGTCGTCAAGAAGGCGATGGTGTTCAAGACCATCGCCGGCTACTTCAAGAAGGTGAGCTTCATCTTCGGCATGCTGCCGGTGGTGCTGCTCGGCGTCACGATGATCCTGTTCATCCTGGCCATCAAGCCGACGCTGATGGAGATCATCAAGCTGCCGGCCACCGCGGCCAGCGGCACCAGCGGCGGCGGCGGCGTGGTCAAGCGCGCGATGCGCCGCATCGGCGGCGAGTTCGTCGCGACGCTGTGCACGCTCGGCGTGCTGATCGTGCTGTCGATGGTCGCCGGCTTCGTCATGGGCAAGGTCGTCGAGCCCATGCTCGACACGCTGATCACCTGCTTCGCCCGCGCGCTCGACTACCTGCAGTTCGTCGAGGACGCCTCGGCCGGCATGGTCGGGCTGATGCTGTTCAGCGTGATCCTGGCGCTGGTGTTCAACCTGCTGGTCGTGATCCTGTCGATGTCGTTCTTCCTCGGGCGCACCCAGAAGATCTTCCAGCAGCGGTGGAACGAGGGCGTGCCGCTGGCCGCCCACGCGCGGTGGTGGAAGTGGGGCATCCCGTCGGTGCTGCTGGCGCTCGCGCTGCCGCTGGTCTACCTGGCGATCGCCAAGGTCGCGGTGGCCGCGGTCGAGCGCAAGATCATGGCCTCGGCCACCGACGCCGAGAAGGTCAACTGGACGACGCTGCTGATGGCGACGCCGGCGCTCCTCGTGGTCGGCTTCCTGGTGGTGCTGTGGGCCGGCCGCGGCATGAAGGCGATGGGCTTCTTGGCCAAGTACAAGGTCAAGCTGGCGGCGGCGCCCGCCCCCGCCCCCGCCCCCGCCGCGGCGTGACGCTCACGCAGCGAACAGCTGCGACAGGCTGACGTCGAGCTGGCTCCGCACCAGCGCGCCGACCCGCTCGATCTCGGACGGCGTCAGCCCGAGGCGCTCGGTCAGGAGGCCGCGGGTCGTCGCGTGCAGCTCGTCCTTGGCGCGTTGCACCCAGCGGGCCGCGGTCGCGCGGTGGACGGCGTAGACCGCGCCGATCTCGTCGATCGACAGCCCCTCGGTGAAGTGCATCGCCAGCACCGCGCGCAGCCGCGGCTCGAGCGCCAGCGCCGCGTCGCGCAGCGCCGCCGCGAACGCGTCCGCGTGCTGGTGCTTGAGCAGGTCGAGCTCGGGGTTGCCGGTGGCGACCAGCGACAGCGCGCCGGCCCAGTCGTCGTCGGCGACCTCGCGCTTGCGGCCCTGGGCCCGGCGCATCATCAGCGCGGTGCGCACCGCCGCGACCGCGACCCACGCCCGCAGCGGCCCGCGCCCGGCGTAGTCGGCCAGCCGCGGGCTCCCGTCGCCGACCAGCAGGTGCGCGCGCACGCGCTGCTGGACCTCGTCGACGAACGCCGGCGATCGATCGATCGCGCGCACGCCATCGCTGGCCGGCCGCAGGACGCCGTCGTCGAAGCGGCGCAGCGCGATCGGATCTCCGGCCAGGCACGCCCACGCCAGGTACAGATCGGCGCCGTGCGCCTCGAGCGCCGCGACCTCGAGCGCGCCGGCCCGCGCCGCGAACGCCTCGGCCGCGAGCGTCACGCCAGGGTGCGCGGCGGCGCCAGCGGTGCGGGCGCGTTCGATCTGCTCGGCGTCAGCGACGCTCACCCCCGCCATATATCACCCGCGCCGGCCGACGTGGCGCCGGATCCGCGCGCCCGGCGCGCCTCAGAGCGGCACGCGCTCGCCGACCGGCTCGTCGTCGCCGCGATCCTCGCGGTCGCCGTAGCCCAGCTGGCCGCGGTCGTTGGCACCCCAGCAGACCGCCTCGCCGCCCATCAGCACCGCGCAGGTGTGATCCCCGCCGGCGGCGATCGCGCGCGCCGGGCCGGGCAGCGGCACCAACCCGGCGCTCGCCGGAGGTCCGCTCCAGCCGACCGAGTTCTGGTTGCCGTAGCCGAGCTGGCCCCGCTCGTTGGCGCCCCAGCAGATCACGCCGCCGCCGTCGAGCAGCGCGCAGGTGTGGCGGTCGCCCGCGGCCAGCGCCATCGCGAGGCCATCCAGGTCGATCGGCGCCTTGTCGGCCGGCGTGTTGGTGACGCCGATGTCGTCGGTGGTGCCGGTGCCGAGCCGACCGTCGAGCCCGCTGCCCCAGCACCGCACGAGATCGTCGACCTGGATGGCGCAGGTGTGGGCCGCGCCGGCCACCATCGCCTGCGCGGCGGCGCCGACCAGGACCATGCCGCCGGGAGCCGGGAGGCTGGCGGCGCTGGCGTAGCCGAGCTGGCCCGAGCTCCCCAGGCCGAAGCACCGCACCTGGCCGCTGTTGTCGACGACGCACGTGTGCGCGCCGCCGGTCGCGATGCCTTGCACGCCGCTGGTGCCGGCGACCGCGATCGACATCGCCGGCGTCTCGTTGTCCCCGACGTCCTGCGTCGAGTTGTTGCCGAGCCGACCGTCGGAGGCGGCGCCCCAGCACCGCATCGCGATGCCAGGCACCGCGGCGCAGGTGTGGGCGGCGCCGGCCGCGAGCGCGCCGACCATGCCGCCGCCGAGGTCGACCGAGCCGGCCTGCCGCGGCGGCTCGGTGTCGCCGACGTTGTTGATGGCGCCGTAGCCGAGCCGCCCGTTGGCGCCGGCGCCCCAGCACGCGACGGTGCCGTCGGTCAGCCGCGCGCAGGTGTGCGCGGCGCCGGCGACCAGCGCGGTCACCGGCCCGACGTCGACCGTCGGCGCGTCGGCGGCGAGCGTGATGTCGTCCATCGCCGCGGTGCCCAGCTGGCCATCGCCGCCGGCGCCCCAGCACCGCACGCGATCGCCGATGCGCGCGCAGGTGTGCTCGCCGCCCACGACGATCTGATCGACCGACGGCGACGGCGCGTCGATCATCGGCGGGCCGCCGTCGGGGCCAGCGACCGGATCGAGCCCGAACACCTGGTTGCAGGCGGCGGCCGACAACGCGAGGACGACCACGGTGCGCACGACGCAACTGTACGGCATCGGACCGCCGCGCACGCGGCGCCCCGCCGCGCTCGTGATCACAGCAACAGCAGCACCAGCGGGACGAGACAGCCGGCGCCCAGCGTGGCCAGGATCAGGCGGCGCTCCTTGCGGAACGACCACGCCACCGCGACGCCCAGCCCGGTGGTCGTGATCAGCGCCAGCGTCATCAGCACGAAGAACGCCTTGAGCGGCGCCGAGCGGTGCGGCCGGGCCCGCGGCGGCGCCGGCTGCCGCGCAGCCGCGCGATCGACGCCGAGGTTGTCGGGCTGGCGCCCCGCCGGGGGCTCGGGCGGGCGGGCCCGCGCCGGCGGCGCCGCGTAGCTCTGGCTCTTGTGCACCTGCGCCAGCCGCACCGCTACCGTCGACGGCTTGGCCCCACCCTCGCCTTCGTTCCACTCGTTGAGCAGCACCAGCCCCGACAGCGCGAAGAACACGATCGACGGCGCGAAGAAGACGCTGAGCCAGAGGTGGAGGCGACGCACGAGCTTCATCGCCGCGCAGTCTACGTCACGCCGACCGCGTCACGCGTCAGCCTCACGCGTCGTCGTGGCGACGCACCACCGCGAGCAGCTGATCGCCGAACCGCTCGACCTTCGCCGGCCCCAGCCCGGGCACGCGCAGGAGCGCCTGCTTGTCGCGCGGGCGCTGCGCGTCGAGGGCGGTGATCACCCGCTCCTGGTAGACCATGTACGCCTTCCACTTCAACTCGCGGGCCAGCCGGCGGCGGAGCTGATCGAGATCGCGGGCCAGCTCGCTGGTCAGCCCGCCTCGCCCGCGCAGCAGCCCGGTCCGCGCCCGCGGCGCCCGGGTCCGCGGCGTCGCCAACCGCGGGGTCGCCGCGCGCGGCAGCCCGGTCCGCGCCACCTCGGCGCCAGCCAGCGCGATCGTCGGGTACTTCTTGCCGCGGCGCACCACCAGCCGCTCGCGCACCAGCGCCGCGACCGTCGCGACGATCGCGTCCTCGTCGGCGTCGGCCAGCGCGCCGTGCTCGGGCAGGTCGAGCAGGCCGGCCACGTCGACGGTCTTGGCCCGGCTGCCGCGCAGCGCCTTGGCCAGCGTGGTCGCGCCGACCGGCCGGCGCAGGTGGCCGATCGCCGCCAGCACCGTGGCCCGGGCGTCGCCGTCGAGCGCCGCCGCCGCCACCGCGATCGGGCGATCGCTGACCGCGTCGGGCGTGGTGCACACGTCGCAGCGCGCGCACGCCGCCGCGTCGGTCGCGCCGAAATGCGCGCACAGCACCTGCTGCCGACAGCGCGCCTGCCGCGCGTAGCGATCGATCGCCGCCAGCGCCTGCTCGCGCCGCTCGATCACCGCGGCGCCGCCGCGCTCGCCCTGCAGCCGCCGCTGCGTCATCAGATCGGCGGCGCCGAACAGCAGCACGCAGCTCGCGGGTTCGCCGTCGCGACCGGCCCGCCCCGCCTCCTGGTAGTACGCCTCGAGCGAGCCCGGCGCCTGGAAGTGCACCACCAGCCGCACGTCGGCGTAGTCGATGCCCATGCCGAACGCGCTGGTCGCGACCAGCACGCGCGTGCGCCCGCCGGCGAACGATCGCTGCGCGCGCTCGCGGGCCAGCGCGGTGCGGCCGGCGTGGTAGTAGCCGGCGGCGAAGCCGGCGTGGCGCAGCGCCTCGGCCACCGCCTCGGCCTTCTTGCGCGTCGAGCAGTAGACGATCGCGCGGCCGCCGGCGCCGGTGCCGCGCAGCCCCGCGGCCTCGCACGCCCCGACCACCGCCGCCAGCCGATCGTCGTCGCCGCGGTGGTGCTGCACGCTGAACCGCAGGTTGGGCCGCGCGAAGTCGCCGATCACCGTCGTCGGCGACACCAGCGCCAGCGCCCGCGCCATCTCGGCCATCACCACCGGCGTCGCGGTCGCGGTCAGCGCGATCATCGGCGCCACCACCACCTCGCGCAGCTCGGCCAGCCGCAGGTACTCGGGGCGGAAGTCGTGGCCCCACTGCGACACGCAGTGCGCCTCGTCGATCGCCACCAGCGAGATCGCGACCCGCGCCAGCAGCCGCTTGAAGCCCGGCAGCACCGCGCGCTCCGGCGACACGTACAGCACCTCGAGCTGCCCGGCCAGGAGCGCGTCGATCACCTCGCGCTGCGCGTCCTCGTCCTGGTGGCTGTTGAGCGCCGCGGCCACCACGCCGCGCCCGCGCAGCGCCGCCACCTGATCTTCCATCAGCGCGATCAGCGGCGACACCACCAGCGCGGTGCCGCCGCCGCGCCGCGCGTTGACCACCGCCGGCACCTGGTAGCACAGCGACTTGCCGCCGCCGGTGGGCAACACCACCAGCGCGTCCTTGCCGGCCAGCACCGCCGCCACCGCGTCGCCCTGCCCTGCGCGAAACCCGGCGTGCCCGAACACGCCCCGCACCACCGCCCCGGCGCCATCGGGCGCCGTCATCCCAGGTTCGTCCAGCATCCGGCGTGGCTAGCACGCCGGTACGACGCCGGCGATCAGCCGCGCGCGATCAGCCCCGCGCGCGGCGGCGCCGCGCCAGCGGCACCAGCGCCAGCGCGGCCAGCCACGCCGCCCCCGCGCCACCGCCGCCCGCCGCGCAGCCGCCCTCGTCGCCGGGCGGCACGTCGAGCACGTCGACCGAGACCGGCGCGCTCAGGTTGCCGTCGAGGTCGATCGCGCGCACCTCGAGCGTCAGGTCGACCGGCTGGCCTTCGTCGACGAAGTGCAGCGCCGGGTCGGCGATCATCTGGGTGAAAGGCGTCGCGGGCAGGCCCGGGAACAGCACGGCGCCGGGGCGCGTGACGCGCACCAGGAACCCGACCGTCCCGCGGTCGTCAGCGGCGTCGACCTCGAGCGTGACGATGCCGGTGCCTTCGCAGCTGCCGTCGCCGCGCCACACCGTCGCGCGCGTGACGCTCAGCGTCGGCGCGACCGTGTCGCCGTTGTCGCCCAGCGTCATCGGCTCGTAGCCGAACAGCGAGCACGCGCGCGCCGGCCGCGGGGCCGCCACCGCCAGCGCCGCCGCCGCCACCGCGGCCAGGGCCTTCACGCGTCGCCGCCGCCGCAGCCGCCCATGCCGCACGCGCCCATGCCGCAGCCGCCGAGGCTCGGCATCTCGCAGGCGTCGGCGGCCTTGCCGGCGGCCATGCCGCCGAGGAACGGCGCCGACAGCACGCGCTCGACCGGCTCGCCGGTCTCGGGGTGCCGCGTCAGCGGCGCGTCGGCCATGCGCTGCTGCACCTCGAAGGTGCGCGGCGCGCTGCCATCGGCGGGGCGGGTCTCGTAGACGTAGGTCGGCATGCCTCCACCTTGGGCCGCGATCGCCGCGACGCGCAAGAGGGGGCTCCGCGGCGCGTGATCGCGGTTACTGGGTCCAGCGGCGACGCTGATCGAGCGCGCCAGCACGTGAGCCGGCGCGGCCCGCGACCTGGCTGGCGGGGCCTGGTACCATCGACGGGTGACACGCCGCCTGGTCTCGCTGGTCGCGGCGGTCGCGTCGCTCGCCGGCTGCGCGTCGCTCGACGGCCACCGCTGCGCCGGCGCCGCCGACAGCTGCGGCCCGGGCGGACGCTGCGAGCCCGACGGGCTGTGCTCGTTCGCCGACGGCGCGTGCCCCTCGGGGCGGGCCTACGGCGACGAGGTGGCCGGCGGCGTCGCCGGGCAGTGCACGGCCAACGCGTGTGGCGACCGGACCCTGCTGTGGCGCGACGAGTTCGACCAGCCCGGCCCCGGGCCGCGCTTCACCAGCGACCCCGCCAACACCGGCGCCAACGACGAGGTCGACGGCCAGCTGGCCATCTCGGTCGGCGTCAGCGCCGGCGATGGCGGCGAGTACCACTCAGCCGCGACGCTGGACCTCCGCGGCGGCGCGGTGATCGTCGAGGTCGCGTCGCTGCCACCCAACGAACGCTTCTTCACCATCTTCGAGGTCACGCTGGCCGGCGCCGAGGCGCAGATCTGGCACACGATGACGTCGATGCCCCGGCTCGTGGTCGACATCAACGACACCGACCTCGAGCAACGCCCGTGGGATGGGCTGGAGCGATTCTGGCGCCTGAGCGAGCGCGACGGCACGATGCGCTGGGACGTGTCGGCCGACGGCGTGACCTGGCAGCTCATGCACAGCGAGGCGCCGCCGTTCGATCTCAGCCAGGTCACGGGCACCCTGCGCGCGTGGAGCGAGGGCCAGGGCGGCACCGTCCGGTTCGAGTCGTTCACCGTGTGCGGGCCCTGAGGCCGCGCCGCGGCGATCACCGCGCGGCCAGCGCCGCCAGCGTCCGCGGCGCCAGCGCCGTCAGCGCCGCGCGCGGCGGCGCGCTCAGCAGGCGGTCGCGGGTCGCCGCGTCGAGCCGCGCCACCGGGCGATCGTCGCCGTCGGCGCGCGCGAAGCCGGCCTCGACCGCCGCCGCCGCGACGCCGAGGATCGCGTCGAGCCGCGCGTACGTCATCAGCGCGCGCGCCGCCAGCGCCGCGGCCGGCGCGCCCAGCCGGGCCACCGCCGCCACCTCGTCGTGCAAGTCGCCAGCGAAGTCGTCGACGCCGCTGACCCGCGCGATCGCCAGCGCGGCGGCGGTCAGCGCGCGATCGCTGCCGTCGGGCGCGAACGGCACCACGCGGCTCGCGACCTGCGTCAGCCACGCCACCCGGCTGGGCAGCGACACCGCCGCCGGGTCAGCCGGCGCCACCCGCACGAAGTCGGGCGGATCGTCGCCGGCCGCGGCCAGCGCGGCGATCGGCGCGGCCAGCGCGTGATCATGCCCTAGCGCGAGCAGCAGATCGGCGTAGACGAACTGCCGGGCCAGCGCGTGCAGCCACAGCACCAGCTTCCAGTTGGCGTAGTGCGCACCGAAGCCCAGGAGCGCGTCGCGCTCGACGGCCAGCGCGGCCACCGCCGGGTGCGCCAGCGTCGGCGCGCCGTCGACCAGCGCGGCGAAGCAGCGCCGCAGCATCGCCTCGGGGCCGGCGCACGCCTCGACCTCGCCGACCAGCGTGCCGGTGCGCTCGCTCGATGCCAGGATCGCCTCGGCGGTCCACGCGCCCGACGGCGGCGCGCCGGCCAGCTCGTCGGCCAGCACGCGCTGCGCCCAGACGCCGGTGCCCTGGCACGCCTTGGCCAGCGCCGCGGCGAACGCCGGCGCCGGCGCCGCGCCGCGGGCGCGCAGCAGGTAGAACCACGGCAGCGCGGCGCCGAGCTGGCTGACGCGCCACAGGTCCATCAGCGTCGCCGGCCCGGCGCCGCGCGCGTCGCGGTGCAGCGTGCGCACCAGCGCGAGCGCGTCGATCAGCTCGGGCCAGTGCGCCGACGCCTGGCGCAGCGCACCGACGTTGATCGGGCAGCCGCTGCGCGCGCGCGAGCCGGCGTACGGGCAGGCCTTGTGCTCGATGTCGCCGGCCCGCAGGTAGGCCGGCGGCGTGCGGATCTCGCGCAGCGGACGATCCTCGTCGTCGCGGTGGAACGCCTCTTCCACCAGCCGCACGATCCGCACGACGCTACCAGCCCTTCTTGCCGCGGCCCTGGCAGATCACCTGGGGCACCGGCGCTTGCTGCGGCTGGTTGAGCATCGATAGCGCCAGGATCGGCATCAGCTGCGACAGCGCGTCGCTGCCTTGGTTCTGGTTGCGACCGAGGTCCTTGATGGCGCTCTCGATGTCGCCGAGCATGTCCATCATCCGGTCCTGGGTGTCGCGGCTGGAGCTGCTCGACGAGCGGCGACCGCCGGCGACCGTGGCGAGGTCGGCGGGGTCGATGGTGGCGAAGGCATCCTTGGGGGTGGGGGGCATGGCACGTCCTCGATGGTTGGGGGGCGGGGTCCTGCCGGGGGCTAGAGCACGCGATGTGCCAGCGCCGATCGCCGCGGATCGGCGCCCGCGGGCCCCGGGGACGGCGGGGATCCAGGCTCCGATCCGCTCCCCGCGGTCGGCGATCGGACGCGGCCGCGCCCCCACCCGCCGGTGATATCGTGGGGAGGTGCGTGCGCTCGCCCTCGTCCTTGGGCTCCTCGGCGCCCCGGGCTGCATCTTCGGCGTCGGCCCCTACAACGCCGCCTCGGCGGCCCTGGTCAACAGCGACGGCAGCGGCTGGGTCAAGGCGGACGACCAGTCCGGCGTCCCGCCGGGCTGGGTCCGGGTGTTCTCCGAGTCGATCGCCTACCAGCGCGTCCCGGTCGGGGTCCACTGGGGCGCGCGGCGCGGCTTCTTGCGCGACGGCGACCTGACCCAGCTGCACCTCGACCTGGGCGTGAAGGTGTGGAAGCTCGGGCTCGGCTACTCGCGGCTGTGGAGCACCGTCACGCTGGGCGAGGGCGCCACCGGCTCGAAGTTCGACGGCACCGGCAACGCGCTGCGCCTGTCGTTCGCGCCGATCCCGCCGGTCAGCCTCGACCTCATGCTGGGCGGCGGCAGCGGCACGCTCACCAGCGGCAGCGGGCCGGCGATGACGACCGACCCCGACGCGTCGCTCACCCACCGCGCCTACGGGCTGACGTTCGTGCCGTGGGGCAAGGGCGTCTGGAACATCGCGCTGCGCGTCGACATCAACACGATCGACGTCGCGGGCACGTCGACCTGGGGCCCGTCGTTCGACTTCGTGCTGACCGTCTGGTAACGCGCGACGCGCCCCTGCGGTGGATCTGCGCACGGGCGCTGCGGTGGATTTGCGCACCCCGCCTCCGCCGCGCACACGATCGCCAGGACCGGGGTAGACGGACGGGATGAAGCCGCTCCCCCTGGTCGTCACGATCGCTCTCGGCGCCGCGGTCGCGACCACCGCCGCCGTGCTGCTGATGGGCGCCCAGCGACACCGCCCCAGCCTGCCCGCCGAGCTCACGCCGCCGCGACCGGTGCCGACGGGAGGTGACTTCGCCCTCGCGTCGGCCGCGGGGCCGTTCCGGCTGGCCGACCACCGCGGCCGGATCGTCGTGCTGGCCTTCGGCTACACCGCCTGCCCGGACGTTTGCCCGACGTCGCTAGCCACGATGGCCGCGGCCCTCAAGGCGTTGCCGCCGGCGGTGGCCGACGCCATCGATCCGGTGTTCGTCTCGGTAGACCCGGAGCGCGACACGCTCGATCGGCTCGACGGGTATGTCCGCTACTTCCACCCGCGCCTCGCCGGCGTGACCGGGACGCCGGCCGAGGTGGCGGAGGTCGCGAAGCGCTACGAGGTCGAGTACGCGCGGGTCATGGCGTCCGATGGCCGCGGCTACTCCATCGACCACAGCGCCGAGTTCCACGTCATCGACCGCGGCGGCCGCCCGGCCGCGCGGCTGGCCTACGACGTCCCCCCGACCGCGCTGGCCGACGCGCTCGCGCGGGTCGCCGCCAGCGCCAGCGCCGAGCCCGCCGCGCCGACGCCCACGCCCACGCCCACGCCCGCGCCCGCGCCGCAGGCCGCGCCCACGCCGGTCGCCGCCAGCGCGCTGATGATCCACGACGCCTACGTCCGCGCGGTGCCGCCGGGCAGCACGGTCTCGGCGGCGTTCATGATGATCCACAACCCGACCGCGACCCTGCGCGCGGTGGTCGCCGCCACCAGCCCGGCGGCGCGCACCGTCGAGTTGCACACGCACGTCGACGACGGCGGCGTCATGCGCATGCGCCAGGTCGAGCGGATCGACGTACCGGCCCATGGCATGGCGACGCTCGCGCCCGGCGGCTACCACATCATGCTGATCGATCTGGTTGCGCCGCTGGCCGAGGGTACGACCGCGCCCGTCGAGCTGGTGTTCGACGACGGCGCGCGGCTGCGCGTCGACGCGCCGGTGCGCGCGGTGACGCCGCCGGCCGGCGGCCACGCCCACCACATGCCGTGATCAGTCGACCAGCGCGAGCTCGTCGTCGAGGCGCTCCTCGGCGGCCGCGTCGCGCGCGGGCGGCGGCGCCGCGGCGGCGGCGGGCGGCGCGCGGCGGACCAGCCTGCGGGTGATCCACGCGACCAGCGCGAGGCCCAGGAGCGCCATCACGATCGTCGCGCGCCCGATCGCGCCGCGGGGGTCGTCGCGCGGCGTGCCCAGCGCGCGCACTTCGGGCCCGTAGGTCGCGACGTAGTGCTCCTCGATCGCCGCCGGCGAATCACCCGCGGCCAGCCGCGCGCGGATCTCCTGGCGAATCTGGTTGGCGATCGGCGAGTCGTGGTCGGCGACGTTCTGTCGCCAGCAGCACGGCGCCACCAGCCGTTGCTCGAGCTCGTGGGCGGCGTCGCCGGAGGTCCGGCGGCCACCACACCCGAGCACCGCTGCCGCGATCGCGATCACCAGCAAGACGCGCATGGTGGTGGTGTGGCACCGCCCCGGCGGTTCGTCAGTGCGGTGGATTTGCGCACGCGCGGCGCCGGGCGGACGGCGCGCGGCGACCGACTCCGGTAGCCTGCCCGCATGCCCGCGCCGTCGCCTCCGTCCGCCGCGCGCGCGGTCGGCCGGGCGCTGCGCCACCGCAACTACCGGCTGTTCTTCGTCGGCCAGGGCACGTCGCTGGTCGGCACCTGGATCACCCGCGTCGCGCTGTCGTGGCTGGTCTACCGGCTGACCAAGTCGGAGGCGATGCTGGGCGTGGTCGGGTTCGCCGGGCAGATCCCGACGTTCGTGGTGGCGCCGCTGGCCGGCGTGCTGGTCGACCGGTGGAACCGCCACCGCGTGCTGGTGGTGACCCAGGTGCTGTCGCTGCTGCAGTCGGCGGCGCTCGCCGCGCTGGCGCTGACCGATCGCATCACCGTCGCGCAGGTGCTCGCGCTCGCGGCGTTCCAGGGGCTGATCAACGCCTTCGACACACCGGCGCGCCAGGCGATGGTTGTCGAGCTGATCGACGACCGCGCCGATCTGTCCAACGCCATCGCGCTGAACTCGACGCTGGTCAACGGCGCGCGGCTGGTGGGCCCGTCGATCGCCGGCGCGCTGATCGTCGCGGTCGGCGAGGGCTGGTGCTTCACCGTCGACGCGATCAGCTACGTCGCGGTGATCGCGTCCTTGCTCGCGATGCGGCTGGTGCCGCGCCCGCGGCCGCCGCACACCACCCGGGTGTGGGCCGAGCTGCGCGCCGGCTTCGCCTACGCGCGCGCGTTCGCGCCGATCCGCGCGCTGCTGCTGCTCCTGGCGATGGTGAGCCTGACCGGCGTGCCGTACATGGTGCTGATGCCGGTGTTCGCGGCCGACGTGCTCGGCGGCCAGGCCCACCTGCTCGGCGTCCTCACCGGCGCGGTCGGCTTGGGCGCGGTCACCGGCGCGCTGTGGCTGGCGGCGCGGCCGACGGTGCGCGGCCTCGACCACGCGCTGGTCGGCGCCGCGACGGTGTTCGCGCTGGGCCTGATCGGCTTCGGGCTGTCGCGCTGGCTGTGGCTGTCGCTGCCGCTCCTGGTCGCGACCGGCGCCGGCATGATGACGACGATGGCCGCCACCAACACGCTGGTGCAGACGCTGGTCGACGAGGACAAGCGCGGCCGCGTGATGAGCTTCTACACCATGGCGTTCTTCGGCATGGCGCCGTTCGGCGCGCTGGCCGGCGGCGCCGCGGCCGCGCGGATCGGCGCGCCCGCCACCGTCGCCATCGGCGGCGCGCTCACGCTGGTCGCCGTCGCGCTGTTCGTGCGCGCGCGCCCCGGCGTCGCCGCCGCGGTGGCCGCGCGCCTGCCGCGGGCGTGAGCGCGGCGGGTCCCGCGCTCAATCGCCGCCGAGCAGCGCGGCGACCTCGAGCTCGATCGCGTCGAACGGCTCGGCGCGCACGCGCTCGCCGGCCTCGGCCGCCAGCACGATCACGTAGCCGTCGGCGTGGTGCCGGTAGACGGTGAGCGCGCGGGCCGACTGATCGAGGATCCAGTAGTGCGGCACGCCGGCCTGGTGGTAGCGGCGCAGCTTCTTGATCGTGTCCGTCGCGCGGTTCGACTCGCTGACGATCTCGCACAGCCATTCGGGGCGCACGGTGACCGGCCGCTCGCGCGGCATCGCCGGCACGCGGTCGCGCCGCCAGCCCGCCAGGTCAGGACGATAGCCGCGGCCATCGAGCAAGACGTCGACCTCACTTCCGAACCACCAGCCACCGGGCCCATCGGGGCCACCGGGCTTGCGAGCGAACGGCCCGCCCACCGCAATGATCGTGGCGACCTGCGCCTGGCCATGCTCGAACGTCGGCGCCGCCTTGGGGATCAGCTCGCCATCGATGAGCTCGAGGCGCGCGTCCTCGGGCTGGGCCAGCCAGTCGGCCACGGTGGCTGGTTGGGTCGAGGGCACCGTCGACATCGCTCCTCCACGGTACCACGCGGGTCGCCGGCCGCACCGGCCGCCGTAACCCCGGCCCCGCGCCAGCCGTCCAAGCTGCATGCTCGCCGCTGCGCCCCGGACCTGACCCACCAGCGGCCCCGCGCCGCGCTGGTGCTGGTGGCGCTGGTGCTGGCGTGCCACGCGGCCGGCGCGCTCGGCGCGCTGGTCACCGACGCCGCGTGGTACCGCGAGCTGACGCGGCCGAGCTGGGCGCCGCCCGGCTGGGTGTTCGGCCCGGTGTGGCTGACGCTGTACACGATGATGGGCGTCGCCGCGTGGCGCGTGTGGCGCACGCCCAGCGGCCCGGCCCGCAGCCGCGCGCTCGGCTGGTTCGCCGCGCAGCTCGCGCTCAACGCCGCGTGGACGCCGGTGTTCTTCGGCCTGCGCTCGCTGGGCGGCGGCCTCGTCGTCATCGGCCTGCTGGTCGTCGCCATCGCCGGCACCATCCGCGCGTTCCGGGTGGTCGCGCCGCGCGCCGCCTGGCTGCTGGCGCCGTACCTGGCCTGGGTGCTGTTCGCCACCGCGCTCAACGGCGCGCTGTGGTGGCTGGCCCGGTAGGCCGCGAATAGGCGGCGCGGGCGGCGCGTTGTGGTTCGAGCGGTTCGCGGCTGGCGTACAGTCGACCGCATGAGGCTCGCGGTGTTCGCGGTCGTGGCGGCGCTGGCGGCGTGCGATGCGGACACGGCCCCCGCGCCGGTGGGCCCGCCGGGGTCGGTGGGCGTCGTGCTCGTGGTCGACGGCGCGGTGTGGCCCTATGGCAACGAGGACTTCCAGCAGCCGAACGACTGCCGGGAGGCGCTCGGGCCGTGCCGGATCATCAAGGTGCGCCCGGGCATCCGCACACCGCTGGCGAGGGTGCTCACCGATCAGCTCGCGCCCATCGGTGCGGCCGGATCGCGCGGCGCGCTGGTGCTCATCGAGCGCGAACCGCGCGTGGTGTTCGAGGGCGACCTCGCGGCGATGACGGGCGAGCACCTGCCGCCGCAGCGGGACCAGGAAGGCGTCGCCCCAGGCGAGCTCGGCCCCGCGCTGCGGGTGGCGCTCGATCGGCTCGCGAAGATGCCGACCCGCCGCAAGGTGCTGGTGGTGGTGGCGCGGCAGTTCGTCCCGCTGCCGGCCGACCTGCGCGTCATCGGCGAGCGGCTGACCGCCGGGCACGTCGAGGTCGCGGCGGTGTCGATCGACGACGGCATCACGCCGACCGCCTACCCTGGCCAGTGGCGCACCTGGCGTGAGATGTACCCGACGCTGGGCGGCGTACGGGTGCTCGACACCGAACCGTCCGACGTCCCCCGCGTCGTCGGCCACTGGGCCACGGCGCTGCAAGCCGGCGCGCCGCTGACGCGGCCCCCACCGCGCCCGCGGCCCCCACCCCGCCCGTAGCGTCCCCGCGGCCACGGCGATCGTGGCGCGGCGCCCACGATCGCGCAGGTGGGCGTGGCGCCTGGCGTCGTGGGTCGGCCCGCCGTGTGCTTTGGCATGGCGGCATGCCGCCCAGAACCACCTCTCAGCGTTCCTCGCTGTCCTCTTGCTCCCTCCGTCGCCGCCGCCCAGGCGTTCCTCGAGGCCGCCAACCCGACCTCCGAGGAGCCGGCCCAGCCGCTGCCGATGGTGTCGGAGCAGCTCACCGTCAAGATCGACCGGCAGTTCGCCGAGTCGACGCTGACCCAGACCTTCCTCAACAAGACCGGCGACCAGCGCTCGAGGGCCGCTACCAGCTGATGCTCGGCGAGGGCGCGCGGGTCAGGGCCTCTCGTACTGGAACGGCGGCAAGAGGTCGTCGGCGAGGTCTTCGGAGGGAGGTCGCCGCCGAGATCTACGGCGAGATCACGGCCTCGGCCGCGACCCCGGCCTGTTCGAGCAGGTCGGCGAGGGCGCGTTCGCGTTCCGGGTGTTCCCGATCGCGGCGCGCGAGGAGAAGAAGGTCGAGGTGAAGTTCGGCCGCTACCTGACGCGCCAGGGCGATCACTTCGAGTACCGCCTGCCGCTCGGCGCCACCGAGGCGTCGATCGACCTGGCGATCGCCGACGACCGCGACGTGCTCGCGGTCGACTCGCCGACCCACGCGCTGACCAAGACCGCGACCGGCTACACCGCCCGCGGCAAGCGGGCGACCTGATCATCAACGTGCGCGTCAGGAGCAGCCGCTCACCGCGCGCGCGCGGCTGCAATGCGACGCCGGCCAGGACGCCTACGCTCGTGCTGTCGATGACCGCGCCCGACGACGCCAGCGCCAAGGTGGCGCCCGGGACATCACGCTGGTCATCGACCACTCGGGTTCGATGCAAGGCGAGCCGATGGCGCAGGCGCTGGCCGCCGCCGACAAGGTGCTCGATCGGCTGCGCCCCGAGGACCGCGTCAACGTGATCCAGTTCGACGACTCGGTCGATCAGCTCTACGCCCGCCGCAGCCGGTCACCGCCGCGGTGCGCGCCGAGGCCAAGGCCTACGTCGCCAAGATCACCTCCGACGGCGGCACCGAGATCGCGATGGCGCTGGGCAAGGCGCTGGCTGCCCAGACCAAGACGATCGCCCCGACGTCATCCTGTTCATGACCGACGGCCAGAGCGACGCGCAGGCCGCGCTCAAGGTGGCGCGCGGCGACGTCGGCGACGCCCGCGTGTTCACGATCGGCCTGGGTTCAGGCGTCGACAGGCGCTCCTGTCGCGGCTCGCCGCCGAGAGCGCGGCCGCTTCACGTTCATCCCGACACCAACGCCGTGCAGCAGGCGGTGGTCGACGTGT
This sequence comes from Myxococcales bacterium, assembly GCA_016707895.1. Lineage (GTDB taxonomy): Bacteria > Myxococcota_A > Polyangia > Haliangiales > Haliangiaceae > UBA2376. The sequence continues at coordinate 3,148 of JADJGV010000009.1, read as the reverse complement.
TCGAGCGCATCGACCACCCGGTCATGCTCGACCTCGCGGGTCACCGGCGCGCAGCGCATCTACCCCGCGCACGCTGCCCGACCTGGCCCGCGGCGAGGAGCTGGTCGTGGCCGCGCGCCTGCCCGAGGACGGCGACCTCGTCGTCAGCGCGCTGATCGATGGCAAGCGCGGTCGAGCGCAAGCTGCACGTCGCGCTGCCGGCCAGCGAGCGGCGGCGTGGGTGGGCCGGCAGTGGGCCCGGCGCCCGCGTCGAGATCTGCTGCAGGAGATCGCTCAACGGCGAGACCGACGAGCAAAGAACGGGGCCATCGAGCTGGCGCTCTCGCACAACCTGGTGACGCCGTACACGTCGTTCCTGGCGCTGCCCGAGGAGGAGCTGACCGACGCCGCACCGCCAGACCCTGGCCGACGCCCGCGCGCGCAAGAAGGCCATCCAGGCCGCACAAGGACGCGGTGGCGCTGTCGCGCGACGACATGCCGCCTGGCGACCCGGTGCTGTCGATCAAGGCGCCCGGGACGACGCCAGGTGACCGCGCAGTTCCGTTCGGCCTGACCAGGACCTCGAGTGGGACACCCACGACGAGGTCTGGAAAGTGCGGTTCCTGGTGCCCAGGACCTCATCGACGGCGTCTGGACACCGCGAAGGTCGGATCGTCCGCGCCGACGGCAGCGTCGGGCTGGCCAAGCGCCACCTACACGATCGACTCGGCCGAGCCCGACTTCCTGGTCACGATGACCCAGACCGACGCCGGCGTCGTCGTGCGCGTCACGCGTCGGCGGCCGGCGTGACCCCCGTCAGCTCGGCGGCGTCACCGACCCGACCTGCGCGTCGCGTTCACCCAGGTCGCGCCAACGAGTTCGAGGCGGTGCTGCCGCTCGCCGCCGGCCGCCACGGCCTGCGCATCACGTCGCCGCCGACAGCGCCCGCAACGAGAGCCGACCAGGTCTTCGTCGTGAGGTGAGTGATGCTGGCCGCGGTCGTGGCGGTCGCAGCCGCGCCCGCGACCTGCACCAACACCGAGACCGTGGCCGCCGTCGAGGAGCAGGACGCGGCGCTGTGGGTCACCACTTCCCGGCGGCCGCGAGCGCTACGACCTGGCGACCCTATTGGCGCCCGGGCTCCACCTGGGCCAGCCGGCCGCCGCGCCGCTGGCGGTGGTGCCGCGCTACGAGGGCCGCCCGCGAGACCGTCCGCGTCGCGACCTCGATCGGCACCGTCGTCGGCACCGCCGGCAACGGCGTGTGGTCGACGGCCCGGCGCCGCGGCGCTCACCCCGACCGGCCAGATCTTTGCGGCGGCAACCACGTGGTCGCGATCACCACCTGGAGCGCCACACTTGGGTCGCGACGTTCGACCGCGGCGTGTGCTGGCTCGATGGCGACCGCTGGGGTCACGCCGACCACCGACCGCGTGGCCAACGATCTGCTCGTCACGCCGCGCGGCCTGGTGGTGGCCGCCAGCGAGGCCTGTGACGTCTCGAAGGACGGCGTCCACTTCGCGCGTTGGAAGGCATCATCGACGACGCTAACGATCTCGCGCTTTGGTGGGCATTGAGCTGACGGCGACCAACGCCGGGCGCGCCTGTGGCGGCTGCGCGGTGGGTGCAGGCGCCGCCGCGCCACCGCGGTGGAAGATGGGCGGCGCCAGGCGCTGCAGGCGGTGGCCGCCGATCGCGCCGGCCTCAGGCGACCTCGGAGGACCGTAGCACGCCGAGCGATCGGCGACTACGACTTATTGTCGCGGCTCCCACGACGGGTCAAAGCGGCCGCCGACGTCCGTGGCGCCATCGACGTCAGCGCTGATCGCCGGCCAGCCGTGGGTGGCGACCTCGCGCCACGGCCTCGTGCGCCGCGTGGCGCCAGCCGACGGGCGCAGCGCGCGTGGACCGGTGGTGGCCGGCCTTCGAGGCCGCGTGGCTGCTTTCGTCGAAGGCTGAATCGGCGCGGCACCGGCGCGTGGGTCGGCGCCCAGGGCGGCGTGTGGCCTCCACGTCGAGCGCCGCCGTGCCACGTCACGTCGCCGCCGGATCGACGCCGCCCGAGCCCAACGTCCACGGTGGCGAAGCTCGACGGCGCGCTGTGGATCGGCACCAGGCGGGCTGGTCCGCGCGACGCCGTGAACAGAGACGTTTTCTTCGCGTCGTAGCTGTTTTCGTGCTCTTCGCTGCTGCCGCTTGCAACGGCGGCGGCGCAGCGTGTCCCCGGCAACCGCGCAGCGGCGGCGGCGCGCCACCGCCAGATGTGCTCGGCCTCCACGCCACCGCGAGTGCGGCCTGTGCTGATCGAGGGCGGCAAGCCGTGTTCTGTGGTTGCAGACATGATCCAGCCGTACGGCGACACGCGCCCGAGAGGCGCTGCCGCCTCGGCTCATGCTGAGGACAGAACCTCGACTGCTGGAAGACCGCTGCTGGCGCCGGCCGACAGTGGCTGCGGCGCTGGCGCGCTGTGTCGGCGACGCAGACCGTGCTGACCGCGCAGGGGGCGGCGTCGCCAAGGTCGAGCTGGTGAAGATCGTCAACACCAGCGCCCGCGTGAGCTGTCGACTCCCGGACGCCGCGTCGCGCGTCTGGCTGTGGCGATGCCGCGGCTCGGTGCCGGTGGCGTTCACCGCCGACGGCGTCGCGAGCGATCTCGCGCTGCCGCTTATGCCGCCGGTGAAGATGGCTGCGCTGCCGGAGCGACGCGGGGCGATCACCGATCCGGGTGCGGCCGCCGCTTACGTCACTGGCTGGTTGGCGTCGAGCAGCCCTCGCCGGTAACGGTCGCGCGACCGGCGTCGTAGTGTCGGTCGACGCCGGCGACGAGGGCAAAGCGATCTCACTGTCGTCGTTTATGCGCTGGTCGGCGACAGCGACGACGAGCAGCGGTGAGGTCAACGCCGCCCGGCGAGCAGGCGCTCGGCCTGCGCCGCGGCGACGACTTCGCCGAGCTCAACTCCGACCGAGGTCTCGGAGGTCGACGGCTACTGTCGTCAGCGTCACCGAGTGGGACGGCGCCATCGCCTGGCGCGGCAAGGTCGTCGGCGTCGTCTCTGGTCGCCCCGCTGCGGGTCATGGTCCACGCGGTCGGTCCCGGCCGCCGCCGGGCACGCCAGCTTCCTTCACCGGAGACCATCTGGTGGGACAACGAGGACTGCAACCAGGGCACG
>JADJGV010000008.1 GCA_016707895.1 Myxococcales bacterium | reverse complement strand
CGCGGCGGGCCCGCTCGACGAACGGCGCCAGCGGGTCGGCGCCGAACAGCGCGGCCAGCGCCGCGTGCTGGGTGCACGCGACGTAGGCCCGCGGGACGCGATCGAGCGCGCCGCCCAGCTCGACCGGCTCGAGCAGCGTGCGCAGCGGGTGCGGGTGCCGGCGCGGCGCGACCCAGGCGACGTCGGCCGGCGCGACCACGCCGACGACGTCGAGCGGCAGCGGCGGCAGCTGCCAGCTGTCGTCGGTGAGCGCGGCCAGGCCGGCGGCGGTGGCGTCGCCCATCGCGCCGCTCGCGGTCTGGCCGTCGAGGGGCGCCTGGGCGTCGAGGTAGATCAGCCGGGCGACGCGCTCGGGTGCCCGGGCGGCGGCGGCGGTGGCGACGGTGCCGCCGTAGCTGTGGCCGACCAGCACGCCGCCGCGGACGTCCTCGTGCGCCAGCGTCGCGACCAGATCGTCGACGTGGGTCGCCAGCCCGACGTCGCGGGTCAGCAGGTGGAAGCGGTCACCGCAGCCGGTGAGCGTCGGCGTGAGCACGTCGTGGCCGGCCGCGCGCAGGCGGGCCGCGACCCGCGACCACACCCAGCCGCCGTGGAACGCGCCGTGAACGAGGACGAAGCAAGCCATGGGCCCCCTCTTGGCGGATGGTCCCGCGGGCGCTCCCGAAAGTCGAGTCCGGGCGCGCGCGCTACTTGCCGGTGAACGCGCCGGGGCGGCGGCCGACGAAGGCGCGCAGGCCCTCCTGCATGTCGTCCGACGCCAGCAGCGGCTGCAGGTCGGGCATCAGGCGGGCGGCGGCGGCGGCCTCGGCCGCCGGCAGCGCGGCGCGCGCCGAGGCCAGCGTCGCGTAGACGCCAAGCGGCGCCTGGGCCGCGATCACCTCGGCCAGCGCCAGCGCGCGATCGAGCTGCGCGCCCGGCGCGGTGACCTCTGCACCAGGCCGATGCGCAGCGCCTCGGCGGCGTCGAACTCGTCACCGGTGAGCAGCCAGCGCATCGCGTTGGCCCAGCCGCACTCGCGCGGGAAGCGCAGCGTCGCGCCGCCCACCGGGTAGATGCCGCGCTTGATCTCGATCTGGCCGAAGCGGGTCGAGCCGGCGGCGATCCGCAGATCGGTGGCGAGCAGGAGCTCGATGCCGATCGTCAGGCAGACGCCCTGCACGGCGGCGACGATCGGCTTCTGCAGCCGCGGGCCGGTGAGGCCGAGCGGATCGACGCCGCCGTCGGGGATGTGCCACTGGCCCGACGCGAACACCGGCGCCCACTGCGGCAGATCGAGGCCGCCGGTGAAGTGATCGCCGTGGGCGTGCAGCACGCCGACCCGCAGCGCGGGATCGCGGTCGAGCTCGCCGTAGGCGCGGCACAGCGCGTCCCACAGCGGCAGGTCGAAGGCGTTGCGCTTGGCGGCGCGATCGAGCCCGATGACGAGCACGTGGCCGCGACGGTCGAGCGAGACGGTGCCGGTGGTCATGCCGGCATGGTGCCCCGATCCCGGCGCGCGATCAGCGGCGGCGCGCCAGCATCTCGGCGCGGATCGTGGCCTGGACCTCGGCCGGCAGCGCGGCGATCGCCGGGAAGATCGCGCGCTCCTCGAGCGCGAGGTGCGCGGCGAACAGCGCCGCCAGCGCGGCGGCGGCGGCGGCGAGGTCGGGCGGCGCGGTCGCGGGGGCGGCGACGATCGCGCGGGCGGCGTCGACCACCCGCGCCAGCGGCCCGGCGTGGGCGACGTGCTCGGCGGTCATCTGCGTCAGCGCGGCGTCGACGGCGGCGTCGCGGCCGCGCAGCCGCGGCGCCAGGCTGAGATCCTCGTCGGCGGCGTGCAGCGGCAGCGCGACGGTGAAGTAGCGGACGACCCCGGCCCCGGCCTCGGCGCGCTCGGTGGGCGTGCCGTCGGCGGTGGCCAGCCGCGCCGCCAGCGCGGTGAAGCGGTGGATGCGCTCGTGGCAGGCGAGCAGCGCCGCCAGCACGGTGTCGTCGGGCGGGCGGGCGCTGAGCCCCGGCGATCGGATCACGGCGCGGTCCGGAACCGCCGGCTGTCGGCGACGACCCGCTGGTACGCGGCGATCTGGCGGGCCCGCTCGTCGGCGCTCCAGCCCAGGCGCGCCGCCATGCGATCGGCCACCGCCTCGCACACGTCGAGGCCCTGCTGGCGCCCGACCAGCAGCAGCGGCACCCGCCGCGACAGCACGTCGTCGATGGTGCGCGCCCGGTCCTCGGCCACCGCGAACTCGACCTCGGCCCACACGTAGTGCAGGTCGGGGTTCATCCGCTCGCCCAGCGCGCGGTCGGCGGCGATCGCCGCCCCGAGCAGGCCGGCGCGGGCGCCGTAGACGCCGCACAGGTGGGTGGCGACCTCGCCGTCGATGCCGTGGTCGGCGATCAGCGCGCGGCCGATCGCGGCGACCCCCGCGAGATCGGCGCTCTCGAGGCCGACCGCGCCGGGCAGCGGCCGGTGCTTGGTGCCCGAGCGCTCGCGGCCGGCGGCCTCGAAGCCGTCGTCGTGCTCGCGCAGCCACTTGATCGCGGTGCGCAGGGCCTCGGTGGCCATCCGGCGGTAGGTCGTCAGCTTGCCGCCGGCGATGATCACCAGGCCGTCGTCGCGGACGAAGATCTCGTGCTCGCGCGAGACGTCGGACTCGGCGCCGCCGTCGGTCGCGCGGATCAGCGGCCGCAGCCCGGCCCAGGTGGCGAGCACGTCCTCGGGGTGGACCTGCGCGGTCGGGAAGTAGCCGTTGGCGCTGTCGCACAGGTACTGGACGTCGGCGGCGTCGGCGTGGACGTCGTCGGCCGCGCCCTCGAAGTCGGTGTCGGTGGTGCCGAGCACGGTGCGATCGCGCCACGGGATCGCGAACATCACCCGGCCGTCGACCGGCGAGATCATCGTGATCGCGCGGGCCAGCGGCAGCCGCTCGTGCGGGATCACGACGTGGACGCCCTTGGTGCGGCGCAGGAGGTCGCGCCCCATCGGGATCTCGAACCGCTTGACCACCTCGTCGGTCCAGGCGCCGGCGGCGATCACCACGGCGCGGCAGGCCAGCTCGTCCTCGGCGCCGGTCAGGACGTCCCGGACCCGCACCGCGCCGACCTTGCCCTTGGCGTCGCGCACCAGCCCGGTGATCTCGGTGTAGTTGCGGCAGTCGGCGCCCAGCGCGCTCGCGTCGAGGATGTTCTCCAGCACCAGCCGGGCGTCGTCGGTGGCGCAGTCGTAGTACTCGATCACCCCGCGCAGGCCGTCGGTGCGCAGGCACGGCTCGACCGCGTTGGCGGCCTTGGCGCCGCGGATGGTCTTGTGCATGCGCGGCGCGCGGAACAGCGCCAGCGAGTCGTAGATCCACAGGCCGAGGTTCATGACCTCGAGCCCGGGCTTGGTGTCCTTGAAGATCGGCACCAGGAACGGCAGCGGCCGCACCAGGTGGGGCGCGACCGTGGTCTGGACCCGGCGCTCGCTGACGCTCTCGAACACCAGGCCGATCTCGCCGTGCTCGAGGTAGCGCAGCCCGCCGTGGATCAGCTTCGACGACTTCGACGAGGTGCCGGCGCCGAAGTCGGTCTTCTCGAACAGCGCCACCCGCATGCCGCGCAGCGCCGCGTCGCGCGCGATGCCGGCGCCGGTGATGCCACCGCCGAGGATGACCAGATCGAGCGGCTCCGTCATGGCCGAAGGATTGGGGGAAGCGCGGGCGCGGTCAAGGCTGAGCCGCCTTCGCGAGCGCGGCGGCGTCGAAGGCCGGCTGCGGCGCGGCGGCGGCGTCGGCGCCGTCGGGGGCCAGCGCCAGGCCGGTGGCGCCGGCGGCAAGGCAGTCGTCGAGCAGCGCCGCCACGTCCGCGACCTGCAGGTCGGCCGGCAGCGCCAGCGCCAGCTCGACCGCGACGCCGCGGGCGATCGCCAGCGCGGCCTGCCGCCGAGCGCGCGGCGAGGCGGCGTCGGGCCACGGCGCCGACGCGCGGACCGCGCCGTCGGCGGCCACCACCGCGATCCGCGCCGCGGCCAGATCGAGCCGCACCCGGGGGCCGCTCGCCGGGGCGATCGTCAGCGCGTGGGCGGCGATCGCGCCGTGCCAGCCGCCCGGCGCGTCGGGCACCGCCACCGCCAGCGCGACCGGCTGCGCGCCCAGCGCGCGCAGCGCCGCGACCAGCCGCGTCGCCGGGGCCGCGATCGGCGCGATCACCACCGGCGGATCGACCGCGTCGCGCAGCCCGGGCGGCGGCGTCAGCGCCGCCAGCGCCGCCGCGGGATCGCCGGCCAGCGGCTGGCCGGGGTAGGGCGTGGGCCCGCCGTCGACGGCGAACCCGGCCTCGGTGAAGCGGCCGAACGGCAGCCGGCCGATCAGGATCGCCTGGTCGGTGACGGTGATGTGCCGCCACGGCAGGCCGGGCCGCGCGACGCCGGGCGGCGCCACCAGGCCGGCGCCGGTGACGGTCCACGGCGGCAGCGGGATCCACAGCGCGGCGCGGGCCGCGGCCAGCGCCGCCGCCTGATCGGCCGGCAGCCCGGGCGCGGCGTCGACCAGGCGCTGGCCGATCGTCACCAGCCCCCACCACGCCGCGCCGACGAAGCGCGCGGTCGGCGGCGCGGCGTGCATCGTCGCCGGACACGCCTCGGCGAGCGCCTTCCACGGCCGCGCGACGCCAGGGCCCGGTTCGAGATCCGACAGCTGCGAGCGCCAGGCGCCGATCGCCGTGCCGCGGCAGCCGGTCTGGCACGCGGCGATCAGCGCGTTCATCGCCGCCAGGTCCGGGTGACCGTCGGCGGCGGGGATCAGCGGCGCGAAGCTCGGGCCGCACAGCGGGCAGCCGCGCAGCACCGCGGCGGTGCGCTCGGCGGGCGGCAGGGTCGCGGCCTGGCCCAGGGCGGCGACGCAGCTCGGGATCGGCGCGACCGGCGGCGGGGGCTCGCGCCGCTTGCCGCCGCAGGCGGCCGCGATCAACGCCAGCGCCGCCACGCGCACGCGCACTAGCCGCGCTCCACGTCGAGCCCGTACTTCTTCACCAGCCGGTGGATGTAGTTTCGATCGATGCCGGCCTCGAGCGCGGCCCGCGAGATGTTGCCCTTGTGGCGGGCCAGCAGGTGCACCAGGTAATCGCGCTCGAAGCCCTCGACCAGCGCGGCCTTGGCCTCCTTGAACGGCAGCTCGAGGATCGCCTCGTGGCTGGCCGGCGCGGCGGCGGTCGGCGCCGGCGCGGCCCGGCCGCCGCCGAGGTCGTCGTCGACGCCCAGCGCGCCCAAGGACAGCGCGCGCTCGACGACGTTGCGCAGCTCGCGCACGTTGCCCGGCCAGTCGTGGCGGGCCAGGTCGGCCAAGAGCGCCGGCGACAGCTCCCACGGCGAGCGGCCGAACGAGTCGGCGAAGAACCGCGCCAGGGTCGGCAGGTCGCCCGGGCGCGCGCGCAGCGGCGGCACGTCGCAGCGCACCACCGCGAGCCGGTAGAACAGATCCTCGCGGAAGCCGCCGCTCTTCACCATCGCGCGCAGGTCGCGGTGGGTCGCGGCCAGCACCCGGATGTCGACCGGGATCGGCCGGGTCTCGCCGACCCGGCGCACCTCGCGCTTCTCGAGCGCGCGCAGGAGCTGCGGCTGCAGGTCGAGCGGCAGCTCGCCGATCTCGTCGAGGAACAGCGTCCCGCCGTGGGCCGACTCGATCAGGCCGCGCTTGTCGGCGATCGCGCCGGTGTAGCTGCCCTTGGCGTGGCCGAACAGCTCCGAGGCGATCAGCTCGCGCGGGATCGACGCGCAGTCGACCACCACGAACGGCCCCAGCGCGCGGCCGCTGGCCTGGTGCAGCGCCTCGGCGATCGCCTCCTTGCCGGTGCCGGTCTCGCCCTCGAGCAGCACGGTGGCGTCGGTCGGCGCGACGCGGGCCAGCAGCGCGAACAGCTTCTTCATCGGCGGCGAGGTGCCGATGACCCCGCCGAAGCGATCGCCGGCGAACTCGCCGAGCGGCGCCGGCGCGTCGGCGGTCTCGAGCGCGACCTCGGTGTGCTTGCCCAGCCGCAGCCGGGCGGCGGCGGTGACGGTGATCGCGCCGACCCGGGTGCCGTCGAGGCGGGTGCCGTTGGTCGAGTCGAGATCCTTCACCGCCAGGCCGTCGCGCCGCAGCTGCAGCTCGAGGTGGTAGCGCGACACCGTGCCGTCGGTCAGCACGACGTCGTTGTCGGCGTGGGTGCCGACCATCGTCGTGCCGGCCTCGATCACCCGGCTCAGCCCGGCGTCGGGCCCGCTCACCACCGTCAGGCGGAAGCTGCGCTCGATCAGCTGGCCGCCGGCGTCGGTGTAGACGTTGGTGTGGGCGAGGGTCCTCATCGCGTCCGCCGGCGCGACCGGTGCCAAGCCAATACCACGAACGCCGCGGTGGTCGCCACCGGCGCCCCGCCGCCGCGATCGGTCCGACAGCAGCCATCGCCGCCGCCACCGCCGCCCCCGGCGTCGAGGGTGGCGGCGTCGCGGGGCGGCCCGTCGGCCGCGGCGTCGATCGGCCCCGGCGCGTCGATCGCGGCGTCGACGCCGGCGTCGGGCCCGGTGCCGCTGCGGTACATCGCGATCGAGTTGTAGGTGATCGGGTTGTCGGGATCCATCTGCCGGCACTGGTGCACCGGGTCGTAGCCGGCCTTGGTGGCGTCGACGCAGGCCCAGCGGATCGGCACGTTGTCGAAGGTGAAGCTCGCGTCGACGGCGGGGGTGGTCACCGCGCGGCCGTCGTCGAACACCACCCGCACGCCGCCGAGGTCGGGGCCGGTGAGGATGTTGCCCTCGCGGACCACGCCGTACATGGTCCGGGCCACGGTCGGGCCCGAGCGGATCGTCAGGTGGTTGGCGACCGGGCGCTCGGCGCCGTCGGACGGCGCGTTGACGACGCCGCCCTCGCCGGCGATGAACAGGGTCGAGGCGCTGCCGCCGTCGAGCAGCACCGCGTCGCGGGCGCCGCGCGCCACCAGCAGCCCCGCCAGCTCGGCCGCGGTCATGCCCAGCGCGCCGGCCTGCCAGCCGTCGACCACCGCGAGGATCAGCGTGCGGCGATCGGCGGTCAGCGCCAGCGCGGTGCGCGGCGCGCGCTGGCAGGCGATCGTGTCGGCGTCGGCGCAGTCGAAGCTGGGCGGCACCTGCCCGGCGCGGACCAGGAGCGGCCGGCCGCCGATCGCGCCGGTGACGAACTCCGGCAGATCGCTCGGCGCGACCACCGACTCGGGCACCACGATCAGCGCGTCGGTGCCGGCGACGGTCTTGCCGAAGCGGAACACCGCCTCGCGATCGTCGTCGTGCGCCGTCGCCCACGGCCCGGCCGCGCCGATCGCCAGGCCGTCGGGCCGGTAGCCGGCCGGGGTGAACAGGTCGGCGTTGATCGCGAGCTGCGCGCCGTGCAGCGCGGCGATCTGGCTGGCGGTCTTGCCGCGGTCGGCTTCGTCGGTGGCGCGGACGGTCAGCGACCCGAACGACAGGTCGACCACGACGAAGTGGGCGCGCTGCTGGGCCGCCGTGTCGGTCCAGCGCACGTGGGTCACGCCGGGGTAGGGCGTGGTCGTGGTCTCGGTCGGCGCCGCGGTCGCGGATCCGGCTGCGGCGCAGACCAGGGCGACAGCGAGCCGGGACATCGGGTGCGATGATACCCGATCCGGCGCCGGCTACGGAACGAGGATCGGCTTGCCCGCGATGACCTTGACCTCGACGTTGGTCTCGACCCCGGCGGCGTCGGCGACCCGCACCGTGCGCTTGCCCTCCTCGAGCGCCAGTCGCGGCAGCTTGCGCCCGGCCACCACCAGCTGGCTGCCGGGCTTGGCCTCGACGATCCCGAACTTGACGTCGAGCGCGATGGTGTCGTCGGAGACCTCGACCGGGCGCCGGGTGACGCCCGACGGGCGCAGCGCCTCGATGTCGACGTCGTAGCGGCCGGCCGGCACCGGGCAGTCGAGCGGCAGCGGCTTGCGCACGCACCCCGGCACGCCGACCACGGTGGCGCGGGCGTCGACGTTGGCGGTGATCGCGATCGCGGCGCCCGGCACCAGCGTCGCGGTCACCGGCACCGCGCGCGCGCCGGCGGTCGGGGTGATCGCGATCGTGGCCGGCGCGTGCTTGGCCAGGCGCAGCGAGATCTTGTGCGCGCGGCCGGCCTCGACCAGCAGCTCGCGGACCGGCGTCACCTGGCCGACCTGGCGCTGGCCGTCGAGGTAGACGTCGGCGCCGGCCGGGGTCGAGGTCACCGCCAGCGACGCGAAGCTGGGGTCGATGGCCAGGGTCAAGGACAGGTGGGCCTCGGCGCCGGCGGCCGGCACCCGGACCGTGCGCTCGACCGGCGCGTAGCCGACCCGGGTGATCGTGATCGCGGCGTCGCTGCCCGGGGCCAGCGAGGTCAGCGTGGTCGGCGTGACGCCGACCTCGCGGCCGCCGATCATCAGCACCGCGCCCCGCGGATCCGAGTCGATCTCGAGCGTCGCGGTGCGCGGCACCAGCCGCAGGTCGAGGTTGGTCGGCGGGCCGTCGGCCGGCTGGAACACGGTCTCGGCCGGGCTGTGGCCGTCCTTGTGCGCGGCGACCCGGTACGCGCGGCCGACCTCGAGGCCGGTCACGAGCAGCGTGCCGTCGGTGGCCACGCCGCGGACCCGGCCGTCGAGCTCGACGGTGGCGCCCGGCGGGTCGACGGTGATGCGCACCGCGGTGGTCGCCGGCTTGGCGAACCGCGGGTAGGCGACCAGCGCGATCAGCGCGACCAGGAGCGCGATCGCCGCCGACAGCCCGAGCACGACGCCGCGCGGCGCGCGCTGCGCGCCGGCCCGCCGCTCGACCGGGTGGGTCGCGCCCTGCGGCAGGAGCCGCGACGGGCCGGCGGCCAGGCGCCCGGCGGCGTCGATCTTCTCCTGGAAGTAGCCGAACGCCTCGAGCTCGACCTTGGGCGCCTCGAGGTCGTGGGTGACGACGCACTCGGTGGCCACGCCCGGCAGCACGTTGATCAGGAACCGGCTCGCGCTCGACGCGATGAAGTACAGCCCGAGCCCGGCGCCGCCGGTCTTGCGATCGATCTGCTGCTCGGAGTGCAGGCACTTGTGCAGGTAGCGCAGGATCGTGCCGCGCTCGAGCGCGCCGAAGCTGTCGCGCACCGACATCGCGAACACCCGGCCGTCGCAGGCGTACTGCACGACCACCTTCTGCTCCATCCGCAGCCCGATCCGGCTCTTGGTCGGGATCTCGGCGAACACCGGCTTGCCGTGCTCGTCGACCGGCGCGTCGTACAGCGCGTTCATCAACATCTCGTCGAGGCAACGCTCGATGTTGTCGCGGTACTTGCGCCGCACGCCCATCAGCTCGGCGAACTCCATCAGCTGCGCGATGCACAGCGACTTCTCCTGGTAGTCGCCGACCAGGGTCGAGTAGATCCGCGTGCCCCACGGCACCAGCTTCTCGAGGCCGAAGATGTCGCCGGCCAGCACCCGGGTCGCCATCGCGGCCAGCTCGCCGGGCCGCATCTCGGTCTGCACCAGGACGCCCGCGATCTTGTCCGACATCTTCATCGCGTCGACGGTCTGCGGCAGCGCGTGCGCCGGCAGGATGACGATCAGCCGCGCGTCGTCGCGCAGCCGCAGCGCCAGATCCTCGAGCGAGCTGGCCAGCGCGCCGTCGAGGTGCACGACCAGCAGCGCGGCTTGCAGCTCGCCGGTGCCCATCGCCTCGATCGTGCTGTGCAGCTCGACCACGCCGCCCGCGGCGCGCAGCGCCGTGGCCATCACCTTGCCGAAGGCCTTGTCGACCGAGAGCGCGATCACGCGCCGGGCTAGCATCGGAACTTGAATGTACCGTAATGCGGCGTACTTCTGAAATTTTCGGGCGGGTAACGGTGGGGTTGTGCCACCGCGCCCGTGCCCGCGCCGGTGCCCGGCCCTCGCTACGGGAACAGCGGCGCGTACGCCGCCGGGTTCGCGGAGTCGGGATCGGGCAGCGGCGCGAAGGTCGCGTACGGCGCCGGGGTCGCCGTCGCGGTGGTCTGGTTCTGGATCTGATCGATCACGAACGTCGTGAACGTGGAGCCGTCGGGTGGCGCGTCGATGGGCGCGTCGATCGCCGCGTCGGGGCCGGCGTCGATCGCCGGCGGCGCGTCGATCGGCGCGCTGCTGTTGTCGTCGCCACACGCCGCCAGCGCGAGGCCCGCGGCCAGGGCCAGCGCGGCCCTCACGGGGCCCCCGGGCGCGGCGTGTTCAGGTAGGGGAAGGTGGTGCGGAACGACGTCGGCGCCAGGTACGCACCGTCGACGAACGGCAGCCCGCCCGAGGGCGCGTCGCCGGTGGGCGCGAGGTACCCCATCGCCACGCGCAGCGCGATGTCGGTGACGTCGTCGCCTGGGCGGCGGCCGTTGGGGAAGCCGGCCGGGTCGCAGCCGACGTTGGTGACGTCGACGACCGCGCCGGTGGCGGTGCGGTCGATGCACGCCGCCGCGCCCAGCGGGTTCTGGGTCGCGGCCGGGGTCGGCGGCAGCGCGGTGTTGAGCCGCACCATCTCCGAGGGCGTGGCGGTGTCGTTGACGCCGGGGAGGCCGGTGAGGAACGCCGCCACCAGATCGGCGCGCGGGAAGTTGTTGGGCGCCTGCACGCCGGCCGCGCCGAACAGGATCTCCATCACCTCGGGCAAGGTCGGGTTGGTGACGTAGTCGAGGAACTGCGCGTCGCCCGACGGCTCGCTGCCGTTGAACTTGTCCTTGTCGGGCAGGCCGATCACGACCTCGTTGACCAGCGGCATGCCCAGGCGCGAGACCTGGGTCCAGGCGCCGCCCTCGCGGGTCGGCGTGGTGAAGCTGGCGGAGGGGTTGAGCACGCGGGCCTGGCGCAGGCTGGCCGTGGTCCACGCGCCGAGCTTGGTGTCGGTCGCGTCGTTGAGGCACGCCGCCGGCACCTCGAGCGCGATCGTCGTGACGCTGGCGCTGGCGATCGTGTTGGCGCCCTGATCCTGCGGCCCGAGCGGGTTGGCCTGCGGCGTGGCGCCGTCGAGGTCGAGGTTGACCAGGTCGAAGATCTGGCCGAGGTTCACCGCGAAGCCCTCGGCGCGCTGGCCGACGAACACCTTCGCGCCCGGCACCGCGCAGCCGGGGATCGTGACGCCGTAGACGTGGGCGTCGGCGTAGGCCTGGTAGTTGGCGATCGACTTGGTGCCGATGTTGTCGAGCGGCTTCTTGAACGTGGCGCCGCCGCCGGCGGCGTTGGTGATCGGCGCGCGGGTGCCGGTGCGGCGATCGCCGCGCACGATGTCGACCGTGAAGGTCTCGAGGACGTTCTGCGCGCTCTGATCGGCGGCGGTCACCGGGCCGACGTTGGTGAACGGCACCGCGACCTGCTTCTGGTTGCCGGCCGGGCCGACCGGCAGCTTGATGCCGGCCCCGGCGGCGGCCAGCGTCGTCGCGAAGTCGAACTGGAAGGTGATGTCCTCCTGCGCGTCGCCGTCGTTGTCGACGTGGATCTCGTAGAGCGCGTCGGGATCCATCGTGAAGTAGTTGGGGCCGCCGTACGCCGCCTGCAGCGGCTGGTAGTTGGCGATGAGGGTGACGAAGCCGGCGCGGCCGGGTTCGTAGCTGGCGAACAGGTAGAAGTCGGTGGCGTCGACTTTCGGGTTCTCGGTGATGAACGGGGCCTCGCGGTGGCTCGAGGCGTGGGTGGTGGCGGGCAGAGTCGCTGCGGCAAAGAGCAGCACTCCACCCAGCAGGTTCCGCTGCATGGGTCCTCCTACGGTGATGTCGAACAGCGCCAGCGCGGCGCGAGTTCCGGTGATGGGGCGCCGCTCAGAGCGCCAGGAACGCCTGCTCGGCGGCGGCCCGGGTGGCCGGCGCGGCGCCGGGCGGCGCGGTGGTGGTCAGCGTGGTGGCGCCGCGCACGACGATCCGGCGGTCGGCGGCGAGCGCGGCGAACCGCCGCTCGACGTGGGCGCGGCCGGCGGTGGCCGCCGCCGCGTCGGCGTACTCGCACACCGACACCGCGAGGCCGTCGGCGGTGTGGCCGCCGGCGCAGTAGCTGGCGGCGGCGGTGGCGGCCAGGTACTGCTTGGGCTCGGCGAGCGCGACGCCGGCGCGGCCGAGCGCGGCGACGACGTCCTCGACCCGCGCGGTGCCGGTCGGGCGGTGGGCCGCCTCGAACGCCAGCCGGCCGCTGAGCGTGCGCATCTCGGGCGACGGCGGCGGCTGGGGGGCGGCGGGCGCGGCGGCGGCGGCGGCGGTGGCGGCGGTGGCTTCGGGCGCGGCGTCGCGCGGGCGCGCGCGCTTGCAGGCGGCGAGCGACAGGCCGAGCGACAGGGCGAGGGCGAGCGAGGTGCGCATGGTGGCTCCGGTCAGGCGGCGAGACGGGTGACCGCCCAGTCGAGCGCGATGACGACCATCGCGGCCGAGGCGAGCCACATGCCGACGCGGTAGCTGCGCGTGCGGCGGACGAGGAAGGCCAGCGGCAAGAACGCCAGCACGATCGCGAGCTGCCCGAGCTCGACGCCGAGGTTGAACCCGAACAGCGCCGGCGCCAGCGTCGCGCCGGGCAGGCCGAGGTCGGTGAGCACCCCCGAGAAGCCGAAGCCGTGCAGCAGGCCGAGCGCGAACGCGACCGCCCAGCGGGCGTCGACGGTGCGGGTCAGGTTGTTGGCGGCGGCCGCCGCGACCGACAGCGCGATGGCCGGCTCGACGACGCCCGGCGCCAGCCGGACCCAGCCCATCGTCGCGACCACCAGCGTGATCGAGTGCGCCAGCGTGAACGCGGTCACCACGGCCAGCACGTCGCGCACGACGCCGCCCAGGGTCGGCGCCGGCGCGAGCCGACGGCCGCGGCGCACGAACACGCCGGGCAGGAGCAGCGCGATCAGGAAGCAGACGTGGTCGAAGCCGCGCCAGATGTGCCAGACGCCCTCGACGACGAACCGCCGCACCGCCGGGCGCGCGCCGCCGACCAGCGTGACCGGCGCGCCGCGGGCGACCGCGACGGTGGCGCCGGCGCCGCTATCGAAGCGGATCAGGCCGCGGTGCTGGGCGTCGACGGCGAACAGCGCGCGGTAGTCGACGGTCAGCGGATCGGCGGGGCCGGGGCAGGTGGCGCGCAGCGCGATCGCGAGGTGCGCGCCGTCGGCGCGGGGCACCGTGCCCAGCGCGCCGAGCACCAGCGGGCAGGGGCCGGCGGCGACGCGCAGCGCGAGGTGGTCGCGCAGGTAGGCGTGGAGCCGCGGCGCCGCCGCCGCGACCTCGCGCCAGCGCAGCGCGCCGTCGCCGTCGTCGAGATCGATCGCCAGCTCGAGGTCGCGGGCGGCGAGGTCGACGCGGCCGGTGACCTCGGCGCCGGCCGCGGTCAGCTCGACGTAGCCGTCGCTCTGGGTGTGGGCGACGGCGCCGCTCGCGGTGAGCGCGAGCGCGGCGACGACGACGACGGCCGCCCTCACGGCAGCGCCTCGACCGCGGCCCGGCGCCGGGTCAGCTGGACGTCGTCGATCGCGGCCCGGCGCATCCACGCCAGCACCGGCGCCGCGGCGGCGCGGTCGCGCGCGGCCAGCGCGGCGTCGAGCAGGATCCGCGCGTCGGCGGCCTCGCGCTGGATCGCCCAGCCGGCGGTGGCGCTCTGCACCGCGGCCCGCGCGTCGCCCAGCACCTCGAGCTCGAAGCGCGCGCTCGCGCAGGTGCAGATCGTCGCCGCGGGCGCGGGCGGCGGCGAAGCGCGCGGCCAGCGCGGCCCGGGCCGCGGCGGCGCCGGGCGTGGCCAGGCGGTGCAGCGCGATCGCCCGGCGCAGCGCCAGCGCGTCGGCGGCGCGGTCGCCGACCAGCGTCAGCGCCTCGGCCGGGCGGCCGGCGTCGAGCAGCAGGTCGGCCAGCGCCGCCAGCGTATAGCCGTCGTCGGGCGCGGCCGCCAGCGCGGTGCGCAACGCCAGCTCGGCGGCGCCGTCGTCGCCGAGCTGGCGGTCGAGCTCGCCGAGCGCGGTCGTGGCCCACGCCGCGGCGGTGGCGTCGCGGCCGCCGCGGATCGCCGTGGCCAGGCGGGCCCGGGCCGCGGGACCGGCGCCGGCGGCCGCCGCCAGCGGCGCGGCGCACGCGGCGCCCCACAGCTCGCCGGCCAGCCGGGTGACCGCGGCGCAGTCGGCGGCGGCGGTCGCGCGATCGTCGCCGACCTGCGCGACCACCGCGCGGGTCAGCCGCGCCTGGGCGTCGTCGGGGTGGTCGGCCAGCAGGCGGTCGAGGTCGACCCGCGCGCCGGCGAAGTCGTGCAGCGCCTGGCGGATCGTCGCGCGCAGCAGCAGCAGCGGCGGCGGCGGCGCGGGCTCGTCCCACCAGCGCGCGAGCGCGGCCTGCGCCTGGCCGAGGTAGCGCGGGTCGCCGTCGGCGCGGACGCGGTCGATCGCGGCGCGCGCGATCGCGATCGCGGCGTCGACGTCGCCGGCCGCCGCGCGGATCCGCGCGGTCCGCGCGGCCGCGGCCAGCGGCGGCACCTCGGCCACCACCGCGTCGGCGGTCGGGATCGTCGTCGGCGCGGCGCGGCCGCGCGTCGCGCCGGGCGCGACCTTGGCCGCGATCAGCGCCCCGGCCAGGCCGAGCGCGCCGAGCGCGAGCACCCATCGCTGCCGGCCGCGTCCCCGCGGCAGTGGAACCAACACGCCGTCTCTACGACGGGCTCAGCCAACTGGATCGGCGCGGCGCGCAGGTGCGCCGCGCCGCCGCGTCATTCCTGGTACATGGCCTCGATCTCGGCCGCGAAGTTCTGGTTCACCGCCTTGCGCTTGATCTTCAGGGTCGGGGTCAGCTCGCCGGTCTCGATCGCGAACGGGCGCTCGAGGATCGTGAACTTCTTGACCTGCTCGACGCGGGCCAGCCGCTCGTTGACGACGTCGAGCTGGCGCTGGACCGCGGCGCGCAGCTCGGCGCGGCGATCGCGCGGCCCGGGCGCGTCGCCCAGCGCCGCCGTGACCGCGGCGTCGTCGACGGTGATCAGCACCGACAGGAACTTGCGGCGATCGCCGATCACCACCGCCTCGGCGATCAGCGGCGACTCCTTGAGCGCGGCCTCGATGTTCTTGGGCGAGATGTTCTTGCCGCCGGCGGTGATCAGGATCTCCTTCTTGCGGCCGGTGATCGACAGGTACCCGTCGGCGTCGAACGCGCCGAGGTCGCCCGAGCGCAGCCACTCGCCGTCGAGCGCCTCGGCGGTCGCGGCCGGCTCCTTGAAGTAGCCGAGGAAGACGTTGGGCCCGCGCACCAGGATCTCGCCGTCGTCGGCGAGCTTGACCTCGACGCCGGCCAGCGGCCGCCCGACGGTGCCGAAGCGCGTCGCGCCCGGCAGGTTGAACGAGGTCGGCCCGCAGTCCTCGGACTGGCCGTAGATCTCGTGCAGCACGATGTCGAGCGTGCCGAAGAACTCGATCACGTCGGTGGCCAGCGGCGCGGCGCCGGTGACGCACAGCCGGGCCCGGCCCAGCCCCAGCGCCGGCTTGAGCTTCGACAGCACCAGCCGGTCGGCGAGCTTGTACTGCAGCGCCAGCGCGCCGCCCGGCTCCTTGCCGCGGTTGCGCAGCGCGGTGACCTCGCCGCACACCCGCCGCGTCCACGCCATCAGCCGGGCCTTGACGCCGGTGGCCTGGGCCAGCTTCGCGGTGACCCCGGCGTGGAACTTCTCCCAGATCCGCGGCACGCCGAACACCACCGTCGGCTGCACCTCCTTGAGGTTGTCGGGCACCTTGTCGATCGACTCGGCGAAGTAGACGGTCGCGCCCGAGGTCGCGGGCACGTGGATCGTCGACATCTGCTCGGCGATGTGCGACAGCGGCAGGTACGACAGGCCGCAGTCGCCCTCGCGGGCGCCGCCCTGATCGATCAGCGCGCGCGCGGTCCACGCCAGGTTGCGGTGCGACAGCATCACGCCCTTGGGCGGGCCGGTGGTGCCCGAGGTGTAGATCAGCGTCGCCAGCTGGGCCTGCTCGATGCGATCGATGCGCGCGTCGAGGTCGGCGTCGCGGCGCGGCGCGCGCGCGCGCCCGCGCGGGCGCACGCCGGCGCGCCGGCTCGGCGTCGCCCTGGGGCGGCGCGCGCAGAACGCGGTCCGGGGCGCCTCCGACGGCGTCCCGCTCGCGACGATCTTCCACTGGCCGAGATCCTCGATCAGCACCGCGTGGGCCTCGGCGTGATCGACGATGTACGCCACCTCCTCGGCCGAGCACGTCGTGTAGATGCCGGCCGCGGCGCCGCCGGCCATCATCGCGGCGTGATCGAAGATCACCCACTCGGGGCGGTTGAAGCCGAGCATCGCGACCGTGCCGCCGGCGGGCAGGCCGAGCGCCATCAGCGCCCGCGCGGCGGTGCGGATCTCGACCACGTAGTCGCGCCACGAGGTCGGGCGCCAGACGCCGTGATGCTTGACGAAGTACGCCGGCGCCGACGGGCGGCGCTCGCGCTGAGACAGCAGGCGATGGACGATGGTATCTGCAGCCACGATCGGACTCCTGGACGAGGCGGACGG
Organism: Myxococcales bacterium; assembly: GCA_016707895.1. GTDB lineage: Bacteria > Myxococcota_A > Polyangia > Haliangiales > Haliangiaceae > UBA2376. The sequence goes on along the minus strand of JADJGV010000008.1, from coordinate 461,787 downwards.
TGCGTCGTCGCCGCCGCAATCTACCAGGAGCCAGCGGCTACTTGCCCTTGCCGCGGCGCTTCTTGCCGGCGGCCTTGGCGGCGCCGCCCTTGGCCGCGCCGTCGCCGGGGAAGTAGGTGGTCGCGCGGCGCGCGCCCTTGGTGTCGACCGCGCCCTCGGCGATCAGCTTCTTCAGCGGCAGCGCCAGGTCGGGCGTGCGGGTGCCGAGCACCTTGTTGATCTGCTCGATGCGCTGGCCGGGGTTGGCGCGGATGTGGGCCAGCACCTTGGCCTGGACCTGGGCGATCTCGGCCTTGGGGCGCTTCTCGCCCTTGGCCCGCTTGGCGGCGGCCGCCGCCGCGGCCGCGCCGTTGCTGGCGGCCTTGGCCGGCTTGCTGACCCGGATGTCGCGCACGACCGTGCCGCCGGCGCCGGCGAGCGCGCGGTTGAGCGTGTCGAGCGCGGCGGCCCGCGCGAGGCGCGACACCTCGTTGATGAAGTTGGTGACGAGCTCGTTGATGCGGCTTTCGATTTCAGTCATGGCGTTCACCTGGAGTGAGGTAAGGCCATGATTGGCACGGAACCGAGAAGCCTCCTAGTCCAACTGCGCGGATTCAGACGCCCGCGATCCCGATTGGCCGAATACGCACTGGCCACGATTCCATCGCTTCTCCGCCGCAGGGCGGACCGACCGATCACGGGGCCGGGGGCCACACCGTCGGGAGATCCCGCAGGACCGCGTAGACCACCGGCCCCGCGTGCTGGCTGGCGCGGTACAGATCGGCGTGCTCGAGGATCCCGTGCACGCGGTTGTATTCGTCGGTCGTGAAGCCGCTGGAGGGGTGGAATCCCATCATGTAGACCCGCGGCTCGGGCAGCGCCGGCCCGGGCCAGTTGGCGGCGAAGATCCCGATCATCTCCTGGGTGGTGACGTAGTCGACCATGATCGCATTGTCCGGCACCTCGAGGATCGGCACGTGGGGCGCCGCCGGCGACTGCTTGTCGTCGACGTTCGGGTGGTACGGCTGGCTGGTGTCGTTGATCGTCGACCAGGTCGCCATGTTCCAGTCGTAGAGTTCGCTCGGCGGCTGATTCCACTCCTCCATGCGCGCCCAGTTGAGCGCGCTGGTGTCGGCGACGTAGCCCTTGGCCGCGAGCGCCTTGAGCGTCTCGAGCGAGGCCGTCCAGCCGCCGGCCCGGAACGTGACCGGCTTGCCCAGGCCGTGTTCGACGAAGATCCGGTCGGCGGCGTCGAGCAGCGCCTCCATGCCGGCCTGGCCATAGGCCGACACCTTGATCGTGTATCCGCTGGTGTCGGACGGGTACACGGTCGACTGATCGGTGATGCACGGGATGCCGGCAGTGGCGACGAAGTGGCACCACGGGTGGATGTGCAGCGCGATCTCGTCGTCGTGCTGGTCGCGCCGGCTGGTCAGCCACGTCGTGATCTCGGCCTTGCGCGCCTCGGAGACGACGGGGTCGGTGTACGTGTAGGGGCCGACGAACTGCGTGAAGCGGATGTCGGGGTGCGCGGCGCGCAGCCGATCGTGGGCGTCGAGCGCCGCCTGGCCCGGCTCGGCAAAGTCCCAGTCGGTCGACACCACGAAATACATGGGATGGGTGCGGAAGAACGTCGCGCGGGCGAACGCGGTGGTGGCGCCGTCGGCGGCGAACAGGAGCTGGTGCTCGCCGGGCCCGAGGTCGCCGATCGCGACCACGCCGTCGAACCGGCCGTCGCCGCCGGCGGCGAGGCGCTGCCCGGCGCCGTCGTCGATCCACACGTCGATCGCCGCGGTGTCGCCGGGGCCGGCGACGGCCAGCGTCAGGCTGTCGTGGCCGGGCGTCAGCGCGTTGCCGATCAGGTGCCAGCCGTCGACGCCGGAGATCGCGAAGTCGGGATCGTTGCCGCCGGCGGGCGGGCTCGGCGGGGTCGCGCGCGGCGGGCCGACGCCGGCGTCGCAGGCCACCAGGGCGACCGTCGCGCAGATCGTGCAAGCGAGGGTACGAGCGAGCATGGCGGCGCTATATCATGGCGAGGTGAAAGCGATGCTCGGATTGCCGTGGGTGGTCCTGGTCCTGGTCGGGTGCGCGGCGCAGCGGGCGCAGGGCCCGCTCGAGGTCCCCCTCGGGCTGACCGCCGGCGAGACCGCGCGGGCGGTCCGTGCTTACGACTTCTGTCGTCGCGGCGACGCCGACGCCGACGGCGACGGGCGGCGCGAGATCTTCCCGCAGTGCGGCCGGCCCGGCGTGGTCTACGGCGACGCCTGGGTGGTCGCGCACTACCAGGAGGGGCGGGTGGTGCGGCTGCAGCGCTTCGAGCGCTGGGGCGATCCGGCGCGCGCCACCGCGCGGTGGAACGAGCTCGTCGAGAAGCGCGCCGCGTCGGGGCCGGCCACCACCGCGGCCCGCGATCGGGTGTTCGCGCGCCAGGGCATCCCCGACGGCACCAAGGCCTGGGTGGCGTTCGAGCGCCCGGCCGCGCTGATCGGCCTGTACCTGCTGGCCACCACCGACGCGTCGTCGCCAGCCATCCTCGAGGAGATCGTGCCGCTGACGCCGTGACGGCGCCGCGGCGCGCCGCTACGGGCGGGGGCCGGCGTCGGCGATGCGGGCGGCGGCCGGCGACGACAGGTCGTAGACCGCGCCCAGCCCGGTGGGCACGCCGTTGCCCCAGTAGTTGAAGCGCAGGTCGACCGCGGTGTTGACGCCGACCTCGGAGATGTCCTTGTTCGGCTCGTTCTCGACGAAGTTGTTGTGCTGGATGACCGCGCCGGTGGTGCCGCCGATCATCATGCCGTAGACGCCGGCGCGGATGTTCGAGTGGGTGATGCGCAGCGCGGTGGCGCCGTTGATGTGCAGGTCGCAGTGCTCGTAGCTGCCCATCGCCTCGCCGACCTCCGAGTACTCGATGGTCAGCGCGCCACCGTTCTGGATGATCACGTCGCCGGTCGAGGTCAGCAGGTAGCTGTCGCGGATCGTGACGTCGCCGCCGGAGATGCTGACGCCGCCGTTGCCGACCTTGGACAGGTGCGCGTGATCGATCAGCGCGTCGGCCTCGGCGATCAGCGCGTTGTTCATGTCGGTGAACGTGACGTGATCGAGCACGCAGGCGGCGGCGCCGGCGTGGCAGTACAGCAGCGTCGCCACGTGCGAGCCCTCGGCGTGGGTCAAGGTCGCCGCGCCGCCGCTGTCGACGACGATGCCGGCCCAGGTGGGCGCGTCGGCGGTCGGCGTGATGACCACCGGCGCGGCGGCGGTGCCATCGACCAGGAGCGTGCCGGCGACGCGCAAGGTCGTGCCGGCCTTGGCCTCGAGGTGGGTGCCGGCGGCGATCGTGACCGTGACGCCGGCGGCGATGGTGGCGTCGGCGGTCAGCGTGACCGTGCCGCTCAGCGCGCGATCGGCGGTGATCGCGCCGCTGAGCTCGCCCGGCGTGGGGGTGACGTCGTCGTCCCCGACCTGCTCGCTGCCGACGGTGCAGGCGACCAGGGGGGCCAGGGACAGGGCGAGCGCGAGCGTGAGACGCATGCCGAGGCGTTGTGCAACCGGTGTGCCCGCAGCGGCGAGGCGTGGGCTGGACTTGCGCCCCGGTCCCTGGGGGCGGCCACCCCGGGTGAGGTCGCCTACACCCGCTCCCTCACGCCGGGAAGAAGAAGCGCAGCCACCGCCAGGCGCGGTCGCGCCAGGCGAGCTCGTCGTGGGCCGCGTCGAGCTCGTGCCAGTAACACAGCGCGCTGGGGCCCGCGGCGCAGCCGTCGCGCCAGCCCAGGTCGAGCAGCTGCGCGCGGATCGCGCGGTTGTCGGCGTAGAAGTCACCGCCGCTGGCCGCGCTGCCGCCGTGGTCCTGGTAGATCGCCATCGGCACCTTGCCGATCGTCGGCAGGCGATCGCCCAGCGAGGTCATCGTGTCCTGGCCCGGGTAGAACGCGCCGGAGATCGACGCGACGCCGACGTAGTGCGCCGGGTGCTCCAGCGCCAGCCGCATCGAGATCAGGCCGCCCATCGACGAACCGCCGACCACCCGCCGGGTGGGATCGATGCGCCAGGTGGTCTCGGCGGTGGGTTGCACGGTGGTGAGCTGGAACTCCATGAACGCCTCCTGCTTGCCGCCGGCGGCGGCGGCGAAGCCGTACTCGGCGCGGCGCGCCGCCCCGGCGTGGGCGGCGGCCACGACGATCACCGGCGCCACCCGCCCGGCGGCGATCTCGGCGTCGAGCGTGACGTTGAGCTCCCAGCCGGTGTGCCCGAAGCAGCAGTCGTGATCGTCGAAGACGTTCTGGCCGTCGTGCAGGTACGCGACCGGGTAGCGGGTCGACGCGTTGGCCGGCGCGGCGTAGCCCGGCGGCAGGTACGCCAGCAGCTCGCGGCAGTTGCCGAGCGCCGCGTCGCACAGCGGCGTCGGGAACGCGACCAGGACGCCGCGCCCGGCGTCGGGGGTGGCGAGCACCGAGTTGCGGCCCCAGCGGTTGCCGCTGAAGTCGTCGTAGGCGAACGCGTGGTTCCAGGGATCGAGCGACCAGCCGGCCTCATCGACGAGCTGGTAGGGCCAGTGGCCGGAGGGGACGGCCGCGGTCGCGGTGGCCAGCGCGCCGCCGCACAGCGGCTGGGTCGTCGTGCGGGTCGTCGACCACTGGTTCCAGGCGCCGGCGATCGCCGCCGGGCGGTCGCTGACGAACAGCGCCGTGCCGCCGTCCCACAGCGGCAGCTGGCCGCGCCGGCTGGTGACCGCCGCGACCAGCGCCGCGACGTCCGCGGGATCGCAGCCGGCGACCGCCCGGGCGTGCAGCGCCAGCACGCACGCCGTGCCGCGCGCGTCGGCGGCGCAGCCCGCCACCTCACCGTCGGCGGAGGGCAGGGCGTCCGGGGGCGGGTCGCCCGCCGCCTGGAAGGCGCAGCTGGCGAGCAGGAGCGAGAGCAAGGTTGCGATTGGCAACAGCACGGCGGGGTAACCTCGCGGATCGGCACGCGGGCGTGCCGCCAGGCGCGATCCAGAGCAAGCCGCGAACCACGTCCGGTACGATCGCCGGGAACTTTCGGGCGACCTCGCCGAGTATGGGGGCGTGACCGTGGCCATCGCCACCACCGCTCCACCGCCCGGGACCGTCGCGCGCCGCGAGCTCGACGACGTCACGCTGGCGCGGGCGCAGCGTCGCGATCCCGACGCGTGGCGGCGGCTGGTCGAGCACTACCAGGCCGGCGTGTTCGCGCTGATCGGGCGCATGCTCGGCCGCGGCCGGGCCGGCGTGGTCGAGGACCTGGCCCAGGACACGTTCCTGGCGGTGTTCGAGCGGCTGCCGCAGTTCGCGCCCGATGGGCCGGCGCGGCTGTCGACCTGGATCCTGACGATCGCGTCGCGGCGCGCGATCGATCAGCTGCGCAAGCAGGCGCCGGTGGCGATCGCGGCGATCGACGTCGCGCCCGATCTGCGCCCCAGCGCGATCGCGCGGCGCGATCTGGCGCGGGCGATCGAGGCGGCGCTCGCCGGGCTGGCGCCCGAGTACCGCGCCGCGTTCTTGTTGCGTGAGATGCACGGCCTGGCCTACGAGGAGATCGCGCTCGCGCTGGCGATCGAGGTCGGCACCGTGCGCTCGCGGCTGGCCCGCGCGCGGCAGGCGCTGCGGGTGGCCCTCGCCGAGGTGGCGCCATGACGACCGATCGCGATCACGCCTCCGATGAGCTGTCGACCGAGGAGCGCGCGCTGCTCGATCGCTGGCTGGCCCCGGCGCCGCCGGCCGGCTTCGCGGCCCGGCCGCTGGGCACGCCGCCGCAGCGCACCCGGCGCCGCTGGCCGTGGCTCGCCGCCGCGCTGGCCGCGTCGGCGGCGGCCGGGGTGGTCGCGCTGGCGGCGCCCCGCGGCGCGGGCCGGTTCGGCGCCAGCGCCGGGGTGATCGACGGGGGCGACGGCCGGCGCTCGGTGGCGCTCGGCGGGCGCGCCGTCGTCGTCCTCGAGCCGGGCGCCGCGCTGGCCTACGCGGTCGCGGCCGGCGACGGCTACGTCGAACAACGCGCCGGCTCGGTGTTCTACCGGGTCGAGCCCGGCCGCCGCTTCGCGGTGGCCACCCCGGCCGGCCTCGTCGAGGTCACCGGCACCTGTTTTCGTGTGGAGGTCCAGGACATGTCGCGACGACCGTTGATCGTGAGCGGCGCCATCGGCGCCGCGGTGGCCACCGCCGCGGTGGTGACCGTGTACGAAGGCAAGGTGCGGGTGGTGCCCAGCCACGCCGCGCCGGTCGAGGTCGGCCCCGGCCAGGCGGTGACCGTCGGCTCCGACGGCGCCAGCGTGGCGCGCGGCCCGGCGCCGCCCGCCGCGGACGGCCCCGCGGTCGCGGCGATCGCCGACGATCCGTCGGTGGCCGCGCTCAGCCAGGCGCAGCTGATCGCCCGCGACCGCGCCCAGCGCGAGCAGATCGCCGCGCTCGGCCAGCGGGTCCGCGATCTCGAGGCTCGCGCGGGCGGCGGGCGCGGCCCCGGCCTCGAGGCCGACTTCGTCGATCCCAGCAAGGACGACCTGCTGGCGTGGGCCAAGGACTGCAAGGTCATGATCGACTTCCCGCCGGTCATGGCGCCGCGGCCGTTCACGCTGGATCCCGCGGCGACCAAGGCGGTGGGCCTGACCGAGGGCGAGGTCGCGACCGCCAACGCGGTGCTGGCGCGCCTCAAGACCGACTGGGCCGGCCGGGTGCGCGGCTGGTACGTCGAGGCCACCGGCGACGCGGCCGGCGCCGACTCGCTGTCGGTCGAGGCGATGGCGCGCGAGCTGACCGACAAGGCCTTGCCCGGCGAGCCGGCCGCGCTGCAGCAGCGGCTGGCCGAGGAGCGCGCCGGCCTGGCGCCGCCGCCGCCCGATCTGACCAAGGCGTCGCCGTTCGAGCGCTACTTCCGTGCGTTCGCCGACCTCGGCAACGAGGCCGAGCGGATGCTGGCCGAGGCGATCGGCCGGCCATCGGCCCACGGCGTCCGCGCCCACGAGGGCGGCTGGCCGGCGCGGATGTCGATGTCGGGCTGCGACGACGGCGAGCGGCCGTGATCAGCCGGCGCGATCGTCGCGGGTGATCGCGTAGCCGTACAGATCGCGGAAGCGATCGCCCTGCCGGACGTGGCCGCGGCGGACGCCTTCGAAGCGCATGCCGATGGCGCGCAGCAGGACGCCCGAGCGATCGTTGCCGTCGAGGTGCTGGGCGAACACGCGGTGGGTGGTCAGCACGTCGAAGCCGAACCCGACGGCGGCGGCGGCGGCCTCGCGGGCGTAGCCCTTGCCCCAGTGCCGGCGGCCGAGCCAGTAGCCCAGCTCGGCGCGGGCGTGGCGCGGCGACCAGCGCAGCCACGCGGCGCCGACCAGCGCGCGATCGCGGCGGCGGGTGATGGCCCAGGTCGGGCTGCCGCCGCTCTGCCAGTCGTCGATCGCCTCGCGGATCCAGTCCTCGGCCGCCGGCCGCGGGTACGGGTGCGGCATGTGCAGCATGAACTCCGACACCGCCGGATCGTCGGCCAGGCGCACCACCGCCGCCGCGTCCGCGGCGACCAGCGCGCGCAGGCGCAGCCGCGCGGTGTCGAGCTCGGGCTGCACCGCGGGCAGGCGCCGCATCACTGCGGCGGTCGCGCGCCGGCGAAGTCTTGTTGGCTCTGGCAGCCGGTCAGCGCGCCGCAGTCGGCGGCGCCGTTGGTGCGGGCGCGGTAGAAGACGCTGCCCGACAGCGCGTCGCCGGCCAGCGTGGCGTCGAGGTCGGCGTCGATGGTGTACGCGCACGCGCCCTGGCTCATCGCCCGGGTGCCGGTGATCGTCAACGCCAGGTCGCTGCCGTCGACCGCGCCGGTGAACACGTGGCCGCCGGTCAGCGCGTCGAGCGCGGCCCGGGCCAGGCCCTGGACGTCGGCCGACGCGGCGCCGTCGCGCTGGGTCACGACCATCGTGACCGCGCCGTTGACCGGGCCCTCGGTCCAGTTGGCGATCGCGCAGCCGTTGGTGCGGTTGGTCAGCGCGATCGAGTAGGTGCCGGCGACGTCGGCCGGATCGCTGCCGCACGCGGCGCACAGCCCGAGCGCGGCGACACAGAGGCGTCCTCGCATGCCGGCAGTGTACCTCCGCCAGCGACGGGGGCGCCGGAGTATGCTGCCCGAAACGTGCCCCGCCGACCGCCCCATGCCTACAGTGCCTGGACCGGCGCGCTCGCCATCGGACTGGCGGTCGCGGCGGCGGTGATGCTCCCCAGCGTTAGCTCCTGGACCCGAGGCGGCCTCACGGTGATCGCGCGGTCGGCGCCGACCGCGGACGTGGTGGTCGAGGCCTGGGTCGGCGGCGGCCACGGCGACGACGCGCTGGCCCACCTCGCCGAGCACGTCGCGATCGCCCAGGCCGACGCCGCCGGGCTCGACGGGCGCACCACCCCCGACGCGGTGATCGTGCGCGGCCGCGGCCACGATCTGGCGACCGCGTTGGCGCCGGTGTGGCGGGCGATCACCGCGACCCACGCCGATCCGGAGGTCGTGCGCCGCGAGCGCCGGGCCATCGCCGCCGAGGGCGCGGTCGCCGCCGGGACCGCCGCCGCGGTCGAGGCCCACTGGCGCGCGAGCTGGCGCAGCCAGCGCGCGACGCTGGTCGTGCACGGGCCGGTGGCCGCGGCCGAGGTCGATCGCTGGCTCGCGCCCTGGCCGGGGCAGCGCCGCGCCCGCCCGCCGCGCGCGCGCCGCCACTCCACCCGCGATCGGCTGGTGGTGCCGGGGCCCGGGCCGCTGGCCGGTGGGGCGCCGGCCGCGGCGATCGCGGCAGCCGCGAGCGGGCGCGCGGCGTTGCTGTCGGGGCGCTTCGTCGTCGACCTCGGCGCGCCGCTGTGCTGGCCCGACGTCGACGATCGGGCGGCGTGGGCGGCGGCCCGCCTCGCCGCCGCGCCGGTGCCGATCGCGGCCGCCGACGGCTGGACCGGCGAGGTCGCGGCCGCGCAGCACGTGGCCGGCGACCTGCGCTGGCCCGGTCGCTACCGGGCCGCGGTCGCGGCGGCGCCGCGCGGCGAGGTCCGCCGCGCCGCCGAGGCGCTGCGCCGCGCGGTCGGGGAGGGGCCGCCACGGCGCTGGGCGCGCCCCGCGCCCGCGCCCGCCGTCGCCCGCACCACCCGCGGCGCCACGCGGGTCGCGGTGGCCCGCCGCGATCACGACACCGTCGCGGTGCGCTGGACCTGGGCGCTGGGCTCGTCCACCGACACCTCGCTGCCGCTGGCGGCCGCGGCGCTGGCCCGCTGCCTCGACGCGCTGGCGCTCGACGCTGGCGGCGGGCGCGCCGAGGTCGTCGTCGAGCGCGATCGCCTGGGCATCCGGGCCGAGTTCGCCGCCGGCCGCTGGCGCGACGGGGTCGGGGCCGTCGCCGGCTGCGTGGCCGCGCCCGATCGCAGCGCCGCCGGGCACGCCCGCGATCGCGCGCGCCTCGAGGCGCTGGCCGCGGCGGTCGCCGCCAGCCCGATCCGCCGCGGCCTGGCCGCGTTCGCGACCGCCACCTACGGCGATCACGCCCTCGCTCACGCGCTGGCCGTCGAGCTGCCGCTGATCGGCCCCGACGACGTGATCGCCTGGTGGGCCGCGCGTCGCGCCGGCGCCGCCGCGGTGGTGGCCGCGGTCGGCCCGCTCGACCTCGCCGACCTCGCGCCGCTGATCGCCGGCGAGCCGGTCCGGCCGGCCGGGGCGCCCGGTGGTCGCCCGATGGCGCCGCCGCCGCGCGAGCTGTTCGTCGACGGCCGCCCCGGCGAGCGCGCGATCGTGCTGGGCTTCGACGCGCTCACCGCCGGCGACCGCGATCGCGCCGCGCTCGACGTGCTCGCCCGCCTCCTGGCCGCGCCCGACGGCGCGCTGCGCCGCGCGCTGCCCGGGGCGCGGGTCCGCGTCGCGGTCGCCGACGCGGTCGACGCCGGCTACCTCGCGATCGCGCTCGAGCAACCGCGCGACGCCGACGCCGCGGTGGCCGCCGCGCGCGCGGCGCTGGCCGCGCTGGTGGCGCACCCGCCGACCGACGCGCAGGTGGCGGCCGCGCTGGCCGGCGCGGCGCCGCGGGCGGGGACCCCGGCCGCGCTCGAGGCCGACGCGCTGGCCGCGGTCGAGCTGTTCGGCGCGCGGGCGCCGGTCGACGCCGCGGCGGTGGCGCGGGTGGTCGCGCGGGTGCTGCCCCCGACGCGCGCGATGGTGGTGACGGTGCGCCCGCCCGACGAGACGCCCGCGGTCGGTCGCCGCCGGCACGCGATCCGGCGGCGCCGCGGTCGGAGCGGGCGGTGAGGGCGCGGCGGGTCGGCTGGGCCGGCCACGGCGATCTGGCGGCGTCGATCGCGCTGGTGTTCCCGCTGATGCTGGCCTACGGCGTCGCCGCGGCGATCACGATGCAGATCCACGTCGCGGATCTGCCGTCGCGCGCGCTGTGGTGGGCGTGCGATCGTCAGCGCCAGCGCTACCTGGTCGCGTACGCGGCGATCGCGCTCGGCTTCTTGGCGTGGCTGCGCCGCCATCGCCGCGCCGAGGCGCTGCGCCTGGCGGTGGTCGCGCCGGTGGTCGGCGAGGCGGCGATCTACGCCTTCACGCTGGCGACGGTGGTGTGGGCGGTGGTGGCGCGCCTGCCGGGGCTCGGCGCCGACGCCGTCGTCGGCGCGCTCGGGGCCGGCGTGCACGAGGAGTTGCTGTTCCGGCTGGTCGGCGTCGCCGGCGGGGCCGCGCTGGGCCGCCGGCTCGGGCTGTCACCGCGCGCGGCGCTGATCGCTGCCGTGGCGGTGTCGTCGCTCGGCTTCGCCGCCGCCCACCACCTCGACGCGCCGTGGGAGGCCCGGGCGTTCGCCTTCCGCGCCGTCGCTGGCGTCGGGTTCGCGCTGGTGTTCTGGCACCGCTCGCTGGCCCACGCCGTCTACGCCCACGTCCTCTACGATCTGTGGATCGCCGCCGCCGGCGCGTGACCGGTCAGGTGTTTAGCTTGATGTTGGTGACGTAGAAGTCGAACTTGCAGGTCTTGAGCGTCGCCGACCCGCCCTCGGACTTCAGGATCGTCATCTGCTCCGGCGCCAGGCCCTCGAACGTGATCGAGTACAGGTCCTTGCTGGTGGTGGTGTCGAGGTAGGTCAGGGCGCCGCTGCCCTCGTATCCGCTGCCGTCGGCCGACGCGACCTGCTTCGCGGCCACCTTCTCGAACCAGCCGATCAGGCTGGCGGCGTGGTGTAGCGGCACGTGGAACGACAGCTTGGGCATCTTGATCTGGCCCGGCATGTACTCGGGCAGGAGGAAGCCGCCGCGCTGGATCGGCTTGGCGGTGACGCCGATGGTCAGGCCTTCGACCTTGGTGACGTGGTCGGTGTTGATGTTGCCGGGGCCGTCAAGATCGAGCCGGAACGAGTTGTTCTGCCAGGTCTTCTGCGGCTTCTCCGAGCCCATCGGGATCGACGTCTTGTCACCGGCCTTGAAGGTCGCCTCCTCCGGCTGCATCTTCAACTTGAGCATCGCGAGTTCCTTGCCCGCCGCGTCGAGCGCGGGCAGGGAGATCTCGGTGACCAGGGCGCGCATGAACTCCTGCTCGAACCGTGACTTCGAGTTGGCGTCGGCGTGGAAGATGTGGCCCGAAAGCCGCTTGTGCTGCCGCTGGTTGACGATCTTCTCGACGATGTCGAGGATCGGGTTGGCCTTGCACAGGCCGATCTCGAGCGTGATGGGCTCGATCGTGCGGGTCGCCAGGTGGTTCGTCGGGTGGTTGTACGAACCGGTCTGCTCCTTGGTCGACTCGACCTTGTGCAGCCCGCCCTCGACGTTCTTCACGTACGAGGTGAGGTCCATACCGTCGATCACCACGCCGAAGCGCGAGACCGCGTAGCTCTTGCTCGAAACCGGGGATGCTGGCATGCGGACCTGTCTCCTGCGCCGATGGTATCGCGTTCCTAGTACGGACGTCCGGCGCCGATCCTCCCCTCCCGGACGCCGCCGTCCCCTGGCGCCGCCAGGCCCGGGGGACCAGCCCCCAGGGCGCGCCGAGATCCTCGCATCGCGCATCGTGATTCCAGCCAGTTACGCGGTCGATCAGGGATGGCACCTGCCTCGGCACGAAGGTTGTAGGACAATACGGTCATGCGTCGTGTCGATCTCGCGCGTCCCCTGGGGATCGCGGCCTTCGTGGGGGCCACCCTCCTGGTGATCGGGCACGCCGACGCCGAGCGGGTCCGCACCACCGATACCGTCAAGGTCTACCGCGACTCCGGCGAGCAGTCGGGCGTCATCACCAAGGTCGCCGAGGGCACCACCCTGACGGTGCTCAAGACCGACGGCCGCTGGCTCAAGGTCCGGGTCAACGGCCGCACCGGCTGGATCACCCGGTCCAACGTCGCGTCGCTCGACGGCGATGACCTGCCGCGCAACACCCGCCGGCGGCCGTTCGTCGATGGCCGCTCGACCCGGCGCGGCTGGGGCGACGGCGCGCCCGACGATCGCACGGGCGTCGACGCGGTCGACACCGGCGGCGATGGCGACGGCGATGGCGATGGCGGCGACGATGACGGCGACGATGACGGCGACGATGACGGCGACGACCGGGGCGGGCGTGGCAACGACGACGGCGACGACGGCGGCGACGACGGCGACGAGGATCGCGCCGAGGCCGCGCCGGCGGTCGAGATGGTCGTGGTCACCGCCGGCAAGACCAAGCTCTACCCGCGCGCCTCGCGCAAGGCCAAGGCCAGCCGCACGCTCAAGCGCGGCGCGCGGCTCACCGTGCTCGAGCGCGACGAGGAGTGGGTGCGGGTCGAGTACGGCGACGACGCCGGGTTCGTGCGCGCCGACGCCGTGGGCGAGGCCGACGCCGGGCCGCCGCGGGCGCGGCGGGCGATCTTCACCAAGGCGCGGCTGGGCTTCGCCAGCCTCGGCGGCACGTTCACCTCGGACGGCCCCGCCAGCAACGCGCTGGCGCGCTACCAGCTGGGCTCGACCGCGGTCAGCCTCAACCTCGGCGCCGAGGTGGCCTACGCCTACGGCAAGGACTACTACCTCGGCGGCGGCCTCGAGTACCTCGGCTGCGTCGCGACGCCGGGCATCCGCTACGCCGGCCAGGACATCGGCTTCAAGACCCACGACCTCGACCTGCGCGCGATCGGCGGCTACGATCTGCACGACCGCCGCGGCACGGTGATCTGGGCCCGGCTCGGCTACCACGTCGGCATCACGTCGATGTCCGACCTGATGAACATGGCCAACCTGCCGTCCGAGACCCTGCGCGGCCCGGCGATCGGCGCGGCGATGACCATGCCGAAGCTGACCCCGACCATCGGCGTCGCGGCGTCGGTCGATCTGCTCTACCCCGGCACCCGCACCCAGACCCAGGGCAACGAGGACGGCCAGCTCGACGGCGCGATGGCGCTGACCCTCGGCGTCACCGGCGCCTACGCCTGGAAGCGCGACTGGAACCTCGAGGGCGGGTACCGCTTCGGCTACGCCAAGACCGCGTGGACCGGCCCGTCGTTCCGCGGCACGGGCGCCACGGCCGCGTCCGAGCGCGTCGACAAGAACCACGTCCTCACCGTCGGCCTGGGCCGGGTCTTCTAGAGTACCCTGCGCCGATCATGATCGACGCCGAGCGCGACTACGCCGAGTACCTCGATCGCTTCGCCAAGGCGATCGGCGACGCCGCCGTCGGCGCGTTCGTGAAGCACCAGAGCCACCTCATCCAGAAGCTCGACCCCGAGGCGTTCGCCGCCCGCAACCGCGAGTACCTCGATCTGGCCGGCCACTACCTCGCCGGGCTCGAGCGCGGCGACACCGTCAACGATCTGGTGGTGAAGCTGATCCGCGACCACGCCGCGCAGCTGGTGCTGACGTCGCCGGTGTGACCCGGCGCCGCGGCTACTGACGGGGGACGGGCAGGTCGTCGAGATCGAGCTGCGCCAGCGCCAGCCGGATGAGCTGGCTCTTGTTGGCCTTGGTCCAGCCGCGGCGCTTGAGCTCGGCCACCTTGGCGTCGAGCTCCTCGATGTCGCGGGTGTACATCGAGATGCAGATGACCTTGTAGTGGGTGGGGCGGGGCGCCGCGTCGGCCTTCTTGCGCCGGCTCGGCTCGCCGCCGTCGCTGCGGCCGTAGAAATCTTCGCGCAGGATCAGCTCGGCCTCGGCCAGCGGATCGTGCGCGAGCAGCTTGTCTTCCTTCATGGGCGACCTCACGCGGCGACCGTGGCGTCGCCGGTCGTCTGGTGCTGCGTCGCCGACGAGGCCAGGAGCCAGTCGACGACGCGGTTGTAGTCGGCCGCGCCGTGCGACTGCGGCGCGTACTCGAAGATGCTCTTGCGGTGGCTGGGCGCCTCGGCGAGCTTGGTGTTCATGCGGATCGGCTCGAGGCACTTCTGCTTGAAGTGCCCCTGCAGGGTCTCGAACACCTCGCGGGCCAGGCGGGTGCGGCCGTCGTAGAACGTCGGCAGCACCGCCGACACCCGCACCGCGTGGCCGAGGTGGCGCTCGACGTCCTTGATCGTCCGCAGCACCTGCTTGACGCCGACCAGCGCCAGGTAATCGCAGGTCACCGGGATGACGACCTCGTCGGCGTACGACAGCGCGTTCTGGTTGAGCAGGTTGAGCGACGGGCCGCAGTCGATGACGACGTAGTCGTAGCGGCGCGACACCGCCATCAGGTTGAGGCGCTTGGTCATGATCCGCGAGCGCTGCGCCGGATCCTGGCGGGCCAGCCAGATCTCGGCGGCGGCCAGCGTCGCGTCGGAGGTGATCACGTCGAGGTGCTGGCGGACCGGCACCGCGACCTCGGTCGGATCCATGCCCTCGACCAGCACGTGGTACAGCGACTTCTCGCCGGCCACGCCCAGCGACACGCCGACGTTGCCCTGGGCGTCGGTGTCGACCAAGAGCACCTTGTGGCCGCGCTCGGCGACGCCGGCCGCGAGGTTGACCGACGTGGTGGTCTTGCCGGTGCCGCCCTTCTGGTTCAGCACCGCGATGCGGCGCGCGCGGCGGGCGCGGAACGCCTCGTCGCCGAGGCCGCCCTTGCGACAGTCGAGCGAGCAGTAGTAGCCGCGCTGGCCATCACCGGTGACGGCGACCTGGTACACGAACGAAGGCCGGAACGACTGGCCGCAGACGCTGCAGAGCTTCTCCATGCCCTTATGGAAGCGACCGCTGGCGCCGCGGGGCAACTTTTTGGCCGCGGCGCGGGCCGCGCGGAGGGGGCGGGGCGGTCGTCCGGCCCGCGTGACGCGGGGCGGTCGGGTGTGGTGAGATGCGGCCGTGGCCGCCTCGCCCACGATCCGCCGCGCCGTCGTGCCCGCCGAGTCGGCGGCGCAGGTCGCCGCCGAGCTGCGCGCCCGGCTGGCGCCGGTCGCCGGCGAGGTGGTGCTGGTGTTCGTGACCAGCCGCCTCGATGGCGGCGAGGTCGCGGCCGCGCTCACCGCGGCGCTGGCGCCGGCGCAGGTCGTCGGCTGCACGTCGGTGCGCGAGCTGGCCGGCGCCACCGTCGACGGCACCGCGGTCGCGGTGGTGCTCGGGCCGCCCCACGTCCGGGTCGGCGTCGGTGTCGCCGAGCGGCTGGCGGCGGGGCCGCTGGGGGCGGGGCGGGGCGCGATGACCGCCGCCGCCGCCGCGCTCGGGCTGACGCTCGACCAGCTCGACAGCGCGCGCCACGTCGGGGTGGCGCTGGTCGACGGGATGTCGACCGCGGCCGAGGGCTTCTGCCTGGGCAGCGCCGCCGCCGCGCCGCGGATCGGCATCGTCGGCGGGGCCAGCTCGGGGGGACCGCGACCAGCCGACCATGACGCCGCTGTTCGTCGACGGCCAGGCCCGCTCCGACACCGGGCTGGTGCTCTTGCTCGAGACCGATCGCCGGTTCGCGGTGCTGCTGTGCGAGCACATGGTGCCGACCAACGCCCGGGTGGTCGTGACCGGCGCCGACCCGTCGCGGCGCCGCATCACCGAGCTCGACGGCTATCCGGCGGCGCAGCGCTACGGCGCGCTGGTACGCGATCTCGGCGCCGACGGCCCGCTCGACGCCCAGCTGGTCGCCGAGTTCCCGCTGGCGCTGTACGTCGACGGCCGCCCGTACGTGCGCTCGATCCGCAGCGTCGACGGCGACGAGCTGTGCCTGGCCGCCGCGGTCGATCAGGGCGCGGTGCTGCGCATCATGCGGCCGAGCGATCTGGTGGCCCGCACCGCGGCCGCGCTCGACGACGCCCGGCGCCGGGTCGGCGACCTCGACCTGGTGCTGACGTTCACGTGCACGGCGCGCAACCTCGAGGCCGAGCGCAAGCGCACCCGCGACGCGCTCGATCGCACCTACGCCACCGCGCCGGTGGTCGGCTTCGACAGCTTCGGCGAGCAGTTCGGGCCGCTCTTGGTCAACCACACGCTGGTCGCGCTGGCGATCGGCACCGAGGTCCGGCCGTGAAGCGCGGCACCGGCGGCCGGCGCCGCAGCACCAGCAACCCGCCCGACGCGCCGGCCGATCGGCTCGACGTGCTGGAGGCCGAGCTCAAGGCGGCCCGCCGCACCATCGACGTGCTGATCGCCCGCACCGAGCGGCGGGCCCTCGAGCCGACCCAGGCCGAGCTGTTCGAGGTGGCGGCGCGGATGGAGCAACAGATCGAGCGCCGCACCCGCGAGCTCGAGGAGAAGCGCTCCGAGCTCGAGGCGGTGACCTCCAACCTCGATCAGATCGTCCGCCAGCGCACCCGCGCGCTCGCGGAGTCCGAGGCCCAGCTCCTGCGCAAGAACGCCGAGCTCGAGCGCCAGAGCCAGCTCAAGGCCGAGTTCATCTCGATCGTCGCCCACGAGCTGCGCACCCCGCTGGTGTCGATCGTCGGCTACCTCGACCTCCTGGTCGAGGGCAAGTTCGGGCCGCTCGACGACGCCCAGGAGCGCCCGGTGGCCTCGCTCAAGCGCAACGCCCACCGGCTCAAGCGCCTGGTCGACGAGATGCTGGACTTCTCGCGGCTCGAGGCGGGGCGGGCCCGGCTGACCCGCGCGGCGGTCAACCTCGCCGAGATCGCGTCGGACGCCACCACCGAGCTCAAGCCGCTGGCCGATCGCAAGCGGCAGGCGCTGAACACCGACCTGGCGGCGATCCGCCCGATCTCGGCCGACTCCGACAAGATCCACCAGATCATCGTCAACCTGGTGTCGAACGCGATCCGCTACACCCCCGACGGCGGCACGATCACGGTCACCGTCGACGACGCGCCGGTGGCGGTGTTCGCCGGCGACTGGGCCCGGCTGCGCGTGCGCGACAACGGCATCGGCATCCCCGCGGCCCATCGCCACCGGATCTTCGAGCCGTTCACCGACGTCCAGCCGGCCAAGCACCACACCTCGGCGGGCCCCGACTCGGCCGGGCTCGGGCTGTTCATCGCCCGCGGCCTGGTCGAGCTGCACGGCGGGCTGATCACGGTCGACTCCGAGGAGTCGGTGTTCACCGAGTTCACCGTGCTGCTGCCGCGCGCGACCTGAGTCCCAGGGGGCTGGTCGCCCAGCCCCCCTCGTCGGGGCCAGGTCCCCGACGAGCCTCCCCCCAGGACGCGAAACTCCCGACGCGTCGACCGGTACTCAACCGAAACACCTCGCGCGACCTCAGCGCGCCCGCGTCCCGCCCCGCCGCCGTCGCTACTTCTTCTTCGCGGGCTTCTTGGCCGGCGCGGGCTTCTTGGCCGGCGCAGCGGGCTTCTTGGCCGGCGCGGGCTTCTTCGCGGGCGCGACGGGCTTCTTCGCGGGCGCGACGGGCTTCTTCGCGGGCGCGGCGGGCTTCTTCGCGGGCGCGGCCTTGGCGGCAGGCGCGGCCTTGCCGGCCTTGGCGGCGGGCGCGGCCTTGGCGGCGGGCGCGGCCTTGGCAGCGGGCGCGGCCTTGCCGGCCTTCGCGGGCGCGGCCTTGGCGGCGGGCGCGGCCTTGGCGGCGGGCGCGGCCTTGGCGGCGGGCGCGGCCTTGGCGGCGGGCGCGGCCTTGGCCGCCTTGACCGGCTTGGACTTCTTCTTCTCCTCGGCCAGCCGGGTCGACACCACGCGCTGGCCTTCCTCGGTGCGCGCCGCCGCGGCGGTGCGCGCCTTGCCGAGCGCGGTCTCGATGTCGGCGTCCGAGCGGATCGCGATCGGCTTCGCGTCCTCGTCCTTCTTCTTCGGACGCTTCTTCTTCTTGGCGTCGCGCGGCGCCGGGATCTCGGAGATGCCGGGCATCTGCTGCGCGAGGTCGACGCGGTTGTGCACCAGGATGCGCGGCTCCGCCTCGTTGCGGAACACCATCGCGACCTTGTTGTCGGGGAGCAGCTCGATCACGAACCCGATGTCGAACTTCGGGTGCATGACGACGTCGCCGATCTCGTAGGTGTCGCGGATCGAGTACGAGCGGCAGTTGGTCAGGTCGGCCTCGCTGGCGCGGCTGACCGCGTCCTTCCACGAGATGCGCGGCCCCGAGGTCGGCTTGCGACCCGAGGGCTCAGCGCTGCCTTCTTCCGGCGCGTCGCCGCGCGGCTTGCGGTACGCGTGGACCTCGCCGCACACCACGCACTGGACGCGGCGGACCTCGTCCTCGTACATGCTGATGATCGTGTGCGTCGTGTCGGCCTTGCAGCGCGGGGATGGACAGTACGCCTCGATCTCGCCACCGACCTCGTCCACGTCTTCGTCGAAGATGGAGTCCATCCCAGGCTTCCTTGGCTTGTCGCGAGGGGCGAAATCCGGATTGCGTGTCAGTGAGTCGAATTCTAAGTAACTGATAATACTGCCATCCGAGCCCCACTCCGGATGGCCTGCGTCAATTCAGTTAGCCTCGTAACACGACGCGCGATTGCTAGCAACCATACCCACTTAGAAGATCGCCCCAAAAGATCCCACCCGCGCTATAACCCGCCGCCGGTGCGCCGCATCCTCGCGATCAACGCCTTGATCTTCGCGGTGTTGGCGTCGGCGCTGGCGCTCGCCTACTACGGCTACAGCTACACCTCCGAGGCCGCCACGCGCGAGCGCGCGCTGATGACCGACACCCTCCGCGAGCTCGCCGAGGAGAAGATCATCGCGATCGAGAGCCCCATCGTCGAGGCCGACGAGAAGCTGTTCGCGACGATCGATCCCGAGCGGCTGCCGGACCTCGAGAAGATCGTCCGCATGTTCGCCGCCCCGGTGGCGTCGGTGTTCGTGCTCGGGCCCGATCTCAAAGTGCTTCCCAGCGGTTACGTCTCGAGCCGGCCCGCCGAGGAAGGCCTGTCGTTCCTGGCGTTCTTCGAGGAGACGGTGGTGCCGACCTTGCCGCTCACCTCGAC
This sequence comes from Myxococcales bacterium, assembly GCA_016707895.1. GTDB lineage: Bacteria > Myxococcota_A > Polyangia > Haliangiales > Haliangiaceae > UBA2376. Next base: position 442,573 of record JADJGV010000008.1, on the reverse strand, counting down.
GCCGGAGGGCCAGCGCGGCCACGTCCACGCGGTCATCGGCGGCCAGCCCTACCTGTTCTCGTTCGTGCGCAGCCGCGCCGCGGGCCGGGTCTACTACGTCGTGGTCGAGACCGACCTCGGCCACCTGGTCGCGTCGGTGTTCCCGCAGTTCTTCGGGGTGCGCTCGCCGCGCCTGTACCAGGTGGTCGACGGCGAGGGCCAGCTGGTCTACCCGCCGGCGGTGGTGGGGGCCGCGCCGACCATGACCGCGGCGGTCGAGCTGCCGTTCGCCGAGACCGTCTCGGGGTGGCGGCTGCGGGTGACCCAGCGCGACGCGCCGACCCAGGCCGCCCGCGGGCGCCGCAAGGTGATCGACGCCGTGCTGATCGGCCTGGCGATGGCCGTGATCACCGCGGGGCTGGTGCTGCTGCTGCTGGCGATGCGGCGCGAGCGCAAGGCCAACGAGCTCAAGAGCGAGTTCATCTCCAACGTCTCCCACGAGCTCAAGACGCCGCTGTCCATCATCAGCATGTTCGGCGAGATGCTGGCGCTGGGCCGGGTGCGCGGGCCCGAGCAGGCCACCGAGTACGCCGAGATCATCTGGCGCGAGAGCGTGCGGCTGGCGCGGCTGATCGACAACGTCCTCGACTTCGCCAAGATCGAGCGCGGCGTCGACGTCTACGAGTTCGCCGACGGTGACGTCGGCGAGGTGGTGGCGCGCGCGGTCGAGCTGTCGACCCACCGGCTGGCCAACGCCCAGATGACGATCGGCCTCGAGGTCGCGCCCGAGCTGCCGATGGTGCGGCTCGACGGCAACGCCCTGACCCTGGCCGTGCTCAACCTGATCGACAACGCGATCAAGTACGCCGCCGACGGCAAGCGCATCGAGGTCGCGGTCGCCGCGGCCGGGCCGGCGGTGACGATCGCGGTCACCGACTTCGGCCCGGGCATCGAGGCCGACGAGCACGCCCGCATCTTCGAGCGGTTCTACCGCGCCAAGGCGGTCCGGCTGCGGCCGATCCGCGGCTCGGGCATCGGGCTGGCGCTGGTCGAGCACATCGCGCGGGCCCACGGCGGGCGGGTGGCCGTCGCGTCGAAGCCCGGCGCCGGCGCGACCTTCACGATCACGATCCCGGCCGCGCCGGCGGCGTGAGGCCGTGGTAAGACTGCCCCCGCCGTGGCCAGCGAAGGCAGCAAGCGCATCCTGATCGTCGAGGACGAGCCCGACATCGTGCGCGGCCTCAAGGACGCCCTGACCTTCGAAGGCTTCACCGTCGAGGCCCGCGGCACCGGCGCCGAGGGGCTGTCGGCGGCCGCCGACTGGCAGCCCGACCTGGTGCTGCTCGACCTGATGCTGCCCGACGACAACGGCTACCGGGTGTGCGAGGCGCTGCGGGCCCGCGATCCGGCGGTGCCGATCATCATCCTGACCGCCAAGGCCCAGGAGGCCGACAAGGTGCGGGGCCTCGACGCCGGCGCCGACGACTACGTCACCAAGCCGTTCTCGGTGGCCGAGCTGATCGCTCGCATCAACGCCATCTTCCGCCGCCAGAGCCGGATGGCCGCGTCCGACGAGACCTTCGCGATCGGGCCGTGGACCGTCAACGCCCGCAAGCACACCATCACCCGCGGCCGGCAGAGCAAGCGCCTGACCTTCTACGAGCTCGAGGTGCTCAAGCTCCTGCGCGAGCGCGCCGACGAGGCGGTGTCGCGCGAGGAGCTGCTCGACAAGGTGTGGGGCGTCAGCGCGGCCTCGACCAACCGCACCGTCGACAACTTCATCGTCAAGCTGCGGCGCAAGCTCGAGGAAGACCAGAAGAACCCGCGCCACATCCTGACCGTCTACGGCCTCGGCTACAAGCTGGTGCCGTGACCGCGGACCGCCGGGTCCGGATCGCGACCTGTCGCGACAGCGCCGAGGCCGCGGTGATCCGCTCGGTGCTCACCGGCCACGACATCGTCGTCTACATCAGCGGCGAGCACCACGCCGCGATGGTGGGCATGGGCGCCGCCGCGATCGCGCTCGACGTGTGGGTCGATCGCGACGACGCCGAGGACGCCGCGGCGCTGATCGCCGAGCTGCGCGAGGGTGGGGCGGCGGCGCTGGCCGACGACGAGATCCCCGCCGACGACACCGCCGAGCGGGCCGACGAGGTGTCGCCCGACGGCGCGCTGGTGCGGTCGCCGGTCGACACGCTGGCCCGGGTCGGGCGCAACAAGCGCATGGTCGGCGCCGCGCTGATCGGCCTGATGCTGCAGCACGGCACCGCGCACCTGAGCGCCCGGGCGTGGAAGCGCGGCATCACGCTGGCCGCGGCGCAGATCCTCGGCTGGCGGCACCTCGCCGCCGGCAACGTCGCGATCGCGACCGCGCTGATCGCCGGGGCGGTGGTCACCGACGTCGTCGGCGCGCTGTGGGAGATCGCCCGCACCACCGCGGTCGCGGCCGACCTGCCGCCGGCCCGGGTCACCCGCTGAGCGACCCTCGCCCGGCGATCTCGGGTAGCGTCAGCCCCATGCGCGCCACGATCCCGCTGTCCGTCGTCGTTGCTACCACCACCGCCGCCGTCGCCGCCGCCCCGGCCGCCCGGGCCGATGGGCTGGTCGAGCTGGCCGCCGGCGGCGCCCTGCCGCTGGCCGAGGACGACTACGCCGACACCGTGGACAACAGCGTCAAGTTCGCGGTCCACGCCGCGTCGGTCGGCGACCGCGGCGTCGGCGTCGACCTCGGCCTCGACGTCACCCCGGTCAGCCTCGAGACCTCGCAGTTCTTCGGCCTCGAGGCCTCGGCGTGGCGGTTCCGCGGCCTGGTCGGCGCCCGTGGCCAGTGGCCGCTCGGCGCCAAGGGCCTCGGCTTCGTCCGCGGCGGGGCCGGCGTCGACGTCGCGCGCTACGCGGTGACCGGCTCGCTGCTCGGCCAGTCGATCGACACCAGCGAGACCGACGTCGGCCTGGCGCTCGAGGTCGGCGGCGGCGTCGGCGTGCGGCTGGGCGGCGTCATCGTCAGCGCCCAGCTCGCGCTGCCGATCGCGCTGCACTTCGACGACGACGACCCCGCCGACACCGCGACTTCGACTTCGAGTACACCGGCGTCGATCTCGACCTGCTGTTCGCGGTCGGCACGACGATGTAGCGGCCAGCTACGCGCGCTTGGCGTACAGCCGGTCGTGGTCGCGGTTGACGATCCAGCGGGGGTCGTCGTCGGCGATCTCGCCGGCCGCGCACTGCGCGCGCAGCACCTTCTCGCGCGCCGACAGCGCCAGGATCTGGTCGCGGAACAGGTCCGCGCACTTCTTGTACAGCGCCGGCCGCGGCTTCTGCGCCAGGAACTGCGAGTAGTCGATCGGCTTGCCCCACACCGCGATCACCGGGCGGGTGCGGCGGATGCCGCGCAGGTAGTTGGTGCGGAACTCGCTGACGAAGTCGTTCTCGAGCCCGCCGATCCACACCGGGATCACGATCGGCTTGGCCTGCAGCGCGATCTGGCCGATGCCCGGCATCGCCGGCAGCATCTCGTACGGGTCGCTGCCCTTGTTGCGGGTGCCCTCGGGGTGGACGCCGATCACGGCGCCGGGGTTGGCCAGCATCTCGACCAGCTTGTCGACCGTGGCCTTGTTGGCCGCCGTGCGCTCGCGCTGCCGGAACACCGGCGGGTACATCGCGCCGGCGGCGACCCCCCAGTTGACCAGCATGCCCAGCGGCTGCTCGTAGAAGAAGTTCGAGCGCACCGGGAAGTTGATCGACCGGATCCACGGCGTGCGCGCCAGGTACAGGCCCAGCAGCAGGGAGTACTGGTCGAAGAAGCTGCGGTGGTTCGACGCGATGAGCAGGCCGCGATCGGGCTTGAGCGCCACCACCTCGTCGAGGCCCTCGAACAGGCAGCGGTGGGCCATGCCCAGCCGCACCCAGGGGTACGTCACCCCACGCAAGAAGTGATCCTGGAGCACCTTGCCGATCGGGTGCTCGTTGGTGAGCGCCGCCAGGCGGATCGCCACCTTCTCGATGCGGGTCAGGTCGGCGGGGGTGGCGCCGGGCGAAGTCGACGGCTCATCGGCCATGGGCGGGTCTGGTACCACAGGCCGGTCGGGCGCCGGCAGCCGTTGTCTCAGTAATAGGTGCGGCCTGCGGGCGCGGTCGGCTGGCGCGATCTCGTGGCGCGGTGCCGACTTGGCGGGGAGCCTCTCTTGACTGGGTTGGGGCAGGTCCGTATGTTCGCGCCCGCTCGACCCCTGGGCAGAGGGCAACTGGCCGATGTCACTAGAATTCTCCGCCGACGCCCGCAAGAAGATCAACGACCTCTTGCAGAAGTACCCTAGCTCCAAGCCGGTGGTGCTGGCAGCGCTCCACCTCGCGCAGAAGGAGCACGGGTTCCTGTCCGACGACGCGCTCAAGCTCGTCGCCGAGACGCTGAGCCTGCCCTACGCCCACGTCTACGGCGTGGCGACCTTCTACACGATGTTCCGCCGCGAGCCCGCGGCCAAGAACATCCTGCGCATCTGCACCAACATCTCGTGCATGTTGCGCGGCGCCTACGACGTCATGGCCGCCTTCGAGAAGAAGCTGGGCGTGAAGAAGGGCGGCACCGCCGGCGACTTCACGATCGTCGAGGAGGAGTGCATCGCCGCGTGCGCCAACGCGCCGGCGATCGTCTGCGGCACCCGCTACTTCCTCGACGTCGAGCCCAAGGACGTCGACACCATCCTCGACGAGCTGCGCAAGACGCCGCGGCCCGAAGGCGAGATCGTATGAGCCCGTGGAAGGACGTGACCAAGCTGGTCACCGCCAAGTTCGGCAACGAGGACGCCCGCACGCTGGCCGGCTACGAGAAGCTCGGCGGCTACCAGGTGCTGCGCAAGGCGCTCGGCATGAAGCCGGACGACATCACCGCCGAGGTCAAGGCCTCGAACCTGCGCGGCCGCGGCGGCGCCGGCTTCGCCACCGGCGTCAAGTGGGGCTTCGTGCCCAAGGACGCCAAGGCGGTCCACCTCGTCTGCAACTGCGACGAGTCGGAGCCCGGCACCTGCAAGGATCGCGAGCTGGTCTACTGGGACCCGCACCTGCTCATCGAGGGCATGGTCATCGCGGCCTACGCGCTCAAGGCCACGCACAACTACATCTACATCCGCGGCGAGATGATGCGCGAGTACGCGGTGCTCGCCAAGGCGGTCGAGGAGGCCTACGGCCGCGGCTACCTCGGCAAGAACATCCTCGGCTCGGGCTTCGAGTGCCACCTGACGGTGCACCGCGGCGCCGGCGCGTACATCTGCGGCGAGGAGACCGCGCTGCTCAACTCGCTCGAGGGCAAGCGCGGCCAGCCCCGGCTCAAGCCGCCGTTCCCGGCGATCAAGGGCCTGTTCGACGAGCCGACCATCGTCAACAACGTCGAGACGCTGATGAACGTGCCGTTCATCATCGACAAGGGCGGGGCGTGGTTCGCCGCGCTCGGCCCCGGCCGCTCGGGCGGCACCCGCACCGTGTGCGTCTCGGGCCACGTCAACAAGCCCGGCGTCTACGAGCTGCCGATGACCATCACGATGCGGCAGATCATCGACGAGGTCTGCGGCGGCGTGTGGAAGGGCCGCAAGGTCAAGGCCGTCATCCCCGGCGGCACCTCGATGCCGCCGCTGGCCGAGGACGAGCTCGACGTGCCCAGCGAGTTCGACGCGCTGATGACCGACGAGCGGATCAAGCCGGTCGAGGTCGCCCCCGGCAAGAACTTCGATCTCGGCGGGGGCCGCGTGCTGCGGACGATGGCCGGCTCCGGCGGCATCGTCGTGATGGACGACGCCACCGACATCCCGATGGCGGTGTGGCGGATCATGAAGTTCTACGCCCACGAGTCGTGCGGGCAGTGCACGCCGTGCCGCGAGGGCACCGGCTGGCTCGAAAAGGTCGCGCGCCGCGTGGCGTTCGGCCAGGGCAAGCCCGGCGACATCGACCTGCTCGCCTCGATCGCCCACGGCATCGCCGGCAACACGATCTGCGCGCTGGGCGACGCCGCGGCCTGGCCGATGCTCGGGTTCCTCACCAAGTTCCGCGCCGACTTCGAGGCCAAGGTCGCGCACAAGGGAGCCGCCGCATGACCGCCCGTGTCTTGACCGCGATCCTCGCGGTCCTGTTCGTCGTGCTGGCGTTCGACGCCGGGGCCGCCCACGCCCAGGGCGCGGTCGCGCCCGTCGACGCCAAGGTCGGCCCCGCGCCGGACTTCGATCCGCCGCGCTCGGCCACCACCGCCGGCAAGACCGTCAGCAAGCGCGACAGCGTCGCGTCGCCGGCGCCCGGCGCGCCGACCAACGCCGCCGCCAAGCGCACCAAGGGCGGCATGGTCTTCGCGTTCTGGGGCTTCGCCGCCCTGACCGTGCTCGGCTCGTTGTTCGTCATCACCCGCCGCAACCTGATCACCGCGGTGATGGGCATGGTCGGGACGTTCTTCGCGCTGGCCGCGCTGTACATGCTGCTGTACGCGCACTTCCTCGCGATCATCCAGATGCTGGTCTACGCCGGCGCGATCATGGTGCTGTTCGTCTTCGTCATCATGATCCTCAACAAGCCCGAGGACGAGCCGTTCGCGCTCTCCGGGCGGGTCGGCAAGGTCCTGGCCGGGCTGGCGACGACCTACCTGGTGTTCCGCATCGGGTCGGTGCTGATCGACGTGCCGTCCCACGTGACGATCGCCCAGAACGCCGCCCCGGCCAAGACCGCGGCCGGCGACGACTGGGGCTCGACCGCCGCGGTCGGCATGAACCTGTTCAACGACTACCTGTTCCCCTTCGAGGCGGTGTCGCTCACCCTGCTCATCGCGGTGGTCGGTGCGATCGCGATCGCCCGGCCGCTGAAGGATGACGAGCCCGCCGCCGAGGCCGCCACCACGGGAGGCCACTGATGCCGAACCTGTCGACGGTGTTCTCCGACGTCGGCTACGCGCACTTCCTGGTGCTCGGCGCCGTCCTGTTCGCGATCGGCGTCGGCGGCGTGCTGCTGCGCCGCAACGCGCTGATCATCATGATGAGCATCGAGTTGATGCTCAACGCCGGCAACCTGACCATCCTGACCTTCGCGCGCATGCACGGCGATCTGGGTGGCCACTCGTTCGCGATGATCGTCATGGCCGTCGCCGCCGCCGAGGTCGCGGTGGGCCTGGCCATCGTCGTCGCGATCTTCCGCGGTCGTCGCCACGTCGACGTCGACCGCATGAACCTCCTCAAGCACTAGGCCGCCCAGCTCATGGATACCGTCAAGTTCCTCTGGGTCGTCCCGTTCCTGCCGCTGGCGGGCGCGTTCCTCAACCTCATCCTCGGCAAGCGGCTGTCGCGCCAGACCGTGCACTTCATCGCGGTCGCCGCGGTGGCCGCGTCGTTCTTCACCGCGCTGTACCTGGTGGTGGGCCCGCTGCGCGAGGCCTACGGCGTGTGGAAGCACGACGGCCGCCAGGGCGCGTTCGGGCTCGACGAGCACCTCTGGACCTGGATCCAGGCCGGCGACCTCAAGCTCGACCTGGCGTTCCGGCTCGATCCGCTGTCGAGCGTGATGATCCTGATCGTCACGTTCTGCTCGACGCTGATCCACATCTACTCGACCGGGTACATGGAGCACGAGCCGCGCTACGGCGCGTACTTCGGCTACCTCAACCTGTTCACCGGCGCGATGCTGATCCTGGTGCTGGGCTCGAACATGCCGGTGATGTTCATCGGCTGGGAGGGCGTCGGCCTGTGCTCGTTCCTGCTGATCGGCTTCTGGTACGAGAACGAGGCGTACGCCACGGCCGGCCGCAAGGCGTTCGTGGTCAACCGCATCGGCGACTTCGCGTTCCTGCTGGGCATGTTCCTCCTGTGGTGGGCGACCCACGGCGTCGACGGCGGCAAGAGCCTCGACTTCGTGATGCTGCGCGACGTCGCCACCGCCCACCCCGACATCTACGAGCACAAGTTCTGGTTCGACGAGCGGCTGGCCGCCGCCGCCGGCATCCTGCTGTTCATCGGCGCCGCCGGTAAGAGCGCGCAGCTGCCGCTGTACGTGTGGCTGCCCGACGCGATGGCCGGCCCGACCCCGGTGTCGGCGCTGATCCACGCCGCGACGATGGTGACCGCCGGCGTCTACATGGTGGCCCGGCTGTCGTTCCTGTTCGCGTCGTCGACCACGGCGATGGCGGTGGTGTCGATCGTCGGCGCGCTGACCGCGCTGACGGCCGCGTTCATGGCGTTCGCCCAGACCGACCTCAAGAAGGTGCTGGCCTACTCCACGGTCAGCCAGCTCGGCTTCATGTTCGTCGGCGTCGGCACCGGCAACTGGGGCGCCGGCGTGTTCCACCTGATGACCCACGCGTTCTTCAAGGCCGGCCTGTTCCTCGGCGCCGGCTCGGTGATGCACGGCATGGAGGGCTCGGGCGACATCCGCATCATGGGCGGCCTGAAGAAGTACATGCCGATCACGCGGATCACGTTCCTCATCTACTGCCTGGCGATCGCCGGCTTCCCGCTGACCTCGGGCTTCTTCTCGAAGGACGAGATCCTGGCCGGCGCCTGGGCCGCGCACCACGACGGCTGGCCGGCGTTCCTGGGCAAGCTCCTGTGGGGCATGCTCACCGTCGCCGCGCTGGGCACCGCGTTCTACATGTGGCGGCTGTACTTCCTGGTGTTCGAGGGCAAGTACCGCGGCGCCGAGCACGTCGAGCACCCGCACGAGTCGCCGATCAACATGACCGGCCCGCTGATGGTGCTGGCGTTCCTGGCGCTGGTCGCCGGCTTCATCGGCATCCCCCACGTCATCCACGTCTCGGGCACGCTCGGCGACATCGGCCACTTCCTGCCGGAGTGGATCGGGCTGTCGACCAAGCCGATGGACCTGCACCTGTCCAGCGGCACGACCTACGCGCTGCTCGGCACCGCGTCGGTGGTCGGCCTGCTCGGCATCGGCCTGGCCTACGCGCTGTACGGCAAGGGACCGTCGAAGCTGGTCGACCGGTTCACCGCCGGCCCGGGCAAGGGCCTGTACGAGGCGTCGAAGCACAAGCTGTGGGTCGACGAGGGCTACGACTACGCCTTCGTGCGGCCGTTCCGGGCGCTGGCCCGCGGCACCTTCGCGATCGTCGACCGCTTCATCATCGACACCGTGCTGGTCAACGGCGCCGGGTTCGTGATGTCGCTGTTCTCGCGCGTGTCGCGGTGGGTCCAGAACGGCCAGGTCCAGCGCTACCTGGTCGGCGTCGTGTTCGGCGCGGCGCTGATCTTCTGGTGGACCTCGCGCAACGATCACCCGAGCTTCAGCTACAAGGCGGTCCCGGGGGGCATCGAGTTCCGCGCCGAGCCGGGCCACGGCCTGCGCAGCGGCGCGGCGGTGCGCTGGGACTTCGACGGCGACGGCCAGCCCGATCCGGGCGAGACCGCGCCGGTCGTGATCAAGCGCGCGGGCGACGTCGCCAGCCGCGTGACCTTGTTCGTCGTCGACCCGGTCTGGGGCGACACCGACAAGGAGGGCAAGCCCAAGAGCCTGGCGCGGGTGACCCGCCGGGTGAAGCTGCCCCCCGCGTCGACCGAGGCGCCCGCCACACCGGCGGCGAGCTCGGCCGGAGGTGAGCCATGAACCCGACCGGCGGCTTCGTCCTGCCCGTCATCCTGGCGCTGCCGTTGCTCGGCGCGCTGTTCGTGATGTTGACCCCGCGCGGCGAGGGCACGATCGCCCGCGGCGTCGGCCTGGTCGTGTCGACCGCGACCTTCGTGATGTCGCTCCTGGTGCTGCGCTACTTCGACGGCAAGGCCGCCGGGTACCAGCTCACCACCGACGCGGTGTGGGTCAAGAGCCTCGGCATCCACATGAAGCTGGGCGTCGACGGCATCTCGCTGTGGCTGGTGCTCCTGACCACCTTCCTGACGCCGCTGACGCTGCTGGCCGCGACCAAGTCGATCGAGAAGCACGTCCGCGAGTTCGTCGCCGCGTTCCTGGTCCTCGAGACCGGCATGCTGGGCGCGTTCGTCTCGCTCGACCTGTTCGTGTTCTACGTGTTCTGGGAGGTGATGCTGATCCCGATGTACCTGATGATCGGCATCTGGGGCGGGCAGCGCCGGCTCTACGCGTCGATCAAGTTCGTGCTGTACACGATGGTCGGCTCGCTCCTGATGCTGGTCGCGATCTTCTACCTGTACGTGCAGCACGGCCAGGTGACCGGCATCTACACCACCGAGCTCACGCACATCACCGCGACCGGCCAGACGCTGGGCCTGGCCCACCTGGTCTTGCCGCACGACGCGCAGGTCTGGTGCTTCGCCGCGTTCGCGCTGGCGTTCGCGATCAAGATCCCGCTGTTCCCGCTGCACACCTGGTTGCCCGACGCCCACGTCGAGGCGCCCACCCCCGGCTCGGTGATCCTGGCCGGCGTGCTGCTCAAGCTCGGCATCTACGGCTTCATCCGGCTGGCGATGCCGCTGTTCCCGCACGGCGCCGCGGTGCTGGCGCCGTACATCTCGATCCTGGCGGTGATCGGCATCGTCTACGGCGCGGTGGTCGCGTTCGCACAGGACGACGTCAAGAAGCTGGTCGCGTACTCGTCGGTGTCGCACCTCGGGTTCTGCGCGCTCGGCCTGTTCTCGCTGACGGTGTCGGGCATCGAGGGCTCGATCTACGCGATGCTGTCGCACGGCCTCACCACCGGCGGCCTGTTCCTCGGCATCGGCATGCTCTACGAGCGCCGCCACACCCGCCGGCTGGCCGAGTACGGCGGCATCTGGAAGCAGATGCCGGTGTTCAGCGGCCTGTACCTGATCATCGTGATGGGCTCGGCGGGCCTCCCGGGCCTGTCGGGCTTCGTCGGCGAGTTCCTGTCGCTGTTCGGCACGTTCAACGCCGCCGACACCTTCCCCAGCAACTGGCCGCACTACCTGCCGTCGCCGCGCCTGCTGGCCGCGATCGCGACCACCGGCGTCATCCTCGGCGCGATCTACCTCCTGTTCATGTTCCAGAAGGTGTTCTTCGGCCCGCTCGACAAGGGCAAGAACGGCCACCTGCCCGACGTGAGCATCCGCGAGAAGGCGGTGTTGTTGCCGCTGGTGGTGCTGATCTTCGTGCTCGGGTTCTTCCCGCGGCCGTTCCTGGCCAAGATGGAGCCGTCGGTGAAGGCGTTCATCGCCGACTATCACAAGAAGCTCGCCGAGCCTGACGGGCCGGCCCGCATCATGAGCGCCGAGGGATCGCCCACCGCGATCAAGGCCAAGCTCGAGGGTGCCGCCGCCAAGCTCGACGCCGCGGCGGCGCGCATGGGCGGCAACGCCGGAGGTCAGCCGTGAACTTCGCGACGGGGGATGCCCTCTACATCGCGCCGATCTTGATCCTGGCCCTGGCCGGCTTGCTGCTGGTCCTGGCCGAGGCCTTCTACACCGGCAAGGACCGCACCGCGCTGGCCGGCCTGGCGGTCGCCGGCGGCGTCGCCGCGGCGGTCGCGTCGATCGCGCTCTACCGCCACATGGACCCGGGCACGCACCGCTACCTCTACGGCGAGATGCTGGTCGCCGATCGCACCGGCTACGCGCTGTCGGCGCTGCTGTCGGTGGTGATCGCGCTGGCCGCGCTGGTCGCGCCGGCCCACATGCGCGCCCACGACTGGGCCATCGGCGAGTACTTCGGCATCCTGCTGCTGGCCGGCACCGGCATGCTGATGCTGGCGCACGCGTCGCACCTGGCGACGGTGTTCCTCGGCGTCGAGACCATGTCGATCGGCGTCTACGTCATGACCGCGCTGCGGCGCCGGTCGCGGCGCGGCAACGAGGCGGCGATGAAGTACTTCCTGATGGGCGCGTTCGCGACCGGCTTCTTGCTGTACGGCATGGCGCTGGTCTACGGCGCCACCGGCACCACCAGCCTGGTCGCGGTGCGCGAGCGGCTGGCGTCGGGCAACCTGGCGCTGCTCACCGTCGGCACGTTCATGATGGTGGCGGCGTTCGCGTTCAAGGTGGCGGCGGTGCCGTTCCACATGTGGGCGCCCGACGCCTACGAGGGCGCGCCGACCCCGGTCACCGCGTTCATGGCGGCGGCGGTCAAGGTGGCGGCGGTGGCCGCGATGATCCGCGTCTTCGGCCAGTTCCTGGGCGGCGAGAAGCTGCCCTACGGCACGCTCGGCTGGGCGTCGCCGATGGTGGTGCTGGCGGCGATCACGATCACCGTCGGGAACATCGCGGCGATCCGCCAGGACAACGTCAAGCGCATGCTGGCGTACTCGTCGATCTCGCACGGCGGCGTGCTGCTGGTCGGGCTGTGCGCGATGGGGCTCGGCTCGCCGAGCGGCCAGAGCGCGCTGGTCTACTACCTGATCGCCTACGCGCTGACGACGATGGGCGCGTTCGCGGTGGTGAGCTACGTCGGCTCCAAGCAGAACGAGCGCCTGGGCATCGACGACTGGGCCGGCCTGGCGTCGAAGCACCCGGCGGCGGCGCTGGCGATGACGGTGTGCCTGCTGTCCCTCGGCGGCATGCCGCCGACCGGCGGCTTCTTCGCCAAGTGGTACGTGTTCAAGAGCGCGATGGACGCCCAGGACCAGCAGCTGCTGTGGGTCACCATCATCGGCGTCGTGAACTCGGCGGTCAGCATCTTCTACTACCTGAAGCTGGTGACCGCGATGTACTTCAAGGACGCGACCGGCGAGTTCACGCCCAGCCGCTCGGCGGGCCTGACCTTCACGATGGCGCTGTGCGCGGTGGTGGTGCTGGCGATGGGCCTCTTCCCCACGACGTGGCTGGGCTTCGGCGGCTGATGCGGGGCCCGGCGCCGCGCGCGGTCACGCTGGCCGCGCTCACGGTGCTCGGGCTGGCTGGGTGCAAGGGCAAGGGCGACGGCGCGCCGCGGGTGACCCCGGCGCCGGTCGCCGACGCGGCGGTGCAGGCGGTGGCGGTCGACGCGGCGCCCATCGACGGCGCGCCGCTCGACGCGCCAGGGCTCGACGCGGTCAGCGGACCGGTGACGCTCGGGCTATGCCCGGCGATCACCGCGGTGCTGGCGGCCCAGGACTCGTGGTTGCAGGCGCTGCGCGGCACCGACACCGGCTGGAGAGGCCTGCCGCGGGCCACGTTGCAGCTCGAAGGCGCCGACGCGGCGCTCTACCTGCGGCCCGACGACCGCGCGGGGGACTGGACCGCCCGCCGCGCCGGTGCGCCGGGCCTGGTCGAGGGGTGGATCGCCGAGGCCGCGGCGTGCCCGCCGATCGCCGACTGGTACCAGGTCGCGGCCAGCCCGACCAACCACAGCTGGCAGCGGGACAACGATATCGCTCGACAAGACGACGGCGTCACCATGCGCCGCTCGCTGGAGGTGTGGATCGCGGGCGGCAAGGGCGAGGCCTGGGTGACGATCAGCGTCATCGACCAGGAGTTCGAGCCCGGCGATTGAGCGCCGCCGTGGGGGGCGGGCCGCGCGCCGAGAACTGGCCGCGGCAGGGCGGCGGGCCTACGCTCGCGCGATGGACTGGCCGGCCGCGATCGCGGCGTTCACCGCGTACCTCGCCAGCGAGCGCGGCTACTCGCCGCGGACCAGCGCGGTGTACCTGGCCGAGGTCGAGGCGTTCCGCGCCGGCGTCGCCCAGCGCCGGGCGCCGCGGCCGACGATCGCCCCGGCGGCGATCGACGCGATCGAGGTGCGCCGGCACCTGGCCAGCCTGTTCGACGCCAACGATGCCGCCACGATCGGCAAGAAGCTCTCGGCGCTGCGCACGTTCTTCCGCTTCTTGCACAAGCGCGGCGCGATCGCCGGCAACCCGGCGGCGGCGATCCGCGGGCCCAAGAAGAAGCAGGCGCTGCCGCGAGCGCTCGACGTCGACGACGCGTTCCGGCTGGTCGAGGCCCCGGCCGGCGGCCCGCGGCCGACGGTGCGCCGGCGCGGCCAGGCCGAGGAGGCCCGGGCCCAGGCGCTGGCGCTGCGCGACGCCGCGCTGTTCGAGGTGCTGTACGGCGCCGGGCTGCGCGTGTCCGAGGCGTGCGCGCTCGACGCCACCGATCTCGAGCGCGATCGCTACGGCACCTGGACCGTCACCGTGGCCCGCGGCAAGGGCGGCAAGCGCCGCATCGTGCCGCTGGGCGACGCCGCGGCGCGGGCGATCGCGACCTGGCAGGCAGCCCGGGGCTGGGCGCCGGGGCCGGCGCTGTTCGTCAACGCCCACGGCACGCGGCTGACCGCGCGCTCGGCGCAGCGGCTGACCCGGGCCTGGGCCATCGCCTCGGGCGTCACCGCGCCGGCCACGCCCCACGCGCTGCGCCACTCGTTCGCCACCCACCTGCTCGACGGCGGCGTCGACCTGCGCTCGATCCAGGAACTGCTCGGCCACGCCAGCCTGTCGTCGACGCAGATCTACACCAAGATCTCGCTCGACCACCTGATGAAGGTCTACGACGCCGCCCACCCACGGGCCCAGGCCGAGCCGGCGCCGCCGGCTACGGCACCAGGCCCTGCTCGCGCAGGAACCTGATCGTCAGCGCGACGCCGGTGTCGAGCGGCGTCGGCTCGAAGCCGAGCGCGGCCTGGGCCTTGGTGCTGTCGACCCGCGCCTGCCACAACACGAACGTCAGCTGGCCGGGCGCGATCAGCGGGGTGAAGCGGAACAGCCGGGCCAGCGGCGCGCTGACGCCGGCCAGGCCGCGCAGGAGCCACGCCGGCGCGGCGCGCGGGACCTTGCCGCGGCCGGCGGCGGTCACCGCCTCGGTCGCCAGCTCGCGGTTGGTGGCGTAGCCGTCGCTCACCAGGTAGCGCTCGCCGCGGACGCCGCGCTCGGCCGCGGCCAGGTGGGCGGCGACCACGCCGTCGATGTAGACCACCGACATGCCGCCGGGGGGCAAGAGCGGCACCTTGCCCGTGAGCAGGCGGATGAAGAAGCCGTTGAGCGCCACGTGGACCGGCCCCGGGCCGTAGACCGCCGACGGGTTCACCGACACCACGTCCTGGCCGTCGGCGACCGCCGCCGCCACCGCGCGATCGGCGGCCTGCTTCGACCGCTCGTAGGCGGTGTGCTTGGGCGCGGGATCGAGGTTGGTCTCGACCAGCGTGCCGCCGCGCGGCGCCGCGAACACGTCCATCGTCGACGTGTAGATGACCCTCGCCACGCCGGCGGCCTTGGCCGCGGCCAGCACGTTCGCCGTGCCCAGGTGGTTGACCCGATCGAAGACGCCCTCGTCGCGCTGCCACTGCTCGGGCATGCCGGCCGCGTGGTAGACGCGCCCGACGCCGGCCATCGCCGCGGCCAACGACGCCGGGTCGGTGACGTCGCCGACCACCAGCTCGGCCTCGGGCAAGAGCGGGGCGGCGCGATCGCGATCGCGGACCAGCGCGCGCACCGCGTGGCCGTCGGCCGCCAGCCGCCGCGCGATGCCGTTACCGACCAGGCCGGTGCCACCCGTGACGAGCGTGAGCATCCCCGACGTGTACCGCCGCCGGCCGTGGGCGTCGAGCCCCGTCCCCGTGCCCATTCCGGTGCCCGTGCCCGTGCCCGTCACCGTCACCGTCACCGTCACCGTCACCGTCACCGTCACCGTCACCGTCACCGTCACCGTTGCCGTTGCCGGGGGCGGGCGCCGCGGCTGCGGCCTGCTAGCGTGGGGACGATGCTCGATCGCCTGATCGCCCGGCTCGATCGCCTGCGCGCGGCCCGCCCGGCGCACCTGGCGGTGGCCAACCTGCGCATCATCATCGGCTTCGCGTTCGTGCCGGCCGGGCTCAAGAAGCTGCTGGGCCAGCCGTTCACCGACCCCGGCAACGCCGGCACGTTCCACGACTTCCTGCACGCGTTCCTGGCCACCGGCGGCCTCTACCGCTTCGTCGGCGCGATGCAGCTGGTGAGCGCGCTCTTGCTCATGACCCAGCGGTTCGCCGCGCTGGGCGCCGCGCTGGCGTTGCCGATCGCCACCGCGATCACCGCGTTCACCTGGAGCACCGCCAAGGCGCCGACGGTGATCGTCACGACGCTGATGACGCTGGGGCTGGCCGGGCTGCTGGCGTGGGACCTGCGCCGCTGGGCCGGCCTGCTGACCGAGCGCGCGCTGCCGCCGGCGCCGGCGGCGCCGCCGCCGATCGAGCGCCGGCTGTGGGCGGCGTGCGGGTTGGCGGTGATCGCGGTCTACGGCGGGCTGTGCCTGGCGCTCGGTGAGGTGTACCGGCCGCGCAAGCCGCAGCCCGACTCGCCGGCGTACTTCGTCATGCCGGCGCTGCCGCTGCTGCCGCTCGCCACCTGGCTCATCGAGCGGCGGCGCCGGCGTGCTACGACTCCCGCACCGTGAGCGACCCCGTCCGCATCCGATCCACCACCATCCTCACCGTCCGCCGCGGCGGCGCCGTGGTCGTCGCCGGCGACGGCCAGGTGTCGTTCGGCAACACCGTGATGAAGAGCGGCGCCAAGAAGGTGCGGCGGCTGGGCGAGGCCGCCAGCGGCGGCGCGATCGCCGGGTTCGCCGGCTCGGCCGCCGACGGCCTGGCGCTGTTCGAGCGCCTCGACGGCAAGCTGCGCGAGCACCGCGGCAACCTGCGTCGGGCCGCGGTCGACCTGGCCAAGGACTGGCGCTCGGACAAGGCGCTGCGGCGGCTCGAGGCGATGCTGCTGGTCGCCGATCGCGAGGTGACGTTCGTGCTGTCGGGGCAGGGCGACATCATCGAGCCCGACGACGGCATCGCCGCGATCGGCTCGGGCGGGCCGTTCGCGCTGGCCGCGGCCCGGGCCCTGGCCGCCCACACCGAGCTGCCGGCGCGCGCCATCGCCGAGGCGGCGATGGGCATCGCCGCCGACATCTGCATCTACACCAACCGCAACCTCACCGTCGAGGAGCTGTCGTGAAGGGCCTGCCCGCCGCCGCGCTGACCCCGGCCGCGATCGTCGCCGAGCTCGACCGTTACATCGTCGGCCAGCGCGAGGCCAAGCGCGCGGTCGCTGTCGCGCTGCGCAACCGCTGGCGGCGGCAGCAGGTCGAGGGCGACCTCAAGGACGAGATCGCGCCCAAGAACATCATCCTGATCGGCCCCACCGGCGTCGGCAAGACCGAGATCGCCCGCCGCCTGGCCAAGCTGGCGCGGGCGCCGTTCTGCAAGGTCGAGGCGTCGAAGTTCACCGAGGTCGGCTACGTCGGCCGCGACGTCGACTCGATCGTCCGCGACCTGGTCGAGGTCGCGGTCAAGCTGGTGCGCGACGAGGAGGCGGCCCGGGTGCGGCCGCGGGCGAAGGACGCCGCCGAGGAGCGGGTGCTCGACGTGCTTCTGCCCCGGGCCACCGGCGGCCACCGGTTCGGCGAGCGCCCCGGCGAGGCCGCGCCGACGGTCACCGATCCCACGCGCGAGAAGTTCCGGGCGATGCTGCGCGACGGCCGGCTCGACGATCGCGAGGTCGAGATCGACATCACCGAGGAGGGCGGCGGCCACCCGCTGATGCAGATGTTCTCGGCGCCGGGCGCCGGCCTCGACGAGTCGAGCCTGGGCGGGCTCAAGGACCTGCTGGGCGGCCTCAACAAGCGGCAGCGCCGGCGCAAGCTCAAGGTCCCCGACGCCTGGACCGCGCTGACCGAGGAGGAGGTCGACAAGCTGATCGACCACGACCGGGTCACCCGCGACGCGATCACCCGCGCCGAGCAGCACGGCATCGTCTTCCTCGACGAGATCGACAAGATCGCGACCAGCCACGAGCGCGGCGGCGCCGACATCTCGCGCCAGGGCGTGCAGCGCGACCTGCTGCCGATCGTCGAGGGCTCGACCGTCACCACCAAGTACGGGCCGGTCAAGACCGACCACGTGCTGTTCATCGCCGCCGGCGCCTTCCACATGGCCAAGCCGAGCGACCTCATCCCCGAGCTGCAGGGCCGGTTCCCGATCCGGGTCGAGCTCGAGCCGCTGACCGCCGACGACTTCGTCCGCATCCTGACCGAGCCGCAGAACGCGCTGACCGCGCAGTACGCGGCGCTGCTCGCCACCGACGGCGTGACCATCGAGTGGACCGCCGAGGCCGTGGCCGAGCTGGCGCGGATCGCGGTCGACGTCAACACCCGGACCGCCAACATCGGCGCCCGCCGGCTGCACACCGTGCTCGAGCGGCTGCTCGACGATCTGCTCTACAACGCGCCCGACATCGGCCGCCAGACCATCCCGATCACCAAGGCCTACGTGGTCGAGCGGCTCGGCGCGCTGGCCGCCGACGACGATCTGGCCCGCTTCATTCTGTAGCCCGGGGCCGCCTCGGCGTAGGATGCGCGGCCGTGGAAGCCGTCATCGCCAAGGCCCGGGTGCTCGTCGAGGCCCTGCCGTTCATCTCGGAGTTCCGCGGCAAGACCGTGGTGGTCAAGATCGGCGGGGTCGCGCTCGACGACCCGACGCTGCGCCAGCGGTTCGCCGAGGACCTGATCCTGCTCGACTGGGTCGGCATCCACGTCGTCGTGGTCCACGGCGGCGGCAAGCAGATCACCGCGCTGGCCGATCGCCTCGGCCACAAGGCGGCGTTCGTCGACGGCCAGCGCGTCACCGACGCCGCGCAGCTCGAGGTGGTCGAGATGGTGCTGGGCGGCCAGCTCAACTCCGAGCTGGTGCGGCTGATCAACCACCTCGGCGGCGCCGCGGTCGGGCTGACCGGCTGCGACGGCGGCCTGGCGCGGGCCGAGGTGCGCCGCCCCGAGCTGGGCCTGGTCGGCGAGGTCACCGCGGTCGATCGCACCGTGCTCGACCGGCTGGTGTCGGACTTCATCCCGGTGGTGGCGCCCTTGGCCACCGGCCCCGACGGCAAGGCGCTCAACGTCAACGCCGACGTGTTCGCGGCCCGGCTGGCCCAGGCGATCGGCGCGGTCAAGCTGGTGCTGCTCACCGACATCGCCGGCGTGCTCGACGGCGCCGGCGCGCTCCTGCCGTCGTTGACCGACGCCGAGGCCCGGGACCTGATCGCCAAGGGCGTGATCCGCGGCGGCATGATCCCCAAGGTCGAGAACGCGCTGGCGGCGCTGGCCGCCGGGGTGGCCAAGATCCACATCATCGACGGCCGGGTCGAGCACGCGCTGCTGCTCGAGATCTTCACCGCCGACGGCGTCGGCACCCAGCTCTTGCCGGGGTGAGGGCGCGGCCGCGGCGGGGCCTGGGCGGCGCGGTGGACGAGGCGGGACTCGAACCCACAGGGAGCGCTGATTTTAAGTCAGCTGCCTTTACCAGTTTGGCTACTCGTCCGGGCCGCCAGTCTACCAATCGCGCCGCGCCGCGGGGCTTCCGTTCGCGCCCGGCGGTGTCATTATCCGCCGGTCATGGCCCACACCCAAGCCGACCTGCTCGCGATCGCCGATCGCACCTTCATCAAGAACTACCGCCAGCAGCCGATGGTGCTCACCCGCGGCCACGGCAGCGAGGTGTGGGATCTCGAGGGCAAGCGCTACCTCGACATGACCGCCGGCATCGCGGTGTGCTGCCTCGGCCACGCCCACCCCGAGCTGACCGCGCGGCTCACCGAGCAGCTCGGGCGCATGGTCCACGTCTCCAACCTGTACTGGAACGACCAGGAGATCCTGGCCGCCGAGGCGATCACGTCGCGCTCGTTCGCCGACCGCGTCTACTTCTGCAACTCGGGCGGCGAGGCCAACGAGGCCGCGCTCAAGCTGGTGCGCCGCTACCAGCACGTCGTCGCCGGGCAGCCCGAGCGCACGACGATCATCTCGACCCACGGCAGCTTCCACGGCCGGACGATGGCGACGGTGTCGATCACCGGCCAGGCCAAGTACCGCGAGGGCTTCGGGCCGATGTTCGGCCCGGTGGCGTTCGTGCCGTACGGCGACCTCGAGGCGGCGCGCGCCGAGATCGCCAAGCCCGGCGCGTGCGCGATGATCCTCGAGCCGATCCAGGCCGAGGGCGGCATCATCGTGCCGCCGGCCGGCTACCTGCGCGGGCTGCGCGAGGCCTGTGACGCCGCCGGCGTGCTGCTGATCTTCGACGAGGTCCAGACCGGCACCGGCCGCACCGGCCGCTGGTGGGGCCACGAGCACGACGGCGTCACCCCCGACGTCATGACGCTGGCCAAGGGCCTGGGCGGCGGCGTGCCGATCGGCGCGATCGCGGTGACCGAGCGCGCGGCGGCCGGCCTGACCACGCCGACCGGCGGCGCGGTGCCGCACGCCTCGACGTTCGGCGGCAACCCGCTGGCCACCGCGGCGGCGGCCACCGTGCTCGAGCTGATCACCCGCCACGATCTGCTGGCGGCGGTGACCAAGCAGGGCGAGCACCTCGCCGGCAAGCTGGCCGCGCTGGTGGCGGCGCAGCCCGACAAGGCGCTCGAGGCCCGCGGCCGCGGCCTGCTCCGCGGCGTCGCGGTGGCCGGCAACGCGTCGCAGATCGTCGGCAAGTGCCGCGAGCGCGGGCTGCTGGCGTCCTTGGCCGGCGCCAACGTCGTGCGCTTCGCGCCGTCGTACCTGGTGTCGACCGCCGAGCTCGACGAGGCGGTCGCGATCCTCAGCGGCGTGCTCGCCGAGGCGCCGGCGTCGTGACCGACTTCATCACCCTGGCCGACTGCGGCCGCGCGCGGCTGACCGCGCTGATCGACGCCAGCGCGGCGTG
The DNA here is from genome assembly GCA_016707895.1 of Myxococcales bacterium. Lineage (GTDB taxonomy): Bacteria > Myxococcota_A > Polyangia > Haliangiales > Haliangiaceae > UBA2376. The sequence continues at coordinate 422,071 of JADJGV010000008.1, read as the reverse complement.
GAAGCGGGCCCGCCCCCACGGCCCGGCGGCGTGGCTGGCCGGCCGCCACGTCGCGATCGTCATGGAGAAGGCCTCGACCCGCACCCGGGTCAGCTTCGAGGTGGCGGTGCGCGAGCTGGGCGGCCACGCGACGATCCTGACCAGCGACGGCACCCAGCTCGGGCGCGGCGAGCCGATCGAGGACACCGCCCGGGTGCTGTCGCGGTTCGCCCACGCGATCGTCTTCCGCACGTTCGGCGCCGAGCGGATGATGCGCATGGTCGGCGCGGCCACCGTGCCGGTGGTCAACGCGCTGTCCGATCGCGAGCACCCGTGCCAGATCGTCGCCGACCTGCTGACGATCCGCGAGCGGCGCGGCGCCCTCGACGGCGTCAAGGTCGCGTGGATCGGCGACGGCAACAACATGGCGGTGTCGTGGCTGCACGCCGCGGGCGCGCTGGGGCTCGAGCTGCGGCTGGCGTGCCCGGTGGGCTACCGCCCGCCGCCCCACGACGTCGCCAACGCCCAGGACGAGGGCGCCACCGCCACCGTCACCGTCACCGACGATCCGCGGATCGCCGCGGCTGGCGCCGACGTGGTCATGACCGACGTGTGGGCGTCGATGGGGCAGGAGGCCGAGCAGGCCCAGCGCGCCCGGGCGTTCGCCGGCTACTGCGTCGACGACGGGCTGCTGGCGCTCGCGGCGCCCGACGCGATCGTGCTGCACTGCCTGCCGGCCCACCGCGGCGAGGAGATCAGCGCGGCGGTGCTGGACGGGCCGCGCGGCGCCGCGGTGTGGGACCAGGCCGAGAACCGCCTGCACACCGCCAAGGCCATCCTCGAGCTGGCGTTGACGGGCGCGTGCCGCGGGCCGTGATCGCCCGGGCCCCGCGTGCTAGCGTGAGCGGGCCGTCATGAGCGTGGTGCCCACCGAGATCCCCGAGGTCGGGGCGACCAGCCTGCGGCTGCGGCAGAACCCCCGGTTCGACCCGATGAAGGCGGGGTTCGGCACCGAGGAGTATTTCGTCTGGTCGCGGTTCGACGGCGCGACGTCGGTCAAGGATCTGATCCTGATGACCGGCCTGGCGATCGATCGCGCGGTGGCGATCGTGCGCGAGCTGCGCCGGCGCGGCGCCATCCTCGCCCCCGGCGAGACCGAGCCGCCGACCTTCGCGGCGGCGCCGGCCACCGCGACCGGCCGCGTGCCCGCGCCGTCGTCGCCGACGGCGACCGCGGCCACTTCCAGCGGCCGGGTGACCGCGCCGATGCCGGCGGTGACCGTGCCGACCGCGAGCGGCACCCGGACCACCGCGCCGATGGCGGCGGTCCCGACGGCGCCGCCGGTGCCGCCGGCCGCGCCGCTGGCGGCGGGGACCGCCCCGGCCCGCACCGACGACCGTCGCGTGGCGACGCCGCTGCCCAGCCTCGACGACGCCACCGCCGCCGAGCGCGCGATGATCGCCGACGCGATCGATCTGTCGCTCGACGAGAAGACCCGGATCCTGGCCGGTCTGCGGCTGGTCGCCGCCGGCGACCCGTGGGCGCTGGTCGGCGTGCCCAGCGGCAGCGACAAGAAGGTGATCAAGCGGGCGTTCTTCGAGCGCTCGAAGCTGTTCCACCCCGATCGCTATTACGGGCGCCAGCTCGGCCCCTGGGCCCAGCGGCTGCACGCGGTGTTCGACGCCATCTCGGCGGCCCACGCCGATCTGATCGAGGGGCGCCGGCCGCGGCCCGCCAGCCAGCAGCCCGACGCCGCCGCGACCGCGCCCCAGAGCCCGGTCGAGTACGCCGCCGAGCTGTTCGACCGCGCGTGCCAGGCCGAGGTGTCGGGCGATCTCGCCAGCGCCGGCAAGCTGTTCGCCGCCGCCACCAAGCTCGACAGCAGCGCGCGCTACCTGCGGCGCGCGGCCAGCTGCGCGCTGGCGGCCGGCGAGCCCCGCACGGCGCTCGACTACGCCAAGAAGGCCGCCGCCGCCGAGCCGGCCGATCCCTCCACCGCCCGGACCCTGGCCAAGGTGCTGCGCGCCCTCGACAAGCTCGACGACGCCGAGGAGGTGCTGGTGATGGCGCTGGCGATGAAGAACGAGAACGACACGCTGGGCGCCGAGCTGGCCGGGGACCTGTCGGCGGTGCGGGCCGCGCTGCGGTCGGCCCAGCGGCGCTAGCCGGCGCGGCGGGCGGCGGCCGGGCGGGGGGCCGTCGGGATATCCGGGCACCGATTCCCCTCCCAGAGGTGGCGAAGCCCTCGGATCCCTGAGAACATCACCCGACATGGCGACCGAGAAGGTCATCGGCATCGATCTGGGGACCACCAACTCCTGCGTGGCGATCGTGGAGAACGGCACTCCCGCGGTGATCCCCAACCGCGGCGGGTACAAGACGACACCGTCGATGGTCGCCATCGCGGAGAACGGCAAGCGGCTCGTCGGGCACATCGCCAAGCGCCAGGCCATCACCAACGCCGAGAACACGGTGTACGCGGCCAAGCGGCTGATCGGACGCAAGTGGGGCTCGGCGGCGGTGCGGCAGTCGCTCGAGACGGTCCCGTACCGGATCGTCGAGGGCCCCCACGACGACGTCCGGGTGATGTTGCGCGATCAGGTGTTCTCGGTGCCCGAGATCTCCGCGTACATCCTGCAGGAGATGAAGCTCATCACCGAGGAGTACCTCGGCGAGGAGGTCGGCAAGGCGGTGGTGACGGTGCCGGCGTACTTCAACGACGCCCAGCGCCAGGCCACCAAGGACGCCGGCCGGGTCGCCGGCCTCGACGTCATCCGCATCATCAACGAGCCGACCGCGGCGGCCCTGGCCTACGGCTTCGGCAAGAACCTCGAGCGCCGGGTCGCGGTCTACGACCTCGGCGGCGGCACCTTCGACATCTCGATCCTCGAGATCGGCAACGGCGTGTTCGAGGTCATCTCGACCGCCGGCGACACCTTCCTCGGCGGCGAGGACTTCGACCGGCGCATCATCGACTGGCTGGTGGCCGGCTTCCAGCGCGAGCACAAGATCGACCTGCGCAAGGACAAGATGGCGCTGCAGCGCCTCAAGGACGTGGCCGAAAAGGCCAAGTGCGAGCTGTCGAGCGTCAAGGAGACCGAGATCAACCTGCCGTTCATCATCTCGACCGGCCGCAACGAGGCGCTGCACCTGCAGGCGACCTTGACCCGCGACAAGCTCGAGGAGCTGACCGCCGACCTGATCGAGCGCACGATCGACATCTGCGCGCGCACGCTCGAGGACGCCGAGATCGCCAAGAGCGATCTCGAGGACGTGATCCTGGTCGGCGGCATGACCCGGATGCCGCTGTGCCAGCAGCGGGTGGCCGAGTTCTTCGGGCTCGAGCCGTCCAAGGGCGTCCACCCCGACGAGGTCGTCGCGCTGGGCGCGGCGATCCAGGCCGCGGCGCTGACCGACGAGAAGCACGACATCCTGCTCCTCGACGTCACCCCGCACTCGCTCGGGATCATGATCGTGGGGGGCTACTTCCACAAGCTGATCGAGCAGAACACCACCGTGCCGACCTCGAAGTCGCACGTCTTCACGACGGTCAAGGACAACCAGACCTCGGTGAAGATCCTGGTGCTGCAGGGCGAGAGCGACCGCGCCGAGGAGAACGAGCTGCTCGGCGAGTTCGTGCTGACCGGCCTGCGCCGGGCGCAGCGCGGCGAGGTCGAGATCGAGGTGACGTTCCACATCTCGGCCGACGGCATCGTCTCGGTGACCGCCCGCGATCTCGAGACCGGGCTCGAGCAGTCGATCACGGTGACCGCGACCAGCGGCCTCACCGAGGACGAGCTGCGCAAGATGATCGACGCCAACAAGGACTACATGGTCGAGGTGCGCTCGGGCCAGGAGTTCGACAAGGCGCGCCACGCCGCCGAGAAGGTGCTCGACGAGGTCGAGGGCCTGTTCCCCAAGGTGTCGGACATCATCAGCGGCTCCGATTTCGGCCAGGACGCGATCAAGAAGGCGCGCAGCGTCGTCGAGCGGGTCCGGGCGTCGATCGCGGCCAAGGATCTGGCCGGCCTCACCGACGCCACCGAGGCCCTGTCGCGCACGCTCAACATGTTCCGGGGCGTGGTGAACAAGACCGCCGGCTGACGCCGTCATGGAGTCCCACGAGATCGATCGGTTGATCGACGATGGCCTCGCGCGCTACCGGCGCGGCGACATCGACGGCGCGCTCACGGCCTGGGAGGAGGTGCTCGCCGAGCACCCGCGCGAGCCGCGCGCCGGGCGCTACGTCGACTACGTGCGCGCGCACTACGAGCAGCTCACCGGCGGCGGGCCGGCGCCGCTGGCCGAGCTGCTGATCCCGTTCGGGCTGGCCGGTGGCGATCCGTCGGGCGACTACGAGGTCGAGATCAGCCTCGGGCCGCCGCCCGGCGAGCGGCTGGCCGAGCCGGCGATCGACGACGGCTGGTGGCTGGCCGCCGAGGAGGCCAGCGCGTTGCCGGCGCCGCCGGCGGTGGTGGCGCCGACCATCGAGCTCGACGCCGACGAGCCGCCCGACCACGGCCCGGTGGCCGCGACGTTCGGCGACGACGACGCGACCACCGACTACGCCAGCCTGACCCTGGGCCGCAGCGAGGGCAGCCGGCCGCTGCCGCTGCCGCTGTCGCTGCCGCTGGCGCCGCCGCGGCCGCCGACCTTCGATCCCGCCGACGACTCGGGCGAGGCCACGTTCGGTGGCTATGCCGGCCAGGTGCCGGGGCCGCTCGAGCTCGATCTCGACCTCGGCCCGTCGCTCGTGCCGGTGGCGCCGCGCGGCCTGATCGGCCAGGACTTCCACGACCGCGAGCCGTCGACCGAGCTGACGATCGAGCGGTCGGCGGTCAAGCCGCGGGCCGCGGCCCCGGCGGCCACGGCGGCGCCCGTCCCACGTGACGAGGCCAAGACCGCGCCCGGCCGAGCCGCGACCGCGCCGGGCGTCGTCCCGCTGCCCGGCATCGGCGACCTGACGCTCGACTTCGAGCCGGCCGCGCCGACCGCCGACCTCGGCGGCGCCAACCGCGCGCCCACGGTCGAGTTGCCGCGGGTGCGCAGCGGCGGCGGGGCCCGGGGCAACGTCGCGGCCCGCTTCGACGACAGCGGCATCGCCGTCGAGGAGCTCAAGCTGCCGCCGCCGCCCAGCCGGTCGCAGCCGGTCGACGACGACGAGCCCGCCCGGCCGCGCCCGCGCAACACCACCGGCGGCGGGGTGGCGCTCCTGGCCGAGGCCGATCGCGATCGCCGCCCGGGCGAGGCGGTCGACGACACCGCGCGCCGGCGGATCACCTGGCTGATCGAGCGCGCCCGCGCGGCGGCCGGCGCCGGCGAGCACGGCGTCGCGACGCAGGCGATCGACCTGGCGCTGGCCGAGTCGCCGGACAGCGCGGTGGCGCAGAAGCTGATCCACAAGCACCGCGACACGCTGCTCGACTGCTACTACAAGTCGTTCGGCTCGCTCGAGCGCCGGCCCGCCGTGATCGGCGACATGACCGCGGTCGGCGGGCTCGAGCCGCGCGCCGCGTTCCTGTGTTCGCGGATCGACGGCATGCTGACCTTCGACGAGCTGCTCGACGTGGCCGGCATGGGGCGCCTCGAGGCCTGCCGGCACCTGGCGTTGCTGATCCGCCGCGGCCTGGTCGGGAGCCAAGGGTGAGCCGATGCGCGTGACCCGGGTGACCAACCAGCGCGACGCCCTGTTCGGGCGCGCGTCGCGGCTGCGGGTGCTGGCCGGCCCCGACGCCGGGCTCGAGCTCGAGCTGCCGCCGGTGGGCGTGGTGATCGGCGCCGACCCGGGCTGCGACGTCGCGCTGACCGATCCCTCGGTGTCGAGCCGGCACTGCACGATCGCGCCGACCGCGGCCGGCTTCCACGTCGTCGATCTCGGCTCGAAGAACGGCACCTCGATCGACGGCGTCGCGGTGGGCAAGGTCACGGCGCCGCCCGGCGCGGTGGTGCGGGTCGGCAAGACGCTGGTGCAGCTGCTGCCGGCCGACGAGATGGTCACGATCCCGCCGTCGGGGCGCGATCACTTCGGCGCGATGTGGGGCGACAGCCCGGCGATGCGGCAGGTGTTCGCCGTGCTCGAGCGCGCCGCCACCAGCGACGCGTCGATCCTGTTCCTGGGCGAGAGCGGGTGCGGCAAGGAGCTGGCGGCGCGGGCGATCCACGACGAGAGCCCGCGCCAGCAGGGGCCGTTCATCGTCTTCGACTGCGGCGCGGCCACCGACACGCTGATCGAGAGCGACCTGTTCGGGCACGTCCGCGGCTCGTTCACCGGCGCCGCCGGTGATCGTCAGGGCGCGTTCGCCGCCGCCCACGGCGGCACGCTGTTCCTCGACGAGATCGGCGACCTGCCGATCGCGCTGCAGCCCAAGCTCCTGCGCATGCTCGAGGCCGGCGAGGTCATCCCGCTGGGGTCCCGCAAGCCCGAGCGCTACGACGTCCGGGTGGTGGCGGCGACCCACCGCGACGTCTTCGGCGAGGTGGCCAAGGGCGGCTTCCGCGGCGACCTGTACTACCGCCTCGCGGTGGTCGAGGTCCACCTGCCGCCGCTGCGGCAGCGCCGCGAGGATCTGGCCACGCTGGTGGCGATCTTCCTCGAGCGCGCCGGCGCCAAGCACCTGGTGGCGTCGATCGGCGGCCCGTCGATGGATCGGCTGGCCGCGTACCACTGGCCGGGCAACGTGCGGGAGCTGCGCAACGTCATCACCCGCGCGGTCGCGCTGGCCGGGCCGGTCAAGGACTTCGGCGAGCTGCCGATCTTGCTGCGGCCGACGGTGGCGCCGGCAGCGGCGGCCGAGCCGGTGGTCAAGGCCGACCGGCCGTTCCACCAGGCCAAGGACGAGGTGGTCGATCGCTTCGAGCGCGCGTACCTGACCGATCTGGTCGAGCGCGCCGCCGGCAACCTCAGCGCCGCGGCACGGCTGGCCGGGCTCGAGCGCAAGTTCCTGTACCGGCTGCTCGAGCGCAACGGCCTGCGCCAGAAGGCCGCCGGCGTCACCGACGACGACGAGTAGGCGGCGTCACGCCAGCGGATCCTGGGTGTCGTCGTCGAGCGCGGGCTCGGCCTCGGCGCCGTCGCCCGGCGCGAGCGCGATCACCGCGCCGATCCAGTCGTCGAAGCGCGGGCAGGGCAGGCCGGCGGCGGTCAGGAGCGTGTGGGTGTCGCTGGCGTCGAGCCGCGCGTTCGACGACGACACCAGCGCCAGCATCGCGGCCGGCAGCTGCGCCATCCGCTCGAAGCCCGGCGTGCGCAGGATCGCCCGCGCCAGCGGGCGCGGGATCGAGCCGCGCCACGGGTCGCGGCCGGCCAGATCGGCGACCCGATCGAGCGCGGCGCGCACCGTCGGCGGATCGGGATCGACCAGGTGCATGACCCGGCCGGCGGCCCGCGGGTGCGCGCCCAGGGTCGCCGCCGCGGCCACCACGTACGCCACCGGCAGCACCTGCAGCGGGCCCAGGCCGTCGCCAGGCAGGGGCAGCTGCAGGCTGCCGGCGCGCGCCACCAGCCGGAACAGCGCGGTCGCGACGTCGGCCTTGCCGTCGACGGCGTCGCCGACCACGTCGGCCACCCGCAGCACGGTCACCGGCAGGCGGGCCATCGCGCCGACCGCGGCGCGCTCGGCGTCGTAGGCGGCGCGATCGTCGGCGCGCGCGAACCGGGGCGGCGTCGGCAGCGGCGCCTCGCGCACGACGCCGCGGCGATCGCCGATCGCGCGCAGGCTCGACCAGTGCACGACCCGGCGCAGCCGCGGCGCCTCGGCCGCGAGGTCGAGCACGCTGCGGGTGCCAGCCACGCGATCGCGCGAGCGCTGCCTGGCGTCGCCGCCGCGGGTCACCAGCGCCGCGGCGTGGTGGATCGTCGTCACCCGCGCCCGCAGCGCCAGGTACTCGCGCGTCGACAGGCCCAGGTCCATGGCGGCGACGTCGCCGACCAGGTACCGGAACCGCGCGCGGATGGCCTCGGGCCACCCGGCGGTCGGCGCCGCCGCCGCGCCGTCGTCGGGCACCAGCGCGCACACCGTCGCCGCCGGGTCGCGGGCCAGGAGCTCGGCGCACAGGCCGATCGCCACCGCGCTCGGCCAGCCGGTCACCAGCACGTCCTCGACCGGGCTGTCGGGCGGCGCCACCGCCAGCGGCCCGAACCGCGCCTCGAGCGAGTGCCACAGCCGATCGACCGCGCTCGTCAGCGCCGCGCGATCGCCGCTGTTGTCGACCACCCAGGTCGCCACCGCCAGCTTGTCGGCCAGCGGCAGCTGCGCGGCCAGGCGGCCCTCGACCGCGTCGGGCGGCAGGTTGTCGCGCGCGGCCAGGCGGGCGGCCTGGGTCGCCGGATCGACGCTGACCACGATCGTGCCGTCCAGCCCGCGGTGCAGGCCGTTCTCGATCAACAGCGCCGCCTCGTAGAACACCACCGGCACGCCGGCCGCGGCGTGGGCGGCGATCGCGGCCTGGGCCGCGGCGGCGATCCGCGGGTGGGTGATGCGGTTCAGATCGGCGCGGGCCGCGGGATCGGCGAACACCCGGGCGCCCAGCGCCTTGCGATCCAGGGCGCCATCGGCGGTCAGGATCGCGGGGCCGAACCGCACCACCAGCTCGCCCAGCGCCGGCTGGCCGCGGGCCACCACCTCGCGCGCCAGCAGATCGGCGTCGACGATCGCCGCGCCGCGCTCGCGCAACAGCGTCGCCACCGTGCTCTTGCCGCTGGCGATGCCGCCGGTCAGGCCGACTACCTTGACCACGCCCGTGGCGTACCACGGCGGCGCGTCGTCGTGGTGGACCCACGCCGGCGGGCGTGGGATAGGTGTCCCGATGCGCCCCCGCGCCGCCCGCTACCTCACCTCGGCCACGCGCCCCGCCGAGTTCCCCGCCGCCGATCTCCCCGAGATCGCGTTCGCGGGGCGCTCGAACGTCGGCAAGTCGTCGCTGATCAACACCCTGGCCGGCGTGTCGGGCCTGGCCCGCACCTCGCGCACGCCCGGCCGCACCCGGCTGCTCAACTGGTTCCGCATCGACCTGCCCAAGGCGACCCACGGCAACGACGCGGTGTACTTCGTCGATCTGCCGGGCTACGGCTTCGCCTCGGTCGATCGCACGATGCGCGCGTCGTGGCGGCCGCTGATGGAGAGCTACCTCGGCGAGCGCGCGACCTTGAAGGTGGTCGCGCTCTTGATCGACATCCGGCGCGGCGTCGAGGACGAGGAGCGCGACTTCGTGCCGTGGCTGCTCGAGAAGAAGATCGCCGTGGTCCCGGTGATCACCAAGGCCGACAAGCTGGGCAAGGCCAAGCGGCTGCCGATCGCCGCGGCGATCCGGGCCGAGCTGGGCCTGCCCCGGCCGCCGGTGCTGTTCTCGTCGCTCGAGGCCACCGGCGGCGACGAGCTGTGGCGAGCGCTCCTGGCCGGGCTGGCGTGACCGCGGCGGTGGTGCGGCCGGCGGCCCCCGCCGACCTCGACGCCATCGACGAGATCTCGCGGCACTCGTTCAAGGCGCCGTGGCCGCGCCAGACGTTCGTCGACGAGTTGACCCGCGCGCACGGCCGGCTGGTCGTCGCCGAGGCCGCCGGCGCGATCGTCGGCTACGCCAACTACTGGCTGGTGGTCGACGAGGTCCACCTGCTGGCGATCGCGATCCACCCCGATCACCGCCGGCGCGGCCTGGGCGCGGTGCTCCTGGCCGACGTGCTCGCGGCCGGCGCCGCCGCCCGGGTCATCACGCTCGAGGTGCGCGCCGGCAACGCCCCGGCGATCGCGCTGTACCGCCGCCACGGCTTCGTCGAGGTCGCCACCCGCGGCGGCTACTACGGCGGCGACGGCGAGGACGCGCTGGTGATGCTCCGCGAGCGCTAACAAGTCGTGTACCAGCGGACGTCGTGCGTTCTGTCGTCATGAACCCCGACGTCGGAGGTCTTCAGGACGTCTTGGGTGGGGGCCCCGTGTGGGGGCATGACCCCGCACGGGGGAGGGTTTCGCGAGAAACCCTCCCAGTGTCAAAAGTGGCCCATCACCGGCACGGTGTCCGACTCGCGGGTCAGGATCACCGCGGTGGTGACCGCGCCGGCGACGACGACGCCGGCGGTCGCGACCACCCACCACTTGCTGTACCAGGCGCTGGCCTTGCCGCCGGGGCGGGTCAGCTCGGCGTCGACGTTGACCTCGGTGTCGGGCGAGATCTGCACCGACGCGCGGAACGGCGCGAAGCCGGCCTTCTTGATCTCGATCGGGTACCGCGACGGCGCCGGCACACGGATCGCGTCGATCGGCGACCGGCCCTTGGAGGTGCCGCCGACCCAGATCTCGGCGCCGGCGACGTTGACCTTGATCGCCAGCGTCCCGAACCGGACGAAGTCCTCGGCCGGCAGCACCCGCTCGAGGTAGCCGACCAGATCGTCGTCGGACGGCACGGTGTCGGCGGCCAGCGCCTCGGCGACCCGGCCGTCGACGGTGCCGTCGCCGCTCTTGATCCGCTGCAGCGTGAAGATCACGTCGCCCAGCTCGCTGACGCCGACCAGCAGCACCTCGTCGGTGCCCAGCCGCGCGCCGATCGCGCCGATGCACACCGCGTCGCCGGCGCACTCGACCACCGCCTGATCGAGGCCCTCGCCGTAGCGCTGTCGAGCCTGATCGCCGCCCAGCACCTTGAGCGAGGTGCGTCCGCTGAGCACGCCGCCGACCCGGCCGCTGATGGCGGGCAGGGCCTTGGTGCCGGAGCGGAACTCCAGCACCGCGGTCGAGCGGCCGCCGGCCGCCGCGGTGCCGGCGCAGAACGTCAGGAGCGCGAGCGTGAGGGCCAGCTTCATGGGCGTCCGAACAGGGACGAGGACGACGCGCCCTCGAGGTCGGTGGTGGGCTCGCCGCCGCCGGCCGGGGCGCAGTGCCACTGGGGCAGCAGGTAGGCCTCGTCCGGATCGAGCTGGCACAGCGCGCCCATCTCGAAGCCGGCGCCGGTGTTGTCGCTCTCGCACACCGCGCACTTGGTCCGCTGGGTGGACTCGACCGCGCCGGTGCGGGTCGACACCGCCAGCTCCTGCGACAGGTGCAGCACGGTGTTGGGCACCGCGTCGACGGTGATGTCGCCGAACAGCGGCAGCGTCACGGTGATCTGCACCAGCGGCGCGCGGCCCATCGCGTTCGAGGTCAGCGTGACGATCGAGCCGTCGGGCGTGACCGACAGCGCCGCCACCACCGCCTGCCGGGCCTTCATCGTGCGATCGATGACGAATTGCTCGCCGTTGTCGGGGCCGAGCGGCTGCTGGATCTCGGGGAAGGTGATCACCCGGTCGAGCAGCGGCGCCGCGCGCAGATCGAAGGCGGCCAGCTGGTGGCGGGCGCCGGCGGCGGTGTAGGGCACGCCGCCCTGGTTGGCCTGCACCGACGGCACCGTGCCGGCGGCCCAGGCCCGATCCTCGCTGGCGGTCACCGCGGTCGGCGCGCACACCACGTCGGGCGCGCCGGTGCACGGGCTGGCCGCCGCGGCGGTCACCGGGGTGACGACGTCGGGGCCCAGCTCGGTCACGGTGACCCGGTTGCCGCACAGCTCGGCGGCGGCGACGAACGGGCGCTCGCTGGTGCCGGCGATGTCGGCGACGCCGCCGCCCAGCGGGATGCCGCGGCTGCCGGCCTCGGTGACGCCGAGCTCGGTCAGGAACAGCGACGACATCGCCCCGCACTGGCTGGCCACCCGGGCCGGATCGACCAGCGCCACCGCGCTCATCGTGCCGTCGGGCTCGCGGGCGATCGTCACCGCGCCGATCGGCCCGGGGGCGGTGACGGTGCGGGTGTTGCCGGAGCCGGTGTCGATCACGGTCAGCTCCGCGCCGGCCGCCGCCACCAGGAACCGGCCATCGGGCGAGCCGGCGAGATCGATCACGGTGCCGTTGATCGTCGCCAGCGGCGCGTCGAGCACCGCGTCGATCGACGAGTCGAGGCGGAAGATCATCCCGCCGGCGGCCAGGAACAGATCGACGCCAGCGGCGGCCACCAGCGACGGGCTGCGGCCGGCCGGCAGCGGCACGACGTCGGTGCGGATCACCGCGCCGCCGCGATCGATCCGCAAGAGGCGCGGGCGCGCGGCGGTGTCGGGCGCCTCGAGCGTGGCCTCGGGCGTCGGGCCGGCGGCGTAGGTGCGCGGGCGACGCACCGGGATCTGGTAGGTGACGTCGCCGTCGGCCGACACCGCCAGCGGCGTCTCGGCGCGGCCATAGCCGACCATGCCGCCGGCCGAGCCGGTGAGCTCGACGGTCATCCGCCGGTAGTCGTCGACCGGCAGCTCGCCCAGATCGAACCGGCCCCCGCGCACCGGGGCGGTCAGCGTGACCGGATCGCCGTCGACGCGCTCGGCCACCAGCGTGACCTGGGCGACGTCCTCGGGCTGGGCCGCCGGCTCCTCGGGCAGCGTCAGCACGACCTCGACCGAGCCCTGGCCGCACGCCGCCAGCGCGAGGGCGAAGGCCGAGAGCCGGGCGCGAGGCATCGGCCGACGCTATCACCCGCGCGCCGGTCCGAACAACCGCGCGTCGTGCCAAGGCCCCGCGGGGGGCGCTGATCTGGCATGCTCGGGAGCGGGGCAGCCCGCGGCCCCCCCGTCTCCATGTCCGTGGTCGTCGAACCCGAAGTCGTGCGCTCCGCCAACGAAGGCGGCGTGGATCACACCGGGCCGCGCCTGACCGACATCGGGCTGCCCGCGGTGTTCGGCCGGTACCTGCTGATCCAGCGGCTGTCGCGCGGTGGCATGGGCGAGATCTTCCTCGCCAAGCACGGCCTGGCCGGCTTCGAGAAGCTGTGCGTGATCAAGAAGGTGCTGCCGAGCCTGGCCGAGGACGCGCAGTTCATCTCGCGCTTCATCGACGAGGCCCAGGTCGCGATCAAGCTGCACCACGTCAACGTCGCGCAGGTGTTCGAGGTCGGCCGCGTCGGCGACGAGTACTTCCTGGCGCTCGAGTACCTCGAGGGCCGCGACCTGCGGCGGCTGCTGACCGTCGTGGCCCGGCAGGGGCGGCGCATCCCGCCCCCGATCGCGCTGTTCATCGCCCGCGAGATGGCGAACGGCCTGGCCTACGCGCACCGCCGCACCAGCAACGACGGCACCTCGCTGGGGCTGGTGCACTGCGACATCTCGCCCCCCAACGTGCTGGTGTCGTTCGAGGGCGAGACCAAGATCATCGACTTCGGCATCGCCAAGAGCGCGCTGCGGGCCACCGCCACCGATCCCAAGATGGGCTTCGGCAAGTTCGGCTACATGGCGCCCGAGCAGCTGGTGCGCGGCGGCGTCGTCGACCACCGCACCGATCTGTACGCGGTCGGCGCCGTGCTGTTCGAGCTGCTCACCGCCGAGCGGCTGTACGAGGTCGGCGACAACCCCGACTACCGCACGCTGGCGCGGCAGGTGGTCAAGGGCGAGCACCGGCTGCCGTCGCAGCTGGACCCGGCGCTCGGGCGGTTCGACGCGCTGGTGCAGCGGGCGCTGCGGCCGCGACCCGAGGATCGGTTCCAGACCGCGGCCGAGCTGCGCGACGCGGTGCAAGCGGCGCTGGTGGCGATCGCGCCGACGATCTCGACCGACGCCCTGGGCTCGTTCCTGCGCGAGGTGTTCGCCAGCGAGATGGCGTCGCAGCGCGAGCTGCTCGATCGCGCGGCGGCGGCGCACCTCGAGGACTTCCGGCAGGAGCTGACCACCCAGTCGATCGAGACGATCTCGTTCGCGCTGGCCAACATGCCGCTGTACCAGCCCGCCACCGCCGCGGTGCCGCGGGTGCCGGCGCTGCCGGCCAGCCCGGGCAAGGCGATGCCGCGGGCGTCGTCGTCGGGCGCCTTCGACGCCGGCCCCAGCTCGGTGGTCATCGACGACGCCGCGATCTACGCCCGCGAACGCGCCGACGCCGCCAACCGCCGGCGCCGCACGATCATCGCGGCGACCGCCGCGGGGCTGGCCGGGGTCGGCCTGACGCTGGCGTGGGTGCTCACCCGCGGCGGCGGCGAGCGTCCGCCGGCGCCGGTCGCGCAGGCGCCGGTGGTCACGCCCCTCGACGCCGGCCTCCCGCCGGTGGACGCCGCGCCGCCGCTCGACGCCGCGCCGCTGATCGACGCTGGGCCAGCGGTCCGCCCGGGGCACGGCTCGGGATCGGGCTCGGCCGTGCGCCCCGGCGGCGGCACCGGCAGCGCCAAGGATCCCCCGCCGGCGGCGGCGCCCGACGAGGGCGCGCTCCGGAACAAGTTCCAGACCGTCACCCGCGAGTACCGCGCCTACAAGGCCGAGTTCGGCCCGCGCCTCGAGAGCGAGTGGACCGACGTCGCCAGCATGGTCGGCCTGCTGTCGTCGCCCGAGAAGCGCGCCGCGTTCGACAAGAAGATCGACCGCCTGCGCGCGCTGATGAAGTCGAACCGCTGACCCAGCGCTCCAGGATCGCTCGCTGCACGATCAGGTTCCCGTCGCGCCGCGCTGCACGATCAGGTTCCCGCCCGACCGCCGCGCACCACCCGGGAGGCCGGGCGGACAGCCGTCTCGGAGGGGAGGCTCGGCGGGGACCTGGACAAACCTCCCTAGATTGCGTCGTCGCCGGTCTCGCCGGTCCGGATGCGGATCACCTCATCGACCGGGCTGACGAAGATCTTGCCGTCGCCGATGCGCCCGGTGCGGGCCGCCTCGGTGATGGCGGCGACCACCTGCCGGACGTGGTCGTCGGTGACGATGATCTCCAGCTTCACTTTCGGAACGAAGTCAACGACATAGGCCGATCCCCGGTAGACCTCCTTCTTGCCGCCGGTGCGCCCGAACCCCTTCACCTCGGTGACGGTCATGCCGTGGACCCCGATCTCGGCGAGCGCGTCCTTCACCTCGTCGAGCTTGAACGGTTTGATGATCGCCTCGACCTTCTTCATGTCCCCCACGGTAGCGCCGGGTTGTTTCCGCCGCATTTCCTCGGGGCATCAACTACCTGGGCCGCTGTGCCGCGGATGCCCCAGGCGCTTGTGCCCGCACGCTCACGTGGCCTATAATTCTAGGGTTTCCTGGACGATGGGGCCGATCCTGGCGTGTGCCCGGCGGTCATTCCATGCCTCCGGGCCCTCGCGTGACCCTCTCCGAGCTTCGCGACCGTGTGACCGTCGGCTCCCTGCGCTGGGCGCCGATGTCTGCGTACTCGAGCGTCATCGGCGCGACGGCGCGGCGGACCATCCCGCGCCCCTTGCGGGCGCCGCTGTACCGCGCGTTCGCCGCGGCGGTTGGGGCACGCCTCGACGAGGTGGGCGCGCCGTTGCCGAGCTTCGCGAGCTTCGGCGACTTCTTCGCCCGCCCGCTGACCGAGGGCGCCCGCCCGGTGGCCCCGGCGCCGGTGGTGGCGCCGTCCGATGGCGCGATCGGCGCCGCCGGCGCGATCTCCGCCGGGACGCTGATCCAGGCCAAGGGCATCGACTACCGGCTCGAAGATCTGGTGATCGACCGGCGCCTGGCGGCGGCGCTGCAGGGCGGGCAGTTCGCGACGATCTACCTGTCGCCGCGCGACTACCACCGCGTGCACGCGCCGGTGCGCGGCCGGGTCACCGCCTACCACTACGTGCCCGGCCTGCGCTGGCCGGTCAGCCCGAAGTTCGTCGAGCGGGTCGATCGGCTGTTCGCCGTCAACGAGCGGGTGGTGATCGAGGTCGCGTCGCCGTGGGGGCCGGTCGCGGTGGTGATGGTCGCGGCCACCGGGGTGGGCAACGTCTGGCTCACCCACCTCGGCCACGACACCCGCCCGTGGCGGCGCGCCGGGGCGTACCGCCACGAGCCGCTCGCCGCGTCGGTCGAGCCCGGCGACGAGCTCGGCGCGTTCCTGCTCGGATCGACGGTCGTGATGGTGTTGCCGCCGGGCGCGCCGCGCCTCGACCTGCCTGCGGTCGGCGCCAGCGTGCGCTGCGGCGCCGCGCTCACCGCGGACGAGGGACCATGAGCAAGCGGTCCGACGACGACGCCACCGAGTTCGACGACGGCCTGTCGACGTCCGAGCGCCGGCGCCGGCGCCGGCGCGGCGGCATCCGCATCCCGTCCGACAACGTGCCGCGGCGGACCGACAGCCAGCCGGTGGTCGCGCCGATCCCCGAGGATCCCTCGCTCGCGGTGTCGATCGCGTACGCGTTCGGCGACGACGCCGGCCGGGCGCCGACCACGCTGCCGCCCGACGAGATCGTCGCCGATCTCGATGACGCCACGGCGATCGGCGGCGTGCCGAGCGCCGACGGCGCGGTCCCCGGCGCGATCGATGACGTCGTCCCCGACGGCCGCACCCGGCAGATGCCGGCGGTCAACCTCGAGGCGCTGGGCCTGACCGCGCTCGAGTTCGAGGAGAGCCCGCCGTCGGTCGAGCCCACCGCCGAGACGCCGATCGTCGACCCGACCCGGACCACCGGCGAGGTCGAGGCGGTCGACATCATCGTCGACGACGCCGGCGTCGCCGACGGCGTCCCCAAGGCGCCGATGGCCCGCGCGGCCACGGTCGCGCTGTCCGAGGACGATCTCGAGGAGCTGATGGAGTCGACCGCGTTCGGCGTGGCGCCGGCGCGGGCCAAGCCGACCACCGCGCCGCCGGTGCCGCCGCCGATCGAGCGCACCCGGCAGACCGCGCCGCCGATGCCCGCCGCGCTGCCGGCGACCGCCGCCGCGGCGCCGCCGGCGACGTCGCCGCCAGTCGTCGTGTCGTTCTCGACGCCGGCGCCCGTCGCGCCCGTCGCGCCCGTCGCGTCGGCCGCCCCCGTCGCGACGCCGCCCGAGGCGAGCCCGGCCACCGCGGCCCCGGCGGCCGCCGCCGACGCCGGCGACTCGAGCGAGATCCTCGCCGACGAGATCCTCGAGGTCGAGGAGCAGGGCCGCGCCCCCGCGGTGGAGGTGTCGCCGGTGCCGGTGCCGATCGCGGCCCAGCCGTCGGGCCCGGTGGCGCTTCCGCCGACCGCGCCGCCGCCGCCGCCCGCCGCTGCGCCCAAGCCGCCCCCGCCGGCGCCCGCCGCGCCGGCCGCCAGGAAGCCGATGGCCGCCGCGCCGGCCGCGGACGACAAGCGCAAGCGCCGCGGCAAGCCGTGGTTCGAGGACCTGTTCGACGAGGACTACCTCCGGACGCTGCCGTTCCTGACCCCGCAGACCACCCAGGCCGAGGCGGCGATGGTCGTCGAGTCGCTCGGGCTGACGCCCGGCGCGCAGGTGCTCGACCTCGGCTGCGGGTACGGGCGCCACGCGATGGAGCTGGCGGCCCGCGGCATGAACATGGTCGGCGTCGACCTGTCGCTGCCGATGCTGCTGCGCGGCGCCGACGAGGCGCAGCGCCGCGGCCTCGACATCAACTTCGTCCACGTCGACATGCGCGAGATCGACTTCGACGCGCAGTTCGACGGCGCCTACTGCCTGTTCTCGACCTTCGGCTTCTTCGACGACGAGACCAACAAGAAGACCGCCAGCTTGGTGGCCAAGGCGCTCAAGCCCGGCGCCAAGTTCATGCTCGAGGTGCTCAACCGCGACTACGTCATCGGCGACCTGCCGACGCGGGTGTGGTGGGAGGGCGACGGCTGCGTCGTCCTCGAGGAGGTCGAGTTCAACTACTTCTCGTCGCGGGTGCAGTCGAAGCGGTCGGTGGTGTTCGACGACGGGCGGCAGATCGAGCAGGAGATCTCGATCCGCGTCTACTCGCTCCACGAGATCGGCAAGCTGTTGCACGCCGCCGGGCTGCGGGTGCTCGAGGTGTCGGGCTCGATGGCGACCAAGGGCCGGTTCCTCGGCAACCGCTCACGCGAGATCATCGTGATCGCCGAGCGCCGCACCGACACCAAGTAGCGGGCGTCGCTTCGACACCACGTCGCCGGCGCGGTTGCACGGAATCGGCGGGGTAGGCGGGCGCCTACCCCTCGCTGGAATAACGCTGTGGCGTCGCGGGTCTAGATCCCATCGGATCCCCGCCGCGCCCCCGATCAAAACATTTCGGCCCGCGGGACGTCTGACATTTCGGGACGCCGCCTGCAAGGCGTTCCAGGAGAAAGCCGTGAAGAGTGCCGCCGCCGTCAGTCTCACCCGTGCCCCCACCGCCCACCGGCCCCGCAAGGCCGCCGAGCGCGCGGTCCGGCTCGCCGAGAAGGCCAAGCGCAAGGACGGCAAGGACCGCGCGCGCGGCACCAAGTCCGATGGCTCGGGCTACCTCACCATGTACTTCCGCGACATGGCCGCGCTGCACGTGCTGCGGCCCGAGGAGGAGTTCACCACCGCCAAGGAGATCGAGGCGCTCGAGGTGGCGGTGTGGAGCACGCTGCTCGGCTGGGCGCCGACCCAGGCGCTCGTGCTCGACGCGCTCCCCGCCGAGGCCGCCCCGGCCGAGGTCAAGGCGCTGCGGCGCCCGCTGGCCGGCAAGAAGGCCGAGGCCGCCGTGGCCAAGGCCGCGGCCCGCCTGCGCGACACCGACCTCGATCGGCTGTACATCGAGGCGGGGCTGGCGGTCGCCGAGCGCATCCAGCGCGGCTACGTCACCGTGCCCAAGCTGGGGCGCGGCGCCAAGCAGCTCGCCGAGTGGCTGCACCGGGTCGACGTCGCCGCCCGGGCCGCCCACGACGCCCGCAACGCGTTCGTCAAGGCCAACCTGCGGCTGGTGATCAGCATCGCGCGCCGCTTCAACCACGGCCGGATGTCGCTGGCCGACCTGGTCCAGGAGGGCAACCTCGGGCTGATCAAGGCGGTCGAGCGCTACGACTATCGGCGCGGCTTCCGCTTCTCGACGTACGCGTCGTGGTGGATCCGCCACGCCATCAGCCGCGCGCTGGCCGACAAGGGCCGCGAGATCCGCCTGCCGGTCCACATGATCGACGCGCACCACCGGCTGACCAAGGCCCGGCGCGAGCTGACCACCAAGCTGGGGCGCAGCCCGACCACCGAGGAGCTGGCCGAGACCACCGGCATGCCGCTCGAGAAGGTCGAGAACATGCGCCGGTGGGTGCTCGAGCAGTCGGTGTCGCTCGATCGCCCGGTCGGGGACGAGGAGGGCCGCAGCCTGGCCGAGGTGCTCGAGGACCCCGACAAGGAGGACGCCTCGCCCACCGCCGATCTCGAGATGGACGCGCTGCAGAGCGAGGTGCGGTCGATCCTCGGCGAGCTGCGGCCGATCGAGGCCGACATCCTGCGCCAGCGGTTCGGGCTCGAGACCGAGCACGAGCTGACGCTCAAGGAGATCGGCGAGAAGTACAACCTGTCGCGGGAGCGCATCCGCCAGCTCCAGGAGCAGGCGCTCGGGAAGATGCGTCGGGCGCTACAGCGCAAGGACATGATGTAAGGGCGGGGTCGGCTGCGCCCGCGGGTCACCGCGGCTGCGGCAAGGCCCGGGGGCCTGTGATAGCGTTCTCCGCATGCAGGCACACGGTGGAATGACTCGGTCGGCGACGCGCCTCGCTGGCCTCGTCGTCGGCGCGGCGGTGGTGCTGGGGTGTGGTTCGAACGACGGCAAGCTCAAGGTGAACGGGCTCGAGCCGCGCACCGGCGACGCGATGGGGGGCCAGATCGTCCAGATCAACGGCCAGAACTTCATGAAGACGACGCGGACCGTGAAGGTCTACTTCGGCGACCAGATCGGCAACTTCATCCGCTTCAAGTCGGACAGCGAGATGGTCGTCGAGGCGCCCGGCGGCAAGCCCGACGCCACCGTCGACGTGCTGGTGGTGTTCCAGCCGGGCGGCGAGATCACGATCCCCAAGGCGTTCACCTTCAAGGAGAAGAAGGGCATGGACGCCGACGACCTGCAGAAGTAGCGGCGCCAGGCGGATCGCGATCCCGATCCCGACACGGATCCCGATCCCGATCCCGACTCGGATCCCGATCCCGACCCCGACTTCCCGTTCCCGCCTCCCGCGCCGTCCTCCGCGCGCTACGCGGTCAGGTTCAGCCGGAACAGCTGCTGGCCCATCAGCACGAACGACTCGTTCTGCAGGGCGCGCTCGCTGGTGACCTTGACGAACGAGCCGTTCGAGCTGCCGAGGTCGGCGAGGAACACCCGGCCGTCGCGGTTGGTGACCCGCGCGTGCAGGCCCGAGACGTAGCCGTCGTCGGGGAAGTTGATCTCGCCGCGCTCGCGGCCCAGCGTGATGCTGTCGCCCAGCAGCGGGAACGCCGAGCCGTCGACGTTGCGGCCGATGATGACGGTCAGCTTGCCCCAGTAGCCCGGGTTGGGGCTGCCCATCACCTCGGTGCCGTCGGCGATCGGCTCGGGCGGCGTGATCAGCTCGAAGCGCAGGAGCTCCTGGCCGATGCGGATGATCTGCCCGGAGGTCAGCTCCTCCTCCTCGGTCATCTTCACGAACACGCCGTTGAGGCTCTCCAGGTCGCGGACCAGCGCGGCGGTGCCGTTGACCAGGATCTCGGCGTGGACCGGCGACAGGTAGCCGTCGGTCTCGAACACCGGGCCGAAGTTGCGGCCGATCTTGTTGTCGCCCTGGCGCAGCTCGTGGGTGCCGCCCTCGGAGCCGTCGGGGCGGATCAGCGTCATGATCGCGCGCGGGGCCGGCCGCGCCGCTGGCGCGCCACGCACCGGCACGATCGCCGGCTGCGAGACCTCGTCCATGCGGCAGCCGCAGGCGCCGCAGAAGCGGAAGCCGGGCGGCACGTCGGAGCCACACTGCGGACAGCGCCGCGGGCCGGTCGCCGCGGGGGGCGAACCGAACGCGGGGCCGGGGCCGACCGCGGCCGGCACGCCCGGCGGCGGACCGGCGGGCGGGCCCACCGACGGTGGCGCGCCGAACGGCGGCGGCTGCGTCGACGGCGACGGCACCAGCGAGGCCGGGGACGGCATCGAGCCGCCCAGCGGCCCGCCGGACATCCCGCCCATGCCGGGCGGCGGGCCCATCGGGCCACCGAGGCCCGGGGGCGGGCCCATCGGGCCACCGAGGCCCGGGGGCGGGCCCATCGGGCCGCCGAGGCCGGGCGGCGGGCCCATCGGGCCGCTCATGCCGGGGGGCGGACCCATCGGGCCGCTCATGCCCGGGGGCGGGCCCATCGGGCCACCGAGGCCCGGGGGCGGGCCCATCGGCCCGCTCATGCCGGGCGGCGGCCCGAGCGGACCCGGGCCGGGGCCGGGCGCGCCGGGGAAGCCCGGCGGCGGCGGCAGCGGCATGCCCTGCGATGGCGCCGGACCCATGCCCGGCAGCGGCCGCGGCGGCGCGCCGCTGGTGTCCGCCATCATCGTCTTCATCATCGCCATCCCGGCGTCGCCCTTGGGTGCCGCAGTCAGCTCGGCGCCACAGCCGAGACAGAACTTGTAGTGATCCTGGTTTTCTTTGCCGCACCGATTGCAGACGATCATTCGGACCCCGAGGCAGCTTGGGTTTGGTGGGCCGCGGTCATCCTACACGATCTCGACGCGTAGGAGCTGTTGGCCCATGAAGACGTAGTCGCCGTGGACGAGCGTGCGCTCGTGCGTGATGCGCAGGAACGTGCCGTTCTTCGACCCGAGGTCGGTCAGCGTCAGGTGCGCGCCATCCCACGCGAGGTGCGCGTGGTGCCCGGAGATGAACGGATCGTCGGGGAAGTCGATGTCGTTGCCTTCGCGCCCGACGCGGATCGTCGCGCCGAGCGCGCCGTACGTAAAGCCGGTGTCGCCGCCGCGCAGGCGCTGGACGATCCGCAGGTCGCCGCCGCGGCGCGGGCTGGCGAAGAAGTAGGTGCCGTCCTCGATCGCGCCCTCGTCGATCGCCGGCACCAGCTCGACCTCGAGCATCTGCTCGCCGACCAGGAAGCGGTTGCCGAGCGGCAGGTCGACCTGGCCGGCGATGCGCACGAAGACGCCGTTGGCCGAGCCCTCGTCGCGGACCACCAGCTTGCCGTCGCGGTAGAAGAAGTTGGCGTGGACCGGCGACAGGAAGGGGTCGTCGGGGAACAGGATCGGGCAGTCGACGCGGCCGGCGAGGTGCTCGTCGCCGGCGAGCGTGAACGACACGCCGTCGAGACCGTCGCCGCGGATCAGCGTGAGCTTCGCGCGCGCGGCCTGCATCGCGCCGAAGAACATCGTGCGCCGCGTGCCCTTCTCGGCGGGGGCCGACGGCCCCGGGCGGGGGCGCACCGCGTCGACGCGGGCGCCGCAGCCGCCGCAGAAGCGGTGGTTGGGCGGCACCAGCTCGCCGCACTCGACGCACGGCTGCGAGGCGGTCGGATCGGCGGGCGCCGGCGCCCGCAGCGCCGGCGTGCCGACGCGGGTCTCTTCCTCGAGGGCGAGCGACGATCCGCAGCGCACGCACCGCGGGGTGCCCATCGCAGAGAGCGTGCTGCACTGGTCGCACACCAGCCCGATGTCCATTGCGGCTACAGAATAGACGCGCCGCGGGTAGCCGTCAAACTTGCGAAAGCACGCCTTTTTTCGCGCCGCGATTCACGGCCGGTGGGCGGCGGCGGCGACGCCGGGGTCGGCGTCGACGGCCAGCTCGCGCAGCCGCGCCGTGGCCCGCGGATCGACGCTGCCGACCAGCGCGCGCGCGGCGGCGGCGCGGACCTCCGGGGTGTCGTCGCGGGAAAGCGCGAGCAGCGGCTCGAGCGCGGCCGGGGCGCCGCTGCCGCCGAGCGCGGTCGCGACCGCGCTGCGCACGAACGACGAGCGATCGGCGGCCGCCGCGGCGAGCGCGGCGACGTCGACGCGCGCGCCCATCGCCGCCATCGCGGTGGCCGCGGCCAGCCGGTCGCGCTCCTCGGGGGCGGCCAGCCGGGCGCGGAGCGCCGCGAGCAGCGGCGGCGGCGCGGCGGCGGCGCTGGCGATCGCGTGGGCCGCGGCGTCGCGCACCAGCCGGCGCGGATCGTCGAGCGCGGCCGCGACCGGCGCCAGCGCTGCCGGCGAGCCGATCTTGCCCAGCACGCGCACCGCGGTCGCCGCGATCTTGGGATCGTCGTCCCTGGCGCGGGCCACCACCGCCGCGGTGACGCCGGCGCCGATCGTCGCCAGCGCCGCCTGGGCTTTCGGGGACAGCGCCCCGTCGGTCAGCTCGCCGATCGCCAGCCCGCCCGCGCGGCGATCGAGGTCGAGCAGCGCGCCGAGCGCGGCGTCGTGGTGCGCGCCGAGCGCGGCCACCATCGCGTCGATCACCGCGGCCTCGTGGCCGATCAGCACGTCGGCCGAGGGCGTCACCGTCGGCAGGTCGCCCGGCAGCGCGCGCACCCACGCCGCGAGGTCGAGCTTGCCGGCGCGCATCGGGTACTCGTCGAGGGCCGCCGGCGGGGTCGCCGCGGCGCCGCCCAGCCGGGCCAGCGCCCACACGATCGTCGCGCGATCCTGGCCGGCCCGCGCCAGGTACGCGCGCAGCAGCGGCTCGGCGCCGCGGCCGTCACCGACCTGGCCCAGCGCGTAGGCCGCGAGCCGCTGGGTCTCGCCCGCGTTGTCGGTGACCGCGCCGACCAGCCACGGCACCGCGGCGGCGCCGGCGCGCGCGAACCCGACCGCGCAGGTGGCGCGCACCAGATCGTCGCGCTGGCGATCGACCGCCAGCGCCGCGCGCTGCCCGCGCGGATCGGCGCCGGCCGCGAGCCCGGCGCACGCCAGCGCCGCGACCGACGGGCGGTGATCGGCCAGCGCGGTGATGAGCGCGGCGGTGGCGCGGGCGTCGGCGACGCCGGCCAGCGTGAACACCGCGGCCTCGCGCAGCCCGACCTCGTCGTGGCGGGCCAGCGGCAGCACCTCGGGCACCACCCGCGGATCGCCCAGCCGCCCGGCGGCGACCAGCGCCGCGATGCGGTTCTCGAGATCGAGCGTCGTCGTCATCGAGCCCATCGTGCGCGGCGCGGTGGGATCGACCGGCGGCGGCTCGTCCTTGGCCACCCGCACCAGCGGCAGCGCCGCGGCCTTGTTGCCGAGGTCGCCCAGGAGCTGCACCGCGATCGCCCGCTGCGCCGGCGCGCTCTCGTCGGCCAGCGCGTCGAGCAGCGCCTTCATGCCGCCGTGGCCGAGGCGATCGAGCTCGGTCCGCGCGGCGGCGCGCACCTCGGACGTGCCGTGGCGCGCGCGCACCACCAGCCGCGGCACGTAGTGCACGTACAGCTCGACCAGCAGCTGCCGGTAGACCTGCTTGTGCGCCATGATCGACGACAGCGGCGCCAGCACCTTCTCGAGCTCGCCCAGCGACTGGTTGATCTCCTCGAGCGCGATGCCGGCCTTGCCGGCCTTCAAGACGGTGTCGTCGTCGGTGGCCTGGCGCAGCACCCGCCGGTACAGCTCGGCGGCGGCGGCGTGCTCGATGCGCTGCTGGTGCAGCTCGGCCAGCGCGAAGTAGGCCTTCCAGTTGCGCGGCGCCAGCTCGATCGTCTTCTGGTACGCGGCGACCGCGTCGTCGAGCCGCTGCATCTCCTTGTAGCGCTCCGCGAGCCGCTCGTAGGCCGCCGGATCGTTGGGGCTCTTCTCGAGCGCCTTCTGCGACCAGGCGATCGCCTCGGCGTCCTGGTGGGCCTCGGTCTTGATCTCGGCGATCTGGTTGTAGGCCTCGCGCTGCCGCGCCGGGTCCTGCTCGGCCAGGCGCATCAGCAGCGCCACCGCCTTGTCGTAGGCCTGATCGGCCCGGTACGCCTTCACCAGATCCAGCAGCGTCTCCTGATCGTCGGGGGCCAGGGTCAGCAGGCGCTCGAGGGTCTGGCGCGGCTGCCCGCTCTGGACGAAGCGCTGGTAGTACGCGACCAGGAAGTAGCCGCTGTCGAGATCGGCCGGCTGCTTGGCGAAGCCGTCCTCCCAGCGCTGGCGGTACGCGTCCTTGTGGTTGCCGGCGTCCCACCGCGGCAGGAGGTTGACGATCCGGGTGCGGGCCTCGCGCCGCGCGCTGCGATCGCTGGGCTTGCGCCACAGGGACAGCGCCTTCTCCCAGTCGGCCATCGCCTCGGCGAAGGCGCGCTGCCGCTCGAGGATCTGGGCCCGACCCTTGTACAGCTCGGGATCGTCGGGATCGAGCTTGATCGCCTTGGCGTAGTAGACCAGGCCCTCGGTCGGCGCGTCGTGCTCGGCCAGCACGTCGCCGAGCCGGGCGTAGCCCTTGGCCGACTTGGTGCCGGCGATGCGCTTCCACGTCGCCATGGCTTTGTCGACCTGGCCGCGCTGGTGGTACTGCTCGCCCAGCGTCACCAGGTGATCCGGATCGTCGGGCTCGAGCCGGGCCAGCCGCTCGAACGCCGCCAGCGCCAGGTCGTCCTTGCTCCACCGCAGGTACAGATCGGCGACCGCCGACATGACCGCTGGATCCGACGGGAAGCGGCCCTCGATCTTCTTGGCGGTGGCCAGCGCCTTGGCCTCCTGGTGCACCCGCCAGTAGCGCTCGGCCAGCTCGAGCTGGAACCGCGCCTCGCCGGGCGCGACCCGCGCCACCACCTCGTACTGGGCCAGCGCGTCCTGATCGCGGCCGGTGGCCTCGAGCAGCTGGATCAACCGGCGCTGCACCTCGAGCTCGTAGGGCGCCTTGGCCACGGCCTTCTGGTAGGCGACCACCGCCTTGTCCTGATCGCCGGTCTCCTCGTAGAGCCGCGCCAGCGTGCCCCACTCGAAGGCGCCGCGCCGGCCGGCCGGCCACTCCTTCTCGTAGTAGGCGAGCAGCGTCGCGAGGTCCTGCTTGCGGCGGTAGATGTCGATGATGCGCGCGGTCAGCTCGGTCTCGAGGTAGTAGCCCTTGGGCACCAGCTTGATCGCGCGCCGGTAGGACACCACCGCGGCGGCGTCGTCGCCCTTGGCCTCCTCGGCGGCGCCGATCCGCGCCACCACCTCGACCCGGCGCGCCGGGTCGCTGCCCAGCCGCTGCTCGCTGTCGGCGTAGACCGCGAGCGCGTCGTCGTGGCGGCCGGCGGTCGCCAGCGCGTCGCCCAGCTCGAGCCGCAGCCCGACGTTGCCGGGATCGAGCGCGATGTACGCCTCGAAGTAGCGGCGCGCGCCGTCGATGTCCTTGGCCGCGAGCGCCAGATCGGCGAGCGCGCGCAGCGCCTTCATCTTGGTCGGCTTGCCGGGGTTGGCGGCCAGCGCCTTGTCGAGCGCGGCCCGGGCCTCGGCCAGCTTGCCGGTGGTGCGGTACAGCGAGCCCAGCTCGACCAGCACCGCCGCGTCGCCGCGCACCGCGGCGGCGCGCTCGTACAGCGGCAGCGCCTTGGCCTCGTCGCGCTCGGCCTGGGCCAGCCGCGCCAGCACCACCAGCGCGCTGAAGTCGTCGGGCTTCTTGGCCAGCGCGGCCTCGTACTCGCCCTCGAGCAGCGCCACCGTGCGGTAGCGGCGGTACATGCCGAGCAGCTTGGCCAGCGCGTCGGCGTCGCTCGGGTTCTTGGCCAGGATGCCCTTGAGCCGCGCGATCACCGACTTGTCGAAGGGATCGCGCTGGACGTCCCAGTCGTCGGCGGGCTGGGCGAGCGCCGGCGCCGCGCTGGCGGCGCCGATCGCGACGAGGGTTGCGACCAGCCAGGGGGTGCGGCGCATCGGCGCGGTGAGTATAGCGCGGCGATCAACGCCAGGCCCGCCGGCGCACGCGGCGCCCGCGGACTCAGGCGCCGGCGCGGATGCGCTCGAGCAGGCCGCCGAGGTGCGCGCGGCGGGCCTCGAGGCAGTAGTCGCGCAGCCGGCGCGCGTGGCGCTGGGCCATCGCGACGAAGCGCATGCCGAGCCCGGCGGCCAGCTCGTCGCTGGTGCGGTGGCAGACCTGGGCGGTGGCCCAGATGCTGTCGTCGGAGTCGGGCAGCACCACCTCGAGCGCGACCACCGTGCCGGGCCGGGGGGCGCGCGGCGTGACCGCGTGCACCCGCATCCCGGTGTCGGACAGATCCTCGACGAGGATCCGCACCGGCCGATCGTCGACGAAGGAGGTGGCGAGGGTGGTGTATGGGATGCGGAAGCCCATGCGGCGGTCGCGCTGTGACATGGTGGCTCCTGGTGCCAATGTAGGTGTGGATCGTACCTGGATGGTGGCGGCGGGCCAGTTTCGGGCAGTTGAATCCCGCGCCGGTCTCTGGCACTGCATGGGGCGTGGCGGTGGAACCCTATCCGTGGGCGCGGTTACCGGTCGCGTTGCCCCAGGAGCGCCACGTCGCGGCGTGGGTGGCGGCGCTGGGCGGCGCGCGCTGGCATGGCACCGCCGCGGCCTGCGCGGTGGTCGATCCGGTGTTCGTGACCGTGCGCGTCGGCGCCGCGCGGGCGGTGCTGGCGTTGCCGGGCCGGCTGGCCGCGGCCATCGCCGATCGCGCGCTCGGCCGGGCGCCCGGGCTGGCGGCGCCGCGGCCGCCCACCGCCGTCGAGGCGGCGCTCGCGGCGTTCGCGGTGGCGACGGTGATCGAGCGCGTGGGCGCGCTGGCCACCGCCGAGGTCGGCGGCGCGATCGCCGGCCCGGTGGTCGAGGTGGCGCTGACCGCGCCGATCGCCTGCGTGATCGCGGTGGCCGTCGAGGACGCGCCGCCGCCACGGCCGCCGCGCGCGCTGGCCGACGCGCTGGCCTGGGGCGATCGGCGGCTGCCGCCGCTGGTCGCCACCGTCGTGGCGGCGCGGGCCGAGGTGGCGGCGGCGCGGCTGGCGGCGCTGGCCCCGCGCGACGTGGTCGTCCTCGGGGGGACCGGCGGGCTGGCGATCGCGCGCGGTTGGTTCCCGGCGGTGCTTGACCCCGGCCGCGGCCGGCTTACCGTCACCGGACCCTATGAGCGCGCGCCCATGACCGATCCCCGCGAGCTGTTCCTCGACGACGTGCGGGTGCCGCTGACGATCGTGGCCGGCGAGGTCGAGCTGTCGGCGCGGGAGCTGCTCGGGCTGGTGCCGGGCCAGGTGCTGACGCTGCCGGCGCCGGTCGGCGGGCCGGTCGAGCTGCGGGCCGGCGGCCGGGTCATCGGCCGGGGTGAGCTGGTGGTCGTCGACGGCGACCTCGGGGTGCGGGTGATCGATGTCTTGTCGCCGCCGCCGGCGCCGTGATAAGCGCGAGCCCCATGCCGGTCTACGAGTATCAGTGCACCGCGTGCAAGCGTGAGTTCGAGTACGAGCATCGCATGAGCGATCCGTCCAAGACGGTGTGCGAGGCGTGCGGCGGCGCGCTCGAGCGGCTGATCTCGCGCACGTCGTTCGCGTTCAAGGGGGGCGGTTGGTACAAGGATCTGTACGCGTCGTCCAAGCCAGGCGCCGACAGCGGCAGCGGCGGATCGAGCGGCGCGTCGACGCCCGCGACCCCGGCCCCGTCGACCTCGACCGGCAGCGACGCTGGATCGGGATCCGGATCCGGATCCGGATCGGGATCCGGATCGGGATCGGGATCGGGATCGGGATCGGGATCGGGATCGGGCTCCGGATCGGCGGCCGCGTCGTGACCGCCACGGTGCTCGACGGCAAGCTGGTCGCCGCGCTGGTGAAGGACGAGGTGCGGGCGCGCACCCAGGCGCTGGCGGCGCGCGGCGTCACCGTCGGCCTGGCGGTGGTGCTGGTCGGGGACGATCCCGCCTCCGCGGTCTACGTGAAGGCCAAGACCAAGGACGCGCGCGAGTGCGGCATCGACGCGACCGATCACCGGCTGCCGGCCGACACCTCGCAGGCCGGCCTGCTGGCGCTGGTCGCCAGGCTCGGCGCCGACCCGCGGGTGCACGGCATCCTGGTGCAGCTGCCGCTGCCGAAGCACTTCGACACCGACGCGATCATCGCGGCGATCCCGCCGCACAAGGACGTCGACGGCCTGCACCCGGAGAACCTCGGGCGGGTCGCGCAGGGCAAGCCGCGGTTCACCGCGTGCACGCCGGCGGGCTGCATGCGGCTCCTGGCCCACGGCGGCGTCACCGTCGCCGGCGCCAGCGCGGTGGTGCTCGGCCGCAGCGTGCTGGTCGGCAAGCCGATGGCGCTGCTCCTGGCCAACGCCGACGCGACCGTCACGCTGTGCCACTCGAAGACCCGCGACCTCGCCGAGCGGGTGGCCGCGGCCGACATCGTGATCGCCGCGGTGGGCCGGCCCGAGCTGGTGCGCGGCGCGTGGATCAAGCCGGGCGCGGCGGTGATCGACGTCGGCATCAACCGCGGCGCCGACGGCAAGCTGATCGGCGACGTCGAGTACGCCGCGGCCGCCGCGCGCGCCGGGGTGATCACGCCGGTGCCGGGCGGCGTCGGGCCGATGACCCGCGCGTGCCTGCTCGAGAACACCGTGCGCGCCGCCGAGCTGACGCTCGGTTAGCCGCGGCTGATCGGCGCGCCGGTCGGGATCAGCGAGCCGGTGCCGCGCAGCCGGTAGCGCACGCGGGTGCCGGCGGCGCGATCCCACAGCGCGCGCGCGTCGGCGGTGGTCAGCGCCACCCGCGCCAGCTCGAGCAGCGGGTACGCGACGCCGACCACGGTCGTGGCGCCGGCCACCCAGCGCAGCGTCTCGGCGTCGGCGAGGTCGGCCCAGGCGTCGATCACCAGGCCGACCATCAACGGGCCGCACATCGTCAGGTAGCGGACCGCGCCCTGGAAGAAGGTGGTGCGCTCGCCGTGCAGCGGCACCACCTCGGTCTCGAACAGCGCGTGGCCCGGCGTCGTGCCGAACCGCCGCAGCATCAGCGGCGCCAGCACCAGGAAGTAGAGCCCCAGCCCGATGTTGGCGTTCTCGGCGAACACGCCGATCGGCATCGCCACCAGCGCGGCGAGGATGAGATCGACCAGGCCCGCCACCAGCCGCGGCCACAGCCCGGTCGGCCGGCTGCGCACGGGGTTGGCGCGGTCGAGTTCGGCGATCAGCTCGTCGTAGCTGGCCGGGCGATCGGCCGGCCGCTTGGCCATCATCCGCGCGATCGCCGCGTCGGCCAGGCCGACCACGCGGCGGCGCGCGCGGCGGCTGACCAGCGACGCCCGCGGCGCGGTCTCGTGCATCGACAGCAGCTCGGCCGCCGACCCGCCGGCGAACGGCGGCGCGCCGGCGATCATGTGGTGGAGCGTCGCGCCCAGCGCGTAGATGTCGGCGCGGTGATCGACCGCCTTGCCCTGGCCTTGCTCGGGCGCCATGTACAGCGGCGTGCCGACCAGCGCCGACGCGGCCGGCGCGGCGTCGCGATCGAGCGCGCCGTCGACCGCGGCCCAGCTGGCGGTGACCAGGCCGAAGTCCATCACCTTCACCAGGCCGTGCTGATCGATCATCAGGTTCGACGGCTTGATGTCGCGGTGGGTGAAGCCGTGGCGGTGGGCCTCGCGCAGCCCGAGCGCGGCCTGGCGCGCCAGCTCGAGCGCGACGTCGGTGGGCAGCGGCCCGCGCTCGAGGCGCTGCGCCAGGGTCTCGCCCTCGACGTACTCCATCGCGAAGAACAGCTGCCCGAGATCCTCGCCGATGAAGTAGATGTGCGCGACGTTGGGGTGGTTGAGGCGGGCCTGGGCGCGGGCCTCGCGGATCATCCGCTCGCGGCGGCCGGCGTCGCGGGCCACCGCCGCCGGCAGCACCTTGATCGCCACCGGACGATCGAGGGCGAGGTCGGTGGCGAGGTAGACCTCGCCCATGCCGCCGTGGCCGAGCGGGCGCACGATCTCGAAGTGGGCGAGCCGGGTGCCCGGGCCGATCGGGTAGGCGCTGGCGCCGACGGCGCCGCGGCGGCCCGCGGCGGTGGCGGTGGCGTCGACGCGCGGCGCGCCGGTGCCGGCGCCCAGCGTCGCGCCGAGCGCGTCGGTCGCCGGGGCGGGCGCGGTGGCGTCGAGTTCGACCGGCACGGCGGCGATTCTACTCCGACCGCTCAGCCGCGCGCGGTCGCGACGACCATGAGGTTCTCGCCGAGCAGCGCGCGGTGGAAGCCGGCCTTGGCCGCGGCGTAGAGGCCGCGCGGCGCGCGCGGCGCGGCGGGGCCGCCGGTGGGGGGCGCGGGCGCGTCGTCGTCGGCGGCGGCGCCGCGGCGCGGGCGTAGCGCGCCCAGGCCGAGCCCGCTGGTCGCCTGGGCCCGCACCGCCAGGCCGACGTCGGCCAGCGCCCGGGCCAGCGTGCGCGGCGTGAAGTAGTAGAGGTGGATCGGGAACGCGCGGTGGCGCTCGTCGGCGCCGCGGGCCACCAGCGCCGGCACGCTCAGCCGCGCCCGCAGCGACGCCAGGTTGGGCACCTCGAGGCACAGCCAGCCGTCGTCGGCGAGCGCCGCCCGCAGCCCGGCCAGCGTGGCGCGCAGGTCGGGCACGTGCTCGAGCGCGTGGCTCATGACGACGCCGTCGAAGCGCCGGCCGGCCAGCGCAGCCAGCGACGGCGCGACCTCGACCCCGAGGGCGGCGCCGGCCAGCGCTGCGTGCGGCGAGGGATCGACCCCGGACACGGTCGCGCCGCGCGCCCGCGCGGCCGCCAAGAGCTGGCCGCCGCCGCAGCCGACGTCGAGCACGCGGGCGCCCGCGATCCGGCCGCCGGCGGCGGCGACCAGCGCCAGTTGCGCCGCGGCGCGGACGTGGGCCGCGGCGTCGTCGATCGGCTCGCGCGCGGTGTAGTCGCGGCCCTGGTAGAACGCCGCCAGCGCCGCGTCGCTCGGTCGCGGCGTGGTGAACTCGAGGCCGCACCCGGCGCAGCGCGCCAGGCCGCAGCCGGCGGCCAGCCGCGGATCGATCGTGCGCCGCGGCGCCGGCAGCGGGCGCAGCGCCGCGCCGCCGCACAGCGGGCAGGCCGTCAGCCGCGCCGTCGCCATCGGTCAGCGCACCGCGGCGGGCTTGGTCAGCGCGCGCATCACCGCCAGCTGCAGCTCCTCGAACGCCGGCGGGTTGCCGACCATCTCGTCGGCGCCCGCCGCGCGCGCGTGATCGCGCAGCCGCTTGGTCGAGGCCAGCGCGATCGCCGGCACCGGGGAGCTCAGCGCCTTGGCCAGGCGCAAGGTCGCGATCGCGCCCTCGGGATCGCCGTCGACGTCGATCACCATCAGGTCGAGATCCTCGGTGACCAGCGTCTCGGCCACCGCGGCGTCGCTGGCCTGCAGCGTCGCCGCCGACGCGGCGATCGACTTGACCAGCCGGGTCAGCGACGCGCGGTCCTTGCTGTCGGTCGCCAGCACCAGGATCGAGATGCCGTGGAACTGCGCCACCAGCTGATCGATCACCTGGCCGAGCTGCGCCGAGATGTCGGTGAACTCGACGCCGAGGCCGGGCGGGCCATCGGGCGAGCCGGCCTCGCGCCGCCACGCCACCACGCCGGCCAGCGCGACGTCGCCGGCGCCGGGGATGCGGAACGCGACGTCGATCGCGGTGCCCAGCGGCAGGTCGTGGGCGGACTCGACGAACAGGCCGCCGCGCGACAGGTTCAGCGAGTAGGTGATGAGGAACGACGACGCCGACCGGAACTCGACCGCGACCACGTAGGGCATGCGCGGGTGCTCGCGATCGACCATGTCGCCGGAGTATCGCCCGGGCGCGGGCGCGCCGCGAGCCGTCGATCCAGCAAATTGCGCGGGGCGGGCTCCCGCCGATCGCGCCGTGCGTGGTAGCTCGATCGCGGTGGATCCGGTTCGTCGCGCCGCGCTCGAGCTCCAGCGACCGCTGCTGCTGGCGGCGGCCGATCGCTTCGCCGGGCTCGCGCGGGTGAGCGGCCTGGGCCACGCGCTGCGCGCGGGTTGCGATCGCATCCTGGCCGTCGCGCCGGCGACCCCGCCGACCGCGGCGCTGGCGGCGTGGCGGCAGGTGCTGGCCGGCTTCGACGCGCTGGATCGCCAGGGCCAGATGGTCGAGGTCGCGCGCGGGCTGCGGCTGGTGCAGGGGCTGGTCGGCGCGCCCGGGGCGCCGGTGGTGGCGCAGGTCGAGGCCGCGCGCGCCGCGGCGGTGGCCCGGGCGGCGAGCGCGGATCCGGCGGCGATGACGCCGCCCGCGCCGCGCGGCGGGGGAGCCCCGACGCCACCGCGCGCCGCACCGCCGACGACCGCGGGGCCGGCCACCTCCTCGACGAGCCGGTCGCGGCCGGCCGGCCCGTCGACCGCGCCGCTGCTCACGCCGGACGATCCGCTGGCCCAGCCGACCACGTCGATCAAGGGCATCGGCCCCGCGCTGGGCGCGGCGCTGGCGGCGCGCGGCCTCAACACCGTCGAGGATCTGCTGTGGCTGGTGCCGCGGCGCTGGCTCGACGCGCGCGAGGTCGCGCCGATCGCCGAGGCGCTGGGCGCGGCGGTCGACGGCGAGCGCGTCGGCCTGCGGGCCACCGTGGTCGCGGCGCGCACGGTGCGGGCGCGCGGCCGCGCGTGGGGCGAGGTGCGCCTCGGCGACGGCGTCGTGCCGCGCGCGCTGCTGGTGGTGCGGTTCTTCGGCGTGTGGGCCGGCATCGATCGCCGCTTCCCGGTGGGCGCCGAGGCCGCGCTGTCGGGGCCGGTCAAGCAGCGGGCGGGGCAGTGGGAGATGGCCAACCCCGACGTGCTGGGCGTGGCCAGCGGCGGCGCGGTCGGCGACGTCGCCCAGGTCATCCCGCGCTACCCCGACGTGCCCGGCGTGCCGGCCGGCAAGCTGCGCACCGCGTGTCAGGCCGCGGCCGCCCGGGTCGCGACCGCGGTCGACGACGGTGTCCCCGCCGAGGTCGCGGCCCGCCAGGCGCTGCCGCCGCTGGCCACGGCGCTGGCGACGCTGCACGCGCCGGCGCCGAGCCTGTCGGCCGAGGAGGTGGTGGCGCTCAACGCCTGCACCAGCCCGCACCACCGCCGGCTCGCGTTCGCCGAGCTGTTCGCGCTGGGCGCGGTGGTGGCGCGCCGCCGCCGCGCGCTGCGCGCCGATCACGCCCGGCCGCTGCCGCCGAGCCCCGGCCTCGCCGACGAGCTGGCCCGGGCGCTGCCGTTCGCGCTGACCCGCGCCCAGGCCCGGGCCGTCGCCGAGCTGGGCGGCGACCTGGCGCGCGCGACGCCGATGAACCGGCTGCTGCAGGGCGACGTCGGCGCCGGCAAGACCGCGGTGGCGTTCGCCGCCGCGCTGCACGCGATCCGCGCCGGCGCGCAGGTCGCGATCATGGCGCCGACCGAGATCCTCGCCGAGCAGCACCACGCCACCTTCGGGCGCTGGTGCGCCGCGCTTGGCGTGCGCACCACGCTGCTCACCGCGTCGACCGGCCGCGCCACCCGCGCGTCGACGCTGGCGCTGATCGCCGCCGGCGACATCGGCCTGGTGGTCGGCACCCACGCGCTCCTGGCCGACGCCGTCGGGTTCGCGCGCCTGGGCCTGGCGATCATCGACGAGCAGCACCGGTTCGGCGTCGCGCAGCGGGTCCGGCTGCGCGGCAAGGGCGACGGCCTCGCGCCGCACCTGCTGGTGATGACCGCGACGCCGATCCCGCGCACGCTGGCGCTCACCGCGTTCGGCGATCTCGACGCGACGGTGATCGACGAGCTGCCGCCGGGGCGCACCGCGCCGACGACCGTGGTGGGGCGGGGCGGCAAGGGCCGCGCGGCCGCCTACGCGCAGGTGGTCGCGCGCTGCCAGGCCGGCGAGCGCGCCTTCGTGGTGTGCCCGCTGGTCGAGGCGTCGACCGACGAGCAGCGCGCCGGCTGGGCCGACGCTACCAGCGTCCACGCCGAGCTCGCGGCCAAGCTGGCGCCGCTGCAGGTCGGGCTGGTCCACGGCCGGCTGCCGATCGACGCCCGCGACGCGGTGATGGCGGCGTTCGTGCGCGGCGAGCTCGACGTGCTGGTCGCGACGACGGTGATCGAGGTCGGCGTCGACGTGCCGGCCGCGACGGTGATGGTGATCGAGGACGCCGACCATTTCGGCCTGGCGCAGCTGCACCAGCTGCGCGGGCGGATCGGCCGCGGCGGCGGCGCGGCGTGGTGCCACCTGCTCAGCCGTGGCGAGCGCACCGAGGACGGCGCGAAGCGGCTCGAGGTCATCGCCGGCACCACCGACGGCTTCCGCATCGCCGAGGAGGATCTGCTGCTGCGCGGCCCCGGTGAGCTGATCGGCGCGCGCCAGGCCGGCGTGCCGCGGCTGCGCTTCGGCGATCTGGCGAGCCACACCGAGCTCTTGCTGGCGGCGCGGCGCGAGGCCGAGGCGGTGATCGCCGCCGATCCGACGCTGGCGCAGCCGCCGCACGCCGCGCTGCGCCGGTTGGTCGAGCGGCGCGAGGCCGCGGCGCTGGCGTTCGGCGCCGAGGGCGGCTGACGCGGCGGGCGCCAGCGGTGCCGAGATCGGCGGCCCCCGGCGGCGTGGCGCGGCGATCGTGGCGAGGTTGTGTTGGTCATCGCGGCGGTGGTCGGTCACAGTGAGGCGTGGCGCTCCACTACACGCTGACCCTGTCCACCACCCTCGACCCCGCGCGCAAGGCGACGGCGACCGTCTGGTCGCTCACCGAGGGCGCGAGCCCGGCGGTGATCGCCAGCGCGGCGTGCCCCGGCGATGAGCACGGTGACCACGCGCGGGCCGACGGCCGTGCCGCCGCCCGCAAGGACGCGCTCAAGCGCGGGCTGCGGATCGTCGACGCCAACGTCCGGGTGGTCTACACCCGGCCGGTCGCGCCGTCGGCGTGATGGTTACTCGACCAGCAGCTTGTCGAGCAGCTTGTCGAGGTGGTCGAGGTCGAGGTAGCGGATCTGCAGCGTGCCGGACTTGGCGTCGCCGCCGTCCTCGTCGAGGGTGACCGGGGCGCCGAGCGCGCGGGTGAGGCGCTCCTCGAGGTCGCGGGCCGACGCCGACTTGGTCGGCGGCGTGCGCACCTTGCCGCGATCGCGCGGCGGGGCGGGATCGTGCGTGGCGCGCACCAGCGACTCGGTGGCGCGGACCGACAGGCCCTTGGCCACGACGGCGCGGGCGGCGGTCTCGATCGCGGCCGGCTCGTCGAGCCCGAGCAGCGCACGGGCGTGGCCCATCGACAGCCGGCGATCCTCGACCATCGCGCGCACGCCGTCGGGCAGCTTGAGCAGGCGCACCGCGTTGGCGACGGTCGAGCGATCCTTGCCGACCCGGGCCGCCACCTCGTCCTGGTGCAGGCCGAACTCGTCGATCAGCCGCTGGAACGCCAGCGCCTCTTCGATCGGGTTGAGATCGGCGCGTTGCAGGTTCTCGACCAGCGCGCGCTCGAACGCCTCGCGGCTGTCGACGTCCTGGATCACCACCGGCACGTCGTGCCGGCCGGCGCGCTGCGCGGCGCGCCACCGGCGCTCGCCGGCGATCAGCGTGTAGCCGCCGCCCGGCCGCGGGCGCACCACCAGCGGCATGATCACGCCGTGGGCGCGGATCGAGGCGGCCAGCTCGTCGAGCTCGGCCTCGTCGAAGCGGCGGCGCGGCTGGTCGGCGGCCGGGTAGACCTCCTCGATCGGGGCCTGGAAGTAGGTGCGGGCGATCGCCGCCGGGGGCACCGCCACCGCCGGCGCCGGGGCCGGCGTCGACGGCATCAACGCGCCGAGGCCGCGCCCGAGGCCGCGCCCGCCGAGGCCGCGCTTGGGATCGCTCATCGCGCGGGCTCCGCGGCGACGTCCGCCGGCTGGCGCGCGAGGAACTCGTCGGCGACCGCCAGGTAGCTCTTGGCGCCGGGGCTGCGGAAGTCGTAGAGCAGGGCGGGCTTGCCGTGGGACGGCGCCTCGGACAGCCGCACGTTGCGCGGCACCAGCGTCTCGAACACCTTGGCGCCGAAGAACGACTGCACCTCGCCCTTCACCTGGGCCGACAGGTTGGTGCGCGCGTCGAACATGCAGAACAGCACGCCGTCGATCGTGAGCTTGGGGTTGTAGGTGGTGCGGATGCGCTCGATGGTGTTCGACAACGACGAGATGCCCTCGAGCGCGAAGTACTCGGCCTGCATCGGCACGACGACGCCGTCGGCCGCGCACAGCGCGTTGAGCGTCAGCATGCCCAAGGACGGCGGGCAGTCGATGACGATGTAGTCGAAGCGGTCCTTCACCTGGGCCAGCGCGTCGGCGAGGATCCACTCGCGGCGCTCGGCGGTGATCAGCTCGATCTCGGCGCCCACCAGGTCGGCGTTGGCCGGCGCCACGAACAACGTCGTGATGTCGGTGGGGCGGATGACGTCGGCGAGCGCGACGTCGCCGACCAGCGCGTCGTAGATCGACAGCTCGACCTTGTCGCGGGGGTAGCCGACGCCGGAGGAGGCGTTGCCCTGGGGGTCGAAGTCGCACAAGAGGACCCGGTAGCCCTTGCTGGCGACCGACGCGGCCAGGTTGATGGCGGTCGTGGTCTTGCCGACCCCACCTTTCTGGTTCGCGACCGCCACGATCCGGGTCATCGCGTCGCCGTTAGCACGTTCCTCTGACGTCGCGCCCGCAATTCCATGCCGAAAAGTTTACCAAGGTGATCCTATGGATTACCTTGTGAACAGATGTAGGACATGTGGGTCCTACGGGAGGAAGCGATGTCAACGTCTGCGCGTATCTACGGTTCGTTCGCCGAGTTCGAGCGCGAGGAGCTTCGGAAGCTGGACTCGCTGCACACCTCCGTCTCCGACATGGTCGAGGAGCGCTTCGCCGAGGAGCTCGACTTCGGCGGCTCCGGCGAGGCGCCCCGCAAGCGCGGCCGCCCGCGGAAGATCCGCTAGGGACAGGATCCGGGGGGGCAAGGGTCCAGGATCGCTTGGAAAAATCGGGCTCGCGCGTCGGAAAAAGGGACACTTCCCGCGATCCAACCCGCTGTTTTCGCTCGAGAAAACCCGCCAGGATTCGCTAGCGATTTCGGCGGCTTGCGGGCCAGGAAACTGTCCCTTCCTGCGACGCACGGCGGCAGAAAAGTGTAGCAATTTTAAATTGTTGCGGTGGCAGATCCTGTCCCTACCCGATCCCGTACTCCTTTAACTTCTTATATAGCGTCGAGCGGTCGATCTCGAGGATGGCGGCGGCCTGGGCCTTGTTACCGCCGGTGGCGTTGAGGGCGGCGATGATGCCTTCGCGCTCGAGGTCGCGGAGCGAGCGGGCGGCGGCGCTGGAGGCGGTGGCGGGCGCGGCGACGTCGATGGTGGGGACGGTGATGCTGGGGGAGCTGGTCGGCGGCATGGGCAGGCCGGGGAGGCTCTGCGCGGGCAGCACGACGGGGGCCGCGGTGATGGCCATCGAGCCGAGCGGCGGGGTCGGCGCGGAGCGGCGGCTGGGCGCGCGGGCGATCAGGTTGGGCGGCAGGTCGCCCTCCTCGATGTAGTCGCCTCGCCCGAGCACGACGGCGCGCTCGATGGCGTTGCGCAGCTCGCGGACGTTGCCCGGCCATGGGTGGGCCACCAGCGCGGCCATCGCCTCGGGCCGGAAGCCGCGCACGCGCCGGCCCACCTGCTGGCGCATCCGGGTCAGGAAGTGCTCGGCGAGCAGCGGGATGTCGTCGGCGCGCTCGCGCAGCGGCGGCACGATCGCGTGGATCACCGACAGCCGGTAGTACAGGTCCTCGCGGAACAGCCCGCGCCGCGCCAGCTCGGGCAGATCGCGGTTGGTCGCCGCGATCAGCCGCACGTCGACGGCGACCGAGCGGGTGCCGCCGACCCGCTCGAAGCGGCGCTCCTCGAGCACGCGCAGGAGCTTGGTCTGCAGCGCCAGCGGCATCTCGCCGATCTCGTCGAGGAACAGCGTGCCCTTGTCGGCCGCCTCGAAGCGACCGATCTTCTTGTCGGTGGCGCCGGTAAACGCGCCCTTCTCGTGGCCGAACAGCTCGCTCTCGATCAGCGTCTCGGTCAGCGCCGCGCAGTTGACCGCGACGCACGGGCCGCCGGCCCGCCGGCTGCCGCGGTGGATCGCCCGCGCGACCATCTCCTTGCCGGCGCCCGACTCGCCGCCCAGCAGCACCGTCGCGTCGGTCGGCGCCACCCGGTGCACCAGCTCGAGCAGCGCCCGGGCCGGCGCCGAGCGCCCGATCAGCTCGCTGTCGCCGAGGCGCTCCTCGAGCGCGGCCTGGTTGCGGACCAACAGGCCCTGGGTGTCGGCCGCCGCCAGGGCCGCCGCGACGAGCTGGCCCAGGCACCCGGCCGCCATCAGCTCGAGCTCGCCGAAGCTGCCGCGCGCGCGATCGGCCACCAGCACCGCGGCCGCGTCGCCCTGGCCGACCGGCACCGCCAGCGCCGGCCGCGCCCCGAGATCGATCGCCAGCGCGCGCCCACGATCGAGCACGGTGTCGATCACCGCGTCGGGCAGCGCCAGGCTCGACGCCGCGTCGCCGGCGCGCCCCACCGCCGCGGTGGCGCCGCGCTCGCGCACCAGCACGAACGCGCGCTCGGCCGACACCAGGGCCAGCGCGGCCTCGGCGGCGGCCTGGGCCACGTCGGCGCGGCCGCGCCCGATCGCCGCGGTCAGGCGCTCGCCCAGCGCCGCCAAGGTCGCCAGGTGCCGGCGCGCGCCGGCGTCGACGGCCGGGCCGGTCAGCGCCATCAGCTCGCGGGTGCCGATCTCGATCGTCACCTTGGCCGGCGCCGCCGCGCGGGTCACCGCCACCGCGCCCTGCGGCAGGAACGCCAGCCGGGTCTGGCCGACGGTGATCTCGTCGCCGGCCTCGAGCACCTTCTCGGTGACCGGCGCGCCGTTGACCAGCGTCTTGTTGCGGCTGCCGGCGTCGACCACCGCCAGCCCGCCGTCGCGCGGCTCGAGCGAGCAGTGCAGCCGCGACACCGACGGATCGGTGAGCTGGGCGGCGTTGTCCTCGCCGCGCCCGACGCCGCCGCCGCGCACGGTGATGTCGAACTCGCGGCCGCGGTCCGGGCCTTCGATCACGATCAAGCGGGCCAGGGCCACCGCGCGATGGTACCGGATGCGCGGCGGCGGTGAACGTCGGCGGCGCGCCGATCATCTGTACCCGCATGGCCGATCGCCCGCGCGCCCGCCTGCTACAACACGGCATGCGCGCAGCCACGCTCCTCGTGTTCGCCGGCGCCGTCGCGTGCGGCGGCAGCCCCAAGCCCACGACCGAGCCCGGCGCGGGATCGGGCAGCGGCGCGGTCGATCCCGGCGTCGTCGCCCAGACCCTGGTCGGCTGGGGCCGCCAGCAGGCGCCCGGCGGCAAGGTCGACGTGTTCCTCGAGGTCGCCGATCACACCGGCGCCAGCAAGTCGTATCCGGTCGGCAGCGCGACCGCGCCGTGCGAGGTCGTCGCGACCACCACGCCCGACGGCGTCACCGCGCTGCGCTGCGTGACCGCCGGCGTCGGCACCGAGTTCCGCGCCGTCTACCGCGGCGACATCATCGTGCTCAAGCGTGCGGTCGATCCGTCCGACGAACCCGACGAGGTCGAGTTCTTGTTCCGCGAGGTGCTGCGGGTCGACGTGCCGGTGGGCTCCAAGGTCGGCGCCGCGACGCCGTGACTCAAGGGGGCGGGGCCGCCAGCGCGGCGGCGACGTGGGCCCGCAGCGCCGCCAGGTCGGCCGGCTTGGCCATCACCGGGCGAGGGCACCGCTCGAGCTGGGCGTGCACGGCGTCGGAGAAGATCCCGCCGGTGAGGAAGACGAACCGCGCCGCGGCGTCGGGCGCGATCGCCGCGACGCGCTCGTAGAGCTCGACCCCCGAGCACTCCGGCATCATCAGGTCGCACAGCACCAGATCGAACGGTCGCGCGGCCAGGTGCGTGAGCGCGTCGGCGGCGGTGGTGGCGGTGGTGACGGCGTGGCCGTCGAGGCCGAGCAGCCGCGCGAGGCTGGTCACGATCTGCGGCTCGTCGTCGATGATCAACACCCGGGCCCGCCCGAGGGTGGGCGGCCCCGCGGCCGGCGGCGGCGCTGGCTCCGGCTCCGGCGCGACGGTCAGCGGCGGCAAGGTCACGACGAACGTGCTGCCCTGGCCGAGGACGCTGGAGACCGTCAGCTCGCCCCGGAACTCGTGCACGAGCTGTTGCGACACGCTGAGGCCGAGCCCGGTGCCGTGGCCGACGTCCTTGGTCGTGAAGAACGGATCGAAGATCCGTTCCATCGTCGCGGCGGTCATGCCAACGCCGGTGTCCTGGACCTCGATCCGGGCGCGGTGCGCGGCGTCGGTGCTGGTGACGACCCGCACGACCCGTTCGCGATCGGCGACCGCCGCGACCGCGTGGCCGGCGTTGACGAGCAGGTTGACCACGACCTGGATCAGCTTCGACAGGTCGGCCATCACCGGCGGGGTGTCGCCGAGCTCGGTCTCGAGCCGCGCCTGGTGGCGCAGCGCCGCGGCGCACATCGACGTCGCCCGGCGGACCGCGTCGCGGGGATCGACCGGGCGCACCGCGTTGACCGGATCGAGCCGCGAGAACGTGCGCATCGAGGCGACGATGTCGCGCACCCGCTCGGTGCCCTCGCGCACCTCCGCGAGCGTCCGGCGCAGCGCTGGCACGTCGACCGCCGCGCCGCGCTCGAGCTGCTCGAACTCCGCGTCGAGCTCGTCGTGGCCGCTCATGATGTAGGTCAGCGGGTTGTTGATCTCGTGGGCGACGCCGGCCGCCAGCGTCCCGACCGAGGCCAGCCGATCGGTGTTGGCGCGGCGCTGCGCTTCGCGGCGCAGCGTCGTGACGTCGCGGATCAGGATCAGCACCTCGTCGCCCTGCTGGCGCGGCACCACGCGGAGCTCGAAGGTGCGGGCGTCGCCGAACTCCGCCTGCAGCTCGAGCAGCTGCTCCTGGCCGCTCGCGAGCGCGTCGGCCAGGGTCGCGCGGAAGCGGGCGACGTGCTCGGGCCGCAAGCCGGGCAGGCGCTCCAGCAGGTCAGTCGGGCGGGTCCCGATCCGGGCGGCCAGCAGCTCGGCGTGGACCGCCAGCTCCTTGCCGCCGCGGACGTCGAGCAGCTGGCCGTCGCGGTCGAGCCGCACCAGCAGGTCCGGCAGCGCGGCGTGGAGGATCGCGACGGTCTCCTGGGTCCGCACCTGCTCGGTCACGTCGGACGCGAACAGGCCCTCGGTGCGTCGCCCCCCGAACTCGAACGACGGCACCGGCGCGGCCGACACCAGCCGCGGCGTGCCGTTGGCGCGGCGCAGGCGGACGGTCAGCGGCTCGGTCCCGGTCGCGCTCAGCGCGGCGCGCTGGAACCGTGCCCGGTCGTCGGGATGGATGAGCTCGGCGACCGGGCGACCGAGCAGCGTC
This sequence comes from Myxococcales bacterium, assembly GCA_016707895.1. Taxonomy (GTDB): domain Bacteria; phylum Myxococcota_A; class Polyangia; order Haliangiales; family Haliangiaceae; genus UBA2376. The sequence continues at coordinate 380,256 of JADJGV010000008.1, read as the reverse complement.
TGGGCGCCCTCGCCGATCGCGTTGGCCAGCGCCGGGTTGGCGTAGACCACGTGGCCGTCGTGGTGCAGCGCGACGTACGCCGGGAGCGCGTCGAGCGCCGCCTGGAAGCCGCGCTCGCTCCGGCGGAGGGCGTCCAAGGTGAGGCTGAGCTGGCCCTGCTGAAACGCCAGCTCGTCGCTGACCGCCCGGGGCGACCGCACGGCGGCCCAGGCCTGCCGCAACCGGGCGCGCAGCGTCAGCGCCGGCCCCGCGGCGATCAGGTAGCTGCCAGTGGTCGGCGTCACCGCCTCGGTCACGACCGCGATCGCGGGCCGCCCGGCGAGGCGCGGCAGCGCGCGGAGCGCGCCCGGGATCATCTGGAACCACGCGAGGCACGGGCGGTAGCCAGGGCGGAGCGCGGCGGTGAAGCGGATCCGGCCATCGGGCAGCCGCGCGCGCGCGAAGGTGTGGCTGCGGTACAGCGCGGGGCCACCCCATCGGGCGGTGACGTCGTAGAGATCGTCGAGCGACACGAACAGGGCCGCGATCGGGCCCAGCATGCCGGCGATCGTGTTGTCGTCGCCCTCGACGATCACCTCGCCGCTCGCGCCGAGGCGATCCGGATCGTGCCCGAGCTGGGCCGCAGCCCGGTCACACAGCTCGGCCCACAGGTCCCAGTCCACCCGCTGGTGGGGATCCTCGAGCGTGCGCCGATCGATCGGCAAGCCAGCGAGCAGGCGATCGACGTCGAGCAGCCCACGTCGCTCGGCTACCTGAAAGTACGAGAACGCTCGGCACGAGATCTCGTTCATGCGCGGCGCCCGACGGTACCACGGGCGCTGCAGCGGCTCCCGGCCTCAGCGGTCGATCGTCGTCGGCCCCGGCTGGTGGCGCTCGAGGATGAAGAACGACGCGGTCGGCACCCGCAGCGGCCCGACGGCGTAGTAGGCCTTGCCCAGCAACAGGTCGGGATCGGCGGCGTCGACCTGCACCAGGTAGTCGCGCAGCCCGGCCGAGGCGTCGAGCCGCGGGTTGCGCCCCTGGCCGTAGTCCAGCAAGAGGGCGTGCAGGTAGCGGTTGTCGCGCGCGGTGGGGTCGACCGGCGCGACGGTGTAGAAGCCGAACCGCTTCGGGTTGGTCACGCTCGGCAGGCCGTACCAGCCGCGGTCGACCGGGTTCTGCTCGACCGGGTAGTTGTAGCCCCAGGTCGCGCCGGCGGCGTCGCGCCAGAAGCCCTTCACGAACTTGCGGATGCCGAGGAAGCGCATGTAGCTCGGCGTGTTGAGCCCGCGGAACTCCCAGCCGGCCAGGCCGGCGACGTCGGGCGTCACGCCGCGCACGAACACCTGCTCGAGCTCGGCCAGGGACAGGTGATCGAGCGCGCGCACGCGGGCGCCGGCGGCGTTGGCGCGCGGCGGCGGCGGCGCGGTGGTGGCGGTGGTCGAGGCGAGCGTCGGCGCGGCGGTGGGCATGGCGGTCCTCACGCGAACTGGTGGTGGTTGTCGAGGATGTGGGCGGCGGCGCGGGTCGCGAGCGCCATGATCGTCTCCATCGGGTTCACCCCGATCGGCGTCGGGAACAGGCTGGCGTCGCACACCATCAGCCGATCGGCGTCGTGGACCAGGCCGTGGCCGTCGGTCACCGCGCGGGCGCGATCGCTGCCCATCGCGGCGGTGCCCATCATGTGCACCGTCACCACCTCCATCGCCCGCCGCGGGATCGTGTGGGCGTAGAGCGCCCGGGTGTCGTCGGCGCTGGTCAGCTCGGGCACGCCGGCGAACGGCGTCGCGATCCGCCGCGCGCCGGCCGCGAACAACAGCTCGGCCAGCAGCGCCACGCCGCGGATCAGCTTGTGCGCGTCGAACTCGGCCAGCTGGTAGAACGCCTGCGGGCGCCCGGCGATCGTCCGCACCCGGCCGGTCGAGGTGTCCTCGCACAGCATGCCGGCGACCACGGTCTTGTCGTAGTCCTGCATCAGCGCGTGCAGCGCCGCGCCGCGCGGGTGCGAGGTCATCGCCAGGATGCCGGGCGGGATGTTGACCGCCGCGAACAGCAGGCCCTCGCCCTCGAACTCGCGCACCTGGAACGCCTGGTGCACGCCCTCCCAGCCGCGCACCGGCTGATCGAACACCGCGGTCAGCTTGACGTTGGGGTGCAAGGACAGGTTGTGGCCGAGCCGCCCCGACGGCGAGCGCACGCCCGAGCGCGCGAGCAGCGCCGGGGTCTGGATCGCGCCGCACGCCGCCACCACCAGCTTGGCCCGGACGCTGACCCGGTGCCCGGGGCGGCCGTCGGCGCCGACGACGCGGCCGACGATGCCGGTGGCGCGCTTGCCGTGCATCGTGATGCGATCGACCTTCACGTCCGACAGCAGCCGCGCGCCGAAGTGCAGCGCGCGCGGGATGTAGCTGACCAGCGCCGACTGCTTGGCGCCGGTCGGGCAGCCGAACGCGCAGTTGTTCGAGCCCGGGCAGTGCACCTGGTTGCGCAGGTTGGGGATGACCTTCCACCCCATCGCGTCGGCGCCGCGCTTGAGCAGGTGGTTGTCCTCCCCGATCGACTCCGGGTCCTGGTAGGCGACGTGGATGCGCTTCTCGACGCGCGCGAAGTACGGCTCCAGGTCCTTGGCGCGGACGCCGTCGATCGCCGCCTCGCGCCACCAGCGGTCGAGGATGCGCTCGGGCGTGCGCCACGACATGCCGCCGTTGATGACCGTCGAGCCGCCCACCGCGCGCCCCTCCTGGAACAAGACCGGCGGGTCGCCGATCGCCATCGACGCGCCGCCGTCGCGGTACAGCGCGCGCACCGCGGCCGAGGCGTCGGCGGTGAAGTCGCGGGTCGTGTAGTAGCGACCCTCCTCGACGATCACCACGTCGAGGCCGCACTCGGCCAGCTCGGCGGCGAGCGTCGCGCCGCCGGCGCCCGAGCCGACGATCACCACGTCGGCGTCGAGCACCAGCTCGCCGTGGATCGCGTCGCGGGTGGTGACGCCGGCCGGGATGCGCTCCTGGCGGACCGCGGGGCGGGGCAGGGCCACCATCACACCACCTCCCGGGCGCGCGGCGCCTTGATCGGCGGCCGCAGCGGATCGGGCTCGATCAGGCTGCGCTCCTGGCGCGCGATGTCGGCGCCGTAGACCTCGAGCCGCCGCCGCGTGACCTTGTCGATCCACGCCGCCGGCGTGTAGCCGAGCGCGGCCTGCATCGCCGGGTGCTCGTAGCAGGCGAGCTTGATCAGCTGGCCGACGCCCTTGGCCAGCTGCTGGTGCGCCGGCGTCGGGCCATGCTCCCAGCTGACGTAGTAGGCCTCGGCCAGGTCGGCCGGCAGCTGGTGGGCGCGGCGGCGGCCGCCCGGCGCCCACGCCACCGCGAGCGTGTCGTAGCCGTAGAGCCCGGTGATCAGCGCGCGCCGGAAGTTGGTCGGCAGCGCGCCCATCGTCAGCGCGACGTGGGCGACGACGTCGTCGGCCAGGTCGTTGGCCTCGGGCGGCAGCACCACCGGCACCAGGCTGTGGAGGAGGGCGGCGGTCAGGGGCGAGTGCGCGTAGGTCATGGGCTGACTCCCAGCATCGCGGCGTCGTGGCGATCGAGGTACGCGGTGATCTTCGCGGCGGCCGCGGCGCCGTCGCCGCGATCGAGCGCGTCGAGGTAGCCGTGGGCGCTGGCCACGTAGTCGTCCGGAACCCGGACGGTCACGACCACGGCGATGTCCATGTAGACGCCGGCGATGCGGTTGAGCATCCACACCGCGGGCAGGAAGCCGGTGGCCTCGACCACCGCGCGCATCACCAGGAAGTCCTCGTGGACGAAGGCGCCGGGGCGCTCGCGCGCGGCCCACGCCCGCTCGACCTGGGCCCGCGCCGCGGCGGTGCCGCCGGGCGGCATCCGCGCCGCGATCAGCTCGACGATGTTGCCGAGCAGCGTCCGCCGCAGCGTCAGCAGATCGCGGAGCAGCTGCAGCGTGGTGGTGCCGTCGGGCGGCCGGCCGTAGCGCAGGAACGCCGGCAGCACCTCGATGGTCCACTCGCTGCGCGGCCGCACCACGATGCCCGAGCCGCGGCGCGGCTCGACGAGGTTCCACTCGCCGAGGCGGCGCAGCGCCTCGCGCAGCGTGGGCCGGCTGGCGCCGAGCAGCCGCGCCATCTCGCGCTCGGCGGGTAGCCGGGTGCCGGGTGGGAAGTTGCCGCGCAGGATCTCGGCGAGGAGCGCCTCGACGACCGCCTCGACGGCGGTCGCGGTGGCTGGTAGTGTCGACGAAGAGACAGGAGCGAGCATGTGGCCTGACCAGTTGGTAAGGCCACTTTAGGGCTCCTGGACCGAGCGCGCAAGGGGGGACCTGACCGATCGCCTAGGGCTCGGCGCAAGTGCCCGTCATTAGAGGCAGGTCGCCTTGACGCCCGTCGGAGATGCTGAGTAGCTTTCGAACATGTCCAAGGCCAAGGCTGGTCAAGACCAGCCTGTCGAGATCCCTGACGTCCTGCCGATCCTGCCCCTGCGCAACTCGGTCTTGTTCCCGGGCTCGATCATCCCGATCGACGTCGGCCGGCGCAAGTCGGTGCGGTTGGTCGAGGACGCGATCGCCAAGGAGCGCCCGGTCATCGGCATCCTCACCCAGAAGGACGCGCGCACCGAGGACCCGAACTCGGGCGACCTGTACCTGGTGGGCTGCGCGGCGCGCATCCTCAAGGTGATCAAGCTCGCCAAGGACAACTTCTCGGTGATCCTCCAGGGCGTCAGCCGCTTCGAGGTCACCGGCTTCGACGGCGCCGAGCCGTTCCTCGCGGCCAAGGTCCGCGCGGTGCCCGATCCGACCACGTCGGACGTCGAGCTCGACGCGCTGGTGATGAACCTCAAGGACATCGCCAAGCGGGTCGTGAAGCTCATGGACGCGGTGCCCAAGGAGGCCGGCGCGCTGGTCGACTCGGTCACCGAGCCGGGCCACCTCGCGGATCTCATCACCGCCAACCTCGAGCTCGAGGTCGGCGAGAAGCAGGACGTCCTCGAGACCTTCGACATCAAGACCCGCACCCGCAAGGTGCTGCAGTTCCTGTCGCGCCAGCTCGAGGTGTTGAAGGTGCGCGAGCGCATCAACACCCAGGTGCAGGAGGAGATGGGCCGCAACCAGCGCGAGTACGTGCTGCGCCAGCAGCTCAAGGCGATCAAGGAGGAGCTGGGCGAGCTCGACGACGGCGGCGGCGACCTCGACGAGTTCGGCGAGAAGATCCTCAAGGCCAAGATGCCCGAGGAGGCCGAGAAGGCCGCCAAGAAGCAGCTCGACCGCCTGAAGGGCATGCAGCCGTCGAGCGCCGAGTACACGGTCACGCGGACGTACCTCGAGTGGCTGGTCGAGCTGCCGTGGAGCATCTCGACCGACGACCACATCGACCTCAAGGAGGTCCGGCGCTGCCTCGACGAGGATCACTACGACCTCGACAAGGTCAAGAAGCGCATCGTCGAGTACATGGCCGTCCGCAAGCTCAAGGACGACAAGAAGGGCCCGATCCTGTGCCTGGCCGGCCCGCCCGGCGTCGGCAAGACCTCGCTGGGCCGTTCGGTGGCGCGCGCGATCGGCCGCAAGTTCGGCCGCATCTCGCTCGGCGGCGTGCGCGACGAGGCCGAGATCCGCGGCCACCGCCGCACCTACGTCGGCTCGCTGCCGGGCCGCATCATCCAGGGCATCAAGAAGGCCGGCACCAACAACCCGGTGTTCGTGCTCGACGAGATCGACAAGCTCGGCCACGACTTCCGCGGCGACCCGTCGTCGGCGCTGCTCGAGGTGCTCGACCCCGAGCAGAACTCGTCGTTCAGCGATCACTACCTCGAGGTCCCGGTCGACCTGTCGAAGGTGATGTTCATCGCCACCGCCAACTCGCTCGACTCGATCCCCTGGGCGCTGCGCGATCGCCTCGAGATCATCGAGCTCCCCGGGTACACCCGGCAGGAGAAGAAGCAGATCGCGCGGGCGTTCCTGGTGCCCAAGCAGCTCGACGAGCACGGCCTCGGCGGCGCGGCCAAGCGCGCCGAGATCACCGACGACGCGGTGCTGGAGATCGTCGACAGCTACACGCGCGAGGCCGGCGTCCGCAACCTCGAGCGCGAGATCGGCAGCGTCTGCCGCGGCGTCGCGGTCAAGGTGGCCGAGGGCAACGCCAAGGAGCACGAGGTGGTCGGCGTCGACGAGGTCCACGAGTACCTCGGGCCGATCAAGTTCGTCTCCGAGGTCGCCGATCGCACCAGCGAGCCCGGCGTCTGCACCGGCCTGGCCTGGACCGCGGTCGGCGGCGACATCCTGTTCATCGAGGCGGACCAAGATGCCCGGCAAGGGCAAGCTGACCCTGACCGGCCAGCTCGGCGACGTGATGAAGGAGTCGGTGACCGCGGCCCTGTCGGTGGTGCGCAGCCGCGCCGCCGCGCTCGGCCTCGACCCCGGCAACTTCCTCGAGAACGTCGACCTGCACGTCCACGTGCCGGCGGGCTCGGTGCCCAAGGACGGCCCGTCGGCCGGCGTCACGATGTACACCGCGCTGGTGTCGCTGCTGATCGGCGTGCCGGTGCGGCCCGACGTCGCGATGACCGGCGAGATCACGCTGCGCGGCAACGTGCTGGCGATCGGCGGCGTCAAGGAGAAGCTCCTGGCCGCCCACCGCGCCGGCATCAAGCGGGTCATCATCCCCGACCGCAACGTCAAGGACCTGGTCGACGTCCCCGACGAGGTGAAGAGCGAGATGGAGATCCTGTCGGTGAAGAAGATGGACGAGGTGCTCGCCTACGCGCTGAGCAACCCGCCGCAGGGGATCCTGGATCTCGCCGCCGCCGCCCGGCAGAAGCGGCGGGGTGGGGGGTGGTTCTCCTGGCTGCGCGCCGCTGGCGTCGACGCGACCGACGGCCCCAGCGTCGACGCGGTCGATCGACGCGCGCTTGCTCGACGCGCTCGGCCCCCACGCCGAGGCCGGGCCGCCGGCCGTCGAGTCGCTGGTGTTCGCGCCGGCCGGCTTCGCGCGGCCAACCCTCGCGCTCGCGTACGTCGACGGCGTGGCCTGCCCACCCCGGTCCCGGCGGCTGGACGGCGCAGGACGTGACCGCGGCCGGCGGCTTGCCGCCCGACGCGGCGCAGGTCGTGCCGATGCGCGTCGTCGGCAGCGGCCTCGAGCTGGCGGTCCGCCGGCGCACCGGCGGCTCTCCGGGTCCCCTCCGCCGCCGCCCAGCTCCTCCACGTCCACCCCCCCGGGCCCGTGCTGACCGCCGCGGCGTGGTCGGCGTGGGGCCAGGGCGCCACCGGCCCCCCCCCCCCCCCCCCCCCCCCCCCCCCCCCCCCCCCCCCCCCCGCCCGGCCCGACCGACTTGGCGGGCTTAGCCGCCCAACACCATCCGGGATTTCCAAGAGGCAACTGTCATGGGCAAGATCATCGGCATCGATCTCGGCACGACCAACTCCGTCGTCTGCATCATGGACGGCAAGGAGCCCAAGGTCATCACCAACGAAGAGGGCGCCCGGCTGACCCCGTCGGTGGTCGCGTTCGACGACCGCGGCGAGGTCCTGGTGGGGCAGATCGCCCGCCGCCAGGCCATCACCAACCCCGAGAACACCGTGTTCTCGTCCAAGCGCCTGATCGGCCGCAAGTTCACCGATCCGGTCACCTCCGAAGAGCTCAAGCGCGTCCCGTACAAGGTCTCGGCCGGCGCCAACGGCGACTGCGTGATCGAGTGCCGCGGCAAGAAGTACTCGCCGCCCGAGATCTCGGCCCGCGTGCTGATGAAGCTCAAGCGCGCCGCCGAGGAGTACCTGGGCGAGCCGGTGACCGAGGCGGTCATCACCGTCCCGGCGTACTTCAACGACTCGCAGCGCCAGGCGACCAAGGACGCCGGCCGCATCGCCGGGCTCGACGTCAAGCGCATCATCAACGAGCCCACCGCCGCCGCGCTCGCGTACGGCCTCGACAAGGGCAAGGAGCACACCATCGCCGTGTTCGACATGGGCGGTGGCACCTTCGACATCTCGATCCTCGAGGTCGGCGACAAGGTGGTCGAGGTCATCTCGACCAACGGCGACACCCACCTCGGCGGCGACGACATCGACAACCGGGTCATGGACTGGCTGATCGCCGAGTTCAAGAAGGACTCGGGCATCGACGTCGCGAAGGACAAGATGGTCCTGCAGCGCCTCAAGGAGGCGGCCGAGAAGGCCAAGATCGAGCTGTCGAACGTGCAGGAGACCGAGATCAACCTGCCGTACCTGACCGCCGACGCCACCGGGCCCAAGCACCTGGTCAAGCGCCTGGCCCGCCCGGCCTTCGAGCGCATGATCGAGGACATCGTCGCCCGCGCCATGGAGCCGTGCAAGAAGGCGCTGTCCGACGCCGGCAAGAAGCCAGCCGACATCCACGAGGTGGTGCTGGTCGGCGGCTCGACCCGCATCCCGATGGTCCAGCAGAAGGTCAAGGACTTCTTCGGCAAGGAGCCCAACCGGACCGTCAACCCCGACGAGGTCGTCGCGCTCGGCGCCGCGGTCCAGGGCGGCGTCCTCACCGGCGACGTCAAGGACATCCTGCTGCTCGACGTGACCCCGCTGTCGCTGGCGATCGAGACCTACGGCGGCGTCGCCACCGTGCTCATCCCGCGCAACACGACCATCCCGACCCGCAAGGCCGAGACCTTCTCGACGGCCTCGGACAACCAGACCACGGTCGAGGTCCACGTCACCCAGGGCGAGCGCCCGATGTCGAAGGACAACAAGACGCTCGGCAAGTTCCAGCTCGGCGGCATCCCGCCGGCCCCGCGCGGCGTGCCGCAGATCGAGGTGTCGTTCGACATCGACGCCAACGGCATCCTCAACGTCACCGCCAAGGACAAGGCCACCGGCGCCGAGCGCAACATCCAGATCACCGCGTCGGGCGGCCTGTCCGAGGCCGACATCAAGCGCGCCGTCGAGGAGGCCGCCAGCCACGAGGCCGAGGACAAGGCCCGCAAGGAGGCGATCGAGGCCCGCAACCAGCTCGACTCGCTGCTCTACGGCACGCGCAAGCTGGTCAAGGAGAACGAGGGCAAGCTGTCCGACGCCGACAAGCTGCAGGCCGAGGAGGAGTTCAAGAAGGCCGACCAGGTCCTCGAGGCCAACCGCGAGCCGAGCCAGCCCGAGGCGCTGCGCGCCGCGTTCGAGTCGCTGCAGGCGGTGGCGCACAAGATCGCCGAGTCGATGTACAAGCAGGCCGGCGGCCCGGCGGGCGGCGACGCCGGCCCCGACGCGGGCCCGGCCCCGGGCGGCGCCGACGACGTGATCGACGCCGACTTCACCGACAAGACCTGAACACCGGCCGTCAGGCCCTCGACGCCCCCGGCCGCTCCCCGGGGGCGTCGGCGTTCCGGAAACCATGCGCCGCCGCACATCGCGGGCGCGCGGGGACGCGAGTCCGGGCAGTTGGCGCGCGGCGGCGGTCGTGGCGCGGCCGATGCAACCGGACGGCGCATGCGGACGCTCCGGCGAGTCTCGTGGTCGCGGTTGGTCCCGCTGGTGGTCGCGGCGTGCTTCTCGGCCGATCCCGAGGATCCCGGCGACGGCGGTGGCGGCGGCTGCAGCGGCGGCGCGCGCGGCGCGCTCGACCAGGGCAGCTTCTCCACCGTCGATTGTCCGACCGGCGTGACGCTCCCGGGTGAGGCGTCCTGCCTCGAGCACCTGGCCGTCGCCGCCGGGGCGCGGGCGCGGCTGCGCTTCGCCGCCGACGACTGGGAGGCGGTCATCACCGGCGCCTCGTCGACGGCGCCCGGGGTGGTCCGGATCGACGCGGTCGTGACCGATCCCGAGCACCCGACGGCGGAGATCGACCTGACCGCGCTGGCCGCCGGCGCGGCGGTCGTGCAGGTGGACGCAGCCACCGGGCCGATCGATCAGCTCTCGATCCGCGTGGAGCCGGTGGCCGCGGTCACGCTGACCGTGCCGCGCAAGATCGCGGTCGGCGGCACCGTCGCGGTCGGCGGCAGCGTCACCAACACCCGCGGCGAGGCGCTGATCGGCCGCGGCGCGTTCACGTTGACCGCCGGCGAGGGGCTCGTGATCACGCCGGCGCCGCTAGGGACGCCGGGGCTGCTCCTCGGGCGCGGGCCGGACTACGCGATCCGCGCGACCGCGCCCGGCGATCACCTCCTCACGACGACGCCGGCGACCACCGGCGCGCTGCGGATGACGGCGATCGCCGCGGCCGCGCTGCGGGACATCCGGATGTCGGCCTCGCCGTTCCAGCTCGAGGCGGTGCGGGGCGACGCGTGGGCGGCGGTGGTGGTGGGCGCGACCGACGATGTCGGCGACGCGGTCGTCGGGATCCCGTGCGAGTGGCGTGCGTCGCGGCCGGTGTGGTTCGAGCCGCTGGCGCCGCACGCCGACGCGGTGATCGTGCGGTCGCCGCTCGCGACGCCGGTCGAGGTCACGTGCTTGATCGAGGGGACGCCGCGGGCGACCGTGACGATCCGGTGAGCCGGGGGCGCAACCGCGGCGACGGGAGGCTGTCATCGCACCGTGCCGACGCGTCGCGCCTGGTGGCTGGGTTCGCTGGTCCTGGCCCTGGGCTGCGGGCGCGCCGCGCCCGGGCCCGCCGGGCCGGGCCCGTCGCCCGTCACCGTGGCGTCGCGCACCGCGCTCGCCAGCGGGGCCTCGGTCGTGGTGCCCGCCGGGTGGCGGCTGGTCGACGGTCCGGTGGCGCTCGTCGAGGATCCGGCCGGGGTGGCGGTGGTGCGGATCGTCGAGCGCCCCGAGGCCGACCTGGCGGCGGCCGCGGCGGCGGCCTGGCACGCCGCCATCGGTCGACCGGCGCCGGTGGTCGCGACGGTCGCCGAGGTCGAGCCCGTCGACGGCTGGGACCTGGCGGCGACGGTGGCCTTCGCGCCGACCGGCGCGGCCGGGGCGGTGGCGGGCCGGGCCGAGCTCCGGCGCCGCGGGACGCGCACGTTCGTCGCGCTGCCGGCCGGCCCCGCGGCGCGCGCGCCCGCGCTGGCGGCGGTCGTCGCCTCGCTGCGCGCGCCGGGCGTGCGCGACGAGGTGCTGGCCGGGCCGGTGCGCCCCCTCGACGCGGCGACCCGCGGCGCGCTCGATCGGTTCATCGACGACGCGCGCGCGCGGCTCGCGGTGCCGGGCGCGGCGGTCGCGGTCACGATCGACGGCGTCGTGGCCTACGCGCACACGGTCGGCGTGCGCCGCCTCGGCGAGCCCGCGCCGATCACCGTCGACACCCGCTTCCTGCTGGCGTCGGTGACCAAGCCGCTGACGACGTTCATGGAGGCGGCGCTGGTCGACGCCGGCGTCGTCGGCTGGGATCAGCCGGTGACCGCGATCTGGCCGGGCTTCGCGGTCGGCGACGCCGCGCTGACCGGCGCGCTGCGGCTGTGGCACCTGAGCTGCGCGTGCAGCGGCATCCCGGCCCGCGACCTCGACAACATCTTCGAGGCCGACGTCGGCCCCGAGGCGCGGATGGCGACGTTGCGGGAGCAGGCGCCGACCGCGCCGCTGGGCGAGACCTACCAGTACTCGAACCTGATGGTCGCCGCCGGCGGCTACGCGGCCGCCCACGCGGCGGAGCCGACGCTGCCGCTGGGTGACGCGTACGATCAGGCGATGCGGCGCTACGTGTTCGCGCCGATCGGGATGACGCGCACGACGTTCGATCCGGTCGAGGTCGCGGCCGGCGATCACGCCAGCCCGCACGCGCTCGGCCTCGACGGCGTGCCGCGGGCGCTGCCCGACGACATCGAGCGCGGCACCCGCGACATCCGCCCGGCCGGCGGCGCGTGGTCGACGCTGCGCGACCTGGCGCGGTTCGCCGCCACCGAGGCGCGGGGCGGGGTGACGCCCGAGGGGCGCCGGGTGGTGTCGGCGGCCAACCTCGGCGAGCGGCGCCGGCTGCGGGTCCACGACGGCGACGGGCCCGACTCCGGCTACGGCCTCGGCCTCGGCGTCGACCGCTACCACGGGCTGCCGATCCTCAGCCACCACGGCGGCGCGTTCGGCTTCGGCACGACGCTGCTGGTGTTGCCGGCGCAGCGGGTCGGCATCGTCGTCCTTACCAACGTGCGCAACGGCGGCGGCTACGCGCAGCTGCCGTTCAACGCCGTCGTCGAGCGCGCGCTGTACGAGGGGCTGTTCGCCGACGCCCAGCCGCGCGCCGCGGCGCTGCTCGCGTACCTGGCGCGCGCCCGGGCCGCCGCCGACGCCGCGGCCGGGGAGGGCGTCGACCGCGCGCCGCCGGCGGCGTGGCTCGCGGCGCTGGCCGGGGGCTACGCCGATCCGCACCTCGGCGCGGTCACCGTCTCCGCCGACGGCTGGTTCGACGCCGGCGAGTGGAAGAGCCGGGTCGGCCGCCGGCTCGGCGCCGACGGCACCGCCGCGCTGGTGATGCTCGATCCGCCGTTCGCCGGCGCGGCGCTGCCGCTCGAGCTCGACGCCGCCCCGCCCGCGATCGTCGTCCCCGACGCGACCACCGCCTACCGGCTCGAGCGGCGCGACCGCTGAGCCAGGATCTGGCCTGGCCCCGCCGCGCGGTGCACAATCGATCCGATGACGCTCCGCCTCGCGCCGCTGGCCGTCGCTCTCGCGTGCGCTGCGAGCGCCGCGTGCGCCGAGCTCGGCGTCGTCGGCGACGGCACGACGGTGTCGGTCGGGGCCGCCTCGGACGGCTTCCTGGTCGACGGCGCCGAGCTGCCCGATCGGGGCGTCGGCTACGTCGTGCCGGCGCGCTGGCGCGCCCGCGGCAGCCAGTGGGGCACCGACGAGCTGGTCGGCCTGATCGAGCACACCGGCGCGCGCCTCGCGGCGGCGCTGCCCGGGGCGACGCTGGGGGTCGCCGACCTGTCGCGCGCCGGCGGCGGCCTGGGGCCCCACCACCGCTCGCACCAGACCGGGCGCGACGTCGACCTGCTGTTCTTCGCGACCGATCGGCGCGGCCGGTCGGTGCAGCTCGAGGAGATGCGCCACTTCGGCGAGGACGGCACGACCGTCGACGGCGGGCCGCCGCTGCGGTTCGACGTCGCGCGCACCTGGGTGCTGGTGCGGACGCTGATCACCGATCCCGACGTCACGATCGATCACCTGTTCATCTTCGCGCCGCTGCGGTCGATGCTGCTCGATCACGCGCGCGCCAGCGGCGAGCCCGAGGCGCTGGTGGCGTGGGCCGGCGAGCTGCTCAGCCAGCCCGGCGACTCGGCGCCCCACGACGACCACCTGCACGTGCGCATCCGCTGCCCGCGCGGGGACGCCGCGTGCCGGGACGGCGGTCGCGCCCGCGTCAAGAAGCCGGCGGAGCTCGTGCCGGCGCGCCTGGTCGATCAGCTGACGGCGCGGCCGATCGTCGGCGCGCCGTGGCTGCACGGCCCGCGCTGGTAGCCGTGCGGGTGCGGCGCTGGGGGACGCGCCCCAGGAAGTTCAGCTCGCGGTCGGGCGGACGCTCTGCACCAGGCGATCGAACATCCGGCGTAGCCCGCTGCGGTCCTCGCCGCGCTCGGTCGCGAGGATCACGCTGACCACGCGGTCGCCGACGATCACCAGCGCGTGCCGCACGTAGCGGCCGTTGGCCTCGTACTCGAGCTCCGGCGTGCGGCTGTCCTGCTGCGCGGTGACGCGCACGCCGAGCCGATCGAGCCGCTCGCGCAGGCCGGCCATGGCCTTGGGCGGATCCGACGAGCAGAACACCGCGTCGGGCTCGGTGCGGCAGCCGGGGACGATCGGATCGATCGTGATGAACACCCGGGCCCGCGGCCGGGACCGCGACAGCGTCAGCAGCACGTGGGGGTAGGCGCTCTTGTCGCTGGCGCGCCAGCCGCGCGGCACCTCGATGCGCACGCCATCGTCGGTGGAGGTGAAGACGTCGCCGTCGAGATCGGCGCGCGCGGAGGGCGCGAGCGCGACGAGCACGGCGAGGATCAGCGCGGCCCGCATCGTCGACGACAGTAGCGCGCGGCGGCGGCGCGGGCGGCGTCTCCGTCGAGGAATCGCGCGTCGCGCGGCGCCGCGATCACTGAACAGAGTTGCAGATGAATACTTGACTCTTTTGCTCTGCGTATTGTTGACCGACTACATTCACGCGAATACAGTGACGATACTTCAAGGGGACGATAGCTTTTCCTCGACGGCAAACGATCGCTCCTCTTGAAGTTTCAGGCAGCGCGCACCGGGGACCAGGCGCCTGCCACCGCACGGGTCCCGCGTCGCTTCGAACCTCCACCAACGACCACCATGAGCCGCACCCTCGACACCTCCACCGACCCCACGCTGTGGGCGCTCGGCGGACCGCGCCTCGCGATCGAGGACGGGGCGCTGGTGCTGGGTGGTGGCCGCCCGGCGGCCGAGGCGATCACGCTGCGCCGCCGCCGTCCGGGCGCCGGCACCGACGCGCCGCCGCCCAGCGACCACCTGAGCGAGGCCGACCTCCGCGCGATCGAGGACACCTACGCCGACGGCATCACCGCGGTGCAGGTGGTCGAGGTGTTCGTGAGCCGCGGCATCCGCTTCTCCGAGGCCACCTTCCGCAAGTACGTGCAGCAGGGCCTCTTGCCCCGCAGCCGGCGGGTCGGCCGCAAGGGCAAGAACAAGGGCTCGCTCGGGATGTACCCGGCCAAGACCGTCCGCCGCATCGACCACGTCAAGCGGCTGATGGGCGAGGGCTACACGATCGAGCAGATCCAGGCCCAGTTCCTCCAGTTCACCGACCTGGTGGAGAACGTGTCCGAGGCGCTCGACGTGCTGTTCGATCGGCTCGACGAAGATCTGGCCGCGCCCGCGCTGCCGGCGCCCGCGCGCCGGGGGCTGGCCAAGGACATGGCCGAGGCCCGTCGGCTCGGCCAGGACCTGGTCGAGCGCCTGACCGCGCTGACCCAGCGCGCGCTGGCGCCCCGCGCCGCCGAGCTGCGCAAGGCCGGCGCCGCCGACGACGCCGAAGACCTGCTGTGACCACGACGAGCTGGCCGAGGGGGCCGCTCACGTTTTGAAGCGAACCGAAGGAGAACGCCGATGATCGACAACGAGGACAACCAGGGGAAGCGCCGTTTCGCCCGCGGCAGCCTCGCGCCGGCGCCCGGCCAGCTCCGCGCCGCCGCCGCCGAGGACGCCGACGCGACCGATGACGAGGACCTCGACGACGAGGACCTCGACGACGAGGAGCTGGCGGCCGACGACGACGGGACCGACGACGCCGAGATGGCGGTGGTGACCGCCGACGGCGAGGTGCCGGAGCTGTCGCGCAAGGTCCGCCGCCGCCGCCGCCGCACGCGGCCGCGGTCCAAGACCATCGCGATGAAGCGCCTGACCCGCGAGGAGCTGCGCCAGGGCGCGCTGATGTACCCGCCGGTCGACGAGCCGCGCCCGCGCACCCGCGCCGAGTGCAAGGAGGAGCTGCGGCCGTGCCCGTGGGTGGCCTGCAAGTTCCACCTGTACCTCGACGTCAACCCCGAGACCGGCTCGATCAAGATCAACTTCCCCGAGCTGGAGCCGTGGGACCTGCCGCACACCTGCTCGCTCGACATCGCCGAGCGCGGCGGCATCACGCTCGAGGAGGTCGGCGAGATCATGAACCTGACCCGCGAGCGCATCCGCCAGGTCGAGGTCCGCGGCCTGCTGAAGCTGAAGATGGCGTCGCCGTCGCCCGAGGAGATCGGCGCCGCGCTGATCCGTCGCCCCGGTCAGTGACGCGGCCTCGGCTGCGAACCGATCCCGACTCGGCTTGACCCCCTCGCCTGGCACCTGCTAGGCACGGCCACGTCGCACCCCCGGCGACGCGAGGTGGCCGTCATGCATCGTTCTCTCCCCTCGGATTCCATCCCCGGCGCCGTCACCGTGCGGCGCGCCCTGGTGTCGGTGTCGGACAAGCGCGGCGTCGTCGAGCTCGGTCAGGCGCTGGCCGCGCGCGGCGTCGAGATCCTGTCGACCGGCGGCACCGCCAGCGCGCTGGCCGCGGCCGGCGTGCCGGTGACCCAGGTGTCGGCCTGGACCGGCGCGCCCGAGATCCTCGACGGCCGCGTCAAGACGCTGCACCCCAAGGTCCACGGCGGCCTGCTGGGGCGGCCCATCCCGTCGCACCAGGCGGAGATGGCCGCCCACGGCATCGAGGCGATCGACCTGGTGGTCGTGAACCTGTACCCGTTCGAGGCGGCGATCGCGCGCCCCGACGTGACGTACGGCGACGCCATCGAGAACATCGACATCGGCGGTCCGGCGATGCTGCGCTCGGCGGCCAAGAACCACGAGCGGGTCGCGGTGGTGGTCGACCCCGACGACTACGCCGGCGTGCTGGCCGATCTCGAGGCCACCGGCGGCGCGACCACGGCGACCCGGCGGCTGGCGCTGGCCCGCAAGGTCTACGCGCACACCGCCGCCTACGACGGCGCGATCGCGGCGTACCTGTCGGCGGTGCCCGACGACGCGCTGACCCGGCCGGCCGAGGCGCCGCCCCGCGCCGCGTACCCGGGCACGCTGACCGTGCAGTGGCACAAGCAGTACGACCTGCGCTACGGCGAGAACCCGCACCAGTCGGCCGCGTTCTACGCCGACGGTCGGTCGCCGCTGCCGCGGACGCCGGCGACGCGGCCGAGCCTGGCCACCGCCGAGGTGCTGGGCGGCAAGCAGCTCTCCTACAACAACCTGCTCGATCTCGACGCCGCGCTGGGCCTCGCGCTCGAGTTCGCCGGCGACGCGCGCCCGGCGGCGATCGTCGTCAAGCACAACAACCCGTGCGGCGTCGCGCTGGGCGACACCCTCGCCAAGGCCTACGCCCGCGCGCGCGCGGCCGATCCGGTCAGCGCGTTCGGCGGCATCGTCGCCGTGACCCGGCCCGTCGATGCCGAGCTGGCGGCGCTCCTGGCCGAGACCTTCCTCGAGTGCGTGATCGCCCCCGGCTACACCGACGAGGCGCGCGCGGTGCTGGCCGGCAAGAAGAACCTGCGGCTGGTCGCGGCCGGCGGGACCTGGGCGGTCGACACCGCGACGGTCGCCAGCGTCCGCACGATCGCCGGCGGCGCGCTGGTGCAGACCGTCGACGCCGCGTGGGTGGACGTGGCCGGCGCCCGGGTGGTCACCGCCCGCGCGCCCGAGGCCGCCGAGCTGGCCGACCTCGCGTTCGCGTGGCGGGTCGGCAAGCACGTGAAGTCCAACGCCATCGTGTTCGCCAAGGACGGCGTGACGCTGGCCATCGGCGCTGGGCAGATGAGCCGGGTCGACTCGGTGAAGATCTGCGAGCGCAAGGCCGGCGAGGCGCTGCGCGGCAGCGCGGTGGCGTCGGACGCGTTCTTCCCGTTCCGCGACGGGCTCGACGTGCTGGCCGCGGCGGGGGCCCGGGCGGTGGCGCAGCCCGGCGGCTCGGTGCGCGACGACGAGGTCATCGCCGCCGCCGACGAGCACGGCCTGGCGATGGTGTTCACCGGGACGCGGCATTTCAGACATTGAGCCTTCCCGATCCCGATCCCGATCCCGATCCCGATCCGATCCCGATCCCGATCCCGATCCCGATCCCGATCCCGATCCCGATCCCGATCCCGTCCAGCGCTCGGAGCTCCTCATGAAGATCCTCGTCGTCGGCAGTGGTGGTCGCGAGCACGCGCTGGTGTGGCGGCTGGCGCAGGGCGGGCACGCGGTGGTCGCGGCGCCGGGCAACCCGGGCATCGCGCGGCTCGCCGAGTGCGCGCCGGTCGCGGTCGGGGATCTCGACGGGCTGGTGGCGCTGGCCACCGCCCGCGCGGTCGACCTGGTGGTGGTCGGCCCCGAGGCGCCGCTGGTGGCCGGCCTGGCCGATCGCCTGCGCGCGGCCGGCGTGCCGACCTTCGGCCCCGGCGCCGCCGGCGCGGTGCTCGAGGGCAGCAAGGCGTGGAGCAAGCAGTTCTTCGCGCGCCACGGCATCCGCACCGCGCGGTTCTTCGTGGTCGAGGACGTCGCGGCGGCCGACGCCGCGATCGCCGAGCTCGGCGGCGGCTGCGTGGTCAAGGCCGACGGGCTGTGCGCCGGCAAGGGCGTCGTCGTGGCCAAGGACGGCGACGAAGCGCGGGCGGCGGCGCGGGCGATGCTCGACGGCCGGTTCGGCGCCGCGGGTCAGCGGCTGGTCGTCGAGCAGAAGATCCGCGGCCGCGAGGTGTCGCTGCTGGCGCTCACCGACGGCGCGCGCCTCGAGGTGCTGGCGCCGGCCGAGGATCACAAGACGCTCCTCGACGGCGATCGCGGGCCCAACACCGGCGGCATGGGTACGGTCAGCCCGGCCTGGGTGACCGACGCGGTCGTCGCCCGCGCCACCGCCGAGATCCTCGAGCCCACCGTGCGCGGCCTGGCCGCCGAGGGCATCGACTACCGCGGCGTGCTGTACGCCGGGCTGATGATCGAGCCCGACGGCACGCCGTGGATCATCGAGTACAACTGCCGCTTCGGCGATCCCGAGACCCAGCCGGTGATGGCGCGGCTCGACGGCGACCTCGGCGCGGTGCTGGCCGGGGCGGCCGCCGGCGCGATGCCGGCCGGCGCGATCGGCTGGAGCCCGCGGACCGCGGTGTGCGTGGTGGTGGCCGCCGCCGGATACCCGGACGCGCCGCGCGCCGGCGATCCGATCACCGGCCTCGACGGGCTCGACGGCGGCGACCTGATCGTCTTCCACGCCGGCACCGCGACCAAGGACGGCGCGCTGGTGTCGGCCGGCGGCCGCGTGCTCGGCGTCACCGGCCTCGGCGCCGACGTCGAAGCGGCGCGGGGCGTCGCGTACGCCGCGATCGATCGCATCGGCCTGGCCGGCAAGCAGCTGCGCACCGACATCGGCCGCCGCGGCTCCTGAGAAACGCAGCGCGTTTCGAAGGGAACCGCCCCGTGCCCGTGCCCGTGCCCGCGCCGCGACCAGGCGCCGGCTAGCGCTTCTTCCAGCGCAGGATCTCGATCGGGTTGTCGGCGTAGCCCGAGTCGCGCAGCGCCTGCTCCTTGGGCGAGTCGAACAGCGTGTGGATCATCAGGTCGTCGACGTCGACCACGCCGATCGTGCCGCGATCGACGGTCAGCGCGCCGACGTGGCGGGGGAACAGGATCAGATCGCCGGGTGCGGGGAACGGCACCGGCACGCCGTTGCGGTCGCGGTAGACGCCGTCGTCGGCGAGCGCGCCGGTGGCCAGCACGCGGGCGTGCTGCTTGAGCGAGCCGGTCCAGCCGTACGGGATCGTGAAGCCGGCGCGGCGCGCGGCGTAGACCATCAGGTCGGCGCAGTCGGAGCCCTCGAGGTGTTCGCTCTGGTGCGCCTTGTCGCTGGGCCCGGCCGAGGCCCAGATGTACGGCTGGCCCATCATCTCGGTCAGGTAGCCGATGAAGGTGTCGTCCTTGCGCAGCGTGACGCGGTGGACGTCGTCGGTGAGCCCGCCGGCGGCGCGGGCGCGGCGCGCGTCGACGCCGGGGCTGGCGACGACGCGATCGCCCTGGGTCGCGGTCAGCTGGTAGCGCATCGTGCCCAGGCCGTGGCCATGATCGGGGGTGAGCGTCGGGTGGACGTCGGCGGCGATCGCGCCGCCGCGCGCGTCGAGCGGCGTCGCGGCGTAGGGGATGCGCTCGTAGCGGAAGCTGCCCGACGCGGTGTTGGACAGGTTGGCCTCGGTCGGCTCGAGCTTGGCCCACGCCAGCGTCACCGCCGGCGCCTCGGCCAGCGGGCGCGGCGCGATCGACTTCTTCTTCCAGGTCAGCCGCGGCGCGTCCGAGTAGACGGTGCGCGTGCCGCCGT
The DNA here is from genome assembly GCA_016707895.1 of Myxococcales bacterium. Classification (GTDB taxonomy): domain Bacteria; phylum Myxococcota_A; class Polyangia; order Haliangiales; family Haliangiaceae; genus UBA2376. The sequence goes on along the minus strand of JADJGV010000008.1, from coordinate 360,575 downwards.
CGTCGACCTCGAGCACCGCGAACAGCGTGACGTCCTCGCCGAGCTTGGCCCGCTTGGGCGTGGCGTCGGCGGCGCCGCTGGCGCCGACCCGCGACGCGATGCCCACCGCGATCACCTGGCCGCGAACGTCGGCCCGGCCGACCGCGGCGCTGGCCCCCGGGCGCGCCGCCACGGGCCGCGCGGCCGATGACGGGGCAGGGGCGCCGGCCGCGCCCGGGGTCGGCTGGCCGCGGGCCTCACCACGACACGCGAGCGCAGCGACCGCGAGCACCAGCGTGAGGCGACCGGACATCATGGAGATACGACGCACGAGCGTGCCAATTGTTTCATCGACCGTGCGCGCCCGCACCACCTGATTGACAGCGCGCGCCAGCCGTGGCACGGATGAAACTTCCCCCCGGAGTTCTCCATGTCGACCATGCCGACCGCGAAGATGATCGTCCGCACCTGCCCGTGCCCGACGATTGTCGTCCGCCAGGATGGCTACGACATGGGGCTGCAGCGCTGAGCTGCCTCGCTGAAGCGACGGAACCCGTCGCCTGAGTGACCCCGGCCGAGCCTCCTGGCTCTGCCGCCCCGTGTCGGTGACCCCGACGTCCGCGCCGTCGTGCGCGTGCCGTCCTGGCGCTCCGCCACCGCGCCCTTCGCGGCGCTTCGCTTTCTCTCGCTGCGGGTCTGACGGCCCGCTCCTGGGTGCGTGTCATGTCGGTTTCTGCTCCTGCGTCTAGGTCCTCCTTCGAATCCCTCCTCTCCTGGTCCGCGGCGCCCGGCCGCGAGCTCGCGCGCCGCGCGTGGCCGATCGCCGTGTCGACGCTGAGCTACAGCGCGATGAGCCTGGTCGGCGCGGCCTTCGTGGCGCGGGTCGGCGCCGCCGAGGTGGCCGGCGTCGGCCTGGCCTCGGTCGCGGCGTTCGCCGTGTTGTGCTTCGCGATCGGCGCGCTGCGCGGCGCCAAGACCTTGGTCGCGCAGGCGCTCGGCGCCGGCCGCCCCGAGGACGCCGATCGCTACCTCGGCGTCGCGATCCTGTTCGCGCTCGGCTGGGGCGTCACCACCGTCGTGCTGGCCCAGGCGCTGGCGCCGCTCCTGGCGTTGCTCGCCAGCGATCACGCCCAGGGCCACCACGCCGCCACCTACCTGCGCATCCGCGCGCTGGCGGCGCCGCTGGTGCTGGTCACCGTCGCGATGCGCGAGACCCGTTGGGCCGAGGGCGACGCCCAGACCCCGATGCGGGCGACGATCGCCGGCAACCTGGCCAACGTGCTGGGCGACGTCGCGCTGATCGTCGGCCTCGGCTGGGGCGTGGCCGGCGCGGCGATCGCGTCGGTGGTCGGCAGCGCCGTCGAGTGCGGCGTGCTGGCCGGCGCGCTGTGGCCGCGGGTCAAGCGCGCGCGCTGGCGGCCGGCCTACGCCCGCGCGATCTGGCAGCAGGGCGCGCCCACCGGCGTGCAGTTCCTCCTCGAGGTCGGCGCGTTCTTCGCGCTGTCGTTGGTGGTGGCGCGCATGGGCGCGGCCGACGGCGCGGCCCACCAGTTGGTGCTGCAGCTCACCCACGTCTCGTTCCTGCCCGCGCACGCGCTGGCCGAGGCCGCGAGCGTGCTGGTCGGGCAGGCGATCGGCGCCGGCCGCTTCGACCTGGTGCGCCCGGTGGCGCGCCGCGCGTTCCTGCTCGGCGGCATCTACACCGCGGCCTGCACCGTGGCGTTCGTGGCGTTCGCCGATCCGATCGCGCGGCTGCTCGGCGCCGACGACGGCGCGGTGCGGGAGGTGACCCGCGCGCTGATCCAGATGGCGGCGCTGTTCCTGGTGGCCGACGCCGCGAACGTGATCGCCCGCGGCCTCCTGCGCGGCGTCGGCGACGCGGTCTACCCCGCCGTGGTCGGCGTGATCACGTCGTGGGTGGTGACGCCGCCGCTGGCGGCGGTGCTCGGGCTCGGCCTCGGCTGGGGCGTGCGCGGCGGCTGGCTCGGGCTGACCATCGAGATCGTCGTCGGCGCCGCGATCCTGTGCCACCGGCTGATGACCGAGCGGTGGCGCGCGGCGGCGGTCTCCACCCGGGCCCGCACGCTGGCGGTCGGCGCCGCGGCGGCCGCGGCCGGTTAGGTCCTGAAAGTAGAAAGTCGAACTTTCTACTTTCGGGATCCGCGGCCCCTGGCGTAGGGTGCCGTCCGTGGCCCGGTCCCGCGTTCGTTCCGCTCCCCCGACCCAACCTGGGCGCGGCGACCGGGCCACGGTTGTTCCCGCCAAGGCGGCGCGGGCGACCCCGGCGCTGGTGCGCATCTCCGACCTGGCCAGCCAGGCCGGCGTGCCGGCGGCGACCATCAAGCACTACATGCGCGAGGGGCTCCTGCCGCGCCCGACCACGCGCACCAGCCGCAACATGGCGTACTACGACCCGCAGCTCGCCGCGCGGGTGCGCACGATCAAGGAGCTGCAGACGCGCCGGTTCCTGCCGCTCAAGCTGATCCACGAGATCATGGAGCCGGCGCCGAGCGCCGCGGTGCGGGCCGACGCTGAGGCCGCGCTGCGCGAGCACCTCGGCGAGCTCGAGCCGGCGATCCGCGCCGGCACCTCGGACGCCCAGGCCCGCCGCGGCCGCGATGGCGCCGGCCAGACCCGGGCCGAGGTGCTGGCCGCGCTCGACATCAGCGCCGCCGAGCTCGACGACCTGGCCGCCAAGGGCCTGGTGACCGCGGCCGCCGACGGCCGCTACGTCGACGCCGACCTCGAGCTCTTGCAGGTGATCGACGAGACCCGCCGGCAGGGCATGGGCGACCTGTTCCCGATGCCGATCCTCGAGCCGTACGCGGCCGCGGTGCGGGCGCTGATCCGCACCGAGCTCGAGCTGTTCCGCGCGCGGGTGCTGGCCGGCGGCAAGCTGCCGCCGCGTCCGCTCGACGCCGTCGCCCGCGACGCCACCCGCCTCGGCGAGCGCCTGATCGTCGCGATGCGCGCCAAGCTGGTGATCGGCGAGCTGCACGCGATGGCGCAGCCGCCGGCCCCGGCCCCGACCCCGTCCCCCCGTCCCACTCGACGTCCGACTGCTGCGCCGCGGAGGCACCGATGACCCGCACCTCGCTCGTTCCGTTCTTGCTTGGCCTGGCCGGGGTCGCCGCGTGCGGCGGCGGTGGCGACGACGCCGCCGCGATCGACGCGCCGCCCGGCGACGGCGACGGCGGCCTCGGGGCCGACGCCACCACCACCGATGGCACCCAGCCGATCGACGCGCCCGGCACCACCCCCGACGCGCCGACCAGCGCGCGCGACCCGGGCACGCCGGGCACCTACCGATCGGTCGTCACCGCGACGGTGTCGATCCCGGTCGCCGGCGGATCGATCGCCGGCACGGTGTGCGCGCCGTCGGTCGACGGCACCACGCCGGCGCCGGGGCCGTTCCCGCTGGTGATCGTCTCGCCGGGCTACCAGCTCGCGCGCAGCCAGTACCGCATCTACTGCGATCACCTCGCCACCTGGGGCTACGTCGTCGTCACCCGCGACTACGCCTCGAGCGGCAACCACCAGGCCAAGGCGGCCGAGGTCGGGCGGGTGATCGATTGGGCGCTGGGCGCCGCGTCGGGGCTGGCCGCGCGCCTCGACGCCGGCAAGATCGGCGTCGCCGGCCACTCGCTGGGCGGCAAGGTCAGCATCAACGCCGCGATCCTCGACAGCCGGATCAAGGCGGTGGTCGGCTGGGATCCGGTCGACGCGCTGCCGCCGTTCGGCAACGACGGCTCGCTGTCGGTCGCGCCCGAGCTGATGGGCGGGTTGACCGTGCCGATCGCGCTGCTGGGCGAGACCACCGACTCGTCGGGCGGGCTGGGCGGCATGTCGTGCGCGCCGGCCGCCGACAACTACACCCGGTTCTACGACAGCGCGTGCAACGCGCCGACCGCGCTCGAGGTCACGATCGGCCAGGCCGATCACATGGACTGGATCGGCGACCGCGGCAGCTGCGGCCTGGCGTGCCTCGCGTGCCAGAACGGCCAGACCCCCGAGGCCACCGTGCACACGCTGACCTTCCGGGTCACGACCGCGTGGTTCGAGCGCCACCTCCGCGGCGACGCGTCGGTCGCGTCGTACCTCGCCGCGCCCGGCATCGGCACGCCGACCACGCTGCGCAGCGGCGGTCCCAGCTGCTTCCAGTGATCGCGCCCGCGTGATCGCGCCAGAGTGTCGGACCTGCGTGCTACAGACCGCGCGATGATCGATCTCGCGCGGTCCGCGACGCTCTCGGCCCTGTCGGCCCGCCCCCCGCGCTCGCTGTCGCCGAGCGTCCGCCGGGCCCAGCCCGCCGACCTGGCGGCGGTGACCCGACTGATCAACCGCGCGCACGCGGTCGAGGCGTTCTTCGTCGACGGCGAGCGCGTCGAGCCGGCCGAGGTGGCGGCGCTCCGCGAGCGCGGCCACTTCCTGGTGCTCGACGGCGACGCCGGCGACCTGGCCGCCGCGATCTACGTGCGCATCGACGACGCCCGCGGCACGATCGGCCTCTTGTCGGTGGCGCCCGATCACCAGGGCCGCGGCCTGGGCCGCCGCCTGGTGGCCGTGGCCGAGGCGCTGTGCGCCGCGGTCGGGTGCGTCGACGTCGAGCTGGCGGTCGTCAACCTGCGCCAGGAGCTGGGCCCGTGGTACCGCAGCCAGGGCTACCGCGAGGTCGGCACCGCGCCGTACGACCAGCGCCCGGTCAAGCAGCCCTGCCACTTCGTCCGCATGCAGAAGGCGTTGGCGTAGCACCGGGGCGGGCGTGGGGGCGGCGGCGCCGCGCAACCGGCGCGGGCCGCGCGGCGATCGAGTATCCTGGCCGACATGCGGCCGGTCCGAGCGCTCGTGTTGTCCTCCCTGCTGGTGGCGTGCAGCGACGACGTCGGGCTGCCCGACGCGCGCCCGGCGATCGACGCCGCGGCGCCCGGCCAGATCTCGCTGACCTGGACGCTGAGCCACGCCGGCGCGCCGCAGACCTGCGCGTCGGTCGGCGCGACCTCGGTGTCGGCCGACGTGGTGCCGGTCGGGGCGGCGTTCGGTGAGTCGACCCTGTGGAGCTGCGCCGGCGGCAGCGGCACCACCGGGATGCTCGCGCCCGGGCGCTACGACCTGCGGGTCTCGGTCACCGGCGGCGGCACCCTCGACGGCCCCGAGTACGTCCGCAACATCGAGGTCAAGCCCGGCCAGCTCACCCCGGCGGGCCCGGTCGCGTTCGACGTCGAGCCCACCGGCACGCTGGCGTTCCGCATCACCACGCCGACGATGGGCAACTGCACCGACCTGGCGCAGCAGGGCGCCGGCATCACCGCCACCACGATCGAGCTGCGCGACAGCGCCGGGGCGTGCGTGCCGACGACGTTCGCGATCGCCGCCGGCGCCACCCAGCCGGCCGGCAGTTACGCCAGCGACTGCGCCGGGGCCAGCTACGCGTGCATCGCCGGCGATCAGGACATCACCGCGACGATGGTCGCGGCCGGGCAGCACACGATGGTGATGACCGGACGCATCGGCGCCGCGCCGTGCTGGAAGCGCACCGCCAGCTTCGCGCAGCGCGCCGGCGGCCTGACCTCGACGCTCAACCCCCAGACCCTGACCCTCGATTCGATGGTGCCCGGCTGTCCGATGCCGTGACCGAGCCTCGGTTGTAGACTGGCGGCGCATGACCGCGGCCAGCCATTACCTACCCAACCTGCGCGACGTCTTCTTCAACCTGTTCGAGGTGCTCGGCATCGACCGGGGCGTGCTCGGCGCCGGGCCGTTCGCGTCGTTCGACGCCGACGCTGCCCGCGCCTCGCTCGAGGGCCTCGCCGAGTTCTGCACCACGACCTGGTCGCGGTCGTTCGTCGAGGGCGACCAGGAGGGCGTGCGCTTCGACGGCGCCGGCGGCGTGACCCTGCCCAAGGGCTTCACCGCGGCCCTCGAGGCCTACTACCGCGACGGCTGGAACAAGCTCGAGCTGCCCGAGCACCTCGGCGGCTACGGCGCGCCGCCGTCGGTGGCGTGGGCGGCGTTCGAGCTGCTCAGCGGCGCCAACCCGGCGCTGACCTTCTACCTCCTGGGGAACTTCCACGCCAAGGTCGTCGACGAGCTCGGCACGCCCGATCAGAAGGCGCGCTACCTGCAGAACATCCTCGACAAGCACTGGGGCGGCACGATGGTGCTGACCGAGCCCGACGCCGGCTCCGACGTCGGCGCCGGCACCACCAAGGCGATCCACGTCGGCGGCGACGAGTACCACCTCGAGGGCGTCAAGCGGTTCATCACCAACGGCGACTTCGATCAGCCGGCCAACATCGTCCACCTGGTGCTGGCCCGGCCCGAGGGCGCGCCGCCCGGCACCAAGGGCCTGGGCATGTTCCTCGTGCCGAAGTTCTGGGTCGAGGCCGACGGCTCGCTCGGCGCGCGCAACGGCGCGTTCGTCACCAACGTCGAGCACAAGATGGGCATCAAGGGCTCGGCCACCTGCGAGCTGACGCTGGGCGCCACCGGCACCCCGTGCCGCGGCCTGCTGGTCGGCGGCGTCCGCGACGGCATCGCCCAGATGTTCCACGTCATCGAGTACGCGCGCATGGGCGTCGCCACCAAGTCGATGGCGGCGCTGTCGACGGGCTACGGCAACGCGCTGGCCTACACCCGGCTGCGCAAGCAAGGCGCCGACCTGGCGCGCGCCGCCGACAAGACCGCGCCCCGGGTCGAGATCATCCGCCACCCCGACGTGCGCCGCATGCTGATGCTGCAGAAGGCCTTCGCCGAGGGCCTGCGCGCGCTGATCTTGTACACCGCCCACGTCCAGGATCAGGTGGTGATCGCCGGCGGCTACGGCAGCGACGCGGCCAAGGCGCTCGACGCCCGCAACGATCTGCTGCTGCCGCTGTGCAAGGGCTACGCGTCGGAGAAGGTCTTCGAGCTGCTCGGCGTCAGCCTGCAGTGCTTCGGCGGCTCGGGCTACTGCAGCGACTACCCGATCGAGCAGTACATCCGCGACCAGAAGATCGACACGCTCTACGAGGGCACGACCCACATCCAGGCCCTCGACCTGTTCTTCCGCAAGGTCGGCCGCGATCGCGGCGCGACCTTGCAGGCGCTGATGGGCGACGTCGGCAAGGATCTGGCGGCGCTGCCGCCGGAGCTGGCCAGCGAGGCCGCCGCGCTCAAGCGCGCGATCGACGACGTCGGCGCGATCTTCATGGGCATGATGGGCAAGCTCGGCCAGTCGCCGTACCACGTCGGCCTGCACGGCAACCGCATCCTGTTCGCGCTGGCCGAGCTGATCATCGGCTGGCGCCTGCTGGTCAACGCCAAGGTCGCGCTGGCGGCCCAGGCCGGCGCCGCCGAGCGCGACCGCCCGTTCTACGCCGGCAAGATCGCCGCGGCCCGGTTCTACGCCCGCGAGGTGCTGCCCGGCATCACCGCGTCGCGCAAGATCATCGAGGGCGGCGACCTGGCGCTGATGGAGCTGTCCGACGACGCGTGGTAGTCGAGGTCAGCCGGCGAGCAGGCCGCGCAACAGCGGCGCCACCGCGGCGGCGACGCGGGCGCAGCCGCCGGGCGCCAGGCTGACCGCGTAGCTGGTCTCGAGCTCGATGCCGGCGAAGCGCAGGCCGGGGCGGGCGTCGCGCATCGCGGTGCACAGCGCGGGGATGGTGCCGCCGTAGGGCTGGTTGGCGCGCACGTCGAAGCCGGCGGCGGTGAGGCCGGCGATCATCCGCTCGGCCAGCGGCGCCTCGAAGGGGTGGTCGGGGTCGTAGAGGACGCCGAGGTCGTAGGTGCGGTTGGCGGGATCGAGCGCGGGGTCGAAGCTGTGCGACGAGAACTGCACGCACGCGCCGTGGGCCGCGAGCTGGGCGTCGATCGCGTCGGACACCGCGGCCCAGTACGGCGCGTGGTAGGTCGCGATCCGCGCGGCGCGGGCGGCGGCGTCGAGGTCGGCGTTGCCCGGCACCGGCTCGCCGTAGCTGACCCGCGGGATCACGTCGGGGTGATCGGCCGGGCGGTTGAGATCGATCCACATCCGCGAGTAGGTGCCGGCGTGGACGTCGAGATCGAGGCGGACGCCGACGCCGGCGATGATCGCGTGGGCGCCGGGATCCCAGCTGGCCTGGCCGCGCAGCACGTCGCCGTCGACGCCGAGGTCGACGCCGGGCGGCAGCGACCAGTCGGCGTGCTCGCAGGTGAGCACGAGGCGCTTCACCGCGGCCTCGCGTCGGCTAGCGTCGTGCGCTCGATGACCGCCAGGAAGTCAGGGCGGGCCGGGCGGCGCCGCAGCGCCAGCTCGAGCCAGCTGGCGACGAAGTGCGCGAGGTCGACGTAGTAGCGCGGGTCGTCGACGCCGCGGAACCCGACCAGCACCGCGCGCTGGTAGCCGGTGGCCTTCTTGTGCGCGGTGTACAGCTCCCAGCGCAGCGCGCCGTCGCTGGCGGCGATGATGCGCTCGCCGAGCCACAGGGTCGCGTCGACGGCCAGGCCGCTCCACGCCGCGGCGCCGATCGCGTCGGGGCCGGCCGCCGCGGCGGCGGCCACCAGCCACGCGCCGAGCCGCGCGCTGGCGTCGTCGGCCGCCAGCTCGACGCCGTGCTGCGCCGCCAGCGCGGTCAGCGCGTGGACCCGCGCGGCGCGGGCGTCGATCAGCGCCGCGTAGGCGCGCTGCGCGTCGTCGCGGGTCGCGTCGCGGGCCTCGCCGGCCAGCGGGAGCGCCAGCGGCTGCCAGCCGGCCAGGTCGATCGAACCACCGAGCATCGGCCGTGTTTACAACAGCTCCGGGACGCTGGGGAGGGCGCTGCGGGGTCGCCAGAACCGGCGGCGGCCTCGTGCGTGGAAAGGAGCATGAGCCTCTCTCGCCGCCTCGCCCACCGCCTCGCCGCCGCCGCCCTCGCCACCTCGACCGCGTTCGTCGGGCCCGCGCTCGCCAAGCCGGCGCCGCCCCCGCCGCCCGACCAGGTCATGATCGCCGATCCCCAGCCGTCGTTCTCGTCGATCGCCGCCACCGTGGCCGGGATGGTGGGCGACGAGGCGATCAACCAGATGGTGCTGGCCAAGCAGCTCAACCTGGTCAACGTCATGTGGGAGGACACCGGCCGCTGGGAGGGCAGCTCGGTCGGCCCCAACATCAGCGACGTGACCATCGAGGTCGAGGCCGGGCCCGGCGAGACCTACCTGATGCCGGTCATCCGCAACAGCAACTTCGCCGACAAGACCGCCGACGTGCGCATGGATCGCATCTTCGTGCCGGTCGGCAACCACAAGGGCGGCAAGCTCAAGACCGTCGCGCTGACCGAGCTGCTCGCCAACCCCGGCCGCTACCTGTCCAAGCGCGACGCCGGCAAGATCAAGGGCGGCTCGCTCCTGGCCAAGCGCGACGGCCACGCGCTGGTGAGCGCGCAGCACGCGTTCTTGCCAGTGCCCAAGAGCGGCAAGGTCAACTTCTGGCCGGTGATCTTCAACTACCAGTCGTACCAGGACAACCCGGCGGTGCTGACCATCCTGGTGACCCGCCAGGGCACCAGCATGACGATCGTCGACAACAACCGCGACTCGCCGGCCGGCGGCAGCTGGGGCCAGCGGCTGTACTTCAACGATGACGGCGAGAAGGCGCCGCTGATCGCCGAGCGCCTCAAGGACGTCCAGGCCAAGGGCCACACCGCCAACGGCGAGAGCGCGGCGTCGCTGGGCGAGGACGCCAACCTGCTGATGCTGATCCAGGTGCCGCTCAAGCAGAAGGAGCAGCCGCGGCGGCAGCTCGCGATCGGCGGCGCGGCCGAGGGCGGCTACCTCGACGACGCGCCGATGCCGGCGCCGCCGGCGATGGCGGGGGCCAGCGGCGGCGACGGCATGGCGATGGCCACCGGCGGCGCGCGGGCCCGCGACATCGACACCGCGGTGATCGGCCACGGCGACACCACCGGGCCGTACACCGAGCTCGACGGCAAGACCATCGAGCGCGACGCGCGGTTCCCGGTGCGCGTGACCGTCCAGTTCTACCAGGCCACCGCCACCGGCGGCGTGGTCGCCGCCGACATCGACCGCATGGCCGCGCAGATCGACAAGGTCTACGCCAAGGGCGACTACGTCGGCTCGCTGGTGGTGCCCGGTCCGCGCGACAAGCTGCGCCCGACCAACTGGCGCAGCGACGACAACGCCAACGCCCACTTCATGGGCCTGTGGGAGCGGTGGATGAACTGGGGTGGGCCGCCGACGCAGCTCAAGGCGAAGTAGGCGCCTTCGGGATCGCGATGAGGACGTTGGGCACGTCCCACGCCGTGTGGTTCGAGTCATCCTCCCAGTAGCCGCTCTCGTAGCTGCCGACGCGCAGCCAGCGGCCAGCGCCCCACCCGGCGACCAGCGTCGCCTCGGGGCCGCCCTCGGCGTAGAGCGCCCCGGCCAGGTCGAGGCCTGGCGCCGCCAGCGCGGTGGCCAGCTCACCCATGCGGAACGGCGCGCGGGTGTGCAGCAGCACCAGCCGGCCAGCGCGATCGACGCCGAACCCGGCCGCCGAGTAGCGCTTGTCGTCGGCCCAGGCCAGCGCCTCGCCGGCGCAGCCCAGCAGGCGGTAGCTCTGGATCTGCCCGCGGTAGCGCGCCCGCGCCGCGGCGGCGTCGACGCCCGGGCAGTCGCGGCCGACCACCCGCACCGGCGGATCGGTCGGCGCGATCGGGTCGAACAGCAACCAGCCGCCGTAGCGCGGGTTGTCGCGATCGCGATCGACGTGGGCGCCGTCGCGCAGGTGCCCCAGCCCGCGGTGGTCCTCGCCGAACATGCCGGCGTTGACCGCGGCGATCGCCCCGAACTCCTTGGCCCAGCGCGGCACCGGCCGCGGCGCGCCGTCGCGGGACGCCATGATCAGCTCCACCCGGTGCAGCGCGAGATCGATCCGCACGACGTCGAGGCACGGCTCGACGCCGGGCAGCGGGCTGGGGGCGGCGATCGGCCGCCGCTCGCCGGTGACGCCGGGCGCCAGGGCGCGGACCTGGCCGTCGCAGGGGAGGTCGCCGGTCGCGGCGAGCGGTCCCCCGTCGACGGCGGGCGCGGTGGCGGGCGCGTCGAGCGGCGCGGGCGGCGGGGGCGGGGCAGGGCTGCCGCCGCGGCCGCACGCCGCCGCGGCGGTCAACGCGATCACGGCGCGCGCGGGCGCGAGGCTCATCGCGGGCCGCAACGCGCGACCCCCGGTGGTCATTCCCGGGCCCGCGCGATGATCGTCCACCACGCCGCCGCCACCGCGCCGGGATCGTCGCTGCACCACCACGCGCGGATCGCCGCCACCGCGTCGGCGCCGGCCGCGATCGCCGCCGCGACCCGGTCTGGATCGTCGACGCCGCCGACCGCGACCAGCTGCCCGGCCACCCGCGGCCGCGCCGCGGTCAGCGCCGCCGACCCCAGCGGCTCGCCCATGCCGGCCTTCGACGGCGTCGACCAGATCGGCCCGAGTTGCACGAGGTCGACCTCCTCGTCGAGGTCGGCGCGGTGGCGCGACACGCCGATCGCCAGCCCGGGCGCGATCGCCCGCGCCGTCGCCACCGGCAGCCCGGCCTCGGGCAGGTGCACGCCGTCGGCCTCGACCGCCAGCGCGACGTCGAGCCGATCGTTCACCCACAGCGCCGCGCCGACGGCCCGGGTGACCGCGCGCAGCTCGACCGCCGTCGCGTACAGCGCGGCGCCGCCGAGGTGTCTGGCGCGCAGCTGCACCGCCAGCGCGCCGGCCGGCAGCGCCGCCGCGATCGCCGCGACCCGCGCGTGCAGCGTCGGGCCGGCGCACAGCGTCAGGTCGGTGATCGCCACCAGCCCGGGGCGCACGGTCAGGGCCCGGCAATGGGGATGTTGGTCGAGGGGCGCGGCCGAGGCGCCCCGCGGGCAAGGCGCCGGCGAGGAGCGGAGGGGAGCGTCCTCGTCGGACGTGACCTGAGCACCGGAGCCGGCAACGCCGCCCCCGGGGATGCATCGGGTGCGAAACCGATCAAGATCCCCATTCCCGGGCCCTTCACTCGATCAGCCCGACCACCGGCGACGACGCGTTGGCGTAGGCCTTCATCGCCATCCGCCCGGCCAGGAACGCCTTGCGGCCGGCGTCGACGCCGAGCCGCATCGCCTCGGCCATCAGCACCGGCCGCTTGGCCGCGGCGATGCCGGTGTTCATCAGCACCGCGGTCGCGCCCAGCTCCATCGCCACCGCCGCGTCCGACGCGGTGCCGACCCCGGCGTCGACGATCACCGGCGCGCCGACCTCGTCGATGATGATCTTCAGGTTGTGGGGGTTGCGGATGCCGAGCCCCGACCCGATCGGCGCGGCCAGCGGCATCACCGCCGGGCAGCCGGCGTCGATCAGCCGCTTGCAGGTGATCAGGTCGTCGCCGCAGTAGGGCAGGACCGTGAAGCCCTCCTTGACCAGGATCCGCGCGGCCTCGACGGTCGCGGCGTTGTCGGGGAACAGCGTCTTGGGATCGCCGATGACCTCGAGCTTGACGAAGTCGTCCATGCCCAGCTCGCGCGCCAGGTGGCAGGTGCGCACCGCCTCGTCGACCGTGTAGCAGCCCGCGGTGTTGGGCAGGAGCGCGAGCTTCGTGCGATCGATGGCGTCGAGCAGGTTGGGGCCCTTGCCCGACAGGTCGACCCGGCGCAGCGCCACGGTCACCATCTCGGCGCCCGAGGCAGCGATCGCGGCGCGGGTCTCGTCGAGCGACGCGAACTTGCCGGTGCCGATGATGATGCGCGAGTGGAAGGTGCGGCCGGCGAGGGTCCAGGTGTCGGTGTTGGTTATGGTTGGGTTCGGTGATGGGGGGACGGGATCGGGAACCGGGACGGGAACGGTGACGGTGACGGGATCGGGATCGGGATCGGTGACGGGATCGGGATCGGTGACGGGATCGGTGACGGGATCGGGATCGGATCCGGAGCCGGCGTCCGGGCGAGCGATCAGCCGCCGCCGACGAAGGTCACCAGCTCCAGGTGATCGCCGGAGGCGAGCACAGTCTCGGCGTGCTTGGCGCGCGGCACGACGACCTTGTTGCGCTCGACCGCGACCCGGCGGCCGCCCAGGCCCAGCTCATCGAGCAAGGCGGTGATGGTGGCGCCGGCGGCGATGGTGCGGGCGGTGCCGTTGACGACGACGTCGATCGTGGCCACGCGCGCACGCTACCGCGAAACCCGGCGCGCGGGTACCGCGCTCACGCGGCGCGGCGGCGGCGGGCCAGCAGGCGGGCCGGCGTGTCGCTCGGGGTCGCGATCACCACCCGCGCGCCGTGGCGGGCGAGCAGCGAGCGCGCCGCGCTCAGCTCGCGGCGGTGATCGTGGGTCATGATCGAAGCGACGGTCTTGCCGACCGGCGTCTGGCCGACCGCGGCGAACTCGGGCGTCGCCGGCACCACCACGGTCAACGAGCTGGCCCGGCGCCGCACCCGCGCGAACGCCTTGCTCACCCGCGCCTCGTCGTCGAGCACGCCGGCGAGATCCGACAGCACGACGACGTGATCGGGGCGGACGTCGGCGACCGTGCGCTCGAGCGCCTGGGCCAGGCCGGCCGAGCGGCGGCCGACGATGTGCTCGTTGCGGTACGGCAGCTCGATGCCGCGCAGCCGGCAGAACAGCCGCAGCGGCGCCATCTGCGGATCGGCGCCCTCCGACAGGTGCACCCGCGACCACCACCACGGCGGCGCCAGCGACTTCTGCGCGCCCAGCCCCTCGATCAGCTTCTGCACCAGGCGCAGCATCGCGCCCAGGTCGTAGAGCACGCCGTCGGGCCCGGCCTGGATCTGGCCCCAGCGCGGATCGTCCATCGCCGGCACGTGGCGCAGCCGCACGTCGAGCGCCTCCTGGTGCGCCAGGTAGTTGGCGACCGCGGCCACCAGCTCGCCGGCGGTGAGATCGGTGAGGTCCTCGTCGACCACGGTCGCCGCGTCGAGCAGGCGATCGACCAGCTGCAGCCAGTGGTGGTGGCCGGCCCCCGGCTTGAGCTCGAGCACCGGCCGGGTGTCGAAGGTCACCAGCCCGACCCGATCGCCGCCGTCGAGCGCCGCCTGCGACATCGCCGCCGCGGCGTCGATCGCCCAGTCGAGCGCGGTCTTGCCGCGCGGCCCGCCGCGCATCGACGCGCCGACGTCGACGCACAGCACGTGGGTCGCGACCAGCTCGTTGTCGAGGTCGCGCACCATCAGCTTGCCGCGGCGCGCGGTGGCCTTCCACGCGATGTACTTGAACGGGTCGCCGTGGGCGTGCTCGCGCAGCTCGCGCAGCTCGCCGGCCAGGCCGCGCCGGCGCACCCGGTGCTGGCCGACCTGATCGCTGTGGCTGCCGCCGGCCACCCGCAGCGCCGGCGCCACCGCGGCCCGGCGACGCGGGAACACCTTGATCGCGATCGGGTTGGGGAAGTAGGCGTGGACCTCGAACAGCCCGAGCAGATCGCCCAGCACCAGCACCGCGCCGTGGAACACCTGGTAGCCGGCGGTGGCCGGCCGCACCTCGGTGGTGTGCTCGATCTGGTGGCCGGGCGGCACCGACGCGGCGACGCACGGCGCGACCTCGAGGCCGGGGTTGGCCAGCACCTTGGTCCCCAGCACCCGCAGCGTCCGGCTGCCGTGGTTGCGATACGCGATGTGCAGCTCGAACGGCCGATCGGGCGCCAGCGCGCCGCCGGGCTGATCGCCGGGCGGCACCCACCACGACAGCTCGATCTTCTTGCGGCGGAGCAGCACCGCGGTCGGGAAGAACGCCAGGTACGCGGCGGCCAGCGCGATCAGCACGGTGCCGCCCATCGCCACCAGCGGCGGCGCGCCGCGGAACGCGCCGACCAGCACCATCAGCGCGGCCGCCGACAGCACCAGCTTCCCGCGGGTGGCGAGCGACGGGATCATCGCCGCGGCGTCTTGTACCCGACCTTGGCCAGCGCCTCGGTCACCACCGCCGCGCCGGTGCCGCCCTCGAGCTCGGCGTCGGGGGTCATCAGGATGCGGTGGGCCAGCACCAGCGGCGCGAGCTGGCGGATGTCGTCGGGCAGCGCGTAGTCGCGGCCGCGCAGCAGCGCCAGCGCCTTGCACGCATGGAGCAGCGCCAGCGTGGCCCGCGGCGACGCGCCCAGGTAGACCCGGCCGTGGCTGCGGGTGAACTGGGTCAGCGCCAGCACGTAGTCGAGCAGCTCCTCGGCGACGAAGACCTCCTGGGCGAGCGCTTGCAGCTTCAGCACCTCGCCCGGCCCCACCACCGCCCGCACCGGCGGCGGCGGCTTGTCGTAGGTCTGCAGCATCCGCTTCTCGTCGGCGAGATCGGGGTAGGTCATGCGCAGCTTGATCAAGAACCGATCGACCTGGGCCTCGGGCAGCGGGTAGGTGCCCTCCTGCTCGATCGGGTTCTGGGTCGCCAGCACGATGAACGGCGAGCCCAGCGCCTTGGTCTCGCCCTCGATCGTGACCTGCTGCTCCTGCATCGCCTCGAGCAGCGCCGACTGGGTCTTGGCCGGGGCGCGGTTGATCTCGTCGCCCAGCAGCACGTTGGTGAACACCGGCCCCTCGCGCAGGACGAAGGTGTTGGTGCGCATGTCGAGGATGTACGTGCCGGTGATGTCCGACGGCAGCAGGTCGGGCGTGAACTGCACCCGGCGGAAGTTCATCGACAGCGTCTGCGCGAACGCCTTGACCAGCGTGGTCTTGGCCACCCCGGGGTTGCCCTCGATCAGCACGTGGCCGCGCGCGACCAGCGCGGTGAGGATGGCCTCGGTGACGGTGGGCGGGCCGATGAAGGCCTTGCCGACCTCGTCGAGGATGGTGCGGCCGATCGTGCCGACCGAGGCGAGCTGTTCGGGGGTGATGGTGGAGGGCATTCAGGCTTCCGGGGCACGGGCGTCGAGCGGGGGCTCGCCCAGGTGACGATACAGGCTGGCGGCGTCGTCGTAGAGGTCGGTCAGGTCGCGTTCGCTCAGGCGGCCGCGGGTCCACGGCGCGGCGGCGTGGACCCGGGTCGGCAGCGCGCGCAGCCGCGGCGCCAGCCGCGCCACCACCGCGGCGGCGTCGCGCCCGACCCGGTCGGCGACCCGGCTGACCAACTCGCGCTCGGGCAGCTGGTACAGCGGATCGACGTGCTCGACCGCGCGGGCCAGCGCGACGTTGACCGAGTCGCGCAGCACCGCCGCCGGGATCAAGAAGTTCTTGGCGCCGGCGTCGTGCTCGGCCACCACCCGGCTGGCCAGGTCGCGGCGCTCGCGGCGCGGCGGCCCGAGCCACGCGCCGTCGATCACCCGGCGCCGCCACGGCGGCATCGCCACCAGCGCCAGCGCCGCCAGCGCGACCGCGACCAGCGCGCCGATGACCCGCATCGCGATCGGGGTCAGCAGCCACTCGTTGCGGCCCTCGAGCCAGCGGTTGACGTCGGCCATGTTGCGGCCGAACGGCGTCAGGTTGGCGTCGTCGATGAACGGCCGCGGCTCGCCGTACATCGGCACGTCGCCGCGCAAGAGGATCACCCGGCGGGCGCGGCCGCCGCGATCGAGCCAGCGCAGCATGTTGACCGCGAGGTTCAGGTTGCCCGGGAACTGCATCATCCGGTTGATCAGGATGCTGGGGTCGGACACGACGACGAACCGGCCGGTGCCGCGCTCGCCGGCCACCACCACCGCGCCGCGCGATCCGCCGAAGCCGAGGATCGGCGTGGCGCCGGTGACCTCGGTCAGCACCGCCGGGTGGTTGGTCACGACCTCGGCGACGCCGCGGGTCAGCGGGTTGCCGCTGGCCAAGGGCGTCGCGATCGGCGCGTACATCCGCGACCGGTAGTAGCGGTCGGCCTCGGCGGTGTTGACCTCGGCGCGCAAGAGGCCCATCCGCGACAGCGCCGCGGCGCTGTCGCCGAAGTCGTCAGCGACGATGACGTGGCCGCCGGCCTGGACGAACGCCGCCAGGTTCGACGGCTCGACGCGCTGCAGCGGGTAGACCAGCACCAGGATGTCGCGCTCGTCGAGGTCGCCCCACTCGAGCGCGCCCACCGGGATGACCTCGTAGCCCAGCCCGGCGGCGACCTTGACGAAGGTCGCCATGCCGTTCCACGCCTTGCTCGACGGGTCGTAGTCGCCGAGCGCCGCGGCGGTCCCCGACGGCGGTTCGTCGGCGCGCGCGGCGCCCGCCCGCGCGGCCAGCGCCACCACCAGCGCCACCGCGACCACCAGCCGCCGCGCGATCACCGCATCTCCCGGCGCAGCGCCGCGGCGGCGGTGGCCAGCGCGTCGAGCGCCTGGTGCAGCGGCGCCGGCGGCGGCACCGCCAAGAGCGCGTAGTAGCCCTCGGCGACGGTGTGGACCAGCACGTCGAGCCCGCGGTTCTCGACGACGAAGTAGCGGGCGCCGCCGAAGTGCTTGGTGCCCAGCAGCGCCTCGACGTTGGCGAGGATCACGCCGTAGTGCGCGGTCAGCAGCGCCAGCTCGTGGGGATCGCCGTGGGCGATGTGGTCGACCATCTCGCCGTCGGAGGCGGCGAACGCGCCGCCGATCGCGCCCGGGGTGTCGGCCACCGCGCGCGCCAGGATGCGGGCGAACGGTGTCACCGCCGCGCCTCGCTGCCGCCCGGCTCGCCCAGGGCCCGCCGCAGCGCCGCGTCGTCGACGACCCCGGCCTGGTGCGTCTTGGCCAGGCCGTCGGTCCACCAGCTCCAGTACTGCAGCCGGGCGGCGGGGAACAGCTTCGCGCCCAGCTCGGCCGGCGTGAGCTTCGGCGGGATGCGGTAATCGTCGAACAGGATCATGTCCCAGCCCCACGGCGTGCGGACCGGCGCCGAGATCTGGCCGGGCGCGCTGGTCGTGAACAGCGCCTGCCGGTAGGTCTCCTGCAGGCAGCAGTCGAGCTGGGTCGGCTCGCCGCGGCCGACCTCGTAGGGCAGGGTCGGATCGACCGCGTTGACCGCCTCGGGCAACGCCCGGTCGAGGTCGGCCTTGAACAGGTCGGCCCGGCTGCCGATGGCGGTGGCGAGCACCCGGATGGCGCGCTCGGCGGCCTCATCGCGGGGCCCGCCGCGGTCGGCCTTGGGCACCTTGACCCGCGCGTACCACGACGACCGGCTCTCGGGCAGCGCGAGGCGGACGCGGTTCTTCTCGAAGATCGGGTCGCGGATCGCCGCTGGCAGATCGTCCCACGCGCGGATCTTGGCCCGCACCTCGACGTCGATCAGTTGCACCGCCGCGGCGTCGCGCACCGCCGCCGCCAGCGCGGGGTCGCGATCGTGGCCGCGCGCGATCGCCGCGCCGGCCAGCAGCTCGAAGGTCACGCAGTCGTCCAGCGCGGTGGCGCGGTCGACGCGGCGGCCGGCGGCCTGGGCGACGACGCACGACGCGTAGACCGGCCGGCCGTCGACCCGGGCCACGACCACGTCGTCGGGGCCGGTCGGGCGCGCGGTCAGGTCGAGCGGGCCACCGGCCGGCGCCGGCTGCCCGGCGGGCTCGCCGCCGCCGCACGCGACGGCCCCCACGACCAGCAACGGGAACGCCCTGCGCATGGCCGGCTAGTCGCGCTGCACCAGGGCCAGGCGCGCCATCTCCTTGCCCACGGTGATCACCGCCAGGCCGATCATCATGACGATCAACGACGCCACGTAGTCGCGGCGGGCCAGGTAGTCGATCGACTCCTTGAAGAAGAACATGCTCCCGCCGATCAAGGCGAGGGCCAGCACCTCGAAGAAGTAGCGCCGCACGGAGTGGCCCGAGCGTAGCGTGAATGGCCGCGGGCTGCCATCGACCGCCCGCGCCATCGTCTTGTGGGGGCGGGGCTCGTCGCGCGCCCCCGTTCGTCCCGACGCGCTCAGCCCCCGCGGCGCATGTACACCAGCACCGCCATCAGGATCAGCGCCGCCGCCACCGCCAGGTGGAAGCGCACCCGGGGCCGCCCCGACTTGGCCTGGCTGCGCAGGATGCCCAGGTCGGTGACCAGCCCGCGATCGCCGGTGCGGTGCGGCTTGAGCGCGCCGAGGAACACGTGGAGGTAGAGCACCAGCCACAGCGCCAGCACCGTCACGTTGAGCAGGGTCGACATCGACGCCACCCGGCCGGCGTACATCTGCTGGAGGAAGGCGTTGATCGCCGGATCGAAGTTGACCCAGTAGATGCCGAGCAGCGGGCACACCACCGACAGCGCGGTCAGCGTCCAGTACACCCGCTCGCGGCGCTGCCAGCGATCGGCGGTCGGCTCCGCCGCCGACGCCAGCGGGCGCGATGAGCGGGGCGCCGCCGGTTCATGGAACGCCATGAAGTACGAGCCGGCCAGCAGGTAGACCACGACCCCCACCGCGACGACGAAGAACCGCACCGGACCGAACAGGTGGGCCGCGGCGATCGCCGGGTCGAGCGAGATCGGCACCAGCAGCGCCGACGGGAACCCGCCCAGCAAGATCAGCTCGGAGCGCACCGCGATGCCGACGCCCAGCACCACCAGCGGCAAGAGCGCGACCACCAGCCGGGCCGCGCCGTGCAGCGCGCCGATCTGCACCGATGGGATGAGCACCAGCGACAGCCAGACGTTGGCGCCCAGCGTCAGCGCGACGACGTCGGCGAACCGGCGCCAGCGGCGCTCGGGGACCGGCTCGGCGGCGGCGTCCACGCGGTGACGGTAGCACTGGCCGGCGCTGCCCGCAGTGTGTAGTGTGCGCGCGATGTCGACACCGCTCGTGGTCACCATCGACGGCCCGGCCGGCGCCGGCAAGTCCACCGTGGCGCGCCGGCTGGCGCGCCGCCTCGGCTATCGGCTGCTCGACACCGGCGCGATCTACCGCGCGGTCGCCGTCACCGCGCTCGGCCGCGGCCTCGACCTCGACGACGAGGCCGGGCTGGCGGCGATCGCCGCCGACCTGGCGATCGACTTCGCGTTCGAGGGCGACGTCAACCACGTCTTCCTCGGCGGCGCCGACGTGACCGCGGCGATCCGCACGCCCGAGGCGTCCAAGGCCGCGTCCCTGGTCTCGCGCCACCCCGCGGTGCGCGCGGCCCTGCTCGCGCTGCAGCGGCGGCTCGGCGGGAGCGGCGGGGTGGTGGTCGAGGGCCGCGACACCGGCACCGTGGTGTTCCCCCAGGCCGGCGCCAAGTTCTTCCTGACCGCCTCGGACGAGGAGCGGGCCCGGCGCCGCCAGCTCGAGCTCGAGGCCGGCGGCGGCGCGGTGCCCAGCTTCGAGCACACGCTGCGCGAGATCCGCGAGCGCGACGACCGGGACGCCAGCCGCGACGTGGCGCCGATGGTGGCCGCCGACGACGCGGTCATCGTCGACTCGTCCACCGCCAGCCTCGACGAGGTGATCGATCAGATCGCCGCCGAGGTCGCGCGTCGCGCGGGGTAGGGGACGGGGACGGGGACGGGGACGGGGACGGGGACGGGGACGGGACGGGGACGGGGACGGGGACGGGGACGGGCTGGATGGTGGGGCCAGAATCGGCGCGGGGCGGGCAACCAGGCGTTGACTTTGGGGGGGGCCGCTAGTACTCCTTCGCCCCTGCGCCGGGACAGCCCTGCGTAAATTCGTCTGAGGAGCCACTTTTCATCATGGTTGACGCTGCCACGTTTCAGGACGACGACTTCGCCGCGCTGTTCGCCGAGAGCATCGCGCAGGAGAATGCCAAGGAGGGCGAGATCCTCCGTGGCACTGTGATCTCGGTCGGCAAGGACTTCGCGATCGTCGACATCGGCTACAAGTCCGAGGGTCAGGTCGCGCTCGAGGAGTTCCGCGGCGCTGACGGCACCATCACGGTGGCCGCCGGCGATCAGGTGGACGTGCTCCTCGAGAGCCGCGAGAACGACGCCGGCATGTGCGTCCTCTCGAAGGAGAAGGCCGACCGGTTCAAGGTGTGGGACGAGATCAGCGCCGCGTGCGAGCGCGACGAGCTGATCGAGGGCACCATCACGACGCGCGTGAAGGGCGGCCTGTCGGTCACCATCCGCGGCGGCGTGAAGGCGTTCCTCCCCGGCTCGCAGGTCGACCTCCGCCCGGTGCGGAACCTCGACGCGTTCCTGGGCCAGGCCTTCAAGTTCAAGGTCATCAAGTTCAACAAGAAGCGCGGCAACATCGTGCTGTCGCGCCGCGTGCTCCTCGAGAAGGAGCGCGCCGCGTTGAAGGAGTCGACGCTCGAGCGCCTGAAGGAGGGCCAGATCGTCGAGGGCATCGTCAAGAACCTCACCGAGTACGGTGCGTTCATCGACCTCGGCGGCATCGACGGCCTGCTGCACATCACCGACATGAGCTGGGGCCGGGTCAACCACCCGTCCGAGCTGTTCCAGGTCGGTGACCACGTCCGCGTGAAGGTGTTGAAGTTCAACGCCGACACCGAGCGCGTCAGCCTCGGCCTCAAGCAGATCACCGAGGATCCGTGGAGCCGGGCGGCCGAGAAGTTCGTGCCGGGCACCGTCGTCCGCGGCAAGGTGGTCTCGCTCAAGGACTACGGCGCCTTCATCGAGCTCGAGGAGGGCATCGAGGGCCTGGTCCACATCAGCGAGATGTCGTGGACCCGCCGGGTCAAGCACCCGTCGAAGATGGTCGCCGTGGGCGACATGGTCGAGGCGGTCGTGCTCGACGTGGACGTCAAGCAGAACCGCATCTCGCTCGGCATGAAGCAGCTCGAGCCCAACCCCTACGAGCAGCTCACGGAGAAGTACCCGCCGGGCACCGTGGTCAAGGGCAAGGTCCGCAACATCGCGGACTTCGGTATCTTCGTCGAGATCGAGGAAGGCATCGACGGCCTGGTCCACATCAGCGACATGTCGTGGACCCAGCGCGTCAAGCACCCGTCGGAGCTCTTCCAGAAGGGTGACGACGTCGAGGCCGTGCTGCTCAACATCGACACCTCGGACGGCGAGAAGCCCAAGATCTCGCTCGGCATCAAGCAGCTGGTCGCGGACCCGTGGGATCGCATCCCCTACGAGTTCCCGATCGGCAAGGTCGTCGACGGCAAGGTCCTCAAGGTCCTCGACTTCGGCGCCTTCGTCGAGCTCGAGAAGGGCGTCGAGGGTCTGGTCCACGTCTCGGAGATCTCCGAGGAGCACGTCGACGACCCCCGCGCGGTGCTGAACCCCGGCCAGGAGGTCAAGGTCCAGATCCTCGCGACCGACGCGGCCGAGCGCAAGATCGCCCTGTCGATCAAGGGCGCCAACCGCGCCAAGGAGATGTCCGAGGCCCAGGGCTACGCCGGCGGCAACGCTGGCGGCGCCACCCTCGGCGACCTGATGCGCGGCAAGCTGGGCAAGATCCAGGGCGGGAAGAAGAAGGGCGGCGGCGGTGGTCGCGGCGACCGCGACATCGACGAAGCCAACGACTGATTAGAGGGCCTGTCGCCAGGCCCTCCCCCGTGGGGTCATGCCCCCACGGGGCCCCCACCCAAGACGCGAGACGCCCGGCGACGGGACCTCCCGGATGGGGCCCCAATCTTGTAGGGACAAATAGTTCCGCCTCGGTGCAGGGATTTCAGCACCTTGGGCCCGCGTTGTGCCGCGCTGTACCGCGCTGTTCCGCAGGGAGTGGCAGCAAAGTGGCAGCGCGTTGGGCGCGTGTGCGAGCGGCGTGGGTACGAGTCAAGAGATAGGTAACAGTTCTCGCCAGACCCTCGCCATGGGGTGACACCCGGACGCATTGGCTGACGGCCTCCGCCTGGCCGGCGGTCGGAGTCGTTTCGTGGTGATCGGCGCCGGCTCGGCCGCCTTGCAACTGGCGGACGGGCCGCAGTCGT
This sequence comes from Myxococcales bacterium, assembly GCA_016707895.1. GTDB lineage: Bacteria > Myxococcota_A > Polyangia > Haliangiales > Haliangiaceae > UBA2376. Next base: position 337,940 of record JADJGV010000008.1, on the reverse strand, counting down.
TGTGGCACTGCGGCGCGGGTTCGACGGGCTCGACCTCGGAGGCCACCGAGGGAGTGTCACCCCTACGCTTCCGAGTGTCACCCCGGGACCGTTCTGCGTGTCACCCCAGTTCCAGTCAGATGCGCGAGCGGGGTGCCACTCGGACCGCGCGCTCATCCCGACGCTCGCGCCGGAATCCAACCAGGACCACCTCGCCAGCGCTGACCTCCAGCACTTCGGCTCGAAGCCCTGCTGCCCCCGGCGATCGTCAGGGTCCCGGAGGGCGGCTCCAGCACGGTCACCGCCGGGCCGTACGGCCGCGCCGCCCCGCAGCCGACCGCGAGGCCCACGACGCGAGCGTTATCTCGCCTCGGATCACGACGGGAACCTCAGGATCCGGAGCCCGTTGCCGATGACCACGAACTCGCTCAGCTCGTGGACCAGGACCACCAGCGGCAGCGTGAACACGCCCGCGATCGTCCCGGTGACCATCCCGGCGATCACGATCGTCGACAGGATCAGGTTCTGTCGGACCAGACGCTGCGCGGAACGCCCGAGCGCGAGCGCCTCGACCAGCTTCCTGAGATCGTCGGCCATCAGCGCGACGTCCGCGGTCTCGAGCGCGACGTCGGTTCCCGCCGCGCCCATGGCGACTCCGACGGTCGCCTCGGCTAGCGCGGGCGCGTCGTTCACGCCGTCGCCGACCATGAGCAGATGGCCGTGGCGCTGCGCCAGCTCGCGCACGTGCCTGACCTTGTCCTCGGGCTTGAGCTTGGCGTGCACGTCGTCGATCCCGACCTCGCGGGCGATCGCGCGGGCGGTCCCTTCGTTGTCGCCGGTGAGCATCACGACCTTCGCGATGCCCAGCGCCTTGAGGGCACGGATCGCGTCGCGTGCCTCCGGTCGCAGGTTGTCGCGCAGCGCGATCGCGCCCCACAGCCCCTCCGGGGTGCCGATGAACACCAGCGACTTGCCCTCCTGCTCGAGCGCGTCGAGCTCGCCGCGGGCGGCGGCGATGTCGACGCCGAGCACCTCCGCGAAGTACGCGCGACTCCCGATGTGCACCAGCTGATCGCGGACGCGGGCGGTGGCGCCGGCGCCAACCAGCGCCTGGAAGTCCGAGGACGAAGGCACCTCGAGCCCGCGCGACTCCGCGGCTGCGACGATCGCCCGGGCCAGCGGGTGTTCGCTCCACCGGTCGATTGCGGCGCCGACCGCGAGGACGTCGTGGTTCGTCGGCGTCGGCGAGCCCGGCACGGCGACGACGTCGGTCACCTCGGGCTCGCCCTTGGTGAGCGTGCCGGTCTTGTCGAGCGCGACCACCCGGATCCGCGCGAGCTCCTCGACGTGGATTCCTCCCTTGATCAGGATGCCGCGCCGCGCGCCGGTCCCGAGCGCCGCGACCAGCGTGATCGGGATCGAGATCACCAGCGCGCATGGGGCGGCGGCGACCAGCAGGATGGTCCCCAGCCGCATCGACGACGCCCATGCGACGCCGGCCACCAGCGGCGGCGCGATCGCCGCCAGCGTGCTGCCGAGCAGCACCAGGGGGCTGTACCAGCGCCCAAAACGCTCGATGAACCGCTGGCTCGCGCCCTTGCGCTCCTGCGCCTCCTCGACCAGCAAGATGATGCGCGACAGCGTGTTCTCCGCGAACGCCTTGGTCGCGCGCACCTCCAACGCACCTGATCGATTGATCGTTCCGGCGACGACGGTGTCGCCTGGCTCCTTCTCGACCGGGACGCTCTCGCCGGTCACCGGCGACTCGTCGATCGCGGAACGCCCCGTGAGGATCGTCCCGTCGGTCGGGACCGAGCCGCCCGGGCGCACGAGGAAGACATCGCCGGGGACGAGCTCCTCCGCCGCGATCTCGATCTCCTTGCCGTCGCGGACCACGGTCGCGGTCGCCGGCGCCAGCTTCATGAGCGCGCGGATGGCCGAGCGTGTTTTCTCCGCGGTGTAGCCCTCGGCGGCCTCCGACATCGAGTACAGGAACACCAGGGTCGCCCCCTCGAAGACCTCGCCCATGGCGGCGGCAGCGATCGCCGCAGCGGTCATCAGGAGCTCGATCCCGATCTCCCGCTCGAAGATCAGGTCCTCGATCGCTTCCCGCGCGAAGAAGTAGCCACCGATCAACATGCCGGTGGCGTACGCGATCACGGAGACCAGCTCGGGCGCTCCGAGCCTTCCGAGGATCCATCCGAGGGCGAGGAGGACGCCCGAGGCAATCGACGCGAGCACCTTCGGGCTCCGCCACGGCGACACAGGCGTGGCATCCCGCTCGACGGGAGGAAAGCCCGCGCCCTCGAGCCGCTCCTTCAAACGCTCGGGCGTCACCTGGGCGGGGTCGAACCACAAGGTCACCGTCGAGGCGGTCGGCTTCACCTCGATCTCGCGCACCCCGTCGGCACTCGACATCGCACGCCGGATCGCAGCGGCTTCGTTCTCGCAGTCGAGATTCGCCACGCGGACGGTCAACTTCTCACGTCGCTCATCGGTCATCGGATCGCTCCAAGGAGTCCAGGAAGGTCGCTGCGGTCGCCGAACCCCAGTCGCGGGCGCCGCGCACGCGTGTGGTCAGCTTGCCGCCGCGGTCGACGACGAGGGTCTCGGGAAGCACACCGGTGGTGACCTGGCGATAGTCGTCGTCGAGCGCGCGACTGACCTCCGCCGGGACGGCGCCATCGAAGAAGGTGCGAATGTCGTCCCACTCGTCGTCGACGCTCACCAGCACGAGCTCGGCGCCGGCGCGCCGGATCCGATCGCGCTGGGCGAGCAGCGTGGGGAGCTCGTACCGGCAGGGCCGGCACCACGTCGCCCAGAAATGGAGCACGACCGGCTGCCCCTGTAGCGTGTCGAGCTTCCAGGGTGTGCCGTCCTGTCGCTCCAGCACGAATGCTTCCACCGCCACCTCGCCCGAGACGGGCTCGACCGGGAACCGCGACGGGGCCGGTTTACGGCGAGCGCCGTCCCGTGTCGTGTACACGAGCACGATCGCAGCCTGCACGGCCACCAGGACGACGGCACCGATCGCGGCGCGGCGCCATCTCGTCCGGTCGGTCACGTGGGCGCCTCCGCTCGGGGCCGGCGACCCACGACGGCAACCAGCGCGATCGCCAGCGCGACGACGACCTGCGCGAACGTCGTCTCGATGGTCGGGAAGACGCCGAGGAGATCGATCCGGGGGCCGTCGAACGCGCGCACCGCCAGCACGCCGGCCTCCTGCAGCGAACGCACGCCCTTGCCGGCGAGGACGAGCGCGAGCGCGCAGAGCAGCACGCCGGCGCCGTTCAGGATCGCGCCCGGCCGGATCCGGCCACGCAGCAGGCGAAAGGCGAAGACCAAGCCCACGCACGCGATCGCGCCGGCGGCGACCCCCAGCCCGATCGCGGCGTGGGCGTCGCCGGCCGAGAGCTCGATCGCGCGAAGGAACAGCACGACCTCGAAGACCTCGCGGAACACGGCGACGAACGCCATGCCGAACAGCACGACGCGCCGACGCGCGGGCGGGATCGACGCGAACCGGCGCTTGAGCTCGGCGATCCGGCGCTCGGCGTCCATCCGCGCGAGCACGATGTGCCCGGCGTAGACGAGGACCACCACGGCGAACAGGGCGACCACGCCCTCGGCGAGCTCACGGTTGCCGCCGCCCATCCGCACCACCGCCTCCGACGCGATCCACGTGACGACTCCGAGCACGACGGCGCCGATCCATCCCGCGTGTACCGCGCGCCGGTCGCCCGTTTGCCCTGCTCGCGCCACCAGGCCGAACAGCAGCATCAGCAACAGGGCGGACTCGACGCCCTCCCGGACCACCACCACGAGGGCCGCCACGAACGCGGCCTTGGCCGACGCTCCGCCTGCGACCCTGTTCTCGACCGCGTCGAGGCGCACCAGCAGCCGATCGGCGGCGGCGCCGAAGTCGGACGTCGACGCGCCGCTGCGCGTGAGCTCCCGCAAGGCGAGGAAGCGCTCCTCGATATCGGTGACCAGATCCGCCGAATCGACCCGGAGGAGTCCTTCGAGCTGCTCGAAGCCGTCGAGGTACGCCGCGTCGAGCGCCTGTCGGGCGCGGCCGGGCTCGCCCGCGGCATACGCGCGCTTGGCGTCGGCGACGCCGCGGCGCGTGACCGCAAGCGCGGCCAGGTCGCTCTGGGCGGGCAGCACGCGACGGTAGAACGCCAGGACGTCGCCCGCCTGCGCGGCATCGACACCGGCGACCAGCTCGGCGTCGCTCGCGTTGGCGAGCTGCGCGATCGAGAGGGCCGGCGCCGTCCCCGTCGAGACCGCCCACCGGCCGCGCTCTGCGGCGTCGTCATCGTGACGGAGTGCGGTCACGAGGAACGCCAGATCCCACCGCTCGCGCTCGCCCAGCGTCGCAAACGAGGACATCGCCGTCCCTGCGACGCCGTCGGTGATCGCGCTGTACGCCCGGACCGGCGACAGACCGGCCGTCACCTGCGGATCCTGGAAGCTGCGCGGTGGCGGGTTCAGCCCGCGCGCCGCCGGCCCGTCGCCGCCTCCGGTCGCACCGTGGCAGGCCGCGCATGACGCCGCGAAGATCTCGGCACCGCGCGCCAGCGATACCGAGGACGATGGTCCCAACGTGACACCAGTGCGAGCGAGCAGCTCGGCCCGCGCCGCACGACACGCCGCGAGTACCTGCGGTGCAAGTGCTTGTTCGCCGACCAACCGCGCTGCCGCGTCGATCCGCGGCAGCACGGCGTCGGCGTGCTCCGGAGGGAGCTCCGACACCAGCTCCCGCGCGCCGCGGAGGAAGTCCAACTGTTCGCGGTACTCCGTCTCGCTCGCGATCTGGCCGTCGACGACCGCGTCGCCGTAGTCGGACGCGACGTAGTCGAGCAAGGCCGCGGCGCGGCGCACCCGATCGTCCGCCGGAGGCGCAGCCGACTCGTCCGCCGACCGGCGGCACGACGCCACCAGTCCCACGACGAGAAGAATCACGAGCGCGGGGGGCCTCATCTGCGGCCTCACGACGCCACTTCCGCCGTCGGCAGTGGATGCTCCTCGTCGCCAGGCTCCGGCGGGACCGACTTCGCCCCGATGTAGCTGTACAGGACGGGTAAGACGAACAAGGTCAGCAACGTCGCCGACACGATGCCCCCGATCACCACGGTGGCGAGCGGCCGTTGCACCTCGGCGCCGATGCCGGTGTTGAGCGCCATCGGCAGGAAGCCCAGGCTCGCCACCAGCGCGGTCATCATCACCGGCCGCAGCCGCTGCTCGGCCGCGAGCGGGATCGCGTCGATCAGCTTCGAGCCGCGCGAGACCAGCTGCCGTACGGCGGACACCATCACGAGGCCGTTGAGCACGGCGACACCGAACAACGCGATGAAGCCCACCGCAGCGGAGATCGAGAACGGCAGCCCGCGGATCCACAGCGCCACGACGCCGCCCACCGTCGCCAGCGGGACCGCCGTGAACACGCACAGCGCGTCGAGGACGCGGCGGTACGTGAGATAGAGCAGAAGCAAGATCAGCGCGAGCGCCATCGGCACCACGACCGCGAGGCGCAGCCGCGCACGCTCGAGGTGCTCGAACTGGCCGCCGAACCTGACGTAGTAGCCCTCGGGGAGCTCGACCTCGGTGTCGATCGCTCGGCGCACTTCCCCGACGAAGCCCGCGATATCCCGGCCGCGGATGTTCGACTGAACGATGATGCGGCGCTTGCCCCACTCGCGATTCACCGAAGACATGCCCTCCGTGACCTGGATCGTCGCCAGGCGGGACAGCGGGATCCGATCGCCGCTCGCCGAGGTCACGAGGATCCGCCCGATCGCGGCCTCGTCCGAGCGATACGCGTCATCGATCCGGACCGTGATCGGGAACCGCCGCTCGCCTTCCTGGAACGTGCCGACCTCGTAGGTCCCAAGCGCCTTCACGACCTCGAGCACCGACGCGGTCGAGATCCCGAACCGCGCGGTGGCCGCCTTGTCGACCTCGATCTCCAGCATCGGCTGGCCGGTCAGCTGCTCGGTCGACACATCCTCCGCGCCCGGAATCTGGCGGATGATCCGTTCGATCTCCGCGGCCTTCTGCCGGAGCACGTCGAGATCGTCACCGAACAGCTTGATGCCGAGATCGCCACGGACGCCGGCCACCATCTCGTTGACGCGCATCTCGATCGGCTGCGTGAACGACATCTTGGTCCCCGGCAGCACCGACAGCTCCTCCTCCATCACCTCGACGAGCTCGGCTTGGGTGTGGCCTCGCTTCCACTTGTCACGCGGAGTCAGCGTGACGAAGACGTCGGACACCTCGAGCCCCATCGGATCCGTCGCCACCTCGGCGGTCCCGGTCCGGGTCCACACGTGGTCGATCTCGTCTGGGAACTCGGCGAGGAGCATCTTCTCGATCTGGGTGCCGTAGCGGACCGACTCGTCGACCGAGACGCCGGGCAAGCGCACGGTATTGATCACGATCGTGCCCTCCTGAAGCCGCGGCACGAACTCCGACCCGAGCCGAGTCGCCAGGAACATCGCATTGGCTAGGAGGAGCCCCGCCATCGCGAGCACGAGCCAGCGCCAGCGAAGCGCGCCAGCGAGCGCCGGACGATAGACGCGCTTCAGCGCGCGCACGACGATGTTGTCCCGTTCGTGCAGCTTCCGCGGGAGGAAAAGGCTCGCCAACACCGGCATCACCGTCACCGACAGCACCATCGACCCGAGCAGCGCAAAGATCACGGTCAAGGCCATCGGCCGGAACAGCTTGCCCTCGACGCCTTCGAGCGCAAGGACCGGCAGATAGACGATCATGATGATCAGCCCGCCGAACATGGCCGGGCGCAGGACCTCGATCGCGGCGCGCCGGATCACCGTGATCCGGTCGGTTCGCCCGCCGTCCTCGGCGAGCCGCCGCACCGAATTCTCGATCGTGATCACCGAGCCGTCGACCACCAGCCCGAAGTCGATCGCCCCGAGACTCATCAGACTGCCGGCGATTCCCGCACGCATCATCAGGTCGAAGGCGAACAGCATCGACAGCGGGATGGCAGCCGCGACGATGAGACCGGCGCGCACGTTGCCCAGGAAGATGAACAGGACGGCGATCACGAGGATCGCACCCTCGAGCAGGCTCGTCTTCACGGTGCCGAGTACCTTGTCGACAAGCGTTGTCCGCCGATAGACCGGCGTGGCCTTCACGCCCGCGGGCAGCGATTTCTGGATCTCGGCGAGGCGCGCATCGAGGCGACCGCTGACCTCGTGGCTATTCTCGCCCATGAGCAGGAACCCCAGTCCGAGCACCGTCTCGCCCTTCCCGTCGAGCGTCACCGCCCCACGGCGGATCTCCCGGCCGTCGACGACCCGCGCGACGTCGCGGATGCGAATCGGCACGCCGTCATGCGACGAGATCACGATCTCCTCGATGTCGGACGCCTTCTTGATGATTCCGATGCCCTGGATCAGGTTCGACTGACCTCCCTCGTCCAGCGTGCCGCCGCCGACGTTCTCGTTGTTCCGCTCCAGCGCCTCAACGACGTCGCCCAGGCTCAGCTCGTACTTCCGGAGCTTGAGCGGGTCGATCAAGGTCTGGATCTGTCGCTCGTCGCCACCCCAGGCATTGACCTCGGCGACACCTTGCACCGAGCGAAGCTGCGGCTTGATGACCCAATCGTGGATCGTGCGGAGCTCGGCGAGAGACTTGCCTTCACCGGTCACGACGTAGTGGAAGACCTCGCCGAGGCCGGTCGCCACGGGCCCGAGAGTAGGCCGCTCGATCCCGGGCGGCAGCTCGACGGCTTGCAGCCGCTCGCTGACGACCTGGCGGGCGAGGTAGATGTCGGTGCCCTCGTCGAAGACCACCGTCACCTGTGACAGTCCGAAGCGCGAGATCGAGCGCACCTCGGCCAGATGCGGCAGTCCAGAGATCGCCTGCTCGACCGGTGCGGTCGCCTGGCGCTCGATCTCGAGAGGCGACAGCGCCGGCGCCACGGTGTTGATCTGGACCTGCACCGGCGTCGTGTCCGGGAAGGCATCGATCGGAAGACGTTTGAACGCGACGCCACCGGCCACGATGACCGCGATGGTCGCGACCATGATGAGCAGGCGGTTCCGCAGGGACCAGTCGATGATCGGGTTCAGCATCTCAGTCGTCCACGCAGCCGTCGCCCATCGAGTCCTTGAGCGTCTCCGCCTTCAGCGCGAAGGCGCCGCTGACCACCACGCGCTCGTTCGCCGACACGCCGCTGGTCAGCTCGGTGACCGCCCGTTCGCGCGCACCGAGATCGACACGCCGGATCTCGAACTCGTCGTCCTTCGTCTGCACGTAGACGAAGTACACGTCCTTGACCCGCTGGACCGCGTCGGCGGGCACCGTGACCGCCTCGCCGCGGTCGCCGAGCACGACCCGAGCCTCGCCATACATGTTCGCGCGCAGGCGGCCCTCCGGGTTCGCCAGCGCGGCGCGCACCTGGATGGTCCGGGTGCGCGGGTCGACCTTCGGCGACACGTAGCTGATCGTCCCCTCGAACTGGCGGCCCTTGAGGCCGTCGACGGTGACGATCACTGCTTGTCCGAGCGCGACTTGATCGACCTGGTCTTCCGGGACCGACAGTTCGGCCCACATCGTCGAGGTGTCGACGACCTCGAACAGGGTCTCGTCTGCGTCGACCATCTCACCGATCGTGGCGTCACGCTCGACGATCCAGCCGGCGAGCGGCGCCGTGACGGCGTACCCGCCGGCGCCACCGGCGTTCATTCCGACCACTCCGATCGATGCCGACAACGAACCCACCTCGGCACGGGCGAGCTCCAGCTCTTGCTCCAGTGCGAGCACCTCCTTGGCGGACGACACGCCCTTGGTCTGGAGCTCCTTGTCGCGCCTGTAGTTGGCCTCCGCCGCACGGACGCGGGCCCTCGCGCCCTGCAGCTGTGCGCGATCCGCGCCGACCGTGGCACTGTCGACGACCGCGAGCTTCTTCCCCTTCTCGACGCGCGCACCGATGTCGACGTGCAACGCCCTCACAACACCAGGGGCCCGCGCGTTCACGACCGCACGACGGGTGGCGTCGAACGCGATCGTCGCCGGAACCACAAGGCTCGAGCCTTCCGCGCGCGACACCGCGGGCGCGGTAGCAACCCCCGCGAGGGACGCGGCCTCAGGAGACTTGAGGCACAGTCGCGTCTTGTCCGCTGGTGCACCATCCGATTCGACGACGACCACCTTCGGCGCCCCGGGCACCGGATTGCAAATCGGGCACACGGACTCCGGGAAGCCGTGCTCATCGCACCAGTCACCCTTCTTCTTGAAGCCGGCGATCAGATCCGGGTTGCACTTCGTACACATCGCCTCTGGGACACCATGCTCTCCGCAGAATTCGACGCCCTCTCCCTTCTCCTTGCCGTGCTCGGCCGCCTCCGCGGCCTCGTCACGCTCCGATTTTTCCTTCGCGCGCCTATCGCCCCCGCATGCTGAACCGACGATGGACAGCATGAGAAAAACGAGATGAAGCAACCTGCTCGTCATCGTAGAACTCCAAGGGCACGAGAGAGCTCGACGCCGGCCAGCGCGGCCTCGAGCTGGCGCTTCAGATACTCATGGCGTGTCTCGAGCGCCTCGCGGCGCACAAGGATCACCGTCCCGATGTCTGCCTTGCCGGACTGATAGGCCGTCACAGAGAGTTGCTCGTTGCGCTGGACGAGCGGCAGCGCATCCTCCTCGAGCTTCATCACCGAGGCGACTGACGTGCGATAGGCGCGCGTCGCAACCTCCACTTCGGTCGCGATCGCGTCCTCGGTCAGCTCGAGTGCCAGTTCTGCGCGACGAACGCGCGCCCGAGCGGCGGCACGCTCGCCCTGTCCGCGATCAAACAGCGGAAGCGTGAAGGCGAGGCCAGCGAGAACGATGTCGGTGCCGCCGTCTTCCCGAGAATAGGTGACACGGACGTTGAAGTCGGGGAACCGCGCGGCGTCGGCGCTCACCACCGCCGCTTGCTCCTCGTCGATGGCGACTCGCGCCGCGGTGACGTCGGCCCGTTCGGACGGCTGCAGCGCATCGAACGCGCCTCGCTCACCGAGCGCGCCCACCACCACGGCGGCATCGGGGCCATCGAGCCCGAGGATGATCGCGAGCTCTCCGCGCGCACGCTCGACGTCGGCGGCCTCGGCGAGCACCTCGCTCTCGGCGCGAGCGACCTCCGTCGCGGCGAGATTCACCTCGAGCTCGGCGATGTCACCCGCCTCGAGTCGACTTCGCGCGGCGTCGAGCAATTGATCGGCGAGCCTTTTCCGCTCCTCGGCGAGGCGCACGCGCTCCTGAGCGTGGAGCGCAGCGTAGTACGCGCGCAACGCCCGCGAAATCGCCTCCTGCTCACCAGCGGCAACCTCGGCCGACGCTCGCTCGATCGCGGCCTGGGCTGCGGCGATCCGCTTGCGCCGCTTGCCGCCAAGCTCGATCGGAATCGCCAGCGTCGCTTCGAGATCGATCGACGTCTCATCACCCCACCGCGGCCCGGCGACCGCTTCGAGCACGGGGTTGTCCCGGGCGAAGATGCGCGCGCCGATCAAGTCCGCGCGCTCTTCATCGACGGCCGTGCGTGCGACGCGGACCGATGGCGACGACGACCGGGCCAGGCCGATCACGCGTTCACGCGTAAGATTGGCCGGTTCCTCGCCGAACGCCGGGCGCTCCGTGACAAGCACGGATACTGTGAACAAAAGAGCGGCCCACGGCCGTTTGAGCCGAACGATTGACATCCCATCTCCTCGCCGCGAGGCGGCGCACACGATTGACGTCGGGCTCGCACACGATGCGCGAGCCTCGTGGACGATCAGGCGTATACGCGGGGCGGATGGAAGATGTCGGCGTTCGAGAGGTTCGGAACGAGCTGCCAGGTCGCCGCCGGCGCCGCGGCAACCCGCGGTTCAGGCGCAGCAACGGGCATCGACGCTGTCTGGGAAGGGACGATCGCCGAGCCGCCGGGGCACGTCGAACAAACCGCGCCAGGCGGACACGTCTCGTCGTCGCACGCCCCGCCGACATGCTCGATCGGTTCGTCGCACGATGCGTACGCAGTCGCGATCCCGCTCGTTGCGACGATCGTCGCGGCGAGAATGAGGATCCGGAGGGCGCTGAGCATCGGCCGATCTCATATCCGATCAAATGGTTCCGCGCAAGCCGCCCCCACGCGTCCGACGACAAGGCCGCGTATCATCGACACGGCGCCGAGGTCACCGACCGATCTGCACGCGATGGCTCCCATCGGAGATCCGGCGGAATCAGAATCGGCGCCCTTGCTGCCCGGATGGCGGCGCATGCCCGGGGCAACAGGGCCGAGGGTGACAGGGGGCGACCTCGCGACCCGAGCGTCTACGAGTTCGCACCGATGTCACGCCCACGGCTTCACCTCGTGGCGGACCTCTCGGCACGTCGAGCGGCGAGCTGCTTCCACTGCGGGTCCTCGAAGGGTTGTACCGTCACGTAGCGACCGAGCGCGGCGTTGGTCCGCACGTAGCCGATGAGCATATGATGCAGCCAGATGTGGACCAGTTCGTCCTCGACGCGCTGCAACCCGATGTGAGCGTTGCGCAGTGCCGTAGAGGCGAACACGTGGTGGCGTCCGTCGAGCCAGAACTTCCCGTTCGCGCCGAGTTGGATGACGTCAACCCCGTCAGGGAACAGGCCGAGCATGCCGCGCCGGTAGCGACGGCTGCTCCGCAGGTACACGTCCGCCGGCACGCGCATGCCGAGCGCCTCGTGCGGCCGAACGTGATTGAACTCGACGCGCCAATCGTCGCAGGCGCGCTGCTGCAAGCGGAGGGTCTGCGCCGCTCGCGTCTGTAGGTCGATGCTCATGTCGGCGTGCATCCGCTCATGCGCCCCGTTGTCCTGGGGACAGCCGGGTCGGCTTCGCACGACGTCGATGCCGAGCGAGACCCACCACGCCGAGAGCTGCGTGAGTCCGGCGAGGCTACGGCCCGCGGCGAACGGCGCGCCGTTGTCACTCTGAATCACCTTGGGCAGCCCGTGCTCCTCGAACAAGTCCTCGAAGACGGCGCGCACACCATCGGTGTCTGACTTCGGCAGTAAACGCAGCGCCAGGATCTTGCGCAGCGCGATGGCGCGCATGCGGTCGGCGCGGTCGCTGTCGCTGTCCCAGGCGGGCCAGGCTTCACCTGGGCGGCGCCGCCACACTTCGAGGCCCCACGCCCGCCCGAGGGTGTCGGCGGTGCGCCAGTGGCGATGCGACCTGGCTCGCGAAGGGCAAGGCCGACAACCGCCCCGGGACCTACCAGAAGAAGAAGCACACCCTCGACCACGACATCCTGCCGCGCTTCGGCGCGCTGCGACTCGATGACGTCACGTTCGCCAACGTCGAGGCGTGGCGCGTCCACATGCTCAACGTCGAGGGCAAAGCCCCGTCCACCGTCTACCGGATCATGACCGACTTCCGCGCGCTCCTCGGCTACGCGTTCCGGTCAGAGGTCCTCGCCAAGCTGCCGCGCTGGCCGACGCAGAAGGTCCCACGCCCGCGCCCGAAGTTCCTCACCTTCGAGGAAACGAACCGGCTCATCGCCGCGGCTGCTCCGCTCGATCCCTGGCAAGCAATGGTCATCGTCGGCGTGCGCACCGGACTCCGCTACGGTGAGCTTGCCGCGCTGCGCTGGCAGGACGTCGACCTCGACGGCTTCAAGCTCTCCATCGAGGAGAACTTCGTCAACGGCGTCACCGGCCCGCCCAAGAGTGGCAAGGGGCGCGAGATCCCGCTGTCCCGCGATGCGCACGCCGCGCTCGTGGCCATCCGCCACAACCGCGGCCCCCTCGTGTTCTGCGGCCCGCGAGGAACCCACATCCACCACGCGACCGCCGTCCGCGCCATCCAGCAGATCGCCGATCGCGCCGGGCTCGTCGGCATCCACTGGCACCGCCTGCGCCACACCTTCGCCTCGCACCTCGTGATGCGCGGCGTCGGCATCCGCACCGTCATGGAGCTGATGGGCCACTCCAAGATCGAGCTGACCCTGCGCTACGCGCACCTCGGCCCCGAGATGCGGCGCGACGCCGTGCTGCTCCTCGACGAACCACCACCCGTCCGGGTCTCCGCTCCGAACCCGCCCGTCATCTGGGACGACGACGAAGCAGCCCCCGACGACGACGAGAGCGAAGGTGACGAAGGCGGCGACGACGCTCCCCGGCCGGCGCGCGGTCCCCGACGGCGGCCCGCCGATCGTCGACATGCGCCGTCGCGAGCGATACAGTGAGCGGCGCGTCGAGCGCGGCCCGCATCAACTAACCAACGATCTGGCAGCAAAGTGGCAGCACGCCGCGGCCCCCGCGCCGTAAGCGATGAGAAACTCAACGAAGGGGCCGCTCAATCTTGGGTTGGGCCCGCACCCGAGACGCGAGACGCCCGGCGACGGGACCTCCCGGATGGGGCCCCCACCCGAGACGCGAGACGCCCGGCGACGGGACCTCCCGGATGGGGCCCCCCACCCGAGACGCGAGACGCCCGGCGACGGGACCTCCCGGATGGGGCCCCCACCCGAGACGCGAGACGCCCGGCGACGGGACCTCCCGAACGGGACGGCGGGAACTCGATGGGCGCCCTGACCGGCGCCCGTCGGCGTTTTCGGGTAGAACCGGCGGGTGAGCCGGACCGCCGCTGCGGACGTCGATCGCCGCCTGGCGGCGCTGGTGCTCGACGACCTGGTCGGCGCGGCGCTGGTGCTCGATCACGGCCTGCGGGTGCGCTACGCGACGCCGAGCGCGGAGGCGGCGCTGGGCTCGAGCCTGCCGGTCGGCGCGTCGGCGGCGACGCTCCTGTGCGGCGACCGGCCCAAGCGGCCGTTCGCCGAGGCGCTGGCCGAGGGCGTGCCGTTCCAGGCGATCATCCCGCACCCCGGCGGCGGCGACGCCCAGGTCCGGGTGCGCTCGGTGCCGGTGGTGGCCGAGGCCGGCGCGCCGCCGCTCGGCTGGATCGTGTACCTGGCCGAGGTCGGCGGCGGCGAGGGCGACGAGGTGCTGTTCCACGGCATGTGGACCCGCGACGCGCGGATGAAGGAGCTGTTCCGCATCGTCACCCGCGTGGCCGCCACCGAGGAGACCGTGCTGGTGCGCGGCGAGACCGGCGCCGGCAAGGAGCTGGTGGCGCGCGCGCTGCACGCGCTGTCGTCGCGCCACGCCGGCCCGTTCCGCGCGATCAACTGCGCCGCGCTGCCGGCCAACCTGCTCGAGAGCGAGCTGTTCGGCCACGCCAAGGGCGCGTTCACCGGCGCGATCAAGGACACGCCGGGCCACATGCAGCTCGCCGACGGCGGCACGCTGTTCCTCGACGAGGTCGCCGAGCTGCCGCTCGAGCTGCAGGCCAAGCTGCTGCGGGTGCTCGAGACCCGCACCGTCCTGCCGGTCGGCGCGCGCGACCCGATCCCGGTCGACGTGCGCGTCGTCTCGGCCACCCACCGCGCGCTGCGCGCCGAGGTCGACGCCGGGCGGTTCCGCGCCGACCTGATGTTCCGGCTGCGGGTCATCCCGGTGCGGCTGCCGCCGCTGCGCGAGCGCCCGACCGACGTCGCGCTGCTCACCGCCAAGCTGATCGCGGAGTGGAACGCGCGCGGCCGCCGGCAGATCGGCTCGGTGGCGTCGGCCGCGGCCGCCGCGCTCGAGCGCCACCCGTGGCCGGGCAACGTCCGCGAGTTGCGCAACGTCATCGCCTACGCGTTCGCGATCGGCGACGGCCCGGTCCTCGAGCTGCGCGATCTGCCCGACGAGCTGGCCGCGGCCGCGCCCAGCGCCGGCGAGATCACCGTGGTCGCCGCGCCGCTGACCGAGGTCGGTCCGCCCGAGGCCCGGCGCATCAAGGACGCGCTGGCGCGCACCGCCGGCAACCGCGATCGCGCCGCGCGCCTGCTCGGCATGTCGCGGGTGACGCTGTGGCGGCGGATGCGCGCGCTCGGCCTCGACGAGTAGTCAGCGCCGGACCCAGCCGTGCTGGGCCAGCATGCCGACCAGCATCGCCGCCACGAACAGCACGCCGGTCTCGCTGCCGGCCGCGGCCGCCACCACCCCGGGGCCCGGGCACAGGCCGCCCAGCCCCCAGCCGACGCCGAAGATCGCCGCGCCCACCACCAGCTTGCCGTCGAGATCGCGGCGGGTCGGCAGGTGGAACGCCACGTCGACCCACGGCGCCGTGCGCGCGCGCTGGATCCACCGCGCCAGCGGCGCGTACACCGCGATCGCCCCGGCCATCACCAGCCCCAGGCTGGGGTCCCAGCCGCCGCGCACGTCGAGGAAGCCGATCACCTTGGCCGGGTCGGTCATGCCCGACAGCAACAGGCCGGCGCCGAACGCCGCGCCGACGATCGCCGCCAGCACGATCGACATCACCCGGCAGCGCGCGCCGCACGCGAACCCGGTGCTCACGACGCCCCCGCGATCATCGCGGTCGCCGCGCCGGTGGTCATGAAGATCGCGACCGCGACCAGCGAGCGCACCGACAGCCGCGAGATGCCGCACACGCCGTGGCCGCTGGTGCAGCCGCTGCCGTGGCGGGTGCCGAAGCCGACCAGCAGGCCGGCGATCACCACCGCGGTCGACGAGCGCACCGACGCGCCCACCGCCGCCGGCGCGACCACCGCGGCCAGCGCGCCCGCCAGGGCCAGGCCGGCGACGAACGCCAGCCGCCAACCGCGGTCGCTGGGCACCGGCGGCAGCAGCGAGCCGATCACGCCGCTGATGCCAGCGATGCGACCGTGGGTGAGGAGGAGCAGCACGGCGGCCGCGCCGATCAGCGCGCCGCCACCGAGGGCGTAGATCCATGACGAAGGCATCGTCGGCGGGCTTTGCAGCCCCGATGCCAGCGCGGCGGCGGGCGGCGCGTGCCTGCGGCGTGATCGGCGCCGCCGGCTGAAACGTTTGGTGACGCCCTCGAGTTTCACCGTGTTTCAGCGTCGCGCCGCGCCGCCACCAGCGCCCCGCCGGCGGGGATCGCCGCTGGCATCGCGCTTGAAGTAGGCGACGCCATGATCATCGTCGTGCTGACCCTGGCGCTCCTGATCGGGGTCACGCTCGGCCTGCTGGGCGGCGGCGGCTCGATCCTCACCCTGCCGATCCTCACCTACGTCGCGGGCGTCGCGACCAAGTCGGCGATCGCGTCGTCGCTGTTCGTGGTCGCGGTCACCAGCGCGGTCGGCGTCGTCGCCCACGCGCGGGCCGGGCGGGTGCGGTGGCGCACCGGGCTGTTGTTCGGCGTCGCCGGCATGCTCGGCGCGTTCGCCGGCGGGCGGATCGCCGGGCACCTGCCGGCGCGCGGGCTGATGCTCGGGTTCGCCGCGATGATGGTGGTGGCCTCGGCGGCGATGCTGCGCGGCCGGCGGGCCACCGCCGCCACCACCGTCGAGCTGGCCGTCGGTCGGGTGCTGCTGATCGGGGCGACGGTCGGCCTGGTGGTCGGCACCGTCGGCGCCGGCGGCGGCTTCATCGTGGTGCCGGCGCTGGTCCTGCTCGGCGGCCTGGCCATGGACCGCGCGGTCGGCACCTCGCTCCTGGTGATCGCGATGCAGTCGTTCGCCGGCTTCTTCGGCCACCTCGGCCACGTCGCGATCGACTGGCCGCTCACGCTCGCGGTCACCGCGATGGCGGTGGTCGGCTCGTTCGTCGGCGGCAGCCTCGCCGGGCGCGTCCCGCCGGCGCAGCTGCGCCGCGCCTTCGGCGTCTTCGTCCTGCTGATGGCGGCGATCGTCGTCGCCAAGGAGCTCGGCTGAGCGGTCGAACGGGCGCGGCCGCGCGTGGCACGTACCTTGAACTTGCGTCGGGAAACGGAGGATCCATGACCGCAACACGCGTGACCACGTCGGCGCGCCCGACGCCCGCCCCCGAACCGCACCCGCCCGATCCGGTGCTCGCCGCGCTCGAGCGGATCGAGCGACGGCTCGCCGCCGTCGAGCAGGTCGCCCGCGCGATCGCGCCGCTGGCCGGCGTCGCCGAGACCTTGCCCGGCGCGGTCGCGGTCGCCGCCGACACCCTCGACGGCCTGGCGGCGCGGCTCGGCGCCGCCGGGATCGATCTCGACGCGCGGATGATGGCGGTGCTGCGCGCCGTCGAGGTCGCGACCGCGCCGCGCGCGGTCAACGGGCTGGCGTCGCTGGTCGAGTCGCACCTGCTCGAGCCGAGCGCGCTCGCGGTCGTCAGCCAGCTCGCCGTCGCGCTGGCGACGCCGGGCGAGGCCACGCCGGTCGGGCCGTGGGGCGCGCTCAAGGCGCTCCGCGATCCCGACGTCCAGCGCGCGCTCGGCTTCGCGCTGGCCATCGCCCGCACGTTCGGCCAGCAGCTCGCCGCCGGCGGCGTCGACGCTTGCCGCGATCGACTCGACGGCGCCAGCCACGCGCGCCTGCTGGAGGCCCCATGACCGCGACCCGTTCGTTCTCGATCCTGATCGTCGGCGGTGGCAGCGGCGGCCTGGCGGTGGCGGCGCGGCTGGCGGCCGAGCTGCCGCCCGGCACCGTCGCGCTGCTCGAGCCGTCCGACAAGCACTACTACCAGCCGCTGTGGACGCTGGTCGGCGGCGGCGTGGTCGCCAAGGAGATCACCGAGCGCCCCGAGGCCGACTACGTGCCCGACGGCGTCACCTGGATCCGCGATCGCGTCGTCGAGTTCCAGCCCGAGGCGCGGCTGGTGGTCACCGCCGGCGGCGAGCGGCTCGGCTACGACCAGCTGGTGGTGGCGCTCGGCATCCAGCTCGACTGGCACAAGATCGACGGCGTCGAGGCGACGCTGGGGCAGGGCGGGGTGGTGTCGAACTACCGCTACGATCTGGTCGACTCGACGTGGCGCGAGCTGCAGCGGATCGACCACGGCAACGCGCTGTTCACGTTCCCGTCGACGCCGATCAAGTGCGCCGGCGCGCCGCAGAAGATCATGTACCTGGCCGACGAGCACCTGCGGAAGCGCGGCGTCCGCGACCGGGTCGCGGTGCAGTTCGTGTCGGCCGGCAAGGGCATCTTCGGCGTCGAGCGGTACGCCCGCGCGCTGCGCAAGATCGTCGCGGCCAAGGGCATCGAGACCCGGTTCCGCTCCGATCTGGTGGCGGTGCGCCCGGCCAGCCGCGAGGCGGTGTTCCGCCACCTCGACGACGGCACCGAGGTGGTGCTGCCGTACGAGCTGCTCCACGTCGTGCCGCCGCAGAGCGCGCCTGACGTGATCAAGCGCAGCGCGCTGGCCTCGGCCGATCCGCTGGGCTGGGTCGACGTCGACAAGTTCACGCTGCGGCACGTGCGCTTCCCCGAGGTGTGGGCGCTCGGCGACTGCTCGAGCCTGCCCACCTCGCGCACCGGCGCGGCGATCCGCAAGCAGGCCCCGGTGCTGGCGGAGAACCTGCTGGCCGTGCGCGACGGCGGGGCGCCGACCGCGCGCTACGACGGCTACGCGTCGTGCCCGCTGGTCACCGGCTACGGCAAGCTGATCCTCGCCGAGTTCGACTACGACGGCCGGCCCGCCGAGTCGTTCCCGTTCGATCAGTCCCAGGAGCGCTACAGCATGTGGGCGCTCAAGACCTACGGGTTGCCGGAGATGTACTGGAACGGGATGCTGCGCGGCCGCATGTGACCGCGGCGCAGCCGAGCATCGACGGCGCCTGCGGGCGCCGTTCGTCGTTTTCGGCTGTAACCGCCCGGAGCGGTGGCGGCAGGCGCCGCTGTTTCACCGCGTTTCATCCACCCCGGCTGGCGCGCCGGGCGCCGAGGCGCGGGCGCCTCGGGGGCTGGCATCCGCCCTGCAAGGCTGGTTGGCATGTTCCTCCGCCAGCTCTTCGACCCTGAGAGCTCGACCTACACCTACCTGATCGCCGACCCGGCCACCGGCCAGGCGGCGCTCATCGACCCGGTGGCCGAGCAGCTCGAGCGCGACCTCAAGCTGGTCGGCGAGCTCGGGTTCACGCTGGCGTGGGTGCTCGACACCCACGTCCACGCCGACCACGTGACCGCGGCCAGCCTGCTGCGCACCCGGACCGGCGCGCGCACCGCGGCCAGCGCCGCCGGCGCGCCGTGCGTCGACCAGCCGCTGCGCGACGGCGACGTCGTCGCGGTCGGCGGCCTCGCCGTCGAGGTGATCGCCACGCCGGGCCACACCGACGACAGCCTGTCGTTCAAGGTCCCGGGCGCGGTGTTCACCGGGGACGCGCTGCTGATCCGCGGCTGCGGCCGCGCCGACTTCCAGAACGGCGATCCGGCGGTGCTGTACGCCAGCATCACCGAGCGGCTGTTCGCGCTCCCCGACGCCACGGCCGTGTACCCCGGGCACGACTACCAGGGCCGCACCGCGTCGACCATCGGCGAGGAGAAGCGCTGGAACCCGCGCCTCGCCGGCAAGCGCCAGGACGAGTTCGTCGCGTTGATGAACGCGCTCGGCCTGCCACCGCCCAAGAAGCTCGCGACCGCGGTGCCGGCCAACCGCGCCTGCGGGCAGGCCAGCTAACCACCGCCCTACCTCGAGGACGCCCATGCAATCCCTCAGCCCCTTCGAACGTGGCCAGCCGACCCGCGGTGGATACCGCGACGTCAGCCCGGCCGACACCATCGCCGCCCGCGGCGCGGTCCGCCTCATCGACGTCCGCGAGCCCCACGAGTACGTCGGCGAGCTCGGCCACATCCCCGGCGCCGAGCTGGTGCCGCTGGCCACCGTCGCCGCGGCGGCCAGCGCCTGGGATCGCGCGCGCGACGTCATCCTGATCTGCCGCTCGGGCGCGCGCTCGGGGCGGGCCGCCGAGGCGATGGTCGCCGCCGGCTTCGCGCGGGTCATGAACATGGCGGGCGGCATGCTCGCCTACAACGCGGCCGGCCTGCCGGTCGAGCGCTAAGGAGACCGCCATGTCCACCTTCCACGTCGAGCCGTTCTTCGATCCCGCCACCTTCACGCTGACGTTCGTCGTCGCCGACCTCGCCACCAAGGACGCGGTGGTGATCGACCCGGTGCTCGACTACGATCCGGCCAGCGGGTCGACCAGCACCGCGGCGGTCGATCAGGTCACCGCCTACCTGCGCGGCAACGGCCTGCGCGTGCACTACGTGCTGGAGACCCACGCCCACGCCGATCACCTGTCGGCGTCGCAGCTGCTGCGCCGTCGCTTCGAGGCGCAGATCGCGATCGGCGCGCGCATCCGCGAGGTGCAGGAGACCTTCAAGGGCCTGTTCGACCTGGCCGCCGACTTCGCCACCGACGGCAGCCAGTTCGATCGGCTGCTGGTCGACGGCGAGACCGTCCGGGCCGGCGCGCTGGCCATCGAGGTGATCGCCACGCCGGGCCACACTCCGGCGTGCGTCAGCTTCAAGATCGGCGACGCGGTATTCACCGGCGACGCGCTGTTCACCGAGGACTACGGCACCGGCCGCTGCGACTTCCCGCGGGGCAGCGCCGCCGAGCTGTACGACTCGATCCAGCGGCTGTACCAGCTGCCCGACGCGACCCGGGTGTTCGTCGGGCACGACTACCAGCCGGGCGGCCGCGCGGTGCGCTGGCAGACCACGATCGGCGCGTCGAAGGCCGAGAACCCGCAGCTCAACGCGCGGACCTCGCGCGACGAGTTCGTGCGCATGCGCCAGGCCCGCGACGCGACCTTGGCCGCGCCGCGGCTCTTGTTCCCCAGCGTCCAGGTCAACGTCGACGCCGGCCGCCTGCCGGCGCCCCACGCCAACGGCCACCGCTACCTGGTGATCCCGCTCAACGTGCTGCGCCCGGCGTCCGACGTCGGCGAGCCGCTGCCGCGGAAGGGCGCATGAGCACCGCGACCATCGCCCACACCACCGACCGCTCGGGCGACGACCGTCCGGCCTTCCTCCATGCTGCCGCGCTGGCGGCCGCCGGCGGGAGCCGGCTGGTGACGGTCCATGGCAACGCGCCCCCCGACGTGGCGGCCGCGCTCCCTGACGCCACGCCGCTGGCGCAGGCGTGGGGGCACCCGATCGTCCACGAGCGGCGCTGCCACGAGTGCTGCGACGACGTCACCGACACCGTCCTCGACGCCCTGGCGGCGATCGCGCCGGCGCTGGTGGTCACCGGGACCCACGCGCGCCACGGGGTGAGCGCCTGGGTGCGCGGCTCGATCGGCTGGGCGCTGGCCCGCAACCTGATGGTGCCGACGCTGGTGGTGCCCAACCACGGGCGCGGCTTCGTCGATGAGCGGACCGGCGCGCTGACCCTGGCGCGGGTGGTGGCGGTGATCGACGGGCGCACCGCGAGCGGCGACGCCGCCGCCGTCGCGCACGCGATCGCGGTGCTCGGCGCGGGCCCGCCCGTCGCCGCGACGATCGTCGCCGTCGAGGGGCCGGCGGCCGCGCTGGCGTGGCCGGGCGCGACCTCGGTCGCGACCACCGCGCACGACGTCGAGGCCACGCTCAAGCGGGTGTTCGCCGAGGTGCAGCCGACGTTGGTCGTGTTGCCGCACCGCCTCCACGGCGGCCACGGGCCGCTCCTGGGCTCGCGGGCCGAGTCGGTCTCGCACCACGCCGGCTGCCCGGTGCTGGTGGTGCCGATCGTCGAGAGCTGACGGCCGCCGCGCGGCTCACCGCTCGCGGCGGCCGCGGCCGAGCAGCCGCCGCAGCACCGCGGAGCTGGCGGCGAAGGGCAGGGCGCCGAGGCTCCGGGCCAGCCCGCGGGTCAGGTCGGCGGCCAGCGCGATCGGCGAGCCGCCGCGCGCGACGACCGCGGCTTGCTGCCCGGTCGCGACGTCTTCCACCGCGCCGCGGGCCACGGTGCGCGTGCCGTCGGAGCGGATCTCGATCACCATCCGCGCAACCACCGGCAGGTCCTCGTCGCGCGACAACGCGCGCGTCCGATCGGCCTCCGCGGTCGGCACGATCTCGGCGGTCGCGGGCTCGCGCTTCTCGGTGCTCACCGGGGCAGCTTCGCGCATCGGGGTGCGGCATTCCACCGCAGGCGCGAGCTTCGCGCCGATGCGGCGTATTGTCGCGAGCACACCCGCCACCGCGCAGCGATCGCGGGGGGCCGCGCAGCCCCTGCGCTCCTTCGTCGCACGCCAATGGTGCGGAAGTTCTGGCTCCAGCGGCATCTCACCCGCCAGAGCGTCTCGTTGAAGGCGCGTCGGAGGCAGATCGGCCACCGCAAATCGATCCCTCTGGAACCTTGCGGAAACGCTCCTGTTCGTGATGAAAACCCCCAGCCCGCGCACCCGCCCGGGCACGTGCCCATCAGCCCCTTGGCTGCTTCCTCCTAGGAACCGATATGGCTCGCTTCCTGTTCCCCGAGTGGACGCAACCACTCAAGAAGTACGTGATCACACCGGCCCTGCTCCTGGGGCCGGTCTACATCGTCGCGCTGGCGGCGGTGGTCAAGGACCCGCAGACGTTGCGCATCGGCTACATGCCGACGCAGCCGGTGCCGTACAGCCACGCCCTCCACGTGGGCGAGATGGGCCTGGACTGCCGGTACTGCCACAACGTCGTGGACCGCTCTCCGAAGGCGGCGGTGCCGCCGGCGGCCACGTGCATGAACTGCCACCAGACGGTCCTGCCCAAGAGCGAGAAGCTCACTCCGGTGCGCCAGGCGTTCTTCGAGAACATCCCGGTGCGCTGGACGCGGGTGACCGACCTGCCTGACTACGTCTACTTCAACCACAGCGCGCACGTGACCCGCGGCATCGGCTGCGAGTCGTGCCACGGCCGCATCGACCGCATGGTCACGGTCTCGCAGACCGCCCCCCTGACGATGCAGTGGTGCCTGGATTGCCACCGCAATCCCGAACCCAACCTGCGCGACCCGGCGAACGTGACGGCGATGGGCTACAAGCCCCAGCCCGGCGAGGGCGCGAAGGTCAAGAAGGAACTGCAGATCAACCCGCCGACGGATTGCTCCACATGTCATCGCTGAACAACTCCGAGAGCCCTGACGTGACCCCCGCCGCGGCCGCCCCGGCGACGCCGACCCACGGCTACTGGACGAGCCTCGACGAGCTGGCGCCCAAGGCGGCGGCTCCCGAGGCGGCCGGTGAGCCGGTCGTCGATCCGCTGAACCGCCGCAACTTCATGCAGCTGATGGGCGCGTCGATGGCCCTGGCCGGCGTCGCCGGCGCTGGCTGCAAGCGTTACGACCGCGAAGAGATCGTCCCGCTGTCGCGTCGCCCCGAGGACATGGTCCCCGGCGTCACCCAGCAGTTCGCGTCGGCGTTCGAGATGGGCGGCGTCACCAACGCGGTCCTGATCACCAGCTACGAGGGGCGCCCGATCAAGGTCGACGGCAACCCCGAGCACCCGTTCGCGGGCGGCGGCGTGGTCGCCGGCACCACCCGCCACGCCGGCTCGTCGGTGTTCGCCCAGGGCTCGATCCTCCACCTCTACGACCCGGAGCGGTCGCAGGGCGTCCAGCAGGGCGGCAAGGGGAGCACCTTCGCCGACTGGCAGAAGCAGGCCGGTTTGATGGGGCTGGATCCCAACTGGAACGGCGTGCGGATCCTCGCCGAGGCGTCGTCGTCGCCGACGATCGCCGAGCTGCGCCGCCGCCTGCAGAGCCAGTACCCGGGCGCGACCTGGTACGAGTGGGAGCCGGTGTCGTTCGACAACGAGCGCGCCGGCCTGCGCCAGGCGTTCGGCAAGCCGATGCGGGCGCTGGCCCACCTCGACCGCGCCGAGATCATCGTCTCGCTCGACTGCGACCTGTTCACCGAGCACCCGGCGTCGGCGGCCTACAGCCGCGACTTCGCGCGCAGCCGCAAGCCCGACGGTGGCTCGCTCGGCCCGGGCAAGATGAACCGCCT
Organism: Myxococcales bacterium; assembly: GCA_016707895.1. Taxonomy (GTDB): domain Bacteria; phylum Myxococcota_A; class Polyangia; order Haliangiales; family Haliangiaceae; genus UBA2376. Next base: position 314,245 of record JADJGV010000008.1, on the reverse strand, counting down.
GTACGCGGTCGAGAGCGTCTACACCCACGCCGGCGTGGTCGCCGACCACCGCCTGCCGCTCCGCTCCGAGCACGTGCTGCCGTTCCTGCAGGCGATCGACGCCGCGCTGGGCGGCGGTGGCGGCGGCGGCGGCGAGGTGGTCAAGGAGGCCAAGGTCGACAAGTTCCTCAAGGCGCTGATCGGCGACCTGCAGGCCGCCCGCGGCGCCGCGGTGCTGGTCGCTGGCCGCAAGCAGCCGGCCGCGGTCCACGCGCTGGTCGCCAAGCTGAACGGTCAGCTCGGCGGCGCGCTGGTGTCGTACTACGACGACCCCGAGCCGACCCGCCTCGACCACGCCGACGGCATCGCCGCCGTGGTGCGCGACCTCAAGGCCAACCAGGTCGAGACGCTGTTCATCCTCGGCGGCAACCCGGTCTACGACGCGCCGGCCGATCTCGACTTCGCCGCCGCGCTCGGCCAGGCCAAGGCCTCGGTCCACCTCTCCGAGTACGTCAACGAGACGTCGGCCAAGACCACCTGGCACGTCCCCAAGGCGCACTACCTCGAGTGCTGGGGCGACGCCCGCACCTGGGACGGCACCTGGACGCTGCAGCAGCCGTTGATCCTGCCGCTCTACGGCGGCGTGTCGACGATCGAGTTCGTCGCGCAGCTCCTCGGCGAGACCAAGTCGGCCGAGCAGCTGGTGCGCGAGGGCGTCGAGGCCGCGGGCGGCCAGTGGCGCGCCTCGGTCCACGACGGCTACGTCGCGGGCAGCACCTGGTCCCCGGCCCAGGCCGCGGTCGGCGCGCTGCCGCCGGTGGCCTTCACCGGCACCCCCACCAGCGCCGGCGGCAACGGCACCTTCGAGGTGACCTTCTCGCCGTCGTCGACCACCTGGGACGGCCGCTTCGCCAACAACAGCTGGCTGCAGGAGACCCCGGACTTCCTCACCAAGGTGACCTGGGACAACGTCGCGCTCCTGGCCAAGGACACCGCCGACGCGCTGCACGTCCACTCCCAGGACATGATCCGCATCACCGTCGGCGACAAGAAGCTCGAGGTCGCCGCGCTGGTGATGCCGGGCCAGGCCCGCGGCTCGGTCGCGGTGTTCCTCGGCGGCGGCCGCACCAAGGCCGGCTCGGTCGGCAACAAGGGCGGCGAGTGGAAGGGCGGCGGCTGGAACACGTACGCGCTGCGCACCACCGCCGGCCTCGACATCGCGGTGGGGGCCAAGGTCGAGAAGACCGGCGGCACGTACATCATCGCCACCACCCAGGATCACTGGGACATCCGCCAGGGCCACGCGCTGGCCGACGAGCCGATCACCGGCGTCGGCGACAAGGGCACGCGCGAGCGGATGGATCGGATCGTCAAGGAGACCGACCTCGCGACCTACCAGGGCGCGAGCTACCTGGCGCAGCAAGAGGAGCCCTACTTCCACGACCACAAGCACCACCGCGGCTACTCGACCTTCGAGGAGCACCAGTACACCGGCCGCAAGTGGGCGATGGCGATCGACCTCGGCTCGTGCACCGGCTGCAACGCCTGCATGGTGGCGTGCCAGTCGGAGAACAACGTGCCGGTGGTCGGCAAGCGCGAGGTCCAGCGCAACCGCGAGATGCACTGGATCCGCATCGATCGCTACTTCAAGGGCGACGTCGCGGATCCCGAGGTCGTGTCGCAGCCGGTGGCGTGCCAGCACTGCGAGAACGCCCCGTGCGAGCAGGTCTGTCCGGTGGGTGCGACGCTGCACTCGTCGGAGGGCCTGAACGAGATGGTCTACAACCGCTGCGTCGGCACGCGCTACTGCCTGAACAACTGCCCGTACCGCGTCCGCCGCTTCAACTTCCTCGACTTCCACAAGGACCTGAAGGACGCGCGCAACAAGGTGCGCCGCCTCCTGTTCAACGCCGAGGTCACCGTGCGCGAGCGCGGCGTGATGGAGAAGTGCACGTACTGTGTGCAGCGCATCCAGAGCGCGAAGATCAACGCGAAAAACGCGCACAACCGCGGGCCGCTCCCCGACGGCACGATCACCACCGCCTGCCAGGCGGCGTGCCCGACCGAGGCGATCGTGTTCGGCGACCTGTCGGACCCGGAGAGCCGGGTGTCGAAGCTGCACGGCGATCGCCGGCAGTACGAGCTGCTCAGCGACCTCAACGACAAGCCGCGGACGCGCTTCCTCGCCCGCGTCAGGAACCCCAACCCGGCGCTGGCGACCGACGCCGGTGCTCACGGAGACCACTGAGCCATGGCGAGCGCAAGCGAAGCCCACGCCGATGACCACGGTCACGGCGCCGAGAACGCCCGGGAGACCTTCCGCGGCATCACCCACGATGTCACCAAGGTCAACCTGACCCCGATCGGGCGCTGGTGGTACCCCGCCTTCGGCATCTCGCTGCTGTTGCTCGGCATGCTGGTCGTGGCGGTGACCCACCTGTTCCGCACCGGCATCGGCATCTGGGGCAACAACAACATCCAGGGCTGGGCCTGGGACATCACCAACTTCGTGTTCTGGGTCGGCATCGGCCACGCCGGCACGCTGATCAGCGCGGTGCTCTACCTGTTCCGCCAGGACTGGCGCACCAGCATCAACCGCTCGGCCGAGGCGATGACGATCTTCGCCGTCGCCTGCGCCGGCATCTTCCCGATCCTCCACACCGGCCGCCCGTGGTTCGCGTGGTGGATGATCCCGCACCCGAACGACATGGGCATGTGGCCGCAGTTCCGCAGCCCGCTCATGTGGGACGTGTTCGCCATCTCGACCTACGCGACGACGTCGATCCTGTTCTGGTACATGGGCATGGTCCCCGACCTCGCGACCCTGCGCGACAAGTCGAAGGACAAGGTCCGCCAGGTGGTCTACGGTCTCCTGTCGCTGGGCTGGCGCGGCTCGGCCCGGCAGTGGCACCGCTACGAGCGCGCGTACCTGATCCTGGCCGCGCTCTCGACCCCGCTGGTGCTCTCGGTGCACTCGGTGGTGTCGTTCGACTTCGCCACCTCACAGAACCCCGGCTGGCACACGACGATCCTGCCGCCGTACTTCGTCGCCGGCGCGATCTTCAGCGGCTTCGCGATGGTGATGACGCTGATGCTGCCGCTGCGCCACGTCCTCGGGCTCAAGCACATCATCACCCAGGACCACATCCACGCGATGTGCAAGGTGACGGTCGCCACCGGTACGATCGTCGGCGGCGCCTACGCCATCGAGCTGTTCACCGCCTGGTACTCCGGCAACCTGTACGAGTGGTTCACGTTCCGCAACCGCATCCTCGGGCCGTACGCGTGGGCGTACTTCATCATGGTGAGCTGCAACGTCATCGCGCCGCAGTTCTTCTGGGTGAAGAAGTTCCGCTCGAACCTGGTGTTCGTCTGGATCCTCTGCGCGTTCATCAACGTCGGCATGTGGTTCGAGCGCTTCGTCATCATCGTCAGCTCGCTGGCCCGGCAGGCGCTGCCCGGGGCCTGGGGCTACTTCGAGCCCACCAAGTGGGACTTCATGACGCTGGCGGGCAGCTTCGGCCTGTTCGGAACCCTGTTCCTGCTCTTCGTGCGCTTCGCCCCGGTGGTCGCCATGGCCGAGGTCAAGGCGGTCTCGCCGGCCGCCCACGCCGGCAAAGACGATCATTGACCGAACCCCGACCTCCCTCGATCTGAACCGCTTCTTGCGGAGACAAGCTCATGGAAGCTGAGACCCAAGCCCACGACGACGACAAGCCGGCCGCTCACGGCAACGGCGACGATCACGGCGACGCCGGTGAGACGTCGACCGATGGCGGTGACACCGAGCTCCACGGCCTGCTGGCCGAGTTCGAGACCCCGGGCGCGCTGATCGCGGCCGCCCGCAAGGTCAAGAACGCCGGCTACACCGAGTTCGACTGCTACAGCCCGTTCCCGGTGCACGGCATCGACGACGCGATGGGGATCAAGCGCACCAAGCTGCCCCTGGTCGTCTTCGGCGGCGGCCTCGCCGGCCTGTGCGGCGGTCTGCTGCTGCAGTGGTGGATGAACGCCTACAACTGGCCGTGGAACGTGTCGGGCAAGCCGACGTGGTCGCTCCCGGCCAACATCCCGATCGCGTACGAGACGACGATCTTGCTGTCGGTCTTGACCACGTTCTTCGGGATGTGGGCGGCCAACAAGCTGCCGCAGGTCTGGCACCCGTTCTTCCGCCTCGACCGCTTCGCCAAGGTCACTGACGACGGGATGTTCATCGGCATCGAGGCCTCGGACCAGCGGTTCGAGCTCGAGCAGACCAAGCAGCTCCTGGTGGCGGCCGGCGCGACCCACGTCGAGGAGTGCCACACCGACGCCCGCCCCGAGGCGCGCTCGGTGCCAAGGGCGATCTACGGCGTGATGATCGTGCTGACCGTGGCCGCGCTGATCCCGTTCGCGCTGGCCTTCAAGGCCCGGGCCTCGAAGTCGAGCGACCCGCACTGGCACGTGTTCTCGGACATGGACTTCCAGCCCAAGGCCAAGAGCGACCAGCCGTTCGCCGAGTTCGCCGACGGCCGGGCCAACCGGGGCGAGATCGTCGGCACGATCGCCCGCGGCAACCTCCGGGCCGACGACGCCTACTACCGTGGCCTGCGCGACGGGCAGTGGATCACCGAGCTGCCGGCGGCCTTCAAGGTCGACGCCGACAAGCTCAACCGGGGCCAGGAGCGCTACAACGTCTACTGCGCGCCGTGCCACGGCTTCGACGGCGCCGGCCACGGCATCGTGCCCGAGCGCGTCGCGCTGCGCGGCGGCGCCTGGGAGGCCCGCAACCTGGTGTCGTCCGACTCGGTCGTCATCAAGATGCCCAACGGCCAGCTCTTCAACACCATCTCCAACGGCTTCAACACGATGATGGGCTACGCCGCCCAGGTCCCGGTCGACGACCGCTGGGCCATCCTCCTCTACGTCCGCGCCCTGCAGCGCGGCCAGAACGCGACCCAGGCCGAACTCCCGGCCGGCGCCCAGGTCCGGTGAGGCAGCCATGAGCGCGACCAAGAAGCTTCATCCCGACGAGAAGATCAAGGCCGACAAGGTCGGCGGCACCCTTTTCAAGGCCGGCCTCGGCGCCGGCGCGGTGCTGCTGGGCATCTCGATCGCGCTGGGGGCGGGGAAGGGCGACCACTGGCGCCACTTCCTCCACGCCTACCTGACCGCGTGGTCGTTCGTGTTCTCGATCTGCATCGGCTCGCTGTTCTTCGTCATCATCCACCACCTGGCCAAGGCCAAATGGGGGATCGTGCTGCGCCGCCAGGCCGAGTTCATCACTGGCGCGCTGCCGGCGGTGGCGCTCCTGGGGTTGGTGTTCCTGGTGCCGGTGCTGTTGGGCAACGAGAACCTCTACTACTGGTCGGTCAAGCAGCTGCACGACAAGCAGCACCCGTTCTTCCACCACATGCACCACAAGATGGGGTGGCTGGACCCGGTGTTCTTCGCCGGCCGCTACGCCTTCTACTTCGGCGTGTTCATCTACATGTCGACCTGGTTCCGCAAGCAGAGCCAGGCCCAGGACACCGACGGCGACGCCGGGCGCTCGGAGAAGATGCGCTACTGGTCGGGCTTCGCGGTGCTGGTCTACTCGCTGACCACGGTGTTCGCGGTCATGGATCTGTTCATGACGCTGCAGCCCCTGTGGTTCTCGACGATCTACGCCGTGAACTACTTCTCCGGCGCGATGCTGGCGACCTACTGCACGCTGGGCCTCATGTCGATGGCGATCCAGCGCTCGGGCCGGCTCACCCACTCGATCACCGTCGAGCACTACCACGACGTCGGCAAGTACATGTTCGGATGGACGTTCTTCTGGATCTACACCGCGTTCTCGCAGTTCATGCTGCAGTGGTACGGCAACATGCCCGAGGAGACGGTGTTCTACAGCTACCGCATGTTCGGCGGCTGGCAGATCGTCTCGATCATCGTGCTCGTCGGCCACTGGGCCTTCCCGTACGTCTCGCTGGTCACCCGGTGGAGCAAGCGCATCCTGCCGATCCTCGCGTTCCTGGCGGCGTGGCAGCTGGTTTTCCACTACATCGACCTGTACTGGAACGTCATGCCCAACCAGACCTGGGAGACCGCGGGCGGCTGGATCCGCGGCCCGCTGCAGGGCGACCCCGAGCTGCACAAGGTCAACTTCCACTTCATGGACGTCACCCTGCTGCTCGGCCTGATCGGGCTGTGGCTCGCGGCGGTCGGCAAGTCGATGAAGGGCAACCTGGTGCCGGTCAACGATCCGAAGCTGGGCGAGTGCCTCGCGTTCGAGAACTACTGATCGCCGCCTTTGATCTGAATCCACCACCGAGGTTGTCATGAGCTCCCACGGCGAGAAGAAGAACCCCGACAAGATGAACATCGTCGGCGTGGCCACGGTCGGCTTCGCCGGCTGCGCGTTCGTCTACCTGTCGATCATCGGGATCGAGGCGCTCTACCTGAACGAATCGTCGCGCGTCGACGAGGTCGCCAAGTTCGGCAAGCAGGAAGAGACCAAGCGGACGCTCAAGGCCGAGCAGGTCGGCAAGATCACCGAGCCGCGCCTGGGTATCAAGGCGCCCAACGGCACCCAGCTGTACACGGTGCCGATCGACGCCGCGAAGGCCCTCGTGCTGCGCGACGTCGCGGTCGACCCGGCCAACCTGGTGCCCGCGGTGTCGCGGTCCGAGTTCACGACGATCAAGCCGGTCTTCGGCCGTCCGCAGACCCTGCCGTCGGCGGTGCCGATCGGCCAGAGCGCGCCGCCGCCCCCGCCGCCGGTCGATCCGGCCGTGGCCCCCGCCGGCGCGCCGACCGACCCCGCCGCGCCGGGCGTGACGCCGCCCGCGGGCGCCCCCACGCCCGCGGCGCCTGCGCCGACCGCCCCGGCGGGGACCGCGCCCGCGCCGGCCGTTCCCGCGGCTGCCAATCCACGTTAAGGCCCGCCGGTGCGAACCCTGTCGTTGACCTTGCTCGCGTGGACGGCGCTCGCCGCGTCGTCCGCCGCGGCGTGGGCGCAGCCCGCGCCCGGCCGCGCGCAGGGTGAGTCCGAGCTCGCCCCGGTCCCAGCCGAGCTGGTGGCCGCGGTCAAGGTCGACGAGCGGCTCCGCGACAGCGTCCCGCTCGACGCCACGTTCCGCGATCAGGACGGTCGGGTCACGACCCTGGGCACAGCGCTCGAGGGCGACCTCCCGACGCTCCTGACCTTCAACTACTCGAGTTGCCCGGCGCTGTGCAGCCTGCACCTCAACGGGCTGGTCGACGCGCTGGCCAAGAGCAAGTTCGAGGTAGGTGCGCAGGTGCGCGTCGTGACGATCGTGCTCGCGCCGGACGAGCCGACCGCCGACGCGCTGCGCACGCGCGATCGCTACCTGGCCAAGCTGCGCGACCTGGGCGGCAAGGGTCGGTCGTCGGGCTGGACCTTCCTGACCGCGGTCGGCCCCGACGACGACCGCCAGATCCACCGGGTCGCCGACGCCGTCGGCTTCGGTTACCGCTACATCCCGACCCAGCGCGAGTACGCCCACCCGGCGGTCACGATCGCGCTGGCGCCGTCGGGCAAGGTGATGCGCTACATCCATGGCGTGGCGCCGGACCCGGGCGAGCTCGATCAGACGATCGTGCGCGCCGGGGTCGGCGAGACGTCGACCGCCGCCGGGTTCCTGGCGGCCTGCCTGCACTGGGACGCCGCCCGCAATAGCAACCGCTGGGGTGGACGCGTCATGAAGATCGCTGCACTGCTGTTCCTCGCCCTCGGCGGCATCGCCGTGGGCGTGCTGGTCGCGCGCAACCGGCGCGGACCTGGAGTCAATCCATCATGAAACTCGTCACGAAGGCGCTCGTTCCGCTGGTGCTCCTGGCCAGCCTGGCCCGCGGCGGCCACGCCCAACCCACGCCTGCTGGTGGCTCGGCGCCGCCGCCCACCGCCGGCTCTGCCGCCCCGACGCCGGCCGCCGGCTCGGCGGCTCCGACGCCGGCCGCCGGCTCGGCGGCTCCGACGCCGGCCGCTGGCTCGGCGGCTCCGGCCGACGCTCCGCCGGCCGCTGGCTCGGCGGCTCCGACCGCAGCGCCACCCGCTGCCGCCGCGCCCGCGCCGGCTGCGCCGCCCGCCGCCGCCGCGGCGCCGGTCGCCGCCGCCGCGCCGCCCGTCGAGACCGACGGGATCACGTGGTGGGACAAGATGGTCGGCAACCCGAAGGACGCGAACTACGAGCACGCCGGCACGTTCTGGCTGCCGCCGGCCGCGTCGACCGGCGCCGATGGCCCCGACGCGCTCTACATCGCGATGATCGGCATGTCGGCGTTCTTCTTCTTCGCGATCACCGGCGCGATCATCTACCTGGTCATCCGCTACCGCCACAAGCCGGGCCGCAAGCCCGAGCCGTCGCCGGCGCACAGCGACGCCCTCGAGATCACGTGGACCGTCATCCCGACGATCATCTGCGTGTTGCTGTTCGTCTACGGCTGGCGCACCTACCTGCAGAACGTGACCGTCCCCGAGCCGCGCGCCGAGAACGTGGTCTACATCGAGGGCTCGAAGTGGGCCTGGAACTTCCGCTACTACAACGGCCTCGAGGACAACGTCCTCCACGCGCCGGTCGATCAGCCGGTGAAGCTGGTCATGACGTCGCGCGACGTCCTGCACTCGTTCTTCATCCCGGTGTTCCGCATCAAGCAGGACGTGGTGCCGCGCCGCTACACCTACGCGTGGTTCCACGCCACCAAGCCCGGCGTCTACCGCGTGTACTGCACCGAGTACTGCGGCACCGACCACTCGATGATGAAGACCAAGATCGTCGTCCACGAGCCGGGGCTGTACGAGAAGTACCTGTCCGAGGCGTACGCGAAGAAGGCGGCGCTGGCTGGCGACAAGCTCGGCCTGTCGGTCTACGAGAAGAAGGGCTGCAACGCCTGCCACACCGTGGACGGCTCGCCGCGCATCGGCCCGACCTGGAAGGGCGCCTTCGGCACCGACGTCCCGCTCGAGGGCGGCGGCACGGTGAAGATGGACGAGGCGTACATCAAGACCGCGATCCAGAACCCGAACTCCCAGATCCACGCCGGCTTCCCGCCGAGCATGCCGGTCACGCCGCTCTCCGACAAGGAGATCGAGGGTGTGATCGAGTACATCAAGACGCTCAAGTAGCGAGGCCGACATGTCCGCCGCCGTCGACACCAATGCTTCGTATCTGACCGCCACCCGCGGGTGGAAGAGCTGGGCGTACACGCTCGATCACAAGCGGATCGGGATGATGTACCTGTTCGGCATCCTCGGCGCGCTGCTCCTGGGCGGCGCGTTCGCGCTGCTCGTCCGCATGGAGTTGTGGTCGCCGGGCCAGACCATCGCGGGCAAGGACGCGTACAACAAGTTCTTCACGCTGCACGGCGCGGTGATGGTGTTCCTGGTGATCATCCCAGGCCTGCCCGCCGCGCTCGGCAACATGATCCTGCCGATCCAGCTGGGCGCGCCCGACGTGGCGTTCCCCAAGCTGAACCTCACCAGCTTCTACCTGTGGGTCATCGGCGCGCTGCTGCTGCTGGTCGCGGTCTTCACCGGCGGCCTCGACACCGGCTGGACGTTCTACACGCCGTACAGCTTGCAGTCCCAGACCGCGGTCATCCCGGCGGTGCTCGGCGCGTTCGTGCTCGGCTTCTCGTCGATCTTCACCGGCCTCAACTTCCTGGTGACGATCCACAAGTTCCGGCCCAAGGCGATGGGCTGGTTCCAGATGCCGCTCAACCTGTGGGCGCTGTACTCGACGGCGCTGATGCAGGTGCTGGCCACGCCGGTGCTCGGCATCACGCTGCTGTTGCTGTTCGTCGAGCGCTTCATGCACATCGGCATCTTCGACCCGAACCTGGGCGGCGATCCGGTGCTGTTCCAGCACTTCTTCTGGTTCTACTCGCACCCGGCCGTCTACATCATGATCGTCCCGGCGATGGGCGTGATCTCCGAGATCACGACCACCTTCTCGCGCAAGCCGATCTTCGGCTACCGCTTCATCGCCTACTCGAGCATCGCGCTGGCGCTGTTCTCGTTCCTCGTCTGGGGCCACCACATGTTCGTGTCGGGTCAGTCGAAGCTGGCCAACATGGTGTTCTCGGCGCTGACCTTCTCGGTCGGCATCCCCTCGGCGATCAAGGTCTTCAACTGGGTGTCGACGCTGTACAAGGGCGACATCCGGCTGCAGACGCCGATGCTGTACGCGCTGTCGTTCCTGATCATGTTCACGATCGGCGGCCTCACCGGCATCTTCCTGGCGATCCTGTCGATCGACGTGCAGCTCCACGACACCTACTTCGTGGTGGCCCACTTCCACTACGTGATGATGGGCTCGACGCTGGTGGCCTTCGTCGCCGCGCTGCACTACTGGTGGCCCAAGGTGACCGGCAAGATGTACCCGGAGCGGCCGGCCCAGGTGGCGGCGGTCGGCGTGTTCATCGGCTTCAACCTGACGTTCCTGCCGCAGTTCGTGATGGGGTCGCGCGGCATGCCGCGGCGCTACTGGGACTACGACCCCGAGTTCCAGATCTTCCACCGGCTGTCGACGGTCGGCGCGTTCCTGCTCGGCCTGTCGCTGTTCGGGGTGGTCTGCTACCTGATGTGGTCGCTCAAGTACGGCACCAAGGCGCCGCAGAACCCGTGGGGCGGCACCACGCTCGAGTGGGACGCGCCGACGCCGCCGACGGTCTTCAACTTCCCGGAGCCGCCGGAGATCCACGAGCTGTACAACTACGACGACCTGGAGGAGCTGCCGGAGGGCGGGTGGGTGCGCAAGCCGTCGACCGGCGCCAAGTCCTCCAGCGGTCACTGACCGAGCCGTCGCCCCCGTCCTTTCGTCCTCCGTAGCTCCCCGAGGCGCGCATGAGCCAGCCCAGCCACGACGACCACCACGACGACCACGGCCACCAGTCGCGGTTCATCCAGCACCACTACGACGACGCCCAGCACCAGTTCGACTCCGGCAAGCTCGGGATCTGGTTCTTCCTGGTCCAGGAGATCCTGTTCTTCTCGGCGCTGTTCGTCGCGTACATCCTGTACCGCCACCACCACCCCGAGATCTACGCGTACGCCCACCACTACCTCGACGTGAAGTGGGGCGCGATCAACACCGCGGTGCTGATCGTCTCGTCGCTGTCGGCGGCCTGGGCGGTGCGTTGCGCGCAGCTCGCGCAGCGGCGCGGCCTGATCGCCTGCCTGGTGATCACGATCGTCTGCGCGCTCGGGTTCCTCGGCATCAAGACCGTCGAGTACTCGCACAAGGTCCACGAGCACATCCTGTGGGGGAAGTACTTCGATCCGTGCGTGGCCTCGGCCGGCAACCACCTGCTCAACAAGGGCAACAACTGCCCGGGCGTGAAGACCTCGGTGGTGTGGGACGGCAAGGCCGGCAAGGCCAAGAGCGGCTGCCTCGAGGGTGACTACGACCAGCGCCCGGCCGAGCCCGGCATCCAGGGCAAGTGCGAGGTGGTCGAGGTGGTCGGCGCCAACCGCCGCCCCATCGAGGCGTGCGAGGAGGCCCCGGGCAAGTCCGGTGGCCACGGCAAGCCGGCCAAGTTCCCGTGCTACGAGCTCGCGCTCAACCCGCACGTCTGCCCAGCCGGGCCGGCGGCGATGGTCCTGTACGGCGACCACGGCCACCACGGCGGCGCGATCGAGGTGAAGTGCGAGGCGGTGCCGGCCCCGGCCGCGCCGGCCGACGCGTTCGCCGATCCGACCCACGCGCCGTCGACCGGCGAGCGGACCTTCGCGCAGCAGAAGCCCAAGTCGAAGCACGAACTGGCGCACGAGTTCGCCAGCGGCCCGCCGCCCGAGCACACCAACATGTTCTTCAGCATCTACTTCGCGATGACCGGTCTGCACGGCATCCACGTGCTGGTGGGCGTGTTCGTCTTCATCTGGCTCTTGTGGCGCGCGATCCGCGGTGACTTCACCCCGGACTACTTCGGGCCGGTCGACTACGCGGCGCTGTACTGGCACCTCGTGGACCTGATCTGGATCTTCCTGTTCCCGCTGCTCTACCTGATCCACTGAGACCTATGAGGGTCTTTCGCAAAGACCCTCCCCCACAAGACGTGGGGCCCCCACCCGAAACGCGAGACGCGTGCCCCCGACTGCTTTGCGAGACGCGTGACCCCGACTGCGCTGCGAGACGCGCGACCCCGACTGCTACCGAGTCACGCAACTGACCGCGGCCCCCCCTTCTCGAGACCCTCACCCGGCACCCGCCGGGACCAGCAACGGAGCCGACCATGGCTGACCACGCCCATCACGACGACCACCACGGCATCTCTCACGTCGCCCCGGTCAAGGTGCTGCTCGGCACCTGGGGGACGCTGATGGTGCTGACCATCATCACCGTCGGCGCGACCAAGATCGACCTCGGCGCCAACTACAACCTGGCGCTGGCGATGGCGATCGCGGTGATCAAGGCGACGCTGGTGGTGCTGTTCTTCATGCACCTGCGCTACGACAAGCTGTTCCACAGCGTCATGGTCGCCGGCGGCATCCTGGCCGCGGCGCTGTTCGTGGGGTTCGCGCTGATGGACTCGAACCAGTACCAGTCGACGATCATCTGGAACCCCGACAGCCCGCCGGCGGCGCCCATCGGCCCGCCGCTGGTGCCGTGATCCCCGGCTGATCGCGATCGGCGGCGGCGGACGAGCGGGTCGGGCAGGGCGGGGGACCAGCCCCGGGCGGTCAGCGCGTCTCGGTGACGCGGACGGCCAGCGCGCGGCGGGTGGGGTCGTCGGTGCGGGTGGCGTAGGTGTGCGCGGCGGCCCGGCAGGCGTCGTCGAAGTCGCGGTTGCACAGGAGCCGCAAGCGCAGCCACGACACCGCGTCGGACTCGGCGCCGCCGGGGAAGCGGCGCAGGTAGCCGTCGAGGCTGCGCAGCGCCTCGGCCGCACGGCCGCCGGCCCACTGCGCGCGGGCCAGGCCCCACAGCGCGGTCGCCGCGGCCGGGCCGCGCTCGGTGACCGACGCGCGCTGCAGCTCGGCGATCGCCTCGGCGCCGCGCGCGGTGGTCGGCGGACCCGCCGGGATCGGCTGGCTGGCCAGCGCGCGGCGCAGGTCGGTCACCGGGTCGGCCGGCGGCGGCGCGGTCGGCGGCTTGGCGTTGCCGCCGTGGTCGCGCGGCGCGGCGCCGGCGCCTGGCGTCGGGCGCGTGCCGGGTGCTGTCGGTGGTGCGCCAACCCGGCGGCGCCCGGTCAGCGGATCGAAGTCGATGGCCGGGCCGCCGGCGAGGCGGTCGTCGGCGCTCGCCGCGCCGTCGATCGTGCGACGCGCGTCGGTCGCGCCGGCCGTGGGCGGCGCGGGGGGCGCCACCGCGATCACGCCGGCGTCGCTCGACCAGCGCTCGCCGGCCCGCAGGGCCACGAGGGCGCCGGCGCGCTCGACCTGCACGACGCCATGGCTGACCGCGACCTGCACGGTCGGATCGCGCCGCACGGTGAACGCCGTGCCGACGACGCGCACCGTGACGTCGTCGGCCACCACCCACAGCGGCGGCCGGCCGCGCCGGGGCGCGACCTCGAGGGCGACCGCGCCGACGGCCAGCGCCACGCGCACGCCGCCGTCGGGCCGCGTGACCTCGAAGCGGGTCCCGGGCTCGGCGTCGATCACCGCGTCGCCGAGGTCGACGTGGGCGCCGCGATCGTCGGCCGCGATCACCAGCGGGCGCGGCGGCGGCGGCGCGGTCGGCCGGGTCGCGAGGACCGCCGCGGCGATCGCGCCGGCGGCGGCCACCGCCGCCAGCGCCGGCCACCACCGCCGCGGCGCCGGCGCCGCGGCGGCGTCGCCGACGTGCGCCACGACGCGCTGCTCGAGGTGACGCCAGGCCTCGGGCGCGAGGTCTTCGACCGGCACGCGATCGCGCAGTGTCATGGCGCTCCTCCGTCGCGCAGTGTCATGGCGCTCCTCCGTCGCGCAGTGTCATGGCGCTCCTCCGTCCCGCAGTGTCATGGCGCTCCTCCGTCCCGCAGGAACTCGCGCAGCACCGGATCGCGGGCGGCGGCGGCCTCGAGCGTCCGCCGCGCGCGCCACACCCGCAGCTTGGTCGCGGTGACGCTGGCGCCGGTCACCTCGGCCACCTCGGCCATCGAGCGGCCGTCGATCTCGTGCAGCGCGAACGCGACCCGGCTCGCCGGCGGCAGGCGATCGAGCGCGGCGTACAGCCGGCGCACGCCGTCCTTGGCCAGGAGCGCGCCGGGCGCGTCGCCGTGGACCGCGACCTCGGGCGTCACGCCGTCGGGCGACGGCTGATCGATGCGCGCGCGGCGGCGGCCGATGGCCCGGTACGCGACCCGGACCGCGATGCGATCGATCCAGGTCGCCAGGCTGGCCTCGGCCCGCCACGACTTGAGCGACGCGAACACCTGGACGAACGTCTCCTGCAGCAGGTCCTCCATGTCGGCGTTGCCGCCGAGGATGCGGTACAGCGCGGCGTGGACCCGGCCGCGGTAGCGACGGAACAGGTCCCGGGCCGCCGCCTCCTGGGCGCCGGTCACCCGGCCGAGGCAGCGCTCGACCAGGACGACGTCTTCCAGGTAGGCGGCCTGGGTGCTCACTGCCGATGATCGTGCGCGATCGGCGCGCCGTGGTTACGTCCGATCGCCGAAAACTCGCAGGCGCCCGGAACTACTGCTGCATCAGCATCATCGGCTGGTTCTGGCAGTGGCCGCCGTCGACCACCAGCACGGTGCCGGTGACGTAGGCCGCGGCCGCCGAGCGCAGGAACACCGCGGCGGCCGCGATCTCGTCGGTGGCGCCGAACCGCCCGAGCGGGATGCCGGCCTTGGCGCGCTGCGCGGCGTCGCCGGGCGCCAGCCGGCGCATGCCCTCGGTGTCGGCGATCGGCCCGGGCGCGATCGCGTTGACCCGGATGCCGGCGCCGCCCCACTCGACGGCGAGGTTGCGGGTCAGCGCGTCGACGCCGGCCTTGGCCGCCGACGCGTGCAGCTGCAGCGGCGTGCCGTGGTAGTGCAGCGTCGCCGAGATGTTGAGGATCGCGCCGCGGCCGCTGGCCGACAGCGCCGCGAACGCCGCCCGGCACATGTGGAACGTGCCGTTGAGGTCGATGTCGATGACGGTGCGGAAGCCGTTGGGCGACAGCGTCGCCGCCGGCGCGAGGAAGTTGCCGGCGGCGTTGTTGACCAGCGTGTCGAGCCCGCCGAACCGCGCGACGGTGGCCGCCACCACGTTGGCCGCGTCGTCCGGATTTCGGACGTCGGCGGGGACGGTGAGGATCGCGCGGCCGGTCTCGGCCTCGAGCGCGGCGGCGGCCTCGGCCAGCGCGTCGGGCTTGCGGCTGGCGATGCAGACGTCGGCGCCGAGGCGGGCGAAGCCGCGCGCGATCGCGCGGCCGATGCCGGTGGCGCCGCCGGTGACGATGGCGACGTGGCCGGCGAGCGCGTCGGCGCGGTAGGGCGACAGCGGATCGATCATGCCCCGACGCTACCGCGGATCGTCGACGCCGAAGAAACCCGGAACCGCGCGCGAAAGGCGGTGTCAGGGGGAGAGAGCCGACGATGTTGCGGCGCCCCACCCGGGCGCGGCGACGTGCGGTGAGCGCCCGCGGGGAGGTCCCGCGTCCGTCGCCCTGGCTCCGGAGGATCGTCATGTCGAAGCCCAGCTCCTGGGCGCGATGGGCCGCGTGCGCCCTCGTGCTCGCCGTCGTCGCCCAGCCCGCCCTCGCCGACAAGCGCAAGAAGAAGGTCAAGGCCCGCACCTCGATCGCCGCGTGCACCAGCTTCGAGCAGCTCGATCGCGTCGACGACTCGGTGGACCTGGTGATCGCCAACAGCTGCGAGGTCCCGGTCTCGTGCTCGGTGAGCTGGACCGTCACCTGCGCGCCCGACTCCAAGCGGGTCCACCGCCACCAGCACGGCCAGGCCTTCGATCTGGCGTCGATGGCGTCGCAGACCGCGAACGCGTCGGCGGCGACGTGCGGCAACGACGGCTGGGTGATCGACGACGTGGTCTGGTCCTGCCAGCCCGGCGCGGCGGCCGAGGGGCGCTAACCCGCCGCACCCCGGCGGGGAACCTCAGGAATCCTGAGTGGTTGGCGGGCGGGGCGGGCGGGGCGGCGGAATCTCTAGATCGCCGCGACACGTGCTGCGTGTGTATCCTCGAACCGACGACGAAGCGTCACGAGGCTCACGCAGAGCGCGGCGAAGTCCGCGTCCCGCAAGACCGTGACCTGGCCCCTGTGCTCGCGTCGGAGGCATTTCTCACCCGACGTAGTATAAGGACCAAGAGCCATGGGCGACCGCCTCGACATCGACGCGCTGCTGATCGGCGCTCTCTACGGAGAGCTCGATGGCGACGAGCGCGCCCGGCTCGACGCGCACCTGGCGAGCCACCCGGCCGACCGCGCCGCGCTCGACAGCCTGCGCAGCACGCGGGCGTGGCTGACCGATCACGACGCCCGGGCGTTCCTGGGCGCCGCCGAGCCCGCCAACGCGATCTCGGCCCGCCTCATCCAGGAGGCCGCCCGACGCGCCCCGGCGCCGCGCGCCGCGGCCGGCGGCGGCTGGCTCGGCTTCCTCGGCGGGCTGTTCCGGCCGATCGCCGCGCACCCCGCGCTGTCGGCGGCGGCCGCGATGCTGATCGTGGTCGGCGCCGGCTCGCTGATGATGCGGCACAAGTCCCTCGAGGTCGCCCAGCCCGCGGCGCCGCCGCCGGCGCAGCTGACCGCGAAGGCCGAGGCGACGGCTGCGGCCACGCCGGCCCCGACGCCGATCGCGCCGGCCCCCGCGACCGGTTCGGTGGCGGCCGACGGCTACCAGGTCTCGCTCGACGACGGCGCCAAGGACTCGGCCGAGGGCCTGACCCAGCAGGCCGGCAAGCTGCGCAAGGGCGCCGAGCGCGCGAGCGGCGGCGCCAAGCCGACCGCGCCGGGCGCCGTGGCCAGCCGCGACCGCGCCGCCGAGGCGCCCGGCTTCCTCGAGGTCGACAAGAAGGCGCTCGGCGCCGACGTCGCGATGCGCAAGGAAGACGTCGCGGACCCGGCCGCCGATGAGTTCACGGGCACCAGCGTGGCCGGCGGCGCCGGTGGCGGGCAAGGCGCCGTCGCGCCGACCGCGCCCACCGCCGACGCGCCGCCGCCGATGGTGGCGCCCCGGCCCGCCGACCCGGCGATCACCACCTGGGCCCGCGATCAGCACGCGCGCATGGTCAAGCTGGTGAACGCCGGCCGCTGCACCGAGGCCGGCCAGGTCGGCGCCGAGATCGCCCGACGCGCCCCCGACTACTACCAGTCGGCGGTCGCCAACGACCGCGCGGTGCGCTCGTGCCAGGCGTACGTGGACCAGGCCCGGCGGGCCAAGCAGCCGGCCAAGGCCAAGAACGTCGCCGAGCCCGACGCCAGCCTCGAGCGCGACGCCACCAAGTAGCCGCGCTCGGCTAGCGCCCGAGCCAGCGGCGCAGCGCGCTCGGCGCCGCGGCCACCTGCGCGTCGGTCGCGCGGGCCAGCGCGGTCGACGACTTGGTGAGCCACAGCAGCGTCGGGCCCGGGCGGGCGCCCGGCGCGAACAGCGCGGCCGCGGCCTTGGCCGCGTAGACGCCGTCGACCGCCGGCAGCCCGGCGTCGGCCAGCCGCGCGGCGGCGGCCTCGCCGGCGGCGGTGACGTGGCCGTAGCCGGCGCCGAGGAAGCGGCCGTCGACCGCGAGCGTCGCGCGCAGCGCCGCCTCGGCGATCGGGCTGACCTCGCCGCGCAGCGCGTCGATGAGCGCGATGGTGCGCGCGGCCAGGTGGGCGAGGCGCCAGCGGCTGGTGACCGGCCACGGCGTGACCCGCACCGCGTGCACGGTCGGCGGCGCCGGCGCGAGGCCGAGGTGATGCGCGAGGTGCAGCCCGGCCACCAGGCCCGCGGTGGTGCAGCCGCTGCCGACCGGCACGACGATGGTCGCGGGCCACGGCGCGGCGCCGGCCGCGACCTGCGCCGCCAGCTCGAACGCCGCCGACAGCGCTCCCAGCGCGCCCTCGGCGGTGGCGCCGCCGGGCGGCATCACGTAGGCGCCGGGCTCGCGGCGGCGGGCCGCCATCGCCAGCGGCAACAGCGCCACCGACGGGATCGTCACGATGCGCGGTGCCGCGGCGATGATCGCGCTGGCGTTGGCGTAGGCCGGCTCGCCCGGCGGCTGCGGGAACAGCAGCGCGCCGGCCTCGAGCCCGACGGCGCGGGCGTGGACGACGGTCGCGACGACGTGGTTCGAGCCGAACGCGCCGGTGGCCCAGATCCGGGTCGCGCCGGCGGCCCGCGCGCGGCCGAACATCGCCTCGAGCGTGCGGACCTTGTTGCCGCCGTAGGCCGACGCGGTCAGGTCCTCGCGCTTGACCCACAGGTCGGGGTGGCCGGCGATCGGCGCGACCGGCGTCGGCCACTGCCCGAGGCGCACCCACGGCACCGCGGCGGCGACCACGGGCAGGGCGACGTGGAGCGCGACCGGGCCGCGCGGGCTGGGCGGTGCGTCGCTCAGGCCTTCTCCGGCACGTACTGCGGCGGCGGCGCCGCGCCCTCGCCGAACAGGAACAGCTCGCACTGCTCCTTGAGCACCTCGTGCGACTTCTTGAGCGTCAGGTCGAGGCGGTACTCGTTGACCAGCTTCTTCGAGTGCTCGATCCACTGCGACCACGCCTCGGCCGAGACGCTCTCGAAGATGCGCTGCCCGAGGGCGTCGGCGAACGGCTTGTACGGCAGACCGGGGCGCTCCCCGCCCAGCTTCTGGCAACGGACCATGCGTGGCATGGGCGCACTTGAGCAGCCTTTTTCGCAGACTGCAAGCCGTGGGGCCGGTCACGCCGCCGTCGCGGGTCGGTGACGCTTTGGTGACGCGGCTGCGACGGGTTGGAGTACCCTGGGCGCCATGCGCACGTACGGATTCGGAGGGCTGTGCCTGGCCCTCGCGCTCGCCTCGGCCTGTGACGGTGGCTCCGGCCCCGGGCTCGACGACTTCTACCCGGCGCTGCCGCCCACCGGCGGCGCCCAGGGCGCGTGGACCGGCGAGATCACCGCGGCCACCGCCGGCGAGCTGCTGAGCGGCCCCGCGGCCCAGGGCCAGATCGGCGACATCTTCCTGCGCAACGATCAGGTGCGGTTCGTGATCGGCGCGCCGACCCGCGTGCTCGGCGTCGTGCCCCAGGGCGGCAACGTCATCGACGCCGCGCTGATCGTCGGCGGCGCGCCGCTGCCCGATCACTTCGGCGAGCTGTCGATGGTCTACAAGGCCGGCCGCACCTGCGAGCACACCCGGATCGAGATCGTGCGCGACGGCGCCGAGGGCGGGCCGGCGGTGGTCCGCGCGATCGGCCGATCGGGCAACAACGACTTCATCAACCTGCGTGGCATCGGCATCCTGCCGGTCGACGACGGCATCAACCCCGATCTCCCCGACGAGGTCGACTGCGCGACGACCTACGTGCTCGAGCCGGGCGCGACCGCGCTGCAGGTGTACTGGTCGGTGTTCAACGCCGGCACCAAGAAGCTGTCGGCGCCGTTCGGCATGCTCAACGACACCGGCGGCGAGACCGAGGCGTGGTCCAACGGCCGCGGCTTCGAGCGCGCCGGCATCGGCGCGCTGGCGTCGCTGTCCGAGCCGGCGCCGATCGACTACGTGGTCTACCAGGGCCCGGGCCCGGCCTACGGCCTCGTGCCGCGCTTCGAGGGCGCGACCCGCAGCGCCGGCTTCATCATCGCCGGCGTGTCGATCGTGCTGTTCGGCGCCGAGAACCTGCTCGACATCTTCGACATGAGCACCTACCAGATGGTGCTCGAGCCCAAGGCCGGCAAGCTGCAGCGGGTCGACCTGGTGCTCGGCCAGGACGCCGAGGACATCGACACCGCGTGGCGCACCGGCAAGGGCGAGGCGCTGGTCGACGTCTCGGGCACGGTGGCGTTCTCCGACGCGACGCCGAGCGCCGGCGCGCGGGTCGGCGTCTACGCCGACGACGGCAACGGCACGATCGAGGCCACCGACACGATCGTCAGCTACCTCGACGTCGACGCCACCGGCGCCTTCGCCGGCAAGCTGCCCGCGACCGGCACCTTCGTGCTGCGCGCCGAGGTCAAGGACGTCGGCCGCTCCAACGTGATGGCCGCCGGCACCGGTCGGGCGCTGACCATCCCGGCGCCGGTCAAGCTCGACTACGCGATCGTCGACGACGCCACCGGCGACAACATCCCGGGCCGGATCCTGGTCATCGGGACCCATCCGGCGTACCCCGACAAGCGGCTGTTCGAGACGTACGACCGCCAGGCCGGCGTGGTGCGGTCGCGCCACGCGGTCCACGGCACCTCGACCGGCACCGTCGCCGACGCGCCGATCTACCTGCCGGCCGGCGGCAGCTACCGGGTCTACGGCTCGCGCGGCACCGAGTGGTCGACCGACTCGGCCGCGTTCGCCGGCGTTGCGTCGGGTACGGTGACCCTGCACCTGCGCCACGTCCTCGACACCACCGGCTACCTGGCCGCCGAGTTCCACGTCCACCAGGTCGCCTCGCCCGACTCGCCGGTCGGCTCCGACGAGCGGGTCCGGTCGGCGCTGTCGGTGGGCATCGAGCTGTTCGCGGTCACCGACCACGACGTCGTCAGCGACCTGCAGCCGTTCGTCGAGGCGCTCAACGCCGACGACCTGCTCCGGGTCGTGCCCGGCATCGAGGTCACGCCGTTCCCTTACGGCCACTTCAACGCTTACCCCCTGCAGCTGGTGTCCAACGCCAACGGCGGCGCGATCGACTGGGGCCGCGGCGGCATGGCCGGCTTCGCGATGACCCCGGGCGAGATCTTCGCCGCGGCCCGCGCCCGCGGCGCCCGCGTCGTCGAGGTCAACCACCCGCGCGGCACCGGCACGCTCGGCACGTTCCAGCAGTACTTCGACCGCGCCAACGTGCAGTACGACTACGCCACCCGCACCGTCACCGGCAACTTCGCCGGCGCCGAGGTGCCGAACTCGTGGCTGCGGCTCCCCGACGGCTCGCTGTGGAACGACGGCTTCAACGCGCTTGAGGTCTGGAACGGCAGCGACCTCACGGGCAAGGACACCGACGGCGACGGTCGCCGAGAGCTGCCCGCGCTCGACCGCGTGCTGCGCGACTGGTTCAACATGCTCAACTTCGGCTACTACGTCGCGCCGATCGGCAACAGCGACACCCACTCCACCACCGCTGATCCGGTCGGCATGCCGCGCAACCTGGTGCGGGTGCCCGACGACAGCGGCGCCGCGCTGGCCGACGGCAGCGTCACCGACGAGGTGATGAAGACCATCGAGGGCACCACCACGGCGCGCGACATCGTCGTCACCAACGGCCCGATGCTGGCGGTCACCGCCGGCGGGATGGCGGCGATCGGCCGCCAGGTCCCGGCCGCCGGCGGCACGGTCAGCTTCGAGGTCACGGTGACCGCGCCGACCTGGGCCGACGTCGACACCCTTGAGGTGTTCGCCAACGCCGCGCCGACGACGCCGGTCCCCGACGGCTCGCCCACGGCGATCGTGCCGCTGGCCTGCTGGACCAGCCGGCCGCTGGCCAGCCTGGCGGCCACCGACCCGTGCGCGCTGGCGGCGCTGGCGCCCCAGAGCCTGACCGTGCAGTCGGTGGCGGTGGGCGGCGGCGGCAACGCCCGCTTCCTGCGCGCGACCGTGACCGTGACGATCGACGTCGCCGACATCCCGCGGATGACCGGCGCCACCGGCACCGACGCCTGGCTGGTGTTCCGGGCCCGCGGTGCCAAGGCCATCTTCCCGCTGCTCCAGGGCGACCTGATCGACGACACGACGCTGCCGATCCTGGTGTCGGGCAACCAGGCCCAGGTCGACGCGGTGCTGGCCGCCGGCGGCGTCTCGGCCGCGGCGTTCGCCGCGCCGGTGTTCGTCGACTTCGACGGCGGTGGCTACCGCGCGCCGTTCAGCCCGATGTGACCCGATGTGACGGGCCGCGCGGCCGCGCCAGGCAACCTTGGACCTCGGGTGGGCGTCCAAGCTTGCATCTGCCATGATGCCGACGCAGGATCACCGCGATGGATAGTTCGGTCTGGGACCTCATGGGCCACGGCGGCTACGCGATGTGGCTCATCGTGGCGTTCTCGGTGATCGCCATGGCGGTCGCGATCGAGCGCGCCATCGTCCAGTGGCAGTTCACCACCCGGGCCCGCGACCTGGCCGAGATCGTCAACCGCTGCCTCGACAAGGGCGCCCTCAGCGAGGGCCGCACCGCCTGCGAGCGGTCGCCGTCGCCCCTGGCCGACGTGTTCCTGGTGGGCTACGAGCGGCTGGGCCGCGGCAAGCGCGAGCACCTGGCGCCGGCGGTGCACCGCGAGCGGATGCGGGTCGGCGCCGACCTCAAGACCCGGCTGTGGATCCTGGGCACGATCGGCGCCACCGCGCCGTTCGTCGGCCTGTTCGGCACCGTCATCGGCATCATGTCGGCGATGGGGCGGTTCAAGAAGGACGAGGTCGTGACGATGGGGATGGTGTCCAAGCCCATCTCCGAGGCCCTGGTGGTCACCGCCGCCGGCATCCTGGTCGCTGTCGAGGCGGTCATCCTGTTCAACTACTTCAACCAGCGGGCCTCGCGCATCGCCACCGAGATGAAGCTCCTGACCGACGAGTTCCTCGAGCTCCTCGGCGAGGTGCCGCCGGAGTCGACCGAGCTCGAGGGCGGCCGCGCCAAGACCTCCGCGAAGGGCAAGGACGATGGCCGCCAAGCTGCCTGACGATCTGGGCCCGGACGAGGAGGACAGCGGCGGCGGTCTGTTCGCCGAGATCAACATCACGCCGCTGACCGACGTGTTCCTGGTGATGGTGATCATCTTCATGGTGTCGGCGCTCGCCGTGCAGGCCGAGGCCAACAACGACAAGAAGAAGGCCCAGGAGGTCTCGCAGAAGGCCGAGGCCGAGAAGCGCTCGGGCCTCAACGTCAGCCTGCCGACCGGCGCCGCGCAGGAGATCGACGTCAGCAAGGCCAGCCTGGTGCTGGTCATCCCGGTCGAGGGCGACCTGGCCGTCGACGGCAAGCTGGTGCGCGACGCCGATCTCGACAACCTGTTCCGCGCCGCGTTCGTGAAGGACAAGAACACCCAGGTGGTGCTGCAGGCCGACAAGGGCGCGGTCCACGGCCGGGTGGTCGACATCATGGAGCGCGCCAAGGCCGCGGGCCTGACCAAGCTGGCGATCGGGACCGCCGGCAAGTGACCGGGCGGGGCGCGGGGCGCGGGTGACGCTGGCGCGCTGGCAGGGCTGGGCGGGGCTGGCGATCGCCGGCGTCGCGCTGATCGCCGGCCTGATCACGATCCGCGGCGACGAGGCCCCGGCGAGGCGCGGTCAACCCCGGCGCGCGTACGACTACGCCCCGCCGGCCCGGCCGGGGCCCGACCTCGCGGACGTCCCCATCATCCGCTACGTCCCCGACCCCGACCCCGACCCCGACCCGGCGCCGCGTCACGTCGAGCTGTCCGTCGAGGTCACCGCGACCGCGCTGCGCCTGGATGGCGTCGCGGTCACGCCCGCCGAGTTGACCGACCGCGCCCGCCGCGCCGCGGACGACGACCCCGCGATCGAGGCCACGATCATCTCGTCCTCCGACGTGCCCTACGCCCGCGTCATCGAGGTCATGGACGCCCTCCGCGCCGCCGGCGTCGAGAAGCTCGCCCTCTCCGCCGCGCCATAGCGGGATCGCGTTCGGTTCGGAGTCGGAGGTCGGAGCCGGAACCGGAGCCGGAGTCGGAACCGGAGCCGGAACCGGAGCCGGCCCACGTCGCGTCGGGAGGGGGCGTCGGTGGGAGGGCTCTCGCGTCCCTCGCGAACCTCCGCCGGTTCGTCCCGCCGCGATCCTCCGCCAACGCTCTCGCGTTTCGGGTGGGGGCCCCACGTCTTGTGGGGGAGGGGCTTTGCGAAAGCCCCTCACGGAATGACCGTGGGGGAGGGGCTTTGCGAAAGCCCCTCCAAGAAACACGTTACAGCCCGAGCTTGTCGAGCTTCTTGTGCAGGCCCTCGCGGGTGATACCCAGCGTGACCGCGGTGCGGGTCTTGTTGCCGTTGTGGTCGCGCAGCGCCTCGGAGATCAGCCAGCGCTCGACCTGTTCCATCATCTCCTTGAGCGTGCCCTTCTTGGGCAGCGCCTTGGTGATGGTGCCCTCGATCTTGCGCAGCCGCGGCGACAGATCGGTGGCCTCGATCGGCTGGCCGGGCTCGGCCTGGATCACGACGCGCTGGATCTCGTTCTCGAGCTCGCGGATGTTGCCCGGCCAGCCGTAGTTGGTGAGCGCGTCGAGCGCCTCGGGCGTGAACCCGGGCAGCTCGAGGCGGTACTCCTCGGCGTAGCGGACCAGGAAGTGGCGGGCCAGCGCCGGCACGTCCTCCTTGCGCTCGCGCAGCGGCGGCAGGCGGATCGGGAACACCATCAGCCGGTAGTACAGGTCCTGGCGGAACCGGCCCTTCTCGACCTCGGCGGCGAGGTCGCGGTTGGTCGCGCACAGGATGCGGACGTCGACCTGCTTCTCGCTGGTGGCGCCGACCGGGCGGATCGTGCCCTCCTGCAGGACCCGCAGGAGCTTGGCCTGCAGCGCCAGCGGCATCTCGCCCATCTCGTCGAGGAACAGCGTGCCGCCGTCGGCGATCTCGAACAGCCCCTTCTTGTCGGAGTCGGCCGAGGTGAACGCGCCGCGCTTGTGGCCGAACAGCTCGCTCTCGAGCAGGTTCTCGGGCAGCGCCGCGCAGTTCTGCGCGACGAACATCTTGTCCTTGCGGCTGGACTTGTAGTGGATGGCCGAGGCGATCAGCTCCTTGCCGGTGCCGGTCTCGCCGTCGATGCACACCGTCGCGCGGGTGTCGATCACCTTGTCGAGCTGGTTGAACACCGCGCGCATCGCCGGCGAGTCGCCGACGATGTTGGGGAAGCGCTGCCGCTCCTCGCGCTTCTTGAGGTAGGTGTTCTCGCCGCGGGCCCGCTCCTCGGCCAGCTTGAGCCGCGACACCAGCGCGGCGTTGTCGAGCGCCAGCGCCGCCTGGCCGCCGATCAGCAGCGCCGCCTCGAGGTCGCCCTCGTCGAACATGCCGGCGGCCTGGCGGTGGTCGGCCTCGAGCAGGCCGGTGATCTCGTCGCCGCGCCACAGCGGCACCGCGATCACGCTCTTGATCTGGCCGCCCATGATCGACTCGGACGACGAGATCTCGTGCTGGGCGTCGGCGGTGAGGATCGCCGCGCGGTCGGCCAGCACCCGCCGCAGGATGGCCCGGCTGGCGCGGATCGGGTCGATCGCCGGATCGCTGGCCAGCCGGAGCGCGCCCCGGGCCCGCTGGCTGGCCAGCGTGAACCGGTCCTTGTCGCCCTCGGCGCGCAGCAGGATCGTCACGTGGGTGGCACGCGGCAGGATCTCGAACGTCGCCTCGGTGATGGCGTCGAGCACCGCGGCGTGCTCGAGCCGCCCCGACAGCCGCTGCAGCGCCTTGTAGATGCGCAGCGCGCTGCCGGGGTCGTGCTCGATCTGGTCGCGGACGGCGGGCAGGTCGATGATCGAGCGCGAGGCGATCAGGCGGTCGGCGAGGTCGTCGTCGGCCCCGGGCGGCTCGGCGGGCGGTGGCGGCGGCGCGAAGCCCACCCGGATGACCACCGGGCCCTTGGGGTCGCCGAGCAACAGCAGGTCGCCCGGCTGCAGCGCCAGCTCGTGCCCGACCTTGCCGTCGACGGCGATCCGCACGCCGGCCCGCTCGATGGCCGAGCCGTTGGTCGAGCGCAGGTCGCGGAAGCGGTAGCCGGCCGGATCCCGGACGATCTGGGCGTGTTCACCCGACAGGTGGTAGTCGGTGAGCGCGACCGTGTTGGTGGCGGCGCGGCCGATGGTCACGACCGCCGCCGGCAGCTCGAAGCTGGGGCGCGCGGCGGTGCCGCGGATGATCTCGAGGGTGAGCACGGGTGTCGGCGACCGATCGGTGCCGGGCGCGGTCGGTTTTGGTCGCGAACCGAAGCGCCAGCGGCAGCGGGCTGGTTATACTCCACACCGGTTTCTCCGGTCATGACCGATCAAGCCAAAGTCATCGTCGTCCATGGCGATCCGCGTGTGGCCGACGGCGTGCGCCTGGGGTTCGAGCGCGAAGGCATGACGGTGGAGGGCGGGGAGGTCGACGCCATCCTGCCGCTCCTCGAGGACGCGGCGGTGGTGGTGGCCGGCGCGTCGACGGCCGACGCCGCGCGGGATCTCATCACCCGGCTGGTCGCGGCCGGCGCCACCCGCGGCGCGCCGCCGGTGCTGTACGTCGGCAACGGCGTGTCGCGTGATCAGGCGGTGGCCGCGGGCGCGACGGCGGTGTTGACCGGGCCGGCGTTCGTCCGCGACGTCGTCACGATCGGCCGCATCCTGGCCGGCCGTCGCCCGGGCAACCGCTCGGTGATGGACGGCGACCTCGGCGACAGCTTCGGGGTCTTCTACCTGGTGCGCGCGCTGGCCGCGATCGGCGCCACCGGCACGCTCCTGATGATGCGCGGCCTGCGCCGCGGCGAGATCCGCTTCTTCGAGGGCGAGGTCACCTCGGCCCAGGTCGGCGGCCTGCACGGCCAGGGCGCGCTGCACCAGCTGCTCTTGTGGACCGAGGCGCGGTTCGAGCTGCGCAACGAGCCGGTCGTGCGCCGCCAGCAGATCCCGCTGTCGTCCGACGAGCTCCTGGCCGGCGCCGAGCGGTTCTTGATCGAGCTGCGAGGGGCCGCGGGCGTGCTGTCGCCGGCCGCGGTCTACGAGATCGACGGCGACGTGCTGGCCTCGTACGCCAAGGCGCTGCCGACCGAGGTCCACGGCGTGATGCGACTGTTCGACGGCCACCGCACCGTCGCCGACGCGCTGGAGGACAGCCCGTACCGCGTGTTCGAGACCCTGCGCATCGCCGAGCGCGCGGCCCAGGTCGGCATCCTGCGCCGCCGCGAGAGCGGGCGCGGCCGCACGACCCATCGGGCGATGCTGGCCCTCGAGGAGTGGCTGGTCGGCGGCGCCGGCGTGGTGGCGACGCCGATCGTGCGCGAGGGCTCGGGCGAGGTCGGCGGTGGCAAGCACAAGCAGAAGGGCAAGAAGCACAAGCGCACCACCGAGCCCAAGGGCCACGCGGTGGTCGAGGTCGACTGGGCGGCGCTGGTGCCGCGCACGGTCGGCATGGACACCGGCGCGCTGTCGCCGGTGGTGCCGTCGTCGATCATCGCCGGCGAGATCAGCTCGCGGAAGGCGTCGCGCGACGAGTCCAGGGAGAAGCTCGAGCACCTGACCGACGCTGGCGAGCGCGACCGGATGTTCCCGGGCGCGACCGTGACCGTCGATCTGTCCGGGTTCGAGGCCGAGACCAAGGCCGACGAAGAGGAGAAGGCGAAGGCGGCCAAGGCCAAGGCGGAGGAAGAGGCGAAGGCCAAGGCCAAGGCGGAGGAAGAGGCGAAGGCCAAGGCCAAGGCGGAGGAAGAGGCGAAGGCCAAGGCCAAGGCGGAGGAAGAGGCGAAGGCCAAGGCCAAGGCGGAGGAAGCGGCGAAGGAGGAGGCGGCGAAGGCCAAGGCCAAGGCGGAGGAAGAGGCGAAGGCGAAGGCCAAGGCCGACGAAGAGACCAAGGCGAAGGCCAAGGCCGACGAAGAGGCCAAGGCCAAGGCCGACGAAGAGGCGAAGGCCAAGGCCGACGAAGAGGCCAAGGCCAAGGCGGAGGAAGAGGCGAAGGCGAAGGCCAAGGCCGACGAAGAGGCGAAGGCGAAGGCCAAGGCTGACGAAGAGGCCAAGGCGAAGGCCAAGGCCGACGAAGAGGCGAAGGCCAAGGCCGACGAAGAAGCCAAGGCGAAGGCCAAGGCCGACGAACAGACCAAGGCCAAGGCTGACGAAGAGGCCAAGGCGAAGGCCAAGGCCGACGAAGAGGCGAAGGCCAAGGCCGACGAAGAGGCGAAGGCCAAGGCCGACGCAGAGGCGAAGGCCAAGGCCGACGCAGAGACCAAGGCCAAGGCCAAGGCGGAGGAAGAGACCAAGGCCAAGGCCAAGGCCGACGCAGAGGCGAAGGCGAAGGCCGACGACAGCACGGCCTCGGGCGAGCTCAAGCCCCGCCGCGAGCGGCGCGCCTCGGGCGAGTTGCCGATCAAGGCGAGCGCCGACGCGGCGCCGTCGGTCGGGGCCGGCCCGAGCATCCTGATCGATGAGGTCGTGGAGACCGCGGCCCAGGCGTCGGTCGCGGCGATCGCCGCCGCGCAGCACGCGCAGCCCGCCGATCCCAAGGCCGCCGCCAAGCCGACCGCCTCGTCACCCGAGGTCGAGCGGGTCCGCGCCGACGTGCAGGCCGCGTCCGCCGCGATCGCCGCCGCGTTCTCCGACGACGAGGAGGAGTTCTTCCGCGCCGGTCAGGAGAGCGCGGCGCCGCCGGCCGAGTCGTTCAGCGACCTCGACGACGGCTACCAGCCGCAGTCGTTCTGGCAGCGCGTGCTGGGCAAGAAGCCCAAGCCGCTGCCGCGCCGTCCGCCGCCCAAGAAGAAGTGATCGCGGTCAGCGCGCGTCCCAGCGCAGCGCGACCGCGCCGGTGTTGCTCCACATCTTGAGCGTCACCCGCCGCACGCCGGGGCCGAGCAGGCTCGGGGTCCGCGGGAAGCGCACGCGGTAGGCGACCGCGAAGTCGCCGAACGCCGGCAGCTCACCGCGCAGCACGTTGGCCGGGCGCTTGTCGCGCTCGATGGCGGTGGGCGCGACCTCGACGCCGGCCTCGTCGACCAGCGCCAGCCGCCACACCGAGCGCTCGCCCCGCTCGAGATCGTTCTCGGCGCGGTCGTGGGTGGTGACGACCAGCGCGAACTCGAGATCGCCGTCGGCGGCGGCCCGCGCGGTGGCGGCGATCGCCTCGGCCGGCCCGCCGCGCAGCCGGGCCTCGCGGGCCGCGCGCGCCGCGTGCCACGGCGGCGCGTGGAAGGTGGCGTAGACCTCGAGCGCCAGCGAGTAGTCGGCGCGCAGCTGCGCGCGCCGGGTCCAGGCCTGGTTGACCGCGTCGTAGTCGTCGGCCTGGGCCGGCCAGCTCCCCGACAGGTCGACCGGGCCCGGGGGCCGGGCGCAGGCGCCGAGGCCCAGCGCCAGCGTCAGCGCCAGCGCGCGCGCGGTCACGGCAAGAAGTCCCGCCGGTCGAACAGCGAACACAGCGGCGCGTGGGCCTCGATGGCCGCGCGCCCGCCCTCGAGGCGATCGACCAGCGCCACCACCGCGGCGACGGTGAGGCCGCTCTCGATCGCGCGCTCGATCGCCTTGATCGACGAGCCGCCGGTGGTGACGACGTCCTCGACGATCACCACCGGCCGGGTGCGGTCGAGGCGCGCCGCGGCCTCGAGCCACTGGCCGGTGCCGTGGCCCTTGGGCTCCTTGCGCACGATGAACGCGTGCAGCGGGCGCGCCGCCTGGTAGCTGGCGACCGCGATCGCGGTCGCGATCGGGTCGGCGCCCAAGGTCAGCCCGCCCACGGCGCCGGCGGTCGGCGCCAGGTCGTCGATGATCCGGCGGAACAGCCGGCCGATCCAGTAGCTGCCCTCGGCGTCGAGGCTGACCGTCTTGCAGTCGACGTAGAAGTTGGAGCGCTGCCCCGACGCGAGGATGACCTCGCGCTCGGCGAAGGCGTGGGTGCGCAGCAGCGACAGGAGCTGGTCCCGTCCGTGCGCGAAGGTCGGCTCGGCGAACACACGATCACGATCGAACACGGCCCCACGCTAGCGCGAAATCCAGCCGAGCGGTCGGGCCCGGGCCGGTTGACGGAGCACCGCCCCGGGGTAGAGTGGCTCCCCCGTGCATCTCGTCGACGAATCCGACGCCGTCCCGCTGACCTCCGTCGACGAGCTCGTCGCGTACTTCCGCGGCGCCGAGAAGCCCCGGGCCGATTGGCGCATCGGCACCGAGCACGAGCTGGTCGGGGTGCGGGCGCACGGCCCGGCCATCGGCACCGCGCCGGGCTACGACGGCCCCGACGGGATCGGCACCGTGCTCGCCGGCTTCGCGGCCCGCGGCTGGGAGCCGGTGGAGGAGGGCGGGCACGTCATCGCGCTGACCCGCGGCCTCGATCAGATCACGATCGAGCCGGGCGGCCAGCTCGAGCTGGCCGCGCAGCCATGGGTCGACGGCCACGAGCTGGTGACCGCGCTGGCCGAGCACCGCGCGACCCTGGCCGAGATCAGCCGGCCGCTGGGCCTGGCCTGGCTGTCGATCGGCTTCCGCCCGTTCGGCACCCGCGCCGACGTGCCGTGGATGCCCAAGCTGCGCTACGACGTGATGCGCGCGTACATGCCGACGGTGGGCAGCCGCGGCCTCGACATGATGCTGCGCACCACGACGGTGCAGACCAACCTCGACTGGTCCGACGAGGCCGACGCCGCGGCCAAGCTGCGCTGCCTGATGGCGGTGACGCCGATCCTGACGGCGCTGTACGCGTCGTCGCCGATCGTCGACGGCGCGCTCTCGGGGTTCCAGAGCTACCGCGCCCACGTCTGGCGCGACACCGACAACGCCCGCGCCGGCCAGCTGCGCTTCGCCTACGAGCGCGACGACGTCTACCGCGCCTACGCCGAGTGGGCGCTCGACGTGCCGATGTACTTCGTCTACCGCGGCGGATATCGCACGGTGCGCGACCTGACGTTCCGCCGGTTCATGGCCGAGGGCCACGCCGGCGAGCGCGCGACCCGGGCCGACTGGGCGCTGCACCTGTCGACCTTGTTCCCCGACGCGCGGATGAAGCGGTACATGGAGGTGCGCGGCTGCGACTGCGGCTCGTTCCCGATGATCGCCGCGCTGGGCCCGCTGTGTCGCGGGCTCCTCTACGACGCCGACGCCTGCGCCGCGGCGACCGCGCTCACGGCGCGGCTCGACTGGGACGCGCGCCAGGCGCTGGCCGATCAGGTGCCGCGCACCGGCCTGGCCACGCCGGTCGGGGCGACGACGGTCGGCGCGCTCGCCCGCGAGCTGGTGGCGATCTCTGGCGACGGCCTGCGCCGCATGGGCAGCGCCGACTCGGTGTCGCTGTTGGCGCCGGTGGTGGCGATCGCCGAGACCGGCCGCACCGAGGCCGATCACATCATCGACGTGTGGCGCGCCACCGGCGGCGATCCCGCACGCGCGATCGCCGCGCTCGCGCACCCCGGCCTCGACGGCCGCTGAGCCCGCCCGGGCGGGTTGAAGGTCACCGCGCGACCAGCACCGAGCACGGCGCGTCGCTGACCAGATCCTCGGCGACCGAGCCGAGCAGCCAGCGGCGGAAGCCGCGGTGGCCGAAGCCGCCGACCACCACGAGGTCGGCCTGGCGGCGCTCGGCCTCGCTGCGCAAGAGCTCGCGCGGGCGCAGGTCGGCGGAGGTGAACGACAGCTCGACGCGGCCGCCGCGCAGCGGCGCGATCAGCGCCTCGCCGCGGGCGGCGATGTCGGCGTGCAGCTCGGCGCGCAGCGCCGGGTCGCCGGCGACCAGCTCGTCGGGGCTGGCGGTGAAGCTCCAGCCGAGCTCGAGCGCGTGGACCACGGCGACGTGGGCGCCGGGCTCGGCCACGTCGATGGCGCGGGCCAGCGCACGGCGCGCGCCCTCGGAGAAGTCGGTGCCGACGACGATCCGAGAGAAGCCGCGATCGGGGTCGCCCGGGCGCGCGCACAGCACGCTCTGCTCGGCGGCGCGGACCACCTTGGCGGCGACCCCGCCCAGGAGCCAGCGGGCGGCGTGGCCGCGCGGGCGCGCGCCGGTGACGATCAGCTCGGCGTGCAGCTCGGTGGCGGCCTCGACCAGCGCGTCGTCGGGGAAGCGATCGACCACCAGCTGCGACACCTCGATGCCGGTGGCCTTCAGGCGCTCGCGGAGCTCGGCGAGGCGGGTGCGGTCCTGCGCGAGCTGCGCGCGCAGCACGCCGAGGTACGCGTCGCGCGCGACCTGCATCGACGCCGGCACCTCGGGTGGCTCGACGACCGTGCCGGCGTGCACCAGCACCAGCTCGGCGCCCTGGTGCGCGGCGATCTCGGCGGCGCGGGCCACCGCGACCTCCGACGACGGCGAGAAGTCGACCCCGACGACCAGGCGCGTGAGTGCCATGACCCGAAGATAACCACGCCGCGGCGCCGCGAAAGCCCGCGCGACGACAAGTCACACGCGCGTGGCAGCGGCCGGGTCCCTCGTCAATCGTCGACGTCGATCGAGATCTCGACCGAGTCGTCGTCGTCGAGGTCGACGTCGACGCTGGCCGACGGCGGCGGCGGGCCCGGCGGCGGCGGCGCAGGCGGCGGCGGCCGGGTCGGCGGCGTGGTGCGCGGCACGGTGTGGGGGGCGCGGCGGCGGGCCGGCGCGGGCCCCTCGTCGAGCGCGAGCTGCTCGAGGAAGCGCAGGTCGGGATCGTCGGCGGCCAGCGACGAGCGCAGGTCGGCGGCGTCGAGGGCCTCGGCGGCCAGGGTGGCGGCGTCGACCCGGCGGGTCGCGTCGGTGGTGACCTTGGCCAGGTCGACCTTGCGCGTCGCCTCGCGGTCGCTCGGCGGCGGCTCGTCGAGATCGAGCGCCGCCAGCGGATCGGGCGCGCCGGTCGGCGGGCGGGCCCGGCGCTCGCGCTCGGCCAGCTCGCGCTGGATGCGCGCGTTGCGATCGCGCAGCGCCCGGTCGTTGGCCTCGCGCTTGGCGCGCTCGCGCTGGGCGCGGGCGGCGCGGGCGCGGCCGGCGGCGTCGGCGGCCTCCGCGGCCAGCGCGGCCTCGAGCGCGATGGCCTCGGCGGTCGGCGCCGGGACGAACGGCGCCACGTCGACCGCGGTGGGCGGCTCGACCGGGGCCGCGGGCGGGCTCGCGGCCAGCGCGGCGGCCGCGGCCGCGATCGGGAGGTCGATCGTCGTGGCGTCGTCGAACGCCGGCGGCGCGGCCACGGCGGGGACGACGATCGGCGCCGGCGCGGCCAGCTCGACCTCGGCGACGTCGGCGGCGCGCGCGACCGCCAGCCCGCCGGTCTCCACCAGCGCCGCGGGCATCGGCAGCGGCGCGCTGCGCTCGCGGGCGCCGGCGACGCGCATCGGCCGACCCAGCGCGGCGGTCGCGGCGATCCGCGCCGACGCCAGATCGATCACCGGCGTCGGCGCCGCGGCGTCGGCCAGCTCGGCGTCGAGGTCGTCGCCGACCAGCGCCCGGGCGCGAGCCACGACCTCGGCCAGCGGCCGCCGGGCCTCGGGCCAGTCCTCGAGGTCGTCGTGGGCCGGCGGCGCGGCGGCGGTCACCGCGGACAGATCGAGCGCGGGCCGGATCCGGGCGACGCGGGGCGCGAGGTCCGGCGCGGCGGGCGGCGGCGCCACCGGTGGCGCGATCGCGAGCGGCTCGGCGTCGGGCGGTGGCGCTGGCGTCGGGCGGCGCGGCCGGGGCGCGCGGGCCACGGTGACCTCGTCGCGCGGCTCGGCGATCGGCTCGACGGGCGCGGGCGCGGCGGGCCCAGGCACGGGGGCGGCGGGCGCGACGGGCGCGGCGACCGGCGCGGCGACCGGCGCAGGCGTCGCGGCCCGCGGCATCGGGTGCGGCGCGCTGTGCTCGCGCGCCTCGTCGTGCTCGGGCTCGCCGGGCATCGGCATGCCGGCCGGGCCGTCGACGAACCCGCGGCGCTTGCGCACCTCGAGCATGCGCACCAGCACGTCGCGCGAGTCGCGGCCGACCCGCTGCAGCTCCACCGCCATGCCGGCGACCACCCGCGGGTGCGCCGGATCGTGGGCGCGGACCAGCTTGACCTTGCCCTGGCCGATCAGCGCCGGCTTGTCGTCGGCGGTGCGGATCTCGAACCGCACCTCGGTGCCGATCGGCTTGGGCGTGCGGGTCGGGATGAACACCCCGAGCCGGGTGACCTGCGACGCGAAGCGCTCGACGAAGGCGTCGAGGTCGGCGTGGCGCACCTTGATGCGCAGCACCGTCGCGGTCGGCTTGCCTTCGTCTGCGGCCATCGACGCCCGATCATCGGGCCCGCGGCGACGAAAAGCAAACCCTAGGGCGCCGGCGCGAGCAGCGCGGGCGGCGGCGGCGCGGGCGGCGGCGCCGGCGGCCGCGATCGCGCGAACCACACGATCGCGGCGATGGCCAGGGCCAGGGCCGCGACCGCCAGCGCGAGCTTGCCGACGCTCCACGGCCGATCGCCGGCGACGTCGCCGGTCTGGGCGTTGACCACGACGCGGTAGACCGCGCCGCGGTAGCGGTAGCTCGAGACCCACACCGGCAACAGCACGTGCTTGAACGTCACCGCGCGGTGCTGGATGTCGAGCGAGTGCACCCGCTGCGCGTCGCCGCCGATGTCGGCCCGCACCGCGGCGGTGATCCGACCCTCCATCACGCCCTGGGCCTCGCCCCAGCCCTCCTCGAGGTCGACCGCGTAGCGCTCGGCGACGAAGCCGGCCAGGTAGGCGCCGTCGAACGGGCGCAGGCCGTCGAGGCGCCACGGCTCGAGCTGGGCCAGCCGGTTGCGCGGCAGGCCGCGCGACGCGCACACCGCGACGTCGTCGAAGCGCACCCGCACGGTGCCGGCGGCGCCGTGCCAGCGGGTCCGGCGCGCCTGCCGGGTCTGGCGCTTGCCGTCCTTGTCGGTGTAGCGCTCGTCGACCCAGTAGTGCTCGCCGCGGCTGCCCGTGTAGCGCGTCAGCGAGTCGGCGTCGAAGGTCCAGTACGGCACGTAGACGCCGTCGAGGCCGTCGTGGGCGGCGCGGCGCTTGAGGTCCGACGGCGCGAACCACCGCGAGCGCAGCCAGCGCTGGTAGGCGTCGCCCGCGGTCGCCTTGGCGATCGCGAACGGCAGCACCGCGTCGGGCGCGATGGTGTCGGCGCTGGGCGCGAGGTCGACCACCAGCGCCTCGTCGCAGAACGGGCAGCGGCGGGCCTGCAGCGTGGTCACCGAGCGCGCGCCGCAGTGGCGGCACTGCACCTCGTGGCCGCCGCTGGCCACGCCGCCGGCCGGCCCGCGGCGGATCCGGGCCCGGGCCTGCGCGAAGTCGTGGGCGACGATGGCGCGCGCGACCGGCTCGATCGGCGTCACCGCGCCGCAGTGGCCGCAGGCCAGGGCCTCGGCGCCGGGCGCCAGCGCCTGCGCCGCGCCGCAGGTCCGGCAGCGGTAGCTGGCGTGATCGGCGGGCCGCGAGGCCGGACCGGAGGCGGCGTCGTCCACGCCCCGAGTCTACGCGATCAGGCGTCCTCGTCGACGAAATCCAGCTCGCGGCCGTGGGTCTCGTCGAGCAGCAGCAGCGCCACCGCGGCCAGCGCCAGCACCCCGACGCCGACCGCGATCGCGCCGGGCACGATGCCCCACGCGGCCCGGGCCTTGGCGTAGGCGAAGGTCATCGGCACCAGCGCGCCGCGCACGACGTTGGGCGCCGTGGTCGTGACCGTCGCGCGCAGGTTGGTGCCGAACTGCTCGGCGGCGCTGGTCACGAACACCGCCCAGTAGCCGGCGCCCAGCCCGATCACCGCGCAGCAGGCGAGGAACGCGGCGCCCGAGCGCGCGCCGACGGTGAAGTAGCCGACCGTGCCGACGGTGGTCAGCGCCAGGAACGCCGCGATGGCCTTGCGCCGCGATCGCCACACCTGCGACAGCGCGCCCGACGCCAGGTCGCCCACCGCCAGGCCGGCGTAGCAGTAGCGCAGCGCCTCGGCCGGCCGCGGCGCCGGCGTCACGCCGAGCGCGCCGCCGATCTCCGCCGAGAAGAACACCAGGATGCCGACGACGTACCAGATCGGCACGCCGACCAGGATCACCGTCAGGTAGCGCCGCAGCCGCGCCGGCGAGCTGAAGAGCGCGACGATCCGGCCGCGCCCGACGGTGGCCGCGCCGCGCACCGCGGCGAACATCGCCGACTCGCGGACCCCGAGCCGCAGCCCGAGCAGCGCCAGCCCGAGCCCGCCGCCGATGAAGTAGGCGGTCCGCCAGTGGACCGCGTCGCCGACCAGCGTCGCGACCACGCCGCCGGCGATGCCGACCGTGGCCACGATCGTCGTGGCCCAGCCCCGGGACCGCGCCGGCACCAGCTCGCTCACCAGCGTGATGCCGGCGCCCAGCTCGCCGGCCAGGCCGACGCCGGCGATCAGCCGCAGCCAGGCGTAGGTGTCGACGTCGGCGACGAAGCCGTTGGCGATGTTGGCCAGCGAGTAGGTGACGATCGATCCGAACAGCACCGACAGCCGGCCGCGCTTGTCGCCGAGCACGCCCCACACCACGCCGCCGACCAGCATGCCGACCATCTGGTAGTTGAGCAGGCGCTCGCCGACCGCCTGCATGTCGGCGGCGGCCACGCCCAGCGCGGCCAGGCTCGGCTTGCGCACCACGCCGAACAGGATCAGGTCGTAGATGTCGACGAAGTAGCCGAGCGCGGCGACCACCACCGCCAGGGCCACGGCCTTGCGATCGACGGCGGGCGGCGGCATGGGCCGGACGTTCGATCGCCGGGCGCCCCGGTGTCCAGGGCGCCGGCCGCGATGCTACCGTGACCGCCATGGCGCTCGAGCACGTCGCCCACGGTCAGACCCGCCTGGTCATGCCCGGCGTCGCCCCGGACCCGCGCGGCGTCGTGCTGGGCCGGTTCTGCCTGCTGGTGTTCCCGTCGCTCGAGGGCGTGGTGTCGTGGCTGCGGGTCTACTCGCACGAGGCGTCGCTCGACGAGCTGACCGCCGGGCTCGAGATCGTCCGGGTGCGCACGCCGCTGATGAGCCGCGAGATGATCCTCAAGATCCCGGCGGTGTCGTCGTACGCCGCCGATCGCGCGGCCCGGGTGGCGCGGCTGGTCGGCGGCGCGATCTACACCGGCACCGCCAAGCACTTCGTCAAGTACCGCGACGATCGCTCGCCCTACGGCTACGACGCGGTCGACATCGGCGCGCTGCCGGCCGGCGTCGAGCTGATGGTTCACGACGACGACTTCACCCAGGCCTACGCCCGCGAGGGCACGCTGCCGCTCGAGAAGCTGCTGTTCCGGCTGTCGCTGCGGCGCAGCCCGGGGACGATCCGGCTGACCGCCGAGCAGCGCAGCGACCTGTACCTGGCGGTGGCGCGCGGCCTCGGCGACGGCGTCATCCGCTACCTGTGGC
This sequence comes from Myxococcales bacterium, assembly GCA_016707895.1. Lineage (GTDB taxonomy): Bacteria > Myxococcota_A > Polyangia > Haliangiales > Haliangiaceae > UBA2376. The sequence continues at coordinate 277,284 of JADJGV010000008.1, read as the reverse complement.
GAAACAAGGTCGACGCGACGATCGGGCTGTGCTCGCCGCGGCCGCCGACCGGCGGGCTCGAGCGGACCGGCGCGCCCGAGTACCTGCTGCTGCGCGTGCGCGACCTCCCCGAGCGCATCCTCGGGCTGTGCCTGGGCACCCCCGGCATCGACGTGTTCGTGCCGGCCGGCGCCAACGTCTGCGTCGCCGCCGGCTGGAGCCACCCGGTCGAGCTGGCGGCGGTGGCCAGCGTCTTGCCCGAGGACAGCTTCCACCTGTTCTGGCCTGACGATCGGGTCGACGTCATCCCCGGGCCGCTCGAGCTGTCGCGGCTGGCCGACGTCACCCGCATCGATCTCGGGGTCGAGACCGCCAAGGCGCCGACCAGCTTCGGCACCCGGGCCCCCGACACGATCGGCGTCGAGCTGCGGCTCGCGCCGGCGGTGGGCGCGGTGCGCCGGGTCATCGCGACGATGATCCCGACCGCCCAGGCCGCGCACTTCAAGCGGCTGGTGTTCGCGCTGCCGCCGGCCAGCCTGCGCGGGCTGCGCGCGGCCGCCACCGATCGCGGGATCCTGCTGGTCGCGCCGACCGGGATCGACGTGGTGCCGCTGGGGACGCTGCTGGCCGCGCAGGCGCCGGGCATCCTGGTGCCGCTCGGCCTCGAGATCGTGCCGCGGGTGTCGCCCGAGGTGCTGGCCGCCGCGCTCGACCACGGCAGCGGCACGCTGACGGTGTTCACCGGCGAGGGCGCGCCGTTCCAGATCGCCGACAGCGCGCTGGCGCCGCTCGAGCGCCGGGCGATCGCGCGGCTCGAGACCGACAAGGTCGAGGTCAAGGACGTGGCGGTGGCCGCCGCCGGCGACCCCACCGTCGTCAACGATCCGCTCGGGCGGTTCGCGCTGTGGGGCTTCCCCGAGCCCGAGCAGAAGGCCCTGGGCAGCGGCGGATGAAGATCACCGCCCACGGCTTCCTCGAGTCGTTCGTGCTGCCGCTGGTGGCCGGCGGCGACGTCCACGTCGGGCGCCCGCTCACCAGCGCCGACGTCGATCGGCTGCGGGGCGAGCTCGACGGCGCGACCGTGCCGCTGGTCGCGGTCGACGACGCCCGCACCGAGGCGCTGGCGGTGGTGTGCGCGCGGCCGCCGGCGCTGGTGTTCGGCGACGACGAGCTGGCGCTGGCGATCGGGCTGCACAACGCGCTGGTGCTGGCGCACCCCGACGCCGACGGCGCGCTGATCACCGATCGCATGCGGCGGCGGATCGCCGGCGCGGCGCTGGGCCTGGTGTCGCAGCCGATCACCCGCGATCGCGCCCGGGTGCTGGCGCGCCACGGCCTCCTGCACAACCTGCACCGCCTGGGCCGGCGCGACCTGCTGGTGGCGTGGTGGACCGGGCGGGCGCGGTTCTTCGGCCAGGCGGCGCCGGCGCGGCTGACCGCGTGGCGCGGCGTGCGGCGGGTGCGCGAGGAGGTGACGCGGGCCGGCTTCGACGAGTTGCTCAGCGCGCCCGACGTCGCGCCGGTGACCGCGGCGCTGTACCGCCGCAGCCCGCTGACCCAGCTGGTGGCGCCGCCGCCCAACGGCCCGCCGCTGCACTGGGAGGACGCGGTGTTCCTGTTGCGCGACGCCGAGCTGGCGCGCGCGATCGCCTACGCGACGATGACCGCGCCGGGCGGCGCGCTGCCGGCGATCGCCCGGCTGGCGGCGGCGTTCGAGCAGCTGGTCGAGCGCAGCCCGGCCAGCGACGACGTGCGCGCGGTGGCGGCGTTCCTGGTCCACCTGGCCAGCCTGCACGTGGTCGGCGCCGCCGACGACAAGTCCTCGGCGCTCACCGCCGCGCTGGCGCCCGGGGTCAACCGCCCGCGCGGGCTGGTCACCTACGCGGCGCTGCCGGCGGCGCTGGCGGTGCTGGCCCCGACCCTGGCCGCGCCGCCGGGCCTGGCCGCCGAGCCGGTCTGGCACCGGCGCTGGGAGCTCGAGCGCGCCGCGGTCGGCGACCTGCTCGGCGACGCGGTGATCGCCGGGGTCGCCGATCGGCTGGTCCGACATCTGGCCGCGCCGGGCCTGCCGGCCCCGGCCGCCGTCGGTGGATGATATACACTCGGCCTCTCGCATGGCCTCGCCCCCGCACCCCGCGTCCGCTCCCGGTGGCCCCGCTCTCGTCGACGTCGCCCGCGCCAGCGCCAGCGTGCAGGAGGTGGCGCGGGTCATGGGGGCGCACTTCCTCGACAAGCAAGAGATCATCCGGCTGATGCTGGTGTCGGCGATCGCCGGCGAGCACATGGTCATCGTCGGGCCGCCCGGCACCGCCAAGAGCGCGATGGTCGGGATGTTCGCCAAGCTGGTCGACGCCCGCTACTTCGAGTACCTGCTGACCCGCTTCACCGAGCCCAACGAGCTGTTCGGCCCGGTCGACATCGCGGCGTTCCGCGACGGCAGGTACACCCGCCGCATCGAGAACATGCTGCCGTCGGCCGAGATCGTCTTCCTCGACGAGATCTTCAAGTCGAGCTCGGCGATCTTGAACTCGCTGCTGCACGTCATCAACGAGCGCAAGTTCGCCAACGGCCCCACCGTCGTGCAGGTGCCGCTGATCTCGCTGTTCGCGGCGTCCAACGAGGTGCCCAACGACGACAGCCTCGGCGCGATGTTCGACCGCTTCCTCTTGCGGGTGCTGTCGGACAACCTCGACAGCTACCACTTCGGCGAGCTGATGCAGAAGGGCATCGCCCTCGAGGTGGCGCGGATGACCGGCAAGGGCGACGTGCTCAAGCCGATCCTCAGCGCCCGCGATCTGCGCACGCTGCAGGCGTCGTTCGATCGCTTCATGGTGTTCCCCGACGACTTCCTCGCGAAGTACAAGGGCCTCATCTTCCAGATCCGCAGCGAGGGCGTCAGCGTCTCGGACCGGCGCGCGGTCAAGCTGCTCAAGCTGTTCGCCGCCTCGGCGGTGTTCGACGGCCGCACCCGGGTCCACGACGGCGACTTCTTCGTGCTGCGCCACATCTGGAACAACCTCGATCAGGTCGAGCTGCTGGCCGAGATCGTCAACCCGGTGGTCGACGCCTACTACCGCGAGCACCCGGCCGAGCGCCGCTTCATCGGCCCGCAGGCGTCGCTCGACGACCTGCTGGCCGAGCTCAACCTGATCCGCGAGCTGTTGACCTCGGGCACCGAGCTGTCGGACATCCAGATGTTCTCGCAGCTGAAGAACCTGTCCGAGATCAAGGCGGCGCTGGCGGCGATGCCGAGCGACACCTCGACCCGGATGCTGCGCGAGGTCGATCAGCTGCTGGAGACCGTGTTCGCGTCGTCGAAGTTCGGCCTCTAGGCCCACCCCATGACCGCCGCCGTCGAGCCCCCCGCCACCGCCGCCGCGCCGCCGCTGCAGGTGGCGATCTACGACGACGTCGTGGCCGCGCGCGGCGAGCAGTTCCGCATCCCGGGGCTGGCGGTGGCGGTGTTCGCCCACGCCGACGACGCGGTCGCGCAGTGCCTGACCGCCGGCTTCGACGTGGTGTTCATGGACTACGCGCTCGGCCCCGGCCGCCGGGTCGGCGCCGACGTGACCCGCGCGCTGCGGGCCGCCGGCTTCGCCGGCAAGGTGGTCGCGATCTCGAGCGACCCTGCCGCCAACGCCGCGATCCGTTCCGCCGGCGCCGACAGCTCGCTGGCCCAGAAGGCGCTCCTGCGCAGCTACCTCGTGCACCTCGGGCGCGCGCACCTCCACCCGTGAGGGTTTGTCGACAAACCCTCCCCCACCGGGGGCATGCCCCGGTGGGGCCCCCACCCGATACGCGAGACGTTCGACGTCCATTCCACGCTTGATGGTTTGCCGACACGCCCCGGTGGGGCCCCCACCCGATACGCGAGACTCTCGACCTTCATGCCGATCCCCGCCGATCGTCGACGCAGCCACCTGGCCCGCGAGCTCGCGACCCTGGCGCTGTCGTGCGTGCAGGTCGACAACCCGATGGCCCGGGTGCGGGCCGCGGTGTGGTCCAACGCGATCGCCCGGCTCGGCGTGCGGCTGCCGCTGTTCGTCGTCCACGACCTCGGCGTGCTGTTGACCACGCCGCGCGGCTCGGGCTGGGTGCTCAAGCCGGCCGACGACGCGGCCAAGCTGGGCGGGCCGCGCGAGGCCAAGGCGCTGATCGAGGCCTACCGGCGGCTGGTCACCACCGTCGCCGCCTCCGACGTCGTCGACAAGCTGGCCGGGATGCGGCTGCGCGACGAGCTGATCGGCGTGCTGCTGACCCGGATCCTCGGCGACACCTTCCACCGCTGGCGCGAGCGCGAGCACGGCGTGGCCGCGCCGCTGCCGCTCGACCTCGGCCTGTACACCGACGTCGACCCGCTCGATCACTGGAAGGACTTCGACGCCAAGCCGCTGTGGAGCCTGCTCGGCCACCTCGGCGAGCACGCGCTGCACGTGCTGACCTCGGTCGAGCTGATCGACCTCGACACCGTCCGGCTCTTGGGGATGTTCAAGGACGGCGCCGGCGACGCGCTGGGCGGGGCGGTCGACCTGGTCGACCTGTTCGCGGCGCTGGGCTCGCCCGAGGCCCACGACGTCGCCAACTTCTCGCTCGAGCTCCTGCCCAGCGTGCTCGAGACCCGGCGCGCCACCGCGGTCCAGACCTACGCCGTCGACGGCTACGCCTCGATCGAGCGCAAGGGCAACGTCGACTCGCTGGTGCTGTCGGAGCTGGCCTACGACCGCGAGATCTTCGAGCAGAAGGTCGTCGATCAGGAGCTCCTGTACTACGGCCGCGAGCGGCAGCGCGAGGAGGAGCGCCGGCTGCAGTACGTGCTGATCGACTCGTCGGCGTCGATGCGCGGCCAGCGCACGGTGTTCGCGCGCGGGCTGGTGGTGGCGCTGCTCAAGAAGCTGACGCTGCAGGGCGACGAGGTGTGGCTGCGGTTCTTCGACTCGCGGCTGCACGAGACGATCAAGATCGCGCGCTCGGGCCAGGTGCCGGTGCCGTACCTGTTGTCGTTCAAGAGCGAGCGCGGCCGCAACTACGCCAAGGTGTTCCGCCAGCTCGCGACCGAGCTGGCCCGGGCCAGCCGCGACCACCGCCGCCAGACCGTGGTCTACATCGTCACCCACGGCCAGTGCCACCTGCCGCCCGAGGTGGTCGCCGACCTGGCCAGCCACGCGTTCCTGTACGGCATCATCATCAGCCCGTCGACCGACGAGCTGCCCGACTTCGTCGCGTCGCTGGCCCGCCACCAGGTGGTGTCGCCCGAGATCTTCGCGTCGCGCCAGGGCCGGCAGCGCCGGGCGCTCGACATCGTCAGCGACGCCGCGCGCCGGCCGGGCGGGCGGGGGCGGGCGTCGTGAGCCGGCGCGGCTTCCACTCGATCGAGACCGCGGCGTCGGCGGCGCAGCAGGCGACGGCGTCGGGCCGCCACGCCGAGGCCGAGCGCGCCTACCGCGAGCTGATCGCCCAGACCCACGTCGTCGACTACGAGTACGACGACTGGCTGCGCGGCCTGGCCGACTGCTACCGCCACCTGGGCCGCGGCCGCGAGGCCGGGTTCGTCTACCTGTACCTGCACTACTTCGACCAGGCCAAGGCCAGCCTGGCGGCGGCGCCCGAGCTGCGGGCCCGGCTGGCCGAGGTCGAGAAGCGCTGGGCCGACGCCGCGACCGCGTGGGCCGAGGCCGGCCGCCCGGCCCACGCCGCGGTGGCCTGGGACAAGGCCAAGGCCCACGACAAGGCCCGGGTCGGCTGGGAGGCGCTGGCCAACCACGCCGCGCTGCGGGATCGGCCCTACGAGCAGGCGCTGGTGCACTTCAACATCGGCTCGGCGATCGCCCGGATCGATCCGGCGTCGCCCGACGCCCGGCGCGCGCTGGTCGAGGCGCAGCGCCGGCTCGAGCAGGTCGCCGACGACTTCGAGATCGCCGGCGAGCTCGAGCGCGCCTTCGACTGCTTCCAGATCGTGCTCAAGCTGGGCAAGGACTCGGGCCAGTTCGAGAACATCGCGCTGGGCTACGTCAACTGCATCCGGGTGCTGGCCGGCGACAACCTGAAGTTCTACGTGCTGCAGTACTACGAGGACTTCGTCCGGCTCGCGCTCGAGCGCGGCGAGCTGCACGCGGCGGCGACGATCTACCACGAGGCCGCGCAGTACGCGCAGCACGTCCACCTGCCGTACGACCGCCGCTACCAGGCCAAGAGCGCCGACACCTGGCAGCGCTGCGCCGACAAGTACCAGGCCGACGGCCTGCCGATCGAGATGGTCGAGAACGCGCTCCTGGCCGCGGTCCAGCAGTACTCGGCGGTCGGCGACTACGTCGGCGTGCGCCGCGGCTTCGAGCGGCTGGCCAAGCTCGAGCTGGCCGAGGACAAGCGCGCCCGCTACGCGACGATCGCCCGCCGCTACGACGGCGCGGCCGGCGCCGCCAGCGACGCGCCGGCGTTCCCCGACTACCTCAAGCAGCAGCACGCCTACGCCGACATCTGGTTCGCCGATCTGCTCGAGTGGGAGCTGGCCGGCGATCCGCTGGCGGTGGCCAGCTCGATGGTCGGCGATCTGCGGTACCCCAACGGCATCCGCCGCCGCGCGCTGGTGGTGATGCTGACCGCGGCCGACGCGCAGCTGCGCAACGCCACCGCCGAGGTCGACACGCTGGTGACGCTGGCCGAGCAGCTGGGCGAGCTGCAGAGCTACGCCGCGCTGGCGCCGCTCGAGGCGCTGTACCGCCACGGCGATCCGCAGGTGCGCCGGGCCGCGGTCAAGGCGCTGCGCTACCTGTACTTCAAGCGGTCGTTCGCGACGGTGCGGCTGGCGCTGGCCGACGCCGACGGCGGCGTGCGCGAGGCGGCGCTCTTGGCGATCACCGGCCTGCACTTCCCGCACGCGCTGGGGCCGCTGGCGCGGATCTACCAGGACGCCACCGAGCAGCGGGTGCGCGGCGCGACGATCGACGCGATGGGCAAGATCCAGACGGTCGAGGCCGGCGAGGTGCTGATCGGCGTGCTGCGCCAGGAGGCGGGCGTGCTGCGCGACGCCGCGCGCTCGGCGCTGATCTCGCTCGACAACCCCGACATCGTGCCGATCCTCCGCGCCCACTACGAGATCGAGGCCGACCCCGGCACCCGCGAGCTGCTCGGCGACATCCTGCGCCGGGTCTGAAGGCGCCGCGCCTGAAGGCGCCGCGTTGCCGGTCGCGCGCGGTGCTGATAAGGTGACTCGCACCGTGACGCCCGTCCGCCATCGCCCGCGCCGCGCGGCCCGCTGGGCCGCTGTGGCGCTGGTGTGCCTGCTCGGGCAGCTGCTCGGCGTGCTGCACATGGGCCTGATCGAGCACCGGCGCTGCGCGGCGCACGGCGAGCTGGTCGAGGGCGGCGCCGGCGGGGTGGGCGAGGCGGTCGAGGTCGCGGCGCCGCTCGGCGTGGCGACGGCGCTGCCGCACGAGCAGCGGGCCGAGCACGACCACGATCACTGCCAGGCGCCGAGCGAACGCTGCGCGCCGCAGCCCGCCGCGATCGAGGCGGGGCCGGTCGAGCTGATGCTGGCCGGCGGCGCCGCCCCGGTGGCGCGGTCGCCGGTCGCGATCGTCGGGCTGTTCCGGCTGGCGCCGAAGGCGTCACCGCCGACCGCTGGCTGACGCGGCGCCGCGCGGCGCCCGGGTCACCGTAGGTCGCGGCGCGCGAGCGCCGCCGTCGCCGTTGGCGCGCGCCGTGCGCGTGCCCGCGGCTGTCTGGAATCGGAGCAGTCCTCTGTGCGTGAACGACGATCGCTTGGACGTGGTTGGAGCGTGGTCGCGACGGTGCTGGCGGCCGGCGCGAGCGTGGCGCGCGCCCAGGCGCAGGATCCCGCGCCTCCGCCGCCGGTCCCCGCGCCGACGCCGCCCGCGCCAGCGCCTCCGCCGCCGGCGCCCCCGCCGGTGGCCGAGGCCTGCACGCTGGTGCTCGACGTCCACGCGGTCGACGCCAAGAACCACGCGCCGCTGGCGGACGTGTCGGTCTTGGTCGATGGCGCGTACGTGGGCGCGACCGAGGCCGGCGGGCACCAGCTCGCCCCGGGGCTGTGCGTGGGCACGGTGATCGTCAACGCCGATCGGCCCGACTACCTGCCGGTCGAGGTCACGGTCGAGCTGCGCGGCGCTCGCTCGCTCGAGCTCGAGCTGACCCCGCGGCCGGTCGAGGTGGTGGTGCTGGAGGACACGGCGCCGCCGCCGCCCGACATGCGGGCGACGACGACGCTGGCCGGCGCGGCGCTCGCGCGCACCCGGGGCAAGGGGCTGGCCGCGTCGGTGGCCGAGGTGCCGGGCGTGACCCAGCTCGGGTCGGGCTCGGCGATGGCCAAGCCGGTGGTGCGCGGGCAGTTCGGTCGACGCTTGCTGCTGCTGGTCGATGGCATCCGCCACCGCGCGCAGGAGTGGGGGCTCGATCACGCGCCGGAGATCGATCCGTTCGTGGCCGACGCGATCACCGTGGTCCGCGGCGCCGCCGGGGTGCAGTACGGCCCCGACGCGATCGGCGGCGCGGTGGTGATCGCGCCCCCGGAGCTGCCGACCCGGCCGGGCTACGTCGGCGACGTCCACCTGATCGGCATCTCCAACGGTCGCGGCGGCGCGATCGCCGGGCGGCTGCAGGCGGCGTTCGAGCGCGTCGCCGGGCTGGCCGGGCAGGTCGCGGGATCGTATCGCCGGCTGGCGGCGCCGCGGACCCCCGACTACCCGCTCGACAACACCGGCACCGACGAGTGGAACCTGGGCGCCGCGGTCGGCTACCGCCGCGGCCAGGCCGAGTACCGGCTGGCGTACACCCACTACCAGGCCCGGCTCGGCGTGTGCGCGTGCCTGCGCGTCGAGTCGAGCGCCGACTTCTTCGCGCAGCTCGAACGCGCGCAGCCGCTCGGGGTCGAGCTGTACCGCGCCGACTTCGACATCGAGCGCCCCTACCAGGGCGTCGGGCACGACCTCGCGCTGGCGCGCGCGCGTTGGACCCGCGATCACCTCGGCACGATCACCGCGACCTACGCGTTCCAGCACGATCTGCGCGAGGAGTTCGACGTCGTGCGCCAGGCCACGACCGGGCCGCAGTTCAAGTTCCGCTTGACCTCCCACGACCTCGACGTGGCGCTGGCCCACGATCCGATCCACCTGTCCGATCACCTGCACCTGCGCGGCACCGTCGGCGCGGTCGGGATGGCGCAGGTCCACAGCTACACCGGCCTGCCGCTGGTGCCCGATCACGTCGCCGGCGGCGGCGGCGTCTACGCGATCGAGCGGCTGATCGGGCCGACGGTCGATGTCGAGGCCGGCCTGCGCTACGACTTCCTGGCCCGCACCGCCTCGATCGTGCGCCAGGACTACCTGCGGCTGGTGCGCTCGGGGCAGCTGGCGATGGACGCGTGCGCGGGCGGGGTCGGCGATCCGGTCGACTGCCGCGCGCGCTTCCACACGGTGTCGGCGTCGCTCGGGGCCCGGCGCGCGATCGGCGCGGCGGCGGTCAAGCTCGACCTGTCGACCGCGTCGCGGCCGCCCAACCCCGACGAGCAGTACCTCAACGGCACCGCGCCGACCTTCCCGGTGCTGGGGTTGGGCAAGCCCGACCTGGGGCCCGAGACCACCTACTCGGCGACCGCGACGATCGAGTACCAGGACGCGCGGGTGGCGGCGCAGGCCTCGGCCTACGTCAACCGCATCGACGACTACGTCGAGTTCGCGCCGGCGATCGGCGCCGACGGCCGGCCGATCTTCGACGTGCTGATCCGCGGCACGTTCCCGCGGTTCGTGACCCAGCCGGTCGACGCGCTGTTCTGGGGCGCCGACGGCGGCGTCACCGTGCGCGCGCTGCCGTGGCTCGAGCTCGCGGCGACCGCCGCGGCGGTGCGGGCCAAGGACCGCCGCGACGGCTCGTTCCTGGCGTTCATCCCGCCGGATCGCGTCCGCGCGGCGGCGACGGTCAAGGGCGCGTGCCTGGGTCCGCTGCGCGACGTCAGCGCCACCGTCGACGGCACCTACACGGCGCGGCAGCGCCGCTATGATCTCCTCTCCGACCTGGCGCCGCCGCCGGACGGCTACTTCCTGCTCGGCGCCGAGCTGCAGGGCACCCTGCCGATCGACGACCAGCCGCTCACCTTCGCGCTGGCGGGGCAGAACCTCACCAACGCGCGCTACCGCGACTACACCTCGCTGCTCCGCTACTTCGCCGATCAGCCCGGCTGGCAGGTCCTCCTGCGCGTGACCGGGCGCTTCGGCGCGGCCGAGCGGCCCTGACCTTCGACCTCCGTCCCGAGAGGATCTGACATGACCAAGCTCGCCTTCACCCTCCCGCTCGCCCTCGCCACCCTCGCCGCCGCGTGCAGCGACGACGGCGGCACCACCAACGCCGAGGAGGTGATCAACACGATCACCGTGACCTTCACCCCCGCCGCCGGCGCGCCGCGGGTCGCCGTGTGGAACGACGCCGACGGCGACGGCGGCGCCGCGCCGACGATCGACTCGATCGGCCTCCTGGCCGGCACCACCTACGCCACGACCGTGCGGTTCCAGAACACGCTCGAGGCGCCGCCCGAGGAGATCACCGACGAGGTCAGCGACGAGGGCGACCAGCACCAGGTGTTCTTCACCGGCACGGCGGTGAACGGCCCGGCGTCCAACCAGCCGACGGCCGCGCTCACCCACACCTACGGCGACGTCGACGTCGGCGGGCTGCCGATCGGCCTGACCAACACGATCGTCGTCGCGTCGGGCGCCGGCGGCGACCTGGTCCTGACCCTGCGCCACCTGCCGCCGGTCAACGGCACGCCGGTCAAGACCGCGGCGGCGGCGATGACCGTCCGCGACAGCGGCTTCACCGCGCTGGGCGGCGAGAACGACGCCCAGGTGACGTTCCCGGTCGCGATCGCGGCGCCGTAGCCGGGGGCCCGCCGCCCCCCCGCGGCGGCGCGCTTGGGGTAACCTCGTCGACGGAGACCCCATGCGAACCACCGCCGTCCTGGCACCCCTGGTCGCGCTCGTCGCGGCCGCTGCGTGCGACACCCGCGCCACCGCGTCCAACAGCGGCGCCGCCGTCGCCGAGCGCCCGTCGGCCGAGCTCGAGTCGTGCGGCGCGACCGCCGACTGCGCGCCCGGCCTGCATTGCTTCGATCGCACCTGCGTCCGCGACGCGCGCTCGACCCTGGGCGACTACCTGGCGGCCCGCGGCGCCCGGGCGGCGTCGATCGACGCAGCGATCGCCGACTACGCCGAGGCGCTGGCCACCTACGAGAGCGAGAAGCTGACGGTGCCGCCGGATCTCGACTGCGCGTACGGCCGCGCGCTGGCCCGGGCCAAGGCCAAGGTCGAGAAGGCCGAGCTGGCGGCCCGCGTGCTGCACCGTTGCCTGCTGGCGGTGCCGGTGGGCTCGGCGCTGCGCGAGGAGGCGCTGGCGGCGCTGACCGATCTCGACGGCGTCGGCCTGGACCCCAAGCAGATCGCCAAGCCGGCGCTGGCCGACCTGTACCTGACCCGGGCCCCGGCCAAACCGGCCAACGACAACCTGACGATCACCGTCACCGCCGATCCGCCGGTGGCCGCCAAGACCTTCCCGGTGATCACCGAGCGCCTCGCCGCCGCCGATCTGCGCGGCCAGCTGGTGAGCTGCTGGGACAAGCACCAGGCCGCCGGCGCCGTGACCGCGCGGTTTCCGCTCAAGGTCACCTACAAGCCGAGCGAGTTCGACGACGAGCCCGGGGTGTACAAGCTGGTGATGGATCAGGTGACCGATCCGGCCAGCGCCTGCGTCCAGGCCGTCGCCGCGTCGGCGCTCTCGGCCACCAAGGGCGTGAAGGACAAAGTCGAGACCACGCTGGTGGTCACGATCAAGTAGCGATGGTGGTCCCGCTGCAGCAGCCGGGTTGGCAGATCGCGGCGATGGGCATGGGCGCGGCGGTGGCGCTGGTGTGGGGCGTGGTGCTCGGCGGCGTGGCCGGCCTGGCGCTGGTCGCCCTGGCGACGGTGTGCGGCGCCGGGGCCGAGCTCGCGCGGCGCAACCTGCGGCACCACGAGGGCTGGGCGCTGGTGGTCGGCGCCGACGCGCTGGAGCTGCCGATGGCGCCGGTGCGTGGCCGGCGCCGCGAGCGCATCGCGTACGCGCAGATCGCCGGGGTGCGCGAGTCGGCCGACGTGCTCGTCATCCAGCTGCTGCCGCCGGCGCCGACCCGGTGGATCCGCGCCCGCGACCTGATCGGCGGCGACCTGGCGGCGGTGGCCGCGGCGATCCGGGCCCGGGGCGTCGGGCCCGCTGACAAGCCGGTTGGCGAACGGCCGCGGGCGTGATACCCGCTGGGGCGTGACCGACCTGGCTCCCGAGGCGCGCCCCGCCACCGCCGACGCGGTGCCCGACCTGCGGGCGCTGACGCTCGACGACGCGATGGCGCTCGCCGTGACGCTCGGGCTGCCCAAGTTTCGCGGCGAGCAGGCGTGGCGCTGGGTGCACGGCAAGGGCGCGGTCGACTGGGCCGAGATGTCCAACATCGGCCCCGCGGTGCGCGACGTGTTCGCGGCCGGCGCCCGCATCGGCACGCTGACCGTGGCCGAGGTGCAGCGGTCGCGCGACGGCACCAAGAAGCTGCGCTTCACCACCCGCGACGGCTACGCCATCGAGAGCGTGCTCATCCCCGACGGCGACAAGACCACGCAGTGCATCTCGTCGCAGGTCGGCTGCGCGGTCGACTGCCAGTTCTGCGCGACCGCCAAGCTCGGCCTGACCCGCAACCTCGACGCCGGCGAGATCGCCGACCAGGTGTACCGGGCCAAGGCGCTGCTCGCGGCCGAGGAGCCCGACCGCCGCATCTCCAACCTGGTCTACATGGGGATGGGCGAGCCGCTGCACAACTACGACAACGTCATGCGCTCGCTGGCGATCCTGACCAACGATCTGGGCGCCGGCCTGTCGCAGCGCCGGATCACCGTCTCGACGGCGGGGCTGGTGCCGCGGCTCGAGAAGCTGGGCGCGGCCGAGGTGCGGCCCAACCTGGCGGTGTCGCTCAACGCGCCCAACGATCGCGTGCGCGACGCGATCATGCCGATCAACAAGAAGTGGAACATCGGCAAGCTGCTGGCGGCGATCCGCGCCTACCCGCTGGAGCACCGCCGCCGCGTGACCTTCGAGTACGTGCTCCTGGCCGGCGTCAACGACGGCCTGGCCGACGCCCGCGAGCTGGCCAAGCTGCTGCGCGGCATCAAGTGCAAGGTCAACATCATCCCCTGGAACCCGCACCCCGAGGCGCCCTACCAGCGGCCGGCGCCCGAGGTGATCAACGCGTTCCAGGAGGAGTGCAAGCGCCACGGCCTGCCGACCTACCTGCGCACGCCGCGCGGCGACGACATCGACGCGGCGTGCGGGCAGCTGGCCAACCGCTCCAACGGCGCGCTGCTGGTGCCGCTGCGCAAGCGCCCGGGCGCGGGCGCGCCGGCCGCCGCGCCCGCGGTCGAGTGAGTCAGGGCGCGGTCGCGCAGCGGCCGTTCGCGCTGTCGCAGTAGGCGCCCGAGGGGCAGCCGTCGCCGTCGAACGCCGGGTCACACGCGATCGACCCGCACGCGTCGATCGGCACGCACGCCAGGAACTGGCCCCCGCCGACGAACGCGTCGGACACCTGCAGCGCGTAGAGGCCGCCGAGGGGGCAGGGCGCCGCCGGCGGCGTGATCCCCGTGCCGGCCAGGCGCACCGCCGCCGGATCGCAGGTGAACGGGCCACCGGTCGCGGGGGCGATCGGCGCCACGCTGCAGCCGACCGCGGTGCCGACCAGCGCGCCGTCGGTGCACGTGTAGTAGTTGCACTCGTTGCCCTGAGGACCGAGGCACAGCTCGCCCGGGGCGCACGGGCGCCCGCTGGCGAAGTGGCACACGGCGTCGGCGGGTCGTCGGCGCAGGCGGCGAGCAGGAGCGAGGAAGCGAGGCAGAGGCGAAGGAAGCTAGGCATGCGGCCATCGTGCCGCGTGCGGCGGAGTGACGAAACGGCCAGTCGCGCCTCGGGTGATCGGTCGCACTTGCGATGGCAGGAGGCGGCAAGCCCCTGCGCAACACGTCGCCCGCGGCCTGCTGCGCCTGCGCCAGGCCGGTGAACGCCTGCTGCGCGGCGGTCCACGCTTGCGCGCCGGCCTGCGCCCAGCCGCGCGCGGCGGGTCGCCGACCTCGGCGCCGACGACGAGCGCGTCGCGTCCTGGGACGCGGCGGTCAGCCGGGTTCAGCGCGCGAGGGCCGCGAGCTCGGCGGTCGAGAAGAAGAAGGCGATCTCCTCCTTCGCGGTCTCCGGCGCGTCCGAGCCGTGGACGGCGTTGCGCTCGATGTTGGTCGCGAACTCCTTGCGGATCGTGCCGGCCTCGGCCTTCTCCGGGTTGGTCGCGCCCATGACGGCGCGGTTCTTGGCGACCGCGTCCTCACCCTCGAGCACCTGGACCACCACCGGGCCCTCGGTCATGAACTTCACGAGGTCGCCGTAGAACGGGCGCGCCGCGTGGACCGCGTAGAACGCCTTGGCCTGGGCCTCGGTGAGGCGGACCATCTTCGACGCGACGATGCGGAGGCCCGCGGCCTCCAGCTTGCCGGTCACGCCGCCGATCACGTTCTTGGCGACGGCGTCGGGCTTGATGATCGAGAAGGTGCGTTCGATGGCCATGGGAGTCTCCGCGGGGGTAGGGGGAAGCCCGGGCCGGGGGGCCGGGGCGCGCGGAAGCTAATCGACCGGGTGGGGGGCGTCAAGGCCGGGACCGGGACCGCGGGCGGGGTCAGTCGATCGCGCAGTGGGCGGCCAGCGCGTCGGCGACGGCGGCCGGCGCGTGGCGCATCAGCATGTGGCCGGCGTCGGGGATGGTCTGGCGGCGCACGTCGGCGAAGCAGGCGAGGCGGCGGGCCAGCTCCTCCTCCGGTAGGCGCAAGGTCGACGCGCCGCCGTCGAGGTACAGCACGGGCGCGGTGACCGCGCGCCAGTAGCTGGTCGCGGCGTCGAGGCGGAACGGGTAGGGCCCCTGGGTCAGGTGCAGCGGATCGTGCTTCCAGGCGACGCCGTCGCCGAGCGCGCGGGTGCCGCGGGTCGCGAGCTCGCGCGCCCGGGCCTCGGTCAGCCGCGGGTCGTGGCGGCGCAGCCGGGCGGCGGCGGCGTCGATCGACGCCATCACCTTGGGCGTCCGCGCGGTCGTGGTCCAGGTGTCGATCCAGCCGCGGGTCCGCGCCGGCAGGTCGGCGCCGCCCTCGGGGATGCCCAGCCCCTCGAGCAGCGCCACGCGGGTCGGCCGCGACGGCCGGGTGCCGGCCCAGTAGCTGACGATCGTGCCGCCCATCGAGTGGCCGGCCACCGACACCTGATCGCCGCCGACCCGCTCGATCACCGCGTCGAGATCGGCGACGTAGTCGAAGAAGTGGTAGTAGCCGCCGGCGCCGATCCAGTCGCTGTCGCCGTGGCCGCGCAGGTCGACCGCGATCACCCGGAAGCGCTCGGCCAGGCGCGCCGCGACCTCGGCCCAGCCCCAGGCCAGGTCGAGGAAGCCGTGGACCAGCACCAGCGTGTGATCGCCGGCGCCCCACTCGAGCAGGTGGTAGGTGAGCCCGGTGGGCAGCGCGATGCGGCGCGAGCGCGGGGTCACGGGGTCGCGGTGATCCGGCGGACCCGGCCGTCCATGGTGACGACGTAGATCTCGCCGGTGGCGTCGTGGCTGACGTGGCTGAGCTGGCCCACGTTGGGCACCACCTCGCGATCGTTCATCGCCACGCCGCCCATCAGCTTGAAGCTCCACAGGCCGCGCTGGCCGTAGTCGCCGTAGAAGTACGAGCCGACCAGATCGGGGAAGCAGCTGCCGCGGTAGACCACGCCGCCGATCACCGAGATCCAGCCGGCGTTGTGGCTGTGCTCGACCACCGGCTCGGTGCGGCCGGCGGTGAGGCAGCCGGTGGTGGGCTCGTAGCAGTGCCGGCCCTCGCGATCGTCCCAGCCCCAGTTCATCGACGGCAGGTTGGGGCCGGCGTTGACCTCCTCCCACGCGTTCTGACCGACGTCGGCGATGTACAGGTCGCCGGTGCCGGTGTCGAAGCCGAAGCGGAACGGGTTGCGCAGGCCCTTGCCCCAGATCTCGGGGCGCGGATCGGCGGCGCCGTCGGGCGAGCTGGCGAACGGGTTGTCGGCGGGGATGCCGTACGGCTTGGTGCCGGTGCGCGCGTCGACGTCGATGCGCAGGAGCTTGCCGAGCAGCTGCGCGTCGTTCTGCGCGCGATCCTGGGGGTCGCCGCCCGAGCCGCCGTCGCCCATCGCGATGTACAGCTTGCCGTCGGGGCCGAACTCGAGCCAGCCGGCGTTGTGGTTGGCGAACGGCTGCGGGATGACCAGCACGTCGCGGCGGCTGGCCGCCGGCGCCGTGTCGTCGCCGGGCGCGGCGGCGGTGAACTCGGCGATCACCGTCGCGCCGTCGGTCTTGCGGGTGAAGTCGACGTAGAACTTGCCGTTGGTCGCGAACTGCGGATGGAACGCCAGCCCGAGCAGGCCGCGCTCGCCGCCCGACAGCACCGGGCCGGCCGCGCCGCCCAGGTTGAGGTACGGCGCGGTCACCAGCGCGCCGTCCTTGATCAGCCGGATCGCGCCGGTCTGCTCGACGACGAAGATCCGGCGATCGCCCGGCGGCGACGTCAGGCCGACCGGCGAGTCGAGGCCCTGGGCCACCGGCGTCAGGACGATGTTGGTGCCGTTGACCGGCGTGCAGTTGGCGCTGGGGCCGTCGATCGGCGCGGCGTCGATGGTCGTCGGGGCGTCGACGAACGGCGCGTCGGGGCCGAGCCCGTCGTCGGTGACGCTGGCGTCGATGGGGGGCGACCCGCCGCCGCACGCGGCGAACGGCACAGACAAGGCGAGGGCGGCGAGGCGCTGGCGCATCGGCCGACTATACGCCCGCGCCGCGGCGCCTCAATCCTTGGGTGCTGACCGCTGCTGACGCTCGGCGGCCTCGCGCTTGGCGGCCCAGCGCGCGACGGCGATCATGATCACGCCGGCGGCCGCCAGCGGCGCCAGGAACACCCACCCGATGAACTGGCCGTGAGCCGCCCTACCGTACACGTAGACGGCGATCACCATGCCGAGCAGCAGCACCACCGCGGAGGCGATGTAGCCGAACAGCTCGATCTTGCGCCGGCGGATGCTGGCCTCGAGCAGCGCCACCAGCTCGGCGGCCTTCTCGGGCGGCAGCGCGCTGATCGCCTGCTCGATGCGCTCACGGAACGCCGGATCGTTGAGCTGCTCGGCCAGCTCCTTGGGCTTGATCGGCGGCGGGGCGTCGGCGGCGGGCGGCGGCGGATCGCGGCGTGGCTTGGCCATGCGGCGCGCAGCCTACCCCGGAACCGCGGCTTGCGCGCCGGTCCTGGCGCGGGCATGGTGCCGCCGATGCAGCGCCTCCGCGATGATCTCGGCCGCGACGTCTGCTTGCTGCGCCCGCCCCGGCGGGTGGTGTCGCTGGTCCCGAGCGACACCTACACGCTGTTCGCGCTCGGCTGCGGCGAGCGCGTGGTCGGCCGCACCACTTATTGCGATCAGCCGGCCGACGCGGCGACGATCCCGACGGTGGGCGGGACCAAGGACGTCGACGTCGACGCGGTGCTGGCGCTGGCCCCCGAGCTGGTGATCGCCAACCAGGAGGAGAACAGCCGGCCCGCGCTCGAGCGCCTGGCCGAGCGGGTGCCGCTGCTGGTGTCGATGCCGCGGCGGGTGGCCGACGCGGTGGCCCACGTCGCCCGCCTGGCCCGGGCGCTGGACGTCGCCCGCACGCCGGCCGCGGTCGAGCTGGTGCGCCGCGGCTACGAGCTGTGCGCGGCGCCGCCACCGCCGGTGCGCGCCACCGCGTTCGTGCCGATCTGGATGGATCCGCTGATGACGATGAACGCCGACACCTTCGGCAGCGACGTGCTGGCGGCGGTCGGCATCGGCAACGCGTTCGACGATCGGCTGCGGCTGTACCCGCTGGCCGCCGATCTGGGCAAGGCCGCCGCCGCCGATCCGCGCGGCCGCGATCAGCGCTACCCGCGGGTGACGGTCGAGGAGGTCGCGGCGCGGGCGCCGGCGCTGGTGGTGCTGCCCGACGAGCCCCACGCGTTCTCGCCGGCCGATCGCGCGGTGCTGGCGGCGGCGGTGCCGGGCGCGCGCCAGGTCGACGTCTCGGGCCGCGATCTGTTCTGGTACGGCGCGTGGACGATCGAGGCGTTGCCGCGCCTGCGCGCCGCCGCCGCCTCCTGGTAGGGTGCCGGCGCATGGAGCGCCTCCACGTCGTCGACGGCCACGGCTACATCTTCCGGGCCCACTTCGGCCTGATGAACGCGTCGTCGCGCAGCGAGCGCAAGGAGGTGCGGCTGTCGACCAGGGAGGGCATGCCCACCGGCGCGCTGTACGTGTTCGCGCGCATGCTGCTGCGGCTGCACGACGACGTCGGCCCCGAGCGGATCGCGGTGGTGTTCGACGCCGGCCGCAAGAGCTTCCGCACCGAGATCTTCCCCGAGTACAAGGCCAACCGGCCGCCGGCGCCCGAGGACCTGGCGATCCAGATGCCGCGGTTCGCGCCGCTGGTCGAGGCGCTCGGCTGGCCGGTGCTGGCCATCCCCGGCGTCGAGGCCGACGACGTGGTCGCGACGCTGGCCTCGGCGGCGGCGGCCCGCGGCTGGGAGTGCACGATCTACTCGGCCGACAAGGACCTGATGCAGCTGGTGGGCGAGCACACCGCGGTGATCGACGCGATGCGCGCGCAGACCTACACCCGGGCCGCGGTGATCGAGAAGTTCGGCGTGCCGCCCGAGCGCATCGCCGACTTCCTGGCGCTGCGCGGCGACACCAGCGACAACATCCCCGGCGTGGCCGGCGTCGGCGACAAGACCGCGGCCGAGCTGGTCAACACCTTCCCCGACCTCGAGGCGCTGATCGCGGCCAACCCGAAGGTGCGCGGCAAGCACCCGCTGGGCGATCCGGCGCAGGTCGAGCGGCTGCGCATCTCGCGCCGGCTGGTCGAGCTGGATCGCCAGGTGGCGCTGCCGACCGCGGTCGAGGACCTGCGGGCGCGATCGTGGGATCGGCCGGCGCTGACCGCGATCTTCCAGGAGCTGGAGTTCGCCAACCTGGTCGAGAAGGTCGAGCGCACGGTCGCCGCGCGCGCCGACGCGGTGCCGCCGCCGGTCGCGACGATCGAGGCGCCGGCGGCGCTGGGCCCGGCGCCGGCGGTGGCCGACACCGCGGCGGCGATCGCCGACGTGTGCGCCGCCGCGCGGGCGGCCGGCCGGGTGGCGCTGGCGGTCGAGACCACCGGCCGCTTCGATCGCGCGACGGTGATCGGCGTGGCGCTGGCGGTGGCCGGCCACGCGCCGGCCTACGTCCCGCTGGCCCACCGCTCGCTGGCGGCCGGGCCGCCGCCGAGCGACGCGGCGCTGGCGCCGCTGGCCGCGCTGCTGGCCGACGCGACCATCGGCAAGGTGATCCACGACTCCAAGCACGCCGAGCGCTGCCTGGGCCACCGCGGCTGGCCGGTGGTCGGCATCGTCGACGATCCGATGCTCGCGCAGTTCCTGATCGACGCCAGCGCCGAGCCGAGCGTGGCGACCTTGGCCGCCGGCGTCGGCGCGACCTTGCCCGAGCACGCGGCGGCGGTGGGCAAGGCCGGCTCGTTCGAGGCGGCGGCCCCGGCCGAGGCGGCGGCGTGGCTGGGGGTGGCGGCGGCCGCGACCGGGGCGGCGGCGCCGCGGCTGCGGGCCCAGCTCGAGGGGCGCAAGGTGATCGCGCTCTACGACGACCTCGAGCTGCCGATCGCGCGGATCCTGTGCGAGCTCGAGCGCACCGGCATCTGCATCGACCGCGCGCACTTCGAGCAGCTGTCGGCCGAGGTCGCGGCGCAGATCGCCGGGCTCGAGGCGCGGATCGCCGAGCTGGGCGGCGGCGACGTCAACGTCGGCTCACCCAAGCAGCTGGCGGCGCTGCTGTTCGAGCGGCTCGGGCTCGAGAGCGACCGCATGAAGAAGACCAAGACCGGGTACTCGGTCGATCACGAGGTGCTCGAGAGCCTGATCGACGCCCACCCGATCGTGCGGCCGATCCTCGATCACCGCGAGCTGACCAAGCTGCGCGGCACCTACCTCGACGCGCTGCCGCCGCTGGTCCACCCGAAGACCGGGCGGCTGCACACGCTGTTCAACCAGGTGGTGGCGGCGACCGGCCGGATCTCGTCGCAGGACCCCAACCTGCAGAACATCCCGATCCGCACCGAGGTCGGCCGCGCGATCCGCAAGGGCTTCGTCGCGGCGCCCGGCAAGGTGCTCCTGGCCGCCGACTACTCGCAGATCGAGCTGCGGATCATGGCCCACCTGTCGGGCGATCCGGTGCTGTGCAAGGCGTTCCGCGAGGGCATCGACGTCCACGCCCAGACCGCGTCCGAGGTGCTCGAGCTGCCGCTGACGGCGATCACCGCCAAGGAGCGCCGCATCGCCAAGGCGGTCAACTACGGGCTGATCTACGGCCAGTCGGATTTCGGCCTGGCCCGCGCGCTCGACATCAGCAAGAAGGACGCCCGCGAGTACATCGATCGCTACTTCGCGCGGCTGCCGACGGTGCGGCGGTTCATGGATCAGCTGGTGGCCGACGCCAAGGCCGCGGGCGGCGCGCGCACGGTGCTGGGCCGCTGGCGCCCGATCCCCGAGCTGGCCTCGAAGAGCCCGGTGGCGCGGCGGGCCGCCGAGCGGGTCGCGCAGAACACGCCGCTGCAAGGCTCGGGCGCCGACATCCTCAAGCGCGCGATGGTGGCGTGCCACGCGCGGATCGCGCGCGAGCGGCTGCCGGCGACGATGCTCTTGACGGTGCACGACGAGCTGGTGTTCGAGATCGATCCCGAGCGCGCCGACGCGATCGGCGCGGCGATCAAGCAGGAGATGGAGCAGGCGTTCGCGCTCGACGTGCCGCTCGAGGTCGACCTCGGCGTGGCCCGGTCGTGGGCCGACGCCTGAGCCCGCGCTGACCGACCGAAACGAGCGCGCGCGCCGCGGGTTGGGTACACTGCCGGCGTGCGCACGGCGCCTTGGCTCCTGGGCCTCCTGACGATCGCCGCGTGCGGCGACGCGCGCCGGGCCCCGCCGCCGGCGCCGCCGCCCGATCCGCCCGCGGCGGCGGCGAGCGCGATCCCGCCGGCCCGGGCCGACGCGGCGCCGACCCCGGCGCGCGATCCGCTGCTCGGCACCTGCGCGGTGGCGGCGGGCGCGGCCACGATGACCGCCGACGCGCTGGTCGGGGCGCTGCTCGACGAGGCCGGCCAGCGGCTCGACGCCGGGGCCTACGCCGACGCGTTCACCTGCGCCGACATGGCGGCCGATCGCGCGCCGCGCTCGATCGAGGCCCACCACCTGCGCGGCGCGGCGCTGGCCGGGGCCGGGCACGACGACGAGGCCCGGGTCGCCTACGACCTGGCGCTGGCGCTCGATCCCGAGGACCCCGAGACGCTGCGGGCGGTGGCCGACTTCTACGTCAACGTGATCGCCGGCAAGACCCGCGACACCACCGCGCTCGGCCTCGAGCTCGCGCGGCGGGGCAGCGCCCGCGCCACCGCGCGCCGCCGCGGCCAGGCCGACCTGCGCGCCGAGCTGGCGCTGATCGAGGCGCAGGGCTGGAACGACCTCGGCCGCGCCGATCTGGCGCTGGAGCGCGCGGCGGCGGCGGTCGCGCTCGACGGCACGCTGACCGACGCGCTGCACGAGCACGGCGTCGCGCTGTTCAACCTGGGCCGGTTCCGGGAGGCGGCGGCTCGCCTCGAGCAGGTGCTGGCGGCGCGGCCCGATGAGCCCTACGCCCACCACATGCTGGGGCTGGCGCTCGAGCAGCTCGACCGCACCGG
Source organism: Myxococcales bacterium (assembly GCA_016707895.1). Classification (GTDB taxonomy): domain Bacteria; phylum Myxococcota_A; class Polyangia; order Haliangiales; family Haliangiaceae; genus UBA2376. The sequence goes on along the minus strand of JADJGV010000008.1, from coordinate 255,464 downwards.
CGAGGCCGCCACCCACCTCGCCCGGGCCCGGGCGCTGGCGCCCGACGAGTTCCCGCCGCCGGTCGAGATCACGATGGCCGAGATGGAGGCCGAGATCGGGCGCGCGGTGGCGGCGCTGCCGCCCGAGACCCAGGCCAAGGCCGCGCTGGTGCCGATCACCGTGGCCGACGTCCCCGATCCCACCGACCTGGCCGCCAGCGATCCGCCGTTCCCGCCGACGATCCTCGGGCTGTTCCGCGGGCTGCCGCTGGGCGCCAGCCCCGAGCCCGGCGAGCACCCGCCGGCGCGGGCGATCGTGCTGTACCGGATGAACCTGGCCCGGGCGGTGCGGTCGCGCGCCGAGCTGACCGAGCAGATCGAACGCACGATCCGCCACGAGCTGGGCCACCTCGACGGCCTCGACGAGGACGATCTGCGCCGCCGCGATCTGGAGTGACGCGCGGCGCCGGCGGCGCGCGGCGGCGCGCGCGTCTCGTGAGGGGGCCCCCGTGGGGGCCCGCTGGGGAGAGGCTGGCGACAGGCTCTCCCAGGAACTCGTGTACCATCCCGGGGTCATGTCCGATCGCGTGGCCCCGGCGCCGTCGTCGCCGGCCGACGAGCGCGCCGCGCTGCCCGAACAGCTCGATCGGGCGGCGCTGGCGGCCGCGCTGCACCGCGAGCGGCAGAAGCTCGAGCTCGTGACCGAGGTCGGGGCGGCGCTGTCGGCGACGCCAGATCTCGACTCGCTGTTGCGGCTGCTGATCGACAAGGTCACCGAGCTGATGGACGCCGATCGCTCGACCTTGTACCTGCTGTCCGAGGACGGCACCGAGCTGTGGTCGAAGGTGGTGCAGGGCAAGGACACGCTGGCGATCCGCCTCCAGGTCGGCGAGGGCATCGCCGGCTGGGTCGCGCAGTCGGGGCAGGTGGTGAACATCGCCGACGCCTACCGCGACACCCGGTTCCAGCCGGCGGTCGACCTGCGCTCGGGCTACCGCACGCGCTCGATCCTGTGCGTGCCGATGCGCAACCGCGCCGGCGCCGTGGTCGGCGTGGTGCAGGTGCTCAACAAGCGCGCGCCGGCGCTGGCCGAGACCCGCACCGACGAGAACATCAGCGCGACCTTGAGCCTGTTCTCGCCGTTCGCCGCCGAGGACGAGGAGCTCTTGCTGGCGCTGGCCAGCCAGGCCGCGGTGGTGATCGACAACTCCAAGCTGTACCTGTCGGTGCTGGCCAAGAACGCCGAGCTGGCGCGCACGACCGCCTTGCTCGAGGCGCGCTCGCACGAGCTCAACGTGCTGTACGAGGTCGAGAAGGAGCTGTCGGCGGCGACCGACCTCGACGGCTCGCTGGTCCGCATCCTGGGCCGCGCGGTCGATCTGCTGGGCGCCGAGGCCGGCTCGATCGCGCTCCTGACCGCGGCCGGCGACGCGCTCGAGCTGCGCACGGTGCAGGGGCCGGCGGCGGCGCAGCTGCGCGACGCGCGGATCGCGCTGGGCCAGGGCCTGCTGGGCTGGGCGGTGGCGCGGCGCGAGCCGGTGATCGCCAACCAGGCCGACGGCGATCCGCGCTACGCCCGCGACTTCGCGCGCGAGCACGGGGTCAGCGCGCGCTCGCTGATGGCGGCGCCGGTGCTCGACGGCGAGCGCGTCGTCGGCGGCATCGAGATCCTCGACAAGCGCGCCGGCGACTTCGACGACGCCGACCTGCGGCTCTTGGTGCTGGTGGCCGGCCAGGTCGGGCAGGCGATCAGCCTGGCCCGCAGCCGCGACGAGACCCGCGATCAGGATCGGCTGGCGTCGATCGGCCGGCTGATGGCCGGCGTGCTGCACGACCTCAAGACCCCGATGACGGTGATCTCGGGCTACGCGCAGCTGATGGCCGGCTGCGACGAGGCCGCGCAGCGCGAGAAGTACGTCGAGCACATCCTGCGGCAGTTCGACGTGATGAGCGGCATGACCCGCGAGGTGCTGGCGTTCGCCCGCGGCGACCGCGACCTGATGGTGCGCCGGGTCTACATGCACAAGTTCATCGACGAGGCGGTCGCGCAGCTGCGCCAGGCCTTCGCCGGGCGGCCGATCGCGATCGAGGTCGACCTGGGCTACGACGGCGTGACCCACTTCGACGAGACCAAGATGCTGCGGGTGCTGCACAACCTGGCCCGCAACAGCGCCGACGCGATGGAGGACGGCGGCCACGTCTGGGTGCGGACCCGGCTCGAGGGCGATCGCCTGGTGATCGAGACCGCCGACGACGGCCCCGGCATCCCGCCGGCGCTGCGGGGCCGGCTGTTCGAGCTGTTCGCGTCCGGCAAGAAGGGCGGCACCGGCCTGGGTCTGGCGATCGTCAAGAAGATCGTCGACGACCACGGCGGCACGATCACCTGCGACACCGGGCCCCGCGGCACGACGTTCACGATCCGCCTGCCGCACCGCGGCTCGCGCACCGGCGACTTCCCGCCGATCCGGTGAGCATGGCCGGCGCGATCGTGACGGTGGCCGGCGTGACGCGGCGGTACGGCGCGCGGACGGCGCTGGCCGACGTCGGCTTCACCGTCGGCGCCGGCGAGCTGTGCGGGCTGGTCGGCGGCAACGGCGCCGGCAAGACCACGCTGCTCCGGGTGATGGCCGGCTACCTCGACGCCGACGCCGGGCGGGTCGAGCTCGACGGCGTCGACGTGGCGGCCGCGCCGCGGCGGGCCGCGGCCCGGCGCGGCTACCTGGTCGAGGGTGCGCCGCTGCCGCCCGAGCTCGGCGTCGGCGCGTACCTGCGGCTGCGGGCGCGGCTGCGCGGCGTCGCGGTCGACGTGCCGGCGGCGCTGGCCGAGGTCGGGCTCGCCGGCCGCGCGGCCGAGCCGCTGGGCGCGCTGTCCAAGGGCCAGCGCCAGCGCGTGGCCTGGGTCGAGGCCAACCTCGGCGCGCCGCCGGTGCTGCTGCTCGACGAGCCCGCCGCCGGCCTCGACGAGGAGGAGCGGGCCGCGGTGCGCGATCGGCTGGCCGCGGGGCGGGGCGCGCGCACCGTGGTGTGGGCCAGCCACGAGCTGGCCGACGTCGAGGCGGTGGCCGATCGGATCGTCGTCCTGGTCGGCGGCCGGGTGGCCGCGACCGGCGCGCTGGGCGAGCTGCGCGCCGCGGCGGGCGTCGACGCCAGCGCCGGGCTGCGCGCGGTGGTGGCGGCGCTGGGGGCGCGGGCGTGACGACGGCGCGCGTGACGACCGCGCGGCAGGTGCTGACGATCGCGCGGATGCAGCTGGCGGCGGCGCTGCGCTCGCCGGTGGCGTGGATGCTGGCCGCCGGCTTCCTGGTGCTCGAGGGCGTGTCGTTCGCGTCGCTGGTGGCGGTGCTCGCCGACCCGGCGCGGCCGGCGCCGATCGGCGCGGTGCTCGAGGGCCATTTCGGCGGGACGCTGCTGGCCTGGGCGATCCAGCTGACGGTGCTGGCGGCGATCGCGGCGCGCGCGGCCGACGATCGCCGCACCGGGCAGTGGGAGGTGCTGGTGGCGGCGCCGGTCAGCGAGGGCGCCGCGATGGTCGGCACCTGGCTGGGCGCGGTCGCGCTATACGCGGTCCTGTGGCTGCCGACGGTGGCCTACGTGGCGATCGTGATCGTCGCGTCGCCCGGCGACGCCCACGTCGATCCCGGCCCGGTGCTGGCCGGGTACGCCGGCCAGCTGCTGATCGGCGCGGCGGCGCTGGCGCTGGCGCTGGCGGCGGGCGCGGTGGCGCGGCAGCCGATGGTGGCGACGGTGGCCGGCTTCGCCGCGCTGCTGTCGTGGCTGGTGATCGGCGAGCTGCCGGCGCTGGTGCCGTCGCTGGTGCGCGATCACGCCGACCTCAGCCGCGCGCTGGCGCGGTTCGCGCCGCGGCCGATCGCGATCGGCTTCGCGCGCGGGGCGATCGATCCCGCGGTGCTGGCGTGGCTGGGCGGCGCGACCGCCGGCGGTCTGGCGCTGGCCACGGCGCTGGTCGGCCTGGGCCGGCGGCGCACCGGGCCGCTGGTGCTGGCGGTCTACCGCGGCGCGCTGGCGGTGGTGGCCGCCGGGCTGCTCGCGACCTTGATCGCGCGCCACGCCGACGTGTGGGACGTGAGCGCGCGCGGCCGGAACCACCTGGCCGCGCCGACGGTGCGGGTGCTGGCCGCGCTGCCGGCGCCGGTGACCGCGACGGTGGTGCGGCCGGGCATCGCCACGCTCGACCCGCTCTACGACGAGGTCGATCGGGTGCTGGCGATGATGGCGGCCAAGCAGCCGCGGCTGCGGGTCACGCGCTGGGACCCGGCGCGCGATCCCACCGCGGCCCCGGCGGCGGCCGCGGCGGCGGCGCTCGACGAGCGCGAGCTGGTGCGCGGCGGCGCGGTGATCCTGGCCCGCGGCACGCGGCAGCGCGCGGTGGCGCTGCTCGATCTGGTGGCGGTCGGGCGCGACGCGATCGCCGCGCCGACGTTCACGACGGTGGCGATCGAGCAGGCGCTGGCGCGGGCGCTGGCCGAGCTGGCCGACGACACGCCGCGGACGGTGTGCACCACCCGCGGCCACGGCGAGGTCGGCGCCGCCGCCTGGCAGGCGGTGTTCGCGCGGCTGGCCGACGACGCGATCGCGGTCGAGCCGATCGACGGCACCGCGGAGGTGCCGGCGCGGTGCGCGGTGGTGGCGGTGCTGGCGGCGCAGACGCCGCTGGCCGCCGACGATCAGCGCGGGCTGGCGGCGTACCTCGATCGCGGCGGGCGCCTGCTGGTCGCGGTGAGCGGCGACGGCGCGCCCGGCGCCGGCGTCGACGTGGTGCTGGCCGGCTGGGGGGTCGCGATCGGCGCCGGCTGGGTCGACGATCCCGACGGCGCGATCGATCTGCCGCGCGGCGTGCGGGTGATCGAGGGCTACGCCGACCACCCGATCGCGCGCGGCTTCCAGGGCCGCCGCCCGACGGTGTGGCAGGCGGCGCGGCCGCTGACCGTGGCCGCGCCGGCGGTGGCGGTGGTGACGACCTCGGCGCGCGGTCGCGCGGTCGACGGCGATCGGCTGCTGGCTGGCCCGGCGCCGCAGGTGCTGCTGGCGGCGTCGGCTCGTGGCGATGCGCGGGTCGTGGTGGTGAGCGGCGCCGAGGGCGTCGCGATCGATCCGACGGTGCGCGGCCACGGCACCGATCTGCTGGCGGCCCGGGCGCTGGCGTGGCTGGCCGGCCGCACGCCGGAGGTCGCGGTGCCGGAGAAGCCCGGCGATCAGGTGCGGCTGGTGCTGACCGCCGGCGAGCGCCGCGCGGTCGCCGGCGTGGTCGTGGTCGGGTTGCCGCTGCTCGTCGTGGCGATGCTCGCGCTGTGGGCGCGGCGGCGGCGCGCGTGAGCCGGTCGGCGTGGTCGACGCTGGTGGCCACCGCCGCGGTCGCGGTGCTGGCCGCGCTGGTGGTGCTGACCGGGACCGGGCCGCCGCCGGTGACGCGCGGCGAGCTGGTGCCCGGGCTGGCGGTCGGGGCGGTCACCCGCCTCGAGCTGCGCCGCGGCGATCGCGCGGTCGTCGTCGACGTGGCGCGCGGCGTGGTCACCGCGCCGACCGCCGGGCAGGCCGATCCCGCGGCGGTGGCCGACCTGCTGTCGTCGCTGGCGTCGGCCCGCGTCGATCGCCGCGGCGGGGCGCCCATCGCCGCGCCCCGGGCGACGATCGCGCTCGACGTCGGGCGCGCGCTGACGGTGACGCTGGGCGACGAGGTCGCGGCCACCGGGCAGGCGTGGGTGGCGGTCGACGGCCAGGTCGCGCTGGTGCCGGGCTGGGTCGGCCGCGCGCTCGATCGCGATCCCGATCAGCTGCGGCAGCGCCGGCTGGTGGCGCCCGGCGCCGAGCCGATCGCCCTCGACGTGCACGTCGGCCGCGAGCTGGATCTGGTGCTGGCCGGCCCGGCGCTGGTGCGGCGCGACGGCGACGGCCGGTCGACGCGGCTGGCGCTGGAGGTGCGCCGCGCGCTGTGGACGGCGGTGGCCGCGCTGCGGCTCGAGCAGTTCGGTCCGCCCGCGGATCCGGCGGCGCCGCCGGCCGGCACCGTCGACGTCCGGGTCGGGACCCGGCCGATCGAGCTGCGCTGGTTCGGGCCGTGCGCCGCGCCGGGGCTGGTGCAGGTGGCCACCACGATCGGCGACGGCTGCGTCGCGCAGGCGGCGATCGACGCGGTGATCGCGGCCGCGCGGGTGGCCGCCAGCGACGCCGGCATCGCCGCGACGCCGCTGGTCACCGCGGCGCCGGTGGTCGCGCTGGAGCTGCCCGGCGGCGTGCGGGTGCGGCAGGACGGCGGCGGCTGGCTGATCGAGGCGGCGGCGGGGCGCTGGGACGCCGACGCCGATCGGGTGCGCGACCTGCTAACGCTGCTGGCGGCGCCGGCGCAGCGCCGCGCGCGGACGGCGGACGATCAGGGCGGCGCGGCGTGGGCCGTGATCGACGCCAGCGGCGAGCGCCAGGCGTGGCGGGTGCGCGTCGCCGGCGCCGCGGCCACGATCGTGCGCGGCGACGAGGCGGTGGCGCTCGAGCTGGCGCCCGCAGCGGCGGCGGCGGTCGCGGCCGGCGCGCTGGGGTTGCGCGATCGCCAGCCGCTGCGGCTCGATCCGACGCAGGTGGCGCGGGTGCGCGCGACCGGCCTGGCGCCCGCGACGATCGTCCGCGGCGCGGTGCTCGGCGAGTGGCAGGTCGACGCCCCGGCGGGCGCCGCCGCGACCGCCGCCGCCGCCGCGCTGCCCGCCGCGCTGGCCGGCCTGCAGGTCGATCGCTGGGCCGCGCCCGCCGCGCTCGGGCGGGTGCGCCGCACGCTCACCGTCGCGCGCGACGCCGAGGGCCCGCTGTCGGTCGCGATCGGCGCGGCCGACGCCGCCGGCTGCTGGATCGCGGTCGACGCCGCCGCGGCCGGCCACGCGTCGGCCGCCGCGTGCGCCGCGCTGCTGGCGCCGCTGGCCGCGCGCTGATCGCGCGGGCCGGCGCGGCGTCAATACCGGAGCGCGACCGAGAAGTGGAAGCGGCCGCGCGGGTCGTCGCCGAGCTGCGGCGCGATCGGCACCGCGTACTCGCCGCTGAACGCGCCGATCGGCAACAGCACGCGCAACGCCATGCCCGCGGCCGGCCGCACGTCGCCGACCTGCACCGAGCCCAGGCTGTTGGTCACCAGGCCGGCGTCGGCGAACAGCGCCGAGGCCACCGGGAACCCGGCCAGCTTCCACAGCGTCACCTGCAGGTCGACCGTCGACAGCGCCCGGATGTTGCCGCCCGCGGGCAGCACCCGCACCTGCGTGGTCTGGCCCAGCGGCGGCACCGGCTCGGTGATGATCTCGGTGGCCAGGCGATCCTCGTCGAAGCCGCGCACCGTGACGTCGCCGCCGGCGAAGAACCGCTCGACCTCGGGCAGGAGCACCGCGCCGCCCAGCGGCACGCCGTGGTCGTAGCGCCCGTCGAGGCGCAGCTGCACCCGGCCGCGGGTGAAGAACACCTGGCCCAACCCCGACAGCTTGAGGAACGTGTCCTGGCCGAGCAGCCACGGGCTGGCGTACGACACCCCGGCCTCGGCGCGGAAGCCGTGGTCGGGCGCCAGCGGGTTGAGGTTGCCCTGGGCGTCGCGCCGCTGGTCCCAGGTCAGCCGGACCCCCAGGGTGCCGGTGCGGGTGCGGATCGGGTTGGTGGTCAGGTCGCCGGCGGGGCCGGCCGGGCGGATCAGCTCCTCGTCGCGCGACAAGAGGCGCACGTCGTAGCGCAGCGCGACGCCCACCAGCCGGGCCTGGTGGCGCTCGTCGGCCTCGCGCTGCCAGGTGCGGATCGCCGACAGCGTGCCGCCGTAGGTGAACAGGTCGCCGAACCGCTCGGTGATCTGGTTGCGCACGTAGCCGGTGAGCTCGGTGTCGAACTGGCCGCGCACGACGCTGCGGGCCAGCCAGTGCGGCAGGCGCAGCGTGGCCTCGGCCGCCTGGTACTCGGTGCCGGCGGTGAGGTTGGTCTCGACCCGGATGCCCAGGCCGCCGAGGTTGGGCAGGGACGGCTTGGCGCGCACGAACCAGCCGTTCTCGAGCGAGCCGCCGCCCTCGAGGTCGAGCTGCGCCGAGACGTCCTTGCGCTCCTCGACCTGGACCAGCACGTCGACCTGATCCTGGCGATCGTCGTCGAACCCGAGCAGCTTGATCGACACCGACGAGAACAGGTTGGTCGCGCGCAGCCGGGCCGGGCCGCCGCGGTACAGGTCGCCGGTCAGGAGCTCGCCCTCGTCGAAGCCCAGCTCGTCGCGGATGATCCAGTCGCGGGTGCGGAAGTTGCCGCGCACCAGCACGTGGCCGATCCGCAGCTCCTGCCGCTCCTCGATGTTGATCGTCACCAGCGCGGCCTGGCCGTCGGCCGACAGGATCGGCTCGGGGATCGTGACCTTGGCCCGCGGTCGGCCCACGTTCCAGTACCAGTCCTCGAGCCGCTTGCCGGCGGCGTCGATGGTGTCGCGCACGTAGGGGTCGCCGACCTTGAAGCCGAGCCGGGTCCGCACCTGCCGCTCGTCGGCCGCGGTGCCGCCGCCGGTGGCCGCGCCCTCGAACACGACGTTGACCTGCGAGATCGTCGTGCGCGGCCCCTCCTCGATCGCGAACCGCACCCGCAGGTCGCCCTCGGCCCGGCCGACCGCGCGCTCGGCGGCGGCCAGCGCGGCGGCGCCCCAGCCGCCGGCGGTCGGCGCCACCGCCACCGCGACCCTGGCCCGCAGGTAGCCGCGCCGTCGGTACAGCCGCTCCAGCGCGGCGACGTCGGCGGTCAGCTGCTCGGAGGTCGGCGCCGAGGTGCCGCCGAACAGCGAGAACGACGCCGGCCGGGTGCCGATGGCGCCGGTCAGCTCGCCGTTCGACAGGCTGCACGGCTGCGCGCCCAGCGGCCCGCGGCACACCATGTCGACGCCGCCGACCGCGCGGGCCCGGCCCGGCTCGATCCGGAACACCACGCGATCGAACGCGCGGAACCGCACCCGCTCGTAGCTGACCATGACGTCGAAGTAGCCGCGCGCCTGGTAGTAGCGCTCGATCGCCCGCGCCGACGCCGCCACCTCGAAGTCGTCGACGGTGGTCGCGGTGGCGAAGGTCAGCGCCGCGGTGAGATCCTCGTCGGGCACGCGGTCGGGATCGTTGCCCTCGAAGACCACGTCGAGCTTGCGCCGCTCGTCGACCTTGACCGTCAGCGCGACGGTCTTGGTCTTGCGATCGAACGACGTCAGCGGATCGAAGTCGCTGGCCACCCGCACCGCCGGGAAGCCGCGGCGCTGGAACAGCCGGGTGATCTGCTCGAGGTCGGCCTGCAGCCGGCCGCGGGTGAACCGGCCGGGGCAGGTCGGCGGCAGCGCCAGCCGCAGGCACACCCGGCGGTGATCGAACACCGCCTGGAGCTCGTCGGTCGGCACCGCCAGCGCGCCGCCGGCCTGCGAGGTGTTCTCGACCTCGACCCGGCCGATCCGGTAGGCGGCGCCGAGGTTGGCGTTGACCGCGACCGTCGCGCCGTACGCGCCGCGGCGGGCGATCGCGATCGTCACGCCGGCCTCGAAGTAGCCCTCGTCGCGCAGGTAGGTGCGGATCCGCTGGGCCTCCTCGTCGAGCAGGCGCTGGCGCAGGCCGTCGTCGTAGGGGATCGACGCGCCCGGGCGCAGCCGCAGCCGGCGGCGGATCTCGTCGTCGAGGAACACGCCGCGATCCGAGATCGACACGTCGACCCAGCGCACGACCAGGATCGGCGTGACCTCGAGCGTGGCCTTCCAGCCGCCGGCCGGCAGCCGGGTGGTGCGCACCGCGAGCAGCCGGTAGCCGATCGCCTCGCACACCTCGCCGAGCTCGCGACGGGCGTCGTCGGTCAAGGTCTGGCGCTTCCTGACCTCGGGCTCGAGCACCGCGCGCACCGCGTCGGCCTTGTCGATGAACGTGCCGGTGACCTCCCACTCGGTCCACTGCACGGGCGGCGCGGCGGCCGGGGCCGGCGGTGGGGCCAGCGGCGCGGCCGCGCTCGGCTGGGTCGCGGGCGCGGCCGGGGCCGGCGGCGCGCCGGTGGGCTGGGGCACGGTCGGCGCGGTGGTCGCCGGCTGCGCGGTCGCCAGCCCGGGCCAGGCCAGCGCGGCCAGCGCCGCCAGCGCGGCGCGTCGCCTCACCGCCACGGCGACCGCCACGAGGTGCGCAGCACCAGCTTGGCCTCGAAGTCGCTGATGTCGCGCTCGCCGGCGTCGTCGTAGTTCTTCGACAGGTACGAGGCCTCGGCCGAGGTCTGGCTGAGCAGCCGGTACTCGAGGCGGGCGTTGACCGTCGAGCCGCGGGTGGTGCGCTCGAGATCGCCGACGAAGCGGCCGTTCTCGAACACCCGGGCCTCGCCGTGGAAGCCGAACGAGCCGAGGTTGAACTCGATGCGGGCGACGTCGAGACCCGACAGATCGCGCAGCGTGTCGGCCACGGCGCGGGTCAAGAGGTCGCCGGCGGCCTGGCGGAACAGCTCGTCGGTGTAGCCCTGGCTGGTGTCGGTCGACGGGTTGATCCGCGTCGGGTCGGTGCCGATCGCCGCCTGGCCGAGGTTGCGGCGGAACTCGTCGGGCGTGCGGCCCGAGATGATCAGCGTCAGCGTCTGCGCCTTGTTGAGCCCCGACGCCGTGTACAGGTCGAAGTGCGGCTGGGCCAGCGACTTCTCGAGCCGCAGGATGATCAGGTGGTCGGTGCCGGTGGGGTCGCGGTAGTCGGCCTCGCTGGTGATGTCGAGCGTCGGGGTCTGGCCCAGCGGCAGCAGCCGCTCGAACTGGATCGCGCCGGTGGTGCGGGTGAAGCGGGCGCGCAGGCCAGGGATCTTGAACGTGCCGCGCTGCACGAGGATCGTGCCGTCGAGGCGCGGATCGCGCGGCGTGCCGGTCAGCGCCAGCCCGCCCTCCATGTCGATCGTCGCGATGTTGTTGGCCACCGAGAACCGCCGGGCGTCGACCGCGAGGTCGAGGCGGGCGTTGGCCAGGATCGGCGACGACTCCCAGAACGGCGGCGACGCCGGGCCGCTCGACGCCGCCGGGCGCAGCACCTCGCCGAGGTTGAAGTCGACCAGGTAGCGACCGCTGACCAGCTCGACCTTGCCGGCGACCTCGAGTTGCCCGCCGTCGAGCACGACCTGCAGGCCGTCGACGTTGACGATCAGGTCGAGCTTGCGCGGCACCCGGTACGGGTAGGCCTCGAGCGAGCCGGTCAGGTCGGCGGCGCTCTTGGTGACGTCGAAGTCGACCAGGTCGAGCGTGCCGTGGATGTTGCGCAGCCGGCCCTCGCCGTCGATCGAGCCACCGACGGCGTCGACGTCGATCACCAGCTTGGCCGGGTCGTCGACGTCGTTGGTGACCGCGACGGTGCCCTCCGACAGCGCGATCTCGCGCCGCAGGCTGCGGGCCAGCAGCGTCAGCGGCCGGGTCGGGTCGAACGTGACGGTGCCGTCGATCTGCGGCCGCGCGCCCTTGCCGAACAGCCGCAGGTTGACGTCGGCGGCGCCGCTGGCCGACGCGATCTCGCCGGGCGCGCCCAGCACCAGCATCTCACCGCCGAGCGTGCCGGCGACGATCACGCTCCACTCGGCGGGCACGGTGCGGTCGAGGACCACGCCGCCCGACACCGACAGCGACGCGCGATCGACCGAGAAGCCGTCGTCGACCTCGAGGGACAGGCCGGTGAACGACAGCGAGCGCCGGCCCGGCCCGGCGCTGGCGCCGGTGGCGTCGTCGATCTCGATCTTGCCGGCCGGGATGCGCAGCCACGCCTCCTGGCGGGTCGGGCGGACGCCGACGTCGAGCAGGTCGAGCGTCGCCTTGAGCCGGGGCGCGCGCGGCTGGCCGGTGACGCGCACCGTCAGCTCGGCCTGGCCGCGGGCGTCGTCGAGCAGGCCGCCGGCCAGCGGCAGCGCGCGGGCGATGTCGAGCGTGCCGTGGGCCGACAGATCGAGCCGGGTGGCGCCGATCGTGCCGACCACGGCGATCGCGCCGAGCTCGGTGGTCAGGGTCGCCGGCTGCGCCAGGTGCAGATCCTTGCCGTCGTAGGTCGCCGACACCGGCGCCGCGAGCCGCACGTCGAGCGGCAGCGGCGCGTCGCCCAGCCCGGCCACCGCGAGGGTCGCCGACAGCTCGGACAGATCGACGGTGACGTCGAGCGGCGCGCGCGGGTCGGCCAGCGCGGTGCGGACCCGGATGCGGCCGCTGGCGGTGACGTGGGCCATCGGCAGCCCGGCCAGCGCCGCGAGGTCGACGAAGGTGTCGAGCGCCAGCCGGCTGAACGTGAGCGTGACGTCGAGCTTGTACGGCGCGGTGGTGCCGAGCCGGCCGCTGATCGTCAGGCGGTCGTCGAGGAAGCTGGCGGCGACGGTGACCGTGCCCGGCCCGGCGGCGGCGAAGCGCAGCGCGCCGTCGCCGAGGAAGCCGCCCAGGGCCCAGGCCCGGCTGACCCGCAGGTTGCCGGCCAGGGTCGGGGCCTCGAGCGTGCCGCTCAGCGCCAGCCCGTCGGCGTCGAACACCGCGCCCGCCGGCCAGGCCTGGCCCAGCAGCGTCGCGACCGCGGCCAGCGGCACCGCCTCGAGCGCCAGCGCGCCGCCCAGCCGCTGGTTCTTGTCGGCCGAGACCTGCGCGGTGATCTGGCCGCCGGCCTGGCGGCGCGCGCGCGCGATGACGCAGCGGCCGCCGCGCTTGGCGACCTCGAGGCAGGCGGCGTCGCCGGCCGGCGGCGCCGCGCTCGGGCACGCCTTGATCGCGGTCGGCGCGCGCCCCAGCCACACCCCGACGTCGGCGAACGCCTGGCCCAGCACCGTGAGCCGGTTGCTGCACAGCCAGCCCTCCGCCACCGTGCGGGTGGGATCGATCGACCCGCGCAGCGTGAGGTCCGCCGACAGCCTCCCGCCGGCCTTGCCGGCGATGACCGGCAAGCGGCCGATGTCGACCTCGGTGGCGCGGATGCGCAGGCGATCGAGCGTGGTGACCGTCTCGCCGAAGCGGATCACGCCGTCGCCGCGGATCGCCCGCCCGAGCCTGGGCAGGCGGACGTCCTCGACGGTCAGGAGCGGCGCGCGGTACGCGAAGCGCGGCATCGTGACGGTGCCGACCACCGGCACGTCGAGCATGACGACGTCCTCGCCGAGGATGGCGTCGCCCTCGGAGTAGACGTGGCCGCGGAACGCGATGTCGTCGAGCGGCGTGCGCTGGGCCTGGCGGTGCGGCCGCGGCGGCGGCGCGGCCAGCGCGACCCGCGCGCGGGGGCGCACGTGGGGCGCGCGGGGGGCGGGGCGGGGCGAGCGCGCCGTCGGGCGCGGCGCGCGGCGGGTCGGCTTGCCGGCCTTGGCCGGCGCCTTGGGGTTGGCGCACTGGCTGGCCCGCTGCAGCGCGAGCAGGTCGCCGACCCGCCCCGACGCGTCGCGGATGTCGAACGGCGGCAGCTTCTTCGACCGCGGGTCGAGGGTCACGCCGACCCGCGCCGACGACGAGCGGAACTGCACCTGCATGTCCTGGACGGTGACGGTGCCGAAGGTCTGATCGGCGAACACCGTGCCGCCGTAGGCGTGGACCGCGCCGATCCGCAGGTCGAGCTCGTCGAGCAGGGCCTGGATCGCGGTGTCGCCCTTGTAGCGGCGGGCGCGGAAGTGGCCGGCCAGCGTCGAGCCGATCACGTCGCGCTGGCACTTGGGCAGCCAGCGCCCCAGCTCGAGCGGGCGGGTGATGTCGACCGTCGCGTTGACCAGGAACGGCGCGTCGTCCGAGCCGTCGCCCTCGAACGCCGCCGACAGCGTCAGCTCGCCGCCGACGCCGCGGGCGATGAACTTCTCGACGTTGCCCGAGTTGACCGCGAGATCGTAGCCGGCGTTGAGGTTGTCGAGCTCCAGCAGCACCGAGTCGCGGGCGCCGGTGACCGGATCGGGCGGCACGAAGTCCTTGAGGTCGTAGGTCAGGCCGCTGATCGCCAGATCGATCCGTGGGTAGAAGACGATCGGCCCGGTGATGTCGGCCTTGACCTTGACGTCGTCGCCGCCGAGGTCGACCAGGATCGACTGCTTGAGCATCGGCCCGGCGTTGTCGACGGTGGCGGTGATCTGCCACGAGCCGCCGTACGGCGTGTCCCAGTAGTCGATCATCGCGCCCTTGATGCGGGCCTTGGCCTTGCTGGTCGAGTCGAGGGCCAGATCGAAGGTGAGCGTGTTGGCGACCGGGCTGGCCGGCCACGTCGTCGGGATCTGCTTGAGCGTGTTGACCGCGACCCGGTCGATCGGGAAGCGGTAGTTGCCCTCCCACTGACCGTCGCTGCCGCGCTCCCACGGGATGTCGATCTCGCCGGGGCCGCCGGTGGGCGCCAGCGCGAAGTAGAACTTGGGCACCAGCGCGTCGGAGGCGTCCATGTACAGGAAGCCGGTGGCGCTGACGTCGTGGATCAGCGCGCGGAAGCCGTACTTCTTCTGGCTCTTGAGGCCGCTCCAGATCTCGAGGTCGAGGTCCTCGACCGTGAAGTCGCGCAGGTCGAACACCGGCTTGGACGATGACGAGATGCCGACGTAGAAGCCGGCCTTGCGCCGGCCGTAGAACGCGGCCAGCAGGCTGAACACCTTCTTGTCGTACTCGTGCAGCTTGTACGGCTCGGCCACCTCGCGCAGCAGCACCCGGCCGCCGCGGACGTGGATCTTGCGCAGCACGAAGTCGTGGTGGCCGAACATCAGCGCGTGGATGTCGATCTCGGCGGTCAGGCGCGGCGTCTCGAGCACGAGGTTGTGCTCGTCGTCCCAGACCTTGACGTTCTTGATGGTCAGCGGGATCCAGCCGCCGCGCACCACCGCGCCCAGCCCCGACATCGGCCACTCGACCGACTCGGCCTCGATGCGCCCGCGCATCGAGCGGTTCATCATGTCGGTGATCGTGGTCGCGAGGTCAGGGCCCTCGAAGCGGATGCGCAGCACGGCCACCAGGAGCCCAGCGAACAGCACCAAGCCCAGGCCGGCGGCGACCAGCCACCGGCGCAACCGGATCGCGGGGCGGGCCAGCACGCAGCGGTACGTTAGCAGGTCGGGCCGCGGCCCGCCCCGTCAGCGGGTGCAGTACTCGACGGGGGAGGGCGAACCGTCCCTGACCACGACGCACGAGGTGACCGACACCTCGTCGGTCTCGAAGGTGATGGCGACGTTGTCGCCCAGCTGCGCGGGGAACGGCGCCGTCGGGCCGACCGAGCCGTCGGCGCGCGCGGTGGCGATGATGCCGGTGCCGGCGTTGCGGTTGAAGACGTAGACGACGGCGTTGGAGTAGTTGGGCTCGGCCGCGTAGCTGAACGTGGCGAAGCCGCCGGTCGCGTCCACCGCGAAGGTCATCTCGGTCGGCTCCGGCGGCGGGATGGGGATCGACGGCGTGATGCAGCCCGCCAGGGCGACACACAGCGCGACGACAGCCAGGAGGCGAGCCTTCACGCCTGCCAGTCTACGCAAATTCCGATCCATCGTCGCCTCCCTGTCGTGTCACCGACTTGCGAGCCTGCGGATGCCAACCTTCTTGGCACTCCGCCACCGGCGTAGACGGGCTCCGGCTCCGGCTCCGACTCCGATCATCCCCGAAACGCCGAACGGCCCAGATCCTCGCTGAAGGATCCGGGCCGTCATGGGAGATCCTCGCTGAAGGATCCGGGCCGTTTTGGGAGGGGCCCCCGGCGCATGCCGGGGGAGGGTCTTTTCGAAAGACCCTCTCTGTATCACCGCGTGCGCTTGACCTTCATGGGCAGCATGATCGACACGCCCACGCCGGCGAACAGGTGGTGCAGGAAGCGGCTGTCGTCGTCCTTCACCGCGAGGTCGGCGTTGAAGTCGGCGCCCGACGGGTTGTCGGTGAACGCGTAGTCGCGCACGGCGAGGTCGATCGCCATGAAGTCGTTCACGAACACGTGGATGCCGCCGCCGAGGTACAGGCCCGGCTTGAAGCCCGAGTTGAGCGGCGGGTCGTCGTTGGGGTTGTCGTCGGGCACCGGGCCGTTCATGCCCATCTCCGGCGCGCCCGGATCGCGGTCGTCGCACACCGACGCCGCACAGTCCGAGGTCAGCTGCGCGAACGAGACGCCGCCCTGGAAGTAGAAGTCGAAGTTCACGAACGCCTTGCCGAACGCCGCCAGCTTGCCGTACCACGGCGTGAGGCTGACGTAGGCGGCGCCGTGGATCGGCATCTTGTTCAGGTGCTGGGAGAACTCGGTCTTCGACGGCTCGCGGCTGCCCGACGACGCGCCCATCGGCGGGGGCGGGTCGGACTCCTCGAGGGTCTTCAGCACGCGCTCGGTGAGCTTGGTGTCGATCGACGCCGAGCCGACGCCGATGACGCCGAACGACAGCATGTCGTTCATGTGGTACTCGAGCTTGAGACCACCGCCGACGAAGTGCCGGAAGTCGGCGTTGATGGTCGACTCGAACAGCGGCGTGGCCTCGAGGCGCTTGGCCACCAGCAGCAGGCGGTGACGGACCGCCGGCTGCGAGTCGAGGTCGCTCTTGTTCTCGGCCGAGGCCAGGCCGGGACCGGCCAGGAGGCCAGCGGCCAGCACGCTGCCGAGCAGGAGACGGGCGTTGTTGGTCACGGGGTAGCTCCTGGCTTCAGCGGAAGGTGGTGTACTCGAAGCTCGGCGGGATCCAGAAGCTGGCCCCGAGCTGGAACATCACGTTGTTGATGAACGCCGTCTCGGCGTGGTCCTTGGCGTCCGCCGCCGACGTGTACATCATGCGGTCGGTCGGCTCGAACTTGTCGACGAAGATGTAGTCGCGGATGCCGAGGTTGACGGTGAACCACTTGGCGAGGAAGAACCGCATCGACGCGCCGATGTTGGGCGTGATGAGGATGTTGGTGAACGCGTCGTAGCGCGGGTCGCGCGGGATCACCTCGGACTGGGTGATGCCGACGCCGGCGGTGAAGTAGGTCTCCCAGTGGATCAGGTGCTTGTCGAGCACCGCGAACTTCCCGTACACCGGCACGTAGTGGAAGTTGAGGGCGGCGGCGAAGTTGTACTTGTTCACCGTCGGCAGCCGCCGGGCCTGACGACCGACCAGGTCGAACGGCTCGCGGAAGTTCTTGGCGAAGTACTGGCCCTCGACGCCGACCGCCAAGACGTCGGTCAGGTAGTAGTTGATCTGCGCGCCGGCGCCGGTGTGCCGGATCATGTTGTCGTTCATGGTCGTCGCCAGGAACGGCATCAGGTCGGTGCGGCCGAGCTTGAGGAACGGCTTGCGCATCACCACCACGATGTCCTTCCAGGACACCGCCTTGACGTCGCGGCTGGTGGTGTCGATCTTCACGGCGTCCGAGGTGTCGGCCGCCAGGTCGGCGCTGAGATCGGGCTCGGGGGCGGTGTCGCCGTCCATCTCGATCTCGCCCTCGTCGACGCCGCCGGCCGGCTGGTCGTCGCCGTCCATCTCGATCTCGTCGTCACCCGCGGGAGCGGGGGTGGGTTTCGGCTGCGCCAAAGCGGTCGGGAGACCGACGGCCCATGTGAGCGCAGCCGCACCGACCAGGGCGGCAAAGAAACTTGAGTGGCTCTTGGTGCGTCGCATGAGGTGAGATGGTCTCCGGGCGAGGGGTCCGGTTCAGACACGGCGATCGGCTAAAATCCTAAATAATTTCGAGCCGTTACGGCGTGACTCGCTCAACTGCGCGCAATATTACACGCGCGATTTTCAATTCACAAGACCACGCGGGACATTCAGTGGTTGCGCGATCCGCGGGGGGAACCATGCGGAAATGCGTGGCCCGACGCCAGCCGATCCGTCACCCGAGTTGCGATCGGTGTCTCGCGTTTCGGGTTGGGGCCCCGTCGGGGCATGACCCGACGGGGAAGGGGCTTTGCGAAAGCCCCTTCCAGGGAGTCGGTCACTCCGCGGCGGCGATGTCGGTGTCGTCGTACAGCGCCGCCACGAACGCCGCGGGATCGAACGGGCGCAGATCCTCGAGCTTCTCGCCGACGCCGATGTAGCGCACCGGCACCTTCAGCTCGTCACAGATACCCAGGATCACGCCGCCCTTGGCCGATCCGTCGAGCTTGGTGATCACGATGCCGGTGATCTCCATCGCGTCCTTGAAGGTCTTGGCCTGGGTGATCGCGTTCTGGCCCGTGGTCGCGTCGAGCACCATCCAGGTCTCGTGGGGCGCGCCGGGCATGGCCTTGTCGATCACCCGCCGCACCTTCTTCAGCTCGTCCATCAGATCGGTCTTGGTGTGCAGGCGGCCCGCGGTGTCGCAGATGACCAGATCCGCGCCCTCATCGACGCCGCGCTTGACCGCGTCGAAGATCACCGAGGACGGGTCGCCGCCCTCCTTGCCGCGCACGACCGGGCAGCCGGCCCGCTTGGCCCACACCTCGAGCTGCTCGGCGGCGGCGGCGCGGAAGGTGTCGCCGGCGGCGAGGATGACCCGCTTGCCCTGGCCGGCGAGCAGCGCGGCCAGCTTGCCGATCGTGGTGGTCTTGCCGACGCCGTTGACGCCGAGCACCAGCAGCACGAACGGCTTCTTGGCGCTCCAGTCGACCGGCGGCGCGCCGACGTCGAGGATCGCGGTCGAGGTGGCGCGGATCTTCGCCCAGATCTTGGGGGCGTCGGCGAGGTCGTCCTTGCCCAGGCCCTTCTTGACCGACTCGAAGATCCGATCGGCGGCGCGCGGCCCGATGTCGGCGGTGAACAGCACCTCCTCCAGCGCGGGCAGCACGTCGGCGTCGATCTTCTTCTTGCCGAACAGCTTGCCCAGCTTGGCCACGAAGCCGCCGCGGGTCTTGGCGAGGCCGGCCTTGAACGCCTCGGTGGTCTCGTCGTCGGCCGCCTCGCGGGCGGCCGGCGCGGGGGCGTCGTCGTCCTCGTCCTCCTCTTCTTCCTCGGGCTCGGGCGCCGGCGGGCGCTTGCCGCCGGGCTGCGGCTTGCGCTTGCGCTTGCGCTCGCGCGGCGCGCGCTCGGGGGCGGCGGTGCCGACCACCCGCTCTTGCACCGACTTGCTGCTGCGTGACCGGCTGTTCTCGCCGGCGCGACGCAAGAGCAGGATGAACAGACCGACCACCGACAACACGACCACCAGCGTGACGAGCTCGCGAACCATGGGGGCCGGGACTATACTGCAACGCCGGCCGCGCGCTCGGCGATCGCGGCCGCGGCGTTGGCTTCGACGGAAGGCAGGACGTCCTCGTCCGGCACCCGGCCCGAGAAGTAGATCTCTTCGATCTGGGCGGTGAGGGCGGCCAGCGCCGGCGGCGACCGCCGGGCCCGGACGTGGTCGACGATCTGCCGCGGCGACCAGATGCCCCACAGCTCCGGGCGGGGCAGGAGCGGCAGGGCCGCGCTGCGGTAGATCGCGAAGGCGCGCTCGCGCACCGGGACCAGGTCGACCCGGGCGCCGCGCAGCTCGCCGCGGTGGGGGATCGTCACCGCGAACCGCTCGCTGACGTGGCCGGCCGCGCGCACGGTCGCGGTCCACTCGCCGGCGGGCAGCGCCTCGAACGCGAACCGGCCGTCGGGTCCGCTGAGCGTGGTGCGGGCGTCGGCGCCCAGCGCCAGGTTGACCGTCGCCTCGGCCAGCGGCCGGGTCCGCACCGAGTCGCGCACGGCGCCGGCGAAGCCGTGATCGCTGGCCCGGCGCAGCGTCGACACCAGGCTGGGGCGGGCGACGTCGAGGCCGCCGCGCGGTGGGGCGTCGACCCGGGGCGCCTCGGGCGCCGCCGCGGCCCGCCGCTCGCGCCGGCGCCGGGCCCACACGAAGCCCAGCGCGGTCAGCACGGTGGCCGCGAACGCGGCGATCGTGATCGCGACCGGCGCCGGCCGGGGGGCGCCGACGGTGATGACCACCACCGGCGACTGGCTGCCGCGCAGCCAGGCCTCGCGCGGCTCGGCGGTCAGCACCAGCCCGTGGCGGCCGGTGCCGAGCAGGCTGGCCTCGACGTCGATCCGGAACTTGCCGTCGGCCCCGGTGGTGGCGCTGCCGAGGCGGCGCTTGTCGTCGCCGGCCGCGGTGACCGTGACCTTGCCGACGCCCGCGCCGTCGGCGTCGAGCACCCGGCCGCGCAGGCGGATGGTCGCGTCGTAGGCCGCGGTCTCGGGCGCCTCGACCGACGTGGTGGTGTCGCTGGCCAGCTCGATGACCACCGCGGTGGTCGCCGCCGCGTGGCCGGTGTCGCCGGCGAAGCGCGCGGTGAGGCGGCGGCTGCCGGCGCCGAGCGCGTCGACCCGCCGGATCAGCGTCGGCTGGCCGCTGCGCATCGCGACGTCCTTGTGCGGCTCGTCCTTGTCGGTCGGGCTGATCCGCACCGTCACCGGCACCGCCAGCGGCGCGCCGTCGGAGGTGGTGACCACCGTGACCAGCACGCCCTGCGGGGTGACGCTGGTCGAGACGGTCATGTCGACGGTGGCCTTGCTGGGATCGACGGTCGCGGGCTCGGTGCGCGCGGCGTCGATGCCGTCGCCGCCGGGGAAGGCCAGCGCCACCTCGACCGAGCCGGCGCCGGCGGCCACCTCGACGTCGAAGCTGCCATCGGGCCGGGTGATGGCCTCGGCGGTGACGCCGCCCAGGCTGATCTGCACGGTCTGGCCGCCGAGCCCGGCGCCGGACGCGTGATCGTGCAGCTCGCCGTGGATGCGCACCTGGCCGTCCGCGGTGCGGCGGACGCTGCCCAAGGTCAGGTCGGCGCGGGCCCGGATCGCCACCGTGGGCGGGGCCGCGGCCACGCGCCCGGCCGCCGTGATCAGCAGCGCCAGCGTGACGAAGGCGACCAGCGCGCGAGCCACGGCGAAGGTGATAACACGGCCAAACCGCTGGCGCTGTGCCGCGACCACGGGGGCGCCGGGATCCGGATGTCAGAGGGGGGATCGACCCTGCCGACCGCAGGAGCGATCCCGGGATCGTCTCTGCCGAGGAGCCGAAGCCTTACATGCGTATCAAGCGGGTCGAAGTCATCGGGTTCAAGTCGTTCTGCGACCGCGCGGTGCTCAACATCGAGCAGCCGATCACCGCGGTCGTCGGGCCCAACGGGTGCGGCAAGTCGAACATCATCGACGCCATCCGCTGGTGCATGGGCGAGCAGTCGGCCAAGCACCTGCGCGGCAAGACGATGGAGGACGTGATCTTCGCCGGCTCGGAGACCCGCGGCCCGGCCCCGATGGCCGAGGTGTCCCTGACGTTCGACGACGTCGGCTTCTCGCACGAGACGCTGGCCGCGTCGATGCAGAGCGACGAGGCCCAGGCCGAGGCGGTGCTGGCCCAGGTCGACGCGGTGCCCGACGTCGACGCCGCCGCGCTCGAGGGCGAGCTGCCCCCGGCCGAGCTGGCCGAGGCCGCGCCGGCCGCGGCGGCGGTCGAGGTGGTCGCCGAGGCCGCGCCGCCGGCGCCGCTGGTCGACGCCGAAGGTCAGCCCGTGCCGTCGGCGTCCGCCGAGGTGGCCGAGATGCTGGCCGACGAGCCGCCGGCGATCGACTTCACCCAGTACACCGAGGTGACGATCACCCGCCGCCTCTACCGCGACGGCACCTCGAACTACCTCATCAACAAGGTGCCGTGCCGCCTGCGCGACGTCACCGACTTCTTCCTCGGCACCGGCGTCGGCACCAAGGCCTACGCGATCATCGAGCAGGGCCGGATCGGCCAGATCGTCTCGTCGCGGCCCCAGGACCGCCGCCTCATCATCGAGGAGGCCGCCGGCATCACCAAGTTCAAGAGCAAGAAGAAGGCGGCCGAGAAGAAGCTCGAGCAGACCAAGCAGAACCTGCTGCGCATCTCGGACATCGTCGCCGAGCTCGACAAGCGCATGGGCACGCTGCGCCGGCAGGCGCAGAAGGCCGAGCGCTACCGCAGCTACAAGCAGGAGCTGCGCGACCTCGACCTCTGGAAGGCGTCGCACCGCTACCTCGAGTTGCGCGCCGACGCCGCGGCGGTCAACGAGCGGCTGACCGAGGCCTCGGCCGATCGCGAGAGCGTGCGCGCCGACTTCGACGTCAAGGACAGCGCGGTGATCGCCGAGCGCGCCGAGCTGGCGCTCGAGGAGCGCCGCGTCGCGACCCTGCAGGAGCAGCTCTACGAGCTCGACAACCGGGTGCGGCTGGCCGAGTCCAAGATCGGGTTCCAGACCCGCGAGGCCGGCGAGCTCGACGAGCGCGCGGTCGAGCAGGCCGCCGAGCGCGAGCGCCTGCTGGCGCAGCGCGCCGACGCCGGCGTCGAGCTGGCGGCGCGCCAGGCCGAGCTCGAGGGGCTGGCCGCCGAGGTGGCCGCCGGCGAGGCGGCCGTGGGCGCTGCGGCCGAGGCCGCGACCGCCACCAAGCAGGAGCTGGCGGCGTCGCAGTCGAGCCTCGACCGCGCCCGCGGGCTGATCGCCACCGCCCGCGCCGACCAGGCCAAGGCCGAGGCCCAGGCCGAGGCGATGGTGCGCCGGCGCGAGGAGAGCGACCGCCGCCTGGCCCGGGTCACCGACGAGCTGGCCCAGGTGTCGGAGCGGCTGCGCGAGGTCGAGCGCGAGAGCCTGCGCGCCACCGAGGCGATCGCGACGCTGCGCCAGACCCGGCTCGATCTCGGCAACCAGGCCGAGACCTGGGAGGCGCGCCAGGAGCTGCTGGCCGAGCAGGTCGCGGCCGGCGAGTCGCGGGTCGAGATGCTGCGCACCGAGACCCACCGCCGGCGCTCGCGCCTGCAGTCGCTGGTCGAGATCCAGGAGCGCTACGAGGGCTTCGCCCGCGGCACCCGCGCGGTCATGCAGCGGTCCGACGAGATCGCGGCCCGGGTCGGCGCGACCCGCGGCGCCGCGATCCGCGGCCTGGTGGCCGACGTCGTGCGCGCGCCCGAGACCCTCGAGCTGGCGGTCGAGGCCGCGCTGGGCGATCGCCTGGGCGGCGTGCTGGTCGAGGACGCCGCGGTCGGCGTCGCGGCGATCGGCTACCTGAAGAGCGCGTCGGCCGGCCGGTCGGCGTTCGTGCCGGTGCCGCTGGCGCCGGCGGCCCCGGCGTCGCCCGACCTCGAGGCGGCGGTGGCCGAGGCCGACCACGTCGGCGCGTCGAGCTGGCAGCTGCCGACCGACGACGGCGGCGGCATCGTCGTCGAGGACCGCACCGCGATCACCGCGGCGGCCCAGGCGGTGGGCGGCGAGGGCGTGCTGGGCCGGCTGGTCGATCTGGTGCCGCTGGCCGAGGGCTTCGCCGGCGTCGCGGCCAGCCTGTTCGGTGACGCGGTCGTGGTCGACAGCCTCGAGCGCGCGGTCGCGCTGCACCAGGCCGGCGCCGCCGCGACGCTGGTCACCGTCGACGGCGACGTCGTCGACGCCCGCGGCGTGGTGGCCGGCGGCTCGCGCGACAACCAGGGCGCCGGCGTGCTGGGCCAGAAGCGCGAGATCCGCGAGCTCGAGGAGATCGTCGCCCAGCTCGACACCGACCTCACCGAGGCGACCGCCGCGCTGGTCACCGCCAAGACCGAGCTGCGCCAGGTCGAGAAGGCGCTCGAAGGCCTGCGCCGCGAGGCCCACCAGGGCGACCTGGCGATCATGAGCCAGGAGAAGGACGCGGCGCGCCTGCGCAGCGAGTTCGAGCGGGTGCGCGAGCGCGCCACCCAGCTCGGCCACGAGCGGGTCGAGCTCGACGAGCGGCTCGCGACGATGGGCCGCGAGGCCGACGACGTCGCCGCCCGCCGCGCCGACGCCGCGGCCCGGGTCGATCAGCACGAGCGCGAGCAGCTCGGGCTGATCGACGGCGTCACCGCCGGCCGCGATCGGGTCGACGCCGCCCAGGCCGAGCTGACCACCGCTCGGGTCCGCGCCGCCCAGCTGGGCGAGAAGCGCGCCGGCCTCGAGTCGGCGATCCGCGCGCTGACGTCCAGCGAGCGCGAGCTCGGCGGCCGGATCGAGCGCATCGACACCGCGCTCACCACCGGCAAGGCGCGCTCCGACGAGCTGCGCGCCGACGCCGCGACGCTGGCCGAGGAGCTGGTCGGGGTGCGCGAGCGCCGCCGCGAGCTGGCCGGCGAGTTCGAGGCCGGCCGCCGTGGCTACGACGAGCGGCTGCAGGCGATGGCGTCGCTCGAGATCGAGGTCCGCGACCTGCGGGCCCGGGCCGAGCGCCTGACCGCCGAGGTCAGCCAGCTCGAGCTGCGCGCCGCCAACCTGGCCACCGCGCACCTGACGCTGGTCGAGGGCACGCTCGAGCGCTACCAGCTGGAGCTGGTCGACGTGGTCCCGGACTACCACCAGCGCGGGCCGGTCAGCGCCGCCAACGACGAGCGCGCCCACGAGCTGCGCGAGCTGCTCGACCGGATGAGCGGCGACATCAACCTCACCGCGATCGACGAGTACGGCGAGGTGGCCAAGCGCCACGAGTTCCTGACCGCGCAGCAGGCCGACCTCGAGCACGCGGTCGACCAGCTCGAGAAGGCGATCGACAAGATCAACAAGACCTCGCGCCGGCTGTTCAAGGAGGCGTTCACCGCCATCAACACCACCTTCAAGGAGGTGTTCCCCCGGCTGTTCCGCGGCGGCCAGGCCCACCTGTCCCTGTCGACCGGCAAGGACGGCGCCGAGATCGACATCCTCGAGGCCGGCGTCGAGATCTTCGCTCAGCCCCCGGGCAAGAAGAACTCGACCGTCGACCAGCTGTCGGGCGGCGAGAAGGCGCTGACCGCGGTCGCGCTGGTGTTCTCGATCTTCCTGATCAAGCCGTCGCCGTTCTGCATCCTCGACGAGGTCGACGCCCCGCTCGACGAGGCCAACGTCGATCGCTACAACGAGATCGTCCGCGAGATGACCGACCGCTCGCAGTTCATCGTGATCAGCCACAACAAGCGCACGATGGAGTCGGCCGACAACCTGTACGGCGTGACCATGCAAGAGGCCGGCGTCTCCAAGCTGGTGAGCGTGAACCTCGCCAAGCTCGGCAAGCAGCAGGCCGCGGCGTAGGGCCAGTTCGCCACCGCCCGGACGGGGACGCGCGCCGCGAGGTGGCGTCCCCGTCGACGTTTCGGCACCCGCGGCCGTCGCGTGCGCGCCGCGCCAGGTGCGCTACGGTAGCCGGCGATGCCCATCTCCGATCGCGATCCCGCGACCGTGCGCCTCAAGCCCCGCCCGTGGCTGCCGATCGCCGGCGCCGTGGTCGGCGGCCTGGCCGGCTTCGCCTTCTACTACTTCTACGGCTGCGACAGCGGTTGACCCAACCGGGAGAACCCGTTGCTCATGACCGGCCTCGGCGTGAGTCTCGGGCTCCTGGCGACCGTGAGTCGCTGACCTCGTGACGATGTGCCGCACGCGGGCGGCCTCCCGCAGCGGCGCCGCGGGAGATATGATGACGCTGTGGCGACGCAGGCCTTGCTGGCCCTCGCGGGCGGGCTCCATCACGCGGCGACCCTGGCCGCGGCCATGGACATGGCGCTCGCGGCCATCACCGCGGCGACGCGCTATCGCCGGGCGTGGTTGGCCGTGCCGCTGGCTGACGCCGCCGGCCTCGAGATCGTCGGCTACGCCCTCCCGGATCGTCAGCTGGTCGCGCAGCGGATGGCGGCGGTGGACATCGCCAAGGACGCGTACCTCACCGACGCGCTCACGCTGCCCGAGCCGTTCGTGATCCCCGACATGCGGCTGGAGCCGCGCGCCGACCAGGCGCAGGTCGAGTTCTTCGGCAACCGCACCATCGTCAACGTGCCGATGATGCGGCTCGGGGGCGAGCGGTTCGGCGCGTTCACGGTCGGCACCTTCGCCGCCGAGGGCGTCATGCCGCCGACCCCCGACGAGTTCGACGTCATCGTCCAGGTGGCGGCGCTGGTGTCGGCGGCCGCGGCGCGGATCCGGGCGGAGGACGAACACCGTCAGCTGGTCGTGCAGGTGCAGGCGGCGCAGCGCCTCGAGGCGCTCGGCCGGCTGTCCGGCGAGGTCGCGCACGACTTCAACAACCTCTTGACCACCATCACCGGCAACGCCGAGCTGGCCCGCACCCAGCGCGAGCTGGCGCAGGTCTGGCCGTGCCTCGACGACATCCTCGCCGCCGCGCAGCGGGCCACCGTGCTGACCCGGCAGCTGCTGGCGTTCTCGCGCAACCAGCCCCGGCAGCCGCGCCCGCTCGCCATCGATCCGCTGCTCGCGCAGTTCCAGCCGTTGCTGGCGCGGCTCCTGCCGGCCGGCGTGGTGCTCGACGTCCGGCTCGGCGCCGACGTCGCGGTCTTGGCGGATCCCGGCCAGCTCGAACAGGTGGTGATGAACCTGGTCGTCAACGCCCGCGACGCGCTCGGCGGCGTCGGGCGGATCGAGATCGCCACCGCGGTCGAGCCGCCGGTCGCGGGCGGGCCCGACGCACCGCACGTCGCGATCTCGGTCGCCGACACCGGCCCGGGCATCGCCGACGACGTGCGGGCCCGGCTGTTCGAGCCGTTCTTCTCGACCAAGCGCGCCGGCGCCGGCACCGGGCTCGGGCTGGCGGTGGTCGACAACGTCGTCCGCCAGCACCACGGCTGGGTGACGGTCGGCAACCGGCCCGACGGGGGCGCGCGGTTCACCGTCCACCTGCCGGTGCACGCCGGCGCGGCCGCGCCCGCGACGGCCGCGCCCCGCGACGAGCGGCCGACCGCCCCGGCGCGCGCCGCGGCCCGGGTGCTGGTCGTCGACGACGATCCGGCGGTGCGCGGCGTGGTCAGCCGGATCCTGACCGGCGCGGGCTACCAGGTCAGCGCGGTCGGCGACGCCGAGGCCGCGCTGGCCCTGCCGACCCTCGACTCGCTCGCGGTGGTGGTCACCGACCTCGTGCTGCCCGGCCTCGACGGCATCGGGCTCGCGCGGCGCCTCGCGGCGACCGCGCCCGCGCTGCCGGTGCTGCTGATCTCGGGCTACGCGCCCGACGGCGTCGACACCCGCGGCACGCACCTGCTGGCCAAGCCGTTCACCCGCGCCAGCCTGCTGGCCAAGGTCGACGAGCTGGTCGGCGTCGCCGCGGCGTGAGCGGCGGCCGGCCGGCTACTTCGAGATGCCGCTGAGCGCGCCGCCGCCGATGGCCAGCAGCGCGGCGAGGTCGTGGTCGTTGAAGCGGATCATCGCGCCGACGTAGGCGTCGCGGCCGAACCGGTACTCCTCGAACTGGGTCGGGACGTCGGCGGCGCCGGTCTGGACCAAGAGCGTGTCGGCGGGGTTGAGCGCGTCGTCGATGCCGCCCAGCACGTAGACGCCGCGCAGGAACTCGAACGCCGCGGCCAGCTTGACCCGCGGGTACTGATCGAACGACGCGTCGAAGACGTCGACCGACAGCTCGAGGCCCTTGCCCCACCAGCGCACGTCGGCGTCGAGGCCGACGCCGCCGCTCGACTCCTTGATGCCGTAGCGCAGGGTCAGCCAGTCGAAGCGCTTGGCGAACTGGAACGTGAAGCGGAAGTCGTCGGCGATCGTCGTCGTGCGCACCCACTGGTCGCTGCCGCTGCGCGGGTCGAACACCAGCTGGGTGTCGGGGTAGCCGCCGCGCGGGCCGCGCTCGATCTCGATCAGGTAGTACTTGTCCGGACGCGTGTGCAGCTCGACCGAGATGTAGTGCCGGGCCATGCCGGCGAAGACGTTGTACTCGCTGCGCAGCCCGACGTAGGTCTGCATCTTGAACAGCGTGCCGAGGAAGCCCTTGGCGTCGTCGGTGATCTCCTCGACGTTGTCGGCGATCGTCGGGTCGTTGACCAGCCGGCCCAGCGTGCCGCGGTCCTCATCGATCTTGTCGGCGATGCTGGCGGTCGAGGCGATGACCTGGTCGACCAGGTCGAGCTTCTCGCGCACCTTGTCGCCGGTGGCGGTCACCTCGTCCTTGGCCGACTGCACCAGCGCCCGGGCCTCCGACGACGCGGCCTCGAGGTTGGCCAGGATCGCCTGGACCCGGGCGTCGGCGCCGCCCGACAGCGAGCGGAT
Source organism: Myxococcales bacterium (assembly GCA_016707895.1). Taxonomy (GTDB): domain Bacteria; phylum Myxococcota_A; class Polyangia; order Haliangiales; family Haliangiaceae; genus UBA2376. The sequence goes on along the minus strand of JADJGV010000008.1, from coordinate 227,652 downwards.
GTCGGCGGCCACCGCGTCGATCCGCGCGACCGCCTTGTCGGCGCGATCGAGGATGGCCTTGACGGTCTGCGACTCCTGCTGCACCAGGCTGTCGACCCGGTTGGCCACCGACGCGATCGGGCCGTTGACCAGGCGGCGCATGTCCTCGGACAGGTCCTTGACCGACAGCAGCACCGCGTCGACGTTGGGCAGGCTCTGGTCGATGCGGCGGAGCAGGGCGTCGGGCGAGGTCGACTCGACCACCCGGACGATCTGGTCGCCGTTGCCGAGCCGGGTGGCCGGCGCCAGCTCGCCGGTCTCGGCCGCGCCCTCGGCGCTGCCGGGGTCGATCTCGAGGTAGTGGTCGCCGAGCAGCGACGCCGCCTTCTTGAACACCACCGCGCTCGACCACACCGCGACGTCCGCGCGGATCTTGAACCGCACCTTGGCGTAGCGGCCGTCGATCTGCAGGCTGGTGATCTCGCCGACCGGCAGGCCGGCCACGACCACCTTCGAGCCCACCGGCATGCCCGAGGCGTCGCGGAACCGGGCCCACAGCGTGATGTTGTTCGAGCCGGCCGGGTCGGCGCCGAGGCTCTTCCACACCACGTAGGCGCCGGCCAGGAGCGCCAGCACCAGCACGCCGACCTTGACGCCGGCGGCGACCGGCCTCACGGCGCGGCTCCCGCGGCGGCGACGCCCGAGGTGCGGATGAACTCGTACAGGTACGGGATGTCGGACCCGCGGATCTCGTCGACCGTGCCGGCCACGAGGATCTGGCGCTCGTGCAGCATCGCGATGCGATCGGCGATGCGGAACACCGACGCCATGTCGTGGGAGATGACCACCGAGGTAACCTTATACCGCTCCATCACGCCCAGGATCATGTCGTCGACGTTGCGGGTGGCCAGGGGATCGAGGCCGGTGGTCGGCTCGTCGAAGATCAGGATCTCTGGCTCGAGGACCAGCGCCCGGGCCAGGCCCACCCGCTTGCGCTGGCCGCCCGAGAGTGATCCCGGATACATGGCCTGCATCCCATCGAGGCCCAGCGCCGCCAGCCGGTCGCGGACGATGTCCTTGATCTCGGCCTTGGACTTCTTGGTGTGCTCGCGCAGCGGGAACGCGCAGTTCTCCTCGACGGTCAGCGAGTCGAACAGCGCCGAGAACTGGAACACCAGCCCGAACTTGCGGCGGAACACCGACAGCGGCTGGGTGGCGAGCGCGAAGACGTCGGTGCCGTCGACCCAGATCGCGCCGCGGTCGGGGCGCAGGAGGCACATGAAGTGCTTGATCAGCACGCTCTTGCCGGCGCCCGACGCGCCGATGATCACGTTGACCTTGCCGCGCTCGACGTCGAGGTCGAGCTTGTCGAGCACCACCTTGGCGCCGAACGACTTGGTCAGCCCGCGCACCCGCAGGTGCCAGCGCGGGTGGGCCCGGGCCAGCGGGGCGTCGTCGGCGTCGCTCACCGCACCCCGGTGTCCGACGACATCACCCGCAGCAGGATGTCCGACAGGAAGTAGTCGCTGATCAGGATGGTCACCGACGAGAACACCACCGCGCGGGTCGTGCCCAGGCCGACGCCGCGGCCGCCGCCCGAGGCGTTGAACCCCTGGTAGCAGCCGATCAGCGTCACGATCAGGCCGAAGACGATCGACTTGAGCATGCCCTGGGCGACGTCGGTGGTGGTCAACAGGTCGCGGGTGTGCAGCACGAACTGCCCGTGGTCGACGTGCTGCACCACCACCGCCAGGAAGTAGCAGCCGACCATCGCGACGATGAAGAACAGGAGCGACAGGATCGGCGCCATCAACATGCCGGCGATCAGCCGGGGCAGCACCAGGAACTGCAGCGGCGACACCGCCATCGACTCGAGCGCGTCGATCTGCTCGGTGATGCGCATCGTGCCGAGCTCGGTGGCGATGCCGGCGCCCGAGCGCCCGGCCACCATCAGCGCCGACAAGACCGGCGCCAGCTCGACGGCCAGCGCCTTGCCGGTGGTGCCGCCGGCGAACGACTCGAGCTGAAACTGACGGAACGCGTAGACCGCCTGCAGGCCCATCACCGCGCCGGTGAAGAACCCGACCAGCAGCACGATCGGCAGGCTGCCGACGCCGATGTACTCGCAGGCCTCGAGGTAGTTGGCGGGGCGGAACGGGCGCCGCGGCAGCCACGCCAGCGAGCGCGCCAGCAGGATGACGTGGTCGCCGAACCGATCGAGCAGGCGCACGACCGGGCGGAACGCGTCGCCGACGCCGGTCGCGACCTCGGCGCCGAACGATCGCCGGGGCGGCGGGCCGGGGTTCACGCCGGCAGCCTCGGCACGCGCTTGGAGATGCCGCACGTGACCTCGTACGCCGACAGCCCGGCCCAGCCGGCCAGCTCGGCGGTGGTGACGTGATCGGCCCCGAAGCGTCCGGATCCCGGACCGAGCAGCACGACCTCGTCGCCGACCGCCACCCCGGCCAGCGCGGTGACGTCGGCGATCGCGATGTCCATCGACACCGCGCCGACCAGCGGGCAGCGGCGCCCGGCGACCAGCACCTGGCCGGCCCCGGTGACCCGGCGCGGCAGGCCGTCGGCGTAGCCCACCGGCAGCACCGCCACCAGGCTGTCGCGGGTCATGACGCCCAGGCCGCCGTAGCCGACCCGGGCCCCGGCCGGCACCCGGCGCAGCTGCGCGACGTGGGTGACGAAGCGCAGCGCCGGGCGGCGCGGGGCGCGGAGCGCGGCGTCGCTGGCCCAGTGGCCGTTGCCGTACAGCGCCAGCCCGACCCGCACCAGGTCGCGGCGGGCCCGGGGGAACATCATCGCGCCCGAGCTGTTGGCGGCGTGGCAGGTGGTCACCGGCGCGCCGGTCGCGCGCACCGCGGCGATCGCGGCGTCGAACGCGTCGAGCTGGGCCCAGGTGGTGGCGTCGGGCCGCGCCGGATCCTCGACGTCGGCGTTGGCCAGGTGGGTCATCACGCCGACCACGTCGAGGCTGAGCGCCGCGGCGCGGGTGACCAGCGCGACCAGCTCGTCGGGCGCGACGCCCAGGCGGCTCATGCCGGTGTCGACCTTCACGTGGATCGCCACCCGGGCCTGGCGCCGGCGCGCCACCGCGGCCAGCTCGTCGAGGTCGCCGGGCGCCGACACCACCGGGGTCAGCGCGCGCGCGACCATCTCGGCGCCGCCGCCGGCCTGGGCTGGGCCCATCACCAGCACCGGGCCGCGCACGCCAGCGTCGCGCAGCTGGACGCCTTCCTCGACGAGGCTGACCGCGAACCCGGCCACCGCGCCGGCGGCCTCGAGCGAGCGCGCCACCGCCGGCGCGCCGTGGCCGTAGGCGTCGGCCTTGACCACGGCGCACACCGCGGTGCCGGTGAGCCCGGCGATCAGCTGGGCGTTGTGGGCCAGCGCGTCGAGATCGATCTCGACCGCGGTGGGGCGGATGCCGGCGCCGGTGGTGATCGACGGGGACGCGACCGTCCGAGCGGGAGACTCCGGCACGCCTAGAGGCTTGGCGCGACTCGCCTCGGCTGTCAACTCAAGCAATCGGATCTGCGAGGGAATCCCACGCGATCCCGGCGCCGTCACGCCGCCTTCTTGCGCTCCGAGCGCTCGATCAACGCCGGCGTCACGATCAGCGCGCGGCCGCGGGCGATGATCAGGCCGTCGCGGGCCAGCTGGTTGAACGCGCGCGAGATGGTCTCGCGGCACGAGCCGATCATGTTGGCCAGCTCCTGCTGCGTCGGGCGGCGGCGCACCACCAGGCCCTCGGCCGAGTTCGAGCCCTCCTCGCGGGCCAGCCCGACCAGCCGGTGGATCAGGCGCTCGTTGACGTCGCACAGCGCGAGCTGGGCGATGCTCTCGTCGGCCTTGCGCAGCCGGCGCGCCATCTCGCCGAGCAGGTTCATCGCGGTCCGCGGGTGGGCCTGGATGTGCCGCATCAGATCGTCGCGCGACAGCGCCAGCACCGCGGTCGCCTCGAGGGCGATGCAGGTCGCCGAGCGGCTGCCGCCGTCGAACAGCGACATCTCGCCGAACGAGTCGCCCGGGCGCAGGATCGACAGCGTGACCTCGCGGCCGCTCTCGCCGCACAGCACCACCTTGACCCGCCCCGACATCACCACGAACACCGCGTCGCCGGGCTCGTCCTGGGACACCGCCGCCGCCCCGGCCGCGATGCGCCGCACCGCCACGCGCTGCGACAGGTCTTCGATCGCCGAGATGGGCAGGGCCGCGAACAGGTGGGCCCGGGCGATCGACGCGCGGATGCGCGCGGGATCTTCCGGGTTCACGGTCGCCCGCCCGAGGACGGTGGAGATGGTGGTAGCCGGAAGTTGAGGCCGAACGATGCCGAGCGCCATGGCGGACTCCTTGGGTTCGTGTCCAGGCGAAGCGAGTGACCAAGCCAGGGGACGAGCCGGGAGCAAAGCAAGGCAGGTGCCGTCGCCACGCTCTCGACGATCTCCGCTGTTCTTGACGGTTTGGCGACAGTCCCCAGACCCCCACCGTGACCTCCGCTTCACATTTCCGTTGGCACCCGCGGCGTGGGTGTCATGGTTTCTGTCGCGCGGGTCACACTCTGCGCATCGCGTCAGTGTCGGGTGCGACCCCGACTGCGGTGAAATCCCGACGGAAAGTGACGCGGTCATCAACGCCGCCGCCGATTGTGAGCTGGGCCACGAACCTGCCTCGCGATCGCGGCCGCGGTGTCAGGGGGCCCGGGGACCTGGCCCCGCCGAGGGTGCGGCGACGCACCTCCTGGATCACGGCGGGTAGAGCGTGCCGCAGCTGGTGACCGACGTCGGGGTGCCGGGCTCGGGCGTCATCGGACCGTCGCCGCCGTATTGCTGGCGCTGGGCGGTGGTCAGCGCGCGCGCGCCGGCCACCGCGCCCAGCACCGTCGCGCCCTCGGTGGCGCTGCGCTCGAGCGTGCCGGGCGCGACCGCGTACAGCCCGAAGTGCGGGCGGAAGCCCTCGGCCCACTCGAAGTTGTCGGTGAGGCTCCAGTAGTAGAAGCCGCGCACGTCGACGCCCTCCTGCTTGGCGCGATCGATCTGCTCGAGCACCCGCACGATGTTCTCGGCGCGCCGCGCCCCGGTGTCGGTGGCGATGCCGGACTCCGACACCACCAGCGGCAGGGCGGGGTAGCGCGCGCCCATCTTCACCAGCACGTCGTGGATGCCGGGCGCGTAGAACTCGTAGCCCATCGTCGGCACGCAGTAGCTGACGTCGCCCGGCGGCAGGCACGAGCCGAAGTCGAACATGCCGAAGCACGGCGACACGCCGAGCTCGCGGATCGCCGCGGACTGGCCGGTGACGCCGGTGCGGAAGTAGTACTGCACGCCGAGCCAGTCGAGCTTGCCGCGCCAGTCGGGGTGATCCTCGTCGAGCTGACCGTCGAGGTCGGCGTCGAAGCCGCCGCGGGTGATCGCGTCGATCGGTAGGTAGTGGTAGACGTACTCGACCTTGTCGCGGGCGGCGACGTCGCGGGGGTCGGTCGACGGCTGGTTGTTGCCGGCCGCGGTCCAGTCGGCGACCGACAGGGTCAGCCCGACCGCCGCCGCGACGCCGTCGCCGTCGGCGTCGATCGTGTCGTTGGCCTTGATCGCGTCGTACATCGCCGCGTGGGCCGCGAGGTAGTCGCGGACGATCGGGATGAAGTCGGTGAACAGGGTCGAGATCGTGAACCGCCCGGGCGGGAAGGTGCCGATGCCGTAGGCGGCCAGCAGGTAGTTGACCGGCTCGTTGAGCGTGCCCCACTCGTCGACGCGATCGCCGTAGCGCCGGGCCAGCTCGCCGGCGTACTGCGCCATCTGGGCGATCACCGCGGGGCCGCCGGCGCCGCCGAGGCCGCACAGGTTGGTGTCGGTCGGCTGCCCGGGCGTCGGGTTGTTGGCGCACACCGGATCGCGCGGGTCGGCGATCCACACCGGGTTGGAGAAGTGGTGGACCGTCAGCATCGGCCGCACGCCGGCCGCGATCAGCGCGTCGAGCACCTGGCCGTAGTGTGCGAACGCCGGTTCGTCCCAGGCGTCGCGGGTGGGCTCGACCCGGGCCCACTCGACGCTGAAGCGGTAGCTGTCGAGGTGCAGCCCGGTGATCAGCGGCACGTCGGTGAGCGCGCGGGTGTAGCCGCCGACCGCGTCGCCGATGAACTCGCGGCCCTTGCCCATGCCGCCGTCGGCCACCGGGCGGGTCCACAGGTACCAGTCGGTGTGGGTGTTGCCGTCCTCGATCTGGGTCGCGGCGCTGGCGGCGCCGAACCGGAACCCGGTCTTGCCGGCGTCGCCGACCAGCGGGCCGATCGCGCCGTAGGAGATGGGGGCCGGCGGCGGGGTGGCGCCGTCGTCGCCGCAGGCGGCCGCGAGGCCGAGCGCGAGCGCGACGATCGCGGGCGCGGATGCCCGGGGAGGGGAGACGACCAGCCGGAGGCGGGCGAGGCGCGCGAGCATCGCGGCATGGTGCCAGCCGCGGGCCGGCGGATCACCTCCGTAAAGCCCCGGAACTCCAGCCGTGATGTGCCTTGACTCCGAGGGCGGCGTCCATATACTCCTGCGCCTCCCGAGACAACCCGTGCGTCCGCCCCACCTGCCCAGCTCGCCCTACCACGTCGCCGTCCGCGACGTGCCGGTGACCCGCCACGTCGACGTCGCCCCGGCGTTCGTCGCCGAGGCGGTGGCGGGTATGCCGCTGCGCGAGGCGCTGGGCGACGATCACGGCCCGGTCGTCGACGGCGGCGAGGCCGACGTCGAGCTGACCGCCGACGGCGACACCATCTTCGCCCAGGGCGCGATCAAGGGCACGATCGCGATCGCGTGCAGCCGCTGCGTCACCCCGATGGCGATCAGCTTCGACGAGCGGATCCGCGTGACCTTCGTGCCGGCCGCGGAGCTGGCGCCGGCCGACGCGGCGGCCACCGCCGAGGACGACGGCGTCGAGCTGGCGTCCGACGAGCTCGACGTGTTCCCCTACGCCGACGAGCTGATCGACCTCGCGCCGCTGGTGCGCGAGCAGTTCGTGCTGGCGGTGCCGTACGCGCCGCTGTGCCGCGAGGACTGCCAGGGCCTGTGCCCGCAGTGCGGCGCCGACAAGAACGTCGCGCCGTGCACCTGTACCCGTCCTGCCGATCCGCGCTTCGCCGCGCTGGCCGGCGTGAAGCTCCCGTCCTAGTCCCACGTCTGACCCGAGAGTAAGTCATGGCCCTTCAGAAGCGTCGCCGCGGTCCCGCTCGTACTGCCCAACAGCGTTCTGCCTGGATGAAGAAGTCCGGCGAGAACCGCCCCGCCGTCAACGCGTGCCCGAACTGCTCGGCGCCGCGCATCCCGCACCGCGTGTGCATGGCGTGCGGCTTCTACGACGGCCAGCAGATCACGGCCGGCAAGCAGACCGAAGCCGGCGAGTAGGATCCGTCGGGTGTCGCGCGCGACACCCAACCGCGGTAACTACGGCGCGTGACCTCGCCGCTGGTGATCGCGGTCGACGCGATGGGTTCCGATGGGGCGCCCGGGCCTGACGTGGCCGGGGCGGTGGCGGCCGTGCGCGAGGCGCCGCTCGAGGTCGAGCTGTGCGGCGACGGCGCGCGGCTCGAGGCCGAGCTGGCGCGGCTGGGCGCGCGTCACGAGCGCGCGGTGCGCGTGATCCACGCCCCCGAGGTCGTGACGATGGACGATCACCCGGCGCAGGCGTTCCGGACCAAGCGCGCCAGCTCGCTGCGGGTGGCCATCGATCGCGTGAAGTCGGGCGCCGCCGCCGCCATCGTGTCGGCCGGCAACAGCGGCGCGGTGCTGGCCCACGCGCTGTTCGTGCTGGGCCGGAGCCGCGGCGTCGAGCGGCCGGCGCTGGTGACGGTGTTCCCGACCACCGCCGGGCCGCTGACCTTGTGCGACGTCGGCGCCAACGTCGAGCCGCGCCCGAGCATGCTCGCGCAGTTCGGCGTGCTCGGCGCCGCCTACGATCGCGTGGTCCACGGCCGCGCCCGGCCGCGGGTGGGCCTCCTGGCCAACGGCACCGAGGCCGGCAAGGGCACCGAGTTGACCCGCGCGGCCGCCCCGCTGCTCGCCGCCGCCGCGGCCCGGGGCGACTTCCGCTACATCGGCTACGTCGAGGGCTCGGGCATCTGGGACGGCGCGGTCGACGTGGTCGCCACCGACGGCTTCACCGGCAACGTCGTGCTGAAGGCGTGCGAGGGCGTCGCCACGGCGCTGTTCGGGCTGGTGCGGCAGCGGCTCGCCGCGACGCCGCGGGCCAAGCTGGGCGGCGCGCTGGTGGCGCCAGCGCTGCGCGATCTCGGCCGGCGGATCGACTTCGCCGAGACCGGCGGCGCGCTGCTGGCCGGCGTCGACGGCGTGGTGGTGATCGCCCACGGCCGCAGCGACACCACCGCGATCAAGAACGCGGTCACGCTGGCCGGGCGGTTCGCCCGCGCCGACCTGGCGACCAAGATCGCCGCGGCGGTGGCCGCGACCGGCGACGGGGAGCGCGCCGACGGGGACGCGCCCGTCGTCGACACGGAGCGTCAAGGCGGCGCGTAGCGAGGGTGGCGGTCGCGGGAGTCTCGCGTCTTGGGTGGGGCCCCGGCGGGGACCTGGCCCCGTCGGGGAGGGCCTGGCGACAGGCCCTCTACAGCAGGTGCGAGGCGTTTTTCGCGGGTGATGTGGCTTTCTTCGGGCTCGGTCGTGTGCAAGAAAGCCCGTCCATGACCACCGCCCTCCTGTTTCCGGGCCAAGGCTCGCAGCGGGTCGGGATGGGCCGCGACCTGGCCCACCGCTTCGAGCTGGCGCGCGCCACCTACGCCGAGGCCGACGCCGCGCTCGGCTTCGCGATCTCGGCCCTGTGCTTCGACGGGCCCGAGGACGACCTCACGCTCACCCAGCACAGCCAGCCGGCGATCCTCGCGACGTCGATGGCGGTGTTCCGGGTGCTGGTCGCCGAGAAGGGCCTGCGCTTCGACGCGGTCGCCGGCCACTCGCTCGGCGAGTGGACCGCGCTCGCCGCGGCCGGCGCGATCGGGTTCGCCGACGCGGTCCGCCTGGTCCACCTGCGCGGGCAGTTCATGCAGGCCGCGGTGCCGGTCGGCGTCGGCGCGATGGCCGCGCTGATGGGCCTCGAGCTGGGCCCGACCCGCGGCCTGTGCGCCGAGGCCAGCGCGCCCGGCGAGCCGTGCGAGCCGGCCAACCTCAACGGCGGCGGTCAGATCGTGATCTCGGGCCACGCCGCCGCGATCGATCGCGCGCTGGCGATGGCCAAGGCCAAGGGCGCCAAGCGCGCGGTCAAGCTGCAGGTCAGCGCGCCGTTCCACTGCTCGCTGATGCAGCCGGCCGCGGATCGCCTGGCGGCGGCGCTGGCCGACGTCGAGATCAAGGCGCCGGTGGTGCCGGTCTACGCCAACGTCTCGGCGGCGCCGACCCAGGACCCGGCGGTGATCCGCCGCCAGCTGATCGAGCAGGTCACCGGCACGGTGCGCTGGGAGGAGTCGGTGCAGGCGCTGGCCGCCGCCGGCGTCACCCGCGCGTTCGAGCTGGGCGCCGGCAGCGTGCTGCGCGGCCTGGTCAAGCGCATCGCCGACGGCATCGACTGCACCACCATCGGCGAGCCCCACGAGGTCGACGCCTTCACGCAGGGAGCGTAGCCCATGGCCATCATCGATCGCGCACTCGAGGGCAAGGTCGCCCTGGTCACCGGCGGCTCCCGCGGCATCGGCCGCGCCATCTGCGTCGCGCTGGCCAAGCGCGGCGCCACCGTCGTCGTCAACTACGCCGCCCGCAAGGACGCCGCCGACGAGACCGCCGCGCTGGTGACCGCCGCCGGCGGCAAGGCCGCGGTCAGCGGCTTCGACGTCGCCGACTCGGCCGCGGTGGCCGAGGCCATCAAGCAGATCGGCAAGGACCACGGCGGCCTCGACATCCTGGTCAACAACGCCGGCGTCGCCATCAACGGCCTGCTCCTCCGCTACAAGGACGACCAGTGGCAGCGCTCGCTCCAGGTCAACCTGGCCGGCGCGTTCCACTGCGCGCGCAGCGCCGCGAGCCTGCTCCTCCGCGCCAAGGAGGCGGGCCGCATCGTCAACATCACGTCGGTGGTGGGCGAGAGCGGCAACGCCGGCCAGGCCGCGTACGCGGCGTCGAAGGCCGGCCTGATCGGCCTCACGACGTCCTTGGCCAAGGAGCTCGCGTCGCGCGGCGTGACGGTCAACGCCGTGTCGCCCGGCTTCATCGACACCGACATGACCGCCGAGCACCTGCCCGAGGCGGCGCGCGCCAAGCTGCTCGAGCAGATCCCCCTGGCCCGGATCGGTATCGCCGATGACGTCGCCCACGCGGTGGCGTTCCTGGCCGGACCGGAGGCCGGGTACATCACCGGCCAGGTGCTGCGCGTCAACGGCGGCTTGCTGGTGTGAGCCGCCCGCGCCGCAGTTGCCGGCGCTCCCCGTTCCGTACTAAGAGAACCCGTCGAAAGGATCCCCCGTGAGCGATATCGAGAAGAAGGTCAAGGAACTCATCTGCCAGCAGCTCGAGGTGTCGGAGGACAAGCTCAGCCCTGAGGCTTCGTTCATCGACGATCTGAAGGCGGACTCGCTGGCCGTGGTCGAGCTGGTGCTCGCCCTGGAGCAGGAGTTCGGCATCGAGATCCCCGAGGAGGACACCGAGCGCATCAAGACGGTCGGCGACGCGATCGGCTACATCAAGAGCCACGCGAAGGCCTGAGTAGGCCGCCCGGGGCGTCCGCGCCCCGGCCCTTCGATTCCCCTGGCGCGCGGTCGGTCGCCGCCGAGCGCGCGCATCGCCTGTGCGTCATTCGACGGAGTTCTCCATGCGCCGTGTGGTCATCACTGGTCTCGGTCTGGTCACGCCGATCGGCATCGGCGTCGACGCTACCTGGCAAGCGCTGCTCGCCGGCAAGAGCGGCGCCGGGCCGATCACCAACTTCGACGCCACCGGCTATGCGTCGCAGTTCGCGTGCGAGGTCAAGGACTGGGCGGCGGCGGCGCCGACCTGGTTCGACAAGCGCGAGCTGAAGCACTACGACCGGTTCCTGCAGTTCGGCGTGGCGGCGGCGATGATGGCCATGGACGACGCCGGCTTCGCCGACCGCAAGGTGCCGGCCGGCGAGGAGGATCGCTGGGGCTGCTACATCGGCGCCGGCCTCGGCGGCGTCGAGACCATCGAGAACACCCACGACACCGGGCGCAGCAAGGGCCCGCGCTACGGGTTCTCGCCGTACTTCGTCACCGACATCATCATCAACATGGTGCCGGGCATGGTCACGATCCGCACCGGCGCCCGCGGCCCCAACTTCTCGCACGTCTCGGCGTGCTCGTCGGGCGCCCACTCGATCGGCGAGGCGATGCGCGCGATCCGCCACGGCTACGCCGACGGCATGATCGCCGGCGGTTGCGAGGCCACGATCACGATGCTCGGGGTCGGCGGCTTCAACGCCATGCGCGCGATGTCGACCCGCAACAGCGACCCGGCCGGGGCGTCTCGGCCGTTCGACAACGACCGCGACGGCTTCGTGATCGGCGAGGGCGCCGGCGTGGTCATCCTCGAGGAGCTCGAGCACGCCCGGGCCCGCGGCGCCCGCATCTACGGCGAGGTCCGCGGCTACGCCGCCGGCTCCGACGCCCACCACGTCACCGCGCCCGCCCCCGAGGGCATCGGCGCGCAGCGCTGCATGCGGGCCGCGCTGGCCGACGCCAAGCTGGCGCCGACCGAGATCGGCTACATCAACGCCCACGGCACCTCGACCGACGCCAACGACAAGAACGAGACGGCGGCGATCAAGGCGGTGTTCGGCGACCACGCGCGCACGCTGGCGGTGTCGTCGACCAAGTCGATGACCGGCCACATGCTGGGTGCGGCCGGCTCGGTCGAGTGCGCGATCGCGGCGCTGGCGCTGACCCACGACGTCCTGCCGCCGACGATCAACTACACCACGCCCGACCCCGACTGCGATCTCGACTACGTGCCCAACCAGGCGCGGACGCAGCGGGTCGACGCGATCCTGTCCAACTCCTTCGGCTTCGGCGGCACCAACGCCTGCCTGGTCCTGGCGCGCGTCTGATGCGCTGGTTCGTCGGATCGGATCACGCCGGGTTCGCGCTCAAGCGCCACCTGTGCGAGCTGTTGCGCGGGCTGGGCGACGAGGTCGCCGACCTCGGCACCGACAGCGAGCAGTCGGTCGACTACCCCGACTACGGCGCCGCGGTCGGCCGGGCGGTGGCCTCGGCGCGGACCCCGACGCTCGGGCTCATCATCTGCGGCACCGGCGTCGGCATCTCGATCGCGGCCAACAAGGTGCCGGGCGTGCGCTGCGCGCTGTGCACCGAGGCGTTCACCGCCACCGCGTCGCGCGCCCACAACGACGCCAACGTCATCGCGCTCGGCGCGCGGGTGATCGGCGCCGGCGTGGCCGAGGCCTGCGTGCGCGCGTTCCGCGACACCGCCTTCGAGGGCGGGCGCCACAGCCGCCGCGTCGCCAAGCTGACCACCCTCGACGACTCGTCGCGGTAGCTCGATCATGCGTTGCCCGTTCTGCGGCGCCGACGAGGACAAGGTCAACGACTCGCGTCAGTCCAAGGACGCGCGCGAGATCCGCCGCCGCCGCGAGTGCCTCAAGTGCGGGCGCCGCTTCACCACCTACGAGCGCATCGAGGAGTCGATGCCGGTGGTGATCAAGAACGACGGCCGGCGCGAGCCGTTCGATCGGCACAAGATCGAGCGCGGCATCGGCTTCGCGGTGATCAAGCGCACCGTGCCGGCCGAGCAGGTGCGGCGGATCGCCGAGGATCTCGAGCGCGAGATCAGCGAGCTCGGGCTCGACGAGATCCCGTCGCGGGCGATCGGCGAGCGGGTGCTGCCGCGGCTCAAGGCGCTCGATCAGATCGCCTACGTGCGGTTCGCGTCGATCTACCGCGACTTCCGGGACCTCGACGAGTTCGCGCGCGAGCTCGAGGCGATGCAGGGCGAGGACGGCAGCGAGTGAGCGCCGCCGACGCGGCCGACCAGCGGCACCTGGCGCGCTGCCTGGCGCTGGCCGCGCGCGGCGGGCGGACCTCGCCCAACCCCCAGGTCGGCTGCGTGATCGTCTCGGCCCGCGGCAGGGTGCTGGCCGAGGGCTGGCACCGCGGCCCTGGCACCGCCCACGCCGAGGCCGACGCGCTGGCCAAGCTGGGCGGGCGCGCGCCGCGGGGCGCCACGCTGTACGTCAACCTCGAGCCGTGCAACCACCACGGCCGCACGCCGCCGTGCGCGCCGGCGGTGATCGCCAGCGGCGTGGCGCGCGTGGTGATCGGCGTGCGCGACCCGATCCCCGGCCACGGCGGCGGCGCGCGGCGGATCGCGCGCGCCGGGATCGCGGTGACCACCGGCGTGCTGGCCGACGCCTGCCGCGCCCACAACCGCGGCTTCTTCACCTGGGGCGAGCGCGGCCGGCCGTGGTTCACGCTCAAGGCGGCCACCACCCTCGACGGCCGCATCGCGACGGCGGCCGGCGAGTCGAAGTGGATCACCGGGCCGGCGGCGCGGGCCGAGGTCCACGCGCTGCGCGCCGCCCACGACGCGGTGCTGGTCGGCGTCGGCACCGTGTGCGCCGACGACCCGCGCCTGACCGTGCGCGACGCCGTGGGGCCCGATCCGATCCGGGTCATCGTCGACTCGCGGCTGCGCACGCCGGCTACCGCCGCGTGCCTGGCGCCTGGCGCGCGCACGATCGTCGCCGGCCGCGCGCCGCTGGCGCCGGCGCGGGTGCGGGCGCTGACCGCTGCCGGCGCCGAGGTGTGGTCGCTGCCGGCCACCGCCGACGGCCGCGTCGACCTGGGCGCGCTGGCCGGCGCGCTGGCCGCGGCTGGCGTCACCAGCGTGCTGGCCGAGGGCGGCGGCGCGATCCACGCCGGCCTGATCGCCGCCGGCCTGTGCGACGAGCTGCAGCTCCACGTCGCGCCGATCGCGCTCGGCGGCCGCCGCGGCGGCCCGGCCTGGCTGGGCGGCGCCGAGGTCGCGCGGCTGGCCGACGCGCATCGCTTCACGCCGATCGCCAGCCGGGTCACCGCCGACGGCGACACGATCCTGACCTTCGCGCCCGCGCCGGCGGCGCCCGGTCGGCGCCCCGCGCGCGGTCGCGCGTCGTAAGCTCGTCGCGCCATGCTCCGCCGCCGCACCGCCATCGCGCTCCTCACGCTGTGCGCGCTCGCCGCCTGTGGGCGCCGGAGCCGCGCGCCCGACGCGCGCCGGGAGCCGGCGAGTGACGTGGTCGCCGGTCGGCCGCGGCTCCGGCAGTGCACCGGCCGACCGTTCACGCCGCCGCCGGCCGAGGCGTGGCGCCACCGCCACGCCTCGCCGCTCACCACGCTCGCCGGCGCGCCGCGCCACGCCGCCGAGGACGCCGTCGCCATCGCCGGCAGCGCGCCGGTGATCGCCGGCAAGTTCGCCTACGGCATGGTCAGCAAGGACCTCGAGGCCGAAGACGTGCTGGTGTTCCTCGACGACTGCACCGGCTGGGTGGCGCTGGGCCGCCACACCACCGACGAGGAAGGCCGGATCGCGGTGCCGGCGCCGGCGCTGCCGGTCGGCGTCTACCAGGTCGAGCTGCAGGTCGCGGGCGATCAGAGCCGGGCCACCGGGTGGCTGTGGGTGGTGCCCGCCGGCACCCACGTCGTCGTGACCGACATCGACGCGACGCTCACCACCAGCGACCGCGAGGTGTTCGCGCAGATCCTCGACGGCAGCGTCGTGCCCGAGCCGTACCCCGGCGCCGCGGCGCTCACCGCCGCGCACCGCGAGCGGGGCCACGTCGTGATCTACCTGACCGGGCGCCCGGCGTGGCTGACCGACGCGTCGCGCGCGTGGCTGGCCCAGCTCGGGTTCGCGCCCGGGCCGCTGCGGGTCACGCGCGCCAAGCGCGACGTGCTGCCGCACGACGCCGGCGTCGGGGCGTTCAAGCGCGCGCAGCTCGCCGGCTGGCGCGCCGCCGGGCTCGTCATCGACGCGGCGTACGGCAACGCCAGCACCGACCTCACCGCCTACCTGGGCGCCGGGCTGCCCGCCGACGCGGTGTGGATCATCGGCCCGCACGGCGGCGAGCAGGGCACCCACGCCGTCGCCGGCGACTGGACGCCGCGCGCCGCCGCGGTCGCGCAGGGACCGCGGGTCGCGCAGCCGTTCGACTGGTGAACGCCGCGCGTCGTCGCGCGGCGAGTTCGCTGCGGGCCGGCGTGCTACGCCGGTGGGGTGGAGCCGCCTGCGTACCGCGTCGTGCTGTGCGAGGTGACGACCGGGATCGTGCTGGCGCGCCCGGGCATGTACGCGTGGAACGTCGATGCTGCCGCGGTCGCGCGGGACTTCGCGACGCTGGGTGAGGCGCGCGCATACGCGGCGCTGATTGTCGCGGCGCACCCCGACGTCGAGTGCTGGATCCAGCACCTCGACGGCGCGCCGGTCGAACGCGTCTACGACGTCGACGGGTATCGCCGCTGGCGAGAGGCACGCGACCGCCGTCCGTGACTCGGCCGGTCGCGGGACGTCGCGGCGCCAGTTCGTGCCGGAGATTTTCGTTGCCGGTCGCGGCGGGCTCTGGCAGTGTGGCGGCCACGTCGAGATCGTGTGGGCCGCGTATCGCCCGCCGCCGACGCCGAGGGACGTGTCATGGCGAAGCTGAACCAGATCCTGGCCATCGAGAAGGGCCTGAAGACCCGCGTGTACGCGGAGTTCACCGAACTGCACAACGCCACCCAGAAGCCGGGCTTGATGAACGGCTTCCACAAGGCGTACCAGCCGCGCGACGAGGAGGGCGAGACCTACCCGCCTGAGTCGCAGAAGGTGCAGCACAACGCCGCCGAGGTGTTCGAGCGGGTGGCCACCATCCTCACCGAGCTGTTCGACATCACCGCGACCAAGGACTGGGCCAACTGCCACGCCAAGGCCGACGTGGTGATCGACGGCCGCGTCCTGCTCAAGGACGTGCCGGCGACCTACCTGCTGTTCCTCGAGAAGCAGCTCTCGGATCTGTCGACCTTCGTCGCCAAGATGGCCGAGCTCGATCCCGGCGCCGACTGGTCGGTCGATCCGTCGACCGGGCTGTTCCGCACCGAGCCCCAGGCCACCCAGCGCACCAAGAAGGTGCAGCGGCCGATCGTGCTGTACGACGCCACCGAGCACCACCCGGCGCAGACCCAGCTCATCACCGAGGACGTGATCGCCGGCCAGTGGGTCACGATCAAGCACTCGGGCGCGCTGCCGGCGCCGCGCAAGAAGCTGCTGCTCGCCCGCATCGAGCGGCTGTCCAACGCGGTGAAGTACGCCCGCGAGCAGGCCAACGCGATCGAGGCGCCCGATCAGAAGCTCGCGAAGGACGTGTTCGCCTACCTGTTCGCGCCGTGAGATAGGCGCTACCGGCTCCGGCTCCGGCTCCGGCTCCGGCTCCGGCTCCGATTTTCGATCAACAGGCACGAGGAGGTGCCCACCGTTTTCTCCGTTGGGAGACAAGCTCAGACTCAGATTCAAGCTCAAGGAGCAGTCGACCAGGCGTGGAGGTTCGAGTCCTCCCGGGAGCACCGACGGTTCGCCGTCCGTGACGTCCCGCCCCCGTGGCGAAACTGGTAGACGCGGGTCGCAAAATCGCGGCCTGTCTGGTCCGGCTGACGCAATCTGAGACTCTCTCCCAGCCTCAACCGGCCGAGCTCGCCATCTCCATCGTCGTCGCCCAATGCCCAGGATGCCGGTTCGATTCCGGCAGTCGGCGCCATCTATGCCGACTTGGACCAAAGGCAAGTCATGGGTACTAAGACCTGAGCGACGACAACCGCCGTTGGCGTGCGAACACGGCACCTGCGCAGGGATGCTGCGCAGTCCGAACCCCGGAGTAGGCTACACTCCCGGGGTTCACTATTTTCGGCGACGGCGACGCCGCCGTGCGTGCGTGCGGGCTAGCCCCAGTGGCGCGCGAAGTGCTCGACGAGGACCGGATCGTCGACGCCGCGCGGCAGCCAGCCGGCCGGGAACGCGGTTCCCCGCTCGATCCCCAGGGCGACCCGCGCCGCGCGGTCGCGCCAGCCCGGCGCGGCCCCGACGGCGAGCACCCAGCGCGCGGCCACGAACTGACACTGCCACGGCGCGCCAGGCCCGGCGCCGACGTCGCCGCTCGCCGCCGGCCAGCCACCGGGCAGGCTCTCGTGCAGCAGCCGCACCAGCAGGTCCCGCGCGGCGACGTCGCCGCGGCCATCGCGCAGCGCCTCCGCCAGCAGCTGACGCTCGAGGTGGAACGACGTCACCTCGTCGAGACCGAGCGTCGCGGCCATCGCGTCGAGCGAGGTCGTCGGCCGCATCGCCAGGAACTCGCTGACCGAGCGGTAGTCGAGCGCCTCGAGCCGCGCGGTGATCCGCTCGGCGAACAACGTCTCGATGACCGCGGCCTGCGCCAGGCTCGGCGGCGACGGGTGATCGAACGGCGCGCACACAGGCTCGCGACAATACCGCGGCGGGCGGGGCCCTGGTCGCGACCGATCCGGGTGATCGCACGCGGCGTCTTTTTTGGACCGCCGCCCGCGCCTTCGCCGATGTGGGCAGATGTCCGCTGCGTGCCGTGACGCCGACTTGACGCTGCGCGGCGGCGCGCCGCACGTGGGATCGCCGCCCACCTGGTGGACCTTGCGGCCTACACCGGGGGCCTCGGTAACGTTCGCGCGCCAACTGGGTTTCCCTGATGTCACCTTCTCGAACTCTGGAGGTCCTCGTGAACGCTCGTTTCTCGACTGCGATGGCGCTGGTTGTCGGTGTGGCGGCGGCGTGCGGTGGTTCCGGATCGGACGTCCTCACCTATGACGAGTTCAAGGCGCAGGCGTACCAGGAGCCGGACACCGGCGCGTACGTGCTCAACGGCGACGAGCTGGTCGAGTCGGAGGCGGCGATGCAGGACCTCTACGACCGCTATCTCGACTCGGTGGCCGCCGCCGCCGATCGCGCGGACGGCCTGGGCACCGCCGCCTCGAACCTGATCGTCAACCGGGTCGGCGGCGCCGACGATCGCTGGTCGGCGGCGACCGCGGCGAACCTGACGTACTGCATCAGCCAGTCGAGCTTCGGCAGCCGCTACGCCACGGTGGTGTCGGCGATGAACTCGGCCACCGCGGCGTGGGAGGCGACGGCCCGGGTCAACTTCGTCCACGCGACGGCGCAGGACGGCAACTGCACCTCGCGCAACAACAACGTCGTGTTCAACGTCCGCCAGGTGACCACCACGCAGTACCTGGCCCGCGCGTTCTTCCCGAGCTCGTCGCGCAAGAGCCGCGAGGTGCTGATCGCGACCTCGTCGTTCGGCAACATCTCGCCGTGGACCCTGACCGGCGTGCTGCGCCACGAGCTGGGCCACACGATCGGCTTCCGCCACGAGCACACCCGCCCCGAGAGCGGCACCTGCTTCGAGGACAACAACTGGCGCGCGCTGACCGCGTACGACGCGTCGTCGGTGATGCACTACCCGCAGTGCAACGGCACCCAGAACGGCGACCTCGTGCTCACCAACCAGGACAAGGCGGGCGCCAGCGCGCTGTACCCGTGAGCCGCGGCGCGGCTACCGCTCGCCGCGCTTGAGCGCGCGCTTGAGCTGGGCCAGGAAGTCGCGGGCGATCGGGCGGGCGAAGACGAACGCGGCGGGGACGTAGGCGGCGCCGCCGACCGCGATCTCGATCGGTACCAGGAACACCGGGCGGGTCACGCCGACGGCGTGCAGGCCGTGGCGCGCGCCCAGCACCGCGGCCGCCATCACCGCGCAGGCCAGGAGCGGGCGGACGAACGCGCCGATCATCGGGCCGGCCGGGATGCCGTCGAGCTTGATCACCACGCCGATCGTGATCAGCGAGTGCGCCCCGAACGCGATGCCGACCGCGCCGGCGGCCCAGGTCGGGCCGAGGTGGCGGAAGCCGATGATGCACCCGAACAGCAAGACGACCTTGGCCGCCTCGAGGATCATCAGCGTGCGGTTGCGGCCGTAGCTGGCCAGGTACGACGACACGCCCCAGGCCATCGGCCGCACCACCGACAGCACGCTCAGCACCGTGAGCAGCGGCGCGACGCCTTGCCACGCGGGCGACAGCAACAGCGCGATCAGCGAGTCGGCGACCGCGCCCAGCCCGACCGCCATCGGGAACACCGCCAGCGCCATCAGCCCGGTCGAGCGCACCACCGCGGCCTTGCGCTGCGCCGGATCGAGCGACGACATCGCCGGCAACAGCACGCCGCTCATCTGCTCGCCGAACTGCACCGCCGGGATGTCGGCCAGGTTGTAGGCCATGTTGTACATGCCGGCGACGCCGGTGCCGAAGAAGCGCGTGAACAGCAGGTTGTCCCAGTAGCGCGACGCGAAGTTGAACACCTGCGAGACGCCGGCCGGGATGCCGAAGCGCATGATCTCGGTGAACCGCGACCACTGCCACGGCGAGCGGGTGAGCCAGCGGAAGCCGGTGTAGCGGAGGATCAGCCCGGTGGTCACGGTCGACTGGACGATGTTGCCGATCACGATCGCGTCGCCGCCCAGCGAGGTAGCGGCGGCCAGCGTCAGCGCGGTCAGCGTGAACATCAGCTCGCCGGCGCCGTTGGCGATGGCCAGCTCGCGGAAGCGCATCTCGCGGGCGAGGATCTTGTCGGGCACCGCGCCGAAGCGGCGGATGAACACCGACAGCACCAGCCCCGGCAGGTAGCCCGACAGGTGCGGCGCGTCGAACACCGGCTCGAAGGCCGGCCCCAGGAACGCGGCGATGGTCAGGCCGATCACCGCGAACGACCAGTTGGTCATCGCCGCGTGGTAGGTCGCGGCCGCCGACTCCGGGCCGCGCACGATCATGTACTGGTTGAAGCCCCAGTTCGACAGCCAGTTGGCGGTCTGGGCCAGCACCATCGCCGCGGCGACCTCGCCGACGACGTCGGGGTCGAGCAGCCGGGTCATGTACAGCGTGCCGATCAGCCCGATGACGCGGGCCCCGACCGACGACGCGACGCTCCACAGGGCTCCGCTGGCAGCGCGCTTTCCGACCGACATGCCGGTTCAGCCTCGCACGGTCAGGCGCGCGACGCGCGCAGCGACCGCACGATCTTCAGGTGAGTCGGGATGACCACCGCCAGCGTGACCAGCGCGCCCACCGACAGCAGCACGAAGCCGACCTCGGGCAGGTGGACCAGCGCCAGCACCAGCACGCCCAGGTCGATGGCGTCGCGGCGGATGAGCTGCGCCGCGAAGTCGGCGATCGCCGCGCCCAGCCCGCGCGGGCCGTCGGCGCGCACGCCGGGGCCGATCTGCAGGGCCTTGGTGTAGTCCTGGTTGTTCGACGAGTGGATGACGAAGATGCAGTACCAGTAGATGAGCACCAGCGAGGCGACGGTCATCGCCAGCGCGGCGCCGGTGATCGGCAGCGCGTGCCAGTCGGGGTGCAGGTGCGAGACGTGGACGCCGATGCCGGCGACCAGCGCCAGCCGGGCCATGTCGTCGCCGATCGCGTCGAGCCAGGCCCCGGCCTTGGACATCTCGAGCCGCAGCCGGGCCACCTCGCCGTCGTTGGCGTCGACGATGCCGCCGGCCACCAGGATCGCCAGCCCGACGATGTGATCCATCCGCGACGGCCCGGCGGCGATCGCGCAGCCGACCAGGGACAGGATGATCGAGATGACGCTGATCGCGTTTGGCGTGAACGGCGAGCGCAGGAACAGCTTGGTCAGCGGCCGGGCCAGCGGCCGGTAGAAGTAGCGGCACAGCCACGAGTCGAGCGGCTTGTCGACCAGCTCGTACTGCCACTTGTCGGCGGCGCGGACCGACGCCCGATCGGGGACCGGGAAGCGGGCGCGGCGCGGCACCGGCACCGCGGTCGAGGCCGTCGGGTGCGCGGTCGCGACGCCGCCGGCGAAGTCGGCGACCAGCGCCGCGATCACCGCGGCTGCGTCGCCGGCGTCGACCACCAGCGCGCCGACCGCCGCGTCGCCGCGGGCGGGATCGATCGCGTGGCGGGCGCCGGGCCGCTCGGGCTCGAGCGCGGCGAACAGCTCGGCGGCGACCACCTGATCGCGGGCGTCGATGACCACCAGCGGGCCGGCCAGGCGCGGCTGGGCCGCGCGCAGCTCGTCGACGGTGGTCACCACCACCAGCCGGTCGCCGGTGAAGCCGGCGCGGGTCGCGACCCGCCGGCCGCGCTCGCCCAGCGTCAAGCCGGTGACGATGCGCCGGTCGCCGGCCGCCGTGGCCAGCACCAGCGCGGTGCGATCAGGTCCGCTCATGGGCGCGCAGTCTGGCTCGACGAGGGGCGTCGGGACAAGGGAGATGTCGGGACAAGGTTCCCGCGTGAACGCTCAGCGCGTAGACGTCGTTCGGTCGAGCACCGACCCTGGAGGGGCCGCCCGGGCTCGCGCCGCACGCTCCGGGCCGTTTCGGGTGGGGGCCCCACGTCTTGTGGGGGAGGGCCTTTGCGAAAGGCCCTCCTAGAAGCACGAGGGGCTTTGCGAAAGGCCCTCGGATCTACACGCGCTCGGGCGGCGTCATCGCGGCCAGCGCCCGGTGCAGCGCCTCGGCGACCCGGTCCATCTCCAGGCCGATCGTGATGCGGACGTAGCCGTGGAAGCGCGCGCTGATGTCGCGCACGTAGATGTGGTCGTCCTCGAGCCGCTTGCACAGCTCGGCGGTGCGGCCCTCGGGCACGCGCACGCACACGAAGTTGCCGGCGCCGCCGGTGCGGACGTCGATGCCGCGGCACTCGAGATCGGCCACGAACGCCTCGCGCGCCTCGTGGGTGGCCTCGATGTACGGCTGGTAGTAGCTCGCGAACTCGCGCAGCGCCGCGGTGGCCGCGACCTGGGCCAGCTGGTTGACGCTCTTGGGGTTGTAGAACGGGCGCAGCTCGTCGAGGGTCGCCGGGTGGGCGATGACGTAGCCGCAGCGCACCGAGGCCAGGCAGAACGCCTTGGAGAAGGTGCGGGTGACGACGACGTTCTTCATCGACATCGCCAGCGGCGCGCAGGTGATCGGGCGGCCGGTGCGGGCGTCGATGCCGGCGAACTCGTGGTAGGCCTCGTCGACCACGAACGTGATGTCCGGGAACCGGACCGCCAGGGCGCGGACCTCGTCGGCCGCCCACTGGATGCCGGTCGGGTTGTTCGGCGAGACCAGGTAGACCATCGACGGCCGGTGGTAGGCGATGCCGGCGGCCAGCGCCTCGGGGTCGGCGACGAACGGGTCGTCGAGGTCGAAGCGGACCAGGCCGGCGCCGGTGCCGAGCACGTTCACGCAGAAGTGCTCGTAGGTCGGGGTCGGGGCCAGCGCCGCCTTGCCGGCGCCCAGCATGCCGTGGCACAGCAGGATCAGCGCGTCGTCCGAGCCGTTGGTGATGAGCAGGTTCTCGGTGCCCACGCCGCAGTACGTCGCCAGCTCCTGCTGCAGCGCCTCGCCGCCCGAGAGCTGCGGGTACCACTTCAGGAACGCGCCGTCATTGGCCTGGATGTGCGCCACCATCGCGGCCGACACCGAGGCCGGCGGCGCGATGGTCCCCTCGTTCCAGTCCAGCTTCTGCACCGCCGACGGCGGCAGGTCGCTGCGCAGGATCTTGTCCAGCGACGTGGTGGGGCTGTAGCGAGGCAGCCCCTGCGGCTCGCGCCGGGCGTCCCGGACCGCGGCGAGATCGACCACGTCGGAGTCGTTGGCGGAGACGATGGCGAGCTGGGAGCGGGGGGCCATTTGGTCGCTGACCATGCAAGCCGTGAACCGGCGCGGATTTCGCGGGGTTATGTCGGAGGATGTCGGCTTTTCACCACTTGTTGACGGGTGTCTGACACCGAGGTGACGTGGATGGGTCAGCGAGGTGCCGCCGCGGACCGTCGTGCCAGATCCAGGCCGGCGGGATCGCATGCAGGATCAAGGGGTCGCGCCGGGCGCGGGGCCGGGCTCGCCGGGCTCCAGCTCCCGCATCCGGCGGTCGGCCCGGACCACCTCCAGCGTGCGGATCGTCAGCATGATCACCATCTGCAGGACCTGGGTCCCGGCCAGGATCCACACCATCAGCGGCAGGCGGTCGACGATCAGCGCCAGCCCCAGCCAGAACCACAGGTCGACCTCCTCGAAGCGCCAGATCCGGCTGAGCATGGTCAGCCCCCAGCGCAGCCATTGGCCGGGGGTGCGGGTCGGCGGGCGCGAGACCACGATCGGGCGGGTGCGGGCGGCCACCGCCGCGGCCGGATCGACCCGGGCCTCCAGCCAGCGCACGCGCTCGGTCTCGGCGACCGCCAGCCACTTCACGTAGCCGCACACGTTCATGCCCATCACCGACGCCAGCGCCAGCGCCTGGTAGTAGGCCTCGCCGGTCTCGACCGCGGCGCGCCACCCGGCGACGCCGACGATCGCGGTCCAGGTCACCATGTCCGAGGCCTTGTCGTAGAACGAGCCCAGCTTGGTGAACGCCCGGCGGTAGCGCGCCAGCGTGCCGTCCATGTGATCGAACAGCACGCCGACCTGCAGCAGCAGCGCGGCCCAGACCCAGCGGCGCGGGTCGAGCATCAGCGCGGCCGCGCCCAGCTTGGCCAGGTTGCCGATCGTCGTGCAGCGGTTGGGCGTGAGCCAGCGCCAGTCGGCGATCGGGTACAGCACCGCGATCGTCAGCGGCCGGATCACCAGCGCGGCGTAGAACTCGCCCGACTGGTAGTTGCGCAGGCGCGTGAGGCGGTCGCGATCCATGCCGTGCGCGCGATACCACAAACCGTCCGCGCTGGGTGATCGGGCAGGTGCCGGGCGGCGCGGGCGGCGCTATTGCGTGTAACGTGCAGGCGCCGATGGCTGGGTCGACCGAGATCAAGAGCGACGTCAACCGCGGCCTGGCGTGGATCGGCCTGGCCAGCTCGCTGGTCGGCATCCTCGACTTCCTCGCGATCCTGCTCATCCTCGGCTTCTGGGTCGACCAGGAGCAGTACGGCATCGCCACGATGGCGGTGTGGATGTTCCCGATCCTCGATCAGGTCACCGACCTCGGCCTGTCGGCGGCGGTGATCCAGCGCGATCGCACCGACGACGACGTGATCTCGTCGGTGTTCTGGATCAACTTCGCGATGGCCGGGCTGCTGTTCCTGGTGCTGCTGATCGGCGCGCCGGCGGCGTGCGAGGCGTTCTACGATCACCGCGTCGTCGGCTGGCTGCTGGTGGCCTACGGCTCGAAGCTCCTGTGGCAGAACGTCTACTTCATCCCGGTGGCGCTGATGAAGCGCGAGCTCCGCTTCAAGGAGCTGTCGGTGATCCGCATCATCGCCAACCTCACCGAGTTCGCGGGCAAGGTCGGGTTCGCCGCCGCCGGCTTCGGCATCTGGGCGTTCGTGCTGGGGCCGCTGGGCCGGGTGCTGGTGACCGGCATCGGCGCGCAGATCTGCCACCCGTGGCGGCCCAAGGCGGTGCTCAAGCTGCGCGAGACGTGGGACCACGCGGCGTTCGGCATCAAGGCGTCGGCGTCGCAGATCCTGTTCTTCACCTACACCAACCTCGACTACCCGGTGGTCGCGCACTACTTCGGCGCGTCGGCGCTCGGCGTCTACCGCCTGGCCTACGAGGTCGTGCTCGAGCCGGTGCGGATGATCTCGAACGTCGTCGTCGACATCGCGTTCCCGACCTTCGCCAAGCTGCGCCACGATCGGCCCAAGCTGATCGCCCAGTTCGTGTCGTTCACCCGCATGAACCTGGTCACCGTGATGCTGTACTCGGCGATCGTCTTCGTGGCCTGCGAGGAGGTGATCACGGTGTTCTTCCCGAAGTTCGGGCTGACGCCGGTCGACTCGGTGCGGGTGCTGCTCGGAGTCGCGGTGCTGCGCTCGCTGTCGTACGTGCTGCCGCCGCTGCTCGACGGCATCGGCCACCCCAGCCGGACGCTGATCTACACGATCGTCGCCGCGGTGGTGCTGCCGGCGTTCTTCGTGATCTCGGCGCACGTGCTGGGGCCGCGCTACGGCTTCGAGTCGGTGGCGATCGCGTGGGCGGTCGGCTACCCGATCGCGTTCGTCGTGCTGCTGCTGCTGGTGACCTACACGATCGACCTGAAGGTCAGGGAGTTCCTGCGCCAGGTGATCGGCGTGCCGCTGTGCATCCTGGCCGCGGCCGCGGTCGGGCAGGGCGTGAAGTGGGCGACGATGGAGCTGCCGCTGGCGGCGCGGCTGATCGCCGTGACCGTCGCGATCGTCGGCGTCGCCGGCGTGCTCCTGGCCTACACCCAGGGCCTATCGCCGGCCCGGGCCCGGGCCGCGCTGCGCGGCGCGCCGCCGGTGGAGGATCCGCCCGCCGTCGCCCCGCCGCCCGCGGCCTAGCCGCTCAGCCTTCGCGGGCGCGGACCAGCGCGTCGGCGCGCGCCAGATCCTCGACGTTGTCGATCTCGGTGACCATGCAGGCGTGGACGTCGACCACGCCGAACCGGACCTCGCCCCGACGGATCAGCCGCAGGTACGCGCCCTCGTAGTACTCGTTGGTCAGGCCCTCGTCGCGCAGCGCGTGCAGCTCGCGGAACACCTTGGCCGCGGCCTCGGCCGACAGCCGCGAGATGCCGATGTACTCGCCGGCGCAGGTCGCGGGATCGAGCTGCTTGGACAGGCCGGTGACGTCGCCGGCGGCGCCGACCTGGGCCTTCATCGTCTCGTCGTCGAGCTCGTCGCGGACGTCGACCGCGAGCAGCGCGTCGCCCGGCGCCGCCAGCATCTTCGGCAGGAGCGCCGGGTCGAGGATGACGTCGCCGTCGAACTGCAGCACGGCGTGGCCGCGCACCGCCGGCTCGGCCACCGCCAGCGACCAGAAGTTGTTCCACGGCTCGTACATGTCGTTGAAGATCACCGTGCACGCGGCGAAGCCGTTGGCGGCCAGCTCGGCGCGCAGCGTGTCGACCCGGTAGCCGCCGACGATGACGACGTCGGCGAGGTCGAAGCCGGCCGCGGTCAGGTGATCGAGCTGGCGGAACAGGATCGGGCGGCCGGCCACCGGCACCAGCACCTTGGGACGATCGTTGGTGAGCGGTGCCAGGCGCGAGCCCATGCCGGCGGCGAGGATGATGGCCTTCACGGCGGGGGACGATAGAGGATCGCGCGGGCCGGCGCGAGCCCGCTTGCTGCGATCGCGCGGCTGTGGCATCACGCGCCGGTGTCCACGGTGTTCGTCGACTACGCCGGGCGCGAGGCCGTGGCCGCGATGCGGCTGGGCGGCATGTCGATCGTCGAGCGGGTGCTGCGCGAGGCGGCCCAGGCCGGCGCGACCCGGGCGCTGGTGCGGCTGGCCGCGGCGGCGCGGCCGGCGCTGCCGACCTTGGCGCTGGCGGTCGAGTTCACCGACGGCGACGCCCCGGCCGACGCGCGGCCGGTGGCTGGCGACGTGATCGCCGGGGTGACGATCGCCGACGGGCGGTCGCGGCGGCGGGCCGAGCGCGCGCTCCTGCAGGCGTGCCGGCGCAGCTACGACGGCCTCGGCGACACCTACGTGATCCGGCCGGTGTCGCTGCGGCTGACGCCGTGGTTCGCCCGCGCCGGCCTGACGCCCAACCAGATCACCGTCGCCAACACCGTGGTCGGCGCGCTGGCGTGCGCGCTGGTGGCCTGGGGCGGGACGCGCGGGACCGCTGGCGGCGGCCGGGCCGCGCTCGCGCTCGGCGGCGCAGCGATCTTCCTGCAGGTCGTGCTCGACTCGTGCGACGGCGAGCTGGCCCGGGTGCGCCACCTGTACTCGAGCTTCGGCCGGACGCTCGACAACGTCTCCGACGACGTGATCGACATCGGCATGACGCTGGCCCTGGGCTGGGCGGTGGGCGGCTGGTGGTGGCCGGTGGCGATCGTCAGCGCGGTGGCCCGGGCGTCGTGCGCGGCGATGATCTTCCGGGCGGTGGCGCGCATCGGCAAGCCGGGCGACGTGCTGGCGTTCCGCTGGTTCTTCGATCGCGCCGAGGCCGACCTGGCCGATCGCTTCGAGCACAAGCTGACGCCGCTGGCGGTGCTGCGGGCGTTCGGCCGCCGCGACGTCTACACGCTGGTGTGGGCGGTGTGCGGGTTCACCGGGGTGCTGCTGCCGGGGCTGATCCTCGGGCTGATCGTCGCGTTCGGGTACTTCGGGTTGTCGATCGTGCACCGGGTGGTGCGGGCCCGGACCCCGGCGGCCCAGCGCGCCGGCATGTGACCGCGCTTGCACGTGGGGCCTGCAACTCGTGCTAGATGACGCCCGTGTTCACCGGCCTGATCGAGGACCTCGGCACCATCGTCCGCGCCGACCGGCGCTCCGACGCGCTGGTGCTGACGGTGCGGCCGGCGGCGATCGCGGTGACCGCGCTGGGGCTGGGCGAGTCGATCGCCCACGACGGCGTGTGCCTGACGGTCACCGCCACCCACGGCGACAGCTACGAGGTGCTGGCCGGCGCCGAGACCCTGGCCAAGACCACGCTGGGCGAGCGCCGGGTCGGCGATCGCGTGCACCTCGAGCGGGCGCTGGCGCTGGGCGCGCGGCTGGGCGGTCACCTCGTGGCCGGCCACGTCGACGGCGTCGGCGAGCTGGTCAGCCGGGTCGACCGCGGCGCCAACCTGGTCCTGACCTACCGGCCGCCGGCGCCGCTCCTGCGCTACGTCATCGTCAAGGGCTCGATCGCCATCGACGGCGTCAGCCTGACGGTCAACGCCGTCGACGAGACCAGCTTCGCGGTCGCCATCATCCCCCACACCGTGGGCGCCACCCACCTGGGCCAGCGTCGGCCCGGCGCCCGCGTCAACCTCGAGGTCGACCTCATCGGCAAGTACGTCGAGAGGTTGGTCGCCCCGTACCAGGAGAAGCCGTGATGCGCCTCGCCACCCCGTCCGCTCGCGTCGAAGCCGCGCTGGCCGCCATCCGCGCCGGCCAGATGGTGATCATGGTCGACGACGAGGATCGCGAGAACGAAGGCGATCTGGTGCTGGCCGCCGACAAGGTGACGCCCGAGGCCATCAACTTCATGGCCACCCACGCCCGCGGCCTGATCTGCCTGGCGATGGACGGCGCGCTGATCGACAAGCTCGAGCTGGCGCCGATGGTGCGCGACAACCAGGCCAGCCTGGGCACCGCGTTCACCGTGTCGATCGAGGCCCGCCACGGCGTCTCGACCGGCATCTCGGCCAAGGACCGCGCGACGACGGTGCGGGCGGCGATCGCCGACGACGCGCGCCCCCACGACCTGGTGTCGCCGGGCCACGTCTTCCCGCTGCGCGCGCGCAAGGGCGGCGTGCTGGTGCGCACCGGCCAGACCGAGGGCTCGGTCGACCTGGCGCGGCTGGCCGGGTGCAAGCCGGCCGGCGTGATCTGCGAGATCATGAAGGACGATGGCGAGATGGCGCGGATGCCCGAGCTCGAGGCGTTCGCGGCGCAGCACGACCTGGTGATCTGCTCGGTCGCCGACCTGATCGCCTTCCGGCTCGAGCGCGAGCAGATCGTGCGCCGCCGCCGCGAGCACGGCATGCGGCCCGGGTTCCTCGGGCCGGGCGAGCCGTGGCGCGCGTTCGTCTACGACACCGAGGTCGAGGACACCGAGTACCTGGCGCTGGTGCGCGGCGCGCCCGAGGCCGCGACCGGCCCGGTGCTGGCCCGGGTGGCGGTGCTCGATCCGGTGGTCGACCCGCTGGCGCTCAAGCCCGACGTCGAGATCGCGCTGCGCCAGATCGACGAGGCCGGCTGCGGCGTGTTCCTGTACGTCTACAGCCGGACCCGGACCAGCGTCGAGCGGGCCTTCGGCAAGCTCACCGAGGGCGCGCCCCGCGCCGGGGTGCGCTCGCCCGAGGCGTCGAGCGAGGCGCTGCGCGACTTCGGCCTGGGCGCCCAGGTGCTGGCCGATCTCGGCCTGTCGAAGATCCGGCTCCTGTCCAACAGCGACCGCAAGATCGTCGGCATCGAGGGCTTCGGCATCGAGGTCGTCGAGCGCGTGGCGCTGACCAGCCGCGCGCTGCGCGGCGCAGATCGGATCGCGGCGACCGCCGCGGGCGCCGAGGTGAGGTAGATTGCGCGCCATGCCGACCGTCCTCGAAGGCCAGCTGTCCGCCGCGGGCCTGCGCTTCGCCATCGTCGCCAGCCGCTTCAACGGCCTCATCGTCGAGCCGCTGATCGCGGGCGCGGTGGACGCCATCACCCGCACCGGCGGCCGCGCCGACGCGATCACGATCGTCAAGTGCCCCGGCGCCTTCGAGCTGCCGCAGGTGGTGCGGCAGGTCGTGGCGCGCGGCGGCGTCGACGCGGTGATCGCGCTGGGCGCGGTGATCCGCGGCGCCACCCCGCACTTCGACTACGTCGCGGGCGAGGCGGCCAAGGGCGTCGCCGGCGCGGCGGCCGCGGCGCCGATGCCGGTGGTGTTCGGCGTGCTGACCACCGACACCATCGAGCAGGCGCTCGAGCGCGCCGGCACCAAGGCCGGCAACAAGGGCTTCGACGCCGCGCTGGCGGCGATCGAGATGGCGCAGCTGTTCCGCGCGCTCGGGACCGCGGCGTGAGCGAGTCGGTCACCACCCGGCGGGCGGCGCGCGCGCTGGCGCTGCAGGTGCTGTTCGGCCTCGACGACGGGGTCGACGACGGCGACGCCGCCGGCGCGGTCGCGGCGTGGGCCGATCGCTTCGAGCTGCCGGCCGATCAGGCGGTGCGCGAGCTGGCCACCGGGCTGGTCGCGCTGGTGATGGCCCACGGCCGGCGCGGCGGGGTCGACGACGCGATCGTCGCCGGCTCGCGCAACTGGCGGCTCGAGCGCATGGCGCGGGTCGATCGCAACATCCTGCGGCTGGCGGTGGGCGAGCTGATCCACGCGCCGGAGACCCCGGTGCGGGTGGTGATCAACGAGGCGGTCGAGCTGGCCAAGCGGTTCGGCACCGCCGAGTCGTCGGCGTTCGTCAACGGCGTGCTCGATCGCATCGCCGCGAACCTGGGGCGGCGCGCCGACGGCGAGCCCGCGAGCGAGCCCGAGGCGACGTGAAGCTGTCGCTCTTGCCGCTGGATCTCGGCAAGTGGGACGAGGCGCCCCGCGAGGCGCTGCTGCTGCCGGTGTTCAGCGACGAGCGGCCGCTGCGCGGCGCGGCCGGCCTGAGCGACTGGCGGCTGTGCGGGCGGCTGACCCGGCTGTGCAAGGCCGGCCGGCTGGTCGGCAGCCGCGGCGAGACCATGATGCTGCCGCCGGGCCGGCGCCTGCCGTTCAAGCGGGTGTTCCTGTTCGGGCTCGGCCCGTCGAGCGGCTACCGCGACACCGCGCTGCGCGACGACCTGCGCTGGATGCGCGAGGTGGTCTCCGCCGCCGGCGTGCGCGACTTCGCGCTCGAGGCGCCCGGCCGCGCCACCGGCGTCATCGGCGCCCGCCGCGCGCTCGAGGTCGTGCTCGAGGAGACCGATCGCGGCGACGGCGCGGTGTGGCTGATCGACGGGCCGGCCGGCCACAAGGACATGGCCGAGCTGCTGCGCCTGCAGGGCCGCCGGGATTGAGCGTCAGGGGCGTCGCCGCGCCTCTCGGACGGTTGGTCGAGCGCACTCGAATCCACGAGGAGGATCTCGCGTTTCGGGTGGGGGCCCCACGTCTTGTGGGGGAGGGTCTTTGCGAAAGACCCTCTCAATTGACCGCGCCGCGGCACGGCACCAGCTCGCACAGCAGCTTGCCGACGTGCTCGGCGACCCGATCGAGGCGGGCCACCGGGTCGAGGCGCTCGAGCAGGGCCTGGCGCTCGTCGTGGTCGTACACCAGCGCGGCGGCGATGGCGTCGGCGCAGGCGCCGGGGCAGGCGCAGGACGCGAGCAGCGAGCGCAGCTGATCGCCGCCGCGGTCGAGCGCCTGGGACAGCCGCTCGCACAGCGCCAGCAGCTGGCCGTGGGCGCGGCCCAGCTTGTCCTGGCAGCACGGCGCGTCGGGGAGCAGCCGCGCCGCGACCTCGCGGTAGCTGCGCTCCGCCGGCAGCTCGCGGCTGACGTCGACCCGGCCGACGCCGCGCACGACCATCATGTAGCGGCCGTCGGCGGTCTCGTCGCAGGCGATGATCCGGCCGATCCCGGCGAGGGCGTAGACCGGCGGGCGGCCGTGGTAGTCGCGCTGGTAGCCGGGACGGAGGCGCGCGATCGCCAGCAGGCTGGGCCCCGCCAGCGCGTCCTGCACCATCTCGCGGTAGCGCGGCTCGAACACGTGGAGCGGCATCAGCCCGCCGGGCAGGAGCACCGCGTTGGGCAGCGGGAAGATCGGCACGCGCGCCAGCTCGGCGTCGGCGATCACGTCGTCGACGCAGCACGGGTCGAGCGCGGCGGCGTCGCTCACCCGAACACGTCCAGGCACGAGCCGGTCATCGCGGCCGGGGCGTCGGCGGCCAGGAACAGCGCCGTGGCCGCGACGTCGTCGACGGTCATGGCCGGAGAAGCGCCGGGCATGCCATGGCGTAGCATGTCGGTGTCGACCGAGCCCGGGCAGATCGCGTTGACCGCGACCTCGCCGCGCCACTCCTCGGCCAGGGCCCGGGTCAGGCCGACCAGGCCGTGCTTGCCGGTGCAGTACGCGGCCAGGAGCGGCGTGCCCTGGCGCCCGGCGATCGAGGCGATGTTGATCAGCCGGCCGCGGGTGGCGCGCAGCGTCCGCGCGAAGGCGCGGGCGACGTAGAACGGGCCGTCGACGTTGACCGCCATCATCTGCCGCCACTCGCCGTCGGTGATGTCGGCGGTCGGCTTGCGCAGCACGATCCCGGCGTTGTTGACGACGATCGCGATCGGCCCGAGCGCGGCGCTCAGGCTGCGCGCCATCGCGTCGACCTCGTCGGCCCGGCCGATGTCGGCGGTCGCGGTGGCGACGGTCGCGCCGCCGGCGCGCAGCTCGTCGGCGAGGCGCGCGAGATCGGGCACCGAGCGCGCGGTCAGCCCCACCGCGGCGCCGGCCGCCGCGAACCGTCGGGCGATCGCCGCGCCGATGCCGCGGCTGGCACCGGTGATCACGCAGGCGCGGCCGGCGAGGCTAGCCCTCACGGGTCGTCGGGGTCCTTCTTGGTCGACGTGTCGCGCTTGGCCTTCTCGGCGGCGAGCAGATCGAGCTGATCGACCATGACGTTGTAGGGGTAGGGCAGCGGCCCGGCGTTGGTGCACGCGAACTCGGCGTGGCCGTTCCAGTCGTTGACGTCGAAGCTGTACGCCGGGTCGTCGTCGCCGCCGGTGCCGGCGCAGTCCTCGAGGTAGCGCCAGCCCGAGCTGTCGATCTTCTCCCACACCCGCTCGAACTCGCTGACGGTCAGCGACTGGGTCTGCTCGTCGCGGGTGCCGTCCTGATCGGCCTTCCACTGGACGATCCGCGGGCCGGCGTCGCGGCAGTCGATCATCACGCCCAGCTCGCGCGCGGCCAGCCCGCCCATCACCACGTAGCTGGCGGTGCGGTCGTTGCACTGGAAGTTGCGGTTGCGCTCGAGCTCTTCTTTGTACGGGTTGCCGCAGGCGGCGGCCCCGACGACCCCGAGGACCAGCAGGCGCGTCACAGGCCGTAGTCTCCCGCCAGCGACGCGCGGAAGCCGTCGGGGGCCACGGCGGTGTGCCGGTAGTTCGGGTGGTCGATCGCCAGCGCGATCGGCGTGCCGGCGACGGCCAGCGCCGCCTTGGCCGCTGGCGGCAGCGGGAACCGCAGGTACTGCACCGCCGAGATCCGATCGTCGTCGGCGCGGCCGGGCTCGAACGCCGCCGGCAGCCGGTGCGCGCCGATCACCAGCGCGACGTGCTCGTCGAGGCCGACCAGCTTGCCCAGCTCGACCCGCGGGTCGGCGTCGGGGGGCAGCTCGACGAACAGCGTGGCCGACAGCGAGTCGTCGGTCGGCATCAGCGCGTTGTAGACCTCGATCTCCGCCTCGATCTGCGGATCGGCGGTGAGGCCCTCGGCCCGGCACATCTCCTCGATCTGCAGGGTCAGCGTGTGGCGGTTCTCGAAGACCAGGCTGACCCGGTCGCCGACCAGCAGCCGGCGTGGCCGCTTCCATTCGATGACGCGGCGGCGGTAATCGTCGCGGATCGGCGCGTACTGCGCGGGGCCCCGGATGTCCCTGCGCGTGATCGGGCGAACCAGGCTGTGGCTGATCGTCACGCTACTTCGTGTAGCACCGCTGGCAGCTCCCGGGGACGCCCTTGACATGTGACACGTCGTGATACATAACGTATCACGTTGTGACACGAAGACGCCCCAGCGAGTCCGAACCGGAGCCGCCCGCGTCACCTGGATCGCCCAGGGACGACGACAAGAAGGAGCGCGTGCTCCACACCCGCGTCCCCGAGCGGCTCGAGGCCGAGCTGAAGGAGCGGGCCGCCGACCTCGGCGTGTCGGTGTCGAACCTGGTGCGCAACGTGCTGACCCACGCCTTCGGGCTGGTCGGCGACATCGTCGCCGACGGCGCGCAGGTGGCGCGCTCGGCCAGCGGCGGCCGGCGCCCGGCCGAGCCCGCGCCGGCGCCCGCGGCGCGGCCCGGCGACGTCGTGGGCTGGCAGCCGATGATCCTGGGCAAGAACGCGGTGTGCGCCGCGTGCAACGACGTGCTCGTGCGCGGCGCCGACGGCGCCGTCGCCATCACCGACGGCGCCGGGCCTCGCCCGATCGTGTGCCCGCGCTGTCTCGAGGAGATCCGCCATGGACGAGACCCGTTCGCGTGAGCCGACCCCGCCGCCGTCGTTCCTGGCCGCGGTGTCCGAGCTGCTGAGCAAGACCGGCGCGCACCTCGATCGCCTGTCGGTCGATCTGGCCCGCGACCTGGGCGAGGTGGCGCGCGGCGGCGTCGCGGTCGCCGACGCGGCGAAGGCCGAGTGGCTCGACGTCAGCGCCAAGGTGGAGGCGGCCTGGGCCCAGGCCCGCGCGCAGTCGCGCGGCGTGCCGCGGGTGACCCGCGTCGTGCGCGCCGGCCTGGCGATCGCCGCCACCGCGCGCTGGTACCGGCTGCGCGCCGCCGCCGCCGGGTTCGACGCGATCCTGCCCGCCGATCACCGCCTGCTCGCCGAGCGCACCCGCGCGGTGTGCATCGAGCTGCGGGGCGGCGTGCTCAAGCTGGGGCAGGTGGCGTCGTGCCGGCCCGATCTGATCGGCCCGATCTGGGCCGGCGCGCTGGCCGAGCTGCAAGATCGCGTGCCAGCGGTCGAGGCCGCGGCGATCGTCGCCCGCGTCGAGGCCGAGCTGGGCGCGCCGATCGCCGAGCGGTTCGCCGAGTTCGACGCCGAGCCGCTGGCCGCGGCGTCGTTGGCCCAGGTCCACGGCGCGCGCCTGGCCGACGGCCGCGCGGTCGCGGTGAAGGTCCAGGTGCCGGGCATCGACGAGGTGGTCCGCGCCGACGTCGCCGCGCTGTCGATCCTCGCCGGCGCGCTCGGCGATCTCGTCCCCGGCGATCTCGGCGCGATCGCCGCCGAGCTCGGCCGCGCGCTGACCGGCGAGCTCGACTACGTCGCCGAGGGCGCGGCCGGCGCCGAGGTCGCGCCGACCCTGGCCGGCACCGCGCTGTTCGTGCCGGCGGTGATCGCGTCACACTCGACGCCGCGGGTGCTGACCACCGATCGCGTCGACGGCCGCCGGCTGACCGAGGCCCTCGACGCCGCCGATCGCGCGGAGCGCACCCGCATCCTGCGCGCGCTGTGCGACGGCATCGCGCGCCAGATCTTCCGCGGCGGCGTGGTCCACGCCGACCCGCACCCCGGGAACTTCCTGTGCACCGCCGACGGCCGGATCGCGGTGCTCGACTGGGGCTGCGTGCTGCGCCTGACCCCGGCCGAGCGCGGCGGCTACGCCCGGCTGATGCTGGCGCTGGCCGCCGGCGACGGCGCCACCGCCGAGCGCGAGCTGCGCGGCCTGGGCTTCGGCGGCGACGGCCCGGCGCTGGCCGACATCGCCGCGTCGATCACCGCGGTCATGCGGCCCGGCGTCTCGGCGGCCACCGTCGACTGGGAGGCCCAGGCCCGCAGCTTCGTCGCCGACGTCAGCGTCCGCGCCAAGGCCGCGGCCGTGACCGTGCCGCGCTCGTTCGTGCTGCTCGGCCGCGTGCTCGGCACGCTGGCCGGCCTGGTCGCGGTCTACAAGCCCGACCTCGAGCTGGCCCAGATCATCGGGCCGCACCTGGCGGCGGCGCTGACGGCGGCCTGAGCTGGCTACCGCGACGGCGCGCGGGCGGTCTTGGCCGCGATCACGGCCTGCGCGTCGAGGCGGCGGCGGCGCTCGGCGTCGCCGCGGGGCACGCCGATGAAGTTCTCGATGAAGTACTGCTGCCAGTGCACGGCGCGGTCGTACTCGGCGAACGGGCGCAGCCGATCGCGATCGAAGAACAGCACCTCGTAGTCGTGGTCGGCGAACCACTGCGCCAGGCGCTTGGTGCCGTCGACCGCGTGATCGTCGTTGCACTCGATCAGCAGGTTGGGGCGGTGCCTGGCGATGGTCTGCTCGGCGCCGGCCAGCACCGACAGCTCGTGGCCCTCGACGTCGACCTTGATGAAGCCGAGCGACTTCCAGTCGTACGAGTCGAGCGTCCGGGTCTCGACCTCGAGCTCCTCGACCCGCGCCACGACGTCGGCCTTGAGCGGGTTGGCCGCCTCGATCGTCGCCCGGCCGAACTGCTGCTCGTTCTTGCTGTCGTAGGGCAGGCGCATCGTCACCTTGCCCGGCGCCGCCGACACCGCGACCGGCTCGATGTGGCCGCGCTTGCCCTCGAACACCGCCCGCAGCATGTTGTTGAACAGCGGGATGGGCTCGAACGCCACCACGTCCGACGACGCGTCGCGGATGCGGTAGGTGTACATCCCGACCTTGGCCCCAACGTCGACGCCGGTCCGCGCCGGGTCACACAGCCCCGGCAGCAGCTCCATCTCGCGCTCGTAGTTGGCGCGCGCGAGCCGTCGCCACAGGTGCGTCACCCGCGGCAGGTGACGACACATCCACATCGGTCCGTTCATGCTGTGTCCCCATGCAAGCGACGGGCGCTGCCTCGTCGCCGTGATCTCAGCCGGATAGCGAAGGGCCCTGGCCAGCCGTTGCACAGGCCCGCCAGGAATCCACCGCCGATCAGTCGTAGTACTCGGCGCCGAGGTGGGTGATCAGGTCGTCACCCTTGAGGTAGCGCAGCGTGTTCTTCAGCTTCATCAGCTGGATGAACAGGTCGTGCTCCGGGTAGACGCCGGTCGGCGCCTGGGGGCTCTTCCAGTAGAACGACAGCCACTCCTGGATGCCCGACAGGCCCGCGCGCTTGGCGAAGTCCATGAACAGCACGAGGTCGTGGACGATCGGCGCCGCGAGGATCGAGTCGCGGCACAGGAAGTTCACCTTGATCTGCATCGGGTAGCCCATCCACCCGAAGATGTCGATGTTGTCCCAGCCCTCCTTGTTGTCGCCGCGCGGCGGGTAGTAGTTGATCCGCACCACGTGCGAGATGTTCCCGTACAGCGACGGGTACTTCTCGGGCTGGAGGATCTGGTCGATCACGCCGAGCTTGGTGACCTCCTTGGACTTGAACGACTCGGGGTCGTCGAGGACCTCGCCGTCGCGGTTGCCGAGGATGTTGGTCGAGTACCAGCCCTGGAGGCCGAGCATGCGGGCCTTGAAGCCCGGCGCCAGGATGGTCTTCATCAGGGTCTGGCCGGTCTTGAAGTCCTTGCCGGCGATCGGCACGTGGTTCTCGCGCGCCAGCTCCATCAGCGCCTCGGTGTCGACCGCCAGGTTGGGCGCGCCGTTGGCGTAGGGGATGCCCAGCTTGAGCGCGGCGTAGGCGTAGATCTGCGACGGCGCGATGTTCTCGTCGCTGGCGCGCAGGCCGGCCTCGAACTTGGCCAGGCTCGAGTGGACGTCGGCCGGCTTGCGGTAGACCTCGGTCGAGCCGCACCAGATCAGCACCATGCGATCGCAGCCGTGCTTGGCCTGGAACGACTTGATGTCGTCCATGACCTGCTCGGCCAGGTGCATCTTCGACGTGCCGGTCTTCTTGTTGGGCCCGTCGAGGCGCTTGACCCACTGCTGGTCGAACACCGCGGGCATCGGCTTGATCGCCGACAGCTCCTCCTTGATCGGATCGAGGTGCTTGGTCTCGAGCACGCCGGCGCGGACCGCGGCCTCGTAGGCGTTGTCGGGGATCGGGTCCCAGCCGCCGAACACCAGATCCGACATCTGCGCCAGCGGCACGTAGTCGCGGATCTTCGGGGTGTTGTTGTCGGTGCGCTTGCCGAGGCGGATCGTGCCCAGCTCGCACAGCGAGCCGACGGGCGGGGTCAGGCCCTTCCGGATCGAGAGGTTGCCGGCGAAGTACGTGGTCGCGACGGCGCCCATGCCGGGCGTGAGCACGCCCAGCTTGCCGGTGGCCGGCTTGATCTCGACACCTTTTTTGAGGGCCATGATGCGTTCTCCTGGTGCGGGGGACGCGCGCCGGGGGGGCACGCGCGGGCAGTTGATACCTCAGATCGCGCGACTAGGTAGCGCCCGAGGTGGGCGACTTGGTGACGCGCTCGGCGGCGGTCAGCGCAGCGCGCTCGCGGTCGAACTTGAGGTTGTGGCCGGCGCGCCAGAACGTGGTGATCACGACCTGCAGGCCCTGGCTGATCGCCAGCGCCCAGATCACCCACTCGAGTTTGTCGAGGACCAGCGCCAGGCCGACCCAGAAGAACAGGTCGACCTCCTCGAACAGGACGATGCGCGACAGCCGCGACAGGATGAACGTCGCCCACTGCTTGCCGGTGCGCTCGGGCGGCAAGCTCGGCGCCGGCGGCTTGGTCTCGCGGGCCACCGCCGCGGCGGGATCGGGCTTGGCGCGCCGCCACTTGAGCCGGGCCTCCTCGATCGCGGTCAGCCACTTCATGTACCCCGTCGCGTACTGGCCGAGCGCCGACAGCGACGCCATCAGCAGCAGGTCGACGCGGCCGGTGCGCTGGTAGACGACCCAGCCGAGCGCGGTGGTGATGGCCAGCCAGGTGTAGAGGTCCGAGACCTTGTCGAAGAACGAGCCGAACGACGAGCCGGTGCCGCGGTAGCGCGCGAGGGTGCCGTCGAGGTGATCGAACAGGAGGCCGAGCTGCAGCAGCACCGCGGCGGCGATCCAGTGGTGGTCGAGGATGCCCCACACCGCGGCGACCTTGCACAAGGTCGCGACCAGCGTGAGCCGGTTGGGGGTGACCCAGCGCCAGTCGGCGATGACCAGCATCACGACGATCGCGATCGGGCGCACCACGAGGGCGGCGTAGAACTCCGAACTCTGCCAGTTGCGCACGCGGCGCAGGCGCTCGGCGAATGGGGTGGCGGCCACGGGGCGCGGACTATACGTGAAGGCGTCGCGGGCGAAAGGGCTGGCGGAGCCCTGGCGATTGACACGGTGGGGGCGTGGGCCGAGACTGCCCGCGATGGCCGACACTGCCGTGATCCTCGCCGCCGGCATGGGCTCGCGCCTCGCCGCCAGCGGCGACGCCGAGACCTTCTCCAAGCCGCTGATGTCCGTCGGCGGCAAGACGCTGCTCGAGCGCACGATCGGGTGCTGTCGCGCCGGTGGCGCCCGCCGCATCGTCGTGGTCACCGGGTTCCGCCACGCGCTGGTCGAGGCCGAGGTGGCGCGGCTGACCCAGGGCGATCTCGAGACCGTCCACAACCCCGCGTGGACCAAGTCCAACGGGCTGTCGCTCTACGCCTGTCGCGATCGGCTCGACGCGCCGTTCGCGCTGATGATGAGCGACCACGTGTTCGACCCGTCGATCCTGGCCGACCTGCTGGCGCTCGCGCCGGCGCCCGGCACGGTCACGCTGGCGGTCGACTACAAGATCGCCGAGGTGTTCGACCTCGACGACGCGACCAAGGTGCAGGTCGACGACGGCAAGATCGGGCCGATCAGCAAGGCCTTGACCACCTACAACGCGATCGACTGCGGCCTGTTCCTGTGCACGCCGGCGATCTTCGCCGCGCTCGGCGAGGTGGTCGCGAAGAAGGGCGACACCACGCTGTCCGAGGGCATGGCGATCATCGGCGCCCGCGGCCAGTTCCTGCCGTTCGACATCGGCGACCGCTGGTGGCAGGACGTCGACACGCCGGAGATGCTGGAGCAGGCCTCTGCGCAGCTCGCCAAGCGCGGCCTCTAGAGACCGCGGCGGGCGAAAGCCGCAGCGAAGACCGCGACTTGTGGGGGAGGAAAGTGTCCCTTTTTGCGACGCGCGAGGCCGAAAAAGGCGAGCGATCGCGGATGCCTACAGGGTAGGATCCTGTCCCCTAGATCACGTCGCAGAACTCGATGCGGCGCGGGACCTTGTAGGGGGCGAGGTTGCGCGCGCAGTGGTCGATGATCTCTTCGGGCTGGCAGCGGGACTTGGGGACGACGCGGGCGATGACCATGGCGCCGGTCAGCGGGTCGTCGATGACCAGGGCCTGGGCCTGCTTGACCTTGGGGAACGACTCGAGGCAGCCCTCGACCTCGCCCAGCGCGACCCGCTTGCCCTCGACCTTGACGACGTCGTCCTCGCGGCCGGTCAGGAACAGCTTGCCGCTCTTGTCGAGCTTGCCGCGGTCGCCCGAGCGGAACCAGCCCTGCTTGTCGATCGCGCCGATGCCGGGCGAGGCCGGGGTCTTGCCGACCTCGTGGTCGTAGGGGCCGAGCGCGTGCGGCGACAGCGCCTTCGAGCGGACCCACACCAGGCCCTCCTTGCCGACCACCGGCTTGCCGTCGGCGCCGGTGACGCGCACGTCGACGCCGGTCAGCGGCTTGCCCACCGAGGTCGGGTGCTTGCCGGTGTCGTCGAGGGCGATCGTCGACGCCTCGGTCGAGTGGTAGCAGGACAGGAGCTTGATGCCGTACTTGGTCGCGAAGTCCTCGGCGATCAGCGGGTCGAGCTTGGAGCCGGCGGCCAGGTAGCGCGGGTTTTCGACCTCGAGCTTCTTGGCGGTCGGCTGGCGGTTGAGGTCCGCGTACATGTGCGGCGTGCCCGGCAGCACGTCGATCTTGTGCTCGCGGATGAGCTTGCCGATGCGGCGCGCCGACAGCTCCTCCTCGAGGTACATCGTCGCGCCCAGCCGCAGCGTGGGGAGCAGCCCCAGGTCCCAGCCGTAGGCGTGGAACAGCGGCACCGCGACCAGGAGCCGGCTGTCGGCGTCGAGATCGAGGGCCGCGATCGCCTGATCGGTGGCGGCGACGGTGTTCTTCTCGCTGCGCAGCACCGCCTTGGGGTCGCCCAGCGAGTCGGAGGTGAACAGGATGGCCAGCGGATCGACGTCGAGGTCGAGCTGGTTGTGCTTGTAGACCGAGCAGGTGAGCAGCGTGCCCTGGAGGCGGCGCCGGACCTCGGCGCCGGCCTCGGGGTTGGCCGAGACGCCGCCGGCGGCGCTGGCCGCGCCGATCGCGCCGCCCCCGGGGGCGGGGGGCACGGTGGTGCGCTGGCTGCGCGGGCGCGGCGACGACGCGGCCGGCTGGGTCGGCGGCGGCGGCGTGGTCTGCCCGCTGGCGCTGATCGATCCCTCGGAGCCGCGCGGTCGGGTCACCAGCGCGCGCAACGGCGCCGCGGTGAGCATCAGCTCGAGCTCACGGGCGCCGGTGGTGGGATCGATCGGCACGATCGCGGCGCCCAGCTTGGACAGCGCCAGCGCCAGC
Source organism: Myxococcales bacterium (assembly GCA_016707895.1). Taxonomy (GTDB): domain Bacteria; phylum Myxococcota_A; class Polyangia; order Haliangiales; family Haliangiaceae; genus UBA2376. Next base: position 187,147 of record JADJGV010000008.1, on the reverse strand, counting down.
ACGACGAAGTCGGGGACGTTGCCGAGCATCAGCCCGACCCACGCGCCGTCCTTGATGCCCATCGCCTTGAACTCTTGCGCGCGGCGATCGACCCGCTCGAGGAGCCCGCGCCACGACAGGTAATTGTCCCGGTAGACCAGAGCCTTCTTCTGGCTCCCTTGCGCTTTGGCGGCCTTGCTGAGCCAGTCGTATAGAAGGGGCATGGTGGCGGGCGCACATAGCGCGCCGCGCGGCACTGTAGCAGCGTCAGCCCGGTGGCTCAAGCCTGCCGGCTCGCAAAGCCAGAGCGCGCTTGATCCCGGGGCGGCTTTGGCCATACTCGGCGGCCCATGGAACCCACCGACGCCCCCGACGGCGACCCGCGCGTCGAGCTCGACGGCCTGCGCCGCCGCCTCGACGATCACGCGCTGCTCCTGCGGAAGGTCCAGCAGGGCACCACCGAGCTGGCCGAGTCGGTGGGCCGGCTGGTCACCGGGCAACGCCGGCGGGATCGGTGGGTCAGCGTCAACTCGTTCGTCGCCTACCTGCTGTTCACCGCCATCCTGGGCGGGGCCATGCTGGTGCTGTACCGGTCCCGGGCCGGCCAGCTGGTGCGCGACCGCGACAGCGCGGTGGCCGAGCGCGACCTGGCCCGGTCCCGGGCCAAGACCCTCGACGATCAGCTCACCGCACGCACCGCCGCCGGCGAGCAGGCGTTCGCGTACTACCAGCTCCTCACGACCGGCAAGCGCACCGAGGCGGTGACGCGGTTCGGCGAGCTCGACCAGGCCCACCTCACCGCCACCGAGCGGGCGGTGTTCGAGCAGGGCCACAAGCAGGCCCGCGAGGAGATCATCGACGCCGGCTACCTGACCGGCCTCGACGCGGCCCGGGCCGGCGACCACGCCAAGGCGATCTCCGAGCTGCGCCGCGCGCTGGCCTACGAGGACGAGGGCCCGCGGGCCGCGCAGATGCGCTACTTCCTCGGCGTGGCGCTGCTCAAGACCAACGCGCCCAAGGACGCCCGCCACGAGCTCGAGCTGGCGCTGGCCGGCCGGGTCGAACAGGCCGGCGCGACCGACGCCCGCTACTACCTGGCCAGCGCGATCGAGGCGATGGGCGACCTCGACCAGGCCCGCCGCGAGTACGACAAGTTCGCCAGCGCCGCGGCCCAGCACCCGCTGGCCGCCGCCGCGCGCCGCAAGGCGATGGCGCTGGCCCGGCAGACCAAGCCCAGCAATTGAGTTGCAGCGGGGCCGCCGCGGGGTCAGGCCGACTTCTGCTGGCGGGCGATGGTGGCGTACTTGGTGTCGATGCCCATGATGTGGGACTTGAGCCAGCCCTTCAGGAACTGGAAGAAGGCGGGGGCCAGGACGCTGTCGCGGCTGGCCACGAAGGCGCGCCGGTGCTCGTCGAGCTTGTCGAGCAGCTGCTTGTGGATGATCCCGTGGAGCTTGCGATCGGCGAACCCGATGCGCTCCATCAGCGCCTCCTCGTCGCGGAAGTGGGTGACGGTGTAGGCCGCGAGCGCGTCGACGGCGGTGAGCACCGCGGCCTTGGGCGCGTTGGCGTCGCAGACGCCCTGCAGCTTCGCCATCAGCTGCAGCAGCACCTGGTGCTCGCGGTTCATCGACGTGACCCCGATGTCGTATGCCGGATCCCAATCGAACATGCCCATGGTGCCCTCTGCGGTGTGGTGACGACCGTGCCGACGATCGATCGAGTCGACCGGCCGGGCGCCGCTGGAAGGGGCGACCGATGCGACCCGCTGCCGCAGGCCTACGGTAGAGTCGCCGCCATGGCTCCCGCCCCGCGCCGCGACCCGCGCCGCTTCATCTACGTCGCCCTCGACGTCGCGTTCACGATCCTCTACGTCGTGCTGCTCACCACGACCCTGCACAACCGCCACGCCGGCGCGCGGATGGTGCTCTACCTCTTGCCGTTGGCGTCGACCGCGATGGCGATCGGCACCGGCGTCGGGCGGCGCTGGGGCTGGTGGCTGACCATCGCGGGCGGCGCGACGCTGCTGGCGTGGACGGTGGGGTTCGTGATCCTGCTCTTGACCACGGCGGCCTACCTCTCGGGGGTGTACGGCGCGTTCGGCAAGGCCGCGGCCTCGGGGGCGACCCTGGCGGTGTTCCTGGTGATCGAGGCGGTCGCGTTCTTGCCGGCGTTGCAGCTCAAGTGGGCGCTGACCCGGGCCGGCCGGCGCGCGTTCGGCCTGGCGCCCAAGGCGGCGGCGTGACCCGTCGCCGCGCGCTGGCGCTGGCGGCGGTGTGGATCCTGCCGTCCGCGCTGCTCCTCGCCTACGTCGCGGTGGTCTACCGCACCTGGCGCATCGAGGTGCCGCCGCGGCTGGGCCCCGAGGCGCGGGCCGCGGTGGTGGCGTCGTTGCGGGCGGCCCTCGACGGGCAGGCGGTGGCCCCGACGCACGCCGAGCTGCGGCGCCGGCTCCCGCAGGACGGACCGGTGGTGGCGACCTTGTGGCTCGACGGCGTGGTCGCGGCCCGGGTCGAGGGCTACGGCCCGACGATCGCCGCCGCCACCGCGGCCGCGGGGCAGCTGGCCAGCGGGCACCCGCAGGTCAAGGCGCTGCCGGCCGCGTCGCGCGCGCGGGCGCGGTGGAAGGTCGACGTCGTCGTCGGGCGCGGCCCGGTCGAGCGCGATCACGCGGTCTTGCAGCTGGTGGCGCTGCACCCCGGCGTCGACGGGCTCGGCGCGACGATCGCCGAGCCGGGCGCGCCGCTGCCGCCGCTGCTCTTGCCCGACGAGATGTTCCTCGAGGGGCTGCTGGCCAAGAAGCCGCTGACCAAGCTGATGCCCGAGATCGGCATGGGCGTCGACTTCGCGCGGGCCGACTTCCTCCTGGCCAAGCGCAGCCAGCGCACGCCGGCGCAGTGGAAGACGACGCGCAAGCGCTACTTCCGGTTCCGCACCGACGCCTTCGTCGAGACCACCGGCGGGGTGACGCCGCCCCTGCAGCTGACCCGCGGTCTGCCGCCGGGGCCGCCGGTGACGGCCGCCGGGCTGCGCGCCGCCGCGCTGGCCGGGGCCCGCTACCTGGTCGAGCACCTCGGCCCCGACGGCCGGTACGTCTACGAGCAGAACCTGACCACCGGCCGCGCGATCCCTGGCTACAGCCTGCCGCGCCACGCCGGCACGACCTACTTCCTGGCCGAGGTCTACCGCTTCACCAAGGCGCCGTGGCTGCGCGAGCCGATCGAGCGCGCGGCCACGCTGATGGTGAGCCTGTCGGAGAAGGGCGGCTGCAAGCGCACGCTGCCCGACGGTCGCCAGCTGGCCTGCGTGCTCGAGGGTGGGCGCAAGGCCGACCTGGGCTCCACCGCGCTCGGCGTGGTGGCGCTGGCCGAGTACACCCGCGCCACCGACGACCGGCGCTACCTGCCCGAGGCCACCGCGCTGGCCGAGTGGATCCTGTGGATGCAGCGGCCCGACGGCTCGTTCCGCCACATCTACGACGTCTCCACCGGCGTCGCCGACGACAAGACCATGCTCCTGTACTTCTCCGGCGAGGCGGCGCTGGCGCTCGCGCGCATGTACGCGATCACCGGCGACGTCCGCTACGCGCAGGCCGCGGAGCGCGCGCTGGACTGGCTGGTGGGCTGGTACGACTTCTTCATCGGCGGCTTCCTGTACGGCGAGGAGCACTGGACCTGCATCGCGGCCGAGGCGCTGGTGCCGTACAAGCAGAAGGCCAGCTACCGCGACTTCTGCGATGGGCTGGCCCGGTTCTGGGGCCAGAGCCAGGCCCACCCGGGCGACTACCCCGATCAGCCGGATCTGGTCGGCTCGCACAACCTCACCCCGTTCGTGATGCCGCACAACACGCCGGCCGGCTCGCACACCGAGGCGCGGATCTCGACCTACCTGCTGGGCAAGGCCGCCGGCCACCCCCGGGGCTGGCTGCGCGACGACATCCTCGAGACCCTCGGGTACCTGATGGCGCAGCAGATCGGGCCGCACAACGACTACGCGGTGTCGCCCGCGGCCCGCGGCTTCGGCGCGCTCGCGACCCACCCGGTCGATCGCACGGTGCGCATCGACTACGTGCAGCACGTGTGCTCGGCGATGATCCGCGGGGCGGCGCTGATCGAGTAGGCGGCTCGACGTTCACCCGTCCGCGGCGGGGTGGCCGTGCTAGGATCTCGCACGGTGAGCGACGACAAGCGTACCCGGATGGGGACCCCGGCGCCGGCGGGCGCGGGCGCGGTGGTCAGCGTGGCCCCGGCCCCCACGCCGGCGCCCAGCTGGTCGGACTCGACGCAGGCCGGCGAGGTCAAGCCGATCACCCAGAGCGCGGCGCCGGTGTACGTGGCGCCGAGCGATCCGCTGATCGGCCAGGCGCTGGCCGGCCGCTACCTGATCCAGAAGAAGCTGGGCGAGGGCGGCATGGGCGCGGTGTACCTGGCGCAGCACACCGTGCTCGAGAAGGCGGTGGCGCTCAAGGTGCTGCACGGCGAGTTCGCGCGCAAGCCCGACCTGGTCGAGCGCTTCATGCAGGAGGCGCGGGCCGCATCGCGCATCCGCCACGAGAACGTCATCGACATCTCCGACTTCGGCTCGACGCCGGACGGCATGGTGTTCTTCGCGATGGAGCTGCTCAGCGGCCACGATCTCCACGAGGAGATCGCGCGCGCCCGGCTCGCCAAGGCGCGCCTGCCGTGGGAGCGGAGCCGCAAGATCTTCCTGCAGATCTGCGCGGCGCTGTCGGCGGCCCACGGGCACGGCATCATCCACCGCGACCTCAAGCCCGAGAACATCTACCTGGTCGAGTGGCTCGGTCACAAGGACTTCGTCAAGCTGCTCGACTTCGGCATCGCCAAGCTCACCGAGGTGAGCGAGGGCGATCGCAAGCTGACCCGCACCGGCATGCTGTTCGGGACGCCCGAGTACATGTCGCCCGAGCAGGCCCGCGGCGAGAACGTCGATCACCGCGTCGACATCTACGCGATGGGCTGCATCCTCCACCAGCTGGTGACCGGGCGGGTGCCGTTCGAGGCCGAGAACTTCATGGGCATCCTGAGCCTGCACCTCACCGAGCCGCCGCCGGAGATCCCGGTCGAGGTGCTGACCGAGATCGGCGCGCCGCTCGAGATCGCGGCGATCGTGGCCAAGGCGCTGGCGAAGAGCCGGACCGAGCGCTGGGAGACCATCGACGAGATGGCCAACGCGATCCGCGCGCTCCACGGCGAGGACGCGCAGCCGGTCAACGAGCCGAAGGTGCCGCGGGTCCAGTCGCAGGCGCCGCGCGGCGCCGCGCCGGTGCGCACCGAGTGGAAGGGGCAGGTGTCGGTGCCGACCGACGACGCCGGGCCGCTGCCGACCCCGCCGCGCTCGAAGCTGCCGCTGATCCTCGGCGGCGTCGCCCTCGTGGCGGCGCTCGGCGTCGGCGCGGTGGTGCTGCTGGGCGGTGGTGGCAAGGCCGCGTCGTCGACGACGCCGCCGGGCGGGGCGACCGGCAGCGTGGGCACCGCGGGCAGCGCGGCCACGCCGGCGCCCGAGGCGCCGCTGCCGGCGCGGGTGACGATCGCGCTGGCGTCGAAGCCGGCCGGCGCGGAGATCTACGACATGACCACCAAGGAGGTGGTCGGCGTGACGCCGTTCGAGTTCGAGCTGCCCGGTGGTCGTGAGCCGCGGCGCTACACGCTGCGGCTGACCGGCTACGGGGGCAAGCTGATCGAGCTGGTGCCCAGCGAGGACGTCAGCTACGAGGCCGAGCTCAAGGCGCTGGTCGGCGGCGCGCCGGCGGCGCCCGAGCCCGCGGTCGAGGTGGTCCCGCAGAAGCACGGCAAGTCGCCCGGCAGCGGCGCGGTCGCCCGGCCCGGCAGCGGCAGCGGCACCGACGGGCCGGCGGCGATCCCCGACGGGCCGGCGACGATCCCGGGCAGCGGCAGCGACAAGCCGCGCGGCTCGGGCAAGCGCCCGGGCAGCGGCTCGAGCCACGAGCTGGGGCCGGGGCCGGGGACGTCGGTCGTGAAGCCGCCCGACCCGCCGCCGGGGCCCGATCCGGATCCGGATCTGATCCCGCTGAAGCCGCCCGAGCCGTCGGCGACGCCGTAATAGGGAGCGGGTTTTCGGAGCCGGAGCCGGAACCGGAGTCGGAGCCGGAACCGGAGTCGGAGCCGGAGTCGGAGTCGGTGACGGAGCCAGTGCCGGAGTCGGGGACCGGGGTAGACTGCGAGCGCCATGAACCAGCGCACCGGTCGCGCCCGCGTGGGCGACGTCGAGATCGCCTACGACATCTTCGACGGCGGGCCGCGCCGGATGGTGCTGGTGATGGGCATCGGGGCGCAGCGGGTGTTCTGGGACGACGCGCTGTGCGCGCGGCTGGCCGATCAGGGCTTCGCGGTGGCGCGGTTCGATCACCGCGACATCGGCGAGTCGACGCGGCTCGATCACCTGCCGGTGCCGCGGCCGGGGCGGACGATGATGCGCGGCATGCTGGGGCTGGCGGTGCCGGCGCCGTACACGCTGTCGGACATGGCCGGCGACGTGATCGGCCTGGTCGATCACCTCGGCTGGGACCGGGTCCACGTGGTCGGCGCGTCGATGGGCGGGATGATCGCGCAGCACCTCGGGTTCGAGCACGGCGCGCGGCTGGCGTCGCTGACGTCGATCATGTCGACCACCGGCGCCCGCCGCTACACGCTCCTGACCCGTCCGGCGGCGCTCAAGGCGCTGATGGGCAAGCCGCCGCGCACCGCCGACGAGTCGGCCGACTACGCGGTGGCGCTGTTCAAGGCCATCGGCGGGCCGGGCTTCGCGGCCGACGAGGAGGCGCTGCGGCGCAACGGCCGGCTCGCGTTCGAGCGCAAGCCGGCGCCGCGGGGCTTCTGCCGGCACTTCGCGGCGATCGGCGCGTCGGGCGATCGCACGGCGCGGCTGGCGACGATCCGCACGCCGACCCTGGTGTTCCACGGCGCGGCCGATCCGCTGATCGCGGTGGCCGGCGGTCGCGCCACGGCGCGCGCCATCCCTGGCGCGCGGCTCGAGGTCGTCGACGGCATGGGCCACCACATGCCGCCCGGCGTCTGGGACCGGCTGGTGGGCGCGATCACCGCCAACGCCGCGCGGGCCTGAGCCGGGCCGCGGCCCGGCGCCGGGGCGATCACATCGCGGGCTTGTCGCCGCGGGTGACCTTGCGCAGGTGGGTGATCGCGGCCTGCATCGTGCGCGTGACGTCGCGGCCGGTGTCCTTGCGCGCCTTGGTCGCCGACGCGTCGGCCGTGACCGCGGCGAAGAACGACATGACGTCGCCGACCTGGGGCTGGTAGCCGGGCGGCAGCTCGGCCAGCGTCGCGGTCAGCTCGGTGGTGAAGACGTTGACCGCGCGCTTGCAGCCCTTCATCTCGTACTCGAGATCGCCGTCGTCGTCGATGCCGGTGACCTTGCCCTTCTTGCAGCCGTACTCGAACGGCACGCGGTCCTCGCGCGTGAGCACCAGCGCGTCGCCGGCCTTGACGACGCGGAGCTCCTCGAAGGCCGCGGTCTTGGTCGCCTCGGTGTACTCGAGCCCCTCGTTCATCGACAGGGTCGGCACCCGCGCGAGCTCGGTGGTGGCGAGCTTGGCGGCGGCGGTGGCGCGCAGCTCGGCCTCGCGCGTCGCCAGGACCTTGCCGCCGTCGTCGGTGAGGAACGCCGGCCAGGTGATCGCCTTGAGGGTCGGCCCGTCGCCCGAGTACGGCAGCGGCGGCAGGCCGGTCGCGCCGTGCTCGGCGGCGGCGGCGCAGAAGCTGGCCTGCTCGAACGCGGCGTCGGTGGTCAGCGGCCGCCCGGCCTCGTACGCGTGGCTGGCGACGCCGTCGGTGAGCGCGGCGGCGGCCAGCAGCCCCAGGTAGCCGTGGCTCGACGCGTTGTGGTAGGCGATCGCCGCCTCGGCGACCTCCCAGCCGAAGCCGACGTCGCCGCGGATGGCGCGGCCGCTGTCGTTGGGCGCGTTCAGGCCGGCGGCCTCGCGCTCGGCGGCGACCGCCTGGCCCAGCGCGGCGAAGCCGGCGGCGGCCGCGTACCAGTTGGGCTCCTTGGCCAGCGCGTCGAGCTCGGCGCGGTGGGCGCCGGCGATCTTGGCGTCGGCGGCCCGCCACGCCTCGTAGGTCTTGCTGCACGCGACCGACCAGGTGCGCAGCGCGGCCGCCTGGAGCGCGACCCGGGCGTCGAAGATGGCGTGGATGCCCTCGCCCTTGCGCCAGGTCGCGATGAAGGTCGGGTCGGGGTTCGGGGCGTTGACGAACTCGTCCTCGGTGATCTTGCCCACGACCAGCTCCCACGCCTGGACGCGGTCCTCGGCCGCCTTGGCGGCGTCGACGTACGACCAGCTGGCGTAGAGCTTGGCCACCTTGCCGCCGTCGGAGACCAGCGCGGGCGGCGCGACGTCGGCGGTCGCGGCGCTGGCCGGCGAGGTGGCAGGGGCGACGGTCGCGAGGCCCGGCTTCTTGCCGAGGCCGGGGATCATGCTGCAGCCGGTGGCGGTGACGAGGGAGAGACCGAGGCAAACGGTGAGACGCGACATACGGCGAAGCTCCTTGGCCTGCGTGCATGGAGGGGGATGCAGGCGCTTGTGGGGTGATCACGGCAGCCCGGGCGCGGTCGCATGGAATCGACCGGCGGCCTCACGGCGCCGCGCAAGCCCTCGCGATCGCGGGGCGTCGCCTCAGCGGGCGCGCGTGGCGCGGGCGAGCTCGAGGTCGAGATCGGCCAGGAACGCGGTCAGGTACGCGTCGCCGGCGGTGCGGCCGCGCAGCGGCTCCACCAGCGCGACGGCCTCGGTCAGGAGCTCGGCGGCGCGCGGGCGATCGAGGTACGCGAGGAACACCAGGCGCTCGGCGACCGCCTGCTGCGCCTCGGGGGAGGGCGTCTGGGCCAGCACCGTGCGCGCGAGGCCGAGGCTGGTCTCGATCGCGGCGCGCGACGCCGCGCGGTCCCCGCCGTCGTCCTCGAACTCGGCCAGGCGCCCGTAGACGCGGCTGAGCTCGTCGATGAGCCGCGGCTCGGCCGGGGCCAGCGCGCGGGCGGCCTCGAACGCGGCGATCGCGCGCTGGTAGGTCGCGCGCGCGGCGACGCGGTCGTCCCGGCGCTGCGCGTCGCCCAGCGCGAACTCGCTGATGCCGAGCTCCTCGCGCAGCGCGACATCGCGCGGGGCCAGCTCGGCCAAGGTCGCGCTGACGTCGCGGCTCGCCGCGTAGTAGGTGCGCGCCGTCGCGGGATCGCCCCGGGCCAGCGCGGCGCGACCGAGGCTGTCGAGGATCATGCCCAAGGTCCGCTGGTAGCGGGCGTTGCGCGGCTCGCGCGCCACCAGCGACTCCGCGCCGGCCCGCGCGCGTTCGAACGCCGCCATCGCGCCCGGCTGATCGCCGTCGCGGGCGCGGTACTTGCCGACCCGGTCCCAGGCGCTGGTCAGCGCCCAGGCCGCCCGGATGTCGTCGGGGAACCGCGCGGTCAGGTCGCGGGCGCTGGCCAGCGCCCGGTCGGCGGTGGTCGCGGCGGTCGCCCAGTCGAACGCCTCCATCGCCCACGCGTTGCGCATCAGGTCGAGCCGGACCTGGGCCGTCAGGGCCGTCCCGCGCGCGTCGTCGTGGTCGATGAGCGAGGGCAGCAGCGCGTCGGCGGCGTCGGCCAGCAGCCGCGCGGTGGCGCGATCGCCCGCGTTGCCGGCCAGCTCGGCGAGCGCGGTCTTGGCCTTGGCGGCCTGGAGCTGCCACGCGCGATCCGCGGGGCGCGCGGTCAGCGCCGCCTGGGCGCGCGCGTCGCACGCGCGATAGCTGCCCGCTGCGCCCGCGTCGCCGGTCGCGCGCAGCGCGTCGCCGAGCACCAGCTCGAGGTCGCATCGCATCGAGGCCGCCGCGTCATCGTCGGCCGGCGCCGCGGCGAGATCGTCGAGGCCGGCGCGGTAGGCGGCGGTGGCGCCGGCCGGATCGCCGGCGGCGGCCTTGGCGTCGCCGTCGGCCTTCGCGGCATCGGCGAGCTGGACCGGCGTGACCGCCGCGCGCGGGCCGGCCGACGTGTAGTAGGCGCGGACCTCGGCGCTGGCGCGGCGCAGCAGGTCGAGCCGCCCGAGCCGATCGAGGTTGTCGCGGAGGTCGCCGAGCATGAACGCGACCAGGCGCTGGGCGCCGTCGCGCTGGCGCTCGGCCTCGACGCGGGCCTGGTCGGCGCGGCGCCGCTCGGCGATGATGCGGCGCACCCCGGTGATCGACAGCGCCGTCAGCGCGACCACCGCGAGCGCGGCGATCGCGAACGCCGCGCGATGGCGCCGCACCCGCCGGGCGACCCGCTGGGCCAGCGAGTAGCGGTGGGCGAGCACCAGCTGACCGGCCGCGAACCGGCGCAGGTCGCCGGCCAGCTCGAGCGCCGAGGCGTAGCGATCGGCGGCGGCCGGCGCCATCGCGCGGGCGACGATCGCGGCCAGCTCGACGGGCACGCCGGGCTCGATCGCGGCGATCGGCCGCGGTCGATCGCCGACCGCGCGGTTGGCGCCGTGCGGCGGCCGGCCGGTCAGCGTGTGGTAGAGCGTGGCGCCCAGGCCGTAGACGTCGGCGCGGCGATCGACCGACTCCGCGGCGAGCTGCTCGGGGGCCATGTACGCCGGCGTGCCGAGCGCCGTGCCGAGCACGGTCGCGGTGGCCGGCGCGGCCGCGCTGGCGGGGGCCAGCGCCGGATGGTCGGCGTCGCCGAGGTCCTTGGCCAGCCCCCAGTCGATGAGCACCGTCTCGCCGAACTCGCCGACCAGGATGTTGTGGGGCTTGAGATCGCGGTGGAGGACGCCGCGCGCGTGGACGTAGGCGACCGCGTCGGCCACCGCCAGCACGTGCGGCACCAGCGCCAGCCGCCCGGCCAGCCCGTCGGCGCGCGTGATGACCTTGTCGAACGACTCGCCGCCGATCATCCGCATCGCGTAGAACGGCGTGCCGTCGTCGAGCGTGCCGGCGTCGTGGACCGGCACGATCGCCGGGTGCTCGAGCCGGCTGGTCAGCGCGATCTCGCGGACGAAGCGCGCGGCGGTCTCGGGGGCGCGATCGAGCGCGACCTTGACCACGACCGGGCGGTCGAGGCGGCGGTCGTGCGCGGCGACGATGCGGCCCATGCCACCCCGGGCCAGCTCGGGGCCGAGCTGGTAGCGGTCGAGCGCGTCCGACGCGGCCACCGCGTCGGCCAGCCCGGGCGGCGCTGGCCGGGCGGAGCCGAGCGCCAGGCGGGTCTGGGTCACCAGCTCGAGACAGCTCCCGCACGCGTCGAGGTGGCGCTCGACGGCGCGGCGCGCAGCGGCGGCGACCCGGTCTTCGACCAGGGCCAGCACCGCGGCTTCATCGAGGCAGTCCACCGTCACGTGATACGATCTACCGGGTGTCCGAGTCACCCCTGCCGCGGTTACTTGCCGCTTACCGGCGGGGCCCGCTGGCCCCGAGGGTCGCCGCGGCGGTGGAGGTCGCCCTGGCCGAGCAGTGGGCCCGCGCCGTCGCGGCGTGGCCGTCGGTGACGCTGCCGTTCGACGAGGTCGTGGCGCTGTGGGCGGCCCGGGTCCAGGAGGTCGAACCAGCCGGCCTGGCCGACGCGATCGCCGCGCTGCGCGCCGCCGACCTGGCGATCGCCGCGGCGTGCGCCGCCGGGGATCCCGCGGCGCTGCGCGCCTTCGACGCCACCTACCTGGGCAACCTCCGCGCGGTGTTGGCGCGGGTGACCACCTCGGCCGCCGAGGTGGCCGAGGTCGCCCAGATCGTGCGCGAGAAGCTGCTGGTGCCAGGTGCGGCGGGGCGGGCCCGCATCCTCGACACCGCTGGGCACGGGGATCTCGGCGGGCTGGTGCGGGTGATCGCGATCCGGACCGCGCTCAACCTGCGGCGCGCCGAGCAGCGGCAGGACCCTCTCGAGGACCACGCCGAGCTGGCGACGCTGGCGCCGGAGAGCGACCCCGAGCTGGCGGCGATCCAGGCTCAGCACCGCGCCCTCATCAAGGCCGCGCTCGAGGCCGCGCTCGCCGGGCTCGAGCCGCGTCAGCGCAGCGTGCTGCGCATGCACCTGGTCGAGGGGCTCACGATCGACGAGATCGGCCGCGCCCACGACGTCCACCGCGCCACGGCGGCGCGCTGGCTCGAGCACGTGCGCGACGAGCTGCGGGCGGCCACCCTGCGCGGGCTGCGGGCCCGCCTCGGCGGCGACGCCGACGGCGTCGCGAGCCTGATCCGGGTGCTGGACAGCCGGCTGCAGGTCAGCTTCCAGCGCCTGCTGGCCACGGGGCCGTAGCGCCGACGCGCTTTCCTGCGACCGCGGGCCGGGCCCGCGCGACCAACCGGGATGCGACGCCTGTTCGTGATCTCGCTGGTGGCTGGAATCGCCCTGTCGGGCTGTGTCGTGCGGGCCCGGCCCGGCGCGGCGTACCGCGGCGGCCACGGCGATCGCTCGTCGGAGCGCCACTGCCACGACCGCGGCGGCAAGCACCACAAGACCGTCTGCCACGCGCACCCTCACGGCCCCGGCCACCACTGAGACGCCCCCGGCCGGCCGTGTTACCAACGGCGGCGTGAGCGACGACGAGCCGGTCCGCGACCTGACCTCGGCGCTGAGGTTCTTGCAGGTGGCGGTGGCGCGCCAGCGCGAGGACCACGAGCGCGTCGACGCGACGCTCGAGGCCCTGATGGCCGCGCTGATCGAGGCCCAGGTGATCACCGACGAGGCTATCGACGATCACCTGCTGCCGGCCAGCCGCACGGCGCGCCAGCGCCGGCCGGAGGAGCTGTCGGTGCGGTTGTGGTCGGGGGACGACAAGTACGGCATCCCCGATCCCGGCATCGACTGCGAGGCCCGCATGCACCTGTGCCAGGGCCGGTGCTGCAGCTTCGAGTTCCCGCTGTCGGAGCAGGACCTCGACGAGGGGCAGGTCCGCTGGCGCCACCACCAGCCGTACATGATCGCGCAGCGCCCCGACGGCTACTGTGTCCACAACGATCCCGCGACGCGCGGCTGCGGCGTCTACGCGCACCGGCCCGGCACCTGCCGGCAATACAGCTGCCGCACCGACAAGCGGGTGTGGATCGACTTCGAGGCGCGCATCCCGGCCCCGCTCGACGCGCGCCCGCGGCTGATCGAGATCCGCCGCCCGGCCAAGAAGCTCGCGCCGTAGCCGCGGGCGCGCCAGATCCCGTAGCGTCGATCAGAGGTGGATCGCGTGGCCCAGGGCGGCCTCGGTGGCCTCCTTGATGGCCTCGGCGAACGTCGGGTGGGCGTGGATCGTGTAGACGAGGCTGTCGGCGTTGACCTCGGTGGCCTTGGCCAGGGTCAGCTCGGCGATCAGGTCGGTCACCGCCGGGCCGATCATGTGGGCGCCGACCAGCGCGCCGGTCTCGGCGTGCCACAGCACCTTGACGAAGCCGGTGGCCTCGCCGGCGGCCATGGCCTTGCCCAGCGGGCGCCACGGGAACTTGCCGACCTTGACCGGCACGCCGCGCTCCTTGGCCTTGGCCTCGGTCAGCCCCACCGACGCGATCTCGGGGTGGCAGTAGGTGCACGCCGGGATCGTCGTGTAGTCGACCGCGACCGTCGGCGCGCCGGCGATCTGCTCGGCGACCCACACGCCCTCGGCCGACGCGGTGTGGGCCAGGCCGCGGCCGATCACGTCGCCGATGGCCCACAGCCCGTCGCCGCAGCGCAGGTGATCGTCGACGACGATGAAGCCACGCTCGAGCTTGATGCCGTGGGCCTCGAGGCCGAGGCCCTCGGTGTTGGGGGCGATGCCGGCCGCGCACAGCACCACGTCGGCGGTCAGCTCGACCGGCCCGCCCTTGGTGGCGTCGACCGGCTCGACCGTGACGGTCGCGTGATCGCCGGCGTTGGTGGCGCGGGTGATCTTGTGGGCCAGCTTGAGCGTGATGCCGCGGCGCTCGAACGCCTTGCCCAGCTCGGCCGAGACCTCGGCGTCCTCGTTGGGCACCAGCCGGGGCAGATACTCGACGATCGTCACCTCGGTGCCGAGGCCGCGGTAGAAGCTCGCGAACTCGACGCCGATCGCGCCGGCGCCGATCACGATCAGCGACTTCGGCTGCGCCGGCAAGGTCATCGCCTTGCGGTACTCGATGATGCGCTCGCCGTCGAAGACGATGCCGGGCAGCGGCTTGGCCCGGGCGCCGGTGGCCAGGATGACGTGGCGGGCGTCGAGGGTCCGGGCGCCGCCGGCGGTGAGCGCGACCTGCACCTGGTGCGGGCGCCACGCGCCGGGCCGCGGCGCCAGGGTCGCGGTGCCGGCGACGTGCTCGATGCCGTTCTTCTTGAGCAGGAACGTGACGCCCTTGGAGATCTTGGCGGCGACGTCGCGGCTGCGCTTGATCACCGCCGGGAAGTCGACCTCGACCGGCCCGGCCTTGAGGCCGAACTCGCCGGCGCGGTGGAACAGCTCGAGCACCTCGGCGGTGCGGAGCAGCGCCTTGGTCGGGATGCAGCCCCAGTTGAGGCAGATGCCGCCGAGTTCGGCCTTCTCGACGCAGGCGACCTTGAGCCCGAGCTGCGCGGCGCGGATCGCCGCGACGTAGCCGCCGGGGCCCGAGCCGATCACGACGACGTCGAACGGCGCGGCCGGATCGTGGGCGACCGGCGCGGTCATAGCGCGAGCGCCTCCGGCGCCTCGAGTTGCTCGACGATCACCGCCAGCAGCTTGGCGCCGAGCGCGCCGTCGATGACCCGGTGATCGCAGCTGAGCGTCAGCGTCATGCGCTTGCCGGCGACGACCGCGCCGCCCTTGACCACCGGCTCGTCGCTGATGCCGCCGACCGCGAGGATCGCGGCCTCGGGCGGGTTGATGATCGCGGTGAAGCGCTCGATGTTGAACATGCCGAGGTTCGACACGGTGAACGTCGAGCCGGTGATCTCGTGGCCCTTGAGCTGGCGGTCGCGCGCGCGCTTGGCCAGGTCGCCGATCTCGGCGGCGACGACGCCCAGGCCCTTGAGGTCGGCGTCCTTGACCACCGGCGTCACCAGGCCGTCCTCGATCGCGACCGCGACGCCGACGTGGACCCGCTGGAAGCGGCGGATCGCGTCGCCGACCCACGCGGCGTTGCACGCCGGCACCCGGCGCAGCGCCAGCGCCGCGCTCTTGACGATCAGATCGTTGACCGAGACCTTGCCGCGATCGCCGAGCAGGCCGTTGAGCCGGGTCCGGAACGCCAGCAGCGGCTCGGGATCGAAGCGCCGCATCAGGTAGAAGTGCGGTACGTCGCGCTTGGCCTCGGTGAGGCGCGCGGCGATGCGCTTGCGCATGTTCGACGCGGGGACGTCGATCCAGTCGCCGGGCGCCGGGCCGATCGTGGCCAGCGCGGTGTCGCTGACCGGGTGCGGCTCGAGCGCGGGCGCGGGGGCGGCGGCGGGGGCGACGGCGATCGCGGTGGGCGCGGCGGCCGGGCGCGCGCCGCTGGCGGCGTCGCGGACGTCGCGCTCGACGATGCGGCCGCCGGGGCCGGTGCCGGCGATGGTGCGGAGGTCGATGCCGAGCTCGACCGCGAGGGTCTTGGCGAGCGGGGAGGCGAGGAGCTTGCCGCCCGAGGTCGCAACCGGAGCCGGGGCCGGAGCCGCGACCGGAGCCGGAGCCGCGACCGGAGCCGCGACCGGAGCCGGAGCCGGAGCCGCGACCGGAGCCGGAGCCGGAGCCGCGACCGGAGCCGGAGCCGCGGCGCCGGCGGCGCCCTGGGCGATCAGCGCGGCGATGTCCTCGCCGGGCTTGCCGAGGATGGCGACCGGCGCGCCGAGCTTGACCGTCTCGCCCTCCTTGACGAACAGGTGGAGGAGCGTGCCGTCGTCCTCGATGTTGAAGTCCATGTTGGCCTTGTCGGTCTCGACCTCGGCCACCAGGTCGCCCGGCGACACCTTGTCACCCGGCTTCTTCACCCACCGCACGAGCACGCCCTCTTCCATCGTCGGAGAGAGCTTCGGGAGTCCAATGATCTGGGCCATCGTCAGTCGTCCTTCGGGCGGTTCGGTGAGACGTCGGATGTCTCGCGTCTCGGAGGGGAGGCTCGGCGGGGACCTGGCCCCGCCGAGGAGAGGCCTGGCGACAGGCCTCCCTGGAAGTCGTCGGATCAATCGAGATACATCGCGCGCCGCACCGCCGCGATCACGTCCTTGACCTGCGGCTGGACCTCGTCCTCGAGGTTCTTGGCGTAGGGCATCGGCACGTCGTCGGAGCACACCCGCTCGACCGGGGCGTCGAGCGCGTCGAGGCACTGGCGCTGCACCTGGTAGGCGATCTCGGCGCCGAAGCCGGCCTGGGGCCAGCCGACCTCGACGATCACGCAGCGGCCGGTCTTCTTGACGCTGTCGCAGATGATCGCGGTGTCGAGCGGGCGCAGCGTGCGCGGGTCGACGACCTCGGCGTCGATGCCCTGCTTGGCCAGCTCCTTGGCGGCGTCGAGGCAGACGTGGACCATGCGCGACCACGCCACCAGCGTGACGTCCTTGCCCGGGCGCTTGACGTCGCCCACGCCGAACGGGATCAGGTACTCGGCCTCGGGCACCTCGCCGGTCATGCCGTAGAGGGTCTCGCCCTCCATGAACACCACCGGGTTGTCGTCGCGGATCGCGGTCTTGAGCAGGCCCTTGGCGTCGTACGCGGTCGACGGCAGCACCACCGACAGGCCGGGCACGTGCGCGTACCACGACTCGAGGGCCTGGCTGTGCTGCGAGCCGACCTGCACCGCCGGGCCCGACGGGCCGCGGAAGACGATCGGGATGTTGAACTGCCCGCCGCTCATCTGGAACATCTTGGCGGCGCTGTTGACGATCTGATCGATCGCCACCAGCGAGAAGTTCCAGGTCATGAACTCGATGATCGGGCGCAGCCCCACCATCGCGGCGCCGACGCCGACGCCGGCGAAGCCCATCTCGGCGATCGGCGTGTCGACGACGCGGCGCTCGCTGAAGCGCTGCAAGAGGCCCTGCGTGACCTTGTACGCGCCGTTGTAGTGCCCGACCTCTTCGCCCATGACGAAGACGCTGGCGTCGCGCTCCATCTCCTCGCGCATCGCCTGGTTGAGCGCTTCGCGGTAGCTGATGACCGCCATGGTTAGTGGGCTCCCTTCATGACGTACGGCGCGTAGGCGTCGGCCGGCGCGCTGTCCTCGGCGAACTTCACCGAGTCCTCGATCTCCGCCTTGACGTCGGCCTCGAGCGCCTCGATCGCGGCCTCGGCCATGCCGACCTCGAGCAGCCGCAGCCGCGCGCGGTTGAGCGGATCGCGGCGGCGCCACTCCTCGACCTCCTCCTTGGTGCGGTACAGGCCGGGGTCGCTCATCGAGTGGCCGCGGAAGCGGTAGGTGACGATCTCGACCAGCGTCGGCTCGCCGGTGACGCGGGCGCGGTCGACCGCCTCGGCGATCCGCCGCTTGACGCGGATGACGTCGTCGCCGTCGAAGCGATCGCGCGCCATGCCGTGGGCCAGCGCGCGCAACGACACGTCCTCGACCGCCAGCGAGCGGTAGAGCGGCGTGCCCATCGAGTACTGGTTGTTCTCGCAGATCAGCACGATCGGCAGCTTCCACAGCGCCGACAGCGACAGCCCCTCGGCGAAGCCGCCGATCGTCGCGGCGCCGTCGCCGAAGTAGCAGACGGTCACGCGGCCGTCGTTGCGGTACTTCGAGGCGAACGCGGCGCCGGCCGCCAGCGGCACGTGGCCGCCGACGATGCCGTGGCCGCCGAGGAAGTTGGTGGGCTTGTCGAACAGGTGCATCGACCCGCCGAGGCCCTTCACCAGCCCGGTCTTCTTGCCGTACAGCTCGGCCATGATCGGGCGCGCGGCGATGCCCTTGGCGTAGGCGTGGCCGTGCTCGCGGTAGGTGGCGACGACGTAGTCGTCGGGCTTGAGCGCGGCGATCGAGCCGACGCAGACGGCCTCCTGGCCGATGATGAGGTGGAGGAAGCCGCCGATCTTGCCCTGCGAGTAGGCCTTGGCGGCCGCCTCTTCCATGCGGCGGATCGCCAGCATCTGTCGGTACAAGGGCGCCAGTTCGTCGACGGTCGTCGGGACGGCCTGCTCGGGCTCGACCCGAGCCGAATCGGGTAGCGTCATGGGTGGCGCACCATAGCGACTCGCCCCCGCGCGCGCACGCCGGCCGCGCGGCTTTTGCGTGGCGATCCGATGCGCGCGATGGCGCGACGCGTCAGCGCGTTGCGGAAGTCAACGCGTGAGGTCGAGCGTCAGCGCGCCGTTGCTGCCGATCGCGCTGCCGCTGGCGAAGCCGCCGCGCTGTCCCGACAGCCCGAACGACCACAGCTGCACGTCGGTGTAGCTCTGCGGCAGCTTGTCGTAGAAGAAGGAGCCGGGCGCGCACGGCACCGGGCGCACGGTGTGGGCGGTGCCGGTCGACGGATCGATGATCGACAGCTCCAGCTCGCTGATGCTGGCGCACGCGGCGGCGCTGGCCGGCTGGCCGGCGATGGTCCAGCTCACGCGCAGCGCGTACGGGTTCTCGGCGCACTCGCCGACCCGGGTGCAGGCGGCGCCGGGGCAGTCGTTGTCGCTGCCGCACGCGCCGCCGTCGACCGCCTCGAAGCAGCCCACCAGGGGAAGCATGGAGAGCACCGCCAGCGCGCGCACCCGCCCAGCTTACCACGCAGGGGATCCGCGTCCACGCCCGATCGCGCGGCCGCGCCAGGTCGGCGTCGCCAGGTCGGCGCGGCGCTGCGCAGCTCTGGCGCGACCGCCGTGCAACCGCGCGACCCGCCGGGCCGTCGCGGCTGGATCACCGCGTGCAATCGCGGCCGGCATGCACCGCACCCGCGTGATCGTCGTGGCGCTGCTCGGCCTGGCCGCGTGCGCCGAGCCCCCCGCGTTGTCCCAGACCGAGTCGGCCGATCAGACCCGCGCGGAGATCTACGTGCGCGGCGCGGTCAACCCTGGCGGCCGCCCCGGCGACGACGTGACCGGCGACGGCTCGGAGGACGCGCCGTACCGGACGCTGCAGCGCGCGATCGCCGACGTGCCGCTCGAGCTGGCGAACACGCGCTACGTCATCGATTGCACCGGCGCCGATCTGCAGGAGGTCGGCCCCGGCGGCCTCGCGCTGCCCGCGGTGCGGTCGACGCAGGGCGTGGTGGCGGTGCCCGGCGTCGGCCAGGAGGGCGCGCTGACCTTGCGGGCCGACCTGGCCGAGCTGACCGCCCCCGCCGGCGCGCCCGGCCCGCCGATCGCCGCCAGCGACCTGATCGGCCTGGGCGACGTGGGCGTGTGGTCGATCGATCCGGCGCACGGCCTGGCCTCGGTGCGCGTCGGGCGGCCCGATCCCGCCGACCCGCTGCGGCTCATCCCCAAGGCCTGGACGCCCGATCGCTGGAAGGGGACGTACCTGACCGGCGCGCCCGGCCAGGTGGCGATCGTCGTCGGCAACACCGCCGACACCCTGACGTTGGCCACCGCGCGCGCGCTCGATCCGCCGCTGCGGTTCGCCCGCACCACGTGCGAGCTCCGCAACAGCACGGGGGGCGCGAGCGCGCCGACGCTCCTGGCGCGCGGCCTGACCGGCTCGCTCGTGCTGTCGGGCCTGCGGGTGACCGTCGCCAACGCGTTCTCGGTCGGCCTGCAGGTCGACGCGGCGGCGCTGGTCCGGGTCCGGGCCAGCGAGCTCGATGGCGTGTGGGCGCAGTCGGGGAGCTCGAGCTTGGCGAGTGTGCGGGTGCGCGGCGGCGTGGTCATGCCGCCGTGGCCGTCGAAGAACGTCGGGCGTCACGTGCGCCGCACCGGCGGCACCTACTCGATCACCGACAGCTTCCTCGAGGACGTCCAGTTCTTCCACGGCGGGACGACCAACCTGTCGGGATCGATCCAGATCGTGAACTCGGTGCTCGATCGCTGCGCCCACGTCGGCGAGAACGTCGCCGAGGAGGGGTACAGCGGCAACTGGGAGATCCAGCAGAGCTGGCTGCGCGGCACGCGCGGCCACGGCTTCGCCGCGCCGGCGGCGCAGCGCTCGTACCTGTTCCACGTGCGCATCGACGACTCGGTGGGGGACGCGGTGCGCGCCGACGGGCCCGGCTACCTGGCGCTGATGCACGTGACCGGCAGCGGCAACGGCGGCGTCGGCGTGCGCGCCATCAACGGCGGCTCGGTCCGGATCGCCGATCCGCCGGCCCGCACGTCCGTCGTCGGCGCCGGCGGCGAGCTCCGGGTCGGCGCCCGCCCGGGGCGCAGCTGGATGGGCTTCCGCACCGAGGCGCCGGCCTACAGCGAGGCCGACTTCGCGCCCGACACCGGCGACGGCTCGCGGATCTGGGAGGAGCCGTCGTGCTGCGGGCTGTGGACGCTGTGGGGGCAGGGCGATCACCACGAGTTCGCCAGCAACCACGCGGTCGCGATCGGCGGTGGGGGCGACGTGGTGCTGGGGGGCCAGACCGCGTCGTCGACGCTGACCTTCGCCGGGGAGGTGGCGCTGCCGGCCGGCGGCGGGTGGGACGGCTTCGTGATCAAGCGCGGCCCCACCGGCGCGGCGCGCTGGGCCCGGCGGTTCGCCGAGGTCGTGACCGCGGTCGCGGTGGTCACCGCCGATGGCAGCGATCGGGTGGTGGCGGTCGGCAGCTACGTCGGGGCGACCGACCTGGGCGGTGGGCCGCTGCCGATCGTCGGCGGCTACGACGCGATGGCGGTGATGCTCGACGCCGGCGGCCACCACCTGTGGTCGACCGGGTTCGGCGCCGCCGGCTACGACCGCCCGGCCGCGGTCGCGATCGACCCCGCCGGTGACGTGCTGGTCGTGCACAACACCGACTGGAACCCCTACGGCACGACCGGCGCGATGACGCTGACCAAGCTGGCGGGCGCGACCGGCGCGATCGTCTGGCAGCGGCCGGTGCCCAGCGTCGGCGGCTCGGCCGGCTTCGACCTGGCCACCGGCCCCGATGGCGACGTCTACCTGGTCGGCTCGTTCGGCAACCCCGGCGGCGGCAGCCTCGACCTCGGCGGCGTGGCGCTGACCTCGACCTGGTTCCGCCGCGGCTTCGTGGCGCGGCTGGCCGGCGCGACCGGCGCCGCGCGGTGGGCCCAGGCGATCGACGACTCGACCCACAGCGATCTCTACGCGGTGGCGGTCGCCGGCAACGCGGTGTTCGTCGGCGGCGCCTCGCGCGGGTGGGCGACCCTGGCCGGCGGGCCGCCGGTCGCGGTCGGCGGCGAGTTCGACTTCTTCCTGGCCCGGCTCACCGCGGCGAGCGGCGCCCACGTGTGGTCGCACGCGCACGGCGGCGCCGCGTACGAGCAGGTCTTCGATCTGGCGCTCGATCCCGACGGCGCGGTGGTGGCGACCGGCAC
Organism: Myxococcales bacterium; assembly: GCA_016707895.1. Classification (GTDB taxonomy): domain Bacteria; phylum Myxococcota_A; class Polyangia; order Haliangiales; family Haliangiaceae; genus UBA2376. The sequence goes on along the minus strand of JADJGV010000008.1, from coordinate 165,876 downwards.
GCTGGGTTCGGCCGGGGCCGACTTCGGCGGGGGCGCGCTGGCGTTCGCGCCGTCGTCGTCGGACGTCGTCGTCGCGCGCTACGATCAGGGCACCGGCGCCTACCGCGCGGCGATCTCGCGCGGCGGCAGCGGCGACGACGTCGGGGTCGGCGTGGCGATCGATCCGCGCACCCGCAACGTGATCGTCGCCGGCTACGCGTCGGGGGGCTTCGACGTCGGCGACGGCTGGGGCGGCGACGCGCTCGGCGCCTACGGGGTGTTCGTCGCCGACATCGGGCGGCTGTAGCCGCGGACGTGGGGCGAATTGCCCCGCGGTCGTGCAACCGCGCGCCGCGAGTCGCCTCTAGCAGTGGCGCAGGGCCCGCGTCGGGTCCGCGCCCCTGGAGGTCTGCCGATGGCTGGCTCGCGCCGCCGTGCTTTGAGTTCGTTGGTCGCGTCCGCGCTGCTCGCCTCGGCGGTCGCCCCGGCGCTCGCCGACGACACCGTCTACAAGCGCACCACGCCGGTGAAGGTCGACGTGACGATCAGCGAGCGATCGCGGCCGCCGGGGCCCAAGGTCACCGCCGCGCCGCCGCCGCTGACCGCCGACGACGCGCTGGCGATCCGCGGCAAGGTCGTGCCGATCCACAAGCAGCAGATCGAGCTGTACCAGCAGCTGATCGCGTCGACGCCGGCCGCCGATGTCGACGACCTGGCCGACGCGCACTTCCGGCTGGCCGACCTGTACCTGCAGGACAACCGCTACCACCGGCTCAAGGCGACCGAGGCCACGATCGCCGCCGACCGGGCGCGCGGCGCCGATCGCGCGACCTTGGCCCGCGCGGCCAAGACCCACCGCGCCGAGGCGGCGGCCGAGCTGCGCGAGGCGCTCGCGGTGTTCGCGGCGCTGGCCGCCGACGCGCGCTTCCGCACCTACCCGCGGATGGACGAGGCGCTGTTCGGGTTCGGCTTCGCGCTGGCCCAGGGCGGCGACGGGGCCAAGGCGCGGGTGATCTACCAGCGCCTGCTGCAGGACCACCCGCAGTCGCGTTACGTGCCCGACGCCTACGTGGCGTTCGCCGACTACTACTTCGGCGTCGACGAGCTCGAGAACGCGGCGGTCTTCTACCAGAAGGTGCTGCAGTTCCCGCAGGCGGCGATGTTCGACTACGCCAACTACCGGCTGGGCTGGGTGTTCCTGAACCAGCGGCGCCCCGAGGACGCCGGCCGCCAGTTCGCGCAGGTCGTGCGCGACACCGCCGGCGACGCCGCGCAGGCGACGCTGCACGCCGCCGCGCTCAACGACTTCGTGCGCGCGTACGCCGACTTCGGCCAGGTGGGCAAGGCGTGGGCGGCGTTCGGCAAGCTCGACGCCGATCGCGCGCCGACGATGTACGCCGCGCTGGCCGCGCTGTACCTGGACCAGGGCAAGAGCGACAAGGCCATCTTCGCGCTGCGCCAGCTGCTGGCCGCGGCGCCCGGTCACGCCGACGTGTGCCGGTGGCAGGCCGACGTGGCGCGCGCGACGCTGGCGCTGCCGGGCGCGACGCTCGACGACAAGGCCGCCGAGATCGCCCGGCTGGCCGCGCTGTGGGGCGCGCTGCGCAAGACCACGCAGCTGCCGGCCGACGCCCGCACCGACTGCCGCGACGACGCCGCGGCGATGGCCGGCGAGCTGGCGCGGGCCTGGCACAGCGAGGGCGTCAAGACCAAGGACCCGGCGGTGCTGGCCGCCGCCGATCGGCTGTACGGCGCGTACCTGGCCGAGTTCGACGACGCCGCCGACGCCGGCGAGGCCGGGTACTACCGGGCGGAGCTGGCGTGGGTGCGCGCCGACTGGGAGCGCGACGCGCGCCGGCAGACGGCGCGCTGGCAGGAGGCGGGCGCGGCGTTCACCGCCGTGGTCAAGGGCGGCCGGGTGACGCCCGCGCTGATCAAGGAGTCGGCCGACGCGGCGGTGCGCGCATGGAAGAACGCGCTCGACGTCGATCCGCGACCGAAGCTGGCCGCGGCGGTGACCGCGGCCGGGAAGGTGCCGCCGCCCACGCCGATCCCCGACCCCGAGCGCGCGCTCCTCGGCGCGATGGCCGACTACGCGACCTACGTGAAGGATCCGCGCGACCCCGAGCGGATCGGCATGACGTTCTTGCAGGCCGAGGTGTACCGGCGCTTCCACCACTACGACGAGGCCATCCCGCGCTACGTCGACCTGATCGAGCACCACCCCGGACACGAGACCGCCTACTACGCGGCCAACCTGCTGCTCAACCTGCTGGTCGAGACCGGCCAGACCGATCAGATCGTGCGGTGGACCGGCTACTTCGCGGCGCACCCCGAGTTCCTGACCGCCGGCGGCGACCAGGATCGGGGCGAGCTGGGGCGGCGGATCGCCGAGTACGAGATCATCGCCGGCCGCGAGCGCGCCGAGCGGCTCGAGCGCGAGGCGCGGGCCAAGGGCGACCTGGCCTCCTTCGTCGCGTGCGGCGCGGCGTACCTGGACCTGTTCAACCGCAACCCCGAGGCGGCCAAGGCCGACGAGCTCTTGTGGAACGCCGGGCTGTGCTTCGAGCAGGGCCGGTCGCTGTCGACGGCGATCGAGGCGTTCACCGAGCTGCGCGCGCGGTTCCCGGCGAGCCCGCAGGCGGCCAAGGCGCTGGCGCGGCTGGGCGCGGTCTACGCCCAGGTCGCCTACTACGACCGCGCCGCAGGCATGTTCGAGGAGTACGCGAAGAAGTACGCCGGCCAGGGCGACGCCTACGATCTGATGAACGACGCGGTCTTCTACCGCAAGGGCGCCGGCCAGGACGACCTCGCCATCGCCGACACCACGTACTTCATCAAGACCTTTGCGCGGCGCCAGCCGGCGGTCGCGGCCGCGGCGTTCTTCGGGCTGGGCGCGATCTACGAGAAGCGCGGCGACCGGGACGCAATCGTCGCCCACTACCGCACGTACCTGCAGCGGCACCGCGACCACGGCGGCGCCGACAAGGTGATCGCCGCCCAGGCCCGCATCGGCCAGGTGCTGTGGGAGGCGAGCTGTCCGGTGGTCACGGTCGACGGCGCCTGCGTCAAGGTCCACCGCGAGCGCGCGGTGGCGACGCGCGGCCGGCGGCTGGACGTCGGCGTCCGCACCCAGTGCGGCCCGCCGACCAAGATCAAGGTGACGGTGGTGCCGCGCGACGCCGGCAAGGTGAAGCAGGCGCAGGCGGCGTTCGCGGCGGCGATCGCCGCGTACGAGGCCCACGCCGGCGCGCTGGGCGCCGAGGCCAAGGCCGCGCGCTACTGGTACGCGCAGGCGCGGTTCCACCAGGCCGAGGTCGAGTACGAGGCGTTCCTGGCGATGAAGTTCCCGGCGGGGCTCGACTTCGACCCGGCCAAGCCGGCGGTGGCGGCGCGCTCGCTGCGCCGGTTCGAGGCGTGGTACGGCGCCAAGGACGCGCTGTCGGCGACGATCGGCGCGCGCTACGCGGCGCTGGTGAAGCAGGTGCAGGATCCGGCCACGGCGATCGCCGCCGCGGCGCGGTTCGGGCAGGTGCAGCAGAACTTCGCCGACGCGCTCTACACCGCCGAGGTGCCGGCGCAGCTGCGGCCCTACGAGGAGGCGGTCGACGCGTACTGCGAGACGCTCGAGGCCAAGGCCGCGCCACACACCGACGCGTCGCTGCTCGGCTTCGAGAAGTGCCTGCGGGCGTCGACCGACTTCGGCTGGTTCTCGAGCTGGTCGACGCTGTGCGAGCGCGAGCTGGGCCAGCTCAGGCCCGAGCGGTTCCCGACCGCGGCCGAGCTGCGGGCCGCGCCCGACGCCGCGATCGCGGTGGCCGACGTCGAGCCGGTGGTGGCGCGGCTGGAGTGACGTCGCCCGGCGGACGACGAGCCCCCGGCGCTACGCCGCGCGCGGCGCGCCGCCGGGGCGACCGACGCCGCGGTAGTCGAAGCCGCGGGCCTCGAGGTCGATCGGGTCCCACAGGTTGCGGGCGTCGAGCACCGCCGGGCAGGCCATCGTGTCGGCGAGGCGCCGGAAGTCGGGGCTGCGGAACTGCTTCCACTCGACCAGCACGACCAGCGCGTCGGCGCCGACCGCGGCCGCGTACTCGTCGGCGGCGTAGGTGATGTCGTCGCCGATCAGCGCGCGCAGCGTCGGCATCGCCGCGGGATCGTAGCCGACCACGGTGGCGCGCTGCTCGCGCAGCCAGCCGATCAGGGGCAGCGCCGGGGACTCGCGGACGTCGTCGGTCTCGGCCTTGAAGGCCAGGCCCCAGATGGCGATCCGCTTGCCGGCGACGTCGCCGCCGCACAGCGCCGCCACCTGCGGCCCGAGCGCGCGGCGGCGGTCGGTGTTGGCCCGGTCGGCGGCCTCGACGATCTGCAGCGGGCGGCCAGCGGCCCGGCCCATGAACGCCAGCGCGCGGACGTCCTTGGGCAGGCACGAGCCGCCGTAGCCCGGGCCGGGGAACAGGAAGTGCCGCCCGATGCGCGGGTCGGCGCCCAAGGCCCGGCGCACCGGCTCGATGTCGGCCCCCACCGCTTCGGCCAGGCTGGCCAGCTCGTTCATGAAGGCGATCCGCACCGCCAGCATGCCGTTGGCGGCGTACTTGGTCAGCTCGGCCGAGGTCACGTCCATCACGTGGACGCGGTCGTCGGTGCGGATCACCGCGGCGTACAGGTTGCGCAGCACCCGCTCGCTGTGGGCGTCGTCGACGCCGAGCACCACGCGGTCGGGGCGCATGAAGTCCGCGACCGCGGCCCCCTCCTTGAGGAACTCGGGGTTCGCGGCCACCGCGCACGGGAACCGCGCGTGGGTGGCGAGGATCGCGGCGACCCGGGCGGCGGTCCCGACCGGCACCGTGCTCTTGGTGACGATCAAGGTCGGCCGGGTGACGGCGCGCGCGACCGCGGTCGCGGCCTCGTCGACGTAGCGCAGATCGCCGGCGCCGGTGACGTCCGACGGCGTCGGCACCGCCAGGAACACCACCTCGGCCCCGGCCACGCCGTCGGCGGTCGAGGTGGTGAACTCGAGCCGGCCGGCCGCGACGTTGCGCGCGACCAGCGCGTCGAGCCCGGGCTCGTGGATCGGGATCTCGCCGGCGTGGAGCCGCGCGATCCGGGTGGCGTCGATGTCGACGCAGGTGACGTGGTTGCCGAAGTCCGAGAAGCCAGCGCCGACCACGAGGCCGACGTAGCCAGTGCCGATGACTGCGATGCGCATGGCCACACGGTGGCCTGCGTCGGTGGCAGGGCCGGCGCGCGCTAGTTGCGGATCAAGGTCAGGACGGCGAACGTGTAGCGGAGATCGTGTCGCTGCCAGGTGACGGCGCGCTCGGCGGGCGCCGCGGCTAGCGCGTCGTCGACGGTGGCCGGCGGCGTGAGCTGGTGGCGGGCGGCGGCGGCGAGCAGCGCGCCGAGATCGTCCCGATCGAAGATCTTGATCGGCGTGCCGTACGCGGTGCGGCCGTGGGTCTCCACCGGCGCCGGCCAGTAGTCGGTCGAGATCACCAGCACGCCGCCGGGCCGCAGCAGCCGCGCGGCCTCGGCGAGGAAGCGCTCGACGTCGACGCCGTGCTCGATCACCGACAGGCAGGTGATGGCGTCGAAGGCGCCGTCGGCCCAGGTGGTGCGGGTGGCGTCGCCGGGCTGGTAGACGATCGGGCCGCGGCGGCGCGGGCGGTCGAACGCGAGGTTGATCGCGTGGAGGTCGCGGTAGCCGTAGCGCGCGAGGCTGGGCAGGAGCGTCGAGTACAGCTCGCCGCCGGCGTCGAGGACGCGGCCGGTCAGCGGCACCCGCGCGACGACGGCGTCGATCGCCGCCAGCGTGTCCCAGGTCTTGGGCGGATCGGGGTGGCGCGGCAGGCCGAGGGCGCGGGCCTCGGCGCGTGCGGCGCGCCACTCGTCGATCGAGCCGAGGACGGCGAGGGCGGGGCGAGGACGGGGCCGGGCGGCCGGGCGGCGCCAGCGCCACCGCCAGCCGAGATCGCGGAGCAGGTACATCGCGCCAGCGTGCCCGACGTGCGCGCCGCCGCCGTCGCGCGCGGGTGACGGATCGTCGTCGGCGCGGCGCGATCGGCCGCGGCGCGGTCGTCACGCGCCTGTCGCCCGCGCGTGGCCGGGTCGGCGCGGCGGCGCGGTACGTCGCTGACGTGCGCACGTCGATCGGCCGCGGGATCGCCTGGACCGGCGTCGCCGGCGTGGTGCTGGGCGTCCTCGACGTCGCCGCGACGCTGCTGCTGTTGCGGTGCTGGCTGACGCCCGCGGAGTACGGCGTGGCGGCGCTGGTGACGCCGCTGTTCCCGATGTTCGACCTGATGGCCGACGCCGGCTTCGCGGCGGCGGTGGTCCAGGCCGACGACGCCGAGCCCGACGCGGTGAGCGCGGCGTTCTGGGCGAGCTGCGGCGCGTCGCTCGTCGTGGCGCTGGCGCTGTTCGCGGTGGGGCCGGCGCTGGCGGCGGCCCACGGGCAGCCGGTGCTGGCGCTGCTGGTGCCCGCGTACGGCGCGAAGCTGGCGGTGTGGAACCTGGTGGCGATCCCCAGCGCGGTGTTGCGCCGCGAGCTGCGGTTCGGCGCGGTGGCCAAGATCCGCACCGCCGCGGCGCTCGCCGAGTTCGCCGGCAAGGTGCTCGCGGCCGCGGCCGGGCTCGGGGTGTGGTGCTTCGTGATCGGCCAGCTCGCCAAGGCGGGGATGGCGGCGGTCGCGACGCTGGCGACCTCGGGGTTCCGGCCGCGCTGGCGCTGCGATCGCCGGGCGGTGGCGCGCTACTGGCGGTTCGGGCGGCGCACCTCGGCGAGCCAGGTGCTGTTCCACCTGTACACCAACGCCGACTATCAGATCGTGGGGCTGTGGTTCGGCGCCGCGGCCACCGGGCTGTACCGCGCCGCGTACGAGCTGGTGCTCGAGCCGACCAAGCTCTTGTCGTACGTGGTGGTGGAGGTGGCGTTCCCGGTGTTCGCGCGCTTGCGGCACGATCTCGTCGCGCTGCGGGCGCGGTTGATCGAGTTCACCCGCAGCAACCTGCTGGTGCTGGTGCCGGTGTTGACGGCGCTGGTGCTGGTGCCGGGCGACTGGCTCGCGGTGTTCTACGGCGAGCGCTGGCGCGCGGGCGCCCACGCGGTCCGGCTGCTGTGCGCGGTCGGGGCGCTGCGCGCGCTGGCGTTCTTGCTGCCGCCGCTGCTCGACGGCGTCGGGCGCGCCGAGCTGACGCTGCGCTACACGCTGATCGCCGCGGTGCTGGTGCCGGCCAGCCAGCTCGCCGCGGCGGTCGCGCTGGGGCCGTCGCTCGGGTGGACCGCGGTCGCCTGGGCCTGGGTCGCTGGCTATCCGCTGGCGTTCGCGGTGCTGCTGGCGCTGGCGCTCGGCCAGATCGAGCTGGCGCCCCGGCGCTACCTGGCGGCGGTGGCGCCATTCCTCGGCGTCGGCGTGGTCGGGCTCGCGGCCGGCGCGGCGACGGCGGCGGCGGCGGGTGGGCTGCCGGCGCTGGCGCGGGTGGCGGCGGTCAGCGCCGCGGTGGTCGTCAGCGATGGCGCGGCGTGGCTGCTGGTGCGGCGAGCGCGGCCGCGGTGGTGACCGCGCGGCGATCGCGGCTCGCCTGGCGCACCACGCGCTCGAGCGCGGCCATCACCGCGGCGCTCGTGAGGTCGGCGGGGTGGACGGCGACGCGCACCACCGGCGCGGCGATCGCCAGCAGCGGCGTCAGCGCCGCCGCCCACGCCAGCGCGGCGCGCTCGCGCCAGCGGGTCCGGGTCGCGAACCCGATCACCGGCGCCCGGACGCGGCGCCGCGGCGTCAGGCCCTCGATCACCCACGCGGTCTCGTGCCAGGCGAAGCCGACCTCGGCGAGGCGGTCGCCGAGCCCGGCGCGCTCGAGCCACGCCGGCGCGACGAAGCCGGCCACGTCCCGGCCGAGCAGCTCGGCCAGCTGGGCCCGCGCCGCCGCGAGCCGGGCGCGATCGTCGGCGCCCGCGCCCAGCATCTCGCCCTCGCCGGCGGTGAACAGCCGGGCGCGCAGGCGATCGCGGCGCGCCGCCACCGGCGCGTCCTGGCGATGGATCACGCCGTGGAGCGCGACCTCGTCGCCGCGGTCGGCGGCGGCGCGCAGCCACGTCGCGGTGCGCGGGCAGCTCGCGAGCGGCGCGCGGCGGTGGTAGTCGGGCACCGCCAGGAGCGTGACCGCGTCGACGCCCCAGCCCGCGAGCGCGGCGCGCAGCTGGTCGACCGCGGCCAGGGTCGGCGGCGCGACGTCGTGGATGGTCGCGATCAGCACGGGGCGCACGCGCGGTAGGCGTCGTGGATGCGCGCGCACACGCGGGGCCAGGTGAGCTCGCCGTCGATCAGCGCGCGGCCGGCCTGCGCGCGTGCGCGGCGCGCCGGCGCCGGTTCGCGCACCAGCGCGATCACCGCGGCGGCCAGCGCGGCTGACGAGCCCGCGGCGAAGGTGACGCCGGCGCCCGAGCGCTGGGCGAGCTCGGCGGCGCCGCCCTGGTCGGCGGTGACGATCGGCGTGCCGGCGGCCAGCGCCTCGGCCGCCGCCAGCCCGAACGACTCGTAGCGCGACGGCACCACCAGCGCGTCGAGCGACGCCAGGAACGCCGGCACGGCGTCGGCCGCGACCAGCCCGACGGCCTCGACCTCGCCCCGCGCCGCGGCGGCGTGCACCGCGGGCGCCAGCGGGCCCTCGCCGGCGATCGCGACGACGGCGCCGGTGGCCCGGGTGATCGCCGGCGCGGCGGCCAAGAGCAGCGCGACCTCCTTGTCGGGCGCGAGGCGGCCGAGGAAGCCGATCCGCCCGCGCGGCGCGCGGCCGGGGTCGCCGGCGAAGCGATCGGGATCGACGCCGAGGCCGACCCAGCGCACCCGCGGCACGCCGCGCGCGACCAGCGCGCGGGTCATCGCGTGGGAGCCGGTCAACGTGGCGTGGTAGCGGCGGTGCTGGGCGCGCACCAGCGACCACGCCGCGCCGGCGGCGGCGCGGCCCAGCGCGCGCGGCAGCCGGGCGCACGCGGGCGCCACGTACGTCGTCGGGAAATCGGCGTGGTAGAAGCCGACCACCGCCGGGCGCCGCCGCCGCAGCGCCGGCGCCAGCAGCTGCGGCAAGAGGTAGTGGCTGCCCAGCTCGATCACGTCCGGCGCGACGTCGTCGATCACGCGCCACAGCGCCGCGACGTCGCCGAACGCGCGGTAGTGGGCGCCGAGCGGTGGGCCGGGCACGCGGTGCAGCCAGCCGCCGCCGAGCCGCTCGACGCCGGCGCGCGCGCCCGGCACGGCGAAGTGGCACTCGACGCCGAGCGTCGGCAGCCACCTCGCCTTGGCCTGGTAGTAGCTGCGGATGCCGCCCGCGCCGCTGGCGTAGAAGCTGGTGACGTCGAGCGTGATCACGGCGCGGCCTGGACCGCGCGCGCGACCCGCGCCGGGGCCGGCGCGACCGGGCGCGGCGTCAGCTCGCCGAGGAGCCGGCCGTAGCAACGGAACGTGCCGCGCAGCGCGGTCGCGACGTCGTAGCTGCGGGCGTGGGCCACCGCGGCCTTGCCCTGGCGCCGGCGCAGCTCGGGATCGCGCAGCAGGCGCACCAGCGCGCGGCGGACGAGGTCGGGGTCGCGCGGGTCGACCGTGGCGCCGGTCGTGCCGTCGATCACTAGCTCGCTGGCCGCGCCGCGCTCGGCGACCACCGCCGGCAGGCCCGACGCCTGCGCCTCGACCACGACGTTGCCGAAGGTCTCGGTCTCCGACAGGAACACGAACGCGTCGGCCGAGGCGTACAGCGTGGCCAGCTCGTCACCGATGATCGTGCCGGTGAACACGCAGCGGGCCGGCGCGTTGCGCGCGAGCTCGGCGCGGGCCGGGCCGTCGCCGACGATCACCAGCGTGGCGTGCGGCACCTCGGCCGACGCCGCGGCGAAGCCGGCCAGGATCGCGGTGAGGTTCTTCTCCCGCGACAGCCGGCCGACGTACAGCAGCACCGGCCCGGTGACGCCCCAGCGCGCGAACGCGTCGTCCCGGCGGTGGCTCGGCGAGAACCGCGCGAGGTCGATGCCGCGCGGCACCCGCACCACGCGATCGTCGGGGACGCCCAGCGTCGCCAGCCGCTCGGTGACCCACGCGCTCGGCGCCAGCACGCGGTCGACCGAGCGATAGAACCAGCCGACCAGCGAGCCGACCAGGGCCGCCGCGGTCGGGTCCCCGGTGAGGCGCAGGGCGTACTCGGGCACGTCGGTGTGGAACTGCCCGATCACCGGCAAGCCGGCGAGGCGGGCGGCGGCCAGCGCCGCCAGGCCGACCGGCCCCGGGGTCGAGCACTGCACCAGATCGATGTCCTCGTCCTCGAGGAAGCGCAGCAGCGCGGGCAGGTGCGGCACGGTCCACGCGATGTCGGGGTACTCGGCGAGCCGGTGCTCGTAGACGCTCGGCAGCTGCACGGTGCCGTCGTCGCCGAACGTCGTGCGTGGCACCCGGCCGGCGCCCACCACCCGCAGATCGAGGCCGGCGCGGGTGGCCTCGCGCTGCAGGCGGCGCAGGCCCAGCGCGACGCCGTTGACGTCGTCGAGGGTGTCGGTGAACACCGCGACCCGCGGGCGGGCCTTGGTCACCGGCCGCAGCCCCAGCTCGCCGGCGAACCGATCGGCGCCGCGGCGATCGCGCAGGTGGTAGCGGTGCGCCAGCAGGTACGGCAGCTCGAACAGCAGGTTCTTGGCGAACGCCGGCAGGCCGTCGGCCGCCGCCGCGAGCTGGCCACGCCCGAGCGGCTCGAGCACGCCGCCGATCGCGGCGCGCCAGCCCGCGCGCAGGGTGTGCTCGGCGGTCGCGCGCATGATCTCCTGGGCGCCGGTCTGGTGGCCGGAGTCCCACAGCCGCGCCGCCATGCCGGCGGGCGCGTCGGCCTGGGCCTGGGCCGCCACCAGGGCGCCGAGGATCGCCGGCCCGACGCTGGCGCGCCCGGCGTCCCCGCCGGCCTGGTCGCTGGCGTGCAAGTAGCCGGCGAGCACGCCGTAGCAGTTGTGCGCGAGCGTGGTGCCGGTGCCGGCGTCGCCGCCGGCCGCGGTGGCGCCGGCGCGCAAGGCCGCCGCCACGCCGCCGCCGCTCGGCGCGCCGTGGAACGAGGTGTAGGCGCGGGCGATGGCGAGGCTGCCGTGATCGTCGCTGCCGCCGACCAGGGCGTAGCGCGCGTCGCGGTTGAGCCACGGCGCCTGCGGGTGGCGATCGGCCCACGTCGCCAGCACCTGCGGCGACAGGCGGGCGACGATGTCGAGCAGGCACAGCTCGTGGGTGGTGTCGCGGGTGCCGTTGCGGACCTCGAGCGCCCCGAACATGAGGAACGCCTGCTCGAGGTGGCCGCGGGTCAGGCGGCCGTTGACCTGCGACAGCGGGTGGCACCAGAAGTTCGCGATGCGTTCGGCCGCCATGAAGGCGGTGAGCTCGTAGACGTTGCCGCGCAGGCGCTGCAGCTCGCGGTGCTGCGCCTCGGTGACGTCGACGGCGATGGTGTGGATGATGCAACCGTTGTCGGGGAAGCGGGCCGACACCTCGACCGACACGAAGCTGTCCTCGGGGTGGCGCGCGCACAGCTCGAGCGCGCCGTCGATGGTGTCGTGATCGGCCAGCGTCACCAGATCCATGCCGCGCCGCCGCGCGATGGCGTGGACGTGATCCACCGGCGTGTAGCACTCGGCGGCGTTGGCCGAGCGCAGGAACCAGCTGTACGGCTGATCCGAGTGCGCCGAGTGGACGTGGAGGTCGACCTTCAGTGGCGAGGATGTGACTGCCATGAGATGGGGCCCAGGTTGATCGGTCACCGTGGCGATGCGCCGTGGGCGCGGCGACGTCTCGTCGCCACCTCGGTGACGGCCGTGGCGCGTGGGGCGGGATCGCCGCCGCTGCGACCGGCTCGTCGCGCGCTGTTCACCGGCGCGGCGCGCGCTGGCAACGCGGCCGGCGGAGGCTCGCCGCATGTCGATCCCGCCTCGCTTCTTGTTCGTCTGGACCGGGCGCCGGTTCCCGTACTTCGCGCGCCTGGCGGTCGAGTCGGCGCTGGTCGCCGAGCCCGACGCGCAGGTCGAGCTGCACCTGTTCGGCGAGCGCCCCACCGGCGCGCCGCACCTGGCGTCGCTGGCCCGCCATCCGCGCGTCCACCTGGTGCCGGTCGATCTCGACACGGTGTTCGTCGGGCTGGGCGTCGACGCCCGCCGGCTGCGGCAGGCCTACGATCGCGCCGGCGGCGCCAGCGCGCGCTCGAACCTGATCCGCTACGCGGTGCTGGCGCGCCGCGGCGGCGTCTACCTCGACACCGACGTGCTCGTGGTGCGGTCGTTCGCCGACCTGCGCCACCACGCCGCGTTCGCCGGCCAGGAGCAGGTGCTGTCGATCGACGCCGATCGCGTGGCGGGCCGGTGGTCGGCGCGGATGGCGATCCCGGGCGCGAGCTGGGCGGCGGCGTGGGCGCTGCGCCGGCTCGACGCGAGCCTGGGCCACCCCGGCCTCGAACCGCTGGCGCGCCCGCTCGATCGGTTCTGGCAGGTCACCCAGCTCAACAACGCGGTGATCGGCGCGGCGCCGGGGGCGGGCTTCGTCACGCGGCTGCTGGCGCGCGCGATCGAGGTGGATCCCGCCGTGCGCTACCGGCTGGGCCCGACGCTGATCAGCGAGGTGGTCGCGGCCAGCGCCCACGACGTGACGGTGCTGCCGCCGCGCGCCTTCTACGCGGTGCCGCCGAGCTACAGCTTCCAGTTCTTCACCGGCGGCGCGCGGCCGCTGGATCCTGCGGTGCGGGTGCTGCACGTCGTGGCGTCCAACCACGGCCGCGACCTGGCCGCGCTCGAGCCGGCCACGCTGGCCGCGCGCGCCGATCGCGGCAGCTACTACGCCGAGGCCGCGCGGATCGCCGCGCGGGCGGTGGCCGCGTGACGGCCCCGCTGGTGAGCTGCCTGATGGTGACCCGCGATCGGGTCGCGCTCGCGCGGCGCGCCGTGCGCTGCCTGGCCGCGCAGACCTGGCCGGCGGTCGAGCTGGTGGTGGTCGACGACGGCGACGCGGACTACGCGCCGATGCTGGCCGAGTTCGAGCCGCGGCTGGCGATCCGCTACCTGCGCCTGACGCCGCAGCCGGGGCGCTACCTCGGCGCGCTGCGCAACCTCGCGCTCGAGGCCGCGCGCGGCGAGCTGTGCGCGCAGTGGGACGACGACGAGTGGTACCACCCCGATCGGCTGCGGGCGCAGGTCGCCGCGCTCGAGCGCCAGCGCGCGGTGGCGTCGGTGCTGCGGTGGACGCTGATGCACGTCGACACGCCGGCGTGGCGCGACCTGCCGTACCGCGCCGACGCCGGCCACGGCACGCCCGGCACGATCGTCCATCGCCGCACCGTGGTGCGGTACCCGAACCTGCGGCGCAGCGAGGACGCGCGCTTCCTCGACGACGTCGCCGCGACCGGGCCGGTGGCCGTGCTCGGCCCCGAGCACAGCCACCTGTTCATCCGCTGCTTCCACGGCCACAACACCTGGGACGAGGCGCACTTCCGCAAGCGGCTGCGGCGGACCCCGCGGGCCGCGGCCCACTACCTGTGGGCCCACCTGCGCGGCGACCTGCGGCACCACCCGCAGCTGCGGCTGGCGCCCGCCGAGCAGGCGGCGATCGCGGCGTTCCACGCCGACACCCGCGCCGCGCTGCCGCCGGCGTGACTCACGGCGCCGCGGCGTAGATCGGGTTGCCGTAGATCCACGGCAGCTCGCGCTCGGCGTAGGCCGGGCCGATGAAGCCGAGGTACGGGCCGAGGTGGCGCGGGGTCATGTGCACCTCGGCGCGGTAGGCGCCGGGCTGGTCCATCGCCGCGGTGAGGATGGGGCCGGGGCCGCTTGCCAGCTCGGTGACGCCGGCGGCGTCGACGCGGACGATCCGCGCGGTGATCGTCGGCGCCGGCAGCATGGGCGCCAGGTCGGCGACGGTCGGCACGGTCAGCGTGAACGTCGCGCCGGCGGTGGTGGCGACGGTCGCGCCCATCTCGTAGCTGGTGGCGCCGGCGGTGGCGACGGCGTCGAAGCCGACCGGCGTGCCGAGCAGCTCGAACGCGACGAACATCCGGCCCGCGGCCAGCGCGGCCTCGATCGCCTGCGGATCGTCGGGCTGCGCGGTCAAGACGACGTTGGCGAACCACCGCATCATCCGCCGGTACGAGTCGCCGCGCTCGCCGTCGCGCAGCATCACCGGCAGCGTGTTCTCGTGGGCGTCGGTGCCGGCCGAGCCGGCGACGTGGCGGCCGGCGCCGAGCAGGTCGTTCCACCGGGCCAGCGCCGGCGTCGACGGCTCGAGGAACGACAACAGCGCGAGATCGGGCTCGGGGCCGTCGGGGCTCTGCTCGGCGAACTGCAGCACCGCCTGGATCGCGCCGTTGGCGGGCAGGCCGAGGTAGTCGCGGCGGATGTCGGGGTCGAGGTTGGCGTGCAGGTTGTAGATCTCCATGCCGTCGGGCGCGAGGACCTCGAGCTCGGGCGTGGTGCGCTGCTCGGTGTGCGGGATCCACACCAGCCCGCCGGCGTCGTGGAACGCCTGCACCGCCGCGGGGGTGTCGGCGTTGTAGACGGCGTGGCGCTCGGCGACCGAGCCCGGGACGTGGCGGTCGAGCATGATCGGCATCAGCGGGTTCTCGCCGCCGACGGTGATCAGCACGCGGTGGCCGTCGGGGCAGCGCAGCCGCGACGCGATCGGGCCGCCGCCGCTCATCACCAGCTCGTCGTCGGCCCGCTGCGAGAACAAGGTCGCGAACGCCTCGTCGGCCATCGAGTCGTCGTGATCGGTGAGCGCGGCGTAGCCGATGTGCAGCGTGCACAGCGCGGCGCGCAGGTGGGCGAGGCAGGCCTCGTCGATCGCGCCGTCGGGGCCGGGCCGCGGGTTGCCGTCGCAGGCGTCGTGTGAGAACGGCGAGTGCAGGTGGATGATGCCGCGCACCGGCGTGAGGCCGCGGCGGACCCCGAGCGCGGCGGCGGCGGGCAGCCCGGGCTGCCAGGCGGGCCGGACCGCGGCGTCGACCGGCGGCGGGGTGGCGTCGTCGCCGCCACAGGCGGCGAGCGTCAGGACGGCGGCGAGCACACAGGCCAGGCGCATGGGCGCACGCTACACCGGCGCCGGCGCGGCGGCGTGGAATTGCGCCCGCGGGCGCGGCATGATGGCGCGATGCAGCGGGCGCTGGTGATCGCGATCCTGGTCGTCGGGTGCGGCAAGCCGGCGGGGCAGGCGGCTCCCCCGCCCGCCGGAGGGCGCGACGCGGCGCCGGCGGACGCGCCGGTGCGGGCGTTGGTCGACGCCGGGATCGACGCCGCGACGGCGTTCGCGCCGCGGGCGGCCACACCCGACGAGCTGGCCGCGGCCCAGGCGTTCGTCGATCGCTGGCTGGCGACCCAGAACGGCGGCGACTTCGCGGCCTACCAGGCGCTGTACGCCGCGCAGTTCCGCGGCGTGCGCCGCACCGGACGGGCGGTGCGCCGCTTCGATCAGGCCGGGTGGTTCGCCGATCGCAAGGTCATGTTCAAGCGGCCGATGGTGGTCGCGGCCGAGCACCTCGTCGCGTACGTCGCCGGCCCCGAGCGCCAGGTGTTCCTCACCCAGACCTGGTCGCAGGGCCGGTTCCAGGACGTTGGCACCAAGAACCTGATCCTCGAGGGGACCGGCGCCGCCACCAAGATCCGCTACGAGGAGCTCCTGGGCTCGCGGGTGGTGCCGGCCACGCCGCCGCCGGCGGTCGCGAGCGGCGGCGACACCTGGTTCGGCTACGACCGCGCCGCGACGCTGGCGACGATGCGGGTCGCGGCGATCGCCGACGGCCGCGCGCGGCTGGCGGGGACCACCCGGGCCTTGCCGATCATCGACGCCGAGGTGCTCGACGAGGTGCACGATGCGGCCAACGGCGGCTACGGCGCCGGCGTGGTCCGCGGCCAGCTGGCGGCCGACGATCCGCTGCGCGCGCTGACCGGCCAGCCGGTCGTGGTGCTCGACGACCGGCTCGGCGAGGCCTGCCGCGGCACGATCGCGGACGTCGCGGTCGAGGCCGCCGGCTACGTCGACGCCGGCCCGGCCGAGCCCGACGAGCTGCCGCCGCTGCTGTGGAAGTCGGCGCCGCTGATCATCACGGCGGCGGTGACCGCGCCGTGCAGCGGCGCCTTCGTCAAGGGCGTCGACGCGCCGGCGCTCGCGGCGGTGACCGACCTCGATCGCTTCCGCGATCGCGCGGCGCGCAAGGCCGGCAAGGACCTCGGCGGCGACGGCGTCGACGCCACCCTCGCGGCGGCGATCGACGACGGCCAGCACGGCTTCGCGCTGTGGACGCTGGAGCGCGTCGACTCGTGCGAGGCGCCCGAGCTGCACGAGCGGGCGCTGTACGCGGCGACGCTGACCGGCGGCGCCTGGCAGGTGACCGAGGTGGCGCGCCTCGACGGCAGCGACCTCGCGCTCACGGTCGCGGACGTCGACGGCGACGGCGCGCTCGACGCGATCGTCGACGGCGGGATCTACCGCGCCGGCCGGTTCGAGCTGTGGCGCCCGGTGCTGGCCATCCCGTGGCCGGCCGGGCTCGGCTGCGACGGCGCCGACGGCGATTGAGCGGCGCGGTCGCCGCCGTGGGCACACCGCACGCGCGCTCGCGCACGGTGAGGCGGAGCCGCACGATCGCCCGGGTGAGCCGGCCGCGGCGCGTCCGCGGGGTGCCGAGATCGTTGGCGATGGCGGCGGCGGCGGCGTGCGGGCCCTCGCGCCCGGGTTGGCCAGGGCCTTGCGATGGCAGCGGTCATGACCCTGTCCACGCCTGTCCTCGCCGCCCTCGCTGCCCTCCTCGCCGCGCCCGGCCTCGCCGCCGCGCAGGCCACGTCCGCGCCGCCCCCGTCGGCGCGGGTCGGCTTCGAGATCGGCTTCGGCCTCTACCTCGGCGAGATCAACTGCGACGACGCGAACGGCAACGATCAGTGCGCCGGCGTCACCGAGGCCGGCGGCGTCGACCTCCACGCCAACTACTTCTTCACGCCGCAGCTCGGCGTCTTCGTCGACGTCTGGCCCATGGTCCACACCGAGGACGCCTGGTCGTTCACCCACAACATCGTCACGATCGGCGCCAAGGTCCGCCCGATCCCGCTCGTCACGCTCGCCGCCGGCGTCGGCAGCGCGCAGGCCCGGGTGCGGTTCGACGACGGCGTGTTCGCGGGCGAGTCGGAGAGCGACGTCGTCGGGGCGGCCTTCGTCGCGGCGGGCGTCGACGTCGTGCGCGGCCGCGGGTTCGCCATCGACGTCGAGGCCCGGGTCGGCGTCGGGTTCTAAGGCGACGACAACCGCGACGGGACGGCCGTCGTCACCGGCCGCAACCTCGGCCTCGGCGCCGGCTTCACGTGGTTCTGACCGACGGCGGCGGCGTGGCCGCGGCGCGCTGCCGGCCGTAGCGCACCAGGAGCGCGGCCAGCGCCAGGCAGCCGCCGGCGACGCACGACCACAGCGCGACGTGGTGTTCCCCGATCGCGTCGAACAGCGCGCCGCCCACCAGCGGCGCGAAGGCGATGCCGACGGTCTGCGCCCACGACACCAGCCCGAACGACTTGCCCAGCCGTGCGGCGTCGCCGCTGTCGGCCGCCGCGGCCTGGTGCGCCGGCGCGAACGCCACCTCGGCCACCGTGATGATCGCGATCGCCCCCATCGCGGTGGCCAGGCCGGTGGCCAGCCCGACCGCGGCGTAGCCCGCGGCGAACACCAGCGCCGCGAGCGGCAGGATCCGGGTCACGCCCAGCCGGCTGATCGCGCCCAGCGCCCACCACTGCAGCGCCAGCACCAGCACGCCGTTGACCATGTAGGTCAGCCCGATCTCGAGCTTCGACAGGCCGAGCTCGTCGGATAGGTAGACGGTGAACAGCGTGTACATCTGGGTGTGGGCCAGCGCGAACACGACGGTGGCCACCAGCAGCGTCAGCATCGGCGGGTGATCGACCGCCTCGCGCAGCGCGGCCGAGAGCCGCACCGGCGCCAGCGCGCGGTCGCCGCCGCCGGCCACGTCGATGCCGCGGCACAGCCACGCCGCGATCAGCATGCCGGCCGCGGCCAGGAAGAACACCGCGCCGTAGGGCACGACCCACGACAAGAGGCCACCCAGCGCCGGGCCCATGGCCCAGCCGAGGTTGGTGCCCATCCGCTGCAGGCCGAACGCCGCGGTCCGCTGCGCCGGCCGCGCCAGATCGGCGCACAGCGCGTAGGCCACCGGCTCGAAGCAGCCGCGCAAGGACGAGCTGATCACGAACGTCACCGCGATCGTCGCCAGCGGCGCGTCGACCAGGATCTGGCCGCCGAGGATCGCCACCACCGCGGCCCGGGCCACCAGCGAGCCGACGATGATCGGCCGCCGGCCGACGCGATCCGACAGCTCGCCGGCCCAGGCGTTGGCGAGCGCCTGGCCGAGGTTGGCGATCAGCGCCAGCGCGCCGTACAGCTTGGCGCTGTAGCCGCGCTCGTCGATCACGTAGATGCCGAGGAACGACATCACCAGCGACAGCCCCAGCGTGTTGACCGCGCGCGCCGCGGCCAGCCGCCCGATCCGCGGGTCGAGGTCGCGCCAGGCGGCGAAGCGGCGGGCCATCGCCGCATCGGCTACCACGGGGCCGCGGTTGTGTCTTTTGCCGCGCGGGGGTAGCGTCCGCGCGCCATGCGCACGCGACTCGGTCTCGACTATCACTTCGAGGCGGCCCACTTCCTCCCCAACGTCGCCGACGGCCACAAGTGCAAGCGGATGCACGGGCACAGCTACACCGTCGTGGTCACCGTCGAGGGCGAGGTCGATCCGGCGATGGGCTGGGTCATCGACTTCGGCGACATCGACGTCGTCGTCGGGCCGGTGATCGCCGGCCTCGATCACCGGCTGCTCAACGAGCTGCCCGGCCTGGCCAACCCGACCAGCGAGCTGCTCGCGGCGTGGCTGTGGAACCGGATCAAGCCCGCGCTGCCGATCCTCGCCGAGATCTCGGTGTCCGAGACCCCGGCGTCGCGCTGCGTGGTGCGCGGGTGAAGCGCGCCGCGCTGGCGCTGATCGGCGCGGCGGCCTGCGGCGGCGCCACCCCCGCGCCGGCGATCGGCAACCAGGGCGGCGGCGTCGGCGCGCTGGTCGGGCGCTACGCGTGTCAGCTGACGATCGCCGGCTGGCAGTACCCGCTCTACGCGTGCGAGATCCGCAGCGACCACGGCCGGCTGGTGCTCGAGAAGCTCGAGGGTCAGATGCACGTCCGCGGCGCGGTGGTGCCCGACGGCGCCGGCGGCTTCGGCTGGCGCGGCGAGGTGACCTGCGACTGGACCGACGCCTGCCGCGGCGAGGCGACGGCGACGTTCGTGGCGCTGCCCGGCGGGATCGGCTGGGAGGGCCACGCGCCGCCGCACCCGACGGCCAGCGGCGAGTCGATGGGGCCGATCGTCATGACGATCTACACCGAGGCGTACGTGGCGGGGCAGGGCGGCGAGCGCTACGGCGCGTGGGGCGCGGCCGGCTGGAACGGCGGCGCGTACACCGGCGAGGTGCCGGTCGAATGACCGCGACCCGCCTGCGGCTGGTGACGCTCAACCTGTGGGGCACCGAGCCGCCGCTGGACCGGCGGCTCGCGCTGGCCGGCCGGCAGCTCGCCGCGCTCGACCCCGACGTGATCGCGCTGCAGGAGGTGAAGCCCCACGGCGACGCCACCACCGCCCACGCGCTGGCCGCGGCCCGCGGCGATCACGTGCTGTACCTGCCGGCGCTGCGCTGGGCCGACGGCGCGTTCGGCCCCGGCACGGTCGGCGGCGAGGAGGGCCTGGCGATCGTGTCGCGCTGGCCGATGCTGGCGCGGCGCGCGCTGCGCCTGCCGTACGCGCGGCCGACCGAGGCGCGCATCCTGCTGTCGGCGCAGCTGGCCACGCCGGCCGGGCCGATCTGGGTGCACACCACGCACCTGCACTACCGGCTCGACGACGGCGCCGCGCGCGCCGCGCAGGTGCTGGCGATCGACGACGCGATCCGCGCGTGCGGGCGCGGCAACGACGATCCGCCGCAGCTCCTGTGCGGTGACCTCAACGCCACCGCCGACAGCGACGAGGTGCGGTTCCTGCGCGGCCTGCACACGCTGGCCGGCCGGCGCACCCACTTCCAGGACGCGTGGCTGCGGCGCCACGACGAGCCGGGCCGCGGCGCCGGGCCCGCCGAGGGCGTCACCTGGTCGTCGGACAACCAGCACACCCGGCCGCTGCGCTCGCTCGATCTCGATCGCCGGATCGACTACGTGTTCGTGACCACCCGCAAGAAGGACGGCCGCGGCACCGTCCACGACTGCCGGGTCGCGCTGACCGAGCGCGCCGGCGACGGGGCCGACGCGATCTGCGCCAGCGATCACTACGCGGTGTGCGCCGACGTGCAGATCGCCGCCGGCGGCTAGCCGCGGTACGGTCGGCGGCGATGGACGACCTGCGCGCCGCCTCGACGCTCACGCCGCTCGGCGACGACCGCTTCGCGTGGGACGTGCCCGACGGCTGGCAGCAGGGCAAGGGCGCCTTCGGCGGCCTGGTGATCGCCGCGCTGGCCCGCGCGATGGCGGCGATCGAGCCCGACGCCGCGCGCCGGCTGCGCTCGATCAGCGCCGAGCTGTGTGCGCCGATGCTGACCGGCGCGACGACGATCGCCGCGGCGGTGCTGCGGCGCGGCCGGGGCACGACCTACGCCGAGGCCCGGGCCACCCAGGGCGACGCGGTCGCGGCCCGGGCCAGCGCGCTGTTCGGGGCGGCGCGGCCGCCGTCGGCGGTGCGGGTCGACGGCGCGCCGCCGGCGTTGCCGCCGCCCGACGCGATCGCGGTGGCGCCGATGGGCGACGGGCCGACGCCGCGGTTCACCCGCCACTACGAGTTCCGCTCGATCGGGCCGTGGCCGTTCGCCGGCGCCGCCGAGGCGACCGCCGCCGGCTGGCTGCGCGAGCGCGGCGTGGTCGCGGCGCCGCGGCCGCTCGACGCCGCCGACCTGATCGCGCTGTGCGACGCGTGGTGGCCGTGCGCGCTGGTGGTCGAGCGCGCGCCGCGGCCGATGGCCACCGTCGCGTTCACCGCCGAGCTGCTGGTCGATCCCACCACCCTCGACCCCGCCGCGCCGTTCGCCTACCACGCGCACCTCGCCGGCGCCGCCGACGGCTACTCGGTCGAGCTGCGCCACCTGTGGCAGGGCGACCGCCTGGTCGCGCTCAACCAGCAGACCTTCGCCGCGCTGTAGCGCGCCGGGTCACGGCACCGAGTACACGCTGTCGGCGTAGGTCACCCAGCGCCTGACGGTGGTCCAGTCGGTTCCGCCGGGGCCCACCGGGGGCGGCACCCGAACCACCGCATAGGCGAGGCCGGTGCCGCTGAGCAGCTTGACGGCGTCGGCCTGCTGCGCGTTCGAGAGCTTGCGGGTCGCGGTGACCCGGGCCGCGGTCAGGTCGACCTGGAACAGGTACCAGTAGCCAGCGTTCTGCCCCGTGAGCGGCAGCAACACGTAGGTCAACGTCCCGCCGGTGGCTGGCGGAAGCGCCCCATTCCAGTTCACCACCGTCGGCATCGTCGCGTTGGCCGGCACGACGAGCGAGGTGGTGCACGTGGCCTTGGCCTCGGGCGTGGTGGTCACCTCGGCGGGGTCGTCGACACAGCCACCGAGCGCCAGCGACGTGCACAGGATCATGGCCAAGCGGTTGAGCTTCATCGGGTTGCCTCTCAGGTTCGCGCGTGGGTGTTTACGGGGACGGGCGCCTGATCCTTCCCTGCGGGTGGCTGGCAATGGTCAGGCGTTTTCCAGGTCGACGGATCCACCCGGGGCTTATTCCCGATAGTATCGGGCGGCCTCCGCCATGGGATCGTCGATCTCACGGGAAGACGCGGTCATGCCGTCCGTCGAAGCGATCGATGACCCGGCCCGCCGCCGACTTGAAGCGCTCGCGCGCGAGCACGCCGCGTTCTTGCGCGGACTTGCGCGCAAGCTGTGCCGCGGCACCTTCGACCCCGAGGATCTCGTGCAGGACACGTTGATGAAGGCGGTGGCGAACTTCGATCGCTTGCCGGCCGACGTGAACCACGCCGCGTGGATGGCGCGCGTGATGCAGAACCTGTTCATCGATCGGCTGCGGCAACGGGCCTCGCAGCGGCCGATCTCGATCGACGACGTCGTCGTGGCGACGCCACCGCCCGACGAGCCGGCGTGGTGGGAGCGGCTGGCCCGGGAGGACGTCGCCGCCGCGGTCGCCAAGCTGCCGCCGGAGCTGAGCCGGGCCTTCGCGCTGTTCGCGTTCGAGGGGCGCAGCTACAAGGAGATCGCCGCCGCGCTCGACGTGCCGGTGGCGACGGTCGGCACCCGGGTGCTGCGCGCGCGGCGCCGGCTGCGCGGGTTGCTGGGAGGCCCCGATGAGTGAGCCCGACGACCTCCACGCGCTCACGGCGCGGTACTTCGACGGCGAGCTGACCGGCGATGACGTCGATCGCGCCCTCGATCACCTGACCACCTGCGCGGCGTGTCAGCGCGAGCTCGGCGATCACGTCGGGCTCGAGGTCGCGATGGGCCGGGGCGCGGCCGACCTGGCGCCGGTCGCCGACGCGCCGAGCCCGATCGTCCCGGTCATCCCGATCGGCCCGGCCCGGCCCCGGCGCCGCGCGGCGGTCGTCGGGTTGGTGGTGGCGGCGGTGGCCGCCGCGGCGATCGCGGTGGTGTGGATCGCGGCCCGGCCCGCGCGGGTCGCGTCGGGCCCGCCGGCGCTGGCGCTGGCCCCGCACCGCGGGGTCGAGGTGCGGTTCTCGGCGCCGGCGTTCGCGCCGCACCGTCCGTACCAGGTGATGCGCGGCAGCGGCGCACCCGAGGTGTTCACGCTGGAAGCGCTGGCCGGGCTCGAGCGCCGCGGCGAGCGCGCGGCGCTGGTCGCGGCGCAGGCGTCCGCCGGCGAGCTCGC
The DNA here is from genome assembly GCA_016707895.1 of Myxococcales bacterium. Taxonomy (GTDB): domain Bacteria; phylum Myxococcota_A; class Polyangia; order Haliangiales; family Haliangiaceae; genus UBA2376. The sequence continues at coordinate 142,988 of JADJGV010000008.1, read as the reverse complement.
CCGGGCGCGCGCGGCGCTGGCCCAGCTGCCGCCCGGCGCCGCCCGGGACGCCGACGCCGCCGCCGTCGAGCTGTTGAGCGGCCACGCCGAGGCCGCGCTCGAGGCTGCCGATCGCGCGCTGGCGCTGACGCCGGACTCGACGGTGGCGCGCTGGAACCGCGCGCTGGCGATCCACGCGCTCGGCTTCCCGCTGGCCGCCGCCGCCGCGCTGGCGCCGGTGATCGCCGCGGCCGAGCCGGGCTGGGCCGACGAGGCGCGGACCCGCGCCGCGGCGTGGCGCGCGGAGCTGGGCGATCGCGCCGGCGAGCGCGACGCGTTCACCGCCGCGGCGCGGGCGATGGTCGATCGCACCGGCCCGCCGCTCGGCGCCGACGCGCTGGCGCGTCGCCCGGGCCTGACCCGGCTGTACTTCCACTACGCGCTGCGCGGCGCGACCACCCGCGCCGAGGCGCTGGCGCTGGGGCCGCTGGCCGAGGCGCTCGATCGCGACGCCGGCAACGCGCTGGCCGCCGCCGCGGTGCGCCAGGTCGCCGCGGACGACTTCGCCCGGCGCGCGCCGCTGGCCCGCGCCTATCGCGACCTCGCGCTGGGCCGCGCCACCGACGGCGGCGCCGCCCTGCAGGCCGCCCTCGACAAGGTCCCCGGGCGCTTCGATGATCTGCGCCTCGGCGCGTGGACGCAGACCACCGCGCCGGCGGAGCGGGCGCCGCTGGTCGAGCGGCTGGTCGCGGCGACCGGCGACCCGTGGTTCGAGCTGCTCCTGGCCCGCGATCGCGGCGAGTGGCTGCTCCAGGCCGGCGCGTACGATCGCGCCGAGGTGCTGTTGCGCGGCGCCCACGCCGGCTGCGACGCGGCTCGCTGGGCCCACCGCTGCGCGCACCTCGCGCGCGAGCTGTTCTACCTGTACGCGGTGATGACCCGGTACGACGAGGGCGAGACCTACGCGGCGATCACCGCGCAGCAGTTCCGCGCGTCGGGCGCGACCGAACTGGAGGATCAGGCGCTGTCGTTCGTCGCCGAGGCCCAGCGCGGCCGTGGCCGGCTGGGCCTGGCGGCGGCGGCGTTCGCCGAGGTCCGGCTGCGGCTCGGCGCGCGCGATTGCGGTGGCGCGCGCTACGCCAGCCACGGCCTCGCGCTGATCGCGGTGCAGCGCGGCGCGGCGATGCTCGACATCGAGCCGCCGCCACCCGACGCCTGCGGCCAGCCGCCCAACCCCGTCGAGGTCGGCGCCTACGTCGATCTGGCGCGGATGGACCCGCGCCCGGCGGCCCGGGCGCGTGCCGAGGCGTGGATCGCGGCGCTGCGCCAGGCCGGCGCCGCGGTCGATGCCGATCTGTCGGCGGCGCGGCTGGCGATCGACGGCGACCCCGCCGCGGCGGCGGCGATCGCCGCGCTCCTGCCGGCGCTCGCCGGGGCGGAGGACGAGCGCCGGGGCCAGCGCGCGTGGGCCTACCAGACGCTGATCGACGCCGCCGGCCGCGCCGACGCCTGGCTGGAGGTGGTGGCGGTCGCCAGCCGCGAGCTCGGCCGCGCCGCGCCGACCGCGTGCGCGCTGGTGGTCAGCGTCGACAACGATCGCGGCACCGCGGTGGCGATCGGCGCCGACGGGCGCGCGGTCGGCGCGCGCAGCACCGTCGCCAGCGCGGTGGCCTGGACCGGCGCGGCGCTGGTGCCGCCGGCGTTGCCGGCCGCGCTCGCCGGCTGCGCGCGGGTCGAGGTGCTGGCGCGACCGCCGCTCGAGGGGCGGGCCGACCTGCTGCCGCCGACGCTGGCGTGGAGCTTCGCCGCCCTGCCGCGGGCGCCCGCCGCCGCGGCGGCGGGGGCGACGCTGGTGATCGGCGACGCGCGGCCGCCGCCGGCGGTGACGTTGCCGGCGCTGCGCCCGCTGGCGGTGCCGCCCGGCGCGACCGCGGTGCGCGGCCAGGTCGCGACGCCGGCGGCGGCGCTGGCGGCGATGGCCACCGCCGCCTACGTCGAGCTGCACGTCCACGGCGAGGTCGATCTCGAGCAGGCCGACGCGTCGTACCTGGCGCTGTCGCCGGACGCGACCGGCCGCTGGGCGCTCACCGCCGGCGATGTCCGCAAGGTCCGGCTCACGGCGGCACCGGTGGTGGTGCTGGCCGCGTGCCGCGCCGCCACCGCGGCGCCGTTCGCGCACGCGCGCCTGAGCCTGCCCGACGCGTTCCTCAGCGCCGGCGCGCGGGCGGTGATCGCGCCCGCGGTCGAGATCCCCGACGCCGAGGCCGGGCCGTTCTTCGACGAGATCCGCCGCCGCATCACCGGCGGCGAGGCGCCCGCGGCGGCGGTGGCGGCGGCCCGCGGCGCGGCGATCGCGCGCGGCCAGGCGTGGGCCGCCGGCGTGCTGGTCTTCGAGTAGCGCCGCTACTTCTTCGGCAGCGCCTGCTCGATCGCGGCGATCACCGCCGGATCGTCCGGCGTGGTCTTGGGCGAGAACCGCGTGATCGACGCGCCGTCGGCCGAGATCAAGAACTTCTCGAAGTTCCACCGGATGTCGCCGCTGTGCCCGCCGGCGTCGGCGATCGGCGTCAGCGCCTGGTACACCGGGTGCCGGCCGGCGCCGTTGACGTCGATCTTCTCGGTCATCGGGAAGGTCACGCCGTAGGTGGTCGAGCAGAACTCTTCGATCTGCTCGGCGCTGCCGGGCTCCTGGCCGCCGAACTGGTTGCACGGGAAGCCGAGCACGGTGAAGCCCTGCGCCGCGTACTTCTCCTGCAGCGCCTCGAGCGCGGCGTACTGGGGGGTCAGGCCGCACTTCGAGGCGACGTTGACCACCAGGATCGCCTTGCCCTGGTGGTCGGCCAGCGACATCGGCTGGCCCTTGAGCGTCTTCAGCGCGAGGTTCCACATGCCGGCCACCGTAGCACCCGCGGCCACCGCCGGCGGCGCGACGCCCGGCGGCGGCAAGGTCACGCGCTCGGCCTTGGCGCCGGGACCCTCGACGACCGGCTTGGCGGTGGCTGCGGCGGCGGGGGGCTGGTCGTTCTTGCAGCCAGCGACGACCAGCACGGCGAGGGCGAGGGCAGGGAGGGCGCGCATCGGCGCAGCCTAGCAGCTCGGACCCGCGGAGACTCGGAGCGACAGCCTCGCTGGCGCTCGGCTAGCGCATCTTCGTGGCGCGGCTGGCGGTCTTCCGGTACACAGGGCAACCGTCATGCGCCACGTCTACGCGGACTTCATCGATCAGGTGCTCAAGCCGGCCCGCTACCTCGGCGGCGAGTACCAATCGGTCCACAAGGACTGGGCGACGGTCGAGGCCACGGTGTGCCTGGCGTTCCCCGACGTCTACGACATCGGCATGTCGCACCTCGGCACCAAGATCCTCTACAGCCTGCTCAACCGCGATCCGCGGATCGCGTGCGAGCGCGCGTTCGCGCCGTGGACCGACATGGAGGGCGAGCTGCGGGCCCGCGGCCTGCCGCTGTGCGCGCTCGAGTCGCAGCGCCCGCTGGCCGACTTCGACGTCGTCGGCGTCTCGCTGCAGTACGAGCTGACGTTCACCAACGTGCTGACGCTGCTCGACCTGGGCGGCGTCGGCCTCCACGCCGCCGACCGCGCGGCCGACGCGCCGCTGGTGCTGGTGGGCGGGCCGGTCGCGACCCACCCCGAGCCGCTGGCGCCGTTCATCGACGCGGCGTTCGTCGGCGAGGGCGAGGAGGAGCTGCCGGCGCTGGTGGTGGCGTGGGCCGCGCTGCGCCGCGAGATCCGCGCCGGCGCCCGCACCCGCGCCGACGCGCTGGCCGAGCTGGCGGCGACGTTCCCGCTGTACGTGCCGGCGCTGTACGACGCCGTCGTCGATGAGGCCACCGGCATGACCGTGGTCGGCGCGCCGCGCGATCCGCGGGTGCCGGCCCGGGTGCGCCGCGCGATGGTGCGCGACCTCGACGCCTACCCGTTCCCCACCGACGTGCCGGTGCCGTACGCCGAGGCGGTGTTCGAGCGCGCCTCGGTCGAGATCGCGCGCGGCTGCACCGAGGGCTGTCGGTTCTGCCAGGCCGGCATGATCTACCGGCCGGTGCGCGAGCGCAGCCCGGCGTCGATCATCGCCAGCGTGGTCGGCGGCGTCGAGAAGGCCGGCTACGAGGAGACCGGCCTGACCTGCCTGTCGACCGCCGACTTCTCGAGCATCTCGCCGCTGGTCAGCCAGCTGGCGGCGACGCTGCGCACGCGCGGCGTGTCGATGTCGGTGGCCAGCCTGCGCGCCTACGGCCTGCCCGACGAGATCCTCGACGAGCTGGCCCAGACCCGGATCACCGGGCTGACCTTCGCGCCCGAGGCCGGCACTCAGCGCATGCGCGACGTGGTGAACAAGAACATCACCGAGGCGCACATCGAGGAGTCGACCCGCAAGGTCTTCGAGCGCGGGTGGCACCGGGTCAAGCTGTACTTCATGATCGGCCTGCCCACCGAGGAGGACGACGACGTGCGCGGCATCGTCGAGACCGGCCAGCGCATGCTGGGCGTCGGCAAGCGCATGGTCGGCGGCGGCAAGGCCGAGGTCACGGTCAGCGTGTCGTCGCACGTGCCCAAGCCGCACACGCCGCTGCAGTGGTGCGCGCAGGACACCCACGCCGAGATCCGCCGCAAGCAGGCGCTCCTGCGCATGACCGTGCGCGATCGCCAGCTGCGGCTGAAGTACCACCACGGCGGCGTGTCGTGGGTCGAGGGCCTCCTGGCCCGCGGCGATCGGCGGATGGCGCCGGTGATCGAGCACGCGTGGCGCGCCGGCGCGCGCTTCGACGGCTGGGAGGAGCTGTTCGACGAGGCGCGCTGGCAGGCGGCGCTCGACGCCTGCGGCGTCGATCAGGCCGCGTACCTGGGCACCCGGCCGGTGACCGCGCGGCTGCCGTGGGATCACATCGACGTCGGCCTCGAGGACGGCTTCCTGCTGGCCGAGTACCGCAAGGCGCTCAAGGGCCGGGCCTCGCCGCCGTGCGGCAAGGTCGCCGGCATGCTGGTGCACCACACCAACCTCGCCGACGCCGAGCCCGATCGGCGCAAGCTGGTCTGCTACGACTGCGGCGTCGCCTGCGATCTGTCGACGATGCGCGCCGATCGGCTGGTGGCGCTGCGCGACCTGGGCGCGGCCGCGCCGCGCGCGGCGGCCCGGGCGCTGCCGGTGATCGACGGCGACGCGGCGCTCGACGTCAGCGAGCGCGGCGGCGGCTCGCCGGCCGAGCAGGGCGGGGGCGGGGCGAGCGCGAGCGGGCGCCGCGAGCACGAACGCGCTGACCGCGTGCGCAAGAACGGCTTCCACGGGGCCGACGCGCCGTACACCAGCTACCGGCTGCGCTACACCAAGCTCGGCCGCACCGCGTTCCTCGGCCACCTCGACGTGGCCCGGCTCTTGGCCCGCAGCTTCCGCCGCGCGCACCTCGAGCTGGCGATGAGCCGCGGCTTCTCGCCCAAGCCGCGCATCACCTACGGCCCGGCGCTGTCCTTGGGCGTGCCCAGCTTCGCCGAGGTGTTCGACGTCGATCTCCAGCACGGCGACGGCCCGGCGCTGACCGCCGACGACGTGGTCGCGCGGCTGGGCGCGGTCTGCCCCGAGGGCCTGGCCATCGTCGACGGCGTCGTGCTGCCGCCGGTGCAGCCGGGGCTGGGCAAGCTGGTCACCGCCGCCGACTACGTCGTGGCGCCGGCCCCCGACGGCGTGCGCTTCGACGAGGCGCGGCTGGGCCGGATCGCCGCGGCGTTCCTGGCCCGCGACCAGGCGATCGTGGCCCGCGGCGACAAGGCCATCGACGTGCGCGCGCTGGTGGCCGAGGTCGAGGTGATCGCGGCGCCGGCCGCGACGCGGCTGACCGCGGCGCTGGGCTGGGACGACGGGCCGCTGCTGCGCGCGCGGGTCGGCATCTCGGCCGCCGGCTCGGCCAAGCCGATCGAGCTCGCCAAGGCGTTCGGCGTCTACGGCCCCGACGATCCGCGGGCGCGCCACGCGCTGGTCGCGCGGCTGGCGCTGGTCGGCCTCGACGCGGCGGTGGCGGCGGCCGGGCCGGGCGATCAGGACGCCATCGTCAACGCGGCCCAGCTGGCCAGCGCGTCGGGCACGACGGTGTCGGGCCAGACCACCACCAGCGCGTGATCGGCGCGCAGCGGCGCGGCGGCCAGCGCGTCGAGATCGAGGCCGCCTGACGGCAGCACGATCAGCGGGCGCTGGCGCAGCCACGCCTCGTCGAGGGCGATCGCCAGCCCGTGGCGGCCGCCGGCCCGGGCCTCGTCGGTGACCGCGGCCAGCCCGAGGCGATCGGCGACCTGGCGCGCGGCGACGGCCAGCGGCAGCTCGGGATCGCAGTGCGCGCGCAGCCGGCCGCGCACCGCCGGATCGGCGGCGCCGGCGCCGATCAGCGCGACCCGCCCGGGGGCGCCGCCGTCGAGGTAGCGGGCCACCGCGGCGCGCAGGCTGGCGCGCCCGCCGACGATCTGCACCAGCCCGGCGCCGGGCAGCGCGCCGTCGCCGGCGATCTCGGCCCACGCCGCCAGCCGGGCCAGCGTCGCCAGCGCCGGGCGGCGGCCGCCGACCAGCCACGCGCCGTACAGGAGCGCCAGCGCGTGCTGGCCCTCGTCGTCGAGGCCGGCCCGCTGCGCCAGCGCCGCCAGCGGCGAGGCGGCGAGGTCGAGCGGCGGGCGCTCGGCGTCGGGATCGGCGAGCAGCGCCCGCGCCCAGTCGGCCAGCTCGACCCGCCACATGGCCGACGCGCTGCCGCGCGGCCGGCCGACCCGGACCACCGCGGTCGGGGCCGGCGCCGGGGCCGCCGCCGCCGTGGCCGCGCCCTCCGCCGCGTCGGGCTCGGGCCGCGCGGCCCGCACCCGCTCGCCGTTCATCGTCAGCCGCAGCCCGGCGCCGCCGATCACCGCGTCGCCGTCGAGCGGCGTACGCCGCGGCCGGCCCTGGCGATCGATCCAGCACAGCGCGGCCTCGGCGCCGCCGGCCACGCACGCGCCGCGCTCGACCTCGGCCGCCATCGGGTGGCCGGCCAGCGTCTGCACGTGGACCCGCTCGAGGCCGCGCGCGGTCTGGACCACCAGCCACGGCGACGCCCCGTGGCCGTAGATCGCGTCGACCGCCGCCACCGGCCGGTACGTGAACGTCCGGCCGTCGGACAGCCGCAGCAGCAACAGATCGCCGTCGCCGACCCGGCCGATCCAGATCATCCGGCGATCGGCGGCCGCGCCGCACAGCCGGGGCGCCGCCGGCACCCGCGCGGTCAGGCGGGCCAGCACCCGCTGCGACGGCACCGCGACCACCGTCAGCGCGCCGCGCTCGAACACCAGCAGGCGATCGTCGTCGAGCGGCACGACGTCCTCGACCGGCCCCGGCCGCTCGAGCGCCTCGAGCGCGACCCCGGTGGCGCCGACCCGCGCCACCAGCGCGACGCCGTCGGCCATCAGCACGACGCGATCGCCGAGCGTGCCGATCAGCCGGGTGCGCGGCGGCACCGCGACGGTGGTCGCGGTCGCCAGGTCGGGCAGGTCGTGGACCACCAGCCGGCCCGGCGCCAGCATCGCCAGCCGGGTCGGCAACAGCGCCGCGGCGGTGGCCTCGGCGGCGATCACGCCGTCGGCGATCACCGCCAGGCTGGCGGCGTCGAACACCAGCGCCCGGCTGCCGCGGACGCTGACCACGCTGCGCCCGTCGGCGCTGGCGGCGACGCAGGCCGGGACCGCGACCGTCACGTGCCCTTCGCGGCCAGCGCGTCCTCGGCCAGCTCGTCGAAGGACATCGCCTGCGACCGGGCCAGCTCGGCCTCGGTGTACAGCCGCGCCGCGATCCGCGCCTCGGCGCCCAGCAACCGCAACAGCCCCTTGGCCAGCACCGGCCCGGCGACCGGGTGCAGGTACAGGTCCTGGGCCCCCAGCATCACCCGCATCAGCGGCAGCCGCGCCACCGTCGGCTTGCGCGCGATCAGCTGGATCCGCTTGAGCGCCTCCTTGAGCCGGTGGCCCGACGGATCGGTGCGATCGAGCGGCGCCAGGAACACCTGCTGCAAGAACGGCTGCGCGAACCACAGCATCCGCGACACGGCCGCCAGGGTCGCCGCGCGGTCGCGCCAGCGCGGCGCCGGCCGGTGCGCCTTCGCCGCGAGGTACGCGTCCGACGCGTAGACCTCGGTCATGTGGAAGTCGATCGCGATGTGGCGCGACTCGTCGCGGTTGATCAGCGCCATCGCCTGGTGGCTCATCGCGTCGCCGACGTAGTCGTCGAGCGAGCGCAGCAGCGCCACGTCGAGCAGCAGCTCGCCGGCGGTGACGTAGGCGTTGGCGATGTCGGGCGCGGCCAGCTCGATCACCGCCAGGAACGGCCGGCGGAACGCCGCCAGCGCCGGCGCCATCGCGTAGCTGCGGTAGCGGTGGACGTCGTAGTAGCGGGCCAGCCGCATCGCCACCGCGGCGTGGCGGTCCTCGTCGGCGACGAAGCTGTCGAAGATCGCCGCCAGCGTGGGATCGGTGGCCTTGGCGCGCTGGGCGCGGAACAGCGCCGCCGCCAGCCGCTCGATGCCGGCCATGTCGACGAACGCCTGCACGACCGCCTGCTCCTTGTCCGGCGGCAGCGCCGGCGGCGGCGCCGACCAGTCGAGGTCGTCGGCGCGCCACTGGCCCTGGCGGCACTTGTCGAGCATGCGCCCAAGATCCACGTCGCCATCTTAGCACTACCGCGTCAGGCCATCGCCGGCTGCGACCGTCGCGGACGCGGGGGCCTCGCGGCGTACGTCCGGTGCTCGCTCGTCACGTGGGGCCACCACGCTCCTCGCTGCGCTCCGGGCGTGCGCCGCGGATCCCCGCGCGCCGCTTGGTCTCGCTCGACGCTGACCTGACGCGCTAGCGCTAGGCCCGCGGCGCGCGCCGCTCAACAGCTGCGACAACCGGCCTCGCTCGCCACCGCCGCCGATCCTCGCTACCGTGCGCGCATGTGCCGTCGCGTCACCTGCTCGATCTGCGGAAAGCCCACGTTCGCCGGCTGCGGCGCCCACGTCGAGCAGGTGCTGGCCGGCGTGCCCAAGGCCCAGCGCTGCAAGTGCACCGCCGAGGACAAGGCCAAGGCGCGGCCGTGGTGGAAGTTCTGGTGACGGGGCTCAGGCCGCCGGCGCGCGCCGTCGCAGCGCGATGATCTCGGCGGTCGACGGCACCCGGGCCCGGGGCCCGGTCGGGGTGGCGCCGCGGGCGAGGAACGCCTTCTTCCACGCGGCGAAGCTGCCGCCGGCGGCGTGGGCGTCGAGCACCGCCAGGCCGGCGCGCTGATCGCCCTGGGCCAGCATGTACTCGACCCAGGCCCAGCGCGCCGAGGTCGGGCGGACGATCGCCTTGCCCTTGTAGACGCCCAGGCCGCGGCGCAGCCGCTCGAGCCGATCCTCGACGACGTCGATGCCGGCGAACGGGCTGCCGTCGAGGGGCGTGTGGCGCTTGGCGACGAACGGCGCCACGCCGTACGCGATCTTGGGGTGCAGCTTGGTCAGCTCGCCCGAGAACCGCACCAGCTCGTCGACGTCGGCGTCGGTCTCGGTCGGCACGCCGACCATCATGTAGATCTTCACCGTGGTGAGCTGGTGCCGCGCCGCCAGGGCCGCGGTGGCCACCAGGTGCTTCTCCTGCGTCGAGCGCTCGACCACCCGGCGCATCCGCTCGGACACGCCGTCGGCCGCGACCGTCAGCGTGCGGTAGCCGCCCCGGGCCAAGAGGCCCACCAGCTCGTCGTCGAGCTTGTCGGCGCGCAGGCTCGAGATGCCGACCTGGCGGCCGCCGTCGACGACGCCGCGGACGATCGCGCGGATGTCGGGGTGATCGGTGACCGCGGCGCCGACCAGCCCGACCCGCCGGGCCTCGGCCGGGATACCGGCCAGCACGTCGGCGGTGGGCACCACGCGCATGCCGCCGTTGGTCGAGCGGCGCATGACGCAGTAGGTGCAGCCGCGCGAGCAGCCGCGCGCCGCCTCGGTCATGAACATGTCGGCCAGCTCGGCGTCGGGCGTGAGGATCTGCGAGCGCGCCGGCAGCAGCTCGTCGTCGGCGGCGGCGATCGGCGGCGGGGTGTCGCCGTGCACCGACGGCAGGTAGTAGCCGGGGCGCCCGGCCAGCGCCGCCAGCAGGCGATCGCGGTTCCAGCCGCAGTCGCGCGCGGTCAGCACCAGCTCGCCGGCCAGCGCGTCGCCCTCGCCCATGACGATCACGTCGACGTAGGGTGCCAGCGGCACCGGGTTCGAGAACGTCAGCGGCCCGCCGGCGACGATCAGCGGGTGGCGATCGTCGCGGTCGGCGGCCAGCGCCGGGATGCTGGCCAGGCCCAGGCACTCGATCAGCCCCAGGAGCTCGAGCTCGTAGGCCACCGAGAACGCCAGGAGCGGGTAGGAGGCGACCGGCTGCGACCGCTCGAGGGTCAGCCACGGTTGGCCGGCGGCGGCCTCGAGGTCGTCGGGGCGCACCGCGCGATCGGCGGCGACGTCGGGGATCGCGTTGAGCCGGCGGTAGATGTGCTGGTAGCCGAGCGACGACATCGCCGCGCGGTACGGGCTCGGGTAGCACAGCGCGATCCGGGTCTCGGCCTCGCGGAAGATCGTGCCGCGCTCCGACGCCAGCCGCGCCGCCACGTCTCGCTGGGCGTCCCAGCGCTTGCTCATCGGTCGCTCATCGGTTGCAGATCGTTTGCTGATCGACCCGGGCCCGCTGCCAGTGGTCGCGCACCGCGACCCAGTACTCGCTGCACATGTGGGTTGGGTAGTTGGCCCGGGTCGGCCGCTTGGCGCTGTCGCACGGATACTGGTCGCTGAGCAAGTCGACCTGGCCGTCACCGTCGGTGTCGGCGGCGTACATGACCGTCGCCAGCGGGTTGTCGCCCGGCACGGCGCCGACCCCGGGCACGATCTTGCCCTCGGGCTCGACCCGGGCGCCGACCACCAGCGTCGCGCCGTAGTCGAAGTAGCGCCCGCCGAGCCGGCCGCGATCGATGCGGATCGACCAGTTCTCGACGCCACCGCAGCGGTTGGTGTTGGCGATCGCCTCGGTGATGACGGTCTCGCCGAGGTGCTCGCCGTCGGCGGTCAGCACCGCGCCGGCGTCGCCCACCGCCACCGTGCCGAAGCACAGCCCGCGGTCGTCCTCGTGCAGCGAGCAGAACCGCGCGTTGGTCGTGACCGCCGCCAGCGAGCGCGGCACCCGCACCGCGCGCCCGCGCCGGGCCGCGGCCGGTGGCGCGGCGGTGGTGATCACGACGGTGATCGCCGCGAGCGCCGCGAGCGCGAAGGACGAGCGAGGCCGCACCGCGCGAGTGTACCCTCGACGCATGGCCGCGCCAGGGTTGACCTATCGGATCTCGGTGCCGCGGCCGCACGACCACCTGGCCCAGGTGACGCTGGAGGTGCCGACGGCGGGGCGGGGCGCGCCGCTGGTGGTGGCGATGCCGGCGTGGTGCCCGGGCAGCTACCTGATCCGCGACTACGCGCGGTTCGTGCGCGACCTGGTGGCCCACGATCCCGACGGCCGGCCGCGGCCGATCACCAAGCTCGACAAGGCGACCTGGGCGATCGACGTCGGCGACGCGCCGGCGATCACGCTCGGCTACGCGGTGTTCGGCCACGAGCTGTCGGTGCGCACCAACCACATCGACGACGGCCACGCGTTCCTGCACGGGCCGGCGACGTTCCTGTACCCGGTCGACGGCCGCGCCCTGCCGTGCGCGGTCGAGGTCGAGGGACCGCCCGGGCGCGGCTGGGCGATCGCCACGCCGCTGGCCGGCGGCGACGCCGCGCCGGGCGATCGCTACCACCTGACCGCGCCGTCGATCGACGCGCTGTTCGACGCGCCGATCCACCTCGGCCACGATCGGCGCGAGACGTTCACCGTCGGCGCCACCCGGTTCGAGCTGGCGCTGTGGGGGCCGCGCCACGCCGGCGCGTTCACCGTCGCGCAGCTGGTGGCCGACCTCGGCGCGATCGCGGCCGATCACGCGCGCCGCGTCACCGGCGATCCCGCCGCGTTCCCGTTCGCGCGCTACACGTTCCTGCTGATGCTCGCCGCCGACGGCTACGGCGGCCTCGAGCACGCCGCCGGCTCGGCCAACCTGTACCACCCGGCGGCGTTCACCACCCGCAAGCACTACGAGGGGCTGCTCGAGCTGTTGAGCCACGAGCTGTTCCACGCGTGGAACGGCAAGCGCATCGCGCCGGCGGCGCTGCTCGACGTCGACTACCAGCGCGAGGCCTACACCCGCTGCCTGTGGGTGATGGAGGGCGTGACCAGCCACTACGATCGGTTCGCGCTGCGCAGCGCCGGGCGGATCACCGCGCGCAGCCTGCTCGAGAAGGTGCTCGACGACTGGGCCCGGCTGCAGGCGACGCCGGGCCGGGCCCGCCACAGCCTCGAGGCCAGCTCGTTCGACGCGTGGATCAAGCTGTACCGGCCCGACGAGTCGAACCTCAACACCACGGTCAGCTACTACCTCAAGGGCGGGCTGGCCGCGCTGGCGCTCGATCTCGAGATCCGCCGGCGCAGCGAGGACGCGCGCGGCCTCGACGACGTGCTGCGCTGGCTGTGGCAGCGCTACGGCGCGCCCGGCGTGCCGCACCCCGAGGACGTGCTGCCCGACTTCGCCGAGGCCACCGGGCTCGATCTCGGCGACACCTTCGCGCGGGTCATCCGCGGCGTCGAGGATCCGCCGCTGGTGGCCGAGCTGGCCGCGGTCGGGCTGGCGCTGCGGCAGGTCGGCGAGGCGGGCAGCGACGGCGCGCCGCCGGCGTGGCTGGGCGTCACGGTCGGCGGCCTGCGCGTCACCGGCGTGCTCGACGGCGCGCCGGCGGCGGCGGCCGGGCTGGCGGTGGGCGACGAGCTGCTCGCGATCGACGGCTGGCGCATCGGCAGCGACAACGACGCCCGGGCGCTCCTGGCCGCCGCCGGGGTCGGGGCCACCGTCGAGGTCGCGCTGTTCCGCCGCGGCCGGCTGGTGCAGCTGCGCGCGGAGGTGGGCGCCGGGCCGCCGCCGCGGTTCGAGCTGCAGACCCGCGTCGACGCGCCGCCCGCGGTGGCGGCGCGCTACCAGCGCTGGCTCGGCGAGCCGTACCCGCCGGGCGAGACGCTGGCGTCGATCACGATCGCCACCCGCGCCGTGTAGCGCTCGGCCGCCCCGTCACATCGCGTCGACGTCGAGGGCGTCGACCTCGACCGCGTCGATCGCGGGCGCGTCGACGCTGGCGTCGGGGCCGGGGCCGCCGCGCACCACCGCGCACGGCGCGACCGGCACGCCGCCGACCTCGGCCACGCCGCCGGGCGCGCGGGCCGGGCCGACGTCGGCCAGCGGATCGTCGGCGGCGTCGTGGGGCTCGAAGCGCTCGAGCGTGGCGACCGCGCGGATCGTGCCGTCGGCGGAGCCGCGGGTGAAGCCGCCGCTCACCAGGATCGTGCCGTCGGGCATGCGGGTCAGGCGGTGGCCGTAGCGGGCCAGCCCGGCGGCGCCGGTGGTGCGCGCGGTGGCGTCGGCGGCGTAGCGCACGCTCTGGGCGTTGACGCAGGCCAGCGTGCCCAGGCAGGCCAGGTCGCCGGCCACCACGCCGCCGCTGATCAGCGCGCCGTGGCGCGGCAGCTGGGCCGAGGCCATGTAGGCCGCGCCGAGGAAGTCGCCGACCGGCAGCTCGGTGACGACGTCGGTGGCGACGTCGACGCGCACGCCGGGCACCGCGCCGGTGGTGTCGCTGATCGCGCCGGTGACGATGCGCAGGCCGCCGGCGGCGATGATCTCGTCGTCGAGCCGCACCGCGGTGGCGAAGGCGCGGTTGACGCCGGGCTGGGGCGCGGCGGGGCCGGCGGTCAGCGCCGGCGTGGCGTCGAGCTGGATGATCTTGTCGTACAGCCGGGTGCCCGCGAGATCGCCGCCCAGCCACAGCGCGCTGGTGGCGGTCGCGGCCACCACCGCGGCCCCGACCCGCGGCACGCCGGGCAGCGACACGGCGATCTCGCCGGTGGGGGTGAGCGCGTCGAGCACGTCGCCGCCGGCGCCGAGGCCGCCGCCGATCAGCCGCGGCGTGGCGAACTCGACGTCGGGCTGGCCGCCGGTGGCGCCCGGCGCGCCGCTGGCGCCGACGATCGGCGTGCGCATCACCGCCCGGGTGCTGGGCGAGTAGGTGAGCAGCTCGGCCGCGATCGGCACCGCGCCGGCGCGCCCCAGCGCGGCGTCGACGGCCGCCGGCCCCCACGGCGCCTCGCCCAGCGGGCCGCCGATCGCGGCGACGTTGCCGGCGGCGGTGGCGTCGCCGCCGACGCCGAGCCCGCCGCTGACCGCCAGGCGCACGTCGCCGTTGGCGTCGGTGCCGAGCACGACGACCTGGTGGAACGCGCGCGGCGACAGCCCGGCGATCACCAGCGGCGTCACCCGGCCGCTGCCGGGATCGTAGAGCTCGGCCGACGCGGTGACGTAGGCGCCGGCGGCCGGCGCGAAGTCGGCGCCCGCGCCGCTGGCCGGGCCGGTGAGGCCGCCCAGGAACAGCACCTCGCCGGTCGGCAACAGCGTCGCCGAGTGGAACGCGCGGGGCTGGGTCGGCTGGGCCGGCTCGCAGGCGTAGCCGTCGGCGTCGGTGGTGTAGATCGTGACCGTGCCGCCCGTGAGGTCGACGTCGGTGGCCTGGCCGCGCGCCACCAGCGCGCCGGCGTCGGTGAAGTACTCGACCCACAGGTCGACCGGCTCGGCCTTGCGCGGCACCGCCAGCACCGGCGCGTCGCCGCCGCGCGGCAGCACCACGTCGCAGCGCAGCGGGCCGGGCCCGGTCGCGGTGTGATCGCGGAACGTGAACCGCACCTTGGTGGCGCCGGTGGCGAGCGGCGGCGTCCGCGGCACGGCGCCGCACGTGCCGCCGGTGACCGGCGCCAGGCCGACCACGCGGTAGTCGACGCTGACGTCGAGGCTGTCGCCGCAGCCGCCGGCGACGATCGCCAGCGCGCTGGCGAGGGGGAGGGCGTGGCTTGACCGCACTACCCGCTGAGGGTATCCCTTCGCGCGCGCGCCGGCCACCCGCGGCGCTTCCCGTTCCCGGAGGATCCGTATGCGTGACGTCGTCATCGTAGGCGCAGCCCGCACCCCCATCGGCAGCTTCCTCGGCGCTCTCGCCGCGGTCCCCGCCCCCAAGCTCGGCGCCGTGGCCATCAAGGCCGCGCTCGAGCGCGCCACGGTCGAGCCGGCCGCGGTCGAGGCCGTCTACATGGGCTGCGTGCTGCCCGCCGGCATGGGCCAGGCCCCGGCCCGCCAGGCCGCGCTCGCCGCCGGCCTGCCCCAGGGCACCCCGTGCACGACGATCAACAAGGTGTGCGGCTCGGGCCTCGAGACCATCATCACCGCCGCTCGCGCCATCGCGGTGGGCGAGGTGACCATCGCGGTCGCCGGCGGCATGGAGTCGATGTCCAACGCGCCGCACCTGGTCCGCGGGCTGCGCGGCGGCGTCAAGATGGGCGGCCTCGACACCGTCGACAGCATGGTCAACGACGGCCTGTGGGACGTCTACTCGAACCAGCACATGGGCAACTGCGCCGAGATCTGCGCCAAGGATCGCGGCATCTCGCGCGGCGCCCAGGACGAGTTCGCCGCGCAGAGCTACACCCGCGCGCTGGCCGCCCAGAAGGAGGGCAAGTTCGCCCCCGAGATCGCCGCGGTGACCATCCCCGGCAAGGGCGGCGACACCGTCGTCGACAGCGACGAGGAGCCCGGCCGCGGCAACGTGGCCAAGCTGGCCGGCCTGCGCCCGGCGTTCGCCAAGGACGGCACCGTCACCGCCGGCAACGCGTCGTCGCTCAACGACGGCGCCGCCGCGGTGGTGCTGATGAGCGCCGACGAGGCCAAGCGCCGCGGCCTGACCGTGCTGGCGCGGATCGTCGCCTCGGGCTACCACGCCCAGGCGCCGGAGTGGTTCACCACCGCGCCGGCCCCGGCCATCGAGAAGGCCTGCGCGCGCGCCGGCTGGAAGCCCGCCGCGGTCGACCTGTGGGAGATCAACGAGGCGTTCTCGGTGGTGTCGATCGCCAACAACCAGCTGCTCAACCTCGACCCGGCCAAGGTCAACGTCTGGGGCGGCGCGGTCGCGCTGGGCCACCCGATCGGCGCGTCGGGCACCCGCATCGTCGTGACGCTGTTGTCGGCGATGGCGGCCAAGGGCGCCAAGACCGGCGGCGCGTCGTTGTGCATCGGCGGCGGCGAGGGCATCGCGCTGCTCCTGGAGCGGCCGTGATCGCGCGCCTCGGCGTCGTCGGCGGCGGCCAGATGGGCCAGGGCATCGCCCAGGTCGCGGCCCAGGCCGGCCTCGACGTGATCCTGGTCGACGTGACGCCCGAGCTGGCGGCGGCGGCGATCGGCAAGCTGGGCAAGACCCTCGACAAGCTGGTCGAGAAGGGCAAGCTCGCCGCCGAAGGGCGCGACGCGGCCAAGGCCCGGCTGCGCGCCGGCGCCAGCCACGCCGACCTGGCCGATCGCGACTTCGTGATCGAGGCGGCGCCCGAGAAGGAGGCGCTCAAGCTCGAGCTGATGGCGAGCCTGGGCAAGGTCACGCGGCCCGAGTGCATCCTGGCGTCGAACACGTCGTCGATCTCGATCACCAAGCTGGCGGCGGCCTCGGGCCGGCCCGAGCGCGTGATCGGCATGCACTTCATGAACCCGGTGCCGATCATGAAGCTGGTCGAGATCGTGCGCGGGCTGCCGACGTCCGACGCGACCTACCAGACCACGATCGAGCTGGCCCAGCGGTTCGGCAAGACCACGATCGCGGCGCGCGACATCCCGGGCTTCATCGTCAACCGCGTGCTGATCCCGCTGCTCAACGAGGCCTGCTACGCGCTGTACGAGGGGCTGGGCACGCCGGCCGACATCGACACCGGCGTGAAGCTGGGCCTCAACCACCCGATGGGCCCGCTCGAGCTGTCCGACCTCATCGGCCTCGACACCGTGCTGGCGATCGCCAACGTGCTGCACCAGGAGCTGGGCGACGACAAGTACCGGCCGTGCCCGCTGTTGCGGCAGCACGTGGCCGCCGGGTGGCTCGGCAAGAAGGTCGGGCGCGGGTTCTACAAGTACGACGCGACCGGCGCCAAGGCCTGAGGTCCAGCGGCTGGTCGCCGCTCGGCGGGCGATCAGCCGGCGGCGTCGACGAGGTCGTCGTCGTGGCCGGCGCGGGCCAGCAGCTCCGCGGGGGCGCCGTCGGCGACGACCTGGCCGTGGTCCATGCGGATCACGCGATCGGCGAGCGCGCGGGCCTCGCCCAGCGAGTGGGTGACGGCGATCGTCGGGATGGCGAGCTCGGTGGCCAGCGCCCGGACCAGCGCGATCAGCGGGCGCTTGCGCTCGCGATCGAGCGCCGAGAATGGCTCGTCGAGCAGCATCACCCGCGGCGTCATCGCCAGCGCCCGGGCCAGCGCGACCCGCTGGGCCTCGCCGCCCGAGTAGGTGCGTGGGCGGCGGTGGGCCAGGTGGCCGACCCCGAGCTTGGCCAGCAGGGCCAGGGCCCGGGCGTGGCGCTCGGCCCGCGGCACCGTGCGCGGCACCGCGTAGGCCACGTTGTGCAGCGCGCTCAGGTGCGGGAACAGCGCCAGCGACTGGAACAGGTAGGCGGCGTGGCGCGCCTCGATCGCGACGTGCAGGCCGCGCGCGGTGTCGACCCACACCTCGTCGCCCAGCGCCACCCGGCCGCGGGTCGGGCGCAAGAGGCCGCTGATCGCGCCGAGCAGCGTGCTCTTGCCAGCGCCCGACGGCCCCAGCACGCAGGTGATGCCGGGCGCGAAGCTGGTGGCGATCGCGAAGCGGAAGTCGGGGCGCTCGACGACGACGTCGACGGTCAGTGCCATCGGGCCTCGTCCTCGCGGTGGCGATCGCGGGTGAGGCGGTTGACCGCGTAGAGGATGACCACCGCGCCGATCGTCAGCACCAGCGAGCTCATCGCCGCGGCGTGCTCGCGCTTGGCCTGGACGTGATCGTAGATCGCCAGCGGCGCCGACTGGGTCTCGCCGGGGATGTCGCCGGCGACCATCAGCGTCACGCCGAAGTCGCCGAGCCCGCGGGCGAAGCCGAGCATCAGGCCGCCGATCACGCCGGGCGCGGCCAGCGGCAGGGTGACGGTGAAGAACGCGCGGACCCGGCCGGCGCCCAGCGTGCGCGCGGCCCGCGGCAGCGTCGGGTCGACCCCTTCGAACGCGGTGCGCGCCGCCTTGGCGATCATCGGCAGCGCGCCGATCGACGCGGCCAGCACCACCGCGTGGAACGTGAAGGTGAGATCGCTGCCGAACAGGTCGCGGTACAGCCCCCCGATCGCGCTCTTGCGGCCCACCGTCACCAGCACGTAGTAGCCGAGCACGGTCGGCGGCATCACCATCGGCGCCGCGATCAGCGCGTCGAGCAGGTGTCGGCCCGGCATGCGGGGGCGGGCCAGGAGCGCGCCCAGCGTCACCCCGACCACGCCGGCCACCAGCGTCGCGATCAGCGCCGCTTCGAGCGAGAGGAGCAGCGGATCCCAGTCCATGATCGCGCCGTCGGCGAAGGTATCACGGCGCGTCGATCGCGGCGTCGATCGCGGCGTCGACCGCGGCGTCGACGCCGGCGTCGCCGTCGGCGCCGGCCCGGGCCAGGCACTGGCCGACGATCAGCCGCGACGCGCGATCGCGCAGCGCCGGGCGGGCCACGCAGGCGCTGGCCGCGCAGCGGAACAACAGCCGGTTGTGCGGGTAGTCGACGTCGAACTCGGTGGCGGCCAGCGCGCTCAGGCCGAGCACGCCGTCGATCTCGGGCTGGGCCGGGCGCAGCTCGGTGCGCAGCGCCTGCAGCAGCGGCTCGTCGTCTGCGACCACCAGCGCCTCGAAGCGGGTGGCCAGCTCGACCACCGACGGCACGCTGCAGAACGCGGCGTCGGTGCACGGGCAGGCGTCGCCGTCGGCCGGCAGGCAGTCGCGATCGGTCAGGAGGTGGTGCGACGCGACCTCGCGGCAGGCGCCGCGCGGCGCCGACGCCGAGCCGACCAGCGCCAGGCCGTCGAGCGTGGCCAGCCGCCCGCTGAGCGCCCCCGACGGCAGCAGCACGGTGGCCGGCGGGAGCTGATCGAGGGTCGGCCCGCCGGTGGCCGCGCGCCAGGTGGCGTAGCGGCTCTGGGCGAGGATCGACGGGCCGATGCCGGTCGACAGCACCAGCGCCGCGTCGACGCCGCGCTGGGTCGGGTCGGGGTTGGTGGGATCGGGCGACAGGCACACGCCCAGCGTCGGCCGCAGCCCGGCGAACGCCAGTTCGGTGCCGTTCACCACCAGCGTGCCGCCGCCGTAGAACGGCGAGGGCACCTCGGCGTCGCACACCTTGTCGCGGGCCTCGCCGTCGCCGGCGACGTCGGGCAGGACCGCGATCACGTCGTCGGCGCCGCGCACCCGCAGCGCGTCGCCGCGCAGCGTGTCGGCGCCGATCACCGCGCTGATCGCGGTGGGCGCGCCCGGCAGCCCGACCTCGCACGGCGCCGCGGTGGCGCACGGGTGCAGGAACAGCGCGGTGGCCGAGAATCGGGCCCGGGTGATCAGCGTGGCGTCGGTGGCGCTCCGGTGGCCGAGCAGCGCCAGGTCGACGCCGCGGCGGCGCGGGGTGGCGTCGAGCGCCGCGTCGATCACCGTCAGCGGCGACATGACGTCGAGCACCGCCGGCACCGGCGGCCCGTCGTCGACCCGCACCGACACCAGCAGCGCGCCGCCGACGCGATCGACGTGGATGGGGTAGGGGTCACCCGAGTTCGACTCGTCGGTGCCGCACGCGAGCGCGAGCACCGCGAGCAGGGCCAACCACCGGGTCACCCGCCGACGCTACCACGCCGCGGCGGTGGGCAGCTCGACCACCGTGGCCGGGCGCCCGTCGACGGTGACCTGATCGCCGACCGCCCCGGCGCTGCGGTGCAGGTACGCCAGCGCCAGCGCGCCCAGCCGCGGCGAGACCACCGCCGAGGTCACGGCGCCGGCGTTGGCCTTGGCCGGGTGCGCGACCATGGCGCCGACGGCGACCGCGCCATCGCCCGCGACCAGCAGCCCGCGCAGGTGGCGCGCGGTCTGGCCCTGGGCGTGGACCCGGAAGACGGGCTCCTGGCCGACGTAGCAGCCCTTGCCGTAGTCGAGGAACTGCGCGAGCGGGGTCTCGAACGGGAAGCAGCCGTCGTCGACGTCGACGCCGTAGCGCAGGAGGCCGGCCTCGACGCGAGCGATCTCGACCTCGGCGGCGCTGGCGCACGGGCCGGGCGGCGGCGCGAACACGAACGGCGCCCGCCACGCGTCGGCGGCCGACGCCCAGCGCTTGTGCGCGGCCAGCGGCACCGCGGCTGCCACCACGTCGTCCATCACCGCGTACTTGTCGAGCAGCGCCAGCGTCGGCTCGACCAGCGCCGGCTCGACGTGGACCAGCACCCGCTCGGCCTCGAGGGTCAGCTCGATCACCGCCAGCACCCGCCCCTTGGGCGACAGGATCGCGCCCCAGGCGTGGCCGCCCACCGGCAGCCCGGTCACGTTGACGGTGGTGAGGCCGTGCAGGAAGCGCAGGCGATCGCCGCCGGTGACGGCGAGGTGGCCCCACGACGAGAAGTCGACCAGCATGGCGGCACCGTAGCAGACGCTACGCTTGGCGGCCGGCGGCGCGCAGCCGCTCGGCGCGGCGCGCGAGCGCGTCGGCGTGGCGCCGGCGATCGTCGTCGGACTCCAGCACCAGCGGCGGGATCTCGCGCGGGTGGCCCCCGGCGTCGACCGCCACGAAGGTCAGGTACGCCTTGGTGGTCTTCCGGCGCGAGCCGGTGGTCATGTCCTCGGTGTCGACCCGGCAGCCCACCTCCATCGAGGTGCGGCCGGCGTAGTTGACCTGGGCGTGCAAGACGACGACGTCGCCGACGTGCACCGGGTGCACGAAGTCGAGCCGATCGATCGACGCGGTCAGCACGCGGCCGGCGGCGTGGCGCATCGCGGCCACGCCGGCGCAGACGTCGATCCACTGCATCATGACCCCGCCGAACATCACCCCGGCGGCGCCGTTGGTGTGCGTCGGCATCACGATCTGCGTCATCACGCAGCGCGACGCCGTCGGCGTCCCGGTCATGCGCTACTTCTTCTTGGTCGGCGCGGGGGCGGGCTTCTTCGCGGCCTTGGCGGCGGCGGTCTTCTTGGCGATGCGCGCCTTGAGCTTCACCTGGCTCTTGCGGCGGCGCATCTTCAACGAACGGCGGCTGTCTCGACGACCCATGGCAGTGGCTCCTTGAAAGTGCCGCGGAGTATTGGGAGAAGGGGGGGCGCTGTCAACCCGTAGGGGGGCGCGACCGCGACCGGGGGCGCGCCCGAGGCGCGACCGCGACCGCGCTGGGCGCGGCGTCCCACGTGGGAGCTGGGCGCGGCGTCCCACGTGGAGATGGGCGCGGCGTCCCACGTGGGAGCTGGGCGCGGCGTCCCACGTGGAAGATCGGGTCAGCGGTGGAGGCGGCGGAGGAGGGCGAGCTGGGCGAGGGCGCCGGCGACAGCGGCCTCGGTGCGGAGGATGGCGTCGCCGAGGGAGACGATGGTGAAGCCGCGGGCGGCGAAGGTGTCGACCTCGCGCTCGATCCAGCCGCCCTCGGGGCCGATGGCCAGGGTGGTTGGCGCGTTGGCGGGGCCGGGGGCGGCCTCGATCGGGAGGCCGCCGCGGGCGTGGGCGCACAGCGCGCGCGATGGTGGCGCGTCGGGCGGGTGGTGTTCGTCGAGGAAGGCCATGAGCCGGGGGTGGACGCGGACGGGGGGCAGGTGGGTGGTGCCGCCTTGCTCGGCGCCCAGCCGCACGTGGGCGGCGAGCTCGTCGGCGGCGAGGCGCGGCGAGCCGAAGTACGATTTGTCGACGCGCCAGGCGTTGATCAGCTCGATCCGGCTGACGGCGAAGGCGGCGGCGGTCTCGAGCGTGCGCGCGAGCACCTTGGGCCGCGGGATCGCGAGCACCAGCGTGATCGGCGTCGGCGGTGGCGGCGGGGCGAGGTCGCACAGCCGCACGGTCACCGCCGCGGCGTCGCGGGCCAGCACCTCGGCGGCCCCGATCGCGCCGCCGGCGATCCCGGCGCGCAGGCGCTGGCCCACCGCGACGTCGAGCACCTGCCGCAGGTGGTCGGCGCGGCGATCGGTCAGCCGCGCGCAGCCGTCGACGAGCTCGGCCTCGTCGACGAGCAGCAGGTTCACAGCTTCTCGACGCGCTGCCCGGCCTGGCTCCAGCCCATGATCCCGGCGGTCAGCACCTTCACGTCCTTGTAGCCGAGCGACAGCGCCTTGGCGGCCGCCTCGTGCGAGGCGCCGCACTGCTCGTTGGCGCAATAGAACACCAGCGGCTGGGCCTTGTCGGCGGGCAGCTCGGTGGCGGCGTAGGTCTCGTAGTCGGTCAGGAGCACGGCGCCGGGGATGAAGCCGACGTCCTTGCGGGTCTTGTCGCCGTTGGCGTCGACCGGGCGCGCGGCCTTGGCGTCGAGCTGCTTGGCCAGCTCGTCGACCGACACCGTCGCCGGGCCGGCCTTGGCGGTCGACTTGGCCTTGTCCTTGGAACACGCGGCGCCGGTCACGGCGAACGCGGCCAGCGAGCACGAGACGACGAACGACAGGGTACGCATGGTGGCCAAGCCTACCCGCGCCGGTGGCCGGCGCAAGCGGCCGATCGCCCGCGAATCGCCGCGCGCGTGCGCGCGTTGTATCGAGGCGCGGTTACAGTCCGCGCGGAGGTTCCGTGAACAACAAGCTGATCATCGGTGCGCTGGTGCTCGCGGTCGCGAGCGCGTGTGGCGGCAAGAAGTCGGACGGCCCGGCGGGGCAGGGCACGGGCAGCGGGACGGGCACCGCGGCCGCGGCGCCGCTGCCGGTGCCGCCGCTCGGCGTCGACGCGGTCAAGCGGTTCAACTACGTCTACGGCCCGGCGCAGAAGGACTACGAGAAGGTCACGGCCGCGCTCAAGGCCAAGGCCCGCGACTGGGCCGCCATCAAGGCGGCGTGCGAGGCGACGCTGGCCAAGGACGCCGATCACCTCGACGCGCGCTGGTGGCTGGGCGTCGCGCTGGCCCAGACCGGCGACGGCGCCGGCGCGGCGACCGCGCTGGCGGCGGCGCTCGCCGGCGACTGGCTGCGCTGGGGCCCCGGCCTCGAGGCCGACGCCGACCTCACGGCGTTCCTGGCGACGCCGCCGGGGCAGGCGGTGAAGGCGCTGTCGGCGACGCTGCGCGGGCAGGTCGCCGACGCGCTGGCCACGCAGCCCCTGATCCTGGCGCGGCGCTCGGGCTGGAAGGCGCCCAAGCCCGGCACCGGCTACGCGGCGACCCGCGGCGAGCTGTACGCCTACGACGTGGCGGCCAAGCGCTACCTGCGCGTGACCCACACCGATCACAGCCTCGCGGGCTACCTGCGCGGCCCGTCGGCCGAGCTGTTGCTCGTCGGCTTCTCGCAGGCCGAGGTGCCGGATCCCGCCAAGGCCCCCAAGACCGCCGCGCCGCTGCTCACCCGCAGCTGGGTCAGCGCGTGGAGCCCGGCCGACTTCACCGAGACCAGCCCGAGCGCGAAGATCGGCAAGGCGCGGCTGGTCACCGTCGGCTACGGGCCCGGCGAGCAGATCCTGGTCGCGACCGCGCCCGCGACCGGCCGCTGGAGCACCGGGCCGGCGACCACGTTCGTCGTCGATCGCGGCACCGGCAAGCTGACCAAGGCTCCGCTGGAGAAGCTGGCGTCACCGGCGCTGGCGATGACGCTCGAGGACGTCGTCGTCGACGGCGGCGCGGCGTGGCCCGCCGAGCTCGACCCGGCGATCGCCGACAAGCTGCGCGCGGCGCTGGGCGCGACGCCGACCCTGGCGTCCCTCGCGGTGTCGCCCGGCAAGGGCCGGATCGCGTTCGCCGGCGCCACCGATCCGTGCGCGACCGGCGACGAGGCGGCCAAGCCGTCGCTGTACGTCGGCGACGCCAAGACCGGCGCCTACAAGCACGTGCTCACCGCCGACAGCCGGTTCCGCGCGCGCTGGATCGACGACGTTCGGCTGATCTACGAGGACGGCTCGGGCGGCCTGCGGATCTTCGACGCCGCCGCCGGCCGCGAGAGCGGCAAGCTCGGCGAGCGCGCCGGCCTGGCCCTCGACACGCTGCCGCCGACCGCGGCGCCGCTGTGCCGCAGCGAGCCGATCGTCGACGACCCCGACGCGGTCGACGAGCTGCCGCCCGAGGTCCCCGACGTGGGCGCGGCCAACGACCCGGCGGCGCCGGCTACGACGCCTTGACCCCGGCCAGGTGCGCCAGCGCCGCGCCGATCGTCGGCGACAGCGCGGCCACCGGCTCGGCGCCCGGCTCGCACAACACCAGCCAGTCGCGCGCGGCGGCGTCGACCGCGGCGCGCCAGTGCAGCCGACACAGCGCGCGGCCGTCGCGCAGCGCCAGGCGGGGCGCGTCGGCCAGCAGCGTGGCGACCTCGGGCTCGAGCGCGCGCCCGTAGCGGCGCAGCACGACCACCACCGCGAGGTCGGTGAGCCGGCCGCGATCGGCGCCGTCGATCACCAACGCCAGCTCGTCGCCGCGCCGGGCCAGCCCGGTCAGCTCGACGCTGCTGTCGGGGCGGATGTGCTCGCGGATCGTGAACGCGGTCATCGCTTCGACGCCTGGGCGAAGGACGACCAGCGCGCCGACGGCAGCACCTGGAAGCCGACCACCGCGCGGTTGACCACGGCGACGTTGTCCTCGTGCCACAGCGGCACGATCGGCATCTCGTCGAGCAGGATCGCCTGGGCCTGCGCGTACAGCTCGACCCGCACGGCGCGATCGAGCTCGCTGCGGCCGGCGGTCAGCAGCCGATCGACCTCGGGGTTGGCGTAGCGCCAGCGGTTGGTGTCGTCGGGATGGTCCTTGTCGGGGATGCGCGAGGAGTGGAAGTACGCGTAGTACATGTCGGGCTCGGTGATGTCGCCGGTCTGCATCGACGCCAGCTGGAAGGCGCCCTTCTTCACGTCGGCGAAGAACGTGCCGAACTCGAACGGCCGCACCTCGATCGCGATTTCGAGCCGCGCCAGCTGCGCCGCGATGACCCGCGCCACCGCGACCCGGAACTGATCGCTCGACGCCTTGTAGACCAGCGCGAGGCGCGGCTTGCCGCCCGGGCCGTCGGGGTCGGGGAAGCCGGCGGCGTCGAGCAGCCGCCCGGCCTCGGCCAGATCCTCGACCAGCGGCCGGGCCGGCGCGCGGTAGGCCCAGTGGCCCGGCGGCACCAGCCCGGTGGCGACCACCGCGCGGCCGCCGAACTTCCGGGCGACGATCGTCGGCCGATCGACCGCCATCGCCAGCGCGCGGCGCACCCGCGGATCGTCGAGCACCGGATCGCGGGTGTTGAACATCAGGTAGGTGAGCTTGGTCGACGCGCCGCGCTGCTCGACCAGCCGCGGCCGCGCCAGCACGTCGTCGACGAGGTCGTAGCGGATGCCGTTCTGCACCAGGTCGGCGGAGCCGCCGGCCAGCATGACGATCCGCGCGGCGGCGTCGCGCACCACCTTGAAGTCGATCTTCGGCAGCGCCGGCGGCGGCCCGGCCCAGTAGCGGTTGACCGACAGCCGCACGCGGTCGGGGGTGATCGAGTCGACCCGGTACGGGCCGGCGCCGACCGCCAGGCCGCCGGGGAACTTGCCCTTGGCGTCGGCGGCGTGGCGGGCGGCGATGCCGATGTCGAGATCGGTGATCAGCGTCGCCAGCGGCTTCTTCAGGTGGATGCGCACCCGGCGCGGATCGAGCCGCTCGAAGCTCGCGAACCGCTCGGCCAGCACCTTCGAGCCGTCGGCGATCGCCGACTCGTAGGTCCAGGCCACGTCGTCGGACGTGACCGGCGTGCCGTCGGAGAACTTCAGGTCGGGCTTGAGCGTGACGTCCCAGGTCAGGTCGTCGACCCGATCGATCGCCGCGGCCAGCCCCAGTTGCGGCTCGGAGTCGAGCGCGTCCATCACCACCAGCCCCGGGCACACCAGCCGCGACAGCTTGAGGTCCGACTCGCGCACGGTCGATCGCGGATCGGCCGACGTCATCGCCTGATCGACCAGCACCACCAGCGTGTCGTCGGGGGTGCGGTGGGTGCGGGCGGTGCAGCTGGCCGCGGTCGCCAGCGCGAGCGCCGTGGTAAGATGGAAGCGTGCAGTCATCGGGTGGTCGCCGCGCGCTGGTGGCGGCCGTGCTCGCGCTCGGCGCCACGAGTATCGTCACGCCGGGCGCGCGCTCGCAAGCGCCGGACCCCGCCGTGGATCCCGCCGCCGCGCCCGCCGCCGACCCGCTGGCCGACGCCGGCGCGCCGCCGCCCCCGGCGACCGACGACGACGACGAGGGCGACGATGGCGGCATGGCGCTGCCGGTGGCCCCGGCCGATCCCGCCGCGCGCAAGGCGTGGATCGCGACCGGGCTGGAGCAGGCGCTGGCCGCGACCCCGGCGCTGGCCCGGGCGGCGATCGGCGCGACCGTGGTCGACGTGACGACCGGCGAGGTGCTGTGGTCGCACGACGCCGACCGGCCGCTCAACCTGGCGTCGGTGCAGAAGGTGCTGACCACGACCGCGGCGCTGCGCACGCTGGGCCCGGCGTTCCGCTGGCGGACCACGATCTACGGCGAGGAGTTCGACGCCGCCACCGGCACCGTCGACGGCGACCTGATCGTGCGCGGACGCGGCGACCCGACGCTGACCAACCGCGACCTGGCCACGCTGGTGCGCGACCTGCGCTGGCGCGGCGTCGAGTACGTCACCGGCGACCTGGTGTTCGACGGCAGCTACTTCGACGACGTCGACGAGCCGCCGCGCTACGCCGATCAGCCCAAGGAGCGGGCCGGGTTCCGCGCGCCGATCGGCGCCGCGTCGCTCGAGCGCAACGCGGTCACGGTGATCGTCGTGCCCGATCGCATCGGCCTCGGCCTGGCGGCGGTGTCGCTCGATCCGCCGGCCAGCGATCACGTGCGGCTGATCGAGGACGACGTCGTCACCGTCGACACCGGCCGCACCCGCGTCGCCATCAGCACCGAGGTCAAGAAGGACCACCTCGAGCTGCGGGTCAGCGGGCAGATCGCGGCGGCCGACGGCGTCTACTTCGCGCGCCGGCGCGTCGACGATCCGGTGGCGCAGTTCGGCGAGGCGCTGCGGGCCGCGCTGGCCGACGCCGGCATCCGGGTCCGCGGCAAGGGCATCCGCCGCCGCGCGATCGCGCCGACCGACCGGGTGGTCGTGCTGGCGGAGCACGACAGCGCGCCGCTGGCCGACGTCGTGCGTGACATGGTGAAGTCGAGCGACAACTACCTGGCCGAGACCGTGCTGAAGACGATGGGGGCCGAGGCCCGGGCGGCGGCCGGCGGCGGGCCCGGGACCTGGGCCGACGGCGTCGCCGTGGTGCAGGCGATGCTCGCCGAGGTCGGCGTCGCGCCGGGCAGCGTCCGCGTCGAGAACGGCTCGGGGCTCTACGACGCGTCGAGCGTGCCGGCCGCCGCGGTGGCCAAGGTGCTGGCGGCCGCGTGGCGCGACTTCCGGGTCGGGCCCGAGCTGGCTAGCGCGCTGGCGATCGGCGGCGTCGACGGCACGCTGCGCCGGCGCTTCGGCGGGCCGGCGGTGCGCGGCCGGGTGCGCGGCAAGACCGGCACGCTGGCGGCGGTGTCGAGCCTGGCCGGGCTGGTCGGCGTCGACGGGCTGCGCCCGCTAGCGTTCGTCGTGCTGGTCAACGAGCTGCCCCCCGGCACGCGGCCGGACGCCAAGCACCTGCAGGAGATCGTCGCCAGCTACGCGCTCGCCTACGCGACGCCGTGAGCGCCGCGCGGCGTTGGGCCGCGGCGCGTTGCCGCATCGACGCGGAGCGTGCTACCTAAGCACCACACCACGACGCGCCCGATCTCGGTCGGCGCGCGATAGCAGGAGACAACGATGGCAGAGCTCAAGGGCAGCAAGACCCACGCAAACCTGAAGGACGCGTTCGCGGGTGAGTCGCAGGCCAACCGCCGCTACCTCTACTTCGCCAAGGTCGCCGACGTCGAGGGCTACCCCGACGTGGCCGGCCTGTTCCGCGACACCGCCGAGGGCGAGACCGGCCACGCCCACGGCCACCTCGATTACCTGAAGCGCGTCGGCGATCCGGCGACCGGCGAGCCGATCGGCTCGACCGAGCTCAACCTCAAGGCGTCGGTCGCCGGCGAGACCTACGAGTACACCCAGATGTACCCGGCGTTCGCCAAGACCGCCCGCGAGGAAGGCTTCGAGGAGATCGCCGAGTGGTTCGAGACCCTGGCCCGCGCCGAGCGCTCGCACGCCGGCCGGTTCCAGAAGGGCCTCGACAGCCTGAAGAGCTGAGATAGGGAGAGGGTCTTTCGCAAAGACCCTCCCCCACAAGACGTGGGGCCCCCACCCGAAACGCGAGATCCTCCTCGGAGACCCGCGACTTCCTCAGGGCCATGCGCGTCGTCGGGATCCGGTGGAAGCCGGGTCCCGATTCGCGTTTCGGCTGCGGTCGTCCCGGTCCCGCTACCCGAGCAGCGCGGCGCGATCGTCCTCGATGCCGTCGTCGATCACGTCGACCCCGTGGCGGGCGAAGCGGCGAGCGGCGGCCACCGCGTACGCGGCGCTGGCGTGCTGGGCGTCGACGCACCACTGCGCGTGCGCCGCGAGGTAGGCCAGCTCGAGCGACCGCCCCAGCGTCATCGCGAACCGCCGCGCGCCGGCCTCGAGCGCGTCGTGCTCGGCGAGGTGCGCGCCGGCCCAGCGCTGGGCGTGGGCCAGGCCGGCCCGCGCGGCGTCGACGGCGGGGCGCAGGCGATCGTCGGTGACCGCGCGCGCGTGGGCCTCGAGATCGGCGGCCAGCGTGGCGAACGCGCCGCCCTTGGCCAGCGCGCGCAGCGTGTCGAGCGACAGCACGTTGGTCGTGCCCTCCCAGATCGGCAGCACCTGGGCGTCGGCCATCAGCCGCGGCAGGCCGGTGTCCTCGACGTAGCCGGCGCCGCCGCAGCTCTCGATCGCCTCCGACGCGATCGCCACGGCCTGCTTGGCGGTGGTGAGCTTGGCGATCGGCGTCAGCGCGCGCAGCAGCCGCTGCGCCTCGTCGCCGCCGTCGTGCTCGCACGCGCCGAGCACCGCGACCGCGCGGAACGCCAGCATGAACGCGGCGGCGGCCTCGGCCTCGAGGCCGGCCAGCGTGTCGGCGTGCAGCGGCTTGTCGGCGAGCAGCGCGCCGAACGCGCGGCGCCGAGTCGCAAAGTCGCGGGCCAGATCGAGCGCGCGGCGCATGCCCGACACCGAGCACACCGCGTTCCAGGTGCGGGTCAACGACAGCATCGGCGTGATCGCGCGGACGCCGCCCGAGGGCGCGCCGACCAGGATCGCCGGGCAGCCGTCGAGCGTGAGCTCGGCGGTCGGCACCTTGCGCGTGCCGAGCTTGTCCTTGAGGCGGTTGACGGCGACGCCGGGGGCCAGCCGCCCGGCGGCGTCGCGCACCTGCACGTAGAACAGCGCGAGGCCGGCCGAGCCGGCGGGGTTGCCCTCGGGGCGGCCCAGGGTCAGCGCCATCTCGGCGGTGGTCGCCGAGGTGAACCACTTGGTGCCGGTCAGGCGCCAGGTGCCGTCGGCGTCCTGACGCGCGACGGTCTCCGACAGCCCGACGTCGGAGCCGCCGGTGCGCTCGGTCATCCACTGGCCCGAGGTCCACGCGGTCGTGGGATCGGTCGAGGTGAGGCGGGGCAGGGCGCGCTCGATCAGCGCGGCGTTGCCGCTGTCGAGCAGCGTGCGCGCCGCGCCGTCGGTCATCGCCAGCGGGCAGGTGTAGACGTCGAGCGACGGGCCGAGCACGTGGACCCGCGCGAACTGATCGACCCGCGCCAGCGCGCCGCGCGCGCGGTCGTAGCCGGTGGCCACCAGGCCGTGCTCGGCGGCGAGCCGCGCGGCCTGCTTCCACAGCGGCGACACCTCGATGTGATCGATGCGGTTGCCCCACGCGTCCCACGGCGTGTGGACCGGCTCGTTTTCGCGGTCGGCCAGCTGCAGCTGGTACAGCGGCCCGCCGGCCAGGCCGCCCAGCGCCCCCAGCCGCTCGTGCACGCCAGCCCGCTCGTCGCCGGCGAAGCTGCGATCGACCAGCGACGCGAGCAGCTTGTCGGTCGCGTACGTGTTGCCGAGCCGCGGGGGCTCCTGGATGAACGCCATGGCCGAACCCTACCGCGGCCCGCGCCAGCCTCGCGCGACATCGTCTGCCCTGCGACCCGGTCCTCGCTGAAGGATCCGGGCCGTCTCGGGCTCACGCGCCAACGGCCCGGTCCTCGCTGAAGGATCCGGGCCGTTTCGGCCTCACGCACCAACGGCCCGGTCCTCGCTGAAGGATCCGGGCCGTCTTGGGTGGGGGCCCCGGCGAATGCCGGGGGAGGGTTTGGCGACAAACCCTCTCGAGATCACATCGGCGGCGAGCCGGGCGGCGGCGCCACCGGGGCGACCGTCGTCGGGGCGATGCCCGGGTTCGGCGGCGGCGCGACCTGGCCGCACAGGTACCGGACGCGCTGCTCGGTGGCCTGGCGGGTCGAGACCACGCCCTGGCTGTTCGAACCGCCGCGCGTCGACGACGCGCCCGCGGTGTTCGAGCTGTTCGAGTCGTACTGCGACGCCGAGCCGGCGACGGTGTCCTCGCCGTACTGGGTGTTCTGGTTGGTGAAGGTGTCCTGGCCGATCACCTCTTCACCGCGCTGCGTGATGGTGTAGTTGCTGGGGCCGCAGTGGGCCGCCATCTTCTTCTGGGCGTCCTCGAACGCCTTCCCCTGGTCGCCGACCAGGCGGATGATGCCGCCGGTCTGGGTCTGGGTGACGTACTCGGCGTGGCCGCACGCGGCCAGGAGGGCCGCACCAAAGAGTCCAAGGGCAATCTTGCGAAGCATCTCTCGTATTCCTTCCCTGACGGTGACGGCCGTCGCCCAGGGACACTAATACAGGTGTCGAGCCTCGGCAACCGGCCAGGCCTTGACCGAGGTCACAGACCGAGGGAGCCTGACGACGATGCTCGAGGTCGCGTCCCGGATCGATCGCGTGGTGGTGCACCCCGGGGCCGCGATGGTGACGCGGATCGCATCCGCGACGCTGACCGCCAGCGGCGAGGTGGCCTTCGTCGGCCTGCCGGCCGGCCTCGATGAGGACTCGCTCGAGGTCGAGGTCAGCGGCCCGGCCCGCGCCACCAGCGTGCGCTCGACCCTGGCGGTGGTGACGACCGAGGCCGGCGGCTCCGACGCCGACCGCCGGGCGGCCGCGACCCGGCTGGCCGAGCTGACCGCCGAGCGGGCGTCGCTGAAGGCCAGCCTGGCGGCGCTGGCCGGCCTGGCGCCGGTGGCGCCCGCCGGGGATCGCGCGCCGCGCCCGCGGTGGAGCGACGTGGTCACCGCGCGCGAGGGCGTGCTGGGCGCGGCAGGCCGTCGGGGGGCTGCGCTCAAGGCCGCGCTGGCCGAGCTGGAGCGCGCGATCGACGCCGCGCAGCGCGCGCTGGCCGCCGCCGAGGAGCGGTGGCGGCGCCGGTCGTCGGCCGAGCTGGCCGCCGGCAGCCTCAGCCGGACCGTGCTGGCCGCGGTGCAGGTCGACGGCGACGGTGGCGCGTGCACGCTGGCGTGTCGTTACCGCGTGGCCGGGGCGCGCTGGGCCCCGAGCTACGTGGCCCGGCTGGGCGACGGCCAGGTGCGGCTCGAGCTACGGGCCGCGGTGGCCCAGGCCACCGGCGAGGACTGGCGCGACGCGCGGCTCGAGCTGTCGACCGCGGCGCCGACGCGCAAGGTCGCGTTGCCCGAGCTGCCGGCGCTGCGCATCGGCCGCGCCCAGCCGGCGCCGCAGCGCGCGGGGTGGCGGGCGCCGCCGGTCGGCGTCGACGAGCTGTACCGCGACTGGGACGCGGCGTTCCGCGACGGCGCGCCGCCGGCGCCGCGGCTCGGCGACGAGATCTTCGACGACCTCGACGCCGACGAGCCGACCAGCGAGCAGAACCTCGACGCGCTGCGGGCGATCGCCGGCGCGCCGCCGCCGGCGCCGATGGCCGAGGCCGCGATGCCGGCGCCGATGATGGCGTCGCGCGCGCCGATGGCCCCCGGCGCGGCGCCGCCGGCGCCGATGAAGAAGACGATGATGATGGCGGCCGATCGGGCGCCCGAGGAGGCGCGGAAGAGCCGCGCCAAGGGCGAGGGCGGCGGCGGTCGCCGCCAGGCCCCGGCGCCCGTCGAGGAGGCGACCGCGGTCACCGCCGCCGACGATCTGCTGGCGTTCGGGGCGCTGTATCTGCCGGGGCCCGAGGTCGCCGGACGCGGCGTGTTGCGCCGCCACGATGACGCCGCGCGCGGCGCGATCGCCGCCGACGTGCTGAGCCACAGCCGGGGCAGCGCCAAGGCGCGGCGCCAGGCGCTGACCGCGCGGCCGCTGCCGCGGGGGTGCCACGAGCCCGGGCCCGGGCAGTACGACTACGCGTTCGCGACCGGCGGCCGGGTCGACGTCGCCGCCGACGGCGCCTGGCACGCGATCGCCGTGGCCAGCCACGCCGCGCCGGTGACGATCGCCCACGTGGTGTCGCCGGCGGTGGCGCCCGAGGTGTACCGCCTCGCGACGGTGGTCAACCCGCTCGACGCGCCGCTGCTCGCAGGGCCGGTCGACGTCTACGAGCGCGACGAGCTGGTGCTGACCGCGCCGCTCGACGAGACCCCGCCGGGCGGCGCGATCCAGATCGGGCTGGGCGTCGATCCCAACGTCAAGGTCGCGCGCAACCTGCGCTACCGCGAGGAGAGCGCCGGCGTGCTGCGCGGCTCGCTGCGGCTGATCCACGAGGTGACGATCGACGTCGAGCACCTCGGCGGCCCGGCGGCGGCGCTCGAGGTGCGCGAGCGCGTGCCGATCCCGGCGCCCGACACCGACGAGGTCGAGGTGACGATCGACGAGGTGGTCCCGGGCTGGGAGCCGTGGCGGCCCGAGCCCGCGGCCGGCGTCGCCGCGCTTCGCGGCGGCCACCGCTGGCGGCTGGCGCTCGCGCCCGGCGAGCGGCGCAGCCTGCGCGTCGCCTACGCGATCAAGATCGCCAGCAAGCACGAGCTGGTCGGCGGCAACCGGAGGGACGCGTGATCCCGGTGGTCGCGGCGGCGGCGGCGGTGCTGGTGCTCGAGGACCGGGCCCGGGTCGAGCGGCGGGTCAAGGTCGCGGTCGCCGCCGGCGCATCGCGGCTGCGCCTCGACGGCGTGGCACCGGTCCTGGCCGACAAGTCGGTGGTGGCGCGCGCGGTCGGCGCCGAGGTGGTCGACGTGCGGGTGCGCCGCGAGGTGGCGCCGTGGCGCGAGGGCGGCGACGACGGCCGCGCGGTCGCCGCGCAGCTCGTCGAACGCCGCGCGGCCCGCGACCGCGCCGAGGCCGAGCGCCTCGCCCACGCCGCCCGCGCCGAGCTGGCGCAGGCCGCCGCCACCGCGATCGACGCGGTGATGGTGCGCGCGACCCTCGAGCTGGCCGGCGCCGCGGCGTGGGGCGAGGCCGCCGACGACGCCGAGGCTCGGCTGACCGCGCTGGCCGACGCCTCGCGCGGCCACCACCGGGAGGCGGCCGGCGCCCGCCAGGCCGCCGCCGACGCCACCGCGCTGGTCGCGTCGCTCGACGCGCAGCTGGCCGAGCTCGAGCGCGGCGCGGTGCGCCAGGTGGCGCGGCTGGAGATCGATCTCGAGGCCGCCGCCGCCGGCGAGATCGAGCTGACGATCGCCTACACCGTGCCGGGCGCGTGCTGGCGCCCGTACCACACCGCCACCTGGCAGGGCGACACGCTCGAGCTGGCCACCGACGCGTGCGTGTGGAACGCCACTGGCGAGGACTGGCGCGACGTCGAGCTCGGCTGCTCGACCGCGCGGCCGTCGCTGGGCGCGACCCCGCCGATGCTGGTCGACGATCCGCTGCGGGTCCAGGCCAAGGGCGCGCTGGTGGCGCAGGTGCGCGACGACGTCATCGCGACCACCGGGCTGGGCGGCGCCCGCGCGCTGGCGCAGGTGCCGGGCGTCGACGACGGCGGCCGGGTGCAGGTGCTGACCGCCGGCGCCCCGGCGACGGTGATCGCCGACGGCCGCCCGCACCGCGTGCGCATCGGCGCGTGGACCACGCCGGTCGAGGCCGCCCACGTCGCGTTCCCCGAGCTGGCCGCCGCGGTGATCGTGCGCACCCGCGCGGTCCACGCCGGCGCCACGCCGCTGCTCGCGGGCCCGGTCGATCTGGTGCGCGACGGCGGCTACACCGGGCGCACGTCGATCCTGTACGTCGCGCCGGGCGAACGGTTCGAGCTGGGCTGGGGCGCCGATCCGGCGCTGCGGCTGTCGCGCACTGCCCGCGAGAAGCGCGACGAGCCGGGCGTGTTCGGCTCGTGGACCCAGCTGCGCCACCGGATCGCGATCCGGCTGTCGAACCTGGGCGCGACCGCGCGCACGATCACCGTCACCGAGCGGATCCCGGTGTCGGAGCTGCCCGACAAGGTCGAGGTGGCGCTGCGGCCGGCCGACGCCTGGCAGCTCGAGGACGACGACGGCGTCGTCCGCGATCGCACCCCGCGGATCACCGCGCGCACCGTCGGCGACCACGGCATGGTCAGCTGGACCGTCGAGCTGCCGGCGCGGCAGCGGCGCGCGATCGCGCATGAGTATGTGGTCAAGGTCCACGGCTCGGTGCAGGGCCTGTGACCGCGCTCGCCGACGGCGCCCGCGCGGCGCAGATGCTGGCCGATCGCCTGGCCAAGAACCGGCGCCACCTGAGCAAGTGGGCCAAGCGCGAGGGCGTGACCTGCTGGCGCTGGTACGATCGCGACATCCCTGACGTGCCGGTCACCGTCGACGAGTACGAGGGCGCGCTGGTGGTCGCCGACTGCCGGCGGGCCGGCGCTGACGAGGTGCTCGACCCGGCGTGGTTCGACGCGGTGGTGGCCGCGATCGCCGCCGCGGCGCCGGCCGCGCCGATCCACGCGCGCGCCCGCCGGCGCATGACCGATCGCCGCGAGACCGGCGCGCAGTACCAGCGCCAGGGCGACGACGGCGCGTGGCGCGAGGTCGGGGAGGGCGGCCGCCGCTTCCACGTCAACCTGTCGGACTACCTCGACACCGGGCTGTTCCTCGATCACCGGCCCAGCCGCGGCGAGGTCGGCGCCGCGGCCGCGGGCAAGCGGGTGCTCAACCTGTTCTGCTACACCGGCGCGTTCACGGTCTACGCCGCCACCGGCGGCGCCGCGGCGACGGTGTCGGTCGATCTGTCGAACACCTACCTCGACTGGGCCGCCGACAACCTCGCGCGCAACCGCGTCGACCTGCGCCACCACGCGCTCGAGCGCGCCGACGTCAGCGCGTGGCTCGGCGCGTACCGCAGCCCAAAGTTCGACCTGGTGGTGTGCGATCCGCCGACCTTCTCCAACTCGAAGAAGATGCACGGCACGTTCGACGTGCTGCGCGATCACGTCGAGCTGTTGACCGCGGTGGCCCGGCTGACCGCGCCCGGCGGCACGATCGTGTTCTCGACCAACCACCGCTCGTTCAAGCTCGAGCCGCGGGCGCTGGCCGACTGGGCGCCGGTCGAGGCCACGCGCCGCTCGGTGCCGCCCGACTTCGGCTACTCGCGGCCGCACCGCTCGTGGCGGTTCACCGCGCCGGCGGGGCCATCGCCGCGCGCACCTGGGTGAGCACCGTCGCCGCGGCGACCGCGACGCGCGCGGCCAGCTCGTCGAGCACGCCGACGATCGCCGGGCGCTCGGCCGGCGTCGGCGCGAGCAGCGGCCGGTGGCCGAGGATGCGATCGAGCCGGCGCGCCACGCCGGCGCCGCGATCGAGGTCGGTGGGCGGCGGCGCCGCGCGCAGCCGGGCCACCAGCTGCGCGAACCGCGCGTCGCCGTCGGCGTCGACCCAGGCCACCGGGCCGTCGTGGGCCAGCCCGGCGGCGAACGCGGCGCGGTAGTCGGCGTCCTGCACCAGCACGCCGTCGAGCAGCAGCTCGACGCCGACGTGGGCCACCGCGCGGGTCGGGCCGCGGCGCACGCCGCGCGCGGTCAGCCGCGCCTCGGCGTCGCGGAACAGGCCGACCACCGCGGGCGCGTGGTGGAACGCGGCGTCGGTGGCGTGGTGGTGGGCGACGCCGTCGGCCAGCCGCGGGTCGGCCTGGGGCCCGAGCCGCGCGGCGATCATCGTCGCGAAGTCGGGCAGCATCGCGCCCAGCAGCCACGGCGCGTCGGCCGCGTGCCACGACGCGACCGCGGCGTGCCCGAAGAAGTTCACGCCTGCTGATAGCATGCGGCGTGGCCCACGTCGTCGCCGTCGACCTCGGCACCCAGACCTGCAAGGCCACGGTCTACGACGACGCGCTGGCCGCGCGCGGGGTCGGCCGGGTGGCGATCGCGACGACGCACCCGCGGCCGGGCTGGGCCGAGCAAGATCCGCGGGCGTGGGAGCGCGCGGTCGGCGTGGCGATCGCCGCCGCGCTGGCCGACGCCGGGCTGGCGCCGGCCGCGATCAGCGCGCTCGGGTTCACCGGCCAGCTCGACGGCATGATCGCGGTCGACGCCGCCGGCGCGCCGCTGTCGCCGTGCTGGCCGTGGCTGGATCGCCGCGCCGGCGCCGCGCTGCCCGCGCTCGATCGCGATCGCTTCCACGCCACCACCGGCCAGGTCGCCGACCCCAGCCACCTCGCGGCCAAGGCCCGCCACTGGGATCGCACCGGCGGCGGGCCGCGCGCGGCGTGCTTCCACGCGCCGGTGTCGTACCTGGTCGCGCGCGCCACCGGCGCCCGGGTGATCGATCCCGGCCAGGCGTCGACGACGATGCTGTTCGAGCTCGCGACCGGCGCCTGGGATCCGGCGCTGTGCGCGGCGTTCGATCTCGACCCCGCGCGGCTGCCGACGATCGCGCCCGCGACCGCCCGCGCCGGCGCGCTGCACGCCGCGGGCGCCGCGCTCACCGGCCTGCCGCTCGGCACGCCGGTCGCGGTCGGCACCGGCGACGACTTCGCGACGCCGATCGGCATCGCGCTGGCCGAGCGCGCGCTGCTGTGCGCGGTCGGCACCGCCGAGGTGGTCGGCGCCCGCGGGCCGATCGCCACCCGCGATCCGGCGCGGCTGGTCGAGACCCACCCGTACCCGCTGGGCGGCGGCTTCGTCGAGAACCCCGGCTGGGCCGCCGGCGGCGCGATGACGTGGCTCGGTCGGCTGACCGGCCAGGACGCCGCCGCGCTCGATCGCGCCGCCGCCGCGGTGGCGCCGGGCGCCGACGGCGTGAGCTTCGTGCCGGCGCTGGGCGGCGCGATGGTGCCGCGCTGGGATCCGGCGGCGCGCGCGGCGTTCGTCGGCCTCGGCCCCGGCCACGGCGTCGGCCACCTGGCGCGCGCCGTGTACGAGGCGTGCGCGATCGCGATGGCGATCGTCGCCGAGCACCTGGCCGCGCGCGGCGTGCCGACCGACACCGTCGCGCTGGTCGGCGGCGGCGCCCGGGCCGACACCTGGGCCCAGGTGCGCGCCGACGTCGGCGGCCGGCCGGTCGCGCGCTACGCCGACGCCGACGCGTGCCCGCGCGGCGCCGCGATCCTGGCCATCGCCGCCCGCGATGGCGCCGACGCGATCGACGCGATCGTCGCGCGGGCGCCGCGGCCGATCGAGTGGCTCGAGCCCACGCCGGCCCACGCCGCGCGCTACGCCGAGGCCCGCGCGCAGCTCGTCGCCACGATCGACGCGCTGGCGCCGATCGATCACGCCCACGCCGCCCGCGGCTGATCGCGCGCTACTTCGCCGGCGTCGGCGCGGCTGCGCCCGCGGCCGGCGGGCTCGCCGCGCAGCGGAACCCGAAGTGGTGGTACGGCTTGTTGCCGGGCAGGTGGGCGCGGCGCCAGGTGCCCGCGGCGTACTCCCAGGTCCACCACCACGATCCGCCGCGCACGACGCGGTGGCGCCGGCCGGGGCACTCGTCGGCGCCGCCGCACGGGCCCTTGGGATCGCGGCCGCTGCACTCGGCGCCGCACTCGGCGTAGCTCTTCGAGTACCAGTCCTGCACCCACTCCCACGAGTTGCCGCTCATGTCGTAGAGCCCGTACACGCCGGGCGCCCGCGAGCCGACGTCGGCGGTGGCCCACTTCGGCGGGCCGCCCAGGCCGCAGCCCTTCTTGCCGCCCTCCATGATGATCGCGCGCTTGCAGGTCGGCTTCTCGTCGCCCCACGGGTACAGGTGCCCCTCGGGGCCGCGCGCCGCCTTCTCCCACTCGGCCTCGGTCGGCAGCCGCTTGCCGGCCCACGCGCAGTAGTCGCGGGCGTCGAACCACTTGATGCCGACCACCGGCTGCTTGGGCCCCGAGAACCCGACCTTGTAGGCCGGCGCGTGCTTGCGGCAGGCGCCGGCCTGCGCGCACCGCTTGTAGTCGGCGTTGGTCACCTCGTAGGTGTCCATGTAGAACGTCGACACCCAGATCGTGGCCTGGGGCCGCTGATCCTTCTCGCCGTCGTCGGCGCCGCGGACGAAGTCCCCCTCGGGGATGCACTTCATGTCGGCCGGGACCTGATCGCAGGCGGCGGGCTGATCGGCCCGCGCGGTCCGGGCGGCCCAAGGGGAGATCGCGGCGAGCAGCAGCGCGGCGGCGACGGTGGCGCGGAGTGGGTGCATGTTCTTTTGCCCTCGGGTGGGAATGTGCGAGGCTCGAGGGGTGCGGTTCTACCTCGCCAGCCTCGCGTGCGCATGGGCGATCGCCCACGCCGGGTCGGCGCAGGCGCAACGCGCGCACAGCCGCGATCCATTCCACGATGTCGCGTCGCTCAACGCCCGGCTGGCCGCGCTCCACGCCGCGCACCCGACGACCACCCGGGTGGTGACGGTCGCGACCACCGCCCACGGCGACGTCCAGGCCCTCGAGGTCGACCCCGCCGGGCAGTTCGCCGCCGACGCGCCGGCGCTGTTCATCCAGGGCGGCATCCACGGCAACGAGTGGATCTCGACCGAGGTCGTGCTGCGGCTCGCCGAGCTGGTCAGCGACGGCCAGCCGCGCTGGCGCGGCCTGACCTACCGGCTGGTGCCGGCGATCAACGTCGACGGCTTCGCCACCGGCTCGCGCAAGGCCCTCGACCCCGCCGGCAAGCCGTTCGACGCCAACCGCGACTTCCCGGTGCCGGGCCAGCCCGACCACCCGTCGCAGCCGCTGATCGCCGCGCTGCGCGACTACGTCAAGCAGGGCAAGGTGGTGGCGGTGCTCGACTACCACTCGGCCGCCGAGTGCATGCTCTGGCCGTTCGCCTTCGACAAGGCCGCGGCGCCGCCCGACGTCGACGCGATCGCGGCGATCACCGCGCAGATGGCGTCGGCGGTCGGCTTCTGCAGCGGCCAGGTGGCCAAGGTCATCAGCTACAAGCACCAGGGCACCGCGTCGGACTGGTACCAGGACGCGCTCGGGGTGCCGGCGATCCTGATCGAGCTGGGCTCGGTCGACGATCCCGGCAGCCAGGCGGTCGAGCAGATCCTGATCGATCAAGAGCGGCCGTTCGGGCTGTTCCTCGACTGGCTCGAGGCCCGCGGCGTCAAGCCGGCGCCGGCCGCGCCCGCCGCGAGCGGCTGCCGCGACGTGACCGTGGCCGTCGGCGAGGCGCCGCTGGGCTACCAGGCCACCGGCCCGGTGTGCGACGGCCAGCGCCACGGCGCGTGGCAGTTCCGGTTCGTCGACGGCGGCCTGATGCGCGAGGGCAGCTACCAGCGCGGCAAGGAGCAGGGCGCGTGGCGCACCTACCACCCCGGCGGCCAGCCCCAGGACGTCGGCACCTTCGTCGCCGGCACGCCTGACGGCGGCTGGAAGCGCTACGCCGCGACCGGCACGCTGGTCGAGGAGCGCACCTACGCCGCCGGCGCGCGCGAGGGCGCGCTGTCGCGGTGGACCGACGACGGCGCGCTGTGGCAGGTGCGGGCTTGCGCCGGCGGCATGTGCAAGACGCAGTGCAAGACCAGCGGCAAGACGACGTGCGAGCAGATCCTCGCCAAGGCTGCGCGCCCCGATCGCCACGCCAAGCGGCCGGCGGCGACCGCGACCCGGGCCAAGCCCGCCACCCGCGCCAAGCCCGCGACCCGGGCCAAGCCGGCGGTGCGCAAGAAGGCCCCGGCCAAGCGCAAGCGGGCGACCGCCACGCCGGCGTCGTGACCGTCGCCACGCGCCGCCGCGATCGCGCCGCCGCGCGCTACAGTCGGCGGCGATGGTCCCGCGCCTGATGGCCGCCGCGCTCGCCGCCCTCGGCGCCTCTGGGATCGGCTGCGCCGACCCCGCGCTCACCTGCGTGACGGTCGACCTGACCTGCGCGCCGCTGTACGCGCCGACCTGGGCCAACGTCAGCGCGACCACGCTGGGGCCCAAGTGCGCGGCGTCGGGCTGCCACACCACCGCCGCCGCGAAGGGCGGCCTCATCCTCGACGATCCCGCCACCGCCTACGAGCGGCTGATCAACGGCGGCTACGTGGTCGCCGGCGACGTGGCGTGCAGCGAGCTGACCGAGCGCATCTTCACGAAGGAGTCGAGCTTGCGCATGCCGCGCGGCGCGCCGCTGTCCGACGCCGAGGCCTGCGCGGTGGCGCAGTGGGTCGCGGCCGGCGCGCCGGGCCCGGTCACCCCCGCCACCGCCTCGGAGGCCCCGTGATGCGTCCGCTCCTGCTGATCGCGCTGGCCGGGCTGGTGGCCTGCGGCGGCGACGACGTCCTGCCCAAGGCCGAGTTGATGGATCCGGCGACCTGCGCGCAGTGCCACCCCAAGCACCACCGCGAGTGGGCGTCGTCGATGCACGCCTACGCCGCCGACGATCCGGTGTTCCTGGCGATGAACAAGCTGGGGCAGGAGGAGACCGGCGGCGCGCTGGGCGACTTCTGCGTGCGCTGCCACGCGCCGGTGGCGCTGGCCCAGGGCCTCACCACCGACGGCACCAACCTGGCCGACGTGCCGCAGTGGGCCAAGGGCGTCACCTGCTACTTCTGCCACAACGCGGTCGAGGTCGCCGGCGAGCACAACGCGCCGATCCGGCTGGCCGACGATCAGACCATGCGCGCCGGGCTGCGCGATCCGATCGGCAGCCCGGCCCACCGCACCGCGTACTCGAACCTGCTCGACGCGACCAAGGCCACCTCGTCGAGCCTGTGCGGCTCGTGCCACGACATCGTGACGCCGGCCGGCGTCCACCTCGAGCGCACCTTCGCCGAGTGGAAGACGACGATCTTCGCCGACCCCGATCCGCGCAAGCAGCTGTCGTGCGCGGCGTGCCACATGATCGCCACCACCGACGTGATCGCCGAGGGCCCGGGCTTCACCGCGCCGCTGCGCGAGTTCGGCCGGCGCGAGCACACCTTCGCGGCGATCGACACCGCGCTGACCGCCTGGCCCGACAAGGCGCTGCAGCAGGCGGCGATCGATCGCGACCTGGCGGCGCTCTTGGTGCCGCGGCTGTGCGTGCTGCCGGTCGACGGCGGCCGCATCGACTACCGACTCGACAACGTCGGCGCCGGCCACATGTTTCCGTCGGGCGCGACCGCCGACCGGCGGGTGTGGATCGAGCTGGTGGCCTACGGCGCCGGCGACGCGGTGCTGTTCTCGACGGGCCTGGTCCCGGCGGCCGATCCGCCGCTCGACCCCGAGGACCTCGGCGATCCCAACCTGTGGCGGCTCGACACCCCGGCCACCGACGCCGCCGGCGCCCGCACCGAGAAGTTCTGGGCCATCCGCGCGATCGAACACCCGGGCACGCTGCTCGGCCCGGCGGTCACCACCGACCCCAACGATCCGCGCTTCTACCACGCGGTCGAGCGGTCGTTCCCGGTGCCCGGCCTGGTGCCGCAGATCCAGCGGGTCACCGCGCGCGTGCTGATCCGCCCGCTGCCGATGGCGCTGCTGGGCGAGTTGTTCGCCAGCGGCCACCTGCCGGTCGACGTGCGCGCCGAGGTACCGACCCACGTCGTCGGCGGCTCGGTGCTCGAGTGGCGCGCCGGCGGCCGCGACTGCGTGCAGTGACCTGCGGCGACGCCGCCCGGGCGGAACATGACCCGCTTGGGCGGCGCGCCATCTCCCACGTGGAACCGCGGCGCCGGGCGCGGCGCCATCTCCCAC
The DNA here is from genome assembly GCA_016707895.1 of Myxococcales bacterium. Taxonomy (GTDB): domain Bacteria; phylum Myxococcota_A; class Polyangia; order Haliangiales; family Haliangiaceae; genus UBA2376. Next base: position 100,931 of record JADJGV010000008.1, on the reverse strand, counting down.
GTGGAACCGCGGCGCTGGGCGCGGCGCGCCATCTCCCACGTGGAACCGCGGCGCCGGGCGCGGCGCCATCTCCCACGTGGAACCGCGGCGCCAGCGCGGCGCGCCATCTCCCACGTGGAACCGCGGCGCTGGGCGCGGCGCGCCATCTCCCACGTGGAACCGCGGCGCTGGGCGCGGCGCGCCATCTCCCACGTGGAACCGCGGCGCTGGGGACGCGATCGGCCAGGTCCCGACGGTCAACCCGTGATGCAGAACGTGAACACGACCTGATCGCGGGCGCCGCCGGTCGGCGTCTCCTCGAAGGTTACCTCCCACACGCCAGGCATCCACAGGTTGATCGGGCTGACGGTGAAGCGGCCCGGCGTCACCGGATCGGGGGTCCAGATCGCCTTGATGCCGGTGCCGTGGCGGTGGTCGGGCATGAACGGCGTCGCCAGGAACTCGCCGTCGGTGGCCGGCACCGGTGCGCCGCCGCGGCTGACGTCGATGACCCAGGCGTTGTTGCCGCGGATCGGCAGCGCTGGATCGGCCGAGACGATCGTGAACGTGGTGCCGCCGGCGCCGGTGCGCGCGAGGTTGATCGCGAACGGCTCGTCGCGGTCTTCGGCCTCGCAGTTGTAGGTGGTGTCGTCGGCCGGCGCGTCGTCGGCGCACGCCGCCAGCGAGGCGGCGAGGCCGAGCGCGCACAGGCAGCGGAGCACGGTCGGACTACGCATGGCGGTATGGCGAGGTTACGCCCGCGCCTGGGGCTGACAAGGGATCAATGCAGCGGCGGCGTGACCAGCACCGCGGCGTCGCGATCGGCGCCGACGCCGATCGGCGTGCCGCAGAAGGTGATCACCGCCACGGCGCCGGCGCCGCCCGGCAACGCGAACGCCTGGCGCAGGCCGGCGCGCGGGCGCAGGTACGCGGTGACGACCTGGCGGCCGGCGGCGGCGGTGAAGCCGCCGACGTGCTGCCGCACGCCCAGCGACAAGGCGAACTTGCGGATCGGCGAGCCGTCGCTCGACACGCGCAGCCCGCGGCGCTGGATGACCCGCGTGGTCAGCTCGAAGCCGGCCAGCGGCAGCGGCGCCAGTGGGGCCAGCTCGACGCGCATCCGCGGCAGCGCGTCGGGCGCCAGCGCCATCGGCGTGCCGGCGTGCTCGCCGCGGGTGGCGATGACGATCAGCTGGGTCACCGTGTCGCCGACCCGCTCGCGCGCGAGCAGCCGGTGGCCGACGCGGTCGTAGCCGAGCAGCTCGAGGGTCTGCGCGGCGGGGGCCTCGGCGCGGTCGTCGCCGGTGATCGAGGTGGTGGTCAGGAACGACAACGAGGCGCGCATGGTTGGGCTCCGGCGCGGGCGGCTCGTGATGGCCGCCGGTCGCATCCGGGAGACGTTACGAGCGAGGTCTTCATTCGGTTCGGCGGCGAGCGGTGAGGAGGCCGTGAGGACGGTTGCGGCGGCGGTCACGGGTTGGTCGCGCGCGACGGGGGCCAGGAGTCTCGCGTCGTGGGGGGAGGCTCGATCCCGGCTCTGCCGGGGTCGAGGGGGGCTCGGCGACGAGCCACCAAGGGAGCGGACGGGGCGGGCCATACGTGGGGTAGAACGTGCGATCCACCGTCGACGTTGCACCGAATCGACCGCGGAATAACGTCGTCGCGGCGCCGGTTCTCCCCGGTCAAGGCAGCGCGGGCGGCGGGTCGGGCGGGCCGAGGTCGACGCGGGTGGCGCCGGCGTCGGTGTAGGTCGTCCACGCACCGACGCGGTGGCCGGCCTGGTGCTGGCCGCGCACGCGCTCGCGGCCGGCGGCGTCGAGCTCGAGCCACGGTCCGTCGAGCAGGCCGCCGCGGTAGGTCGCGCGCAGCGCCACCGTGCCGTCGCGCCGGTAGGTGACCCACGCGCCGTCGCGGAGGTCGGCGGCGTACGCGCCCTCGACCGCCGGCGCGCCGTCGGCGAAGCGCTCGACGTAGGGGCCCTGGCGCAGGCCAGCGGCGTAGGTCGCCTCCAGCGCCACCGCGCCGTCGCGCCAGTGGCGGACCACGCCGTCGAGCCGCCCGGCGCGGTACGGCTCCTCGCGCCGCGGCGCGCCGGCCGCGGTCTGCCAGCGCCACGTGCCGTCGCGCGTGTCGTCCTGGTAGCGGCCGAACACGATCAGCCGGCCGCGGGCGTCGTAGGTGCGCGCGTCGCCGTGCTTGCGGCCGCGGCGGTAGGCGACCTCCTCGGCGACCGCGCCGTTGCCGTGGAAGCGGCGCACGACGCCGGTGCCGGCGGTGACGCGATCGCGCCCGAGCTCGCGGCCCCGGGCGTCGACGTGCACGGCCTCGCCATCGACGACGCCGGCGCGGTACGGCGTGGTGGTCGTGACGCCGTCGTCGACCTCGATCCACGCGCCGTCCTTCCGGCCGTGGCGGTAGGCTCCCTGGCGGGTCGCGCGGCCGGCGCCGTCGAACCACGCCCAGGCACCGTCGGCGACCCCGGCCCGGTAGGCGCGGGCCTCGCGCACGCGGCCGCCGCTGCGGTACGCGGTCCAGGCGCCGTCGAGCCGCCCGCGGCCGTCGAAGCGCTCGACCAGCACCTTGCCGCCGTGGCGCCACAGCGTGCGCGGGCCGTCGAGCTGGCCGCCGCGCCAGGTCTCGGACAGCGCGACGGTCGCGCGGCTGCCGATCGTCCGCGGGCCGTCGAGCTGGCCGGCGCGCCAGGCCTCGGTGCGCCGCCGCTGGCCGTCGACGTCGACGGTGGCCGCGCCGTCGCGCGCGCCGGCGCGCCAGGTGCTGGTCGCGACCCGCGCGCCGTCGGGCGACCAGGTGGTCAGCGCGCCGGCGCCGTCGACCAGCGTCGCCTCGCCACGCAGCGCGCCGGCGGCGTACGCGCGCCAGGTGCCGTCGGGGTGGCCGGCGTGGTACGCGCCCTCGGCGCGCAGGCCGCCGTCGGGATCGAGCGCCTGCCAGCGGCCGTCGGCGACGTCGTCGACGAACGCGCGCCGCGCCAAGACGCTGCCGTCCGGCGCCAGCTCGACGGTCGGCCCCTGGCGGCGGCCGCCGGCGTCGACGCAGGCCAGCCCGCGCGCCGGCCACCGCAGCCGGGCCGGCCGCGCGCCGGCCGGGCAGGTGACCAGCGGCGGCGGACCGACGTCGATCGCGGGCGGCGGCGCGTCGGCCCCGCGGGCGTCGGCGGGCGCGCTGGCCGCGGGCCCGGTCGCCACGGGCGGCGTCGGCGGGGCGCCGCAGGTGAGCAGCACCGGCAGCGCGATCGCGAGGGCGCGCATGCCGGCAGCATGCCACGCGCGGGCGATCGGCGCGGCGGTGTAGAGTCGCGCCATGACGATCGCACGCCCGCTCGGGCTCGCCCTCGCCGTCGCCCTGGCGGTGACCACGCTGGCCCCCGAGGCCGAGGCCCGGCCGCGGGCGCGGCGGGCCAAGCGGTTCGAAGCCAACAAGACCTTCGGCCTGGGGCTGATGGTCGGCGCGCCCACCGCGATCTCCGGCAAGTACTTCTACGCCAGCGACAAGGCGTTCGACTTTGGCGTCGGCGCGATGCGCTACTACCGCCGCCGCGACGGCCTGCACCTGCACGTCGATCACCTGTGGCACCCGGTCAGCCTGGCGTCGACCGCGGCCTTCGAGCTGCCGCTGTACTTCGGGCTCGGCCTGCGCATCTTCGACTTCGACGACAACGCCAACGACGACGGCGTCGCGATCGGCATCCGCGCCCCGATCGGCATCGCGTTCGATCTCAACAACACGCCGATCGACATCTTCGTCGAGCTGGCGCTGGTCGCCGACTTCTTCGTCGACTACGGCGATCGCTACGACGGCGACCTCAACGGGGCGGTCGGCTTCCGCTACTACTTCGAGTGATGCGGGTCCCGGCGATCCGCTTCACCGGCGCCGGCGGCGTCGAGGTCATCGCGCTGGGCGAGCTCGACGTGCGCGAGCCAGGGCCGGGCGAGGTCGCGGTCGAGATCGCGGCCGCCGGCGTCAACCGCGCCGATCTGCTGCAGCGCCGCGGCCTGTACCCGGCGCCGCCGGGCGCGCCGCCCGACGTGCCCGGCCTCGAGTTCAGCGGCACGGTCGCGGCGCGCGGCCCCGGCGCCGGCCTGTGGGCCGCGGGCGCGGCGGTCATGGGCATCACCGGCGGCGGCGCGATGGCGCGGCGGATCGTCGTCCACGAGCGCGAGCTGATGCCGGTGCCGGTCGGCGTCGACCTGATCGCCGCCGCGGCGATCCCCGAGGTGTTCCTGACCGCGTGGGACGCGATGATCCTGCAGGCCGGGCTGGCCGCGGGCGAGCCGGCGCTGATCCACGCGGTGGCCAGCGGCGTCGGCACCGCGGCGGTGCAGCTGGCGCGGGCGATCGGCGCGCGGCCGCTGGGCACGTCGCGCACCGCCGGCAAGCTGGCCCGAGTCGCCGGCCTGGCCGACGGCGACGGCCTGGTCCCCACCGACGGCCGGTTCGCCGCCGCGGTCCACGCGCGCACCGGCGGCGGCGCGGCGGTGATCCTCGACTGCGTCGGCGCGGCCTACGCCGAGGAGAACCTGCGCGCGCTGGCGCCGCGCGGGCGGCTGGTGATGATCGGCACGATGGGCGGCGCCACCGGGCCGGTGCCGCTGGGCATGCTGCTGGGCAAGCGCGCGACGATCATCGGCACGGTGCTGCGGGCCCGCCCGCTCGAGGAGAAGATCGCGCTGGCCCGGCGCGCGACCGCGCAGCTGGTGCCGCTGTTCGAGCGCGGCGTGTTGACGCCGGTGATCGATCGGGTGTTGCCGATGACGGCCTGCGCCGAGGCCCACGCCCACGTCGAGGCCGACGCCAGCGTGGGCAAGGTCGTGCTGCGCTGGGACTGACGCGACGCGGGTGGTCGCGGTCAGCCGCCGTCAGGCCTGGGCGTTGAGCCGGCGGGCCGGGCCCGGGATCTCGGCGCCGGCGCCGACCTGGCGGTTGGCGGCGTCGACGAAGATCGCGGTCGGCGCCCAGGTCGCCGCGGCGTGCGCGTCGACCTCGGCGAAGGTCGCGATGATCACCAGGTCGCCGACCTCGGCCAGGTGCGCGGCGGCGCCGTTGATGCAGATGATGCCGCTGTGATCGTCCCCGCGCAGCGCGTAGGTGGTGAGCCGGGTGCCGCGCGTGACGTTCCAGATGTGGACCTGCTCGTAAGGCAGGATGCCGGCGGCGTCCATCAGCTCGCCGCTGATGGTGACCGAGCCCTCGTAGTGGAGGTCGGCGTGGGTGACGGTGGCGCGGTGGATCTTGGACTTGAACAGGTGCAGTCGCGTGCTCATGGTGCCTCCAGTCCCGGCCGAAGTCCGGGCTAGGCCGCGACTGTTGCCCGCGCTGCCGGGACCGTCAAGGCTCGGAGTCGACCTCGAGCCACAGCGGCACCACCACCGTCTCGCCGCCGGCCACCTCGACCCGGTTGCGCCGCACCTCGAGCGCGCCGCGGCGCACCACCGCGTAGTTGGCGCTGACGTCGTAGCTGCCGGGCGGCAGGTCGCCGACCCGGTAGCGGCCCTGTTCATCGGCGATGACCGGGTAGGTCTCGAGCGTGCCGGTGCGGTTGATCGTGACGACCGCGCCGCGCAGCCGCTCGTTGCGGACGGCGTCGGCGACGGTGCCCTCGATGGTGGCGGTGGTGGGGTCGGCGCCCGGGGCGCGGAAGCGCCACAGCTCGGGCGCGCCGGGCGCGTTGAGATCGGGGCCGACCGCGCCAGCGGTCGGCACGGTGAAGTCCACGCCGGCCAGCTCGCCGGTGCGCACGACCACGTCGCGCTCGCCGATCGTCCGCTGGTGCAGGTACGCCGCGACGTGGTAGCCGCCGGGCGGCAAGGCCGGGATCATGAACGCGCCGTCGCCGTTGGAGCGGTCCTGCACCGGCGCGATCTCGCCGGGGCGGCGCAGCACGATGATCGCGTCGCCGACGCCGGCGCCGGTCTGCGCGTCGCGCACCATGCCGGCGATCATGCCGCCGCGGGGCGTCGTCGCCGGGGCGCCGCGCGGGCACGCGGTCGTCAGGGACAGGAGCGCGAACAACAGCCAGGACCGCATGGCGCGCACTGTAGCTGGTTCGGTGTGACGCGGCGCAACGGCGCGGGGCGGTGGTAGACCGGCGGCCGCGGTTCGCGCGTAGTATCCGGGTATGCAACGGATCGTCGCCAGCGTGCTCGGGTTCGGCCTCGTCGCGGCCGTGGCCTGCGGCGGCAAGGGCGCCGACCAGGCCGCGGTGGCGGTCACCGGCGCCGAGGTCGGGACGGTGGTCGAGGTCGAGGGCGCGGTCACCGCGAGCCGCGCCGGCCAGGCCCGGCCGCTAGCGGTCGGGCAGCGCGTCCACGACGATGACGTCGTCGCGACCGGCGGCGGGCGCGTCGCGATCCAGCTCGACAAGAACCACGTGGTGTGGCGGCTGGGGCCGCGGCTGACCCAGCAGGTCGCGCAGTCGTCGGCGTGGTCGGCGCCGATGGCTCAGGCCGACGTGGTCGCGACCACCGACGAGCACAGCGCCGCCGCTGGCCGGCACGCCGAGCGCGAGGCCGCCGACACCGCGGCGTCCGCAGTCGAGGGCAAGATCGAGAAGCCGATGGCGCCCGCGGCTGCGGCGCCGACCCCGCCGGCGGCGCCCGCCCCCGGTGCGCCCATGGCCGAGCAGCCCCGCGAGACCGGGGCGGCCGCAACCGTCGCGGTGCCCGAAGCACCACCGCCGCCCGCGCCGCCACCGCCGCCGCCTGCGCCCGATCCCCTGGCCGCGCTCGAACCGACGGGCGCCGGGCCATCGCCGGGCGGCGGCGCCGCCGCCGGCAGCGGCGCTGCGGGCGGTGACCTCGCCGCCGACGTCGCCGGCGCGCGGGGGCTGGGCACCGCGACCCGCGACGACGAGGTCCCGGCCGATCGCCGGGCGCCCCGCACCGACGACGCGGCGCCCGATCCGTACTTCGCACCGAAGGCCCCGCTGCAGGCGCCGCCGGTCCGGCTGACCGTCGGCACCATCTCGACCCGCGGGCCGATCGCCAGCGCGGCGGTGCGCGATCAGGTCGCCGCTGCGCGCGACGCGCTGGCCGCGTGCGGCGACGGCGCGCGGCGGGGCGCGGCGTTCACCTGGACGTTCCGGATCAGCGCCGCCGGCAAGGTCAGCGGCACCGCGATCAAGGGCGGCGCCCCGGCGCTGGTGCGCTGCGTCGAAGGCGTCGCCACCGGGTGGAGCTTCGCCAAGGCCAAGAAGCTGTCGACGGCGAAGGTCGCGCTCAGCGCCCAGTAGCGCCATCGCCGCCGTCGCGTCAGCGGGCCGGCGCGAGCGGCAGCGCCGGCAGCGGGATCGCGAGCTCGTCGCACAGCGCCGGCAGCAGCACCGGATCGGCGCCGCGCCACGCCAGCGTGTCGAGGTCGGCGGCGATCGGCGCGTCGGTGCGCAGGGTCGCAAGCGTGCGGTACAGCAGCGCGTCGTCCCAGCGCTCGGCCAGCGTCGCGGCCAGGCCGGCGGCGCCGCGCACCGGCACGTCCCACCGGCCGTCCCGCGGGATGGCCTCGAGGTGGTGGTAGCGCGCCAGCACCTGGGCCGCCGAGCGCGCGCCCCACCGCGGCAGGCCGGGGATGCCGTCGGCGTCGTCGCCGACCACCGCCAGCAGATCGGGCACCGACGCCGGCGGCACGCCGAGGCGGGCGACCACGCCGTCGGCGTCGAACCAGCGATCGCGCAGGCGATCCCAGCTGACCACCTTGCCGCCGACGCACTGGCACAGATCCTTGTCGGGGCTGGCGATGACGACCCGGGTCACGCGCGGATCGGCGGCGGCGATCGCCGCTGCGGTGGCGAGCGCGTCGTCGGCCTCGAACTCGATCATCGGCCACACCGCGCAGCCGAGCGCGGCCGCGACCCGCTCGGCGAGCGGGAACTGCGCCCACAGCGTCGGCTCGATCCCGTCGCCGGTCTTGTAGCCGGCGAACAGCTGGTTGCGGAACGACTCGATCACGTGATCGAACGCGACCCCGACGTGGGTCACCTCGCCCGCCTTGAGCCAGGCCGCGAGGCTGCGCAAGAGGCCGCGCGCCGCGCCGACCTCGCGGTCGCCGACCTGCGCCGCCGGGGCGCCGTAGAACGACCGGAACAGCTCGTAGGTGCCATCGACGAGGTGGACCTGCACGCGCTGTCGGTACCACGATCGCTGGCACCTCGACCGGCGATCGGTACACTGCCCACGATGTCGCTCCGCGCCGCGCTCGTCGCCCTGGCCGTCGTCGCGTGCGGGGCGCCGGCCGCGCCGCCGACCCCCGCGCCGGCCCGCGGACCGACGCTGGCGCTGGTCGATCGCGCGGTCGACCTGGACGGCGCGTCGATCGGGGCGCCGGCCGCGGCGCAGGTCGCCACCGTGGTGGTGGTGTTCGCGTCGTGGTGCGTGCACTGCCGCGAGGAGATGCCGGTGCTGGCCGCGCTGGCGGCGCGCCACCCCGAGGTGCGGGTGCTGGGCATCAACTACCGCGCGCACGAGGAGTACGACGGCCGCGGCGACGCGGCGGCGGTGCGCGCCTTCGTCGCCGAGCAGGCGCCGTGGCTGCGGGTGGTGCCCGCCGATGAGGCGGTGTGGAAGAGCCTCGGCGCGCCGCCCAAGGTGCCCACCGTGCTGGTGTTCGATCGCGCCGGCGCGCTGGTGCGGGCGTTCGATCGCCGGGCCGAGCCCATCCCCGACCTCGCCGCGCTCGAGGCCGCGCTGGCCGCGGTCAGCCCAGGCTGAGCCCGACCTTGCGCCGCGCGCTCAGGCAGTGCGCGCTGCCCAGCGTGAACTCGCGGCAGGTGCGCGGGCGATCGTCGTAGATCACGCAGCGCACCCGCGTGGTCGTCAGCTGGTCGCCGCGCTCGCCGCACGGCACCAGCGCGCCGCCGACCAGCGCCGCGCACCGCTCGACGGTCGACTCCGGCGTCGGCCCCGGGTGGGGCGCGCGCCGCAGCTGGTAGCGCTGCTCGGACGCCAGCGCCGGCGCGCCCGGCGCCGCCGCGCGATCGACGACGTAGCCGGGCTGGCTGCGCCGCACCGGATCGCGCGGGCTCACCGCGACCGCGTCGTAGGCCTCGCGGCAGCACGCGCCGCAGGTCTGGCAGTCGAGCGCCGGCTCCCATCGCTCGCAGCCGGGCCACGCCGCGTCGACCGCGCGGCTCGCCTGCCGGCAGTGATCGCGCGTCGTCCGCCACGCACAGCCGCCGCAGGTCCGGCCGTCGGCGATCCCAGCCGGTAGCCCGGTGGGGTGGGGCGGGGCCGCGACGAACCCGGCGGCCAGCGAGTCGGGGGCGGCGTGGGGCGCCGCGGCGCCGACGATCGCCGCGGTCGCGGTCAGCGCGGCGGTCAGGATCGGCGCCCACGGCGCGCGATCGGCGCGGCCGAGCGCGGCGATCGCGGCGATCACCGTCGGGTCGGCGCGATCGGCCAGCGGATCGACGGGCAGCGCGTCCCAGAACATCCGGTAGTCGGTGGTGGGCGCGAACATCCGGGTCAGGCCGTGGCGCGCCGCCAGCGTGCGCTGCAGCCGCAGCGTCGAGTGCTCGCGCCACGCGTGCTGGGTGGTCTGGTTGTCGAGGCCCCAGTCGGGCCGCGCGAACGCGCCGTCGCCTTGCACCAGCGCATGGCACAGCTCGTGGAAGATCATCTGCGCGACCGAGTCGTCGGCGTCGAGCGTGGCGTCGGTGCCGATGATCAGCGCGCCGCGGCCGTCGGTCGCGGCGTAGGCGTCGGGGCGCCGCTCGACGGTCAGCCCCAGCTTGGCCGCCGCCGCCAGCCACACCTCGGCCAGCGGATCGACGTAGCGGGCGGTGACCTGGCGGGCGAACTCCACCGGCGACACGTGCCACGGCGGCCGCCGCCAGGCAAGCGGCGGCCGGGGTGGTGACGCGACGCGGCTACTTGCCGCGGAACGCCGGCGCGCGCTTGGCCGCGAACGCCGCCATCGCCTCGCCCAGATCCTCCGACGCCAGGAACGCGCTGTTCCACGCCGCCACGTACTCGAGGCCGTCGGCGACGCTCTTGCCGGCCGAGTAGTCGAGCACCTGCTTGACCCCGCGCACCACCAGCGGCGGGTTGGCGGCGATGGCCTGGGCCAGCGCCTCGGCGGCGGCCCACGCCGCGGCGCGATCGGCGACGACGTCGTTGAGCAGCCCGAGCGTGCGGGCCCGCGCCGCGTCGATGTCCTTGCCGGTCAGCGCCAGCTCGCGGGTGGCCGCGGCGCCGATGATCGCCGGCAGCCGCTGCAGCGAGCCGAGGTCCGCGACGATCGCGACCTTGGTCTCGCGCACCGAGAACACCGCGTCGGCGCTGCCGACCCGCAGGTCGCACGCGCTGATCAGGTCGACGCCGCCGCCGATGCACTTGCCGTGGATCGCCGCGATCACCGGCATCGGGCACGCCGCGATCGCGGTGAACGATCGCTGGAGCTGGCGGACCAAGCCGAGCAGCGCGGTGCGGTTGCCGGCCAGGCCGCCGCCGGCCATCACCGGCCCCCACGCCGCCATGGCCGCCGGCAGGTCGAGGCCGAACGAGAACGACGGCGCGCTCGAGCGCACCACCACCGCCCGCGCGGTGGCGTCGGCGGCGACCTCGGTGAACGCGCGCTCGCACGCGGCGAAGAACGGCGGGGTCATGGTCGGCGCCGTCAGCGTGAGCGTGACGACGTCGCCGGTGCGGCTGGGCTCGATGAGGTCCATGGCGCACGCTACCGAATTCTCGGCCGGCGTGGTGTGTGGCGAGGTGTCAGACCCCCGCGGTGATCCGCCCGCGGCGCGACCGAAAACTTGCGAGCGGGCGCCGGCGGGTCGAGGGTGGAACCATGAGGGGCGACATCGTGCTGTCCGGCTTCGTCCTCACCGCCGAGGAGTGGGCCGCCATGGATCGAGCCGCGCGGGTCCAGCTCTTGCGCGCGGCCAGCCGCAAGGACGAGCCGTGGCTCGCCGAGACCGCGCCGCCGCTGCCGACCGGCGATCTCGACGACGAACTCACCGCGGCGTGAGCGAGAGCGGCGCCTGCCGCGCCGCCGCCGCGGCGTCGGCGTCGAGGTGGCCGCGCGCCACCAGCCGCGCCAGCACGCGATCGCGCCGCGCCCGCGCCGCGTCGAGGTGCTGGTACGGATCGTAGGCCCGCGGCGCCCGCGGCAGGCACGCCAGCAGCACCGCCTCGCCGGTGGTCAGCGCCGCCACCGGCTTGCCGAAGTACACCCGCGCGGCCGCGCGCAGGCCGCGCGCGCCGTTGCCGAAGTCGGCCCGGTTCCACCACTGCTCGAGCAGCTCGCGCTTGTCGAGCGCGCGCTCCAGCCGCAGCGCCAGCACCGCCTCGCGCAGCTTGCGCGCCACCGAGCGCGGCGCGTCGCCCGAGTAGCGCAGCCGCGCCACCTGCATCGTCAAGGTCGAGCCGCCGAACGCGATCCGCCCGGCGCGCGCGTCGAGCCAGGCCGCCCGGGCCAGGCCGCGCAGCTCGACGCCGCCGTGGTCCCAGAAGCCGTCGTCCTCGGACTCGATCACCGCGGCCGAGGCGATCGACGGCACCTCGTCGAGCCGGACCCAGCCGGCGGCGTCGGCCGCCGGCACCAGCTCGGCGCGATCGATCGGCCAGGCCAGCACGGCCACGATCAACGCCTCGATCGCGATCACGCCGGCGCACAGGAGCGCGGCCAGCGGCGCGCGCAGGCGGCGCCAGGCCCGGGCCAGCGGCAGCGGGATCGCGACGCCGATCGGGCCGCGCTTGCCGAGCAGCCCGGGCAGGCCGGGCGCGGTGACGGCGGTGTGGGTCATGGCGCGGTGGCGATGGACGTGGCGCCGCGGGGGTGGTCGTGGCCGACCCGCTGCCCCAGGAGGACCAGGGCGGTGACGATCAGCGCGACGGCGGCGCGGCGGAGGCGAGGGGCGAGGCGAGGCGCGTGACGGCGGTGCATGCCGGGGGGGATTGCACCGCCGATGCCAGCTGTCGGGTGCAATGGTGGCGAGGGGTTGGGGCGGGGCGCGGGCCGCGGGACACGGACCGCGTGGGCGGCCGGCGACGCGCCCGTCGCCGGGGTTGACGGTGGCCGCAGATCCGCCGGCCCGCGCGTGCGTATATGGTCCCTGCATGGGCCGGCCGGTCGCGCTGTTCGTGTGCCTCGCGTGCCTCACGCTGGCCGCGCTGGCGGGGCGCGCCCGCGCCGCCGCGACCGGCGCCGGCCTGTACGTCAACCAGCAGCCGGTGCCGGTGGTCGCGTCGACGGTCGACGTCGACGTGCGGCTCGGCGTCGCCCACGGCACCGTCACCCAGCGGTTCCACAACGATCGCGCCGACGCGGTCGAGGCGATCTACGTGTTCCCGCTGCCGCCCGGCGCCACCGTCGAGGCCATGACCGCCACCTTCGGCGGGGCGACGGTGCGCGGCGTCATCGCCCGCCGCGCCGAGGCCGCGGCGGCGTACCAGGACGCGGTCGGCGCCGGCCGGGCGTCGGCGCTCACCGAGGTCGAGCGGCCCGGCGTGTTCACGCAGTCGCTGGCGCCGGTGCCGGCGGGCGGCGAGGTGGTGATCACGCTGCGCTGGCGCGCCGCGCTGACCCGGCGCGACGGCACCTGGGAGCTGGTCCACCCGCTGGTGGTCGGCCCGCGCTACGTGCCGGGCGCCGCCACCGGCAAGCCGACCCACGGCGCCGGCACCGCCGTCGACACCGATCGCGCGCCCGACGCGTCGCGGCTGGCGCCGCCCACCGGGGCCGCGGCCGCCACGCCGTACCGGTTGATCGTCGCGCTCGACGACGCCACCGGGGTGACGTCACCGACCCACCCGGTCGGCGTGGCCGGCGCCGGCGCCGGCGCCGCGGTGACGATGGCCGACGCCCGCGGCGATCGCGAGTTCGTGCTGCGCTGGCAGAGCCGCGCCGCCGAGCAGGTCCGCGCGATCGTCGAGCCGGCTGGTGGCGGCGCGTACGTCGCGGTGCTGGTCGAGCCCGGCCTGGTCGCGGCCGCGGCGCCGCGCGCCGCCCGCGGCTGGGTCGTGTTGATCGATCGCTCGCCGTCGCTCGCCGGCGCCGCCGCCGCCACCGCGCGGCTGGTCGCGCGCGATCTCATCGACACCCTGCCCGCCGGCGACACCGCCGCGATCGTGGCGCTGGGCCAGACCCCGCCGCGGCCGGCGCCGATCGATCGCGCCGCCGCCCACGTGATCATCGACGGCCTGCCGGTCGGCTCGGGCGACCTGACCCGGGCCCTGGCCCAGACGCTGGCCCGGGTGGCGCGCGATCCGGCGCCCGAGCTCGTGCTCATCACCGACGGCCTGGTCGCCGACGACGCGGCGGCGATCGAGCGCGCGGCCGCCGCCGGCCTGCGCGTCCACACCATCGGCATCGGCGCCGCGCCCAACCGCTGGCTGCTCGGCGCGATCGCCGCGCGCACCGGCGCCAGCGCCGCGGTGGTGGCGTCGACCGACGACGTCGCCGCGGCGGTCGCCACCATCGTCGCCAGCGATCGTGCGCTGCCGGTCAGCGTCGACTGGCGCACGCCGGCGGTGATCGATACCGAGCGCAGCGCGGCCCGGGTCGGCGCCGGCGGCGCCGCGCTCCTGGTCGCGGTCGATCCCGGCGGCGTGCCGTCGGGCGAGGTCGAGATCGCGATCGGCCCGCGCAAGCTGCGAGCGAAGCTCGAGCGCGCGCCGGCCGCGGGGCTGGCCGCCACCTGGGCCGCGCTGCGGGTCGAGCGGCTGTTCGCCCACGGCGATCGCGAGGCCGCGACCCAGCTCGCGCTCGAGCGCGGCATCGTCATGCCGACCACCGCGCTGATCGCCTCGACCACCCGGGGCGACGAGCCGGTCCGCTCGGTGATCGCGGTGCCGGTCCCGGCGCCGGCCGGCACCCGCCGCGACGCGGTGCGCGAGGAGCAGCTGCGCGCGCCGATCGACGACGCCCGCGACAACCGCAACGACCGCCCGATGCCGCCGCCCACCGGCGGGGTGGCCAGCGGCGCGACCCAGGTCGATGGCGACTTCGCCGGCGCCGGCGACAGCGGCGAGGGCGGCGAGGTCACGTCGGCGCCGACGGCGATCGACGCCGAGGACGAGGCCGCGGCCCCGACCGCGGATCGCGCGGCGATGGGCAGCGCCGAGTCCATGGACGCGCTGGGCCGCGCGCTCGATCGCCACTTCTGGGTCGCCAGCCTGGGGCTGGGCCTCCGCCTCGACGAGCGGGTGCCGGCGGCGCAGCTGTCGGTCGGCCGCTACTGGCGGCTGCCGCGGTTCTACGCGGTCGGCCTGCGCCTCGACCTCACCGGCGCGCCGCTCGACGCCGAGGCGTTCGGCGCCGCCGGGCTGGCCAGCTTCACCACCGCCAACCAGCTGCCGGTCCGCCTCGACGCGGGCGTCGGCCTGGGCTGGAGCGACGGCTGGGCCGCCGCCTGGAACGCGGGCCTCCTGTTCGGCCGCCACGGCGTCGGCCTCGCGGTGCGGGCCAGCGGCCTGGCCGGCCCCGGCGCCCACACGTTGACCCTCAGCGTCGGCGCCGAGGCCGCCTTCTGATTTTCAGGAGGTGCGTCGCCGCACCTCTGAGTCCCACCCCGCGCGCGTCGACACCGACCGTCGACCGATCCTTGGCCGCGCGTTAGACCGCCCGCCGGCGCGGCGCGTCTCAGCTCCCCATGCGCGCACGCACCGCGATCCTCGCCACCGTTCTCACCGCCGCCGCGGCCCAGCCCGCCGCCGCGTTCTGCGGCTTCTACGTCGGCGGGGCCGGCGCCCAGATGTTCAACAACGCCACCGAGGTGGTGCTGATGCGCCACGGCACGACGACGATCCTGTCGATGGAGAACAACTACCAGGGGCCGCCCGAGGGCTTCGCGCTGGTGGTGCCGGTGCCGGTCGTCGTGAAGGAGCAGAACGTCAGGACGCTGGATCGCGCGCTGTTCGAGAAGATCGACACGCTGGGCGCGCCGCGGCTGGTCGAGTACTGGGAGAACGACCCCTGCGCGCCGGCCTACTACGAGGAGGACATGCTGTACCCGTCGGCGGTCATGGCCGACTCGTCCGAGGACGAGGACGACGGCGGCGGCGCCGACGACTACCACGTGACGATCGAGGCGCAGTTCGCGGTGGCCGAGTACGACATCGTCGTCTTGTCGGCGACCGAGTCGACCGGCCTCAACCGCTGGCTGGTCGATCACCGCTACCAGATCCCCGCCGACGCCGAGCCGCTGCTCCGGCCCTACGTCGAGGCCGGCACCAAGTTCTTCATCGCCAAGGTCGACCCCACCAAGGTCACCTTCAAGGACGGCATGGCGACCCTGTCGCCGCTGCGGGTCGCCTACGACGCCACCGACTTCAGCCTGCCGATCCGGCTGGGCCTGGCCAACTCCAGCGGCACCCAGGATCTCATCGTCAACATCCTCGCGCCGAACAACACCCGCTACGAGGTCGCCAACTACCCCAACGTCACGATCCCGACCAACCTGCCGGTCAAGGACGAGGTGCGCGCGCGGTTCGCGGAGTTCTACGCCGCGCTGTTCGACCACACGATCGCCAAGGTCCCGGGCGCGGTGGTCACCGAGTACGCGTGGGACAGCGGCAGCTGCGACCCGTGCCCGGGGCCGACGCTGGACGGCAACGACCTGGCGACGCTGGGCGCCGACGTGCTCAGCGCCCAGTACCAGGACGTCAGCCCCTACGGCTTCACGCTGACCCGGCTGCACGCGCGCTACGGCAAGGACGTCGGCGACGATCTGGTGTTCCGCGCGGTCGACGGCATCGAGGGCGGGCGCGGCGTCCCCGACGAGCGCGGCGCCATGTCGGCCGCGGTCACGCGGGGTGGCGTCAACAACTTCCAGGGGCGCTACGTGATCCTCCACCCGTGGACCGGCGCGGTGGCGTGCGAGGCGCCGGTCCGCGGCCGCTGGGGCGGGCCGCCGGGCGACGCCCAGGAGATCGCCCAGCCGATCGCCGCCGGCGACACCGCGTTCGCGCCCCGGGGCCAGCTCGCGCTGGCGTCGATGGTGGCCGCCGACGTGCCGTCGATCGGCGTGCTGGCGTCGGACCCGCAGAAGCTGCCGATCCCCCTGCGCAAGGGCCAGGGCTGCGCCTGCGCCGCCGGCGGCGCGTCGTCGGCGTCGCTGCTCGGGCTGGGCGGCGTGACGCTCGCGCTGATCTTGCGCCGGCGCCGATCCGCTCGCCGCGCTTGAATTGGCGTCGCAGGCGCGGGAGCATGGTGGCGGGGGATCCATGCCGCGCTTGCCGTACGTCCGTGCGCTGTCCGTGCTGTTCGCCATCTGCGCCGCCTGCGCGTCGTCGCGCCCCAGCGGCACCGGCGACGACGCCGCCGTCGGCTCCGACGGCGGCCCGATCGACGGGCCGACCGGCGCCGGGTTCGGCGAGGCCTGCGTCGACGATCTCGACTGCGCCAGCCGGGTGTGCCAGGACGACGGCAGCGGCACCCGCACCTGCACGCGGCTGTGCGACTTCGACTGCCCCGACGGCTACGCGTGCCGCACCGTCTCGCACGACGGCACCGACCTCCGGGTGTGCGTGCTGGCGCCGTCGAACCTGTGCGACACCTGCGCCACCGACGAGGACTGCGGCGACGACGGCGATCTGTGCGTGCAGCTCACCGCGGGCAAGTTCTGCGCCGTCGACTGCACCCAGGATCCCACGGTGTGCGCCACCGGCTTCGCCTGCCAGCAGGTCACCTCGGTCGGCGAGGCCAACCGCCGGCAGTGCATGCCGCTCAACGGCGTCTGCTGCGTCGACGGCGACAACGATCGCCACGGCGTCGGCGGCGGCTGCCTCGGCCTCGACTGCGACGACGCCGATCCGCTGAGCTACGAGGGCAACCGCGAGACCTGCGACGGCCACGACAACGACTGCGCCGGCGGCGTCGACGACAACCCGCTCGACTGCGACCTCGCGATGTGCGAGCTGGGCGCGCTGGGCTACTTCGAGCGCGCCGGCGACGTCTGCGCCGGCGTCGGCGGCTGCCAGACCCAGCCCGCCGCGATGTGCGGCCTGTACACCTGCGACCTCGGCGGCGAGGACGGCGATCGCTGCGCCACCGCGTGCGACGGCGAGGGCGATCTCAAGTGCATCCCCAGCGCCCACTGCGACGCCTCGGTGTGCGTCGACGACGAGGCCAACGGCCAGGCCTGCGACGAGGGCTCGGACTGCGAGAGCGGCCACTGCCAGAACGGCTTCTGCTGCGGCGACGGCGACTGCTGCCAGCAGGCCGACGACTGCCCGACCTTCGGCACCTTCCAGCCGGTGTGCGACACGCCGGCCACCTGCCAGGGCTCGCGCGGCGCGGCGGTGTGCAACGCCAACTTCGAGTGCACCACCCAGAACGGCGTCGCCGACGACACCGCGTGCGCCGCGAGCACCACGGCCAACGACTGCGGCTTCTGGCTGCCGATCAGCTGCACCGGCGCGGCGAGCCAGACCGCGCCGAACTGCCCGACCTCGTGCACCACCAGCGCGCAGTGCGACGCCAACGCCTGGTGCGATCCGGTTAGCCACACCTGCCGCGGCGATCTCGACGACGGGCAGGCCTGCGGCGCCGACGACGGGCGCTGCCTGAGCGGCCACTGCGCCAACGGCTTCTGCTGCGCCAGCGGCGACTGCTGCGGCGTCGCCACCGACTGCCCGGCCAGCTACCACACGAATCCGGTGTGCACGTCGCCGACCGCCTGCGACGGCGAGGTCAACCTGGCCACCTGCGCCGCGTCGATCTGCGGCACCGCGGTCGGCGTCGACGACGACGCCGCGTGCACCGGCACGGTGCAGGCCAGCGACTGCGGCCCGTACCAGCCGGTGTTCTGCACCGGCAGCGCCACCCAGACCGCGCCGACCTGCGCCACCTCGTGCACCAGCGACGCCGAGTGCGACGCCAACGCGTTCTGCAGCGCCGGCGGCCAGTGCGTGCCCGACCTGCCCAGCGGCGGCGCGTGCGACGACGCCGGCGAGTGCCAGAGCGGGTACTGCGGCAACGGCTTCTGCTGCGCGGGCGGCGACTGCTGCGCCGCCGACAACGACTGCGGCGCGTACGGCCAGGCGCCGACCTGCAACACGCCGGGCACCTGCCAGGGCACGCGGGTCGACGGCGTGTGCTCGGCGACCAAGCAGTGCACCACCGCGACCCGCGACGACGACAGCGGCTGCGCGACGATCGAGGCCAACGCCTGCGGCCCGTACCCCGCGGTGGTGTGCACCAGCGGCACCGCCCAGAGCCCGCCGACCTGCCCGACGTCGTGCACCACCGACGCCGGCTGCGACGTGTCGGCCCACTGCAGCGGCGGCACCTGCGTCCCCGACGCCGGCCCCGGCGGCTTCTGCACGATGACCAACGAGTGCGCCGGCGGGCTGTCGTGCGTCGACAACGTGTGCTGCACCAGCGCGTGCACCGGCGGCTGCGAGGCCTGCGATCTGCCGGGCTCGCTGGGCACCTGCACCGCGGTGCCGGGCGGCCAGGACCCCGATAACGAGTGCGGCGCGGTGTCGTGCGTCGGCTACTTCCACTCGTGGCTGGGCGACAGCTGCCGGCGCAAGGCCGACGTGCCGGCCAACCAGGCCAGCTGCAACGGCGCGCGGGCGTGCCGGACCCAGGCGCAGGAGTGCGGCGCGACCACCACCGCCGGCCCGGTGACCACCACCTGCGACGCCACCTGCCAGGATCCCTCCGCGGCGACCTGCGCCGGCACCGTCGCCGGCGCCTGCACCAACGTCAACCCCGGCACCCAGACCTGCGGCGTCGGCGCGTGCGTCCGCACCGTCAACCAGTGCCAGAACGGCGCGCCCCTCACCTGCACGCCGGGCAACCCGACCGCCGAGACCTGCAACGACATCGACGACAACTGCAACGGCACCGTCGACGACGGCGCGTTCAGCGACGCCTACGAGCCCAACCCCGACTGTGGCAGCGTGCGCACGCTGGGCTCGGTCGGCTCCGACGCGTCGAACACCTACACCAGCATGACCGTCTACGCCGCTGGCGACGGCGACTACTACGGCATCCCGATGGTCGAGAGCGACGGCAGCTGCGGCTGCGGCGGCATCTCGTTCGACGAGGACTACCAGGCGTCGGTGAGCCTGACCGTGCCGCCGGGCGCCGGCAGCTACGAGTTCTGCATGAACACCAACACCTGCGGCTGGCCCGCGGGCTACTGCTTCGAGGTCGCCGCCGGCACCACCACCACGCTCAGCCAGTTCCTCGACGGCGCCTGCGGCCCGGGCCAGACCGACAGCTACACCGTCTACGTGCGGGTCCGGGGCGGGGCCACGTCGCCGGCGTTCGAGTGCCGACCGTACACGCTCAGCTACACCTTCGACGCCGGGCTGTGCCGATGACCGACGACGAGCCTGGGCCGCCGCGGCCCCCGCCGATCGAGCTCGAGCTGGCCGACGTGCCGCGCCACAACCGGCGCGCCACGGCGCCGCCCGGCACGATGGCGCCGCTGCCGGGACAGCCGGCGCCCCCAGGCGCGCTGGCGTCCGAGGCGCCGCTGGTCAGCTACCCGGGCCCGGCGCCGCGCGCCAGCCACGCCGGGACGATCGCGATCCTGCTGGCGCTCGCCGTCGGCGCGGTGGTCGCCGGCGTGCTGTACCAGCGGACGCACCGGCCGAACGTGACCGCGGTGCGGTCGCCGTACCGCTCGTACGTCGGCATGACCGTCGACCTGCCGGGCCCGGGTTGGAAGCGCGATCGGCGGCTGCGCAAGAGCCGCACCCAGGGCGCCCAGTGGATGCGCTTCGAGGCGCTGTTCCGCGGCAAGAGCCTCGACGACCCCGACGATCTGGTGATGGTGTTCCGGGTGTTCGCCGAGGGCGCGTTCGCGGCCAAGGTCGACCTCGACGGCCTGCGCCGCCAGGCCCAGGTGATGACCCAGGCGCTGGGCACGATGTCGGCGATCAGCGGCGGGCCGATCGAGTGCTTCGCCGACACGGCGTGGCGCACCGAGCCCGCCGCCCGCTGCCGCGGCACCGCGACCATCCTCGGGCAGTCGTACGTGATCGGCGTGTCGATCTGGCAGCCGACCACCGAGGATCTGGTCGGCGTGTTCTACGTGTCGGCGACGCTCGACGGCCCGGACTTCGAGACGATCGTGCGATCGATGCAGTGATACAACCGGCGGCCATGAGCTCCACCGGCCGGGTCGCAGGCAAGATCGCGCTGATCACCGGAGGCGCGTCGGGCATCGGCCGCGCCGCCGCGCAGCGGCTGGCCGCCGAGGGCGCCACCGTGATCGTCACCGATCGCGACGGGCCGGGCGCCGCCGCGGTGGCCGCCGCGTTGGGCGCCCCGCACGCCGCCGCGACCCTCGACGTCACCGACGAGGCGGCCTGGGCGGCGGTGGTGGCCGACGCGGTCGCGCGCCACGGCCGGCTCGACGTGCTGGTCAACTCGGCCGGCATCGGCCGCCACGGCGACATCGAGTCGACGACGCTGGCCGACTTCCGGCTGATGTACCGGGTCAACGTCGAGGGCACGTTCCTGGGCTGCCGCGCCGCGGTCGGCGCGATGAAGGCCCACGGCGGCGCGATCATCAACCTGTCGAGCGTCGCCGGGCTGATCGGCGTGCCGGATCTGGCTGGCTACTGCGCGTCGAAGGGCGCGGTCCGGCTGCTCACCAAGTCGGTGGCGTTGCACTGCGCCAAGCAGGGCTACCGCATCCGCTGCAACTCGCTGCACCCGTCGTTCATCGACACGCCGATGGTCGACGCGATGGCCGCGGCGCTCGGCGATCCGGCCGCCGCCAAGGCCCAGCTGGGGCGCGCCGCGCCGCTGGGGCGGCTCGGCCACGTCGACGACGTCACCGCCGCGATCCTGTACCTGGCCAGCGACGAGGGCGCGTTCGTCACCGGCGCCGAGCTGGCGATCGACGGCGGCCTGACCGCGCGCTGAGTCCAGGAGGTGCGCCGCCCCACCTCCCTCGGCGGGGCCCGAGCTGAGCGCGACGATCCGGCGCACCCCGGCCGGTCGCCGCGAACCCGCTTCGACGCTGCCGCCGCGCGGACCGGATCGTGTATGGTCCGGCGCGCATGAGCGCGTACCAGACCCTGTCGATCGATCGCGAGGGCCCGCTGGCCGTGGTCACCATCCGCCGCGAGCAGACGCTCAACGCGCTGTCGTCGCAGGTCATGGCCGAGCTGACCGCCGCGGTGGCCGAGCTCGACGCCGACGCCGCGGTCCGGGTCGCGGTCGTCACCGGCGCCGGCAAGGCGTTCGTCGCTGGCGCCGACATCGCCGAGATGAAGGACCTCGGCCCGGCCCAGGCGCAGGCCTTCGCCGAGGCCGGCGGCCGGCTGGGCGACGCCCTCGAGGCCTCGCCCAAGGTGTGGATCGCCGCGGTCAACGGCTTCGCGCTGGGCGGCGGCTGCGAGCTGGCGATGGCCTGCGACTTCATCTACGCCTCGGAGAAGGCCAAGTTCGGCCAGCCCGAGGTCAAGCTCGGCGTCATCCCCGGCTTCGGCGGCACCCAGCGGCTGGCCCGCCGGGTCGGCGTGGCCAAGGCCAAGGAGCTGTGCGTCACCGGCGATCTCATCACCGCCGGCGACGCGCTGCGGATCGGCCTGGCCGACCTCGTGGTCGCGCCCGAGGCGCTGATGCCGACGGTGCGCGAGCTGGCCGGGCGGATCGCCGCCAACGGCCCGCTCGCGGTCGCCGCCGCCAAGCGCTGCATCCACCGCGGCCAGTCGATGCCGCTGGCCGACGCGCTCGCGCTCGAGCAGCGCGAGTTCGGCGCGCTGTTCGCGACCGCCGATCAGAAGGAAGGCATGACCGCCTTCGTCGGCAAGCGCGCCGCCCAGTTCACCGGATCCTGACCGCCGAGGAGCCCGCCATGCAGTTCGCGTTCACCGAAGAGCAGCTCGCCGTCCAGAAGACCGCCCGCGACTTCGCCACCGCCGAGGTGCTGCCGAAGGCCGCCGAGATCGATCGCGAGCACCGCCACCCCAAGGAGCTGGTCGCCCGGATGGCCGAGCTCGGCTTCCTCGGCATCGCCGTCCCCGACAAGTGGGGCGGCTCCGGCTTCGATCACGTCAGCTACGTCATCGCGATGGAGGAGATCTCCCGCGCCTGCGCGTCGACCGGCGTGATCATGAGCGTCAACAACTCGCTGGTGTGCGACCCGATCTACCGGTTCGGCACCGACGCCCAGCGCGCCAAGTGGCTCGTGCCGCTGGCCTCGGGCAAGCTGCTCGGCTGCTTCGCGCTGTCGGAGCCCGAGGCCGGCTCCGACGCCGCCGCCCAGCGCACCACGGCCACCCGCGACGGCGACGACTTCGTCATCTCGGGCGTGAAGAACTGGATCACCAACGGCCCGGTCGCCGACGTCTGCGTGCTGTTCACGATGAACGACCGCGCCGCCGGTCACAAGGGCATCACCGCGTTCATCCTGCCGATGGACACCAAGGGTGTGCGCACCGGCGCGCCCGACGACAAGCTCGGCATCCGCGGCTCGAAGTCGTGCCAGATCTTCCTCGACGACGTCCGCCTGCCGGCCAGCCACGTGCTGGGCGAGGTCGGCGGCGGCTTCAAGGTCGCGATGTCGACCCTCGACGGCGGCCGCATCGGCATCGCCGCCCAGGCCCTCGGCATCGCCCGGGCCGCGCTCGAGGACAGCCTGGCCTACGCCCAGACCCGCAAGACCTTCGGCAAGCCGATCGGCCAGCACCAGGCGATCCAGTGGAAGCTGGCCGACATGGCCACCGAGATCGACGCGGCGCGGCTCCTGACCCTGCGCGCCGCGTACCTCAAGGACGCCAAGCAGTCGTACGGCAAGGAGGCGGCGATGGCCAAGCTGATGGCCTCCGACGTCGCCAACAAGGCGGCCCGCGAGGCCATCCAGATCTTCGGCGGCAACGGCTACGTCACCGAGTACCCGGTGGAGCGGCACTTCCGCGACGCCAAGATCACCGAGATCTACGAAGGCACCAGCGAGATCCAGCGGCTGGTCATCGCCAGCTACCTCGCCAAGGGCGCGTAAGCCCACGGCCGCACTGGTCGTTGTCCTGATACTCGATCGCGGAGGAACCATGCGCAGAATCGCCCTCGTGCTCACGCTCGCCGCCGCCTGTGGCGGCAAGTCGAAGTCGGCCGACACCACGCCGTCGGGCGGCGGCGACGACGCCACCGCGGAGGACGGCGACGACTCGGGCGGCGATCTGGTCCCGCCCGAGCGCATGGACGAGATCACCGCGCTGCTCAACCGCAAGCGCACCGCGGCGTCGCGCTGCCTGGCCGACGCGGTCAACGCCGGGTCGATCGGCAAGAACGCCCGCGGCCACGTCGCGCTGGCGTTCGTGATCGGCGCCGACGGCCACGCCACCGACCTCAAGGTCACCGAGACCAGCCTCGACAACGAGGGCGTCGAGGCCTGCGTCATGAAGAAGGTCGAGGAGATCGACTTCGGCCCGCTGCCCAAGGCGCTCGAGTGGTCGTTCGCGTTCGCGTTCGAGTCGATGTGATGCGGCGCGCGCAGTCCCTCACGACGACGCTCGGCCTGCTGGCGCTGGCCGCGTGCGGCGGTGCGAGCAAGCCCGCCCCGGTCGAGCCCGGCCCGCCGGTCGACGCGCCGGTCGACGACGCCGGCGACGACGATCCGCCCGAGGACGAGGACCTCGAGATCGTCTCGACGGTCGGCAAGTTCGACCCCGACGAGGCCACCGCGAAGTTCGCGCCCCACGTGCCGGCGCTCAACGCCTGCTACACCGATCAGCTGGCCCGTCGCCGCTGGCTGGGCGGCACGGTCGAGCTGACCTGGGTGGTCGCGCAGGACGGCACGCTCGAGCACGTGCGGATGTCGCGCAGCGATCTGGGCGCCTGGCCCATCGAGCAGTGCCTGCTGCAGGTCGCGCAGGGCGTGGCGTTCGGCAAGCCCCACGGCCACGGCAAGGCCGAGGTCACGTTCCCGGTGACCTTCGCTGGCGGCTCGGTGGCGCTGGCCTGGGACGAGGATCAAGGCCTGCGCGCGGTCGGCGGCAAGGCCAAGGACCTGGCCGCGTGCGCCAAGGCCGCCGGCGGCGACCCCGCCAACGTCACGATCACGATCTACGTCGGCACCCGCGGCAAGGTGCAGTCGGTCGGCTTCGCCGCGCCGACGCCGATCGCGCCCGCCTGGGCCGACTGCGCGGCCGGCAAGATCGGCGCGTGGATGCTGACCGATCCGCGTGGCAAGGTCGCCAAGCTGGCGTACCTCTACCACCCGGTCGCCACCGACGACGACGACGACAGCGAGGACTGACGTGCAGCTCGAGCCCACCGAAGAACAGCGCCTGATCCAGCGGACCGCCCGCGAGTTCGCCGAGCGCCGGCTGGCGCCCGGCGCCGCGGCCCGCGACCGCGACGGCCGGTTCCCCATCGAGGAGCTGCGTGAGCTGGGCCAGCTGGGCCTGCTCGGCGTCAACGTCCCCGAGGACCTCGGCGGCGGCGCCGCCGGCGTCATCGCGTACTCGCTGGCGCTGCAGGAGCTGGCCCGGGTCGACGCGTCGGTGGCGGTGGCGGTGTCGGTCACCAACATGGTGGCCGAGTTGATCGCCGCGGTCGGCACGCCGGCGCAGCGCGCGGCTTACGTGCCGGGCCTGGTCAGCGGCGCCGCGGTGGCCGGCGCGTTCGCGCTGTCCGAGCCCCAGGCCGGCTCCGACCCCGCGGCCATGCGCACGATCGCGACCAAGGTCGACGGCGGCTGGCGGCTCAGCGGCGCCAAGCAGTGGATCACCAGCGGCGATCGCGCCGGCGTGCTGGTGGTGTGGGCGATGACCGACCTGGCCGCCGGCCACAAGGGCATCACCGCGTTCCTGGTGCGCGGCGGCGCGCCCGGCCTCACGGTCGGGCGGCTCGAGGAGAAGATGGGCCTGCACGGCTCGTCGACCGCGCAGCTGCTGCTCGACGGCGTGCAGGTCGGCGACGACGCGGTGCTGGGCGGGGTCGGCGGCGGCTTCCGGCTGGCGATGATGGCGCTCGACGGCGGCCGCATCGGCATCGCCAGCCAGGCGTTGGGCATCGCCCGCGGCGCGCTCGAGGCCGCGTGCCGCTACGCCGGCGAGCGCGAGCAGTTCGGCGTGACGCTGTGGAAGCACCAGGCCATCGGCAACATGCTGGCCGACGCCGCGACCTGGCTCGACGCCGGCCTGCTGTTGACGCTGCGCGCGGCCTCGCTCAAGGAGGCCGGCCAGCGGTTCAGCACCGAGGCCGCGATGGCCAAGCTGTACGCCACCGAGAAGGCCGGCGCGATCTGCGACATCGCGCTGCAGGTCCACGGCGGCTACGGCTACACCACCGACTTCCCGGTCGAGCGCGCCTACCGCGACGTCCGGGTCACCCGCATCTACGAGGGCACCAGCGAGATCCAGCGCCTGGTGATCGCCCGCGCCCTGCTCGCTCGCATGGAGAAGTGACATGTCGACTGCTCGCAAGCTCCGCATCCTCGTCGCCAAGCCCGGCCTCGACGGCCACGACCGCGGGGCCAAGGTGGTGGCCCGGGCCCTGGCCGACGCCGGCTACGAGGTCGTCTACACCGGCCTGCACCAGACCCCCGAGATGATCGCGGCCGCCGCGGTGCAAGAGGCGGTCGACGCGGTCGGCCTGTCGATCATGTCGGGCGCGCACATGACGCTGTTCCCCGCGGTGATCGACGCGCTCAAGGCCCGCGGCGCCGGCGACGTGATCGTCTTCGGCGGCGGCATCGTGCCCAAGGACGATCTGATCAAGCTCACCGCGCTGGGCGTCGCCAAGATCTTCACCCCCGGCACCGCCACCACCGAGATCGTCGCGTGGGTCGAGGCGGTGGTGCGGCCGCGGATCGAGGCGGCCTGATGCGCTGGCTCGCCGCGGCGCTGGCCGTGGCCGCCGCGTGTCACGAGCCGCGCCCGGCCGCGCCCCAGCCGCCGGCGGCGATCGACGCCGGGCCCGACGCCGACGACCTCGGCCTGGGCTCGGCCGGCGGCGACCCCGACGAGGCGCCCCAGGAGGAGCGGATCGCCGCCGTCGAGCACGCGATGAACGAGCTGGCGCCGGTGGCCAACCAGTGCTGGGCGGTCGCGGCGTCCGACGACTTCCAGCTCGCCGGCACGATCCGCGCGCTGCTGACGATCGGCCACGGCGGCGCGCGGGTCGAGCTCACCGAGGATCAGCCGGGCGATCCGCTCCTCGCCGACTGCCTGACCCGCGTGCTCGAGGCCTACCCGTGGGCGGCGCCGCTCGACGGCCAGACCATCGAGCTGCCGTTCCGCTTCACCGCGCCGGCGATGCAGAACCTGATCGACCGGCGCATGGTGGCGCACCGCGCCCAGGCCGGCCTCGACGTCGCGGTCCTGCTCGACGCGAAGAACAGCGGCAACCCCGCGGTCGGGCTGATCGACGTGCGCGCCGAGGCCAGCCGCGGCGTCGGCCCACGTCGGTCCGATCGCGACGAGCTGTGGGTGCTGACCGCGCCGGCGACCGTCGTGATCGGCAAGGCCCGCACGCCGCTGGTCGCCGGCGACGTCGTCGTGGCCCCGCGCGGCGCCAGCCTGGAGCTGGTGGCCACCGCCGGCGCGCCGATCGCCGCGACCGTCGCGCTGCTGCCCGGCGGCGCGCTGGGCGTGGCCCGGGCCGGGGCGCTGCCCGAGCTGCTGCCGAGCCAGGTGCCGGCCAGGCCGCCGAGCGTCCGGATCGTGGCGGCGGCCAGCGGCAAGCGCTACCCGCGCGCCGGCGGCGCGACGACCTTGCTGATCGAGCAGGGCCCGGCGTCGCTCGGCGTCCTCGAGGCCGACGCCGGCGCGGTGGTGCCGCCCCACGTCCACGCCAAGGAGACCGAGGTGCTGTACCTGATCGGCGGCGGCGGCACGATGACCATCGGCGGCGTCGCGATCGCCGTCGAGTCGACCTCGGTCATCCAGATCCCGGCCGGGGTCGAGCACAGCTTCACCGCCACCGCCGCCACCCGCGCGCTCCAGCTCTACAGCCCGCCCGGCCCCGAGCAGCGCTTCAAGACGATGAAATGACCACCGCCCCCTCGACCCCCACCCCCTCCGCCGTCGACCGCGTCCTCGCCGGCGACGTCCGCGTCGCCGCGCGGCTGATGCGCGACATCGACGATCGCACCGCCGCGTCGCGCGCCGCGCTCAAGACCCTGCACCCGCACACCGGGCGGGCGTACATCGTCGGCATCACCGGCAACCCCGGCGCCGGCAAGTCGACCGTGGTCGACGCGCTGATCGCCCACTACCGCGCCGCCGGCGACAAGGTCGGCGTGGTCGCGGTCGATCCGACCTCGCCGTTCTCGGGCGGCGCGATCCTCGGCGATCGCATCCGCATGCAGCGGCACTTCACCGACGACGGCGTCTTCATCCGCTCGCTGGCCACCCGTGGCCACCTCGGCGGACTGTCGCGCTCGACGTTCGACGTGGTGGCGGTGCTCGACGCGATGGGCTACCAGCGGATCCTGGTCGAGACCGTCGGCGTCGGCCAGGACGAGGTCGAGGTGATGAAGGCGGCCCACACGTCGGTCGTCGTCACGGTGCCCGGCCTCGGCGACGACATCCAGGCGATCAAGGCCGGCATCCTCGAGATCGCCGACGTGCTGGTGGTCAACAAGGCCGATCGTGAGGGCGCCGATCGCACCGAGCGCGACCTGATGCACATGCTCGATCTGCGCGCGGCCGGCGAGCGCAAGGACGTCGAGATCATCCGCACGATCGCCAACCGCGGGCTGGGCAACGGCTCGGGCATCGCCGAGCTGGCGGAGGCGATCGAGCGCCACCGCGAGGCGGCGTGGACCGGGGAGGGCGGGGCGGCCCGGGCGACCGTGCGGGCCGCGGCGCAGGTCGCCGAGCTGGTGCGCGGCCTCCTGGCCGACCGGGCCGAGGCCGCGCTGGCCGCGCGCGGCGGGCTGCGCGACGTCGCCGCCGCGGTGGTCGCGCGCACCACCGATCCGTGGTCGCTGGCCGAGGCCGTGGTCGGGACGCTGTAGGCACGCGCCCACAAGCGGTCGCGCATCACACCGCGACGATCGCGCCGCCGCGGCGCCGCGCGCGGATGCTACGATGGGGGCCTTCGCCTGGAGGTTTGCTTATCATGCGCTCGCTCATCGCCCTCGCGCTCGCCGTGCCGCTGTTCGGCTGCGGGCTGGTCGATCCCAACATCACCAACTTCGATCTCGCGCTGCCCAACAAGACGTTCACGATCGACTCCGCCAACTGGGGGTTGATGAACGCCGACCAGCTGACCAGCCAGACCTGCACCGTCAGCCCCGACCCGTGCGCGGCCGCCGCCGAGCAGGCCTGCGCGATGGGCGCCTGCATCGCCCAGTGCAACGCCACCAGCCTGACCTGCGACCTGACGTTGTTCGTGTCGCTGTTCACGCCGGTCGACCTGCTGGTCGAGAAGCCCGAGCTGGCGACCATCCAGGACGAGCCGCTGATCGACGTGACGATCGACGCCATCACCTACAAGGTCATGGAGAACTCGCTCAACGTCGCGACTCCGGAGATGAAGGTCTACGCCGCGCCGATGACCGTGATCCGGGCCGGCGATCCGCTGGCCCGCGAGATCGGCACCGTGCCGGCGATCCCGGCCGGCATGACGATGGGCGAGACCGACGTCGTGCTGTCGCCGACGGGCAAGGCCACGCTGGCCGAGTTCATGGGCGACTTCAAGACGCCGTTCAACATCATCGTCGGCTCGAACCTGATGGTCCAGCAGGGCGATGCGGTGCCGATGGGCAAGCTGGTCGTGAACGTCGGCGTCAAGGCCCACGCGGGCGTGTGATCGCGGGCGGGCCGCGCGTCGGGCAACTGTGCTAAACGCAGCGCGGTGACAGACCCCCGCGTCCACGACGTCGTGATCGTCGGCGCCGGCCCCGCGGGCGCGGCGGTGGCGGCGCGGCTCCACCAGCACGGCGTGCGCGACGTGGTCGTGCTGGATCGCTACGACTTCCCGCGCGACAAGCCGTGCGGCGGCGGCCTCACGGGCCACATCGACGAGGCGCTGGCCGCGGTCGACCTGCGGCTGACCGTGCCGTCGGTGGCGTCGCCGGCGGCCACCGTCCGCTTCGGCAGCTTCGAGCGCACGGTCACGATGGGCCGGCCGGTGCGGGTCATCCGCCGGGTCGAGTTCGACGCCAGCCTGGTCGAGCAGGTCCGCGCCAAGGGCGTCGAGCTCCGCACCGGCGTCGTCGTCGACGAGCTGGCGGTGGCCGGCGACCACGTCGCGCTCAAGCTGGGCGGCGGCGGCCAGCTGGCGGCCAAGATCGTCGTCGGCGCCGACGGCGCAGCCTCGGTGGTGCGCAAGCACCTGACCGGCAACGCCAAGGCGCTGCCGCACCGGCTGTTCATGGCCGAGCTGCCGGTGGCCGCCACCGCGGCGCCGCGCGACGACGCCATGATCTACGACTTCACCGCGATGGCCGACGGCCTGCGCGGCTACGTGTGGCTGTTCCCGGTGGCCGGCGACCGGGTCAACGTCGGGCTGATGCACTACCCGTCGTCGCGGCGCGGCGGCCCCGAGCTCCTGGCGCTGTTGCGCAAGCACCTCGCGCCGTACGGCGTGGCGCTGCCGGCCAAGGGCTCGCGCGGCTGGCCGGTGTGGGGCTACCACCCCAGCGCGCCGGTCAGCGCGCCGCGGCTGGTCACGGTCGGCGACGCCGCCGGCATCGACGGCCTGACCGGTGAGGGCATCGCGGTGGCGATGGAGCAGGCCCAGGTCGCCGGCGACGCGATCGCCCGGGCCCTGACCTCGGGCGACGTCGGCTTCGCTGGCTACCGGCGGGCGCTGCGCAAGGCGGTGGTCGGCCGCGAGCTGGCCCTCGATCGCCACCTGGCGCGGCTCCTGTACCAGCACGGCCCCGGCTGGCAGCGCTGGCTGTCGCTGGTGCTGTTCGACCCCGACGTGCTCGAGATGTACGCCGCCCGGGTCGCCGGCACCGAGGTGCTGGCCGATCAGAAGGCCCGGCTGTGGGGCGCGCTGGTGCGCCACGGCTTCGCCGCCCGTCGCCGCCGCCGCGAACTCACCGCCGCGGCCGCGCGCTGATTCAATCCGTCGCCGGGACGTCGGCGTCGTCGGCGTCGTCCTCGTGCCCGTCGTCGGCCTCGTCGGGGTCGTTCTCGTCGGCGCCCTCGAGCGGCGCGGTCGAGGCGTTGATGTTCTCGCGCAGCTCCTTGCCGACCTTGAAGAACGGCAGGCGCTTGGCCTTCACGTGCACGGTCTCGCCGGTGCGCGGGTTGCGGCCCTCGTAGGGCTTGTAGCTGCGGACCTCGAAGCTCCCGAAGCCCCGGATCTCGATGCGCTCGCCGCGCTCGAGGGCGCCGGCCATCGCGTCGAACATGACGTTGACGACCTGCTCGGCCTTGCCCTTGGCCAGCTTCTGGGTTTCGGACAGGCGCAGCGTCAGCTCGCTCTTGGTGATCGGCATGGTTTCCCCCTGAAAGGACTGGCCCCATACCGCTGGCCCGGCGCCCCTTCGCTATCTGCTTATGGAACCGCGAAAGCGCCCGCAGCGCAACCGCCGCGCCGCCGCGCCGGGATCCGCCGGGCGGCTACGCCTCGTCGCCCTCGTCGGCCCGGGCCAGCTTGTCGGCCTTGTCGGCCCTGTCGGCCTTGCCGGCCTTGGCCGTGCGGGCGGCCTCCGCCTTGGCCGCCTCGGCGCGCTCGCGGGCGGCGCGCAGGTCGCGGGCCGAGCGCCAGCCGGCGAACTGCTTCGCGAACCGCGCCGGGTCGGGCGCCATCTCGGGGATGCGGCACGCCACGCGTCCCACCCACACCGACATCTTGCGCCACGGCAGGACTGCCGCGCCGGGCATCTTCTTCCAGCGCGGCCGCCCGGTCAGCACGTGCAGCGCCGCGGCCTCGCCAGCCGAGAGGTACGAGTACGCCGCGTCCTTGGACGGCGAGCGCACCTCGAGCCGCCAGTCCTGCTTGGTCTCGCGCAGGGTCACGTCGACGTAGCGATCCCAGTCGGGGGTGCGCGCCGCCTCCCACGCCGCGCCGCCGGCGGCGGTCAGGCCGATCACGTCGGGCCGACCGAGCAGGTGGTCGGCGCGGCCGCGCCAGCGCAACAGCCCGCGGCCGACGTACTCGTCGAGCAGCCGGGCCAGCGCGACGTCGTCGAGGCCGTGGCTGGGGCTGCCGAACTTCTCGGCGAAGCCGCGGTTGGTCAGCGCCGGGGTCGGGATGTCCTGATCGACCAGCGCGTCGGCGATGGCGAGGATCGCGCCGCGCAGCGGCGACGTCGACACCGGCAGCGCGAGCTGCCGCTTGATCGGGGGCGGGGCGGGGCGACGGCGCTTCTTGGCCATCACAGCGTCCGCGTCGGCTGGTACTCGCCGAACACGCGGCGCAGCGCGTCGGCGATCTCGCCGACGGTGGCCAGCGCCTTGACCGCGCCGACGATCGGCTCGACCAGGTCGCCGGTGCCGCGGGCCGCGTCGTCGAGCGCGGTCAGCGCCCGGGCGTGCTCCGCGGCGTTGCGGCGGCCGCGCAGCGCGGCCAGCCGCGCCACCTGATCGCGCTCGAGCGCCGGGTCGATCGTGGCCACCGGCACCGGCGGGTCGACGTCGAGCGTGAAGTCGTTGACGCCGACGACGATGCGGTCCTTGCGCTCGACCGCGCGCTGGTGCTCGTAGGCGCGGCGCTCGATCTCGCGCTGCTGATAGCCGCGCTCGATCGCCGCGATCACGCCGCCCTGCTCGGCGATGTTGGCCAGGTAGGCCTGGGCCCCGGCCTCGATGGCGTCCGTCAGGTGCTCGATCGCGTAGCTGCCGCCCAGCGCGTCGATGAAGTCGGCGACGCCGCTCTCGTGGGCGATGACCTGCTGGGTGCGCAGCGCGATCCGCGCCGCCTCCTCGGTCGGCAGCCCCAGCGCCTCGTCGAAGGAGTTGGTGTGCAGGGACTGGGTGCCGCCCAGCACCGCGGCCAGCGCCTGGATCGTCACCCGGGCGATGTTGACCAGCGGCTGCTGCGCCTGCAGCGTCACGCCGGCGGTCTGGGTGTGAAACCGCAGCTGCCAGCTCTTGGGGTTCTTGGCGCCGAACTGGTCGCGCATGATCCGCGCCCACATCCGGCGGGCGGCGCGGAACTTGGCGATCTCCTCGAGGAAGTTGTTGTGGCCGTTGAAGAAGAACGACAGCCGCGGCGCGAAGTCGTCCACCGCCAGGCCCGCGGCGATCGCCGCCTCGACGTAGGCCATGCCGTCGGCCAGCGTGAACGCGACCTCCTGCACCGCGTCGGCGCCGGCCTCGCGGATGTGGTAGCCGCTGATCGACACCGTGTTCCACTGCGGCACCTCGCGGGCGCAGTAGGTGAACGTGTCGGTGATCAGCCGCATCGACGGCCGCGGCGGGTAGATGTACGTGCCGCGGGCGATGTACTCCTTGAGCACGTCGTTCTGGATCGTGCCGCGCAGCTGGCTGCGCGCGACGCCTTGCTCGTCGCCGACCGCGACGTACAGCGCCAGCAGCGTCGCCGCGGTGGCGTTGATCGTCATCGACGTCGACACCTCGCCCAGCGGGATGCCGTCGAACAGGACCCGCATGTCCTCGAGCGAGTCGATCGCCACGCCGACCCGGCCGACCTCGCCGGCGGCGGTCGGGTGGTCGCTGTCCTTGCCCATCTGGGTCGGCAGGTCGAACGCGACCGACAGCCCCTTGCCGCCCTGGGCCAGCAGGTACTTGTAGCGGCGGTTGGACTCGGCCGCGGTGCCGAAGCCGGCGTACTGGCGCATCGTCCAGAACTGGCCGCGGTACATCGTGTCCTGGACCCCGCGGGTGTACGGGTACTGCCCGGGCTGGCCCAGGTCCCGATCGACGTCGACGCCGGCGACGTCGGCGGGCCCGTAGGCCCCCTTGATCTCCAGGTCGGCGTCGGTGGCGAAGCGCGCCTTGCGGAGCGCGCGCGGCTTCTTGGCGGACTTTCCGTCGGCAGGTTCGGACACGGCGCCCGACCCTACCGCGCCCGCGCCCCGAGCGGAACGCGGCGAGGGAGCCTCGGTGCGCGGATGATCGGTCGGCCGGGCGCGGTCGATACCTGACAGAAGGCTGACACGAACCCAGGGCAGGGTGGCGGCATGAACCAGCTCGTCGCCGTCCGCACCCCCTTCGCCCTGGCCCAGTCGCTGGCGTTCATGCGCCGCTTCACCCCGTGTCAGGGCGACCACCTGGTCGACGACGACGGCGTCACCACCGCGGTGGCGCTGGGCGCCCGGGCGGTGGCGGTGCGGATCGCCGCCGGCCCCGGCGCGACCGTCGCCCTGACCCACGCCGAGGTCGACGCCGACGACGCCGCGCGCATCGCCCACCGGGCCCGGCAGCTGCTCAGCCTCGACGACGAGCTGGCGGACTTCTACCAGGCCGCCGACGCCGACGCCGCGCCGTTCGCGGCGATCGTCGCTGCGCTCCACGGCCTGCACCAGGTGCGGTTCAGCTCGCTGCCCGACATCGCGGTCTACGCGGTGCTGATGCAGCGGCGGCCGATCTCCCAGGCCGGCCGGATGCGGCAGCGGGTGCTCGCGTCGCTCGGCTTGCCAGTCGACATCGGCGGCCACACCCTGCGCGCCTGGCCCGGCTTCGGCGCGCTGGTCGGGCTCGACGCCGCCGCGTGGCAGGCCGCCGGCGTCGACGCCCACAAGGCCGCGCAGCTGCCGCCCGTCGTGCGCGGCGTCGCGGCGCTGGGCGAGGCGTTCCTGACCACCGCGCCCTACGCCGAGGCGCGCGACGCGCTGTGCGCCATCCCCGGCATCGGCCCGTTCTCGGCCGCCGCGATCTTGCTGCGCGGCCTCGGCCGGATGGACGACGTGCCGCTGGCGATGAAGGGCTTCGCCGAGCCGGCCCGCGAGGTCTACGGCGCCGCCTGGGATCCGCGCGCCACCGTCCGCCGCTACGGCCCCGCCCTCGGCTACTGGAGCTACTACCTCAAGGCCGGCGCCGCCCGCGGCCTGCACCGCGGCGTGGCCTGAGCGGCCGCGCCGCCGACTGAGCCAGAGCCGGCGTCGGACCAGGCGCCCACCTCTCACGTGGAACACCCGCGCCGATCTCCCACGTGGAACACGGCGCCCCAACTTCCATTGGGATGCCGCGCTCATCTCCCACGTGGAACACCGCGCCGATCTCCCACGTGGAACGCCGCGCCGATCTCCCACGTGGAATGCCGCGCCGATCTCCCACGTGAACGCCGCGCCGATCTCCCATGTGGAACGCCGCGCCGATCTCCCACGTGAACACCGCGCCGATCTCTCACGTGGAAGGCGACGCCCAGGTCCCACGCGGCGCGCACGCACCCGGCGGTGCCGGTCACGTTCGTCGACCGGCGGCCGGCGCGCGCCGTGGCCTGGTAGCCGCGCTCAGGCGACCGCGATCTCGGGGACGTCGGCGGCGGCGTGGAGCGGGGCGCCGGTGGCGGCGCGGATCGCCTCGACCGACACGCCGGGGGCGCGCTCGCGCAGCGTCAGGCCGTCGGGGCCGACGTCGATCACGCCGAGCTCGGTGACGATCGTGTGGACGCAGCCGACGCCGGTCAGCGGCAGCGTGCACGCCTTGAGGATCTTCGGCGCGCCGTCCTTGGTGGTGTGCTCCATCATGACGATGACGCGCTTGGAGCCTGCCACCAGGTCCATCGCGCCGCCCATGCCCTTCACCATCTTGCCGGGGATCATCCAGTTGGCCAGGTCGCCGCGCTCGGAGACCTCCATCGCGCCGAGGATCGACACGTCGACGTGGCCGCCGCGGATCATCGCGAAGCTCTCGGCCGAGTCGAAGAACGACGAGCCGGGGATCGCGGTGATGGTCTGCTTGCCGGCGTTGATGAGGTCGGGATCCTCGTCGCCGTCCTCGGGGAACGGGCCGATGCCGAGCATGCCGTTCTCCGACTGCAGCACCACGTCCATCCCCGGCGGGACGAAGTTGGCGACCAAGGTCGGCATGCCGATGCCGAGGTTCACGTAGAAGCCGTCCTGGAGCTCGGCGGCGACGCGGCGAGCGATCTGATCACGGTCGAGGGCCATGGGTGTCTCCTTCGCTACCGACGGGGGCGGACGGTGCGCTGCTCGATCGGCTTCTCGTAGGCGGTGCCGACGAAGATGCGCTGGACGTAGATCGACGGCGTGTGGATGGCGTTGGGATCGAGCGCGCCGACCGGCACCAGCTCCTCGACCTCGGCGATCGTGATCTTGCCGGCGGCGGCCATCAGCGGGTTGAAGTTGCGCGCGGTCTTGCGGAACACCAGGTTGCCCCAGGCGTCGCCCTTCCACGCCTTGACGATCGCGTAGTCGCCGCGGATCGCGTGCTCGAGCACGCAGCGCTTGCCGTTGATCTCGCGGGTCTCCTTGCCGTCGGCGATCTTGGTGCCGTAGCCGGTCGGTGTGAAGAACGCCTCGATGCCGGCGCCGCCGGCGCGGATGCGCTCGGCCAGCGTGCCCTGGGGGCACAGCTCGACCTCGAGCTGCCCCGACAGGAACAGCTTCTCGAAGATCTTGTTCTCGCCGACGTACGACGAGATCATCTTCGCGACCTGGCCCTGGGCCAGCAGCACGCCCAGCCCGCGGTCGGTGGTGCCGCAGTTGTTCGACACGATCGTGAGGCCCTTGACCCCACGGCGCGCCAGCTCGCGGATGCAGTGCTCGGGGTTGCCCGACAGCCCGAACCCGCCCGACAGGATGACCGCGCCGTCGGTCACGTCGTGGAGCGCCGCGGCGGCGTCGGCGAAGACCTTGTTCATCGCCGCGGATCGTTAGGCCCGTCGGCGGTCGCCGTCAACGTCCCGGGGCGGTTGGTCAGGCTTGACCAACCCGATGTTCCGCATCAAGCTCGATCCATGCCGCCGGTGGCGATCAACCTGTACGACGCCAAGACCAACCTGTCGCAGCTGGTCGATCGCGCGGCCGCCGGTGAGGAGATCGTGATCGCCAAGAACGGCGTCCCGTTCGCCCGGCTGATGCCGCTGGCCCCGGTCGCCACGCCGCGCCGGCCCGGCGGCTGGGAAGGGCAGGTGCAGATCGCCGACGACTTCGACGCGCCGCTGCCGCCCGAGGTGCTGGCGGCGTGGACCGGCCGGTGAGCGCGCTCCTGCTCGACACCCACGTGGT
Source organism: Myxococcales bacterium (assembly GCA_016707895.1). GTDB lineage: Bacteria > Myxococcota_A > Polyangia > Haliangiales > Haliangiaceae > UBA2376. The sequence goes on along the minus strand of JADJGV010000008.1, from coordinate 64,960 downwards.
GCTGTGGTGGCGGATGAACGACCCGCGGCTGACCGCGATGGCGCGCGACACCATCGCGGGCGCCGCGGTCGCGTGGGTGAGCGCCGCGTCGGCTTGGGAGGTGGCGATCAAGCAGGCGCTCGGGCGGCTGGTGCTGCCGGGCCCGTTCGCGGCGGGCGTCGATGCCAGCGGGTTCCAGCGCCTGCCGGTCGAGTTCGAGCACGCCGCCGAGGCCGCGGCGCTGCCACCCCACCACCAGGATCCCTTCGACCGCATGCTGGTGGCCCAGGCCCGGCTCGCGGGGCTCACCCTGGTGACCCACGATCGCGCGCTGGCCAGCTACGACGTGCCGATCCTCTGGACGTGACCGCTGCGTGCCACCAACCCGCCCGCGACGCGAAACGCGGTCGTGGCGTTCCGCGCCGGGCTCACGCCGGGGTCGGCGTGGCGCGCCGGGTCACGAGCAGCGAGGTCACGACGCCGGTGGCGATCACCGCCAGCACCACCGCCATGACGTAGTAGTTGAACGACGCGCCCAGCCACGCCTTGAGCTGGCCGTGGGTCATCATCTTGGTGCCGATGATGACCAGCACCGCGGCCAGCGCCGGCTTGAGGTAGCGGAACCGGTCCATCATGCCGGCCAGCGCGAAGTACAGGCTGCGCAGCCCGAGGATCGCGAACACGTTCGACGTGAAGACGATGAACGGGTCGGTGGTGATCGCGAAGATCGCCGGGATCGAGTCGACCGCGAAGATCAGGTCGGTGACCTCGACCAGGATCAGCGCCAGCAGCAGCGGCGTGGCCAGCAGCGCGCCCTTGCGCGCCGCCGCCACCACCCGATCGGTCTCGACCGGGCCCTCGGGGACGGCTGGCGCCGACGCCGCCGGGGTGCCGGCGCGGACCAGGAAGCGCGGCCCGTGGAACCGCTCGGTGATCGGCATCAGCCGCCGCATCAGGCGCACGATCCGGCTGTCGTTGATGTCGCCGCTGTCGTCGTGCATCAGCAGCATCTTCACGCCCGTGAGGATGAGGAAGCCGCCGAACACGTAGATGATCCACGCGAACCGGGCGATCAGCGCCGCGCCGGCGCCGATCATGACGCCGCGCATCACCAGCGCGCCGAGGATGCCCCAGAACAGCACCCGGTGCTGGTAGCGGGCCGGCACCGCCAGCGCGCTGAAGATCATCGCGATCACGAAGATGTTGTCGATCGCCAGGGACTTCTCGACGAAGAACCCGGTCAGGTACGCGCCCATCGCGGACCCGCCGCTCTGGCCCGCGCCGGCAGTGCCGAGCCCGAACCAGTGCTGGTCGTAGGCCAGGTAGATGACGCCGGAGAACGCGACGCCGATCGAGATCCACAAGGCCGACCAGCCGAGCGCGGCCTTGACCGTGTCGGCCTTGTCGCGCTTGTGGAGGACGCCGAGGTCGAGCGCGAGCAGCGCCAGGATGAAGACGATGAAGCCGCCGTAGAGCCAGATCATGTAGAAGCAGGATGGCGACGCGAGGCGTGAAGGTCGAGTAGAATGTTTTGGGTAAACGCGTCGATAAACTCGAACCGAGGTAACGCCCGATGGAATGGCTCAACTACCACCACCTCCTGTACTTCTGGGTGGTCGCCCGGGAAGGCGGCCTGGCCCCCGCGGGCAAGATCCTCCGGCTGTCGCACCCGACCCTGTCGGCGCAGATCAAGAAGCTCGAGGAGGGCCTCGGGGTGGCGCTGTTCGAGAAGCGCGGGCGCAAGCTGGCCCTGACCGAGACCGGCAAGGTGGCCTACCGCTATGCCAGCGAGATCTTTGGGCTGGGCAGCGAGATGCGGGAGGCGCTGCGCGGCCAGCGCCCGGGGGGGCCGCTGCGCCTGGTGGTCGGCATCAGCGACGTGCTGCCCAAGCTGCTGGTGCGTCACCTGCTGGCGCCGGCGCTGGCCGAGGTGCCGGCGCCGACCCTGGTGTGCCGCGAGGATCGCTTCGACCGGCTGCTGGCCGATCTCGCCGCCCACGAGCTCGACGTGGTGCTGGCCGACGCCCCGGTGCCGCCGGGCGCCGCGGTGCGCGCCTACAGCCACCTCCTGGGCGAGTCCGCGGTGGCCGCGCTGGGGTCCCCGGCGCTGGTCCGTGGGCTCAAGCGCGGCTTCCCCAAGAGCCTCGATCAGGCGCCGGTGCTGCTGCCGCTCGAGGGCTCGCCGCTGCGCCGCGCGCTCAACGCGTGGTTCGCGCGCCACCAGCTCACCCCGCGGGTGGTGGCCGAGGCCGAGGACTCGGCGCTGCTCAAGGAGTTCGCCGCCGACGGCCTGGGCGTGGTGTTCATCCCGGCGGTGATCGCGCCCGCGGTCAGCCAGCGCTACGGCCTGGTCGAGCTGGGCGAGGTGGCCGGCGTCCGCGACCGCTTCTACGCCATCACCGTCGAGCGCAAGCTGGCCCACCCGTCGGTGGTCGCGATCCGCGACGCGAAGGACGAGCTGTTCGGGTGAGCGCTTGCCACCGCCACTGCCGCGCGACGCCTCAATTGCGGGCGAGCATCACGGCGGTCTGCGCGAACTGCATCGCGGTCCAGTACGAGCCCAGCGCGTCGAGGCGCTCGCGCAGGTCGCCGGTGCGCTGGGTCTCGGCGATCTGGTAGTAGAGCTGGGTCTGCACCGGGATGGCGCCGGTCGCGACCAGCGCGGCGCGGGCCTGCTCGCGGGTGCGGCGCTCGGCGAACTCGAGCATGTGATCGAACGCGGCGTCGTGGGCCACGCCGCTGAAGTCGCCGTCGGGCCCGAACTCCAGCTGCAGCGAGTAGTACTCGCTGATCAGCTCGGAGGTGTCGCCGAACGACAGCTCGCTGGCGGCCAGCGCGAACAGCCCCCACGCGATCGAGTCCTCGCCCCACGCCGCCTTGAGCTGCGCCGGCAGGCCGTCCATGGTCGTGACGTTGGCGCCCATCATCGCGACCAGGTAGCCGGGCTCGCGCAGCGCGAAGGTGTCCTTGGCCTGCTCCATGGTCTGGCCCAGCGCCTTGGCCAGGTCGGCGACGAACAGCGCGTCGAGGTAGGCCAGGTTCGAGGCGGCCGCCGCCTTGAACGACGTCGCCAGCCGCCGCACGTTGGGCAGCGAGCACTTGTAGTCGAGCGAGGTCGCGGCCTCGACCTCCATCGTCGTCGCGGCGCGGCCCAGCGCGACGATCGCCCGCGCGATCGACCCGACCGCCGGCAAGACCGTCTGCGCCAGCTCGTTGGCGGTGGCCTTGTTGCCGAGCACCGCCGGCGACTTGCCCTGCAGCGCCGCCAGCGCGGCCCGGGCCTTGGGCAGGAGCATCCCCGACGCCATCGAGCGGAAGCCCCAGCCGGTGATCGCCAGCCGGAACGCCGACATCAGCTGCAGGTGGCCGCCCATCGTGTCGGGCTTCTGGTCGCCGATCGCCGCGAGCGCGCCGTCGGTCGAGGCCGCGAAGCCCTCGAACTCGTCGAGCTTGGCGGTGGCGCCGGCGATGTCGCCCGCGGCGGCCAGCGCCAGCACGTCGGCGGTCGAGGCGGCGGTCGCGCCCTGGAACCACGCGCGGGTGATCATCCGCAGCGCCGCGGCGCCCTTGCCGTCGGCGCGCAGCTGCTCGGCGACCTGCAGATCGTCGATCGCGCCCTGCGCGAAGTACGCCACGACCGGCGGCACCGCCTGCGAGGTCGACAGCTCGATCACCTGCGGCCAGCCGTCGGCCAGCATGCCCTTCCAGTAGTCGAACTGCTTGTCCATCGACGCCACCACCGTCGCCGGCAGCGCCATCGCCTCGACGGTGACCGGCACCGGCCGCGGCAGGGTCTTGCCGGTGAGCAGCGTCACCGCGGCGTAGACGTCGGCGATCTCGATCGCCTCGGCGCCGTGGGCCTTCGCCAGCTCGACCAGGTCGACCTCCTCGCCGGTGACGATGTCGGTCGCCATCCGCATGCCGATCGGGTAGCCGAGGCGCTTCTTGCCGTTGGCGATCGCCGCCTCGAACTTCTGCGGGATGCCGCCGACCGGGCCGATCGTGCCGTCGGGGTTCATGATGCCGGTCATGGTGGCGTCGGTCGCGACGTCGTGGCCGAGCAGCGCGGCCAGGTAGCCGGCGGTCATCAGCCCCGAGGCCGACGCGCCGTCGACGCGGCCCGACGCCGCGGCGGTGAACGTCAGGTCGGTCAGGTCCTTGCCCAGCACGTCGGCGGCGATCAGCGACGCGGTCCACACGCCGGCGCGCCAGCTCGGGCCCAGGCCGCCGGAGACGTCCTCGAAGATGCCGACCCGCACCTGGCCGTCCTTCGACGTCGCCGCGGTCAGCTCGACCGGGCCGATGCCGCCGGTCGGCGTCGCGCCGCCGCCGGTGATCACGTACAGCGAGTCGACGGTGACCCGGCGCTCGCCGGCGGCTAGCGGCACCACCGTCGAGCCGCCGTGATCGTCGGTGCCGAGAATCAGCGCCGCGTCGCCGCGCTTGGCGTCGCCGGCGAAGGCCAGCGGGCGGACCGTGGTGGTGCCACCTTCGATGGGCTTGGGGCCGGAGGTCGGCGCGGTCGGCGCCGGCGACGAACAAGCCAGGAGCGATACGCCGAGCAGGAGCGCGACCCTCATGCGCCCATCGTATCGCGTCCGCGCGCGCGATGGTTCCCGTGGGCGAAACTTGCCCCACGGCCGCCGGCGCGGTTCGATCGCGACGTGGCGCGCACCCTGGAGATCGATCGCGCGGTCGATCTGTACCTCGACCACTGCAAGGTCGAGCGCGGCCTCGCGGCCAACACCCTCGACGGCTACGGCCGCGATCTGGCGCGGCTGGCCGCGTTCCTGGGCGAGCGCGGGCGGGTGATCGTCGACGACATCACCGCCAGCGATCTGGCCGACCACCTGGCGGCGCTGGCCGCCGCGGGCCTGAACGCGCGCAGCCGCGCCCGGGCGCTGGTGGCGATCCGCGGCCTGGGCCGCTACCTGGTGGCCGAGAAGTGGCTCGACGCCGACCCCAGCGAGCTGATCGACGCGCCGCGCACCGCGCCGCGCTCGCCGGTGGTGATCGGCGAGGACGCGGTGGCGCGCCTCCTGGCGGTGCCGACCCGCGGCACGCCGCGCGGCCTGCGCGACGCCGCGATGCTCGAGTTGCTGTACGCCACCGGGCTGCGGGTGTCGGAGCTGGTCGGGCTGCCGCTGGCCGACTGCAACCTCAAGAGCGGTTACGTGCGGGTCACCGGCAAGGGCAAGAAGACCCGGCTGGTGCCGATGGGCGGCGCGGCCCGCGCCACCGTCGAGGAGTACCTGACGAAGGTGCGACCGGGCTGGCTGCGCGACCCCGGCCAGCCGGCGCTGTTCCTGACCGAGCGCGGCCGGCCGATGACCCGCCAGGGCTTCTGGAAGCTGCTCGGCGTCTACGTCCGGGCCGCCGGCATCCGCGCGGTCGGCGGCGCGGTGTCCCCGCACAAGCTGCGCCACTCGTTCGCCACCCACCTGCTCGAGCGCGGCGCCGACCTGCGCGCGGTGCAGGCGATGCTCGGCCACGCCGACATCGCCACGACCCAGCTGTACACGCACGTCAGCCGGGCCCACCTGGTCGAGCAGTACCGCCGGGCGCACCCGCGCGCGCGGTAGCCATGCCCGCGGCCGCCGCTTGCGAGCGCGCCACGCGCCGTCCATAGTCCGGTCGTGAACGACGTCGCCACGCCCGACCGCATCCAGCTGGTGGTGCAGGGCATGATCATGTTCATCGCCGCGATCGCGCTCCACGAGTTCGGGCACGCGTGGATGGCCACCAAGCTGGGCGACTCGACCCCCAAGCGCCAGGGGCGGCTGACGCTGAACCCGATGGCCCACGCCGATCCGATCGGCACGCTGCTGCTGCCGGCGGTGTTCTTGATCTCGACCGGCACGATCGGCTTCGCCTGGGGCAAGCCGGTGCAGCACCGCTCGTTCCACCGCAAGGGCAACATGCTGGTGGCGTTCGCCGGGCCGGCGATGAACGTGATCCTGGCGACGTTCATCGTGCTGGTCCACGTGATCTTGCTCAAGGCCGGCGTGAAGGTCGGGCCCAAGCTGACCGGCGCGCTGATCAACGCGGTGTTCCTCAACTTCATCCTGTTCTTCTTCAACCTGATCCCGGCGGCGCCTCTCGACGGCGGCACCGTGCTGCGCGGGCTCATCCCGTACAGCTGGCTGCGGGGCTACGATCAATACGCGGTCTACGCGCCGTTCGTGCTGCTGGCGTTCATGATGGTGCCGGCGATCGGCGTCGTGGTGCGCTGGCCGGCCGAGTGGATGACGTTCCACCTCTACGAGCTGATGCTGAAGATCGGTCACGTGCCGTCGCTCGTGGGTGCACGGTGAGCTTCGGCGGCAACTACCAGGTTGCCCTCGACGTCTTCGAGGGCCCGCTCGACCTGCTCTTGCACCTGGTCAAGAAGCACGAGCTCGAGATCCTCGACATCCCGATCTCGTTCGTCACCCAGAAGTACCTCGAGTACCTCGACGCGATGCAGCGGCTCGACATCGACGTCGCCGGCGAGTACCTGGTGATGGCGGCGACGCTGTGCCACCTGAAGTCGCGCGAGCTCCTTCCGAACCCGGAGCCCGAGCCGACCGAGGAGCTCGACGAGGACGCGCCGCTCGAGGAGATCGACACCCGGGCCGAGCTGATCAAGCGGCTGCTCGAGTACCAGAAGTACAAGGAGGCGGCCAACCGCCTGGGCGACCGGCCGGTGGTCGGCCGCAACGTCTGGGGCCGCGGCACCGCGCTCGAGGACGCGCTGGCCGAGGGCATCGACGCCGGGGCGGTCGCGCCGCTGGCGCCGTTCCCGGTGCACCGGCTGATCGAGGCCCTCGACCGGCTGATGCGGTCGGCCAAGATCAAGGTCACCCACAACGTCCTGATCGACCGGCTGAGCGTCAGCCAGCGCATCAGCGAGCTGACCGACCGCCTCGAGCGCGAGGGCACGTTCACCTTCACGTCGATGTTCCGGTTCGCCCAGCCCGACGTCGAGATGACCTACGCCGAGATCAAGCACGAGGCGGTGGTGACGCTCTTGGCGGTGCTGGAGATGGCCAAGCTGCGGCTGATCTCGATCCGGCAGGACGAGGGCGAGATCGAGATCATGATCTCGCGGGTGGCGGCCGACCTCCGCGAGGCGGTGGCCCGTACCGTGGCCGGCTCCGACGACTACCGATAGCGGGGGAGGGCGCCGGGCGGGGGACGGGCGCCGGGCGGTTAGGGTGCTGTTGGGGGTTTCGCTCGGGGGCGCAAGTGCGCTAAAAGCGCGGCGAACGTGAGCCGGAGCAAGAAGAAGAAGACCCGCAAGGCAGCCGAGCAGGACGCCCTGGCGGCGATGGCGGCCGACGCCGGCGTGGAGATCACGGCGGGGGAGGACGGCGAGCCTGCGGCGGAGACCGCGAGCGCGGCCGAGACCGAGACCGCGGCGGGGACCGCGACCGAGACCGCGGCGGGGACCGAGACCGAGACCACGGCGGGGACCGAGACCGAGACCGAGACCACGGCGGGGACCGAGGCCGAGCCCGCGGCCGAAACCGAGACCGCGGCCGAGACCGAGACCGAGACCGAGACCGAGACCGTGGCTGACGCGGAGCCGGTGACGGAGCCGGTGGGCGACGAGGACCCGGATGCGCCGATCGATGGGGACGAGGACGAGGACGAGGAGGATGACGGGACGTCGCCGATCGCGGGGCAGGCGGCGCAGCTGGATCCGGCGCGGTTCAAGTCGCTGATCGAGGCGCTCTTGTTCGCGGCCGACAGGCCGCTGACGGTGGCGCGGCTGCGGCAGCTGACCCGGGTCAGCGACACGGCGCGGATCCAGGCGGCGCTCGATGCGCTGGTGGCGCAGCACGCCGACACCGGCATCGTGGTGTCGTCGATCTCGGGCGGGTACTCGCTGCGGACGCACTCGTCGTTCTCGCCGTGGGTGCAGCAGCTGATCGCCGGGCGCCCGGTGCGGCTGTCGCGCGCGCAGCTCGAGACCCTGGCGATCGTGGCGTACCGGCAGCCGATCACGCGGCCCGAGATCGATCAGATCCGCGGCGTGGACTCGGGCGCGACCTTGAAGCTGCTGCTGGACCGGACGCTGATCCGGATCCTGGGCAAGCGCGAAGAGGTGGGCCGGCCGCTCCTGTACGGGACGACCAAGGAATTCCTCGACTTCTTCAGCTTGAACGACCTGCGCGAGCTGCCGACGCTCCGCGAGTACAGCGAGCTTTCGGACGAGAGCCGCGGCGTGGTCGCGAAGATGGGGCTGGAGCTGCCGCCAGCCGCGCCCGTGTCGGGCGCGAGCGACGCCGAGCTCGTGGCGGCGATGGAGACGGAGCCCGCGGACGCGACCGAGCCTGCGGACGCGACCGAGACTGCGCCCGCGGACGCGACCGAGACTGCGCCCGCGGACGCGACCGAGACTGAGCCCGCCGACGCGACCGAGCCCGCGGACGCGACCGAGCCCGCGGACGCGACCGAGCCCGCCGACGCGACCGAGCCCGCCGACGATCCGGAGCCGGAAGCGGAGCTGGAGCCGGAAGCGGAGCCGGAAGCCGGAGCCGGAAGCGGAGCCGGAGCCGAGCCCGAGCCCGAGCCCGAGCCCGAGCCGGTGGGGCACATGCTTGAAGAGCCGGAGCCTGAGTCGGTCGACGCGCCCGAGGACCTGCCAGCCGAGGTCGTCGATGACGACGCGGCGGCGGCGGCTCGAGGCGATGCGTCGATCGATCGCACCTCGGACGTGCTAGGCAGTCCGGATCCCGACGATGCGATCGTCGACAACGACACCGACGAAGGGTACTGACCCATGGCCGCTCCCACGCTCGTGCGCCTGCAGCGCTTCATCGCCCAGGCCGGAATCGCCGCGCGCCGCAAGGCCGAGGAGCTGATCACCTCCGGCCGGGTCACCGTCGACGGCAAGGTGGTGACCGAGCTCGGCACCAAGGTCGACCCGCTCAACGCCAACGTCCAGGTCGACGGCGAGCCGGTGGCGCCGCAGGAGCTGTTCTACATCGTCTTCAACAAGCCCAAGGCCTGCATCACCGCGGTGACCGACGATCGCGGTCGCGAGACGGTGATGGACTACCTGCCGAACCTGCCGGTGTCGGTGGCGCCGGTCGGCCGCCTCGACTTCTACAGCGAGGGCGTGCTGCTCCTGACCAACGACGGCGAGCTGGCGGCCAAGCTCCTGGCCCCGGGCTCCCACGTGCCGAAGACCTATCACGTCAAGGTCAACGGCAACATCAAGGCCGCCGACCTCGAGCACCTGCGCACCGGCGTCACCCTCGACGACGGCACGGTCACCGCGCCGGCCGAGGTCGAGGAGCTGCCCAGCGACAGCAAGCACCCGTGGCTGGCGTTCACGCTCTACGAGGGCAAGTCGCGCCAGATCCACCGCATGCTCGAGGCGCTCGGCTGCACGGTCACCAAGCTGCAGCGGGTGGCGTTCGCCAACCTGTCGTTCCACGGCCTGCGCGTCGGCGACGCGCGCGAGCTGTCCCAGGGTGAGCTCAACGAGCTGCGCGAGATGGTCGGCCTCGATCGCCGCGCCGGCGCGCGCGGGTCGTGGAGCGCGGCCCGCGAGGACACCGATCAGGCGCGCAAGCTGCGGGCCCAGGCCCAGGCCGAGCGCGAGGCCGCGGGCGGGATGCCCGGGCCGGTGGGCGGCGACGACGACGAAGACGAGGAGGTGTTCGAGCGGCAGCTCGCCGCGCGCACCCGCGGCGGTCGCGCCGCTCCGCCCTCGCGTGACGAGCGGCCGACGCGCGGTCGCGACGAGCGTCCGGTGCGCGGCGCGGGCGGCGGCTTCGGCGGTCGGCCCACTGGCGGTCGCGACGAGCGTCCGGTGCGCGGCGCAGGCGGCGGCGGCTTCGGCGGTCGGCCCACCGGCGGTCGCGACGAGCGTCCGGCGCGCGGCGCGGGCGGCGGCTTCGGCGGTCGGCCCACTGGCGGTCGGCCCACCAGCGGACGGCCCAGCGTTGGTCGCGACGAGCGTCCGGCGCGCGGCGCAGGCGGCGGAGGCTTCGGCGGTCGGCCCACCGGCGGACGGCCCAGCGTTGGTCGCGACGAGCGTCCGGCGCGCGGCGCGGGCGGCGGAGGCTTCGGCGGTCGGCCGAGCGGCGGTCGGCCGAGCAGCGAGCGTCCCGCGCGCGGCGCAGGCGGCGGCGGCTTCGGCGGTCGGCCGAGCAGCGAGCGTCCGGCGCGCGGCGCAGGCGGCGGCGGCTTCGGCGGTCGGCCCAGCAGCGATCGTCCGGCGCGCGGCGCGGGCGGCGGCGGCGGTGGCTTCGGCGGGCGCCCGACCAGCGGCGGTCGTCCGAGCAGCGGCGCGCGTCCCACCGGCGGGCGCCCGTCGGGCGGCGGCTTCGGCGGTCGTCCGGCCAGCGGCGGTCGGCCCACCGGCGGCGCGCGCCCCAGCGGGGGGCGGCCCACCGGCGGCGCGCGTCCGGCCAGCGGTCGGCCCGCGAGCGGCGGTCGCCCGGCCACCGGGCGCCCCTCGGGCGGTGCCCGCCCCGCGAGCGGTCGCCCCGGCGGCGGTGGTCGGCCGGCGCCACGCGGCAAGGGCGGCGGTCGCCGCTGATCGCCCGCGTGTGTTAGCGTGGCACCCCTCATGGAGCTGCGCGCGCTCACGGTCCTCGACTCACTCCAGCCTCAGCTCACCGGCTTCTTGCAGACGGTGTGCGCGGGCTTCATGCCCAAGGAGTACGAGGCCGCCGCGTTCATCGAGATCGCGCCCGGCATCGCGATCAACCAGCTCACCGACGCGGCGCTCAAGGCCACCACGTGCCGCCCCGGCATGCAGATCGTCGAGCGCGCCTACGGCATGCTCGAGCTGCACGAGGGCGACAAGGGCCAGGTCGAGGCCGCCGTCGACGCGATCACCACGCAGATGGGCGTGCGCCGCGAGGATCGGCTCAAGGCCCGGATCGTGTCGTCGCAGATCATCACCGGCATCGACGGCCACCAGAGCCAGCTGATCAACCGCATGCGCCACGGCGACATGATCGTCGCCGGCCAGACGCTGTACATCCTCGAGGTCCACCCGGCCGCCTACGCGGCGCTGGCGGCCAACGAGGCCGAGAAGGCCGCGCCGATCCACCTGCTCGAGATGATCGCGTTCGGCGCGTTCGGCCGCCTGTGGCTGGGCGGCAGCGAGGCCGAGATCGCCGCCGCCGCCGCCGCCGCCGAGGGCGCCCTCAAGGGCATCACCGGCCGCGACAACCCGGGCTGAAGCGCTGCCGATCAACGGAGCGAGCTGAGCGCCTGGTCGATCGCCGCGACCAGGTCGCGCTGCAGCTCGGCCTCGAACGCGTCCGCGCTCGGCGCGCCGACCAGGCGGGCCCGCAGCGCGGCGAGCGCGCCGCGGCTGCCGGTGGCGCCTAGCCGCGCCAGCGCCTCGACGACGACGACCTTGGCCGCGGCGCCGACCTGCGCGTCGGCCAGCTCGTCGGTCAGCGGCGCCGCGGCCCGCGGATCGCCGGTGCGGCCGAGGGCCTCGTAGACGTAGAGCAAGGTCGACGGGATGGCGGCCGGCCCCTTGGCCTTCTCCGTGCGGAGCAGGGCCAGGAGGCGCGTCACCGCGGCGTCCCGGGCCGCGCCGTCGGCGACGCCGCCCAGCTTGCCCAGGCCGTCGACGACCGCCGGGATGACGCCCGGCCGCGCGTCGAGATCGATCGCGGCCAGCGCGGCGATCGCGCCGGTGGCGCGCCGCGCGACCAGCCCGTCGGCGGCCTCGCCCACCACCACGGCGTCGTCGGACGCCAGCCCGTCGATGAGGCGCGCGGTGCCGTCGTCGCTCGGGTCGGCCAGCGCCAGCTTGAGATCGTCGATCGTGAACGGCGCGGCGGCGTCGGGCGCAGCGGGGCGGGGCGCCTGGTCGGCGCGCGGCGGCGCCGCGGCAGGGGCAGCAGGCGCGGCCGGCGCGCTCGGTGACGCGGCTGGCGCTGGTGGCGCCTCCTGCGCCGTCGGCGCCCCGGTCCGCGCAGGCCTCGACCCGCCGCGCGCGAGGATCAGCGCCGCGAGCCCGGCGACCGCGACCGCGCCGATCGCCAGCGTCGCGCGGGCCGCCATGCTCAGCAGCCCGCGTAGCTGCAGTACGTCGTGCGCATCTGGGTCATGGTCTTGCTGGGCTGACCATAGCGCCCGGGCGGCAGCGACGCCCACTCGTACGACAGCTTCGACATCGCGTTCGAGAACTCGGCCGCGGTCATCGGCCGGTCCTGCGGCACGGTGACCCGGCGGGTGTTGGAGATCAGGTAGGCGGCGCCGCGCTCCTGGTTCTCGGGCTCGAAGCTGGCGAGCCCGCGGGCGCTCTTGACCGAGTTCCAGGTGGTGGTCAGGAACTGGTAGCGGCCGGCGGCGGTCGAGCAGCTGCTGCCGAACGCGATGCACCGGTTGGGGTGGACCTGGCAGCTCGTGAACAGCCGGAACGAGAACATCACGTCGTAGCCGTCCTTCGAGTAGCCCCGGGTGCCCTCGGCGAACGCGATCGCGTCGTGCAGCGCCTTCTGGTAGCGGGTGACCACGCCCTGGGCGCGCGACGGCGCGCAGGTGGTGCCGCTGGGCGGCGGGGTCACCGCGTCGCGGACCACGTACCGGCCGTAGACCCAGCCGGTCACGCCGCCGCTGTTGGTCACCTTGACCCAGCCGGTCTCGCCGCTGGTGGCCGCGCAGGTCACGCGCTCGCCGTCGGCCAGGGTGTCCAGGATCGCGGCGCTGGTGCTGCCGCTGGCGCGCAGGTTGAGGGTGGAGGCGGTCACCCGCAGCACCTCCCCGGCGTTGACGATCTCGTTCACGCCCAGCGCGAACTCGTTGCCCGCCTCGTGCTCGACCTCGGTGTCACCGACCATGCAGCCAGAAGCCGACAGGCACACCGCCAGGGCGAGCAGGGGGAGCGACTTGAGCATGCCCAGGTGTTCAGCAAGCGGTGTGCCGCCCGGGCGGGCGCGCGGCCGCCCGGATTTCCGGGTCACGGGCCCCCGCGAGTGCAGACCGCGGGTTGCAGTGACGCCGACCGGTGGCGCCCTCAGGCCCCACCGGGGCCTGGGGTGGGGGCCGCGGCCGCGAACCTCCCCGAAATGCCGGGGCCCCGCCGCCGGCGCGATCGCGCCCGCCGGCTATAGTCGCCGGCATGCCCACCCTCGCGCCTCCCGAGCTGTCCGCGCCGTTCGCGCCGGGCGGCGAGGCCGCGATCGACGCCGTGCTCGCGCAGCGCCTCCTGGCCGCCGCGCTCGAGTCCGGCGGCGACGCGGCCGACCTGTACTTCGAGTACCGCGTCACCGCCGACTACGCGCTGCAGGAAGAGAAGGTCAAGAGCGTCGGCCGCGGCGTCACGCTGGGCCTGGGCGTGCGGGTCACCAAGGGCGACGCCACCGGTTACGCGTTCACCGAGGACCTGGCCTGGGAGCGCATGGTCCACGCCGCGCGCATCGCCGGCCAGATCGCCACCGGCGGCGGGCGGGCGCAGCCGGTCGCGGCGCACCCCGTGACGCTGCCCGACTACTATCCGGTGCAGCGGCTGTCGCTGGTCGAGCCGCCGGCCGACAAGCTGGCGCTGCTGTACGCCGCCGACAAGGCGGCGCGCGCCGCCGACCCGCGGATCGTCAAGGTCGAGGCGTCGCTGGTCGAGCAGATCAAGGAGGTGCTGGTCATCAGCTCCGACGGCCGCATGGCCCGCGACGTCCAGCCGCTGATGCGGTTCGGCGTGTCGGCGGTGGCCGAGGACGGCGGCAAGCGCCAGGCGGGCAGCTCCGGCGGCGGCGGCCGGTTCGGCCTCGACTACTTCGCGCAGCCGGGCAAGGACGCGGTCAGCCACGGCCGCGAGGCCGCCCGGGTCGCGATCGCGATGCTCGACGCCCGCGAGGCCCCGGCCGGCGAGATGCCGGTGGTGCTGGCGGCCGGCGACTCCGGCATCCTGCTGCACGAGGCGGTCGGCCACGGCCTCGAGGCCGACTTCAACCGCAAGGAGACCTCCAACTACACCGGCCAGCTCGGCAAGCCGGTGGCCTCGGCGCTGTGCACCGTGGTCGACGACGGCACGATCGGCGCGTCGCGCGGCTCGATCAACGTCGACGACGAGGGCTACGCCAGCGGCCGCCACGTGCTGATCGAGAACGGCATCCTGGTCGGCTACATGCACGACCGGCTGAGCGCCAAGCACTTCGGCGTCAGCCCCGGCGGCAACGGCCGGCGCGAGTCGTTCCGGTCGATGCCGCTGCCGCGCATGACCAACACGCTGCTGATGCCCGGCCCGCACGCGCCCGAGGAGATCATCGCGTCGGTCAAGCGCGGCATCTACGCCAAGCGCTTCAGCGGCGGCCAGGTCAACATCTCCAACGGCGACTTCGTCTTCAGCCTGACCGAGAGCTACCTCATCGAGGACGGCAAGCTGACCGCGCCGCTCAAGGGCGTGAACCTGATCGGCAACGGCCCCGAGGCCATGCGCAAGGTCGACATGCTGGGCACCGACTTCGAACTCTCCGACGGCATCTGGACCTGCGGCAAGGACGGCCAGTCGGTGCCGGTCGGCGTCGGCACGCCGTCGTGCCGCATCAGCGGCATCACCGTGGGAGGGACCCAGGCATGAGCGCCAACATCTCCGAAGCCACCGTGCGCGAGCTGCGCGAACAGGCGCAGAAGTGCGTCGAGCTGTGCCGGCGCGCCGGCGCCGACGCCGCCGAGGTGCTGGTCCGCGACGGCTCCGAGCTGACCGTCAAGATCCGCCTCGGCGAGCCCGAGCTGGTGCAAGAGGCCGGCAGCCGGGCGCTGGGCCTGCGGGTGTTCAAGGACGGCCGCCGCGCGGTCACCTACACCAGCGATCTGCGCGACCAGCCGCTGGCGGCGTTCGTCAAGGAGAGCGTCGCGCTGGCGGCGCTGTCCGAGCCCGACGAGTTCGCGCTGGCGCCCGATCCGTCGGAGCTGGCCCGGGACGTCCCCGACCTCGACCTGTACGACGAGCGCGTCGGCGAGGTCGACGCGGCGTGGGCGCTGGCGCAGTGCCAGCGCGGCGAGGCCGCCGCCCGCGCCGCCGATCCGCGCATCTCCAACTCCGACGGCGCCACCTGGTCGCGGGTGGTCGGCGCGACCGCGTTCGCCACCTCCGGCGGCTTCGTCGGCGGCTACCGCGGCACCTACGCGTCGTTCTACGTCGAGCCGATCTGCGACGACGCCAGCGAGGCGACGCCGAAGAAGCGCAACGGCTACTGGTGGACCGCCGATCGGTTCCTGGCCCGGCTCGACGAGCCCGAGGCGGTGGGCCGCGAGGCCGCGCGCCGCACGGTGGCGCAGCTCGGCTCGCGCAAGATCCCGACCCAGGAGTGCCCGGTGGTGTTCGACCCCGAGGTCGCGCGCTCGCTGGTGGGCACGGTGTTCTCGGTGGCCAACGGCTCGTCGTTCTGGCGCAAGTCGACCTACCTGCTGGGCCGCGAGGGCACGATCATCGCGTCGCCGCTGGTGACGATCGTCGACCGCCCGCACATCCCGCGGGCGCCGGGCTCGCGCCCGTTCGACGGCGACGGCCTGCCGACCCGCGACAACACGCTGGTGCGCGCCGGCGTGCTCGAGACCGTGCTGTGCGACACCTATGCCGCGCGCAAGCTCGGGCGCGCGTCGACCGGCTCGTCGGGGCGCGGCATCGGCGGCAACCCCGGGCCGACCACGTCGAACCTGATCCTCGAGGCCGGGGCGACGCCGCGGGCCGAGCTGCTGCGCTCGACCGGCCGCGGCCTGTACGTCACGTCGATGATGGGCTTCGGCTTCAACCCGGTCACCGGCGACTTCTCGCGCGGCGCCTCGGGGTTCTGGATCGAGAACGGCGAGCTGACGTTCCCGGTCAGCGAGATCACCGTGTCGTGCAACTTCGATCAGCTGCTGCAGCGGATCGACTGCGTCGGCGACGACCTCGACATGCGCAGCTCGACCGCGGCCCCGACGCTGCGCGTGTCGCACATGACGATCGCCGGCAGCTCGGCGTAAGCTCGGGGGCGGTGATCGACGACACCGACTTCGGTGACTACCGGATCGTCGGGCCGCTGGGGCGGGGCGGCATGGGCCAGGTGTTCCTCGGGCACGACGTCGTGCTCGACCGGCCGGTGGCGATCAAGCTGATCGTCCGCGCCGACGCCGCGGCGCGCGAGCGGTTCCTGATCGAGGCCCGCGCGATCGCCCGGCTCGCGCACCCCAACGTCGTCGCGGTGTACCGCGCCGGCGAGACCCGCGACGGGAGGCCGTACCTGGTGCAGGAGCTGGTGCGCGGCCAGAGCCTCGATCGCGTCGCGGCGCCGCTGCCGGCGGCCGAGGTGCGGCGGATCGGCGCCGCGATCGCCAGCGGGCTGGCCGCGGCCCACGCCGCCGGCGTGCTGCACCGCGACCTCAAGCCGGGCAACGTCATGCTCGCCGACGACGGCGCGGTGAAGATCCTCGACTTCGGCCTGGCCAAGCTGACGCCGCGCGACGCGCCAGCCGGCGAGGCCGCGGCCCCGATCGCGCGGGCCAGCGCCACGCCGGCGCCCGGCACGGCGCCGCCCGACGCGACCCCGGCCGACGGGCTGGCCGCCACCGCCGACGGCGAGGCCGCGCCGCTCGCCGACGTGCCGGCCGCGCCGGCGCTGGCCGGCGCCGAGTTGACCCGCACCGGCGCGGTGCTCGGGACCCCGCGCTACATGGCCCCCGAGCAGTGGCGCGGTGAGGCCGCGACCGCGCGGACCGATCTGTACGCGCTGGGCGCGCTGCTGTTCGAGCTGGCCACCGGCCGGCCGGTGCACCCGCACCGCGACGCCGGTTCGCTCGAGGCCGCGGTCACCGCGCGCGACGCGCCGGCGGTGGCGACCCTGGCGCCGGGGCTCGACCCGGCGCTGGCCGGGGCCATCGATCGCGCGCTGCGCCGCGACCCGGCCGAGCGACTGGCCTCGGCCGAGGCGATGGCCGAGGTGCTCCGCGCCGCGCCGGCGACCGCCGCGATCGTCGCCGTGCCGCGCCGCCGGCGCGCGCTCGCGCTCGGGGCCGGCGGCGTCGTGGCGGCGGTCGCGGTCGCGGTCGCGGCGCTGACCCTGCGCGGCGGCGGCGAGGCGGCGCGCCCCACGCCCGCGATCAGCCCCGCCGCGGCCGCCGCGTCGACCGCGCTGGCGGTGCAGGGGCGGGCGCTGGCCTCCGGCGCCGGCTGCGCGCGCACGCCGGTGTTCGTCGACGACGACCGCCTCGCGTACGCGCTGGTCGACGACGACGCCGGCGACCTGTACCTGCGCGACCTCGCGACCGGCGCCGAGCGCCCGCTGACCCGGACGCCGGCCGTCAGCGAGCTGGCGCCGCAGCCGGTGATCGGCGCCGCCGCGCTGACGTACATGGCCCAGGCCCAGGGCTCGGGCGGGTTCACGGCGACCCGGCTGCCGCTCGACGGCGCGCCCGCCACCGCGTACCCGCTCGGCGGGCTGTTCATGTCGCCGGGGGTGCTGGCGATCGGCGACGACCTGCTGCACGTCGTCGGCGGCGGCGCCACGCTGGCGCGCCTGCGCGGCACCACCGTCAGCGAGGTGCTCAAGCTGCCGGGGCGGCGGATCTTCACGATGGCCCCGTCGGTCACCGGCCGCTTCCTGGTGATCGATGGGCCGTGCGTGGTCGATCTCGCGGCGACGCCGGTGGCCGCGCCGGCGTGCGTGCAGACCGCGCAGCCGGCCTACGGCCGCCTGGCGATCGACGGCACCGGCGACGTGATCTACTACGGCGCGCCGGGCGGCATCCGGCGGTTCACGCGCTCGACCGGCGCCGACGCGCTGGTCGTCGAGGGGGCCGGCGTCAACGGCGGCCTCGCGCTGGCGCCGTCGGGGCGGCGCCTGGCGTGGTCCGACTGCCAGCCGCAGATCACGCTGACCGATCTCGCCACCGGCGCGGCGGTGCACGCCGAGTCGTTGACCGGGCCGACCACCAACACGCGCGGCGACTGGGCGTTCGTGCGCGAGACGCCCAGCCTGTCGATCCTGGCGTTCCGCGAGCCCGGCGGCCTGGTCCACGAGCTGACCGCGCCGCCGATCATCCCGGGGCACCCGGCGCTCGAGCCCGATGGCGAGCGCGTCGTGTTCGGCCGCGGCGACGTGCCCGGCCTGCACCTGGCGTGGGGCACCCAGCTGCGGCCGATCGAGCGCCTCACCGACGATCCCAGCGACGACGGCGCGGTGTGGATCGGGCGCGACCGGGTGGCCTTCACCCGCACCGACGCGGCCGGCGTCCCGGCGGTGTGGACGGTCGACGTGCTCGCCGGTCGGCCGGCGGTGGCGACCGGGCGGGCGCGGCGCCAGGTCGCCGACGCCCAGCCCGGCGGCGGGCAGGTGCTGCTGCTCAACGACGACCGCACCCGGCTGTACCTGTGGGATCCGGCGACCGGCGACGAGCGCGAGGTGCCGCAGCCCGCGGCGTTCCACGGCGCGCTGCTGCTCGACGCCGACCTCGCGCCCGATGGCCGGCACGTCGTCGTGCTGCGCGGGCCCGAGGTCTGGCGGTTCGCCATCGACGGCGGCGCGGCCGAGCGGCTGTGGGTCGCCCCGGCGGGGCACGGCTGCTGGGGCGTCGAGGTCGACGCGCGCGATCACGTGATCGTGGCCGACGCGCGCGACGCCGGGCGGGTCTACGTCGCCGACCTGCCCTGAGTCAGCGGGCGCACGCCGCGGCGATGGCGGCCTCGGCGGCCGGCGCGGCCAGCGCCTGGTAGCGGGCCGCGGCCGCGCGATCGCCGAGCGCGCACGCGGCCACGCCGGCCAGCTCGATCAGCCTCCGCCGGTGCGGCCCGTCGAGCGACGTGCGGGTCAGGCCGGCCTCGGCCTGGGCCCGCGCCTCGCCCCACCGCCCGGCCGCAGCGGCCCGCGCGGCGGCGTCGACGATCGCGGCGTCGCGGTTGTCGGGCGGCTGCGGGTCGAACGTGACCGGGTAGCGGACCGTCGCGTGCCCCGCGCGATCGAGGCGCGGCGCCGGCGCCGCCGCCAGCGTCGTGGCCGCGCACCCGCGGAACCCGGGCGCGGCGGCCAGCGGGCCGGTGACCAGCACGTCGTCGACGACGATCGACGTCCCGCGCGCGTCGCTGGTGATCGTGAGCGCGAGCTCGACGACGCCGGCCGCGGTCCCATCGCCGACGCAGGCGGCCAGCGCGGGCACGACCGCCTTGAGCACCGGGCGCAGCTCGGCCTTGGTCAGCGTGGCCGGAGGCACGGCGACCGGCGCGGCGGGCGGCGGCGCCGCGGCGCGAGGCGCGCAGCCCGCGCACGTGACGGCCAGCGCGGCCAGGCGCGGCCCGGCGATCGCCACCAGGGCCGCGGCCACGGCGCTACTCCGCCGCCAGATCGATGCCGAGCTCACGCAGGCAGGACTGGGCGAGCACGGGCTTGGTCGCCGGCGACACCAGCGCGTAGTAGTGCCGCGCGCGCACGACGTTCTTGAGCCGGCACGCGGTGATCGCGGCGGTGTTGAGCAGCTTGGTGCGGACCGCGCCGGTCGGCGCCATCGCCAGCCCGCGCTCGGCCATCGCGAACGCGCGGGCGTAGTCGGCGTTCATCGCCGCCTCGGCGGCGCGGTCCGCGAGCTCGGCGGGGTCGCTCGGCGTCACCGGCTTGAGCGGCCGCACCGGCGTCGGCTTGCGCGGCGCGGTCGGGCCTGGCGCCGGCGTCCCCGTGGCCGTGGGCGCGGGCTCGTCGAGCTGCGCGAACACGAACGGGTAGGTGACCTCGACGTGGCCGCCGTCGCCCATCGGCGGCAGCACCATCGCCTCCAGCGTCGCGGTCATGCAATCGTGGAAGTCCTGCGACTGGCCGAGCGGCCCGTCGACGTCGAGGTCACGCATCGCCACCACCGTGCCGATGTCGGCGGCGCTGTCGATCGTGAGGTGGGCGGTCGCGTCGACCCGCCCGATCGACGGGTCGCGCTCGAGCTCGGCCTCGAAGCACTCGGACAGCATCGGCACCACGTCCTTCACCCCGGCCCGGATCTCGTCCTTGTCGAGGACGCCGGGGCTGGGGTCGGCCACCGCCGGCGCCGCCGGCGCGATCGGCGCGACCGGCGCGCCACCCACCCGCGGTGTGGCGCGGGCCCGCGCGATCGCCGCGGCGACCTGCTGCCGGCGCGCGCCGTCGACCGCGGCCTTGGCCACCGCGACCACCGGCGGCGGGGCGACCGGCGGCGGCGCGCCGAGCGTCACCTCCGCGCCGGCGGCGATCGGCTGCGCCGGACGATCCGGCTGCTGGGCCGACACCCGGCCCTCGTACACGGCGATCACCACGACGGCGGCGATCGCGGCGCTGGTTGCGCCCACGGCGACGGTGCGATTCATCGGAGCCTCCACGCGGAAGGTCGCGCGCTCGCTGGTGAGCGCGGCGACGGGGGTCTCGACCACCAGGCCCAGCGACCCGCGCTGGCGGTAGGTGACGACGCCGGCGGTGTGCGCGACCTGCGCGACGCCGTCGACGGTGGTCCAGGACAGGGCGGCGCCGGGCTCGGCCAGCGCCTCGAGGTCGCGGCCCAGGCGCACCGTGGTCGGCGCGGTGGCCGCGATCCGGCCGTGATCGGGCGGGGGCGCGGACGGGCGCAGCGCGATCGCCGCCACCGCGGCCGCCACCAGCGCGCCGCCGACCGCGGCGTAGGCCCAGCGGCGGCGCGGCGCGGCCGGCCCGTCGAGCGCGGTCGCCCGGGCCCGGCCGCTCACCGCGTCGAGCACGCGATCGGCGACCCGCGCCGGCGGCGGCGGCGCGGCCCAGGCGTCGAGATCGAGGCGGTCGTCGTCGTCGGTCATGGCGTCACTCCCTCGGCGGTCAGCCGGGCGCGCACCGCAGCGCGCGCCCGCGACAGCCGGGACTTCACGGTGCCCAGATCGATCGCGAGCGTGGCCGCGATCTCGTCGTACTCGAGCTCGAACACGTCGCGCAGCAGCAGCACCGCGCGGGCGCCGGCGGGCAACGTCGCGATCGCCGCGGCGATCCGCTCGCCGGCCTGACGCCGCTCGTGGCTGCGCGCCGGCGACGGCAGCGCCGAGGCCCACGCGGCCTCGTCATCGGTCGGCTCGGGCCGCACCCGGCGCAGCTCGTTGAGCGTCAGCCGCGTGGCGATCGTGAAGATCCAGGTCGACAGCCGGGCCGGGCCGCGGGGATCGAACTCCGGCAGCGCCCGGTACACCCGGACGAAGGTGTCCTGGGTCAGGTCGTCGGCGCGGTCGGCCAGCCCGACCGGCGCGGTCATCCGCCAGCACAGGTCCCAGATCGGCCGCTGGTAGCGCTCGACCAGCGCCCGGAACGCCGGCTCGTCGCCGGCCTGGGCCCGCCGCAGGGTCACGTCGTCGAGCTCGCCGGGGCGAGCGCGGCGGCGGGCAGGCGCCTCGGCGGTCATCACCCCAGGTTCCACCCGCGACCCCGCGGTTGGTTCCCGGATCGTCGCCGATTCCTGCGGCGATCGCTCAACGCCGCGGGAACAGCGAGGCCAGCCGCGCCAGCGAGGCGGCGTGGACGTGGCCGTTGGACGCCACCAGGCCGCGCGGGCGCGACAGGTCGGCCTGGTCGTAGCGCACCGGATCGCCCAGCGTGTCGGTCAGCCGGCCGCCGGCGGCGTGGAGGATGGCCTCGGGCGCGCAGGTGTCCCACGCCTTGCACTTGGGGAACGGGTTCACGTACAGGTCGCGCTCGCCCAGCGCGATCAGCGCGAGCTTCAGGCCCACCGAGCCGATGTTCAGCTCGTTGGCGATGCCGAGCGCGCTCTTGACCTCGTCGATCACCTCGCTGCGGTGCGACTTCGACGCCACCAGCCGGATCGCCCCGACGTCGGCGATCGTCGACACCGTCAGCGCCGTGGTCGCGCCGTCGGGCAGCTCCATCCACGCGCCCCGCGCCGGCGCCGCCGCGAACAGCCGGCCGCTGGTCGGCTGGAACACCACCCCGACGATCGGGCGCTGCGCGACGCACAGCCCGATCATCACCGCGAAGCCGTCGCTGCCGCGGATGAAGTCCTTGGTGCCGTCGATCGGGTCGACGTACCAGACCCGCGGCGCGGTCAGGCGCGCCAGGTCGTCGGCCGACTCCTCGCTGACCACGCAGTCGGCGGGGAATGCCGCGCGCAGCCCGGCGACGATCAGGTCCGACGCCGCGCGGTCGGCCACGGTCACCGGCTCGTCGCCGGCCTTGTGCTCGACGCCCAGCGCCGCCGGCCCGCGGTCGCGGATCGCCACCGCCAGGGCGCCGGCCTCGCGCGCGAGCTGGCTGGCGATCTCGATCTCGCGGTCGTAGCTCACGCCGCGACCTTACCTCACAACCGGTCAGGCGTTCATGCCGCCGTTCGGCCAGAGCAGCGCCTTGGTCTCCTCCAGCGTCGCCACGCTGCGCCCCGACAGCTTGGCCATCTGCACCGCCGCCGCCACCAGGTCGCCGTTGCTCGTCGCCATCGCGCCGTCGGGCAGGTAGAAGTTGTCCTCGAGGCCGACCCGGACGTCGCCGCCCAGGCACAGCGCCGCCATCGCCAGCGGCCACTGCTCGCGGCTGATGCCGATCACCTTCCACCGCGCGTCGGCCGGGATGTTCTGGGCCTGGAACGCCAGGTGGCGCGCCGTGGCCGGGATGCCGCCCAGCACGCCCATGATGAACGAGAAGTGGTAGGGGCGCTCGATCAGCCCCAGGCTCTCGAGCACGGTGTGCGAGTAGGCGTGGCCGGTGTCGAAGCACTCCATCTCCGGCTTGATGCCGTGCTCCTTCATCGTCTTCGCGAACCCGATGATGTCCTCGAACGGGTTGGCGAAGACGAACTTGAACGCGAAGTCGCGCTTGGCCTCGCTCCACTTGGCGTAGTTCATCGAGCCCATGTTGAGCGCGGCGATCGCCGGCCGCTGCGCGAGGTGGGCGATGCGGCTGGTCATCGGCCCGGCGCCGCCGGTCGACCAGTTGATCAGCACCGGGCACCGGGCCTTGGTCTCCTCCATGATCCGCGCGAACACCGCGGCGTCCCAGCTGGGCGCGCCGTCGTCGCTGCGGGCGTGGATGTGGACGATCGTCGCGCCGGCCTCGTAGGCGCGGCGGGCCTCCTCGGCGATCTCGACCGGCGTGTACGGGATCGCCGGGCAGTGCTTCTTGGTGGTCACCGCGCCGGTCAGCGCGCACGACACGATCACCTTGTCGGAGGAGCTCATCGGCGCCAGCGTGCCAGCCGCGCCCGCGCGCATCAAGCCGCGGCGTCGGTCGGTAAGTCGATGAAATCCATCACCGCGTCGAGCTCGTCGAAGATCGCCGCGCACGGGCCCCGCTCGCGCAGGTACGCCAGCTCGTAGGCGGGGGTGTACGGGCCCTTGACCAGCCCGACCCGCGCGCCCATCGCCTCGGGCAGGCTGAGATCGAGCTCGAAGATGTCGCCGATCACGGTGACCCGCGAGAAGTCGCCGCCGCACAGCCCGGCCAGGATGCCGTGGTAGTGGTGGCGCTGGCGGAGGATCGGCCGCGCCAGGCCGGGCAGGGTGAGGTCGGCGGGCGCCTCGGGCCACGCGCGATCGATCTTGAACTTGCCGGCGAAGCCGCGGACCCGCGGCCGCAGCCAGGCGACGCCGCCCTCGAGCGCGTCGAGCCGATCGATCTTCGACGCGACGTGGTCGGTGCCCGAGTTGGTGACCACCCAGACGTCGAGGTCGGCGCGCCGGCCCAGCGCGCGCAGCAGCTCGCCGGCGCCCTTGCGGAACACCGGGTGCTCGACGGTGGTCAGGTAGTGGCGGTTGTAGAGCAGCGTGCCGACCCGGTCGCGATCGCCGGCGTCCAGCAGCACGCCGTGCTCGTCGTACAGCTGGCGCGCGATCGGCGTCATCCGCAGGTACGGATCGACCACCGCCGGCGCCACCTTCTCGGGCGGGCGCCCCATCTCGGCGGCGTACGCCGTCGGGTTCGCGAACATCGCGTCGCGCAACGCCTCGGCCCGGGCCCGCACCGCCGCCGCCGCGCCGCCGGTCAGGGTCGCGAGATCCGCCACGTAGCCGTCGAAGAACGGCGCGCCCTCGGCCTCGGCGTCGGTCATCGTGCCGTCGAAGTCCAGGACCACGACGCGGCGTGCAGCAGTCATGCGGGCAGGTTTCCACGACCGCGGTCGCGGCGTCACCTGGGCCGCGCGCAAAACGTGGGCGCTACTTCGACCGCTGCTCGTAGACGCCGTCCCAGTCGGGCGGCGGCGGGGCGTCGGCCAGCACCCGGGCCCGCTCGGCCAGCACCCGGGCGGCGCCGTCGGCGGGGTTGGCCGCGGCGATCGTCGCGAACCGGGCGGCGGCGTCGCCGAACCGCTGCTCGTGGTACGCGGCCATCGCGTTCTCCCACGCCGCCACCGCCGCGCCCTCGGGCACGCCGCGGTCGCCGGCCCGGCCGCACAGCTCGAAGATCCGCGCCGGCTGATCCTTGCCCTTCATCCGCACCCGGCCCAGCTCGCGGAACAC
This sequence comes from Myxococcales bacterium, assembly GCA_016707895.1. Classification (GTDB taxonomy): domain Bacteria; phylum Myxococcota_A; class Polyangia; order Haliangiales; family Haliangiaceae; genus UBA2376. The sequence continues at coordinate 40,608 of JADJGV010000008.1, read as the reverse complement.
GAAGCCGCGGGCGGCGGCGGCGGTGGCCTCGCCGCACAGGATGTCGACGCCGTACTCCTTGGTCAGCGGCTCGAGCCGGGCCGCCAGGTTCACCGCGTCGCCGAGCACGGTGTAGTCGAACCGGGCCTCGCTGCCCATGTTGCCGACCGACATCGGCCCGGTGTTGACGCCGACGCCGATGTGCACCTCGGGCCTGCCGCGCGCCGCCCACGCCTTGTTGAGCGGCCCCAGCGCGGCCTGCATCGCCAGCGCCGCGCCGCACGCGCGGGCGGCGTGGTCGCCGACGGCGACCGGCGCGTTCCACATCGCCATCACCGCGTCGCCGATGTACTTGTCGAGCGTGCCGTCGCGCTCGAGCACGATCGCGGTCATCGGCGTCAGGTACTCGTTCAGGAAGTCGGCCAGCTGCTCGGGTGGCAGGCTCTCGGCGATCCGCGAGAAGCCGCGGATGTCCGAGAACAGCACCGTCATCTCGCGCCGCTCGCCGCCCAGCCGGGCCGACGCCGGGTTGGCGACGATCCGCTCGACCAGCGACTTCGACACGTACTGCGCGAACGCCGCGCGCAGGTGCGCCTTCTCCCGGCCCTCGGTGGCCAGCGTCGCGACGGTGGCGCCCAGCATCGTCAGCGCGAACATCGCCGCCGGCGCCACCAGCTCGAGCACGATCCCGCGCGCGAACAGCGCCTGGCCGACCGCCACCCAGCCGGCGATCGCCGCCACCGCGATCACCAGCGGCAGCCACAGCCGGCGGCGCAGCCGGCGGGCCTGCAGCGCGATCGCCAGCGCGGCGAACGCGATCAGCGCCAGCGCCTGCGCCGGCGTGCCGGCGTCGCGCAGGAGCTCGTCGTACAGCAGGTTGTGGAGCAAGGTCGCGTGCAGCTCGACGCCGTCGGCGGTGGGATCGAACGGCGTCGACACCTTGTCGAACGCCGCGTAGGTCATGCCGACGATCAGGATCTTGCCCTCGAGCTCGGCGGCGCCGACCCGGCCGTCGAGGATGGCCGCCGCCGACACCCGCGGGAACGGCCGACCGGGGAAGTCGAGCCGCGCGGTGGTCGGCAGCGAGCGCTCGCCCAGCCTGACCTCGCGGCGGGCCGCGACGAAGCGGGTCGGCTGCTGGGTGGCCAGCCCGGCCAGCGTCAGCCCCAGCGACTGGTAGTAGCGGCCGCCGAACTCGATCACCAGCGGCATCCGCCGCGTGACGCCGTCCTCGTCGCGGAAGTTGTTGACCGCCCCGCCGGCGATCGCGCCGTCGGCCAGGGCCGGCAGCGTGTAGGACACCGCGTAGGCGCTGGGCACGGTGGCGGCGCCGCCCACCGACTCGCCGAGCTGGGCCTTGGCCAGGCCGCGCGGCTCGGGCGGCGCGGTCGCGGGGCGATCGGCGTCGCTGCGGATCAGCCGGAACATCGCGCCCAGCACGACCACCTTGGCCTCGGCGATCGCCGCCGCCAGATCGTCGTCGCCGTGCAGCGCGGTCACCACCGCGGCCAGCGCCTGGGTGGCCGCGGCCAGCGCCGGGGGCGGCGTCGGGTCGGCCTTGGCGGTGGCGTAGGCGGCCTCGACCTCGGCGGCCAGCGGCGCCGGCAGCAGGTACTCGGGCGACGAGAAGAACAGATCGAGCGCGATCGCCTCGGGCTTGGTCGCGGCCAGCGCGCGGATCAGCCGGGCCCAGCCGTGGCGGGTCTGGATCACGTCGCCGGCGAGGCGCCGGGTGTCGTCGTCGATGCCGACGATCACGATCCGGGCGTCGCGCAGCGGCCGCGGCCCGCGCGTGCGGAACCGCCAGTCGAGCGTGCGCTGCTCGATCCCGTCGAGCCCGGGCAGCTGATACGCGCGGCGATGCCCGAGCGCTCCCACCGTGAGGGTGATCGCCAGCGCGGCCGCGACGAAGAGCGGCCAGTTCCGGGGCGAGCGATCCCGCGCACGCATTCGGGACAGCCTATCAGCGACCGGTTGTCGGCGGGCGGGGCCCGGGCGTAGGCTCGCGCCAATTCAACGTCTCGGGGGAGACGCCCACATGGCCTTCATTCGCAACCTCGGTGGCCTCGCCGCCTTCGCGCTCACGCTCACCGCCGCCTGCGGCGACAACCTCAAGCCGCCAGCCGAGGACGCCGCGCCACCGCCGATCGACGCGACGCCGACGATCTGCGGCAACGGGACGGTCGAGGGCAGCGAGGAGTGCGACGACGAGAACCAGGTCGCCGATGCGGTCTGTACCGCCGACTGCCACTTCACGTGCGGCAACGGCGTGGTCGACGACGGCTTCGGCGAGGTCTGCGACACCGGGATCGCGTCGGGGACCGGTGCGTGCCCGGCGACCTGCGACGACGGCGTGGCGTGCACCGCCGACGTGCTGGCGGGCTCGGGCTGCCAGGCGGCTTGCCTCAACTCGCCGATCACCGTGCCGGCCCCCGGCGACGGCTGCTGCCCGACCGGCGCCAACGCCACCACCGACAGCGACTGCCCGGCGGTGTGCGGCAACATGGTCGTCGAGAGCGGCGAGGTGTGCGACACCGGCATCGTCGCCGGCACCGGGGCGTGCCCGACCGCGGCCACCTGCAACGACCTGATGGCGTGCACCACCGACACGCTGACCGGCGCCGGCACCTGCGCGGCGGCCTGCGGCCACACCACCATCACCGCGCCGATGAACAACGACGGTTGCTGCCCGGCGGGCGCGACGTCGACCACCGACAACGACTGCCCCCCGCCCATGCCCGCCTGCGGCAACGGCGTGGTCGACCCCGGCGAGACCTGCGACACCGGCATCACCGTCGGCGCCGGCCGCTGCCCGACCACCTGCAGCGACGGCATGACTTGCACCCGCGACGTGCTGTCGAACCCCGGCATCTGCACCGCGGCGTGCACGTTCCCGGCGATCACCACGATGACCGCCGGCGACGGCTGCTGCCTGCCCGGCGGCAACAACAACACCGACAGCGACTGCGCGCCGCGGTGTCTCAACGGCGTCGTCGAGATGGGCGAGCAGTGCGACGACGGCAACATGATCAACACCGACGCCTGCAGCAACACCTGCACGCTCACGACGGTCGTGCCGACTGCGTTCCGCATGAGCGACCTGGACCTGCGGGATCCGCACGTGTTCGTGTCGCTGATCGGCTGCAACGACGTCACGGAGCCGAACCCGTTTGGGTTCTCGGTCAACGGACAGATCCAGACCTCGATCCAGACCGATGGTACGGACGCAGACACGAATCTCGACCTGTCGATCGCGACGGTGTTCCGGCCGCTCAATCAGGCCGACGGGGCGATGCCCGCCCTTGAGATCCACTTCCCGGGATGCTCGGCGCCGATCGCCACGACGACCTGTCGCCGCACACCACCAGCGGCGATGATGATCCCTACCGTCGCGACCAACCGGGCTACCGGCACGTGCCTCGCGCCGATCGCTGGCACGACCGCGACCCCGGCATATTCACCCGCGATCACGTCGACAACCGGGCCGTGCTACTCGGCCGGGCCGGTCAGCGTGACGCTCAGTCTGGCCGGGACCCCGGTCACGCTCACCGACGCGCGGATCGCCGCGACCTACAGCGGCAACCCGGCCGCCACCACGGTGAATGGCCTGCTGACGGGGTTCGTCGCGGAGGCGACGGCTGACAACACGATCCTCACCCTGCCGGTGCTCGGAATGAGAACACTCTCGTCGCTCCTCCCTGGCGGAACCGGCAACTGCTCACCGCGAGACGACCGCGACATGAACGGTGCCGCCCGCGGGTGGTGGTTCTATCTGAACTTCACCGCGCCGCGGGTGACCTGGGTGGACAACTGACCGTGCGAGCGTCGCGGTTCAGCCGGTCGTGCCTGCTGGTCGGCCTGATCGGGGTCGGCTCAGGCTGCCAGTTCGATCGTCCGCGAGACATCGCGCCGGCGGACGCCGCGACGGCGGGGTTCGTCGTCGAACCGATCCCCGGAGCCTGGGTTCGAGTGGGGGAGTCCGTCGATGTCGCCGTGCGCATCCTGAGGGAGCCGGGGTTCGAGGAGCCGATCGTCTTGAACCTCGTCGGTGCGCCAACGGGTGTCACGGCGGCGTCCGCGATCATCCCCGCTGGCGCTGTCGGTGGTCAGTTGCGGATCGACGTCGCGCTCGCCGCGGGCAGTCCGGGCGAAACGGTCGACTTGACGATCGTTGCCGATGCTGGCCACGGGACCCGAGACGCGAGCGCACGGCTGCGGTTGAAGGGAGGTGTCGGTGCCCTCGATCAGACCTTCGGCGTCCTCGGCATCGCCGCGACGAGTTCCGGGACGTATGGGGGGTACCTGCGCCTCGGGAACCGCCACTTGGTCGCGACCGAGAACCGCGTCTACGCATTTGACGAGACTGGAGTCGTCGACGCGGCGTTCGCGACCGGCGGCGTGCTCACCGTCGCACCTGATGGGCTCGACGCGTCGATGCCACGTCGAGCCTTCCTCGTGCCCTCCACGGCCGGGCGCTTCAAGTTGGTCGTTGCCGGAGACATCGACCGGGGGAGTGGGGTCAGCCTCGGCGGCGCGGTCCTTCAGTTTTCGGACACCGGGGTGCCTGACCCGGCGTTCCCGGAGCGCGGGTTCGCGCTGCCAGGCTCGTTCACGGTGAACGTCGTGGTTGCCGGCGCCGACGGGGCACTCTACGTCGCCGGCGACCATGACACCGGCGTCGAGGTCGAGGGTGCGGTTGCACGGCTGTTGCCATCGGGCTTCCGCGACACCGCCTTTGGCCCGCAGGGGTATCTACGTTGGGCTGGCGCGATCGTCACCGCTGTGTCGGCCGCGGATCCGCGCGTGGTGATCGCGGTCGCGGGGGCGACTACAACCCACCTCTACGGCGTGGACGTGCATGGTGCCCCGGACGCCGGCTTCGGAGCCAACGGTGACGTCGCCGTGGACGACCTCATCGGGTTGCCTGGGTGTGGCCTACTGGCCGGGCACCTGTCGCCGGCGCCCGCCAACGGCTTGTGGGTCGGCGGGCTGACGTGTCTGGGCGCGTCATCGCGTGGCGCGCTCGTTCGCTTGACCGGGGCCGGCGCGGCCGATTCGACATTTGCCGGTGATGGTGTGTGGCTTGGCGTGTCCGACGAACTCGGGAGTGTGCACGGGGTCGCCCGATTGCCGGACGGGACCCTGATCGTGATTGGCACGCCGCGCGCCAACGCCTCCCAAACAACTCTGTACCACCTGCGCGCCGATGGCACGCACCTGATCGACGTCGATCCCAGCGGTGCCCGTGACATCGGCGTAGCTAGTGGCATCCCAACGACGCCGATGGTCGATATCGACCTGCCATACATCTACATCGCTGGCCCCCTCGCCGGACGAGCCGCCGTGGCCCGGGCCTGGTACTGATCGGAGGCTGCCCTGCGGCACGGTGGATGAAAGGCGTGCCTTTCGACGGTCGCACCGCAGGCCGTAGACGAAATCGTGGGAGTGGGCTTCTCCTGTGAGATTCTCGTAATGTATATCACATTAGGAGCAGGCTGATTTGACGAACGACGGGGAGGCCGGACCGACTTCTGACGTATATAGGGGTATGGCCAGCGAGCGACTGATGGAAGCGGCGAGGACCGAGGCGCCGGTGGGCACCGCGGGGCCGGGAGATGCGCGCGCGCCCTCCGTGGCAGCCCACGGCGCACTGGGATCGGTGACCCAGGCCGCCGCACGGTTGCGCGGCCTGGCGCCGCAAGAACGAGACGCCGAGATCGGCGTGCTTCAGTCCCAGCGGGGCAATGCGTTCACCGGGAAGGTGCTTGCCGCGCTGGACGACGCGAGCGGCATGACTGCGGGGACCGATGTCACCGACGAGGTCTCGGCGCCGACGCGGCTCGAGTTTGAATCGTTGGTCGACCTCGGGGATGTCGAGTTGCTCGCGCAGCGCGTGGTGCCGATCTACGTCTACAATCGCGGGCAGCAGCCCGTCCACATCGCGCGCGTGGCAACCGCCGTGTCGACCAACTACCGCGCCTCGATCGACGACAAGGGGCAAGGCGACATCGAGCCTGGGGACTATGCGGTCGTGCGCCTTGAGTTCACCGCGCGCACCGTAGGGGTCGACGCCGGGTTGGTCAAGATCACCACGGACACGGGCGAGACCTTCGACATCGTCGTGCGCGCCTCAGGTAAGCCATGGGCACCGTCGGCGCCAGCGGCCGATCCCACACGCGCGGCTGAGCCGCCTGCTGCGCCGGCCGTCCCGGAGCGAGCGCCCTTGCCCGTGCCCGCCCCGGTCACCGAACCGATCCCCGCACCCGTCGCACAACCGCTCCGCATCCTGAGTGACAAGCTCCATTTCAATGGCGTGGTTGGCCGACCCTTGTTGCCCCAGTGGCTGGGCGTCGCGAGTCCCAACGAAGGTCGAGTGGCGGTCAATGTGTCGATCGAAGGCGGTGATGGTTCGTTCACTGCCCCGAGTGACTTGAGCGTCGAGCCCGAGTCCAAGAACGCGCCTCGGGCGCAGCTTCCGATCGCCTTCATGCCCCTACGTCCAGGGACTGTCCGAGGGCACCTGGTGCTGCGCTACGGACAGCACGAACAACGGGTCGAACTCGAGGGTGAAGCGATCCAGTAGCCGGAACCGCGGCTGAGGACGCGGCTCGCGATCCGTCGGGGCCGGTCCCGATCGAGGACCTGCCAGACGCCAACGCGCCGCGGACCGCGGCCCAGAAGCGGGCACTGCGCGACCGCGCCGCGGACGCGGTGTCGACGCTGCCCATGAACTACCAGTCGCTGGTGCCCCATGCCGATGCCGCTGTCGAGCACTTCGGCGACCAGATCGTGCGAGCCGGCACGACGCTGAATCAGCGAATCGTGACCTGGCTGACGCAGGAGGGCCTGTCGGCCTTGGGGACGTTGCGCGCAGATCGCGATGCCGAGGTCGCCAAGTTCTTGACCGCCGAGGCGGTCGACGCCGTGGCCGACCAGAACCCGATCACGATGGCGGTGTCGAAGGTGCTCCAGCTAGGCTTGACCGCCTACCAGGCGGAGCAAGCAGTCGCAGAGGTCGACGGCCACATCGCGAACGTGGGCGCGGTCAGCGGGATCGCCGGGCGCGGTGGCGACGTAGCGACACGCGCCTTGATGAAGCAATACGGCGCGTTGCTGCAGGAGTACGGCGCGGCACGAGAGGCGTTGACCCGCGTGGCGTCACACGACGTGCAGGCCGGACTCGCTGCTGCCACGGAAGCGGACAGCCAGGCGTTCTACGAGTTGTCGAAGGGTACTGTTCACCAGTACCGCGCGGCCCACGACCGTCTCGCCGAGTCAGTGCGGTCGATCGCGGCTGCCGGGATCTCGGCGCAGAGCGGCGTCGACGTGGGATTCCGCCGGATGCTCGACGCGTACCTGCGCTTTCGCGCCACCGGAGTCTCGGATGGGGAGGAAGTGCGCGGGCGCGACCTACAGGCGGAGCGCCGCAGGGTTCGGGTGAGCGGACATGTCAACCTCGACACGCGGAGCCGCCACGGCGATCCGATGAACATCGTGTTCTCGCGCGTCGCGTTCGGCCGCTACGACGTGAACGAGATGTCCGCGACCATGTTGGAGCACGCGGATGGCAAGGCGCTGGCCGATCTCCACGGGTGGGACGTCGAGATCCGGCTGGTGCTCGCGCACAACAGCGAGGAGATCGTGCTTCGCCAGGATGCGGCGGGCACCCGGACGGCGCGAAGCTCCGACGACCGCGTGGAGGAAGTCGGGGGCGTGGCAGCGCTGTGGCGGACCATGGAAGGCAAGCCGCTGCGGGCGTTCTGACGACTCCTACAGGCGTGGCCGTCACGGCCGGCGCTTCGGGGCGAGGAATGCGCAGCGAAAGCCGACGTAGGGGGCTGCGAGGGCGAGTGTCGCTTGCCACGTCTTGAACGCATACGAGGTCGCCTTGAAGGCGAAGCCGCCGCCGCGTGCGGAGCCGCGATCCTCGCCGAACGGGCGCAGCCCCGGCAACGTGATCTCGCGCCGGTCCATCTCGTACCGGATCCAGTTGTCATCCAAGGCGATCTCGCTGACGTTCCCGGTCATGTCGAGGAGGCCGTAAGGGCTGGCGCCCAACGGTCGTGAGCCGACGGGCGCCGTCATTCCCTTTGTGCAGCCTGCGACGACGGCCCGGCTACAGCTCGGACGCTGATCGCCCCACGGATAGATCCGACCGTCGGTGCCGCGGGCTGCCTTCTCCCACTCGTCGGCGGCGGGCAAGCGCTTGCCCAGCCAGTTGCAGTACGTGAGCGCATGCTCGAACGTCACGCAGTTGATGGGATGGCTGCCGCGATCGGCGTGTCCCCAGTTGAGTTCGTTCTCGTCGCAGTACTCGCCCACGCGCGGCGCGCTACACACGCCGGCAGTGACACACGCGCCGTAGGCGGCCACGGTCACCTCGGTCTGGTCCATGTAGAACGCCTTGACGTTCCATTCGCCTGCGCCGCTGCACGTGCGCGCGCCGAGAGGACACCCCTTCAGGTACGGGCCGCCCGGGATCAACACCATCCCGGTGGTGTCGACGGGCAATCCGGCGTCGATGGCCAGTGGCGCATCGATCAGGCGTTCCCCGGCGTCCTCACGCGCGCGCGGTCGATGCTCCGGCCACGGGTCGCGCTCACTCCCACAGGCGAACAGAAAACCGGCCAGCCAGACGCGTCGCATGCAACCACAGCGTAGCATCGTCGGCGTCGACGCATGATCGCGGCCTGGCCGGCCGCGACACCTGCGGCGCGGTCGATGACACCGAGGTCATGGGCTTCATGCAGATGAACGCGCTTGCAGCGGTCGCGATGGTAGGCGTAGCGGCGTGCGGCGGTCCGCGGGAGGCGCGGCCGGCGGCGCCCGCCGACGCGCGGACGCCAGCGGACGCCGCCGCGCCGGTGGCGGCGGACGCGGCCCCGGCCGGGCCGCCGGCCTGGGCGTGGAGCGGGGCGCCGGACCTGTTCCCGGCGGTCGACCTGGCGGTCGAGCACGGCGGCGCCCGCTACGTGGTCGCGCTGGCGCCCGGGCGGGACGACGACTGGGACCGGGCGATCACGCTGACACGGGTGGGGGCGCCGGGCTGGACCGTCCAGGTCGGCCGCGGCGGGCACCTGAGCGGCGCGCTGGTGGCGGCCGACGACGCCCGGATCTACGTCGCCACCTACGGGCGGATCCAGAGCGGCGTCGCGCTGGCGGCCTACGCGATCGCCGACGGCGTGGCGGCGTGGGCGGTGCGCCTCGACGGCATGGGGCCGGTGGCGCACAGCAAGTACCGCATGCGGGCCCAGCTGCGGCTGATCGCCGGCCACCCGACGGTGTTCGGCAGCGAGGCCAAGCGGTGGATCGAGGTGCGCGACGCGGCCACCGGGGCGCTGCGCTCGAACCAGCGCTTCGACCCGCCGCCGGCGGCGCAGCGCGAGCTCGATCCGCTCGCCGAGCCGCTGTTCGCCGAGCTCGACCACATGCTGGCGACGCGCGCCGCGTACGCGGTGGGCGTCGACGACTTCCTGGCCCGCCACGTGCGCATGGCCGGGGCGTCGCCGGCCGAGCGGCGCGCGGCCTTCGCCGACGCGGTCGCCGCCCTCGATGGCGTCGCGCTGCAGCGCGGGCGCTACCACCTCGCGGTCGCGCTGGTCGACGACAGCGGCCGGCTGACCGTGCGCGCCAGCCGGCGCTGACCGCGCCGCTCAGTAGACCGTGAGCGCCAGGCCGTTCGACGCGGTGACGCGGGTGGCGTCGCCGTAGATGCGCAGCGTGTAGGTGCCGGCGGCGACGGTCGCCGACGGCACACGCAGGCGAAGGCGGTCGGCCTCCCACGCCACGACGGTGATGTCGCGGTTGCCGAGCGCCGGGTGGTACAGGCTGACCACCCGACCGCGCTGGCTCGTGCCGAACGCCCCGCCGACGTCGAAGGTGACGTCGCGGGTGGCCGTGCCGGGCCCCCAGTCGAGCCGCGGCAGCGCGTCGCCCCACTCGAGGAAGGCGCGGCTGCCGTCGGCCGCCGTCGCGCCGGCCCGCAGCGACATGATGAACGGCAGGTAGACCGGGCCGTAGCCATAGTACGAGCGCTGGCCGTGCTGCGGCTGCAGCAGGCTCGAGAAGCCGCGCTGGCCGTTCGAGCCGCCCTGCACGAACATCAGCACGTCGTCCCAGTAGCGATCGTCGCCCGCCGGCACGGTCTGCAGCGCGCGATCGGGGCCCGGGGTGACCAGCTCGACCACGCCGTCGGCGTTGCTGTCCTGGAACAGGTCGTCGCCGGCGCGGGTGGCGTCGATGCGGCCGTTGGTGCCCGGGGTGATGACGATGCCGGGGATGGTGACCGGGAAGCCGTCGGCCCCGGTCTTCACCTGCCACACCGCGAAGCCGTTGGTCTGGTTCTCCCAGGTGAACATGTTGGCGTCGTAGCCGCCCTTGGCGCTGTTGCGGAACTCGGCGAGGTAGTACTCGGAGTTGCTCGGCCCCTGGAACAGCAGCGGGCGCCGCGACCACGCGCGGGCGCTGTCACCGATGCCGACCTGCGCCGCGTCGACCGGGAACTGACCGCCGGCCATGCCGCGCGGCACGATCCGCGGCTCGATCCAGCCCAGGCGCATGCGCAGGAACGGATCGAGGTACCAGGTCCGCAGGTCACCGGCGCCACCGGAGGTGGCCGACATCAGCGTCAGGCCTTCGCTGTGGAAGCCCGAGCCGTACTCGTCCGAGGTGGACACCAGCATGTGCATGATCTCGTGCGCGCGCTGCGCGAACGTCGCGTCGAGGTTGAGGTGCGCGGCCTCGCCGGCGATCCACACCGCCGAGCGCGGCAGGTACACGCTGATCCCGCGCTCGCGCACGACGTCGCGCGCGAACATCGCGACGATGCCCAGTTCGTGCACCTGCACCTGGCCGTCGCGCGGGTTGGTGTCGAAGCGCGCGAAGTCGGTGCCGGCGGCGTCGGCGGCGACCAGCGCCTGCTGGAGGATGCCGAAGCTCTCGGCGCCGCCCAGCTCGCTGCCCGCGAGCGTGCTCTCGTCGGCGGGCGTGCCGGCGATGTCGACGGCGCGGTGGGTGACGCACCCGGCGTCGCTCCAGCCGAACCGTCGCGACGACACCTCATCGAAGTAGCCGCGGATGGTCGGGGCGGTCGTGCCGAACTGCCGCGTCGTGGTGGTGGCGCACGCCGTGCTCGGCAAGGGGGCGTCGGTGAAGCCGATCGCGACGGTGATCAGCGGCCGGGTGCCCGACGCGGCCACGCCGTTGCGGCGCAGGCTCCCCCAGCCGAGCTGGTCGCGGGTCACATCCTGATCGCGATCGATCGGCGCGAGGATGTAGCCCTGGATGCCGCCGCCGACGTAGCTCGCCGGGGGCGTCCAGTCGCTGTAGTCCGGATCGGCGCTCGCCCAGTTGTCCTCGAGACCGCCGTTCCAGTACAGCCGCAGCGGCACGGTGTCCATCAGCGGACGCTGGTAGACGTGGCCCTCGATGCGGAACAGCGTGTAACCGCTGCGCACCGTGCCGACCGTGCCGGCCCACGCCGACGACGTCGTGAGGAAGTTGTCGCCGCGGGTCGGGTTCCACCAGTGGTAGAGCGGCGTGGTGCCCTCCTGCGGCCACGCGGCGCCGAGGACGTGGCCCTCGACGCGGACGAACCGGTAGTCGGGCGAGCGAGTCGCGCCGGGGCTGCCGATCCACGCCGGGTCGCTGGTGGTGAAGTAGTCGCCGCGCGACGGGCTGTACCAGGTGTAGAGCGCGACGTTGGCGCCGGTGAGCTCGGCGGACGCGTCGCCGAGCGGGGCCGCGGCGTCGTCGGCGGCGTCGAGCATGCAACCGGCGAGCGGCAGGGCACAGAACAAGAGGTGAGCGAATCGAGGTGTCATCGCGGCGCGCCTTCTGCAACGCCAGGGCCAGCGCAAGTCGTCGTCGACAGGCTGCGGTGTCACCGGGGCGGTGACACCGCGCCGCCGCCCGTCACACGGGCGGTGGCGACGCCGGCTCATCGCCCGGTTGCCACGGCGCCTTGTTCGTGTATGATAGACAATATGAAACCCCAGGCGAGGATGCGGCTGTCGTTGCTCGGGCTGGCGCACGGCGACGCGTTCGGCGAGACGCTGTTCGGGCCGCCCGACGAGGCGGCCCGGCGGGTGGCGACGCGGGCGCTGGTGGCGCGCCGGCCGTGGCGCTGGACCGACGACACCGCGATGGCGCTGGCGGTGGTCGAGGTGCTGACCCGGAGTGGCACGATCGACACCGACGCGCTGATGGCGGCGCTGGTGCGGCGGTTCTGCGACGAGCCCGATCGCGGCTACGGCGCCGGCGCGTACAACCTGCTCACTCGCGTGGGCTGGGGCGCCGACTGGCGCGTCGAGGCGCGGGCGATGTTCGGCGGGCAGGGCTCGTTCGGCAACGGCGCGGCGATGCGGGTCGCGCCGATCGGCGCGTACTTCGCCGACGATCTGGAGCGCGTCGTTGCCGAGGCCGCGCGCTCGGCCGAGCCGACCCACGCGCACCCCGAGGCCGCGGCCGGCGCGGTCGCGGTGGCGGTCGCGGCGGCGCTGGCGTGGCGCGCGGGGCAGGGCGCAGCGCTCGCGCCGGCGGCGTTCGTCGCCGAGGTGGCCGCGCACACGCCGGCGTCCGCGGTGCGCGACGGGATCGCGCAGGCCGGCGCGTTGCTCGACGCCGACGCCGCGACCGCGGCCCATGCGCTCGGCACCGGCCGGCAGGTGAGCGCGCAGGACACCGTGCCGTGGTGCGTGTGGTGCGCGGCGCGCGCGCTCGACCGCTACGAGGACGCGGTGTGGGTGGCCGCCGCGCCGATCGGCGACCGCGACACCAACGCGGCGATCGTCGGCGGCGTCACGATCCTGGCGTCGCCCGGCGGCGTCGAGGCGATCCCGGCGGCGTGGCGCGACGCGACCGAGCCCGTGCGCTGATCGCGCGGCAGGTCACGGGCGGCGGCGCAGCCGGGTCGCCGGGATCAGGTCGGTCGGCGGGCAGCACGCCGCGGTCAGGTCGCGCACCTCGCCGAGCAGCCGCTCGAGGCCGCCGACCAGCGCCGCGCCATCGATGGCGTAGACGTGGCGGCGGCCCTCGCGCGCGCCGCGGACGACGCCCGCCGCCTCCAGGGTCTGCAGGTGGCGGGTGATCACGGAGCGGTGCTGCGGCAGCGTCCTTGCGATCGCGCCGACGTCGGCCGGGCCGCTGACCAGCAGCGCCCGCAGCACCTCGAGCCGCGCCGGCTCGGTGAGCGCGCGCAACAGCGGCGCGTCGAGCAGCTCGACGATGCGGGCGGCGGCGCGCGCGCGGGCGGTCATCGCGGGCTCCGGCGCGTCCACGCCGCCGCGACGATCGCGATCACGTACATCGCCAGGCCGTAGCCGAGCGCGGCCATGGTCTCGGCCGGCGGCGCGCCGACCACCGCTAGCACCAGCAGCACCAGCGTCAGGTTGCGCACCGCCGACACCTGCGCGACCGCGATCCGCGCGGCGCGCCCGTCGACCGCGGCGCCGATCGCCAGCGCCAGCAGCGTGACGACCGCGCCGATCGCCACGTCGATCGTGCGCGCCGCGCCGCCGTGGCGCGCGGCCAGGAGCGCGATCGTCGCCAGCAGCAGCGCGAGGCTCAGCCGCGACAGCCACGGCTGCCACGCCGCGGCGCGGGCCGGGCGGCGGGCCCGCAGCGCCAGCCCGGCGAGCAGCGGGCCGACCGTGCTGGCGACGACGATCGCCGACGCCGCCAGCACCCGCCCGACGCCGGCGACGTCGAGCGCCGCGGTGGCGATCAGCGCGGCGGCCACGCCGGCCAGGCTGAGCGCGACGAACGTGCGCGCCGCGATCGGCGCGTCGCCGCCGCCCAGCACCGCCAGCAGCGGCCCGGTGCTGCCGCCGGGCGCGGCCGCCGCGAGGAGCAGCCCGCGGCCGGCGTCGATCGCGCCCAGCCGCAGCGCCGCGTAGGTGAGCGCGGGCAAGAGCGCCACGTTGGCCAGGACGATCAGCGCCAGCCGGCCCGGCGCGACCCGCGGCCCGCCGCGGGCGTCGGCCGCCAGCCCCGCGGCGAGGGTCGACGTCAGCGCCAGCGCGACGACCAGGATCCGCTCCGCGCTCACGCGGCCTCGGCGGCGCAGCACCCGAGCGCGGGACGGTGGCGCCACGCCAGCGCGACGTGCAGCGCGGCGACCGCGAGCCCGCCGACCAGCGGGCCGGCGACCAGCAGGTCCAGCGCCGGCCACGCCCCCATTGTCATCGGCGCCGCGGGCGACCACGCGGCGGTCGGCCTCGCCGCCAGCGCCAGCGTCAGCGCGGTGGCGTGGACCGCGACCAGCGCGACGTGCAGCGCGTACTCGCCGCGGCCCAGCCCGCCCAGCGTCGCGCGGCTGTCGCGCTCGGACAGCGCATCCGCGATGCCGGCCCCTTGATCGGCCAGCGCCAGGCCGACGCCGAGCCAGAGCAGCGGCCCGGCGCTCGGCATCGCGAAGACGATCGCCACCACCGGCGCGAACAAGAGCGCCCGCGCGGTGTGCCACAGGTGTTCGCGGTACGACGCCGGGCGACGGTGCAGCCGCAGCCTCCACAGGTGGACGTACACGCCGTCGATGGTCGACAGGACGACGAACAGCTGCAGCGCGACGACCGCCGCGGTGGCCAGGGCTGGATTCACCATCGCCATGATGTGTGCATGGAAATGCACATGTCAAGGCGCGTCGATCCGGCGCGCCGCCGGGCGTGTACGCTCTCTGGCCATGCACGTCCCGCTGACGTTGGTCGACTTCCTGGACCGGGCTGCCACGGTGTACGGCGATCGGGTGGCGATCGTCGACGAGCCCGAGCCGCCCGGCGGCGGGCTCGGGCAGGTGACCTACGCCGGCCTGGCGGCGATGGCCCGCAGCCTGGCGGCGGCGCTCGACGCGCGCGGCGTGCCGGCCGGCGCCCGGGTGGCGATCGTCGCGCCCAACAGCGCGCGGTTCCTGGCCGCGCTGTTCGGCGTCAGCGCCTACGGCCGGGTGCTGGTGCCGATCAACTTCCGGCTCAACGACCACGAGATCCGCTACATCCTCGAGCACGCGGGCGCGACGGTCGCGCTGGTCGATCCCGACTGCGAGGCGGTGGTGCCCGCCGACGCGGTGGCCCACCGGCTGGTGCTCGGCCACGCCACCGACGCCGACCTGTTCGGGCGGGTCGACGCGGCGCCGCGCCACGCGGTCACCGACGAGGCCGCCCCGGTGTCGATCAACTACACCTCGGGCACCACCGCGCGGCCCAAGGGCGTGCAGCTGTCGCACCGCAGCTGCTGGCTCAACGCGGTCACGTTCGGCTGGCACGCCGGCGTGCGCGATCGCGACGTCTACCTGCACACGCTGCCGACCTTCCACGCCAACGGCTGGGGCATGCCCTACGCCGCCACCGCGATGGGCGTCCGCCAGATCATCCAGCGCAAGATCGACGGCCCCGAGATCCTGCGGCGGATCGAGCGCGAGGGCGTGACGCTGCTGTGCTGCGCGCCGGCGGTCGTCGCCGCGATTCTCGACGCCGCGGCGGCCCGGGTCGCGCGCGGCGAGCCGGTGCCCGGCCACGGCAAGGTGCGGGTGGTGGTGGCCGGCGCGCCGCCGCCGTCGCGCACGATCGAGCGGGTCGAGACCGAGCTGGGCTGGGAGTTCATGCAGATCTACGGCCTCACCGAGACCTCGCCGCTGTTGACGGTCAACCGCGCGCCCGCCGAGTGGGATCCGCTGAGCCCGGCCGAGCGGGCCAAGCTGCTCAGCCGCGCCGGCGTGCCGGCGGTCGGCGTGCGCATCGACGTCAGCCCCGGCGGCGAGCTGCGGGCCCGCTCGAACCACGTCTTCGACGGCTACTACAACCAGCCCGAGGAGACCGCGCGGGCCATCGTCGACGGCTGGTTCTCGACCGGCGACGGCGGCCACCTCGAGGGCGCGTACGCCGTGATCACCGATCGCAAGAAGGACGTGATCATCACGGGCGGCGAGAACGTGTCGTCGATCGAGGTCGAGGACTGCCTGTACCAGCACCCGGCGGTGGCCGAGGCGGCGGTGATCGGCATCCCCAGCGACAAGTGGGGCGAGACCGTCCACGCGTTCGTCGTGCTGCGGCCGGGCTTCAGCCCGACGCCGGCCGATCTGATCGCCCACTGCCGCAGCCTCTTGTCGCACTTCAAGTGCCCGACCGGCGTCGAGCTGAAGGACGCGCTGCCGCGCACCGCGACCGGCAAGCTGCAGAAGTTCCGGCTGCGCGAGCCGTTCTGGGCCGGCCGCGAGCGGAAGATCAGCTAGGCCGTGGGGCGGGCGGCCCCGCTTGACGACAGCCGGATATCTGGATATCTACATGTCGTGCTGTCCCCGCTGGCCGAGGTCGACGTCCGCCCGTGGTCGCGGCTCCTGCGCGCGGTCGCCGACGAGACCCGCCTGCGGATCGTCGCGCTCTTGGCCGAGGGCGAGCTGTGCGTGTGCCACGTCGAGGCCGCGCTGGCGCTGCCACAGCCGACGGTGTCGCGGCACCTCGGCGTCCTGCGCGCGGCCGGCGTGGTCGACGCCCGGCGCGACGGCACCTGGGTCTACTACCGGCTGGCGCCGCAGCCCCGGCCCGAGGTCCAGGCCGTGCTCGACGAGCTGGTCCGCGGCTTCGTCGGCCGGCGCGGCGTGAAGAGCGAGCTGGTGCGCATCAAGAAGCGCACCGGGCCCGGCGCCTGCGACTGATCAACCGGAGGAACGCCACGTGAGCATCCGCATCGGCATCAACGGCTTCGGGCGCATGGGGCGCCTGGTCCTGCGCGCGGCCTGGGGCTGGCCCGACCTCGAGTTTGTCCACGTCAACGAGGTCAAGGGCGGGGCCGAGTGCGCCGCCCACCTGCTGACCTTCGACTCGGTCCACGGCCGCTGGCCCCACGACGTCCAGGCCGTCGGCGCCGACCGCCTGACCGTCGACGGCGCCGCGGTCGGCTTCAGCGAGTGCGCGAAGCCCGGCGAGGTGCCGTGGCGCGCCGCCGGCGTCGACGTCGTGCTGGAGTGCACCGGCAAGTTCCGCACCGCCGAGCAGCTGGCGCCGTACTTCGCCGCCGGCGTGCGCAAGGTGATCGTCGCCGCGCCGGTCAAGGAGGGCGCGCTCAACGTCGTGATGGGCGTGAACGATCACCTGTACCGCCCCGACCAGCACCACCTGGTCACCGCCGCGTCGTGCACCACCAACTGCCTGGCGCCGGTGGTCAAGGTCATCCACGAGGGCCTCGGCATCCGCCACGGCGTGATCACGACGGTCCACGACATCACCAACACCCAGGTCGTCATCGACGCGCCGCACAAGGACCTGCGGCGGGCCCGGGCGTCGAGCCTGTCGTTGATCCCGACGTCGACCGGCTCGGCCACCGCGATCGCGCTCATCTACCCCGAGCTCGCGGGCAAGCTCAGCGGCCTGGCGGTGCGGGTGCCGCTGCTCAACGCGTCGCTCACCGACTGCGTGTTCGAGGTGACGCGGCCGACCACCGTCGACGAGGTCAACCGCCTCTTGCGCGAGGCCGCCGCCGGGTCGCTGGCCGGCATCCTCGGCTACGAGGCGCGGCCGCTGGTGTCGGTCGACTTCAAGGGCGACCCGCGCTCGGCGATCGTCGACGCCGGCTCGACGATGGTGGTCGACGGCACCTGCGTGAAGATCCTGGCCTGGTACGACAACGAGATCGGCTACGTCCACCGCATGGCCGAGCTGGCGCGCAAGGTCGGGGCGGCGCTGGCGTGAGCGGTGTGCGCCACTACGTCGTCGTGACCGCCGCCTACTGGGCGTTCACGTTGACCGACGGCGCGCTGCGGATGCTGGTGCTCCTGCACTTCCACGGCCTCGGCTACACGCCGGTCGAGCTGGCGTTCTTGTTCCTGTTCTACGAGCTGTTCGGCGTCGTCACCAACCTGCTCGGCGGGTGGATCGCGGCGCGGATGGGCGTGCGGGTGACGCTCCTGGCCGGGCTCGGGCTGCAGATCGCGGCGCTGGGCATGCTGTCGGCGCTCGATCCGGCCTGGGCCCGCGGCGCCTCGGTGGCGTTCGTGATGGCGGCGCAGGCGCTGTCGGGCGTCGCCAAGGACCTCACCAAGATGAGCGCCAAGAGCGCGATCAAGACGCTGCTCCCCGCCGACGCCCACGGCCCGCTGTTCCGCTGGGTCGCGCTGCTCACCGGGTCGAAGAACGCGCTCAAGGGCGCCGGCTTCTTCCTCGGCAGCGCGCTCCTGGCCGGGCTCGGGTTCCGGCCCGCGCTGTGGGCGATGGCGGCCGGGCTGGCGGCGACGCTGGCGGTGGCCGTGACCCAGCTGCCGGCGGCCCTCGGGCGCGCCAAGGGCAAGGCGGCGTTCCGCGGCGTGTTCTCGATGCACCGCGACATCAACGTGCTGTCGGCGGCGCGCTTCTTCCTGTTCGGCGCGCGCGACATCTGGTTCGTGGTCGCGGTGCCGGTGTTCCTGTCGGTCGAGCTGGGCTGGGGCTTCACCGCCGTCGGCGCGGCGCTGGCGCTGTGGGTCATCGGCTACGGCGTGATCCAGTCGATCACGCCCGGCCTGCTGGCGCCGTTGACCGGCGGCGTCGCGCCCGGCGCCCGGGTGGCGGTGGCGCTGGCCGGCGGGCTGGCGCTGGCGCTGGCGCTGGTGCCGCTCGGCCTGCACGCCGGCGCGGCGCGCGCGGCGGTCGTCCTCGGCGGGCTCGGGGCGTTCGGCGTGGTGTTCGCGATCAACTCGTCGGTGCACTCGTACCTGATCCTGGCGTACTCCGACGGCGACAAGGTCGCGCTCAACGTCGGCTTCTACTACATGGCCAACGCCGGCGGCCGGCTGGTCGGCACGCTCTTGTCGGGCCTGGTGTTCCAGGCCGCTGGGCTGGTTGGCTGCCTGTGGACCGCGGTCGGCTTCGCGGCGGCCGCCGGCGCGGTGTCGCTGGCGCTGGCCGACCCGCCGCACCGGATCGCGCTGGCCGACGCCCGCGCGGAGGGCGCAGAGTGATGGCGATGCGCGGCTCATCCCCGGAGCTCGCCCCCGCGCGGGCCGACCAGCGCGACGCGGTGGCGGCCTTGCTGACCGCCGCGGCGCTGCCGCTCGGCGGCGTCGACGCGCAGTTCCCGAGCGGCTACGTCGTCGCCACCCGCGGCGGCGCGGTGGTCGGCGCGGCCGGCCTGGAGCTCCACGGCGACGCCGGCGTGCTGCGCTCGGTGGTGGTCGACCCCGGCGAGCGCGGCCGCGGCCTGGGCCAGGCGTTGAGCGCCGATCGCGTCGCCGCGGCGCGCGCCCGCGGGCTGGCGGCGGTGTACCTGCTCACCACCACCGCCGCCGACTTCTACCTGCGGCTGGGCTTCGCGCCGTGCGCGCGGGCCGAGGTCCCCGCGGCGGTGGCCGCGTCGATCGAGTTCGCGAGCGTCTGCCCCGCGTCGGCCGCGTGCCTGCGCCTGGACCTGCGCGCCGCGTCCGCCGAGCCGCCCGCCGATCCGCTGCGTCCTTTCGGCGAGGTCTTCGTCTCTCAGACAGGAGGTTCCGATGACTGACACCACCACGACCCTGAACGCCCCCCACGCCGACGAGACCCGCGCCATCGTCCGCGATCACTACGGCCAGATCGCCAAGACCGGCGGCAGCTGCGCGCCGAGCTGCTGCGGCGCCGCGCCCGGGGCCGTGCCCGCGGGCTACGCGCAGACGCTGGGCTACACCGCCGACGATCAGCAGGCGGTGCCGGCCGGCGCCGACCTCGGCCTGGGCTGCGGCAACCCGACCGCGATCGCGTCGCTCCGCGAGGGCGAGACCGTGCTCGACCTCGGCGCCGGCGGCGGCTTCGACTGCTTCCTGGCCGCGCGCCGCGTGGGGCCCACCGGCAAGGTGATCGGCGTCGACATGACGCCCGACATGGTGGCGCTGGCGCGGTCCAACGCCCGCAAGATCGAGGCGACCAACGTCGAGTTCCGCCTCGGTGAGATCGAGCACCTGCCGGTCGGCGACGGCACCGTCGACGTGATCCTGTCCAACTGCGTGATCAACCTGTCGCCGGAGAAGGCCGCGGTCTTCCGCGAGGCGTTCCGCGCGCTCAAGCCGGGCGGCCGGCTGGCGATCAGCGACGTCGTCGCGACCGGCCCCATCCCCGCCGAGCTGCAGACCCAGGCCGCGGCGCTCGCCGGCTGCGTCGCCGGCGCCGCGCCGATCGACGACGTGCGCGCGATGCTCGCCGCCGCCGGCTTCGAGGCGATCGCGGTCGAGGTCACGCCGCGCAGCGCCGAGGTGGTCGGCTCGTGGATGCCGGGCATCGAGCGGTTCGTCGCCTCGGCGACCATCGAGGCCCGCAAGCCCGGCGGCGCCGCGCCCTGCTGCGGCCCCGCGTGCTGCCCGTGACCCCGGCCGCGGTGCCGTGGTCGGACGTCGCCGCGCAGCTGCGGCCGTTCGTCGCGCGCCGGGTCGACGCGAGCGAGGTGGACGACGTGCTGCAGGACGTGCTGATCCGCACCCAGCGGGGGCTGGCCGGGCTGCGCGACGAGGAGCGCCTGAGCGCGTGGCTCTTGCAGGTTGCGCGCAGCGCCATCGCCGATCACGGCCGGGCCCGGGCCCGCCACCCGATCGCCGATCCCGACGCGACGCCCGAGCCGATCGCCGAGCCGACCGACGCCGACGCCGACCGCGCCGCGTTCCAGGCGCTGGCCGGGTGCGTCGCGGGGTTCGTCGCCCGGCTGCCGTCGCCCTACCGCGAGGCGATCACGCTGGTCGAGCTGGAGGGCCTGACCATCCGCGCCGCCGCCGACCTCGCCGGGGTGTCGGTGTCGGGCATGAAGTCGCGGGTGCAGCGCGGGCGCGAGAAGCTGCGCGCGCTGTTCGAGCGGTGCTGCGAGATCGCGCTCGACGCGCGTGGCAAGGTCACCGACGTCACGCCGCGCGCCTGTGGCGCAGGCTGCTAGCCGAGCTGGTCGGCGGCGACGCAGGCGGTGCGCCGCGCGGGTGGGCTGGACGCCAGGGCCGCGAGCCGCGCGCTGATGGCCGCTGGGCGGTTCCACAGCTCGAGCAGCGGCGCGTCGAGCAGGTTGCCCAGGGCCGGGCCGGCGTAGTCGACGAGGTGCACGGTGCCGTCGGGGTCGATCGCGGCTTGCTCCCACGCCGCGCGGCACGGGCGGAACCGCGCGCGGTTGGCGAAGTCGTCGGCGGCGCGGAACCCGGCCGCCGCCGGATCGGCGCACGCGCACGCGCCCGGCGGCGCCAGGTGATCGACCACCACCAGCGGCTGGCCCGCCACCGCGTCGGCCAGCGCGGCCCGGGCCGCCGCCACCTCGGCGCCCAGCGGATCGATCGCCTCGGCCCGCGCGAAGCCGTTGATCGGGTAGGTCTCCTCGAGCTTGAGCCAGTCGAGCCCGAGCGCCACGCACCGGCGACCCAGCGCCGGCAGCTCGGCCAGGTTCGAGCGGGTGACCACGGTCGACACGCCGAGGCGCAGGTCGACCCCCGCCGCGCGCCGCCACGCGACCGCCGCGGCGAGGTTGGCGATCACCGCGTCGAACCGCCCCAGCACCCGGATGCGATCGCTGGTCGCCGCGGTGGCGCCGTCGAGCGACACCATCACGCTGGTCACGCCGCCGGCGACCAGCGCCTGCACGCGCGGCAGCGTGAGCAGCGTGCCGTTCGACGCCAGGTGCACGTCGGCGCGCGCCGCCCGGCCGGTCCGCGCCGCGGCGATCCGCGCCAGCACGTCGTCGAGCGTCGGCGACGCCAGCGCCTCGCCGCCGTGGGTGAAGCCCAGGTAGTCGGCGTGGGCGAAGCCGGCGGCCAGCGCGTCGAGCACCGCCGGCGTGATCGTGCGGGCCCGCCCGGACGCGGTGCGGGCCGGCGCGTCGGTGATGCAGTGCCGGCAGCGCAGGTTGCAGGCCTCGGTCACCGTCACGTACAGCCGCGCCGGGTAGGTCGGCAGCAGCGCGTGGCCGGCGACGAAGCCGTGGGCCGCCAGCGCGGCGTTGCCGTCGCGCAGCCGCGGCTCGTCGGCCAGCGCCGGCGGCGTGCGGTCGAGCACCAGCGCGCTCGCGGGCGGCAGGAGCGCGCGGTCGCCCGCGAGCCGGGCGTCGCCCACCGCCAGGCGCAGCGTCGCCGGCCCGGCGATCGCCACCTCGATCGGCTGGTCGCCGCGGTGCAGCAGCACCTCGACGATGGCGCCGGTCGGATCGGCGCGCCGGACGATCACCAGGTCGCCGTCGACCGCGATCTCCTCGTCGCCGTCGCGCAGGACCGCGTGGGCGCGCCGCAGCGCCAGCGCGTCGGTGACGATCGCGCGGGTGGTCGCGTCCCACTGCTGCGGATCCCACGGCATCGGCTGGCGATCGGGCCACGAATCCTCGAAGTCGCGCGCCGCGGTCGCGGCGTCCGCGGCCAGGCCGACCTCGTCGCCGTAGTACAAGAGCGGCACCCGCGCGCCCAGCGCCACCGCCAGCAGCCCCAGCCGCGCGCGCGCCGCGCCGACCCGGGTCGCGATCCGCGGCTGGTCGTGGGTGCCGGTGAAGCCCAGGCCGCGCGGGCCGGCCGCGCCGCGGCGTCGCTGGGCCGCGGCCACCGCCGCCAGCTCGTCCGCACCGGTGGTGCCGGCCAGCCAGCCGGTCAGCGCGCCCGCCATCGCGAAGTCGGTGGCCGCGTCGAGCGGCGCCGGCGCGTAGCGATCGACGCACGCCGGCACCACCTCGCCGAACACCACCGCGTCGGCGCGCCGGGCCTTGACCGCGGCCGCGATCCGGGCGAGCAGCGGCGGTGGCACGTCGGCGGCCGCGTCGACGCGCACGCCGTCGACGCCGCGATCGATCCACCCCGCGAAGGTCGCGGCCACGTGCTCGGCCACCTCGGGCTCGTCGAGCGCCAGCAGCGGCTCCTGCCACTGGCCCTTCTGGTAGTGGTCGTAGCCGGGGTCGGGGCCGTCGAAGCACGGCCAGCGGCGCACCCGGAACCACGACCACCACGGCGACGCCGGCCCGCGGGCCAGCACGTCCTGGAACCGCGGGTGATCGCGGTGGACGTGGGTCACCGCCACGTCGGCGCACAGCCGCAGCCCCGCGCGGCGCGCCGCCGTCACCAGGCGGTCGAACGCCGCGTCGCCGCCCAGCGCCGGATCGATCGCCGCGAGGTCGGTGGCGTCGTAGCGGTGCGGCGAGGGCGCCGGCACCACCGGCGTCAGGTGCAGCACGGTCACGCCGAGCTCCGCGAGGTACGGCAGCGCGGCGATCACGCCGTCGAGATCGCCGCCCGCGCGGTGGTCGCGATCCCAGCGGGTCGGCGCGGCCCATCGCCCGTCGCCGCGGCGGAACCGATCGACCAGCGCGGTGTAGACCACGGCGTCGCGCCACCACCGCGGCGGCGGGGCCGGCAGGTCGGCGATGGCCACGTCGAGCCAGCGGCCGTCGGCCTCGCCGACCAGCGCGCCGTCGTCGGTGACGAACCCGTAGGCCAGGCGGCGGCCGGCGCCCGCGACCACCGCCTCGAACCACTGGTGGGTCGCGGTCGCGCCAGCGGCGCGCATCGCCGTCGTCGCCGCGCCGCCGCCGTCGTCGTGCCGGAGCCCGAGGCCGCGGCCGGCGCCGTGGCGCAGCGCCGCCCGCACCACCACCGCGCCGTCGCCCCGGCGATCGAGCCACGGCGGGGTCGGCGCGTGCAGCACCGGCTCGGCGGTGCCGCCGATCACCAGCGCGCCGTTGTGCTCGCCGCCGCCGGCGTCGATCACCCGCCACCCGGGATCGAGCCACCACGCGTCGTCGGGCGAGCGGGCCTTGATCGGGTAGACCCCCGGCGGCAGCGCGAGCTCGGCCGCGAAGCCGGCCCCCGCGGGCGTCATCGGGTGCGCCGCGGCCCAGTGTGGCAACTCGCCGCGCAGCTCGAGGCCGCTGACCGGGCGCCCGGGCCGGCACCGGACCTCGACCCGGGTCGCCGGTCGTCCCGCGCGGGTCACGTCAGGCCCCGGCGCAGATGCGCTCGATCGTGCGCCGCGGCGTGCCGTCCGGCGGCCGGACGTAGGTGACGTGGCCGTGATCGTCGGCCGACGCGGTCCAGTGCTGGCCGCGGCGCTCGGCGCGCGCGCGGAACTCCGCCGCGATCGGCGCCTTGTGCCGCGAGGTGTAGACCTCGATGCCGGCCGCGACGTCGAGCACGCGGTCCATGCGGGCCTTGTCGCGGATCCGCGCCGGGTGGGCGACCACGTCGAGGCCGCCGTCGGCGCGGATGGTCTCGATCGCCTCCTCGGGCGACCAGCCGAACAGCGCGCGGTCGGCCTCCCAGAACTCGACGTGGTGACGGACGAAGTCCTCGTACACCAGGCGGTTGCGCGCCAGCAGCAGGTTGAGGAAGTCCTGCAGCGCCGGGAACTCGGTGCCGCGCAGCGCGCCCAGCCGGCGCTCGGGATCGACGTACCAGCGCTGCTCCTCGGGCAGCGCGGTCAGCCAGCCCAGCACCAGCTCGCGCCAGCGCCGGCACACCTCCACCGCCCGAGCCCCGAGCCGGGTCTGGCCCAGCGAGCCGTCGAGCGCCCGCGCCGGCGGGAAGTACGCCAGCACGTGGACCTGCTCGGCGCGCGGCGTGCCGAAGTGGACGAAGCTGGTCACCTCCATCGCCGGCACCAGCGTCACGCCGAGCTGCCGCGCCGCCTCCGCCGCCCGCGGCACCGCCGCGAAGGTGTCGTGGTCGGCCACCGCGATGACCTCCAGGCCCAGCCCGGCGCGGAAGTGCACGTAGTCCTCGGGCTCGGCGCGCCCGTCGGAGAACCGGGTGTGGCCGTGGAGATCGGTCGCGACGTGGGTCATGGCGCGCGGGTCACTGCACCGGCGGCGGCGCGTCGACCGCGTAGTTGGCGCCGACGTTGTTGTCCCAGAACTCGTAGGTGCGGGCGCCGTTGACCACGCCGTGGCGGTAGACCACCGCGTACTCGAAGCGCGTCGCGCCGCCCGGCAGGTCGACGTCGATCTGCCAGCGCTCGCGGCCGGCGCTCCACGGGAAGTCCTCGACCCAGTACCAGCGGTTGGCCTGGCCGGCGGCGCCCATGCCCAGCTCGACCACCGTGGCCCAGCCGTCCTTGGTCGCGATCAGCGCGACCTGCTTGTCGTAGTCGAGGTCGGCGGCCTGGATCGAGATCCGGCCACGCACGCCGGCCTCGTCGACGGTCACGGTGTTGAGCCACGGCTCGACCCGCACGACGTTGTACGCGGGGCCGTCGTTGACCACGTGCAGCTCGCCCTGGTTGTCGTCGACGTAGGTGTGGCCGGCGCCGTCCTGGTACCACGCGTCGAACAGCACCGTGCGCTGCGAGCTCGGCACGGTCATCGCGACGTGCCACTCCTCGGTGCCGTCGCCCGCGGTGCTGACGTAGCGGCCCAGCGCGGTGCGCTCGGCGCGATCGTCGGGGGTCTTGTACACCACGCCGACGCGCTTCCAGTCGAGGCTGGCGCCGACCACCGGGCGCACCCGCAGCTTCACCAGCACCTCGTAGCTGCCGCAGCCGAAGCGGGTGTTGGGCTGGGTGC
This sequence comes from Myxococcales bacterium, assembly GCA_016707895.1. Classification (GTDB taxonomy): domain Bacteria; phylum Myxococcota_A; class Polyangia; order Haliangiales; family Haliangiaceae; genus UBA2376. The sequence goes on along the minus strand of JADJGV010000008.1, from coordinate 15,198 downwards.
ACACCGACCACCAGGCGCCGGTGTACGCGACCATCGACGTGTTGCGCTGGCCCTCGTACTGGGCCCAGTCGTGCTGCTCGGCCGTCGCCAGCTCGGGCGCGTCGACGCAGGCCAGCTGCGCGGGCAGCTGCAAGAGCACCGTGCCGGCGAGCGCGGCGCCGCCGAGGCTGGCGCCGCGGGTGCGGAGGCGCTCGAAGGCCGAGGCGAACAGCGCGGCGGCCGCGGGCGGGGGCGTGGGGGCGGGGAGGGGCGGATCGATCGTAGCCATCGCCGCCAGCGCACAGCAACCGACGTGCCGCCCGCTCCGGCCGTCGGAGGGCGCGAAATCGCACGGGCCGCCAGGGCGCGCGCCGCGCGGTCGCGCACGGTCGTTGCTTCGCGCAACGCGGTGGCGACGCGGCTGGTCACCCGGCTGGTCACCCCTGGCTGGTCAGCCCCATGCGGCGAAGCGTCGCGCCGGTGGGCGCCCCGGCCGTCGCGGTATGCTGTCGCCATGCGCCTCGCCCTCGTGCTCGCCGCGCTCGCGCTCGCGCCGTCGCTGACCGCCGCGGATCCGCACCCGATGTCGAGCGGCGCGACGCCGGCGCCGACCACCGACGCCCAGGTGGCGATGTCGGCCGAGACCCTGGCGATCGCGATCGATCAGCGGGCCGCGACGGTGAAGGCCGCCGTGACGCTGGCCAACCCCGGGCCCGCGACCAAGCTGGTGGTCGGCTTCCCGTGCGCGGTCGGCGGCGACGCCGGCGCGATCGACGTGCCGTGCAAGATCCCGTTGACCGTCACCGTCGGCGGCAAGCGGGTGAAGGCGACCAAGCGCAAGACCAGCAAGACCGTCCAGCACTGGACCTGGCCGGTGAAGCTGGCGGCCGGCGCCTCGGTCGAGCTGGTGGTCAGCTACCGCGCGCCGCTGGTGAACGAGCGCTACGAGGTGCCGGCCTACGGCATGGGCCTGTTCACCTACCGCCTCACCACCGGCGCCCGCTGGGCCGGGCCGATCGGGACGCTGCGCATCACCGTCGATCACATGCACGACGCGCTGCTCTTCGTCGCGCCGGCCGGCGGCGTGCGCACGCCCGGGCGGATCACCTGGCAGCTCGACGGGGCCGAGCCCACCGAGGAGGTCATCCTGATCCCCGCGCCGATGGCCGGCAACCGCCTGGCCCAGCAGATCGGCGGGCGCACCGCCGCCGAGGCCGCCGCGCGCGTCGCCGCCGGCGACTACCGCCGCGCCGACGTCGAGGCGGCGATCGCCGCGCTGCGCGCCGGCGACGCCGAGCTCGACCAGTGGCTGCCGACCATCAGCCGGGTCGCCGGCCTGGCGACGCCGGCCACCGATCGCGCCCGGGCCACGATCGCCGAATCGATCGCGGTGCTCGAGCGCATGGCCGCGAACGCGCAGCGCTAGCCGGGTTCCGCGTCGCGATGGCGCGCCCGGCGACGCGCGCCGGCGCGCTGGTGTGGGTAGTATCCGCGGCGATGAAACGCAACGGCATGGGCGCGACCCTCGGGATCTTCGGCGTGATGGTGGCGGCGTGCTTCTCCGGCGAGATCGTCACGCGCCCCGGCGGCGACGGCGACGGCGGCGTGGTCGATCCCGGCGCGCGCCCGCTCGAGGTCAGCCCGCCCCAGGCCACGCTCGCGCCGGGCGCCACCCAGGCCTTCGCCGCGTCGCGCTCCGGGCAGGCGGTCACCGCGGTCACGTGGTCGGTCGAGCCGGCCGCCGGCGGCGCCATCACCGCCGCCGGCGCGTACACCGCCCCCGCGGTCGAGGGCACCTACACCGTCGTCGCCACCGAGGACGGCAGCGGTCAGCGCGCCACCGCCACCGTCACCGTGGCCGCGCTGGTCGCGACCTCCCACGGCATGGCGATCCCGGCCGCGCACCCGCGGCTGTGGTTCAACCCCGAGCGCCTGGCCCGCGCGCGCGCGTGGCTCGCGGCCCACCCGTTCACGCCGCCGACCAGCGAGGATCGCGACGGCGGCTACGGCGACGTCGCGCTGCACGGCCTGCTCACCGACAACGCCACCGGCTCGTGCACCCGGGCGATCACCTGGGGCCTGTCGCGGCTCGGCGACGTCGACGACACCGGCGGGGTCGCCTGCGACGCGTGCCGGTGGACCGGCGAGCAGCTGATCTTGATCTACGACTGGTGCTACCCGCACTTCACGCCGGCGCAGCGCACGACCTACCGCACCGCGATGGCCGCCGGCCTGCAGGCGTGGAGCCGCAAGAGCTGGGGCGGCCCCGAGATGTTCCAGAACAACTACTACTGGGGCTACCTGCGCAACGAGCTGGAGTGGTCGATCGCCTCGTACGACGACGATCCGGCGTGGGCCGAGGCGATGCTCGACTGGGTCTTCGCGCAGCGCCTCGCGCAGGGCTTCGACCCGTCGACCGCGCCCACCGGCGCCAGCCGCGGCGGCGTCGCCAGCGAGGGCTCGGAGTACGGCCCGGTGGTCGGGGCCTACCCGCTGATCCCGTTCGTCACCGCCAACCTGCTCGGCCGCAACCTCTACGAGGAGACGCCGTTCTGGCGCGAGGCGGTCTACGCGCTGATCTACGCCACCACGCCGGCGCCGACCACGATCCCCGACGCCGCCGGCACCGGCTACACGGTGTTCCCGTTCAGCGACGACGACACCTGGACCTCGCGGTTCCAGGCCCAGACGCACTACTACCCCGACTTCATGACCACGATGGCGTCGTACTGGTCCGGGCTCAACGTCGGGCGCCACGCCCGGCAGTGGGCGACGATGGTCGGCGTCACGCCGTGGCGCCACGTCCAGGCGGTCGACGTCGCCACGCCGCCGCTGGGGTTCGCGTCGCTGCCGCTCGACTTCTACGCCGCCGGGCCGCGCTACCTGTACGGCCGCAACGCCTGGGGCCCGACCGCGACGACCTTCATGCTCCAGCTCGGCGACGCCGCCGAGAGCACGATCGGCCACCAGCACGGCGACTACGGGACGTTCCAGATCTGGCGCAACGGCCGGTTCGTGTCGCGCGAGTCGGTCGGCTACGCCGGCGGCGGCGACACCGACATCGCCGGCTACGGCGGCGCCGGCACCGTCGACGGCGCGCTCGGCATCGCGCACAACACCGTGCTGATCAACGGCGCCAACCCCGGCCCGCAGTACTCGGGCCCGGCGGCGGTGGTCGAGCGCCTGGAGTCCGCGCCCGGCTACACCTACGCGGTGGTCGATCTGGTGCCGCCGTCGACGCGGATGCAGGAGTGGCGGCGCGAGTTCGTGTTCGTGCGCGGGCTCGAGACCCTGGTCGTGCTCGACCGGCTGCAGGCCGCCGCCGGCACCACGCGCACGTTCGTCAACCACTGCGAGACCGCGCCGGTGGTCAGCGGCAACAACCGCGCGACCTGCACCGTCGGCACCCAGGCGCTGACGATGTCGACGCTGGTGCCGGCGCAGCGCAGCTACCGCGTCGTCGACGAGGGCGCCCACGTCTACAGCCAGCACCGGATCGAGGTCGACACCACGCCGGGCACCGCGCAGAGCTACATCGTGACCGTGCTCCAGGCCCACGACGCCGGCGCCACGCCGCTCGCGCCGACGGTCGCCGAGGATGGCACCAGCTACACGGTCACGCTGAACGGCGCCACCAGCGTCACCTTCGCCAAGGGCATGGCCTCGACCGGTGGCAGCGTCCGGATCGGCGGCGCGAGCACGCCGCTGCGCACGACGGTCCAGACCATGGCGGTCACCGGCGACGGCCCGACCTGGGCCCCGTAGCCGCGGACCGTCGCTACCCCAGGTCGCCCCGGGCCGCCGCCGGCGTCGCGTACGATCGCGCCGATGACCTCCGTCTCGACCCCGACCGCGGCGGCGATGCTCGCGCTCGCGAGCGCCGGCTGCGTCCCGCTCTACGCCGGCGCGGCGGGCGCCGTCACGGTGGGCCCGACGGTGCTGCCGGTGATGGGCACCAAGGACGGCAAGGGCGATGGCTTGCTCGAGGTCGGCGGGACCATGCTCGCCGAGGGTGAGCGCGCCGACGGCACCAAGCTCCCCGGCGGCGGTGGGCTGCGGCTGCACGGGATCGCGCGGCTGGGCAACGCGCGGCTCAGCGCGATGACGTTCGGGCGCACCGAGCTCGGATCGTTCGATCACGACGGCTACGGCTCGACCGGCGCCGAGATCGGGCCTGGCCTGCGGCTCGGCGAGAGCGTCACGGTCGGCGCCGGCCTGGGCTACGAGTTCGGAGGCTACCCGCAGAACGCCCACAACGTGCCGGCGCGGGTCGGCATGCTGGTCCACGCCGGCGGCTTCGTGCTGCACGGCAGCGCGTACGCCGCGTGGCGGTTCGGTGAGGGGAGCGCGTACCCGGCGGCGACGTCGCAGTTCGGCCCGGGCTGGAACAGCTGGGGCATCGACGCGTCGATCGGCTTCGCCGCGCCCAAGGGTCTCAGCGCCGGGTTCACCGTCGATCACCAGGACGACATCGCGATCGGCGCGCTCACCATCAGCGGCGTCTTGACCCCCGAGCGCTGACGGCCGCCGCCGCCGGCATGCGCGGTGCAATGACGGCTGACATGCAGATCCATCGCAAGCAGGTCCCTACCAGCAAGCTGGTCGAGCGTGTGCTCCAGCGCCGTGACGAGCTCCAGCGCGGCCTGGTCGGCGGTTCGGCCAGCCCGTCGACCCGCGCCGACATCGAGGCCGCGCTGACGTCGCTCGGCGCGCTCCTGACCGGCGATCTGGCCCAGCTCCCCAGCACGATCAAGGGGGCGCTGGCCCGGTGGCTCGAGTCCAACCGCTACCTGGGCGTCCGGGCCGACGCGGCGGCCAGCGTCGCGCCACCGCCGAGGTCCGAGGACGGCCCCGTCGCGGCCGGCACGCCGCCACCCGTGGCGTGAGCGCGGGCCGCAGCGCCCGGTGCGCGCCAGCGCTCGCTGGCGGCGGCGCCGAGGCGGCCGGCCGTGTCCGTGCGGGCGCGACCGCTGGCCTCGCTCGTGCAGTCACCTCCGTCGACTCAGAAAGGTCGCCGACTTGGACAAGCTCACACGCACCATCCTCCCCGCGCTCCTCCTCGCGAGCCTCGCCGGCGCCGCGCCCGCCGTGGCCGACGACGACGTCGCGATCCTCTCCGACGCGCCCGACGGTCAGCTCGCGGTCCGGCGCGGCCTGCAAGCGCCCGAGGGCATGCTCACCGCGCGCGTGACGCTGGCCATCAACCTCGGCGTCGACGTCGCCGGCGAGCCGATCTCGCTGGCGCCCGACGTCGCGTACGGCGTCAGCGATCGCCTGCAGATCAGCGTCATCCACGACGGCCCGATGCGCTGGCAGGCCCGGCCTGGGCTCGGGCTGTGCCTCACCGGCACCGACGGCGGCTGCCCGCGCGTCTACGACAACGTCGGCGTCGACGTGATGTACGGCCTGGTGTTCGGCTCCCAGCTGCACCTGTCGGCGCACGGCGGCCTCTTGCTCACCAGCTTCGATCCCGCGACCACGATGCTGCCGCTCGGCTTCGCCGCCAAGCTGCACCTCGGCGACGCCGCCGCGATCACCGTCGATCCCCAGCTCGGCTTCGCGCTGTCGGACCGCGACGTCAACGCCGACGTGCTGTTCCTGCCGATCGACGTCAGCTTCCAGGTCGGCGCGCCGACCACGCTCAAGGTGCTGACCGGGCTGGTCGGTCCGCTCGACGGCTTCGCCGACGCCTACCAGGCGCCGCTCGGCGTCGGCGTGGTGCACAACCTCACCGAGCACGTCGACGTCGGCGCCCGGTTCAGCTTCGACAACCTGCTGGGGCAGCAGCCGCCCGGCGTCGACGCCGCCGACGCGCGCTCGCTCGCGCTGCTGCTCAACCTGCGCTCGTAGCGCGCCGCCGCCGCGCCTCAGGGCGCGACGCGGATCGTCACCGTGAACTCGGCGACGCCATCGAGGCTGCCGGTCGGCGGCGCCGCGCTGGCGGCAGGTCGCGGCGTGCTGGCGCAGCGCGCGGGTCAAGCGAGGGTAGCGCGGCGGCGCGCGCGCCCGACCTCAGTCCCAGTCGTGGTGGTGGCCGTGGGACGCCGGGCGCGGCTCGCTGGCGACCGTGTGGATCGCCCACGCGCCGACCAGCCCGAGCGCGACGCCGCCGACCACCACCGCGATCGCGATCAGCCGCAGCGGCGCGGTCAGCGCGCCGGTGCCGGGCCCGACGATCACGCGGTGCAGCCCGCGCAGGAGCGCGAGCCAGCCCGCGCCGGCGAGCGCGTAGACCGCCAGCCGGATCACCAGCGGGTAGCGCGCGCCGACCGCCGGCTCGAACCCGGCCAGCAGCAAGAGCGCGATGACGAGCAGCACCAGCGCGATCGCCAGCGCGCGCGCGCCCCGCTTGCGCGTGGTCAGCTGCGGGTTGGCGGCCACCGGGGCGGACACCGGCCGATGCTACACGATGCTCGGACGGCGTCGCGCGGGCTACCATCGGTCACGATGCCCGACGGCGCGTGGACCAGGGTCGATGACACATGGCTCCCGTCCGGGTGGCAGCAGCGCGGGGACCTCGTCGTCGAGCGCTACCCCGATGGTCAGCTCAGCCGGCTCGTCCGCCTGGTCGGCGATGTCGCGAGCTACGAGCTCACGCTGGCGCACGGCCAGCCGCGCGGGCGCGTCACCGATCACCAGGGCAGCGGCGGGAGCGCGGACTACACCACCCACGTCGACGGCTTCTCCGAGAGCTTCGACGCCTGGTCGGACAACAGCCGGCCGTGGCCCGAGCCGTTCGCGACGTTCGCCCGCCGCGCGATCGCCCGCGTCGCGGGCGGCGGGTGACGCGCGCGGTTCGATCGCGGCGCCCGCCCTCGGTATACTCGCGTCCGATGCGCGCGTGGCTCGTCCCGGTGAGCGTGCTGGCGCTCGGCTGCGCCGAGCCCCCGGCGCCGCCGGCGCCCTGCGTGCCGACGTCTCCCACCGCGCGCGGCTTCTACGGCGTCCACCACAGCTGCGGCGCGTGGACGCTGGTCACGCCCACCGGCGCGCCGTTCTACAGCGTCGGCGTCAACTCCGCGACGCCGTACGGGACGCGCAACGGCGTGACCGGCGCCTACGCCTACCGCGACGCCGTGCTGGCGCGCTACGGCAGCGACGCGGCGTGGGGCCAGGCCACCGGCGCCCGGCTGCGTGGCTGGGGCTTCAACACCGCCGGCGGCTGGAGCCACGGCGAGCTGCTCGCCGACGACCTGGCGATCACCAAGGTGCTGTACCTGAGCGGCGGCGACTGGCAGACCGGGACCAACGTCGACTGGTTCGCGCCGGCCTGGGAGGATCAGGTGCGGGCGCGCGTCGACGAGGCCGTGACGCCGTGGCGCGGCGACCCGCGGGTGCTCGGCTGGTTCCTCGACAACGAGATGAAGTGGGGGCCGGACTGGCGCGGCGCCGACACGCTCTTGGCCCGGTACCTGGCGCTCGACGCCGCGGCCCCCGGGAAGGCGGTCGCGGTGGACGCGCTGCTCGAAGTCGTGCCCGACGCCGGTCCCCGCGACGAGCTGCTGCAGCGGACCGTCTGGGCGGCGCCGCCGTCCGCGGCGGTCACCGGCTTCCTGGTGCGCGCCGCCGAGCGCTACTTCGCGACGACCACCGCGATCGTCCGCGCCGCGGACCCCGACCACCTGATCCTCGGCAACCGCGACGTGTCGGTGATGACCCGCGCCGAGGTGTGGCAGGCGGCGGCCCGCCACGTCGACGTGCTGTCGGTCAACTACTACACGTACCAGGAAGGCATCGCCGGGCTCGCGCTGGCGCTGTCGGGCGGCGTCGATCCCGCCGGCTGGTTCGCGGCCCAGCACGCGCTCGCCGACAAGCCGTTCCTGGTGAGCGAGTTCGGGTTCCGCGCGGCCGACGCCGGGCTGCCCAGCTCGTATCCGCCGGTGTATCCGACGCTGGCCACCCAGCAAGAGCGCGCGGACGCGTACGACGCGTACGTCAGCGGCGCGCGCAGCGTGCCGTGGATCGTCGGCACCCACTGGTTCGAGTACACCGATCAGCCGGCCGACGGACGCTTCGACGGCGAGAACAACAACTGGGGCATCGTCGACGAGGCCGACGACCCGTACCCGGCGCTGGTCGAGCGCATGACGGCGGTCAACGCCCGCTGAGCCTGCGACGGCGCGACCTCGACCTTGGTCGCGCGCGGGTTCGCGGCGGCGCCGCCTCAGTGCATCGGGTGCGCGGACAGATGCGCTGGGAACGCGACGTCGCCCGCCGTCGTGATCGCGGCGGTCAGCCAGCGCGCGTTGCTGCGCATCAGCGCCATGCTCGGCTCGGGCGTCGCGAGCAGCACCTGGATCTCGACGCGAACCAGCGTCCACGCGCCGCCAGCGCGGACGGCGTCGTTGGTGCGCGGGGCGGTCGGGGAGAAGCGCGGATGGTTGCCGCCGAACAGCTCGCGCACCGGGTCGGTCGCGCCGGGGAGTTGCTCGCCGCGCGCGATCACCTCGAGCGCGCGCTGCAGGCTCGCGGGTATCACGGGCAGCTTCGCGTCGAGGACGTCGGGATCGAGGGGGTGGTGCGACGTCGGCTCGTACGGGTGGGTCCGGAAGGCGGACCACTGGACGTCGCCGCCCGCCCACGCGCGGCGTTCGTCGGTCCATACCAGGATCGCCAGTCGCCCGGCGTCGTCCATGCGGCGCGCGAGCAACTCGACGACCACCGCGTGGACGTCGCGTCGCGGGCCGCGCAGCGTCGCGAGCGTCGCCGGTCTGCGCAGGTCGACCTCGGGCGACGGGCCGTGGAGCGACGGGGCGACCGGGCCGCCGGCGGCCACGTCGGCGAGCTGGCGCCCGAGCGTCAGCGCCCAGGCGCGCAGCTCGGCGTCGCGCGGATCGGGCGCTGCGATCGGCAGGGTGGCGGCCGCGGATCGGCGCGTGGTCGGGGGCGGGGCGGCCCCGGCGGATGCGCCTGGCTTCGACGCGGAGCCCCCGTCGCACGCGGTGACGGCGAGCGCGAGCGAGGTGAGCAGGACTGCGGCGGGGCGGTGATGGTGGATCATGGTGGTCCAGGTCGGTTCAGCGGACGATCGCCACGGAGGGGAGCTCGACGAACACGTCGGCATCGCCGGTGGTCCGCGCGTGCACGCGGAGGCGGGACGCCGAGGCGCGGATCTGCTCGAGGGAGGGGTGCGTGGTCCCCAGGTACGCGCTGATCGTGACGAGGTCGAACGACCACGGCTCGGCGTCGGCGAGCTTGCGGTCGACGACGTCGAAGGCCTCGCCCTTCTGGAGCGCGGCGCCGTCGGCGCCGTCGCGCCCGCCGAGGAGCTGGTCGACGTCGGCCGGCGCCGTCGGCATCCGCTGACCGGCGGCGCGCGCCTCCAGGGTTCGGTCCCAGATCGCGCGCAGCGCGGGCCACTCGGTCGAGATCGCCGCCGTGGACAGCTTCGGGCCGGCGCCGGTCTCGTTCTTGCGCGGCTGCACCGAGAGCGTCGACCAGTGGACGCCGGCGCCCGCCCACGGGAGACGCTCGTCGCCCCAGGCGACCACCGAGAACATGCAGGTCTCGGTGCCGCCCTTGCGCACGCCGATCATCGTCACGACGACCGCGAGCAGCTCCTTGTTGCGGCGGATCGCGTCGACGTGGCCCGGGTGCTGCACCACGCGCAGGTCCGTCGACGGGTCGGGGCCGAGCAGCGACGGCTCCGGGGGCTTGCCGCTCATGCCGTCCGCCATCTGGCGGCCGAGCGTGAGGGCCCACGCGCGGAAGGCCTCGTCGCGCGGATCTGCGGCCGCGACCGGTCGCTCGGCGAGCGGCACGATCGCCCGCTTCCTGGCCGAGGGCGTGGACGCCGGCGCGGCGCCCGGCGCGCCGCCGGTGGGCGCGTCGCCCTTGCCCCCGCAACCAGGGACGAGCGCGACGGCGAGCGCGAGGTGAATCAGCGAGCGAGGCTTCATCGAGTGGCTCCTTCGGGGCGATGGGGTGCGCGCCGCGGCGCGCGGGCACGAGCGACGAGCGAGAGGGTCATGGCCGCGGTGGCCGCGACGCCGCCGGTCAGCGCCAGCACGAGCCCGCTCGCCGGGGTCGCCGGCGGCAGGCCTGCGCGCGGGCGGGTGAGCCAGAACGCGGCGGTGAGCGCGACGAAGCCCAGCGCCAGGCCGAGCGGTAGCTGGGCCGACCACGGCGGGCGGCGCCGGACGAACGCGAGCGCGCCGGTGATCGCGACGCACGCCGCGCCGAGGGCACCGGTGACCGCGACGCCGACGCCGAGCGCGGCCCACGCGCCGGGGGTCGTGGCGACGTCGCCCCACCAGGCCGAGGCACAGTGGCCCTGGGCGCACTCCTCGACGCCGAGCGGGCCCACGCCGTGGGCGCGGCCGGCATGGGCGCCGCTGAACCAGCGCGGGGACGCGACTGCGGCCGCGATCAGCGCAGCTGCGACGACAGCGGCGAGGCCAGCCAGGCGATTCCACGACACGGCGGTGGCCTCAGCACGGGGCAGGCCAGCGCGGCGTGCGTGGGGTTTCGGGCACCTGGCGCGCCGTCGCGGCCCGGCGCGACGACCGTGGTCGTCGTGCGCGACCGAGGCCGACGGCCGGGCTAGCGGCGCGGCGCGGCGGCGATCGCGCGCTCGATCTCGGCCCGGCGCAGCGGATCGCCGGCGCCGAGCAGCGCCAGCGCGCGGTCGAGCGGTGCGCGCCAGGTCGCCGCGCGGCGGGCGATGCGCGCGCGCCCGAGCACCGCGAGCGGCTGGGCGAGCTGCTGGGCGCGCTCGCCGAGGTTCTTCTCCAGGTCCGCGATCGCGTCCTCGGCGAGCCGCGCGGCGAGCGCGGCGGCGCCGGCGTCGAGCTCGATCTCGGCGAGCACGCCGAGCACGATCCCGACGTGGACGTGCTGGGCGCCGACGACGTCTCCGGCCCGCACCGCGGCGAGCGCGGCGCCGGCGAGCTCCCGTGCGAGGCGCAGCCGGCCTTGGGCGCGGCGCACGTCGGCGAGCTTGATCAGCGTCCACGGTTGATCGCCGCCGTGCGCGCGGTCGATCTCGCGGGCGCGCTCGAGCTCGCGCGCCGCGTCGTCGAGGCGGCCCTGGGCGATCGCGACCGCCGAGGTGGTCTTCAGCGCGACCGCGACCTGCGCGTGGCCGACGCCGAGCCTCCGCTCGGTGATCGCGAGGGCGCGCTCGCCCACGGCGCGCGCGCCGTCGAGGCCGCCCGCGGTCATCTGTTCGGCGGCGAGGTTCTGCAGCACGATGCCGACCAGCGGGTGGCCGTCGCCGAGCGTCGGCTCCCAGATCGCGAGCGCGTGGTCGTACGCGGCGATCGCCCGGGCGTGGTCGCCGCGGTCGCCGTAGGCTGCGCCGAGGTTGTTGTGGACGCGGGCGAGGTCGGGGTGGTTCGCGCCGTTCGCGGCGGTCCACAACGCGAGCGCTCGCTCCCAGTGGGCGATCGCGCCATCGACGTCGCCCGAGCCGTAGGCGATCGCGCCGAGGTTGAGCTCGAGGCGCCCGCGTGGTTCGGCCGGATCGCCGAGCCGGCGCACCGCGGCGTCGGCGCGGCGCGCGGCGACGGCCCCGGCGGCTGCGTCGCCGGCGGAGAACCCGGCGACGAACGTCAGCACGGTCCAGGCGCGCGCCGCGACGGCGTCGTGGCGCGCGGCCTCGGCGGCCCACGTCGCGTCGGCGAGCGCGGCGCGCGCACCGTCGAGGTCGCCGGCCTGCGCGCGGGCCTCGCCGACGAGGAGGCACGCCTCGGCGTAGCGGGGCAGGTAGCCGAGCTCCTGCAGGGTCGCGAGCAGCGGCGCGCCTTCGGCCGCGACCTCGGCGTACTGACCGGTGTCGGCGCGCGCCTTGAGCCGCGCGAGCTGCGTGGTGAACTCGTCGACGCGGGCGCGCACGGCGGGATCGGTCGGCGGCGGCACCGGGGCGGTCAAGGCGGCGACGTCGGCGCAGCCGCCGAGCCCCGTCAGGCGCGGCACGGCCTGCGCGACGCGATCCGGATCGCTGGGGCCCAGCGGCACCAGCTCGGCGACCAGCGCGCGCAGCTCGTCGCGGCGGCGGTCCAGGCAGGCGACCCGCAGGTCGAGCAGCGGCTCGGACTGCTCGCCGCGCAGCCGCGTCGCCTCGCACGCGTCGGTCCGCATCTCGACCCACGCCGCCGCGTAGGCGTCGAGCTGGGGCTCGACGGCGGCCCAGACCTGGGCGCCGCGCGGGCCCGCGCCGCGCAGCGCGGTGCCGAGGCGCGCGCGGGCGGCGTCATCCCAGGCCTCGGCGAGCTCGTCCGCCGCGCCGCGGCACAGCAGGGCGAGCGCTGGGGGCGGCGGCGCGGTCGGCGCGCGCGGCCACGCGAGCGCGAGCGTGGCCGCGGACAGGAGCACGACGCCGACGCCGGCGGCGAGGCGCCCGCGTCGCCGCTTCGCCGCGTCGGGATCGAACCGCAGCTCGGCGAGCAGCGCGGGCATGTCCGCGAACCGCTGCGCCGGGTCGAGCGCCAGCCCGCGGTCGAGGGCTCGCCGCACGTGGGCGGGGACCGCGGCGTCGCGCGGCACCGCCGCGCGGGTGCCCGCCAGGACGTTGCGCGCCAGCTCACGGTAGCTGTCGCCGGCGAACGGCGGCGCCCCGTACAGCGCCTGCCACAGCGCGACGCAGAACGCGAACTGATCGGACCGTGGCGTCGCCGGCTCGCGGCGGTGCTGCTCGGGCGCCATGTAGCGGGGCGTGCCGACCAGGGCGCCGGTGAGCGTGAGCGCGGCCGCGTCCTCGTCGCCCGGCGCCTCGATGTCGCCGTCGTGGCGCAGGCCGACCAGCCCGAAATCGGTGACCCGCGCGCGGCCGTCACGCCCGACGAGCACGTTCTCCGGCTTGAAGTCGCGGTGGACCAGCCGCGCGGCGTGCGCCGCCGCGAGGCCGTCGCCGGCGCCGACGAACATCGCGACGACCTCGCGCCAGTCGCGCCGCGCGGCGGTGAGCCACGCGGTCAGCGTGACGCCGTCCACCAGCTCCATGACGACGAACCCGCGGCCCTGCCACGACCCGACCTCGTAGACCGGCACCACGTGCGGATGCGCGAGCCTCGCCATCGCCTGCGCCTCGCGAACCATCCGCACCGACGCCTCGGCGTCGCCGCCCCGGTCGACGCGTAGCAGCTTGATCGCGACGCGGCGATCGAGGTCGGGATCGTAGGCCCGCACCACCACACCCATGCCGCCGGCGCCGAGCTCGTCGAGCACGAGGAACCGCCCGACCGCGGCGCCACGTGTCGGGTGGGCCTCGGGCGGTGGGGCCTCGTCGGCGCGCGCCTCAGCCACGATCCGCGATCCCGAGCGTGCGCAGCCGCGACACCAGGCTGGTCCGGCTCACGCCCAGCTCTGCCGCGGCGCGCGCGACGACGGCGTGGTGCTGATCGAGCGCGCGCCGGATCAGCTCGCGCTCGCGGTCGTCGAGGCGTTGGCGCTCGGCGGCGAGCGCCTGCCAGCCGCCCGCGAGCCCGGGATCGGCGGCCGCGACCGGGCCGGGGCGGGTCGCGCCGTCGACGTGAACGACGTCGATGACCGTGCCGTCGGGATCCGCCAGCGCGGCGCGGTCGCGTGCGCGGTGCATCGCGAGCTCGAGCTGGCGCAGGTTGCCCGGCCACGCCAGGTCGGTCGCGACCAGCCTTCGCCGCGCGGCGACCGCGAGCGTCCACGGTCGGTCGGGATCGAGCCGGCGCAAGAACCCCTCCGCCAGCTCGGGCACTTCGTCGCGGCGGGCGCGCAACGGGGGCAGGGTCAGCGTGATGCCCGACAGGCGGTAGAAGAGGTCTTCGCGGAACTTGCCGGCCGCGACCGCTGCCGGGAGGTCGCCGTTGGTCGCCGCGATCAGGCGGACGCGCGCGTGGGCTGGCTCCGGCCTGGCCCACCCCAGCGGCCGGTACGTTCCGAACTGCGTGAAGTCGAGCAGCAGCTGCTGCGCGTGCGGCGGCAGGTTGAGCACCTCGTCGAGCACGAGCGTGCCGCCGTCGGCGAAGGCCACCAGGCCGGTGCGCTGCGCCAGCGCGCCGGAGAAGCTGCCGCGCTCATGGCCGAAGAGCTCAGACGTGATCGTGTTCAGGTCGTCGGCCGCGCCGAGCATCGCGCGCACCAAGGGGGTGCGGCCCGACGCCTCGGCGATCGCGCGCGCCAGCAGCGTCTTGCCCGTGCCCGACTCGCCGAGCAGCAGGATCGGCAGCGAGCTGGCCACCGCGGCGCGCGCGTCCTCGCGCAGCGCGGCCATCGACGCGGGGCGGAGCAGCTCGTCGAGCGTCGGCGGCGGCGGGCCGCCGGCGCGCGCGCGGCTGGCGCGCACGACCTCGCGGGCGCCGGCGAGCTGCTCGCGCTGCGCCAGCACGAGCGACATCAGATCGGCCGCGAGCGCGAGCAGCTCCCGCTCCGGCTCACCGACCGTGGCTGACGGGTTGCGGTAGTCGAGGTAGACGACGCCGCGCGGCGCGCCGTCTCCCCCGATCTCCCGCAGCGGCGCCGCCAGCGCGCACGCGATGCCGAGGGTCATCACCGAGGCCGACCCGGGGCCGACGTTCGGCTCGATCAGGACGGCGCGCCCGGTCCGCCAGACCTCGTGGACGATCGACCGGCTGACCTCCTGCTGCTCCCGGGCGGACAGCTGTCCGCCCGGGCCGCGCGCGTGGGCCGTGAGCGCGGCCCCGGCCGCGTCGGTCAGCAGGATCAGGCCGCGGTCAGCCCCGAGTCGTTCGACCAGGGTCGTCAGCGTCTCCTCGAGGAACGCGTCGTGGTCCGCGGACTCGATCAGCCGCCCGATGACACGCCCCAGGTCTGCGCGCGCACGGTCAGGGCGGCTCACCGTCTGATGGTGCCGCACGCCGCGCGGCAGGGTCAATGGAGGGCGGTCGCGACCGGGTCGGTCGCCGCCGACGACCGCGGTCGTTGTCGGCGTGCCGGTCGCCGGCGTAACCATGCGCGGGGGCTCGCGCCGGCGCTGGCATGGCGGCTGCTCAGAGGACGGTCGGCCGCATCCAAAGGAGACCGCCGTGAACCACGTGAACTACCTGTCGTCGATCGCGTTCCTGTCATTCATCGCCGCCGTCGCGACGCCCGCCTACGCGGACAAGGGCGCCTGCACCACCAAGACCACCTGCACGCGCAAGCCGACGTGCGAGGCCGGCTTCACCCTCGTCCAGCAGGGCACGCAGCGCTTCTACTGCCAGAAGGTGTCGTCGGCTGCGACCGAGCGCAAGCCGCTGACCTGCGACCGCGGCACGCTGGTGGCGACCGACGGCGTCGACTACT
>JADJGV010000007.1 GCA_016707895.1 Myxococcales bacterium | reverse complement strand
CCGCAGCAAGACGTAGTTGGCGCCGCGGTGGTGAGCCGGCCCTTCGCCGAGCATGCACCGGGTGACGAAGGCGCGGTCGGCCGCGGCGGGCAGCCACGGCTCGAGCAACGCCTCGATCCCGGCGCGATCGATGAACGACGTGATCTCCGATGAGCGGACGTGGCGGCCGAACTCGGGCGGCGCAGCGGTCATGCCGCGAGTATCACCCGGCCGCGCCCGGCGCCGCGCCGGGGTGGCCCTTTTGTGCTCAAACCGATCGCGCGGGCGGCAGCGCGCTCGGGGCGCGGACGCCACGCACCAGGTTGGCCAGGCCGATCACCGTCGCCGACCACATCAGCCACGCCACCTGCAGCAGCAGCTCCTGGGTGCCGACCGCGACCGCCGCGGGCAGCGCCAGCGCGATCGTCGTGCTCACCCGGCCCGGCCACGCCAGCGCCGCCACCAGGGCCAGCAGCTCGCCGCCGGCCAGCGCGGCGCCGAGCCCGCCGCGCTCGTCGAGGTGCAGCAGCTTCCACGATATCGCGCCGATCGCGGCGACCGCGAGCACGCGCACCAGGATGATCACCGGCCGCGTCACGATCACCCGCCCGGCGACTTGCCGAGCTTGGCGCGGGTGGCGTTGACCAGCTCGATCAGCCCGCCGTCCTTGGGGTGGGCCTTGAGCAGCGCCTCGTAGTAGACCAGCGCCTGATCGTAGTAGCCCTTCTTGAAGTAGAAGTGGCCGAGCATCTTGCGGGCGGTGTCGCCGGCGCCGGCGCGCACCGCCTTGTCGGCGGTGGCGATCGCGCGGTCGACGTCGGAGGTCTGGAAGTACACCCACGCCAGCCCGACCAGGGCGTCGCCGCGGTAGTGACCGCTGGCGATCACCTCGTCGTAGGCGGCCTTGGCCTCGGTGTACTTCAGGCGATCCTTCAGATCGTTGCCTTCGGCCAGGCGCTTGGCCGCGTCGGCCTCGGACATCGCGTCGGCCGGCGCCGCGCCGCCCGGCTTGATCCGCGGGCCCGGGTCCTTGCCCGGCTTGCCGGGATCGGGCGGGTTGTCGACGGTGCGCGTCGGGTTGGACCCGCTGCCCGGCCCGGGGCCGGGCCCCGGCGCCTGCTTGCCCGCGTCGAGCGGGACGCCGGCGTCGACCACGACCGCGAGCGGCGGCGGCGGCGGCGGCGGGTTGGCCGCGGTGGCGTTGACGCTGCCGCGCCGCTCGCCGGCCGCGACGAACAGGATCACGCCGACGCCGACGGCGACGCCCATCCCGAGCAGCGTCCACGCCGCGGTGGCCCAGCCCGAGCGGGTCGGCACCACGACGCCGAGGCTGTCGGGGAGCTCGACCACCGCGGCCGTCGGCACGTCGATGCGGCCGGGGCGCGGCGTCAGGGCCGGGCTCGACAGCGAGCCGGGCACCGGGGTCTGGGTGCGCGGCATCGTCGCCGGCAGCGCGATCGCCGGCGACGAGGTCGGCCGCTGGAACACGCCCGAGTCGATCGCGCGGCCGGACAGCCCCGGGTTCATGCTCGCGACCAGGTGCTGGTCGGTCGACATGCCGAGGATCTGCGCCACCGCGGCGCCGCGGCCGGCCATGCACTTGGTCAGCTCGTACTCGAACGCCTCCATCGTGGCCGGGCGATCGTCGGGGTTGCGCGCCATCGCCGCAGCCACCAGCGTCGACACCGGCGCCGGGATCGTCGAGCGCAGGTGGATCGGCGCCACCGGATCGACGGTGGCCTTCTTGGTCAGGATCTCCATGAAGTTGTCGCCCTGGTAGGGCGGCACGCCGGTCAGCATCTCGTAGAGGATCGCGCCCAGCGCGTAGACGTCGCAGCGCTGATCGGCCGGCCGACCGGCGGCCTGCTCGGGCGCCATGTACTCGGGCGTCCCCATCGCCATGCCCGGGCTGGTGAGCTTGCGCTCGCGCGCCTCCTCGGCCTCGGTGGTCTTGGCGATGCCGAAGTCGAGCACCTTGACGAAGTCGGTGGTGCCGTCGCGGATCGTCAGGAAGATGTTCTCGGGCTTGAGGTCGCGGTGGATGATGCCGGCGGCGTGGGCCGCCGACAGCGCCCGGCAGATCTGCTGGGCGATGCGCACCGCGCGGGCCACCTCGAGCGCGCCCTCGCGCTCGATCACCGAGCCCAGCTCGACGCCCTCGAGGAACTCCATCACGAAGTACGCCGAGCCGTCGGCGGTGGTGCCGGAGTCGGTGACGTCGACGATGTGCGGGTGGCCGATCTTCGACGCGGCGCGCGCCTCGCGGCGGAACCGCTCGACCAGGTCGGGCATGCGGCTGTAGCTGGGGTGCAGCACCTTGAGCGCGACCCGCTTGCCGATGTCGACGTGCTCGGCCAGGTACACCTTGCCCATGCCGCCCTCGCCGATCAGCTCGACGACCTTGTAGCGGCCGTCGACGATCAGCCCCAGGATCGGCTGCGAGTCGGTGGGCTGCGGCTCGAAGTCGACCAGCGGCGCGGTGGCGGCGGCCGAGCGGCGGTCGCTGGCCTTGCGGCGGTCGAGCAGCAGGTCGCCCCGGTCGCTCGAGCGGCGACCGACCGAGCCCGGCGAGCGCACCGCGGTGGCGGCGGCCGAGTCGACCGGCGCGCGGTGGTCGCCCGACTTCTCGACCAGCTGGCGCAGCTCGTCGGTGGGCGGCAGCGTCATCGCGCGGCGCCGCACGTTGGACAGCATCGCCTCGCGCTCGGTGCGCTCGCTGGTGATGTCGTCGGCGAACAGGTCGCGCAGGAAGTCCGACATGCGGGTGGCGTCGGTGGTCGGCGCGTTGACCGCCAGCCAGCCCTGCAGCGCCTGGCGCATCTCGTC
This sequence comes from Myxococcales bacterium, assembly GCA_016707895.1. Taxonomy (GTDB): domain Bacteria; phylum Myxococcota_A; class Polyangia; order Haliangiales; family Haliangiaceae; genus UBA2376. Next base: position 386,784 of record JADJGV010000007.1, on the reverse strand, counting down.
GCAGTTCGCGTAGCGCTGGTCCTTCTCGGCGGCCAGCGCCCGCACGACGATGTCGTCGAGCTCGGCCGGCACCCGCGGCGCCTTGCGGCTGGGCCGCAGCACCTCGGGGTTGCGGGCGCGGGTCAGCAGGTCCTGGGGCTGCTCCTTGCCCGGCGGGAACAGCTGGCGCCCGGTGAGCAGCTCCCACAGCACGATCGCGGTGGCGTATTGATCGCTGCGGCCGTCGAGCTTCTCGCCCCGGGCCTGCTCGGGCGACATGTACGCGACCTTGCCGTAGATGATGCCGGGCGCGGTCTTCTCGAGCTTGAGCGTCGACGACGCCAGCCCGAAGTCGGTCAGCTTCACCTCGCCCGTGTAGGACACCAGGATGTTGGGCGGGGAGATGTCGCGGTGGACCAGCTGTAGGTCGGGGAAGGCGTGCGCGTAGGCCAGGCCGCGGCACAGCTCCTTGACGATGTAGACCGCGATGTCGACCGGGAACGCCACCCGCTCGCGGGCGCAGCGGTTCCAGATCGCGCGCAGGTCGCGGCCCTCGACGAAGTCCATCGCCAGGAACAGCTCGCCGTCGACCTGGCCGGCGTCGAACACCGGGATCAGGTTGCCGTGCGACAGCTTGACGACGACCTTGGCCTCGTCCCGGAAGCGGGCGACGTACTCGGCGTCGGCCAGGTGGGGCAGGACGGTCTTGATGACCATCATGCGCTCGAGGCCGCGGTCGCCGGTCACCGCCAGATAGAGCGCGCCCATCCCGCCCTGCGCGAGTGGCCCGAGCAGGTGGTACTTCCCGAAGCGCCTCGGGTACTTGTCGAGCAGTTGACCAGGGGAGGCCATGCGACCCGGAGCGAAGTTACCACGCGCGCCATCCCCGACCAAACTCCCGGCCGATCGCTACGTCGGCGGCAAACACCTACATCGCTTGCGCCCGCGGCCCCGCGCGCATTCGCGTAGGATGCCGCGCCATGGCAGCGGCCCGCGTCCTGGTGATCGACGACAGCCCGACCATCGTCCGGGTGGTGCAGCTGGTGCTGACCAAGGCCGGGTTCGCGGTCGAGGCGGCGGCCGACGGCGAGGCCGGGCTGGCCGCCGCGCGCGCCCACCGGCCGGATCTGATCCTGCTCGACTTCGTCATGCCCAAGATGAACGGCTACCAGGTGTGCCGCGAGCTGGCGGCCGACGCCGGGCTGCGCGACGTGCCGGTGGTGCTGATGAGCGCCAAGGGCGATCAGGTCGGCGAGCGCTTCGTCAAGGTGATGGGCATCGTCGACTACATCACCAAGCCGTTCTCGCCCGAGGCGATCACCGCGGTCGTGCAGCACACCGTCGCCAAGTACCAGGGCGACGCGCCGCGCACCGACGCGGTGGCCGCCGCCGATCTCGCCGACGGCGGCGCCGGGCGCGGCCGGGCGCTGGCCGCGCTGCGCGGCCTCTTGACCGAGGTGGTGGCGACCCGGGTGGCGGCGCTGTTCGCGCTGGCCGACGCGGCCGGCGACGCCGGCGGCGATCGCGACGCCCGGGTGCCGACCGACGCCACCGCGATCGCTGACACCGTGCGCTCGGCGCTCGACGACGACGCGCTGGCCGGGGTGGTGGCGCGCCTCGATCCGGCGCTGTTCGACGGCGAGAGCCTGCGCGGCGACCTGCGGGTGATCCCGCTGGCCGAGGTGGTGCAGCTGCTCGATCACCAGGAGCAGTCGGGCGTGCTGACCGTGGCCCGCGGCGAGACCCGCATCGACGTCTACTTCCGCCGCGGCCGGATCGATCAGGCGCTGGGGCAGGGCACCGCCGACGATCTGCTGCTGGGCCGGTACATCGTCGACGGCGAGCTGATGCCGCGCGGCGAGTTCGACGCGTTCCTGGCCAGCCGCGCCGGCGGCGGCCGGCTGATCGGCGAGCAGCTGGTGCGGATGGGCCACCTGTCGCCGGCCGATCGCCGGGCGGCGCTGGGCCGGCAGACCAGCGAGCTCCTGTACGAGGCGCTGCGCTGGCGCTACGGCTCGTTCCGGTTCGTCGCCGGCGGCGAGGCGCCGGCCCCGGTGGTCGAGGCCGCGCTCGAGCTCGACGTCGAGGCCCTGCTGATGGAGGGCTTCCGCCGCGTCGACGAGTGGCACCTGATCGAGCGGGCCATCGACGACTTCGAGCTGGTGTTCCTGCGCAACGAGGACGCGGTGGCCCAGATGGGCCGCGGCCGGCTCACCCGCGAGGAGCTGGCGGTGCTCGAGCTGGTCAACGGCAAGAACACCGTCAAGGACATCGTCCGTAAGTCGCGGATGGGCAGCTTCGAGGTGTCGAAGATGCTGTACCGCCTGCTGTCGATCAAGCTGGTGCGCCGGCGCGTCCAGCCGGTCGCGGTCTGAACTCCTTGGAAGGGGCTTTCGCAAAGCCCCTTCCCCGTCGGGGGCAAGCCCCGACGGGGCCCCAACCCGAAACGCGAGAGCCCACGTCGCGGTTCGGTATTTGATCTGAAGACCACCTCCGTCGGGGTTCATGCCGACGGAGCGGTGCGAGCGTCGATCAGCTCTTCAGCGCCTCATCGGCGAGCTGCTTCACGACCGCGGCGTCGGCGCGCTCGCCGAACTGCTTCTTCACGGCGCCGATGACCTTGCCGGCCATCTTGGGATCCTTGCTCGGCAGGGCCGCCACGGCCGCGGCGACCGCGGCGCGCAGCTCGTCCTCGCTGGCGCCGGCCGGCAGCATCTTGGTGCACCAGGCCAGCTCGAAGTCGAGCTCCTCGACCTGCTCCTTGCCCTTGTCGCCCATCGCCGCGTAGTCGGCGCGCGCCTTGGACATGCTCTTCTTGTACGCGGTGATGACGTCGAGGATCAGCGCGTCGTCGACCACGCCGCTGAAGCCCTCGGCGGTGCGGCGCTCCATGATCTTGGTGTTGATCATGCGCACCAGGTTGGCGGTCTTGGAGTCCTTCGCCTTCATCGCAGCGGTGAGCTGCTGGCGGAGCTGTGCTTCGAGCGAGTCGGCCATGGCCGACGTGTAGCACGTCGGGCCCCACGTCACCGTTCGCGCCGCGGGTCAGGAGAACAATCGCGCCTGGCCGGGGGCGATGCGCGGGCGCTGCTTGCCGCGGCGGGTGCGGCGGTGCTCGGGACGATCGCCCAGGATGCTGGGCACCGCGGTGAGCACCAGCGGCGCGACCGCGGGCTCGGCGGCGGGCGTCGCGGCCGGCGCGTCGAGGCGGGCCTCGAGCACCATCGGCGTCGCGTCGCCGATGGCGCGGCTGAGCGCGTCGCCGAGGTCGGCCGCCGACATCTGCCCGTCGACCTCGAGCGCCAGCGGCGCGGCGGCGCCCAGGTTGAACGCCAGCTGGCTGGCGCCGGCGCCGCGGCTGCCCAGGCGCGCCGCGACCCGGGTGGCCAGGGTCTCGACCGCGCGGTCGAGCTGGCCGTCGACGTGGACCCGCTCGTGCCAGCGCGCCTCGGGCTGGTACCGCACCAGCCGCGCGCCGCTGTCGCCGCGGGCGAGCGCCTGCAGATCGGCGTCCCACGACCGCGCCACCGACGGCGGCGGCAGGTCGGCGAAGGCGCCCAGCGTCTTGACGCCCAGGCACTCGAGCATGTGCTGGACCTCGGGCGGCAGCGCCAGCAGGCCGAGCGGCTGCGGGGCCAGGAACGCCGCCGAGCCGCCGCGGGGCACGCAGGTGACCGCGCCGTCGCCCTCGCCGCTCGCGGCGGCCACCGCCGCGGTGAAGCGATCGTCGGCGATGCCGACCCGCACGTGCAGGCCGCGCTCGCGGAACAGCTCGACCAGCCGGGCGCCGAACGACGCGCCGCGCTTGCCGACCGGGACCTCGACGTACATCGCGTGGTGCTGGCCGCGCGGCTCGCCGCCGAGATCGACCACCGGCGCCACGGCGAGCAGCTCGTCGGCCATCGACCGCAAGAGCTCGGCCTCGGCGGCCGGGTCGCGGACCAGGGTCACCAGGTCGTCGGCGTGGTGGCGGGCGACCACCGCGACCATGCCGGGGCGGACGCCGCGGGACCACGCGGCGCGCGAGCAACCGGTGACCACCGGCGACGCCGCGTCGACCACCGCGACCGGCCGAGTGGCCAGCGCGGCGCGATCGGGGGCGCCAGCGATGGCGGCCTGGAGCGAGAAGGAGGGGAGGTGGATGCTGGCGATGCGCACGACACACTCACTACTGCACTGGTCTGATGTTCAGTGGTACCACACAAGCCGGCCCGTGTCCTGTTACAACCGATAACCATCCGAAACTAGAGGGTCAAGACACCGTCTTTCGGAGGATTTCGCGCCGCTTTCGCGGGCGTCGTACGATTTCTCCCGTGACCCACGACAGCGCGCGGATCAGCCCGACGGCTCACTACACCGGCTACGCCTGGCTGGCCCACGGGCTGTCGGACCCGGCGTTCGCGACGCCGACGGGCCAGTTCTTGTACCGGGCGCTGGGGCCCGCGAACCGCCTGATGCGCGCCGCGGGGCAGCCGAACCTCGACGGCTTCTTGCTCGCGCGCCACCACATGATCGACGCGGTGCTGCGCGCGGCGATCGAGCGCGGCGAGATCGGCCAGGTGATCGAGGTGGCGTGCGGGCTGTCGCCGCGCGGGTGGCGGTTCGCGCGGGAGTTCGGCGACCGGGTGACCTACGTCGAGGCCGATCTGCCGGGCATGGCCACCAAGAAGCGCGCGGTGCTGGCCAAGGCCGGCGCCGGCGGCGCCCACCACCGCGTGGTCGACATCGACGCCACCGCCGACGCCGGCCCGGCCTCGGTCGCCGCGCTGGCCGAGACCCTGGACCCGGGCCGCGGCACCGCGATCATCACCGAGGGCCTGCTCAACTACTTCGACCCGGTGGCGGTGGCCAAGATGTGGCGGCGGTTCGCCGGCGCGCTGGCGCGCTTCCCGCACGGCCTGTACCTGGCCGACCTGCACCTGGCCGAGGCCGCTGGGCCGGTCGAGCGGCTGTTCGCCGGCGCGCTGGGCGTGTTCGTGCGCGGCCGCATCCACTTCCACTTCGCCGACGCGCGCGCCGCCGAGCGTGAGCTGGGCATCGCCGGCTTCCGCGGCGCCGAGCTGATCGATCCCTCGACCCGCGACCTGCCCGAGCTCGATCGCACCAGCGCCCGCTTCGTGCGGGTGGTCGCCGCCTCGACCTAGCGGTAGCCGTCCTTGCGCTTGCCGGCGGCGCGCTTCTCGGCGTCGGCCGTGGCCGCCGCGGCGTCGGCGAACGCCGCCAGCCGGGTCTGCCCGGGCGTGCCCTCCGCGCCGAAGCGGATGAGGTGCTGCGCCCCGCGCACCTCGATCGTCCAGAACTTCCCGGCGGGGTGGACGAGGGCGATCGTCAGCGACGGCGCCGCCGTCGACACGCGCACGGCCGAGCCCGATCCCGAGGCCGAGGCCGAGCCCGAGGCCGATCCCGAGGCCGATCCCGATCCCGAGGCCGATCCCGATCCCGAGGCCGATCCCGATCCCGATCCCGATCCCGATCCCGATCCCGATCCCTTCGTCGCCGCCTTCGCCTTCGTTGCTGCCGGCTTCTTCACCGGCACCACCTCGGCGTCGATGCGCACGCCGACGTAGCTCGGGAACCGCGGCACGCCGTCCTCCGACAGCTCCTGATAGCGGAACGTGATCACGCTGCCGATCGGCGGCGGCGCGCGCCGCTCGTCGTCGGACAGCCCGGTGCCCACCGAGAACCGCGTGCCGTCGGCCAGCACGACCTCGAGCGCGCCCAGCCGGCCCTTGTGCTTGCCGGCGCCGGGCGCGTGGCCGACCACGCGGGCCTCGGCGTCGTGGAACGTCTTGACCTTGAGCAGGCTCGACGACCGCCCGACCTCGTAGCGCGAGCCGGGGCGGCGCAGCATCAGGCCCTCGCCGCCCAGCGCCTCGACCCGGGCCAGCTCGGCGCGCAGGTGATCGACGCCGGCGCAGCGCACGTGCTCGTGCCAGCGCGCGTACGGCGGCGCGTGGCGATCGAGCGCGGCGCGCAGCTCGTCCATGCGCTCCTCGAACGGCGCGGCCGAGGCCGGCGCGTCGAACACGACGTACAGGAGCTGCTGCCACGCGGCGCCGGCGTCGCCCGAGCGCACGACGCTGGTGGTGCGCTGGAACAGCTTGCGCCCCATCCACAGCTCGCCGTCGAGCGGGTGGCGCGGCAGCGCCGCGGTGAACCACGCCGGCGCGGCGAAGCGGTTGCCCAGCCGCGACCAGAACTGCCCGCCGTCCCAGTAGGCGCGGATGCCGTCGAGCTTCTCGCTCATCCACCAGCCGTCGGGGGCGACGTCGTGGCTCCAGCTGTGGGCCAAGAGCACCGGCGGCGCGGTGCCCTTGGTGACCGCCGGCGTGCGCCCGCGCGGCGCGCTCGGCCCGCCCGGCGCGGCGGCCGGCGCGGCGCCGACCCGCGCGTCCTCGACCTCGGCGCCCAGGTACGCGCGCAGGTGCTTGCAGGTGCGGCCGTCGATGGCGCGGCCCTGGTTGCGCCACGCCGGGCAGGTGCACGCGTAGACGCCGCCCTGGCGCGACAGCGTGTAGCGCGCGCTGCCCGAGCCCGCGACCTCGATCGACGCGCCGTCGGCCAGCGTCGGCACGCCTACTGCTCCTCGTGGCCCTCGCCGGCGAGCGTCGCGAGCAACCGGTAGTACGCCTTGCGCGCCTCCTCGGGCGACGCGTAGGTCTCGACGGCGTCCATGCGCACGGTCGCGCCGGCGAGCGACAGGTGGGTCGCGACCCGGCGGTTGCCCTTGGCCAGGGTCAGCCGCGCCTCGAGGCCGGCCTTGGCCGCGGGGGCGGGCGCGGCGGGTGCGGCGGCCTTCTTCTTCGGCGGCGGCGCCTCCTCCTCCTCGTCCTCGTCCTCGCCGTCGTCGCCCTCGCCCGCGTCGCCGCCACCGGCGCCGGCGTCGACGTAGCCCTTCTTGCGCTTCTCGCGGACCAGCTTGTCGAACTCCTTCTTGGCGCCGTCGGGGCCCAGCTCCTTGACCTGGGTCTGGCCGTTGGTCCCGATCTTTCCGTAGTTGACGTACAGCGTCCCGCCCTCGACGCGGGCGCGCCAGAACTTGCTCGAGCCGTCGTCCTCGAACTCCAGGTGCACCTGCCAGTCGCTCATGCTCGCTCGCTTCCTGCCGGGGCCTCGCCGGCGCGCTGGGCCAGCCGATCGATCCGCGCCATGAACGCGCGGCCGCGCTCGGGGTCGGTCATCATGATGAACGCGGCCATGCCGCGCAGCGCCTCGAGCGTCTCACCGTGCCCCGGCCGCCCGAGCTCGCGGTTCTTCAGCGCGGCGCGCAGCTTGCGCTGGGTCGCGCGCGGCACCCGCGCGGCGGGGCGGCCGTCGGCCTGGTTGACGACCAGGCCGGTGACCTGCTGCCGGCCGCCGGCGCGCATGACCCGGGTCTTCGTGCGCTTGATCGTGAAGCCCTCGGCGGCGACGATCTCGGTGACCGCGCGCAGGAGCTTGCCGATCGCGTTGCCGGCGTCGGCGGCGCGGGCGGCGTCGCCGTGCCACGAGAACGTCAGGTCGTCGGCGTAGCGCGTGTAGCGAGCGCCCAGCTTGCGCGCCAGCCCGGTCAGCCGGCAGTCGAGGCGCAGGCACAGCGCGTTGGTGATCGATGGGCTGGTCGGCGCGCCCTGGGGCAGCGCGCGCGGCCCGGTCGCGACGAAGCACGGCCTGCCGCGCACCACCAGCTCCTCGCGCGGCGCCTCGGTGGCGACCAGCGCCATGATCGTCGCGACCTGCTCGCCGAGCCCGGCCTTGCGCAAGAGGCCCTTGACCCGGCGCCAGGTCACCGTCGGGTAGAAGCCCTCGATGTCGAGCTTGACGATGATCTTGGCGCCGGCGTGGACGCCAGCGTTGGTGGCGATCGAGCGGCCGGGCAAGAAGCCGTGGGCGGCGCCGTGGACTGGCAGGTGCTCGGTGACCTGGCGCGCGATCCACCGCTGCGCGGCCTTGAGCTCGGGCTTGGGCGCGCTGATCGGGCGCAGCCCGCCGTCGCGCTTGGGCACGGTCCAGCGGTGGTAGTGGGTGCCGGTGTCGACCTCGCGGTGGTAGCTGAGCCAGCGCAGCCGCGCGATCGACAGGCCGAGCGCCTTGGCCAGCGCCTCGACGTCGGGCAGCGCCGGCAGCGCGTTGTCCTGCTGCTTCTTGGCGGGGTCGGCGGCGTCGAAGCGATCGACGTCGGCGGTGTCGTGCCACCACACGCCGGGCCCGAGGTGGACGATGTGCGCCGCCTTGTACGCGGCCCACGCGACGCGGAACAGCTCGCGCCGCACCCGGCGCTCCTCGTCGCGCCGCGCCTTGTACGCCTTCTTCTCGGCGTCGGACATCGACGACGACGCGCCGGGATCGGCCAGGCCCTGGCGCGCCAGTTCGGCGTCGACCCAGGGCCGGATGCCGCCCTTGGCCGCGACGTCGGCCCACGGCACCGCGGGCAGCTTGGCGGCGGCGGTCACGACGCCCTCGCGATCGTCGACGGGAAAAGGTCCAGGAAGGGGAGTCGCCGCTCGCTACATCCCTCATGGGACACGGTAGGCTCACAGGTTCGCCGCCCAGAGGGGCCCCAATTGTTGGGTGCAAACCGGGTTCGCTCGGTTGGTCCAGCTGGACCCAACAATTGGGGCCCCTCTGGGCGAGCGAACCAAGAACAGCCTACCTTGTGGAGAGTGGCTACTGCGTGTGCCGGGACGGCGCGACGCCGCCCTTGCGCCGGAGCGCAGGCTAACGAAGACGACTCCTCTTCCTGGAAAACGTAGCCGCGATGGTAGGCGGCGCGGCGCGGCGGTGTCAACGCGCGCGGGCGTCGCGGCGGCAGGGGCTCACGCGGTCGCATCGATGAATCCTTTGCGCGCGAGCTCGTCGAGGCGCGCGAAGTAGTCGGCGCGCGCGGCGTCGGCGGTCGGGTAGAGCTGGCGGGTCATGCGCAGCGGCTCGGCGGCGCCCCAGCGGGCGACGACGCTGCGATCGTCGAGCGACAGCCGGAAGGTCTCGCTGCCGCGGGGCGTGCGGCGGAACAGCGTGCGGGTCTCGGCGCGGATCAGCCGGCGGCCGTCGTCGGTGGCGCGGGCTGCGGCCAGCTGCGCCTGCGTCCGCGCGTGCAGCACCCGCAGCGCGATCATGTGCTCGCACGGGCCCTCCTTGACGCCGGCGCGGCGGAAGCCGGGGCAGGTGCAGGTGGCGCCGGCGGTGCGGCCCTCGCGATCGATCGTGAAGCCGGCGACGAAGCGGCGGTGGGCGCGGGCGTCGTCGACCTGGCCCTCGATGCGCTCGCCCTCGGCGCCGAGGTCGTGGACCTTGGTGAGCGTCACCTGGGCGGCGTCGGCGAGCAGGCGGTGGGCGGCGGCCTCGCGGGCGTCGCGGTAGCGGAGCGCGTCGGCCGGCGGCGGCGCGGCGAGCAGCGGCCGGGCGAAGGCGACGCCGCGGGCCAGATCGATCGCGGCGCGCAGGCCCGCGGCCTCGGCGCCCAGCGCAGCGCGGGTGGTCGGCGTGAGCTCGGCCAGCGGCAGGCCGGCGGCCAGGCGCGCGGCCAGCGCGGCGTCGGGTGCGTCGCCGCCGACCGCGAGCTGATCGAAGGTGGCGACGCCGGCCCAGCCGGCGTCGGTCCAGCCCGAGAGCCCGAGCGTCAGCGTCGCGTCGCCGGCGTCGACGACGTAGAACGCCGGCAGGCCGGGGCCGAGCAGGTGGACGTCGATCGCGCGCGCGTGCGGGAGCAGGCGCGCCAGCACCTGCAGGCGGCCGCGGCCCCAGGTGCGCACGACCATCGGCCGCGTGCCGGTGTACGGGCCGCCGGTCGCGGTCAGCACGAGGTCCCACGGCTCGAGGACGATGCGCGGCGGCTGGCCCGGCACCAGCTCGTAGCGCAGCGCGCGGGGCGCCTGCTTGGCCTTGCGCATGCGCAGCGCCTGCAAGACGTTGTAGAGGTCGATCGGCGCCAGCGTGAAGCGCTCGGCGGGGAGCAGCGCGGCGGCCTGGATCTGGCCCAGCGCGCGCAGCCAGCGCAGCGGCACGCGCCGCGTGGCCGCGGCGGCGTCGGCCGCCGGCGCCAGGGCGAGCGTCGTCGGGCGGTAGGTGCGCATGCGGCCGATCGCGCGCAGCGCCGCGGGGCCCAGGTCGATCAGCGTGGTGCCGGGCGTGAGCGCGGGCGCGGCCAGCGCCCCGGCGCCGATCGCCAGCTGCGCGTAGGCCGACTCGTCGCGCGACAGCAGCTCGAAGCGCAGCGCGTCGGCGCCGACGGTCAGCACCGGATCGAGCGGCTCCTCGGCGCGCGCGGCCTCGGCGTAGCGCAGCTGCAAGTACTCCTTCTGCGCGTCCCAGACTTGCTTGGACACGCCCTTGCCCTTGGCCAGCAGGTACGCGAGGTAGTCGGCGCGATCGCGGCCGCGGTAGCGCAGGTCGCTGGCCAGCACGTCGCCGAGCGCCAGCAGCGCGTCGCGGACCAGCGCCGGGCGGTGCAGCCGGGTCGTGGCGTGGGCGCCGGCGCGCGTGGCGTCGGTCGGCAGCTGGATGCGCACGCCGTCGCCCTCGGCGGCGACCGTCGCCGCCGCGAAGGCGACCGGCACGTCGAGCGTGGTGCTGGCGTCACTCATCGTCGTCCTCGTCGTCGTCGTCGTCGTCGTCGTCGCCGTCGTCGTCGTCGGAGTCGCCGGAGTCGTCGTCGCCGGAGTCGTCGTCGTCGTCGCCGTCGTCGTCGTCGTCGTCGTCGTCGCCGTCGTCGTCGCCGTCGTCGTCGTCGTCGTCGTCGTCGTCGCCGGAGTCGTCGTCCGAATCGGACTCCTCGTCCGACGCCGCGCTGGCCACTGCGCCACGCTCACCGGGCCGCGCCCGATCCACGCCATCCGCCCACACGCGAGCCGCGTTGCGGCGCAGCCGCGCCAGGGCCTTCCACGCCGCCCGCTTCACGGCCTGCGCCTCGCCGGCGTCGGCGACGATCGCCTCGAGCGCGGCCCGCGCGCCATCGCCGCCCAGCCGGCCGAGCGCCGCGATCGCCGCCAGCCGCGCCGCGTCCTCGCCGCGGCGCCGCGCCACCGCGATCAGCTCGGCCTCGCGGCGGGTCGCGATCGCGACCGCGATCGCCGCGCCGCGCGCGTCCGCGCCGGCGAGCAGCGCTTCGGTGCCGCCGGTGAGCCCGAGCCCCGCGGCGACCAGCGGCCCGGTCGCCGAGAGGTCGACGTTCGCCGCCGCGGTGCGCGCCGCCTCGGCGTCGCCGCTGGCGGCGGCGGCCCGGGCGGCGCGGGTGCGCACCGCGCGATCCTCGTCGAAGACCAGCCCGCGCAGCGCCGCCGCCGCGTGGGCCGCGAGCCAGCTCGCCGCCGCGGCGCGCACGTCGGGGGGCGCGGCGGCGTCGCCGGCGGCGGCGATCGCCTGGGGGCGCACGTCGGCGCCGACGCGCTGCGCGGCCCACAGCGCCGCCTGCCACGCCTCGGCGGCGCGCGTCACCGCCAGCCGGCCGGCGGCGCCGCGGGCCAGCTCGACGGTGCGTGCGGCGCGCCACCCTGCCGCGGCGCGATCGACCGCGGCGACGACCGCGGGGGCCAGCGTCGCGGCGCCAGCGGCGCCGGCCAGCCACGCGGCCTCGATCCGCGCCCGGACGTCGTCGGCGGCCAGCGCGTCGGCGATCGCGCGCTCGGGGAACGCCGCGCGCCGGACCAGGCCTTCGCGCAGGCCCCGGCGGATGTCGTCGCCGAGCGCGCCCAGGTGCGCGACGATGGTCGCCGGCTCCCCGTGGCGCGCGAGGTACGCGGCCGCCGGACCGCTGACGTCGGCCCACGCGCTCGGCAGCGCCAGCATGTACGCCCGGGTGCGATCGGCGGCGAACACCGCGAGCGCCGCCAGCAGCGCCGCGCCGCGGACCGCGCCGTTGTCGCCGGCCAGCGCGACCCCGAACGCCGCCTCGCTGGCGGCGTCGCCCAGCGCGCCCAGCTCGGTGGCCGCGGCGACCCGCTCGGCGTCGCCGAGCTCGCGATCCAGCAACACCCGCTCGAGCAGCGCGCGGCTGCGGCCGTCGCCGATCCGGCGCAGCGCGGCCAGCGCGCGCAGCCGCGCCGGGCCGAGGCCGCCGGTGGCGGTGCGCTCGATCCGCTCGCGCAGCGCGGCGAGCTCGTCGGCGTCGGCGTCGGCGCGCGCCGCCAGCGCCGCCACCAGCGCGCCGAGGCTCTCGATCACCACCGGCGCCAGCGCCTGGTCCTGCGGCGCGTCGGGGCCGGCGTCGAGGATCGGCAGCAGGTGCTCGAGGGCGCGGCGATCGCCGAGCTGGCCCAGCGCCAGGGCCGCGCGCTCGCGCTCCGGCGGCTCGCCGGCCTTGAGCACCAGCAAGAGCGCGAAGAACGCCTCGGGGCGACCGCGCCGGGCCAGGCCCTCGCCGGCGGGCAGCACCAGCTCGCGGCGACCGCCGCGCAGCGCGGCCTCGAGGGGCGCCAGCGTCGCGGTCGGCACCGCGGCCACGCGCAGCGCCAGCGCCTCGCACGCGCGGGTGCGCACCTCGGCGTCGCGATCGGCGAGCAGCCGCTCGAGCTGCTCCTCGGCGCCGCGGTCGTCGACGTCGCCGAGCGTGCGCGCCACCGCGGCGCGGATCGCCGGATCGGTCGCGCGCGCGGCCTCGGCCAGCCAGCCGAGCAGGGCGGGCTCGCGGTAGCGATCGCGGGTGCGGCCGTCGGGCAGGCGCGCCGGGCGCAGCGCGGGATCGCGCGCGATCTGCAGCAGCGCGTACAGCGCGTCGCTGCGGACGCTGGCCCAGCGATCGGGCTGGCCCTCGGGCACCGCGCCGGCCAGCAGCTCGAGCAGCGCCGGCGCGGCGGCCTCGTGGCCGACCTCGCCCAGCGCGGTCACCAGCGCGTCGACGTCGGCGGTGCGGTCGGGATCGTCGAGCAGCCGGGCCGCCAGCGCGCTCGCCGCCGCGCCGGCGACCGTCGGCGCGCGCCCGGCCGCCTCGACCAGCGCGGCGCGGGCGTCGTCGGCGCGGTCGCCGTCGCGCAGCAGCGCGGCCAGCGCGTCGATCGCCCGCGGGTCGCCGCGCAGGGCCAGGCCTCGGGCCGCGCCCAGCCGCAGCTCGGCGTCGTCGCTGCCGAGCGCGGTCGCCAGCGCCTCGGCCACCGGTCCGGCGTCGCCGGCGTCGCCGGCGTCGCTGCGCTCGACCAGCTCGGCGACCGCCGCGGCGCGGACGTCGGCGAACCGGCTGCGGGCGCCGGCCAGGAGCGGCGCGACCGACCCCGCGGGGTACAGCCGCGCCAGCCGCAGGAGCGCGTGGGCGCGGACGGCGGCGTCGTCGGCGTCGAGCGCCGCGTGGACCAGCGCCGCGGCGTCGGCGTCGCCGGCCGAGGCCAGCCCGATCAGCTCGTCGAGCGCCGCCTTGCCGACGTCGGCCGCCGAGCGCAGCGCCGCCGCCAGCGGCGCCAGCGCGCCGGCCGGGTACTGCGCGCGCACCGCGGTCATCGCCGCCGCGCGCACCAGGTTGTGGCCGTCGGCGAGCGCGTGCTCGAGCGCCGGCAGCGCGGCGTCCTTGCCGACCGCGCCGTCGGCGGCCAGCGCGGCGATGCGCGCCACCGCGTCCCGGCGCACCCGCTGGGTCTCGTCGGCCGCGCCGGGGGCCGGCCCCTGGCGCACCAGGCCGGCGTAGACGCCGAACACCAGCCGCGCGGCGGTCGCGGGATCGAGCCCGCCCGCGGCGGGCCGCGGCGGCACCGGCGTCGGCTCGGGGCCGCCGGCGCAGCGGAGGATCAGCGCCAGCCGCTCGAGCTCGGTCGGGGCCGGCGCGGCGTCGAGCGCGGCGGCGGCGCGGCCGACCACCAGCCGCCGGATCCAGCCGCCGGTCCGGGGTGTCCGGGTTTCGGACGAGTAGTTGGTCGCCGGCGCCGTGGTCTGGGCCGGGCCGCTCAGCCGCTGCGCCTCGCGCCAGTACGCCAGCGGCTGCGGCCGCAGCGCCAGCACCTGGGCCGCGGCGTAGCGGCGCGCGCTGGCGTCGCTGGCCAGGTTGTCGACGACGACCCGCAGGAGCGCGGCGCGGCGCGCCTCGGGTGGCCAGTCACGGGTGTCGGCGGCCGCCGCGCCCGCGGTCGCGACCGGCTTGCGCGGGCCGACCAGCTCGGTCGCCACGTCGAGCAGCGGCGCGCCCGCCGCCCGGGCCTCGATCAGCCGCGCGGCGGCGAACCGGAGCTCGGCGCCCGGGCTGGCCAGCGCGTCGAGCAGCAGATCGGGGCCGAGGTCGGCGGCGGCCAGCGCCACGTCGCGGGCGACGATCACCGCGAACGCCAGCTCGGCGACCTCGCGATCGGGGTCCTCGAGCGCCTGGCGCAGGCCGCGGGCGCCATCGGCGCCGAGCGCGGTCAGGCCGACGATCGCGCCCAGCCGCAGCGGGCGGTGATCGTGACGCTGGGTGCCGGCCAGCACCGGCAGCGCGCGCAGATCGCCGAGCCGGGCCAGGCCCTCGGCGGCCCACGACCGCACCGGCAGATCGGCGTGGCCGAGCGCGTCGAGCAGCGCCTGCTGCTCGGCCGGGCCGCACGCGGTGGCCAGGCCGCGCCCCGCCATCTCGCGCACGATCGCGTCGTCGTCGTCGAGCAGCCCCGACAGGAACGGCACCGCGCCGGCGTCGCCGACGTCCGCCAGCGCGCGCGCGGCCCGGCGCCGCAGCTCGTCGCTCGGCCGATCGACGTCGGTGCGCGGGATCGCCAGCAGCCGCTGCATCGGCGCCACCGCGCGGCGATCCCGGCGGGTGCCGCACAGCTCGCCGGCGCGCACCTGCAGCGCGTAAAAGATCGACGCGAACGCCAGCGCGAAGCCCTCGGCGTCGGTCGGGGCGACGTGATCGAGCGACTCGATCGCCGCGGTGTGCACCGCCGGCTGGTCGTCCTTGACCAGCTCGACCAGGCGCGGTCGCACCTGCGCGCCCGGCGCGTGGCGGGCCCCCGCCGCGCCGGCGGCGCGCACCGATGCGCGCGGCGACGCCATCGCCGCCAGGTGCACGTCGGCGCGGGCGCGGCCGGGCCCGGGCTTGCCGTCGGCGCCGTCGCCGACCAGCGCGGCGTAGGCGGCGTGGCCCACCTCGGCCACCGGATCGCGCACCAGCGCCACCAGCGCGGCGTCGAGGGCGGCGTCGCGCGCCGGGGCGGGCGTCGCCGCGCGGCGGCGGGCCAGCTCGGCGACCACCTGGCCGCGCAGATCGGCGTGGCGGCTGCGCGCCGCCCGGGCCAGCGGCACCAGCGGCGTCGCGGCGTGCCACGCCCACACGGTCTTGTACGCCTCGGTCCGCACCGCCGGCGCCTCGTCGTCGAGCGCGTCGCCCAGGAGCGCGTCGGCGCGGGCCGCCACCGGGCCGGCGGGGCCGTGCTTGATCAGCAGCGCCAGCGCGCGGGTCCGCACGTCGACCTGGCTCGCGCGCAGCGCCAGCTCGGCCAGATCGAGCTCGGCGTCGGCGGCGCCGGCGGTGCGCTCGATCAGCGCCGCGATCGCCGCGCCCCGCACCTGCGGGTCGGCGTCGTCGAGCAACCAGCCCAGCCGCGCCAGCGCGCGGTCGTCGTCGGCGATCGTGCGCGCGGCCACCGCCAGCGCGTCGACCGCGGCGCGGCGCACGCCGGCGTCGGGGTCCCGCGACAGGCCGAGCAGCGCACCCAGCGCGCGCGGATCGCCCAGGTAGACCAGGCCGCGGGCGCCGCGCAGCGCGGTCTCGGGCTGGCGGCTCGCCATCGCCTGGAACAGCGGCGCGCGCTCGTCGTCGTCGAGCGGCGCGGCCTCGGTCGTCGCCGCTGGCAGCGCGGCCTCGGCCACGCCGACCCGGGCCGCGGCGTCGATCAGGTTGGCGGCCAGCGTCGCGTCGATGGCGCGCAGCCGCCCGGTCAGCCGCGGCCGCGCGCACAGCGCGACCGCGTAGGCGGCCCACCGCACCTCGGGGCTGTCGTCGTCGAGCGCCGCCGCCACCAGCGCCCGGGCCGCCGCGTCGTCGGCGCGATCGACCAGGCCCAGCGTGAACAGCGCGCGGGCCCGCAGATCGGCGGGGCCGCGGGCCAGCGCGGTGCGCACCGCCCACCGCGGATCGGCGGCGCCCAGCGCGCGCGCGACGGCGAACGCGCGGTCCCGGACCGCGGGCACGGCGTCGGTGAACCCGTCGGCGGCCAGCGCGGCGGTCAGCGTGCCCGGCGGCTGCGCGGCCAGCGCGTCGAGCGCGAGCACGCGGACGTCCTCGGCGCGCGCCGCCAGCCCGGCGCGGATCGCCGCCAGCGGCTCGGCGGCCTCGAGCGCGATCAGCGCCGCGAACGCGGCGGCCCGCGCCTTGGCGTTGCCGTCGCCCAGCGCCGCGCGCAGCGCCGGGCGCGCGCGGCGGCGGCCGCCCTGGGCCAGCACCTGGGCGGCGGCGATCTTCACCTCGGGCGCGGGGTCGCGGGCCAGCGCGCGCTCGAGCGACAGCCGGGCCTCGTCCTCGGGCAGCGCGCCCAGCGTGATCACCGCGGCGGCGCGCACGCCCTGGCTCTTGGGCTTGTGGTCCTCGAGGTCCGCCGCCAGCCGCTCGAGCTCGCCCGCGGTGACCGCCGGGTTACCGACCGGCTCGCCGTCGGCGCCCAGCGTCTGCACCACCAGCTTGCGCGCCGCGGTGACCGCGATCACCTGCGCCGTCGAGCCGTCGACGCCCTTGACCGCGCCCACGGCGATCGCCAGCGCGGTCCCGGGGCCAGCGCCCAGCTCGAGCGTGCGCGGCTTGCGGTTGGAGTCGAGCGGCCAGCTCTTGAGCGCGCCGTCCTCGCCCAGCGACCACAGCCGCCGCGCGAGCTCACGGCCGGCGCCGTCGACCAGCAGCGGCCCGAGCGCCAGCGCGCGCACCGCGCCCGCGTGGGCGTTGGCGCCGGCGCGATCCGCGGCCTCGGCCTCGCCGACGACGTAGGCGGTGCGCACCGCGCCGTCGCCGCACCCGGCGACGATCCGGCCGTCGCCGAGCCCGACCAGCGCGCGCACGCCGCCGTCGCCGCCGACCGCCAGCGGCCGGGCGCGGTCGCCGTCGACCACCCAGGCGCCGTCGACGCCGCCGACCACGATCACGCCGCCCTCGACCGCGATGGCGTCGAGCCCGCGCTCGGCCACCGCCACGCGGCCGCGCGCGGTCAGCGTCGGGCGCGCGTCGCGCACCTCGAGCGTCAGCCGGTGCAGCGCGCCGTCGGCGGTGGTGGCCAGCGCCGAGCCGGCGTCGACGATCAGCACCGCGCGCACCGCCGCGCCCAGGTCGAGCTCGGCCCGCACCATCGGCTCGCCGTCGCCGACGACGATCGCCCGCAGGCGGCCGTCGCCGCAGCCGGCCAGCACCAGCTCGTCGTCGCCGAACGCCAGCGCGAGGATCGGCGCGTCCAGCGCCAGCGAGCGCGGCTTGCCCTTGCCGCGCGGCACCAGGTGCAGCGCGCTCGGCGGCGGGCCGTCGGCGTCGCGGCGCCCGCCGAGCGCGAACAGGCGCGGCGACGCCGCCACCGCCAGCAGGCGCTCGAGCTGCGGGCCGAAAGTCACGTCGGCCTCCTGGGATCAGCCGGCCGGGCCTTCGGTTCGTGGGCCGCGCGCGCCCGCGGCGCCGGCAGGCCCAGCGTGCCCAGCCCCGGGTGCGCGGCGCGGATCGCGGCCAGCGCCGCCACCGCGGCCTGCCACTCGCCGCGCGCCACCGACGCCGCTAGCTCGGCGATCACCGGCGTCATCACCGCGGCGAACGCCACGTCGGCTACCGCCAGATCGCGCAGCGCCTCGAGCAGGCGGCGCTTGGCCACCGACGCCGGCAGCGGCCGCTCGGGCTTGGCGCCGGCCAGCGGCTCGCGCTCGCCCAGCCGACCCGGCGGCAGCCCGAACAGCACCGTGCGCGCGAACTGCCGCAGCGCCGCGATCTCGGTGTCGTCGCTCGGGAGTGCCTCGGCGCTCGCGACGTTCGAGGTCGGGCGTCTCGCGTCTCGGGTGGGGGGCCCGTCGGGGCGTGACCCGACGGGGGAGGGCCTGGCGACAGGCCCTCCGGATAGGACTGGCGTCCATCCCGGCGGCAGCGCCCGCGGCCGGTGCCGATCCCAGAACAGCCGCACCGCGAACAGCCGCACGTCGCGCTCGCTCGACTCCATCAGCCACGCCAATCGGGCCCGGCCGCCGACCCGATCGTAGGCGCGACGGATCACCGTCAGCGCGACCTCGCGGGTCGCCTTGTGCGCGCTCTCGGTCAGGCCGAACACCGCGGCGCCGTCGAGCCAGTCGGCCGGCACCGCGCCGTCGCCGCCGGCGAGCGCACCGAGCAAGAGCTGGTTGCCCAGCGTCCGCGGCTCGCGGTGATCGCTGGCCGCCAGCTGGTAGAGCAGGGCGCGGTCGCCCCAGCGCACGAGCTCCTCGCCGATGATCGCGCACGCGAGCTTGCGCACGTCGGCGCGCGGATCGCTGGCCAGGGGCACGACCCGCGCCGGCGGGTAGTCGGCGGCGGTGAGCCGCGGCGTCAGCCCCACCGCCTTGGCCTCGGGCAGCGTCCGGCCCAGCTCGGGGTGGTGGGCGCGCAGGTAGATCGACGCGAACGCGCGCACCGGCTCCGGGCTCTTGCCGCCCGCCGCCAGCTCCCATAGCCGCGCCAGCCCGCCGCCACGATCGCCCCCGAAGTCCTCGGGCGTGAAGTGCTCGAGCAAGAGCCGCTGCGCGAACGCCGCCAGCTCGGGCTCGGGCGCGCGGGTCAGCTCGAGCAGCCACGGCAGGCCGATCCGCGCCGGCGCCACCAGCGCCCGGTTGCCGAGCATGCGCAAGGCCAGCGGGCGCAGCCGCGGCCGCATCACCAGCCCCTTGACCCACTCGACGTCGAGCGCGTCGCCGGTCAGCTTGCCGGCCTCGAGCCAGCCGGCGACCGCGTCGCTGATCGCGCGATCCTCGAGCGCGGCCTGCAGCCAGCGCGCGGTCAGCTCGGCGCCGCTGCGCCGGCCCAGCTCCTCGAGCGCGCGCTTGCGCAGCGCGCGATCGCAGCGCGGATCGCCGAGCGCCGCGATCCAGTGGGGCGCCGGGATCACCGTGTTGGCGCTGGCGTACCACTCGATCGCGAACTGCAGCTGATCGTAGCTGCCGGTGACCAGCGCGACGAACAGCTCGACCGCCAGCTCGGCCGGGCGCGCGCCCTCGCGCAGCTTGGCGGTGGCCAGCGCCCGCGCCGCGGTCACGCCGACCAGCCGCACCAGCGCCGGCAGGCCGATCGTCGCCGCCGGCAGCGCGCCCAGGCGATCGAGCGCGAACGCCACCGCGGCGGCGCCGCCGTCGGTGACCAGCGCCACCAGCGCGGCGGCATCGAGCTCCGGCGCGTGGGCCCGGGCGTAGGTGATCGCGAAGCCGGCGACCGCGGCGTCGCGCGCCGGCAGCCAGCCCAGCACCGCGTCGTGCAGCCCGAGCGCGCGGTACTGCGACGCGTGCAGGTCGGGCCGCGCGCCGAGCAGCTTGACCACGAACGCCGCCACCGGCCCGTCGCGGTGGCGCCGGGCGATCGCCGCGAGCTGCGCCGGCGCCAGCGCGTACAGCGCCGCGGCGTGATCGGCCTCGAGCCCGGCGATCGCCCACAGCGCGACCTCGCGGTGCTGGGCCTCGAGCAACAGCCGCACCAGCGGCGCCGGCGACGCCTTCCACGCGTCGGGGAACGCGCGCTCGGTCCACGGCGGCAGCACGAAGCCGCCCGGCCGCTTGGCGCGGCGCATCCGCCGGTGATCCCAGATCTGCGCCGCCACCCACGACGGCGCCGGGCGCTCGTCGTCGCGGTAGTGGCGCAGCACCTCGATCGCGAACGCCGGGTACGCCTCGGGCACCGCCTGGCCCAGGTGGCGCAGCCAGCGCCACGCGCGCTTCTTCATGTACATCATGGTGCCGAGCCGCAGCTCGGCGCCGTCGTGGGTCCCGGTGCCGGGCCCGAGGCGATCGAACCGCGCCGCCAGCGCGCCGAACAACAGCGCATCGTGCCGCGCCTCGGCGCGCTTGTAGATCGCCTTCGCCGCCTGCCACACGCCCCAGTGCAGCCAGCCGCGGGTGAACACCGCCACCAGCGCCTCGCGGGCCGCGTCGTCCCCGGCCTCGTCGAGGCCGAGCAGCAGCTCGCCCAGGCGCAGCCGCGGCGGCGTCCAGGGCGAGCCCAGCGCTGCCTGCCACACCTCGCGTCGGGCCAGCTTGCGCTCGGTCGCGGTCTTGCCGCGCATCGCGTCGGCCCGCAGCAGCTGGACCATCCGCGGCAGCGTCATCGCGCCGGCGGGCGCGCGGGGCACCGGCGGCGCGTCCGCGTCGTCGTCGTCGCGGCCCTCGGGCGCGCCGGGCTCGGGATCGGGCTGCGCCAGGTAGCGCACGATCAGCTCGCCGAGCTGCGGATCGCGATCGCGCGCCGCGCGCTCGACGTCACCGAACGTCACCTGATCGTTCGCGGCCGTCATCCCTCGCCAGTGACGCTATCACGATCGGCGCGCGCGCCAGGGCCGCGGCGCGGCAGCGATCGGCACTCCCGCGACCGCGCGTCGCAGCCCGCCGCGCCCGCCGCTCAGCCGATGTGGACGCGCAGCCGGCGGCGGCCGAAGTCGCCGACGTGGTCGTCGAACCGGCCGGCGATCGCGGTGCCGCAGGCGGCGCAGCGATCGCGCTCCATCCGCACCGCCAGGAGCTGGTACCAGTCGCGCTCGATCACCTTCGCGCCACAGCCGGGGCACAGCGTCGCGTCGCCCTCGGCGTCGTGGACGTTGCCGGTGTAGACGTAGCGCAGCCCGGCCTGGCGCGCGATCGCCCGGGCCATCGTCAACGTCGCCGGCGGCGTCGGCGGCACGTCGCCGAGCTTGTAGTCGGGGTGGAACGCCGAGAAGTGCAGCGGCACGTCGACGCCGAGCTCGCCCGCGACCCACTCCGACAGCTCGGTCAGCTCGCGCTCGCCGTCGTTGAGGCCGGGGATGAGCAGCGTCGTGATCTCGGTCCACACCCGGGTCTCCCTGACCAGGTAGCGCAGCGTGTCCTTGACCGGCGCCAGGCTGGCCGCGCACTGCCGGTGGTAGAACTCCTCGGTGAACGCCTTGAGATCGACGTTGGCGGCGTCCATCCCGGCGAAGAACTCGGCGCGCGGCGCGGCGTGGATGTAGCCGGCGGTGACCGCCACCGTCGCGATCCCCGCGGCGCGGCAGGCCGCGGCCGCGTCGAGGGCGTACTCGGCGAAGATCACCGGATCGTTGTAGGTGAACGCCACCGAGCGCGCGCCGGCCTGCACCGCGGCGGCGGCGATCGCCTCGGGGCTCGCGCGATCGGCCAGGCGATCCATGTCGCGCGACTTCGAGATGTCCCAGTTCTGGCAGAACCGGCAGGCCAGGTTGCAGCCGGCGGTGCCGAACGACAGCACGCTGGTGCCCGGGTAGAAGTGGTTGAGCGGCTTCTTCTCGATCGGATCGAGCGCGAACCCGCTCGAGCGGCCGTAGGTGGTCAGCACCATCTGCGTCGCCCTGGCGCTGGCGCACGAAGCACAGGCCGCGCTGGCCGTCGCCGAGCCGGCAGTCGCGCGGGCACAGGTCGCACTGCAGCCTGCCGTCGTCGGCGAGGTGCCACCAGCGAGCGGGGTACGCCGGCTCGCTCATCGCACCCCCGGCGCCGGGTCGGTCGCGACCGCGGTGGTGTAGCGCCACAGCTCGAGGTCCGGGCTCCAGTACTCGGCGGGCAGCCCGGCCTTGCGCCGCAGCATCGCCAGGAACGCCGCCGGCTCGGGCAGCTGGGCCCACACCGTCGGCAGCAGCGTGCCGCGCTGGCCCCGGTGCTTCAGCAGCAGCCCGTCGACGCCAGGGCGGATCGCGCGCAGCGCCTCGGCCTCGGTGGTCACCGGCACCCGGGTCAAGGGCGACAGCACCGACACCTCGACCTCGAGGTGATCGAGGTCCTCGAGCGCCAGCCGCATGCCGCGCGGATCGTCGAGCCCCGCGGCCAGCGCGTTGGCGGCCACGTCGACCACGATGGGCCGCCGCGGCTCGAGCGTGCCGATGCACCCCTGCAGCTCGCCGTGGGGCCAGTGCAGGCTGACGAAGGTCGCGCCCGGCGCCTCGGTCCACGCGCCCTCGGGCGGCGCCGCCGCGGGGCCGCCCAGCTCCTGGCGCAGCCGCGCGCGCGCCCAGCGCGCGAGCTCGGCCCGCTGCGGCCCGGTCATCACGACGCCACCTCGTACAGCGCGAACGCGCCGTAGCCGACCACCTCGTCGCGCCCGCCGGCGGTGTCGCCGGAGTTGCGCAGATCGCACAGCTCGATGCGCAGCCGGCGGCGCCGCGCGACCCACATCAGGCCGTTGATCCCGATCGCGCCGCAGGCGTCGTCGCCCTCCAGGTCGATGTCGCGGTCGAGGATGCGATCGGCGGTGCGCTCGTCGTGGGCCCGGGCCGCGCGGTACGGCTGGAAGTGCGACAGGTCCGAGCTGACCACGATCACCGTCTCGGGGCCGCCCCACAGCCGCTCGAGCACCGCGCCGACCTCGGCGGCGCTGGCCCGGGAGCCGATCATCGGGACCACCTGGGCGCGCGGCGCGACCCGCTGCAGGAACGGCAGCTCGACCTCGAGCGCGTGCTCGCGGGCGTGGGCCCGGGCGTCGTCGCCGACGCCGACCTCGGCCAGCGCCGCGGTGTCGACCTCGACCTCGCCCAGCGGCGTGGCCAGGCGCGCGGCGCCGGGGCTGGTCAGGCCGTGCACGAACACCCGGTGAGCCGGGCCGATCAGCACCACCCGCTCGATGCGGTCGCTGAACGGCGCCAGCCGGGCGAACGCCGCCGCGGCGATCGGTCCCGAGTAGACGTAGCCGGCGTGCGGCACGATCAGCGCCTTGGGGCAGGCGAGCGCGCTGGCCGCGGGCGCCGCGGCGAGCAACGCGTCGACCTGCGCGCGCAGCGCGTCGGGCGCGGCGGGGTAGAAGGTGCCGGCGACGGCGGGCGCGCGGGTGATCGCGGGCATGCCTCGAATGTGGGCACGCATACAACTGGCGCAAGGGGGCGCGATGTCGCTACGGCGCGCCGCAAGCCGCCAGCGCGGTCACCGCGAACCGCGCCGTGGTCGCGCCGGTCGCGCACGGCGTGTAGCTGAAGGCGTCGTCGTCGGCGGCCACCGCCGGGGCGTGGAAGGTGACGTCGCCTTCGACCGAGCACGTCGCCTGCCACACCAGCGCCCCGGCGGAGGGATCGACCACCGCGTCGAACGCGTTGCTCGACACCACCACCGTCGCCGAGCCGCACTCGCCGCTGCCCTCCTCGACGCCCTCGTCACACACCTCCTCGCGCCCCAGCTCTTCCCAGCGGACCGCGACGTGCGTCAGCGCGCCGAGGGCGGCGGTGGTGACCTGCGGCGGCGCGCTGTACGCCTCCCACAGGTCGGTGGCCACGTGGTAGCCGTCGGCGCTCTTCACGACGATCGCGCCGTGCTCCGGCACCACGCTCACCGCGAGGTCGGGGCCGCAGCCGGCGTCCGGGGTGCACGCCTCGGCGGCGTCGCCGAGCGCGGCGCGCACGTCGTCCCAGGTCGCGGCGGCGGTCGGGACGCCGGGCAGGCGCACGCCGGCGGCGCAGGCGTCGCCGCTCGGTGGGGGCGACGCTGGCGGGGTGGTCGGGCGGGCGCCGCCGCCGCAAGCGACGACGAGGGGGAGCACGGCGAAGGGCAGGGCGCGCACGCGATCGAGCATCACCCGCCATCGTATCGCGCCGCGCGCGGCGCCGCGCGGGTCCGGCGCGCCGATCGCGCGTGACGTCCGACCGTGCGCTTCGAGGCTCGCGCCGCGGCCCGCGGAGGCTCATCATCGGGGCGTGAAGCCCTACCAGCTCAAGGTCGCCGACCTGATGTCCACCGCGCTCGTCACCATCCGCGCCAGCGAGCTGGTGACCGAGGCCCACGCCGAGATGGAGTCGGCCGCGGTGCGCCACCTGCCGGTCGTCGACGATCACGGCCGCCTGGTCGGCGTGCTGTCGGATCGCGACCTGCTCCGCGCCGCCACCGCGGTCGAGCGCCGCGCCCCCCGGGTCTCCGAGATCATGAGCCCCGACGTGGTCAAGGTCGGGCCCGACACCCCGGCCCACCAGGCCGCCGCGCTGATGCTCGAGCTCACGATCAACTCGGTCGCGGTGGTCGACGAGCACGGCGCGCTGGTCGGCATCGTCACCGCCACCGACTTCCTCGACCTGGCGCGCCGCGCGCTGCTCGGCTTGCCGCTCGAGCGCTGACGGCCGACGCGCGGCGACGCGGTCGCCGCCGGCGGTGCTAGGCTACCGGGATGGAGGCCACCCTTCGGCTGCCGCGGCGTGCGTCCTACGCCGACTACCTGGCGGTGGAGCAGGGCAGCGAGCGACGGCACGAGTTCCTCGATGGAGTCATCGTGGCGATGGCGGGCGGCTCCGACGAACACAACGCGCTGGCCGGTCGGTTCGCGCGGCTGCTCGGGAACCGCGAAGCGGGCGGCTGTCGCTACTACACGCCCGATCAGCGGTTCTGGATCGCCGCGCGCATGCGCGGGCGCTACGCGGATGGCTCGGTGATCTGCGGTCCCCCCGAACACCCGGCGCATGACGGCCAGGCGACGACCAACCCGGTGCTGGTCGTGGAGGTGCTGTCGCCATCGAGCGACGGCGACGACGACGGCGACAAGCGCGTCGACTTCCAGTCCCTGGCGTCGCTGCAAGCCTACGTCCTGGTGGCCCAAGATCAGCGGCGGGTGAAGGTGTACCGGCGGCAGGGTGCCGACTGGCAGGTCACGACCTTCGCGGACGGCGACGCGTTCGCCTTGCCAACGCTCACCGCGCCGATCGCGGTCGCTGACCTGTACGACGGCATCCTCGCCCCGAACGGGCGCTCGCTGCTGCGCGGCTGAGCGGCGCGCCGCGCGGCTCACTCGCCGGTCGCGACGGCGGCCGTGGCGGGGCCGATCGCCGGGACGCCCGGCGCGCCGGCGACCTGGCCGTGGCGCTGGTTCTCGACGCGCGCGGCGTCGGCGAAGCGGAAGAGGTCGCTCTTGACGTCGTCGGCCAGCGCCGGCGCCGAGCGCACGGCGAGGGTCGAGGCCAGCGCCGCCAGCTTGTCGGCCTGGTGCCACAGGTTCGAGCGGCGCCGCCCGAGCACCGAGCGCCGCGTCGTGAACAGCAAGAGGCCGGTCTTGACGTCGAACAGGCTGGCCTCGAGGTAGCCGTAGGCGGTGTGATCCTGGCCGGGCAGGAACGCCGCGCCGACGACCGTGGCGTAGCCCCAGGCGATCGGGCCGACCGTGCTCTTGGTGGCGATGACCTCGCGGTACAGCACCACGTAGCGCAGGCGGTAGCGCGCGGCGATCTCGCGCAGCGCCTCCATGCCCAGCGCGCCCGACGGGATCGGCATGATCTCGGTGACCAGCGTGAACGGCTCGCTGCCGCGCAGCCGCTGCATGAACGGCGCGACGCCGGCCGGCACCCGCAGGTAGTCGGGGTTGGGGCCGCGCCAGTCGGTGGCGGTCACGATCGGCACCACGCCGACCCGCGCCGGCAGGTCGAGCTCGATCGGCGCCGCCAGGATCTGCTGCAGCGCGTCCTCGGTGAGCGCGCCCTGGGGATCGCGCGCGAACAGCGATCGCTCGAGCGGCGGCGGCGGCGGCGCGTCGGCCGCGGCCGGGGCCATCCGCGCCGAGGCGTACTGGGGGCGGGCGCCGCACGCGGCGGCGAGCAGGCAGATCACGAGCAGGGCGGCGGCGCGGCCGCGCGGCGAGAGCGACATGGCAGGCTCCAGGGAGGGCAGGGGACGGGACAGCGACGCGGGCGCGTCGCCGGGGTGGCGCCGTGGAAACGCGGCGTCGGCGACCGGCTTACGCGGTTGGCACGCGGAATCGATCGGCGTACGGTTCGCCGCGATGAAGCTCGCCACGTTGCGTGATGGCACTCGCGATGGTCGCCTGCTGGTGGTGCGCGCCGACGGCGCGGTCGGCGCGCCGGCGCCGGCGCCGTGGACCTCGATGCAGCGCGCGCTCGACGACTGGGACGCGGCCGCCCCGGCCCTGCGCGCGGTCGCGGCCGAGCTGGCGGCCGGCGCGCTCGACGGCCTGCCGATCGATCCGACGCGGCTGGCGGCGCCGCTGCCCCGGGCCTTCGAGTGGGTCGACGGCTCGGCGTACCTCAACCACGTCATCCTGGTGCGCAAGGCGCGCAAGGCCGAGCCGCCGGCCACGCTGACCACCGACCCGCTGGTGTACCAGGGCGGCTCGGGCGACCTGCTCGGTCCGCGCGATCCGATCGAGCTGCCGGATCCGGCGTGGGGCCTCGACTACGAGTCCGAGGTCGTCGTGATCCTCGGCGACACCCCGCGCGGCGTGGCCGCCGCCGCCGCCGCGCCCTACGTGCGGCTGGTGATGCTGGCCAACGACGTCACGCTGCGCAACCTGATCCCCGACGAGCTGGCCAAGGGCTTCGGCTTCTTCCAGTCCAAGCCAGCGACGGCGTTCTCGCCGTTCGCGGTCACCCCCGACGAGCTGGGCCCGGCGTGGGCCGACGGCCGGCTGCAGGCGCGGGTGCGCTCGACCTACAACGGCCAGCTCATCGGCGACTGCGACAGCGGCCCCGAGATGCACTTCTCGTTTCACGATCTGATCGCGCACCTGACCAAGACCCGGCGCTACACCGCCGGCACCATCGTCGGCAGCGGCACGGTGTCCAACGCCGATCGCGCGCGCGGCATCTCGTGCCTGGCCGAGATCCGGATGATCGAGACCATCGACAGCGGCGCGCCCAAGACGCCGTTCATGAAGGTCGGCGATCGCATCGCGATCGAGGCGGTGCTGGCCGACGGCACCAGCCCGTTCGGGACGATCGAGCAGGTCGTCGTCGCGCCGGAGCGCGCGCCGTGAACCTGGTCCTGCACAACTACTGGCGCTCGTCGGCCAGCTACCGGGTGCGCATCGGCCTGGCGCTCAAGGGCCTGGCCTACGAGTACCGCGTCGTCAACATCATCAAGGACGGCGGCGCGCAGCACACCGAGGCGTACAAGGCGCTCAACCCGATGGCGCAGGTGCCGACGCTCGAGGTGATCGAGGACGTGGGCCCGCCGGTGGTGTTGACCCAGTCGCTGCCGATCCTCGAGTACCTCGACGAGCGCTGGCCGCAGCACCCGCTCTTGCCGATCGGGTCGTCGCACGCGGCGATGGCCACGCGGGCGCGGGTCCGCGCGCTGGCCGAGCTGATCAACACCGGCATCCAGCCGCTGCAGAACCTCACCACCACCCGCAAGGTCAAGGCGCTGGGCGGCGACGAGCAGGCCTGGGTCCAGGGCTTCATCGCCAGCGGCCTCGCCGCCTACGAGGCCGCCGTGGGGCACGGCGCCGATCGCTATTCGGTCGGCGACGCGCCGACCCTGGCCGACTGCTTCCTGATCCCGCAGCTGTACTCGGCGCGGCGGTTCGGCGTGTCGCTCGATCCGTACCCGCGGCTGCGCATCATCGACGCCGCCTGCGCCGACGACGCGGCGTTCCTCGCCGCCCACCCCGATCGCCAGCCGGACGCGGTGGCGTGAGGCGGGCCGCGGCAGTGGCGGCGGTGGCGGCGGTGGCGCTCGCGGCGTGCGGCGGGCCCGTGGCGTCGCCACGCGCGCCCGCGAACACGCCGGCCGCGGCGGCGGCCGCGCCGGTGGCCGAACCCGACGGCGTCGTCGTGCTCGACCCGGGCACCGGGCCGCGGCGCGCGCTGCGCTACCAGATCGTCGCCGGCACGACGCGCCACGCGACCTACCACGCGCGCACCACGCCGGCCGGCGCGAAGCCCGTCGACATCGACCTGACCTGGGACTACGCCTTCGCGCGCGCGGGTGACGACGCGATCGTCACGCTGACGCTGGGCGCCACCGCGCTGCCGGTGCCGGCCGGCACCGCGGGCAGCTGGCGCATGGGGCCCCGCGGCCGCCACGAGGCGGCGGCGCCGGACAACGGCGGGCGCGTCGTGCTGCAGCAGACCCAGGCCGAGCACGCGTTGCCGATCGTGCCCGCGGCGGCGGTGGGCGTCGGCGCGCGCTGGACCGCGCCGCTGGCGCTGGCGGCGGGGCTCGGGGCCAAGCCGATCCCGGGGCTGACCACGTGGACGCTGGTGTCGCTCTCCGACACCACCGCGGTGGTCCGCGCGACCGTCGAGGTGGCCGCCGCCGACGTGCCGTTCGCGGACGCCACGCTGGCGATGCGCGGCCACGGCGCGATCGACGCCCGGGTCGACCTCGCGGCCTACACCGCCACGTCGCAGCTGCGGCTGACGTTCGTCGCCGGCGACGATCCGACGCCGATCGCGGACATCGTCGTCGACCTGCGGATCGAGTGACGGGCTACGGCCCGGCGTCGACGCCGACCGGCGCGCCGGCGCCGCGCACCGCGGTGGCCACGCCGGCGGCGGCCAGCGCCCGGGCCAGCTCGTCCCAGGTGCCCTGGCGCGCGTCGCCGGTGACCACGACGTCGGCGCCGCCGCGGCACGCGGCCACCGCCGCCGCGGGCGTCGCGGGCTTGCCGTCGACAGTCACGCCGGTGGCGTCGACGCGGATCTGACAGCGCGCCGGCGCACGGGCCGAGCCCGAGCCGGTGCCCGCGCCGCCGCGGCCGCCGCCCAGGCCGTCACCGCCGCCGAGGCCGAACCCGCCGCCGCAGCGGATCGCCAAGAGCGCGATGACCAGCGCCGCGATCACCGCCGCGGCGAACAGCCGTCGCCGCCGGCGCTGGCGCGCCAGCACCTTGGCCACCGCCGACTCGACCTCGCGTGGCGTGGTCACGGCGTCGCCTCCGGGTAGAGCACCAGCGCCAGCGCGTGCTGCTCGGGGTGGCAGCGCTCGGCGTCGCGCTCGAGGCCGGCGACCAGCGCCACCGGCAGCGCGGCGCGCGGCGCGTCGGGCGCGATCACCACCACCGCGTCGCGCAGCGTCGGCAGCCCGAACCCGGCGGCGACCAGCGCGCAGACCCGCTGCGTCGGCGCGCGATCGCCGACGTACGCGACGCCGACGTCGGGGTCGGCGATCGCCGCCAGCAGCGGCACCGGCAGCGCGCGGCGATCGCCGTCGCGCTCGAGGGCGGCCAGCGTGCCGTCGGCGGCGATCCGCGCGACCAGCAGCGGCGCGCCGGCCAGCTGCTTGGTGGTCGCCGCGATCGCCGCCTGGCGCAGCGCCGCGTTGGCCAGCGGCGCGGGTGGTGGCGTCGGCGGTGGCGGCGCGGCCGCGGCCGCGGCCGGGGCCTGGCGCGCGGCCAGCTGCACCAGCGCCGCGAACACCAGGATGAACAGCACGTCGAGCAGCGACGTCAGCGACGACGGCGGCGGCACCCAGCGCTTCACGGCTGCACCGCCGCGCGGCGCCGCGCGTCCCACGCCTCGAGGTTCTTGGCGCAGGCGTCGACCCACGCGGTCAGGCGCATGCCGTACAGGCTCGACAGCACGATCGAGTAGCCGAGGCCGGCCACCGTGGTCCACACCGCCAGCGCCAGCGGCCCGAGCAGCGCGTCGGCGTCGCCGGCGATCGTCAGCGACAGCCCCAGCCCGACGACCGTGCCGAGCAGCCCCAGCTGCCGCAGCAGGTCGATCCAGAACGCCAGCGCCGGCTCGAGCCGCAGCGCCCGCATCTGCCACGAGCGCACCTGCCGCGCCGCCCACGCCGCGTCGGTCGCGGTCCACACCGCGTGGGCCTCCTCGCGCACCGCCGCCACGTCGAGCCCGCCGCCGCGCTTCGCCTCGGGCGCGTCGACCACCTCGAGCCCCAGCTGATCGGTCAGCACCCGCACCCAGCGCAGCTCGCCGGCGACGTGCAGCCACGCGCCGGCGAACACCAGCGTGATCACGACCAGCGAGAGTGCGGTCAGGCCCCAGCCGTGGACGAAGGTGGCCATCGGCCCGAGGATATACGCCGCCGCGGCCAGCCGCGCCACGCGCCGGCGTACACTCGCGCCGTGCCGACCGTCACCAACTTCGGCAAGAACCTGCGGTTCCGGCCGCGCGTCGTCGCGCGCCCGCGCGATCGCGCCGAGGTGATCGCGATCGTGCGCGGGGCCCGCAAGCTGCGCGCGGTCGGCGCCGCGCACTCGTGGTCGCCCGCGATCGTCACCGACGACACGCTGGTGTCGCTCGATCGCATGCGCCGGCCGCTGGCGCTGGATCGCGATCGGATGCAGGTGACCGTCGAGGGCGGCATGCGCCTCCACGAGGTCAACGCGTACCTGGCGCGCCACGGCCTGGCGCTGACCAGCCTGGGCTCGATCGATCAGCAGGCGGTGGCCGGGATCATCGCCACCGGCACCCACGGCAGCGGCGCGCGCTTCCGGTGCATCAGCGCGCAGGTGGCGCGGCTCGAGCTGGTCGACGGCCGGGGCCAGGTGGTGACCTTGGCCCGCGGCGACGCCGACTTCGCCGGCGCGGTGGTCGGCCTCGGCGCGCTGGGCGTCACCACCGCGGTCACCTTCGACGTGGTGCCGGCGTTCCAGCTCCACGACGTCACCACCCGCGCCAGCTTCGCCGACGCGCTGGCCGGGCTCGACGCCGCGCTGGCCGCCAGCGATCACTACAAGCTGTGGTGGCTGCCGCCGTCCGACGACGTGATCGTCTACGACCGCCGGCGCACCGATCGTCCCGCCGACGACTCGCGGCTGCGTCGGTTCGTCAAGGATCGCGTGGTGTCGGTGGCGATGTACCGCGCGCTGGTCGCCGCCGGCCGCGCCTCGGGCCGCCGCTGGATCCCCGGCATCAACCGCTTCCTCACCCGCGAGGCCAGCCGGCCGCTCGATCGGGTCGTGCCGAGCGCGGTCGGCTTCCTGACGCCGGTGCCGCCGGTGCACCGGGAGGGCGAGTGGGCGTTCCCGGCCGCCGACGCCGCGCGGCTGCTGCCGGCGTACCGCGCGCTCCTGCTCGGCGGCGGCCACACCTACAACTTCATCCAGGAGCTGCGGTGGAGCGCCGCCGACGACCTGTGGCTGTCGCCGGGCTACCAGCGCGACACGATCTGGTTGTCGCTCTACAACATCGATCCCGGCGGCTGGCCGGCGCAGCTCGAGCGCATGGACGACTTCGCGCGGGCCCACGGCGGCCGACCGCACTGGGGCAAGGAGGCGCGCTTCGATCGCGCCTACCTG
Source organism: Myxococcales bacterium (assembly GCA_016707895.1). GTDB lineage: Bacteria > Myxococcota_A > Polyangia > Haliangiales > Haliangiaceae > UBA2376. Next base: position 355,796 of record JADJGV010000007.1, on the reverse strand, counting down.
CGCCAGCAGTACGCGCGGCTCGACGACTTCGCCGCGCTGGCCGACCGCTACGACCCCGAGCGCAAGCTCCGCAACCCGTGGCTCGACGCGATCCTCGAGGGATGACGATCACCGCCGCGCCGGCGGGCTACCACTCGCCGCGCTCGTAGTCGCGCAGCCGCCAGCTGCGCCCGGTCAGGTGGTCGAGCACGGTGCCGTCCTGCGCCCGCACCGTGCGGCGCTTGTCGCCGCGCATGCCGCTGCCGACCTGGCGGCGGCGCGCGTCGTCGCGATCCCGGGCGGCGGCCGCCGCCGCGGCCGCGGCCAACCGGGCGCGGAGCGTCGCCAGCGCCACCGCGCGGTTCTGGTGCTGCGAGCGCTGGCCCTGGCTCTTGACGATCATGCCGGTCGGCCGGTGCCGCACCTGCACCGCGCTGTCGGTCTTCTGCAGGTGCTGGCCGCCGGCGCCGGTGGCCCGGCACGCCGTCCACTCGAGGTCGGCGGCCGGCAGCTCGAGCGCCGCCGCCGCGGGCTCGGGCAGCACCGCGACGGTGATCGTGCTCGAGTGCACGCGCCCGCGCTTCTCGGTCGGCGGCACGCGCTGCCAGCGGTGGCCGCCAGCCTCGTCGTGGAACAGCCCGGCGTCGGGGCCGGTCGCCCGGAACACGATCAGCCCGGCGCGCGCGTCGCACAGCTCGAGGTCAAAGTCGCCTCCGGGCGGCGAGCCGCTGGTAGATGGCGAACTGCTCCGCGACCAAGAGCTTGGCGTCGGCGCCCCCTTCGGCGGCGCGGATCTCGATGATGACGGTGGGATGGCTCATGACACTTCCTCCAGCGCGCGGCGCCGTCGGCCCACAGGGCTTCGACGGCGGCAGGCGCGCGCGGCTCGAGACGAAAGACGGACGGGACGAGGCGGTCGATCAGGACCGTCGTCAGGTCTTCCGGAGCGGCGAGGAGGCGATGCGCACGACGCGTCATTGGTAGCACCGGCGCGGGCGGTCGCCAACCAGGATCGACCGCCGGCCGCTCCTCGTGATACGCCCTGCCGCCATGAGCAAGCTCGCCCCGCTCGGCATCACCCGCCTCGCCGGCCTGCACTACTACGTCCACGATCTCGAGCGCAGCCGGCGGTTCTACGTCGACCGCCTCGACTTCGCCGAGACCTGGCGTTCGACGCCGGACCTCGAGGCCCGCGGCCGGCAGCGCTCGGCGGCGTTCACCGCCGGCGACGTCGCGGTGGTGGTCAGCGCGCCGATCGCCGGCGCCGCCGGGCCGCCGTCGCGCGCCGCGCGGTTCCTGAGCAAGCACCCCGACGGCGTCGGCACGCTGATCTTCGAGGTCGAGGACGCCGCGCACGCGTTCCGCGAGCTCGAGGCCCGCGGCGGCACGCCGATCGACGAGATCCAGACCTTCACCAGCGACGGCGGCACGCTGCGCCAGTTCTCGATCACGACGCCGTTCGGCGACACGACGTTCCGGTTCTGCGAGCGCCGCGGCTACGCGCCCTTGTACCCCGGCGCCGAGGCGGTGGCCGCCGGGGCGCACAACCGCTACGGCTTCGGCCACATCGATCACGTCACGTCGAACTTCCAGACGATGAAGCCGGCGCTCCTGTGGATGGAGCACGTGCTCGGCCTCGAGCAGCTGTGGCAGGTCGCGTTCCACACCAGCGACGTCGATCCCGCGCGCCAGACCGGCTCGGGCCTGAAGTCGATCGTCATGTGGGACCCGCAGAGCCAGGTCAAGTTCGCCAACAACGAGCCGGCGCGCCCGTACTTCAAGGCGTCGCAGATCAACATCTTCAACGAGGAGCTGCGCGGCGACGGCGTGCAGCACGCGGCGCTGACGATCGCCGACATCGTCGAGGGCGTCCGCGGCCTGCGCGGCAGCGGCGTGACCTTCATGCCGACCCCGGGCAGCTACTACGACATGCTGCCGGCGCGCCTCGACAAGACCGGCATCGGCCAGATCGACGAGGACCACCAGGTGCTGCGCGACCTCGAGATCCTGGTCGATGGTGACCACCATCACGCCTACATGTTGCAGATCTTCCTCAAGGAGTCGGCCGGCCTGTACGGCGACCCGGCGGCGGGGCCGTTCTTCTACGAGATCATCCAGCGCAAGGGCGATCGCGGGTTTGGCGCCGGGAACTTCCGCGCGCTGTTCGAGAGCATCGAGCGCGAGCAGCAGAAGCCCGCGTAACCGCGCGCGGTCGTGGGCCGCACAACGGCCGCGATCGGCCGGCGCCGGGGCCGCTACCCCACCGATTCCTCGCGTCGCGGCGAGGACGGCCAGGAGTTGGCGTATCCTGAGGTAGCGCATGGCCGGTGAGAAAGAGAAGACGCTGTTCCTGCAGATGGCCCCGGCGATCCCCAAGCCGGCGGCCACCGGCGACGCGGTGCTGCTGGCCATCTACCCGCCGGGCCCGGGCATGGGCCGGCGCTTCAGCCTGACCCAGCCCGAGCACGTCGTCGGCCGGCTGCCCGAGCTCGACGTGCCGCTCGAGGGCGACGGCCTGTCGCGCAAGCACGCGCGGATCTTCCGCGACGACGCCGGCTGGCAGGTCGAGGACCTGGGCTCGACCAACGGCGTCCACGTCAACGACGCGAAGGTCCAGCGTCACCCGCTGCGCGACGGCGACCTGGTGCGGTTCGGCACCGCGATCTGCAAGTTCCTGTCGGGCGACAACATCGAGGCGCAGTACCACGAAGAGATCTACCGGATGTCGATCATCGACGGCCTCACCGGGGTCCACAACAAGCGCCACTTCCTCGAGTTCCTCGAGCGCGAGCTGGCCGCGGCGGTGCGCAACCGCACGCCGCTGGCGCTGGTGATGATCGACATCGATCACTTCAAGAAGATCAACGACACCCACGGCCACCTCGCCGGCGACGCCGCGCTCAAGGAGCTGTGCCGCCGGCTCAAGCCGCGGGTCCGCGCCACCGATCTGCTGGCCCGCTACGGCGGCGAGGAGTTCGCCGCGATCCTGCCCGCGACCGATCGCGCCGGCGCGATGGCGTTCGCCGAGGAGCTGCGCGCGCTGGTGGCGAGCGCGCCGTTCGTCCACGAGGCGCTGGCCATCCCGGCGACGATCAGCCTCGGCGTCGCCGAGATCGATCACGCCGACCCCGGCCGCCCCGAGGATCTGGTGAAGCGCGCCGACGCCAACCTGTACGAGGCCAAGCGCAGCGGCCGCAACCGCGTCGTCGGGTAGCGGCGCGGCGCGCGCGGATCGCGCTCACGAGTACAGGCGATCGGGCCACAGCCGGCTGGCCACCGCGCGGTGCGGCGCCTCGCGCCGCCAGTACGCCGACTCGCGATCGATCGGGAACGCCGCGGCCAGCATCGCGTCGAGCTGCGCGGTCAGCGCGCCGGCGATCGCCGCCGACTCGACGACCAGGTTGACCTCGCGCTCCCAGTGGCTGGCGGTGGCGTCGAGGTTGGCGGTGCCGACGCTGGCGATGCAGCCGTCGACCACCACCAGCTTGGCGTGGACGTAGGGGCGGATCGCGCCGCCGCGCGCGGTGATCGATGGCGCCGGCGGCACGACGAACTCCGCGACCCGCACCCCCGCGGCCAGGAGCGGCTCGTAGCGCCGCTTGACCATGTACTCGAACAGCTCGCGGTGGCGCGGTCCGTCGAAGAAGCTGCCGTCGCCGCGCCGGGCCAGGCCGTTGCCGGTGAGGATGTCGACCGCCACCCCGCGCTGCGCGGCCGCGATCAGCCGCAGCGCCAGGTCGGCGATCACCGGGAAGTCGTTGACGACGATCAGCCGGGTCCGGGCGCCGGCGAACAGCGCGTCGTAGGCCGCCATCGCGCGGGCGTCGTCGACGCCGTCGTGGGTGATCACCCGCGCGACCACGTCGCCGGCCGGCGGCGGCGCCGTCGACGTCGGCAGCGGGCCGCCGCCGTTGCGCCGCCAGTTGGCCGCGAACACCTCCTCGAGCTCGGCCACCAGCGGGCCGCGCACCCGGGCGTGGGCGTCGAGCCACGGGATCGCGTCGTGCGGCGTCGCGTCGTCGATCGCCAGCTCGTCCCAGCCCAGGTAGTACTCGTCGGCGCCGTTGCGGCCGGTGACGTAGGCGACGGCGCCGTCGATGATCGCCAGCTTGCGGTGATCGCGCTGCTTGAGCGCGACGGTGTCGACGCCGGTGCCCAGCGTGATCGGATCCGAGGCGATCACCTCGACGCCGGGCTGGTCCTGCAGCGCGGCGAGCACCGGGTTGGTGCGGCCCAGCACCTGGTGGCGGCTGTACAGCGCGTCGACCACCAGCCGCACCGCGACGCCGGCGCGGCCCCGCGCGCGCAACAGCTCGACCAGCTCGGTGGCGAAGCGCCCCTCCTTGAGGATGTAGAACTGCAGGTGGACGCTGCGGGTGGCGGCGGCGACGTCGGCGAACAGCGCCGCGCGCGCGGCGCGGTTGTCGAGCTCGACGTCGATCGCGTTGCCGGCGACCGCGGCGGTGGCGGTCATCAGGTCCAGCCGGCGGGCCAGCGCGGCCGGGCCGGTCGCGGCGTCGCGAGCGGCGACGAACGCCGCGGCGGCCGCGCGCAGGTCGTCGAGGCCATCGGGCGCCGCCAGCCGCGCCGCGAGCTGCGCCAGCGTCATCGCCGGTAGCCCGACCGCCGCGGCGCCGTCCACGGCGTTGGCGGTGGTGATCGCCGCGACCAGCGGCACGCCGGCGGCGCGGGTCCGGCGCACCAGCAGGCGCGCGTTGACCACGCCGAAGTCGAGCCCCAGCGTCGCGATGTCGCGCTCGCGCGCGGCGACCGCCAGCACCGCCGCTGGCGGCAGGCCCAGCGCCGCGAGCTGCGCGTGGCGGGCGTCGACCTGCGCCACGGCGTCCAGCTCGGCCCAGCACAGCGCGACGCCGCGATCGGCCAGCGCGGCCAGCGGCGCCAGCGTCGTGGCGTCGGCGCCGTCGAGCAGGCGGGCGTCGGCCACCACCACCGGCTGATCGCCGACCACCTGCAGCCGCGCGATCGGCTGCGGCGCGATCAGCTCGTCGCCGTCGGGGTCGCGCAGCGCCGACGCGATCTCCGCCAGCCCCGGCGCGGTCGGCGTGAAGGCGCACACCGCCGCGCCCAGCTCGCTGGTCTTGCCGTTGCCGACGTGGTGGCCGTCGACGAAGAACGCCACCTCCAGCTCCGCCGGCGTGCCGGGCTCGAGCCGCGCCACCAGCTCGACCGGGCCGCCGACCGCGGCGATCCGGTCGAAGCCGCCCTCGAGGCCGGCCCGGGCCTGCTGGCGCTCGGCCAGCCACAGCGCCAGCGATCCCTGGGCCAGCGCGGTCAGCTCGGCCAGCGCGCCGCCCCGCTCGGTGGCCTCGGCGGCGCTGGCCATCGCGCGCCCCGGCATCAGCTCGGCCAGGACCTCGAGGATGCGCTCGGTCCACGACCGCGACGGTGGATCGGCTGCCACCGCCGCATCCTGGGCGCCGCGGTGGCCGCGCGCAAGCCCGCGGCGGTACCATGCCGGGATGCACGACCTGCTCATCCGTGGTGGCACCGTGGTCGACGGCGCGGGCGCGCCCGCGCGCACCGCCGACGTCGCGATCGCCGACGGCCACGTCGTCGCGATCGGTCGCGACCTCGGCCCGGCCCGGGCCACCCTCGACGCCGACGGCGCGCTGGTCACCCCCGGCTTCGTCGACGTCCACAGCCACTACGACGGCCAGGCCAGCTGGGACGAAGAGATGCTGCCGTCGTCGATCCACGGCGCGACCACCGTGGCGATGGGCAGCTGCGGCGTCGGCTTCGCGCCGTGCCGGGTCGCCGATCGCGACCGGCTGATCGCGCTGATGGAGGGCGTCGAGGACATCCCCGGCACCGCGCTGGCCGAGGGGCTGACCTGGGGCTGGGAGACCTTCCCCGAGTACATGGACGTGCTCGATCGCCGCCGCCACACGATCGATCTGGCGTTCCACGTGCCGCACGACGCGGTGCGGGTGTTCGCGATGGGCGAGCGGGCGCTGGCCGGCGAGGTCGCGACCGACGCCGAGATGGCGCGGATGGGCGAGCTGGTGCGCGAGGCCATCGTCGCCGGCGCGATCGGCTTCTCGACCGGGCGCACCGACAACCACCGCGGCAAGGACGGCCGGCCGACGCCGGGCGCCGACGCCAGCGCCGCCGAGCTGCAGGCGATCGCCCGCGCGCTGACCGGGCTGGACCGCGGCGTCTTGCAGGCGGTCAGCGACTTCGACATGTTCGTCTCGCCGGATCGCTTCGATCCCGAGTTCGATCTGCTCGAGGACATGGCCAAGGTCGCGGGGCGGCCGCTGTCGATCTCGCTCTTGCAGCGGGTCGGCGCCACCGAGCAGTGGCGCCGCATCCTGACCCGGGTCGAGCGCGCCAACGCCGCCGGCACGCCGATCCGCGCCCAGGTCGCGACCCGCGGCATCGGCGTGATCCTCGGCCTCGAGGCGACCTTCCACCCGTTCATCGGCTTCCCGTCGTACAAGGCGGTGGCCCACCTGCCGCTGGCGGCGCGGGTCGCCGAGCTGCGGAAGCCCGAGGTCCGCGCCCGCATCCTCGCCGAGAAGTCCGACAAGGTCGCCGGCGACGGCAGCGCGGTGCCGCCGCTGGTCGACAAGCTGCTCGAGGCCTTCGACATGGTGGCGATGAGCCTGTTCCGGCTCGAGGCCACCCCCGACTACGAGCCCGATCGCCAGGCGTCGCTGTTCGGCGAGGCGATGCGCGCGGGCAAGAAGTCGCTCGAGGTCACCTACGACGCGCTGCTCGAGGACGACGGCCACCAGCTCCTGTACTTCCCGATCTACAACTACGCGTCGGGCACGCTGCGCGAGGTCGGCGAGATGCTGCGCCACCCGCACGCGATCCTCGGGCTCGGCGACGGCGGCGCCCATGTCGGCACGATCTGCGACGTCAGCTTCGGCACGTTCCTGCTCAGCCACTGGACCCGCGACAAGGCCGTGTTCACGATCGAGCAGGCGATCCACAAGCTGAGCGGCGAGCCGGCGGCGTGGCTGGGGCTGGGCGACCGCGGCGTGCTTGCGCCGGGCCGGCGCGCCGACGTCAACGTGATCGACCTGCCGGCGCTGGCGCTGCGCCGCCCCGAGCTGCTCCACGATCTGCCGGCCGGCGGCAAGCGCTTCTTGCAGCGCGCCGACGGCTACCGCGCCACGCTGGTGCGCGGCGAGGTGATCGCGCAGGACGGCGCGGTCACCGGTGCGCGGCCGGGCCGGGTGGCGCGCTCGGGGGGATGATCACCGCCGGCGGCGCGGCTGGCGGCGGCAGCACCAGCGCGGTCGACACCGGCACCTCCTCGCGGCCCTCGGGGTGGTGCTCGTTGTCCATGAAGTACATCCGCGTCGGCGTCAGGCGGAAGAAGCCGTGGGTGCCGGGGTTGACGCCGATCCGCACTGGATCGGTCTCGCCGTGCCACAGCGCCGCGGCGAACGGGAACCGGCGCAGGTAGGCGGCGGCCACGCGCGTGCGCTCGCCGACCGCGTCGACCGCCTCGACCGTGCCCTCGAGCTGGATGCCCTTCATCGCCAGCCACGAGGTGCAGTCGTCGTTGATCGTGCCGGCGGCCTGGCCGGTGGCGAGCAGGTTCTGGCCGTGGCGGGTGACCGCGACCGACGTGAAGTACAGCTGCGGGCCCTCGTGCACGTACAGCACCGCGGCGACCCACAGCCCGGCGGGGCCGGTGGTCGCGAGGTTGAGCGTGGTGTGGCCGTCGAGGTAGGCGGCGACGCGGTCGGCGAGCGTGAGCGACATGGCGGACTCCTTGGTCAGACGATCGTGGCGACGACGAAGCCGAGGCCGATGCCGACGGCCATCAGCACGAACGCGCCGAGCGTCGCGGCCTGCGCCGGGATCTGCTCGGCCGGGGTCTCGGGGAAGCGGGCCAGCCGGCGCGCCGCGCGGACCGCGAGCGGCGCGCCGATCACGCCGCCCACCACCGGCCACGGCAGGCCGGCCAGCGGCAGCAGCAGGACCGCGGCGAACGCCGCCGCCTCGAGCCCGGCGAACCCGCGGGCGGCGCGGCGGCGCCCCAGCCGCACCACCAGCGTGCGCTTGCCGGCCGCGGCGTCGGCGCGCGCGTCGGGGAACTCGTTGATCCACAGGAACCCGGCGATCGCGAGCCCGAGCGGCAGCGACGCCCACAGCACGGCGGCGTCGACGGTCTGGCGCTGCACCAGGAACGTGCCGACGGCGATCACCGGGCCGTACGCAAGCGCGACGGCCAGCTCGCCGAGGCCGCGGTAGGCGAGGGCCAGCGGCGGCGCGTGGTAGAAGTACGCCAGCCCGACGCCGATCATGCCGAGCCAGATCACCCGCGGCTCGCGGCCGAGCACGATCGCGAGGCCGGCGGCGATCCCGATCGCGTAGAACGCGGCGGCCATGATCGCGGTCTGGCGCCGGGTCATCAGGCCGTCGACCAGCACCCGCTTGCCGCCCGAGAACGGCGAGCGCTCGGCGTCGGTCACCGCCGCGTCGGTGCCCGAGTCCCAGTCGAAGATCTCGCCCGACGCGTTCTTGGCCGCCTCGACCGCGAAGACGCCGAGCACGGTCAGCGCGAGCCAGCCCCACGCGATCGGGCCGGCGTGGCCGGCGGCGGTCGCGCCGACGATCATCGACGCCACCGACGCCAGCGTGATCTTGGGGTCGGCGACCCGCCACACGCCGGCGGCGATCGAGCCGTGGACGGCCGGGGCGGCGAGGGGCGCGGGCAGGGTGGTGGTGGTCATGGGGCCTCCGTCAGGCGAACAGCTCCGCCGCGAGCCAGGCCGCGGCCGGGACCAGCAGGTTGTCGGTGGCGCGCGGCGCCGCGGCCTCGGCGATCGCGGCGGTCGCGCCGATCAGCAGCGCGGCGGGCAGCGCCACCGGGTGCGCGAACCACGCGCCGGCGGCCAGCGCGCCGAGCCCGGCGCCGAGCGCGACCGCCGCGGCGCCCTCGAGCGACTTGGCCTTGGCCCAGGGCAGGCGGAAGCGGTGGCGGCCGAAGCGCCGCCCGATCGCGCCGCCGGGCCCGTCGCCGAGCGCCAGCGCCCACAGCCCGACCGCGGCGGCGAAGCCGTGGCCGGCGAGCGCGATCGCGGTGAGCGCGGTGGCGGCCAGGCCGTAGTGGACGAGGCCGAGCCAGCGCTCGTCGCCGGTCGTGACCGTGTGCTGCAGCCGCGCGGCCAGCGGCACCGCGCGGGCCAGCGTCGGCACCAGCGCCAGCCCGAGGGTCACCGCGGCCGCGAGCGCCAGCGGCGTGACCGCGCCGTGCCACGCCGGCCAGCCGAGCGCCCAGCACCCCGCGCCGACGTGCAAGACGTCGCGGGCGTAGGTGGCGCGCAGCCCCAGCGCCCGCAGCGCGATCACCGCCGCCACGCCGGCGCCGCCGATCGCCAGCCACAGCGCGAGCCAGCCGAGGTCGCTCACGCCGCCCTCCGCGCGTGCTCGATCGCCGCCACCGCCTCCATCGCCGAGGCCGCCGCCAGCTCGGTGCCGATGCCGCGCCCGCCGGCGCCGTCGCCGCACAGGAACAGCCCGGGCACCGGCGTCGCGACGCTGAGGCGATCGCGGCCGACCTGGCCCGGCACCTGGCCGGTGCAGATCGCGCCGCGGTTGCGCTTGCCCATCCACCCCGCGATCGCCGCGATCGGCGTCCACTCGGTCCACACCAGCGCGTCGTCGAGGCCGGGGATGATCTGCCGCATCGCCGCCATCGCCCGCTCGCGCCAGCGCGCCGGCGGATCGGCGGGATCGGGGCGCACCGGGCCGTAGATGCTGGCCACGATCAGCTGGCCGCCGTCGGGCGCCAGCGATGGATCGTAGTTGGTCGGCACCGGCGCGTAGATCGCCAGCGGATCGGACACCCGGCCGGCGTCGATGCAGGCGACCGTGCGGCGCATCAGGTCGAGGCTGAGATCGCCGAGCGTCAGGCCCTCGAGGGAGACGCCGCCGATCAGGCAGCCCTCGCTGACCAGCGGCCGCGCCAGCCCGAGCTTGAGCTGGTGGGCGTTGCCCGACGGCACCAGCGCGTCGACCCGCGCGCGGTACGCCGCCGGCACGTCGCCGCCGTCGACCAGCGCCAGCAGATCGGCGGGCGCCAGGTTGCACGCCACCGCCGGCGCCCGGTAGGCGTCGCCGGCCGCGGTCACCACCTCGAGGCCGTCGCCCGCGGGGTGGATCGCGGTCACCGCCGCGCCGACCACCACGTCGCCGTCGCGATCGGCGACCCGCCCGAGGAACGCGTGGCCCAGGCTGTCCATGCCGCCCTCGACGTACGACAGCCGGTACGCCGCCAGCACGCCGCGCAGCGCCCGGATCGCCTCGCCGGCCGACACCTGCCACGGCGGCAGCACGAAGAAGATGCTGGCGAGGAAGCTGAACAAGAAGTACGCGGCGGGGTGCTCGGTGTGGCTGCGCACGAACTCGTCGAGCGTGCGGCGATCCCAGCGGCGCAGCTCCCACTCGGTCAGCGTGAACACCTGCTCGAGCAGGCGCACCAGCCGCAGCCGCTCGCGCCACGGCAGCCCCAGCGTGCGCGCGGCCTCGAGCGCCACCCGCGCCAGGCCGCGGCGGTGTGCCGGCGCGGTGATCGCGAACATGCCGCGCGAGCGCACCGGGATCGGGTGGGTCAGGAAGCGCGGCCGCGCGAGGTCGGCGAGCGCCAGCGCCCGCCCGAGCGCGCCGCGATCGCCGTGGGCGACCAGGTGGCTGCCGGTGTCGATCTTCCAGCCGTCCTTCCGGTAGGAGGCCAGGATGCCGCCGAGCCGGGGGTTCTTCTCCAGCACCAGCACCCGCGCGCCGTGGTGCGCCAGCAGGCCCGCGGTGACCGCGCCGCCGACGCCGCTGCCGACGACGATCGCGTCGTAGTCGCGGCGACGACCGTGGCTTCGGGTCGGCGGGATCGCCACGGACGTCATCGCCCCCTCCGTCGCGAACCGCTTGCGCGCGTCGACGCGATCCCTGCGCGCCCTGCGCGGTCGGCCGTCGAGATTCGTCGCGCGCGCATGGCGCCGTCAGGTGCTGCACCGGGTGTGCCACCGGCCGCGGCGCGCCGTCGTCGCGGCGGGCGATCGGACCTCGACGGAGGCCGCGCGCGTCCCTACGCTGGCGTCGCCATGGCCCGCGCGCTCCACGTCGTCACCGGGAAGGGCGGCGTGGGCAAGTCGACGGTGGCCGCGGCGCTGGCGATCGGCCTGGCCGGCACGGGCCGCCGGGTGCTGGCGATCGAGCTCGGCCACGCCGCGGGGCTGTGCCGCACGCTGGCGACGCGGCCGATGGCGCCGGGCGCGATCGCGCCGGTGCTGACCACGCCGGGGCTGGCGGTGGCGTACTTCGACGGCGCGGTCGCGCTGGCCGAGTACCTGACCCGGCGCATGCGCCTGGGGCGGCTGGGCCGCGCGGTGATGGCGCACCCGCTGTACCGCGGCTTCGTCGCCGCCGCGCCCGGCGTCCAGGCGCTCCTGGCGATGGGCAAGATCCGCGACGAGCTGGTGCTGCAGCGGCTGGGCGACGGGCCGCGCTGGGACGCGCTGGTGGTCGACGCCGGCGCGTCGGGCCACGCGCTCGAGCACCTGCGCATGCCGGCGGCCGCCGCGGCGACGTTCACCGGCGGGCTGGTGCACCGCGAGGCCGAGGTCAACGCGCGCTTGCTGGCCGACCCGGCGGTCACGGCGGTCCACGTGGTCGCCACCCCCGAGGACCTGCCGATCGCCGAGGCCACGCAGGTGATCGCGACCTTGCGCGCGCTGGGCCTGCCGATCGGCGCGCTGTTCGTCAACCAGTGCCGGCCGGCGCCGCCGGCGGGCGTCGACGCGATGATCGCGGCGCTGGGCGCGCGCGGCGACGCCCCGGGCGCGGCGCTGGCGGCGGTCGCGCGGCGCGCGGCGATCGCGGCCGCCGAGCAGGAGGCGGCGCTGGTCGGGCTGCCCGCGGCGGCGGCGGTCACCCGCCTGCCGCGGCGCTGGCTCGCCGACGACGCGGCGCTGGCGCGGTCGCTGGCGCCGGCGGTGCTGGCCGCCGCGGAGGCCGCGCCGTGATCGGCGTCCTCGAGCGCAGCCGGCTGATCGTCACCGTCGGCACCGGCGGCGTCGGCAAGACCACGATCGCCGCGGCGCTCGGCATCGCGGCGGCGCGGCGCGGCCGGCGCGCGCTGGTCTTGACGATCGATCCGGCCCGGGCCCTGGCTGGTGCGCTCGGCCTCACCGGCCTGGCCGCCGAGGGCGAGCCGGTGCCCGCGGCCGCGCTGACCGCCGCCGGGCTGCACCTGCCCGTGCCGCTCGACGCCGCGATGCTCGATCAGCGCGCGGCGTGGGACGCCTTCGTGCGCCGCCACGCGCCGACGCCCGCCCACGCGGCGGCGCTGCTCGGCAACCGCATCTACCAGGCGCTGTCGACGTCGTTCGCCGGCTCGACCGAGTACATGGCGCTCGAGGAGATGAGCCGCCACGTCGACAGCGGCCGCTACGATCTGGTCATCGTCGACACCCCGCCGGCGGCCCACGCGCTCGACTTCGTCAGCGCGCCCGATCGCATCGCGCCGCTGGTCGAGCGCGGCGTGGTGGCGGCGCTGGCGCGGCCGGCCGGCGCCGCCGGCGCGCTGGCGCGGTTCGTCGCTCGCCGGATCGAGGGCGCGGCCGGCGGGCGCACGCTCGGCGAGCTGGCCACGTTCTTCGCGGCCCTCGAGGCGCTGGTCGACGCCGCCGCCGCCCGCGCGCGCCACGCCCGGGCGATGCTGCGCGCGCCCGGCACCGCGTTCGTGCTGGTCGCCGCGCCGCGCGCGTCGCTCCTGGCCGAGACCGGCGCGCTGGCCGCGCAGCTCGCCGCGGCGGCGGCGCCGCTGGCGGCGGTGATCGTCAACCGCGCGCAGCCGCCGGTCGATGCCGCGCTCGCGGTCGCGCCGACGCTGGCCACGATCGCCGACGCAGCGGCGCGGACGTGGCTCGCCGAGCGCTGGGACGACGCGGTGGCGGCGACCGCTGCCGAGCGCGCTGCGCTGGCGCGCCTCGCCGAGGTGGTGCCCGCGAGCCTGCCGGTGGTCGCGGTGACCGAGCTGCCGCGCGATCTGCAGCCGCTGCGCGCGCTGGGCGCGATCTCCGATCAGCTGGCCACGACGCCGAGCGTCACGGCGATCCACGCGTGATCACACGCGGCGCCACGCGCATTGGTATGCGCGATCGCATGCGCGATCGCCACCCGATTCCTCGACGAGGATCGCGGCGCGGGCTGCGACAAAGTTTCCAGTTGCCAGCTCCGATCGGCGGGCGTAGGGTGATATTCGAGACGACGGGAAACGAGAGCGACGCAACCCCTTCTGGAGGTACTGCGACGAAGCATTCTCGGCATCCACGCGCCAGGCACGGTTTCCAGGCGTGAAACCCAATTGGTCCCCGGACTTCGGTCGGGACCACGTTACTGGGTCGTGTCCCAGCACGCGGCGCGCGGTGGTAAGGCCGCGCGACCCGGATCCGCCTCCTGGCCAGTCACGCACGCGAATCGGTCGAAGGTAACTGCGAAGTCACTGTGAAGGTAACTGCGGAGTCACTGCGAACGAAAAGCGAAGCGTCGGATGAGATGGCGGGCTGACACCCGCCTTCTCGCTTTTCGGCGCCACGCTCCCTGCCGCCGCCGCGCCGTGGCATCGTCCGCGCCATGCTCGATCGCATCGTCATGGGCGAGGTGCCGGCCAAGCACCACATCGCGCTGCGCGGCGCCGACGGCGCGCTCCGCTACGAGGAGTGCTTCACCCGCGACGGCTTCGACGGCCCGTTCACGATCCTCTACCACCTGGGCCGCCCGCACCTGCAGCAGCCCGACGTCGTCGGCCACGGCTGGACCGCGCCGACGATCGACGACGGCCGCCCGCTGGCCAAGCACCACTACCTGTCGGGCATGGTCGCGCGCACCGGCGGCGCGCCGGTCGACGCGTTCGTGCCGATGCTGCACAACCCCGATCTGGTGTGCGGGGTGGCGTTCCCCGACGCCCCCGATCCGGTCTACGTCGCCAACGCCGATGGCGACACGCTGATCTACGTCCACGCCGGCGGCGGCACGCTGATCACGCCGCTGGGCGACCTGACGTTCGGCCCCGGCGACTACGTCTGCATCCCGCGCGCGATCCAGCACCGGCTGGTGCCGTCGAGCGCGCCGCAGCACTGGCTGTGGTTTGAGCTCGACGACGTGCACCTGCTCAAGCAGTGGCGCAACGGCGTCGGGCAGCTGCGCATGGACGCGCCGTACTGCCACCGCGACTTCCGTCGCCCGGTGCTGGCGGCGCCGCGCGACGAGGGCATCCGCCGGCTGGTGGTCAAGCGCGGCGGGCGCTGGCACGGCTTCGCGCTCGACGCGTCGCCGCTCGACGTGGTCGGCTGGGACGGCAGCGTCTACCCGTGGGTGTTCCCGATCCGCGCGTTCCAGCCGCGGGTGTCGTCGGTGCACCTGCCGCCGACCTGGCACGGCACGTTCGGCGCGCGCGGCGCGCTGGTGTGCTCGTTCGTGCCGCGGCTGGTCGACTTCCACCCCGAGGCGATCCCGTGCCCGTACCCGCACAGCTCGCCGTCGTGCGATGAGCTGATCTTCTACTGCGACGGCAACTTCACCTCGCGGCGCGGCGTCGGCCCCGGCAGCATCTCGCACCACCCGGCCGGCATCCCCCACGGCCCGCACCCCGGCAGCTACGAGCGGTCGATCGGCGCCACCCGCACCGACGAGCTGGCGGTGATGGTCGACACCTTCAAGCCGCTGATGGCCACCGCCGCCGCGCGCGCGGTCGAGGACCCCGGCTACATGGCGTCGTTCCTCGGGTGAGCAAGGCCTGCTCACCCGCCGCGCGGTGAGCAGAAGCTACGCGCCGCGGATCCCGCGCGGCGCGCGGACGCGCGTGATTCGGCGGTGGCACGCGCGGTGCTCAGGCGGCGGGCATGACCCGACCTCGGCTCGCTCACCTCGCCTTGTCCACCACCGTGCTCGCGTCGCTGGCCGCCGCGTGCGTCGACGCGCCTGACGACGCGCCCGACGACGACCTCGGCGTCGAGGCGGTCGCGCTCACCGGCGGCGCCACCACCGCGCGCCCGGCGATCGGCCGGGTCCACCGCGACGGCACCACCGCCAGCTGCGCGGCCACCTTGATCTCGCCGACGATGATCGTCACCGGCGACGGCTGCATCGGCGGCCGCACCAGCCTCGCGCCGTTCACCGGCAGCGCCTTCCACTTCGTCGACGCCAGCGGCGTGCGCCGGCTGGTGCGGGTCGCCGAGGTGGCCGGCTTCCACCAGCTGGCGTTCGGCCGCCTGTCGTCGCCGATCCCGGCCAGCCAGGCCACGCCGATGGCGTTCGCGGTGACGCCGCCGCGCGCCGGCACCCAGGTCAGCGCGTTCGGCTGGCTCGCCGCCGACGTCACGCAGAAGCGGGTCCAGACGTTCTTCGACGACGGCGTCGAGGCCACCTCGCCGATCGGGTTCGAGGCCAACGACGGCGGCGCGCCCCACGTCTACGGCGGCGCGACCGGCGCCAGCGACCTGTGGGGCCTCGCGGTGCTCGGCGGCCAGCCGTTCGCCAAGCACGTGATGGCCTACCAGCGCCACCTCGACGGCGTGATGACGTCCTGGCACAGCTACGGGACCGACGGCATCGACCGCCCCGGCATGGACTACGCGTCGTTCTCGTCGAGCCCCTTCGTCACGACGCCGTTCGCGTGCGAGGATCGCTGCCGCGCCGACGATCGCTGTCGCGCGTGGGCGGTGTCGGCGACGGCCAACCGCTGCTACCTCAAGGACGGCGTCCCGCCCGCGCGCGCCGCCGCTGACGTCACCTCGGGGCTCGGGCTGCGCACCGTCGCCGCGCGCTTCGACGGCCACGATCTGGCGTCGCTGACCGTCGCCCGCGTCGAGCGGTGCCAGCAGGCGTGCGGCGCCAACGCCCAGTGCCAGGCCTACACCTGGGAGAGCTCGTCGGGGTTCTGCGTGCTGAAGGGCGCGATCGGCCCGCGGACGCCGTGTGGGACCTGCCTGTCGGGGCACGTCGATCGCGCCACCGTCGGCTACGACCGGCCGGGCAGCGACTACGCGTTCGACACCGTCGCCGATCGCGCCGCGTGCACCAAGCTGTGCGCCGAGGACGCGCGCTGCCTGGCCTACACGTTCGTCGAGAGCAACCGCGGCTGCTGGCGCAAGGACGGCGTGCCGTGGGCGGTCGCGACCGCCGGCATGGCGTCGGCGCGGCGTCTGGGGCTGCGCTACGACACCGACTTCCCCGGCAACGACTACCGCACGTTCACCACCGCCGCGGCCGATCCGGCGTCGACCTGCCAGGCGACCTGCGCGCGCGAGGCGTCGTGCAAGGCGTGGGCGCTGTCCGAGGCCGGGAGCTCGACGTGCCACCTGAAGTCGGCCGTGGCCGCGCCGGCGCTCAAGCGCGGCGTGGTGGCCGGCCTCAAGGGCGTCGAGTTCGATTGATCGGGCGATTGTTCGGGCGCTGCGGTGCGGATGACGCGCCGCGTGGCCACTCGAGTAGGCGTGGACTCGGCCCCCAGGGGCGACGCCAGTCACCACCCGCAGCGCGCTGCGGCGATCGTGGTTTCAGCCGGTTAGCCGGGGCGATCGCATGTAGGTGAGTGGCGCTCTTCTTGCTGAACCGGGGTTCCATGCAGAGCCGCCTGGTCGCCGTCGCCTCGCTCCTGATCCCGGTCGTCGGCCTGGCCGCGTGCGCCAACGACGTCGGGTCGCGCCCCGAGCCGCCGGCCCTGACCATCGAGTCCCCGGCCCGCGGCACGATGCGCGAGGGCCTGACGTCGGTGGAGGTGATCGGCACGGTCGGCGAGAGCGCGACCGGCAGCGCGGCCGCCAGCGTGACCGTCAACGGCGTCGACGCGCCGCTGGCCGCCGACGGCTCGTTCCGCGTGACCGTCCCGGTCCACGCTGGCACCAACCTGATCTCGACCACCGCGCTGTCGGCCGACGGCGGCCGCGCCGACGACATGCGCGGCGTCTTGACCGGCACCTTCCGCCCGGCCACCGCCACGGTCGAGAACGCGATCGCCGCGCAGCTCTCGACCCAGGCGTTCGACGTGCTCGGCAACACCGCCGAGACGCTGATCGCCCAGACCGATCTGAACATGCTGGTGATGCCGTACAACCCGGTCATCGCCAAGGGCCTGTCCAACGGCCAGGAGGACTGCCTGTACGGCAAGGTCTCGGTGCGCCAGGGCCTCGACCTCGACCACGCCGACATCGCGCTGGTGCCGGGCGACGCCGGCCTCGCGCTCGACGCGACCCTGCACCAGCTGTACATCCCGCTGCACGCCCGCTACGCCGCCGCCTGCCTCGACGGCGACACCGACATCACGATCAGCGCGACCACCGCCCGCCTGCGCGGCACCGTCGCGGTCACCGTCAACGCCGGCCGGTTCGACGTCGAGCT
Source organism: Myxococcales bacterium (assembly GCA_016707895.1). GTDB lineage: Bacteria > Myxococcota_A > Polyangia > Haliangiales > Haliangiaceae > UBA2376. Next base: position 338,438 of record JADJGV010000007.1, on the reverse strand, counting down.
GGTCAACCCCCACGGTCGCGTTCACCGGCTTCGACGTCGACGCGTCGGGCCTGCCCGGCGCGGTCATCTCGCTGCTCGATCTCGACAACGAGATCCGCAACGTGCTGGCCAGCCAGATGGAGAAGTTCATCGGACCGATGGTCCAGCAGACGGTCGCCGGCATCCACATCGGCCCGCAGACCGTCTCGGTGCTCGGCAAGGACCTGACCGCCGAGGTCGCGGCCGCCGGCATCGGCTTCGACAGCGCCGGCGCCGAGATGGTGCTCGACGCCAAGCTGACGGTGGCCGGCGGCAGCCACGGCTTCCTGTTCACCGACGACCAGGCCCCGCCGGCGCGCGGCGCGGCCGGCTTCCAGCTCGCGGTGGCCGACGACGCGCTCAACCAGGTGATGTCGAACTTCTGGAGCGCGGGCGGCCTCGACCAGACGCTGGCCCAGCAGGCCGGCATCTACGACTCGATCCGCCTCGAGGCGCTGCTGCCGCCGGTGATCAGCGCCGGCGAGGGCGGGGCGCTCAAGGTCACGATGCCCGACCTGATCGTCCACCTCGGCAGCGGCGAGGTCGAGGCCACCACCCTGGCGATGAACGTCGAGATGGAGGTGCAGGTCGCGCCGCACCCGGGCGGCGCCACCAACATCGCGGCGGTGACGATCGCCACCCCGATCATCCACGCTGACGTGCTCGCCGACGTGACCGGCGTGCCGGCCCAGGGCATCGAGTCGGTGATGCCGGCGCTGGTCACCAACATGCTCGGCACGTTCACCCCGCTGCTCGCCGCGGTGCCGCTGCCGGCGCTGCCGGGCGGGCTGCGCGCGTCGAGCCTGCGGGTCGGCACCGCGCACAGCTACCTCGTCGTGAACGGCAATCTGGACTAGCGGATACACGCGGCCGCGGCGGCGACGGGCGGCGAGACACCCAGTCAACGCATTGACAGCGTGTTGATCGGGACTGACGTGCATTTACTTTGACGTCATGCGTCGCGGTCCCGTAGGCTGCGAAGCGTGATGGACGCCGCCGATCATCAGCCCGCCGCGCCGCAGTCTCGCGGCGCCGCGCTCGACGGTGTCCTACCCAAGCTAGCCCGCGCCCTGACCGGTCGCGGGCTTTTCATTTCCATTATTAGCGTCCTGCCGCTGCTGGTCGTCGTCGTCCTGGACGCGACCCGGTGCGGGCCGCCCAGCTGACTCCGGTCACCCGGATCCCAGACTGGCCCCCGCACCGGAAGGTGACGGGGGCTTCGTCGTTCCAGGCCTTCTTCGACGGAGACTCACCGATGCCCGACCCCACTCGACCTCGCCCCAGCCTCGCGCTCCTGCGCGACGCCGCGCGCGCGCCGGCCCGCGCGATGCTGAAGGCCACCGGGCTCGGCGACGCCGACCTCGAGCGACCGCTGGTGGCGATCGTCAACACCTGGACCGAGGTGATGCCGTGCAACCTGCACCTGCGGGCGCTGGCCGATCACGTCAAGCGCGGGATCCGGGCCGCCGGCGGCACGCCGATCGAGTGGAACACCATCGCGGTGTCCGACGGCGTCACGATGGGCACCGAGGGCATGCGCGCCAGCCTGGTGTCGCGCGAGGTGATCGCCGACTCGATCGAGCTGGTGTGCCGCGGCCACCTGGTCGACGGCGTGGTGTGCTTGGTCGGCTGCGACAAGACCCTGCCGGCGGCGGCCATGGCGCTGGCGCGGCTCGATCTGCCGGGGCTGGTGCTGTACGGCGGGCCGATCGCGCCGGGGCGGTTCGCCGAGCGCGACGTGACGATCCAGGACGTCTTCGAGGCGGTCGGGGCCCACGCCGCCGGCAAGCTGACGCTGGCCGACCTGCGCGCGCTCGAGGATCGCGCGTGCCCGGGCGCCGGCGCGTGCGGTGGGCAGTTCACCGCCAACACCATGGCCACCGCGCTCACCGCGATGGGGCTGGCGCCGATGGGCCTGGGCGAGGTGCCGGCGACCGCGCCCGAGCGCCCCGACGGCGCGGCGGCGGCCGGCGCGCTGGTGATGCGGCTGATCGCCGAGGGCCAGGGCGCGCGGACGTTCATCACCCGGGCCTCGCTCGAGAACGCGGTGACCGCGGTCGCGGCCAGCGGCGGGTCGACCAACGCGGTCCTGCACCTGGTGGCGATCGCCCGCGAGGCCGGCGTGGCGCTGACGCTCGACGACATCGACCGCCTGGCGGCGGCGACGCCGACGGTGGCCGACCTCAAGCCCGGCGGGCGCTTCACCGCGGTCGATCTGTACCGGGCCGGCGGCATCGCGCTCCTGTGCCAGCGGCTGGTCGCGGCCGGGCGGCTGCACGACGCGCCGACGGTCAGCGGCCGGACGCTGTTCGCCGAGGCGGCGGCGGCCCGCGAGGCGCCGGGCCAGCAGGTCATCACCGCGCTCGACGCGCCCAAGGCGGCGCACGGCGGCTTCGCGATCCTGCGCGGCGACCTCGCGCCCGAGGGCTGCGTGATCAAGCTGTCGGGCCACGCCCGCACCCGCCACGCCGGGCCGGCCCGGGTGTTCGACAGCGAGGAGGCGGCGTTCGCGGCGGTCGCCGCCGGCGCGATCGTCGCCGGCGACGTCGTCGTGATCCGCTTCGAGGGCCCGGCCGGTGGGCCCGGCATGCGCGAGATGCTGGCGGTGACCGCGGCGCTGGTCGGGCAGGGGCTGGGCGACTCGGTCGCGCTGATCACCGACGGCCGGTTCTCGGGCGCCACGGTCGGCTTCATGATCGGCCACGTCGCGCCCGAGGCGGCGCTCGGCGGGCCGATCGCGCGGCTGCGCGAGGGCGACGCGATCACGATCGACGTGGCGGCGCGGCGGCTCGACGTCGCCGCCGACCTCGGCGCGCGGGCGCTGGCGCCGCCGCCACGACCGCGGCCCGGCGGCGTGCTCGGCAAGTACGCGCGCGCGGTGCGCTCGGCCGCCGACGGCGCGGTGACGATGCCCACCGACGAGGTGACGCCGTGACCGCCGCCGCCGCCACCGCCACCGCCGCGGCGCCGACGCCCGCGCCCGCGACCCGCACCGGCGCCGAGATGATCTGGGAGGTGCTGGTGCAGGAGGGCGTCGAGGTGGTGTTCGGCTACCCCGGCGGCGCGATCATGCCGGCCTACGACGCGCTGCCGCGCTACCCGGTGCGCCACGTGCTGGTGCGCCACGAGCAGGGCGCGGCGCACATGGCCGACGGCTACGCCCGGGCGTCGGGCAGGGTCGGCGTCGCGGTCGCGACCAGCGGCCCCGGCGCCACCAACCTGGTCACGGGCATCGCCACCGCGATGCTCGACAGCGTGCCGGTGGTGTTCATCACCGGCCAGGTGTCGTCGGCGCTGCTCGGCTCCGACGCGTTCCAGGAGACCGACGTCACCGGCGTGACGTTGCCGATCACCAAGCACAACTGGCTGGTGACCCGCGCCGAGGAGATCGGCCCGGTGCTGCGCGAGGCGTTCGCGGTGGCCAAGAGCGGGCGGCCTGGGCCGGTGCTGGTCGACATCACCAAGGACGCGCAGCAGGCGTCGTGTGCGTTCGACCCCGCCGATCGCCGGGTGGCGCGCCCGCCGCGGCCGCGGCCCGCCCGCGGCGCCACCGCCGACGCGCTGGCCCGCGCGGTGGCGCTGATCGATCGCGCCGAGCGGCCGCTGATCCTCGCCGGCCACGGCATCGTCGCCGCCGGCGCCGCCGCCGAGCTGGCGGCGTTCGTCGCGCGCACCGGCGTGCCGGTCGCCTCGACGCTGCTCGGGCTCGGCGGCTTCCCGGCCACCGACCCGCGGGCGCTGGGCATGATGGGCATGCACGGCGAGGCGTGGGTCAACCGCGCGGTGCAGGACGCCGACCTGCTGATCGCGCTGGGCATGCGCTTCGACGATCGGGTGACCGGCAACCTCGCGACGTTCGCGCCGCGGGCCCGCAAGATCCACGTCGACCTCGACCCGTCGGAGATCGGCAAGAACGTCGCGGTCGACGTGGCGATCGTCGACGACGTGCGCCAGGTGCTGGCGGCGCTGACGCCGCGCTGCCGCCCCGCCGAGCGCGCCGCGTGGATGGCGGCGATCGAGGCCGGCAAAGGCGACAGCGCGGTGCGCGACATCCAGCAGCTGCCTGACACCGGCAAGCTGCACGCCGCCCACGTGCTGCACGATCTGTGGCGGCTCACCGAGGGTCGGGCGGTGGTGGTGACCGACGTCGGCCAGCACCAGATGTGGGAGGCCCAGTACTACAAGCACGATCACCCGCGCGGCCTGGTCACCTCGGGTGGCCTGGGCACGATGGGCTTCGCGCTGCCCGCCGCGATCGGCGCGCGGTTCGCGCGGCCCGACGCCGAGGTGTGGGTGGTGGCCGGCGACGGCGGGTTCCAGATGACCGCCGCCGAGCTCTCGACCTGCGCCCAGGAGGACCTCAAGGTGAACATCGCGATCATCAACAACGGCTACCTGGGCATGGTGCGCCAGTGGCAGGAGCTGTTCTACGGCGGCCGCTACGTCGCGACGCCGATGCGCTCGCCCGACTTCGTCAAGCTGGCCGAGGCCCACGGCCTGACCGGCCTGCGGGTCACCCGCCGCGCCGAGGTCGCCGGCGCGGTGGCCGCGGCCCGCGCCGCCGCCGGCACGGTCGTCATCGACTTCCGCGTCGAGGCCGAGGACTCGGTCTACCCGATGGTGCCGTCGGGCGCCGACCTCGGCGACATGATCCGCCGGCCGCTGCGCTCGCGGTTGATCGAGACCGGCGCCGACGACGAGCTCACCGAGGAGCCGCCCCGATGAGCGCGCCCGGCCAGCCCCGCCTGCGCACCCTGGTGGCCACCGTCGAGGACGTCCCCGGCGTGCTCAACCGCGTCGCGTCGCTGTTCCGCCGGCGCAACTACAACATCGCGTCGCTCACCGTCGGCGCGTCCGAGGTGCCGGGCCTGTCGCGGCTGACCGTCGTGGTGTCGTGCGACGACGCCACCGCGGCGCGGCTCGAGGCCAACCTGTGGAAGCTGGTCGACGTGGTCGCGGTCGACGAGCTGGCCGCCGCCGACGTCGTCGAGCGCGACCTGGCGCTGATCAAGGTCAAGGCCGACCACACCCAGCGCGCCCTCGTGGTGCAGGCCGCCGAGCTGTTCGCGGCCCGCGTCGTCGACGTCGCGCCCACCGAGCTGACCATCGAGATCGCCGCGCCGCGCCAGCGCATCGACGATCTGCGCGCCGTGCTCGAGCCGTTCGGCGTGATCGCGATGGTGCGCACCGGCGCGGTCGCGATGGCCCGCGCCGGCGTCGGCGCAGCCGTCCCCCAACCCCCGCGCGCCGCCAGCGGCGCCTGACCCCTCACCGGAGAGACAGATGGCAACGCTCTACTACGATCGCGACGCGGATCCCGAGCTCATCAAGGGCAAGAAGGTCGGCGTCATCGGCTACGGCTCCCAGGGCCACGCCCACGCCGGCAACCTCGCCGACGCCGGCGTGCGGGTGAAGGTCGGCCTGCCGCCGACGTCGGGCTCGATCGCCGCCGCGCGCGCGGCCGGCCACGAGGTCGCGCCGCCGGCCGAGGTCGCGGCCTGGGCCGACGTCGTGATGGTGCTGGCGCCTGACACCGCGCAGCCGAAGCTGTGGCGCGACCACCTGGCGCCGCACCTCGACGGGCGCCCCGACAAGCTGCTGCTGTTCGCGCACGGCTTCAACGTGCACTACGGCACGATCGCGCCGGCGTCCGGGCTGGACGTCGCGCTGATCGCGCCCAAGGCGCCCGGCCACCGCGTACGCGAGACGTATCGCGACGGCCAGGGCGTGCCGGCGCTGATCGCGGTCCACGCCGGCGCGTCGGCGGCGGCCAAGCCGCTGGCGCTCAGCTACGCCTGGGGCCTCGGCTCGACCCGGGCCGGCGTCATCGAGACCACCTTCGCCGAAGAGACCGAGACCGATCTGTTCGGCGAGCAGGCGGTCCTGTGCGGCGGCGTCTCGCACCTGGTGCGCGCCGGCTTCGAGACCCTGTGCGCCGCCGGCTACCAGCCCGAGGTCGCCTACTTCGAGTGCCTGCACGAGCTGAAGCTGATCGTCGACCTGATGTACCGGGGCGGGCTCAACTACATGCGCTACTCGGTCAGCGACACCGCCGAGTGGGGCGACTACGTGGCCGGCCCACGGATCGTCGGCCCCGAGGTCAAGGCGGCGATGCAGGCGATCCTCGCCGACATCAGGAGCGGCGCGTTCGCGCGCGCCTGGGTCGACGAGTACCAGGACGGGGCGCCGCGCTTCGAGGCCCGCCGCGAGGCCGAGCGCACCCAGCCGCTCGAGGAGGTCGGCGCCAGGCTGCGCGCGCTGATGCCGTTCCTCGACGCGGTCACCGTCAAGCCTGGCGATTGAGTTGCCGGAGAGCCATCCATGCGCCGCATCCACATCCTCGACACCTCCCTCCGCGACGGCGAGCAAGCGCCGGGCGCCAGCATGTCCATCGGCGAGAAGCGCGAGGTCGCGCGGGCGCTGGCCCGGCTCGGCGTCGACGTGATCGAGGCCGGCTTCCCGGCGGCGTCACCCGACGATCACGCCGCGGTGGCCGAGATCGCGGCGACCGTGGGCCAGGCCGAGCGCGGCGACGCGCCGCCGCCGGTGATCCAGGCGCTGGCCCGGGCCCACGCCGCCGATCTGGACGCCGCGTGGGCGGCGATCCGCGGCGCGGCTCGGCCGCGGCTGCACACGTTCCTGGCGACCAGCGACCTGCACCTCGAGCACAAGCTGCGGATGAGCCGCGCCGAGGTGCTGGCGCGCATCGACCAGATGGTGCGGCACGCGCGCCGGCTGTGCCCCGACGTCGCGTTCTCGCCCGAGGACGCCGGCCGCAGCGACCGCGAGTTTCTGCACCAGGCGGTCGCGGCCGCGATCGCCGCCGGCGCGACGGTGATCAACCTGCCCGACACCGTCGGCTACACGCTGCCCGACGAGTTCGGCGCGCTGGTGGCCGGCGTGCTGGCCGAGGTGCCCGGCGCGCGCGACGTGATCGTCTCGGTGCACTGCCACGACGACCTGGGGCTGGCGGTGGCCAACACCCTGGCCGGGCTGCGCGCCGGCGCGTCGCAGGCCGAGGTGACGATCAACGGCATCGGCGAGCGCGCCGGCAACGCCTCGCTCGAGGAGCTGGTGATGCTCCTGGCGACGCGGGCGCCGGTCTTGGGGCTGACCACCGGCATCGACACCACCCAGCTGGTCGCGGCCAGCCGCGTCGTCGCGCGCGCCACCAGCTTCGCGGTCGCGCCCAACAAGGCGGTGGTCGGCGCCAACGCGTTCGCCCACGAGAGCGGCATCCACCAGGACGGCATGCTCAAGCACCAGCGGACCTACGAGATCATGCGGCCCGAGGACGTCGGCGCCCAGACCACCCGGCTGGTGCTGGGCAAGCACTCGGGGCGCCACGCGGTGGCCGAGCGGCTGGCGGCGCTGGGCGTCGCGCTCGACGCCGACGCGCTGGCCCGGGTGTTCGCCGGCTTCAAGCGCCTGGCCGATCGCAAGCGCGCGATCCACGACGCCGACCTGCTGGCGCTGGCCGCGCCCGAGCGGGCCGCCGCGCCGGTGCGGTACGCGCTCGACGATCTGCAGGTCGCGTGCGGCACCGTCGGCCTGGCCACCGCCACCGTGCGGCTGCGCGATCCCGACGGCGTCCTGCGGGTGCAGGCCGCGGTGGGCACCGGCCCGGTCGACGCGACCTACAAGGCCATCGACGCGATCGTCGCCGCGCCGGTCGAGCTGATGGACTTCGTCGTCCACGCCGTGACCGAGGGCATCGACGCGCTGGGCGAGGTCAGCGTCCGGGTCGCCGGCGGCGCCGACCGCCCGGTCCACGGCCACGGCGCCGACACCGACATCGTCGTCGCCAGCGCCAAGGCGTACCTCGAGGCGCTCAACCACCTGCTGGCGCGCACGCCGGCGGCGGTCGTGGGAGGCGCGGCGTGACCGCCCGGACGATGTTCGAGAAGGTGTGGGCGGCCCACGTCATCGAGGACGAGGGCGACGCGCCGGCGGTGCTGGGCGTCGACCTGCACCTGGTCCACGAGGTGACGTCGCCGCAGGCGTTCGCGGCGCTGGCGGGCCGCGGGCTGCGGGTGCGGCGCCCCGATCGCACCGTCGCGACGATGGATCACTCGGTGCCGACCGCGCCGCGCGACCGCGGCGGCGGCGGGCCGCCGGTGCTGGCGACGATCGACGACGCCGGTCGCCACCAGCTCGACACGCTGGCCCGCAACTGCGCGGCCCACGGCATCGCGCTCCACGGCGTCGACGGCGTGCGCCAGGGCATCGTCCACGTGATCGGCCCCGAGCTCGGGCTGACCCAGCCGGGCATGACGATCGTGTGCGGCGACAGCCACACCTCGACGCACGGCGCGTTCGGCGCGCTGGCGTTCGGCATCGGCACGTCCGAGGTGGCCCACGTGCTCGCGACCCAGGCGCTGCTGCAGCGCCGGCCGCGCACCCTGCGGATCACCGTCGACGGCGCGCTGCCCGCCGGGGTCACCGCCAAGGACGTGATCCTGGCGATCGTCGCCCGCATCGGCGTCGGCGGCGCCACCGGCTGCGTGATCGAGTACGCCGGCGCCGCGATCCGCGGCCTCGACATGGAGGCGCGCATGACCGTGTGCAACATGTCGATCGAGGCCGGCGCCCGGGCCGGGATGATCGCGCCCGACGACACGACCTTCGCCTACCTGGCCGGGCGGCCGCACGCGCCGACCGGCGCGGCGTGGGATCGCGCGGTGGCCGGGTGGCGCGCGCTGCCCACCGACGCCGGGGCGGCGTTCGACCGCGAGGTGGCGCTCGACGCGGCGGTGCTCGCGCCGATGGTCACGTTCGGCACCCACCCCGGCATGGGCGCGGCGATCGACGCGCCGGTGCCCGATCCGGCCGACGTCGCCGACGCCGACGAGCGCGCCGCGCTGACCCGGGCGCTGGCGTACATGCGGGTCGAGCCGGGCCGGCCGCTGCTCGGCCACCCGGTCGACGTGGTGTTCGTCGGTTCGTGCACCAACGGTCGGCTGAGCGATCTGCGGGCCGCGGCTTCGCTCCTGCGCGGGCGGCGGGTGGCGGCCGGCGTGCGCGCGCTGGTCGTGCCCGGGTCGCAGGCGGTGGCGCGCGCCGCCGAGGCCGAGGGCCTCGATGACGTGTTCCGCGCCGCCGGCGCCGAGTGGCGCACGCCGGGTTGCTCGATGTGCATCGCGATGAACGGCGACCAGCTCGCGCCCGGCCAGCTCGCGGTGGCCACCTCGAACCGCAACTTCGAGGGGCGGCAGGGCGCCGGCGGCCGCACCGTGCTGGCGTCGCCGCTCACCGCCGCCGCCGCCGCGGTCACCGGCCGCGTCACCGATCCCCGGACGCTGGAGGTCGCGCCATGACCGCGCCGCAGGTCACCCGCGTCACCAGCCACGCCGCGCTCTTGGTCGCCGACGACGTCGACACCGATCAGATCATCCCGGCGCGGTTCCTCAAGGTCACCGACCGCGCGGGGCTGGGGCCGGCGCTGTTCGCCGACTTCCGCGCCGGCTACGGGGCGGCGTGGCCGCTGGCCCGGGCCGACGCCGCCGGCGCGCAGATCCTGATCGTCGGCCGCAACTTCGGCTGCGGCTCGTCGCGCGAGCACGCGCCGTGGGCGCTGGTCGCCGCCGGGTTCCGTGCGGTGATCGCCCGGTCGTTCGCCGACATCTTCCGCGGCAACGCGCTCAAGAACGGGCTGGTGCCGGTGGCGCTCGGCGACGCGGACCACGCCGCGCTGGTGGCGGCGGTGACCGCCGATCGCGCGGCCGCCGTGGCCGTCGATCTCGCGGCCGAACAGGTCGGGTTCGCCGGGCGCGCCGCCGGGTTCACCGTCGAGCGGTTCGCCCGGCGCTGCCTGCTCGACGGCGTCGACGAGCTGGGCTACCTGCAGGCGCGGCTGCCGGCGATCGCGGCGTGGGAGCGCGGGCGCGAGGGTGCGCCGTGACCGCCGCGGTCGAGATCTACGACACCACGCTGCGCGACGGCAGCCAGCGCGCCGGCATCTCGTACTCGGTCGCCGACAAGCTGCGCATCGCCCGCGCGCTCGACGCGCTGGGCGTGCCCTTCGTCGAGGCCGGCTGGCCGGGCTCGAACCCGAAGGACGCCGAGCTGTTCGCCCGGCTGCGCCGCGAGCCGCTGGCCCGGGCCACGCTGTGCGCGTTCGGCGCCACCCGGCGCGTCGATCGCGCGTGCGCCGACGACGCCAGCCTGATCGCGCTGGTCGAAGCCGCGACGCCGGTGTGCACGATCTTCGGCAAGTCGTCGCGGTTCCAGGCGGTCGAGATCCTCGGCGCCACGGCCGAGGACAACCTGCGGATGATCGCCGAGACCGTCGCGTTCCTGCGCGCCGCCGGCCGCCGGGTGATCTACGACGCCGAGCACTTCGCCGCCGGCTTCGCCGCGGATCCGGCGTACGCGCTGGCCACGCTGGCCGCCGCCGCGCGCGCCGGCGCCGAGACCGTCGTCCTGTGCGACACCACCGGCGGCGCGCTGCCGTGGGAGGTCGAGGCCGCGGTGCGCGCCGCCCGCGACCACCTCGGCGCCGACGGTCCGCGGCTCGGCGTCCACGCCCACGACGACAGCGGCTGCGCCACCGCCAGCTCGCTGGCCGCGGTGCGCGCCGGCGCCCGCCACGTCCAGGGCACGATCAACGGCTACGGCGAGCGCTGCGGCAACGCCGACCTCACCGCGGTGATCCCCGGCCTGGCGCTCAAGCTCGGCGTCGCCACCGCGATCGACCTCGCCGCGCTGCCGGCCATCGCCCGCCTGGTCGCCGACATCGCCAACCTGCCGCCCGACGATCACGCGCCGTACGTCGGCGCCAGCGCCTTCGCCCACAAGGGCGGCGTCCACGTCGCGGCGATGCTGCGCGACCCGACGAGCTACCAGCACGTCGACCCGGCCGTCGTCGGCAACGCCGCGCGGTTCGCGGTGTCGGAGCTGGCCGGCCGGGCCACGATGGTCGAGCGGGCCCGCGCGCTGGGCCTGCCCGAGCTGGCGCCGGCCGAGGCCGCCGCCGCGGTCGCCACCGTCAAGGCCCGCGAGGCGGCCGGTTGGTCGTACGAGGCGGCCGACGGCTCGGTCGCGCTCCTGGTGCGCCGGACCGCGCCCGGCTACGTCGCGCCGTTCACCGTCGACGGCTACCAGGCGATCGTCGGGCGCCGCGGCGACGAAGTCGCGATCGAGGCCACCGTGCGGCTGCGCGTGGGCGATCAACGCGTCCACGCCGCCGCCGACGGCGATGGCCCGGTCCACGCGCTCGACCGCGCGCTGCGCAAGGCGCTGGCGCCGACCCACCCGGCGCTGGCGACGCTGGCGCTGGCCGACTACAAGGTGCGGGTCGTCGATGGCGACGCCGGCACGCGTGCGATCACCCGCGTGCTGATCGACTGGCGCCACGGCGCCGCGCGGTTCGCCACCGTCGGCGCGTCGCCCAACATCCTCGAGGCCACCTGGCACGCCTTGGTCGATGGCCTCGAACTCGCGATCACGACGTCCGACACGTCCACCGACACGTCCACCGACACGTCCACCGACTCGTCCACCGCCCGAAGGAGCACTCATGCGCGCACGGATCGCCCTCTGTCCTGGTGATGGCATCGGCCCCGAGGTCACGCGCGAGGCGCGGCTGATCCTCGACGAGGTCGCCGCCGGTTGCGGCCTCGCGCTCGCCTTCACCGAGCACCCGATCGGCGGCTGCGCCATCGACGCCACCGGCCAGCCGCTGCCGCCGGCGACGCTGGCGGCCTGCGCCGAGGCCGACGCGGTGCTGCTGGGCGCGGTTGGTGGCCCGCAGTGGGACGACCCGGCCGCGGCGGTGCGGCCCGAGCAGGGGCTGCTCGCGCTGCGGCAAGGGCTCGGGCTGTGGGCCAACCTGCGGCCGGTCACGCCGTACCCGAGCCTGCGCGATCGCTCGAGCCTCCGGCCCGACCGCCTCGCCGGCGTCGACCTGATGGTCATCCGCGAGCTGACCGGCGGCCTGTACTTCGGCACGCCGCGCGGCCGCACGATCGAGCCCGAGGGCCGGCGCGCGGTCGACACGCTGGTCTACACCGAGGCCGAGATCCGCCGGGTCGTGACGCTCGCGTTCAAGGTCGCCGCCGCCCGCCGCGGCAAGGTCACGTCGATCGACAAGGCCAACGTGCTCGAGTCGTCGCGGCTGTGGCGTCAGGTCGCGACCGAGGTCGCCGTCGACTTCCCCCGGGTGCGGCTCGAGCACCTGCTGGTCGACGCCGCGGCGATGCGCCTGATCACCCAGCCAGCGTACTTCGACGTGATCGTCACCGAGAACATGTTCGGCGACATCCTCACCGACGAGGCCGCCGTGCTGAGCGGCTCGATCGGGCTGCTGCCGTCGGCGTCCCTGGGCGACGGGCCGCGCGGCCTGTACGAGCCGATCCACGGCTCGGCGCCCGACATCGCCGGCCACGGCGTCGCCAACCCGGTCGGCGCGATCCTGTCGGTGGCGATGCTGCTCCGGCACTCGCTGGGCCTCGAGACGGCGGCCCAGACCGTCGAGCGCGCCGTCGAGGACGCGCTGCGCGCCGGCTGCCGCACCCGCGATCTCGGCGGCACGCTGACCACCGCGCAGATGGGCGCCGCGATCCGCGAGCGCGTCGTCGACGCCGGCGGCGACGCCTCGAGCGCGGCGCTGCTGAGGGCGTATCGATGAAGGTGGCCGCCGCATCCGCATCCGCGCCAACCCCGACGGCGCTGTCACCGTACTTCGACGTCGTCGCCGGACCCGACGGCCAGCCGCGCATGGAGGTGGCGGTCGACGGCATCGCGCTGCTGCGCCTGGTGCTGATCAACAAGGGCACCGCGTTCACCCGCGAGGAGCGCCTGGCGCTCGGGCTCGAGGGCCTGTTGCCGCCCCAGGTCAACGATCTCGACACCCAGGTCGCGCGCGCCTACCAGGGCTACCGCGCCGAGCCCACCGCGCTGGCGCGCTACCAGTTCTTGCGCGGCCTGCAGGAGCGGCAGGAGATCCTGTTCTACGCGCTGCTCGAGCGGCACCTCGAGGAGATGCTGCCGGTGGTGTACACGCCGACCGTCGGCCTGGCGGTCGAGCGGTTCAGCGCGCTGTACCAGCACCCCCGCGGGCTGTCGATCACGCCCGACAACGTCGACCACCTCGACGCGATCCTCGCGCGCTACCCGCTGGCCGACGTGCGGATGATCGTCGCCACCGACTCGTCGGCGATCCTCGGCATCGGCGATCAGGGCTGGGGCGGGCTGGCGATCCCGATCGGCAAGCTGGCGCTCTACACCTGCGCCGGCGGGGTGTCGCCGTTCCACACCATGCCGGTCGCGCTCGACGTGGGCACCGATCGCGACGACCTGCGGGGCGATCCGCTGTACCTGGGCACGCGCGTGCCGCGGCTCCGCGGAGACGCTTACGTGGCGTTCATCGAGCGGTTCGTGCGCGCGGTCGGGCGCCGCTGGCCACGCGCGGTGATCCAGTGGGAGGACCTGGCCAAGGACGCGGCGTTCACCGTGCTCGACGCGTTCCGCGCGACCCAGCCGTCGTTCAACGACGACATCCAGGGCACCGGCGCGGTCGCGCTGGCCGGCGTCACCCGCGCGTCGCGGCTGGCCGGGCGCCGCCTGCGCGACGAGGTCATCGTCGTCCACGGCGCCGGCGCCGGAGGAATCGGCGTGGCCGAGCAGCTCGCTCGCGGCATGGTCGCCGACGGCCTCAGCCGCGACCAGGCCCGGGCCCGCATCCTGGTGCTCGACTCGCGCGGCCTGCTCGTCGATGACCGCCCGCTCGACGCGTACAAGCGCGCCTTCGCGCAGCCGCGCGATCGGGTGGCGGGGTGGGGCGGGCTCGATCTCGCGACCACCGTGCGGCGGGCCGGCGCCACCGCGCTGCTCGGGCTGTCGGGGCAGGCCGGGGCGTTCACCGAGGAGGTCGTGCGGGCGGTCGCGGCCAACACCGCGCGGCCGATCGTGTTCCCGCTGTCGAACCCGACCAGCTCGGCTGAGGCCACGCCGGCCGAGCTCGCCGCGTGGACCGACGGCCGCGCGCTGGTGGCGGCGGGCTCGCCGTTCACCGCGATCACCCACGGCGGCACCACCCGCGTCGTGCCCCAAGGCAACAACGCCTTCGTGTTCCCTGGCCTCGGGGCCGGCGCGATCGCCTGCGGCGCGCGCACCATCACCGACGCGATGGTGATGGCGGCGTCCCAGGCGGTGGTCACGTACACCGAGCGCCATCACCCGGCCGCGATCTACCCGCCGGTGGCAGAGCTGCCATCGGTCGCGCGCGCGGTCGCGCTGGCGACCATTGAGGCCGCGGTCCAGGGCGGCGTCGCGACCGTGGCCGGCGATCCTGGCGCGATGGCGGCGGCGGGGCGCTGGGCGCCGCACTACTTGCCGGTCGTGCGGCGCTAGCGCGCACCGGCACGCAAACTTGGCCGGCAGATCGCGGCGGCGAGCTGGCACGGCGCATGCTGTAGATCGGTCGCATGGGCATCGGTCGCGTGCACGTCGTCGTGGTGTGGCTCGCGCTGGCCGCGGCCTGCGTGTCCGCGCCGACGCCCGGCGTCGATCACGGCTCGTTCGAGGACGTGCGGCGGATCGTCAACGCGCTCGACGACGTCGCCGGCGACTATTCGAACGCGGTGGCCGACGGCGCCGTCGCCGATCCGGTGCGGATGCGGGTGCTCGAGCGGCTGCTGCACGATGCGCAGCGCTATGCCGAGCACCTCACCGGACGCGATCGCGAGGCGCTGGCCGCCCTGGTGTCCGCGATCGCCGGGCGCGCCCCGGCGCCCGTGGTCGTCGCGACGGCGCGCCGGATGCGCGCCGAGCTGCTCGCGAGGCGCCGCATCGTGCTCGCGCCGGCGGCGCCGCCGCCGCTGGCGCGGGTGCGCGCGCTGTGGTCGACGATGTGCACCGCGTGCCACGGCGACACCGGCATCGGCGACGGCCCGCAGGGGCTGTTCCTCGAGCCGGGGCCCAAGGACTTCCAGGAGCTCGAGTTCATCGTCGACCTGGCGCCGAGCCGGGCCTACAGCCGGATCACCGACGGCATGGCCGGCACCGCGATGCCGTCGTTCGGAATCCCAACCAGCGCCGAGCGCTGGGGGCTGGCGGCGCTGGTGCTGTCGTTCCGCCACGACGACGCGGCCGTGGCGCGCGGGCGCGCCTTCGCCCAGGCCACCGGCGTCGCGCCGCCATGGACGTCGCTCGCCGATCGCTCGGACGCCGAGCTCACCGCCGTGCTGATCGGGCGCGGCGTGCCGGCGCCGGTCGCCGACGACGTGCTCGCGTACCTGCGGGTCGAGGTCGCGTTCGCGCCGGTCGCGGGCCGGTTGGCCGACGCCCGCGTCCACCTCGCCGCCGCGCTCGACGCGTACCAGGCGCGGCGCTGGGGGCCGGCCCGCGCGCGGATCGTCGACGCCCGCCGCGGGCTGCGCGATCGGCTGGTCGCCGTCGCGGCGGTCGATCGCGCCCTGGCGGCGCGCATCGACGAGCAGCTCGCGCGGCTGCTGGCGCTGGTCGATCGCGGGGCGCTGGAGGAGGCGTTGGCCCACGAGGTGGTGCGGACCCAGGCGCTCTTCGACCGTGCCGAGTTGGCCACCGCGCGGCTCACCGCCGGGCGCGGCGCCGGGCTGATGCTCGAGCGGGGCGGGCTGGCGATCCTCGCCCTCGGCTGCGTCCTGGCCGCGCGGTCGGCGCGGCGCCGGGCCGTCGCGCCCGCCCTCGGTGGCGTCGTCGTCGGTGCGGCCGTCGGGTGGGGCGCCGCCGGCGGTGGCCTCGCGGCCGCGACCGGGCTCGCGCTGGTGGTCCTGCTCGTCGGCCAGGCCCGCCGCGCTGCCGCGGCGCGCGTGTTCGCCGTGGCGGCGCTGCTCGGGCTCGCGCTCGGCTCCGCCGGCCGGGGCGTGGCTGCGGTCGGCCCGGTCGGGGCGCCGCTCGCGCTCGGTGGTGCGCTGGCCGTGGTCGCCGTGGCGGCGATCGCGTTCGCCGCCGCCCGGCTGCCGCGCTCGTCCACCGACGCCGCGATCGTCGCGATCACCGCGGTCACCGCCGGTCAGGTGGCTATGCTCGCGTGGTCCCACGCCGCGCAGCCCGCGGCGCTCCACGCCTGGCCGCGCATCGACGCGCTCGGCGTCGCCCCGATCGCGCTCGCCCCGATCGCGCTGGCGGGCGGCGCGCTAGCCGCGGCGCTCGCGACCTGGCTCGCCGCGCGCCGCCGGGCCGAGGCGCGCCGGCCGGTCACGGCGTGATGCAGCGCGCGCCACAGCGATCGCCGGGGCCGTTGCACTTGCCCGCCGTAGTGGATGATCTGCGCGCCGCCGCCGGTCATGTCGTGGACGGGGCCGGCGCGATCGCCTGCGGCGCGCACCACTACTTGCCGGTGGTGCGGCGCTGACGCGGCCGAACCGGCCGGGCGGGCGAGGTGTGGTCGGGACCGCGCGGCCGGTCGGCGATCAGTCGTCGGGCGTGCCGCGGGGCTCGACGCTGGCGATGTAGCCCATGCGCGCGGCTGGCGCGTAGCCGATGACAAACGACGCGTGAGTCACGCTGTCGTCCCATTCGTAGCGCAGCGTCAACATGATCTCGCCGAGCGGCTGCACCGCGTTGGCGTCAAAGGTCGCGGGCGTCGCCGCCGTGACCTCCAGATCGTCCCAGGTGGCCTCGTGCACCTCGGTCGCGTAGAAGCCGCCCACGAACCAGGTCACCGCATGCGACGGGTGGGCCTCGGTCGGCAGGCCCAGGTGGCGGGCGCGCTCGGGGATCCCGACCATCACGCCGTCCGGCAGCGCCGCCACCATCGGCACGAACTGCACCTTGGCCCAGGTGTGCATCGCCTTGAGCATCATCGGCGGCTCGCCGAACCCGTGGTCGTCGGTCTCCGCCCACCACCACGCCGGCGGATCGCCCGCGGTCGTGACGTGGGCGAAGCGAGCGGCGAGGCGTTGCTCGGCTTGCAGCTTCAGATCCTCGGTCCACAGCCGGCGGACCGCGTCCGCGAGCCGGGTGACCTCGTCCGGAAGCGCCGGCCCGGCCGGCGGTGCCGGCGCGGTGGCGGCGGTGGTCGCCCCGAACTGCGCCAGCCCGGCGAGCGGCTGGCCCGCGGCGGCCGCCATCGCGGTGGTGCCGGCCGCGGCGCCCGGCGGGCCGAGGTCGGGCGGCGGATGACCGTCTTGCCACCGATCGAGGTCGACGCCTTCGGACTTGGCGCGGGTGAAGACGGCGTCGAGGTACGCCGTCGCGATCTCCCAATGCAGCGCGCGCTGTAGCTCGTCCTTCTGGACGGTCGAGATTCCGGACGGCAACGCGCCGCTCTGGCCCTCGGGCCGCGGGTTGAT
The DNA here is from genome assembly GCA_016707895.1 of Myxococcales bacterium. Classification (GTDB taxonomy): domain Bacteria; phylum Myxococcota_A; class Polyangia; order Haliangiales; family Haliangiaceae; genus UBA2376. The sequence continues at coordinate 321,144 of JADJGV010000007.1, read as the reverse complement.
CCACGCGTTGACCGCCTGCACCGCGCGGATCGCGTCGAGCGCGCCCTTGATGACCGGGATCGCCGCCTTCACCATCGCCACCGTGTCGATCGGCGGCCCGGCGCCTGGGGCGGGCGCGGCGCCGGACGTCGGCGCGCCGGCGGGGCCTAGCTCGAGGTCATCGTCCAGCGCGGGCTGACGCTGAAGCGCCGCGCTGCCGCCGCGGTCGCCGTACGCCGCCAGCAGGTCGGCCGCCGACGCGCCCGCGACCACGCGATCGGCGACGGCGTCGGCGTGCCGCTCGTGGACATCGCCCGCGGCGCCGACACCGCCGGCGAGGTGCACGCCGCCGCGCTGCTGCACTACGTGGGCAGCCTCGTGGGCAGCGGTGTGCAGATCGGGTGTGCCGCCGAACGCGACGTGGTGCCCCGTCGCATACGCGGTCGCGCCGATCGCGGCGGTGGCGTCGGCGGCTGCGGCGTCGGTGTAGGCGGCGATGTGGCGCACTTCGTGAGGCCCGAACGCCGCCTGGATCTGCTCGAGAAACGGCAGGGGTGTCGCCGGCCCCGCGATGCCGGCCGCGGCCCGCGCGTGCACGTCGTCCGGGGCGGTCGTGCGCGCCGCCCGTTGTATCGGTTCGCGGAGCAAGCTCTCGGCGAAGCTCTCGTCGCGCGGGGCCTCGGGTGTTGGCCTCGGGGTAACCGGCGCTGGCCGTGCGGCTGGTGCGGTGGCGCGGCGTTGCAGGCGATCGGTCAACGTGCGCTTGCCCGGCGCGCGCGGTTGCCCACCGGTGGGTTCGGCGTCGACGGCCTCGATCGCGTTCGACTTGTACATGGCGGCCGTCAACAGCAACCTGCGCGCCATCCGCAACCCCGCGCGAACGCGCCCGGACCGTTGGTCGGCTGGACGTCACGTCCAGGCATCACGTCCAGCGTCGGCCGAAACCTGCTCCCGGTTCAGGGCGGGCCGGCGTCACTCGGCCGCCGTCGTGGGCGTTGCGCACGGCGACGTCTGGCTACTCCCGTTGGTGGCGTCGGCTCCGAAGCTGGTGCCACATTACCTTCCACGTGGGAGTTCTCAGCCGCCCCATACGATGCTCCCACGCGGGACGGCGGTGCCCCGTACGGCCGCCCATCGGCGTGCACGAACCGCAGCTTGCCGGGCGCGATCCCATCGATCCGCAAACGGCCATCGTGCGCGGCCTTGTGGTGCGCCGAGCACAGCGCCGCCAGCGTGGTCGGCGTGTGCTTGCCGCCCGCCGCCCGCGGCACGAGGTGGTGCACGTCGACGTACCGGGCGTTGCGACACCCCGGCACCACGCACCGGCCGCGATCCCGCCGCAACACGGCGCGCCGGGTCCGCGGCGGGATCGTCTTGGTCACCCGCGCCGGCTTGTCGCCATCGACCCGCCCCAGCAGCTCCGCGTCGCACGACGCCTGCGCCACTTCCGCTTCACTGATCTCGATCGTGTGCCCGGCGACGTCCTGCCACGCGCGCATGCAGTCGGGGCACCGCGTGATCGCGATCTGATACATGGGGCCGGACGCCGCCGCGGCATCTCCCACGTGGGCGCCGGCGCCCGCCACCTGCCCATCGCACAACGTCGCGATGAGGTCGCCGTCGGTGAGCGGATGCCCGCACGCCGCCTCAAGCGCGCGCCGCGCCGCGGTGAACTTGCCGAGCACCGCCGCCGGCAGCAGCAGCCGCAGCTCGTGCAGCCGCGCGGCCGGGTCCGGCGGATCCTCCGGCGAGTCGCCCCGCCGCCGCCCGCTGACCATGTCCTCGATCTCCCGCACGGTGTGCTTGGCCGCCGCGGCCAGCCACGCCGCCTCGGTGTCGACGGTCGCGACCCGGGTCAGCTCGCGCGCCGCGCTGTACGCGACGTCGCCGGCGGACATCGCCGCCCGCAGCTTCGGCAGCGCCGCGAGCGCGTCGGCGACCCGCAGCCGCTCCCGCGCTGGCCCCGGTGCGTAGCCCAGCACGCGCTCGACGTACTCGAAGAACGACGCGAAGCCCAGCTCGCGATGGACGTCCAGCGCCCGCGCGCGCCGCAGCCACGCGGCCTCCTCGACGTCGAGCGCCGCCCGCCGCCGCGCCAGCCCGCGCAACGTCCGGTCGACCACGCGCCAGTCGTCCGCAGCCGCCGCCGCGCCCGCCGCCGCCGCCGCCACCGCCGCCACCGCGCTCACCTGCTGCCCGCCCGCTGCACCGTCCACCATGCCCAGACCCTGAGCAAGCCGCGCGCCAGCCGTAACCCCGCGGCCGCTGGCGCTGCGTGTCCGAATTTCGGACAAAATGTCCGGATTCGTCCGGGATTCCGGCCATCCACCGGACAGCCCGCGGCGGTCTGGGGCCTGTCCGGCGCAGCCGCGCACCAGGCCCGGTCGGGCACGCCGCCGGCGTACGTGCGCCAGGACGGTCCGGTCGACGAGTTCATCGTGCGCGGCGGCCGCTTCTACGCGGCGTGGCGCGGCCCGCTGGTCGTCGTCGCCAGCCGGCGCCCGCTGGTCGAGGCCGCGCTGGCGGTGCGGTCGCCGGCGCTGGCGCGGACCTGGCGCGATCGGCTGGCGACGCTGCCGGCCAGCCCGATCGCGGCGTGGCGGAGCGACGCGCTCATCACCAACCTGGTCGGCGTCCCGACCGTCGCGTACCAGATCGCGATCGAGCCGCCGCGGCTGGCGGGGGTGGTGGTGGCGCAGTTCGCGCACGCCGAGGCCGCCGCGCTGGCCGCCGAGCGCCTGCGCGCCGGCGCCTGGGGATCGACGCTCGCGCCGCCACAGGAGGTGGTCGCCGCGCTGGCGCGCCTGGTGGTCACCACGCGCGGCGCCGAGCTCGAGGCGCGCTTCGACGAGCGCACCTTCGCCGGCGTCGACCTCGCGGTGATGACCGCGTGGGCAGCGCGGCTCGGCGCGCCGAGCCCCTGACGGGCCCTGAGGCGCGCTCCTGGCCGCTCGGCCTTGCGCCAGCCGGCGGTTCTGATATGAGTGCCGGTCCCCATGTCGAATGCCGTCACCCCGGGCAGCCCGGCTGCCGCCATCGTCGCCGAAGAGGAGCGCCTGCTCGGCCAGGTCCAGGCCCGCGCAGCGCTCGGCGACGAGGACGAGGGTCCGCGCGCCACCACCGACGACGTCGACGCCGATCTGGTGTCGCTGCGCGATCAGATCAGCGAGGCCCGCGCCGAGGACCTGCCGCCGCTGATCGAGCAGATGACCCGGCTGGCGGCGCTGCGCGGCCGGCTCGGCGGCTCGCGCTCGCTGCCGATCGATCTGCAGTCGCCGTACTTCGCGCACATCCGCCTCAAGGAGGGCGGCAAGCGCCGCGACGTGATGATCGGCAAGCGCGGCTTCATCGATCGCACCTCCAACGTGCAGATCGTCGACTGGCGCAACGCCCCGGTGTCGCGCATCTACTACCGGTACGAGGAGGGCGACGACTACGAGGAGGAGTTCGCCGGCAAGTCGCTCGACGGCGTGGTCGAGGCCCGGCGCAACGTGTCGATCCACAAGGGCGCGCTGCGCCGGATCGGCGCGCCCCAGGGCACGTACATCAAGGACGCCCGCGGCGCCTGGCAGCAGGCGGTCGGGACGATGCAGCCGGTGCTGCACGGCGGCGTGGGCAAGGCGGCGCGGCCGGTGATCGCGACCGGCGGCCAGAAGGGCAAGCTCGGCGTCCACCACGGCCAGGCGATCCGCGCCGACAAGGCGCTGCCGGAGATCGCCGCGCTGATCGACAAGGATCAGTTCGAGCTGATCTCGCACCCCGAGAGCGGCATCGTCGTCATCCAGGGCGGCGCCGGCTCGGGCAAGACCACCGTCGCGCTGCACCGGGTGGCGTACCTCAACTTCGCCGACGGCCGCCGGTTCCGGCCCAACAGCATGCTGTTCGTGGTGCCGTCGTCCGCGCTGGTCCGCTACGTCGCCGGCGTGCTGCCGTCCTTGGGCGTGGCCGGCGTGCCAGTCGTGACCTACACCGGCTGGGCGCGCACGACGCGCATGAAGCTGCTGCCCGACACGCCGATCAAGTACAACGACGATCCGCCCGAGACGGTGTCGCGCGTCAAGAAGCACCCGCGGTTCCTGGCCGTGCTGGCCGAGCTGGTCGCGCAGCAGACGGCGACGATCACCGTCGAGCTCGCCGCGGTGCCGGGCGCGACCGACGCGGTGGTCGCCGAGTGGGCGAGGCTGGGCAAGCGGGCGCTGGTGCCGCGCCTGTGGGGCATGCTGAGCTGGGTGCGCAAGCAGGAGCAGCTCGATCCCGCGGTGCGGATCGCGCTCGAGGGCCTGCTCAAGCGCTGGCGCAAGCGCGCCGACGACGTGGTCGTCGACTGGGCCGAGCTCCTGACCGATCCGGTGGCGCTGGCCGCCGGGTTCGCCGGCTGCGCCGACGTCACCCAGCGCGACCTCGACAAGGTGGTCGCGTGGGTCAAGCGCCAGATCGCCGCGCCGGCCAAGCCGGTGGTCGACGACGACGGCGTCGCGGTGGTGGCCGCCGACGGCTCGACGCTCGGCGTCGACGACGACGATCCGGCCGGCCGGGTCGACGACGAGGACGACCCGCTGTTCCTGCGGCTGATCCAGCTCAAGCGCGGCGGCCTGTTCAACGCCGACGGCGACGAGATCCAGTACAGCCACGTCGCGATCGACGAGGCCCAGGACCGCAGCGCGATCGAGGTCAAGGTGCTGGTCGAGGCGGTCCACGCGCCCGAGGGCAAGGTCGACCACCGCTCGGTGACGATCGCCGGCGACACCGCGCAGCGGCTGGTGTTCGACAACAACTTCAGCGGCTGGGCCGACCTGCTGATGCAGACCGGCCAGCCGGCGCTGGTGCGGCCGCTCAAGCTCAGCTACCGCTCGACCGCCGAGGTCATGCTCTTGGCCCGCGAGGTGCTGGGGCCCGAGCTGGCGCCCGACGAGCCGCTGGCGGCGCGCCCGGGCGAGCCGGTCGAGCTGCACGAGTTCGGCGACATCGGCGAGGCGGTGGCGTTCCTGTCGGACGCGCTGCGCAACCTGATGGCGCGCGAGCCGACCGCGAGCTGCTGCGTGATCTCGCGCCACCCCGAGCAGGCCGACGCCTACCACGCCGGCCTGGCCCGCGCCGAGATCCCGGCGCTGCGCCGGGTCAAGCGCGACGAGTTCAGCTTCCAGCCCGGCGTCGACATCACCGACGTCACCCAGGTCAAGGGCCTCGAGTTCGACTACGTCATCATGGTCGAGGTCAACGCGCAGTCGTACCCCGACGTGCACTGGGCCCGGCACCTGCTGCACATCGGCGTCACCCGCGCCGCCCACCAGCTGTGGCTGGTGTCGACCACCGAGCCGTCGCCGCTGGTGCCCCAGGCGCTGCGCGACGGCGGCCGCATGACGGTCGGCTGACCGGCGCGCGCCGGATGCCCACGCCGAGCGTCCGCAAGGCGACCCAGACCGACAAGGTGCTGGTCGAGGGTGGGCTGGGCCCGCCCGAGCTGGCGCGGCTCGGCCGGTACCGGGCCTGCACCCAGCTGAGCCTCCGGGCGCTGGCCATCGCCGACCTCGACTGCATCGCGCGCCTCCCGGCGCTGGCGAGCGTCGAGCTGTACGCGACCCGGATCGATGACTGGGGCGCGCTGGCGCGGTGCCGGACGCTGCGGCGGCTGTTCGTCAACGGCGTCAAGGACCCGGCGCGGCTGGCGCAGGTGAGCGCGCTGCCGCGGCTGACCAGCCTCGGGCTCGCCAACCTGCCCACGCTGACCGCGCTGCCCGACCTGGCGGGCTGCCGGCGCCTGACCGAGGTGCTGGTGTGGAACTGCAAGCGCTTGCGCGACCTCGCGCCGCTGCTGCGGGCGCCGCGGCTCGCCCGGCTGCGGCTGGTGGCGACGCCGCACGCGCCCGACGAGCTGGTGCCGCTCCTGGCGTCGCCGCGCCTCAAGTTCGTGTCCGCCCAGTTCGCGACGGCCCGCGCCAACCAGCGGTTCGCGGCGCTCCTGGCCGAGCACGGCAAGCGCGCGCACCCGGTCGGCTGAGCCGCCGGCGCCGCGTCGGCCCGTCGCTCGTCACCGTCGCGTCACCGCGCCCGACGAGATCGGCTGCACTCCGGCATTGCGTGGGGGGGCAATAGGCCGTAACAGATCGAACCATGGCTCGAGCGAAGGCGATGCTTGCTCAGGATCCTCTCCGCCGCTGGACCCGCGCGGAGGCGCTGGAGACCTACGGCATCCAGCGCTGGGGCTGCGGCTACTTCGACGTGAGCGAGCAGGGCAACCTGATCGTCACGCCGCGCGGCACCGGCAACGGCCAGATCGACATGCGCGAGCTGATCGACGAGCTCAACGGCCGCGGCATCCAGCTGCCGATCCTGCTGCGCTTCTCCGACGTGCTGCGCTCGCGCATCGAGCTGATCTGCAGCGCGTTCAACGGCGCGATCAAGGAGTACGACTACAAGGGCCAGTACCGGGGCGTCTACCCGATCAAGGTCAACCAGAACCGCACCGTGGTCGAGGAGATCATCGAGTTCGGCCGGCCGTTCCACTACGGGCTCGAGGCCGGCTCCAAGCCCGAGCTGCTCACCGTCATGGCCATCCACCAGGACGACGAGGCGCTGATCATCTGCAACGGCTACAAGGACGAGGAGTACATCGAGACCGCGCTCTTGGCGTCGAAGCTCGGCCGCACGGTGGTGCTGGTGGTCGAGAAGCCGTCCGAGCTCGAGCAGATCCACCGGGTCGCCGAGCGGGTCAAGATCACGCCGACGCTCGGCATGCGCGCGCGCCTGTCGTCGCGCGGCGCCGGCCGCTGGGAGCAGTCGGGCGGCGACTTCTCGAAGTTCGGCCTGACCGCCGCCGAGATGGTCGAGGCGGTCGCCAAGCTCAAGGCCTGGGGCCAGATCGACACGCTCAAGCTGATGCACTTCCACCTGGGCTCGCAGATCTCGGCGATCAAGAGCATCAAGAACGCGCTGCGCGAGGCCGGCCGGCTGTTCGTCGAGCTGTACAAGCTGGGCGCCACCGGGCTGTCGTACTGCGACGTCGGCGGCGGCCTCGGCGTCGACTACGACGGCTCGCAGACCAACTTCGCGTCGTCGATGAACTACTCGGTGCAGGAGTACGCCAACGACATCGTCTACACGCTCAAGGAGATCTGCGACGCCGACAACGTGCCGCACCCGCACGTGGTGTCGGAGTCGGGCCGCGCGGTCACCGCCCACCACTCGGTGCTGGTGGTCAACGTCCTCGGGGTGACCGAGTTCGACACCAACGTGCCCAAGGAGATCAAGCTGCCGACCGCGCCGCTGGTCAAGAACCTGTGGGACACGTTCCAGCTGGTCTCGCAGAAGAACCTGCTCGAGAGCTACCACGACGCGCTCGAGTACAAGGACCAGGTGCTGCAGCTGTTCAACCTCGGGCACCTGTCGCTCGAGCACCGCGTGCTGTGCGAGAACCTGTTCTGGGCGATCTGCGACAAGGTCCTGCACCTGGTGCGCGGCCAGGCCCACATCCCCGAGGAGCTCGAGGGCCTCGAGAAGGCGCTGTCGGACACCTACTTCTGCAACTTCTCGATGTTCCAGTCGCTGCCCGACGCGTGGGCGGTCGATCAGCTGTTCCCGATCTGCCCGATCCACCGGCTCAACGAGGAGCCGACCCGGCGCGCGACGCTGGCCGACATCACCTGCGACTCCGACGGCAAGATCGACTCGTTCATCGACCTGCGCGACGTCAAGCACGTGCTCGAGCTGCACCCCAAGGACGACGGCCAGGACTACTACCTGGGCATGTTCCTGGTCGGCGCCTACCAGGAGATCCTCGGCGATCTGCACAACCTGTTCGGCGACACCAACACCGTCCACGTCCAGCTGCTGCCCGACGGCGACTACGACGTCAAGGACGTCGTCGCCGGCGACACCGTCAGCGAGGTGCTGGGCTTCGTCGACTACTCGCCCAGCGATCTGCTGGGGCGGCTGCGCGCCAACGTCGAGGTCGCGCTGCGCAAGAAGCTGCTCACCATCGAGGAGTCGCGCGCGCTGATCAACCGGTTCCGCCAGGGCATGATCGGCTACACCTACCTCGACAAGGAGTAGGCGAGGCGGGCGGGGGCGGGGCAGCGGCCGATCGCGGCGAGCGCCTCCGGGGGCTGACCGCGCGCGCCGCTGGTGGCACAGTCCGCCCATGCACGACGGCACGGTCACGGTCCCGCACCCCGGCAACGAACCCGTGCTCGGCTACGCGCCGGGCAGCCCCGAGCGCACGCGCCTGACCAAGGCCGTCGATCAGCTGGCCGGCGAGTGCCCCGAGGTGCCGGCGGTGATCGGCGGCGCGCGCGTCACCACCGGCCGGCTGGTCGACGTGGTCATGCCCCACGCCCACCGCCACGTCGTCGCGCGCTTCCACGCCTGCGACGGCGGCCACGTGATCCACGCGATCGCCGCCGCGGCCGACGCCCGCCGCGAGTGGGAGACGATGCGCTGGGAGGCCCGGGCCGCGGTGTTCCTGCGCGCCGCCGAGTTGCTGGCCGGGCCGTGGCGCATGCGCATCAACGCCGCGACGATGCTCGGCCAGAGCAAGACCTGCCACCAGGCCGAGATCGACGCCGCCTGCGAGCTGATCGACTTCTTCCGCTGGAACGTCCACTTCGCCAGCAAGCTGTACGCCGAGCAGCCGGTGTCGGGGCCTGGCGTGTGGAACCAGACCGAGCTGCGGCCGCTCGAGGGCTTCACCTTCGCGCTGACGCCGTTCAACTTCACCGCGATCGCCGGCAACCTGCCGTGCGCGCCGGCGCTGATGGGCAACACGGTGGTGTGGAAGCCGTCCGAGAGCCAGATGCTGGCGGCGTGGCACACGATGCTCCTGCTCGAGGAGGCCGGCCTGCCGCCGGGCGTGATCAACCTGGTGCCCGGCTTCGGCCACGAGCTGGCCCCGGCCGCGGTCGGCCACCGCGACCTCGGCGCGATCCACTTCACCGGCTCGACCGAGATCTTCCGGTCGCTGTGGAAGCAGGTCGCCGGCAACCTCGAGCACTACCAGAGCTACCCGCGGCTGGTCGGCGAGACCGGCGGCAAGGACTTCATCGTCGCCCACCCGTCGGCCGATCCGGCGGCGGTGGCCACCGCGATCCTGCGCGGCGCGTTCGAGTACCAGGGCCAGAAGTGCTCGGCGGCGTCGCGGGTCTACGTCGCGCAGAGCGTGTGGCACCAGCTCGACGAGCGGCTGGTCGCCGAGACCGAGGGCCTCAAGGTCGGCGACGTGCGCGACTACGGCAACTTCATGGGCGCCGTGATCAAGCAGGCGGCGTTCGACCGCCACCGCGCCGCGATCGAGGAGGCCCGCGGCACGCCCGGCATGCGCGTCGTCGCCGGCGGCCAGTGCGACGATCGCGACGGCTGGTTCGTGCGGCCGACGATCCTCACCACCGACGACCCGATGGTGCGGCACATGCAGGACGAGTTCTTCGGGCCGATCGTGACCGTCCACGTCTACCCCGACCACGCCTGGGACGACGTGCTGACGCTGGTCGATCGCACCTCGCCGTACGCGCTGACCGGCGCGGTGTTCGCGCGCGAGCGCACCGCGCTGGTCGAGGCCACCACCCGGCTGCGCCACGCCGCCGGCAACTTCTACCTCAACGACAAGCCCACCGGCGCCGTCGTCGGCCAGCAGCCCTTCGGCGGGGCCCGCGCCTCGGGCACCGACGACAAGGCCGGCTCGGCGATGAACCTCCTGCGCTTCACCGCGGCGCGCACGATCAAGGAGACGTTCGTGCCGCCGACCGACTACCGCTACCCGTTCCTCGGTTGAGCGACGAACCCGCTGGGGCTCACCGCGCGCGGCTGGCCAGGTAGCAGACCGCCCGCTGGCCGACCACCAGGCCGGCCGGCGCGTCGACCGCGATCACGACCTCGAGGATCTTGGTGTCGTTGCGCTCGGCCGGGTCGTCGGTGCGCACGTTCTTGCGGCCCATGCGCCGGCCCAGCTCGACCACCTTGCCGGTGAAGTCCTTGCCCGGCATCGCGCTGACCCGCAGCGTCGCCACGTCGCCGACCGCGACCCGCGCGACGTCGCGCTCGTCGACGTCCATCCGCACCCGCAGCGCGCGGGTGTCGCCCAGCACCACCAGCGGGTCGGCGCCCGGCTGGTAGTACTCGCCGGCCCGGTACTTGACCTGCAGCACCTCGCCGGCGATCGGCGCCCGCACGGTCAGGCGATCGAGCGCGGCCTGGGCCTGGGCCCGGCGGGCCTCGGCGGCGGCCAGCTGCGCCCGCGCCAGCTGCACGTCCTCGCGGCGCGACCCGGCGACCACCGCGGCGCGGCGGGCCTCGGCGGCCCGGGCGGTGGCGGCGTCGATGTCGGCCTGGCGCGCGGCGCGCTCGACCTCGTCGGCGGTGGCCGCGCCGCCGGCGCCGGCCTGGCTCAGGCGCTCGGCCACGCCGCGGGACAGCGCGGCCCGGGCCACCGCGCTGTCGGCGTCGGCCAGGGCGGCCTTGACGTCCTCGCTGCGGCTGCCGCGCACCGCGCGGCTGAGCTGGGCCGCGGCGCCGACCACCTCGGCCTCGGCGGCGGCCAGCGCGGCGCGCTCGACCTCCTGGTCGAACTCGACCAGCACGTCGCCAGGTGCCAGCGGCGCGCCCTCGGCGACCGCGACCCGCGCGATCCGGCCGGGCAGCGGCGCGCCGATCCGGGTCTCGGGCTGGGCCGGCTCGACGACGCCGTTGCCGGCGACCGTGCCGGCGGGGCCCGGCGCCTCGCGCTCGTCGGCCTGCCCCGGCGGCGGCTTGGCGACGCGGTCGGCGTGGGCCTTGTCGGCGGCGGTCGGCGCGGTCGGCGGGGGCTGGCCGGCCAGCTTGCCGACGTTCCAGGTCATCAGCCCGAGGAAGGCCGCGACCAGCGGCAGGTACCAGCGGCGGCGCAGGCGGCTCATGCGGCGACTCCCGAGAGGCGGCCGTCGACGATGCGCCCGTCCTCGATGTGGACGATGCGATCGGCGAGGTGGAAGATGCGGTTGTCGTGGGTGACCACCACCACGGTGGTGCCGCGCTCGCGGCACATCCGGGTGAGCAGCTCGGTGACCTCGAGCCCGGCGTGGGCGTCGAGCGCGGCGGTCGGCTCGTCGGCCAGCACCAGCGGCGGGCTGCCGGCCAGCGCGCGGGCGATCGCGACCCGCTGGCGCTGGCCGCCCGACAGCTCGGCCGGCAGGCGATCGCGCTTGTCGGCCAGCCCGACCGCGGCCAGGAGCGCGTCGGCCTCGGCCCGGGCCGCGTGGGCGGTGGTGCCGCGGCTCTCGAGCACCAGCCGGACGTTGTCGCGCGCCGACAGCGCGCCGATCAGGTTGTGGCCTTGGAAGACGAAGCCGATCAGCGCCCGCCGCAGCACCGGCAGCTCGCGCTCGGGCCGGCCGCTGACCCGCTCGCCGAACAGCCGCAGCTCGCCCTCGGTGGCGGTCAGCACGCAGCCGAGGATCGACAACAGCGTGGTCTTGCCCGAGCCCGACGGGCCGACCAGCATGACCAGCTCGCCGGGAGTGACCTGGAAGTCGACGGCGTCGAGCGCGCGGAACGCCAGCGCGCCGGCGCCGAACACCTTGCCCACGCCGCGGGCGTCGATCGCGAGCGTCACCGGAACACCATCCCCGGCTCGAGCCGGCGCACCCGCCGCAGCGCCAGCACCGAGGCCAGCATGCACAGCACGGTCATGATGATCGGCGTCGCCAGCACCAGCGTGCGCGGCACGATGACGATCAGGTTGGGGCCGCGGATGCCGGCCGACATCAGCGCCACCAGGCCCAGCCCGATCAGCGAGCCGAGCAGCGCGTAGACGATCGACTGCACGACCAGCATCCGGGTGAGGTCCCACGAGGTCAGGCCGATCGCCTTGAGCGTCCCGTACTCGCGCAGGTTGTCGAGCACCGCCGAGAACATCGACAGCGCGACGATGATGAACCCGATGATCAGCCCGAACGCGGTCGAGGTGCCGAAGGTGATGCCGAGCTGCTGGCGCAGGAGCGTCGAGACGATCGTGGCGTGGAACGTCGGCGTGGCGATCACCGTCGCGGTCGGGCAGCGGGCGGCCAGGTCGGCGGCCACCGCCGCGCGATCGGCGCCGGGCGCCAGCTTGATCAGCACGAACGACAGCTGATCGGCGGGCACCGCGCCGAGGTCGCGCACGGTGTCGATGTCGGCGAACGAGAACGGCGGGCCGAACGGCTGCAGGCCCCAGGTGAAGCCGACCACCCGGACCTTGTGCCCGCCGACCTCGCGCACGCTGCCGAGGTTGAGCCCACCGAACTTCTCGCGCTGCGCGTCCTCGAAGAACAGCGCGTCGGGCGCGCGCAGCGCCGCGACGTCGCCGGCGACGACGTTCCACGGGCCGCCCAGGCCGGTCGCCAGGTCGAAGCCGACCAGCGTCGTGGCCTCGCTGCCGCCGCCCGGCTTGGTCACCGAGGTGCCGATCATCAAGAGCGGCGCGGCCACCGCGACGCCGGGCGTGGCGCGGGCCTGATCGAGCAGCGCGGTCGACATCCGCTGGCCGGGCGCGGTCTGGGTGGTGCCGGGCGGGACGATCCACAGATCGGCGCCGGCGTTGTCGACGAACATCGTGTTCTTCTGCAGCAGCCCGAACAGCACGCCCAGCTGCTGCGCGGCCAGCACCACCGCGAAGACCACGCCGAGCGTCGTGCCGATCAGCTTGGCCTTGTCGTGCAGCATCATCCGCAGCGCGACGACGATCGTGGCCTGGGCCCGACGCAGGCGACCGCCGCGGGCCGCGCGCAGGCGGGCGGCGACGTCGACGGTCACGGCGCCACCTCGCGGCCGGCGGCCAGGCGCAGGAGCGCGCGATCGGCGGCGAGCTCGGCCCGGGTCGACACCCGCGTCAGCTCGGCGGCCAGCGCGTCGCGCTGGGCCAGCGTGACGTCGAGCTGGGTCGCGGTGCCGGCGGCGAACCGCTCGCGGGCGGTGGCGGCGCCCAGGCGCGCCGCCTCGACCCGGGCCTCGGCCGCCGCGACCGCGGCGCGGCGGGCGGCGACCTGATGCCAGGCGTCGGTGACGCGATCGGCGGCCGCCTGGCGGGCGGTGGCCAGCCGCGTGGCCTCGACCCGGGCGGTCGCGCGGTCGACCGCCACCTGGCGCGGCGTGGCCAGCCCGAACCGCCAGGTCGCGACGATCGCCAGCGAGCCGCTGAGCGCCTCGCCGAAGCCGGGCGCGTTGGTCCACCGCTCGCTGGCGGTGGCGGCGACGGTCGGCAGGTAGCCGGCCTGGCTGGCAGCGAGCCGCGCGCCGGCCGCGCGCACCCGGGCCGCGGCGGCGGCGACCTCGGGCTGGGCGCCGGCGTCGGCCAGCCAGGTGGCCAGCGGCGGCTCGGCGGCGGTGTCGGTCGGCAGCGCCGGCGCGGCGTCGGCGAGCGCCAGGCCGGTGGCGGTGGCGAGCTGGCGGCGCGCGGTCGCCACCACCAGCTCGGCGGCGGCGATCGTCGCGTCGGCGTCGGCGATCGCGGCCCGCGCGCGGGCGACGTCGAGCGGCGAGGCCAGCTGGGCCGCGGCCCGGCGCTCGACCAGCGCCAGGTTGTCGACGGCCGCCGCGCGCGCGCTGGTGGCGGCGGACAGCGACGCGGCGCCGCCGATCCACGCGTAGTAGCTGCGCACGATCGCGCGGTCGCCGTCGCGGGCGGCCACGTCGACGGCGGCCTCGGCGGCGGCGCGGTCGGCGGTGGCGGCGGTCGCGCGGCGCCGCGCGGCCAGGTCGAGCAGCGGCACGGTCAGGCTGGCGGTGGCGTCGAGCTGGTCGAGCGGCACGATCGTCAGCGGCGCGTCGCCCAGCGGCACCTCCGACGCGTGCTGGTTGCGGGTGTAGCCGGCGCCGACGGTCAGCGTCGGCCACAGCGGCGCGCGGGTCAGCGCCGCGGCGGCGTCGGCCTGGTCGGCCAGCGCCGCGGCGGTGGCGAGTTCGCGGCCGTGGGCGCGGCCGGCGGCCAGCAGCGTCGGCAGCTCCTGGGCGGCGGCCGGCGCGGGACCGGCGACGATCAGCAGGGCCAGCAGCGCAGCCGCGGCGCCCGCTCGCGCGCGCGGCCGGGCGACCACGCCGACGTGGCCGGGGAGGCGTGGGTGGGGTCCGATCATGGCGACGGGTTCTCCGGGCTTGGACGGCGCACCCGGCCCGAGGGTTACGCGCGGTCGCATGCGACCTCGCGTGCGACTGTCCCGCGGCGTCGCGATCGGGCGCCGACCGCCCCGGACAGCCCCGCCGGGCAGTTGGGCGATGGTCCCGAACGTGCTTAGCTCGCGAGCGCCATGAACCGGAAGCTCGGCGTCGTCCTGCTCGCGTTGATCGGTGTCGCGGTGGCGGTGTGGTTCGCCGTCGGGCGCTCGGGCGGCAAGCGCGCGACGCCGAAGCCCGGCCCCGGCTCCGCGACCGCGGTGACGCCGCCGCCGCGCGGCGCGGGCGGCGCGGCGGCGCCCGCCGGGCCGCCGCCGGTGCTCGCGCGCGACAGCGATCCCGCGGGGCCGATGCTGCTCGAGGGCGTCGTGCTCGACGAGCGCGACCAGCCGGTCGCCGGCGCCGAGGTCTGGGTGTCGTCGGCGCCGCCGCGGCGGATGCAGACCGAGGCCGACGGCACGTTCGCGTTCGACAAGCTGCTGGGCCGCACCTACGCGGTCGGCGCGCGCGCCGGCGATCTGGTCGGCGGGCCGGTCTCGACCCGGGCCGCGGCCGACGCCGAGCCGGTGGTGATCCGGCTGCGGCCGGGCGCGCTGGTCAAGGTCACGGTGACCGACGCCGCCACCACCAAGCCGGTCGCCGGCGCCGCGGTCACGCTCGCTGACGCGCTGGAGTCGAGCGCGGTCACCGACGGCAGCGGGGTCGCGGTGATCCACGGCGTCGGCGCCGGCTGGATCGCGCTCACCGTCGCCGCGCCCGGGTTCGCGCCGGGCGCCGGCACCGCGGTGATCGGCAAGACCCAGCGCGAGGTCGAGATCGCGATCACCGTGCGCGCCGGCGCCGCGGTGTCGGGCGTGGTCGTCGACGATCGCGGGCAGCCGGTGGCCGCGGCCAAGGTGTGGGCCAAGGACGCGTCGTCGTGGGAAGGCCCGGGCGACCGCGCCGCGGTCACGTCCGACGCGCTCGGGGCGTTCACGATCCCGGCGGTCGCGCCCGGCAGCTACCGCCTGGTGGCCAGCGACGAGAAGCACGCGCCCGGCCAGAGCGAGCTGGTCACCGTCGATCGCGATCGCGGCGCCACCGGCGTGAAGATCGTGCTGGCCGCCGCGGCGCGCATCACCGGCACCGTCTACACCGCCGACAGCCAGCCGGCGCCGTACGCCACGGTGCGGGTGTCGTCGACCGACTGGAGCAACGACTTCGTCTACCGCCAGGCCGCGGCCGACGACCACGGCGCGTTCGTGATCGACGCGCTGCCGCGCCGGCCGCTGCGGCTGCGCGGCGAGTCCGAGCTGGCGACCTCGAAGATCGTCGACGTCGACCTGACCAACACCCCCGAGCAGACCGGCGTCAAGCTGGTGCTCGATCAGGCCGGCGCGATCGCCGGGATCGTCGTCGACAGCGCCGGCGAGCCGGTGCCCGAGGCGTCGGTGTCCGCGGTGCCCGACTTCATGTCCGGCGAGACCGCCACCGCCGACCTGGTGCTGGCGTCGTCCTCGGCGGCCACCACCGACGGCGGCGGTCGCTTCACGCTGCGCGGCCTCGCCGAAGGCAGCTACCGCCTGGCGGCGTCCCGCGAGGGCCGCTCCGAGCAGACGGCCTGGGGGCGGGACGCCACCACCGCGCGCACCGGCGCCACCGACGTGAAGCTGGTGCTGCCGACGCCCGGCGGCGTGCGCGGCAAGCTGGTGCTGGCCAAGGGCGGCGCGCCCGAGTTGGCGCTGGTGCGCGCCGGCTGGGAGTACCGCGCCACCACCCGCGACGGCACCTTCGAGCTCGGCGCGATGGCGCCCGGCAAGTACGACCTCAAGATCAGCGGCCCGGACTTCGCCGAGGTGACCAAGGGCGACCTCGAGATCGTCGCTGGCCAGATCAAGGACCTGGGCACGATCACCGTCTCCGGGGGACGCACGATCGCCGGCCGGGTGGTCGACGGCAAGGGCGCGCCGGTGGGCGGCGCGCGGGTGATGGTCGGTCGGATGTTGTTCGGCGACGGCAAGGCGATGGGCGGCGACGACGACGCCCAGGCCAGCCAGGTCGGCATGCGCACCGCCAAGACCGCCGACGACGGGACCTTCACGCTGCGCGGCGTGAGCCCCAGCGGCGGCTCGATCCTCGCCGAGCACGCGACCCGCGGGCGCAGCCTGGCGATCCCGGTGACCCGCGGCATGGCCGACGTCGCCGACGTGGAGCTGACGTTGCGCGGCTTCGGCTCGCTGGTCGGGACGATCACCCGCAAGGGCGCGCCGGTGCCCAACGCGACGATCACCGCGACCTCGATGGGCTCGACCGCGCAGGCGGTGTTCGTCCAGGCCGGGCCCGACGGCCGCTTCGTGATCGACCGCGTGCCCGAGGGCCCGACCCGGATCCAGGCCTCGGTCCAGGTGATGATGAGTTCGGTCAACGCGTCGCGGGTGGTGACGGTGGTGCTCGGCAAGCCCACCGACGCGTCGATCGAGATCCCGGCCGGCGAGATCAAGCTGACGATCGGCGTCGAGCCCGAGGCCGGCGCGACGGTCGACGCGGCGTTCGTGATGCTGATGCGCGGCACCTTCACCGCGACCACCGGCAGCCAGCTGCTCGACGCCGCGATCGGCGCGGTCCCGGCCAACGACGAAGGCTCGGCGGCGCAGTCGTTCTGGCTGCCGCCGCTCGCGGTCCCGGTGTGGAACGATCTGATGCCGGGCACCTACTCGCTGTGCGCGGTGCCGATCACCGGCAACGTGATCGACACGACGATCGCCGAGCGCGCGCTCGACAACATGGATCGGCTGATCGCGCGGTGTAAGCCGGCGCTGCTCACCCCGACGCCGGCCGAGCAGAAGATCACGATCCGCCTGCCGTCGCAGCCGCTGCCCGCGCCGGGCGAGGGCCCCGACGCTGGCGTGCCATGATCACGGCGCGGCGGGCGGGGCGGCGGCGTCGGCGGTGACGAAGCTGACGAACGCCATCGCCGGGCGCCGCGACGACTCGGTCATGACGAAGCGGATGCCCTCGAGCTGCCAGCCCTCGGCGACGCCGGCGTTGACCGCGTCCTCGAGGGCCTCGGCGGTGACCGGCGCGACCTCGACGAACTTGTAGCGCCGCGGGGCCGGGGTCACGGCCGCCAACCGGCCAGCTCGAGCAGCGGGCCGACCACGTGGGCCTCGACGTCGGGCCCCAGCGAGTAGGTCTCCTCGTAGTGATCGCCGTCGGCCTCGTCGATGTACGGCGAGTTGGCGTCGAGGACGTAGTTGTACTTCGGCACGATGTAGCCGACGTAGTCCATCGCCAGGCCGGCCAGCACCGGGTAGCGCACGCCGGGGTTGGCCAGCACCACGTCGCGCAGGTAGGGCGCCATCGGCGCGGTGGCCAGGTCGGGCGTGTTGGGCTTGGTGGTGTCCATGATCGGCCAGCCCCAGCTCCACGATCCGTCGTAGCCGCCGACCCACAGCTCGGGGTGCAGCTCGCCGGGGCAGGTGATGATCGCCAGCGGCCCCACCTGCAGGTAGGTCGCGCGCATCGGGATCCACGGCTCGTTGCCCGGGGCGATGGTCTGGCTGGGGTCGTAGCCGACCAGCGGGTGCGGCGCGAGCAGCCCGATGATGAACGCCACCTGGAAGCCGGTGTTGTTGATCTGCGCGTGGAAGCGCGCGGTGCGGTACGACAGCGGCAGCTCCGAGACCGTCTCGCCCTCGTCGCGCAGGATCTGGAGCGAGCGGCGCGCCAGGTTGGTGCCCAGCGCCTCCTCCTTGGGGTGACCCGACGCGGTGATCGGCGTGCCGTCGGGGCCGGGCACCGGCGCGTCGCGGATCGAGCCGATCTGCCCGCCGAGCGCGCCCTGCACGAACACCGTGATGCCGCCGATGCCGGCGATCGGATCGAGCCACGGCGCGCCGACGCCGCCCTCGATCTTGTCGCGCAGGTAGTGGACGTAGTGCGACGACACCAGCAGGTTGTTGGGGCCGAACGCCGACATCTCGGGGTGATCGGCCCAGTTGACGACGGTGGCGATCGTCGTGGTCGGGTTGTCGGCGCGGACGAAGCGGGCGACGGTCAGCGTCGGATCGAAGATCACCGGATCGCGGATGTCCTTGTTCCAGTGGTCGGTGCGGCTCTGTGGATCGCCGGGCGTGTTGAGGAGCAGCGTCTTGGCGATCACCAGGTGGGCCGGCGCCGCGGCGCCGGCGGCGTCGACCACCGCGCGCGCCGCGGCGTCGATGAGCCGGGCGTTGAACGCCGCGTTGTAGCCGCTGACCAGCGCCTGCGGGCCCCACAGCCCGATCGTGTCGACGGCGTCGTGGGCGTGGATCGAGCCGACGACGACGTGATCGACGCCGGCCGCGGCCACCCGCGGATCGTTGCGGATCGTGTCGATGTCGCCGGCCAGCAGGCCGATCGCGTCGATGTAGACCAGCGCCACCTTGGTGTCGCCCTGCGCGAACACCACCGCGCGGGCCTCGAGGTCGCTCATCACGCCGTTGGCGGCGCGGCCGCCGCCGAACAGCCAGAACGCGTCGAACTCGCCGTCGCCGTCGGCGTCGACGTAGGGCTCGCCGTTGTCGTACTCGCCGTCGCCGTCCTCGTCGGTCCAGGTCTCGGTGATCGTCGGCGTGAAGATCTGCTTGGCCGCGCCGACCGCGAGCGTGCCGTCGCCGGCCGACGCGCAGTGCGCCGCCCCCGGGCAGCGGTCGTCGGGCTGATCGAAGCCCACGAGCCGGGCGTCGACGTCGGGGCCGGCGTCGATCGCCGGCGTGCCGCCGTCGTCACCGCAGGCCGCCACGGCCATCACCACGCCCATCACCACCACGAGCCAGAACGCGCGCGTTGCCTTCATCGCCCTCGGGCGTACCGCAGCCGCCCGCGCGAGTAAACCCGCTTCAATGCCGTCGTGGGCAGGGCCGCGCTGGCGACGGGCGACGACAGGTGGCGACAGATGGGGAGGCCGCGCGCCCCGCGCTACGCGCCGGTGCCGATCGGACAGCTGACGCCGGTGCCGCCGAGGCCGCAGTAGCCGCGCGGGTGCTTGTGCAGGTACTGCTGGTGGTAGTCCTCGGCGTAGTAGAACGCCGGCGCGTCGACGATCTCGGTGGTGATCGGGCCGTAGCCGGCGTCGGCCAGGCGGGGCGCGAAGGCCGCCCGCGCCGCCTCGGCCGCGGCGCGCTGCGCGGCGTCGAAGACGTAGATCCCCGACCGGTACTGGGTGCCGACGTCGTTGCCCTGGCGCATGCCCTGGGTCGGATCGTGGCTGTCCCAGAACACCTGCAGCAGGCGCGCGTAGTCGACGCGCGTCGGGTCGAAGCCGACCAGCACCACCTCGTTGTGGCCGGTCTTGCCGGAGCACACCTCCTCGTAGGTCGGGTTGGGCGTCAGGCCGCCGGCGTAGCCGACCGCGGTGGTCCACACCCCGGCGACCTGCCAGAACTTGCGCTCGGCGCCCCAGAAGCACCCCAGCCCGAACATCGCCGTGGCGACGCCGGCGGGGAACGGCCGGGTCATCGGGTTGCCGAGCACGGCGTGGCCGGGCGCGACCGGCATGGTGGCGGCGCGCCCGGGGAGGGCCTCGTCGGGGCGGGGCAGGCGCAGCTTGGCGGGCGAGGCGGTCCACATGGTGCCAAGCCTACGCCGGGAACCGTCGCCGCGTTACCGCCCGCGGCGGCGCCCAAGCCCGAGGCCATCGGCTATAACGCGCCGATGCAGCTCCTCGGCCTCGCCGGCAGCATCCGCAAGGGCTCGCACAACCGGGCGCTCCTGCGCGCGGTCGGCGAGCACCTGCCCGCGGGCGTCACGCTCACGATCTTCGAGCGGCTCGCCGAGCTGCCGACGTTCGATCCCGACGTCCACCCGGATCCCGAGCCGGTCGCGGCGTGGAAGGCGGCGCTGGCCGCGGCCGACGGCCTGGTGATCGCCACCCCCGAGTACAACTACAGCGTCCCCGGCGTGCTCAAGAACGCCATCGACTGGGCCTCGCGGCCGCCGCCGACGTCGCCGCTGCGCGGCAAGCCGGTCGGGATGGTCAGCGCCGCCGCCGGGATGAGCGGCGGCATGCGCGCGCAGTACCACCTGCGGCAGATCCTGGTCTACACCGACTCGCCGGCGCTGATGCAGCCCGAGGTGTTCGTGGCGCGGCCGCAGGATCGCTTCGTCGACGGCGTGCTGACCGACGCCGCGACCAAGGAGC
This sequence comes from Myxococcales bacterium, assembly GCA_016707895.1. Lineage (GTDB taxonomy): Bacteria > Myxococcota_A > Polyangia > Haliangiales > Haliangiaceae > UBA2376. Next base: position 300,893 of record JADJGV010000007.1, on the reverse strand, counting down.
ACCTGACCCGCTTCGGCGCGGCGCTGGTGGCGTGGATCGAGCGCTTCCGGCCCCGCTGAGTTGCAGGAGGTGCGTCGCCGCACCTCCCTCGGCGGGGCCAGGTCCCCGCCGAGCCTCCCACCAGGACGCGAGACTCCCGGCGCGTCGACCGGTGCTCGACCGAAACACTGACAAGCTCTGAGTTCCAGGGGGCTCGTCGCCGAGCCCCCCTCGTCGGGGCCAGGTCCCCGACGAGCCTCCCCTCAGGACCCCCCAGGACGCGAGACGCCCGGCACTGGCGACGGTGCTCAACCGAAAACCTGACCGGCGCTGAGCGCGCCGGCGGCGCGTCACGGTGGGGCGGGGATCGTCCGGAGGCGCGTCGTCGCCGACCCCATCGACAGCACCAGATCGATCGGCCCGGCCGTGGTCTGCATGCGCACGATCAGGCCGCCGGGGAGCGCGCCGTGGTGCAGCCGCGGCACGCCGAACCCGCACCGGAACCCGTAGTCCTCGAGCGCCAGCGCGGCGCGGCCGGTCAAGATGTTGGCCAGCTCGGTCGCGCCGTCGGGCGCGATCTCCGCGCGCGGCGCCGGGTCGTGGAGCATCCGGCGCACCAGCTCGAGCGCGATCGGGCGCGGGAAGACCCAGGTGATCGGCCCGCGGACGTCGCCCGCGAAGTCGATGGTCACGGCGATCGTGTCGCCGGCGTCACCGGCGCTGGCCAGCATCGACAGCGTGGCGTCGACCCCGACGGTGTCGCGCAGCTGGCCCACGACCAGGTCGAGGAACCGGTGCAGGACGTCGGCGCCGAGCGGCCGGGGCATCGCCTCCGGTGGATCGACCGGCCCCGGCGGGCGGAGAGGCCTCGACGGCCGCGCGCCGCGGTCGACCCAGCCGGTAGCGCGCCGCGCGGTCCGGCGGCGCGCGCACCCGGGAGCCCCATGCGCAGGATCCTCATCGTCGACGACTCCCCGATCGCGCGGGCGGCGCTGCAAGGCACGCTCGAACGGTTCGGGTTCGAGATCGAGCAGGCCCGCGACGGGCAGGAGGCGCTGGCCCGGGCGGCGACCGAGGCCTGGGACCTGATCTTCCTCGACGTCGTGATGCCGATCCTCGACGGCGTCGGCGCGCTGCAGGCGCTGCGCGCGCGGGGCGACCAGACCCCGGTCGTGCTGGTGACCTCGGTGGCCAGCGCGGCGACGGTGTCGACGGCGCTCAAGCTCGGCGGCGTGTGCTACCTGGCCAAGCCGTTCAACCCGACACAGGTCGAGCGGGCCGCCCTGCACCTGCTGCGGGTCGCGCCGGGGGCGGTGCCGCCGCCGCCGCGGGTGCTGGTGCAGCGCGCCCCCGGTGGCCCCACGCCGCTGGCCGGCGCGTGGCCGGCCCACGTCGTCGTCGAGGTCGCGGCCACGCTGGCCGAGTCGCTCGATCGCGTCGAGGCGGCCCCGCCGTCGCTGGTGCTGCTCGACACCGGCCGCCCGCTCGACGAGGTCGACGCGATGGCCGGCGTGGTGCGGCAGGCCGCGCCGGCGGCGGGCATCTTCGCGCTCGCCGCCGAGGCGGCGCCCGACGGCCCGTGGGACGCGCTCGACGGCGTCCTGGCCGCGCCGCCCGATCCCGCACACGCCCAGCAGCACCTGTACCCGCTGTACGTGCGCCCGCTCGCCATCACCGAGGGCGAGGTCGTCCGGGTCGCCGGGCCCGGGCCGGCCGGCGTCGGCGCGGCCTACGGCGTGGCGCTGCGGCGCACCGTCGTCGACGCCTGCCGGCGCGCCGGGCTGGCCGACGCCCAGATCGACCTCCGCCGGGTGCCGCTGGCCGACGGCGCGCTGGTCGAGCTGATCGCCGACCTCGACGCGCGGCTGCGGGCCACCGGCGTCGCGCCGGCGTTCGTGCTCCCGGCCGCGGCGCGCGCGGCGATGCCGGCGGCGCTGGGACGCGCGCTGGTCGTGGCCGCGTAGCCGCCAGGCCGACGCGCGCGCGGCGGACGCGCGCCTCAGGGCGCGGTCGGCGTCGTCGGTGGGGGCGCGCCCGTCGTCGACGCCGCGCGCCCGCCGCCGCCCAGCAGCACCGCCGCGGTCGCGATCGCGGCGACCAGCACCACCGCGACCAGCGCCAGCGTGAGGCCGCGGCGGTTGCGGCGGCGGATGTGGGTCGGCTCCGACGGCGGCGAGATGATCGCCAGCGGCACCGCGGCGGGCGCCGCCACCTCGGCCGGGACCGGCCGGCGCCCCGAGTCGCTGATGCCGCCGACGGCGCGCGCGACCGCCACCGGCCCGGTGCCGAGGATGGTCTTCTGCGGCGTGTTCCACTCGTCGGTCGGCACCGGCATCGACCCGGTCGCGCGGGGCGGCGCCGCGGGGCGCGCCCCGACCGCGCCCGGCACCGGCGTCGGCGTGACCCGGGCGTGGGGGCCGGTGGTCGGCCCGGTCAGGAGCGCGTGGGGGCCGGTCATCGCGGCGGCGCCGAGGGGCGTCGGCGGCACGTCGAGCGACGCCGACACCCGCGCGGCCATCACCGGCATCGGCCCGGTCGCCGCCGGCGACGGCTCCGGCGGGCTGACCGGCAGCCGCGGCGTCGTGGTCGCGGCCTCGTCGACCGGCCGGATGCTGCGGGCCAGCGCGGCGGCCTCGAGGTGGCGGGCGGTGGCGATCGCCGCCGCGGGCGCGTCGGCGTCGGCGTCGGCGTCCGAGGCGGTGGCCTCGCGGATCTCGGGCTCGTCGGCGCCGTCGCGCCACACCTCGCGCAGGCACGCGGCGACGTCGGCGGCGGTCGCCACCGGGCCCAGCCGCGGCGCGTAGGCGGCCAGCGCCTGGCGGAACGCCTCGGCGGTCAGGTAGCGCTGGTCGGGATCGAGCGCCATCGCCTTGAGCAAGATGGCCTCGAGCTCCGGCGGGTAGCGCGGGTCGAACGAGGTCGGGGTGACGATGCGCCCCTTGACGATGCGATCCATCGTCTCGAAGTCGCTGTCGGTGCGGAAGCAGCGGCGCTGGGTGGTCAGCTCGTACAGCACGATGCCCAGCGCGAACACGTCGGTGCGGCGATCGATGCCCTTGCCCCGGCACTGCTCGGGGGACATGTACGCGAACTTGCCCTTGATGGTCCCCGACTGGGTCTCGGCGGCGCGGTTGTTGGCCTGGGCGATGCCGAAGTCGAGCAGCTTCACCTCGCCCTTCCACGACAGCATGATGTTCGACGGGGTCACGTCGCGGTGGACGATCTCCAGCCGGTCGCCGGTGGCGGCCTTGCGCTCGTGGGCGTGGTGCAGCCCGGCGGCCACCGCGGCGACGATGTGGACGCACACCGGCAGCGGCACTCGGTAGCCGATCGTCACCGCGCGCTCGAGCAGCGCCCGGACGGTGTCGCCGTCGATGTACTCCATCGCCAGGAAGTAGGTCTCGTCCTGGCGGCCGACCTCGAGCATCCCGGCGATGTTGGGGTGGTGCAAGGTCGCCGCCACCCGCGCCTCGTCGAGGAACATCTGCACGAACTTCTGATCGTGGCCGCGCTCGCGCGAGATGACCTTGACCACCACCTCCTCGGCGCCGTGCTTGGCCAGGTAGATCTCGGCCATGCCGCCGCTGGCGAGGTGGCGGACCACCTCGTAGCGGCCGAGACGCAGGCCGGCGGGGGCCGAAGCGGGACCCATTCGTCGGGAGCGTTTCACCCCGCGGCGCTAGGTGTCAAGGTATCGGCGGGGCGCCCGCCGTCGCCGGGGCGGCGACCGCGTGGGCGGCCGCGGCGTGGCCGGTCAGCGGTTCGGCCGCCGGCTCGATCTCGGCCCGGCCGCGGTCGGCCGGCGGCGGCAAGCGGAACACGCTGCGCAGCACCCAGCGCTTGCCCCGCCCGCCGAGGACCGCGAGGCCGTCGAACAGCGAGTAGAACACCGGGATGGCGATCAGCGTCAGCACCAGCGAGAAGGTCTGACCGCCGACGACGATGCCGGCGATGGCCTTGGAGAAGCCGGCGCCGATGCCCTTGCTGAGCACCAGCGGCATCATGCCGGCGACGAACGCGAACGTCGTCATCAAGATCGGGCGCAGCCGATCGCGGGCGGCGGCGACGATCGCGGCGTCGCGGCCCAGGCCCTTGGCCCGCAGCTGGATCGCGTGATCGATCTGGAGGATCGCGTTCTTCTTGACCACGCCGAACAAGACCAGCAGGCCGAGCATCGAGAAGATGTTGAGCTGGCCCTTGAACAGCACCACCGACAGGAACGCGAACGGCATCGTCAGCGGCAGCGCCAGCATGATCGTCAGCGGGTGCAGCCACGACTCGAACTGCGCGGCCAGCACCAGGTACATGAACAGGAACGACAGCATGAACGCGAACAGGAAGGCCTTGCCGGTGCGCGCCATCTCCTTGCTGCGGCCGAACGGGCCGGCGGTGTAGCCGGGCGGCAGGTTGAGCCCCTTGATGGTCTTGTCCAGCTCGGCGACGATGTCGCCCTCGGCGTAGCCCGGCGCGACGTTGGCGATGATGGTGATGCTCTTGGCGCGGGCGGTGCGGGTGATCTGCGACGGCCCGGTGCCGGCGGCCTGGGTCACGACGTCGGTCAGCGGCACCAGGCCCAGCGCCGGGTTGCGCGACGGCACGGTGATCAGCCCGAGCAGCGACGGGTCGGTGCGGAAGCGCTCGTTGGCGCGCACCATCACGACGTAGCGGCTGCCCAGCTCCTCGTCGCCGGGCGCCTCGACGCCGCCCATCAGCACGCCCAGCGTCGAGGTGAGGTCGCCGGGGTCGACGCCGAGCGCCGCGGCGTGGTCGAGGTTGGGCACCAGCGTGCGCTCGGGCAGCGCCCCGGGGGCGCTCGAGTCGAGGTCGACCACGCCCGGGACGTCCTTCATGTGGGTCAGGATCCGCTCGGCGTAGACCTGCAGCCGATCGAGGTCGGGGCCGGTGATCAGGTACTGGATCATCGAGTTGCGCTGGCCGCCCAACGAGAAGTCGTTGACCAGCTCCACCGACACCTTGGCGTCGGCCGGCGCCAGCGGCAGCACCTCCTTGCGCACCTGATCCATGATCTCGGACTGGGTCCGGCTGCGGCTCACCGGATCGCTCAGGCGCACGTAGACGCCGGCGACGTTGGTGATCTTCTGGTCGTTGTCGGCCACCGTGGTGAGGGTGTGGGTGACCTCGGGGACCGCGCGGGTGGCGCGGGCCAGCCGCTCGGCGATCACGGTGGTGGCGTCGAGGCCGGTGCCCTCCTTGGTCTTGATGTAGATCTCGAAGTGCGCCTCGTCGTTGTCGGGCAGGAAGCCGAACCCGGCCTTCTTGCCGAGCGGGCCCGACGCCATCACCGCCGCGATCGACAGCAGCACCACCGCCAGCTTCATCCACCAGTGGCCCAGCACGAAGCGCAGGATGCGCTCGTAGCCGCGCTCGATCGGCTTGTAGCCGCCGTCGATGATCCGCTCGAGCACCGACTTCTTGCGGTGCTCGCCCGGCGGCGGCGGCAGCGGCAGCATGCGCGCCGCCATCATCGGGGTGATCGTGAACGACACCAGCATCGACACCGCGATCGCGAACGCCATCGTCAGGCCGAAGCTCATCAGGAACCGGCCGACGATGCCGTCCATGAACGCCACCGGCAGGAACACCGCCATCAGGGACAGCGTCGTGGCCAGCACCGCCAGGCTGATCTCCTTGGTCGCCTTGATCGCGGCGGGGAACGGCTTCTCGCCGTGCTCGTCGATGTGGCGGTAGATGTTCTCGAGCACGACGATCGCGTCGTCGATGACGATGCCGACCGCCAGCGCCAGCGCCAGGAGCGTCATCAGGTTCAGCGTGAAGCCGGCCATCCGCATCAGCGCGAAGGTGCCGATGATCGAGATCGGGATCGACACCGCGGCGATCACGGTCGAGCGCAGGCTGCCGAGGAACACCAGCACCACCACCGCGGCCAGGATCGCGCCCAGCACGAGGTGCTCGGTGACCTGATCGGCCGACGTGCGGATGACCTCGGAGTTGTCGCGGACCACCTCGAGCGTGACGCCCGGCGGCAGCGCGTCGGCGATCTCGGCGACCGCGGCCTTGGCCGCGTCGACCACCGCGACGGTGTTCGAGCCCGACTGCTTGCGCACCGCCAGCAGGATCGCCGGCGCGCCGTCGCGCATCGCGGCGCTCTCGGGGTCGGCGATCGTGTCGACCACGTCGGCGACGTCGCGCACCCGGATCGGGCCGTCGCCCATCTGCCGGACCACCAGGTCGCCGATGCCGCTGGCGCCCGGGCTGCGACACTCGATGCGCATCGTCGCGTTGTCGGGGCCTTGCTCGAAGCGGCCGGCGGGCAGGCTGGGCAGGCACACCGACAGCGCGCGCACCACCTCGAGCGCGGTGACCTTGGTGCCGGCCAGGCGGATCGGGTCGAGCGCCACCTCGATGCGGCGCTTCTGGCCGCCGACCACGCGGACCATGCCGACGCCGCTGACCCGCTCGAGCCGGGCCTTGACCTTGTCCTCCGCGATCCGGGTCAGCGCCGCCACCGGCAGGTCGCCCTTGACCGACAGCATCAGCACCGGCGACGCGTCGGGGTCGGCCTTCTGGATCTGCGGCGGGCGGATCGCCGTCGGCAGATCGCGGATCGTCGCGATGCGATCGCGGATCTCCTGGGCGGCGACGTCGGGGTCCTTCTCGAGCGCGAACTGGGCGAACACCAGCGACGCGCCCTCCGACGAGATCGACGACAAGGTCTCGATGCCGCTGACGGTGTTGACCGCGGCCTCGATCTTGTCGGTGACGTCGGACTCGACCGACGCCGGCGAGGCGCCGGGGTAGACGGTCGTGACCACCACCATCGGGAAGTCGATGCGGGGGAACTTGTCGACGCCGAGGCTGCGATAGCCGACCAGGCCGACCACGACGATGGTCAGCATCAGCACGGTGGCGAACACCGGCCGGCGGACCGAGATCTTGGAGAGGAAGTCCATGGCGGGGGCTTTCTCGCGCTACTTCGCGACCGCGACGCCGTCGACGACGCGGTCGAGGATGGCGCCCTTGGCGTCGACGATGGGGCTCGCGACCTGCTCGCCAGCGGCGGCGCCGCGGATCAGCGCGACCTTGGCGCCGGGCAGCTCGGGGCCGCGCTGCACGACGCGCTCCTCGAGGCGGCCGTTGACCACCGCGAAGACGCGCCAGGTGGTGCCGCGCTTGATCAGCGCGGCGGCGGGGACGATGGCCATCGGGGTCTGGCCGACCGTGATCGACGCCTCGGCGAACATGCCGGGGGTCAGGGTCGCGCCCGGCGCCAGCACCGCCTCGACGGTGAGCGACCGGGTCATCCGGCCGATCTCGGCGCCGATCCGCGTGACCTTGGCCGGGAAGGTCTTGCCGGGGAACGCCACCGCGGTGACCTCGACCGCCTGGTCGAGCGCGATCCGCGGCACGTAGGCCTCGGGCACCGACAGCTCGACCTTGAGCGGGTCGTCGTCGACCAGCGTCACCAGCCGCATGCCGGGGCCGACGTACTCGCCGGGCGAGACCCAGCGGCCGTCGACGCGGCCGGCGAACGGGGCGCGGACGACGCCGTCGGCGATCGACTTCGACACCAGCCCGAGCTGGGCCTTGGTGGCGGCGACGGTCTGGGCCGCGGCGGTGCAGCTGGTGATCTCGCGGTCGTACTGCGAGCGGGTGATCGCGCCCTTGTCGAGCAGCGCCTGGGCCCGCTTGCACTCCTCGGCCGCGAGCCGCTCCTGGGCCTGGGCGGCGCCGAGCTGGGCCCTGACCGACTGCGCCGACAGCGCCGCGCTCGAGGCGTCGAGCCGCACCAGCGGGTCGCCGAACTTGACGGTCGCGCCGCGCTCGACCAGCACCGCGACCACCCGGCCGGGCACGCTGGCCGCGACGTCGGACGACTCCTCGGCCGCGATCATGCCGGTCAGCGTGAGGCGGTCGGGCACGGGGCCGCTCTCGACCTTGGCCAGCCCGAGCTGGACCGGCGCCTCGGGGGCGGGGCCCTTGCCTTGCGCCGCCGACTTGGACGAGCAGGCGGCGGCGGCGAGGGCGAGGGCGAGGGCGAGGCGAGACATGGAGGCTCCTGGGAGGCGGTAGCGCGTGGCGATCGTGGCTCGGCTCATGGCACGTCCAGGCCGGCGGCGTGGCGCAGGCGCGACCACGCGACGCGGCGATCGATGAGGGCGTTGATCGCGGCCAGCCGCGCCTGGGTCAGGGCGCCCTCCGCGACGATCAGCTCGGTGGCGGTGGCGCGCTCGCTGGCGAGCAGGTCCTGGCGCACCCGGTAGCTCTCGGCGGCGGCGGCCAGCCCGCGCTGGCTGGTGGCGTAGGCGGCCTCGGCCAGGGTCAGCGCCGAGCGCGCCGTCGCGATCTGGCTCTCGATGCTCATCGCCAGGCCGCGGCGATCCTCGGCCAGGCCTCGGGCCTGCGCGTCGATCTCGGCGAGGTTGGGGTCGGCGTAGAGGAAGTCGTTGGGCGACCAGGTCACCTGCAGGCCGGCGGCCCAGCTGAGGTGGAACTCGTCGGGCGACGCGAAGTAGCGCTGGTTGGGCTGCTCATAGTTGAGCTGGCCGAACAGGTTGACCTTGGGCAGCCGCTGGACCTTGGTGTCGGTGCGGTGGTGGGCCAGCCCCGCGGTGGCGGCGGCCAGCGCCTTGGCCTCGTAGCGGCGGCTCATCGCGGCCTGGACCATCGCGGCGTCGGCGTCGAGCGTCGGCACCTCGACCGCGGCGCGGATGTCGTCGCCGATCGTCAGCGGCTCGCCGGGCGCGGCGCCGATCAGGATGCGCAGCTGATCGGCGAGCACCGCGCTGGCCTGCTCGAGCTGCACCAGCGCGAGCTCGGCCTGGGCCTTGCCGGCCTCGAGCTGCAGCAGATCGGCCCGCGACGCGCGCTGCACCTCGACCAGCACCGCCAGCTGCGCGCGGGTGGCCTCGACCTGGGTCACCTGGCGCTGCGCGACCACCCGCGCCAGCGACGCCCGCACCCACTCGTAGTAGAGCTGCTCGGCCTGGGCGCCGGCGTCGAGCGCCGCGGCCTGGGTGCCGAACTCGGCGGCGCGCACCTGATCCTCGGCGGCCTTCTTGGCCGGGGGCAGGCGCATGATCAGATCGGTCAGCGGGACCGCGAGATCGTAGCCCAGGTGGAAGGCGTTGAGCTGGGCCTCGATCGCCGGCGCCGGCGGCGCGGCGAAGCGCAGGTCCGGCACGTCCGACAGCCGGGTGTACGACGCGCTGAGCTTCGAGATCGGCAGCAGCGCGATCTTGATGGTGCCGATGGTGGTCCGGGCGGCGTCGGCCGCCGCGCGCTTGCTGGCGGCCGCGGGGCTGTTGCGGGCCGCGCGCGCAGCGACGTCGTCGGCGGTCAGGCCACCGGGGCGGCCCAGGAGCGCGCCGATCTCGGCGTCGAACGCCGCCAGCGGATCGGTCGCAGGGGGCGTCGCGGGTTGCGCGACCGCGGACGAGAGCGCCGCGGTCAGGGTCGCCGCGACGAGGCAGGCTCGGAGCATGGCCGTGTGATGAAGCATCGACCGTGCCACGTTGCGCACGAAGTGCAGGCCGCGGCGCGGGGGCCTGGGCCAGGGTGTCGGCCGCCGCTGTCGGGTTCCCGTACAGCCTCGACGGTGAACCGACGCCAGCGCGGGCCGATCCCCCGGCCCCGGCCCTCGCTGCTACGCTGCGGCCCATGGTCGCCCCGTCGCCCGACCCGGCGCAGCCAGTCCCGCTTGGCCCGGCCCTCGCAAGGACTGGCGCCGTGTGGCGCGGCACGCGCAACGAGCTCCTGCTGGTGACCGGACGCAAGAACGTCGCGTTCTCGGCGGCCGTGGGCGTGGTGGCGTCGGCGCTGGTCTCGTTCTTCCTGTGGCGCGCCCACTACCCGACCTGGCGCATCGTCGTGCCGGTCATCATGTTCGCGGGGATGGTGTCGCTCCAGGTCACGGTGCTGCGCTGGGCCGAGCGCCGGCGCACACGCGACGATCGCCCGTTCGTCCTCATGCACCTGACCTCGCAGCTCTACATGGTCGGGGTCACGACGATCACCGGCGGGCTGTACAGCCCGAACATGCCGGTGCTCGGCGTGTCGACGGCGCTGCCGATCATGTTCTTCGGGTCGAGCACGGTGTCGCGGTGGCTGACCGTCACCAGCGTCGCGCTGTTCGTCGCGATGGCGGCGATCCCGCGCGCCTACCTGGGGCCGGCCTTGCCCCACGAGCAGTACGCGACGGTCGCGGTGGTGTCGTTCGTGTGGGTCGCGCTGATCGTCAACACCTTCGTGCGCCGGGTCTACGAGGCGTCGATCCTGGCCAGCTCGACGGTCGACGCGCTGTCCGAGGAGCGGGTGGCGGTGGCCGCCGAGCAGATGTGCCGGCTGCAGTCGGTGGGCGCCAAGGTGGCCCACGAGCTCAAGAACCCGCTGGCGTCGGTCAAGGGCCTGGCCCAGCTGCTGGCCCGCAACGCCGGTGACCCGCGCACCCGCGAGCGGCTCGACGTCGTGCAGAGCGAGATCGCCCGGATGGAGACCATCCTCGGCGAGTACCTGTCGTTCTCGCGGCCGCTCGAGGATCTCAAGCCCGAGCCGATCGCGCTCGACGGCGTCGTCCGCGACGCGGCGGCGGTGGTGGCCGGGCGCGCCGAGCACCACGGCCTGGCGCTCGAGGTCGACACCGCGCCGGTGACGCTGGTCGCCGACGCCCGCCGCCTCAAGGAGGCGCTGCTCAACCTGCTGGCCAACGCGATCGAGGCGACGCCCAGCGGCGGCGCGATCCGCGTCCGCACCCGCAAGGACGCCGATGGCAGCGGCGTGATCGAGGTGATCGACACCGGCCGCGGCATCAAGCCCGACGAGCTGGCCCGGCTGGGCACGTCGTTCTTCACCACCCGCGACGGCGGCACCGGCCTCGGCGTCGTGCTGGCGTCGACGGTGGTGGCCCAGCACGGCGGGACGATCCGCTACGACAGCACGCCCGGCCGCGGCACGACGGTGACGGTGCGCCTGCCGACCGCGCCCGGGCCCGCGCTGGCCCAGCCGCGGTCCGCGGGGCACGCCGCGTGATCACGCCGGCGGTGCTGCTGGTCGACGACGAGCCCGGCGTGCTGTACACGCTGCGCGAGGTGCTGTCCGAGCGCGGGCACCGGGTGCTGACCGCCGCCTCGGGCGCGGCCGCGCTGCCGCAGCTCGACGACGCGGCGGTGGTGGTGACCGACCTGCAGATGCCGGGCATGACCGGCCTCGAGCTGATCGCCGCGATCACCGCGCGCGATCCCAGCCTGCCGGTGATCCTGCTCACCGCCCACGGCAGCGAGAAGGTCGCGGTGGCGGCGGTCAAGGCCGGCGCCTACGACTACCTGACCAAGCCGTTCGACATCGACGAGGTCGCGGTCGTCATCGAGCGCGCGCTCGAGGCCCGCGCGCTGCGGGTCGCCAACAAGACGCTGGCCGCCGAGCGGGCGCTGGGCCGGCGGATCATCGGCGACTCGCGGCCGATGCGGCGCCTGCTCGACGCCACCGCCCGGGTGGCCAGCCGCGACGTCACGGTGCTGGTGCGCGGCGAGACCGGCACCGGCAAGGAGCTCGTCGCCCACCTGCTGCACGCGCAGTCGGCCCGCGCCAGCCGGCCGCTGGTGCGCTTCAACTGCGCCGCGATCCCGGCCGACCTCGCCGAGGCCGAGCTGTTCGGCCACGTCAAGGGCGCGTTCACCGGCGCGGTCGGCGCGCGCCGCGGCTTCTTCGCCGAGGCCGACGGCGGCACGCTGGTGCTCGACGAGGTCGGCGAGCTGCCGCTGGCGGTGCAGGCCAAGCTCCTGCGCGCGCTGCAGGAGGGCGAGATCCAGCCGGTCGGCTCGGGGCGGGTCGAGAAGGTGGACGTGCGGGTGGTGGCGTCGACCAACCGCGATCTGGTGGCCGAGGCCAAGGCCGGCCACTTCCGCGAGGACCTGTACTACCGGCTGGCGGTGGTCGAGCTGATCGTCCCGCCGCTGCGCGATCGCCTCGACGACATCCCGGCGCTGGCCGCCGAGTTCGCGCGGCGCTACGGCGACAAGTTCGGGCTGCCGGCGCTGACCCTCGAGCCGGCGCTGGTCGCGGCGCTGGGCGCGGCGAGCTGGCCGGGTAACGTGCGCCAGCTCGAGAACACGATCGCCCGGCTGGCCGCGCTGGCCCACGACGCGACGCTCACCGCCGCCGACTTCCTCGAGCAGCGCGGCCACGAGGCGCCGGCGCTGGCGCCCGCCGCGGCGCCGAGCGACGACGAGCTGCCGGCCGAGGGCGGGCCGTCGTTGCGCGAGCAGGTCGAGGCGTTCGAGCGCGGGGTGATCGCCCGGGCGCTGGCGGCGACCGGCGGCAACCAGAGCGAGGCCGCGCGGCGACTCGGGACCAGCCGGGTGACGCTGATCGACAAGATCAAGAAGTACGGGCTGGGCGGCCGGTAGCCGATCGCGACCGTGGCCGTGTGGCCGGGGCGCTTACCGCGGGCGCGGGGTTCTGCGATGCTCGAGCGATGCGGTGCGTGGTCTCGATCGCGATCCTGGTGGGGCTGGGCGGGGCCGCGGGGCAGGCGGACGCCGAGCCGCGGCTGAAGGTGAAGCACAAGCGCGACCTGCCGATCACGCTGATCGGCGGCGTGGTGTTCGGGCTGGCGGACACGGTCGGCAAGGACGCGCTGTCGCCGGCGCGCTGCCGCTGGTGCGTCAGCAACCCGGTCGATCGCGGGGTGCGCGACGGGCTGCGGTGGTCGTCGACCCACCGCGCCGATCAGCTGTCGAACCTGAGCGCGTACGTGGCGGTGCCGATCGCGACGTTCGGGACGGTGGCGCTGTTGACCACGCTCGACGGCCGCGAGGGCGAGCTGATCGACAACGGCGTCATCATCGCCGAGACCGCGGTGCTGGCGCTGGGGGTGAACTACACGGTCAAGGCGCTGGTCGGCCGCGAGCGCCCCGACGTGCACGCGCTGGCGCCCGGCGACAAGGCGTCGACGCCGGACCCGGCCGAGAACAACCTGTCGTTCTTCTCGGGCCACTCGACGCTGGCGATGACGCTGGCGGTGGCGGCCGGCACCACCGCGTCCTTGCGCGGCTACCGCCACGCCCGCTGGGTGTGGGCCACCGCGGTGCCGCTGGCCCTGGCCACCGGCTACCTGCGGATCGCCGCCGATCGCCACTGGGCCACCGACGTCGCCACCGGCTGGGCGTTCGGCGCCGCGTTCGGCGTCGGCGTGCCGTGGCTCTTGCACCGCACCGAGGCGCCGACGCCGACGCCGGTGCTCGGCCGCGCCGGCGGCGCCACCACCGTCGGCGTCGCGCTGGCCTGGTAGCTACTTCGCCAGCAGCTTGGCCGCGAGCATCGCGTGGTACGTGATCAGGATGTCGGCGCCGGCGCGGCGCATGCCGGTCAGCGTCTCGAGCACCGTGCGATCGCGATCGATCCAGCCGTTGGCGGCGGCGGCCTCGATCATCGCGTACTCGCCGCTGACGTTGTAGCAGGCGATCGGCAGGTTCACCTCGTCGGCGACGACCCGGATCACGTCGAGGTAGGCCAGCGCCGGCTTGACCATGACGATGTCGGCGCCCTCGCCGACGTCCATCGTGACCTCGCGCACCGCCTCGGCGGCGTTGGCCGGGTCCATCTGGTAGCCGCGGCGATCGCCGTGCTGCGGCGCGCTGTCGACCGCGTCGCGGAACGGGCCGTAGTAGGCCGAGGCGTACTTGGCCGAGTACGCCATGATCGCGGTCTTGGTGAAGCCCTCCTCGTCGAGCGACTCGCGGCACGCGCCGACGAAGCCGTCGAGCATGCCCGACGGCGCGACGATGTCGACGCCGGCGCGCGCGTACGAGACCACCGTGCGGGCCAGGTTCTCGAGCGACGCGTCGTTGTCGAGCTCGCGCTCGTGGATCACGCCGCAGTGGCCGTGGTCGGTGTACTCGCAGAAGCAGGCGTCGGCGATCACGACCAGCTCGGGGCAGCGCTTCTTGATCGCCTTGATCGCGCGCTGGACCACGCCGTTGGCGGACCACGCCTCGGAGCCGACCGCGTCCTTCTTCTCGGGGATGCCGAACAGGATCACCGACGGGATGCCGGCGTCGTAGGCGGCGGCGGCGGCGTCGACCGCCTTGTCGACCGACCACACGTGCTGGCCGGGCATCGACGAGATCGGCTTCTGCACGCCCTGGCCGGGCGCGCAGAACAGCGGGTAGCACAGGTTGTCGACGCTGAGCCGGGTCTCGCGCACCATGCGGCGCAGGCCCTCGGTGCGGCGGACGCGGCGGCCACGGTAGTCGGGGAAGTTCATCACCCGGGTGGATACACCGAGGCCAGGGCCGCCGCCATGCCCGCGGGGTCGGGTGTGGCGGCCACCGCCCGGGCCGGGGCGCCGTGGGCGGCCAGCGCCGTGGCGGTGGTGGGGCCGATCGCGACCAGCGGCGGGGCCCGGCCGAGTTCGACCAGCGCGGCCAGCGCCGCCACCTGCGACGGCGCGAACACCAGGCACGCGGCGGCGGTCGGCAGCGCGGCCAGGCCAGCGGCCAGCGCGGGATCGTCGGCCGGCCGCGGCGCCATGCGGTACGCGACGGCGGGGATGACGGTGGCGCCGGCGCCGGCCAGGATCGCCAGCGCGTCGTCGCGGCCGCCCTCGGCCCGGGGGGCCAGGAGCGTCGCGCCGGCCAGGCCGCGGGCGGCCAGGGCCTGGGCGGCGGCCACCCCGTCGTCGCCCACCGACTCGGCGACCAGGCCGGCGGCGCGGGCGGCGGCCGCGGTGCGGGCCCCGACGGTGAACGCCGGGGGCGGGGCGATGCCCAGGGTCTGCAACGCGGCGACCACGGGCGCCACCGCGCGAGCGCTGGCCAGCCACAGCGCGGTGAGGCCGGGCGTGGACACCGCCTCGAACAGCGCGATGACCTCGGTCGGTTCCGGAGGCTGCTCGGCCAGGAGCGGCAGGGCGATCACCTCGAACCGCGGCGCCAGCGCGCGGACGTAGGCCCCGAGCTCGTCAGGGTTTCGGGTGGCGACTACCCGCACGGGGACGACCGTACCAGGACCACTGACCCCAGTGGCTGCCATGGCCGCTCGACTAGCCATCGCCAGCGCGTGGATCCGCGCGGATCGTGGTCGATCGACGCTGGCGCGCGCCTTGCTCATGTTCAGAGCGTGAGCGCGCTTTCGTTGTTCGTCCTGCCGTGGATCGCCCTGGCGACGCCGACCGCAGCGCCGACCTGCGACCAGGCCGCGCACGTGACGGTGCAGGCGCCGGGTGGCTACGACGCGGTGCGCGTGGTCACCACGCCGGGCGCGCCGGGCGCCGCGGTGGTGGTGTCGGTGGCGGGCGGTGGTCGCTGGACCTCGTTCGCCGCGCGCGCGGGCGGGCCGTCGACCGTGCGCACCACCCCGGCCGCCGGCGGCGACCTGGTGATCGCCATCGAGCCCAGCCTCGAGGCCCCGGCCGCGGCGTGCGTCGAGAGGATCGAGCTGATCCTGGGCGGCGAGGTGGTGGCGCGGGTCGCGCCCTGACCGCCGTGGTAGCTTCCGCGCGATGCTCCGTGTCCTGCCGCTGATGCTGATCGCGGCCGCGTGCTCGCGGGCGCCGGCCCACTCGTCCGACGCCCCTGGCCCGGCCCATGGAACGGGGGCGTCGCCTGGGTCATCCTCGGCGCCGGTGCCCGCCGCGACCGTGCCGACCGCGACCATCACGCTGACCGGCGCCAGCGGCCCGGCGGTGGTCCACGCCGAGGTGGTGAAGTCCCGCGGCCGCGTCCAGAAGGGCCTGATGTACCGCAAGTTCCTGGCGCCCGACGCGGGGATGCTGTTCTTGATGGGCGACGAGGACGATCACCACTTCTGGATGCACAACACGCTGATCGCCCTCGACATCATGTTCATCACCAAGGACCTGAAGGTCGCCGGCGTCCTCGAGAACATGCAGCCGCTCGACGACACCTCGCGCGGCGTCGGCCGGCCGTCGCTGTACGTGCTCGAGGTCAACGCCGGCTGGGCCAAGGCCCACGGCGTCGCCGCCGGCACCACGGTCGCCTTCGAGGGCGTCGAGGCCGCGGCGCAGTAGCGAGATGGCCCGGCGGCTCGGCGACGAGCCCCCTGAAACTCAGCGCCTGTGAGTCTCTCGCTCGAGGTCGACGCGCCGGGAGTCTCGCGTCGTGGGGGGAGGCTCGATCCCGGCGTCGCCGGGATCGAGGGGGGCTCGGCGACGAGCCCCCTGAAACTCAGAAGCGGCCGACGGCCAGCGCCGCGGCGCCGCCGTCGAGGGTCGGCACGACCGCGAGCATCGGGCGATCGGCGTGGCGGTCGCGCCAGTACAGGTAGCCGGCGGCGCCGAGCGCGACCACGCCGACGCCGGTGAGCAGCCAGCCGCCGGTGCCGGTGTCGCGCACCTCGGGGCAGGTCGGGTGGGCGCAGGTCGGGTCGCCGTCGACGGCGATCAGGTACACGCCGCCGGCGATCGCGATCGCGCCGCCGCCGGCCAGCGCGTAGGGCGCGTAGCGCAGGAGCGAGCGCGGGCGCGCCTTCACCGCGACGGTCACCTCGAGCGCGACGGTCTCGGCGCTGGCCTCGACGAACACCGCCTGGGTGGTGGTGCCGGCGACGAGCGTGTGCGCGCCGGCGGTCAGCGTCCCCGACCACGGGGTCGGCACCGGCGCGCCGCCGTCGATCGCGACCGCCGCGGCCACCGGCGTGGTGGTGATCGCGACCGCGACCGGATCGTCGTCGGCGGCGTCGAGGGTGGCGGTCACTACCGCGCCCGCCTTGGCCGCGGCCTCGGCCATCGTGCAGGTCGCGCAGTCCTCGCGGCGGCGGCGCAGCGCGCGGCCCTGATCGTCGACCACCGTCGCGGCCACCGCGAAGCGATCGTGGAACTCGCCGGACACCGCGATCGTGACCACCAGGCCGCGCGGCGCGCCCAGGCCGGTCAGCACCGTGGCGGCGCACTGCGGCGTCGCGCACGTGCCCGGGGCGCGCTTGGCGTCGCCACCCGCCGCGGTGACGACGCTGTCGGTCAGCGCGGCGGCGGCCTCCGGCGAAGGCGCGCCGTCGACCGACACCCCGGCTACCGGGATGCCGGCGAGGGCAGGGGCCGCGCTGGCGGCCAGCACGGCCGCGGACACCAGGACGCCGATGCGCATCGGCGGCGACACTAACACGCGCCTGGAGGCTCGTACGGCGTAGACCCCGAGATAGCCTCGCTGGCGCTCGGCTAGCGCGCGCGCGCGATCGCGGCGTCGAGCTCGGCGGGCGCGAGCTGGCGCTCGGCGCGCGCCGTGACGCGGCCGGACCGGTCGAGCACGATCGTGGTCGGGATCTGCGCGATCCGGCCCAGCGGGCCGGCGCCGGCGCGGGTCGCGTCGTCGGCCAGCGCGATCAAGAAGTGGACGTCGGCGCCGCGGCGCCACGGCGCGACGACGGTGTAGCCGTCGGGATCGAGCGCCAGCCCGATCACCGTGACGTCGGGGCGCGCGTCGGCCGCGGCCAGCGCGTCGTTCTCGAGATCGGCGGCGGCCGACCAGGTCGTGAACAGGTGCAGCACGACGATCTGGCCGCGCAGCTCGGCGAGCCGCACCTCGCCGCCGTCGAGCGCGGGCCACGCGGCGTCGAGCACCGGGCCCGGCGCGGACGGCGCGGGCGCGCGGCCGCCGCAGCCGATCGCGATCGCGGCGACGATCGCCAGGGCCGCGCGCCGGCTCACGCCGCGCCTCCGGACGGCGCGGCCTTGAGCGACCACGCCAGGAGCGGCGGCGTGATCAGCGTCGTGATCATCACGACCAGCACGATCGCGGCGTAGGTCGTCGGCCCGATCACCGGCTGGCCACCCAGCATCAGGTGGGCGCCGGTGGCGGCGAAGATCAGGCCGACCTCGCCGCGCGGGATCATGCCCAGGCCGACCGAGCGCCGGTGGACGCCGTCGCCGAACGCCACCAGCGCGCAGGCCTGCTTGCCGACGATCGCCGCCACGGTCAGCGCCGCGGCCAGCGCCAGCGCGTCGCGATCGGCGAACGCCGCCAGGTCGACCCGGGCGCCGGTGAGCACGAAGAACACCGGCGTCAGCAGCTGTCCGACCGGCTCGAGCTGCACCTCGAGCGGGCGATCGCCCTTGGCCAGGTGATCGTGGAAGACCACCTCGTCGAGGATCAGCCCGGCGGCGAACGCGCCGACGATCGGCGCCAGCCCGACCGCGTGGGCCCCGTAGGCGACCGCGAAGCAGAACCCGAGCGACACCGCCAGCAGCACCCCGCGCACCTCGAGCGCGCTGGCCGCGCGGTACAGCCGGCGCGACACCGGCGGGCCGGCGACGATCGCGATCGCCAGGAAGCCGGTGGCCTTGCCGACGATCGCCAGGATCGCCAGCGCGTCGAGGGCGCCGCCGCGCTCGGCGCTGGTGACGACGCCCGACACCACCGCCAGCACGATCAGCCCGAGCACGTCGTCGATCACCGCGGCGCCCAGCACGACCCGCCCGGTCGGCGAGTCGATCCGGCCGAGGTCCTTGAACACCCGCGCGGTGATGCCGACCGAGGTCGCGGTCAAGACGGCGCCGATGAACAGGTGGGTGTGCCAGGTGCGCTCGGGCACCAGCGCGGCGTGGAGGCCATAGCCCAGCGCCATCGGCAGCGCGACGCCGACGCACGCCACCGCGAACGCCGCGGCGCCGACCTTGGCCATCTGCCCCAGGTTCGACTCGAGCCCGACCTGGAACAGGAGCAGGATGACGCCGAGCTCGCCGAGGAACGCCAGCTGGGCGTCGGTGATCGCGAACTCGAGGCCGTGCCAGCCGAAGAGGCCGAGGTTGCCGGCCAGGATGCCGGCGGCGAGCTCGCCGAGCACCGCCGGCATGCCGAGCCGCGTGACCGCCTCGCCGCCGAGCTTGGCCGCGATCAGGAGGCCGCCCAGCACCAGCAAGAGCCGCGGGTCGACGCCGCCATCGGCGCCGCCGAGCAGTGCCACCGCGACCACCGCCAGCGCCGCGCGCCTCATCGGGTGGGCTTGGTCGCCAGCACGACGTACTGGTGCGGCAGCGACTCGTCGGCGATCCGCGCCACCAGCCCGGCCGCGGTCAGCTCGGCCGCGACGGTGGCGGCGTCCAGGCGCGCCACGGCCGGCGGGCCCATCGGCGCGTCGCGGGTGAAGTCGACCACCGCCAGCGTGCCGCCCGGGCGCAGCGCGAGGGCGAGCTTGGCCGCGTAGCGCGGGCGATCCGGCAGGTGGTGCCAGGTGTCGACGATCAGCACGCGATCGACGCCGGCGGTGGGGAGCCCGGGATCGTCGGCCGCGATCACCTGCGCGACGACGTTGCTCCACAGCTCGGCGGTGGCGCGCTGCGCGATGTACGCGACCATCGCCGGCTCGCTGTCGAGCGCGAGGATCTTGCCGGCGCCGCCGACCGCGCGGGTCAGGTAGGGCTCGAAGTAGCCGGTGCCGGCGCCGATGTCGGCGACGATCTGGCCGGGACCCGGCGCCAGCAGCGCGACCACCTCGTCAGGCTTCTGCCACGCGTCGCGCGCGGGATCGTCGAACACCGTCGCCCAGTGGGCGGCGTCGGCGAAGTCGTGCGCCGCGTGGCCGGCGTGGTGGCCGTGGTGGCCGGCGTGCGCGGCGTGGCCGGCCGGCGCCGGCGCCGCGGGGGGCTTGGTCGCGCCGCCGCCGCAGGCGGGACCCAGCAGCGCGCCGACGATCGCGAGTCGCTTCACGCGCCGACCCTACCGCAACTCGGCGCCGCTCACACCAGCGAGCCGGCCAGCCAGTCGGCCAGCTCGCCGACCGACGACACCATCCGGTTGGCCTCTCGCAGCCGCTCCGACAGCGTCTTGACCACCTCGACCAGGAGCGCGCTGCCGGCCCGCGGATCGTGGCGCAACAGCTGCTGCAGCTCGAGGTACGGCAGCCGGAACAAGAACGTCGACGCCGCCGCGGTGACCGTCGCCGAGCGCGGCGCCGGCTCGACCAGCGCCATCTCGCCGAAGAAGTTGCCGGCGGTCAGGCGCGCCAGCGGGTGGCCGGCCTTGGACACCTCGACCTCGCCGGTCAGCACCAGGTACAGCGCGTCGCCCAGGCTGCCCTCGGTGACCACCACCTCGCCGGCGTGGAAGGTCTCGAGCTCGCCGGCCTTGGCGATCCGGTTGAGGTGATCGGGGCCGACCCGCGCCAGCAGGGGATGGTGCTCGAGCAGGCGCGCCGTCGACACGCTCCGACTATACGCTCGAACCGCGCGCGCCGGGTGGCGGCGGGATTCGCAGCCCTGCGCTAACCTCGGCGCCGATGCACACCCGCTTCGTCGTGACGATCGCCGGCGTCGCCGCCGGCCTGGGGCTGGCGGTGGCGCGGGCCGACGACGGCCCGTACGCCGACGATCCCACCGGCGCCATCGACCTGCCGCCCACCGCGCTGGCCGGCGATCAAGACGCGCGGGCCGCGGTGGTCAACCCCGGCGGCCTGTACTTCCTCGACGGGCAGAGCCTGGTCGTCGCCGCCACCGGGGTCGCGCCCGACGACGCCGCGTCGACCGGCGCCGGGGTCGGCGGCTACGCGGCGGCGCCGCTGGGCGGGCGGTTCGTGCGGCGGTTCGCGGTGGCGGCCGGGCTCGAGGTCGGCCTGCCGCCGCGCGCGGCGCTGGCGCCCGATCCGGGCACGCCGGCCCGCCTCACCGCGGCGCTGGCGCTGGCGCCCTGGCCGGGCTGGGGCGTCGGCGTCGCGTGGCACCGCGGCTTCGGCGACGGGCCGATCGCGGGCGTGTCGTCGGTGGACCTCGGCGTCGCGACCCGGTGGGGCAACCACCTCGCGTTCGGCGCGGTCGGCCGCGAGCTCAACGCCCCGGCGGTCGGCGCCGGCGCGCTGCACCGCCGCCTCGACGCCGAGTTGGTGGTGCGCCCGCTGGGCACCGATCGGCTGGAGCTGGGGCTGGGCGGCGGCGTCGCCGAGCCGGCCGGCGGGCGGCGCGCGGATCTCGACGGCGGCCTGCGGGTCGCGGCCCGGCTGGCGCCCGGGGTGGTGCTCGAGGCCGCCGGCGTCAGCCGCGCGCTGACCCGGATCGTCACCACCGGCACCGGCGCCACCCGCGCCGAGGCCGCGCGCGATCTGCGGTTCACCGCCGGGCTGTCGCTGTCGTTCGGCACGGTCACCGCCGGCGCCTACGGCAGCGCGCGGATCGCCGACGGCGTGCGCGCCCCCGGCGCGACGGTGATCGCGCGCTGGTCGGAGCGGCCGTCGCCGTCGGTGCTGGGCGCCGGCCCGCGGCTCGAGCGGCTGGAGTTCTCGGGCGCGCAGTCGGCCCGGGCCATCGTCCGCGCGGCGCTGCGGCTGCGCGCGATCGCCCGCGATCCCGACGTCGCCGGCGTCATCCTCGCGATCGACGGCGTCGGCGCCGGCTGGGCCTCGCTCGAGGAGCTGCGCCGCGAGGTGGCGCGGGTGCGGGCCAGCGGCAAGCAGGTGTTCGCGTACCTGGTGGCGGCGACCGCGCGCGACTACTGGCTGGCGTCGTCGGCCGACAAGGTCTACCTCGACCCCGGCGGCGGCGTGCGGTTGATCGGCTTCGCCGGCACCACGCTGTACCTGCGCGGGCTGTTCGATCAGCTCGGCGTCGAGCCGCAGTTCGAGAAGATCGCCGAGTACAAGAGCGCGCCCGAGCAGTACACCGAGCGCGGGCCGACGCCGGCCGCCGCCGCCCAGCGCGACGCGCTGTACGACGGCATGTGGGCGACGTTCGTCGACGGCATCGCGCAGGCGCGCGGGCTGGATCCCGACGTCGTGCGCCAGCTGGTCGACGGCGGCCCTTACACCGCCGGCCAGCTCGTCGACGATCACCGCCTGATCGACGCGGTGGTCGAGCCCAACGCCGCCGTCGAGCTGATCGCCAAGGAGCTGGGCGGGCTGGCGCCGCTGGGCACCGCGCCCCGGCTCAAGGACGATCGCTGGCAGCGGCCGGCGGTCGCGATCATCTACGCCGACGGCGACATCATCGACGGCGCCTCGCGCACCGTGCCGCTGCTCGGCCGCAAGCTGGTCGGCGGCGAGACCCTGGCGGCGCAGCTGGCGGCGGCCCGCGCCCACCCCGACGTCAAAGCGATCGTGCTGCGCATCGACTCGCCCGGCGGCAGCGCGCTGGCCTCCGAGCTGATGGCCCGCGAGGTGTTCGCGACCCGCGGGATCAAGCCGATCGTCTGCTCGATGGGCGACGTCGCCGCCTCGGGCGGGTACTTCCTCGCCGCCGGCTGCGATCGGATCTTCGCCGACGCCACCACGCTGACCGGCTCGATCGGCATCTTCTACGGCAAGTTCGATCTGTCGGGGCTGCTGGCCAAGCTCGGCGTGACCACCGAGAGCTTCCGCCGCGGCGCGCGCGCCGACATGGAGAGCCTGTTCCGGCCGTACACCGAGGAGGAGCGCGCGGTGCTGCTCGATCGGCTGCGCTACTTCTACGGCCGGTTCACCGACGCGGTGGCCCGCGGGCGCGGCAAGACCGCCGCCGAGGTCGACGCGATCGGCCGCGGCCACGTCTGGACCGGGGCCCAGGCCCAGCCGATCGGCCTGGTCGACGAGATCGGCGGCGTGACCGACGCGCTGAGCTACGCCAAGCGGCAGGCCGGGCTGGCCGACGACGCCAAGGTGCGGCTGCTCGAGCTGCCGCGCGAGTCGAGCGGGCTGCTCGGCAGCGTGGCCAGGCTGCTCGGCGTGTCGGCCGCCGCCGAGCCGAGCGTGCTCGAGCTGCCGGTGGTGCGCGCGGCGCTGGGCGCGGTGCCGCCGGCGCTGCTGGTGACGCCAGGCGGCGCCCAGGCGCGGCTACCGTTCGACGTGATCTGGGAGTAGCGCGTCGAGCGCCGCCGCGGCGTCGCGCGCGTCGAGCGCGTCGAGCGCCGCGTCGGGCGGCAAGACCACCGGCGGGATCGGGTGGTAGTCGGGCTTGGGCGGCGGATCGACCTTGCACCGCATCAGGCCGAACCCCAGGCCGAGGTTGACCGACATGATGACCACCATGCCGCCCGCCGTGGTCAGCCAGTAGCGGCGGTGCTTGCGGCTGAACGGCGAGGCGCGGTCCTTCACGGGATCGGCAAGCGGTACCACGCCGTCGCCGCCCCCGCGAGCAGGGCGCCTGCGACGATTCAGCGCTGCGCGGCGAGGAACGCCGCCAGGTCCCACGCCAGCGGGCTCTCGACCTCGAGCGGCGCGCCGGTGCGTGGGTGCGGCAGCCGCAGCCGGTGGGCGTGCAGCGCGTGGCGCGGCAAGCCGAAACGCTCGGCCAGCGCCCGGGTCATGCCGCCGTCGCAGAACGCGATGAACGCGGCGTCGCCGTGGGCGTACAGCTTGTCGCCGACGATCGGGAACCCGGCGTGGGCCAGGTGGGCGCGGATCTGGTGCTGGCGGCCGGTCACCAGGTCGCAGCGCACCAGCGCGTAGCCGCCGGCGCGATCGACCACGCTGACCTTGGTGATCGCCGGCAGGCCGTCGGCGCGCACGACCATGCGCACGCCGGGCAGGCGGGTGTCGTCGTCGGGGCCGGACACCGCCAGCGGCGCGTCGAGCACCAGCGGCGGCGCGCCGGCCTCGGGCCACGGCGGCTGGCCGTGGCAGATCGCCAGGTAGGCCTTGGCCGCGCGCTTGTGCTCGAACGCGCCCTTGACCGCGGCGGCGGCCTCCTTGTGCGCCGCCATCGCCAGCGCGCCCGAGGTCTCGCGGTCGAGGCGGTGGCCGATCTGCCACGGCGTGTCGGGGAACCGCTCGGCGACCACCCGGGTCAGCGTGTTCCAGTAGAACTTGGCCGAGGCGTGGACCGGCAGCCCGGCCGGCTTGTCGACGATCATCACGTCGGCGTCCTGGTACAGCACGCCGAAGGTGCGCGGGCAGGGCGGCTCGGCCTTGGCCGGCCGGCGCAGGATCAGCTCGTCGCCGGCGGCCACGGTCATGCCCGGGCGCGGCCGGCGCCCGTCGGCGCGGGTCAGCTGGGTGGCGATGACCGCCTGGATCCGCGTCCGCGACAGCCGCGGGATGACCCGCACCAGGTAGTGATCGAGGCGCAGCCCGGCGTGGTCGTCGGTGACCACCAGCCGGCGCTCGATGATCTGCGGCGCGCCGGCGGCGTCGAGGTGCGCGGTCAGGCCCAGATCGACCCCGGGCGGCGGCGCCCACCACGGGCCGAGGTCGGCGAACGCGTCGGGCGGCGGCGGCGGGGCGTCGGCCAGTTCGTCGCCCGCGTCGTCGTCGGCGTCGACGTCGTCGTCGGCGTCGATCACGACGGACCGCGGAAGCTCTCGAGCTCGAGCCCGAGCCGGCGCATGCGGTTGTAGATGGTGGCGCGCGACAGCCCCAGCGCCTTGGCCACCGCCGGGATCCGGCCGTGGTAGCGGTCGAGCGCGGCGATCAGCAGGTCGCGCTCGGCGCTGGCGGCGGTCGGCAGCGGCGCGCCGCGGGCCGGGGCCGTGGGTGGGGGCGCCGGCGCCCCTGGACCGAGCGGCGGCGGCGACGACGGCGGGGTCGCGCGCTGGCCCAGCCGCACCGGCAGCGCGCCGATCACGGTGGCGTCGACCGGCGCCAGCGCCACCGCGCTCTCGATGACGTGCTCGAGCTCGCGGATGTTGCCGGGCCAGGTGTGGGCCCCCAGCGCCGCCATCACGTCGGCGGCGATCACCGTCAGCCGCTTGCCGGTGGCGGCGGCGTGGCGGCGCAGGAAGTGCTCGGTCAGCGCGGTGACGTCGCCGGCGCGCTCGCGCAGCGCCGGCACGACGATGTGGATCACCCGCAGCCGGTAGTACAGGTCGCGGCGGAACAGCCCGCGGGCGACGTCGTCGTCGAGCTCGCGGTTGGTGGTGGCGATGATCCGGCAGGTCACCGGCAGCTCGCGCGCGCCGCCCAGCCGCGACACCGTCTTCTCCTGCAGCACGCGCAGCAGCTTGACCTGCATGTCGAGCGGCATGTCGCCGATCTCGTCGAGGAGCAGCGTGCCGCCCTCGGCCAGCTCGAACTTGCCGGGGCGGCCGCCCTTGCGCGCGCCGGTGAACGCCGCGTCCTCGTAGCCGAACAGCTCGCTCTCCAGGAGGTCGCGCGGGATCGCGGCGCAGTTGATCGCGACGAACGGGCCGCCGGCGCGCGGCGACGCGTTGTGCACCGCCTGCGCCAGCACCTCCTTGCCGGTGCCGCTCTCGCCGGTGAGCAACAGGCTGGCCTCGCTGCCGGCGGCGGCCTCGGCCAGCGCGCGGACGTGGCGCGCGGCGGCGCTGTCGCCGATCAGATCGTCGAGCGTGTAGCGCGCGGTGGTGCCGACGATGCGGTAGGCCAGGCTCGACGCGCGGCGCAGCTCGGTCAGCGTCGCGACCAGCCCGGCCACCACGCCGCGGTCGTCCTTGACCAGCCGGGTCGACACCAGGTGCTCGGTGGCGCCGATCGTGAGCGGGCGGCCGTCGGCCTCGTCGGCCTTGGCCATCGCGTCGCGCAGCGTCGTCGCCAGCGCCCGGGTCTCGGCGCGGCCGGCCAGCGCGACCGCGCCGGGGTTGTCGACGGCGCCGGGCGGCAGGCCGAGCTGCCGCGCCGCCGCCGGGTTGATCGCGGTGAGCCGGCCGGTGCGATCGACCGCCAGCACGCCGTCGCCGATCGCCGCCAGCGTCGCGGCGGTGGTGCGGGCGGTCAGGCGCAGCTCCTCGGCGGCGCGCGCGCGATCGACGATCGCCGCGGCCTGCACCGCGAACGTCGCCAGGAGCTCGAGGTCGCGCTCGGTGAAGACGCCGCCCGACGGCGTCTTGTCGACCCAGATCGCGCCCAGCACCGCGGCCCCGGCGCGCAGCGGCGCCAGCAGCGACGGGCCCAGCGCCGCCGCCGGGTCGCCGCGCCCGCTGGTCGCGGCGCCGAGGATCGTCGGCCGCGCGGTGGCGGCCCGGCCCTGGGTCAGCGCCGCGTGCCACGGCCCGGGATCGGTGGGCAGCGCGCCGATCGCGCCGACCAGGCCCCCGCCCAGCGCGACCACCGCGCGGTCGCCGCCGACCAGCTGGCTGGCGAGCCGGGCCACCGCCTCGGGCAGCGCGCCGTAGTCGGTGATCTGGGCCAGCCCGCGGATCAGCTCGAGCAGGCCGCGGATGTTCTCGCGATCGACCACCACCGCGTTGGCCGCGGTCATCAGCCGCTCGCCGGCGGCGGCCAGCCCGTGGAGGTCGGCGTCGAGCGCGGCCCGGGCCTCGGCGCCGACGACGTGGCCCAGCGCGGTCGCGGTGGTGGCCACCGCGTGCTGCTGCCGGCGCAGCTCCTCGAGCAGCGGCGCCAGCTCGACCGAGGCCACGCGATCGGTGGCGCGCCGGCCGAACCGCCGGAACGCGTCGCGGACCCGCTCGAGGTCGCGCAGGCCGCCGCCGATCCGGAACAGCTCGTGGGCTCGGGCCAGCGCCGGGGCCGCCGGCTCGGTGGTCGCGCCCCGCTCGGCGGCGGCGCCGATCGCCAGGCCCAGCGCCAGCGACGCCTCGGCCTCGAGCCGGCGCAGCTCGGCGCCGGCGGCCAGCGCGATCGCCTCGCGCCAGGTGGCCAGCGCCGCGGGCAGATCGTCCTCGGCGACGCCGACCTCGGCCTCGGCCATCGCCACCCCCACCGCCGCCGCCGGCCGCGCCGCGACCCGGGCGTCCTGGCGGGCCGCGTCGACCAGCGCGCGGGCGCCGGCCAGGTCGCCGCGCCGCGCCGCCAGCCGGGCCAGCGCCGCGGCGGCCCGGGCGTGCCCCTCGCGATCGCGCAGCGCCTGGGTCGCCGCCTCGGCCGCGCCGATCAGATCGCGGGCCGCGTCGTCGTCGCCGCGGGCCGCCGCCGCCTCGCCCAGCGCCAGCTGGACCCGGGCCCGCAGCTCGTCGTCGCCCTCGGCCTCGGCGTGGTCGAGCGCGCGGTCGAGGAAGACCAGCGCCCGGTCGCCGTCGCCGCGCGCCGCGCACACCTCGGCCAGCGCGACCTCGATCCGGGCCGCGTCGCCGGCGCGGCCCAGCTCGGCCATGCGCCGGCGGGCCTCGCCGAGGAAGCGCAGCGCCGCCTCGGGCTCGCCGCGCTCGTGGTGCCGCTCGCCCAGCGTCCACTCCAGCCGGGCGCGCGCGCCGTCGTCGGCGGCGGCGGCCAGGCGGGCGGTCAGGGTGGCCAGGTCGGGCGGGGCGTCCACGGAGCCACTAACCGTATCGCACCGGCGCGGCGGTGGTGGGGTTCGGTTACCATCACCGCGACCGATGAAGAAGTTCCCGGACTTCGTCCCGCCGACCAAGGTGGCGTTCCTCGAGCGCGGCCCGACCCTGCACCTGCGGCAGTGCGTGCTGGGCGCGGCCGACACCGACGAGGAGTGGCTGTTCGAGAAGGACGAGATCCGGATCGGCTCGATGGACGACAACGACGTCGTGGTCCGCGACGAGACCGTCTCGCGCTACCACTGCAAGATCGTCCAGGAGGACACCGGCTACGTGCTGGTCGACCTGCGCTCGACCAACGGCACGTTCATCAACAAGGTCCGGATCCGCGAGGGGTTCCTCAAGCCCGGCTGCACGATCGGCGTCGGCCAGAGCCAGCTGCGGTTCCACGCCCGCGAGGAGGAGGTCTCGATCGTCCCGTCGCGCGCCGATCGGCTGGGCGGGCTGGTCGGCGGCAACCCGCGGATGCGCGAGATGTACAGCATCCTCGAGCGCATCGCCCCGACCAACACCACGGTGGTCATCGAGGGCGAGACCGGCACCGGCAAGGAGGTGGTGGCCCAGACCATCCACAACCTGTCGCCGCGCGCGGCCAAGGAGCTGGTGGTCTTCGACTGCGGCGCGGTGCCGCCCAACCTGATCGAGAGCGAGCTGTTCGGCCACGAGAAGGGCAGCTTCACCGGCGCGGTGATGACCCGCCAGGGGCTGTTCGAGCTGGCCGACGGCGGCACGCTGTTCCTCGACGAGCTCGGCGAGCTGCCGCTCGACCTCCAGCCCAAGCTGCTGCGCGCGCTCGAGCAGCGCGAGGTGCGCCGGGTCGGCGGCGCCAAGACCGCCAAGGTCGACGTCCGCATCATCGCCGCGACCAACCGCAACCTCGAGGACGAGGTCCGGGCCGGCCGGTTCCGCCAGGATCTGTTCTACCGGCTCAGCGTGGTCCGGCTGCGGCTGCCGGCGCTGCGCGATCGCCCCGACGACGTCGCCGCGCTGGTCCAGCACTTCCTCGACACCGCGCCCTACAACCAGGGCGCCGACGGCCGGGCCCGGGTGCGCGGCCTGACCCGCGAGGCCCAGCTGGCGCTGGCCGGCTACGCCTGGCCGGGCAACGTCCGCGAGCTGGTCAACGTGATCGAGCGCGCGGTGTCGTTCGCCGACGGCGAGCAGATCGACGTCGACGATCTGCCCGACAACCTGCGCGACGCGGTGCGCACGCCGCCCGCCGGCCGAGCGCTCACCGCCGAGCCGCGCACCGCGTCGGCGCCGCGGCCGCCCGACGAGCTGCTCGACGGCGTCACCTTCAAGGACGCCAAGGAGCGGTGGGTGTCGAGCTTCGAGCGCGACTACATCGTGTCGCTGCTCAAGCGCCACGGCGGCAACATCTCCCACGCCGCCCGCGACGCCGACATCGATCGCAAGTACTTCCGCAAGCTGATGAAGAAGTACGAGATCGAGGCGATGGGCGCGGTGAGCCCCGACGAGGACGAAGAGTAGCGGCCGCGCCGCCCGCGCCGCGCCGCGCCGCGCCGCGCCGCGCCGGCTTGGTGAGGAGGCTCGCCACGGATCGCTTCGCGACGCGAGGCTCACGGAGGATAGCCTCGCTCGCTACGCTCGCTCGGCTACTCGGCGACCGGCGGCGGCGCGTCGGCGCCCTCGGTCGCGCGGCACACCGCGCCCGGGCCGTCGGCGATCGTGACGCAGGCGGTGCCCTCGGGGCAGGCCTGGCCGGTGTCGCAGGCGATCTCGCAGCTGGTGAACTCCGGGCCCGACGGGCCGGCGATGCCGAAGTACCTCGCGCACATCAGGCCGTCGGGGCACGCGTCGCCCTCGCCGCAGGCGCTGCCGAGCTTGCTGGTGTCGATCGTGATCGGCGGGGGCGCGCTGCCCGAGCCATCACCCGGCTTGTCGACCGGTGGGGTGGACTTGCCGCCGCAGGCGGCGAGGACGAGGGCGAGGGGCAGGGCGCGGAGGATCCACATGGCGCGGGACTCTACTACAATCGCGCGGATGCTCCGGCCCGCGCTCGCGGCTCTGGCGGTGGTCGCGGCGCTGGCCGCGGACGCGCGCGCCGGCGATCCCGACCGCGTGTGGCAGACCGTCGAGAGCGAGCACTTCGCGGTGCACTTCGCGGCGCCGCTGGCCGAGGTCGGGCAGCGGGTCGCGGTGATCGCCGAGCGCGCCTACCGGGTGCTGACGCCGGTGCTCGATCACCGCCCGGCCGGCAAGACCCACATCGTCCTGATCGACGACAACGACGGCGCCAACGGCTTCGCCAACGTGCTGCCGCGCAACGCGGTCACGCTGTACGCGTCGGCGCCGATCTCGCTGTCGGTGCTGGCCGATCACGATGACTGGCTGTACCTGCTGTTCGCCCACGAGTACACGCACATCCTCCACCTCGACTCGATCGGCGGCCTGGCCCGCTGGTACAACGCGCTGTTCGGCAAGACCTGGGCGCCCAACCAGGTCATGCCGCGGTGGATCATCGAGGGCCTGGCCACCTACGAGGAGAGCAAGCGCTCGTCGGCCGGCCGCACCCGGGCCAGCCTGTTCGACGCCTACCTGCGGGTGCCGGTGCTGGCCGGCGACGAGCAGCGCCTCGACGAGTTCACCAACTCGCCGCTCAAGTTCCCGCGCGGCAACGCCGCCTACCTCTACGGCTCGCACTTCCTCAAGTACGTCTTCGATCGGTTCGGCGACGACGCCGCGCGGCGGATGTCGTGGGCCAGCGGCGGCGCGACCGTCCCGTTCGGCACCAACCGCCAGCTCCAGGCCGCGATCGGCCACGGCTTCGACGAGCTGTTCCCGGCGTGGCACCGCCACCTGCGCGATCGCGCCACCCTGCAGCTCGAGGCGATCGAGCGCCGCGGCCGCCGGGTCGGGCGCCGGCTGACGGTGGTCGGCGAGTTCGCGCGCAACCCGCGCTACACCGCCGACGGCGCCGAGCTGTGGTTCACCGAGAACGACGGCCTGCACCGGGACGCGGTCCGCGCGATCCCCGCCGGCGGCGATCGCCGCGTGGCCCGCGACGTCGCGCGGATCGACCGCATGGGCGGGTTCGACGTCGACAGCGACGGCCAGCTGGTGATCGAGCAGACCCAGTTCTACCAGGACGTCTACGCGTTCCAGGATCTGGTGCTGGTCGACCCGGCCAGCGGGCGGACGACGCCGCTCACCCGCCGCGAGCGGGCCCGCGATCCGGCGCTGTCGCCCGACGGCGAGCAGGTCGCGTACTCCAAGAACGGGACCAGCCAGAGCGAGCTGTGGGTGATGGCGACCCGCACGCCGGCCCAGCGGCGCCGGGTGTGGCGCGGCGCCGGCCGCTTCGATCAGGCGTTCATGCCGGCGTGGTCGCCCGACGGTCAGCGGCTGGCGTTCGTGGCCTGGCGCGCCGGCGGCGCCCGCGACGTGCTGGTGGTCGACGTCGCGTCGGGCGCGGTCACCGCGATCACCGACGACCGCGCGCTCGAGGACAACCCGCGGTGGTCGCCCGACGGCCGCTACCTGTACTTCACCAGCGACCGCACCGGCGTCGCCAACGTCTACGCCCGCGAGCTGGCCACCGGCGCCGACTGGCAGGTCACCAGCACCACCGGCCACGTCTCGGAGCTGGCGGTCTCGCCCGACGGCCGGCGGCTGGCGTACGTCGACTTCGTCGGCACCGGCACCGACGTCTTCGAGCTCGACCTCGATCCCCGGCAGTGGGCGCCGGCCCGGCCCTACGTCGATGATCGCCCGCCGCCGACGACGATCGCCGACGACGAGGCGGCGGTGACCGCGCCGCGCGCCTACCGCGCGCTCGAGACGCTGGCGCCGCAGGCGTGGACCGCGCAGCTCGCGCTCGGCACCTTCGGCCAGGCCGCGGTGGTGGCCACCAACGGCACCGACATCGCCGGGCTGCACGCCTACAACCTGGTCACGACGCTCGAGCTGGCCCGCGGCGACGTCAACGTCGGCGCCGCCTACGGCTACAGCGGCTGGCGCTACGGCCCCCGCGTCGCCGCCGCGCGCACGCTGGCCCACCGCACCTCGATCCGCATCGACGGCCAGGCGCGGCCGTGGGACGAGGAGATCCTGTCGGCGTCGGCCGGCGTCGGCGTGCCGGTGCGGCGCGGCGCCGACGGCGCGCTGGCGATGTCGTTCGACTACGCGATCGACTGGGTGCGCCGGGCCGACGCGCCGTCGACCACCGCCGATCCGACGCAGACCTTGCCCGGCGTGCCGCGCTCGGACTTCGTCAACGCCGGGCTCGGCATGCGCCTGAGCTACGGCAACGTCCGCGGCTACCTGTACAACCTCGGGCCCAGCGAGGGCCACGAGCTGTCGGTCGGGCTGCGGCTCGATCACCCGGCGCTGGGCGCCAGCCAGCGCGCGCTGACGGTGTCGTGGTTCTGGCGCGGCTACTGGAAGCTGCCGTGGGGCGACACGCCGGCGCTGGCGCTGCGCCTCGCCGGCGCCACCCGGGTGAGCGATCTGTCGCGCGGCGGCAGCTACGGCGTCGGCGGCATGCCGGTGCAGGACGTCGTGCAGGCGGTGATCGACTCGACCCGCACCGGCTCGACCGGCTACCTGCGCGGCTACCCGGTGCGCGCCGCCGCCGGCAACACCTTCCACCTCGCCAACCTCGAGTACCGCCACCAGCTGGCGACGATCGAGCGCGGCGCGTCGACGTTGCCGGTCTACCTGCGCCGCGTCCACCTGGCCGGGCTGGTCGACGTCGGCGCCGCCTACGACGGCGAGCCCACCGCCGACGCGGTCAAGCCGGCGATCGGCGCGGCGCTGCGGCTCGACACGATCGTCGGCTACTACATCCCCGGCACGTTCGAGCTCGGCGTCGCCCGCGGCCTGGCCGACGAGGGCCAGACCGACAGCTGGTTCTTGCTCACCGGCAGCATGTAGCGCGGCCGCCGGTCACGCGCCGACCCGGCACGCCCACAGCGCCCGGCGCAGCGCGCCCTCGTCGAGGTCGTCGCCGATGACCACCAGCTCGGTGCGCGGCGGCCCCGGCCAGGCCAGGCCGCGGCGCAGCTCGAGCACCGCGCCGGCCCGCTCGACGAAGCCGGCCCGCTCGTCGCCGGCCAGGCGGACGAAGCCCTTGGCGCGGACCAGGCGGTCGCCCAGCTCGCGCAGCACCGCCAGCACGCCCTCGCCGTGCAGCGGCGACGGGTCGGCGAAGATCGCCGCGGTCAGCTGGCCGTGGCGGTGCGGCCGCGGCGCCGGCCCGCGCGCGCGCAGGTCGCGCACCTCGAGCAGCCACGCGGTCAGCGCCAGCGCGCCGTCGTCGTCGTCGGGGAAGCTGGCCACCTCGGCGGTCGGCGCCAGCACGCCCAGCCGGGCCCGGGTCGCGACGTGCTGGGCGACGTCGGCGCGGTCGAGCTTGCGCAGCAGCACCCGATCGGCGGCGCGCAGCTGGGCCCGGGCCTCGTCGTGGCGATCGAGCTGCGCCGCGCCGGCCTCGGCGTCGACCACGCACACCACGCCGGCCGGCAGGATCCGCGACCGCACCGCCGGCGGCACGCGGTCGAGCCCGTCGAGGATCGCCTCGGGCTCGGCGATGCCGGTGGTCTCGAGCACGACGTGGGTCGGCTGCGAGCGCGCGACCACCTCGCCGATGCCGTCCCACAGGTCGCTCTTGAGGTCGACCTTGCAGCACACGCAGCCGCCGGCCAGCTCGAGCACGTCGGAGCCGCGGGCGACGATCAGCCGGGTGTCGATCGCGATCCGGCCCAGCTCGTTGACCAGCACCGCGATGCGCCGGCCGTGGGGCGCGGCCAGCATGCGGTTGAGGGTCGTGGTCTTGCCGACGCCCAGGAACCCGGTGAGGATCGTGAACGGCACCGCGGCCGCGTCGGCCACGGTCATGGGCGCGGCTTGAGCAGGCGCTCGACGTTGCGGATCAGCGTCTCGCGGACGAACGGCTTCATGACCAGCTCGTCGGCGCCTTGCTCGGCCTGGGCGTCGGTCAGGCTGACGTAGGCCGAGCACATCATCACGATCGGCAGGGCCCGGGTCGCGGGGTCGGCGCGCAGCCGCCGGCACACCTCGGCGCCGTCGACCCGCGGCAGGTTGGCGTCGATCACCAAGAGCTCGGGCGCCTGGCGGGCGATCAGCGTCAGCGCCGCCTCGCCGTCGCGGGCGACCTCGACGGTGTGGCCGCGGCCCTCGAGCGTGCGCGCCACCATGCGCACCACGTCGAGCTCGTCGTCGACCACCAGGATGCGCGCCATGTCACTCGTCGATCAGCGCCTGCAGGCAGGTCTCGGTGACCGAGGCGTCCCAGTCGCGCTTGTTGATGAGGTACATGCGGATGCGGCCCTGCTTGTCGATCACGAACGACTCGGGCACCGCCTTGATGCCCCACGCGGTGGCGATCGCGCCGATGTTGGAGTCGTCGTCGGGCGGCGGGTCGAGCATGACCTGGAACGGCGCGCCCTTGGGCAGCGCCTTCTTGACGTCGTCCCAGGTGCGGTCCGAGGCCAGCGTCACGACCTTGAAGTCGGGGCCGGCCAGGTCCTCGGTCATGTTGACCAGCGACGGCTTCTCGGCCTTGCAGACGTTGCACCACGAGGCCCAGAAGTTGAGCAGCACCACCTTGCCGCGGAAGTCGGACAGGTGGACGGTCTTGCCGTCGTGGGTGGTCACCGAGAAGTCGGGAGCCTCGCGCGGCAGGTTGCCGAGCGCGGGGTTGGTGGGCGAGGCCTCGAGGCTGGTGCAGGCCGCCTTGACCTCGCGCGCCGCGGCCCGCGGCGTCATCCACGCCACCATCCCGGCCATCCCGGCCACCATCGTGATCACGCCGGCGGTGACCAGCACCTTGCGGAGGTCGACCATGGGCGGCGCGGGAGAGGGGGCCTGGGCCATGGCCGCACTGTAGCAGAGCTGGGCGCCGCGCAACGCGGCCCCCGCGTCGGCCGCCGCGACACGTCGTCGCCTGCTACACTCGGGGCAATGTCCACCGCGGCGTCGGCCGTGGCCGCCGAATCGACGAGCCCGCCCGTGTCGCTGTTGCCCCGCAGCGGCATCGGGGTGGCCGGCTACGAGCTCGTGATCGCGCCCCAGGGCAACCCGGCGATCCGGCTCGACGCGCGCCTGCTCGACCGCATCGAGCTGATCGGGCGGTCGCCGACCAGCGCCGCGGTCACGTCGGGCGCGGCCGCGGTCGGGGCCACGCTGGGCGCGCTGAGCGTGGTGCCGGGCGGCATCTTCGTGGTCGCCGGCCTCGGCTACTTCGCGTTCGAGCGGCTGGCCGAGGCCCGCCGCCGCGCGCGCAACCGCGACCTCCTGCTGGCGCTCGGCGACCTCGAGGTCGCGCTGCACGTCGCCGACGGCCCCGAGGCCGCCAAGCGCATCGCCGATCAGCTCGCGCCGTACACCCGGTCGGCGCCGATCGGCCGCCCCGAGGTCTACGAGGACGCCCGGCGCCGGCTGCAGGCGTCGTTGGCCGGCGACGGGGGCCGGGCCGCGAAGAAGGAGATCGATCGCGCGCTGGCGGTCGGCTCGGACACCGTCGCGGTCAGCGGCGGCTTCTTGCAGATCGGCCAGGTCGGGTTCCGCATCGACGAGGTGCGCGACTACGCGCTGCGCGGGGCCAACCTGGCGCTGCCCGGCGGGCGGTTCCTGCAGGCGGCGATGGGGCTGCTGGTGGTGGCCGCCGAGGAGCGCAGCCGCGCCGGGGAGGATCTGGCGGCGCTGTCCAAGCGCATCGGCGAGTACGAGGCGTGGACCGGCCGCTCGGCCGGGCGGTGAGCGCGGGCTACTCGGCGGCGCGGGCGCGGGCGCCGAGGCCGTCGAACACCACGGCGTCGGCCATCGCCAGGTCGGCGGCGCGCGGGCCGTGGACCGCCAGGCCGATCAGCGCCGGCGCGGCCGGGCTCTCGCCGTAGGTCGGGTCGACCGCGCGCCAGCGGCCGCCGGTCCAGGCCACCACCCAGCGGTGGCGCACCAGGCGGTCGCCGTCGAGCCGGAGCCCGGTGACCACCCGGGTGGCGATGCCGGCGTCGTCGGCCATCGCCACCAGCTGCAGCGCGTGGGTGGTGCAGTCGCCGCGGGTGGCGGCGCGGGCCGCGCCGACCGTGGTCGCGGTGGTGCCGAGGTCGTCGACCACCGCGTCGGCGACCGCCGCGGTCAGCCGATCGACGTCGCCGGTGCGATCGCGGCCGCTCGGGCCCGGCGCCAGCTCGCCGCGCGCGACCGCCGACAGCGCGACCCGCCAGCCACCGCCGGGCCGGCGCCACACCAGCTGCCCCGGCACCGCCGGGATCGCGACCCGGGCGTCGGGGAAGTCGATCACCGCGGCGGCGCCGCCATCGATCGTCAGCGCGTTGCCGTCGACCACCTCGATCGGATCGAAGCGCGGCGCCGGCACGCCGGCCGGGCGGCGGATCGCGGTGACGCCGTCGCCGCTGTCGATCTCGGTGGGCAGGCCGTCGGCGCCGAACCGCAGGCGCGCGGTGACGACGCCGCCGTCGATGGCCAGGGTCGCCAGCCAGCCGTCGCCGGTCGGCGCCACGGTGAGGTCGGCGATCGCGAAGCCCCAGCCGGCGAGCAGCGCCGGGCCGCGGTAGCCGCCGCCGGCGACCGCGTGGGCCAGCACGTCCTCGAACGGCGGCGCCCACGGCAGCTCGATCGGCGGCTCGCCGCGCACCTCGACCGCCCAGCCGGCGCCGGTCGCGGTGGCCACGCCGCTGGCGCGATCGCCGTCGTCGAGCGACACCCGCACCGGCCGCGCGTCGTCGCGCTCGATCGTCAGCGCGACCTCGTGCGCCACCGCCTGGGCGCCGCGGCGCACGACGATCCGCTCGCGGCGCTCGAGGCGCAGGCCGTCGTCGCGCTGGACCGCGTCGCCGATCAGCGCGCCGTGCCAGCGCAGGTCGTAGCTGGCGCTGGTGGCGGCCGGCGCCACGTCGAGGTCGTCGAACGGATCGGCGGTGAGCCGGGTCCCGGTGGGGCCACAGGCGGTGAGGGCGAGCACGAACGGCCACGATCGGCGCATCGAAAAACGATCGTAGGCCGGCTTCGCGGCGGATCGCAAACTCGCGTCGGCCGGCCGCGCGCGACCGCGGTGTACGCTGGGGCCGATGCTCGCCGAGAAGTGCCCGAACTGCGGAGCGTTCCTGCCGGTGCGGCGCGCGGGCGTCACGATCCGCGCCTGCGAGTTCTGCGAGCTCGAGGTGCCGGGCGGGGTGGTCGAGGTCGAGGCGCTGGCCGGGCCGTCGTCGACGTGGCTGCCGCCGCACCCGCCGGTCCGGCGCGTCGAGCGGCCGGCGGCGCCGTCGGCCGGCCGCCTGGCGATCGCGCTGGTGATCAGCGTGGTCGCGGTGCTCGGCGTCGTGGCGTTCGTGATCACCTCGGTCCGGACGGGGGCGCCGGCCTCGCGACCGGTCGCCGCGCCGCCGCCCGCGGTCGCGGTCACCGCGCCGCCGCCGGAGCCACGCGCGCCGCCCGACCCGCCCGAGCGCGCCGCGCTGCGGGCCGCGATCGCCGCCGCCGGCGACGTCGCCGCGCTCGATCCGCTGGCGCTGCTGCCGTACGTCGATCAGCGCGCCCGCGCCGCCGCGCCCGACGCGCGGCTGCTGTCGGTGCAGTGCACGTCGGTCGGCGCCGCTGGCACCGCCGACCTCACGCTGGCCAGCGGCCGGTGCAGCTACGCGTACCGCACGCCCGCCGGCACCGAGCGCCCGCCCGACGTGCCGGTCGGGGTGTCCACCGACTACCCGTGCGCGGTCGAGCTCGCGGTCGACGCCGGCGTCACCCAGCCCGACGTGCGGGTGGCGCGGCGGTCGCTCGACCTGTGCCGGATCCACCACGCGGTGCGGCCGCCGGCGTGCACGTTCGCCGCGGCGTGGGAGCGCGCGCTGGCCGCGGGGGCGCCGCGCGACGCGGTGGCGCGGGTCCGGTTCGCCGGGCGCTACCAGTCGGGCTACGACCCGGTCGATCCCGCCGACGACTTCGACGTGCCCGAGCGCGGCCGGTGGTCGGTCGAGATCGCGCGCGATGGCCAGGACGACCTGCGCTACGAGTTCCGCGACGACTGCGGCGCGCCGCCGCCGTCCGCCGACGCGCAGGCGCTGCGCGCGGAGGTCACCAAGGCCCGGCCGGCGCTGGCCCGCTGCCTGACCAAGGCGGTCGGCGGCGCGCGCGGGGTCGAGGCGCTGGGCATGCGCTGGCGGCTCGACGTCGATCGCCGCGGCGCGACCCGGGTCGCGTTCTTCGACGCCGACGTCGACCTCGAGGGCGCCTTCGAGGGCGACCTCGATGGCATCCGCGCGCGGTGGGCCGACTGCGCCAACGCGCTGCCGCCGCGGTGGCGCGTGGCGCCGGCGCTGGCCGGCGTCGTGGTCGACCTGCGGGTCGAGCCCGCGGGCGCGCTGGCCATCGACCTCGAGCCGCCCGCCGCGGTCGTCGCGGTCGAGGCGGCCCCGGCCGGCGCGCCGGCGCGCTAGCATCGGTGGATGGGGAATCAGCTCGCGGCCCTGTGCGCCGCGCTCGGGATCGTCGCGGCCTGCAAGGCGGGGAGCCGCGACGCGCGGCAGCAGGGCGGGGCGGTCGCCCCCGCGATCGCCCCCGACGCCAGCGCCGTCACCGCGGCGAACCCACCGCCGCCGCCGATGCCGACCAGCGCGCCGCCGCCGCCGATGCCGACCAGCGCGCCGCCGCCGCCGATGCCGACCAGCGCGCCGTCCCCCGCGCTGCCCGAGCTGATCACCGAGGCGCTGTACCGCGCGCCCGGCGGCGGCGCCCAGGCCCGGCTGCCGAGCGCCGAGCTGCTCGGCGCCGGCTGGACCCGCCAGCTCCGCCACGACGGCGGGGTCGCGGTGATCCAGCTCGCGTACCGCGCCGGCGGCCAGCGCGCCCAGGTCGAGCTGCGCTTCCCGCCGCACCAGGCCGCCGCGATCCCGGCGCGCGCGCTGGCCGAGGCCAGCGCCGCGGTGGTGGCCAAGCAGATCCCGGGCGCGGCGATCGTCGGCGGCCAGGCGCTGCCGCTGCCGGGCGGCGACGCCTGGGGCGTGGCGCTGGCGACCACCGCCGCCGGCGCGGCGGTGACGCTCGGCGTGGTCGCGGTGACCGACGGCGGCGACGCGGTGATCGTCACCACGATGGCCCACGCGGCGCTGTTCGACGCGCCGGCCGTCAAGCCGGTGCTCGACGCGCTGTTCGCCGGCCTCCAGGTCGGGCGCAAGGTCGCGCGCGCCCCGTCGCTGACCCCGCCGACGCCGCTGACCGGCGTGTTCATCCGGATCGGCCCGGCGCTCGGCGAGGTCCACCTGGTGGCGTTCGATCCGCGCGGCTGGGCGCTCGACGAGCGCGACGCCGGCGCGATCGACGTCGACGCCGCCTACGCGATCCGCGGCGGCGCCCTGGCCCGCTACCAGGTGGTCGGCGACGTGGTCCAGGTGACCTACCCCGCGGGCGCGCGCGATGACTTCCAGCGCAACGGCCCCGATCTCACGCTCGACGGTCGCAGCTACTGCCACGCCGCCGCCACCGACGGCCTGACCCTCGCCGGCCGGTGGGCCTCGTCGAGCTTCACCGCCTCGACCAACGTCGTCGGCGAGACCTTCACCGCCAGCGCGTCGTCGTCGTACACGTTCACCCGCGACGGCCGCTACGCCGACGCGTCGACCGCCTCGGCCACGCTGAGCCAGCCGGTCGCGCCCGGCGATCCCGCCCGGCCGACCACCACCGCCGGCGCCAGCGCCGACGACGGCCCCGGCACCTACCGCATCCGCGGCGATCGGCTGTGGCTCACCCGCGGCGGCGCCACCCGCGCCGTGCCGTTCTACCTGCGCGCCTGCGGCAGCGATCCGCAGGCGATGCTGATCATCGACGGCGCGCTCTACCTACGCGACGACTGACGCGCCGCACGCCACGCGATCAGTACGTACGGACGTTGTTGACCCAGTAGCCGGTCATCTCGCCGGGCGGGTGCAGCGGCGTCAGCGTGCAGTCGACGGTGACGCCGCCGACCACCATCATCTGCGCGTCGACCACGCGCCACATGTCGCCTGCGCTCGAGCCCGACGAGTCGAAGTTGGTGAGCTGGTTGCCCGGCCCGCCGTAGGTCGCGCGCAGCGTGCCGCCGCAGTACACGTTGACCAGCGGGTGCACCACGCCGGTGCCGCTGTAGTAGTGCGCCATCACCCGGAACGACTCGCCGTTGCCCGGCACGTCGACGTTGATGTTCTCGGGCACGCCGTTGGCGTTGATGCTGTCGATGTCGAGGCGCGGGTTGCGGCAGTAGCCCAGGGTCTGCCACTGGCTGCCCTCGGGTCCGCCCACGCACTCGGCCAGCGGGCTGTTGGCGTAGCCCCAGTTGGGCGCGCCGGCGCCGGCGCCGGCCTTGCAGTTCGAGTAGTAGCAGTCGTCGGTGTTGGTGAACCAGTCGGTGGTGGTGCCCGGGCGGTGCAGGTGCAGATCGATGTCGGTCGCGCTCGAACGATCCGAGCACAGCTCGACGCGCAGGCCGGGGTTGGCGATGTGGACGATGAACGTGCACACGTAGACCTGGCCGGTCGGCGTCGTGATGCGGACGCGCACCGTGTAGTCGCCCGACAGCGTCGGCCGCAGCGTCAACGTCGACGTGCCCTGGCCGGTGAGCGTGAAGGTCTGGCGCACCGGCGAGGTGGTGGTGAGGAACAGCTGATCGCACGGGCCGCCGGTGACCTCCCAGCTCCACGACGCGACCGCGCCGCCGAAGAACTGGCTGCCGTCGATCACGTAGTCGACGAACGGCGCGCCCTCGGGCAGCGAGCCCGAGCTCGGGCAGGCCAGCGAGACCGTGCCGCAGCCGGGCGCGTCGTCGGCGCAGCCGTTGCAGTTGTTGTCGAGGCCGTCGCAGGTCTCGGCCGCCGGCGACAGGCCGCCGGTGCACGGGCCCCAGGTGGCGCCCGACGTCGCGCAGGTCTGGGTGCCATCGATGCACGCGCCGACGTCGCGGCGGCCCGGCGGGCCGCGGAAGCACGCCTGCACCGCGCCCGGCGTGCACGCGCAGCCCTCGTCGACCGCGCCGTTGCAGTTGTCGTCGGCGCCGTTGCCGCACACCTCGGCGGCGACGCAGCCGTCGGCCACCGGGGTGGTGCAGGTCAGCGACTCGCACGCGTCGCCCACGCCGTTGGTGTTGGCGTCGGTCTGGGTCGGGTTGGCGACCAGCGGGCAGTTGTCACACGCGGTGCCGACGCCATCGCCGCCGCCCTCGGCGCCGTCGCCGTCCTGCTGGGTCGGGTTGGCGGTGGTGCGGCAGTTGTCGAGCGCGTCGACGACGCCGTCGCCGTCGCTGTCGTCGCAGGCGTCGCCCATGCCGTCCATGTCGGCGTCGGCCTGGGTCGGGTTGGCCACCAGCGCGCAGTTGTCGGGCGTGTTGGCCAGGCCGTCGCCGTCGATGTCCGCGTCGCAGACGTCGCCGAACTCGTCGCCGTCCAGGTTGGCCTGGCCCATGTTCGCGAGGTCGGGGCAGTTGTCGACGGCGTCGAAGATCGTGTCGCCGTCGCGGTCCTCGCAAGCGTCGCCGGTGCCGTTGCCGTTGGCGTCGGCCTGGGTCGGGTTGGCGACCGTCGGGCAGTTGTCGCAGACGTCGCCGTCGCCGTCGCCGTCGCCGTCGGCCTGGGTCGGGTTGGCGATCGCCGGGCAGTTGTCGTCGGCGTCGTAGGCGCCGTCGCCGTCCGAGTCCTCGCAGACGTCGCCGACGCCGTTCATGTTGCCGTCGGCCTGGTCCGCGTTGAGATCGGCCGGGCAGTTGTCGCAGGCGTCGCCGACGCCGTCGCCGGGGCCCTTGGCGCCGTCGCTGTCGAGCTGATCGGTGTTGGCGGCGGCCTGGCAGTTGTCGACCGCGTCGAGCACGGTGTCGCCGTCGGTGTCCTGGCAGGCGTCGCCCATGCCGTCGGTGTTGAAGTCGGCCTGGGTCGGGTTGACCACCGCCGGGCAGTTGTCGCACGCGTCGCCGCGCCCGTCGCCGTCGGTGTCGGTCTGGGTCGGGTTGGCCGCGGCCGGGCACACGTCGCAGGCGTCGCCGACGCCGTCGCTGTCGCCGTCGAGCTGCATCGGATCGGCGGCCGCCGGGCACACGTCGCAGGCGTCGCCGACGCCGTCGGGGGTCAGCTGCGCGGGCAGGATGGTCACCGCGTCGTTGGTGGCGCTGAAGGAGGCGGCGGCGCGCCCGGGCAGGAACGCCGCGGTCAGGCCGTCGGGGCTCTCGGCGCCCTGGGTGTGCGGGCGGCCGTCGGTGCTGCAGGTCGCGCACTGGATCTCGATGACGTTGGTGGTCTCGTGCAGGATGATCTGCCCGGTCACCGGTGCGCCGCCGCCGCTGTAGTGGCGCACGCCGTTCCACGACACCACCAGCTCGCGGTCCGGGGCGGTGCCGGTGGTGCCGTAGGTGATCGTCCCGGTGGCGTCGGTGATCATGTCGACCCAGTACAGCGCGATCAGGCCGTTGGGGGTCGCGGCGTTCGGGATCGCGCCGCCCTCGCAGCAACCGGCGGTGCTGACGTCGCCGAACGTGATGAAGCCGTTGGTCGACGCGTTGAACGTCGTCATCGGGGTGCCGAAGAAGTCGAACGTGAAGCCGATCGGCAGCGGCGCCGAGATGGTGTCGTCGCCGCTGACCGCGACCGTGGTCGGGGCCGGGCGCAGGTTGAACGTGCCGGCGGCGGCCACCGGATCCGGCCGGGTGTCGGTGTCCTCCTGCCCGGGGTTGGTCACGGTGTCGCAGTTGTCGACCGCGTCGTCGACGGTGTCGCCGTCGTCGTCGGGGTCGCAGGCGTCGCCCATCGGGTCGGTGTCGTGGTTGGCCTGGTCGCCGTTGGCGGTCAGCGGGCAGTTGTCGGCGGCGTCGAGCACCGTGTCGTTGTCGTCGTCGGGATCGCACAGGTCGCCGGCGGCGTCGCCGTCGTTGTTGGCCTGGTCGGCGTTGGGCTCCAGCGGGCAGTTGTCGTCGCCGTCGAGCACGCCGTCGCCGTCGGTGTCGATCGGGGCCGCGTCGACGTCCATCGCGTCGACGTCCATCGCGTCGACGTCCATCGCGTCGGTGTCGACCGCGCCGTCGACGCCGATCGGGCTATCGATGCGCGCGTCGACGATCTGCGTGCCGCCGTCCTCGCAGGCGGCGAGGGTCAGCGCGAGCGCCCCGACGCACGCGACGAGCGCACGACGGATCTGTCCAGTCAACGTGGAGGTCCCCATCCGGCCATCCTATGCCTGGGCGCCTGGCGCGGATCAACCGCCTTCTGGGAAAAGGCGATCAGCGTTCGGTCGAGCACCGGCCCACGCGCCAGGCGTCTCGCGTCTTGGTGGGAGGCTCGGCGGGGACCTGGCCCCGCCGAGGAGGTGCGGCGACGCACCTCCTGAAACTCAGAACCGCCCGACCACGACGACGCCGGCGCCGTCGGCCGACGCGGTGGGGGCGACCTCGAGGCTGCGGGCCTTGGGCGCGGTCAGCCACAGCACCGCGCCGGCGGCGATCGCCACGGCGCCGACGCCACCGACGATCGTGCCGACGGTGCCGAGCGAGCGGGCGTCGTTGGCGGCGTCGAGGTCCGCGCTGGTGGCGCACACGCCGCCGTCGCAGCCGGCGTCGGCGTAGCGCCCCTTGGCCACCAGGCCGATCGCGATGCCCGCGCCCAGGCCGGCCACGCCGACGCCGCCGACCACCAGGCCCAGCCGTCGGCGGCCGGCGCCGGGATCGACGGCGGCGGTGGGGCGGGGCGGCGACGGCACGTCGATCGGGGTGTGATCGTCGGGCGGCGGCCCGGCGGTGGTCGGCGTCAGCACCGGGATGTCGACCTGCTGGTTCGAGCGCGCGGTCGCGACGTCGACCACCTCGCGGAAGGTGGTGAAGCCCGGCGCCATCGCCTCGATCGTGATCGTGCCGGGATCGACCGCGATCGAGCGGCCGACGTCGAGGGCCGGCACCGCGGCGCCGTTGCGGCGCACCTCGAAGCCCGCCGGCCGATCGCCCGGCGCCAGCGTGATCGTCACCCGCGACACGCGGCTCTCCAGCGCGCGGGCCCGGTCGGCCGCGGCGACCTCGCGCTTCTTCTCGCCCAGCCCGCGCGCCTGCTCCTCGGCGCTGCGGAAGGCGGTCAGCGCCGACGCCAGGCGGCCGGTCCGCTCGTAGCAATCGGCCAGGTTCAAGAGCGTGCCCAGGCCCGGATCGAGCCGCTGGCTCTCCTCGAACTTCGGGCACGCCGCCGCCGCGTCGCCGCTGTCGAGCAGCCGGCGGCCCTCCTGGAACAAGGCGTCGGCCTTCTTCACGGCCTCGCTCGGCTGCGCCGCCGCCGTCGACGCCAGCGCGCACACCAGGATCGTCGCGATCGCACGGACCTGTCCGCTCATCGCCGGCGATGGTAACGCGAAACGCTACTTGCGGCTGCCGAACACGTCGTCGTCGCTGCCGCCGCCGCGCTTGCCGCCGCCGCGCTTGCCGCCGCCGCGCTTGCCGCGCTTGCTGCCGCTGCTGCCCGCGCCCGGCTGCTTGATCGCCGTGCTGCCCGAGCCACTACCGGCGACGGAGCTCGAGCCGGACACGGAGCCGGAGCCGGAGCCGGAGCCGGAGCCGGAGCCGGAGCCGGAAGCGGAGCCGGAGCCGGACACGGAGCTAGAGCCGGATCCGGACAAAGAGCCGGAGCCGGACACAGAGCCGGAGCCGGTGACGGACCCCGCGGCCGAGCCTGCCTTGCCCTCCGTCGCCTCGCTC
The DNA here is from genome assembly GCA_016707895.1 of Myxococcales bacterium. Classification (GTDB taxonomy): domain Bacteria; phylum Myxococcota_A; class Polyangia; order Haliangiales; family Haliangiaceae; genus UBA2376. Next base: position 257,150 of record JADJGV010000007.1, on the reverse strand, counting down.
CCGCCGCTCACCATCAGCACCGCCGCGACCGCCGTCGCGGTCACGACGATCGCGATCGCCGCGATGCGCCCGATCCGCTTGGGCGTCGTGATCGGCGCCGACGTCCGCGTCGCATGGGCGGGCACCGCCACCGGCCCGCTGGCCTCGGCGGGCATCGGCGTCATGCTCGGGTTCGAGCCTGGCGTCCCCCACGGCGTCGGGGTCGCGACGGCCGCGCCCGCCGCGGGCATCGCGCCGCCGCCGGCCCACGGCGTGGTCTTGCGCGGGGCGTACGGCGACGCCGGCTCCTCGGCGCGCGGCACGATGATCGCCGGCGAGCTCTTGCCGTCCCACGGCACGCTCGGCAACGACGCGCGCTGCAGCCGGCGCTCGATGCGCTCGACGGCCTGGCTCGCCGCCAGCGGATCGCGGGCGAACGGCGCCAGCGCCGCGGCGACCTCGGCCACCGACCCGTAGCGCGCGTCGGGGTTCTTCTCGAGGCAGTGGCGCACCACCGCGTCGAGCCCGGGCGGCAGCGGCACGGAGAACGGCGACGGCGGATCCACCGCGACCTTCACGCACATCTCGCTGAAGCTCTCGGCCTCGAACGGCCGGACGCCCTCGATCAGCTCGAACAGCACCGCGCCCAGCGACCACACGTCGGTGCGCGCGTCGACGGTGCGCGCCGACCGCATCTGCTCGGGCGACATGTACGCCGGCGTGCCCAGCATCGACTGGGTCTGGGTCAGCGACACGTCGGTGGAGTTGGCGACCTTGGAGATGCCGAAGTCGAGCAGCTTGACCAGCGGCGTGCCGTCGCTCCGCCAGGTGACGAAGAAGTTCGACGGCTTGACGTCGCGGTGGACGATGCCGAGCGCGTGGGCCTCCGCCAGGCCCTCGCACGCCTGCACGATGAACTCGACCGCCAGCGCCGGGGCGATGCGGTGGCTCTGCTCGAGCATGTTGTCGAGGTCGACGCCCTCGAGGTGCTCCATCACCAGGTAGGGCAGGCCGGAGTCGAGCGTGCCGACGTCGAGCACCCGGGCCACGTGCTCGTTCTTCAGCTTCCACGCGGCGTGGGCCTCGCGCAGGAACCGCTGGTTGGCCTCGTCGTCGCCGGCGATGTCGGCGCGCAGGAACTTGATCGCCACCGTCTCGTTGAGGTGCAGGTGGGTCGCCCGCGCGACGACGCCCATGCCGCCCTGGCCGAGGATCGCGTCGATCCGGTACTTGCCGACCAGCACCGCGCCCAAGGCGACGCCGAGGTTCTCCTCGGGGGTGGCCGACGTCGCCTTCACGGGGTCATCGTAGCGTGGCGCATCGGGGGCCACAAGCCGCAGTTGGTCGATGGTTGGGCCACCGGGCCATGCGCGACCCGATCACACCACCTGGTGCACCTTCAGCAGGTTGGTCGACAGCCCGGCCCCGACCGGCACGCCCATCGTGATCACGACGTGGTCGCCCGAGCGCGCCAGGTTGCGCTGCACCAGCACCTGCTCGACCTGCTCGATCAGCTCCTCGGTGCTGGCCGACGGCGCGATCAGCACCGGGGTCACGCCCCACACCATCGCCAGCCGCCGGAACTGCACGTCCGAGGTCGTCAGCGCGACGATGTGGGCCTCGGGGCGGTACTCGCTCATCAGCCGGGCCGCGCCGCCCGAGTCCGAGACCACCGCGATCGTGCGCGCCTTCATCTTCTTGGCCGCGATCACCGCGGCGTGGGCGATGGCGTTGGCGCTGACCGCGAGGTCGAGCTGCGGCGGCTCGAGGTTCTGCCGGTAGTACGCGCTCTGCTCGATCTCGCCGATGATGCGCGCCATCGTGCGCACCGCCTCGACCGGGTACTTGCCCGAGGCGGTCTCGCCCGACAGCATCAGCGCGTCGGTGCCGTCGAGCACCGCGTTGGCGACGTCGGAGGCCTCGGCGCGGGTCGGCCGCGGCTGGTTGATCATCGACTCGAGCATCTGGGTCGCGGTGATGACGATCTTGCCGTGGGCGTTGGTCTCGTCGATGATCCGCTTCTGGTGCAGCGGCACCTTCTCGGGGCCCATCTCGACGCCGAGGTCGCCGCGCGCCACCATGATGCCGTCGGACGCCGCGATGATCGCGCCCAGGCGCTCGATCGCCTGCGGCTTCTCGATCTTGGCGATCACCGGGATGCTGACGCCGTCGACGGTGAGCAGCCGCTTGGCCTCGAGCACGTCCTCGGGGGTGCGCACGAACGACAGCGCGACGTAGTCGACGCCCATCCGCAGGCCCCACTCGATGTCGGTCTTGTCCTTGTCCGACAGCGCCGGCGCCGACACCGCGACGCCGGGCAGGTTGATGCCCTTGTTGTTCTTGAGGATGCCGCCGGCCACGACGACGGTCTGGACCTCGCGATCGCCGACCGCGGTCACCGCCAACGACAGGTAGCCGTCGTCGAGCAGGATCTGATCGCCGACCCGCACGTCGCGGGGCAGGAGCGTGTAGCTGGTCGACACCCGGTTGACGTCGCCCATCACGGTGGTGTCGGTGGTGATCGTGAACGGCGCGCCGGGCTTGAGCTCGACGCCGGCGGGATCGGCGAACTTGCCGACGCGGATCTTGGGGCCCTGGAGATCGAGCAGGATCGCCACCGCGCGGCCGCGCTTGTCGGCCTCGGCGCGGACGATCCCCAGCAGCGCCTGGTGGTCGGCGTGGCTGCCGTGGGAGAAGTTGAGGCGCACGACGTCGAGCCCGGCGTCGATCAGCTCGCCGATCCGCTCGGCGGTGTTGGAGGCGGGACCCAGGGTGCAGACGATCTTGGCGCGACGCATCGGGCGCGGAGTTAACCACGAGCGCCCGGCGGCTGCGACCGCCGCCAGGGTGGGATGTACCTCGACCGTCTCGCGGCTCGGTGGGAGGCTCGGCGGGGGCCTGACCCCGCCGAGGGAGGTGCGGCGACGCACCTCCTGAAGGGAGGTCGCCATCGACGCGTCGCAGCACCGTGACGATCGCCGTGCGCTTGTCCCTTGCGCCCGGCCGCGCTGCGCGCGTATACGACCGCGCTATGCGTGCACAACCGCCTTGGTTGGCCTGCCTCGCCGCGCTGGGCGCGGCGGCGGCCGGCTGCACCGTCGAGCGCGAGGCGCCGGATCTGGTCGGTCAGGACGTCCACCTGACGATGATCCACACCTCGGACATCCACTCGCGGTTGTTCCCCTACGACTTCGTGCCCAACCGCTTCGAGCGCGACGCCGGCCTGTTGTCCGTGAACGCGCCGTTCGGCGGCGTGGCCCGGATCGCGACGATCGCCAAGCAGATCCGCGCCACCTCGGGCCGCTCGCTGTGGCTCGACTCCGGCGACTGCTTCCAGGGCGCGCCGGTGTTCAACCTGTTCAAGGGCGAGGTCGAGATGCGGGCGCTGTCGCACGCCGGCATGGACGCCGCCGTGATCGGCAACCACGAGTTCGACCTCGGCGCGGTCAACCTCTACGAGCAGGTCGCGAACTGGTCGCAGTACCCGCTGCTGGCCGCCAACTACCTGTTCGAGGATCCCACCAACCCCGACGCGCCCAGCCTCAAGGACGTCGTCCAGCCGTTCGCGGTGTTCGACCAGGACGGCCTCAAGATCGGCGTCATCGGCATGGCCAACTGGTCGTCGATGACCGGCATCTTCGAGGGCGGCAACTCGCTGGGCATCCGGCCGATCACCGACCGCGAGGCGGTCCAGCAGTACGTGCGCCTGCTGCGCCCGTCGGTCGATCTGATCGTGCTGGTCAGCCACCTCGGCCTCGACGAGGACGAGGGCCTGACCGTCAACGACGTCCAGGACGAGAACGAGGCGCTGCCGCTCGAGGGCGTCGACCTGATCCTGGGCGGCCACCTGCACATCGTCACCAACCCGCCCAAGATCATCCCCCAGCCCGACGGCGTCCACTCGACCGTGCTGGTCCACTCCGGCGCGTTCGCCAAGTACGTCGGCCGGCTCGACCTGGTGGTCAAGGTCGGCGAGGACAACAGCGACCCCGACAAGCGCAGCCGCATCACCAGCTTCGCCTACGACACCGTCCCGGTCGACAGCACCGTCGCCGACGACCCCGACATCGCCCACATCCTCGAGCCCTACGCCCAGGTCATCGCCCGCGACATCGACCTCGAGGGCGTGTTCTCGTTCATCAGCGCCAGCGCCAAGATCATCCGCAACGACCTGTCGGGCGGCGACTCGCAGCTGGGCAACCTGGTGGCGCGGTCGATGCAGACCTTCTCCGGCGTCGAGGCCGAGTTCGCGCTGACCAACTCGCTGGGCATCCGCGCCGACTTCGAGCAGGGCAAGCTGACCAACGAGGCGATGTACAACGTCTTCCCGTTCGAGAACTCGATCACGGTGATGTACCTGTCGGGCTCGGAGATCCAGGAGACGCTGGACTTCGTCGCCCGCAAGTCGAGCGAGCGCGGCTGCCGCACCCAGGCCCAGGTGGCGGGCATCTGGTTCGACATGGTGTGCCGGTCGACCACGTGCCCCGATCGCGATCCCAACGATGGCTTCACGCCTACCGCCTGCGCCAAGAACATCTGGCTCGGCGAGAACTGCCGCAGCAACAACCCCGACGGCCCGATCGACCCGGGGCGCAACTGCCGCCCGGTGGTGGCGACCGGCCTGTACCGGGTCGCGGTCAACGACTACATCGCCAAGGGCGGCTCGGGCTTCACCGTGCTCAAGCGCAACACGTCCAAGGTCGACACCGGCATCGCGCTGCGCGACGCGCTCACCGTCTACCTGCGCAACCTGCCCAAGTGCGCGGTCGACGCGCTCGACCACACCGATCCGGTCGAGTGCCCGCTCACCTGCACCGTCGCGACCCCCGGCCAGATGGGGTCGCCGTGCGAGAAGTGCGTGTCGATCGTCGACCGGGTCGGCCCGGTGTCGTGCCTGACCGATCTGACCGAGGCCCACGACGGCCGCATCCGCCCGGTGTTCGAGTGAGGTCCGCCATGCTGCGCCCGTTGATCCTCGCCGCGATCGCGACCGTCGGCTGCGTCGAGACGCTGCCGCCGCTCGACGAGACCACCTCGCTGGCGGTCGAGCTCGTCGCCCCGGCCGATCCCGGCGCGCCCGATCGTCGCCTCGACGACAGCGCCCGGACCGTGATGATCCGGGTGACCGCCAAGGACGCCCAGAACCAGATCGACACCGGCGTCACCCGCACCCTGCAGGTCTACGTGCAGTTCCTGGGCTCGCTGACCCCGGCCCACGACGCGCGCGTGCCGCTCGCCACGATCGACATGGCCGCCGGCGTGAGCCAGGTCGCCACGATCAGCCTGCCGCCGGTGTTCGGGCCGACCACGATCTGGGTCGAGGACAACGGCGCGGGCGGCAGCTTCGCCGCCGGCGCGTCGCCCGCGCTGTGGTTCCGCGAGCCGACCACCTCGGACATCTCGACCCCGCGCGATCTGATGGCGCTCGACGCGCTGGCCGCGTCGCCGCTGCAGAACAAGCAGGTGACGGTCAAGACCTCGCGCTACGGCGCCCGCGGCCGGATGATCGTGACCGGCACCTACGCCCAGGGCTACTCGGTATCCGACGCCCGCTGCGCCGACGACAACGGCACGCCGCCGTGCGTCTCGGGCGACTTCGATCACGTGCTGGTGTTCTCGTTCTCCCGGCCCAAGGACGAGGAGGGACGCAACATCGAGGCCGGGCAGTTCATCGACGGCTACGCCGGCGCGGTGCAGGAGTTCAACGGCCTGACCGAGATGGGCTTCCCCCAGAGCTTCGTCTCCGACACCTCGATCGATCTGGCGCGCATCCCGACGCCGCCGGTGGTGCAGGCGGCGTGGCTGTCCAACCCGATCGAGTTCGAGAAGTGGGAGTCGTCGCCGATCGCGATCGAGGGCGCCACGGTGTGCCCGCTCGACGACGACTACACCACCTACAAGCAGTGGAAGCTCGATCTGGGCCGCGGCTGCGGCTCGGCGATCAACGTCATCACCAACGGCGTCATCGACTTCGATCCGGCGACCCGGGTCGGCCAGCCCGTGACCCGGGTGGTCGGCGTGCTGCGCCCGGTCAACATCGGGACGTTCAACGTGTTCATCATCTTCCCGCGCAACAGCGCCGACCTGGTGCTGTGATGGCGTCGCTTCGTCCGGAGGCTCCCGTGTCTCGTTCGCGTCTGTTCGTGTTCGTCGCCGGCGCCCTGCTGGCTCCCGCGGTCGCGGCCGCCCAGCCCGCTGGTCGCCGCCCGGTCCCGCCGGCGCCGCCGCCGACCCTCACCGAGGAGCAGGCCCGCACCATCGCCGACCTCGCCGCCGCCGACGCGGTGGCCAAGGAGCGCCAGCGCATCGAGGCCGAGCAGGCCGCCAAGGACGCCAAGGCCGCGGCCGAGCTCGAGGCCACCCGCGCCGAGCTGGCCGCGCTGCGCCAGCAGATCGACGGCTTCAGCGCGGCCCAGGCCCAGGCGGCGCAGGCCGACGTGGATCAGGCCGCCGCGGCCGACGCCAAGGCCAAGGACGCCAGCAAGGCCGACGGCGACGAGTACCTGCACGGCGCCGGTGGCTTCACCGACGTCCGGCTCAACCTGACGCTCACCAACGAGAACATGCTGACCGAGCCCGGCGAGACGATCCCGTCGGTGCCGGGCTGGCGCTTCGGCCGGCCCAACTCGCTGGGCACGCTGTTCTTCGACAACTACGACACCCGGTTCTCCGGCTACGAGACGCTGTCGCACGCGATCATGTACCGGAACTACCGCAAGGATCACCTCGAGGCCGAGGGCGGCCTGGTGATCCGGCTCAACGAGCTGGCCGAGCGCAAGATCGACCTGTCCGACGCCGGCAGCTACGTGCTGGTGTCGTGGTGGAAGGATCCGGAGCACAAGGACCCGACCCGCTACACGCTGACCGCGTTCCCGGTGTCCTCGGACCGCATGCGCCTCGGCTACAGCTACCGGCTGTCGTGGGGTGGCAACGAGGAGTACCGCCGCAGCTCGCAGGCGGTCCCGGGCATCAAGTTCCAGATCGACCTGCCCAAGGTCTACGCGTTCATCGGCGCCAAGAGCTCGGTGATGCTCGACCGGGCGACCGCCGAGCAGGTGGCCAAGCTGGCGTTCCTCGGCGGCGCCGGCGTCGACCTGAGCGAGCTGGTCCGGGTCGAGGTCAACGGCGGCTACTTCAACCGCGGCTCGAACGAGCTCGAGGACGTCAACACCGAGGACGTCCAGCTGTACGGCGTGTCGGCGCAGGTGGCGGCCCACAAGGGCATGCCGGTGTCGTCGTCGATCGACTACAAGCTGTACAAGTACGACCCCGAGCGCGTGGGCCGGGTGTTCCAGAAGGCCAAGTACCCGGGCGGCACCTCGTGGCTGGCGATGGCCGAGGTCACCTACCTGGGCCAGACGCTGAAGGACCCGGAGAAGTCGGGCTCGACCAAGGTCCAGCCGGGCATCGCCGGCGACGTCAACCTGCGCGCGATGATCGATCGCGTGCGGGTGCGCGCCGACTTCCAGTACCGCGACCTCGCGTTCATCCTGCACTCGGTGCCGTCGCTGCCGACCTACAGCGACTTCCCGATGGGCTACGAGCGCAAGCCCAACCTGTTCGCCGCGATTGGCGCCGACCAGAACTTCGACGACAAGCTGACCGTGGGCGCGGTGGTGGGCATCGAGATGCCTGCGACCCTGACCACGCCGACCGGTCTGCCGGGCACCCAGATGACCGGGGAGTCGACCGCGGTGATCCGCAGCGCCGACGCCATCCCGGTGGTGCTGCCGGCCGGCGAGACGGCCGCGCCGTCCTACGCGTTCAAGCTGTCGGGGCAGTACGACTTCGGCGAGGTGTTCGCGGCGCTGGTCGACGTGTACTTCACGTACGACCCCAACCAGACTCGGCTGGTGCGCAACGACGCCGAGGAGCTGTTCGAGTACGAGTTCGGCGACTTCAACCAGCTCGGCACCAACGTCACGCTGCAAGCCAAGTTCTGAGACCTGAGAGGGTCTCTCGCAGAGACCTGATAGCGGGGCGGGCGGGCTGGAGGCGCGCGCGGGGGGGCGGTCAGCGGTTCTCGGTGCGGCACTCGAAGAACTGCGGCCAGCAGGCGCCGCTGGCGTCGCACACCTGCTTGTGCAGCGCGACGCAGTCGTTGCGAGCCGAGCACGACCACGAGTCGAGGCCCTCGCAGGCGCCGGTGTTCGACGACAGCGACAGCGCGAAGCAGCCGAGGAACGGCTGCAGCGCCGTGCACGGGCCGTTGCCGGTCCAGCAGTCGTAGTCGTACGCAGCGCGGCACTGGTCGTCGACCAGGCAGGCGGCCTCGCCCAGCACGTCGCACGGCCCGCCGCACACGCCCCACGGCGGCGCCGGCGCCTGATCGGCGGTGCCGTCGGCCAGCGGGCAGGGGCAGCCCGGCGGGCAGTCGCGGCCGCCGAACGACACGCACTGCAGGTTGTCGGGGTTGCGCAGCTCGAGCGGCGGGCCCGGGATGGGGGCGCCGCACACCTCGCCGGCGTCGATCGTGGTGTCGTCGTCGGCGTCGCCATCGTCCCAGTACAGCGAGCAGCCGGTGGCGGCGAGGAGCGCGGCGAGGCCAAGCGAGCGGATCATGGATCGTCCTTGAAGCAAGCCGCGCGCCGGGGGCAAGTCCGCGGAATCGGGAGCGCGACCGCGAAGCCGCGCCGTCGATCCTGCGACCATCGGCTCGCCTGATCGCAGAAATCTGAGCCCCAGGGCTCGTCCGGCCCCGCCGCGCGCGCCGCGATCTGAAGCGCGGCGTGGCGTACGATCGGCGGCGATGAGCGACCACGCGCCGTACCGCGACGCCGCCACGGAGGCCTGCCCGACCTGCGCGACGCCGCTGGTGATCGCCGGGCCCGGCGAGCTGCGCCCGTGCCCGCGCGGCTGCGGCGAGTGGGCCGACGCCGCGCTGGTCGCCGAGCGCTGGGGTAGCGCGATCGACATCGACGGTGATCCACGGCTGCGCTGGCGCAGCGGGCGCACGCCGGCGCCGTGCATCGTGTGTCGGCGGCCGATGCGCAACACCGTCCACCCGAGCTGGACCGTGCACCACTGCCACGGCCACGGCGCGTGGTTCGAGACCGACGCCCGGGCCCGCTTCGAGCAGCAGTTCGTCGCGGTCATCGGCCAGCACCGCGCCGAGCGCCTCGAGGAGGCGCAGATGCTCGAGCTGGTGACCGCCGCGGTCGCCGGCAACCCGGCCGCGGTGCGCGGCCTGGCCAACCGCCTGCTCGAGCTCGAGCGCGCGCTGCGCCGCCTCCGCGAGAGCGGCGTGCCGGTGTGACGGCGCCGCCGCCGCCGCGCGCGTCGCCGCCGCCGCGCGCGTCGCGGTAGACTGGAGGCGTGCGCGCCGCCGACACCACCGCCGCCGCCGAGGCCGTCCAGCTGGCGGTGCTGCGGGCGATGACGCCGTCCCAGCGCTTCGCGATCGCCCTGGACATGTCGGACGCCGCGCGCCAGACCGCGCTCGACGGCATCCGCGCGCGCCACCCGGGCTACGATCATCGCACCGCGGTGCGCGCCTTGGTCCGGCTGCGCTACGGCGACGACCTGTGCCATCGGGCCTGGCCGACCCTGCCGTTGCCCGAGCCATGAGCGCGAGCGAGTCGTCCGTCGCCGGCAGGGTTGACGGCGGGGCGGGCGGTGTCCGGGGCCGGACGCCCGCGGCTGTCCGGTGGATGGCCGGAAACCCGGACAATCCGGACGAGCTCCGGCCGTTTTGTCCGAGATTCGGACACGCGGCGCGAGGCGTCGCGGGGTTACGGCTGGCGCGCGGCTTGCTGAGGGGATGGGCATGGTGGCTGGTGGAGAGGGCGGACGGAAGGCGGGAACGCCCGACCCCGCTGCGCGGTTGCACGAGCTGCGGCCGCTCGCACCGGCGGCGGTGCTGGGTAGGTGCGCCGCGGCGCAGGCGCGCGCTGGAGGCGCAGTGTGGGCCTCCGCTCACCGACAGCGAGCTGTTGGCATCCGAGCCCATGTTCCAGATGGCGATCACGCAGCGCAGCGACTGCCAACGCGCGAGGCAGCACGTCGCCGGGCACACGATCGAGATCAGTGAGACGGAGCTGGCGCAGGCGTCGTTCGACGAGGAGTTGCTCGGGCGGGGCGACGGCGACGAGCCGGCGCGCGTGACCAAGACGAGCCCGCCGCGGACCCGGCGCGCGGTGCTTCGGCGCGATCGCGGGCGGAAGCGGTGGCGCCGCCGTCCCACGTGGGAGCTGCGGATGCGGTCGCGCCGCCGTCCCACGTGGGAGGTGGGGAAGCGGTCACGCCGCCGTCCCACGTGGGAGGTGGGAAGCGGTCGCGCCGCCGTCCCACGTGGCAGGTCGGGAAGCGGTCACGCCGCCGTCCCACGTGGGAGCTGCGGATGCGGTCGCGCCGCCGTCCCACGTGGGAGCTGCGGCGGTGGTGGCGCCGCCGCAGGTGGCCGTCGACGACGGGGCGCCGCCGGTCACAAACAGGCGCCGACGAGCCCGGGCCCCGGCGGCCGGAAGAACGCCGGGGAGCCAAGGCGCGTGGCGACGAGTTCCTACGCCCGCTCGAACAGGCCAGCGGCGCCCTGGCCGCCGCCGATGCACATCGTGACGATGGCGTAGCGGCCGCCGCGGCGGCGCAGCTCGTACAGCGCGGTCGCGGTCAGCTTGGCGCCGGTGCAGCCGAGCGGGTGGCCGAGCGCGATCGCGCCGCCGTTGACGTTGAGCTTCTCGTCGGGGATGCCCAGCTCGCGCTGGCAGTAGACCGCCTGGCAGGCGAACGCCTCGTTCATCTCGAACAGGTCGATGTCGGCCACGGTCAGGTTGTTCTTGGCCAGCAGCTTCTGCACCGCCGGCAGCGGGCCGATGCCCATGATCGCCGGGTCGACGCCGACGGTCACGAACGAGCGGAAGTAGCCGAGCGGCTTGACGCCGAGCTCCTTGGCCTTGGCCGCCGACAGCACCAGCGCGGCGGCCGCGCCGTCGGAGATCGGCGAGGCGTTGCCGGCCGTGACCGAGCCGCCCTGCGCGAACGCCGGCGGCAGCTTGCCCAGGCCCTCGAGCGTGGTCTCGGCGCGCGGCAGCTCGTCGACGGTGAAGTCCTTGTAGACCTTCTCGCCCTTGGCGTCGAACGACACCGCGCGCACCGGCACGATCTCGTCCTTGAACGCGCCCTTGTCGATCGCGGCCTTGGCCTTCTGCTGCGACCACAGCGCGAACTTGTCCTGGGCCTCGCGGCTGATGCCGAACTTCTTGGCGACGTTCTCGGCGGTGATGCCCATCGGCGTGTTGGCCGACGGCAGCGACGCCATCAACTCGGGCGACGCCGAGATGTGGAAGCCGGTCATCGGCACGTAGGTCATCGACTCGACGCCGCCGGCGATGACCGCGTCGCACGAGCCGATCGCGATGGCGCCGGCCGCGGTGGCGATGGCCTGCAGGCCGCTCGAGCAGAACCGGTTGATGGTCTGGGCCGGGACCTCGATGCCGAGGTCGGCCGACAGCGCGATCAGGCGCGCGACGTTGAGGCCCTGCTCGCCCTCGGGCATCGCGCAGCCCATGACCACGTCGTCGATGTGACCCTTGGCCTGGGGCACGCGGGCGATCAGCCCGCGCAGCACGTCGGCGGCGAGCTCGTCGGGCCGCCGGTTCGACAGCGAGCCCTTGTGACCGCGGCCGACCGCGGAGCGAACAGCTTCAGCGATGATGATGTCGTTCATGGTCGGCTCCTCAGTTGCGAAGGGGCTTCTGGTTCATGAGCATGTACTGCATGCGCTCTTGCGACTTGGGCTCGCCGCACAGCGAGAGGAACGCCTCGCGCTCGAGCTCGAGCATGCGGTCCTCGTCGACCGGGCCGGCGCCGCCGGCGGCGCCGCCGCACAGCACGTTGGCCAGCTTCATGGCGATCTTGCCGTCGTGCTCGGACGCGTAGCCGCCGGCCATCAGCGTGTTGACCATCATCTGCAGGGTGGCGACGCCGCTCTCACCGGGCAGCTTGTAGCTGCGCGGGGTCGGCGGGTGGTAGCCCGAGCCGGCCAGGCCGATGGCGCGCTGCTTGGCCTCGTGCAGCTGGCGGGCGCGGTCGAACGAGACGCCGTCGGTCGGGCGGAAGAACCCGAACGCCTTGGCCTCGTCGGCCGAGGTCGCGACCTTGGCCAGCGCGATGTTCTTGAAGGTCTGGACGACGAACGCCTGGGTGTCGATCTCGACGCCCTCGGGCACCGCCTCGAGCGAGCGCCACAGCATGTTGAGCGTGCCGGCGCCGCCCGGGATCAGGCCGACGCCGACCTCGACCAGGCCGGCGTAGGTCTCGAGCGCGGCCTGGACGCCGTCGCAGCCGTAGCAGAGCTCGAGGCCGCCGCCGAGGGTCATGTTGTACGGCGCCGCGATGACCGGCACCTTGGCGTACTTCAGCCGCTGGGTCGCGTACTGGTAGCCGTGGATCATCTCGCGCAGGCCGTCCCACTGCTTCTGCTGGGCGGCCATCACCACCGCGAACAGGTTGGCGCCGACGCAGAAGAACTCGCCGGTGTTGTAGATGACCATGCCGCGGAAGTCGGTCTCGGCCTTGGCGGTGGCGTCGTGCAGCATCTTGATGACGTCGGCGTCGATGCTGTTGGCCTTGGTCTTGAAGGTCAGGCCGAGGATGCCGTCGCCCAGGTCCCACGCCTCGGCGCCGTTGTTCTTCAGCACCGGCGCGCCGCCGCGGCGCATACCGTCGAACGTCACCTCGCGCGGGTCGGTCGCGCGAGCGACGTAGGCGCCCTTGGTGTGCGACCAGATCTCGCCCTCGCGGTAGAAGCCGGTGGCGCCGGCCGCGACCATCGCGTCGACCCACGCCGGCAGGGCGATGCCCTCGGCCTTCATCCGCTTGGTCGTGTCGGCGAAGCCCAGCGCGTCCCAGGTCTCGAACGGGCCGAGGTCCCAGTTGTAGCCCCACTTCATGCCGTCATCGATGGCGGTGACGTCGTCGCAGATCTCGCCCAGGCGGCGGGCCGAGTAGGCCAGGCTCTTGGACAGCGCCTGCCACGCGAACTCGCCGACCACGCCGGGCGTGGCGACCAGCTTCTTGACGCGCTCGCGGACGTCCTCGACCTTGTTGAGGCCCTTGCACGCCTTGGTGATCGCCTCGTCGCCGCCCTTGGCCCGGTACTCGCCGGTCTTGGGATCGAGCGTCAGCACGTCCTTGCCGGCGCGCTTGTAGAAGCCGCCCTTGGTCTTGTCGCCGAGGATGCCGCGCTCGACCATCGCCTTGACGTAGGCCGGCAGCGTGAACACCTCGCGGTCCTCGTCGCTGGTCAGGCTGCGGTAGCAGTTGTCGACGACGTGGGCCAGCGTGTCGAGGCCGACCAGGTCGGCGGTGCGGAAGCTGGCGCTCTTGGGGTGCCCCATCGGCACGCCGGTGAGGTTGTCCAGGTCCTCGGGGGCGAGGCCCTTCTCCATCATCAGGTGGATCGACGCCATCATCGCGTGGGTGCCGATGCGGTTGGCGACGAAGTTGGGCGTGTCCTTGGCCCAGACGATGCCCTTGCCCAGCTGGTCCTTGCCCCAGTGGGTGACCCGGGCCTTGCACGCCGCCGAGGTGTCGGGGCCGGCCACCAGCTCGAGCAGCTTCATGTAGCGCGGCGGGTTGAAGAAGTGCGTGACCAGGAAGTGCTCCTTGAACCGCTGGCTGCGGCCCTCGAGCATCTCGGCGATCCGCAGGCCGCTGGTGTTCGACGCGATGATCGTCTCGCCGGTGAGCAGCGCGTCGAGCTTGGCGAACAGCGCCCGCTTGATGTCGAGCCGCTCGATGATCGCCTCGACGATCAGATCGCACTCGGCGACCTTGGCCAGATCGTCGTCGAAGTTGCCGGTGCGGATCAGCTCGGCGTTGCGCACGTGGCTGAACGCCGCCGGCTTGGCCTTCTTGAGCTTGTCCTTGGCCCCCGCCGCGATGCTGTCGCGCGCGGCCTTGGAGGCCCGCTCGGCCTCGGTCAGCTTGGGCGGCACGATGTCGAGCAGGAGGACCGGGATCCCGGCGTTGGCGAGGTGCGCGGCGATGCCGCCGCCCATGACGCCAGAGCCGAGGACGGCGACGGTACGGATCGGTTTGGTCATGATCGCTTCCGTGGTGCGAGTCAGGGTCGGGTGAGCGGGCGCAGCCTAGCAGGTTCTATCGACGATTCGACGCGGTGCGGCGCGACGTCGCGCTGGTTGGACCGAGGGCGGCTCAACCTGGTACCGTAACGGCAGGGGGGCGACGTGAAGAGCACCGGGCCGCGCACGACCGTCGCGAAGCTGGAGCAGCGGCTCACCGAGCTGCCGGTGTTGCCGGTGGTCTTGCTCGAGCTGCTGCGGCTCGACCCGCGCGCGGACGATCACTACGAGCAGGTGTCGCGGCTGATCGCGCGCGATCCGGCGCTCGCTACCCGGGTGCTGCGGGTCGCCAACTCGGTGGCGTTCTCGCGCGGCCGCACGCTGGTGCGCCTCGAGGACGCGATCGCGCGGCTGGGCAGCGTGCCGTGCGCCAACCTGGTGATCGCCGAGTCGGCGGTGCGCGTGTTCGCGCCGCGCCACGCGTGGCAGCGGGGGCTGTGGGTGCACGCGATCGGCGTCGCGGTGCTCGCCCACTCGCTGGCGGCCAGCGGGCTGGTCGCGGGGGCCGATCCCGCGCTGTGTTACCTGGCCGGGCTGCTCCACGACATCGGGCGCTTCGTGCTGTACCTCGAGGCGCCCGAGGAGCTGCGTGCGGTCGACGAGACCGCCTGGACCACGCCCGAGGAGCTGCTCGCCGCCGAGCAGCGCGTCTGTGGGTTCAACCACGTCGAGCTGGGCCATCGCGCGGCGAGCAAGTGGGGCCTGCCGACGCCGCTGCCGCTGCTGATCCACCACCACCACGCGTGCCCGCCGTACCCGCCCGAGCTCGGGCCGGCCATGGCCGCGGTGGTCCAGTGCATCGTCATCGCCGATCACCTGTCGGTGGCGTCGCTGCAGAGCGGGGAGTGGCCGACGCTGTCGACGCCGGTGGTGGAGGCGCTGGGGGCGCGCGCGCTGCCGTTGCCGGCGTCCGGCGCCGCGGATCGCGATCACCTGCTCCACGCGGCGTTCACCGAGATCGCGGCCACGGTCCACGAGCTCGGGCTCGACTGACGACGGTCGCACCAGTCGCACGGTGTCGCACGGTGTCGCGCCATCGGCGATCGTCGCCGTCGACGCGCGCGGCCCTCGATCTCGCGGCCAGCGCTGCTAGCCTCGCGGCGTTCTCATCGTCACCCCGAGGTCTCCATGCAGCCAGCTCGCGCCCTCCTGTCCCTCGCGCTGATCGCGGTCGCCGCGCCCGCGGCCGCCGCGCCGCCCAAGCCCGTCGAGATCGCCTACGACGAGTTCTCCCTGCCCAACGGCTTGCGGGTGCTGGTCCACACCGACCGCAAGGCGCCGATCGTCGCGGTGAACATCTGGTACCACGTCGGCTCCAAGGACGAGCCGCTCGGCCGCAGCGGCTTCGCCCACCTGTTCGAGCACCTGATGTTCCAGGGCTCGGAGAACCACCCGGGCGAGTTCTTCGATCCGTTCGAGCTGGTCGGCGCCACCGATCAGAACGGCACCACCAACAGCGACCGCACCAACTACTTCGAGAACGTGCCCACCACCGCGCTCGACATGGCGCTGTGGATGGAGTCCGATCGCATGGGCCACCTGCTCGGCGCGATCGATCAGGCGGTGCTCGACGAGCAGCGCGGCGTGGTCCAGAACGAGAAGCGCCAGGGCCAGAACCAGCCCTACGGCGAGGTGTTCGAGCGGATCTTCGCCGCGTCGTACCCCGCCAACCACCCCTACCACCACACGACGATCGGCTCGATGGCCGATCTCAACGCGGCCACGCTCGACGACGTCAAGAACTGGTTCAAGAGCTGGTACGGGCCCAACAACGCCGTGCTGGTGCTGGCCGGCGACATCGACCTCGCCACCGCCAAGGCCAAGGTGGCGCGCTACTTCGGCGACATCGCGCCGACCGCGAAGGTGAAGCGGATGAAGCCGCAGATCGCCGCGCGCACCGCGTCGACCCGCGAGACGATGTCCGACCAGGTGCCGCAGGCGCGGCTGTACCGGGTGTGGAACGTGCCGGGCGTCGGCACCGCCGACGCCGATCGGCTCGCGGTGCTGGGCTACGTGCTCGGCGGCGCGCGCTCGTCGCGGCTCGATCGCCGGCTGGTCCACGGCGACAAGCTGGTCGACTCGGTCTCGGCGTCGGCGTGGGGCAGCGAGCTGGGCGGCATGTTCTTCATCCAGGCCGACGTCAAGGCCGGCGTCGACCCGGCCACCGTCGAGAAGATCATCGACGAGGAGCTGAAGGCGCTGATCGCCAAGGGGCCGACCGCGGCCGAGCTGGCCCAGGCCAAGACCGTCACCGAGGCGGCGTTCCTGCGCGGCATCGAGCGCATCGGCGGCTTCGGCGGCAAGGCCGACGTGCTGGCCGAGTGCGCCGTGCTGGTCGGCAAGCCGACCTGCTACCGCGACTCGCTGAAGACCACCGCGGCCACCACCGCGGCGCAGGTCAAGGCGGTGGGCAAGAAGTGGCTGAGCAAGGGCGACTACACGCTGACCGTGACCCCCGGCGCCAAGGCCGCGCCGGTCGATCCGCCGGCGGTCGCCAACCTGCCGCCGACGACGGTGCCGCCGCCGGCCAAGGGCCTCAAGACCACGCCCAGCGACGTCGACCGCCGCGCCGGGCCGCCGGTGACCACGACGTTCCCGCCGCTGGTGTTCCCCGCGCTCGAGCGCGGCACCCTGGCCAACGGCGCCAAGGTGGTGCTGGCGCGCCGCCCCGGGCTGCCGCTGGTGCAGCTGACCGTGCAGATCGCCGACGCCGGCTACACCGCGGATCCGACCGGCAAGCCGGGCACCGCGGCGTTCGCGATGGGCATGCTCGACGAGGGCGCCGGCAGCTACGGCGCGCTGGCGCTGGGCGATCGCACCGAGGCGCTGGGCGCGGTGCTGGGCACCGGCGCGTCGTTCGACGGCGCGTCGCTGTACCTGTCGGCGCTGACCAAGAACCTCGAGCCGTCGCTGGCGCTGTTGGCCGACGTGCTGCTGCGCCCGACCTTCGACGCCGGCGAGCTCGAGCGCGTGCGCGCGCAGTGGCTGGCCGGGCTCAAGCAGGAGAAGGCGCGGCCGAACTCGCTGGCGCGGCGCGCGATCTACCCGCTCCTCTACGGCGCCGGCCACCCGTACGCGACCTCGCCCAGCGGCACCGGCACCGAGGCCAGCATCGCCGGCCTGACCCAGGCCGAGCTCAAGGCGTGGGTGGCGGCGCGGCTGCGGCCGGATCGCGCGACGGTGATCGTGGTCGGCGACATCACGCTGGCCGACCTGACCGCCAAGCTCGACCTCGCGCTGGCCGGGTGGAAGGCCCCGGCCGCGGCGGCGCCGGCCACGCCGCTGCCGACCGTCGCGCTGCCCAAGAAGGCGCGGGTGTTCCTGATCGATCAGCCGGGCGCGGTGCAGGCGACCATCCTGGTCGGGCAGCTGGTGCCGGCGTCGACCGACGCCGGCGCGACGCCGCTCGAGATCGCCAACGCGGTGCTGGGCGGCGAGTTCGGCTCGCGGCTCAACATGAACCTGCGCGAGGCCAAGCACTGGGCCTACGGCGCCTACTCCGGCGTCAGCGACGCGCTCGGCCCGCGGCCGTGGATCGCCAGCGCGTCGGTGCAGATCGACAAGACCGCGGAGTCGGCCAAGGAGCTGGAGCGCGAGATCCGCGAGTACGCCACGGCGGCGCGGCCGCCGCTGCCGGCCGAGCTGGCCAAGATCCAGGCGACCGAGGTGCGCGGCCTGCCCGGCAGCTACGAGACCGCCGGCGCGGTGCTGGGCACGCTCACCGGCATCGTCCGCTTCGGCCGGCCCGACGACTGGGCGGCCAAGCGCGCCGCCGCGGTGTCGGCGCTGACCCCGGCGCAGGTGCAGGCGGCGGCGGCGGCGATCAAGCCGGCCGGGCTGACCTGGGTGATCGTCGGCGACCTGAGCAAGATCGAGTCGGGCGTGCGCGCGCTCAAGCTGGGCGACGTCAAGGTGCTCGACGCCGACGGCGCCGTCGTGCGCTGAGGCGGCCGCTCATCGACGGCGCCGGTCACGGCGCCGCGGGCGGCACGTACGTGCCCTTGCGGGCGGCGCAGGCGGTCTGCCACTCGGTGGCGCTGGCGAAGTCGGCGGTGTCGAGGCTCTCGTTGGGGGCGCCGCACCGTGCCAGGCACTGGCCGGCGGGCGTCGCCGGACACGGCCCGTCGCCGTAGGTGCCCTTGAGCACGTCGCAGGTCGCCTGGCCGTTCGCCGCGCCCGCGCTGCCGGTGAACTCCGAGCACAGCGACCCCTTGTCGCCGTACGCCGAGACGCAGTGGCCGTGGTGGCCGGCCGGGGTCGACGCGGGCGTGCAGGCCGAGGAGGACGAGGCCACGCTGGTCGGCATCGGCACCTGGAACTTGTAGCTGCCGCGGCTGCCGTCCATCCGCTCGACGTAGACGACGTAGTACTGCCCGCCGACCAGGCCGGAGAAGGGACCGGTGTCGTTGGCGGCGCCCGGCGGCACCGTGTTCAGGCGGACCGGCGAGGCGAACCCACCGGCCGCGCTGACGTCCCAGACCACCGGGCGCGCCGCCAGGCTGTCGGCGGTCTCGTGCGCCAGCGCCGTCGTGACGTACAGGCGCTTGGCCGGCTGGCCGGCCCAGGCGAAGGCGGCGGTGGTGTCGAGGTCGGTGACCGCGACCGGGAAGGCGGCGGCCCCGCTGACCATCCCGACGTTGGGCTTGGTGCTGACGTGGCAGGCGCCGAGCGCCGCGGCGCCGAGGAGCGCGGTCGCCAGCGCGACCCGCGCGAGGCCGCGCGGGCGGCGTGACGTGGAGGAGGTGCGGGGGTGGCGTGGCTTGGTCATGATCCCGCAAACAGGCGGCCGCGGCGATCGGTCAGGAGAAACCTGCGCCGCCGGTCCGGCGCGCCGGCGTGGCATGCTCGGGCCCCATGCCGACCGACGACGAGATCATCGACGCCGCCAACAAGTTCTTCCGGTCGATCGGCGGCGCGGTGAAGAAGGGCGCGACCACCGCGGTCAAGGCCGGGCAGGCGGTGGTCGGGGTGGGGCGGGGCGAGGTGCGGGTCGCGCTCGACGAGCTGCGGGTCCGCGCCGGCGGCGACGTGCGCGGCAAGGTCACGGTGGCGTTGACCGAGCCGATCGACGGGCGCCGGCTGGTGGTCGAGCTGCGCGCCAGCCAGCGCGGCGTCGAGACCCGCGGCGGCGTGCGCACGCCGACCGCGACGACGCTGTACAAGTTCGAGCACGAGCTGGCCGGCGCGACCCGGTTCCACCAGGGCGCGTTCGGGTTCGCGCTGCCGGTGCCGCGCGCGCTGGGCGGCGGCCGGGCGGCGCCGCCGGCGGGGCGGCTGGGCGACGTGGCGCGGGCGGTGTCGGCGGTGGTAGCGCCGACCACCGGGCCGATCGAGTGGCGGGTGATCGCGCGCCTGGTGGTGCCGATGGCGCGCGATCTCGAGCACGCCGTCGACGTGATGATCGACGGCGTGGCCTGACGAGGGCGGTCAGGTGGCGGCGGCGCGGGCGGCGCGCTGGGCCCGCCAGGTCAAGATCGGCTTCTCGATCAGGTAGTACGACGCGACCGCGCAGCCAAACGCGAGCACCAGGTTCAGCGGGTAGGTGGTCGCGCGGGTGGGCCGGAAGTGATTGAGGAACGGCTCCTGCCACAGGTACAGCGAGTACGACAGCGTCCCCAGCCACACCAGCGGCCCCCAGTTGAGCACCCGGCCGATCGGATCGGCGTGGCAGCGGACCGCGCGATCGACGATCAGCGCGACGCCGAGGTTGGTCGCGGTGGTGCCGATCGTGAACTGGAACGCGGGGTGCGCCTGGAGCTGGCCGAGCGCCACCGCGCCCGGCACCAGCAGGAACCACGGCGAGCGGAGGAAGCGCTGGTAGGCGGTCGACGCGTCGAGGCGGCCGGCCAGCCCGGCCATCAGGCACCCCACCGCGATCGAGTCCATGACGCACGGGTAGGCCTCCTCGGCCAGGTTGTCCGAGCGCAGCAGGAACCAGACCAGCGCGCGGCACACCAGCGCGAGCGCGATCATCGCGGTCGCCGCCCCCACCACCCGCGCCCGGCCGACCAGCACGAACACGAACGGCCACACCAGGTAGAACTGCTCTTCGATCGACAGCGACCAGATGTGGCCGAGCTCCCACGAGCGATCGTAGTGGTAGTTCATCGTGTAGGTCACCGCGGCCACCAGGTCGCCGCGGTTGAGCGTGACCACGCCGATCGCCCACCCGATGAGCATCACCGTGATGAACGCGTAGAACGCCGGGAAGATGCGCCACACCCGGCGGACGTAGAACCCCTTGAGCGAGATCCGGCCGGCGCGCGCGTGCTCCTTCATCAACAGCGTCGTGATCAGGTAGCCCGAGATGACGAAGAACACCTTCACGCCCAGGTAGCCGAAGTCACCCACCGTGCCCATCGCCCGCGTCCCGAACGGGAAGCCGCGGGTGCCGAGCAGGTGCGACAGGATGACCAGCGTGATCGACAGCGCGCGCAACCCGTCGAGGGACGGGATGCGGCGCGCGGGGGGGGACGACATCGGGCGCGTGGCCTAGCACGCGGGCGGGGCGGCCCGCTAGCCCCGGCGGCGACGGCGACGGTTGCCCTCGGGACGGTTAAGATCTACGTAGGGCAGGTCGCCCACACTGCCACCATGTCGGACCGCGTGCTGCTCATCGAGGACGATCGCGAGCTGGGTGCCCAGATCGTCGCGACGTTGCACAAGGCCGGCTTCGGCGTGACCTGGTGGACCGAGGGCCGGGTGCCCGACCCGGCCAGCATCGACCTCCTGATTGTCGACCTGATGCTGCCGGGCATGTACGGCCTCGACATCCTCAAGGCGCTGCGCGCCACCTCGGACACGCCGGCCCTGGTGCTGTCGGCGCGCAACGACACCGGCGACAAGATCCGCGCGCTCAAGCTCGGCGCCGACGACTACATGACCAAGCCGTTCTGGCCCGAGGAGCTGGTCGAGCGGGTGCGGGCGCGGCTGCGCCGGCCGACGCTGGCTCGCAACGACGTGATCGAGGTCGGCCCGCTGCGGATCGGCCTGGCCGAGCGGCAGGTGTGGGTCGGCGAGCGCGCGGTCGACCTGACCCGCGCCGAGTTCGACCTGCTGGCGACGCTGGCCCGGCGCCCCGGTGCCGCGGTGACCCGCGCCGCGCTGGTCGACGCGGCGATCGACGCCGACCGCGACGGCGCCGAGCGCACGCTCGACGTGCACGTCTCGCGGCTGCGCAAGAAGCTGGGCGACGCCGGCATGATCCAGACCGTGTGGGGCGTCGGCTACCGCCTCGCCGGAAGCGCGCCGACGTGAACCTGCGGCTGCGGCTGTTGCTCACCACCGTGGCGGTGGCGGTGCCGCTGGTCGCGGGGCTGGTGTGGCTCGACGCGCGCAGCCGCCACCGCGCCGCCGAGGAGGCGCTGGCGCGCATCACCCAGGAGCGGTTCGAGCGGCCCGACGCCCAGGCCCGGTGCGAGGCCGATCCGGTGGCGTGGGGCGCGCCGCGGACGCCGGGCGCGATGGGCGAGCGGCCCCCGGGGCCGGCGCCGCGGACGCCGAGCGGGCCGCCGTCGCACGGGCCACCGTCGCGCGGGCCGGGCGGGCCGCCGCCGGGCCTGCCGCGCGCCGCGCCGCCGCGGTTCTTCGCCTACGATCGCGCCCTGGCGTCGCGCGATCCGGCGGCGCCGCGGCTCGCCGCCGGCACCGCCGCGGCGCTGGCCGAGGGGGACTGGGCCGCGATCGATCGCGCCACCTTCGACGAGCGGGTCGAGGTGCTGCTGCGGTCGCCGTGGCCCGACGGGCCGTGCGCCTACGTGCTGGTGCGCGGCACGACGCCGCGCGGCTTCATCGGCGCGATCCTGCCCGCCACCGAGTTGTGGCTGGCGCCGCTGGCGGCGACCTTGATCGCGGTGCTGGTCGCGGTGGGGCCGGTGGTCGGGCGCATCCGCCGCCTGACCGCCGACGTGCGCCGCTCGGCGGCCGGCGGGTTCGTCGAGGCGCCGGCGGTCGCGGGGGCCGACGAGGTGCGCCAGCTCGGCGACGCGTTCGTCGCGGCCTCGGCCGAGGTCCGGCGCCAGCTGGCGGCCCGCGACGATCGCGAGCGCGCGCTGCGCGAGTTCCTGGCCAACACCACCCACGACGTGATGATCCCGCTGACCGTGCTGACCCAGCACCTGGCCTCGCTGCGCGCCGGCGTGCGCACGCGCGAGCCGGCCGAGCTCGACGAGGTGGTCGCGCGGGCGATGGACGAGGCCCACTACCTGGCCGCGCTGATCCACAACCTGTCGGTGGCGGCGCGGGTCGACGTCGCCGAGCCGCGGCTCGAGCGCGCCGCGATCGATCTCAACGCGCTGGTGGCCCGGGTGGTGGCGCGGCACCGGCCGGTGGCGGCCGAGCGCGGCATCGAGCTCGACAGCGGCGTCCCCGAGGCGCCGGTGATCGTCGACGCCGACCTGACGCTGCTCGAGCAGGCGGTGTCGAACGTCGTCTACAACGCGATCCGCTACAACCGCCGCGGCGGCCACGTCGCGGTCGTGCTCGATCGCGACGACGGCCGCTTCGTGCTGCGGGTGCTCGACGACGGCCCCGGGATCCCGCCGCCCGATCTCGGCAGCCTGATCCGCCGCGGCTTCCGCAGCGACGCGGCGCGCACCCGCACCACCGGCGGCCACGGCGGCCACGGCATCGGCCTCCACATCACCCACACCGTGGCCCGGCTCCACGCCTACCAGCTCACGTTCACGAACCGCGAGCCGTCCGGCCTCGAGGTCGAGCTGGCGGGCCCGCTGCCACCGCCGGCCGCGACCGCGTAGACTCGCGGCGATGTCTGCGCGCGGTCGCTCGTGGTGCGCTGTCGGCGGGGCGCTGGCGTGCGCGCTGTTCGCCTGCCGCGATCGCGGCGCCGCGCGGCCGGCCCGGGACGCCGCGCCGGTGATCGACGCCGCGCCGCCGATCGCAGCGATCGCGCTCGACCCGGCGGCGCTGGCCCGCGCGGCGGCGATCGCGGTGCCGGACGCGCAGGTGCGGGTGCTGGCCCGCGGCGATCGCGACCTGGCGCTGGCGGTGACCGCCGCCGACGCCCGGGTGACCGTGACGATCGCCGGCTGCCTGCGCTGCGTGCCGATCGACGCGGCGGCGTGGGCGGCGCGTCGCGCCGAGCTGATCGCGCTGTGGGCCCCCGGGGTCGACGCGGCGCCACCGGTCGACGGCGCCAGCCTCACGGTCGAGGTGCGGCCGCTGGCGGCCACCGCGACCATCGCCATCGACGCCCGCCGCGGCGCCGGCGCGGGCGCCACCTGGATCGGCCAGTGGAACGACGGCGCGACCCAGGTGGTCGCCACCTGCGAGCTGCCGGCCCTGGCCGCGAGCGCGCCGAGCCCCTGCGCCGTCCGGGTCGACGCCGCCTTGACCGCCGTCCTGGCCGCGCTCCGGGGGTGACGAACCCGGCGTCAGACCTTGGGCGTCCAGGGCCTGACAGATCGCCGCAAGGTATCGGAATCGCTGACTGGGTCGACTGGTCCGACCTTCGCAATACGCCAGGGCATCATGCGCACTTCGTTGTTCGTCGCCGCCGCCCTCGCCGCTGTCTCGCTCACGACCGCCTGCAACCACTCGGCGGTGGTGAAGCGCCCCACCGACGCCAAGCTCGACGCCGCCTACACCACGATGTGGGTGCGCGATCTCCACGCCCACGTCCAGGACGGCGACATCGTGCTCCGCCGCGGCTACGCGGTGCTGTCGGACATCATCCTCCTGGTCACGCCGGGCGCGCCGATGAGCCACGCCGCGATCTACGACGCCGCGACCGACCACTTCATCGACGCGGTCTCGAGCGGCGTGCGCGAGGTGACCGCCGAGCAGTTCCTCGGCGCGTCGCACCGCTGGATGATCGTCCGGCCCAACCTGCCGGCCGCCGAGCGCCACGCCGCGGTCGCGCGGGCCCGGGCCGCGCTCGGCACCGGCTTCGACTTCTCGGGCTTCGTCGGCCTCGACAACGCCGACCGCTTCTACTGCTCGGAGCTGGTGGCGTGGGCGCTCGGCGTCCGCGACACGGTCTACGCCGACGACATCCTGGTCACGCCGGCCGAGCTCGAGGAGGTGGGCCCGACGATCTACGCCTCGGCCGACCGTGGCGACCTGCCGACCGCGCAGGTCGACCCGTACTGGCAGTAGGACCGCGCGCTGCCACCCGTTGCCAGCGCCGCTCGGCTATCGTCGTTCCATGAACCACCGCGGGTCGCGTCTCCTCGTCGTCGTGCTCGCCGTCGCCGTCGCCGGCGCGGGCTGCAAGGGCATGAAGCCCAAGCCCAAGGACGATCCCAAGGCCGAGGGCTCGACCAAGGACGTCACCAGCGATCGCTCGATGCAGGTGATGAACTACTACGTCGAGTTCTTCAACGACCTGATCGACGAGATCCCCGACCTGACCCGCAACTACTGGGAGCGCGCTGGCGACGCCGGGCTCGACGTCGAGACCATGACCAAGTGGGGCAACCTGGTCTGCGCGGGCGCCGGCTGGATGAAGATGAAGCGCGAGGAGGCCAAGACCCGCGTCGGCCAGATCGAGAAGCAGTCGAGCGGCGAGTTCGCCAAGATGCCGCCGCTGGCCAAGGCCATGTACGACGCGGCGATCGCCTACGCCGAGAAGCGCGACGCGATGTGCGCGTACGTGAAGGGTGGCGAGTTCAAGAACGACGCCGGCGCCAAGGCCAAGGCGCTGCACGCCGACCTGGTCGCCGCCAGCGAGGCCTGGGGCAAGGCGGTCGACGCGCTGGCGGTCGACCTCGAGCGCGTCGAGGACGCGCAGTCCAACGCCGAGCTGACCAAGCACGAGGCGGCCAAGAGCTACGGCTACTGGTTCCGGCTGGCGACGATCCGCTCCAACGAGTTCTTGCGGGTGGCCCGCCGCGACGGCGCCAAGGCCGAGGCCGGCCTGCCCAAGCTCGAGGAGGCCATCGCCGGCTTCGTCGGCTTCGCCAAGGCCAAGCCCAACGCCCACGCGTCGTTCGTCGGGTTCGGCAAGCAGGTCGATCGGATGCAGCAGGCGCTCGCCAAGCTGAAGCCGGCGCTGGCCAAGGCCGCGACGCCGGCGGCCAAGGCCGCGGTCATCGAGGAGGCGATGGAGAACCTGCTGTCGATCTACAACACGATGGTGAGCCTGCACAACACGCTGGTCGAGGCCGAGGGCAACGGGCAGCTGAAGTAGCGCGCGCGTGCTACAGGTACCAGGTGCGCTTCCTGGTCCTGTTCGCGCTGGCGATCGCCGCCGAGGTGTCGAGCCTGGTGTGGGCGGGCCGGTGGTTCGGCGGGTGGACGTACCTGGCGCTGGTGGCCGGCGTCGCGCTCGGGATGGCCGTGCTGGCGGGGCGCGGCGTCGCGATGGTGCAGGCCGCGATCGCCGCGCTCGGCAGCGGCCAGTCGCCGACCGCGGCCATCGTCGACGGCGCGCTGCTGGCGTTCGCCGGCATCCTGCTGATCGTCCCCGGCTTCGCCTCCGATACGGTGGCGCTGCTGTTGCTGGTGCCGCCGCTGCGCCGCTGGTGGCGCGATCGCCTGATCACCGCCGGCCGGGCCCGGCTGATGCGCGACGGCGTGGTCGTGGTCGACGCCCGCGGCGTCGGTGACGACGGCGTGATCGACGTCGACGGCGTCGAGGTGCGGCCGCCGCCGCCGGCGGGCCGGCGCTTGCTCGACTGACCCCCTGGGAGCGTGTCCGGCGCGGCGCTACCGCGTGATGATCGCCGCGCCGGTCTGGGTGACGTCGGCGGCGGTGCGCGGCGGCGCCGGCACCGCCAGGCCGCGCTGCACCGCCGGGCGCGCGGCGAGCTCGGCCAGCCAGCGCGCCAGGTGCGGCAGGCCGTCGATCGCGACGCCCGACCACGCGTGGGTGCGCACCCAGGGGAAGGTGGCGACGTCGGCGATCGAGTAGTCGCCGGCCAGGTAGGCGTGGTCGGCGAGTCGGCCGTCGAGCACCTCGAACAGCCGGCGGCTTTCCTTCTGGTAGCGGTCGATCGCGGCCGGCAGCTTCTCGGGGAAGTACCGGAAGAACACGTTGGCCTGGCCCATCATCGGGCCGACCGCGCTCATCTGGAACATCAGCCACTGCATCACCACCGAGCGGCCCTTGGCGTCGGTCGGCATCAGCCGGCCGGTCTGCTCGGCCAGGTAGATCAGGATCGCGCCCGACTCGAACACGGCGAAGTCGTCGGCGCCGTGATCGACGATCACCGGGATGCGGCCGTTGGGGTTGAGCGCGAGGAACCGCGGCTGCTTCTGGTCGAGCTTGCCGAGCGACAGCGCCTCGACCTGGTAGGGCAGGGCCAGCTCCTCGAGCGCGATCGAGACCTTGTGGCCGTTGGGCGTGGGCGCGGTGTAGAGCGTGATCACGGCGACAAGCTAGCGCGGATCGGGCGCCCGCCATCACCCGCCCCGTCGCCCGGCCGCCGGCTTTCGGGTAGGGTGGGCCGGTGAAGTCCTCTCGAGTCTCGATCGTGATGGCGCTGACGGCGGCGGTCGCCGCGTGCGGCGGTGACGACGGCGGCGGGCCGATGTTCGCCGACGACCACCCGCGGATCTACCTGCAGCGCAACCGCGACCGGCTGGCCGCGCAGGTCGCCGCCGCCGACCCGGCGTGGACGCGGTTCAAGCGCATCGTCGACCTGCAGCTCGACGGCAGCGACATCTACGCGTTCCAGGCCTGGTACGCCGCGCTGGTCGGCAAGCTGACCGACGATCCGCGCTACTGCGCCGCCGCGGTGGCGCAGATCGACGAGTTCGTCACCGCCGAGGAGGCCAAGATCGCCGCCGGCGAGCGGCCCGCCGTGGCCTTCGACAGCTACCTCGAGGTCGGCCCGCTGATCGGCGACCTCGCGATGACCTACGACTGGTGCTTCGACGCGGCGTCGGCCGGCCAGCGCACCCGGTGGGTCACCTACGCCAACCAGGCGGTGTGGAACGTCTGGCACCCCGAGGAGGCCAACTGGGGCGGCACGGTGATGCCGTGGAGCGGCTGGTCGATCGACAACCCGTCGAACAACTACTACTACTCGTTCCTGCGCGCGACGATGCTGCTCGGGATCGCGACCCGCGGCGAGACCCCCGAGGGTCAGCAGTGGATCGACATGTTCCGCGACGCCAAGATCGGCGCGCAGCTCCTGCCGACGTTCGCCCGCGATCTGGTCGGCGGCGGCTCGCGCGAGGGCACCGGCTACGGCGTCGCGATGAAGAACCTGTTCGAGCTGTACGACCTCTGGCAGGGCTCGACCGGCGAGGCGCTGGCGGCGATCAACGGCCACGCCCGGGCGTCGATGCTGCACATGATGCACTCGACGGTGCCCAGCCTCGATCGGATCGCGCCGATCGGCGATCACGCCCGCGACTCCGAGGCGCTGTGGTTCGACTACCACCGCCACTACCTGCAGACCCTGGCCTACCTGTTCGCCGACGATCCGATCGCGGCGCGCGCCACGGCGTTCCTCGCCGACACCTCGGTGCCGGAGATGGATCAGCCGTTCATGTACGTCTACGACTTCCTGTACTCGGGCGGTGTCACGCCGACCGCGTACGCCGACCTCGGCCGCGCCTACTACGCGCCCGGCGTCGGCCAGCTGTACGCGCGCTCGGGCTGGACCCCGACCGCGACCTGGATGTCGTTCATCGCCGGGGCCTACACCGAGTCCCACGCCCACCAGGACCAGGGCTCCTTCATGATCTGGAAGGGCGCGTGGATGGGCTACGACGGCAACGTCGACTCCCAGGACGGCCTGCGCCAGGAGCCCGAGGCCCACAGCCTGATCCGCTTCGTCGACGGCGGCGCGACGGTCCCGCAGCGCGCCGACACCACCTCGCAGATGGCGGCGGTGGCGCGCGGCGCCGGCTGGGTCTACGCCGCCGGCGATCTCACCGCGGCGTTCGGCGCGGCGAGCCCGATCGATCGCTGGCAGCGCGAGGTGGTGTTCCTCGAGCCCGACGCGATCGTCGTCTACGATCGCGTCGCCACCGAGCCCGGCGTCGAGCAGGTCTGGCAGCTGGTGGCGCCGGCCGGCTTCACCGTCGCCGGCGCGGCGGCCACCACGTCGCACGACAGCCACGCGCTCAAGGTCGAGCGCCTGCTCCCGACCGCCGCCGCCGCCAGCGCCGCTGCGCTCACCGGCGACTTCCGTGGCGGCTTCCGCTACGACGAGCGCACCACCGGCACCGGCCACCACCTGCACGTGCTGTCGCTCGACGGCGCGGTCACCGCGGCCACCGTCAGCGGCGCCAGCGGCCAGGACGGCGTGGCGCTGACCTTGGCCGACGGCCGCACCGCCACCGTGCGCTTCCAGCAGGACGCGATCGGCGGCACGCTGGCCATCCGCGGCGGGAGCGGCAACGTCGACGCGACGCTCAGCGCCGGCGTGCAGGCGCTGCCCGAGCGCGAGTGACGGTGCTGGCGATCGGCGCCGCGATCGGCGGCCGCTACCAGGTGCAGGACGTGCTCGGCCACGGCGGCATGGGCGCGGTCTACGCCGTCACCACCGCCGCGGGCCGCCGCTTCGCGATGAAGACCGCGCTGCCGGACCTCGACGACGACGGCCAGGCCGCGCGCCGGCTGGCCCGGGAGGCCAACGCGCTGCAGCTGCTCGATCACCCGCACATCGTGGGCGCGGTCGAGCTGGTCGCCGACGGCGGCCGGCTGTACCTGGTGGTCGAGCTGGTCGCCGGGCGACCGCTGGGCGAGCTGATCGTCGGCGGGCCGCTGCCGCCGCGGCGCGCGCTGGTGCTGGCGCGCCAGCTGCTCGACGCGATCGAGCACGCTCACGATCGCGGCGTCGTCCACCGCGATCTCAAGCCCGACAACGTGCTGGTGACCGCGGCCGGCGCGCCCAGCGATCCTTACGATCACGTCAAGGTCCTCGACTTCGGGCTGGTCAAGCTGTTCGACCAGGCGGCGGCGATCGTCGGCGGTGATCGCCTGACCCGCACCGGCATCGCGTTCGGGACGCCGGCGTACATCGCGCCCGAGGCCGCGCTCGGCCGCGCGATCGATCGCCGCGTCGATCTGTACGCGGTCGGCGTGATCCTGTTCGAGCTGCTGACCGGCCGGCTGCCGTTCGTCGCCGCCGATCCGCTGGGCTACCTGCGCGCCCACGTCGGCACCCCGCCGCCGCGCCTGGCCGACGTCGCCGGCGCGCAGCCGTGGGTGACGCCGGCGCTCGAGGCGCTGGTCGGCGGCGCGCTGGCCAAGGCGCCGGGCGATCGCTTCGGCGCGGCCGCGGTCATGCGGGCCTGCCTCGACGACGCGTTCCTCGCGTTGCCGTGAGCGCCGGCGGTCACGCCAGGCCGCGGGCCCGCAGGTAGGCCACCATCGGCGCGCGCCGCGGATCGTCGCCGCTGCGCGCGACGAACTCGGCCGGCGTCTCGACGGTCCGGATCTGCTCGGCGCCGTCGGGCAGCGTGCTCTCGTCGCCGTAGACCACGTGGTGCACGCGCCCGTCGGCGAACGCCAGGAACGCGCCACCGCCGCTGTTGGGCCCCCACAAGCTGACGTGGTGCTCGACCCGCGCGGCCAGCTCGCGGTACGGGCGATCGCGGGCGGCGGTCACGGCTGCCGCTCGAGCCAGGCGCGCAGCCGCGCGGTCTCGTCGGTGGCGCCGTGCTTGCGCTCGAACTCGCGCAGCTTGCCCAGCGCCGGCGCGAACTCGCGCTCGGCGACCTTCTCCGCGATCTTGCGCCAGTCGCGGGCGCCCTTGTCGTCGAGGCCGGGCGGCGCGGCGAACGTCAGCGGCTGATCGTCGTCGAGCTCGAGCGGCGCGCCCAGCGGCCCCGGCGCCGTGCCGGCGGGCGGCGTCCCGCCGTCGCTGCGCAGGCCCAGGCCGATCAGGCCGATCAGCAGCACCGCCCCGGCCGCCAGCGCGGCCAGCCGCAGCGGGCTGCGCCGCGGCGGCTCGGGCAGCGCCACCAGCGACGCCGCCGCCGACACCGGGGCCGGCGCGCTGATCGCCAGCGGCGCGGTGATCGTCCCTGGCAGCGGCGTCGCGAGCGCCCCCGGCGGCAGCGTCGCGATCGGCCCGCTGGCCCGCGCCGGATCCGCGAGCAACGCCGCCAGGCCGCTGGCGTCGGGGCGGCGATCGGGCGCGATCGCGAGCCCGGCGGTGATCGCCGGCGTCAGCGGGCCGAGCCGGGCCAGCGCGTGATCGGCCACCACCGGCTCGTCGCTGCGCGCGATGACGTCGGCCAGCGTCAGGTCACCGCGGGGACGCGCGCCGGTGGCGGCCTCGAGCAGCGTCGCCGCCAGCCCGAACACGTCGGACTGCGGGCTGAACCGCCCCAGCGTCAGCGCCTCGGGGGCGGCGTACGACGGCGTGCCCAGGAACTGCCCGGTCAGCGTCACCGCCGAGTCGGGCAGGTGGGCGACGCCGAAGTCGATCAGCTTCCAGGTGCCGTCGGCGGCGCGCACGACGTTGGCCGGCTTGACGTCGCGGTGCAGGATGCCGCGGGCGTGGGCGGCCTCGAGCGCGCGCGCCAGCTGGATGCCGATCGCCGCCACCTCGGCCGGCGGCTTGGGGCCGCGCGCGATCAGATCGTCCTTCAGGCTCGGCCCGGCCAGCAGCTCCATCACCAGGTACGGCTCGTCGCCGTCGACGCCGGAGTCGTAGACCGCGACCACGCCGGGGTGCGACAGCGCCGCCAGCGCCCGGGCCTCGGCCTCGAACCGGGCCAGGAAGATCGCCGCGGTCAGGCCGTGGACGTTCTTGACCCGCTTGATCGCGACGTCGCGGCCGAGCCGCTCGTCGCGCGCGCGCACCAGCGTGCCCATCGCGCCGGCGCCGATCGCGTCGAGCACGCGGTAGCGGCCGATCGTCGGCGGGGCGTCGGCCATCAGCCCGCCGCGGCCCCCAGCGCCAGCTCGCGCTCGAGCGCCGCGACCTCCTCGCCGCTGTACACCGCGAGCTTCTGCAGGCTGGGCACCGCGTCGCGGCAGCCGGTGAAGCCGACGTTGATCGTGCCGGCGTAGCCGTTGATCGTGATGTTGAGGCCCTGGCCGTGGTACGGGATCGAGACCGGGTACAGGGCATCGAGGCGACAGCCGCGGAAGTACAGCGGCTGTTCGGGGCCGGGCACGTTGGACACCACGACGTTGAACGCCGGCCGCATCCAGCTCGCCGCGGTCGGCACCTGCTGCATCACCAGCGGGGCCATCAGCGCCGCGCTGTACTGCATGATCGCCGACCGCGACAGCCCCGCCAGCTGCTCCTTGGCCCGCCGGGTCGAGGCCATGACCGCCGCCAGCCGCGCGGCCGGCTCGTCGACGTCGGTGGCCAGCGAGCACAGGATCGCGCCGACCGCGTTGCCGCCGCCGGGGTCGTCCTTGGGCCGCACGTTGACCGGCAGCATCGCGGTCAGCGGCTCGGTCGGCAGGCCGCCGCGCTCGTGCAGGTAGCGTCGCAGCGCGCCGCCGCACACCGCCAGCGCGACGTCGTTGATCGTGCCGCCGCCGGCCCGGGCCAGCGCGCGCAGCCGATCGATCGGGTACTGCTGGGTCGCGAAGCGGCGGTTGCGCGAGATGCGGCGGTTGATCAGCGTCTTGGGCGCGCCCATCGGCCCCACCAGCGTGCGGTCCCCGGCCCGCTGCGCCCGCACGACGTTCAGGATCGCGCGCCCGGCCTCGCGGGTGGCGCTGAGCTGGCCGCGCACCGCCTCGAGCACCCGCTCGAGGGTCGGCGCCGGATCGGCCTCGACCTCGGCCGTGATCGAGCGGGCGCGCGGCGGCCGGGCGAAGAACATCGGCGTGTCGCGATCGTCGGGGTCGTGGGCCAGGCTGCGGGCCAGGAGCTTCATGCTGGTGTAGCCGTCGACCAGCGCGTGGTGGATCTTGAAGTACATCGCGAACCGGCCGCCCTCGAGGCCCTCGATGAAGTGCACCTCCCACGGCGGGCGGTGGAAGTCGATCGGGATCGAGTGCAGGCGCGACACCAGGATGCCCAGCTCGCGCTCGTCGCCGGGCGCCGGCAGCGCCGAG
This sequence comes from Myxococcales bacterium, assembly GCA_016707895.1. Lineage (GTDB taxonomy): Bacteria > Myxococcota_A > Polyangia > Haliangiales > Haliangiaceae > UBA2376. Next base: position 225,143 of record JADJGV010000007.1, on the reverse strand, counting down.
CGCCGCACGTGGTACTCGAGGTCGACCTGGGGCTCCTCGACCCACGCCTGCAGCGGGTTCTTGAGCAGCTCCGGTGTCCACAGCCGCAGGTTCCACGGCGCGTAGACCGCGACCGAGTCGCGCAGCTCGTCGGCGAGGTGGCGCAGGAGCTGGGGGTGGGCGTCGGCCGGCGGCGAGAAGATCAAGAGGCCGCCGACGTGCATCATCGCCTCCCGGGTCTCTGCCGCCAGGAAGAACGCATCGAACACCGAGAGCTTCTTGCCGGCCATCGCGTGCCTCCGGCGCCGATTGTATCCGGCGGGGCGGCGCCCGTGTTACACGCGGCCGCCGATGTCGCACCCCGCCACCATCGCCGCGCTGTTCGCGGCCTCGCCGGTCATCCTGGCGCCGATGGAGGACGTCACCGATCACGTCTTCCGGCGGGTGTGCCGATCGCTGGGCGCGCGGCTGTGCGTCACCGAGTTCGTGCGCGCCGAGCAGATGATCGCGCGCAGCAAGATCGCGCGGCGCAAGGCCACGCTGGCCGCCGACGATCGCCCGACCGCGATCCAGATCTACGGCGCCGACGCGCGGCTCTTGATGGAGGCCGCCGAGATCGCCGCCGCCGCCGCGCCGGCGTACGTCGACGTCAACTGCGGGTGCTGGGTGCCGCGGGTGGCGCGCGGCGGCGCCGGCGCCGCGTGGCTGCGCGATCCCGCCAAGATGGTGGCGATGGCGGCCCAGGTGGTGGCCGCGGTCGGCATGCCGGTCACGGTCAAGACGCGCATCGGCTGGGGCGCCGAGACCGAGATGCCGATCGTCGACCTGGCGCGGCGGCTCGAAGACGTCGGCGTCGCCGGGCTGACCATCCACTGCCGCACCGCCCAGCAAGGCCACGGCGGCCGGGCCGACTGGAGCTGGGCCCGGCGCGCCCGCGAGGTGGTCGCGATGCCGGTGGTGGTCAACGGCGACGTCGCCAGCGCCGACGACGCCGCCCGGGCGCTGGCCGAGACCGGCTGCGCCGCCGCGATGATCGGGCGCGCCGCGATCGGCAACCCGTGGGTGTTCCGCGAGGCGACCGCGTGGCTCGAGCGCGGCGAGCGGCTGCCGCCGGCCACCGCCGCCGAGCGCCGCGCGATGTACCGCGACCTGCTGGCCGCCAACATCGCGGCCCGCGGCCCGGTCCACGGGGTCCGGGTCACCCGCCGCCACGTCCCGGTGGTGACGCCGCTGATCGACGAGGCGACCCGGCGGGCCCTCTACGTGGCCGAGACCGCCGATGAGGCCCTCGCGCTGATCGGGATCGAGGGTTAGACTGCGCGCCTCATGCGTGCACTCCCTCTCTCCTCCCGCTGGTGCGCGGCGCTCGCGCTGACCACCAGCCTGTTCGTCGGCGCCTGCCAGCGCGACAAGCCCAAGAACGAAGCCGGCGGCTCGACCGGCGCCACGCCGACCATCACGGTCAAGGATCTCGGGCAGCCCGGCCCCGACGGCGTCTACGACATCGACTCGAAGGACATCCTGGCGCGCACCAAGTTCGCGCCGTCGGTCGACGTCAAGCACGTGCTGATCGCCTGGGACAAGCTGGCCGACGTCTACGGCGGCCGCATGGACCCGCGCGCGCAGAAGCGCACCAACGAGCAGGCCGCCATCCTGGCCAAGACCGTCGCCGCGCAGCTCAAGGCCGCCCCCGACCGCATCGACGAGCTGGTCAAGCTGCACGGCGAGGACCCGGGCGCCGCCGCCGGCGAGCCCTACCAGATCACCGCCGACGCGCCGTTCGTCCCCGAGTTCAAGAACCTCGGCCTCCGCCTCGAGCCCAAGGAGGCCGGCATCGTCAAGACCCGCTTCGGCTACCACGTCATCGAGCGCATGACGCCGCCGCCGCCGGACCCGCTGGAGTCGGCCGAGATCCTCGCGCGCCCGGCCGGCACCGAGACGGTGATGGTCAAGCACGTGCTCATCGGCTGGAAGGACGTGCCGATGGCCAAGCAGCGCCCGGTCGATCCGCGCGCGCAGAACCGCGTCAAGGCCGACGCCGACAAGCTGGCGCAGGAGGTGCTCGCCAAGGCCAAGGCCGAGGGCGCCGACATGGCCGCGCTGATGAAGGAGTACTCGGAGGACCCGGGCTCGAAGGATAGCGGCAAGGCCTACGACGTCGGGCCCACCACCGGCTTCGTGCAGCCGTTCAAGGACCTCGCGCTGCGCCTCAAGATGAACGAGGCGGGCCTGGTCAAGACCGCGTTCGGCTGGCACGTCATCAAGCGCGTCTCGCCGCCGCCGCCCGACGCGCTCGAGTCGGCCGACGTGCTGGCCCGCGCGCCGGTGACCGACAAGTGCAAGGTCAAGCACATCCTGCTCGGCTTCGACGCGCTCAACGCCGGCGACGAGCGCGGCAAGAAGCGCACGCGCGCCGACCTCGACGCGCTGGTGGCCAAGACCGTCGCGGCGCTCAAGAAGGGCGACAAGATCGAGCCGCTGATGAAGTCGCTGTCCGAGGATCCGGGCTCGGCCGCCAACGGCAACAGCTACGACGTCACCCCCGACGCCGGCCTGGTCGCGCCGTTCAAGAACCTGTCGCTGCGCCTCAACGTCGGCGAGGTCGGCGTCGTCAAGACCGACTTCGGCTTCCACATCATCCAGCGAACTGAATAACAGGGAGGTCTTTCGCAAGACCTCCCCTCGATCCCGGCGAAGCCGGGATCGAGCCTCCCCTCCGAGACGGCTGTCCGCCAGGCCTCCCGGGTGACGCGTGACGGTCGGGCGGGTCGAGCGGCGTGAACCTGAGCGTTCAGCGTGGGGCGTGGACCTGATCGTCCATCGCGGTCGCGGTCACCGCGCGGCGACGCGCACGCCGTCGCCGATGCGCTCGCCCGGGTGGAGGATGACGCGGTCGCCGGCGGCGAGGCCGGCGGTGATCTCGGCGGCGTCGCGGTTCTTGTGGCCGAGCTGCACGCCGCGGCGGTGGGCGACGCCGCCGGTGACGACGAACACCGACCAGCCGTCGCCGTCGCGGCGCAGCGCGCCGAGCGGCACGGTGATCGCGTCGGGCACCTCGACGGTCACGATCTCGACCTCGACCCGCCAGCCGTCGCCCATCCCGGCCCACGCCGCCGGCGGCGCCGCCAGGTCGATCACCACCGCGACCCGCTGCTCCTCGACGCCGAGCGCCGACAGCCGGGTGGTCGCCGACGGCTCGACCCGGCGCACCCGGCCGGCCACCGGCGCGCCGCCCCAGCCGGTGATGGTCACCGGGGCGCCGGGCCTGATCGCCACCGCGTCGGCGGTCAGCACGTCGGCGACGATCTCGAGCCGCTGCGGATCGCCCAGCTCCAGCAGCGGCGTCCCCGGGCCGACCACGCCGGCGCTCTCGGTCAGCACCCGCAGCACCTGGCCCGACACCGGGGCCTCGACCACGACCTCGTCGTCGCCAGGCTTGCCGGCGCGGGCGGCCATGGCCTGCGCGGTCGTCAGCGCGTGGCTGGCCACCGCCGCGGCGAACTGCGCCGACGCCAGGTCGCGCGCGGCGACCTCGGCCGACAGCGACGCCCGGTCCAGCTCGATGCCGGGCACGGTCCGCGTCGTGACCAGCGCGGTCAGCCGCTCGCGCTCGCGGGTGGCGAAGTCGGCGGCCAGCCGCGCGCGCTCGACCGCGGCCTCGGCCTGGCGCCGCTGGGCCCGGGCCACGTCGACCCGGCCGGTCAGCTCGCTGCGGGTGCGCGCGTCGAGCAGCGGCGCCGGCAGGGGCGCGATCCGCGCGACCACCGCGCCCGCCGCCACCGGATCGCCGGCGCGCAGCTCGTTGCGGCCCACCGTGCCGGCCAGCGGCGCGGTCACCAGGTAGCGATCCTCGACCACCGCGCGCCCGTCCTCGACCACGCTGACCTGCAGCGGGCCCCGGCCGACCGTGGCGACCTCGACCGGCACCGGCTGCGGCCGCATCGACCACACCAGCGTGGCGACGATCGCCCCGAGCACGACGATCAGCACGATCCGGTTGATCCAGCGTCGCATCAGTCCCTCGCTTTCAGCGCGTCGTTGAGGTCGAGGCGATCGAGGCGGCGCCGCACCAGCGCCGCGGTCGCCAGCGCCGCGCCGCCGATCACCAGCGCAGCGAAGCCGTAGGTCTGGGCCGAGATGATCACCGGGAAGCGGTATTGCTCGGGATCGCTGGCCGACATCAGCGCGCTGGCCAGGGCCCAGCCCAGCCACAGGCCGATCGGCACCGCCACCGCCACCTGGATCGCCAGCTGCCCGATCAGCACCACCGCCACCTCGCGGCGGTGGTAGCCGAGCACCCGCAAGGTCGCCAGGTCGCGGGCCCGCTCCGACAGCGCCACCCGCGCGTTGTTGTAGACCACGCCGACGGCGATCACGACGCCGAGCGAGACCACCAGCCAGGTGAAGAACGTCATGCTGTCGCCCGACTGCGCCGCGAACGCGTCGCGGAAGCTCGACACCTCGATCACCTGGACCACGCCGGGCACCTCGGCCAGGGTCGCCATCAGCCGATCGCGCTGGCGGGGATCGATCGTCAACAGCACCTCGGACAGCTGGGGCGCCTCGCCGAGCGCGGCGGCCAGCGCGTCGAGCTCGAGGTAGGCCTGCATGCCCAGGCGGTCGTCGACGGTCGCCGCGATCGGCAGCACCAGCTGGCGGTGATCGCCGTCGCGGCGCTCGAGCCGCACCCGATCGCCCACCGCCAGGCCCAGCCGACGCGCCAGGATCTCGCTCACCAGGAGCCCGTCGCGCGGGATCGGCACGCGCGCGCCGCGACCGTCGAGCACCTGCCGCAGGTCGTCGCCGGGCCGCAGGCCGGTGACGATCAGGTCGCGGTAGCCGCGCGGCCCGGTCAGCCGCACCGGCACCGCGTGGACCGGCTCGGCCGCCAGCACCCCGGGCGCGTGGGCAAACCAGCCCAGCTCGCCGATCGGCGCCGGCTTGGCCAGCACCACCGCGACGTCCTCGCGCATCGACCGCGCCATGACGTCGTCGAGCAAGGCGTCGAGCGAGTCGCGCGAGAACCGGCCGATGATCACGATCGCCAGCGCGAAGCCGACGCCGACCACCGACAGCGCCATCGCCAGCGGCTTGCGCTCGAGCTCGCGCACGATCATCCGGCCCAGCGGCCCGGCCAGGCGCGCCACCGGCCGCAGGCCCAGCACGCCCTTGCGGTAGCGGGCCGGCGACGGCGTGCGCATCGCCTCGGCCGGCACCAGCCGCAGCACCCGGCGCATCGCGGCCAGCGCGCCGGCCAGGGTCGCGGCGGCCGACACCGCCAGCGCCAGCCCGATCAGATCGGGCTCGAGGTGGAAGGTCAGCGATGGGAAGTGGAAGAACCGCACGTACAGCTGGGTCATCGCCCGGCCCAGCGCGACGCCGCCGGCGACGCCGACCACGCCGCCGCCCAGCACGATCACCGCCGCGAACGCGCCGACGTGGCGGGCGATCGCCGCCTTGGTGTAGCCGAGCGCGCGCAGCACCGCGAGCTGCTCGCGCTGCAGCTGGATCAACCGGCCGAGGACGACGTTCAGCAGGAACGCGGCGACCAGCAGGAACACCACCGGCACCCGGGTCGCCAGCACCTCGAGCTGCTCGAGCTCCTGGCTGACGAACCGGTGCGACAGCTGCTGGTCGCGGCCGTAGGCGCCGAGCCCGCCCCACGGCTCGAGGGCGCGGTCGATCGCGGCGATCGCCGCGCGCTGATCGGCGCCGCGCACCAGCGTGAACGTCGCGTCGTTCCAGCTGCCGTCGGCGCCGGTGCGCGCGGCCAGCGCCGGGCGCGGCATCCACACCACCACGACGCCCGACGGGTTGACCACGCCGGCGGCCACCGGGAAGACGTACTCGGGCGACAGCACGGTGCCGGTCACGCGCAGCCGGTGGCGGCGCCCGGCCATCACCACCTCGAGCCGATCGTCGGGCGCCAGGTGGTGGGCGGTGGCGAAGCTGTCGAGCACGACCACCTCGTCGGCGCGCGTGGGATCGGGGCCGCGCCCCTGGCGCAGCACCAGCCCGCGCAGCGCGCCGTCGTCGGGCAACGACAGCGCGGTGCCGGTCGCCGGGCGGGCCTGCCCCGGCATCCACGCCGCCAGCGGCTCGACCAGCCGCGGCGTCACGGTGGCGACGCCCGGGATCGTCGCCAGGCGCGCGGCGACCGCGTCGGGCGCGCGCTCGACGTGGACGAACAGGTCGGGGAAGTCCTGGGCCGCGTAGTAGTCGTCGCGCGCGGCCCCGAGCGCGCGGTAGGTGCCGGTCAGCGTGACGGTGGCCGCGACGCCGGCGGCCAGCACCAGCGCGATCGTGATGACCTGGCCGCGCATGCGGGCGAGGTCGCGCAGGAGCTTGCGATCGATCGCCCGCACGGCTCACCAGTCCAGCGCCGCCGGCGGCGTGCGGTTGGGGTTGATCCGCTCGCTGGCGATGCGCCCGTCGCGCATCGTCACCACCCGATCGGCCATCGCGCCGATGACCGCGTTGTGGGTGATGATCGCCGTGGCGGTGCCGAAGCGCTGGTTGACCGCGAGCAGCGCCTCGAGCACCAGCCGGCCGGTCTTGCCGTCGAGCGCGCCGGTCGGCTCGTCGCACAAGAGCATCGCCGGCCGCTTGGCGATGGCCCGGGCGATCGCGACGCGCTGCTGCTCGCCGCCCGACAGCTGCGCCGGGAAGTGATCGAGCCGCGGGCCCAGCCCGACCACCGCCAGCGCCTCCTCGGGCGGCATCGGCGCGCGCACCAGATCGGCCGCGAGCTGCACGTTCTCGCGCGCGGTGAGGCTGGGCACCAGGTTGTAGAACTGGAAGACGAAGCCGACGTGATCGCGGCGGAAGCGGGTGAGCTCGTCGTCGCTGGCGCGGGTCAGCTCCTGGGCGCCGTGGTGCAGCGTGCCGGTGGTCGGCGTGTCGAGCCCGCCCAGGATGTTGAGCAGCGTGGACTTGCCCGAGCCCGACGGCCCGAGCAGCGCGAGGATCTCGCCGCGGGCCAGCGTGAAGTCGACGCCGTCGAGCGCGCGCACCTCGGTGGCGCCGGCGCCGTAGACCTTGGTCAGGCCGCGCGCGCGCAGGATCTCGGCGCGAGGTCCCGACGACGTGTCCGCCGCCGTGCCCGGCTGGGTGCCCGACTCCATGCCCGCATGTGGAGCAAGGCGCGCGCCATCGTGGGCGTGGCGCGACCGAGGCCTCACCGCAAAGCACGCGGTGCGCATAGGGGCGCGCGCAGCGGTTGCGCGGTCAGGGGTGGTTGGCCGGATCGAGCCACCGCAGGCGCGCGCGCGTCTCGGCGACCAGCGCGTCGATCTGCGTCGGATCGTCGGCCAGCACCACGACCCGGACGCCGCCGCCGATCTCGGTGATCGTGACCGACGTGCCGGCGTGGACGATCGGGCAGTGGCCGACGCCGCCGGGGCCGCCGTGCTCGCCGGTGTGCGGCCGCGCCGCTGGATCGGGCGGCCCGTCGTCGGCGTGGCGGGCGCGGGCGACGATCTCGCGGGCCGCCCCCAGGTCTTGCGCGGTGATGTCGAGGGAGACGCCGCCGGCGATCCGCGACATCGCGGTGACCGCGCCGTCGACCGCGGCCGGGCAGTTGCCCATGCGGTGCTCCATGTGGCCTGCGGGTCCGCTCGGCGCAGGCGGCGCCGCGGTCGGCTTGCAGGCAGCGAGCAGCGTGAGCGCGAAGACGATTCCCAGGGTTCGCATACGTGCCTCCTCGGACATCCCGGTGTGGAGCAAGCGCTATGCCGCGGGCGCGGCGGCCGCGGCGCGCCGGCGCGCGATCCACTTGCGCAGCTCTTCGACCCACAGCACCAGGCTGGCCACCGCGCCCAGCGCGATCGCGACCGGCAGCCCGAACGGCGTGGTGTGGAACAGCCGCCCCAGCGGCGCCCAGTACACCACCGCCAGCTGCAGCAGGTTGCCCAGCACCAGGCCGCCGAGCAGCCAGCGGTTGGCCAGCGCGCGCAGGCCCAGCGCCGATCGCGTCTGCGACCGGCAGTTCAAGACGTTCCACCACTCGCACAGCGCCAGCAGCGTGAACGCCTCGGTCTGCACCTGGCCGGCGGGCACGCCGGCGGCGGTGCGGTAGGCGAACCAGCCGAGCGTCACGCCGGCGATCGTCGGCACCATCAGCGCCATGCGCGCCAGCAGCGCGCGGCTGATCAGCGGCTCGTCGCGCGCGATCGGCGGCTGCGCCATCTCGTCGCCCTCGGGCGGGTCCATCACCAGGTTGACCGTGACCAGGCCCTCGGTGACCAGGTTGTTCCACAGGATCTGCACCGCGGCGAACGGCGGCGGGTAGCCGAGCGACATCGCGACCAAGAGCACCAGCACCTCGGCCGCCGAGGTCGACACCAGCAGCAGCACCGCCTTCTTGAGGTTGCGGTAGACGACGCGGCCCTCCTCGGTGGCGGCCACGATGCTGGTGAAGTTGTCGTCGAGCAAGACCAGCTTCGCCGCCTCGCGCGCCACCGCGGTGCCGCTGCCGCCCATCGCGACCCCGACGTCGGCCTTGACCAGCGCGGGGGCGTCGTTGACGCCGTCGCCGGTCATCGCGACCACCTCGCCGCGGCGCTGCAGCGCATCGACGATGCGCAGCTTCTGCTCGGGGTGGACCCGCGCGAACACCGCGATGCGATCGACGCGGGCGTCGAGCTCGGCGTCGGACAGCGCGGCGAGCTCGGGGCCGTCGACCGCCTCGTCGCCGGGCCGGGCGATGCCGAGCATCGTCGCGACCGCGACGCCGGTGGCCTTGTGGTCGCCGGTCACCACCACGGTGCGGATGCCGGCCGCGCGGCAGCGCGCGATCGCGTCGGCGACCTCGGCGCGCGGCGGATCGAGCTGCCCGACCAGCCCCAGGAACCGCAGCCGGCCGGCCAGCGCCGTGAACCCGGCGGCGGCGTCGAGGTCGACGCCGTCGGCGCGGGCCAGCGCCAGCACGCGCAGCGCCTGGCCGGCCATCACCTCGACCGCGGCGCGCGCCGCCGCGCGATCGGCGTCCGCGCACAGCGCCAGCAGCTCCTCGGGCGCGCCCTTGACCATCACCACCGTCCGCCCGTCGGGCCCGGCGTGGGCGGTGGCCATCAGCTTGGCCGCCGACGAGAACGGCAGCTCGCCGCGGCGCGCGTAGGCCGCGCGCAGCCGGTCGACGTCGACGCCGCCCTTGGCCGCCAGCGTGTACAGCGCCACCTCGGTCGGATCGCCGATCGGCTTCCACTGATCGCCGTCCTGGTGCAGCTGCGCGTCGTTGCACAGCGCGCCGGCCTCGAGCAGCTCCTGCACCGCGGCCGGCGGCGGCGTCGGCAGCGGCGCGTCCCCGTCGCGCAGCTCGCCGGTCGGCGCGTAGCCGACGCCGGTCACGGTGAGCGCGCGCCCGGCGGGCGCGGCGGGCCCGGCGGGCAGCCACACCGCGGTCACGGTCATCTCGTTGCGGGTCAGCGTGCCGGTCTTGTCGGTGCAGATGACCGTGGTCGAGCCCAGCGTCTCGACCGCGGCCAGCCGCCGCACCACCACCCGGCGCCGCGCCATCCGTTGCACGCCGACCGCCAGCGCGATCGTCATCGCCACCGGCAGGCCCTCGGGGATCACCCCGACCACCTGGCTGATCGCCACCATCACCACCGCGCCGAGCGGCAGGTCGCGGGCCAGGCCGATCGCCAGCACCAGCGCGAACGTCACGGCCGCGACCACCACCAGCGCGCGGCCGAACTGGCCGATCCGCCGCTCGAGCGGCGTCGGCGGTTGCACCGCGCCCTCGGCCAGCGCCGCGATCTGGCCGATCGCGGTGGCGCCGCCGATCGCGACCACGACCGCGTGGCCGCGGCCGGCGGTCACCAGCGTCCCGGCGTGGAGCATCGACGCGCGATCGGCGACCGTGGCCTCGGCCGGCACCGCGGCGACGTCCTTGTCCACCGGCACCGACTCGCCGGTCAGCGCGGCCTCGCTCACCTGCAGCGCCGAGGCGTCGACCAGGCGGGCGTCGGCGCCGATCGCGTCGCCGGCCGCCACCACCAGCACGTCGCCCGGCACCAGCTCGCGCGCGGCGATCACCTGGGCGCCGCCGTCGCGCACCACCCGGGCCTCGGCCACCGCCAGCGAGCGCAGCGCCGCCAGCGAGCGCTCGGCGCGGCCCTCCTGGAACGCCCCGATGACCGCGTTGATCGTCACCACCGCCGCGATCACCGCGGCGTCGCCGCGGTACCCGAGCGCCAGCGCGATCACCGCCGCCGCCAGCAGCAGGTAGATCAGCGGGCTGGCGAACTGCCGCCCGAGCACCGCCCACGCCGACCGCCGCCGCGCCTCGGGCAACGCGTTGGGGCCGGCCCGCGCCCGCCGGGCCGCGACCTCGGCGGCGGTCAGCCCGCGGCCGACCTCGACCCCGAGCGCGGCGGCCACGTCGTCGCCCGCCCGCGCATGCCAGGGCGCGGTGGGTTGCGTGGGCGCGCGGGCGCCGGCCATGGCTCCAATGTGGGGATCGTCGCCGCCGGCGCAAGCCCCGTTCCCGAGGCGGCACCGCCGCCCGCCGAAACCGCGCGCCCCGCGCCGCGCGGTGCTACGATCGTCGGCCGATGCGCGCCCGCTACACCATGCTCGAGCGTCTCGGCGGCGGCGGTCAGGCCGAGGTGTTCAAGGGGGTCGCCGAGACCCTGCAGGGCTTCCGCAAGTCGGTGGCGATCAAGCGGGTGCTGCCCAACCTGGCGACCAACCCGCGGTTCGTCGCGATGTTCCTCGACGAGGCGCGCCTGTCGCTGTTCCTGCAGCACGCCAACGTCGTGCAGGTCTTCGACGTCACCAAGGCGCCCGACGGCGCGTTCCTGCTGATCATGGAGTACGTCGACGGCTGCGACCTCAAGGCCGCGATCGAGCGCGAGGCGCAGCGGGGGCGGCTGATCGATCCGCGGCTGGCGGTGTACATCATCGTCGAGAGCTGCAAGGGGCTGCACTACGCGCACACCCTCGAGCACCCCGAGACCGGCCAGCCGCTGCACATCGTCCACCGCGACGTGTCGCCGCCCAACATCATGCTGTCGAAGAACGGCGAGGTGAAGATCGTCGACTTCGGGCTGGCCAAGGCCAACAGCCAGGTCGAGCAGACCGACCAGGGCGTCGTGAAGGGCAAGTTCAGCTACCTGTCGCCCGAGGCGGCGTGGGGGCTCGAGGTCGACGCGCGCACCGACGTGTTCGCGATCGGCATCATCCTGTGGGAGATGCTGTCGGGGCGGCGGCTGTTCTACGGCGACACCGCCTACGCCACCGTCGAGCTGGTCCGCGAGGCGCGGGTGCCGTCCTTGACCGCGCTCAACCCCAACATCGACGCCGAGCTCGACGGCATCGTCCGCACCGCGCTGGCCCGCGACCCGGCGCAGCGGTTCCAGTCGGCGGCCGACGTCGGCGACGCGCTGGCCCACTACCTGTTCGCCCGCGAGTGGAAGGTGACGTCGCGCGACGTCGCCAACCTGGTGCGCGACGGCCGGGTCGCCGCCGCCCGCAGCGGCTCGACGCGGCTGTCGCTGATCGACGCGCTGGTCGCCGACGAGCGGGCCCAGATGCTGGCCGACGTCGCCGCCGAGCTGGCCCGCGGCTCGGCCGGCGCCGGCGCGGCGTTCGGCAACGAGATCACGACCACCAGCACCCGCGACTGGGTGGCCGAGCTGGGCCTCGACCACCTCGAATGACCGCGCGCCGGGTACAGTAGCGGCATGGACCTGCCTGACCCGGTCGCCCGCGCCTACGCCGGCGCGCTCCACGCCGTGGCGCTCGCCGATCGCGAGCTAGGCGCCGCCGAGAGCGCCCGCCTCGATCAGTTGCTCGAGCGCCGCTGCCCCGGCGTCGATCGCGAGGACCTGTTCTTCGCGCGGACCACGCCCGAGGCGTTCGCCGCCGCGGTGCGCGCCCACGCCGCCGCCGCGCGCGCCGCGATCGGGCTGGCGTTCGTCGCCGACGCGGTCGAGCTCGGCACCGTCGACGGCGAGTTGACCAGCGCCGAGGCCCACGCGATCTTGCGGGTCGCCCGGTGCTTCGGCCTGACGCTCACCGAGGTCGGCGGCGTGACCAACGCCCTCGACGAGTGGCTGGGCAGCCTGAGCTGACCGCGTCGGAATCAACCCGCTGAAGGGCTCACTGCCCGGGCGCGGCCCCGGCCGGCGCGACCTCTTCGCCGACTGGCGTGTTGTCGCTGCGATCGACCCGCAGGCTGTCCCGCATCGGGATCTCGGCGGCCAGGCGCTCGGGGAAGCGCCAGGTCGCCTGCAGCACCACCGTCGTGCGGTCGTACTCGAACGCGGCGGCGCCGCCGACGGTGTCGCCGGGGATCTGCCGCAGGTGCTGGGCCCGCAGCGCCAGCGTCACGTCGCCCCGCGGCGCGTAGGTCAGCGCGACGTCGGCGTTGACCACGTTGATCGTGGACGTCACCTCGTCGCCGCGGATGACCTGGCTGCGGCTGGCGCCGAGCGCGCCCGACGCGGTGAGCTTGGGCAGGTTGGGATCGTCGGTCAGCCACGGCAGCGGCAGGCTGGCGTTGATCAGCGCGAGGTCGCTGATGGTGTTCTCGGCGATGTACAGGTTGGGCGCCATCGTCCGGCGCACCTGGAACCCGGCCATGCCCCAGACCGGCGCGTAGCTGACGCTGAGGCCGACGGTCGGCTGCACCATCGACGGCGCGTCGTCGAGCGACGCGATCCACACCACGCCGCCGTCGGCCATGCCGTTCCACCGCGGCGTGAAGTCGCGCCGGTACGACAGCGTCAGCGCGTTGTTGAGCGAGCGGGCGTCGCCGGCGACCTGCTCGAGGGTCACGTAGCGGGTCTGGGCCGACAGCGCGACCGCCGAGTGCTTCCAGCCGCGATCGGCGCCGAGGCCGCCGCCGATCTCGTAGCCGCCGGTGCCGATGTCCGGCGCGCCAGCGGCGCCGTCGATCGTGCTGCTGAAGCGGCGCGCCTGCAGGCCCTGGGTCAGGCGCAGCTCGGGGCTCACGCCGACGTGCAGGCCCTGGCCGGCGTCGAGCGCCCAGTAGCGGCCGTTGCCGCTGATCGTCGCCTGCGGCTGGCCCTCGACCGGCGCGGCGCGCGTCGACAGCGCGGCCAGCGTGCCGCTGGTGAACGCCGCCGAGGTCTGGACCTCGGTGCGCGGCGAGGTCAGGAAGAAGCCGCGCCACGTGGCGACGTGGCCGAGCGACCGCGCCTCGTCGTGGTCGAGGTACAGGTTGGCCTCGAGGTCGTACTCGACGTTGTGGATCGTCCGCGGGGTCTCGTAGGTGCCGAGCACGCCGGGCCGGAACTGCAACAGCACGTCGCCCTCGTGGGGCGGCAGCGGCGCGGCCGCGTCGTCGGGCACCGCGAAGATGTTGTCGGTCCACGACGCCTGGGTCGAGCCGATCACGTGGAGGCTGTAGTTGTCGTCGGCGCCCGCGACCTGCGGTGACCCCAGCGCGACCCCTGCGAGGGCGAGCCCGACCGGAAACCTGATGCGACGTCCCACGGGCCGAAGCTAGCGTGGTTGTGTCGGTTCCGCACGCTCTCGATGTGCCGGACGTACGCCAGCTTGCGGCGCGCCGCGGGGGCGACCGCGCCACGATGACGCACCGGGGTGTCCACTGGCAGTCACGCTGGCCGCCTGTGGTCGCCGCGCACGGGTGAGCCGCGCCCAGCGCGGCCTCGCACCGGCCGTAATCGCGGCGCCGCCCGCATGTCGGCCCCAGCTGGCCTCGTGCTTGCACCAGCTGTCCCGCGATGGGATCGCGCGCCGCACAGGTCGGTCGGTACCGAGTGGTCCGGCGACTCGCGATCGGCGGCATGGGCGAGGTGTTCCTGGCCGAGAACCCCGACGAGCGCCAGCGGCCGGTGGTGGTCAAGACGCTGCGCGAACCCGACGACGGCGCCCAGCGCCTGATGTTCCTCGACGAGGCCCGCATCGCGTCGTCGCTGGTGCACGATCACCTGGCGCAGGTCTACGAGGTCGGCCGCCACGCCGGCGGCTACTTCCTGGCGATGGAGTACATCGACGGCGAGTCGGTGCGCACCGTCCTCGAGCGCGCGTCGCTGCGGCGCCGGCCGTTGCCGCTCGACTTCTGCCTGACGGTCATCGCGGCCGCGGCCGCCGGCCTCCACCACGCGCACCAGCGGCGCGGGCCCGACGGCGCGCCGCTCGGCATCGTCCACCGCGACGTCACGCCGTCGAACCTGATGGTCGGCTTCGACGGCGCGGTCAAGGTGATCGACTTCGGCATCGCCAAGGCGGCGCGGCGCGCGACCTCGACCCAGGTCGGCGCGGTCAAGGGCAAGACCGCGTACCTCGCGCCCGAGCAGCTGCTGATGCAGCCGGTCGATCGCCGCGCCGACGTGTTCGCGCTGGGCGTCGTGCTGTACGAGCTGTGCACGCTCAGCCGGGCGTTCGTCGGCGCCAACGAGTACGAGACGATGCAGCGGGTGGTGAAGGTCGATCTGGTGCCGCCGTCGCTGCGCGTGCCTGGTTTTCCCCTCGCGCTCGAGGCGGTGATCGCCCGGGCGCTGGCGCGGGCGCCCGCCGATCGCTTCCCCGATACGCTGGCGCTGCGCCGCGCGCTGCTCGCGGTCGCCGACACCCAGCGGCTCGAGCTCGGGCCGGCGGCGGTGCGGCGCTGCCTCGCCAGCCTGTTCGAGCCGGTGGTGGCGCCGGTCGTCGACGAGACGTCGTCGGGGCGCCGCCGGCGCTTGGCCCGCGGCACCGGTGCGGCGGGCCTGACTCCGGACCTCCCCGACGACTTCGATCCGGCGTGCACGACGCTGCGCTGGGAGTGGCTGCCACCGGCGGCGCTCCTGGCCGCCGGGGCCAGCGGCCCGATCGTCGGGGCGCCGCCGGTCGTCGCGCCGCCGGTCGTCGCGCCGCCAGTCGTCGCGCCGCCGGTCGCGGCGTCCGCCCCGACGCCAGCGCGGCGACGGCGCACCGCCGCGCGGATCGGCGTGGTCGCGATGCTGGGCGCGGCCGTCGCGATCGCCATCGCCGCGTGGCCCCGGCCGGCGCTGCGCACGCCGCCCGCGGCGATCGACCCGCCGCTGCCCGCCGCCCCGCCGCCGCCGCTCGTCGTGCCCGCGGCGCCGCCCGCCGTCGCGCCCGCGCCCACGCCCGCGCCCGCGCCCGCGCCGCCGCCCGTGGTGTGGCTGCGCGTGACCAGCGAGCCGACCGACGCAACCGTGCTGCTCGACGGCGTCCGCCTCGGCCGCACGCCGCTGGCGCTGCAGGTCGATCGCCGCGGCCGCGCCACCGCCACCCTCAAGCTGCGCCGCCACGGCCGCGCGGTGCGGTTCGCGGTGCCGCTCGACGCCGACGTGGTCCAGCACGTCGTCATCCCCGGCGCGCGGTAGCGATCGACCGCCTCACGGCTCGGCGCGCAGCGCCTCCTTCATGATCTTGCCGCTGGGGTTCTTGGGCAGCGCGGCGCGCAGGTCGATCTGCGACGGGATCTTGTAGCCGGGCAGGCGGTCCTTGAGGAACGCGCCCAGCGCCGCGGCGTCGAGGCCGCTGCCGTCGTCGGCCACCACGAACGCCCGCAGCCGATCGCCG
Organism: Myxococcales bacterium; assembly: GCA_016707895.1. Taxonomy (GTDB): domain Bacteria; phylum Myxococcota_A; class Polyangia; order Haliangiales; family Haliangiaceae; genus UBA2376. The sequence continues at coordinate 209,639 of JADJGV010000007.1, read as the reverse complement.
AGCAGCTCGTCGGGCACGCCGATCACCGCGCACTCGATCACCGCCGGGTGCTCGGCGATCGCGTCCTCGATCTCCTTGGCCGCGACCCGGTGGCCGCCGACCTTCAGCAGGTCGCGCGCGCGCCCGACCAGCCACAGCCGGCCGGCGGCGTCGACCCGCGCCAGGTCGCCGGTGCGGTAGCCGTGGGGGCCCAGCACCCGCGCGGTCTCGGCCGGGTCGTTCCAGTAGCCCTCCATCAGGTTCGGGCCCTCGGCGTACAGCTCGCCCGGCTCGTCGACCGCGCACGGCGCGCCGTCGGGGCCGCGCACGGTCAGCGTGACGTCGGGGATGGCGCGGCCGATCGATCCGATCGCCTCGGGAAGCTCGCGCGGTGGCACGTACGCCAGCCGCGCCGACGCCTCGGTCGCGCCGTACATCACGAACAGCCGGCGCGGGCCGATCGCGTCGAGCACGCCCCGGGTCAGGGTCGGGCTCATGCCGCCGCCGGCCTGGGTCAGCCAGCGCAGGTCGGGCAGGCCGGTGGCCAGCCGCGCCGCGAAGTCGGTCTTGTGCATCAGGATCGCGTAGGTCGACGGCACGCCGGAGATGCCGGTGACCCGCTCGCGGGCCGCGGTGTCGAGCGCGGTGGTCGGGTACTGGAAGCGGTTCTCGACGATCACCGCGCCGCCGACCGCGAAGGCCGTCGTCAGCACCGACAGCCCGTAGACGTAATAGAACGGCAGGAGCGCCAGGCTGCGCTCGTCCTCGGCCAGCTCGAGGTACGCCAGGATCGAGCGCACGTTGGCGGCGACGTTGGCGTGGCGCAGCACCGCGCCGCGCGGCCGCCCGGTCGAGCCGGAGGTGTAGATGATCGCCGCGCGATCCGCGGGCGCGATCGCCACCGCCGGCGCGGTCGCCGGCGCGGTCGCCGCCGCCACCACCCGCGCCGCCGGCAGCGCGGTCGCCAGGCGCGGCGCGATCGCCGCCGGCGCCACGATCGTGAGCGCGCCCAGCCCCGGGCCGGCCTGGGCCACGACCCGCTCGACCCGCGCGCCGATCACCAGCGCCGCCGCGCCGCAGTCGGTGACGTAGTGGACCAGCGAGTGCGGGTCGGCCGCGGTGTTGATCGGCACCGCGACCGCGCCGGCCGCCAGCGCGCCGAAGAACCCGGCGACCCAGGCCAGGCCGTTGTGCGCCATCAGCGCCACCCGATCGCCGGGCGCCACGCCCAGCTCGACCAGCTGCGCCGCCATCGCGGTGGCCGCCGCCGCGACCTCGCCGTAGGTCCAGCGGCCACCGTCGGGATCATGGGCCACCAGCGCGACCCGCTCGGGGGCGCGCGCCGCGGTGGAGAACAGCACGTCGTGCAGGCGCTCGATCGTCACCGCGCGATGGTACCGCGGCCGCCGCGGCCCGGGTCGGCGCGCCGGGTTTGACCGTCGGCGCGCCGGCGTGTGACCGTCGGGCGTGGGCCTCCTCGACCCGGCGCCGCCGCCCTACGATCCGATCGCGTGGGCCCAGGCGCCGCTGCCCGAGCGCGGCCGGGCGGTGTGCCAGGCCTGGGCGGTGCAGGGCTACGGCACGCCGCTGGCCGCGTACGGCTTCTACGCCGCCAAGCTGGCGCTGTACGTCGGCGGCTGGGTCGCGTGGTGCGCGTGCACGCCCGGGCTCGGGGGGCTGGCGACCATCGGCGACTGGTGGCTGCACCCGATCGCCTTCGTCAAGGCGATCTTGTGGAGCATGCTGTTCGAGGGGCTGGGGCTGGGGTGCGGCAGCGGCCCGCTGACCGGGCGCTACGTGCCGCCGCTGGGCGGCGTCCTCTACTTCGCGCGGCCCGGCACCACCAAGCGCGCGCGCTGGCCGGGGCTGCCGGTGATCGGTGGCCACCGCCGCAGCTGGCTCGACGTCGCGCTCTACCTCGGCGTGATCGGCGCGCTGGTGGCGGCGCTGGCGTCAGCGACGCCGCCCCGCGGCCTGCTGATCGCGATCGCGATCGCGGTGCCGGTGCTGGGCGTCTGCGATCGCACGACGTTCCTGGCGTTCCGCGGCGAGCACTACTGGACGACGATCGTCGTGCTGGTCGCGGCGACCGAGCCGCTGGCCGGCGCCCAGGCGGTGCAGCTGGCGCTGTGGACCTGGGCCGGCGTGTCCAAGCTGAACCACCACTTCCCGACGGTGGTCGGGGTGATGGTGTCGAACTCGCCGGTCACGCGCTGGCGCTGGCTGCGCACCCGCATGTACCGGCGCTACCCCGACGATCTGCGGCCGTCGGCGCTGGCCACCGCGATGGGCCACATGGGCACCGCGCTCGAGCTGGGCGTGCCGCTGGTGCTCGGCCTCTCCGACGGCGGCGCGTCGCTCACCGTCGGGCTGGTGCTGATGCTGGTGCTCCACGGCTTCATCACCTCGAACGTGCCGATGGGCGTGCCGCTCGAGTGGAACGTCATGGTGGTCTACGGCGGGTTCGCGCTGTTCTACGCCCACCCCGAGCTGTCGCTCGCCGACGTCGGCCCGCCGCCGCTGGCCGCCGCGCTGATCGTGCTGCTGATCGGCGTGCCGCTGGTCGGCAACCTGTGGCCGCGCGCGGTCTCGTTCCTGCTCGCGATGCGCTACTACGCCGGCAACTGGGCCTACGGCGTCTGGCTGTTCAAGGGCGACAGCTACCGCAAGCTCGATCGCCTGACCAAGGCCTCGCCGTGGGTCCACGATCAGCTGGCGCGGTTCTACGATCGCCCGACCGCGGTCGGCCTGGTCGGCAAGGTCGTCGGCTTCCGGCTGATGCACCTGCACGGCCGCGCGCTCGGCGCGCTGGTGCCGCGGGCGATCGACGGGCCGCTGGCTGACTACGAGTGGGTCGACGGCGAGCTGGTGGCCGGCCTCGCGCTCGGCTGGAACTTCGGCGACGGCCACCTCCACGACGAGGGGCTGATCGCCGCGCTGCAGGCGCAGTGCGGGTTCGCGCCGGGTGAGCTGCGCTGCGTCCTGGTCGAGGCCCAGCCGATCCACCGGCCGGCGCTGGCGTGGCGCATCGTCGACGCCGCCACCGGGCCGATCGCCGCCGGCACGCTGGCGATCTCGGAGCTGCGCGCGCGCCAGCCGTGGGAGGGCGGGCCGGTTGACGCGGCCGCCTCGACCGGGGGAGGTTCGACGCCATGACTCGCTGCGCTGGGTTCGCCCTGGTCCTCGCCCTGGTCGGTTGCGCCACGCCAGCGCCGACCTCGCCCCGGCTCGATCCCGAGGCGCTGTTCGCGCGGATCGCGCCGTCGGTGGTCTACACCCGCGCGCGCTACGAGGCCGGCCCCGACGACGTCACCGTCGACACCGGCGTCGGCGTGCTGATCCACGCCAGCGGCCTGGTGCTGACCTCGTGCCACCAGCTGACCCACTCCGACGACGGCGCGAAGGCCAAGGAGGTCGAGCTGCTCCTGGCCGAGCCCGATCCGGTGCGCCACACGTTCCGCCCCAGCGCGCCGATCAAGGCCGACGTCCTGGCCTGCTCCGACGAGCCCGACCTCGGGCTGGTGCGGATGCGCGGCGGCAACCACGGCCGCGCGCCGATCGCGCTGGCCACCGAGCTGCCGCGGCCCGGCGGCTGGTTCGCGGTGGTCGGCGCGACCCACCTCGGCTTCCTGTGGTCGGTGCAGCAGTGCCTGGCCTCGGGCATCGGCGATCAGCGCGACACCGGCACCGCGCCCTACGGCGCCGTCAGCGCCGAGGCCGCCGCCGAGACCCGCAAGGACATGACCCCGGGCACCGTCATCCAGTCGGGCTGCCACGTGAACCCGATGAGCGGCTCGCCCGCCATCGACGCCGCCGGCCGGATCGTCGGCCTGCACCTGTTCAGCCGCTACAACACCGACGAGCCGCCCGAGGAGGTCAACTACTACCTCGGCGCCGACGAGATCGAGCGCTTCGTCGCGCCCTACCTGGCCAAGGAAGTCGCGCCGCCGACGCGGTAGCCCGCGCGGCCCGCCGCCGCGCGCTCAGTGCTTGATCTCGGGGATCGCGCCGACGAGCTGGGGCGCGAGGCCGAGGTAGCGGGTCGTGGCCCGCTTCTGGTCGATGTCGCGGTAGACGCGCTCGACCTGGTCGGCGGTCAGGCCGACGGTCGGCGCGACCTCGGCCGGCGCGACGCCGTGGTTCTTGCCCCACAGGCACAGGTCCATCTCGCGGTAGGGCAGGGCGAAGTAGAACTCGTCCTGGCCCTGCGCGAGCGAGTAGGTGTCGGTGGTCGGCGCGCGGTTGCAGATGTCGACCGGCACGCCGAGGTGGCGGGCCATCGCGTAGACCTGGGTCTTGTACAGGTGCGCGATCGGCTTCACGTCGGCGAGGCCGTCGCCGCCCTTGACGAAGAAGCCCTGGTCGTACTCGAGGCGGTTGGGGGTGCCGCTGACCGCGTAGTGCAGGCGATCGGCGTGGTAGTACTCGAACGTCTTGCGGGTGCGCTGCTTGAAGTTGGTGGCGGCGACGATCTGCAGGTAGGCCGGCAGCGGCAGCCGCTGCTTCTCGATCGTGCCGTCGGGCTTCTGCACCACCAGGGAGTAGACGTTGAGCTCGCCGCCCGTGAGGCCGGGCAGGACGATCTTCGACTTCCAGCCCGGGCCGAACTCCGGGAAGACCATCCGGATCGCCTCGTCGCGGCGGCGGTAGCAGCCGTAGCCGTCGAGGACCGGGGTGATCTCCTCGAGCACCGAGTCGAAGCCGAAGGTGTCGCTGACCGAGCGCGACAGCTTGATGGTCTCGGCCGACGAGTCGCGCTCGGGCATGTGGATGCCGAACACCTTGGCCTTGCCGAGCGCGCGGGTGGCCAGCGCCGCCACGCACGAGCTGTCGATGCCGCCCGACAGCGCCACCACCAGGCCGCGGCGCTTGCACTCGTGCGCGATGATGCGGCGCAGCTCGCCGCCGATGCGATCGGCCTCGGCGTCGTAGTCGAGGGCCAGGACGTCCCAGGAGAGCGCCATGATCAGCCCGCCTTCTTGGCGACGAACGCCGCCAGGTTCGCGACCGAGTCGAGGTTCTCGGGGACGAGCTCGTCGTCGCCGACCTTGATCGCGTAGGTCGACTCGACGAACGCCACCAGCTCGAGCACGCCGGTCGAGTCGATGAGGCCGGTCTCCATGAACGAGGCGTCCCGGGCCGGCGCGTCGGCGGCGTTCCCGAACAGGAAGTTGTCGACGATGAACGTGGTCACCGCGCGTTCAACCGTGGCAGCGTCGAGGGCAGACATCTCCGACGGGTATCGCGGGCGTGGCGCGAAATCAAGCGGCAGCCTGCGAAACGCTCCGAGGAACCGTCTGCTACCATGGCGCCACATGTGTGGCATCGGCGGCCTGGTCGCCCTCACCGATCGCGAGCCTCCCGACCGGGGCGCCCTGGCGCGGATGCTGGGCGCCATGCACCACCGCGGCCCCGACGAGTTCGGGACCTACCGGGATCGCCACGCCGGGCTGGCCCACGCCCGGCTGTCGATCATCGATCTGGCCAGCGGCCAGCAGCCGATGTCCAACGAGGACGGCTCGCTGTGGATCGTCTTCAACGGCGAGATCTTCAACTACGTCGAGCTGCGCGCCGAGCTGATCGCGGCCGGCCACGTGTTCCGCACCAAGAGCGACACCGAGGTTTTGGTCCACGCCTGGGAGCAGTGGGGCGAGGACGCGTTCGACCGGCTCAACGGCCAGTGGGCGATCGCGCTGTGGGACGCGCCGGCCCGCCGGCTGATCCTGGCCCGGGATCGGGTCGGCGTGCGGCCGCTGTACTACGCGGTCCACGACGGCCAGCTGGTGTTCGCCAGCGAGGTCAAGGCGATCTTCGCCGCGGCGCCGAGCTTCCCGCGGGCCTTCGACCCGGTCGGGCTCGACCAGACGCTGACGTTCTGGACCGCGGTCGCGCCGCGGACGGTGTTCGCCGGCGTGCACGAGCTGCCGCCCGGCCACCTGCGGATCTACGACCGCGACGGCGTGCGCGAGCGGGCCTACTGGACCCCGCAGTACCCGGCCGATTTCGGCGGGTCGCTCGATGAGGCCACCGAGGCGGTCCGCGCCGCGCTGGCCCGGGCCACCGAGCTGCGCATGCTGCGCGCCGACGTCGACGTCGGCAGCTACCTCTCGGGCGGCCTCGACAGCTCGCTGATCGCGACGCTGGGCCTGGCCGCCAAGGGCGAGGGCTTCCAGACCTTCTCGCTGCGCTTCGCCGACGCCGAGTACGACGAGGGCGAGTTCCAGCGGCTGATGAGCGCGCGGCTGGGCACGACCCACCACGAGCTGACCGTCAGCCGCGGCGACATCGCCCGGGTGTTCCCGCAGGTGATCTGGCACGCCGAGCGCCCGATCTTGCGCACCGCGCCGGCGCCGATGTTCCTGCTGTCGGGGCTGGTGCGCGCCCACGGCATCAAGGTGGTGCTGACCGGCGAGGGCGCCGACGAGATGTTCGCCGGCTACGACCTGTTCCGGGAGGGCGCGATCCGCCGCTTCTGGGCCCGGGCCCCGCAGTCGACGGCGCGGCCCAAGCTGCTCGACCGCCTGTACCCGTACCTGGCGCGCTCGCCGGTGGCGCAGCGGGCGATGGCGCAGCGGTTCTTCGGCCAGGGCCTCGAGCGCTGGCGCGAGCCGGGGTTCGGCCACGACCTGCGCTGGCGCACGACCGCGGCGGTCAAGCGGCTGCTCACGCCGGCGATGCGCGGCGCCGGCGACGCGGTCGCGGCGCTGCTGGCCGACCTGCCGCCCGACTTCGCGCGGTGGAGCGCGCTCGCGCAAGATCAGTACCTCGAGGTGCGCACGCTGCTGGGCGGCTACCTCTTGTCGGCGCAGGGCGACCGCATGCTCATGGGCAACTCGATCGAGGGGCGGTTCCCGTTCCTCGACCGCGAGGTGATCGCGCTGGCGGGGCGGCTGCCGCCGGCGCACAAGCTGCGCGGCCTCGACGAGAAGCACGTGCTCAAGCGGGTGGCGCGCGATCTCATCCCGCGCGAGATCCTGACCCGCCCCAAGCAGCCCTACCGCGCCCCCGACGCGCTGGCGTTCCTGGGGGACGACGCCGGCTGGTGCGACGAGGTGATGTCGGGCGAGCTGGCCGCCCAGGCCGGGGTCTACGAGCCGTCCGCGGTGGCCCAGCTGTGGCAGAAATGCAAGCAGCGGGCGGCCGCACAGTTCTCCAACACCGACAACATGGCGGTGGTGGGCGTGCTCTCGACCCACCTGGTGTGGCGCGATTTGATCGCGGCCACGCCCAGCGCCCGGGTCCCGGCGTCGATTCGGACCGTCATCGAGCGCTGACCTGCCCCCTGGACGCGCTTTGGGCCTCGTCGCGGCCGGGCGGTGGTTTTCGGCTGGGGGGGGACCTTGAAGCTTCGGTTCCGCGCGTGCTTAGAATTCCCGCTGTGGAGCCCACGACCACCCCTGTCTCACTGACGAATGTCGACGACGTGACCCGCCGCGCGCCTGCGCTCGCGGCCTTGCTGCTGCGCACCGCGCAGGCGCTGTCCGCCGTCCCTGCGCTGGATCAGCGCTGGGCCGACGGCGATGAGGATGAGGACGACGATCGCGGCGCCCGCTGGCGCGACGACGACGACGACGACGACGACGACGACGACGACGACGACGACGACGACGACGACGACGACGACGACGACGACGACGACGACGACGACGCGGCCACCAAGAAGAAGAAAAAGAAGAAGAAGGCGACGACCGACGACGACGGACCGTCGGCGGTGTCGGACAAGTGGGTCGACCCCGAGGACGAGCCCAAGTGGGTCGCCGACGAAGAAGAAGAGAAGGTGAAGGACGACGAGGAGGAGGAAGAAGAGGTCGTGGCCGACGACGACGAGCCGCCGGTGTGGGCGCGCGCCGAGGATGACGACGACGCCAAGGTCGACGACGACGACGACGAGGACGACGACGAGGACGACGACGAGGACGACGACGACGACGACGACGACGACGACGACGACGAGGACGACGACGACGACGACGACGAGGACGACGACCGCCCCGCGCGCGCGCCGGCCGTGAAGCCTGCGGCGAAGCCCGCGGCGGCGGCGAAGCCTGCGGCGGCGGCGAAGCCCGCGGCGGCGGCGAAGCCTGCGGCGGCGGCGAAGCCTGCGGCGGCGGCGAAGCCTGCGGCGGCGGCGAAGCCTGCGGCGGCGGCGAAGCCTGCGGCGGCGGCCAAGCCCGCAGCGGTGGCGAAGCCTGCGGCGGCGAAGCCTGCGGCGGCGGCCAAGCCCGCGGCGGCGGCCAAGCCCGCGGCGGCGGCCAAGCCCGCGGCGGCCAAGAAGCCTCCGGCGAAGAAGAAGTAGCGGCCGCGTTGGAGCTGCTGTTCTGCGGGTCGGGGTGGCTCGACGTCGTCGACGTCATCGCGGCGCGCCTGCCCGCCGGGTGTGGGCTGCGCCGCTGGGATCGTCGGCGGCCGCTGGTCGACGAGGTGCGGGCCGCGCCGCCCGACGTGTTGCTGCCGTCGAACGCCCACGTCGACGCGGCGGTCATCGCGGCCGCCGCGCCGCGGCTGCGGCTGATCCAGCAGCCCGCCGCCGGCACCGACGCCATCGACCTCGCCGCGGCCCGCGCCCACGGCGTCCCGGTGTGCAACGCCCCGGGGGCCAACCAGACCGCCGTCGCCGAGGCCGCGCTGCTGCTCCTCTTGATGCTGGCGCGCCGCTGGCCGCTCGCCCAGCGCGCGTTCGCCGCCGCGGAGATCGGCGCGCCGCTGGGCTGCGAGCTGGCGGGCCGGCAGCTCGCGGTGATCGGTCTGGGGCGCATCGGCCAGGCGGTCGCGGCCCGGGCCCAGGCGCTGGGCATGCGCGTCGTCGGCGCGACCTCGTCCACGTCGCGGCCCGAGCTACTCGCGATGCTCGCCGCCAGCGACGCCGTGTCGCTGCACTGCCCGCTGACCGCCGCCACCCGCGGGCTGATCGACGCCGAGGCGCTGGCCGCGCTGCCGCCGCACGCGATGGTGGTCAACCTGGCCCGCGGCCCGGTCATCGACCGCCCGGCGCTCGAGGCGGCGCTGGCCCGGGGCCACCTCGGCGGGGTCGGCCTCGACGTGTTCTGGCACGAGCCCTGGGACCCGGCCGACCCCCTGTACGCCGATCCCCGGGTGGTGACCCTCCCTCACGTGGCCGGATCGACCCAGGAGGCCTTCGCGGCCATCGCGGCGATCGTCGTCGACAACGTCGACCGGGTGCGACGCGGCGCGCCGCTCGTGCATCGGATCGCCTGAGCCCGCGACCCCGCTCCCTGCGTCCGCGTACCGCCCCGAGAAGGCCCGGCGCCGCGTTGCCGGAAACGGCGGATTGTGTTTACCTTCGCGCGCTTCGCCCCGCCGCTCGTCGACGGGGCACACCCTCCACGAAGGATCCGTCATGAGCTGGTTCGTCAGCTACGTCCGCTCCTCGGTCGGCGCCAAGCAGTTGATGGCCGTCACCGGGCTCGGGCTCGTCCTGTTCGCGATCGTCCACATGATCGGCCACCTCGGCATGTTCAGCGGGCGCAACAGCTACAACGCGTACGCGCACTTCCTGCAGGGCCTCGGCGGCCTCAAGTGGATCGCCCGCGGCGGCCTGCTCACGATCTTCGTGGTCCACATGCTCACCGGCATCTCGCTGGCCCGCGCCAACGCGGCCGCGCGGCCGCAGAAGTACGTCGTGCAGCGCTACACCCGCACGACGTTCTACGCGCGGACCATGGCGCTGACCGGCCTGGTGGTGCTGGCGTTCATCGTCTACCACCTGATGCACTTCACGCTGGGCTGGATCCAGCCCGACTACTTCCACCACCTCGACGACAAGGGCCGCTACGACGCGTACTCGATGTTCGTCCTGGGGTTCAAGAACACCGGCATCCTGATCTCGTACCTGGTGGCGGTGACGCTCCTGTGCCTGCACCTGGCGCACGGCGCCGGCAGCTGGCTGCAGTCGCTCGGCCTCAACCACCCGAAGTACGAGGTCATCACCAAGAACGCGGGCCCGGCGCTCGCGCTCATCCTGATCGCCGGCTACCTCGCGCCGCCGCTCGGCGTCGCGTTCAACCTCATCAAGCTGTAAGGCCGCCGCCATGAACCTCGACGCACGCATCCCCAGCGGCCCCATCGCCGAGAAGTGGAACCGGGCGAAGTTCGAGCTCAAGCTCGTCAACCCGGCCAACAAGCGCAAGTACAGCGTCATCGTCGTCGGCAGCGGCCTGGCCGGCGGCGCCGCCGCCGCGACCCTGGCCGAGCTCGGCTACAACGTCGCCTGCTTCTGCTTCCAGGACACGCCGCGCCGCGCCCACTCGATCGCGGCCCAGGGCGGCATCAACGCCGCCAAGAACTACCAGAACGACGGCGACAGCATCCACCGGCTGTTCTACGACACCGTCAAGGGCGGCGACTTCCGCGCCCGCGAGGCCAACGTCCACCGCCTCGCCGAGGTGTCGGTCGACATCATCGACCAGTGCGTGGCCCAGGGCGTGCCGTTCGCGCGCGAGTACGGCGGCACGCTGGCCAACCGCTCGTTCGGCGGCGCCCAGGTGTCGCGCACGTTCTACGCCCGCGGCCAGACCGGCCAGCAGCTGCTGATCGGCGTGTACCAGGCGCTCGCGCGGCAGATCGCGGCGGGCAAGGTCACGATGTTCAACCGCACCGAGATGCTCGACGTCGTCACCGTCGACGGTCGCGCCGCCGGCATCGTCGTGCGCGACCTGGTCACCGGCAAGATCGAGTCGCACTCGGCCCACGCGGTCATCCTGGCCACCGGCGGCTACGGCAACGTCTTCTACCTGTCGACCAACGCGATGGGCTCGAACGTCACCGCCACCTACCGCGCGTACAAGCGCGGCGCGGCGTTCGCCAACCCCTGCTACACGCAGATCCACCCGACCTGCATCCCGGTCAGCGGCGACTACCAGTCGAAGCTGACGCTGATGTCCGAGTCGCTGCGCAACGACGGCCGCATCTGGGTGCCCAAGAAGGCCGAGGACGTCGCCAAGGCGTCCAAGGATCCGGCCTCGATCCCCGACGAGGATCGCGACTACTACCTCGAGCGCAAGTACCCGTCGTACGGCAACCTGTCGCCGCGCGACATCGCCAGCCGCGCCGCCAAGGAGGCGTGCGATGACGGGCGCGGCGTCGGCCCCGGCGGCCGCGGCGTCTACCTGGACTTCCGCGACGCGATCAAGCGCGACAGCCAGGCCAAGATCGCCGAGAAGTACGGCAACCTGTTCGACATGTACGCCCGGATCACGGGCGAGAACCCGTATCGGCAGCCGATGCGGATCTACCCGGCGGTCCACTACACGATGGGCGGCCTGTGGGTCGACTACCACCTGCAGTCGACCATCCCCGGCATGTTCGTGCTCGGCGAGGCCAACTTCTCCGACCACGGCGCCAACCGCCTCGGCGCCTCGGCGCTGATGCAGGGCCTGGCCGACGGCTATTTCATCATCTCGTACACCCTCGGCCACTACCTGGCCGGGATCAACGCCGCGACCGGCAAGGTCGGCACCGACCACCCCGAGTTCAAGCGGGTCGAGGCCGACGTCAAGGGCCGCGTCGACAAGCTGATGAGCATCGGCGCCAAGGGCAAGCGCACCGTCGACTCGTTCCACAAGGCGCTCGGCAACATCATGTGGGAGAAGTGCGGCATGGCCCGGACCAAGGAGGGCCTGACCGAGGCGCTCAAGGCCATCCCGGCGCTGCGCGAGGAGTTCTGGCAGGACGTCAAGGTGCTGGGCGAGCGCGAGACCTTCAACCAGTCCCTCGAGAAGGCCGGCCGCGTGGCCGACTTCCTCGAGTTCGCCGAGCTGATGTGCCAGGACGCGCTCGAGCGCGAGGAGTCGTGCGGCGGCCACTTCCGCACCGAGTACCAGGAGGCCGGCGAGGCCAAGCGCGACGACGACCGGTTCTGCCACGTCGCCGCCTGGGAGTACCAGGGCGAGGACAAGAAGCCGGTGCGCCACGTCGAGCCGCTCACGTTCGAGACCGTCAAGCTCGCCACCCGGAGCTACAAGTAAATGAGCGACATGAACCTGACCCTCCACATCTGGCGGCAAGCCAAGGGCACCGCCGCCGGCGCGATGAAGACCTACCAGGTCAAGGGCATCAGCGAGCACGCGTCGTTCCTCGAGATGCTCGACGTGCTCAACGAGCAGCTGCAGGAGAAGGGCGAGGAGCCGGTCGCGTTCGACAGCGACTGCCGCGAGGGCATCTGCGGCATGTGCTCGCTGGTGATCAACGGCCGGCCCCACGGCCCCGACGCCGGCACCACGACCTGCCAGCTGCACATGCGGCGGTTCAAGAACGGCGACGAGATCTACGTCGAGCCGTTCCGCGCCGGCGCGTTCCCGGTGGTGCGCGACCTGTGCGTCGACCGCAAGGCGTTCGACGACATCGTCGCCGCCGGCGGCTACGTGACCGCCAACGTCGGCTCGGCGCCCGACGCCAACGCGGTGCCGATCCCCAAGGAGCAGGCCGACCGCGCGTTCGACGCCGCGGCCTGCATCGGCTGCGGCGCGTGCGTCGCCGCGTGCCCCAACAGCTCGGCGATGCTGTTCACCGCCGCCAAGGTCGCGCACCTCGCGCACCTGCCGCAGGGCCAGCCCGAGCGCCTGCGCCGGGTGAAGGCGATGGTCACCGCGATGGACGCCGCCGGCTTCGGCAACTGCTCGAACCACTACGAGTGCGAGGCGGCCTGCCCCAAGGGCATCAGCAAGGACTACATCGCGCTGATGAACCGCGACTACGCCAAGAGCGTGTTCGTGGCCAAGGACGCCAAGGCCGGCTCCGACGGCGCGGGCTGATCGACGCGGGCTGATCGACGCAGCCGGCGCGGGCGGGGAGGTGAGGCCATCCGCCGCAGGTGTGGCGGCTTGCGGGCCGGGGCGGGGCGCCCCACGTTGGGCGGTGGCGGCGCCGCGGCTCGGTGCCGCCAGGAGCGTCGCCATGTCACGCCGCCTCGGCTGGTTGTTCGCGCTGACGATCGTCGCGTGCGGCGCGTCGCCGCCTGGCGTCGCGCGCCCGGATCAGCACGGCGCGACCGGGCCGGTCGTGGGCCCGACCGCCGCCACGCCGCCGTCGTGGGGTGACACGCTGCGGGGGGAGAACCTCGCCGACGTGCTGGTGGACTTCGTCCAGGGCCGGGCGGTGCCGTCGAACTTCTCGTCCTTGGCCCAGGGGCCCGAGCTGGCGCTGGGCAGCGTCTACGTGATCAAGGCGCGCCCGGGCAAGACCTGCGCGTCGACCAGCGCCGCCGACTACGAGGACGCGCGGCTGCCGGACTTCCGGACCCGCGGCGCGGCGTGCGTCGTCAAGATCTTCCCCAAGGCGCAGCGCAAGGAGCAGACGGTCCGCGGCAGCGTCCGCGGCGGCCTGCAGTTCATCCTCGGCGGTGGCCAGATCAGCGCCGACGCGGTCTACCAGCTGTCGTTCGAGGACACCCAGGCGGTGTTCGAGAGCACCTCGGACTGCATCGACCTCGAGCGGCTGGCCAAGGCGCGGCTGCCCGAGCGCACCTGCGCCGCGAAGTACATCAGCGGCGCGGTGCTGACGACGATCACCTGGCGCGACTTTCAGAAGGCCGACGCCGCGGTGACCGGCTCGTACACCTCGCTGGTCAAGGTCGGGCTCGACATCTACGGCTCGACCTCGGGCATGACGATGACGCCGGTGCTGAGCTTCGACACCATCGACCTCGAGGCGTTCCGGCTGGTGACCACCGGCGCCGATGGGTTCTTGCAGGTCGCGCCGCCGACCAAGGCGATCGCGTTCGACGACATCCGCCACGCCATCGCGCTGGGCGACGACGCGTTCCGGGCGCTGGCCCGCGGCGACGACCCGCGCTGGAACCAGCTGTTCGGCCCGGGCGCGACCTACGCGGTGAAGCTCGACGAGTAGCGGCGCGGCGGCGCGGCGGCGCGTCACTGCGTGATCAGGGCGCGTCGGCGCGGGCGGCCTCGAGCTCGACCTCGAGCGCCTCCGCCCGTCGCAGCGCCGCGTCGTGGTCGTCGCGGTAGGTCACCTCCCAACCTTAGCGCGCCGCGCCGGCGATCAGCGTGGCCACGGCGATCAGCGTGGGAAGAAATCGGAGGTGGCGCGATGGGCCGGTGCACAGCGGGTCGCGATCACGCGGCCGGCCGAGCGCGCCGTGCGGGCGCGCGTGCCCCTCGTCCCAGGAGCGACCGATGTCACGCACCCTCCGTCTCACCACCCTGGCCGCGCTCGCGCTGGCCGCCACCGCGGCCGCGGCCCACGCCGAGACCATCCGCGGCGTGCTGCGCTTCACCGACGCCGACGGCTCGGCCAAGCCGATCCGCAACGCCAAGGTCGAGGTGTGGCGGCTGCGCCCCGGCGCTTGGTTCTGGAGCAACGATCTCACCACCGCCACCGACGGCAGCGGCGGCCTCGACGCGCCGATCGCCTTCGTCGGCGTCGGCACCAGGACCGCGCTGCGGGTGTTCGCGACCAACGACGCGGCGCAGGTGATGACCCAGGACCTGCTGGTGCCGTTCTACCGCGAGCCCGGCCGACCCGGCACCGAGATCCAGCGCACCACCGCCACCGCCGGCGACTTCCTCGACTTCACGTTCACGTTCCCCGACGCGTGGGCCAACAACCACTTCAACATCGCCGACGCGATCAAGCTCGCCCGCGACTACGCGCTGGGCCGCCGCGATCCGCGCGAGACCGACCTGATCAACCGGGTCGACGTGCACTTCAACAGCCTCAACACCTACTACGACCCGGTCCTGCACGCGGTCCGCCTCGATCCGACCTTCGCGATGGACGACTTCACCGTGGTCCACGAGTACACCCACTACCTCGAGGAGCAGATCGGCAGCTTCTACGGCATCGCCTCGTTCCACGACGGCTGCCGCGCCACCAACATCGATCCGTCCTTGCCGGGCGCGATCGACATTCGCGGCCCCGGGCTGGCGTGGATGGAGGGCTTCGCCAGCTACCTGCCGCACGCGGTGCAGCGGGCGACCGGCGCGCTGGTGCCGGGCCCGACCAGCGGCAGCTTCTCGGCGGCGACGCTCGAGAACCCGGCGTGCCCGCCGACCAACCTGCCGCCCAAGGCCCTCGAGCGGCCGGTGGCCGGCGCGCTGTTCGATCTGCTCGACGATCCCAACGAGCCGTTCGATCAGCTGGCCAAGCGCGACCTCGAGATCTTTCAGATCTTCGATCGCGAGCTCGACCTGGGCTGGACCAACCCGACCTTCGAGCAGTTCGGCGCGGCGTGGATCGCCCGCGGCCTCGACGCGCCGCAGTTCCTGCAGTCGATCGGCGCGAACGGCATCTTCCTGGCCGGGCCGGCGCCGACCGAGTTCGTCGCGTACGACCACGCGCCCGCGGCCAACGTCGCGGTGTACCGACCGAGCGACGCGAAGTGGTACGTGCTCGGCGGTGAGCTGGCGCCGTTCCCGTGGGGCGGCATGGCCAACGACATCCCGGTGCCGGCCGACTACGACGGCGACGGCCTGACCGACCTGGCGATCCGCCGCACCGCCGACGCGACCTGGTGGGTCAAGAACTCGGCCAACGGCACGATCCGCACCTTCGCCCAGGGCCTCGGCACCGATCGGCCGCTGGTCGCCGACTACGACGGCGACGGCGAGGACGACTTCGCGCTGTTCCGCGCCAACGGTCAGCTGGTCGTGTTCGGCGACACCGCGCTCGAGCAGCGCACGTTCTACTCGTTCGCGATCCCCGGCGGCATCCCGTCGGTCGGCGACTTCATCGGCGACAGCAAGCCCGACCTGGCGATCTACGAGCCGTCGACCGGCACGTTCTGGATCACCACGCTGTTCGGCACCGGCGGCTGGTCGTTCCCGGTCGTCGGCCGCGGCTTCGCCGACGACGTGCCGGTGGTCGGCGACTACGCCCTGGGCGGCAAGCAGGAGCTCGCGGTCTACGAGCCGTCGACCGGCAACTTCCGGGTGCTGCCGTTCATCGGCGGCACCGTGACCGCGACCTGGTGGGGCGTCACCGGCGAGCGGCCGGTCCCCGCTGACTTCGACGGCGACGGCGACACCGACATGGCCACCTGGAACCCGACCAACGGCTGGTGGTTCATCCGCACCAACACCGGCAGCCTGCGCAGCCAGCAGTGGGGCACCGCCGGCGACGTCGCCGTCCCGGCGCCGTGAGCCGAGTAGACACGTGCGAGAGAGGGGACTCGAACCCCTACGGGTGATGCCCGCTAGTACCTAAAACTAGTGCGTCTACCAATTCCGCCACTCTCGCGTGGCGGATCTCTTAGCACGGCGGCCGCGGATCAATCCACGGCGACCGGGCCGAGGTGCCACAGGGCGGGGCCGCGGTAGGTCGGGGTGCTCCAGACGCTGCGGCTGGTGCGAGCGCGGCCGAGCAGGTCGATGGCGTCGCCGCGCAGCGTGCCGCCGCCGAAGCCGGCGCGGAACCAGCCGGTGGTCGGCTCGACCTCGAGCCAGTCGAGCGCGTCGATCACCAGCGCCCCGTCGCGCAGCTGGTCGTCGTCGAGGTCGCCGGGCGGGATCACCAGGCCGCGGACGCCGCCGTTGGGCAGCTCGCCGCGCAGCGCGGCCTCGCGATCGTCGAGGCCGAGCCCGACCGCGACGCCGCGGGTCACCAGCGGGAAGCGCCGCACCGCCTCGCCGCGCGCGCCCAGCGGGGCCGAGTACCAGCCGAACGGCAGCGTGCCGTCGCTGGTCAGGGTCAGGGTCGCGCCGGCGCCGATCGGCTGGCCGGGGCGGTAGCGGACCAGGCCCTGGCGCTCGAGGCGCGGGTCGGCCTGGGCCACGAACGCCGCGAGCAGGCCGCGATCGCCGTGCAGGAGCGCCGCGGCGGTCAGCACCACCGGGTAGCGGCCCGGCGGCAGCGGCGCGGCGGCCGGCGTCGCGCGCGCGCGGGCCAGCGCGCCGGCGAGATCGAGGTCGGCCACCCGGCGGGCGCGGGCGTCGATCACCGCGGCGGCCGGGGCGCTCAGCGTCGCGCGCGCGGTGACCGCGGTCTCGCGCCAGGCCGCGCGCTGCGCGCGGCGGGTCACCAGCTCGACGTCGGTGACCTCGGCGGTCACGTCGGCGGTGGTCACGTCGGCGGCGGTCAGCGCCGCGACCAGCGCGTCGACCGCGCCGCCGGGATCGGCCGCCACGTCGGGATCGCTGGTGTCGACGCGCGCCGGCGCGGCCGGCGCCGGGCTCGCCCACGACGGCCCCAGCGCCGCGTCGGCCCGCGCCACCGCCAGCGCCAGCAGCGCGCGGGCGTCGGCGCCCGCGGCCACCGTGAAGCTCGCCGTGCCGCGGCCGGCCGGCGCCTCGCGGTGCAGCGTCACCGTCAACGTCGCGCCGGTCGCGGTGCCGCGGCCGGCGAGGTCGCCCAGCCGGCGCCACGCGCGCTGGGTGGTCACGACCCGCAGCGACCAGTCGGCGAGTTCGCGGCGGGCCCGCAGCGCGTCCAGCACCGCGGCGCGATCGGCGGCGACCGTCACGCCGCGCCTCGCGACGGCACCAGCGCGGCGCGGCTGACCAGGCCCGGGGTCACGACCGCCTGCGGCACGTCGTCGTCGCGCTGCGCGACGGTGACCGGCGCGGCGCCGATCGCCGTGGTGGCGGCGAGCAGGGCCCGCGCCGAGCCGCGCAGCTCGACGTCGCGCCACGCGTGGCCGGTCAGCCGGCCGCGCTCGAGGCGCCGCACCCGGGTCGCGCGGAGCGCGAGCTGATCGCCGCGGCCGCCGACGTCGGCCACGCCGTCGATCAGGAACGCCGCGGCGCCGGTGGCGGCGGTCAGCTCGGCGACCGCGCCAGGCGCGACCACCAGGTTGGCGAAGGCGGCGACGCCGCGGCCCTCGCGATCCCGGCGCAGCCAGCCGTCGCGTCGGCCGGCGGTCGGGCGGCCCAGATCGTCGACCGCGAACGAGCCGTAGCCGGCGCCATCGGCCAGCTCGCCGGGGTCGTCGACGATGGTCACCGGACCGTCGGCCATCGGCCCGACGCGCGCGATCAGCGTCGCGGCCACCGCGGGCGCCAGCACGACCGTGGCGTCCGGTTGCGCCGTGAACGCGCCCGGCGTGGTCAGCGCGAGCGCCTCCTCGTTGATCGCGGTGAGCGCCGCCGTCGTCAACCGCGCGGTGTCGGGGCCGAACGCGCCGGCGACCTCGACCGCGCCCGCGACCGGCGCGCTGCCGTGCCACGCGATCGCCACCGCGCCGACGCGCGAGCGCACCCGGCGCTCGCGGTGGTCGCCGGCCGCCGACACCACCCAGCGGGTCTCGTCATCGGTGACCGCGTAGGCCGCGCGGTAGACGACGCGGCTGTTGCCGCCGCTGGCCGCCCGGGCCGCGAGCTCGTCGAGCCGGTCGCGCCAGTCGGCCAGCGCGAGCGTCGCGGGATCGGTGCCGACCCGCGGGGCGAGGTCGCCGACCGGGCCCGGGATCACCGCCGCGCCGCCGCCGGCCGGGGCCGTCGCGATCAGCGCCTGCGCCGCGGCCTGCACCAGCGCCGGCTCGACCCGGTCGATCGCGTGCTCGCGCCACACGCCGTCGGCGCCGCGCCCGGCCAGCACCACCAGCGCGGCGGTGTCGTCGGCGACGTCGCGCTCGAGCAGGTCGACCGCCGCGCGGATCCGGCGCCGCACCCGCGCGAACACCACGGGCTCGGTCAGCCTGGTGGCCAGCACCGCCAGCGCGTCGCGCAGCGCCGGCCGCAGCGCCGGATCGAGCTCGCGCGCGGGCGCGACGGGCGCGGTCGGGGCGCGGCAGCCGAGGTCCCCGACGATCGACGCCGCCACGCCGACGCCGGCGGCGCGCAGCAGATCGCGGCGGCTCCACACGCGACGAGCGTAACACCGCGCCGCTGTCATCGGCACCACCGGGCGTCGTGACCGCGACGACGGCGCGCTGCCTGGGGCGCCTGGAACGGCGTGGGGCTGGTACGGCCGGTGCACCAGCGTCGCGCGGTGCCGTCGACGGCGCCGAGGAGGAACCCATGAACAAGCTGGTCCCCATCATCCTCGCGGTCGGCGTCGCCGCCGCGTGCAAGAAGTCCGACAAGCCCCAGGCGCAGCCCGCACCCGCGACCGCGCCGACGCCGACCGCGGCCGCGCCCAGCGCGCCGCCGCCGCTCGACCCCACCAACATCGTCTCGATCGCCGTGGCCTCGAAGGACCACACCACGCTGGTCGCCGCCCTGCGCGCCGCCGACTACGTGACCGCGATCGCCAACCCCGGCCCGCTGACCGTCTTCGCGCCCACCGACGCCGCCTTCGCCAAGCTCCCCGCCGGCACCGTCGACGCGCTGGTCAAGCCCGAGAAGCAGGCCGACCTGAAGGAGGTGCTCAAGTACCACGCCACCACCTCGGTCTGGGAAGCCAAGGACCTCAAGGACGGCATGGCCCTCGGCATGTCCAACGGCAAGAAGGTCACGATCAAGGTCGTCGACGGTCAGATCATGGTCAACGACGCCAAGGTCCTCGCCTCGGTCCGCGCCTCCAACGGCGTCGTCCACGTGATCGACACCGTCCTCCTCCCCCCGCAATAGCCCCCGATTCCGGATCCCGACGCGGATCCCGATCCGGTTCCCGATCCCGATCCCGATCCGGTTCCCGATCCCGATCCCGATCCCGATCCCGATCCCGATCCCGATCCGGATCCCCGTCCCCGTCCCGCTACCCCGCCGCGGGGCTCGCCGCCGCCGCCGCCACCGCCGCCGCCGCCGCCGCCCGCCTGGCCGCGATCCTCCCCGCGATCAGGTGCCACGCGGCGATCGCGACCACGCCGGTCCCGAACACGCCGATCCAGATCGTCCCGGCCTGCGGGTAGCTGCTGGTCGTGAAGTTGGCGATCTGCTTCGAGCCGAAGATGGCCGGCGTGAACGGCTTGATCTTCAGCGGCGCCTCGGGGTCGAGCTCGTGCCCGAAGACGTACAGCTTGTAGACGAACCTCCCGAACGCGAACGCCGACACATATCCGGTGATCACCACCAGGTCGAGCAGCGCCCGGACGTTGCCGATCGCCGCGCACCGCAGCGTCAGCACCACCAGCAAGCCCAGCGCGAACGGGATCCAGTCGAGGTCCTTCAGCTCGGCGCGATCGATCTTGTGCATGCCGATGTAGTGGTTGAGGGTGTTGATCTCCTTGATGTCCTGGCCCTTGTGGCCGCCGTCGACCTTGTACGTGTAGACGTCCATGTACAGGCCCTGCGGGTACTGCGGCGCCTTCATCGAGATCCGCCACAGCGGCTTCGACGCGCCGATCAGCAGCGGGATCACCAGCAGCGCCAGGATCAGCCGCGACGACAGGTACAGAGGGCGATCGAGGAACTCGTAGAACTTCTCGAGGGCGGACCGCATGACGGACTCCTCGGCGCCAGGCGCCGTTTCAGACCAGGTCGCTCGTGCGGAACCGCACGAACGCGAACAGCCAGGCGCCGGCGCCGACCACGGTCGGCCACGCGACGCCCAGCGCGTACAGCGCCGGACCACCCACCTTGTTGGCGAGATAGAACCCCACCGGGCCAAGGTTCGCCAGCTCGGGCTCCAGCCCCGACAAGAGCGCCATCCGCGCGTCCTGCACCGGGTTCATCGCGGCGAGCGTGAACACCGCCCGGGCGTCGACCCGCCAGCGCAGGAGCACGCCGATCAGGCCGAAGTCGAGCAGCGCCACCCCGAGCGCCCAGGCCAGCACGACGTAGGTGGTGACCCGCGCCGGGTTGCGCACCACCGCCGAGATCGCCAGGCCGATGCCGGTGAACGCCGCGAGCAGCGACGCGCTGACCGCGAGCGCGCGCACGACGAACGGCCACGGGACTCGCTGCCCCATCGCCACCTGGCCGTAGAGCGCCAGGCCCACCATGAGCACCACCAAGGGCACCACCAGCACGGCGTAGCGGGTCGCCGATACGCCGACGAACCACGCGCTGCGCGACAGCGGCTGGCTGAACAGCAACTCGAGCGAGCCGTCGTCGCGGGCCCGGCCGATCACCGGCGCCACCGCGGTGAGCGCGAGCAGCGGCAGGATCAGCAGCAGCGCGTTGCACAACGACATCAACACCCGGCCCATGCCGGTGAAGCCCATGACCGTCGACTCGCGCAGCCCGACCATCACGAACACGACGGCCAGGATCAGGTAGGCCGAGCCGCAGAACCACAGCCAGCGCGAGCGCCGCACCTCCGCGAGATCGAGCCGCGCCGCGGCCAGCACCTGTCGTCCGAACGTCATGGCATCGCTCCAGGGTGGGCCGGGCCGCCGTCGCGGGTGGCGACCACCGCGCGGGCGCCGGCGAGATCGAGCAGGCCGGGGCGGCGCTCGGTGGCGGTCAGCCCGAAGCCCATGGGCGTGGTCGCGCCCTGCGCGAACCCGACCTCGTCCGCACCGAGCCAGCGATCGTCGCTGGGGTGGTGGAACCACAGCCGGTGCACCGTCGGGTGCCGCTCGTCGAGGTAGCGCAGGAGGCAGCCGACGTCGTCGAAGTTGGCGACCGTCCCGTCGGTGGTGATCAGCTGCGCGGCGTAGCTGGGATCGCCGATCGCCATCCGGCAGTGGGCGCAGCTCTCGCGGTTCCACACCACCGGCACCGGGCGATCGGACGCGCTCGGCGCGCCGCCGCGCACCACCAGCACCACGGCGGCGACCACGGCGACCAGCAGCCCCACGCCGATCGCGGTCCACGGGACGGTGCGCCTACGCGGCATGACCCGCTCCGCCGAGCTCGAGCCGGTCGCTGTCGCGGATCACCAGGTCCTCGACCCCGGCCCCCAGCGCGGCGAGCGCGGCCGGCACCAGCGCCAGCTTCTCGGCGGCGGCCACCGCCTTGGTCCACCAGCCGCCGTGGCCGGCGACGAAGCCGGCCGCGGTGAGCCAGGCCGGATCGGGCCCCCGGTAGCGCAGCTCGATCACCGCCGCGAGCCGCTCGGCCAGGTAGGCGGCGGCCGGGCCGTCGTGCACCACCCGACCCTCGGCCAGCACGACGACGTGATCGACCAGCGCCCGCAGCTCATCGAGCCGATGCGAGCACAGGATCACCGTCGCGTCGGCCGTGACCCGGGCGAAGTGATCGAAGAACCGGGCCCGGGCGGTCGCGTCGAGGCTGGCGGTCGGCTCGTCGAGGATCAGCAGCTCGGGGCGGCTGGCCAGCGCCAGCGCCAGCAGCAGCTTCTGGCGCATGCCGCCCGACAGCGCCCGCATCGGCCGCCGGCCGACCTGGTCGAGGTCGAGGCCGAGGTCGCTGGCGATCGTCGCCACCGCGCTTCGCGCCACGCCCCGCAGCTCGCCGATCGCGCGGACGATCTCGTCGACCGTCGCCGCCATCAGCGGCGCGATCTGCGGCACGTACGCCAGCCGCGCGGCGATCTGCAGGCGATCGGTCAGCGGCGTGCCGTCGATCAGGATCTCGCCGTCGGCGGTGAGCAGGCCCATCAGCGCGCGGGTGAGCGTGGTCTTGCCCGAGCCGTTGGGCCCGAGCAGCGCCACCTTCGCGCCCTTGGCGATGGTGAGATCGACGCCGGTCAGCGCCGTCGTGGCGCCGAACCGTTTGCCGACCTGCTTGAGGATGAGCTCCACGTCACTCCTCCTGGCCGCCGGCGCGTGGTGCGGCCGGCTGCATGCGTGGATGGGGATCGACCAACACGGCCTTGGCCGCGAACAGCGGATCGAGCCGGGTGGCGGCGTCGGCCATCGCCAGCGCCGGCGTGTCGGTGAAGAACTCGAGGTTGGGGTGGCGGTCGACCAGCGTGCGGCTCCACGAGCGCAGCTCGTAGGGCACGTCGCCGCGGCCGTCGTCGTCGAGGTCGTAGCCGGCGTAGTCGTCGAAGTAGTTGCCGGTCCAGGTCACGTCGAGCGCGTCGCCGCCACCGTCGACCCGGCTGTGCGTGTCGTTGGCGATGAAGTCGTTGCCGGCGATCGTGGTGGCGTGGCCGCTGGCGTGGAAGACCAACCCGGCCCGGCACAGCCGCAGCTGGTTGCCGGTGATCTCGACCCGCTGGCCGAGGCCCTGGGGCGTGGCGTCGAGGTAGATCCCGACCTGATCGTGGACCAGCAGGTTGTCGGCGACCGTGACGTTGCCCGAGTCCTTGAGGCCGAACGCGATCCCGGCCGAGCCGGCGGCGTTGGCGACGATGTTGCCGATCAGCTTGATGTCGTGGCTGTACATCACGAACACGCCGACGGTGCCGTCGACGTAGCGGTTGCGCTCGACGTCCGAGCGATCGCTGTACATGAAGTGGGTGCCGTAGCGGCCGCGCAGGATGCGGTTGTCGATGATCCGGTTGCCGCGCGAGTACCAGACCACGACGTCGCGGCCGTCCTCGATCAGGTTGCCCGACACCTCGGAGTCGTAGGTCTCCCACAGCCGCAGCGTGTCGCCGCGCAGGCCGATCGACGGGTCGGTGCCGCCGCGGATGTGGTTGGCGTGCAGCCGGACCCGGCGGGCCTTCTCGACCAGCAGGCCGTAGACCGCGTGCTCGATCATGACGCCCGCGACCTCGACCTCGTCGGCCGCCACCAGCACCGCGCCGTCGAGCTTGTCGTAGCGCCCGCCGGAGCCGTCGATGGTCACGCCGAGCAGGCGGGCCCGCGGCGCGACGATCCGCACCGTGGTGCCGCTGCCGGTCGACGCGATCACCGCGTCGGCGGGCCCCCACACCGTCACCGCCCGCCGCACCACCACGGTCCCCGGGTAGCGCCCCGGCGCCAGGCACAGCGCGTCGCCGTCGTCGGCCGCGTCGAGCCGCGCCTGCAGATCCTCGCCCTCGGCCACCGCCGCGCACCCCTCGGGCCGCGGCGGCCGGGGCAGCTCGCCGGCGGTGTCGTCGGCGACCGCGCGCCCGCCGCAGGCGGCGGCGAGCGCGAGGGCGGGGAGGGCGAGGGCGCGCACGGCGGCTCCTTACTTGGGCTCGACCAGCAGGTAGCCCGCCATCTCGAGGTGCAGCGCCGAGCAGAACTCGGTGCAGTACATCGGGAACACGCCGGCGCGATCGGCGACGAACGTGATGTCCGAGGCCTCGCCGGGCTCGATCGAGACGTTGACGTTGTACGAGTTGATCGCGAAGCCGTGGGTCGCGTCGTAGGCCTGCTCGAGGTTGGTCAGGTGGACATGGACGGTCTCGCCCTCCTTGACCCGGACCACGTCGGGCGTGAAGTGCGAGCGGATCGCGGTCATATAGACGTGGACGCCGTCGGGCCGGCGCTCGACGCGCTCCTTGCCGCCCTCGGTGGCGTTGGGCGACAGCTGGCTGGTCACCGCGTCCTCGCCCGGCTTGTAGACGTCGACCGGGGTCAGCTTGTCGGCCTTGATCATCTGGGCGTAGTGCGGCTCGCCGAGGCCGATCGGCATGTCGTAGAGCACCGTCATCTTCGGCGTGGTCAGATCGACCAGCTGGAAGTTCTGCGGCAGCAGCGGGCCGACCTTGTTGAACCGGTCGAGCGCCCACTTGTTCATCGCGATGAGGTACTTGCCGTCGGGGCTGACGGTGTCGCCCTCGGCGGCGGTCAGGTGGCCGATGTTGTAGTGGGTCGACACCTTGTCGACGACCTTCAGGTCGGCGAGCGACCACTTGGCGACGACGGTCTCGAGGAACATCGACGTGTAGGCGTAGCCTTGGCCGTCGTAGACCGTGTGCAGCGGGCCGAGGCCGAGCTCGACCTGGCCGCGGATCGACGCCTTGAAGTCGAGGATCGGCACGCCGTAGTCGTCCTTGCCGGCGTACTGCTTGGCGTCGATCTGCGCCTTGATCTTCTCGAAGCTGTAGACCGTGCCGTGGGTGTCGAGCTTGCCGCCGACCGCGATGTCCTTGCCGTCCGGGGTGACGTCGACGCCGTGGGGGCTCTTGGGCTCGGGCACGAAGGTCAGGACGCCCTCGGCGGCCGCCACGTCGAGCCGCAGCACCTTCATGTCGCCGATGACCTCGAACTTGCCGGCCTTGACCAGCTCCTCGGCCTTCCGCCAGTTGACGACGTGGAGGTAGTCCATGTCGTTCTGGGACGACCCGGACTCCATGGGCGGGTTGCCCTCCATGTTGCCGCCCCACGACAGCTCGGTGTTGATCGAGTTGAAGAAGGCGTAACCGTCGCTGGCCAGCTTGCCGGCGTCGGCGAGGTCCTGGGTGTACGGCGGGAACTCGACCGCGAACGACGCGTCCTTGTCGATGCGGCCCTTGGCGCGATCGAACTTCCAGAACACCGCGGCGCCGCGGTACTTGGCCTTGTAGTCGGTCTTGGGGTCGGCGAAGCCGCCGCCGAACGGCGTCGGGTACTGGGTGGTCTCGATGACGTAGTCGGTGTTCGGCGTGACGAACGCCGCGCCGTGATCCGAGCCGATCAGCTTGGACGACACGATCTGCTTGGTCGTGAAGTCGGCGAGATCGATCACCGCGACCCGCGCGTTGGCCTTGTCGCCGATGAACAGGAACTTGCCGTCGTAGTCGCCGCCCTGCTCGGACAGCGCCGGGTGGTGGGTGTCGGCCCAGCTCAGGTTGCGGCCGTGGCTGTCCGAGGCCAGCAGGTTCTTGGTCTGATCGTCGAAGCCGTAGCCCTGCCAGGGCTCCGGCGTGAACACGGCGATGTACTTGAGGATGCGCATCGACGGCACGCCGATGACGAGGACCTGGCCCGAGTGGCCGCCGGACGCGAACGTCAGGTACTCGTCGAACTTGCCGGTGGGGGTGTAGGTCTTGAGCGCGGCGGTGACGTCGGCCTCGGACAGGCCGCGGGCCTTCATCAGCTCGACCACGCCGCCCGACGGCGCGGCGCCCGCGCCGCCGCCAGCGGAGGATTGCTTGCCGCCGCTACAGGCGGCGACGACGAGGCCGGCGGTGAGCCAGCCGAGACCGGACAGGGGCAGACGCATGGCGCCTCCTTCGAGAGATCGGGCCGTGGCCCGGGTGGTGCCGGCGTGCCGGCGTGGACGTGCGCGGCTACTTGCCGCCGAGGCTGCGGACGTGGGCGCGGAGCGCGGCGAGCACCGCCGGGTCCGACAGGTCGGGGTTGGCCGGCATCGTCGGCGCCTTGCCGACCGCCGCGCCGCCGTAGTGGATGATCTTCTCGATGTGCTCGTCGGTGACCGACGCCTGCCACGCCGGGTCGCCGAAGTTGCGCGGCGGCGGGGTCAGGCCCTTGGACGCGACGCCGTCGCCCTTGCCCTCGGCGCCGTGGCACGGCACGCAGCGCTGGGAGAAGATCTCCTTGGCCTTCGCGGTGGGATCGCCGGTGGGCGCGGGGGTGGGCGTGGGCGCGGGCGCCGCGGTCCCCGACGCGGTGCCGGCGCCGGCGTTGTCAGACTTCGATCCGCCGCATGCGGCGAGGGTCAGGCCCAAGGCCACGGCGAGCGCGGTGGAGAACGTTCGGCTGGTCATGCCGCGGGCATCAGCAAGGCCGATGCCGAGCGGTCGCGCGCAACCGCTGCGATCCGCGCATCTGACGCGCAACCGATGCGCGTTTCGCGGCGCTCATCAGCCCGGCAAGATGCCGAGCCGGCTCGCGGTGCGGTGCAGGTTGCCACGGTCGAGGCCGAGCGCGCGCGCGGCGCCCGCCCAGTTGCCGCCCGCGGTCTCCACCGCGCGCAGGATCCGGCGGCGCTTGAACTCGTCGACGGCGTCGGCGAGCGAGAGGTCCGCGAGGTCGTCGGCGCAGGGCGCCGGCTGGTCGGGGGTCGGCAGCGCCAGGTGATCGACGTCGATCGTCACCGGCTGGCCGCGGGTGGCCCCGGCGGCGCGCAGCGCGGCGCGCAGGATGGTGTGCTCGAGCTCGCGCACGTTGCCCGGCCACTCGTACTTGCCCAGCGCGGCGCGCGCCGTCGGCGTCAGGCCGACGCGACCCAGGCCCAGGCGGGCGCGCGCCTCGTCGAGGAAGTGGCCGGCTAGCATGACGACGTCGTCGCCGCGCACGCGCAGCGGCGGCACCGCGATCCGCAGCACGCTGAGGCGGTGGAACAGATCGCTGCGGAACCGGCCGGCGGCCACCTCGGCGACCAGGTCGCGGTTGGTCGCGGCGATGATGCGCACGTCGACGTGCAGCGGGTGGTCGGCGCCGACCCGCTGGATCTCGCCCGACTGCACCGCGCGCAGCAGCTTGGCCTGCAGCCCCAGCGGCAGCTCGCCGATCTCGTCGAGGAACAGCGTGCCGCGGTCCGCCACCTCGAACTTGCCGGGGCGGTTGTCGATGGCGCCGGTGAACGCGCCGCGCACGTGGCCGAACAGCTCGCTCTCCGCGATCGACTCGGGCAGGGCGGCGCAGTTGACGTAGATCAGCGGCTGGTCGCGGCGCAGGCCGCTGCGGTGGATGGCGCGCGCCACCACCTCCTTGCCGACGCCGGTCTCGCCGGTGATCAGCACCGCCAGGTCGGCCCGCGCCGACATCGCCAGCTCCTCGCGCAGCGCCCGGATCGACGGCGAGGTGCCGAGCAGCTCGTCGCGGGTGCGGGCGCGCACCTCGGCCAGGAGCTCGGTCGAGACCCGGGCCGCGCGGGTCGCCGCGTCCTCCAGCGCATCGATGAGCTGGCTGGTGCGCAGGCCCGCCGCCGCCAGCGCCGCCGCGGTGGCCACCGGCTCGTCGCTCAGGTCGTCGAACGCATCGGGGGTCAGATCGTCGAGCGTGAGCACGCCGATGATCTCGCCGCCGACCGACAGCGGGCTGCCCATGCAGGCGTGGACCCGGCGCAAGCCCGCGGGATCCGCCAGCAAGAGCCCGTCGAAGGGATCGGGCACGCGGGGGTCGGTGAAGCGCGTCGGCCCCGGCGCACGCAGGATCTGCGCGAGGCGCGGGTGCTCGGCGACCACGAAGCGGCGCGCCATGGTCTCCGGCGCGAGCCCGCGCGCGGCCACCGGGACCAGCGCGTCGCCGTCGACCCGCAGGATGGCCACGGCGTCGGCAGGGATGAAGCGCTGGATCGCGTCGACGAGGCGCTCGTGGCGGTCGGCGGCGGCGAGGTTGGCCGTCAGGTCGACGGCGATGTCGGCCAGCGGGGCGATGGTTGTGTCAGCATGACGACGCGTTGTCGGGCGGAGGACCGGCACGTTGTCCGGGCCACAATGCACTCGCCAGGCCAACCGTCCGCAGCGCGCCGTGACGGTCCGGCGCCAGCGCGGACCGGGTCAGCGCGTCGCGCTGCCCTTGACCCGTCGCCGCGCGCCGGTGGCCTTGGCGCGGGCCGCGGCGGGCGCGGGCTTGAGCTTCGCGCCCGGCGCGCCGGCGTCGAGCCAGGCCGCGGTCCGGGCGAAGTCGGCGAACCGGGTCGCCTTGGCCTCGGCGCCCAGGAACGCCAGCAGGTAGCGGTGGCCGTCGATCTCGGCGCCGGTGATGAAGCAGTAGCCGGCGGCGCGGGTGAACCCGGTCTTGCCGCCGGTGACCTTGTACGTCCCCGCGACCATCGGCTGGTTGGTCGAGCCGTAGGGGATCTTGTTGGCCCCCGAGCGCGACTTCACGACGTAGTAGGTGGTGGCCATGATCTCGGCCAGCACCGGGTCCTTCTGGGCGGCCCGGAGCGCGAGCGCCATCTCGCGGGCGGTCGAGACGTTGCCGCGCAGGCCCGAGGAGTCGGTGAACCTGGTCTTCTTGAGGCCCAGGTCCTTCGCCACGTCGTTCATCGCGGCGATCAGCTGGTCGCGGGTCATCCCGGCGGCGCGCCCGAGCGCGGTGGGCGCGCGGTTGTCGGACGAGATCAACATCGCGCGCAGGAGGTCGTGGTTGCGGAACGACTGGCCCACGTCGAGCCGGGTCCGCGAGCCACCCTTGGCGGCCCGGGCGTCGTCGCGGGTGATCTCGGTCCAGTCGTCGAGCGCGATCTTGTGCTTCCGCACCGCCATCGCCACGAAGATCTTGGTCGTCGACGCGATGGCCCGGACGGAGTCCGCGTCTTTGGCGAAGACCTCGGCGCCGGTGTCGGCGTCGATCACGACGGCCGCCCGCGACTTGATCTCGGGGAGTTCCGATGGCTTGTCGGCCACCGCGGACCCGGAGATCAGCCCCACGAGCAACAGGGATGTCACGAACGCGGCCGTGCGCATCGATCCAGATGTACCATGCACGACTCGCGGACGCTAAAAACCAGCAAGACGGGCGCCCAAGCCGCCCCCGCGCCGCAGCGTCTTACCCGTCGCCATTGTTTGCCGAGGTGACGATACGCCGCCCGGCCGCTGGATGCGTTACACTCGAGACTGCGGGAGGACACATGGATCCGAATTACCCCGGGGGGCCGCCCCCTGCTGATCCGATCATCGGCCTGACCATCGGCAATTACCTCGTTCGCCAGAAGCTCGGCGAAGGAGGCATGGGATCCGTGTACCTGGCCGAGCACCCGCACATCGGCAAGAAGGTCGCGCTCAAGGTCCTCCACGCCGAGTTCGCGTCCAACACCGACGTCGTGACCCGCTTCTTCAACGAGGCCAAGGCGGTCAACGACATCGGGCACCCGAACATCGTCGACATCATCGACTACGGCGTGCTGCAGACCGGCCCCTCCGGCGAGGGCCTCGTCTACTTCATCATGGAGTTCCTGCCGGGGCTCACCCTGTCGCAGCTGCTCCAGCGCGAGGCCCCGCTGTCGCCCGAGCGCGCGATCGGCATCGCCCTGCAGGTCGCCGACGCGCTGTCGGCGTCGCACAAGTCGAACATCGTCCACCGCGACCTCAAGCCCGACAACATCATCCTCATCCACCGCGGTCGCGAGCACGACTTCGTCAAGCTGCTCGACTTCGGCATCGCCAAGCTCACCGGCGATCAGCCCGGCTCGCGGCGGACGCGCACCGGCCTGGTGATGGGCACGCCCGCGTACATGTCGCCCGAACAGTGCGAGGGGCGCGGCAACGTCGACCACCGCTCGGACATCTACGCGCTCGGCATCGTGCTGTACGAGATGATCGCGGGCCGCGTGCCGTTCTTCGGCGACGGCTACGGCGAGGTGCTGGTGCAGCACCTGACCCAGCCGCCGCCGCCGCCGTCGACGATCCGCGGCGTGATCCCGCCCCACGTCGAGCAGGTCATCCTCAAGGCGCTCGAGAAGCGCCCCGAGATGCGCTTCCCGACGATGGACGAGATGGCCAAGGCGATGGCCGATCCGGTCGGCTACGTCGAGGCCCACGGCGGCATCGCCGGCTTCCTGCAGACGCCGCTGTCGCCCACCAACGACCCGGTGCCGCCGGTGTCGCGGCTGACCCCGTCGCCGCTGACCAGCCCGCTGACGCCGGTGCCGGGCGCCACCGCCACGCCGACGACCCTCGGCGGCGCGGCCGGCGCGGCGCCCGCTGGCGGCGGCAAGAAGCCGCTCGGCCTGTTCATCGGCATCGGCGCGGCGGTGGCCGCGGCCGCCGTGGCGCTGATCGTGATCACCAGCGGCGGCGGCGGCAAGAAGACCAACGAGGATCCGGGCACCGGCACGCAGACCGCGGCCGGCACCGCCGACCCCGGCGCGGGCACCGCCGCCGGCACGGCGGGACCAGGCACCGCGGCCGGCACCGCGGATCCGGGGCCGGGCACCGCGGCGGGCACCGCCGATCCCGGGCCGGGCACCGCAGCGGGCACCGCCGATCCAGGCCCGGGCACCGCGGATCCGGGGCCGGGCACCGGCGCGGGCACCGCGGATCCGGGGCCGGGCACCGGCGCGCCGACCGCCGGCGAGAAGGTCAGCATCACCGTCGCCTCCAAGCCGGCCGGCGCGTTCATCACCTTCGGCGATGAGACCGAGCCGCGCGGCAAGACCCCGTTCACCTTCGATGTCGACAAGGCCGATCGCGACGCCACCATCGTGGTGTCGATGCCCGGCTACAAGGACGAGGAGCGCAAGGTCCGCCTCAACGCCCGCGTCGATCTCGAGATCGCGCTCAGCAAGAAGTCGCGCGGCGGCACCAAGCCGCCGGGCGGCGGCGGCAGTGGCGGTGGTGGCACCGGCGGTCCGCTCGGCGACAACCCCATCGATCCGTTCGCTCCCAAGAAGAACAAGTAGGCCGCGTCCGCGCGCGCCGCTCGCGTCTCCCGTTTCTGGAACCCGACCATGACCCACGCCTATCGCCTCGCTGCCTTGCTCTCGACTGTCCTCGCCGTCGCTGTCGTCGCCCCCGGCGACGCGGTCGCGCAGCAGAGCGACACGATCCAGCCCAACGATCCCGAGCTGGTCCCGCCGTCCACCAACGATCCGACCGAGCGCGCCAAGGCGTTCTACATGCGCGGCCGGAAGAACTACGACCTCGGCCGCTTCCGCCGCGCGATCGCGCTGTACGAGCGCGCCTACGAGGAGCTGCCCGACGCGGCGTTCCTGTTCAACATCGCGCAGGCGTACCGTCAGCTCGACGAGTGCAAGGACGCCCAGTTCTTCTACAAGCGCTACCTGTCGGTCGCCAAGGACGTGACCGCAGCGCAGAAGAAGGAGATCGAGGGCCACATCGCCGCGCTCACCGAGTGCGTCAAGAAGCAGGAAGACATCCGCAACCGGCCGCCTGGCGGCACGATCCCGCCCGACGGCATCGGCACCGGTGGCGGCGGTGGCGGCACGGGTGACGGCGGCACCGGCGGCACCGGCACCGGCGGCACCGGCACGGGTGGCACCGGCACGGGTGGCACCGGCGGCACCGGCACCGGTGGCACCGGCACGGGTGGCACCGGCACGGGTGGCACCGGCACGGGCGGCACCGGCACGGGCGGCACCGGCGGCACGGGTGGCACCGGCGGCGGCGATCGCGTCGGCGACACCGGCGGCGGCGGCGGCGGTGGCGGCGACATCGACGATGGCGGCGACGGCGGTGACGGCGGTGAGCCCACGACCGCCGCGCGCCCGCACCTGGTGGCGCTGTTCGCGCGGGGCGGCGGCGCGCGCTTCGCCGCCGGCGACCTGTCGACCTTCGTGTCGGCGGCGGGCGTGACCGCCGGCTACCCGCTCGCCTTGAACGACAAGCTCGTGCTCGACCTCGGCGCGGCGTTCGGCTTCATGCCGGTGCCGTGGAACGGCAACATGAGCACCTCGGGCACGTCGTCGTTGATCACGGTCGGCGCGCACGCCGGCGCGACCTACGAGGTGGCGCCCAAGATCGGCGTCCGCGGCGAGTTCGACGTCGGTGGCCTGTTCCTCACCGGCCTCGAGGAGGGCAACCCGTTCACCACCGGCGCCCGCGCGGCGACCGGCGCGCTGAGCATGCTGTCGGTGCGCGCCGCGGTGGCCGCCGAGTACGCGTTCAACGCCAACCTGTCGCTGGTGGTGACCCCGGTGGCGTTCACGTACAGCCCGCCCCACGCCGACCTGGCGATGGGCGTCGACTCGATCACGCGGATCGAGTTCCTGGGTGGCCTCGGCTACCGCATGTAGCGAGCGGCCGAAGGCCCGAACCCAGGTCGGGGAGCCCTTCGGCCGTGGCTAACCGTCGCGTGCGAGGGGCGAAGGCCCGCCGCGCGCGCCGCCGGTGATAGGATGGCCGCGCGATGAAGAAATGCCCGTTCTGCGCCGAGGAGATCCAGGAGGAGGCCATCAAGTGCCGCTTCTGCGGATCGTTCGTGAGCGCGGCGCCGCCCACGGCGGCCCCCGCCGGAGCTCGGCCGGTCGCCGCGGTCCCGCCCGCCGCTGCGCCCGCGCCCGCGCCCGCACCCGCACCCGCACCCGCGGGGCCGTTCCAGGCCGCCACCGCGGCCCACCACGACACGCCCAAGGAGCGCAAGACGATCTACGACGGCGCGCCGTCGTGGCGGGCCTACTTCGGCCACTACTTCTTCGGTGGGCTGGCCACGCTGATCGTGCCGGCGCTGTTCTACAAGATCTTCTCGTGGATCGGCGCCACCTCGAAGAACCGCTTCCTGGTCTTCCTCGTGCTGCTGGCGTGCTGCGCGATCTACTTCTTCGGGCTGTACCTGTACCGCAAGTCGATCCGCTTCCGCGTCACCAGCACGAACATCGAGACCGAGCGTGGCGTGCTGTCGAAGAAGATCGACATCCTCGAGCTGTGGCGCTGCCGCGACGTCCGCTACAAGCAGAACCTGCTCGATCGGCTCCTCGGCATCGCCCACATCGAGATCTTCACCGCCGACGTCACCACGCCCCACATCGAGATCATCGGCCTGCCGGCGTCGCGCCAGCTGTTCGAGCAGATCCGCGACAGCATCGAGCTGCAGCGCCAGGCCCGCAACGTCTACGGCGTCGTGAGCTGAGACGAGATATTGAGAGGGTCTTTCGCAAAGACCCAGGTGGAGGCAGGTGGCACACGAGGCTGCATGCGCCTCGGCAGATCGACGGGGACGCCCCCACCCGAAACGCGAGATCCTCCTCGGGGAACCTTCTCCTTCCCCACCTCGGAGAGCGTCGGAGTCCGTGCTGGCTCGCGCACGCGGGATCCGGTGCACGCCGCTCGACCCGCCCGACCGCGACGCGCCGTCCGGGAGGTCGGCGGACAGTCGTCCTGGAGGGCCTCCCTGGCTAACGGATGCCGCCCTTCTTCTTGAGCGACTTGATCTCGGCGGTGGCCTTGCCGCGATCGCCGTCCTCCTTGGGGGCCAGCGACAGGTACTTCTCGAACGCGTCGACGCCGAGCTTGTACTTCTTCTGGGCGCTGTAGACCCAGCCGAGGTTGTAGTAGAGGCTGGCGTTCTTCGGGTCCTTGGCCAGCATGTCGGTCAGGAACACCTCGGCCTCGGGGTACTGGCCGGCGTCGTACAGCACCAGCGCGAGCTTGACCGCGGCCTTGGGGTGCGGCGGGGTGGCGTCGAGCGCCTTCTGGTAGGCCGCCTTGGCCTCGTCGACCTTCTTGTTGATCCGCAGCATCTCGCCGTAGACGTACGCGTAGGTGCCGACGTGGGGCGCGAGCGCCGCCGCCTTGGCCGCGCTGTTCTCCGCCTCGACGTTGTCGCCCATGTCGTTCTGGGCGATGGCCAGGTTGAACCAGGCCTCGGCCAGGTTGGGATCAAGGCGCACCGCCTGCATCAGGTAGCCGACCCCCTCCTTCACCTCGAACTGGGCGCGGCGGACGATGCCGAGGTGCATGAGCGCGCGCGGCTCGTCCTTGGTGATGTTCAGGGCCGATCGCAGCGTGAGCGCCGCCTCGTCGATCTTCTGGGCCTTCTCGAGGCCGATGCCGTAGGCCAGGACGTACTCGAACTCCTGGGGCGCCAGCTCGACCGCCTTGCGGAGGTCCTCGAGCCCCTCGTCGGCGCGGCCGGCGCCGACCAGGGCGCGGCCGCGGGCGTCGAAGCCGGCCGGGTTCGTGCCCTGGAGGTCGACCACCTCACCGGCGATCTCGACGGCGGTGGTGAAGTCGCCGGCGGCGATCAGCGCGTTGGCGTAGACCAGCGAGCCGTTGGAGTCGGACGGCTTGGCCTCGTAGTAGGCCTTGGCCACGCCCACGGCGTCGGCGGCGCGGTCGTGCTTGACCAGGAGCTTGACGTGCTCGGTGACGATCTCCAGCGTCAGGTCCGCCTGCTCGACCTCGCGGTACTTGGCGTCGGCGGTGGCGACGTCGCCGGCGGCGGCGGCGGTGCGGGCCGCCTGGAGCACGGCGACCACCGAGACCTGGTCGGGCTTGGCGGTCGGCTTCTTGGCCTTCTTGGTCGACGAGCCGCCACAGGCGGCGACGGTGAGGGCGGCGGCGGCCAGGGGCAGGGCGGGGCGAGCCGCCAGGGCAGCGGCCACGAACAGGCGACGGAGCGTTGTCACCCCGCGAGGCTAACCGCAGCCGGCGCCTCACGCAAAGGCGGACGCGGCGATCCGCGACCCGCGGTCTCTGGTAGGATCGACCTGCCCCGATGGCCCGGATCCGGATCGTCGATGAATGGCTACGCTCCCCGGCGTCGCCCCCGACCCACTATCGATCGATCATGGTCGTCGCGGAGCGCTGGGCCGAGCAGCGGGTCTTGATGCGCGCCTACGCCGAGAGCGCGGACCAGACCCGCCCGACGATCGTGCTGCACGGCACCGAGCTGGCGATCGGCCCGGCCTCGACCGATCCCAACGGCTCGTGGGGCATCCACGTGCAGCCGCCGATCGACGGCCGCGCCCAGGAGCTGCAGGCGCAGCTCGAGCTGGCGGCGCGGCGGATGGCCGGCGCCAAGGGCAACGCGCCGCGCCTCGAGGACGAGGGCGGCAACTTCGAGCGCAAGCGCACCAACAACTGGGCGCCCGGCTCGCCGCGCGACGTGCCCGACGCGCCGATCCCGCGCGCGTCGTGGGATCCGGCGGTGGCGGCGTCGCAGCACCTGCCGGCGTACGTCGCGGCCGGGGCCAGCGCGGTGACGATGGCCCCGGGCCCGGTGGCGACGATGGTGCCGGCGCCGACCGCGGTGCCGGTGCCGGCGCAGCCGGCGGCGAGCTACGTCGCGGCCGCGCCCGCCGCCGAGGTGCTGCCGCGCGGCGCGGCCCACGAGTCGAGCCTGGCGGTGGTCGCGCCGACCAACGCCGCCGTCCGCAAGACCCCGATGCCGACCCGCGCCCGGCGCGCCACCTCGAAGCACGCCCGCACCGCGCTGGGCTACTCGTCGGGGGCCGGGGCCCAGAGCGCGATCATCCGGCTGGGCCTCAAGCCCGCGGCGGCGGCGCGCCTGGGGCGCCTGGCCGAGCGCACCGTGCCGGCCGACTTCCAGATCTCGTCGATCGAGCGCGACCTGCTCAACGTGCTGGCCGAGCGCGAGCGGCTGAGCGCGCGGATGGTGCGCGAGCTGGTCGGCGTCATCGACGCGGTGGCGTGGATGGAGTCGCTGATGGCCAAGCTCGAGAGCTACGGCCTCGACCTGGTGGCGCCCGGCGATCCCGACGGCAGCGAGCCGACCTACCGCGTGCGCTGGTAGCCGGCCCGCTCGGATCGCGGAGGGCGTGGCGACACGCCCTCGTAGGAACTCAGCCGGCCGGCGCCAGGTAGCCGCGGCGCTCCTGGTCGCGCTCGATCGAGCGGAACAGCGCGCCGAAGTTGCCCTCGCCGAACGACAGGTGGTTGCGGCGCTGGATCAGCTCGATGAAGATCGGGCCGAGCAGGTTCTTGGTGAAGATCTGCAGCAGGTAGCCCTGGTCGTCGCCGTCGACCAGCACCTGGCGGCGGGCGATCTCGGCGTGGTCCTCGCGCACGCCGGGCACGCGCGCGAAGACGGTCTGGTAGTAGTCGGCGTCGATGTCGAGGAACTCGATCGGCGTGCCCTCGAGCGCCGCCAGCGACGCCAGCAGATCGTCGGTGAGGAACGCCAGGTGCTGGATGCCGGGGCCGTTGTACTCCTCGAGGTACTCGTTGATCTGGCTCTTGGCCTCGGTGCCCTCGTTGATCGGGATGCAGAAGCTGCCGTCGGGGGAGCGCAGCGCGTACGAGGTCAGGCCGGTCTGGACGCCGCGGATGTCGAAGTAGCGGACCTCGGTGAAGCCGAAGACGTCCTTGTAGAAGCCCGACCACCGCGGCAGCTCGCCCTTGGCGACGTTGTTGGTGAGGTGATCGATGGTCGTGAAGCCCTTGCTCGGCACCCGGTCGGGCGCGGCCAGCGGCGCGAAGCCCAGCGCCTCCCAGGTGGCGCCGGCGTCGACGAAGTACAAGAGCGAGTCGCCGATGCCGAACACCGCCGGCACCGGCGGGCCGTCGGCGCGGCGCAGGTCGCCGTCGGCGGGGCGGGCGCCGCGGGCCACCGCGGTGGTGGCCGCGGCCTGGGCGTCGCCGACCTTCCAGCCCATCGCGCAGATGCACGGGCCGTGGGCGGCGGTGAAGCGCGCGGCGAAGCCGTCGGGCGCGCGATCGAGCAGGAGCGCGATGTCGCCCTGCTGGTACAGATCGACGGCGCGGCGCTGGTGGCGCATCGTGCGCGAGAAGCCGAAGCCGGCCAGCAGCCGGTGCAGCGCGTCGGGGTCGGGGCCGGCCAGCTCGATGAAGGCCAGGCCGCGCAGGTCGCAGGGGTTCGCGAGAGAAGCGGTCATCGGAGATCCTCGTCGGGGCGGTGGAAGCGCGCGGTCAGCGCCGGTGAGTCCTCGGTCGAGCACCGGTCGACGCGCCGGGGGGGCGCGTCTCGGGCGGGGGAGGGGAACGGGAACGGGATCCAACTGCCGATCCGCGCTGTGGGCTCTCGCGTATCGGGAGGGGGACCCACGGGGGCATGACCCCGTGGGGGAGGGTTTGTCGACAAACCCTCCCAGAAGTACAGCTCAGCGCTGCCAGCTCTGCCAGTAGTCGGGGCGCTCGAAGGCGGTGGCCGGGGCGCACACCTCGAGCGGGCGGCGGGTGTCGATCATCACCGCCACCTCCTCGGTCCGGGTGGCGGCGCCGGTGCGCTCGAAGGCGCGGGTCTGCGGGCCGTGGTGGATGCCCTGCGGGTGGAACGTCAGCATGCCGGGGCGGATGCCGTCGCGGCTGAAGAACTCGCCCGCGTGGTAGAAGAGCACCTCGTCGAAGTCGATGTTGGAGTGGTAGAAGGGCACCTTGAGCGCGCGCGGGTCGCCGTTCTCGAGGGGGCGCGGCGCGAACGTGCAGATCGCGACGCCGGGCGCGATCAGCGTGGTGTGGGCCGACGGCGGCAGGTGGTAGCGGTCGCTCGACACCGGGCGGATGTCGCGGACGTTGAGCTGCCAGACCGTCAGCGTGCCCTTCCAGCCCACGGTGTCGAGCGGGCAGTGGCGGTAGTAGACCGAGGTCAGCGCGCCCTGGCGCTGGATCACCACCCGCCACTCGTCGGGCGCGCAGGTGGCCAGCCCGGCGGCGAGCGTCGAGCGCTCGTCGGGCGTCGGCACCTTGATCACCGCCGGATCGAACAGCGCGTGCTGGCCGAGCATGCCGCGATCGGGCACCGCCAGCTCGCCGGTGGTCTCGACCACCAGCAGCCGGGTCAGGCTGCTCGGGGCCAGCCGGTACGCGGTGCCGCGCGGGATCACCAGGTAGTCGCCGGGCTCGTAGGCCAGCGGGCCGAAGTCGGTCTCGAGGCGCCCGGCGCCGGCGTGGACGAACAACAGCTCGTCGCCGTCGGCGTTGCGGAACAGGTACGGCATCGGTGCGTCGAGCGTCACCGTCAGCACCCGCGCGTCGGCGTTGGCCAGCACCGGCACCCGCGCCGCCAGGTAGTCGCCGGGCTCGACCGCGCCCAGGTCGTACAGCCGCGGCCGCAGCGGGCCCTCGATCCGCGACCACGCCACCGGCGCGTTGGTCCGGTACAGGTGGGCGTAGCGGCCGAAGAAGCCGTTGCGCGCGTACTCTTCCTCGACGGTGCCCTCGGGCAGGGCGACGTGGGCTTGCTGCGCGACCCGGCCGCGCACGTAGGGGATGTCCATGGGCCCCAGGCTGGCCCACGCCGCCGTGGCAAAGATAGGACAATCTTTGCTGTTACACTGTGCACAGCATGCACAGAGTCGACATCACCCTCGACCAGCTGCGCGCCCTCGAGGCGCTGGCCCGCACCGGCACCTTCGCCGCCGCCGCCGCCGCGCTGGGCCGCGGCCACACCTCGGTGCTGTACCTGATCCGCACCCTCGAGGACGCCCTCGGCTTCGCGGTGGTCGATCGCAGCGGCTACCGCACGACCCTGTCGGCCCACGGCCGGCGGGTGCTGGCCAGCGCGCGCGAGGTGCTGGCCGCCGAGGCCGAGCTGCACGCCGCGGTCCACGAGCTGCGGGCCGGCTGGGAGCCGACCCTGCGGGTGGTGTTCGACGGCATCGTGCCGATCGAGCCGCTCCTGCGCGCGGTCGGGCAGCTGGCCCGCGAGCGGGTGCCGACGCAGATCGACGTGCGCGCCGAGTTCCTGGCCGGCGTCGAGGACACCTTCGTGCGCTCGGCCGCCGACCTGATGATCGCGGTGGTGCCGCCGGCGGTGGCGCTGACCGCGGTGCCGCTGCCGGCACTGCCGGCGTCGCTGGTGGCCCACCGCGACCACCCGCTGGCCCACGGCCGCCACGACACCAAGGCGCTGCGCCGCCACCTGTTGCTCACGGTGCGCGGCTCGGACCCGCGGCTCGAGCTGCCGACCGCGGCGATCGAGGCCCACGCCACCGTGCACCTCAACGACTTCGGCGCCAAGCGGGCCGCGGTGCTGGCCGGGATCGGCTACGGCTGGCTGCCCGACGCGCTGATCGCCGACGACCTGGCCCGGGGCCGGGTCCGGCGGATCGCCTGGACCCGCGCGTCGCGCCACCGCTTCGTGCCGCGGCTGTACCACCGCGGCCACCCCGGGCCGGCCGCCCGCCGGCTGATCGCCGCGATCGCGTGAGCCGTGGGCCCCGCGGCGCCCCGGACCGCCGGCGGTGGGCGTACACTGGGACGGCGTGGCCGAACCCTCGACGACCCGTGGTCTGCGCCTGTGGCAGCGGTTCCACGTGCGGCTGTCGGCGATGTACGGCGGGCTGGTGCTGGCGGTGCTGTTGAGCGTGACCGGGTTCTTCTACCTGCGCGGCGTCGAGCGCGAGCTGGCGGCGCTGCAGGCCCGGCTGCGGATCGCCGCGATGACGCTGGCCGCGTCGATCCCCCCCGACGACGTGCTCGCCATCCGCGGCCCGGCCGACGTCGAGCAGCCGGCCTACCGCCGGCTGGCGGCGCGCTTCCGCGCGGTGGCCGCGGCCGAGCCCGACTTCAGCGACATCTACGTGTTCCGGCGCGGGCCAACCCCGACCACGCTGACCTTCGTGATCGACGTCGTGATCATCGGCGACGCCGCGCCGGGCCAGCCGGGCGAGCCCTACGAGGTCGGCAGCGCCCGAGCGATGCTGGCCGGCTTCGACCAGCCCACCGTCGAGGATCGCCCGTACCGCGACGCCTGGGGCAACGTCCTGTCGGGCTACGCGCCGATCGTCGACGCCGGCGGCCAGGCGGTGGCGATCGTCGGCGTCGACGTGCGCGCCACCCGGCTGGCGGCGATCAAGCGCGAGGCCGCGGTGGTCGCGGTGGCGGTGCTGGCGGTGGCGATCGTCGCGCTGATCCTGCTGGCGGCGGTGGTCGCGCGCAGCGTCCGCACGCCGCTGGCGCGCATGGTCGAGGCCACCAACGCGATCGCCTCGGGCCAGCTGTCGGTGCGGGCCAAGCTGCACCGCACCGACGAGTTCGGCGTGGTCGGGCGGCACTTCGACGAGATGGCCCACGGCCTCGAGGAGCGCGAGTTCATCAAGGCGACGTTCGGCCAGTACGTCGCGCCCGAGGTGGTCGAGCGGATGCTGTCCGATCGCTCGCACGCGGTGCGCGGCCAGCGCCGCCACGCCGCGGTGATGTTCGTCGACGTCCGCAAGTTCACGACGCTGAGCGAGGGGTTGCCGCCCGAGGAGGTCGTCGCGATGCTCAACGACTACCTCGACTGCATGACCACGGTCATCACCGGCCACGGCGGCCGGATCGACAAGTTCATCGGCGACGCGATCATGGCCGACTGGGGCGCGCTCGACGGCGGCGCCCGGCCCGAGGCGCCCGCGGTCGAGGCCGCGCTGGCGATGCTGGCGGCGCTGGGCACGTGGAACGCGGCCCGGGTGGCGCGCGGCGCCAAGCCGCTCGAGATCGGCATCGCGATCCACGCCGGCGACGTGGTGGCCGGCTCGATCGGCAGCGCCAAGAAGCTCGAGTACACGGTGATCGGCGACGCGGTGAACGTGGCCAGCCGGCTCGAGGGCCTGTGCAAGACCTACGGCGCGCGGCTGGTGGCGTCGGGGCCGACCGTCGTCGCCGCCGGCGTCATGGCCCGGGCCCGATGGCTCGACACGCTGGTGCTGCGCGGGCGCGCCGAGCCGACCGAGGTCTACGAGGTGCTCACCGACGACGACCCGCGGCGGGCCTGGCTCGACGAGTACCGCGCGGCGATGGCCCTGTTGCGCGCCGACGATCCCGGGGCGGCCGCGGCGCTCGACGCGCTGGCCGCCCGCGGCGACGACGCGGCGGTCGCGTACCACCGGGCGCGCCTGGCCGGCGCCGCCGGCGCTTGAGCGCCTACGCGAACAGCCGGTACTCGGGCGGGATCTGGTCGGGCGAGCTGATCACCATGCCGAGGTCGCGGATCAGGCCGTCGCGGAGCGCGTAGATCCAGCCGTGGATGGTGAGCGCCTGGCCGCGCTGCCAGGCGTCCTGGACGATCGTCGTGTGGCAGACGTTGGCCACCTGGGCCTCGACGTTGAGCTCGGCGAGGCGGTCGGCCCGGGCGTCGGGGTCCGCGATCGCCGCCAGCTCCTCGCGGTGCCACAGGTGGACGTCACGGATGTGGCGCAGCCAGTTGTCGATCAGCCCGAGCTGCTGGGCCTGCATCGCCGCGCGCACGCCGCCGCAGCCGTAGTGGCCACAGACGATCACGTGCTTCACCTGCAGCACGTCGACCGCGTACTGCAAGACCGACAGGCAGTTGACGTCGGTGTGCTCGACGACGTTGGCGACGTTGCGGTGGACGAACAGTTCGCCCGAGGCGCGGCCGATGATCTCGTTGGGCGGCAGGCGGCTGTCCGAGCAGCCGATCCACAGGAGCTCGGGGCGCTGGATCGCCTCGAGGCGCTTGAAGTAGCCGGGGTCGTTGGCGACGGCGGCGGCCGCCCACTGGCGGTTGGCCGCGAAGCATTCATCGAGGAGGCGGCTCATCGGCGACCCTGTAGCACGAAGCCGGGGCGCCCCGCTCGCGCCCGGCCCCGGGCGCAAGGCCCTGAAAGCACGTGGCGTCACTGGCTGAACGCGGCCGTTCGCTTTCGCGCCGGGCTGTGGTAACCACGCGGCCCCATGCAGGTCCGCATCGAAGACGTGTCCCCGGTCGAGAAGAAGCTGTTCGTCGAGGTCCCGTGGCAGACGGTGGCCGATCGCCTGAACGTCGCCTACCGCGAGCTCGGCAAGGGCGTGTCCCTGCGCGGCTTCCGCAAGGGCAAGGCGCCGCGCTCGGTGCTCGAGCAGATCTACGCGCCGCGGGTCCACGCCGACGTGGCCGAGCAGCTGATCCGCGAGTCGTTCTTCACCGCCAACCGCGAGCACGGCCTCGGCGCGGTCGCCGAGCCGCGCGACCTCGAGGGCGCGCAGATCAAGCGCGGCGAGCCGTTCGCGTACGCCGCGATCGTCGAGATCAAGGGCGACGTCCAGCCGGCCAACTACGAGGGCCTGGCCATCGAGCGCCGCAAGCTGAACGTCCCCGAGGCCGAGGTCGACAAGGCCCTCGAGCAGCTGCGCAAGGAGCACACCGAGCTGGTCCCGATCGAGGGCCGCGAGGAGACCGCCGCCGGCGACGTCGTGATCGCCAGCATCGTCGGCACGATCGGCGAGCACCCGGTGAACCAGCCGCGGTTCGGCGTCGACCTCGACGACGCCGAGCGCGAGCCGCTGCCCGGCATGCGCGCGGCGCTGACCGGCCTGCCGTTCGCCACCAAGGATCACGCGATCGAGATCGCGATCCCGGCCGACCACGCCGACGACAACCTCAAGGGCCGCACCGCGCAGCTGACCGCGACGATCGTCGAGGTCCGCGCCAAGAACGTGCCCGAGCTCAACGACGACTTCGCCAAGGACACCGGCAAGTCCGAGACCATCGACGGCCTGCGCGCGGCGATCCGCGCCGACCTCGAGGCCCGCGAGAACTCGATCATCACGCAGGAGGCGCGGCAGAACGCGCTGCGCGCGCTGGTGAAGGCCAACCAGATCCCGGTGGCCCAGAGCCTCGTCGATCGCGCGGTGTTCAACCAGTACAACCGGCTGCGCCAGATGCTGGGCATGCCGCCCGACCGCGAGGGCCAGGGCCTCAACGCCGAGCTGGTGGCCAAGATGGCGCCGGGCGGCGCCGACGAGGTGCGCGGCCAGCTCCTGCTCGAGGCGATCGCCGAGAAGGAGACCATCACGGTCGCCGAGAACGAGGTCGACCTGCAGGTGGCGATGGCGGCCAAGGCCAAGAACCAGGCGCCGCAGAAGCTCAAGGCCGAGTGGGCCAAGGACGGCCGCCTCGACAACGCCCGGTGGTCGCTGCGCCAGGACAAGGTGCTCGACTTCCTGGTGAGCAAGGCCGCGGTCACCGAGGTCGAGAAGCTGTCGGAGCCGGTCGGCGCCGAGCTGCCGACCGCGCCGGTCGGCCACG
The DNA here is from genome assembly GCA_016707895.1 of Myxococcales bacterium. Classification (GTDB taxonomy): domain Bacteria; phylum Myxococcota_A; class Polyangia; order Haliangiales; family Haliangiaceae; genus UBA2376. Next base: position 166,801 of record JADJGV010000007.1, on the reverse strand, counting down.
ACGAGCCGGGCCACGTCCACGGGCCCGACTGCGATCACTGAGCTACTAGGAGGGTTTGTCGCCAAACCCTCCCCCGTGCGGGGTCATGCCCCCACACGGGGCCCCCGCCCGAGACGGCTGTCCGCCTGGCCTCCCGGGAGGTGCGTTGCGGTCGGGCGGGTTGCGCGGCGTGAACCTGAGCGTTCAGCGGGCGGCGCGGCGGCGGCGGGTGGCGAGCCAGGCGAGGACGAGGCCGAGGGCGGCCGGGGGGAGGGGGCGGTTGGTGGCGCAGCCGCCGGTGAGCTCGGTGGGGCCGCCGCCGCCGTCGGCGCAGTCGGTGTCGTCGATCGCGGCGCAGGCGGAGGGGCAGCAGCCATCGTCGTCGACGCACGCGGTGATCGCGACCGGCGCGCAGGCGGCGTTGCAGGCGGCGGCGCTGCCCGACAGCGTGTTGACCGCGCAGGCGTCGCCGCTGGCGGCGCAGCTGGTGGGGCAGCTGGCGCCGTCGCAGGTCTCGCCGGTGTCGACCGCGCCGTTGCCGCAGGTCGGGCTCGGCGCGTTGGGCGTGAACTCGATCGCGACGCCGGTGAAGCCGCCGTTGGTGAGGCCGGTCTGCGACTGCGGCGTGGCGCCCTTCACGAAGGTGAACGTGCCTTGCGCGTTCTGCGCCGCGGTCGACGCGTTGCTGTCGGCCAGCTCCATGCGGATCGTGTACGTGCCGTCGGGGATCTCGGTGCCGGCGCGGCTGGTGAGGTCCCAGGTCCGGGTCAGCGCGCCGGTGTGGTTGGCGCGGGTGGCGCCGGACACCGCGTCGGTGTCGGCGTTGCCGGCCTTGGCGATCCACCCCACCAGGTGGCTCTTGCGGGTGGCCGCGTAGCGGTCGATGGTCCGCACGAAGTTGCCGGCCGCGTCCTCGACCCACACCGCGACGATGTTGCGCGGCGCGTAGTTCCCGCCGTGCGGCTGCGTGGTGTAGGTGATGGTCAGTGAGCCCGCGGCCCCCGCCGGTGGAGCGGCGAGCCCCAGCGTGACCGTGGCGAGCGCGGCGACCAGCGAGGTGCGGAGCAGCATGCCCGTGGACACTGCAACCTGGTGGCCAGCGCCAAGCCAGCGATCGCAGGCGGCGCGCTGTACGAACGTTGCACGATCGGGCCGGGGGCGCGGGGCGCCGAGCCCCGGTCCGGCGCGATCAGCCCCCCCGGATCCCACCCGAAAGGGCAGGCGGCGGCCGCGTTGCGCCGCGGCCGGCTGCCCCGTACAGTCGGGGCCAGATGGACATCAAGAACTACCTGATCCCGACGGTCATCGAGCAGACCCACCGGGGCGAGCGCGGATGGGACATCTTCTCGCGCCTGCTCAAGGAGCGGATCATCTTCCTCGGGTCGGGCATCAACGACGAGATCGCCAACGTCGTCATCGCCCAGCTCCTGTTCTTGGAGTCCGAGGACCCCGACAAGGACATCATGATCTACATCAACTCGCCGGGCGGTCACGTCACGGCGGGCATGGCGATCTTCGACACGATGCAGCACGTGCGCTGCGACGTGGCGACCATCTGCATGGGCCAGGCGGCGTCGATGGGCTCGTTCCTGCTCGCCGCCGGCACCAAGGGCAAGCGCTACGCGCTGCCCAACTCGCGGATCATGATCCACCAGCCCCTCGCCGGCTTCCAGGGGCAGGCCACCGAGATCGAGATCCACGCTCGCGAGCTGCTCAAGACCCGCGACAACCTCAACCGGCTGCTGGCCAAGCACACCGGCCAGCCGATCGAGAAGATCCAGCAGGACACCGAGCGCGACTACTTCATGAGCGCCGAGGAGGCCAAGACCTACGGCCTCATCGACGAGGTGTTCATCCGCAAGAAGGTCGAGAAGGACGCCAAGTAGGGGGCACGCTCATGGCCGTCGACAAGCGCGACTCCTCGCTCACGTGCTCCTTCTGCGGCAAGTCGCAGAAGGAGGTGAAGAAGCTCATCGCCGGGCCGACGGTGTACATCTGCGACGAGTGCATCGGCCTGTGCAACGACATCATCGCCGAGGAGATCGAGAAGGACGACCCCGGCTACGGCGCCGGCGTCATCCCCAAGCCGGCGCAGATCAAGAAGGTCCTCGACGAGTACGTGATCGGGCAGGATCGGGCCAAGAAGATCCTGTCGGTGGCGGTGCACAACCACTACAAGCGCATCGACCAGAAGGGCGACAAGCACGACGACGACGTCGAGCTGCAGAAGTCGAACATCCTCCTGCTCGGGCCGACCGGCTCGGGCAAGACGCTGCTCGCGCAGACGCTGGCCCGCATCCTCAACGTCCCGTTCGCGATCGCCGACGCCACCAACCTCACCGAGGCCGGCTACGTCGGCGAGGACGTCGAGAACATCATCGTCTCGCTCCTGCACAACGCCGATCACGACATCGAGCGGGCGCAGCGCGGCATCGTCTACATCGACGAGATCGACAAGATCGCCCGCAAGAGCGACAACCCGTCGATCACCCGCGACGTCTCGGGCGAGGGCGTGCAGCAGGCGCTGCTCAAGATCATCGAGGGCACGCTGGCCTCGGTGCCGCCCAAGGGCGGCCGCAAGCACCCGCAGCAGGAGTTCCTGCAGGTCGACACGACCAACATCCTGTTCATCTGCGGCGGGGCGTTCGTCGGCCTCGAGGACATCGTCGAGAACCGCATCGGCCAGAAGATGATCGGGTTCGGCGCGGCGATGAAGAACGGGCCGCCCAAGCTGAGCCAGTGGGAGCTGCTCCAGCAGGTGCAGCCCGAGGACCTGCTGAAGTACGGCATGATCCCCGAGTTCATCGGCCGCCTGCCGGTGATCGCGCCGCTGCACGAGCTGTCGGAGGAGGCGCTGGTGCAGATCCTGACCCAGCCCAAGAACGCGCTGGTGAAGCAGTACCAGAAGCTGTTCGAGATGGACGGCGTCAAGCTCAAGTTCGGGCGCGGCGCGCTGTCCAAGGTCGCGCAGATGGCGTCGACCCAGAAGAGCGGCGCCCGCGGCCTGCGTGCCATCCTCGAGAGCGCGCTGCTCGACATCATGTACGAGATCCCCGGCCAGCCGGCCAGCGAGGTGATCGTCAACGAGGACGTGATCGAGAAGCACGCCCAGCCGTTGATCACCTACGCCAAGGAGACCCGCGCCGCCGAGGCGTGATGAAGAGAGGGTCTTTCGAAAAGACCCTCCCCCGGCATTCGCCGGGGCCCCCACCCGAAACGGCCCAGAGCCTAGCGTGTGTTGCGACGAGTCGGCGGGGCGCGGCATCGTGTCGCCATGCCGAAGATCGACGCCGAGACCGCGCCCCGCGGGCAGGGCAGCCGCTACCCCGCGCCGTTCGACGTGCCGTGCCGTGCGCGGCGCTGGCTGAAGCTGGGCGAGGCGGCCGGGCTGACCCAGTTCGGGGTCAACCTGGTGACGCTGCCGCCGGGCGTGTGGTCGAGTCAGCGCCACTGGCACTCGCGCGAGGACGAGTTCGTCTACGTGGTGAGCGGCGAGCTGGTGCTGGTGACCGACGCCGGCGAGCAGGTGCTGCGCCCGGGCGACAGCGCCGGGTTCCCGGCCGGCGTGAAGGACGGCCATTGCCTGCAGAACCGCAGCGCGGCCGACGCCTCGTTCCTGGTGGTCGGGTCGCGCGACGACGCCGACGCCGGCGAGTACCCCGACATCGACCTGCAGTTCTTGCCTGGGCGCTACAGCGGCGGCGGCGGCTACGCGCGCAAGGACGGCTCGCGCTACTGATCGCGTAGGCGCCGGCGCGCCGCCGCCGGTGTCGGAGCGCTGCCCTCGCCGGACGGACGACGCGGTGCGCCCGCGCCGTCCTCTCGAGGTTGGACGGTTACCAGCCTCCATCTGAACAGACGCGGTGATCCCTGACGTCCGCGCTCGCGGAACGCGGGACTGTGGCAGGCGGCACGGCGACCACGGCGAAGTCGCGCGGCCGAGCCCGCCAGCGTCCGGTGGAAGCGCTCGAGGCGGCCGTTCTGCTGTCGAGGCGGCCGTTCTGCTGTGGCTTGCCCGGCGTGATGCGGTCAGGCGTGATGCCAAGCCGGCGCCACCAGACGGACAGCGCGGTGAGCCCGCCGGCGCCGGTCGAGGCGAAGGGGCGTCTCACTGGAACGAGCTGTCAGGGATCCGATCAGTCTGTACCCCCCCGGACCTCGTGACGGGGCCTTGACAATGGGGCGGCCGTTGCTATCTATGCCGTATTCAAATGGGTTCGCCACGCCGCCGCCGCACGCCGGTCCAGCTCACGCTGGATCAGGCACGTCGCCCCACTGGGCACGGCGGCTGGCGTCCCGGCGCCGGCCGGCCGAAGGGCCGCGCCACCTGCTCCCACCAGGCCCGGCCGCGGTTCCCGGCGTCGGTGCCGCTGCACGTCACCCTCAAGCTCGCCGCCGGCGTGCCGTCGTTCCGCAAGGCCGCGATCATGCGCGTCGTCCGCGCCGTCATCGCCGCCGGCGGTCACCGCGGCGACTTCCGCGTCGTCCACTACAACGTCCTCGGCGACCACCTCCACCTCGTCGTCGAGGCCGCCGGCGCCGCCGCGCTCGCCCGCGGCATGCAGGGCCTGTCGGTCCGCCTCGCCCGCCGCGTCAACGCGCTGCTCGGCCGCCGTGGGCGCCTGCTGGCCCAGCGCTATCATGCGCGCCCGCTGCGCACGCCGACCGAGGTGCGCAACGCCGTCCGCTACGTGCTGCTCAACGCCAGACATCACGGCGTCGAGCGCGGCGTCGTGATGGCGCGCGGGTGGGTCGATCCCTACTCCAGCGCGCTGTGGTTCGACGGCTGGAAGGCCGCGATCCGCACCGACGCTCCGTGGCTCCGCGCGCTGGCGAAGGAGGGCCGCCCCACCGCCGATCCGCACACCTGGCTGCTCGCCATCGGCTGGCGTCGCGGCGGCGGTCTCATCGGCATCGACGACGTCCCGGGGCCTGCGCCCTGAGCGGGTGCGGGCGCGAGGCGACTCGGGGGCGGCATGCGGGCGCTGTCCGGGAGTGGCCGGATCCCGGACGATTCCGGACGTTTTGTCCGGGGAACCGGACAGTGACGACGAGGTTCTCGCGGGTTGCGACGGGCACGCGACGTGCTTGTGTCGCGGCGTGGGAGGCGGACATGGAGCGGTGACGGTGAGCGGGGACGGTGAGCGGGGACGGGGACGGGGACGGGGACGGTGACGGGATCGGGGACGGGGACGGTGACGGGATCGGGGACGGGGACGGTGACGGTGACGGTGACGGTGACGGTGACGGTGACGGGGACGGGGGGGACGGTGACGGGATCGGGGACGGTGACGGGGGCGGGGTTCTTTGACAATCAGGTGCGGCCGGCGAGGCCGAGCTCGGTGGCGTGGGGGCGCAGGGCGTCGATGATGAACGCCAGGTGGTCGTCGAGGGTGACGTCCAGGAGCTGCGCGCCGGCGGCGACCTCGTCGCGGTCGACGGTGGCGGCGAAGCGCTTGTCCTTGAGGCGCTTCTTCACCGAGGCGACCTCGAGGGAGGCGATGCCGTCGGGGCGGACCAGGCAGCAGGCCATCACGAAGCCGGTGGGCTCGTCGCAGGCGAGCAGCGCGCGGTCGAGGCGGGTGTCGTAGGGCACGCCCCACCGGGTGTAGTGCGCGCTGATCGCGTGGGCGATCGCGTCGTGGCCGCGCTCGCGGAGCCACGCGACGATGCGGTGCGGGTGCTCGTCGGGCCAGCGCTCGTAGTCGGCGTCGTGCAGCATGCCGGCGATGCCCCAGGCCTCGACGTCGGCGTCGCCGCCGCCGTAGCGGTGGGCGGCGGCGCGCAGCACCAGCTCCACCGCGCGGGCGTGGCGGCGCAGCGCGTCGCCCGGCGTCCAGTCGAGCAGGAGGGCCCAGGCGGCGTCGCGGGTCAGCGTCATGGCCGACAGCCTAGCGCAGCGGCGCGCGGCTCAATGCGTCGGGAACGAGATCGTGCCGACCGCGTAGGCCGACAGCGCGTCGGCGTCCCACGAGCCCATCGAGATGCCGACGGCGAAGGTGGCGAACTGGTCGAGCGCGGCCAGCCAGCCGGCGGGATCCATCAGATCGATGGGGCCGTTGAGCTGGTAGGTGCGGCTCTCGATGAACGTCATCGACACCGTGCGGTGATCGTTGGGGTCGGTGATCTCCAGCTCGCTGATGCGGCGGGTGAGCCCGGCGCGCAGGACCGGGTCCTTCGTGAGCGGCAGGTCGGCCTGGAGCTGCGCGAGGCGGGCGGCGCGGAACGCCACCGGGTCGCTCTCGCCGGTGGCCTCCTGCATCAGCTGGGTGCCGAGCGCGAAGCTGGCGGTGCGGCGGGCTGCCAGCAGCGCCGGCGGCGCGGTGTAGACCGTCAGGTCGGGCTGGCTCGGGTCGAGGTAGTCGCGGCGGCGGAAGCGGAACTCGCCCTGGATCAGGCCGAGGTCGAAGGGCTCGAGCGCCTCGAAGCCCTGGGCCATGACCACCTCGTTGACCGACTCGAACATCGGCCGGTCGTGGAGCACGACCGCGGCGCCGATCAGCGGGTGGCCGGGCACGTCGACACCATCGACCGAGACCGCGCGCACCGCCAGGCCGATCGCCGGGCCGTGGCTGCGCGGCGCGACCGGATCGTGCGTGCGCAGCACGCGGTCGAGGTCGGGCTCGCCGGGCAGCGCGAAGGTGTAGCCGCTGATGCCGCGGGGCTCGTCGGGCGGATCGGGGTTGGTCGCGAGCCGGACCTGCAGCCAGCCCGCGAAGTGGCAGACGGTGATGCTCATGGGTTGGCCGCCACGTAGGCGCGGATGCGCTCGGTGAGGTAGGCGACGTTCTTGGCGACGAACGTCATCCGCGCCGGCACGTCGGGCGTCGCGGCCAGCTCGGCGAAGCCGGCCGCCAGGTGCGCGAAGCGCTCGACCAGCTGCTGGTGGAAGCTGACCCGGTCGCGGTAGGCGCGGATCGGGCCATCGAGCTCGAACGTGAACGCGGCGGCGTGGCGGCCGTCGCCGGCCGGGAGCTGTACCAGCATCTCGCCGACCGGGCGCACCACCATGGTCATCAGCGGGAAGAACGCGATGCCCTGGTACATCGCGAGGTCGGTGGCGGTGGCGTCGCTGGCGCCGTACTGGCGGGTCAAGAGCAGCAGCATCAGCTCGTAGGCGCGCGTGCCCAGCGTGGCCAGCGCGACCGCCCGCTGGTCGGTGAACAGGCACACCTCGGCGCGGGGATCGACGTCGCCGTGGGGGTAGCTCTGGGGGTTGGCCGGCACCGGCCGCAGCGCGGCGGCGCGGGCCGCCGGCGGCAGCGCGTCCCAGGCCGCGCGCATCTCGCGCACGCGGGCGTAGTGCGACGTGGTGTCGGCCGGCACGCCGAGCATCACCGGCGTCGCCAGCAGCGTCGGGGTGGCGCCCTCGCCCTGGACCCGGATCAGATCGATCGCCGCCAGCGCGCTCGCCAGGTCCTTCACCCGGATCAGCGTGATGCCGTACCAGATCTGGCCGGGGCTCGCGCCGAACGCGGCGTTGTCGAGCTGCTGGGCCGCGGCGCCCAGGAACAGCGTGTCGGCGGTCGGCGCGTCGGGCGAGCCCAGCGTGACGAAGCCGGCCCGCAGGCGCTCATAGACCTCGGCGATCGACGCGTAGTACGGGCCGAGCGGGTGATCGGGCGGCTCGTCGCACGGCGCCTCGAGCCGCTCGGCCAGGGTCAAGAACTCGTCGCCGAACGGCAGGAGCGCCAGCGGCAGCTCGACCTGGTAGAAGCGCGGCGGCAGCGGCAGGTTGGGGCGGTCGAAGTTGGGCGGCGCGCCGACCGCGACCAGCAGGTTCGAGACCAGGCCGAGGTGCTCCATCTCCTGCCGCGCGATGTGCAGGCACGAGATCACGAAGCCGCGCACGGCCTCGCTGTCGGCCGGCGACAGCCCCGGCGCGGTCACGTCGAGCGAGAACGCGGCGTACAGGTACTGCGCCATGATCGCGTGCTCGAGCTCGGCGGCGCGGCCCAGCGCGTCGATCAGGTCCTCGCGGGTGCGGATCGGCGCGATCGGCGGCGGCGCCAGCACCGCGGCGATGCTGGCCAGGCTCATGGCGCCTCCGTCAGCCCGAACCGCCGACCGTCGAGGCCGAGCCGCGCCACCATCGCGGGGTCGGCGGCGCGCCGCTCGCGCGGCGGCACGAACAGGGTCGACGCGGTGGTGAGCGGCGTGGTCGGCAGGTCGGCCAGCCGCACGTGATCGATGCGCGCGCGGCAGGTGGGGAGCTGCGGCGCCTCGTAGACCACGACCACGTGATCGGCGCCGTACACCGGGGCCAGCTCCGCGACCAGCACCCGCAGGTTGTCGGCGTTGGTGCGGCCGGGGTTCCAGGTCAGATCGCCGACCACGCCGATCTGCCACAGGATCATCGCCGCCGATGGATCGGGGCGACGGCGGTACACCAGGAAGTCGGTGACCTCGTACTGGGCGCAGCCGACCACCGCGGGATCGAAGCCGAGGTCGGCGAACAGGCAGTCCTCCGCCGACACGCCAGGCTCCATGATCGCCCGCAGGCCCTCGGCGCGCGCCCGCCGGATCGCGTCGTGCGACGGATAGACGAAGACGCCGGGGTGGCCGTAGAACGCGGCGCACACGGTGCGGCCGGCGCGCACGCCGGCCAGCAGCGACTGTGTCATCGCCTCGTAGGTGTCATGGCGCGCGCGGCCGATCGCGTAGAAGCGCGACAGCGACTGCGCGTGCGGGGCCAGGCCCCGGATGGTCGCCTCGGTCAGTGGATCGGCGGCGACGTAGTGGACCTCGTCGGCCGACGCGATCCAGGCGCGGGCGTCGGCGGTCAGGTGGCCGACGGCCTTGATGCCGGTGCCGACGACGGCGAGCAGCCCGCTCACTTGGGATCGCTGCCGGCGTCGGACGGGCTGGTGGCGTAGACCACGGGCGCGGCCGGTGCCGCCGCGTAGACGACCTGGGCCTGGGGCGCGGCGGCGTAGACGACGGCGGGGCTGGCGCCGGCGGCGTAGACGACCTGGCTCTGGCCGGCGGCGTAGACCACCTGGGCCTGGGGCGCGGCGGCGTAGACGACGGCGGGGTTGGCGCCGGCGGCGTAGACGACCTGGCTCTGGCCGGCGGCGTAGACGACCTGGGCCTGGGGCGCGGCGGCGTAGACGACGGCGGGGTTGGCGCCGGCGGCGTAGACGACCTGGGCGTGGCCGGCGGCGTAGACGACGGGCGCGCCGGCAGCGTAGACGACGGGCGCGCCGGCGGCGTAGACGACCATCGGGTGGCCGCCGCCGCCCGCGGCGTAGACGACGGCGGGGTTGCTGCCACCCGCGGCGTAGACGACGGCGGGGTTGCCGGCACCGGCGGCGTAGACCACAGCGGGGCTGGCGCCGGCGGCGTAGACGACGGCGGGGCTGGCGCCGGCGGCGTAGACCACAGCGGGGCTGGCGCCGGCGGCGTAGACGACAGCGGGGCTGGCGCCGGCGGCGTAGACGACCTGAGCCTGGCCGGCGGCATACACGACGGCAGCGTGCGGCGCACCGGCGGCGTAGACGACCGCGCCCTGCGGCGCGCCGGCGGCGTAGACGACCGCGGCGGGGCTGGACGCGTAGACCACCGCGGCGGCGGCCTCTTGCCCGATCGCGGCGTGCAGCCGGCCCGGATCGCGCGACCGCAGGGTGGCCTTGTCGGCCTCGGACAGGTCGGCGGCGGCGATCGCCGTCTCGGGTTGCGCGGCGAAGGCCTGCTGCGCGGCGGGATCGCCCGCGAGGTGAGCGAGGTACGAGAGCAAGGTCTGCATGAGGCTCCTGGTCGTGGGGCGGCGGTCGTCAGGGGCGGCGATCAGCGCCGGCGGTCATCGAACGAGCGCGCCAGGCGGAACCCGACCGAGATGTCGCGCATGATCGACATCGAGTCGTGCCGGGTGGCGGCGCGCAGCAGGAAGGCGTCGAACAGGAAGCAGCCGCTGCGCAGCGTGCGGTTGGTCGGCGGCGCGGCGCTGCCGTCGCGCGGCGGCGCGTAGCGGCCGTCGAGCAGCGGCGGCCCCTCGCGGCGGTAGTCATCGCCGCACCACTCGCACACGTTGCCGGCCAGGCTGCGCGCGAGGTACGGGCTGGCGTCGACCGGGAACAGCGCGACGTCGCGCGGGCGCAGGCCGTCGTCGCAGGACAGCCGCATGTTGGCCCAGGTCGGATCGAAGTGGTCGCCCCACGGGAAGGCGCGCCCGTCGACGCCGCGCGCGGCCTTCTCGAACTCGAGCTCGCCGGGCAGGCGGTAGCGACGGCCGGTGTGCTGGGCGTGCCACTCGGCGACCGCGACCGCGCCGTGCCACGTCACCATGCAGGTCGGCATCTCGGGCTGCCAGGTGATGCCCTCGTCGTCGGTGGCCAGCGTGAAGGCGCCGGCGTCGTTGCGCGGCCAGATCAGCGTACCGGCCTCGCCGACCGTCGAGCCGCGGTGCCGCGGCACGATGCTCAGCGCCAGCGCCTCGGCCGCGGGCGTGCCGTCGGCGATCAGCGCGTTGGCCATCGCCAGGAGCTCGCGGTTGGTCACCGGATCGCGGCGCAGGATGAACGAGTCGACCCACACCCGCTGCCGCGGCATGACCTCGCCCGCGGCCTGGGGATCGCCGCCGCACCAGAACGGGCCGCCGGCCACGAACACCTCGTCGTCGTCGACCTCGCCCAGCCGCGGCAGCACCACCGGCGTGGTGGTGGCGTCGCCGGGGCGGACCGGATCCCAGTGCTCCTGCCGGCCGATCGCCACCGGGTAGCGCACCTCGTGGTGGCCGGGGGCGCGCAGGATCAAGAGGTAGCTGCCGCGCGGCAGCGCGAGCGCGCGGAGCGGCGTGACGCCGAGGTCGCGCACGTGCTCGTCGACCAGCCGGCGCCCGCGCAGCTCGTAGCGGCGCAGCTCGACCTGGGCCGGCGGCTCGGTCACCAGGGTCAGCGCGCCCATCCCGGCCAGGTAGGCCGCGTGCTCGCCGCGGTCGTGGGCGCGCAGCTGCTGCTCGATGGTGCGGGCGTTGGGATCGTGGCGCGCCTCGGCCGCGACGTGCAGCGCGCGGTAGTGGCGGGCCAGCATCGCGTGGGCCTCGGGCAGCTCGGCCTCGATCAGCGACAGATCGATCAACCGGTTCATCTCGACCGTGGCCAGCTCGGCGTCGAGCCGCTTGCCGGCGGCCGCGTCCGCCAGCTCCCAGCCCGGCTGCTTGGCCTCGGCCGGCGCCGACGGCGGTAGCCCGTCGAGGATGGCCCGGGCCTGGCGGGTCAGCTCGCCGGCCTCGCGCTCGAGCTCGGCGATCCGCGGGCCGACCGCCTCGGCCTGGGCCAGGAGCTCCCGGGCCCGCTCGCGCTTGCGCGCGCCGTCGAGGAACGCCTCGACCGCCCGGGCCAGCTCGCCGCCGTCGGGGTAGCGCTCGGCGAGCGCGTGGCGGGTGGCGCGCTCGGCGATCGCGATCAGCTCGTCGGGCAGCGGCCGCTCGGCCGTCGCGACGATCGGCGCCAGCACGCCCATCCGCTCGGGCAGGCTCGGCGGCGTGCCGGTCAGGATCTCGCGCAGGATCATGCCCAGCGCGTAGACGTCGGTCGGCGGGCCCAGCTCGACCTCGCCGGCGGCCTGCTCGGGCGACATGTACCCGGCGGTGCCGGCGATCGAGCCGGCCTGGCTCATCAGCGCGTCGTCGTCGCCCCGGGTCGTCGACGGGCCGCGCACCGCGGCGTCGATCTGCTTGCCGATCCGCGCCAGGCCCCAGTCGAGCACCAGCACCTCGCCGAACGGGCCGAGCATCACGTTGTGCGGCTTGAGATCGCGGTGCACCACGCCGCGCACGTGGGCGAAGCCGACGCACTCGCACACCCGGTGGAAGTAGTCGATCAGGCGCCGGAACGACACGCCGGCCGGCTCCGGGCTCCACCCCGCGCTCGACGCCACGTGCACCGCCTCGATCACCGACGCCAGCGTGCGGCCGCGGATCTCGGCCATCGTGTAGTACGGGCGGCCGTCGGCGAGCGCCCCGATCTCGTGGACCGGCACGACGCTGGGGTGCTGGAGCTGGGCGGTGATCTGCGCCTCCTGCACGAACCGCGCGATCGCCACCGGATCGTCGCACCACCACTCGCCCAGGATCTTCATGACCATGTCGCGGCGGAGCTGGCGGTCGTAGACCCGGTACACGTCGCCCTGGCCGCCGCCCGCCAGGTGCTTGCCCAGCTGGTAGCGGTCGGGCGGGGTGATGGCGCCGACCGGGTGGACCTGCCGTGGGCGGGCGTCGACGGTCTCGCCGAGGCGGATCGCGCTGCCGTCCGCGATGGTCGGCGCCTGGCTGGTTGCGGCCGGGTCGAGCTGGCCGTGGTGGCCGAACGGCGTGGTGTCGGCGCCGGTCGCCGCGCCGCCCGCGGGCGGCGACTCGGCTCCTGGGCTCCCCTTCGGCTCAGTCACGAGCCCCGAATCTACCAGCCTTGCGCGCGGGTTCGGTAGTCGCGCGCCGCGGGTTTCCGCGCCGTGTCGTCGGGGACGACAGCCCACGGCGCCTGCCGGCCACCAGACTAGCCACGGGGCCGCGACCCGCCCGGAATTCCTGCGGTTGTCGGCGCGCCGCGGGTGGAACGTGGCTTGCTCTTGGCCCCGCCACGATGTCGCTCCGCTCGCTGTCCGTCGCCGCCGCCCTGCTCGCGTTGCCCGCCGTGCTGCCCGCCTGCGTCGAGAGCGATCTCGACAAGGGCGACGAGGCCGAGGTGCCGGCCGACGGCAAGCTCGACTCGTTCGCGCGCCCGACCGACCACGGCGCGATCGGGTTCGACACCCCGGCCGAGGGCGTGCTGTCGACCACCGCGCGCTACCACACCTGGACCTTCGCGCTCACCGGCGCGGCCCAGGTCCACGCGTTCACCGGCCCCAGCCTGACCAGCCGCTACAACGTCGACACCGTGCTGTACCTCTACAAGCAGCGCGCCGACGGCACCTGGGGCCCGTACCTGGCCCGCAACGACGACTCCCAGGGCGCGGTGTGGTCGTCGCTGACCCGCGACCTGGGCGCGGGCAGCTACCGCATCCTGGTCAAGGGCTACGCCGCCTCGACCCGCGGCCAGTTCTCGGCCTCGGTCGGCTGCACCGGCGCCGGCTGCGCCCCGGCCAACACCTGCCTGTTCGGCGCCACCTTCGGCGACCTGCTCGCGAGCACCGCCTACGCGGTCACCGGCGATCGCGAGCTCCACGCCAGCGACTTCGCCGGGGTGCCGGCCGACGCCCTCGACGCGGTCCGCGTCGTGCGCGCGGTGCAGCAGTCGGCGCACACCGACGTCACGACCGTCGCGCAGGCGTTCGCCGCGGTCGACCAGCAGGTCATCCGCCGCGTCGACATCTACGACGAGGCCGGCGCCCGCGCGTTCGTCGCGCTGGAGTACGGCGCCGGCGACAACAGCTACGGCGCGGTGTTCGCCTACGGCTCGGCCGCGGTGGTGTCGAAGATCCACGACGGCGATCTCGAGGCGTGCACGCCGCGCGCGCAGACCTGCGCGCTGGGCGCCGACTGGAGCGCCACCCGCGCCAGCGCCGACTTCACCCGCATCAGCGCCAACGTCGTGACCTCGGCCGGCCAGCTCACCGGCGCCGACGCCACCGACGCGCTGGCCGCCATCCGCGTGGCCTACGCCGACGCCACCAGCCTGGCCGACGGCCTGACCCGGATCGACGGCCGCACGCTCAACGTGGTCGACCTGCGCCACGCGGCGACCGGCACGACGGTGCGCGCGTTCGAGTACGGCGCGGGCGACAACAGCTACGGCGCGATCTTCAAGGCCGGCACCACCGAGCGCCTCGCCTCGATCGTCGACCTGACCTACTACGACTGCGCGTTCGCGCGTTGAGTTCTTACGAGGGCGTGTCGCCACGCCCTCCCCCGTCGGGTCATGCCCCGACGGGGCCCCGGGCCGGCCCGCGCCCCCCCCCCCCCCCCGCCCCCCCGGGCGCCCCGCCCCGCCCGGGGGCCGCCGCCCCCCGGCCCCCGGGCCGGGGCCCCCCCCCCCCCCCCCCCCCCCCCCCCGCCCCCGCCCCCCCCGCGCAGGGCCGGGGGGCCCCCCGGGGGGCGCCCGGGGGCCGAAGAGGCCCGGGGGCCCCCGCGGCCCCCCCCCCCCCGCCCCCGCCCCCCGGCCCCCCGCCCCCCCCCCGGCCCGCGCCCCCCGCCCCCCCCGCCGCCCCCCCCCCCCCCCCCCCCCCCGCGCCCCCCCCCCGGCCGGGCCCGGGGGCGCCCGCCGGGCCCCGCCCGCGCCCCGGCCCGCGCCCCCGCGGCGCCCGGGCCGGCCCCCGGGGCCCCCGCCGGGGCCCCCCGCCGCCCCCCCCCCCCCCCCGCCCCCCCCCCCCCCCCCCGGCCCCCGCGGGCCGGCCGGGGGCCCCGGGGGGCCCGCCCGCCGCCCCCCCCCCCCGCCCGGGGCCGGGCCCCGCCGCGCGGGGCGCCGGCGGCCCCGCCGGGGCCCCCCCGCGGCGGCGCCCGGCGGGCCGGGCCCGCGGCCCCGCCCCCCCGCCCTGTCTCGCGCCCGCCCCCCCCCCCGCTCCGGTCTCCCCAAGACGCGAGACTCCCGGCGCGTCGACGGCTGCTCGACCGAAACGTCGACAGGTGCGCTGGGGGCGGGCTCGATTGACGGCGGCGGCGGCGGCGGGCAGGCTGGGGTGATGCTCACCGCCAGCGACCTGGTCGGGCTCCGGCCCGGCACCGACGCCGATCTCGCGACGATCAAGAACGAGGACTGGACGGACGCGGTCGAGGTCGATGAGCTGCGGGTCCACGACGGCGACCTGGCCCTCGACGACGACTTCAGCGGCTCGGACGCCGCGCTGATCGTCCGCGGCGACCTGACGGTGGCCGGCACGGTGTCGCTCGACGAGACCGCGACGCTGGTGGTGACCGGTCGGCTGCGCTGCCGCAACCTGGCCTGCGAGGGCAACCTCGAGGTCCAGGGCGACGCCGACGTGGCCGAGGCGATCTTCGGCTACTACGAGGCTGGCATCAGCGCCTTCCTCGGCGCGGTCAAGGCGGCGCTGTTCGTCCAGGGCAACCACGCGTTCGAGTACGACCCTGCGCGGCTGGCGGTGGGGACCCACCTGGCCTTCGCCAACTTCCGCGGCCTGCGCATCGGCACCGCGGCCCAGGCGCAGGCGGTGCTGTCCGACGAGGCCTACGCGGTGCTGGCGCCGCTGATCGGCCTGGTCGAGGGCGGGCCGTCGAGCCAGGAGGCGACGCGCCTGTTGCGCAGCGACGGCTTCCTGCGCTGAGCTCTCTGGAAGGGGCTTTCGCAAAGCCCCTTCCCCGTCGGGTCATGCCCCGACGGGGCCCCAACCCGAAACGCGAGACGCCAGCGCCCGAAGGACTCGCTGGCGCCGACCGGCGCGCGCCGGCGGCCGGCGCTTGCCCGCGCGGCGCGGGTCAGCCAGGGTGGCGGCCCATGCACCCCATCGCTCGCCTGTGGCGGTACGCCCGGGCCTACCGCACGCGCATCCGGCTGGCGGTCGTCTACACGATCCTCAACAAGCTGTTCGACGTGCTGCCCGAGGTGCTGATCGGCATCGCGGTCGACGTCGTGGTGCGGCGGGGCGACTCGTGGCTGGCCGGCTTCGGCGTCGCGTCGGTCGAGTCGCAGCTGTACCTGCTGGCCGGGCTCACCGCGGTCATCTGGATCTGCGAGAGCGGCTTCGAGTACCTGTACGAGGTGGCGTGGCGCGACCTGGCGCAGGCGCTGCAACACGATCTGCGGATGGACGTGTACCGCCACGTCCAGGCGCTCGACGTCGCGTACTTCGAGGACAAGCAGGCCGGCGCGATCCTGTCGACGCTCAACGACGACATCAACCAGCTCGAGCGGTTCGTCAACGACGGCGCGTCGCAGATCATCCAGGTGGTCGCGTCGACGATCCTGTGCAGCGTCGCGTTCATCGTGCTGGCGCCCGGCACCGCGCTGTTCGCGCTGGCCCCGATCCCGGTGATCCTCTACGGCGCCTACTGGTTCCAGGGCCGCCTCGAGCGGCGCTACCTGGCGGTGCGCGCCGAGGCCGCGGGGCTCAACGGCCTGGTCGGCAACAACCTCGGCGGCCTGGCGACGATCCGCGCCTTCGGCCGCGAGGACCACGAGGCGGCGCGGGTGCAGGTCCAGAGCGACGCCTACCGCCGGGCCAACGGCCAGGCGATCCGGCTGGCGAGCGCGATCACGCCGATCATCCGCATGGCGATCATGATCGGGTTCATCGCCACGCTGGTGGTCGGCGGGCGGCTGACCCTGCAAGGCGAGATGGCGGTCGGCGCGTACTCGGTGTTCGTGTTCCTGACCCAGCGGCTGCTGTGGCCGCTGACCCGGCTGGCCCAGGTGACCGACATGTACAACCGGTCGATGGCGGCGATCCGCCGGGCGTTCGCGCTGTACGACACCGAGATCGCGCACCCGGTGGGCACCGCGCCGCTGGGCGACGCGGCGCGCGGCGACGTGGTCTTCGACCGCGTCGAGTTCGCGTACGCGCCAGGGGCGCCGGTGCTGCGCGGTCTGAGCTTCACCGCGGCGGCCGGCAAGACCACCGCGCTGGTCGGCACCACCGGCGCCGGCAAGAGCACGGTGAT
Source organism: Myxococcales bacterium (assembly GCA_016707895.1). GTDB lineage: Bacteria > Myxococcota_A > Polyangia > Haliangiales > Haliangiaceae > UBA2376. The sequence continues at coordinate 150,276 of JADJGV010000007.1, read as the reverse complement.
GAAGCTGCTCATGAAGTTCTACCGGGCCACCGGCGGCGCGGTGACGCTGGGCGGCCAGCCGCTGGCGCCGCTCGACGACGCCGCGGTGCGCGCGGCGATCGGCTACGTCGGCCAGGACGTGTTCCTGATCGACGGCACGATCGCCGACAACGTCCGCTACGGCCGGCTCGACGCCACCGACGCCGAGGTCGAGGCCGCGGCGCGGGCGGCGGCGGCCCACGAGTTCATCGTCGCGATGCCCGACGGCTACGCCACCCGGGTCGGCGAGCGCGGCCAGAAGCTGTCGGGCGGCCAGCGCCAGCGGCTGGCCATCGCCCGGGCGCTGGTGCGCGACCCGGCGATCCTGATCCTCGACGAGGCCACCAGCGCGGTCGACAACGAGACCGAGGCGGCGATCGCCCGGGCGCTGGCGCAGATCACCGCCGGCCGGACGACGCTGATGGTCGCGCACCGGCTGTCGACGATCCGCCACGCCGACCAGATCTGCGTGCTCGAGGACGGCCGGGTGATCGAGCGCGGCACCCACGACGACCTGGTCGCCGCCGGCGGCGCCTACGCCGCGCTGTGGCGGCTGCAGACCGGCGCGTAGCGGCGGGGGCGTGCGCCTACGGGTTGGCGGCGCCCGGCGTCAGCGTGGCGGTGAACGCCCAGTCGGCGCTGGTCACCTGGGTGTCGCGGCCGTTGATGCGGCGAACCAGCGAGGCGCGTCGGTGAGCGCACCAGCCCCCGCGTTGAAGATGGCGATGGCGTCGGGCGCACCGTTCTGCACGAGGTTGGTCGCGCCGCCGAGGATGCGAAGCGCGCCGGGCGGGAGGCCCGCGAAGGAGGCGGCCGCGATGACCAGGTAGCCGCCCGGCGGCAACTGGTCTGATCGGACCGCAGGGTCGTTCACGCCAGGATGAGCTTGGATGCGAGCGCAGGGCGTGACTCCGTCGGCCGAGTACTCGACGGCCGGCAAGGTGCCGCCGTTCATCAGCACCAGCGCGACGTTGGTGACGTCGGCCGGGGCGGTACCGGCGTTGTAGATCTCGACGAAACTCGACCGCGTCGCCCCCCACCTGGTCGTAGTCGACCTCATTGATCACCAGCTTGGCGCAGGTCGTCGGGGCGGTGCCGCTGCAAACCGCGCCAGCCTCGACCTGGCAGGTCGCCGAGCAGCCGTCGCCGCCGTTGCGGTTGCCGTCGTCGCAGGCCTCGCCGACCGCGGCCTGTAGGGTGCCGTCGCCGCACGGCGACGCGTCGAGCTCGCAGATCCGGCCGGCGGTGAAGCCGACGAACGTGCAGCTGGTGTCGTTCCAGGTGCCGGCGGTGCCCGAGGGCGAGACCGCGGTCGAGAACAGGTTGACGCAGTCCTCGGGCTCGCCACCGTCGGGCTGCCCCAGCTCCCAGCCAGTGAAGGTGAGCGCCTCGCCGGTGATCCAGCCGAAAGAGCCCTCGACCAGCGCGTCGGTCAGGCCGATCCACGGGTTCTGCGCGGTGTTCTGCACCGACGCGACCAGCGCCTGCTCGGGCGCGCTGGTGATCGACGCGAGGTGGCCGCCGAGCGTCACGCACGCGAGCTGGGCGTCGGCGAACGTGAGTTGTTCGTCGTCGAACGACACGTAGCAGTGACCCGTGGCAGGGTCGGTGGCGAAGCGGTCGCCGCCGACGATGACCGACGTGCAGATCGCGCCGGCGACGCACTGCGTGGTGCAGCCGTCGGTCTCGACCCCGTTGCCGTCGTCGCAGGCCTCGCTACCGACGACCAGCGTGTCGCCGCAGATCTCGGTGCACACGCTCGGGGTGCCCGCGCAGCTCCACCCGGTCTCGGTCTGGCAGGTGGCCGAGCAGCCGTCCCCGCTGGCGTTGCCGTTGTCGTCGCAGGTCTCGGGGGCCTCGACGATGCCGTCGTTGCAGACGGCGACGTTGATGACGGTCAGGCCCGCCGTGGCCGGCGCCGAGGTCAGCGCCCCGTCACTGGCGGTGAACGTGAAGCTGTCGGTGCCGTCGAAGCCCGGGTTCGGTGTGTACACGACCGTGGCCGCGAACGCGCCGGCCGGGGTGATCGCGCCCAGCGTACCGTTGGCCGGCGTCGTGGCGATCGCGAAGGTCACCCCGGCGGAGTCGACGTCGGTCGCGGACAGGTTGACGGTGACCGCGACGCCCTCGTTGGTCGACGCCGTGGTCGCGATCGCGACCGGCGCGTCGGGCACCGCGCCCATCGTCACGTTCACCGTGCCGGTGGCGCTGTCGCCGTCGGCGTCGGTGATCGTGTAGGTGAACGTGTCGGTACCGTTGTAGTTGGCCTCGGGGATGTAGAGCACGTTGCTAGCGCCCGGGGTGACGGTGCCGTGGGCGCCGTTGGTGGCGGTGATCGTGATGCCGCCGTCGCCCAGGCCGGTGTCGTTGACCAGCACGTCGACGAAGATGCCGAGGTCCTCGGTGGTGAAGCCGGCGTCGTCGACCGCGACCGGCAGGTCGTCGACCGGGTTGACGGTGACCGTGACGTGGGCGGTGGCGGTGAGCCCGCCGTCGGTGATCGTGTAGTCGAAGCCGGCGGTGCCGCTGAAGTTGGCGGCCGGCGTGAACGTGGCGACGCCGAGCACCAGCAGCACCGCGCCGTTGGTGGCGTTGTCGACGCTGGTCACGCTGAGCGTGTCGCCGTCGCCGTCGGTGTCATTGGCCAGGAGGGTGGCCGAGGCGATCGCGACGCCGGTGTCCTCGTCCGTGGTGGCGCTGTCGGCCACCGCGACCGGCGCGTCCGGCACCGCGATGACCGTGATCGTCACGTGGCCGACGTCGGTCAGGAAGCCGTCGGAGACGGTGTAGTCGAAGCCGGCGGTGCCGTTGAAGTTGGCGGTGGGGGTGAAGGTGACGGTGCCCAGCACCAGGAGCGCCGCGCCGCCGGTGACGTTGCTGACGCCGGTGACGCTGAGCGCGTCGCCGTCGGGGTCGGTGTCGTTGGCGAGCAGCGTCGCCGCGGTGATGCCCAGTCCGGTGTCCTCGGCCGTGGTGGCGGCGTCGTCGACCGCGACCGGCGGGTCGTTGGAGTTGCCGATCGAGATGGTCACCGCGCCGACGTCGGTGAGCGCGCCGTCGGACACCGTGTAGGTGAACGACGCGACGCCCGAGAAGCCGGTGGTCGGGGTGAAGGTCGTGACGCCGGCGGCGCGCGCCACGGTGCCGTTGACGGCGTCGCCGACCGCGACGACGGTGAGCGTGTCGCCGTCGGCGTCGGTGTCGCCGGTCAGCAGCACGGCGTCGGCGAAGTCGACCGCGACGTCCTGGCTGGTGGTGCCGGACTCGTCGTCGGCCACCGGCGCGTCGTTGACCGCGGTGACGGTGACGGTCACGTGGGCGGTGGCGGTGAGCGCGCCGTCGGAGATCGTGTAGTCGAAGCCGGCGGCGCCGTTGAAGTCGGCGGTCGGGGTGAAGGTGATCGTCGTGCCGGCCAGCGCGACGGTGCCGTTGGTCGCGGCGCTGACCGCGGTGACGGTCAGCGTGGTGCCGGCGTCGGCGTCGGTGTCGTTGGCCAGCAGCGTCGCGGCGGCGATCGTCGCGGCGGCGTCCTCGGCGGTGGTGACCGTGTCGGCGGTGGCGACCGGCGCGTCGCTGACCGGCGTGACCGTGACCGTGACCGTGCCGGTCGCGGTGGCGGTGCCGTCCGACAGCGTGTAGGTGAAGCTCGCGGTGCCGCTGAAGTTGGCGGTCGGCGTGAACGTGATCGTGGTGCCGGCCAGGGCGACGGTGCCGTTGACGGCGCCGCCGACCGCGGTGATGGTCAGGGTCGCGCCCTCGACGTCGGTGTCGTTGGCCAGCAGCGTCGCCGCGGCGATCGTCGCGGCGGTGTCCTCGGCGGTGGTCGCGGTGTCGGCGACCGCGACCGGCGCGTCGTTGACCGCGGTGACGGTGATCGTCATGTGGCCGACGTCGGTCAGCGTGCCGTCGGAGACGGTGTAGTCGAAGCCGGCGGTGCCGTTGAAGTTGGCGGTCGGGGTGAAGGTGACGGTGGTGCCGGCCAGCGCGACGGTGCCGTTGGTGGCGCCGCTGACCGCGGTGACGGTCAGCGTGGTGCCGGTGTCGACGTCGGTGTCGTTGGCGGTCAGCGAGGCCGCGGTGATGGTGGTGACCGCGTCCTCGTTGATGGTGCGGGTGTCGTCGACCGCGACCGGCGCGTCGTTGACCGGGGTGACGGTCACGGTGACGTGGCCGACGTCGGTGAGGGTGCCGTCCGAGACCGTGTAGTCGAAGCCGGCCGCGCCGGTGAAGTTGGCGGCCGGGGTGAAGGTGACGGTGGTCCCGGCCAGCGCGACGGTGCCGTTGGTGGCGCCGCTGACCGCGGTCACCGTCAGCGTCGCGCCGGCGTCGAGGTCGGTGTCGTTGGCGAGCAGCGTGGCCGCGGTGATCGTGGCCGCGGTGTCCTCGGCGGTGGTGGCGGTGTCGTCGACCGCCACCGGGGCGTCGTTGGCCGGGGTGACGGTGATCGTCACGTGGCCGACGTCGGTGAGCACGCCGTCCGAGATCGTGTAGTCGAAGCCGGCGGTGCCGTTGAAGTTGGCGGTCGGGGTGAAGGTGACGGTGCCGCCGCTGAGGCCGAGCGTGCCGTTCGAGGCCGCGGCGACCGACAGGAAGGTCAGCGTGTCGCCGTCGGCGTCGGTGTCGTTGGCCAGGAGCGACGCGGTGGTGATGGCGAGCGGGGCGTCCTCGGCGGTGGTGCCGGTGTCGTCGGTGGCGACCGGGCCGTCGTTGACGCTGGTCACGGTCACCGCGACCAGGCCGGTGTCGCTGGCGGCGCCGTCGGTCACCGTGTACTCGAAGCTGGCGGCGCCGTGGTAGTTGGCCTCGGGCTGGAACCGCGCCTCGCCGCCGACCAGCGTCACCGTGCCGTGGGTGGCGTTGCCGACCGCCGACACCGACAGCGTCTGGCCGTCGGCGTCGGTGTCGTTGGCGAGCAGCGCCGCGGTCATCGCCACGCCCAGCGTGTCCTCGGCGGTGGTCAGCGCGTCGTCGACCGCGACCGGCGGGTCGTTGGCGCCGCCGACGGTGACGGTGACCGTCGCGGTGTCGGTGGCGGTGCCGTCGGTCATCGTGTACGTGAACGTCGCCTCGCCGCCGAAGTTGGCGTCGGGCGTGAAGGTGATGGTGTCGCCGGCCAGCGCGACCGTGCCGTGGGTGGCGCCGGCCACCGCGGTCACGGTGAGCGGATCGCCGTCGACGTCAGTGTCGTTGGCGACCAGCGCGGCGCTGGTGACCGTGGCCGGGGTGTCCTCGGCGGCGGCGATCGCGTCGTCGACCGCGACCGGCGCGTCGTTGACCGGCGTCACCGTGATCGCCACGGTGGCCGTGGCGCTGAACGACGCGTCGCTGACCGTGACCGTGACGCTGTCGGCGCCGTGGTAGTCGGCGTCGGGGGTGTACGTGAGGCGATCGCCGGCGACGGCGATCGTGCCGTGGGCGGGCCGGCTCGCGGTGAACGTCAGCCCGGCGCCCTCCGGATCGCTGGCCGTGACCGTGAACTCGACCGCCGTGTCCTCGGCGGTGGTCACGTTGGCGCCCTGGGCGGTCGGCGGTTGGTCGCCCGGGAGGTTGTCGCCGCAGGCGGCGACCGCGGCCACGAGGGATAGCGCGAGCAGGTAGTGCCTCATCGGGCGCGACTGTAGGCGATCCGCCGGGGCGGAGAAAGCGCGAGCCCGGGGCCCTTCGGTGAGGTTCAGGTGACGGGGATCACGCTACTTGGCGGCCTCCTGGACCCCCTCGCCATCGAGGCGCACCCACTGCTTGTCGCGGGCGGCCCACACCTCGCCCTGGATCTTGCCCTTGGCCGGCGCGTAGCCACCTTCGTCGTCGGCCGCGGCCTTGGCCGAGGCCTCGATCGTGCGGGCCAGCTGCTTGGGCAGGCGCGACTTGCCGAGCGTGAAGGTGTTGGCGGACGACGGGCTGTCGCGGTGCGAGTCGATGCAGAACACGTCGAGCTTCACCACGGCCGTCGCGCCCGCCGCGACCTCGATCGCGGCCTGCCGGTGGTCGTCGTCGGCGCTGGCCAGCTGCAGCGGGCCGACCGCGCCCAGCCGCTGCGGCGCGGTGTCGGGGTCGCCGTCGGGCACGAAGTACAGGCCCTCGGCCGAGAACCGCTGCGGCTTGCCGGTGGTGTTCTTGACCGCGACCGTGAGCACGCCGTTGGTGGCGCCGTCGTACGCCACCACCTTGACCGCCAGCCGACCCTTGCCGCCGGGCAGCGGGTGGAACTTGTGGTCGGCCGCCGCGGTGCCGAGCGCCGCGAGCATGGCCAGGAGGAACGCCAGGACCGGGAGAGAGGTGCGCATGCGGCTGGTGACGCGCGCCCCACGACGACGATCTAACGGTGCGACGAGACGCAACCCCGGCCGGCGCGACGTGTCGCCGGCGGCTGCGTCACACGAACCGCGGCATCAGCACGTGGTTTTCGAGGTGGACGTGGCGCAGGATGTCGTCCTCGAGGCTGGCCAGCTCGGCAAACAACGTGCGGTAGCTGGTGCACGCCCAGGCCGGCGGTGTGTAGTCGTCGGTCGCGGTCCGCAGCCGCTCGAGCAGGGCGCCGATCGCGAGGTGGTCGTCGAACATCGCCGCCAGCTCGCAGGTGAGCTGCGCGCGGTCGCCGGTCGGGGCGATCAGCGCCGGGAACAGGTGCTGCTCTTCCTGATCGAGGTGCGCGTCGAGATCGTCGGCCAGCGTCGCGCACAGCTCGTGGACCACCCCCAGCCGCGGCTCTTTGTCGCCGTGGACCCGGTGGACCTTGGTGGCCAGCCCGCCGATGAAGGGCAGGGCGCGCCGCAGGTAGGCGTGGTGGGTCGAGACGATGTGGTCGACGAGCTCGGGGGTGGGCAACGCGGCCCCGGCGACCGCGCTGTCGCCGCGGGCGGCGATCGCCGCGTCGAGCTCGGCCAGCAGGCCGGGCACCGCGACGCCGCGGTGGCTGCACGCGTCGGCGATCGAGCGCGCGCCCTGACAGCAGTAGTCGATGCGGTGGCGCTGGAACACCTCGGCGCACGCCGAGTGGGCGAGGACGGTCTGGGCGACGGACGTGTGCGGATCGATCATGGTCGTGAACAGCGAGCAATGAACGTGCCGCGAAGCCGAGCGGCGCGCGACCCGCATGGGGACGCCACCGCAAGGCGCGCCGATGTCGGTGCCACGAGCGGGTTGTCAGTCCCACAGCGCGAGGGTTGCGCGATATCGCTCGCGATCGGTGCGAACGCCTCGAGAACGCGCAGAGCCTTCGGCGCGGTCACCGCCCGCCCGCGACGTTTGCGTCGCGGGGCTACCAGGGCCGGACCTTGCCGCCCGGTCGCACCCTCATTCGATCCAGACCACCTGCCTGCCCCGCTGTCGTTGTGGCGAGCACAGCGATCGAGCGATTCGCGGGGTGGCGAGGTCGCGCCGGCCCGACGCGTGTGCGGCGTGGTGCTTGCTACGTCGGCCTGCGGAGGCCTGCGCATGACGAATCTGCTTCGGATGATCCTGGGTGTCTGCTTGCTCGGCTCGGTGGCGTGCAAGAGCGGTACGAACGCGTCCGCCGCCCCGCCGCCGCCGCCAGCAGCGCCGCCCGCGGATGTGACCAGCGCGCCGGTCGGCGCTCCGATCGTCGCCGAGCTGACGGCGCCGCCGTTCGTGCCGGCGCCGATCACGCGCGACAAGCCGGCCAAGGTCATCGTCAACCTCGAGGTGCAGGAGAAGGAGCTGCCGATCTCCGACGGCGTCCGCTACACGTTCTGGACCTTCGGCGGCACCGTGCCGGGCAGCTTCATCCGGGTGCGCCAGGGTGACATCGTCGAGTTCCACCTGCAGAACCACCCCAGCAACAAGATGCCGCACAACATCGACCTCCACGCGGTCACCGGCCCCGGTGGCGGCGCGGCGAGCTCGTTCACCGCGCCGGGGCATGAGTCGCAGTTCTCGTTCCGCGCGCTCAACCCCGGCCTGTACGTCTACCACTGCGCCACCGCGCCGGTGCCGATGCACGTCGCCAACGGCATGTACGGGCTCATCCTGGTCGAGCCGCCCGGCGGGCTGCCCAAGGTCGACAAGGAGTATTACGTGATGCAGGGCGACTTCTACACGGTCGGCAAGTACCGGGAGAAGGGGCTGCAGCCGTTCGACATGCAGAAGGGCATCGACGAGAACCCCACGTACGTGGTGTTCAACGGGTCGGAGGGCGCGCTGGTCGGTGACAAGGCCATCACCGCCAAGGTCGGCGAGAAGGTCCGCATCTACTTCGGCGTCGGCGGCCCCAACACCACGTCGAGCTTCCACGTGATCGGCGAGATCTTCGACCGGGTCTACACCGAGGGCGGCGTCCACGCGCAGGAGCAGGTGCAGACCACGATGGTGCCGGCGGGCGGCTCGACGATCGTCGACTTCACGGTCAACGTGCCGGGCACGTACATCCTGGTCGACCACTCGCTGTTCCGCGCCTTCAACAAGGGCGCCGTCGGCATGCTCAAGGTCGAGGGCGCCGAGGACAAGGTCGTGTACTCCGGCAAGGAGGTCGACTCGGTGTACCTGTCCGACAAGGCCGGCCCGGGCGTCGGGACGACGGTGGCCGAGGCGACCGCGTCGGCCGAGGCCGGCACGCTCACCCTCGAGCAGCAGGTCGCGGCGGGGCAGGCGCTGTTCGCCGGCACCTGCTCGACCTGCCACCAGCCCGACGGCAAGGGCCTGCCGCCGACGTTCCCGCCGCTGGTCAGCTCGTCGTACATCGCGGCGACGTCGATGGACGCGCTGATCGGGGGCGTGCTCAACGGCCTCAGCGGACCGATCAACGTCAACGGCGTCGACTACAACGGCGTGATGCCGCCGATGTCGTACCTGGCCGACGACGATCTGGCCAACATGATGACCTACGTGTTCAACACGATGGGCAACAAGAAGGGCAAGGTCAGCAAGGCCGACGTGGCGCGGATCCGCGCGACCACCCCCCGCCCGCCGGGCGCGGCGCACTGACCGGCGCCGGCGCCGACCCTGTCCCCATGCGCACTCGCACCCTCGCTTCGATGATGCTGCTGGCGGTCGCCACCGCGAGCGCCGCCCCGCGCGCGGTGGCGGTGGGCCCCGGGACGTATCGGCCGGTGTTTCCGACCTCACCCGGCGAGGCGGAGGTGGTGGTGGCGAGGTTCCGGCTCGACGTCACGCCGGTGTCCAACGGCGACTTCCTGGCCTTCGTCAAGGCCAACCCGGCGTGGCAGCGAGGTCGGGTGAAGGCGGTGCGCGCCGACGCCGACTACCTCGGCCACTGGGCGGGGCCGCTCACGCTGGGGGCGGCCGCGCCGGCGCAGGCGCCGGTGGTGCGGGTGAGCTGGTTCGCGGCCAAGGCGTACTGCGCGTGGCGCGGCGGGCGGCTGCCGACGGAGCGCGAGTGGGAGCTGGCGGCGCAGGCCAGCGCGACCGCGCGCGACGGCACCGCCGAGCCGGCCTGGCAGGAGCGCATCCTCGCGTGGTACGCGGCGCCGACGCCGACGGTGTTGCCGGCGGTGGGGCAGGGCGAGGCCAACGCCTGGGGCGTCCACGATCTCCACGGCCTGGTGTGGGAGTGGGTCTACGACTTCGGCGCAGCGCTGGTCGCGTCCGACGATCGCGAGCGCGGCGACGCCGACCGCGACAAGTACTGCGGTGCCGGCGCGGCGCTGGCGCGGGATCCGCGGCAGTACGCGACGTTCATGCGGCTGGCGTTCCGCAGCTCGCTCCAGGCCCGCTACACCACCGCCAACCTCGGGTTCCGGTGCGCGGCCGATCTGCCGCGGCCGGGGAAAGGGCCGTGACGATGCGCATCATCTGGACGCTGGTGGTCGCCGGGCTGCTCGGCGCGTGCCACGAGGCGCGCCGTCCCGCGCCGGCGGCGAGCGGTGTCGACGCGGCGTCGCCGTCCCCGGTGCCGACGGTGGACGTCGCGCCGGGCGCGGCGCCGGCGATGGCCGGCGACTGGGCGTCGCCGCTCGGGAACGGCTCGATCTACGATCTCGAGCTGACCGTGCGAACCGCCGACGGTGCCAGCGTGCCGCTGGCGTCGCTGGCCGGGGCGCCGGCGGTCATCACGATGTTCTACGCGACCTGTCCGGCGGCGTGCCCGCGGCTGATCGATGACCTCAAGGGCATCGAGCAGGATCTCGACGCGGCGACGCGGGCGCGGGTGCGGTTCGTGCTCGTCAGCTTCGATCCCGCGCGCGACACGCCGGCGAAGCTACGCGAGCTGGCCGGCGAGCGGCAGCTCGGCCCCGGCTGGTTGCTCACCGCCGCCGACGACGGCGCGGCGCGCGAGCTGGCCGCGGCGCTCGGCATCAAGTACCGCGCGCTCGACAGCGGCGAGTTCTTCCATACCTCGGTCCTGACCGTCCTCGACGACACCGGCCGACCGCGGGCCCGGGTCGAGGGCCTCGGTCGCGGCCACGACGCGGTCCTGGCCGCGCTGCGCTGATCGGATCCCATGCCCGAAACCGTGTCACCGCCCATCGCTTCGTCGCCGCCGCTGGCCGCCGGCGCGAGCCGCGTGGTGGCGCTGCTGCGCACGAGCCACTTCCTGCGCGAGGTGCCGCTGCCGGTGATCGAGCGCCTCGCGGCCCGGTCGACGCTGCGCGAGCTGGCGGTCGGCGCGCCGCTGTGGCGCGAGGGCGACGTCGCGACCGGGTTCCACGTGATCGCCTCGGGGCTGGTGACCGTGCGGCGCAGCCTCGCTTCCGGCGCCGAGGTGATCGTCGCGATCTTCGGGTCGCGCGAGAACGTCGGCGACACCGCGGCGCTCGAGGCCAGCCGGTACCCGGCGGAGGCGGTGGTGATCTCGGAGGCGGCGACGGTGATCAGGGTCGACGCCCAGCGCTTGCTCGAGCAGTCGGCGCTGTGTCCGGCGCTGGCGCTGGCGCTGCAGCAGGCGCTGTGTCGGCACGCGGCGGCGCTGCGGACCAAGGTCGAGATCCTGTCGGCCGGCACGGTGCGGGCGCGGCTGGCCAACCTGTTCCTGCACCTGGCGTCGCGGTTCGGCGACGAGCTGGCCGATGGGACGATGGCGGTGCCGGTGTCGCTGTCGCGGACCACGCTGGCCAGCCTGGTGTCGGCGCGGACCGAGACCGTGATCCGCGCGCTGCGGCCGTGGGAGCGCGACGGGGTGTTGGTCACCGACGGCGGGCGCTTCGTGATCGGCGATCTGCCGACGCTGACGGCGTGCGCCGCCGAGGGGTGACGGCGTCAGCGCGCGAGGCGCTGCTGGTACAGGCGGCCGACCGCGGTCACCAGGTCGCGCGGGCGCGAGACCACCGCGAACCCGCCGGGGCCGAACATCTGTGGCAGGTGGTGGCGCGCCCGCTGGTCGAGCGCGACGGTGAAGACGTGGACGCCGGCGCGCGCGGCCTCGCCGACCGCGCGGTGCACGTCGGCGACGCCGTAGCGCCCCTCGTAGCGGTCGTAGTCGGTGGGCTTGCCGTCCGACAGCAGCACCAGCAGCTTGCGCCGCGCCGGCTCGCGGTCGAGCAGCGCGGTGACGTGGCGCAGCGCCGGCCCGATCCGGGTGTACCCGGCCGGTTCGAGCGCGGCCAGCCGCGCGTGGCCGGTGGCCCACGGCGCGTCGAAGCCCTTGATCATCGCCAGCCGGCAGTCGCGGCGGGTGTGGCTCGCGAACGCGACGATCGCGGTGCGCGCCGCGACCCGATCGAGCGCGTCGCCCAGCGCGACCAGCGCGCCGGTGCCGACGTCGAGCACGCGCTGGTCGGCGACCCAGGCGTCGCTCGACAAGCTGCGATCGAGCAGGAGCGCCACCGCCAGCTCGGGCGGGCGGCGGCGCGGCGCCACGTACAGCTTGTCCGGGCCGGTGCTGCCGTGGCGCAGCGCGCCGTGGCGGTCGACCACGGCGTCGACGTCGATGTCGGGGCCGTCGGCCTGGCGGCCCACCCGGGTCGGCTGCGCGTCGAGCCGCGCCACCTGCGCGGCCAGCTCGGCGCGCTCGCGGCGGTGGCGGGTCAGCGCGGCGGCGACGAAGCGGCGGGTCGGCTCCGGTCCGGCGGCGGCGGGCGCGGCGTCGACGCGCACCTGGCACCAGGCCCGGCGATAGCGGCGCGCGCCCTCGTCCCACTCGTCGTAGGCCAGGGCGTCGGGCGCCGGCGCGGGCGGCTCGGCGGCGAGGTCGCCGGCGTCGTCGAGGCCGAGCACCTCGGCGCGGTAGACGCCGCTGGTGGTGGTGCTGGTGCGGACGACCTCGTCCAGCTCGAGCTCGTCGAGCGCGTCGCCGTGCGCGGCCAGGTCGTCGGCGCCGTCGATGCGCTTCTTGCCGCCCTGGTACTTCTCGAGCGTGTGCACCTTCTCGAACGAGTGGACCAGCGGGTTCTCCTCGAGCGCCTGTGGATCGAGCTGGCGCCGCTTGAGCCGATCGCGGGCGCGGCCGGCGTGCTCGCGGCCGCCGGCGCCCGGGCGTGGCTCGGCGCCCGGCGTCGGCAGGTCGGCGTCGTCGAGGCCGGGCGCGCCCAGCCAGCCGCAGAGCGGAACCACCGCCAGCCGACCGCCGGCGCCGGGGCCTGGACCCACGCTCGCGTCACCGGCGGCGATCGCGGCCAGCCACGCGGCGAGGGCGGGCGGCGCCGACGCGAGCTCGGCCAGCGGCCGGCCCAGCGCCACCTCCGCGGCGGCCTCGAGGGCGCGATCGGCGTCGGTCCGCGGCGCCAGCCGCGACCGCGTGGCGCGCACCGCCGCCAGCACCTCGGCGAGCAGCGCATCGGCGCCGGGCAGCTCGTCGGCGATCACCCGCCGGGCCCGGGCCAGCGCCGCCAGCGTCGTCACCGCGCCGGTCGCGTCGTCGCCAAGCGGCGGCGTCGGCGCCCGGGCCATGATCGCGCCCACCGCGACCCGCGCCAGCAGCAGCGCGGCGTTGGCGTCGGGCGTGGCCAGCGCGTCGAGCCGCGCCGGCAGCACCAGGTGCGCGCCGCGGACGCCGCCGTCGCCGGTCGCGATCGTGATCGTCATCCGCCGCCCGGCCAGCGCGCTGGCCACCAGCTCCAGCCGGCGTCGCTCGGGCGCCACCGCCACGCCGCGGGCGTCGGCGACGTGCTCGCGCCGCCGGCGCAGCCGCGCGAACAGCCGGCCGAACAGGCGCTCGTCCCAGCTCATAGCGCCAGGTCCACCAGGTCCTGCAGCGCGCGCTGGGTGTCGGCGTCGTCGGACAGCGGCGTCACCACCGCGACGGCGCACGCGCGCCGCGGCGGCACGCCGTGGCCGATCAGCTTGCCGGCGTTGACCAGGAGCCGGGTCGACACCGTCTCGGCCAGGCCCAGCTCGTCGAGCTTGCGGATCTTGCCCGCGACGGCCACCAGCCGGCGGGCGACCGCCGCGTCGATCGCGGCCTCGGTGGCCACGATCTCGGTCTCGAGGTCTGGCGCCGGATAGGTGAAGGCCAGCGCCACGAACCGCTGTCGGGTCGACGGCTTCAGCTCCTTGAGGCCGCGCCGGTAGCCGGGGTTGTAGCTGGCGACCAGCATGAAGCCGGGCCCGGCGGTGAGCGTGACGTCGAGCCGATCGACGTGGAGCTGGCGGCGGTGATCGGCGAGCGGGTGCAGCACGACGATCACGTCCTCGCGGGCCTCGGCCACCTCGTCGAGGTAGAGGATCGCGCCCTGCTTGACCGCGCGGGTGACCGGCCCGTCCTGCCAGACGGTGTCGCCGCCCTTGACCAGCCAGCGCCCGATCAGGTCGTGGGCCGAGGTCTCGTCGTTGCACGCCACGGTCACCAGCGGCCGGTCGAGGCGCGCCGCCATCGCCTCGACGAACCGCGACTTGCCGCAGCCGGTGGGCCCCTTGAGCAGCACCGGCGCGCGGGTGGCGTGGGCCGCCGTGAACGCCCGCACCTCGTCGCCGACCTCGCGGTAGTACGGCGCGGTCACGCCGCCTCGGCCGCCGGCGGGCTGGCGCCGCTGTCGCCGCCACCCTGGACCTCGGCCACCGGCTTGCCGTGACGGATGAAGTTGTAGATGTAGGCGCTGATCCCGAGGATGAACAGCCCGGCGGCCAGCAGCAGGCCCCAGAAGTGGACCTCGATCTCCTTCTGCACCGTGACGAAGTCCATGCCGACCCGGCGCTCGAGCACGACCTGGGTGATGCCCGCGACCGCGAACGCCAGGGTCATGGCGATCATGCCGATGTTCGACGTCCAGAACGCGAAGCTCGCGGACGGGGTGTCGTGGCGCTTGCGCCCGGTGAGCAGCGGCAGCGCGTAGCTGATCATCGCCAGCACCAGCATCGCGTAGGCGCCCCAGAACGCCATGTGGCCGTGCATCGCGGTGACCAGCGTGCCGTGGGTGTAGAGGTTGACCTGCGGGAGGGTGTGGGCGAAGCCGAGGAAGCCGGCGCCGACGAAGGACATCACCGCGCAGCCGATGGTCCACTGCAGCGCGACGCGGTTGGGGTGGGCGCGGCCGCCCTTGCGCGCCATCGCGATCGCGTAGATCGCCATGCCGAGGAAGGCCAGCGGCTCGAGCGCGCTGAACACGCCGCCGATGAGCAGCCAGTACCGCGGGGTGCCGATCCAGTAGTAGTGGTGGCCGGTGCCGAGGATGCCGGACAGGAAGGTGAAGCCGACGATGACGTACAGCCACTTCTCGATCACCTCGCGGTCGACGCCGGTGAGCTTGATCAGGAGGAACGACAGGATCGCGCCCATGATCAGCTCCCAGACGCCCTCCACCCACAGGTGGACCACCCACCAGCGCCAGTACGAGTCGAGGGTCTGGTTGTCGGTCGGGATCATGCCCGGCAGGTAGAGCAGCGCCGCCATCAGCAGGCCGAAGAACAGCACCATGCTGGTCGTCGTCATCCGCTTGCCCTTCCAGATCGTCATGCCGATGTTGGCGATGAACAGCAGCACGTCGACGACCACCAGGAAGTCGAGCGGGCGGGGGATCTCGAGAAACTTGCGCCCCTCCCACCACTGGAGGTGGAAGCCGATGATCGCGACCACGCCGACGACCACCAGCGCGATCAGCTGCACGTAGGCCAGCTTGGGCCAGTACAGCTCGCGATCGGCCTCCTCGGGGATGATGAAGTAGGCCGCGCCCATGAACCCGGTCAAGAGCCACACCACCAGCAGGTTGGTGTGCACCGCGCGGGCGACGTGGAACGGGATGATCGGGTGGAGCGGGTCGTGGCCGGCGTGGGCGTAGCCCATGATCAGGCCGTAGACGAGCTGCAGGCCGAACAGCAGCATGCAGGTGGCGAAGAACCACCAGGCGACGCGTTGGGACTCGTATTTCATGGTGGCTCTCCTACTTGAGCGTCGAGAGGAAGGCGGTCAGCTCCTGGCGCTGGCCGTCGGTGAGGGGCAGCTTGGGCATCTGGGTGCCGGGCTTGATCGCCGGCGGGTCCGCCAGCCACGCCGCGATCTGCGCGGGGGCCATGCGACCGCCGACGCCGTCGAGCGCCGGCCCCACCTGGCCGCCCTGGCCGCCCAGCGCGTGGCACGCCACGCACAGCTGGTTGAAGATCTGCGGCCGGTCGACGG
The DNA here is from genome assembly GCA_016707895.1 of Myxococcales bacterium. Classification (GTDB taxonomy): domain Bacteria; phylum Myxococcota_A; class Polyangia; order Haliangiales; family Haliangiaceae; genus UBA2376. The sequence continues at coordinate 134,795 of JADJGV010000007.1, read as the reverse complement.
TGGCGGCGAGACCGGTCGTGGTCGCCATCTGCGCCAGCGTCGGCTTGGGCGGGAACCCGTTGAGGTCCATCTTGCCGATCCACTGGAAGAACGCGATCAGGTCGTCCTTGTCGCGCTCGGAGAAGTCGTACTTCCACATCCGCCGCTGCCCCGGGTACATCTTCTCGGGGTCGGTGAGCATGGCGCGGATGAACACCGGGCCGCGCCGCTCGAAGACCTTGGTCAGCTCGGGTGCGTAGTACGCGCCCTCGCCGAGCAGCGTGTGGCAGCCCATGCAGTTGGAGCGGTCCCACAGATCCTTGCCGCGGCGGACCGCGTCGGTGATCTCGCCCTGGTGGGTCTGCGCCGGGATCCGGCCGAGGGTGTCGACCGTGAGGCCGACGAAGGCGACCGCGCACAGCACGGTGCCGCCCAGGAAGAACGCTCGCGCGGCGGATTTGGATAGCATCGATGGCTCCTGTCAGTGGGTGGGGGCGCGCCCCAGGGCGAGCTCGCGGGCGCGGGCCCGCGGCAGCAGCGTCGCGATCGTGAAGGTGCGGTGCGCGACCAGCGCGCGGGTCAGGCGTTCGGCGGCCTCGGCCGCCGCCGCGCAGGCGGGGCAGGTCGTTTCGTGGACCATCAGGGCGACCAGGAGCGCCGCCACCGCGGTGGCGGCCTCCTGCTGGTCGCCGGTGAGCACCGGCGCCAGCGCCGCCACCGAGTCGAACAGGGAGCGATCCGGGGTGCCGCCGGCCAGCGTGCGCAGGTGCGGCGCGATGACGCGGGCCTCCCGCGCCAGCGCCGCGCCGATGATCGCCTCGACCCGGTCGACGGCGGCGGGCAGTTTGGGTCCGTGGCTCGCGACGTGCGCGCGCGCCGCGGCCAGCGCGGCGACCAGGCCGCGCAGCGCCGGGTGGTGGACCTCGAGCAGCTCGGTGAGGCTGGCGTCGAGGCGTCCGTCGCGGAACGCGCCCCCCCCCCCCCCCCCCCCCCCCCCCCCCCCCCCCCCCCCCCCGGCGAAGAAGTCGTTGCCCTTGTCGTCGACGACGATGAACGCCGGGAAGTCGACGACCTCGATCTTCCACACCGCCTCCATGCCGAGCTCGGGGTACTCGAGCACCTCGACCTTCTTGATGCAGTCCTGGGCCAGGCGCGCCGCCGGGCCGCCGATCGAGCCCAGGTAGAAGCCGCCGTGGGTCTTGCAGGCCTTGGTGACCGCCTTGCTGCGGTTGCCCTTGGCCAGCATCACCAGGCTGCCGCCCTCGGCCTGGAACCGCTCGACGTAGCTGTCCATGCGGCCGGCGGTGGTGGGGCCGAACGAGCCCGACGCCATGCCGGTCGGGGTCTTGGCCGGGCCGGCGTAGTAGACGCGTGGTCGCGGAGGTACGGCGGCAGGCCGGCGCCCGACTCCAGCCGCTCGAGCAGCTTGGCGTGGGCGATGTCGCGGGCGACGATCATCGGCCCCGACAACGACAGCCGGGTCTTGATCGGGTACTTCGACAGGGTCGCGCGGATCTCGCTCATCGGCCGCGACAGGTCGATGCTCACGCACGCGCCGCCCAGCTCCTCGTGGCTCGGCTCGGGCAGGTAGTGCGCGGGGTCGCGCTCGAGCGTCTCGACGAACACGCCGGCCTTGGTGATCTTGCCCTTGGCCTGGCGGTCGGCCGAGCACGACACCGCGATGCCGATCGGGCACGACGCGCCGTGGCGCGGCAGGCGGATGACCCGCACGTCGTGGCAGAAGTACTTGCCGCCGAACTGCGCGCCGATGCCGGTGCGCTGCGACAGCTGGAAGATCTCGCCCTCGAGGCCGGTGTCGCGGAACGCGTGGCCGAGCTTGCTGCCGGCGGTGGGCAGGTGGTCGAGGTAGCGGGCGCTGGCCAGCTTGGCCACCTTGAGCGTGAACTCGGCCGAGGTGCCGCCGACGACCACCGCGAGGTGGTAGGGCGGGCAGGCGGCGGTGCCCAGGCTGCGCAGCTTGGACTCGACGAAGGCCAGCAGGCTCTTCGGGTTCAGGACCGCCTTGGTCTCCTGGTACAGGTAGCTCTTGTTGGCCGAGCCGCCGCCCTTGGCCATGAACAGGAAGCGGTACTCGTCGCCGTCGGTGGCGTACAGCTCGATCTGCGCCGGCAGGTTGGTGCCGGTGTTGACCTCCTGGTACATGTCGAGCGGCGCGAGCTGCGAGTAGCGCAGGTTCGACGTCTGGTAGGTGTCGAAGACGCCGCGGGCGATCGCCTCCTCGTCGCCGCCGCTGGTGACGACCAGCTGCCCCTTCTTGCCCATCACGATCGCGGTGCCGGTGTCCTGGCACATCGGCAAGACGCCGCCGGCCGCGATGTTGGCGTTCTTGAGCAGGTCCAGCGCGACGAAGCGATCGTTGGCCGACGCCTCCGGATCGTCGAGGATCTTGCGCAGCTGCGCCAGGTGGCCCGGGCGCAAGAGGTGGGCGATGTCGCGCATCGCGGTCGAGGTGAGCAGCGTCAGCGCCGCCGGCGCGACCTCGAGGAACGTGCGCCCGCCGGCGGTGAAGGTGCTGACGTGGTCGCCGGTCAGCTTGGTGTAGGGCGTCGCGTCGTCGCCCAGCGGCAGGATCTCGGAGAAGGCGAAGTCGGCCATGGCGGCCGGAAGCTACCAGATGGAATCAGAACGCGCCCTGCAGCACCGGCAGCACCCGCGGCGCGGCGGCCGGGGCGTCGTTCGACGCGAACAGCCGCTCGTGGCCCTGCAGCACCAGGTAGCCGAGCCCGGCCGACGCCACGGCGAAGCCCAGGCGGATCGGGAACCGGCGCAGCTCGTCGGTCGCGCCCATCAGGTTCATCGCCTTCACCAGATCGTTGTGGCGGCGCCACATGATCGTGTCCTTGGCGAAGTCGAGCCAGAAGCCGGTGGCCAGCACCGTGACCACCAGCTGGCCGTAGCTGCCGTCGGGGTACGCGCCGGAGTGGTAGTAGGCGACGTACGCGCCGAGCAGCGCGAGGTCGGCGACCTTGGGCGCCAGGTAGAACGCCAGCCGGGCCTTGGTGCCGAACAGGCCGCTCACCCGGGTCAGGCCGAGCTGGAACGCGCCGGTGTGCTTCGAGGTCCCCGGCCACGGCCGGAACTCCTCGATGCGCGCCCCGGCCAGCTTGGCGGCGATCGCGTGGCTGCCCTCGTGCGTGACCACGCCGACCGCGTAGGTCGGCAGCGCCAGCCCCAGGCCGACGATCACCAGCGTGCGATCCGACGGCGGATCGGCCGCGGCGGCGCGCGGCCGCGCCAGCAGCACTGCCAGCGCCACGAGGCCCGCCGCCGCCACGCCCCGCGCGCTCATTTGCCGCGCAGGCCCTCGAGGTAGGTGATCGCGGCCTTGGCGTCGTCGACCAGGCAGGCGTTGACGTTCTTGCCCTTCCACTTGCCGACGGTGCCCAGCCGCACCAGCGCCTTGGTCAGCGCCGGGATCGCCGCGGGATCGCCGAGCGCGCGCAGCTTGGCCACCGCCGGCTTGCGCTGCGCGCACAGCTCGCCTTGCTCGAGGTCGTAGCGGTAGCTGCCGAGCCAGTCGACGCGATCGCCGAGGTTGAGCTTGCCGACCGCGGGCACGGCCGCGGCGCGGCGGGCCGGATCGTCGCTGCCGGCCCACGCCACCAGCTTGTCGAACGCGCCGGCGTCGCCGAGCGCTTGCTGCTGGAAGATCAGCGCGGCCACCGCGGCGGCGCCGTCGGTGTCGGTGACGATCGCGGCCACCGCGGCGCGCAGCTGCGGATCCTTGGCCAGCGTCGGGTCGAGCTCGAGCGCGCGCTTGTAGGCGCCCAGCGCGTCGCTGTTCTTGCGCTGCGCGGCGTAGGCGTGGCCGAGCTGCAGCTGCGCCGCCGGATCCGAGGCCGCGGCCTTCTTGCTGCCCTCGATGGCCTTGATCGCGCCGGCGGCGTCGCCCTGATCGAGCTGCGCCGCGGCCTTGCCGGCCAGCGTCTCGGGCGCCGGCTTGGGCGGGGCCTTGGGTGGATCGCCGCGCAGCGCCAGCGCCGCCAGGATGCCGACCGCGGCGGCGGCCACCAGGATCAAGGTCGCGATCGCGGCCCGGGGTGGCTTCTTGCGCGGCGCCTTGGGCTCGGTGAGCAAGAGCGGCTGCGACACCTGCGCCGGCGCGGCGAACATGTCGACCAGGGGCTCGGCGCCGGTGGGGATGCTGGGGCGGCTGCCGGCCGCCATCGGCGCGCCGAGGATCGCGTCGATCGCCGCGATGTACGCGGCGGCGTCGGGGTAGCGATCGTCGGGGCGCTTGGCCAGGCCGCGCGCGATCAGCGCCTCGACCGCGGCCGGCACCGGCGGCGCGGGGCGGCCCAGCACGGCGGCCAGCGTCTCGCTCATCGGCGGCGCCGGCCGGGTGGTGTGCATCGACAAGATCTCGAGCTTGTCGTCGGAGTAGAACGGCGGCCGGCCGCAGATCATCTCGTAGGCCATCACCGACGCCGCGTACAGATCGGAGCGCCCGTCGAGCGGGTTGCCGATGGCCTGCTCGGGCGACATGTAGATCGGCGTGCCGAACGCGACGCCGGCCTGGGTCAGCTTGACGCCGTCGTCGATCTCGCCGCCGCCGATGACCTTGGCGATGCCGAAGTCGAGGATCTTGGCGAAGTCCGGGTCGCCGTCCTTGGGCACCAGGTAGACGTTCTCGGGCTTGACGTCGCGGTGGACGATGCCGGCGGCGTGGGCGTGGCCGAGCCCGCTCAGCACGTGGCGCAAGATCGCCAGCGCGCGGTGCGGCGCGATCGGCGCGTCGGCGTCCATCAGATCGCCCAGCGACCGGCCGTCGAGGAGCTCCATCACCAGGAACAGCGACCCGTCCTCGAGCTTCCCGAAATCCGAGACGTCGACGCAGTTGGGGTGGTCGATGCGCCCGATCGCGATGGCCTCGCGCTCGAACCGGCTGCGCAGCTCGGGCATCGCCGCCAGGGTGGGGTGGAGCAGCTTGACCGCCACCGCCCGCCGGATCGCCACGTGCTCGCCGCGGTAGACCACCCCCATGCCGCCCTTGCCCAGCAGCGCGTCCAGCCGGTAGCGCCCGTCGATCACCGTCCCCAGCCGCCCACGGTCGTCCTGCGCCGGAGGCGCAGTCTTGACGCGAGGTTCGGTCGAGGCCATGACCCCACGGTTCTATCGCGTTCCGCGCGATCGCGCCTGCTTGAAGGGCGGTCGGCTCGGAAAATCCGCACGCCTCGTCTTTACAGATCGTCGCGGTGTCGGTAGGGTCCGCCTCCGACGCCCAGGTAGCTCAGCTGGTAGAGCAGCGGACTGAAAATCCGCGTGTCGGCGGTTCAACTCCGTCCCTGGGCACGAGCAAGGTGGTGCAGTGGTGAGTGGGTCACGCAGCAGCGGCGGCTAGGCCGCCGCGGCCGCGATGCTTGGCGTAAGGTCGGCGCGTGGCGCGTGTGCTGACCTACGACGATCTCCCGCCCGATGTTCAGGCGAACCTCGACCTCGCGTACCGCGCCTTCGGCCGGCGGCGCTACGACGAGGCCGTCCGCGGGTTCACGGCGGTGGTCGACGCCTACCCGGCGTACATCCACGGTGTGTTCACGCTGGTGCGGGCGTTGCGCGCGAGCGACGACCGCGCGTCGGCCAACGCGCGCTTGAGCGCCGCCGCCGCGATCGCCCCTGACGATCCGCGGATCGAGCTCGGCCTCGCGTGGAAGGCGCTCGACGCCGGTGACGCGCGCGACGCCGAGGCGCTCGCCACGCGGGCGCTGCCGCGCATCGAGCCAGCGCTCCGTGGCAACGTGCTCGCGGTGCTGGCGCGCGCCGCCGAAGCGAGCGGCCGCACCGAGGACGCGGCGCGGCTGTTCCTCGAGGCGTACGAGGCCGGCACGATGCTCGGCTGGCTTGAGGAGCACTGCAGGCTGGCTGGCATCGAGTACCTGGACCCGGGCCCCGACATCATCGTGCCGTGGCCGACGACCGCCGTCGCGCGGCGATGGATGTACGAGGCGATCGAGGCATCGCTCGTCGTGGCCGCGCGCGCGAACGACCCGACGGTCCCGGACGAGCGAGTGCTGATCACGGGGTGTGATGGGACCGCGCGTCTGACGTCCGCCTGGGCCCAGCGCGCGGGCGTCGATCGCGCACGGCTGTACCAGGCGCTCGCCAGCCGCGGCGGTTACTGCGACTGCGAGGTGCTGATGAACGCCGCCGAGCGCGATGGCCACGACGGGTTCGCGCTCGTCGCCGGCGCGATCGACGGCCCGCTCGACGAGGTGGTCGCCGTACTCGAGCCGTTGCGCTCCGACGACGTGCCGCCCGGGAGGCCGCGCTTGGACCCGGACGCGGAGCCCTCCGAGCACTACCTCGGCATCTACCTCGACGAGGCCCACAGGCAGATCCCGCTCCAGGTCACCGACAGCGCGTCCCTGGGCCGCGTGCTGCGCGCGGTGGCCGACCGACCTCCGACGCGCGCACGTCTCCGGTTGCTGGTCGGCTTCATCGACGAGGCCCCGGCGATGGTGCTGGCTGGCCCCGATGAGGCGCCGCTGCGGATCCAGGAGCTCGACGACGGCCCCGTGCCGAGCGACCTCGCCGCCGCCTGGCCTGACCTGGCCGCGCAGCTCGCAGCGCTGCGCGCCGGGCTTCCCGGACCGGGCAGCTGAACGGGGCACGGCGAAAGCGTCGGCGGTGATGGCGGGGCTGGTAGCGTCCCCGCGGTGCACACGCGCCGCTCAGCACAGCGGATTGTCGGGCGGGCAGTTCGGTCGGCGCGGGGGCGGGCGACGGGCCTCGTCGATGTCGAAGCCCCAGAGGCGCGCCTGGCGGTCGGCGAGTTGCCGGCGCTCGGCGTCGGTGCGGGCGGCGAGGAGGTCGCGGTGGGCCGCCGTCAGCTCGTCGCGCAAGGTGCGCAGCGCGCTCGCGCGAGCTTGCTCGGCGGCGAGGTTGTCCGCGAGCTCGCGCAAGAGCGCCTCCGCCTTGCGCAGTTCGCGGAGCGCTTCGTCGCGCTCGGCGCGCGCCGCGTCGCGCTCGCGCTCGGCCTGCTGCTGCGCCTGGGTTGCGCCGCCGCGCGCGCCGCACCCGAGCCCGAGCGCCACAGCCGCGATGAGCACGACGACGGCCACCTTCATGGACCCGATCGTCGCGGACCCGCCGGGGCCGGTCAAGGCTCGGCGTCGCGTCGGCCCCACGCCGGGGCCGGCCGCAGCTAAGATGGGACCGGATGAGGCGCGCGGCCCTGACGATCGTCGGCGTGATGGCGGTCGTCGGCTGCGGCCGGATCGGCTACGACCCGGCGATCGACGCCGGGGCGGGCGCCGGCGAGCTGCGCTACCCGACCGACGACGTCGCCGCGGTGGTGAACGCGACGGTGATCGACCTGCGGCCGGTGGCCAGCCCGCCGGGCGCGACCTTCACGATCGCGCCGGCGCTGCCGCTCGGGGTCGTGCTCGACGCCGACAGCGGCGCGATCCTCGGCGTGCCGACCGCGGCGGCCGACGCGATGTTCACGGTGACCGCGCGCGCCGCCGCCGGCGTGACGGCGGAGTTCGAGCTGCGGCTGACCGCGCTGCCCGGCTGGATCGTCGACGTGCCCGGCGATCAGCCTGACGACGACGGCGGCGCCGACACCACCTGCCTGGCCAGCGCCGCCGGCGGCTGCACGCTGCGCGCCGCGTTCCAGACCGCCAACCAGCGCACGCTGCGCCAGCTGATCCTGGTGCCGGCCGGCGCCTACGCGATCGGCGCGTCGCTGGGCGTCGTGACCAACGACGTGGTGATCGCCGGCGCCGGCGCCACCGCGACGATCGTGCGGGCGGCGACGTTCCGCCCCGGGTTTCGCGCCTACGGCGTGACCTCGGCCCACACCCTCGCGCTGCGCGGCACCACCTACCGCGACTTCGGCAACGCCGACGGCGCGGTGGTCCACGCCACCGCGGGGCGCGTCGAGATCGACGACTGCCACTTCGCGGCCAACGCCTCGGCCGGGTCGGGCGGCGTGCTGTTCGCGTCGGACGGCGCGGTGGTCGTCGCTCGCGACTCGCTGTTCATCGACAACGAGTCGTTCGGCGGCTGCTGCAGCGGGTGGGGCGGCGTGATCGATGGCGAGGGCCCGGGCACGACGATCGACGTCGACGGGTGCACCGCCACCGGCAACACCTCGGCGTGGGGCTCGTTCGCCCACGTCACCAGCGGCACCAACCTGCGGCTCATCAACTCGACCCTGGCGCGCAACGTCGCGACCATCGCCGGCGCGCTGGCGTCGCCGGGCGGGCACTACCTGGTCGTCAACAGCACGATCGTCGCCAACACCAACACCCGCGACGACGCGGCCGGGCTCTACGTCCACGCGTCGCCGGCGCGCTACCAGCTCGTCAACACCATCGTCGCCGGCAACACCGACGCCAGCGGGGCCGAGCACGACTGCCGCAAGAACGACCCGGCCACGGTGGTGACCTCGCTGGGCGGCAACCTGATCGGCGACGCCGCCGGCAACTGCGCCGCGTCGTTCGACCAGCCCAGCGATCGGCTGTCGACCGATCCGCTGCTCGAGCCGGGCGCGCCGAGCGACCATGGCGGCCCGACCCCGACGCTGCTCTTGCAGGCCGGGTCGCCGGCACACGCCGCGGGGGTGAGCGCGCAGTGCCCGCCGCGCGATCAGCGCGGTCGGCCGCGTCCGCCGGGCGCCGCCTGCGACCTGGGCGCCACCGAGACGCCGTAGCCGACAGCGGCGGCGATGTAGGTCAAGCGATCCGCAACCCGAGCGCTGCCCGAGCGCGCGGCCCGAACGCGCTCCTCGGATGCCACACTCGGGATCGTGGGTCCCCTCGCGCGTCGTGGGGCGATCGCCGGCTGCGCGATCGCCCTGGTCTTCCTCGTGGCGCCGCGCTCGAGCGCGGCGGCCCCCTGCAACACCGCCGGCCCGGCGCTGGTCGTGGACGGCATCACCTGCCAGCTGTCGGGCGTCCACGCGTTCACGTCGGTGACGATCCGCAACGGCGGCGTCATCGAGGTCGTGCCCTACGCCGGCGGCAGCAAGCTCGCCACCGGCAACCTCGAGCTGCGCGCGCCGACCATCACGATCGACGCCACGTCGCGCATCGTCGCCAAGGGCGCCGGCTACCAGACCCGGATCTGCGGCGACGGCGGCGGTCCCACCGCGGCGGCCGGTGGTCAGGGCGGCTGCGCGGTGCGCGACTCCGGCGGCGGCGGCGCGCACTTCGGCCGCGGCGGCCGCGGCACCAAGGACATCGCCGGGACCCAGTCGTTCCCGCGCGACTTCGAGGAGGACTGCGGCAACTCGGTGGTCTACGACGCCGGCGGCGTGCCGTCGTGCAGCGACACCAGCAACTGCCGCGCCGGCAACGACGGGCTGCCGACCGTCGCCGGGCAGGAGTTCTACCACTCGATCTATCAGCCCGAGTTCGGCGCTGCGGGTGGCGACAAGGGCTGCCGCGACGGCGACGGGACGACCGTCAACACCGCGGGGCCGGGCGGCGGGCGCGTGGTGCTGGCCGCGCTCGACGCGACCGCGACCGGCCAGATCGCGATCGCCGGGCGGATCGACACCAACGGCAAGCGCGGCTGCGGCAACGGCAACGACTCGGCCGGCGGCGGCGCCGGCGGCACCGTGTTCCTGGTCGGCGACAACGTCTCGATCGCCACCACCGCGCGCATCACCGCGTCGGGCGGCCTCGGGGGCGACACCCAGGGCCTGGCCGCCGATCCGACCGGCGAGTGCGCGGCGCCGGCGCAACAGGGCGGCACCTGCGACGACTGCGGCGGCGGCGGCGGCGGCGGCATCATCTCGGTGCTGTCGGTCAACGCCGACATCGCCGACGAGTCGGTGTTCAGCGTCAGCGGCGCGCTCGGCGGCACCTGTCCGATCTGCCAGGGCGAGGCCGGCGGCGGCGTCGGCGAGCTGCAGATCTCCGGCGGCTACGTCGCCGAGTTCTGCGACGGGTTCGACAACGACTTCGACGATCAGGTCGACGAGGGGCTGCCGCCGCTGGCCTGTGCTGGCGGCCCGCTCCCGGCGTGCGTCGGCGGCGTGCCGCAGAGCTGCCCGCCGGCGGTGCCGGCGTGCGTGGGCCCGGTCACCGACACCCGCGCGCGGTTCCTGGTGGTGGTCGACACCTCGGGCTCGATGCTGGGCTCGCTCACCGGCGTCCCGACGTTCGGCGACGGCTCGGTCGATCACCCCGGCCTCGATCAGGACGGCGACGGCGCCGCCGACGACTCTCGCCTGTTCAAGGCCAAGGGGGCGCTGTCGACGGTGATCGCCGCGTACCCGGAGATCGACTTCGCGCTGGCGCGCTACCACCAGGACACCGCGATCGATCGCAGCTGCCAGGTGGCCGGCTGGTTCGAGTGCGCCTCGATCTGTTGCAGCTACGACAACCCGACCAACAACACCGGCGCGTCCTTGTGCAACGTCAACGGCGGCAGCCTCGGCACCGTGGCGGTGCGCGCGACCTCGCCGGGCGACGAGTGCGTCAACTACGCCGGCAACTGCGGTCCGCCGCGCCGCGGCGCCGACGTGCTGGTCGGCTTCGGCGCCGATCCCGATCGCTACCTCGGATGGCTCGACGGCGCCGAGGCGGCGTTCGACCCCGGCCAGGTGCCGGGTGACTTCTGCCCCGGCGGCGACTGCGAGCTCCGCGGCACCGGCCCCACGCCGCTGGCCAACTCGCTCGCCGCGGCGCAGGACTACCTGACGCCGATCAAGGCCTGCGACGCCGCCGCCGGGGGCGGCTGTCGGCGCTACGGCGTCATCCTGTTGACCGACGGCGCCGAGAGCTGCCAAGGCGACCCCGTCGCGGCAGCCACCGCGCTGCGCGGCGCCGGCATCGACACCTTCGTCGTCGGCTTCTCGGTGCTGGGGAGCGAGCAGGCCCAGCTGAACGCCGTCGCGGCGGCGGGCGGCACCGGCGCGGCGTTCCTGGTCGGCGACGAGAACGCGCTGGCCAACGCGCTGGCGTCGATCGTGTCGGGGTCGATCGTGTTCGAGACCTGCAACGACCTCGACGACGACTGCGACGCGCGCATCGACGAGGACTTCCCGACCAAGGGGCTGGTGTGCGACGACGGCCGGCTCGGCGCGTGCCGCGGCACCGGCGCCTACGTGTGCGCGGCCGACGGCTCCGGCGTGGTGTGCGCGATCACCAACCCCGGCGCCGCCCCGATGGCCGAGGTGTGCAACGGGCTCGACGACGACTGCGACGGCGCGATCGACGATGGCATCGCCTGCATCCCGGGCTGCGTGCCGACCGCCATGGTCGATCTCTGCAACGGGCTCGACGACGACTGCGACGGCGCCTTCGATGAGGACGATCCGGCGATCGGCGCGCCGTGCGGCACCAACGGTCTGGCGCCGTGCCGGCTGGGCACCCAGGCCTGCATCGGCGGCACGCTGGTGTGCGTGGGGGCGATCGAGCCCGGCACCGAGTCGTGCAACGGGCTCGACGACGACTGCGACGGGCTCGCCGACGACCTGGCGACCTGCCCCGGGACCACCTCGTGCGTCGAGGGCGCGTGCCGGGTGCCGTGCGGCAGCGGCGAGTTCCCGTGCCCGGCCGGGCTCACCTGCGAGACCACGCCCGCCGGCGCGTTCTGCGTGCCCGACGCCTGCGCGGCCTGCGGCCCCAACGAGATCTGCCAGGGCAACCAGTGCGTCGACCCGTGCGCCGACGTGACCTGCACCGCGCCCGAGGTGTGCCGGCTCGGCACCTGCGTCGACTGCGACGTGCTGGGGTGCCCGAGCGGCGAGATCTGCGTGGCGTCGGCGTGCGTCGCCGATCCGTGCGCCGACGTCGACTGCGCGGCGGGGTGCACCGACTCACTCGGGTGCAGCTGCTACGCTGGCGCCTGTCGCGGCAACTGCGATGACGGCAGCTGCCCCGACGGACAGCGCTGCGACGCCATCGGTGCCTGCGTGCCCGACGCCTGCGCCGGCGTCGCTTGTCCGGGCGGGCAGGTGTGCACCGCCGGCGCCTGCGTCGCCGATCCGTGCGTCGGCGTCACCTGCGGGCCGGGCGCGGTGTGCCAGGGCGGCGGCTGCATCGACGACCCGTGCAAGCTGATCGACTGCTCGCCGGGGTTCTCGTGCGTGCTGGCCCCCGAGGGGCCGCGCTGCGCGATCGACCAGAGCGGCGGCGGGTACCGACCCGACCTGGTGACCGCGGCCGGCGGCGGATGCGCGGCCGGTGGCGACGGCGCGGGCGGCGCCGGCGCGATCGTGCTCGGCCTCGCGCTCGCGCTCGCGCGGCGGAGGCGGTCGTGAGCCGCGTGATCCGCGGCCCGCTGGTGGCCCTGGCGATCGCGCTCGTCGGATGCGACGTGTCGCCGTACGATCTGAACCGCCCCCCGGGGGGCGGCGACGGCGACGGCGGGCGCGACGACGCTGGTGGGGGCGGCGATGGCGGCAGCGGCGATCCCGACGCCAGCGGCTGCGTCGCGACCGGTCCGGACGATACCTGCGACGAGATCGATCAGGACTGCGACGGGATCGTCGACAACGCGTTCGACAAGCAGAACGACCCCAACAACTGCGGCACCTGCGGCCACCGCTGCTTCAGCCCGGGGGCCCTGCAGACCTGCGTGGCCGGCGCGTGCACGCTGACCGGCTGCCAGCCGGGCTTCGCCGACCTCGACGCCGATCCGCTGACCTGCGAGTACCGCTGCCCGTTGTTCCCGACGATCGCCGAGGACTGCAACGGCGTCGACGACGACTGCGACGGGATGGTCGACGAGACGCTGCCAGCGCCGCCGTCGGGCCAGTGCCGGACCACGCCGGGTACGCCGTGCGCGGGCACGACGATGGTGTGCGCCAACCGCGGCGGCGCGACCCGGTGGTACTGCGACTACGCGGCGGCGGTCGAGTTCGATCCGAGCGTGCCCAACGGGATCGTGCTGGCCGAGCAGCTGTGCGACGGCCAGGACGGTGACTGCGACGGCGTCGTCGACGACAGCTTCCCCGATCTCGGCACCACCTGTGATGACGGCGGGGTCGGGGTGTGCCGCGACGGCGGGGTCCGGCGCTGCGATCCCGCCGATCCCACCCGGACCACCTGCGACCTGACCGCGCCGCCCGACGCGCAGCCGGCGAGCGCCGAGGCCTGCGACGGCCTCGACAACGACTGCAACGGGACGATCGACGACGCCACCGGTCCCGGTCGGGTGATCGACGCGATGGACCACGTCACGCTCGCCGGCCTCGACTACTACATCGACCGCTACGAGGCGTCGCGGCCCGACGCCACCGGCGCCGCCGCGGGCGCGTCGTCGGCGCGGGCCTGCTCGAAGCCGATGGTCCAGCCGTGGCGGGCGGCGACGTTCGCGACCGCCGCCGCCGCCTGCGCCGCCGCGGGCAAGTCGCTGTGCACCGCGACGCAGTGGGAGACCGCGTGCGCCGGCAGCCCGGCGGCGACGTTCCCCTACGGCGCGACGTTCGCGCCCGACCGATGCAACACCGAGAGCCACGACGGCGTGCCGGGCGGGATCGACGACGACGTCGTCCTCGCCACCGGCGCGATGGGCATGTGCACGTCGAGCCTCGGCGGCTTCGACCTGTCGGGCAACCTCAAGGAGTGGACCAACGACATCACCGGCCAGATCGGCGGCACGGACATCGCGGTCCTGCGCGGGGGCGCGTACGACAGCCCCAGCATCGGCGCGACCTGTGGCTTCCGCACGTCGCGGGCCACCGTCGACACGGTGCTGCCGACGATCGGCTTCCGCTGCTGCAAGCTGACGCCGCCGTGACGTGAGGCCGGCGCTCGCGGCGACCGTGTTCGATGCTGCCGCCCGACATCGCGGCCACACTCCCGCCGATGAGCCTGGCTCGCACCTTCGGCACCCTTCCGGGTTCCCCCCCGCAGCCTCTGCGCGAATCCGGCGCCTGCGCGCGTTCCCTGCGGCAGCAGGGCGCAGGCAGCCCGCTTGCGCGACTCCCGCGGCGTGCCGACCTTCAGGGCCGTGACGACGCTGGACCTGGCCGCGATGCTGCAACGTCACGGCGGTGATGCGACGCGGCTGGTGCAGATCCTCCACGAGGTGACGGCGGCGCTGGGCTACGTGCCGCCAGCGACGATCACCGAGCTGGCGGCGCGCCTCGGCGTGTCGCGGGCCCACGTCGAGGGCGTGGTGGGGTTCTACAGCTTCTTCTCGGCGGAGCCGCAGGGGCGGTTTCGGGTGCGGTTCAGCGACAACATCACCGATCAGATGGCGGGCAGCCACGCGCTGTGCCAGCGCATGCTGGACGCGTTCCGGCTGGAGCTGGGCGAGGTGAGCCGCGACGGGCTGGTGTCGATCGCACGCACGAGCTGCACCGGGCTGTGCGATCAGGGGCCGGCGCTGCTGGTCAACGATCGGGCCATCGCGCGGCTGACGCCGCAGCGGATCGGCGCGATCTGCTCGCTCATCCGCGGCGAGGTGCCGCTCGCGCAGTGGCCCGAGAACCTGTTCGCGATCCACAGCCACGTCGAGCGCCGCGATCGCATCCTGGCGGCGGTCATGCAGCCCGGCGAGGGCCTGGCGGCGGCGGTGGCGCGCGGCGCGGCGGCCACGATCGCCGAGCTCGAGCGCTCCGGGCTGCGCGGGCGCGGCGGCGCGGGCTATCCGACCGGCGCCAAGTGGGCCGCGTGCGCGGCGACCCCGGGGCCCGAGCGCTACGTGGTGTGCAACGCCGACGAGGGCGAGCCCGGCACGTTCAAGGATCGCGAGCTGCTCGCGCACCACGCCGAGCTGGTGATCGAGGGCATGACCGTCGCCGCGTTCGCCGTCGGCGCGCAGCGCGGGCTCATCTACCTGCGCGCCGAGTACCCGTTCCTGGTGGCGCCCCTGCTCGAGCTGCTGGAGCGTCGACGCGCCGCCGGGCTGCTCGGGCGCGCGGTCGGCGGCGTGGCCGGCTTCGCCTTCGACATCGAGCTGCACGTCGGCGCCGGCGCGTACGTCTGCGGTGAGGAGTCGGCGCTGATCGAGTCGCTCGAGGGCAAGCGCGGCATCCCGCGCAACCGCCCGCCGTACCCGGTGACCCACGGCTACCGCCAGCGGCCCACCGTGGTGAACAACGTCGAGACGCTGGCGGCCGCCGCCCTCGTCGCGCGCGACGGCGCCGACGCCGTGCGCGGGCAGGGCACGCCGAAGTCGGCCGGCACCAAGCTGCTGTCGGTGGCGGGCGACGTCGCGCGGCCCGGCATCTACGAGTACCCGTTCGGCGTGACCGTGCGCCAGGTGCTCGACGACGCCGGCGCGGTCGGCAGCCAGGCGGTGCAGGTGGGCGGGCCGTCGGGGACGCTCCTGGCCGCGCGCGAGTTCGGGCGGCGGATCGCGTTCGAGGACGTGCCGTCGGCCGGCGCGTTCATGGTGTTCGATCAGGGCCGCGACATGGTGGCGGTGGTCGAGAACTTCGCGCGGTTCTTCGCCCACGAGAGCTGCGGCTTCTGCACGCCGTGCCGGGTCGGCACCACGCTGGCGGCGCAGATGATGACCCGCATCGCCACCGGCGTCGGCTCGCGGCGCGACGTCAAGGACCTGGCGCGGGTGGCCGGCGTGATGAAGGCCGCCAGCCACTGCGGCCTGGGCGCCACCGCCGGCGCGCCGGTCGTCGCCGCGCTCGAGAAGTTCCGGCCGGCGTTCGATCAGCGGCTGCGCTCGCTCGACGTGGTGCCGACGTTCGATCTCGACCTGGCGCTGGCGCCGGCCCGCGAGGCCACCGCGCGCGACGACCTGGCCGCGCACCTCGACGAGGAGGGCCCGTGACCGACGCCCCGGCTCCGCAGACGTTCCAGATGGACGGCCACGACGTGGCGTTCGCGCCCGGGCAGTCGATCATGACCGCGGCGCTGGCCGCGGGGCGCTACATCCCGCACCTGTGCTTCCACCCCGAGTTCACCGCCCACGGCAGCTGCAAGGTGTGCACGGTGAAGGTCAACGGGCAGCCCCACGCCAGCTGCACCACGCCGGCCCGGGCCGGCGACGTGATCGAGTCGGACACCGACGAGCTGACCCAGCTGCGGCTGAACCTGGTGCAGTTCCTGTTCACCGAGGGCAACCACTTCTGCCCGAGCTGCGAGAAGAGCGGCGGCTGTACGCTGCAGGGCGTGGCCTACGAGCTGGGCATGACCACCGAGCACTTCAGCCCGCTGTTCCCGGATCGGCCGGTCGACGCGTCGCACCCCGACGTGCTGCTCGACTTCAACCGCTGCATCCTGTGCGAGCTGTGCATCCGCGCCTCGGCGATCCACGACCAGAAGCACGTCTTCGCGCTGTCGGGGCGCGGCATCACCAAGCACCTGATCGTCAACGCCGAGTCGGGGCGGCTGGCCGACACCGCGCTGGCGCTGTCGGACAAGGCGATGACGGTGTGCCCGGTGGGCGTGATCCTGCGCAAGCGCCAGGGCTTCGCGGTGCCGATCGGCCAACGGCCGTACGATCGCCAGCCGATCAGCGCGGTCGCGACGGCGCACCCCGACCCGGAGGATGGCCATGAGTGAGCGCGCGCGCGAGCCGGCGACCGTGCCCCGGCGCAAGCTGCGGGTGGCGACCGCGTCGTTGGCTGGGTGTTTCGGCTGCCACATGTCGCTGCTCGACATCGACGAGCGGCTGGTCGACCTGCTGGAGCTGATCGAGCTGGACGCGTCACCGCTGACCGACAAGAAGCGCTGCGGGCCGTGCGATCTCGGGCTGATCGAGGGCGGGCTGTGCAACGCCGAGAACGTGCACACGCTCCGCGCGATGCGCGCGAACTGCAAGATCCTGGTGGCGGTGGGCGCGTGCGCGCTCAACGGCGGGCTGCCGGCGCAGCGCAACCACATCGACGTGCGCGACTGCTTGCAGACCGCGTACCTGTCGGGGCCTGGCGTCGAGCGCGGCTTCATCCCCAACGATCCCGAGCTGCCGCTGCCGCTGGCGCAGGTGCACCCGCTGCACGACGTGGTGAAGATCGACTACTTCCTGGCCGGGTGCCCGCCGTCGGCCGAGGCGATCTGGCAGTTCCTGACCGATCTGATCGCCGGCCGCACGCCGGTCACCACCCACGGCCTCATCCGCTACGACTGACCATGCCCACCTCCCTCGACACCGCCGCCAACCCCGAGGCCCTACGCCGGATCGTCATCGAGCCGGTGTCGCGGGTCGAGGGCCACGGCAAGGTCACGATCCTGCTCGACGCCGAGCGCAAGGTGCAGCAGGTGCGGTTGCACATCGTCGAGTTCCGCGGCTTCGAGCGGTTCATCCAGGGCCGGCCGTTCTGGGAGGTGCCGGTGATGGTGCAGCGGCTGTGCGGCATCTGCCCGGTCAGCCACCACCTCGCGGCGTCCAAGGCGATGGATCAGATCGTCGGCGCGACCCGGGTGCCGGCGACGGCGACGGCGATCCGCCGGCTGATGCACTACGGCCAGATCTTGCAGTCGCACGCGCTGCACTTCTTCCACCTGGCGTCGCCCGACCTGCTGTTCGGCTTCGACAGCGATCCGGCGAAGCGCAACGTGGTGGGCGTGCTGGCGGCGCACCCCGATCTGGCGCGCCACGGCATCCTCTTGCGCAAGTTCGGCCAGGAGATCATCCGGATCACCGCCGGCAAGCGGGTCCACGGCACCGGCTCGATCCCCGGCGGCGTGAACAAGCGGGTCACGCCGGCCGAACGCGACGAGCTGCGCGCGCCGCTGGCCGACGTGCTGGCGTGGGCCGAGGCCGGGGTGCGGCTGGTGGCCGAGCTGTTCGCGGCCAACCGCGCGTTGTACGAGGGCTTCGGCACGGTGCGCTCGAGCCTGCTCTCGCTGGTCGCCGCCGACGGCACGCTCGATCTGTACGACGGCGTCCTGCGGGCCCGCGACGCCGACGGCGGCATCCTGTTCGACGGCGTGCGCTGCGCGGACTACGGCGCGCGCATCCACGAGAACGTGCGGTCGTGGAGCTACATGAAGTTCCCGTTCTTCGCGGAGCTGGGGCCCGAGCGCGGCTGGTACAAGGTGGGGCCGCTGGCGCGCGTGCAGAACTGCGACGCGATCGGCACGCCGCGGGCCGAGGCGGCGCGCCAGGACTTCCTGGCGC
Organism: Myxococcales bacterium; assembly: GCA_016707895.1. Classification (GTDB taxonomy): domain Bacteria; phylum Myxococcota_A; class Polyangia; order Haliangiales; family Haliangiaceae; genus UBA2376. Next base: position 116,810 of record JADJGV010000007.1, on the reverse strand, counting down.
AGACGCTGGGGACGATCCAGCACGCGCCGTTGGCGTACCACTGGGCGCGGATGATCGAGCTCTTGCACGCGGCGGAGGTGATCGAGCGGCTGCTGGCCGATCCGGCGCTCCTGGGCGACGAGCTGACCGCGACCGGCGCCCGGGGCACGACCGGCGTCGGCGTGATCGAGGCGCCGCGCGGCACGCTGATCCACCACTACGAGGTCGACGCCGACGATCTGGTGACGATGTGCAACCTGATCGTCTCGACGACCCACAACAACACCGCGATGAACGAGGCGATCCGCCAGGTGGCGCGGCAGCACCTCGACGGCCACGAGCCGACCGAGGGCCTGCTCAACCACATCGAGGTGGCGATCCGCGCGTTCGATCCGTGCCTGTCGTGCGCGACCCACGCGCTGGGCAAGATGCCGCTGGCGGTCGAGATCGTCGACGCCGCCGGCGCGCTGGTGACCCGGCTGGTGCGCGACGCGGAGGCGCTGTGACCGCGCGGCCGGCCGGCGTGCTGGTGGTCGGCGTGGGCAACCCGTCGCGCGGCGACGACGCGCTGGGGCCGGCGTTCGTCGAGCGGGCCGGCGCGGCGCTGGCGGCCGAGGTGGCGCGCGGCGAGCTGGAGCTCCTGACCGACTTCCAGCTCCAGGTGGAGCACGCGCTCGATCTGCAGGGCCGCGCGCGGGTGGTGTTCGTCGACGCCAGCGTCAGCGCGGCGGCGCCGTTCGCCTACGCGGCGGTGGCCCCGGCGGCGGGCCCGCCGGCCTACACCACCCACGCGATGTCGCCGGCGGCGCTGCTGGCGACCTACCGCGACGTCGTCGGCCCGCCGCCGCCGGCGTTCGTGCTGGCGATCCGCGGCGAGGGCTTCGAGCTGGGCGCGCCGCTGTCGGCGGCGGCGGGCGCGCACCTGGACGCGGCGCTGGCGTTCTTCGCAGGCAGCCTGCGGGCCGAGGCCGTGCCGCATGCATGAGCTGGCGATCGCCGAGTCGATCGTCGAGCTGGCCGCCGAGCACGCGGCCCGCGACGGCTTCCGGCAGGTGCGGCGGATCCACCTGGCGATCGGCGCGCTGTCCCACGTCGATCCGCGGGCGCTGGAGTTCGGGTTCGCGGCGGTGGCCAGCGGCACGGTGGCCGACGGCGCGACGCTGGTGATCGATCGCCCGCCGGGGGTGGCGCGCTGCCTGGCGTGCCAGGTCGACGTGCCGATCGCGGCGTACGGCGATCCATGCCCGGGCTGCGGCGGCGCCGAGCTGATGGCGGTGGGCGGCGCCGAGCTGCGGGTGATCGACCTGGAGGTGGTGTGATGTGCGGCGTGTGCGGCTGCGGCGCTGCGGACGGGCCGGGGGCGACGCGCGATGGCCGCGCGCCGGCGCTGGCGGCGGCGGCGCGGATCGTGCGGGTCGAGCGCGACATCCTGGAGAAGAACGATCGGTACGCTGCGACCAACCGCGCGCGGTTCGCGGCCGGGCGCACGCTGGCGCTGAACCTGGTGTCGTCGCCGGGCGCGGGCAAGACCGCGCTGCTGGTCCGCACGCTGACCGAGCTGCGCGACCGCTACCCGCTGGCGGTGATCGAGGGCGACCAGCAGACCAGCCTGGACGCCGACCGGATCCGGGCGACCGGCGCGCCGGCGGTGCAGATCAACACCGGCAAGCTGTGTCACCTCGACGCGCGGCTGGTGGCCGACGCGCTCGCGGGCCTGCCGCCGCTGGACGGCGGCGTGCTGTTCATCGAGAACGTCGGCAACCTGGTGTGCCCGGCGGGCTTCGACCTGGGCGAGGCCGGCAAGGTGGTGCTGGCGTCGGTGACCGAGGGCGAGGACAAGCCGCTCAAGTACCCGGACATGTTCCACGCGGCGCGGCTGGTGCTGATCACCAAGACCGATCTGCTGCCGCACCTGGAGTTCGACGTGGCGGCGCTGGCGGCCAACGCGCGGGCGGTGAACCCGCGGGCCGAGGTGCTGCAGGTGTCGGCGCGCACCGGCGCGGGGCTGGACGCCTGGTACGCGTGGCTGGCGGGGCGGCGGGCCGACGCGATCGGGTGACGGTCACGGCGTCGCGGCGGCCGTGCGCACGTGGTCCCAGTCAGCGAGGTAGGCGGCGAACACCGCGTCGTCCTCGATGGTCAGCAGCGTCTCGTCGTTGATGGCGCGGGCGGCGTCGGTCCAGTTGTGCGAGCCGGTGTAGACCCGGCGGTGGTGGGCCGGGCCGGCGGCGTCGGGCGCGTCGATCAGCATGTACTTCGAGTGCAAGGACCAGCCGCCGCGGTCGGGGTAGCGGGTGAGCTCGACGCCGGCGCCGGTCAGCGTCGACGCGACCACCGCGCCCAGCGGGATCTCGGCGTCGCCGGCCACCACCCGGACGTCGCAGCCGTCGCGGGCCCGGGCCGCCAGCTCGCTGGCGACGCCGCGGCGGCCGTCGGTGAAGTACGCCATCGCGACCCGGATGCGCGCGGTGGGGTCGCAGCGGACCGCGGCCAGCGCCTCGATCACCGGGTCGCCCGTCGGGCGGGGGAAGAACTGCACGTGGGTGGGGCCGTCGCCGTCGGCGCGGCGGTCGTAGGCCGGGATCTCGACGTCGGCGAACAGGTCGTCCCAGGTGCGGCGGTAGGCGGCGTACAGCGTCGCGTCGCCGGCGACGATCACCGCGTTGTTGTGCATCGTCAGCTGGGTGGTCGTCAGGTTGTGCGACGCCTGCGCCACGACGTCGCGGCGGCCGTCGGTCAGCGCCGAGAACAGGAACGTCTTGTGGTGCATGATCCCCGAGCCGACGCACGCGCTGCCCGGCGCGTCGCACAGGTGGACCGCGGCGGCGCCCAGGCCGGCGATCAGCGCGGGGACCTCGGAGCCGACGCCGTCGGCGCCGCCGTCGAGCACGATCGCGACGTCGACGCCGCGGGCCGCGGCGCGGACCAGCGCGGCCGAGGGCGGCGACCGGGTGAAGGTGTAGAGCGCGACGCGGATCTCGGCGCCGGCGGGGGTGGCGTCGATCAGCCGGACCAGCGCGTCCTCGATGGCGGTGTCGCGGCCGTTGGCGGCGTCGCGGCGCGAGAACACGGTGGCGAAGGTCGGCGCCGCGGCGGGGGCGTCGAGGGCGGTCGGCGCGTCGGGCGGCGGCGCGTCGTCGAGCGCGGCGGCGTCGGTGGCGTCGGCGGCGTCGGGATCGGGCGGGGGATCGCCGCCGCCGCCGCTGCAGCCGAGGGCGAGCAGCGCGGCGGTCGCGGTGAGGGCAGGGGCGCGGCGCGGGGCCATGCCTGACGTTCGCACGGCCGACGAGGCGGCGCGCGGCGCGCGAGGCGCCTTCAGCGTGACGAGGTGGCGCGGCGCTCGGGAACTTGCTGAGCGGGTGGTGTAGGCCGACTCCCGGCACGTGTCCGCATCCCGGACAGTACCCGCAACACCGTGGGCGTGAGCTGCGCGACCAAATCCAGACCCCGTTGATCGTTGCCGCCGAAACCCGCACAACGGTGATCGTGGAGGGATCCTGCTCGACGGTTCTGCAGCGTAGGTCGTGCACCGCGGGTGGCGCGCCGTGACCGTCGAGCGCACCGCCGCGCGGGTCCGGCCGCGCAAGCCGACGCTGGAGATGGTGCCGCCGGGGACGCGGCTGGGGCGCTACGAGCTCTTGCGGCGGTTCGCGTCGGGCGGCATGGCCGAGCTGTACCTGGCGCGGGTCGCAGGCTCGGGCGGGTTCGAGAAGATCTGCGTGGTCAAGCGCATCCTGCCGCAGTACGCGAGCGACCCCGACTTCGTGCGGATGTTCCTCGACGAGGCCCGCCTGACCGCGGCGATCCGGCACGGCAACGTCGCGCAGGTGTTCGACATGGGCGAGTGCGAGGACGGGCTGTACTTCGCGATGGAGTACGTCCACGGCGTCGACCTGCGGTTCGTGCTGCACACGCTGGCGACGCGCGAGGAGCGCATGCCGCTCGAGCACGTGCTGACGATCGGCATCGGCGCGGCGGCCGGCCTGCACGCGGCCCACGAGCGCAAGGATCGCGAGGGCCGGCCGCTCGGCATCGTCCACCGCGACGTGACGCCGTCGAACCTGCTGCTGGCGTTCGACGGCGGCGTGAAGCTGATCGACTTCGGGATCGCCAAGGCGACGCGGCGGGTGACCGAGACCCGCACCGGCACGCTGAAGGGCAAGATCGCGTACATGTCGCCGGAGCAGTGTCAGGGCGAGCCGCTCGACGGCCGCTCGGACGTGTTCTCGCTGGGCATCGTGCTGTACGAGGCGTCGACCGGCACCCGGCTGTTCGCCAACGAGAACGAGTACGCGGCGCTGCGGCAGATCGTCGACAAGGACGCGCCGCCGCCGTCGCGGCGCCGCCCCGACTACCCGCCGGCGCTCGAGGCGATCGTCATGAAGGCGCTGGCCCGCGAGCGCACGCAGCGCTACCCGTCGGCGCTGGCGCTGCAGCTCGACCTCGAGGACTTCGCGGCGGCGGCGCAGTTGACGACGTCGAACGCGCGGCTGGGCCGCTACCTGCGCGTGCTGCTGCCGGCCCGCGCCGCCGAGTCGGTCGACGCGCTGAGCGTCGGTCACGACGCCCCGCGCGCCGCGCCCCTGGCCCGCGGCACCGACGAGCAGGCCGCGCTGCCGCTGCCGGCGCCGGAGCCCACCGGTTCGCTGCAGATCTCGATCACCGACGCGCCCTCGGGGGCCACGACCTCGGAGGTCCCGCTCGTCGCGGCGGTCGCGCCGGCGGCGGTGTCGACGGGCACATCGGTGTCCGCGGTCTCGGCGGTGTCCGCGGTCTCGGCCGAGCTGGCCCACCTGATGAACCAGCACCGCCGCCGCCAGCTCGGCTGGATGGTCGTCGTCGCGGCGATCATGTCGGTCGCGATCGCCGCGGTGCTGTTCTTGCTCCTGCGCCAGCCCACGCCGCTCCGTCCGGCGCCCAGCGTGCCGCCGACCGCGGCGGCTCCGGCTCCGGCTCCGGTTGCGGCTCCGGATCCGGCTCCGGCTGCGGCTCCGGATCCGGCTCCGGCCCCCGTTCCGGCTCCGGCCCCGGCCCCCGCCGCGGTGGTCTCCGCGCCCCCCGCGCCGAAGCCCACGCCTCACCGTCGGTCGTCGACCCGTCGCCCGTCGCGCCACGCCGCGTCGCCGACGTGGAACCCCGATTCGGCTCTGCCCCCGCGTTGATCGAGGAGGACCATTGCGCACGCTCCGCCGGCTCGCCCGTGCACCGATCGCTTTCACCGCGCTGCTCGCGCTCTGGCTCGCCGCGCCGGCCGCGGCGCAGCCAGCGCCGTCGGAGCCGCCGCCCGCGCCCGATGTGGTGGCCAACAACTTGCTGCGGCTGGGGCTCGAGCGCTACGAGCACGGCAACCTGATCGGCGCGATCGAGGCCTTCGAGCGAGGCTACGCGGTCGAGCCGCGGCCCGAGTTCTTGTTCGCGCTGGGGCAGGCGCACCGCCGGCGCGGCGACTGCGATCGCGCGGATCGATACTTCGGCGAGTTCCTCGCCACCGGCCCCAGCGCCGGGCAGGCCGACGCGGCCCGCGGGCAGCTCGCGCGCTGCGAGCCCGCGCCGCCGCCGCCACCGCCGGCGCCAGCCGTCGCGACCGTCGCGCCACCGCCGCCCGCGCCGATCGTCGTGCCCGTCGCGGGGCGGCGCGATCGGATCGCGTGGATCGCGGGTGGCGCCGGGATCGCGCTGGCGGCCAGCGGCGTGACGCTGCTGTGGCTGGCCCACGATCGCGCGGCCGACGCCGACGCCGCGACCACGTACGATCGCCACCACGCGCTGGCGGCGCGCGCGCGCAGCTTCGAGGTCGGCGGCGCGATCGCGTTGTCGGCGGCGGCGGTCGCGGGCGGCGTGCTCGCGTGGCGGGTGCTGCGCGGCGACGAGCGCGCGGCGCCGGTGCGGGTGACGCTGGCGTCGCACGGCTACGGGCTCGCGGTGCGGGGGGCGTTCTGATGCGGGCGCGCGGGCCGGGCGTGGTGGCGCTGGTCGCGTGCGCCGCGCTCGGCGCGCTCGGCGCGTGCGTCAAGACCGAGCCGTTCGTGTGCGCGACCGACGACCAGTGCGGCGCCGGCCGCTGCGAGGCCGACGGCGCGTGCAGCTTCGCCGACGCGACGTGCCACGGCGCGTGGCGCTACGGCGACGACGGCGACCCCGCGGTGGCCGGGCGCTGCGTCGGTGACACGTCGGGGCCGATCGGCGCGCTGGCCGCTGGCAGCGATCACGCCTGCGCGCGGGCCGACGACGGCCGGGTCTGGTGCTGGGGCGACAACCCGCGCGGCGGCCTGGCCCGCGAGGACGTGGCCCGCACCGCGCTCCCGACCGCGGTGCCCGACCTGGCGGGCGTGACCGATCTCGACGGCGGCGAGTACACGACCTGCGCGATCGCCGACGGCGTGGTGACGTGCTGGGGCCAGGGCGACTCGGGCGAGCTCGGCGACGGCGAGGCCGCCGATCGGCCGCGGCCGCGCTCGGTCGGCGACCTGACCGCGATGGTCGAGGTCGAGCTGGGCGAGCACCACGCGTGCGCGCGGGACGGCGGCGGCGTGGTGTGGTGCTGGGGCTCCAACGGCGATCGCGAGACCGGCGCGCCCGGGGCGCCGACGGTGGCGCGCCCGCGCCGGGTCGACGGCATCCCGGCCGCCGAGACGCTCGCGGCGGGCGGCCAGGTGTCGTGCGTCACCGCCGCTGGCCACGCCTGGTGCTGGGGCAAGAACGCCAACGGCCAGCTCGGCGTCGGCGATCTCGAGGAGCGCCAGCGGCCGGTGGAGGTGCCCGGCTTCGCCGGCGCGATCGCGGTGGTGCCCGGCGGCGAGCACACCTGCGCGATCCTCGCCGGCGGGCGCGTGGCGTGCGCCGGCGCCAACAGCCGCGGCCAGCTCGGCGACGGCACGACGACCCGCCGCTCGGCGCCGGTCGAGGTGCCTGGGCTGACCGACGTGGTCGAGGTGGTGGCGCTCGACTGGTCGACCTGCGCGCGCGACGGCGCGGGCGCGGTGCGCTGCTGGGGCGCCGGCGATCGCGGGCAGCTCGGCGTCGGCGAGGTCGACGCGACCGCGCCGGCGACGCCGGTGCCGCTGCCGGGGCCGGCGATCGCGCTGACCGCCGGCGAGACCCACGCGTGCGCGCTGACCGCCGACGGCTGCGCGTGGTGCTGGGGCGACGATCGCAAGGGCCAGCTTGGCGACGGGCGGGTCGCGACGACCGACGCGGTGGTCGGCGTGCGGCCGGTGCTGCTGTCCTGTCGCTGAGGCGACTACTCGCCCAGGAAGCCGCAGGCGGCGTCGGAGGTGGCCAGCCCGCCGAGGTCGGCCGAGGCCGGGCCACAGACGTGGGCGCCCTGGCACCACGGCCCGTCGGTGGGGCAGACCGCCTGACAGCGCGCGGTCGCCGCGGTGCCGACGCAACGCAGGCCCGGATCGCAGTCGGCGTCGCAGCCGCAGGCGTGGCGCGACCCGCTGCTGAGCACGAAGGTCGGCGCGCAGGCGCCGGCCTGGCACGCGAAGCCAGTGGGGCAGGCCTTCGTCGGGCCGCACTCCGGCGGCTGCGACGCGCACGCGAACAGCAGGCTGTCGGGGATCGACTGGCAGCTGCCGTGGCCGCCGCAGTCGCGGTCGACCTCGCACGGCACCGCGCAGGCGTGGAACGGGCCGCCGAGGCCCGCGCCGGCGAGGCAGCGCTCGCCCGCGGCCTGATCGCAGTCGCAGTCCTGCACGCACTCGCCGGGCGCGCCGCACGGCCGCAGCGACCCCGGCCCGACGGTGACGGTCAGCGCCGCGGCGCCCGGGGCCGCGACGGTCCAGGTGCCCGCGGTCAGGCGCAGCGCGACCACGCGGCGCGCGGCCAGCGGGCCGCCGCCGGGGCCGCCGACCAGCGCGAACGCGCGCGGCGTGATCGTCGCGGTGGCGCCGGCGATCGCCACGTCGGGCATGGCCGGCTCGTCGAACGCGGCGCCGGCGACGTCGACCTGCACCCGCAGCGTGCGCCCGGCGATCGGGCTGGGATCATCGAGCAGCGCCAGCGCGGTGGCCGGGCGCGCCTCGAGGGCCCACGGCTGGCACGCCACCGGCGCGTCGCAGCCGAGGCAGCCGTCGGCACCGTCGGGCGGTGGCCCGTCGCGCCCGGCGTCGGGGACCTGCTCGTCCGGCCCACCGCTACAGGCGACGACCCCCGCGAACGCGACGACGAGCCAGCGCATGCGATCACGGTAGCCCCACGGCGCGGCGGCCGCGAGCCCCGTGGCCGGGGTCACGGTCGGCGCGCGAACAGGCGCTATCCTGGGGCGGTGTCGTGTCCGTTCTGCTCGCCCGACCCGGCGCGCGTCGCGCTGGCGCGGGACCTGGCGTGGGTGCTCGACGATCGCTACCCCGTGACGCCGGGCCACCTGCTGGTGGTGCCGCGGCGCCACTGCGCCGGGTGGAGCGACGCGACCGTCGACGAGCGCGCGGCGCTCCTGGCCGGCGTCGACGCGGCGCGTGCGCTGGCGCTGGCGCGCGATCCGACGATCGCCGGCTTCAACGTCGGGTGGAACGACGGCCCCGCGGCGGGCCAGACCGTGATGCACCTGCACGTCCACGTGATCCCGCGCCGCACCGGCGACGTCGCCGATCCGCGCGGCGGGGTGCGCTGGGTGATCCCGGCCACGGCCCGCTACTGGGACGAGCCGTGACGGCGCTACCGGCGGCGTGAGCGCGGCGGCGGGCCGGGCCCACGCGGGGCGCGCGCCGGCGTCGGCGCGGGGCGCGCGCCGACGAAGATGACGTGGCGGGCGCCGCCGTGGGCGCCGCGGGCCGGCACGCCGTGGGCGCTGACCGCGAAGCCGGCGAGCGCGAGCCGTCGCTCGAACGCCGGCGCCGGCGCCGCCGACCACACCGCGAGCCGCCCGCCGGGCCGCAGCGCCGCGAGCGCGCGGGCCAGGCCGCGCGGGCCGTACAGGCTGGCGTTGCCCGGGCGGGTCAGCGCGTGCGGGCTGTTGTCGACGTCGAGCAAGATCGCGTCGAACCCGCCGGGCGTCATCGCCGCGCCGACGTCGCCGATCGCCACCCGCACCCGCGGATCGGCCAGCGCCGCCGCGGCCTCGGGGCCGACGACGGTGCGGTTCCACTCGACCAGCACGTCGGAGATCTCGGCGACCACCACCGCGGCCCGGGGCCCCAGCGCCGCCAGCGCGGCGCCCAGCGTGTAGCCCAGGCCGAGCCCGCCGAGCAGCACCCGGCCGTCGCCGACGCCGGCGCAGCCGATCGTCGCCAGCGCCTGCTCGGAGCCGACGCTGCGGTTGGACATCAGCTCCTGGCCGTCGACGCGGATCACCAGGTCGCGATCGCGGCGGTGCAGCGACAGCTCGCCGCTGCCGGGTGGGCGAACCCGGGCCAGCTCGATCCACGGCTTCATGGCTGCCGACGTTTCGCACGGGGCCCGGGCGATGTCACGTCGGCGATGGCGCCGATCCGGACGCCGATGTCGCGGATCGCGAGCGGCCCGCCGTCGCGCGTCGGCCAAGGCCGCGATCGGCCATCGGTCCGACGGCTGGCCCGGCGGTTGCTGAACCGCTGCCCATGACGCTGTCTGCGATCCGGGTCGTGGTGGTCGTCGCGCTGGTCGCGACCGCGTGCGTGCCGCCGCCGGTCCGGCGCGTCAACCGCGCGGCGCTGGTGCCGCGGCTGACGCCGAGCCTCGTCGACGGCGCGCCGATGGCGCAGCCCTTCGAGCTGGCGTTCGGCGCGGCGAGCCTGGCGGCCAGCGCGCCCGGGCCGGGCGAGGGCGACGCCGCGCTCGAGGTCCCGGGCACCCAGCTCGCGGGCAGCCTCCGGGTCCGCTTCGCCGACTACGCCTCGATCGCGCTCGGCTACGCCGCGGGGCTCGACGCGACCGCGCGGCCGATCCGCCCGCACCAGGCGCCGGTCGACGGCGGCGACGCGGTCGGCGTCGGGACCGCGCTGACGCTGGCGGTGCCGGTGGCGCCCGGCTGGTCGATCGGCGTCGAGGCCGGCGTGGTCGGCTGGGAGCTCCCGTGGATCGAGCACTCGACCTGCGTCGCCAACTGTCCGATCGGCGAGCCGCTCGACACCACCTCCGAGGGGCGGTCGGTGGTCATGCAGGGCTCGTTCGCGCTCACCCCGACGTTTCGCCGGGGCGACTGGACGGTCTTCGCCAGCGCGACGATCAAGAACCAGCCGACGATCGAGCACAAGGACACCGAGTACGGCGTCGACGTCTCCGGCGACGTCGAGGGCGGCCCCGGGGTGTGGCTGGGCGCGGTCGGCCTGTCGGCGCGGCTGGTCGGCGACCTGCGCGTGAGCGCCATCCTGTACGCGCCGCTCGAGCGCGGCCCGGTCGCGACCGGGCCCAGCCTGGCGACGATGCTGACGCTGCCGCTGGGGCCGCGCCGCGCGCCGTGACCGTGGCGGTCAGCGGTTGGTCGGGAAGCCGAGGTCGACGCCGCGGAAGCGCGGATCCGGCCAGCGGCTGGTGACGACCTTGTTGCGCGTGTAGAAGCGCACGCCGTCGGTGCCGTAGACGTGGAGGTCGCCGAACAACGACGCCTTCCAGCCGCCGAACGAGTAGTACGACATCGGCACCGGGATCGGCACGTTGATGCCGACCATGCCGACCTCGACCTCGTGCTGGAACTTGCGGGCCGCGCCGCCGTCGTTGGTGAACAGCGCCACGCCGTTGGCGTAGGGGTTGCTGTTGACCATCGCGATCGCCTGGTCGTAGGTGTCGACGCGGGTCACGCCCAGCACCGGGCCGAAGATCTCGTCCTGGTAGATCGACATCGACGGCTGCACCCGATCGAACAGGCACGGGCCGAGGAAGAAGCCGTCCTCGTGGCCGTGGACCTTGAGGCCGCGGCCGTCGGCCAGGAGCTGCGCGCCCTCGCGCACGCCGGCGTCGACGTAGCCGGCGACCTTGTCGCGGTGCACGCGGGTGATGAGCGGCCCCATCTCCGAGGCCGGGTCGCTGCCGGGGCCGGTCTTCAGCTTGCCGATGCGCTCGAGCATCTTGGGGATCAGCTTGTCGGCGGCGGCGCCCACCGCGACCACCATCGAGATCGCCATGCAGCGCTCGCCGGCCGAGCCGTAGCCGGCGCCGACCGCGGCGTCGGCGGCCAGCTCCATGTCGGCGTCGGGCAGCACGATCATGTGGTTCTTGGCGCCGCCCAGCGCCTGCACCCGCTTGCCGTGCTTGGTGCCGGTCTCGTAGATGTAGCGGGCGATCGGCGTCGAGCCGACGAACGACACCGCGGCGACGTCGGGGTGCTCGAGCAGGCGATCCACCGCGACCTTGTCACCGTGGACGACGGTGAACACGCCGGGCGGCAGGCCGGCCTCGGCGAGGAGCTCGGCGCAGAAGTTGGCGGCCGACGGATCGCGCTCGCTGGGCTTGAGCACGAACGTGTTCCCGCACGCGATCGCGATCGGGTACATCCACATCGGCACCATCGCCGGGAAGTTGAACGGCGTGATGCCGGCGACGACGCCCAGCGGCTGGCGCAGCGAGTAGCTGTCGACCTCGGTCGAGACGTTCTCCGACAGCTCGCCCTTCTGCAGCTGCGCGATGCCGCACGCGAACTCGATGACCTCGAGGCCGCGGTTGACCTCGCCCAGCGCGTCCGACGGCACCTTGCCGTGCTCGCGGGTGAGGAGCGCGGCGATGTCCTTCTGCCGGCGATCGACCAGCTCGCGGAACGCGAACAGGATCTTGGTGCGCTTGGCGAGCGAGGTGCTCTTCCAGCTGACGGCCGCGGCCTTGGCCGAGGCCACCGCCTGATCGACCACCGCCGGCGACGCCAGCGCGACCCGCGCCTGGACCTGGCCGGTCGCGGGGTTGAACACGTCGCCGTGACGCTCCGCGGGGCGCTCGTCGAGCTTCCCGTCGATCCAGTGCCGGATGATGCTGTCGGTCATGGTCCGATGGGTAGCACGGCGGCGCCGGCAGTTGAACGGAGTTCGCGGGGCGTGTTACGCACGACGTCTGCGCGTGCGCCAGCCTGGCCTCCACGCGCCAACCGCCCAGGGGGATCACGTGGCGATCGATCTGTCCATCACCGTCAACGGCATGAAGTTCGAAAACCCGTTCGTGCTCGGCTCGGGACCGCCCGGCACCAACGGCAAGGTCATCGCCCGCTCGTACGACCTCGGCTGGGGCGGCATGGTGTGCAAGACCATGAGCCTCGACGCCTCGAAGGTCATCAACACCGCGCCGCGCTACGCCAAGCTGCGGGCCCGCAGCGCCGACGAGGTGATCGGCTTCGAGAACATCGAGCTGATCAGCGACCGGCCGTTCGAGGACTGGATCGACGACCTGACCCAGCTGAAGAAGCAGTACCCCAACAAGATCCTGATCGCGTCGATCATGGAGGAGTGCCGCAAGGAGGCGTGGCAGGAGATCACCCGCGCGGTGCAGGCCACCGGCGTCGACGGCTTCGAGCTCAACCTCAGCTGCCCGCACGGCATGCCCGAGCGCAAGATGGGCATGGCGGTCGGCGAGAACCCCGATCTGATCAGCGAGGTGGTGGGCTGGGTCAAGGAGGTGGCGACGGTGCCGGTGTGGGCCAAGATGACGCCCAACGTCGGCAACCCGGTGGTGCCGGCCCACGCCGCGCTGACCGCCGGCGCCGACGGCATCGCGATGATCAACACGATCCTGTCGGTGATCGGCATCGACATGAAGACGCTGCGGCCGATGCCGACCGTCGAGGGCCACAGCGTGCCCGGCGGCTACTCGGGCCAGGCGGTGCGGCCGATCGCGCTGCGCCAGGTGATGGAGGTGGCGCGGGCCCACCCCGGCGTCGAGATCTCCGGCATCGGCGGCATCGAGACCGGCCACGACGCGGCGCAGTTCATGCTGCTGGGCGCGTCGACGGTGCAGGTCTGCACCGGCGCGATGCTGCGCGGCTACGAGATCATCACCGAGCTCAAGGCCGACCTCGAGAAGTTCATGGTCGACCACCAGTTCGGCCACCTGCGCGAGTTCATCGGCAAGAGCCTGCCGTACTTCACGACCCACCACGATCTCGGTGAGCGCCAGCGCCTGGCTCGCGAGGCCAAGGAGCAGGCCCGCGCCACCAGCAAGGGCGCCCGCGCCCTCGACGCCCAGACCTGGCAGGGCGACATCGCCGCCGAGTCGAGCAAGCTCGTCACGAACTGAGCGTCGTTGCCGGCGGCAGGTGATGAAGGCGCTGACGTTCTGGTTCGACGTGATCTCGCCGTTCGCGTACCTGGCGTTCGAGCGGCTGCCGGCGGTGCTGGCCGATGCGGCGGTCGCGGTCAGCTACCAGCCGGTGCTGTTCGCGGGGCTGCTCGACCACTGGGGCAGCAAGGGGCCGGCGGAGCTCGCGCCGAAGAAGGCGTGGACCTTCCGCCACGTGGCGTGGCTCGCGGCTGAGCACGGCATCGCGTTCGACCTGCCGGCGCGTCATCCGTTCAACCCGCTGCCGCTGTTGCGCGCGGCGTGGGCTTGCGCGCCGATGGGTGGGACCGTCGAGCGATCGGTGTGCGCGCGGCTGTTCCACCACGTGTGGCGCGGCGGGCATGCGGCCGATGAGCCGCGCCGCCTGGCCGAGCTGATCGCCGCGCTGCCGGTGCAGCGCGATCCCGCGGGCGACGAGGTCAAGCACCAGCTGCGCGCCGCGACCGACGCGGCGATCGCCCGCGGCGTGTTCGGCGTGCCGAGCTTCGAGCTCGACGGCCGCACCTTCTGGGGCGTCGATGCGCTGCCGATGCTGGCCCAGGCGCTGACCGGCGACGCCTGGTTCGACGGCCCGGCGTGGGCCGCGGCCGCGGCGCTCGAGGCGTCGGCCGAGCGGCGCCGCTAGCGCCGGGCCGCGAACACCGGCCGGGCGGGCGGGGCGCGCGGCGTCAACTGGAGGTGGCCCGGCGGTCGGGCGTCAGGGGCCCCAGCAGAAGTTGTCGATGCGCGGCATGTTGGTCGTGCTGGTCGACTGCGACGCGGCCATCACGCCGGTGAGGCCGGCGGTGGTGATGGTGGTGGTGCCGGTGAGGTTGGTCTCGTAGGTGCCGTCCTGGGCGGCGTCGATGCGCAGCGTGACGTTGGTGCCGGTGACGCAGGCCTCGATGTTGGGCGTCAAGCCGAACGCCTGGTTGGTCAGGACGCCGCCGATGCTCATCGTGCCGGGGTTCTGGTAGATCCACGCCGAGTTGAAGTTGCCGGCGCCGGAGTTGTCCTGCACCAGCGCGATGATGAACGACGCCGGCGGCTGCCAGCGCAGCACCACGCCGACGACCTGGACGCCGGCCGCGCCGTTGTGGATGGCGGTCAGGCGGCCGCAGCCGTCGAGCTGGGAGCTGCCGTTCATGGTGATGTTGTGGTCGTAGATGCCGTTGGCGATCGCGTTGCGCAGCCGCCCGCCCTCGACGAACCAGTCGCCGGCGTGCTCGGTCCAGTTGGGCACGGTCGTGCCGTCGGCGTAGGTGAACGTGTCGCAGTTCCCGTTGAACACCGCGCTCACCGTGACCGCGGCGACCATCGTGACGGTGCAGGTGCCGGTGCCGCTGCAGCCGCCGCCGCTCCAGCCCGCGAACTGCGATCCGGCGTTGGCCGCGGCGGTCAGGACCACGGTCTGCCCGGACGCGTAGGGCTCGGTGCAGTCGGCGCCGCAGTTGATGCCAGCCGGCGACGAGGTGACCGTGCCGGACCCGGAGCCGGTCCGGGCGACCGTCAGCACCAGCGTCGCGGTGTTGAACGTGGCGGTGACCGAGGTGGCGCCGGTGATGGTGGTGACGCAGGTGCCGGTGCCGCTGCAGCCGGCGCCGCTCCACCCGGCGAAGGCCGAGCCGCCAGCGGCGGTGGCGGTGAGGGTCACGACGGTGCCGTAGTTGTAGACCTCGGTGCAGTCGGCGCCGCAGGTGATGCCGGCCGGCGCCGACGTCACGGTGCCGGTGCCAGTGCCGGCGCGCGTCACCACCAGCGTGTGCTGGGTGAGCGTGAAGGTCGCGGTCACGGTGGTCGCGGCCGCGAGGACGACGGTGCAGACGCCGGTGCCGGTGCAGCCACCGCCGCTCCAGCCGGCGAACGTCGAGCCGGCGGCTGGCGACGCCGCCAGCGTGACCATCGTCCCGCTGATGAAGTCCTCGCTGCAGTCGGCGCCGCAGGTGATGCCGGCCGGCGTCGAGGTGATGGTCCCGGCGCCGTTGCCGGCGCGCGCCGCGGTCAGCGTGTACAGGGTGCGGGTGAACGTCGCGACCACGCCGACGGCGGCGTTGGTGGTGACGACGCAGGTGCCGGTGCCGGTGCAGCCACCGCCGGTCCAGCCGGCGAAGGTGGAGGTGGCGTCGGGGGTCGCGGTCAGCGTCACCATCGTGCCGGGCGGGTAGGCCTCGGTGCAGTCGCTGCCGCAGCTGATCCCGCCCGGGGTCGACGTCACCGTGCCCCCGCCGGTGCCGGCGAGCGTGACGACCACGGTGTTGTTGAGGGCGAACATCGCGGTGACCGAGGTCGCGGCGGTGATGGTCACGGTGCAGGTGCCGGTGCCGCCGCAGCCGGCGCCGGCCCAGCCGACGAACGTCGAGCCGGCCGCCGGGGTCGCGGTCAGCGTGACCGCGGTGCCCTGCGGGTAGTCCTCGGTGCAGTCGGCGCCGCAGCTGATGCCGGCCGGGCTCGACGTCACCGTCCCGCTGCCGTCGCCGGCGCCGGCGACGGTCAACGCGAACGCGGGCGGTGCGTCGACGGCCGCGTCGACGGCCGCGTCGACGGCCGCGTCGACGGCCGCATCGACGTCGGCGTCGGGTGGGGTGCTGCCGACCTCGCCGCAGGCGACGATGAGCGACACGAGCGCGAGCGCGAGCAGCGATCCGGACTTCTGCGGCATGGAACCCCCTGGCGCGAGGGTACCAGGGACCGCGCGCCAGCGGTGGGACGGTCGCGCGCGGCGCGGCGGCGCGGCGTCACGCCCGCGGCGTGGGGTCGGCGCGCTCGAACAGCACGGCGGCGAGGTTGCCGACGGCGCGGATCGGCGGCAGGTCGAGCTCGAGCACGCGCTGGCGGGTGACCAGCGCGTCGGCCGCGGGGCGATGCGCCGCGGGGATGCGGGCGCGCTCGGCCTCGGTCAGCGGCTGCTCGACGGCGCGCCGCTGCAGGTAGGTGCCGCGCTTGAAGAACGCCGGGTAGTCGTTCCAGTTGACGCCGCGCTGGAACATCAGCTCCTGCTTGGTGGCCGAGTCCTTGCCGTGCAGCTCGCGATCGCCGTACAGCGCGCCGGCCGCCATCGAGATGCTGTTCTTGACGGCGTCGGTCTCGCGCCACACGAACACGTCGATCGCGTCGGCCAGCGTCGGCACCTGCCACACCCGGCAGTCGAAGTGGGGCAGCAGCGCGGCCTTGGCCGGCAGGTGCTCGAGCACCAGCTGGTTGAAGCGCGCGCTGGCCAGGCCGGCCAGCACCGAGCCGAGCTTCTGCCAGCGGCCGTCGAACAGGTAGGTGGTCGCGGCGTCGGCCGGCTCGTACCAGGCCAGCGTGATCTCGTCGCTCTGGGTGTACGCCACCCGCGCCTGGGTCTCCTCGACCAGCGTGCGCGCGGTCTCGATCATGCAGCGCGACATCGCCGGATCGTAGGGGCGGGCCAGCCCGCGGGTGAAGGTGTGGAAGGCGCGGCCATCGAGGCGCGCCAAGAGCGGCAGCCCCCGCATCGCGGCGCGGCCCGCCTCGCGCTGCTCGAGATCCTTGCACCGGTCGCCCAGGCCATCGTTGCTCATGACACCAACTCCTCGCACCGCCCTGGCGGTGCGTCGCGCGCGCCCGACGAAGAACACGGCCGGGGCGTCGCCTGCGCGGTGAGCGCGGCCACAAGAAACCAGGCTCGCGGGTCGCGCGCAAGCGAAAACCCGCGGTCACCAGGTCCAGGCGTGGCTGCCGGCGTGCTGGATCGTCAGGGTGGCGCGGCCGGCCAGGCCCAGGGTCGGCGCGGCGCCGTCGAGGGCTCCGTAGTACGAGCGGCCGACCTCGGTGGCCAGCGTCACGTCGAGGTCGCCGGCGCGGCGGTGGAGCTCGACCGCCAGGCCGCCGCTGGTGTCGAGCGCTGCCGCGTCGGCCAGCGCGCGACGGGTCCGGGCCACGAACGCCTGCGCGCGGACGTCGACCGGGCCGGCGCGGTACGCCTCGATCGACCAGCGGTCCTCGAGGGCGGGCTGGGCCGCCATCGTGACGTACGGCGCGCGCTGATACTGCGCGCCGAACCCGCCACCGGCCCATTCGTGCCACCAGCCGAGCCGGCCGACGTGGAGCTCGTGATCGCGGACGGCGAGCGCGTCGGCGAGCGCGTCGATGCCCGGCATGGTCGCGACCAGCCCCCAGGCGGCGCCGTAGCGATCGCCGGTGTGCGCGCCGACGACGTCGAGCTGGCCGAGCCACGCGATCGCGATCACCGCGCGCCGCGCGCCCGGCAGCCGGAGGTCGCGGTACTCGAACCCGAGCACCTCGAGGTGCCGGGTCGGCCAGGCGCCGCTGACGGTCACCGCCCCGAGCGCCCCCGCGAGCGTGGCCTCGGTGCGCGCGGCGTCGCCTTGCGCGGTCGCGTCGAGCGTCGCGTGCAGCGCGACGGCGTCGACGGTCACCGACGCGCCGCGGTCGGGGTCGTGCGCGTCCGCCGCCTCGCGTTCGCTGCGCACCAGCCGCGTCGCGAGGTCGACGCGCTGCCAGCCGTACGCCGCCCGCACCACGTCGGGCCGCGCGCCCAGCCGCGGCAGCGCGGCCAGCTCGCCGTCGTGGGCCAGCTCGAAGGTCAGCGGGAACGTCACGAGGTTGACCCGCGCGTTGGCGGGGTCGCCGTCGGCGACGCGGGCCGGGCCCAGGCGCAGCTCGGCGTGGGTGCTGGCGCCGCTGGCGTCGATCGCGCCGGCGACGTGGTGGGCCGCGGCGCCGACGCTGGCGGCCAGCTGGTAGCCGTCGTGGCCGTGGCCGCCGAGCGTCGCGCCGTAGGTGAGCCCGAGGCCGGCCGCGGCGTCGATGGTCACGTCGCCGGCCGGCGCGCCCGCCGCGCGGACCCACGCGACGTGGGTCAACGTCAGCCGCTGGCCGAGGTGATCGTATGGCTCGACCCGCAGCTCGACGCAGGTCGGCGCCTCGTCGGGGGGCGGGCAGGCGCGCGCCGCGCGTGCGCCGGCGACGGCGAGGAGCAGCGCGCCAAAGGTGGCGACGCGCACCGCGTCACCACGTCCAGGCGTGTGGCCCACGTGGTCGAAGGTCAGCGGATCGAGCGCGAAGCAGCCGCGCCGCTGATCGGCGGGGGGGCACGCGCGCGCGAACGCCGCGCCCGCGAGTGTGCTCGCGATCCCGATCACAGCGGCGGTGCGGCGGCGCACGGCGATCGCGATTGCAACGCCGAGGCCGAGCGCCAAGTCGGCGCGATGGTTGGACCGGCGCGCGGCGCGCTGTCGAGCCTTCACCGCCGCTGCCAGGGAGTGCGCACCGGCGCGGGGAGCCGGTCGGTTGACAGCGCCACCGCCCCCCCGCAGATTCGCGCGGTGTCGCGGCTGCCCTGGATCCTGATCACGCTGGCGAGCGTCGCGCGCGCCGATCCGGATCCCGCGTCGGCGCCCGCGCCGCCCGCGCCCACGCCATCGCCCGAGGCGAGCCCGCCGGTGCGCGGCCACGAGACGATCGTGCTGATCGACGAGCGCCCGCGCGGCGGGACCGGCGAGCTGACCAGCGACGATCCGGCGGCCCGCGATCGCCGGCGGGCGCTGGCGTTCACGTCGTTCGTGACGGTGATCCACGTCGACGAGCGCGCCGGCGAGACCCGCGGCGTGGCCGAGGCGGTGGGCGCGTCGGTCGGCGCCGACACCCGCAGCCTGGGCGGGCTCGGCGGCTTCTCGTCGATCGCGGTGCGCGGCGCCGGCGCCGGCCAGACCCAGGTGTCGGTCGACGGCGTGCCGGTGTCGCGGCTGGGCTCGGTCACCGCGGATCTGTCGCGGTTCGAGCTCGACAGCTTCGACGAGGTCGAGCTGTACCGCGGCGCGGTGCCGGTGACGCTGGGCGGCGCCGGGGTCGGCGGCGCGCTCGACCTGCGCACGCGCATCGGCCGGGCCGCGACCGGCGAGCGCTGGCGGCTCACGCTGGGCGGCGGCTCGTACGGCGCGCGCGGCCTGCGGGCGCGCTACGGCGACGGCGATCCCGACGTCGATCGCGGCGTCACCGCGATCATCGGCTACGCCGGGGCCACCGGTGACTACCGGTTCTTCGACGACGGCGGCACGATGCTGTCCCCGGCCGACGATCGGATCGCGACCCGGATCAACAACGGCTACGATCAACTCGACGGCCTGGTCCGGGTCGGCGGCGTCGCCGGCGCGCGGCGCTGGCAGGTGGGGCTGCGCGGCCTGGCCAAGCGCCAGGGCGTGCCCGGCACCGGCTGGGCCCAGGCCGCCCACACCCGCCTCGACACCGTCGGCGGCACCGCCGACGGCGCGGTCGACGTCGACGAGCCGGGCGGCCACCGGGGCCTCTCCGCGCGCGTCGCGGGGTTCGCCGCGATCGAGGCCCAGGCGTTCCGCGATCCCGCCGACGAGATCGGCGTCGGCGATCAGGATCGGCGCTACCTGACGCTGGGCGCCGGGGCCCAGGCGGCGGTCGGATGGCGTCGCGGACGCCACCACCTCGCGGCGGCGCTCGAGGGGCGCGGCGATCGCTACCGCGATCGCGAGGTCGGCATGGCCCGCTCCACCACCGCCGGGACCCGGCTGGGCGCCGCGCTGGCGCTGGGTGACGACGTCGGGCTGACGCCGCGGATCGCGATCGAACCGGCGCTGCGCCTCGAAGCGCTGCGCACCGCGCCGCTGGTCGATCTCAACGACACCGGCGTGCCGGCGGCCCCGGCCCGCACCGAGCTGTTGACCAGCCCGCGGCTGGGCGCGCGGGTGCTGGCCGCCGACGATCTCGCGCTCAAGGCCAGCGTCGGGCGCTACGCGCGGGTGCCGACCGCGCTCGAGCTGTTCGGCGATCGCGGCTTCTTCGTCGGCCGCCCCGACCTGCGCACCGAGACCGGCTGGGCCGGCGATCTCGGCGTGGTCTACGCGCCGGACGCGGCCTGGGGCGCCGTCGATCGGGTGTTCGTCGAGGCCGCCGGGTTCGCGGCGCGCCCGGTCGACGTGATCGCGGTGGTGTCGACCGGCGGGCTGGTGGCGCGCCCGGTCAACTTGCCGGGCGCTGACCTGCGCGGCGTCGAGCTCAGCGCCGGCGCCCGGCTGGGGCGCGCGGTGTCGGCGGTCGCCAACTACACGTTCCAGGATCCGGTGCAGCGCACCACCCAGCCCAGCCTCGACGGCAAGCTCTTGCCCGGACGGCCGCGCCACGCGGCGTACGCGCGGATCGACGCCGCGCGGGTGGGCGGGCGCGCCAGGGCTCGCTGTACCTCGACGTCGCGTACCAGGCCGGCAGCTTCCTCGACGAGGCCAACCTGGCGGCGGTGCCGCCGCGGACGCTGGTGGGCGCCGGCGCCAAGCTCGAGCTCGGCGCCGGGGTGGCGATCGGCCTCGAGGTCAAGAACCTGTTCGATCGCCGGACCGAGACCGTGGCGCTCGAGCCACCGCCGCGGCCCGATCTGACCGAGGTGCCGCGGGCCATCGCCGACGTCGCCGGCTTTCCGCTCCCGGGGCGCGCGCTGTACCTGCGCCTCGACGTCACCCGCTGACCTTGGTGGCGCCACCGCCGCGCGCGGCGCAGGCTCGGAGTAACATGCCGGCCCTCACGCACCACCGATCGAGGGGAATCACATGGCGCGCAAGGTCCTGTCCGGCCTGATCCAGGCCAGCAATCCGATCAACGACGAGTCGCGGCCGGTCGCCGAGATCCAGGCGGCGATGCTCGAGAAGCACCTGCCGATGATCCACGACGCCGGCAAGCGCGGCGTCCAGATCCTGTGCCTGCAGGAGATCTTCAACGGGCCGTACTTCTGCCCGGGCCAGGACCGCCGCTGGTACGACGCCGCCGAGCCGGTGCCCGGCCCGACCGTCGCCGCGCTGGCGCCGATCGCCGCCAAGTACCAGATGGCGATCGTCGTGCCGCTCTACGAGCGCGAGCAGGCCGGCATCTACTACAACACCGCCGCGATCCTCGACGCCGACGGCAGCTACCTCGGCAAGTACCGCAAGACCCACATCCCCCAGACGTCGGGGTTCTGGGAGAAGTACTTCTTCCGCCCGGGCAACCTCGGCTACCCGGTGTTCAAGACCCGCTACGCGACGATCGGCGCGTACATCTGCTACGACCGCCACTTCCCCGAGGGCGCGCGCGCGCTGGGCCTGGCCGGCGCCGAGATCGTCTACAACCCGTCGGCGACCGTGGCCGGGCTGTCGCAGCACCTGTGGAAGATCGAGCAGCCGGCCCACGCGATCGCCAACGGCTACTACGTCGGCGCGATCAACCGGGTCGGCACCGAGGCGCCGTGGAACGTGGGCAAGTTCTACGGCAACTCGTACTTCGTGAACCCGCGCGGCGAGATCATCGCGTGCGGCTCCGAGGACCAGGACGAGCTGGTGGTGGCCGAGCTCGACCTCGACCTGATCGAGGAGGTCCGCCGCACCTGGCAGTTCTTCCGCGATCGCCGCCCCGACGCCTACGGCCCCCTGGTGGAGGAGTAAGCCATGACCCGCACCCTGATCTCGAACGGCACCGTCGTCACCGCCTCCGACACCTTCGCCGCCGACGTGTGGATCGAGGGCGAGCGCATCGTCGCGCTCACCGATCCGTCGCAGCGCGCCGCGCTCGGCCAGGCCGATCGCACGATCGACGCCACCGGCCAGTACGTCCTGCCCGGCGCGATCGACGCCCACACCCACATGGAGCTGCCGTTCGGCGGCACCACCGCGTCGGACGACTTCGCGACCGGCACGATCGCCGCCGCCCACGGCGGCACGACGACGATCCTCGACTTCGCGATCCAGCAGAAGGGCGGCTCGCTGCGCGCCGGCCTCGACGCCTGGCACGCCAAGGCCGAGGGCAAGGCCGCGGTCGACTACGGCTTCCACATGATCATGACCGAGGCCAACGCCGAGACCCTCGAGGGCATGGCGGCGCTGGTCCGCGACGACGGCGTCACGTCGTTCAAGATGTTCATGGCCTACCCCGGGGTGTTCCTGGTCGACGACCAGCAGATCTTCCGGGCCATGCTGCGCGCCGGCGAGCTGGGCGCGCTGATCACGATGCACGCCGAGATCGGCCTGCCGATCGACGTGCTGGTGCAGCGCGCCCTCGCCGAGGGGCACACCGCGCCGGTCTATCACGCGCTGACCCGCCCCGAGGTCGCCGAGGCCACCGGCACCGAGCGCGCGATCGCGCTGGCCGAGATGGCCAAGGTGCCGGTGTACATGGTGCACCTCTCCGCGCAGCGCGCGCTCGAGCGGGTGATGGAGGCGCGCGACCGCGGCCTGCCGGCCTACGCCGAGACCTGCCCGCAGTACCTGTTCTGCTCCGAGGACGATCTGCGCGGCACGCCCGGCGACGAGTGGCAGGGCGCTGGCTACGTGTGCACGCCGCCGCTGCGGCCGGCCCACCACCACGAGCACCTGTGGCGCGGCCTGCGCAACTACGACCTGCAGACCGTGGCCACCGATCACTGCCCGTTCTGCATGAAGGATCAGAAGGAGCTGGGCCGCGGCAACTTCGCCAAGATCCCCAACGGCATGCCCGGCGTCGAGACCCGGCTGTACCTGCTGTGGGAGGGCGTCCGCGCCGGCAAGATCTCGATGAACCGCTTCGTCGAGATCACCGCGACCGCGCCGGCCAAGATCTTCGGCTTGTACCCGAAGAAGGGCACGATCGCGGTCGGCTGCGACGCCGACGTCGTCGTCTGGGATCCCAACCGCGCCAAGACGCTGGGCGTGGACACGCTGCACATGCGGGTCGACTACTCGCCGTTCGAGGGCCGGCAGATCGTCGGCGCGCCGTCGCACGTGCTCAGCCGCGGCGACCTGGTCGTCCAGGACGACCAGTGGGTGGCCAAGGCCCGCGAGGGCCGCGGCCGGTTCTTCAAGCGCGGCACGTTCGCGCTGTAGCCGGCGGCGCTACGGCGCGCGGCGCGGCGCCAGGTCGATGAGGCTGGCGGCGTTGGCCTCGGCGAGCACCGGCGCCTCGGCGAGCAACGTCAGCGTGCCGCCGGCGAGCTCGGCGGCGGTGCGGAAGCCCCAGACCTGCACGTAGGCGGGGGCCACCGGCACCACCTCGAGCACGACGAACAGGCCGTCCTTGTTCATCGTCGCCGCCTGGGTGTGGCGGACCGGGAGGCTGGTGCTGCCGGCGCTGAAGTAGAAGGTGTTGGCGCCGGCGGGCAGGGTCGCGGTGCCGGCGGTGGTGCTGATCGCGGCGACCGCGTTGGACACCGGTCGACCCTGGCAGTCGACGAGGGACCCCAGCGTGAGCCCGCGCGCCGGGTCGCGGGTGACGCCGACGAACGCCGGGATCGCGTTGGCCGTCGACTCGGCCAGCGCGTCCAACACGATCGACTGGGCGGCGCCCGGCGCCAGGTAGCGGTTCAGCGCGTAGCTGCGGAGGTAGCCGGTGCCTTCGATCCGGAAGCCGTAGCGGCGCACGCCCGCCGGCAGCGGCGCCGCGGTCATCGTGAACTCGCCGCGGGTGGCCGCGAGGTTCGAGGTGGTCGCAGCGCCCAGGCTGGTGGCCGGGGTGAGCATCGGGAACGCGGTGACCGGCGCCGCGCCGACGCCGTTGCCGGTCTGGTAGTCCGTGACCCGCCCGGTCAGCGCGATCGCCGTGGTCGCCGGCTGATCGGCGGTCGGCGTGCCGAGGCACGTCCAGTCGGCGTCGCCGAGCTCGGTCCAGACCCCGCCTTGCTTGCGGTTGGCCTTGGTCACCGCCGTCGGCGTCACGAAGCCGGGGTTGACCAGCGGCGGGGCGTCGACCGCGGCGTCGAGGGCGACCACCCCGTCGGACGCAGCGTCGACCAGGACGATCGGGGCGTCGATCGCTGCGTCGATGTCGGGCGCGTCGGCGGGCGACGCGTCGATCAAGCCGCCGCCGTCGTCGCCGCCGCAGGCCGCCGCGGTCAGGGTCGCCATCGCCATCGCCATCCACGCTGCGCGCATGCGTGGACGATACCCCGCGCGACGGCCCACGCGGCGCCCGCGGGGGGGCGCGGGTGATCGGCGCCACGAACCGCGCGCCGGCGGTCAGCGCCGCGGCGCGACCATCGCCGCCAGCGTCACGGTCAGGTCGGGCAGGGCGGCCGGCGTCAACGGCGCGTCGGCGCCGTGGATCGTGATCGCGGCCCAGCGGCCGGCGGCGCGATCGCGGTGGACGTGGACGCAGCCGGCGTCGAGGTCGACCACCCAGTACTCGTCGACGTCGCTCTCGGCGTAGAGCGCGGCCTTGTCGTGCAGGTCGACGCCGCGCGACCTGTCGGCGACCTCGATCACCAGCGCGGCCCGGGTCGGGTGCAGGGTCGGCGCCGGATCGAACGGCACCACCGCCAGGTCCGGCTCGGGCTCGGACTCGTCGGCGCAGATCAGCGGCTGCTGGCAGCGCACCACCAGCCCGTCGGGGCAGGCCCGATGCAGCCGTCGGTCGAGCTCCGTCACCACGGTCGCGTGCTTCACCCCGATCGGACTCATCGCCACCAGCTCCCCCCGGATCAGCTCCAGCCGCTCGTGCTGGAACAACCCCACCTCGACCATCCGGTCGTACTCCGCGCGGCGGATCTTCCGCCGCACCCGTTCGGTCACCGCGACCATGCCCCGATCGTAGCACCGGCGCCGCGGCCGGCGAAGCCGCGGCTACGCGACCGCGTGCAGGGCCTCGCCCAGCACGTGGATCAGCGTGTCGATCTCGGACTTCTCGACGATGAACGGCGGCGCGAGCTGGATGGTGTCGCCGCCGTAGCGGACGTAGACGCCGGCGTCCCAGCACTTCATCGCGATCTCGTAGGGGCGCTTGGCGGGCTCGCCGGGGACCGGCGCGATCGTGAAGCCGGCGGCGAGGCCGTAGTTGCGGATGTCGGCGACGTGGGGCGCGCCCTTGAGGCTGTGCACCGCCTGCTCCCAGTACGGCGCCAGCTCGCGCACCCGCTCGATGGCCTTGCTCGACACCAGCAGGTCGAGCGTCGCGACGCCGGCGGCGCAGGCGATCGGGTGCGCCGAGTAGGTGTAGCCGTGGGGGAACTCGAGCATGTAGTCGGGGCCGCCGGCGGCCATGAACGTGTCGTAGATCGCCTTGCTGGCGATCACCGCGCCCAGCGGCTGGGTGCCGTTGGTGACCTGCTTGGCGACGTTCATGAGGTCGGGGGTGACGCCGAACGCCTCGGCGCCGGTGGCCGCGCCCATGCGGCCGAAGCCGGTGATGACCTCGTCGAAGATCAGCAGGATGTCGTGCTTGGTGCAGAGGTCCCGCAGCCGCTGCAGGTAGCCGACCGGCGGCGGGATGACGCCGGCCGAGCCGGCCATCGGCTCGACGATCACCGCGGCGATGTTCGACGCGTCGTGCAGCGCGATCAGCTTGAGCAGGTCGTCGGCCAGCTCGGCGCCGGTGGCCGGCATGCCGCGCTGGAACCCGCCGAGCTGGGTGTGGGGCAGGTGATCGGCCTCGAGCGTCTGGCCGTAGGTCTTGCGGTTGCCGACGATGCCGCCGACCGAGATGCCGCCGAAGTTGACGCCGTGGTAGCCCTTCTCGCGGCCGATCAGGCGGGTCTTGGTGCCCTGGCCCTTGAGCCGCCAGTACGCGCGCGCCATCTTGAGCGAGGTGTCCGCGGCCTCGGAGCCCGAGCCGCAGAAGAAGACGTGATCGAGGCCGGCCGGCGTCAGCGCCTTCATCCGGTTGGCCAGCTCGAACGACGCCGGGTGGCCGAACTGGAACGCCGGCGCGTAGTCGAGCGTCGCGGCCTGGCGCTGGATCGCCTCGACGATCTCGCGGCGGCCGTGGCCGAGCCCCGAGCACCACAGCCCCGACAGCCCGTCGAGGATCTTGCGGCCGCGATCGTCGGTGTAGTACGCGCCCTCGGCGGCGACGATCATGCGCGGGTGCTGCTTGAACTGGCGGTTGCCGGTGAAGGGCATCCAGTGGGCGTCGAGCCAGGCAGCGTCGGTCCAGGGGGCGGCGGTCATGCTGGCCGCGACGGTATCGGGCGCGTCCCGCCGCCGCAACCCCGGCGTGGCCGTCAGGTCCGGGTCAGGCGGTGCAGCTCGAGGGTCATGGTGGCCGACCCCACCTCGCCGCACGAGCTGAGCGCGTAGGTGCCCGGCGCGACCTCGATCCGGACCGCGTCGTCGCCGAGCCGCTTCTTGCCGAGCACGTCGGCGGGGGCGGCGTCGCCGTCGACCAGGTACAGGACGCGGCTCTTGCCGACGACGAGCTGCTTGCGGGTCTTCTTCCAGCGCGCCGCCGGCACCGCCAGCGCCGCGGCGACCGCCTGCGCCTTGTCGTCGGCGGCCAGCTGGCGGTAGACGATGATGTGGGGGCCGTCGACGATGAACCCCGACGGATCGGGCGAGCCGAAGACGACGCCGCGCTTGCCCTTGGCGTAGTCGTCGCCGCTGACCAGCAGGATCTCGGCGCCCTCGCTCTCGGCGAGCTTGAGGCCCTTGGCGATCTTCTTGCTGGCCGCGGTGGCCGGCGTGTCGAGCCAGGCGTCGGGGTCGGCCTTGGCCTTGGCCTTGGCCTTGGCCGGCTTGGCGGCGGCGATCTCGACGCCGTCCTTGCGCAGCCGGATGACCTGGAAGACGCGGCGGCGGTCGGGCTTGACCTGGTCGGCGACGTCGACCAGGTAGTCGCCGGGCGGCAGGTCGATCGCGATCGCTGGCTCGCCGGGCGCGTCGTGCTTCATCGCGAAGTCGACGAAGTGCAGCGGTCCCTTCACCGCCAGCCGCAGCGCGGTCGGCGCCAGATCGGGCGTCGCGTCGGGCTTCCACTTCGCCCCGGCGTCCTGCGCGATCACGTTCTCGAGCTGGAGCATGCGGGTGAAGAACCCGCCCCACGGCCGCGGGTGCCACGCGGTCTCGCACCCGCCCGGCAGCACCAGCGCGGGCCCGCTGATGTCGACGAGCACCGGCGCCTCATCGCCGGTGCCGAGGTGGTGGGCTGTCAACGCCTTGGCGGCGCGGGCGCGCAGCTTGGTCCAGGCCGCGACGTCGTGGGCCGACAGCACCAGCGGGCCGTGCGCGTGGTTCGAGTCGCCGATCCAGGTGGGCATCGGGCGATGGTAGCCCGACGCGTGCGCGGCGCCGTCAGCGCTCGACGAAGATCGCCAGGGCCCGGGCGCCGACGTCGTAGCGGCGGCCGTTCATGCGGTACTCGGCGCCGGGGGCGTAGAAGTTGCTGTGATCCTCGAACCACGCGCCGGTGTCGGCGACGACGTACCAGGCGGCGCCGGCGGTCGGCGCGGGCAGCGTGGCGGCGACCGCGGTGGTGGCGCCGTTGTACGCGACGTAGATCGCGCGGGCCGGCTCGTCGGGCGCGGCGGTGCCGGCGATGCGCCAGGCCAGGAAGTGCGCGCCGGGATCGTGGAAGAACGCGTCGGGCAGCGGCAGCCCGTCGGTGCCGAGCCAGGTCAGCGACGCGGCGTCGTGCCAGCCGCGCCGCCGCAGCGCCGGGTGCGCGGCGCGGAACCCCAGCAGCCGCTGGGTGAACGTGCGGAACGCGGCCTGGCGGGTCGCCGCCGCTGGGTCGAGCCAGGTCGCGATCGAGTCGAGGTTGTACGCGTTGTTGTTGCAGCGCTGGCCGCGCAGCACCTCGTCGCCGCCGACCATCATCGGCACGCCGGCCGCGAGCATCGTCAAGGCCAGGCTGGTGCGCGCGGCCTGGCGCTGGCGCACCGGATCGCCGCCGAAGTCCCAGCCGTAGTTGTTGTCGGAGCCGCCCGACGATGGGCCGTACGGCCAGGCCTGGCCGTTGTTCTTGCCGTTGCACGCGTGCAGGTCGGCCAGCGTGAAGCCGTCGTGGGCGACGACGAAGTTGACCGACGCCGCCGGCAACCGACCGCCGCCGCGGAAGATGCCGGGCGAGCCCACCAGCCGATCGGCGAGGCCGCCCAGCGTCACGTCGACCACGCCGACCAGGTTGATGTCCTGGCGCACCAGATCGCGGAACTGATCGTTCCACTCGGCCCAGCCGGCCGGGAACTGCCCGACCCGGTACGTGCCGTCGCCGATCGCCCACGGCTCGGCGATCAGATCGACGCCGGCGCCGCCGTCGCCGGGCCGGGCCGGCAGCTCGCGCGCCGCGCGCTGCAGGACGCCGTCGGGATCGCCGGGATCCCAGCGGAAGCAGCCGCGGTCGCAGCCGTTGGCCAGCACCGGCGCGAGATCGAAGCGGAAGCCGTCGACGCCGAGGTCGCGGTGCCACGCGGCGAGCGAGTCGATCACGAGGTCGCGGAACAGCCGGTGGCGGGCGTTGGTGTTGGCGCCGATGCCGGTCGAGTCGTAGAAGCCGGTGCCGCTGTTCGACAGCTGGTAGTACGCGGCGTTGTCGAGGCCGCGCAGCGACAAGAGCGACCCGCCGCCGCCCTCGGCGGTGTGGTTGTAGACCACGTCGATCAGCACCTTCACGCCGTGATCGTGGAAGGCCTTGACCATCGCGCGCCACTCGCGGGTCGGGCCGCCGGGCGCGCGATCGCAGGCGTAGCGGCGGTCGGGCGCGAAGAACGCGAGCGTCGAGTAGCCCCAGTAGTTGTCGCCGTTGTTGCTGGCGGGATCGACGTCGTTGGCGTCGTTGCCGGTCTCCTGCACCGGCAAGAACTCGACCGCGGTGACGCCCAGCGCGGCCAGCTCGGCGGCGCGGGCCGCGGCCCCGGCGTAGGTGCCGGCGCACGGCAGCGCGGCGTCGCCGGCGGTGAGCCCGCGCAGGTGGACCTCGTAGATCACGTCGTCGGCGAGCGCGCGGTCCGGGCGCGGGCCGAGCGCGCCGTCGGTCAGCGCGGCGGGCGGCAGCACGATCGCCTTGGGCGCGATCGGCCCGCTGTCGAGCGCGCGGTTGGCGTCGTCGGTGCGGTAGGCGGTGCCGTCGAGCGAGCCGGGCGTGATCGGATCGTGGCTGACCTCGCGCGCGTAGGGATCGAGCAGCAGCTTGTTGGGGTTCATGCGGTCGCCGTCGGCGGTGACCCGGGCCACGAAGCCCAGGTCGCTGCCCGGCGTCCACGCCGCGTCGTAGGTCCAGCTGGGCCCCCACGCGCGGTAGCCGTAATAGATCGTGTGGACCCCGGCGGCGGTCAGCTCGGCCGCGGTGATCTCGCTGCGCCAGTCGCCGTCGGCGCCGCGGTCGAGCGCGCGCGTCAGGCGGGCCGGCTCGCCCCGCGGCGCGGCGTAGATCCACACCTCGACCCGGGTGGCGCGCTCGGAGGCGACCCGGAAGCGCACCGCGGCGCCGTCGGGCGCCCAGGTGCCGCCGCGCGGTGCCGCGACCGCGGCTGGCCCGTCGTCGCCCTCGCCCGCGTCCACCGCCGCGGTGTCCTGCGCGGCCGGACAGGCCACGAGCCAGGGCCCGAGCGCGAGCGCGACGACGGCCAGCCGCATGAGGCGTGGTGTCATGCAACGCGCGTGCGCGCGGCCGACCGAGTGGTGTCGCGGGGCTGGCGCCCGCAGGCGCCGCGAGCCGTTGCCAAACGCAACGTGACCCGCTGCGTCGAGGGCGGATCCGGACTACTCGAGCGCGCGCTCGACCGACGGCACCAGCTTGTCGAGCAGCTTCGCGAACGCGACCACGTCGAGCGCCTCGCTGGTCTGGTAGCCGACGATCACGTCGCGATCGCCGCGGCGCCAGGTGGCGCGGAAGTGGCGCGAGCGGCCGACGCCCGACGTCGAGAGGGTCGAGACCTGCTCGTAGCCGACGGTCAGATCGCCGACGGTGACGTGGGGCAGGGCGGCCAGCTTGGCGGCGTGATCGGCGCTGGCGCCGGCGGCGGTGACGTCGAGGTCGTAGTCGCTGTCGGTGCGGTAGACCTTGTCGAGCTCGGCCTTGGCCTGCTTGCCGAGCGCGATGGCGCGGGCGGCGGCGCCGGTGTCGACCGCGCCGGCGGCGGCCCGGGCCTTGGCCGCCGCGTACGCCTGGGCCTCGCGCGCCACCCGCGCGGCGTCGGCGGTGCGGGCCGTGGCCTCGCGCTGGGCCTGCTCGGCGCGGGTGCGCGCCTCGCGCTCGGCCCGGGCGCGCTCGTCGCTACAGGCCAGCAGCCCCACGAACCCCACGGCGATCCAGCGGCGGCGCATGCCGGGAGCCTACGCGATCACCGCAGCGCCGCGAAGTACACCGCGATCGCCGCGGCGATCAGCACGATCGCGACCACGATCACCCACGACGGCCCGGCGCCCTCGGCGATCCGGCGGTCGCGGCTGGTCAGCTGGCGGGTCTCCGAGGGGTACTCCCCGCTGCCGAGATCGCTCATGCACCGAGTCTGCCACCGCTGGCGGCCCGACGCCTGGGAATACGGCGCCGCGTCGGCGCGTCGTCGCGGGGTGCCCCGTCGCGCGCGCCTCGCGGTGATCGCCGCCGCCGCGCTGGCCCTGGGCGCGGCGAGCTGGGCGTGGGGCCGGCTTGACTGGCCGGCGCGGACGCTGGTGCGCGGCCACCTGGGCGACGTCGCGGCGGCGGCCCTGGTCTACGCGATCGTCGCAGGGATCAGTGGCGCGCGGCGCAAGACCTGCACCGGCGTGGCGCTGGCGATCGCCGTGATCATCGAGCTCGCCCAGCGCCACGCGCCGTCGGAGGTCGGCACGGCGCGCGCGCTCACGCTCGGCGCCCGCTTCGATCCGTGGGACCTGGTGGCGTACCTCGCGGGGGTCGCCCTGGCGGTCGCGGGTGATCGCGGTCGCGCTCGCGGCTGACATGGGCTTTCGCGGCGGCGATGGCGCGGGATTCCGCTTGCGTGGCGGTCGTGGCCGCGGCTACGGTCCGCCGCCGTAACCACTCACAACCAGTCAAAGACAACGGGGTTTAGGATGCCAGAGCACACGATCCCCGAGTCTCTCGTCGAAGCGATCAAGGCAGGGCGTGCGGCCCTCGTCGTCGGCGCGGGAATCGGTGTACCTTCCTGGAAGCAGCTCCTCGAGCGCATGAACAAGGAGCTCGAGAGCCGCGGGCGCGACGGCGACGCCGCCGCCGCCAAGGATCTCGACAAGCTCCTGCACAAGGGCAACCTGGTGCGCGCCGTCGGGTTCCTGGCGCGCGCGCTGGGTGAAGAGACCTGCGACGAGCTGGTCAAGGACACCTGGAAGTCGCCGGACGAGACGCCGCCGATGGCCAAGGCCATCGCCGAGCTGCCGTTCCGCCACGTCTGGACCACGTTCCCTGGCGACGTCCTCGAGACCGCGCTGGTGAACCACCGGCCCGAGGGCTGGCCCGAGTCGAAGGTCGTCACCTACCAGGAGCTGGGCGGGCTGTCGCGCCGCCGGCGCGCGGTGGTGAAGATGCTCGGCAACTTCGACACCTACGTCGTGACCCCGCGCTCGGTGCGCCGCGCGCTGTCGCGGGCCGTCGACCTGCGCGACTACGCGCGCGAGCTGTACGTCGAGGGCACGCTGGTGTTCGTCGGCTTCCGGTTCGGCGATCCCGACCTGTCGGCGCTGCTCGACCGCGTCTTCGGCATGTTCGAGCCGCCGCAGAACGCCCACTACTTCCTGGGCGCCGGCATGGGCCCGGTCACCGTCGACGAGCTGATGGCCGAGCATCACATCGAGGTGGTGAACCTGGCCGGCAAGAGCGGCGACGACGTCGCCGAGAAGAGCGTCATCGAGTTCCTCGAGGCGCTGCGCGACGCGTGCGTCGCGGCCGGCGCGACCCTGGCCGAGACCCGCCCCGACGCCGACGATCTCGACGGCTGGCTGGCGCGGCTGGGCGACAGCGACGCCGAGGCCCGCGACGCGGTCGACGCGATCGAGCGCGCGGCCCGCGAGGCCAAGGACGGCGATCGCATCGTCGAGGTGCTGCTGGGCCGGCTCGAGCTGGCCGAGGAGCCGACCGCCAAGGCGGCGCTGCTGCGCGACGCGGCCAAGGTCTACGAGGAGCTGTCCGGCGATCTCAAGCACGCGTTCGAGGCGCTGACCGGCGCGATCCACCTCGACCCCGCCGACGACACGCTGGTGGCCGAGGCCGAGCGCCTGGCCGCCGCGTCCGGCTCGTGGGCCGACCTGGTCAGCGAGGCCTCGGAGCTGACCACCGAGCTGACCGATGCGCCGCTGGCGTCGAAGTGGTGGACCCGGCTCGGCGTGTGGTACGGGCTGAAGCTCGACCGCGCCGACTACGCGCTGCCGTCGCTGCGCCGCGCGCTCGAGCTCGACGCCGCCAACCTGGGCGCGCACCGCGCGCTGGCCGAGCACCTGCGCCGCTCGCAGAAGTGGGCCGATCTGGCCGACGCGCTGCGCGCCGCGCTGCCGCACGAGCCCGACGACGCCGCCAAGGTCGACGTCTACCTGCAGCTCGGCGATCTGCTCGAGAGCCAGCTGGCGCAGTCGGCCAAGGCGGTCGAGGCCTACGAGGCCGCCGCCGCGCTCGGCGACGGCGCGACGCCGGGGCTCGACGACGCGCTGGCCGCGCTCGAGCGGCAGTACCGCAAGGACGAGAAGTGGGCCAACCTGGCCAAGGTGCTCGAGCGCCGGGCCGAGGCGCTCGACGAGATCGGCGAGGGCGGCCGGGCCACCGCGGTGCGCCGCGAGCTGGCGACCTTGCGCCACGAGAAGCTGGGCGACCTCGAGGGCGCGATCGCGCGCTACGAGGCCGCGCTGGAGAAGGACGGCGCCGACCGCGACGCGCTCAAGGCGCTGGTCGATCTGTACGACAAGACCGGCCGCTCCGACGACTACCTGCGCACGCTCGAGCGGCTGGCCAAGGTGGCGCCCGAGGCCGAGCGCCTGGCGACCCTGCGCAAGGTCGCGGCCGAGCTCGAGGACAAGGACGGCGCCGCCGATCGCGCGATCGCCGCGTACCAGAGCGTCATCGACCTGGAGCCCGGCGCCGACGACGCCTACCGCGGCCTGGGCCGGATCCTGCGCGGCGCCGCCCGCTGGTACGACCTGACCGCGCTGCTCGAGCGCCACGTCGCGGCCGCCAAGAACCCGGTGCAGCGCGTCGAGCTGTACCAGGAGGCGGCGGTGATCTACGAGAAGGAGCTCGACGATCCCCACCGCGCGATCGAGGCCTACCTCAACGCGCTGGCGATCGACGACAAGAGCCGCGCCGCGCTGACCGCGCTGCCGCGGCTGTACCGGCGCACCGAGGCCTGGGAGAAGGCGGTGACCACGCTGGCCCGCCACGCCGAGCTCGAGGGCAACCGCGGCGCGGCGCTGTGGGCCGACGCCGGCGCGCTGGCGCTGGCCGAGCTCGCCGACCGCGAGGGCGCCGAGCGCTACCTCGACAAGGCGCTGGCGATCGACGCCGACCACCTGCTCGCGCTCAAGACGCTCGCCGAGGTCAACGTCGCCAAGGGCGCGTGGACCAGCGCGCTCGACTTCCTGTTGCGCGCCGAAGCGGTGGCGCCGCAGCGCGGCGACCGCATCGAGCTGCTGTCCCGGGCGGCCGAGATCTGCGAGCAGCGGCTCGAGGATCCCAGCCGCGCGCTGGGCCTGCTCGAGCGCGTGCTCAAGCTCGATCCCGATCACGTCGTCGCCGGCGAGAAGGTGGCCGATCGCCTGGTCTCCGCCGAGCGCTGGGACGACGCGCTGCCGGTGCTGGAGATGCTGGCCCGCCGCTCCGAGGGCGGCGACCGCCTCGAGCGGGCCCGGCGCCAGTGCCAGCTGGGCGCCGCCTACGAGCACCTGCACCGCACCGAGAAGGCCGCCAAGCACTACCGGCTGGCGGTCGAGGCCGACCCCGACAACCTCGACGCCGCGCTCGGCCTGGCCGGGACGCTGACCACCGAGGCCAAGGCCATCGAGGGCACCGCCACCGAGGGCAGCGAGGAGAAGTGGAAGGAGGTCGACAAGCGCTACCGCGAGATCCTCGCGCGGTTCCGCACCGGCCTGGCCGACGGCCAGGTCGCCGACATCTGGTACCGGCTGGGCCTGGCGGCCCGCGCGCTCGGCGACGATCGCAAGGCCGAGAACGCGCTGCGCCGCGCGCTCGAGAAGGAGCCGGCCCACGAGGCCACGCTGGCGGCGCTGGTCGAGCTGGGCGGGCAGCGCGGCGACTGGAAGATGGTGGTCGAGGCCAAGCGCGGCCAGGTCGAGCGCGCGCCCGACGCGCTCAAGGCCAAGCTGCTCGACGAGATCGGCGACATCCAGCGCGGCAAGCTCAAGGACGCGGCCGCGGCGATCGGCGCGTACCTCGAGGCCCAGCGGCTGGCGCCGAGCGGCCACGCGCTCTTGCACAAGCTGCTCGAGGCCTACGGCGAGCAGAAGCAGTGGCGCCGCGGCGTCGAGGTGCTCGATCAGCTGGCGGCGCTGGAGACCGCGCCGACCCGCCGCGCCAAGTACCACTACGCCGCGGCGGTGATCGCTCGCGACGAGCTGGCCGACACCGAGGTCGCGGTCGAGCGGTTCAACCTGGCGCTCGACGACGCCCCGGCCACGCCCAAGGCGTTCGAGGCCATCGACAAGCTGCTGAGCGACGCCCACGACTGGAAGAACCTGGCGCGCGCGGTGCGCCGGCACCTCAAGCGGCTGGGCGACGACGCCGCGCCCGAGCGCGCGCTCGAGCTGTGGACCCGGCTGGGCGATCTGTACCTGGATCACCTCGGCAACAGCGAGCTGGCGATCGAGGCGTTCGAGATCGCGGCCCAGCTCGATCCCGACAACCACACCCGCCACGAGCAGCTCGCCGATCTGTACCTCGAGGCCGGCGAGGCCCGCCGCGGCGACGCCATCGCCGAGCTGCAGCAGCTCCTGACCTTCGCCCCCGATCGGGTCGAGGTCTACAAGGCGCTGTCGAACCTGTACAAGGACGAGAACGAGCTCGACAAGGCGTGGTGCCTGGCCCAGGCGCTGGTGTTCCTCGGCGCGGCGAGCACCGAGGAGAAGGCGCTCTACGCCAAGTACCGACCGGCGCAGTTCATCCCGGCCACCCGGCGCCTCACCGAGGAGCTGTGGGGCAAGGCGATCATCCACCCCGCCGAGGACCGGCTGGTCGGCGCGATCTTCGCCACCACGCTCGGCGCGCTGGCCGGCTCGACGGCGCAGCCGCCGACCGCGTTCGGCCTCGACGCCGGGGCCCGGGTCGATCTCGACCACGACAACCGGCTGCCGGCCCGGGTCACCAAGTACGCCGCGGGCGTGCTCGCGCTCGATCCGGCGCCGATGCTGTGGTTCGACGCCGGCGACGGCCTGCGGGTCGCCAACACCGTCGACAAGGGCAAGCTGGCCCCGTCGCTCCTGTGCGGCAAGGGCGCGCGCAGCGATGAGCGCGAGCTGGCGTTCGAGATCGGCAAGCACCTGGCCTACCTGCGGCCCGAGCGCTACGTCACCTACGCGCTGGCCTCGACCGCGAAGATCGAGAGCGCGTTCGCGGCGGCGCTCCTGGCCGCGGGCGGCCCGGTCCCGGCCGACGCCTCCGACGACGCCAAGAAGCTGGCCGGCGCGGTCAAGAAGACCGTCCCGAGCTCGATGCTCGAGCAGGTGGCGGTGCTGGCCGGCAAGCTGGGCCCGCGGCTGGGCAACGGCCTGGTCACGCACTGGCGCAGCGCCACCGACCTGACCGCCAACCGGGTCGGCCTGATCCTGGCCAACGACCTCGAGACCGCGGCCAAGATGGTGGCGACCGAGACCTCGACCACGTCGAACCTGCCGGTCAAGGAGCGCCTGCGCGAGCTGCTGGCGTTCTCGGCCTCGGAGGCGTACTTCACCGTGCGCCGCCACCTCGGGCTGACGGTGCGGGCCGAGGCGTCGGCGTGAGCCGCGCCGGCGTCGGCATCGGCGTCGCCGCCGCGTTGGCGGCGGTGGCCGCGGTGGTCGGGTCGTGCAGCGACGACGGCCACACCGTGGTCTGCGGCGACGGCAAGGCCGAGCCGCCCGAGCAGTGCGACGACGGCAACACGAACGAGCTCGACGGCTGCCGGCTGTGCATCGCGTACATCCCGCCGAAGAACGTCGTGAAGTGGGACTTCAACGCGATGGCCGCGCCGGGGTTCTCGAGCGACGGCTGCATCGACGTCGGCGCCAGCACCGTCCGGGTCGCGCTGACCGGGCCGACGGCGGCGTCGCGCGACGCCAGCTGCTCGCTGCGCCAGGTGAGCTTCGAGGAGCTGCCGGCCGGGACCTACACCGCCGCGGTGACGCCGCTCGACAGCGCCGGCGCGTCGCTGGTGGCGACGCCGGCGACCGCCGCGCTCGACGCCAACCAGGTCCCGGCGACGACGGTCGAGACCGTGGTCAACGTGACCCCCGACAAGTGGGCGCGGCCGATGACCGGCACGTTCTACTTCATGCTGCGCTGGGCCGGCATGAACTGCGCGATGGCCGCGCCGCCGGTCACGACCCAGGTCGTCACGCTGTCGATCGGCGGCACGCCGGTGGCGGCGTCGACGTCGGCCGCCACCGGCCTGCCGAGCTACCGGCTCGACGGCACCCAGCCGATCGCGTGCGTGAACTCGATGCTCGCGCAGGCCGAGGCCGTCGACAACCTGCCGTTCGGTCCGGCGCGGATCGCGGTGGTCGGTCGCGACGTCGGCGGCGCCGAGATGTTCCGCCAGACCTTCGACACCTTCGTCGGCGCCGGCCGCGCCAACCCGGTCTTGCAGTTCGACGTCGCCTCGACGATCGACGCCGGGATCGACGCCCCGACCGACGCCCCGACCGACGCCCCGACCGACGCCCCGCCCGACGCTGGCGTCGACGCCCCGGTCGACGCCCCGCCCGACGCGTGATCCGGTCCGCGGTATTTTTCGGGTAGGGGGGCCCAGGGGCCGGCCGGGATTCGGTACAGTTGGATGGCCGTGGTCCGTCTGCCTCGTTGGGTCGCCGTCTGTGTGCTCGTGATCGTCGGTGCGACCGGCTGCCCCCAGCGCGTGCGTCGGCCCAGCACCGACGGGGTCGTCGCCAGCGGCACCGACACCTTCCCGACCGACTTCACGCCGCCGCCGCCGCTGGCGCCCGCGGGGCCGGCCGATCCGGCGGCGTTCGGCGCGGCCTACCTCGATCAGCTCGCGGCCCGCATCGAGCCGGGCTGGACCCAGTTCGTCGAAGACTGCCGGCTGCGGCTGCCGCCCAGCCACGCGCTCAACAGCCCGACCCTCGAGGCCAGCCTGGCGCTCACCATCGACAGCCACGGCGCGGTGGCCGAGGTGTCGCTGGCGGCCAAGAGCGGCAACCAGGAATTCGACGACGCGGTGCTGGGCGTGGCCGACGACGCCGCGCCGTTCCCGGCGCCGCCGCGGGCGTTCCTGTCCGACGACGATCGCGCCTACGTGACCTGGCGGTTCGGCCGCGATCAGCGCCAGGCCGGCGCCGCCACCGCCAGCTTGACCCGCGTCGAGTGGCCGATCGAGCGGTCGGTGCCCAAGTTCCTCGACGACGGCAACCTCGCCGAGGCGGCGCGCCGGGTGGCCAAGGCCGCCGGCGACGACGCCAGCGCGGTCGCGCTCGGCTTCGGCGAGCGGGTGATGATCGCCGCGGTCCGCGAGGGCCTGGCCAGCGCCGACGCCGACGCGCAGCGGCTGGCCATCGCCGCCGCCGCCGCCGCCAAGGCCAAGACCGCGGCCCGCGAGCTGCGGGCGATCGCCGACGGCGCGATGGACGTCGAGCTGCGCGGCGCCGCGATCGACGCGCTGGCGGCGATCGGCGACACCGACGCGGCGCCGCTGCTGGTGACGATCCTCGAGCGCGACGCCGGCGCCAACCTCGACCTGACCGCGCGCGCGGCCCACGCGCTGGCGGTCCTCGACGCCAAGGCCGACGTGGCGCGCGTGGTCGGTGGCTGGCTGGCCGCCGGCAAGGCCGCCAAGACGCCGGCCGATCGCGCCAAGACGTGGGCCGCGCTGATCGCGGCCAGCGGCGCGCCGGTGCCGTCCGCGATCGGCGAGATCGGCAAGCTGGCGGTGGCCGGCGAGCCGCGGGTCCGCGGCGCGGCGTGCCGCGCGCTGGGCACCGCCGCCACCGCCGACGGCGCGGCGTGGAAGCCGCTGGGCCGGGGGCTCGCCGATCCCGACGCGTCGGTGCGCGCGACCTGCGCGGGCGCCATCGCCGCGGCGGCCGCCGCCGGGGCCACCAGCCGGGCCACGTTCTGGCTGCTGGCGCCGATGCTGCGCGATCGCGACGAGCGCGCCCGCGCCGCGGCGGTGCTGGCGCTGGGGCGCCTCGATCCCAAGCGCGGCAAGGACAACCTGGTCGCGCTGGCCAAGGACAAGAGCGCGCTGGTGCAGGCCAGCCTGGCCGAGGCGCTGGTGCGCGCCGGCGAGCTCGATCGCGCCGCGGCGCTGCTCGCGCACGCCGAGGTGTCGGTGCGGCTGGCCGCGGCCACGGCGCTGGCCACGCTCGGCGGCCCGGCCGCCGCGGCCAAGCTGGTCGGCCACGTCGACGCCGATCCCGGCGTGCGGACGGCGATCATCGCCGCCACCACCGACAAGAGCGCGCTGGCGACCGCGGCGGGCGACGCCGATCCGGCGGTCGCGGCTGCGGCGATCCGGCGGCTGGTCGTGGTGTCGGGCCGCGGCGCGACGCTGGCCGGCTCGGCTACCGTGGTCGCTGACGCCGGCGCCGGCAGCGCGGTCCGGGTCCAGGCCGCCGGCGCCTGGCTCGCCGCGCGGTGATAAAGAGAGGGTCTTTCGAAAAGACCCAGGTGGCGGAAGGTGGCTCGCGGCACGCCATGGATCACCCACGGGACGCGGGGACGCACCCCACCCGAAACGGCCCGGAGCGTGCTGCGCGGCGCTCGGGGAAACCCGACCCGCGGGCCCCCACCCGAAACGGCCCGGAGCGTGCTGCGCGGCGCTCGGGGGCACACCCGAAACGGCCGGAGCGTGCTGCGCGCCGCTCGGGGGCACACCCGAAACGGCCCGGCGCGCGCTGCGCGGGACGCCTGGGCAACCCTGGTGTGGGGTGCCAGGTCTTACGGCGGTGATGTTCCGCGTGTACTCTCGCGCCGCCATGCGCGCGCCTGCTTCGGTCCTCGTGCTCGTCCTGTCTGCGTTGCTTGCCCTCGGTTGCCGGCAAGGTGAGGGTGAGCGCTGCCAGACGACGAGCGACTGCGAGGACGGCCTGATCTGCAGCCCCTCGACGCGCGAGTGCCTGGTCACCGAGCCGGGCACCGGCAGCGACGGCGGCGTCGACGCGCCCAACGACGCGGCGATCGACGCCGCGGTCGCGATCGATGCGGTCGCGGTCGACGCCGCGATCGACGCCCCGTGATCGGCCCGTGAGGATCGGTGCCGCGGGTCAGGGCATGGTCGGCGACGGCGCCGGCGCCTGGACCGCGACCGGCGCGGTGGCAGTGTAGACGCAGCGGAAGCCGATGTACGGCGTGCGCAGCTCGCCGTCGATGTGCAGGCCGACGTAGTGGGGCAGGTCGACCCGGCCGAGGAACGTCGGGTCCCGCCACGAGCCGCCGCGGATCATCGCGTTGTCGCGTCCGGGATCGGGCAGGCGCAGCGGGTTGGTCGCCGGCAGCTCGTTGAAGCCCTCGAGCGAGAAGGCGTCGGCGACCCACTCGGCGACGTTGCCGGCCAGGTCGCTGACGCCGTACGGGCTGTCGCTGGCGCGCAGGCTGCCCGGCGGCGCCAGCAGCTCGAAGCCGTCGAGCGCGTCGGGCTCGCCCAGCGTGCGCACGTTGGCCGCGGTCGGGCGGACCACCTGATCGAGCTCGGCCATGGCCGGCACCAGCGGGCGGCCGTGGTTGAAGTCGTTGCGCCGGTCGTGGCTGGCCGGGCCGGGGTCGTCGCCCCACGGCCAGGTGCGGGCGTCGGTGCCGCGGGCCGCCTTCTCCCACTCGGCCTCGGTCGGCAGCCGGCCGCCGCGCCACCGGCACGCCGCCGCGGCCTCGCCGCGGGTGACGTTGACCTGGGGCAGCCCGTCGGCGAGGTAGCGCGGGTCGCCCTCGAGCAGCGGCGCCAGCGCGCAGCCGCCGGCGTGGACGCAGGCCCGGTACTCGCGCACCGTCACCTCGCGGCGATCGATCCAGAAGCCGTCGACCTGCACCTCGCGCGGCGCGCGCATCGCCAGCACGTTGAGCCACACCATGCACGGGTCGTCGCGGAAGAACTCGCGCAGCGACTGCGCCTGCTGGCACTCGGCGCCGAGCGTCTCGAGGTCCTCGGGCGAGGTGCCCATGATGAACCGCCCGCCTGGCACCCAGGCCCGGCTCGGCGTCGGCGCCTCGACCCGGGCCAGCTGCCCGCCGCGCCGGCCGGCCGCGACCGGGTTGGCCGCGACCAGCGCCGCGATCACCAGCCCGGCAGAGGTCCGTCGCATGCCCTCAGCATGCATCGCGGCCGGCGCGATGGCCAGCCGGGGACGCTCACGCCTCTTCGTCGGGCGGGCCGACCTCGATCCACTCGACCGACGCGAGCGTGAACTCGCGCTTGCCCTTGGGCGTGGTGATCGTGACGTCGTCGCCGACCCGCTTGCCGAGCAGGCCGCGCGCCACCGGCGCGACCAGCGAGATGCGCCGCTTCTTGATGTCGGCCTCGTGCTCGCCGACGATCGTGTAGATCGAGGTCTCGCCGGTGTCCGCGTCCTCGATGGTCACGGTGGCGCCGAACTGCACCCGGTCGCCCGACAGCTTGGTCGGGTCGATGACCTCGGCGAGCGCGAGCTTGGCCTCGTACTCGCGGATCTTGGCCTCGATCATCCCCTGCTCCTCCTTGGCGGCGGAGTAGTCGGCGTTCTCCGAGAGATCGCCGTGGCCGCGGGCGATCTCGATCGCCTTGGCGTTGTTGGGACGCGCGACCTCCTTGAGGTACTTCAACCGCTTCTTCATCCAGGCCTGGCCGGCCGGGGTCATCGGGTACTTGTCAGCCATGGCTTCACCGGGCCGCGGGGGGCGCGCCCGCGAGCGATCCTTGGTACCCCTGGAGGGCACACACCTGCAAGCTGGCGCGGCGCAAGAGCGCGATCGCGGCCAGCGCGGCCCGGGCCCCGCGGATGGTCGTGAAGTAGGCGATGCCGTTGCGCAGCGCGCCACGGCGCAGCGACTGCGAGTCGAGGATGGCCTGCGCCCCCTCGGTGGTGTTGACGACGAAGTCGATCTCGCGGTTGTCCATCGCGTCGACGCAGTGGGGCCGGCCCTCGAGCACCTTGTTGATGCCGCGGGCGGCGACGCCGGCCGCGACCAGCGACTTCGCGGTGCCGTGGGTGGCGATGATCTCGAAGCCCAGCTCGACCAGCGCGCCGGCCAGCTCGACCGCGGCGCCCTTGTCGGAGTCGCGCACCGACAGGAACGCGACGCCGCTCGTCGGCAGCTTCACGCCGGCGGCGTCCTGGGCCTTGAGGTAGGCCTCGGCGAACGTCGGGCCCAGGCCCATGACCTCGCCGGTCGACCGCATCTCGGGGCCGAGGATGGTGTCGACCTCCTCGAACTTCACGAACGGGAACACCGACTCCTTGACCGACACGTGGCGGGGCACGGTCTCGACCACGCCCAGCTCGGCCAGCGTCTTGCCGGCCATCACCTTGGCCGCGACCTTGGCCAGCGGCACGCCGATCGCCTTGGACACGAACGGCACGGTGCGCGACGCCCGCGGGTTGACCTCGAGCACGTAGACCAGGCCGGCGTGGACCGCGAACTGGGTGTTCATCAGGCCGACGACGCCCAGCTCGATGGCCAGCGCCCGGGCCTGGCGCTTGACCTCGTCGATGATGTCGGGCGGCAGCGAGTACGGCGGCAGCGCGCACGCCGAGTCGCCGGAGTGGATGCCGGCCTCCTCGATGTGCTCCATGACGCCGCCCACCACCACCGCGCCGGTCTGATCGGCGACCACGTCGACGTCGAGCTCGACCGCGTCGTGGAGGAACTGATCGACCAGGAGCGGGAACGAGATCTGCGCGGCGGTGCCGTCGGCGCCGGTCAGGCGGTTGCGGACGAAGTAGTCCTCGAGGGCGGCGGCGTCGAAGATCCGCTCCATCGCGCGGCCGCCGAGCACGTAGCTCGGGCGGATCATCACCGGGTAGCCGATGCGCGCGGCCTCGGCCCGGGCCTGGTCGAGGGTGTGGGCGATGCCCCAGGTCGGCGCGCGCAGGTCGAGCTTGGTCAAGACCGCGCCGAACCGCTCGCGATCCTCGGCGCGGTCGATCGCGTCGGCGCTGGTGCCCAGGATCGGCACGCCGGCCTCGGTCAGCGCCACCGCCAGCTTGAGCGGGGTCTGGCCGCCGAACTGCACGATCACGCCCCACGGCCGCTCGCGATCGCAGATCGCCAGCACGTCCTCGAGCGTCAGCGGCTCGAAGTACAGCCGGTCCGAGGTGTCGTAGTCGGTCGACACCGTCTCGGGGTTGCAGTTGATCATGATCGACTCGAGGCCCAGCTCCTCGAGCGCCATCGACGCGTGGACGCAGCAGTAGTCGAACTCGATGCCCTGGCCGATGCGGTTGGGGCCGCCGCCGAGGATGATGACCTTGCGCGCGTCGGTCGGCTCGGCCTCGCACTCGTCCTCGTAGGCCGAGTAGAAGTACGGCGTGTGGGCCTCGAACTCGGCGGCGCAGGTGTCGACCCGCTTGTAGACCGGCACGATGCCCGCGGCCTTGCGCGCGGCGCGGACCTCGCCCTCGCGGGCGCCGGTCAGCGCGGCGATCCGGCGGTCGGACACGCCGCCGCGCTTGTAGCGGCGCAGGTCGGCCGGCGCGATCGCGGCCAGCCCGCTGGCGCCGGCGATCGCCAGCTCGTCGTGCGCCATCGCGTGGATCTGGCGCAGGAACCAGGGGTCGATGCGGGTCAGCTCGTGGGCGCGCTCGAGCGACAGCCCGAGCTGGAAGCCGCGGGCCAGCTGGAACAGCCGCTCGGGGCCGGGCACCGCCATCGCCCGCTCGAGGCCGGGCAGATCGTCGCCCAGCGCGCCCAGCGGCGCGTCGAAGCCGGCGCGGCCGGTCTCGAGCGAGCGGATCGCCTTGCCCAGCGCCTCGCGGAAGGTGCGGCCGATCGCCATCGCCTCGCCGACCGACTTCATCTGCGGGCCCAGCGTGGTGCGCGCGGCCGGGAACTTCTCGAACGCGAACCGCGGCCACTTGACGACGACGTAGTCGATGGTCGGCTCGAACGACGCCGGCGTGGTGCGGGTGATGTCGTTCTTGAGCTCGTCGAGGGTGTAGCCGATGGCCAGCTTGGCCGCGATCTTGGCGATCGGGAAGCCGGTGGCCTTCGACGCCAGCGCCGAGCTGCGCGACACCCGCGGGTTCATCTCGATCACCAGCTGCCGGCCGGTGGCCGGGTCGACCGCGAACTGCACGTTCGAGCCGCCGGTGGTCACCCCGATCTCGCGCATGATCGCGATCGAGGCGTCGCGCATGCGCTGGTACTCCTTGTCGGTCAGCGTCATCGCCGGCGCGACGGTGATCGAGTCGCCGGTGTGGACGCCCATCGGATCGAGGTTCTCGATCGAGCAGATGATGATCGCGTTGTCCTTGGTGTCGCGGACGACCTCGAGCTCGTACTCCTTCCACCCCAGCACGCTCTCCTCGAGCAGCACCTGGTGGACCGGGGACATGTCGAGCGCGAACTGCACCATCCGGTCGAGCTCGCGGGCGTTGTAGGCGATGCCGCCGCCCGAGCCGCCCAGCGTGAACGACGGCCGCAGGATGCACGGGAAGCCGATCTCGTCGATGACCTTGCGCGCCTCGTCGACCGAGGTGACGACCGTCGAGGTCGGGCAGGCCAGGCCGATGCGCGCCATCGCCTGCTTGAACAGCTCGCGGTCCTCGGCCATCTCGATGGCCTTGACCGAGGCGCCGATCAGCTTGACGCCGTGCTTGTCGAGGACGCCGGCCTTGTG
Organism: Myxococcales bacterium; assembly: GCA_016707895.1. Taxonomy (GTDB): domain Bacteria; phylum Myxococcota_A; class Polyangia; order Haliangiales; family Haliangiaceae; genus UBA2376. The sequence continues at coordinate 73,063 of JADJGV010000007.1, read as the reverse complement.
GGCGTCCATCGCCAGGTTGAGCCCGGTCTGACCGCCGAGCGTCGGCAGGATCGCGTCGGGCTTTTCCTTGGCCAGGATCTGGTCGAGCACGGCGACGGTGAGCGGCTCGACGTAGGTGGCGTCGGCCAGCTCGGGGTCGGTCATGATCGTCGCGGGGTTGGAGTTGATCAGGATGACCCGCAGGCCCTCCTCGCGCAGCGCCTTGCACGCCTGCGTCCCCGAGTAGTCGAACTCGCAGGCCTGGCCGATGACGATGGGGCCGGAACCGATGATGAGGACCGAACGGAGATCATCTTGGCGCGGCATGGCCGACGTTTACCGCGGGCGCCGAGGGGGCCCCCCCGGGGCGGGGCCACCTGGGGCGGGGGCGGGCCGCCCCCCCGGAACAGCCTCGCTGGCGCTCGGCTGACGGCGCGGGATCGCCTTGAACCGGGTACACTGGCGGCGATGTCCGAGCTCGCCCAGGCGCTGACCAGCGCGATGTTCCACGGGCGGGGGGAGACCTGCGCTACGGCCCCGCGCCCGACCAGGTGCTCGACGTCTACCACCCGCGGCGCCGCGCCGGCCCGCTGCCGGTGGTGTTCTACGTCCACGGCGGGGCGTTCCGGATCCTGTCCAAGGACACCCACTGGCTGATGGGCCTGGCCTTCGCGCGCCACGGCTACCTGGTGATCAACATCTCGTACCGGCTGGCACCGACCCACCGCTTCCCGGCGGCGATCGAGGACGCGTGCTTGGCCTGGCAGTGGATGCTGGCCGAGCTGCCACGGCTGGGCGGCGACCCGGCGCGGATCGCGGTCGCCGGCGAGTCGGCGGGCGGCAACCTGGTCACCGCGCTGACCCTGGCCGCGTGCCAGCGCCGCGACGAGCCGTTCGCGCGGGCGGTGTTCGACGCCGGCGTGGTGCCGCGCGCGACGCTGCCGTTCTGCGCGATCCTCGAGGTGTCGCGGCCCGAGCGCCACGGCCACCGCCGCCGGCTGCCGGGGTGGGTGCAAGGAATTCTCGACAACACCGCGGCGTCGTACCTGGGTGACGCGCCCGCCGGCCGCTTTCGCGATCTCGCCGACCCGCTGGCGGTGCTCGAGCGCGGCGACCCCGTCGACCGGCCGCTGCCGCCGGTGTTCGCGCCGGTCGGCACCAAGGATCCGCTGCTCGACGACACCCGCCGGCTCGAGCGGGCGCTGGTCGCGCGCGGCGTGCCGTGCGAGGCCCGCTACTACCCGGGCGGCATCCACGCCTTCCACGCCTTCGTCTGGCAGCCCCAGGCCCGGCGCTGCTGGCGGGATGCGCTGGCGTTCCTCGACCGTCACGTGCGATAGAGCGCGGCGATGAGCTCCGGCAAGCTCGGGCTGTCCACGGCGGCAGCGCTGGTGGTGGCGAACATCATCGGCACCGGAATCTTCACTAGCACCGGCTACCAGGCGCAGTCGCTGCACGACGCCGGCACGATGCTGGTGGCGTGGGTGGTCGGCGGCGTGCTGGCGCTGTGCGGCGCCGCCGCCTACGCCGAGCTGGGCGCGATGATGCCGCGGGCCGGCGGCGAGTACGTCTACCTGCGCGAGGCCTACCACCCGGCGATCGGCGCGATGTCGGGCTGGGTGTCCTTGACCGCCGGCTTCTCGGCGGCGATCGCGGTCAGCGCGCTGGGGTTCGCGACCTACCTCCACAACGTCGTGCCCGGCCTCGACGCCGGCATGTCGCAGCGGGTGGTGGCGGTGGCGCTGGTGCTGGCGATGACCGGGCTGCACACGCTCGACACCGCGATCGGCGGCCGGGTGCAGACCGCGTTCACGATCGCCAAGGTCGGGCTGTTGCTCGTGTTCGTGATCGCCGGGCTGACGCTGGGCAACGGCGACTGGGCCCACTTCGACGCCCGGGCCGGCGGCGTCACCGCCAACGTCCCGACCGGCGCGTTCGCCGAGTCGCTGTTCTGGGTCGGGTTCGCGTACACCGGCTGGAACGCCGCGGCGTACCTGGCCAGCGAGCTGCGCGATCCCGCGCGCACCCTGCCGCGGGCGCTGTTCCTCGGCACCGCCGGCGTGATCGTGCTGTACCTGCTGGTCAACGTCACGTTCCTCTACGCGCTGTCGCCCGAGGAGCTGGGCGCGCCGGTGGTCGACGTCGGCGCCGCGGCGGCCAGCGCGCTGTTCCGCCCCACCGCCGGCAAGGTCATGGCGCTCCTGGTGTCGCTGGCGCTGGTGTCGTCGGTGTCGGCGATGGTGATGGCCGGCCCGCGGATCTACGCGGCGATGGCCGAGGACGGCGCGCTGCCGGCGGCGCTGGCCCGGCGCACCCCGCGCGGCGTGCCGGCGGTCGCGGTGTCGGTGCAGGGCGCGCTGGCGTGCGCGTTCATCCTGGTCGGCGACCTGGGCAAGCTGATCCAGTACATCCAGTTCACGCTGTTCGTCAGCGCCGCGCTCGCGGTGGGCGCGGTCTACGTGCTGCGGGTGCGTCAGCCCGACCTGCCGCGGCCGTACAAGACCACGCTGTACCCGCTGACGCCGGCGGTGTTCCTGGCGCTGTCGGGCTGGTCGATCTACATGCAGGTCAAGTCGCAGCCGTGGGGCTCGCTGGCCGGCACGCTGACGCTCCTGGCCGGCGGCGTGGCCTACGCGGTCGTCGAGTGGCGCAAGCAGGCGCTGGCCGCGCCGGCGCCCGAGCCGCTGCCGGCCGCGACGATCGTCGACTGATCGGGGTGCTACGCTCGCGGCATGCGGACCCGATCCACCGCGGCGCTCGCGACGCTGGCGCTGGCGGCGCTGGCGATCCCGGCGGCGGCGCAGGTGTGGCGCGAGCCGGACCCGGCGGCGGTGGTGGGGCGGTGGCGCGGGGCGGTGCGCTGGCAGCGCTGCGCCATCGACGGCGCGCCGCGGGTGGCGCTCGAGGTCGTGCGCGACGGCTCGGGCTACGGCGTCGATCTCGCGGCGCTGGCCGACGGCTGGGGCGTGGAGAGCCTGGCCGCGCTCGGCAGCGACGAGCTCGAGGGCAACCGCGCCGACCTGCGGGTGACCTGGCGCGCCGGCAAGCCGGGCCGCGCGACGTTGACGGTGACGCTCGAGAGCGGCTGCGTCGCGACCGCTAGCCTGACCCGGGCGTCGATCGGCGGGCCGCCGTGCGACGAGCTGGTGGCGCTGTCCTCGATCGCCGCTGGCTGCGCCGCGCTGACCCCGCCGGCGGTCGACGTCGACGGGCTGGTGGCGCGGCTGCGCACCCAGCGCCGGCGCGGGCGGGGCGACGCCGCGGCCTGCCGGCGGGCCGCGCCGCCGCTGCGGGCCGCGCTGGTGACCGCCGGCTGCGTCCCCGAGCCGACGCCCGCGGTGGTGGGCCCGCGGATCGCCGAGTGCGACGCGCTGATCGCGACCTTGATGCGGGCGATCCGGTGCGACAAGGTCGCGGTCGACGTCAAGCAGCGGCTGCTCGATCAGGCGCGCATCGTCGGCAAGAGCGCGGCGGTCGGCGATCCCGACGATCGCGCCGGCCTGGTCGACAGCTGCCGGGCAACCGCGGTCGAGCTCGACGATCTGCTGCCGCGGCTGGGCTGCTGAGGCTGCCGTCGGCCCCTGAGGCGGCGTCGGCGCTTGCGGCGCCGGAGCCGAGGCGGCATGGTCGCGCCATGGTCGCGCCCGCTCGCACGTCGTTCCCCAAGAGCGAGATCTCGGTCCTCCTGCTCGAGAACATCCACGCCTCGGCCGACGAGCTGTTCGGCGCCGCCGGTGAGGGCTGGAAGATCGAGCGGGCGTCGGCGGCGCTGCGCGAGGGCGAGCTGATCGAGCGCATCCGCGACGTCCACGTGCTGGGCATCCGCTCCAAGACGCAGGTCACGCCGGCGGTGCTGGCGGAGGCGCGGCGGCTCCTGGCGATCGGCGCGTTCTGCATCGGCACCAACCAGATCGCGTGCAGCGCGGCGGCCCACGCCGGCGTGACGGTGTTCAACGCGCCGTACTCCAACACCCGCTCGGTGGCCGAGCTGGTGCTGGCCGAGATCGTGTTCCTGGCCCGTCAGCTCGGCGACCGGATCCGCGAGGTCCACGGCGGCCGCTGGCGCAAGGTCTCGGCCGGCTGCCACGAGGTGCGCGGCAAGACCCTCGGCATCATCGGCTATGGCCACATCGGCACCCAGGTCGGCGTGCTGGCCGAGGCGTTCGGCATGCGCGTCCTGTACTTCGACATCGCCACCAAGCTGGCGGTGGGCAACGTCCGCCCGGTGCCCGACCTGCGGGCGCTGCTGGCGTCGAGCGACTTCGTCACGCTGCACGTCCCCGAGACCCCGCAGACCCAGGGCATGATCGGCGCGGCCGAGCTGGCCGCGATGCGCCCCGGCGCCCACCTGCTCAACGCCAGCCGCGGCACCGTGGTCGACGTCGAGGCGCTGGCGGCGGCGCTCCGCGCGGGCCACCTGGCCGGCGCCGCGGTCGACGTGTTCCCCGAGGAGCCCGAGGGCGCCAGCGACGACTTCCAGTCCCCGCTGCGCGGCCTGGGCAACGTCATCCTCACGCCGCACATCGGCGGCTCGACCGAGGAGGCCCAGGAGAACATCGGCCGCGAGGTCGCGACCTCGCTGACCAGGTTCGTCAATACCGGGGCCACCACCGGCGCGGTCAACTTCCCCGAGATCGAGATGCCCAGCATCCCGGGCACCCACCGCATCCTCAACATCCACAAGAACGTCCCCGGCGTGTTGCGCGACATCAACCGCATCGTCAGCGACCTCGGCGCCAACATCCGCGCCCAGCACCTCGCGACCGACGCCGACATCGGCTACCTGGTCATGGACCTCGACCACGACGTCTCCGACGACGTCCGCCGCGCCGTCGCCGCGCTGCCGACCAACGTGAAGACGCGAATTCTGTACTGAACTCGTTGGGAGGGGCCCCGAAACGCCGACGGGCCCGGATCGTCCGATCCGAGCCCGCGGTCGCGACGTCCGGTGGACGTCAGCGCGTCACTTGCGGCGGCGGCGGCGCGACACCACCAGGCCGAGGCCGATGGCGCCCAGGCCGATGCCGACGAACGGGCCCTGGCCGTCCTGGTCGCCGGTCGAGCAGCAGCCGCCGTCGTCCGAGAAGTTGCAGACGCCGGTGCCGTCGCCGGTGCCGACGTCGGCGCAGGCGAAGCCGCTCGGGCAGTCGTCGTTGTCGAGGCTGCACGGCTGCGAGCAGAACTGGTCGCCGGCCTGGTTCTGCAGGCAGGTGCCGCCGGCGCAGGGCACGGTCTCCGAGCAGGTCTCGCCGGTCGCCACCAGGCACTCGCCCTCGACGCAGGTCTGGCCGTCGCCGCAGCCGCCGCAGTCGAACGACACGTCGACCGTGACCGTCGCGGTGCCGCGGTTGTTGGCGAGATCGAGCGCCTCGGCGGTGATCGTGTGGCTGCCCTCGGCCAGGCGCACCGCCTCGACCGAGTAGGTGGCGCCCGCGGGCTCCGAGTCGGTGCCGATCGCCACGCCGTCGATCTTGAAGGCGACCTCGGCGATGCCCGAGGCGTCGGTGGCGTCGGCGGTGATCGTGAAGGTGCGGGCGATCGTCCCGGCGGTCGGCGAGGTGATCGCGACGGTCGGCGGGATGGTCTCGGTGGCGCGCAGGCCGAGGTACTGCACCAGGCGCTGGTGGGTGTTGGACCGGTTGCCGCCGCACGTGCAGTTGGCCATCGTCGACTGCGGGGTGGTGCCGCACTGCGAGCTCATGTCGATGAACGACTTGGGCCAGGCGCCGGCCTCGGACACGCCGACGTAGGACATCTCGTCGGCCGGCGTCGCGACGTGCTCGAGCGCCAGGATGTGGCCGACCTCGTGGGCGATGGTCGCGCACAGCTCGCGGTCCTGCTGCGGCACGCCCAGGTGGGTGCCCGAGAACGAGAACGCGATGCCGCGCTCGGTGACGCCGCAGAAGTTGTCGGCCGAGGCGATGCCGAACAGCTGGTTGGCGCCGAAGCCGAGCTCGGTGCCGGTGCCGCCGACGACGGCCTCGACGTAGTTGCCGCTGGTGGGCTCGGTCTCGACGACGCGCACGTCGTAGCGGGCGTAGGCGTCGCGCACGCACTGGGCGATGAACGTCCAGTTGAACTGCGCGTTGATCGGCGCGATCGTCGCGGTGCGCGCCTGGCGGTTGGCGCTGACCGTCGTGGCGGCCGTGTTGGTCGACGAGTTGGTCACGCTGCCGGTGATGTTGTAGGTGCCGCCGTTCTTGTTCAGGTAGATCGTCCGGGTGGCCGCCGCGGCGGCCACCGGCCCCGGGCCACCTTCGCGCGGGATCTGCGGGGTGCCACACTGGTGGGTCGACCGGAAGGTCGACTGCTGCGCGGCGGCGGGGAGGGCCAGCGCGCCCAGGGCGAGCGTGGCGAGGACGAGGCGGGACGGGGCGATTCGCATGGGAATGACCACCAAAGGTGAAGGGAACGACCTACGAGACGCGCATCCTACCCGGTTCTTCTCGGCGCCGGTGTGACGATCCGGCGCGGCCTGATGATCCGATGCTATCCGCCGCCGATGCGTGCAGGCATCGGCGGTGAACCGCGGTGCGCCGTGGGCGCCACGGTCACGTTCGGCCCAGTCGAGCCGCGGGGTTGCCCGCCGCGCGAGGTGACCCGCGGCGACGTGGTGACCCGAAAACGAAACCGCCGGGTGGTGAGCCCGGCGGTGGTTGGGGTGGTGCGCGAAGGGGGACTCGAACCCCCACGGTGTTACCCACTAGCACCTCAAGCTAGCGCGTCTACCAATTCCGCCATCCGCGCATGGATGATCGATGAGGCGGGAAACGGATACCGGGCGGCGGCGCACCTGTCAAGCGCGCCGTGCCGGTTAGGACGCCTCAAGGCCCCGTGACCGGCGTGACCGTGAAGCCGGCCGCGGTCAGCAGGTCAGGGACGTTCTCCGGGCCGACCAGGTGGCCGGCGCCCACCGCGACGAAGCCGCCGCCGGCGTCGGCCATCGCCACCAGGTGCGGGACCCAGCCGCGGTTGCGCTTGCCCAGCGTGGCCTCGATGAAGTCGCCGAACCGCGCCGGGTCACGGCCGGCGGCGATCCACAGGGTCTTGTCGTCGAACATCGCCCGCAGCCCGGCGGCGTCGCCGGCGCGGTACGCGGTCACCATCTTCAGCGTGTCGGCCTTGGCCTCGGCGGCGTGGTCGAGCAGCGCCTTGATGTCGGCGGCGGTGGCGTACGGCTCGATCGCGGCCAGCTGATCGGCGACCGGCTCGAGGTAGACCAGCCGCTTGCCGGCGGCCTTGGCCCGGCTGAGCAGCGTCATGTCCATCGGCGCGGTCATCGGCAGGTCCTTGAGCGACAGCGCCGACAGCGCGGCGAACGGCTTCATCGAGTTCATGCCGTCGGCCAGCGCCGGCCCGAGCGCCTGGCGCAGCCGCTCCCAGTCGGCGTCGCCCAGCTCGGTGGCCAGGGTCTTGCCGTCGGTGCGCACCAGCAGCTGGACCGTCGCCGGATCGGACAGGTCGGTCTCCATCGCGAACGCCGGCGCGGCGTCGAGCTGGGCCAGCACCCAGGGCGGCAGCTCGGTCAGCGCGTCGACGCCGACGTGGATCGTGCCCAGCAGGTACAGCGCGCGGCCGCCCTTCTCGGCGCGGAAGAAGAACGGCTTGACCTGCGCGGTCGCCGCGGCCGGCGCGGTCGCGGGCGGCGCCCAGCTGTCGCCGCCGGGGGCGGGCTGCGCGGGCGCGCTCGGCGACGGCGGCGGCGCCTTGGGCGTGCTCTTGCACGCCACCAGCGCGCTCAGCGCGATGGTGAAAACAGTGGCGATGGCGGTGGAGCGGGGACGGCCGTGACCCATGGGCCCGGCATAGCACGGCGCGCGCGGAGCCGACGTGGCGCTACAGCGCCAGCGCCCACTTGGCGCTCTTGCCGCGCACGCTGAACCGGCGGGTCAGCCCCACCGCGAACTGCTTCTGATCGAAGCCGCCGTCGATGATCGGCAGCGTGGTGGCCGGCAGGTCGGTCGTGCCGCGATCGCGCCACGAGAAGGTCGTGTAGAGGTCCCAGTCCTTCACCGCGGCGAACACCATGCCCACCGTGACGCCCAGCCGGCTGCGCGGATCGAGCGCGTCGGAGTGGACGACCGGCAGCTCGAGATCGAAGCCGAGCCAGGTGGCGAACTCGCCGCGCGGCGTGTGGAACACCAGCTCGCTCGACGCCGCCAGCCCCGCCTGCCACACCGCCGGGTCGTCGCCCATGCGCAGCCCGGTGGCGCTGGCGCCGCCGCCGTACTGGAAGGCCAGGAACTGCTCGATGCGCGAGCGGTGGATCACGCCGGTGCCGACCGAGCCCCAGAAGCCGTCGTCGCCCATCGTCGGCCCGCCGGCGACGCCGGCGGCGATCGCGTTGGCCTTGCTGGTGGCGATCTTCACGCCGAGGCCGCCGCCCTGGATGAAGATGTCCTTGCGGCTGTCGGGCTGCTTGGCCAGCAGATCGACCGAGCCCGACAGCTCGATGCGGCGACTGGCGGTCCAGCGGGTCTGCAGCCGCAAGAGCGCCAGGTCGGTGAAGCGGACGCGCGGCCCGTCGGGCGAGGTCGACGCGGTGATGAAGCGCAGCTCGCCGCCGATGTTGTAGCCGGGTGGCGCCACCAGCCAGTCCTTGGCGTAGGAGCGCACGTCGATCGACTCGCCGGCCGCGAGCGTGCGCACCTCACCGGCGTCGAACGACGTGGTCTCGACGGTGGCGCGCGGCGGCTGGTCGGCGGTCGGGTCGGCCGGCGGCGCGGGCTCGTCGGCCGGCGGCGGCGGCGGGGCCGGGGCCGGCGGCGGCTCGGGCGTGGGTTGTTCGGCCAGCGCCAGCGACGGCGCGAGGGTGCAGGCGAGGGCGGCGAGCAGCAGGCGAGGCGACATGGCGGTGGTCCCTTCTACGTGCGATCGCGGCAAAGGATCTCCGATCGCGCGGTGTCGCTCACGCGGCGACCCACGCCTCGCTGCGCCGCCACAGCTCGGCGGCCAGCGCCTCGTCGTCGGCGAGCCGGCTCGGCCGCTTCTCCTTCTCGTCGGTGTAGTAGCGGCCGCTGGTCAGGCCGGGCGCGGTGGCGCAGTAGATCGACGTGCGCGCGCCGTCCGCGGTCGACTTCATGAACCGGGTCATCAACCAGGCGAACGGCCGCGGGATCCGCCGGCTCCAGATGTCCGAGGCGATCACCCCGGGGTGCAGCGCGTGGGCGGCGATCGCGGGGTAGCGGCGCGCCAGCTCCTTGGTGAAGAGCACGTTGGCCAGCTTGGACACCGCGTACTCCTGCATGCCGGTCACCGAGGCGGTCGGCTTGCGCAGCGCGTCCCAGTCGATGCGCTTGGCCTGGTAGTGCGAGGCGCTCGCGACGTTGACGATCCGCGCGCCGGGCCGCTGCTGCAACAGCGGCAGGAGCCGGGTGGTGAGCAGGAAGTGGCCCAGGTGGTTGGTGCCGAAGGCCAGCTCGAAGCCGTCCTTGGTGAGGCCGCGCGGGCCGGCCAGGCCGGCGTTGTTGATCAGCACGTCGATCGGGTCGCCCTTGCGGAGCAGCTCGTCGGCGCACGCGCGGACCGCGGCCAGCTCGCCGAGGTCGAGCGCGATGAACCCGAGCCGATCGTTGCCGGTGGCCTTGGCCAGCTCGTCGAGCACCGGCCGGGTCTTGGCCTCGCTGCGCGCCGCGACCGTCAGGCGGGCCCCGCGGGCCGCCAGCGCCCGGGCGGTCTCCTTGCCGATGCCGGTGTTGGCGCCGGTGATGACGATGTGACGATCGGCGAGCTCGGTGGTGGCCATGGCCGCCAGCGTGGACGAAGTCACGCGGTGCGACAACCGCCGCCGCCGCGCAACCGCACGAGATCCGTGGCGAACCGAAGAACGTTGCGACCTGGCGCCGGGCCGGGGCGACTGATCCGCATGCACCCACTGGTTCGTCTCGCCTTCGCCAGCCCGTTGCTCCTCGCCGCCTGCGGCGACGATCCGCTGCGCTACTCGGAGCCGGTCGGCATCAACCTCAAGGCCAAGTCGGCCGACACCACCGGCGGCGTGGTGAGCGACGAGAAGGGCATCACCACCGAGAGCGCCAACCCCTACGGCAAGTTCATCACCGACGCGCGCGCGCAGCTCGGCGGCCGGGACCCGTCCGAGGTCGCCCTCGAGCAGCTGACGCTGACGCTCGGCGCCGGCTCGACCGGGGTCACCCGGCTCGGCGAGGTGTTCACCGGCCAGGTCGACGTGCTGTTCGTCATGAACGACACCAACAACACCGCGATGGCTGGCGGCGGCGTGATCGCGGCGACCGCCGCCGGCGGGCCGCTGCCGCTGGACGCGGCGTTCACGTCGACGACGCTGGGCGCCGCCGACCTGGCCAAGGTCATCGGCGGCAACTTCAAGGTGGTGATCCGCGGGCCGGCGGGCGCCGACTTCGCGACCAAGGGCGCCGACGCCGACCTGCAGCTGACCTTGACCTTCGCCGCCTACGAGTAGCTCACTGGCACGGGCCGCCGGTGGGCGCGGTGTGCGGGCAGTGCAGGGCGGGCGTCGTCGACGCGGCCGTGGCGTGGTACAGGCGGCACGCCAGCGAGTTGCCGCTGGTCGTCGCGGCGCTGTAGGACGGCGTGGGCGCGAACCCGGCGCACGCGGTCATGCACGCGCCCATGCTGGCGTAGGGCGGGTTCGCCTGGCCGGCGCAGCTGCCGAGCGCGACGGCGCAGAAGCCCTCGCAGTTCATGCCGCACGCGCCGTCGCCGCCGGGGCCGGCGTGGCGGCAGTGCAGCGACGCGTTCGTGGCCGCCGCGTCGGCGTGGTAGATGCGGCAGCCCAGCGTGTTGCCGCTCATGTCGGCGGCGGTGCCGGCCGGGAAGTGCATGCACGACGCCATGCACTCGGCGGCGCCGCCGTACATCGCGTTGGCCGCGGTGCAGTTGGCGCCGATCAGCGCGCAGTAGTTGGCGCAGGTCTGGGCCTGGCCGGCGGCGTCGATCGCGGTCGAGCTGTCGATCGCCGCCGGGGCGTCGATGACCGGCGGGTTGGTTTCGCTGTCGCCGCAGGCGGCGAGGGTGGCGACGAGGCAGGCGGCGAGCGTGACGGTGCGCATGGGCGGCATCGTCGCAGACCTCGTCCGCGTTGGACAGTTTGTCGCAGGCTCCGCGGTCGGCGGCGGCGCCGCGCTCACGCCGCGCGCGGCCAGGCGGCCAGCAGCCGGACCAGCGCGCGGGTGCGCTGCGCCAAGGTCGGCACCTCGATGTACTCGTCGTGGGTGTGGAAGCCCTTGCCGCGCGGGCCGAGCGCGTCGATCGCCGGCACGCCGATCGCGCTGACGGTGTTGGCGTCGGAGCCGCCGCCCTGCAGCGGCGCCTCGCCGCCGCCCAGCCCCTCGGCCAGCGCGCACGCCTCGTAGCGGGCCAGGAGCGCCTGCGACGCCGGGGTCCGCTCGAGCGGCGCGCGGCGGATGCCGCCCGCGATCGCGGTCGACGTGCCCAGCGCGGCGTCGATGGCCTGGGCCTGGCTGCGGAGCGCGTCCATCAGCGCGTGGCCGTCGACGGCGTGGACGTAGCGGAAGTCGATGTCGCACCGGGCGTGGGCCGGCACGGTGTTGGCGCTGGTGCCGCCCGACGCCATGCCGACGTTGACCGTCACGCCGCGGTCCCAGTCGGTCTGGCCCTGCGCGAAGTCGATGAACCGCGCCAGCGCCCACAGCGCGTTGCGCCCGTCCTTGAGGTTGTTGCCGGCGTGGGCGGCGGTGCCGGTGACGTCGACCTGCACCTTGCCGGTGCCCTTGCGCTGGGTGACGATCTGGTCGGTCGCGCGGCCCGACTCGAACACCAGCGCCGCGCCGGCGCCGCGGGCCAGCTCCTCGAGCAGCGGCCGCGAGTGGTTGGAGCCGGTCTCCTCGTCGGCGACCGAGCACAGCGCCAGCGGCAGGTCGGCCAGCGCGCCGACGTCGGCCAGCGCGGCCAGCGCGGTGCGGATCGTCGCCAGCCCGCCCTTCATGTCGAGGACGCCGGGGCCGCGCAGCCGATCGCCCTGGCGCTCCCACACCTCGAAGGTACCGGGCGGGAACACCGTGTCGTGGTGGCCGATCAGCACGAGCCGCGCGGCGGGTGGCGCGGCGGCGAACGCCGGCGTGGTCCACACCAGGTGATCGCCCGAGCCCGCGGTCGCGACCCGGCGCGCGGTCAGCCCGGGCAGCGCGAAGCCGGCCTCGAGCAGCGCCGCGACCTGATCGCAGCCGGCCAGGTTGCCGGTGTACGAGTTGACGGCGACCCACCGCTCGAGCAGCGGCAGGAGCTCGGGGGCGCGCGCGTCGGCGGCGGCCAGGGCGCGATCGACGAGGTCGGTCATCGCGCCGCAAGGTAGCACCTCGACCGCGATCGGCGCCGCTGGTACAACGCGGCCACCATGGCACGCAGGTTCAAGGCCGCCATCATCGGCGGCAGCGGTTACGGCGCCGGCGAGATGCTGCGCCGGCTCCTCATCCACCCCGAGGTCGAGGTCGCCCGCGTGGCCTCGATCGACCACGTCGGCAAGCCGGTGTGGCACGCCCACCCGCACCTGACCGGCCTGACCGAGCTGGTGTTCGAGGACCTCGCGCCCAAGGACGCGGCGGCCGGCTGCGACGTGGCGCTCCTGGCGCTGCCGCACAAGGTCACCGCGGCCAAGGTGCCCGAGCTGATCGCGCTCGGCGTGAAGATCGTCGACATGTCCGGCGACTTCCGCCTGACCGACGCGGCCGCGTACCAGAAGTTCTACGGCAACGCCCACCCGCACCCCGAGCTGCTCGGCACGTTCGTCTACGGCCTGCCCGAGCTCAACCGCGACAAGATCAAGGCGTCGTCGCGGATCGCCTCGCCGGGCTGCTTCGCGACGACGATCGAGCTGGCGCTGCTGCCGCTGGCCAAGGCCGGCCTGCTGGCCGGCGCCACCGCGCACGTGGTCGGCATCACCGGCTCGTCGGGCTCGGGCGCGGCGCCGCAGGAGGGCACGCACCACCCGGTGCGCGCGGTCAACCTCAAGACCTACAAGCCGCTGGTGCACCAGCACACGCCGGAGATCCTCGAGACGCTGGCGTCGGCCGGCGCGGCCGGCGTCGAGCTGCGGTTCACGCCGGTGTCGGCCCCGCTGTCGCGCGGCATCTTCGTCACCGTGTACCTCGAGCTGCCGGCCGACGCGGTCGACGACAAGCGGCTGGCGGCGCTGTACGACGAGGCCTACGCGCGCGAGCCGTTCGTGCGCCGGCCGACGACGCGGCTGCCCGAGGTGGCCGCGGTGTCGGGCAGCAACTACGCCGAGGTCGGGTTCGCGGTCGGCGAGCCGGCCGGCGGGCGCCGCACGGTGGTGTGCTTCGCCGCGGTCGACAACCTGATCAAGGGCGGCGCCGGCCAGGCGATCCAGAACATGAACCTGGTGCTCGGCCTCGACGAGAAGCTGAGCCTGCAGGATCCGGGGGGCTGGCCGTGAAGCCGACGCTCAGCGCCAAGCGGCCGATCGTGATCAAGCTGGGCGGCGAGGTGGTCGGCGGCCCGGTCGGCGCCGCGGTCGCGGCCGACATCGCCGCGCTCACCGCCCGCGGCGAGCAGGTGGTCGTCGTCCACGGCGGCGGGCCCCAGGCGACGTCGCTGCAGAAGGCGCTCGGCATCGCGCCGAACATCGTCGGCGGGCGGCGCATCACCGACGCCGCGACGCTGGACGTGATGAAGATGGCGGTGGCCGGCAAGGTCAACGTCGACCTGTGCGGCCAGCTGATGGCGGCCGGCGCGCGGCCGGTCGGCCTGCACGGCGCGTCGTCGGGTGTGGTCAAGGGCGTCAAGCGGCCGCCGCGGGTGGTGTCGGGCGGCGGCCCCGACCCGATCGACTTCGGGCTGGTCGGCGACATCACCGGCTTCCGCCGCGAGCTGCTCGACCTGTTGACCTTCGCCGGCTTCGTGCCGGTGCTGGCGTGCCTGGCGGCGGACGACGCCGGGCAGGTGCTCAACGTCAACGCCGACATCGTCGCCAACCAGCTGGCCAGCGCGGTGCGCGCCGCGCACCTGGTGCTGGTGACCTCGACGCCGGGCGTGCTGCGCGACGTCAAGGATCCGGGGTCGCGGCTGCGCACGCTGACCGTGGCCCAGGCCCAGGCGGCGATCGCCGACGGCACCGTGACCGGCGGGATGATCCCCAAGCTCGAGGAGTCGATCGCGGCGCTGGCCGACGGCCGGGTCGGCGCGATCCACATCGTCGGCGACGTGGCGGTCGGCGATCTGGTGCGCGAGCTCGAGACCGCGGGCGCGGTCGGCACCGCGCTGATGCAGTAGGCGGCGGCGCCGGGCGTCGCCGATCACAGCGCGAAGCAGTAGATCCCGCCCCAGCCGCCCTGGCCCCCGACGGTGTTGCCCTGCTCGCCGGGCGGCGTGATCGTCGTCCGGACGCCGGGGCCGCAGCCGGGCAGGCGGTGCGCGGTGATCCAGTGCATCCCGCTCATCGCCGGCCAGGAGTGGCCGGCCCGGACGCGGTTCTCGCTGCCCGGGCCCACCGCGCTGGTCCAGTCCTGGCACGTGGCGCCGGGGTCGGCGCCGTCGAGCCGGCCCTCGGCGTTGGAGCCGGTCATGATGTCGTGGGTGTCGCCGAACGAGCGCAGGCCGACGCCGTTCTCGTCGGGGAGGTCGTTGACCGCGCTGGTGTCGCCCATGGGCCGGGTCGACAGCAGCCCGGCGCGGTCGAGCGCGATCAGCCGGCCGGTGCGATCGTACCAGGGGCCGTCGCCGATCCGGTCGATGGCGTGGACCGGGCCACCGCCGGGCCCAACCGCGACGCTGAGGAACGCGCGCCACGTGCGGTCGCCGCCGCCGGCGTCGGTCGCGGCGCGCTGGCAGATCGCGTCCGCGCCGGCCAGCCCGCCGAGGTCACCGCCGAAGCCGTCCGGGCTGTTCGACTGCAGCCGCATCGTCGCCAGGCTGGTGACGAAGAACCCAAACGGCGTCGCGGACGCGTCCACCGCGGGTGGCGCGTCGACCGTCGGGGTGGCCGCGTCACCGCCGCCACAGGCCGCCAGCGCCGCGAGCGCGAGCCCGGCTGCGCCCACGCTCGCGTGGACCCCGCTCACACGAAGTGCAGCCAGTGGTCGTGCTTGGCGTCGCTGCCCTTCACGATCTGGAAGAACGCGTCCTGCACGCCGACCGTGATCGGCCACTCGCCGCGGCCGATCTTGCGGTGGTCGATCTCGCGCACCGGGGTGATCTCGGCGGCGGTGCCGGTGAGGAACACCTCGTCGGCGGTGTACAGCTCGTCGCGGGCGATCATCTCCTCGCGCACCTCGACGCCGCGCTCGCGCAGGAGCTGGATCGCGGTGTCGCGGGTGATGCCGGCGAGGATCGCGGCCGAGGTCGGCGGGGTGCGGACCACGCCGTTCTTGACCACGAAGATGTTCTCGCCGGTGCCCTCGGCGACGTAGCCCTGCGGGTCGAGCATCAGCGCCTCGTCGAAGCCGCTCTTGAGCGCCATGCGCTTGGCGAGCACCGACGTGACGTACTGCCCGCAGATCTTGCCCTTGTTCATCACCGCGTTGCCGTTGGCCCGGGTGAAGCCCGAGATCATGCAACGGATGCCCTTCTTGGCGCCGTCCTCGCCGAGGTACGCGCCCCACTCGAAGGCGGCGATCATGGTGCGCACCGGCGGCTCGAACGAGCCGAGGCCGAGCGCGCCCGAGCCCAGGTAGATCAGCGGCCGCAGGTAAGCGAACGCCATCTTGTTGGCGCGCAGCACCTCGGTGCAGCCGGCGATCACCTGGTCGCGGGTGAAGGGCACGTCCATCGTGCAGATCGCCGACGAGTCGAACAACCGCTCGATGTGCTCGCGCAGGCGGAACACCGCGGTGCGGCCGTCGGCCCGCTGGTAGGCGCGGATGCCCTCGAAGGCGCCGACCCCGTAGTGCATGGTGTGCGCCAGCATGTGATCGGTGGCGTCGTCCCACGCGACCAGCTTGCCGTCGAGCCAGATCGAGTCGACCTTCTTGATGCCCATGCCGGCTGCTTACCAACCCCGGCCGGGGTGATCAAGGCGCGCGACCGGTACAGTTCCGTCGACGATCGCCCCCTACACCGGGAGCAGCGCGTCATGCGTAGCTGGTTACGCAGCTCCGGGGGCGCGGCTGACGCGCGCCTTGACATGCCGAGGAGGGCGTCTTACGTAAGGCCCGGTTTTTACCCACCATGCGCGATCTGTACGAAGTCCTCGGGGTAGCCCGTGATGCGAGCGCCTCTGACATCAAGAAGGCGTACCACCGGCTGGCCAAACAGCACCACCCCGACCTGAACCCCGGCAACAAGGACGCCGAGGAGAAGTTCAAGGAGGCGGCCAACGCGTACCAGGTGCTGTCGGACGACGAGCAGCGCCAACGCTACGACCGCTTCGGCCACGAGGGGCTGCGCGGCGGGCCCAGCGGGCCGGGCGGCACCGGGTTCAACTCGGTCGACGACATCTTCTCCGCGTTCGGCGACATGTTCGGCGACTTCTTCGGCGGGCGCACCAGCGGCGGGCGCCGCCAGGCGCGCGGCGCCGACGTCCGCGTCGATCTGCAGCTGTCGTTCCCCGAGGCGGTGTGGGGCGTGACCAAGGACATCAAGGTCGCCCGCGACGTGCCGTGCGGGACGTGCTCGGGCTCGGGCGCGCGGCCAGGCACCAAGCCCGAGACCTGCGCGTCGTGCAACGGCCGCGGCCAGGTCGTGCACAGCCAGGGCTTCTTCATGGTCCAGAGCGTGTGCCCGCGCTGCCGCGGCGAGGGCAAGATCGTCCGCGAGGCGTGCCCCGACTGCAACGGCCGTCGGGTCAACAGCGAGACGACGGTGCTGTCGGTGACGGTGCCGCCCGGCGTCGACGACGGCCAGACCCTGCGGCTGGCCGGCAAGGGCGAGGTGGCGCCCGGCGGCGGCGCCGCCGGCCACCTGTACGTCGTCCTGCACGTCGTCGGCGACGAGCGGTTCCAGCGCGAGGGCGAGGACATCCTCACCGACGTGCCGGTCAGCTTCGTCAAGGCCGCGCTCGGCGGCGAGGTCGAGGTGCCGGTGCTCGACGACAACTGCGACGGCACCGCGGTCGTCGAGATCAAGCCGGGCACCCAGCCTGGCGATCACGTCGTCCGCAAGGGCCAGGGCATCCCCCGGGTCGGCAAGAGCGGCCGCGGCGATCAGGTGGTGCGCTGGAAGGTCGAGATCCCGCACAAGCTCACCAGCAAGCAGGCCGAGCTGATGCGCGAGCTGGCGACCGAGCTGGGCGAGGACGTCAAGGGCAAGCGCGGCGGGCTGTTCAGCCGGCTGAAGAAGTAGTCGGCCAGTCCGGTCGCGAGCCTCGTCCTGGTCTCCCACGTGGGACGCGGCCGGCCGTCAGCTTCCACGTGGGACGCGGTCGGCCACGTGGGACGCGGTCGCTGATCTTCCACGTGGGACACGGCGCCGACCTTCCACGTGGGACACGGCGCCGACCTTCCACGTGGGACACGGCGACGACCTTCCACATGGGACGCGGTCGGCGATCTTCCACGTGGGACACGGCGACGACCTTCCACATGGGACGCGGTCGGCGATCTTCCACGTGGGACACGGCGACGACCTTCCACGTGGGACGCGGTCGGCGATCTTCCACGTGGGACACGGTCGGCGACCTTCCACGTGGGACGCGGCGGCCACCTTCCACGTGGGACGCGGCGCCGACCTTCCACGTGGGACGCGGCGCCGACCTTCCACGTGGATCACCGCGGCGCGACGGGGTCACCGAGATCGAAGGTGAGGCCGATGTCGACGCGGCTGCCATACGCGGCGAGCTGTCCGACGGCCTGCGAGCCCTGCGCGGTCAGGTGCGCGCGGTCACCGAGATCGATCGTCACGCCGATCCCGGCCGACGCGAACGCGCCGCTCATCTCCGCGACCGCGCCGGGGTCGTCGTCGCCGTCGCCGTCGGGCGTGACGGTGACCTGCGCGGGGATGTCGCTCTCGGTGCCCGCGCCCAGCGTGCCGAACAGCGTCACGCCGCCGCGATGCCAGCTCGGCACCAGCGCCCCCTGGACGCGGAGGCTCAGGTCGCGGCGCGTCGTCGCCTCGGCGTCGCGGCGGATCGGGTGCGACTGCCCGCCGAGCTGAGCCAGCACGCCCATCCGGACGCCAGACTGGAGCGGCACCGCCCGCCGCAGCTCCAGCGCGGCGCCGTAGACCGTGTCGTCGGGGACGCCGGCGGCCGCGGCCGGCTCGCCGGCGAGCGTGGTGTCATGCGCGCGCCAGCTGGCGTCGAACACGAAGCCGACGCTGGCGTCGGGGCTGACCGCGGCCCGCAGCGCCGCGCCAGCCTGGTTGCGCGCGACCGCGGCGCCGCTCTCGTCGGGGTTGCCGGTCGTCGTGGGCGCGGTCGTGGTCGCGACATAGCCCCCGGCCTGCACCTCGGTCGCCATCGGCTGGCCGTCGTAGAGCGGCGCGCGCGGCGACGCGACCAGGCCACGCTGCCGGAACGTGTACGGATCGGCCACGCAGGCGGCGGTCAGGGTGACGCCGGTCAACACCAGCAGGCGAAGGGGCGAGCGCATGTCGCTGGCCAATTTCACGAGCCGTGCCGACGTCCAAGTCCTCGCGACCGCTCGCTGCCGTGACGAACCTCCACCAGCGCGGCGGGGAGAACCGGTCGCTGTCACCCGTGATGGCGCCCCCACGTGATGGCGCCCCACGGGCGCGGCTGATCGGATAATCATGGGGCATGACGACCTCGATCACGCGCAAGCAGTTCCTCCGGGTCCTCGTGCGCGGCAGCGCCGCTGGCGTCGCCGGCGGCGCGCTCCTGGCGGCCTGCGGCGGCGACGACGGCGGGGCGAGCCCGGACGCCCCGGTCGCCAGCGGCAACTGCCTGCAGAACGGCACCACCGTCGCGATCGCGGCCAACCACGGCCACGTGCTCACGGTGCCGATGGCCCACGTCCAGGCCGGCACGCCCCAGACCTACGAGATCCGCGGCACCGCGCTGCACACGCACTCGGTGACCCTGTCCGCGGCGCACTTCGACGCGCTCGCCCAGAACCGCACGGTCACCATCAGCACCAGCCTCGGCGACCACGTGCACAGCATCACGGTCGGCTGCGCCTGAGCCGCGCGCTCACCGCACGTGGGTCGGCACCACGCGCAGCGCCGCGAACGCCGCGTCGGCGACCGCCGCGCGCGCGCGCACCTGCACCGCCATGCGCGCTGCGGTGAGATCGCGCGCGGCGAGCGCGGCGACGTCAGCCGGCGTGGTGACCGCGAGCCGCGTCAGCAGCGCGGCGTCGTGGTCGGGGCCGAGGCCGCGCCGGGCCAGCTCGACGAGGTGGTCGGCGGCGGCGATCGCGCCGCGGCGGCCGGCGGCGGCGTGGTCGAGCGCCCGCTGGCGGCCGCGCACGAAGGCGGCGCGCTGGGCGTCGGCGCCGTCGCGCAGCGCGGCGATCGTCGTCAGGACCCGGGCCAGCGCGGCGCCGGCCTGGGCCTCGCCGACCGCCCCGCGGATCACCAGCGTCGGTCCGGCGCCGGCGTCGACGTAGGCGACGTCGACGCCGTAGCTCGCGCCCATGCCGTCGCGCAGATCGCGCAGGCCGTCGTCGAGCATCGCCAGCAGCACCGCGCGCGCGGCGCCGTCGGCGACCGGATCCGAGCTGGCCGCGAACCCGATCGTCAGCTCGGCCTGGATCGAGGTCGGCGCGTCGACCGCCAGCCACGCGGGCCCCGGCTCGGGGGCGGCGGGCGGGATGGCCGGCGCGGTCGGCGGCGTGCTGGCCGGCCACGGGCCGAACAGCGCGTCGATCTCGGCGCGCATCGCGGCGGGGGTGAAGCCGCCGCTGACGATCAGCGTCGCGCCGGTCGGGCGGTACCGCGCGCGCCGCCAGCGCTCGAGGTCGCGGTCGGTCAGCGCCGCGAGCGCGTCGGCGATCGGCCGGCCCGGCCGAGCGTAGGGGTGATCGGCGCCGAACAGCCGCGCCCGCAGCGCGCGATCGCCGATCGTCGCGGCCGGCGCACCCGTCGCCGGGGCCCGCGCGCGCTCGGCGTGCGCGACGGCGTGCATGCGGGCCACGTCGGCGTGGTTGTAGCGGCCCTGGTCCAGCAGCCACGCCAGGTACCAGACGTGCCAGTCGGCCCACACCGCCAGGCCGCGGGCGGCGAACGTCGTGGTGGCCTCGTCGACGAGGTTGGTCAGCGCGGTGCCGCGGGTGGTCGCGAAGGTCACGCGCGGCAGCACCGTCGGGGCATAGACGCCGTCGCGATCGGGCCGCAGCAGCAGCGCCGCGGCGGTGGCGACGCCGGGCGGCGCGCCGGCCTCGTGGGCAGCGCCGACCGGGAACACCAGCCGCGCGTCGACCAGCGGGCTGGCCGGGTCGGGCGCCAGCATCACGGTCAGCCCGTTGGGCAGCTGGTACCGCTCGACGGGCGGCGCCGTCGCGCCGGGCGGCGGCGCCGCGGGGCGATCGGCGCGCGCGGGATCGACGGCCTCGCGCCACGGCACCTGGCTGTGCTGCGCGAGCGGCGCGACCGCGGCGACGGTGGCGCTGGCGGTGCCCGCCGCCGGCGTCAGCACGACGAGCTGGGCGCGGTCGACGGTCGCGAACCCGCTCGCGGCGTCGAGCTGCGACGGCCAGGCGGCGTCGTCCTCGGCCAGCAGGTCGCCCCCCGCCAGCCACGCGGCGCGGCCATCGTCGAGCGCGTCGGCGATCCACGCGCCGCGGCGGTCGTCGTCGTCCCACGCCATCAGGGGCGCCAGCGCGCGCGGCGGGTGGCCGGCGTCGACGTCGGCGCGCAGCGCGGCCTGCACCGTGGCCAGGGCGTCCTGCACCGCCGCCCGCGCGTCGTCGACGTGGGCCGGCGACGCCACCTCGAGCGCGGCCACCAGCGTCGGCGCCTGCGGGCCGCCCAGCTCGAGCACGGTCGCGCCGATCGCCCACGGCTGCGCCTGGGCGATCACCGCCAGCGCGTCGCCCAGGCGCTCGCGCACCGCGTCGGCGCCGCGCGCGATCGGGCTGCCGCGCGCGGGCAGCGGCATGGCCACCAGCACGGTGGGCCACGCGACCGGCGCAGCGCGGGTGACCGTCGGACCGGGGGCGGCGGCGGCGGGGATCGGCCGCGGCGCGTACACCGGCCGCGCCGGCACCGCGCCGATCGTGCGCTCGACCAGCGCCAGCGCGTCGGGCGGCAGCGCGCCGGTCACGACGACGATCGCCGCCCCAGGGGCGTACCGCTCGCGCAGGAAGCGACAGGCCTCGGCGGGCGTCGCGTCGAGCAGCTCGGGCCCGTCGAGCGGCTGGGCGTAGGGGTGGTCGGCCCCGTACGCCGCGATCAGCACGTCGGTCAGCGCCGCGGTGAACGGCGTCGCGCGCTGGTCGTGCTCGGCCAGCACCACCGCGCGCTCGCGGGCGAACTCGGCGGCGGGCAGCGCGGCGCAGCCGGCCATGCGGCGCGCCTCGAGCGCCAGCGCGGCGGGCAGCGCGGCGGCCGGCACCCGTGCGGCGTAGTGCGTGCGCGCGGTCGTCGTGCGCGCGCCGTGGCGCAGCGCCAGCGCGGCCAGCGCGTCGCCCAGCCCGGGGTGGGCCTCATCGCGACCGAGCAAGAACGACGCGTGCTCCGCCAGGTGCGCCAGCCCGCGGCGTCCCGCCGGATCGTCGGCGGCGCCGACCCGGTAGCGCACGTCGATGGTGACGTCGGATGCGCCCGGGATCGTCGCCAGCGCGAGCTGCGCGCCGTTGGCCAGCGTGCGCACCCGCAGGTCGACCGCGAACCGCTCCGGGCGCGGGCCCGCCACCAGCGGCCCGAACCGCGGCTCCCGCGCCCAGCGCGCGCACCCGACCGCGACCACGGCGACCACCGCCGCCATCGCCACCACATGTCTGGTCGCTCGTCTCATCGGGCCCACGTCTTGTTCGGGGGCCTTTGCGACGTTGCGACAGCCCTCATGGTCTCGGAGAGTCGGCCAGAACGCGTCCCTGGCACCGACGCCGGTGTCGGGAGTCTCGCGTATCGGAAGGGGGGCCCGGCGGGGGCATGACCCCGCCGGGGGAAGGTTTGTCGACAAACCTTCCCAGGTGTTCAGTTCATCTCGGCGCGCTCGGCCAGCACCTCGAGCACCTCGTCGACGAAGTCGTCGGGCGGCACGAACTCGTAGTGCTCCTCGGTCTCGCGGGTGGGCAGCGTGCGCACGACGCCGTCCTTCCACCAGTACAGGTTGGGCGAGATCGCGCCCGGCCCCTCGGCGTGCAGGCTGGCCGCCATCACCACCATCGCGTCGAGCGCGCGCAGCGCGCTGCCGTCGATGATCGGGTGCCAGACCAGCGTGTGGCGGTTGGGCACCGCGGCGATCACGCCCAGCGGCGGCTCCTCGGTGACGAAGTCGTTGAGCAGGAGCAGGTTCGACGCGACGAAGTAGCTGTCGCCGGTCATCGCCCGCACGATCGCGCCGCCGACGTCGATCTCCTCGATCGCCGCCCGCTGCTCGGCGCGCCGCTGGTTGGCCAGCGCCTGGTAGTACAGCTCGTCGGCCGAGACGCCCCAGCGCGGCAGCGTGTCGGCGGTGACCGTGACCACGTTCGACGGCAGGTCGTAGCACAGCACCGCGGTCAGGTCGTCGGCGACGTCGCGCAGCACGAACTGATCGGCGCCCTCGACGAAGGTGTCGCGCGAGTACAGCCGCAGCCGCAGCACCGGCCGGGCCGCCGTCAGATCGGCGCCGAGCTGGCCGGCCAGCGCGCGATCGCTGCGGCCGGCGACCAGCGCGTCGAAGTGCGACGCGATCACCTCGGCGTAGGTGTCGGGCGGCGACGCGTGGCACAGCTGGGCCAGGTTGGTCAGCCCCAGCGCCTCGTCCTCGTCGCCGCCCCACCGCCCCCACAGCACGGCGTCGTCGACGCGGTACGGGTGGCCGCGGCGGGCCAGCTCGCCGATCAGCGCCCGCGCGAACGCGTGCCACTCGTCGGCGCTCATGAAGCGCGCCCAGGTCGGCCGGGCCGCGGGATCGAGGCCGGGCACCATCAGTCGACGAACAGCGCGGTGGTGGTCATCACGTCCGCGCGCGACGTGAAGGTGGGCACGCCGCGATCGAGCGCGGCGCACTGCGCGGTGCGGAACGCGGGGAACGCCGGCCGGCCCATCACCATCGCCCCCAGCATGGCCAGCGTCGGCTCGTGGCCGACCACCGCCACCGCCATGCCGCGCGCGACCAGGCCGTCGATCACGCGCCGCGGGTGGCAGCCCGGCGCCAGCGCGGCGTCGACCGCGATCGCGCCCAGGTAGTCGAGGCCGGCGGCCAGCAGCTCGGCGGTCTGCACCGCGCGCGGCAGCGGCGAGCTGACGATCGCGTCGAGCTCGACCCGCTCGTCGCGCAGCAGCCGGGCCAGCCCGCGGGCGTGCTCGCGGCCGCGGGCCGACAGCCAGCGGTCGGCGTCGGTGCCCGCGACGTCCTCGGGGACCGCCTCGGCGTGTCGGACCAGGTAGAGCTTCACGAGGACGATCGAGCATCCCGCCACCGGGGCGGGCTGTCAACGCGCGGCGGCCGTCACGGCGCGGGCAGGATCGACGGCGGAATCTGGTTGGGCATCGGCGGCACGCCGCCGCCCTCGATCCAGGTGTAGACGAAGTAGCTGCCGAGCACGCGCTTGGAGTAGTTGCGGGCCTGATCGTCGACGATGGCCTCGATGAACTCGTCAGCGGGCCAGGTGCCGCGCAGCTTGAGCCAGCGCTTCACCGCGCCCTCGCCGGCGTTGTACGACGGCGGCACCAGGTGGATGAAGCCCTTCCACTGGTTGACCAGGAAGCCCAGGAACCGGGCGCCGATCGTGACGTTCTTCTCGGGGTCCTTGAGGTTCTCGCGGGTCGGCGCGATGCCGGTGCCCTTGGCGAACCGGGTCGCGGTCGAGTTGATCATCTGGGTCAGGCCGATCGCGTTGGCGTACGACTCGAGCGTCGGCGTGAACGCGCTCTCCTCGCGGACGATGCCCTGCGCGAGCGCGACCGGCGCGCCGTTCTGGTCGGCGTGGGTCTTGAGCAGCGCGTAGAACGCCGGCGGGTAGGCGATGCGCCAGCGGGCCCGGTTGGCGCCGATCGGCCACTGCCGCTTGTAGTCGAGGATGTGCCAGCGGGTCGGCCAGTGCGACGCGCTGTAGCGCCCGGCCTTGTCGTACAGCCACGCCAGCGCCCACAGCTGCTCGACGCGATCGGGATCGTCGACCTTCTTCTTGTCGGTCGGCGGCGCCAGGCCGATCGCGCGCAGCTCGGCCTCGGCCGGATCGCCCAGGCCCATGCGGATCAGCTCGACGGCGCGGGCGAACGCCGGGGTGGCGTAGGCGGCGCGGGGCTGGAAGCGGAACGCCGGCGCCGCGGCGTCGTAGCCGGGCGGATCGGTCGTGATGTCCTTCATCAGGGCGGCGAAGCGGCCGGCGTCGACCTCGCGGATGCGGTTGAGCGCGAGCATCGCGTAGTAGGTGACCGGGTAGGTGCGCACCGCGTCGGTCCACGCGGCGACCGCCTCGGCGGCGCGGCCGCGGCGCAGCTCGGCCCGGCCGATCCAGTACTGCGGCTGGCCCTCGGCCCAGTAGTTGTCGTCGATCGGCGCCGCCGCGATCTGCTGGCGCCAGTAGCCGATGGCCTTGGCGTCGTCGTTGGCGCGGAACGCGCGCCAGCCCAGCCGCCACAGCGCCTCGGCGCGCATGTCGCCGGCGGGGAACTTGACCGGCAGCGACTCGAGCGCGGCGGTGACCTTCGCGTCGTCGCCCAGATCGGCCCACTCCTCGGCCTCACGCAGGAGCGCGTCGTCGGCGTAGCTGTTGGCGGGGTCGGCGGCGGCGGCGGCGCGGTAGCGATCGATCGAGGTCTTGTGATCGCCGTTGTACGCGTACGAGCGGCCGGCCTGGTACGCCGCGCGCACGGTGAGGTCCTTGTCGCCGGCGGCGGTGCACGCGCTGACCGCCTCGTCGAAGCGCGGCGCGGCCTCCTTGCGGTTGCGGGCCTTGAACAGGCTCTGCGCGCGGTGGTAGCTCGCGACGCAGACGTCGGCCGGCGTACGATCGGGCGCGGTCAGCGCGTCGGCGTAGGCCGCCTCCGACTCGGGGTTGCGCATGCCGTCGAACAGCGCCTTGGCCCGGGTCAGGCGCTCGGCGCTGGTCAGCGGCGGCGGCGCGGCGCCGGCCTTGGCCAGCGCGTCGAGCCGCGCCGCGGCCTTGGTGGCCCACGACGACAGCGGATCGTCGACGGTGATCGCCCGGTACAGCGCGGCGGCGTCGGGGCCGGTGTCGTGCGCGGCCTCGAGCGCCTCGGCGCGGCGGAACCGGGCCTCGGCGCGGCGGATGCCGTCGGGGCGCCGGGCCAGGTAGTCGCCGTAGTGCGCGGCGATCGCGGCCTGATCGCCGGCGGCGCGGAGCAGATCGCCGACCAGCAGCTCGGCGTCGGCGCCGACGATGCTGGCGCGATCGACGCCGCGGGCCAGGTCGAGCGCGCGCGCGGTGTCGTGGGCGAAGTAGCGGGCCCGCGCCTCCTGGTAGCCGAGGTAGTCGGCCAGCAGCGGCGCGGACGCCCGGGCGCCGCCGAACGCGTCGGCGGCGGCCTGCCACCGCCCGAGCTGCGCCAGCGCGACGCCCGCCAGCGCGAGCGCGCGGCCGCGCTCGGCGGGATCGGCCGCGGCCAGGGCCAGCGCGCTGTAGGTGCTGGCGGCGGTGGCCCAGTCCTCCCGGGCCAGCGCGGCGGCCGCCGCCGAGCCGGCGAAGTAGGGCGCGCCCATGTCCTCGGTCAGCGCCGCGGTCGGCGGGCCCGGCGGCGGCGCGTCGATCGCGACCCCGGCGTCGACGGTGGCGGCGGCCACCGGGCTCGGCGGCGGCGCGTGGGTGCGGTGCCGCCCGGCGTCGTCCCCCGAGCACGCCGCCGCCGCCCACGCGAATACACCGACGAGGAACCGGGCCTTGGACATGATCGGACCCTAACAACGCCGATCGCCACCGGCAAATTCCGGGGGCCGGCGCCGGCGATCAGTCGTGGCCGTGGCCGCGGCCCTTGCCGTGGCCCTTGCCCTTGCCGCGGCCGTCGTGGCCGTCGTGATCGTCGTCCTTGGCGTCGAGCCCCCACAGCTCGACCTGGGCCTTGCCGCCGCCGGGCAGGTTGCCGTAGCGGAACTCGACCTTCTTGATGAAGCGCGCGTCGCCGGGCAGGTCGATGACCCGCGACGTGGCGTTCGGGCCGAACACCAGCCGCAGGTTGGGCGAGAACGACGTGCCGTCGCCGAACTCGACCACCATGTCGAACATCTCGAGCGCCGAGTGCTCGACCACCACCGCGAGGGCGCGGTAGCGGTGCTTGCCCTTGCCGACCTTGATGCTGTCGCGATCGACGCGGCCCTCGACCCAGCGCTCGCCGAGCTTGTCCCAGTCGCTCGAGCGATCGAACCGGCGATCGCCGCGATCATCGTCGCGGACCACCGGCGGGGGCGGCGGCGGCGGGGGCGGCGGCGGGGCCGGCGGCGGCGCGACCACGACCACCGGCGGCGGCGGGGCCGGGGGCGGCGGGGGCGGCGCGGGGGTGGGCGCCGGCGCGGGCGTGGGCGTCGGGCTCGCCACCACCGGGCCGGGCGCGGGGCCCATCGGCCCGGCGGGCTGGGTGTGGACGGTGCACGCGGCGGCGAGCGACGCGAGCAGGAAGGACACGGTGCGAAGGTGCGCCATGGCCGGCAGTCTACCGCGGGTTGGCGCGAGGCGACCGCGCCAGCCCCCGCGCCGCTCGTCGGTGATAGAGTGCGACGATGGACCTGTCGCGATCGTGGTCAGGCTGGACGTGCGTGGTGGCGGCGCTGGTGCTCGCCGGCGGGTGCCGCAAGGCCGACAAGGGTGGGCGCGCCGCGCCGGCCGCCGCCACGGCGACGACCGTGGACGCCAGCGGTGGCGACGCCGCGCCGGCCAAGCCGACCCCGCCGACGCCGCTGACCAAGAAGGCCACCAAGCCGGGCGCGGCGGCGCTGGGCCACAACGCGCTCTTGCCGCTCGGCGACCTGGCGGCCGCGTCGGCGGCGGCGGGCCGCGGGCGCTTCGTGCTGCGCTACGACGGATCCGACAGCGCGACCCGCGCGCTGGTGCGCCAGGCCGGCGTGCTCGAGAAGATCCTGCCGCAGCTCAACCAGAGCCTGCGCCTGCCGCGCGACATCGCGGTGGTGTACGCCGCCTGCGACGAGATCAACGCGTTCTACGATCCCGAGGCGGTGACGATCACGATGTGCGACGAGTACGTCGACTACTACGGCGAGCTGTTCGCCGGCTACCCGGCCGACGAGCGGCAGCCGGCGATCCTGGGCGCGGTGGTGTCGACGTTCCTCCACGAGGCCGGCCACGCGCTGATCCACCAGCTCGGGCTGCCCACGGTCGGCCGCGAGGAGGACGTCGCCGATCAGCTGTCGACGGTGATCCTGGTGGCCAGCGGCGACGAGGGCAACGCGCTGGCGCTCGACGGCGCGTACGCGTTCATCGACGAGTCCGAGGGCGAGGTCGACGACACGCCGTACTGGGACGAGCACGCGCTCAACGAGCAGCGCTTCTACAACACGGTGTGCCTGATCTACGGCTCGGACCCCGAGGGCTGGGACGACCTCGTCGGCGAGGACGATCTGCCCGAGGAGCGGGCCGAGCAGTGCCCCGACGAGTACAAGCAGATCTCGACCAGCTGGAACCGGCTGCTCAAGCCGTTCCTGACCGTGCCGACGGTGCGGGTCAAGCTCGGCGAGTAGCCGGACGCGGCTCGCCGCCCCGGGGTGAGGTCGGTCGGGTCGACGCGACGGGCGTCTCGCGTCCTGGTGGGAGGCTCGGCGGGGACCAGGCCCCGCCGAGGGAGGTGCGGCGACGCACCTCCTGAAACGCGGTCGGTTGCCCGCGCGGGGCCGCTGGCGCACGATGCCGCCATGAAGCACGGCATCGCGCGGACGACCGATGGGATGTTGATCGAGGTGGACTTCGACGATCAGGTGGCCGAGCGCTGCTCGTCGTCGTCGCAGGCCAAGGCGATCGGCGTCGCGTACGACGGCCTCTCGGCCGTCCTCGAGAAGATCGCCAGCCCGTTCATCGCCACCTACCGCACGCTGTCGACCAACGTCGAGCTGGCCGAGGCCGAGATCAAGCTGGGGCTGGCGTTCGAGGCCGAGGGCGGGATCATCCTGGTCAAGTCGAAGGGCAGCGCCAACCTCGAGGTCACGCTCAAGCTCAAGCCGCTCCGCCCGGCGCCGTGACCGACTGGACCCGCCACGTCGTCTTGATCACCAGCGGCGACGGCAAGCGCCACGGCTCGGGCTTCGTCGCGCGCCGCGCCGGCGCGGTGGCCCACGTCGTGACCTGCGCCCACGTCGTCAGCGATCTGGGCGACGCGGCGCTCGAGGCCAACGGCCGCCCGGCCAAGGTGCTGTGGGACGGCACCAAGGACGGGATCGACCTGGCGGTGCTGGCCGCCGAGGGCCTGACCGAGGAGCCGCTGACGCTCACCCGGCGCGCCGGGCCCGGCGACGCGGTGGTCGCGGTCGGCTTCACGCAGGTCGATCGCGGCCGCCGCGCCACCGCGTGCCCGGCGACGATCCGCGAGGCCACGCAGCTCACCTACGACCCGGCCAAGGTGGTCAAGAAGCACGCCGGCTGGCTGCTGACCGTCGACGGGGACGGCGTGACCGACGGCTTCTCCGGCGGCCCGGTGGTGGCCGCCGACACCGGGCTGGTGATCGGCGTGCTCGGCCTGCGCGGCAAGGGCACCGCCGACGCGATCGGCATCGGCAACCTGGCGCTGTGGAAGGACGCGCCGCCGGCGATCAGCGGGCTGTCCGACGAGGTCGAGCGGCTCAAGCGCTCGAGCTTCCGCGCCCGCGCGCTGGCGTTCGTGCTGGGCGCCGCGCTGGCGGCGGCGGTGGCGGTGGTCGCGACCCGGCGCGCGCAACCGATGACGATCGCGCCGCCGGTGGTGTGGACCGGCGACGTCTTCGGCGGCACCACCGCGCCCGAGGACGTGATCGTCAGCGCCGTCGCTGGCTGGCAGCGCAGCCGGCTGCAGTACAAGGCCGGCGACCGGGTGTGCCTCGAGCCCAGCGGGCAGGTCTCGGTGTCGCATCCCGACGTCGAGCACCTGGCCGAGGTGTGGCGGGCGCTCTTGGTCAAGCACGCCGCCGCCGGCAGCAAGCTCGCCACCAAGAAGAGCCAGCACCCGCCGCCGGTCTTGTCCGAGTACAACCGCTTCCAGTTCGCGTGGGCCGGCCCCGAGGGCCAGGCCGGGCGCGACGGCCTGTTCGACGAGTGCCGGCTGGCGCCCGCCGACGCCTGGGGCGCGCTGTTGATGGTCGAGCTGCGCGAGCTGGGCTACCCCAACCTCGAGGCGCGCGATCCGCTGCAGCTGCTCATCGAGGATCAGCGCGCGGTCGCCGACGTGCGCGTGCTGGGCGGGCGCCGCGAGGTGACGTTCGGCAGCGACGCCTACCTGGCGTTCATGGTCAACGACGCGGTGCTGTCGCCGCGCCACGGCGCCGCGCACCCGCTGTGCGTCGAGCCCGAGGCCGCGCTGGCCGCCGCCAGGCGCGCGCTGGCCAACGATCTGGGCCACCAGCTCGGCGCGGTGACCGCGCCGCTGTTGCCGTTCGTCGACAACGCCGGCGAGTTCCGGGTGCGCATCCGCAAGGGTGCGTGCGCGCCGATCAACGTGCTGCGCACGCGCCCGCCGTGACCGTGGCTACCAGCTCGGCAGCTGGCCGAGCAGGCCGCCGGCGCCCGCCAGCGAGCCCTGGTGGGTGACGTCGACGGTGAGATCGCCGAGCTTGGTCGAGAAGTGCAGCCGCGCGGTGAGCCGGTAGCTGCGCTCGCCGCGGGCGATCGCCGCGGCGGCGTCGTACGCGGTGCCGAGATCGATGCGCAGCGCGGTCGACACCGGGGCCGAGCCCTTGGCCGGGATGGTCTGGCTGGCCTCGACCCGGCCGCGCACCGCGGCGGCGCCGCCGATCGCCAGCTCCCAGTCGATGCCGGCCAGCGGCACGCCGAACGCGTTGGGGTTCATGACGTCGAGATCGAGGCGGCCCTCGAGGCTGGTCAGCGACGCGGTCCCGAGCGACGCCGAGCGCACGGTGGCGGTCGGCTTCTCGACCGGCGACATGATGAAGCAGGCCGCGAGGGGGGCGACCACGAGCAAGATCGCGAGGCGGTAGGCGAGGCGCATGGTCCGCGAGCACAGCAAGCGCCGGGCCCAGCCCCGGGCCAGCGCGATTCCAGGGGCTTGGCGGGACGCGCGGCCCGTCCCCGTGAACCGACCTTCACGCGGGGGCGATGTCAGATCGCGGCAGTAGCGTCGGCCACCGTGCGCATCCTCGGGATCGATCCCGGCAGTCGCGTGTGTGGCTACGGCGTCATCGACGTCGTCGGCGCCGACCTGTCGTACATCGAGTGCGGCGTGCTGACCGCGCCGGAGGATCACCCGTTCGAGGCCCGGCTGGGCGAGATCGCCCGGGGCCTGGGCGAGGTGCTCGACGAGCTGGCGCCGGCGGTGGTCGCGGTCGAGGACGTCTTCGCCCGGGTCAACCTGCGCACCGCGCTGGCGCTGGCGCAGGCCCGGGGCATGGCGCTGGCCGTGGTGGGCTTGCGCGGCCTGGCCGTCGCGTCGTATCCCGCGCCCCAGGTGAAGAAGATGATCACGGGCCGCGGCCGCGCCGGCAAGGAGCAGGTCGCCCACATGGTGGCGGCGCTGGTCAAGCTGCGCACGCCGCCGCGCGCCGACGCCGCCGACGCGCTGGCGCTGGCGATCGCCCACGCCCGGGCGGTGGTGGCCGAGGCCACCGCGCCGCGGATCGTCCCGGCGGTGCGCCCGGCGCCGAGCCGGGCCGGAGGTGCGGCGTGATCGGCCAGCTCCGCGGCACGCTGGCGGCGCGGCTGGCCAACAACCACGTCATCGTCGACTGCGGCGGCGTCGGCTACGAGGTCGCGTGCTCGGGCTACACGCTGGCCGCGCTGCCCGAGGTCGACCTGCCGGTGACGCTGCGGGTGTTCACCCACGCCCAGGAGAACAAGATCGCGCTGTACGGCTTCGCCACCGCGGCCGAGCGCGAGCTGTTCGATCACCTGATCACCGTGAAGAACGTCGGGCCGTCGACCGCGATGGCGATCCTGTCGGGCGGCGCCGAGCCGCGGACGATCGCCGAGCTGATCGCCAAGGAGGACACCGCCGGCCTGACCAAGATCAAGGGCGTCGGCAAGAAGACCGCCGAGCTGCTGGTGGTCGAGCTGCGCGAGAAGTGCGAGCTGTTGCTGCTGTCGTGGAACGCCGCCGGCGTGCCGCGCGCGGTGGGCCTGCCGAGCGGCGCGCGCGCGACCCGGCACCCGATGCTCGGCGAGGTGGCGGCGGCGCTGGTCGGCCTGGGCTGGAAGCCGATCGAGGCCGAGCAGGCGGTGGCCGAGCTGGTGGTGGGGCCCGGGATCACCCTCGAGACGCTGGTGCGCGCGGCGCTGCGCAACATGCCGCGGTAGGGTAGGCCCGGCATGGCGCGCAAGGTCCACGTCGACGGCCCCGAGCCCGCACCCGCGGACGAGCGGCCGATCGCGCCGGTCGAGCAGGCCAGCGAGCGCGCGTGGCAGGCCCAGCTGCGGCCGCGCACCTTCGACGACTACATCGGCCAGCGCGAGCTGATCGACAACCTGCGGGTCAGCGTGCGCGCGGCCCGCGAGCGCGGCTGGCCGCTCGATCACTTCCTGTTCGCCGGCCCGCCCGGCCTGGGCAAGACCACGCTGGCCAACGTGATCGCCAACGAGCTGGGCGTGAACCTGGTGGTCACCAGCGGCCCGGCGATCGATCACAAGGGCATGCTGGCGTCGCTCTTGACCTCGCTCGGCGAGCGCGACGCGCTGTTCATCGACGAGATCCACCGCCTGTCGCCGGTGGTCGAGGAGAACCTCTACCCGGCGATGGAGGACTTCCGCTTCGATCTGTTCATCGGCGACGGGCCCCACGCCAAGGCGATGACCATGCAGCTGCCGCGGTTCACGCTGCTCGGCGCGACCACCCGCATGGGCCTGCTGTCGGCGCCGCTGCTCGATCGCTTCGGCTTCCACTGGCAGCTGCGCTACTACGACCTGGCCGACATGACGGCGATCGTCCGCCGCAGCGCGCGGCTGATCGCGGTGCCGGTCGACGACGCCGGCGCGGTCGAGATCGCCCGCCGGGCCCGCGGCACGCCGCGCATCGCCAACCGGCTGCTCCGCCGCGTGCGCGACTTCGCGACGGTCGAGGGCGACGGCACGATCACCGCCGGCGTGGCCGCCGGCGCGCTCGATCGCCTCGCCGTCGACCACGCGGGCCTCGACACGCTCGACCGCGGCTACCTGACGGTGGTGTGCGAGCGCTTCGACGGCGGCCCGGTGGGCATCGAGGCCATCGCCGCCTCGCTTTCCGAGGAGCGCGGCACGCTCGAGGAGGTCGTCGAGCCCTTCCTCCTGCAGGTCGGCTTCATCGCCCGCACGCCGCGCGGCCGCGTCGCCACCGCCGCCGGCTACGCCCACATCGGCCTCACCGCGCCCGCCAAGGCCCCCACCGGCGGCGGCACCCAGGGCCGCCTCTTCTAGCCTGCTCGCCGCGAGCGAGCCGTCAGTACAACCGGTGCAGGTGGCTGCCGACGTAGTAGCGCGCCAGGATCTCGGCGTGCGACTTGCCGGCCGCCGCGAGGCCGATCGCGCCGACCTGATCCATGCCGACGCCATGGCCGAAGCCGGCGCCGCGGAACACGAACGCCGTCGGCGCGTCCGCCGGGCCCTTCGCGCTGACCACGAACAGCGTCGACTTCAGGCCGCCTAGCAGCCGCCGCAGGTGGAGGTCGCCTTCCGCCACCACCGTCCCCTTCGCGCCGACGATCCGCAGCGCGCCGATCCGTCCGCCGCGCGATCGGCGCACCGGCTCGAGCGCGCGGATCGCGCCGAGCTTCGGGTACTCGGCCGCCACCCGCTTGGTCAGCTCCGTCGCGTCGACCTCGATCGTCCACCGGAAGTGCTTCTTGCCCCACGTCGTCGCGCCGCTCGGGAACTTGTCGGCCGGCGCCGCCAGGAACGCCTCGAGGTTCTTGTCGTCGAGCGTCGCGAACGCCTCGGCCAGCT
This sequence comes from Myxococcales bacterium, assembly GCA_016707895.1. Lineage (GTDB taxonomy): Bacteria > Myxococcota_A > Polyangia > Haliangiales > Haliangiaceae > UBA2376. The sequence goes on along the minus strand of JADJGV010000007.1, from coordinate 40,046 downwards.
TGGGGTCGGTGGTGTCGATCCGCCCGCGCAGCGACGGATCCGGCGCGCCGCCCCAGATCCAGTCGTTGTCCTCGGGGTGGCCGCCGGCCGAGGCGCTGTAGCGCGCGTCGACCAGCCCGCCACCGTCGCGCAGCATCACCACGCCGCGGGTCTGCTCGACCGCGCGGGTCGTGCGCGGGTGCTCCTTGCCAGCGCCGGCGTAGACCTGGCAGGCCTGCGTCGAGCACAGGAGGTACGGCTCGGTCAGCGGCCGGTGGCCGATCTTGGCCAGCAGCTCGGTGCGCGCGGCGATCGCCTGGGCCTCGAGCGCGGCCTCGGGCGCGTCGGCGAAGATCTCGGCCGGCACCAGCCCGGCCAGCAGCTTGTCCTCGGGCACCGCGTTGACCGCGGTCAGCTTGCCGTCGGAGCCGAGCGTCACGTAGACCGCGCCCCAGTAGCGGCGATCCTCCTTGCCGGTGGTGAGCTGCGAGCCGCCGGTGTTGGTCGGCACGTCGGTGACCGTGATGGTGTCGCCGGCGCGGGTCGGGCGCAGCCAGATCACCGACGGGTTGGTCAGCGTGGTGCCGGCGGCGGTGGCGACGATCGTGCCGCGCGGGCGCCGCACCAGCTCGGCGTGGACGCTGGTCGCGACCTGGAACTTGCCGGCGATCGCCTTGGCCCGCGCCGCGCCCTTGCCGGGGCCGACCGGATCGATCGCCACCACCACCTCGCGGGTGTCGATGATCTCGCCGTCGACGGCGAACAGCGTGCCCAGCTCGAACGCGTGGGGATCGAAGCCGCGCGCCTTCCACGCCGCGGTGGCGTCGGCGACGCCGGTGGGGTCGTCGGGGCCCAGCCGCTCGATCACGGTCCACTCGCGGATCTCGGCCGGCGCGGCGTCCTGGGCGGTGAGCGTCCACGTCGTGGCGCCGGCGACGGTGGCGGCGCTGCCGCCGACGCCGTCGGGGATCACCGTCAGGCCGCCGGGCGCGGCCAGCGTGATGCGATCGCGCCCGCCGACGATCTGCACCGTCACCAGCGGCAGGCCGTCCTCGGTGAACGTGAACCGCGACGAGTACAGGATGCGGAGCTTGTCGGTGGTCGAGGTCTCGTCGGCCTGGGCCGACGCCACCACGGCCACGATCGCCAGGGCGAACGCGGGGACACGCATCCCCCGAGGCTAGGGAAGCCACGAGGACGGGGCAAGAAAGCGCCCGACGCCGGATTCGCGCCGCTACACGCTGCGCTGAACCGCCGGGGCGGGCAGCGCCACCCGCACGATGAAGTGCAGGTTGGCGAAGTTGATCACGAAGTGCGCGAGGATCGCGCCGCCGAGATCGCCGACCGCCTCGGCCATCGCGCCGAACGCCAGGCCCATGCCCAGCGCCCAGCCGGTCCACACCAGGTGGCGGCGCTTGGGGCCGACGTGCAGCGCCGCGAACAGCACCGCCTGCGGCACCAGCCCGAGCCACGGCCCGAGCGCGCCGCGGAACAGGAGCTCCTCGCCGATCGAGCTGGCGACCGCGAGCAGCAAGATCTCGCGCGCCGGGACGTCGCCCAGCATCGCGCGGAAGTCGCGGTGCATCGTCTGCGCCCAGACCGTGCGCGCCACCGCCACCCGGCTGGCGACGACCACCGCCACCGCCAGCACGAACCCGACCAGCAGCGACACGGCCAGCCACCACGTGGGCCGCGCCTCGTCGAGGCGGTAGATGTCGGGGTCGCCGCGACCAGCCGAGATCAAGACCGCCAGGAGCGCCATCCCCCCGTACAGCCCCACGATCATCGTGGCCCGGCTGTGCGGCGGTTCGCGCTGGCCGAGCATCGCGCCACTATGCACCATGCGGCCGGCTGGCACCGGCTGGCGGACCGGGCCGCAGGCCTGCCCTCACCGAAATGACGCGGTGCGAGAAAGCGCTGGTCAGGCCGGTTCGACCTGCGTAGCATCCGGGCCCATGAGGGGACTTCTCGCTGCGCTGAGCGCGGCCGCATGCGCGTGTGCCGCATACGAACCCGAATCGGCGCCGGCGGTCGTGCGCGCGCGCTTCGATCCCGACGCCAAGGTGATCCCGATGCCGTCGGACGCCCTGCGCGACGACGCGGCGGGGCACCTCGACATCCCGATCGACGCCGACACCACCCCGGCCGAGACCGAGCTGTACACCTACCTCAACGGGCTCGACGGCTGGTCGAGCGCGTCGGCGGCGACCGTCGACTTCTCCGGGCCGATCGCGCCGGCGACGGTGACGCCCGAGACGGTGCAGGTGTGGAGGTGGGGGCCGACCCCGGCCCGCGTCGAGGACGTGCGGGTGAGCGTGGCCGACGACGAGCAGCGGATCACGATCGACGCGCCGCGCGCCGGCTGGGAGCGCGGCGCGCAGTACTTCGTCGTCGTGCGCGGCGGCGCCGCCGGCGTCGAGGGCAAGACCGGTGATCCGGTGATCGCCGACGCCGCGTTCTACTTCCTGCGCCAGACCACGCCGCTCGACGATCCCGCCCACAACCGCGCGTTCCCCGGCGACACCTACGCCGAGCGCGCCGACAACGCGCGCAAGCTCGAGGTCATCCGCGGCGAGCTCGGGCCGATGTTCGAGCACCTCGCCGCCCGCGGCCTGCCGCGCGCCGAGATCGCCGCGCTGTGGCGATTCACGATCACCACCCGCAGCGAGCTGGCGATGGACAAGCCGTCGCAGCGCATGCCGATCCCGATCCAGCTGCTGATCGACCCGGCCACCGGCAAGGTCGACCTGCCGCCGGCGCCGTGGGACACCGACGTCGAGCTCGAGGCCAAGGCCCGGCTGCGCGCCTACGACGGCTTCGCCACCAGCGCCAACCTGCTGTTCGAGCTGACCGCGCCGGTCGAGGCCCAGACGGTCAACGCCACCACCGTCGAGCTGTGGCGGACCGACGGGCCGCCGACCCGGGTGCCGGCGGCGGCGCGGGTGATGGCCGACGGCGTCCACGTGATCGTCACGCCCGATGTGCTGCCGCTGCCCGAGCGCGCGGCCTACGCGGTGGTGGTCACCGACGGCGTCCTCGATCGCGCCGGCCAGCCGATCGTCGCGATGCCGGCCGGCGTGCTGCTCAAGGCCCAGGCGCCGGTGGTCGCCGCCGGCGCGTCGACGGTCGGGGCGGTGCCGCTGATCGACGCGGTCCGCCTCGAGGACGCCCGCGGGCGGCTGGGCGCGCTCTTGGCCGAGCGCGGCCGCGATCACGTCGTCGCCGCCTGGCCGTTCGTCACCCAGACCATCGCGCCGCGGCTCGACGGGCTGGCCGCCACCGCGGCCCGGCTCGGGCTGTCGCCGCAGCCGACCGACGTCGTCTTCAAGACCCCGGGCCAGGCGCTGCTCGACTTCCCGCTGGCGATCACGTCCTTGCTCAACGTCGAGCGGGTGGCCTACGGCACGCTGGCGATGCCGGTGTTCCTCGACGATCACACCCGGGCCTGGCGCGAGGACGGCGGCCACCGCGTCGATCAGGTGGCGTTCACGATGACCGTGCCGCGCGGGCTGACCGCCGGCCGGCCGGTGCCGGTGGTGGTGTTCGGCCACGGCGTCATGACCGAGCGCCGGTTCGTGCTGGCGATCGGCGACGCGCTGGCGGCCAAGGGCTTCGCCGCGATCGCGATCGACCTGCCGTACCACGGCACCCGGACCCAGTGCATCGCGGGGGGCCCGATCTCGGTGGTCGACCCGCGCACCGGCGACCTGACGTCCGTGCCGCCGTGCCAGGCCGGCACCACGTGCGACGACGTCGGGCGGTGCGTGGACGGCAGCGGCGCCGGCAACCGGCTGGCGATGTGGCCGGTGCTGAACTACCCGGTGGCGTCGGGCGCGGCGTTCCTCGAGATCGAGCACATCGCCAACACCAAGGACCACTTCGATCAGGCGGTGATCGAGCTGTCGGCGCAGGTGCGGGCGCTGCGCGAGGGCGACTGGCAGCCGGTGCTGGGCGCGCCGGTCGACGACGCGCGCGTCTACTACGCCGGCCAGTCGCTGGGCGGCATCCTCGGCGCGACGCTGCTGGCGACCCAGCCGACGATCGCGCGCGCGGTGCTCAACGTGCCGGGCGCCGACCTGGTCGACATGTTCGCCGACTCGACCTGGTTCGGGCCGCAGGTCACCGGCTTCTTCACCCGCCAGGGCATCGCCCGCGACAGCTTCGAGGCCGAGCGGTTCCTCGACGTGGCGCGGTGGATCGTCGACGCGGTCGACCCGCAGAACCTCGGCGCCGCGACCGGCAACCGCGCGCTGATGCTGCAGATGGGCACGCTCGACTTCATCATCCCCAACGCCTACACCCGCACGCTCGAGCGGGTGACCGGGGCGCCGCGGCGCGACTACGTCGCCGAGCACGCGTTCCTGGTCATCCCGATCGAGCCCGAGTTCGGGCGCGGCGGCCGCGAGCTGGCCGGGTTCCTCGACGGGAGCTTCACGCCATGAGGGCGCTGGCGATCGCGATCCTGCTGGCGCCCGCGGCCGCCCACGCCGGCGGCTTCGCGGTGCCCGAGCAGACCATCACCGCGGCCGGCACCGGCGGCGCCGGCGCGGCCCGCGACGACGAGGCCGGCGCGGCGTGGACCAACCCGGCGGCGCTGGCCGACGGCGGCGGCTGGCGGGTCGGCGTCGGCGTGGTGGCGGCGCGGCCGGCGGTCGAGGGCGCGGCGATGGACGGCAGCTGGCACGCGCGCACCGACGGCGCGTGGGCCACGCCGCCCCACCTCGACGTCGCGTGGAGCGGCGGGGCGTGGACCGCGGGCGTGGCGATCGGCGTGCCGTTCGGCGGCGGCGTCGCCTGGCCTGGCGACTGGGCCGGCCGCTTCGAGATCGTCTCGAGCCAGCTGATCGACGGGCGGGTCGCGCCGTTCGTCGGCGTGCGCGTCGGCGCGTGGCGGCTGGCCGCCGGGCCCCACGTCGATCGCGCGCGCCTGACCGTCGCGCGCCACCTCGACTTCATCGACGCCGAGGGCGACGCGGTGATCGACGTCGCCGGCACCGGCGTCGGCGGCCACGCGGCGGCGTGGTGGTCGCGCGGCGCGCTGGCGCTGGGCGCGACGTACAAGAGCCGCACCCGGGTGGCGATGACCGGCGGCGCCGACTTCGAGACCCCGCCCGAGTTCAGCGGCGCGGCGCCCGATCAGCGCGCGCGGGCGACGATCACCTTGCCCGATCGCCTGGCGCTGGGCGCGGCGTGGCGGCGCGGCCCGTGGCGCGCGCTGGCCGACGTCGAGGTGACGCTGTGGGGCACCTACGACCAGCTGACGATCGACTTCGCCGACGACGCCACCCGCGACGTGCACCAGCAGAACGACTGGCACACCACCGCGGCGGTGCGCGCCGGCGGCGAGTACGCGCTGGGCGCGACGACGACGCTGCGGCTCGGCGCCGCGATCGATCCGTCGCCGGCGCCCGACGCGACGCTGTCGCCGATCGCGCCCGACGGGCTGCGCTGGTCGGTGACCGCCGGCGGCTCGCGCCGGGTCGCGCGCGGCGTCGACGTCGACGCCTTCGCCGAGTACCTGCGGGTCGCGGCGCGCACGACCACCGGCGTGGAGACGATGCCGGCGCGCTACCAGGGCTGGGCCGTGCTGTTCGGCGCCGGCGTGCGCTGGGGCGCGCGCGGGCGGTAGCTGATCTCGAACGGTCGCTTCGCGCGGGCGTCGCGCTGCGCGCCGCGTGGAATCTGCCAGAGTGGGCGGGTTGTCGCCCGGACTCTGGTACATGGCCGCGGCTGCGCTGGCGTTCTCGCTGATGAGCGTGCTGGTGAAGGAGGCGTCGCACACGCTGCCCAGCGCGCAGGTGGTGCTGGCCCGGGCCGTGGTGACGCTGGCGCTGTCGGCGGTGATGGTCGCGCGGCTGCGCCGCACCGCCGGGGTGTCGCCGTGGGGCCGCCGGCGGTGGGCGCTGATGAGCCGCGGCGCGTTCGGGTTCGCGGCGCTGGGCTGCTACTACTGGACGCTGGGGCGGCTGCCGCTGGCCGAGGCGACGATGATCCAGCAGAGCTCGCCGATCTGGGGCGCGGCGCTGGCGTACCTCGTGCTCGGCGAGCGGGTCGGGCGCGGCACCGCGGTCGCGCTGGCGCTCGGCTTCGTCGGCGTGGCGCTGGTGGCGCAGCCCAGCGGCCACGGCGGTTCGGTCGTGGCGATCGCGGTGGCGATCGTCGGCGCGCTGATGTCGGCGGCGGCGCTGGTGACGGTGCGGCAGCTGGCGGCGACCGAGCACCCGCTGGTGATCGTGTTCTACTTCCCGCTGGTGGCGTTGCCGGCGGCGCTGGCGTGGGCAGCGCCGCAGCTGGTGTGGCCGACGGCGTACGAGTGGGCGCTCTTGGTCGGCGTCGGCGTGGCGACCCAGGCGGCGCAGGTGTGCATGACGTACGGGATGGCGCGCGAGCCGGCGGCGCGGGCGATGGCGGTCGGGTATCTGCAGGTCGCGTTCGCGGTCGGCTGGGGCGTGACGCTGTTCGGTGAGACGCCGGCGGTGACGACGTGGCTGGGGGCGGCGCTGATCGTCGGAGGGACAGCGGCGATGGCGGGGCGGAGATGGAGACCGCGACGGTGACCGTCACCGGAGACGCGGTGGTCGGCGGTTTTTCGGCAACCGGGGCGTGGGGTGGTCGATAGCTGACGCGTGTGGCCCTGGGTTCGTCTGTGTTGGATGGCGGTGGCGGCGGTGAGCGGCGTGGTGGCGGCGCGCGCGGTCGCGCTGCCGGCGGTGGCGTGGGTGGCGGTGGCGGCGCTGGCGGTGGTGGCGAGAGGTGTGGATCAGCGTGGGCGGCTGGTGGTGGCGGTGGCGGCGGTGGCGGCGGCGCTGGCGGTGCGGGAGGGGGGGGTGGGGGAGGCGCCGGCGGGGATCGATGATCGGGAGGAGGAGGTGGTGGAGGGGTGGGTGGCGGGGCCGCGGACGGCGCTGTCGGGCGCGACGGCGATGGTGGTCGAGGCCGAGGTCGGGGCGGTGTGGGTGACGGTCGACGGCGCGCCGGCGGTGTGGCCGGGCGATCGGGTGCGGGTCCGCGGGCGGCTGCGATCGCCGCGCGGGTACCGCAACCCGGGCAGCCCGGATCGCGCGCAGGTGGCGCGCGGTCGCGGCGTGCAGTGGGAGCTGCGCGCGCGAGAGATCGCGGTGGTCGCGGCGGCGGATCGCTGGAGCGCGTGGCGGTGGAGCGCGCAGGCGGCGCGGGCCGCGGCGGTGGCGATCGCGGCGCGGGGCGGCGATCCGGTGGGCAACGCGCTGGTGCGCGCGGTGGTGGTCGGCGATCGCAGCGGCGTGCCGCCCGCCACCGACGACGCGTGGCGCGCGGCCGGCGTCTACCACGCGCTCAGCGTCAGCGGCCTGCACCTGGCGGTGGTGGCGCTGGTGGCGTTCGCGGCGCTGACCCGGCTGTTCGCGATGATCGCGCCGCTGGCGGCGCGGCTGGCGCCGCGGCGCGCCGCCGCGGCGTGCGCGCTGCCGATCGCGATCGGGTACACGCTGGTCACCGGCGGGCAGGTGGCGACGGTGCGCGCGCTGGTGGTGGTGGGCGTGATGCTGGCCGGCGAGCTCCTCGAGCGGCGGGCCCGGCTGGGCGACGCGCTGGGCCTGGCGGCGCTGGCGGCGATCGCGTGGCGGCCGTCGGTGGTGTGGGATCCGGCGTTCGAGCTGTCGTTCGTCGCGGCGATCACGCTGGCCGCGGCGGCGCGCGGGCCGATCCTCGAGGAGGCGACGCCGCGCTGGCGCCGCGCGCTGGCGTGGCTGGGGCAGGCGGTGCGCGCGTCGTGGTGCGTGACGGCGGCGACCGCGCCGATCACCGCGTGGCATTTCGGCCAGGTGTCGTTCGGCGGGGTGATCGGCAACCTGATCGTCGGGCCGGCGTTCGAGCTGGTGACGTTGCCGCTGGCGGTGGTCGGCACCGCGCTGGCGCTGGTGGCGCCGGGGCCGGGCGGCGTGGTGCTCGACGCCGCGATCGCGCTGGCCGGGTGGATCGCCCACGTGGTGGCGTGGCTGGCGCCGCTGACCCCGACCTTGCTGGTGCGCGCGCCGACCGCGCTCGAGCTGGTGGCGTGCGCGGCGCTGTACCTGGCCTGGCTGGCGGCGCGGCGCGGCGCACGGCCGCGCGTGACGGCGGCGGTGGCGACGATCGCGGCGGTGGCGCTGATCGGATCGTGGCGGGCGCACCGCCCGGGCGCGCGCGGCGACGCGCTGACCGCGACGTTCCTCGACGTCGGGCAGGGCGACGCGGCGGTGGTGGAGCTCCCCGACGGCCAGGTCTGGCTGATCGACGCCGGCGGCGCGCCCGGCACCGGCGCGGCGGCGCAGCTGGCGCCGGGGCGCGCGGTCGCGGCGTTCCTGCGCGCCCGCGGCATCGCCGCGATCGACGTCGCGGTGGTCAGCCACCCGCACCCCGATCACTACCTGGGCCTGCTGGCGGTGGCCGCCGAGGTGCCGATCCGCGCGCTGTGGATGGCGGCGCCCGCCGAGCGCGACGACGACGACCCCGGCGCGCCTGGGGCGGCGGCGGGGCCGCGCTCGTTCGCGGCGGTGGCGGCGGCGCTGGCGTCGACCGGCACCCGCGTCGTCACGCCCCGGCTGACGCCGCTGGTCATCGGCGACGTGACCGTCGAGGTGCTGGCGCCGGGGCGGCGCGGCTCGGGCGAGGTCGCCGCCGGCGATCCGGTGTGGTCGGTCAACGACAGCTCGCTGGTGGTGCGGGTGACGCGCGCCGGCCAGGCGCTGGTGTTCCTGGGCGACCTCGAGGAGGAAGGCGAGGCCGCGCTGGTCACGGGCGGCGACCTCGCCGCCGCGGTGGTCAAGGTCCCGCACCACGGCAGCCCGACCTCGTCGAGCCCGGCGCTGGTCGCGGCGACCCACCCGCGCTGGGCGATCGTGTCGCTGGGCCGCGGCAACCGCTTCGGCTTCCCGGCGGCGGCGGTGGTGGCGCGCTGGCGCGCGGCGGGCGCGCGGGTGCTGCGCACCGATCAGGCCGGGGCCGTCACGGTGACCGTCGACCGGGCCGGCCGGGTCGCGGTGGGCACCTTCGACCAGCCTCCGGACGAGACCCCGCCGCCAGGCGAGACGCCGCCGCCGCCGCGGGTGATAATGCCGCCGTGACCGATCTCGGCTCCGCCGCTGCCTCTGCGTTCGACCGGTACGAGCAGCACCTGATCGCGGGCGGCGAGCTCTTGCGCCAGAGCCGCCTCGACGACGCGCAGAAGGAGCTGCTGGCCGCGCTCGAGTTCGACGCCGACGGCCAGAAGGCGCTCGCGCTGCTCGGGCTGGCGTACTTCCGCGCCGGCAAGTTCGCCGAGGCGCTGCCGGTCTATCGGCGGCTGGTCGGGCTGTCGGCGCTCGACGCCTCGCACCAGCTCAACCTGGGCCTGGTGCTGCTCAAGCTCGGCGACGCCGGCGCCGCGGCCGCGGCGCTCGAGCGCAGCCGCGACATCGATCCCAGCCAGGGGCGCGCGGTCAGCTACCTCGGGCTGGCCTACGCGCGCGGCGGTCGCTTCGCCGAGGCCTACCAGGCGTTCCTGCAGGCCGGGCAGCGCGACCTCGCGCGCGAGATCGCCGACAACCTCACCGAGCAAGAGCGGCTGGCGATCGAGCGCGCCCAGGAGCGCCGGAGCGCGGCGCCCGCGCCGGTCGACGCGGCGTCGGCGTCGACGCGGTTCGTCTCGACCCCGCCCGTCGAGGAGCCGGCCGCCAAGCCCGCGGCCGCGCCGGCGGTCGCCCCCGAGGCCGAGGCCGAGGCCGAGGCTGCGCCGGCCGCTGCCGAGGCGTCGCCGGCCGCGGTCGAACCCGACGCCGCGCCGGCCCGCGCCACCACCGCCGACGACGACGCCTTCGACGCGCTCGAGCGGATCGACGCGCCCGCGCCGGCCGAGTCGACGTCCGTCGACGACGGCGCGGTGCTCGAGGTGGCGTCCGCGGTCGAGTCGGCGCCGGTGCCGATCGTGGCGCCGCCGCCGCCGCCGCGGGAGCCGCGCCCGCGCCTGGGCTCGCGCCGCTCGGCGCCGCCGCCGCCGCCGCGCTCGTCGCCGGCGCTCGACGTGCCGGCCGCGGCCGACGATCTCGACGCGATCGTCGACGAGGTCGACCACGGCGCGATCTCGCGAGCGGTGGCGCAGGCGGCGCCGTCGGCGCAGCGGGGCGCGGCGCGGGTCGCCGCCGGCCACCGCCCGCCGCAGCCGCTGTCGGAGTTCGCGACCACCCGGCTGGTGCGGCTCGAGGACGGCGACGAGCCGTTCGAGATCAGCGCCGGCGGCGTGCTGATCGTGCGGGTCCGCGAGAAGATGTTCAGCCGCACCGAGGGCGTCGACGTCACCGGCGGGGAGCTCGACTACGAGCCGGCGCAGCGGCGGTCGCGCGGCCAGAGCCGCACCGAGCCGTTCGCCACCGCCGGCCGCGCGCTGTTCCAGGTCACCGGCCAGGGCCACCTGCTGGCGGCGCCGCTCGGCGGCCAGTTCACCGCGGTGACCCTCGACGACGACATCTTCTACCTGCGCGAGGATCTGGTGTTCGCGTTCGAGCCCGTGCTGCGCTGGGAGAACGGCCACGTGCCCGGCTCGCGCGAGCGCATCCCGATGGTGCAGTTCCGCGGCACCGGCGCGGTGGCGTTCCGCACCGAGCGGCCGCTGCTGTCGGTCAAGCTGGCGCAGGATCGGGTGCTGTACGTCGACGCCACCGCGCTGGCCGGGTGGATCGGCCGCGTCGTGCCGCGCGCGGTGACGCCGGCCGACGGCGGCCCCGGCTCCGAGCTGTTCGTCGAGTGCACCGGCGAGGGCGTCGTGCTGGTCGAAGAAGAGCAGGCGCCCGCGCGCAAGCACGACTAGGCGAGATGCGCTACGTGTAGCGCACCGATGTCCACGCTGGCGCTCACGCCGATCGCCGCCGCCGCGCGCCTGGCCGGCCGCCCGGGCCGGGTGCTGTGCCACGCGGCGGCCGACGTCGCCGGCGAGCGCGGCTCGGTGGTGGCCGCGGATCCGCGCGCGACGCTGACGGTGTGGCCCGATCGGATCGAGCGCCGCACCGCGGCCGGCGTGACCGTCGAGCGCGGCGATCCGATCGCGGCGATCGACGGCTTCCTCGCCGCCCACGCCGGCGGCCTCACCGACGCCGGGCCGCGGCGCCCCCGCGTCGTCGGCTACCTCGGCTACGATCTCGGCCGGGCGATCGAGCGGCTCGGCCCGCGCCCGCCGGGGCCGGCGCTGCCCGACGCCTGGCTCGCGGCCTACCCGGCGGTGGCGTGGTGGCCGGGCGCGTCGCCGCACGGCGAGGTGATCGGCGACGACCCGGCCGCGATCGCGGCGCTGCGCGCGGCGCTGGCCGCGGGCCCGTCGACGCCCGGCGCGCCGCCGCGGCTCGGCCCGCTGACCGCGGATCGCGACGGCGCCCACCACGCGTGCGGGGTGGCGGCGATCCGCGACTACATCGAGCGCGGCGACGTGTACCAGGTGAACCTGGCGCGGCGCCTGACCGCGCCGATCGTCGCCGCGGGGGACGCGCTGGCGATCTACGCCGCGTTGCACGCGGTGGCGCCGGCGGCCTACGGCGGGCTGCTCGAGGCCGAGGGCGCGACCGTGGTGTCGGGATCGCCCGAGTGCTTCCTGCGCCGCGCCGGCGAGCGGCTGGTGACGATGCCGATCAAGGGCACCCGCCGCCGCACCGGCGCGGCGGCCGCCGACCGCGCCGCCGCCGCCGACCTGCACGATCACCCCAAGGACGCCGCCGAGCACCTGATGATCGTCGATCTCGAGCGCAACGACCTGGGGCGGGTCGCGGCGCTCGGCTCGGTCGCGGTCGACGAGCTGGGCGCGGTGGTCGAGCTGCCGGCGCTCTACCACAAGGTGTCGACGGTGTCGGCGACGCCGCGGCCAGGCACCACCTGGGCGGCGCTCCTGCGCGCCACCTTCCCCGGCGGCTCGATCACCGGCGCGCCCAAGATCCGCGCGATGCAGATCATCGACGAGCTCGAGCCGGTGGCGCGCGGCCCCTACTGCGGCGCGCTCGGCTGGTTCGGCAGCGGCGGCGCGCTCGATCTGGCGATCGCGATCCGCATCGCCGCGATCACGCCCGCCGCGCTGGCGGTGCACGTCGGCGGCGGCATCGTCGCCGACAGCGAGCCCGCCGCCGAGCTGGCCGAGACCGACGACAAGGCCGCCGGCTGGCGCGCGGCGCTGGCGCTGCTCGGCCGCTGAGCACGCCGATCAAGGTGGCAGCGCCGCGCGAAGACCTCGACCGAGCACGCCGTGCGCGCTGGGCGTCGCGGCCCGGCCGCGCGCGACGTGCCGCCGCGCGCATCCCGCTGGTGTGAGGCCCGGCGGCACCGGCGAGGCGGGAGGCCGTTCGCGCCGGACGTCGCGACGTCCACGCTACTGATGGATGCTCAGGTCTCGGGTGGGGCCCCGCGTCCGCTCAAGGCGTCAGCGTCGCGCGCACGAACGTGAGCGCGTCGGCCGCGACCGGCACCGGGCCCAGCGAGACGAGGTGGCCGGCGCCGTCGCCGCCCTCGAGCTGGTAGCTGCCGGGCGGCAGGTCGATCACCAGCGCCACGCCGGCCGGGCCGGTGCCGCCGCCCGCGGTCCACGCGCCGGCGCTGCGGTCGTAGAACGGCCCGGTCGCGCCGCCGGCCGGCAGGTCGAGCGCCACGCCGGCCGCCGGCGTCCCGGCGCTGGTGTCGACGTAGAGCGCGATCGAGCCGTTGCCCGGCGCCACCACCGCGCCAGTGGCCGCGACCGTCGCGGCCCACGCCGCCCGCGTCGGCACCGGGGCGTGGACCACCGCGCCGTCGTTGTCGACCGGCACCAGCGCCGGCGCCAGCGCCGCGGCGCCGCTGCCGACGTCGAGGATCACCACCGCGCCTGGCGCCGCCAGCGTGAAGCGCCCGCTGGCGTCCGAGGTGGCGCCGGTGGCGTCGCCCAGCCTGCGCACCAGCACGCCGGCCGCCGTCGCGATCGCCGGGCACGCGTCGGGCGCGCGCAGATCGGCGACCACGCACACCACGCCGGTGAGATCGCCGGTGCCGCCGTCGAGGTCGCCGGCGTCGGGCCGCGCCGCGTCGACCTGCTGGCCGTTGCTGCCGGTGCCGCCGCCGGGCGGGCGCACCACCCAGTCGTCGTCGGGCGCGGCGCACCCGACCGCCGGCACCGCCAGCAGCGTCAGCACCGTCAGCGCGATCATCTTCATGGGGTGATCATGCCCCCGCCGGCCGGCCGCGTCGACCGCCGTGGCGCGGCGCACGTCCGCGCGGCGGTCGCCGTGGCATAGTGCCGGCCGTGGACGACGGGGTCAGTCGTGAAGCGATGCACCTGCAGCTCGAGCGCTGGCGGGCGCGGGCCGAACGCGCGGTGGCGCGGCGCGGCGGGCGCGACGTCGACGAGCTCGACGAGCAGATCGAGGAGCTAGAGCGTGAGCTCGCGCGCGCCGAGCTGCGCCACGCCCGCATGCGCGCGCTGGCGGCCCGGCTGGGGCTGGTCGACCTCGAGGTCGATCTGCTGTGGTGGATCGTGGCCGCGGCGAGCGAGCCCGCGGTGCTGCGCGCCAGCGAGTCGCTCGGCGGCAGCCGCGCGCGCCGCGGGGCGTCGCTGGCGCTGTTCGCCGAGGTCGCGGCGGTCGCGCCCGAGGCCGCGCGCGATCTGGCCCTGCAGCTCGCGCGCGGGCACCGGCTGATCGCGTCGGGCCTGGTGCGGCAGGCCGACGACGAGGTCAGCGCCGCGTCGCCCCTGACGCCGACGCCGCGGCTGATGGCGTACCTGGCCGGCGACGACCTGCCCGAGCCGCCGATCGAGCGGATCGCGATCGACCGCGCCACGCGCGATCGCTTCGTCTACGATCTCGAGCAGCTGGCGACGCTACGATCGCTGGTCGACCTGCTGGCGCCGACGGCGCGGGTGCTGCTGGCGATCGAGGGGCCGGCCCGCACCGGGCGTCGCCACGCCGTCGCGTTCGCCGCCGGTCGGCCGGTGCTGTCGCTCGACCTCGAGCGCCTGGGCAACCGACCCGCGGCGGTCGGCGCGGCGCTGCGCGCGCTGCGCCGCGAGCTGGCCCTGGTCGACGCCGTGCCGGTGCTGGCCAACGTCACGATCGATCGCGTCGCCGCGGCCGAGACCTTCGCGATGCTGGCGGCCTTCGTCGAGGAGACCGCCGGGCCGCTGGTCCTGACCACGCGCCTGCACGCGCTCGATCTCGGCTCGGCGCGGCCGGTGGTGCGGGTGACCTGGACCGCGCCCGACGTGGCGGCGCGCGCGACCTTGTGGCGACAGGCGCTGGGCGCCGACGCCGACCTCGGCCCGGGCGGCCTCGACCAGCTGGCCCACCGCTACCGGCTGGGACCCGGCGGCATCGCCCGCGCGGTGGCGTCGACGCGGATCGCCCGCGTGGCCACCCCGGACTCGCGGCTGACCTTGCCCGAGCTGGTCGGCGGCGTCCGCCACAACATCGCCGAGGGGCTGGCCGGGGTCGCGACCCGGGTCGAGGTGACCCAGTCGTGGGCCGACCTGGTGCTGGCCGAGGACACGCTCGATCAGGTGAACGGCCTGGTGGCGCGGCTGCGCCACGGCCACCAGGTGCTCGACGGCTGGGGCTACCGCGAGAAGCTGGCGCGCGGCGCCGGCGTCGCGGCGCTGTTCTCGGGCCCGCCCGGCACCGGCAAGACGATGGTCGCCGGCCTGATCGCGCGCGAGCTCGATCTCGAGCTGTACCAGGTCGATCTCAGCCAGGTGGTGAGCAAGTGGGTCGGCGAGACCGAGAAGCAGCTGGCCCGCGTGTTCGACGCCGCCGAGGCCGGCCACGCGCTGTTGCTGTTCGACGAGGCCGACGCGCTGTTCGGCCAGCGCTCGACCGAGACCCGCGGCGCGGTCGATCGCTACGCCAACCTCGAGGTGAACTTCCTCTTGCAGCGCATCGAGGCGTTCGGCGGCGTGACCGTGCTCACCACCAACCTCGACGCCGCGATCGACAAGGCGCTCAAGCGCCGGCTGGCGGGCCACGTGGTGTTCGCGGCGCCCGACGACGACGAGCGCGCGACCCTGTGGCGGCGGTGCATCCGGACCGCGACCGCACCCCTGGGGGGTGATCACGACTACGACGAGCTGGCGATGATGTTCCCGACCATGAGCGGCGCGAACATCCGCAACGCCGCGATCGCGGCCGCGTTCTTCGCGGCTCGCGACGGCGCGATCGCCATCGGCCAGGAGCACCTCGAGCGCGCCGGGCGGGTGGAGTACCGCAGCATGGGCTTCTTGCTCGCTGACCGCAGCCGCGGCCAGGGAAGCATGGCTCGGTAAGTTTCGTATAAGGTCACGGAGGCCTCCATGGACTACGAAGACAGCCGCGTCGCCGCCGAGGCCTTCGCCACCGACTCCGCGTCGGCGGCCGAGCACGCGCCAGCGCCCGCCCACGACCACGATGCCGATCAGGACCACGCGCCGGGCCAGGCCCACGCCGAGCCCGATCGCGAGGGCGCGACCGACGGCGGGCAGCACAACGACCGCGACGCCAAGGTCATCAAGGGCGGCAAGCACCGCAAGGTCGACCTCGCGCTCGGGACCCAGGTCGGCCCCGACGGCAAGCCGACCGGCGCGCCCGGCGAGCACAAGGAGGGCAAGGTCGCGGACGCCGACAAGGTGTCGATCATCGCCGGCGTCGGCAGCGAGCTCGAGGTCGCGCCGGGCGCGACGCCCACCGAGGACGAGCTGTTCACCCGCGGCAGCGGCCACAAGGTCAGCAAGCGCAGCGGCACGACGGCGACCCCCAACGTGTCGCCGGCGATGGTGCCCGACCAGCTGTACATCGACGGCGCGCCCCACGCCGAGGACGTCCGCCAGGGCGGCCTGGGCGACTGCTACTTCATGTCGTGCCTGCTGGGCCTGACCCAGAACGACCCCGGCAAGCTCACGTCGGTCATGACCATGGCCAGCGGCGACGTCGGCGTGACCTTTCAGCGGTTCGACGCCAAGACCAGCGCGTACAAGCACGTCACGATCCACACCGGCAACTCGCTCCTGACCAAGAAGAGCAAGAAGGGCCACGTGTCGCTGGTCGGCGCGCGCATGCGCGTCGCCGACAAGGCCAAGCGCACCCAGTTCTGGGCCGAGCTCCACGGCGGCACCGTCGAGATCCACCGCCGCGATCTGTACGAGACCGCGTTGTGGGCGCCGATGATGGAGAAGGCCTACGCCGACTTCACCCAGAAGTACGGCAACGACGGCCAGGGCGTCGCCGCTGGCGACAAGAAGAAGAGCGGCTACGCGGTGATCGACGGCGGCGGTTCGGTCGAGGACTGCTACCAGATGTTCTACGGCGCGGCCGCCACCGCCAACACCACCGGCATGACGTTCACGCCGGGCAGCGACGTGGTCGCCGGCAACCTGGCGGCGCTGCAAGATCTGCTGCGCTACCAGGCGCAGAAGGGCAACACCGCGACCGGCACCACCCAGACGTTCATGCACGCGCGCATGAGCGACACCGGCGCGGTGACCCGCGGCCGCGACCTGATCGATCAGGTGACCGGCATCCTGTTCGGCATGGACACGATGGACAGCCTCAAGGCGCTGTTCGGCGAGACCACCGCCGAGGCGATCCTGCGGATGCTGCGCTCGATCGACCGCGCGCTCTTGCGGACCACGCTGGCGACGCTGCGCGCGACGCTGGTCAACAACCTGGCCGGGACCGCGACCAGCGCGCAGGTGGCCAAGGCCGCCGATCCGGTGTCGACGCCCGACGCGTTCCCGCACCTGTGGGACGACACCATGCCCGCGGCGTTCAAGCACCTGCGCGAGAACCTGGGCATCCTGATCAACCTCGGCGACGACTCGAGCCCCGGCCGCCGCCAGAACTACACCTCGCACGCGTACCAGGTGCGCGACGTGGCGATCGCCGACAAGACCGGCGCGCCGCTGGCGGTGACCGCCGCCACCGTCGCCGGCCAGCTCGCCAACATCGACGCCGAGCAGTCGAAGGTGGTGATGCACAACCCCCACGCCACCAACGAGCCCGACCTCCGCGGCACCGGGCCCGCCGACGGCAAGGACGACGGCATCTTCACGTACACGCTGGGCCAGTTCCTGCGCAACTTCGACCTGCTGCGCTTCGCCAACGTGGCCCATTGACGTGCGCGCGCGCCGAGCGGCCGAGGGCTTTCGTGGCATGCTGCCGGCGACGATGAGGCGCGCGCGTGTGGCGACGATGATCGTGCTGGCCGCCGCGGCGTGCGGCAAGGACGGCAGCGGCGGCGTCGCGCGCTCACCGACGCCGGGCGCCGACACCGGCCCCGACACCGGCGCCACGCCGCCCACGCCCGACGCCGCGACCGCGCCAGGACCCACCATGACCACCACCACCTTCCACGCCACCTCGACTGCGGATCTGCAACTGCCCCTGGCCCAGGCGCTGGCCAGCGCCGAGGCGGCCGGCGCCACCGAGCTGCGCGTGACGCTGGCTCCCGGGCGCTACGACGGCCTGACGCTGCGCCCGGGCAACGCCGACGGATCGATCGGCTTCGTGGTCGAGCCCGACGGCGGTGGCCCGGTGGTGTTCACGGGGGCGGTGGCGATCGAGGGCAGGTCGGTCGCGCTGCGCGGGGTCACGCTCGACGGCGCCCGCGCCCCGGCCACCGCGCTGCGGCTGCGCGCCTACCAGCGTCTCGAGCTGGCGCAGGTGGCGGTGATCGGCGCCGCCGCGGGCGATCCGCGCGGCCGCGAGGGCGATCCGCTGATCGAGCTGGGCGCGCGGGCCAAGGGCGCCACCGCGACGGTGCGCGACCTGTGGGTGGTCGACTCGACCGTGAGCGGCGCGCTGCTCAAGGTGCCGGTCAACGGCCCCGGCCGCTTCGCGGAGGTCGGCTTCGACAACGTCGTGTTCGCCGGCAACCGCGCCGCCCGCGGGCTCGACCTGGCCGGCGCCGACGCGGTCACCGTGACCGGCGCGCTGGTGGTGGAGCCGCGGCTGACCGGGCCGTGGCTGATGATCCGCACCTACGGCGCGATCAAGCTGGTCGACGCGGTGGTGGCGGTGCGCACCCAGCTGGTCGACTACGCGGTCAGCGACGACGACGCGCTGACCGACTACCCGCGGCTGGTGGTCGAGCGCGCCGAGCTGCGCGGGCCGACCGCCAAGGAGCACCTGGCGGCGACCGCGACCACGTTCACGCCGGCGCCGCCGGCGTCGCTCGACACCGCCGCGATCACCGCCGCCGCCCGCGCCGGTGGCGCGCCCGATCGCGCCGCGCTGACGCCGCGCTGAGCGCGGCCGGCACGCGGGCCGCGTCGACCGCCCTGCGCCGCCGCACGTCGGCCGACTACCCCGCGGCGTCGGTCTTGGCGGTCGCGTCGGCCGGGGCGTCGGCGGCCCCCCGCTTCTTGGGCTTCTTGCCCTTCTTGCCGTCGACGTCGAAGAACATCATGCCGACGCCGATCACCAGCGCGACGTCGGCGACGTTGAACACCGGCCACTCCTTGGCGTGGTAGTGCCACAGCACGAAGTCGGTCACGACGCCGAAGTACATGCGGTCGAGCAGGTTGCCGACCGCGCCGCCGGCCACCAGCCCCAGCGCGATCGCCAAGAGCCGCTGATCGTTGCGCGCCTTCTTGACCATGAACACCATCGCGACCACCGCGAGGATGCCGATGATCGACAGGAACACCCGGGCCCCGGTCTGGCTGTCGAACAGGCCGAACGCCGAGCCGGGGTTGAACGACAGCCGCCAGTCCCAGTAGCCGTCGATCACCGTGTCCTTCACGCCGACGCACTTGTGGCTGACGACGTCGGCCGGGATCGCGCAGCCGGCCGGGTGGGTGGGCAGCGAGTTGCGCGCCCAGTACTTGGTCGCGTGATCGGCGACCAGCGTGATCATCGCGACGATGAGGAAGATCTTCCAGCGGCGTTGCATGAGCGGTCCTTATGCCGTGGGCAGGGCGGTGGCGCAACGATCGCAGACGTCGCCGGGGGTGGCCGGCAGCGCCGCGAACCACTTCCAGCAGCGCTCGCAGCGGTGGCCGCCGTGCTCGGCGACCTCGATCTGATCGGTGCCGTCGTTGACCACCGCCACCGCCGACACGATCAGCAGGTCGGCCAGCTGGCCGGGGTGGCGGGTGTCGAAGTCGTGCAGCGTGTGGCCGTCGGCGCCGCTGGCGTGCAGCGTGACCTTGGCGTCGGTCGACTTGTGCTTGGCGGCGCGGAACGGCTCGAGCGCCTTGTTGACCCGCTCGCGCCACGCCAGCACCACCTGCATCGCCGCGACCTGCGGGTCGCCGTCGTCGAGCCGGCGCCCCTCGGGGTAGACCGCGACGTGGACCGACGCCGGATCGCCGGCGCGCTTGGGCAGGTGGGCCCAGATGTCCTCGG
Source organism: Myxococcales bacterium (assembly GCA_016707895.1). Classification (GTDB taxonomy): domain Bacteria; phylum Myxococcota_A; class Polyangia; order Haliangiales; family Haliangiaceae; genus UBA2376. The sequence continues at coordinate 20,757 of JADJGV010000007.1, read as the reverse complement.
CGGTGAAGCACAGGACCGGCGCCACCAAGAGCGTGATCGCCCGCAGCGCCTCGTACTGCACCAGCTGCGCGGCGCGCCGCCGCGGCGCGTCCTTGGCGTCGCAGTAGGTGCGATCCTTGACGACGTCGCCGTAGAGCGCCGACAAGGTCACGGTCACGAACTCGACGATCGCGCGGTGCGCGACGTGGAACTCGTAGCGCTCGTAGGCGTCCCTCACGCGCGCCACCAGGTCGTCGACCTGGGCCAGCACGTAGGCGTCGACCGCCAGGAGCGTCGTGTTGGCCCGGGTGTGCGCGGTGGGGTCGAAGTCGGCCAGGTTGCCGAGCAGGAAGCGGGCGGTGTTGCGCAGCTTGCGGTACCACTCGGACAGGCCGTCGAGCTGCTGCTGCGAGTACGGGATGTCGTTGCGGAAGTCCGTCGAGCCGGTCCACAGCCGGAACAGCTCGGCGCCGCCCTTCTTGATGACGTCCTCCGGCGGCACGTAGCTGACCTTGCGGCCCTCCTGCTTGGCCTTCTCGATCTCGCTCTTCGAGTACGGCGTGCCGGTGGCGCCGTCGAGGACGAAGCCGTGGGTCAGCACCGCCTTGTACGGCGGCCGGCCGGCGACGCCGATGCCGGCCAGGAGCGAGCTGTGGAACCAGCCGCGGTGCTGGTCGGAGCCCTCGAGGTACAGGTCGATCGATCCGTGGTCGGCGGCCTGGTCGGCGATCGCCAGCCACGACACGCCCGACTCGAACCACACGTCGACGATGTTCATCTCCTTCTCGAACTGCGCGGCGTCGGCGCCGCAGCCGCCGCAGCGGGTGCCCGGGGGCACCAGCTCGGCCGCCGGCCGGGTCCACCACGCGTCGGCGCCCTCGCGGCCGAAGATCGCCGCGACGTAATCCATCGTCGCCGCCTCGGCGTGCGGCGCCTCGCACGCGCCGCAGTGGAACGCCGGGATCGGCGTGCCCCACAGCCGCTGCCGCGACAGCACCCAGTCGGGGCGGTTGGCGATCATCGCGTGGATGCGGTTCTCGCCCCACTCGGGGATCCAGGTGGTGGCGCGGATGCCGGCCAGCGCGCGCTCGCGGAAGCCGTCGTGATCGATCTTGATGAACCACTGCGCGGTGGCGCGGAACAGGATCGGGCCCTTGCAGCGCCAGCAGTGCGGGTAGCTGTGGGCGTAGCGATCGGTCGGCGGGTTGAGCAGCGCGCCGTCGGCGACCAGCCGCTCGATCACCAGCGGGTTGGCCTCGTCGGTGGTCTTGCCGTGCAGCCAGCCCGGCGCCTCGGCGGTGTAGCGGCCGGCGTCGTCGAGCGGCGCGTAGGGCGGCAGGCCGTGGGCGACGCCGGTCTTGTAGTCGTCGGCGCCGTGGCCGGGCGCGGTGTGGACCAGGCCGGTGCCCTGCTCGACGGTGACGTAGTCGGCGAACCACAGCCGGAACTCGGGGCCGTCGGGCGACGGCGCGTCGACGAACGGGTGCAGGTAGCGCGCGCCCTCGAGCGTCCGCAGCGCGTCCTCGGTCAGCGCCACCGCCTGGCCCTCCAGCTCGGGCGCGCCGATCGCCTTGGCGAACGCCGCCAGCAGGTCCTTGGCGCACACCAGCACCTCGCCCGGGTCGCGCGGTGAGGGCACCGCGACGTAGCCGAGGTCGGGCTTGAGCACGATCGCCAGGTTGGCCGGCAGGGTCCACGGCGTCGTGGTCCAGATCGGCAGCGCGACCCGCTTGCCGGCCAGCGCCGGGGCCAGCCGCGCGCCGTCGACGTCGAGCAGCGGGAACCGCACGTAGACCGACGGCGAGGTCTTGTCCTTGTAGTCGATCTCGGCCTCGGCCAGCGCGGTGCGATCGCGCGGGCACCAGTAGACCGGCTTCTTGCCGCGGTACAGGTAGCCGCCGCGGGCGAACGCGGCCAGCGCCTTGACGATCGCCTGCTCGTAGACCGGCGACAGCGTCAGGTACGGGTGGGCCCAGTCGCCGAACACGCCGAGGCGCTGGAACTCGGTGCGCTGGATGTCGACGAACTTGAGCGCGTAGTCGCGGCAGGCCTGGCGCACCTGGGCCAGCGTCATGTCGCGGCGCTTGGGCCCGAGCTCGCGCTCGACCGCCAGCTCGATCGGCAGGCCGTGGGTGTCCCAGCCCGGGATGTACGGCGCGCGCATCCCCATCATCGTCTTGTGCTTGACGACCAGGTCCTTGAGGATCTTGTTGAGGATGTGGCCGTAGTGGATGTGGCCGTTGGAGTACGGCGGCCCGTCGTGCAGCACGAACGCCGGCGCGGCGGCGCGCGCGGTCTGGATCTGCCCGTACAGATCGCTGGCCTTCCAGGCCGCGAGGATCTCGGGCTCGCGCTTGGCCAGATCGCCGCGCATCGGGAACGCGGTCTCAGGGAGGGTGACGGTGTCCTTGTACTTACCGGCTCCGGAGGACATGGCCGGCGGACGCTACCATCCGCGGCGGGGTCGGGCAGGGGGCAGCCGCCGCGAATCCGCCAACGTCGGACGGCCGGGGTAGCGTCCCGGCATGTCGCAAGCCCAGCGCGCGTCGTGGGACGAGTACTTCATGAGCATCGCCCAGGTGGTGGCCACCCGGTCGACCTGCCCGCGCAAGTTCGTGGGCGCGGTGATCGTCGGCAGCCGGACCATCCTGTCGACCGGCTACAACGGCTCGATCCGGGGCATGCCCCACTGCTCGGACGTCGGCCACATGATGGAGGACAACCACTGCGTGGCGACCATCCACGCCGAGACCAACGCCATCCTCCAGGCCGCCAAGAACGGCGTGGTGATCGCCGGCGCGACCCTGTACGTGACCGCGTCGCCGTGCTGGAACTGCTTCAAGCAGGTCGCCAACGCCGGGATGGTGCGCATCTGCTACGGCGAGTTCTACCGGGACACCCGCAGCTTCGACGTCGCCCGGCAGATCGGCCTGGAGCTGGTGCACATCCCGCTGCCCGGCGTGAACCTGCCGGCGGCGCCGCCGCTGCCGCCGGCGTGACGGGACCGTGACGGTCGTCACCGCCGCGCGTGGCGACCGCCGGCGGTTCTGGCACCCCCGCGGCGCCCCCCGTGGCGGCCCATGGCGGCCCCGCAAGCGCCGTGGACCGCGCGCATCCGTTCGAGATCCCTGGGAAATGACAGTAGGTGGCCATCTTTCTTGATCCATCGCCGGGGCTCGCCTAGCCTGGCTGCCCGCTTGCTAATGCCAGTGTCAACGTCCCTGCCGTGAGGTCCGCATGAACCTACGCCGAGTGCTCATCGTCGCCGCGATCGCTGCCGGGCTCGTCTCGTCGGCCCCCGTCGGCTCAGGTGGATTCGGTGAGGTGGCGTCGGCGCAGGCCAAGGGCACGCCCAAGAAGGCGGCGCCCAAGCGGGCGGCCAAGCCGGCCAAGGGGAAGAACGCCAAGAAGGGCGGCAAGCCAACCAAGACGGCCAAGAAGGCCTCGTCGTGGCGGGGCTCGCCGCAGCGCTCGGTGGTGGGCAACCACAACAGCGCCAAGATCAAGGTGTGCAAGCAGGTGGTGGTGGGGAAGGGGAAGAAGGCCAAGAAGCGCAAGAAGTGCTCGATGGTCAAGGAGTTCCAGGGCCACGGCGCCGGCAAGCTCGAGAGCTACGAGCTGACCAAGCCCTCGGGCGACATCTGGCTGCGCTCGGACAACCTCCAGGAAGAGGTGCGGGTCCAGCTGTACAAGCCGGACGGCAGCTACGACGAGGCGGCGCTGGCCGCGCTCGACAACATCTTCCGCTGCAAGCGGTCCAAGGAGGTGCGGGCGATGGACCCGCGCCTGTACGACCAGCTGTCGCGCATCCAGGATCACTTCGGCGGCAAGCAGATCACCGTCGTGTCGGGCTTCCGCTTCGTCGACCGCGACTCGAGCCGCCACTTCCACGCCTCGGCGATCGACATCGTCGTCAAGGGCGAGTCGGTGCGCGCGCAGTACGACTACGCGCAGTCGCTCGATCGCGGCGGCATGGGCATCGGCATCTACCCGCACTCGGGCTTCATCCACGTCGACTTCCGCGCCCCGGGCGAGAACAGCTACCGCTGGACCGACCTGAGCGGCCCCGGCTCGAGCTGGGCCAAGAAGGGCAAGAAGAAGGGCAACGGCGGGCGGACCGCGCGGGCCAAGCGCCCGACGAGCTGACAGGGAAGTCTCGCGAGACCTGGGTCAGGGCGTCGGCGGCGTGAACCCGCGTGCCGGGCGGTGGGTCTCGGTCATGCGGACCGCGACGAGGAGGCCGGAGCCGAAGGTGAGCGCGGCGACCAGCCAGACGCGCCGGCCGGCGCTCCCCAGCCGGAGCAGCGCGCCTCGCGAGCCAGTGCCCACACCGAGACGCCACCGCCAGGCCGCCACGGGTGCGCGACGTCGCCATCGCCAGGAGCGTCGGGTACACCTCGCAGTGCCCCCAGCAGCGCGGCGCCGGTGGCGAACCGGCGACGGCTCGACCGGACGATCACCGCGATGCCGCGCCTGCCCACATGCCGCCATGAGCCGGCGCTGGCCCGCCCCAGGTCCCCGCGCCGTCGCCCCCGAGGTCCCGGCCGTGAACAGCGGGGACAGCCCGCGCTCCCGTCGTGAGGTTGTGACCAGCCCGGCCGGGGACGCTGGAGAGGTCGCGCGCCGGGGGGTGACGGGCGGGAGGGGGGGTACCGCCGCGTGTGGCGCCCGGCGCGCCGGCCCCCCCCCCCCCCGCCCGGCGGCGCCGGCCACACCCGCTCGCCCTCTCCGGCGCCCCCCCCCCGGGCGCGCGGCGCAGCCCGTTTGGCCGGCGTGCTCGCCCCCCCTCGCCCGGGCGCGGGCGCCCCGCCCCAGCGCCCGCCCGCCCTGCGGCTGACCCGCCAGCACCTGCGCCCGCGCCCCGAGATCGCCCCTGCTCGGCGAGCCGACTGCGCGGCCCTGGCCCGCAGGTCGAGCAGCTCAGGCGCTTGGGCGCCGCCGGGCCTTGCCGACCCGGGCCAGCTGCGCGTAGGCCGCGTCCTTGAACTCCCGGGCCGTGGTCGCCATCACACAACTGTGAAAGCGAGGACTTGAATAGTCAAGCGGATGCTTGAATGCGCGCCGCGCCGACGGTGCGGGCGAGCAGCAGCTCCCGCTCGAGGTCGGCGGCGATGCGCTCGGCGAGCGCGGCGATCGTGAGGCTGGGCGGGACGCCGAGCGAGCCGCGGACGATGGCGCCGTCGGCGATGCGCAGGCCGGGGTAGACGCCGCCGGCGGGCGCGAACACCCGCCCGAGCGGATCGACGACGCCGTCGGCGAGGTCGGCGCCCAGCCGGCAGCCGCCCAGCGGGTGGACGCTGAAGCTGCGGAGCCCGGGCAGGCGTGCGACGTCGGGCACGATCACGCCGCCGATGGCGCCGGCCCAGGCGCGCAGCCGGTCGGCGGCGAAGCGCATGATCGGATCGTCGGCGTAGTCGGGCCAGTCGATGACCGCGCCGGTCGGCGTGAAGCGCACGGTCCCGCGGCCCTGGTCCTGCCCGTCGAGCTTGTACATCAGCGTCCGCGCCAGCGCGCCGCGATCACCGATCGCGATCAGGTCGCGCAGCCGGCGCGCCCAGCGCCCGGCGCGGTGGTCGTGCGGCGCGGCGGGATCGATCGCGACGCCGGCGATCGCCGCGAGCGCCGCGCCGGCGAAGCGCAGCGCGGCCTGCGGCACCCGGCCGCTCATCGCCAGCAGCGTCCGGCGCGCGCCGTCGCCGTCGACCATCGTCAGGCGCACCGCGGTCGAGATCGGCGCGCCGCGGTGGGCGGTGAGGCGGCGGCCGCTGTCGTAGAGGAACGCCAGGCCGTCGCCGTTGAGGCTGAGGTCGCGGCCGAACCGCGGCCCGAGCGGGATCGCGCTGCGGTGCAGGAGATCGTGAGTGCCGAGCGTGCCCGCGGCGAGCACCACCCGCCGCGCCGGCACCCACTCGTCGCCGCCGCCGCCGCGCCGCCGCAGGTGCAGGCGGTAGCCGTCGGCCGCGATCGCGATCTCGCGGACCTCGGTGGCCAGGCGCAGCGCGACGCCCGCGGCCAGCGCGGTGGCCAGGTACGAGCGATCGAGCGAGCGCTTGGCGCCCGCGTTGCAACCGGGCACGCAGCGCCCGCAGTCGTCGCAGCGCCCCCAGTCGATGGTGTTGGCCAGCTCGACCCGGGCGCCGGGCTCGAGTTCGTCGAGGACGCCGCCGTCGGGCAGCGCCACGGCGCGCGGGTTGGGGGTGGCGCCCAGCGCGCGCTCGGCGCGCTCGAACCACGGCGCGAGGTCGGCGGCGGTCACCGGCCAGCCGGCGAAGGCGTGGTCGTCCGGGCGGATCGTGATGCCGTAGTTGATCGCGCTCGAGCCGCCGAACGCGCTAGCGTAGCCGACGCCGGTGCCGGCGCCCAGCCGCACGCCCCACAGGCCGTCGGGGGTGCGGCGCGCGTGCCGGGTGCGCGCCAGCGCGGCGATGGTCTCGGGGAACTCGCCCGGGCGCCACCAGCCGCCGCGCTCGATCAGCAGGACGCGGCCGCGGCCCGCCAGCCGGGCTGCCACCGCCGCGCCGCCGTACCCCGAGCCGATCACCGCGAGGTCGTACATGGATCGAGCGTAGGGGGGCGTGGCGGTGTGGACTTGACGGCGATCATCTCGCCCCGCCGGCCGGGCGGGCCGCTATGATCGCGCCGATGGACCTGGCCTTCGTGGAGACCGATCGCGGCGACGTCGCGTGCACCTGCGGCTGCGGCCGGCGCTGGCTGGTCAGCCGCGGCGAGGCGCGCCACGAGGGCCAGGCCGCGGCGTTCGTCGCGATGCCGACGATCCACGGCGGCGATCGGGTGTGGTGGATGGCGATCGAGCTGACGCCGGGGGCGTGGGCCTGCACGCGGACCTGGCGCGACGGCGCCCAGGTCACCGCGGTGGTGGTCGACGGCGATCGCACGCCGGTGACCGAGCTGCCGGGGTTCGTCGCCGGCGCGGCGCGCGGCCGCGAGGAGGTGGTCGCCGACCCCGCGGCCAAGGCGCGGCTGTTCGGCTTCCACGACCAGGTGCTGCGCAACCACCCCGACGTGCGGCACCTGTTCGATCGCGAGCACGGCCGCGACTTCAGCTTCAAGCTGCCCGACTGCGTGTTCGCGCTGCCGCCCGACCAGCGCTCGCCGCGCAACCAGGAGAACTTCGCCGAGCTCGACGAGCGGGTGTTCGTGCGCGCGCTGGTGCCGGTGGCGCTGGCCGACGGCGAGGAGCTGCGGATCGGCGTGTGGGTCGAGGTGACGCGCGAGGCGTTCTTCGCGCTGTTGCGGGTGTTCTGGGACGACGAGGCGGCCTACGCGGCGATGCGCCTGACCGGCACGATCGAGAGCTCGCTGGCGCTGGCCGGGCACGACACGCGCGGCGCGGCGGTGACGCTCAAGGCGCGCGATCCGTCGCAGTGCCTGTTCGTCGCCGAGTCGGCGACGCCGTGGCTGGCCGAGCTGTTGCGGTCGTGCCTGTCGGTCGCGACCTTGCCCGATCTGCTGGCCGACATCCGCCGGGCGCTGGTCCGCCACGTGGCCTGAGCTGGCACACTGGCGGTCGTGGTGTCGCCTCGGACCCTGGCGCGTGCGGCGCTGACGCTCGGCGCGGTGGCCGGCGGCGTCGCGGTGGGCGGGCCGTTCGGGATCGGGCTGGCGCTGGCGCTGGCGACCGCGCTGCGGATGCTCGACGGCGCCGGCTGGTGGCGGCCCGCCGATCGCGACGCCCGGGCCGAGGTGATCGGCGGCGGCGCGCTGGTCGGCGCGCTGGCGCTGCTGCTCGCGCTGGCGCTGTCGGCGCCGATCGCCGACGCGACCGCGCGCTCGGTCGAGTGGAGCACGCTGCCGGTGGTGCGCGGGTCGGCGCTGCAGGCGGTGACGCTCGCCGCGGTGGTGGTCGCGGTGGCGCTGGCCGCCGAGCTGACGCTGCGGCGGTGGTGGCTGGAGGCGGTGGCGGCGGGGCTGGGGCGGGCCGGCGTCGGGCGGATCGGCGCGGTGGCGGGCGGCGTCGTCGCGGCGGCGGCGCTCGAGGCGGCGATCGCGCCGCTGCCCGGCGATCGGCTCGGCGTCGCGGTCCACGGCGCCGGCCTCGGGCTGATCTACGTCGGCGCCGGGCGGCGGCTGGGCGCCAGCCTGGCCGCGCGCGTGGTCTTCGAGGTCGGCGCGCTGGCGCTGCAGGCGCTGATGCTGATCGGGTGAGCGGATCCCGGCGGCGGCGCCCGTGGCCGGCGGCGATCCGAGGTACGGTCGCCGCGATGTACCGCCGTTGACTGCGGACCCGCCCCGGCGTGATCGGGGCCAACCCTCGACGCGAGTGACCCGCCGTGGCGCTCGCCCCTGGAGTGCCATGACCTTCGCGTACGCTCCCGCCCTGTCCCAGGCCGCCGCCGTCGCGGCCGATCACGCCCTCGCCACCGACGGCGGCGCGTTCCCGACCGCGGCGCTCGCCGCGCTCCGCGCCGGCGGCCTGCTCGGCCTGGTGTCGTCCACCGACGTCGGCGGCCACGGCCTCGGCCTCGGCGCCGCGGTCGAGGTGGTCGAGACCCTGGCCCGCGCCTGCGCGTCGACCGCGATGGTCACGTGCATGCACTACGCCGGCGCCGTGGTGATCGAGGCCCACGGGCCGCGCGCGGTCCGCGAGGCGATCGCGGCCGGGCGGCACCTCACCACCCTGGCGTTCTCCGAGGCCGGCTCGCGCAGCCAGTTCTGGGTGCCGGTGTCGACCGCCACCCCCGACGGCGATCACGTGCGCCTGAACGCCAAGAAGAGCTGGGTGACCTCGGCGCGCCACGCCGACAGCTACGTGTGGTCGAGCAAGCCGGCGGCCGGCACCGAGCTGTCGACCTTGTGGCTGGTGCCGCGCACCGCCGCCGGGCTCCGCCTGGCCGACGCCGGCTTCGACGGCCTCGGCCTGCGCGGCAACGACTCGAGCCCGGTGGTGGCCGAAGCCGTGCGGGTGGCGGTGGCCGATCGGCTCGGCGACGACGGCGCCGGCTTCGGCTTGATGATGGGGACGGTGCTGCCGTGGTTCAACGTGCTGTCGGCGGCGGTGTCGTGCGGCGTCATGGACGCGGCCATCACCCGCGCCGCGGCCCACGTCACCGCGACGCCGTTCCAGCACGCCGGCTCGACGATCGCCGACCTGCCGACGGTGCGCGCCTACCTCGCGCGGGCGCGGATCCGCGCCGATCAATGCCACGCCCTGGTCGCCGACACCGTCGCGGCGCGCCACGCTGGTCGCGCCGACACCATGCTGCGGGTGCTCGAATGCAAGGCCGCGGCCGCCGACGCCGCCGCCGAGGTCACCGATCTGGCGATGCGGGTGTGCGGCGGCGCGGCCTTCCGCAAGGAGGGCGGCGTCGAGCGCGCGTTCCGCGACGCCCGCGCGGCCCAGGTCATGGCGCCGACCTCCGACGTGCTCTACGACTTCATCGGCAAGGCCGTCTGCGGCCAGCCCCTGTTTTGAGCCACAACCCCAGCGAGGCCGACGACATGCGTGATCTCATCCTCGGAGCGGTGGCGTACGACGCCAAGGTGGTCCCGATCTGGGACGGCTTCCTGGCGCACTTCCGCGCCCACGGCGTGCCGTTCGACTACGTGCTGTACTCGAACTACGAGCGGCAGGTGGCGGCGCACCTGCGCGGCGACGTCGACGTGGCGTGGAACTCGCCGCTGGCCTGGCTGCAGGCTCAGCACGCGGCGGCCGCCGCCGGGCGGCGGGCCCACGCGGTCGCGATGCGGGACACCGACCGCGATCTCACCAGCGTGATCCTGGTGCGCGCCGAGGGCGGCGGCGGGACGATCGGCGGCTCCACCGCGACGAACGCCGACCTGCGCGGCCGGCGGGTCGGGGTCGGGGCCGGCGACTCGCCGCAGGCGACGCTGATCCCGCTGGGCGAGCTGGCCGAGGCCGGCGTCGAGGTGGTGCCGGTCCGCCACGACGTGCTGGTCGGCAAGCACGGCGATCACGTCGGCGGCGAGCGCGACGCGGTCAAGGCGCTGCTGGCCGGCGCGGTCGACGCGGCGTGCGTGATCGACGGCAACCGGCTGGCGTTCGCCCGCGAGGGCCTGCTGGCGCCGGGGGCGGTGCGGGTGGTGCACCAGACCGCGCCCTACGACCACTGCAACATGACGGTCCTCGACGACGGCCACCCGGCGACCGCGCGTTTCGTCGAGGTGCTGCAGGCGATGTCGTACGACGATCCGGTGGTGCGCCCGCTGCTCGATCTCGAGGGCCTGACCCGGTGGCTGCCCGGCCGCACCAGCGGCTACGCCGCGCTCGAGCGCGCGGTCACCCGCGATGGCTCGCTGGCGGCGTGGCTGGCGACGGTCGGGCCGCGGTGAGCGCGGTCGACGTCGACCTCGACGACCTCGGCCTCGACGAGGGCGGCCACCTGCTGATCGCGCGGGGCCTGGCCGGCGGCGGCGCGGTCCGGGTGCGCGGCGCGGCGCCGACCCTGGCGGTCGATCTGCCGGCGTGGTGCCGCGCCCGCGGCTGCGCGATCGCCCGCGCCGGCGACGCGTGGCTGGTCGAGCCCAGCGCCGCCGATCGCTGGCGCGGCGCCGAGCGGGCCGGCGCCATCGACGCCGCGGTCGATCACCCGCCGGCGCGCTGGGGGCTGGCGGCGCGCGGCGCGCTGGTCGAGGTCGGCGCGCCGGCGCTCGACCTGCCGCTGGCCGACAAGGACGCGGTGTGGGCCGACGAGGCGGCGCGGCTGTACGCCCAGGCCGCCGCGGCGCAGTGGGATCCGGCCACCGCGATCCCGTGGGACGCGCCGATCGATCACCCGGCCGAGGTCGAGGACGCGGTGGTGCAGGTGATGACGTACCTGATCGAGAACGAGACCGCGGCGCTCTTGGTGCCGACGCGGTTCCTCGGCAAGCTGCACCCGCACTTCCGCGAGGTGATGCAGCTGCTGGCGATCCAGATCGCCGACGAGGCCCGCCACGTCGAGGTGTTCACCCGCCGCGCGACCCTGCGCCGCGCGGCGCTGGGGCTGTCGACCGCCGGCGGCCAGGCGTCGCTGGCGACCTTGTTCGCCGAGCCCGACTTCGCGATCGCCAGCTTCCTGTTGTCGGTGCTGGGCGAGGGCAGCTTCCTGGCGCTGTTGTGGTTCCTGCGCGATCACGCGCCCGACGCCTGCACCCGCGCGGTGGCGACGCTGGCGGCGCAGGACGAGGCCCGCCACGTCGCGTTCGGGCTGGCCCACCTCGGCCGCCACGCCGCGCGCGATCCGTCGCTGCGCGAGCGGCTGGCCGCGGCCATCGAGCGCCGCCACGCCGCGCTGGCCCACACCAGCGGCCTCAACGCCGAGGTGTTCGACGCGCTGGTGATGCTGGCGGCCGGCGGCTGGAGCCCGGCGGCGCTGCGCCGCGGCCACGCCGCGGTGATCGCGCTGACGACCGCGATGGACGAGGGGCGGCGGCAGCGGCTGGTGCGGCTGGGCTTCGCGCCCGATCGCGCCGCGGCCCTGGCGGGGCTGCACACCCGCAACTTCATGTGAGCCACGCTGGCGGCGTGCGCGGCGAGCTCGCCGGCCCGCTCGCCCTCGCGTCGCGCTCAGCGGCCGAAGCGGCGGTTGGTCGCGTCGGTCTTGGCGCCGCCGAACAGGTCGAACGTGCCCCAGCGGTACAGGCCCTCGACCTGGCCCTTGAGCATGTTGCCGCCGCCGAGGAAGCCGGTCAGCCACGCGCCGCCCGGGCCGGCGGCGCCGCCGAAGCCGGGGCCGGTGCCGAAGTCGATGAACGCGAAGCCGTAGCCGTCGTGGACGATGCCGTGCAGGCGCACCGACGGGATCCAGCCCACCGCCTTGTCGAGGATCGCGCCCATCACCGAGCCGGCCTGCGACGGCCCCAGCATGCCGGCCTTGAGGTCGTTGTTGGCGATGATCTTCTCCATGATCGCCCGCACCGACAGCGGGCTGCCGGCCTGATCGACCACGCCCTTGCTGCTGATCTCGTAGACGGTCGCCGCCGCCGAGTCGGGGTTCTCGAACGAGGTCAGCAGATCGTCGGCGCCGCCCTCGTTGACCAGCCGGCGGCCGGCCGCGATCTTGTTCTCGATCTCGGCCGACGCCTTGAACTGGTTGCTGGCGAAGCTGGCGATGCCGTAGCTCCAGCCGATCGCCGACTTGATCTTGGGATCGAGCGGCGACAGCGGTGACGTCAGCGCCGCCACCGACGCCCCGAGCAACCCGCCGGCCATGCCGCCGCCCAGCAGCGTGCCGGCGGCGCCCGCCGCGAACCCGGTCATGACCCCGCCGATCGTCATCAGCAGCGGATCCTTGGTGATGTAGCCGACCGCGGTGAACGCCAGGCCGATCCACGCCACCGTCGAGTTCACCGTGACCGCGGTGATCAGCGCGGCCACCACCGGCACGTGGCCGGTGGGGTCGACGTTGCTGATCGGGTTGTTGTAGGCGAACGCGTAGCGGTTGAGCGCCTGGGGGTTGGTGCGATCGGGCAGCACCGTGTCGGCCGAGACGAAGCGCGCCAGCCGCGGGTCGTAGTAGCGCGCGTTCATGTAGATCAGGCCCAGCTCGGCCTCGGTCTCGTGGCCCTGGAAGCCGCGCTCGGTGGCGCCGGTGCCGCTGTCGGCGGTGGTGCGGCCGAACGCCGAGTACTCGAGCTGCCGCGAGGCGACGCCGGCGGTGGTCGTGACCAGCTGGATCGAGCCCAGCCGATCCTGGTGCAGGAACGTGGTGCCGGTCAGGCTCGACACCCGCGCCACCGGCATCGGGCCGGCGTAGACGTGGGCCACGGTGGCGCCGTTGGGCTGGACCTCGAACTGCTTGCCGAAGTACCGCGTGGTGCCGCTCGCGCCCTGGCGCGCGGTGCGCTGGCCCTCGGCGTCGTAGGCGAAGCTGACCGTGCCCCCCGGGCCGGTCGCGGCGACGAGGCGGTTCTCGCTGTCCCAGGTGAGCGCGCGGCCGTTGCCGCCGAGCTGGTTGCCGTTGGCGTCGTAGGTGTAGCTGGCGCCGCCGGCGGCGGTGACCGCGTGGGCGTGGGCGGCGTCGGCGTACTGGTAGGCGCCGAGCAACGCGCTCGACGTGATGTTGCCGGTCGGATCGTAGGCCCAGCTCTCGGGCTGGGCGCCGGTGACCGCGGTCAGCCGGCCCAGGCGATCGTACGCGTAGCCGTTGTTGTTCAGCGGGTCGGTCGACGACGCCGCGCTGGTCACGCGGCCGGCGGCGTCGTAGCCGTAGGCGGCGTCGTACAGCCGGGTCGCGCCCAGCGTCACCACCGACGACGTCAGCGCCCCGCGCTCGGGCGAGTACGCGTAGCTCTGGACCACGCCGTTGGCGTAGGTCATCGCGGTGAGCTGGTCGCGCGCGTCCCAGGTCATCGCCGTCACGTAGCCAGGCACCGAGGCCAGGCGGCCGGTGGCGTCGTAGGTCCAGCGCACGACCTCGCCGGTCGGGTACGTGGTCTGGGTCTGTCGGCCGAGCGCGTCGTAGGCCCAGCGCTGGGTGCGGCAGTCGCCGAGCACGCACCGGGTGCTGGCCACGACCCGGCCGGCGGCGTCGTAGCTGAGGCTGTCGGAGCCGGTGGCCCACGTCACCGAGGTCGGCTGATCGCCGCCGGTGACCGGGCCCTTGCCGGCCTCGTCGTAGGTCCAGCTGACGAAGGTGCCGTCGGACAGGCTCCGGCGCGTCGGACGCCCGACCAGATCGCGCTGCATCGCGGTGACCTGGCCCTTGGCGTCGGTGGTGGTCGCGACCTGGCCGGTGGCGTCGTGGGTGTAGCTCCAGCAGCCGGTGTCGGGATCGCAGGTCCGCACCTGGCGGTCCAGCGAGTCCCAGGTGATCGACGAGGTCCGCCCCGCGGCGTCGGTGCGCCCGATCACCCGGCCGGCGGCGTCGCGGCGGATCCGCGTGACGTAGGACGTCGCGCCGTTCTCCTCGACGATCTGGATCGGCCGGCCGGCGCCGTCGCGGTACTCGACGGTCACGTCGCCGACCTCGTTGGCGCGGCGCACCAGCCCGTCGCCGTAGCTGACCTCGGCGAAGCTGCCGTCGGCGTTGGTGGTGCGCACCATCCGGCCGGCGCCGTCGTAGGCGTGGACGGCGAAGCGCGGCGCCTCGGTCGCCGGCGCGTACCACGCCGACTGCTTCCAGACCCGCGTGGTCATGCCGGAGAACACGACGTCGCGCTGCATCCCGCCCTCGCGGGTGAAGCGGTACTTGCGCATCGCGCCGTCGAGGTAGGCCTCGGCCCACAGCCCGTCGGGCGTGCCGTCGGGCAAGATCTGGCGGATGCGCTGCTGCTGCGGATCGCCCCAGCCGAGGTACTGCCACGTCATCGTGCCGCTGCCGGGGTTGGTCTCGGTCGCGACCCGGCCGAGCGCGTCGTAGGTGATCGCGCGGACGCCGCCGCTGGCGTCGACCTCGGTGAGCGGGACCGCCAGCGCGGGATCGTAGGTGGCGCTGGTGCAGCGCCCGAGCGCGTCGCAGCGCCGGGTGCGGAACACGTGGAACGCGTCGTCGTAGCCGAAGGTCTGGGCGCGGCCGAGCTCGTCGGTGTCGCTGGCCAGGTTGCCGTAGGCGTCGTAGCCGTAGCGCCGGGTGACGTAGCCGCCGGTGCGGCTGTCCCAGCGGTCCTGCCGGGTGACGTTGCCGGCCAGCGCCGGCGCCGCGGTGTAGCTGGCGGCGCCGTCGTAGTAGTGCAGCGTCTGCTTGAGCAACGCGCCGGTCGTGCCGACGCCGGCGTAGACGTTCTCGTAGGCCGGCTTGGTGACGACGAAGGTGGTCGGGTTCGGGAAGTAGCCGCGCACCGTGGTCTGCTCGTCGCCGGCCACGTCGTAGTCGCCCCACTCGGTGGTGGTCAGCACGTTGGCGTACTGGTCGTAGGCGAGCTGGGTGACGACCCGCCGGCAGCTGGCGTCGAGGTTGCACTCGAACTCCCAGCGCTCGGTCATCAGCGACGTGTAGGGCGGCGCGGCGTTCTCGGCGTAGGCGTAGCTCGAGTAGCTGTAGATCTTGCCGGTCGCGTCGCGGAAGTAGGTGAGCTCGGGCTTGGCGATGCAGCCGACGTGCTGGTGGTAGTAGGTCTCGGTGTAGTTGCCGGCCGCGTCGACGACGGTCGTGACCTTGCGGAAGCCGAGGAACTGGCGCTCGACGCTCGACCACAGGCCGCCCTGGTAGACGTAGCTGGTGGTGGCGCTGGCGCCGCGGCCGTCGGTGGCGGTCATCGACGCGACGGTCTGCGCGACCAGCCCGGCGGGCATGAAGGTGTTGCTCCACCGGGTCGACGGCTGGTAGCCGATCGCGGTGGTGCCGCCGAGGCCGTTGTCGACCAGCGTGACCAGGTCGCGGCTGGTGGCGTTGGCCTTCACCCGGTAGCCGTTCACGGTGTAGGCGTCGTCGAGGTAGGTCAGATCGGGCAGGCCGTCGCCGGTGGCGTCGGCGATGCGGAACGTCGCCCAGTCGTGGATCGGATCGTAGCTGCCCCAGTTCTGCGGCGGCGCGAAGCCCTCGGCGCTGCCGAGCATCACGCGGAAGCCGTTGATGGTGTAGTTGTTGTCGAGGTAGAGCAGGTCCTGGCGGCCATCGCCGTTGGCGTCGAACACCCAGGTCTGGGCCCAGCCGTTGACCGAGTCGTAGGGGCCCCAGTTCTGCGGCGCGGCGAACCCGGCGCCCGTCGAGAGCATGACGCGGTAGCCGTTCGCGTCGTAGGCGTCGTCGAGGTACAGCATGTCGACCTTGCCGTCGCCGTTCATGTCGGCCATCCACCACGCCGACCAGCTGTTGAGCGCGTCGTAGGCGCCCCAGTTCTGCGGCGGCGCGAACGACGTGCCCTGGTTGACCATCACGCGGTAGCCGTTGGTGGGGTAGGCGTCGTCGAGGTAGACGATGTCGGGGCGGGCGTCGCCGGTGACGTCGGCGAGCCGGGTCTGGGCCCAGCCGTTGACGCCGTCGTAGGCGGCCCAGTTCTGCGGCGCGCTGAAGCCGGTGCCGGTCGACAGCATCACCCGCCAGCCGTTGGTGGTGTACGCGTCGTCGAGGTAGACCAGATCGGTCTTGTCGTCGGCGTTGACGTCGATCGCCCAGAACGCGGCCCAGTTGTTGATCGCGTCGTAGGCGCCCCAGTTCTGCGGCGGCAGGAAGCTGGTGCCGGTCGACAGCATCACGCGGTAGCCGTTGGTGGGGTAGGCGTCGTCGAGGTAGAGCAGGTCGGCCTTGCCGTCGCCGTTCATGTCGCGGACCCAGAACTGGGCCCAGGCCAGGATGCCGTCGTAGGCGGCCCAGTTCTGCGGCGCGCCGAAGCCGGTGCCGGTCGAGGGCATGACCCGCCAGCCGTTCACGGTGTACGCGTCGTCGAGGTAGATCAGGTCGTCCTTGCCATCGCCGGTGGCGTCGGCGGTGAAGAACGAGGACCAGCCGTTGATGCCGTCGTAGGCGGCCCAGTTGGCCTCGGGCGCGAAGCCGTTGGTCGCGGGCGGCGTGGCGAACCGCGACGGCGGCAGGCTGGTGCCGCCGGTGATCGTGCCGGCGCTGTCGACGCTGGCGTCACGCCCGAACGGCGTCACCTTGAGCAGGAGCGAGCGACCCGAGGCGCCGCTCGACGGGTAGCCCGCGGGCTGCGCGAGGTTGCGCTTCACCCGGTAGCCGTTGGTGGGGTAGGCGTCGTCGAGGTAGACCAGATCGGGCAGCCCGTCGCCGGTGACGTCGCTGACCCGGAACGCGGCCCAGTCGTGGATCGGATCGTAGCTGCCCCACGTCGCGGGCGACGCGAAGCCGGCGCCGGTCGACGCCTGCACCCGGAAGCCGGTCGAGCCGTAGGCGTTGTCGAGGTACAGGAGGTCGGCCTTGCGATCGCCGTTGGCGTCGACCACCCAGGTCTGGGCCCAGCCGACGACCGAGTCGTAGTCGCCCCAGCCGACCGGCGCGGCGAACCCGGCGCCGGTCGAGAGCATCGCGCGGTAGCCGGTCGCGTCGTAGCTGTCGTCGAGGTAGAACAGGTCGCCCTTGCCGTCGCCGTTCATGTCGGCGACCCACCACGCCGACCAGCTGTGGATCGGATCGTAGGCGCCCCAGTTCTGCGGCGGCGCGAACGACGTGCCCTGGTTGACCATCACCCGGTAGCCGTTGGTCGGGTAGGCGTCGTCGAGGTAGACGATGTCGGGGCGGGCGTCGCCGGTGACGTCGACCACGCGGGTCTGGGCCCAGCCGAGGATGCCGTCGTACGCGGCCCAGCTCTGCGGCGCGCTGAAGCTGGCGCCCGTGGACAGCATGACGCGCCAGCCGTTCACGGTGTACGCGTCGTCGAGGTAGAGCAGGTCGGTCTTCTTGTCGTTGTTGACGTCGATCGCCCAGAACCCCGACCAGCTGTTGAGCGCGTCGTAGGCGCCCCAGTTCTGCGGCGGCAGGAAGCTCGTGCCGGTCGACAGCATCACGCGGTAGCCGTTGGTGGGGTAGGCGTCGTCGAGGTAGAGCAGGTCGGCCTTGCCGTCGCCGTTCATGTCGCGGACCCAGAACTGGGCCCAGGCCAGGATGCCGTCGTAGGCGGCCCAGTTCTGGGGCGCGCCGAAGCCGGTGCCGGTCGAGGGCATGACCCGCCAGCCGTTGGTGGGGTAGGCGTCGTCGAGGTAGATCAGGTCGTCCTTGCCATCGCCGGTGGCGTCGGCGGTGAAGAACGCCGCCCACCCGTGTATGCCGTCGTAGGCGGCCCAGTTCTCCTCGGGCGCGAACGCGTTGGTGGCCACCGGGGTCTGGCTGACGCCGACCACGCCGCCGCTGGTGCCGTAGTCGAGGCGGTAGGCGCGGGCCCGGCTGCCGCCGACGGTGACGTCGATCGAGCGCAGCCGGAAGCGGGTCTTGGCGATCCCGCGGCCGGTCGCGAACGAGATCGGATCGGGGCGCGCCTCGCGGTACAGCCGCACGAGCGTGCCGTTGTAGGCGACCTGATCGGGGTAGCAGTCGTTGCCCGGATCGCACCACCAGCCGTAGCTGACGGTGTTGCCGCTGCGGTCGACGACGCTGCGCAGCCCCCAGCGGAAGGTGCCGCCGCTGGTGGTCAGGACCGCGCCGTAGGTGCGGACGGTGCCGTCCTTCTCGGTGACGGTCCACGCGTCGGCGCCGGCGTCGAAGCGGATGCGCTGGTAGCTCTCGATCCGGGTGGCGTGGGTGCCGCCGGTGGCGCAGCTCGGGCTGGCGCTGCCGGCCACGCACGGCACCAGCTCGCTGCCCGCGAGCAGGAAGACGTCGGCCGCGTCGTAGCGGGGGGCGCCCCGGCCGGGGCCGGCGCGCTCGACGACGCCGATGCCGTCGAGCGACCAGCCGACGCCGACGAAGCCGTTGCCGGCCGACGACGAGTAGCCGACCGACAGCCGCGGCTCGAGGCCGTGGAACGGCGGCGTCTCGATCTGGATGGATGTCTGGAAGGTCCCGAAGAACGGGTTGACCTGATCGTCGTCGGCGCGGGCCGGGGTGGCCGCGACGAGCGATGCGGCCAGCGTGATCGCGGCCACGGTCCAGAAACGCGTGCGTGGTACTGCTTGCATCGAGTCCCTCTCTCGACTGAAGCAACCACCGTAACGTGCCTCGCGATCGTTTCGCCAGGTCACACCGGCGGGGTGATCTCGAGAAATCGACGGGGCCGATGTCGCAGGCTGTGTGCGCCGCGCCGCGCCACACCGCGCCCGCATCGCACCGCGCGATCGTCCCTCTGGATCTCTCGGAGGTCCGCGATGTGGGCGTCTCGCGTATCGGGAGGGGGACCCACGGGGCATGCCCCCGTGGGGGAGGGTTTGTCGACAAACCCTCCCGGCAGTTCAGAGGCTCTTGCCGTCGAACGGCTTGATCTCGAGCGTCGTCGGATCGACGCCGGCGAGGCAGCGCACGTTGATCGCGATCATCTCGCCGCCGTCGGGCGTGGCGCCGCGCGAGAACGGCCGCACCCCGCACACCTTGCAGAACGTGTGGTGGATGTGGCGGCGCGCGAACTGGTAGTCGGTGAGGCTGTCGGCGCCGGCCTCGAGCTGGAAGCTGGCCGCCGGGATGAAGCTGAGCAGCCAGCCGGCGCGCCCGCACATCGAGCAGTTGCAGGCGACCACCGGCTGGGTGAGATCGACCACGGCGGTGTAGCGGACCGCGCCGCAGTGGCAGCTCCCCGAATACGTCGTCGACATGAGCAGGCCTTTCGTGAACGAGCGGGGCAGGAGGATGGCGCGCACCGCGATCACGCCTGGGCGCGAGGGCGGCGCGCGGAGTCGAGCAGCTCGGCGGCGTGGGCCTTGGCGCGGGCGGTGGTGCTGCCGCCGAGCATACGGGCCAGCTCGTCCTTGCGCGCGGTCGAGCCGAGCCGCTTGACCAGCGTCTCGGTGCGGCCGCCGGCCTCGACCTTCTCGACGTGGTAGTGGGCGTCGGCGTAGGCGGCGATCTGCGGCAGGTGGGTGACGCACAGCACCTGGCGGTGGTCGGCGACCGCGCGGATCAGCGCGCCGACCGCGTGGGCGGTGGCGCCGCCGATGCCGGCGTCGACCTCGTCGAACACGTAGGTCGCGACCTCGTCGGCGCGGCGCAGCGCGAGCTTCATCGCCAGCATGATCCGCGACAGCTCGCCGCCCGACGCGACCTTGGCCAGCGGCTTGAGCTCCTCGCCCTTGTTGGCGCCGAGCAGCACCTCGACCTCGTCGGCGCCGTGGGGGCCGAGCGCGGCGGGCGCGACGCGCACCTCGAGCCGCGCCGACGCCATACCCAGCTCGGCCAGCGCCTTGCCGACCTCGCGCGCCAGCTTGGTGCCGGCGCGGCGGCGGCTGTCGGTGAGCGCGGCGGCGGCGCGCTGGCAGCGGCCCAGCGCCTGGGCCCGCGCCGCGGTGAGGCTCTCGAGGTGCGCGTCCTTGTGGGTGAGCTGATCGAGCTCGGCGGTCAACGCCGCCAGCCGGTCGAGCAGATCGCCGCCGCCGTGCTTGCGCCGCAGCCGGCGCAGCTGCTCGAGGCGATCGTCGATCCACGCCAGCCGCTCGGGGTCGCCGTCGACGCGATCGGCGTAGCGGCGCAGGCCGGCGGTGGCGTCGTCGGCGATCACCCGCGCCTCGGCCAGCTGGCGCGCGAGCGGATCGAGCGTGGCGTCGAGCCGGACCAGCTTGTCGAGCTCGCGGGCGGCGTGGGCCAGGCCGTCGAGGGCGCCGGCGTCGCCGTCGCCGCCGTCGAGCGCTGCGACCGCGGCCCGCGAGCCGACCCGCAGCTCCTCGGTGGCCGACAGCCGGGTGCGCTCGGCGACCAGCCGCTCGTCCTCGCCCGGCTCGAGCCGCGCGGCGTCGAGCTCATCCTTCTGGAAGCGCACGAAGTCGGCGCGCTCGGCCCGCTGGCGATCGTCGCCGCCAAGCGCCGCGATCTGCGCGTCGATGCCGCCCAGCTCGTCCCACGCGGCGGCCATCTCGGCGGGCAGCGCGGCGTCGCCGGCGAACGCGTCGAGGATCTCGCGGTGGCGCCGGGCGTCGACCAGGCCCTGGTGCTGGTGCTGGCCGGCTAGATCGATCAGCCACGCGCCCAGCTCGGCCAGCCGGCCGGCGGTGGTGAGCGCGCCGTTGACGTAGGTGCGGCTCTTGCCGCCGCGCAGGATGACCCGGCGGATGACCACCTCGGCGCCGAGGTCGACCTCGGCCGCGTCGTCGGCGGCCAGCGGCAGCCCGGCCGCGGTGAGCACGCCGCGGACCCGCTCGCGCAGATCGGCCGGGACCTCGACGATGGCCTCGACCGTGGCCTCGGGCGCGCCGGCGCGCGGGATGTCGGCCGACGCGCGGCCGCCGCGCAAGAGGTTGACTGCCTCGACGATCAACGACTTGCCGGCGCCGGTCTCGCCGGTCAG
>JADJGV010000006.1 GCA_016707895.1 Myxococcales bacterium | reverse complement strand
GTGGTCGCGCGCCGGGTCGGGCTGCCGGCCGAGGTCGTCGATCGCGCCGGCGTGATCCTCGGCGACGTCGGCATGAGCGTCGAGCGGCTGCTGGCCTCGGTGGCCGATCAGCAGCGGCGCATCGAGGAGGAGCGGGTGGCGCTCCTGGCCGAGCTCGAGGCGGTCGAGGCCGATCGCCAGGCGTCGCGGATCGCGCGCGACCGCGCGCGGGCCACCGGCGATCGCGAGCACGTGCGCACCCACAGCGAGGCGCTGGGCGCGCTGCGCGAGGCCCGGGCCGAGGCCGAGCGGGTGCGGCTCGAGCTGCGCCGCAAGGAGCGGGCGGCGCGCCAGGCCGACGTCCAGCAGGCGCGGCGCCAGCTGGTGCAGGTCGGCACGCAGGTGTCGCGCCACGAGCCCAAGCCGCCGCTGCCGCCGGGCCGCGCGGCGCGCGACGGCGAGCTCACGCCGGGGACGCCGGTCATCGTGCCGTCGCTGCGCGGCCGCGGCGTCGTGGCCGGCGCGCCGGAGCGCGGCAAGGTGCCGGTGCAGCTCGGCGCGATGCACGCGCTGGTCGATCTGGCCGAGGTGCTGGTCGACACCCACAAGCAGGCCGGGGCCGCGGTGGCGCGCGAGCGCAAGGCGCCACCCAGCACGCCGACGCCGACGCCGGCGGTGGCGATCGTCGACGGCACCGATCCGGCCAAGGCCGGGGCGCGCACGCCGTCGACCACGCTCGACGTGCGCGGCAAGCGGGTCGACGAGACCATCACCGACCTCGATCGCTTCCTCGACGAGGCGCTGCTCACGGGGCGTGACGCGATCTTCGTCCTGCACGGCCACGGCACCGGCGCGCTGCGGGCCGCGGTGCGCGAGCACGTCAAGCGGCACCCGGCGGTGAAGTCGGCGCGGCCCGGCGAGGGCAACGAGGGTGGCGACGGCGTGACCGTGGTGCTGCTGAAAGACGGCTGAGCCGCGAGGCGTTCGGGGGTGCGCGAGCGCGTGGCGGCAGGTGCGCGCGGGCGCTCGCTGCGACCACGTGTCGGTGCGCTGGATTCGCCTTCACACCTCGTCGCCGTGCCCGCCTGTCCTGGCGCGCCCACTCGCCGGCGACTCGAGCGTCCGGTGCGACCGATGAGTTCCGCGTAGTTGCGCGGTCAGACCAGGGTGCCGTGACAGCGATGTCCGGGGCCGCGCACGGTGCGACCGCGCAAGTGTCGCAGGGTCGCGTCCCACGACACGCACGATCGTCGTCGAGAAACGACGTTCAGTCGCCCCGCGACGACGTTCGCCCTCGCAACTGCGCGACGCCGCGTCGAGGGACGCCGGCTCGGCGGCGATCGCGGCGTTGGTCCAGGGTTCGCAATGCAGCGGCGGCATGGACACGCAACGCCTCGATCAAATCGTCCGTCGTCAGCGCACCCGCACCCACCGCGACCTCGCGTTCTCGGTGGCCCTGGCCGTGCTCGCGACCCTCGGCCTCGGCGCGCTCGCGCAGAGCGCCCGCGGCGCGACCCTCGCGCCGATCAGCATCACCAGCCCGCGCTGACAGGTCACTCCAGCGGCTGGCCCAGGGTCTCGCCCAGGTTCACCAGCAGCGAACGCAGCGTCGCCGCGGTCATGCCGCGGGCGATGAACACCAGGCGGGTACGGTGATCGTCGTCGGGCCAGGCCGCGAGCTGCGCGGCCGGGTGGACGACGTGGCCGACGCTGTGGAGCACCACCGGCGCGGTCTCGCCGACGACGGCGACCAGCCCCTTCACGCGCAAGAGCGCGCCGCCGTGCACCTGCGTCATCAGCGACAGCCACAGCGCGAGCGGCCCCATCCGCACCGGCTCGGCGAAGCACGCGACGTCGGTGATCAGCTCGCCGTGCGGCGCGGCGGCGCCGACCGGCCGCGCGGTGGCGGCGCGCAGCCAGTGGGCCAGCGCGGCGCCGTCGTCGGCGTGGACCGCGGCCACCGCGGTGAGCGCGCGATCGACGTCGTCGGTGGCGGCGTGGACGATCGGCACCGCCGGGTGGCGGGCGCGGATCGCCGCGACCGTCGGCGCCGGATCGGCGAGGTCGGTCTTGGTGACGATGATCCGATCGGCCAGCGCCACCTGCAGCGCGGCCTCGCGGTGGCGGGCCAGCGTCGCGGCGCCGTCGACCGCGCCGACCACGGTCACCACCGCGTGCGGGCGGTAGGCGCGGGCCAGGAGCGGATGCTGCACCAGCGTCGCGATCACGCCGGTGGGATCGGCGACGCCGCTGGTCTCGAGCACGACCCGATCGATCGCCGGCAGCTCGCCGCGATCGAGCTGCGCGCGCAGCTCGGCCAGCGCCCGCACCAGATCGCCGGCGACGGTGCAGCACACGCAGCCCGAGCCGAGCACGATCGCGTCGCCGCGCACGTCGCGCACGAGGTGGTGATCGATCGCGACCGCGCCGACCTCGTTGATCAGGACCGCCGTGCCCGCGAACGCCGGCGTCGCCAGCAGTCGGTTCAGGAGCGTGGTCTTGCCGGCGCCGAGGAAGCCGGTGAGCACCGTGACCGGCAGGCGGGCGTCGCGCATCGCGGCGAGTCTTTCACACTTGCCTTCGGGAGGGCTTGTCGACAAGCCCTCCCCCGCGGGGCCCCCACCCAATACGCGAGACGCCTGCGGCGCTCAGCCGCCGCTGAGCGTCAGCACCGCGCGATCGTCGGCGACCTCGTCGAGCGGCGGCGCGGCGCCGGCGCGAAACTGGGCGTGGCTCGACAGCGTGGTCTCGAAGCGCCCGGCCACCGGCAGCGGCGCGCCGAGGTCGACGGTGACCGTCCCGACCTGGGTGCGCACCAGCCCGATCAGCTCCGCCTCGGCGCCGGCCGGCAGCCCGTCGAGCGCTAGCAGCTGGCGCTCGGCCAGCCGGGTCAGCTCGACCGCGACGGTCGCGCGCGCGCCGTCGAGCGCGGTCAGCTGGTAGATCGCGGTCTGCTTGACGTAGGCGCCGCCGATGCGCACGAGCGTGACGACGCGCCAGCGGGCGCCGACGCCGATCGGCTCGGCCGGCCACGGCACCATCACCGCCAGCAGCCGCTGGTGCAGCTCGTCGGTGGCGAGCTCGACGTCGGGGCGGGCGGCGCCGGGATCGTCCTCGAAGCGCGCGTCGGCGAGGCGGCCGCTGGCGTCGAGCGCGGCGGTGACGCGGCGCCGCTCGAGCAGCGCCCGCCAGCGCGCGGTCAGCTCGTCGGTGGCGGCGGCGGTCGCGGGCGCGTCGGCGGCGACGGTGCCCGGCAGGCCGCGCAGCGCCAGCGTCGCGCCGGCGGCGGTCGGCGCGACGACGTAGGCGAAGCCGTCGGTGACCGCCGGCAGCGCGGTGGGCCCGGTCCAGGCGCCGAGCTGGAAGCGGTGGATCGTGACCTCGGCGCGCACGGTGAGCGTGCGCTCGGGCCCGGCGACCAGCGCGTAGCGGCGCACCGCGCGCGGCGCGGCGCCTGGCTCCAGGAGCGTGGCCCGCACCTCCCTGGGCATCGGCGGGTGCGGCTCGTCGAGCGCGGGCGGCCGGCTGCCGAGATCGTGGACCACCGGGCCGACCTCCATCGCGGCGTCGACGGGCGGCGGCGGCGGCGGCGTGCGCTTCTTGCCGCCGCACGCCGCCAGCGCGACGGTCGCCAGCGCGACGTGGATCGCGACGGTGCGGCTCACTGGCACGTGCGCATGCAAGCGTCGAGGCCGGCCACCATCCCGAGCAGCTCGGGCAGCGGCACGCCCTCGTCGGGGCACGGGATCAGGCTCAGCTGGCGGACGCACTGCTGCGCCGCGCTCGCGTCGAACTGCGGGCACCCAGCCGAGGCGGCCAGGCCCTGCGACGTGAGCAGCTTGATCTCCTCGCAGGTCGAGGCGGCGGAGGGGCCGCCCCAGCAGGTCGCGAGGCGCCGGCACGCGGCGTCGACCGCCTCGCTGACGAACTCGTCGACGGTGTCGACGCTGCCGGCGGTGCCGCCGCCCGCCGGGGGCGACGGCGGGTTGAGCTGCGGCGGGGCGATCTGCGGCAGGTCGGGATCGGCGGCGCCGCCGCCGGGCGCGATGTCGGGCGGCGGCGTGCCCGGGATCGGCTGCATCTGATCGGGGTTGGGCGGCGCGCCGGTGCCGCGGCCCTGCCACGGATCGGTCGGCAGCTGATCGGTCTGCATGCGCTCGGGCGCCGGGCCCAGCGCGCGCCGGCGGTGCGGCTTCTTGTCGTCGCCGCTGAACAGCAGGATCGCCAGGCTCGCGAGGATCGCCACCGCGGCGATCGCCGCGACCAGGAGCGGCCAGCGCCGCCGCCACGTCGATGGGCGGCGCGCGGCCGGCGCGGCGGCGATGATCACCGGTGGGCCGGCGGCGGCCGCGACGGTGGGCAGGCCGTTGCCGTTGCCGGCCAACGCCGCCGGGCCCGACGGCAGGCCGGGGGGCGGGCCGCTCGGCGCCGCCGCCAGCGAGCCGAGCTGGATCACCGATCCCATCGCGGCGGTGGCGCCGCCGCGGGCGGTCACCAGGTCGGCCTTGCAGTGCTTGCAGCGCCCGGCGATGGGATGGATCGCACCACCACACGCCGGACAGGACACGCGAACCTCGGCCAGGGCTGGTTGTGCCATCGTCTCTTCCCTTCAATGTGCCAGGCCCACCCCGGCCCCGCAACCGCGCCCTTGCGCCCGCCGGCAGGGGCCCTACAGTTGCCCCTCACATGGGTCGCCCGAAGCCGCTGCCGCCGCCGCGCCTGGTCCGCCACGAGGTCGCGGTGGCCGGGCTCGACCCGCGCCACGACGGCGTGACGATCGCGCACCTGTCGGACATCCACGTCGGCAACCTGACGCCGGCCAGCCACGTGCGCGCGGCGATCGACCTGGCCAACAGCGTCGCGCCCGACGTCGTCGCGCTGACCGGCGACTACGTGTGCTGGCGCAAGCACGAGGTCGGCCTCTTGCGCGAGCAGCTCGGCGGCCTGCGCGCCACCCGGGTCGCGGCGACGCTGGGCAACCACGACTACTTCACCGACGCCCGCGGCGTGCGCGGCGCGCTGGCGTCCCACGGCTACGACGTGCTCGACAACCAGCACACCACCGTCGAGGTGCGCGGCGCGCCGCTGCGGCTGGTCGGTGTCGACGATCCGGTCACCCACCACCACGACGTCGACGCGGCGTTCGCCGGGGCGGCGCCCGACGGCACGCCCGACGGCGCGCCCGCCGGCACGACCATCGCGCTGTGCCACGATCCCGAGCTGGCGCCCACGCTGATCGGCCGCGGCGCGCGGCTGGTGCTGTCGGGCCACATGCACGGCGGCCAGATCTACCTGCGCGGCGTCACCGATCGCATCATCGCCCGCATGGGGCGCACCTACCGCCGCGGCTTCTACGCGATCGACGACGGCCACCTGTACGTGACGCCGGGCGTCGGCTTCTCGGGCGTGCGGGTGCGGGTCGGCGAGGGCACCGGCTCCGAGGTCGCGGCGTTCACGCTGCGGGCGGCGTGATGGCGGCGGACGGGCCGCTGCTGCAGGGGCGCTGGCGGATCGGCGCGCCGCTCGGCCGCGGCAGCCAGGGCCAGACCTTCGTCGCCGTCGAGGTGGCGCGGCGGCAGGAGGTCGTGGTCAAGCGGGTCAAGCTGGGCGCCGGCTGGAAGTCGTTCGAGCTGCACGAGCGCGAGACCAAGGTGCTGGGCCAGCTGCGCCACGCCGGCATCCCGCGGCTGCACGCGGCGTTCGAGGAGCCGCCCGGCACGTTCAACCTGGTGATGCAGCGCATGCCGGGCAGCGATCTGCGCGCGCTGGTCGGCGCGCAGCGGCTGTCGGAGTTCGAGCTCAAGGACATCCTCGTGCGCGCGCTGGAGATCCTCGACTACCTCGCGACCCGCACGCCGCCGGTGGTCCACCGCGACATCAAGCCGTCGAACCTGATCCGCGATCGCGACGGCACGCTCGCGCTGGTCGACTTCGGCGGCGTCGCCGACGGCGCGTCGGCCAACGGCTCGACGCTGGTCGGCACCTACGGCTACATGGCGCCCGAGCAGCTCCACGGCCAGGCCACGCCGGCCACCGATCTGTACGCGCTGGGCGCGACGATCGTCGCGCTGGCCGGCGGGGTCGAGCCCGAGGACGTGCCGCGCAAGGGCCTGGCGATGGATCTCGCGAAGCACCTGCCGGCGATGAGCAGGCCGCTGCGCGACGCGCTGACCGCGATGGTGGCGCCCGATCCCGACCAGCGCCCGGCCCGGCCGCGCGACGTGCTGGCGCTCCTGGCCAAGAGCCGCGAGCCCGAGCCGCGCCCCGCGGCGCTGCCGCCGTCGGCGGCGTTGATCGCGCCCGGGCCGCGGGCGATCGCGCGGCCGGTGTTCACCGACATCCCCGAGCCGCTGCGCGCGGCGCTGCGGCTGGCGCTGCTCGGCGTCGCCGCCGGCGGCTGGGTCGCGCTGACCGTGCTGGCGGTGACCGTGCGCGCGTTCGGCGGCATCATCGGCCTGGTCGCGGGATCGGCGCGGCGCCCGTCGGTGCGCGACGCCTCGGCCGACGTCGCCGGGGTGTTCACCGACGGCCGCGACGGCTTCGCCGACCTCGCCAAGCGCGCGGTCGCGCGGCGGCGCTAGCCCCCAACTCCAACCCCGGCGCCAGCTCTGGGCTCCTCAATACGGCTCGAAGCGCTGCTTCGACAGCCGGCGCGCGTTGAGCGCGGCCAGCTCGGCGGTAGTGAACGCGTCGGCGCCGCCGGCCGGCAGGTGGGCGCGGACGAAGCCGATGACCTCCTTGCGCACCGCCTCGCCGGCGGCCTGCTCCTCGGCGGTGCCGTCCTCGGCGGCGTCGTCCCACAGCTCGAAGATCGCGGCCCGGCGCGCGGCGGCGTCGAGCTCGGCGCGGGCCCAGGCGCGGGCCAGGTGCTTGCGCACGGTGCGCGCCGCGGCGGCCAGCTCGCGCGTGCGGTCGGCGGCCTTGAGCTCGAGCCGCTCGGCGCGGGTCTTCTCCAGCCACGCCCGCTTGGCGTCGGCGTAGGGGTCGAGTCCGCCCTGGCGCATCACGAAGTCGGTGATGTCGCCGGTGGCGCCGACCAGCGGCACGATCACCTCGTCGATGTCCTCGTCCTCGGGGCGCTCGGGGCCGGGCATCGCGATCGGATCGGGATCCGCCGGATCGCGCTTGGCCTCGCGCACGTCCTTCCACGGATCGTTGGCCCAGCCCTCGAGCTTCTTGCCGATGGTGCGCGGCAGCTTGGGCACGACGTCGAGCAGCGGCAGGTGGAACTCGACCGACGGCCGATCGTGGAACGTCACGTCGCCGTTGCGGCCGACGGTGACGGTGAAGCCGGGCTGTTCCGACCGGTAGGTGCCGCCGCCGGCGGGGTGCAGCTCGCCGGACGGCTTGATCGCCGGCGGTGGCGGCGCGCCGCCGCCGAGGTTGGCGCGCTCGGCGACCGCGCGCGGCGACAGATCGACCGCCGGCGGCCGGCGCATGTCGAAGATGCTGGTGCCCGGCGGGCCGTCACCACCGGGGCCGCCCACGGGGGCCTCGCCGCCACCGGCGGTGGCGGGCGCCAGCTCGCCGCCCGCGGCCGGCGTGGCGCCCGCCGGGGTGGTCGCGATCGCCGCGCCGCGCGGCGGCGGCGCGGCCGGGACCCGCGGCGGTGGCGGGGCGGTCGGTGGCGGGGCGGTCGGCGGTGGTGGCGGGGCCGCCGCGGCGGGCCCGGTCGGGGCCGGCAGCGCGATCAGCGCGACGTCGATCGGCGCCGGCGGCGGCCGATCCAGCACCGTCACCGTCGTCGGCAGGACGCGGGGCGGCGGCGGCGGTGGCGGCGAGTCGATCGACGCCAGCACCGCCATCAGGCCGACGTGGGCCACGGCCGAAGCGACCACGGCGAGGGTCCCGAACCGCACCCCGGTAGGACCGGCAACCGGCCGGGATCGTTGCCCGGGAGCGTCGCCCGACGGATCGCTCGGTGACCCGGGCGACACCCGCGACCTGGTGGCTGACAGTTGCGGGTGCATGGAGCGAGGACTGGCCATGGCCCCCGGCGGGGCCGAACCGATCGAGGGGACCCCATGAGCCTACCGCTTGCCGGTGTGCTGTCGCGCCTGTTTCGCCGTGGCCCCGACGCGCTCTTGCGCGCCGCCGCCGCCGGCGATCGAGACGCGCTCGGCCGGTTGTACGACGACCACGTCGATGGCCTGTACGCGTTCGTGTTCTACCGGGCCGGCAAGGACGCCAGCCTGGCCGAGGACATCGTCCAGGAGACCTTCGCCGCCGCGCTGGGCCGGGTCGACGACTACGATCCGGCCCGCGGCTCGATCGGCGCCTGGCTGACGACGCTGTCGCGCAACGTGATCCGCGATCACCTGCGCCACCACCGCCGCGCCGACGAGGTCGCCGATCGCTGGGATCGGATCGACGCGTCGCTGGCGCAGATCTACGACGCGCTGGCGCGCACGCCGCTGCCGGGCGACGTGCTGGCCCGCGCCGAGACCCGCGACCTGGTCAACATGACCATCGCGCACCTGCCCGAGCAGTACCGCACGGCGTTGGCGCGCAAGTACGTCGACGGCCAGAGCCTCGAGGATCTGGCCGCCGATCTGGGCGTGTCGGTCGACGCGGCCAAGTCGCTGCTCGCCCGGGCCCGCCGCGCCTTCAAGGAAACCTTCTCCACCCTGGGCCACGCGCTCAGCGAGGTGCAGCCATGACCACCGACCGCGATCGCGACGACGACGTGCTCGAGCAGAACCTGACCACGCTCCTGGCCGGCTCGGATCCCGCGGCGCCCAGCCCGGTGGCCCGGGCCCGGATGCGCGCGCGGCTGGTGGCGCGCCACGGCAAGGACGCGCCCCGACGATCGCCGGTGGCGATCGCCGGCTGGGGGCTGGTGGCGGCGGCGGCCGGCGCGATGGTGGTGGCCAACCTCGGCGGCGGGGGCGGTCGCCCCGGCGGCGCGCCGCCGGGGCCACCCGACGCGTCCAAGGCCACCGACACGATCGCGCTCGCCGACGGCACCACCGCCGAGCTGGGCGCCGGCGGCAAGCTCACCGAGCTGGGGCCGCGCAAGGTCCGGGTCGAGGGCGCGGTGCTGCTCGACGTCGCGCCCGGCGCGGGCCGGTTCCAGGTGGTCACCGGCGCCGGCGAGCTGTCGGTGCTGGGCACCCGGTTCCTGGTCGAGGCCGTCGGCGAGACCACGACGACGTCGGTGCTGCGCGGCGTGGTCGCGCTGCGCTCGGGCGGGCACGAGGCGGTGCTGCACGCCGGCGAGCAGGGCGTCATGCAGCAGGGCGTGCGCCCGACCCGCGGCCCGGCGCCGCGGCTGTCGCACCTGGTGAGCTGGGTGGCGGAGCGCCGCCGGCGCGACGAGCGTCCGGCCGCCGGACCGATGCGCTCGGGCGCGCTGGTCGCGCGCGACCCGCAGTGGCAGGAGCGCGAGTTCCCGCTGCCGATGGCGGCGCTGACCATCGACGTCCAGCTCGAGAACCAGATCGCGCGGGTCGCGCTCGATCAGACCTTCCACAACCCGCAGGACCAGACCCTCGAGGGCGTCTACAAGTTCGCGCTGCCGCCGGGCGCGGCGGTGTCGCGGCTGGCGATGTACGTCGATGGCCGGCTCACCGAGTCGGCGGTGGTCGAGCGGATGGCGGCGCGCCGCATCTACGAGGACGTCGTCTACCAGCGGCGCGATCCGGCGCTGCTCGAGCAGATGGGCGCCGGCAAGGTGTCGATGCGGATCTTCCCGCTGCCGCCGCACCAGGACAAGCGCGTGGTGCTGGCCTACACCCAGCCGCTGGCCCGCACCTACGACGATCTGACGCTGACCGTGCCGCTGCCCGACCTCGATCAGCCGGTGGGCGAGGTCGGCATGCAGGTCAAGGTGGTGGGCTGCGCCGCGTGCGAGATCACGTCGCCCAGCCACGCGGTGGCGGTGCGGCCGGTCGGCGCCGACGCGGTGGTGAGCTACCGCGCGCAGCAGGCGCCGCTCGGCGACTCGCTGGTCCTGCGGGTGCGCCAGCCGGCGCCGGCGGTGGCGGTGGCGCGGACGATCGCCGACGCCCAGCGCTACCTGCTGCTGCGGGTGCGGCCCGAGCTGCCGGCGGCCGAGGTCGCCGATCGCCCGAAGCGGTGGGTCATCCTCGACGACACCAGCGCGTCGCGCGGCCCGACCGAGCTGCGCGCCCAGGCCGAGCTGATCGATCACCTGGTCGACGACATCGACGAGCAGGATCAGGTGATGGTGGTGGCGTTCGACGCGACCCACCGCCGCTACGGCACCTGGCAGGACGCGATGGCGATCGATCGCGACGCGCTGCGCGCGTTCCTCACCAAGGACGCCGGCCTCGGCGAGACCGACCTCGGCCAGGCGCTGGCCGGCGCGGCGCAGCTGCTCGACGGCCAGCCGGGCTACGTGGTCTACGTCGGCGACGGCACCGCCACCGGCGAGCGGCGCACGATCGACGAGCTGCGCGACGCGATCGCCGGCAAGGCCACGTTCATCGGCCTGGGCGTCGGCGACGGCGCCGACCTGACGACCCTGACGGCGCTGGCCGACGCCACCGGCGGCGTGGCCACGGCGATCGACCTCGGCGACGACCTGGCGTGGCGCGCGCTCGATCTGGTGGCCGCGCTGTACACCGCGCGGATCACCGGGCTGACCGCCAGCCTCGACGGCCCCGGCCCCGAGGTCAGCGTGCTGCTCCGCAGCCACCAGGTGGCGGCCGGCGAGGACATCGAGCTGGTGGTCCAGGCGCCGGCCCGGGACGACGTGCGCGCGGTGACGCTGCGCGGCCAGCTCGGGGGCCAGCCGTGGTCGCAGACCGTCGACCTGACCCGCGCCGCCGTGGCGCCCGGCGACGGCGGCTACCTGCCGCGGCTGTGGGCCCAGCGCCGCCTCGAGGCGCTGATGACCGCCGGCGATCGCGCGCTGGCGCCGTGCGCCACCGCGCCGTGCCCGACCGACGAGGCGCGCGCGATCGCGGCCTACCACGCGCGCAAGGCCGAGATGGTCGCGCTGGGCACCGCGCACTTCCTCTTGTCGCAGCACACCTCGCTGATCGTGCTCGAGAGCGACGCGATGTACGCGCAGTACGGCGTGCGCAAGGGCAGCGGCGAGACCTGGGCGCCGTACGCGCTGCCGGCGACGGTGCCGGTCGCCGCGACCCCGACCGTGATCGCCGCGGCGCCGCTGTGGCGGCAGCCGCTGGCGTGGCGCTACCCGAGCGGCGACGGGCTCGACGCGCAGGCCGAGCTCGGCGGTGGCGTCGGGTTCGGCACGATGGGGACGATCGGCCACGGCGCCGGCTCGGGCTACGGCTTCGGCGGCGTCGGCAACGGCCGGGGCGGCGGCGGCGTGGTCGCGACCCGCGCCACCGCCGAAGCCAAGCTGAGCAAGAAGGACGACGCCGCCGGCGAGGACGCGCTCGACGATGGCGTGGACTTCTACAAGGGCACGGCGTCGCCCGACCCGGCGCCGCCGGCCGACGCCGATCGCGCCGCCGCCGAGCCGGCGGCCAGCGCCGCGATGGATCGCGCGGGCGACGGGCACGCCGCGGCGACCGGGGCGATCGCGGCCGACGCGCCGCCGGCGCCGCCGGCGGTGGTCACCGCGACCCCGATGCCCGACCGCGAGGAGAGCCGCGGCAAGACCGACGCGCCGCTCGGGGCGCGCGGGCGGCGCATGGGGCCGGCCCAGCCGATCGATCAGACGCTCGAGCTGGCGGCGCAGGTCGGGCAGGCGCAGCAGGCGATCGCCTGGGGCCGGCTGCCGGCGGGTCCGCGGCTGGTCCCGATCGCGCTGCAGTACAGCGGCGACTGGCGGCTCGACGATCTGACCCGGTGGCTGCCGGGCCTGGCGCGGACCGCCGTCGACGACGCGCTGGCGGCGCTGGCGGCCGACGGCGGCAGCGGGCGCGGGGCGATCACCGACGACGCGGCCCGGGTGCTGACCGCGGCGCGCGCGGCGCGCGGCGCCGGGCGGTGGACCGCGAGCGACGGCGCGACGATCGCCGTCGACGCCGGCGGGCGGTTCGCGATCCACCGCGCCCTCGACGCCGGCGTCATCGAGGACGTCACCTACGACGGCGCGACGCTGGCGGTGCGCTACCCCGGCCTCGACGTCGGCGCCGATCGCGCGATCGGCGACCGCGAGCCGGCGCTGCTGGCGACCGCGCTGCCGCTGGTGGCGCCGCGGCCCGAGCACCTGGCCCGCTTCTACCGCGTGGCCAAGGTCGGGGATCGCCAGCTCACGCTGACGCCGGTCGCCGGCGGCGTGGTGCGACGCCTGACGCTCGACGCCGACGGCGTGGTCGCCGAGCTCGCCGAGCTGCGCGGCGCCGACGCGCGGGTCCGCCAGCGCGCGGTGCGGGCCGGCGACGGCTGGGCGGTCACGATCGACAGCGTGACCACGACCTGGCGGTTCCAGCCCGACGCTGGCGTGCAGATCGCGCCGGCGGCGCTGGCCGCGGTGGCGCTCGAGCTGCCGCTCGACAACCTGCCGCTGGCCGCGCAGCGCGCCGCGGCGGCCGCCGCCGGCTCGCAGGCCTGGCGCCACCTCCAGCACCAGCTGGCGGCGTCGGCGCTGGCGGTCGGCGATCCGGCGCAGGTGGCCGCGGTGGCGCGCGCGTTGGCGACCGCCGGCGCGCTGGCGCCCGGCGAGCTGGCGCTGATCAGCGGCGGCGCGCGCTGGCTCGACGACCGCACGCTGGCGACGCTGATCGGCGGCCAGGCGGGCGCGGTGGTCGATCACCTGCGGGGCGCCGCGCTCACCGACCGGCGGGCCAAGGTCGACGCCGCGCTGGCGGCGCGGCTCGCCGCCGAGCCCGGGCTGATCGGCGCGCTGGCGCATAACCGCCAGGCGCTGACCGCGATCGAGCGCGGCGACCGCAAGGCCAGCGTCGCGGCGTTCCGCGCGCTGGCCGATCGCGGCGCGGGCGGCCCGCTGCCGGTGATCACCGGCCTGCGCCTGGCTCAGACCTTGGCCTGGCAGGACCCGACGGTGGTCGGGCTGCTCGAGCCGATCGCGACCGGCCCGTACCGCAACCTGATCCGCCAGGAGGCCGCGTACTTCGCCGGCTACGGCGGCCGCGCCGGCACCGCCGCCGAGCGGTGGATCGCGCTGATGACCGACGTCGACCTCGCGGCCGAACCGCCGACGATCGACTCCGCCGCCTACGCCGCGATCACCGGCAGCGCGCGCGGCGCGCTCGGCTGGACCCAGGCGATGACGGCGTGGCGGCAGCGGGCGCTGGCCAGCGATCGCCTCGATCACGTGCTGGCGTTCGTGCGCGCGGCGACGCTGGCGCCCGGCGAGGATCTCGACCTCGGGCTCGACCGCGCGCTGGCGCTGGCCGGCGACGACGACGCGACGCTGGCCCGCCTGTACGTGCTGGCCGCCAACAGCGGCCGCGCCGCCAAGGCGCAGGCGCTGCTCGACGCCGCGCTGGCCCGCCACCCCGATCGCCCGGCGCTGTTGCGGCTGGCCTCGCGCCGCGCCGCCGACCTGGGCGATCCGGTCCACGCTGCCGCGCTGCTCGATCGGGCGATGGCCGGCGAGGCCGACCAGCCAGTGGCGCTGGCCGCGCTGCGCGGCGACTACACCCAGCTGATCGCGTTCCACGGCCAGGTGGCGCGCGCGACCACTGGCGCCGCGCGCGACGCCGCGATCGCCGCGGCGCTCGACGCCGGCCGCGATTGGCGCGCGATGGATCCCGACAACGCCGGGCGCGAGCGCCTGCTGGCCGAGCTGTTGCTCGCGGTCGGCCAGGACGACGAGGCGTGGCGCTACCTGTCGTCGCCGATCGACCGCGCGCCGCGCGAGGGCGCGTCGTTCCAGGGCGCGGCCGAGGTGCTCGAGCGCGCGGGCAAGCTGGAGCCGGCGCTGGGGCTGTGGCGCCGGGCGTTCGCCATCGACGCCACCAACCCGACGTGGCTGCAGCGCCAGGCCACCACCGAGCTCGCGCTCGGGCGCAAGGACGCCGCCCGCGCCACCGTGCAGAAGATCCTCGACCGGTCGTGGCACGCGCGCTGGGACGGCGTGCGGTGGTGGGCCGAGAACGCGAAGCGCACGATGTGATCGCGCGCGCGGACCGCTACGGCGTCCAGGTCACGACCAGGCCGCCGACGTCGTACCGGGCGCCGGGGCGGGCCTGGGGCGCGACCCGCAGCGTGACGTCGTAGGCGCCGGCCGGCAGCGCGGCGCCGTCCTGGGCCACGCCGGTCCAGCGGAAGCTGCGGCCGATCGGCGCCAGGTCGCTGGCGATCGACGCGGTCACCAGCAGGAAGCGCGGCGCGGTCGCGCCCACCGGCGTCGCCGCCAGCTCGACGCCGATCGGCCGGCCGACGGTCGCCGTGACGTCCACGTCGCGGTCGAGGTCGGCGCCGGTGAACGTCAGCGCCGCGGCGTCGAACTCGACGCCCTGCATGACGACGATCGCGCTGGCGCTGGCGTCGACCAGCGGTCGGCCGTCGCCGTACGCGGTGGCGTGTACGCGGTAGGTGCCGGCCCGCGGCGCCGGCGTCGGCAGCGCCCAGGTGAGCAGGCCGACGGTGGCGGGCACCGTCCCCATGGCGATCGTCGGATCGCCGACGCGATCCGGCACCAGCCCCAGGGCCAGCGCGACCTCGCCGTCGACGTCCGCGGTCCAGGCGATCGCCAGCGCCTCGCCGGGCACCGGCACCAGCTCGACGGCGCCGCTGGGCGCGGTGACCCGCAGGTCGCGGATCGCCGGCGCCGGATCGGCGCACGCGGCGAGCAGCCCGAGCCCCAGCGCCGCGCGCCGCGCTTGCATCGGCCGATCCTATCCACGAACGCGGCCGCGCGGAACACCCGCGGCGCCGCCGACGTTAGTATGCGCAGATGGATCCTTCGGCTCCGGGCCCCGAGCCTGGCACCCCGGCCGCGCCCGCGCCGCCGTCGCGCTCGGGGCGCAACGCGATCGCCGCGCTCCTCGAGGAGGTGCCGGCCAAGAGCTTCCTCAAGTTCCTCAAGATCTCGGCCAAGCGCGCGTTCCGGCTGCGCATCGATCCGGCCGAGGTGCTGCCGGCCGAGCGCTACGAGCTGGCCCACGCCAGCCCGCCGATCGTCGAGCCCAACCTGCAGGCGTTCCTGGCGTGGCGGCGCTCGGTGCTGTTCCTGGTGGCCTGCGCGCTGATCCCGCTGACCATCATCGGCCTGTGGAACGGCCTGACCGGCAAGCTGCCCGATCCGATCCGCTTCGTGAAGGTCGCGCCGGCGGTGGCCGAGGCGCTGTTCCTGGTCATCGCCTGGGTGCAGCTCAAGAACTGGGCGCACTGGCGCCGGCAGCGGCGGTGGCTGTTCTGGGGCTGGCTCTTGTTCTTGATCACGCCGTTCATCGTGTTCGTCTACCCGCTGCGGACGATCGTCGACGAGCTGCCCCGGACCAAGGCCGGGCTGCTGGCGCAGAAGGACATGCTGCTGGCGATGGGCGTCGACGGCGTCAAGCAGCGGATCCTGATGCCGTTCGTGTTCGCGATGATCGCGATGCTGCAGCTCGCGCCCAAGGCGATCTCGCTGATGCCGGGGCTGGTGCGCGCGTCGATGGTGGTGAAGCTGCTGTTCCCGGGCAGCTCGGCGCCGGGCTGGCTGATCGCGATGG
Source organism: Myxococcales bacterium (assembly GCA_016707895.1). Taxonomy (GTDB): domain Bacteria; phylum Myxococcota_A; class Polyangia; order Haliangiales; family Haliangiaceae; genus UBA2376. The sequence goes on along the minus strand of JADJGV010000006.1, from coordinate 446,773 downwards.
CCGCGCCGATGTACGCGCTGCTGGCCTACGTCATCCTGATCATCCCCTACCAGTTCACCGGCGACGGCCGGTTCATCACCGGGGTGCTGCTGGTGGTGGTGGGGCAGGGGGTGCTGGCCCGCGCGGGGTTCCGGCTGGCCCGGCCGATGTCCGAGGAGGAGGCGCTCAAGGCGATCAAGGTCGCCCGCAAGATCTACCTCGTGACGATGCTGGTGTCGGCGGTGATGATCGTCGCCGCGCTGTACGGCCTGGTCACCCAGCTGCGCCTGCGCATCTCCGACGTCGTGCTGACCGTGCTGAAGTTCGAGTCGAACGTGCTGATGCTGACCCTGATCGGCGCCGACCTGGTCGTCACCAACCTCGACCGCGCGCGCACGTACACCGCGGGCGTCGACCACGTCGAGGAGGCCGCCGAGCAGAAGATCGCGGCGTTCGTCGGCCTCGACGCGCCGCCCGGCCCGCCGCCGGCGTAGGTCACGGCGCGGCGGGCTCCGCGGGCTCGGCCGGCTCGGCCGGCTCGGCGCCCTCGGGCGGCACCTCGGTCGGCACGGCGCCCTCGGGCGGCCCGTCCGGCGCCGGGGGCGCCGGCGGGGGCAGCAGCTTCCAGTCGATGGTGCCGAGCTGGTTCTTGATCGTCACCTCGATCGTCAGCGGCGGCTCCGCCTGGGCGGTGCAGGTGAAGGTGCCGGGCACCGACGGGCGCACCGCCGCGCCGCAGCTCACCGCGGTCGCGGTGATGCCGTTCTCCTTGAGGTTGGCGGCGATCGCGGCCTCGACCTTGGCGCCGACCACGACGCCCTCGACGACCTCGAACGAGACGTTGCCGGCGTCGTCCTTCTGCGTGACCCGCACCTTGGCCGGGACGCCGCCGACGTCCGCCGTGCAATCGAACGTCGCGCCCTGCTTGATCTTGATGCCGGTCGGGCAGGTGACCTTGGCGTCGATGCCGCCCGCGGCCTTGAGCATCTCGGCGATCGCGCCCTCGGCCTTCTTGGTGTCGATGGACTTGCCACCGCACGAGGCCTGGAACGAGCAGCCGCCGATCACGATCGGCAGCACGAGGTGGGCGAGGCCGAAGCGACGGCGGGCGGGCGGGTTCGACGGACGTTGGCGCATGGCCCATCGTATCGACGATCGGCGGCCGACCGGCGCGCCCGGCCCGGTGTTTGCCGTTGACAGCGTCGCGCGGCTTCTGCAAGGTGCAGATCTCGATGCGCGCGGGTGCGCGCGTCGGCGCGCGCCGGGGGAGGTCGGGAAGGGACCACGCGAGTCGGTCCGGTGCGCCGCTCGTCGCGACTCGCCAGGGACCGTGTCATGGAACGCAAGCTCGTCTCGATCCAGCGGATCGAATCGCTCGAACCCATCGTCGGCGCCGACCAGATCGTCAAGGCCCGGGTCATGGGCTGGGACGTCGTCGTCAAGAAGGCCGAGTTCGCCGTCGGCGACCCGTGCGTCTTCTTCGAGATCGACAGCGTCTTGCCCGACGGCGCGCCGTGGGCCGAGTTCATGCGCCCGCGCGGCTTCCGGGTGAAGACCGCCCGGCTGCGCGGGGTGCTGTCGCAGGGGCTGGCGCTGCCGGTCGCGATCCTGCCGGCCGACCAGGCGCTGCCGGCGGCCGACGTCGACCTGCGCGACGTGCTCGGCGTGACCAAGTACGAGCCCGAGCTGCCCGACAGCCGCGAGGTCGCCGGGCCGTTCCCCGGCGCGGTGCCCAAGACCGACGAGATCCGCCTGCAGTCGGCGCTCGCCGTGCTCGACGAGCTGCGCGGCCAGCCGTTCTACGTGACCACCAAGTGCGACGGCACCTCGGCCACGTACTACCGCGCACCCGACGGCGCGTTCACGGCGTGCTCGCGCAACTGGGCGCTGGCGCCTGGCCCCAACCCGGTGTGGCGGGCGGCCGAGCGCCACACCCTCGCCGACGCGCTGCCGCCGGGGTTCGCGATCCAGGGCGAGCTGTGCGGCCCCGGCATCCAGCGCAACCGGCTGGGGCTGGCCGAGCTGACGCTGTTCCTGTTCAGCGTCCACGACGTGCGCGCCGGTCGCCGGCTCGATCACGCCGAGCTGGTGGCGTTCGCCGCCGCGCACGGCCTGGCGACGGTGCCGATCGAGGAGGTCGTCACCGGCGAAGCCGCCGCCAGCTACCCGCACACGCTCGCGCACTGGCTCGAGCGCGCGCGCGGCCTGTACCCCGGCACCACCAACCGCAAGGAGGGCATCGTCGTCCGGCCGCTGACCGAGACGCTGTCGCCGACGCTCGGCGGCCGGCTGTCGTTCAAGGTCATCAACAACGACTTCCTGCTCAAGGACGAGGCCTGAACGGCTGCGGCGGTCACCGCAGTCGCGCGGCTAGCCGCCAGGCCGGCCGCGCAGCGGGCTGCGTCGATGCGTGCGTCGGCGCGGTGAGCGCTGACGCATGTCCGGGGCCGGACACCCGCGGCTGTCCGGGGATGGCCGGAGCGCCGGACAATCCGGACGAGATCCGGCCGTCTTGTCCGAGATTCGGACACGCGGGGCGAGGCGTCGCGGGGTTACGGCTGGCGCGCGGCTTGCTGAGGGGCTGGGCATGGTGGACAGGGCAGCGGGCGGACAGCAGGTGGGCGCGGGTGCGTCGGGCGCGGGGGCGGCGGCCGCGGGGACGGCGGCCGCGGCGGCGGGCGCGGACGACTGGCGCGTCGTCGACCGGACGTTGCGCGGGCTGGCGCGGCGGCGGGCGGCGCTCGACGTCGAGGAGGCCGCGTGGCTGCGGCGCGCGCGGGCGCTGGGCGTCCATCGCGAGCTCGGCTTCGCGTCGTTCTTCGAGTATGTCGAGCGCATCCTGGGCTACGCGCCGGGGCCGGCGCGCGAGCGACTGCGGGTGGCCGACGCGCTCGAGGGGCTGCCGAAGCTGCGAGCGGCGATGAGCGCGGGCGACGTCGCGTACAGCGCGGCCCGCGAGCTGACCCGGGTCGCGACCGTCGACACCGAGGCGGCGTGGCTGACGGCGGCGGCCAAGCACACCGTGCGGGAGATCGAGGAGATGGTCACCGGACGGCGGCGGGGCGACTCGCCGGACGATCCGCCCGACCCCGCCGCGCGGCTGCACGAGCTGCGGCTGCTGCTGCCGGCGGCGGTGCTGGGCAAGTTCACCGCGGCGCGGCGCGCGCTGGAGGCGGCGTGCGGGCACCCGCTCACCGACGGCGACCTGCTCGCGACCTTGTGCGATGGCCAGCTGGCGGGCGCCGGGTCCCACGGGGCAGGTGCCGCGTCGGCGTCGCACGAGGGAGATGCCGCGGCGGCGTCCGGCCCCATGTATCAGATCGCGATCACGCGGTGCACCGACTGCATGCGCGCGTGGCAGGACGTCGCCGGGCACACGATCGAGATCAGCGAGACCGAGCTGGCGCAGGCGTCGTGCGACGCGGAGCTGCTCGGGCGGGTCGACGGCGACAAGCCCGCGCGGGTGACCAAGACGATCCCGCCGCGGACCCGGCGCGCGGTGCTGCGGCGGGATCGCGGGCGCTGCGTCGTGCCGGGGTGCCGCAACGCGCGGTACGTCGACGTGCACCACATCGTGCCGCGAGCGCAGGGCGGCAAGCACACGCCGACCAAGCTGGCGGTGATGTGCTCGGCGCACCACAAGGCCGCGCACGACGGCCGGCTGCGGATCGGCGGGACCGCGCCCGCCAAGCTGCGGATCACGCACGCCGACGGGCGGCCGTACGGGGCGCCGCCGTCCCACGTGGGAGATGCGGGAGCGGTGGCGCCCGATCCTGCGGGCGGCGAGGTCGCGGCGACACGGGTCGGTGTCGAGGTCGGGGCGCCGCCGGCCGCACGCAGGCGTCGACGAGCCAAGCACCCAGCGGCCAGGAGAACCCGGGGGGCCGCGAAGGCGGGGGCGCGCTGACGACCTTGGGTGCCGCGCACGAGTCTCCTACTCGATCGCGATCGGGTACGGCGGCGCGCTGTTGGCGTTGCCCGGCTGATCGGCGCGCACGCGGTAGGTGTGCGGCGGCGGGCAGGTCGGCGCGCTTGAGCGATCGCTTCGACCCGTGGTGCCGCATCGCCGGAGTGTCGCTCAGCTGGCTTGTAGGCGCGCGCGCCGCGTGCCAGGGTCCGCCGATGGCTGCGCCGTCTGCCGCGGATCTCGAGCTGGCGTTCGTCGAGAAGTTCTTCTGGTCGCAGGGGCGCGAGCCGTACCCGGTGCAGGAGCAGGCGATCGGCGCGATCATCGGCGGCCAGAGCGTGCTGGTCACGGTGCCGACCGGCACCGGCAAGACGATGATGGCCAAGGCCGGCATCTTCGCGGCGCTGGCCCGGGGCCAGCGGGTGGTCTACACGACGCCGCTCCGGGCGCTGACCGAGGAGAAGTTCCGCGAGCTGTCGGCCGACTTCGGCGAGGAGAACGTCGGCTTCGCGACCGGCGACTACAAGGTCAACCGCGAGGCGCCGGTGCAGGTCGAGGTGGCCGAGATCCTGTGGAACCGCGTGGTCGGCGAGAAGAACGTATGCCCGGCCGACCTGGTCATCATGGACGAGGGCCACTACCTCAACGACCTCGAGCGCGGCTACGTCTGGGAGCAGTCGATCATCGGCCTCGATCCACGCAGCCAGCTGGTGGTGCTGTCGGCGACGGTCGGCCACCCCGAGCGCTTCTGCCACTGGGTCGAGCTCACCCGCAAGGTGAAGATGCTGTCGATCGACTCGCGCGAGCGCCGGGTGCCGCTCGAGCACCAGTTCAAGGAGGAGCTGCTGATCGACGTGGTCAAGCAGCTGGCCCACGACGGCGATGTGCCGGCGATCATCTTCTGCTTCGGCCGCGAGCTGTGCTTCGAGGTGGCGCGGCTGCTCAAGAGCTGCCGCCGGTTCACCACCGACGCCGAGAAGGACGAGATCGACAAGCGCTGCGACGCGGCGCTGCTGCCGGCCGGCGTGGCCAAGGAGCTGCGGCCACTGCTCACCCACGGCATCGGCGTCCACCACGCCGGCATCCTGCCCCGCTACAAGCAGCTGGTCGAGGAGCTGACGCTCGAGCGCAAGCTGCGGTTCGTGGTCTCGACCGAGACCATCGCGGCCGGCATCAACCTGCCGGCCAAGACCGTGGTGTTCCCGGCGCTGCGCAAGTTCATCAAGAAGGAGGCGCGGCTGGTGACGCCGGCCGAGTTCCACCAGATGGCCGGGCGCGCCGGCCGGCCGCAGTTCGACGATCGCGGCCTGGCGATCGCGCTGGCGCCCGAGGCGGTCACCGTCGATCTGCGCAAGGAGCTCAAGGCCGCCGGTAAGCGCGGCGCGATCGACGAGGTCAAGATCAAGAAGACGATCTACGGCCGGGCCAAGAACGACGCCCAGCGCACCGGCGAGCTGATCTGGACGCCGGAGATCCACGCCGAGCTGGTCAAGGGCGAGCCGGCCGAGCTGCGCAGCAAGACCAAGATCACCGCCGAGCAGGTGCTGGCGATCGGCCTGCCCGACCTGACGACCCACCGCCTGCCGGGCCAGCCGGTGCCGGCCGACGCGCCGCCGCTCGAGCCGATCGACGAGATCGAGGCGTCGCTGCCGCCGTCGATGCGGCTCAACGTCGTGACGGTGATCGATCACCTGCTCACCGACGAGCGGACCAAGCGCGAGCTGCACAAGACCCTGGCGATGCTGGTCGACAACCTGCGGGCGGTGGGCGTGCTCGACGAGCACGGCAAGCAGGTCACCGGCAACATGATCAAGCAGCTGCAGGGCATGGACGGGCTGTTCGTGTTCCACCTGCTGCGCAACGAGCAGCTCGACTACGAGGACTACCGCGCCCTGGTCGAGCTGCTGATCGATCACGACGCGGTCCAGCGCATCCTCGACCGCAAGGGCGACGACGCCCGCCGCGAGTGGTGCCGGACCCGGCTGCGCGAGCTGCGCGACGCCAACCCCCAGGCGGCGTGGGAGGACGCCGAGGCCGAGTGGGACCGCGACCACCCCTACGTGCCGAGCAAGATGGAGGAGGCGCTGGCGCGGTTCCAGGCCCAGGTGCCGCACCCCGAGATCCACGGCGGCAAGAAGCAGAAGCGGATCTGGTCGCGGATGGACGACGAGCAGGTCGGGTTCCTCGACTTCGTGATCAAGGAGGGCCTCGAGCACGAGGAGGGCAGCCTGTTCACCTACCTGGTGCGGTGCATGAACACCGCGCGCAAGCTGGGCGACGTGTCGATGCTCGATCAGTTCACCGAGCTGGCCGACCGCATCAAGGCCTGCCTGGCCCGGGTCGACGAACGGTTCTGAATTCCTGGGAGGGCTTGTCGACAAACGCTCCCCGGCGAGGTCGATACGCGAGACGGCTTGTCCTCAAGCCTCCCGGGTGGTGCGTGCGCATCGGACGGGTTGCGCGACGTGAACCGGAGCGGGACGAAGGCTACGCGGCGATCGTCGAGGTGACCCGCCACGGCCGCACCACCAGCACCAGCGCGACCGCGACCGCGGCGGTGGCGCCGCCGAACCAGAACGGCGCGGCCGGCCCGACCCGATCCCACAAGAGGCCGGCGACCACGCTGGCGGCGACCATCGTGCCGCCCGAGGCCATGTAGAACAGGCCCAGCGCCAGGCCGCGACGGGCGCGCGGCACGTGGTCGGCGAGCAGCGCCTTGCCGACGCCGTCGGTGAGCGCGATGTACAGGCCGTAGACCGCGAGCAGCGGCCAGATCGCGGTGGCGCCGGTGACCGCGAGGCCGAGGTAGACCGCGGCGTAGATCGCCCAGCCCACGCCGAGCAGCGGCCAGCGGCCGACCCGATCGCTGAGCAGGCCGGCGGGGTACGAGGCCAGCGTGTAGACCAGGCTGTACAGCGCGTAGATCAGCACCACCTCCCACGGCGCTAGCCCGACCTGGCTGGCGCGCAGCAGCAGGAACGTGTCGCTGCTGTTGGCCAGCGAGAACAGCAGCAAGAACGCCATCACGATCCAGTAGCCGCGCGACAGGCCGCGCAGCCCGTCGCGCAAGGTCGGCGGCGGCCCGCTCGCCGCGGCGGGCCCGGCGTCGTGGGGCGGCTCGCGCAGGAGCAGCGTGCACGCCAGCGCGGCCAGGCCCAGCCCGGCGGCGATCGCGAAGATCGTGCGGAACGCGGTGGCGGTGTGCGCGACCTGCGCGGTGGTCGCGCCCTCGACCGGCGAGCCGCTCAGCCACCACAGCAGCAGCGCTGAGCCGAGCACGCCGACCACCGCGCCGGCGCTGTCCATCGTGCGGTGCAGACCGAACGCGCGGCCGCGATCGGCGGCGGGCGTGGTGTCGGCGATCAGCGCGTCGCGCGGGCTCGAGCGGATGCCCTTGCCGACGCGATCGACGGTGCGGCCGAGCAGCACCATCGGCCACGACACCGCGGTGACCAGCAGGCCCTTGCCGATCACCGGCAGGCCGTAGCCCCAGCGCACGTACGGCACGCGCCGGCGGAAGCGATCGCTGCGCCAGCCGACCCACGCCGACAAGAGCGCGACCACGCCCTGGGCGACGCCCTCGACCCAGCCCAGCGACGTGGCCGACGCGCCCAGCACCACCACCATGAACAGCGGCAGCAGCGGGTAGATCATCTCGCTCGAGACGTCGTTGAAGAACGACACCCAGCCGAGCACGACGACCTCGCGCGGCAGCGGCGCGCGGGGCGGGGCGGGGGGCCGCGGCGGGCGGGGCATCACCGGGGCCGCGGTGGGGCGAAGTCGAAGACCACGACGCCTTCGTCGTCGAGGACCACCAGGCGCTGGCGCTGGCCGGGCTGGCCGAGCGGCACCAGGCGCTGGACGGGCGCGGGCAGGTCCAGCCGCAGGGTGGCGCTCAGCGCGTCGTCGGCGCGGCCGCGCCCGATCGTCATCGCCAGGCCGAGGTCGGCGCCGACCGGCACCAGCGCGAGCGTGTCCTCGACGCCGTCCACGTTGGCGTCGAGCGCGGTCAGCGCCTTGGGCACCGCCGGCACCGGGTGGGCGATGAGCCCGTCGGGGACCATCCGCAGCCCCGCACCGTCGTAGATCAACCGCGACGACAGCACCTGCAGCGCGTTGTGCTCCGGTGACGCGGCGATGATCGCCGGGGCCTCGCCCACCATCGCCGCGGTGACCGCGCCGACCAGATCGGTGTCGACGACCTTCGCCTCGGATCCGTCTGACAGCAGCAGGGTGATCGTCGCCATGGCGGCGGTGGTCCGGCGGACCGCGAGCCCTGGCACGAAGACCGCCTCGCCGCCCGAGTGGCGGGTGCGCAGGCACGCCGCGCCGAGCAGCTCGATCGTCTCGCCCTGGTCGAGCCATCCCTGGATCACCGCCGCGAGCCAGCCGATGCGGGCGGTGGGGTCGACCAGGGGGAGGGGGCGCTCGTAGCCGCTCGCGCGGCCGCCGGTGATGGCCAGCAGGCCGATCGTCGCGTCGCTCCCGCACGGGGGGAACGCGAGGAGCTGATCGGCCGCGGCGGTGACCTCGGTGCCAGGGGTGGCGCGCCAGTCCTCGCCGGTCAGCTGCAGCGTGGTCCACCCGGTGGCGGTGCGGGTGACCAGGCGGAGGGCTGCGCCGGTGGGCCGCTCGAACGCGACCAGCGTGCGCGCCCCGGGCAACTCGGGCCCGACGGTGCGCGCGATGCTGGGGATCGGCGCGCCGTCGGCCCACATGATCGTGAACGTCACCAGGTGCGGGTCGCCCGCCGCGCCCTGGACCAGCGCCGCGGCGCGGACGCATGGCCCGCTGGTGGAGGCGAGGCACGGGAGGGTCGTCCACGCCGCCGCGATCTGGTTGCGGACGGGGCCGTCGTCGAGCGTGGCCCGGGTGGAGGGCACGGCGATGCTGACCGGGATCCGGTTGACCTCGTCGGACCAGGCGCCGCGGATCACCAGCTCGGCGGGGCCGGCGGGCTGGGTGTCGCCCGGCAGCTGGTCGAGGGTGAGACCCGCGAGGCCGCTGACCGTGAACACGCTGTCGGTGCCGGCGACCGGCGTGATCTGGATCGACGGGGTATCGCCGGTCGTCGCGAGCGGCAGGTCGCCGACGCTGGTGCGCAGCACGAAGCGCAGGGCGGCCTGGGCCACCGGGGCGCCGTCGCGCCGCCGCTCGCGGGCCAGCAACTCGAACCCGTCGGTCTCCGGCAGCGTCAGGCTCGGCGTCACCGCGTCGGAGTCGATCACCCGGGTGATCAGCGCTGGCTCCATCAGGATCGGGACCGGCCGGTCCGCCTCGATCGCCTCCCGCACGTCGGCGCACCCGCCGGCGATGACCGTGCCGCGCTGGTCGTAGCCGGTCACGACGAACAGCTTCGGGTCGACGCGCGGCACGTTGGCCAGCGTCGCCGGGCTGCTCAGCGGCTGGTCGCGGATGAACTCGCGCGTGCCGCGCGCCAGATCCTCGGCGGAGAGCTCGAGGTAGCGCGGGTCGTCGCAGTCGGCGCCGGCGATGACCACCACCGCGAGGTCGTAGCGCGTGACCGCCTCCGCGAGCGAGGCCGAGGCGAACTCCAGCTGCACCTCGACCGTCGGGTCGGTGCACGCGGTCGCGAGCCCGAGCGCGAGCAAGACGAGGTGGCCACGCATCGGCGGCACGATACACCCGGCCGCGCGCCGCGCCGATCACCCCGGCGGCGGCGGCGGGCGCGCGCCGGCGTCCGCGCGTAGATCACGGAGCGCGAGCGGCGCGGCCAGGCGACCGCCGCCCTTGCCGAACGCCAGGCGCTGCGCCGGGTAGATGCTGCGGTGGCCGGTGAGCAGGTAGGCGACGACGCAGACGATCACGACGTGCGGCAGCGCCGCGCCGCCCAGCAGCTCGACCGCCATGATCGACAGCGCCAGCGGCGTGTTCGACGCCGCGGCGAACACCGCGGCCAGGCCGACGCCGGCGCCCAGCGCGAGCGGGATGCCGAGCGGCCCGGCCAGCGCGCTACCGAGCGCGGCGCCGATGAAGAACAGCGGCGTCACCTCGCCGCCGAGGAAGCCGGCGCCCAGCGTCACGGCGGTGAACGCCAGCTTGAGCGCGAAGGCGTAGGCCGGCAGGTCGGGATCGTCGAACGCGCGCACGATGGTCGGCACGCCGAGGCCGAGGTAGTCGGCGGTGCCGAGCAGCTGCCACAGCGCGACGACGACGAGGCCGCCGACCGCCATGCGCAGCGGCAGCCGCGGCAGCAGGCGCTCGCCGTGGCGCTTGATCGCGTGGGTCAGCTCGATGAACAGCGCGGTCACCGCGGCGACGGCGCACGCGAACACCAGCCACTTGCCCAGCAGGAGCGGCGTCAACGCCACCGTCGGGGCCGCGGGGTAGATCGTGTGCTCGATGCCGAGGCCGCGGGTGGTGAGATCGCCGACGACGGCGGCGGTGACGGCGGGCGCCAGCGCGGCGTACTCGATGCGGCCGAGCACGATGAACTCGAGGCCGAACACCGCGCCGGCCACCGGCGTGCCGAACACCGCGCCGAAGCCGCCGGCGACGCCCGCGGCCAGCAGCTGGCGGCGCACCGCCGGCGTCACCCGCAGCCGGTGCGCGACCCAGTCGCTCAGGCTGGCGCCCATCTGCACGGCGGTGCCCTCGCGGCCGGCGCTGCCGCCGAACAGGTGGGTGAGCACGGTGCCGACCAGCACCATCGGCGCCATCCGCAGCGGCAGCTCGGGGCCGTCGTCGTGGATCGCGTCGATCACCAGGTTGGTGCCGGCCTTGATCGGCTGACCGACGCGCTCGTAGATCCAGCCCAGCGCCAGGCCGGCCACCGGCAGCGCGAAGACGATCGCGGCGTGATCGGTGCGGTAGTCGGTGGCGCGCTGGAGCAGCCACAGGAACAGCGCCGCGGCGGCGCCGCAGACGACGCCGACCAGCGAGCCCAGGCCGAGCCACTGCGCGAGGGCGATCAGGCGGTCGCGGCGGGTCACGCGGGCACCGGTGAAGCGGGCGGGGGCATCGGGCTCTCCTGGCGGGTGGCGCCGGAGGGCTCGCGAGCTCCTACGGCGCCGGTGGTCGGGCGGCATCGTAGGAGTCATTGGTGGTCGACGGCGACCACGGTTGTCGGCGGACTCCACCGCCATCGTGTCGAGGATGATCGAGGATGCGCCGCGCGGCGCGAGGCTGTCAAGGCAGCCGCGTGGGGCGGCGGCGTCAGGCCGGCCGGGCGGCGCGCGCGCGGTCGGTCAGGTCGACCTCGCCGACGAACGCCAGCCGGGCCGGGCCCTGCATCGACACGCCGGCGTAGTCGGCGGCGACGGTGATGACCAGCGGCCCGCCCGGCAGCTGCACGGTGATCGGCTGGCCGACGGCGGCGCGGCCGGTGAGGCACGCGGCGACCGCGGTGGCGCACGCGCCGGTGCCGCACGCCAGCGTGATGCCGCAGCCGCGCTCCCACACGCCGAGCGCGATGGTGTCGGGGGCGGTCATCGCCGCGAACTCGGCGTTGGTCTTGCGGGGGAACGCGGCGTGGGTCTCGAGCGCCGGGCCGACCTGCCGCGCCAGCGCGTGCACGGTGGCGGCGTCGTCGACGAACACCACCGCGTGCGGGTTGCCCATCGACACCGCGGTCAGGCGGCGCTCGCCCGCGGGATCGCCGGGGATGGCGATCGCACCGTCGATCCACCGCTCGTCGGCCGGGCCAGTGGCCGGGACCTCGCCGCGGGTCAGCCGCGGCCGGCCCATGTCGACGGTGACCGCCGCGACCGTCCCGTCGGCGCCGAGCGCGACGCCGCACGCGAGCGGGCCGGCGCCGGTGTCGATCACCAGGCGATCGCCGAGCGTCGCGTCGCGATCGCGCAGGAACTTGGCGACGCAGCGGATGCCGTTGCCGCACATCTCGGCCTCGCTGCCGTCGGCGTTGAGCACGCGCATCGTGGCCACCGCGCCGGTGGTGCGCGGCGCCGACAGCGCGAGCACGCCGTCGCCGCCGACGCCGAACTGGCGATCGCACAGCCAGCGGACGGTGGCGGGCTCCTGCAGCGCGGCCGCGACCGCGGCGGTCAGCCCGCGGGTGTCGACGACCAGGAAGTCGTTGCCCAGGCCGTGCAGCTTGGTGAAGCCGACCCGCATCGCGGTCACGGCGTGGCGGGCGCGGCGGGCTTGGCGGCCGAGCCGGCGGCCGGCTCGACGGGGGCGGCCGGCGGCGTGCCGGGGACGACGGTGGTCTCGACCGGGGTCGCGCCGACCGGTCGCGCCGAGCCCGCGGTGGGCGGCGTGGCCGGCGGCGTCGCGGCCGGGGCCGGGGTTGCGGTGCCGGCGGCCGGGGCGCTGCCCGAGCCCGCGCCCGCGGCCGGGATCTCGGCGGGGACCTCGGCGCCGGTCGCGCCCGCGCCGGTCGCGCTGCCGCCGGTCGCGCTGCCGGGTCGCGCCGGTGGCGCTGCCCGCGCCGGTGCCCAGATCGATCGTCACGCCGGCGTCGCCGTCGGGGGTGGTCGCGGTGGCGCCGGCGTCGCTGGTGTCGAACGCCTTGCGCTCGGCTTCCTTGGCGCGCTTGCGCTTGGCCGCCTCGCTGTTGGAGTAGCGCTCGAGCGAGTCGCCGGCGTCGCGGCTGGCGACGAAGGCGAGGATCATCGAGGTCAGCATGAACACGGTGGCCGCGGCGGCGGTGAGCCGGCGCAGGAACGTCGACGCGCCCGCGCCGCCGAACACCGAGCCAGCGTTGGACCCGCCGAACGCCCCGCCCATGCCGCCACCCTTGCCCTGCTGCAGCAGCACCGTGAGCATGAGGAACAAGCACACGACGACGTGCAGGATCGTGACCAGGGTCGACATAGGAGGTGTCGTTTAGCCCAAGCCCCGGGGGCGTGCAAGCTGCCAGTGAGGCTAGGTTTTCGCGGCGGGCAGGGCCGGGGCGGGGGTCTGGAACACGGTCAGGCCGTCGCCGGGCGGGCAGCGCAGCGCGCCGAACGCCGCGTCGAGCAGCGCGGCGGGGCTCAGCATGGCCCAGCGGAACCGCGGCGGCTCGAACGCCACGTCGAGCGTGTCGTCGACCGCCCGCAAGTACCGCAACAGGTACGGCTGGTTGAGCGTGGGCACCCAGGTGTTGGTGTACGGCCGACGGTAATGGGCCACGACGGCCCAGCCGCGGGCGGCGGCGGCGGCCAGCAGCGCCGGGTGGGCCACCAGGTGGCGGTGGTAGGGCTGGTGCAGCGTGTGGCGCCAGCGCTCGGGGTGGGCCAGATCGATCGCCGCGCCGTCCGGCGTGCCGATCGCCACCAGGCCGCCGGGCCGCACCAGCCGGCCCAGCTGGTCCAGGAGCGCCAGCGGGTCGGCGACGTGCTCGATGACGTCCTGGGCGATGGCCGCGTCGTAGCCCGCGGCCAGGATCGCGCGATCAGCGAACGCCGGATCGTAGGCGTCGTAGCCGTGGGCGTCGACGCCGCGTCGGCGCAGCTCGTCGACCAAGAGGCCGCGGCCGCAGCCGTAGTCGAGCACCCGGGCGCCGCGCGCGACGCCGGCGGCGCGCAGCCGGCGCCACAGTCGGCCGTGGAAGAAACGGGTGATCCGCGACGGCGTGGCGCGTGCGAACGGGTAGTCGCGGTAGTAGCGATCGAGGTCGACCTCGTCGCGCGCGTGGATCGACTGGCAGCCGGCGCAGCGCCACAGCGCGAACCGCTCGGCGGCGAACGCGCGGACGTTGCTCGCCACGGCGGCCTCCTCGGCGGGCGCCAGGGCGGCGCCGCACACGACGCACGGCAGCGGGGCGGCCATCGGCGGCACCGTAGCAGGGTCGCGCCGTCCGGCTTGACAACGGACATGCGTCCGTAATAACGGATGGTATGCGTACGCGCTTGCTCATCCCGGGTTGGGGCGGCTCGGGCCCCGACCACTGGCAGACCCGCTGGGAGCGGGACCTGCGCGGCGCCCGCAAGGTCGAGCTGCCGGGCTGGTTCGAGCCGGCGCCGGGGCCGTGGATCGAGGCGATCGATCGCGCGGTGGTGCGGGCCAGCGCGGCGAGCGGCCAGCCGCCGATCATCATCGCGCACTCGCTGGGCTGCGTCGCGGTCGCGGCGTGGGCCGCGCGCCATCGTCGGCCGATCGCCGCGGCGATGCTGGTCGCGCCGTGCGACTGCGAGGATCCGCGCGCGTCGGCGGCGCTGCGGGCCTTCGCGCCGATGCCGCGGGTCCGGCTGCCGTTCCCGACCCGGGTCGTGGTCTCCGACGACGATCCGTACATCACCGTCGCCGCGGTGACCGCGCTGGCGGCGGCGTGGGGCGCGGCGTTGACGCTGGTGGCCGGCGCCGGCCACCTCAACGCCGCGTCGGGGCACGGCGCGTGGCCCGAGGGCCAGGCGCTCTTGCGCGCGCACCTGGCCGCGGCGGCGGCGTAGGGCGTCGCGCGCGCTCAGCCGATCGCCAGGCGGCGTTCGACCGCGGCCAGCGCCGGCCGCTGCTCGTCGGCGCCGAGCGCGACCAGCACGCGCAGCGCGGCGCGCTCCTCGGCGGGGAGCGCCAGCGCCTGGGCCCGGGCCCGGGCGGCGTCGGCCAGCCAGCGCGCGATCGCCGGCCGGCGATCGAGGTGCGCCAGCTCGGCCTCGCACGCCAGCGCCGCTGTGCGGCCGATCGGGAACACCGCCGCGTGGCGCCACAGCTGGCCGATCGCGGCGCGGGCGCGCCGGCGCGCGTCGGCCCCGCCGTCGACCGCCGCCAGCTCCACCGCCGCGCGCGCGGCGGCGGCGTAGCCGTGCCCGAGCGACCACACGCCCGGCACCGTGCCGTCGACCAGCGCCAGCCAGCGCGCGAGCTCGGCGGCGGCGGCGGCCCGGGCGCCGCGGCGCCACTCGGCCAGCGCGCGCACGCCGCCCATCAAGATCAGCGACGCGCGGTCGCCGGCCTCGCGGGCCAGCGGCGCGGCGTGGGCGCACAGCACGACCGCCTCGTCGGGCTGGCCCAGGGCCACCAGCTCGCGCGCGCAGGTGTACGCGCCCCACGCCTCGTGCATGCGGTTGGCGCGCTCGCGGCTGGTGTCGTACAGCTCCTGGCAGCGAGCCAGCGCGCGGCGGTAGTGGCCGAGGTCGTGCTCGGCGTGGGCGGCCACGGTCAGCGCCACCTCGACCTCGTGCAGGTGGCCGATCCGCCGCAGCACCGCGAGCGCGGCCTCGGCGCCGCGCAGCGCCTCGCCCGCGTGGCCGTCGCCGAGCAGGTAGATCGCCTCGCTGTACATCGTGATCGCCAGGTTGGCGTCGTCGGCGGTGGCGATCGCGCGTGCGCGGGCGGCGTCGAAGTAGCGGCGCGCCACGCCCGGCATCCGCGCCAGGCCGGCCAGGTAGCCGAGCTGCTGGTACGGCTGCGCGACCGGCGCGTCGGCGGGCGCGCGATCGGCCAGCGCCACCGCGCGCAGGTTGAGCGCCACCATCGCGAGGTTGTCGCCGGCGTGGTAGTGGCGGTACGACAGCCGCGCCGCCGCCAGCGCCGCCTCGCCGGCGCCGTCGTCGACGGGCCGCGGCCGGGCCACGCCGCGCCACGCCTGCGCCGCGAGGTGGTGGCCGGCGACGCGCAGCCAGCCGCCGCGGCTGGTCGGCAGCGGGCGATCGAGCGCGGCCAGCGCCGCGGTGACGTGGGCGCCGCAGGCGTCGATGTCGCCCAGCCCCCACGCCGCCTCGCCGAGCCAGCGCTGCCAGCGGCCGCGGCGGCGCCGGCTGACGTCGACCCGCTCGGCCAGGCTGAGCGCGCGCGTCAGGAAGTCGATCGTGTCCTGGTACGCGCCCATCGCGAGGCCGCGCGCGCCGGCCTTCTCGAGGAACTCGATCGCCCGGGCCGGCTCATCGGCCATCGACCAGTGGTGCGCCAGCTCGGGGTACAGCGCGTGGCCGCCGCTGCCGGCGCGCCGCTCGAGCGCGCGCGCCACGTCGCGGTGGGCGCGCCGCCGGTCGGCCGCGGCCAGGTCGGCGTACGCGGCCTCGCGGAGCTGGTCGTGGCCGAAGCGCAGGCCGCCGCGGCCCGACTCCTCGAAGATGTGGCGCCGCACCAGCTCGCGCACGGCGTCGTCGATCGCGGCGGCGTCGACGCCCAGCACCTCGGCCAGCAGCGCCGGGGCGAACTCGCGGCCCACCACCGCGGCGTGGCGCGCGACCGCGCGGCCCAGCGGCCCCAGCCGCTCGAGGCGGTGGCGCAAGAGCTCGCCCAGCGAGCCCGGCAGCGCCGCGTCGTCGCTGGCCAGGGTCCAGGCGCCGCCCGGCCGCCGGGTCAGCACGCCGTCGTCGACCGCCGCCCGCAGGTACTCGCCGACGTGGAACGGCACGCCGCCGGCCTGCGCCGCCAGCGTGCCGCCCAGCGGCGCCGGCACCTCGCGCAGCGCCAGCATGTCGCCGACCATCGCCCGGACCTCGGCGCCGGCCAGCGCGCCGACCGGGATCGCGGTGGCGTCGGGGCGGGCGACGAGCGACGCCACCAGCGGCGGCTCGACCTCGGTGCGCCGGGTCAGCAGCAGCGCGATCGGCGTGTGGGCCAGGAGCGCGGGCGACAGCGACGCCAGGAACCGCAGCGTCAGCTCGTCGGCCCACTGCACGTCGTCGATCAACAGCAGCAGCGGCCCGTCGGCGGCCAGCGCGCCCAGCGTCTCGCGCAGCGCGTGGAACAGCCGGGCCCGCGTGCCCTCGACCGACAGCGGCGGCGGCGGCGGCAGCGCGGCGACCCCCGGCAGGTGGCGGATCGACGCCTCGTACGCCGCCAGCACCGCGGCGCGCTCGCCGAGCAGCCGCGCGGTGGTGGCCGGGCCCTGCTCGACGCAGCGATCGGCCACGGCCTGGAGCAGCGGCGCGAGCGGCGCGAGCGGCGCGAGCGGCGCGGTGCGCGCCTGGTGCCGATCGCCGCGATCGGCGGCCACCGCGACGCACTCGGCGGCGATCACCCGCACGCCCTCGGCGGCGGCGCGGGTCGCCAGCTCGACCGCCAGCCGGGTCTTGCCCACGCCGCTGGCGCCGGCGACGTCGACGATCGCGCCGCGGCCGTCGTGCAGCCCGGCCAGCACCGGCTCGAACCGCGCCAGCAGCTGGTCGCGGCCGATCAGCCGGGCGCGGTAGAGGTAGGCGCGGCCGCGCTCGGGCGCGCCGGCCGCGACGCCGTGCGCGGCGAGGATCGCCGCGACGTCCTCGGCGTAGCCGATGCGATCGCGCGGGTCCTTGGCCAGCAGCGCCAGCACCAGGCCGTCGAGCCACGCCGGCAGCGCCGGGTCGTGCGCGCTGGGCGGCCGCGGCCGATCGTAGAGGTGGTTGGCGAGCACGGCGTGCGGGGTGGCGCTGGCGAACGGCGGGCGCCCGGTCACCGCCTCGTAGATCATGCAGCCCAGCGCGTACAGGTCGGCGCGGGCGTCGACCACCTCGCCGCGCGCCTGCTCGGGCGCCATGTAGTGGGTGGTGCCGACGATCGCGCCGCCGATCGACAGCGCCTCGCGCCCGCCGCGCCGGAACGCCGCCGCGAGCCCGAAGTCGACCAGCACCGGCGCGCCGTCGGTGCGGAGGATCACGTTGTCGGGGCTGAGGTCGCGGTGGACGATGCCGGCGGCGTGGAGCTGCGCGAGCGGCGCGCACAGCCGCGCGAACGGCTCGAGCCAGGCGACGAGGTCGACGATCGGCGCGGGGGGCGGCGGCGGCGCGAGCTCGGCCAGCCCGCCGTCGGCGTCGTCCTCGTCGGCGCGCCCGGCGCCGATCGGCCGCGGCGCCAGCGTCGCGTCGGAGGGGCGCGCCACCGGCCCGTGCGCGTCGCCGCCGCGCCAGCGCGCCGCCAGCACCGCGCGCAGCGATCGCCCCTCGATCAGCTCCATCGCGTACCACGGCCGCTCGCCAGCGAGGCCCTCCGCGACGATCGTCACCACGCCGGGGTGACGGATCCCCGACAGCGCGACGATCTCGCGGCGCAGCGCCGCCAGCGCGCCCTCGCCGGCCCAGGTCACGGTCTTGATCGCGACGCCGCGGCCGGTGCGGGGATCGCGGGCGCGGTAGACCACGCCCATGCCGCCGCGCCCGAGCGGGCCGACGATCTCGAAGCCGCCGATGACGGTCGGCGGCGGCGGCGCGCGGCGGGGGGCGTCTGCGCCCGTGGCCATGGCGGCCAGCCTAGCGCGGATCGTCGCCGGGCCGCGGCGCGGCGCCCGCGGCGGGTGTGGCAGAGCGTCGCTGCCCGACCGCCGCGCCACCGCCTACGGGATGTGCAGCGGGCCGCCCCACCACGCGGCGCCGTCGTAGCGGACCAGCAGCGCGCCGCCCCACGCGACCAGGTGCCCGGCGATCGCCCGCAGCCGCGTCACCGGCAGCTCGGTCACCGGGTGCAGCGCCGCGCCGTCGAGGCGCCACACGCCGCGGCGATCGCCGGCCAGGTACACCGCGCCGCCCCAGCTGGCGACGCCGGTCCACGCGCGGCCGGCGACCCGCGCCACCTCGCGCAGCGCCGCGCCGTCCCAGGCGTAGACGCCGCCCTCGGCGCCGGCCACGTAGGCGCGCCCGTCGTCGTGCCACGCGACGTCGAGCAGCGTCTCGCGCGCGGTGGTCTCGTGGGCGGTCCACTCGTCGTCGGCGTAGCGCCACAGCGCGCCGCGGGTGCCGACCGCGATCGCGCCGTCGATCGCGCCGGGGCCGGCCACCGCCATCGCCTCGCCCGGGCCGTCGTCCTCGACGAGGTCGACCCGGATCCGCCCCGGGGCCAGCCGCACCCGGCCCAGCACGCCGGGGCCGCACACCAGCAGATCGTCGTCGGCCGCCAGCCACAGCGCGGCCAGGCCGCCGGCGCGGGTCGGCAGCGCGTAGCGGCGGCCGCCGGGCCCGCTGCCCACCCGCAGCGCCCCGTCGGCGGTGACCGCGATCGGCGCGCCGTGGCGATCGGCGGCCAGCCCGACGATCCACTCGCGGTACTCGCCCAGCGCGCGCCAGGCGATCGGCTCGACGTGGGCCAGCGCGACCACCAGCGAGGTCAGGTCCTCCACCTCGCCGCCGCGCGGCGCGATCGTCACCGCCACCGCCAGCGCGTCGAGCGACGCGCCCGCGACCCCGGCGATGCTGACGTCGAGCTCGCCGGTGGTCTCCGCGTCGTCACCGCTCATCGCGGCGACGGTACCAGGCTTCGCCCCACGGCTGGGCGGCCAGCGCGGCGGCGATCGCGGCCGGCACCGGCGGCGGCGGGGTCGGCCACCACGCGGCGGCGTGGGCCGGCGTGCGCGCGCCGATCACCACCGCGGCGACGCCGGGCCGCGCGCGGGCCGCGGCGATCGCCAGCGCGGCGACGGTGGCGTGGACCACCTCGGGGTGGCGGCGCAGCCCGTCGAGGCGCTGCCGGCCGGCGGCGGTGCTGGCGGCCGCCGGTGGCACCTCGCGGGTGAACGCCGCCAGCGCCGCCAGATCAGGGACGATCGCCGCCAGCCGCGGGCCCCACGCCGCGCGCTCGTCGCCCGGTCGCCAGCCCGCGGTCGGCGCCAGCTCGCCGCCGAGCGCGCCCTCGGCCAGCGGCGCGCGCGCGATCACCGGCAGCTTCGCCGTCAGCGCCGCCGGCAGCAGCGCGGCGTCGGCGCGGCGATCGAACAGCGACCAGCGGGTCGCGATCGCGGCGGCGCCGGTCTCGGCGACGCGGGTGGCCATCGCGGGATCGTCGACGCCGACGCCCCACGCGCGCAGGTCGCCGGCGCGGACCCGGCCGTCGAGCAGGCCGCGCAGCTCGGCCCAGTGCGGCGCCTCGAGCCAGTCGTCGTCCCAGCCCTCGAGCCACACCAGCGGCAGCGCCTCGAGCTTGGTCGCGCGCAGCGACGCCTCGAGCGCCGCGGCGACCGCGCCCACCGGCGGCGGCCAGCCGCGGCGGCCGTCGAAGCGGGTCGCCACCACCACCCGATCGCGGGCCCGCAGCGCCCGCACCGCGGCGCCGACGATCCGCTCCGACTCGCCCCAGCCCGGCGCGCACTCGACCAGCGCGCAGCCGTGGTCGATCGCGGCCGCGACCGCGCGCTCGGCGGCGCCGACGTCGGTGTCGCGCAGCGTGGCCCGGTGGCCGCGGGTGCCCAGGCCCAGCGCGGGCGCGCCGGCGGCGGCGAGGTCGGCGACGTGCATCGCGCCACTGTACGCCGGTCGGTGGCCGGCGTCCGTCCGCCATGGGCCCTGAGGCCTTGTCGCGCCGGTGCCGGCGCCGATACCCTGTCGCCAATGTCTGCCCCCTCCGGTCCGGTCGGCCGCTCGCTGCCGCGCGTCGACGGCGTCGCCAAGGTCACCGGCGCCGCCCGCTACCTCGACGATCTGCCGCTGGCCGGCGTCCACCACGGCGTCACGGTCCGCTCGACGATCGCCCACGGCACCTTCGACGGCCTCGACCTCGATCCCGCCTTCGACTGGAGCCAGGTGGTGGTCGTCACCGCCGATCGGCTGGCCTGGGGCGCCGGGCTCGCGGCCGGCGGCTTCGGCGAGAACTACGTCGCGATGATCGATCGTGACCAGCCGGCGCTGGTGCCGCCGGGCGGCCGCATCAAGCACGTCGCCGAGCCGCTGGCGCTGATCGCCGCGCCGACCAAGGCGCTGGCGCTGGCCGCGCGCGCCGCGTGCACGCCGCGCCAGACCGCGCGGCCGGCGGTCTTGACGATCGACGACGCGCTGCGCGCCGACGTCGCGCTCTACGGCGACGACAACGTCTTCAAGCAGTTCCTGATCCGCAAGGGCCACGCCGACGACGACGAGTTCGATCTGGCGATGGTCGCGGCGGCCCAGATCATCGAGGGCACGTACCACACCGGCGCCCAGGAGCAGATGTACATCGAGCCGCAGGCGATGGCCGCGTGGAAGGACGGCGCGGTCCACGTCGCCGGCTCGATGCAGTGCCCGTACTACGTGCACAAGGCGCTCAAGGTGCTGCTCGGCTGCGAGGCCGACGACGTCGTCGTGGCCCAGACCGTCACCGGCGGCGGGTTCGGCGGCAAGGAGGAGTACCCGTCGATGCTGGCCGCGCACTGCGTGATGCTGACCGCGGCGGTCGGCGCGCCGGTGAAGATGGTCTACGAGCGCGACGAGGACATCGCCGCCACCACCAAGCGCCACCCGGCGCGGGTGCGCCACCGGCTCGGCCTCGACGCCGACGGGGCGATCGTCGCGATCGACGTCGACGTGGTGTTCGACGGCGGCGCCTACCTGACGCTGTCGCCGGTGGTGCTGTCGCGCGGCGTGCTGCACGCCGCCGGGCCGTACCGCGCGCCGGTGGTGCGGGTGCGCGGCCGCGCCGTCGCCACCAACCACCCGCCGCACGGCGCGTTCCGCGGCTTCGGCGCGCCCCAGACCACGTTCGCCTACGAGCGGCAGATCGACAAGGCGGCGCGGGCGCTCGGCGTCGCGCCGTGGGCCTACCGCACCCGCCACGCGCTGCGCCCCGGCGACACCACCGCCACCGGCCAGCGGCTCGAGCACTCGGTCGGCACCGACGAGATCCTCGCCGCGATCGCCAAGGTCGCCGGGCCGCCGCCGGCCCGGACCGGCGAGAACGCCCACGGCGCGCCGGTGGTGCGCGGCCGCGGCTACGCCTTCTACTTCCACGGCGCCGGCTTCACCGGCTCCGGCGAGCAGCGGCTGGCTGGCAAGGCCCGCGTCGTCGCGCGCGCCGACGGCACCGTCGCCGTGCTGGCCAGCTCGACCGACATGGGGCAGGGCGCGATCACGATCTTCGCCCAGCTCGCCGCCGACGCGCTGGGCCTGCCGCCGAGCGCGATCGTCGTGCCCGATCCCGCGACCGACGTCGTGCCCGACAGCGGGCCGACCGTGGCCAGCCGCACCGCGATGGTGGTCGGCGGCCTGGTCGAGCGCGCCGCCACCGCGCTCCGGGCCCGGGTCGAGGCGTGGGCCGCGGGCGCCGGCGTGGCTGGCGACTTCACCGCCCGCGCCACCGCGATGATCGCCGCCGGCGTCGGGCTCGACGCCCACGGCGCGCTGGGCGAGACCGTGCAGTACGAGCCGCCGCCCGGCATCCACTGGGACGACGCCACGTACACCGGCCAGGCCTACCCGTGCTTCGGCTGGGCCGGCTGCCTGGTCGACGTCGAGGTCGATCGCGACACCCACCAGGTCGCGATCACCCGCTGCGTCCACGCGGTCGACGTCGGCAAGGCGATCAACCCGGTGATCGTCGCCGGCCAGATCGAGGGCGGCACGGTCCAGGCGCTGGGCTGGGCGGTGCTCGAGAGCGTGCGCTACAAGGACGGCAAGGTGACCAACGCGTCGATGACCAACTGCATCGTGCCGACCTTCGGCGACGTGCCCGACCTCGAGACGATCATCGTCGAGTGCCCGTACCCCTACGGCCCCCACGGCGCCAAGGGCGTCGGCGAGATCCCGATGGACGGCCCGGCCGCGGCGGTGGCCAACGCGCTCGAGGACGCGCTCGGCGTCGCCTTCGACCACGTGCCGATCTTGCCCGAGGACATCGCCCGGGCGCTGGCGGGGGCGTCGTGACCGCGCCGCTGACGATCACCGTCAACGGCCAGCCGCGCACGGTGGCGGCGTCGCCGTGGCGGCGCCTGCTCGACGTGCTGCGCGAGGACCTCGGCCTGACCGGCACCAAGGAGGGCTGCGGCGAGGGCGAGTGCGGCGCGTGCACGGTGCTGCTCGACGGCGCGCCGGTGTGCAGCTGCCTGGTCGTGGCCGGCCAGGCCGACGGCCGCGCGGTCACCACCGTCGAGGGCCTGGCCGACGGCCCGCTCCTGCACGCGGTCCAGCGCGAGCTGGTCGCGCGCGGCGGCGCGCAGTGCGGCATCTGCACGCCGGGCATCGCGGTGTGCGCGGCGGCGGTGGTCGACGGCGGCGCCTGCCGCGGCGGCGACGCCCGGGCCCAGGTGCGCGAGCTCCTGGCCGGCAACATCTGCCGCTGCACCGGCTACCAGCTGATCGTCGACGCGATCGTCGCCGCGGCCGCCGACGTCGAGCGAGGCCAGCCGTGACCGCCTACCTGCGCCCCACCGACGACGCCCACGCGATCGCGCTGCGCGCCGCCCACGCCGACTACCTGGTGCTGGCCGGCGGCACCGACCTGCTGGTCGCCGCGCACCACAAGCCAGTGCCGGTCGGCATCCTCGACATCGCCGGTCGGTTCGCCGGCATCAGCGTCGACGCCGACGCGGCCCGCATCGGCGCCGGCACCACCTGGCGCGCGATCGCGACGTCCGCCGAGCTGGCGGCGACCTGGCCGATCCTGCCGGCGGCGGCGCGCGAGGTCGGCGCGCTGCAGATCCAGACCCGCGGCACGATCGGCGGCAACCTCGCGACGTCGTCGCCGGTCGGCGACGGCCTGCCGGTGTTGCTCGCGCTCGACGCGACGATCCACCTGGCGTCGGTGCGCGGCGCGCGCGCGGTGCCGTACCGCGCGTTCTGCACCGGCTACCGCACCACCGCCCTCGGCGCCGACGAGCTGATCACCGCGGTCACCGTGCCGCGGCCGGCGCCCGGCACGTACCTCGGCTGGCGCAAGGTCGGCACCCGCGCCGCGCAGTCGATCTCCAAGGTGATGGCGGCGTGCGCGCTCGAGCTGGTCGACGGCCGCATCGCCGCCGCGCGGTTCGGGGTCGGGGCGGTCGCCGCCCGGCCGATCCGCGCCGCCGCCGCCGAGGCCGCCGCCACCGGCCAGCCGCCCACCGCCGCCACCGCCGCCGCGGTCGCCGCCGCGCTCCGCCACGACATCACGCCGATCGACGACGTCCGTTCGACCGCCGCCTACCGCCTCGAGGTCGCCGGCAACCTGCTGGCGCGCTTCGTCACCAACGCCGGGCGGGCGCAGGGGTAGCGGTGGCGCCCGACGATCCCGCGCGCCCGCCGGGGCCCGACGATCCGGCGGCGCCGCCGTCGGGCGCGCCCGAGCCGCTCGAGCCGCAGCGCTCGGGTTCGGTCGAGGTCGCCGTCGACGACGGGCCGTCGGCCCCGGCCGGCGCGCCGCGCCGCCGCCGCGCGACCACCGCCGCGATCGCGCTCACCGGCCACGTCGTGCAGGCCGCCGATCGGGTCGCCGCGGTGGCCGACGTCGTCGGCGGCAAGATCGGCGACGTCGTCGGCGAGTCGCTGACCCACCTGCCGGGCGTGCCGCGCACCCACAAGGCCAGCATCATGGCCCGGGGCGTGGTGGTCGGGTTCTGCCTGGTGTTCGCGTGGATCGCGGTGATCGTCGGGCTGCAGCTGCGCGGCCGCCACCCGCCCGACTTCCGCCCCGACGCCGAGCGGGTGCTGGCGGCGGTGCGCGACGGCCAGTTCTCCGAGGTCTACCGCGACGCGTCGGCGCGCATGCAAGAGGTCGTGCTCGAGGACACCTTCGTCGTGCAGATGACCGATCTCAACCGCTCGCTGGGGCGGTTCCGCGAGGTCACGTCGGTGGTCCACACCGAGATCAACCGCGGCCCGGGCGGCCGCACCGGTCGGGTCGACGTGCGGCTGGCCTACGAGCGCGCCGCCACCCGCGGCAGCCTCAGCTTCCGCTGGGAGGACGGGCAGTGGAAGCTGCTCGGCCTGTCGGTCGAGGTGCCCGAGGCGCTGCTGGCGGTGGTGGGCACCGCCGAGGCGCGCCGCGATCGCGTCGCCGGCAACCAGGCCGAGCTGCGCGCGCTGGTGACCACCGTGCTGACGCTGTCGTCGGCCGGCAAGGCCGAGGAGCTGTACCGCGGCGCCGCGCCCGGGTTCCAGGACTCGATCTCCCTCGAGGACTTCGAGCGCACCATCGAGCGCTACCGCGCGCTCGGCAACTTCCACCGCGTGCTCAACATCACCTGGGCCCAGCTGTCGCCCAGCCACACCACCACCAGCGTCGAGTGCCTGGTCGAGTTCGACAACGCCACCATCAACACCAGCTTCAAGTTCGTGAAGATCGACGGCGTCTGGCGCATGGCCAAGTTCAAGCTGGTGCTGCCGCTGCCGCGCGAGCCGCGGTGAGGCCGCGCGGGTGACCCTCAGGCCTGGCGCGCGCGGCGGGTGCGGCGCGCCACGAGCGCCGCGGCGATCGCGCACAGCGGCCACAGGAGCCAGCTGGCCCAGGTCCACCACGGCCGCACGAAGCGCACGGTCAGGTGGTGGTGGCCGGGCGGCGCGTCGACCGCGAGGAAGTCAGGGCTCACCCGGCGCAGGCGGATCGGCGCGCCGTCGAGCGTCGCCCGCCACCGCGGGTGCCAGCTCTCGCGGATCACGAACGTCGTCGGCGCGCGCACGTCGAGGTCGGCGTCGATGCGCGAGCGGCCGCGGCGGATCGCCCGGGCGTCGCCGTCGGGCGGCGGGCCGGCGCCGCCGTGGCCGGCGTGGGCCAGCAGCTGGTCGCGCATGGCCTGGTCGGTGTCCTGCCACGCCAGCACCGCCTTGCGCAGCGCCGCGCGGCCCGGCGGCAGCGTGCCGGTGATCTGCACCGGGCCGACCAGCCCCGGCGCCGGCAGCTCGCGCAGCTCGAAGTGCGCGGTCGTCGCCAGCACCGTGCCGCCGATCTCGAGGCCCTTCTCGGGCGTGCACAGCACCAGCGGCGCGTCGTAGATCCACGCCGCCCGCGGCGCCGCCGGCGTGGCCCACAGGTAGACGAAGTTGGGCGACGACTGCAGCGCCGCGCCGCCGTAGACCACCAGCTGCGGCCGATCGACCTCGATGTACGGCAGGATCATCGCCCAGTGGTTCTCGGGGCCGCGGTTCTGGATCCGCCCCGGGCGCGCCGCGGCGATCGCCGGCATCAGCTCCGCGAGCTCGGCGCGGTAGACCGTGTCCCAGTCGGTCGAGATCCGCACCCGGTCGTGCAGCGTCGCGAACGCCGGCGCGGCCGCGATGACCACCGCGGCGATCCACGCGCCCATCGCCGCCTGCAGGAACACGCCGTGGCGGCGGCGATCGGCCCAGCGCACGACGTGCTGGGCCAGGCCGACCACGCCGGCGCCGACCCCCATCGCCACCACCACCTGCAAGGCGCCCATGAAGCGGATCGCCGGGAACAGATCGTCCTGACCGCTCTTGAGCGAACGACCGACGCCGATCACGAACCCGAACACCAGCGCGGCGACGGTGAGCGCGCGCAGCGCGTAGGCGCGGCGATCGACGAAGCCGCCGACGATCAACCCCAGCGGGACCAGCGCGGTCAGCACGCTCCAGCGGCCCTCGTCGAAGAACTTGCCGCTCAAGAGCCAGCGCCCGAGCTTGGCGAAGCCCGGCCCGGCCTCCTCGGGCAGGCGGTGCGGGAAGCCGCCGAACGCGGTGTAGTCGACGATCGTCGGCAGCCACGCCGCGGCGCTGGCCACCAGGAGCGCCGCGCCCAGCACCACCACCCGCGCCAGCGGTCGCCACGCCGGCCCCGGCGGCGACGGGTAGGGCCACCACGGCGTCGCCGGGATCGCGATCGCCAGCGCGGTGGTCACCGCCAGCGGCGCCAGCGCGGCGCCCAGCGCCATGCCCGCGACCGGGTGGCTCATGCCGACGAACGCGCCCCACGCGATCGCCGGCGCCAGGTTGGTGCCGCGGCGGAGCCACTGCAAGCCGTGGGCGAGCGCCAGCGGGAACGCCGCGAACGCCGACACCTGCGTGAACAGCCCGACCAGGAACACGCCGTCGGCGCCGTGCCCCCACTTCGAGTTCGACACCGTCAGCGCGATCGCCACGCCGCCGCCGAGCGCCGGCCACGGCTCGACGTCGAGCACGCGCAGCGCGCGGTAGCCGGCGGCCGGCACCAGCGCCAGCGGCACCAGCACGGCGAGCTGGAACCAGAACAGCGTGTGGCCGAACAGCGCGCCGAGCAGCCCGGGCACGCCGGCGGGCAAGAGCTGGTAGTAGTAGCCGGTGGGGAAGCCGGCGTTGGCCGACGGGTTCCACAGGTCGGTGTCGCCGTGGCGCAGGCCGTCGGCGACGCGCACCGACTCGGTCCAGTGGAAGCTGTTGTCGTCGCCGGCCAGCTCGCCGGCGAACACGCGGCGGTAGGTGAACGCGACCATCACCGTCACCACCGCGAGCATGAACAGCGGCAGCGCGCGCAGGATCGCGTCGGCCGGATCGCGGCGCGGCGGCGCGCCGCTCACGGCGCCTCCGCGCGCATCGCCGGCGCCTCGGCGTTGGCCGCGGCGAGCACCGCCGCGCCGTCGATCGCCGGGGTCGCGCCGCGGGCGCTCGCCACCTCGGCCGCCAGCGCGCTGGCCAGCCGGCCGATCCGGCGCCACGGCCAGCCGTGGAGCAGGCCGTGGACCAGGCCCGCCAGGTACGCGTCGCCGCAGCCGACGTTGTCGCCGCCGGCGCGGGCCGGCGCCGCGGCCACCTCGAGGGTCAGCCCCGGCGCGTGCCAGGTGCTGCCGTCGGCGCCGCGGGTCACCGCCACCAGCCGCGCGCCGCGCCCGAGCAGCCACGCCACCGGATCGGCGTGGCCCAGCCGCGCCGCCACCTGCTCGACCTCGCGGTGGTTGAGCTTGACCACGTCGGCCGCGCCGAGCGCCGCGGCCAGCGCGCGGTCGTCGTCGGCGGTGGCCGCGCTGCCGCGCAGGTTGGGATCGCACACCCGCAGCACCCGCGGCGACGCGGCGGCCAGCGCGGCGTCGAGCGCGGCGCGGCCGGACGGCGTGCGCTGGGCCAGCGTGCCGTAGACGATCGCGCGCGCGCCCGGCAGCGCGGCGGTGATCGCGGCGGTCATCGCGATCCGCTCCCACGCCCGCTCGGGCACCAGCCGGTAGCGCGGCTCGCCGTCGACCAGCGCCACGGTCACCTCACCGGTCGCGCGCGCGGGATCGACCTGGGCCAGCGCCAGGTCGACGCCGCGGGCCGCCAGCTGGGCCCGGGCCCGGGCGCCGTCGGCGTCATCGCCGGTCGCCGTCACCAGCGCGACGTGGTCACCCAGGCCGGCCAGGTGCCACGCCACGTTCGACGGCGCGCCGCCCAGCTGATCGCCGTCGGGGAACCGATCCCACAGGACCTCGCCCCAGACGATCACCATGGCTTGACGACGGGCTTGTTCGTGTACATCATACACTCAGTGAGGACACCAGCGGGAGCCCGGCGCGGTCGGTTCGATTGTCGCGATCTGGCGTCGGCTTTCCATCGCCCGGCCGCCAATTCTGCGATCGTCGTCGCGGCGATGGCTGTCGCATCCACCCCGAGGCGTCCATGACCACACCCCTGTCGGCGCTGTATCGCTCGTCCCTGGCGCTGGCCACCGACCTGTACCAGCTCACGATGGCGCAGGCGTACTGGCACGCCGGCGTCGCCGAGCGCGAGGCGGTGTTCCACCTGACCTTCCGCAAGGAGCCGTTCAACGGCGGCTACGCGATCGCCGCCGGCACCGGCCTGGCGATCGACTACCTCGCGCAGGCGCGGCTCGACGACAGCGACCTCGACTACCTCGCGACCATCCCGGGCGCCGACGGCCGGCCGCTGTTCCAGCCCGGCTTCCTCGCCTACCTGCGCGGCCAGCGCTTCACCGGCACGGTCGACGTGGTCCCCGAGGGCGCGCTGGTGTTCGCGCACGAGCCGCTGGTGCGGGTGCGCGCGCCGATCCTGTGGGCGCAGCTGGTCGAGACCCCGCTGCTCTCGCTGGTGAACTTCTCGACGCTGATCGCCACCAAGGCCGCGCGCGTCGTCGCCGCCGCCGCCGGCGATCCGGTGCTCGAGATGGGCCTGCGCCGGGCCCAGGGCTTCGACGGCGGGCTCACCGCCGCGCGGGCCGCGTGGATCGGCGGCGTCAGCGCCACCTCCAACGTGCTGGCCGGCAAGCTCTACGGCCTGCCGGTGCGCGGCACCCACGCCCACTCGTGGGTGATGTTCTGGGGCGACGACGAGGAGGCGTTCCGCCGCTACGCCGCCGCGGTGCCCGGCGCGACGACCTTCCTGTGCGACACCTTCGACACCGAGGCCGGCGTCGCTGCGGCGATCGCCGTCGGTCGCGAGCTGCGCGCCGCCGGCGCCGGCGACGTGATGGGCGTGCGGCTCGACTCCGGCGACCTCGCGCACCTGTCGATCCAGGCCCGGGCCGCCCTCGACGCCGCCGGCTTCGCGTCGACCCGCGTCGTCGCGTCCAACGATCTCGACGAGCACCTGATCACCAGCCTCAAGCTGCAGGGCGCGCGCATCGACACCTGGGGCGTCGGCACCAAGCTGATCACCGCCTACGATCAGCCGGCGCTGGGCGGCGTCTACAAGCTGGGCGCGGTGCGCGAGCCCGACGGCGGCTGGCGCTACCCGATCAAGCTGTCCGAGCAGCCGATCAAGATCTCGACGCCCGGCATCGCCGGCGTGCGGCGGGTGTGGCAGGGCGGGGCGCTGGTCGGCGACGTCATCTACGACGGCGAGGCCGGGCCGTCGACGCCGCGGGCTGCGCACCACCTCGCCGATCCGACCCGGCGGTTCGCGCTGGCCGGCGACCGCGAGGAGGAGCTGCTGGTGCCGGCGATGGTCGACGGCGCGGTGGTCGGCGCCCCGAGCGATCTGGTCGCCGCCCGCGCCCGCTGCGCCGCCGATCTCGCCGCGCTGTCGCCGCGCACGCGGCGCGCCGACAACCCCCAGCCATACCCGGTCGGGCTCGATCCGGTGCTGCACGAGCGCAAGCTCGCGCTCATCGCGGCGGCCCGCGCCAAGGCAGGTGCCGCATGACCCCGCTGGTGTTCAGCTCGACCCGCTACGACTACCTCGCCGATCGCC
Source organism: Myxococcales bacterium (assembly GCA_016707895.1). GTDB lineage: Bacteria > Myxococcota_A > Polyangia > Haliangiales > Haliangiaceae > UBA2376. The sequence continues at coordinate 417,295 of JADJGV010000006.1, read as the reverse complement.
TGGTCGCGTGCACCGCCTGGCCGCGCGGCGAGGTCGAGCGGCAGCGCTTCCCCGACGGCGAGAAGTACCAGCGGGTGGTCACCGAGGTCGCCGATCGCGACGTGCTGATCGTCGGCGGCACCCTCGACGAGGACGCCACCTGCGAGATCTACGACCTGGCGTCGACGATCGTCGGCGCCGGCGCGTACCGGCTGACGCTGGTCATCCCGTACTACGGCTACTCGACGATGGAGCGGTCGGTGCACCCCGGCGAGGTGGTGACCGCCAAGACCCGGGCCCGGCTGTTGTCGTCGATCCCCGAGGCCAGCCGCGGCAACCGGGTGTACCTGCTCGACCTCCACGTCGGCACGATCGCCCACTACTTCGAGGGCGCGATCCGCACCGTCCACGTCTACGGCAAGCCGATCGTCACCGCCGCCGCGCGCCGGCTGGGCGGCGCCGACTTCGTGCTGGCGTGCACCGACGCCGGCCGCGCCAAGTGGGTCGAGAGCCTGGCCAACGACCTCGGGGTGCCGGCGGCGTTCGTCTACAAGCGCCGGCTCGACGGCGACACCACCGAGGTCACCGGGGTGTCGGCCCAGGTCGCGGCAAGCGGGTCGTCATCTACGACGACATGATCCGCACCGGCGGCTCGCTGGTGAACGCCGCCCGGGCCTACCGCGACGCCGGCGCCGTCGCGATCGACGCCATCGCCACCCACGGCATCCTGCCCGGCGACTCGATCGAGCGCATCCGCGCCACCGGGCTGTTCGGCAAGGTGGTCGTCACCGACAGCCACCCGCGCGCCGTCGAGCTGGCGTCGGACTTCCTCGAGGTCGAGTCGGTCGCGCCGCTGCTCGCCGAGCACCTGCACACGACCAGCTGGGCCGCCGGCCCCACCACGCTCGCGAGGACGCCATGAAGCTCGTCAAGGTCGCCGCTGCCTGCCTGAACCAGATCCCGTTCGCCTGGGATCACAACCTCGCCAACATCCGCGCCGCGCTCGTGGCCGCGCGGGCCCAGGGCGTGACGGTGGTGTGCCTGCCGGAGCTGTGCATCACCGGCTACGGCTGCGAGGACGCGTTCTTCGCGCCGGGGCTGCAGGCCCAGGCGTTCGCGTGCCTGCAGGAGCTGTTGCCCGACACCCGCGGGCTGGTGGTGTCGTTCGGCTTGCCGCTCTACCACGAGAAGGCGCTGTACAACGTCGCGGCGCTGGTGGTCGACGGCGCGATCGCCGGCTTCGTCGGCAAGCGCTTCCTCGCCGGCGACGGCATCCACTACGAGCCGCGGTGGTTCAAGGAGTGGCCGGCCGGCGAGCGCGACGTGCTCGAGCACGAGACCGGCAAGTGGCCGATCGGCGACGTGCTGTTCGACGTCGGCGACGTGCGCATCGGCTTCGAGATCTGCGAGGACGCGTGGGTCGCGAACCGGCCCGGCTCGGATCTCGCGCTGCGCGGCGTCGATCTCTTGCTCAACCCGTCGGCCAGCCACTTCGCGTTCGGCAAGTTCGCGGTGCGGCAGCGGTTCGTCGTCGAGGGCAGCCGCGCGTTCGGCGTCGGCTACCTGTACGCCAACCTGCTGGGCAACGAGGCCGGCCGCGTCGTCTACGACGGCGGCGCGATGGTCGCGTCGGGCGGCGAGCTCCTGGCCCGCGGCCGGCGCCTGGGCTTCGCGCCGGTCGAGCTGGCGGTGGCGATGGTCGACGTCGAGTCGAACCGCCGCGAGCAGGCCCGCCGCGGCAGCCACCGGCCGCGCCACGACAGCGAGAGCGGCGTGGTCGAGATCCCGTTCGCGTGGCCGACCCACCGGCCGGGCGCGCACCCGGCGATCGGCACCAGCTGGGAGGACGGGCACGACGTCCGCCACGAGGAGTTCGGCCGCGCCGTCGCGCTCGGGCTGTGGGACTACCTGCGCAAGAGCCGGGCGCGCGGCTACGTCGTGTCGATCTCCGGCGGCGCCGACTCGGCGGCGTGCGCGGTGCTGGTGCGCGTCGCCGTCGACCTGGCGATCGCCGAGCTGGGCGCGGCCGGCGTGGCCGCCGCGCTGCCGCACCTGGGCCTCGATCTCGCGACCGCCGGCGATCCGGTGGCGCTGACCCGGCAGCTCCTGGCCTGCGCGTACCAGCCCACCGCCAACTCCGGCGAGGTCACGCGCACCGCGGCCCGTGAGGTGGCGACCGCGGTCGGCGCTGAGTTCCACCTGTTCGAGGTCGACGCGCTGTTCCGCGGCTACTGCAGCACCGTCGAGGCCGCGGTCGGGCGCCCGCTGACCTGGGAGCGCGACGACGTCGCCTTGCAGAACATCCAGGCCCGGGTGCGGGCGCCGTCGATCTGGCTGCTGGCCAACCTGCGCGGCGCGATCCTGCTGACCACCTCGAACCGCTCCGAGGCCGCGGTCGGCTACGCCACGATGGACGGCGACACCTCGGGCGGCCTGGCGCCGCTGGGTGGCATCGACAAGACCTACCTGCGGGTGTGGCTGCGGTGGATGGAGGCCACCGGCCTGGCCGGGCTGGCGCCGATCGCGGCCTTGCGCTTCATCAACGCCCAGCAGCCGACCGCCGAGCTGCGTCCGCCGGGCGCGGCCCAGACCGACGAGAAGGACCTGATGCCCTACGACGTGCTCGAGGCGATCGAGGACGAGGCCATCCGCGACAAGCGCATGCCGCTCGAGGTGCTCGACGAGGTCGCGCCGCAGTTCCCGCAGCACGCGCTGGCCGATCTGGTGGTCTGGATCGATCGCTTCTTCCGCATGTGGTGCCAGAACCAGTGGAAGCGCGAGCGGTTCGCGCCGGGCTTCCACCTCGACGACAAGAACCTCGATCCGCGGTCGTGGTGCCGGTTCCCGATCCTGTCGGGCGGCTTCGCCCGCGAGCTGGCCGCGCTGCGCGCCTTCACCACCACCCCGGCGTTCGCCGCCTGGGTCGCCGAGCGAGGCCGCTGATGAGCGCCTGGACCCCGCCGCCGCCCGGCCGCCACGTCTACGAGTACCCGCGGCCGGCGGTCGCGGTCGACTGCGTCGTGCTCGGGCTCGACACCGACGATCTGAAGGTGCTCTTGATCCGCCGCGGCGTCGATCCGTGGAAGGGCGCGTGGGCCCTGCCGGGCGGCTTCGTCGGCGAGCGCGAGGGCCTCGAGGCCGCCGCCCGTCGCGAGCTGGCCGAGGAGACCGGCATCGGCGAGGTGTTCCTCGAGCAGCTCTACACCTTCGGCGAGCCCGATCGCGATCCGCGCCACCGCGTCATCTCGGTCGCGTACTACGCGCTGGCCAAGCTGTCCGACTTCAAGCTGACCGCCGGCACCGACGCCGCCGGCGCCGGCTGGCACCCGCTGTCGAAGCTGCCCGCGCTCGCGTTCGATCACGCCGCGATCATCGACGCCGCGGTCGCGCGCCTGCGCGGCAAGGTCCGCTACGCGCCGATCGGCTTCGAGCTGTTGCCGCCGCGCTTCACGCTGACCCAGCTGCAGCGCCTGTACGAGATCATCCTCGAGCGCGAGCTCGACAAGCGGAACTTCCGCAAGAAGATCCTCTCGCTCGACCTGGTGATCGAGACCGACGAGAAGCAGACCGGCGTCCGCCACCGCGCGGCGCGGCTGTACCGGTTCGATCGCAAGAAGTACGACCGGCTGGTCAAGCACGGGTTCGAGTTCGCGATCTAGCCGAGCGCCAGCCGAGCGCCAGCGAGGCTGTCTCTGGAACCTCCGCCGCTGCCATCGCCGTCCGGCCGCCGCGTGGCGCGCCGTGGCGCGGCCGACCTCGACGAGCGCCTGCGGGCCACGTTCCTCGGCGGCGGCTACGTGCCGCCGCTGGCGTGGCGGCTGCGGTTCCCCGACGATCCGCCGCCGGCGTCGGTGGCGATCGGCCGCCGGCGCGGCTGAGCAGGCCGCCACTCCGGGTCCGACGCGCAATTGGCGTGCCAGTGTTGACGGATCAGGCCACCGTGATAATAGTGCCAAAATCATTATGGCGCGTCCGCACCGTCGACGAATGCCGGTCCAGCTGTCGCTGAAGGACGCGCGCCGTCCGAGCGGTCGCGGCGGGTGGCGCCCGCGTGCGGGGCGTAAGCGGCGGCCGGGTGCGTGCTCGCATCGGACGCGCGTGCGGTTCCCGGCGTCGGTGCCGCTGCATGTGACGCTGAAGGTGGTCGGCGGACTGCCGAGTTTCCGGCGCGAGGCGGTGGCGGGGGTGGTGCGGGCGGCGATCGCGGCGGGCGGGCACCGCGGCGATTTCCGCGTCGTGCACTACAACGTGCTCGGCGACCACCTGCACTTCGTCGTCGAGGCGGCCGGCGCGATGGCGCTCGCGCGCGGCATGCAGGGGCTGACGATCCGGCTGGCGCGGCGGCTCAACGTGTTGCTCGGGCGGCGGGGAAAGCTGTTCGCGCAGCGCTACCACGCGCGGCCGCTGCGCACGCCGACCGAGGTGCGCAACGCCATCCGCTACGTGCTGCTGAACGGCCGCCACCACGCGCGCGATCGCGGCGAGGTGCTGGCCCGCGGCTGGGTCGATCCGTACTCGAGCGCGCTGTGGTTCGACGGCTGGAAGACCGCGCTGCGCGCGGACGCGCCGTGGCTGCGGGCGCTGGCGAAGGCGGGTTGCCCGACCGCGGCGCCGAAGACGTGGCTGTTGCAGGTCGGGTGGCGGCGGGGCGGCGGCCTGATTGGAGTCGATGAGGTCCCAGGGCCAGCCGAGCGCTAGCGAGGCTGTCTCTCCGACTCCGACTCCGGCTCCGGCTCCGACGCCCGCTCCGGCTCCGGCTCCGGCTCCGACTCCGGCTCCGACTCCGGCTCCGACTCCGGCGCAGGTGCGCGCAGGCTTTTCGCGGTCCGCGTCGCCGGCGCGGGGTCTGCGCGACCGCAGCAGCGGCGCCGGCCTGCGGCCGGCCCCGCTGCTGGCACGCGGTACGCACGCCTGACGGGCGTGACCACCGAGCTGGCTCCGAGCGACCTGTACCGCCGCTGCGATCCGGCGGCGATCCCGTTCGACACGACGGCGGCGCACGCGGGCGCGCTGGAGATCCCCGGGCAAGGCCGGGCGATCGACGCGGCGCGGTTCGCGATCGCGATGCGGCGTGACGGCTACAACCTGTTCGCGCTGGGGCCCAAGGGGGTCGGCAAGGAGACGATCGTCCGCGAGCTGCTCGAGCGCGAGGCGGCGCAGCAGCCGACGCCGGCCGACTGGTGCCACGTCTACAACTTCGCCGAGCCGCACCGGCCGCGGGTGTTGCGGCTGCCGGCGGGGACGGCGGGCACGCTGCGCGCCGACATGGCCCGCGCGGTGGCCGAGTTGTCGACCGCGATGGCGGCGGCGTTCGATGGCGACGAGTTCCGCAGCCGCCGGCACGCGCTGGTGCGCGAGGCCAAGCAGCGCGAGACCGCGGCGCTCGAGGCGCTGCAGGCGCGGGCCCGGGACCGCGGGGTCGGCGTGGTGCGCACCGACAGCGGCATCGTGGTGGCGGCGCTGCGGGATGATCAGGTGATCGAGCCCGACGAGTTCGAGCGGCTGCCGGCCGAGGAGCAGGCCGCGCGGCGCGCGGCGCTGGAGGCGGTGGGCAACGAGCTGTCGGCGATGTTCAACCAGGTCCACGAGTGGGTCCACGCCCACGCCGCCGCGCAGCAGGCGCTCGAGCGCGAGATCGCCGAGGCCGTCACCCGCGGCGTGTTCGATCGGGTCGCGGCGGCGTACCTCGCGCAGCCCGACGTGCTGGCGTACCTGGCCGAGGTCGCGCGCGACGTGGTCGAGCAGGCCGCGCGGTTCGTGGGCAAGCCCGACGACGGCGTGCCCGAGGCCCTGCGCCAGGCGCTGCACGTCCACGACGACGCCGGCGAGCGCCTGCGCCGCTACGAGGTCAACCCGCTGGTCGATCACGCCGGCGCCCGCGGCGCGCCGGTGGTCTCCGAGGAGAACCCCACCTACGCCAACCTGCTGGGCCGCATCGAGCACGTCTCCGAGATGGGCGCGCTGGTCACCAACTTCACGCTGATCCGGGCCGGCGCGCTGCACCGCGCCAACGGCGGCTACCTGCTGGTCGACGCGCTCAAGCTGCTGCAGCAGCCGTTCGCGTGGGAGGCGCTCAAGCGCGCGCTGCGCACCCGCGAGATCCGCATCGAGGGGCTGGGCCAGGCGCTGGGCGTGGTGCCGACGGTGTCGCTCGAGCCTGCGCCGATCCCGCTCGACGTCAAGGTGGTGCTGTTCGGCGACCGCAACGTCTACTACCTGCTGGCCGCGGTCGACCCGGAGTTCGACGATCTGTTCAAGGTGATGGCCGACTTCGAGTCGGCGATGCCGCGCGGGCCGACCGCTGACGCCGCCTACGCCACGCTGGTCGCCGGCCTCGCCCACGAGGCCGGGCTGCGGCCGTTCGATCGCGGCGCGGTGGCCCGGGTGATCGAGCACGCGGCGCGGCTGGCCAGCGACGCGCACCGGCTGTCGATCCACCTGCGATCGATCGCCGACGTGCTGTGCGAGGCCGACGCCTGCGCCGGCGCGGCCGGGCGCGCGGTCGCCTCCGCCGCCGACGTCGAGGCGGCGCTCGCGGGTCAGGAGCGGCGCGCCGGGCGGATGCGCGAGCGGATGCTCGAGGAGGTCACCCGCGGCACGCTGCTGATCGCGACCACCGGCGCCGCGGTCGGGCAGCTCAACGGGCTGTCGGTGATCGACGTCGGCGGCCACGCGTTCGGGTTCCCCACCCGGATCAGCGCGCGGGCGCGGGTCGGCGGCGGCGAGGTGGTCGACATCGAGCGCGAGGTCGCGCTCGGCGGGCCGCTGCACTCCAAGGGCGTGCTGATCCTCGCCGGCCTGCTGGGCGCGCGCTACGCGCCGCACACCCCGCTGGCGCTGTCGGCGTCGATCGTGTTCGAGCAGTCGTACGGCGCGGTCGAGGGCGACAGCGCGTCCTTGGCCGAGCTGTGCGTGCTGCTGTCGGCGATCGGCGAGGTGCCGGTGCGGCAGGGGCTCGCGATCACCGGCTCGATCAACCAGCACGGCGAGGTCCAGGCGATCGGCGGCGTCAACGAGAAGATCGAGGGCTTCTTCGACGTGTGCAGCGCCCGCGGCCTGACCGGTGACCAGGGCGTGATCATCCCGCGCGCCAACCTCGCCCACCTGATGCTGCGCGCCGACGTGGTCGCCGCGGTGGCGGCCGGGCGCTTCCACGTCCACGCGGTGAGCGACGTCGATCAGGCGCTCGCGCTGATCGCCGACCGGCCGGCCGGCGCCCGCGAGGCCAGCGGCCACTTCGCGCGCGGCACGGTCAACGCCCAGGTCGAGGCGCGGCTGGCGGCCTTCGCCGACGACGCCCGTCGGTTCGCCCGCGATCGCGGCGCGGCGCGCCCGCACCGGGTCAGCTCGCTGCCGAACTGATGCGGCGCGGGTGCGTGTGCGCGGCGGGGGAGCGGGGAGGGGGAGAGGAGAGAGGGGAGGGAGGGGAGAGAGGGGAGAGAGGGGAGGGAGGGAGGGGGAGAGAGGCGGGCTTCGGAGGGACGCGGGGCTCCCAGAGATAGCCTCGCTCGCGCTTCGCGCTCGCTCAGCTACAACCGCACGCCCAGGTACACGCGGCCGGCGCGGTAGCCGCCCTCGGCCAGCGAGTAGGGCAGGCGCGCCACCGGCTGATCGACCGGCACCGGCTGCGCGTCGAGGGTGCGGTCGCCGAAGCGGAAGTCGGCGCCGACGACGAAGTCCTTGGCCACGTCGAGCTCGATCGCGGCGCCGAACTCGGCGTGGTGGAAGTCGAGGTCGGTGGCGGTCGAGTCGGCGCCTAGCGCCAGCAGCACCATCGGGTGGATCGTGCCGCCGCGCAGGTTGGCGACCGCGAGGCGGCCGACCAGGTTGAGCGCGCGGGCCCGGGTGGCGTCGCTGTCGGTGCTGATCTTGCCGTACTCGAGATCGGCGCTGAACCGCTTGCCGATGCCGGCGCGCAGCCACAGCCCGGCGGTCGAGCTGGCGTCGTAGTCGGCGCTGGCGTCGGCCTCGGACTGGGTGCTGCCGAGTGACACGCCGAGCGTGAACCGCCCGGCGTGAGCGAGGGTGGGGGAGAGCGCGGAGGGCAGGAGGAGGGCGGCGAGGAGCGCGGCGGGGAGGAGACGCATCGTGCCTCGAGAGTTAGCACGCGGTGTGCCACCCCCAGCTGCGCGAATTCACGACCGCCGGCCTCGGATTCCTGACGGCCGTGCGGGCCGCGGCTCAGGTTTGCGGGGGCGCGACCAGCGCCAGCACCGCGCGGTCGCGCTCGACGAAGCCCAGCCGCTGGTAGGCCGCCCGGGCCGCGGCGTTGTCCTCGCCGACCACCAGCACCAGCCGAGCGCCAGCGAGGCTGTTCTGGATCTTCGCGGTACCGCCTCCCAGGCGCTCGTCCCCATCCCCGGCGGAACGTGCCTCCTGCGCGATCGCGGCCAGCACCGCCGAGGCCACGCCGCGGCGGCGCCAGGCGGCGTGGGTCTGGACATCCTGGTACCGGGCGCCGTCGGCCAGCGGCACCACGCCCGCCGACGCCACCAGGGCGCCGTCGACGAACGCGCCCCACCAGCGCACCTCGCCGCGGGCCGCCGCGCGGGCGCGGGCCGCGATGCGCCGGGTCAGGAAGCGTCGCATCGCCGGGGTGTCGGGATCGATCGAGATCGACAGCGCGAACAGCGCGTCCCAGTCGGCCGGCCGATCGAACCGCCGGAGCTCGACGCCGGCCGGGACCGGCGCGGCGAGCGGCTGGTCGCACGTCATCGCGATCATCGTCTCGACCGTGGCGCCGCCGGCGCGCAGCGCGGCGGTGACCGCCGGAGCGAGCGCGCCGTCGGGGGCGTCGATCGCCACCGCGACGTGGGCGGCGCCGGCGCAGTGCGCGGCCGCCGCGCGGGTGAGCCAGGCTGTCGCGGTCGACGGCGTCGTCGGCGGCGCGATCACCAGGTAGTTGCCCCAGTAGAAGTCGGGCTGGTCGGGCGTCGCGACCGCGACGTGATCGCCGCGATCGACGACGGTCCCGTCGAGCGCGGCCACCGCGAGGTCGGTGCGCAGCGCGAGGCTGGAGACGTCCATGCGGCGAGGGTAACGCGCGCAGGCGCCAGTGTCGGATACGAACGCACCGCGCGGGCGTGCAGGCAGTTGGGCTAGCATCGCGATCCATGAGGATGCGGTGGCCTTCGCTTGCCTTGATCTCCCTCGCGCTCGCGCTGGTCGCGGGCTGCGGCCCCTCCAACAACGGCGGCGGTGACGTCGACGCCCCCAGCGGCGATCCCGACGCGGACACCACCGACGTCGACGCCAACGTCAGCACGATCGACGCGCCCGACGTGCCGATCGACGCGGCCGAGCTGCCGATCGACGCGCCGCTGCCGGTCGACGCCGAGATCTGCGGCGACCTGACCTGCACCAACCCGGTCAACGATGGCTGCGTGCCGTCGGAGATCTGCGACAACGGCACCGACGACAACTGCAACGGCGCGATCGACGAGGGCTGCCTGTGCACCGCCGGCGCGGTGCAGCAGTGCTTCAACGGCCCGCCCGGCCGGCGCCACGTCGGCGCGTGCGTCGACGGCATGCAGACCTGCCAGGGCAGCGGCGAGTTCCGCGAGTGGGGCCCGTGCGTCGGCGGCATCGCGCCGCAGAACGCCGAGCCGTGCGACAGCCTCGACAACAACTGCAACGGCTGCGTCGACGACAGCCAGGCGTGCTGCGTCGTCGACCTGGCCTGCCCGGCGCCGGGCTCGATGCCCGACGGCCAGCCGTTCCAGAACTACGTCATCAACGGCGCGATGTTCTACTCGGGCCCGGTGGCGTCGTGGCAGTGGGACGTCACCGGCGGCCCGTGCGACCGGCTGTTCCTCACCACCACCACCCCGGTCGTGCAGTCGTTCACGTTGACCGGCGCCAACACGTCGATGCTGACCCTCCGCCCGAGCCTGTCGGGCGACTACACGGTCCACGTCCGCATCACGACGCCGACCGGCACGGTCTACGAGTGCACGTTCATCATCCACATCGCCGGCCCCGGCCTGCGCGTCGAGATGTGCTCGGATCGCACCGCGGCCACCGACATCGATCTGCACCTGCACAAGCCGGGCACCACGACCCAGTGGGCGACCCTGCCGTCGGGTACCACCAACGTCGACGACTGCCACTTCCGCAACTGCAAGGGCAGCGCGTTCACCCCCGCCACCTGGGGCTACGCCAACAGCCCGCTCGCCGAGTGCTCGGGCGGCCCCGAGGGCGCCTCGTGGACCACGCTCGGCTATTGCCGCAACCCGCGGCTCGACATCGACTCGATCAACGACAACGGCGTGCCCGAGAACATCAACGTCGACGTGCCGCAGACCGCCGGCACCTACCGCGTGATGGTGCACTACTGGGGCGGCACCGGCGCGGCGCACCCGCTGGTCAACGTCTACTGCGGCGGCCACCTGCGCGGCACCTACGGCGCGGCCCCCGACGTCGTGCCCAACTTCGACACCTCGGGCTCGACCGCCGGCGACGTCTGGCGCGTCGTCGACGCCACCCCGGTGGTGGTCGGCGGCGTGACCACCGACTGCACGCTGGCCCCGCTGCACCCGCCCGGCATGACCAACGGCTACTGGGTCACCAACACCTGGACGTATTGACGTTTCCTGGGCGGGTTTGTCGACAGACCCGCGGCGCCGCCTCACGACAGCGGCGTCATCGCCGCGAAGCCGTGGGCGCGGATGGCGTTGACGTGCAGGCCGCGACAGGTCGCGGCCTCGCGGCAGCCGCGGCACCGCAGCGCCTGGGCGTAGAAGTGGTCGGCGACGAAGCGGCGGGCGAAGCGGAAGATCTCGAGCCGGCCGTCGGGGCGCAGCATCGCGGCGTCGGCGGTGGTCGGCTCGGGCCGCGGCGCGCGCCCGAGGATGCACGCCGGCACGTTCTCGACCGGCACGCCGGGCGCGAGGGCGGCGCAGAACGCGCGTAGGTCGACGTCGTGGCGGTGGTTGGCGCTGACCCGATCGTAGTTGGGCTGGCGCACCACCAGCCGCGGCGACGGCGCGGCCTGGGCCAGGAGCCACGGCGCGGTGTCCCGGCGCAGCGGCACCACCACCTCGAAGTCGGCGGCGATGGCCAGCAGGTCCTCGGCGCTGGCGACGTCGGTGGCGAGCGCCCGCACCAGCCGGCGGCCGTCGAGCGCGCCGTCGACCAGCGCGGCGGCCAGGCCGGCGTAGCTGGCCAGCTCGAGCGCCAGCTCGGGCACGTCGGCGAACGGCGCGGCGGCGGCGCGTGCGGTCGCCAGGTCGGGCGCGACGATCGCGACGGTGCGGGCGCCGCCGTGGCGGGCCAGCTCGACCGGCGGTCGGCGCGGCGCGCGTGGCCTAAGAGCGGCAACCGGCGCTTGCCGTCGGCGCGCTCGCCGCTGGCGTCGTCGTCGCCGGCCATCGCCGCGGCCAGGGTCGCGGCGCGCTTGGCGCTGGCGGGATCGCCGCCGAACGCGGCGGGCCGCGCGGCCTCGGCGGTGGCGTCGACCCGCAGCACCTCGAACCGGCCGGCGACGGTGGCGCGCGCGGCGTCGAGGCTGTCGCACAGCGGCTCGAGGTAGCAGTGCCGGCACTGCTCGGGGCTGCGGCAGTGCAGCGGCTGGCCGCGCTCCAGCAGGAGCTCGTACTCCTCCTGGCGGCCGCGGACCTCGTCGTTGAACTTGTACGGGTCCTGGATCAGATCCTCGAAGCCCTCGCAGTGCGCCGGCGGGAACCGGTTGAGCCAGACGTGCATGTCGGGCTTGCGGGCCCACGCGAACGCCGCCTGCAGGTACGGCTGCATCTCGGCGAGGTCGTAGAACAGCACCTCCTTGCCGTCGGTGTACGCGCGCCCGAACGGGATCACGTGCAGGAGGTCGTACTCGCGCACGCCCTTGGCGACGAAGGTCTCGATCAACGCCGGCAGCTGCTTGACGTTGCCGCGGTTGACGCACACGTCGATGTTGATCACCGGGCGGCCGTCGGCGAGCGCGTGCTCGAGGCCGGCGACCTCCTGCTCGAACGCCCCGGCGACGCCGACCAGCGCGTCGTGGATCTTGGCGTTGGGGCCGTGGATCGAGAACGTGATCTCGGTGAGGCCAGCGTCGAGCGCGCGGGTCAGGAAGTCCTTGTAGGCGAACAGCCGGCCGTTGGTGACGGTCTGGATGCGCGGGTAGCCGGCCAGCCGGCCCAGCCGGACGAAGTCGACGAACCGCGGGTGGATCGTCGGCTCGCCGCCCGACAGGATGAGGCGGGTGGCGCCGGCCTTGCGCCCGTCGAGGATCTGCCGCTTGACCTCGTCGGGGTCGCGCATCTCGCCGTCGTGGGCCCGCGAGTCGAGGCAGAAGATGCAGCGGTCGTTGCAGTCGTAGGTCAGCCGCACCCAGTTGCGCTGGTCGTGGGCCGCGGCCTCGCGCGCCTCGACCGCGTCCAGGCGGGCGTCATCGGCGGCGGCCGGGTGATCCACGCGCCCACTGTAGCGTGCCCGGTCACGGCCGGGGGCGGCCCAGCGGCCGGACCCCGGTGTCGGGGATGCACGCCGACACCACCAGCTGGTCGCGGGCGCGGATCGCCCGCACCGCGACCCGCGCGCCCGGCCGCGGCGGGGTGATCGCGCAGGTGCCGCTCGACGAGATCACCCGCAGCGTCTGGCGGCGGAGCGCCCCGCGGCTGGCGCGGGTGGTGCGCAGCTCGAACCAGCCCCGGCCGCTGACGTCGCCGCGGAGGACCTTGCCCTCGATCACCACGTCAGCGGTGAGCCCGGTGATCGCGGCCGGGGCGACGGCGCTGGTCGGCGGGCCGAGCGCCGCGGCGTCGGTGTCGATGTCGGCGCCCCAGCGCACCCGCGCGGTGGCGGCGCCGGCGCACTGCCGCACCGGGCCGGTGGCCGGCGCGTAGATCAGGAGCTCGTCGCCGGGCACGACGAAGTAGCCGCACGACGAGGCGTCGATCGGCAGGGTCACGACGTCGCCGGCGGTGGCGCCCTTCCACGCCCGCACCACGAACAGCTCGACCTGGTAGCCACCGCCGGTCGCCGACCGGAGCGCGAGCACGCGCCCGTGGATCACGGTGGCCAGGCCGGCCCGCGCCGCCTTGGCCTCGGGCTCGGGCGTCGCGCAGTCGCAGGCGCGGGCGGGGCGGGGGGCGAGCAGGGCGGCGAGGGCGAGGGCGCCGGCGACGAGGGCTTTCATGGGGGGCAGTCACGCGCGGCGGGTGCCATCGGTCTATCTTCGCGACACCCGTGACCGCGCCGGCGACATACGATAGCGCGATGGAGCGCCGCGCGTGACCGACCGCCGGGTCGCGGTCGTGCACCCACCGCTGACGGTGGCGCGCGACTTCATCGACTACCCGTTCCACGCCGACCTCGGCGCGGTGCAGCTGGCCGCCGTGCTGGCCGCCGGCGGCGACGCGGTGACGCTGATCGACGCGTTCGCCCTGCCGGGCGCCGGGCTCACCTGGCGCGACGACGGGCGCGCCCACCTCGGCGCGGCGGTGGCGGCGGTGGTCGCGGCGGTGCCGGCGGCGGTCGACGCGATCGTCGTCGCGTACACGCCGTTCCACCGGCCGCCGCACCGCGACGACGTGCTGGGGCCGCTGCTGGCGGCGCTGGCCGGCCGCGCGCCGATCGTGCTCGCCGACTGCTACCAGTCGGGCCAGCACTACGTCGAGACCGGCGCCGACGCGGTGCTCGCGAGCTACCCCGAGGTCGCGGCCTACGTGAAGTACGAGGCCGAGGTCACCGTGCCGGCGGTGATCGCCGCGGCGCTGGGCGGCGCGCCGCGCGCGACCCACGCGGGCGCGCGCCCCGACCTCGACGCGCTGCCGGCGCCGGCCTGGGGGCAGATCGATCTCGCGGCGCGCGATCGGTTCTGCGCCGACGTCGTCGCGCGGCTGGGGCGTGGCCGGTGGGCGTTCCCGATCGACGGGCGCACGCTGCCGGTGATCACCTCGCGCGGCTGCCCGTTCACCTGCGCGCACTGCAGCTCCAACCCCGAGCGCCGGCCTGGCGAGCCCAAGCTGCAGCGGCGGCTGGGCGCCGACCGGCTGGCGGCGCAGCTCGCCGCGCTGGCGCGCGACCACGGCGCGACCCGGCTGGCGATCCTCGACGAGCTGGCCAACGTCAACGCCGATCACTTCGATCGGCTGCTGGCGCGGCTGGCCGACCTCGACGTCGCCTTCGATCTGCCCAACGGCCTGCGCGCCGACTACCTCGAGGCGCGCCACCTGGCGCGGATGCGTGGCCGGGTCACGACCGTCAGCGTGTCGGCCGAGAGCGGCGCGCAGCGCGTGCTCGACGAGGTGGTCGGCAAGCGCCTCGACCTGGCGCGCATCCGTCAGGTCGCCGCCGACGCGCACCAGGCCGGCGTGCCGCTGCTGGTCCACTACATGATCGGCCTGCCCGGCGAGACCGCCGCCGAGGTCAACGCGACCCTGACCTTCGCCCTCGATCTGTACGACGAGCACGGCGCGTGGCCGGCGGTGCAGTACGCGACGCCGCTGCCCGGCACCGCGCTGGCCGCCGGGCGTTCGCTGCCGGTGGTCGACGACTGGGGGCCGCACTTCCAGCGCGGCGGCGGCCCGGCGCTGTCGGCGCTGCCGCGGCCCGCGCTCGAGCGGTTCATGCGCACGTTCCAGGCCCGGCTGGCGGCGTCGACCGGCCCGCAGAAGGTGATCATGAACGTCACCTACGTCTGCAACAACCACTGCACGTTCTGCGCGGTGGGCACGCGGACCCAGCTCGACGGCCACCCGACGCGGCAGCGCGAGCACCTGGCGCGGTTCCGCCGCGCCGGCGTGCGGATGGTCGACTTCGATGGCGGCGAGCCGACGCTGAACCCCGAGCTGATCGGGCTGGTGCGCTATGCGCGCGCGCTCGGCTACGATCGCATCAACGTCACCACCAACGGCCGGCTGTGCGCGTACCCGGAGTTCGCGAACCGGCTGGTCACGTCGGGGCTGACCACGCTCCTGGTCAGCGTCCACGGCGCCACCGCGCGCTCCCACGGCCGCGAGGTCGGCGTCCCCGAAGCGTTCGACCAGACCATCGCCGGCATCCGCAACCTGGTGGCCGCCGCGCCGCCCGGCGTCGAGCTCGGCGCCAACATCACGCTGACCAAGCACAACCACGAGGAGCTGGCGGCGGTGGCCGACCTGGTGCTCGGCCTCGGGCTGGCGTGGCTCAACGTCCAGTTCCTGACGCCGTTCGGCCGCGCCACCACCCGCCACGCCCCCGATACGGCCGCCGCCGCCGCGGTGACGATGCGGGTGATCGACGCCTACGGCGATCGCATGAAGCTCCAGGTGATCAACCTGCCGTTCTGCTTCATGCCCGGCTACGAGCGGCACCTCGCCGGCGATCTGGGCAAGCGCAGCCGGCACATGGTGTTCGTCAACAACGAGACCGTGAACCTGGCGGCGTACCTCGCGGAGCGGCGCGCGCACACCGACGCCTGCGCGCCGTGCCCGCACCGCGCGTTCTGCGGCGGCTTCTACCAGCTCGAGGACGCGCCCGAGCCGCCGTGGCTGGTCTCGGCCGAGTCGCTGGTCCGGCGCGTCGAGCCTTGACATAGTGTCCATGCGACACCATGATGGCGGCATGTCGTCCCGGCTGCGGCTCGAGCCCTACGTCGCCCAGGCGGCGCGGTGGCCCCGCGCCGGCAAGCACGTCATGGCGCAGTTCGACGCCGACAGCGTCGTCGTGTACCAGGCGTACCGCCCGGCGATCGGCCGGTTCGCGGCGACCCACGGCTGGTTCGGCGGCGACTTCTCGCTGGCCCGGATGAGCTGGATCAAGCCCAACTTCCTGTGGATGATGTACCGCTCGGGCTGGGGCCAGCAGGCCGACCAGGAGGTGGTGCTGGCGGTGTGGCTGCGGCGCGACGCGTTCGACGAGATCCTCGCGCAGGCGGTGGCCTCGTCGTTCGGCGCGTCGGGCCTGGTCGATCGCGCGGCGTGGCAGGCCGCGGTGGCGCGCTCGTCGGTCCGGCTGCAGTGGGACCCCGACCACGGCCCGGGCGGCCAGCCGCTCGAGCGCCGCGCGATCCAGCTCGGCCTGCGCGGCGACGCGCTCGCGCAGTACGCCCGGGCGTGGATCGTCCACCTCGAGGACGTGTCGCCGATGGTCGCGGCCCAGCGCGCCACGCTGGCGCGCGGCGATCTCGCCGCGCTGGTGACGCCGGCCGAGGCGCCGTACCCGGTGCCGGCGGCGGCGCGGGCCGCGCTCGGCGTGTGAGCGCCGCGGCTCACACCACCGGCAGCCGACGCGGCGCGACGGTGGCCGGCTGGCCCCGGGCCGCCGCGATCTCGGCGTCGCCGTAGCGCGCCAGGTAGTCGTCGCGCAGCCCCGGGCACGCCGCGCGATCGGGGCAGCCGTCGCACGCCGCGGTGTGGACCTGCCCGGCCAGGCGCGAGCGCGCCAGCTCGAACACCGCGTCGGGCGAGACCACCTTCACGCGATCGGCGCCGGGGTCGTAGGCGTGGGCGCGATCGGCGCCGAGCAGGCAGCGCGGCAGGTGCAGCGAGCGCATCGTCAGGCCGTGGGCGCGCCCGGCGGCCAGCGCCGCCGCGACGTGGGGCATGGCCTCGGTCATCCGCGGCATCGACGCGAGGTTGGCCGCGTTGCCGTCGGTCAGCGACACGAACCACAGGTCGACGCCGGCGACGCCGCGCTCGGCGAGCCAGGCGACCGCGGCCGGCAGCCGCGGCGCGGTGGCGGCGGTGATGATCGCGTCGGCGGTCACCGCGACGCCGGTCGCGACCGCGGCCGCCAGCCCGCGCGTCATCAGCGCGTGGCTGCCCGGCGCGCGGGTGAGCGCGTCGTACGCGGCCGGCGCGTGGGTGTGGATCGAGACGTGGATGTCGTCGCAGCCGGCGTCGACCAGGCGGGCCGCGTTGGCGCCGGCGCCCAGCACCAGGCCGTTGGTCTGGACCTTCACGCCTTGGTAGCCGTGCCGGCGGGCCGCGCGCACCAGCCCCAGCAGATCGCCGCGGGTGGTCGGCTCGCCGCCGGTGATCGACAAGCGGTCGTAGCCGTCGGCGCGCGCGCTGGTCAGCTCGCGCAGCACCGCCGCGGTCGCGAGCCCGCGGGCCCGCATCGCCGGCGTGATCGTGCAGTAGTCGCACGCCAGGTTGCAGTCGTAGTGCAGGATGACGTCGAGGAGGCCGCTCACGGCGAGGCCGACTCCATGCCGGAGCCGGAGTCGGAATCGGAGCCGGCGCCGGAGTCGGAGTCCGTCGCCCGCGCGATCCGGAACGGCACCAGCTCGGCGTCGCCGTGCTGCGCGAGGTAGTCGCGGCGCACCCCGAGGCACGCGCGATCGAAGTCGCAGCGCGCGCACTGCGGGGCCTTGGCGAACTGCGCGTCGGCGTCGGTCGACGCGTAGACCTTGTCGAGCACGCCGCGGTGGTAGCGGAGGTCGCCGCTCAGCACGCACGGCGGGTAGCCGCCCTGGCCGATCAGCCCGCCGTAGCCGACGCCGCGCGCGTCGCAGGCGTCGAGGGCGGCCCGCACGTAGGGGCGGATCTCGGTGAACGTCGGCAGCACCCAGCGCGGCACCAGGTCGCTGATCCGCTGGGCGATCGCGAAGCACACGCTGAGCCGCCGGCCGGCGCCGGCGAACTCGTCGAGCATCGCGGTCGTGAACGCCGGCAGCGCCTGGTAGTTGTCCTTGCTGATCACGTGGGCCAGCTGGGCGTCGACGCCCAGCGCCGCGAGGTGATGCAGGCCGGCGACGGTGCGGGGGAAGGCGCCGGGCATGCGGGTGATCGCGTCCGAGGTCGCCGGGTCCATGCTGTGCAGCGACACCGTGGCCTTGGTCAGCCCCGCGGCCACCAGCGCCGCCGCGTAGGCGCGATCGCTGGCGCGCACGCCGTTGGTCTGGATCTCGACGGTGGCGAAGCCGCAGGCCCGGGCGTGGGCGATGAACCGCGGCAGCTCGGGGTGCAGCGTCGGCTCGCCGCCGGAGAACACGACGTGATCGCGCTGGGTCGTCGCCAGCCGCTCGATCGTCGCCAGCACCGTGGCGGCGGGCAGGTCGCCGACGCCGCGATCGACGAAGCAGAACGCGCACGCCATCTGGCAGTGGCCGTTGATCCGGATCAGCGCGCGCCCGGCGCCCGCCGCGACGTTGGTGAACGGCGAGATCTGCGCGTACTCGACCTCGCCGCCGCCGCGGGTCGGGCGCAGCCGCCACGCCGCGGCCCGGGCCTCGGGCACCGGCGCCAGCCCGGCGTCGCCGAACGCGCCGAGGTACGCCGGCTCGACGCCGCGGCAGGTCCCGGCCAGCGCGCAGCGCGCGCAGGCCGCGATCGGCGTCAGCGCGCGATCGGGCTCGCTGGCGGCGCGGCGGAGCGCGTCGTGCCACACCGTCGCGAAGCGGTCGAGGCGATCGCCGGCGGCGCACGGCCACGGCGCGTCGCTGCCGTCGAAACCGAAGCCGACCCGCGCGGCCTGCAGGCGCGCGAACGCCTCGGCCGCCAGCGCGGCGACCGCCGGGTGATCGAGCAGGTGGCGGCGGGCGTCGACCGGGACGTCGGCGGCCCGCGGCACCGCCAGCGCCACCCGCGCGACCTGGCCGGGCAGCGCCAGCACCCAGTCGATCAGCGGCACGACGTCGTCCCGGTTCCACGCCAGCACCGGGACCACCAGCTCGACCGGCAGCGGGCCGGCGAGCGCCGCCGCCAGGCCGGCCGCGGCGGCGCGCCAGGCGCCGGGCGCGCGCATCACGGCCTCGAACACCCGCTCGCGCATCCCGCCGTGGACGATCCGCAGCCCGACCACGCCGGCGTCGGCCAGCCGGCGCACCAGCGCCGCGTCGAGCCCGGCCGCCTCGCACTCGATCGTCACCGGCCGCGCGGCAGCGGCGATCAGCGCCGCGAGATCGTCGCGCCGCCCGGGCTGCGCCACCGCCAGCACGACGGCGCGGGCGTCGGCCGCGATGGCCGCGACGGCCGCGAGGGCGTCCGCGGTGGTCCGCCCGGCGCGCGGGCCGCCGCCGGCGAAGCGGTGGATCAGCTCGTCGCCCGGATCGAGCGCCAGCTTCGCGGTCCGCTGCGCGCGCGGTCGATCCACCCGCCCAGTCTACTGGAAGGCTGTACAATCGGGCGATGTCCGACGCCGCGCCCGTGGACGCGCCCGCCGCCGGCACCGCCGCGCCCGCGCTCGCCGCGCCCGCGCTCGCCGACGGCATCGAGGCGCGGATCGCCGGGCAGGCCGAGCGCGTCCACATCCTCACCGGCGCGGTCTGCAACAACAACTGCATCTTCTGCATGGAGGAGGATCGCGACGGCCGCTACGCGACCAACTCGCAGACCACCGACGCCACCGTGCGCTGGCTGGCCGGCCTGCACCGCGACACCGAGGAGGTGTGCTTCACCTCCGGCGAGCCGACCACCAACCCGGCGCTGCCGCGGTGGGTGAAGATCGCGCGCGATCAAGGCGTGCGTCGGGTCAGCGTCATGACCAACGCCCGGGCGCTGTCGTCGGAGCCGTACCTGCGCAAGCTGCTGGCCGCCGGCATGAGCCGGTTCTACGTCAGCATCCACGGCCACACCGCGAAGCTGCACGAGGGCCTGACCCGCACGCCGGACTCGTTCGACCAGACCGTCGCCGGCATCAAGAACATCGCGCGCTACAAGCCGCGCGGCATCGAGCTGCACACGTCGACGGTGGTGACCAAGCGCAACCTGCCGCACCTGGGCGACATCTACCGCTTCCTGCGCGGGCTGGGCGTCGACCAGGTGGTGTGGAACGTCATGCAGGCCAACGGCCGCGCCGACACCTACTTCGAGAAGATCTTCCCGACCTACACCGAGATCGCGACCACCGCGGCGGCGGTGCTGCGCGCGCAGGGCGCGATCGAGCGCGATCCGCCGGCGTTCCTGGTCGACATCCCGCTGTGCACCACCACCGCGGTGCCCGACTTCAACCGCGGCTACGTCGAGAAGTACGCGCACTACGAGCCGCCCAGCGCCGCCAGCGAGCAGCTGATCCCGGCGGCGCAGCTGACCGCGCGCCGGGTCCAGGGCGAGGGCGCCGACGCGCCGGCCGCGGTGCGGGTGACCCGCGGCGATCTCGACGACGCGCTGCGGGCCAAGCGCGCCGACTGCGCGCGCTGCCGTTACGACGGCGTGTGCGAGGGCGTCTGGACCAACTACCTCAAGCGGTACGGCTGGGACGAGTTCGTGCCGGTGGCGGCGCCATGACCCGGGCCGGGGGCGCGCTGGCGATCGCGACGGCGGTGGCGGCCGCGGCGTGCGGGCCGACCGCGCCCGGGATCGACGCGGCGCCGCCGCTCGACGCGCGGGCCGACGCCCGGGTCGACGCCGCGCTCGTCGACGCCCGCGATCCCGACGCCGCGCTGGTCGACGCCGCGCCGGTCGACGCCCGCGTCATCGACGGTCCCGGCGGCGACGGCGGCGGCTGCCCGGTGGTCGCGTTCACGATGGACGGCGCGCTCGATCCCGGCGCCCCGGTGCGCGCCGGCGGCGTCACGTCGGTGCGGCTGGCGGCGGCGGTGTCGGCGGCCGGCGTGCTCTACGTCGCCACCGACGACGCCGGGGAGGGCAGCGACCACTTCATCCTGGTGTCGGCGACGCCGCCGACCACCGCCCGCGCGGCGCCGTTCGCCAAGGCCGGCACGGTCGCCGCCGGCGCCGGCCCCCTGCTGTTCCTCGCCGACGAGAACGACAACGCCTTCGCCGGCTGGTTCCGCCGCGAGCCGGCGGCCGGCGACACCGCGCTGACCGGCGCGGCCTACCTCGCGGCCACCGGCGCCAACGGCGGCGTTGTCGAGGGCGCGCTCGACCTGGGCGCGGCGTTCGGCGCGGTGCCGGCGACGGTGTACCTGGCGGCGGTGCCGTACGCGACCGCCGACGGCGGCGCGCTGGTGGCGGCGGCGCAGACCCCGGCCGGCGACGGCGACGGCGATCTCGAGGCCGCCGAGTACCTCGCGGTCGCGACCGCGTGCCCTTGACGGTCGCCGCTATCACCCGCTAGCGCTTGAGCTAGCCGCCGAAACCGGCTACCTCGATCGGATGCGTCGTCGCGCCGTCCGCATCGTGTTGAACCTGACGGTCGAGGTGTCGATCGCCGGGCGGACGATGCACGTCGTGTCGCAGGACGTGACGCCGTTCGGGCTGTTCCTGCGCATGGACGCGCCGCTGGCGGTCGGGACCCGGCTGATCCTGGCGATCGCCCCCGACGGCCGCCGCGTGACCTGTCAGGCCACCGTCGTCCACGCGCTCGACGTCGCCGACGCCGAGGCGCTGGGCCGCAAGCCCGGCGTCGGCGTGGCGCTCGACCTCGACGGCGACGGCGGGCTGCACGCGGCGCTGATCGCGCTGATCGAGCAGAACCCGCAGGTGACCGCGACCTCCGCCGACCTGCGGGTGGTGGTAGCTGACGCCTCGACCCGGCTGCTCGAGCGGCTGTCGACCGCGCTCGGCAACGCCGGCTTCCAGGTGGCGGTGGCGTCGACCGGCGTCGAGGCGCTGGGGGCGGCGTTGCGGCTGCACCCCGACGTGGTGATCGCCGCCCGCGATCTGCCGGTGCTCGACGGCCTGGCGCTGCTCGACGAGATGGGCCGCCACCCCGAGCTGGCGTCGGTGCCGGTGATGATCGTCGGCGACGCGTCGACCGATCTCGGCCGGCTCGAGGTGTTCCAGCGCGGCGCGATGGACTTCGTCCACAAGCCGTTCACCGCGCTCGAGATCATCTTGCGCGCGCGCCGGCTGGCGCGGCTGAGCCGCCACGACGGCGATCGGGTGCTGGTGCGCGGCGCGGTCGGCCAGCTCGGCCTGCCGTCGCTCCTGACGATGGTCGAGCAAGAGCGCAAGACCGGCGTGCTGACGCTCACCCGCAGCGACCAGCTGGCGTGGTTGACGTTCGTCGACGGCCGGCTGGTCCGGGTGCGCGCCTCCGATCACCGCGGCGACTCGCGGGCGACGCTGATGCGGGTGCTCGACTGGACCGACGGCTACTTTGAGCTGGCCGCGGGCGGCGCCGAGGGCGAGGCCGAGCTGGAGGAGTCGATCACCCACCTGCTCCTCGAGCACGCCCGGGTGTCGGACGAGCGCAGCCGGTCGAAGCCGTCGTAGCGGCGGTCAGGCGACTGGCTCCGGTTTCTCTGTCACACTCGGGCCGGTGGCGGCTCCGTACGGCATGCCCCGCCGTCCTCTCCTGCTGTTGGTGCTCGCCGCCTGTGGCGGCCCGGCGCCCGCTGAGCCAGACGCCCCTGCCGGCCTGCCGGACGCCGCCGTCGATGCGCCCGAGGGGACCGTGGCGATCACCGTCCTCCGCAGCCTGGCCTTTCCCGACGAGCCGTTTGCTGCGCAGGTCGTGGCGTACCAGGACGGCGACGGACCGTGGCAGCTCGCCCAAGGCGGCGGCGGCCACTACGTCGCCGCGATCGCCGGCCCCCGCTACGGCGTGGTGGTGGCCTGCGAGGAGACCGCCCCGCTCCTGCTGTATCGGTTCACGACCCTCACCGAAGATCCCGCGCCGCGCTTCGGGTGTGCGCAGCCGCCGCTGGATGCGGTCCGCGTCGATGGGCAGGTCCTCGGAACCGGCGGTGAGTCCGGCCATCGTTACCTGGCCGCGGTCGATCTCGGTCTCGACCGGGGCGACGTCGCGTACGCCGCCGTGGTCCACCGTGGCCGGGCCGACCTGATCGCGTCCGTCGAGGCCCCCGGGACGGGGCCCGGGCGATCGCTCCGCATCGCCGATCTCGCGCTGGCCGTCGACCGGACGATCGCGATCGACTTCGCCGCCAGCACGCCCAACCTCCGGGTCCCGATCACCGTGACCAACCGCGCCGGCGGGAACATGTTCACCCGATCGATGCTGCGGGTGGTGCTCGACAGCGGCGAGGCGGTCAGGTACCGGCTGTACCAGTCGCACAACGGCCTGGCGTGGGTCGAGACCATCGCGCCGTCGTTGCTCCGCGACGGAGATCTGGTGCAGGAGTCCGCGTACGAGTCCACGCCCGGGGGCGTGATGCGCTACGCGCATGCGTGGCTGGCGGCGCCGGCATCGGTGACGCTGGATCTCCCGCGCCCGTTCGCCGTGCTCAGGCCGGATCTAACGGTCGACCCCACCCATCCACGGCTCGACTTCCCGGTGGGCGAGAACTCGTTCAGCCACGTCGCCTATCTGGCGACCATCCTCTCGGCCGGGCCGGCGCTCGATCTCGACTGGTCCGCGGGCTGGGTCGATGGCCAGCCGCGCGTCGCGATGGCCTTGCCCGACCTGCGTGGGCTGGCGGGGTGGAGCGCCGCGTTCGAGGTCCCGGGCTACGGCGGCATCGCGTGGTGGCTCCAGCGCTACAGCGCCACGGCGCCGGAGGTCGCGGCCGACGTCCGCGCCGAGCTGGCGAGCCAGTTCGGCATCGATGGGCCGCGCTGCGGCGACGCGGTGGTGCAGCCGCCCGAGGCCTGCGACGACGGTGGCGACACCCCGACCTGCGACCGGGATTGCACCGCGCGGGTGTGCGGTGACGGCTATCGCAACGACTCGGTCGAGGACTGTGACCCGCCGGATGGGGTCACCTGCGACGCGACGTGCCACCGCGTCGCCGGGGCGGTGTCAGGCGAAGCGCGCGACCAGCGGCGGCGGGGCGATCGCGGCGACGTGGTCGTCGCCGGCGCGGAGCGCCAGGGCACCCTCGACGTGGCCGAGGCGATCGCCGAGCGCCACCGCGTCGGTGAGCGGCGCTAGCGCGCGGCCGCGGCCGACGCCGGTGATCGCGTCGTAGTGGTGCGGGTCCGGGTCGGGGTGGGGACGGAGCCAGACCTGGTGGTCGTGATCGACGTACAGCACGGTCACCGTGAGCGTCCTGGCGAGCTGGCCGGGAAGCGCAGGGTGGGCGCGCCCGATCGCCGCCACGGTCGCGCGCGCGATCGCGAGCGCGGTCGGGCAGTCGTAGCGGCACGGGTAGAACGCGATCAGCCGCAGGTCCAGGTCGTTGAGCTGCCACGGCCACGGCCCGCGGCTGGTGGTGCGGTAGGCCGCCAGGTAGCGGTTGAGCGTGTTGTCGTTGCGCGTCCGCTGCGCGATGAACGCCGCCACGCAGCACGGCGGATAGCCGAACAGCGCGCCCAGCGCCGCCGCGTGCCGGGTCGGATCGTCGGTCTGGAGCGCGGCCGCGCGACGCGCGGCGGCAGGGTCGCGCGCCACGTACAGCTCGACGCGGGGTTCGCCACGGGCGCGGTCGTCGCGCCATCGATCTTGCGCGCCGATCTCGACCTTGCGCGGGCGTCGCTCGACGTGCGCGTCGGGAAACTCGGCCAGGGTGGCGTCCACGCGGTCGGGCGCGACCGTGACGAACGCGACCTCGCGCAACCCGGCGGCGAAGCTCCACGCCTCGATCGAGCGCCCGAGCGCGGGGACCGCACGGTCGACGATCGGCACCCGCGGCGCGGCCACGCGCGCCGCGACCCCCAAGGCCGCCCGCAGCGCGTCGGGCGGGGCCTCGTCCGGCAGCGCCGCCAGCCGCGCGGCCGAGGCGCGCAGCGCGGCGCCGGTGCGCAGCTCGTAGGCGATCAGGTCGGGGCGCATCGGCGGCGCGGCCAGCGTAGCATCGCGGGGTGTGGCGCGACCCGACCCCGCCCGAGTGGCTGGCGCTGATCGCCGGGCTCAAGCCGGCGCTGCGGCTGCTGCGCGATCCGCGGCGGGCCCGGGCGGAGGCGGCGGCCGCCGCGCGCCGCGGCTTCGCGGTGGCCCTGCACGACCTCGGCGATCGCACGATCGTCTACGTCGCCCGCACGCCGGCCGCGGCCCGCGCGCTGCACGCCCTCGAGGGCCAGGCGCTGCCCGGGCCGACGCTGCGCGACCGCTTCGATCCCGCGCCGCACCGCGCGCTGGGCGCCGCGCTGGGCTTCCCGGCCTGCTGCGTCGAGGCGTTCGTCGCGCGCATCGCCCGTGGCGCCGACGTCACCGCGACCGGCGCCCGGGCCCACGAGGACTTCATCGCCGCCAGCGAGGCGGCCGCGCGATCGCGCCGGCTCGACGCGCGCGCCAACGTGTTCGCGATCGATCGCACCAGCGGCTGGCTGTCCCACGTGCCGTGCGCGTTCGACTGCGCGCCGTCCCTGGCCTACGCCGATCGCGTGATCGCCGCCGCCACCGCGCACGACGCCGCCGGCGCCGCGGTGCTGCGCGCGCGGCTGGTGAGCCCGGTGGCGATCGCGCCCGACGGCACCCGCGCCGCGCCGGCCGACGCCCCCGCCGACGCCTGCGTCCTGGCGTTCGGCGATCCGGCTTGACCCCGACCCGACGCGGCCCGTACGCTTTCGGTGATGGCCGACGATCGCTCTCGTAGCCGCCGCGCGTTCCTGTCCGGCCTCGGGCGCTCGGCCGCGCTGGTGGTCGGCACCGGGGCGCTGGCCAAGGTCGCCGTCGCCTCGCCCGGCAAGAGCCCGCCGCCGCCGGTCGACGACGTCGGCGCCAGCGGTCCGCCGGCGCCGGTCACCACCCGCGTGCACGACGATCTGCCGCCGCCGCCCGACGCCGCGGTCCACGCCTTCCTCGCGCCGCTCGCGGTCGGCGCCACCTTCGGCGGCTGGACGCTGGCGCGGATCCACGGCGTGTTCCGCGGCGGCCTGCCGCTGGTGCTGGCCCACGCCGACGGGCGCCGCGCCCAGATCGACCTGTTGCGCCACGACGCCGCGTCGCCGCCCGGCATCGCGGCCACCGGCGCCGGCCACCTGTACCTGGTCAACTCCGGCCGCGGCACGCGCCCCACGCCGCCCGACCTCGAGGCCGCGATCGCGCAGCTCGCCCAGGCGCTCCGGCACCGCGGCGGCGACGCGCTGGCGCTGACCAGCCAGGCCGAGCGCCACCGGCGGTTCCCGGGCGGCGTCTACGTCGTCCCGGCGTGACCGCCGCGATCGTGGAGCTGGCCGGCCCTGACGCCGCGGCCCACGACTTCCACGCCGGCCGCACCGGGGCGTTCGCCGAGGCGCTGGCCGCGCTGACCGCCGCCCGCGCCGCCGGCGCGGTGATCACCGTCGATACCCCGCTGACCCGCTCGAGCTACCGCGCGCTGGCCGGGCTGCCGGTGCTGCTGCGCCGCCACCACGTCGCGCGCTGGCGGCTGCGGGTGCTGGCCGACACCGACGTCGCCGCCGCCGCGGTGCCGCGCACGATCCCGCGGCTGGCGATGGCGTTGCCCCACGCGCTGCACGCCGCCGAGCGCGCCCGCCGCCTCGGCCTGCCGACGGTGATCGTCGACGCGCCGCGCTGCCTGCTCGGGCCGTTCGCGGCCCACGCGGAGGTCACGCGGGCGCGTGCGTTCGCGCCGGCCTGCGACCTGTGCGCCGCGCGCGCGCAGTGCCCGGGCGTCGACGCCGGCTACCTGGCGCGGTTCGGCGGCGAAGAGCTGACCGCGATCGCCTGATCGCTACCAGCTGCCGTGCGAGCCGTGGCTGCCGTGCGAGCCGTGGCTGCCGTGCGAGCCGTGGCTGCCGTGCGAGCCGTGGCTGCCGTGCGAGCCGTGGCTGCCGTGCGAGCCGTGGCTGCCGTGCGAGCCGTGGCTGCCGTGGCTGGCGTGCTGAGCGCGGATCGGATCGTCGCCGCTGACCGGCGGCGCGGCGTCGGCGTCGTCGCGCGCCTTGTCGGAGACCTCGCGCTCGACCGGCAACAGCGCGTCGGACGGCTTGCCCTTGAACACCGGGATCGCGGCGTCGTCGTCGATCACCGGGGCGTCGCCGCCGACCGGCTGCGCCGACGGCCGCTTCGGATCGAACAGGTTGTCGTCGTTGCCTGGCATGGTCTACGTGGTGGTGCGGTCTACGAGGTGGTGCCGAGGTTACCGCCGATCACGGCCGCGGCGCCACCGGTTTCGTGCCGGGGGCCGGCGATCCCGCGGCGTCCTGCAGGAAGTGCTCGCGCGGGCGGTGGGTGGTCCAGCGCTCGAGCGTGGCCCGGGTCGCGGCGTCGCCGGTGGCCAGCTTCTCGAACAGGTAGTCCTGGATGCCCTTGTAGACCTCGCACAGCGCGCTCTCGCGCATCCGGCCGAAGATCGTGCCCTGGGTCTTGTAGCTGTGGCTGGGCGGCACGCCGCAGTACGGCTGGTAGGTGCAGTCGACGCAGTCGGGCGTCGCGTCGAGGTTCGACGCGATCGTCACCGCGCGCACGGTCTCGTGGCCGACGACGTCGCGGTACTTCGACGTCGCGACGTGGCCGACCGCGAAGGCGTCGTCGCCCATCGCGTCGAGCATGCGGCCCTCGTCGCAGGTGAAGATCCGGCCGTCGTAGCCGTAGGCCAGCGCGCCCAGGCCGGCGCCCGCCGGCCAGCGCACGTCGAGGAAGTTGGGGTCGACCCCGCTCAGGATCTTGGTCAGGAAGATCGCCGCGTAGCGCTCGAGGATCTCGGTGCCGCGGCCGTGCAGCTCGATCATGTAGTCGACCGCGCGACGGTAGAACTCGAGGTACTCGCGGCGCGGGTACTCGAGCTTGGGCCCGGTCCTGGCGGCGAAGCCGAACGGATCGAGCGGGCGCAGGAACAGCGCGCGGCAGCCCAGCGCGACGTAGGTGTCGACCAGCTCCTTCCACTGCGGCAGCGTGGCCCGGGTGGTCGTGAGCAGCGCCTCGACGTGGTAGAGCGTCGGGTCGAGGCCGGCGGCGGCGTAGGCGTCGTTGATGCGCTTGATCCACCGCGCCGCGTGGTCGTAGCTCGACGCCATCGGCAGCACCCGCTGCTTGTCGTGCAGCGGCGCCGGCCCGTCGATGCTGGTGCACAGCTGCACCTTCCGGCTCAGCAGGTACGCGAGCTTGGCGTCGTCCATCATCGCCAGGTTCGAGACCATCGTGAACTCGAGCTGCTTGCCGGCGGCGCGGTTCTTGTCGAGCGCGTACTCGATCAGGTGCTGGACCACCGGGAAGTTCACCAGCGGCTCGCCGCCCTGGAACTCGATCGTGACGAACGGGCTGGTGGTCTTGAAGATGAAGTCGACGGTCTGCTCCGCGACCTCGCGGGTCATGTCGGTGTGGACCGCGTCCATGTCGGCGCGCGACGCGTGGCAGTAGACGCAGGTCTCGTTGCAGCGCAGCGTCACCACCGCCATGTGCAGGTTGGGGCCGTGGTGGACGAAGCGCTTGCGCGCCCGCACCATCTCGACCGCGGCCCGCAGGTCGTAGTGATCGGCGAGGAAGTTGGCGCCGGCCAGGCGCGCGTGCAGCGGGCTGTCGGCCGGCACCCGATCGCGGGTGTACGCGTCGAACTCCTCGGCGGTGAGCAGGAGCCAGCGCCCCTCCTGGTTGGTGATCAGCACCCGGTCGCCGATCGGGCGGAACCGGAACGCGACGGCGTGCCGGGTCGCCAGCTCATCGAGCGGCGCCAGCCTCACGGCTGCACCGCCGGCCGGGCCTTGGTGCTGCCGCCCAGCGCCGCGTTGCCCAGCTCGCCAGCCACCGTGCGCGCGCGGGCCGGCGTCGTCGCCTCGATCTGCACCACCCAGTGGCTGGCCTCGTCGCGGGCGGTCAGCCGGGCGTAGCGCCCGAACTGCTTCATCGCCGCGTCGACCGCGGCGCCGTCGTAGACGTCCTTGTGCAGCCGCAGCTCGATCACGGCGCACCGCCGTCGTCGTCGTCGGTGCTGCCGGCCGGCGCGGCGTCGCCGGCCTTGGCCTTCTTGCCGTACTTGTCCTCCCACGACATCGCGATGCCCAGCGGATCCTCGAACGCCTCGTTGGAGAAGTCGAAGTCCTCGAGCTCGTCGAGCGACGGCGGGCCCAGCGCGCCGGCCAGCGCCGCGGCGGTGACCGCCTCGACGGTGGCGCGGTGGTCCTTGGCCAGGCGGTGGCGGTAGGCGCAGGCCAGGAGCTCGTTGGCGAAGCCGCCGACCCACTGCTCGAGCAGCTCGGCGCTGGCCCCGGCGGCCTTGGGCGTCAGCGCGATCGCCCAGTGCGCGGCGTCGGCGCGATCGACCACCACCCAGCAGTCCTTGATGAACGTGAACGCCGCGGCGAACACCGCGTCGAGCGGGTACAGCTCCTCGCGGACGGTCAGGCGCACCACGCCGCTGGCGACGTCGGCGCTCGCCAGCTCTCCGGGGATCGACGGCAAACTGGCCATGGCACGGTGGTACCGGGGGCGCCGGGCGCGGTCAAGGCGCGCGCAGCCGGACCGCCCACTGGTTCGACGTCGCCGGGCCGACCGGGTGGTGATCGAGCACCGCGAGGCCGGCGGCGGCGGCGCGCCGCACCACGGCGTGGGAGTCGTCGTCGCGGAAGTGCTCGAAGCCGGCGGCGCCGGCCCGGGCCCGCGCGGTCTGGGCCGGCGTGCGCGCCAGCCCGAACGCGACGTTGTCGACGATGATCACCGTGCCGCCGGGGCGGGCCAGCGCGGCCAGCTGGGCCAGCGCGCGGTCGCCGTCGGGGAAGTGGTTCCAGCTGCGCAGCGCCAGCACGTGATCGTAGGCGCCGCGCTCGGCGACCTCGTCGAGCGCCTGGGCCCGCACCGCGGCCCACGAGCAGCGCGCGGCCCGGGCCGCGGCCCGCGCCGGCTCGGGCTCGACGCCGACGTAGCGCAGCCGGCCGGCCGCCGCCGCCGGCGCCAGGATCGCGTCGTAGCGATCGTCGGCGCCGCAGCCGACGTCGAGCACGTCGCCGGCCAGCGCCGCCAGCCAGCCGCGGACGATCGCGTCGTCGCGCTCGAAGCCGGCGTCGGGCACCGGCTCGTACAGGCCGGTGCAGCGCGCGTACTCGGGGCACGGCGCGCAGCGCGGGCTGCGCGCCAGCTTGATCAGATCGCGGGCGAAGTCGTCGGGCGCGTCCTTGGCGCTGCGATCGAGGTAGAGCTGGCCGCGGTCGTGCTTGATCGCGCGCAGCGCGGCGTCGTTGAAGTCGCGGCTGTCGGCGCGGAACCGCGCGACCCGATCGCCGTGGGCGACGAACAGGTGGCGGCCGGGATCCCACGGCGTCACGCCGACGCGCAGCACCGGGCACGCGCCGTCGGGCGACGGCCGCACGGTCGCCTCGAGCGTGTAGTCGAACGAGTTGCTGCGCGGCCCGCCGGCGCGCGGCCGCAGCTCGCCGGCGCCCAGCGCGGCGTGGTAGCCGCGGTAGAGGCCGGGGCACGGGCCGGCCAGCGCGCAGCCGGCGCACGGCTCGGCGGGCTGCAGCTTGTTGTCGTCGTCGACCGGGAAGTAGTCGGGCTCGCCGACCTCGACCATCGTCGCGAAGCGATCGGTCTTGAGATCGGCGAAGCGGTGCTCGTGGCCGGGCACCAGGCACAGCGGGAAGCCGCCGTGGGCGAAGCGCGGCCCGGCGGCGCCGGCCGTGGCCAGCCCGTACTCGATCGCGTCGACCACCCGCGCCGCGGCGTCGCTCACCCGCGGCGACAGCGCCGCGAACAGCGCCGCGCCGCCGCCCTTGGGCTCGACCATCGAGAACTTCAGCGTGACGTCGGGGAACGGCCGCACCGCGTCGACGACGCCGCGCAGGTGGTCGACGTTCTGCAGCGTGACGACGCAGTTGACCTTGAGGTCGAGGCCCCGGCCGGTGAGCTGCGCCAGCGCGCCGTAGGTCTCGGCGAAGGCGTCGGCGCGGACCAGGCGGTTGTGGATCGTGCGGCTGCCGCCGTGGAGCGACAGGTAGACGTAGCGCAGCCGCAGCGCCAGCAGCTCGGCCACCACCGCCGGGTACGACAGCACCCGGCCGTTGGTGACCAGCCCGAAATCCATGTCGCGGGCGGCGACCCGGCGGGCCCAGCGCACCAGCTCGGGGCGGATGGTCGGCTCGCCGCCCGACAGCACCACCATCGTGTGGCCCAGGGCCCTGGCGCGGTCGATCTTGCGGTCGATCTCGTCGGCGGGGGCGTCGACGTGGCGGACGTCGAGGGTGTGGCAGAAGGTGCAGTGATCGTTGCAGCCGTAGCCGACCTTGATCAGCGCCTTCACGGCGCCCCCGTCGGAGCGAGCGGCGTCACCACCGGGTGAGGATAGCCTTGGATCCCGGCCGGCGGTTGCGGTACCCTTGGCGAGATGTCCACCCGGGGGACCGCGTACGCGTTCACGCTGGCGATCGCCCTCATCGGCCTGGGCGCCTGCGCGTCGAGCAAGCCGGGGGGCGACGGCACCGACGGGCCGGTCGCCGACGACGGCGGCAACGACGGCACCGTGGACCCATGCGCCGGCATCACCTGCCCCGGCCTGCAATACTGCAAGGAGGGGCAGTGCGTACCGTTCCCGGAGTGCCCGGTCGACGCGGGCACCCCCGGCCCCGATCCCCTGCCGATGTGCAGCCCGGGCACGGTGTGCCGCAACGGCGTCTGCATCCCCAGCGATCGCGACATCGACGGCGACACCTTCCCGGCCAGCACCGACTGCGACGAGCAGAACCCCGACGTCCACCCCGGCGGCACCGAGGTGTGCAACGCGGTCGACGACGACTGCTCGATGGTCGTCGACGACGGCGACCCGGCGGTGCTGTGCTCGGGCGCCCAGGCCGGCAACGTCTGCGTGATGGGCAGCTGCGTGTGCCCCAACGGCAACTTCGATCTCGATCCGACGGTGCCCGGCTGCGAGTGCGCCGCCGCGCCGCTGCTGGGCGAGGGGACGTCGTGCGGGACGGCGATCGACGTCGGCAACATCAGCGACGTCGGCCAGGCGATGAACGTGATGGGCAACATCCCCAACGGCCGCCAGGTCTGGTACCGGTTCCGCGGCGTCGACACCCCCGACAGCTCCTGCGACAACTACCACGTCAACGCGAAGTTCATCGGCAACCCCGCCGATCAGTTCCGCATCCGCGCGTTCCGCGGCGACTGCGGCGCCCCCATCACGGCGCCCGGGCAGTTCACCGAGATCACCTGGGCCACCGATCTCCGCGCGAACATCGGGGGCCTGCTGACCGGGCAGTGCCCGTGCTGGAGCGGGACCCCGGTCGACAACGTCTCGCCGTGTCAGGACGACGCCTCCGACTTCTACGTCGTCGTCGAGCGCACCACCGGCGGCACCGACACCTGCGCCCAGTTCAACGTCGAGCTGTCCAACGGCGTCTACGACTGGCAGTAACCCAAAGAGGGTCTTTCGCAAAGACCCTCCCCCACAAGACGTGGGGCCCCCACCCGAAACGCGAGACGCCCGGCACGGATCGCGGCTCGTACCACCAGCCCTCCCCCTGAAACGCGAGCGAGGATCCGCGTGGCCAACCTCGGCTACATCCAGGTGGTCCGCCACTGCAACCACTTCTGCGGGTTCTGCTCGAACCCGGCGACGCCGTACGTCCACGATCTGGCGTCGATGCGGCCGCTGGTCGACGACTTCGTGCGGCGCGGCTACTTCGGGGTGATCCTGACCGGCGGCGAGCCGACGCTGCACCCGGACCTGCCGGCGATCGCGCGCTACGCCACCGACGCTGGTCTGCACGTCCGGATCATCACCAACGGCACCCGGCTGGCCGATCCGGCCTACGCGCGGGCGCTGGCGGCGGCCGGCGTGCGGCTGGCCCACGTGTCGATCTACTCGGTGCGCCCCGAGGTCGAGGCCCGGCTGCGCGGCCACGCGGGCACGCTGACCACCGCGCTGGCCGCGCTCGACAGCGCCCACGCCGCCGGCCTCGAGGTCAACGTCAACTGCGTCATCAACCGGCACAACGCCGATCACCTCGACGTCAACGTGCGCTACCTGACCCGCCACCACCCGCAGGTCCGGCACTTCGTCTGGAACAACCTCGATCCGTCGATGGGCCGGGCCGAGGTGAACCAGGCGCAGTTCACGCCGCGGCTGGCCGACTTCGAGCTGTCGCTCGAGCGCGCGCTGCGCCACCTGCACAAGGGCGGCCGCACCTTCCGCGTCGAGAAGGTGCCGCTGTGCTACCTCGGCTCGTTCGGCTGGGCCTCGACCGAGACCCGCAAGATCGTCAAGGGCGAGGAGCGCATCGTCCACTTCCTCGACGCCAAGCAGACCGTCCGCCAGACCGACTGGGGCCACGTCTACGCCGAGGGCTGCGCGGCGTGCACGCTGCGCGAGATCTGCGGCGGGCTGTTCGATCGCGGCGCCGCGTACGACCCGGCCGAGCTGGCGCCGCAGTTCGTCGATCCCGATCCGATCGTCCGCGCGATCATCGAGGACCCCGACGATCCGGCCTACCCGCTGCGCGACCTCGCGGCGTGGAAGGCGGCGTTCGCGGCGCGGCGCGCCGGGGCTGGCGAGGCCGCGGGCGAGGCCGGCGGCGCCGACGCGGTGATCGCGGTCGGCCGGCTGACCGAGGTGGGCGCGCGCCGCTACCAGGCCAAGCGCCGCCACGAGGCCAAGCTGGCCGAGCAGCGCGGCGTGGCCCAGGAGCCCGACGCCGACGACGAGCCGGCGTGACGCGTCACCGCGCGATCGGCACCAGGTCGCCGGCGCCGAACCGATCGAGGTAGCCGACCCACGGGCCGGCGCAGCGGGCGTCGAGCGCGCAGCCGCCGCAGCCAAGCGGCTTGCGCTTGCCCGGCTCGATCGGGCCGCCGCGATCGGCGCGCACCGCGTCGTGGCGGTCGCGCAGCGCCGCCGGCAGCACGCACGGCGGCAGCCCGCAGCGCGCGGGCACGGTGGCGTCGATGCCGGCGGCGGCGGCGGCGGTCAGCGCGGCGGCCACCACCGGGCCCAGCCGACCGTACGGGACCAGCAGGTCGAGCGCGCCCGCGCCGTCGCCGACCGGCGCCACCGGCGACAGCACCAGCCGGCGCACGCCGGGCCAGCGCCGCGCGATCGTCGCCACCAGCCCGGGCACCTCGTCGAGGTTGGCCGCGGTGATCACCGTGACGATCGTGACCGGCACCGCCGCGGCGGTCAGCGCGTCGAGGCCGGCCTCGGCGTGGGCCAGCAGGCTGGCCGGGCCGATCAGCGCGGCGAAGGTGTCGGCGCGCAGCGTGTGCAGCGACACCTCGAACTCGGTGACGCCCGCGGCCAGCAACCGCCCGAGGACCGGGCCGTGGCCCAACGTCGTCGCGTTGGTCTGGACGCGCACGTTCGTGATGCCGGCGGCGCGGGCGGCGGCGACGTAGGCGGGCAGGTCGGGCGCGAGCGTCGTCTCGCGGCCGGTCAGCAGCAGGTCGCGGCAGCCCCCCGCGGCGGCGGCGGCGATCGCGGCCCGCACGCGGTCGGGCTCGTCGACGATGGTCGGCGAGTCGGGCGGCGTGTTGCAGAACCGGCAGGCCTCGTTGCACGCGCGGTTGACCCGCAGCTCGACGAAGCGGTGGCCCGCGATCGGCGCGATCGGCAACCGCCGCGGCGCGTCGCCGGTCTCGAACCCGGCCAGCGCGGCCGCCAGCGCGCGCACCACCGCCGCGGCGCCCGCGTGATCGGTGGTGGGGTCGGCGTAGTAGGACAGCTGCACGTCGCGGGTGGCAACCAGGTAGGCACCTCCGGACGCCCGTGCCTCGATCGCGACCACCAGCCGGCGCCCGTCGGCGTCCAGCACCAGCTCGACCGCCGACCGGATCGCGCTGGGGCCGATGTGGGCGATGGTCCACGGCGCCACCGCGGCGTGGATCGCCGGGGCGTCGAGCGGGTAGCGGCGCAGGAGCTCGGCGAGCACGGTGCCTGCGGCGACGGTACCCGCGATTCTGGCGCCGGTGGCGCTCGGCTTGCATTACGATGGAGCCTTGGCTTCTCCGGGGGGACGCATGCCTACGCTCACGCTCGGTCGGATCGCCGTGGTCGCGTCGCTGGCGCTGGCCGCCTGCGCCGGCGACACCGCGATCGTCCTGTCGCTGCACACCGACGACGCCGCCGTCGCCAACGCCACGCGGCTGGAGCTCTACGTCGGCGTCGGTGACGCGACGCCGCCGGCCACCGCGCCCGGCAGCGTGGTCACGCCCGCGTGGTGGCACCGCGCGACCATCGAGTTGCCTGCCGACACGCTGCGCTTCCCCGACGGCCTCGGCGACCAGGTCTACGAGCTGGCGCTGTACCCGTCGGGCGATCTCAAGCTCGGCGACGACATCACCTTCGCGGTGGCCGCCTACGCGCCCAGCGGTACCGGCGAGGCGCTGCTCGGCTTCGCCCACGCCGCCGGGCCGGCCCGGTTCAAGACCGGCGAGATCCGCCGCTTCGACGTGCCGCTGGCGCCGGCCGACGATCGCACCGCCAGCGGCGTCACCGCCACCGGCTGCGCGTGGTGGCGCGCCGACCCGACCGATCCGATCCCCAGCCCGGTGCGCGACCGCGCGATCGTGCCGGCCGGCGACGCCGACTGTGACGCCTTCGCCGCCCCCGAGGCCGGCGTCGCCGCGCCCGATTGTCGCCCCGACCTGGCGATCGACTGCGACGACACCCGGCCCGACGTGTTCCCGCAGGAGGGGCCGACCGCCCAGAACTGCTCGGCGACCGACAACGACTGCTGCTCCGAGAGCGTCGCCAACCTCGAGGACAACGACCAGGACGGCGTGAAGAAGTGCGCCGGCGACTGCGCCGACGACGACGCCGTGACCGACATGTTCGGCGTGCCGGTGCCGCCCGGCGCGATCAACCCCACCGTCGCCGACACCACCTGCAACGGCGTCGACGAGTCGTGCGCGATCCCGCGCGGCGGCAAGTGCGATCGCGCGGCGCCCGATCCTGACGGCGACAAGTACGTCACCTGCGCCGGGCCCGGCGGCGCGGTCGGCGCGGTCGAGATCACCACCTGCACGCGGTTCCCGGGCCAGACCGACTGCCTCGAGGCCGGCGCGGTGACCGGCATCGGCAACGACCCGCAGGAGATGCGCACCGTGCAGGCCGCGGAGATCCACCCCGACGCCGAGGATCTCGACTGCGACGGCGTCGATCAGGACTGCTCGGGGCACTGCGACGACGGCGGCCCCGCCGACGGCGACGCCGACGGCTTCGCGCGCTGCGCCCGCGCGGGCACGCCGGCGCCCGACACGGTGGTGTGCGCGGTGGTCAACGACGCCGCCGACTGCGACGACGAGGATCGGTTCGGGCGGCCGCGGCCGCTGGTCGAGGCGTGCGACGGCATCGACAGCAACTGCGACGGCGTGTTCGATCGCAGCGCCGGGATGGTGCCGTGCCTGCCGGTGGCGACCGCCGGCGGCGTCTGCCAGGTCGGCACCCGTAGCTGTACCGAGGCCGCCGGTCAGCCCAGCGCGATCTGTGAGGTCGAGGCCAACAGCCCGACGTTGCCGTCGCCGCTTTGCGCGCCGTGCGCCGGGGGTGGCGACCCGATCAACTGCACCAGCGGCACGGCGATGGTGTGCACCGCCCACGTGCCCAACGCGCTGCCGGGGCCGGCGTGCATCGATCCGCCGCAGGACCGGCCGCTGGCGCCGTGCCCGACCGGCGCCGGCACTTGCACGTGGAGCATCGTCGGTGGTCCGCAGCAGGGCGCGTGGCGGATCGGCCTGCTCGACACCATGAGCGGGACGCCCGCCGGGACGCTCACCGGGGTGGCCGCGACGGTGCGCGTGCTCGGGGTCGGCGTCGCTCCCCAGGGCTTCATCATCCGGCGCCAGGGCCTGGTCGACGTGTACGAGCACGTGGTGTTCCGCCCCGGCAGCGTGTGCCAGGCGATGCAGTGCGCCGCGGTCGGCGGGTGAGCCGGCGCGGCGGCCTGGCGGGATCGGCCGCCACCGATCGACGCCGGCCGCGCCGGCCCCGTACACTCGGGCGGTGAGTTCGTCGCTCGTCGATGACGTCGGCCGTGTGCTGTGGCACGGCTTCCCTGGCCCCGAGGTGACGCCCGAGCTGCGCGCGCAGATCGCGCGCGGGCACATCGGCGCCGCGATCGTGTTCAAGCGCAACCTGCGGATCGAGGCGGTGGCGGGGCCGGTGCCGCAAGAGGTGACCGACACCGCGGCGCTGATCGAGCTGAACCGCGCGCTGCACGCCGCGGCGCCGCCCGACCTGCCGCTCCTGGTCGCGGTCGATCAGGAGGGCGGGGTGGTGCAGCGGGTGCGGGCGCCGGCGACGCAGTGGCCGCCGATGCTGGCCCACGACAACCACCCGCCCGACGTCGATCGCGCGCTGGCGCGGGAGGTGGGCGCGGCGCTCGGCCGCGAGCTGGCGGCGCTGGGCTTCGACATCGACTTCGCGCCGGTGCTCGACGTCCACACCAACCCCGCCAACCCGATCATCGGCGACCGCGCCTTCGGCCACACCGCGGCCACCGTCACCCGCCGGGCGCTGGCGTGCGCCGAGGGCCTGGCCGAGGCCGGGATGCTGGCCTGCGGCAAGCACTTCCCCGGCCACGGCGACACCGTCACCGACAGCCACCTCGCGCTGCCCCGCATCGATCACGACCTCGCGCGCCTCGAGGCCATCGAGCTGGCGCCGTTCGCGGCGGCGGCGGCGGCGGGGCTGCCGATGCTGATGACCGCCCACGTCGTGTTCGCGGCGCTCGACGCCAGCGTCCCCGCGACGCTGTCGCCGGCGGTGATCACCGGGCTGTTGCGCCAGCGCCTGGGCTACCGCGGCGTGATCGTCTCGGACGATCTCGACATGAATGCGATCGCCGATCACTTCGGTGTCGGCGACGCCGCGGTGCGCGCCATCCGCGCCGGCTGCGACGTGCTGCTGCTGTGCCGCGATCCGGCGCACCAGGCCGAGGCCCGCGACGCGTTGATCGTCGCCGGCGAGCGCGACAGCGAGGTGCGGCGGCGGCTCGGCGAGGCGGCGGCGCGGGTGCGCGCGCTGGCGACGGCGCACGCGCGGCAGCGGGCCGCGGCGCCGCCGGCCGGGCTCGACGTCGTGGGCGCGCTGGCGCACCGGCGGCTGGCGGATCGGCTGGCCGGTCGGGTGGCCTGAAAGCGACGGGCCGGATCCGACGTCGGCGCCGGTTTCGGCTCCGGCGCCGGCTCCGGCGCCGGTGTCCGGATCTCGGACCCGTCGTCCGGAACGCGGACGAAGCGGCGGGCGCCGCCGCGGCGGGTGTCACCGGCGCGGGTGCTGGAGGCGGTACAGCATGGCGCCGAGGCGGTCGGCGAGCGCGAGGGCGGGGGCGGTGGCGTCGTCGGCGACGTAGCCCCAGCGGCGCGCGACGTGCAACGCGGTGGCGGCCTCGGCGCACTCGGCGGCGGCGATGCGGAACCGCATGGCGCGGTCGCGGCCGTCGCGCCGCCAGGCCTCGGCGGTGTTGAGCGCGGCGCTGGTGGCGGCGCGGCGCAGCTGGCTGGCGAGGTCCGGATCGGCGATCCGGATCCTCGCGACGAGGGGCACGAGGCTGCTGATGAGCTCGAGGGCGACGGCGCTGGCTTCACACATGATGGACCTCCGCGGGTTGACTGGCTCTCACACCCCTCCGCGGCCCAACGCGCAGGTCCCATGCCGCGCGCTCCTCTCAAGCGTTCCGCCCTCCACCATCGCCACCAGCGCGCGCGGCGGGGGACGTGCGCGGGGGCCGCGAGGGTGAGAGCCAGTCAACCCGCGGAGGCACCATGAAGCCCACGAGTCATCACGGCTCCGGGTCCGCTCCGGCTCCGGTTCCGGCACCGGCTCCGGCTCCGGCACCGGCTCCGGCACCGGCTCCGGCTCCGGGTCCGGCTCCGGCTCCGGCTCCGGCACCGGCTCCGGCTCCGGCACCGGCTCCGGCACCGGCTCCGGCTCCGGCACCGGCTCCGGCTCCGGCTCCGGCTCCGGCTCCGGCTCGGGCACCGGCTCCGACTCCGGCTCCGGATCAGCGCCGCTGCTGGATCAGGATCGACTCGATCAGCAGCAGCGTGAGCAGCGCCGCCGCCACGGCGTGCCACAGCTCGACCCGGCGCAGCGGGGGCTTGCCGTCGGTGGTGCCGGTGGTGCCGCTGGCGGGCAAGAGCGACGGCGGCGCGGGGGCCAGGTCGGAGCCGCGCGGGTCGAGGTTGGCGGCGAACGCCAGCTCGTCGCGCTCGCGGGTGGCGCCGGTCTTGTCGGTGCCGATGACGCGGTAGACGCCGGGGCGCTCGGCGCCGCCGTAGCGGACCGAGGTCCGGCCGGCCAGGCGCGCGTCGTCGAAGGTCGTCGAGCTCGAGCCGGGGCCGCGCACCTCCAGCTTCTTCAGCTCGAGGGTCGGCAGCGCCTGGCTGGCGCCGACCAGGATCGCCGGGGTCAGGTTGTCGGCGCGGCGGCGCGCCAGGAACCGCACCGACTCCTGCATCAGCGGCAGGAAGCCGGGGAGGATCGGCAGGTCGTTCCAGTCGCGATCCAGCGTCGACGTGTACAGCAGCACCTGGCCGTCGCCGAGCGTGGCCAGCACCATCGCGGCGGCGCCGTTGGTGTAGCGGGCCAGCACCTTGCGATCGGCGGTCGCGGTGGTGGGCCCGAGCAGCATCACCTTGGTGAACGCGGCGTCGGCCAGGCCCGGCGCGTCCTGCGCGAACGGCGCGAAGATCGGGTGATCGACCTCCCACTTGGTGAGGTGCAGCGCGCGGGCGGCGCGCTCGTCGGGCGCCGCGCCCCACGTGGTGTCGATCGGGTCGCGCAGGCCCTGCGGCAACAGCGGCAGCATCGTCGCGCTCGTAGGCCGCGGGATCGACGTGATCGCCGGGCGCGACCAGCAGGCCGCCGCCGGCGCCGACCCAGGTCGCCAGCGCGGTCACCACGTCCTTGGCCAGCGCCGGCACGTTGGCCAGGACGACGACGTCGAAGCCGCCCAGGTCGAGATCGTCGAGCTCGTCGGGCAGCACCTTGGTCACCACCGTGCCGGCCTCGCCGCGATCGCCCGGGCGCAGCGCGGCCTCGAGGTAGAACACCTCGTCGTCGTGGCGGTCGGCGCGGGCGTCGCCGTCGACCAGGAGCACGCGGATGTCGTCGCGCAGCCGGGCGATGGCCCAGCGGCGGTTGTCGGTGGCGAGCGCGTCGTCGGGCAGCGCCACCGCCACCGGCGCCGACCGCTGCTCGGGCGGCAGCGTCGCCAGGAACCGCTTGCCGCGGGTCTCGCCGGGCGCGAGGTCGAGCTGGCCGCGCGCGACGACGCTGCCGTCGACCTCGACCGACAGCGTCACGTCGGCGACCGGCGCCGCGCCGTGGTTGGCGATCTCGGCCACGATCGCGATGCCGCGCGCGCCCGAGGTGGGATCGGGCGACACGGTCAGCGACGTCACCGCCAGGTTGGGCAGCGGCTCGCCCTTGCGCACGTCGTAGACCTCGAGCGCCGGGCCGTCGGCGGCCCACGCCGGCTCGCCGGGCGGCAGCGAGTTCACCGTCATCGGCGCCACCAGGTAGACGGTCTTGGTCTTGTGGCTCGAGCCGGCCAGCAGCTGCGCCGCCCGGGCCAGCGCGCGCCGCAGATCGGCCGGGCGCGCGGTCGGGGTGAGGTCGAGCAGGCTGTCGCGCAGGCGCAGCTGCTCGCGCGACAGCTCGGTCGGGTTGGGCGAGCCCTCCGACGCGCGCACCACCGCGACCTCGGCCTCGGGGCCGAGCTGCTGCAAGATGCGCGTCGCGGCGTCGAGCTCGCGATCGAGCAGCGAGCGCCCGCCGATGCGGTAGCCGCTGGTGAACGAGTCGTCGATCACGAACACCACCGCCTGCGGGCCGCGCGCCACCGTCGGGCCGCGCGCCCGGCACGACGTGAACGGCTTGGCGATCGCCAGCGGCAGCGCGACGCAGGCCAGCAGCCGCACCAGCAACAGCAGCCGCTCGCGCAGCTGCAGCCGGCGCGAGGTCTTGCGCTTCGAGCCGATCAAGAACGCCAGCGCGGCGAACTTCACGACCCGGGCCCGGCGGCGCCCGATCAGGTGGATCACCAGCGGGATGGCCACGCCGACCAGGCCGAGCAGCATCAGCGGCGCGAGGAACGTCACCGGCGCTCCCGCGGGCCGCGCCGCGCCGCCACCAGCGCCAGCAGGGTCTCGTCGAGCGGCCGGGTGGTCTCGGCCAGGTGGTAGTCGACGCCGGCCCGGCCCAGCTCGTCGGCGACCCGGGCCAGGAACGCGTCCATCTTGGCCACGTAGTCGGCGCGGATCGCCGACGGGTTGGCCAGGAGCCGGTGATCGCCCTCGAGCGCCTCGAACAAGGTCAGGCCCTCGTAGGGCAGCGTGCGCTCCTCGGGCGCCAGCACGTGCAGCACGACCACGTCGTGGCGCAGCGCGCGCAGCCGGCGCAGCGCCGGCAGCGTGCGATCGTCGGGGTCGAACAGGTCCGACGCCAGCACCACCAGCGCGCGCCGGCGGCGGGCCAGCTCGCCGATCCGGTCGAGCGCGTCGGCCGGCGAGGCGTCGCCGGTGGTCGCGTCGCCGATCGCCGCGTCGAGCACCGCCAGCACGTCGGCCAGGTGGTTGCCCTTGGCCCGCGGCGGCACGTGCAGCGGCGCCGGCCGCGGCCCGAACGCGTACAGCCCGATCTTGTCCTGCTGCTGGCTGACCAGGTACGCCAGCGCCGCCAGCGCCAGCCCGCCGTACTCGACCTTGCTGAGGCCGGCGCCGGCGAACCGCATCGACGCCGACGCGTCGAGCACCAGGTAGGCGGTGAGCTGCGACTCCTGCTCGAACTGCTTGACGTAGTAGCGGTCGAGCTTGGCCAGCGCCTTCCAGTCGATGTGGCGCAGCTCGTCGCCCGGCGAGTACTCCTTGTGTTCGGCGAACTCGACCGACGAGCCGTGCAGCCGCGCGCGGTGCATGCCCGACAGCGCGCTCTCGACGATCACGCGCGCCTTGACCGGCAGCGTGCCCAGGCGGGCCAGGAGGGCGGGATCGAGCTTCATCGACGGGGCGCGCGCGGGCTACGGCGAGACGACGGCGAGCAGGCGATCGATCAGGTCGCCGGGGCGGACGCCCTCGGCCTCGGCGCGGTAGTTCAGGATCAGCCGGTGCTGCAGGGTCGGCCGGGCCAGCGCGGCGACGTCGTCGATCGACACCGCGAACCGCCCGTCGAGGATCGCCCGCGCCTTGCCGGCGAGGATCAGGAACTGCGAGGCGCGCGGGCCGGCGCCCCACTGCACGAAGTCCTTGACGAACGCCGGCGCGGCGCCGTCCTTGGGCCGGGTGGCGCGGGCCAGCGCCACCGCGTAGCGCACGACGTGATCGGCCACCGGCACCCGGCGCACCAGCGCCTGCAGCTCGAGGATGCGCGCCGGCGACAGCACCCGGGTCAGCTCGGCGGTGTGGCCCGAGGTCGACAGCCGCACGATCTCCTCCTCCTCGGAGGCGCTCGGGTAGTCGACGTCGATCTGGAACATGAAGCGATCGAGCTGCGCCTCGGGCAGCGGGTAGGTGCCCTCCTGCTCGATCGGGTTCTGGGTGGCGAACACCAGGAACGGCAGCGGCAGGTCGTGGGTGACGCCGCCGGCGGTGACCCGGTACTCCTGCATCGACTGCAGCAGCGCCGCCTGGGTCTTGGGCGGCGTGCGGTTGATCTCGTCGGCCAGCACCAGGTTGGCGAACACCGGGCCCTTGATGAAGCGGAACGACCGCCGGCCGCTGGCCTGGTCCTCCTCCAGCACCTCGGTGCCGGTGATGTCGGCCGGCATCAGATCGGGCGTGAACTGGATGCGCTGGAACGTCAGGTTGAGCGCCTCGGCCAGGGTCGAGATGAGCAGCGTCTTGGCCAGCCCGGGCACGCCGACGAACAGGCAGTGGCCGCGCGCGAACAGCGCGGTCAGCAGGTGATCGATGACCTTGCGCTGGCCGACGATGCGCTTCTCGATCTCGGCGCACAGCTCGGCGTGGGCCCGCGCGATGTCGGCCACCGCGCGCAGGTCGGCGGCGACCTGATCCTCGGGCGACGGCGGCGCCTGCACCAGGGTGACCGGCTCGGTGGGGAGGGCGGGGGTGACGATCGAATCGAACTCGGGCGCGGGCTGGTTCATCGGCGGGGAGCTCACGGGCGGACTCGGTTGCAGGCGGCGCGCTCGCGGGCGGCGCGGGGATCGGACAGCGCGGCGTAGCCGTCGGCCAGGCCGCAGCGCACCGCGGGATCGAAC
The DNA here is from genome assembly GCA_016707895.1 of Myxococcales bacterium. Classification (GTDB taxonomy): domain Bacteria; phylum Myxococcota_A; class Polyangia; order Haliangiales; family Haliangiaceae; genus UBA2376. The sequence goes on along the minus strand of JADJGV010000006.1, from coordinate 374,552 downwards.
GGCGAGATGCGCACGGCCTGCTCGAAGGCCGCGACCGCGCCGGCGGCGTCGCGCTTGCCGGCGCGGGCCAGGCCCAGCGTCACCGCCGGCACCGCGTCGGTGTCGTCGACGGCGGCCAGCGGCTCGGCCAGCGCGATGGCCTTGTCGTACTCGCCCAGCTCGACCCACACCCGGGCCAGCTTGCCGGCGACGATCGGGTCGACGCCGCCGGCCGCGGCCATCGACTTGCCGTACTCGACCGCGGCGGCGGCGGTCATGCCGCGGGCCCGCAGCATGCCGCCCAGCCGCGCGAACTTGCGGGCCTTGGCGCTGGCGATGTCGTCGAGGCCGACGTTGTCGCTGGCGGCGCCGCCCTTGGCGAAGCGGATCCGCGCGTGCTTGGCGCTGCGCACGCCGGTGGCGCGGCCGCCCGACAGATCGAGCGTGCGCAGGTGGGCGCGCCAGTCCTTCTCGAACTTGACCCAGGTGGTGTCGGTGACCTCGGCCAGCGCGCGGCGCGCGCTCTTGCCGCCGGCTTGCAGCGCCAGCGCCTGGCGCAGCCCGGCGTAGCCGACCTTGCCGTGCAGCCACGCGACCAGCGTCAGCACCTCGGCGTAGGCCAGCGCCGCGGCCTCGGCGCTGGGCAGCTTGGCCATCGACGGGTGCATCGCGTCGAGGTCGATCAGCCGGCGGGTCTTGATCGCGGTGGCGAGGAGCTGCTGCTCGATCGCGGTCAGCCCGCCGCCGGCGTCGCTGCGCCACCGCGTCTGCTCGAAGCGGGCCAGGCCCTCGTGCAGCCACACCGGCACGGTGTCGCGCGACGCGTGGGCGATGACGTAGTGGGTGTACTCGTGGACCAGCGAGTCGAGCCACGGGTAGCCGGTCAAGGTCGCGCGCGGCGACACCAGCATCAGCTTCTCGTACTTCGACAGCGCGATCGTGCCGGTGGTCTCGATGTCGGACTCGGTCAGCGGCGACAGCTTGGCCAGGTCGGCGGGCGCGGCCAGGATCTCGACGCGGACCTTGCCGGTCGGGCGGTAGCCGAGGTCGTCGCCGATGCGCTCCCAGGCGCGGTCGAGCGCCTCGCCGGCCAGCTCGACCAGCACCTCGTCGACCCCGGGGGGGTGGGCGATGTCGAAGCGGCCGGCCGGCGAGGCGTGGTGGACGAACCCCGCGGTCAGGTCCCGGGTGCGGGTGGCCAGCACGCGCGCCGCGCCGACCTCGCCGCCGATCTCGGTGTCGGCCACGCCGTCGAGCGCGGCCACCGCGGTGGCGTAGTCGCCGTCCAGGAACGCCACCTGCGACGCCAGCCACCGCACCTCGGCGGCGTCGGGCGCGCGCCGGGCCAGCTCGGCGACGATCGGCCGGGCGTCGTCGAGCCGCGCCTCGGCGATCAACCGCGCGGCCTTGGTCGCGTCGCCCGACAGCGAGTGATCGCGGCGGGCCGCGGCCGGCGCCGCCAGCCCGGCCGCCAGCGCGCAGGCCATCACCACCAGCCCGCGTCGGCTCATCGGATCAGGTCCTCGTAGTAGCGGCGCAGCTGCTCGTCGTAGCCGGTCGGCGCCTTCTTCTTCATGCCCTCGAGCAGCTCCTGGCGGAACGCCTCGGGCGCGACGTACTGATCGGCGCCGGGGATGCGCACCGGCTCCTCGCCGAGCGCGCCGTCGCCCTGGGCCTGGGCCTGGCGCGCGGCCTTCTGCGCCTCCTGCCGGGCCTTGGCCAGCGCGTCGGCCGCCGATCGCGCGGCGTCGCGCGCGCCCGACGGATCGCGCCCGCCCATCCGCTTCTCGGCCTGGGTCATCGGCCCGGTGGCCTCGCCGACCCGATCCTCGATCGCGCTGGCGGCGTCGCCGGGCACGCCGTCGGCGCCCTTGGCCTTCTCGACCAGCGCCTTGGCGCGATCGCGGTTGCCGGCCTGGCGTCGGCGCAGCGCGTCCAGCCGCCGCTTGTCGTCGTCGCCGAGGATGCGATCGGGCGACGGGGTCAGATCGCCGAGCTCGTCGACCAGGCGCTTGGCCAGCGGCCGGGCCCGCTCGACCGCGTCGATCGCGTCGGCGGTGGCCTGGGCGAACGGCGACGAGGGGTCGTCGGCCATCGCCGCGTCGAGCTCGCCGGCGACGGTGTCGAGGCTGTCGGCGGCCTGCTTGGCCATGCCCAGCGCCTCGGCGACGTCGCCGTCGTCGAGCATGCGCTCGAGATCGGCCAGGCGCTTGTCGACGATCTCCAGCTCCTCGCGGGCGAACGGCGTGAGCCCGCTGTCGGGCACCGCCGCCAGCCGGTCCTTGAGCTTGTCGACCAGCCCGCCCAACCGGTGCTGCGCGTCCTTGCCCAGGTCGCGCATCAGCTCGTCGGCGCGCTCGGCGTAGCGCTCGAAGATCTTGTCGGCCTCGGCGGCGATGTCGGCCTGATCGCCGGCGACGTCGGCCAGCTCGTCCATCAGCTCGTCGAGCTTCTTCTCGGCGTCGCTCATGCGATCGCCGCGCAGCTGGTGCAGCGCGCCCTCCATCGACTGCGCCGCGGCGGCCGTGCGCTGGCGGCAGCGCTCGAGCGCGGCCGCGGCCTGGGCCGCGTCGCCCTTGGCCACCAGCGCCTCGACCTCGTCCATGCAGTTGCCGACGTCGCGCTCGGCCATCGCGTCGGTGTGGACGAACTGGTCGAGCACGTCCTCGGCGACCTGGGCCCGGGCCCGGCCGAGCTCGGCCAGCCGCTGATCGATCGCGTGCAGCTCGCGCGCGATCTCGGCCTTGAGCTTGTCGTCGCCGGTGCGCGCGTACTCGGCCAGGAGCTCGGCCAGCCGCTTCTGGTGGGCGTCGAGCTCGTCGGCGATGTCGAGCAGCCCCTCGAGCTGCTCGCGCTCGAGCCAGTCGGCCAGCAGGATCGCGTCGTCCTCGAGCTCGGCCACCAGCTGCTTGTCGAGCGGGCCCAGCTTGGCGCCCGGGCGCGCCGGCTTCTTGCCGGCGGGATCGAGCAGCCGCTCCTCGGCGCCCAGCAGCTTGGTCAGCCGATCGCGCAGCTCGGCGACGACCTTGCGCAGCGCCGGATCGGCGAGCGGGTCGTCGGCGAACGCCGCGGCCAGCGTGCCGGCCTCGACGGTCAGCTCGTCGAGCCCGCGGTGCAGCTCCTCGCGCGGCACCTCGCCGTCGGTGACGGTCAGGCGCTTGCCCAGCTCGCCGACCAGGTGCTCGGCCAGCTCGGCCTGGCGCGCCAGGTTCTGCTCGTGGCGCTCGCGCGGCGAGAACACCCGCAGCTTGAACGGCCGCGACAGCCCGCGGTGGGGGCCGTCGATCGTGTCGTTGTCGACGACCTCGAGGTGGTAGCTGACCTCGGCGCCCGGCGGCAGCGTCATCTCGGCCAGGTCCCACACCAGCTTGCCCTGGGCCCGGCCCGGCGCGTCGGGCAGGGTCGCGATCGGCTTCTTGTCGACCTTGCCGGCGATGTCCCACACCAGCTCGACCGCGGTCACGCCGAAATCGTCCTCGGCGACGTAGGCCAGCTCGATCCGCTTCATGTTGGTGACGTCGAGCTCGTCGGCCGGCGCGTACAGCTCGATCGTCGGGATGGCGTCGGGCTCGAGCTCGATCGCGTGGGCGCCCATCTCGACCTTGCGGTGCTTCTGCGCGGTCTCGAGCTGGAACCGGTAGCGCGCCGGCCCGTTGACCAGCAGCTCGGCCTCGAGGCCGTCGGCGGTCGGGGTCAGCGGCACGAGCTCGGGGGCGGCCGGCGCCTCGGGGGTGCCGCGCTCGACGATGATCGCCGCCGAGGCCGCCGGGGTCAGCGCGCGCGCGACGATCCGCGCGCGGGTGCCGGCCAGCGCGCGGAAGTCGCCCGAGGTCGAGGTCATCGTCGTCGGCGGGCGCCGGCTGTAGCCCGGCGGCGTCAGCGTGACGGTGATGTCGCCGACCAGCGGGACCGGCGACACCGTCGCGCCGTCCCACGGCTTGGCCGGCGCCACCAGCAGCTGGCGCCAGCCGGTGCGCAGCGTCCGCGGCGACGCCAGCAGCATCGCGCCGCCGAGCACCGCGATCGCCGCCAGCGCCGCCGCCGCGCGCCGGGCCGGGGCGCGCTCGACCAGCGTCGCCCGCTCGATCGTGCGCAGCCGCCGGGCGGTGGCGTCGGTCAGCGCGGCGATCAGCGCCGGCGAGCGCGCGTCGCTCGCCGCGCCGTCGCGCGCCAGCTCGATCGTCGACAGCAGATCCGACGCGACCGGCCGCGCCCGCGCGCCGATCCACCGCGCCATCGCGTCGTCGCTGGCGTAGCGCTTGAGCGGCACGACGACGCCGACGATGATCGCCGCGATCAGCGTGAGGAACGCGATCAGCCCGCCGCTGGCGAGCAGCGCCACCGACGTCGCGCGCCCCGGCGCGAACGCCAGCGCGCACAGCGGCAGGAGCAGGGCGATCGCCAGCCACGTCGCGATCAGCGCGTACAGCGCGCAGGTCGCGAACAGCCGGCGCACGCGGACGCGCACGTCGGAGAGATAAGCTCGGATGAAGTCGTACGCGGGCACGTGGCGGTCCCGAGCGCACATCGCCGCATGCGCGCGCAGGCCGCCGTGAGTGTAGCGCGACGGCGGCGATCGCGCAGGGCGGTAGCGGTGGCGTGGCGACGTAGGTATAACCACCCCGTGAGCAAGCGCGCCGGCCTGGCGACCGCGGCGGCCGCCGGGGCCCCCGACGCCGGGCGTGCGCCCGCCGCCACCCCGGCCGTGCCATCGGACGATCGGGCGCTGGTCGCCCTCGCCCAGAAGGGGGATCGCGCCGCCTTCCGGACCCTGTTCGAGCGCTACCACCGGCGGGCGTACGCCCTGGCCTTCGGCGTGGTCCGCAACCAGGACGACGCCCTCGACGTGGTCCAGGACGCGTTCATCAAGGCCCACCGCCACCTCGACAAGTTCGAGGGGCAGGCCTCCTTCTATACGTGGCTCTACCGGATCGTCATGAACCTGGCGATCGACCACCTGCGCAAGCACAAGCGCCAGCAGCCGGTCGACTTCACCGACCAGGCGGTCGAGAACGCGATCTCGGAAGACGGCTTACTTCCCAAGATCATTGGTGGAAATCCCGGTCGGGCGCTGATGGACCGCGAGATCCGGGAGCGCATCGCCGAGGCCCTCGACAGCCTCTCGGAGAACCACCGGGCGGTGCTGGTGATGCGCGAGCTGGACGGGCTGTCCTACGAGGAGATGGCGGCGGTCATGCAGTGCTCCAAGGGCACGATCATGTCGCGGCTGTTCCACGCCCGGAAGAACATGCAGCGCCAGCTGGCCGACCTGTACCAGGGGCCGCCGCCGGACGCCGACGGCGCCGCGCCCGATCCCGAAGATTCGCCCGCCGATTGAATTCCGACCCCTGGCTCCCGCGTCATAGTTTCAGACCGCGACCAAGCTAACCAACGCGAACCCACCGTGTCCAAGCCGTCTTCACTCGATGCCATGCTCGCCGCCGACGGCGAGGCGCCGGCCACCGATCTCGGCCCCGAGGCCCGCCAGACCGCCGCGTCGGTCCGCGAGCTGGGGGAGCTGGTCCGCGGCAGCCTCGAGCTGTCCGCCGACGACGCCGAGCCGCGGCTGGCCGGGCTGTGGGATCTGATCGAGCGCCGGCTCGACGTGGCCGAGGCGCCCGCCGCGCCGGTCGTGGCGCCGGCGGCCCGGCCGTCGGTCGGCGCGCGCATCTGGTCCTGGCTCGCGGGCCACCGCAGCCACGTCGCGACCGGCCTGCTCAGCGCCGGCGCGGTGGCGGGGCTGTCGATGGCGCTCGGACCGGCGCCGACCGAGAAGGTCGTCGTCAAGACGGTCGCGGTCCCGGCGGTGCAGCCGACGGTCATGACCGGCTCGCCGCCGTCGGTCGAGTCGATGGAGTTGATCGGCGGGTCGGGCACGGTCTTCACGATCGGCGACGACGACGGTGACGGCGACGCGGCGGTCATCTGGGTCGAACCCGACGAGGTCGACCTCACGGAGGGCATATGAACAAGTCCATGTTGGTGGTCGCCGGCGCGTTGGTGCTCGGCGTGCTGGGGGCGCCGACGGCGGCGCGGGCCAACGTCACGTGCTCGATCGTCGAGATCGAGGCGTCGTCGGGCTCGGCCCCCGCGATCGATCCCGACCTCAAGGCGCTCGAGAAGAAGTTCAAGCGGCCGCCGCTGTCGTCGTGGAACACGTTCAAGAAGCTCGGCGGCACCAGCCTCACGCTGGCGCCGCAGCAGGCCGGCGCGGCCAACCTGGTCCACGGCAAGTTCGGGCTCTTGCTCCGCGACATCAACGAGCGGCCGGGCAAGAAGCCGCGGCTCGGCCTCGGCATCACGATCGACGACACCGCCGGCAAGCGCGTCGTCGACATCAAGGTCGGCGTCGACGCCGGCGACTACGTGATCCCGGCGCGGCCGCTGCCCGGCGACAAGGGCCACCTGGTCGCCGTGACCTGCAAGTAGCGCGATCCGGCCGGTAGTGCGGTGGGGTAGCCGTGAGCGGCGGCGGCGGGGGGGATCGAGTAAGCTGACGGCCGATCCGTGCGCCGACCTCGTTTGTCTAGACGCCAGCGCTGGCTCGCCGGCGGGGTCGGCCTGGTGGTGGCGATGGTGCTGGCGGTGGTGTTGGGTTACCCGCGGGTCGGCCGGTGGTACCTGCGGACCAAGGCGATCCCACGCATCGCCGCCCGCTACGGCGCCGAGGTGACCGTCGGCTCGATCGAGGTCGAGTTCGGCCACGCCACGTTGCGCGACGTGCGGGTCCGGGCCAAGGGCGGGACCGAGGAGGTCGCCCGGCTGCCGCGGATCGACGTCCAGTTCGACGGCACCGCCTCGCTCCTGGGCGACGCCGAGGTGTCGGCGATCGAGATCCGCGGCGGGACCGTGGCGCTCCACCGGCGCGCCGACGGCACGACCAACCTCGACGGCCTGGGCCGGCAGCCGGGCGCGGCGCGGGGCGGCGGTGGCCGCGGGGCGCCGGTGCGGTTCCGCGACCTCGCGGTCGAGTTCGTCGACGACGACGGCGCCGTGCGCGGCACGGTCGGCGGCGTCAGCGGCACCCGCCACGACGGCCAGACCGAGATCGCGATGACCGACCTCCACGCCACCAGCGCCGCCGGCCCCTGGGCCCGGGCCGCCAGCGTCGACGTCACCCGCGCCGACGGCAAGCTCGAGGCCACGGTGGCCGGCGGCGAGCTGGCGATCTGGAGCGGGCTGTCGTTGACCGGCATCGGCGGCACCGTCGGCGACGCGCCGACCGCGGGCCAGCTGGTGATCGATCTGGCCGGCGGCTACGGCGGGGTGGCTGGCACGCTGTGGACCGCGCGCGGCTGGGTCGAGCCGGCGGCCAAGGCCGGGCAGGTGCGGGTCAAGGCCGACGCGTTCAGCCTGGCCAAGCTGGCGCCGATCCTCGAGGGCAAGCCGGTGCTGGTCGACTACCCCAAGACCACCGTCGACGTCGACCTGACGATCGCGCGGCGCGGCGACGTCGGCACGCTGGCCGGCGGGTTCCACGTCGCCGACCTCACCGTCAACCACGCGATGGTCGCCGACAAGCCGATCCAGATCGAGTCGCTGTCGGGCGACGTCGCCGCCACCTACGATCGCGGCACTCGCACGCTGAGCCTGACCAAGGGCGAGTTCGGGAGCCGCGGCCTGCCGTTCGGGCTCACCGGCGAGGTCACCGTCGGGCCGCGCCTGCGCCCGACCCGCCTGACCGGCCGCTTCGTCGTGCCGACCGTGCCGTGCCAGCAGGTGCTCGACGCGCTGCCGCCCCAGGTCACCGCCGACCTGGCCGGGTTCGCGCTGACCGGCATGTTCGCCACCGACCTGCACCTGGCGATCGACTGGGCCAACCTCGCCGCCACCGACCTCGGCGGCTCGGTGGCGATCAGCGGCTGCCGCGCCCGGCGGGTGTCGCCCGACATGACCAAGCTGAAGGATGGCTTCGAGCACTGGGTCGAGGTCGAGCAGGGCGAGTGGCTGTCGTTCTGGATCGGCCCCGACAACCCCGACTTCGTGCCGATCGAGCAGGTGTCGCCGTACCTGCTGTTGTCGCTGCAGACCACCGAGGACTCGGGGTTCTACAAGCACCGCGGGTTCATCCCGCGCGAGTTCCGCACCGCGCTGGTCAAGAACCTCGAGGCCGGCAAGTTCAAGTTCGGGGCGTCGTCGATCACGATGCAGACCGTGAAGAACGTGCTGCTGTACCGCCAGAAGACGCTGGTGCGGAAGTTCGAGGAGCTGTTCCTCACCTGGGCCATCGAGAACTTCCTCGAGAAGGACCGCATCTTCGAGATCTACGTCAACGCGATCGAGTACGGCCCGGCGCTGTACGGCATCGGCCCGGCGGCGCGCGCGTACTTCGGCAAGCCGGCCAGCGAGATCACGCCCAAGGAGGCCGCGTTCTTCTCGTCGATCCTCCCCAACCCGAAGGAGCGCTACAAGCAGTACTGCAAGGGCGAGCTGCGGCGGCAGACCGAGGACAAGATCGGGCGCATCCTGGCCAAGATGCTCGAGCGCCAGCGGCTGACGCAGGAGGAGTACGACGCCGCGGTCGCCACGCCGCTGGTGTTCGTCAAGGACGGCACCGAGACCGAGGCCGAGTGCCTCAAGCGCGCCGACCGGGCGCTCAAGAACGCGCGGCCGACCAACCCGATGGCGCCGCGCCGGCCGCCGACCGGCAAGTAGCGCCGGCGGCCGATCACCGGCGGCGGGTGAGGCGCGCTCGCGCGGCGCAGACGGCACGGCGGCGTCACCGGGCGATCACGCGCCGCGGCTACGGTCCGCGGGCGATGATGGACACCCTCGGTGACTACCAGCTGATCACCACGCTCGGGCGCGGCGGGATGGCGGACGTCTACCTGGCCGCGCGCCACCGCCAGGGCGGCTTCACCAAGCTGGTGGTGATCAAGCGCCTGCGCGCCGACCTGTACATGTCGCCCGACGGGCCGCACTACCGGCAGCTCCTGCTCGACGAGGCCAACCTGGCGGCGCGGCTGCACCACCCCAACATCGTCCAGACCCACGAGGTCCACGACGACGTCGGCGCGCCGTACCTGGTGATGGAGTACCTCGACGGCCAGCCGCTGACCCAGGTGGTGACCGCGGCGCTGCGCGCCGGGCTGCGCGTGCCGGTGCGGCTGGCGCTGCACGTCGTCGCCGAGGTGCTGGCCGGGCTCGAGCACGCCCACGCGCTGTGCGACTACGACGGCGCGCCGCTGGCGGTGGTCCACCGCGACGTCAGCCCGCACAACGTGTTCTGGACCTACGCCGGCGACGTCAAGCTGATGGACTTCGGGGTCGCGCGCTCGGCGCTGGGCGCCAGCCTGACCGTGGCCGGCACGGTCAAGGGCAAGCTCGGCTACATGGCGCCCGAGCAGGCGCGCGGCGAGGCGCTCGATCACCGCGCCGACCTGTTCGCCGCCGGCATCGTGCTGTGGGAGCTGCTGGCGGGGCGGCGGTTCCTGCGCGCGGAGAGCGACGCCGGCGCGATGCACAAGCTCCTGTACGAGCCGCTGCCCAGCCTGCTCGAGGTGAGGCCCAGCCTCGACCCGCTGGTGGTGGCGGTGGTCGAGCGCGCGCTCGAGCGCGATCCGGTGCGCCGCTATCCGAGCGCGGCGCTGATGCGGGCCGACGTCGAGCGCGTGCTCGGCGGGCGCGCGCCGCGGCGCGAGGAGCTGGCGGCGTTCGTCGCGCCGCTGTTCGCCGGCGCCCGCGAGGATCGCGCGGCGCGGATCGCGCGATCGCGGCGCGCCACCGCGTCGTCGCCGGTCGTCGCCGCGGCGCCGTCGTCGCCCGCGCACCTGCTGCCGGTCGAGAGCGATCGCGAGCCGACCGCGCCGGTCGAGGTCGCGGCGGTGCCGGCCGCGGTCCCGACCGTGGTGCCGACGGTGGTCGCCGGGCGCGGCCGCGGGCGCGCGGTCGCGGGGCTGGTTGCGGGGCTGGTCGGCGGGCTCGCGCTGGTGGGCGGGCTCGTGGGCGGGCTGGTGGCGTGGCGCGGGCGCGGCGCCGATTCGCCGGCCAGCCGGCCGGCGGCGGTGGGCCTGCCGGCCTCGGGACCTGCGGCCGCGCCCGCGCCGGCGCCCACGCCCGCGCCGCCGACGCTGCGGCTGTGCGGATCGAACACCGTCGGCGCCGAGCTGGCCCCGGCGCTGGTCGAGGCGTTCCTGCGGCGGCGGGGCGCGCCCGCGATCGCCCGCACCGTCGACGCCACCGGCCAGGCGCTGCGCGCGACCCTGCCGACCGGCGAGGTGCTCGTCGACGTCCGCGCCGAGGGCAGCGCCACCGCGTTCACCGGCCTGGCCGCCGGGCGGTGCGACGTCGGCCTGGCGTCGCGGCCGATCTCCGACGACGAGGCCGCGCGGCTGGGCGCCGCCGGGTTCGGCGATCCGCGGCGGCCGGCGATCGAGCACGTCATCGCGCTCGACGGCATCGCGGTGATCGTCCACCCCGACAACCCGATCGCGGCGCTCGATCGCGCGGCGCTGCGCGGCGTCTTCACCGGCGCGATCACCGACTGGGCCGCGCTCGGCGGCGCGCCCGGGCCGATCGTCGTGCTGGCCCGCGACGATCGCTCGGGCACCTTCGACACCTTCAAGCACCTCGTGCTGGGCGCCACGCCGCTGGCCGCCGCCGCGGGCCGCTTCGCCGACAGCGCCGCGCTGGCCGACGCGGTGGCCCGGGAGCCGCGCGCGATCGGCTTCGTCGGCCTGGCCTACGTCCGCGGCGCGCGCGCGGTCGCGGTCGGCGAGGCCGGCGCCGCGCCGCTCTTGCCGACCAGCGTCACCGTCGGCACCGAGGCCTACCTGCTGGCGCGCCGGCTGTTCGCGTACAGCGCGCCGCGCCCGGCCACGCCGCTGGCCGCCGAGCTGGTCGCGTTCGCGCTGTCGCCGGCGGGGCAGGAGGTGGTGGCCCGCGCGGGCTTCGTCGATCTGGCGGTGGCGCTGGTCGACGCCGCGCCGTGCGATGACTCGTGCCCGCGCGACTACGCCGCCCAGGTCGCCGGGGCCCGGCGGCTGTCGCTCGACTTCCGGTTCCGGCGCGGCGAGGACGCCCTCGACAGCCGCGGCAGCCGCGACCTCGATCGCGTCGTGCAGTTCCTCCACGACCACCCCGACGCGCGGGTGCTGCTGTTCGGCTTCTCCGACAGCTCGGGCGGCCGCGACGCCAACCGCCGCCTGGCCCAGGCCCGGGCCGACGCGGTGGCGGGCGCGCTGGCCACCCGCGGCGTCCGCGCCGCGATCGTGCGTGGCCTCGGCGCGGCCCGGCCGGTCGCCGACAACCGCGACGCCGCCGGCCGCGAGCGCAACCGCCGCGTCGAGATCTGGCTGGGCCGCTGAGCCGCGCGCGCCGGCGATCGCGCCGCGCGGTACGATAGGGCATGGCCGCGCTCGCCTGGCTGGCCGCGCACCGGGCCCTGCTCGTGGGCCTGCTCGGCGTCGCGATGTCGGCGGTCACCACGCTGCACGTGCTGGTGGTGCCGCGGCAGCCGCGCAGCGCCGCCGGCTGGCTGGCGGTGATCTGGCTGTCACCGATCGTCGGGCCGGTGATCTACGTGCTGCTCGGCATCAACCGCATCGCGCGGAAGGGCCGGCGGTTGCGGACCGAGGCACGGCCCGAGCGCGAGGCTGGCGAGGTCGGCGACGGCGGCGACGGGTTGGCCGCGCCCGTGGTCGACGCGCCGGCGCTGGCCGCGGCCCCGCACCTGGCCGCGCTGCGCGCCGCGACCGATCGGCTGGTGGACCGTCCGCTGCTCGGCGGCAACGCGATCGCGCCGCTGGTCGACGGCGACGCCGCGTTCCCGGCGATGCTCGAGGCGATCGCCGGGGCCCGCCGATCGATCGCGCTCGCGACCTACATCTTCGACGGCGACCAGGTCGGGCGGCGGTTCGTCGACGCGCTGGCCGCCGCCCGCGCCCGCGGCGTCGAGGTGCGCGTGCTGATCGACGCCGCCGGCGTGCGCTACCACCGCCCGCCGGCCCACAAGCTCCTGCGCGCCGCGGGCGTGCCGTGCGCGCTGTTCTTGCCGATGCGGCGGGCGTTCCCGCGCTACTGGAACCTGCGCAACCACCGCAAGGTGATGGTGGTCGACGGCGAGGTGGCGTTCACCGGCGGCATCAACCTGCGGGTCCACCACTGGTTCGCGCTGACGCCGGCCGAGCCGACCCACGATCTGCACTTCCGGGTGACCGGCCCGGTGGTGGCGCAGCTGCAGGAGGTGTTCGCCGACGACTGGGCGTTCACCACCGGCGAGGCCCTGGCCGGCGCCACCTGGTCCGCGCCCGCGCCCACTGACGGCGGCGCCGTCCACGCCCGGGCGCTGCCCGAGGGCCCCGACGACGAGAGCGACCCGGTGCCGTGGACGATCCTGACCGCGCTCGGCGTGGCGCGCCGGCGGGTGTGTGTGGTGTCGCCGTACTTCTTGCCCGATCCGCCGCTGGTGGCGGCGCTCGACGTGGCGGCGCTGCGCGGCGTCCAGGTCGACGTCGTCATCCCGGCCCGCACCAACTTCCGGTTCGTCGACGCCGCCGTCCGCGGCGGGCTGTGGCAGCTGCGCGATCACGGCGTGCGGATCTGGATGTCGCCGCCGCCGTTCGATCACACCAAGCTGATGACCGTCGACGGTGCCTGGGCGCTGCTCGGCTCGAGCAACTGGGATCCGCGGTCGATGCGCCTCAACTTCGAGCTCGACCTCGAGGCCTACGACCCCGACCTGGTGGCGGCGCTCGACGCCCTGGTCGACGCGCGCATCGCCCGCGCCCGCCGCTTCACCCGCGCCGACCTCGACGGTCGCCGCTGGCCGCGGCGGATCCTCGACGGCGCCGCCAGCGTCGCCCAGCCGTACCTGTGACCGCCCGCGGCCCGGCCGGGCTGCAACCGCGGCGGGCGGCGCGGGTCCACCTGGCATGGCGCGAGGTGCGACGATCGCGGGCGTGGTCGCGGGGCTGGTGCCGGCCGCGGTGGTGCTGGCCGCCGATCGGACGCCGCCGGCGCGGCAGCCCCCGACCTCGACCTTGGGGCGCGAGGGTGCCTACCTCACCGGGGTCAACCTGCACCTCGCCGGCGACGACGGCTGTGGGGGCGGGGCCCCCGAGTTCATGGTGACGCCGGACCGCCTGGTGTTGATCGTGCGGCATGCCCCGATCGAATGGGAGGTCGCGCGCGACGGTGGCGAATGGGTGGCGTTGGCCGCGGTCCTGGCTGACCTGCGCCGCGACCCAGCGGTCGAGGGTCTCAGCTCGATCATGGTCTATCCGAAGGCCGGCGTGCCCTACCGCGACATCATCCGCGCCTACGAGGCCGCCGACCACGCGGGGTTCCACGGGCCGTGGCTGGTGCCGCCGTGGGGCTCGAGCGTCGAGCCGCCGGTGTTGCCCCGGGTCACGCTCAGCCGCGGGGCCGCGCGGGTCGAGGCAGGCCTCGGCTCGGCCGAGTCGCGGCGGTTCGCGACCGACGCCGCGGGATCCGCCGCGCTGGTGGTGTGGCTGGCGGAACGCTCGCCGGTGCCCGCCCAGCCCGGCTACCTCCAGATTGTCGAGCTCGCGGGCGACGCCACGGCGCGCACGTCCGACTGGCACCGCGTCGACGCCGCGCTGTCGGCCGGCGACATGCTGCCGACCCGCCCCGGCGTGGTGCGGCCGCGCTGACCCGGCGGCGCAACCGGCGCCGGCGGCGCGTGTCCATGTCGTCTGGCGCGAGGCGCGACGATCGCGCGGCTGGTTGCGGGGCTGACGCCGGCCGTGGTGGTGGCGGCGGGGATCCTCGCCGGCGATCGCACGCCGCCGGCGCGCCAACCGTCGACCACGTCGTTCGGGCGCGAAGGCGCGTACCGGACCGGGATCGGGTTGGCCCTCCCCGAGATCATGGTGACGCCCGCCTGGCTGCTCGTGCGCCTCCAGTGGGCGCCTGGCGACCCCTGGGTCATCGCGCGCGACGGCCGCGAGTGGGACGCGCTGGCGGTCGTCATGACCCGCCTGCGCGCCGACCCCCTGCTGGACCAGCTCGGCCTGGTGATGGTGTACCCGAAGGTCGGGGTGCCCTACCGCGACATCATCCGCGCCTACGAGGTCGCCGACCACGCCGGGTTCGACGACCCAGAGCTGATCCCGCCGTGGGGCTCGCACCTCGCGCCGCCGGTGTTGCCGCGCGTCGCGCTCCGCGCCGGCGTGGCGCGGGCCGCCGCCGGCCATGGATCCTCGGCGTCCGCGCGGTTCGCGACCGATGCCGCCGGCGCCGCCGCGCTCGCGGCGTGGCTGGCGGCGCGCTCGCCGATGCCCGCCGTGCCCCTCTATCCCGGCTCCCTCATCCGGCTGGTCGAGGTCGAGGGCGACGCCACGGCGCGCGCGTCCGACCTCGATCGCGTCGAGCGGGCCCTGTGGGAGGCGCGGCTCGTCCCGACGCCGGCGGACTTGCGGCGCGAGCTCTGACGGCGAGGTGGCGACCGCGGCGGGCGGCGTGTGTCCGGCGCCGGACACACGCGCCTGTCCGAGGCTGGCCGGAAGCCGGACAATCCGGACGAGATCCGGCCGTTTTGTCCGAGATTCGGACAGGCGGCGCGGGCTGTCGCGGGGTTACGGCTGGCGCGCGGCTTGCTGAGGGGTTGGGCATGGTGGACAGGGCAGCGGGCGGAAATAAGGTGAGCGAGGTGGCGGCGGCGGCGGCGGCGGCGGCCGCCACGGCGGCGGGCGCGGACGACTGGCGCGTGGTCGACCGGACGTTGCGCGGGCTAGCGCGGCGGCGCGCGGCGCTCGACGTCGAGGAGGCCGCGTGGCTGCGGCGCGCGCGGGCGCTGGGCGTCCATCGCGAGCTCGGCTTCGCGTCGTTCTTCGAGTACGTCGAGCGCGTGCTGGGCTACGCGCCGGGGCCGGCGCGGGAGCGGCTGCGTGTCGCCGACGCGCTGGCCGCGCTGCCGAAGCTGCGGGCGGCGATGAGCGCCGGCGACGTCGCGTACAGCGCCGCGCGCGAGCTGACCCGGGTCGCGACCGTCGACACCGAGGACGCGTGGCTGGCCGCGGCGGCCAAGCACACCGTGCGGGAGATCGAGGACATGGTCAGCGGGCGGCGGCGGGGCGACTCGCCGGACGATCCGCCGGATCCCGCCGCGCGGCTGCACGAGCTGCGGCTGCTGCTGCCGGCGGCGGTGCTGGGCAAGTTCACCGCGGCGCGGCGCGCGCTGGAGGCGGCGTGCGGGCACCCGCTCACCGACGGCGACCTGCTGGCGACGCTGTGCGACGGCCAGCTAGCGGGCGCCGCCGGCTCCCACGTAAGAGATACGGCGGCGGGATCCCACGCGGGAGATGCCGCGGCGGCGTCCAAGCCCATGTATCAGATCGCGATCACGCGGTGTCCCGACTGCACGCGCGCGTGGCACGACGTCGCCGGGCACACGATCGAGATCAGCGAGACCGAGCTGGCGCAGGCGTCGTGCGACGCCGACATGCTGGGGCGGGTCGACGGCGACAAGCCGGCGCGGGTGACCAAGACGATCCCGCCGCGGACCCGGCGCGCGGTGCTGCGGCGGGATCGCGGCCGGTGCGTCGTGCCGGGGTGCCGCAACGCGCGGTACGTCGACGTCCACCACATCGTGCCGCGGGTGGAGGGCGGCGATCACACGCCGAGCAAGCTGTCGGCGCTGTGCTCGGCGCACCACAAGGCCGCGCATGATGGCCGGCTGCGGATCGAGGGGACCGCGCCCGACAAGCTGCGGGTCACGCACGCCGACGGGCGACCGTACGGGGCGCCGCAATCCCACGTGGGAGGCGGGGAGGCGGTGGCGCCGCCTCCTTCGGGCGGCGAGGTCGCGGATGCTCCGGCTCAGGCGGGCGCCGCGGTCGTGGCGCCGCCGGCCACACGCAGCCGCCGACGAGCCCAGGCCCCCGCCACCAGGAGAACGCGGGGAACCTCGAAGGCGGGTGGTCGCGATCCGATCGGTGTCGTTGCTAGACGACCACGCCGTCCCAGCGGTTCCACCAGCGGGTCGGCGTGAAGGTGGGGACCGGCAGCGTCTCGAGCCGCGGCTGGCCGGGCTGCCAGAACGAGCGGAACGGCGGCTTCTCGCCGGTGGTGAACACGTGCTCGAGATAGCGGTAGTCGCAGGCCGAGAAGTCGGCCAGCCACTGGTCGAGGCCGTCGACGCCGGCGTCGTGGAACAGGGTCAGCGAGTACTGGCACGCCTCGCGTTCGTAGGCGCGCAGCCGGGCCAGGTGGTCGGCGTCCCACGGGCCGGGGTGCTTGGCGATCGCGCGGGCCTCGGGTGAGACGTTCCACTGCACGGTGTGGCCGAACAGGTGGACGATGATGAACAGCGCGTCCTCGGGATCGAGATCGTAGTCGACCCGGATCTCTGCGCCATCTAGATCGCCGGTGAACGGCGCCGGCACGTCGGACACGATCACCGGGACGCCGTAGCGAGCCTCGATCAGCCGTTCGACCGCGCGGTAGGCGGCGACGAAGGTCTCGCGGTCGGGCATGGCAGGTGGCCTATTGGGCCGCGGGCTGCGCGGCGGCCTGGGCCTGGGCCTGCGCGCGGGCCTGGGCCTTGGCCTGGACCATGTCGTGGAGCACCTGCATCACCGCGTAGGCGCAGGTCTCGGCCAGCAGCTTGGTGACCGCCGCGTGCTGCTCGTCGGACAGCGTGCCCTCGACCGCGCGCATCGCGGCCTTGAGGTTGTCCGCCTGGATCGCCAGCTCGCCGGCGTCGACCACGCCGTCGGCGATCGCGGTGGTGAAGTGCTCGAGCTGCGACACGTGGGCGTCGAGGTCGGGGTGGTTGTCGTCGTCGATCCAGCTGGCACGGGCCATGGCGATGGGGTCCTTTCGGATTGCGGTGACGGAGACGGAGATGGAGACGGTGGCGGAGACGGAGACGGAGACGGAAATCGGGGGCCGGCGCTACCGCCCCTCCAGGATCTGCTTGATCGCGGTGGCGCGCTCCTGGGCCTTCTCGCGGCCGCCGAGCTGATCGATGCGCTCGCGCTTGGACGGCGGCAAGAACTCGATGTCGGTGCACTCGATCATCGCGGCCAGCTCTTGCAGCTCACGCTCGAGCGTCTGCGTCGAGGGCATGAAGTTGGCGAGGGCCTGGGCCAACGCGTCCTTGGTGATGCGGTCGGCGCCGGCCAGGAGCGATGTGCGCCAGGCGCGACCGATGATGCCCTCGACGTCGGCGCCCGACAGGTTGCCCTTGTGCGGCAGCGTCTCGGGCAGGTCCTCGTCGAGCAACGTCGCGCCGGTCTTGCGCGCGAGCACCTTGAGCATCTTCTTCAGCTCGGCGTCGTCGCTCGGGTAGAACAGCGGGATGTGGACCTCGGCGCGGCCCTGGCGCTTGATGTCGATCGGCAACAGGTCGGGGCGCGCGGTCAGCAGCATCCAGATGATCTTGCCGCGATAGCGGGTGTCGCCCATCTGGTTGGCGATCATGCCGAAGATGCGAGCCGACACGCCCGAGTCGCCGCCGCCGGTGTCGCGATCGCCGAGCACGGTGTCGGCCTCGTCGATGACCACCACCACCGGGCCCATCGAGCGCAGGAGCCCGAGCACCCGCTCGAGGTTGCCCTCGGTCTCGCCGACGTACTTGCTGCGGAAGTTCTTGAGCACCACCGCCGGCACGCCGATCGACCCGGCCACGCACTGGGCCAGGAACGACTTGCCGGTGCCGACCGGGCCGTTGAACAGGTAGCCCATCGGCACGGTCTCGAGCATGCCCTTCTTGATCAGCGCGGCGTCGTCGAGCAGCCGGCGCTTGGCGGCCTCGTGGCCGACGACGGTGTCGAGCCCCCACTTGGGCTCGACGAACTCGAGCATGCCCTGGGCCTGGCGCTCGATCAGCCGCTTCTTGAGGTCGCGGAAGTAGGTGGCGTCGAGGCGGCGGCCGCTCTCGCGCGACGACCGCACCAGCACCTCGAGGTCGGTCAGCGCGATGCCTGCGGTGAGCTTGGCCAGCTCGGCGACGCCGTAGTCCGAGAACGTCGTCACGTCCTGGCCCTTGGTCGCCGCGCCCAGGAACGCCTCGCGCTCGGCGACGTCGGGCATCGGCACCTCGATCGACGCGACGTGGGGGTTGCCGGCCAGGCGGTCGTTGACCTCGGACAGCCGCGGGTCGATCAGCACCACCGCCAGGTTGAGCCGCTTGATGTACGGCGACGACGCCCAGTTGAGCAGCGTCACCAGCTGGGTCTGATCGCCCAGGCTCAGGCGATCGCCCGACGGCGCGACGAACGACGCGTGATCGATCACGATCGCCGCCGACAGCCGCTTGTCGGGGTCGGCCATCACGTTCTTCTGGATGAACAGGTCGAGCGCGGCCAGCGCGGTCACCGGATCGCGCTTGAGCTGGCGCACGTCGCCCAGCACGCGGTTGATCTTCTCGACCATCTCGGTGAGCCGCTTGCCGTTGGCGCCGGCCAGGCAGCGGATGCCGCGGGCCAGATCGTAGTGGAGCAAGAGGTCCCAGCGGCCGAACAGCTGCTCGGCCAGGAAGTCGGCCAGGCTGCCCCAGCGCACGTCGGGCGCGTCGCCCGGCCCCAGCCGCACCAGGTCGAAGACGTTGCCGTGCAGCACGAACATCGAGGTCGTGCCGGAGAAGTACAGCTCGGCCAGGCGCGCGGCCCACGGCGGGAAGTGCGCGGGCAGGGCGCTGGCGCGCTTGACCCCGTCGGAGCCGGCCAGGGTCTTGTCGGCGGGCGCGGCGGGCGCCACCGTGGAGGATGGCGGTGCGGCGTCCTCGGGCGGCGGGGGCGGCGGGGGCGGGGGGGGGGGGCTCATTGCGCGACCTCGTTGACGTCGGTGGCCAGGATCGACGGCGCCTCTTGCTGGTCGCCGAGCCCGGTGATGGCCTGCAGCTCGCGGATGGTCTCCTCGGTCTGCGACATGCCGGCGGCGACCGCGTCGACCTGGATCGACAGCTCGTCGGGGTTCTGGTGGCTGATCGCCATCTCGGTCAGCGCCTGGATCTTCGACTCGATGCGGTCGAGCTCGACGGTCACGAACTCGGCGTTGTTCTTGGCCTTGTTGTAGTTGTCGAGGCGCAGCTGCGCGGTCGCGACCGAGTCGGTGAGCGAGCGCAGGATGCGATCGTCGCCCTTGGCCTCGGCCTCCTTCTGCCGCGCGACCAGCTCGTCGAGCTGCTTGCCGATGCCGGCGCCGTCGGCGGCGCGCAGGAACCGGCCCAGCGCCTGCTGCGACAGCAGCAGCTTCAGGAACACCCACAGCAGGCGGTCGAGGGCCGGCGTGCGCAGCTCGGCGGCGGCGCCGCTGGGATCGCTGGTGTCGCCGCGCACCGCGTTGGCGATGCGCTGCATCTCGACGCAGCGGGCCCGCAGCCGCAGGAAGCGGTTGCGGCGGTCGGGCTCGAGCGAGCCCAGCACGTCGGCCAGCTTCTGCCGCGCGGTGCCGCCGCTGCCGCCGGTGACCGCCGCCGCGACGCTGCCCTGGGTGCCGCGGGCCTTCGCGTCGATCGCCGCCTGGAAGCGCGGCAGCGTCGTGAGCCCGGCCAGGTAGGCGATCTCGCCGGCCGCGACCAGCGGCAGCGCCACGTCCGGGTGGCCCGAGATCACCGCCGCCGCCGCCGCGCCGCCGAGGAACAGCAGGTTCCATCGGTACGTGAAGGCCTCCTTCACGTACCGCAGCCAGCCGGCCTTCTTCTTGCCAGCCACTAGTCCCCGCTCCGCTGCGACGACTCGAGGTTCTCGATGATCTCCTTGATCCCGAACACCGTCTCCTGGAACGCCGGGTCGCGCTGCATCTCCTTGGCCGGCTTCTCGGGCGGCGCCACCTTCACCTCCTTGAGGATGGTGCCGGGCGACGACGAGAAGATCAGCACGTGGTCGCCGAGGTAGACCGCCTCCTCGACCGAGTGGGTGATGAAGAACACCGTCGGCGACTGCTCGCGCCACAGCTCGATCAGCAGGTCCTGCATCCGGGCGCGGGTCGGCGGATCGAGCGCGCCGAAGGGCTCGTCCATCAGGATGATCTTGGGCTCGAGGATCAGCGTCCGCGCGATCGCCACGCGCTGGCGCATGCCGCCCGACAGCTCGCTCGGGTACTTGGCGGCGTCCTTCTTGGGCGACAGCCCGACCTTGCCCAGCCACACCATCGCGCGATCGAGCCGCTCCCGCTTGCCCACGCCGCGGCACTCGAGGCCGAACGCGATGTTCTCGAGGACGGTGCGGTGATCGAACGAGGTGTAGTCCTGGAACACCATGCCGCGATCGGCGCCCGGCCCCCTCACGACCTGGCCGCCGACGAGCACGGTGCCCGAGGTCTGCGGGAACTGCGGCGCCAGCCCGGCGATCAGCCGGATCACCGTCGACTTGCCGCAGCCCGACGGCCCGAGGATCGGCACCATCTCGCCGCGGCCGGGGTGATCGTCGATGCGGAACGAGACGTCCTTGATCGCGGTGAAGTTGCCGTAGCGCTTCGTGACCTTGTCGAACACCACGATCGGCGTCGGCTGCGCCGGGGCCAGCGGCTTGAGCACCGTGCCACCCGTGACACGGGCGGCGGCGCGCTGATCGGTGGCCTTGGCCGGCGCCGCCGGCGCGGCCTTGGGGCCGGGCGTGCCGACCTTGGGCGACGGCGGCGCGGCGGCGCGCGGCTCGTCGGCGGCGGCCAGCTCGCGCTCGAACTCCTTGAGCGCGGCCTCGGCGGCGGCGGGATCGATCGGCGCGGCGGTGGCGGCGGGCTTGCCGGCGGCGCCGTCCGCGGTGGCGGCGGCGTCCGTGGCGGCCGGCGCGGAGGCCTTGGGCTTGTCGTCGGCGCTGCTCACGTCACAGGTCTTTCCGGTAGTGGAACAGCTGGCGCTGGAGGAAGCGCAGCGTCCAGTCGAACGCGAAGGCCAGGATCGTGATCACGAACAGCATCAGGTAGGTGACCTGCTGCCCGAACTTCTCGGTGTTGTTGATCAGGAAGCCGAGGCCGGCGTGGATGTTGATGGTCTCGGTCAGCGCGATGTAGCCGAACGCCAGGCCGAACAGGAACCGCAGGCTGGTGACGATGTCGGGCAGCGCCAGCGGCAACAGCACCTTGGTGATGATCTGGAACTTCGACGCGCCGAGCGTCTGGGCGGTCTCGACGTAGCGCTCGGGCACCAGCGCGATCGTGCGCACCGTGTCGGTGAACACGAACGGCACGGTGGCGAGGAAGATGAACATCATCTTCTGCTTCTCGCCGATGCCGAAGAACAGCAGCGTCACCGGGATCAGCGCGCTGATCGGCACGCTGCGGCCGAAGATCACCAGCGGCTGGAAGAACGCGGCGATCGCCCGGTACGAGCCGGCGATGACGCCCATCGTGACGCCGATCAGCGCGGCCAGGGCGAAGCCCTTGCCGACCCGCCACAGGGACGCGATCACGCCGTCGAGCAGCGCGCCGTCGGGCAGCTTCTCCAGGGCGGTCCACACCTCGCCCGGGCTGGGCATCTTGGCCGGCGAGATGATGCGCTCGACCGCCGGGCCGTGGGTGACGTACCACCACACGCCGAAAACGATCGCGATGCACGCCAGGCCGAGCAGCTTGCCGATGATCACCGGCGGATCGACCCGCAGCGACACGTACCACGGCGGGCGCCGCGGCAGCTCGGCGGTCGGGTCAGCCGACGGCTTGGCGGCCTCGGTCATTGCGCCTCGGCCGGCACCACCCGCACCTCGACCCGCCGGTTCTTGGCGTGGTTGCCGGGGTCGTTGGGATCGGCGGGGAATTCCCAGCCCTTGCCCTCGACGGTGAACTGGTTGGGCGGCAGCTGGAACTTCTTGATGATCGCCTCCTTCACCGCGTTGGCGCGATCCTCGGACAGCTTCTTGACCAGCCCGGGGTCGGCCTGGCCCTTCATCGACCCGTCGGTGTGGCCCTGGATCAGGATGCGCGCCGCGCCGTACTGCTTGCTGACCTTGGCGATCTCCTCGACGACGAAGTCGACGTTGGGGTCGTACAGGCCCTCGGTGGTCGCGCCGTCCGCGGCGCGCTTCTCGACCTTCTTGTACAGGTCGGCCGAGTTGGGGAAGAACTGCACGACGACGGTCTTGGTCAGGATCGTGCTCTCGACCGGGATCTGCGACGCCGCCACCGGCGCGAAGGTCACCTCGTACTCGTTGCGCTGCTTGGCGTACTTCTCGTCGGCGCCCAGCTTCTTGATGATCGAGAAGTCCATGACCTGGTCGAAGTCGACCTTCTGCGACAGCGCGCCGACCGCCTTGTAGAGCAGGAACGCGGTGTTGTAGGTGCGCTCGAAGTTGGTGGGGTTGTTCTGGTTGATGAAGAACTCGCGGTTCTCCGCGTAGTTGGTCCAGTGGGCGTCGCCGAGCATGCCCAGCGTCTCGTCGGCCGGGATGCCGAAGCCGTCGCTCATCCACTTGGCGGCCTGCTGCTTGGCGGCGTCGTCCTTGAGCGCGGTGGTGGCGTCGAGGATGCCGCGGACGATGCCCTCGATGATGTCGGGGTTGTCGCGGGCGAAGTCGGCGCGGGCCCACCACACGTCGGCGATCAGGTGGTTGGCCTGGGCGGTGGTGACGAGGAGCTCGTTGCCCGGCAGCTTCTCGGCGATGCGGTAGATGTCGGGCGCCCACGACACCACCGCGGCGATGTCCTTCTGGGTCGCGTAGGCGCGCGCCGCCTCGAACGCGGTCTTGGTGAAGATCATCTCCACCTCGTCGGGCTGGACGCCGCCGTTGAGCAGCGCGTTGAGCAGGAAGTAGTGCGACGGCGAGTTCTGGGCCAGCACGACCTTCTTGCCGCGCAGGTCGGCGATCTTGAGGCCCTTGCGCACGACGATGCCGTCACCGCCGTTGGACCAGTCGACCTGGTGGAAGACGCGCGGCATCGTCCGCGGGTCGACCTTCAGGCCCTCGATCAAGAGCGGCAGCATGTCGACGGTGGCCCAGCCGATGTGGACCTCGCCCGAGGCGACGACGTTGCGCATGTCGACCGGGTTGTCGGCGATGATCAGCTCGACCTTGAACGGCTGGCCCTTGCCGTCGGTCCACACCTTCTTGGCCTTGAGGCCCTCGTTGGCGAAGATGATCGGCGCCCAGCCGGCCCAGACGTTGATCGCGAACTTGACCACGCGATCCTTGCCGATCGACTTGTAGTCGGAGGTGCCCGGCACCGGCGGCAGCTTCTGCGCCGCCTCGAAGGTGTACTCCTTCACGGTGGTGGCGCCGTTGATGTCCTCGAGCTCGGCCGGCGTCGGCGTCGAGCCAGCCTGCTTCTTGATGTCCTCGATGCTGACCTTGGCGGTGCCGCTGCCACCGCCGTTCGACTTCTTGGACTTGCTCGAGCCGCGCATCACCGCGAACGCCACGAGGGCGGCGATGACGGCGACGACGGCGATGAAGAACGCGGGCTTGGGCTTTCCACCAGGCTGGGCCATGACTCACTCCTGCCCGGGACGGCCCGGGCGACAGACGATGCGGGGACGGAGACGGAGACGGGCGGCTACTCGGTCGCCTTGGCGCGCTCGGCGGGGCCGAGGTCCTTGGTCGCCTCGGCGACCGGCGTCACCTCGGGCGCGCGCATGCCGAGCGAGACCTCGAGGTCCTTGAGCGCGTCCTCGGCCATCGACTTCTCCATGCGCTCCTCGGCGTCGATGTCGGCGATGCCCTGCTGCGACAGGTCCGACGCGACCCGGGCCTTGCCGCGGTTGGCGTCGATCTTCCCCTGGATGACCTGCTCGAGCTGGCCGAAGTCGGTGGTGACGTTGAGGTCGAAGCTCTGCGAGAGCTTGGCCACCTCGGCCTCGGCCTCGCTCATCTTGAGCTCGGCGTCGTACTGCTGGATCTTCGACTTCACCTCGCCCAGCTTCTTGTTGGCGTGCTGGATCTTCTTGAGGTTGTTCTGGTAGGCCGCCTCGTGCATCTGGAGCTGCTGGCGGTTCTGCTCGACCTGGGTCTTGGCCTTCTGTAGCTCGAGGGCGAACTTGGCCGCGGTCTCGCGGTCGCCGGCCTTGAGGTAGGCCTTGGCCTGGGCCTCGAGCTTGGCCTGGTGGGCCTCGCCCTCCTTGACCTGGCGGTTCACGCGCTCGACCAGGCCGCGGTACTGCTCGAGGCCGACCCGGCCTTCCTTGAGCTGCTCGACGGCGACGTCGTACTCGTACTGCATCTGGGCGATCGGGTCGGCCTCCCAGAAGAAGTTGGCGAGCTTGTTGAGCTGGGCGCGCAGCGCGCCGAACATCTTTCCGAAGATCATCGCGGTCTCCCCTGGACGCCGGAGGCTGGTCCGACGACCCCGACATTACGGCGCGCGGGCAGTCGCCTCAAGCGGTGGGGCTGGCAATGCGAGGGCGGCGGCTGGGCGTCAATCCGGCGGGAACGCGGGGCGCTCGTGGTCGAACAGGAGCTGCGTCGCGCGCAGCCGCCACAGCGGCGGGCACGCGGCGCCGAGCAGCAGGACGGCGGCGGCGTAGGCGCGGCCCCGCACGACCAGCCGCACGTCGGCCAGCGCGCTGGCGGCGGCGTCGAGGTGGGCGCCGTCGGCGGCGGTGAGGAGCGTGAGGAAGCCGCGCACCGCGCCGGCCTCGGCGGCGGCGTCGGCGCCGCCGTCGCTGGTCGCGGCGTGGGCCGCCTCGTCGAGATCGGTCACCGCGCCGCGGCCGGCGCGGTGGCGCAGCGCGAACGCGAGCAGCGCGACGTCGGGCGTGCTCGCGGCCTCGGCGGCGTGGGCCTCGGCGTCGGCGAGGTGCTCGGGCGTGGCGCGCGCGGAGGCGGCGGCCAGCCAGCGGGCCTGGGCGGCGTCGCGCGGGCCGACGTCGATCGCCGTCGCGACCGCGGCGTCGAGGCGGCCGGCGGCCAGCGTGAGCCACCAGGCGTCGGGCGGCGGCGCGACCAGGTAGGCGTCGGGCCCGTCGGCCAGCGGCAGGTCGGCGAACGCCGGCGTCCCGTCGAGCGAAGCGCGCCGCGCCCGCGCGACGTCGAGCGCGAACTGGTCGCAGTAGGTCGGCAGCCCCCGGCACGCGGTGGCGAGCAGGCCGGCGGCCGCGGCGTAGTGGCCGCCAGCCGCCGCCGCCTGGCCGGCGCCCAGCGTCACCCACGGCGCGCCGATCCAGCGCTGGCGCGCGGCCTCCATCGCGGCGGCGCGCTCATCCGGCGACAGGCACCGCGCGGCCAGGTACTGCCAGCTGGGATCGTCAGGGTGGGCGGCGGCGCGCGCCTGGTGGTCGGCGCACACCGCGGCGTGGCGCGCGCCGGCGTGGTCCTGCTCGATGGTGCGCAGCAGCGGATCGTCGGGGGCGCGCGCCAGCCGGCGCTCGAGCAGGCCGGCGAAGCCGCCGAGCTCGGCGCCCGCGGCCCACCAGGCGGCGGTGAAGCGCGCGTCGGTGGGGCGCCAGCGCAGCTGGGCTTCGAGCACCGCGTCGAACGCCTCGAAGGCGCCGAGTTCGTCGAGCGCGCGCGCGACCGTGGCCGGATCGTCGCGATCGAGCCCGCGCACCCGGGTGAACGACGCCTCGTCGTCGTGGCGGCTGACCTCCTTGGTCTGCGGCGGCGTCGTGAACAACCAGTCGGCGTCGACCGCCTGCCAGCGGCGCAGCGGCAACACCCGCGGCGGTGGGCCGCCGTCGCGGTCGGCGGCGGGGGCGTACGCCACGCGGGCGGCGTAGACGACCGTCGACACGAACAGCGGTGCCGCCGCGGCGACGTCGTAGACGTAGCGGTGGCGCTCGTCGATGCGCTCGTGGAACGCCTCGATCGGTGCGCCGTCGGCGGTCGTGGCGGCGACGGCGATCCGGCCGGCGCCGACCTTGAAGCGCGCGTAGTCGCCGGCGGCGACGCGCCGACGCTCGCCGTCGATCGTCACCGTGATCGGGCCGCCGGTGCCGTTGTACGCGACGACGTCGACCCGGCGCAGGTAGTGGGACGCGACCGCGATGCCGCCGACCAGCGCGGTGGCCGCCGCGGTGCGGGCGACGGCGCGGGCCGGGAGCCGCCAGCGCTCGCGCAGCGACGGTGTTGGCACGGCGGGCCGCGCGACCTCGCGAACGTGCAGCGCATAGTGGACGGGGACCTGCGCGATGATCGGCGCGGCCACCGGCTCGGCCGGTGGCGCGGTCGCCATCGCGACGACACGATCCTCGGTCGCGAGCAGCTCGTCGCGCGCGGCCGCAGCGAGGTCCTCGAGCGCGTCGGTGGCGGTGGCCGTCACGTGGAGCGCCAGGTGCAGCCACGGGGTCGGATCGCCCATCGGCGGCGGCTGCGGCACCGGGTGACCGAACGCGCCGAACCACGGGTTGGTGTCGAGCCGCGCGCGCACGCCCGGCGGCAGGTGCAGCTGGCCGAGCGAGCCCTGGATCGCGGCCATGCGGTGGGCCAGCCGGAAGCCGGTCGCGACGATCGCCTGGTGCTCGGGCGCCTTGAACGAGCCGCGCGCGACGGCCGGCGCGAACGCGTCGGTGACCTCCTCGACCGCGTCGTCGAGCTCGGCGTGGGTGTGCTCGGCCCAGTGCCACAGCGCCCACAGCGAGCGCAGGTAGTCGGCCCACGCTGGCGACACCTGGGCGGCGATCTGGCGGTGCACCGCGCGGGCGCGCGCCTCGCGATCGGCGATGCGCTGGCTCACGTCGACCAGCTCGGCCTCGATCGTCGCGCGCAGCGCCGGGAGCTCGGCGCGGCCGTAGGCGCGATCGCGGTAGCGCACCGTCGGGCCGCCGGTGGTCAGCGCGCCGGTCGCCAGGCCGTCGATGGCCGCGCGGTCGGCGCGCAACCGCGCGCGGGCGGCGAGTGCGTCGGCCAGCTCGGGCGGGTAGAGCTCCGCGACCTCGGCCAGCGGCGTGGCCAGCGGCGTGCCGGTGGCGCGCGGCGGCGTGCGGGTCAGGCCGGGCTCGACGTAGAGGCCGCGAAAGCGCGGGTCGAGGCCGGGCCGGCCGAGCGTGGCGTCGAGGTGCGCCAGCGACTCGGCCAGCGGCGTCGGCGCGAGCGCCGGCATTCCCGGCCGCCGCAGCAGCGCCCGCGCCGTGACCTGCGCGCGCAACCGGGCCGGATCGTCGAACGCGGCCCACGCCGGGCGGGACTCGGCGGGCGCCGCGACGTAGCGCGCCTTCGCGGACCGCTCGCGCTCGAGGTCGGACGGGTGCGTCGTCCACGTGTCGGGCAGCGCGGCCAGCGCGAGCGTGAACAGCCGGTGCTGGGCGGGGTCGCCGCTGGGCGTGGGCGGCTGGCCGCCGTGGGCGCAGCCGCGGATCGCGGGCAGCCGCTCGCCGATGCGCGCCTGCACCGCGAACAGATCGACGACCGCGCGGCCGCGGGCGGCCTCTTGCTCGGCGAACCCGATCGCCATGGCGTTCTGCTCGCGCAGCGGCGCGCTGCGGAACAGCATCGTCGCGACCGCGTCGCTGCCGGCCACCGCCACCGCGGCGAGATCGGCCTCGAGCTCGCACTCGCGCTCGAACGCGCGCTGGAGGCGCAGCGTCCAGCCGAACAGCGTCATCGTCACGGCGCGGATCGCCCACGCCAGGCCGTAGATGATCGCGCCGCCCACGATCACCACGAGGCCGACGCCGCCGACCGGGATGTACGGGAGGTCGAGCGAGACCCCGCCGCGGAACCACGGCCGTGGATCGATCAGCAGGTCGGCGAGCCGGCCGCCGCGGGTCGACCAGCGCCCGAGCGAGGTGGTGTGGTGGCCGAGGTGCCCGAGTTCGTGCGCCAGCAGCGCCTTGAACTCGCGCAGGTCGAGGCCCGCGACCAGCCCGAGCCCGAGCATGAGCGTGCGCCTCGAGCGCTCGAGGCGCCACCAGCGCCCGGGCTCGTGGACCACGTACGCGGCTACCGCCGCGGAGATCAGCACGCGGTCCGGTGGCGGCGCGCCGACCTCGGCCGCGACCCGACGGACGAACGCGAGCAAGGTCGGCTGATCGGCCGCGGTGACCTCGATCGGCCCCTCGAGCGACGGGCGTGGTCGCCGGCGCACGAACGAGCTGGCCAGCGCGCCGGCGATGATCAGCGCGGCGCCGCCGGCGGCCCAGCCCCACTCGTGCTCCTTCACGACGATCGCGGACCACACCAGCTGCACGCCGGTCCAACCGAACCAGCACATGAGGCCGAGGTAGGCCACCAGGAACCCCGCCAGCGCCGCGCCCGCCGCCAGCGCCCTGCGCCGGTATCGCGTCGACGGGCGGCGGAGATCCGCCGGCACGTCAGCCGGGCTGTCGGGATACTCGATGACGACGACGTCCTCCATGCGTGCCACAGAATCAGCGGATCGTCGCGTTGCGGTCAAGGCCGGGTGGAGAGGCGATTCCGGCAAAGCTGGTGCGGACCGTGCGGCGCGATCGCTCGTGATTGGATCGAGTCATGGCCGGGGTATCGACCGGTGTGCGCTGCGGTTGCGCGCGGATCTCGCTCCACCTGCACGCAACCAGCGCGGCGGCCGGTCGATAGCCGCGGTCATGAACGCCTACGCCCACGTCCCGGACCACGACGGCGCGCCCCGCCGCGAGGGCGACGAGTTCTTCGGGCCACCGCCGCCGGCGTCGATCGGTGCGATCGTCAGCGCGTCGACGACGCTGTCGGCGCGCGCGGTGCGGACGACGACGCGGGCGCGCGTCGGGGCGGCGGTGGTGGCCGCGGTGATCGCCGCCGGCGTGGCCGCCCAGACCGGCGTGTCGTTGCCCCCGGCCTGGGGGCCCGTGATGGTGCTGGCCGCGGCGGCGATCGGGTGGCTCGTCGAGAGCCCGCTGCGGATGTGCAGCTACATCGGCGAGGACGGCGCGTGGCTGGTGTCGCGATCGCGGCTTACCGGCAGGACGACGACGCGCGCGCTGCGCTTCGCGGACGCTGACCGGCGCACGATCGCGTTCACCCGGAACCTTGGATTGGAGGGCTACAGCGGGACGCGTGTCACCGCGACCTGGCTGCGAGATCGGCAGACGGTGTTCGCCGTGATCGGGGACTTCAACGAGGGCGTCGGCGCCAACGACGCCGCGAAGCCGACCGACGTCGAAGCGGCGTTCGCGCCCTCGCCGGCCCACCTGGCGGCGGTCGCGATCGCGCTGGTCGCCCGCTACGATCGCTGGTGCGCGGCGCGGGTCGACGACGAGGCGCCGCTTTCGACGGCGACGCTCGACGCGCTGGTGGCGCAGGGGCGGGTCACGGTGGCGGCAGCCATCGAGCGGCTGTTCGACCTGGGACGCTGGGAAGACCTCGACGAGCTCGCCGGCACCGCGCTCGACGCCGGGGTCGCGGTCGACGGGCTGCGCCACGCGTGGGCGCTGCTCGAACTCGAGGATCCCGACACCGCGCTGGCCCAGAGCGACCACGTCTTGATCCGCATGCGGGCGGCGATCGCCGGGGGCGATCTGGCGACGGCCGGCGGCGCGCTGCCCGAGCTGCGCGACGACGGGTTCGGGATGCGGTCGGTCGTGGTGGCCGATCTGCTCGCGGCGCTGGGCGACCTGGCGGGGGCGACGGCGGCGTTGCGCGACGCGCGGCGCGCCGCGTATCCGCTCGCTCACCTGGCGACGACGGCCTGGCCGAGCGCGCCGCTGGCGCGCGCGCTCGTCGGCGGCGCGGGCTCGTACCGCTGAGCCTCCGTGCTCCGGCACCGACTCCGACACCGACACCGGCTCTGACTCCGGCACCGACTCCGGCACCGACTCTGGATCCGGATCCGGCACCGCGGTTGGCGTCGGGCGTCTCGCGTCCTGGGGGGAGGCTCGGCGGGGACCTGGCCCTGCCGAGGGGGGCTCGGCGACGAGCCCCTGCAACTCAATGCGCGACGACGGTGCCGTAGGCGTTGCCGCCGACCCGGTAGTACTCGGGGTGGCGGGCGAAGCTCCAGGCGCCGAACAGGTTGATGACGATGCCGAGCACGATCAGGGCGCGGGTGACGTGCGTGAGCGGGCGGCCGCCGACGGCGAGCAGGAGCACCAGGAACACGGTGTAGTCGAGGCTGAAGCGGTAGCCGAACTGGACCCAGCCGCTGTTCTGGTAGAAGAACGTCGGGATCGCCACGGCGGCGACGGTGAGCCACAGCGCGCGGTGGATCGGTGGCTTGGCGCGCGGCCACAAGAGCAACAGGAAGATCGGCGTGGTCACCCACAGCGCGAGGCCGTGGCCCGAGACCTGGACGAACGGCCCCTTGGCCGGGAACTCGGGGAGCAGCGTGAACGCGACGGCCAGGTTGCGCGCCAGGTACTGGTAGCTGAACAGGCCGTACTGCTCCATCTGCGCCTGCTGGCGCACGTCGAGGTAGGTGTGGCCGAACTCGGTGGGCGCGTCGAAGCGGACCAGATTGTAGGCGGCGGCGGCGATCGCGATCGCCGCCACCGGGATCGCGAAGCGCACGAGCGGCCCGCGCACCGCGCGCACGAACGCCGCCCGATCGCCGCGCAGCGCGGCCCAGCCGCCGGCGCCGCGCGCGGCCTCGAGCACGAACAGCGGCAGCATGAACGCCATCGGCGTGCGGGTGATCGCCGCCAGGCCGAGAAACACGCCGGCCAGGATCGGCCGCCGCGCCGCGATCGACGCCCACGCGTAGGCCATGGCCAGCAGCACGCCCAGCACGTGGGCGGTGAACCACACCCGGCCTTGCACCGACGCGAAGCACAGCACGGTGCCGAAGCCGAGCGCGAGCGTCAGCCACACGTCGTCGGTGGGCGTGCGGGTCGACTGGCCGGCGGCGGCCAGCCGGCGCAGCGTCAGGAACGCCAGCGGCAAGATCAGCGCCGCGCACAGCACCGTCGGCGCGACGTCGTTGCCCGCCCGCCCGCCGAGCGCCGCGCCCGGCAACATCAGCACGCTGGGCAGCGGCGGGAACGACACGTAGAACGTCTGGCCCTTGCTGCTCGCCACATCGGCCAGCGGGATCTCGGCGCCCTTGGTGGTGCGGAACACCGGCCGGACGTGCAGCCGGCGACCGCGCACCTCGCGGCCGTCGCGCAGCACGACGGTCTCGACCTTGGCCCAGTCGTCGCCGCGCGCCGGCGGCGGCGAGATCGGCGCCTTGCCGCGCAGCCAGGCGTCGGCCTGGTAGACGAAGTGCGGATCGGTGGACTGGTGCCACAGCCGCGAGCCGGCGAGGGCGCCATAGCCGCACAGGCCGACCAGGAACAGGACGAGCGGGATGGCGTGACGACGCAGCCAGGGCACGGCCGGCGCACTGTACACGACGCCGCCCGCGCTCGCGTCGGTGTAGGATGCGCCGCCCCGTGCCGTCGCTCACGTCGCGCCTCGCTCGCCTCGCGCCCGCGCTCGCCCTGGTCGCGATCGCCGCGTGGGGCACCTGCCGCGCCGTCGGCGCCGGCGCCGGCGTGCCCGGCGACCGGGCGTGGGCTGCGGTGAGCCAGCGGCTGCGCGCCGAGCTGCGGCCCGGCGAGCTGATCGTCGTCGCGCCGGCGTGGAACGAGCCGACCGCGTACTTGCACGTCGGCGACCTGGTCGCGGTCGACGCCGCCGGGCGGCTCGACGCCGCGCGCTACCCGGCGATCTGGGAGCTGTCGATCCGCGGCGCCCGCGCGCCCGAGACCCGCGGCCTGCGCGCCGATCGATCGTTCGCGATCGGCGGCGTCACCGCGCGGCGCTACCCGCAGGCCGCGCGCACCGTGGTCACCGACTTCGCGCCGCAGATCGCCACCGCCGCGGTCGGCGGCGCGCGCGCCGGCGGCCCGACCTACGTGCTGGCCGAGATCGGCTTCGCGCCCCACCGCTGCGCGCAGGTGACGCCGGCGCCCGACGGCGAGGTGACGCTGACCTTCGCCGACGTCGCGCTCGGCGCCGAGCTGGCGGTCGGCGCCGGCCTGGCCGACGTGTTCACCCGCCGCGACGTGCGCGCGCCGGGCGAGCTGGCGGTGGCGATCGACGGCTTCGAGGTCGCGCGCTGGCGGTTCGGCGTCGACGACGGCTGGGTGCGGCGGACCATCGTCACCCGGCCCGGCCGCGGCACCGTGACGTTCACCGCGCGCGCGGTCGGGCTCAAGGCCACCGGCCGGCTGATCTGCTTCGCAGCCGAGGCGCGGTCGTGATCGGCCGCTGGCGCGTGCGCGCGATCGGGCTGGTGCTGTTCGTCGTGACGCTGGCCACCGCGCTGGCGGCGCAAGAGGACGTCGGCATCGCCCGCGACGAGACCGTCTACATGGGCGCCGGCGACGGCTACGCGCGGTGGTGGCTCGACGTCGCCCACGGCAAGCGCGGCGCCACCAGCGAGAAGGGCATCACCGCGGCCTGGGGCGGCCCGGGCCCGACCGATCACAACCGCGAGCACCCGCCGTTCATGAAGACGCTGTTCGGGCTGTCGCACAAGCTCTTGCACGACGGCCTCGGCGTCTCGCGCGTGACCGCGTACCGCGCGCCGAGCGCGCTGATGCACGCGATCCTGATCCTGATCGTGTTCGCGTGGGTGGCCGCGGCGTGGGGCGTGGCCGAGGCGGTGATCGCCGCGCTGCTCACGCTGTGCCTGCCGCGCGCGCTGTTCCACGCCGGGCTGGCGTGCTTCGACGGGCCGATCGCGACCCTGTGGGTGGCGACGCTGTACTGCTACTGGCGCAGCCTCGCCCGCTGGTCATGGGCGATCGTCGCCGGGGTGGTGTGGGGCCTGGCGCTGGCCACCAAGCACAACGCGCTGCTCTTGCCGTTCGCGATCGCGCCGCACTTCGCGTGGGTGGTGGCGCGCCAGGCCTACGCGACGACCGCGCCCGGAGCGGCGCGCGGGCTGCGCGCGCTGGGCTGGGGGCTGGTGCGCCGGTGGTACGTGCCGGGGGCGCTGATCGCGCTGGGCCCGCTGACCTTGATCGCGGTGTGGCCGTGGCTGTGGTTCGACACCGTGCCGCACGTCCGCGCGTGGCTGCAGTTCCACCTGCACCACGTGCACTACAACTTCGAGTACCTCGGCGACAACTGGAACCACCCGCCGTTCCCGTGGCACGTCGCGATCGTCACGACGTTGCTCACCGTGCCGGCCGGCACGCTGGCCGCCGCCGCGATCGGCGTGCTGGCGCGCGCGCGCGGGTGGTGGCGGAGCCGGGGCGAGCTCGCCGACGGCGCGGCGCTGCTGCTGGGGCTGTCCCTGGCCGCGTCGATGGGGCCGTTCTTGCTCGGCTCGACGCCGATCTTCGGCGCCGAGAAGCACTGGGAGGCGGCGATCCCGACGGTGTGCATCGCCGCCGGCCTGGGCGCGGTCTGGGCGGCCCGCGCGGCCGCCGCCGCGCTCGGCGAGCTGTGGGCCGGCGCGCGCCACCGGCTGGCGCCGACGCTCGCGACCGTGGCCGTCGGCGGCGCGCTGATCGCCGGCGCGGCCGCCGAGACCGCCCACGCGCACCCCTACGCGCTGTCGTCGTACAACGGCCTCGCCGGCGGCGCGCCGGGCGGCGCCGACCTCGGCATGAACCGCCAGTTCTGGGGCTACGCCGCCCGCGGCGCGCTGCCGTTCCTGCGCACGCAAGCGCCGCTGGCCGGCGCGCCGCCGCGCCCGGTCTACACCCACGACGCGACCCCGGCGTGGGGCGCCTACGCCCGCGATCGCCTGCTGGCGCCGGGCCTGCCCGACGCCGGCCACGAGGACGCCGGTGTCGCGCGCTCGCAGCTGGCGATCGTCATCCACGAGCGCCACTTCCGCCGCCACGACTTCATGATCTGGCAGAGCTACGGCACGGTGCAGCCGGTGTTCGTGCTGCGCTTCGACGGCGTCCCGATCGTCAGCGTCTATCGCCGCCCGGCGCCGCGGTAGTCGGCTACGCTCGCGCCATGGCGCGCGTCCTCGCGGCGGTCGTGGTGCTCGGCGCGTGCGGTGGCGCGTGCGGCGGCGACGCCGCGGTGCCCGCGCCGTGCCGCGCGCCGCTGGTGGCGACGCTCGACGACGCGCCGCTGGCGTTCGACCACGTCTTCGGCTACCGCAAGGGCGAGGCGACCGGCGTCGCGTGGTTCGCCGGCGAGGTGCTGGGCGATGGCCAGGCGCGGCCGCGACCGCCGAGCTGCGCCGAGGCCGCGCGCGGTGGCGTCGGCGCGGCGGTCATCCGCCTCGAGGCGCAGCCCGGGCTCGTCATCGCCTCGTACGACCTGCCGCAGGTCGGCGCGGCCGGCCTGAAGACCGCGATCGACGGCCAGCGCCCCTGCGACGCGGCCGCGCCGTGCCTGCGCGCGCGCCTGACGTCCGGCCCGGCGCCGCGCCCCGGCCGCTTGAGCCGCTGCGTCGACCTCACGTTGCGCCTCGACGACGGGCAGGGCGGCCTGCACGCGCTGCGGATGGTCGGCCGGTTCGACGCCGAGGACTGCGAGCGCCGGTGATCGGCGCCCGCGCGATCAGCGGTCGAACGTCAGCGCGAGCGTGCGCACCTGGCTGAGCGTGACCAGGCCGCCGCGGCCGAACGCCGGGTCGGGCGCGCCGTGGGCCACCGCGCGCGCAGTGACGTCGACCGTGCAGGTCGCAGGGCCGCCGGGCGTCAGCACGAAGCGCGTGGGCGGGATGGCCAGCGTGGTCGCGGTCGCGGGGCCGCGCTCAGTGAACGCCTCGAAGCAGCCCTCGACGCTGCGCACCGTCACCACCAGCTCGTCGGCGCCGCCGACCCCGCCGAAAGTGAGCTGCAGCCCGTCGGCGCGGCTGAACCGCGACACCGTGGCGCCGAGCGAGAACGCGGCCGGCACGGTCCCGTGGGTCCCCGGCGCGTCGACGCCGGCGGCGCGATCGTAGGCGACCACCACCGGCGCGCCGCCCGCCACCCGGGTCGAGGTCCCGACGTACTGATACGCACCGAGCAGGTTGCGCTCGCTGAGCGCCACCGCCTCACCGCCCACGGTCAGCGACAGCTGATCCCCGCCCTCGAGCCGCAGGTACGTGACCTCGAGCAGCGCCGGGTTGTCGGCGGTCAGTCCGATGGTGGCGTCAGCCCGCCCGGCGCTGTCGACCACCACGTCGACGAAGATGCCGGTCTCCGAGGTCGGGTAGTCGGAGGATGGCGCGTTGTCGCAGGCCGCGGCGGCGAGCAGCAGGGACGCAACGAAGTAGAGGCGCATGCGCCGTCCCGTTGCACGGTGCGTGCCGGGCGCGAACGCGTCGCCAGCGCCACCTGCGGGGCCCAGGCGCGCAAGCCTGGCGCGCCCGCGGCGTCGAGATCCGGACGCCGGCGTCGCGGTCCGCGGCGCTACTCGGCCGGCCCGATCCAGAGCTCGTCGACGTTCAGGTGGCCCCAGGAGGCCTGCGACTCGTCGACCAGCGCGATCGTGGCGGTCTGGCCGACCAGGTCCGCGACGTTCCAGGTGACGTCGGTGAAGCGCTCCGACGGCGGGGCCGGCGGGGTCGCGGTCCGCACCGGCATACCGTCGATGCGCAGCTCGACCCGCAGGCCGCTGTCGCCGCTGCCGCCGCCCAGGCGCATGCGGATGCTGTCGGCGTCGATCGGGAACGGCGGCGACAAGAGCGTGCCCGTGCGCGCGTCGCCGCCGTGGAACGACGTCGCGAAGTTCCGGCCGCCGAACCGCCGCACCATGCCCTGGCCGGCGACCTCCTTGCGCTCGGGCGTGTTGCCCCAGGCCGAGCCGAACACGGTCCAGTTGGAGAACGTGCCGTCCTCGAAGTCGAACAGCACCCGCCAGCCCGGCGGCAGGAGCGCGCGGCCCGCCGGCACCCAGACCGAGTCGGGCACGATCTTGGCGCCGGTGAACAGCCGTGGGCGCGCGGTGCGCGGCACCAGATCGTCGGGCCGGTAGTACAGGTTGATCGCCGGCACCTCGAGGAACATGTCGCGGTTGTCGAACACGATCGCCGAGAACTCGCGGCCGCGCAGCGCCTCCTCGAGGCCCATCACCGGCCGCGGCTTGCGCGCGGTGACGTCCTTGACGCCCATCCGGTGCACGTACATCGGCTTGCCGGCGAGGTGCGCGTACCACGGATGCGACGGCACCCACACCCGGCCCGGCAGCGCGCGGATCGTCGCGATCAGCTCGTCGCCGGCGGCGCGATCGCGCGCGGTCGGGATGAACGGCCGCGGGTTCCACCGCGCCTTGTACAGCTGCACGCCGAGGCCCAGCGCCACCAGCGCGGTCGCGGCGTGGGCCAGCGCGCGGTCGCGCGGCAGGGCCGTGTAGGCCGGCCGGCCCGGCGCCCGCGCGTCGTCGGCGAACAAGAGCTCGCTGCACGCCAGGATCGCCGGGATCGCGAAGCCCGCGGCCATCGCGCCGTGGAGGAACGCCGGCATGTACGCGTTGTAGTGCGCGAACTCGGTGCCCCAGCCGACCGCGCCCACCACCGTCGACACCGCGTAGACGTAGGTCCACAGGAGCAGCGCCTTGGCCGGCGGCGGCAGCCGACGGCGCACGATCGCGCACGCGACGACGACGCACAGCCCGAGCACGATGATCGCGGTCGCCCAGCGGAAGTGCAGCAGGATCAGCTCGAACGACTTCCAGAACCGATCCTTGTTCCAGTCGTGGGCCTGGTGGATCTGGAACGCGTAGGTCCAGAACCAGCCGCCGGTGGTCCACTGCAAGAGCGCCGCGCCGCCGAGCCCGGTGACCGCCACCGCGCCGACGTAGGTCGGGGCCCGTCGCCAGTTCATGGCCAGGATGATCGGCCCGCCGGCCACCGCGTAGAGCACGCCGGTCTGCTTGGCGAAGAACGACAGCCCGAGGATGACGCCGGCCACCGCGACCAGCCGGTGGCCACGGAAGCCCTCGTCGGCGCGGGCCCACCGCGACAGGCCGATCAGCCCGCCGGTGGCGATGAACAAGAACAGCGTGTCGGCGCGGACCAGATCGTACCAGCCCTCCATGAACGGGTACGCGGCGGCGAACAGCCCGAGGCCGAGGATCGCGCCGGCGGTGGCGGCGCCGCGGTGCTTGGGCGACCACGCCAGCGCGTTGGTGATGGCCAGGACGCCCAGCCCGATCAAGGACAGGATCGAGATGATGCGGCCGAGCTGGTACGACAGGCCGAAGATCGAGCCGAGCAGCGCCAGGAGGCCGGGGTAGAGCGGCGTGTACAGGAACGAGATGTAGTCGACCGACGGCGGGCCGTAGATGCCGTCGCCCGAGGCGATGCGCGCGGCCCCGTGCAGCACGCCGCCCTCCATCCACTCGAGGTCGTAGGGGTAGGGGAAGCGGGCCGCGATGGCCCAGACCAGGAGGCCGATCTGCCACACGCCAGGCGCCGCGAGCAGCGCCCAGAACGTCGCGCGCATCCACGCCGGCATGGTCATCGCACCACCCGCACGGTCGCGACCTTGACCCGGTTGTCGACGACCGGCACGCCGGCGGGCGCGCGCACCGGCTGGCGCGCCGCCTTGCGCCACAGGCCGATCCACACCGCGTAGTCGCCGGCGGGCGCGCTGGGCGGCACGCTGGCGTCGATGGTGTAGCGGACGTACTGGCCGCGCCGCCACCACTCGAACGGCCGCGCCGGCGCGTGATCGGCGGTGAAGCGCCCGCCGCCGGGCCCCTCGACGTGGACGAACACCTTCCAGCCGCCGGTCAGGCGGCCGCGGGCCTCGAACGTCCAGGTGATCGGGAAGGTCTGGCCGGGGCGGACCTCGGCCGGCGCGTCGACGCTGAGCAGCCGCACGTCGGGGCCGAGGTCGACGTCGAGCGGCGCGGCGATCGCCGGTCGATCGGGCAAGAGCGCGGCCGCGGCGCCCGGCGGGATCTGGGCGCTGTCGTACCAGCGCTCGAACGCGGCGCGCACGCGGCCACAGCGACCGGGCGCGTCGGCGCGGTCGTGGGTCTCGGCGGGGTCGTCGGTGAGGCGGTACACTTCCCAGCTCGTGTGCGGGGACACGTTGTACAGCACGTGGCAGTCGGCGGTCGCGGCCCCGCGCATCTCGTGATTTCCCTCATACGAGAGCTGCTGAAACACCACGCGGTCGGGGTCGTCGGGGCCGCCGGCCAGCAGCGGCACCAGCGAGCGCCCCATCATCTCGGGCGTGGCGGCGGCGCCGGCCAGGTTGGCCAGCGTCGGCAGGATGTCGACGTGGCCGACCGCGGTGGTCGACACCCGCGGCGGTAGGCCCGGCACCCGGACGATCAGCGGCACCTTGGTCTGCGGCGCGTAGAGGTGGTAGCCGTGCAGCTGGACGCCGTGCTCGCCGAAGCCCTCGCCGTGATCGCCGGTCACGACGATGACGGTCTTGTCCCACAGCCCGCGGGCCTTGAGGTCGTCGAGCAGCCGGCCGACGTGCAGGTCGGTGAAGCGGATCTCTTGATCGTAGCGATCGACCTCGCCGCCGCCGAAGCTCGGCACCTCGGGGTGCGCCTCGTACTCGTGGTGGGGATCGTAGTAGTGGACCCACAAGAAGAAGCGCTGGGTCGCGTGCGCGGCGACGAAGCCGAGCGCCTTGTCGGTCTGCTGGCGCGACGAGCTGCCGCGGGTGTGCGCGGGGTCGGCGCCCTGGTGCAGCCGGGCGTTGTCGTTGTCGTAGACGTCGAAGCCCTGATCCATGTGCCGCGTGCGATCGAAGTACCAGTAGTTGGTGAACGCGCCGGTGGCAAAGCCGCGATCGCGCAGCACCTCGGCCAGCGTGGTGGCGCGCGGCAGGATGCCGGGCCAGCCGGCGACGCTGTGATCGTAGTAGACGTCGAGCGGCAGCCGGCCGGTGAGGATGGCTGGCATCGAGTAGCGGGTCGACGGCGCGTGGGCCCAGGCGGCGGCGAAGCGGGTGCCGGCGGCGGCGACCGCGTCGAGGGTCGGCGTGGTCGGGCGCGGGTAGCCGTAGCTCGAGAGGTGATCGGCGCGCAGCGTGTCGATCGTGATCAGCACGATGTTGGCGTCGGCCGGCACGCCGGGCGGCAGCGGCGCGAAGCCGACGTCCTCGGCGGCGCGCTGGCTCTTGGCGTCGCCGGCGACGCAGTTCTGATCGCGGCCGTCGTCGGGGATGTCGCTGGCGCCGGGGTGGACGCTGGCGTCGCCGTCGTCGCAGTCGCCGCCGCCGAACCACGGCGAGTAGCCGTCGCGATCGCGATCGATCAGCCGCTTCCACGCCCGGGTCAGCGGATCGCCGACGCCGGAGTACGCGACCGCGGCCTTGATGACGCCGGGGCGGTTACCCGCGAGCGCGGCCACCAGGAACGCGGCGAGCGGCACCAGCGCGGGGAGGCTGTGGCGCCAGCGCGGGCGGAGCGCCTGCCAGCGCGCGGCCCAGCGCGCCCCGACCGCGCCCAGCGGCACCGCCAGCACCAGCGCCAGCAGCACGATCGCCGGCGGGCGCAGCGGCAACAGCCGGGTGACGCTCCAGGTGCGGACGATGATCACCGCGGCGCCGACCGCCGCCATCGCGGCCAGCGCCACCGCCGGGGTCCACACCCACGACAGCGCCGGGCCCAGCCGGCCGCGGGCCAGCGCGCCCAGCCCGGCCTCGAGCGCGCGGGCGACGACGATCGCGATCGCCAGCGCCACCGCCAGCGTGACCACGCCGGCGGCCAGCGCCACCGCGACCACCAGCGCGAAGTTCTTGCGGGTGTGCAGGCCGTGGACCAGCCGCGGGAACACCACCACCAGCGCCGTGGTCGCCAGCGGCGCGAACGCCAGCACCAGCGACAGGCCGACGACCGCGTGGGGGTGGCCCTGGGCCCGGGCCGCGGCGTGCTGGGCGAAGGCGTGGCGCACGAGCCGCCCGAGCAGCGTCCACCGCGCATAGACGACGACCACCGCCGCGACCACCGCGCCGATCGCGGCGCCAGCGATCGCGTAGCTGGTGGTCAGGTACAGCACCTCGTGGATCCGCTCGAGGAAGCCGGGCGCGAACTGCCCGGCGGCGCGCCACGACCACAGGCCGTCGATGGCGCCGGTCGCGGCGGCGGCCAGCCCGGCGGTCAGCGCGCCCGCGACCACCGCCTGGGGCACCGGCCGCGGCGCTGCGGCGGGGGCCGCGGCGTCTGGACTCGTCGGTGCCGACATCGACCGCGAAAGCTAGCAAAGACTGCGCGTCGCGCGCGCGTCGGCGACGCGATTTCGCGCGAGCGCTTGACTTGCATCGCCCCGAGCGGCAAGGGAGGCTCGCGCCGTGCCGTCCGAGTCCTCGCTTCCTGGCGCGCGCGCCGCCCCCGGCGCCGGGCCGTGGCGCGCGATCGCGCGGTGGGCGCCGCTGGCGCTGGCCGCGGCGATCCTGATCTGGCACGCCCAGCAGTACGACTTCGTCACCGACGATGCGTTCATCTCGTTCGTGTTCTCGCGCAACTTCGCGGAGCACGGCCAGCTGGCGTTCAACCTCGGCGATCCGGTCGAGGGCTACACCAACTTCCTGTGGACGTTCCTGCTCGGCGCGCTGATGGTGGTCGGCATCCCGCCGGAGATCGCGGCGCGGGTGCTGGGCGTCGGCTTCGGCCTCGGCGTGCTGGCCGTCACGTTCCGCATCGGCGAGCGCGTGCTCGGCCGCGGCCACCCGGTCGCCGGGCTGGCGCCGCTCCTGCTCGCGTGCTCGAGCGGCTTCGCGTGCTGGTCGTCGGGCGGGCTCGAGACCCAGCTGTACACGTTCCTGCTGGCGTGGGCCCTCGACGGCTACCTGGCGGCCAGCGCCGGCGAGGAGCTGCGCGGGCTGCGGCGGATGGCGATCGGCCTGGCGCTGGCGTCGATGACCCGGCCCGAGGGGCCGTTGATCGTAGCGTTGTTCGCGGCGCACCGGGTGGCGACCAACCTGATCGGCGAGCGCCGGTGGAAGCCCAACCGCGCCGAGTGGAACGCGGTGATCACGTTCCTCGGGTTGTGGGCGCCGTGGTTCGCGTGGCGCTGGTGGTACTACGGCTGGCCGTTCCCCAACACCTACTACGTCAAGGCGGCCGGCGCCGCGGTGCCCGGCTACGACGCCAAGATGCGGAGCAACGGCTGGTACTACGTCGGCCGCTGGTTCGCGCAGACCGGCCTGGCCTGGGCGTCACCGCTGGCGATCGCCGGGCTGATCGCGCGGCCGCGCAAGGACGCGCGGTTCGCGCTGGTGACGCTGGCGCCGATCATCTTCGTCGTCTACCTGCGCTACGTCGCCGGCGTCGGCGGCGACTTCATGGGGCTGCACCGCTTCATCATGCCGCTGTTCGTGCTGGCGGCGCTGGCGGTGGCGCTGGGCGTGGCCAACCTCGGTGCGCTGGTGGCGCGCGTGAGCGCCCGAGGGCTCGTCGCGACCGCGATCATGCTGGTGGCCGGCGCGGCGGTGCTGGGCGCCTTCGCCGATCGCCAGCTGGCGCTGACCAAGGCCAGCCTGCGCTAC
Organism: Myxococcales bacterium; assembly: GCA_016707895.1. GTDB lineage: Bacteria > Myxococcota_A > Polyangia > Haliangiales > Haliangiaceae > UBA2376. Next base: position 333,508 of record JADJGV010000006.1, on the reverse strand, counting down.
GGCAACTTCGCCAACGATCGCGGCATCGACACGCCGGCGTACCTGCGCGCCTACACCCACGACCGGGTGCTGATCGGCAAGGCGCTGGCGCCGTGCGTGCGCCCCGACGACTACGCGATCTTCGGCGGCGTCGGCGCGCTGCCGTACTACGCGCGGCTGCGCGGCATCGACGTATTCGGGCTGGTGTCGTCGCGGGTGGCCCACGAGGTGCCGCGCACCAACCCGCGCGCCGGCCACAACAAGTGGGGGCCCGACGCGCTGATGCTCGCGCACCACCCGACGATCGTGCTGTCTTGCTACGACCTGCGGCGCGCGGCCGGCGTGGCGCCGCTCAACCACTGCGCGGGGTTCTGGCTGGCCAACGGCTTCGAGAAGGTCGTGCTGCACGTGCCGGGGCTGGTCGAGCGCGGCGAGTACCTGACGTTCCTGGCGCGGCGCGATCGCGCGCTGGCGTGCCCCGGGCTCGCGCGATGAGCTGGCGCCAGGCGGTGGTGCCGCGCGCGCTGCCGTGGCTGATCGCGCTGGTGGCGATCGCGGCGGTGCTGATCGCGCGCGCCGCGCTGGTGCCGGCGCCGCTCGAGCGGCTGGCCGTGGCGCCGTCGCAGCCGGGTGATCCGCCGGGCACGCGGGCCTACGTCGGCGCGTTGCACGTGCCGCGTGGCGGGCCGACCCGGGTCGGCTTCGTGTCGCCGGGGCCGGCGGTGCTGACCGTCGAGGGGCTGGCGCTGCCAGTCATCGGTCGCGGCGTGCGCACCGAGCGGGTCGTGCTGTCGCGCGGCGCGGTGGCGATCCGGTTCGCGGCGCCGCCGGGCGCGCGGCTGGTGTGGCACCCGGCGGGGCGCACCGGCGATCCCGAGTACGTGCCGGCGTCGTCGCTGTCGCCGCGGCCGCCGCGCGAGGCGCGCTTCGATCACCCGGGCACCGCGCGCGGCGACGCGCTGGCGGCGTGGCTGGTGCTGCTGATCGTGATCGCGACCGCGCTGTGGAGCTGGCGGGCGGCGCTGCGGGCGCTGCCGCGCGACGCGTTGCTGGTGATGGCGGCGGTGTTCGCGGTGGCGGCGATCGCGCGGCTGTGGGATCTCGGCGCGGCCGGCCAGACCTGGGACGAGGACACCTACTGGTCGGCCGGGCGCAACTACGTCCAGAACCTGGTGCGCGGCGACTTCGACGACGCCGCGTGGCGGTGGAACTACGAGCACCCGCCGGTGACCAAGTACCTGGCCGGCCTCGGCGGGCTGTGGGGCGACGGCTTCGGCGGCGCCCGCGCGATGTCGGCGCTGGCGATGGCGCTGGGCTGCGCGCTCTTGGTGCCGATCGGCCGGCGGCTGGTCGACCTGCGGGTCGGCGCGCTCGCCGGCGGCATCGCCGCGCTGGCGCCGCACCTGATCGGCCACGGCCAGGTGGTCGGCCACGAGGCGCCGTCGGTGGCGGCGTGGGCGCTGGCGTGGTGGCTGTCGGCCCGGGTGTGGGACGACGGCGATCGCGTCCGGCCGCTGGCGTGGCGGCTGGTGGCGGTCGGCGTGGTGCTGGGCGTGGCGCTGATGATCCGCTTCGTCAACGGCCTGATGGCGCCGGCGATCGGGCTGACGATCCTGATCACCGCGCCGGCGGGCGCGCGGGTGCGTGCGGTGACGCTGGGGCTGGCGATCATCCCGGCGGTGGCGATCGTCACCGCGATCGCGCTGTGGCCGCGGCTGTGGACCCACCCGATCGCTCACACCCAGGAGGCGTGGGACAAGCTCAAGGGCACGCACTCGCTCGAGCCGTTCCACGGCACGCTCACCAAGGCGCCGCCGCGCTGGTACTTCGTCTCGTACCTGGGCGCGACCACGCCGATCGTGGTGCTGGTGGCCGCGGCCGCCGGGCTGGCGCTGGCGGTGGCGAGGGCGTGGCGCGGCGCGCTGATCATCATCGTGTGGGCGATCGCGCCGCTGGGCGTGATGCTGTCGCCGGTGCGGCAGGACGGCATCCGCTACGTGCTGCCGGTGCTGCTGCCGATGGCGCTGGCCGCCGCGATCGGCGTCGCGGCGGTGGCGCGCTGGATCGGCGAGCGGCTGCACGTGCTGGCGGGGCTGGCGGTGTCGGCGGCGCTGGGGATCTACCTGGTCGTCACCTGCGCGCGCATCCACCCCTACTACCTCGACTACTACGGCGAGCAGACCGGCGGCCCGGCGGCGGTGGCCGAGGCGCGGCGGTACGAGATCGCGTGGTGGGGCGAGGGCGTCGAGCGCGCGATCGGCTACGTCAACGCCCACGCGGCTGCCGGTGATCGCGTGCACCGCGACTGCGTCGAGCCCGGCCACCTGACCTGGTTCCGCGGCGACCTGTGGGAGCCGGTGCGCGACCCGCGGCAGGCGCAGTGGATCGTGCATTACCAGCCGAGCTGGCGGCCGTGCCCGATCCCGCCCGACGCGACCCGGGTCTTGCGCGTCGAGGCGCAGGGCGCGCCGCTGGTCGACGTCTACCAGCGAGGCCGGCCGTGACCCCGAGACGGCTGGCGATCTACGCCGAGGCCGATCGCAAGAACGACGCGATCGCGGCGGCGACCGGGCTCGGCTGCCCGACCGGCTGCGGCGCGTGCTGCGTGCGCACGCCGCCCCACGTCAGCGTCGCCGACGTGGCGCCGGTGGCGCGGCTGCTGATCGCCGCCGGCGAGGGCGAGGCGGCGCTCGATCGCGCGCGCGCGATCGGGCCGGGGCCGTGCGCGCTGTTCACGCCTGGCCAGCTGCCCGGCGGCTGCACGGTCTACGCCGCGCGGCCGGCGATCTGCCGGCTGTTCGCGTTCGCGGCGGTGCGCGACAAGCACGGCGCGCCGGAGGTGGCGATCTGCCGCGAGCACAGCGCGGCCGATCCCGCGGTGCGTGCGCGGGTCGCGGCGTACCTGGCGGCCGGCGGCGAGGTGGCGATGTTCGCCGACGTCCAGGCCGAGGCCCACGACCCCGACGACGGCCCGGCCGAGCTGGTGCCGATCAACGAGGCGCTGGCGATCGCGCTGGAGCGCGAGCTCCTGCGCGCGATGTACCGGTAGCGGCGCCGCGCGAATAGCGGCGGGCGGGGGCGCGTTCGATCCCGCGTGAGCTACCACGGCCTCGCGCTGGCGCTGGTCGTCGCGATGAGCCCGATCCGCGCGGCGGCGGCGCCGGCGCTGTCGGCGCGCTACGCGGCGATATTCGAGCCGGGGCGGCGCTGGACCTACCAGGTCGACCGGCTCGACGAGGTCCCGGTCGAGCGCGCCGGCGCGACGACGTGGCGGTCGGTGCCGGCGCCCCGGCGCCGCGTGGCGTGCGAGGTCGTCGCGGTCGAGGCGTACCGCGACTTCTGGTGGGCGCAGATCGCGTGCGACGACGAGGTCGATCCCAACGGCATGACGACGCCGGCCGGGACCTGGCTGGCCGACGGCCGTGGGCTGTACCGGCTGGCCGACGCGCGCGGCTCGGCGCTGGCGATCCCGCTGGCGTTCGCCGGGCCGCCGGTGGTCGCGGCGGCGAGCGGCCCAAGGTGCGCGACGCGGGACCGCCGCGCCGATCCGATCGGCGACGGCGCGCTCGATCGCGCGTGCTTCCGCGGCGGGCTGGACACGGTCTACTTCGCGTACGTCGGCGCGTTCCCGTACCGCGCGTGGCTGCGTCGGCTGCGGCGTCGCTGACCGCGCTGACGCGCGCGATCAGGCGGCCCGGTCACCGCCCGAGCGTGACCCGGACGACGACGTACTGGCCACGCGGCGCTGGCGCGAAGTCGGCGGCCTCGACGATCGCCTGCTCGGCGCAGCGCGCGGCCGGGCTGCCGAGCTCGGCGGCGTTGCTGTCGACCTTGGCGACGGTGCCGGCGGGGTCGAGCTCGAGGCCGATGAGCAGCGTGACTGGCGGCGCGACGCCCCGCGCGCAGGTCGCGACCACGCCGGCGGTGCGGGCCAGCAGCTGGTCGCGCTCGGCGGCGCGATCGGGGTAGGTCCCGGTGTCGGCGCGATCCCAGCATGTGGTGTAGGTGACCACGCCGTCCGCGCCGCGCTGGGTGGCCGAGCCGCCCGCCGCGCCGAACCCGAGCCCGACGGCCGAGCCGAGCTCGTCGGCGGTCCGATCGAAGTCCTCCTCGGGCAGCCGCAGGCGACAGCAGCGCGTGCGGCAGGCGATCGCGTCGGCGCCGAGCTTCACCGCGAAGCGATCGGCGATGAGCGCGCGCACGCGCTCGGCCTGGGGGCCGTCCCACCCGGCGTCGCGCGGCATGCCGTCCCACCACTCGTCGTCGGTGGTGACGCCGTGCTCACGCATCATGCGCGCGGCGCGGGCGGCGTCGTCCTCGCACGGCGTGGGCGCCGCGGCGCCGCGGCCAGCCGCCGGCGCGACGATCGGCGCGCTGGCGGGCGCGGCGACCGCGGCTCCGGATGCGCCGGCGCCCGGGCCGCTCGCGGGGGACGCGCTCGTGGTGGGGGGCGGCGCGGCGATCGGCGACGGCGCGGCGGTCGCGGCGCGGTGGCGGAGCGCGAACGCGGTGATGCCCGCGCCGACCGCGAGGCCGACGACGAGCGTGATGGACGGGACGAGCGCGGGGTGGCGGGCCATGATGTCGTCGTCAGCCTCGCAGAAGAGGTGTCGCCGGGCGATAGCGGCCGCGTGGCGGAGATCACAGCCCGCGGTGGTGCTCGGGGCGCAGCGGCAGCTCGCCGGCCAGCGCGCGATCGATCGCGGCGGCCAGGCGGGCGCCGTCGCGCGGCAGCCGGCCGCCGACCGGCAGGTAGTTCGAGGCGTGGTTGGTGCGGAACAGGGCGTCGGTCGGGCGGGCCTCGGCGACGAACGTGCGCAGCTCGCCGAGCAGCGCCTCGATCGACGGCAGCGTGAAGTCGCCGCGCGCGGCTTGGATCGCCAGCGGCGTGCCGGGCACGATCGTCAGGGTCAGCGCCGCCAGGTAGTGCGGATCCATCGCGGTGGCCAGGGCCGCCGACGCCGCGGCGTGCTCGGCCGACCGGTCGACGCCGCCGGCGCCGAGCAAGAAGATCGCCGACACCTCGAGGCCCGCGGCCCGGGCGCGCTGCGCCGCGGTGACGTGCTCGGCGGCGGTGGCGCCCTTGGCCAGCCGCTTGAGCACGACGTCGTCGCCGGACTCCGGGCCGACGTACAGGAGCGCCAGGCCCAGCGCGCGCAGCCGCGCCAGCTCGGCGTCGGTCTTGTCGGCGATCGCCCGCGCGGTGGCGTAGCAGCTCACCCGGCGCAGCCGCGGGAAGTGCGCGCGGCACGCCGCCAGGATCGCCTCCCAGTGATCCATCGGCAGCACCAGCGCGTCGCCGTCGGCGACGAACACCTTGTCGACGCGATCGCCCGCGGCGCGGCCGGCGCCGGCGAGGTCGGCCAGCGTCTCGGCCAGCGGCCGCACCGCGAACCGCGGCTTGTCGCGGTACATGTCGCAGTACGTGCAGTGGTTCCACGAGCAGCCGATCGTCGCCTGCACGATCAGCGCGTCGGCCTCGGACGGTGGACGGTAGACCTTGCCGACGTAGCGCACGCCGCGTGGATCGCCGAGATCGCGGCGAGACGCAAGCGGCGGAGCCGTCAGCGCCGGCTGCGCGCGCCGGCTGCGCGCAGGCGATCGAGCTCGAGGTTGAGCCGGGTCGCGATGGCGCGGGTGGCGCGCGCGGCCGGGTCGCGAGTGGTGATCAGCTCGATCTCGCGGCCGTCGCTGATCGCCGCCACCGTGGCCAACCCCGGGCCGGTCGGGCGCGGCACGAACCGCTCCAGCTGCCCGAGCGGGATGACCTCGCGGACACCGCCCGCGCGCAGCTGCAGGCCGATGCGGTCGAGCACGTCCCAGGGGCCGACGCGGTCATGGCAGGAGCCTAGCGCGGGTCAGGCCGGCGCGTCGGGCGGCGCCAGCGCGGCCCGGCGGCGGGCCAGCCGCCACGCGGCGAGCTCGGCCTCGATCGCCGCGGCCAGATCGCGCGCGGTGACCTGGTGGCGCCCGCGGTGCACGATCAGCGGGCGGCCGTCGCGGCGCTCGAGCTCGACTTGCACCGGGCACGCCGGCGAGAGATCGGGCCGCCACGGCGGGATCACGCGCACCCGCGTGATCTGCTCGATCGGCACCCGCCGCCGGCCGACCCGCAGCTCGTCGCCGATCAGCTCGACCGTGAACGCGCGCAACCGGCGCGCCGCCAGCGCCGCCGCGACGGTGCCGGCCAGCGCCGCCAGGCCCAGCGGCGCCCACACCGCGGCCGCGTAGACCGACGCCATCGCGCCGAGGCTGCCGACCGCGACCGCCAGGCTGGCCACCGGGCGCCGCGCGATCGCGACGCCGCCCGGCGTGGGGATGCGCTCCCACACCGTCGGCATGCGCGGCTGCAGATCGATGCTGGGCCGAGCGTGGGTCGGCAGCCCCAGCACCTGGCTGAGCGCCTCGGCCAGCGCCTCGAGGACGTCCTTGGGCGCGCGCGCCAGCACCTCGACGCCGGCGTCGGTCGCGGCGCGCAGCTCCGGCGGCGCGGTGCCGAGCTCGACGAACAGCATCCGCAGCTGGGGGCGCGGCACCCGGGCGATGCCCTCGAGCTCGGTGGCGGTGACGATGACGGTGACCGCGAGCGCCGGGTCGGCGTCGCTGGCGTGGGCCGAGACGACCACCGCGCCGAGCGCCTCGTCGGCCTCGCGGAACGCGTCGCCGCGCGGCGCCGCGGCCGGCCGCGCCCGGGTCACGTCGACGATCACGTCGAGCCGCGCCGGTGCGATCGCGCCGCAGTGATCGCAGGCCTGCGCGGTGATCGCGCACGGCCGGGCGCAGACGCGGCACGCGCTGGCCACGCGGGCGCCTACTTCCGGGCGAGCGCCCGGGCGGTGGCGGCCAGCATCGGCGCCGACGACACCGGCGCGCCGGTGGCGCCCTGCATCCAGCTGTCGGGCAGGATCGCGCCCTGGTGGGCGACGCGGACGAACTCGGCGGCGAAGGTCTTGGCGTCCTTGCCGGCGACGTGCTCCTCGAGCTGGAACGCGATCAGGTGGCCGAGCACGTAGTTGAACAGATACAGCGGCGACGAGATCGTGTGCGAGTAGATGCCGAGCAGCGCGGTCTGGCCGGCGTTGCCCAGCACCGGCGCGTAGTACTGGTCCCAGGTCGCGCGGGCGATGCGCACGGTGGCGTCGCGCAGCTCGGCGGCGGTGGCGTCGGGGTGGTCGTACAGCCAGTGCCAGACGTCGATCTCGACCAGCGCCGAGCCGGCGATCTCCCAGGTGTTCCAGAAGTGATCGAGCACGCGGCTGTGCTCGGCCTTGGCGTCGGGGGCCGGCTTGCCCAGGAGCTGCAGGTCGCGGGCCTGGAACAAGAACGCCAGCGCCTCGGTGAAGGCGGTGTTGGGCACGCCGCGCAGGAGCGTGTGGTCGACCTCGTACAGCGACAGGTACTGCTCGACGTTGTGGCCGAGCTCGTGGACCGCGATGTTGTAGCCCTTGTAGTCCATGCCGAGCTTCTCGACGCGGGTGCGCAGGTGCGGCAGGTCCTGGCGCCACGCCGCCTCCATCGCGTGGCCGGCGCCGCGCGACGGATCGACCGCGACGTGCGCGGCGATCACCTTGGCGTGCTTGGGCGCGAAGCCGAGCTTGGTGAGGATGCGCGGCAGGTCGGCCTTGAACGCGGCCGGCGTCGGGTAGCGCTTGCGGGTCACGGCGTCGAGCGCCGCCTCGGACTGCTCGCCGCCGCCGAACTCGTACCAGAGGTCCTGCGGGCCGAGCTTGCGGCCCAGCCGGCGCTCGATCTCGGCGGCGGCCAGCGCGACGTTGGGCGACGACAGGATCGACACGATCAGCTCGCGCACCCGCGGCTCGGGCATCTCGGCGGCGGCGAACGATCGGGCCAGGTGGGTCGGCGCGGTGGGCGCGTAGCGATCGATCGCCTGCGCGGCGTGGAACGCGTCGAGGACGTGCTGGAAGCGCGCGTCGGGCTCGGGCGCGGTGGCCGGCGCCGTCGGGCGATCGGCCGGGGCGTCGGCCTCGAGCTCGGCGGCCGGCGTCGCGGTGACCTGGTTGGTGAAGGGGTTCCAGTCGAGCCGCGGGTTGTCGATCACCGCCGCCGGGATGGTCTGGGTGACGATCCGCTCCATCACCGCGACGATCGTGCGCTGCTTCACGACGGCGTCGGGGTCGGCGTAGTTGGCCTTGAGCTCGTCGCGCAGGTTCCAGTGGCTGATGAGGCGCTTGCCCTTGGGGAAGTGGCGCTGGCCGTCGTCGGAGATGACGTGGTGCATCCAGACGTTGTAGCCAGCGATGTACGCGTCGGACGCGGCCTCGACGGCGCTGGCGGCGGCCGACACGTCGCCGGGCACGCGGCTGTCGAAGCGGCCGGTCAGCCGGACCTCGGCCCACTGCCGGCGGCTGTAGCCGGCGGCGTCGCGCAGGCGCTGATCGAGCGTGGTCAGCGGGAAGTTGAGCAACGCGACGAACGCCACCTTCGACGTGAACAGATCGTCGGTGAGGTGGGCGCCGGGGTCGACCGCGGCCAGCAGCTCGTCGACCGGCAGGTTGGGGCCGGTGTCGACGTCGGCGTGCCAGCGCAGCGCGCGGCCGAGCTCGTTGGACAGGCCGTCGATCTGCTCGAACGTCGCCTCGAGGCGCGCGAACAGCGCGTCGACCGCCGGCGGGGTGGCGGCGAAGTGCTCGCGGACGAACGCGGTGAGGTCGCCGTCGCTGGTGCGCCACAAGGCCGCGACCTGATCGACGCCGCGGTCGATGCGCGCGCCGGCGTCGGGGTACGCGGCGCGCAGCGCGGCCTTGGCGGCGGCGATGTCCGCGGCGGCGATGTCCGCGGCGGCGACCGGAGCGGGAGCCGGAGCGGGAGCCGGAGCGGGAGCGGGAGCCGGAGCCGGAGCCGGAGCGGGAGCCGGAGCGGGAGCGGGAGCGGGAGCCGGGGTCGCGGCGCGGGGCGAGGCGCCCGAGCACGCGGCGAGGAGCAGGGCCGGGATGAGCGAACGGACGGTCGGGCGCAGCACGCGGGGATGGTGGACCGGCGCCGGGGGCGACGCAATCGCGGCGAGGGTGCGTGGTACAACGCTCGGCGCGTGGCGCTCGCTCCGTACCTCCGCGTGGCGCTGGCGATCGGCGCGACGGCCGCGATCGCCGGAGGCTGTCAGCGCGCGCCGCGCCGCCCGGCGGCGGCCAGCTTGACCGTGCGCATCACCGACGGCGCTGGCGGCCCGCTGGTCGCGGCGCGGGTGCTGCTCTGGGACGGCGATCGGCCGCTGCCGATCGGCCGCGCCGAGCTGTACGGTGGCGTGCGCCAGGCCAAGGGCGCGTGCCACCTGGGGCCGCGCGCGATCGGCACCGTCGCCGGCGTCCTGGTGCCCGACGGCGTGGCGACCTTGCCGGTGGGCGGCGGCGACGACTGCGAGCCGTCGCCGGCGATCCCGCTGGGCCGCTACCGGGTCACCGCGTGGCGCGACGTCGAGCACGAGGCGTGGGAGGGCGAGGTGACGATCGCCGCGGGCCAGGCCGCGCGGCTCGACATCGCGCTCGAGCGGGCGTGGCGCGTCGACGGCGCGCTGGTGGCCGATCTGCACGTCCACGCCGCGCGCTCCAACGACTCGGGGCTGCCCGACACGCTGCGCGCGATGAGCCAGGTCTGCGCCGGCGTCCAGGTCACCGCGCTGTCGGACCACGCGTCGAACGGCGACCTGACCGCGGCGATCGCCGAGGCCGGGCTCGCCGGCGTGCTGGCCTCGGTGCCGTCCAACGAGATCGGCAGCGACGTGGCGCACCTGGGCGTGTACCCGACGACGATCACCGCGGGGCCGCGCGGCGGCAGCCCCGACGCCGCGGCGCTGGCGGCGATGTCGCCGACCGAGCTGATGGCCTGGGGCCACCGGCAGCGGGCCGGCGCGCTGGTGCAGGTCAACCACCCGCGGTTCCGCATGTACGCGCTGTTCGACAACACCGGCTGGGACGGCGCGCGCTGGCCGCCGCCGTTCCCGCTCGACTTCGACGCGGTCGAGGTGCTGGCCGGCCACACCGCGTTCAACGCGCCCGGCGATCGTCGCAGCGATCAGGGCGTGCGCGACTTCTACGCGCTGATCGCCCACGGCGCCTGGGTGACCGGCGTCGGCTCGAGCGACACCCACCACCTCAACGGCGTGCTCGACGGCGTGGCCCGCACCTACGTGCTGTACGACGATCCGCGCGCGGCCACGGTCGCGCCGTTCGACGTCGACGGCTTCGTCGCGCAGCTCCGCGGCCGGCGCGCGGTGGCGACCACCGGGCCGTGGCTCGACGTCGAGGTGGTCGACGTCGGCGGTGGGCCCAGCGCGGGCCCGGGGCAGACCGTGCGCGCGGCCAGCGGCCGGGTGCGGGTCGACGTCGAGCTGGCGCAGGCGCGCTACGTCCACACCGATCAGATCCGCGTGCGGGTCGGCGGCGAGGTCGTGCGCACCGAGCGGGTGCCGCCCGACGTGCGCGTCCACCGGCTGACGCTCGAGGTGCCGGTCACCGCGGCGACCTGGATCGGCGTGGACGCGTCGGGCGAACAGCCGCTGCCGGAGTGGATGACCGGCAGCTACCAGCGCGAGAAGGGGCGGCCCGGCGTGGTGCCGTACGCGATCATCAACCCGATCCGCGTCGCGCCGGCGGGGGCGCCGTGATCGAGCGCGTCGTCGCGATCGCCGCGCGGGCGCTGGTGGCGCTGATCGCGCTGGCGTGCCTGGTCGGCCTGGCGCTGGGCGCGCGCGCGCCGATCGCCGACGCGCTGGGCGCCGGGCTGCGCGGCGGCCGCGGCGTCGCGGTGCTGCTGGCGGTCGCGATCGGCGCGGTGGCGGCGGTGCGCGGCTGGTCGCCGGCCAGGGTGCTGGCGTGGCCGCCGCGGCGCTGGTTCGTCGCCGGCGCGGTGGTGATCGCGCTGGCGTCGGGCGTGTGGGCCCACCACGCGATCGCCAAGGGCGTCCCCGACGTGCCCGACGAGCTGGGCTACCTGCACACCGCGCGCACGTTCGCCCACGGCCACCTGACCGCGCCGTCGCCGCCGGCCACCGAGTTCTTCTACGTGTCGTGGGGCGTCCACGATCACGATCAGTGGTACGCGGTGTTCCCGCCGGGCTACGGCGTGCTGCTGGCCGGCGGCGAGATGGTCGGCGCCGCCGGCTGGGTCAACCCGCTCCTCGGCGCGGCGCTGGTGCTGGTGCTGTTCCTGCTCGCCGAGGATCTGCTCGGCAAGGACGGCGTCGCCGCCAGGGTGGTGGTGCTGCTGTACCTGGCGTCGTGGTTCCGGCTGATGCACGCGGCCAGCTTCATGGCCCACCCGACCGCGGCGCTGGCGGCGGCGCTGGCGATCCTCGGGCTCCTGCGCGGCGTCGCCGGGGCGACCGACCACCGCCGGGCCTGGGCCGGCGCCGGCGGCGCGGCGCTGGCGTTCCTGGGCGCGACCCGCCAGCTCGACGCGGTGATCGTCGCGGTGGCGGTGACGCCGATGCTGGCGCTGGCGCTTGGGCGCGGCCGCGCGCTGGCGGCGCGGCGGCTGGCGCTGGCGGTGGCGTGCGCGCTGCCGATCGCCGGCGCGTACCTGCTGTACAACCGCGCGCTCACCGGCGACGCGATGCTGCCGCCGCAGCAGCGCTACATGCAGCTCAAGGAGCAGCGCGGCGACTGCTTCCGCGTCGGGTTCGGCCCCGGCGTCGGCGAGTGCCCGATCACCCAGGGCACCCACTTCGGGCCCAAGGGCTTCCAGCCCAAGCACGCCGTCGCCAACAGCAAGAAGCGCCTCGACGCCTGGGTGCAGTTCTCGTGGGGCTGGACCCCGCTGGTGCTGCTGCCGGCGCTGGGGCTGCTCGGCGCGGCGGCGCGCGGCGGCGCGCGGGCCCGCGGGCTGGCGCTGGTCGGCGGCGTGTTCGTCGCCACCGTCGTCGGCTACGGGCTGTTCTTCTACCACGGCGTGATCTACGGGGCGCGCTTCTACTACCTGGCGTGGCCGCTCGCGCTGATCGCCAGCGCCGCGGCGATCGTCGACGGCGGCGCGCTGCTCGCGTGGGTGCTCGGGCGGCTGCGCTGGCCGCGGGTGCGGGCCGGCGTGATCGGCGGGCTGGCGGCGGCGCTGCCGGTGGTGCTGGTGACCGGGATGCTCGCCGCCTGGCCGGCGGTCAAGCAGCACGCCGGCAAGCGGCCGCGCACCGGCGGCGGTGCGCTGGTGGCCGCGCTCGACGATCCGAAGCTCGACGACGCGCTGGTGTTCGTCGACTCGATGACCCTGCCGGCGACGGTGACGTTCGATCCGGTCGACCTCGACGGCAACCACCCGCTGGTGGTCAAGGACCTCGGCGACGCCGCCGACGCCGGCTTCGCGCGGCTGTTCCCGCGCCGCCGGCCGCTGCGCATGCAGGGCAAGCAGTTCGTGCCGCTGACGTTCGCGCCCGACGCGCCGATGCGCCACGAGGGCGGCGCGCTGTACCCGCTCGACGACGCCCGCGGCGGCTTCGGCGATCGCGCGCCGGGGCCGGCGGTCGGCAACGTCGCCTTGTCGGGCGGCGAGGCGCTGCGGTTCGTCGTGGCCCAGCCGGGCGCGCGCTTCTCGCTGCCGGTGTGGGTGATCGCCGCCGACGCCGGGCCGATGACGATCGACCTGGCGACGGTCGACCACCCGGGCAGTCCGGCGATCGACGTCACCGTCGACGGCGTCGTGGTGGCCACCGCGATCGCCACCGAGGCCCCGGCGTGGACGCTGGCGCACCACGCGCTCAGCGTGACGCTGACCCCGGGGCGCCACCGCGTCGGCGTCGCGCTGCCGACCGCGCGCAAGGGCCAGGTGTTCGCGCTCGACTACGTCGAGCTGCGGCCGCGGCGGTGAGCGCCCGCGGGCCTGGCGCCGCGCAACGGCCGGTCACTGCCAGAACGGCGACTGGCGATCGCGCTGGCGCTGGGCGTCGAGCGCGGCGCGCATCGCGGCCAGCTGCACCGGCGAGGTCGCGGCGCGATCGGCGAGCTCGCGGGGATCGGTGCCGAGGTCATACAGCTCGTCGGCGCGGCCCGGCGTGCGGATGATCTTCCACCGCCCGACCACCAGCGCGACCCGGCCGGCCGGCACGTAGCGATCGGCGACCATCGCGGCGTAGGCGCGGCCGGCGGCGAGATCGGGATCGCGGGCGCCGGTGAGCAGCGGCACCAGCGAGCGGCCGTCGAACAGCGGGTGCGGCAGCGGCTCGAAGCCGGCCAGCTCGAGGATCGTCGGCGCCAGATCGAGCAGGCTGACCGCCTCGCTGACCCGCCGCGCGACCACGCCAGGCCCGGTGATGATCAGCGGCACCTGCAGCTGCGAGTTGTACAGGTCGCTGGCGTGGAACGGCGCGCCATGATCGCCGAGCGCCTCGCTGTGATCGCCGGTGACGATGACGATCGGCCGGCGCTCGATGGGCAGCCGGGCCAGCGCCGCGGTCAGCTGGGTGACCACGCCGTCGACGCGGGTCAACGCCTCGTCGTACAGCCGGCGCTTCTCGGGCCGCATGTCGGGATCGCCGCCGGCCCACTCGTGCAGCTCGATGAAGTGGAGCCAGGCGAAGCTGGGCGGCGCGTCGGGGCCGCGGGCCTCGAGCCGCGCGGCCAGGCCGGCCACCAGCTTGTCGGCGTCGTGCTCGAGCACCAGCTGGTCGAAGCCGGCCTCGAGGCCGGTCGGCCGGCTGCGGCTCCAGAACGCCTCGCAGCAGAACAGCCCGAAGGTCTGGTAGCCGCCGGCGCGCAGCCGCTCGGCGATCGTGATGTGGCGCGGATCGAGCCGCAGCGCCCAGCCGGCGACCCGGCCGCGGACCCGGGTCGCGGCGACGCCGGTGGCCAGCGCCGGCAGCGAGCGCCGGGTGACGTTGGATGGCGCCAGCGCCAGATCGAACAGCGCGCCCTGGCCGGCCAGCGCCGCCAGCCCCGGCGTCGACACCGGCCCGCCGTAGGCGGCCAGCCGATCGGGGCGGAAGGTGTCGATCGTCAACAGCACGATGTCGCGCTGGGGCGCGCCGACGCGGCGCGCGGGCCGCAGCGCCGCGGCCGGCACCGCCCGCCGCACTCGCCGCTCGTTCACCAGCAGATCGATCGCCAACGCGCCGAAACCGTCGTTGCCCCACAGCCCGAGCACCAGCGTCGGCCGCTGCCAGCGGGCGTAGCCAGCGGCGCCGCCCAGCACCAGCGCCGCGATCAGCGCGGCGGCGCCCAGCGCGCGCCGCGGCAGCCGCGCCCACGCCAGGTGGATCCCGACCAGCAGCGCCGCGGCCAGCGCGACGAAGCCGGCCCCGTCGAGCGCCACCTGCTTGAGCAGCGGCCGCACCGCGACGATCCACGCGGCGATGGCGACGCCGGCGGCGGCCAGCGCGGCGGCGACGAGCACGCGGCGCGGCGTGAGCAGCGGCCGCCGGCGGCGCGCCTCGATCGCCGCGAGGCCGCGGCCCAGCCCGACCGCGATCGGCACGGTGGCGATCGCGATCAGCGCGACCGCGGCGATCATCACGACCGGCAAGATCACGCTGATGGTCTTGGGCTTCCACGCGGTGGCGCGGGACAGGCCGATCACCGCCTGGTGGGTCGCTACCGCCACCAGCGCCAGGCCGACGGTGCCGCCGAGCAGCCACCCGGCCAGCCGCGGCGCCGCGCCGCTGGCGTCGGTCAACCGGGCCACCAGCGCGCGGGGCCGCCAGCTGGCCAGCGCCGCTCGCGCGGCCAGCGCCAGCGCCAGCCCCAGCGGCCCCGCCAGCGCCAGCGCGAAGCCGGCGGTGACGACGATCCGCAGCGCGCCGTCGGCGTAGGTCGCGGCGTCGACCAGCCCGGCGATCGTCGGCGCCAGCGCCGCGGCCACGACCGACGGCGCCAGCCACGCGGCCGCGCGGCGAGCCCGGCTGGGGGCGCCGGCGGGGGACGACATCGCGGCCCATCCTACGCGACTGCCGCCCATCGCGCCCGTCGGCGCGGCGCGCGTGTAGGATGGCGCGGTGAGCGACGCCCCGCGCCGATCCCGCGTCCGCGCCGCGGCGCGCTGGCTGGTGCGCCTCGGCGCCGGGCTCGGCTGGGCTCGCGCGGTGGTGGCCGCCGGCTTCCTGGCCATCGCGCTGATGTACGGCTGCAACAAGGACATGGGCGGCGATCCCAAGACCCCGCGCGGCGACGGCGTGTACCGCCCGGTGCTGGCCCGCGGCGACGGCCACCTGATGTATCTGATGGCGCGGTCGCTGGCCTACGACGGCGATCTCGACTTCCGCAACGACCTGAACCGGTTCGGCGATCCGTTCGGCCCGCCCGGCGGGTGGAAGGTGCGCCCGACGATCCCGCACCCGATCGGCCCGCCGCTGGTGTGGATCCCGCTCATCTACGCTGCCCAGGGCACCGCGGTGGTGGCCAACGTCTTCGGCGCCGGCATCCCGCTCCACGGCTACACGCTGTGGCACCAGCGCATCGCGTTCGCGTCGAGCGCGCTGGCCGCGATGCTGGCGGTCGGGCTGGGCCTGGTGCTGGCGCGGCGGCTGCTCGGCGGGCGCTGGGGCCCGGCCTACGCCGCGGTCGCGATCCTGCTCGGCACGTCGGTCACCTACTACGCGACGTTCATGCCCAGCTACAGCCACGCGCTCGACGCCGGCGGCGCCGCCGGCTTCCTGACCGCGTGGGCGCTGACGATCGGCCGCTGGGATCGCCGGCGCGTGCTGCTGCTGGGCGGCCTGCTCGGCGTCGCCGCGCTGATGCGCACCCAGGAGCTCGGGCTCGGCGTCGTCGTCGCGTTCGAGGCCGCGCTGGCGATCATCGGCGCGCCGCCGGCCGGCGCCGATCCGTGGCGGTGGCGCGCGCGGGTCGCGATCGCCGCGACCGCGATGGCGGTGATCGCGGTGATCGTGCTGACGCCGCAGTTCCTGGCGTGGAACGACATGTACGGGAAGTTCACGTCGTTGCCCCAGGGCGAGAAGTACACCCGGCCGCGGTACCCGATGGTGCTCGAGCTGTTGTTCGCGTCGAAGAACGGCTGGTTCGCGACCCACCCGCTGGCTTACGCCGGCGCGCTCGGCCTGGGCGTGCTGGTGTGGCGCGGCCCGCGCTGGCACGCGCAGGCGCGGATGGTGGGCATCGGGCTCCTGCTCACGGTCGCGCTGCAGGTCTACTTCAACGCGATCATCCTCGACTGGTGGGGCTCGGCGAGCTTCGGCCAGCGCCGGCTGTGCTCGATGACGATGCCGCTCGTGGTCGGGCTGGCCAGCTGGCTGCGGCTGGGCGCCGACGTGGTGCGCCGGGCCCGGTGGCCGCGCGCGATCGGCCACCCGCTCGCGGTGATCGGGCTGGGCTGGTTCGTGTGGTGGAACCTGGTGCAGGTGTGGCCGCTGCACGGCGGCCGCCCCGCGCAGTACAGCGCCGCGCCGGCGTGCTGCAAGAAGGTGCGCGGGCCCATGCGCGCGATCGCCTCGCCGGTGTACCGCGCGATCGGCAACCCGTTCGCGCTGCCGGCCTCGGCGTGGTTCGCGTGGAAGCACGACGTGCCGCTGCAAGCATGGGACGACATCGTCGGCGACTACCCGTGGTTCCCGGGCATCGACTACACCGCCGCGCAGCTGCGCGCGCAGCCTCAGAGCTGGCGCATCGGCAGTCCGCGCCAGGACGAGTACGCGATCCGCGGCTTCGCCAAGGGGCGGCCCGAGATGGGCGGCGTGCGCTGGACGATCGCGCGCTCGGCGACGTTCCTGGTGCCCAACCTGATCCCCGAGCCGATCACGCTGACCTTGTGGCTCAAGCCCAACCTCGCCGCCGGCGCGACCACCAAGGCGGTGGTGGTCCGGTGGAACGGCAAGGTCGTCGTCGATCAGGCCATCGGCGCGGCGACGATGGTGGCGTGGCCGGTGGTCGGCGCGGTCGGCACCAACGAGCTGACGATCGAGGCGGCGATCGATCCGCCCAGCGCCGAGGCCACGACCTACGCGGCCCAGGGGCCGGTCGGCGTCGCGGTCGGCGAGCTGCGCTTCAGCGGGCAGTGACCCGGCGGCGCCGGCGCCCGAGCCACGCCGCCACCACCAGCGTCGCGGCCGCGCTGACCGGCCCGTCGTGCTCGCCGGTCGAGCAGCAGCCGCCCTCGGCCGGCGGCGGCTCGGGCTCGCACGGCGCCATCGTCGACGGCGGCGCGGCGACGCCGGTGGCCAGCGCGTGGACGCTGCCGTCGTAGGTGGCGACGATCAGGTAGCCGCCGGCGGCCGCGATCGCGCTGGCGATCGGCGCGCCGAGCTCGACGGTGAACCGCTCGGCGCCGTCGGCGGCGTCGAGCGCGGCCAGCACGCCGTCGGGGCGGCCGACCCACACCCGATCGCCGGTGACCACCGGGCTGGCGACGAAGCCGGCCTGGCTGGAGCGGTAGTGGGCGAAGTTGAGCGGGCCGCCCGGCGTCGCGTAGCGCCACAGCTCGGCGCCGGTGGCGGCGTCGAGCGCGACCAGATCGTCCCACTGCGTCGGCACGAACAGCCGGCCGTCGGCCAGCGCCGGCGCGGCGGTGACGCTGTAGCCCCAGTCGAAGCCGCCGTCGGTGGTGCCCCGGGTCCACAGCACCCGGCCGGTGGCCAGCTCGGCGGCCGAGGCCTCGCCGCGGGCGTTGACCATGTACAGCACGCCGCCGTCGACGATCGGCGTGGCGTTGATCGCCACCGTGGCGCCGCCGGTGTTGGCCCACAGCGGCGCGCCGGTGGTCGCGTTCCAGCCGGTCAGGCCGTCGTCGCGGTTGAACGCGACCAGCGCGGTGCCGTCGGCGACGGCGATCGCCGCCAGCGTCCCGAGCCACGGGTAGCCGGGCGCGCGATCCTGGTTCCACAGCTCGTCGCCGGTGGTCAGGTCGAGCGCCGCCAGCTTGCCCTGCACCGCGACGTAGACCACGCCGTCGGCGACGGTCGGCGCCGCCC
The DNA here is from genome assembly GCA_016707895.1 of Myxococcales bacterium. Classification (GTDB taxonomy): domain Bacteria; phylum Myxococcota_A; class Polyangia; order Haliangiales; family Haliangiaceae; genus UBA2376. The sequence goes on along the minus strand of JADJGV010000006.1, from coordinate 315,669 downwards.
ACAAGGACGACTCGAGCATCGGCAGGCCATCGGCGACGTCGTGGGTCCAGCGCGCCGCGCCGTCGGCCAGCGCGACCGCGTGGACCTCGCCGTTGCCCAGCCCGACCACGACCGTGCCGTCGGCGATCGCCGGCGCGTTCGACGGCGGGTACGGCGTGACGTAGCGCCACTTGATCGCGCCGGTGACCAGATCGAGCGCGACCAGCCCGCCCTGGTCGCCCGCGGCGCGATCGGCGACGCTGACCACGACCGTGCCGTCGGCGATCACCGGTGAGCCCAGCGCTAGCACGCCGCCGACCGCGGTGGTCCAGCGGGTGGTCAGCGGCGGCGCGATCGCCGCGGCCTGGCGGCCCTGGTGCGCCGGCCCGCCGCCGAGCTGCGGCCACGCGCCGATCGCCGGCGTGGCGTCGGCCGCGGCGCACACCTCGAAGCGCACGGTCTTGTCGACGGTGCGGCCGGCCGGGGTCGCGGCGTGGAGCTGCACGACGTGGGTGCCCGCGGCCAGCGCCGGCACCGCGCCGCGGTAGGTCCAGCCGCCCACCGGGGTCAAGGTCATCGGCGCGCCGCAGTCAATCGTCGCGGTGACCTCGGCGGCGCTGGCGTCGAGCGCCGCGGCGGCCAGCAGGTCGAAGCCGCCGGCCGGCGCGCACGAGCCGGGCGTCGGCGTGACCAGGCCCAGGTGCGGCTCGACCAGGCGCTCGCGGTGCACCACCGTCGGGGTGTCGCCGTCGAAGGTGATCACGCGGTAGCCGGCCGGCGACGAGTCGATGCCGCCCATCACCAGGGTCTGGGTGCCCCACTCGACCATCCCGGTGCGCTCGACCCGGCGGTTGGCGTGCCAGTGACCGGTGAACAGGTAGTCGACGCCCAGCGCCGCCAGCTGATCGGCCACCTCGTCGCGCGGCGAGCCGTGGCCCAGGCCGACCACGATCATCGCCGGATCGACCCGGGCCAGATCGGCGGCGAAGAACGCGACCTGCGTCGGCTCGGGCAGGTTGGCGTCCCACACCACGACGTGCAGGTTGCCGATGTCGAAGCTGTAGTTGTCGGGCCCGAAGTACCGGCGGTAGGTGGTGCCGCCGTCGTACCAGTCGTGGTTGCCGGCCACCGGCACCCACGGCACCGTGACCCCGGCCAGCGCCGCCTGGACCCGCTCGAACTGATCGGGCGCGTTGCCCTGGGTGATGTCGCCGACGATCGTGAAGAACCGCGGCGGCGTCGGCAGCGAGATCGCCTGGTCGATCGCGTCGGCGAGGTCGCCGCCGTCCCAGGGATCGGTCGCGGCGATGGTGTTGGTGTGCGAGTCGGCCGCGACCACGAAGGTCAGCGGCGCCGCGGCCTCGGCCGCCGTCAGCGCCACCAGCGGCAGGTCGAGGTCGGGGGCGTCGGCGTTCTTCCAGATTGGCCCGGGGCGGTAGCCGTCGGGCACCCGGACCCAGACGATGCCGACGGCGGCGGCGACGTCGAGGCGGTAGGTGCCGTCGGCGTCGGTGACGGTGAACGCGCCGCGGTCCAGCGCCACCACCGCGCCCGCCACGCCCGGCTCGTCGGCCTGGCGCTCGTGGTCGCCGTTGCGATCGACGAACACCCGGCCGCTGACGGTCGCGGCGCAGGCGGCCTCGGTCAGGCCCGCCAGCAAGGCGGCAGTGAGCGCGAGGCGGTGCACCTGACGATTGTGCGGCAAAACGCCTGCGATGTCGCGGGGCCCGGAGGTGGCGGCAGTCACGGCGGGCCCCCGCCGGCCCTGGCGCACCCCGGGATCCGACACTTGCCAAGCAACCGCCGCCGGCAGTGGCCGATACTCCGGCCATGAGCGACTCGTCCGCCCGCGCGCTGCGGGTCACCGTCACGATCGGCACCGCCCCCCAGCGCATGCTCGAGCTGGTGTCGCCGGTCTTGTGCGGGTCGGGGCGGGCCGCCGACGTCCGCGTGATCGACCCCGGGGTCGCGCCGCTGATGCTGCGCCTGACCCGCGAGGGCGACCGGGTGGTGGCCATCGCCGCGGCCCCCGGGGTGACGATCGACGGCGTGCCGGCCGCGGTCGATCAGCCCGTGGTGGTGACCGGCAAGGCGATCCAGGTCGGCCCGGCCCGCCTGGTCGTGGCGCCGTGGTCGCAGGCGCTCGACGCCGACGCTGCGCGCACCGACTCCTTGGCCCGCGAGCTGATGCGCGACCTGCTCGGCGATCAGTCGCCGCCGCCGCCCGAGCTGGTCGTCGAGGGCGGCCCCGCCGCGGGCCAGCGGATCGCGCTGCCCGGCGTCGGGGCGCGCGTGGTGATCGGCCGCGGCGACAGCGGCTGGGTGGTGCTCGATCCCGACCTGTCGCGCAGCCATGCGGTGATCGAGCACCGGGCCGACGGCGCGTGGCTGCGCGACCTCGAGTCGAAGAACGGCACCCGGGTCAACGGCGCGCTGGCGCCGATCGCCGAGCCCGGCGTCGTGCTGTCCGAGGGCGCGATCATCACGCTGGGCAAGACCACGATCCGCTACCGCGACCCCGCCGCCGCGGCGCTGGGCGGCGCCGCCGCCATGCTGGTGGCCGACACCCACACCAAGACCACCGGCACCGTCATCCCGGTCGACGTCCCGCCGCGCTGGCCGATCGCGGTGGCCGCGGTGGTGGCCGCGGCCGCGTTCGCGATGGTGATCGTGCTGCTGGCCGGGGGCTGAGCGGATGGGCGCGGCGTCCCACGTGGGAGATGGGCGCGGCGTCCCACGTGGGAGATGGGTAGGCCGTCCCACGTGGGAGATGGTTGGGCTCCGGCACCGGCTCCGGCACCGGCACCGGCTCCGGCTCCTGCGCTATTGCTGCTGGATCTCGAGCTTGCCCGGCGGCAGGTTGGTCGGATCGAGCGCGTCCCAGGCCAGCGTCGCCCCGGCCGCGGCCAGGTGGAAGCCGTCGAGGGTGCGGGTCGAGGCCACCGCGGCCGGCGCCCAGGCGGCGCCGGCCTTGGCCGCCACCACCAGATCGGCGGTGGCCGCGTCCTGGTAGGCGATCGCCGGCGCCCCGCCGCGCAGGAACACCGTCGCGCCGGCGCCCACGGGGTGGGTGCGATCGCCGGCCCGGGTGCCGTCGTCGACCAGCTCGCTCGGGCTCGGTGCGCCGTTCCAGCTCAGGTAGTGCACGGTGTCGGCGCGCGCGTCCTGGTAGGCGACGTGGAGCGCGCCGTCGGGGCCGACCAGCGCGCTGGCCCACATGCCGCGATCGCCGGTCGCGTCGAGGACGGTCTCGGTGAACGCGCCGGCGCCGGGCGCGTCCTCGACCAGCATCACCAGCGAGGTGCGGCTGCGATCGTAGAACACCATCGCCAGCTTGCCGTCGGGCAGCGTGACCAGGTTGACGAACAGCCCGGTGCCCTGCGGCAGGTCGCCGGCGGTCGGCGTCGGGATCGCGGTGCGGCAGGCGCCGCCGACGCACGCCTGATCATCGGCGCACGCGGTCGGGCAGCCGCCGCCCGGCGTCGCGCAGGTCTCGGGATCGCCGTCGGCGGCCGGCGCCAGGCACACGTCGCCCGAGGCGCAGCGGCCCGCGCACGAGCCGACCGCGCTGGCCACGGTGGTCAGCGTCCAGTCGGTCGACTGCTCGGGATCGGCGGTGCGGGCCCGGGCCAGCCGCAGCTGGGTCTCGAGCGCGCCGCCCGCGGCCGGCACGTTCTCGGCCAGGTACGCGATGGCCGGGGCGCCGGTGCCGTCGAGGGTCAGGCTGGCGTAGGCGCCGACCGCCGCGGCGGTGTCGTCCTGGACGACGTAGGTCTTCCACGCGCCCGCGCTGGTCTCGATCGCGAACTTCAGCGCGAGCGCGTCGTGGTCCTGGTAGGCGACGCGGGCCAGGCCGCCCTTGAGCGCGACCGACGTGTGGTAGCCGACGTCGGGCCCCGGCGTCGCGACGCCGCCGCGGTAGGTCGCCGGATCGTAGGTCGGGGTCTCGTCGGGGACGCCGTCGATCGCGGTGAAGCGGCGGGTGCCGTCGGCGGCGACGTCGACCAGCACCAGATCGCCGAGGAATGCGTCGTAGGTCGACACCACGGTGCGGGTGCCGTCGGTGGCGGCGCCGTTCCAGCGGCCCAGCGTGCCGACCGCGACCTCGCCCGGCAGGCAGTCGGTGCTGCCGCACGGCGGCGTGCCGCCGCAGTCGCAGGCCGGCAGGGTCGCGCCGATCGCCAGCACCAGCGCCGCGGTGGCCAGCCGGCGCAGCGCGCGGCGATCGATCGTCCGGCGGCGGCGGCGGCGCAGCAGCAGGCCCAGCGCGACCGCGCCCAGCGGCAGCGCGTCGGCGGGCTGGCCGCCGGTGGCGCAGTTGCATCCGCCCTCGCCGGGCGCGCCGTGGAAGCCGGCGCGGGTCTTGCCGCGCTCGGGCGCGATCGGCAGCTCGAGCACCACCGGCGTCGGGTCGATCGACTCGGCGTGGCCGCGGATCCGGGCCCGCACCTCGACGCGGTGGATGCCGGGCAGCCACAGCGTGCGGCTGGAGATCGTCCGCGTCGGGTACGGCGACCACGCCGACCACAGGCTGTCGTCGACGCGGGTCGACCACTCCAGGTCGCGGGCGTCGCCGCCCAGCGCCAGCGCGATCCGCGGCGCGTCCTCAGTGCTCCAGCGGTCGGGATCGGCCAGCGCGTCGGCGCCGGGCAGGATCACGTCGTCGATCTGCGCCTCGGTCTCGACCGGCGGCAGCGCCTTCATCGCCGGCACCAGGTTGGCGAAGATCGCCAGGAACTGCTTCCCGTCGACGGCGGTGATGTCGGTGACCTCGATGTTGAGGCCGCCCAGCGACGGCAGCGCGAACGAACCCAGGCCGCCGGCCAGGCCGGGCAGGGCCAGCTCGAGCAGCGACGGGAACCGCAGCGCCAGCTGCGCCGGATCCTCGGTGAGCGCCTCGCTGTTCTTGACCGACAGGTTGGTGAACGCGCCGGCCAGATCGCCGAACACCGGCTCGAGCTCGCCGGCGGCGTTGACCTGCATGCCCAGCGGCAGGTGCAGGTCGGTGACGATCGTGAAGATGCGGACGTACTGGTCCTCGATCGACACGAAGAAGTCGAGCTCGAGGCCGCGGAAGTTGATGTCGAGCAGCGGCTCGTCGACCGCCACCGTGCCGTCCATCGCGGTGGTGAAGGTGTTGGCGCCCAGCAGCATCGTCGGCGGCGCCTGGGGCCGCAGGCCCACCGCCACCGCGCCGGTCTTGCTGAGCAGGTTGGCGAGCGACGGCGCGATGAGGCCCAGCGTGTCGGTGGTGAGCAGGTCGACGGTGCGGGTGCCGACGGTCAGGCACAGGAGGCCGCCGTCGTAGAGGCTGTAGGCCAGCTCGTCGACCTGGCTCTGGTGCAGGCCGAACGCCAGGCCGAAGGCGCCGCCGGTGTCGGGGCGGGTGTTGCCCTGGAAGAACGCCGACTGCGGGATCGTGACCCGGGCCGGCGCGGTGGCCGCCGGGCCGCAGCGATCGCGCGGCGTGCCTACCGGCCGGAAGCCGCCGAGCAGGCCGAGCGCGAGGCCGTTGTTGTTCGAGGTGGCGTAGCCGCCGGCGACCTCGTAGACGTCCATCGCGCCGCCGGTGCCGGGCGACAGGCTGGCGAACAGGTTGGCGCCGCGGGCGCGGCCGGTGATGCCGACCTCCTGGTAGCAGGTGTCGTCGGCGCGCATGCAGACGTTGCCGGTGCAGGCGGTGGCGAACGGGCCGCACTCGCCGACGTCACCCGACGGGCAGGCCTTGCACGCCTGATCGGCGATCGCGCCCTTGATCGCGTCGGAGAACGTGCTGGTCAGCGTGCCGATGAAGAGGCCGATGCCCAGGCTCGCGACCTGGCAGCCGAAGCTGCCGGTCAGCGCCACGTCCTGCGAGGTGAGCTGCGACACGACGACGTCGCCGACCTCGATGCGGGTGGTCGACGCCATCGCGTCCTGGCGGAAGTTGACCGGGATGTCGAGCTTGATGTCGGGCTCGGCGCCGGGCGCGGTGTCGATCTTGACGCCGCACGCGCCGACCAGCGGCACGGTCACCGGGATGTCCATCTGCGAGCGCACCCGCGCGCGCACGGTGACGTCGAGGCGCGACGCGCCCTGGGCCGGGCGCAGCTCCATGCGTGGCAGATCGCCGGGGTGGGCCGCCAGATCGATCACGATGGGGCCGCACGGCGACTGCGGGTTGCCGCCGGGGCAGCACACCGGCGTCGAGCCACCACAGCTGGCCGGCACGTCGAACGACAGCCCCATGCCGCCGAGCAGGCCGCCGAGCAGCGCCGCGGGATCGGCCGCGACCGTGGCCAGCCCCGACTGGCTGACCCGGACCTGGCCGGCGTTGGGCGTGCGCGCCGCCGACGGAAATCCGCCAGGAATCGGCTCGAGGCTCGAACAGCCGCCGCCGCATCCCGACGATGCGGCGGCCACTGCGAGCACGATGGTCGCAAGATAAGGCTTGGTCATGATGGCTCCCCGGGGCGATGGGACCGGATGCCGTCGCGGGGGTCAAGGGAGAACGGCGGGAGGAAGGCGCGCGGCGACCGCCGAGCGCACCGAACCCGCTGGACCTCAGCGCCAGAAGTCGTCGATGCCGTCGTCGAGCGCGGCGAAGTCGTAGGCCCAGATCTCGACCTCGACGCCGTCCAGCGCGCTGGGATCGACGCGGGCCCCGTCGCGCCACACCTGCGGCAAGCGCGGCCAGTCGCGGACGAGCTGCTCGTCCCGCACGCGCAGCGGGTTGTGGCAGGTGGGGCTCCAGCTGGTCTCGACGTCGAACCCGGCGGCGCGGATCGCGGCGTCCACGCGGTCGACCACGTCGGTGGCGTAGGGCGTGTCCCCGTCGCGCGTCAGCAGGCAGTCGCCGTCCTCGAAGCCATACTTGCCGAGCTGCCAGCCCAGGTCGAAGCGCCGCAGCGCCACCGCGGCCAGCGCGCGATCGTCGTCGAGCCGCGCGAGCACGCCACGGCCCTCGCGCAGGAAGCCCAGCTTCAGCTCGCGGTGGTCGGCGAACGTCTCCCACACCGGCTCGATCGTGACGTAGCCGGCCAGCGGCCCGACGAACGGGCACGGCGATCGCGCGACGTGCCACGGGCGCGCGGCGTAGGCGTCGGGGCCGTCGACGCGATAGCGCAGGCCGCTGGTCCCGTGACGGCGCTCGATCACCTCGCCGGCGTCGCCGAGCGCGTAGCCGTACGGCGCGAGCGCGGCGGTGACCCACGTCCGCAGGTCGTCGACCGGCGCCGCCATGATCGCGAACGCGAACACCGCGCGGTGGTACCACGCGAACCGCGGCCGGGCGATTGAGCCGCGGGCCGCGTCCGCGCTAGCCTGTCGTCGGTGCCCACCCGCCGAGCGTCTCCGCAGCGCTACCAGCTCTCCAAGCGCGCGCTGGCGGTGGTGAAGGAGGGCCACCCGTGGATCTTCCGCGGCCAGGTGTCGAGCGCGACCAGCGCGCTGGCCGACGGCCAGTGGCTGGCGCTGTACGACGGCGGCAACCAGGTGGTCGGCCACGGCGTCTACGCCGCTGAGGGCGCGATCGCGATCCGCGTGCTCGACCGCGCGGTGGTGCGGCCGCGGGCCGGCGACTTCGCGGCGCGGGTCGCGGCGGCGCTGGCCCGGCGCAAGGCGCTGCGCGACGAGACCGACGGCTTCCGCGCGATCAGCGGCGAGAGCGACGGCCTGCCCGGCGTGGTGGTCGACGTGTTCGGCGCCGCGGTCGTGACCCAGGCCTACGGCGCCGGCCTCGACGCGCTGGCGCGGTTCGCCGGGCTGCGCGTGGCGCGGGCGCTGGGCGCGGCCGGCGTGGTCGTCCGGGGCGCGCAGCGGCGCGTCGGCGGCGGGGCGGCGGCGCCGCGGGTGGTGGCCGGCGTGGCCGCCGACCTGGCGTGGTTCCGCGAGGGGCCGCTGGCCTTCGCGGCGCGCCCCAAGACTGGCCAGAAGAGCGGCACCTTCCTCGACCTGCGCGGGCTGCGCCGCTGGTGCCGGACCGCGCCGCTGGCCGAGGCCCGGGTGCTCAACCTGTTCGCGTACACCGGCACGCTGGGCCGGGCCTGCGAGCACGCCGGCGCCGCCCACGTCACGCAGATCGATCGCGCCGCCGACGCGCTGGCGTTCGCCGCGGCCCACCACGTCGGCGATCCCGCGCGCCACGCGTTCGTCGACGCCGACGTCTTCGCGTGGTGCAAGCAGGCGCCGGGCGACGCGCGGTTCGAGTTGGTGATCGTCGATCCGCCGTCGATGACGTCGCGCATCGATCAGGTGCCCGGGGTGCTGTCGACCTACCGCCGCTTGCACGCCGCGGCCGCGGCCCGGGTCGCGCCAGGCGGGCGCATCGTGGTCGCGTGCTGCACCTCGCGGGTCAGCCGCCGGCAGTTCACCGAGGTCGCCCACGCGACCCTGGGCCGCCGCTTCGCGCTCGAGCGCGACCTGCCGCCCGAGGTCGATCACCCGGTCGGCTTCCCCGAGGCCGACTACCTGAAGGTGCTGGTGTTCCGCGAGCGCGAGCGTGCCTGAGCTGCCCGACATCACGATCTACGTCGAGCGGCTCGCGGCGACCGTGGTCGGGCACGCGCTGGTCGGCGTGCGCGTCCCCAGCCCGTTCGTCGTGCGCACCTTCGACCCGCCGGTGACCGCGCTGGTCGGCCGCGTGGTGCGCGGCGTGGCGCGGCTCGGCAAGCGCCTGGTGCTGCGGTTCGACGACGAGCTGTCCGCGGTGATCCACCTGATGATCGCCGGGCGGCTGCGGTGGAAGCCGCCCGGGGCCGCGCTGCCCGGCAAGCTCGGCCTGGCGGCGTTCGACTTCGCGCACGGCACGCTGAGCTTCACCGAGGCGTCCAAGCAGAAGCGGGCGTCGCTGCACGTCGTGCGCGGCGCCGCGGCGCTGGCCGACTTCGATCGCGGCGGCCTCGACCTGTTCGCCGCCACCCCGGCCAGCTTCCTCGCCGCGCTCACCGCCGAGAACCACACCATCAAGCGCGCGCTGACCGATCCGACGATCATCGACGGCGTCGGCAACGCCTACTCCGACGAGATCCTGCACCTGGCCGCGGTGTCGCCGTTCAAGCAGACCCGGACGTTCACGCCGGCCGAGGCCGGGGCGCTGCTCGACGCCGCGCGGGCGTGCTTGGCCGGGTGGATCGAGCGGCTGCGCGCCGAGGTCGGGGCCGGGTTCCCCGACGAGGTCACCGCGTTTCGCCCCGAGATGGCGGTCCACGGCAAGTACGGGCAGCCGTGCCCGCGCTGCGGCGCCCCGGTCCAGCGCATCCGGTACGCCGACAACGAGGCCAACTACTGCGCGCCGTGCCAGACCGGCGGCAAGCTCCTGGCCGATCGCGGGCTGTCGCGCCTGCTCAAGACCGACTGGCCCAAGACCTTGGATCAGCTCGAGGAACGCCGGGCCCAGGCCCGCGCGGTGGTCACCGGCGCCGACACCGGCGGCCTGTCAGGCCCTGGTAAGAAACCCCGCCGACCGTAGACCGCGGGTCGCGCTGGCGCGTCTCACCCGCTATCGAATGCGCACCGGAGCGGGGTCGCCATGCGGCCCGGCCGTCAGGTGTGCCTGACGTCCGTCCACCCACCGCTCCCCGAGGTCTCATGCGCAAGCTTCTCGCCGGCTTCCTGTTCGCGTCCGCGCTGTCTGGCGCCACCGGCTGTGCCTCCAAGGCCAAGCCCAGCACCACCTTCGTCAAGGTCGACCAGGTGTCGCTGGGCAAGGTCGTCGTCTACCGCAACGGCGTCGCGTTCTACGAGCGCCGGGCCCAGGTCGAGGGCGGCAAGCTGACCGTGCGGGTGCCGCGCGACCGCGTCGACGACTTCCTGAAGTCGCTGACCGTGGTCGACGCCAAGACCGGCAAGCCGCTGCCGGCCAGCTTCCCGCGCCAGCAGGCCGAGGGCGGCCCGTTCCTCGAGATGACGCTCGACATCCCGACCGCCAAGGAGCCGGGCCAGGTCGCCGACGTCGTCTTGACCTACGTCACCGAGGCGCCGGTGTGGAAGCCGAGCTACCGCATCGCGATCTCCGACAGCGGCAAGGTCATGCTCGAGGGCTGGGCCATCGTCGACAACACCTCGGGCGAGGACTGGAAGGACGTGATGGTCGGCGTCGGCTCGAGCTCGGCGCTGTCGTTCCGCTACGACCTGTGGAGCGTGCGCACCGTCGAGCGCGAGACCTTGCACATCGACGAGCAGTTCGCGGTGGCGCCGCCGACTGCGGTGTCGCCCTACGGCGGCGCCGGCGGCGAGGCCGCCCCGACGATGGTCGCCGAGCTCGGCGACGACGAGATCCGCCGGCCGGCCGGCCACCCCGAGAACCTCGACGCGCGGCTGGCCCGGAACGCCGAGGAGTCGGAGGACTACGCGCCGGATCCGGACGCCGGCAGCGACGGCGACTTCGGCAACCTGGACGTCACCAGCGGCAGCATCGCGCCGGCCCCGCCCAGCGTGTCGCGCGGCAGCGGCGCGGGCGGCGGCGGCAGCTACCGCGACGACAGCGGCAGCAAGAAGCGCCCGGCCAAGCCCAAGGACGCGGCCAAGGCGGCGCGGGTCGCCAAGCTCGAGCAGGAGCGCGCCCAGCTCGAGTACCAGCGGCAGCGGGTGTCCGAGGGCGACCGCAAGGTGGCGCAGCTCGCGCCCGACCTGATCAAGAACCGCCGCAACCTGGTGATCGAGGGCTACGCCGACGCCAACGAGCCGGGCAGCGAGCAGCGCGCGATGGACCGCGCCAACATCGTCAAGATGCAGCTGATCGACGCCGGCGTGCCGCCGGCGCAGATCCGGGTGGTCAACCGCGGCGCGGTGTCGGGCCAGCGCGCGGGCGTGCGGATGGTGACCGAGGCGCCGACGGCCGAGAAGTCCGCGAGCGGGGCCAAGCCGGCCGAGGCCGACGCCTCGCCGGTGGGCGAGAGCCACTTCCAGTCCGAGATCCCCATGACCGTGGCCAAGGGCACCAGCGTGATGGTGTCGATGGTGCGGGCGGAGACCGACGGCGAGCAGGTCTACCTGTACGACGCCGAGAGCGACCGCGGCAACGACCGCTTCGCGTTCAAGGCGGTGCGGCTGCACAACCCGACCGACTCGACCCTCGAGACCGGGCCGGTGACGGTCTACGGCGACGACCGCTACATCGGCGAGGGCCTGACCGAGCCGATCCCGCCCAAGGCCAACGTCGTCGTGCCGTTCGCGCTCGATCGCCAGATCGTGGTCGACCGCGACGACGCGACCGAGAACCAGGTGGCGCGGCTGGTGACCTTGCAGCGCGGCATCCTGACCGCCGAGGTCCAGCACATCAAGCGCACCAAGCTGACCTTCACCAGCCGGCTGCACACCGCGACCAAGGTCTACGTCCGCCACACCACCGAGAAGGGCTGGCTGGTGCTCGACGCGCCCAAGACCTACGAGCGGCTGGGCGACGCCCACCTGTTCGAGATCGCGCTGGGCGCCGGCGAGACCAAGGTGGTCGAGATCGCCGAGGCGACGCCGCTGACCCGCACGCTCGACCTGGCCCAGCCGACCACCCTCGACATGATGAAGGTGTTCGTCGACAGCCCGCACCCGAGCCCCGAGCTCAAGAAGCAGCTCCAGGACCTGCTGGCGATCCACCGCGAGGTGATCGACACCGACGAGAAGATCGCCAACCTGCGCGACCGCGCCGCCGAGTACCGCCTGCGCATGGACGAGCTGAACGACCAGATCATCTCGCTCAAGAAGGTCAAGACCGCGACCAGCCTGTCGCGCAACCTGCAGGACAAGATGAAGGACATCTCGGACCGCGTGCAGAAGACGACGATCGACATCGTCGACAACCAGGAGAAGCTGATGCTGGCCAAGGTCCGCTTCCAGGACGCGCTGGCCGAGCTGACGCTGCCCGACGCGGCGGCGCACCTGGCCGTCACGACGCCGTGAGGCGGGCGGCGCAGGCTACGTCAGCTCGACCACGACGTAGATCGACAGGCGCCGGTAGATCAACGGATACAGCACGCGCGCCATCGCATATGGATCCAGGACGGCGTCGGCGTGGGGATCGGCCGGGTATCCCCCGCTGATCGCGATCCGGCTGCAGTTGGCCCTGGTGTCGAGGGCCGCGCGGACATAGGCCGCCCCGGACTGGGCCCACACCCAGCCGCGGGGCACGTCGATCGTGACGTCCCAGCGGTAAGCGGCGAGCACGTCGCCGACCACGCCGAGCAGCACCGCCGGTTCGGCGCGGTAGCACACGCGCTGGTAGGGCTCGAGCGGTCCCCGGGCCGGAGGTGGAAGGCGCCAGCGCTCGGACCACGCGCAGCCGGTCAGTCGCATGACCACGGCCAGCGCGACCACCGCTCGCATCGCACGGCACGTCATCGCGCTGACGTTCACCCGTGTGCGCTGGGCCCGCCAGGGCGGATCGATGACGGATACTCGTGCGGTGGATCCGGTGCGAGTCGTCGCCGCTGCGCCTGCGACAGGCCCGCCGGGCGGTGGCGCGACGCGGCGGTCGCAGTCACTGGCGTGACGCCGCAACTCGGCCAGCGGCGGTCAGCAGCGAGGAGTGATCGGTGGCGGGGGGCGGCGCGTCGGAACGCGCATGACGATGCTTCCGGCGACCAGTCTGGCGATGGCGGCGACGCGGTTCGACGCGGACGGGGCGCGGGCGGCGCCGATGGGGCGGCGACGTGACGCGGCGCGCTTCGCGTTGCGCGAGGGCGGGGGCGCGCTCGTGCGCGGGGTAGTGCGGGATCGCAGCAGTGGCGCGCCGGTGGCGGGGGTGATCGTGGTCGCGACGTCGGGGCAGCGGCGGGTGAGCGCGACGACAGCGGCGGATGGCCACTACGAGCTTGAGGTGGAGACCGGGGCCTGGACGCTGACGTTCGACGTCGGCTGGGGCGTCCTCACGCGGCGGCCCGAGCCAGCGGCGCGGGGCTGGGTGCGGATCGTGAACCAGGCGGTGGAGGCGGGGATGCGGTGAGCGGACCCGAGCGCTGTCGCACCCCGCGGGTGCGGCGCCGCGGCGTGTCACGGGGCGTGAGCCACGCGGGTCGACCGATCCGGGGTCGGGCGCGTGGAGGCGGGCAGGAGGTTCTACATGCGTCGAGGTATCTCGCTGGCGCTGGTCGTCAGCATGGTCACGGGCTGCGGAGGCGGGTTGCGCCACGTCGCGGTCGACCGCGTGCCGCTGGGCAAGGTGGTCGTGTATCGCAACGGCGTGGCGTTCTACGAGCGGCGGGCGCGGGTGGTGGGCGGCCAGGTGCGGGTGCGGGTGCCGCGCGAGCGCGTCGACGACTTCTTGAAGTCGCTGACGGTGGTCGACGCGCGCTCGGGGCGGCCGCTGTCGGTGACGTTCCCGCGGCGGCAGGCGGCGGACGCGCCGGTGATCGAGATGGCGCTCGACGTCGGCGCCGGCGCGGCCGAGGTGGTGATGACCTACATCACCGACGCAGCCGCGTGGAAGCCGAGCTATCGGCTGGTGCTGGGCGACGACGACGCGGCGATGCTCGAGAGCTGGGCCGTGGTCGACAACCAGTCGGGCGAGGACTGGAACGACGTCGCGGTCGGCGTCGGCGCGAGCGCGGCGATGTCGTTCCGCTACGACTTGTGGAGCGTGCGCACGGTCGATCGCGCGACCCTGGCGCAGGACGAGGTGTTCGCGGTGGCGCCGCCGACCGCGGTGAGCCCCTACGGCGGCGACGGCGGCGCGGTCGCCGCCGCGACCCCGCTCATCACGCTGGACGCGGCTGAGATCCGCGGCGCGGGCGCCGGGGCTCCGGCGCTGGCTCCGGCTCCGGCTCCGGTTCCGGCTCCGGTTCCGGCTCCGGCTCCGTCACCGTCTCCGGTCGCCGTGGCCCCGGCGGTGATCCCGCAGCCCGGCGGCGGGACCGCCACGACCGGCGCGATCCAGGGCCGGGTCACCGACACGATCGCCGGCGACGCGCTGTCGGGCGTGACGGTGGCGGTCACCGGCCCCAGCGGCTCGAGCACCGCGATCACCGAGGACGACGGCAGCTACCGCGTCACCGGCCTAGCGCCGGGCGACTACCAGATGACGTTCTACTTCGGCGACGTGACGGTCGCGCGCTCCGGCATCCGGGTCGGGGTCAACAAGACCACGCCGGTGTTCCAGAAGATCAACCCCGAGACGGCGGTCCGCGAGACGATCGTCGTCGAGGACCGGCCGCCGGCGATCGATCCGACCTCGACCACCCAGGGCATCACGATCGATCAGGAGTACACGCGGAACATCCCGGTGCCGGGGCGCACGTTCGGGGCCACGCTCGGCACCGCGCCCGGTCGCGGCGACGACGAGGCCCCGCGATCGCCGCCGCCGCCGCCGCCGGATCCGTACGCGCAGGTGCGGCTGGGCGATCAGAAGCTGAAGGAGGTCGCGGCGGGGCTGATCAAGGATCGGCGGCCGGTGGTGGTGCAGGGCTTCGCGGCGCCGGGCGAGCTGGCGCCCGAGCGCGCCGCGCTGGCCCGGGCCAACCTGGTGCGCAACCAGCTGATCGACGCCGGCGTCGCGCCCGCACGGGTGGGCGTCGCCAGCGCCGGCGTCGGCGCCCGGGCGATGGTGCAGATCGTCGCCGGCACCGCGGGCCGCGCCGAGACCGCGGCGGCGGCGACCGCGCGCGCCGAGGTCAGCGCCGACGCGCCGCCGATCGGCGAGAGCCTGTTCGCGGCGCCGACCACGGTGCGCGTGGCCGACGGCCAGAGCGCGATGGTGTCGGTGCTGCGCGCGCCGACCACCGGCCGCGAGGTGTACCTCTACGACGGCGACGGCGAGCGCGGCAACGCGCGGTTCGCGTTCAAGTCGGTGCGCGTCGCCAACCCGACCGGCGCCACGCTCGAGGCCGGGCCGATCACGGTCTACGGCGCCGGCCGCTACGTCGGCGAGGGCCTGGCCGACGCGATCGCGCCCCACGCCGCCGCGGTCGTGCCGTACGCGCTCGATCGCCAGATCGTCGTGGCCCGCGAGCGCGGCACCGCCGACGAGCTGGCGCGCCTAACCGCGGTGGCCCGCGGCGTGGCGACCGCCGAGGTCCAGCACCTGCGCACGACCACGCTCACGATCACCAGCCGGCTGCGGACGCCGACGACGGTCTACGTGCGCCACCCGGTCGAGGCCGGGTGGACGCTGCTCGAGCCGGGCGTGCCGAGCGAGCGCGACGGCGACCACGTGCTGCTGGCGGTCGAGCTGGGCGCCGGCGCGACCCGCACGCTGGCGCTGCGCGAGGCCACGCCGATGATCCGGCGGCTGGCCTTCACCGACGAGGCGGCGGTCGGCGAGCTGCGGCTGTTCGTCGACAGCGGCCGCGCCAGCGGCGCGCTCCGGCAGCAGCTCGCGGCCTTCCTCGCGGCCCACGCGGCGCTGATCGACGCGATCGAGCGCGCCGCCGGGCTGCGCGATCGCGCCGCCGAGTACCGCGCGCGCCAGGCCGAGCTGATGGACCAGCTGGTGGCGCTGCGCAAGCTCAAGAGCGCGGCGGTGCTCAGCCGGACGCTGGCGGCCAAGCTCGACGACATCGCGACGCGGCTGCAGGAGACGACGCTGGCGATCACGACGGCCGACGACGCGGTGACGCTGCGTCGGGTCGATCTGGCCGACGCGATCGCGCTGGTGCACCTCGACGACGCGCTCGCGGCGCGGTGAGGCCCCGCGGCGCGCGCGGGCGGTGGCTGTCGCACCCCGCGCCGGCCGGGTCGCAGCGGGCCAGCGGCGGTGAGCCACGGCCGGGGACCCGAACGGCGTCCGGCGCGTGACAGCGAGCAGGAGGAACCATGCGTCACTGCCTGTCCCTGTCGCTCTTGCTCGCCGCGCTCGCCGCCTGCGGGCCCCGCGCCCCCCGCCACGTCGCCGTCGACAAGGTGCCGCTCGGCAAGGTCGTCGTCTACCGCAACGGCGTCGCGTTCTACGAGCGCCGCGCCCAGGTCGCCGGCGGCAAGCTGACGGTGCGGGTGCCGCGCGAGCGCGTCGACGACTTCCTCAAGTCGCTGACCGTGGTCGACGCCCGCACCCAGACGCCGCTGCCGGTGTCGTTCCCGCGGCGCCAGGCCGACGACGCGCCGGTGATCGACATGCAGCTCGACGTCGGCGGCGTGGTCGGCGATCGCGCCGACGTGGTGATGACCTACGTCACCGACGCCGCCGCGTGGAAGCCCAGCTACCGGCTGGTGCTGGGCAAGGACGACGGCGCGATGCTCGAGGGCTGGGCGGTGGTCGACAACCTGTCGGGCGAGGACTGGAAGGACGTCGTCGTCGGCGTCGGCTCGAGCTCGGCGATGTCGTTCCGCTACGACCTGTGGAGCGTGCGCACGGTCGATCGCGCCGAGCTGTCGCCCGAGGAGGCGTTCGCGATCGCGCCGCCGACCGCGGTCAGCCCCTACGGCGGCAGCGCCGGGCCCCAGGCCGCCGAGCAGAACGTGCTGACGCTCGACGCCGAGGAGATCCGCGGCAACGCGACGCTCACCGACGACTACACCAAGAACATCCCGGTCGGCCGCACCTTCGAGAGCGTGCTGGGGACCGCGGCCGGCAGCCAGGACGACCAGCTCGGCAGCTCGTTCTCGGGCTCGTCGTCGCTCGAGAACACCTACGTGGTCGACGGCGTCAACACCACCGGCGGCGCGCCGACGATCGACGCGGGGTCGACCCGCCAGGGGGTCACGATCCAGCCGCCGCCGCCGGATCCCTACGCCCCGGTCAAGCTCGGCGACGAGAAGCTGAGCCAGGTGTCGAGCGCGCTGATCAAGCAGCGGCAGTACGTGGTGGTGCAGGGCTACGCCGCGCCCGGCGAGCGCGACGGCGACAAGGTCGCGCTCGAGCGCGCCAACCTGGTGCGCAACCAGCTGATCGACGCCGGCGTGGCGCCGGGCCGGGTGCGGGTGGCCTCGGGCGGCGTCGGCGCGCGGGCGGCGGTGGCGATCCTCACCGAGGCGGCGCCGGCCGAGGCCGCGGCCAAGGCGGCGTCGGTCGCCGACACCAGCGACGCCGCGCCGGTGGGCGAGAGCCTGTTCTCGTCGGGCACGCCGATGACGGTCGGCGACGGCACCAGCGCGATGGTGTCGGTGCTGCGGGCCAAGACCACCGGCCGCGAGGCGTACCTGTACGACGGCCTGGGCGAGCGCGGCAACGCCCGGTTCGCGTTCAAGGCGGTGCGGCTGGAGAACCCGACCGACTCGACCCTCGAGGCCGGGCCGATCACGGTCTACGGCGAGGGCCGCTACGTCGGCGAGGGCCTGACCGACGCGGTCGCGCCCCACGCCGCGGTGGTCATCCCCTACGCGCTCGACCGGCAGATCGTCGTCGACGCCGGCGGCGGCACCCACGACGAGCTGTCGCGGCTGGTGACGCTCGAGCGCGGCATCCTCACCGCGGAGGTCCAGCACATCCGCACCCGCACGCTGACCGTGACCAGCCGGCTGCGCGGCCCGGCGACGGTGTACGTGCGCCACGCGATCGAGCCGGGCTGGCAGCTGCTCGACACGCCGCTGCCGATCGAGCGGGTCGGCGACGCGCTCTTGGTCGCGGTCGAGCTGGGCGCCGGCGAGACCAAGCAGATCGAGCTGCGCGAGGCGACGCCCTTGACCCGCCGGCTCGAGCTGGGCGCCAGCGACACGCTCGATCAGCTCGCGGTCTACGTGCAGAGCGATCGGCCGACGCCGGCGCTCAAGAAGCAGCTCGAGGCGATCCTCGCGATCCACCGCGAGCTGTTCGACACGGTCGACAAGATCGCCAGCCTGCGCGAGCGCGCCGCCGAGTACCGCGATCGCCAGGCCGAGCTGACCGGCCAGCTGATGAGCCTGCGCAAGGTCAAGACCGCCGCCGCGCTGTCGACGCAGCTCGCCGAGAAGGCCGCCGACATGGCGACCCGCCTGCAGGCCACGACGCTGGCGATCGTCGACGCCCAGGATCGCATCATGCTGATGCGGGTGCAGTTCGCCGACGCGCTGGCCGAGCTGCGCCTCGCCGACGTCTCGACCATCGCGGCCGCGCCCTGACGCGACGCGTCGCCCCGGCTGGCCAGGCCCGTCGTCAGATCGGCCGGGCGGCTCGCGCGTCGGTAGCGTCCATGCCCGCTGCCACCGGCCTCGCCTTCGACGACCACCCGGGATTTCATCGAGTTGCGCTGGCGACCGGGGGCGCGGCGACGGTTGGCGCGGCGGCCGCGGCGCTGGGGCCGGCGACGATCGCCGGGGTGCCGGGCTCGGTCGTCGGCGCGCTGGTGGGCATCGCGGCGGGGCTGTCGTGGGCCGAGCGGCCGACCTCGGCGCTGCGCATGGGCGCCCGGCTGTGCGCGATCGCCGCCGGCGTCGGCGCCGCGTCGGTAGCGGGGAGCTGGGCGCTGACGCCGCTGGCGCTGGCCGCGGTGCTGATCATCGGCGCGCCGCGCGCGCGGCTGGCCTGGGCCGCGCCGATCGCCGCGCTGGCCGCGGCCGCCGCGGTGTGGGCCGCCGATCGCGTGCTCGGCGCCGCGGCGCTGGCGAGCTGGTCGGCGCCGGCGATCGACGCGGCCAGCGGCCTGTTCCTGGGCTGCATCGCCGCCGGCGCGCTGGCCGGCCGCCACCTCGCGGTGCAGGTCGATCCGATCCTCGCCGCGTGGCGCGCGCTGCCGCCGCTGGTCGGCGAGCCCAAGGCGCTGGCCGAGCGCGGCCTGGCGATCTGGCACGACACCCAGACGATGCGCGCCGACGATCGCGCGCTGGTCGCCGGCGGCCTGACGACCTTGTTCGCGGTGGCGGCCAAGGCCTCCACCGCTCCGGCGATCGACGCCGCCAGCATCGACGTCCGGATCGCCGAGCTCGACCTGCGCATCGCGGCCTGCACCGACGCGATCGCGGCGGCGCAGTTCAAGGACGCCCGCGCGGCGCTGGCCGATCAGCAGCGCTACGCCGCGTCGGTGGCGGCGTCGCGCGAGCGCATCGTCGCGCGCATGCACCACTGCGTCGCGACGCTCGAGACCTTCCGGCTGGCGTGCGCCCACGCCGACGCCTCGGCCGCGGCCCGCGAGGCCGCCGACGCCCGCACGGCGGTGGCGGTGCTGGCCGATCTGTCCGACGGGCTGTCCGAGGCCGCGCGCGCGACCGACGCGCCGGCCGATGAGCCGTCCGCGTTGCCGGCCGCGGCTTCGTAACCTGCGCGGGGCTCGGCGCCACTGGCGATGGTAGGCTCATCGGCCTGGAGGCTCGCCCCATGCGTCCCATCGTCTCGCTCCGCTCGCTCCGCGCTGCCCTCGGCGCCGGCCTCGTCACCGTCGCGCTGGCCGCCGCGCCGGCCGCCGCCGACGACGCCGGCGCGCTCTACAAGCAGGGCATCAGCTGGAAGAACCAGGGCAAGGACGACGAGGCGATCGCCGCGTTCGAGAAGGCGGTCGCTGCCGACGCCAAGCACGGCATGGCGTGGGCCTCGCTCGGCCACCTGTACAAGAAGAAGAAGATGTTCCCGCAGGCGGTCGACGCCTACGAGCACGCGACGCAGATCCTGACCAAGGACGCGACGGTCTGGTCGAACCTGGGCATGGCGTACTACCGCGTCGATCGGCTCGACGACGCGCTGGCGGCGCTGCAGACCTCGTGCAAGCTCGACCCGAAGCAGGCCGACGTGTTCTCGAACATCGGCGTGATCAAGCGCAAGAAGGGCGACAGCGAGGGCGCGCTCAAGGCGCTCGAGTGGGCGGTCAAGCTGGCGCCGGGCGAGCACAGCTACGTCAACAACCTCGGCGTCGCGCAGCGCGCGGCCAACCAGCTCGACGCGGCGGCCGCGTCGTTCGCCAAGGCCATCGAGCTCAAGTCCGACGTCGCCGAGTACTACTTCAACGCCGCGGTGGTGTTCCGCCGGCAAGAGGAGATCGAGCAGGCCATCCCGATGTACGAGAAGGCCGTGGGCCTGGCGCCCGATCACGCCGACGCCTGGTACGACCTCGGCTACATGTACAAGCTGAACCACGAGGACGCGAAGGCCGTCGAGGCCTTCAACACGTTCCTCGAGCTCAACAAGGGCAAGGACGCCGAGG
Organism: Myxococcales bacterium; assembly: GCA_016707895.1. Lineage (GTDB taxonomy): Bacteria > Myxococcota_A > Polyangia > Haliangiales > Haliangiaceae > UBA2376. The sequence goes on along the minus strand of JADJGV010000006.1, from coordinate 295,738 downwards.
CGCAGAAGAACGTCGAGGGCGAGGTCATCGCGCTCGGTGGCACGCCGGTGACCGCGCCGCCGAAGGCCACGCCGAAGAAGGCCCCGAAGAAGCCGAAGAGCAAGTAGCGGAGCGGCGGGGGGAGGTGGCTCCCCACGTGGGACGTCGCCAGGATCTCCCACGTGGGACGTCGCCAGGATCTCCCACGTGGGACGTCGCCAGGATCTCCCACGTGGGATGTCGGCAGGATCTCCCACGTGGGATGGCGCCAGGGACGTCGCCTGGGCCCGATCTGCCCGAAATGGCGAGTCCGAATACTGGACCAGTGTTCAGTCACTGATACGATGAGCAGCCCCCTCGCCCAGGAGCTGCTCGCATGGACGCCCCCTCGCTCGATCTGTCTCGCTTCCCGGGCCGCGTGATCGCCACGCGGACCATCCCGCCGCGCGAGGCGGTGTATGCGCCGCTGCCCGAGGGGTTGCACCCGGCGCTGCGCGAGACGCTGGCGGCGCGCGGGATCGAGCGGCTGTACAGCCACCAGGTGGAGGCGTTCGACGCGGCGCGGGCGGGCGAGAGCGTGGTGGTCACCACCGGCACGGCGAGCGGCAAGTCGCTGTCGTACCTGCTGCCGGTGATCCAGGCGACGCTGGAGGATCCGTCGGCGCGCACGCTGCTCCTGTTCCCGACCAAGGCGCTGACCCAGGATCAGCTGCGCGGCGTGCTGGGGCTGGTCGATCACCTGGCGACGCGCACCGACGTGGCGGCGCCGCGGATCGCGGCCGGCGTGTACGACGGCGACACGCCGCCGGCCGAGCGCACCAAGGTCCGCGATCGCGCGAACCTGATCCTGACCAACCCCGACATGCTGCACAGCGCGCTCTTGCCCAGCCACGGGCGGCGCGGCTTCGCCCACGTCTTCCGCAACGTGCGCTACGTCGTCATCGACGAGCTGCACACCTACCGCGGCGCGTTCGGCGCGCACTTCGCCAACCTGATGCGGCGGCTCTTGCGGGTGTGCGCGCACCACGGCAGCCGGCCGCAGTTCCTGTGCAGCTCGGCGACCATCGCCAACGCCCGCGAGCACGCCGAGGCGCTGTGCCACCGGCCGTTCCGGCTGGTCGATCGCGACGGCTCGCCGTCGGCGGGCAAGGTGGTGCACTTCTGGCAGCCGCCGCTGACCGAGCGCGACACCCGGCAGCCGGTGACCGCCGAGCTGGCGACGTTGTTGCCGCACCTGATCGCCGCGCGCCACCGCACGATCGCGTTCTGTCGCAGCCGCAAGGAGACCGAGATCGTGCTGAAGGAGTCGCGCGATCGGCTGCGCGACGTCGCCGGCCACGACGAGGGCTACCTGCTGGCCGGCTACCGCGGCGGCTATACGCCCGAGGAGCGGCGCGCGGTCGAGCGGGCGCTGGTCGACGGCAGCCTGGTCGGCGTGGTGTCGACCAACGCGCTCGAGCTGGGCATCGACATCGGCGCGCTGCAGGTGGTGGTGCAGGGCGGCTTCCCTGGCACCCGCGCCAGCTTCTGGCAGCAGCTCGGGCGCGCCGGGCGCCGCAACGAGCTGGCCCACGCGATCGTCGTGCTGGCGGTGTCGCCGACCGATCAGTTCATCGGCGAGCACCCCGACTGGCTGGTCGGGCAGGCCGCCGAGCACGCGGTGGTCGATCGCGACAACCTGGCGATCCAGCTGGCCCACGTGCGCGCCGCGGCGGCCGAGCTGCCGCTCGGGCTCGACGACGCCGCGGTGTTCCCCGACCTCGGCGAGATCGTCGTCGTGCTGGCCCGCGCCGGCGAGGTGCGCGAGGCGCTGGGCAGCTGGCACTGGACCGGCGGGCTGTTCCCGGCGGGCGAGGTCAGCCTGCGCAACCTGCACAACGATCGCTTCAAGGTGGTCAACCGCGCGACCGGCACGACGCTCACCGAGATGAGCCGGCCGCAGGTCTACCGCGAGGCCCACACCCGCGCGATCTACCTGCACGACGGCGTGCAGTACCAGGTCGAGGCGCTCGATCTGGTGCAACACGTGGCGACGGTGGGCGAGGTCGAGCAGAACTTCTACACCCAGCCCGACGTGCGCACCGCGATCGACGTGCTGCTCACGCAGGAGCAGCGGGGGTTCGGGCTGACCGAGGCGGCGTTCGGCGACGTGCGCGTCGACGACGTGGTGGTCGGCTACAAGATGCTCGAGTTCCACAACCACCAGAACCTCGGCTACGAGGCGCTCCACGAGCACCTGCGGCTGGTGCTGGAGACCGAGGCGGTGTGGATCACCGTGCCCGAGGCGGTGCTGGCGGTGCTGGGCGGCGAGCGCGAGGACGCGCTGGCCGGCATGGTCCACGCGGTCGGGGCGTGCGCGCGCCTGCACACGATGGCCGAGCGCACGGACCTGTGCGCGACCAGCTTCCACGTCGCCGACGAGCAGACCGGTCGCACCGCGACCGCGCTGGTCTGCTACGACAGCCACCCCGGCGGGCTGGGCTACGCGGCCAAGGCCTACGAGCGGCTCGACGACGTGCTGACCGCGGCGCTGGGCCTGGTCGAGCGCTGCCGCTGCCAGCGCGGGTGCCCGGCGTGCGTCGGCAGCTGGGCCCGCGATCCGAAGCTGGTGGGCTGGGCGCTGCGCCGGCTGCGCGAGGTGGTGCCGCCGCCGGTCGAGGTGCGCGGTGCCGAGGTGGCGGCGACGCCGCTGGCGCCGGTGCTGCGGCTGGTGGCGCCGCGGATCCCGTGGCGCGAGGTCGACGCGCGCTGGGACGAGCTGTGCGCGCGGCTGCGGGCGGCGCAGGTCGAGGGGGCCGAGCTGCTGACGCGGCTGGGGCCGGCCGAGCGCCGCGGCGCGCGGCTGATCCTGCGGGTGGCGAGCCCGGGGCTGGCCGGGTGGCTCGGCGCCGACGCCGCGCAGCGCCGGCTGTGGCAGGCGATCGCCCGCGAGGTCGAGGCGCCGGCCGACGGCGCGATCGCGATCGAGGTCGACGCGGCGGCGCGCGATCGCGGGCACGCGATCACCGGCAAGCTGCAGCGGCGGCACGACGATCTGATCGGCGACCGCGCCGCCACCGAGCGCGCGGCCAGCGCCAAGCTGGCCAGCGGCTACGTGCTCGAGGAGGCCGGGCCGCGGCCGGAGCCCCAGCCGTGACCGCGCCGACCTGGCAGCGGCTGCAGCGCGAGGCCCGGGCCGAGCGGCGGCGCCCCGACGGTGCGGTGGCGGCGCTGGCGGTCGCGCCGATCGCCCCGCCGATCGCGCGCCCGGCGGAGGTCGCGCTGCCGGCGGCGGTGGTCGACCCGGCGGCGATCGCCGCGCGGCTGGCGGCGGTGGCGGCGGTGAGCCCGCGGCTGCACGCGCGGCTGGCGGCGCTCGATCCGATGCAGCAGGCGGCGGTGCTGGCCGACGATCGCGCGGCGCTGGTGCGGGCGGCGGTCGGCAGCGGCAAGACCACCGTGCTGATCCACAAGGCGGCGTACCTGCACGTCGTCGTCGGCGTGCCGCTGGCCGAGCTGGCGATCGTCACGTTCACCACCAAGGCCGCCGACGAGCTGCGGGCGCGGCTCGACGAGCTGCTCGGGCGCCCGACCACGCCGGCCGAGCGCTGGCTGATCGGCACGTTCCACGCGGTGGCGCTGGCGCTGCTCCAGCGGGTGCTGCCGGTGGCGCAGCTCGGCTACCGCCCCGACGTCGCGGTGCTCGACGAGGATGGCGTAGCCGCGCTGCTCGACGAGCTGATCGCGACCCACAAGCTGCGGGTCGGGCAACGGCGCCGGCTGCGCGAGAAGCTGAAGGCGGTGGTCCCCGGCAGCGGCGGCGACCTGGCGCGGCTGGCGGCGCTGCTGGCCGAGGCCAAGCGCGCGCGCAACGCGATGGAGTTCGACGATCTGATCGACCACGCCAGCGCGCTCCTGGTGACGGCCGACGTGCGGCGCCCGCGGTGGATCCTGATCGACGAGCTGCAGGACTGCGAGCCGCGCGAGCTGGCGCTGGTGGGCCGGCTGCGCGCGCCCGACGGCGGCGTGTTCGGCGTCGGCGATCCGCGGCAGGCGATCTACGGCTGGCGCGGCGGCGTGGCCGACGGCTTCGCGCGGGCGGCGACGGCGCTGGGCTGCGTGATCCACGAGCTGCCGGCGAGCTACCGCAGCACGGCGACGATCCTCGACGGCGCGCGCGCGGTGCTGGGCGCGCAGCCGATGAGCGACGGGGCGCTCACCGCGGTGCGCCCGCCGGGGCCGCCGATCGCCGTGCGGCGCCACCACGATCCGATCGCCGAGGCGACGTACCTGGCGGCGCGGCTGGCCGCGCTCCACGCCGCGGGCGTGCCGCGCGCCGAGGTGGCGGTCTTGTGCCGGCTGCGGGCCCAGGTCGCGGCGGTGGCCGAGGCGCTGGCGGCGGCGGGCGTGCCGTGCGCGGTCGACGACGGCGCGGCGGGGATCGTCGCCGCGCCGTCGCCCGGCGACGCGGTGCGCGTGCTGACGCTGCACGCCGCCAAGGGCCTCGAGTTCCGCCACGTCTTCATCGCCGGCGCCAACCTCGGCGTGGTGCCGCTGGTGGTGCGCGACATGGTCGAGGACGAGCCCGAGGAGCGCCGGCTGCTGTTCGTCGGCATCACCCGGGCCAAGGACGAGGTCGAGATCTCGTACGTCGCGTGCCCGCATCAGTTCGGCGCGCTGGGTGCGCCGAGCCCGCTCCTGTACCTGCTGCCCGCGGCGGTGGTGGCGTGGCACGACGCCACGTCGCCGGCCGCGGCCGCGCCCGCGCCGACGATCGCCCCCGCGCCCGCGCCGGTCGCCGCGGCGATCGCGTCCAGCGCCGCGCCGTGGCGCGCCGGGCAGGCGGTGCGCCACCCGCGCTACGGCGCTGGCGTGGTGGTCGAGGTCGCGGCCGACACCGTCGCCTGCGAGTTCGGCAAGCTGGGCGCGCGCACGTTCCCGCTGGCGATGTGCCCGCTCGTCGCGGCGGCGGGAGCCGCGCCGTGAGCTGGGCCTGGTACCTCGGCGAGCTGGCCGATCACCTGGCCCGCGGCGTCGCCGACCTCGAGGCCGGGCTCGCGCTCGAGCAGGCGCCCCACGGCCTCGACGCCTGGGACGAGCGCGCGCTGCAGCAGGCGCTGGCGGCGGCGCTGGCCCGCGATCACGAGGTGGCGCGCGAGGTCCACTACCCGTCGACGGCGGGCAAGAAGCTCAGCCACCGCGCGCGCTGCGATCTGGTGGTGTCGCCAGCCGGCGCGCCGCTGTCGCGCGGCGAACCGCTGCCGGGGCTGTGCCTGCCCGAGCAGGCGCTGTGGCTCGAGCTCAAGGTGGCGCGGCAGTGGCGCCCCGGCGGCGCGCGCGACGGCCGCTACGGCGCGCAGTGGCGGCGCAACCTGGTCGCCGATCTGCAGAAGATGTCGGCCGAGCCGAAGATCCACGACGCCGCGCTGGTGCTGGTGGCGTTCACCGAGGACGAGGCCAGCCTGCGCCGCGACCTCGACGGCTTCGAGGCGGTGCTGGTGCGGGCCGACGTGATCGCCGGCTTCCGCCAGGTGCGCACGGTCGCGATCACCGATCGCCTGGGCCACCGCACCTGCGGGGTCGCGCTGTGGCCGACCGTGCAGCGCGCCGCGGCCGACGGCTGGCTCGCCGCGACCGGCGGTTGAGCCGCGCGACCCAGCTCGTCACGCTGACGCTCGGCTACAGCGCATTCAGCGCGGCGGCCAGGCGATCGACGGCGACCAGCTCGAAATCGGATTGTCATCATCGCGAGTCGGGCCAGCGGCGGTAGATGTCAAGAACATCGGCCGGAATCGGGTCCCCCCACTCTTCACGAAGCGTCGCGCCAGAGGTGGCGACGTCAACACGCCAGAAGTGTTGGCCCGTACAGTCAACGAAACAATCGCCCCAGCCAATCTGAAACTTGACCGGAATGATGGCCGCCGTGAGCGGCGCCTCCACGGTGATTTCCTCGGCGGGCTCGGTTGGCATGAAGGTCTCTGTGGTTGCAATCAGGTCCGCGATCGCTGCAGCTTGAATAGCTGCAGCCACGTGTGCAGGTGCCAGCGTTCGACGTCTCGCTCCGAGTCGATAGATGTTGCTATTGGGGGAGCGCTCCACGGCATCTACTCCGGCCCCGGATGTTACTTCGTCGAGTGCGATGATTCCGGTGGCGATGTCGCCATTGGTCCAGGCTCTGGCGACAAGGGGGTTCGTTGTGTCAATGAAAGGTCCGCTAGCCCAGGCTCCAGCTAGAGGTGGGCGTGCCAGCGTGGGCGCGATCGGTGCGAAGCTCCGGCGCAGCAAGTCGAGATAGATGTCAATGTCTTGCTGTGTCACGTACAGGCCAACGGTATCGCGGGCGGCCAACTGCTTGGCCGATAGACATTCGAGCGCATCGATCGACGACGGAGCGGCGAACTCGTCGTCGTAGTTACATGGCGCCACGGCGTCGCCGCACCCGTGCGACAACAACACCATAATCGGTGCGAAGCACAGGCCGCGAGTCACTGTACACTCCACGCAAATCCTATCGGCTCCGAGGTCCCGCATGCGGTCGAGATCGATGCGCCATTCTTGATTCGGATCTCGAACGAGTATTGGTATGTGCCTCTGGGGGCGCCGCCAACCGGTAGGCAGTCGTCATAGAGCATCTCGACCTCGTTGTTGACAGAGACGCTCTGGGCAGTGCTCCCGCCACAGAAGGCTGGTCTGATTATTGCCAAGTCAAAGTCGGTCGGTGGCTGTGTCGTTGGAGCCGAGGCCGTCGGCGCACACGCGGTCCAAACCAGCGCCGCCTTGATCCTTCCCCGAAATCCGACGTTGACGGTCGCCAGAGGATACGTCCGGCAACCGGGCCCGCAGGAAGTAAATGCGCTATCGTCCAAGACTGTGTAGAAGTTGTTGCCGGCATCAAGGAGAGACTTGACGTAAGCCAGATCTGGGTGGCCCGCACCGTCCTCGCCATCGGGCGTCGAACTCCACGCATTCCCCTTGGCGACCATCCCGTCCGCGTTGGAGTCGCGGGTTGCCGCCATCACGACGGCCTTGCGCGTGACGGGGAAGTACAGAGCGCTGAAGAGCCCTGCATATTGATGTGCGGCCATGGCGACGCTTAGAACGGCTGGGGCGGCGAGACTTGTGCCGACGGCCTGGCTTCCGTTCAGCGTGGTGAGCGTCATCGCAGGTGTGCCTGCCGCCGTGACCAGGGGGATGCTCAGTCCCGCGTACAGTCCACCGCCGTCGAGGTGGGACATCGGACCAAGCAGGTTGGGTCGCTCGAGGCCCGGATAGACTGAGTTGTTGTTGATGTATGAGGAGTAGACGGAATTGCGACGATGCGTGGATGGTGAGTTCCATGTCTCGTATCGGAACCCGCCCACCGAGATCGCGTTGATGAAGAGGCTGTTGGCAACAGATTCGGTGCCCGAGTTTCCGGCGGCGACGGTGAGCAGGACGTTGTCGTATCGGGCTGCCCAGTTTAGGGCGACAGACGCGGCGCCTGCGTCTGTTCCGTCCTGGCTTCGATTGATATACGCGCTTGGTTGCCCCATGTACCAGTTGACGCCGGTGCTGCCCCATTCATTGACAATGAATCTGACGACGTTCGTTGTGCCCGCCTGCGCGAAGGTCACGCCGCCGACACCTGGCACGCCGCTTGGATAGGTGTACGTGCCTTGCAGGCCGATCATGCCAGCGACAACTGACCGATGCTCGCTGACACACTTGCCAAGTGTGGTGGAGCATCGATAGCTTTCAGAGGACATGTTCGGCGGGCATTGGGAATCGGTCGTGCAAGGGGTGGGCGCTGTCTCGTATGTGTCGGTGGCGGCAGCGATGAGTCGCGTGTTGTTCGTTGCGATGGCTCCATATCGTCCGGAAAGTCCTTCGCTTGTTCCCTTCTCCCAGATGCCGACACCTAGGCCTCCTCCGTCGCATGGTCCGCAGAGTGGCCCGGAGAGTGCGGCTTCGTTCATCGAGGCGTGTCCGGCGTGGGTGAGAAGGGGCGACGCGGTGGGGACTGCGAGTTCGAGGCTTTCGATGTCCTCCGCTTCGAGGCGGACATCGCGCAGCATCCACGCGGGACCCGAAACTGCCATGATTGGGAGGTTCTCGTAGTCGGTGACCGTCGCGCCGTGTTCGTCGAGCCACGATCTCAGATCGCGCTTGAGTGCTTCAAGCTGAGTGCGATTCTCTGCTCGATGAGCGAGCAGCGCTTCGTTGAACTCCGTGATCGGGACATGCAGTCCCGTGCCATCGTATGGTCGCGTTGGGTAGGCGGGGTGGGCTTTCAGCACGATCTCGAAGTCCACTATGTCGTCGTCGCGTAGGTGGCGTTGGTGTGCGTCGAGTCGTTCGCTCTGCTTTCCCCGAATGGAGCGGTGTGCGGCGGCCGCGTTGGCCAGCTCGCTCTCAAGTGTCACTGGTCGACCGTTGATGTCGACCTCGAACCGGCGTGCACCGGTCGCGGTGACGGCGACACCGACGGCCATCGCGAGTTGTGTGTCGGGCAGCGTCCAGGGGATTACTTCTACGAGGGTTTCCCCTGGGCGTAGACCGGGGAGCAGCAACGCGCGTGCTGCGGAATCGGTGAGCCGGGGCGTCGCGGAAGGCGGCGGACCGCGGCGGTGCGGTGCTCCGGCGGCGAGCATCCGAGATGAGCCATGCCTGCGAACATGAAGGTGAGAAGCCTTGCCACGTTGCTCACGCTCATGGGGCGGAGCGTACCGCTGCGGGAATTAGATGTGAAGCGGGAAGAAAGTGACGCAGGGAGATTGCGGCGTCGCGCTGTGGCCGACCGTGCAGCGCGCCGTCGCCGACGGCTGGCTCGCCGCGACCGGCGGTTGAGCCGCGCGATCCAGCTCGTCACGCTGACGCTCGGCTACAGCGCGTTCAGCGCCGCGGCCAGGCGATCGACCGCGACCAGCTCGAGGCCGAGATCGTCCTCGAGCCGCGCCCGGTTCTGCGCCGGCAGGATGCAGCGCGAGAAGCCGAGCTTCTTGGCCTCGGCCAGCCGCAGCTCGGCCATCGGCACCGCGCGCACCTCGCCGGCCAGGCCGACCTCTCCGAACACCACGGTGTGCTCGTCGATCGCGCGGCCGCGCTGCGACGACGCCAGCGCGCACGCGATGCCGAGATCGATCGCCGGCTCGGCCAGCCGCAGGCCGCCGGCGATGTTGACGAAGACGTCCTGGCCCAGGATGTCGTAGCCGACCCGCTGCTGCAGCACCGCGAGCAACAGCGCCACCCGGTTGGCGTCGACGCCGGCGACGGTGCGGCGGCCGACGCCGGCGGTGGCCGGCGCCACCAGCGCCTGGACCTCGACCAGCAGCGGCCGGTGGCCGTCGGCCGACGCCACCACCACCGAGCCCGGCGCGCCGCGCGGCCGCTCGGCCAGCAGCAGCGCCGACGGGTTGGGCACCTCGACCAGGCCGCCGGCCCGCATCTCGAACACGCCCAGCTCCTGCGTCGAGCCGAAGCGGTTCTTGTGCGCGCGTACGATGCGGTAGGCGCCGGCGCCGTCGCCCTCGACGTGCAGCACCACGTCGACCAGGTGCTCGAGGGTCTTGGGCCCGGCGATCGTGCCGTCCTTGGTGACGTGGCCGACCGCGATGGTCGGGACGCCGGTGGTCTTGGCGTAGCGCACCAGCCGCGCCGCGCACTCGCGCACCTGCGCCACCGCGCCGGGGATCGAGTCGAGCTCGCTGGTGTAGACGGTCTGGATCGAGTCGACCGCCAGCACCGCCGGCGGCGCCGCCTTGGCGTGGCCGACGATCACGTCGATGTCGGTCTCGGCGACCAGCCTGAGGCCGGCGCTGGCGGCGCCGATGCGCCGGGCCCGCAGCGCGGTCTGCGCGACCGACTCCTCGCCGGTGGCGTACAGCACCGGTCGGTGCTGCGCGATCGCCCCCAGCACCTGCAGCAGCAGCGTCGACTTGCCGATGCCGGGGTCGCCGCCGAACAGCACCACCGCGCCCGGCACCAGGCCGCCGCCGAGCACGCGATCGAGCTCGGCCAGGCCGGTGGGCACCCGGTGCCGCGCGTCGAGCTCGGCCACCTCGGTGACCGCGATCGGCGCGGCGCCGTCGGCGACCAGCGCCGAGCCGGCCCGCGGCGGCTCACCGCCGGCGACCTCCTCGATCAGCGAGCCGAACTCCTGGCACGCCGGGCAGCGCCCGAGCCAGCGGCTCTCGACGTGGCCGCACCCGCCGCAGCGGTAGATCGTCCGCGGCCCCTTGCTCTTGCTCTTCATCGCCCTCCATCCCTACGACACGCCCCTGTCATCGAGCGCGCGAACCCGGATCCCCGACCACGATCTCGCGTTTCGGGTGGGGGCCCCACGTCTTGTGGGGGAGGGTCTTTGCGAAAGACCCTCTCTAAAACTCGACGCCGAGCCGGAACTGGAACGTGTGGGCGTTGCCGGAGACGCCGGCGTTCTGGTTGTTGGTGCCGAACGGGAACTCGGGGTCCGTCGCGCCGTCGATCGAGTCCGGGTGGTCCATCGCCGCGAGCGGGAACAGCACGCCGTACGCCAGCCCCATGTGGAAGCCGCCGCTGTCGTAGCCGAGATCGCCGTCGAACTCGGTGCCCCAGAAGGTGTCGTTGCCCGGGGTCGACACGGTCTTCATCGCCGCGCTGGTGACGTTCTGCGCGCGGAACGTGATCGACTTGGTGAGCTTGTACGACATCCGCGGCCGGACGTAGAAGGCGTTGGACACCGCGCCGATCAGCTCGCGGAACAGGATCAGGTCGACCTTGTAGTCGGGGTCGAACACGAACCGGCTCATCGAGTGATCGTTGGCGGCCGGCGTGAACGAGGCGTTGCGCAGGTGGGTGCGGCCCTCGACCGCGTTGTCGGCGTCGTCGCCGGTGGCCAGGCCGAGCTCGAGGCCGTAGCCGAGCTTGTCGTCGAAGGCGGTGGTGTGGACCCGCGCCACCGCGCCCAGCGTGCGGATGTCGACCTGGTGCGCGCCGCCTTCGCCGGTGCCGGGCACGATGTCCGAGACGCTGTCGACCGAGCCGACCGCGCCGGCGACCTCGGCCTCGAACAGCACCTTCTTGTAGCCGAGCTTGACCCAGGCGTCGCCGATGTACTGCGAGACGCCGCGGCGCACGAACGCGTCGGGGTCGGCGGCGCCGCCGGTGGTGAAGCCGCTGGCGTCGTAGTCGAGGTCCTGCGAGCGGTAAGTCAGGCGGCCGGCGAAGTTGAGCGCCAGGTCGCCGCGATCCATCTGCTCCTGGAAGTCGGCCGGCGCGTCCATCTTGGCGACCGCCAGCATCCACTGGCTGACGTCGTCGGTGTCGTCGAGGTCCCACGGCTGGCTGGCGCCGACCGCGGCGTCGGTCTGGCCGGTGGTGAGGCCGGTCGCGGGGTAGTCGTAGGCGGCGGCGGCGCGCAGCGCGGTGCCGGGGACCTCGGCCGAGATCATCAGCCGGTCGACGGTGTCGCCGTAGTCGCTGTCGAGGTCCATCGAGGTGTCGTTGGCGCCGCCGACGTTGGCCTCGGCGCCCGGCATCCACAGCGTCTCCCAGGTGGCGTAGTCGCTGTCGGCGCGGCGGCCGCTGTTGGCGACGATGCCGAGGCCGAAGTGGTCGGGCATGCGGCCGAACTTGATCAGCGCCAGCGCGGTGGCGACCTCGCCCCAGGCGCGGCGGACGACGATCGAGTTGCGATCGCTGTTGCCGCCGGCCAGCGGCGGCACCGTGCCGCCGCCGCCGAACGCCCCGAACGGCGCGCTGCCGTCGGGGGTGCTGCCCATGACGACGTTGTCGAGCAGGTCGATCTGGGTGTGCACCGCCATCGTGTTGGACAGCTCGAAGCGCGGCTCGAGGCGCAGCCGCAGGTTCGACGAGGTGATCGTGTCGTCGCAGCCGGTCACCGCGGTGGCCGGCGTGGCGCGGCAGGTCAGCGGCTGCGCGAACGGCGCGCCGCCGAAGGCCGGGTCGTCGGCGAAGCCCAGGTTGAGGTTCTTGAACCAGTCGCCGCGGCCGCGCAGGTAGCCGTCGAGCCGGACCACGTCGTACTTCTTGCGGGTGTCACGGCGCGCCGGCACGGCCGGGGTGGTGGCCATCAGCGTCGCGGCCTTGGGCGCGGCCTCGGCGACGCCCGCGGGCTTGGGCTCCTCCTCGCCGGCCGGGGGACCGCCGGTCGGCATCGGGCTGGGCTGCGCGAGGGCGGTCGAGGGAAGCGCGACGGTCGAGGCGAGCGCGACGGTGAGCGCCGGGGCGGCGAGGATCGAGGCGAGGCGAGGCGAGCGTGCGAACATCGAGAGAGCTCCCGGCGCCGGCGGTTGCCGGTGCGACAAGACGCGATGAGACGCGGAAATCACGAGGGAATCAGGGCGGTAAGGCGGGCGCACGATAGCGGCGGAGCCGGGGGCCGTCAAACGACCCGGGCGACAAGCGTCCTCGCCGGGATCGAGGCGGGCCGGGCGCCCAGGTCCCTGAAACAGAGTAGGTTCCATGCGATGCGGTTGGACCCGGCCCCCCTCGCCAGCGTTGCCTACGTCCTCGCCGCCGCGTGCCGCCCCGCCGCGGTGCCCCAGCCGCCGGGGCTCGAGCCGACCCCGGCGCAGACCACCACCCACCGCCCGGCCGCCAGCGCCGGCCGCGGCGCGATGGTCGCCGAGATGTGCCCCGACGCCCTCGGCGGCCGCCCGGCGCTGGCGCCGCTGGCGATGCGCGGGGTGTCGTGGACCAACGATCGCGACGAGCTCGAGGCGGTGCTGGCCCGGGGCCAGGCGTCGCAGTTCACGGTGGTCGCGATCGACGGCGCGCGGGCCGGCCGGTTCGCGGTGGTGGGCGCGGCCGAGGGCGCGGTGCTGGCCGCGGTCGGTGCCTACACCGGCGCGCCGCCGTGCACGCGCGGCGGCAGCCGCGACGGCGTCCTCGACGAGGCGTGCGTGCGCGCGCGCCGCGGCTGCGGGCTGGCGGTGGCGCCGCTGGGCGCGGCCGGCGGGCTGCTCGACGACGAGGCCGAGCCACCGGCGGTGGTGGTCGGCGGCGTGTGCGCGGCCGGCCTCGACCTGGCGATCGACGTCGACGGCGACGGCGCGCCGGAGCGGTTCCCGCGGGCGGCGTTCGTCGACGCGATGCGGGCGCCGGCCGAGGAGGTCTCGGTGGCGGCGGCCACCCAGCTGGCCACCTGCGCGCCGACCTTCGGGCTCGCCACCGGCCCGGTGCCCGGCGACGGCCTGGCGGTGTCGCTCGACGTGCTGGGCGTGCTCGACGTCGACGGCGACGGCTGGCGCGAGGTGGTGATCGAGCTGGCCTACGCCGACCGGCGCACGGTCGCGGTGTGGAGCGCGGTCGACACCGCGGCCCGGCTGACGCTGGTCGGCGAGGTCGATCCCTGGGCGGAGTGAGCGGCTAGCCGTGGGCGGCCGCGGGCGGCGCGGGCGCGGGCGGGCAGGCCTTGCCGCGGTGGCCGAACAACAGCGCGCCGATGATGATGCCGACCACCAGCATGGTGACGGCGAGCAGCGCCGGGATGACCCACGGCGGCGCGGCGTGCGGCGCCGGCGGCGGCGGCAGCGGGGGGCGCGGCGTCGGGCGCGGGGTGATCTCGGGCACCGCGCCGGCGTGGGTGCGGGCCAGCCAGCGCGCGGCGCTCTCGGCGGCGGGCGACGGCGGCAGCGGCGGCGGGGTCTCGTCGCTGTCGGGGCGCGAGATGCGCGCGGTGATCTTGGCGTCGCTCGACACCTCGCCGCGGCGGCCGGGCATCGCGACCGACTTCACGTCGGTCGGAGTCAGGCCGCTGTCGCGGGGATCGCTGGCCACGGTCGCAGTATCGCCTCGGGCCGTCGCCAGGACAACTGCGCAATCAGCTCGCGCGCAGCTGCGCGTGCAGGTCGACCAGCGCGGCGATCACCTTGGCGCCCACCGCGGTCGGGTGGGCGTGGCTGGCCAGCGTGGCCAGCGCCGCGGCGTTGCCGTCGAGCACCTGGCGGCGGCGGCGGTCGAAGCTGGCGGTCGCCGCCAGCGGGTGGTGCAGCGCGGCCAGCTGGTGGTGCAGCGCCGCGACCGGGATGAACGCGTGGGCGGCCAGCAGCACGCCGTACAGCGGGCGCAGATCGGGCCGGGCCGGCGACGGCACCCGCTCGTCGGGATCGTTGGCGAGGATCGGATCGAGCCACGACAGCAGGTTGAGCTTGCCGTGCTGGGTCTCGTGGACGATCGCCTCGGCCAGGGTCAGCGGATCGGGGTGGAGCGACAGGTACACTAGCCCCGGCGCCTCGCGGTACGAGCACGACAGGTGGCGCTCGCGATCGAAGCCGACCGGGACGACGCGCTCGAGGGTGACGGCGAGCTCGGCGGCCAGCGCCGGCAGCGCCGCGGTGATCGCGGCCAGCGCGTCGGCGAGCGCCGCGGCCCAGGCGGTCGGCGCGTGGCCGCCGAGATCGAGGGCGTTGCCGTGCTTGTCGGGGTGGGCCTCGAGGTCGGCGATCGGGTTGCGATCGACGCGCGCCAGCGTGAGCGCCGGCAGGCTCGCGGTGATCGGCACGCCGTCGTCGTAGGGCTGGCCGCGATCGAGGCGCGCGAGCAGCCCGCGCGCGGCGGCCGCGGCGTGGGGTGGCGAGGTCAGCACCAGCGCGCCGATCAGCACGTCGAGATCGGCGCACAGCGCCAGCGCCGCGGCGCGATCGCGGCGCAGCCGGGCCTGGTGGGCGGCGAACGCCGCGGCGAGCGGGGCGGGCAGGCGCCGGGCGTCGAAGCCGAGCAGGCCGCGGGCGGCGACGGCGCGGACCTGCGTGCGCAGCGTCGCGGCCAGCGCGTCGTCGGCGGCGGGCAGCGCGAGGAAGCCGGCCGCGATCATCGGGCCCCGCCGAGGTAGACGTGGCGGCCGGTCGCGGCGCCCAGGGTCTCGGATAGCACGCGGGTGGCGCGGCCGCTCGCCGCGATCCGCGCGGCGGCGCGGGCGTCGTCGGCGGCCTCGGCCCACGCGACGCCGAGCCCGAGCTGCGCGAACCGGCGGACGTCGACGTGCAGCGCGCGATCGAGCACCGCGCCGTCGGGCGCGAGCCGGGTGCAGCCCAGCAGCGGCAGCTCGCCGAGCAGGAGGCCGCGGGCGTCGACGAGCGCGGTCAGCGCGCCGGCGTGGGTGGCGCGGGCGGCGGCGGCGGTCAGCGGCGCGTAGTGCTTGTAGGCGACGACGCGCTCGCCGACGGCGTCGACCGCGAGCTGACTGACGTCGGCGGCCGGGGCCGGCCCGCCGAGCAAGGCGGCGGCGGCGGCGCGATCGGCGGCGCGCGGCGTGGCGAGGTACAGCTTGGCGCGCGCGGGCCCGCCGGCGGCGGCGGCCACGCCGAGCAGCGCGCCGCGGGTCGGCTCGGCGAGCCAGGCGCGGGCCAGGGCGATCACCGCCGGCGGCGCGGCGGCGGCGGCCAACAGCCGCGCGGCGATCGCGGCGCGATCGCGGCCGGGGCCCGGCACCGCCGGGTTGAGCAGCAGCCGCGGCGCGTCGACGGCGCCGAGCGCGATCGACGGCTCGACCACGGCGGGATCGAGCAGGCCGCGGCTGCAGAGCTCGGCGGCGACGGCCAGCACCGCGGCGACGATCGGATCGGCGGCGGCGGGCCACGCCGGCGGCCACAGCGGCGGCGCGTCCTGCGCGGGCGCGGGCGGCGCGGCCAGCGCCGCCTGGAGCGTGCCGTCGTCGCGGGTGGCCAGGTGCGCGGCGATCGCGGCGAACAGCGGCCGCGCGGCGATCAGCGCGGCGTCGGCCAGCGGCGGGTGGGTGAGGTCGAGGCTGGCGGTGCGCGCGAAGCACGGTCGCGTGGGATCGCGCGGGTGCAGATCGATCGCGACCGCGCCGGCGGCGCCGACGAACCGCAGCCGCACCGCGGCGCCGTCGCGGGTCACCGCGGCCAGCCGGTGGCCGGCGAGCTCGGCCCCGATCGCGAGCTGCCACGGCGCCAGGTCCGGCGGCGGCGGCGCGGCCGCGGGCGGCGGGCGATCGTCCCAGTCGTGGTAGCGCGCCACCGGCGGCGGCGCGGCGTCGGCCTCGATCGCCGGCGCGAGCGCGTCCTCCTCCCAGCCGAACCGGCGCACGTAGGCGTCGGCCAGGCCGCTGCACCCGTCGTCGACGTTGGCCGCGGCGCACACGCCCTCGTACAGGCAGCCGTAGGTCGGATAGTCCTGCCAGAACGCGTCGTCGATCACCAGCCGCGGCTGCGCGTCGGAGTGGACGTGGGCGACGTCGCCCAAGAGGCAGCGCGGGAAGTACTTCACGGTCATCGCCAGGCCGCGGGCCAGGCCGTCGATCACCGCCTGGCGCAGGTGGGGCGCGGCCTCGGTCACCCGCACCAGCTGCGCGCGCGCGTCGGCGGCGTCGACCCGCGGCACGTAGCCCCACAGCTCGGCGGCGCGCGCGCCCTTGGCGTGGGCCAGCGCGACGATCGCGGGCAGCTGCGCGACGTTGGCGGCGCACACCACCGTGTTGGTGACGACCGTCGCGCCCACCGCGGCCAGCTGGTCGAGGCCGGCGACGATCGCCGCGAAGCTGCCGGCGACGCCGGTGATCGCGTCGCAGGTCGCGGCGTCGGCGCCGTGCAGCGAGACGAAGAACTCGTCGACGCCGGCGGCGCGCAGGCCGGCCACCAGCGCGGCGTCGCCGAGCCGGCTGGCGTTGGTCTGGACGCGCACGTGCTCGACCGACGGCACCGCGCGCGCCAGCGCGACGTAGGCCGGCAGGTCCTTGTCGAGCGTGACCTCGCCGCCCGACAGCACGATCCTCGTGACGCCGGCGGTCAGCGCCGGATCGGCCAGCAGCCGCGCGGCCTCGTCGAGCGTGACCCCGCGGAACCGCCCGCCGAGGCCGTCCTCGACGTAGCAGAACCGGCACGCGAAGTTGCAGCGGAACGCGAACGTCAGCAGGAGCTCGCGGCCCGGCCGGCGCGGGTTGGCGCCGGCGTCGGGGCGCACCACGCGCAGCGGATCACGCGCTGGCATGGATCGCCGTCCGCAGGATGTGGGGCGCGCCGTCGGCGCCGCGGGCGGCGTCGAGCGCGAGGTCCCACGCCAGGTGGCGCAGGCGGCCGCGGCGCTCGGCCAGATAGCCGACCAGCGGCGCGGGCCAGCCATGCTCGCGCAGGAACCCGATGGTGCGATCGGTGTCGACGCCGGCGAAGTACAGGCCGTCGGCGTGGCGCTTGTTCGCGACGCAGAGCCGGCGGCAGCGGTGCAGGCCGGGCGCGATCACCGCCGCGGCGCCGCGGGGCGCGCCGGCGAGGTGCACGCTGGCGCGCAGCCGCGCGAGGATCGCGTCGGGCTCGCGGCGCGGATCGTGGAACGTGTACAGGTTGCCGAGCGCGAGCTGGCCGTCGGCCAGCGCGTAGCTGCGGCTGGCGCCGGGCGTGTCGGCGCCGCTGGTGTAGTAGGTGAGCCGCGCGCCGGCGCCGCTGGTCAGCGCCGCGGCGTCGAGCTCGAGGCTCCACATGTGGTGCGGCACCGGCGCGGTCGGCAGCGCCGGGAAGGCGAGCACGTCGGCCAGCGCCGCCCGCACCGCGGCGGGCCGGGCCTCGGGGCGCTCGCCGCCGGGATCGTAAACGTAGAGCTCCCAGCTGAGCGCCGGCCCGCGGCCCGTCTCGCGTCGCGGGGGGAGGCTCGAACCCGGATCCGCCGGGATCGAGGGGGGCTCGGCGACGAGCCCCCTGGAGTTCAGCTTGACGCCCCACACCACGCGGCCCGGGCCGAGCTGCGCGCGCAGCCGCGCCAGCACCGCCGCGCCCGCGGCCTCGACGCCGGCGATCGCGAACGACTCGATCAGCAGGTTGACCGCCGCCAGGCCGCCCGCGACCGGCGCCAGCGGCGGGTACGGCGCCAGCACGTAGTCGCGCAGCACCTGATCGGGATCGGCGGGTTCCTCGGGCGCGGCGGCGCGGCGCGGCGCGGGCGCGGCCGGCGGCGGCGGCGGCGGGCGCCCGAGCACGTCGTCGATGGCGTCGATGCGCGCGAGGGGCAGGCCGGGGCGAGAGCGCGCCGTCACGGTGGCGTCGACGGTACCACGGGCATCCACGTCGCGAGCCGGTCGCCGGCGTCGAGCGGCGAGGCCTCGAGCGCGAGGTCGTGGTGGGTGGCGGCGGCGACGATGGCGTCGAGCGCGGCCAGCGCCGCGGCGGCGTCGCCGAGCCCGAGCTCGTCGAGCGGGACCTCGACCCGCAGCTGGGTGATCGGCAGGGCGCGGGCGCGCGCCACCGGGGCGGTCGGGGCGGCCAGCGTGGCGGCGGTCAGCGGCACCCGCAGCTCGAGCGCGCGCACGCCGGCCGCGGCCAGCGCGGCGACGCCGGCGGCGTCGACGGCGGGATCGGGGCCGGGGCGCAGGCTGGCGGCGGTGAGGCCGGCGGCCGCGAGCGCGCGGGCCACCGCGGGATCGGCGAAGGCCGCGGCGCGGGCGACGACGCCGACGCCGTCGCGGGCCAGCGTCGCGGCGGCCTCGACGCGGGCGGTGGTGATGGGCTCGTCGAGCACGATCGCGCCCGGCGGCGTGGTCGCGTGGATGGCCGCTTCGAGACTCCCGGCGTGCGCGCGCACCTGGTGGCCGCGGCGCGGCAGGCCGGTGCGGCGGGCCAGCGCGGTCAGCCGCGCGGCCAGCGCGTCGATCGCCGCCAGCACCCCGGCGGCCGCGGCCCCGACGTCGGCCTCGCCACCGGTCCACGCCTCGGCGAACGCCGCGCACGCGGCGAGCTGCGCCAGCTCGGTCTGGCGGCCGAGCCGCGCGCGCAGGCCATCGGCCAGCCGCCACGCCAGCGCGGTGCGCGGGTCGAGGAAGCGCCAGGGGCGCTCGGCGTGGTAGCCCTTGCCGCGGCCGGCGCCGTGGTCGCCGTCGGGCCAGGCGTCGACCAGCGCGCCGTCGCGCGCCGCGGCGTAGTAGATCGGCAGGTCGGGGTAGAGCCGCAGCCGGTTGCGGCCCAGCTCGGTGAACAGCTCGGTCAGGCGGTGCGCGCGGATGGTCGCGATCGACTGCGCCAGATCGCGCGGCGTGGTCCACGGGTTCCACAGGATCAAGCTGTGGCCCTTGGCCTCGGCGAACGCGAACGCGCGCGGGTGGTTCGCGGCGAGCGCGCGCATCGCGGCCACCGCCGCCAGCTGCTCGGCCACCGTCGTGCCCTTGTTGTAGCGGGCCAGCTCGGCGTCGCTCCACGCCTCGAAGCCGGTGAGGTACAGCTCGACGGTGGCGCCGGTGGCCGCGGCGGCGGTGATCGCCGCCTCGACCCGGGGCCGCTCGCGGAGGAACGTGTCGCTGCGCGCCGCGAACAGCCAGCGCAGCGGCGGCACGCCGGCGGCGGCGGCGGCGGTGATTAGCTCGGCCAGGTAGCGCAGCGCGTGCTGGTCGTCGAGCACCAGCTCGCGGGTCGCCGGCGCGTGGCGGGCGATGTGGGCCGCCTGCGCCACCAGCGACGCGATCACCTCGGCGTCGGCGCGGCGCTCGTAGTCGCCGCCGAGGCTGCAGAAGGCGCAGCCGCGCTCGGCGACCTCGACGTCGGTCGGCCACGCCAGGTCGCGGTACATCGGCAGCGCCCGCGGATCGGCCGCGTAGGGGCAGCCGGCGTTCCCGAACACCGTGCGGCGGACGATCGGCGGCGACGCGTCGCCGCTGGCGATCGCCGCGTGGTCGAGCACCGGCGCCACCGCGCGGCGCGGCCCGGCCTCGGGCGGCAGCGGCGACGCGTGGGCGACGTCGCCGGCGACCACCGTCGCGACGCCCGGCACCATCGCGGGATCGTCGCCGGCGGCCAGCGCGGCGATCAGCGCCGCGAACGCGTCGGCGATCTGCCACACGGTCACCGCGCGGCGGGTGTGGCCGGCCCGGGTGGCGCCGCGTCGCCAGCCGACGATCGCGTCGACCTCGGGCGTCGGCTCGATCGAGTCGCCGCGCACCACCAGCACCACCCGGCGGTGCGGCGCGCCGGCCTTCCACGCGGCGATCGGCGCCGGATCGAACACCCGCTCGAGCGCCACCACGTCGAACCCGCCGGCGTCGAGCCACGCCGCCAGGCGCGCCGCGATCGCCGCGTCGCCGGCGCCGCGGTCGCCGTCGTAGTAGACCCGCACGACCTCGGCGTGGTGGCCGGCGGCGCGGGCGTCGGCGGCCAGCTGGCCGGCGAAGGTGTCGGGGAAGAAGCCGTCCGAGCGGGCGCCGTATGGCAGCACCAGCGCGATCCGGACCGACGGCACCGCGCGAGTATATGCTGCCGCCATCGCGATGCACCTCGAAGACTGGTGGATCCCCGACGACGCGGCCGCGGGCGCGCCGCCCGACGCGGCCTGGCTGGCCAACTTCAAGGTCGGCCGGTTCCGCGCGGCGGGCGGCAAGCTCGAGCTGCGCGGCGGGCGGCTGCGGTTCTGCCCCAACCGCGTCGACCGCGCGCTCGGCAGCCGGGTGTGGGCGGTGCCGCTCGACGCGATCACCGTGGTCGGGAAGGCGCCGCGTACGTGGAACCTGCTCGACGGTGGCGTCCGCGTGCGGCTGCGCGTGGTGACCCGCGACGGCGGCGAGCACCTGTTCGTGGTCAACCGGCTGCGCGCGGTGATCGCGGCGATCGACGGCGCCCGCGGTCAGCCGTCGCCGCGGTGATCGGCGGCGGCCAGCACGTCGGCGTGGGTGATCGTGCGGCCGATGGCCTCGGGCGCGTCGACCGCGACCGGGCCGAGCGCGTCGTCGGGCGCGACCGCGAACCCGGTGGCCGCGGTGATGGTCAGGCCGCGCGCGAGATCGCCGGCGCCGGATAGCGCCAGGCCGCGGCCGCGGTGATCGATCACCTGCACCCGCGCGGCGAGCTGGCGCCAGCGCGCCGCGAAGCCCGGCGTCGCGGCGTCGAGCGCGGCCAGCACCGCCGCGGCGAGGTCGCGGGTCCCGGCGCAGCCCAGCCCGCACGGCACGTGGGACACCAGCGCCAGCGGCTGGGTCAGCCACTGGGTCAGCGCCGACGCCGGCGCCGCGGCGGGGCCGGGGAGGGCGGCCAGCAGCGCGCGATCGTCGTGGCCGGCGGCGGCGACGAACGCCTCGACGCAGCACGCCGGGTAGCCGAGCGCCTCGCCCAGCGCGCGGGCCGCGTCGTCGTCGCGGTCGCGCTGGATCGCCAGCTCGGCGGCGATCAGCGCGGGATCGATCGCGCCGCGCGCGGCCAGCAGCACCCGCCGGCCGTCGGCCGCGATCGCGCCGACCGCGCTCACCGTGAGCCCGGCGGCCGCGAGCCACGCGCGATCGGCGGCGGCCGCCGCGGCCGAGAAGCACTCGCGCTTGAGCAGCGCGCGCCGGCCCAGCCGCAGCGCGGCCAGCTCGCCGTCGAACGGCCACAGCGTCGCGGCGCCGGGCGCGCCGGTGCGCAGCCGCGACGACCACCGCGGCAGCCGCGGCGCGTCGACCAGCGCGGCCTCGGCGCCGGCGGCGCGCGCGCGCGCGATCACCAGCGCGGCGACCGCGGCGCTCGGCCGCGGGCGCAGCTCGCCCAGCCCGCGGGCTAGCTCGATCACCAGCGTGGCCAGCGGGCCCGGCGGCAGCGCGCCGACGTGGGCGATCGCGCAGCCGGCGGCGTGGACCAGCGCGCGGCGCGCCGCGGCCGGGTCGTCGTCGATCGTCAGCGTGGCGCGGGCGCCGGCGAGCGCGAGGTCGACCCGGGCGGACACGGCGCGCAGCGTAGCGCGGTCGCACCGCCGTGGTGCAGCCGATGCGCCGCGTCGCCTGCTACTATCCGACGCCGTCGGTACCGCCATGGACGAGGTCGAGCGACTCAACGCCACCTGCAGCCTCGCGCCGCCCGCGGCGGCGGGCGGCGAGTTCCGCTCGTACCTGCTCGTCGTCACCGGCACGTCGTCGGCCATCGTGCCGCTGCCGCGCAACGGCAGCGTCCTGATCGGGCGCGGGCCCGAGGCCGACATCCGCCTCGCCAGCGACGCCGCGTCGCGTCGGCACGCCCGGGTGACCGTGGTCGAGGGCGAGCTCGAGGTCGCCGATCTCGACAGCCACAACGGGACCCGCCTCAACGGGGCGCCGCTGCTCGGCGCCAGCCCGCTGCGCTCCGGCGACGCGCTGGCGATCGGCGACATCGTCCTGGTCCTGCACGTCGACCCTGCGCGCGTCGCGCTCGGGCCGGTCGACGCCGGCCTGCTGCGCGCGCGCCTCGCCGGCGAGGTCGAACGCGCGCTCGGCTTCGAGCGGTCGCTCGCGGTGATCGCGGTGGCGATCGCGACCCCGCCGCGCGACCGGCGTGCGCTGCATGCCGCGCTCGGCGCTGCGCTGCGACCGTTCGACGTCGCCGGCTGGGTCGACGCCAGCCACCTGGTCGTCGCCGCGCCCGAGCTCGACGCCGAGCGGGGCGAGGCGCTCGCGGAGGCGGTGATGGAGGCGCTCGCCGGGCTCGGGCTGGCGACGCGCGCCGGGGTCGCCGATTGCCCCACCGATGGGTGCCAGGCCGACGCGCTGCTCGAGGCGGCGCGCGCCGCGGCCAGCGAGGCGGCGGCCGGTGCGTGTGCGCGCGCGACCGGCGCGGCGCACGCCCTGGTCGTGGGCGGTCGCCCGGTGGTCATCGCGGATCCCGCGATGGTGCGGCTCTACGAGCTGGTGCGGCGGCTGGCGGCCTCGACGCTGTCGGTGGTCGTCACCGGCGAGACCGGTGCGGGCAAGGAGCACGTCGCCCACGCCGTCCACCACTTCTCGTCGCGCCGCGCCGGTCCGTTCGTGACGCTGAACTGCGCCGCGTTGCCGGAGGGCTTGCTCGAGAGCGAGCTGTTCGGGCATGAGCGCGGGGCGTTCACCGGCGCGGTCGTGGCCAAGCCCGGGTTGCTCGAGGTCGCGCGCGGCGGGACGGTGTTCCTCGATGAGGTCGGCGAGCTGCCGGCCGCCGCGCAGGCCAAGCTCTTGCGCGCGGTCGAGACCCGGCGGGTCACCCGGGTCGGGGGGCTCGCCGAGCACGAGGTCGACTTCCGGCTGGTGGCCGCGACCCACCGCGATCTCGACGCGGAGGTCGCCGCGGGCCGCTTCCGCCGCGACCTGCTGTTCCGGCTCGGTCAGGCCGTCGTCGTGATCCCGCCGCTCCGCGATCGTCCGCGCGAGCTGGCGCTCCTGGCGCGACGCTTTCTCGAAGCGGCGTGCGAGGCGGCCGGGCGCGCGCCGATGCTGCTGTCGACGTCGGCGCTGCACAAGCTCGCGCGCTACCCGTGGCCGGGCAACGTGCGCGAGCTGAAGAACGTCATGGAGGTGGCCGCGGCGACCATCCCCGAGGCTGCGCTCGAGCCATGGCACCTGCCCGATCGGATCACCGGCGCTCGCGGCGAGCCCCCGGCGCCCCCGGCGGCGGCGGCCGCCACCGTCGACCCCGCACCGCGGACGTTCCTGCCGTTGGCCGACGAGCTCCGCGACCTCGAGCGGCGTCGGATGGGCGAGGCGCTCGTCGCCACCCGCGGCAACCGCACCCGCGCCGCCGAGCTGCTGCAGATGCCGCTCCGCACGTTCCTGCTACGGATCAAGCAGCACGGCCTCACCGACGTCGGTCGTCCCGGGTGACGACGTTCGAGCCGCCCGAGCGCTTCGACGACTTCCGCCTGATCCGCCCGCTGGGGCAGGGCGCGATGGGGGAGGTGTGGCTCGGCCACGACCGGCGGCTCGATCGCGAGGTCGCGGTGAAGTTCGTGCGCGGCGCGGTCGGCGCGGCCGAGCGCGATCGATTCCTGGTCGAGGCGCGCGCGATCGCGCGCCTGTCGCACCCGAACGTCGTCGCGATCTACCGCGCGGGCGAGGTCCGCCAGCGGCCGTACCTGGTGTCGGAGCTCGTCGTCGGTGACAGCCTGGCGTCGCTGCCGCGACCGGTGGCCGCCGATCGGTTGCTCGCCATCGCGCTCGGGCTGGCGCGCGGGCTGGCCGCGGCCCACCGGCGCGGCGTGCTCCACCGCGACCTCAAGCCGGCCAACGTGCTCCTCGACGCCGACGGCGAGGTCAAGCTGGTGGACTTCGGTGTCGCGACGCTGATCGACGCCGTCGGGCGGGCCGACGCGGCGTCGCCGAGCGCCCGCGCGGCGCCCGCGGGTGACGCCGACGCCGACGCGACCCGTGACGCCGACGCCGACGCGACCCGCGACGCCGACACGACCCGCGACGCCGACGCCGGGGCAGCGGCGCCCGCGGTGCTGGCGACCGGCAGCGCCCCGTCGGCGGCCGGCGCCCGTGGCGTGGTCGGCACGCCGCGCTACCTGGCGCCCGAGCTGTGGCGCGGCGCGGCGGCCAGCCGCCAGAGCGACGTCTACGCGCTCGGGCTCGTGGTGTACGAGCTCGCGGCGGGGCGCGTGCCCGACGCCGACGCGACGTTCGCCGAGCTGCCGGCCCGGCGCGCGGCCGCCGATCCGCCGCCGCTGGCGACGGTGGCGCCGACGCTCGACCCGGCGTTCGCCGCGATCGTCGATCGCTGCGTGCGCCGCGATCCGGCCGCGCGGTTCGCCACCGCCGACGAGCTCCGCGACGCGCTCGAGGCGCTGGCCGAGGCCGGGCGCCCCCGAGCCGGCCTGCCCGACGGCAACCCGTACCGGGGCCTGGCCCGCTTCGACGCCCGCCACCGATCGGTGTTCTTCGGCCGTGACGCCGACGCGCGGGCGATCGCCGAGCGGCTGCGGGCCCAGCCGGTCGTCGTGCTCGCCGGCGACTCCGGCGTCGGCAAGTCGTCGCTGGCGTTGGCCGGCGTGGTGCCGGGGTTCGCCGAGGCCGGCTGGACCTGCGTGGCCTTCACGCCCGGACGGCACCCGCTGGCGGCGCTCGCCGCGGCCGTCGCGCCGGTGCTGGGCGAGCCCGACCTTGCGGCTCGGCTGGCGGTCGAGCCCGGGGCGCTGGCGACCGCGCTCGGGCGGCGGGCCGCGTCCGGGAGCCGGACGTTGCTGGTCGTCGATCAGCTCGAGGAGCTGTGCACCTTGGCGACGCCAGACGAGGCCGCCGCCTTCGCCGAGGCGCTGGCGGCGCTGGCCGTGCCGGCGGCCGGTGTGCGGCTCCTGGCCACCGCGCGCAGCGACTTCCTGGGCCGGCTCGCCGGGCTGCCCGGTCTCGGCGTCGAGCTCGCGCCCGCCCTCTACCTGGTCCGGGCGCTCGGCGTCGATGGGCTGCGCGAGGCGGTGGTGGGGCCGGCGCGGGCGCTGGGTGTGCGCTTCGACGCCGACGGCCTGGTCGACGCGCTGGTCGAGGGCGCCGCCGGCAGCGCCGTCGGGCTGCCGCTGTTGTCGTTCACGCTCGCCGAGCTGTGGGAGGCGCGCGACGTCGCGCGGCGCGTGATCCCGCGGTCCGCGCTCGACCGCCTCGGCGGGGTCGCGGGGGCGCTGGCGCGCCACGCCGACGCGGCGATCGCGGCGCTGGCCCCGGCCGAGCGCGCGGCCGCGCGGCGGATCTTGATCGCGCTGGTCACGCCCGAGCGGACCCGGGCGCGGCGGCCGCGGGTCGAGCTGGTCGCCGCCGACGATCGTCCGGCGGCCGCGGCGCTCGAGGCGCTGATCCGCAGCCGGCTGGTGGTGGTGACCGCCGCGGACGACGACGGCGCGACCGACACCTGCGCGCTGGCCCACGAGGCATTGCTCGGGGGCTGGGACGCGCTGCGCGGCTGGCTGTCGGGGCGTGCCGCCCGCGCGGCGACGATCCAGCGGCTCGAGCGCGGCGCGCTCGAGTGGGAGCGCCTGGGGCGGCGGCGCGACGATCTGTGGAGCGCGCGCCAGCTCGCCGAGACCGCCGCGGTCGAGCCCGACGAGGTCGGCCCGCGCGAGCGGGCCTTCCTGGCCGCGTCGGCGCGGGCGGCGCGGTGGCGGCGGTGGCGGCGCGCGCTGGCGGTCGCCGCCGTGCCGCTGATCGTGCTCGGCGTCTGGGGCGGCATCCGGCTGACCGCGCGGCGCGACCTGGCGCGGCGGGTCGCCGGGCACCTGGCCGCCGCGGCCTCGGCCCACGACGGCGCCCGCGCTGGCGATCGCCAGGTCGAGGCGTTGCGCGCGCGCGCGTTCGCGCGCTTCGACGCCGGCGAGCGCGACGTCGGCGAGGCGGTCTGGGAGGAGCGCCGGCTGGCCGCCGAGGAGGTCGATCGCGGCTACGCGCGCGCCGTGGCGGCGCTCGACGCCGCCCTCGAGATCGCACCCGGCGACGCTGGGGCGCGCGCCCGGCGCTGCGACATCGTCTACGAGCGCGCGCTGATCGCCGAGCGCGACTTCCAGCGCGATCGCGTCGCCGATCTGGTCGAGGCGCTGGCGGCCTGTGACGCCGGGGGCCAGCGTCGCCGTCGGTGGCACGCGCCGGCCGCGCTGACGGTCGAGGTCGTGCCGGCGAACGCGACCGTGACCCTCGAGGCCTATCACCCCGACGGCCTGCGCCTGGTCGCCCGGCCGCACGGCCCGCCGGGGCCGGCGCCGTTCGCGACCACCGCGCCGCCGGGATCGTACGTCATCACCGCGCGCGCGCCCGGGCACGCGACGGTGCGCCTGCCGCTCTTGCTCGCGCGCGGCGAGCGTCGCACCGAGCGCCTGACGTTGCCGGCCGCGGCCGCGATCCCGGCCGGCTTCGTGCTGATCCCCGCCGGGCGCTTCCGCTATGGGAGCGACGACGTCGACGAGGAGCTGCGTCGGGTCTACTGGAACACCTCGCCGCTGCACGAGATCACGACGCCGGCGTACCTGATCGGCCGCCACGAGGTGACCTACGCCGACTGGATCGCGTGGCTCGAGGCCCTGCCCGAGGCGGCGCGTGGGCCGCTCCTGCCGCGCACCGGGGCCAAGGCGTTCATCGCGGGCCCCGACTTCGGGCTCACGCCGGCCCCCGGCGGGCGCTGGCGGTTCCGCTTCCGCCGGGCCGACCACGTCTACGAGGCCCTCGACGGCGAGCCCATCACCTACCGCGACCGCGATCGGCGCCAGGTCCAGGACTGGCGGCGCTTCCCGGTGGCCGGCGTGTCGTACGAAGACGGCCTGGCCTACGCCGCGTGGCTCGACGCCACGGGTCGGGTCCCCGGCGCCCACCTGTGCACCGACGTCGAGTGGGAGCGCGCGGCGCGCGGCGCCGACGGCCGGCGCTACCCCAACGGGGCCCGGCTGGCGCCCGACGACGCCAACATCGACGAGACCTACGGGCGGCAGACGCTGGCGTTCGGCCCCGACGAGGTCGGCGCGCACCCGGCGTCGCGCAGCCCGTTCGGCGTCGACGACCTCGCCGGCAACGTCTGGGAGTGGGTCACCGCGATCCACGAGCCCGGCCAGCCGTTCCAGCGCGGCGGCGCCTGGTACCTCGGCCAGTTCGCCGCCCGCGCCATGAACCGCGAGTACGGCGAGCCCGGCCAGCGCGACCCGCAGATCGGCCTCCGCGTCTGCGCGGCGGCGCCGTAGCGCCCAGGTCTGCGCGGAACAGTCGCCGTTTTAGGGGGCAACCAGCATCGGCGCCCACGGCCCCAGCAGCACCGGAACGGCGGCACGCACTGCGCGCGTCTGCCCCTCGCGCTTGACCGCTGCGTCGACGCCGCTCGTCAACCGCTTGTTGGGCGATAGCGTGGCGCCGAGTTCGACGAGCGCGGCCATCTTGACTCCATCGTCCTTGAATTTGGCGCCGACGCCGAAATTGAGTCCGCCTTCGAGGTGCAGCGTGTACGGGCCGAGGTTGATGTGGATGCTTTGCGTCGCCTTGGCAAGTGAGGCCGCGACCTCGACCCCGTCCTTGCCGGCAGACGCCGAGGCGGTCGCGACCTCAGCCTCGGTCTCGGTGGTGACCCCGCGGGTCACTGGGATCTCGCCGGTGCCCACCCGCGCGCCGACGACCTCGCCGGCGATGTTGCCATTCTCCCACTTGACCTCGTAGCCGAGGATGGTCGCGTTGTCGCCGAGGCCATGATCGACGAGCTCCCCTTCGGCGATGGTGACCCCAGCCGTCACATCCGGCCCTTGGTTCAGCGGATCGTCGTCGTCCTTGTCGTCATCGTGTCGCCGCTTCTTGCCGTCTCGGCCATCCGGGTCGATGTAGGTGAGCGGATCGTTGAGCGAGAACGCGTACAGGTTGGCGCGCTGCGGCTCGCTCCACGCGGCGTCGGGAGCGAAGCGGTACAGCGGGTCGGCCGCGGTCCAGCGCAGGGTCGCCGGATCGTAGTAGCGGTAGCCGTAGTAGCGCAGCCCGGTGGTCGGGTCGGCGTCCTTGCCGTTGAAGTGGCGCGGGTGGGTGGCGCCGCCGGTGGCGGCCACGACCTCGCCGAACGCGCCGTGCAGGAACGCCGCGCGCACCACGCCGCCGGTCGACGTCGCCAGCATCAGGTTCTGCAGCGCGTCCGCGTACTGCAGCTCGATCGTCGTGGCGCCGCCGGACACCTCGAGCCGCGCGATCGGCTCGCCCATCGCGACGTGATGCCAGCTGGTCTGGAGCACGCCGCCCAGCGTGTAGCGCTGCTCGAGCTCGCCGAACCACAGCCGCACGCCGTCGGGGCCGATCGCCGCGAGGCGCTGGCCGCCGCCCGCGTAGACGTAGCGCTCGCGGGCGCCGCCGTCGATCACCTCGCGCAGCTGGTTGTCGCCGCCCCAGGTGAGCGCCGTGGCGCCGATGATCCCGCTGCGGGTGACGACGTTGCCGGTCGGGTCGTAGGACATCTCCGCCACCGGCGCGCCGGTGACGAGGTCGTCGAGCCGATCGACCGCCTGCGGATCGTGCGCGCCGTACCGGTAGCGGACCGCCCGGGCCGGCGCGTCGAGCGCGCCGCTGACCGTGGCGGTGTCGATGTTGCCGGCGCCGGTGTAGGTGAGCGCCGCGGTGTACGCGTCGGGGCCCTCGGCCGAGATCACGCGGCCGCGCGGATCGTGCTCGAACACGGCGTCGGCGGCGCGGCCGTCGACGGTCCCGGTCACCGCGCCGAGGGTGCCGAGCGCGTCGTAGCCGTAGCGGCGCTCGGCCCAGGTCCGGGTGCCGGCGGCGTCGTGGATCCGATCGTCGTCGACGCGCCCCAGCACGTCGTAGGTCCAGGTGCGGCGCTGGTCCCAGCTGCTGGTGCGCAGGCGCGGCGCGCCGGCGACCGTGCGGGTGTAGGCCGCGAGCGTCTGATCCTGGCCGGTGGCCGGGTCGCGCCACGCCACGCTGGTCGGCTGGCCGAGCGCGTCGTAGGCGTAGCGCCAGCGCGCGCCGCTGCCCCAGCTCACCTCGAGGGGGGCGCCGGTGAGGTCGTAGGTCCGATCGACCGCGAGCGACGCGGTCAACGGCGCGGTCAGGCCGTGGGCCGTCCCCAGCGTCACCGTGCGCTGCTCGCGGCGCAGCCGCTGGCGGACGTCGTAGGTGTAGGCCACCGTGAACAGCCCGCTCTGGGTCACCTGCGCCGGCAGGCCGACGCCGTTGGCGGCGCTGTCGTAGCTGGTGGTGATCGGGCCGACGCCGAGCTGGCTCATCCGGGCGGCGTCCATGCCGCGGGTCGCCGGGGTGTAGGTCTTGACCCGGCCGAGCTCATCGTAGGTCGTCGTCGAGGTGTAGGTCGTGCCGCTGGCGCCGGCCGGCTTCGGCGTGGTCTCGCTGATCAGGTTGCCGTCGAGGTCGTAGGTGTAGCTCCACGTGCGGCTGCCGCGGGTGATGCCGGTGCGCAGGCCGCGGTGGTCGTAGCCGATCGACGTCACGACGCCGTCGGCGTCGCGGATCGACGTCATCCGATCGGCCTCGTCGTACCCGTACTCGGTGACCGCGGTGGCCCCGGCGACCGGGTTGTCGTGCTCCTTGACGAACCGGAGCCGGCCGTGGCCGTCGACGATCGTCGTGGTGGCGGCGCCGAGCGTGCCGTCCGCCGCCAGCGGCGTGGACACGGTCTCGCCGCCGCGGTGGCTGGCGAGGGTGCCGCTGCCATCGGGGCGGGTGTGGCGCACCACCCGACCCAGGCCATCGCGCAGGTACAGGTCGCTGACCGCGCCGGCGTTGTAGCCGGTGGTCTCGCGCGGGTCCGGCGACCGGACCTCGCGCAGCTCGCCGCCCGCGTCGTAGGCGTAGGTGGTGACGCGATCGGGCTTGCCGCTCTGCTGGTGGTAGGCGGTGCGGGTCAGCGTGCGGCCGAGGCCGTCGGTGGTCTCGCTGGTGGTGATCCACACCGCGCCGCCCAGCTCGCGCAGCGTCATGTCGATGCGGCGGTTCGGCGTCGCGAGATCCTGGTAGATCGTGCGCGCCGCCGCCGCGAGGGCGTAGCCGCCATCGGCGGCGTCGATCGGCACGCGGTGCTCGGTGACCCGGCCGAAGCCATCGATGGTCCACTCTTCGATCTGGCGGGAGGTCAGCGGGAGCGCCAGACACGGGAAGGCGCACCCCGGCGGCGGCAGGTAGCGGGCGTTGGGGCCGAGGGTGCGGGTGGTGACGCCGGTGCCGACGTCGGTGACGGTGTCGACGGTGTGGCCGAGCTCGTTCACGCCGCGGGCGACGAACAGCTTGTGCGCGTCGTAGGTGAACGTCGCGACCTTGCCGCTCGCCCCGGCCTCGACCTGCCGCGGCCGCTTCTCGGTCGCGAGCAAGCCGGTGGTGGCGTCGAAGGCGCGCACCGTCGCCGCGGTGTTGGTGCCGGTGCTGACCTCGGTGCGGTAGGGCAGGCCGGGCGTGTCGAAGTAGGTGTAGGTCGAGCCCAGCGAGAACCCGTAGGTCCCGTAGCGCAGCTGGCGATCTTCCATCACCTGCAGGACGCGGTAGTCGCTCGCGGCGTAGGGGGCCTGGCCGAGGCGGCGCTGGAAGCTGCGCACGACCGCGCGGCCCGGCCACGGGCTGCCCTCGTCCTCGAGGGTCTGGGTCGCCTCGTAGTGCAGCACCTTGCCGGTCGCCGACCAGGTGTACGGGGTGTAGATCTGGGTGGTGCGGTGCGCGGTCGGCGTCGCGCCGAGCGTGCGGCGCACGACTTGATCGGTGAAGGTCGCGCTCACCGCCCCGCCCAGCATCGGCTTGTTGACGAGGTGGTAGGTGGTCTCGCTGACCGGCGCGATCACGCCATCGGCGCCGGCCGCGTCGATGGTCTCCTGCGCCAGGTGGCCGCGGCCGTCGCCGCCGACGGCGTAGTCGTACCGGCTGGTCGTGCGCAGGCTGTCGGCGCCCGGCTGCCCGGCGCGGTAGGTGGTCACCGTGGCGAAGCCGAGGAACGTCGGCGGGCCCAGGTCGCGCGGCGAGCGATGGCCCCGCACTGGCTCGGCGTAGGCGTAGCGGGTCGTCAGCTCGGGCTGGTTCCCGCCGGGGGCGACCCGCACCCGCCGGACGACCCAGCTGGACGGCGGTCCGTCGCCCGCGCCGATCGTGACGACGCTCGGGTCGGCGGCGTGGGCGTACTCGAACGTGGTCACCGCGCCGCGGCCGTTGTCGATCGAGGTCAACAGCCGCAGCGGCGGCGCGCCCGCGTCGGTGCGCACGGTCAGGAGGCCGGCCGTGGTCGCGGTGACCAGATCGGGCACGCCGTCGCTGGTGACGTCGACGACGTCGCTGGCGCGGTACCAGGCCTTGCGGTTGAGCGCGTGCACCAGGCGCTCGAACGGCTCGAAGCTCGCCGGCGCCGCGGACGCGGGCCCGGCGAGCCGGTCGCCGTGGAACCGATAGATGAACCGGTTGGTCGCGGCGTTCGCGACCGAGCCGCTGGCCTCGAGCTGCACCACCTCGAGCAGCCCGTCGCCGTCGACGTCGACCAGCCGGCGCTCGTCGGCGCGCCAGCCAGCGGTGAGCGGCAGGTTGGGGAGCCAGGTCCCGTCGAGCTCGGTGCGCGCCTGGCTCACCGGGCCGCTGAGCCCGATCGCGGTGAGCGGCCCGAAGCTGTCGCCGAGGTTGTACGAGACGTGCAGCGCCGGCGTCTGCCCGACCCAGGTCACGAGGTCCGGCAGGCCGTCGCCGTTCCAGTCGGCGAGCTCGACCGCGCCCATGAAGTAGAGCGGCGCACCCTGGGTGGGGTCCGGCGAGGTGTCGCGCTGCTGGAAGTACCAGGTCGGCTTGGCGAACACCGTCGGCGTGGCGGCGAACGTGTCGTCGGCCAGGCCGCGGTACACCTTGATGCCGGTCGCGGTGCCGAGGTTGACGTTGGCCTCGTTGACCAGCTCGATGAGGTCCTGGCGGCCATCGCCGTCGAGGTCGGCGAGGCGGGGCAGGCGCGCGACGCCGGTCATCGGCGGCGCGAGGACGCCGCCGGCCTGCGGCAGCGCCACCGGGGAGTGGAAGACCAGCCCGCCCACGGGATCGATCCGCGGCGCCCAGCCGCGGTTGGGATCGTTGACGAACACCCGCCACACCGGGGTGCCGGCGTCGTGCTCGATCCCGGTATCGGCGGGGCCGCAGGCCTCGGGCAGCGGCGGCGGGTCGTCGAGATCGACGCCAGGCGCGCCGCTGCCGGTGCAGGCGTCGAAGCTGTCGCAGGAGTCGACGCAGGTGCCGCCGTTCCACTCCTGGTTCGACGCGCACCTCGGGTGACACTCGCCGTGGGTCGGGTCGTAGACCTGGTCGGCGTCGCAGTGACAGGCGCCGCCCGAGTCCGGGGTGTCGCCCGAGCCGCACGGCTTGGTCCCGCCGGTGTTGGTCGCGGCGATCGCGCAGGTGCCGACGAAGTCCGGGCCGCAGGCGGTCGCGGTGCCGGTGCGCCACGTCGCGGTGATCAGGTCGGTGTCGCCGTCGCCGTCCCAGTCGCGCCAGTGGTAGCCGACCTCGACGCCGCGCTCCTTGGCGCACAGCGCGCCGTCGGCGTGGAACACGTCGAGGCCGTGGCTCGCGAACTGGCCGTCGATCGTGCAGGCGTCGTCCTCGGTGGGCGCGCCGAACCACCACGCCGCGGTCGGCAGCTCGAGCGTCTCGGCCTCCATCCGCACCCCGCCACCGAAGACGCCCTTCTGCCACACCAGCCGGCAGCGCCGCTCGCCGGCGGCGGGCATCACGACGCGCAGCACGTCGAGCACGCCGTCGCCGTCGAAGTCGAGGCGCCGGGTCTCGGGGCCGGCGGAGGTGCCGACCTCGAGCCTGCCGGGCAGGAGCCGGGTGTCCGCGTAGGAGGACAGGTGCGCGCCGTAGCCGAACCGCACCGGCGGCGCGCTGGTCACCTGGCCGGTCGGGCTCCAGGCGCGGCTGTCGATGCGCGCGAGGTAGCGCAGCGGCGGCCCGCTGTCGCACGCGGTGGTGTCGTAGGTGAGCGTCACCTCGCGCACCGGGTTGGCGCGCCAGGCCCCGCCGGGCGTGTCGCGCACGTAGGTGCGGACCGCGGCCAGCGCGCGCGCGCCGCGCATGCGCCTGGCGCCGAAGTGGTGATCGGTCTGGGCGCCGATCGGCACGGCGCCGTTCGCGCAGTAGGTCGACGCGTTCCAGGTCAGCTCGATCTTGGCGTGGTTGCCCAGCCCGGCCGCGCTGTTCCAGCCGTACTCGACGCGCTGGAGGACGCGCTCGGTGTAGCCGTTCACGCCGACGCTGGCCCACACATACGAGATCCGGTTGCCGAACGCGTCCTGCTCCGCGGTCAGGTCCCAGCGGGTCGCGCCGTCGCTGCCGCTGACGTCGAAGATCCGCATCCGACCGTCGGGCGTCGACACGACCCAGGAGGTCGCGGTCCGCTCCACGCGTGCGAATTGCTCGTCGAGTTCGACGCGGTAGCGGGTGCCGGAGCCAGGATCGCCGGTGACTGGCACCAGCACCCCCGAGGTGCCCGGCATGGTCAGGCGGTAGCGCACCTCGGCGGGGGCCTCGGGATCGCGCTCGATCACCGGGAGGTCGAGCGACCAGCCCGCGGCCAGGCCGCCGCGCAGCGGCGCGGTCGACGCATAGCCGAGCGCCAGCGCCGGCGCCATGCCGCGGCGCCCCGGGGGCACCTCGATGGCGTAGCTGTACGAGGCTGAGCCCTGCGTCGCCGCGACCGAGCCAACACCGCCGGCGCGACGCTCGACCGCCTGGGTGTCGCTGGTGGGCAGCGCCCGCGCGAACGGGTCGCGCGGGGCCGCCCGCGCCAGCGGCGCGACCGCGATGGCGACGCCGGCGAGCGTGGCGAGCCAGCCGGCCGGGTGAGATCGATGGAGGGGAGGCGGGCGTCGAGGGGCGGACCCGGGCGACGAGCGTGGCGATGAAGGACGGTGGGTCGACGACATGGCCGCCCGTCCAGCAAGCCCCGCGCCATCGCGCCCGTCGCGGCGACGCCTGGGCGAGCCGTCGCGACCATGCAGGCCGTGCAGCCATGCAAGCCCTGCATGGCGGCGAAGGGCGGCGAGCGTGCAGGCCGTGCATAGCGGCGAGGCCAGCGGTCGCGGTCGCGCGCGGCACGCCGCGTGCTGAGGCGTCCCGGCATGAAGAAGCTGCCGTTGTTGATGTCCTTGTTGTGGTCACTATCCCAGGCCGCGTGTGTCGAGCCCGAGTCCGCGACGCTCGGCGCGACCGATCAGGAGGTCGCCAGCGTGATGGGCGGCGTCGAGTGGAGCATCGACGCGCCGTGGCGCCTCGAGCCGCCCTACGGCGCCATCCCGATCACCTTCTCCTTCCACGACGCCAGCGAGCAGCACGACCCCGCGACGCGGATGCCGCTCAAGCGGTTCTGCGGCGCCTCGATCGTGCAGCTGGTCGGCGGCAAGACCGTCGATCCGAACTACCCGCGGCAGTTCACGCCCGGTCAGTTCCACGAGTTCGAGGCCCACGCCAAGTGGCCCCACGACACCGACGGGCCGCTGTTCCACCGGCTGACGCGGGTGTGGGCCGGCCAGGCGCCGACGGCCGAGATCCTCGACGTCAGCACGTCGGCCGAGTGGTCGGCCACGCTCATGTACACGCCGTCGGTCGGGCGGACCGCGGGCACCGAGGTGGTCCTCCAGGTGGTCGCGGTGGTCAGCGACACCGCCACCTGCCCGGCGCTGGCGGCCGGCATCGAGTACGAGCCGTCGCCGCTGGCGCCGATCCGGCTCGGCGGGCCGATCGCCGAGTCCCGGCAAGGCGCGCGGGTGTTCCGCCAGCTCGTGAAGGTTCGGCACGGCGACGCGCCGCTGCCGCGCTTCGACAGCCGCTGGGTCTACGGTGACCTGCACTACCACTCACAAGGCACCGACAACGAGGGCGAGTCGGGCCTGCCGTACCGGCCGGTGCTGCAGACCATGAAGGCGATGGGCCTCGACTTCGTGTTCGCGACCGAGCACGCGTCGGACAGCGATCAGCTCACCGACACCGACGAGGTCTTCGTGGAGACCGTCGGCGACTACTGGTTCGTGCCCGGCGTCCTCGAGGACTACATCCTCGACGCGATCAACAGCGCGGAGATCCCGTACGAGGCGCGCTGGGACGCGCGCCGCGACATGAGCCCGGTGCGCTTCAGCCACCTGCTCGACTGGCTGCACGGCGTCGGCGGCGTCAACCGCGAGGTGCGCGCCGGCGGCGGGAGCCGGCTGCCGCAGATCTTCCTCGGCGGCGAGGTCGACATGATCCCCGAGATGTCAGCCGCCGAGCGCAGCGCCAACCACATCGCCTACGGCAATGGGCTCAAGTTCCCGTGGTACCGGGCCTGCTACGACGTCCCGACCAGCATCTTCGATGCCCTCGAGGAAGCCACCGCGTTCCAGCTCTGCCCCAACGGCCCGGTCGCCGAGCTGGCGATCCCGACGCCCGAGGGCGGGCGCTACAAGATCATGGACGTCCAGGGCTACGGCCTCACCGACTACGCGCGCCAGCACTTCCTCCACCTGCCCACCGATCCGGCGCGCACCGACGCGTTCGTCTCGAGCAGCACCGGGCGCTACGGCGGGGCGTCGCGCCGGCTCAAGGACTTCCTGGCCACCGACTACGCGCCGGTTGCTGGTGGATCGCCGACCGGGAAGGGCATCTTCTTCCTGGCCCACCCGGTCGAGGCCGCCAGCGGGGCGACCGAGAGCCGGCTGGGGCCTGACATCGTGCCGTACAGCGACGTGCAGCTGCGCACCGCCTTCGACGCCCAGAGCTTCGCCGGGCTGCAGCTGTGGAATGAGGACACGCGTGGCGCCACCCGCAACCTCTCGGCGTATCCGCGGATGACCTTGACCACGCGCCAGCCGGGGGCGCTCGGCGACCTCCTGTGGTCGCAGCTGACCGGCTGGCAGGCCGACGAGACGGACTACCAGTTCCACGCGCTCAACCACGGCACCAAGACCTGGGATCGGATGCTGCTGTGGGGGCTCGATCCGTACAAGCGTCCGGCCTGGGTGCCGACGGGGCAGCCGCGCAAGGTGTTCATGGCCGGCGGCTCCGACGCGCACGGCGATCTCAACCACCGGCGGATCGGCGCCTTCACCGGCACCTCCGCGGCCACCGAGACCGCGCTCGGCAGCCCGCGCAACCTGGTGTACGTCGGAGCCGACCGCCCGGTGGCGATCACCCCGACGATCTCGACGATCGGCCAGGCCCAGGTCACCAGCGGCCTGCACAGCGGCAACTTCGCGGTCACGGACGGACCCGCGATCCGGATCGCGATCGACGTCAATGCCAACGGCGTCATCGATGACGCCGACGTCCCGATGGGCGGCAGCTACACCTACTACGGGGCGATCCCGCTCCTGGTCGAGTGGCGGTCCACGCCCGAGTTCGGCCCGGTGACCGAGATCGATCTCTACGTCGGCAGCCACGCCAACGGCACCGTCGGGCAGGTGTGGGCGCCGTCGGGGCACGGCGCGCGCGGCGCGGCGGATCCCAGCAACGTGAGCACGGTGTCGTACCGCGACCCGACCGGCGCGTTGCGCAAGCTGTTCCGCGATGGCTACGTCCTCGACACCACCGGCGCGCTGAAGGTGACGCCGACCGCCGCCGAGGCCTACGGCGGGACCCGGCTGATCGGGTTGTCGCCGACCGCCTACAAGGCGTTCAACACCACCTGCACGTCGACGACCGAGTGCGAGTATCACCCCGAGCTCGGCCCGCCGTTCTGCACCGACACCACCACGTGCACGGCGACGACGCCACAGGCGCCGCAGCGGATGTACGTGCGGGCGCTGGCCAAGGCTCGTGACACGATCCCGCTCGCCTCCGGCACCAGCTCGACCACGACGCGGCTCGGCTACGCCAACCCGATCTGGCTCAAGCCGTCGCCGGTGTTGCCCCCGAGCCTGTAGCGCCGGTGCGCCAGCTCACGCGCATCACGTGGCATCGCTGGCTGTGCCGGGTTCACCCTTGACGGGCCGACCGTGACGGGCCACAAGCGTCGTAGCTCAGGAGCCTCGCATGCGGTCTGTCCGTGTCGTCGTCGTCGTCGTCGCGTCGCTGTTCGTCCCCGCGCTCGCGGCCTGTGTGGTCGAGGAAGAACTCGGGGAGGCCGAGCAGCTCGGCACCTTGAATCAGGGCACGCTGAACCAGGGGACCTTGAACCAGGGGACCTTGAACCAGGGGACCTTGAACCAGGGTAGCCAGGACGGGGTGTGGGGCGTGACGCTCGCCGGCTGGTCCAACAGCGGCATGGCGCTGACGGCGACCGGAGTCAGCGCCGGCAAGCTGGCCGCGACCTGGCACAAGTCGCCCGCCTGTGGCGGCCCCAACACCAGCCCGATGCGCACCTGCGACTGGTACGGCGGCGGCGTGGTGACCTGCGCGGCCGGTGCCACGGTGTCGGTCGCAGCGGGCGCGTGCGCCGCCGGCGTGCGCTCGATGGTGCGGGTGTGCGCGGGCGCCAAGCCGTGCGCCGCGACGGCGGCGCTCGCGGCGAGCGATGCGGCGTGCGCCGGCGCCGCCAACCCCACGGTCAGCTTCCGCTGCCCGGCGGTCGGCAGCTACTTCGCGATGGTGGCCCCCAAGAACGTCGGCCTGCCGGCGCCGTTTCCGTACACCGTGAAGCCGACCCCGACCGCCACCGTGCGGCGGACGCTCGGTGGCGCGCAGTTCGACGGTACGACCTTCGACGGCGTGCTAGGCGTGGCGCCCGACGGGGCGCTGATCCGCTACCGCGTCGTCGGTCGCGGCGCGGCCACGCTCGCCACCGGTGCCCTCGACCCGTTCACCGACCTGTACCGGATCGTCGAGGACGCCGACGGCACCACGCCG
Organism: Myxococcales bacterium; assembly: GCA_016707895.1. Lineage (GTDB taxonomy): Bacteria > Myxococcota_A > Polyangia > Haliangiales > Haliangiaceae > UBA2376. The sequence continues at coordinate 257,883 of JADJGV010000006.1, read as the reverse complement.
CTGTGCGCCGGCGCCGACAACCGCGCGGTGCCGCTCACCGGGCGGTGGCGCGGCGACGGCACGTTCGTCGACTCGTCCACGCACGTCACGCTCGCGTGCCGGATCGGCGTGATCGCCAAGTGCTACCTGCACGGCTACCGCCCGTGGGCGGCCGGGCCCCCCGGCGCGTCGATGCGCGACCTGCACCAGACCTGCACCCGGGCGGCCCGCGCCGACTTCTGCGGCGACGGGACGTCGTACACGGTCACCGGGACGCCGATCGATCTCTACGATCGCTTCAACGTGTCGGCGCCGGTCGCCGACGGCAAGCCGCTCGAGGCGATCTGGGCCCGCGAGGGGACGGGCGAGACGTCGGGTGAGAACTCGTACGGGCGCGCGCCGGTGTGCCTGTCGAAGCGGCGGTGGGACTCGATGCCGTACGAAGGCGGCGGGCTGTGCCCGGGGCTCACCAACGACCCGCGGGTGGACAACGGCGAACCGGGTAGCGCGCGCTACTGCGAGGACTCCGCGGCGGCCTGGTTTGCCGAGAACCCCGACAACGTGATCGCCACCGACTCCGGGACCAACGGCGCCGGCCTGTGGCGGTGGAAGAAGATCGTGGGCGTCGACTACCGCACCACGGCGGCGTGTACGACGACGGGGCCTGACGCGTGCCAGGCGGGCTACCTGTTCGGCAAGCAGCTGGAGGTGTTCGGCTACGAGCCCCCGCGGGAGCCGGTGTTCCTCGGCGGCATGTACCCGCCCGATCAGCCGGCCGACCTGCTGCCCGAGAACGCGATCCCGCTCTACACGCTCCGCCACCTGACGACCGGCGAGCACCTCACGACCACCGACGCCACGTTCCCCGGCTACGGACCCGGCACGCTGGACGGATACATCCTCGACGACTCCTGCGAGGAGACGTCGGCGACGGTGCCCTGTCCGGCGAAGCGCCTGGACCTGGTCTACAAGGACGGCGACTACCTGACGACGACGCCGCTCGAGCCGGTCCTCGGCTACACCGGCTACGTCAAGACCCTCGGCTACCTGCTGTACTGACCGAACGGCGGTCGGGCTAGGCCACCCACCGCGGCTGGGGCATCATCGTCCGCGATGGACGTGCGCGCGCTGCTGCTCGAGCTGATCGCGCCCACCGCGATCGGCGACGAGCTGGCGCCGGGGGTGCGGCTGGCCCGCGTCGCCGACGACCTGGGCCCGCGGCTGACGTTCGCGCTCGCCGACGGCGCGGAGGTCGACGTCGAGGTCAGCCCCGCGACCGCCGGGCTGCGCCACGCCGCGCGCACCGCGCACCTGACGCTGGCGTACCGCGGCCGCGCGGCCAGCGCGGTCGGCGCCGCGCTGTGCGCCACGGTGGCCGCGCGCATCGGCGATCGCGACGCCGGCTTCGTGGCCGCGCTGGCCGCGGCCGGCGCCGCCGACGCGCCGCGGGTCCGCGAGGTGACGGTCGATCACCTGCTCGAGCTGGCCGGCCCGCCGGCCGCGCGCTTCTACACCTGCTCGCCGTACGTCGGCTGCTTGATCGGCTGCCGGTTCTGCTACGCGCAGGAGCGCCTGGCCGCCGGCCGCGCCGCCGCCGGACTGCCGATGGCGCCGTGGGGGTCGTGGGTCGACGTCCGCGTCAACGCCGCCGCGGTGCTGGCCGACGAGCTAGCCCGGTTGCCGCGCTACCCGATCAAGTTCTGCCCGATCGTCAGCGATCCGTACCACGCGATCGAGGCCCGCCTCGGGCTGACCCGCGCCTGCCTCGCCGCGATCGCCGCGGCCGCCGCGCCACCGCCGGTGCTGCTCCTCACCCGCGCCGCGCTGGTGACCCGCGATCTCGACCTGCTGGCGGCGCTGCCGTGGGCCGGCGTCGGCGTGTCGCTGCCCACCATCGACGACGACGTCCGCGCCCACTTCGAGCCCCGGGCCGCGCCGATCGCCGCGCGGCTGGCCACGCTGGCCGCGATCCGCGCCGCCGGCGTCGCGCCGATCGCGGTGGGGCAGCCGATGCTGCCCGGTCCGGTCGACGCGCTGGCCGACGCGCTGGCCGCCCACGTCGACTCGGTCAGCCTCGACGTGCTGCGCGGCGAGGGGCGCGCCGGGCCGCTGTTCGACGATCCGCGCTTCGCCGCGGCGCGCGCCGCCGGCTGGCAGACCGAGCGCCTCGCGGCGTTGACCGCGGCGCTGGCCGAACGCCACGTGCCGGTGTGGTCCGGCGAGCTGCCGCCGAACCTGACCGCGGACTGACGCGGTACAGTGCCGCGATGGCGCGCCGCGAAGTCCCCGTCACCGCGCCGGCCCGCGCGCGGGTCGGGCTGCCGGTGATCGCCGACGGCAGCCGCCGACACCCGCTGCTGGTCGGCGTCGACGCCAGCGCCGGCGCCTGCAACAACGGCTGCCAACCGTGCGTCACCCCGGTCGATCCGGTCGACGCCGAGGTCGACGGCCGCCACGTCGTGATCCGCCACCGCGAGGCGACGCTGGCGCCGGCGCTGGTCGCGCGGGTGCGGGCGCTCAAGGCCGCCGGCGCGGCGTCGGTGGCGATCGTCACCAACGGCCGGATGCTCGGCATCGCCGCGGTCGCGCGCGGGCTGGCCGCCGCCGGCCTCGACCGCGCGATCGTCAAGCTGTTCGCGCGCGACGCCGCGGCCCACGATCGCCACGCGCGGGTGGACGGCGCCTACGCCCAGGCGCTGGCCGGCATCGCCGCGCTGCGGGCCCACGGCGGCGTCGAGGTGGTCGTGGCGTTCGCGCCGCCGGCCGATCAACCCCGCGACCGCGCCGCCGAGCGCGCGCTGGCGCAGGCGCTCACCGATCGCGAGCCGGTGGTCCTGCCCGAGCCCGAGGTGCTGGGCCACGCCAACGAGTACCGCTACGACGTCGTCACGCTGCGCCCCGGCATCCGCTTCGAGCACGCGTACTGGGACACCCGGGTGTTCCCGATGATCCACGTCAACACCGGGCCGCTGTGCAACGTCCGCTGCGTCTACTGCAACGTCTTCGGCGGCACCGATCCGCGGCTGTTCGACGTCGGCTACGTCGAGGGCCTGCTCGACGACGCGGCCGCGCGGTTCCGCGACGCCGCCGGCGCGCCGACGATCGACTTCATCGGCGGCGAGCCGACGATGCACCCCGAGCTGCCCCGGTTGATCGCCGCGGCCCGGGCCCGCGGCTTCGCCCGGGTGCTGATCTGCACCAACGGCGTGCGGCTGGCGCGGCCCGGCTACCTCGATCAGCTGATCGCCGCCGGGCTCACCGGCGTGCGGCTGTCGTTCCACGACCACCGCGCCGACGCCGCCGCGGCGCTGGCCGACGTCCCCGGCCTCGGCACGACGTACCCCGACGTCGCGGCGATGCTGCTGGCCCGGCCCGAGCTCGACACCCACGTGTTCCGCATCGTGCTGGCGAGCAACATCGACGCGCTGCCCGACTACCTGCGCTGGCTCGCGGCCCACAACCGCACCGGCCGGCCGATCGATCTGACGATCGGCATGCCGTCGATGCGCGGCCGGCTGCACGAGGCCCGCGCGCTGTACCCGCCGCTCGATCGGCTGCGCCCGGCGGTGGCCGAGGCGATGGCGCTGGCGGCGGCGCTCGGCTTCGCGCCGACCCTGCACCACGCGCCGGCCTGCTGGTACCCCGACGATCCGACCCGCGCCGCGTGCACCCACGTCGTCACCCAGCAGGTCGACGCGGTCGGCGGCGCGATCACCGAGCAGCAGTTCGAGGGCGACACCGGCTACGGCGCGGCGTGCGCGCGGTGCCCGGCCCGCGCCGAGGGCTGCGCTGGCCTGCCGCGGGCGTACCTCGACGCCGACCCCGCGGCCGCCGAGGCGTGGCTCGCGCCGATCACCTTCACGCCGGGGCGGCGCGGCGCATGAGGGTCGCGTTCCTCAGCCTGCACAGCCACGGCGATCGCTCGTTCCTCGACGACAGCGGCCTGGCGCTGGCCGCCGGCCGCGCCCGCCGCGCCGGGCACGACGCGCGGCTGGTGGTGGCGGCGCTCGACGCCGGCGCCGCCGACGTCGCGGCCACGCCGGGCTTCGCGCGGCTGGTCGAGGCGCTGGCCGGGTTCGACGCGATCGTCTACGAGCGGGTGTGGAGCCGCGCCATCCCGGCGGCGCTGGTCGCGGCGCTGCCCGGCGCGGCGATCGTGCACTGGCGCGGCGAGCACGCCCTGGACGATCCGCCCGGGGGCTACCAGGTCGAGACCCGGGCGCTGGCCGACCTGCTCGACTGGCTGGCCAACCGGCTGGCCAACCGGGGGCTGGCCGGCGCGCGGGCGTCGCTGCCGACCGGCGCCGCGGCGCGCACCGCCGACGGCTGGCGCCCCGGGCTCGGCCCGCTGACCGCGGCCGTCGACGCCACCCACGCGCCGGACCTCGATCCGCTGCGGGTCAACGCCGAGGGCCTGCCCGCGGAGCGCGCGCTGACCATCGACGGCAACGCCGGCTGCCCGTACCAGGCCGACGCCCGCGCCAACCCGCGCTACGCCGGCGTCGCGATCCCCGACGGCGTCGGCCGCGGCTGCGGGTTCTGCACCACCGGCAACCACCACCAGGCGCGGCCCCAGGCCGAGCTGCTGGCCGCGGTGCTCGCGCAGATCGCCTACGCGCGCCGCCACGCGCCGGCGGTGACCCGGCTGGTGCTACGCGATCAGAACCCGTTCGGCTACCTCGCCGAGCTGTGCGAGGCGTGCGCCGACGCCGGGCTCGGCGGCTTCACGTTGTTGCTCCAGACCCGCGCCGACTGGCTGCTGGCCGGCGAGCGCCGGCTGATGCGCGCGCTCGACGCCGCGGCGCGCGCCGGCGTCACGATCACGCCGTTCTTGATCGGCATCGAGAGCTTCTCGCAGGACGAGCTCGATCGCATGAACAAGGGCATCACCGTCGCGCAGAACCGCGCGGTGCTCGCCGCGTTGCGTCGGTGGGACGCGCACCCGGCGTTCGATCTGGCCCAGGCGTCGTTCGGGTTCATCCTGTTCACGCCGTGGACCACGCTGGCCGATCTGCGCGCGGCCTACGACGGCGTCGTCGCCACCGACTTCGATCGTCTGCGCGGTCGCCTGCTGACCGCGCGGGTGCGCCTGTACCCCGACACCGCGCTGTACTACCTGGCCGCGCGCGACGGGCTGCTCGCCGACGGCGCCAGCCCGCAGCCGGCGCGCTACGGCTACTTCCCCGATCGCGCCTGGCGCTTCGCCGATCCGGTGGTGGCGCGGTTCGCCGCGCTGGCCGCCGCGCTGTCCGACGCGACCGGCGGCAAGGACGAGCGGCGGGTGTTCGCGGCGCTGCTGGCCGCGTTCGCCGACGGCGCCGGCGCGGGCGCGACCGCGGCGTCGATCCTGGCGAGCCTGCGCGCGCCGGTGGCCGCGCCGCCGACCCGGCCGCGCTCGCAGCGCACGCTCGAGCTCGATCTCGGCCACGGTTGCGGCGCCGCGTGCGCGCTGTGCCCGCCGCGGCGGGCCGCGTCCGACGTCCGTGCCGCGGTGGCCGGCGGCGGCGCGCGCGCGGTGATCCGCGGCAGCGGCGGCGACCTCGCGCGGCTGGCCGCCGCGGCGGCGCAGGCCCGGGCCGCCGGCGTCGCCGAGGTGGTGGCGGCCACCCACGTCGACCACGTCGCCGACGCCGCGACCGCGCAGGCCTGGGCCGCGGCGGGCCTCGACGCGGTGCTGGTGCCGGTGGTGAGCCACGCGCCGGCGGTGCACGATCGCGCGGTCGGCCGGGACGGCGCGCTGGTCGCGACGCTGGTCGCGGTGCGCGCGCTGGCCGCCGCCGGCGTGGCGATCGAGCTCGACGTGCCGCTGGTGGGCGCGCGCCTGCAAGACCTGGCCGCGATCGTCGCGCTGTTCGCGCGGGCCGTGCCGCGGGTGCGCGCGCTGCGGGTCCGCGTGCCGCGCCACTCGATGCCGCGCGCGCTGGCGCCGCCGCCGATCGCCACCGTCGCGGCGCGCCTCGAGGCGGCGCTGGCGGCGTGTGAGCGGCACGGCGTGGCGGCGCCGATCGACGTCGCCGCCGCGATCCCGCTGTGCGCGCTCACCGACGCGCCGCGGGCCCGCGCCGCGGTGCGCTTCGACCCGCGGCGAGCCACGCTGGTCAGCGGCTGCGCGCAGCCGCCGGGGTGCGCGGGCTGCGCGGTCCGCGCGGCGTGCCCCGGCGTCGCCGCCGCCTACGCCGACGGCGCCGAGGTGCGGCCGCTGGCCACCCGGCCGGCCGATCTGTACGCGCAGCGCACCACGCCGCTGCGGGTGTGGGACGACCGCGCCCGCGCCGCCGCGCGCCAGGCGTCGATCCTGGTGCTGCGGCCGACCGTGCACTGCAACCAGGACTGTGGCTTCTGCAGCGCCAACGAGAGCACGCCCAACGTCTGGGCCGATCCCGAACAGATGAAGCGCGCGATCGCCCGCGCGGCTCGGCGCGGGGTCGAGCGGGTGTCGTTCTCGGGCGGCGAGCCGACGCTGGCCCGGGAGCTGGTCAGCTACGTGGCGGTGGCGCGCCGCGCCGGCGTCCGCAAGATCGAGCTGGTCACCAACGGCGTCTTGCTCGATCGCCGGCCGCGGGTGCAGGCGCTGGTCGACGCCGGGCTGACCCACGCGTTCGTGTCGCTGCACGGCCACGACGAGGCGGCGGCCAGCGTGGCCACCCGCAAGCGCGGCGACTTCGCGCGCACCGTCGCCGCGATCGGCCACCTGGTCGACGCCGGCGTCATCACCGTCATCAACCACGTCATCCACGCCGGCAACCTGCACCTGCTGGCCCGCTTCGTCGAGGAGATCCACGCCCGCTTCGGCGGCCGGGTGATGATCTCGTTCGCGTTCGTCACGCCCCAGTACAAGGCGCTCGATCAGCTGGCGGTGATGCCGCGGCTGTCCGAGGTGGCGCCGGCGCTGCAAGCCGCGGCGTGGCGCGCGCTGGCGCTCGGCCAGCCGTTCGTGATCGGCTCGCGGCAAGGCGTGCCGCCGTGCTTCCTCGGGCCGTTCGTCGCGTGGTCGGATCTGCTGACGCTGATCCACGAGGCCGCCAGCGAGGACGCGCCGCAGAAGCAGCGCGCGCCGGCGTGCGACGCCTGTCGCTTCGGCGCGTACTGCACCGGCGTGTGGAAGCCCTACGCCGCGCGCTACGGCACCGACGAGCTGGTGGCGGTGCCGGGCGCGCCGCTGGGCGACGCCGAGCGCGCGACGCTCCTGGCCCACGCGCGTCGGCCACCGTGGGGCCAGCCGATGGCGTTCGCCGACGTCCACCCGCTCGTGCGCGATCCGATCGCCGAGGCCGCCGGTCCGCCGGCGCTCGTCGCCGCCGAGCTGCCGGGCCCCGCGGTGGTCGGTGGCGAGCGGCCGCTGCGGCTGCTGGTGGTCGGCGCCGGCCCGCGGGCGCGGGCGCTGGCGCGCGCGGCCCACGCCAGCGGCGTGTGGGTGGTGGCCGCGGTGTGCTCGCCGCACGCCGACCTGGCGCCGCGCGGCGACTTCGCCGGCGCGCCGGCCTACACCGACCTGGCCCAGGCGCTCGACGGCACGCGCCCCGACGCCGTGCTGGTCGCGTCGGCCACCGCCAGCCACGCCGCCGCGGTCGACGCCGCGATCGACGCCGGCGTACCGGTGCTGGTCGAGAAGCCGCCGGCGGCGTCGATCGCTGACGCCGAGGGCATGGTGGCCCGGGCCGCGGCCGCCGGCGTGGCGCTGATGCCGGCCCACAACCTGCGCTTCGCGCCCGGGCTCGCCGAGGCGCTCGCAGCCGCCCACGGGCGCGCGCTGACGATCTTGCGGCTGGTCGATCGCGCGTCGCCGGCGGCGCTCCACGCGTGGCACCGCGCGCCGCTGTTCGAGGGGCTGTACCACCTGCTGGCGCTGGCCCACGCCCACGGCGGCGACGCCACCCGCGTCGTCGCGGCCAGCGCCCAGGGCGCCGAGCGCCCGCAGGTGATCCGCGTCGAGCTGCGCGGCGACGCCGACGTCGCGATCGCGGTGGTGTGGAACCTGGGCGCGGCGGTCGACGCGCTGGTCGTCGGCGCCGACGGCGCGCACTGGCGGCGCGACGGCCAGCTGCCGCGGCTCACGATCGGCGGCGCGCCGCAGCCGGTCGCGCCCGAGGGCGGCGAGCTGGTGCGCATGCTGCGCGGCTTCCACGGCGCGGTGGCCGCCGGCGCGCCGCCGCCGATCCCCGCCGCCGACGGGGTCGCGGTCATGTGCCTCACCGCCGCCGCGATCGACGCGCTGGTCGCCGCCGGCGCGCCCATCGAGCGCAGCACCGCGCCGCGCCACGCCGCGTCCCCCGAGCTGGCGGCGCGCTACCGCTGAGCGGCCCGCGGACGTGCTATCGACGGCGCGTGGACATCGTCGGACTCGTCGCGGTCATCGCCACCTTCGGCACGCCGATCCTGATCGTGAAGGAGGTGTTCGCCCACCGCGAGCGCAAGGCCAAGCTGGCGCTCGAGGGCGCGCGGCCGGCGCTGCCGCCGGGCACCGTCGACGACGTCGCCGCGCTCAAGGCCGAGCGCGACAAGCTGCGCGAGCGGGTCGAGAACCTCGAGACGATCGTGTGCAGCGTCGACTACGAGCTCAACCAGAAGGTGGGCCGGCTGATCGACGAGCAGCGCATGCTGGCCGAGTCGCAGGCGCGCGCCGCCCCGGCGCCCGCCGCGGCGCTGCCCCGCCCCCGCCGCCCGCCGCCCCCGCCGCCCCCGCCGCCCCCGACCGGCTCGCGCTCGAGCGCACCGCCACGTCGGCGGCGCGGGTGCCGGCGCCGTCGTCGGCCGGCGGCCTCGCGGTCGGCGCGGTGCTGGCCAACCGCTACCGGGTCGAGCGGCTGCTCGGCCGCGGCGGCATGGGCGCGGTCTACCTCGCCCACGACGAGGTGCTCGACGACACCGTCGCGCTCAAGGTGATCGCGTCGGCGTTCGCCGCCGACGAGCCGGCGCTGGTCGAGCGGTTCCGCCGGGAGGCCGCCGCCGCGCGCAAGGTCACCTCGCCCAACGTCGTGCGCATCCACGATCTCGGCGAGGCCCGCCCCGGCCTCCTGTGCCTGTCGATGGAGTACTTCCCGGGCCGCACGCTGGCCGAGGTGATCACCTCCCGCGGCCTGGTGCCGATGAGCGACTGCGTCGACTACCTCGGCCAGATCTGCACCGGCCTGGCCGCGGCCCACGACGCCGGGGTCATCCACCGCGATCTCAAGCCGCACAACGTGCTGGTCGGCGAGCGCAACGCGGTGAAGCTGATCGACTTCGGCCTGGCCAAGGCCACCGCTGGCAGCGGCATGACCGCGACCGGCGTGCTGCTCGGCACCCCGCACTACATGTCGCCCGAGCAGGTGCGCGGCAAGCCGGTCGACGCCGCCAGCGACCTCTACTCGCTCGGCGCGCTGGCGTTCCACCTGGTCGGCGGCCGCCCGCCGTTCAGCGGCGACAACGCGATCGCGGTCGGCTTCGCGCACTGCGCCGAGCCGGTGCCGTCGCTCAAGGCGCTGCGCCCCGACGTCCCGCCGGCGCTCGAGGCGATCATCACCCGGGCCCTGGCCAAGGCGCCCGCCGACCGGCCGCGCTCGCCGGCCGAGTTCAAGGCGGCGCTGACGGCGTGAGCGGCGGTAAGCGCGGTAAGGCCGGCAGGCCGGCCAAATGCGCTACGCTGCGGAGACGATGGCCTTCGATCAGTTCGGCGCGGGCCCCGCGCACTTCTCGCAGTTCAGCGGCACCGACACCTACATCGCGTCCGACGAGCTCCGCCACTCGGTGAACGTCGCGGTGGCGCTGGCGCGGCCGCTGCTCGTGCGCGGCGAGCCGGGCACCGGCAAGACGCTGCTCGCCGAGAACGTCGCCGAGGCGCTGGGGCTGCCGCTCCTGCGCTGGCACGTCAAGTCGACCACCAAGGCCAAGGACGGCCTGTACGTCTACGACACCGTCGCCCGCCTGCACGACAGCCGGTTCGGCGACGGCGACGTCAAGGACATCGCCCACTACATCAAGCTGGGCCCGCTGGGCCAGGCGCTGGCCGCGCCCAGCAAGTGCGTGCTGCTCATCGACGAGATCGACAAGGCCGACCTCGAGTTCCCCAACGATCTGTTGCTCGAGCTCGACGCGATGCGGTTCCGCATCGACGAGACCGCCACCGACGTCGTCGCCAAGGAGCGGCCGGTGGTGATCATCACCTCGAACAACGAGAAGGAGCTGCCCGACGCGTTCCTGCGCCGCTGCGTGTTCCACTACATCGAGTTCCCCAACCGCGAGCTGATGGCCAAGATCGTCAAGGTCCACCACCCCGACCTGACCGACAAGGTGCTCGATCAGTGCCTCGAGGTGTTCTACGGCCTGCGCGCCACGCCCAAGCTGCGCAAGCGCCCCACCACCAGCGAGCTGATCGACTGGATCTGCGCGCTGCGCAAGGCCGGCGTCGACCTCGGCAAGATCGGCGGCGGCATCCCGTTCCTCGGCACGCTGCTCAAGACCGAGCAAGACGTCGAGCTGATGGGCAAGCGGGCGCGCGCATAGCCATGCTGGTCGACTTCCTGTTCGAGCTGCGCAAGGACGGCCTCAAGGTGTCGAGCCACGAATGGCTGGCGCTGATGGAGGCGATGGACCTCGGGCTGCACGACAGCTCGCTCGACGGGTTCTACCGGCTGGCGCGCACGGTGTGCGTCAAGGACGTCGCCGACTACGACGCCTTCGATCGCGCGTTCGCCCGCTACTTCGCGGGGGTCACCGAGGCCGCGCTGGCGCTGACCAAGGACCTCGAGGCGTGGCTGACCGATCCGCGGCAGCTGGCGCAGCTCACCGATGAGCAGATCGCCCAGCTCAAGCGGCTCGGCCTCGACGAGCTGCGCGCGCTCTACGAGCAGCGGCTCAAGGAGCAGAAGGAGCGCCACGACGGCGGCAACCGCTGGATCGGCACCGGCGGCACGTCGCCGTTCGGCAACAACGGCAAGAACCCGTCGGGGATGCGGGTCGGCGGCGGTGGCGGGCGCTCGGCGATGGCGGTCGCCGGCGAGCGCCGCTACCAGGAGTACCGGCGCGACATCGTGCTCGACGTCCGGCAGATCGACGTCGCGCTGCGCGGGCTGCGCAAGCTCGGCCGCGACGGCGCCGATGAGGAGCTCGACCTCGACGAGACCGTCGACGAGACCTGCAAGAACGCCGGCGATCTCGAGCTGGTGTTCCGGCCGCCGCGGCGGAACCGGGTCAAGGTCATCCTGATGATGGACGTCGGCGGCTCGATGGACCCGCACGCCGAGCTGGCGTCGCGGCTGTTCACCGCGGCGTCGCGGGCCGGGCGGTTCGCCAAGTTCCGCAGCTACTACTTCCACAACTGCGTCTACGAGCACGTCTACGAGGACGCCCACTTCACCAAGCGGGTGGCGGTGGCCGACCTCATCTCGCACAGCGACAAGGACGAGAAGCTGGTCATGCTCGGCGACGCGCTGATGCACCCGGCCGAGCTGCTCGATCCCGGCGGCTCGTACAGCTACGTCGCCGGCTCGCGCAGCCCCGGCGTCGAGTGGCTGCGCCGGCTGAGCGCGCACTTCCGCCGGAGCGCGTGGCTCAACCCCGAGCCCGATCGCTACTGGGCCGGCTCGACCATCGAGGTCATCGCCGCGCTGTTCCCGATGTACCAGCTCACCCTCGACGGCCTCGCCGCGGCGGTGCGCTACCTGGTGCGCGGCGGCCAGCGGCCGAGCCTCGCGAACCCGACCCAGTGGGCCAAGGCCGCCGGCGGGTAGCCCGGGCGCTCGCGCGACCGGCCCGGCTGCGGGGCTCGCCCGCGGCGTCGCCGGTCTCCCCCCACGGGCCGCCTCACCAGCCCGGGCGCCACTCGAGCCCGAGCGAGATCCGGTACTGGCGGTAGTAGAACGGGAAGCCGGTGAGCTGCGGCGCCGGCGTCGCGAAGTCGCTGGGCTCGATGGTCAGGCCGAGGTCGTCGCGCAGCCGCACCGTCGCGCCGAGCAGGCCGGCGCCGACGAACAGGCCGAGGCTGCCGCGATCGACGCCGACCAGATCGAACAGGATCACGCTGCCGCCGCCGTGGACGCGGGTGTGCAGCTCGACGCACGGCGTGGCCAGCCACGTGTAGCCGAGCGTGGCGTAGGCGTTGATCGTGCCGGGGCGGGTGCGCGCGGCGTCGAGCGAGAACCACGGGTTCCACTCGACGGCGCCGCCGGCGTGCCAGCGCGCCCCGTGCCAGGTGGCGCCGCCGCCGACCGCCAGCGCGCCGCGATCGAGCGCGGCGCCACCGTGCGCGGTGAGGCGCAGCCCGGGCCCGAGCGGCCCGTCGGCCTGGGCCGGCCGCGCGACCGCCAGGCCCGCGAGCAAGGCCGCGGTCGCCGCCGCGCGGCGCCGCCCGCGCGCCCGTCCCATCGCGAGCGCGACCGCGACGATCAGCGCCGCCGCGCCGCGGCCGCCGCCGCCGCCGTCGCAGCAGCCCGCGGCGTCGCGCAGCTCGACCGCCGCGCAGTAGTCGTTGGCCAGGTCGCAGCCCGGCTCGAGCGCCAGCGCGCGGTCGAGGGCGCGCTCGACCGCGAGCCGCCGGGCCGTCGGCTCCGCCAGCGCCAGCGCCGCCAGCACCTCGACCGCGGCGGCGCGGGCCAGGTCGACGCCTTGCACCACGCGGGCGTCGTCGGTGAGCGTGCAGTCGTCGATCCAGCCCTGGTGGCCGAGCCCGTCGCGGGCCGGCTGGTAGCTGTCGTCGACCAGGTCGATCCAGTTGAGCACCGAGCGCACGCGGCCGTCGGCCGGGTCGCGCAGCGTGTGGGTGAAGCCGTCCTCGAGCGCGTGCAGCCCGCGGCCCAGGCGGTACGCGGCGCGCGGCAGCGCCAGCTCGACCCGGCCGCGGAACGCCAGGAACACCGCCACCGGCTCGCGCGCGCGCTCGTCGACGGTCGGCGCGAACCAGCCGCCCCGGGCCAGCTCGTCGAGGATGAACCCGCGGCACGCGGCCAGCGCGCTGGCGTCGCCGGCGGCGCCGTCGTCCTCGTGGCGACGGATGCAGTGCGCCGGCTGATCGGCGGGGTCGTTGTGGATGTGCACCAGCGCCGCCAGGTCGGTCGGCGCGTTGTCGCGCAGGTCGTTGGAGCGTACGCCGATCAGCAGCGCCAGCGCCCGCGGGTCCTCGGGGTCCGTCGGCGGCGTGAACGGCAGATCGGCGATCGCCCGCCGGTCGGCCTCGGTCAGCGGCTGGCGCGGCAGCGCCGGCCACCCCGCGGTGCGGCGGGCGTCGTCGGTGATCGCCTCGTGGCAGCGGGCGGTGACGGTGGTGCCGATCTGGAAGCCCGCGGCCGGCGGGACCGCCACCACCATGGCGGCGAGGAGGACGAGGCGGCGCATCGGCGATACGTCGCACGGCGGCGCCCCGGCCGCTACTCCGGGAGGTCGACGTACGGGATCCGGCCCATGGCCCGGAAGCCGTCGCCGTTGGGGATGTAGGCCATCGGCGTGTCGGTGTTGGCGCCGCGGTAGCGGAAGATCAGCTGATCGCCGGCGGCGTCGGTGAGCGCCGGGCCGGCCATGCGCGCCTCGAACGGCTGGGCGGAGAAGCCGCTGGGCAGCGGATCGAAGTGGTGCTGGAAGGTGGCGATCGCCACATCGCCGGCGTCGCGGCGGCGCCAGATCAGCTCGAACGTCACGTCGACCGGGCGGGTGATGATCCCGTCGGCCACGAGCAACCACTCACCGGCGGGGACGTCGGCGAGCAGCGTGAACTCGGCTTCTTGAGGACTCCCGGTCCCCACGCCTGGCGCTCAAAAGGGGTCGGGCTCGACCGGCACCAGCTTGACCTGGACCTCCGAGCCGTCGAGCCCGAGCCACAGCTTGTCGGGGTTGAACGGCGCCACGGTGTCGTCGGAGCAGGCCGCGATCCCGAGCAGCGTGACCAGCGGAGCGAGCGAGCGGTTCATGGCGTTCCCTTCGGCGTGGGGGCGCGACCCGGGGCCGGGCCACGCTGGAAGATTGCCACGAACTGGCCCGGGAGATCGTTGACCTCCGTCACGAGCTGGAACCCGACGCTGCCGGCCGCCGCCATCGCCGCCGCCCGGTGCTGCATCCGGTTGTTGATGGCCAGCCGGCCGGTGGCCTTGAGCGCGGGCGCCGCCTTGGTCAGCCACGCCACCCGGTCGTCGAAGTAGTGATCGACCTGTGACAGCAGGATCAGGTCGTAGTGATCGGCCTCGAGCCCGGGCTCGGCCGGCTGCACCACCCGCGGCTCGACGACGGTGTCGAAGCCGGCCGCCTCCATGCGCGCGTGCAGGTACTCGAGCACCGAGGGGTTGATGTCGGTCGCGACGACGTGGCCGCCGGGGAACACCGCGCGGGCGATGTGGACGGTCAAGAGGCCGGTGCCGGCGCCGACGTCGGCGACCGTCATGCCCGGCTTGAGGCCGAGCGCGCGCATCAGGAGCTCGGGCTGGCGCTCCTGATCGAAGCGCGATTGATCGTCGGCCGCGACCTCGGGGCCGTCGGCCCGGGCGGGGCCGCCGGCCTCGCCGCTGCCGCTGGCCGCGGCCGCGCGCGGATCGCTCTTGCCGCAGGCGACGAGCACGAGGGCCAGGGCGACGACGCGAAGCACGCGCGGAAGCTACCTTCCCCGGGGCGCGCTGTCGACCGTCGGCGCCGTCACATCGGTCACATCGTCAGCGGCTTGATCACGCCGCCGATGTCGACGCCGCGCGCGAAGTCGGCGGTGCGGCGGATGTCGCCGCGGGCGATCGCGTAGCCCACCGCCGCCGAGGCCGAGGCCGCCAGCTCGCGCGACGTGGTCGCCGCGTCCTCGCCGGTGGTCGGGCTCCAGCCGCGCACCGAGCCGTCGGCGTCGACGCCGCCGTGCCAGCCGGTCTTGAGCAGGCCGTTGCCGTAGACGTACATCCAGTTGGAGTTCTGCGGCGTGCCGTCGGGCCAGCCGCCGCGGTCGAGCGGGTTCTTGGGGGTGTCGCCGTGGATCGTCATCACCAGGTTGTCGGCCAGCGTGGTGCCGCCGCAGCTGGTGTCGGAGATCGCCGCGAGGTCGTCGACGAAGCCGTCGAGGATCTTGCCGAGCTGGGTGACCACGGTGCGCAGCGCGGTCATGTCGTTGAACGCGCCGTGGGGGTCGTCCTCCATCGCCGGCAAGACCACGCTCGAGGTCAGGCCCAGCGCGAACGCCTTGGCGGTGACGATCAGGTTCTCGGCGATCGCCAGCACGTTGGCGCGGGTGCCGAGGTCGACGCCGTAGCGGGCGCGATCGGCGTCGGTGACCGCCAGCCGATCGGCCAGGTTCGAGCCCAAGAGCCGCGCCGCGGTCTTGGCGGTGCCGTAGGCCCGGGTCTGGGTCGGGCGCGCCGCGGCGCGGTTGAGCGACGCGAACGCGGCGTAGTGGGCGTCGTACAGGCCGGCGTCGGCGGTGGTCTCGAGCAGCCCGCCGGCGCGCGACGCGGCGCTGTTGAACAGGCCGACGAACTGATCGGCCGAGCCGACCGCCGACGGCCGGGGCGCGCCCGGCGCGTTGCCGAACGGCGCGCCGCCGATCGTCACCACCGGCACGACCGAGGGGTTGGTGGCCTGCAGCGCCGCGGCGATCGCCATCACCGAGTTGCCGCCGACGTTGGTCGCGGTCGACGGGGCCCGGGTGTGGGTCTCGTTGGTGCCGGCCATGAACGCGGTGATCTGCTTGCTGCCGGTCGCGGCGCGGAACGGCGCCTCGGGCCCGAGCGTCAGCGGCCGATCGGTGCCGGCGGCCAGGGTCTGCTGGCCCGGCGCGTGGAACGCGAAGCCGTTGTTGCCGGCGGCGGCGACCGCGTTGTGCGGCCACAGGAGCTGGAACCACGCGAAGCCGCCGTTGCCGGCGACCAGGTGGACCGAGCGGTTGGTCTTGAGGGCGCAGGCGTCGGCGGCCAGCGCCGAGTCGACCGAGTCCTCGAGGATCTGGAACACCTTGGCGCGGCCGAGGCCGAGCGCCGCGCCGGTGAACAGGCTCCACTTGATGAGCTGGCGCCGGCCGATGGCGCGCTGGGCGTCACGGGCGGCGATCTCGGGGGTGCCACGCTTCTTCATCGGCGTCCTCACTCGCAGGTGTTGGCGGCGGCCAGGAGGGATGCGACCGCGATCCGCTTGCCCTTCTCGACGTCGCTGGCGCGGGTCACGGCCAGGTTGCACAGCTCGAGGTGGCTGGGGGTCGCGGGCACGCCGAGCAGGCAGGTGATGCCGTCGGGGTTGCACTGGTTGTCGGCGTTGAACATCGTCGCGCCCTGGCCGGCGATCTGGCACGCCGGCAGGCCGGGCATCGCCGCGATGATCTCGGGCGCCGCCTGCACGAAGATGTCGAACATCCTCGACGCGGTGGCGGTGGTGAGCTCGCGCGACTCGCGCTGGCGCGCGGCGAAGTTGGGCGCGCCCAGCGCCTGATCGCCGTCCCGGTAGAGCTTGCCGGCCGACAGCGCGCCGGTGGCGGCCAGGTCGACGCCGCGCGAGCCGAGCAGCCGGCCGAGCGTGTCGTACTTGAGCTTGGCGCACGCGTGCATGCGCGCCGAGTAGCGCGGCGGGCCCTCGGCCTTCATCCGATCGAGCAGCTCCCAGACGTCGATGTTGGAGTCGGGGTGATCGAAGGTGTTGTCGGTGCCGGCCGAGGCGTTGCCGGTGGGCAGCGGCGGCTCGTCGGTGGCGAGCTCGCCGGTGCAGCCGAGCGCCAGGAGCGCCAGCGAGGGGAGGAGCAGGGAGGTACGCATCAGAACCTCACGAAGTCGTCGGAGGTGTACACCGCGAAGATCGCGTCCTTCAGCTTCATGCCGTTGCCGGTGAACGCCGCCACCTGGGCGGTGATGACCTCCGACGGCACGGTGGCCAGGGTGTCGACGATGTCGCCGCGCCCCAGCGCCCAGTTCCACAGCCGCGCCACCGCGCACTCGGCGATCGCCGGGTCGGCGGCCATCGCCGCGCCCAGCGCCGGCAGGTCGGCGGCCGGCGCGCCGAAGCGCCACGCGGTCGGCTCGGCGCCGGGCAGCCAGTCGGTCCGCAGCGCCAGCGGGTTGCCGGGCAGCGGCGTCTTGACCTGGATCGTGCTCTGCAGCTGGCCGGCGTCGTCGAAGTTGGCGAACAGCGGCGCCAGGTGGTTCATCGTCGTGTGGCAGTTGGCGCAGATGACCGCGCTCTGGTCGTGGAAGTCGACGGTGCCGCCGTTGGCGGTGCCGGCGATCGACTCCATCGGCCACGGCGACAGGAACGCCGGCGCGCCCTCGGGCTGGGCGCCGGTCAGCTCGGCGGGGAACGCGGTGCAGGCGAAGGTCTCCTGCACCCAGCGCACCCGCCGGAACGCCATGTTCGAGCTGAACTGCGCCATCACCGCCGGGTTGCTCAGCACGCCGGCCGCGGTCGCCACGCCGTTGTCGCAGTCGGCCGCGGCGAAGGTGCCGGCCGCGCCGTCGTACGTCGGGCAGGTGCCGGTGGTGGCGGTGAGCAGCTCGGCGTAGCCGCGGTTCTCGACGGTCAGCTGCGCGGCGAACCGCGGCGCGGTGTCCATCGTCGCCGACTCGCCGAGGCGCATCGTGTCGCGCCAGAACCGCAGCATCTGGCCGGCGAAGCGCGGGCCCTCGAGGTAGCTGCGCAGGAGCGACTCGTAGACCACCTTCTGCGCGGCGGGGTCGCCGGCGTCGGCGACCGCCTTGATCTCGGCCAAGGTCGGCAGGTCGCCGGTCAGCCGCAGCGCGGCGGTGCGCAGCGCGGCGTTGTAGTCGACGACGCGGTCGCCGAGGCGGCGATCCCATTCGTCGGCCGGCACGTCGTCGCCGGTGTCGTCGGGGGTGGAGGTCGCTCCACCGCAGGCGGCGCCGGCCAGGCCGAGCGCGAGGAAGACGCGGACGCTGCGCATGGTGCGCTCCTTGCGGATCACGGGGCGGCCTCGGCGGTGATCCACGGCAGGATCGCCGCCTTGAAGGCCTGGAACTCGGTGTCGCTGGGGAACTTGAACGGGTGGTTGAGGCCCGAGTTGGGCTGGGCCGAGACGAACAGCGCGCTCTGGTCGGGGGTCAGCTTGGACACCCGCGACAGGATCTGCGCGCACGCCGCCGCCTGCTGGGCGTCGTCGGCGAGCTTGGTCATGTCGGTGGCCGCGGTGGCGCCGCCGTTGCCGCCGGCGTGGCAGCTGGTGCAGCTCGCGGTGAGCGGGCCGCGCACCGCGGCGGTGAACTGCGCGACCGCCTTGCAGCCGCCGCCGGTGGTGCCGCCGTCGGTCGACGGCGGCATGCCGTTGGCGAAGGTCGCGGCCTTGAAGTACAGCGACAGGGGCGCGGTCGGCGGCACCTCGACGAACACCGCGGTGCCGCCGCCGACCGAGCTGGTGGTCATCTCGGCGACCGTCAGGTCGATGTCGCCGAAGCGATCGATCGGATCGGGCACCGGGTTGTTGCCGTCCCACACCACGAACAGCGGGTGGGTCAGGCGGACGCCGCCGGCGCCGGCGGTCACCGAGATCCGCGACAGGTACATGCCGGTGGCCAGCGGCTGGTAGTCGAACTTGAACACCGTGCCGGTCAGGCCCAGCGCGCCGAGGTCGATCGTGTTCTGGCCGACCACCGGCGTGATGACCGGGCTCTCGATGGTCGGCGCCGGCATCTTGCCGGCGGCCAGCGCCTCGAGCTCGGCCCACGCCACGACCTTCGCCGCCTCGGCCGGCTGGTAGTTGGTGCCGACCATCGCGTGGGCCTGGCTCGACGCGTAGACCGCGAGCCGGCTCTGCTGGGGATCGTCGAGGTTGAGCAGCTTGCCGCCATCGAACTTCAGCACGCCGTCGCGCAGCGTGGGATCGGGGCGCATGAACTGGGGGAACGCCGTGCCGGTGTGGCAGACCCCGCACTTCGAGGTCAGGGTCGGCTCGACGTCGGACTTGAACGCCGCGGCGGCGGCCTTGGCCGCGTTCCCTGACGGGTCGACGATCTCGCCGGTGCAGGCGACCGCCAGCGTGGCCAGGGCCAGCGCCGACAGCCGCACCATCGACAGGCGGCGCATCAAGACCTCGAAGGCCGCCCGGCGACTCACCGGAACCGCTCGGAAAGGTTGGGAGCCCAGCATACCCCCCAGGGTACAGCAACCGCCGTGCCGGCCGCGCCCCCCGCGATCACCCGCCATGACGGCGGTTTTGGCCGCTGGGGGCCGGGGCGCCGGAGCCCTCAGCCCCACCCGGGGTCAACCGACTCCAGCAAGTCCTTATATAGCGGTGCGCAGACCCCGTGCCCGTGCCCAACCCCGGAGCCGGAGCCGGAGCCGGAACCGGAGCCGGAGCCGGATCTCACGTGGGAGATCGCCGACCGTCCCCGTCCCCGTCAATGCACGTGGTCGTGGTCGTGCGCCGCGGCGCCCGGCGGGGCCTTCGGCAGCGGCTGGCCCGCCGCGGTGCCTTCCACCGGGTAGCCCTGCTGGTGCCAGAACAGGATGCCCTCGTCGATCACCGCCGTGTGCTTGAACCCGCGCTTGCGCAGCTCGTCGACGATGATGCCCGAGGCGTGGTGCGGACACGCGCAGTAGGCCAGCACCCACGTGCCGTCGTTCGGGATCTTGTCGATGCCGGCCGGCTCGTAGTGCGGGATCGAGATCGCGCCGGGGATCCGCAGCGCCAGCCAGTCCGACGGCGGCCGGGAGTCGACGATCACCAGCTGCTTCTTCTGCTTGAGCGCAGCGGCGACCTGCGCCGACGGCACGAAGCGATCGTCGCGCAGCGTGAAGGACGGGGCCTTGCCCTTGGGGTTGAGCACCACCGGGCCGGTCGGCGTCGGGACCGGCGGCGGCGCGGGCGGGACCGGCGGCGTGGCCCAGGCGCGCAGGTGCGCCACCAGGTCGTCGATCTGCTGCGGGCTCAGCGCGGCGCCGAACGCCATCATCGGCGTGTCGGGCCGGCCGCGCACGATCGCGTCGCGCAGGAACGCATCGGAGGCGAGCGCGAGGAACACCGGGTGGCCGAGCTGCACCGCCTCGGCGCGGGTCGTGGGATCGCCGTGGCACTTCTGGCAGGCGCTGGCGTAGAGCGCGGCGCCGGCCTTGGCGTCGCCCTTGCCCGTGGCCGGCGGTGGCGCCTTGTAGGTCGGCCGCTGGTGGCGCAGCCACGCGACGATGTCGACGATGTCGGCGTCGGACAGCGGGCCGCCGAGCTCCTTGCCGTAGCCGGCCATCGGCGTGTTGGGGCGGCCCAGCTCGATCGATCGGGCGATGAACGTGTCGTCGGCGCTCTCGAGGAACGTCGTCGACACCAGCGACGGCGCGTGATCGGCGACGTAGCCCTTGGCCTCGGGGCCGTGGCACAGCGCGCAGTACTTCTGGAACGCGGCCTGGCCGCGCGCGACCCGCGGGTCGGCCGGCGGCGGCGCGACCGCGGCGTCGGCGGCGGGGGTGGGCGGCGGCGGCGTGGGGGCGCCGGCGCTCTTCGAGCTACAGGCGGCGGCGACGACGAGGAGGGCGATGGCTACGCGCACCGGCGCATTCTGGCATACGTCCGCCGGCCGCGCTCACGTCGACGAGGCGGCCATCACCTCGCGCGCGGTCTTGCCCGCGCCGTCGTGGCGCCAGCCCGGGGGGCGGAGCAGGTAGCCGAGCGCGGCGCGCCACGTGGGCGCGCGGCGGGCGTCGCGCGCCATCGCGATCCACTCGTGGAACGCGATCACGTGCGGCTTGAACGTGCGGATGTTCTCGGTGAGGCCGTAGCGCACCCGGGCGCGCTCGGGCGCGAACGTGCCGAACAGCCGGTCCCAGATGATCAGGATGCCGCCGTGGTTGCGGTCGAGGTACTCGGGGTTCGCGCCGTGGTGGACGCGGTGGTGCGACGGCGTGTTGAACACGAACTCGAGCGGCGCCGGCAGCCGGTCGATGGCCTCGGTGTGGATCCAGTACTGGTAGAGCAGGCTGATCGCCTGCTGGGTGAACACCATCCACGGCGCGAACCCGACGAGCGGCAGCACCAGCCAGAACGCCGGCGCGGTGAACGGCGTGGTCCACGACTGGCGCAGCGCCGTCGACAGGTTGTAGTGCTCGCTCGAGTGGTGGTTGACGTGGGCCGCCCACAGCGCGCGCACCTCGTGGCTGGCGCGGTGGAACCAGTAGTAGCAGAAGTCCTCGGCGAAGAAGAGCAGCACCCAGGTCCACCACAGGTTGGGCAGCGTCGCGACGCGGTACTGGTAGAGCCACGTCATCAGCGCGAACGTGCCGAGCTTGGTGACGGCGGCGATGCCGACGTTGCCCAGGCCCATCGCCAGGCTGGCGAACGTGTCCTTGGTGGTGTAGCCGATGATCCGCGGATCGCCCTTGCGGCGACGCGCCCACGCCGCCTCGATCGCGAGGGTGATCAGGAACACCGGGATGGCGAGGTAGATCAGCACCGACACGGTCAGGCCTGCTTTCGGTGAGGGGAGGGCGGGGGCCGCCGCGCCAGCTCGCGCCGCGCCAGCCGCTCGAGGAACGCCAGGTGGACGATCTCGGCGTCGGGCTGAGGCGAGAACAGCCCGATGGCCGCGCCTTGCATCGCGTAGACGATCGCCATGACCGCGTCGTCGAACTCGGGGTTGCCGGCGGCCGCGGCCGGGAACAGGCGGCGGGCCTCGGCGATGAGCAGCGCCTGGTGGTGGGCCAGCACCGGCGCCAGCCCATGGGCCAACTCGCCGTCGGTGCGCGCCGCGACGTAGATCTCCAGCACGACCCGCATGTCGGGGCGCCGGAACACCCGCCACAGCGCCGCGCACGCGGCGGTCAGCGGATCGCCGGTCGGGGTCGGCCCCAGCTCGGCGGCGAACGCGCCGCGCAGGTCGGCGAGGATCGCCTCGGTGACCGCCAGCAAGAGGTCGGTCTTGTGCGGGAAGTGCCGGAACAGCGCGCCGTGAGACACGCGGGCCCGGACGGCGACGGCGGCGGTCGGCGCGCCGGCCAGGCCGCGATCGCCGAGCAGCCCGCGGGCGGCGGCGACCAGCTGCGTGCGGGTGCGCACGGCCCGGGCCTGGCGCGCCGGGGCCGGCCGCAGCGTGCGGCGGCGTGGGGCGAGCGCGGGCTGGCTGCGAGGCACGGGAGGCACCTTACCAGGAAGAAAGTGAGCGGTCACTCACTTTGCCGCGCGTCGGCGGACGTGCTAAGAATATCCCCGATGACGGCCGGGGGGCCCCACGATCGGGACGGTGTCGCCGCGCCCACGGACGAGCTCGAGCGGCTGAGCCGGGCGCTGGCGCTGGTCAACGCCTGCGTGCGCGCCACGGTGCGCGCCGTCGACGAGCCGTCGCTGATGGCGGCGATCTGCGAGCTGGCGGTCGCGCACGGCGGCTACCGGCTGGTGTGGGTCGGCGTCGCCGATCCCGCGCCGGACCGCGCGGTGCGTCCCGTCGCCGGCGCCGGCCCGGCGGCGGCGTACGTCGAGGGCCTGGACGTGTCGTGGGCCGACGACGAGCGCGGCCAGGGGCCGACCGGGACCGCGGTGCGCACCGGCCAGCCGCGGGTGGTCCACGACCTCATGACCGATCCCGCGTTCGGCCCGTGGCGGGCCCGGGCCCAGGCGTTCACGCTGGCGTCGTCGGCGGCGCTGCCGCTGCGCCACGACGGCGTGACGCTCGGCGCGCTGTCGTTCTACGCCGATCGGGTCGACGCGTTCGACGCCGCCGAGCTGAAGCTGCTGCAAGAGCTGGCCGACAGCCTGGCGTTCGGGCTGGCGGCGCTGCGCCAGCGGCTCGAGCGCGACGCCGCGCAGCGCGCGCTGGCCGACAAGTCGGCGCTCCTGGCCCGCGCCGAGGCGGTCTCGCACCTGGGCAGCTGGCGGCTCGAGCTCGCGTCGGGGCGGGTGATCTGCTCCGACGAGGTCTACGCGATCGTCGGCGTCGATCGCGCCGACTTCGTGCACGACATCCGCGCCGGCCTGGCCCAGCTGGTCCACCCCGAGGATCGCCCCGCGGCCACCGCGCTGATCGTCGCCGCCCTGGCCGACGGCACGCCGCGGCCGCTCACCTGTCGGCTGCTCCGCCCCGACGGGCAGGTCCGCTGGGTCCACGCCGCCGGCGAGGCCGTGCGCGGCGCCGATGGCCGGGTCGTGGCCCTGACCGGCTACCTGCAGGACATCACCGAGCGTCGCCGGATCGAGGACGGGCTGCGCCAGACCTCGATGGCGGTGGAGCAGAGCCCGGTGGCGATCGAGGTCACCGGCATCGACGGCACCATCGAGTACGTCAACCCGTGGTTCACGCGGGTCACCGGCTACACCGCCGCCGAGGCGGTCGGCCAGCACGCGCGGCTGCTCAAGTCCGGGCAGGTGCCGTCCGAGCGCTACGCCGAGCTGTGGGCGACGATCACCGCCGGCCAGGTGTGGGAGGGCGAGCTGCACAACCGCCGCAAGGACGGCACGCTGTTCTGGGAGCACGCGACGATCTCGCCGCTGCGCAACGCCGCCGGCGAGGTGACCCACTACGTCGCGGTCAAGGAAGACATCACCGCGCGCAAGGCCGCCGACGCTGCGCGGGCGCTCTTGCAGGCCGAGCTGGCCCAGGCCCAGAAGCTCGAGTCGGTCGGGCGCCTGGCCGGCGGCGTGGCCCACGACTTCAACAACATGCTCGGCGCGATCCTCGGCCTCACCGAGCTGGTGATGCTCGACCTCGGCCCCGGTCACGCGAGCTACGCCGATCTGGTCGACATCCGCTCGGCGGCGCAGCGCTCGGCCGACCTCACGCGGCAGCTGCTGTCGTTCGCGCGCCGACAGCCGATCCGGCCGCAGGTGATGGATCTCAACGACGCGGTCGGCGGCATGCTCAAGCTGCTGCGCCGGCTGATCGGCGAGGACATCGAGCTGGCGTGGCACCCGGCGTTGGCGCTGTGGCCGGTCGAGGTCGATCCCAGCCAGATCGATCAGATCCTCGCCAACCTGGCGGTCAACGCCCGCGACGCGATCGCCGGCGTCGGGCGGCTGACCCTGGCCACCGCCAACGTCGAGGTCGACGCCGCCCACGTCGCGCGCACCCCCGGGGCGCGGCCGGGCGCCTACGTCCGGTTGACCGTGGCCGACACCGGCTGCGGCATGGACGCCGACGTGCTGGCCCACATGTTCGAGCCGTTCTTCACCACCAAGGAGCCCGGCAAGGGGACCGGCCTCGGCGCGGCGACGGTCTACGGGATCGTCAAGCAGAACGACGGGTTCATCGAGGTGACCAGCGCGCCGGGGCAGGGCACGACGTTCGCGATCTACCTGCCGCGCACCGCGCCCGTGCTCGCGCCCGCCATGGCCGCCGCGGCGCGCCCGATCGGCGGCGCCGAGACCGTGCTGGTGGTCGAGGACGAGCAGCTGGTGCTCGACCTGACCGCGACGATGCTCGAGCGCCTCGGCTACGCGGTGCTGGTGGCCCGCAGCGGCCGCGAGGCGCTCGCCATCGCGCACGAGCACCCGTGCCCGATCGACCTCCTGGTGACCGACGTGGTGATGCCCGACCTCAACGGCCGCGAGCTCTACGCCGAGGTGGCCAAGGCCCGGCCCGGCGTCGGCGTGCTCTACGTGTCGGGCTACAGCGCCGAGGTGCTGGCGCCGCGCGGCGTGATCCCGTCGGACGTGCAGTTCCTGCAGAAGCCGTTCGCGTTCGCCGACCTGGCGGCGCGGGTGCGCGCCGCGCTGGCGGGCCGGACCGCGTAGCCCAGCCGCGCTGGCGGTCGGCGAGCGGGGACCGGCGCGTGCGCGCCGCCGGCCCGCGGGGTAGCCTCGGCCGGTGCGCCTCGCCCCCTTGATCCTGACGGTCGCCGCGCTCGGCGCGCTGGCGGCCCCCGCGGGCGCCGCGCCCGGGTTCGATCCCGACGCCATCTACGCGGTCGCGCTCGACGACGCGCCCCGGCGCGGCCCGGCCGACGCCCCGGTGACGATCGTCGAGTTCTCCGACTTCGCCTGCGGCTACTGCAACCGCGCGCAGGCCGTGGTCGCGCACCTCGAGCGGCAGTACCCGGGGCAGCTGCGCTGGGTCTACCGGCCGCTGCCGCTCGACGAGGACACCGGCACGCTGGCGTCGGAGGCGGCGCTGGCGGCGGCGCGCCAGGGGCGGTTCTGGCCGATGCACGATCGCCTGTTCGCGGTGCGCGGCCAGGTCGATCGCGCCACCGTCGAGCTGTTCGCGGTCGAGCTGGGCCTCGACCTCGCGCGCTTCCGGGACGAGCTCGACAGCGGGCGCGCGCGCGCGGCGGTGCTGGCCGAGCTGGCGGTCGGGCGCGGGCTGGGCATCACCGGCACGCCGGCGTTCTTCGTCAACGGCCGCCCGATCGCCGGCGCGATGCCGCTGTCGACGTTCCTGCGGGTGGTCGGCGAGGAGCTGGCCCGCGCGCGCGAGGCGGGGGGCGAGGGCGATCGCTACGCCCAGCTCACCGCCGGCGGCCGGGCCGGCGCCGACAGCGCGGTCGTCGCGCCCGAGGCCGCGACGCTGTCGCGCAGCGCCAGCTACCGGATCGGTCTGGGGCTGCCGGGGCACCAGCGCGGCCCCGCCGACGCCGCGGTGACGATCGTGATGTGGAGCGACTTCCTGTGCCCGTACTGCGGCGATCAGGCGCCGGTGCTCGATGGCGTGCAGGCGGCCCACGCCGCCGACGTGCGGCTGATCTATCGCCACCTGCCGCTGCCGATGCACGCCGGCGCCGACCTCGCGGCGGAGGCCGCGGTCGAGGCCGGCCGCCAGGGCAAGTTCTGGCCGTTCCACGATCAGGTGTTCGCGGCGAGCCGGGGCGGGCTGTCGCGGGCGGTGCTGCTCGAGCGCGGCGCGCTGGCCGGGCTCGACGTCGCGGCGCTGGCGGCGGCGCTCGACGATCACCGCCACAAGGACGCGGTGCTGGCCGACGCGGCGGCGGCGCTGTCCTTGGGCGCCAACGCCACGCCGACGTTGTTCGTCAACGGCCAGGCGCTGCCCGGCATGGTCAAGGCCGACGAGCTCGAGGCGGTGGTGGCGGCCGAGCTCGAGCGCGCCCGGAGCCTGATCGCCCGCGGCGTCGCGCCCGGCGACGTCTACGGCGTGATCGGCCTGGGCGCCGAGCACACCGAGCTCGGCGATCCGCGGCAGCTGGCGCGCGCCGGGCTGGGCATCGAGCCGGGCGCGGTCGAGCGGGTGCGGATGGTGGTGGCGGCGTGCCGCGCCGGCGACGGGGCCGACGCCCGCCGGCTGGCGGCGCGGCTGCGCGACGCGGCGGCGGCGCTGGTGCGCGGGGTGTGCGCCGATCGCGGGATCGACCTGCCGTGACCGACGTCGACCTGTTCGTCATCGGCGGCGGCTCGGGCGGCGTGCGCGCCGCGCGGATCGCCGCCACCCACGGGGCCACGGTGGCGATCGCCGAGGACGATCGGCTGGGCGGCACCTGCGTCATCCGCGGCTGCGTGCCCAAGAAGCTGATGGTCTACGCCAGCGAGTTCGCGCACGCGTTCGCCGACGCCGCCGGGTTCGGCTGGACCGTCGACGGCGCGCGCCACGACTGGGGCGCGCTGATCGCCGCCAAGGATCGCGAGATCGCGCGGCTGTCGGGGCTGTACCGGGGCAACCTCGAGAAGGCCGGCGTGACGATCCACGCGGCGCGCGCGCGGCTGGTCGACGCCCACACCGTCGCCGTCGGCGACCAGCGGGTGCGGGCGCGCCACGTGCTGATCGCCACCGGCGGGCGGCCCAAGGTGCCGGCGATCCCGGGCGGCGAGCGGTTCATCACCTCGGATCAGGCGTTCCACCTGCCGGCGCTGCCCGACCACGTGGTGATCGTCGGCGGCGGCTACATCGGGGTCGAGTTCGCGCACATCTTCCGCGGCCTCGGCGCGGCGGTGACGCTGGTGCACAAGGGCGCGCGGGTGCTGCCGGGCTTCGACGACGATCTGCGCGCGGCGGTGCAGGACGGGCTGGCCCGGGCCGGCGTGACGCTGCGCCCGGGCGGCGCGCCGCGGGCGCTGCGCGCCGACGGCGATCGGCTGGCGCTCGAGCTCGACGGCGAGCCGGTGATCGCCGACCTGGCGATGGCGGCGACCGGGCGCGCGCCCGCGACCGCGGGGCTCGGGCTCGAGGCGGCCGGCGTGGTGGTCGACGCCCGCGGCGCGATCGTCGTCGACGCCTGGAGCCGCACCTCGGTGCCGCACATCTACGCGGTCGGCGACGTGACCGGGCGGGTCGCGCTGACGCCGGTGGCGATCCGCGAGGGCCACGCGTTCGCCGACACCGTCTTCGGCGGCAAGCCGGTCCAGGTGGTCCACGACCTGATCGCCACCGCGGTGTTCGCCCAGCCCGCGGCCGCCACCGTCGGCCTCACCGAGGCCGGCGCGCGTGAGCGCGGCCACGCCGTGCGGGTCTTCCAGACCCGGTTCCGGCCGATGAAGCACACGCTCAGCGGCCGCGACGAGCCGGTGCTGCTGAAGCTGGTGGTCGACGCGGCCAGCGACCGCGTGCTCGGCGTGCACATGGTGGCGCCGGACGCGCCGGAGATCGTGCAGGCGGCGGCGATCGCGGTCACGATGGGCGCGACGAAGGCCGACTTCGATCGGACGTTCGCGGTGCACCCGACGGTGGCGGAGGAGCTGGTGCTGCTGCGGTGAGGGAGTTGGGCGGGTTTGTTGGGGCGGGGGGATCGGCGGGTGTACGATCGGCCGGGCGTGACGCGCGTGCTCCTCGCGCTGGCTGATGTTGGACTCGGGATCCCGACGCAAGAGGGGCTCGAGCGGCTGGGGCGCGACGTGCGCTGGTCGGCGGCCCACGCGGCGGGCCCCGACCCGGGGCTGACGCCGCTGCCCGACGTGGTGGTGGTCGACGCCGACGGCGACGGCGCGGCGCTGGCGGCGGCGGTCGAGGCGTGGCGCGCGCTCGATCCGCCGCCCGGGATCCTCGGCCTCGGGTTGACCGCCGCCGCCGCGGGCCACGCCACCGCGTGCCGGATCCCGCTGTGTTCGCCCGGCGCGACCGCGGCCGAGCTGGCGGCGGCGATCGACGCGGCCGCCCGGATGCGGCTGGCCGCGGGCCTGTCGCCGGCGCTGGCGCGGCGCGCGCTCGACCTGCCGGCCGACGCGCCGGCGGCGATGGTGACCGCGGCGGGCCGCGCCGTCGACGTCGAGCTGGCGCGCGCGGCGCTGCGCTGGCACGCCCACAGCTACGCGACCGCGACCGACGTGGTCGCCGAGCTGCGGGCGGCGCGGGCGCTGATCGTCCCCGAGATCGAGACCCTCGGCCAGCTGTCCGGGACCCGGACGGTCCAGACCGTGGTGCGGGCCGGGCCGCTCGAGCCCTACGCCACCGCGCGCCTGTTGTGGGTGCTGGCGTCGCTCGGCGCGGTGACGTTCTCGCCCGAGCCGATCGACGCCGCGACGCCGGCGCGGCGGGCGTTGCGCGAGCTGCGCGCCCACCTGCGGGCCCGCGCGGCGCGGCTCGATCGCGGCACCTTCTACGACGTGCTCGAGGTGTCGCCGGCGGCCGAGACCGAGCACGTCATGGCGGCGGTGGCGTTGCTCGAGCGCCGCTACGGCCTGGCCGCGACCAGCGCCCACGATCTCGGCGACTGCGCCGCGCTGGCGGCGCCGGCCTGGGATCAGATCGAGCGCGCCAAGAAGGTGCTGCTCGACATCGCGTCGCGCGGTCGCTACAACGACTGGCTGCGCGACCACTGGTCCGAGATCCGGACGTCGTGGGCGATCGACGCCACCGCCACCCGGACCGCGGGCGAGGCCTACGCCCGCGCCCAGCACGCGCTCGCCGCCGGCGATCCGCACCGGGCGCTGTCCGAGGCCGCGACCGCGGCCCGCCTCCACCCCGGCCACCCCGACTACGAGACCGGCCTGGCGTGGGCCCGCTACCGCGTCGAGGTGATCGGCGGCGCCGACGCCGCGGCCGCCGCGCGCCGCGAGCGCAAGGTCGCCACCGCCGCCACCGCCGGCGTCCGCCCCTGGCCGCGCGCGCTGGTCGCGCTGGCGCTCCTGTGCATCGCCGATCGCGATCCCGACAGCGCGCGCTGGCACCTGCGCGAGGTGCTGGCGATCGATCCCGGCTCGCCCGCCGCCCGCCAGCTGATGACCCGCCTCGGCGGCTAGAAGGCCGTGCCGAGCTGCACCGCGACCGCCTGGCGGTCGTTGACGTCGGCGGTGCCGAGCAGGCCGGCCGGGCGCAGCGCCTTGGCGTTCTGGTAGGCGAACTGGGCCTGGACCCGCCAGCGCTTCCACAGGCCGCCGGCGACGCCGACCACGACCTCGGCGGTGTCGTCGCGCTTGCGATCGGCGATCGGGTTGAACCAGCCCGCGCCCAGGTACGGCTCGACGTAGCGCGCGCCGCTGTCGGCGCCGCCGAAACGGTAGCCGGCGGTCAGCGCCGCGGCGGCGAACGGGCGATCGGCGTCGCCGAGCGTCGCCGCGCCGAGGTGGCTGGTGCCGTACATCGCGTCGCCCCACAGCCGCAGGCCGGCGCCGGCGTCGGTCAGGTCGACCTCGAGCTCGAGCCCGGCGTTCCAGTAGCGCGCGACGTCGCTGCCGTAGTTGACGACGCGCGACGCGCCGACCGCGGCGACGCGGTAGCTCGGGCACGGCTCGACGCCGACCCGCGCCGCGACGGTCAGGCCGCCGCCCTCGTCGACCAGCCCGGGCTGCTGGCCGCCCGCGGTGCGGACGCCCTGGGCCACCGCGAGCGTCACCGACGGCCGGGCCGGGCCCTTGCTCTTCCAGCGCAGCTCCATCGCGCTGCGGCGGCCGGTCGCGCCCAGCCCGTCGGCGACGACGTCCGCGACCATGCCGCGGCCGATCGTCGGCAGCGTCCACGACGAGGTCTGCTCGATCGCGCCGACCGGCAGCTTCATCCGGCCGGCGCGCAGCCGCAGGCCGTGATCGAGGTCGAGCTCGACGTAGGCGTCGCGGACGCTCGACTTCGCCGCCTCGTACGACAGCTTGGCCCGCAGCTGCTCGCGCCACTGGTAGTCGACGCCGATCCGCGCGCTCGCCAGCGTCAGCTCGCTGGTCCACGCGCCGGCGCCGAGCGCGGTCTCCTCCTTGGCCGCGGCGCCGCGCGCGAAGACCCGGCCGTGGACCTCGAGCGTGTCGCCCTGCTTGCGCTTGGCCTCGTCCTTGGCCTTCTTCTTCTGCTTCCTGGCGGCGGCCAGCGCCGCGGCGTCGGCGTCGGCGGTGGTGTCGTCGGCCAGCGCCGGGTGCGCGGCGGCGACGGACAGCGCGATCACGATCAGGCTACGCATCTTCGACCTCGACGCGGGAGCGCGTCGTCACGGGAGGGTGTACGAGACCAGCTCTTCGGTCTGATCGCCAGTTTCCTTGATCTTGCCGACGCCGGCGGCGAACCAGAACATCTTGTCGGCGGCGCCCGAGGTCACCTTGTGCAGGCGCATCGCGGTGAACGTGCCGGCCGGCACCGTCACCGACTCGGCGGTGGCCTCGACGGTCCAGGTCTCGTCCTTGGCGATCGTCGTCATGACGTTGGCCGAGTCGGTGGTCACCTCGGTGTACGAGACCTGCCAGGTCGCGCCCATCGCGACGTGGGCCGGCGTCTCGTCGATCCGGATCTTGTCCGGCGTGTAGATGGTGTCGACGTTCTTGACGTTGGCCAGGTCGAAGGTCTGCTCGCGGTGGCGGGTGATGCTGGTGCAGCGATCCTCCTGCCAGCTCACCGTCGCGCCGTCGGTCTTGGCGGTGCGCACCCGGAACGCGGTCACGCCGGCCTTGGCGCCGCCGACGTCCTCGAGCGCCTCGACGGTGCTGCTCTTGTCGACCGGCGTGCCCACCAGCGGCGTCACGCGGTAGGTCCAGGCGGCGCCGACCGCCAGCGGCAGGTAGCGCTGCGCGCGCGGCGTCGTGCACTCGACGGGGCCGGGCGCGTCGACGCCCGACGCGACGTCGTCGCCGCACGCGGCGAGCGAGAGAGCGAGGACCAGGCAGGCGCTGAGACGAGCGAACGACATCGTGACCTCGAGGCTAGGGGAGGCGTCGCGTGACGGCGACATCACGTCATTGTAGCGGTCGCGTGACGGCGGCGCGACCGAGCGTGGGCCTCCGGTGATGGTTTCCACGCGCTGTACGAAACCTGCACACGCTTCAGGTCCGCGTCGGATGCGCGCGCGGCGCTGCCGACGCGCTCACCCGGCGGCGAGGTAGGTGATGATCAGCGTCGCGAAGAACAGCAGCAGCGCGCCGCCGACGATGAACAGCGGATCGCGCCACAGCGGGCGCGGCGGCGGCGGCGGCGGCAGCGCCATCAGCATCGCCGGCGGCGCCATCGCCATCGGCGCGGGCCCCACCGCCGACGGCCCCATCGGCATCGGCATCGGCGCGGGCATCGGCGCGGGCATCGGCGGCGGCGCGCTGCCCGGCGGCGGCACCGGCACCGGCGCGATCGCGGTGGCCTCGTCGAGCGCGGCCACCGTCATCGTCGGCGCCACCGGGGCGGCGGCCGGGACGTTGCTGCGCGGCGGCGGCCCCGGCGTGATCATCGGCGGCCGCGGCACCGCCACCGAGATCACGTCGAACGGGTTGCCAGCGGCCGGCTCGCGGGTGTCGACCACCGAGTCGACCGGCATCCACCGCGGCACCGGCGCGGCGCCGGCCGTGGCCCACAGGCTCTGGTCGGGGCGCGGCGGCAGCTCGGGCCGGGGCGGCGCCAGCGGCACGTCGGGCAGGTAGCGGCTGACCATGTGCGCGACGCGGTCGGGCCCGACCGCGAGGCCCTCGTCGACGACGCAGCGCTCGAGCGCCGCGCGCAGCGCCTCGGCCGACGGGTAGCGCTTCGCGGGGTCGGGGGCCAGCGCCTTGCGCAGCACGTCCTCGATCGACTGCGGCACGTACGGCACCGCCTGCGAGGTCGGCACCGGCATCAGCCCGTCGCGCAGCGCCAGGCCGGTGGCCGCGCGCAGGAGGATCGCCGCCAGCGCGAAGACGTCGGCGCGGCGATCGATCGCGGCGCCCTCGGCGCGTTGCTCGGGCGCGGCGTAGCCGGGGTCGGGCGCCGGCACGCCGCGCACGCCGCACAGCCGCTCGAGCCCGGCGATCCGCGCCACGCCGTCGAAGCCGATCGTCACCAACGGCGGCGCCAGCGTGCCGTGGATCAGCCGCACCGCGGTGCCCTTGGCGTCGCGCAGCTCGTGGAGGAAGTGCAGGCCGCGGGCGCAGTCGCGGGCCACCGCCAGGAGCTCCGGCAGCGGCAGGCGCTCGGGGAACGCGGCGTCGATCAGGGCGCCCAGCTCACGGCCGCTCACCTGCTCGAGCATCAGCCGCGGCCCCGACGCGACGTGGTGGACGCCCAGCACCCGCACCACGTTGGGGTGGCTGCCGTGGGTCGCGAACCACGTGGCCCGGGTGGCCGAAACCACCAGCGCGGTCGGGGCCGAGGCGTCCATCCGCCGCCTATCAAATCACATCCGCCGCCGCCGCGCCGCTCGCTGGGGTACGCTCGCTGGCCATGCGCCGGGTCGTCGCCATCGCCGTGATCGTGGCCGGGTGCGGTGGCGGCGCCGAGGGCGGCGCCGACGGCGGCGCGCCCGACGGCCCCCCGGTCGACCCCAGCGCCGCGATCTACGATCCGGCGACGGTGCTGCAGGTCGAGCTCAGCCTCGACGCCGCCGCGCTGGCGGCGCTGGCGGCCGAGCCGCGGGCCTACGCTCGGGGCGCGGTGCGGATCGGCGGCGAGACGCTGGCCGACGTCGGCGTGCGCCTCAAGGGCGAGTGGAACTTCCGCGACCTGTCGGCCAAGGCGCCGTTCAAGCTGAAGTTCGACGAGTTCGTGCCCGGGCAGCGCTTCCACGGCCTGGCGCGCATGACGCTCAACAACGCGCTCGAGGATCCGTCGTGGGTGGCCGAGCGCCTGACCTACCAGCTGTACCGCGACGCCGCGCTGCCCGCGCCGCGCGCCAACCTGGCGTGGGTGACGGTCAACGGCGCGGCGTTCGGCCTGTACGTCAACCTCGAGACCGAGGACAAGCACTTCGTCGGCCGCTGGTTCGCCGACGCCGGCGGCAACCTGTACGAGGAGCACGGCGCCGAGTTCACCGCGGGCAGCGAGGGCGGGTTCGAGCTCGAGACCAACACCACCGCGCCCGACACCGCGGATCTGACCCGGCTGTTCGCCGCGGTTGACGGCGCGTCGCCGGCCAGCTTCGCCGCCGACGTCGGCGCGGTGATCGATCTACCCCGGTTCTTGCGCTACTGCGCCTACGAGGCGGCGGTGTGGCAGTGGGATGGCTACTGCTACACGCGGTTCGGCCCCAACAACTTCCGCACCTACCACGACCCGGCCGGCGACCGCTTCCACCTGATCCCGTGGGGCATGGACATGTCGTGGAAGCCGCACGAGCCCAGCCTCGACGTGTTCGACGCGCGCGGGCTGATCTTGCAGAAGTGCCTGGCCTCGCCGGCGTGCGGCGCCGCCTACCGCGCCGAGCTGGCCGCGGTCGCCGACGCGCTGGCCGCGCGCGATCTCGCGGCGATGGTCGACGGTTGGGCCGCGCAGGCGCGCCCGCTGGTGGTGATGGACCCGCGCAAGGAGGTCAGCGACGCCGACTTCGAGGCCGCCGTGGACGTCGTGCGCGAGGTCGCGGTGGGCCGGGTGGCCGATCTGCGCGCGCAGCTGGCCCGGTGAGCGCGCGGCCCGCGCGCCCCAGGCGCCGTGACCGCGCAGCGTTCGTGCAGCGCGCCGTGCAGCGATCGTGCACCGCGGCGCGCGATCGCGGCGGCGATCAGGTCATCATGACGACGACCATCACCATGATGAACGCCACCATGTAGAGGGTCCACAGCAGGACCTCGACGCCGACCAAGAAGGTCGAGCCGGTCGGATAGGAAGGCACCAACTGGGAGGGCGAGGCTTCGGTGGTCATGGCGATCTCGCGTGGCAGGTGATCAGGGTGGTGGCCTGGCGGCAGGCCCTCAGACGGTGGCCGAGCCGCGGCGGGTGCCGGGCGTGTGGTAGCGATCGAAGCGGGCGCACACGTTGCGGATGAGCACGCGGCCCAGCGCGGTGGCGCGCACGGTGCGGGTGGCGGGGTCGAGCGCGGCGAGGTCGGCGTCCTCGCGCAGCGCGGTCAGCGCGTCCGCGAAGTACGCCTGGCTGTCGATCTCCCAGCGGCGGTCGAGCGCGCCGAGGTCGAGCTCGCCGGTGCACATCAGCGTCGTGATGGCGTCGCCGCGGATGCGGTCGTCGTGCGACAGCGCCAGGCCGCGGTGCACCGGCAGGCCGCCGGCGGCCAGCGCCTCGGTCCACGCCGCCACCTCGCTGTGGTTCTGCCAGTGGGCCCGCGGCGTCGACGAGATCGCCGAGGCCCCGACGCCGATCACCGCGTCGGCCAGCCGCTCGGCGTAGCCCTGGAAGTTGCGGGTCATGCGGCCCTCGGCGGCGGCCCGGGCCAGCCGCGACGTCGGCTTGGCGAAGTGGTCGAGGCCCAGCGCGACGTAGCCGGCCGCGCGCAGCCGCTCGGACGCCGCCACCACCAGCGCCGCGCGCTCGTAGCGATCGGGCAGCCGGCCCTTCTTCTCGAGCATCCGCTGCTGCGGCCGCATGTCGGGGACGTGGGCGTAGCCGAACAGCGCGATGCGATCGGGCGCCAGCGCGATCACCTCGTCGAGCGTGACCGCCATCGACTCCTCGGTCTGCCGCGGCAGGCCGTAGATCAGGTCCATGTTGAGGTCGTCGACGCCGGCGGCGCGCACCGCCTTCACCAGCGCGGTGGTCTCGGCCACGCTCTGGTGGCGCCCGATGATCTCCTGGACCCCGAGGTCGAAGTCCTGGACGCCGATCGACACGGTGTTCCAGCCGGCGGCGGCCAGCGCGTCGATCTGCTCGGGCGTGGTGGCGCGCGGGTCGAGCTCGATCGACCGGCGCGCGTCGGGCGTGATCGCGAAGTAGCGGCCGATCGCCGTGGCCAGCTGGGTGAGCGCGGCCGGCCGCAAGAAGTTGGGCGAGCCGCCGCCGAGTGAGACCTCGGTCACCGGCGCCGCGGTGCCCAGCGCCTCGGCCACCCGCACCATCTCGGTGGCGATCGTGTCGACGTAGGCGTCGCCGCGGTCGGCGTTGCGGCTGATGGTGACGTTGCAGCCGCAGTACCAGCACAGCGACCGGCAGAACGGCACGTGGACGTACAAGGACAGCGGGGCGCGGTCCTTCCCCAGCCGGCCGAGCTCGCTCTTGGCGAGCCGGTCGGTCTGCGGGCCGAACGCGGTCGCCGGCGGGTAACTGGTATAACGTGGCGCCACCATCGCTCGGTCAGCGATGGCCTCGACGCACGGCAACGCGGTGGCGCCAGCGATCATGCGGAAGGTCTCTTTCACGAGTCGTGCCGCCCAGATGGGCGCACTCTGCGGCCGGCCCTGCGCAACGCCTGCGCCGCCTTCCAGGCACCGTAGAAGAATGACGCAAGGATTGCGGGGACATCCCCCCCCGTTCCTGGCATGATTCTCGCTCGTGAAGCGCTCCGTGGCGAATGGTCGAATTCTAGTCGTGGACGACGAGGTCAACGCCCGGACCGCCCTCGCCGAACTGCTGTCCGAAGAGGGCTACGACGTGGAGACCGCGGCCGACGCCTTCAAGGCGCTGGGCAAGGTCGAGTCGTTCGCCCCCGACGTGGTGGTGACCGACCTGAAGATGCCCGGAATGGACGGGATCGAGCTGGTGCAGCGTCTGCGCGCCCTGGAAGAGCCACCCGTTGTTGTCGTTATGACAGCGTTCGGCGCGGTGCAGTCCGCCGTCGAGGCGATGCGCGCGGGCGCCAGCGAGTACCTCACCAAGCCGATCAACATCGACGAGCTGCTGGTGTCGCTGGCGCGCGTGCTCGAGCACGAGGCGCTGGTCCGCGAGACCCGGCAGCTCCGGCAGCGGGTGCGGGACCGCGTCGCGCCCGCCAACATCATCGGCGACAGCCCGGCGATGCAGCGCATCTTCGAGGTCATCGACCAGGCCTCGCCCAGCCGGGCGACCATCCTGATCACCGGCGAGAGCGGCACCGGCAAGGAGCTGGTCGCCAACGCGATCCACGATCGCTCGCCCCGGGCCAAGGGCCCGTTCGTCAAGCTGCACTGCGCGGCGCTGGCCGAGAGCCTGCTCGAGAGCGAGCTGTTCGGGCACGAGCGCGGCGCCTTCACCGGCGCGGTGGCGCGCCGCGACGGCCGCTTCCAGCAGGCCCACGGCGGCACGCTGTTCCTCGACGAGATCGGCGAGATCTCGCCGGCGCTGCAGGTCAAGCTCCTGCGGTTCCTGCAGGAGCACGAGTTCGAGCGCGTCGGCGGCGGCCAGACCATCCGGGTCGACGTGCGCATCGTCGCCGCGACCAACCGCGACCTCGCCGAGGAGGTCTCGAAGGGCCGGTTCCGCGAGGATCTGTTCTACCGGCTCAACGTCGTCAGCCTGCACATGCCGTCCTTGCGCGAGCGCAAGAGCGACATCCCGACCTTGGCCAAGTTCTTCCTCGACCGCTTCGCCAAGGACAACGCCAAGGGGGTGACCGAGCTGGCACCCGAGACCCTGGCGCTGCTGACGTCGCACGACTGGCCGGGCAACGTCCGCGAGCTCGAGAACGCGATCGAGCGCGCGGTCGTGATGGTGCAGGGGCCGCGCATCGAGCCCCGCCACCTGCCGGCCAACGTCCGCCCGGGCACCCCGATCCAGCCCGGGCTGCCGACGATCCCCGGCTCGACGCTGGCGCAGCTCGAGCGCTACGCGATCCTGGAGACGCTGCGCGCCACCGGCGGCTCGACCTCCAAGGCGGCCGAGATGCTCGGCGTCAGCGTCCGCACGATCCAGTACCGCCTCCACGAGTACAACGCCGCCCCGCGCTCGGACGTCGAGGTGGCCAACCGCAAGCCGGGCCGGGCAGGTGACGAGCCCCCGCCCCCTGTGGTACCCCCGCACCGCGAGTGAGCGACTTCTTCGACGAGTGCAAGGCGTACGTCGGCTTCGGCCCGCGTGACGCGGCGACCCTGGCGGCCCTCGAGCCGGTGCTGGCGCCGCACTTCGCGGCGATCTGCGATCGCTTCTACGCGGCGGTCGCGACCAACCCGACCGCGTCGGCGATCCTCGGCGACCCGGCCCGCGCGGCCCGGCTGCGGGTCACGCTGATGGACTGGATGGGCTCGGGCCTGCGCGGCCCCCACGACGAGGCCTTCTACCAGAAGCGCTCGCGCATCGGCGCCCGCCACGTCTCGATCGGCCTGCCGCAGCACTACATGTTCACCGCGATGAACGTCGTGCGCCAGGGCTACGCGGACCACCTGGCCCGCGCGCTGCCGGCGGCCGAGGCCGCGACCGCGGTGGTGGCGGTCGACAAGCTGCTCGATCTCGAGCTGGCGATCATGCTGCGCCACTACCAGCTCGACTCCGAGGAGCGGCTGCTGGTCCGCGAGCACCGCATCCAGGACGAGAAGCTCGGCGCGATGCGCACGCTGACCGCCGGGCTGGCCCACGAGGTGCGCAACCCGCTCAACGCCGCCAAGCTGCAGCTCGAGCTGGTCAGCCGGCGGATCAAGCGCAGCGGCGACGATCCCAAGCTGGCCGAGCCGACCCGGCTGGTCCACGACGAGCTCGAGCGCCTGACCCGGCTGCTCAACGAGCTGCTGTCGTTCGCCCGGCCGTCGTCCTTGACGATGGTCGAGCACGACGTGGTCGCGGTGGTGCGCCAGGTCATGGAGGTCGAGCGGCCGCTGGCGATGGCCAAGGACGTCGAGCTGGCGCTCCACGGCGACGGCGGGGCGATGCCGGCGGAGATCGACGCCGGCAAGGTCCACCAGATCGTCCAGAACCTGGTGCGCAACGCGATCGAGGCGGCGCCGCCCGGCGGCCACGTCAAGGTGGCGCTGGCGACCACGCTGACCGACCTGATGATCGCGACCTCCGACGACGGGCCCGGCATCGCGCCCGAGATCGTCGCGCGGATCTACGAGCCGTTCTTCTCGACCAAGGAGTCCGGCACCGGCATGGGCATGGCCATCGTGCACAGCCTGGCGACCCAGCACGGCGGCGTCATCGACATCGCGTCGCGCCCCGGCGCGACCACGATCACGGTGGCGTTGCCGCGTCGTCAACGGGGCGGTTGACCCGCAGCTCGTCGTTGAGGATGCGGCGCGGCGGGGTGTCGAGATCGTCGAGCTGGCCCGAGCGCACGGTCCACGCGAACGCGGCGACGGCCAGCGCGGCGCCGCCCAGCGCGAGGATGAGGATCAGGTAGAGGGTGGTCATGGGGTGGTCCTGAACGCGCGCGAGCGCAGCGAGCTGCCGAGCACCGACAGCGAGGACAGCGGCATCATCACCGCGGCCAGGAGCGGGTGGATCAAGCCGGCGATCGCCAGCGCGCCGCCGATCGAGTTGTAGAACAGCGAGACCCGCAGGTTGCGGCGGATGGTCGCCATCGTCGCCTGGGCGCCGGCCAGCGTGTGGACGATCGCGTCGAGGTCCGGGGTGCGGACGTAGACGTCGGCGGCCTCGACCGCGACCTCGGCGGCGCCGGCGACCGCGATCCCGGCGGTGGCGGCGGCCAGCGCGGCGGCGTCGTTGACGCCGTCGCCGATCATCACCACCGGGCCGCCGGCGCGGGCGGCCTCGACGTGGGCCAGCTTGGCCTCGGGCGACACGCCGCCGCGGTGGGGCAGCCCGCCCAGCTCAGCCGCGACCGCCGCGACCACCGCCGGGTCGTCGCCCGACAGGATCTCCGGCGTCCAGCCCAGCGCCCGCAGCCGGGCGATCGCCGCGGCCGCGCCGGGGCGCAGCGGGTCGGTGATGCCGGCGGCGGCCACCGCGACGCCGTCGACCGCGATCGCGATCGGGGTCTCGGCGCGGCCGACGATCGCCGCCAGCGCGTCGGCGATCGGCGCCAGGTCGACGGCGTGGCCGACCCAGCGCGGCGCGCCGATGGCCAGCGCGTGGCCGGCGACGGTGGCGGTGAGGCCGGCGCCGCGCAGCTCGACGTGATCGGCCACCGACGCGGTGACCTCGGGCGCCATCGCCGCCAGCGCGCGGGCCAGCGGGTGGGCGCTGCCGCGCTCGGCCACGGCGACCCAGCCGCGCACGTCGGCGGGGCCGTGCCAGGTGACCACGCTCGGCTCGCCCTTGGTCAGCGTGCCGGTCTTGTCGAGCACGACCCGGCCGGGGGTGGCCAGCCGCTCGAGCGCGTCGGCGCCCTTGATCAGCACGCCGCTGGTGGCGGCCCGGCCCAGCGCCACCGTCACCGCCAGCGGCGTGGCCAGCGCCAGCGCGCACGGGCAGGTCACGACCAGCAGCGACATCGCGTGCTCGACGCCGGTGGTGCCGCCCCAGGCCAGCGTGGTGATCACCGCCAGCGTCAGCACGACGAACACGAAGCGGCCGGCGACCTTGTCGACCAGGCGCTCGATCGCGGCCTTGCGGGTGGACAGCTCCTCGACGTGGCGCACCAGCGCGCCGACCCGCGTGGCCTCGCCCACCGCGGTCGCGGTGAGATCGATCGGCGCGCCCAGGTTGGTGGTGCCCGCGCAGACCGCGTCGCCGACGCCGATGGCCAGGGGCCGCGACTCGCCGGTGAGGATCGCCGCGTCGACGCTCGAGCGGCCGTCGACGACGACGCCGTCGACCGGCATCGCCTCGCCGGCGCGCACCCGCAGGCGATCGCCGACCGCGACCGCCTCGATCGGCACCTCGGTGACCGCGCCGTCGGCGCCCACCCGCCGCGCCCGGCGCGGGGTCAGCGCCCACAACAGCTCGGCCGCCGCCGCCGCCTTGCGGTGCGAGCGGCTGACGATCCACCGCGACACCAGCAGCAGGAACGTCAGCATCGCCAGGCTGTCGAAGTAGATCTCGCCGGCGTCGAGCACGACGTTGACGCTGCCCCACACCAGCCCGACCGCGATGCCGAGCGCCAGCGGCACGTCGACGTGGGCGCGCCGCGCCCGCAGCGCGGCGATCGCGGTCCGGAACAGCGGCACCGCGCCGAAGCCGATCGTCGGGACGGCGATCAGCATCGACGCCCAGCGGAACAGCGCCCGCTCGTCGGCGGCCATGCCGGTGAACCAGCCGCCGTACAGGCCGATCGCCAGGAGCATCAGGTTGCCGAAGCCGGCCCCGGCGACGCCCATGCGCAGCAGCATCGCGCGGTCGTCTTTGCGCCGCGCGCCGTCGCGATCGGCGCCGCGGTACGGGTGCACCGGGTGGCCGAGCGAGTCGAGGTGGCGGGCGATCGTCGACAGCGGCACCGCGTCGGGGCGGAACACCAGATCGCAGCGGCCGCGGCCGACGTCGACCCGGACGTCGACCACGCCGGGCACGATGCTCGGCGTCGACTCGACCAGCCACACGCAGCCCGCGCAGCGCAGGTCCTCGAGGTACAGCGTCACCGCGCGGGCGCCGTCGGCGCGGTCGCGGACGTGCAGCCGGCGGAACGCGTCGTCGTCGAGCTCGTCGTAGGCGCGATCGGTGACCCGGGCCGGCAGGGCCTGGTCGCGCACCTGGTAGTACGCGTCGAGGCCGGCGGTGCGGATCGCGCGGTAGACCACGGCGCAGCCGGTGCAGCAGAACGCCAGGCCGTCGACCGACGACGTGGCCGGCGCGCCGCAGTGGGCGCAGCCGCCGGTGGCCGGGGCCGCCGTCGCCGCGGGGGGCGCGGCGGGCGCCGGGGGGCTAGCGGCCAGCGTGGCCATCGCTGGCTCCCTGGCTGTGGCAGGAGGGCTGGGTCACGCCGCGGGCGCCGGCGTCGTGCCA
Source organism: Myxococcales bacterium (assembly GCA_016707895.1). GTDB lineage: Bacteria > Myxococcota_A > Polyangia > Haliangiales > Haliangiaceae > UBA2376. The sequence continues at coordinate 217,330 of JADJGV010000006.1, read as the reverse complement.
GCGGCCGTACAGCGTCACCAGCCCGAGCGCCATGACGGTGAGGCCGGTGATGATCGGCAGGCGCGCGCGCAGCCGCGCCATCGTCGGGCCGAGCACGGTGATCAGGCCGAGCATCGCCGGGGCGGTGCCGACCCAGAACGCGGCCATCGTCGCGGCGCCCAGCGCCAGCGAGCCGGTGCCGGCCGCGACCACCACCATCGCCCACAGCCAGCCGCACGGGATGAGGCCGGTCAGCGTGCCCATCGCGAACGCGCGCGCGGTCGGGCGCCGGCGGCCGATCTGCATCAGCGCGCGGTCGAAGGCCGGCGCGGCGGCGGTGGCGCGCGCCCGCGGGGTGCGCATCAGCCACAGCCCCCACAGCACGATCGCGCCGCCCGCGACCAGCGCGGCGATCCGCTGCACCGACGCTAGCCGCCCCGCCAGGTCGACCGCGCCGCCCAGCGCGCCGGCGGCGGCGCCGATCGCGACGTAGGTGGCCAGCCGGCCCAGGCCGTGGGTCAGCGCGAGGCGCGCCGACGGGCCCAGCCGGCCGGTGGCGGCCACGCCGACCAGCGGCCCGCACATCGCCACGCAGTGCAGGCTGCCGGTGATCCCGGCGGTCAGCGCGGCGGCGACGACGGCGCTCACCGGGCCTCGCGGGCCGCGGTGGCGACGTAGTGCTGGTCGCCCGCGTCGGCGATGATGATCACGTCGTGGACGCCGGCGGTCAGCGTCATCGGCACCACCGCGCAGCCGTCGGCGCCGGTGGCGCCGCCCGCGAGCACGTGCAGCGACGGGTGGGTCCGGTGGGCGGCGTCGAGCTCGACGTGCGCCGTCAGCGGCTGGCCGCCGCGGTCGAGCAGGCACACCCGGGCGTTGTCGACGGACAGGGTCAGGGTCGCGGTCCACCCCAGCGCGCGGCTGGCGTTGGCGGTGGCGATCTCGGCGTCGAAGCGCGACGCGCGGTTGTAGTAGTCGTTGACGATCCGGCCGGCGGTCGCGCGCTGCGCGAACACGATCAACACGACCATCGCCAGCACGCCGCCGGTGAGGGTGGCGACGACGCCTGCGATCCAGCGGGCTCCGGGGCTCATGGCTTGTGCTCCTGCGTGGGTGCGGCGCCGGATGGGGCATCGCCGCTGTGATCGGGCCCGATCAGGTCGACGCTGATGGTCTTCTGCCAGCCGTGATCGTCGCTGAGCCGCAGGTGCACGACCCGCTGGCCGTGGTGGAAGACCGTGGTCGCGGCGTCGACGAACAGCGGCAACTCGGCCGACTTGCCGGGCGCGAGCGTCCAGCTCGGCATCGGCGTGCGCAGCGTCCCGACGTCGCCCTCGACCAGCTCGACCCGGTAGGTGCGGCTGATGTCGGTCTTGTTCTCGAGCTTGATGCGGACCTGGGCCGCGACCTTGCCGCCCTCGAGCGGGAAGAACGTCGGGCCGGCCGGGCGCAGCACCCACACCTCGGTCGCGGTGCGGTTGCCGAGGTTCCACACGAACAGCGCGCCGACCACCGCCAGCAGCACCGGGTACACCAGCGTGCGCACCCGCCACAGGTGGCGCGGCCGGCCGGCGAGCTCGTCCTCGGAGGTGTAGCGGATCAGGCCGCGGGGCCGCTCGAGCTTGTCCATCACGTGATCGCACGCGTCGATGCACTGCGCGCAACCGATGCACTCCATCTGCAGGCCGCCGCGGATGTCGATGCCGGTCGGGCAGGTGGTGACGCAGGCGCGGCAGTCGACGCAGTCGCCGCGCCGGGCGGCGTCGGCGGGCTCGCCGACCACCGGCAGGCTCTTCTTGGCCGGCTTGCCGCGCGGCTCGCCGCGGGTGGTGTCGTAGCCGATGATCAGCGACTGCTTGTCGACCATCACCGACTGCAGGCGGCCGTAGGGGCAGGCCACGATGCAGGTCTGCTCGCGGAAGTAGGTGAAGTCGAAGAACATCGCCGCGCTGACGAACACGACGACGCCGAAGCCGACCGGGTGCTCGGCCGGCGAGCTGGTCACCCACCGCTCGAGCCGGTCGGTGCCGACGAAGTACGCCAGGAACACGTTGGCCACCGCGAACGCGAGCGCCGCGTAGCTCACCCACTTGCCGACCCGCCGCCACGACGGCAGCTTCGCGGCGTCGAGCTTGCGCTGCGCGCTGGGGTTGCCCTCCCACAGCCGCTCGATCGGCCGGAACACGTGCTCGAGGTAGACCGTCTGCGGGCAGGCCCAGCCGCACCACACCCGGCCCCACAGCGCGGTCACGAAGAACACCGTCAGCACCACCGTCAGGCCGAGCAGCATCAGCAGGAAGCCGTCGGAGGGGCGGAACACCGCGCCGGCGATCGAGATCTCCCGGGTGACCAGGTCGATCAGGAACGCCGGCCGGCCGCCGATGCGGAGCCGCGGCAACAACACGAACAGCGCGATCAGGCCCCACGCGACCACCCGCCGCCGCGTCAGGAAGCGTCCCGGCGACAGCCTGGGACGGATCCAGAACCGCGACCCGTCGGGGTTGAGCGTCGACAGGACGCGATCGGAGGGGGCAGGGAGGCTCATGATGACTGCTCGGATGCGGCGGGGCGCGACATCAGGGTGCGGCGAACGGTCCCACCGGCGCACCCTCGGCGGCCTTGCCGGGCAGCGGCTTGTTGCGCAGCGTGACCACGTACGCCGAGACCGCGATGACCTCGGCCGGCTTGAGCTGCGCGCCCCACGGCACCATCGCCGTGTTGGGCACGCCGTTGCGCACGGTCGCGTAGATGTCCATGCGGGTGGTCCCGTGGAGCTGGTTGCCGTCGGTCAGGTTAGGGCCGATGAGGCCGCTGCCGTCCGGCTGGTGGCAGGTCGCGCAGGTCGACGTGAAGATCGTCTTGCCGGTGGCGAGCATGTCGGCGTTGCCGGCCGCGCTGGCGATCGAGGCCTCGGAGACCGAGCTCAGGTCGGCGGCCTCACGCTCGACGCGCTGCTTCTCGTAGGCCTGGTAGTCGGCGGCGTAGACCTCGGTGACCGACTTGCCCGGGCCGCCGAGGTGGTACCAGAACAGGTAGAAGCCCGAGAACACGATCGTGATGATGAAGAACGCGCTCCACCAGCCGGGCAGCGGGTTGTCGTACTCCTGGATGCCGTCGTAGCAGTGGTCGAGAATCTGACCGTCGGGACGGGGCTTCGAGCCGTCACTCATGGGGGACCTCCGGCCGCGCCAGCGGCGCGGCGTCGTCAGCCAGCGGCAGCGCCGCGGCCTCGGTGTGGGCGGTGGTGAGGCGGCGGTGCCGCCAGGCGATCGCGATGAACACGCCGAGGAAGATCAGCAGCGCGAGCTGCGAGTACGTGGTCGGCGTGAGGTTGGAGACCAGCTCGGACAGACGCATCGGGACCTCACTTCCCCGCCGGCGTCGGGGCCGCGGGCGCGGCCTCGGGCAGGTCGTTGCGGCCGGCGCGGATGTCGACGCCGAGGCGCTGCATGTAGGCGATCAGCGCGATGACGTCCTTGTGGGTCTTGCCGGCGGGGCCGCCGAGCTTGACCAGCTTCGCCGCGACCTCCTCGGCCTGGGCCCGCGCCATCGCGGCGGCGTCGCGCTTGGCGTCGGCGCCGTACGGCACGCCGAGCGTGACCATCGCGTTGATGCGCGCCTGGATGCTTCCGTAGTCGATGTCGTCGCGCAGCAGGTGCGGGTAGCGCGGCATGATGCTGCCCTTCGACGTCGAGCGCGGGTTGTCGAAGTGGCGCAGGTGCCAGTACTCGTCGCGCCGGCCACCCTCGCGCGCCAGATCGGGGCCGATGCGTCGGCTGCCCCACTGGAACGGGTGGTCGTAGACGAACTCGCCGGGCTTCGAGTACTCGGTCGGCACGCCGCCGAGGCCGTAGCGGACGGTCTCGTCGACGAACGGCCGCACCATCTGCGAGTGGCAGTTGTAGCAGCCCTCGCGGATGTAGATGTCGCGGCCGTAGAGCTCGAGCGGCGTGTACGGCTTGACCGTGGCGATTCTCGGCACGTTGGACTTGATGAGGAAGGTCGGGACGATCTCGAACAGCGAGGCGACGATGACCGCCACCGCGACCAGCACGCTGAACGTCGCGGGCAGGCCCTCGTACTTGCGGTGCCAGTGGCCGTGGTGCTCGGCCTTCGCCGTGGCGCCATCGCGCACGCGCGGCGGCACCTCGACCTCGACCTCAGCGTACGTCGCCGGCCGGGTCTGCCAGGTCTTGAACAGGTTGTACGCCGCCATCAGGATGCCGCTGATGTAGAGCGTGCCGCCCAGCGCGCGGACCCAGTACATCGGCATCAGCCGGGTGACGGTCTCGAGGAAGTCGGGGTACTGCAGGCGGCCGGTGTCGTCGAACGCGCGCCACATCAAGCCCTGGGTGATGCCGGCGGCCCACATCGCGACGACGTACAGCGCGATGCCGATCGTGGCGACCCAGAAGTGGACCGTGGCCAGCTTGGTCGACCACAGCTTGGTCTGGTAGAGGCGCGGCGCCAGCCAGTAGGTCATGCCGAAGACCATGAAGCCGACCCAGCCCAGCGCGCCGCCGTGGACGTGCGCGATGTTCCAGTCGGTGTAGTGCGACAGCGCGTTGACGCTCCGGATCGACATCATCGGCCCCTCGAAGGTCGACATGCCGTAGAACGTGATGCCGACGACGAAGAACTTGAGCACCGGGTCGGCGGCGACGCGGTTCCACGCGCCGCGCAACGTCAACAGGCCGTTGATCATGCCGCCCCACGACGGCATCCACAGCATCACCGAGAAGAGCATGCCCAGCGTCGCGGCCCACTGCGGCAGCGCGGTGTAGTGCAGGTGGTGGGGGCCGGCCCAGATGTAGATGAAGACCAGCGACCAGAAGTGCAGGATCGACAACCGGTAGCTGAACACCGGCTTCTCGGCGGCCTTGGGCAAGAAGTAGTACATCAGCCCGAGGAACGGCGTGGTCAGGAAGAACGCCACCGCGTTGTGCCCGTACCACCACTGCATGAAGGCGTCCTCGACGCCGGCGTACAGCGAGTAGCTCTTGAGCGGGCTCCACGGCACCGCGAGCGAATTGAAGATGTGGAGGATGGCGACCGTGATGATGGTCGCGATGTAGAACCACACGGCCACGTAGAGGTGCTGCTCGCGGCGGTTGCGAAGCATCCCGAAGAAGTTCACCGCGAACACCACCCACACCCCGGCGATGGCGATGTCGATCGGCCACTCGAGCTCCGCGTACTCCTTGCCCTCGGTGTAACCGAGCGGCAGGGTGATCGCCGCCGAGGCGATGATCAGCTGCCATCCCCAGAAGTGGATCTTGGACAGCAGATCGGAGAGCGGGCGCGCCTTCACCAGGCGCTGCGTCGAGTAGTACACCGCCCCGAACAGCGCGTTGCCGGCGAAGGCGAAGATCACCGCGTTGGTGTGGAGCGGGCGCAGGCGTCCGAAAGTCAGGTACGGCGCGACGTTGAGCTGGGGCACGGCGAGCTGGAGGGCCACGTACAGCCCGACCAGCATGCCGATCGTTCCCCAGAAGATCGTCGCCGCAACGAACTTGCGGACGATGGCGTCGTCATAGCGCAAGGTGTCAGGCTGAGTCATCGTGGCCCGCCCTTACGCAACCAGCGTGCCGGCGCAGGAACCGGCTCGGAGCCCTGCTTCTGCGCACGAACTGCGCGGGCCCGAAACCGGGCTAGGCGCCGCCGCAGGACGTGCGCACGAGGTCCGCGAGGAGTGCGTCCTCACGCCGCAGGTGATCGCGGAGATCGCGGAGCACTGCGGCGAGGGCGCGCACCGAGGGATCGTCCAGGCCGAGCGCCAGGGCGGCGTGGTGGCTGGCGTGGCGGGGGTCGTCCCCCACCAGCGCCAGGTGCGCCTCCTCGAAGGCGTGGTGCTCGGCCAGCGCGACGGCGATCACCCGCACCGCCTTGGCCAGGGCCTCCGCGTCCACGGTGCCCTCGGCGGTGGCGGTCAACAGGTCATCGCAGCGGTCCAGCAGCGCACGCAGGTGCGCGTGTTGACGCTGCAACTCCAGCACGACCTCGAGCGACATGCCGCGTTCTCCGTGCAGGAGCCGTTCCGGCTACTGCTTGACCGGCAGGTCGCGGCTGAGCGTGGTGGTCTTGCCCGCCTCGATCTTGATGGTGAAGGCCCAGCTCTCGCTGCCCACCTTGAACAGCACCTTGTGCAGGCCGGGGCTCAGCGGGATCTTCTGGCGCGGGGTGATCGGGGTGGTCCCGCGGGGCGTGCCGTCCACGGTGACCGCGGCGAACGGCGTGGTGTACGCGATCAGGTAGCCCTCGCCGGTGGCCGGCGTGGCGCCCGAGCCGCTGCCGCCGGCCGGCTTGCTGGAGCCCGAGCCCGAGCCCTTGCTCGAGCCGGAGCCCTTGCTCGAGCCGGAGCCCGAGCCGCCGCCCAGGTCGATCGCGCTGCCGAGCCCCGGCTTGCCGGAGCCGGAGCCCTTGGCCGATCCGGAGCCCGAGCCCTTGGCCGATCCGGAGCCGGAGCCCTTGGCCGAGCCGGAGCCGGAGCCCTTGGCCGAGCCGGCCGAGGAGCCGCTGCCCGCCGCGGGATCCTTGTCGCGGTCGCGGTCGCGATCGCGATCGGCGTCGCGGCCGGCGGAGCCGCTGCCGACCGCCACCAGCACCGCCGCGTCGATCGGCGGCGCCGCGTCGACGCCGGCGTCGACGACCACGACGACCGCCGCGTCCTCGGTCGTCGGCGGCGCGGCGGCGTCGATCGGCGGCGTCGCGGCCGGCTCGGCCTTGAGCTCGCACGGGACCACCGTCGCGGCGCCCGCGGCGGCGTCGACCTTGGTCTCGCACGGCGTCGCGCCGGCGCGGACGATCTTGACGGTGTGGGGGCCCGCGGCGACGTCGGCGACGGCCAGCTTGCCGTCGGCGGTGACGCCGCGCTTGACGTCGTCGACGAAGACCTCGGCGGGGCCGGCGCCGCCGCCGCTGTCGGTGACGGCGATCTCCAGGCTGGCCGCGGCGGCCGCGGCCGGCTTGGCCGGGGCCTTGTCGCCGGCCAGCACGACGAACTTCACCACCGCGAACGCGCCGAGCACGACGGCGGCGATCGCGATGCCGATCATCACGTCCTTGGCCAGCGACGGCTTCTTCTTGCGCTGCGCGGTGACGTCGACGGGGGCCGGCGCCGCGCCGCCGTCGTAGCCCGGCTGCGACGCCATCGGGGTCGCGGCGTAGTTCGGCGGCATGCCGCCGGGGCCGCCGGGGCCGCCAGGGTAGCCGTAGGGAGGCTGGTAGTTCCCGGGCGCGCCGTAGCCCTGCGCCGGGCCGGGGCCGTAGCCGCCGTAGCCCGGGTTGGGCTGCTGCGCGTCGGGCTGACCGTAGGGGCTCTGGTAGGGCGGCTGGCTGCCGGCGGGGAAGCCGGGCGCGCCGTAGCCGGGGGGCGCCTGCTCGGCGGCGAGCGGCGGCGCGGCCAGCGGCATCTGCGGCGGCGGGTGGTGCGCCGCGTGCTGGGCCATGCCCGGGTGGTGCGCGATCACCGGTGGCGCCATCCCGAGCATGGTGCGGGCGTTGGGGTTGTGCGGCGCGGCGGCCATCGGCGCCGGCGCCATCGGCACCATCGGCGCCGGCATGCCCAGCGGCGAGATCGTCGGATCCTCGGCGTGCGACGCCGGCGGCGGGGTCGCCGGCCGCGCCGGTGGCGCGCCCTCGGCGCGGCTGTTGACCGTCTGCGGGCGGCGCGCGTTGGGCGCCAGCACCACGGCCGGCGCGGGCGGCGGCGCGGGTGGCGCGGCCCCGACCTCGCTGATCTCGCCGAAGATCTCGGTGGGGCCCTCCTCGGCGAACTCCTCGTCCTTGGCCGGCACGGTCGCGGCGGCGGCGGCGGCGGTCGCGGCGGCGGCCTCCTGGATGATGTCGTCGAAGCTCGGCCCGCCGAGCACGGTCGGGTCCTCGGCCTTGCCGGCCTCGCCGAGGTGCTCGACCACGTCGAGCTTGGCCTCGGCCTGGGGCACGCCGGCGATCAGCCCTTCGCGGCCGAGCTTCTTGAACGACTCGTGCTGCTGCCGCTCGCGGTCGATCTCGGGCGCGAAGCCCTCCTTCAACCACGACGACAGCGTCTTGGCCGTGAACACCGCGTCCTGGGACATCAGGAAGCGCTGCAGGTCGGCGACCATCTCGCTGGCCCACTGGTAGCGATCGGCCGAGTCCTTGGCCAGCGCCTTCATGATGATCGCCTCGACCGCCTCGGGGATGGCCGGGTTCACCTGACGCGGGCGCGGGATGTCGACGTTGCGCACCTTCTCGAGCGTCGAGAAGTCGGTCTCGCCGACGAACAGGCGATCGCCCGACAGGCACTCGTAGAGGATCGTGCCGGCCGAGAAGACGTCGCTGCGGCGATCGAGCGGCAGGCCGCGGACCTGCTCGGGCGACATGTAGCCGAACTTGCCCTTGAGCACGCCGGCCTGGGTCTTCGAGCTGCGCGACGCCGCCTTGGCGATGCCGAAGTCGATGATCTTGACCTCGCCCTCGTACGAGATGAGGACGTTCTGCGGCGAGCAGTCGCGGTGCACGATCTCGAGCGGGCGCCCGAGCGCGTCGCGCTTCTTGTGCGCGTAGTCGAGGCCCTCGAGCACCTTGGCGGCGATGAAGCACGCCATCGCCACCGGGAGCTGCTGCTTGAGCTTGCGCGCGCGGTTCTGGATCTGGAGCAGATCCTTGCCCCAGATGTACTCCATCGCGATGAAGTGGGCGCCGTCGGTGCGGCCGAGCTCGAAGATCTGGCAGATGTTCGCGTGCGCGAGCTGCCCGACGATCTTCGCCTCGTCGATGAACATCTTGATGAAGTCGCGGTCCTCGCCCATCGACGGCAAGATCCGCTTGATCGCGATGACCTTCTCGAACCCTTCGACGCCGTAGCTCTTGGCCTTGAACACCTCGGCCATGCCACCCACGCTGATCCGGTCGAGAAGGAGGTACTTGCCGAATGGAATCGCTTGCCGCACCGCGAACGATAGTAACGGGCGGCACTCGATGGCACAACGCCAAACGGGGGTAGTTACCCGCAGGTTCTCGACGACACCATGTCAGATCATGTACGACTGAGGTCGCGTGCCCGTGGGCTGCCGCCCCCGATCTTGGTCAGAACGTGCCGGCCAGACCCAGGCCAGCGCCGTGGGAGAACGCCAGTGGCGCGATCGTGGCCGTCGGCGTGCGTGGTTGGCGGAAGTGTCGGAATCCATCCCACACGCCGTACACGTAGAGCCCGAACGTGGCGATCCCGGTCGCGAGGTTGACCTCGCGCAGCACCCGCGCGGTCGACGCGTGGGTGCAGGTCGCGTCGTCGCTGCACCAGCGATACAGAAGGCCGTAGGTGGTGAGGTTGGTCGCGAGCAGCGCGCCGCCGAGGATGGCCAGCGTCCACGCCTTGGTGCGGTGCTGGTTCTGGAACTGCCCGGCCGGCGGCAGCAGGTTGAGCACGCGCGCGCGGCGCGGGCGCGGGCGCAGCGCGCGCAGCTCGGTGGCGTGCCTGGCGCGGACGTTCTCGAGGAACGCGATGGTCTCGGGCGGGTAGACGTTGGGATCGAGCGCGCCGTCGAGGTCGAGCTGCAGGTACGCGAAGAACCGCGCCTCGGCCGCGGCGGCGTCGCCGCGCTCGAGCGCCGCCAGCCCGAGCAGCCGGAACGCCTCGGCGCGATCGCCGCGCGCGGCGTCGCCGGCGTCGGCCACCGGCGCGGCCAGGCGCTCGACGGTGGCCCAGTCGTGGCGCTCGGCGGCGGCGCCCGCGCCCGCCAGATCGCCGCCCGCGCCCGGCTGCGCCGCCGCGACGCCGATCGACAGCGCCAGCGCGATCGCGAGCGCGCCCCGCCGCGCGCCGGCGATCACGGCGCGGCCTCGAGCCGTTCGCGGACGCGCGGCAGCACCACGTCGGCGGCCTGGGCCGCCACCAGCCGCACGACGGTGTCGACCCGATCGCCGCGGCTGCCGACGACGGTGTCGGTGCGGACCAGGCGATCGAACACCACCGCGCCGGCGCGGCTGACGATCACCCGGGCCCGGCCGCGGCCGACCGGCACGTCGCCCTCGAAGCCGGCGACCAGGCGGGTCAGCTCGGCGGTGATCACCAGGGGCGCGGCGGGATCGTCGACGACGACGTAGCCCAGCCGCGCGGCCAGCCGGGTCAGCGCCGGCCGGGTCAGCGCGGCGACGTCGAGCGGCGCGCCGGCGCCGTCGTGCAGCGCCTTGCCGCGCACCACCAGCTGGGCGTGGGGCCGCGGATCGGGCGGCGCTGGCGGCGGCGCGATCGGCGCGACCGGGTCGATCGGATCGCGCGGCGCGACCGGATCGATCGGCGCGTGCGGCGGCGGTGGCGCCGCGGCCGGGCGCGCCGCGACGATGGCGGCGGTGAGATCCGCCGCGAGGTCGCGGGTCGCGGCGTCGATGGACGCCAGGGTGGGGGCCCGGGCCGCCAGCCGCGTGACGTCGACCGCGCGCTCGGGATCGCGGATGCGCAGCTCGATCGTGACCGCCTTGCCGGTGGCGACCAGGCGGCCGTCGACCACCAGCCACGCGCGGGTCGGCACCACCGCGACGTCGGACACCAGCACCACCTCGAAGCCGGCGCGCTCGAGGGCCCCGGCCAGCTCGCTGGCGACCGGCGCGCCGTAGAGCGCGAGCCGACGATCGGCCTGCAGCGGGATCACCGCGATCGTCGTCGGGCGATCGGCCGCGGCCGGGCGCGCGAGCGCCAGCGCGACCAGCACGAGCGTGGCGAAGGAGCGCACCGGCCGGAGATGGTAGCAACCAATCACGGCGGCGCGCCGGGATCGGGGATCACCACGGCGAAGTCGCCGGCGACGTCGGTGACGCCGGTGCCCAGCGGGCGGCTGCGCTCGAGGCCGGCGCACGCCTCGCAGCGGGCGCTGACCCCGACGTCGGGCAGGCCGACGCTCTGGCCGACGAGGCGCAGCGTGCCGCGCACGCGGATCGCGGGTGGCAGCGCGATCGCGCCGAGGTCGCCGGCGGCGCCGGCGGCGGTGATCAGCCGCGGCGCCACCACCGCGCGCGGATCGCGCAGCTCGATCTGGTAGGTGGCGCCGCCGGCCACCGCCAGCGCGAACCGCCCGTCGGCGCCGCTGATCGCCGACGCGCGCGGCGCGCCGAGGTGGGCGAGGTCGCCGTCGACGGTCGCGGTCAGCGCGACCCCGGCCAGCGGCGCGCCGCCGCGATCGGTGACGGTGCCGGTCAGCGCGGCCGGCCCCGGCGCGTCGATCGCGGCCGGCGGCGCGGCCAGGTCGATCAGCGCCACCGCGGCGGCGCCGGTCGGGCCGACCGCGAAGGCGCGCCCGCTGCCGACGGTCGCGCGGTACGGCGCGAGGCGGCCGGCGCCGTCGGTGGCCACCTGATCGCGGTGGTGGCCGCGGGCCGGCGCCGTGGTCGTGCCGTCGCCGACCGTCGCGACGTCGCCCAGCTCGAGCGCGATCAGCACGTGGCCGTCGGCCACCGGCGCGCCGGCGATCCCGACGGGCAGATCGCCGAGATCGACCGTCGGGTGGCCGGGCTGGTAGCGCACGGTCAGCGGCTGGCTGGTGGCCAGGCCGGCGAGCGGCGCGGTGAGGCGGGGCAGGCCGGTCGCCGCCGGGGGCACGACGATCAGCGCGGCGCCCGCGCCGGGGCGCCACGCCAGCGCGAAGGTGCCGGCGGCGGCGGTGATCGCCACCGACGACGGCGGCTGGTCGCCGGCGGTGATCGACACCCGGGCCCCGGCCAGCGGCGCGCCGCCGGCGTCGAGCACCCGGCCGGCGACGGTCGCGCCGGCGTCGATCGTGAACGCGCCGTCGACCGGGGCCCAGCCGTCGATCTGCGCCGGCGCGAGGCCGTCGATCAGCGGGATGATCAGCGCGTCGTAGCGGCCGCTGGCCAGCGCGACCCGCTCGCCGCCGCCGGCCGAGGTGACGATCTCGACGGTGGCGTCGGGCGTGGCCCGCGAGGTCAGCCGCACGTAGGCCGGCACCGCGGCGCCGGCCAGGTCGTGGACGGCGATCGGCGCGTCGATGCCGGGGTCGATCGCCAGCACGCCGGTCGCGAAGTCGGCGCCGCCCGGCACGTCGACGACGCGCTCCTGCACCGGCACCGACGCCTCGCGCGGCGGGCTGAAGCGCAGCCGCAGCGCGCCGCCGGTGGTGCTGGCGTCGCGCACGTTCTTGTCGCCGGTCCACGTCGGGCAGCCGAGCGGATCGCCGTCGACGTCGAGCTGGACCTCGTAGACCCCGGGCTGGTCGGCGGCGAACTCGACGTCGCGCCCGTCGGTGGTGCGCGGCGTGGTCGGGACCTCGAGCCCGCCGCGGCGGACGCTCCAGCCGTACGCGAGCACGCCGCTGGTGTTGGTGACGGTGCTGCGCGCGACGATCGTGCGCGGCGCGACCGCGTCGAGCGGATCGAACTGCACCGCGATCTCGCAGCGCGGCGCGGACCCCTCGGCGCCGCAGCCGAGCGTCATCGCGGCCAGCGCGAGGCCGAGGCCGAGGCCGAGGCGGATCGAGAGTGCGCGGATCATCGGGCCTCCACCAGCCAGGTGCGGCGTTGCACGCAGGTCGTCGGCGCCTCGATCGCGCACGACGGTTGGTCGACGGTGCAACCGGGCGACTGCGCCGGCCAGCGGCCGGTGCGATCGGCGACCTCGACCCGCAGCTCGACGCGCTCGCCGGGCGCCAGCGTCGCCGGATCGAGATCGATCGCCCCGCCGCCGCCGATCGCGGTGAAGCCGGGCGCGCCGGCGGGCCGCTGCGACCACCGCAGCGTCGCGGCGCCCAGGTACGGATCGCCGGGCGGCGGCGCCGGGTACAGGTCGAGGTCGTCGGCGACGACCACCACCGCGAAGCGGCGCGGCGCGGTCGCGATCACCACGGCGCCGTCGGCGACGCTGGGCTCGACGGCGGTGAGGCACGGCGCGTGATCCGGGCGCACCTGCAGCGCCAGCTCGCCGCGCGCGGTCGCGAGGCCGTCGGCGCCGTCGACCCGCACCAGCCAGTCGCCGGCGACGTCGGGGACGAGCTGGTACTCCTGGCCGCCGCCGGCCGGATCGGGCAGCCGGGTCCAGCCGACGTCGCCCGGCACCGAGGTCGCGGCCGGGAACAGCGTCCAGGTCAACGCCACCGGATCGCCGTCGGGGTCGTCGCCGCGGGCGGCGATCGTGATCGGCACGCCGACCGGGAACTGGCCCATCAGCTCGCGGCCGTGGCGCTGGATCGCCACCGCTGGCGCGTGGTTGCCGACCGCCAGCTCGAGCGCCTGGCGCGGCTTGGCCACCGCGCCGTGGCTGTCGGTGACGTCGAGGGTGACCAGCAGCGCCACGGTCGGCGCGCCGTCGATGGCCAGCGGCACGGTGAACCCGAACTGCGGATCGGTGCCGGTCTCGACGGCGCTGCAGCGGCGCGCCGGGTCGCTGGCCGGGCGGTCGCAGGCCTGGCCGCGCCAGTCGAGCGCCAGGCGATCGCGGTCGGGGTCGTCGACCACCGCCTGGAACGTCAGCGCGTCGCCGCGGAAGATGAGGCCGTCGCCGACCCGGCGGATCTCGGCGCTGGGCCGCTCGTTGATCGGATCGAGGTACAGGCAGCCGCCGAGCGCGGTCGCGACCGTGGCGAGCGCCGCGCTGCGCGCGAAGATGCCGGCGGTCATGGCCGACCACAGTGCAACCGGCTTGCCACGCACAACGCGAGGATATCCCACGACCGCGGCTCCGCGCGGGGCGCGGATCCGGACGCCGGTGTCGCGGATCACGGATAACACGCGAGCTCGGGCGCCGCGCGCACGGTGCAGCGGCCCACCGCCGGCACCGTGATCCAGCCCAGCGCGCTGACGCCGTCGCCGCGCAGCCGCTCGACCTGGACCCGCCCGGGGCGCAGCGCGGCCTCGGCGCCGGGCGCCAGCGCGCGATCGCGCAGCCGGATGGTGTCGGCCAGCCCGTTGACCACGCGCACCGAGGCCAGCAGCGTCACGTCGAGGGTCTGGGTCGCGCCGCTGGCCACCACGACCTCCTGGCGCCAGGCCCCCTGGCCGAGGCCCTGCTTGCACACCAGCGTGTGGCGCCCCGGGGCCAGCTCGATCGGCGCGGCGCTGGCCCGCCCGCGGGCCTGGCCGTCGATCGTCAGGTCGCACCACGCGTCGACCCGCAGCACCACCGCGCCCGGCGCCGGCGGCGCGTCGATCGGGGCCCGCGGCGCGGCGTCGATCGGGGCGGCGAGCGCGGCGTCGACCGGCGCCGCGACCTCGAGCGCCGCCGCGTCCCGGCGCGCGGTCGCGCGATCGCCGGCGTCGCGCGGCGGCGGCGCGTCGAGCCCGGTCGCCGCGTCGCCCACCACCACGGCCGCGTCGGGCGGTGGCGCGTCGGCCAACGCGTCGACGCCTGCGCCGTCGATCGCCGCGCCGGCGTCGCTCACCACCACGGCCGCGTCGGGCGCGACCCGCGGCGCCGCGCCGCCGACCACGCGCCACGCGCCGACCGCGCCGCCGCCGACCGCCAGCGCCGCGGCGCCCGCGATCAGCCACCGGCGGGTCTGGCCCTGCCGCGTCACCCGCGCCACCAGCGCCGCGGCGCCGGCGTGATCGGGCGCCAGCGCCAGCACGCGATCGCAGGTCGCCAGCGCCCGCGCGGTCGCGCCCTGCGCGACGGCGGCGGTGGCCTCGGCCATCAGCGCCGCGAGCACGGTCGGCGTCCGCGCCGCGCGGTACGCCGCCGGATCGAGCGCCCACGCGCGCACCTCGTCGGCCGGCGCGCCCAGCCCGCCGGCCGCGACCAGCGCGGTCAGCTCGGCGGCGGCGGTCGTCGCGTCGGGCGGGCGCTTGCTCGGCTCGGGATCCATCAGGCGCGCGATCAGCCGCGACAGCGGCGCGCCCACCGCGGGCTGGCGGCGCAGGGCCGGCGGCGCGCCGCGCTGCGCCTCGGCCAGGATCTTGGCGGTCGGCCCGGCGAACGGCATCGCCCCGGTCGCCAGCTGGTACAGCGTGACGCCGACCGCGTACAGATCGGCCCGGCCGTCGAGCGCGTCGCCGTGGGCCTGCTCGGGCGCCATGAAGCTCGGCGTGCCGAGCAGCGCGCCGGTGCGGGTGTGCAGCGAGTCGTCGTCGTCGATGCGCGCCACGCCGAAATCCGCCAGCAAGAGCCGGCCGTCGTCGGCGATCATCACGTTGGCCGGCTTGACGTCGCGGTGGACGACGCCGGCGGCGTGGGCCACCGCCAGCGCCGCGCACAAGCACGCGCCGATCGCCGCCACCAGCTCGGCGAGGAGCGCGCCCTCGGCCTCGGCGCGCTCGCGCAGGCTCTGGCCGCGCACCAGCTCCATGACGATGTGCGGCGCGCCGTCGGCGCCGACGTCGTAGACCCGCAGGATGTTCGGGTGCTCGAGGCCGGCCGCGGCCCGGGCCTCGCGCTGGAACCGCCGCGTCAGCTCGGCCTT
This sequence comes from Myxococcales bacterium, assembly GCA_016707895.1. Classification (GTDB taxonomy): domain Bacteria; phylum Myxococcota_A; class Polyangia; order Haliangiales; family Haliangiaceae; genus UBA2376. The sequence continues at coordinate 201,968 of JADJGV010000006.1, read as the reverse complement.
CTTGGCCAGGTGCGGGAACAGCACCTTCACCGCGACCTCGCGGCGCAGCTCGCGATCGCGCGCGCGATACACGGTCGCCATGCCGCCGCTGCCGAGCTCGTCGATCAGCTGGTAGCGCCCGAGCTGGCTGCCCGGGCCGACCGCCGCGGCCACGGCGGTCGCGGGCCCGGCGTCGGCGGGCGTGGCCGGGGCGTCGCCGCCCGACGCGACGGTGTCGGCGTGGCCGGCGTCGTCGTCGCGCCGCTCGCTCACGAGGCCCCGGCCCTCAGCCGCGCCAGATCACGTAGCCGCCGCCGTCGGTCTGCTTGGCGGTGCGCATCGTCGCGCCCAGCCGGCGCGCGAGCTGATCGGTGGCGCCGGCCGCCAGGTCGGCGGTGGTCGCCATCGCCACCACCGGCGCCAGCTTGCCCGGGTCGCCGGGGAACAGCTCGCCGCGGTTGGCGTTGATCGCCGCGACCAGCGCCGCCGCCAGATCCTCGCCGCGCTCGGGCGCGACCACGGTGATGAAGTCCGAGCCGCCGAGGTGGCCGACGAACGCGCCGCCGTCGCCGTGCTCGCGGGTCAGCTCGAGCACCCGCTTGGCCAGCGCGCGCACGCCGTCCTCGGCGCGGGCGAACCCGACCGCGTCGGCGTAGCTGTCGAAGCCGAGCATGTCGACGTGCAGCACCGCCGCCGGCTTGCCGGCCTTGAGCAGCTCGCCGAGGTGCTCGTCGATCGCCCGCGAGCCGGGCAGATCGGTGGTGGGGTTGCGCTCGCGCTCGCGCTTGGTCGCGCGGATCAGCGCCTTGGCCCGGGCGCCGAACTCGCGCAGGTCGAACGGCTTGGTCATGTACGCGTCGGCGCCGGCCTCGAGGCCCTCGACCTGCTGCTCGACCGACGCCAGCGCGGTCAGCATCAGGATCGGCGTGCGCGACCACATGACGTCGCTCTTGAGCCGGCGCGCGACCTCGATGCCGTCGACGCGCGGCATCATCCAGTCGAGCACGAGCAGGTCGGGATCGTGGGCGCGCACCAGCCGCAGCGCCTCCTCCCCGTCGTACGCGCGCAGGCACAAGAAGCCGGCGTCGCCCAGCGCCATGCTCACCATGTGAGCGATGGCGTCGTCGTCCTCGGCGATGACGACCTTCTTGAACATTGCCAAGGTGATACGCCCGCGGCGCGGCTCCGTCAACCGGCAGTCCGACCCCTGCCGGCGGGCCCCGGGTGGGGTATACCGCTCGTTCCGTGCGTGCCCCCGTCGATCCCGTCGTCACGACCACCACCCTGGGCAACGGCCTGCGGGTGACCACGGTCGCGCTGCCCCACCTGCACACCGTGACCGTCGCCGCGTTCGTCAAGGTCGGGTCGCGGTTCGAGGTGCCCACCGACAGCGGCCTGTCGCACTTCGTCGAGCACATGCTGTTCCGCGGCACCGAGCGCTACCCGACGTCCTTGGCGCTCAACACCGCGATCGAGGCGCTGGGCTCGACGCTCCACGCCGAGACCGGCCGCGACTACACGCTGTTCTCGATGGGCTTCACCCCCGAGCAGGTGCCGGCCGGCCTCGCGGTGCTGGCCGAGCTGCTGGCCCGGCCGCGGTTCGGTGACATCGAGCTCGAGCGCGCGCTGGTGCTCGAGGAGATGAGCGAGGACTACGACGAGGACGACGTCGAGATCAACGTCGACGACATCGCCCGCGGCCTGGCGTTCGGCGATCACCCGCTGGGCCAGCGCATCATCGGCCCGCGCGCCAACGTCCAGCGCTTCGCCGACGCCGACGTCCGTCGCCACTTCGCGCGCTACTACGGCGCCGCCAACACGATCCTGTGCGTCGCCGGCCCGGTCGCGCACGGCGCGATCGTCGACGCCGCCCGCTGCCTCGAGGGCCTGCCCACCGGCGCGGTGGCCGAGCTGCCGGTCGCGCCGGCGGCGCCGGCCGCGCCGCGCTGGCGCCACGTCAAGGACTCGGGCGCCCAGACCAGCCTGGCGATGCTGTTCCGCGGCGTCCCCGAGATCGATCCGGCCTACCCGGCGTTCGTGGCGCTGTTGCGCGCGCTCGACGACGGCATGTCGACCCGGCTGCACTACCAGCTCGCCGATCAGCGCGGCCTGGCGTACTCGATCGGCGCGGCGATCGAGCCGCTGGCCGACACCGCGCTGTTCGAGATCACCAGCGCCACCGCCAACGCCAAGCTGCCGACGCTGGTGGCCGAGATCCTCGGCCTGGTCGGCGGCCTGCGCGAGGAGGCGATCGGCGCCGACGAGCTGGCCAAGATCCGCACCCGCTACCGCTATGAGACGGTGGCGTCGCTCGACGACTCGGCGGCGATGGCCGGCTGGTTCGGCGGCACCGCGCTGTACTACCCGCCGCCGGCGCTGGCCGATCGGCTGGCAGCGATCGACGCGGTCACCGCCGACGATCTGATCGCCACCGCGCGCCAGGTGTTCACGCCGGCCGGCCTCGCGCTGGCCGCGGTCGGCGCGCTGTCCAAGGCCCGGGTCGGCGAGCTGCGCGAGGTCATCACCGGCTGGCAGTGAGGCGGCCCGCCCGGGCGGCTACGGCTCGTCGCCGGTGAGCCCGCCGTAGCCGGCGCCGCCGAACGCGGCGTCGTTGGCCGGGTCGTACTGGAAGCGCAGGGTCGGCGGCTGGATGTCGCCGTCGGTGCGGGCCTGGCCGACGTAGGCGCCGTCGTCGGCGTCGCGGGTGAAGTCGACGTCGATCCCCATCGTGCAGTCGCCCCACGGGCAGAAGTACTCGCCGAGGAAGCGGGCGCCGTCCTCGCGGAAGATCACCGCGCCGCGGAAGCGCTGCGAGCCGAGCAGCTTGGCCAGCCGCCAGCCGCGGCCGTCGCGCGACAGCCGGCACGGCTGCGGATCGTAGTCGTCGATCTGGCAGGTCCAGAGCGCGCCGTCGCGCAGGCCGGTCGGCGCGAACGGCGGCGGGTCATGGGCCGCGGTGTTGGCGATGGTCGGGGGCGGCGCGCCGCGGCCGCCGCAGGCGGTGGCCCCGAGCGCGAGGGCGAAGGTGGCGCGGGCGATCACGGCTCGAGTGTCGCAGGTCCCGGCGCTGGCGGCGTGGCCCGCGCGGCGCGCGCGATCACCAGCGCCTCCTTGGTCAGCCGCACCACCAGCGGGCCCAGCACCACGCCCGACGCGCCGACCAGCGCGATGCCGCCGAACATCGCGACCATGATCAGCAGCGACGGCAGCTCCAGCCGGCCGCGCCGCGCCAGCACCGGGCGCAGGATGTTGTCGATCGAGCCGATCACCGCGACGCCGACCACCGCCATGATCACCGCGGCGTCGGCGCGGCCGGTGAGCCACAGCCCCGCCGCGACCGGCAGCCACACCATCGCGGTGCCGACCGCCGGCACCACCGACGCGATCAAGGTCAGGAGGCCCAGCACCAGCGGCTCGGGCACGTCGAGCAGCACGAACGCGAGCGTGGCCACCGCGGCCTGGGCCAGGCCCGAGCCGCCGACGCCGATCAACAGGCCGCGCCCGGTCTCGGTGAACGCGGCGGCGAAGCGGGCGGTGATCCGCGGATCGAGCGGCAGGTGGTCCTCGAACCAGGCGTAGGCCCGGGGCCCGTCGGCCAGCACGGCGTAGGTGGTCGACAGGAAGACGAACAACCCGAGCAGCACCTGGGCCGCCACCGCGAACACCAGGCTGATCAGGCTCCACGCGCGATCGCCGTGCTCGACCAGCAGGCCGACCGGCCCGCGATCGTCGCCGTCGCTGGCGCCCTTGGTCACGAGCTGCTCGAACACCGCGCGGGCCTGGGGCGAGGCCAGCAGCCGCTGGCCGAGGACGATCGCGTCGCCGATCAGCGTCGCGACCACCAGCGCGATCGGCACCACCAGGAACGCGATCAGCGCCGCGGTCAGCACCGCCGCGGCGCGCTGCCGCCGGCCGGTCAGCCGGGTCAGCCACGGCACCATGCGGCGGCCGAGCTGCCCGACCCACACCGCCAGCACCAGCCAGCTCCAGAACGGCGCGAACACCGCCGCCGCGGCGAGCACCAGGGCCACCAGCAGCCAGCCCGGCAGCCGCGGCGGCGCGGCGCTCATCGCGGCCCTCGGCGGCGGCCGGCGTCGACCGGCGGCGCGGCGTCGATCGCCGCGTCGACCCCGGCGTCGATCGGCGGCGCCGGCGCGTGGATGATCACCGCGCGGGTCGCGGTCACCGGGCGGCAGGTCTTGGCCGCGCACAGCCAGAACCGCGCGTCGATCGTCAGGCGGTGATCGCCGGCGGCCTTGGGCCGCAGCTTGACGTCGAAGCGCGGCGCGTCGGCCGCCGGATCGGCGGCGTCCTTGCGCAGGTAGCGGCGCCGGGGCAGGGCCAGCGCGTCATCGGCGTCGAGCGCCAGCCGGAGCGGCCCCTCGGCGGCGATCGTGCGGCCGGCGGCCGGCGCCAGCGTCACCGACACCGCCGCCGCCTCGCCCGGCGCCACCTCGCTGGGGACCACGATCCGCAGCTCGAAGCCGGGATCGTCGGCGCGGGCCGCGCGGCAGGCGGCGAGGAGCGCCAGCGCCGCGGCGGCCGCCGCCTTCACAGCACCTGCGTCGCCAGCTCGGCGAGCTGGCTGCGCTCGCCCTTGGCCAGCGTGATGTGGCCGGCGATCGCCTCGGGCTTGAACCGCTCGGCCACCGTCGTCAGGCCGTTGTTCGACGAGTCGAGGTACGGGTGATCGATCTGGTACGGGTCGCCGGTCAGGATGATCTTGGTGCCCTCGCCGGCGCGGGTGATGATCGTCTTGACCTCGTGCGGCGTCAGGTTCTGGGCCTCGTCGACGATCATGTAGACGTTGGGCAGCGACCGGCCGCGGATGTAGGTCAGCGGCTCGACCTGGACGAAGCCCAGATCGACCAGCTCGGCGTAGCTGCGCCCCTCCTTCTTGTCGGAGCGGTTGAGGCCCAGCAGCAGCTCGAGGTTGTCGTAGATGGGCTGCATCCACGGGTTGAGCTTCTCCTCGATGTCGCCCGGCAGGTAGCCGATGTCGCGGCCGAGCGGGAAGATCGGGCGGCTGACCAGCAGCTTCTGGTAGACGTCCTCCTCGGTGACCTTCTGCAGGCCGGCGGCGATGGCCAGCAGCGTCTTGCCGGTGCCGGCCTTGCCGACCAGCGTCACCAGCTTGATGTCGTCGTTGAGCAACAGATCGAGCGCGTAGTGCTGCTCCTTGTTGCGCGGGCGGATGCCCCACACGCCGTCGCGCAGCTTCTTGACCGGCACCACCTTGCCGCTGGCCTTGTCGTGGCGGGTCAGCGCGCTCTTGCCGGTGGTGTCGTCCTTGAGCAGCACGAACTCGTTGGGGTACAGGCCGCCCTCGACGGCGATCGTCGCGCCGCCGTCGGCGTAGAGCGCGTCGACGGTGCCGGCCGGGGTCGCGACCTCGCGGTGCCCGGGGTACAGCTCGTCGATCGAGATCTGCTCGGTGTCGTAGTCGACGGTCTGCAGGCCCAGCGCATCGCCGCGGATGCGCATGTTGACGTCCTTGGTCACCAGGATGCACGGCACCTCGGGCTCGCCGTCGCGGACCTCGGCGGCGATCTCGAGGATCCGCTGATCCATCGAGCGCGAGTCGTAGCTGGGGTTCTTGGGCGGGTTCTTGGCCAGCGCCACCCGCACCGTGCCGCCGTTGTCGAGCTTCTGCGGCTTGGACAGGCCGCCGTCGACGCGGTGCTCGTCGAGCAGGCGCGCGACCTGGCGGGCGTTGCGGCCCAGCTCGGTCTGGTCCTTCTTGAACGTGTCGATCTCCTCCAGCACGAAGATCGGGATGACCACGTTGTTGTCGGCGAACGCAAACATCGCGCGCGCGTCGTGGAGGAGCACGTTGGTGTCGAGGACGTAGTTCTTGACCGTCACGCTGCGATGTTCGAGGCGACCGATCGCGCAGTCAAACGACGGCGGGGCAAAGCGCCCGGCGATATGCAAGCGCGAGCCGATCCCGGGATCACCGCCGGCGCCGACGCGCGACCAGCGCGCCGAGCGCGATCGCCGCGGTGCCCAGGCCACCGCCGCCCGCCGCGCAGCCGTCGCCGCCGCCGTGATCGTGCGCGGCCTGGGCGTCGACGCCGGCGTCGGCGACCGGGACCCCGCCGTCGCCGTTGTCGCAGGTGAACGCGCCGCCGGTGCACGCGCCGCCCAGCGGGTCGGCGCACATCTCCTCGGCGAGGGGCCGGCGCGGCGGGCACGCGCCGGCCGGGCCGACGTGCACGGCCACCCGATCGTTGGTGCCGTCGCCGATGATCACGTCGGCGCCCTCGGGGAACGGCGTCGCCGGCGCCACCTCGAGCACCGCCATCGGCACGTCGAAGGTGCGCCACTGCCAGCACGTCGGGTCGATCGTCGAGCACTGGTTCATGAACCGACGGATGGTGACGGTGTCGACCGCGCTGGTGGTCACCGCCAGCGGCGCGCTGCCGATCCGCGCGGTCGCCTGGGCGCTGGCGTCGGCCGCCGGCACGTACAGCTCGATGCTGCAGCCGGACGGGATCGTCGCCCCCAGCTCGGCCACCGCCGACGACCAGTAGTCGCTCCGACACGGCGTGTTGGCCGCCGCCGCCTGCGCCCCCATCGTCAGCCCTGCCATCAGCCCGAGGATCGTCCGCATGCGTCGAGCTTCGACCCGCTCGGCGGGCGACGCAAGCGCCGCGTGTCGGCCGGCGCGGCGGCCGTGATCGCGGCGACGGGCCGCGACATCGGGGGCCGGAGCGCGGACGGCTACGGCGCGGGCACCGAGTTGCGCATCAGCGCCCCGCGCTCGGCCCGCCGCAGCATCTCGATGTAGCCCGACGCGCCGGTGAACAGCGGCACCAGCAGCCGCCGGTGATCGGGTGCCTGGTTGGCGACGTCCTGAAAGAAGTCTGGGACCAGGCCGACGTGGGCTGGCCCGTCGACGTTGACGTCGTAGGTCCGCGTGCCCTGGGTCAGCGCGACCAGCGGCGGGTTGGCGCCGAGGTGGATGAACTTGGTCATCGCGGCGGGTGCGTCGGGATTCGGCTGGTCGCTGTCGTCGACCGCGAGCACCGTCGGTCCGGCGCCGTAGTGCGCGTAGCGGACGCCGTCGCGCTGCGGGGCGCCGGGGGCCGCGCCCGGCGCGGGCAGGCAGCGGTTGTGGCCGAACCGCGGGTGCGGCGCCGGCAGGAACCCGACCATGTCGGTGCCCATCGGCATGCCGCGGCCGTGCATCGCGACCACCGCCTTGCGCCACGCCGCGAGGAAGCTGGTCGAGCTGTTGGCGCAGCGGCGCGCGCCGGCCTCGGTCAGGTCATCGGCGAGTGACCACACCGGGCCGATCGTGCCGCCGAGCTGGTAGATCTCCTCGAGTTCACTGTCCTTGAGCATGCCCTCGTTGGGGTCGTCGTGGAGCGCGAGCAGGTCGGAGTGCGACGACGCCACCGGGTAGCCGCCGGGCGTCTGCTTGGCCAGCGCGATGATGTCGGCGCGAGTCTTGAACGACGCGTGATCGAAGTCGATCACGAAGCCCTTGCGCATCAGCGCGTCGATCATCTTGAAGCCGTGGTCCGCGGTGAGCCCCTGGGCGTTCACCTGCGCCGGCGTCGCCTCGTAGAGCGGCACCGCGGCCTGGAGCTTCTGGCGCAGGTCGACCAGGTCGACGCTCCAGGTGTTCAGCGTGGCGGTGCGCAGCTTGCCGGTCGCCTGGGCACCCTCGAGTGCGGCCAGCGCGAACGGGAACAGCGGCAGCTTGGCGCCCGGCAGGTCGATCGTCAGCGCGCTCGAGATGCCGCTGGGGATCCACGTGCGCGTCGCCTTGATCCCGTGGGCCCGGCCGTCCTCGACGCGGTAGAAGCGCCGGTTCAGGTAGTAGTTGTTGATGACGTAGAGGTTGCTGTTGATGGCCGTGCCGGCGAACAGGTTGTCGGTGTTGTGCACCGGGTAGACGTGGCGGACCCCGAGGCGCCACAGCCGGGTCGCGAGGTCGCGGTAGGGGTTGGCCTTGCGCGCGTCGAACATCTTATCGATCGAGCCGATCTCGACGCCGAGGACGATCGCCAGCTTGCCGGCGCCGATGATCTTGCGGGCCTCGGCCGACGAGTAGGCGATGGCCATCCAACTCGCGTTGGCCGCGGCCATCGCCTTGGCCGCCGCGACCTGCTTGGTCAGTGCGTCCTCCGCCGACTGCAAGTTGCCCTGGGCCTCGGCGAAGATCTCGGCGTGGACGGCCATCATGACGATCATGCGCAGGCCGCCCTGGTGAGCCCGGCGGAGCCAGCTCACGTGGGCCTGCTGGTGCAGGCGTGAGAAGCTGTTGGGCCAGGGGTCGAGCGCGGGGTTGTCACGCCCCCGGGGCGCGGCGCGGCGCTGGTCCCAGGTCGACCGCTCGCCCTTGTAGCCATCGGAGGCGTGGCCGACGCCGGCCATCCACTTGGCCTTGGCGTTGTCGAGATCCACCACCAGCGCGGTCAGGATCGGGATGGCGTGGCCAGGTTCGAGGAGCGGGGCGGCCAGGGCCGGCAGCGGGACGTGCGCGCTGGCGATCCACCACGCCGGCTGGGCGTTGAGGACCCCGTAGGCGGCGAGCACGATGGGGTAGAGCTTGAGCGCGACCTCGGGCGCGGTCATCCCGTCGGCCCCGAAGAAGTCGAGGCCGATGCGCAGCAGCGCCTTGAGCATGACGGTGTCGTCGACGGGCATGTCGTCCATGACCTCGAGCAGCTTGCGCGACACCGGCAGGTCGACCTTGCGCCCGTCGACCTTGACCGAGTCGACCGTGCCACCGTGGCTGCGGCCGTCGCAGGCCGCGATCGCGGTCTCGATCGGGCCGGTCGGCGTGCCGCCGATCATCCGGCCGCCGAAGCCGAGGTACGACATGACGTGGAGGTGGGAGTCGGCGTAGCCCCACATCTGCGGCTCGGCGTCGAGCGCGGCGTCGCGCGTGTACGACGCGACGCCGAAGTCGGTGGGGCCGATCTGGAAGCGGTCGGCGAAGCGGACGTCGTCGACGTTGACGTGGCCCCACGCGTCGCTGCGGCGATCGACGATCAGGATGCGCGCGGTCTTGCCGCGCAGGTCCTCGACCTTCCACTCGACGCGATCGAACATCTCGCGGTCCTTGCCGGTGGCCCAGCGGGCGTCTCGCCACGCGCCGTCGCGCTGGATCTGCAGCGCCACGCCGAGCTGGACCGCGGTCACGTCGACGGCCGCCGCGGTCGCGCCGGGGCCGTCGCCGCGCAGGGTCGCGTCGCGCCCGCCGCTCACCAGCAAGCTGATCCGTGCCTTGTCGATCACGAACGGCATCGAGGCCAGGATCCCGGTCGGCGCGTCGCCCTGCGGGGACGGCATCGCGGCCGGATCGGGGTCGCGCCGGTCGAAGGTCCCGATCCAGCCGCGGCCTACCCGGCCGATCGGGAACGCGGTGTTCCAGTAGTCGCCGCCCAGCGCGGTCAGGGCCGCCGGATCGAACCCGGGCGGCGCGACCCTGGCCACCTCCATCACGTCGCCGAGCACGGGCTGCGCCGCGAACGCGTCGCCGCTGAGTCGCTGCCACCCCTCGAGGCCGGGGTCGAACGACCACGAGGTCGGCGGCGGCTGGGCGGTCCGATCGAAGCCGGCGACGATCAGCGCCGCGGCGTCGGTCTCGTCGACGATGCGGATGCGCCCGACCTGGCCAGCGAGCAGCGACAGGTCGAAGACGTGGCGGCCGGTGTAGCCGGGGCCGCCGTCGTCGTGCAGCAGGTTCGACGTCGCGGCGGCGACGCGGTAGCGGCCGTCGGGTTGTGTGAGCGGGCCGGCGTCGTCGCGGACCAGCAGCTCGACCCGGGTGCCGTCGTGGTGGGCGTCACGCAGCTGGAACGTCAGGTACGGCTGGTCGAGCAGGATCGGGTCGGAGGTCACGTTGCCGCTGCCGCGGTTGTTCACCGACGACAGCTCGGCGCGGTTGCGCGGGTTCAGGCCGGGCACGACCTTCACGAATGCGGTGCCCTCGTAGGTCCAGCAGCCCGCCGGGAAGGTGAGATTCTGGCAGTACTCTGGCGCGGGGACGGGGAGCGGCCGCGGCCCGGGCAGCGGGCGGGGGATGGGCCGCGGCGTGGGTCGGGGCTGCGCGTGGCCGGCCGTGGCAGCGAGCCCGGCCAGCGTCACGGGGCCGATCAGGCGGCCATACAACGAGCGACGTCGGGACATGGTTCCTCCAGCGAGTGAAGACCGCGGGCGGTCAGGGGCGGATCGTCACGGTGGCGGTCACCGTGCGGCCGGTGCCGTCGAGCACGGCGCCGCGCAGGGTCACCGTGGTCGGCGTCGTGATCGTGGTGGGGGCGCGGTAGGTGGCGCGCGCGGCGGCGAGCTGCTCGAACGGCGCCCGGGCGCGCGGGTCGGCGTCGAGCAGGCGCAGGAGGTCGACCGCGGGCCGCGGCGCCGGCGGCGCCTGTCCCGTCGGCGCGATCGCCGGCGCGGCGGGGCGCGGCGGCGCCGTGGGGGCGGCGGGTGAGGGCAGCGGCCGCGGTCGCGGTGATCGCGGCGGCGCGATGCGCGGCGCGGCCGTGGGCGCGAACACCGCGGCGTTGGAGCGGAGGTGATCGCGGACCGCGGCGAGCGCGGCCGTGGTCGGCGCCATCTCGCCGGGGCTGCCCGCCGGCACCTCCCACGCCACCGGCAGCGGCGGGTCGGCGACGATGCGGACCTCGGCGCCGGGCGCGACGGTCACCGGCGCCACGGCGATCGGCGGGCGGGCGGGGCGCACCTGCAGCGTGAGCTCGGCGTGGCGGCCATCGTCGGTGTCGACGCGGATCGTCACCGGCGTCGTGGTCACGACCGCCGCCGGCGCGACGTAGGTGCGCGCCAGCGCTTCGATCGCCAGCTCGGTCTCGGCCTGCGCGTCGCGCGCCTCGGCCACGGCGCGCTCGCGCGTGCGCAGCGCGGCGGTGGTCGGCGCCCGGCACGGCGCGCCAGGGCGGCAGCGCAGCCGCGCCGCCTGATCGCGCGCAAAGCTGCGGCCGAGCTTGGCCAGCTTGGCCCCCTGGGCCAGCCGACGCTGCGCTAGCGCCAGCGCCTCGCGCGGCGCGCCGAGCTGACCGGGGCCGCGCAGCGACCACCGCACGGGGACGGTGGGGGCGACCGCGAGCAGCACCCGCCCGCCGGCGTCGATCGTACCGCTCAGCGCGACCAGGTCGGGCGCGCCGCGCGCCGCCAGCGGCGACGCGACCCGCACCGCGAGCGGCGCGCGCACGTGGATCGTCGTGGTGAGCCCGCCGCTCGCGTCGACGGGATCGGCGGCGGTGATGACCACGTCGGTGTCTTCCGCGAACACCGGCGTGCCGTAGCTGACGGTGCAGCTGTCGTCCGGTTGCGCTGCGCAACGCGCGAGGATCGCGCCATGGGTCACGCGCAGCCGGACCAGGCGGTTGTAGCGCAGCGCGACGCTGGCGCCGCCCTCGACCGTGAGGTAGCGCGCGTCGACGGTGATCGGCTGGCGCGCCGGTACGATCGCCGGCGCGGTCACGGGCGCGGTCGGCGCGCCGCACTCGTCGGTCGGCTCGCCCGGGTGGTTCGGGCCCCGGCCCGGCGCCGCGATCGGCCGGAACAGCCGCACGAACAGCCGGCACTGCTCCGCTGCTAGCGGCATGTCGTGGGCCCACTGGGTCGATCCGTCGATGGTCTTGCCCCAGCCGAGCATCACGTTGGGTGGGATCGCGGCGCCCACGTCGACGATGGGCGCGGCGCCCCCGGCGGCGGCGGCGAGCGCGGCGTAGAGCGCCTGCAGCCCGGCGGGGCTCAGCAGCACCAGCTTGGCGAGCACCACCGTGTCGTAGGCCGGCGCGAAGTCCTTGGTCGCGAAGCGCGCGATGCCGCTGAACGGGTAGCGCGCGAAGTCGTCGTCGGCGCTCGTGGGCAGGCCGAGGTCGCGGTTGATGGCGGCCTGGGTGCCGGCGCCGAACAGCAGATCGATCGCGGCGTGGGGGCTGGCGAACTTGGTCGCGAGCTCGTCGGGGGTGACCCCGAACAGCAGCTTCAGGTGGCGGGCGTGGGCGTCGGCGCGCACCTCCTCGAGGTGCTCGAACGGGCGTGCGGCGATCGCCAGCCCCTCCTGCAGCTTGCGCAGCACGTCGCCGTCGATGCCGACCAGCATGCCGGCCGCGATCGGCGCGAAGTCCTGCCACTCCTTCAATCCGGCGGCGAGATCGGTGCCGCGCGGGTTCATGAACACCGCGCGCGCGAAGCGGTGGTTGGTCTCGACCCACTTGAGCAGGCCCTCGTCGATGTTGTGGACCCAGCGGCGGGCCAGCATCGCCAGCGGCCCGACGGTCGCGGTGAAGGCCTGCCACGGCGCCAGCGCCGGCCCGGCCAGCGGCTCGATGGTTCCGAGGTAGGCGGCGACGGCGACGCACGCGGCGGGGTTGGCGCGCGCGACGGGCAGCGGGGCCGGGCAGGCGTCGATCGCGACGCCGGGGACCGGGCAGCCGGTGTTCTTGGTCAGATCGCAGGCCCAGTCGAGGGTGCGGTGAGCCTGGGCGATCTCGTCACCGAGGCCGCCGAGCGGTGCCCGCAACCTGGCCTCGGTCGCGTCGTACTCGCGCAAGAGCTGGCGGACGCTCGCCGATAGCTCGAGGAAGTCGCGCGGCAGCGACATCGCCTTGTTCTGCTCGCGCGGGTCGCTGGTCGGCAGGTCGGCGAGTTGGGTCGCGATGACCCGCACCAAGGTCGGCGGCAGATCGAACTTGCCGAAGTACGCGTACGCGTCGAGCCCGTCGATCGGCATCAGGTCCGGCGTGCGTTGCCCGAGGTAGCCCTCGAGCATGTAGTGCTTGAGCCCGTTGGGGCCGAGCGCGAAGATGCCGCCGGTGCGGGCGTTGACGTAGGTGTGCGCGAAGTAGTCACCGGCGGCGTGGGTGAGGTAGCCGGCCGCGAACGCGCGCACCTCGGGCGACGGCTCGGTGGTGAAGGCCAGCGTCCACAGCCGCGCCAGCCACGGCTCGGTGCCGGCGCCGTACGCGTTCAGGTCGGGGTCGCCCGGCGCGCCCTCGCCGGGTGGATGCACGCGCATCTGCCCGGTGATCATGTCGGGGTAGGCGTCGGGGCCGAGGACGCCGGCGAAGTACGCCAGCGGCTGCTGGCGGATCGCGTCGCGCAGCCGCGGGTCGACCTCGAACTCGCCCAGCGGCGTGCGCGCGCCGGTGGCGGGGTCGAGCAGCTCGATCGTCACCCGGCCGTCGGCGGCGTCGGCCCACGCCTCCTGCGCCAGGTAGACGTGGGTGGTCGGCTTCCAGGCCTGCGCCGACGACGGTGCGAGCGCGGCGAGCGCCGCCATCCAAGCCAGCCTTCGAAGTCGACGTGCCATGGACCCTCCTGGCCGCGGGGCGAGCGCCGGCTCGCCGTGCGGACCACCTCACCGTGCCGAACGTCGGCACCGGCGGTCCATGGTCATTTTTCTTTCGGCGAATCGCTCGAGGTGCCGAGGCGGCGAAGCAGCTCGCGCCGCGAGGTCACGCCGAGCTTGCGCATCGCGCGGCGCAGCCGCGTCGCCACCGTCCCCAGCGGCACGCCGAGCTCGTACGCGATGAACTTGTACGAGTGCCCGTACGCCGCCAGCCACGCCACGTCGCGCTCATCGGGCGGCAACGCGAGCAAGTCGTCGGTGCCCAGCGGGTTGCGCCGCGCTAGCACCAGCCGCTTGCCGTCACGCTCGACGGTCTCGAGGATCGTCCACCGCCCCTGTACCAGCGCGGTCCACTCGGCGACCGCCGTGTCAGGGTCGGCGCGACGCGCGTCGCCGCGCGCGCGGGTCGCCGCCAGCACCGCTGCGGCGAGGCTGGCCCGCGCCCGGTCGGTGCGCGCCGCGCCCTCGGCGTGCAGAACGCGCCCGCCCGGCGACAGCACCGCCTCGGTCTCGGCGTCGTCGGCGTGGGGCGCGGCGTGGGCGAGCTGGCGCAGGCGCAGCGCCGCGCCGAGGTGCGCACCCGCCAGCGCGAGCGCGCGGCGGCCAGCGTGCGGGAAGGGATCGTCCGGCGCCGGCCGGCGGCGGCCGTGGGGGAAGCAGATCAGCAACGCACCCGCGCGGGGGGCGCCGCTGACCAGCCCCCACATCCCCGGCAACTCGCGCGCGGCGACCGCGGCGGCCTGGCTCAGCGCGCCGCTGGCCGAGTTCGCGATGCGGCCGAGGCGATGGCCGGCGCTGCCGACCAACTCGGCGGGGGCGAACACCTGGCGGGCCAGCGCCGGCGGGAACTCGGCGACGACCCGGTGGAACTGCTCCACGTCGGCCGCGGCGGTGTTGGCAGACGCGTCGATGGCGCGCACCGTGGTGGTCGGGTGCGCGGTGGCGGTGCACGCGATCACGCCTCCGCCGACGTCGTACGGTGCCGCGGTGGCGAGGATCGCGTCGAGCCATGCCCGCTCGTCCGCTGTCCACTGGTACGCCGCCTCGACCAGCGCGATCGGATCAGCCGCGGTTGGCGCCATGACGTCGGATGAGATCGTAGCGTGAGCTCGCGCCCAGCTTGCGCAACAGCGCGGCGACCTGGTTGGCGACGGTCCGGACCGAGGTCTGGCGGGCGGCGGCGATCGCGGCGTTGCTGTCCCCGCGAACGATCGCCGCGAGCACCGCGTCCTCGGCGGGCGTGAGCGCGGGGCGCGGCGCTGGATCGGCGGCGGTCCACTCGAACACCGCGAAGTCCTCATCGACGTACGTGACCGCCAGCGCCGGGGGCGTCGCGCGATGCCGCGTGGTCATCGACCGGAGTCTAGCGCACCGATCCCGGCGCCCCGCAAGTCGCGCCGCCGCGCACGTCGTCACGGCAGCGGGGCCCCGGTCGCCGCAGCGACCACGCGGAGCCCGCGCGCGTGCGCCACGACGATCGTGTCGCCGGTGACGACCGCCCAGACCACGCTGTCTGGGATCGGGGCTGACCAGCGCGTGCCGCCGCGGGCCGGCAGCCGGAGCAAGCGGCGCGCCGCGCTGGTCGTCACGACGCGTTCGACGAGCAGGAGATCGCCGTCGAGATCCAGCGCGACGGGGGGCGTCGCGAGCAGGCCGTCGGCGAGGTAGGTCGGCTCGGGGCTGACGCCAGCGCTGGCCTCGACCGCTACGTCCTGGTCGCCGCGGCGCAGCGCCCGGTGCCCCTCGCCGCGGTCGACGAGCGCGACGCGTCGATCGCCCAGATCGGCGGCCGCGACCCCGCGCGCCGGGTGCCGGGTCGGATCGGCGATGCCATCGCTGGGGCTGGTCGCGAACGTCACGGGATCGATGCGCACCCAGCCACCGGCGGGGGTCAGGCGCAGCAGGCCGCCGGCCCGATCGACCCGTGGCCCGTCCGCCGGCTTCATCGGGGCGGCGCGCGCGACCGCGGTGGCGTCGAGCCGGGGCGCGAGGTCGCCGTCGACCAGCTCGGTCGCGCCGGTCGCGTCGGTGCACCACGCCAGCGCGGCGATCGCGGTGGCGCACCGCACCGGCCCGGCGAGCGGGCGACGGGCCAGCTCGGCGCCGGTGCGCGGCGCGAACCGCCGCACGCGGTAGGCGGTCGTGACGGCCACGCCGCCGTCGCCGTCGGACTCGGCGCGATCGACGCGCTCGATCACCAGCGCGGTCCCATCGGCCAGCGCGGCGCCCGTGAGCGGCGTCGTCGTCACCCGCGGCGGCGCGCCGTGGTGGGCCGCGTAGGCCACGACGCCCAGGATCGCGCTGGCGATCGCCCCGCCGATCACCCACACGCCGACGTCGCGCCGGTACCACGCCGCGGCTCGGTGCTTTCCCATGCGCCGATCATACCGCCGTCGTCCGCGCCGGGGTCGGGAGGCCCGATCGGTGGGAGGCGCGCCGTGCTCGCCCGCGGGGCGCGGCCGCGGCTCCGGAAGATCGCCGCGCCCGCGCGATGGACGCCCGTGAGGCCAGGGTGGCCTCGAGGAGCGTGTCATGAACCGGACCTATCTCTCGTGCCTCGTCGCGCTGGCGCTCGGGGCCTGCGATCCATCACCGCACCCGGGCGACGTCGGCATCGAGCGCGTCGAGCTGACCCAGCACATCCAGGACGTCGCCAACCAGGTGCCGCTGCTGGCCGGCAAGCCGACCTTCGTGCGGGTGTTCGTCCGCGGCAACACCGCGGGCGGCGCCGCGGTGCCGACGGTCGGGGCCCGGCTCACCGTCGATGGCGGCGCGCCGATCGCGCCGACCGGCACCGCCGCGGTGACGCCGCCGGCGACCGGCTCGGACTGGCGGACCATGACCGACAGCTTCCTGTTCGAGGTGCCGGCGTTGGCCGGCGGCAGCCACCACCTGCGCGTCGAGCTGGTGCTGCCGGCCGGCGCGACGGTGTCGAGCGAGGCCAACCTCGACGCCGAGTTCGACGTGCGCATGCGCGGCCGAGGCGCCGGCGACGCGCCGATCACCGTGCGCGCGTGGAGCGTGAGCTACGGCTACACCGACGTGCCGATGAGCTACTGGTCGCGCGCCGGGATCACGTCGGCGACCTGGCCGGCGCGGCCGGTGTCCGACCTCGGCCTGCAGGTGGCCAGCGCGACGCCGTACCTGCCGCTGGCGACGCTGGACCTGCAGCCGCTGCCGGGCGCGCCGGCCGGCAGCGTCCCGTGCAACTACATGGGCGACGCCGCGACCGGCGGCTGTGGCGGCTACGTCGACGGCCGCGCCTGGGGCCAGCAGCTGATCGACGCGGCCTACCCCAACGGCGGCGAGACGATCGTCGTCTTGCAGCCCGAGGAGGCCGGCAACCGCCTGCTCGGCGCCGACACGGTGACCGGCCGCGGCAACCACGTCATCAACCTGCAGCGCAACGATCACCCCGACCTCGCGGGGCTGACGCTGGCCCACGAGTTCCTCCACTCCCTCGGCGTCGGCCACACCACCTCGACCCTGGACTTCTACGAGACCAGCTACCCGCGCCCCGACGGCAGCCTCGGCCCGTACGTCGCCGTCGTCAGCGCGCCGCGCCTGCACCTGATCCCCGGCGACGACGCCAGCGGCGCGCCGGTCGGCCGCGACATCCAGTCGTACCAGTTCCCGCAGGCCACCTCGCCGTTCACCTACTGCAAGGCGCTGCGCACCGCCTCGGCCGGCGACGTCACCTGCCCGCGCGGGCTCGACAGCTGGGATCGCTGAGCGCCGGCGCGGCGATCAATCGATCAGCCGCTCGGTCCACAGCAGCTCGAGGAACTCGCCGTAGGGGTAGACGGCGACGCCGTCGTGCTCGAGCTTGCGGGCGCCGGTGTAGACGCCGATGCACCGGACCTTGGCGAGCTCGGCCGTGACCCGACGAAAGCCCTCTTGTTGAACTCGCCCCGCCAGGTCGGCGACGACTTGAACTCGAGCGCGACCATGCCCTTGGCCGACTCGAACAGCACGTCGACCTCGACGTCGTCGAAGGTCCGGAAGAAGTACAGCGGGTAGGCGCGCTCGGTGTAGCTCAGGTACGCGCGCAGCTCGTGGAGCAGGTAGGTCTCGAAGATCGCGCCGAGCTCCTCCTTGGTCGGGGCGTAGGGCAGGCGCGCCGACAGCGCCCGCGCGACGCCCGCGTCGAAGAAGTAGAACTTGGGGTGGGCCACGAGCTTGGTCGCCCGCTTGAGCTTCCAGGCGTGGAGCCAGCTGCCCAGGAGCGTGTCCACCAGCACCTCGAAGTAGCCCTGGACGGTCTGCCGCGCGACCTGCGCGTCGCGGGCGATGTTGGACGTGTTGGTGACCTGGGCGTTGTGGAGCGCGGCGACCTCGAGGAACCGGGCGAAGCCGCCGATGTTGCGCGTCAGCGCCTCGGCCTGGACCTCCTCCTTCAGGTACGTCGTGACGTAGGCCGACAGGAACCGCTGCGGTCGCTCCGCGAGGTACGCCTTGGGCAGCATCCCGAACGGCAGGCGCTCGAGGGGGGGCGCCGCGCCGACCTCGGGGGCGACCAGCGGGAACAGGTCGAGCTGCGCGGCGCGCCCGGCGAGCAGGTTGGTGCCACCGCGCCGCAGCTTGCGGGCGCTCGAGCCCGACAGCACGAAGCGCCGCCGGTCCCGTTCGATCATCCGGTGCACCTCGTCGAGCAGCGCCGGCACCTTCTGCACCTCGTCGATGACGACCCAGCGGCGGCGATCGACCGCCGCCAGCTCCTGCGCGAGGAGGCCCGGCTCGCGGGCCAGCCGCAAGGCGAGCGACGTGTCGAGCAGATCGTACGTGACCGCGTCGGGGAGCACCTCGGCCAGCCACGTCGACTTGCCGGTCCCGCGCGGGCCGAACAGGAACGACGATCCCTCGGGCGGCGCCAGCTTCCGATGGAACATACGCCGGCAAATATACCGGAAATATGCCGGCGAGGTTGCAGGCCCCTGCCGGGGCAGCGGGGCTCGGCGCGGTGCGTCCGGCCGGCCGAGAGCGGACGTCGTCACCGGCCAGTCGCCGGCGACCGATCGCGGAGGGGCTTGGGATCAGCGACCCAGATATCCGATCGTCAGCGCCAGCGCGCTGGCGCCGTCGCTGTCACCGTCGGTCGCGGCCGACGCCATCGCCTCGAGCGTGACGTGGAGGGAGCTGTGCGCGCGCTGCCTGAACGCGACCCCGACGCGCGCGGCGATCGCCGGGCCGAGGCCATCGGCGCCGGCCACGCCGAGGCCCAGGCCGAGGAACAGGTGCCGGCTCGCGAACGCGCGCACCGCCGGCCCGAGGAAGGTCGCGCTCGGGTGGACGTGATCCGACCCGACGAGCCGAATCTGTGCGAGGCGCAGCTCGATGGCGAGCGATCGGTTCGGCGCCACGCCGACGCCGAGCCCGAACGCGGGGCCGACCCCCTCCTGGTTACCGGCGTTGGCGAAGGTCCCGGCGCCGGCGCTGATCTCCAGCGACAGGCGGTCGGCGTGGGCCGGCGCAACGGCGAGACACGTGGTCGCGATCACGAGCGCCGCAGCGGCGTGCATGGGTGTGACGCTAGCAGGCTATGGCGCCGCGCCGCGTGTCCGAGGTCACGACGCGAATCGACGCGCTCATGGCGTGCAGGCCGGTGACCGTCGGCGTCGCCGGCGACGGCGGCGACCTCGTCGCCGATGGCAGGCCTGGCCGATCACCGCCTGGACACCTCGCCCTGCCGATCAGGCGGCGTCGACGCACGTACGTACCGGCCGACATCGACCGCGCGCCCCCGCGGCGGCGCCGGCCACGCCTCACGCTCCTGACAGGCGAACGTGCCAGCGGCGCGACCCCCCAAAACATGAGCGCTGCCGCGCCAGCGCATCCGGTCGGCGGCGCGCGCCTCCGGCGCGGCCGACACGTGATCGGGCGTCCGCGTGAACTTCACGATCAGCCTCGGGCGGACCGCGGCCGCCGCGGCCTGAGGCCGCCCGCGGGCTACGACGCCTTCTTGGCGCGGGCGGCGGTGAACTGGGCGTGGGTGACGACCTGGTGCTGGCCCGAGTGCTTGGCGTGGTAGAGGCCGATCGTACTCGTCGCGGCGTCCCCGGGCCGGCGCGACGTCGTCTGTCACCGAGGTCAACCTGCCGGCGTCACCTCGGTGGCGATCGGCGTCTAGTCGTTACCGGAGACGCGCGGCACGGTCACTGCCAGATCGGGCCGGCGTCGACCGGCTCGGGCGTGCCGGCGTCGACGGGGGAGGGCGGCACGCGACCGGGCCAGGCCGCGCCGGCGATGTAGCGTCGTTCGCGCGCGACGAACAGGCCCTCGCAGCTCACCGCGGTCGAGCCGTCGACCTCGCCCATCTCGAACAGCTCGTCGAGCGGCACCCGGCGCACCTTGATGCCGGCGCGCGCAAGCTCCGGCGCGCAGAGCGCCTCGAAGACCGCGCGGATCTGCCGGTCGATGGCGGCCAGGTCGTCCGCCGGCGCGCGGTCCTCGGTCATCCGCGCGTAGCTCCCGAGCAACTCGAACAACGCACGCTCGAGTTGGTCTCTGACGGTCGCGAGCTTGCTTGCAAGGATGGTGCGCGGTACGGGCGTCGTACGTGCTGGACCTGGACGGAGCTTGCCGTCGACGACCAAGCCGCCGCAGTCGGCGGTGCTGGCTTGCTCGACGAGTTCCAGCGGAAACAGTTCCTCGACTTCGAGCCTGAAGAGGTCTCCGTCGCGGCCATGAAACCACCGCCTACAGAGCGCCGATGTCATGTCTTTGATCTCCCGATCGATGTCGAGGCCTGGGGCGCTGGTAGGGTGCCCGTCGAGCACCAACAGTCGCTGTCGTGTCCGCAACGTAAGCAACAGCGCCCGCCGCAGGGGCTCGCGACCCTCCGCGTACGGCTCCCACGCGTGGAATCTCGGGTACTCGGGGTTGCCCGGTCGCGGTGGAGGCGGCGGCGGTTGTGCCGGCACGATGTACGACCTGCTCGGCGACGCATCGGCCGGGGGCGCCGGGGCGTGGCGGTCGCCGCGGCACGCGCACGCGCACGCCACAGCGAGGGAGAGCAAGCACGGCATCGACCAGCGCGTCACGGGGAGCTCGCTGGCGTAGCGTCCCACAGATCTGCGGCCGCCGTCTCTCGAGCGCCGCGGCGCCGGCCAGGCCTCACGCTCCCTACAGGCGAACGTGCCTACGGCGACGCACCCGAACAGCAGCGCCGCGACGGTCGGGCGTCCGGTCGGCAGGCAGTCGCGCGTGGCCTTCATGGTGCTCCAGCCGCGCGCGCGTCGCCGCGACGCAGCGAGACGTGGCAGCGGGGTAGCTTGCCGCGCGGCACGGTCACTGCCAGATCGGGCCGGCGTCGACCGGATCGGGCGTGCCGGCGTCGACGGGGGAGGGCGGCACGCGACCGGGCCAGGCCGCGCCGGCGATGTAGCGTCGTTCGCGCGCGACGAACAGGCCCTCGCAGGTGACGGCGGTCGAGCCGCCGACCTCGCCCATCTCGAACAGCCCGTCGAGCGGCACCCGGCGCACCTTGATGCCAGCGCGATCTAGTTCTGGCGCGCAGAGCGCCTCGAAGACCGCGCGGATCTGCCGGTCGATGGCGGCCAGGTCGGCTGCGGGCGCGCGGTCCTCGGTCATCCGCGTGTAGCTGCGGAGTAGGCGCATCAACGCACGCTGGAGTTCGTACTTGGCCGTCGCGAGTTCACCAGGAGTCACGCCGGGCGACGGCCCTTTGGCCACGACTGGCAGCGGCGGGGTTGCCGGGCCTGGGCGAAGCTTGCCATTGACGACGAGGCCGCCACAGCGCGCCGTGTTTGCCTGTTCGACGAACTCCAGCGGATACAGCTCCGCGACCTCGAGAAGGCCGAGATCTGGGCGTCGCCCGCGGAACCAGCGCCAGCACAGCGCGGAGGTGAGATCCTTGATCTCACGGTCGAGGTCGACGTTGGGCCCAAAGTCGCCGTCTGGGTCGAGCGCCAATAGTCGCTGTCGCGCCCGCAGCGTGAGCAACAGCGCCTGCTGTATCGGCTCCTCACGTTCCCCGTACGGCTCCCAGGCATGGAACCGCGGGTAGTCGGGGCTGCCCGGACGCGGTGGTTCGTACGGCGGCGGCGGTTGTGCCGGCACGACGTCCGACGTCTGCGGCGACGCATCGGCCGGCGGCGTCGGGACGTGCCGGTCGCCGCGGCACGCGCACGCGCACGCCACAGCGAGGGAGATCGAGCACAGCATCGACCGGTGCGTCACAGGGAACTCGCTCGCGTAGCGTCCCACGGATCTGCGGCAGCTGTCTCTCGAGCGTCGACGCGCGCGCCCGGCGCGCCCACGCCGTCGCGGCTCGGCCGTCGGGCGTCGCTATGGACCCGCATCGCCCCGATCGTCCCGGCGGAACGCCCGGCCTTGTTGGATCTTGCCGTCGACCCACAGCCCGCCGCAGCGCGCGCTGTGCGCAGTCTCGACGTACTCCAGCGGAAACAGGTCGGCGATCGGGGTGTGCGCGAGGTCGAGTCCGTACCCGGCGAAGGTGTCGGGGCACCAGATCGCCAGGAGCGCGCGGACCTCCTGATCGTATTCGCGGATCCAGCGTGCGTACTTGTGGTCGTCGAGCCGCGCGAGGCGCGTCCGCACGCGCAGCAGTGCGAGGCTCAGGTGCGCGAAGTGGTCGAAGATCCGATCGGTCGGCTCGAGCGCCATGTACTCGCCGTAGTTCGGATCGCCGGGCGTGGGGGCCGTCGACGGCGCGTTCCCGGCGTCGACGCGCGTCCGTGCCAGCCCGTCATCGACGGCGCGCCCCTGCGGCGGCGCCGGCCACGCCTCACGCTCCTGACAGGCGAACGTGCCAGTGAGGAGGTGCGCCAATGCCCACGCTGCGACGGCAGTGCGTCCGGTGGGTGAGGCTGGGATCATGGCGGCGTCGGGGGCGCGTCCACCCGCGCGGTCGGCGGGGCGCCGTTCTGGCCACGCGGCGCCCATAGGTCTGTCTCCTCGATTCGGTCCCTGAGGCGGAGCCCGACGCAGGTGATGCTCGCCGCACTCTCGACGTGTTCCATTGGGAAGAGTCGCTCGATCGCGGTGTGGTCCAGGTCGACTCCCGCGAGGGCGATGCGGTCAGCGCACAGCATCGCCAGCAGGCGTCGTATGTGCTCGTCGGTGTCCGATATCCAGAGCGCGTATTTCGCGGCGTCGAGCGCGGTGAGCCGCACGTGCGCTCTCAGCAGCGCCAGGACGGCGATGGCCAGGTGGTCTCTCGCGGCGTGCAACGGCTGAGACGCGACGCGCTCGAGATCTTCCGGGGCGTTCCCCGGTAGTTGAGTTGGTCCCGGCTGGACGTGCACGGCGTCCGCTTCGGGCGGGGCGGTGTGGCCGTCATCGGCGAGTCGAACGCGATCGCGACAGCCTGCGCTACTGAGCAGGAGCAAGCTGCAGAGCACGCTGATTGCCTGGTGCGCTGCTCGGGTGAGCTTGTGCGTCGTAGTCATGGTGTGACGCCAGCGTCGTCGGCTGCGGTGTTGTCGCCGCCGGCGTCGGGATGGTCGGCTTTGCGTTTCCATGCATTCCCGTCGATTCATCGCCGGCCCACCCAGAGACCCCCGCACTCGAATGACCGCGCTGCTTCGACCTGTTCGATGGGGAAGAGCTCATCGATGGCGGTGTGTTCCACGTTGACGCCGAAGATCGCTATATGATCCGCGCAGAGCATTGTCAGCAGTTCTCGGAGCTGTTTGTCGCACTCTGCGATCTTCGCCCGGTGTTGCTCGCGATTGAGCCTCATGAGGCGTGCTCGCCCTCTTAGCAGCTCGAGTATGGCGGTCTTCAGGTGCCGGCTTGCATCCTGCAATGGGCGTGATGCGACGTACTCGGGGTAATATGGGTCGCCGGGCTGCGGTGGCGCCGGTGGCGGCTTGATGCGGACCCTCCTGTCCTTCTTGCCCGCGGACCGGCGAGTATCCTCGTCGGTGCTGCGGTCGTGGCACGCCCCAATGCTGACCATGGCGGCGACTCCCAGTATCATGACGGCCCGACTCACGGCTCGCACAGGTTGCACTTGGTCACGGCGTTCTTGATGTACCGCTCGTCCGGTTGTTTGTGTTCGCTCGGCCCGAATTGGGGGAACGTGTTCCCAGGGTAGCTTCGCTCGACTGCGCCCGATGCAGTGTCGGCACGGTTGATGCGGTTGATGTCGACTCTGGCTGCATTGGCGAGTAAGACTTCGACGAGCCCGCTTCTCTCGGGGGCGTGCAGCTCGCTCGCGTCAAGGCTGAGGAGAGTTTGATGGAGCGCTTCGTGCGCCAAGAGGCCGGCGAGGCATTTCGGGAACGCGTTGGCGCCAAGGTACGTGATCTTCTGTCGCAAGAGGCCGTCGCGGTGCTTGTTGGCGGCCTCTGTTACAGAGTCGGTGAACGCTGGGCCGTGACCTGGAAGTTCGCCATTCACGAACTCATAGCCAAGAGAGCCGAATGCGGCGATGTGAGTTTCGTCGTTCTCGCATGCGTAGGCGCCCACCGAGAGGGCGTACAGCCAACGCGCGCGGAGGGCCGTGCCGCCGAGTGGGCCACAGGCTCCGTCCGTGCATGTTGCGATCGCGGTGATGGCCTCGCGCAGCGCGGTGCGGACGAGTTGAGCCCTGGGCGCGTCGCATCCGCCTTCGACGAAGAAGGTCCGCTCGGGCCCCCAGAACGGATGCTGGTCCGTGTCCCAGTAGCCCCACGCCGCGCCGCCGCTCGGGTCGGCGAAGTGGATCGGGTTGTTGCGGGCGTAGGCGTAGCCTTCGGGGACGACGCGGGCGATCGGGTCGGCCGGGTCGGGGGCGAGGAAGATGCCGAGGTCGGGGTCGTAGGCGCGGGCGCCGTTGGCGAACAGCGGGCCGCGGCCGGGGGCGCCGGTGCCGTCGAGGCGGAGCTGGCCGGGAAGGGCGAAGGGCAGCCACAGCAGACGCTCCTCGTCGTCGATCGTCGCGATGCCGGCGGCGTCGTGGGTCGCGGCGTAGAGCGTCTTGCCCGTGGTGTCGACGACGTGGCCGATGAGGCCGCGGCGATCGTGAAGGAAGCCCAGCCGCTCGGTGCCGAAGTCGCCGCGCCGGGTCGCGGCGATCGGGGTGTCGCCGAGGTAGTGGTACTCCCAGGCGATCGAGGTCCCGCTCTGCTCGACCAGCGCAGCGACCAGACGTCCGGCGTCGTCGTAGGTGAGGTCTTGGTGGCCCTCCGGGCCGTCGATCGCGCTCAGCGCGCCCCCGATGCCGTAGGAGAGCGTGACCGTGCCGCCGGCGGTGGTGATGGTGTGCAGCTGGCCGTCGGGGAGATACGTGTAAGCGCGCCGTGACGTGGGCGGCTGGCTCGCCAGGTAGTCCGCCGTGCGGCGGCCGAGGCCGTCGTAGGTGATGATCAGCGAGTCGCTGCCCCGCTGTACGCTAGCGACGCGGTTGGTTGACGCCGCGTAGGTGCGCGCCTCCGGCGTGGCCGAGACGTGATCGGGCGTGCGCGTGAACGCCGTGGCGCGGTGATCGGGCGGCGCGGCTGTCGACGCGCCGTCGTGGTACGTGAAGCGCCCGATGACCGCGGGGTTCGTCGTCGCGCAGGCGCCGCTGGTGGCGGGGGCGCCGGCGAGCTCGCAGGTCAACCGCACCAGCTGGTCGTACTCGTAGCGGCGGCCGCGGGTCGGCGCGACGTCGTCGGTCACCGAGGTCAACATGCCGGCGTCATTGTAGGTGAACGACTGATCCTGCCACGCGGTGGCGTCGGGCGCGACCCACGCGTGTCGCCGCAGCATCCCCTGCGAGTCGTATTCGCGGACGAGCTGCGCGTACGGGGCGCCCTTCGCTTCGACCAGTTGATATCCCGCGAGCGAGCCCGCGACGGTGTACGCGACCTGGCTGGCGATCGGTGCCTTGTCGCTACCGGAGACCGCGATCACCGACCCGGTCTTCGAGTACGTGTAGTGCGTGCCCTGGTCGGTGCCGGTGACGGCGTACCCGGCGAGCCGGTCGCCGGACGTCCACGTGTAGTCCATGCCGGTGTCATGGTCGAAGGCCAAGCCCGTCCGCTGCGTCGTCCGGGATCCGACGAGGCGACCGCGGCGATCGTACTGGTACCAGCGGACCTCCGTAGCCGTCTGCCCGTCCTGGCAGTGCAGGTCGCGACGCGCGACCGCGAGTCGGCCCAGCGGGTGCTGGCACGTGAACGCTGGATCGGGGTGGTACTCCCAGCCGCATTCATCGTACGTGAAGCTCTCGTCGGCGAGCGGCGTGCCGTTCGGCGCCGACCAGCACGCGGTGTTGGCGTCGGCGTCGCGATCGATGGTCAACACGCGGCCGAGGCTGTCGTAGGTGGTCTGGGTGGTCTGCTGGTCGGGCGTGCCGATGCCGACGCGCTCGAAGATCCGGCGCCCGGCCCCGTCGTGCTCCCATCGCGTGGTGCCGGCGTCAGGAGTGGTTGCCTCGACGAGGCGATCGAAGTCGTCGTAGCGGAAGCTGCTGACCTGCGCGATCCCCGCGTCCTTGCCCCGCATCACCTGCGTCGGTGTGCCGTCCCAGCCCGTGTCGTACAGGAGCCGCGCCACGGCGGCGCTACCGTCCCCCAGCAGGCGGCGCAGGACCGTCGGCCGGGCGAGTTCATCGGCTTCGATCTGGGTGCTCCACGCGCCGGCGGTCGGCCCCCCGGGCGAGGTGACCTGCGACATCAGGGCGTTGCTGTAGGTCGTCACGAACTCGCCGGAGACGTTGGCGCCGGTGACGCCGACCAGCCGCCGACCATCGTCGTAGCGGAACCCATCGAGGTACCGCACCACCTCGCCGTCGCGACGGTGCTCGATCCAGAGCGTGCGGCTCGGATCGCCGTGCGGGTGCTTGATCACGACGACGTCGCCGCTGTCCAGGTCGATGGGGACGACCCCGCACGCGCTCGCGTCGCTGCGCTTGGTGATCAGCAATCCGCTCGCCGCGTCGTCCTGGTAGGTCAGGCAGATCCCGTCGGCGTCCATCTGGCTGCGGGTGCTGCCGTCCGGGTTGAGCTGGATCGTCGACGTCGCGGGTGATCCGGTGGCGTCCTCGGTCACGGTCCACGTCAGCCCATCGGCCGTGTCGAGATGCGTCTCGATGCCGTCCGCGGCCACGATCCGGTGCGGGATCCCGCGCAGGTCGTAGGCGCTGTACTCGGTGGTGAAGGTGCGGTGCGACCACAGCGAGCCGGCGTAGCGGCGCGTGTACCGAACCGGGCCGAGGTCGACACCGGAGGTGTGGTACTCGGTCTCGGTGACGTCGTAGCCGTCTTCGTTGGGCAGCGGCCCGTCAATCGTGACGAGCCTGCCGAGAGAGTCGTAGGTGTACGTGCTGGTCTCCGTGCGAGGCCAGGTCACGCCGGCGCGATCGAGGGTCCAGCCGAATCGGTCGTGGCGCTCCAGAAGCCCGCGGGCATCGTACGAGTCGGTCGTGGCGCGGGTCGTGAATGGCACGAGCGCGCTGGGGAGCGTGACCGTGTGGACCGCCGGGCCGCCCGGGACGCCATCCCACGACGGAGCCAGGACTTGACTCGGGCTGGGTGATGCCGGCCCGGCGCACGCGCCGGTCGTATCGAGGGCCTCGGTGTCGTCGTCGTTGCGCACCAGGCACTTGATGGTCCCGTCGTCGTTGAAGCGGTAGGACGTGATGACCCCGCGCGAGTAGGTCGCGATCGGCGTGTCGCCCTCGTAGATGTACGACTCGTTCTCGTCGGGGAGGCCGCCGCGGTCGACGTTCCAGACGCTGCCGTCGATCAGGTCGCGGAGGTTGGCGACGTAGCAGGTCCCTGCGGTATCGCTCGCCGTCGTCCGGCACGCCTGGCCACCTGCACAACCGCCGGCCTGGCAAGCCCCCTTGGGCAGCAGCAGGTCGAGTTGCAGGCGGGCTTCGGTGCCGGTGTACTGGTACGCCCAGTGCGTGGTCGGGCTCCAGCTCTCGACGGCGCGCGGCGTGCCGTCGGGCAAGATCGTGAATACGTGACCTTCGAGCACCCGTTCGTGCCCCTGGACCGGGCTCCCCGCTAGTGGCGTGGCGCCGTCGGCGCTTGTCGGCGCGATGATCTCGGTCAGGAGCGCCCCGCAGTGCGCGCATGGCGTGGGGTACTCCTCGAGGTAGTTGAAGCGCAGGTAACGGGCCGTGGTCGTGATCTCGAGGAGTCGGTGGGACGCCCCGTAGCTGAACTGGGCGATGACCGTGCCGGCTGTGCCCGGCACGGCCCGGTAGGTGACCTGCGCCAGGCGCCAGACGCCGTTGGTGCTGCTGCTCGGCAGGTAGTCGAAGCTCAACCGACGGCCGAGCGAGTCGGTGACGGCGGTGATGCGCGAGTCGGTCGCGGATGCGCGCGCGACCTCGATCCGGAACCCCGCCGCCGCGCGCGCGCTGAGGAGGCCGCGTCGCGGCCCGGCGAGTTCGGGCGATGCGTCGGCGAACTCCCATCTGGACAACGGCGCGCCGCGCTCCCGCGACTCGATCACCCACCGCGGCGACTGGCCTGCGCCACGATCGGTCAGGTGGAATCGACCGCCGTCGCTGTCGCCATCGTCCGCCGGATCGAACGAAACGGTCCGGTCGAGCGACATCCAGACGGCGGGCTCACCGGCGGACGCCGGGACGATCAGCCGGTCCGAGTACGAGTCGCTCCAGCCGTAGCCAAGGAAGTGGTGGTCCTGGAAGAAGTCAGCGGCGACGCCAACGCCCCCAGGACGGCGCGTCTGGCGCGACTGGTACTGGACCGCGTACTCGAGGCCAAGCGCCCCGTTGCCGGGGATCGTCGCGAGGGTGTGGACCTGCGATTCCACGCTGCCACCATCGAACCGGACGGGGTTCTCGTCGCGGTCCCGCCCGCCGCAGCCCTCCTCGTCATCGCCGCACCCTTCGTCAGCGCGCTCGGCGTCGCCCGCGCCGAGGCCGTCACACGCATCACCAGCGCCAGCGCCATCGCCATCGCCCCCGCTACCACCATCGCAAGCAGGGCAAGGCACGGCGGTGATCGCGCAGGTGCCGGGTGGCGGCGTCGGGATGTTGAAGGGGTAGAAGCACGCCGAGACGACCAGGGTATCGTTGACCAGCTTGCCAGTGCAGCAGTAGTCGTAGATGTGTAGGCTGTAGTACTTGGAAAGCGGGGGGCATACGTGCCCGCCCACTGGGACGTACTCCATCTGCTGGTAGCTGCAGTAGTGTCCGCTCTGCGCAAGGCTGGCGGACGGGGTGGCCAGGAGGGCGGCCAGGGTGAGTATCGCGCGGTGGGACCTTGGGGCGCGGGCTGCGCGTGGCCCGTGGCTGCCGGCGGTCGGTTCGTGCTGGGCTGCATCTGCGCGGGCTATCGACCGCGGCGTCCCCCGGTTGCGTGAAATCGCAGGCCGGCCGCGCCGATCACCCCTCCACGGCGGGCCGCCGCGGTCGACTCGATCGAGGCGGAGGAACGGCATGACGACACCTGTGCGCTGGCGCTCGCGGCTCGCGATCCGGCTCATCTTCACGACGGTCGCGCTGGTCGCGGTGGTGGTGGTGGGCAGCGGCGTGCTGGCGGCGCGGCAGGTGTCGGCGAGCTACGCCGATCGCAGCCGGGTCGAGACCGCGCGGTTCCGCGAGGCGCTGGCCGAGCGCGGCAGCGCGACGACGACCGTGTTCGCCGAGGCGCTCCTGCCGCTCCTGGTCGGCAACCAGGACGCCGACATCGCGGCGTTGGTGGCCAGCCTGGTGCACCAGGATCGATCGCTGCGGGCGGTGTACGTGCTCGATCGCGATCAGCGGGTGGTGGTGGCGTGCGAGGTCGCGACGCCGGGCACCTGCGGCGCCACCGGGCCGGCCTCGCACCAGCGCCTGGCCACCGCGTCGTGGCAGACGCTGATCGACGCGTGGCGCGCGCAGGGCGGGTCGGCGGAGGCGCACCTCCTGGCCACGACCGAGACCGCCGTGGCCGGCGTGGCGACCGCGCTGTACGCCAAGCCGGTGTTCGCCGCGGGCGCCGGCACCGGCGCCGCGGCGGCCGCGGCCGAGGCGCCCGACGATCGCTACGGCTACGTGGTGATCGGCTACGACCTGACGCCGCTGGCGAGCTTCGCCCGCGCGACCGCGGCGGCCCACGCGGCGGCGACCGCGGCGTCGGTGCGCCGGACGGTGGCGATCGGCGGCGGCGCGCTGGCGGTGGGCGTGGTGCTCGCGATCCTCCAGGCGCTCCGCCTGGCGCGGCCGATCCGGCGCCTGGCGGCCCAGGCCGATCAGATCGCCCGCGGCGACCTGACCGGGCACGTGACGATCGATCGCGCCGACGAGGTCGGCCAGCTGGCGACCGCGTTCGATGCGATGGTCCAGGGCGTGCGCGATCGCGATCAGGCGCTGCGCGACCACAACGACGCCCTCGAGCGCACCGTCGCGGCGCGCACCCGCGCGATCGCGCTGTTGCTGGACACCACCGGCGACGCGCTCATCCCGGTGGGCTGGGACGGCCAGCTCGCCGACGGCGCGTCGGCGGCGGCCCGGGCGTGGTTCGGCGAGCCCACGGTGGGCGCGCCGGTCCTCGACTACCTGTTCCCCGCTGCCGGCGCGCCGCGCGCGCACTTCGAGCTCGGGTTCGCGCAGCTGACCGCCGACGTCCTGCCGTTCGAGGTCGCCGCCGATCAGCTGCCGCGCCAGCTGACCCGGGGCGATCGCACCGTCGCGCTGACCTACCGCCCGGTGATCGAGGACGGCGCCGTGGTCCGGGTGCTGGTGATCGGCCGCGACGTCACCGCCGAGGTCGCGGCGGCGCGGGCCGAGGCGGCCGCGCGCGAGCTGCACGCGGCGATCGTCGCGATCGGCAAGGACCGCGGCGGGTTCGCCCGCTTCGCCGCCGAGCTCGAGGGCCACCTGACGGTCGCCGCCACCGGCGCGGCGATGACCGAGCGGATGCGGGCGCTGCACACGATCAAGGGCGACGCCGGGAGCCTGGGCCTGGCGCGCCTGGCGGCCTGCGCCCACGCCGCCGAGGCGCAGCTCCTCGACGATCCCGACGCGGGCCCGGCGGCGGTCGCCGAGGTGGCCGCGGCGTGGCGCGCCCTGCGCGACGAGCTGGGCGACGTGATCGCGCCGGAGGCCGAGCGGGTGGTCTTGACCGCGGCCCAGCACGCCGACTTCCTGCGTCGGCTGGGCGCCGCGCGCGACCCGCGCCCGCTGGTGGCCGAGGTCCGCGGCTGGCTGGAGGAGCCGGTCGCGCCGCTCCTGGCGCGGGTGGGCGCGCACGCCCAGGCGCTGGCCAAGAAGCGCGGCCAGGAGCTGGCGATCGTAGTCGACGGCGGCGAGGTCACGATCGGCCGCGACACCGGCTGGCTGTGGTCGTGCCTGGTCCACCTGGTGCGCAACGTCGTCGACCACGGGCTCGAGCCCGGGGCCGAGCGCGTGGCCGCCGGCAAGCCCGCGGCCGGCACGCTGACCCTCACCGTGACCCGCGGCGACGCCGGTCTCCAGCTGACCTGCGTCGATGACGGCCGCGGCATCGACTGGGCCCGGGTGCGCGCGGCGGCCGGCCCCGCGGCCGACGCCGTGGCGCCCGACGAGCTGATCTTCCGCGACGGCGTCTCGACCGCCGCGGCGGTCACCGAGACGTCGGGGCGGGGCGTGGGCCTCGCGGCGGTGCGCGCGGCGTGCCGCGCGGCGGGCGGCGACATCGCCGTGAGCTCCGAGCCGGGTCGCGGCACGACCTTCGCGATCAGCCTCGGGCGGGCCGCGGCCTGCGCGGCCTGAGCGCTACGACGCCTTCTTGGCGCGGGCGGCGGCGAACTGGGCGTGGGTGACGACCTGGTTCCGGCCCGAGTGCTTGGCGTGGTAGAGGGCGTGGTCGGCGCGCTCGATCAGCACGGCGCGCTCGCGGCTGTCGTCGGGGAAGCTGGCGATGCCGATCGACATCGTGACCGACAGCGGGCCCTTCTCGGTGTCGACGACGACCTTGCCGACCTCCTGCCGCATGCGATCGCCGACCGCGCGGGCCTGCTCGGCGGTGGTGCCGTCGAGCACGACCGCGAACTCCTCGCCGCCGTAGCGGGCGACGATGTCGATCTTGCGCGCCACCTCGGCCAGCACCCGGGCCACGCGGCGCAGCACCTCGTCGCCGACCGGGTGGCCGTAGCCGTCGTTGACCTTCTTGAAGAAGTCGACGTCGCACAGGAGCAGCGAGGCGTGGTGGCCGTGGCGGGCGCCGCGATCCAGCATCTGCGCGAAGCGATCCTGGAAGGTGCGGTGGTTGGTCAGCCCGGTCAGGCCGTCGGTGGTGGCCATCGTCTCCATGCGCTTGTAGAGCAGGCCGTTCTGCAGCGACACCGCGACCTGGGTCGCGATCACCGACAGCATCTCGCGGACGTCGGTGCCGAACCGCTTCTCGGCGCGGCACGCCAGCATCAGCGTGCCGATCGCCTCGTCGGCGGCCACCAGCGGCAGCACCAGCAGCGAGCGCGCGGCGTCGAGCTTGACCTTGCGCGTGTAGATCGGCGCGGTGACCTCGCGCGGCTCGCCGCCGGCCGGCAGGTAGTGGCGGTTCTTGACCACCATCGCGGCCAGGCCGGCGTTGTCCTTCCACTCCAGGTCGGCCAGCGCCGCGACGTCGAGGATCGGCTCGACGCCCGGCTTGGTGCGGACCGCCGCGACCCGGTGACGGGCGCGCTCCTTGTCGTAGAGCGTGATCACCGCGCCGTCGTAGCCGACGATCGCGGCGGCGGCGTCGAACGCGGTGTCCATGACCTGCTCGGGCGTGAGCGCGCGGCCCAGCATCGCCGCGGCCTGGAAGAACCGCTCGTGCTCGTACTTGGCCCGCTCGACCGCGCGGAACACCTGCTCGGCGGCGATGGCCCGGACGATCTGCTGGGCGGCGTCGGCCATCAGCTCGACCGCGCCGTCGTCGAAGCGCCGCTCGTCGCGGTCGGCGCACAGCACGCCGCGCAGGTGCGCGCCCTCGAGCACCGGCACCGCGACCACCGCCGCGCCGTCGGCGACGCCGGCGTCGTCGTAGTACGGCAGCTGGCCGCGCTTGGCCGCCACCACCACCGCGGCGCGATCGCGGACCACCGCGCCCAGCAGGCCGGCCGAGGCCAGCGCGTCGGACGCGACCAGATCGTCGCGATCGGAGATGACGTCCTTGAGCTTGAGCCGGTCGCCGTCGCCGCACCACGCCAGCACGACGGTGCGGGCGCCGAGCGAGCGCTTGACCGTGGCCAGGATCCACGCGGTCGCGTCGTCGACCAGCGACACCCCGCCGGTGGCGAGCAGGCGCTCCTCGTCGTCGCGGGCCCGCGCCGAGCGGCTGGCCGGGCCCAGCGCCGCGGCGATCAGCCGGTAGTCGCGGGCGCGCTCGTGCATCGCGTGGACCTCGCGGGCCAGCCGCAGCTCGCGGCGCCGGCGGTGGCTGGCCACCAGGCCGCGCAGGAACAGCGAGTGGGCGCAGGCGGCCGCGACCAGGAACACGACGTGGAGCAGCGCGGGGACCAGCAGCGTCCGCGGATCCGGCGACCGCGCGATCCACGCCGCCTCGATCGCCGCCGGGGCCAGCAGCGTCACCGCGGCGCCGGGCGCCGACAACAGCGTCAGGCCGAACGCCACGACGCCGTAGACCAGCGGGTGCACCGGCGAGGTGACGCCGCCGGTGACGGCGAGGATCGCGCCGAGGCCGGCCGAGATCGCCAGCGCCAGCTCGACGTCGACCAGGGTCGGGGCGGCGGCCAGCCACATCGACACCCGCTGGGCGCGGGCGCTGGGCGGCTGGAACCGCAGGCGGCGGGTGATCGCCGCGGCCAGCAGCACGATCACCGCGGCCAGCAGCAGCGTCGTCGACGGCGCCGGGGTCTGGCGGTGGAGATCGATCGGCGTCAGGGTCAGCGCGATCGCCGCGCAGGCCAGGGCGCCGGCCAGCGGGCCCCACGTGACGGTGGCCGCGCGCTTGAGCGTGCGCATCCTCATCGCCGGCCCTCGGCGTGGGCGGGGCGCGCGGCGCGATCGATGCGGATGACGACCTCGCCGGGGAACACCATGTCGAGGTCGTCGCGGGCCCGGGCCTCGATCGCGAGGGCGTCGGTCGACAGCGCCTTGATCTCCTCGGCCAGCGCGCGGTTGCCGGCGCGCAGCGCGGCGGCCTCGTCGTGGGCGGCGTCGAGCTGCTGGCGCAGCCGGGTGGCGCGGTCGTCGACGCCGCCGGCCGGGATGTACGCGATGGCGCCGGCCACCACCAGCGCCAGCAGCGCGCGCACGGTCCACCGCGACAGCGCGGCTGGGACGTGCATATCGGCCTTCATCCTCGTCGACATGCGGTCTGTTCGCCGACATTACGGGGCCGGGCGCGCCGGGCAACTTTTCGCCGATCGTCGCGGGGGGCAAGTGTGCGGATGTGTTCCTGTTCGGCGATCGCGATCGCGATCGGCGGCGCCGCGCGCGATGCGCTGCGCGCCGGCGCGC
The DNA here is from genome assembly GCA_016707895.1 of Myxococcales bacterium. GTDB lineage: Bacteria > Myxococcota_A > Polyangia > Haliangiales > Haliangiaceae > UBA2376. Next base: position 168,294 of record JADJGV010000006.1, on the reverse strand, counting down.
ACCGTGCGCCGCGGTCGCGCGCGCGGGCGGCGATGGGGCGGGCGCGGGGCGCGGGGCGCGTGCGCGCGGCGGGCCGGGCCGGTGGCACGTCCGCTGCAGCGGCCTCGCCCATGTCGTCGCACCGCTGGTTGGCGTGGTCGGTCGTGAGCGCGTGGGGCTTGGTCGCCGGGTGCGCCGTGGGCGCCCCGGGCGGCGCGCCGATCGACGACGGCGGGGCGCGGGTCGACGCCGCCGCGCGCGGCGACGGCAGCGCCGATGAGGTCGACGCCGGGGCGGATGGGGCACCGGTCGACGCGCCGGCCGACGCGGCCACCGACGCCGCGGTCGACGCCGGGGTCGACGCCGGGGTCGACGCCCCGCCGGGGCCGCCGCCGGCGTGGACCGAGCTCGGCGCGCCGACCCTCGACGTCGAGGGCGGCGTGGCGGCGGCGCCGGCCGGCGTCGGCCGCGCGGGCGGGCAGATCCGTCTGCGATCGCGCGGCGCGCTGACGATCGATCCCGCGCAGGTCGCGCCGCCGGCGTCGGCGATGGGCGCGGTGCCCAGCGGGGGCGCGGTGGTCGCCGCGGCCGCGCTCGGGGCCGATCTCACCGGCGCCGGCACGCTGCGGATCAGCGGCCTGGTCACCGCGAGCGGCGCCGACGCGGTGCGCACGATCACCGCCGCCGACGGCGACCTGATCGTCGACGGCACGCTGCGCGGGGCCGACCTCGGCGGCCGCCGCCAGGGGCTGGCGCTGCGCGCGCCGCGCGGGACGGTGTTCGTGCTCGGCGCGGTCGACGCCGGCGGCGACGACGGCCTGGCCGACGGCGACGCCGGCGGGCCCATCGAGCTCAGCGGCCGGCGCGTGGTGGTGGTCGGCCGGGTGACCGCCGCGGGCGAGGCGAGCGCCGCCGGGCGCGGCGGCGCGGGCGGCGCCGTGCGCGTGGTGGCGACCGCCGGCGCGATCTGGATGGGCTCCGCCAAGCTGATCAGCGCGGGTGGCGCCGGCGCGCTCCGCGGCGGTGACGCCGGCGGCGTGGCGCTGCAGGCGTCGGGTGCGCTGTGGCTGACCGGGGCGATCGACAGCGCCGGCGGGGACGCGCGCGGCGGCGGCGCGGCGACCGGCGGGCGCGGCGGGACCGTCGCGCTGGCGGCCGGCGGCGCGATCTCGCTCGGGGCCGCGGTGCGCGTGCGCGGCGGCGCGGCGACCGGCGTCGACGCGGCGGCCGGCGGCGCGGCCGGCGCGCTGCGCCTCGACGCCGGCGGCGCGGCGTGGCTGGGCGGCGTGGTCGACGGGCGCGGCGGCGTGGCGGTGGCGACCGGCGTCGGCGCGGCGGTCGTCGGCGGCGCGGCCGGCGAGGTGGTGGCCGGCGCGGCGACGCCGCCGGCGACGATCGCGGTGTGCGGGGCGCTGGTGGCCGCCGGCGGTGGCGGCCTGCGGCTCGGCGGCGCCGGCGGGCGGGTCGAGCTCCTGGCCGACGGCGACGTCGCGCTGATCGCGCCGATCGACGTCCGCGGTGGGCGCGGCGGCGTGGCCCCCGGCGCCGCCGGCGCGGTGCTCGGCGTGGCGGGGCCGCACGCCGGCGGCATCCGCCTGGTCGGCCGGATCGTCGGCGTCGGCGGCGCGGCCGCGCTCCGGGACCGACGCCGACGGCGGCGCCGGCGGCCAGCTGCGGCTCGAGATCACCTCGCGGGCCGGCGATCTGGTGATCGCGCCGGGCGGCGTCGCGGTGTTCGACGGCGGGCGCGCGGCCGGCGCCGGGCGCGCCGGCGCGGGCGGCGGCCTGACGCTGCGCACGATGGACGGGAACGCGTCGATGGCGGGGCGGCTGTGGGCCCGGGGCGGCGGCGGCGGCGCGCTCGGGCGGGGCGGCGGCGGCGGCGCGCTCGAGCTGTTCACCGACGCCAACTTCGACGGGCGCGGCGGCGATCTGATCGTCGAGCCGACCGGCCGGATCGACGTCTCCGGCGGCGCCGGCGGCCGCGGCGGCAGCGCGCGCAACAACGGCGGCGTCGGCGTCGCGCTGTTCCCGGCGCACCAGGAGCAGCTCGCGGTGCTGCTCAACAGCGACGGGATCCACGGCTCGCCGCGCGACGGTGATCTGGTCAACCGCGGCCAGATCATCGCGCGCGGCGGCGCCAGCGGCGGCGCCGGCGGCGACGTCATGTTCCACGGCCGGCGGCCGAACAGCTTCGAGGATCCGCTGCCGGGCGTGCAGTTCCTGGCCGGCGACGGGGCCGGGCGGTCCGGCGACTTCGCGGCGGAGTGACGGCGGCGATGGCGTGGTTTGGCGCCGCGGCGCCGACGCGCCGGTGATAGGGTCGCGCCCTATGCGCGCACGCCTAGGCATGGGGATCGCCACCGCCACCTTGTTGATCGCCTGCGGCGGCGACGACGGCCCGTCGAGCGAGCTGGTGTGCGGCGACGGCGCCACCGGCGCGCTCGCGCCGGGCGGCGTGATCGTGGTCGACGGCAAGGCCGCCAAGGACCTGGCCGGCGCCGCGGTCCGGGCCCAGGCCGCGACCACGGTGCCGACCGCCGCGGTGACGATCGGCTGCGCCGCCGACATCGTGCCCGCCGGCTTCGTCGCGCTGGGCCCGGCGGTGACGTTCGGCCCGGGCGGCGCCGCCAGCGATCGGCCGTTCGAGCTGACCCTGCCGTACAAGGCGGCGCGGCTGCCCGCGGGCGGGCTGCGCCGCCACGTGCGGATCGTCGCCAAGCGCCACGTCGGCGACGGCGCGCCGTTCTTCCCGCCGGTGACCGGGCGGGCCATCGACGACGTCGACGGCTACGCGTCGCGGATCACCTTCCGCGCGCCCGAGCTCATCACCTACCAGGCGGTCGCGCCCGCCGACGCCGGCGCCACCGAGCAGCGCCGCTTCACCTACCGCGCGATCGTCGGCATCTCGATGGGCGGCAACGCGTCGATGTCGATCGGCCTGCGCCACCGCGATCGCTTCGACTTCATCGGCGACCTCGGCGGCGAGCCTGGGCCGGCGATGACCTACTCGCTGGCGATGTTCCGCGACTTCCTGTTCGGCGGGTTCTGCACCGCCGCGCCCGACGACGGCGGCGACGTCGGCGCGCTGTGCCTGGACGATCAGCGCCCGGCGGCCGCCGACCAGTTCGAGATCAAGAGCGACTTCGAGCACATGACCTACCAGGACGGCGAGGGCGTCGGCCTGACCCTGCGCCGCAACCTGTACATGAAGGCGGCCCGCGATCTGTCGCGCGCGCTGGGGAACCCGGCGCTGTACAACCCCGACCCCGCGGCCCACGGCTACGCGCCGCCCGGCGTCGACGCCGCCTACCTGGCGCGCGCCGCCGCCGATCGCTGCGCCAACCCGCTGACCCTGACCAGCTTCCACGATCGCGAGTTCAACCCCGACGGCAGCCTGCCGGTGATCACGTTCTGCGACGGCGGCGACTCGGCGACGCTGGGCCTGGGCGTGTTCGATCCGGCCCAGCCCCAGGGCAACCCGGCCGAGGTGCTGCTGGCGGTCGACGTCAACCGCAACGGCCGGCGCGACAGCGGCGAGCCGATCATCACCGATCCGTTCGAGCCGTTCGCCGACGTCGGCGCCGACGGCCTGGCCGACGCCGCCGAGCCCGGCTACGACGCGGCGACCAACCCGGATCCCAACGGCGACGACTACCACGCGCTGCGCAACCCCCGCGGCACCGAGGGCGATCACGATCGCCAGGCCGGCGAGCCGTACGAGGACGTCGGGCTCGACGGCGTGGCCGGCACCTGCCAGTGGAGCGCCGCCGCGACCGCCTGCTACGACACCGGCGAGGGCGACGGGCAGTGGACCCAGTCGCCCAACCTGACCCGCTGGCTGACCGGCGACCTCGCGCGCAACCTGGCCGCGCTCGACGACGCCGAGCGCCGCCGGGTCGGCATCTGGATGGACGCCGGCATCCGCGACTTCCTGAACGCCGGCGTCTCGGCCAACGCCGGCATGGGCGCGCTGATGAGCCGGTTCGGCATGGCCGGCGGCGTCTACGACGGCTTCGGCGCGCTCTCCGGCGGCGCCGAGGGCAGCTACGACTTCACCCAGGTGCCGTGGGGCGACCTGCCCGACAACGTCTTCGTGCGCTACGGCGACCCCGACGCCACCGCCAACCAGATCGCCCAGGGCGACGGCCGCCACGTCGGCGCGCCGGTGCAGGTGATCAACCGGGTGTCGTCGGTGTTCGCGTGGATCGACAAGCGGCTGCCCAACGGCGATCGCGACGACGAGGGCATGGCCGGCGAGATCCGCATGGGCCAGACCTTCACCCCGCCGACCAGCGGCCGCGACACGCCGTACGCGATCTTCCTGCCGCCCGGCTACAACAACCCGGCCAACGCCGGCCGCCGCTACCCGGTGGTGTACTTCCTCCACGGCTACGGCCAGGAGCCCGACGATCTGGTGGCGCTGTCGGCGGTGTTCGAGAGCTACATGATCGCCAACGACCTGCCGGCCGAGCAGCGGTTCCAGAAGTTCATCATCGTCTACGTCGACGGCCGGTGCCGGCCCAACGTCGACGGCGTGCCGGTGCCGGCCGGCGGCGATGGCTGCGAGGGCGGCACGTTCTACATGGACGCGCCGGCCGGCGGCCTGGCCCGGATGGAGACCAACCTGCTCGAGTTGATGGACTTCGTCGACGCCACCTTCCGCACCAAGGCCGCCGAGCAGGTGTCGGTGGTGAAGTAGGCAAAAAATCGTCGCGACTCACGCAACCGGGCCGCCGCGCGGTCGATAGCCCGGTCGCACGCGAATGGACGCGTGCTCGTGTGAGGAGTCCGACGATGCGTCTCGCCAAGCTTGCCCCGGTCCTGTTCGCGCTCACCGCCACCGCCTGCGTCCAGCTCGACGCCGACGACACCCCCGGCCCGGGCGGGGGTAAGGCCTGCACCACCGCCCGCGTGATCGCCGGCAACCCGAAGGCGTCGTCGAGCGACACGACCTCGTGGGATCCGGCCGGCCACCCCGCCAAGGCCGATCCGCCGATGCACTTCGGCAACATCGCCCAGCGCGGCCGGACGATCCTGGTGTCGACCGGGCGCTCGATCTGGCGCCTCGAGCTCGACGCCGCGGCCCCGGCGTTCGTGCGGGTCGCCGGCTCCGAGACCGAGGACCCCTCCTACCGACCGACCGGCGCCTGCGCCGACGTGCGGTTCCTGGCCAACGACGGCCTGGCGTGGCTCCCCGACGGCCGGCTGATCACCGGCGACGACTGGGCCAACGGCGTGATCGAGCTGTCCGATCCGCTGTCGCCGAGCTGCACCGCCAAGCCGATCGCCGGCACCGCGCGCGACCTCATCGGCGCCGACGTGCGGCCGGGGCAGACCTACATGCCGGGTGACCTCGAGGGGCCAGGCGCCACCGCGCGGTTCGCGGCGCCCAACGACGCGATCAGCGACGATGCCGGCAACGTCTACATCCGGGATCGCGGCAACAAGAAGATCAAGCGCATCGCCAACGACGCGATGCGCACCGTGACCACGGTGTTCACGCTCCACGACGAGCTGCAGAACGTCAACGCGATCGCCTGGGCCCACGGCGCGCTGTACGCCGGCGGCATCAACTTCGACGGCACCCGGGTCATCAAGATCAACGTCTCGACCGGCGCCAGCGAGCCGTACGTCAACGACGCCGACGTCCCGCGCCCCGACCGCTCGCCGTCGGCGGCGTCGCTGCCGATCACGATGGTCGGCCTCGGCGACGACCTCCTGGTCTACGCCAGCGGCGGCTACCTGTACCGGATCGCGCCCGACGGCAGCGTCGCCCACGCCGCCGGCATGGGCAGCCGCAACACCGACCTCACCGCCGCCGACTACGCCGGCGACATCCCGGCGTTGGACGTGCCGCTGCACTTCCTCGACGGCCTCGTCGGCGGCGGCAACCTGACCGTCGACGGCGGCCACGTGCTGGTGCCGTCGTTCGACGACGGCTGGGGCCTGTGGGACTTCACCTGCGAGTGAGCGGGCGGGCCTCGGTGACCAGCGCAGGTCGACGGTGTGGAGCTCGCGTTTCGGGTGGGATGTCCCCGCCGATCAGGTGTGCCGTACGTCGCGCGGCGTTCCACCCGCCTCCACCTGGGCGTTGCGAAAGCCCCTCCAAGGTCACGGCGTGACGACGGCCAGCGAGCGCGGGCCGCGGGTCCACACCCGCCCGAACTCGTCGAGCGTGACGTCGAGCACCTGGTTCTCGACCATGCCGCGGCGCACGTCGAGGCGGCGCACCTTCTTGCCGTCGAAGATCGCCAGGCCGCGCTCGGTGCCCAGCCACAGCCGGCCGTCGGCGCCGAGCGCCAGATCGTTGGTCGCGAACCGCAGCTCGGGGGTGAAGCGCCAGCGATCGCCGTCGAAGGTGCCGACGCCGTCGGCGGTGGCGACGAACACCAGGCCGCCGCTGGTGACCGCGACCGCGTTGAGCAGCTCGGAGTCGAGCTGCATGCTCTCGTTCCACACCGTCACCTGCTCGCCCTGCAGCCGCACCGCGCCCTGCAGGCTGGCCATCCACACCTCGCTGTCGCCGAGGAACGCGACGTCGACGATCGTCGTCGGCACCGGCAGCACGCCGAGCTTGCGCTCCTTGGGATCGCCCGACGCGTGGTGGTACGCGACCGCGCCGGTGGTGGGATCGACGATCGCGATGCCCCACGGCCGCAGGTCGCCGTCGTCGCGGTAGCGCAGGCCGATCCACAGCGTGCCGTCGGGCGCGGTCTTGGCGAAGCTGAGCTCGGGGCCGGTGCCCGGCGTCTCGAGCCGGATGTTGAGCGGCACCCAGGTCTCGCCGTCGACCCGGCTGACCGCGATGGCCTTGCCGTCGGCGGGGCGGTGGAAGCCGTACAGCACGCCGTCGCCGGTGCGGACCATGCCCAGCACGACCTCGTCGATCGGGCCGGCGGGCGTGAAGCTGCCGCCGCGCCAGCGCCACGCGCGCGGCGCGCCGGTGGCGATCCAGCAGTCGTCCTTGGCCTGGCACAGCACGGTCAGCGAGCCGGCGCGATCGAGCATCGCGGCGCGGCGGTACCACGCCGCCGGCGGGCCGCCGGCGATCGGCTGGCGCGCCACGCCCAGCTCGTCGGTGCCCAGCAACAGCTCGGCGCCCAGCGCGGCCAGCGCGCGGGTCCCGGCGGGCAGCGTCACCGCGGTGCGCTCGACGTGGACGTCGGGCGTCGCGTCGCCGGTCACCGGCAAGAGGCGCACGCCGTCGCGGCGCAGCGGGCCGGTGACCGCCGCCGGCCCCGCGGCCAGCCGGTACAGGCCGTCGGCGGCGAGGATCGCGGTGGCGTCGCCGACCGCGGCGCCGGCCAGCCAGCGGGTGGTGGGCGACAGCTTGTACGAGCGCCACGCGGTGGCGTGGCCGATCGCGAGGCGCTGGTGGCCGCCGGCGTCCTCGCCGACGACCAGCACGCCGCCGCCCGGCGCCGCCGCGATCCAGCGGACGATCACCACCTCGCAGCCCTGGGCCGGGCCGAACGCGAAGGTCTTGCCGCTCGGCGCGCGTCCGACCAGGCCGCGATCGGTGCCGACCCACAGCCAGCCGTCCTTGGTCGGGAACAGCGCGGTCACCGGATCGCCGATCGGGGTCGACGCCCAGCCGCCCTTCTTCGAGGCGAAGTACAGCCCGCGCGGGTGGCCGATCCACAGGCCGTCGTCGGCGCCGACCGCGGCGGTCATCGCCGGCGGCGGCGGTCGCGGCACCTCGGGGTCGGCCGGCGTGAGCCCCAGCTCCATCGCCACCGGGCTCGGCGGCAGCGCCTCGAAGGTCTCGGCCTTGCGATCGTAGTAGCCGACGCCGCCGGCGCCGATCACCCACAACCGGTCGCGGCGCGCGTCGGCGGCCAGCGCCACCAGCGCGCCGTCGGGCAGGCCGCGGCCGGGCGACAGCTCGAGCACCGTGCCGTCGGGGCGCCAGCGCTCCAGGGTCCCGCCCTTGTCGACGAACACGTCGGCGCCCAGCGGCACCACCGCGCGCACCGGCGAGGTCTCGGTGAACGCGCGCAGCCGCACCTTGGCGCGCGGCGGCGTCGGCGGGCGGACCGCCGGCGGATCGCCGCAGGCCGCGACCGCGGCGAGGACGAGGCCTGCGCTTCGGAGGCGGCGCGGGGTCACGGTTGTCGACGGTAGATCATGCCGGGCCCTTGGCGCCAGCCGGCTCCGCGCGGATAATCGGGGCATGGCCAAGTCACGCCGACCACGCGGACTCGGGCCCGACGTGCGCGGCACGCTGGGCACGCTGGTGCGCTCCACGCTGGCCCAGGCCGGCGTCGTGCGCGACGTGCTCGAGCGCGGCGCGCGCGAGGGCCGGGCCCGGCTGGAGGAGGCGCGCCGCGATCGCGCCCGCACCGACGCGCTGGCCGATCTCGGCCAGGCGGTGCTGGAGCTGCTCGAGGCCGGCCACTTCCCCGAGCTGATGGAGGAGCCGACGGTGGCCGACGCGCTGGCCGCGATCGACGGCGACGAGGCCCCGCCGCCGCCGCCGGTCACGCCGCCGCGCCGCGGCGCGCGCTTCGATCGCGCGGCCGACGACGAGCCGCGCCGTCCACCGCCGCGGCGCCCGGCCGATCCCGGCGGCGACGGCACGGTGTCGTCGGCGAGCTGGCGTCCGCCGCCGGCGCGCCCGGCTGCGGTGTGGCGTCCGCCGGTCGATGCGGCCCCCGCCGCCCCCCCCGCGGCCCCGGCGCGAGCCGGCGGCATCCAGTTCGGGGCCGACGACGACGAGGCCGAGCTCGCCGAGTACATGCACCCCGACGACGTCCCGCCGCGCGGGTCGTGAGCGCCGCGATGTCAGCGATCGATCATGCGCGGCGCGTCGGGGCGCCGAAACGCAGCGAGGGAGCCGAAGCTCCCTCGCGAGTTGGTGGAGACAAGGGGGATCGAACCCCTGACCTCATGAATGCCATTCATGCGCTCTCCCAGCTGAGCTATGTCCCCAACTCGCTTCGGTTCATCGCCGAAGACGGGGGAGTCCTTACCGCTGCCCGCGGCGGCTGTCAAGCGCTCGTGTGCGCGAGTCGCGCAAGTCGCGAGAGCGAGCGCCATGCGCCTCGGTGAGCTGCTGATCTCGGCCGGCTGGATCGATCCCGCCGTCATCGCCGCGGCCCTCGCGCGGCAGCGCAGCGGCGGGCCACGGCTGGGCGCGATCCTGGTCGGCGCCGGCCTGATCTCGGCCGACGACATCGCCCGAGGCCTGGCCCGGCAGCGCGGGGTGCCGGCCGCGCTCGAGCGGCACCTGGCGCAGCGCGATCCCGCCCTGGCGGCGGTCCTGCCCGCCGCGATCGCCATGCCGATGGCGGCGCTGCCGATCGCCTGGTCCCGCGGCGCCCAGGGCATGTCGCTGGTGGTGTGCTTCCGCGATCCGACCCCCGACCACATCGCCGAGGTGGCCCGCGCGGTGGGCGTGCCGGTGATCCCGGCGGTGGCGTGCGAGGCGGTGGTCGCCCGCGAGCTGGCGGTGACGTACCCCGACGCCGATCGCGCGGCCGGCGTGCCCGACCCCGACGCGGCGGTCGACGTCGACTTCGACGAGCCGTCGGCGCCGGCGTTCAACCTGGTCGATCTCGACGACGGCCGTGTGCACAAGGACGCCAGCCAGGTCGACCTGATGGCGACCCGGGCGACCGGCGGCGCCCTCGGGACCGGGCGGCCCGCGCCGCGCATCGAGGCGCCGCCGCGCCCGCCCGCCGCGCCCGCCGCGCCCGCCGCGCCAACCGCGCCCACCGTGCCCGCCATCGCCGCGCCCGCGCCCACGCCGCCGTCGAGCGCGCCGCCGAGCCTCGACGCCACCCTCGCGGCCATCGCCGCGGCCACCAGCCGCGACGCGGTCGCCGACCTGGCGATCGCGTTCGCCCGCGGCGCCTGGCGGGGCGGGGTGGTGCTGGTCGTGCGCGAGGGCCTCGCGGTCGGGCACCGCGGCTTCGGCGGCCAGGTCACCGACGCGGCCCTCGCGTCGCTCTTGATCCCGCTGGGGCAGCCGTCGATGTTCACCACCGTCCACGACGACGGCAAGCCGCTGATCGGCGCGCCGCCGCTGGGCGGCCTGGCCCAGAGCCGGTTCCTCAAGCTGTTCGCCGGGCTGGCGCCGCTGCAGATCGCGCTGCACGCGGTCCACGTGCGCGATCGCGTCGTGAACCTGCTGTTCGCGGTCGCGCCGACCGACGCGCTGCCGCCGGCGGCGACCGCGCTGGGGCTGGTGGCCGCCGCGATGGGCGAGGCCTACGAGCGGCTGATCCGCGACGCCAAGCGCGGCTGAGCGAGGTGACGCCGCGGGCGGTGGTCAGCGCGCGCGCTCGGGGATGATCGGGCGCACGCGCGCGAACGGCGCCAGCAGGAGCGCGCCCGCCAGGGACAGGCCCATGAACAGCTGGAACAGGCCGTCCCAGCCCCAGCGCGCGGTGACCTCGACCAGCACGAAGGTCTGCGCGACGCCGCCGATCGAGCCGATGCCGTTGACCAGGCCGCACGCCAGCGCCGAGGCGTGCGAGCCGCCGACGTCCTGCGACGCCGAGCCCGACACCAGCGCGTCGGCGCCGAACAGCGCGCCGCCGATCAGGGTCAGGCCGAGGATGTTCCAGGCCACGCCCTGGTCGCCGATCACGCGGTACAGCGCGAACGCGCCGCACAGCGCGACGCACGACAGCGCCGCGGTGAGGATCCGGCGCCGGCCCAGCACGCGGTCGGCGACGATGCCCAGGCCGATCACGAACGGGATGCCGCCGGCGTCGAAGGCGATCGACACGTAGCCGGCCGTGTCCTTCGAGTAGCCGTAGGCCTCGGCGAGGTAGACCGGCAGCCACATCAAGAACGCGTAGCGCATCAGCTTGAGGCAGAAGTAGTTGGCGCCCAGGAACCAGATCCGCGTCGTCCGCAGCACGGTCCGCCGCGCCTCGCGGCGCAACAGCGCCAGCTCCTCGGCGCGATCGACGCCGGCCATCGGCGGCAGCTCGGGATCGGCCAGCCCGACCTCGCTCGGGCGATCGCGGACCAGCAGGTAGAACGCGCCGCCCACGACGGCCACCCAGAGCGCCGGGCCGATGAACACCGCCCGCCAGCCGAACCGGATCAGCATCTGGATCGCCAGCAGCTTGGCCACGACGCCGCCGGCCTGGTAGCAGGTCGACCACACGCCCATCAGCTCGCCCCGCCGGCGGGTGTCGAACCACGACGCCAGCAGCTTGCCGTTGCCGGGCCAGCCGGTGGCCTGGACGAAGCCGTTGGCGCCCCACAAGAGGATGATGATCCCCAGCAGGCTCTGGGTCCCGAGGATCGCCGACAGCGCGGCGCTGGCCAGCATGCCCACCGCGATCAGGCGGCGCGGGCCGAGCCGCTCGCCGAGCAGGCCGTGCGCGACCTGGCCGACGCAGTAGGTCGTCAGGTACGCGGTGTCGATCCACCCCAGCTCGCGCTTGCTCAGGTCGAGGTCGCGGGCCATGTCGGTCTTGGCGACCGAGAAGTTCCGCGTGAAGTAGTACGAGAAGTACGACAGCCACGACAGGCCGTAGATGCGGCGATGCCAGCGCCCCTCGGTGGCCGCGGTGGCCGCGGGGGCCTCGGTCGTCATCGCCGCAACGTACACCGCGTTGGTGACGCGCGGGTGACGGCGCGCGCGCTGCCAGGCTACGGGACGGTCGGCGTGCCGGTCGCGGCCATCGACGTCAGGAACGCCTTCCAGTCGACGATCGCCGCCGGCGCCTGGGTGGCGACGAAGTGGCCGTCGTAGGCGCCGGCCGGGTCGTACTGGAACACCGCGGCGAAGCGGGTGGCGCCGTCGCCGGCCATGCGGTTGGGCGTGATCGGCCGCGCGTCGGGCGCCAGCCCGATGCCGCTGACCTGGGGCGCCGCGTGCAGCAGCCCGGCGGCGTGGGCGGTGGCGGTGAGCGTGGCCTCGGGCGAGAAGCTGTCGCCCTTGCCCCACGACAGCCACACGTGCTTCGACGCCACGCCGGCCGGCGGCCGCCGGATCAGCATCGGCGCGTAGTTGACCGGGTCGATGCGATCGAAGAACAGCTGCCACAGCGTCATCACCGGGTGGCCGCCGCCGAGCGGCTCGCCGATCAGGAACTCCAGCCCGGCGCGGGCGTCGACCGGCTGCGTCTTGCCGAGGATGCCCTCGACCAGCACCGAGCCGGCGCCCGAGAACACCGCGGCCCGCGCGCGATCGGTGACCGCGATCGCCGGGATGCCGACGTTGGCGCCCTGCGAGTGACCGAAGTAGTACGTGCGCGCGGCGTCGAAGCGGAACGTGCCGACCATCGGCGCGGTCGCGGGCGCGACGTCGCCGAGCTTGAGCGCGGTCAGCACGTCGACCGCGCCCTGCAGGTGGTTGTCGCGGGCGGCCCGCGGGTTGACGATGTTGAACACCAGGCTGTCGGGGGTGCGGCTCGACGCGCCGCGCCGCTCGCCGTGGCCGACGCCGTCGAAGGTGAACGTGGCCATCGGCGTCGACGCGGTGGCCAGCTCGCCGGCGATGCCCGCGCCGATCGCCGCGCGGAAGTTGCCGCCGGTGCCGTGGGCGTGGACCACCAGCGGCCAGCCGCCGGCCGGCATCGTGGTCTTGGGGATCGTCATCGCGAAGCACACCGGCAGATCGGCCTGCTTCACCGGCTCGCCGCTGCCGTCGACCATGACCGCGCCGCCGTCGGCCGGCCGCTCGTAGGGCAGGGTGCCGGCCTGGTAGTTGGGGATGGCGATGCGGCCGTGCAGCTCCCAGAACGCGCCGGCCGAGTCGCCGCAGGCGCGCGCGGTGTCGCCGACCGGCGCGCACGGCGAGGTCGCGACGCCGTCGCACAGCGTCAGGTCGGTGATCACCGGCGCCGGCTGCGCCGCGACCTGCGCCGCCAGCTTGCGCGCCAGCGCGCTGGCGTCCTGCACGGTGAACACCGCCGCCGCCGCGACCGTGGTCGGCGCGCGGTTCTCGGCGGTGAGGTAGGCGCGGAACCTGGCGTACTGGTTCCACGCGCGCGCCAGCGTCGGATCGGTCGGCTCGGTGGCGCCCAGCACCGCGATCAGATCGGGATCCTGGATCGGCGTCGCGCCGGTGGTCGAGCGGGCCGCGGTCGAGATCCACGCGGCGTAGGTGTGGCCGGGCTCGAGCGCGTCGGTGGTGCGGTTGCCGAGGGTCAGGCGGTTCTGGCAGGCGTACTTGCTCTTGCCGGGGTCGAAGCCGAACTCGCGGCCGCGGTTGGCGCCGAACCCGGGCTGGCCGGGCGCGGTGATGTCCACGAAGAACAGCGCCGCGCCGTCCTGCACCGTCGCGAAGTCGAGCGGCGCCGAGAACCGGAACGACACCACGTCGATCGACGCGAACCCGGCGAAGTCGGCCTCGGCGGCGTCGGCGTACAGGTCGACCAGGTCGACCCCGAGCAAGGTCAGCCCCGGGCGCGGGAAGTCGGACAGGTCGAGCGTGCCGTCGGCGCGCACCCGGAGGTCGTTGGGGAACGGCAGCCGGTAGAAGTCGGCCAGGCGGCGGTCCGGGCGCGGGATCTCGAAGTACGCCCGGAACGGGCTCTCGTCGGGGGCGCAGGTCACCCCGGGGAACGGCGGGAACGCCTCGCTGGCGCGGTCGCACACCCCGCCGGCGGTGCAGGTCAGCCCGGCCAGGCAGTCGCTGGCGCCGACGCAGCTGGCGCCGACGTCGCCGGTGCCGGTCTGCTGGCAGGTGCCGCCGAGGCCGTCGAGCTCGCAGCGCAGCTCGCTCCGGCAGTCGGCGCCCGAGGCGCACGGCGTGCCGACGGTGCCGCCGCCGGCCGGCGCGCACACCCCGGACAGCGCGCACTGCAGGCCGGTGGCGCAGTCGCGGTTGGCCGAGCAGCTGCCGCCGATCCCGACGGTGCCGGGGTTGATGCAGACGTCGGCGGCGCACACCAGCCCGCCGCTGCACTCGTCGGCAGCGGCGCAGCTCGACCCGACCCCGCCGTCGGGGCCGGTGTCGCCGGTGTCGTCACTCTTGAACAGGAAGCAGCCGCCGAGCACGACGGCGGCGAGCGCGAACAACAGCGTGGAGCGCACGTGGATCCCCCTTCGACCCACGATACACGAACCCGTCGGGCGTGGGCCGCGCGCCGGTGGTGGGCCGATGTGGGTTACGGATCGGATCACAGCGTCGCCGGTCGTGGTTGCATCCGCCCGGCGACCGGGCAATAACGCGCCGGCGTGGACTCCATCGCCCATTCGCTCCAGCACTTCATCGAGGGCAACTACCTGGCCCTGTTCCTCTTGATCGTGCTCGAGAGCACGATGGTGCCCATCCCGTCGCTGCTGGTGATGCCGTACGCCGGCTACCTGGCCAGCCAGGGCAAGTTCTCGCTGCCGGCGATCCTGATCGTCAACTCGGTCGGCGCGCTGACCGGCTCGCTGATCTCGTACTGGATCGGCGCGGTCGGCGGCAAGCCGCTGCTCGAGAAGTGGGGGAAGTACGTCTTCGTGCGCCCGGCCGACCTGGCCAAGACCGAGGAGTACTTCGCCCGCCACGGCGCCTGGACCGTGCTGATCGCGCGGTTCCTGCCGGTGGTGCGCCACCTGATCTCGATCCCGGCCGGCATCGCCCGGATGCGGCTGCCGCTGTTCATGCTCCAGACCTTCATCGGCGCCACCCTGTGGGGCGGCGGGCTGATGGTGCTCGGCTACCAGATCGGGGCCAACTGGGAGTCGGTGGCCAAGAAGGCCAAGCGGGTCGACCTGATCATCGCCGGGCTGGTGGTGCTCACCCTGGTCGCCGTCGCGGTGCGGTTCTTCCTGAAGCGCCGGCAGGCGGCGCGGGCCCAGGCGTCGTGACCCTCCACCCGGCCAGCTGGGTGACCGACCGCGGCCCGTCCGGACCCGGACCAAGCCCCTCGGCACCACCCGCCAACGGTGGTAGCTTGACTCCGATGTTGCAGTCCGCCGAAGTCGTCGCGGTCCATCTGCTGGATCGCCACGAGATCGAGGTGGTGGACCAGGCGCTGCGGGTGGTCGCCGCCCGGGCCCCGGCCGACGCCCAGATCCTGCGCGACCTGATCGACCAGCTGCGGCAGACCAACGCGCTCCTCGACGGCGCCCGCCCGCTGCGCGCGCCGACCGCGATGGGCGGCGAGGCCCGCGACGAGGCGACGCTGATCGATCACCTGATCCAGCTCGACGGCCTGTCCGGCGAGCTGATGCTGCCGCTCAAGGCGACGCTGTCGCGGACCGCGCTGCTCACCAAGATCAACTTCCTGCGCGGCTTCATCAAGGCCACCTCGGCGGTGGCGCTGGGCCAGTCCACCGACGGCGCTGGCGACGTCGCGCGGCTGATCCACGACCTCAACGAGGAGCTGGCGCAGTCGATCTACACGCTCCTGTGCGAGGACCTGTTCATGGCGCTCCTGCGCAAGCCGGACGTCAGCGCGGTCAGCAAGCGGCGCATCGCCGACCTGCTGATCTCGATCTGGGACGACTCGACGCTGGAGATCGACGACTTCGCGCCGATCCTCGAGTCGGCGTGGCACGCCCGCAACCGCATCACCAGCGACTTCGGCTGCCTGGTCGGCGCCACCGAGCTGTTCCGGCTGGTGTGCGAGGACTGCTCGTCAGAGGTGCTCGAGTTCTTCGCCCGCGACGGCATGACCGACGCCGAGACCCAGGCGTTCGAGGAGTTCCTCTTCAACATGACGTGGGAGGAGCTCAACACGCTGCGGGCCCGGATGCGCGCCGAGGGCAAGTCGGCGGTCAGCCCCAAGTGGGCCGCCGGCGTGCTCGGCCGCCCGATCGACGAGCTCGAGCACTCGCGCGAGATCGACCCGGTGGCGCTGTACCGCTCGTACAACCGCCGCCAGCTCGCCGCCGACTTCCGCCTGATGTCGGGCGCCCCCGGCCCCCGCCGCACCGCCGAGGGGTACCTGATGGTCCACCTCCTCGAATCGACCTGATTGGCGGGGCCTTCGCCGAGACCCAGGCCAGGCGTGGGGCTCCGGCGCTCCGCGGGGGGGCGGTCTGGGTAGGCTTGCGAAAGCCCCGACGCGTCGGAGGCGGTGAGGTGCTTGTCGATCAGCTTGGCCAGCTCGGGCACGGCCTCGACGACGTTCTTCTTGGCCGAGCCGCGGTTCTTCTCGTACAGCTTCTTGACGGTGCCGTGCTCGCTCTTGGCGGCGCGGGCGTCGGTGACCGTGAGCAGGTCCTCGGCGACGTCGTCGGAGCGCGCGATCAGGAACTCGGGCAAGGTGCCGCTGGCGCCGGCCTTCCACTTGTCGTGGTAGGGCTGCAGCTTGCCGAGCCAGTCGTCGAGCAACGCGTTGACGACCGAGGGCACGAAGCCCTTCTTGAAGGTCTTGACCGTGGCGTAGACCCCCTTGATGGCGATGCCCGACAGGCCGCTCTTGGCCTTCACCTGCGCGTCGATCAGGGTGCAGCAATCGGCGATCACCAGCTCGCGGTAGGGGGCCACGCCGATACGTTCAACCAGGGTCTGCGACATTCATCCGGTCCTTTCGGACGCGGACTGTAGCCGAGTTGACGGGCGTCGCCAGCGACCGCGGCCTACTTCAACGCGATCTGGAACTTGGCGCAGCGATCGGCCATCTGGTCGCGATCGGGCGGCGGCAGCTGCGGCGCGTACTGGTTGGCCTGCTCGCCGTCGCCGAGGATGCACGACGACGACACCACCACGCGCAGCAGCCGGACGTTGCCGGGCGCCTCGCTCAGGAGCTTGATCGCCAGCTGCCGGGCGCCGTCGTAGTCGCCGCGGTCGTACAGCTTGTTGGCCTCGAGCAGGTGGTCGCTGGTCTCGACCGAGAGCACGGCGTCGCCCAGCGCGGCGCGGTCGGCCTCGAGCTTGGCCACCATCGGGGCGCTGTCGCCGGGGGGCGGCTCGGGGCGCTTGCCCGCCAGCGCGGCCGGCATCGGCGCCGGGCTGGGGCGGGCCGGCGCGCGCTCGGGCGCCGGGGTCGGGCGCGCCGCGCCGACGCGGGCCGGCTCACCCGCGGCGGGGGCCGGGGCGGCGGCGCCGCGCCGGAGCTCGACCAGCAGGTAGAGCCCGCCGACAGCGACGATCGCGCTTCCGACAGCGAGAGCGATCGAACCCGGACGCATCTGAAGTCAACCTAGCACGCCGGCAGGGAGGTTGCCGCTCACCGCAGCTCGAGCAGCTCGACCTCGAACAGCAGCGTCGCGCCCGGCGGGATGACGCCGCCAGCGCCGCGGGCGCCGTAGCCGAGGTCGGGCGGGATCAGCAGCGTGCGCGCGCCGCCGACCTGCATCGACGCCACGCCCTCGTCCCAGCCCTTGATCACCCGGCCGCGGCCGATCGGGAAGCTGAACGGCTGGCCGCGATCGTGGCTCGAGTCGAACTTGGCGCCCTTCGCGCCGTTGACCCACAGCCACCCGGTGTAGTGCATCACGCAGGTCTGGCCGGTGGTGGGGGAGGCGCCGGTGCCGGCGCGGGTGTCCTGGTACTGCAGCCCGGAGGCGGTCGTGGTCATCGACATGGCCGGAGCTTGCCCAACCGGACGCCGCGCGACAACCGGCGCGGTCGGTCTCGTGGTGGCCATGCGCGCTGGATCCGGCCGCCGCCAGCGACTCGACGCTTGTGCGGATCGGCGATCCGTTGGACAGTCCGCGGGTAGCTTCGTCGGTCGGCAAGGAGCCCTCATGCGCTGGATCGTCCCCATCATCGCCACCCTGGCGCTCGCGGCGTGCGGGCCGGCGGCGCCATCGGACAACTCGGATTGTCCCGGCGTCGATCTCGACAACGACCCCGCCAACTGCGGCACCTGCGGCCACGCGTGCGGGGCGCTCGAGACCTGCCAGGCGGGCAGCTGCTCGAGCGAGTGCGACCCCGGCGACACGATGCCCTGCTACGACGGCATCCCCGCCACCGACGGCGTCGGGCCGTGCCACGGCGGCACCCGCTCGTGCCTGCCCAACCGGCAGTGGAGCCTGTGCCAGGGCCAGGTGCTGCCCACCGAGGAGGTCTGCGGCAACGGCATCGACGAGGACTGCAGCGGCACCCCGGACCAGAACGCCGACAACGACAACGACGGCTTCACCACCTGCGATGGCGACTGCTGCGACGACACCTCGGGCTGCACCCGCCCCGAGCTGGTCAACCCGGGCGCGTTCGACGCCGCCGGCAACGACGTCGACGACGACTGCGACGGCAACATCGACAACACGATCGTCGCGTGTGACACCGGCCTGGTGTCGAACTCGTCGATGGCGGTCGACTACGCCAAGGCGATGGACCTGTGCACCGAGACCACCGAGGCGTCGCGGCGCTGGGGCGTGATCAGCGCGACGCTGTCGCTGGCCAGCGGCATGGGCGCGCCCGACGCTCGCGGCCACTCGATCCGCCCCAACTTCGGCCCCGGCACGCTGCCCCAGGGCGGCGCCAGCATGGCGCTCCTGGCGAGCGGCGCCGCGGCGGCGGTCGGCCAGCAGAACCCGGCCCACGTCGACTTCGCGACCTCGCTGATGCACAACACGTCGAGCGCCTTCCCCGCCGACTGGCTGGCCGCCAACGGCGGCATGCTGCCCAACGCGCCGGGGTGCCCCGAGATCAACGCGCTGTCGATGGCCGAGGACTCGGTGATGCTGACCTTGCGCATCCGGGTGCCGTCGAACGCCAAGTCGTTCTCGTTCGCGTCGAACTTCTTCTCGGCCGAGTTCCCCGAGTGGGTGTGCAGCCCGTACAACGACTTCTTCGTCGCGCTGCTCAACTCGACCTGGGCCGGCACGCCGGCCAACCCGACCGACAAGAACCTGGCGTTCTACCGCCAGCCGACGACGATGAACGTCTACCCGGTGGGCGTGAACCTCGGCTTCGGCAACACCGGCCTGTTCACCCAGTGCGTCAACGGCGGCACCGGCTGCGCGTTCAGCGCGGTGGCCGGCACGATCAACAGCTGCACCGGCACCGCGCAGCTCGCCGGCACCGGCCTCGACACCTCGTCGCCCGGCGACTGCGACACCAACAGCCTCCAGGGCGGCGCCACCGGCTGGCTGCAGACCAGCGGCAACGTGGTCGGCGGCGAGGTCATCACGCTGCGCATCGCGATCTGGGACACCAGCGACCACGTGCTCGACTCGCTGGTCGCGCTCGACAACTTCCAGTGGTCGGTCGACGTCACCGACCCCGGCACGATCCCCGATTGACCGCGGTTCCAGGGGGCTCGTCGCCGAGCCCGCTGAGCCCCTGCGACACCGGGTTGCGGCGGCGGGTCGCGGCGGGGCCACGGGCGGTCAGGGGCGCGGTTAGATCGGCGGCGGAGGTGACGCGTCGGGACGGGGATGTTCGAACGCATCGCCGTGCGCACCAAGTCGCCCCGCTGGAAGACCGCCCTGATCGTGGGCACCACCGCCGGCCACGCCGCGGCGCTGGCGGCCCTGGTGGTGGTCGCGTTCTGGAAGATCGAGCCGCTGCCGGTCACCGACCGCACGGCGGTCAAGCTGGGCCCCAGCATCCCCAAGGACGAGGCCGGCGGGCCGCCGCCGGGCGCCCGGCTCAAGGTCCAGCGCGCCGCGGTCGCGCCCAAGATCAAGCCGGTGGTGCCGGTGCAGCCGGTGAAGGTCGAGCCGCCGGATCCGACCAAGGTGGTGGCGATCGGTCCCACCGGCGGCGGCGACACGCCGGGCGGCGGCGGCGACAACCCCGGCGGCGATCCGACCTCGGAGCTGACCGGCACCGGCACCTGCGCGACGCCGCCGTGCGGTGAGCCCGAGCCGCCCAAGGCCAAGGACCCGCCCGCCGACACGATCACCCGCGTCGAGATCGTGCCGCCGACGGTCGCCGCCGGCCTGCGGCTGTCGGGCAACGACGCGCTCTACCCCTCGGATCCGGTGCGGCTGGCGATGGTGCGCGACGGCCGCGACCAGGTGCGCGGCACGATCAAGCTGTGCGTGACCCGGGGCGGCGCGGTCGACAGCGTCGACGTGATCCAGTCGACCGGCTACGACGCCTACGACGCCGAGCTGGCCCGCGCGATGCGCGCCTGGACGTTCCGGCCGTACCTGGTGAACGGCGCGGCGGCGCCGATGTGCACGGTCAAGGTGGTGCTGTTCCGCCTGAAGCGCTGATCGCGGCGGGCGCGCCCGAGGGCGCTGGTATAAACGGCGCCCATGTCCGCCCTCCGCCCGGCCGCGCTGCTCGTCCTCCTCGCCACCGCCTGCGGTGGCGCGCGCCCCGGCGCCGTCCCGGTCGCCGCGCCGGTCACGGTCGCGCCCACGCCGACCCCCGCGGCGCCGCCGGTGGCGACCCCGCCGGCCGCGCCGCCGGCCCCGCGCCAGGTGCGCGCGCTCGAGGGCATCACCGAGTACGAGCTGGGCAACGGCCTGCGGGTGCTGCTGTTCCCCGACGCCACCCAGTCGACCGTGACGGTCAACGTCACCTACCTGGTCGGCTCGATGCACGAGGGCGCGGGCGAGACCGGCATGGCCCACCTGCTCGAGCACATGATGTTCAAGGGCTCGCCGCGCCACCGCAACGTGCTCAAGCTGCTCGACGAGCGCGGCGCGTTCGCCAACGGCTCGACCTGGCAGGACCGCACCAACTACTACGAGACGCTGCCGGCGACCGGCGACAACCTGCGCTGGACGCTGGAGCTCGAGGCCGATCGCATGGTCAACGCCAGCGTCTCGGCCGACGACCTCGCCACCGAGTTCAGCGTCGTGCGCAACGAGATGGAGGCCGGCGAGAACGATCCGCGCGGCATCCTCGAGCAGCGGGTCACCGCCGTCGCCTACCAGTGGCACAACTACGGCAAGGACACGATCGGCTCGCGGAGCGACGTCGAGCACGTGCCGGTGCCGGCGCTGCGCGCGTTCTACGAGCGCTACTACCAGCCCGACAACGCCGTGGTGATCATCGCCGGCAAGTTCGATCCGGCGGCGGCGCTGGCCGACGTCAACGCGACGTTCGGCGCGCTGCCGCGCCCGACCCGGACCCTGCCGCCGACCTACACCGTCGAGCCGGTCCAGGACGGCGAGCGCGCGGTGACGCTGCGCCGCACCGGCGACGTGCGGGTGCTGATGTCGCTGTACCACGCGGTGGCCGGCGCCGACCCCGATCACGTCGCGTTCGACGCGCTGGCCGACATCTTGACCCGCGAGCCCACCGGCCGGCTGTACCAGGCGCTGGTGACGCCGGGGCTGGCCGCGGAGGTCTGGGCGCAGCAGTACCTGTTCCGCGACCCGGCGTACCTGCTGATCGGGGTCAAGCCCACCGACGCCAAGGCCGTCGCCAAGGCGCGGGCGGCGCTGGTGGCGCTGGCCGAGGGCTTCGCCGAGCGCCCGGTCACCAGCGCCGAGGTCGAGCGGTGGCGGGCCAGCGCGCAGAAGGAGTTCGCGCTCGGCATCGCCGACAGCGCGCGGATCGCGGTCGAGCTGTCCGAGTGGGCGGCGGCCGGCGACTGGCGGCTGATCTTCGCCTACCGCGATCGGCTCAAGACCATCACCGTCGCGGACGTCCAGCGGGTCGCCACCGCCTACCTCAAGCCGTCCAACCGTACGCTGGGCGAGTTCGTCCCCACCGCCGCGCCCGATCGGGCCCCGGCGGCGCCGACCGTCGACGTGGCGGCGCAGGTGGCGGGGATCGCGCCCTCCACCGCGGTGGCCGGCGAGGCGTTCGTCGCCAGCCTCGACAACCTCGCGGCGCGGGTGCAGCAGGTCGAGCTGGCCGGCGGGATCAAGGCCACGTTCCTGCCCAAGCAGACCCGCGGCGGCAAGGTCCACGTCGAGCTGGTGCTGCGCCACGGCGACGCCGCGACGCTGCAGGGCCAGGCCGCGGTGGCGCGGCTGCTGGGCGCGATGGTCGAGCGCGGCACGACCACGCGGTCGTTCGCGCAGCTCGAGGAGCTGGAGGATCGCCTGACCGCCGACGTCGAGGTCAGCGCCCGGGCTGGCGCGATCGTCGTGTCGATCGAGACGGTGCGGGCGTCCCTGCCCGAGGTGGTGGCGCTGGTCGGCGAGCTGCTCCGGCGCCCGGCGCTGGCGGCCAAGGAGCTGGCGGTGGTGCGCCAGGAGGCGCTGGCCGAGCTCGAGGAGCAGCGCCAGGATCCGGCGCAGCTGGCGTTCCTGCGCTTCGCCCAGCTGATCGCGCCGTGGCCCAAGGCCGATCCGCGGGCGACGCTGAGCGTCGACGACGAGGTGGCGGCGGTGAAGCGGGTGACGATCAAGGACCTGACCGCCTACCACCGCGGGTTCTGGGGCACCGGCCACGGCGAGGTCAGCGCGGTCGGCGACTTCGACCCCGCCGAGCTGGGGCAGCTGCTGACGAAGGCGCTCGACGGCTGGACGTCGCAGGCGCCCTACGCGCGGCTGTCCGATCAGCTGTGGTCGCAGCCGGCGACCAGCGCGCGCATCGACACCAAGGACAAGGAGATGGCGCTGATCACCGCGGGCAGCCAGGTCGCGCTCCGCGACGACAGCCCCGACGCGGCCGCGGTCGCGGTGGCGTCGCAGATCTTCGGCGGCTCGACCGGCTCGCGGCTGTGGATGCGGCTGCGCGAGCGCGACGGCTTCTCGTACGGCGTGTGGGGCGGCATCTACGCCGGCGACGAGGACCCGGTCGGCAACGTGGTGATGGGCGCGATCCTGGCGCCGCAGAACCTGGCCAAGGCCCGGGCGGCGTTCGTCGAGGAGGTGGCCCGGCTGCGCGATCAGGGCGTGACCGACGACGAGGTCGCGGTGGCGCGCAAGGCGCTGCGCGAGCAGGAGGACAACGCGCTGGCCGACGACGGCAACCTGGTGGGGATGCTGCGCCGCGATCGCTACCTCGGCCGCGACCTCGGCTGGCGCCAGGCGCGCCGCGCCGCGATCGCCCAGGTCACCGCCGCCGACGTGACCCGCGTGATCAAGCAGTACCTGGTGCCGGCGCAGCTGACCTGGGTCGAGGCCGGCGACCTGGCCAAGGCCAAGTAGGCCGCGCGATCAGGCGTTGCGGATGGCGCGCTTCAGCGCCTTGCCGGTGGCGACGCCGGTGAACGCGCCGCCCTCCATGAAGCCCTGGTAGTCGAGCGACGTGTGCTCGCCGCAGAAGTACACGCCGCCCTGGGGCTCGGCCTCGTAGCCCGCGAAGCGGGTGTAGCTGCCGGGGCTGTAGTAGGCGTACGACGCGTTGAACAGGGGCGCCTTGTGCCAGATCGACTGGGTCGCCTTGCCGTTCCACGCCAGGCCGGGGAACACCGGCGCCAGCTGGGCCAGGCCGGCGGTGGCGTCGGCGCGGACCTGCGCGTTGGCCGCGGTCGCGAACGGCGTCGTCGTGCGCATCGCGTCGGTGACCCCGCCGCCCGAGTACAGGTTGAGGATGCCCGGCGCGCCGGCCTGGCCGCGGGTGACGTCCCAGCTGCACTGGTAGCCGGTGTCGCTGTAGCTCGAGCCGTTGGCGATGCCTGGCCACGGGCCGGCGCCGTTCCAGCCGCGGGCGTTGAACTGCAGCTGCAGCTTGCCGTTGTGGCCGCGGCCGAGGCTGGTGATCGCGTCGAGCTTGAGCGGATCGAACCCGGCCTGCGCGTAGTCGAACGTGTAGGCGGCGAACGGCAGCGCCAGCACGACGTAGTCGAACGTGCGATCGATGGTCTGGTTGCCGCGCTCGAAGCTGAGCTTGTAGCGCCCGCCGGCGGTCTCCTTGAGCCTGACCAGCTTCTCCCCGGTGACCACCCGATCGCCCAGGTAGGCGGCGATCGCCTCGGGCAGGCGCTGGTTGCCGCCGCGGATGTGGTAGCGCTCGTCGGACTCGCCGAACACCGCCAGCGTGTGGTCGTACGGCTTGGGCTGGTAGGCCAGCAGGTAGAGCAGGTTCAACGACGACTGCTGCGTGGTGTCGGCGCCGTACTCGATCGCGTAGGCCAGGTCGAGCATCGCGCCGAGCGGGCTGGCGTGGCCGCCAGGGATGCGCGACTCGATCCAGTCGTAGGCGCTGAGCGCGTCGAGCGTCGCGCCGGCCGCGGTGTACGCGTCCCAGGTGGTGGGGAACGGCGCCGCGCGGAGGTCGGCCTTGACCGCGGCGAAGATCGCGTCGAAGTCGGCGTTGGCCTGGGCCCGCGGGTAGTAGCCGCCGAGCACCCGGTAGACCTCGTCGGAGCCGGCCGGCTGCAGCGCGAACAGATCGTCGACCGGGAGGCCGAAGCGCGCGGCCAGGTCCTGGACCGTCGCGTGGCCGGTGTCGATCAGCTCGCCGCCCCACTCGCTGATCTGCCCGGCGCTCCAGTAGCCGGTGCGGTTGGAGTACATGCGACCGCCGACGCGCCCCGACGCCTCGTACACCGTCGACTCGACGCCCTTGTCGAGCAGGGTCAACGCGCAGCTGAGGCCGGCGATGCCGCCGCCGATGATCGCGACGGTGGGATCGGCCGCGGCGGCGCGGGCGCGCCCGGGCGCCGCCAGCAGCGCGGCGCCGGCGGCGGCGCCGGCCAGGACCTCGCGGCGCGACGGGCGCGGCCGGGCGGCGGCGCGATCGGCTAGCTCATCGACGGGGATGCCCTGGGCGCGGGCGCGGGTCAGATCGCGCCACAGCGTGCGGAGGGAGGACGCCAGCGGAGTACGAGCCATTCCGACCATCCTACGAAAACGTCGGGGCCTTGGGCTAGCCTGAACGCGGGTAGCGATCAGGCATCGACGACGATCTCGCTCACCGGGTGCGCCTGACAGGCGAGGATGTAGCCATCCGTCCGCTCACGTGCGCTCAGCGCGGACACCGCGCCCATCCGGACCTCGCCGCGCACGAGCCGGGTCTTGCACTGGCCGCAGATGCCAGCGCGGCACTCGGACGGCAGGTCGACGCCGCACGCCTCGGCGGCATCGAGCACGGTCAGGCCGCTGGCCCGCTTGCCCGACCGCGCGAACGCGACCTCGCCGCCCACGGCGTCGACCGGCGGCGCGGCGGCGGCGACGAACGCCTCGGTGTGGATCGCGGCGGCGGGCACGCCGAGCTCGCGCAGCGCGGCGGTGACCGCGGCCATCATCGGTGCGGGGCCGCACAGGTAGATCGGCGCGGCGGCGAGGCCGGGCACCGCGGCGAGGCGCGCGCGATCGACGTGGCCGCGGGCGCCGGTCCAGGCCGGGCCGACGTCGGGGCTCGACGCCACCCGGGTCACGTGCAAGGTCGGGAAGCGGGCCTCGAGGTAGGCCAGCTCGTCGGCGAAGACCACGTCCTGGTCGGTGCGCACGCCGTAGAGCAGATCGACCCGGCCCGGCCACGCGCGGTCGGTCAGCGACCGCAGCATCGCCATCACCGGCGTGATGCCGACGCCGCCGGCGATCAAGACGACGTGATCGGCGCCGGCGCCGTCGAAGACGAAGTCGCCGTGGGGGCCGCGGACCGACACCAGCGCGCCCTCGACCAGCGTCGCGTGGACGTGCTTCGAGCCGCCGCGGCCGCCGTCCTGGCGCTTGACGGTGAGCTCGATGGCGCCGGCCCGGGTCGGCGACGACGCGATCGTGTACGAGCGGAACACCCGCTGGCCGGCGATGGTCAGCTCGAGCGTCAGGTGCTGGCCGGGGCGGTGGGTGAACGGCGGCGGCCCGCCGTCGGGCGCGACCAGCCGGAACGTGCGCACGTCGGGGCTCTCGTCGAACACCCGCGCGACTTTGAGCGTGCCGCGCCACGGCTTGCCCGCGGCGGGGGCGGCGGCGGCGGGCGCGACGGCGCGGCGGGCCTTGGCGCGCAGGTCGAGGTAGTGGCCGACCACCCGCAGCAGCAGCAGGCCGCCGAGGACGACCGCGAACGCGCGCGGCTGTCGGGTGTCGGCCTTGACCAGCAGGTAGTAGTGGACGACGCCGCCGATGGCGGCCGCGTAGGCCAGGCGGTGCAGCGCCTTCCAGCGGCGCGGCCCCAGCCGGCTGATCATCCGATCGGTCGACGTGATCGCCAGCGGCACCATCGCCAGCAGCGCGCCCATGCCGACCTGCAGGTAGCGGCGCTCGAGCACCTCGTCGATCGTCGCGCCGACGCTGCGATCGCGATCGAACCAGAAGAAGATCGCGAGGTGCAGCGCGACGTAGCCGAAGGCGAGCAGGCCCAGCGGCCGCCGCGCCGCGACCAGCGTCGCCGCGCCGGTCAGGCGGCGCAGCGGGGTGATCGCGAGGGACGCCACCAGGCACACCAGCCCGAGCAGGCCGGTGGTGTGGATGGCGTAGCTGACGGCGTTGACGCCGAGCTGGCCGCGGTACGCGTCCCAGGCCAGCACCGCCAGCGGCGTCAGCCCGCACAGCCAGGCGAACCGGCGCGCGAAGCCGGCGTCGAAGGTCGGCGGCGCGGGCGCGGCGGGCGTGGCGGGCGTGGGCATCGGCGCGGCGGTCGCGGTCGCGCTAGAAGTCGGCACGCAGATCCATCCCGGCGTAGAGGCTCGCGACCTGGTCGGCGTAGCCGTTGAAGGGCAGGGTCTTGCGGCGGCCGGACTCGCCGATGCGCTGCTCGGTGGCCTGGCTCCACCGCGGGTGCGGCACCGCCGGGTTGACGTTGGCGTAGAAGCCGTACTCGTCGGGCGCGGCGCGGTTCCAGGTGGTCGGCGGCATGCCGGCGGTCAGCGTGATCTTGACGATCGACTTCACGCCCTTGAAGCCGTACTTCCACGGCACCACCAGCCGCACCGGCGCGCCGTCCTGTGGCGGCAGATCGCGCCCGTACAGGCCGGTGGCCAGGAGCGTCAGCGGGTGCATCGCCTCGTCCATGCGCAGGCCCTCGCGGTAGGGCCAGTCGAGCACGTCGGTCCGCTGGCCCGG
Organism: Myxococcales bacterium; assembly: GCA_016707895.1. Taxonomy (GTDB): domain Bacteria; phylum Myxococcota_A; class Polyangia; order Haliangiales; family Haliangiaceae; genus UBA2376. The sequence continues at coordinate 141,648 of JADJGV010000006.1, read as the reverse complement.
CATCCGCGCCGGGTCGTAGAGCGTCTCGAACGCGACGAAGCGCGCGTCGCCGAGCGGCTCGACCGCGGCCAGGAGCTTGCCGAGCGAGCAGCCGACCCACGGGATGACCATCGACCACGCCTCGACGCAGCGCATCCGGTAGACGCGCTCCTCGAGCGGCGCCAGCGCGCGCAGCGTGTCGAGATCGAACGTGCGCGGCTTGCCGACCAGCCCGCCGACCTCGACCGTCCAGCCGCGGGTGTCGAAGCCGGCGGCGGCGGCGGCGACGCCGTCCTTGTCGGTGGTGAACTCGTAGAAGTTGTTGTAGTTGGCGACGGCGGTGAGGGGCGTCAGCGCCTCGTCGACGCGGAAGCCGCTGGGGTCGCTCGCGGCGGGCGCCGGCCGGATCCCGGCGATCAGCGCGGTGTCGACGCCGCGCAGCGCCACGCCGTTGACGCGCCGGTACAGCGCCGCGGTGGCGACCGCGCCGGCGGCCAGCGCGCCGCCGCGCAGGAACGCGCGGCGGTTCCAGTACACCGCGGGGGGAGTGATCTCGGACGGGTGGGGGTCGCTCATCGCCTCGGGCGATCGTACGCCAGCCGCGCGCCTCGGTTACGGCGCGGTCGGGCCCACCCGCTGGTCAGGGCGCCAGCGCGAACACGTCGGCGGCGATCGGGAGATCGAGCTCGACGGTGGCGAGCGTCAGCTCGGTGGAGGGGCCGGCGCCGACGCTGGTGATCCGGCGCGCGACCTGGAGGCCGTCGACGGCCTGGTAGTCGGCGGCGTCCTCGTGGCCGCGCGCGTCGTCGCCGAGCGGCACCAGCCGGACGATCGCGTGGGTCGCCGGATCGAGCAGCACGCGCACCCGGGGCTCGCCGGCGCGCCGCACCGTGAACGCGTCGCAGGTCGTGTCGGCGACGACCTCGGTGCCGGCGTCGCCGACGCTGGCGTCGGGCGCCAGCGCGTTGCGCAGGACGAGGTCGCGATCGCGCCACAGGCTCGCGACCAGCTGGTCGGCGGCCACGCCCTCGACCGGCCGGAGCTGCGCGTCGGTCCGCTGCACGGCCTCGTCGCCGGCGATGATCACCGAGATCGTCTTGCCGTTGACGGTGACGTCGACGCGCTGGCGATCGGGGACGACCAGCCAGCGCTCGAACTCGCCGACGACCTGGAAGTCGGCGCTGACCAGGCGGATGGTGCCGGTGGCGTGGAGCGAGCGCAGCGCGGTCAGGCGGGCGCGGCCGCCCTTGGCCTCGATCGCGAGCTCGAGCAGCCGGGTCGCGGCGGCGCGGTCGTCGGTGGCGGGGCTGGCGGCGGGGGCGGGGGTGTCGACCAGCGGCGTCGCGGGCGGTGGCGCCGCGCTGGCCGCGCACCCGCTTGCCCAGGCGACCAGCGTGACGACGGCGAGCGGTGGCGGGCGCATCGCGGGAGAGACTGGCACGCCGGCCGCGCGGTTGCCTGCGCCGGCGCTCCCGCGGCGGCGGGCGCCGTGTGAAGGTCGGGGTCGGATGAGCGACGCGCACCGGTTCGACGTGATCGTGATCGGCGGCGGCCACAACGGCCTGACCGCGGCGGGCCTCCTCGCGAAGCGCGGGCGGCGGGTGGTGGTCCTCGAGCGCCGCGACGTGGTGGGCGGCGCGGCCATCACCGAGACGCCGTGGGGGCCGGCCTACAAGGTCACGGCGCTGTCGTACGTCGTGAGCCTGCTGCCGCCGGCGATCATCGAGGAGCTGGCGCTGCCGCGGTTCGGCTACAAGGTCTACCCGCAGCACGGCTACTTCGCGCCGCGCGCCGACGGCCGCTACCTGATGCTGCCCGAGGATCGCGCCCGCCGCGCCGCCGAGGTCGGCAAGTTCGAGCCGGCCGACGTCGCCGCGCTCGAGGCGTGGGACGCCTGGCTGGGCCGGCTGGCGGCGGTGCTGGGGCCGCTGCTCACGACGGTGCCGCCGCGGATCGGCTCGCGCCACCCGCGCGAGCTGTGGCGGCAGCTGGCGCTGGCGTGGAAGCTGCGCGGCCTCGACGCCACCGGCGTCGCCGACGTGACCCGCCTGATGACGATGAGCGTCGCCGACCTGCTCGACGACAGCTTCGCGTCGCCGGCGCTCAAGGGCGTGCTGGCGGTGTCGGGCATCATCGGCACCTGGGCCGGCCCGCGCTCGCCGGGCACCGCCTACGTGATGGCGCACCACAAGCTGGGCGACGTCGGCCTCGGCCAGCAGGGCGCGTGGGGCTTCCCCGAGGGCGGCATGGGCGGCGTGACCCAGGCGCTGGCGGCGGCGGCGCGCGCCGCCGGCGTGACGATCGTGACCGAGGCCGAGGTGGCGCGGATCGAGGTCGACGACGGCGCGGTCACGGGCGTCGCGCTGGCCGACGGCCGCGCCTACCAGGCGCCGGTGGTGATCGCGACGACCCACCCGCAGCGCACGTTCCTCGAGCACCTCGACCCGGCGGCGTTGCCGGCCGACTTCGTCGCCGCGATCCGCCGGTGGAAGTCGCGATCGGGCGTCGTCAAGGTCAACCTCGCGCTCGACCGGCTGCCCGAGTTCGCGTGCAAGCCCGGCTTCGATCCCGAGGTCCACGGCGGCACGATCGTGCTGGCCGACGACGTCGACGAGCTCGAGGCGGCGTTCCAGGACGCGGCGGCCGGGCGGCCGGCGGCGCGGCCGTTCGCCGACGTGTGCATCCCGTCGGTGTTCGATCCGACGCTGGCGCCGCCGGGCCACCACGTCATGTCGATGTTCACGCAGTGGGTGCCGCACGGCTTCGCCGACGCGCCCCACGCGGCCGACCTCGACGCCTACGCCGACCGGCTGATCGCGCGGGTCGAGGCGCTGGCGCCCGGCTTCACCGCGTCGATCAAGCACCGCCAGATCATCGGGCCCCACGCGATGGCCACGACCTACGGCCTGGCCGGCGGCAACATCTTCCACGGCGAGCTGTCGGCGAGCCAGCTGTTCCACATGCGGCCGGCGCCGGGCTTCGCCGACTACACCACGCCGGTGCGCGGGCTGTGGCAGGCGTCGTCGGCGACCCACGGCGGCGGCGGCGTCACCGGCATCCCGGCGCTGCAGGTGGTGCGGCGGATCGCCGGCGCGCGGTAAGGTCGCGCATGGCGTTGCGTCTCGGCGGCCTGGCCGACCTCGATCCGCGCGCGGTGCCGCTGCCGCTGGGCACCGAGGTCGCGACCCGCGTCGATCGCGCGGTCGGCGAGCGGGTGATCACCGCCGGCGCGGTGGGCCGGGTGGTGGCGGTGGTCGACGGCGGCCTCGAGGTCGAGCTGGTCGGCGGCGGCCGCGCCCGCTACGCCCGCGACGAGCTGGCGCCGCGCAAGCTGGGGCAGGTGCGCTACGCCCGGCGCCGCGACGACGCGTGGCAGGCGCTGGCGCCGACGATCGTGCTCGACGTCGTGGTCGGGTCGCGGGCGTGGGGCCTGGCCGACGGCGGCAGCGACGAGGATCACCGCGGCGTGTTCGTGGCGCCGCTGGCGTGGACCACCGGGCTGGTCGATCCGCCCGGCGATCTGGCCTCGGCCGACGCCACCGGCGCCTACTGGGAGGTCGGCAAGGCGCTGCGCCAGGCGGTGCGCGCCGATCCCAACACGCTCGAGATGCTGTTCGTGGCCGACGCCGCGGCGGTGCGCGATCCGCTGGGCGCGACCTTGCTCGACGTGCGCGACGCGTGCGTGTCGCAGGCGATCTACGGCAGCTTCGGCCGCTACGCGCTGTCGCAGCTCGATCGGCTCGAGCACAACCAGCGGCTGGCCGATCACCGCGCGACGGTGCTGGGCTGGCTGGCGGCCGAGCCGACGCTGACGCTCGACGCGGTGGCGGCCCGGCTGGCCGACGCGGCGGCGGTGCGTGGCGACACCGCCGAGCTGGCGGCGCGGCGCGCCCGCGACTACGTCAAGCAGCTGTATCGATCGCTGTACGATCAGGGCCAGCTGCCCGAGGCGACGTGGGCGGCGCTGGTGGCGGCGGCCGGCGGCGGGCTGGCGCTGGCGACCGCGCGCGACCTGCGGCCCAAGAACGCCTACAACCTGATCCGCCTGCTCGACGTCGCGACCCGCTGGCTCGGGCTGGCTGCGGGCGAGGCGCCGCGGCTGCGGGTGCCCGACGCGCTGGCGCCGACGCTGCGCGCGATCAAGCGCGGCGAGGTGCCGATGCCTGACGTGCTGGCGATGGCGCGCGCGATGACGCCGGCGCTCGAGGCGGCGCGCGCGACCAGCCGGCTGCCGCGCCAGGCCGACGTGGCGCGGGTCGAGGCGGCGCTGCGGGCGATCCGCCACGAGGTGGCGCGCCGCGCGCTGGTCGACGCGCCCGGGCCGTGGGGCCGCGACGCGCCGCCGCCGCCGGTGGCCCGCTTCGACGAGGAGGATCCATGACCATCGCCCGCCGCTTCGACGTCGTCACGCCGCACCAGGCCGCGGTCGCGCAGGCCTACCTGGCCGAGCGCGCCCGCGAGCGCCACCACCTGGTGGTGTATCTGTCGGGCGCCCACGCCTACGGCTTCCCGTCGCCCGACTCGGACCTCGACCTCAAGTGCGTCCACGTCGCGCCCACCGGCGACCTGATCGGCCTGACCGTGCGCGAGGGCGGCGCCGAGCAGATGACCGTGATCGACGGCGTCGAGGTCGACTACGGCTCGAACGAGCTGGGCGGCGTGCTGCGCGGCGTGCTGACCGGCAACGGCAACTACCTCGAGCGCCTGCTGGGCGCGCTGGTGCTCGACGCCGACGACGCGCTGCTGACCGCGGCGCGGCCGCTGGTCCAGGCCGCGCTGTCGCGCCGGGTGGCGCGCCACTACGGCGGGTTCGCGCGCGCGCAGCTGGCCGCGGCCGAGGCCACGCCGACCGCCAAGAAGGTGCTCTACGTGCTGCGCACCGCGTGCACCGGCCGCCACCTGCTCGAGACCGGCGCGGTCGAGACCGACCTGACCGCGCTGGCGCCCGGCTACGGCCTCGACGTCGGCGAGCTGATCGCGCGCAAGCGCACCGGCGAGCGGGTCGCGCTGGCCGGCGCCGAGCTGGCGGCGTGGCGGGCGGCGCTGGCCGCGGCGATCGCGGTGGTCGACGAGGCCGCGGCCCGGTCGCCGTTGCCAGTCGAGCCCAGCGCCGCGGCGACCGCGGATCTCGACGCGTGGCTGCGCGAGGTGCGCCGCCGCGCGTGGGACGCGTAGACTGCCGACGTGCTGTCCCGCCGCGCGCCCGCCGCGCTCGCTCTCGCGCTCGCCCTCGCGCTCCTCGCCACCGCCTGCTCGCGCCGCGATCGCGGGGCCGGCGGCGGGCTGCGGCTCGCCGCGCCGACGCCGGTGGTCGGCGAGCGCCAGACGCTCACCGACGAGCTCACCTCGCAGAGCGAGGTCACCGCCGGGCCGGGGCAGGTGGTGCGGCTGTCGACCCGCCGCAGCCGGCAGTTCGAGGTCGAGGTGCGCGCGGTGGCCGCCGACGGCGTCGTCACCGCGGCCCGGGCCCGCTTCGATCGCCACCAGGTCGAGCAGACCAAGGACGGCGCCACCACCACCAAGCCCAGCCCGCTGCAGGGCCAGACCTACGACATCCGCGCCGAGGGCGACGCGCTGGTCGCGGTCCACGCCGACGGCAGCGCGGTGACGCCCGCCGAGCAGGCCGCGCTGACCGCCGATCTGGGCCGCGCGATCGGCCGGGTGCCGCCGCTGGCGGTGCTGCTGCACAGCCGCGCCTGGACCCGCGGCGAGCCGGTCGAGCTGACGCCCGCCGAGCTGACCGACGCGTTCGGTCACAACCCGATGATGCCGCCGGTGGCGGGGACCGCGCTCCTGGTCGGCGCGGCCGACGGGGTCGCCACCTTCGAGTTCGACCTGCAGCTGGCCCGCGACGACGCCGACGGCCGCGCCGAGTCGACGATGCGGCTGGCGGTGAAGCTCGACGTCGCCCGCGCGCGCCCGCTCGAGCAGCGCCTGACCGGCACGCTGGGCGGCAAGGTCGCGGGCATGCCGTCGACCGGCACCGTCGCGGGCACGATCACCTACGGCTACGCGGTCAGCCGGTGATCCAGCCGCTGACGAAGCTGGCCACCGCGACCACCGGCGCCAGCGCCAGCGCGCACGCCAGCACGTAGTCGCGGGTGCGGATCGGCGACAGCGCCAGCGCGTAGGTGACGGCCGAGTTGAACCACAGGATCAGCCGCAGGCCGAGCACCACCAGGAACGGGTGGGCCTCGAGGTGGCTGAACAGCCAGCCGATCCGCTTGCCCTTGGGGCGCCACGGCGGCACGTCGCCGCGACGCAGCGCCCGGGTCAGCACGAACGGCACGGTCACCGCCAGCACGCCGCCGCCGTAGGCCAGCGCGAAGCCCAGCCACGGGCCGAACGCCAGCCGCGCGCCGACGACGAACGCCATGCCCGGCAGGCCGACCGACGAGCCAGCCACGAACACCAGGACGAACAGCGGCGGCGCCCACGGCCCCATGTCGTCGAGCCAGGCCTTGACCCCGGCGGCGGTGATCGCGCCGGTGACCGTCATGTACGCCATGACGCTCGCGACGATCGCGATCGCGATCGCCAGCGCGATCCGGCGCCGCGACCAGCGCGCGCTCACGGCGCTCGCATCCGGGCCACCAGCGCGGTGGCGCGCGGGCTGATCGGGGTGAGCGCGGCCCACGCGGTGTCGCCGGGGCAGGCGGCGTCGGGGCGCAGGGCGCGCCACGCGACGCCGGCGGCGGTCAGCGCGACGCCGCAGCCGGCGGCCGGCGTCAGCCCCAGCTCGGCGGCGGTGACGTCGGCGCGATCGCCGGTGCGCCACGCGGCCAGCGTGGCGTGGCGGGTGTCGGCGGCGGTGATCGCGCACGCCAGGCTGACGACGTCGGCGGTGACCAGCCCGAGGTCGCAGCGGGCGGCGCGGGCGCCAGCGGCGCGGCGGCCGGGCGGATCGACGATCCGCCGCATCCGCAGCGTCAGCTGGGCGGCCTGGGCCGGGCCGATCATCGCCAGCACCGGGTACGACCACGTGCGATCGCCGGCGCCGCCGGTGACCCGCTCGACGTCGCTGTCGGCGGTGTAGATCGCCGCGCTCGCGGTGGCGCTGTCGTCGACCACGTCGAGCGCGCCGGCGTTGTCGCGGAACGCCGCGGTGGCGACGCCCAGCGCGGCCGGCGGCCAGGCGGCGGCGGCCGGCTCGGGGACCCCGCCGTCGGCGGTCGACCCGCGGATGATGAACTTCTGCTCGCCGATCAGCACCAGCTGCTTGGCCACCACCCGCGCGCCGGCGCAGCCGACCAGGTAGCCGAAGCCGAGCTCGGCGGCGCCGTCGTGATCGAGATCGGTGACGCTGACCGCCGGCGGCGCGAAGCCGGTGAGGTTGCGCGCGGCGCAGGCGTCGGCGCGGTCGTTGACCACCCGGACCTCGCGCTCGTCGGCGCCGCGGGTCAGCCGCGCCTGCAGCAGGATCGACGTGCCCTGGTAGGCGCGGGTCTCGAGCAGGTGCAGCGCGCCGGGGCCGTCGCGATCGACGAAGCGCGCGCCGCCGATCACCCGGGCGCCGCCCGGCGCGCCGCGCGGCGCCGCGGCGTCGGGCTCGATCGCGGTGATCGCCAGGCCGCCGGCGTCGACCGCCGGCAACCTCGTCGCCGCGTCGGGGCGGGGGCCGGCGTCGACCGCCGCGGGCGGGGCCGGGGGCGCGCCCGGTGACCGCGAGCACGCCGCCAGCGCCAGCGTCCCCAGGACCAGGCGGTGGTGCATCGGCTGACGATAGTCGGTCGGCGCCGCGAGCGCGAGCCGGCGCGGCGGTACGCTGCCGGCGATGGCCCGCGACCGCCACTACGATCTCATCCTGTTCGGCGCCACCGGCTTCACCGGCCGGCTGGTCGCCGAGTACCTCGTCCGGCATGCCGGCGCCGACCTGCGCTGGGCGCTGGCGGGCCGCAGCCAGGCCAAGCTCGAGGCAGTGCGCCGGGAGCTGGCGGCGATCGACGCGCGCGCCGGCGCGCTGCCGATCGTCCTCGCCGACGCCCACGACGAGGCCGCGCTGATCGCGCTGGCCCGCACCACGACCGCGGTGTGCACCACGGTCGGGCCGTACCTGGCCCACGGCGCGGCGCTCGTGGCCGCGTGCGTCGCCGCCGGCGCCGCGTACTGCGATCTCACCGGCGAGGTGCCGTTCGTGCGGCAGATGATCGATCGCCACCACGCGGCGGCGGTGGCGTCGGGCGCGCGGATCGTCCACTGCTGCGGCTTCGACTCGGTGCCTTCGGATCTCGGCGTCTGGGTGCTGCAGCGCGACCTCGAGTCGCACCATGGCCGCGGCGCGCCCAGCGTCACCGCGCTGTTCGAGATCAAGGGCGGCGCGTCGGGCGGGACCGTGGCCAGCATGCTCGGGCTGGTCGACGCCGCGGCCCGCGATCGCGAGGTGCGGCGGCTGCTGCTCGATCCGTACGCGCTCGATCCGGCCGGCGCGCCGCGCGGCGGCGATCGCGACGCCCGTGGCCCCGGCTACGATCGCGCGCTCGGGGTGTTCACCGCGCCGTTCGTGATGGCCGCGGTCAACACCCGCGTGGTGCGCCGCAGCCACGCGCTGCTCGACTACCCGTGGGGCGACGTCTGGCACTACGACGAGCGCATGGGCCTGCCGCGCAGCGCGCGCGGCGCCGCCATGGCGGTCGGCGTGACCGGCGCGCTGGCCGGCTTCGTCGCCGCGACTCAGCTGGCGCCGCTGCGCCGCGCCCTCGAGGCCCGGCTGCCCAAGCCCGGCGAGGGCCCCAGCGCCGAGGTCCGGCAGCGCGGCCGCTACCGGGTGCGCCTGCACGGCACCGTCGACGGCGTCACCCGGGTGGCGACGTTCGCCGACGACCTCGACCCCGGCTACGCCGGCACCGCCAAGCTGCTCGGCGAGGCGGCGCTCGCGCTGGCGCTCGATCCGCCGGCGTCGGGCGGCGGCGTGCTGACGCCCGCGGTGGCGCTGGCGCCGGTGCTGGTGCCGCGGCTGCGGGCCGCCGGCGTCACGATCGACGTCGCGACGCTGGCCTGAGCGCGGCGCCTCCCCGGGATCGCGGGGAGGCGTCGGATGTCTCGCGTATCGGGCGGGGGCCCCGGCGGGGGCATGACCCCGCCGGGGGAGGGTTTGTCGACAAACCCTCCCAAGGATTCAGCGCCGCGCGCGCCGGCGGCGGCCGACCAGCGCGGCCACGCCCAGCGCCAGGCCGGTCGCGGTCAGCGGGCCACCGGCGCCGCTGCCGGTCGAGCAACAGCCGCCCTCGGCGCCGCCGTCGCCCGGGTTGCCGCCGTCCTCGATGGTGCAGATCGACGAGCAGCCGTCGCCGGGCGCCACGTTGCCGTCGTCGCACGCCTCGCCAGCGCCGACGGTGCCGTCGCCGCAGCCGGCCGGGGGCGCCTCGGTCTGGCACACCGCCGAGCAGCCGTCGCCGCCGCTGGTGTTGCCGTCGTCGCACTGCTCGCCGGCGTCGACGGTGCCGTTGCCGCAGTCGGGCGGCGGCGGGCCCTCGGCCTGGCAGGTCGCCGAGCAGCCGTCGCCGCTGGCGGTGTTGCCGTCGTCGCACTGCTCGCCGGCCTCGACGACGCTGTTGCCGCAGGCGGTGGCGCCGGCGCGGTAGCCGACCACGCACAGGTCGTCCATGGTCCAGCCGCCGAGCTCGAGGCCCTGGTCGCTCTTGAGCGTGAAGTTGAGCTGGACGCTGCCGTCGGCCGCCTGCGCCGACAGGTCGACGTCGTGGAAGCGCCACTCCTTGTCGGTGTGGCTGGTCGACGAGTTGTTGCCCTGGTTGCTGTTGAAGTTCGACCACAGCGTCGTGCCGTCGGCCTGGATCGTCGCCTGGTCGAAGAAGCCGTCCTCGACGTTGAGCCAGCGCTTGTACTGCAGGCGGACGTTGGTGAAGCCGGTGGTGCTGATCATCGGGGTCTTGGCCCAGATGTTCGAGCTGGGCGCGTAGACGCCGTCGCCGCCGGCCAGGTCCATGCCGTAGACGTTCTGGCCCGAGGTCGCCGTCCGCGGGTCGCCGCCGTTGCCCGCGGGGACGCCGCGCTGCCAGACGTCGGTGCCGCTGAGCGCGCCGTGGGTCCAGGTCGGGTCGCTCTCGAAGTCGGTGCAGTAGATGTTCTCGACCGTGCCGACGAAGAACTCGTACAGCGGGTCGGCCACGTTGTCCGGGTAGCGGACGGGGTTGCCGCTGACGTCGACGCTGATCTTGTACTGCACCACCGCGCCGTCGGGCTGGGCCGGCATCGAGCCGACCAGCTCGGAGCCCTGCTGCACCAGCGCCACGTCGGTGGTGGCGCCGCCGCCGCGCAGCTTCCACGACAGCGTCGCGGCGCCGATCGTCGGCGCGGCGCAGCCGCCGGTGGGCGCGGCGATCGGCACGCGGATCTGGAAGCCCGACCGCACCGGCGCGCCCAGCCCCGAGCCGACCGTGCCGCCGCCCGAGGCCAGGCCGTGGCGGCCGAACACCTCGCGCAGCGCGCACAGGTTGGGCGTGCCGTTGGCGAGGTTGCCGTCGTCGTCGTCGGCGGCCAGCGCCTCGGCGTAGCTCGACGGGATGTCGGTCGCGCGCTGGATGATCGCGTAGTAGATGTCGTCGGCCTTGGTCACGCCGGCGGCGGGGCCCAGCGCGGCGATCATCGCCACCCGGACGTCCCACAGCGTGCCGGCGATGATCTCGCCGTCGGCGTGGACCTCGCCCTGGACGTCGTCGGGCCAGCGCAGGTCGCGGGCCGGCTGCAGCTCGCGCAGCGCGTTGTCGTTGTAGAAGAAGCCGCGGCCCATGCCCGAGTCGTTGGTGATCGTCGCCGCCAGGTAGTCGGACACGCCCTCGGACAGCGCGCCGTCGAAGTTGCCGACGCCCTCGATGATCGACTGCGCGTGCAGCGAGTGGCCGAACTCGTGGTAGACGACGTCGGCGAGGCGCCCGGTGTTCTCGCACTGGGTCGACGAGCGGTAGAAGTGGATGTCGTCGCCGGTCGAGTAGGCGTTGCAGTTGCCGCTCTCGTTGACCGTCGCCGAGATCTGCTGGTCGAGGTAGGCCAGCGTCGGGTTGAGGTTGGCCTTGGTGTAGGCCTTGACCGTGTGGGTGAACAGGTAGGTCGACAGCTGGGCGTCGTCGGTCGCGACCGTCGAGCGATCCCACGACGCGGTGCCGCCAGGCTGCAGCGTCAGGGTCGCGGTGGCCAGCGCGCCGGCGCCGTTGCTCATCGCGACCAGCGGGCCATTCAGCGCGGTGGTGACCTGGGCCGCGGCGGTGCCGGTCCAGGTGATCTGGCCCTGGGCGTTCGACGCGGTGGTCGTGGCGCCGACCCGGAAGTTGGTGAAGGGCACCGGCGCGTCGACCCGCGGCCGCTGGGGGCTGCGGGTGGGGACGCGGTAGGTGATGGTGCCGGTCGCGAAGCGCAGGAGCGACTGCCGGGCCACCGGCAGGCCGTTGCCGGCGTCGACGAACACCCGCCAGCGGCCGGGGACGTCGGCGCTGGTCGACTCGACGTCGACCGAGATCACCGCCCGCAGGTCGAGCCCGCCGGCGGCGCGCGCCAGCGGCAGCCAGCGCGGGGCGAGGTCGGTGGCCCGGACCCGGACCGCGAGGCCGGTGGTGCGGCCGACCCACTCGACGGCGCGGGCCTCGGCGAGGCCCTGGCCGACCAGCGCGCCCGGCGTGCGGCCGGCGGTGGCCGGCTGCGCGGTCGAGCTGATCACGAACAGCCGGTCGTTCTTGAACAGGAAGCCGACCGCGGCGCCGAGCACCGGCGCGCCGTCCTGCCGCTGCGCGAACGCGACCGTGCGCATCGGCAGGCTGCCGTGCAGGCCGCCGTGGACGGCGTTGGTCACCAGCGCGAAGTCACCGAGCCGCGCGCCCGGGGCCACGAGCGGCAGCTGCTCGGCGAGCAGCTGCCACGCGGCGGCGGCGGCCTTGTCGGCCGAGCCGTTGGCGCCCGGCGCCGGGATGCCCTCGCCGTAGATGCGCAGCGGCACGCCGGTGGTGGTGTCCCAGACCGCGTCCCAGGCGCCGTGGCGCGCCACGAAGGCGTCCCACGCGTCCTTGGCGCCGCGCGGCGCGGTCGCGCTGGTGCCGCGGGCGGCGCGCAGCGGCTGGCCGTCGGCCACCTCCCACTCGCGCTCGCTGCTGGCGACCAGCGGGCTGACCGCCGTCGGATGGGGCCGCGCGATGGCGGCTTGTTGGGCCGAGCCGGCGAGCAGGAGAGCGAGCGTTCCAGACACCACGTGCGTGCGCGTCATGCGGACCTCCATCGTGGGAGCGTGATGCCACCGCCGAGGGCACCGCCACAATCGAGCGGACCTGACAGGTGCAAACACCACGTGCTGAGATGCCCGAGGAGCATGCTGCAAGCAGAAGCGAGGGCACATGTAGGATATGTGCGCGGCGCGCCGCGGCGCACCCAGGTTCGTCGACGAACCCGGGTTACGCTCGGGCGGCGAGGGTGCGCAGGAGCGCGCCGCCGAACTCGGGCCAGCGCGCCAGCGCGCGGGTGAACGTCGGCTGGTCGATCACCAGCACGGTCGTCGCGGTGACCGCGGTGATCGTCATCGCGCGCGGCGCGCGATCGATCAGCGCCAGCTCTCCCAGCACGGCGCCGGCGGCGAAGCGCGGCGGCGGCGCGCCGGTGCCCACCAGCTCGCCGTCGAGCACCGCGAACATCGCGGCGCCGGGATCGCCGGCGGTGACCAGCACGTCGCCGGCCGCGAGCTGCCGCCGCGGCGCCGCCGCCGCCAGCTCGTCGACGTGATCGCCGGCGAGATCGTCGAAGAACCGGCACTGCCGCAGCGCCGCCAGGCCGGCCTCGCGCGGGCCGGCGGGCCCGGCCAGCAGCGCCGCCAGCCACGGCTCCTCGGCCGCGACCCGGTCGAGCGCGCCGGGCCCGGTCGGCGGCCGCAGCGACGCCTCGAGCAGATCGAGCACCGGCAGCGGCGCGCTGGCCACCTCCTGGAACAGATCGAGCGCGCGGCGGCGCAGCGGCTCGGGCGCGTCGAGCATGCGCCGCCCCGCGGCCAAGAGCGGCAGCGGATCCCGGCCCTCGGCGGCGGTGCCCAGCGCGACCGCCAGCACCAGCCGGCGGGTGGCGCGGCGGATCGCGCGGCCCAGCTCGGCGGCGTGCAGCGGCGGCTGGCCCACGCCGCGGGCGGCCACCAGCGCCGCCAGCGCGGCGCGCTCGCGCTCGATCGCGGCGGCGGCCAGCTCGGGCGACGGCGCCGCGCCCGCGCGGGCGTGGCTGGCCAGGCTGCGCAGCGCCGCGGCGCGCACGTCGGAGTCGGGATCGGCCGCCAGCCGCGCCAAGAGCGCGCCCGGGTGGGGCGCCGCGGCCCGGGCCCGGGCCAGCGCGGCGCGGCCGTCGCGATCGATCCCGTCGAGCCGCTCGGCCAGCGCCGTGGCGTCGCGATCGTCGAGGTCGGCCACCGCGGCGGTGGCGTCGCGCTCGCCGGCGACCAGCGCCGCGATCAGCGCGGCCAGCGCGTCGGCGCCGCCCGCGGTCGCGGCGACCAGCGCGTGGGCGCGGCCCGGGCCGGCCAGCGCCGCCAGCACCTGGGCGTCGTAGCCGTCGGGGCGGCCGCGGCGCGCGATCCGGGCGGCCCACGCGCCGTCGCGGGTGATCAGCTCGGCCACCACCGTTGCGCGCGCGGCGGCGCTGGCCAGGCCCACCTCGGCGCGCGCGGCGCGGATCGCGCGGCCGACGTCGGCGTCGATCGTGGCGTCGGCGTCGAGCTCGGCGATCGCCCCGCGCGCGTCGTGGGCGGCCAGCGCGGCGATCCCGGCGACGCGGGCGTCATCGTCGTCCTCGATCTGGACCGCGCCGATCAGGTCGGCCTGGGCCGCCGAGTGCGGCCGGCGCGCGGCGATCGCGTACAGCGCGCGGCGCACCGCCGGCTCGTCGTGGGCCAGGTGCGGGCTGACGTCGTCGGCGCGGCCGCCCGAGCGCACCAGCGCCGCCCGCGCCAGCGCGCCGTCGTCGGCGCCGGTGGCGTCGACCAGCCGGCGCAGCTCGTCGAGATCGACCCGCTCGCGGGCCCGCTCGCCGATGGCCACGCCGCGCATGCCCAGCGGCGCCGCCAGCGCCGCGACGAACCGCCGGGCCGCGCGCCGCACCGCGTAGCCGAGCACCGCGGTGGTGGCGACGATCGCCGCGCCGAACCGCAGCGGCCGCGCCAGCACGCCGGGGCCGAACCCGACCAGCACCAGCGCCGCCACGGCCGCGCCGATCGGCGTGAACAGGCCGCGCAGCAGGATCTTCCACCGCGCGCGCGGCAGCGGCGGCAGCGCCGACAGCGACACCTCCTGCCCGGTGCGCGACGTCGCCGACCGCAGCACCTTCTCGCCGGTGCGCAGCGTCGCCAGCGCCGCGAAGCCCGGCGTCGCCACCAGCACCACGGCGCCGAGCGCCGTCAGCGCGGGGTGGATCGACACCGTCACCGGCAGCCGCTGGCTGGTGAGCAGCCGCGGGATCACCAGCGCCTGCAGCACCAGCTGGATCGCGTGGGTGCCGCCGTGGAACAGGCTGACCGCGGTGGCCAGGTCGCCGCCCTGCCAGTGGGTCTTGAGCGACGCGCCGAACCGGAACTCCAGCGCGGTCGCCACCGCCGACTCGGCGATCGCCGCCACCGCCAGCCAGCGCAAGAGCGCGTGGTGATCGGGTGACAGCTCGGTCGACGCGCCCGGCGGCGCCGCCATGCCGGGCGCGCCGCCCGCGGCCAGCGCGCGCTGCGCGCCGATCGCCGCGCCGACCGCGCCGATCGCGAACACCGCCGACAGCCACGGCACGCTGGCGGCGCCGAGCTTCGAGGTCAGCGCCGCGGCGGCGAACCCGGCGATCGCGCCGCCGGCGGTGATCGCCGCGCCGGCCCGCGGCAGCATGCGCCGCGCGTCGCGGCCGGCGACGCTGGCCGCCACGGTGTTCCACAGCGCGACGTTGGCCACCGAGGCCAAGGTCGTCGTGGTCAGCGCGACCACGAACGGCCACGCGCCGCCGCGGCCGATCAGCGTCGGGGCCAGGCCGGCCGCGATGGTCAGCGCGACGCCGACGGCGACGTCGACCGCGGCCGACGGCGCGCGCCCGGTCGCGGCGTCGTAGGCCAGCGTGCCGATCGCGAACGCGACCGCCTGGCTGACCAGCAGGATCGGGATCCACTGCGCGCCGTAGCTGGCCAGGAACGCCGCCTCGGCGTACGCGCGCAGCGCGATCGCGGCGACGTTCACCGCGAAGATCATCAGCACGCCGAGGCCGTAGGCGCGCTGGTTCACGGCGCCCCCGCGCGGACGCGGCTGGCCAGCTGGCGCGCCAGCGCGGTGGTCGCGGCGCCGTGCTCGGCCAGCACGTCGAGGAAGTCGTCGACCGCGATCTCGACCACCGCGGCGGCGGTGATCGCCGTCAGCGTGCGCGGCGCCGCGCCCACCAGCGCGCCGTCGACGCCCAGCACCGCCCCGACGTCGTGGTCGCCGGCGTCGTCGCGCAGCCGCCCGGTCGCCACCACCAGCACCACGTCGCTGCCGTCCTTGCGGGTCGCGACCGTCGCGCCGGCGGCGACCTCGCGCGCCCCGACCCGGGCCGCCAGCGCGACCAGCGCCGGCGCCGGCACCTCCGCGAACACCGCCGTCCGGGCCAGCGCCCGCGCGCGCCCGAGCAGCTCCATCTACTTCTTGGCCAGGATCTTCTTCTGGTTGCCCATGATCGCGCGCTGGTTGGCGATCACCGCGTCGAGCTTGCCCTGGTTGCCGACGATCTTCTTCTGGTTGGCCAGCACCGTGTCGAGCTTGCCCTGGTTGCCGGCGATCTTCTTCTGGTTGGCCAGCACCGCGTCGAGCTTGGCCTGGTTGCCGACGATCTTCTTCTGGTTGGCGAGCACCGCGTCGATCTTCTTGCCGTTGGCGACGACGGCGTCGAGCTTGCCCTGGTTGGCCATGATCTTCTTCTGGTTGGCCAGGATCGCGTCGAGCCGGCCCTGGTTGCCGGCGATGGTCGCCTGGTTGGCCAGGATCTTCTCCTGGTTGGCGATGATCCGCTCCTGGTTGGCGATGATCGTGGCCTGGTTCGCGATGACGGTCTCTTCGGACATGCAGCCCCCTTTGGCCGCATCATCGACGCAGGCGCCGCCCCGGATCAACCCGCCGCGCCAGCCGTCATCCGGCGGCCTACAGCCCGTTCTGCATCAGGTAGCGACACGCCGCCGCCGACACCACGTCGCCCTCGGCCGCCGGGCAGCACACGTCGATGCCGTCGGGCGGGTTGAACTGGTTCGAGTGCGCGCACACCTTGGGCCCCTGGCTCGGGTAGTAGTACAGCCAGAAGAAGCACATCTCGTCGCCGACGCCCTCGCCGAACTGCACCCGCCGGCCGGTGTCGTTGACGTAGGTGCAGGAGAACCGGAAGCCGCCGTCGGCCGGGATCTGGAACGGCGCGTAGACCGTCTCGGGCTCGTCCCAGTTGAAGCTGGTCGGCGCGTAGACCGGGGTGCCGGGATCGTCGCGGTTGGCCGCGGTCGCCACGGTGACCGACTTGCCCAGCGCGTGGGTGTGGCCGGTGATCGCGAAGACGTTGGCGCCGCCGAACCCGGCCAGCGGCAGGTAGGTCGGGCCGACGGTCTGCACCGCCGCGCTCGATGGCAGGTCGATGTCGGGCGTGCCGGCGAAGATGAAGTCGGCCTCTTGCTGGGCGCCGAGCACGGTGCGGAACTCGGCGGTGGCGGTGACGGACAGCGGCTGGTCGCTGCTGTTGAGGTAGTGCAGCTCGAGCCGGATGAGCTGGTCGGGCTTGAGCGTGAACACCACGCCCTCGGGCAGGGTCAGCGTCTCGTCCGCGCGCTGGGTGATCATCAGCGGCGCGCCGTTGGCCGGGTCGAGGGTGCCCGTGAACGGCTGGCAGTCGGTCGGCGTGGTGTCCACCGCGCCGTCGGCCTTGCGGTAGACGATGAAGTGGTGCGACGCCTCGCCGAGCACGTTGTGGATCGCGTGCACCTGGATGTTGTCGGTGTTGCCGAGGCGGACGTAGACACACTTGGTGCCTTCCTCGCCGGGCGGGATCGTGTACGGCCCCCAGGTCGCGGTGTACGTGCCGGTCGTGAACGACGCGTCGGGCGCGGCGTCGGGGCCGGGATCGGCGCCGCCGCCGCCGCCGCCACAGCCACCCGCCAGGGTCAGGAACGTCATCGCAGCGAGCGCAAGGCGAAGCAAGTACATCGGTCCTCCTCGGGCGGCGAGTATGTCCGAACCGACGCCGCGATGGCCAGCGCGAACTACCGCGGGGCCCCCGTGAGCTACAGCGGGAAGTCGAGCGTGATCGTCAGGGCGCCGTCGGCGCCGACCTCGACCTCGGCGGTCCAGTCGCCGGCCCCCAGCCCGAAGCTGCCCGTGGGCGCGGCCGGCGCCGCCGCGGTCAGATCGCGGGCGAAGCCAGCGAAGCCGTGGTCGCTGGTGTGGGCGTCGAGCGCGGTGAGCAGCTCGGCGGCGGCGGCGAGCACCCCGGGGCGGTCGCTGGCGGCGACCGGGCGCGCCGCCGGCCCGCGGATCTCGATGCCGGCGTGGACGCAGCCGCCCTGGCCGATCCACACCCGGCGCCCGTCGGCGAGCGTCAGCGCCTCGACGGCGCTGGTCGGCCCGGTGACCGCGAAGACGTGGCAGGTCGGCGCCGCCGCGGCCGCCGCGAGCAGCGCCGACGACGCGCCGCGGATGCACTCGGCGTCGGGGGGCGCCGGCGTCGGCGGCGCGAACGGCGCGGCGTCGGCGGGGCAGGCCGCGGGTGGCGGCGGCGGCGCGGTGCGGTTGGCGAGGTCGCCGGGCGAGGCCTTGCCGCCACAGGCGGCGCAGAGCGATGCGATCACGAGGGCGCGGTGCACGTCGCTACTCTACGACGATGGTACACCTCGCGCATGACCTTCTCCGCCCGTCCGACCGTGACGCTGATCGAAGGTGACGGCATCGGCCCCGAGATCGCCGCCGCCACGCTCGAGGTGATCGCCGCCGCCGGCGGCACGATCGACTGGGATCGCCAGCTGGCCGGGCAGACCGCGGCCGATCGGGTCGGCGATCCGCTGCCGGCCGCGACCGTCGCGTCGATCACCGCGCACCAGGTCGCGCTCAAGGGGCCGCTGGGCACGCCGATCGGCGCCGGCTTCCGCTCGGTCAACGTCGCGCTGCGCCAGCAGTTCGACCTCTACGCCAACGTGCGGCCGGTGCGGACCATCGCCGGCGTGCCGTCGCGCTACACCGGCGTCGACATCGTGCTGGTGCGCGAGAACACCGAGGACCTGTACGCCGGCGTCGAGCACTACGTCGATCCGCGCCGCACCGCCGCCGAGTCGATCGCGATCATCACGCGCTACGGCTCGGAGCGCATCATCGTCTACGCCTTCGAGTACGCGCGCCGCCACGGCCGCAAGAAGGTGACGCTGGTGCACAAGGCCAACATCCTCAAGCTGTCCAACGGCCTGTTCCTCGACACCGGCCGCGAGATCGCCAAGCGCTACCCCGACATCGCCTTCGACGACATGATCGTCGACGCCACCGCGATGAAGCTGGTGGTCGCGCCCGAGCGCTTCGACGTGATCGTCACGATGAACCTGTTCGGCGACATCCTGTCGGATCTCACCGCCGGCCTGGTCGGCGGGCTGGGCGTGGCGCCGGCGGCCAACCTCGGCGCGGCGCCCGAGGGCGGCGGCGTCGGCTGCGCGCTGTTCGAGGCGGTCCACGGCACCGCGCCGGACATCGTCGGCAAGGGCATCGCCAACCCGACCGGCCTGATGCTGTCGGCGGCGATGCTGCTCGATCACGTGGGGCAGGGCGCGGCGGCGGCGCGGATGCGCGCGGCGATCGACGTGGCGCTGGCCGACGCGACCACCCGGACCCGGGATCTCGGCGGCCAGGCCGACACCCGCGGCTACACCGACGCGGTGATCCGCGCGATCGGGAAGGCGTAGGCGGCGTGCGCGCCCGGGCGATCGTCGTCGCGCTGCTGGTCGCCGCGTGCGCGCGCGAGCCGGCGCTGGCGAGCTACCACGAGCAGGCCCTCGCCGTGACCGCGGCCTACGCGCCGCAGGTCGACGCGCTGATCGCCCGCGGTCAGCGGCTGGCCATGCGGCTCGCGGCGGTGCCGGCCACCGTCGAGGGCCAGCCGGCGGTCGCGACCCGGCTCGCGGCCGACGCCGCGACGCTGGCCTCCTTGCGCGGCACGCTCACCGGGCTGCCGGCCGCCACCGCGGACGCCATCGCCCGGCGGCAGCGCGGCCCGGTGGTCGCGCTGCTGGCGCGCACCAGCGGCGACGTCGCCACCAGCGTCGTGCGGCTGGGTGACGCGGTGACCGCCGCCGAGCGCGACGTGGCGGCGCTCGAGGCCCAGGCCAAGGCGCTGGCGGCGCCGCCGCCGGTGGACCCGGCCACCGCGCCGGCCGCCCCGCTTCTGTTGCAGTCCACCCCGCCGAAGCACCCTTGACATAGTTCGACAACCGTCGTATTGATGGCGCCGTGGATCGCCCCGACGTCAAGCGCCTCGCGCGCCAGCTCAAGGCGCTGGGGCACCCCAACCGCCTGCAGCTGTTCTTGAACCTCGTCGAGGAGAGCCAGCTCGACCTGGCCAAGGGCCGCACCCACGACTGCTTCCTGGCCAAGCTGCTCGGCGGCCTGGACATCAACGCCCCGACGGTGTCGCACCACGTGAAGGAGCTGGCCGACGCCGGCCTGATCGACACCGAGCGCCAGGGCAAGCAGCTGATCTGCTCGGTGCGCCCCGACGCGCTGCACGCGCTGCGCGCGCTGTTCGAGCCGGCCGGCACCTGACGACCGTCCCACGGCGCGTCGAGGTTTCGGCGCGCCTTCATAGTTCGATGTTTCAGAAACTTTGGAGATTCCGATGACCAGCCAGCGCGAGATCGCGATCGAGTCCTACGGCGCCGCGTCCACCCTCAAGGTGCGCGAGCGCCCGATCCAGGCCCCCGGCGCCGGCGAGGTCGCGATCGACGTCGCCTACTCCGGGATCAACTTCGCCGACATCCAGATGCGGCTCGGCTTCTACCCCGACGCGCCGAAGAAGCCGTTCGTCCCGGGCTACGAGGTGTCGGGCACGGTCGCGGCGGTGGGCCCCGGCGTCACCGGCTTCACCGTCGGGCAGCCGGTGGTCGCCGGCACGTACTTCGGCGGCTACACCTCGCGCGCGGTGATCCCCGCGGCCCAGGCGTTCGCGCTGCCCGGCCACCTCGACCTCGAGGCCGGCGCCGCGCTGCCGGTGAACTACTTCACCGCCAAGCTGGCGCTGACCGAGATGGCGCGGGTGCGCGCGGGCGACAAGGTGCTGATCGAGTGCGCCACCGGCGGCGTCGGCGTGCTGGCGATCCAGCTGGCGCGGCACCTCGGCGCCGAGGTCACCGGGCTCACCACCAGCCCGCACAAGAAGCCGTTCATCGAGGGGCTCGGCGCCAAGGCGCTGACCAAGGCCGAGTGGCTCGCCGACGCGACCGCCACCGGCTACGACTTCATCCTCAACGCGTCGGGCGGCGCCGAGATCCAGCCGCAGCGGGCGCGCCTGGGCATCACCGGCCGGATGGTGTGCATCGGCATCTCGTCGGGCGTGAAGGACGGCAAGCGCAGCTTCGTGCGCATGGGCATGGCCGCGCTGCGCACGCCGCGGATCTCGATCCTCAAGCTGTTCGACACCAACAGCGGGATCTTCGCGCTCAACGCGCTCAAGGTGCTCGAGGACCCGACCTGGGTCGCGACGCTGACGCAGTCGCTGGGCGAGGTCGAGGCGGTCGGGCTCAAGCCCCACGTCGGCAAGGTGTTCGCCGCGACCGACGTCGCCGAGGCCCACCACCTGCTCGAGACCAAGGGCGCCACTGGCAAGGTGCTGCTGGCCTGGTGACGCGCGGCCCGCCGCGTCGCGAACCGCAACGCGGGGCGCGATCGGTCACCGCGGCCGCCCTCACGTTTCGTTTCGCAACGCCGCGGATGGTGAGGCTGGCAACGCCCGCCGGATCTCCACCACTTGCGCCGGTCGACCGGGGTTCAGCGTCGGCACGACGCCTGCTACGCAGGTGGCCATGCGCCTCCCGGCGGTCGCGATCCTGCTCCTGGCGTCTTGCTCCACCGCGCAGATGGTCAGCCACGAGGACGCGCCGTCCGGGGTGGACGGCCGGGGCATCGACGGCGGGGCGATCGACGCCGCGGCCACCGACGCCGCGCTGGCGATCGACGCGCGCCCTGACGCCGCGGTCACCGACGCGGCGGCCACCGACGCCGCGACCGCGATCGACGCCACGGCCACCGACGCCGCGACCGCGATCGACGCCACGGCCACCGACGCCGCGACCGCGATCGACGCCGCCGGCTGCGCGATCGCCGGCGCCGCCGCGATCACGCTCGACGGCAGCGGCGATCTCGCCGCGTACCCGGCGGCGCAGATCGTGCCGATCGGCGCCGGCTTCGACGGCGCCGACGCGGTCCGCCTGAGCTGGAGCTCGACCGCGCTGTACCTGACCGTGCACTCCGCGGCGTTCGCCGACGGCGCCAAGCCGTACCACCTGTACCTGCAAGCGGGCACCGCGCTGCCGGCCGCGGCGCCGTCGACCGGCAAGGAGTACAGCGGCCTCACCGCGCAGCTGCCGTTCACCGCGACCCACCTGATCGCGATGCGCCGCACCAACGACTTCGGCAGCGGCGCTTACGACGGCGTCTACGTCCCGACCGGCACGCCGGCGTGGTCCACCCGCGCGACCGCGCTCGTGCCCGGCACCGACGTGTTCATCGCCGCCGACAACGCCGAGCTGTCGGTGCGCGTGCCGTGGTCGGCGCTGGGCGGCTGTCCGACCCAGCTCCGCGTCGCCGGTCACGTCGTCAACGGCGGCGCCGGCACCGAGTGGAAGACGCTGGTGCCCGCCGCGCACACGCCGTGGATGACGCCCGGCGGCGGCGCCTACACGATCGATCTCACCGGCCCCGCCGCCGTCAGCGGCTGGTCGCTGTAGCGCCGTATCGCCACTCGTCGCGCATCGCGGCGGCTCGGCGGGGACCTGGCGTGCGGGCCGTCACCCGTCTCGCGTCGCGGAGGGGAGGCTCGGCCCCGCCGAGGGGAGGTGCGGCGACGCACCGTCGCTGCCGTGGGGGCCGCCACCCGTCTCGCGTCGCGGAGGGGAGGCTCGGCGGGGACCTGGCCCCGCCGAGGGGAGGTGCGGCGACGCACCGTCGCTGCCGTGGGGGCCGCCACCCGTCTCGCGTCGCGGAGGGGAGGCTCGGCGGGGACCTGGCCCCGCCGAGGGGAGGTGCGGCGACGCACCTCCCTATAAATCAGTGCAGCTCGACGGTCGACAGGCCGCGCCACGCCAGGTACTGGCGCTCGATCTCGCCCATCGTCGCGAAGCCGAGCGCGGCGGCGCACTCGCCGAGGCGGATGCCGGTGAAGCGATCCTGCATCTGCAGCGCGCGCAGCAGCTGGTAGCGCGTCAGCACGTTGCGCTCGACCAGGAACTCGCCGAACGGGATCTCCTGGAGGCCGTCGGCCAGGACCTCGACGCCCGCCGCCGAGTACTCGAAGAAGTGCTGGAGGTCGGTGACGCTGGTCTCGGAGCGGAGCTGCGGCATGGCGGTCACCAAAGCACGGCCCGTACCATCCCCCGCGCGACGCGGGTTCGCGGGGTTAGGCGCGTGAGGACTCGCGACCGTGGCTGCCGGCAACCCGGGTAGCCGGCGGCTGCGTCGGCGTGCGCCGGTCGCGGGTTGTCCTCGTTCACGGACTACCGGCATGCTGCGTCCTGTCCCCGTGGAGCTCCCCGTGCACCGTCTGGTCGTCGCCTGTGTCCTCGCCTCCGCCTGCCGCCGCGAACCGCCGGCGTCGCCGCCGCCACCTCCGCCGCCACCGCCCGCGGAGCCGCGGCCCGACGGCGCGCCACCGCCGCCGCCGTCGGAGGCGTTGACCGCGCCGCCCACCGCGCTGGCCGCCGCGATCGCGCTCGAGCCGGTCGGCAGCGGCTTCGATCGCCCGGTGGCGCTGGTCGCCGCGCCCGGCGATCCGCGGGTGTTCGTCGTCGAGCAGCCCGGCTACGTGCGGACGCTCGAGGGCGGCAAGCCGTCGGCGACCGCGTTCCTCGACCTGTCGGCCGAGGTGTCGTCGGGCAACGAGCAGGGCCTCCTGGGGCTGGCGTTCCACCCGCGCTTCGCCGAGAACCGCCGGCTGTTCGTCGACTACACCGATCGCGACGGCGACACCCACGTCGTCGAGTTCCGCGCCACCGCCGACGGCACGCGCGCCGACCCGGCCTCGGCGCGGCCGCTCCTGCGCATCGCGCAGCCGTACTCCAATCACAACGGCGGCAACCTGGTGTTCGGCCCCGACGGCGCGCTGTGGATCGGCACCGGCGACGGCGGCGCCGCCGGCGATCCGCAGCGCAACGGCCAGGACCCCGACGCGCTGCTCGGCAAGATGCTGCGGCTCGATCCCGACGCGCCGACGCCGACGCCGACGATCGTCGCGATCGGCCTGCGCAACCCGTGGCGCTACGCGTTCGACGCGGCCACCGGCGACCTGTACATCGGCGACGTCGGCCAGAACGAGTGGGAGAGCGTGTACGTGGTGCCCGCCGCGAAGCTCACCGGGCACAACTTCGGGTGGAACGTCGCCGAGGGGCGCCACTGCTACCAGGCGGAGCGGTGCGATCGCGGCCGCTTCACCTCGCCCGTCACGGACTACTCCCACCAGTTCGGGTGCTCGATCACCGGCGGCGGGGTCTACCGAGGCGCGGCGCTGCCCGATCTGGCTGGGCTGTATTTTTACGCCGACTACTGTACTGGATTGATTCGGAGTTTTCGGTGGTCTCCGGATGGGATCCGGGATCATTGGGACTGGAAGTCGACGCTGGATCCCCAGGGGACCCTGAGCCAGATCTCGTCGTTCGGGACCGACGCGGCGGGCGAGCTATATCTCCTGTCATTGAGCGGGGATATATGGCGGTTTGGGCCGCGGCGCCCCTGACGACTAACCGTCGGCTGCCCGAATGGGCCCCCGGGGTCATTGGCGCGCGGCCCGACCTCGGGCATAGTGGCGGACCGTGGCCCGGGTCGTACTCCTCTACTCACCGTCGGCGTCGCCGGCGGTCCGCGCCGCGCTGACGGCGCGTGGGTGGGCCGTGACGCTGGTGTCGACCCTAGCCGAGGGGAAGCAGGCGCTGGGCGCGGCTGGGATCGACCTGGTCATCCTCGACGACCCCTCCTGGGCCCAGGCCAAGGAGATGATCGCGATGCTGGACGCCGGCCCGAGGCCGGTGCCGCGGCTGTGGGTGTCGTCCTTGCCCGAGGCCCCCGCGCACTCCGGGCGCCTGGGCGTCGACGCGCTCTTGCTCGATCCGCAGGACGTCGATGGCATCGCCGCTCAGGCCGAGCGGTTCATCGAGCCGCGCCTGGCCCGGGCCTCGACCACGCCGCTGTTCGCGAGCGGTTCGTCGCCCGCGGTGCGGGCCACGCCGCGCGCCGCCCGCGGCAGCGGCGAGTGGGACGACGAGTCGACCGGCGAGTGGCCGTGATCGCCGATCGCCGCCGCTGACGGCGCTCAGTCGATGACGGGGCCGGGGCAGCCGTAGGCGAACGAGACCTGGCCGGTGGCGCCGGCCATGATCTGCTGGCAGTAGCTGCCGAAGAACGTGATGGTCATGGCGTCGGGGTGATAGTCCCAGCCGTTGGTGTGCATCATCGAGCGCGGGACCACCACGCCGTCGAGCGTGACGGTGACGTCGTCGGGCACCGGCGGCGCGGTCGCCAGCGCGTAGCTGCACGACGGCACGATGATGCCGCCGGAGATCGCCTGCAGCGCGGCGGCCAGCTCGTTGGCGCTGTTGGCCGCGTAGTAGTGCGGCGGCCCGCCTGGCCGCGGCACGCCGCCGGCGAGCGCGGCGTCGTTGAGCACGGTGCCGGTGGCGAACGCGCCGCCGAAGCCGAGCACGTAGGTCTTGATGCCGGCGGCCGCGAGCGCCTGCACCGCCTGCACGGTGTGGGTCGCGGCGGTGGCTTCGTCGACGTCGCAGTTGGGCTCGCCGTCGGTGGCGAACAGCACGTAGCGCCCCGCGGGGTTGGCCGGGATCGCGTTGTAGTGCGCGAGCGCGGCGGCGAGCCCGGCGGCGGCGGGCGTGTTGCCGTTGGGCGAGCGGGTCATGAAGTACTGCGCGACCTCGGGCGCCTGGCCGAGATCGATCGGCACCCGCACCGCGGTGGCAGGGTCGGCGGCGCAGTCGTCGTTGGTCGGGAACTCGGAGAGCCCGAAGCGGATGTTGTCCTGCCGCTGCGTCACGACGCCGTTGAGCGCGTCGCGCATGATCGTCCACTTCGGCGTGAAGTTCGGCGGGAACATCGGGATCGGGCCGGTCATCGAGCCAGAGCGATCGAGCACGATCAGCAGGTCGGGCGGATCGCCGAGGTTCTCGACGGCGATGTGCTCGGTCTGGGCGCCGCACGACGCGTCGGTGTCGTCGAACGGCGCGTCGGGCAGGCCGCCGCCGTCGGGATCGCCCGCGGCCGCGTCGGTGTCGACGACGTCGTCGCCGGTGGTGGCCGGCGAGGTCGGCCCGCACGCGGCGAGGGTCCCCAGGACGAGCGCGAGCCAGGGCGAGGTACGCATCGCGGCAGTGTCGCCGCGGTGCGGCCGTCGATGGGAGGACATGATCTGTCCCGGCTCGGCAGCACGCGGGATCGGCGGATGCTGCGCCGTTCCACGTGGGAGCCGGGCGCGGCGTTCCAGGTGGGAGCAGGGCGCGGCGTTCCACGTGGGAGCAGGGCGCGGCGTTCCCCGTGGGAGCAGGGCGCGGCGTTCCCCGTGGGAGCAGGGCGCGGCGTTCCCCGTGGGAGCAGGGCGCGGCGTTCCCCGTGGGAGCAGGGCACTCCGACCCTGACGCCTACGCCGGCGCTGACGACGGCGCTGACGACGACGCTGGCGCTGACACCGACTCCGGATCCGATGCCCGCTCGCGCTCCCGCTCCCATCAAACCGTGCGGGCCAGCAGCACCGCGCCGGTGACCAGCAGCAACCCGGCGACCAGCCAGCGGAACCCTCGTTCGCTCACGCGGTGATGGACCCACTCGCCCGCCGCCAGCGCGGCGGCCAGGGCCGGCAGGATCGCCGCCGAGTAGGCGAGCGTCGTCGTCGTGAGGTCGCCGTGCGCGACCAGCCGTCCGAGCACCACGAGGTTGAGCGTGAACCACAGCACCGCCAGCGTTGCCCGCAGCGTGGCCTTGGCCGGGAACATCCGCGCCGCCACCGCGACCACCAGCGGACCGCCGGTGGCGAACCAGCCGTGGATCACGCCGGCGGCGACCAGCACCGCGGTGGCGATCGGTCGGCGCAGCGGCGCGGCGGCGGTCGCGCCGGCGGACGGGGCGGCCGCCCGCATCAGCCGCGCCAGCTCGCGCAGCGCCACCGCGATCACCAGGATCGCGAAGCCGAGCTTGGCGCGATCGGCGGCGACCACCAGCGCCAGCGCGGTGCCGCCGGCCATGCCCACCGCCATCGCCGGCACGATCCGGCGCGCCAGCTCGGCGCCGGCCACCGCGCGGCGGTGGCGCAGCGCGAGGTACGACGACAGGAGCAGGTTGAGCGGCAGGAACACCGCCAGCACCAGCGCGATCGGCCAGCGGGTGGCGCCCAGCGACACCGCCAGCACCGTGCCGCCGAAGCCGGCGACCGCCTCGACGAAGAAGCCGGCGGCCAGCATCGCGGCGAGCAGCGCGAGCGCGGGGTAGGTCAGCCCGGACAACGCGCCTTCATCGCACCGCGGCCGGCCGCGCGCAATCGCGGCGAGCGGGTACACTGCGCGCGATGTCGACCGATGCCCCGCGCCTCCGCGTCGCCGTGATCGGCGCCTCCGGCTACACCGGCGGCGAGCTGCTGCGCCTGTTGCTCGCCCACCCGCGGGTCGAGGTGACGATGGTCGCCGCGCGCCGCGCCGCCGGCCAGACCGTGGCCCAGGTGTTCCCGCACCTGACCGGGCTGTGCGCGCTGCCGATCACCGCCTTCGACGCCGACGCGATCGCCGCCGGCGCCGACGTCGCGTTCGCGGCGCTGCCCCACGGCGAGTCGGCGCTGGTGGTCGCGGCGCTGCACGCCCGCGGCGTGGCCACGCTCGATCTGTCGGCCGACTTCCGCCTCCACGACGCCGCCACCTGGGCCGCGTGGTACGGCGGCGGCGATCACCCGCACCACCCGGCGGCGGCGCTGCTCGCCGAGGCGGTCTACGGCTTGCCCGAGCGCCACCGCGCGCGGCTGCGCGGCGCGACGCTGGTCGCGGTGCCGGGCTGTTACCCCACGGCGACGACGCTGGCGATCGCGCCGCTGCTCGCCGCGGGGCTGGTGGCGCCGCGCGGCCTGGTCGTCGACGCCAAGAGCGGCGCCTCGGGCGCGGGCCGCACGCCGGGGCTGGGCACCCACCTGCCCGAGGTCGGCGAGGGGCTGCGGCCGTACAAGGTCGGCGGCACCCACCGCCACACGCCCGAGATCGAGCAGGAGCTGGCGCTGGCCGCCGGCGCGCCGGTGTCGCTGCTGTTCACGCCGCACCTGGTGCCGATGTCGCGCGGCATCCTGGCCTGCGTCTACGCCGATCCGACCGACGCGGCGCGCGGCGAGGCCGACTACCGCGCCGCGCTGATCGCCGCCTACGCCGACGAGCCGTTCGTCGACGTGCTGCCGGCCGGCCAGCTCCCCGACACCGCCCACGTGCGCGGCTCGAACCGCTGCCACGTGCAGGTGGTCCACGATCGGCGCAGCGGCAAGGTGCTGGCGATGAGCGCGATCGACAACCTGGTCAAGGGCGCCGCCGGCCAGGCGGTGCAGTGCCTCAACCTGGCGCGCGGCTGGCCCGAGACGCTCGGGCTCGGCCACGCGCCGCTGTTTCCATGACGGCGGACCGTGAACCGCGGCGGCGCGCGGCGCGTTCCCTAGAAACAGATCGGCTCGCCAGCGGAGAAGAACCAGCAGCAGTACATGCCGACGCAGCACAGCTCGGCACTCTCGAGGGTGCGGCACACGACCTGGCGCGCGGCGGCGTCCGGCGCTGGCGGCGTGGCGTCGCCGGGCGCCGACGCGTCCTGCTCCCACGCGTCGAGCGTGTAGCTCATCCGCGACGCCAGGTCGTCGGCCGCCGTGATCGACGGGTCGACCAGCGGCGCGGCGGGCGGCGCGCGATCCGCGGGGCCGTCGGTGGGCGCCTCGACGCAGGCGGCGGTGGCGACGAGCAGGGACAGGGCGAGCAGGGGCGAGCGCGTGCGCATGGATCGTTCCTCCGTGAGTGGTTCGGGTCTGCGCACCCCCACTTCAGGAAGCGTGCCGCCGCGCGACCGCGCATCCGCCGCGATTCGCGGTCTCGCCGCCGTCACGCCGTAACGATCGGCGTAACCGGTGACGCGCGCGCCGCGCCGTGCGCCCGACGCGGCGGTGTACGCTCGGGATCGTGGCCGATCCAGCGTGGAAGCGCGAGTGGCATGCGTGGGTGCGCGGCAGCGGCGACCCGGCGGCGATCGTACTCGGCCCGGCGGCGGTGATCGCGAAGCTCAAGACCTCCCCGGTGCGCGCCTCGCTGACCAAGGCCGCCGCGCCACGGGTGGTCACCGTCGACGGCGCCGCGCTCCTGTGCCTGCCGGGCGGGGCCACCGGCAAGTGGCTGCCGCACCCGGCCGGCGGCGTGCTGGTGCGCGCGCCGACCAGCGCGACGTTGCCGGCGACCCACAAGGCGCTGCTCGCGGCCGAGCAGGCGCTGCGGACGATCGCCGCGTGGACCCCGGTCACCGACGCGTGGCCGATCGCAGGCGCTGGCTACGCGATGTGCGCGCAGCGGCGCGACGGCGAGTTCTGGAGCTTGCCGGCGCCCATCCCCGACGGCACCTACGCGGTCGCGTACGCCGACGCCAAGGCCGGACGCTACCCGGTGCAGTGTTGCGTGTTCGCGCGGGCGGGGGCCACGGTCGCCGAGGTGGTGGCCGGGGTGCGCGCGGCGCTGGGCGGCGCGACCGCGCCCGAGCCGGCGCTGCCGCAGGCGTCGCGCGCCGGGATCGCGGCCGCCAAGCGGCGGGCGTGGCTGGCGCCGGCCGAGACGTCGATCTTGCTCATCGATCGCGCCGCGTCGGCGGCGTGGCACGGCGTGTTCGACGCCCGCGGCCGATCGGCCATCGCGCGCGGCGCGCCGTGCGACTACGAGCGGATCGTCGGTCAGGCCTGGGTCGACGTCGGCGCCGCGCCGGCCCACCGGGCGCTGGTGCTCGACGGGCCAGCCCCCACCACCTGGATCGAGCAGCCCGCGGGCGGCGCGCTGGTGCGCCACCTGAGCGGCGAGCTGACCGCGTCGGCGCTCGGCGCCGCCGCGCACCTGGCCGATCCGCGCGCCGCGTGGACGCCGGTCGCCGGCGTGTTCGAGGTCGGCGCCGACGGCGCGCGGCTGCTCGACGCCGCGGCCCGCGGCAAGAAGCCGCGCAAGCGCGACGTGCTCGACATCGCGCTGGCGCCGGGGCGCTACCGGCTGGCGCGGCGCGAGGCCGACGGCGCGGTCGGCGTCGGCGGCGAGGCGCAGGAGTACCGCGTCGAGCTGTGGCGGCTGACGCGGTCGTGACGGTCCGCCTCAGCTGGCCTTGCGCACCGACTTGCAGATCTTGATCGCGGTCTCGCGCTCGGCGGGGCTGCCGGCGTTGGTGCCGCAGTCCCAGGCCTTGCCGTCGATGTTGAGGCGGATCTGGATGCCGTAGACCGGGCTGTCGGTCATCGAGGTGGCCTCCCACTCGAACTGCCAGCCGTCGGCGGTCTTCTCCTCCTTGGTGAAGCCCTTCATCTTGCCGACCATCGCGGCGTCCTTCTCGATGCCGGCCTTCGACTCCTCGAAGGTCGCCTTGATCATGCCCCAGTCGTCCTTCGAGAACGCGCCGGACAGGAACGTCGTCGGCGTGGCCCAGATGGTGGCCGACGGGAAGCCCGCCGACGCGCTGTTGTCGTCGACGTTGGCGTCGGCCGGCGCCTCGACCTCGAGGCCGGTGGCGCCGACCTTCTTGTACTCGAGCTTGGCCGCGGGGGCGGCGGCGGCGGCCTTGGCGGCTTCGGCCGGCTTGCCCGACGAGGTGGCGTCGGCGTCCTTCTTCTTGCCGCAGGCGGTGGTGAGGGTGAGGGCGGCGAGGGTGAACGCGATGGCGGTGGTCTTCATGGTGGTGACTCCTTGGCCGCGCCCTAGTTCACGCCCCGTGCCACCCACAAGTGCCGAGGATGTGGTGCCGGCGCCGACCCGATCGGGTGCGGCGCGACCCAGCCCCGCCGCGGCCCGGGTCCAGGCCGACCCAACCCGCCCGACCCAACCCACGCGAGCGCGCGTCACTCCATGCGGCCGCTGGTCGCCAGCTTGCCCATCTCGCGGTACTCGAGCGCGATCGCGCGGAGCAGGTGCTCCTGCGCCAGCGGCCGGTTCTCCTGGGCCGCGAGGAACGCGCCGCGCAGGGTCGAGTTGCGGATGTAGCCGCCCGACAGCGGGAACCGCCGCGCCAGGTCCTTGAAGTCGAAGTCGCCGGCGATCGGCGTCGCGGTCGGGATGTGCGCGGCCCACAGCCGCACCCGCATGTCCTCGTCGGGGAACGGGAAGTGCAGCCGCAGCGACATGCGGCGCTTGAACGCCTGATCGATCGAGCCCTCGAGGTTGGTGGTCAGCACCGCGATGCCCTCGAAGGTGTCGAGGCGCTGCAACAGGTAGTTGACCTCGAGGTTGGCGTAGCGATCGACCGACGACTTGACCTCGGTGCGCTTGGCGAACAGCGAGTCGGCCTCGTCGAACAGGATCACCACCTGGCCGTCCTCGGCGGCGTCGAACACCTCGGCCAGGTTCTTCTCGGTCTCGCCGATCCACTTCGAGACGATCCGCGCCAGGTCGACCCGGTACAGGTCCAGGCCGAGCTCGCGCGCGACGAGGCCGGCCACCATCGACTTGCCGGTGCCGGGCGGGCCGTAGAACAGCGCAGTCAGGCCGCGCGAGGTCGACATCTTCTCGTCGAAGCCCCACTTCTCGTAGACCGTCTTGCGGTGGCGGATGCGGGCGATGAACTCGCGGATCGAGTCGTGGACGTCGTCGGGCAGCGCCACCTGCTCCCAGCGCGCCAGCCGGGTGACGTGGCTGGAGATGTGGGCCAGCCGGGTCGCGATGTGCTGGCGGGCCACCTCCTCGAGCATCGGGCCGGCGTCGTCGAGCTGGTTGTCGTTGCCGGCGGCCGGCTCGCTGCCGCGGCGCAGCACCGCCTGGGCGATGACGTGGGCGATGACGCCGGGGCCGACCCGGTAGCGCGCGGCCAGGCCGTCGACGTCGCCGGCGTGCAGCCCGGCCTCGGCCAGCGCCACCCGCCAGAACTCGGCGCGCTCGGACTCGCTGAGCGGCGGCACCCGCAAGGTCACGTAGCCGGGATCGAGCGGCACCGACGCCTCGGGCGTCGCGCGGATGATCACCGGGCCGGGGTGGTTGCGCAGCGCCTGCTTGATCAGGTCCTGGCCCTCGGCGTCGGCCGGATCGGCCAGCTCGAGGCCGCTGACCACCGGCACCGCGCCGCGCAGGAGCGCGCGGAACAGCTCCTGGCGCAGCGCCATCGCCATCAGCTTGCCGGCCCGCGGCAGCCGCTGGCAGTCGATCGCCGCGACCGTGCGCCCGACCTGCGCGGCCAGCGTGGCGATGACGGTGTGGCGGCCGGCGCCGCGGCGCCCGCGCAGCACCACCCGCAGCGGCTCGTCGATGGTGCGCGGCGCGGCCAGCGCCAGCACCAGGTCGCGCTTGAACGCCGGCGGCAGGTGCAGCTCGGCCAGCGTGCGGGTGCCGCCGCGGATCGTCGACGC
Organism: Myxococcales bacterium; assembly: GCA_016707895.1. Lineage (GTDB taxonomy): Bacteria > Myxococcota_A > Polyangia > Haliangiales > Haliangiaceae > UBA2376. Next base: position 109,890 of record JADJGV010000006.1, on the reverse strand, counting down.
GTCGCTCGACGCGTCGGTGGCGGCCCGGCCGCGGACCCGCTCGATCAGCACCGGGTCGACGGTGATCGCGCCGAACAGCGACGCGCCGCGCTCGCCAGCGCCGATCCGCACCAGCCCGAAGCGCACCAGCGGCGCGTCGTCGGCCAGCTCGCGGGCCACCGCCGCGCGCTGCGCGCGATCGTCGCCGGCGATCACCATCTCGATCAGGTAGCGATCGACGATCGGCCGGTTCTCGTCGTTGCCGAGGATGCCGAACAGCCGCGCGATCTCGCCGCGCGCCATCGGCGCCACCGCGACCATCAGGATCTGCGCGGCGGTCGACGACAGGTTGAACTCGCGGCACAGGTCGACGAACGGCAGGCGCATGCCGCGGGCCAGCGCGGCCCGGGCCCGGCCGGCGGCGCTGGCGGTGATGTTGATCAGCCGCTCGGTCGACTCGGTGAGCAGGTCGGCGGCGTAGTTGCCGACCCGCCCGAGGATGGCGTTGACCTCGCGCTCGAACGGGTGGCTGTCCTCGGCGGGCACGCTGAGCCGGCCGCTGTTCCAGTTGTCGGTGATGGCCTTGGCCGCGCGCGCGGCGACCAGGTCGAGCAGCTCGTCGAGGTGCTCGCGCGCGGTCTGGTAGGGCGCCCACGCGCCGGTGGCCTCGACCCGCAGCGGCTCGGGCAGCGTGCCGAGGCCGATCGGCAGCAGGTCGGGCACGACGATCGGCGGCGGCGGCGGCAGATCGGCGGGCGGCGGCGGCGGCTCGGCGTCGGCGGCGTCGGCCGGGCCGACGAGCTCGATCGTCGCGATCGCGTGGCCCACCGGCACCGCGATCGGGCGCGCCAGCGGCGCGCGGGCCTCGGCGTCGTCGCCGTCGTCGCGATCGTCGTCTTCCTCCTCGTCGTCGGGGCGCCCGGCGCGGCCGCCGGCCAGCGCGTGCAGCGTCGCGCGGCGGCTGCCGGCGCTGGCGCTGAACAGATCGGTGAACGGCACGTGCAAGACCGGCGGCAGGCCGCCCGGCTCGGGCTCGCTGGCCATCACGACGTACTGCCCGTCGGCGTCGACGTCGAAGTCGGCGATCGGCATCGGCGCCGCCGCCTCGGCCTGGACCCGGCCGTAGCGCAGGTCGACCACCACCAGCTCGTTGTCGGCGGTGCGGATCACGCCGAGGCCGCGGCTCTCGGACACCGCCCAGCGCGCCGCCGACGGCACGTGGATGCGGTGGATCAGCGCGCCGTTGGCCCGCCACACCCAGAACACGTCGCTGCCGTCGCCGCGCTGCAGGCACACCATCGCCTGGCCCGAGAACAAGGACGTCGCGTGCAGCACCTGGCCGCGGTCGCCGGCCAGCACCTTGAACAGCTCGCCCTTGCCGGCCTCGAGCACCCGCACGCCGTCGTCGCCGGCCGCGGCGATCCGCCGGCCGTGCAGCGCGAACGGGCGGGCGTCGCCGATCGCCAGCGCCTCGGTCGAGGTGCGATCGTAGAGGCCGTGGGCCAGCACCGGCTCGGCGCCGAGCACGACCGCGTTGTACGCGGTGTCGCCGACCGCCGATGACAGCGCGACGCCGGGCTGGGCCAGCTCGATCGCCGGCTCGATCGGGCGCCCCGACTCCAGCGCCAGCCGGCGGATGCGCCGGCCCTCGAGCAGCCACAGCATCGCGCCGACGCACGCGAAGTCGGTGAGCTCGGCGCACGCGATCGGCGTGCGCGGCGCGGTGCCGAGCGCGTCGACCAGCTCGATCGCGCCGGGGCCGCGCAACGCCACGAAGCGGCCGCTGCGCGACATCGCCACCAGCCGCGGCCACGGCCGTCCCTGGGCTTGTGCCATGGGCCGACGATCGCATCGGCGCCCGCGGGTCGCAACCGGGCCAGGGTGGTAGCGTACGGCGGTGGTGCGACCGCGCGCGACGGTCCTGGTCAAGCTGCTCGGTGCGTTCGCGGTGCCGACGCTGGCGCTGTTCGCGCTGTTCGCCGTGATCGCGCTCGAGGCCACCCGGCGCGATCTCGACGCCGAGCTGGGCCACCAGCTGGTGGCGGTGGCGGCGTCGACCTCGACGCAGGTGCGCGGCAAGTACCTCGCCGAGCTGGCGGTCGGCGACACCGAGGATCGCGCCTACAAGAACGTCGCGACCAAGCTCGAGGCGGTGGCGGCGGCGACCGGCGTCCACCTGTACGTGATCGATCGCCAGTACGTGATCCGCGCCGACAGCGATCCCGGCGCGGCGATCGGCGGCCACCACTACCGGGCCGAGCTCGATCGGCTGGAGCTGGCCCGGGTGTTCGCGGGCGGCACCGCGGCGTCGGTCACGTTCGAGGGCGCCGGCGGCAAGATCTACAAGGCCGGCTACGCGCCGATCCACGCGTCCGAGACCGAGCCGGAGATCGTGCTGGCGCTCGGCGTCGAGGCGCCGGCCGCGTACTTCGATCGCCTGCGCGACCTGCGCACCAGCCTCTTGTGGTGGGGCGCCGGCCTGACCGCGGTGGTGCTGGCGGCGACGTTCCTGGCCGCGCTGTTCATCACCCGGCCGGTGCGGCAGCTGGCGGCGGCCGCGGCGCGGATCGGCGGCGGCGACCTGACCGCGCCGGTGGCGCGGGCGTCGCGCGACGAGCTGGGCGTGCTGGCCGACACGATGGACGCGATGCGGCGCCAGCTGGCCGAGCGCGACGCGCAGATGCAGCAGATGCTGGCCGGCATCGCCCACGAGGTGCGCAACCCGCTGGCCGGGATCCAGCTCTACGCCGGCATCCTGCGCGACGAGCTGGCCGGCGACGAGCGCGCCGGCCACGCGGCCAAGATCGATCGCGAGGTCGGCTACCTCGATCGGGTCGTGCGCGACTTCCTCGACTTCGCGCGCCGCCCGCCGCCCGAGCTGGCGCCGGTCGACGTGACCGCGCTGTGCGCCGAGGTGGCCGAGCTGGCCGGCGCCGAGGCGGCGGCGGCCGGGCTCGAGATCGAGGTCGACGGCGCGCCGCTGACGATCGCCGCCGACGCCGGGCAGCTGCGGCGCGCGCTGCTCAACCTGGTCAAGAACGCGGTGGCCGCGGCGGCCGAGGTCGACGAGCGCGGCGCGGCGGTGCGGCTGGCGGTCCGCCGCGACGGCGACGACGCGATCGTCGAGGTGTGGAACCGCGGGCCGACGATCGGCGCCGAGGTGTCGGCCCGGATGTTCGCGCCGTTCTTCACGACGCGCGAGAAGGGCACCGGGCTGGGGCTGGCGTTCGTCGCCGAGATCGTGCGCGCCCACCGCGGCGCGGTCGCGGTCGAGTCGGACCGCGGCGAGACCCGGTTCCGGCTGCGCCTGCCGATCGCCTGACGCCGCGTGCGATCGCGCACGCGTGGTGAAGATCGCGCGCGGTGGTGGAGGTCGGGCACCGCGCGGTTCACGATCGCGGCGCAACCGCGCGACGCCGCGTCGGCGCGGCCGCTGGCCTCGCGGCTGCATCGCAGCGAGGCATGATCGAACGACCGCCGCCACCCGCGCCGTCCGCGATCGAGGGTCTCGAGGAGCGCCTCGGCAAGCAGGTCGCGACCTGGCTGGGCGCGCTGCTGCTGTTGGGCGCCGCCGGCTTCTACTTCCGGCTGGCGGTGACCCGCGGCCTGCTCGGGCCGTGGGCCAAGCTGGGCTGCGCGCTGGCGGCGGGCGTCGTCGCGATCGCGCTGGGCGATCGCTTCCTGCGCACCGGCGCGCGGCTGCTGGGCCAGGCGGTGGCCGGCGTCGGCGTGGCGCTGGTGTTCGGGGCCGCCTACGCCGGCTTCGCGCGCTACGGCGTCTACGACGCGCGCGTCGGCGCGGCGGTGATGGTGGTCGCGACGGCGCTCGGGCTGGGGCTGGCGGTGCGGCGCGACGCCGCGATCCTCGCGACGCTGGCCGCGCTCGGCGCGTACCTGACGCCGGCGCTGGCGTCGTCGGGCGGCGGCGGGCGCGACGCGCTGTTCGCGTACCTGCTGGTGCTCGATCTCGGCGTGCTGGTGGTGGCGGCGCGCCGGCGCTGGCGCGGGCTCGAGGCGGTCGCCAGCCTCGGCACCTGGGCGCTGTTCGCGGCCTGGTACCACGCGAGCGCGACGCCCGGCGTGGCGATCACGCTGGCGTGGTGCCTGGGCTTCGGCGCGGTGTTCGTCGGCGTGCCGCTCGCGTTCCACCTGCGCCACCGGATCGCGCTGTCGACCGGTCGGCTGGCCGCGGCGGTGCTCGCCGGCGCGGTGACGTTCGGCTTCGGGTGCGAGATCCTCGACGGCGTCGGCCCGCGGCTGGCCGCGCTGGCGCTGGCGATGGCCGCGGGCTACGCCGCGCTGGTGGCGATCGTGCGGCGCCGGCTGCCGGGCGACGGCCTGGCCCACGCCGTGATGGCCACCGCCGCGGTGGTGTTCGCGACGCTGGCCGTGCCGCTGGCGGTGCGCGATCACGGCCTCGTCGTCGGCTGGGCGATCGCGGCGCCGGTGCTGCTGCTGCTCGGCGCGCACTACCGGCTGGCGGTCGTGCGCTACCTCGGCGCGGCGGTCGCGGCGCTGGCGATCGGGCGACTCCTGACCGCGCACTGGTCGTACGCGCTCGAGGGCGCGCGCCCCTTCGCCAGCCCGGCGTGCGCGAGCGCGGCGGTGGTGGCCGCGGCGGTCGGCGCGTACGCGTGGCTGGGCCGGCGGATCGCGGCGCGCCTCGACGACGCGATCGGCGCGCTGATCGCGCGGGGCGCGGGGCTGGCGGCGATCGGGCTCGCCGCGCTGACGCTCGATCGCGAGCTGCGGGTGCTGGGCTTCGGCCTGGGCGGCGACCACGCGGCGCGGCAGCTCGCGGTGGCGGCGTGGCTCGTGGCGTGTGCGGGCGCGCTGGCGGTCGGGCGGCGCCGCCCGGGCGCGGCGTGGATCGCGGTCGCGACCTGGGTGGTCGCGGCGGTGCTGGCGTTCGGCGTCGCGCTGGCGACGCCCAGCGGCGCGCTGTTCGTGAACCCCGGCTTCGCGCTGCCGGCGCTGGCCGCGCTGCTCGGGCTGGTGATCGCGGCCCGCGCGATCGGCGGCAGCGGCGAGGTCGGCGCCGAGCTCGGGCTGGTGATCGGGCTCGTCGCCGGCGGCGCGCTGTGGGTGCTGGTGACCCGCGAGGCCTGGGTCCACCCGCGGCTGGGCGTCGAGGACGCGCTGCGGGCGCGCTGGCTGGGGCACGCCACCGTCACCTGCGCGTGGAGCGTGTTGGCCGCGGCCACGCTGGGGGTCGGCTTCGCGCGGCGGTGGCCGCCGGTGCGGGTGGTGGCGCTGGGGCTGTTCGGGCTGACCGCGGCCAAGGTGCTGCTGATCGATCTGGCGCGGGTCGGCCAGGCCTACCGCGTGCTGTCGCTGGTGGTGCTGGGCGCGCTGCTCTTGGTCACCAGCTGGCTGTACCACCGGCGCGCTCGCACGTGAGCCAGGCGCCGCGGCCCCGGCGCCGGCGCGGATCGGCTACCCTGGCACCGCCCATGGCCGCGATCCTCATCATCGACGACAACGACACCATCCGCGACGGGCTGGCGCACACCGTCAAGAAGCTCGGCCACGAGGCGGTGGCGGCGGCGTCGGGGCAGGCTGGCGTCGCCGCCTACAAGGCGCGGCCGGCCGGCTTCGACTTCGTCATCACCGATCTGAAGATGGACGGGCTGACCGGCGTCGACGTGCTGCGGCAGATCTCGGCGCACGATCCCGACGTGCCGATCATGATCGTCACCGGGTTCGGCACCGTCGAGACCGCGGTCGAGGCGATGAAGCTGGGCGCGTTCGACTTCCTGACCAAGCCGTTCGCGCCCGAGGTGGTGCGGCTCAAGGTCGAGCGCGCGCTCGAGCTGTGCGGCGCCCGGCGCGCGCGCAAGAAGCTCGAGGCCGAGAACGCGTACCTGCGCGACGAGCAGAAGTCGCGGTTCGACGAGATCATCGGCACCGGCGCCAAGATCGCCGCGGTGCTGCGCGCGGTCGACAAGGTCGCCGCCGCCGACACCACGGTGTTCATCGCCGGCGAGAGCGGCACCGGCAAGGAGCTGGTGGCGCGGGCCATCCACCGGCTGTCGCGGCGGGCCGACGGCCCGTTCATCAAGGTCAACTGCGGCGCGCTGACCGAGACCTTGCTCGAGAGCGAGCTGTTCGGGCACGAGAAGGGCGCGTTCACCGGCGCGGTCAAGCAGAAGCTCGGCCGGTTCGAGCTGGCCCACCACGGCACGCTGTTCCTCGACGAGGTCGGCGACGTGCCGCCGTCGATGCAGGTCAAGCTCTTGCGCGCGCTCCAGGAGCAAGAGTTCGAGCGGGTCGGCGGCGAGCAGCCGATCAAGGTCGACGTCCGGGTCCTGTCGGCGACCAACAAGGACCTCGAGCGCGAGGTGGCGGAGGGCCGGTTCCGCCAGGATCTGTTCTACCGGCTGCACGTCGTGCCGCTGCGGCTGCCGGCGCTGCGCGAGCGGCGCGAGGACATCCCGCTCCTGGCCCAGCACTTCGTCGACAAGCTCGGGCCCAAGACCAACCCGCGGGTGCGCGCGCTGTCCGACGCCGCGCTCGGCCGGCTGATGGCCTACCACTGGCCGGGCAACGTCCGCGAGCTCGAGAACGCGATCGAGCAGGCGCTGGTGTTCGCCGACGGCGTCGACATCGGCACCACCGCGCTGCCGGCGTTCCTGCAGGGGCCGGCCTCGGCCGAGGAGGATCGCCTCGACGTGCCGCGCCAGCTCAGCCTGCCCGACATCCTCGACGATCTCGAGCGCCAGCTGATCCTCAAGGCGTTCGAGAAGGCCAAGGGCGTCAAGACCGAGACCGCGCGGCTGCTCGGCATCAAGACCAGCGCGCTGTACTACAAGCTCGAGAAGTACGGCATCCAGTAGCGGCGCCGGCACGAGCCCCGGGCCACCCGCCCGCCTGGCACGCGCGGGCGTGGCCGCGTTGCCACCTTGTCCCTCGCCCTGCGAGCGCGCCGGCAGGCGGCCGCTCGCCCGGCGGCAGGGCGCGGTCGTCGGGCGAGGCCGTCGGTTGGTCCGTCGGTTGCTACCTGACCGCCTCGATGCGCAAACACCGTCGCCACCCGTCCCTCCGACCGCTGTTCCTGATTTCGGGCGTGCTGCTCGCTGCCTGCACGGAGTCACCGGACGGGGACGCTGCGCAGCTGGCGCTCGTCCAGGTCAAGCTGCCCGACGACCCGAACGTCTACGCGTCCATCGACCTACCGCGCGTGCCGATCGCGACCGGCGGTCGGGGCGGCTACGGGCTGGTCCGCGGAGACCTCGACGGCGCGGCGCGGCTGGTCGCCGTCGACGAGGTCGGCGCGGCGGTGGAGGCGACCCTCCGCGGCGACGAGCTCACGACCATCGGGATCGCCGACGGCGTCGGCGAGTTCATCATCGAGGTGGACGACGCGGCGATCGCGTTGACGGAGGTCGCAACGTCGCCGGTGGCCGCGATCGCCCGGCCGGATCTCGGGGCGGCCTGGCTCGACCGCCCGGACTGGACCGATCGCGGGACGGCGGCGCGCTTCACGACCGCGGCCGAGGTGCCCGTCGCGATCGGCCTGCTCGCGGCCACCGGGCAGCGGCTGATCGACCTCGACGTCGCGGCGGCGCCGGGGCCGGGCTGGCGGGCCGACGGTGCGCGCCTGACGCTGCTGGCGCCGGCGGTCGGGCAGACGGTGGTGTCGGTCACGAGCGGCGCGGCCACGCTCGAGCTCCCGGTCGAGGTGGTGGCCGCCGCCGACGCCGTGCGCGTGGACAAGGTGTCCTGCGGCGGCGGGGGCGTCTTCCGGGTGTGCGCGGCGGCCGCCGCGGGCGGGCGGGACGTGATCGCGTACGACTGGGCGCTGGTCCCGCGCGCGCCGGCCAGCGCCGCGCCGGCGCACCTGCCGATCAACTGCGTCGCGGTCACCGCGCCGGCGGGCAGCACCGAGGTGACGCTCGAGGTCCACGGCGGCAACCGCGATCAGCTGCTCACGCTGACGCCGCCCTGTTGACCCCGGGGACAGCGCGGTGGTCACCGGGGACGCGGGCTGTCGTCGCGACGAGGCGCCCGGCGGCGCCGGTCACGGTCGGTCGGCGCCCCCGTCGGCCGTCACGGCACGAGCTTGGCGACGAAGCCGCGGCTCACGCCGTGGAACCGGCGCTGGTACCCGACCACCACCGGCGCGTTGCCGGGCGCGATCGCCAGATCGGCCGCGATCGCGAAGTCGTCCGTGCCGGTGCCCAGGCACGGCTCGCCCGGCGGGCACAGCGGCGGCAGCGTGAACCACCGGCCGCAGCCCCAGGCAGGGTCGAGCTGATCGAGCGCCGGGGCCAGCCGCACGACCGCGACGGTCTGATCCTGCTGCCCGCCCGAGGGCGCGAGCACGAGCCGCCCGGCGCCGTCGACCGCGGCGCCGCTGGGGTAGTAGCTCTCGAGGGCGAGGCAGCTCGGCGCGAGGACGGCGGCGCCGTAGCCGCCAGCGGGCGCGACCGGCCGCACCCGCGCCGCGTCGGTGACGCGATCGATCATCGCGACCTGGGCGCCGACCTGGCGCAACGGCACGCCGCTGAACGGCGACTGCCACGAGCCGGCCGGCACCGCGTACGCGCCGTCCGGCGCGCCGGTGGCGGCGGCCAGGCTGACCAGCGCGCCCTCGGCGGTCAGCAGTACGCGATCGGCGCCACCGGTGGTGACCGCCGCCAGCGTGACCGGGCCGGCCGAGCTCACCACCGCGACCTGGCCGCTGACCCACGCGGTGCTGAGGTCGGCGCGGTAGCGGCGCACCGTCACCAGCTGCGCCAGCATGACGCCCTGCTCGACGGCCGCGACGAACCCGCCGTCGGGCATCGCGGCGATCGCGACGAAGGCCTGGCGGCCGCCGGGGATGGTGGCGACCCGCGCGCCGCTGGCGTCGAGCACGTGCGCCAGCTCGGTCGCGTCGCCGTAGACCTCGCCGCCGCCGATGACGATCCGCCCGTCGGTCAGCACCGCCAGCGACGTCGGGTGGGGCGGCGCCGCGGCCGCGCCGTCGCCGTCGAAGCTGGGGTCGAGCGCGCCGGTGGCCAGCCGACGCTCGACGTAGCCGGGGCCGAACTGGTCGGGCGTCGGCCCGTGGCGCACGCCGACGATCACGATGCGGCCGAGCGCGTCGATCGCGACCCGCGACGGGAGGCCGTCGGGCGTCGTGACCACGCCGTCCGCGCCGAAGGCGTGATCGAGCGGGTCGATCCAGTTGCCGGCGTCGAAGGTGGCGTCGATCGGCGACAGGGCGTCGACGAGCGAGGCGTCGACGAGCGAGCCCGGGGCGTCGGGGAGCGGGGCGTCGGCGAGCGGGGCGTCGGCGAGCGGGGCGTCGGCGAGCGGGGCGTCGGCGAGCGGGGCGTCGGCGAGCGGGGCGTCGCCACCACCGCCGCCGCAGCCCACCGCCACCACGGTGATCACCAGCACATGCTGCAGGGCTCGCACGATGGTTGGTCGCCGGGCGCCCCCGCGACGTTCACGCCGACCGATGCCGCGCCTCGTGATCCAGCAACCACTGCTTGATCGCCATCCCGCCGGCGTAGCCAGTGAGCGTGCCGTCCTTGCCGATCACGCGGTGGCACGGCACGACGATCGCGATCGGGTTCTTGCCGTTGGCCGCGCCGACCGCGCGCGCGGCGCTGGGGCGGCCCAGCCGCGCCGCGAGCTCGCCGTAGCCGCAGGTGGCGCCGAACGGGATGCCGCACAGCGCGCGCCACACGTCGCGCTGGAACGCCGTGCCGACGCCGTCGAGCGGCAGGTCGAAGTCGCGGCGACGACCGGCGAAGTACTCGCCGAGCTGCGCGGCCGCGGCGGCGAGCAGCGGGTGATCGTCGGCGCCGCGCGACCCCGGCAGCGGCGATCCGTCGCCGAGGTGGATCGCGACGACCGCGGTCGGCGACGCGACGATCGTGATCGGGCCGACCGGCGAGGGCCGGGTGGCGTGGGCGAGGGTGTGGGCGACCGGGTGGGCGAGCATGATCATCCTCCTTGGCGGGCGCCGGCGGCGGCCCACAGGTGCATCGCGGCGTAGGCGCGCCACGGTCGCCACGCGGCGCTCGCGGCCTCGGCGGCGGCACGGCGGGTGACGCCGAGCTGGCGCTGCAACACCAGGTCGCCGGCGGGGAAGCCGTCGGGCCAGGCCAGCGCGCGCATCGCGAGGTAGCTGGCGGTCCACGGGCCGACGCCGGGGATCGCGGTGAGCGCCGCCATCGCCGCCGCCGGATCGCGCGGGCGATCCCAGCTGACGCGGCCGTCGACCACCGCCTGGGCCAGCGCGATCAGCGTCGCCGCGCGGGCCCGCGGCAGGCCGACCTCGGCCACCGCGTCGAGCGAGGCCCGGGCCAGCACGGCCGCGGTCGGCGCGGCGTGGGTCAGCGCGGCGAACGGGGTCGCGACCGGGCGACCGAAGCGCGCGATCAGCCGCCCGCACAGCGTCGACGCCGCGGCGACCGACACCTGCTGGCCGAGCACGGTGCGCACCGCGACCTCGAACGGATCGAACGCGCCCGGCACCCGCCGCCCAGGGGCGGCGTCGACGGCGGCGCGCAGCCGCGGGTCGCGCCGCAGGTGCGCGGCGATCACCGCCGGCTCGGCGTCGAGATCGAACAGCGCGCGCACCCGGGCGACGATCGGCACCAGCCGCGGGGCCAGCGCCGCGGCGACGGTCAGCCGCACGCCCGGGCGGCGATCGTCGTCGACGACGCGCACCTCGAGCCAGGCGTCGTCGACGGTGCGGCGGTAGCAGGCGCCGTCGACCTCCTCGACGCCGGCGATCGCGCGGCCGGCCAGGAACCCGAGCAGCGCGCGCCCGTCGAACGGCGGCCGGGCGTCGAGGCGCACGGTCAGCGCGGCGGTGGCGTCGGCGGCCACCGCGCGCCGGCGGAAGCTCGACGGCGTGGTCGCGAACTGCGCGCGGAACGCCGCGTTCCAGCGGCGGACGCTGCCGAAGCCCGCCGCCAGCGCGATCGCGGTCACCGAGGCCCGCGAGTCGTGGAGCAGCTGCTTGGCCAGCGCGAACCGGCGCGTGCGATCGAGCTGGCCCGGCGTCACGCCGAGTTCGGTCACGACCGCGCGGCGCAGGTGGCGCGCGGTCACGCCCAGGTGCGCCGCGAGGTCCTCCTGCGCGCGATCGATCAAGAACCCGCGCTCGATCAGCGCCACCGCGTCGGCGACCAGGCGCGCGCGCGCGTCGACCGCGCTGGCGGCGTGGCCGGGCGCGACCTCGGGGCGGCAGCGCAGGCACGCGCGGAAACCCGCGGCCTCGGCCTGGGCCGCGAGCGCGAAGTACTGGCAGCGCTCGGCGCGCGGCGTGCGGGCCGGGCACACCGGGCGGCAGTAGATCCCGGTGGTCGCGACCGCGACGACGAACCGGCCGTCGAAGCGGCCGTCGCGGGCCACCACGGCCTGGCGACACGCGGCGCGATCGAGGTCCATGACCGTGGTTCTAGCGACCCGCGGCCGCCGCGTCTGGCCGTTTCCGGACCTGGCAGCCAGATCGGGCGATCTCGGATCCGTCACAGATTTCTGAGTGATCGCGCCAACGCGCCGGGAGTTTCTGCGGCGCGACCGGGAGTTGCGGCGTGGTTCTGGCAGGTTGCCGGTGGCACGTGGGCTGCTTAGACTCGACCCGTGCGCTTGCTCCAGGCCCTCGCCGTCGCCTTCGCGGTCGCCGCGCCCGTGATCGGGGCGGGCGCCGCCGCGGCCGACGTGGGCCCGCGGGTGCGGGTGGCCCAGGCGCCGTCCCGGGTCGACGCCGCGATCGCCGCGGTCGCGCGGTCGCAGAAGGCGCTGGGCGCGCTGGCGACCGAGCGGGCCGCCGCGACCCGCCGCTACCAGGGCGAGCTGGCCGAGGTCGATCAGCTCAAGCGCCAGAAGGCGTCGTGGCGCCGCGACCGCGCGCTGCGCAGCAAGCTGGCCTCATCGCTGGAGACCGCGAAGGCGCTGACCGCGCTGGCCGATCGGGTGCGGGTTGCCGACGCCGAGCTGACGCGCGCCAAGGCGGCCGCGGTCGCGGCGATCGACGCCGCGATGGTGAGCGCCACGCCGAGCGCGCGCGCCGAGCTGGCCCGCCGGCGCGCCGCGTACGCGGTCGCGGCGCCGACCAAGAAGATCGTCCTGCCCGACGACGCGCTCGATCCGCTGGCCGATCCCGAGGAGCTCGACGAGCAGGCCGCGGCGCTGCGCGACGCCGAGGCGGCGCTGACCGCCGAGGTGGCGCGGCTCGACCGGCGCGCCCGCACGTTCGACGCGGCCGCCGAGCTGCGGCGTCAGCACGAGCGCGCCGAGTCGATGTCGGCCACCGACGACGACGGCGTCAACCGGGTCGCGGTGCGATCGGGCGCGACCGAGGCGGCGACGGTCGCCGACGGCGCGTCGGCGCCCCCGACCGAGAGCGGCGGCCTGACCGGCGCCGCCGACGCGCCCACCGGCCGCGAGCTGGCCACCGCGCTGTCGGCGGTGGTCGACGCCCGCACGGTCGACGTGCTGCGCGAGTCGGATCGCTCGGCCGACCCCGCGACCTGGGCGGCGGCGTCGCGCCAGGCCAAGGTCGCGGTCGCGGCGCGGCTCGAGACGCTGCGCAAGCGGCGGCTGGCGATCGAGGCGCGGGCCCGCGAGCTGCGCAAGCCGTGATCGGCCGCGCGGGCGTCGTGGTCGGCGTGCTCGCCGCGGCGAGCGGCGCCGCCGCCGCCGAGGAGTGGCGCGGGCGGGCCGAGGGCGGGGTCGAGTACGACTCCAACGTCCAGCGGGTCGAGGATCGCCAGGGGCCGCAGGCGGCGCCGATGTCGCGGCTGCGCGCGGCGGTCGACGTGCGTGGCGGCCAGCCGCGCCGGGCGCGGTGGGTGCTGATGGCCGCCGGCGGCGCCCGCACCGCGATGGCCGGCGGCGTCGACACCGAGGACGCGACGACGCTCGCCCTCGACGGCGCGGTCAGCCGCCGCAGCAGCGACGCGCTGGCGCTCGGCGCGCGCGCGACCCACTACGAGGTGTTCCCGCTCAACGCGCCGGCCGACGCCCACGCGTTCGCGTCGAGCGGCGCCGATCTGTCGGCGACCTTGACCGACGCCAGCGCCCACGTCGCCACCGTGGCGGTCGGCGTCCGCCGGCTGGCCTACAAGCCCGATCCCGACTTCGACTGGACCGGCGCGACGCTGGCGGTGACGCTCGAGCAACCGCTGTGGCGCGGCGCCGACGCCCGCGCGGTCGACGGCGCGCTCGGCTACCGGCTCGAGCAGCGCGACTACCGCGGCCGGGCGTACGTCAACGCCTGCCCGCCCGGGCCGATGCCCGAGGCCCGCTGCTACGTGCCGGGCGATCGCGCGCGCGCCGATCTGGTCCACGTCGCGACGATCAAGCTCAGCTACACCGGGCAGCGCGCGGCGTCGCTGGGCTACGAGCTCACCGTCGACGACTCGACCAGCTTCGGCAGCTCGTTCGTGCGCCAGCGGCTCAGCGGCTCGGTGACCACGCCGCTGCCGGCCCACGTCTTCGCGACGCTGTCGGTGGTCGGCCAGCTCGATCGCTACCCCGAGCCGCAGGTCGTGGCCCGCGACATCGCCGCGCAGTCGTTCGACTCGCTCGACGGCGAGGCCCGCTCGAGCGCCGCGGTGCGCCTGGGCCGCGGCTTCGGGCGCGCCTGGCAGGCCGAGCTGCGCTGGTCGCTGCACGCCAGCGCGCTGGGCGACGCCGCGGGCGCGTTCCGCCGCCAGCTGGTCTACGCCGGGCTCACCTGGGAGCGGTGACGGCCGGCCCCCGCGGGGCCCTGTCGGCGCCGGGGTGGCTGTGCTACGTCACCGCCATGTCGCGCGCGCTGTGCCTCGCTGTCGTGGTCCTCGGGTTCGCCGCCTGCAAGCGGCCGTCGGTCGAGTCGTGCGAGGAGGCGCTGCGCAACTACGCGTCGCTCACGTACTGGGAGCAGGCCGAGGTCGAGATCGCCGCGGCGCCGCCGGCGGATCGCGAGAAGGTGCGCGCGGCCAAGCTGGCCGACCGCGATCAGAAGATCAAGGACGGGCTCGACTTCGCGGTCGGGCAGTGCCGCGCGGCCCGCGACTTCGAGGGCGTCAAGTGCATGAAGGCGGCGCGCACCGCCGCGGCGGCCCGCGCCTGCCGCAAGCCGTGGAACTGACCGCGGCGCGCGATCTCAAGAGGGTTTGTCGCCAAACCCTCCCCCACGGGGTCACGCCCCGCGGGGCCCCCACCCGAGACGCGAAACTCCCGCTGCGCCGCTCCGAGCCACAGCACTTCAACGGTGATCCTGGGTGTGAGACGTGGGGCGGTGATCCTGGGTGTGCGACGGCGGCGGGCGCCTGCCGCCGCTGGCCCCGACGCCGACGGTGATCGTCACCCCGCCGGTGATGGCCGCGCCCACCGCGGCGGCTGGGCCGGCGACGACCGTCGTGGTCGTGGCGGTGGCGGTGGTCGTCGTCGTCGCGACGCCGCCGGTCTGCCCCAGCCAGTAGCCGGGGATCCACTGCCACTGGCCCAGGCGCCACTCCCAGTGGCCGCCGGCCCAGGCGTACCCCGCCATCGGCGGCTCGCCGGGCTGCTCGTCGACGTCGGGCGGCATCGGCGTGCGCACCACCGCGCCCAGCCGCGTCAGCCGCGCCACGACCTGCGCGCGGGCCTCGAACACCGCCTGCGCCTGCGCGGCCGCTACCGCGTCGGCGGCGGCGCGGGCCGCGGCGGCCTCGGCGTCGATCCGCAGCTGGGCCTCGAAGGCGAGCTGCCGCTGGCGGGCGCGCAGCGCGCGGTCGCCCCCGCGCGCGACCAGCTGCTCGACGACGCTCCGCCGCGTGCCCATGCAGCGGCCCCACACCCACGCCTCGTAGCTCGCGCCGTCGGCGATCACCGTCACCTCGCCGCCGCCGACCACCGCGACCTCGCCGCGCACCGCGACCGCGCCGCCGACGACGATCGGGCGGGGCGCCACCGCGTGGGCCTGCAGCGACGCGGCCAGCTGCGCGCGGATCGCGCGGGCCGCCACCAGCTCGGCCTCGGCCGCCGCCTGGGCCTGCGCCGCCTGGCGCGCGCGGAACTCGAGGTCGCCGCCGCGGGCCACCAGCTGCGCGCGCAGATCGCCGCGCACGACGATCGCGCCGGCCTGGGCCTGCGCCGCGATCCGCCGGGCGGTGTCGTCGAGGCGCGCCACCGCGAACGTGCCGAGCGCGCCGGCGTCGTCGGGGCTGCGCGGCGCGAGCTCCATCGTGCACGCGCCGGCGGTGGCGTCGGGCACCAGCAGCGTCGCGGTGCCGTGGCGGTAGCCCTGGCCGACGTCGCCCGGCGGCAGCGCGACGTCGGTCGACACGGTGGCCGCGCCGACCTGGGCGCCGACCGCGGCGCCGTCGACCGCGACCGTGGCCTGGGCCTGCGCCGTCGGCGTCTGCACCGTCGTGGTCGCGGCGACCTGGCCGATCACCGCCTGGCCGACCGCCGCGCCCACCGCCGCCGCCGCCCGCCGCGCGCGCTCGCGCTCGGCCACCAGCTCGCGCAGCCGCCGCTCCTGATAGGTCGCGAAGTCCTCGCCGACCACGCCGGCCACCGCCGCGCTGCCGCAGCGGATCGTCCAGTCGACCTCGGCCGCCCGCGGCAGCCACACGTCGAAGTCGACCCGGTAGGTCGAGTCGGGCGCGTCGGCGGGCACCGCCACCGCCGCCGGCAGCCCGGCGGTCGCCGAGGCGCCCGGGCCCACCGCGGCTGGCGTCCCGGCCACCACCACGCGGCCCTGGCCGAGGGCCTGGTAGCGCACACCGGCACCACCGCACGCGCCCACCAGCAGGATCATGGAGACCAGACGAAGCGAGACCATGCGGTCGTGCCTTGCAAGGCGGTCGCCAGATCCGTGAGGCGTCGGTGGCGCGCGGCTTGCGAACGTCCCGCTCCATGTCCCTTCGCTTGCTGTCGAACTCGTGGATCCAGGCTGGCCGCGACCCCCGCGCGCGCCCCGAGCGTGAACGATCGATCACGGTCGGCCCCACCACACTGGGGCGCGCTCGCCTCGCCGGGATCGCCCTGGCGCTGGCGCTGGCGGCCTGTGGCGGTCGCCACACCGATCACTACCGGGCGGCCACCGACAAGCAGACCACCTGCTGCGAGCACCTGACCGGGGCGCCCCGCGATCAGTGCCTGGCCGAGATCGTCCGGGTCGACGACGCCGCGGTCGCCCAGGCCACCGCCAACCAGCGCACCTACGCCTGCGTCGAGCGCAACTTCACCTGTGACCCCGCGACCGGCCGCGCCACCCCGGCCTCGAACCAGGCCCAGCTCGACTGCATCTCCGATCTGGGCGAGTGACGGCGCGCGCGCGCCGCGCTAGCATCGCCGCGATGGACGACGCTCGTGCTCGCCGGGTCGCGTTCGTGCGTGAGCACCGCTGGGGCCTGGCCTTCGCCATCGCGATCGGCCTGACCTTCCTGACCCTGCCGGTGCGCCCGCGCGGCGCCAGCCTCGCCTACGACCTGGTGCCGGCCGCCGCCCTCGGCGTGGTGTGGCTGGCCGCCGGCGTCGTGCTCGGCGCGCTCGCGACCCTCTGGGCGCGGCCGCGGGCCGACGAGCTGCCCACGGCGCGCGCCCGGCGCTAGCACGGCATCCGCCCCGACGATCAGGGCGCCAGGTACACCGCGGTGAATGCCGGCGCGTCGAAGCGGCGGACCGCGATGGTACGCGCGGGGTAGGTCACCGCGCCGACCTGCACGTTCACGACGACCGCACCGATCGGCAGATCGAAGAGGTAGGCGATGCCGGCGTCGGTCGTGGCGCTCGCGTCCGACGGCGTCGAGTCGGCCGCCGCGTAGATCGTCGCGGTCGCCGGCGGCGACGTGGTCACCTGGGCCCCGGGCACCACGCGCAGCTGGCAGTCGAGCACGATCGCCACCAGGAAGCCGCGCGTCGGATCTTGGGTGCGGCCGGCGAGGGCCTCGAACAGTGAGAACTGCGCGCTGCTCAGCGTCACGATCACCGCGTTGGTCAGATCGGTGGCGAGCGGGCGAGGCAAGTAGCTGTAGGCGTCGATCAGGTCGGTGCCGCGGTGGCGCAGGTAGACGTCGCGCGGCGCGCCGCCGGTGGTGATCGTGGTCGTAAACGCGCCGCTGCCCGTGGCGGACGTGGTGGTGGCGAGCACCGTCGTCTCGTCACCGGCGGCGAACACGTCGTTGACGACACCGCCGCGGGGCACGAGGTCGACCAGCCGCCGTTCGAGGACCACCCCGCCGAGCGCGAGCTGTGCGGGCGCGGTCGTCGGTGCCGGCGCGCCGACGCACGACCAATCGGCGGTCGGGCCGTCGGGCGGCGCGTCGGTGGCGGCGTCGGTGGCGGCGTCGGTGGCGGCGTCGCGCGCGGCGTCGAGCGGCGTCGCCGCGGGGGACGAGCAGGCGGCGAGGGCGGTGATCACGAAGGTGGCGTGCGATGGGCGCATCCCACCGCGGACAGCAACCCCCGGGCCCGCCGCGCCGCCACGTAACTCAGCGTCGCGACGTCGCTCGTCGGGGCGGGGCGGATGGGCGGTCGCCCTCTGGTCGACCACGCGGTCGACCGGCGAGCACCGCGATGCGCCATCGCGAGCCCGGCCCGCCGCTGCGGTATCATCGAACTCGGCATGGGCTTCGTGGGGACCGCGCGGTTCGAGCTCCGCCGCCGGCTCGGCGCCGGCGGTATGGGGATCGTGCACGAGGCGTACGATCACGAACGCGGCGCCCGCGTCGCCCTCAAGGAGATCCGGCGTCTCGACGCGGCGACGTTGGTGCGCTTCAAGCGCGAGTTCCGGACCCTGCACGATCTCGTGCACCCGAACGTCATCAGCCTCGGCGAGCTGGTCTGCGATGGGCCGGACTGGTTCTTCACGATGGAGCTGATCAGCGGTGTCGACCTGCTCAGCTACGTCTGCGGTACCGCGGGGGGCGAGGCCGCCGCGGCGTCGCCCTCGCCGACCCAGACCCGGACCCGGACCGCGGATCGCGACCCTGGACCGACGGTCGCGTCGCCGCCACGGCCGCCACCGCCACGCGCTGGCCGGCTCGATGAGCGACGGCTCCGCTCGGTCCTGGCCCAGCTCGCGCGGGCCCTCGCGGCGGTCCACCGGCGCGGCTTGGTGCACCGCGACCTCAAGCCGGCCAACGTGCTCGTCGACGACGGCGGCCGGGTGGTCGTGCTGGACTTCGGCTTGATCGCCTTGGCCGGCGCCGCATCGGAAGCGGTGGGCACGCCGGCGTACATGGCGCCCGAGCAGCTGGTGGGGCAGGCGGTCGGCCCGGCCGCGGACTGGTACGCCGTGGGCGTGATGCTCTATGAGGCGCTCGTCGGTCAACGTCCGTACGGTGGCCACGACGCGATCCAGCTGGCGCTGGCGCGCGCCTGCGGGCCGCCGGCGCCGCCGCCGCCCGGCGCGCCCGCCGATCTCGTCAGCCTGGCGCTGGCGCTGCTGGATCCCGATCCGGCGCGTCGCCCCGATGCGCTGGCGGTGTTGCGGTGCCTCGGCGCGACGCCAGATCCCGATCCGGCGCAGACGGCGCCGTTCATCGGGCGCCAGGTCGAGGGGGCCGCGCTGCACCGCGCGTACGACGAGGCCCGGGCCGGCACGGCGGTCGCCGTGGTCATCGACGGCGCGTCGGGGCTTGGCAAGAGCGAGCTGCTCGCCCACTTCACGGCGGAGCTGAGGCGCCGCGCGCCCGAGGCGTTGGTCCTGATCGGGCGATGCTTCGAACGCGAGACGGCGCCGTTCAAAGCGTTCGACGCGATCGTCGAGACCCTCGGTGCGTCGCTCGCGCGCGCGCCCGCCGAGGTCGCGCGCCTCGCGCCCGCCGACGCGGCGGCGCTGGTCCGGTTGTTCCCGGCGCTGCAGCAGGTCGATCCGCTCGGGGCGGCGGCCGCGCGTTCGGTCGCCACCGACGTGCCAGCTGACGGCGTGGGGCGGGTCCGCCACGGCGCGGTGGCGTTCCGCGAGCTGCTGCGCCGCGTCGCCGGGTGGCGGCCGCTGGTCTTGCTGATCGACGATCTTCACTGGGCCGGCACCGACAGCGTCGCCCTCCTCGAGGAGGTGCTCGCGCCGCACGTCGCCCCGCCGGTGTTGCTGATCGCGACCGCCCGCGCCGCCATGGCGTTCCCGGCCGCGCTCGGGGTCGCGCTCCGGCGGATCGCGCTCGCCCCGTTGCCCGACGCCGACGTCGCGTCGCTCGCGGCGGCCTTGCTGCCGCCCGAGGCCGCAGGTCGCGCGGCGCAGGTGGCCGCGATCGTCCGCGCCAGTCACGGCCACCCTCGGTTCGTGCACGAGCTGGCCCGCGCCGGCCTCGCGCCCGGCGACGCGCCGATCGATCTCGACGCCGTGATCGCCGCCCGCGTGGCCCGGCTGTCCGCGGCCGCGCGCGGCGTGCTCGCGTTGCTCGCGATCGCCGGCGGGCCGCACCCCGTGGCGCTGATCGGCGCGGCCGCCGGCCTGGCCCCCGAGGATCACGCGCAGGTCGTCGCGCAGCTGCGCGACGAGGCGTTGGTCCGCACGGACGGCGTCGGGCGCGGCGCGACGATGGCGCCGTTCCACGACCGGGTCACGGCCGCCGTCGGTGGCGGGCTCGATGCGGCCGCGCGCCGCCAGCTCCACGCGCGGCTGGTCGCGGTGCTCGACGCCGCGGACGCGACGGTCGCAGCGCCGGACCTCCTCGCGCGTCACCTCGAGGGCGCCGGCGAACCGGGCCGCGCCGCGGCGGTGGCCCGCGCCGCGGCGACCCGCGCGCTCGAGCGCGGCGCGCACGATCTCGCCGCGGAGGCGTTGGCCACGGCGCTGCGGTTGACCCCCGGCGGCGACGACGCGCGCCGGCCGATCCAGCTCGAGCTCGCCGACGCGCTGGCGGCCGCCGGGCGCGGGCCAGCCGCCGCGGCGGCGCTGCTGCGCGCGAGCGAGGGCGCCGCGTCGGCGCAGCGCGGCGTCTGGCGCCGCCGGGCCGCCGAGCAGCTGCTGATGAGCGGCCACCTCGAGCGTGGGCAGGCGCTCCTCGGCGAGATGCTCGGCGAGCTCGGCCTCGCGCTGCCGCGCTCGCCGCGCCGCGCCGTCGCGGCCGTCGTCGTGCAGCGGCTGCGGCTGCGGCTGGGTTTGCGCCCGGTGCGCTTGCCGCGGGAGCCGCGCACACCGGCGCCGCCGATCGTCGAGCGACTCGCGACGCTGCGCGCGGTCGCGCAGGGCTACCAGATCGTCGACCCCGCGCTCGGCGCGGCCTTCCACACGCGACACCTGCGCCTGGCGCTCGCCGCGGGCGAGCCGGGCCACGTCGCGACCGGCATCGCCGCCGAGGCGGGCTACCTCGCGGCCATGGGGCCGGCGGGGCTCGCGCGGGTCCGGGGCTTCCGGGACGACGCGCGCGCGCACCTCGCGATCAGCCCCGACGCGCCGTACCTCGAGGCCGGCCTGCACGTGATCGAGGGTTGGCTCGAGTTCTTCGATGGCGGGATGCGCCGCGCCGCCGCCCACTTCGCGCGGGCCGAGGCGGCGCCCGGGGTGCGCAGCCAGACCGCGTTCGAGCGCACCGCGGTGCGGATGTGGCGGGTGATGGCGCTGCTCTACGGCGGCGCGCTCGCGGAGCTGCGCGCGCTCGTCGACGAGACGCTCCGCGACGCGGCGCGCCGGGGCGACCTGCTGCGGGCGACGACGGTCCGGGGCCTGACCGCGGCGGTCGTCCACCTCGCGGCCGCCGATCCCGATCGCGCCGCGCGCGAGCTCGCCGACGCCACCTGGGGCCCGGGGATCGCCGGCCCGCACGTGCAGCACCTGTTCGTCGCCTCGGCCCGCGCGGCGATCGCCAGCTACCGCGGCGACGCCGCCGACCTCGCCGCCGTCGCCGCGCAGGTGGACGCGCTGCGGCGCTCACCGCTGATGCGCCTGCCGAACCTGCGCGCGACCATCGATCACCTCGACGCCCACGTGGCGCTGACCCGTGGCGACGCGCGGCGGGCGGCCCGCCTGGCCCCGGGGTTGGCCAGGTCACCGTCGGGCGCCGGCCGGTTCGCCGGCGCGGTCATGGCCGCCGCCGCGGCGGCCGCCGTGGGCGACGAGCCGCGGGCGGCGGGACACTTGCGCGCGGCGATCGCGCTGGCCGACGCTCACCAGCTCGGGCTCGGGCGCGTCGCCGCGCAGTGGCGCCTCGGCGAGCTGCTCGGGGAGCCTGCGCCCGTGGCGGCCGCCGCGGCCTGGTTGCGTGGCGAAGGCGTGATCGACCCGCCGCGCTACCTCGCCACGCTGATCGCGCCGTTCTCGCGCCGACCGGGCGCCGTCACGCGCGCGGCGGTCGCGCCACCGTCAGCTGATGGCGCGCCATCAGGCGCCGGACCTGGCTGACCGACGTCCCCAGCGCGCGGGCCACCGCGCTCAGGTTGCCCTGGTGGTCGGCCAGGAGCGCCGCGAGGGTGTCGCCGGCGCGGTCGGGCGCCGCCGTGGGCCCCGCCGCCGCGCGCGACGTCGGTGGTGGCGTGGTCGGCGTGGGGGCGGCGATCGCCTGGCCCATCGCGGCGGCCGTGATGACGTCGTCGTCCGCGAGCGCCATCGCGACCCGGAGCGCGTGCTCGAGCTCGCGGACGTTGCCCGGCCACGCGTGGGCGAACAGGTGCCGGGCGCCGTCGCGCGCGAAGCGCACCCGCGTGGCGCGATCGCCGACGATGCGCGCCAGCAGCGCGCCCACCAGCAGCCCGAGATCTTCACGCCGCTCGCGCAGCGCCGGGAGGCGGACGTGGTAGCCACGGACCCGCGCGACCAGGTCGTCGCGGAGCCGCCCGTCGGCGACCAGCGCGTCGACGTCGCGGTGGGTGGCCGACACCAGCCCGAACGAGACCGCGATCGCGGCCGTCCCGCCCACCGGGACCACCTCGCGCTCCTGCAGCGCGCGCAGGAGCGCCGCCTGCGTCGCCAGCGGCATCTCGCCGAGCTCATCGAGGAACAACGTGCCCTGATCGGCGCTGACGATGAGCCCGGGCCGATCGCGGTCGGCGCCCGAGAAGGCGCCGCGGCGGACCCCGAACAGCTCGCTCTCGATGAGCGTCGCCGGGATCGCCGCACAGTTGACCGCGACGAAGCGCCCCGGCCGTCGCGACAGCGCGTGGAGGGCCCGGGCCGTCACCTCCTTGCCGGTGCCGGTCGGCCCGCTCAGCACGATCGGCACGCCGGCGGCCGCGACCCGCAGCATCGTCGCCAGCTCGGCGCGGAGGTCGGGGCCGAGGCAGGCCAGCGCCACCGGTGCATCGGGGAGCGCCTGCACCACCAGGTGGCGCTCGTGCTCCGCCGCGCCGCCAGCCCGGAACACGAACATGGTATCGCCGATCTCGATCTGATCGTGATCGACCAGCCCGGCGCGCGTCGTCGGCGCACCGTTGACCCGGACGCCGTTCTTCGAGCCGAGGTCCTCGACCGTCCAGCCTCCGTCGGCGACCTCGAAGCGGGCGTGGCGCGAGGACATCCACGGGTCCTCGACCGCCCAGCGTCGTTGGTCGACGTCTCCGGTGACCGCGCGCACGGGGCCGCGGCCGACCTCTAGCCGCGCCGTGCCATGCAGCGCCAAGCGTTCGGCGGCCGCGAGCGGTCGAGCGTATTGCATGGCGAGCGCGAGGTACGGTCCGCGATCGCCCGGCGCCGGTGCCGCCAGCGATCGGGACCGCGTGTCCTCGGCAGTCGGCATCCAGTCGATCCTACCCCGGTCGCGACCCTCTGGGCGCGGCCGCGGGCCGACGAGCTGCCCACGGCGCGCGCCCGGCGCTAGTTCCCCAGCGTCGTCGACCGCGGGCGACGATCGAAGGTTCGGCGAAGGTCCGGTCAGGCGCTGGCGACGGCGCCAGGCGGGGCGCGGTCGCGGCACGGGCGCTGCAAACCCGCGGGGCGTACCCCCCACAAGGAGCCCCACGATGTCCGACTTCACCCCGCTCACCTCCGATCAGCTCGCCGCCGTCCACGGCGGCCTCGCCTGGAACAACGTCCTCAACGACGCCAAGAGCGGCGCCGAGTACGGCGCGGTCACTGGCGGCGTGATCGGCACCGCCACCGGCAGCGCGCTGGGCGCGTTCGGCGGCGCGGTCGCCACGCCGGGCCTGGGCGCGGTGCCCGGCTTCATGGCCGGCGGCTCCGCCGGCGGCGGCATCGGCGCGACCTTCGGCGGCGCGCTCGGCGCGGTCGCCGGCTTCGGCCGCGGCCTCTACGACAACTGGTCGACCTGAGTTCCAGGCCGGCGTTCAGCTCGCGGCGCGGCCACGCATCCGCGCCGCGCGCGCGCGGTGCAGCTGCACCAGGCCGCGGGCCTCGAGCGCGGCGGGCAGCGCGTCGCGGAAGGCCGCGTCGAGCGCGGTCGCGAACGCCGCGCAGCTCGCGAACCGCTCGCCGGGGTCGCGCGCCAGCGCGATCGCGAACACCAGATCGATCGCGTCCGGGAGATCGGGCACCACCTCGCCGGGCGCCGCCGCCGGCAGCGTCAGCAGCGCCAGCCGGTACGCGGCGGCGTCGGCGCCGCGGTGCGGGAGCACGCCGGTGAGCGCGCGGAACGCGACCACCGCCAGCGCGTAGCGATCGCTGGCCTCGGCGGCGGTGCCGTCGGTGGCCTGCTCCGGGGCCATGTACGTCGGCGTCCCGACGATCCGGTCGGCGGTGAGCGTGCCGTGGCCGTCGTCGCCGCGGGCCACGCCGAAATCGATCACCGTCCAGGTGCCGAAGCCGCCGCCGGCCTCCCACACCAGGTTGGCCGGCTTGAGGTCGCGGTGGATCACGCCGGCCGCGTGCGCCGCGTCGATGCCCCGGGCCACCTGCGCCACCATGGCGACCAGCCGCGACGGCGCCAGCGTGCCGCCGTCGCGCAGCATCTCGGCCAGATCGCGGCCGCGCAGGCGCTGCATCGCGATGTAGGGCAGGGGGGCGTCGGCGGCGCCGATCTCGAACACCGCGACCACGTGCGGGGCGCGCAGCCCGACCAGGATGCGCCCCTCGCGCTCGAACCGGGCCAGCGCGCGGGCGTCGCCGAGCGCGTCGCGGCGCATCAGCTTCACCGCCGCCTCGGCGCCGGTCTCGACGTGCACCGCCGCGTAGACCTCGCCCATGCCGCCGCGGCCGATCACCTCGCCCAGCCGGTACGAGCCGAGCACCTGCGCGCTGAAGCGGCCGGGGTCGCCGATCTGGCGGGCGGCGTCGAGCTCGGCGCGGGCCTCCTCGAGCAGCGCCTCGCGGCGGGCCACCTGGCGGATCGCCACGTCGAGCGCGGCCACGGTCTCGCGGGTCGCGCGCCGCGAGGTCGCCGCGACCACGTAGCCGGCGACGATCACCGCGACCTCGGCGATCAGCAGCGTCGCGCGGTCGACCGGCGCCACCTGGTCGAGGCGGATCACGCCGGGGTCGGCCATCAGGTCGAAGACGATCGCGCCGCCCAGCACCAGCGTCGACGCCGCCGCCATCAGCGTCACCCACAGCCCGATGCGCGAGTCGTGGCTCATCGTCACGAAGGTGATCGCGATGACGTGGGCGGCCGCGGCGCCGGAGACGACGCCGAAGAACATGCCGCCGACCGAGATGCCGGCCACCAGCGTCAGCCACGCCACCAGCCCGCCGGCGATCGAGAACCGCGCCGGATCGGCGGTCAGGCGGGACAGCGCGACGGCGGCGACGACGACCAGGCCCATGCCGACCATCCCGAAGATCCGGCCGCGCGGGCTGCCGCCCAGCGCCACGATCGCGGCGACGACGACCACCGCGAGCACGACGATCACCACCACCAGCCAGCGGGTGCGGGCCATGTGCCCGGCGATGAACTGGTCGGCGGTCTGGCTGGTCGGCGCTGGCGCGGTGGGGCGCCGCACGTGATCGAGCGTCGAGCGATCCCCGCTCGGCGGCGGTACCGGCGGAGCCCACCCCCCCCCCCCGGCTGCCGGACGCCGGCCACGGGGCGGGCCTGGGTCTCCGGCTGGGGTCGGCCGGGAGGTCGAGGCGACCTCCGGCGACGTCGGAGGGGGCCCATGCCGCCCATGCCGCCCATCCCGCCGCCGCCGCCACCGCCGCCGGCCGGCTTCTCGTCCTTCTTGGGCTTCTCGGCGATCATCGCCTCGGTGGTCAGCAGCAGCGCCGGCACCGACGCGGCGTTCTGCAGCGCGGTGCGGACGACCTTGGTCGGGTCGATGACGCCGGCCGCCAGCAGGTCCTCGTACTCGAGGGTCGCGGCGTTGAAGCCGAACGAGCCCTGGCCGTCCTTGACCTTCGACACGACGATCGAGCCGTCGACGCCGGAGTTGGCGGCGATCTGGCGCAGCGGCTCCTCGATCGCGCGGCGGATGATCGCCACGCCGAACTGCTGCTCCTCGGACAGCTTGACGTCCTCGAGCGCCTTGAGCGCGCGGATCAGCGCGACGCCGCCGCCGGGGACGATGCCCTCCTCGACCGCCGCGCGGGTGGCGTGCAGCGCGTCCTCGACGCGGGCCTTCTTCTCCTTCATCTCGACCTCGGTGGCGGCGCCGACCTTGATGACCGCGACGCCGCCGGCCAGCTTGGCCAGACGCTCCTGCAGCTTCTCGCGGTCGTAGTCCGAGGTGGTCTCCTCGATCTGCGCCTTGATCTGGGCAACGCGGGCCTCGATGTCGGCCTTCTTGCCGGCGCCGTCGACGATGGTGGTGTTGTCCTTGTCGACGGTGACGCGCTTGGCGCGGCCGAGGTCGCTGAGGGTCACGTTCTCGAGCTTGATGCCGAGCTCCTCGGTGACGACCTGGCCGCCGGTCAGGATGGCGATGTCCTTGAGCATCTCCTTGCGGCGGTCGCCGAAGCCCGGGGCCTTGACGGCGCAGACGTTGAGCGTGCCGCGCAGCTTGTTGACGACCAGGGTGGCCAGGGCCTCGCCGTCGACCTCCTCGGCGATGATCAGCAGCGGGCGACCGGCCTTGGCGACCTGCTCGAGGACCGGCAGCAGGTCCTTCATGTTCGAGATCTTCTTCTCGTGGATGAGGATGTAGGGGTCCTCGAGCACGGCCTCCATCTTCTCGGGGTTGGTGACGAAGTACGGCGAGAGGTAGCCGCGGTCGAACTGCATGCCCTCGACGACGTCGAGCGTGGTCTCGGCGGCTCTTGGCCTCCTCGACCGTGATGACGCCCTCCTTGCCGACCTTCTCCATCGCCTCGGCGATCATGTCGCCGATCGCGGTGTCGCCGTTGGCGGAGATGGTGCCGACCTGGGCGATCTCCTTGTGGTTCTTGGTGTCCTTCGACTGGGTCTTCAGGTGCGCGATGATCTTCTCGACGGCGACGTCGATGCCGCGCTTGATCTCCATCGGGTTGTGACCCGCGGCGACCAGCTTGGCGCCCTCGCGGAAGATCGCCTGGGCCAGCACGGTGGCGGTGGTGGTGCCGTCGCCGGCGATGTCGGAGGTCTTGGAGGCGACCTCCTTCACCATCTGCGCGCCCATGTTCTCGAACTTGTCCTCGAGCTCGATCTCCTTGGCGACGGTGACGCCGTCCTTGGTGACCGTGGGCGAACCCCAGCTCTTCTCGATGACCACGTTGCGGCCGCGCGGGCCCAGCGTGACCTTGACGGCGTTGGCGAGGACGTCGACGCCCCGACCGACGGCGGCGCGGGCGCGCTCGTCGAAAATGATGTCCTTGGCGCTCATGTTCTAGGCTCCTCTTTCCTTCAGCCGATGACGCCGAGGACTTCGTCCTCGGACAGGATGATGTGGTCGATGCCGTCGAGCTTGATCTCGGTGCCGGCGTACTTGCCGAACAGGACGCGGTCGCCGGCCTTGACGTCGAGCGCCACCAGCGTGCCGTCGTCGAGGCGCTTGCCGGCGCCGACCGCGATCACCTGGCCCTCGAGCGGCCGCTCCTTGGCGGCGTCGGGGATGAACAGGCCACCCCGGGTCTTCTCTTCTTCTTCGACCCGGCGCACCAGCAGCCGGTCCTGTAGCGGACGAACGTTCATGGGATCCTCGCGAGCGTGGGAGTCGTGGCCGAGCGCACGGAGGTCGTGGGCGCGGCGATCTTTGTTAGCACTCACCTGCCGTGAGTGCTAACGGCGCGCATACTAAGCGCGGTCGGGGCTCGCGCAAGGGGCTACCTTTCCGAAATGTTTGCGGTGTGGCAAAGCTCCATGTGTGACGCGGGCTTACACGCGGCCCCCGGCTGACGCGGCCTCGCGCCCCCTGCGCAACCCTCCGTCGTGGCTCGGGAACTTGCGTCTGGGCTGGCGTAGCCGATAACGGGATCATGGACGCTGTTACACCTGCTGCATCGGTGGATGGCTACTTCTACGAGGTCCTCACCGAGTCCCTGGAGGCGGTCCACGTGCGGGCGACCGAGCCGGCCGGCTGGTACCTGGTCTCGCTGATGGGTGAGTTCACCCGGGCCCGGCTGCCCGACACGCCGCTGGCGCTGCGGCTGGCCGAGGCCAAGCTGGCGCCGCCGGCCGAGCGGGTGCGGACCCTCAAGGAGGTGGGGGACACCTCGCTGTACGTGGCCGGGTTCTTCGCCGAGTCGCTGTCGAGGAAGCTGGTCGACGTCGACTACTACGTCGGGCTGGGCCGCGGCGCCTACGCCGACCTGGCCGGCCAGCTGTCGGGCTCGCTGACCGAGGTCTACGGCGAGCTGGCCGAGAACTTCCCGGCGTTCGTCGAGGTGCTCGGCGAGGTCCGGCGGCGGGTCGACTTCGCCGGCGCCGACCTGATGAAGCTGTACGAGCAGTGGCTGCGCACCCGCGACGCGTGGATCGAGAAGAAGCTGCGGGCGCTCGGCGTGCTGGTCGAGACCGACGTGGCGATCCTCCAGTGACCGCCGCGGTGCTGGGGCGGCTGCAGGGCGGCCTCGAGCAGCTGTACCGGGTCGCGACCGGGCTGCCGGTCGAGGCGTTCCTGATCGACGACGCGGCCCGGGCGACGCTGGGGCTGGCCCGGGCGCCGCGCGAGCAGCTGGTGGTGGTCGAGTGCGACGACGGCATCGACGTCGGGCTGTTCGTCGACCGCGCGGTGCTGGCCAACCTGGCCGCCTACGATCCCGGCAGCGGCCTCGACGATCGCAACCTGCCGGCGTTCCTGTACGCGCTCGAGGGCGTGTCGCACTTCGTCTACGCCGCGGTGTGCGCGCAGGGGGCGCGCGCGGTGTCGGCCCTCGAGCTCGAGCTGCAGGCCGAGGTCGACAAGTACGTGACCTGCCTGCTGGCCGGCGACGCCGCGCCGGGCGCGTCGGCGGCGTGGCGGGCCCGGCTCTACGAGCAGCACAGCTACGAGCCCGACCTCGACGCCGACGAGCGCGATCGCTACCGGGTCGCCAACGACAACGCCCGCCGCTACGCCGCGTCGCTCGAGCGCCGGTTCGTCGCCCGGCGCGCGATCGTCGACATGTTCGCCGAGCTACGCCGATTCTACCGTCTGCCGCTGGCCGGCAAGCTCGACGTCATCGGCCGCGCCGCGTGACGGCGGCGGGGGCAGCTCGACGGTGAACGTCGAGCCGACGCCGACCGCGCTGACGACGGCGATCGTCCCGCCCAGCGCGTCGACCAGCCGCTTGACCAGCGCCAGGCCCAGCCCGACCCCGCCGTAGGCGCGCTCGTCGCCGCGATCGAGCTGGCGGAACGCCTCGAAGATCGCCTGCTGGTCCTCGGCGGCGATGCCGACGCCGGTGTCGGCGACGGTCAGCACCAGCCGATCGCCGGCGACGTGGGCCCGGACGTCGACCCGGCCGCCGGTCGGCGTGAACTTGGCCGCGTTGGCCACCAGGTTGACCAGCACGTGCGACACCAGGCGGCGATCGGTCGTGACGATCGCGTCGGCGACGTCGGTGGCCAGCGTCAGCTGCTTGGTGCCGAGCATCCAGCCGACCGACGCCGTGACCTGCTCGACCAGCTCGCGCAGCGCGAACGTCGTGGCCTGGATCTCGACCCGGCCGACCTCGGCCCGCACCAGCGCCAGCAGGTCGTCGACCAGGTGCAACAGCGACTGCGCGCTCTGCTTGATCGACTGCGCGGCCTGGCGCTGGCGCTCGGTGGGCGGGCCGTAGACGCCGCTGGCGATCAGCTCGGCCAGCCCCGAGACGCCGTGGATCGGCGTGCGCAGCTCGTGGGTGACCGACGCCAGGAACACGCTCTTCTGCTTGCCGGCGTCGATCAGCTCGGCGGTGCGGGCCTCGAGCGCGGCCTCGCGATCGCGCAGCTTGCGCAGGATGCGGGTGGTGAAGAACGTCGGCACGCCGATCGCGAACGCGGCGTAGCCCATCACGACGATCAGGTGCCACGTCGACATCGGGCCGGTCAGCGGCGGCGCGGTGCCGGGCAGCGCGCCGGTCAGCTCGAGCACGCACATCGTCCCGTAGGCCAGCAGGATCGCGCCGGCGGTGAGCAGCGTCGTCCCCAGGTTGGACAGCAGCGCGACGACGCCGACCTCGATCACGTAGATCGCGAACAGCGGGCTCTGGACGCCGCCGGTGAAGTAGATCGCCGCGGTCATGCAGACGACGTCGGCCATCGTGTTGACCGACATGACCTCGAGGCCGTAGCGCCAGCGCCGCGACAGCGCGATCAGCGACGCGGTGTTGGTCGCGCCCTTGATCACCAGCAGGATCAGGAACTCGCGCCCGTACGGCACCAGGTCGAAGAACACCGCCGAGCCGGCCAGCAGCGCGAACGCGATCGCGATCAAGTACCCCGACCACACGCCGGCCAGGAGCCGCGTCCGGTACGCCGGGTGGCGGAGCTCCTCGACGAACGGCGGCAGCAGCACGGCGGCGCCGCCCGGCCTACGCCGCCGGCCCGATCAACGTCTGCACCTTGGCCAGCAGCTGGCCCAGGTCGAACGGCTTGGTCAGGTAGCCGGCGGCCAGGCTGGGCGCGGCCAGCCGGTCGCGCTCGTCCTTGGGTGTGTACACCGCGCTCATCAAGAGCACCGGCATCTGCGCGCCGGCGGCGGTGCGCTTGACCTCGAAGCACACCTCGAACCCGCTCTTGCGCGGCAGCTGGACGTCGATGAGCATCAGGTCGGGCTGCTCGCTGTGGAACGCGGCGATGCCCTCGACGCCGTTGACGGCGGCCCGCATCGCGTAGCCGTTCGCGCCCAGGTAGTCGGTGAGGATCTGCAGGTTGACGGGGTCGTCCTCGACCACCAGGATCTTCTTCATCGCGCGCCTCCGGGCTGGTCGGGCGAGCCGCGACCGCTGTCCTCAGCGTAACTCGTAACTCGCCGGCTGTCTCGCGTCGCGGGTGGCCCGGCGACAGGGCCTCCGAAACACCGATTGGCGATTCTCGCGTCACACCTGGGCGGTGGCGGCCTCTGTCAGGGCATGACGACGAACCAAGGGTATGTCCAGACTCGCTGTCCCCGCTGCGGCGCTGGGGCGTGGGCGCTCCCGACCCAGGCCGTGCCGTGCCAGAGCTGCGGCCAGGCGGTGGGGCCGATCGGCGCCGCCGCGATGGCGCCCCAGGCCGCGCCGATCCCGCCGGCCCAGATGCCGTACGGCACCGGCGCGGGCGCGGCGCCCTACGGTCAGCAGGCGGCGCCCTACGGTCAGCAGGCGGCGCCCTACGGTCAGCAGGCGGCGCCCTACGGTCAGCAGGCGGCGCCCTACGGTCAGCAGGCGGCCAACCCCTACGCCGGCCAGCAGCAGTTCGCCGGCGCGTACCCCGGCTCGGCGCCCGCGCCCATGCCCGCGGCGGCGCCCGCGGCGGCGACCCCGGCGGCGGCGCCGGCCAGCCCGGCCGCGCAGTTCTCCGTGAACGTCGGAGGCATCAAGATCCCGTTCAAGCTCGGCGGCGGCGGCGGCATGTCGAAGTTCAAGATCATCGGGTCGGTGGTGCTGGTGATCGCGCTGTCGATCGCCGGCGTGATCATCAAGATGAAGATGGGCGGCACCGCCAAGGGCAACCTGTCGTACGCGAGCCTCGGCGTCGACAGCAAGAAGCCCGACGGCGACAAGCTGATCGCCGCGCTGGCCACGCCGGCCAAGAAGTGGAAGAAGGACGCGATGTGGTGGTCGGCCAACTTCCAGGCGGTCGACGCCGAGGGCCGGGTCGACGTGTCGAAGGGCGCCGAGGTGGTCTACATCTCGGAGAACGGCGTGCAGTCGAACGCCAAGAGCGTCCGCAAGGACTCGATCAAGAAGTACGGCGCCGGCTCGGCGGGCGTGAAGCACCGCGACCTGTGGGGCGCGACCGACGCCTGGGAGGGCGTCGAGCAGCACCCGGCGCCGCAGTGCACGATCAAGGACGTCATGGCCATCGTCGGCAAGCAGCTGCCGGCCGGCAAGACCGTGCGCGTGACCTTCGACCCCAAGTTCGCCGACTACTACGCGTGGCGCGTCCTCAGCGACAACCCCAAGATGGACACGCTCTACGCGTTCTCCGACTGCAGCGTGATCAAGTAGCGCCCGCGGCGCCGGGTCACGGCGTCAGCACGCGGTTGTCGATCAGCCGGGTCGTGCCGACGAAGGCCGCCACCGCCATCACGGCGCGGCGGTCGAGCCGCGTCAGCGGCGCCAGATCGTCGGCGCCGCGCAGCTCGAGGTAGTCGAGGCGGGCGTCGGGGGCCTCTGTGAACGGGGTCCGGGCGGCGGCGAGCAGCGCGGCGGCGTCGCGCTCCCCGGCGGCGACCGCGGCGGCCGCGGCGGCCAGGCCCCGCGACAGCGCCAGCGCCTGGCGGCGGTGGTCGGGCGCCAGGTAGACGTTGCGCGAGCTCATCGCCAGGCCGTCCGGTTCCCGGACGATGGGCAGGCCGACCACCTCGATCCCGAAATCGAGGTCGCGCACCAGCCGGCGGATGATCGCCAGCTGCTGGAAGTCCTTCTCGCCGAAGAAGGCCAGGTGGGGGCGGGTCAGGTTGAACAGCTTGGTGACGACCGTCGCGACGCCGGTGAAGTGGCCGGGGCGGCGCTCGCCGCACATCGGCTGCTCGAGCTCGCGCACCGTGACGAAGGTCTGCGCGCCGGCGCCGTACATCGCGGCGGCGTCGGGGCAGAACGCCAGGTCGACGCCGCAGCCGCGGGCCTTGGCCAGGTCGCCGTCCTCGTCGCGCGGGTAGCGCGCCAGATCCTCGGTCGGCCCGAACTGCGTCGGGTTGACGAAGATCGTCAGGACGACGACGTCGGCGCGGGCCCGGGCCGCGCGCAGCAGCGACAGGTGCCCCTCGTGCAGGTAGCCCATCGTCGGCACCACCGCGATCGTGCGGCCGTCGCGGCGCAGGTCCTCGACCTTCGCGCGCATCGCGGCCGGATCGCGGATGAGCTCGAACGGCAACCGCGACGCGGTCACTTCTTGGCGCTCGAGTACAGCGGCGTCGGCGCGCCGGCGTCCTTGTCGCGCAGGAAGCTCTCGGCGTCGGCCGGGAACGCGCCGCCCTTGACGTCGGCGACGTAGCGCCCGGTGGCCTCGCGGATCGTCGTCGCGAGGTTGGCGTAGCGGCGCACGAACTTGGGCTTGAATCGCTCGTCCATGCCGAGCAGGTCGTAGATCACCAGCACCTGGCCGTCGCAGCCGACGCCGGCGCCGATGCCGATCGTCGGGATGGTCAGCGCCGCGGTCACCTCGCGCGCGACCTCGGCCGGGATGCCCTCGAGCACGATCGCGTAGGCGCCGGCGTCCTCGAGCGCGCGGGCGTCGGCGGTGAGCTTGGCCACCGCGTCGGCGCCCTTGCCCTGGACCTTGAAGCCGCCGAACTGGTGGACCGACTGCGGCGTCAGGCCGATGTGGCCCATCACCGGGATGCCGGTGGCGGTCATCCGCGCCACCAGCGCGGCGTGCTGGGCGCCGCCCTCGAGCTTGACCGCGTGGCAGCCGCCCTCCTTCATCAGGCGGCCGGCGTTGCGGACGCCCTGCTCGAGGCTCTCCTGGTACGACATGAACGGCATGTCGCCGACCACCTGGGCCCGGCGGGTGGCGCGCACGACCGCGCGGCAGTGGTAGATGATGTCCTCCATCGTCACCGGCAGCGTGGTGTCGTGGCCCTGGATCACCATGCCGAGGGAGTCGCCGACCAGCAGGATGTCGATCCCGCTGTCGTCGAGGAGGCGCGCGAACGTCGCGTCGTACGCCGTGAGCATGCAGATCTTGTCGCCGGCGGCCTTCTGCGCGCGCAGCGAGTGCGTGGTCACTCGGGTCATGTCGTCTCCGGTCGCCGTCCGTGGAGTGGATCGACGCCACCCACACTGTAGCGCCAAATCGCGCGCGTGGGGCGCGAACCGGTCGGCGCTACGGCGCGCGCACCGCGACCCGGACCGTGCGCCAGTTGCCCGGCGCCAGGGTCGGGAGCCGGATCGTCGCGCCGATCTCCTCGAGGCACCGCAGCGCGGCGTCGCGATCGCCGTCGTCGGCGGTCGGCGCCAGCAGGTAGTAGGCCGACACGCCCGGCCGGTAGGGGGTGGGCGCGGGCACCGGCGGACGTCCGCGGGTGGGCGGCGGCGGACGGCGCGCGGGCGGCGGCGGACGGCGCGCGGGCGGCGGCGCGGCGCGGGGCGGGGTGGCCATCGTGATGCGCAGCTCGGCCAGCCCGGTCGGCACCGCGCGCAGGCAGGCCTCGAGGCGCGGCCGGGCGGCCACGACGCTGGCGGTGAGCGCGGCCGAGGCCGCCGCGTCGCCGTCCGAGGCCTGGACCGCCGGCGCCTCGGTGACGGCGGCGCGCGCGGCGACCGCCAGGTGCTCCTCGGCCCGGGCCCGGAAGCGATCGCCGGCCGGCACGGCGGCCAGGTAGCGCCGCAGGTAGGCCACGACGAACGACCACTGCCCGCGCTGGCGGGCGGCCAGCGCCATCAGGTAGTCGGCGTCGTACGGCGGCGCGGTCGGGATGGTGCCGCTGGTGGTGCGCGCCGCGTACGGATCGTCGCGGTTGGCGCGCTCGGCGGCGGCCTCGGCCTCGGCGTCGCGGCGCGCCCGATCGAACGCCATCGCGCGCAGCCACGCGGCGGCGGGATCGGTCGAGCGGCCCAGCGCGTCGATGGCGTCGGTGAGCCGGCCCTCGGCCAGCGCGATCTCGCCGGTCCGCAGCCACAGCTCGCTGCTCGATTCGCCCAGCGCGATCGCGCGCTCGACCGCGGCCCGCGCGGTGGCGTAGGCGCCGGCGCGGCTGGCGCACAGCGCGACCGACAGCACCGGCGCGCGCACCAGCGGGCTCTTGATCGGCGTGCGCGCGTCGATCAGCGCGTCGGCCCGCCAGCCCGGCGCCAGCGCGAAGGCCCGCGCGTACGCGTCGGCGCACACCGCCCAGCGGCGGCGCCGCTCGGCGGTCACCGCCAGGTAGCCCCAGGCGTCGGCCGAGGTCGGCGCCGCGGCGGTGAGCTGGGTCAGCCCGCGCTCGACCGCCGACAGGTCGGTGCTGGTCAGGCGCAGCGCGCGGATCGCGTCGGCGATCTGCTCGTCGTGGGCGCGGGCGCCGGGGTGCGCGACCTCGTCCCAGAACAGGCTGCGGGCCTCGGCGGCGCGCTCGGGGTCCTCGGGCGAAGCGGGCCGTGCGAGCGACGCGGGCGGCGCCGCCTGCGCCGCGGCGGTGGCGGCCACCAGCGCCAGCGCCACCCGCGCGATCATCGGCCGCGCACCCGCCGCGCCAGCCGCGCGCGCAGCGCCGCGAGGTGGGCCCGCGCCCGGGGCTGGTAGTTGGGGTGGGCGCCGCTGGCGATGAACGCCTGGAAGTGCTCGATCGCGGTCACCTCGTCGCCCTCGAACGCCGCGCCCAGCCCGAGGTAGTACGCGACCTCGCCGTCGGGCACGAAGAACACGCCGCCGCGCTCGACCTGATCGATGAACTGCGCGACCGCCCCGGGGCCCTGGCCGCGCAGCACCTCGTGCGCGGCCGCCTCCTGCTCGTCGCGATCGAGCGCCACCGCCAGCCCGAACGCGCGGGTCAGCTCGGGCGACAGCCGCTGCGCCTCGCGGTAGGTCTCGATCGCGCGATCCAGATCGCCGAGCATCATGAACGTCTCGGCGAGGTTGCCCATGATCAGCGAGCGCTCGGCGAGGTTCGACGACAGCGGGTCGACGCTGGCGGTGCCGCGCATGCGGTCGAGCAGGCGCTGGTAGTCGACCGCGGCGGCGCGCAGGTGCGTCGGCGTCGCCAGCTTGGTGTGGAGGATCGCGCGCGCGAACATGACGCGGTCGGTGAAGCGCGGATCGAGCGGGGCGAGGCGCTCGGCGGCGTCCCAGGCCGCGATCGCGCGCTCGGCGTCGCTGGGCCGCGGCTCGCGCCCGCACAGCGGCGCCCGGTCCTGCGTGCACTCGACGTAGAACGCGTTGACGACGGTGGCGGCGCGCCAGCGCGGCTCGGCGAGATCGGGCCGGGCCAGCGCCGCGCGCTCGTACGCGTCGAGCGCCGCGCGCACCAGCCGCTTGCGCTGCTCGTAGACGACGGTGTTGGCGGCCTGGGCCACCCGGTCGTCGCCCTCGAGCATCGCCTCGTCGTAGGCGCGCTGGGCCTGGGCGGCGTCGGCGGTGGTGGTGGCCTGCTGCCAGATCGACGGGGCGGCGGCGGCCGGCGTCGCCGCCAGCGCCAGCGTCACCAGCGCGGCGAGCGCGCGGCTCACGGGTGCCGCCTCGGCCGGGGCGGCGGCCGACGCTCGGCCTCGAGCGCGCGCTCGAGCGCCTGCCGGTGCGCGGCGGCGCGGGCCGCCAGATCGGGCGGGCCGCCGCCGGCCTCGTAGGCGCGCCAGGCGCGGTGCGCCTCGACGGTGAGGTAGGGCCAGGTCTCGTAGACCAGCGCCCGGTAGTAGTGCACGTCGATCGCGAACGGCGGCGGGAACGCCCGCAGCGCGTCGTCGGACAGGCGCACGTACTCGCTGTCCATCGCGGTGCGCAGGCGCAGCAGCACGTCGAACGCCGCGGTGATCTGCTGGTCGCGATCGTAGATCACCGCCAGCGCGACGTGGCCGGCGACGCTGGCGGGATCGCCGTCGAGCGGCACCTGCTCGTTGAGCTCGCGCAGCGTCGCGACCGCGGCGCCGACGTCGCCGGTGGCCTCGTAGGCGTGGGCCAGCGCGACCCGCGCGCGCACCATCGTGAAGCGATCCGAGAGCTGCGCCGCGGCCTGGCGCAGCAGGTCGACCGCGGCGGCGGCGCGGCCCTGGCGCAGCGCGGTGCGGCCGATCCGCACCAGCGCGTCGGCGCGGCGAGCGCCGGCCGGCGCGGTGCGCAGGTACAGCGACAGCAGCCGCTCGGCCTCGAGCGCCCGGCCGGCGGCGTCGGCGAACGCGCCACCGAAGTACACGACGTCGGGGTCGCCGGGATCCAGCGTGCGGGCGTAGCGGGCCATCCGCACGCCGTTGCGCACCAGCTCGACCCGGCTGCGATCGGTGGCGCCGTACGGGTCGTCGAGCTGGCGCAGCGCGATCTCGAGCTGCTGCAGCGTCTCGCCGACCTCGCGGGCGTGCGGGTGGAGCACCTTGGCCCAGAAGTCGGCCGGCTCGGGCGCGCGTGGCGGCGGCGCCGGCATCATGTCGGCGGCAGCGGGGAGGCTGGCCAGCGCGATCAGCAAGGCCGCGAGCGGGGCGGGGCGCACCACGGTCCGAGTATGCAGCCCCCGCAGCGGGGAGGCCAGGCCTCGCCGCGCGGTGCGCAACTGCGCGGAACCCGCGCTCCGGATCCTGGCCAGCGGCTTGCTACGTTGGCGGCCGTGGATTCAGTCGCGATCGTCGCCGCCGCCCGCGAGCTGTTCGCCGCGCGCCAGTACGCGGGGGTGGTCGCGGTCTGTGGCGACGCGGTGGCCGAGCTCGACGCCGGCGATCGCGCGGTGATCGCGCTGCGGCTCCTGGCCGCCCGCAGCCTGCTGGCGCTGCGCCGGGACGCCGACGCCCAGGCCGAGATCCGCGCGTGCCTGCGGCTCGAGCCGCAATGCGGGCCCGCCTACCGCATGCTCGGCGAGCTGGCGGCGCGGGCCGACGAGCTGGCCTCGGCCAAGATCTTCCTGCGCGAGGCGGTGCGGCTGGGCCCCGACGACGACGAGGCCCGCGAGTGGCTGGGCATCGTCGAGACGATGGCCCGGGCCCGGGGCCTCGACACGGGCCGCCGCGAGCCGCGCCGGGTCGTCGCGTCCCCGCCCGCGGCGCGCCCGCTGCCGTCGCCGCCGCCGAGCCCGCCGCCGCCGCCGAGCCCGCCGCCGCCGCGCCCGGTGCGGGTGAAGGCGTTGCCGTTGCCGCTGCCGCCGCGCCCGCCGACCGAGCGCCCGTCGGTTGCCCCGCCGGCGCGCACCGCGCTGGGGACGCAGTCGCCGACGAGCCTTCCCCCAGGACGGGGCGCGTCGGCGCCGCTGCCGGTCGCGGCCGGCTTCGGCCAGCACCTGGTCGACTGCGGCTTGCTTTCACCGGTTCAGCTCAAGGCCGCGCTGGTCTACAAGCGGTCGACCGGCGTCCGGCTCGGGGCGGCGCTCGCCGCGCTCGGATTGCTGTCGGAACAGAAGATCGAGTGGGCGTCGCTGGCGTACCACGGGCGGCACCGCGCGCCCGCGTGATCCTCTTGTGGCTCGACCAATGACCGCGTAGAATCTCGCGACGTGATCGCGCCGGGCGCCGTCGTCGACGA
This sequence comes from Myxococcales bacterium, assembly GCA_016707895.1. Classification (GTDB taxonomy): domain Bacteria; phylum Myxococcota_A; class Polyangia; order Haliangiales; family Haliangiaceae; genus UBA2376. The sequence continues at coordinate 72,499 of JADJGV010000006.1, read as the reverse complement.
GAAGTACTGGGTCGAGCGGGTCCTGGGCCGCGGCGGCATGGGCGTCGTCGTCGCCGCGACCCACCTCACCTTGGGGCAGCGGGTCGCGCTCAAGTTCCTCCGGCCCGAGGCCGCGCGCGACGGCGAGCTGGTCGAGCGCTTCCTGCGTGAGGCCCGGGCCGCCGTGCGGCTGCGTGGCGAGCACGTCGGCAAGGTGGTCGACGTCGGCACCGCCGCCGACGGGTTGCCGTACATCGTGATGGAGTACCTCGAGGGCCACGACCTCGCGTCGGCGCTCGGGCGCAGCGGGCCGCTGCCGGTGGCCACCGCGGTCGACTACGTGTTGCAGGCGTGCGCCGGGCTGGTCGAGGCCCACGCCGCAGGGCTGGTGCACCGCGATCTCAAGCCGGCCAACCTGTTCCTGACCCGCCGGCCCGACGGGACGCCGCTGGTGAAGGTCATGGACTTCGGCATCGCCAAGGCGATGGGCCCGATCGACGCGGCGATCACCGGGAGCGCCGCGGTGATGGGCTCGCCCGGCTACATGTCGCCCGAGCAGCTGCGCAGCGCGCGCGACGTCGATCGCCGCGCCGATCTGTGGTCGCTGGGCATCGTGCTCTACGAGCTGGTGTGCGGCCGTCGCCCGTTCGCCGCGCAGACCATCACCGAGCTGGCGGTGATGCTCGCCACCGAGCCGGTGCCCGCGCTCACGGTGCCGACGCCGCGCGGGTTCGCGTCGGTGGTCGCGCGCTGCCTCGAGAAGGACCCGGCGCGGCGCTACCAGAGCGTCGCCGAGCTCGCGGCGGCGCTGGCGTTGTTCGGCTCGCCGGGCGCCGCCGCGGTGGCCGCGTCGATCGGCCGGGTGCAGAGCGGCCCGCCGCCGGCCGCCGTCGCCGCCGGCGTCGAGGCGCTGATGGGCGCGACCACGCTGACCCGCGCGACCTCGGTCCGCGTGCCTGCGGGGGCGCGCGTGGTCGGCGGCGAGTCGATCGTGCGACGGCACCGGCGGTCGCTCGCGGTGGTCGCCGGCGCGATCGTCGTCGCCGCGGCGGCGGTCGCGATCGTGATCACCGGCGGCGGGGCCGGCGGCAGCGGGCGGGCGGCCGTCGACGCCGGCGCCGTGACGTCGCCCGGCGGCGGCGGCGATCCGGTCGTCGCGCCCCTCGTGCTGCCGCTCGACGCCGGCCTCGACGGCAGCGCCGCTGTCGACGTCGCCGCGGGGGCGGTGGATTCGCCGCCTCCGTCGAGCGGCACCGGGGCGCGCGGCGGTCGTGGCTCGGGGGGCCGACGGGTGGGCGGCGCCGGCGAGGCCGGACCGGTCACGATGCCGACCGCCGATCCGACCGCGGGGCGGCCGAGCGGGGCGGGCAGCGCCACGCCACCGACGGTGGCGACGGGGGGCGGCAGCGCGGCGCCGACGAGCGGCAGCGCGGCGCCGACGAGCGGCAGCGCGGCGCCGAGCGGCGGTGGCGCGGCGTCGAGCGGCAGCGCGGCGCCGTCGGGCAGCGGCAGCGCGACGCCGGCCAAGGGCAGCGGCGCGGCCGGGCATGGCACGGGCGTCCCCGACGACAACGACGGCGACGGCATCCCCGATCGCCGCTGACGCGGTACCGTCGACCATGGCTCACCTGCCGCCGATCCGCGACCACGCGCTCGCCGACGCCTACGGCCGGGCGGTGCTGGCCGTGGTGCGCGCCGACGACGACATCGGCCTCGAGGAGAGCCTGCGGCTGCAGGCCCGGCTGCGGCAGCGGCTGGGCGACGGCTTCGATCTCGAGGCGCTGCTGCTGGCGCCGGCGATCACCGCCGCCGAGCTGGCCGGCCTCGGCGGCGGCGATCCGTTCCGCGCCGGCGGCGTCCACCCCGGCGCCCTGGCGCACGCGCTAGTCGCCGACTGCCTCGCCATCGCGCTGGCCAAGGGCCACGTCGACGAGCGCGAGGCCCACGCGCTGATCGAGTTCGCGCGCGCCCTGGGGTTAGCGGACCGCGACCTGCTCCACCAGGCGCCGGCGCTGCGGCCCTGGCTCAGGCCGTAGCGGGATCTGCACTTCGTACGCAACCGCGGCGACCGCCGGCCGATAGCCGCGGCATGAATCCTCCTGTCGCCTGCGCCGACCGCGGCCGTGCCCACGATCACAGCGATCTTCGTACGGATCATCTGGATCGCGCCATACCAGCTCGGATAGGCTGGACCGCAATGCAGGGAACCGCGCGTTCGTTCTTCGTGGTGGTGGCGGCGGCGATCGGTCTGGCGATGGGCGGCTGTCAGTTCGAAGAGCCTTTCGACCTCCAGTCGGCCGCCAGGTTGGAGGTGCCGCAGGCGCCCCACGACTTCGGTGGAGGCGTTATTGGTGGGGCATCCGCACCCTTTGTCATCAGAGTGCAGAACGCGGGCGAAGCCGTCACGGGGGCGATTAGTCTGACGCTCGCAGGTGACGGCGGTAGCCAATTTGAGGTCGTTCCAACAGGCGACAGCAACGACTGCGCTGAACGACTACTGTCTGGCGGAGCTACTTGTAGCGCACAGGTGCGGTTCGCCCCCACGATGGACAACTCGGCCGCCGCGTCTTTGGTCATCGCGGCCGATCCTGGCGGATCGGTCGCGGTGCCAATCACCGGCGACGCGCTGACGCCGGCGCGCCTCACGTCGCTGGTTTCGACCGAGAGCTTCGGCGACGTGGTGCTCGGTGCAAGCTCTGGCGTGCACCGCATCACGATCTACAACGACGGTGAACAGCCGACAGGGTTGCTCGGCGTGACCAAGACCGGTCCTAACCAGAGCGAGTTCACGATCGTGCCGGTCAGCGGCGTGGACTGTCAGGGCTCGACCCTCGCGCAGCAGGGCACATGCGCGATCGACGTCAGCTTCACGCCTGCAATGGTCGGCCCCCAGCGTACCGCGACCATCACCGTGGCCGGCATGCCCGGTGGTACGTACCCGGTCACGGTCACTGGCGACGCGCTCAGCCCCGGGGACATCTCGATCGAGCAGCCAGTTGGCGGCGCCACCCTCGACTTCGGCGTGCGCGATCTCGGCACCGGCGTCGCGTCGACGACTCAGCTCATCCGCGTGCGCAATTCCGGTGATGTTCCCACCGGCGCGCTGGTGGTCACCATCACCGGCGGTGCCAGCGCCAGCTACGCCCTGCCGCTCGACGAGTGCAACGCGAACCTGCTCGCCGCGGGCGCCGCGTGCGACATCCAAGTTCGCTTCAACCCCACTGCAATCGGCACGCAGCCGGCGACGATTCAGATTCGTGACAGTACAAGCGGTGTCATGCAGGTCGTCGGCTTGACGGGCGTCGGCACCGGTCGCATCGCGTTGACAAAGACCGGGACGGGCACCGTTCAATCCACACCTGCTGGTATCAACTGCGCTGGCGCGTGCTCGAGTCAGGCCGCATCATTCGCGACGACCACTGTAACGCTCACCGCCACGCCCGATGCGGGCTGGATCTTCGACAGTTGGGGGGGGGGCTGCGCCTCATCCGGGACAGCTGCCGCTTGCACAGTATCGGTTGCTTCTGCGCTCACAGACGTCAGCGCGACGTTCCGCCAACTATTCACCTTGTCTGTCGGGGTCGCTGGATTCGGCGACGTAGGATCGAGCCCTGCGGGGATCAACTGCGGAGCGACCCCTGGCTCGGGCGCATGCAATTCGTCGTATCCCATGTCGACTGTCGTCCAGCTTAACGCCACTCCCTATCCGGGATGGGAAGTGACCTCATGGGGGGCAGGCGGCTGCTCGTTTGGTGCGCACGTGTGCCTGGTCAACATGGCAGCGCCCCGAACTATCAATGTCACGTTCTCGCCGATTCCGCACGTGCCGCCGTTGTATACCCCACTCAATGACGCGTATGTTGGTTCTGTGCATGCCCCGCTGAGTCGCCGGGTTCGGTTTACATGGAACCCTGGAGGAGTACCGCTGGGCGGCCCGCTAACGTACGATCTCCAGTACTCAACGGACCCAGGATTCGCTGCAAATGTCACGACCGTGCCGGGACTAACCGATACCACGTTTCAGGTTAGCGCGGACTTGCCGGTATCCACATTGCCACCGGTGGGGCAACGCTATTACTGGCGCGTGCGGTCGTGTACCACCGTGTTGTGTTCGGCGTACTCGCCGTATTATTCAGTCAACGTCGGTCGGAGCGACTCTGATTTGGACGGCGACGGGTATTCTGAGCTGGTTGTTGCAGCACCGAAGTCTGATATTGGAGGAATTGACAACGGGAAGGTGTATGTCTATCGTGGCTCGCCGACGGGGTTGTCGTTGGCCGCGTCCATTGTTGGCGCTCCTCGCGAGGAGCTTGCTACCTCCTTGGTGACGGGTGACTTCAATGGGGATGGATTCGGTGACTTGGTGGTGGGAGCGAAGAATAACGGTGAGACAGCGGAGTGGGCGGGAAAGGTGTCGGTGTACAATGGTGCAGCAACACTGGATGTTGTCCCGGACTTGATGATATACGGCGCGTGGACGGAACTTCTCGGTACTGGGCTCGCGGTGGGGGATGTGAACTCAGATGGATTTGACGACCTGGTTGTTCAGTCCCTGGCCGAAGTCAAGCTGTATCATGGTGCGGCAGCAATGGACGGAATCGCGGATCGGGTATATACGGGGTCCTTTGGCCCGCAGCCGGCGGTTGGCGATATTACTGGAGATGGTTACCCCGACTTGCTGATGCCGGCGAATGGGTCGTACATGGTGTTTCGCGGCGGGAGCGGTTCGCTGTCGCCCGTTGCAGATGCCGCGGCTCTGCCGTGCGAATTTGCTGCCACGGTCGGTGACATCGGCGGCGACGGTGCGGTCGATGTTGTATGCAGGCGCGTTGATGCTGGTAGCGGCGTTGCTACGCCCGTGCTGCTGATGTTCGGCTACCAGCAAAGCTTGCCTGAGGTGGCACTGGGTATACCACTTGGCACGTCATGGGACTGGGTCAGTGCTGATGCGATTGGTGACGCAAATCGTGATGGGCGATTGGATTTTGCAATTGGTCAGGGGCCTTTTGATAGTCCCGGACGTGTCATGGTCTACTTTGGTGGTGCGCCGACCGATGGAGTGGCTGACGCAGTCTATGATGGTGCAGGGACGATTTCGCGGTCCGGGACGGCTCTTTGCGGCGGAGGAGATGTCAACGGAGACGGAATTGCGGATTTCGCTGAGGGGGCGATTACGGGGCGCTTGAATCCGTTCCTCGCGCCTCCTGGGCTTGTTCATGTCTTCTACGGCGTCGCGGCGAGTGTGGTTCAGCCCTATAACGTCATCGAGGACTTTGTCGGCGAAGGGGAAACGGACTGGGCACAATACGGTGCGCGTTGTGCGCTATAGTGCGAGCTGTGCGAGCCATCAACTTGGTTGACAGGGGCGCCAGCGTTCATCGTTAGGACCGAGGAGTATCGTTCTCTTGCCGTGGATCTAGAGCGGCTATGCGATGAGAGTGGGGGGGCCTCGGAATGCCTGATGTCGACCTTGGGGGGCGCGACTCGTCGAGTTCCTTCGGAAGCGCGTGGTTCCTTCGTCCGCGCTGTCGCGCTATGCGCGGGCGGTTCTCCATGATGAAACCGGTGCTCCGGGGGCGTCGAAGCCATGAGCGCAGTGCGCGGGTCCATCGGCGCGGCATGGCGGGGGCTGCTCCGGTCATCCACGCGCGGTGCGGCGGTCGCGGGTCGCCCGCAGGACGATGTGCCATGAAGCCAGTGCCACGGGCGGACTACTCTGTCTCCGGCAGGGCGTACTCGGCCGAATACCCGGGGGCGGAGGAGCGGATGCAGGGGGCCTACTGGGTGGAGTTGAACGCCATCGTGACGCTGGCGTTCGTGCCGCGACTGCCCTGTCATCCAGAGATGCTTCGCTGGCCGGACGATGTCGACGTCCCGGCTACCGACGACGAGGCGATGGCCGTGCTTGCGCTGTCGAACATGTACGTGGTGGTCGCGGATGACTGGCGGGCCGGGCAGGCGATGCGCCTCCCGCCAAGTGCCGGGAATGACGGGGCTTCGCCAGTCTTCTTCTTTGTCGCGAGGCCCGAGTGGGAGCACTTGATCGCCAACGTCCGTTGCGCCGCGCAGTTGACGCACGGCTATCAGCCGTCTGTGCACTATCGAGACGAGTTTCCGGACTTGGCATCGTTTGTGGAGCGGCGCGTCATCGGGTCCGACTTGCTCGATTCCTACTCACGGGCCTTCTTGGCGGATCCGGAGCGCGCCAAGGCCGGAGTCAGTGAGGGCGAGCCTTGACCGCGGTCCAATTCTTCACGAGCGCGGCGTTGCGTGGCCACGAAGAGGTGGACGGCGAGATCGTGCGTTGGCTGCCGCGCTGGAGCGTAGTCGAGTACGAAGGCCGGCGCCCAGTGACCGGGGTGTGGCAGTCGCGCGCAGGCGCGCGGCGCGTTTGCTGGTATAGGTCGGCAGATGATCGCCTCGACGTGCACGACATGCATCAGGAGCGCTACGGTGACGAACCGTACTGGATCGTGATCGGCGCGGCTGGCGACGGCGGCAAGATCGAAGTGGAGGAGCGTGGCGCGGACGGCGCGCTGGGCGCGCGGCGGTCGTGGACGTTCGATCGCGACGGCATGCCGCTGCTCGAGGAGGAACTCGATCCGCGTGGGCCCTTCGGTGTCGGCGGCGCTACCAGTGCATACCTTGGGGCGTCGTGATCGGACTGGAAGAGGAACGCGCCCCCACGTTCAAGCCCATCGACATCGGGCGGCCCACGACGTTCCCGATTCCGGAACTCGCGGGGGAGCGGTACCCGTGTGGCGGGCGGCTTGGTGCGGCGCGGATCGTGGATGTGCTCTCGCAAACGTCTGCCAGGGGCGCTATCGGGCGGTCGCCAAAGTCGATGGCGAATGGCGAGGCGGGGTTGCGACGCTCGTCGCGATGAAGGGCATCCTCCCCGCCGACGCTCGGCGTCGACTGGATCTTGTCGATCCGATGCTCGGGCAAGAGCTCGTTCGGGGACGGCTGGAGCACCCTCGACAACGCGGCGACGAGCTCCGCGGCGTCCTGGAGGCATGCCCCGAGGGCGAGACCATCGAGCAGATCGTGTCGCGGGGGCGGGTCGCCCCAGCGATCGCCTTAGCACTCGCCGCACAGATCGCGGAGGGGCTACGCCGTGTCGTCGATGCGGGGCAGCCGCTTGGCGCGATTCGTCCGGAGCTGGTCTACGCGCGGCCCGGGGCTGAGAGGTTGGCGCTGACCAGCATCATGCATTGCGGACCGGTGATCGCATCGGTCACCTACGCGGGCGAGGCTGTGCTGGTCCCGCCGCTCTTCGAGATGGACTTCAGCAGCCCGGACGACGTGGCCGGGTTGGCCCAGCTCGTCTGGTACATGATCACTGGCGGCCATCCCTGGTACGCCCCCGAAGATGTTCGATGGCAGCTCGCGTGGAATGACTTCCACGAGCACCGACGCTGTCGCCAGCCGTGGACGGGACCGGAAGCACTCGGACACGTCCTCGGAGAGGCGATCTCCTCGGCGCGGCGTCCATCGCTCGACGAGTTCACGGCGCGGCTTGCGATGGCTGCGGCAACCAGCTGAGCCGAAACGACAACAGCCGGCCTCGCGGCCGGCTGTTCAGACACACGCCGAGCTGAGTTTCAGGGAACGTTGGTGAAGCCGACGATCGCGTGACCCGAGATCGAGGTCACGTTGGACAGGCCGCCGCCCATCAGGGTCGGACGGATCAGTGTCGCCTGGATGCGCTTGATGCCAGCGCGCATCAGGAAGGCCGAGTAAGCGGCCGGCACCGTGATGCTGGTAGCGCCGAGGGCGGCGCAGCGGATCTGCACGCGCTCGGTGGTCGGCAGGGGCATGTCGAACGGGCTCGCCGACGGGGTGGTGTCGGTGGCGACGATGTTGATCAGCGTGCCGCTCGCGCTACCCGCGCCGCAGCTGCCGGCACCGCACGAGAGAGTGAAGGCCGAGCCGTTGAGCGGCAGGGCGTTCATGCGGTTCGCGTCAGCGATATCGAGAGCGAAGTCGTCGCCGACCGAGCCAGCCGCGGTCGTCGTCGCGGTGAACGCGCCGACGTGCGCGCCGGCGGTGTGGACGAAGTCGACCGAGCTGACGTCGGTGAGGAAGCCGGGGTCGGGGGCCGACGGCGTCGGGCCGATACCAGCAAGGTTGACGTGGGTGGAGGCCGCCGGCGTGGTCTCGGCGACGAACGCAGGATTGGCGTAGACGATCGTCGTCGCGGCACCGAGGGCCACGATCGGGAACACCCCGTTGTTGGCCGCATTGGTGGCACCGGAGATGCGCACGTAGCGGTTGGTGGTGTTCAGAGCGGTGTAGGGCGTGCCAGTCACCGTCAGGGTCGCCGTCCCGGCCGCCGGGCCGGCCGCGATGGTGCCACCGGCACCGGCGGTCGCGACCTCGGGGCAGAGGTAGCCCGCGCCAGCCTGGTAGCTGCACGCGGGGTACAGCGCGGTCGTCGTCGCAGCCGGAGAGTTGATCTGGACGGGACCCTCGTCGACGCCGACCGACGACGCGATCGCCTGCGCGCGGGTGTAGACCCAGGCCTTGCAGCCGAGTGGCGAGCCGGGCTGCTCCTCCATCACGGGCGGCGGGACCTGGTCGCTCGGGCTGAACGAGATGCCGATCTGGACGCCCTGGCCGAAGAACGTGCCGGAGGTGCCCGGGTTCAGCACGGCCGCCTCGAGGACGGAGATGGTGCCCGAGTAGGTGACGGCCGGCGGCGCGTCGATGTTCGACGCGTCGATGACGCGGGCATCGATCGGCAGCGGGGCGTCGATCGACGCGGAGTCGATCGGCGTCGGCGGCGCATCGATGGGCTGCTCGACGGCCTTGTTGTCGCCGCAGGCGGCGAAGACGAAAGGAATGGCAAGGAAGGCGAAACGCTTCATGGGCTCCTCCAGACAGACGCGGGTGACAGATGGAGGCAGCGCCCCGATCCGGCCACCTCTCCGTTCGTGGAGATGACACTACGCCAAGTTGGGCCCGCCTACCAAGTCTGGGGCGGCCTTCTTGCGGGCCCGATGTGGCGGATCCCCTCGGGTGGGATACGCATGCACATCGATAAGCGCGATGGGCGCGGCGCGGTGTCGCGGCGCGGCCGCCCTGCCGTCGACGTGCCTAGCGGCCGCGGCGGACCAGCACGGGGTCCTTGCTGAGCAGGCGGTAGCCGCCCTGGTCGCTGTCGGCCTCGACGGTGAGCCCGACGGGCTTCAGCAAGCTTCGGAGCCGCGACAGGTTCACGAACAGCGGGTTGTCGTGGCGGATCGGGTCGTAGGGGCGGGCCCAGGCGGCCTGGGTCAGCTCGTCCTTGGACAGCACGTCGCCGGGGCGCGCGGCGAGGGCGTAGAGGAGCTTCCGCATGACCGGGCGCTTGCCCAGCGCCAGCGTCTTGGCGCCGGCGATGACCTCGTGGCGGACGGCGTCGACGACGATCGGGGCGGTGGTGCCGCGGGGGTCGCCGTCGAGGACGCCGAGGAACGCGGCTAGCAGATCGTCGTCGGCGGCGCCGGCCAGCGCGGCGGTGGCGGCGGCCTGGGCGCGGTCCCAGGCGGTAGCGGCCTTCTTGCCCCCGGCGCGGCGGGCGACCAGGCCGAGCGCCAGGTGGGCCAGGGCGGCCTCGACGTGGTAGCCGGGGCGTGCGTCGGGGACGATGTCGATGGCGTCCCCCCGGGCGGCGGCGGCGACCGCCTGGAACGCCCGGGTGCGCACCGAGTGCGAGGCGGCGGCCACCGGGCTGTGCAGCAGGACCGCCAGCCGCGCGACCGGGTCGTCGTCGGCGCAGTAGCTGGCGGCGCGCACCAAGGCGTGGGCGCCCAGCGAGCGGGCGCGATCGCTGACCCGCTCGAGCAGGCCGCGGGCGGCCCGGCGCTGGCCCAGCACGAAGGCGATGCGCGCGGCGAAGATCTGCACCCACAGCACGGCGAGCGCGTAGCCGGTGTCCTCGGCGCGGTTGGCCAGCTCGACCAGCGCGCCCGAGGCGGCGAGGCGATCGCCGTCCTCCCAGCGGCGCAGCGCGCGCACCGCGTCGGTGTGGATGCGCGCCAGCGGGTCGTCGTGGGCGGCCAGCGCGGTCTCGAGCGCGGCCAGCGCCCGGGCGCTGTCGCCGGGCGCGGCGCGGATGTCGTAGCCGCCCAGCGCCAGCGCGCCCAGCGCGGCGGCGCGGTAGCCGTGGGCCGACGGCGCGCGGTTGTCGCTGGTCGGCGAGCCGCTGCGCTCGGCGCCGACGGCGTAGCGCTCGAGCCACTGCAGGTAGGTCGCGGTCGCGGCCAGCACGGCGCGCCCGCCGCCGCGCGCGGTCTCGGCGGCGGCGGCCAGGTCGCTCATCGCGGCGGCGAGCGACTCGGTGTGGAAGCGGCGCACCGCCGCCAGGCCGGCGATCGCGCTCCGGGTCGACGGCGTGGCCTCGGTGTCGGCGGCGGCCCGGGCCAGCGCCAGCCGCGCGTCCTCGAAGCGGCCGGCGCACAAGGCCAGCGTGCCCAGCGCGGCGAGCTCCGAGCCCGACGGCGGGCGCGCGGCCAGCGCGGCCCGCAGCGCCTTCTCGCCCTCGGCGACGTCGAGCAGCCGGGCCAGCGCTCGGGCCCGCAGCGCGCCCAGCTCGCGATCGCGGGTGGCGCCCAGCTCGGCGGTCAGCGTCGCGACCTCGCGGCTGGCGCCGACGTCGAGCAGCACCTTGCCGGTGGCGATCAGGTGCAGCCGCGCCCGCTCGGGCTGGGCGGCGGCCAGCCAGTGGCGCACGGTGGCGACGATCGCCGCCGGATCGCGGCGCGCGGCCAGCGCCGACGCCAGCCGGGCGTGGAGCTCGGGCTCGGCGCCGGCGGGCAGGGCGGCCCGGGCGGCGGCGCGCACCAGCTCGTGCAAGAGCGGCGCGCCGTCGCCGTCGAGATCGACCAGCAGCGCCCGGCGCAGCACGGTCAGCAGCGATCGCGGATCGCGCCCGGCGATCGCCGCGAGCTCGTCGGCGCCCAGCGGCGCGCCGGCCAGCGCGATGGCGGCCAGCAGCCGCGCCGGGTCGGGGGGCAGCGCGGCGATCGCGGCGACCAGCGGGTCGGGCCCCGACGGGTCGCCGGCGTGGTTGCGGCGCAGGTGGAACGGGTTGCCGCCCGAGGCGGCGAACGCCCGGGCGAAGCCGCCGGCCGGGCCGCGCAGCTCGTCGAGCGCGGCCCACAGCGCGCGGGCGTCGCGCTCGGGCAGGCCGCCCAGGTGGATCTCGACCCGGTCGTAGCCCTGGGCCGAGGCCGGCCGCTCGCGCGAGGTCGCCACCAGCCGGCCCCGCTCGAGCCGCGACCCGACCACGGCCAGGAGCCGCGCCTGATCCTCGGCCGACAAGAGGTGCAGGTCGTCGATCACCGCCAGCGCGCCGCCCTCGTCGAGCGCCGCCGCCAGCGCCGCGGCCCGGGCGTCGTCGCCGAGCAGGTCGGGGGCCGCGCCCAGCGCCCGGCGCAGCTCGTCGAGGACCGCGCCCACCGACGGGCCGCGCGCCGCGACGTGGGCGGTCGGCCCGGTCCACGCGCTGGCCACGGCGTAGGCCAGGCTCGACTTGCCGACGCCGGCCAGGCCGCAGATCACCGCGACGGGTACCTGCGCCAGGCCGCGCTCGACCTGCGCCAGCTCGCGCTCGCGGCCGACGAACAGGCTCGGCGCCCGCGGCGTCGACGCCGGGGCGGCGGCGGCGGAGCGAGCCTTGTTCGGTCGGCGCGGGGCGGCCACGTCGCGGTGATATCACGCCCGCGCGACGGCCGCGCAGGTGCGCCTCGACACGAACATCCGCGAGCGCTAGCGTTTCATCATGAGTGCCCCATCGACGCTCCTCCAGACTGCGCTCGCGCTCCCGGCGCGCGAGCGCGCCGAGCTGGTCGACGAGCTCACCGCGAGCCTCGAGGTCGCAGGTGACGTCGAGCTGGAGCGCGAGTGGGCGCGTGAGATCGAGCGGCGGGTCGCGCGCCTCGACGGCGGGACGGCGACGGTGGTGGACGGGGAGGAGGTCTTCGCGCGACTCGCGGCGAACCCTCCGACGCGATGAGCGCGGGCTTCGGGTTCCTGGTCGAAGCGGCCGAGGAGCTCGAGCTTCACCGCGACTACTACGAGCGCAAGGCGCCAGGCCTCGGGGCGCGGTTCCTGATCGCGACCCACGATGCGATCACCGCCGCGATGGCCGTCGATCGCCTCATCGTCGTCGCGGTCGCCCACGGCGCCCGGCGACCAGGCTACTGGGCCGACCGGCTCGGGTGAGGTCCCGTCAGGGGCGGCCGATCACGCGCGACGCCCCATTCCCAGGCCCTCCGGTTGGCGCGCCCGCGCGCGCGTGCCACATTCGCCGGCCCATGATGGAGCGCCACGGGTCATGAAGAAGCGCGTCGCGATCGTCGGAGCTGGGCTGTGCGGCTCGCTGCTCGCCGCGCTGTTGCGCGACCAGTTCGCGGTGACCGTCATCGAGCAGGGGGCCAAGAAGAAGCCGCTGTTCGACGACGTCGACTGCGCGACCGGCGAGCTCAACACGTCGATCAACCGCGCCGAGGGCCTGGGCGGGACGACCAACTACTGGCACAACGCGCTGATCGAGCTCGACGATCACGACCTCGGCAAGGCCGGGATCGAGCCGCGCGGCTTCGCGCCGTACTACCAGCAGGCGTGGTCGTTCTTCCTGTCGCCGAGCGAGCTGGCCGAGTGCAATCGCGCGTGGGCGTCCAACCGCGCGACGGTCGAGCGCGGCGCGTCCACGGTCGCGCACATGGTGCTGCCGCAGGCCCGGCACAACGCCTGGCAGCTCGCCAACGCGCGCTACCCGGGCGCGCCCATCGCGGTGGTCTACGGCCACGTCGATCGCATCGTCGCCGGCGTCGCCGGCGCCCCGTCCACGCTCGAGGTCCGCGGCAAGGGCGGCGTGCAGCGGGTCGTCGCCGACCACGTGCTGGTGTGCGCCGGCGGCATCGGCACGCCGATCGTGCTGGCGCGCTCGCTCGGCCAGGACGACGCCATGGTCGGCGGCTACCACGACCACCCGATGGCCTACGTGGCCAAGGTGAAGCTGCGCCCCGACAGCAAGCTCAAGACGGTGTCGTGCACGGCGACCCGCTCGGCCGAGGTGCGCGCCGGCATCATCTACACCAACGACGATCTCAAGACCGTCGTCTACCTGCGCCCGGCCATCGACATGCGCCTGGGCTCGATCACCGGCCCGGCGCGCTACATCCTGTCGGACCTGCGCAACGATCCGTTCTCGCCGCGCAAGATCCTCCGGCTCCTGGGTAACCTCGAGGCGGTCCGCGAGGCCGTCCTGTTCAAGACCCGCGCCGGCTTCCGCGGCGACTACTACTCGGTGCTCATCCTCGGCGAGCAGACGCCGCTGCCGAGCCGCGGCGTGCGCCTGGCCCGCGGCAAGCGGCCGTCGCTGAACTGGGAGGTGACGCCGGCCGAGCTCGGCTCCTACCAGCGCTCGGTCGACGCGTTCTTCGCCGAGTACGCCGACGACATCCTCGAGCGCCGCGTCCTGCCGGTCGGCAAGTGGGACTTCCGCAACGCCGCTCACCACTCGGGCACCGCGGATCAGTTCGTCGCGCGCCCCGGCGACACCAGCCTCGACTTCTTCGCGGCCACGCAGCTGCCCGGCACCTACGTGTGCGACGGCTCGATCCTGCGCGCCGCCGGCATCGCCAACAGCGGCCTCACGCTGGTCGCGCTGGCCTACCGGCTCGCCGAGCTGCTGCGCGCACGCGCGTGAAGCCAGCGTCGCCTCGCTGGCGCTCGGCTACACATCCAGGTCGTCGATCTCGTGGGCGTGCTCGGTGATCAGCTTGAAGCGCGCGGCGACGTCCTTGCCCATCAGCTCGGCGATGACGGTGTCGGTGCGCAGCTCCTCGCCCGGCTTGACCCGGATCTGCAGGGTCGAGCGCTGCTTGGGATCGAGCGTGGTCATCTTGAGGGTCTCGGGGTTCATCTCGCCGAGGCCCTTGAACCGGGTGATGCTGGGCTTGGCGTTGCCCTTCAGGTGCTGCTTGAGCAGGCGCTCCTTGTGCAGGTCGTCGAGGGCCCAGTAGGTCTGCTTGCCGATGTCGATGCGGTACAGCGGCGGCTGCGCCAGGTAGATGTGGCCGGCGTCGAGCAGCTTGCGCATGTGGCGGAAGAAGAACGTGAGCAAGAGCGTCGCGATGTGGTGGCCGTCGGCGTCGGCGTCCATCATCAACAGGATCTTGCCGTAGCGCAGCTTGCCGAGGTCGAGGTCGGGGCCGACGCCGCAGCCGAGCGCGCTGACGATGTCGCCCAGCTCCTTGTTGCCGGACAGCTTGGCGTCGTTGGCCTGGAACGTATTGAGCACCTTGCCGCGCAACGGCAGGATCGCCTGGGTCCGGCGATCGCGGCCCTGCTTCGCCGAGCCGCCGGCCGAGTCGCCCTCGACGATGAACAGCTCGCTCTCCTCGGGGTCGGTCGACGAGCAGTCGGCCAGCTTGCCCGGCAGGTTGAGCCGGTGGCTGACCGCGGTCTTGCGCGAGATGCCCTCCTTGGCGGCGCGCGACGCCTCGCGGGCGCGGGCGGCGATGACCGTGCGCGCGACCACCGCCTGGGCCCAGTTGGGGTTGCCGTTGAGGTAGTTCTCGAGCGCCGGCCGCACCATCGCCTCGACCTGGCCCGCGACCTCGGGGTTGTTGAGGCGGTTCTTGGTCTGGCTCTGGAACTGCGGGTCGTGGACGTAGCACGACAGGATCGCGACCACGCCCTCGCGGATGTCCTCGGCGGTGAGCGTCACGCCCTTGGGGTCGAGGCTGTGCGTCGAGATGTAGTTGCGGACCGCCTTGACGATCGCCGCGCGCAGGCCGGCGTCGTGGGTGCCGCCGTCGGGGGTCGGCACGCTGTTGACGTGGCTCTTGATCAGGTCGTCGGGCGCCTCGGTCCACTGCAGCGCCAGCTCGACGCCCAGCTTGGCGTCGTCGTCGCGCTTCTCCAGGTAGAACCCGCCGCCGGTCGACGGCACCGGCAGCTTGCCGCGGCCGGCCACCAGCGTCGGCAGCCACTCGGCGATGCCCTTGTCGTGGACGAAGCGGTGGGTGACCGGCGATCGCTGGCCGCCCTCGCCCTTGGCGGTCTCGTCGATGAAGACCATCTCGAGGCCGTGGTGCAGGTAGCTCTTGGTCTCGAGCCGCTCGGCGATCAGCCCGGCGTCGAAGCTGAGCTTGCCGCCGAAGACCTCGTCGTCGGGGCGGAACTTGACCAGCGTGCCGGTGCCGCGGCAGGCGCCGAGGTTCTTGAACTTGCCGACCACCTCGCCGCGGGCGAACCGCATCTCGTGGCGATCGCCGTCGCGCTTGACCTGCACCAGCAGCTCGCTCGACAGCGCGTTGACCACCGCCGAGCCGACGCCGTGGAGGCCGCCCGAGACCTGGTAGCTCTCGCCGCGCTCGAACTTGCCGCCCGAGTGCAGCGTCGAGAAGACCACCTCGAGCGCGGTCTTCTTGAACTTGGGCATCAGGTCGACCGGGATGCCGCGGCCGTTGTCCTCGACGGTGCAGCTCTTGCCGTCGGCGTGCAGCGTGACCTCGACCTTGGTGGCGTGGCCGTTGATGGCCTCGTCGATCGAGTTGTCGACGATCTCCCACAGCAGGTGGTGGTAGCCGTCCTTGCCGGTGCCGCCGATGTACATGCCGGGGCGCTTGCGCACCGGCTCGAGGCCCTCGAGGACCGTGATCTCGTTGCCGCCGTACTTCTTGGCCTGGGCCATGGCTACTTGCCCTCCGTCCCGCCGAGGCTGGGGATGGTCACCGGCACCGGCGGCCGGGTGAACGTGGTCTTCTTCTGCAGCTGGTGGCCCTTGCCGCCGCGGGCGGTGACCTCCCTGGGATCGCAGGCCAGGGTCCAGGCCTTGCCGGCGGCGTTCTCGATCACCATCGTCGTGGCCTTGTCGCCGGCGACGAAGCCGATGACCCGCTCGTCGTCGCCGGTCTTGACCACGGTGACGCCGCGGCCGGGGCCCTCGAGCTTGTTGATCTCGTCGGCCTTGCAGTGCAGCACGTGGCCGGCGCTGGTGGCGGCGACCACGACGTCGGTGTCCTTGACGCCGATCACGCCGATCACCTCGTCGCCGTCGCCGGGCCGGGCGTAGCGGCGGCCGGCCTTGGTCGTGACCTCGGTGTGGGCCGCCAGCGCGAACCGCAGGCCGTAGCCGTCGCGCGTCACCGCCAGGAACGTCTCGGGCACCGGCAGCCGCGGGTCGAGCGACATCGCCGCGACGATCCGCTCGCCGTCGTCGAACTTCCAGTACTTCTGGGCCGGGTCGCCGTAGCCGGTCGACGCCGCGATGTCGTTGATCTTGACGACGTAGGCCGAGCCGCGGTTGGAGAAGAAGATGACCTTCTCCTTGGTCGAGCCCGGCAGCACCGCCATGACGCCGTCGCCCTCGCGGGTGCGGGTCTGGGCCGGGTCCTTGAGCTCGCGGACCCGCTTGATCCAGCCGTCCTTGGTGACGACGACGTTGGCGTCCTCGTCGACGATGAACGCGTCCTCGCTGACCTCGAGCTCCTCGGCGCCGCCGCCGACCGCGGTCTTGCGCTTGCTGCCGAACTCGGCGGCCACCGCCTCGAGCTCGGCCTTGATCACGCTCCACAGCTTGGTCGGGCTCTTGAGGATGGCCTCGATCTTCTTGGCCTCGATCGACTTCTCGCGCAGCTCGTCGCGGATGATGTTGATCTCGAGCTTGGCCAGCTTGTAGAGCTTGAGCTCGAGGATCGCGTCGACCTGGACCTCGTCGAGCCGGAACCGCTTCATCAGCTTGCCGGCGGCGTCGGCCTTGCCGTCGGAGGCGCGGATGATGCGGATGGTCTCGTCGAGGGCGTCGAAGATCGTCGCGAAGCCGTCGAGGATGTGGATCCGGCGCTGCAGCTCGGCCAGCTCGTACTCGAACCGCCGGCGGGTGACGTCCTGGCGGAAGTCGAGGAAGTGGGTCAGCACCTCCTTGAGGCCCATCCGCCGCGGCTGCGCCGGCGGCTCGGGATCGTCGGGGCCGGCCTCGGGCGGGCGCGGCGTCGGCACCAGCGCGGTGATGTTGAGGTTGAAGTTCTGCGCCAGCGGCGTGTGCTTGTACAGGTACGCCATCACGATCGCCGGGTCGGCGTCGCGCTTGATCTCGAGGACGATGCGCACGTCGGTGGTCGACTCGTCGCGCACGTCGAGCAGGTACGGCAGCTTGCGCTCGAGGATCACCGCCGCGATCTTCTCGACCAGATCGGCCTTGGTCATCGCCCACGGGATCGAGGTGATGACGATGTCCTGGCCGCCGCGCTTCTTGTCCTCGAGCTTGTACTCGCCGCGGACCCGGATCGCGCCCTGGCCGGCCTCGTAGATCGCCCGCAGCTCGGGCTTGCTGTTGAGCAGCTGGCCGCCGGTCGGGAAGTCCGGCCCGGCGACGTACTTCATCAGGTTGGTGGTCGTGAGGTTGCGATCGTCGATCAGCGCCACCAGCGCCGACACCACCTCGCGCAGGTTGTGCGGCGGGATGTTGGTGGCCATGCCGACGGCGATGCCGGTCGAGCCGTTGACCAGCAGGTTGGGGAACCGCGCCGGCAGCACCTGGGGCTCGGTGGTGGTGCCGTCGTAGTTGGGGCGGTACGCGACGACCTTCTGGTCCAGCTCGCGCAGGAGTTCCATCGCCGGCGCGGCCAGCCGGCACTCGGTGTAGCGGTAGGCGGCCGGGGCGTCGCCGTCGAGCGAGCCGAAGTTGCCGGAGCCGTCGACCAGCGGCACGCGCAGCGTGAAGTCCTGCGCCATGCGCACCATCGCGTCGTAGACCGAGCTGTCGCCGTGCGGGTGGTAGCGGCCGAGCACCGAGCCGACCACCTTGGCGCTCTTGCGGTGCTTGGCGTCGGGCCGCAGGTGCTCGTCGTGGAGCATCGCGTAGAGGATGCGGCGCTGCACCGGCTTGAGGCCGTCGCGGACGTCGGGCAGGGCGCGGGCGGTGATGACCGACAGCGCGTAGTTGAGGTAGCGCTTGCGGGCGAGGTCGGCGAGCGAGCCGTCGTCGCCGTCGCCGCCGCCCGAGGCGCCGCCGTAGATGTCGGTGGGGGGAGGGGGCTCGTCGGCGCCGGACGAGCGCGCGGTGCGGGGAGCGACGGGAGGTTTGCGCGACATGGTGCTCAAGGGAGGAGGCCCGGCAGGACCGCCGGACGGGGGCGCGACCTTACTTGCGTCGCCGAAAAGGTCCAGTTGCTCACGCTCCGCCGGGATCGGTCGGGTCACGGGGCCTCCTGCCGGGGCTGGGCGTACCACAGGGGGGTGATGCCGTCGGGCCGCCGGGGCCGGCGTCGACGGGAGGTGTCGCCGCTTTCTGGTGGACGGACGGGCGCTGTGGTAGTAGGGACGTTCACGGAACTGCCGCATGGTCGACAGGCGATCGTCTCCGCGCAAGAAAACGGCACGCGCCGCCCTCGTCGAGGTCGGTGCCCGGCCGCCGGCTGCCCGCGGCACGATCCGGCTGTTCTTCATGCTCGGCGTGCTGGTGCTGGTCAACCTGTACGTCTTCGTCTGGCGCGACGGCACCAGCATCGGCGACGTCCGGGCCAAGGCCCAGAACATCGGCTCGGCGCCGATCGACAGCGGCCCCAAGCCGCCGCCGCTGCCGGTGGCCGCCCCCGTGGTCACCGGCCCGCGCACGATCGAGGGCGTCGTCGCCAAGGGCGAGAGCCTGGGCAAGATCCTGCGCGGCGAGAAGGGCGCGGACCTCGCCGCCGCGGCCGCCGACGAGCTGATCCGCGCGGTCGGCCCGGTGTTCGACCTGCGCGGCCTGCGGGTCGGCCAGGCCTACACGATCAAGATCGACGAGCACGGCGTGGTGCAGTCGTTCGAGCTGGTGGTGAGCAAGACCGTCACCGTGCGCGTGGCCCGCGACGCCGCCGGGGTGCTCGGCGGGGTCAAGGACCAGGCCGCCACCCGGATCGAGCTGCAGGAGGTGGGCGGCCGCATCGACAGCTCGCTGTACGGCGCGGTCAAGGCCGCCGGCGAGGACGGCGCGCTGGTCAGCTTCTTCGTCGACGTCTTCGCCTACGACATCGACTTCTACAACGACACCCGCCAGGGTGACACGTTCAAGGTCATCGTCGAGAAGGAGTACAAGGACCAGGAGTTCTTGCGCTACCGCCGGATCGTCGCCGCCGAGTACAGCGGCAACGCCGGCACCTTCCACGCGTTCTACTGGCAGCCCTCCGACAAACCCGGCCGCTACTTCGACGAGCAGGGCCAGTCGGTCGAGAAGAGCATGCTCAAGAGCCCGCTCAAGTTCGCGCGGGTCAGCTCGAACTTCAACCCGCGCCGGATGCACCCGGTGCTGCACACGGTCAAGGGCCACTTCGGCACCGACTTCGCCTGCCCCGTGGGGACGCCGGTGTGGGCCGCCGCCGACGGCGTGATCTCGCAGATCGGCCCCAACAAGGGCGCCGGCAACATGATCACCATCCGCCACGACAACGGGCTGGTGTCGATCTACATGCACCTGTCGAAGTTCACCGCCGGCCTCAAGGTCGGCAGCCGGGTGGCGGCCAAGACCGTGATCGCCCAGTCGGGCAACACCGGCCTGTCGACCGGCCCCCACCTGCACTTCGCGGTCAAGCAGAACGGCAGCTGGGTCGACTTCATGAAGCTCAAGCCGGCGCGCGCCGCCGGCGTGCCCAAGGCCCAGCTGGGCGCGTTCAGGGAGCAGATCGCCAAGGTCGCCGACCAGCTGGCGAAGATCCCGACGGCGGTCGCCACCCCCGTCGCCGTCGCACCGTAGCGATTCGGACGATCGCGTCTCGTGCCGGGAGTCTCGCGTCGCGGGGGGAGGCTCGATCCCGGCTTTGCCGGGATCGAGGGGGGCTCGGCGACGAGCCCACTGGAACAGGTTGCCGCGTGGGGGGTTTGCGCGCATCCTGTGGGTAGGTGCTGAAGCTCATCCTCGGACTGTTGAAGGGCGCGTTGGTCGGTGGCGCGATCGGGTATGGCGCGTTCGCCGCCGGGATGGACGGCGGCCTCCTGTGGGTGGTCTACGGCGTGGCCGGGGCGCTGGTCGGGCTGATCGCGGGGCGGCCACTGTGGGCGCTGATCACCGACAAGGACGGCACCACCTGGGTGTCGGTGCTCAAGGCGCTGTTTGGCTTCGGCGTCGGCTGCGGCCTGTACGCGCTGGTGCACAAGGCGTGGGGCGGCTTCGAGCTGACGCTGAGCTTCCTGGACGACAAGCCGCGCATGTTCCAGCACTGGCAGCCGGTGTTCGCGGCGTCGGTGGGCGGCTTCCTCGGCGCGTTCTTCGAGATCGACGACGCGATCGGCGGCGACGCGCCGTCGGCCAAGGGCAAGCCGGCCGCCGCCAAGCCCGCCGCCAAGCCCGCCGCGCGCAAGTAGACCGCGCCCGGGCTTGGTGATACCCAGGAGGGCATGCGCTCGCTCGCCTCGGTTGCCCTGTCGTCCGTGCTCGCCCTGGCCGCCTGCGGCGGTGACGACGAGCGCATCCCGCCGGTGATCGACGCGCCGACGCCGGACGCCGCGGTGATCGACGCGCCGCTGCCGATCGACGCGCCGGCGACCGACGCCGGCATCGACGCGGTCGCGGTCGACGCGCCCGCCGCCGTCGACGCCCCGGTCGACGCGGCGCCGGACGCGTAGCGCGGCGAGCGCGGTGGTGGGCCGCTCGCGGCGGCGGCCCGATCAGTCGCGCCGGTTGGAGTTGCCCTCGAGGAAGCGCACGCCGTCGAGCTCCTCGTGGTACGGGCCGGTGTAGCGCAGCACGTAGAGGCCGTTGCGGCCGTCGAGGACGTAGATCAGGCCGTCCTTGATGATCGGGTAGCTGACGAAGGCGACCTGGCCCCACAGGCCGAACCCATCGGTGGCCCGCTTGGTGGGCTCGAAGGTGGCGACCGGCGTTGGGTGGGTCGGATCGCTGATGTCGAAGACCATCAGCCCGGCGCGATACCAGCTGACCACCGCGAGGTGCGCGGTGGTGGTGGGGTTGTGCGGGCCGTAGCCGAACATGCCGATGTCGGGCGAGAAGGGCTGGCCGGAGGCCGGGTGTCGCCAGGCCCCGACGACCTGCGGGGTCGCCGGCGTCGTCACGTCGACCAGCTCCATCCAGCCCTCGGGGACGCCCTCGTTCTCGTAGGTCACGACGGCCAGCGGCCGGCCGGGGACCTCCACCGCGGAGTGGGTGATGCAGGTCTGGTGCTGTCGGCGGCAGCTGTTCACGAAGCCGCTGCCGGAGGTCTGGATGGTCGGCGCGATCGGCCCGGGGCCGGTGATGGTCGTGGCGTCGAACACGCCCATGCCGCTGTACAGCGTCGAGACGAAGCCGCGCGTGCCGTCGGCCGCCACCGAGACGCCGTGGATGCCCTGTTCGAACCCGGCCCAGCGCTCGGTCATCGCGCGCGGGTCGCTGAGGTCGACCACGCGGAGGCCCACCGCGCCGTTCGCCACGCTGGTGATGAGCCCGAGGATGCGCGCGGGGGCGGCTGGATCGCGCCACAGGTACATCTCGTGGGGCAAGACGGTGCTGATCGTCACCCGCCCCAGCTCCACCGGGTGCACCGGATCGGCGAGATCGTAGGCGATCACCAGGCCGCCGGTGGCCAGCACGTACAGCCGCGCGAGGTCGGCGACCGCGTGCAGCTCGACGATCTCCAGATCGGGGGCCATCGTGCCGACCTTCATCGGCGCGGCGGGATCGTGGAGATCGATGATCTGCACCGGGCTGTCCTGCCAGCGGTGGCCGACGTACGCGTGATCGCCGGCGATCGCCATGCCCAGCCACTGGGTGTCAGCCGCCAGCGGCGCGTGGCCGATCTTGGTGAGGGCGCCGGTCGGCTGGAAGGCGTCCGCCGGCGGCGCGTCGACCGGGGCGGCGGTGTCGGCGCCGCAGGCGGCGAGCGCCAGCGCGGTGGGGAGGAGCGAGCGGAGGAGGGTGCGCATGGGCTTGTCCGGGGAGCGTCGCGGGAGCGCGGGGCGGTGCCCTATATGCCAGACCGCCGCCCGAGGCAATCGGCCCGGGCGCGCGCCACCGCCGCCTACGGCGCGCTCAGCTCGAGGCCGATGCCGACCAGATCGAGCGCGGTGGCGTGGGCGCCGAGGTTGGCGGGGGCGACGCCGCCCGGGAACGGGTTGTCCAGCGCCAGGCCGGGGCCGCGCGCGGTGGCCTGGCGCGAGAGCTGGTGGGCGACGCCGATCGTGATGGTGGCGTCGCCGGCGGACAGCTCGAGGCCGGCGGCCAGCGTGTGGCCGCCGAGGTCGGCGCCGACGGTCGACAGCGCCGGCAGCGCCGACGCCGCGGTGGTCCAGCGGTAGCCGAGCGCCAGCCAGGCGAAGCCGGGGATGACCTCGACGTCGACGGCGGCGGCCAGCGCGCCGTGGCCCCGGCGCGGCAGCCGCGACGGCAGCCGCGTGAGGCGGGCGCGCGCGCCGCTCTCGTCGACCAGCTCGACGCCGGTGATGGCCCAGGCGTCGGCGCCGGTCGGGTAGGCGGTCCAGGTCGCGGCCCCCTCGATGGCGTAGCGCTCGCCGAGCCAGCGCACGCCGAGGTTGGCGGTGAGCGCCGAGCCCAGGCGGATCGCGGTGGCCGGCGCGACCGCGGCGACCTGGGCCGCGCCCGCGACCGCGCGCACGGCGGCGTCGCCGTCGGCGCGGACGTCGTCGCTCCAGCTGGCGCCGACCGCGACCTCGAGCGGCGCGTCGAGGGGGGCGATCAGCGCGCCCAGCGCGCCGCCCGGGACCAGGCCGTCGCCGGCGGTGAGATCGACGTCGACGTCGCGGGTCGGCTGGGCCAGCGGATCGCGGCCGGCGAACCCGGCCCACAGCCGGCGCCGCTCCTCGAGATCGACCTGGGCCAGCGTCACCGCGACGCCGAGCGCCAGCCACTCGGTCGGCCGGATCGCCGCGGCGGCGCCGACGGTCTGACGCTGGACGCTGGCGACGCTGCCGGCGTAGCGGTGCGGGAAGCGGGCGGCCACGTCGGCGGCGGGCAGCTCGAGGCCAGCTACCGGCAGATCGCGGTGGAACGCCTCGGTGGTGGCGTAGGCGACCGCCAGCACCACCGGGCCGAGGTGGCCAGCGGCGCTGACCGCCGGCGCCAGCGTGGCGCCGCCGCCGTCCTTCACCCGCGGGTGGTCAGGCGTGATCAGCGCGGCCTCGTCGTCGATCGCCAGGCCGGCCAGCTGGGCGCGGCGGGTGTCGCGCCGCGCGATCGCCGCCGGGCACGTGAACACCGCCGCGCCGCCGTCGTCGGACGCGACCGCGGCGCCGGCGTGGCCGATCGCCCGCGGCGACAGCGTGCCGACCTCGACGCCGGCGCGGGCCGGCGCGATCGCGCCGAGCGCGGTCACGGTCACCCCGAGCGCGCAGGCGCCGATCGGCCGACGGAGCACGCGCCGACGTTACTCGCGACCGGCCGGCCAGCGCCAGCCGACGCGGCCCCGGTCACATCAGCCGGCGCAGTCGCAGCAGCGGGCGCTGGCCGTGGCGCAGGTGGCCTTGCCGCCATCGCAGCGCTCGACGGCCCAGGCGTCGCCGGGCAGCTCCGCGGCGAGGTCGCAGATCTTGGTGGCGTTGGCGCAGATCGACGTGGCCAGCGTGCAGACGTCGGCGCACGCCTGGCTGCCGTCGGCCGTGCAGGTGTTCGTGGCGGTCGTCATCGCGCTGGCCGCGCCGAGATCGTCCGCGGTCGGCGCGGCGAGCCCCAGGCGATCGCGATCGGCGGTGAGCTGCGCGTCGAGCGCCGTGATCTCGTCGTGCACCGCGGCCAGCGGCGGCAGCGGCGGCCCCGCCGGGCTGGTCTGCGGCATCGGCCGGCCGGCCGCGCACGCGACCACGGCGCTGATCGCCAGCGCGGCGCCCAGCGCCGGCAGCGCGCGGGTCACGGCAGCACCTCGTCCTTGTTGCATTGGCAGCACCGCTCCTGCGCCTCGCGGCACGACGCCTTGGCGCTGTCGCACTTGTCCTTGGCCCAGGCGTCGTCGCCGAGCTCGGCCGCGATCGCGCAGATGTCCTCGGCGTTCTCGCAGATCGCGCTGCCCAGCTCGCACACGTCGGCGCAGCGGTGCTGCGGCGGGCCGGGCAGCACGCAGGCCCGCGCCGCCGAGGCCGCGGTGGTGCGCGCCATCGCCAGCACGGTCGCGTCGTCGGGCTCGACCTCGAGGCCGGCCTCGTGGCGCCACTGCCGGATCTGGGTGGCCAGCGCGGTGATCTCGTTGCGCTTGCCCTGCAGCTCGGTCCACGCCGGCGACGGCTGCGCCCGCCCGCCACACGCGACGACGGCGCCGATGCCGGCGCCGATCACGAGCGCGATCGCGGTGCGCATCATGGGCGCCCCATCAGCTGTCGCTGCAGGGCCTCGTTGATCGCGATCGACTTGTCGTACGCGACGATCGCCTGGCGCTTGAGCTCGCGGGCGCGGGTGACGTCGTCGGGCGCGGCGGCGCCGTCGAGCTTGGCGGCCTGGGCCTCGAGGATCTCGCCGCGCACGGTGTACAGGTTGGCGACGAAGAACGAGTCGCGGGTCGCGGCGGCCAGGCCCGCGTCGATCTCGCTCATCGCCGCGTCGGCCTGGCCCTGGGCCAGGAGCAGCTTGGCGAGCAGCGCGCGGGCGTCGGCGCGCACGTCCTCGGCCTCGGGGGCGCCGGCCGGGAACGTCACCGCCAGCACCCCGCGCACGGCCGCGATCGCCAGGTCGGGCTTGCCATCGCTCATGTAGACCTTGGCCTTGTGGTGAAAATTCTTCGCCTGCGACAGCGCGATCATCAGGTGCTGATCGATGCCGTCCTCGGGCTGGGTGACCTGGGTCACGCGGCCCGGCGGCGGGGCGGCGGGGCGGCCGTCGTCGCTGCCGGTGCAGGCGGCCAGCGCGGCCAGGGCCACGACCAGCACGCGCAGCGCGGCGCGGGTGAGGCGCGTCCAGGCGCGGGCGGAGCTGAGGGACGTCATCGCAAACCTCCAGACATCGTACGCGCGCGGAAGCCGTCCAGGCGATCGGCGTAGATGGTGTCGATCCGATCCAGCGCGGCGCCGGCCCGCTCGGCGGGGATCGCGCCGACCAGCGGATCGGCCGGGCGCGAGCGCAGCTCCAGCGGCAGCGGGGCGGCGGCGGCGGTGGCCGGCGCGGGTGGGGCGGCGCGCGGCGCGCCGCGATCGCGGAGCCACAAGGTCAGCGCCGCGGCCGCGACCAGGCTGGTCGTCGCGGCGATCAGCCAGGGCGTGCGCGCGCCGCGGCGGGCCGCGGCCCGGCCGATCGGCACCACCGGCAGCGACGCGCTGACTCGGCCGTGGCCGCCGGCGCGGCGATCGATCGCCGCGGCCAGCGCCGACTCGACGATCGCCGATCGCCGGCTGGCGCCGAGCTCGACCGGGCGCACGCTGGCCCGCAGCGCGGTCGCGACCTCGAGCAGCTCCTGCTGCTCCGATGGCACGGCCGCGGGGGGGCGGCCGGCGACGACCTTGTCGATCAGCTCGGCGAAGGCCTTGGCGCGGGCGCGCTCGCTGGCGTCGGCGGGCGCGTCGGGCGCGGGCACGGCGTCGTCGTCGGGGGGCAGGTCGGTGGGGTCGTCGGGGCGCATGGTGGAGGTCACGAGGTGGTCACGAGGGTCGGGAAGCGCGACGTTCCCCTCACAAGGACACGACGTGCTTGCGGAACGCACGCACGGCCCGGTGGAGGAGGACGTCGAAGGCGCCGACCGAGATCTGCAGGCGCCGCGCGCACTCGTCGCGCGACAGCTCGCCGATCAGGCGCAGCTCGATGGCGGTGCGGTAGCGCTCGGGCAGGTCGGTCAGGGTCGACTCGATCAGCGCGCGCTGGCGGGCGCGCTCCTGGTCGGCCATCAAGAGCGCGTCGGCCGAGCTCTCGGGGTCGGTCTCGGTCGCGACCTCGTGGGCCATCGCGTCGGCCAGCCGCCGCGACCGCTTGGCGCTGCGGTGCACGTCGAAGATCTTGTTGATCGCGATCTGGCGCAGCCACGGGTAGATGGTCTTGCCCTGCCAGGTGAAGCGGTCGATCTTCTCGACCGCGGTGGCGAGCGTGTCGCGCAAGACCTCCTCGGCGGACACCGCGTTGCCCAGCCGCGGCAAGATCACCGTGGCGTAGAGCGGTGGGGCGTAGCGTTCGAGGAGCGGGCGCATGGCGTCGAGATCGCCGCCCTGGGCTTGCCGGATGAGCCGCGCTTCTTCGTCGAGCGGGAGCTCGCTGGCAGGTTCCGAGACCACGGCGGTCCTCTCCTCAACGCGTGTGCGGCCGCGAGCTTACACGACTGCCGTCGTAGAAGACCTCCACCAGCGTCAGCCCCTGCGCCGGGGCGGTCTGGCCCCCCCGGGCCCGGTCGAGACTCACAAGGATTTCAGTGACCTGGGCCGGCGTCAGGCGCCCCTCGCCGACGTCGACCAGGGTGCCGGCGATGATCCGCACCATGTTGCGCAGGAACGCGTTGCCGCGCACGTCGATGGCCAGGAGCCCCGGCTCGGGGCTCGACAGCGCGATGGTCTCGATGCGCCGCCGGGTGGTGCGGGCGGTGCAGCCGGCGGCGCGGAACGCCGCGTAGTCGTGCTCGCCGACCAGCGCGGCGGCGGCGGTGGCCATCGCGTCGCGATCGAGCGGGGTCCGGCGGTGCCAGGCCCAGCCGGCCCAGCGCGGCGAGCGGTCGGGGCGGGAGAAGACCAGGTACCGGTAGTGCTTGCCGGTGGCCGAGAACCGCGGGTGAAACTGGTCGTCGACGTCGAGGGCCTCGGTGATCGCGATCTGCGGCGGCAGGAGCGTGTTGAGCCCGCGGCGGATGCCCTGCAGCGGGATGGCGCGATCGGTGCGGAAGCTGGCGACCTGACCCTGCGCGTGGACGCCGGCGTCGGTGCGCGACGCGCCGGTGACCGTGGTCGGCGCGGCGAGCAGCTGGCTCAGCGCCGCCTCCAGGTGGCCCTGCACGGTCGGCGCGTTGAGCTGGCGCTGCCAGCCGGCCAGGCCGGTGCCGTCATACTCGACGGTCAGGCGCACCTGGCGCCGGCCGCCGCCGGTGTCGTCGTCGTCGCTCAAAACTCGAACGAGACGCCGCCGAACCAGGTGGTGTCCCCGACCGACAGCTTCTTGTCGTTGCCGAACCCGTCGATCCACCCCATCTCCAGCTCGGCGAAGAAGCCGGCGTGCTCGAGGCCGGAGTTCTGCATCGACATCGCGGCGTCGGGGTCGATGCGCTCGGCGCGCACCGCCAGCCCGACCGCGCCGACGACGCCGATCGACCCGCCGAGCGCGCGGTCGTCGCAGGTCGGGCAGCTCATGTGGTGCGACAGCTCGTCGGCGGGGTTCTTGATCCACCAGACGTCGTAGGCCACGCCGCCGCGCAGGTACGGCACCAGCGGCACGCCGAACTCGTCGTCGAAGATCGTCGCGCGGTAGATCGCCGTGACCGCGGTGGGCACGATCGACAGCCGGGTCAGGTTGTCCTTGGCCCGCGGGCGGTCGGGCGTGGCCGGCGTGGTGCCGTCCTGGAAGGCCTGGGTCGAGTTCGAGTAGTAGCCGACGGTCACGCCGACGCCGAGCTGGCCGCGCAGGAGCGGCCACACCCGGTGCACGTCGACCGCGAACATGACGCTGTCGTTCAAGAACGTGCGCGCGTACGGCCCGGGGCTGGAGTCGAACTTGGCGTCGATCGACGGCACGTACGGGCCCAGGCGCAGCCCCATCGTCCAGGTCGGCTCGGACATCCCGAGTTCTTCGTCGGCGTCGGCCTGCCAGTACGGCGAGTAGCTGGCCTGGGCCGAGGCCACGGCCGGCGCCAGCACCAGCGCCAGCGCGGCCAGCCGCGCGAGCCGGCGGCTGCGGCGGCGCCGACGGCGGATCACCGCGCCGATCGCCAGCGCGACGACCAGCGCGCCGCCGAGATCGCCGCGGCCGTCGACCGAGGCGATGCACAGCCCGCCCTGGATGTACGGGTCTTCGTTGTTGAGCTCCTCCCAGAAGTCGATCACCTGCTGCGGCGTGATCGGCTGGTCGATGCCGATCGCGGCGAGGTTGCGGCTGTTGTCGACGGCGACCAGCACGACCCGGTAGGCCGTGCCGTTGTCGAGGTCGTCGAGCGTGATCGCGCGGGCGGTGCCCGAGGCCTCGCCGCAGACGTACGTGGGATCGAGCGCCGCCAGCGGCGCCGGCAGGTCGGCCGTCGGCTCGGGGCCGGGGTTGGTCAGCGTGGCGTTGGCGATCGCGTACGCGTGGGAGGCGCCGCACATGCTGGTCGGGGTCTCGTACTGCGCGGCGTTGGTCGCGCTGTCGTGGGCCCGGCTGCCGTCGGCCTTCGTGCACAGCGCCTGGAAGTACTTCACGTCGGTGGTGTCCGACAGCGCCTCCCACTCCAGCGTGATCCCGCTCTCGCGCGGCGTGAGCGTGAGCGTGGTGGGCAGCGGCGGCGCCTTCATGTCGGCGACGATCGCGTTGGCCAGCGCGAACCGCGGGGTCTCGTCCCAGGTGTCGCCGGTCTGGGTCACCAGCCAGTGCTGGACCGACCGCGTGACGTCGGGGCACGCCTCGGTGTCGGCGGGGTGCGACATCAGGGCCTGGGCGTCGTAGTCGACGCGCTTGATCGTGCTGATCGACGCCGGCGTGAAGATGTCGTGGGCGGTGCACTGGCCGTCGCGCACCGAGGTCATGTCGGCGTCGCAGCCCTCGCCCGACCACGGGTGCAGCTCCTGGCTCGGCACCGGTGACGGCGCCATGCCGTCCCACGTGTACTCGATCTCGTACTCCTTCGTGGTCGTGTCGGTGTCGCACATGCACCGCGCGAAGTTGAAGTAGCGCGCCAGGTACACCGCGCTCGGGGCGGTGAAGCCGGTGCCGCCGTCCTCGGGCGGCAGCTTGAGCGTCAACTTCACCGTGCCGCTGCTCAGCGGTTCCGCGTGGACCGCGGGCGCGAGCAGCGCCAGGGCGACGGCGACGAGAGGCAGACGGAGCGACATCAGGACGGGCCTTTGCAAGGGCAGTGCCGCCAGCGGCGGCGGCGGAAGCCAGCCCCATGGCTAACATGCGCCTCTCGACGGCTCAACTTCGCTCGGCGCGCGCGCCAGATTGGCAAGCCGATCGGGTGGCGGTTGTCACGCCGTCAGCCGCGCCGGGGCTCAGCGGCGCGCCGCCCGGGCCGCCGCGTCGATGTCGGCGGCCAGGACCCGGGCCCGGGCCAGCGCGTCGTCGCCGACCGCGCCGCCCCACTGGCCGGCGTAGTAGATCTCGGTCAGCTCCTCGAGCTGCGCCGCCCCGGCCGCGCCGCGCTCGGCCAGCTGGCGGGCCAGCTCGCGGGGGGTGACCGCCGCCGGACGCTGGGCCAGGCGCCGGGCGGCCTTCTCGTAGAGCCGGGCCAGCTCGCTGCGCTCGCGATCGGCCCGGGTCGGGGCCGCGGCGCGCCGGCGCCCGCGGGTGCGGCGCCAGTACCAGCCCAGCGCGCCGAGCACCGCGAGCGCGCCGAGCAGCGCGCCCCAGCGCTTGGCGAACCGGGTCACCGCCTTGCCGGCGCCCGACACCGCGCGGCCGCCGCCCGACAGCTTCTTGCCGATCGACCGGAACAGCGACAGCTGCTGCGTCAGGTCGTAGTCGATGACCCACTTGTTCCACTGGAAGCGCAGCGTGTCGAACCAGCGCCGCAGCTTGGCCGTCCACGCGCCCGAGCCGCGGCCGAGGCGATCGGCCTCGCCGGGCGGCGTCGCGTCGAACGTCACCCAGCCGTGGCCCTCGAAGTACACCTCGGTCCACGAGTGGGCGTCGCCGGCGCGCACCGCGATGTAGCCGTCGTACTCGTTCCACTCGCCGCCGAGGAAGCCGTTGACGCTGCGGGTGCGCAGCCCGACCACGCGGCCCATGATCGCGAACGCCGACGCGAAGTACTCGCAGTGGCCGGCCCGACGCTCGAACAGGAAGAAGTCGATCGGCTCGCGGCCGTCGGGATCGCGCAGGTCGAGCGTGTAGCTCAGGTTGGTCTGCAGCCAGTCGCGCAGGCGCACCGCCTTGGCGTAGTCGCTGGTCGCGCCGGCGACGATCTCCTCGGCCTTGGCGCGGGTGGCGGCGGTGATCTCGGACGGCAGCTGCCGGTAGGGATCGCCGTCGGGGGGCGCGCCGGGCGGCGCGGAGTAGGTGGCGGCCAGGGCGTCGGGTGGCGGCGGCTCGAGGATCGACCACGCGCGGTAGTGCAGCGGGCCGTCGTGGCGCACCCGGATCTCGTCGTTCTTCTCGAGCGGGCGGCGCTCGTTGCTCGGCAGCGCGAACTCGTAGGCCAGCGGCGTCGACGCCGCGAACAGCACGTCGGCGCCGATCGGATCGAGCCAGACGTCCTGCAGCACCGCGTTGGCGCGCGCGTACGCGAGCGCGCCCTCGCCGGCCAGGTTGACCCCGGGCAGCGGCAGGTAGCGGCGCTCGCGGTTGCCGGGCAGGCGCTCGGGCCACGAGATCGTCGACGGCGAGCTCGGGCTGCGGTTCCACTGCCCGCGCTTGTAGTGATCGAACACCGCGCCGCGCCAGTAGACGTAGGGCGCGCGCCGGCCGTGGAACTCGCGGGCCGAGAGCGTGGCCCGCATGACGACGGTGCTGTCGTTCTTGAGCCGGCCGTGGCCGCCGAGCTTGACGCCGTCGGAGAACCCGACCATGTGCGTGCCGCCCTTGCCGCGGAAGAAGAAGCCGGTGCCGACGCGCGGGATCGACAGGAAGAAGATCACCGCGACGACGAAGAACCCGACCGAGGTCAGGCCGGTGCCCAGCAAGAACCGGCGATCGACGATCCGGCGCGACTCGAGGATGCGGCGGATCTCGACCCGCTGCGAGGCCCGCGGGTCGGCGTGGCGCAGCAGGAAGTTGTCCTCCATCTCCCGCCGCAGGTGGAACAGGATCAGCGCCCAGGTGCCGGTGATGACGAAGCCGAAGAAGCACACCGCGTAGCCGAGCTCGCCGTTGAGCACCGAGCCGGCGACCAGCATCAGGAACGCCAGCAGGTACAGCTGCTGCCAGTCGCGGGCGGCGCGCCGGGTCGAGGCCCGGGCCACGGTCAGGATGATCAGGAAGCCGCCGCCGTGGCCCAGGTAGTCGCCGGTCGAGACCGCCAGCAGGCCGGAGTAGATCAGCCCGAGCGCGGCGACGACGGTGAACACCCAGGCGAAGCGATCGAGGTTCCACCGCGGCGGCTCGATGAACCACGACAGCGCCAGGCCGACCGCGCCGCCCAGCACCAGGAGCGGCGACACCGTGCCGCCGCCGACCATCGCCAGGAACGCGAACGCGACCGCGAGGTAGCTGGTGGTCTTGTGGGTGGCGGCGAAGCGCATCGCGCGGCTATGCCTCGAGCACGTGGTCGGCGGTGGGGCGACCGGCGGCGGCGACGCCGGCCGGGACGATCAGCACGCGATCGCCGACCGCGTCGGCCGCGCCCAGCGCGACGGCCTCGGTGGTGGCCGGCAGCACCGCCAGCTCGCGCAGGATGCGCGCGAGGTGGGCCTTGCCGCGGCCCAGCGGCACGGTCAGGCCGCGCCCGACCACCGCCACGCCCCAGCCGCCGTCGAGGTAGGCGGCGGCGTGGCTGGCCGCCAGCGACACCGCGCGC
Source organism: Myxococcales bacterium (assembly GCA_016707895.1). Classification (GTDB taxonomy): domain Bacteria; phylum Myxococcota_A; class Polyangia; order Haliangiales; family Haliangiaceae; genus UBA2376. Next base: position 41,000 of record JADJGV010000006.1, on the reverse strand, counting down.
TCGAGCGCGTCGAGCGTCGGGCCGTCCTCGCGCAGCCGCTCGCCGGCGTCGAGCGCGCGCACCACCGCCGCCGGCAGCGCGTTGTCGACGACGATCGTCACCCGCCGCTCGATCTCGTCGTGGACCTCGCGCACCAGCAGCCGGCCGGCGCGGGCGGTCGAGCGCCAGTGGATGGCGCGGCGATCGTCGCCGTCCTTCCACTCGCGCAGCCCGAAGAACTCGCCGCGGCGGCCGAGCCGATCGCTCTGGCCGCTGCCCAGGTGGCGCGGGCGCGGCGGCAGGCGCGGCACCGCGGTCAGCCGCGGGTAGACGATCACCTCGCTGCCGTCGTCGGTGTCGCGCGACTTGCGGAACAGCGTGAACGGGAAGCGGGTGGCGATGCGGAAGCCGTCGAAGCGGTAGCGCCCGCGCCGCGAGAAGGTGTGGCGGTACGAGGTGCGCTGGGTCTTGCCCGGCGGGATCTTGAGGAAGTAGCACTTCTTGTCGAGCGGCCGGCCGTCGATCAGGTCCTCGATCTCGATCGAGAACGACGCCAGCCCGGCCTTGCCGTTCTCGACGGCGATCTCCATCAGGAACGGCTGGCCGGCCCACACCTCGGGCGCCGGGCGGCGGGTGACCCGCAGCCCGCGCATCGTCAGCTCCGACAGCACGCCCGACGCGAGGATGAACGACAGCAGCCACGCCAGCAGCAGGTACAGCAGGTTGTTGCCGGTGTTGATCGCGGCCAGGCCGATGGCCAGGGCCAGGAACACGAACCAGTTGCCCTCGCGGGTGAACCGCAGCCGCCGCGGCGGGCGCAGCCGCCGCCACAACCGCGCCCAGGCGCCCGACGCGCCCGCCATCAGGTCGGGACCGGCACCCGCGCGACGATGTCGGCGATGGCCCGCTCGGCCTCGGCGCGGGCCCGGCCGAGCGAGTCGTGGGCGGCGGGCAGCGTGATCCGGTGGGCCAGCGCCGGCACCGCCAGCTGCTTCCAGTCGTCGGGCACGCAGTAGGTGCGGCCGTCGACGAAGGCGTGGGCCTGGGCGGCCCGGGTCCAGGCCAGCGCGCCGCGGGTCGACACCCCGACCGCGACGTGGGCGCTCTTGCGGGTCTCGTCGACGATCGCCAGCGCGTAGTCGAGGAGGGCGTCGTCGATGCGCACCCGCTCCACGGCGGCCTGGGCGGCGGCGATCGCGGCGTGATCGATCACCGGGGTCAGCGCGGTCACCGGATCCTCCCCGGTGCGATCGCGGAGCAGCGCGCGCTCGACCGCGCGATCGGGGTAGCCGAGCTGGATGCGGAGCAGGAACCGATCCATCTGCGACTCGGGCAGCGGGTAGGTGCCGAAGTGCTCGACCGGGTTCTGGGTGGCCAGCACCAGGAACGGCGTCGGCAGCCGGTGGGTGACGTCGTCGATCGAGACCTGGCCCTCGCTCATCGCCTCGAGCAAGGCCGACTGGGTGCGGGGCGCGGTGCGGTTGATCTCGTCGGCCAGCACCACGTTGGCGAAGATCGGCCCGCGCCGGAGCTCGAAGGTCTTGCCGGCGGCGTCGTAGATCGACACGCCGGTGATGTCCGAGGGCAGCAGATCGCTGGTGAACTGGATGCGGTGGAAGCTGCCGCCCACCGACGCCGCCAGCGCCCGGGCCAGCGTGGTCTTGCCGACCCCGGGGATGTCCTCGATCAGCAGGTGGCCGCGGGCCAGGAGCGTGGTCACCGCCAGCCGGATCGCGCCGGGCTTGCCGCGCACCACCGACGCGATGCTGGACTCGAGGCGACGCACCGCGGCCAGCAGGGTGGCGGCGGGCGCGTCGGCCGGTTGCGGAGCGATCGCGGCCATGTCGGGTGAGTATAGCCAACCCGCGCCGCCCCGGCGGGGCCACGGCGCTTTAGCGCACGGCGGCGGCGGAAAGGACCTTGGCGCCGTTGGCCGCGTGGTGGTCCCGCATCCCGGGCACGTCGGCAGCGCGCGGCAGCGGGATCGCGGCCGCGGCGGTGGCGTCGCGGGCGGCGAGCAGGCCGTCGAGGTAGGCGAGGTCCTGGTCGCAGATCGCCCGGGCCTCGGCGGCGGTGAGCCGCGGCCCGTGCCCCGGGATCACCTCGGCGGCGTCGGTCAGCTCGGCGCCGAGCCGCGCGAGCGTCGCGCGGTAGGCGGCCGCGTCGTCGACGAACGGGATCTCGCACGGCGATAGGTAGTCGCCGCACCACACGGTGCCGCCGATGCGCAGCGCGAGGCCGTCGGGGCTGTGGCCGGGCAGGTGCAGCGCGCGGACCGTCAGCGGCCCCAGCGCCAGGGCCTCGCCGTCGGCGATCGCCCGGCGCGCGGCCGGCCAGCGGTGGCCGTGCGGGCGCGGCACGTACCAGCGGCCGTCGAAGTCGCGGGCGTCGGCCAGGTGCTGCGCCGCGCGCGGGTCGTCGGTGGCGATGGCCTGGTCGAGCACGCTCGACAGCCACACCGGCGCCTCGGGCAGCGCGGCGTGGCCCATGACGTGATCCCAGTGGCCGTGGGTGAACGCCACCGCCGCGACCTGGCCGGCGGCCCGCGCCGCCGCGGCGAGCGCGTCGAGTTCGCGCGGGAAGTACGCCGGATCGATCACCAGCACCGCGCCGCCGGCGCTGATCACCGAGCTGTTGGTCTGCCAGATGCCGCTCTGGAGCACGGTGACGCGCACCGCGGCAGTGTACCTGGGCGGCGGTCTCGCGCGGCGTGGCGGAGCGCCTCGCCGGCGCGCGGCTACTTGGTCGGGAAGCCGCGCTTGCGCAGGAGCGCGCCGACGTCGGGGTCGCGGCCGCGGAACGCGCGGTAGGCCTCGGCGCGATCGGTGGTGTTGCCCGGCGCCAGGATGTGCTGTCGCAGCTTGCCGGCCACGGTCGGGTCGAACACGTCGCCGGCCTCGCGGAACGCGTCGCGGGTGTCGGCGTCCATCACCTCGCTCCACAGGTAGCTGTAGTAGCCGGCCGAGTAGGCGTCGCTGGTGAACAGGTGGTTGAACTGCGGCAGCCGGTGGCGCATCGCCACCTCGCGCGGCGCGCCGATCGCCGCCAGCGTGTCGCGCTCGAACGCCGCCGGGTCGACCGCGCTGGGGTCGGGCAGCATGTGCAGGCGCATGTCGAGGATCGCCGAGGTCAGGTACTCGACGGTGCCGTAGCCCTGGTTGAAGGTGGCGGCCTGCTCGATCTTGGCCACCAGCGCCGGCGGCATCGGCTTGCCGGTCTGGTAGTGCAGCGCGAACTTGTCGAGGATCGGCCGCGACAGCACCCACTGCTCGTGGACCTGCGACGGGTACTCGACGAAGTCGCGCGGCGTGGTGCCGAGGCCGGGGTAGTTGACCTCCGACAAGAGGCCGTGCAGCGCGTGGCCGAACTCGTGGAACAGGGTCTCGGCGTCGTCGAGCGAGATCAGCACCGGCGCGCCGGCCGCGCCGCGCACGAAGTTGTTGTTGTTCGAGGCCAGCGGCGTCAGCGTTCCGCCGGTGAAGGTCTCGTGGCGGCGGTAGCTGGTGGCCCAGGCGCCCGAGCGCTTGCCGGCGCGCGCGAAGTAGTCGCCGTAGAACAGCCCGACGTACCGCCCGTCGGCGGCCTCGACCTTCCACACCCGGACGTCGGGGTGGAACACCGGCACGGTGCCGCTGATCTCGGTGAAGCGCAGCCCGTAGAGCCGCTCGGCCATGTAGAAGCTGGCGTCGATCATGTGGCCGAGCTCGAAGTACGGCGTCAGCTGGGTCTGATCGAGCGCGTACTTCTTCGCCCGCACCTTCTCGGCGTAGTACAGGTAGTCCCACGGCTCGAGGACGAACGCGCGGTTGCCCGGCTCCTTGCGGGCGATCGCGGTCATGTCGGCGACCTCCTCCTTGACCCGCGCCACCGCCGCCGGCCACACCCGCATCATCAGGTCGTTGGCCTTGGCCGGATCGACCGCCATCGTGTCGGCCATGCGCCAGTGCGCGTGGGTGGCGAAGCCCAGGAGCTTGCCCGCTCGGCGCGCAGCCGGACGATGTCGGTGATCAGCGCCTTGGTGTCGTGGGCGTCGCCGTGATCGCCGCGGGCCTTGAACGCCTCCCACACCCGCTGCCGCAGGTCGCGCCGCGCCGACGCGGCGAGGAACGGATCGACGCTCGACCGGGTGTTGACGATGACCCACTTGCCGGGCAGCTTGCGCTCCTCGGCGGCGGCCGCGTAGGCGGCGATCTGCGACGCCGACAGCCCGGCCAGATCGGCCTTGGACTCGAGCACGATCCAGGTGTCCTCGTCGGCCAGCACCCGGGCCGAGAACTCGGCGAACTTGCCGGCGAGCTGCTCGTTGATCGCGCCGAGCGTGGCCTGGTCGGCGGCGCCGAGCTGCGCGCCCGAGCGCACCGCCTCCTGGTAGCGCCTGGTCACCAGCCGCGCCTGCTCGGGCGTCAGCGACGCGCGCGCCGCGTAGACCGCGGCGATGCGCTGGAACAGCGCGGCGTTGAAGGTGAGGCGATCGTAGGTCGCGGCGACCTTGGGCGACCACTCCTTGTCGACCGCCTGGACCTCGGGCGTCGACAGGTTCGAGGTCATCACGCCGAACAGCGCGTCGAGCCGATCGAGGTGCCGGCCGGCGTCCTCGAGCGGGACGAAGGTGTTGGCGAAGGTCGGCGCCTCGGGGTTGGCGGCGATCACCGCGGCCTCGGCCTCGAGCAGCGGCAGCGCCGCCGCGTACGCCGACGCCAGCTGGGTCACGTCGAGCCGGTCCCACGGCGGGACGCCGCCGTAGGCGCCGGTCCACGCCGCCAGCAGCGGGTGCGCGTCGGCGATCGCCCGCAGCCGCGCGACCTCGGCCTGGGCGGCCTCGGACGGTGTCGGCGGCGCCGACGTGGGGCCCGCGTCGGGCGTCGGCGGCGTGACCACCGCGGTGGCGGTGTCGGCCTTCTTGGGCGGGCAGCACCCACCCACGATCAGCGCGGCACCCAGGAGCGCCGAGGACAGCTTGGTCATGCGCGCACTCTACGCGACGCGCCGGCCCGCGCGAGCACCGATGCGCGCCGTCGCACGCGGTCGCACCGCGTCGCAGGCCCGGCGCCGGAGCCGGGGGGGCCTCCCACGTGGGACGCCGCGCCGAGCTCCCCTGTGGGACGCCGCGCCGAGCTCCCACGTGGGCCGCCGCGCTCGCCTCTCACGGAGCCATCCACGGTGGACGCGGTGCCCCAGTGCGTCGCCTCGCTGGTGCTCGGCTACCCGACGCCGAGCTGGTAGGTGCGCCCGTACCCGCGCGAGCGGTTCTCGATGCGCACCGAGATCGCGCCGTCGCGGCCGTAGGTATAGGTCTCGACGATCTCGTTGGCCATCAGCTCGACGCGGCGGTGGTTGGGGATGGCGGCGAGTTCGTCGCGATCGGCCAGGGCCGGATCGTAGGGGAAGTAGATGTCGTCGCACGGCACCAGGTCCTGGACCGGCTGGCCGGCGGCGTCGAGCGCGCCGCACTCGAGGAAGCGCAGGTGGCCGACGGGGTGGGCCGGCCGGTAGCGGCGCTCGACGACGATCGGCCCGGCGGTGTCCTTGCCCAGCAGCGGATCGAAGACCTTGTCGGCGCCGGCGTCGGCCTCGCGCCACACGCCGAAGTGGCGGGTCACCGCCTCGCGGATCAGCACGTGGGCGTCGGGATCGGCGGCCAGCGCCAGGCCGATCGCGGTGGCGGCGAACGGCTGCGGCGCCAGCTGCAGCTTGCGCGCGAACCGCGCCCGCAACGCGCGCGCGACCGCCGGGAACGCGGCGCCGCCGCCGACCAGGTAGATGCCGCCCAGCTCGCGCGGGTCGTCAGGATCGATGCCGCGGTCGCGCAGCCCGGCGAACAGCCCGTCGACCTGCGCCAGCGTGGCGTCGATCAGCGGCTGGGCCCGCGCGTACAGCGCGGCGACGTCGAGCGCGATCGGCTCGCGGTCGCCGAGGTCGAGCAAGAGCTTGCGCGAGGTCGGCGTCAGCGACTCCTTGGCCAGCCGGGCCCGCTCGAGGGTCGCCGCGGTGGCCTCGACCCCGGCGGCGTCGAGGAGCAGCTGGTCGAAGTCGTCGCCGCCGAGCCGGGCCAGGCCGGCCGAGGCGATCAGCTCGAAGTGCCGGCCCTGCAGCGACACCGCCGAGGTGTCGAAGGTGCCGCCGCCGAGGTCGTAGACCACGACGTACTTCTTGGGGCTCTTGCGGCCGAGCTCGAGGTGGCGGTGGGCGAAGTCGAGGGCGCCCGCGGTCGGCTCGTTGAGCAGGCCGAGCGGCGCGAAGCCCGCGCGGCGCAGCGCCTCGAGCGTCAGCCAGCGCTGCCGCGACGGCGCGTTGGCCGGCACCGCCGCCATCACCTCGAGCGGTGCGTCGGGATCGAGGTCGAGCGTGCAGCGTTCGCGCAGCGCCGCGCGCAGCTCGACGAAGAACGTGGTCGCCAGCCCGAGCGCGGTGACGCCCGGCAGCCCCGGCACCGGCGCGTCGGGCGCCAGCGCGCCGATCGCCCGCTTGATCGATCGGATCGCGTGGGCGGCCGAACCGTCGGCCAGCGCCCGCGCCGCCGCCCAGCCCACGACCAGCGCGCCGTCCTTCCACGCCGCGATGCCGGGCACGTGGTCGCGGAACTCGCCGTCGTCGTCGAACACCGCCAGCGGGTGCCGGCCGTCCTGCACCGCCGCCACCACCGTCCGCGTGGTCCCAAAGTCGATCCCGAGCCGCATGCCCCGACCATGCCCCAGCCCCGCGCCGGTCGCGACTTCTCGGCAGCGGGGGGGGGCCCGACGTCGACGTCACCGGAGCCGCCCCGAAAGCACGAACGCCCCGGGCGAGGGCCCGAGGCGCGCATCGACACGTCGTCGCGGCAGCTCAGCGCGTCGCCTTGACCTTCTTGATCTCCTCGATCAGCTCGGGGATCGCCTTCTCCCAGGTGGTGACGACGCCGTAGTCGGCGACCTGGAAGATCGGGGCCTCGGGGTCCTTGTTGATCGCGACGATCGTCTTGGAGCCCTTCATGCCGGCGAGGTGCTGGATGGCGCCCGAGATCGCGACCGCGAAGTACAGGTTGGGGGCGACGATCTTGCCGGTCTGGCCGACCTGCCAGTCGGCGGGGACCATGCCGGCGTCGGTGGCGGCGCGCGACGCGCCCATCGCGGCGCCCAGCAGATCGGCCAGCGCCTCGAGCTGCTTGAAGTTGTCGCCGTTGCCCATGCCGCGGCCGCCGGCCACGACCACCTTGGCCGAGGTCAGCTCGGGGCGATCGCTCTTCTGGCTGTCGACGCGGTCGATGCGCGCGCCCTTGGCGTCGATCGCGCCGGCGTCGGCGCTGGTGACGCTGCCGGTCGACCCGGTCGGCTCGGCTGGCGCGAACTCCGACTGGCGGACGGTCACGCACACCACCGGCGTCGAGACCTCGACGGTCGAGTAGGCGTTGCCGGCGAGGATCGGCCGGGTGAAGCGGTTGCCGCCCTCGAGCTTGGAGATGTCCGACGCCATGCCGGCGTCGAGCAGCGCGGCGACGCGCGGCAGCAGGTCCTTGCCGACCGAGGTGGCGGTGGCGCACACGATCGCGGCGCCGTGCTCGCCGGCCAGGCGCGCGACGATCGGCGCGTAGGTCTCGGCGAGGTAGTGGCCGAGGTCGCCGTGCTCGACGGTGACGACCTTGGCCGCGTAGGCGGCGGCGGCCGGGCCGGCGGCGGCCGCGCCGACGCCGATCAACAGCGCGACGACCTCGCCGCCGTGGGCCGACGCGGCCTGGCGAGCGAAGCTGAGGTTGGAAAGCGCGGAGGCGCGGAGCGCGCCGCCGTCGAACTCACAGAACGCGAGGATGTTGCCCATGGCGTGATCCTTAGAGGTGCGAGGGAGGGGAGGGGACTACAGCGCCTTGGCTTCGTCGACGAGCTTCTTCACCAGGGTCGGGATGTCGGCGACCTTCTGGCCGGCGGCGCGCGCCGCGGGCAGCGTGATGCCGAGCTCGCGGGTCGCCGGGGTGACGTCGACGCCGTAGTCGCCGATCGACTTCTGCTCCATCGGCTTCTTCTTGGCGGCCATGATGCCCTTGAGCGAGGCGTAGCGCGGGCCGCCCTCGCCGGTGCCGTAGCTGTGGCTGGCCGGCGTGATGTTGTTCTTGACCGAGGTCGGCGCGACGACGCGCAGATCGACCGTCAGCACGCCCGGCAGCGCGATGGTCTTGTACTCGACGCCGGCGTCGACCTCGCGGCCGACGGTGAGCGACGCCTTGTCGGCGGCCAGCTCGACGGTGGCGGCGAAGGTCGCCTGCGGCCAGCCCAGCTTGCCGGCCAGCATCTGGCCGACCTGGTTGGCGTCGCCGTCGACCGCCTGCTTGCCCATGACCACCAGGTCGGGCTTCTCGGCCTCGATCACCTTGGCCAGCACCGCCGCGACGACGCGGCTGTCGAGCGCCTTGTCCTCGCCGTCGATGCGGATCGCGCGATCGGCGCCCATCGCCAGCGCCGAGCGCAGCTGCTGGCCGGCGTCGTCGGGGCCGATCGTCACCACCACGACCTCGCCGTGGCTCTCGCCCGACTCGGCGTTCTCGCGCAGGCGCAGCGCGGTCTCGACCGCGTACTCGTCGAAGGTGTTGACCACCCAGCTCGCGCCGGCCAGGTCGATGGCGCCGTCCTTGAGCTTCACCTTCAGCTCGGGATCGGGGACTCGCTTGATGGGGACGAGGATCTTCACGCGGGGCTCCTTCGTTCGAGGCCAGTGGTGACGAGCGCCGCCACCCAGTCGGCGGCGCGGCTGATGTCGAAATCGGTGCCGTGGGGCGCGGGCATCTTGCCCCGTTCGCGGCCGGTCGCCAGGGGCGACGCCGGCTTTTGTCCGCGGCGGCGTGGCGCACGGCCGAGCAGCCAGGCCAGCGCCATCTCGTCGAGCATCCCGAAGATCATCCGGGCCGCGTGGGGCGCCGGGACCTGGTCGGTGAAGTCGCCGGTGGCCTGGCCCGCGGCGATCACCGTCGCCAGGATGCGCAACAGCTCGCCGAACCGCTGCGGCGAGTACTCGCGCATGAACTTGGTCGACTGCCGCAGCTCGATGGTGAGGACCTCGGCGGCGGTCGGCTGGTCGGCGATCAAGGTCAGGTACGCGGCGACGAACGCCCGGAGCTGGGCCCGGGGCCCGGTCGCGCCGGCGACCGCGTCGCCGAGGATCTGGATGACCCGCTCCATCCGCGACTCGAACAGGCAGATCAAGAGATCGTCCTTGTTCTTGAAGTAGAGGTAGATCGTGCCGTCCGCGACGCCGGCCTCGCGGGCGATGTCGGCGACCTTGGCGGCGTAGAACCCGCGCTGCGCGAAGACCCGCTCGGCGGCATCGAGGATGCGCTCGCGCTTGGCGGCGCGATCGGGGTCGGCGCTGGCGCGACCGGCCCGAGCCTCCGATGAATGAACGGTCATTCAGTCAGGCTTGTACCCGGCCTGACGCACGACGTCAAGGCGTGGATCGCGCCGCGGGCTTGCGCCACGCGGTGTCGCTCGCTACAACCCCTGGCGTGCAAACGCCGCGGAAGTGCAATGAAAACCGTCCGCTGTTCGGTCGCGTGGTCGGATCGATCGCCGCCGTGATGACCGTCGGCCTCCTGGCCGGCGCCTCCTGCAAGAAGGACTCGGGCTCGCCCAAGGCGAACCCGCAGGACGTCGTCGCCGCCGCCGACAAGGCCAAGGACGGCGGCACCGCCGGCGCCTCGGCGAACGTCGACCGCACGCCGATCCCCGGCTTCGACGTCGCCAAGCTCGAGCCGGCCAAGCAGGACCTGTTCTACAAGCTGGTGGGCGAGCTGCCGTCGCCGTGCGGCAAGGCTCACAGCCTGCGCACCAGCTTCGCCAGCGACGGCAGCTGCAAGCGCGCGCCGTTCGCGGTTCGGCTGGTCCACGATCTGATCGTCGACGAGCAGACCGCGGACACGGTCCGCGAGATCTACGACGGCCGGTACGTCAAGAACGGCAAGGTGTGGACGATCAACCTGGTCGACGCGCCCAGCGTGGGCTCGGCCGACGCGCCGGTGACGCTGGTCGAGTTCTTCGACTACGGCTGCCCGGCGTGCGTCGGCCTCAAGCCGGTGCTCGATCGGGTGGTCGCCGAGAACCAGGGCCGGCTGCGCGTCTACTACAAGATGTTCCCGCTGGTGACCAAGCACCCCGACTCGTTCGGGTGCGCCCAGGCGGCGTTCGCGGCGCGGGCCCAGGGCAAGTTCCACGAGATGCACGACCTGATCTTCGAGAAGTTCGGCAACCAGAAGAAGGACGACCTGCGCCGCTACGCGGGCGGGCTGGGCCTCGACCTGGCGCGCTTCGACGCCGACTACGCGGCCGCCGAGCCGCGGGTGAAGGCCGACATGAAGGACGGCGCCGACGTCGAGGTCGAGGGCACGCCCTCGTTGTTCCTCAACGGCCGCGTGTACGGCGGCCCGGTCGATCCCAAGTACCTGGCCGCGGCGATCGACGAGGAGATCGCGGTCAAGGCCGCGGCCGAGGCCCCAGCGCCCGCGGGAGGCGCGGCCCCCGCCGCGCCAGCGCCCGCGGGTGGCGCGGCCCCCGCCGCCCCGGCCCCAGCGCCCGCTGCGACAAAGTGACGCCGGCGGGGCGTCCCCCCGCTGAATAGTCGCTGCCAGAGTCCCGTCCCAGGAGTACCCCGATGTCGCATCGCCCCCTCGCGTCGCTCGTCACCGTCCTGGCCATCGCGTTCGCCGCGCCGGCGCTCGCCGAGGTGAAGAAGGGGGACCGCGCCCCCGAGCTCGACGGCGCCAAGGACGCCGCTGGCAAGGCCTTCAGCCTGAAGGCGACCAAGGGCCGCGTCGTCGTGATGACGTTCGGCGGCTCGTGGTGCAAGCCGTGCAAGAAGGAGCTGCCGGCGTGGGACAAGCTGGCGGCGAAGTGGAAGGGCAAGGTCACCTTCATCGCGGTGAACCTCGACAACGACTCGGCCAAGGGCAAGAAGTTCTTCGACAGCCTGAAGGTCAAGAACATGATCCGGGTGTACGCGCCCGAGGAGAAGGCGGCCGCGGCCGACATCTACTCGCCGCCGACCCAGCCGACGACGTACATCCTCAGCCCGAAGGGCGTCGTGCTCGAGATGCACGAGGCCTACTCGAGCGGCGACGACGCGAAGCTGGACGCGCTCCTGGCCAAGCTGGTCAAGTAGCCCGCCGCGGCGGCGGTCAGCCGCCCCAGTCCATGCCCAGCGCGAACGCCCAGGTCACCGCGCCGGGCGCGCCGGTGGCGCGCACGGTCATGTGGATGTCGGCGGTGCCCGGGCGCAGCGAGCCCGCGGCGCGCGCGCGCACCAGCTCGAGACCGAGCCGCACGCCGACGATCGCTTGCGGCACCACGTAGCTGCCCAGCCGATCTTCCGAGACCAGCAGCCCGGCGCCGCCGAGCTCGAGGTCGACGTGCGGCCGCAGCCGCGTGCCGGACACGTCGTCGTCGCGGCCGACCAGCGTGGTCGCGAGCGGGAAGCGGACGCCAGCGCCGAGCGCGTGGCCGTGGCCGTGGACGTCCTCGGTCCGCCCGTCGGCCATCGTGTCGCCGCTGGCGACGATCACGAAGTCGTACTCGAGGTAGCCGTGCACGCGGCCGGCGAGCGCCAGGCCCCACGCCAGGCCGTAGTTGAACGCCATCCGCTCGTGGCCCTCCGCGCGCAGGCGCTCGACGCCCATGCGGAACCCGAACGACTGCCAGCGCGGCGGTCCGGGCGGCGCCGGCGGGGGCGGGGGCGGCGGTTGCGGCTGCACGAGCTCGAGCGGTGGCGGTGGCGGTGGCGGTGGCGGCGGTCCGCACCGCACCAGCCCCTCGGGGCCGTCCACCTCGCGACAGTCGACGGGGTCGGGCATCACCGGGTGGGCCTGCGCCGCCGCGGCCGCGCCGATCACGAGCGCGACGGTGAGCGCGGCCTTCACCACGCCACCCCGAGGCCGCCCGAGAAGCCGTCGTCGAGGAGCGTCGCGCGCACCGGCGTGGCGCAGGTGCCGCGGCACAGCACGTCGGCGACGCGCTGGCGATCGAGGGGTGGCGACAGCTCGACCCGCACCCAGAACCGGATCATCAGGCGGCGGTGATGGCTCATCGCGCGCACCTGCCAGCCCCAGCCGGCCCACAGCGACGGCACGGTCAGCCCGCCCGCGGGCAGCGCGACGTGCTCCACCGCCGCGCCGGCGTCGAGGTACAGCTGCAGCGCGGCGCTGCTGTCGGGCTGGAACGAGCGCGCCAGCCAGCGCGCGCCGCCGCCGACGCGCAGCGCCGGGCCGCCGTCGTGGTCGAGGTCGCCCAGGTACCAGCTGGCGCGGCCGTCGACGAGCGCCTGCCACCGCCCCCAGCCCCAGGCCACCTCGCCGCCCAGCCCGGGGCCGCCGACCGACTGGTCGCCGAGGTAGCGCGCGGCCACGCCGAGCGTCACGCCGGTGGTGCGATCGGGCCAGCGCAGCGGATCGTCGTCGCCGGCGTGGGCCAGCGTCGGCGACGCGAGCGCCAGGGCGAACAGGCAGGGGAGGGCCAAGCGCCACATCGGTCACCGGGTCAAACGCGCGGCGGCGCCCGGCGATCTAGGCGCGTCGTGATCAGGGCGTGACGTGGAGGACGCGCTCGGTGACCAGCGCCGCGGGATCGGGCGCGACCGCGGCGCCGGGCGCCAGGTACGCGCGGAACAAGAACGCCAGCGTCTGGTCGAGGGGGACGCCCGGGAACGTGGTCGGCAGCTCGAGGCAGTACGGCGCGCCGGCGCAGCGCCGCGCCACCTTGACCACGAACAGCCGATCGCGATCGGGGTGGTCGGGCAGGTAGGCGTCGGCGCTGCCGACCATCGCCGGGCTCTCGAACGCCGCGACGCCGGCGCGCTTGGCCCAGTGGGTGACGACGACGTTGCTGTAGGTCGCGAGCCCGGCGGCCTCGTGGTTGACGCCGAACACCAGGAAGTAGGCGCCGGGATCGTCGGGGAGCGTGAGCGCGCCGCCGCCGAGCACGACGTCGATCGGGCCGGCGGCGTAGACCGTGTCGCTGACCTCGCCGAGGCAGTTGGCCAGGCGCGCGATGCACCCGGCCGGGGCGAGCGTCGCCGACACCTGCGCGGCGGTGGCCAGCAGCAGCCGATCGGCGCGGGCGGCGCCCAGCCGCGCGCGGATCGCCGCCTCGAGCGCTTCGACCGCCGGCTCGAGGCCGCGCTCGTCGGTGGCGCTGCGCGGCGGCGTGCGCGGCGGGGCCGGCAGCGGCGCGGGCGCGGGCGGCGCGGTGGCGGTGAGGCGCAGCACCTCGAGCGGCACGTCGGCGAGGTACGCGGCGGCGGCGGCGGGATCGTCGGCCAGCGCGACCCGGCCCAGCGCCATCACGGCGTCGGCGTCGCCGCTGGAGCCGAGCCGCACGACCTCGGGCGCCAGCACCAGCGGGTTGATCGCGCCCGGGGCCCAGCCGGCGGCGATCAGGCCGGCGCGCGCCCGCGCCAGCACGCCGGCGTCGGCCGCGACCACGAACGCGACCTGGGCCGCGAACGGCGACGGGCCGACGCGCGCGACGTTCACCAGGTTGGTGGCGTCGGTCAGGCTGGCGAAGACCGTCGCGCGGTTGGCGCCGTCGGCGCGCTCGAAGAGGTAGGGCGCGACGCTCCAGTAGCGGGCCGGCGGCGGCGTGGCGCCGGCGATCACCACCGCCTCGTCGGCGCCGAGTTGCCAGGCCACGCTCTGGCCGGCCGGCGTCCGCGGCGGGTTGACCGTGGTCGCGCCCAGCGGTGGCAGCGCGCCGCCAGGCGTCGGCGGCACGCTGAACAAGAGGTAGCTGCCGCTGGCGTTGCTGGCGAAGCAGTCGGGCAGGTCGGCGCAGTCGGCGAGCCCGAAGCCGAACGCGTCGCCGGCTTGCACCGTGAAACCCTCGGCGGCCAGCGCCGCGGCCAGCGCCGGGCGCGCGTCGAGGGCGGCGTCGTCGGCGGCGTCGGCGGGCGCGGCGTCGGGCGCGGCGCAGGCGGTCAGCGCGGCGCCGGCCAGGAGCACGAGGGGCGTGCGCATCGGCTGATCGGAGCACATCCGCGGCGCGCGCGGAAGCCGTCGTCAGCGCGTCAGCGCGACGACCCGCGGCGCCGCGGCGGCGCCGACGCAGCGCTCCCAGTCGTCGGGCGGCGGCGGCGGGGCCAGCTCGAGGGTCAGGCGGCCGCCCCCGCACGCGGTCAGCCGCGCCGGGCCGGTCATCTTGCAGAACCGCGCGCCGCGCTCGTAGCGGCGGGTGATGGCGCCGGCGCCGCCGCGCGGCAGATCGATCGTCGCCGGCGCCGCGATCACGCCGGCCGGCAGGTCGGTCGGCAGCTCGGCGTCGATCGGGTACAGCTCGCGACCGCCGCGGGTGGTCAAGAGCTGCCAGGCGCCGGCCGGGCCGCGCCACACCCCGGTGAGGTCGTCGTCGCAGCCGCGCGCCGGCGGGCGATCGCACGCGGCGCACAGCGCCAGCGCGGCCAGGCCGCGCCCGATCACGTCGCGGCCTTGAGGGCGTCGGCCTGATCGTGGGCGCGCAGCGCCTCGATGATGTCGTCGAGCTCGCCTTCCATCACCGCCGGCAGGTTGTGCTTGGTCAGGCCGATGCGGTGATCGGTGACGCGATCCTGCGGGAAGTTGTAGGTGCGGATCTTCTCGGAGCGATCGCCGGAGCCGACCATCGTGCGGCGGGCGTCGCGCTCGGCGGCCTGGCGCTCCGCGAGCTGGTGGTCGTACAGGCGCGAGCGCAGCACCTTGAGGGCCTTGGCCTTGTTCTTGTGCTGCGACTTCTCGTCCTGGCAGTACACGACGATGCCCGACGGGATGTGGGTCAGGCGCACCGCCGAGTCGGTGGTGTTGACCGACTGGCCGCCCGAGCCCGACGCGCGCTGCACGTCGATGCGGATGTCCTTGTCCTCGATCTTGACGTCGACCTCTTCGGCCTCGGGCAAGACCGCGACCGTCGCGGCCGAGGTGTGGATCCGGCCCTGGGCCTCGGTCGCCGGCACGCGCTGCACGCGGTGCACGCCCGACTCCCACTTGAGCCGCGAGTAGACGTCCTTGCCCTCGATCAGGACGATGATCTCTTTCCACCCGCCGGCGGCGCCCGGCGACGACGACAGCATGTCGAGCTTCCAGCTGTGGCGCTCGGCGAACCGCGTGTACATGCGGAACAGATCGCCGGCGAACAGCGCGGCCTCGTCGCCGCCGGTGCCGGCCCGGATCTCGAGCACCGTGTTCTTGGCGTCGAGCGGGTCCTTGGGCAGGAGCAGGATCTTGATCGCCTGCTCGGCCGCCTCGCGCTGCAGGTCGAGCGCGCGCATCTCCTCGCGGGCGAACTCGCGCAGCTCGAGGTCGGGCTCGGCGCCGGCCATCAGCCGCGCCTGCTCGAGATCGGCGCGCAGCTTCTGGTAGTCCCGCCACGCCGCCACCAGCGGCTCCAGCTCCGCGTGCTCGCGCGACAGCTTGCCGAACTCGGCCCGCCGCGCGATCACCTCGGGGTCGCCGAGCCGCGCCGTCACCTCTTCGTGGCGGCGGCCCAGCGCCGCCATCTTGTCGTGGAAGCGCGGCTCGTCGAACATGACAGCGATCCCGCGCTTCCGCGATTACGCCTTGGGGGCGTACTTCTTCTTGAACCGGTCGATGCGGCCGGCGGTGTCCATCATGCGCTGCTGGCCCGTGAAGAACGGGTGGCACTTCGAGCAGATCTCGACGGCGAAGTCGCCCTTGGTCGAGAAGGTGTCGATGATCGTGCCGCACGCGCAGCTGATCTTCGACGGACGATAGTGGGGGTGAGCGGCGGTGTCCTTCATGGCACTTCCTCGCGGGCCCCGCGTGCCGGCGCGTGATTGCGCCGGGGGTGGGGGCGTTCGAGCGGAGGGTCTTCTAGCAGGAATCGGCGCCGCGATCCACCGATGACCCGCGCCGGCGGCGATCTCAGGTCATTCCAGAGGCTTGGCGGGCGTCAGCCGCGCAGATCGGGCGCCGCGACGTCGGGGTAGAGCGGCAGGATCTCGTGGCCCAGCCGCAGCTCGCGCACCGAGCGGTAGCGCGCGCCGAGGTCGAGGCTGACGTAGATCTTGCGGGCGTCGGGCACGCCGAAGCTGGTCGACACCACCATCTGCTCGTCGCCGACCCGCTCGAAGCCCTCGGGGATCACGTCGTGGCCGTAGATGCAGAAGGTGCCGCCCAGCGCGCGCACGAACCGGGCGGCGACGTCGGGGGCGGCCGAGCGCGCCCACAGGATCGGGCCGATGATCGGCGCGTCGAGGATGTCGAGCGCCGAGCCCAGCTCGAAGCCCTCGAGCGGCGCCGCCTCGATGTCGGCGATCGACTGCACCGTCGCGGCCGGCGCGCCGTGGGTGAACACCGCGCCGCACGGCGCGACCGCCACCAGCGCGAAGCCGCGCAGCACCTGGCGCATCCGCTCGGCGGCGCGCGGGCCCATCCGCGCCTCGAGCAGCTCGACCTCGTCGGCCGCGAACTTCGCGGTGTGGGGCCCGCCGATGTGGCCGTGCTCGTGGTTGCCGACCAGCGCGTGGATCCGGCCGGGGTGGCGCAGCGACAGCACCACCAGCTCGTCGATCACCTCGTCGGAGGCGTCGCGGTAGAACTCGCCCAGGAAGTCGGGCCAGTCGCGCTCGTCGAGGTGCGGGCCGTGGATCAGGTCGCCGGTGAACAGCAGGTGGGCGTCGCCGGTGGCGGCGTCGACCTCGTCGAAGATCTCGACGATGCGGTGGAAGTCGCGCAGGCAGCCTTGCAGGTCGGTGCAGACCAGGAGCCGGCCGTGGTCCGGCAGCCGAAGCACGCGCGCCATGACCGTCGATTATCCACGACCGCGGCGCCGACGCGAGCCGGCGCGCCCGGCAATCGCGTTCAGGCCAGCGCGGCGATCAGCGACGGCAGATCGCCGGCGGTCGCGGCGGCGGCGGTGACTCGCTCGAGCGGCGCGGCGGCCGCGCGGCGCCACGCGGCGGGGTCGTCGACCAGCGCCTCGGCCTGCCGCGAGAACGTGGCCGCGACGTCGAACCGCGGCGCCTCGGCGCTGCCGCCCTTGGCGAGCACCCACTCGGCCGACGCGGTCTCGGCCAGGTCGTCGGCCAGCACCTCGTCGATGCGCTGGCCCGACTCGGTGGTCAGCGTGGCGATCAGCGTCAGCGAGCCGCCGCCCTCGAGCTGCCGCGCGCAGGCCCACAGCCGGCGCACCCGGGTGATGGCCGCGGCGTCGAGCGCGCCGATCAGCGTGCGGCCGCTGGCCGGCACCACCAGGTTCCAGGCCCGGGCCAGCCGGCCCAGCGAGTCGATCACGACGATCGCGTGGCCGCCGCGCTCGGCGGCCCGCTTGCCGCGCTCGACCAGCATCTCGACCAGCTGCACGTGGCGGGCGGCGGGCTCGCCCAGCGTCGACACCGCGACGTGGGCGCCCAGGCCGCGGCCGAGCTCGGGCGCGTCCTCGGGGCGGACGTCGATCGCGACCAGCGTGACCTCGGCCGCGGGGTGGTGCTTGACCAGCGCGCGGGTGAGCTGGCCGAGCAGCGCGCTCTTGCCCGAGCGCGGCGGCGCCTTGATCAGCACCCGCTGGCCGAGCCCGAGCGGCGCGTACAGCTCGCCGGTGCGCACCGCCGGCGAGGCGCCGTCGAGCCGCAGCCGCGCGCGCGGCGCCACCGCGGGGCGATCGTCGAAGTCGACGCGGTGCGGGTGCTGATCGGCGGGGCCGCCCTCGACCGCCTCGACGCGCAGCAGCGCGAAGTAGCGCTCGCTCTCCTTGGGCGCGCGCACCGTGCCGCGGACGACGTCGCCGGTGCGCAGGCCGAAGCGGCGGATCTGCGACGGCGACACGTAGACGTCGTCGGTGCCGGGCGCGAACTGCGCGTCGGGGTTGCGCAGGAAGCCGAAACCGTCGGTCAGCACCTCGAGCACGCCCTCGGCGTGGGTCTCGCCGCGGCGATCGGCGTGGGCCTCGAGCACCGCCAGCACCAGGTCGCCCTTGCGCAGCTCGCGGGCGTCGTCGACGCCGAGCTTCTCGGCGGTGACGCACAGCTCCTCCTGGGTCATCCGCCGCAGCGCCCCCAGCTCGAGCGATGCGCCCAGCGCGCCGGCGGGCGCGGCGGACGAGGCAGGCGACTGGATGGTGGGGGCCACGGCGGGAGAGGAGCGGAGGGAGCGAGGCGAGCGCGGTCTGGACACCCCGAGCCCGGCGGTGCGGGCTCCCCAGGGTTAGAGTAGGGACGTCCATGGCAGCCGGTCAAGCGACGCCGACGCTCCGCCGCATCCGCGCGGTTGTGCGCGGACGTGTGCAAGGCGTGGGCTACCGCGCCGCGACCGCGCACGAGGCGCGCCGGCTGGGCCTGGCCGGCTGGGTCGAGAACCAGCCCGACGGCGCGGTCGCGCTCGAGGCCGCGGGGCCGGCCGACGCGGTGGCGGCGCTCGTCGCGTGGTGCGGGCGGGGGCCGCCGCTGGCCCGGGTCGCCGCCGTCGCGGTCGACGAGCTGCCCGCGGCGGCGCCGCCGCTCGACCACCCCTTCGTGATCCGGCGCTGACGTGCTGGCCAGCCTGCGCAAGCACGTCTGGAACTGGCTGCCAGCGTTCGTCGAGATCGCCGAGGCCGGCTCGGTGGTGGCGGCGGCGCGGCGGCTGGCGCTGACGCCGGCGGCGGTGTCGCGCACGCTGGGGCTGCTCGAGGACGCGCTCGGCTACCCGCTGTTCGATCGGGTCGGCAAGCGGCTGGCGCTCAACGCCGCCGGCGTGGCGCTGCGCGACGCGGTGCGCGCCGCGACCCGGGCGGTCGACGCCGGGCTGGCCGGCGACGCCGACGATCGGCTGGGCGGCCCGCTGCGGGTGGCGTCGCTGGGCGTGCTGACCGATCACGTCGTGGTGCCGGCGCTGATCGCGCTGCGCGGGGCGCACCCGGCGCTGGTCCCCGAGCACGTCGTGCTGGGCCCGGCCGAGGCCAACGCGCTGCTGGTGCGCGGGCTGCTCGACGTGGCGTTCTATTACGAGGAGCTCACCAGCGACGAGATCGCGGTCGAGCGGCTGGGCGCGCTGGGCGCCACGGTGTACTGCGGCCGCGGCCACCCGCTGTTCGCGGCGCGCCGCGTGACCCGGGCGGCGGTGCTGGCCCACCCGTTCTCGGTGCCGCGGATCGGCGACAGCGGCCGGGTCCAGGACGGCTGGCCGGCCGACGTGCCGCGCGCGATCGGCATGCGCATCACGATGCTGCGCTCGAACCTGGTGGTGGCGCTGTCGGGCACGCTGCTCACCGTGCTGCCCGACGTCACCGCCGCGCCGCACGTGGCCCGCCGCGAGCTGCGGCCGCTGCCGGTGGTGCCGCTCGACACGATCCCGGTGTTCGCGGCGCGCCACCGCGGCGCGCTCGGGCGGCGGCTGGGCCAGGCCACGATCGCCGCGGTGCGCGCGCAGCTCGCGGCGATCGCGTCAGCTCGCCACCGGCGCTGACGTCGCGCCGGCCACGACGCCGTGGCGGGCCAGGCCGGGCACGATCACCGTGGCCCAGGTGGTGGCCACCACCGCGGCTGCCTGTGCGCGCGGCAGCACGCCGAGCGCGGCCAGCGCGTCGTCGCCGGCGACCGCGGCCACCTCGTCGGCGACCGCCGCGGCCCGCATCGCGTCGACGTGGGCGCCGAGCCAGCCGACGTCGGCCCGGGCCGCGGCGCGGGCCAGCGCCGCCCAGCCCAGCCGCGCGTGGTCGATCTCGTCCCGGACGATCGCGTCGAGCGTCGCGACGACCTGCGGGTGGGTGGCGGTGGCCCGCAGCGCGAGCAACAGCGCGCAGCTCAGGCTCTCGGTGACGCAGCCGACCGCGACCGCGGCGTAGAGCGCGCGATCGGCGGCGGGCAGCGCGGCCGGGCCGAGCGCGGGCAGCGGCGCGGCGGCGGGCGGCGCGGGATCGCCGCCCAGCGCGGCGATCACCGCCTGGCAGCGACCGGCGTGATCGCGCTCGTCGGCCGCGGCCTGGCGCGCGCGGGCGGCCAGGTCGTGATCGCCCTGGGCCGCGAACCGGGCCGCGAGCCAGCCGAAGTGGCCGACCGCCTCGCGCTCGATCGCCAGGCGGTGCCGCCAGATCGCGGCGGCGCGGGCCGGCGCCGTCACGGGCACGTCGTCGACCAGCAGCAGGTGAACCCGGGCGCCACCACCGCCGGCGTCTGGCCGCGATCGCAGCAGGCCTGGCTGTCGCAGAAGCACGGGCTTCCGACCGCGCCGGCGTCGGCCTCCTCGGCCGGGCTGGCGGTGGCGTCGCCGTCGCCGCCGGGCGGCGCGTCGGGCGGCGGTGGCTGGCGCGCCGCGGGATCGTCGTCGGAGGTGCAGCCGGCGGCGCCGGCGCCGCTCATCACGACCAGGACATGGAACAGGCGTTCGAGCTTCATGCCGCGCACGATGGCGCGGCGCCCGCCGCAAGGAAAGCAAGACTATCTTGGGCGATCGTCAATCTTTCGTTGCGACGCCGCCGCTCTCGGTGTCGCGCAGCCCGAACTCCTTCATCTTCATCTGCAGGCTCTTGCGGCTGATCTTCAGGAGCTTGGCCGCCTGGGTCACGTTGCCGCCGGTCTCGGCCAGCGCCTTGGCGATGAACTCCTTCTCGACCCGGCTGGTCTCGGCGCGGACGATGTCCTTGAGCGAGGCGTCGCCGGCGAGGTCGACCGCGTCGTCGCCCACCTGCTCGTCGCGCGGCGCGGCGGGGGCGGCGGCGGCGGCGGCGGCGGCGCACAGCTCGTCGGGCAGGTCGACCTTGGCGATGATCTCGCTCTTGCAGAACAAGAGCGTGCGCTCGAGGACGTTCTCCAGCTCGCGGATGTTGCCGGGCCAGCCGTAGGCCACCAGCACCGCCATCGCGTCGTCGCTGATGCCGTGGACGTTCTTCTTCAGGCGCTCGTTGAAGCGCTTGAGGATGTGGCGGACCAAGAGCGGCACGTCGCCGCTGCGCCGGCGCAGCGGCGGGATCTGCAGCGGCACGACGTTGAGCCGGTAGTACAGGTCCTCGCGGAAGTTGCCGCGAGCGATCTCCTGCTCGAGGTCGCGGTTGGTCGCGGTGATCAGCCGGACGTCGACCTTGATGGTCTTGAGCCCGCCGACCCGCTCGAACTCGCTCTCCTGGATCGCGCGCAAGAGCTTGACCTGCATCTCGACCGGGATCTCGCCGATCTCGTCGAGGAACAGCGTGCCGCCGTCGGCGAGCTCGAACCGGCCCGGCTTGGAGGTGGTGGCGCCGGTGAACGCGCCCTTCTCGTAGCCGAACAGCTCCGACTCCATCAGCGTCTTGGGGATCGCGGCGCAGTTGATCTTGATGAACGGGCCGCCCTTGCGGTCGGAGCCCTCGTGCAGCGCCTTGGCCACCAGCTCCTTGCCGGTGCCGCTCTCGCCGGTGATCAGCACGGTCGACGGCGAGTCAGCGACCCGCTCGATGACCTCGAACACGCCGTGCATCTCCGACGAATCGCCGACCAGCCCGAACCGGCCGCGGACGTCGTCGGACGGCGGGTACAGCCCGGCCTGGGGCGCGGCCCGGTTGGCGGCGGCCTGGCGCACCGCCTTGTCGACGATCGCGCGGATCTGCTCCTGCTCGAACGGCTTCTCGATGTAGTCGAAGGCGCCGGCCTTGATCGCCTCGACGGCGTGGCCGACCGAGCCGTGGGCGGTCATCATGACGATCGGCACGTGCGGGTGGGTCTTCACGGCGGTGCGCAGCACCTCCATGCCGTCGAGCCGCGGCATCCGCAGGTCGGTGATCACGACGTCGACGCCGTCGAGCGCGGCGATCGCCTCGGCCCCGTCGTTGGCCAGCACCACGTCGTGGCCGTCGCGCTTGAGGATGGCGGTGAGGACGCGCCGCAGGTTCGGTTCGTCGTCGGCCACCAGGACGCGCACGGGCTCGGTCATGTCGGGGGCACGGTATCGCACGGGGGCGGGGGCGCAAGGCCTGACGCGGCGTCGCGGCGTCGCGGCGGCCCGGCGCTCACGCGGTGCCGCGCGGCAGGTCGACCACCGGCGTGTCGTCGGGCGGCTCGGGCTCGGCGCGCGGCGGCAGGAGCGGGTTGGTCATCTGGCCGGTGATCGTGGCCTGGGCCGGCGTGCCGGGCGCGACCGGCAGGAACACCGAGAAGGTCGAGCCGGCCCCCGGCGTCGACCGCACCTCGATGGTGCCGCCCGACTGGCTGACGATGCGCTGGGCGATGGCCAGGCCCAGCCCGGTGCCGCGGGCCTTGGTGGTGTAGAACGGGATGAACAGCTTGGGCAGCTTGTCGGCGGCGATGCCGTGGCCGGTGTCGCGCAGCCGCACCTCGGCGAACTGGCCGTAGCCGAGCCGCGACCGGCGCCGCCGGGTGGTCAGGATCTCGAGGGTGCCGCCGTCGGGCATCGCCTGCACCGCGTTGAGGCCGAGGTTGAGGAACACCTGCACCAGCGCCTCGGGATCGGCCACCACCTTGGGCAGCTGCTCGTCGTAGCGGACCCGGACGTCGACCGCCTTGGCCTCGGGCGCCGACGAGATCAGCGTGACCACCTTCTTGACGACGTGGTTGAGGTCGATCGGTTGCGGTCGGCTGCCCTCGCCGCGATCGGCGCGGGCGTAGTCGAGGAAGCGGCTGACCACGTTGTTGAGGCGGTCGACCTCCTCGAGGATGATGTCGATGAACTCGGCCGACTCGGGGCCCAGCGGCAGCGGCTTGCGATCGGGGCCGACCAGCAGCTGGGCCGCGCCCTTGATCGCGCCCAGCGGGTTGCGGATCTCGTGGGCCAGGCCGGCCGACATCTCGCCGAGCGCGGCCAGGCGATCGCGCTCCTTGACCCGCTCGTAGGCCTGGCTCGACTCGATCACCCGGGCCGCCTGCGACGCCAGCGCCCGGAACACGTCGACGTCGTCGAGGTCGAACGCGCCCTCGGCGCGATCGTCGCGGATGGTCAGGAAGCCGAGCAGCCACGGCCCCTGCTCGGTCTCGGCGGTGCCGAGGAACGGGAACACCAGCCCGGCGGTGAGCTGCTCGCAGGTGGCGATCGTCGCGGTCAGCGCCTCGCGGCGATCGGCGGGCGCGTCGGCGGGCAGGGTGGCCAGCTCGCGCCGCACCAGCTCGAGGTCGAGGTAGCCGGTGCGCAGGCGGTCGACGAAGGCGCGGGCGGCGCCGGCCTCGAGCCGGTCGAGCGGCCGGGCGCCGAAGTGGCCGCTGCGATCGAAGCCGGCGCCGTCGGGATCGAGCAGGAACACCGCGGCGTCGGTGACCCGGCGCGACTCCTCGAGCGCGGTGACCACGCGATCGATCAGATCGGGCATCGCGACGACGGTGGCCAGCTCGCGGCGCAGCGCCTCGAGCCGCCCGCGCATCTCGTGGCGCTGGCGCAAGAGCCAGCGGTTGATGCCGTTCTCGAGCCGGCTGCGCACCGGCTCGAACAGGATCAGGATGACGAACGACGCCACCAGCGCGTTCAGCAGGTAGATGCCCTGCTGGCCGCCGCCGACCCACGACAAGAGCAGCGAGTACACCGCCGACAGCAGCACCACCAGCGACACCAGCACGGCCATCTTGCCGACCAGCTCGTTGACGTCGATCAGCCGGCTGCGGAACAGCGTCTGGCTCAAGAAGTACAGGTACAGGACCGACAGCACGTTGCCGACGGTCGGCCAGGCGACGCCGAACCGCGGCAGCACGTCGGTGAGCGCCAGCGTCGTGGCGATGAAGCCGCCCAGCGCCAGGTAGCGGATGCGGGCCTTCTCGACGCGCTTCTGCACCGCCCGGTACTGCACGTACATGTCGTAGACGCAGCGGTACAGGCCGCCGAACACGTAGGCGCCGAACGGCAAGAGGAACCAGTTCGACTCGTGGATCGGGTAGATGACCGCGCCGTAGATGAGCCCGGCGTAGGCCGTCAGCGTCCACGCCAGCGTCACCCGCGGCGGGCGGTGCGGGCCGCCGATCGACGGCTGGCTGAGGAACTGCCGGAAGAACGCGATCGCGGTCGGCGGGATGGTCGCGGCCGGCCACAGCGCGACCCACCGCCACCACGGTGAGTCGGTGGCCATCTCGATGAACGTCGCGATGTGCCAGGTCGACACGACGAACGTGAACGTCGCGAACGACACGTACGATCGCGCGCTGCGATCGCGCAGCAAGACCGACGCGCCGATCGCCATGATCAGCAGCGCGGCCAGCAGCGCCGAGACCGCCTGGACGTTCACCGGCCGAAGATAGCAGCCGGCCAGACCGAACGCGGCGGCGGTGCGTGGGAAGCCACGATGGCGAGACGCGCGCTGATGTTGACGATGAGCTGCCTGGTCGCGTGCGGCGGGGCGACGCCTGGGGCCAGCCGGCCACCGGCCGACGCGGTGGCGCGGCCGACCGACGCGCCCGGGGCGGCGCCGCCGGGCGCCGATCGCTGCGCGCCCGACGCGACCGCGGACCGCGGCCTCGACGCGCTGGTCGGGCAGGGCCGGGCGCTGGTCGATCATGTCGGCCCGGCGGCGGCCGCGGCGATCGACGCCGACCTGGCGGCGCGGCCGGCGGTGTACCTGGCCCGGATCGCGTGCCGGTACGTCGACCCCGATCCGACGCCGGCGCTGGCGTCGCTGTTCGTCGAGCTGCCGCTGTGGAAGCTGGGCGCCCACGCGCCCGATCAGGCGCGCGCGCTGGCCGCGCGGCTGAGCGACCGGCTCGACGAGCTGCGCCGGGCGCCGGCCGATCCCGCCGACCCGGGGTTCGCGGCGCGGATCGCCGAGCGGGCCGGCGCGCTGGCGCTGATCGTCGGCGGCGTCGACGTGACGCCGGGGCCGGGCTGGACCGCGGTGGCGGCGGCCGACGTCGCGGCGTGCGTGACCGCGACGCTCGACGGCGCCACCGTCGTGCGCGTGACCCGCGCCTGCTCGTGCGGCGAGACGCTGGGCTGCCGCGCGACCGCGACCGCCGGCCGGCTGGACCTCGCGGTGGCCTTCGATCCGCGGTCGCCGGCGATGTGCACCGATTGTTATCCGACCTCGACCGCGTGCACCGTCCCGGCGCTGCCGGCGCGCGCGACGATCGCGGTGCGGGGCGCGGGCGGCGCGCCCGCGCGGTGGACCACCGACGCGCTCGGGCGCCCGGACGGCCCGAACTGTCGGTGAGCGCGCATTGACGCGTCGGCGGCGGCGGGCGACACCATCGCCATGGCGGACATCACGGCCGATCCGGCGATCCGGTTGCGCGCGCTGCCGGCGGTCCACGAGCTGGTCGACGCCGCGCTCGCGGTCGACGGCGCGGCGCCGCGCTGGGCGGTGGTCGAGGCGGCGCGGGCGGCGATCGCGGCGCGGCGGGCGGCGATCCTGGCCGACGCCGAGGCGTTGGCGACGATCGAGCCCGCGGCGGTCGCCGAGGCGGCCCGGGCGCTGGCGACGCCGCCGCTGCGCCGCGTGGTCAACGCCACCGGCGTGATCATCCACACCAACCTCGGGCGCGCGCCGCTGGCGCCGGCCGCGATCGCCGCGGTGGTCGACGTCGCGACCGGCGCGTCGAACCTGGAGTACGACCTGGCCAAGGGCGAGCGCGGCAGCCGCCACGCCCACGCCGCGGCGCTGGCGTGCGCGCTGACCGGCGCCGAGGCCGCGTGCGTGGTCAACAACAACGCCGCGGCGACGGTGCTGGCGCTGGCGGCGCTGGCCGGCGGCCGCGAGGTGATCGTGTCGCGCGGCGAGCTGGTCGAGATCGGCGGCGCGTTCCGCATCCCCGACATCCTGGCGCTGTCGGGCGCGACCCTGCGCGAGGTCGGCACCACCAACAAGACCCGGCGCGCCGACTACGAGCGCGCGATCGGCGAGCGCACCGGCATGCTGCTCAAGGTCCACCGCTCGAACTTCGCGATCGTCGGCTTCACCGCCGAGGTCGGCGAGGCCGAGCTGGCGGCGCTGGCCCACGCCCGCGGGCTGGTCGCGATGGTCGATCTCGGCTCGGGCTGCATGATCGATCGCGCGCGCCAGCACGCGGCCGGCCTGCCGGCGGAGCCGACCGTGGCCGAGGTGGTGGCGAGCGGCGTCGACGTGGTGTGCTTCTCGGGCGACAAGCTGCTGGGCGGCCCGCAGGCCGGCATCCTGGTCGGCAAGGCCGCGGCGATCGCGGCGATCCGCAGCCACCCGCTGATGCGCGCGCTGCGCCCCGACAAGCTGACGCTGGCGGCGCTGTGCGCGACGCTGGCGCTGTACCGCGACGGCCGTGATCGCGAGGTGCCGGTGGTGGCGCGCCTCGAGGCCGACGCCGCGACGCTGCGCGCGCGGGCCGACGCCCTGGCCGCCGCGATCGCGGCCGCCGGCGGGCCGCCGGTCACCGTCGAGCCATCGGTGGCGACCGTCGGGGGCGGCGCGATGCCGACGGCCAGCTTGCCGTCGTGGGCGGTGGTGGTGACCGGCCGCGCCGACGCGCTCGACGCGCGGCTGCGAGCCGCCGCGGTGCCGGTGATCGCGCGGGTCGCCGACGGCCGGGTGTGGCTCGACGTGCGCGCGCTGGGCGACGACGAGCTGGCGTGGGTGGTGGCGGCGCTGGGGCCGGGCTGACCGGGCGGGAATATCGGCGGCGCCGCTCGTCCCGGGCCCGTGCCGACGATCACGCCGCTCGCGACCTCACGGGTAGCCGTTGGCGATGTCGGCGGCCTGCGTGACCAGGTCGGGAAAGCCGCCCGCGAGGTCGAGCGCGTACAGGCCCTCGGTGCCGGGGCGCGGGCCGCTGCCGCCGGGGCGCGGGCCGGTGGCGGTGCCGACGATCGCCAGATCCTGGTTGAGCGACACGGTCGCGGTGATCACCCCGCCGAGCTGCGACGACTTGGCCACGACGTGGTCGTAGGTGAAGTCCGCGGCGCGATCGATGAAGTAGACGTGGACCATCGTCGGCGTCTGCGGCTGGACGTCGAGGACCACGGTGATCTTGCCGTACGGCGCCTTGTAGGCGACGCCGTTCCAGCTGCGGGCCGGCGGGACGTAGGCGCCGGCGTGGTTGCCCATCACCGCCTGCTCGGTGGTGCTGACCTCGGTGGACTCGGCGCAGGCGCCCAGCGCCAGCACCAGCAACGCAGCCGTCGTGATCCGTGTCATCGGGTGTCTCCCTGTGCGAACATCGAATGGGGGCAGGTTCGCCGCCCACCGTTCTACGCAGGTCGCCGCGAATATTCCCCCTGGATGCCGATGGAAGACTCGCCCGCGGCCGTTGACGCACGCCGCCGCCAGGAAGCCCTGGCCGCGCTGGTCCGCGACCATCGGGGATTCTTGGAGGCGATGGCCACCCGGCTGTGCCGCGGGCAGCTCGATCCCGGCGATCTGGTGCAAGACGTGCTCGAGCGCCTGGTGGCCAACGTCGATCGCATCCCGGCCGAGCTGCCGGTCCGGGCGTGGCTGGTGCGGGTGATGCACAACCGCTTCATCGACATGGTGCGGCGCCAGCACCCGACCGCGGCGGTCGAGCCCGAGCAGCTGGCCGAGCCGACCCGCGAGCCCGAGGCGTGGTGGCACCGGCTGTCGACCGACGACGTTCGCGCCAAGATCGACGCGCTGCCGCCCGAGCTGCGCGACGCGTTCCGCATGTTCTCGATCGACGGGCTGTCGTACCAGGAGATCAGCGAGCGGCTGGGCGTCACCCGCAACACCGTCGGCACCCGCATCCTGCGCGCGCGGCGGCGGATCCGCGCCATGTTCACCGGTGGCGATCATGAGTGACCACGACCTGACCCAGCGCTACTACGACGGCGACCTGGCGGTCGACGAGGAGGCCGCGGCGCTGCGCCACCTGGCCGGGTGCGCGGCGTGCCAGGCCGAACTGGCCGAGTGGATGGCGATCGACGCGGCCGCCGGCGCGCCTGGCGACGCGGCGCCCGCGGTGGCCACGCCGCCGATCGATGTGCCGCAGGCGTCGGACGCGCCGCCGCCGGCGATCGCCGCGCCGCGGCCGCCGGCCCCGGTGATCCCGCTGGCCCCGCGCCGTCGGCGGGCGTGGATCGCCGCGCCGGTGATCGCCGCCGCCGCCGCGCTGGTGCTGTGGTGGGCGACCCGGCCCGGCCCCCGCGCCGCGGCGCCGCCGACGCTGGCGCTGGCCCCGACCCGCGCCGTCGAGATCCGCGTGGCCGACCCGCAGCTCGATCGTCACCGGCCGCTGTCGGTCGAGCGCGGGGCCGCGGTCGGCGAGGCCATCCCGCTGGCGGCGCTGGCGGCGCTCGAGGCCCGCGCGCCCCTGGCGTACGAGGGCGCGCTCTTGCTCAGCCGCGATCTCGAGCGGGCGCGCGCGGCGATCGAGCGCCAGCCGGCGGGCGCGGCGCGCGACACCGACCTGGCGGCGCTGGCGCTGCTCGGCGGCGATCCGATCGCCGCGCTCGACGCTGCCGACCGCGCGCTCGCCGCGGGGCCGACGCCGGCGGCCCGCTGGAACCGGGCGCTGGCGCTGCGCGACCTCGGCCTGGCGCGCGCCGCCGCCGCCGAGCTCGACACGGTTGCAGCGGTCGGTGAGCCCGGCTGGAGCGACGAGGCGCGCGCGCTGGCCGCCGGCCTGCGCGGCCCGCTGGCGACGCCCGCGGCGTACGCGGCGTTCCAGGCCGCCGAGGCCGCCATGCTGGCGGGCGGCCCGCCGATCCCGGCGGACGTGGCCGCGCGGTTCCCCGGCGAGGCTCGCGTCGATCTGCACGACGCGCTGCGGGCGGCGGCCAGCGCCGACGCGGCGGGCGCGCTCGCCCCGCTGGCCGCGGCGATCGACGGCGCCACTGGCGGCGACGGCGCCCGCCGCGCGGTGGCGCGGGTCGTGGCCGCCGACTTCGCGGCGCGCGCGCGGTTCGCG
Source organism: Myxococcales bacterium (assembly GCA_016707895.1). Lineage (GTDB taxonomy): Bacteria > Myxococcota_A > Polyangia > Haliangiales > Haliangiaceae > UBA2376. Next base: position 12,320 of record JADJGV010000006.1, on the reverse strand, counting down.
CCGCGCTACCGGCAGCTGGTGCAAGGCCAGCTCGACCCGGCGGCGATCCCGGCGTTCCTCGACGAGCTGGGCCGCGCCGGGCCGGCGGTGGCCGACCTGACCTTCGGCGCGATCGTGCTGGCCGGCGCCGCCGACGCCCGCGCCGATCAGCTGGCCGCGCTGGCCCGCGCCGACGGCGATCCGTGGTTCACGACGTACGTCGAGCGCGGCCGCGCGGCCCGGCAGCGCACCGCCGGCGAGCTGGCCGGCGCCGAGGCGACGCTGCGCGCCGCGCTGGCCGCGTGCCCGCCGACGGTGGCCTACCGCTGCGGTGGCCTCGGTCGCGATCTGGCCAGCCTGTACCTCGACAGCCTGCGGCTGGCCGACGCCGCGCCGGTGATCGCCGCGGCCCGCGCCGCCTTCGTGGCGTCGGGCACGCCGCTGCTCGAGGCGGCGATGCTGGCGTACCTCGGCGATCTCGAGCGGATGCGCACGCGCTTCGGCGCGATGCAGGCGTACCTCGACGAGGCCCGCGCCGCCGCGCCCGACGACTGCGAGCGCGCGACGTTCATCGGGCAGCTGCGCGCGACCGCCGCCTACTGGCGCGGCGACGCCGCTGCGACCCGCGCCGCGCTGCCCGCGCCCGACGCCTGCGGCGCGCCGCCGTCGCCGCCGTACGTGATGGTCGCGGTCGACCTGGCGCGCCTCACCGGCGACGCCGGCGATCGCGCGCGCGCCGCCGACGCGCTGGGGCGGGTGGCCGCCGCCGGCGATCCCGAGAGCCAGCTGATCGCCGCGGCCGGGCAGGGCCGGCTGGCGATCGTCGACGACCCCGCCGGCGGCCGCGCCCAGCTCGGCGCGGCGATCGCCGCCGCCGCCACGCTGCCCGGCGCCGGCAACCCCGCCGAGTTCCGCGTCTGGGCCTACAGCTCGCTCATCGACGACGCCGGCGCCCGCGGCGAGCACGCCCAGGCGCTGGCCGACGCGCTCGCCGAGCTGGGCCTCGCCGATCCCGGCGGCTGCCTGCTGGCGGTGTCGCTCGACGACGATCGCGTCACCGCGGTGGCCCGCGGCGTCGACGGCGCGCTGCGCGGCCACCACGGCCGCACCGGCCGGGTCCTGACCGCCGCCGCCGCCGAGCTGGTGCCGGCGCCGCTGCGCGCCGCGCTGGCGAGCTGCCCCGCGGTGCGGGTGATCGCGCGGCCGCCGCTCCACGGCCGCGCCGATCTCTTGCCCCCGGCGACCGCGTGGTCGTTCCTCGGCCGCGGCCCGTCGCCGGCCGCGCAGCCGGGCGACGCGCTGATCATCCGCGACGCGACCCCGCCGAGCGCGCTGCGCCTGCCCCGGGTCGGCGTCCAGGCGATCGAGCAGCCCGGCGATCGCGTCCTCGCTGGCGCCGCCGCCACGCCGACCCAGGTGCTGGCCGCGATGGCCAGCGCGGCCTACATCGAGCTCCACGTCCACGGCCTGGTCGATCTCGGCCGCGCCGAGGCGTCGTTCCTGGCGCTGTCGCCCGAGCCCGACGGCCGCTTCGCGCTGACCGCCGCCGACCTGGGCCGCGCCCACCTCGCGGGCGCGCCGGTGGTGGTGCTCGCCGCGTGCCGCGCCGCCGCGGCCACGCCGCTGGTCAACCGCCGCTGGAGCCTGCCCGACGCGTTCCTGGCCGCCGGCGCCCGCACCGTGATCGCCGCCGCCGTGCCCATCCCCGACGATCAGGCCGCCGCGTTCTTCGCCTCGCTGCGGGCCCGCCTGGCCGCCGGCGCCAGCCCCGCCGCCGCGGTCGCCGCCGAGCGCCTCGCCGGCCCCGAGCCGTGGCGCGCGCAGGTGATGGTGTTCGAGTAGCCGCGACCGTCCGCCGGGGTGTCTGTGCTAGGGTGCGCCCCGCGATGACAGCCCGAGAGCCCCAGGTGGTCGCCGTCGGCGGCGGCAAGGGCGGCGTTGGCAAGAGCCTGATCGCCGCCAACCTCGGCATCTTCCTGGCCACGCTGGGCAAGAAGGTGGTGGTGGTCGACTGCTCGCTGGGCGCGCCCAACCTGCACCTGTTCTGCGGCGTGCCGCGGCCGACCCGGACGCTGGCCGAGGCGCTGGTCCCCGACGGCGCGCCGCTGGCCGACCTGGCGGTGTCGACCCCGGTGCCGGGCATGCGGCTCATCGGCGGCGCCGCGGATCCGGCGTGGGTCGCCGACGCCGACCTGACGACCGCCCAGGCGCTCCTGGCCGAGGTGCGCGAGCTGCCGTGCGACTGGGTCGTGCTCGATCTCGCCGGTGGCATGAACGCGGTGGTGCTCGAGCTGTTCCTCGGCGCCGACGTCGGCATCGTCGCGGCGGTGCCCGACCCGACGTCGGTCGAGCTGATGCACCGGTTCATCGGCGCGGCGTTCCTCCACCGGCTGCGCCAGCACGGCCTGGGCGACCTGGCCGACCGCCACGCCGCGCCCAAGGGCGGCATCGTCGGCCCGCTCGAGATCTACCTCGACGCGGTCGAGGCCGACGATCCGTACCTCGAGCACCTGCGCGCCGCGATCCTCGGCTTCGCCCCGCAGCTGGTCATCAACGCCGCCCGCTCCAAGCACGACATGGAGCTGGGCCGCGCGATCACCTCGGCCACCCACCGCCGGCTCGGCGTGCCGATCGGCTACCTCGGCCACCTCGAGTACGACGAGGCGGTGTGGGCCTCGACCCGGCGCCGCCGGCCGCTGCTGGTCGAGCACCCCGAGGCCCGCATCACCAAGTGCATCGAGAAGGTCACCCGCAACCTGATGGCGGTGCGCGCGCCCGATCAGGACGCCGAGCTCCTGCCGTCGGACTCGCACTACGACCTGCTCGAGGTCATGCCGTCGGCCAGCTTCGAGGACATCCGCCGCGCCAACCGCCGCATCCGCGACGTCTACGGCGCCGAGTCGATCGCGATCGCTGGCCTGTACGACCCGGCCAGCCTCGAGGCGGTCCACCGCCGGCTCGACCTCGCGTACACCACGCTGATGGACGCGGCCAAGCGCAAGGAGTACGACGCCGAGCTGTTCCCCGACGGCATCCCGATGCCGCCGGCGGCGCTGCCGACGTCGGTGGCGATCGATCCGTCGCTGCGGCTGGATCGCGAGGCGGCGGCGGCGCTGCGGCCGCCGATGCCCGAGCTCGGGCCCAAGAGCGAGTACTCGGGGCCGGTGCTGCGGCAGATCCGCGAGGCCGCCGGCATCGAGCTGCGCGAGCTGTCGGAGCGGTCGAAGATCGGCATGGGCTACCTGGCCGCGCTCGAGGCCGAGCAGTGGGCCAAGCTGCCGGCGCCGGTCTACGTCCGCGGCTTCCTGGTCGAGTACGCGCGCATCCTGGGCCTGCCATCCTTGCGGGTGAAGGAGACCTACCTCGAGCGCTACCGCGCCGGCCGCGGGCTGGGCGGCGAGGCCGGCGAGGGCGGGGCCCGCAAGCGGTCCAAGAGCGACGCCGCCGAGTGACGCCGCGCCGCGGGCGTGTGGTCGGCCGGTCGCTTGACCGGGCGCGGCCCGCCCGCCTACGATCTGCCCCATGGCCAACTTGATCGACAACGCCAAGCGCGCGCGCCAGCTCGCGCGGGCGATCGCGTCGGACCTGACCCTGTACCACGAGGCCAAGATCCTCGACGGCATCTCCAACGACAACCTGTTCGACGTGATGCACGACGAGATCAACGACGGCCGCGAGCTGTTCAAGAGCCGCGTCACCGAGGACATCTTCGGCCAGAACATCTACGAGCGGGCCATCGTCGACGTGCTGGTGAAGAGCAAGGGCCACGTCAAGTCGAAGATCTGGTAGCGGGGATGGGCGGGCCGGCGGCGGCGGCGGTGGTGCACGAGCGCGTGGCGCCGTTCGCGAGCGAGCGGCCGCGCCTCGACGCGTTCCTGGTCGACAGCGACCTGGGGCTGACCCGGGCCCAGGCCCAGCGGCTGATCGACGACGGCGACGTCACCGTCGACGGCGCGGTGCCGGCCAAGGCCGGGGTGCGGCTCAAGCCGGGGGCCAAGGTGGCGGTGACGATCCGCCCGGCGACGCCGATCGCGCTGGTCCCCGAGGCCATGGCGCTGGTGGTGCTGCACGAGGACGCGCACCTGATCGTGATCGACAAGCCGGCCGGGCTGGTGGTGCACCCGGCGCCGGGTCACGCGACCGGCACGCTGGTCCACGGCCTCTTGGCCCACGTCGACGACTTCGGCGGGATCGGCGGCGAGCTGCGCCCCGGGATCGTCCACCGCCTCGATCGCGACACCACCGGCGTGATGGTGGTGGCCAAGGACGAGGCCACGCTGACCGCGCTGGCCGCCGCCTGGCAGGACAAGCGCGCGGTCGAGCGCGAGTACGTCGCGGTGTGCGGGCCGGCGCCGCCGGTGAAGCTGGGCGACGTCGGCACGATCCGCACCCTGTACGGGCGCCACCCGGTCGATCGCAAGCGGTTCTCGTCGAAGGTGGCCACCGGCAAGCCGGCGGTCACCCACTGGCGCGTCGTCGAGCGGCTGCCGCTGGCCACCGCGCTGGTGCGGCTGCGGCTCGAGACCGGGCGCACCCACCAGATCCGCGTGCACATGAGCGACAGCGGCTGGCCGCTGGTCGGCGACCAGGTCTACGGCCGCCGCTACGACGGCGCGCTGGCGGCGGCGGCGGTGACGCTGGGGCGGCAGGCGCTGCACGCCGCGCGGCTGGCGTTCGTGCACCCGGTGACCGGGGCGCGGCTCGAGTTCGAGACGCCGCCGCCGCCGGACTTCGCGGCCCTGCTGGCGACCTTGCGGGCCGCCGGCTGAGGGATCACGGATACCGGATCGTGTGCAACTTCGAGGTGGCGCGGACGCCGGAGAAGTTGGTGGCCACCGTCTGCCAGCTGAACACGAAGCTGGCGAGGCTGTAGCCGGCGCGGCAGGTCGGCAGCGTGACGCCGGTCCCGACCCACAGGCCGTTGGACGCGGTCGAGCCCGGGCCGCCGGGCTGGCTATCGGTGATGGGCCGGGTGCTGCCGTCGGAGCGGCTGCAGATCGAGCCCGCGCAGCACACGTACGCGGTCGTCGCGTACATCGTCACGTCGCGCACGCCGCCGTCGTCGAGCGCCGAGCTGATCGCCAGGACCTGCTGGCCAGGCGTGATGCGATAGGTCGCGCTCTCGCCGGGGCCAGCGAGGACCTGGAACCCGCCGCTGGCCCACGGGCCGTCGTACGTGGCCGGCGCGGAGGGATCCCAGGTGGGGACGGTGACCTCGGAGTACGCGTCGCAGTCGGTCGAGCCCATGCAGAACAGCAGCAGGAGCGGTGAGAGGGACAGGGCGAGGGTGCGCTTGTGCATGCCCGGGAGAGCCCGGTGGCGCACGTTGTGAGCGCCCGCGATGAAATCGGGATCGGGATCGGGATCGGGATCGGAATCCGGGATCGGGATCGGGATCGGGATCGGGATCGGGAGTCGGTGCTCGGCGTCAGCGGGCGCCGCGGAGGCCCCAGTGGAGCTTGTCGCGCATGACGTCGAAGTAGCTCTGGGGGCCGGCGAGCAGCCGCAGCGGCTTGGCGGCGCAGGTGATCTCGACGCGATCGCCGGGGACGATCGGGCGCGCCCACTGGCCGTCGACGGTGAGCACGACGTCCTTGGCCTCGGGCCGCAGGTCGAAGCGGATGATCGAGCGGGCCGGCACCACCAGCGGGCGGTTGGTCAGCGAGTGGGCGCAGATCGGCGTGAGCGTCATGCCGGCGGCGCCGGGGATGAGGATCGGCCCGCCGGCGGCCATGTTGTAGGCGGTGGAGCCAGTGGGCGTGGAGACGATCAGCCCGTCGGCGCGGTAGCTGGCGACGAAGGCGTCGTCGATCCAGGCGTCGCAGTCGAGGATGCGGGCCATCGCGCCCTGGTGGAGGACGGCGTCGTTGAGCGCGGTGCGGTGGACCAGCTCGTCGCCCAGCTGCACCGTGACCGCCAGCCGCGAGCGCTCCTCGACCCGCAGGTTGCCGGCCAGGCCGGCGGTGAGCGCGGCCCGGGCCTCGGCAGGCAGGAACCCCGCCAGGAAGCCCAGCTGGCCCAGGTTGACGCCCAGCACCGGGGTGCCGGAGTCGGCGACCACCCGGCTGGCCCGCAGCATCGTGCCGTCGCCGCCCAGGGCGCACACCAGGTCCACCGGGGGCAGGGCGTCCTCGGGGGCGATCACCGCCCCCGGGGAGGTGACGCCGTCCTCGGCGAGCAGCACCGGGGTGTGGCCGCAGCCCAGGAGCCAGCGGGCCAGGTCGTCGGCCAGATCCCGGGCCTCGGCGGACGAAGGTTTGAGGACAAAGCCGACCTGAGCCACCGCAGCGTGTTACCACGGCGTCCCGGGTGGTGATCGGCCCCGGGATGGCGTTCAGGCCCTTGACTCCGAGCCCCGCGCCTTGTAGACGATCCCCCTTCGCCGCGGTTCCCCCCGCGGTGCCCGCGAACGGAACCGTCATGAGCACGACCCAGAAGAGCTTTTGGCTCACCAAGGAAGCCGGTGAGGCCCAGCGTGAGTGGTACATCGTCGACATGCAGGGCCAGACCCTCGGTCGAGCGGCGTCCAAGATCGCGTCGGTCCTGCGCGGCAAGCACAAGCCGACCTATTCGCCCAACGTGGACATGGGCGACTTCGTCATCGTCATCAACGCCGGCGGCTCGAAGCTGACCGGCAACAAGATGGATGGGAAGATCTACTACAAGCACACGCTGTATCCGGGCGGTCTCAAGACCCGCACCGCGAAGCAGGTGATCGCCGAGGACCCGGCCCGCGCCATCCGCGACGCGGTGTGGGGCATGCTGCCCAAGGGCCCGCTGGGCCGCCGGATCATCAAGAAGCTCAAGATCTACTCGGGCGCCGCGCACGATCACAGCGCGCAGAAGCCCCGGCCGCTGACCATCGAAGCCTGAGTTCGGAGAAGACGACATGGCGACTGCGACTTCGACCAAGACTTACGCCACCGGCCGCCGCAAGACGGCGGTGGCCCGCGTGTGGCTGACCGCCGGCGCGGGTGGCTTCAACATCAACGACCGCGTCGACGACGACTACTTCAAGCGCGCCACCGCGCGGATGGTCATCCGTCAGCCGCTCGAGGAAGTCGGCCTGCTCGGCCAGTACGACGTCCACGCGACGGTCCGCGGCGGCGGGATCTCCTCGCAGGCCGGCGCGGTGCGCCACGGCATCACCCGCGCCCTGATGAAGATCGACCGCGAGCTGCGGCCGAAGCTGAAGGCGGTCGGCTACGTCACCCGCGACCCCCGCAAGAAGGAGCGCAAGAAGTACGGCCAGGCGGCCGCCCGCGCTCGCTTCCAGTTCTCGAAGCGCTAGCCGCTCGCTCGACTGGACTCGCCCGACGCACCGCACGGTCCGTCGGGCGTTCGTGTTTTCGGCGCGGCCTGTCCACCGGCGCGTCGGCTCGCGGCTCTACCATCGTGGCCGTCTGGATCAGGGAGCGAGCGATGAACAGCCTGTCTTGGATCGTGATGAGCGCGGTGGTCGCGTCGACGATGGCGTGCGTGGCGGCGGCGGCGCCGGCGGCCGGGCCGGTGGGGCCGATCGGCCCCGCGACGGGCGAGGGGGGCGCGGCCGACGATGGCGAGGGTGCCGGCGAGGTCAGCGCCACAGCCGACGGCGAGCTGCGCGGCGACGCCACCTGCCCGGGTGGCGGGGCGTGCCAGTGGACCTGCCCCGAAGGCGGCTGCGAGATCGCGTGCGAGGGCGGGGCGAGCTGCCAGGTCGATTGCCCGGCGGGCGGCTGCGAGGTCGCGTGCGAGGGCGGATCGACCTGCGAGGTCGACTGCCCGGCGGGCGGCTGCGAGCTCGCCTGCGAGACCGGCGCGGTCTGCGAGTTCGGCTGCGACGCGGGTGGGTGCGAGGTCGCCTGCGCGCCGGGCTCGACCTGCGTCACCGACTGATCTGATCGTCGGCGCGGCCGGTGTAGGCTCGCCCCGTGCGGATCTCGGTGGCCAGCTTCGCGCTCGTGGCGGTGGCCGCGTGCGGGCGCGTCGGCTACGACCCGGTGATCGACGGCGCGCCCGGCGACGGCGACGCGCCCGACGACGCGGTCGCGGTCGACGCCGATCCCCTGGCGCCGCAGCACCAGTACCACCTGCGCGGCGATTACCACGACGACTTCGGCGGCCCCGATCTGGTGCCGGCCGGTGGCGGCTTCGTCGCGGGCGGCTACCAGTTCGGCCCCAACCAGGGGCTGACCGTCACCGGCGCGATGCCCGAGCAGGTCTACACCGTCGATCTGGTGTTCGCGTTCGACAGCTACGCCACCACGTCGTGGCAGAAGATCCTCGACTTCAAGGGGCTGACCACCGACGAGGGCTACTACACCTACGGCGACATCTCGCAGTTCGTCGTGGTCGCGGGCTCGCAGTTCGCCGACGGCCCGCCCGGGCTGGTCGGCGGGACGACCTACCAGATGACGATCACCCGCGACGCCGCCGGCACCGTGGTCGGGTACGTCGACCGCGTCCAGGTCTGGCAGTTCACCGACACCGCCGGCGTGGCGACGCTGCTGGGGCCGGGCGCGACGGCTGCCTTCTTCATCGACGACACCGCCACCGGCATGGCCGAGGCCGGCGCCGGCACCGTGCGCCGCATCCGCATCTGGGATCGCGCGCTCGCCGCCGCCGACCTCCCGCCGTAGCCGCGCCGCCGCGGCTTCGTCGACCCCACCGGATTCGTCGACGTGCGGTCGCGATCGACAGCGCGACCGTGGGTCCGTACCATGAGCGTCGCAGCCGCATGGATCAGCGCGACGCCCTCACGCGATCGACGCCGGGCGCGCACGTCGACGGGCCGGGGGCGCCCGCCGGCGAGGCGTCGGCGGTCGATCTGTCGTCGCCGCCGGCCAGCGAGCCGGGCACGCTCGGCGCGCTGCTGCGCGAGGTGGCCGGCACCTCCGCCGGCGCGGGCGCGAACGAGCTGCGGCCCGGCGAGCTGTTCGGCGACACCTACCGCATCGTCCGCCGGCTCGGCGCCGGCGGGATGGGCGTCGTGTACCTGGCGCGCGATCTGACGCTCCAGCGCGAGGTCGCGGTCAAGGTCCACCACGCGCGGTTCGGCACCGAGCGGCTGTACCGCGAGGCGCTGGCGATGGCGCAGCTGGCTCACCCGAACGTCGTCGCGGTGCACGGCGTGGGACAGGTCGACGGCCGCTTCTACATCGCGATGGAGTACGTCACCGGCGACAACCTCGCCGGGTGGCGGGCCGCGACGCCGCGGTCGTGGCGCGCGGTGCTCGACGTCATGCTCGGCGTCGGCGAGGGCCTGGCCGCGGCCCACGCGGCCGGCTTCGTGCACCGGGACGTCAAGCCGCCCAACATCCTGGTCGGCCACGACGGTCGGCCGCGGGTCGGCGACTTCGGGCTGGTGCGCGTCACCAGCGACGGCGGGCGCGACGGCGGCGACGACGATGTCGCCGCCGGGCCGGACGACGCCCACGCGGTGGCGGTCGCCGCGACGCTGGCGCCGGCCGGGCGCTCGGCCAGCGGCGCCACGCCGAGCCCCGAGGCGCTGGGCCGCGAGCTGACCGCGATCGGGACGACGCTGGGCACCCCCGCGTACATGGCGCCCGAGCAGCTGGCCGGGCGCGCCGTCGACGCGCGCGCCGATCAGTTCGCGTTCTGCGTCGTGCTGTACGAGGCGCTGTACGGCGAGCGGCCGTGGCCGGGCAAGAGCGTGGCCGCGCTGCGCGACGAGATCGCCGCGACCCCGCCGCGCCCGCCGACGCGCGCCGGCGTGCCGGCGTGGCTGTGGCCGGCGCTGCGCCGCGGGCTGGCCCGCGCGCCCGAGGAGCGCTATCCGGATCTCGCGGCGCTCCTGGCGGTGCTCCGGCGGCCGCCGCGGCGCGGGCGCGTGGTCGCGGCGATCGCGGCGGCGCTGGTGCTCGCGGCGATCGTCGTTGCGCTGGTCATGCGGTCGCGGCACGGGCGGCCGTCGTGCGACGTCGCGGGCGCGCCGGCCGCGGCGGCGTGGGGGCCGACGCCGAGCAGCAAGATCGTCGCCAACTACGTGCGGCTCGATCCCCAGCGCGGCCCCGACGCCGCCCACGCGCTGTCGGCGGGGCTCGACGCCTGGTCGGCGCGGTGGCAGCGCGCCGCGGTGACCTCGTGCGACTCGATCGAGGCCCGGCGCTGGAGCCCGGCGATCAGCGACGCCTCGCAGGCGTGCCTACGCTCGACGCTGGCCGCGCTGCGCGCCCGGGTCGCGCGGGCCACCAGCGCGCCGCCGGTGCGCGCCGAGGTCGACCTGCCGGACCCGGACGCGTGCGGCGACCCAGCGCGGCTGGTCGGTGGCCCGCCGGCGCCGGCCGAGACCATCGTCGGCGGGTGGCGCGGCGACTTCGGTGGGCTGGTGATGCGGCGGATCGGCGACGAGCTGTGGGGCGTCTACGGCCACGACGACGGCACGGTGCGCGGCCGCGTGATCGGCGATCGCTTCGTCGGCTGGTGGTGCGAGGCGCCGTCGCGGCGCGCGCCGGGCGACGCCGGCGACGTCGAGATGCAGGTGATCGTCGATCGCGACGGCGTGCGCGCGATCGCCGGCCGCTGGCGCTACGGCGCCGACGGCGACTGGGACGATCGGTGGGATCTGACCGCGGCGCCCGGGCCGATGCCGGAGGCGCTGGTCGCGCGCTTCGCCGACGCGGCGACGTTCTGCGCCCACCCGTGAGGCGCGGCGCCCGGCGGGCCGGCGGTGAGAGCGCGGTGAGGTGAACCTCGCCGCGCCGGGTCGACTCACCGGGCATGAACCTGCGCATCCCCACGCTCGTGTCCTTGCCGCTGATCGCCGCCTGCCTCACCGAGGGCGCGCCGCCCGATGTCGACCTCGACGATCTGGCCCGCAAGCGGTGCCGCGGCGGGTTCGACTGCAACGACGGCAACGCGTGCACCACCGACGCCTGCGTCGGCGGCGCGTGCGTGTTCACCGCGGTCACCGCCCCGACGGCGTGCGACGACGCCAACCCGTGCACCTGGGACGACGCGTGCCAGGGCGCGGCGTGCGTGGGCACCGCGACCCTGCCGCTGCTCTCGGGCGACGTCACGCCCGACCTCGAGGGCTGGACCGGTTACCTCGAGACGACCGCGACCACCAGCGACGGCCAGGTGGTCACCGTCGACACCGCCGCGACGCCGTCGACCCAGAGCGTGTCGAGCTGGGGGCAGCCGCTGGCCGCGACCTGGTTCGCGACCCACGATCTGGAGTGGCGCGCGCGGGTGGTCACCGCGACCTCCAACCCCTACGACGGCAGCGCGGTGGTGTTCCCGGCGTTCAGCGGCTGGTACGGCGTCGGTGTCGAGCGCGAGCAGATGGTGATGCTCGAGACCGGCGCCGTGACCTGGGGCGACCAGAGCCAGAGCTACCCGCTGGCGACCACCGCCTGGCACACCTACCGGCTGGCGTTCCCCGCCACCGGCGGCCTGGCGCTGTACGTCGACGGCGCGCTCGCGCTGCAGCGCGCGACCTTCACCGCCGGCGCCGCGATCGGCTTCGGCGACCACACCAACGACGCCGGCTTCGACGGCACGTTCCAGCTCGACGCCGTGCGGCTGGTGCCCGGGGCCAGCTGCCCGGTCGGCCCGCCGCCGCCGCCGCTGTGACGCGCCGGCGGCCGCCCGCGCGGTGGTACGGTCGCCGCATGGGCGCGTCCGACGCCGTCAGCGAGCGGTTCGTGCGCGACGGGGTCGCGCTGCCCAACTTCCCGAGCCGGGCGCGCGCCGCGGCGCCTGCGGCGTGGCCTGGCACACCGACGAGGCGATCCCGCCGGACGCCGCGGCGCCGCAGCCCGTGCTCGCCTAGCGGCTGGTGTTGCGCCTGACCTGCGTGGCCGCCGCGCCGGCGTGAGCGCCGGCGGTCGCGCCGGTGGCGCCGGGCGTGTACCGTCCCGGCGTGGGAGCTCCGTATCGCGAGGCGGCGCCGCCGTCGACCCGGCCCGATCCCGACGCGCTGGTGCGGGTAGACGTCTCCGGCGCGCGCGGCGCCGACGGGGCCGCGGGGTTCGACGGCGCCGACGGCCACCGCGGCGGCGATGGGCAGCGCGGCGGCGACGCCGGGCCGGCAGTGGGCGGCGAGGACGGCGGCAGGATCCAGGTGCGGCTGAGCCACGGCGACGGGCTGTACACGCTGCGTGGCGAGCTGGCGCGGCCGGGCGGCTCACCGACGGCGATCGATCGCGCCGGCGCGATCGGCGAGGCCGGCGCGATCGTGCTGCGGGCCCTGGGCGGCCCCGGCGGGCGCGGCGGCGACGGCGGGATCGGCGGCGACGGCGGCCGCGGCGGCGACGGCGCCGACGCCACCCGCTACTCGTCGGGCGACGACGGCGGACCGGGCGGTGACGGCGGCGCGGGTGGCGACGCCACCGGCG
>JADJGV010000005.1 GCA_016707895.1 Myxococcales bacterium | reverse complement strand
GATCCCGCGTACGCCAGCCCGTTCGCGCCGCAGTGACGAGCCACGCCATGACCTCGCGTAAACTCGTCCTCGCGTCGTACGCCCTCGGTGTGGGCGTCGCCACCACCACCCTCCTCGGCCACGCGCACGCGCAAGAGGCCGTCGAGGGCAAGGGGATGGAGGTGTCGCCCGGCACCGTCATCCACCCCAACGTCGGCGCCGAGTTCGGCGTCATCGACAACCTGTTCTACGAGCAGGACTCGGTCGTCACCACCGCGCTGATGCGGCTGACCGCCAACTTCGCGCTGGCCTCCGAGAAGATCACGCCCGACGAGGTCGTGCCCGACGAGGAGCCCGGCAACGAGGCGGCGCCGCAGACCTTCGAGTTCCGCGCCGCGGGCGGCCTGCGCTACGAGGAGTTCTTCTACTACGACAACGTGTCGACGGCGGCGCAGCGCAACCTGGGGATCGACGCCCAGGCCCACCTGCAGGTCTACCCGGCCGGCACGTGGTCGTTCATCGGCGACGATCGCCTGCGCCGCGACGTGCGCCCGCGCAACTTCGAGGACCCGTCGTCGACCGCCCGCGTCGACAACATGCTCGACCTCGGCCTGCGTTATCAGCCGGGTGGGCGGACGATCTCGGGGACGCTGCGGTACCAGAACGCGCTCGACGTGTTCGAGGACTCCGCCGTCGCCAACCGCATGAACCACACGCTGGGCCTGCGCGGGGACTGGCAGTGGCTGCCCTTCACGCGCTTCTACAGCGACGTGTCGCTCGGCTTCTTCGGCCCGATCGGCTCCTCGGGGATGGACCTCACCAAGCAGGGCTCGATGCCGATCCGGGGCATCGTGGGCATCGCCACCACGCTGACCGAGCCGCTCACGCTCAAGGCCCACGCCGGCTGGGGCTACGCGCCGTACGACGCCGGCGAGGGCTACAACGGCCCGCTGTTCGACGTCGAGCTCGGCTACCAGTACGCGCCGGCCGGGCGCGCCGTCGTCGAGTACAACTACGACTACGAGGACTCGATCAACGCCAACTACTACCGCGACCACAAGCTGCAGGCGCGGGTCGACCAGCAGCTGATCGACAAGCTGGTGTTGAGCGGAAGCCTCGACTTCCGGCTGCGCGGCTACCGCGGCATCACCGGTACCGTCGGGGCCATGTCGCCGAGCCGCGACGACGTGGTCTTCGCCGCCACGGCGCGCGCCCAGTACGTCCTGACCGATCGCTACTACCTGACCGGCACGTACGTCGGCAGCATCGACCAGACCGATTTCACCTACCCCACGGTGTCCGGTCCCGACGATCCGAGCTACACGCGCCACGAGCTGATGTTCGGCGCGCGCGCGGCGTTCTGATCGGAGCGCGTCCCGCGATGACCGTGCGCCTCGCGGTGATCGGGGCCGGCGCGTGGGGACAGTCGTGGGTGCGGGTGGTGGCGACGACCGAGCGCGCCCAGCTCACGTGGGTGTGTGACCAGGCGGCGGGCGCGCGCGAGCGAGCCCACGCCGTGGCGCCGACGGCGCGGTTGACCGGGCACGTCGACGAGGTGCTGGCGGCGGGCGACGTCGACGCGGTGATCGTCGCGACGCCGTCGTCGACCCACGCGGCGCTGGCCCAGCGCGCGCTGGCGGCGGGCAAGCACGTGCTGGTCGAGAAGCCGCTGGCGCTGTCGGTGGCCGACGCGGAGGCGGTGGCGGCGGCGGCGACGGCGGCCGGCAAGGTGCTGCTGGTCGGCCACCTGATGCTCTACCACCCGGTGGTCGAGCGCCTGCGCGCGCTGATCGACGGCGGCGAGCTCGGCGACCTCTACTACCTGTCGTCGACGCGAGTGAACCTGGGCCGGCTGCGCTCCGACGAGAACGCGCTGTGGAGCCTCGGCCCGCACGACCTGTCGATGATCGACTACCTGGTGCGCGCGCCGATCGCGACGGTGACGGCCCGCGGGGAGAGCTTCCTGCAGCCGGGCATCCACGACGTCGTGTTCGTGACGCTCGGGTTCGAGCCGCACCCGGGCGGACCGACGCTGGCCCACCTCCACGTGTCGTGGCTCAACCCGCGCAAGGAGCGGCGGCTGGTGCTGGTGGGCAGCAAGAAGATGGTCGAGTTCGACGACGTCGCGCCCGACAAGCTGCACATCTACGATCGCGGCTTCGATCGCCCGCCCGACTTCGCCTCGTACGCCGAGTACCTGACGCTGCGCTACGGCGACGTCACGATCCCTCAGGTGCCGATGGTCGAGCCACTGGCCGCGCAGCTCCGCCACTTCCTCGCGTGCATCCTCGACGGCGTTCCCCCGCGCACCGATGCGGCCAGCGGGCTCCGGGTCGTGCGCGCCCTGGCCGCCGCACAGGCGTCGCTCGACGCGAGCCGGGAGCGATAGCGGGCGGGGCGGTCAAGCCGGTCGACCCAGGTGGAGCCACGGTGCGCACGAACAGCCGGGCCGCGCCGGGCTGCGGGTGGGACGGCTGCGGCGATCGCGGGTCGGCAGCGCGTGCGCAGCGTGGCGCGCGGCGCAGGCAGCGCCTGGGCGAGGCGGGCGAGCGGGCCGATCTGGACCCACAGCCAGAGGTAGTCGTCATGACAGCGCGCGTCTTGCCACCGTAGAACAGCGCCCGGCAAAGCCACGCGCGGCCCTCCCCATGAGCGAGGCCAGCAACACCGGCGGCACCCCCGCCCGGCAGCGGTTGTTCATCACGGAGGCGCTGCGCCGCAACAGCCGCCCGGGCGCCGCCAACGACGTCCGACCGCGTTGGCGGCCAGTGGCGCGCGACCGCCGGCCACACGTCGCGGAGGGTGGAAGGCTTGGCGTACCCGACGACGCTCACCAATCGCACGTGATCCAGGCCCCGCGCGACCAAGGTCGAGCCAGCCCGACCGGGCCAAGGCAACCCCGCCGCGCGCCAGACCATGCCGGGAACAGAAGGTACGACACCCACTCCAGGCTCGACCACGGGCGCCGGTTGGCGGCGACGCCTCGGGGCAACAGCTCGACGGCCCGTCGACCAGGCGGATCGTCCGGCGCCTGCCGCCCCAGCCCGCACGGCACGACCAGCGCGACCAGCCGCACCAGATGGCGGCGTAGCCGCGCCAGGCGGGCCTGCTGGAACTGGAGGTACGGCGCCATTTCAACCTCCCGGACCATGCCTCGTAGTTGACGAAGATGCCCTCGAGCACGAGAACCGGTCGACGCCGAGCCCGGCGACGCGACAGCCGACACACCTGGCGGCGGCGCGCCGGTCACGGCGGTCATGCAACACCATCCCCAGGCGAGGCGCGACGCCGGTCAACGCCGGCACAACGACGGACGGACCTCCTGGCGCGGGCGCGCGCATCGTGCCCCTGCGCGCTGGCGCGGATCTGCGCCAACGCCCACGATCGCCGCGATCACCCCGATCGCGAGTTGGCTCGGGACCGGCGGAACACGTTGCGCACGTGCGCCAGCATCGCCGCCAGCACGATCCCGGCGATGCATTGCGCGACCCGCGTGTCTGGCCACCGCGAGATGCGCGCGAGCAGCCAGCCCACGAGGCCGAGGACCAACGCCACCCCGACGGCCGCGAAGTTCCGGTAGGCCTCGGCGACCATCGAGAAGCCGATCGGCCCGGCGCGCTCCATGACCAGGTTGCTGGGGATGCGGCGATCCTGCTTGACCGGCGGACGGGTCCAACCCGGAATCACGTAGTACAAGGACCGGTCAAGCGGCGCCCAGTAGGTGCTGCCGTCGTAGAATGCGTCACCCATCTCGTGCCAGAACACGACCTCGGCTACCGGGCGCAACGACGTGCCCATCTCGGCCATGCCGTCGAGCGGATCGAACGAGACCTGTGCCTCGGAGACGCGGGCGATGCCGACGGCCCGGACGTTGCGCACGACTGCGATCGCCGCCAACACCGCCACGGCGATCACCAACGTCCGCACCGGTCTGATCGGAATGCGGCGATATGAGATCATGGCGAGCGCGGTGACGACGGGGAACATCACCTCTCCACGAATGCCCAGCGGCAACGCGACCAACGCCCAGATCGTGTACACGGCGACGGACACCCGATGGGCGCGGCGCGGTGACGACGCCGCCAGTAGGACCGCGCCGTAGTCGGTCATGGCGTAGATGTACCCGATCGTCGCGCCGGCCGTCTCGTCGAGGAAGCGATCGTAGGAGCCGAACAACAAGCCGACGCCGCCGGACTGAAGTGCCAGCGCGAACCACAGTGCGATCGAGCCGATCAGCAAGACCGCCCCGACGACGCCGATGATGCCATCGAGTTCCGCATCCGCCGGTCCCGGCCGACCGATCCGCACCCGGCCCAGCGAGCCCAAGCGTGCCCCCAGGAAGAACGACACGAAGGCGAGGTCGACCAGCCACAACGCAGGCACGGTGCTCGGCCGGAAGAACCACAACTCCAATGGGTCGCGGATGAGCTCGCCGGGATTGCGACCGAGCGCCCACGGCACGACCAAGCCACAATGGAACAGCACCAGCACCAAGAAGAACACCGACGACGGCGACCACAGCCCCCGCGGCGCGTTGCGAACCACCGAGATCGAACACAGGATCGCGATCAGCGACGTGAACTGGCACGCGTCTTTCAGATCCAGTGACTCGAGATCGGCGCGGAAGATAAGCAACAGCGCCACCAGCAGCAGGTAGGCGATGATCTCGATCGTCTCGAGCGACGAACGCCGCAGCGGCGCGGGCACCGGCGACAGACTGGGGATGGCGGCGGGACGGCCCATAAGCTTCGCGTCGACGACGTGTTCAACCTTGCCACAGGCGGATCATCGATGCCAAGCCGTGCTCGTCGACGATCCACGATGAACGGATCACGACGCGACGGTCACTAACTCACACGCGTGCCGTGGCCTCGCGCCAGGCCTGCCACATCAGCACGACCCAGAGGGACGACTGCCAGTCGCGGCGGCCCGCAAGGTGCTCGTCCCAGCGGGCGCGGATCGGCGCGGGGTCGAGGTAGCCGTCGGCGCGCAGCCGGCGCTCCGCGAGGAGGGCCTCGGCCCAGTCGCGCAGCGGGCCGCGCAGCCACGCACCCAGCGGAACGCCGAACCCGCGTTTGGGCCGCTCGAACAAGCGGCGCGGCACGTGGCGGGCGAGCACGTCGCGCACGACGCGCTTGCCGCGGTCGCCCTCGACCTTGTGGGCCAGCGGCAGCGACCAGGCCAGCTCGACGACGCCGGGATCCAGGAATGGCACGCGGCTCTCGAGCGCGGTCGACATCGTGGCACGGTCGACCTTCACCAGGACGTCGTCGGGCAGGTACAGCAGCGCGTCGGCCAGCATCGCGCGTTCGGTCGGCGAGCCCGCCAGGAAGTCCCGCGACAGCGGCAGCAGGCCGGTTGGCTCCCGCCCGCCGCGCACCACCGCCGCCGGATCGATCCAGGTCGAGAGGTAGGCCTGGTAGAAGGCGTCGAGATCGCGCTCGCCCGCGAACGCCACGCGCCGACGCAGGAAGTCGATCGCCTGGCGCCCACGGGACCGTGGCGCGGTGGCGCCGACGAGGCGATCGAGTGCGCCGCCGGCGAACCCGGCCGCGGCGCGGCGCCCGGGGACCGCGTACAGCCGCGCGACCCGACGCAACAGCGCGTATCGGGTGTAGCCGCCGAACAGCTCGTCGCCGGCGTCGCCCGAGAGCGCGACGGTCACGTGCGCCCGGGTCAGGCGCGCGAGCAGCGTTGTCGGAAGCTGCGATGAATCCGCGAACGGCTCGTCGTAGATCCGCGCCAGGTCGGGCACGATCGGCAGGCAGGCCTCGGGCGTGGCGGTGAGCTCGGTGTGCGCGGTGCCGAGGTGGCGGGCGACGTCGGCCGCGAAGGCCGACTCGTCGTAGCCGCGCTCTGCGAAGCCGATGCAGTAGGTGTGCACCGGACGGGTGGCACAGGCCTGCATGAGCGCGACGACGGTCGACGAGTCGATGCCGCCCGACAGGAACGCGCCGAGCGGCACGTCGGCCACCATCTGCCGCCGGACCGCGGTCGTCAGCGCCGCCTCGACTCGATCGGCGGCCTCGCCCGCGTCGACGCGCAGCGGGTTCGCGAGGCCGCGCATCGCGACCGCGCGCAGGTCATAGTAGGCAACCGGCTCACCGACCCGGCCGTTGGCCAGATCGATCGTCACGGACGTGCCGGCCGGCAGCTTCCCGATGCCGACGTAGATCGACCGCGGCGCCGGGACCCAGCCGTGGCGCAGGTACTGCACGAGCGCGCCGCGGTCGACCGTGGGGGTGAACGCCGGGTGGACACACACCGCCTTCAGCTCCGAGCCGAATACCACGCTGTCACCTTGCTGCCCCCAGTACAGCGGCTTCTCGCCGAAGCGATCGCGCGCGAGCGTGAGCTCACGCGTGCGGGTGTCGTAGACCGCCAGCGCCAGCATGCCGATCAGCCGCGGCAGCGTGGCGGCCACCCCATCGCGGTCGAAGCACGCGAGCATCACCTCGGTGTCCGACGTGCCGCGCAGGCGCGTCGCGGCGAGGTCGCGCCGGAGCTCGCCGTGGTTGTAGATCTCGCCGTTGAACGTCACGACGTAGCGGCCCGATGGCGACACCATCGGCTGCGCCCCGGTCGGGGAGAGGTCGACGATGGCGAGGCGGCGGTGGGCGAGGGCCACCGCGCCGTCCGGCGAGACCCATACCCCGGCGCCGTCGGGACCGCGGTGGGCGATCGCCGTCGCCATCGCCCCGACGATCGCCGCCGCCTCGGCCCGGGGCCGCGGGGCGCGCCACTCGACGAACCCGGCGATCCCGCACATCAGTGACGCCCCCGGCGCCACCGGCGCCGCGCCGCGCCACCGGCGCGCGCGATCGAGTCGATCACGGGATGCGCACTGCGTCGCACGGCACCCAAGCCTACACCGAATCGTCGGGCGACGCGGCCCGGAGCTTGGCGCGGAGCGGCAACGCCACGACGACCACGAACATCATGCACTCGACGGCGTAGCCGATCATCATCGACCACGTGGCCCCGTAGAGCCCATGCCCCGGAACCAGCCGCCAGCACGCCACGGCGATCACGATAGCGGTGGTGCCGTGGATCCACGGCTGGACTCGGTAGCTGCGCATGGCGTCGAGCGCGGTGCCGAGGAACAGGTACATCCACAACAGTGCCGACGTCGCCGCGAGCCAGACCAGCACGCCGCTGTGGCGCGCGAACTCCTCCGAGAACGCCATCCGCAGGACCGGCCGGCCGAGGCCGGCGGCTAGCAGCACGGCCGACACGCCGAGCGCGGCGCCGATGAGGATCGACGTCCGCAGCGTCCGAGCGAAGGGCCGCCACTCGTCGGCGGCGACGTGGCGGGCCAGCCGCGCCATCACCGCGTTGGTCATCGCGTTGATGATCAGGCCGCCGAGCATGAGCAGCGTCTGCATCATCCCGAACACGCCGAGCTCGCTGCGCGAGACGTGGTGCTCGAGGAAGTACCGCGGGATGTTGATCTGCAACGAGCCGATCGCGGTCACTAGGCCGAGCTGGCCGTACTGCCGCAACAAGCGCCCGATCGCCGCCGCGTCGCTGCGCAGCATCGCCGTCGTGTCGGGCGTGGACCACGCGTCCCAGAGAAGGCCGCCGGCGTAGACCGCCGCGGTGGCCCACGCGACCGCCGCGACCGAGTCGGTCGCCACCAGCACGCCGATGCCGGCGAGCACCGCCACCGCGCCGCGGGCGATCTGCGACCGCGCGACGCGGTCGAGCCGATCGCGGCGTTGCTGGTAGCCGTAGATGATGTCGCTGCCGCCCTCGCAGGCCTTGGCCAGGGCCACCGCCGCGACGATCCACGCCACCGGCTCGCGGTAGCGCAGGGCGATCACGCCCGCCGTGACCGCGAGCGCGGCGAGCATGGCCCAGCCGCGGGTGCCGGCGTAGACCGGCCATGCGTGCTCGTCGCGGGTGTCGGTGGTGACGACGACGCGCAGCTTGAAGAAGAAGAAGACGAAGATCGGGCCGGTGATCGCGTTGGCCAGCGTCCAGTCGCCGACGCGCCGCGAGCCCTCGACCGCCGACGGCGCGAGCTTGGCGATCGCGATCTGGATCGCGAACTGGCTGGCCGCCAGCACGGCGCTGCCGAGGAACGCCCACGCGAAGTTGCGGCGGAGCGAGGGACCAGTCATCGGGCGTCACCGACCATGAGCACCGTCACCCGCCCCGCGTGGGCTTGCTGGAACATCGCGATCGCCAGCTGCGACATCGACAAGACCGCGCTCCCCGCCAGCGACCACGCCACGTTCTTGCGGAGGGACGGCGCGCTCATGCTCGCCGGCGAGCATAGTCGCTGGCGTCGCGCGGCGCGCGTGTCGCGGCCGAGCACGTACGCGTGCGCATCATGAGTCTCCCCGACGGCGGGGACGCGTCCACAGCGCGACGTGCCCGGCCACGGCCGCGTCGATCGTGAACGGGCTCGCGGCGAGGCCCGCGCGCAGGCGTGCGCGCGCGGCCGGCGTTGGCGATGGCATCGACCGCAGGGCGTCGGCCCACGCCCCTGGCGACGTGGTCGGGACCACGGTCACGCCCTCGACGCGGTCGGCGACCTCACGGACGCCGGGCAGGTCGGCGGCGAGGACCGGCGTCCCGCAGGCCAGCGATTCGAGCACGACCCCGGGGAGCCCCTCGACCACAGAAGGCAAGATCGACGCGTCGGCCGCGACCAGCCACCGTCCCACATCGGTGCGCTCGCCGACGAAGTGCGCGCGCGCGCGGCATCCGCTCGCGGCGAGCTGCCGCTGGGCCTCGGCCTCGAGCGCGGTGCCGCCGCGACCGACGAACACCACGTGCGCGTGCGGGAGGAGGGGCAAGAGCGTCGCGGTGAACCGGTGGTTCTTGGGCGGGTCGAAGCGGCCGACCTGCACCAGCAGCGGCGCGCCCGCGGGCACCGCGAGCTCCGCGCGCACGCCGCCGTCGTCCACCGCGTCGGCGAAGCGCGCAGGATCGACGCCGTTGTAGATGACCTGACAGCGCCGGTCGTGTTGCCAGCCCGGCGACCAGCCCGCGACCAGGCTCGCGGCCGAGACGCCGACCAGGTCGGTGGCCGTCGCGTCGAGCAGCCGGCGCATGCCGGCGCGGTAGGCGCGGCGCCGCACGGTCGACGGTTGGCCGTCGGAGGTCGACCGGAAGTGGGCGATGCGCTGCGGGACCCCGACCGCGAGCGCCAGCGCCAGCATCATCCCTGAGGTCAGGAACACGTGCGAGTGCACGACATCGATCCGTCGCTCACGGATGAGGCGCATGAACCGGGGCGCGAAGCCTGCGTCGAGGCGACACGGGTGGACCGCGCCGCCGAGCCGGCGGATCTCGTCATCGAGGGTGCCCGGGTTGCCCGACAGCGTCGCGAACTCCTGCACGACCAGCCGGGCGTCCGTGCGCCGCATGATCTCGACGGTCCGGAGCTCGGCGCCGCCGCGATGCATCGTGCCGAAGACGTGGAGCACGCGACGCGGAAAACCGCTCGCTCCGGTCCCTTCGGTTCGTGGCGCGGGGAGGCTCATCTGACTGCGGGGCCGATGCCGGCCCGTCTCGACCCTATCGTGGACGCCCCGGGAGCGCGAGGGGACGGTCGAGGATCCGGCGAGCTAGTCCTTCCGCTTCGCGCCGGCGATCAGCCGGGCGTACCCCGACGCCGCGGCGGCGCTCACCGCCGTCAGCTCGGCGAGCTCGTCGGGGGCGAGCGGGGGTCGGCCGACGCGGTGGCCGTAGAGCAGGTTGACGGCGCGCTTGCGGATCGAGACCGCGGCGATGGTGGCGTCGCTGGGCGCGGTGACCCGCAGCACCTTGTACCAGTAGGAGACGATGGCCGAGGGCGTGGGCTGGCCGTGGTAGACGGCGTCGGGGGCGGCGACGGCCTGCTGGAAGATCGAGGTGGCCTCGAGCGGGATCAGCGCGCACTCGACGCGGCCGAGGTCGACGCCGTCGCCGACCGCCTTCCAGCCGAAGGCGAAGCTGTCGCGGACGATGAACAGCACCGCGACGTCGAACAGGGTCGTCGCGAAGCCGAGCAGCGCGTCGGCGATGGCGCTGCGATCGGTGGCCGCGTCGATCGCGTCGATGGCGCGGGCGGCCGGGATCGGGACCCAGATGCGCTGCGTGGTCGAGCCCTCGGGCACCGGCTGGCCCGCGGGCCGCGGCGCGGTCACCGGCGCGGTCTCGGCGACCGCGGTGCCGTCGGAGGTGATCTCCTCGAGCATGTCCGAGGCCTCGAGCGTGAGGTCCTCGGCCAGGTCGACCGGCAGCGGCGTCGGCGCGCGGCCGTAGCGCAGCGGCTGGGCCGGGCGCGGCGCGATCACCGGCCGCGCCGACACCGGCGGCAGGCCCGGCAGCGGCGGCGCCGGCAGGCTGGCCGACGGCGGCGCGTCGCCGCGCGGGGTGTCGCCCAGCGCGCGGAACCGCGCCGGCCGCTCGATGCCGTAGAAGCGCTCGATGTAGTAGTAGATGCGGACCTCGGCGGCGACCCGCGGGATGATCCGGTAGCCGGTCAGGTGGCTCAGCGCGTCGAGCGTGTCGAGGTCGTGGGGCTCGTCGATCGCGGCGATCAGCTGACGGTCCTGGACGATCAGCGGCACGCACTTGTAGCGGAACGCCTGCTCGGGCGTCAGCAGCTGCACCGCGGCCCGCTTGGCGCGCTCGAGCATCGCGCCGGTGGCGATCGGGATCGCCAGCTCGAGGCCCAGGTACACGGTCAGCGCGTCGAGATCGATGTAGCCCATCTCGAACAGCACGGTGCCGAAGCGGCCGCCGGTGCGCTGCTGCTGCGCCACCGCGCCGGCCAGCTGGGCCTCGGTCAGGCGACCGTCGCGGACCAGCATCTCGCCGAGCTTCATCGTCGAGGATCCTACCACGAGGCGCGCGGGCGCCGCCCTTGTGCTACCACCAAGGGGTGCGTCGCTTCCTCGCCTTGGTCGCGTGCGCCGCGTGCGGGAGCAGCGGCGGCGGCGGCAAGCCCGCCGGCCCCGACGCCAGCGGCCCCGCGGTCGCGGTCACCCCCCCGCCGCCGGCCCGCCCCGAGCTGCCCCCCGACACCCGCTCGCTGCGGCTGATCCGCACGGTCGCCGCCCGGCTCGGCCCCGACGAGGCCGCCAAGCGCATCGGCACCGTCGCCGGCGACACCCGCGTCGCCTGGCGCGACGCCAAGGCCGGGCCCGGCTGCGAGAAGAGCTGGTACGCGATCGAGCCCCAGGGCTGGGTGTGCGGCGACTTCCTCGAGCCGTCGCCCAAGGCCCCCAGCGGCGTCGAGCTGCCCCGGCTCGAGCGCGGCGAGGTGGTGCCGGGCTTCTACGGCAAGGTCATCGACGCCGGCAGCTACGTCTACACCAAGGCCAAGGCCGGCAAGAAGCCGACCGCGCCGCCGCCCACCGACGAGCCGGTCACCGACCCCGACGACGAGTTCGCCGACGAGCGGGCCGCCGCCGCCGAGGCCGCCGCCGCCGCCGGGCTGGTCAAGGGCCGGCCGCTGCTCGGCTCGGTCAACCTGCGCAAGTACGGCGAGCTCAACGCCGGCGGCAAGCTGTTCTGGAAGATCAGCAAGTCCGCCGACGAGTACCTGCCGCAGAGCGCGATCCGCCAGCACGATCCCAGCCGCTACCAGGGCGTGCGCCTGGGCGACGACACCGGCCTGACCTTGCCGCTGGCGATCGTCTGGCCGCGCGGCGACGCCACCACCACCTGGACCCACGGCGCGCCGCGCGGCGGCGGCTCGCGGCGCCAGCTCAAGGAGCGCATGGCGGTGCCGGTGCTCGAGACCGCGCAGGACGGGGGCGCGGTCATCGCGTACCGCATCGGCGACGGCGAGTGGATCGACGCCGGCCAGGTGCGGGTGGCGATGCCGATGCCGCTGCCGGCCGGGGTCAAGCCGGGCGAGCGGTGGATCGACGTCGATCTCGATCAGCAGCTGCTGGTGGCGTACGAGGGCGACCTGCCGGTCTACGCGACGTTGGTGTCGACCGGCCTCAAGGACACGCCGACCGAGACCGGCATCTACCGCATCTGGAAGAAGGTCTCGGAGACGGACATGAAGGGCCTCACCGGCGAGGACCCGTACTCGGTCGCGACCGTGCCGTGGACGCAGTTCTTCAGCCCCGAGAAGGGCCTGGCGCTGCACACCTCGTACTGGCACGACCGGTTCGGCTTCCAGAAGAGCCACGGCTGCGTGAACCTGGCGCCGCGCGACGCCCGCTGGCTCTACTTCTTCACCGACCCGCAGGTGCCGCCCGGCTGGTCGATGGCGGCCGGCGTCGTCGAGGCGCCCGGCTCGGTGGTGCGGGTGCGGTCCAAGGCCGATCCCGACCCGCCGGTCCGCGGCTACGCGCAGAAGGTCGACGACGCCGATCGCTGACCGCTACTGCAGCTCGCGCTCGCCCAGCGACTGGGTCGGGCGGGCGTTGGCGCCGAAGCGCGCGCGGAACGCGGCGATGCGCTTGTCGGCGTCGGTGGCGGTGCGGCGCAGCACGATCCACTTCACGCCCTCGCTGCACGGCGGCGTGGTGAGCGAGCCGGCGTAGCGGTAGGCGCCGGTGTCGGACGGGAGGAGCGCGCTGGGGTCGAACGGCTTCTTGAGCGCGCCGCTGCCGCCGGCCTTGGGCAGCTGCTTCCACACCGGCGCCAGCGCGCTCGAGGGCGCGCCGTCGGCGATCAGCACGCCGACGACCGCCAGCTTGCCGGCCTTGTTCTTGTGCACGAGGTGCAGCTCCATCGCGTAGGCCTCGCCCGCGATGGTGTGCTCGCTGGGGGTGTGGAAGTGGAACTGCACCAGCTCGTAGCGCGCGCCGTCGACCACCGCGTAGCTGCCGGGCTGGAGGTCGACCTGCACGGTGTGGCCGTTGTCGGTCACCTTGCCGGCGGTCGGCTTGTAGACGAAGAACACCGACTCGTCCTGGGCGGCGCGCCGCTTCGGCAGGATGTCGATCGGCGACTGCTCGTGGCCGTCGCCGCAGGCCGCGAACTGCTCGTCGAGCTCGCCCCAGTGGCTGGGCCCCTGGGCGCCGGCGTACGCCCAGTGGGGCGCGGCGCCGTGAGCGGCGGGCGGCGGCGTGGGCTCGGCGGCGTCGGCGTGGTCGTCGTCGGCGGCGGCGTGGTCGTCGGCCGGCGGATCGGCCGGCTCATCGGCCGGGTCGTCGTCATGGCTGGCGTTCGCGGAGGCCTGGCGGTGCTGGTCGGGCTCGGCCTTCGCGGTCCGGTCGCCGCGGTCGCGGCCGGCGCGGGCCTCGGACTTGGGCCGGCGGGCCTTGCGGGCCTTGGGGTCGGCGTCGGCGGCCTCGCCGTCGCCCTCCTCGTCGTGGGCCTTGGCCTTGGGCTTCTGCCGCTGGGCCACCGGCTCGCCGACCAGCTTGGACACCGCGTCGGCGAGCTCGTCGACGCGTTGCTCCAAGCCATCGACACGCTTGGGCTGGTCGAACACCTTGCACCCGGGGGCCAGGGCGATGAGCGCCGTCAAGAGGAGGTGCCGCACAGCCACCGAATCGGCCGGCCGCGGGGCTCGTCCAGATCGAAAAGGCGTGGGGC
The DNA here is from genome assembly GCA_016707895.1 of Myxococcales bacterium. Taxonomy (GTDB): domain Bacteria; phylum Myxococcota_A; class Polyangia; order Haliangiales; family Haliangiaceae; genus UBA2376. The sequence continues at coordinate 536,128 of JADJGV010000005.1, read as the reverse complement.
GCCCGTCACACCGCTGGCCAGCCTGTCTCTACCCGACATGAAGCACACGCGTCTGTTCGTCGGGATCGCCCTGTCGCTGCTCGCGGCCTGTTCGATGGTCAAGAAGGGGGGCGGCACCAGCGCCGGTGGCGGTGGCGGCGGCGGCGACCACCCGCTGGGTGACACCATGGCCGACGGCGTCATGTACGACCGCGGCGCCACCATCACCGCGCCGCTCGGCTGCCACACCAGCGGCTACGCCAAGCTGCAGATCGCCCCCGGCGAGGCGATCCACCTCGACGTCTCGGTCAGCTCGCCCAAGGACCAGGCGTGCGTCGGCATCGGCTTCCTCAAGGACAACGGTGGCGACGCCGGCCTGATGGAGGAGGTGTGCTCGGACGCGCCCGAGAGCTACGACCTGACCGCGCCCGAGGGCGGCCCGTCGTTCCTGCAGGTGTCCGAGAACGGCGTGTGCCAGGGCGCGACGGTCACGATCGTCGTGAAGTGACCGCTCACGGCTGGCAGGCGCCGGTCACCGCGGCGGTGTCCTTGGTGTCGAGCCACGGCCGCGGATCGGCGCCGGCGACCGCCATCCGACAGTCCGCGAAGGTCACGCCGGTGGCGTGGCGCACGAGCAGGCCGTAGCCCGGGCCGTGGTAGGCGGTGTTCTCGCGGCCGTCGGTGCCGGTGATGAACTTGGCGTCGGGGTAGCGGTTGTAGAAGACGCCGGGCCGCCCCGGCACCGGGCCCTGGTACTCGGGGAAGTTGTCGTCGGTGAACGGCGCCGGGCTGGGGTTGGCGCCGGCGCCCTTGAACGTCAGGTCGATGCGGCGGAACGCCAGGTCGCGGATCGTGAAGGTCGCGCCGTCGAGCCGCGTGCCGGTGACGATCGAGCCCCACGCGTAGCGCATCGCCGTGCCGCGGATGTCCTCGAAGCTGACCCGCGCGAGGCTGCCGACCTGCGCCGGATCGCGATCGCGGCTGCCGAGCAGCACGAAGAACGGCGTGCCCACGTCGCGCACCGTGATGCGGCGGAACGTGACGTCGGCGATCGCCGCGCCGTCGACCGACTCGACCGCCATCGCCGCGGCCTGGGCGCGCTCGATCGTGACGTCCTCGACCAGGATCCGGCGGAAGCTGCCGACCGAGGCGGTGCCGAACTTGACGCCGTTGGCGACGCCCGACTGCCGGGTGCGGCTGCGGCGGACGATCACGTCCTCGGTGCCGGTGGCGCTGCCGCTCTTGAGGCAGATCGAGTCGTCGCCGCTGGTGACGTCGACGTCCTCGATCAGCACGTCGTGGCCGTCGACCACGTCGATGCCGTCGTGGGTCGGGCCGAGGTCGCTGTCGACGGTGACGCCGCGGATCACCAGCCCGCGGACCTCGAGGTGGACCACCGCCCAGGTGGCGGCGTCCTTGACCGTGACGCCCTCGACGAGGACGTCGCGCGACAGCGTCGTGAAGATCGCCATCGGCCGCAGCGCCTCGCGGATGCGGTTGCCGTTCCAGTCCGGGACGCCGCGGGCGTTGCCGTCGATGGTGCCGGCGCCGACGATGCGCACGCCGGTCGCGCCCTCGGCGTAGATCAGCGCCTTCTTGCAGTTGGCGAGCTGGGTGTTGGCGATCGGCGGCACCAGGTCGGGGTAGTCGGCGATGGCCTGGCTGCCGCGCAGCGTCGCGCCGGCGGCGACCTCGAGCGTGACGCCGCTGGCCAGGCGGATCGTGCCGCTCAGGAACACGCCGCCGGCCAGGCGCACGGTGCCGCCGGTGGTGGCGCAGGCGTCGATCGCCGCCTGGATGGCCGCGGTGTCCTTGCGCGCGCCGTCGCCGGCGGCGCCGAACCCGCGCGGGTCGCACACCCGGGCTGGCGCGGCGTCGACGGCGGACGCGGCGGCGTCGGGATCGCCGGGCGCGGCGTCGAGGTCGCCGGGCGCGACCGCCTGGCTGTCGGGACATCCGGCGCAGAGCGCGAGCCACGCCGAGGCGACGACGAGCGGCGACCGAGGAGCCATGGCGGCCATCTAGCCACGGCCGCGGCCGCGCGGTTGTCGCGGGACCGGCGACGGTGGTCGCGCGACCGTCACCGCGCCCGCACCGGCGGCCGGCCGTGGGGCGCCAGCGGCGGCGCGCCGGCCTTGGGCCGCACGCTCGACGGCGCGACGTGGAACTTGCGCTGGAACGCGGCCGCGAACGCCGCCTGCCGCGCGTAGCCGACCCGGGCCGCGACCTCGCCGACGCTGTAGCGCCCCGACTCGAGCAGCGGCATGGCCTCGTCGAGCCGGCGCTCGCGGACGTAGGCGCCCGGCGTGATGCCCAGCGCCTGCTTGAACGCGCGGGTCAGGCTCGACTCGCTGGCGTGGCAGGCCCGGGCCAGCGCCGCCATCGCGAACGGCGCGAACAGCGACGCCTCGATCGCCGCCCGGGCCCGCTCGACCAGCGCGCTGCCCTCGCCCACCACCGGCGCCCGGGCCCGGCCGGCGCGCTGCTCGTCGGCCAGGAAGTACAGCTCCTTGATCAGCTCGGTCTCGAGGAAGCGGGTGGCCAGCGAGCCGTGGCGCGCGCACACGTCGCGCTCGAACAGGTAGCGGTGGACCAACTCGTCGACCCAGCGGGTGCGCGGCAGCACGCGGGCCTCGCGCACCAGCGCCGCGAAGGTGGCCGGCGCGACGTGCGGCGCGTAGGTGCGCTCGACCTCGGCCCGGGCCGCCGGCCCCACCACCAGCGTCACCACCTGCGGCGCCGGGCTGGTCGAGGCCAGCCGGTAGCGGGCCCGGGCCGGCACCAGCGCGAAGGTCGTGCGATCGAGCCGCTCGCGGCGCGCGCCCACCGCCAGCGCGATCGTCGTCGAGGCCAGCGGCGCGATCAGCGTCGGCGCCGCCGCCACCCGCGGCCGCGCGATCGCCGCGGCGTCGCGATCGACGATCAGCTCGAGGGTCGGCGTCCAGGCGGTCACGCGCGCGGGCATCGCGGCCCCGGAGCCTAGCGCGATCGCGTAGGCTGCCGCGCGTGAACCGCCCCGCCGGCGTCGTCGAACGCCTCACCGTCACCAGCCAGCTCCTGCACGCCAACCTGGTCGGCGCGTCGCCGGCGCGCACCGTCGACGTCTACCTGCCGCCCGGCGGCGCCGCCGGCTGTCCGCTGCTGGTCGATCTGGTCGGCTTCACCGGCGGCGGGCTCAGCCACACCCGGTGGAAGGCGTTCGGCGAGAACGTCCCGGCGCGGCTCGATCGGCTGATCGCCAGCGGCGCGATGCCGCCGGTCGCGGTCGCGTTCCCCGACTGCTTCGTCCGGCTCGGCGGCAACCAGTACATCGACAGCGTCGCGATGGGGCCGTGGGAGCGGTTCCTGTGCGACGAGCTGGTGCCCGCGGTCGAGGCCCGCTACGGCTGCGGCGGCGGCGGCCGGCGCGGCGTCTTCGGCAAGAGCTCGGGCGGCTACGGCGCGCTGGTCCACGCGATGCGCCGCGCCGACGTGTGGGCCGCGGCGGCCTGCCACTCGGGCGACGTCGGCTTCGAGTGGTGCTACCTCCCCGACCTGCCGCCGGCGCTGCGCGTGCTCGAGCCGCTCGGCGGCTCGGTGGCGGCGCTGCTCGCGGCGATCGAGGCCACCGACAAGCCCGGCGAGGAGCGGCTCGAGGCGCTGATGATGTGCGCGATGGCGGCCAGCTACGACCCCGATCCGACCGCGCCGTTCGGCGTGCGGCTGCCGGTCGATCCGCTGACCTGCGAGCTCGATCCCGAGCGCTGGCAGCGCTGGCTGGCCTGGGATCCGCTGCGGATGGTCGACGCCTGCGCCGCCAACCTGCGCACGCTGCGCGGCCTGTACATCGACTGCGGGCGCCGCGATCAGTACAACCTCGTCTACGGCGCGCGGCAGCTGCACCGCGCCCTCGACCGGCTGGCGGTGCCGCACCGCTACGACGAGTTCGACGACGACCACACCGCGATCGACTACCGCATGGACGACAGCCTGCCGTTCCTGGCCCGCGCGCTGGCGTGAGCCGCGGCGGGGCGCCCACCGCGGGCCGGGTCAGATCCGGCAGAAGCCGCCCGAGGTCGCGCACCCGCCGGTCGGCGTGATGACGCCCGACACCATCCCGCCGTTCCACACCGCGCTGCCGGTCGCGTTCTTCAGCCAGCACACGCCGAGCGCGTCGAGCTGGCCCGCGTAGTACGGCACGTGGGTGTAGGCCTTGCACGGCGCGTCCTGGGCGCAGCGCGCCGCGCACTCGGTCGACGTGCTGGCCCAGTCGACGGCGTAGTCGTTGCCCGGGAGGTCGTAGCCGCGCAGCTCGAGGTTGCCGATCGCCGCGACGATGCGCTTCAGGTGGAACTGCGTGCTGGCGTACTTGGCGTGGGCCGCCCACTCGACGCGCACGCCGCTGAGCGCGCCGTGGACCACCAGGCGCCAGTTCGCGTCGAAGGTGTAGAACGGGCCGCCCGAGTCGCCGCCGTCGACGTCCGACGAGTCGACCAGCATGTGGCCGTCGGCGTTGTTGGACGAGTAGGCCTTCGAGTACAGCCAGCGCAGCACCACCCCGGCGCCGATCGCGCCGCCGTCGTGCGCGCCGTTGCCGACCAGGTAGCCGTACGAGCCGTCGCCGTTGCCGAGGTACGTCGCCGGCAGGCGCGCGACCTGGTAGCCGGCCGGGATCCCCGCCGGCAGGTACAGCACCATCAGGTCGGCGAACTTGTCGGCGGTGTCGCGCAGGCCTTGATCCTGGTTGAGCCCGGCGCTGGCGTGCGCCACCGGATCGACGCCCCACGGGACGTAGGCGCGGCTGGCGAACTGGGTGGTCGCCTCGGCCGGGTAGGCGCCGGCGTAGAACGTCACCGCGTAGGTCTCGGCGCCGGGCGCGATCGAGCAGTGCGCCGCGGTGAGCACGTGGCGCGCGCCGATGATCGTGCCGGTGCAGGTGCCGACCTTGCCGCCGCCGGTGACCCGCACCCGCACCGTCGACCGATCGAAGACGCCGGGATCGTCGTAGGCGTGCTTGAGCTCGGCGTCGTCCTCGCCGAGCGCGAGCTCGTCATCGGGATCGACGCAGGCGAGCGTGGTCAGGGCGACCAGGGTGAACCCAGCGAGACAGATGCGTGACATGGCGACCTCGTGCGCCGGGCCGACCGCCATGGTCGCGCCGCCGGTGCACCTACCCAAGCGCACCTGCGGCTGCTTGTTCGCGGCGCCGAGCGCTAGCGGGTCGCCGCGCGCGGCACGACGATGTTCAGGCAGCGCGGCAGCACGTCGATCAGGTAGCGGCGGCCGTGCGGGATCTCCTCACCGTCGACCTGCGCCGCCGGGTAGCCGGCCTGGCCCGGCTGGGTCACGGTCAGCGCGAACCGGCGGCCGGGGATCGGCTCGCTGTGCTCGATGCCCAGGTCGCGCAGCGTGTCGCCGTCGACCGGCAGGTGGCGCAGCGACGCGAACAGCTTGGAGGTCAGGTCGCGGCGGCCGTAGATCGGGATCAGCTCGAAGACGCCGTCGTCGGCGCGGGTGTCGGGGTCGAGCACCCACTCGCCGCCGAACACCGCGGTGTTCTTGACGATCACGTCGAGCAACGAGTCGAAGCTGTGGTGGTGGCCGTCGATCTCGGCGTCGAGATCGAACTTCACGTCGCTGACGTAGCTCTCGGCGAACTTGCGCACCACCGCGCCGGCGTAGACCAGCATGTCCCGGTAGAACAGCCGGGCCAGCGGGATCTTGCCGACCAGCTCGCGGTCGCGGTTGCGCGCCACCAGCGCGTCGGCGCCAAAGCCCACCGACGCCGAGTCGAAGAACAGGTCGCGGTGGATCACCCGCTCCTGCCCGGCGATCACCTCGATGCGGCCGGCGTCGATCGCCGCCACCCGCCCGGCGGCGATCACGGCGACGTTGTCGGCCAGCGCGCCGGCGCCGGCCGCCAGCCCGAACGACTTGCCCTGATCGTTGGCGGTGCCGGTCGGCAGCATCCCCATCGCGACCGTGGCGGCGTGGGCCGAGGCCAGGACGCCCTTGGCCACCTCGGCGAACGTGCCGTCACCGCCCATCGCGATCACCACCCGCGCGCCGTCGTCGTCGATCGCCCGGCGCACCACGTCGACCGTGCCGCCCGCCGGCGCCGTCGGCACGAACCGGTGCGGCACGCCGGCCCGCGCCAGCAGCCCCTCGGCCGTGCGGATCGCGTCGGCCGCCTTGCCGCTCTGCGCGGTCGGGTTGGCGAACAGCACCACCGGCGCGTCGCCACGCCAGGCATCGATCGACGGCATCGCCCGTCAGCTTACCGCAGCGCGGCCGCGGTGACCGCCCTCCGCTCCGCCCGGAACACCCCGTGCTACCGTCGCGGGGTGCGAGCGACCTCGGCATCGGCGCTGGCGCTGGTCGTCGCGGCCGGCTGCGGCGCCGAGGCGATCGGGGTCCGGGTCGGGCGCGATCAGCTCGGCACACCCCGCGCGCGCCTGACCGGCGTGATGGCCACCGACAGCGGCGGCCACGGCGAGTGGATCTACGCCGGCGACTGGACCGACGCCGTCACGCTGTTCGCCGATCGCGGGCGGCTGTGCGTCGAGCTCGAGCTGCGCGATCCCGCGGCGAGCGGCCTCGACGACCTCGAGCTGGCGCTCACCCTCGACCGGCGACCGGTGCCAGTTACCATCGAGCAGCGCGCCGTCGCGCCGCTGGCCGCGGCCGCCAACGATGACGGTCGCCTATCAGCCACCGGCGTCGGCATCCGCGGCGCGGTCTGCGCGGCGCCGGGATCGGCCCACGACGTCGAGCTCCAGATCCGCCACCGCCAACTCGGCTGGCGGCGCGACGCCGGCAGCGCCCGTCACCCGTACCAGACGCGCTACCGGTGGACGATCGTCGGCGGGTGAGCCCCGCCCCGACCGCCGCGCCCCGGTCACAGCGCGTTGGGCCAGACGCTCGCCGAGTCGATGTCGTCGCCGACCCGCGGCAGGTAGCAGGTCTCGAGCTCGCCGTCGACCATCGCCCGGTAGCGCGAGCGGACGCCCTTCCAGTCCGAGGTCGGCTCCGAGGCTGGCTCGAAGTGCACGTGGGGGCCACCCGACTTGCCGGTGTTGCCGGTCTTGGCGATCGACTGGCCGCGCCGCACCAGCTGGCCGTCGGTGACGAGCACGCCGTCCTGCACCAGGTGGTAGTAGACGCCGTAGCTGCCGTCCTGGTGGCGGATGATGATGTAGTTGCCGCCGCAGTCGCCGTTGCAGTCGAGGCTCTCCTCGAACTCGTAGACGATGCCGCCGCGGGCCGCGGTGATCTTCGTGCCCGTGCTCTTGGGGATGTCGATCGCCGCGACCTGGTTCCAGCCGTGGTACTTCGACGGATCGTCGATGTTGCCCTTGACGATGTCGGTGTCCTCGCCGCAGGTGTACGGCATCTCGTAGAAGGCGTCGCCGACCGCCTGCACCATGCCCGACTTGCCGTTGGCGGTGGTGAGGTTGCCGCCAGCCAGGGTCGGGCACACCGCGATGCGATCGCGGGTCACGTGGGGCTGCGCGACCGAGTACCAGTACGGCTGGCCGTTGCGCTCGCCCTCGATCCGCGGCCAGGTCAGGCCGCCCGGGCGATCCTGGCCGACCGCGTAGCGCGAGCTCCAGCTCGGCAGCGCGGGATCGGCCCAGATGTCGGTGACGTCACTCTCGAAGATCATGAACTGGTGGCCCTGCGGGATCGGGCCCGCGACGATGTCGAGGCCGTCGACCAGGAAGCCCTGACCGGTGATCGTCGCGACCGTCGCCGGCGCGATGCCCGGGTGGAGCTCCTTCCAGCCGTCGAGCAGCAGCCACTCGTGATCGCCCGGGTCGTTGTTGTGCAGGATGCCGACGGTCGTGCGGTCGTAGACCGCGGTGGCGCCCGCCTCCTCGGCGGCCCACAGCACGTAGGTGAAGTCGTCGGAGCCGATCTCGACCGGCGCGTCGCAGCTGCCGAGCCCCCAGACGCTGCACGCCTGGGTGTAATAGGTGACGCGCAGCGGGAGCGGGGTGTTGGGCTGGCCGGCGTCCTTGGCGATGACGATCGCGTCGGGCTCCAGGTTGCTGGCCAGCGTCTTCGACAGGCCCGCCCCGTAGCGAATCGTCGCGGCGTAGTGGATCGCCTTTGCCGTCGGCGGTCATCGCCGGGCACGCCGCGAAGTTCCAGCTCCGGTCGATCGCCAGCCCGGCGCCGCGCTCGAGCTGCAGCACCTTGTCGTCGTCGCGATAGCCGCGCAGGTCGTGGTACGCGGGCACGGTCCAGCCGCTGTAGCCCGGGTAGCCTTGCTGCAGCGGCACGACGCGCAGGGTCGCGCAGTCGATGAGGCCCAGGCCGCCGGCCGGTGGCTGCATGACCGTGTCGCTGGTCGCGGCGCTGCCCAAGAGCGTGCCGTCGGCGAACGCGGTGCCGACGATGCGCACGCTGGCGCCGGGGACGACGCCGGCGCGCCCGCCTGCCGCGCCCGGCAGGGTGACCACCGCGCCCGAGTCGAGCTCGACGCGGTCGCTGCGATCGTCGACGCGGATCACCCGACCGGCGACCTCGATCGACGCGCGGGCCTCGCGGCAGCTTTCGGCGATCGGCGCGCCCGCGGCCACCACCTGATCGAGCGCGGCCAGCCCGAGCTGACCGCGGAGCTGGATCGCCCGCACCAGCCGGTACGGATCGCCGCCGGGGCCGTCGTCGTCGTCCTCCTCGGGGCGAACGCCGCCGCGCGCGCCGGCCTCGGCGGCCGCCAGCGCCTCGCCGATCGCGCCTTCGGCGGCGTCGATCTGATCCAGCGCCGCCGCGGCGTCGCACACCCGGCCCTCGCCGAGCGCCGCCTCGGCCGCGTCGAGCGCCGCGCCGATCTGCGCCAGCGGGCGCCTCGCGTCGACCTCGCGCAGCGAGCCCAGGTGGTGCGCCGCGGCGCCTAGCTGCACGCGCGCTGGCGCCAGCGCGACGGCGGGATCGTGGACCACGTCAGCCAGCGAGCACCCGGGCAGGATCTCGGTCGCGTCGCGCGCGGTGAACGGACAGGGGTCGGGGTCGGCCGCCGCCGCGGCGGCGGTCGCGCCGAGCAGGCCGGTGACGATGACAGCGATACGCATGGTGCCTCCTGGCCGCGTGCGTCGGTGCCGCTGGCCGTGCGCAGGTGGAGGTCGCCGCCGGCCCGCCATGTCGCGCACGACGTGGCAAAGTGCGGCGCGGCGGTCAGCGACGTCGCCGTGGCGCGATCAGCTCGTAGGCCGTGCGCACCAGCGCCGCCACCATCTCCCAGTCGGGCGCGGTGTCGAGCACCACCGCCACCCAGCCCTTGCTGCCCACGTACGGTGGCCGGAAGAACCGCGCGGGATCGGCGTCGATCAGCGCCGCCTGCGCGCCCGGCGGCGCCGGCAGGTGCACCGACAAGTGCGTGCTGCCGTGATGGTACGTGTCGCACATCGCGAACATCTTGCCGCCCACCCGCCACGTCGGCTCCGCCCACGCCACCTGCTCGGTCACCTCGGGCAGCGCCACGCAGATCGCCCGCAGCCGATCGATCAGCGCCAGCGTCGCCGCCGTGCGCACCTTCGGCGGGTGCGTCGACACCCGCGCCGGCGTGGCCGGCTTGGCCTTCGGGGCCGGCCTGGCCTTGGCCGCCGGCGTGGCCGTCGCGGCCCCCGCGCGCTTCGACGGCTTCGACGTCGCCGCGCGCGTCGGCGCCGCGGCCCGCCGCGACGTCTTGCTGGTCGCCTTCGTCATGGCGTGAGCATCTCACTCGTCGTCGTCGTCGTCGCCAAACAGGACCGCGACCCGCAGCTCGACGGCGTCGAACGGCTCGGCGCGCACCGTCTCGTCCGCGCCCGCCGACAGCACCATCGTGTAGCCGTCGGGGCTCCAGCGATGGACGATCAGCAGCTTCTCCTGCGCGTCGAGGATCCAGTAGTGCGGGACCTCGGCGGCGTGCAAGGTGCGCGGCTTGTCGACGAAGTCGCGCTTCTCGTTGCGCGGCGACAGCACCTCGCAGACCCAGTCGGGGCGGACCCGCACCGCGAACCCGGTGGGGAACTCAGGGACCCGGTCGCGGCGCCAGCCGACGAGATCGTGGCAGAACACGCCGGTCGCGTACTGCACGTGGGTCTCGGTCGCGAACCACCAGCCGCCCGGCCAGCGGCCGCCCGGCTTGCGATCGAAGCGCCGCCGCAGCGAGCCGACCGTCGCGCCCTGACCGCGACCGTGTTCGGCCGTCGGCGCCGCCTTCGGCACCAGCTCGCCGCCGACCAGCTCGAGCCGATCGCGGTCGGGGCGAGCCAGCAGGTCCGCGGGGGTAGCCGGGCGAGCCGGCGGCGCCATGACGCGAGTATAGCGTCACGACGACCGGGCGGGCAGCCTCGCCTGGGCGAGCGACGTGCGCGTGTCATCCCCGCGGATCTCGAAGCAGCGGCGCGCCGACCTTCGGCGCGCCCCAGACGGCCAGGACATAGACCGCGTCATGCACCACGTCGTGGAGGTAATAGACGAAGCACTTCGTGCGGCCCATCAGCAGGCGCCGCACGCCGGGCACCTCGCTTCTCGGGAAGCGTGCACCGATGTCCGGGCTGTGCGTCAGGAGCGTCGTACAACGTTCGAACTCGTCCAGCGGCAACAGCGGTGCGGCCGGGCGATTGACGAGCCACCAGTTGACGACCTCGCGGAGCTGCGCCTCCGCGTCATCCACCACCACCACCATGGTCATCGCGTCACCGGCCGCGGAGGTCGGCGATCACGTCGGCGGCCGGACGAAAGCGGCCGGCGCTGATGGCGGCGAAGCCGCGGCGCAGCGCCTCGTTCAGGCTGGCGACCTCAGCGTCGCTCAACGCGTCGTCGTCGTCCGCGAGACACACCTCGAACTCGCCGTCCGGCAGCCCGGCCGGCGCCTCGCCGACGATCCGACCGTGCTCGACGCGCACGCGCAGGGCCTTCATTGGCCTAGCTTACCCCGTGGCCGAGTGGCGACCAACCGGTTCTTGGGCCCGCCACCGACCCGCTCGAGCCCAGCGCAATGAGCCGCGGCGGCAGGAATCGGTGCCCCGGCGGCCGCGTCCGGCCGATTTCGTGCGACTTCGGGCGGCCTCGCGGGATCTCGAGGCAGCCGTGTCGATCTCGCCGCCTCGTCGCCCGTGGGTTGTGCAACTGCGCTTACTGCTCCCTGCCCTGGGGCTCTGGCTCGCGGTGGCCGCGTGCAGCGGACAGCCGGGGCATCCGCCGGGCGACGCGGCGGTGGTGGCGGACGGCGGGAGCATCGATGGGGTGGCGCCCGACGGTGGCGCCGACGCGGCCGTGCTCGATGCACCGATCGGCGCGGACGCGACGATCGCAGACGCAGCGATGGCAGACGCAACGATCGCGGACGCCGCGATGCTCGACGACGCGCCGCCCGCCGACGCGGCCGTGATCGACGCGCCGTCGCCGGTCGACGCCGCGATCGCAGACGCCAGGCCGCCCGCCGACGCGGCCGTCGTGGATGCACCGCCGCCGGTCGACGCCGGACCACCGGTCGATGCGCCGCCACCGGTCGATGCGCCGCCACCGGTCGACGCGCCGCCGCCGGTCGACGCCGCGCCGCCGGTCGACGCCGCGCCGCCGGTCGACGCCCCGCCGCCGGTCGATGCGGGCTCGACCGACGCGGCGGGATGCCCGACCGGCTGCAGCCAATCATTCGCCTACGACACCCTCGGGGCGGTCGCGATCGAGCTCGACGCGACCCACGTGTACTGGGCGATCGACGACGCGGTCCGGCGCAAGGCCAAGGCCGGCGGCCCGACCGAGACCCTCGCGAGCGGCCAGGGCGGCGTGTACGCGCTGGCGCTCGACGCGACGTACGTCTACTGGGTGGCGTGGCGCGATCAGACGGTGATGCGCCGGGCCAAGGCCGGCGGCCCCGCGGAGACGATCGCCAGCGGCCAGGGCAGCACGATCGGCATCGCGATCGACGCCACCCACGTGTACTGGACCGCCGACGGCGAGGTGCGCCGACGCGCCAAGGCCGGCGGCCCGATCGAGGTGGTGGCGACCGGCCAGGACGGCGCCTACACGATCGTCGTCGACGGCACCCACGCCTACTGGATCAACCCCAACGACAACGCTGTGGCGCGCTGCCCCAAGGCCGGCGGCACTGTCGAGGTGATCGCCACCAACCAGTACTACCTCGACGACCTCGTGCTCGACGCGACCCGCGTGTACTGGGTCACCCGCCAGCTCGACCCGGCGCGCAACCAGGTGGCGCGCCGCGCCAAGGCCGGCGGCCCGGTCGAGATCATCGTGAGCGAGATGATCTACGGCGGCCAGGGGGCCTTCTCGGACCTGATCCTCGACGGCGCGTGGCTGTACTGGGTGTCGTCCAACGAGCTGCCCTCGCACTACGTCGGCCGGATCCAGCGCGCCGGCCTGGCCGGCGGCACGGTCGAGACGTTGCTCAGCGGCGTCGACTTCCCCGGCCACGTCGCGATCGACGCCACCGATCTGTACTGGACCCACCCGACCGGCACCGAGCGCATGGCGCGCTGCGCCTGCGGGTTCTGACCGCGGCCTTCGCGGCGCCGTGGCATGCTCGTGCCATGGCGCGCATCGAGGACGGCGTCGTCCTGTTCCTGTCGCCCGCCCAGCGCGACGCCGCCGTCGCCGCCCTGCTGCGCGGCGAGGCGCCAGCGTCAGGCGCGCCGACCGGCGGGCCGTTCATGCCGTGGCGCTTCGACGTGCGCTGATCGGGTCGCGCAGTCGACGGGCTACGCGCTGTCGATCATCAAGCGGCGGGCGAGCTCCGGCGCGACCGGGTACACGCGCTCGCGCGGCAGCTGGCGCCGGGCCTGGTCCGCGTGCCCCGACCGCAGCTGCTCGCGCATCTTCGCGACGCGCGGGGTCAGGTCCTCGATCGACGTCACCCACGTCGCCGCGAACTCGGCGATGACGCTCCGGCCGAGCCCGACCTGGATGCTGTCGTGGTTCAGCGACGCGCCGCGCAGGTCGCGCTCCGGATCCCACTGCACGTGGACCGCGGCGTCGCGAAACTGCCGGTCCCACTCGTCGGCGTTCCGGAACACCGTGCGCTCGGGCGACGTCAGGACACCCAGCGCCAGCGCGCGCTCCCAGGCCGCGCGGTAGATCCGGACGCCGAGGGTGCGTTCCTGGCCGGCCTTCTGCCCCCAGTTGCTGCGGTGCATGAGCCAGCAGAAGGACGGCTTGATCCACGTCATCCGCGTCAGCGAGAACGGCGCCACGAACCGCTGGGCGGCGATCGCCGGCTCGGCGATCCCGGCCGGGTAGGCTTGGTAGACGACGATCGTGTCCCGATCGTAGTCGGCCCGGATCTCGCGGCGCGCCGTCATGGCGCGCCCAACGTACCCCGGGATCGGGGCGCGCGACCGGCCCAGGCCTGCTTGGATGCCGCCGCCGCCGCGGAGGTTGCGGCCGACGGCGCGGCCACCGGATACCTGCGGCCATGCCGCACCGCGGCTTTCCGGCCGACGCGGGGCGCGGTAGAACGCCGCCATGGCTGTGCTGCCCGACCGATTGCTGTCTCCGAGCGACGAGCACGCGATGCTGCGCGACACGGTGCGCGCGTGGGCGCGCAGCGAGGTCGAGGCCCAGGCGATGGAGCACGACGAGCGCGGCGCGCTGAACGTCGGGCTCTTGCGCAAGGCCGGCGAGCTGGGGCTGCTCGGCGTGACCGTGCCCGAGGCCGACGGCGGCGCCGGCATGGACCCGGTGGCGTCGGTGATCGTCCACGAGGAGCTGGCCTACGCCGACCCCGGCTTCGCGCTGGCGTACCTCGCGCACGCGCTCCTGTTCGTCAACAACTTCTACTGGGCCAGCAACCCGGCGCAGCGCACGCGCTACCTGCCCAAGGCGCTGTCGGGCCAGGCCATCGGCGCGATGGGCATGACCGAGCCCGCGGCCGGCACCGACGTGCTGGGCATGCAGACCACGGCGCGGCGCGACGGCGACCACTACGTGCTGAACGGCCGCAAGACGTTCATCACCAACGGCCCCGAGGCCGACGTGTTCTGCGTCTACGCCAAGCTCGACGAGCGCATCACGACGTTCGTCGTCGAGCGCGGCTACCCCGGCTTCGCCACCGGCGCCAAGATCCCCAAGATGGGCATGCGGGCGTCGACGATGAGCGAGCTCATGTTCGACGAGTGCCGGGTGCCGGCGGCCAACCTGCTGGGCCGCGAGGGCGGCGGCATCACCAACATGATGCGCAACCTCGAGATCGAGCGCCTCGGCCTGGCGGCGATGTCGGTGGGCATGGCGCAGCGCTGCGTCGACGTGATGGTGCGCTACAGCCAGGAGCGCCGGTCGTTCGGCAAGTCGCTCCACGACCTGGGCCAGATCCAGCGCTACATCGGCGACAGCTACGCCAAGCTCATCGCGATGCGGTCGATGGTGTACGCGGTGGCCGCGACCTGCGGCCCCGAGTCGCGCAACCGCCTGGGCACCGACGCGGCCAAGCTGTTCTGCGCGACCGCGGCCAAGGAGATCGCCGACGCCGCGGTGCAGGTGCTGGGCGGCTACGGCTACTGCAGCGAGTACCGGGTCGAGCAGTTCCTGCGCGACGCCAAGCTGATCGAGATCGGCGGCGGCACCCTCGAGGCCCACCAGAAGAACATCACCCGCGACCTGACCGCGCGGTGACCACCGGCCGGTGACGGCTGGGGTAAGCTCGGGGCATGGCCGCAGAGAAAGAGTTCCTGGGTACCGGCAAGGGCCGGATGTGGACGTACCTCATCATGCTGGCGCTGCTGATCGTCGGCGCGCTGGTGGCCAACCTGGTGTTCTCGAACCCAGGCGCGGCCAAGCACGGGGTCAAGACGTTCCTGGGCCTGCCGTCGTACGCGCTGGTGGCGGTGACCTTCTTGATCGGGACGATCGTGTTCTGGCTCGGGCTCAAGATGGAGACCGACTGGCCCGAGGCGATCGGCGCGTTCATGATCGCCGGCTCGGTGGCGGCGCTGGAGATCATCGTCGGCTGGAACCACTTCCAGGTGGCCGGGCTGTTCGTCGTGCCGTACCTGCTGCCGGTGGCGGTGTTCTTGATCCTGCTGGTCTACGGAGTGAAGAAGAGCGTCTGAGGGGCGCGGCGCGTGACGATGTGACCGCGCCGACAGCCGGCGCGCCCGGGCGATGGCGGCGGGGGCGGCGGTGCTACGATGCGCGGCCATGCGCCGTACGCTCCCGCTGCTCCCGCTCCTGATCCTCGCCGCCTGTGATGACGGCGGCGGCGCGATCGTCGACGCCGCCACGATCGACACGCCGATGAACGACTGCGGCTGCGTCGCCGACACCCCCGAGCCGACGGTGACGGTGCAGGTGCTCGACTCCGCCGGGCCGCTGGCCGGCGTGCCGGTGTACTTCCTCGACGTCGACGGCGTGCAGCTCGCGGTGGCGTCGACCGACACGTTCGGCCAGGCCCACGCGCCGATGCCCACCGGTGGCTCGGTGACCGCGGTGATGGCCGACACCGGCTTCGGCGACCGCCTGGCGACCGCGCTGGGGGTGCAGCCGGGTGACACGATCTACGTGCGCGCCCGCGGCGGCGGCACCGACAAGCTGATCGACCTGACGGTCCCCGCCGACGGCGCCCACGGCCACTACATGGTCGACACCCCCTGCGGGTCGGCCGACGTGCTCACCGAGGTGGGCACGACGGCGACGTTCCAGGTGCAGCTGTTCGGGTGCGGCGCGACCACCGACTTCAAGGTCAGCGCCGACAACGGCGACGGCGGCACGGTGTCGACGTTCATCGCCACCAACGTGCCGATCGCCGACGCCGCCGCGGTGACGCTCACGGGCACCTACGCGGCCGACGTCGACGTCGCGCAGAGCTACAGCAACCTGCCGGCCAGCGTGTCGTTCGTCAGCGGCGAGCGCGCGCTGATCGGGTCGCGCGGCGCGATGTGGACGACCAGCATCGGCCTCGACGTGGTCGGCGGCGCGGCCACCGGCACGCTGGCGGTCCCGGTGGTGGGCGCGACCGGGCCGACGCTGGTGGCGACCACCCGCGTCAACCGCAACCTCGGCCCCAGCGAGTCGCTGCTGTTCGCGCACCCGGCCGACGGCGACTACGCCCTCGACGCCACCGGCGCGCTGCTCCCGTCGTTCACCACCAACGCGCAGTTCGACATCGCGTCCAACACGCTCGCGTGGACCGAGGACGCGACCGGCGCGACGCCCGACCTGTCGTTTGCGTCGCTGCAGGTCAACCGCTCGCTGCTGAAGCGGTCGTGGACCTGGGACGTGGTCGCGCCGCACGCCGCGACCGAGCTCGTGCTGCCGATGCTGCCGGGCGCCGCCGCCGACTTCAACCCGGTCGCCACCGACGACGTCTTCGTCAACGACCACCTGACCGCGGCGGTGCCGGGCGGCTACGCGGTCGGCCGCAGCTACGCGCACCTGGCGACCAGCTTCGAGCACTTCGCCAGCGTGCTGACCGGCCAGCTGGTGATCGAGCGTCAATACATCCCGTCCAAGCGCCGCTGACGCGTGCGCTTCACGGTCGACGCGATCGCCGCCGGCTCGTCGGCGCGGGCCGCGACGCTGCGCACCGCCACGACGACGGTGGCGACGCCGGCGTTCATGCCGGTCGGCACCCGCGGCTCGGTGCGCACCCAGGCGCCGTCGCAGGTGGCGGCGCTGGGCGCGCGGATGCTCTTGGCCAACACCTACCACCTGGTCCAGCGGCCCGGGCTGGACGTGCTGCGCCGGGTCGGCGGGCTGGCGCGGTGGATCGGCTGGGACGGCGCGATCCTCACCGACTCGGGCGGCTTCCAGGTGTACTCGCTGGCCCACGCCTGCACGATCGACGACGCCGGCGCGCGGTTCCGGCCGCACCGCGACGGGCCGATCGTCACGCTGACGCCCGAGTCGGCGATCGCCGCGCAGGAGGTGATCGGCAGCGACGTGATGATGGTGCTCGATCAGTGCGTCGCCACCACCAGCGACCGCGCGACCACCGCGGCGGCGATGGCGCGCACCCACGCCTGGGCCCGGCGCTCGCTGGCGGCGCGCACCGGCGACCGCGCGCTGTTCGCGATCGTCCAGGGCGGCGGCTTCGCCGACCTACGCCGCGAGAGCGCCGACGCGCTGGTGGCGATCGCCGGCTTCGACGGCTACGCGATCGGCGGCCTGGCCGTGGGCGAGCCGCGGGCCGAGCGCGAGGCGCTGACCGCCGAGGTGACCGCGCGGCTGCCGGTCGATCGCCCGCGCTACCTGATGGGCGTCGGCACGCCGATCGATCTGCTCGAGGGCGTGCACCGCGGCGTCGACCTGTTCGACTGCATCCTGCCCACCGCGCTGGCGCAGCAAGGCGTGGCGTTCACGTCGCTGGGGCGGGTCGAGCTGCGGCGCGCCGCGCACCAGGCCGACGACGGCCCGCTCGATCCGGCGTGCGGCTGCGAGGCGTGCGCGCGCCTGCCGCGCTCGTACCTGCACCACCTGATCAAGGCCGCCGAGCCGAGCGGCTGGGCGCTGATCGCCGGCCACAACCTGCGGTTCTACGTCGAGCTGATGGCGACGATCCGCGCGGCGATCGTCGACGGGCGCTTCGCCGCGCGGTACGCCGAGCTGGCGCCGCGGCTGGCCGCCGACGATCCGACCCACCCGCCGGGGCCGCCGCCGCAGGCGCGCCGCGGGCGGGCGATGGCCCGGGGCGGGTTCGCGATCGACGCCGACGCCGACGGCCGCGGCCGGGTGCGCCACGTCGCGTCGGGCGAGGTGATGCACTCGGTCAACGATCCCGACGCCGAGGCCGCCGCGCTGTACGTCGCGCAGCCGCGGGCGATCGCGCGGGCGCTCGCGGGCAGCGCGCCGCTGGTGGTGTGGGACGTCGGGCTGGGCGCGGCGCACAACGCGATGGCGCTGGTGCGCGCGCTCGACGCCGCGCCCGGCCATGGCGCGGTCGAGCTGGTGAGCTTCGAGCGCGACCTCGACGCGCTGGCGCTGGCGCTGGCCCACCCGCGCGCGTTCCCGCACCTGCGCCACCCGGCGCCGCACCGGCTCCTGGCGCGTGATCGCTTCGAGCGCCCGGGGCTGATCTGGACGCTGGTGCGCGGTGAGCTGCTCGCGCGCCTGGCCGACGCGCCGGCGCCCGACGTGATCTGGTGGGATCCGTTCTCGGCCAAGGTCGACGGCGGGCTGTGGACCCACGCGGCGTTCGCGGCGGTGGCGGCGCGGCTCGCGCGGCCGTGCGAGCTGGTGACGTACTCGCGGTCGACCGCGGTGCGCGCGGCCATGCTCGCGGCCGGGTTCCACGTCGCGCGCGGCGTGGCGTCGGGCCCCAAGCCCGAGACCACGCGGGCGCTGCACGGCGTGGCGGCCGACGCGCTGGCCGGCTACGCGCTGCTCGACGCCGGGTGGCTCGCGCAACGCGCCCGGTCGACCGCGGCGTACCCGAGCGACGTCGCGCTCGGCGACCGCGCGGGGTTCGACGCGCGGATCGCCGCGCACCCGCAGTTCGCGCGTCCAGGCGCGTGAAGGCGGCGCGTCACGCCGCGCCTCACGCCGCGAGCGCGACCGCGCCGTCGGCGATCGGCTGATCGAGCGCCCGCGCGGTGGCCGCGCGCGCCGCCGCCAGCGCCGCGCGGCCGGCCTCGAGCTTGAACGGCCCCGAGCGCGGCAGCTTGTCGATGACCAAGCTGATCAGCTCCGGGCGCGACGGCAGCGCCAGCGCCGCGCTGCCGCGCCGGCGCCACGGCGAGCGCGACGCGATGTGGTGGAACAGCGTGCGGCCCGCTGGCATGCCCACCAGCCCCGGGCGATCGAGGATGCCGCCGTCCCAGCACGCGCGGCCGTCGACGACCACCGGGTGGAACATGCCCGGCACCGCGCACGACGCGCGGATCGCGGTGGGCAGATCGCCGTCGGTGACCACCCGGGTCGCGCGCCGGCCGATGTCGAACACGCTGATGAACACCGGCTGCGCGCACGCGGCGAAGCTGGTCACCGGCAGCACGCGGCGCAGCAGCGCGTCGAACTTGCGGCCGCGCAACAGGCCCAGCCCCGGCGCCGGATCCCAGAAGTCCTTGCGGTCGAGGCCGAGCAGCACGTCGGCCAGCGCGGTCGGCGCGACGCCCGCCGCGAACGCGCCGGCCACCAGCGCGCCGGCGCTCGAGCCGCCGACGTGGGCGGGGCGCAGGCCGCGCTCGACCAGCGCCGTCAGCATGCCGGTGTGCGCGAAGAACGAGAAGAAGCCGCTCGACATGCCGAGGCCGAACGGCGCCTCGGCGAGCCAGTCGCCCAGCGTGATCATCGGCGCTACTTGACCACGACCGAGGTCGTCGCGGTGAGCGTCACGTCCCAGACCTCGGCGCCGCGCTCGGGCCACGCCGGGCCGCGGGTGCCCGGCACCAGCGAGGTCCGGTACTCGCACGCGATCTGGTGACGGCCGGGCTTGGTCGGCCTGACCCAGCTGGTCAGCTCGGCCGCGAGCGGCACCTTCTGGCCCGGCGCGATCGGCTTGTACTGGAAGCCGCCGCCGCCGGCCGCGGGGCCGAGGGGGATGACCGGCAACGCGACGCCGCCGCGGGTGGCGGTGAACGCGAACTGCTCGTCGCGGCCGAACTGCCGGCCGCCGTCCTGGAACCCGATCGCGGTGGCGCCGGCGTTGACCAGCTCGAGGACCATCGGCATCGGCTTGCCGCGGCGGAACGTCGCCTGCTTGGGGCGGCAGCGCAGCGCCAGGCCCGGGTCGAGCGAGACCCGATCTTGCCGGGTCACCTGCCACGCGGCGGCGATCGCGTCGGCGGTGGCGCGATCGATCTCCCAGCTGGCCGAGCCCTGGCCCTGGCCGAAGCCGCTGCCCCAGCTGTTGGCCACCAGGCGCTGCGCGCCGACGACCAGCGTCGGGCCCTTGCCGGGCTGCGCGGTCAGCTCGGCCACCGCGACGTAGCGATCGTTGGCGTTGCTGGTCGCGATCACGCCGCGGCGCACGACGGTGATCGCCTGCCCCGAGGTCGCGTCGAGCACCTGGCTCGCGGGCGGCGGCTGGGGCTTGACCGGGGCGGGCGGCGCGGGCGGCCGGGCCGGCTTGGCGCCCGCGGTCGGCGCGAGCCCGAGGGTGAGCGCGAGCGTCGCGAACATCGTGCGGGCGGAGCGTGGGGCGCGCATGCGCGTAGTGTACCGGTGCCGCGCGGTTGACGGCGTCGGATCGGCGCGGTCGAATCGCGCCATGTCCGACGCGTTGCGCGGGGCGATGCGGCGTGCGCACCACTGGGCGAACCTGGGGTGGGCCGAGGCGTGGGAGCAGGTGGCGCGGGGGCTCGACGCCAGCGGACACGCGGCGTCGGCGCGCCTGGCGTGGCGCTGCGCGTGGGACGGCTACGACGCGTATCGCGAGGAGTACAAGCGCAACCTGCCGGCCGCGCGCTGGGACCACGACTTCGGCCCCGAGTGCGCCCACGCGCGCGACCGCGCCACCGCGCGCGCCGCGGCGGTGGACGTCGGCGCCGCGCTGCCGGCGTGGCTGGGGGCGGCGCTGGCCGGTCGGCTCGAGGAGGCGGTGGGCGCGGTCCCGGCGCGCGTCGACGACCCGACCGAGCGCCAGGCGGTGCGCGCGTTGACCATCGCGCTGGGGGCGGCCGGGCGCGACGCCGCCGCGCGCCAGCTGGCGATCGCGGCCGGCCTGGCCGTCGCGACCTGAGCGGCGGTGGCTCGACAGCGATCGCGGGATGCGCTCTAGTCGCGCGGTGTCCGAGCTGACCGTCCGCGCGATCACCGATGCCGAGCTGCCCGCGGTCATGGGCTGCGTCCTGGACGTGTTCGGCACCGATCCGGCCGTCGATCCGCAGGTGCTGGAGCGGATGCGGGTGCTGGTGCCGGTGCCGCGCACGTTCGCCGCGTTCGACGGATCGGCGCTGGTCGCCACCGCGTCGGCGTACAGCCTGGCGCTCACCGTGTGCGGCGGCGCGGTGGTGCCGACCGGCGGCCTCACGATCGTCACCGTGCGCCCGACCCACCGGCGGCGCGGGCTGCTGCGCCGGCTGATCAACGCGCACCTCGACGATTGCCGCGCGCGCGGCGAGGCGCTGTCGGGGCTGTACGCCTCGGAGGGAGGCATCTACGGCCGGTTCGGCTACGGCGTCGCGGTCGAGAGCGACGAGCTGGCGGTCGTCGCTGGAGACGGGCTGATCGAGTCGGACGATGGTGCGGTCGGGGGCGTGTGGCCGGTGGGGCTCAGCGACGACGAAGCGCTGGCGACCTTGCCGGCGATCTACGCGGCGGCGTGCGCGCAGCGGCCGGGCATGTACGCGCGCTCCCTCGACTGGTGGCGCTGGCGGCGCATCGCCGATCGGCCGTTCGCGCGGCGCGGTCGCAGCCCGCGGCGCCACGTCGTGGTGCGCAAGGCCGGCGTCGATCGCGGGTACGTCGTGTACCGGCAGCAGCTGGCGTTCGAGGACGGGCGCCCCGCCGGGGCGGTCGACGTCGAGGAGCTGGTCGCGCTCGACGCCGACGCCGAGGCCGCGCTGTGGCGGCACGTCACGACGCTGGATCTGTTCCCGCGCGTGAGCGTCGCCAACGCCGCGGTCGACTGCCCGCTGCCGTGGCTGGCCAGCGACTACCGGCGGGTCGTGCGGCGGCGGCGGTTCGACACGCTGTGGTTGCGGATCGACGACGTCACCGCGGCGCTGGGCGCGCGGCGGTATGCGGCAGATGGCGCGGTGACGTTCGTCATGGAGGGGGGCGGGTGGCCGCACGACGTCGAGCCGCAGTCGCGCTGGCGGCTGGTGGTCGAGGACGGCGTCGGGACCTGCGTGCCCGCGGTCGGCGGCGTCGACGTCACGCTCGATCGCGCCACGCTGAGCTCGCTGTACCTCGGCGGCGTGCGCGCGACGGCGCTGGCCCAGGGCGGGCGGATCACCGGCAAGGCCGAGGCGATCGCGCAGCTCGATCGCATGTTCGCGTGGCCGGTGGCGCCGTGGTGCGCCGAGCAGTTCTGATCGCGCGCGCGACGGACGCGGCACCCGGACCTCACGACGCGATCGGCACGAACGCGATCACGCTGTAGGCCACCGCTTCATCGCGGCCGGGGTTGTAGTAGCCATGGCGCTGATCGCCGCGGAACACGACGAGATCGCCGACCTCGAGGCGGAAGGTCTCGCCCGCGGCGAACAGCTCGACCGCGCCGCGCTCGCACGCCAGGTACTCGCGGGTGCCCGGCGCGTGGGGCACGCCGGCCATGCGCGCGCCGGCCGGCAGCACGAGGCGCTCGAGATCGAGGCCCGGCAACGGCTCGGGCAAGAGCTTGCGGATCCGCACCGTGCCCTTCAGCCGGGTCGGCAGCTCGGCGGCGCGCACGTGGCGGACCGGCGAGCGCGGCGAGGCCAGGAGCTCGTCGAGCCGCACCTGCAGCGCGTCGGCCACGCGGGTCAGCACCGCGAGGGTCGGGTTGGCCATGCCCGACTCCAGGTGCGACCAGGTCGCGCGTGGGATGCCGGCCAGCGCGGCGATCTGCTGCTGCGACATGCCGCGCGCCTCGCGGATCGCGCGGACGTTGGCGGCGAGGTGATCGCTGGCGGCGCGCTCGGTCATGGGGCCGCCACGATCGCACGGTCGCCGCGACGCGTCGATCGGCGCCGCTGGCCACGCCGACGCCACGCGGTCCCCACCAGCCGCGCCGCCGGCGACCCGAGTCGCCACCCCGGCTGGAGCGTAACTCCGCGGGATCCATCGGAGGATGGCTGGCCGCTGGCTTGCTCTATCTGCCCAGATGTCGCGCCGCACCGCCTCGCTCGCGCTGGTCGTCACCGCCTGGGCAGTCATCGGCACGGCCGGCTGCGCGACCGACGACCTGGTCGACGACCCGGCGGACGACGCCTGGCTGGACGGCAAGGCCGACGGCGCGACCGCGGTCGACCTGGCGGCCATCGACCTCGACGTCGATCTGGCCGAGCTGGACGCCACCGCCACCATCGCGCTCGAGAAGAACGGCAACGTGGCGCTCGAGGTCGGCGGGCTGACCATCGACGACGTCATCGACGGCCGCGGCCACCGCCGCTACAAGCTGGTCGGCGGGCAGCTGCGGGTCGCTAACGTCCGCGGCCCGCTGGTCGTGCGGTATCGCTTCACCACGCACGCGATGGCCGATGGCCTCTTGCCCGGCGGCTCGACGGTGGTGTGGCCGTACTTCTGCGGCAACCTGTTCCCCTGTCACTCCCGCCCCGCCGATGGCGTGCGCTTCGCGCTGCACCTCGATGGCGTGCCCGCGGGTAAGCAGGCGGTCTATCCGCCGACCATCGACAGCGACGCGCCGCCGTACATGATCGCCTGGGCGGTCGGCAGCTACACCCGCACCGAGCTGGGCACGACCGCCGCTGGCACCAAGGTCGCGGTGTACTCGCTGCCCGGCGGGCTGACCGCGGCGCGCAGCGGGACCAGGCACCTGCGCGCGGTCTTCGATTGGTACGAGCGCGTGCTCGGCCCCTACGCGTTCGGCCGGGACGTCGCGTCGGTGTCGGTGGTGTGGGGCGAGGGGCTGTATGGCGGCATGGAGCACCACCCGTACTGGCACGTCGCCAAGGACGCCATGGCCGACGAGGTCACCCACGCCCACGAGGCGGCCCACGGCTGGTTTGGCGATGGCGTCCGGCTGAAGTGCTGGGAGGACTTCGTGCTCTCGGAAGGCACCGTCAGCTACCTCGCGGCGCGCGCCCTGGCCGTGACCGGTGGCGCGACCCTCGAGCGGCAGGTGTGGGCCGAGTACCAGCGCGAGCTCGACGACGCGATCGCCGCCGGCGGCGCGCCAGCGTGGCCGACCGGGTGCAACCAGATCGACATCATCCGCGACGACCTGTTCACCAACCTGCCGTACATGCAGGGCGCGTTCTTCTACAAGGACGTCGCCGCGGCCGTGGGCGTGGACGTGCTCGACGGTGTGATCGGCCGCTTCTACCGCGCACACAAGAACCGCGCCGCGTCGATGCAGGAGATGATCGACGCCATCAAGCGCGACACCGGCTTCGACCCCACGCCGATCGCCAACGCTCGCCTGCGCGCACGGCTCGGACCGCGCTGAGGCAGTCGGCGGGTCGCGCATCCCACGTGGGATATCCCGCGCCCTCCCCGCGTGGGACATCCTGGCCAGGTCCCACGTGGAACGTCCCGCGCGCTCCCACGTGGAACGTCCGTCGCGCGCCCTCCCACGTGGGAGATCCGAGCCACGTCCCACGTGGGACATCCCGGCCACGTCCCACGTGGGACATCCGCGGCCCGCGCCTACCTCGGCCCGGTTGATGCAGTACCGCGAGGCATGCGGATCAAGCGGATCATGCTCGCCACCGACTTCTCCACCCAAGCCCGGCACGCCCTCGACTACGCGGTCGAGCTGTCCGCGCGATTGCAGGCGCCGCTGCTGATGGTGTCGGCGTTCCAGATCCCGATGTACCCGTTGCCCGAAGGCGCATTCGTTGCGGGCGGCCCGGCGATCGCCGAGATCCTCGACCGCGTCAGCGGCGACCTCGCTGCCGAGAAGAAGCTCGCCATCGAGAAGGGCGCGCACGAGGTCGAGTCGCTGGTCGTGGAAGGTGCGCCAGCTAACGAGATCGTGCGGGTGGCAAAGGAGCACCACGCCGATCTCATCGTGATCGGCTCGCACGGGCGCGGTGGTTTGTCCCGCGCCATCCTCGGCTCGGTCGCCGACCGCGTGATGCGGACGGCGCACTGTCCGGTGATGGTCGTCGCGCACTAGCTGCACCGATCGCCTCGCTGGACGCAATCACTGCGTCCAGCACGCCGCGAGCACCTCGTCGAGGCACTCTCTCCGACGCTCGCACGGTCCGAGCAGGCACGCGGCCGCCGCATCGAGCCCCGACGCCGCCAGCCGTCGCCATCCCGGGTCCGCGCACTCGATGACGACCGCGCACGCCGGCGCGTGCGCGCACGCCCAGCGAAACCCGACGTAGGCCGCCGGAGCCGTGCCGCCCTCCCGCGCCCCGACCTCGTCCACGCACGTCGCCGGCGGCGCGTCCGCGCACGCCACCGCCGCCACCATCACCCCGACCACCGCCCATCGCATGCCGGCGGGTACTGCACCCCGCGCGCCAGCGCCAACCCCGCGGAACGCCACCGCGCCGCTGTCCGGCTTTGTCCGAATCCCGGACATAGTGGCCGGATTCCGGCCACTCCCGGACAGCGGCGCGCGTCCGGCCGCGCGTGTTAGGCTGGCCGCGGATGCCCCACTTCGATCGTCACGTGTTCGTCTGCGTCAACGAGCGCGGCGCCGACCATCCGCGCGGCTGCTGCAAGGCCAAGGGCGGCAACGAGGTGCGCGACGCGCTCAAGAAGGAGCTCACCGCGCGCGGCCTGGGCAAGGCGATCCGCGCCAACAACGCCGGCTGCCTCGATCAATGCGAGCACGGCGTCACGGTCGTCGTGTACCCCGAGCAGGTCTGGTACGGCGGCGTGACCGTCGATGACGTCAAGGAGATCGTCGATCGCCACCTGATCGGCGGCGAGCCGGTCGCGCGCCTGGTGCTGACCGATCCGCCGGCCTCCGAGCCCACCGGCTGATGCGCGCCGCGCTGGCCTTCGCGCTGGCGCTGGCGCCGACCGCGGCCCGCGCCGACGACCACCACCCGATCAGGCCCGACCCACGCGCGGTCGCCGCCGCCCGCGAGGCCAACCTCGAGCCCGAGTCGGTGCGCGAGGGCTTCGCGATCGGCGTCGCCGTCGGGCCGGCGGTGCAGCTGGCCTACGGCATCGGCACCGCCACGGGCAGCGGCGCCGGCTTCAACCTCCGGCTCGGCACGGTCGCGTCGCCGCGCTGGGTGTGGCTGCTCGAGCTCGGCACCACCGCGTTCCCCCACGGCGACACCGCGAACCAGAGCGCCGTGGTCACGTTCGGCGGCCAGCTCTACGTCCGCGAGGCGTTCTGGCTGCGCGGCGGCGCGGGCTTCTCGTCGTTCACCCGCCGCGCCGGCGACACCGAGACCGAACAGTTCGGCGGCCTCGGCGCGCTGGGCGCGGGCGGCTTCGACCTGTTCCGCCGGCGCGGCCTCGCGGTCTCGGCGGAGGGCGCCACGACGCTGGCCCTCTACCGGGGTGGCTCGACGGTGATCGGCGTGTCGCTGCAGCTCGGCGTGTCCTGGTACTGACGCCGCGCCTCACCGCGCCCGCCGCGCGGCTGGCCGACGCCTTCGCCGCCGCCGCGTGACCACCGCGCCTGCGGGACGGTCGCGCATGCCCCATCGGTGGCACACCGCCGGCCGGTGCCCCCGCGGCCACGGCCGTGCCAGGCGCCGGACCAGCCGCCGGGCCGCGCCGGCCGCGATTTCGGGCCCCGCGGCCGGCACGGTTGTCGCTACCATGGGCGGTCGATGGGCAAACCCAAGGCCACGACCCCGGCGACCGGCCCCGCGGCCAGCCCGTTCGAGACGCCGGACGCCGCGCAGGACGTCGGCCGCGACGCCGCGGTGTCGCTGGTCGGCAGCAACACCGATCCGCTGTTGCTGGGCCTGATCATCCGCGGCAACCCGCGGCACGCCGACGCGATCTTCGCCTACCTCTCCGAGCAGCACGGGATGGCGCTGGTGCGCCAGGTCAGCGAGTACGCCACGGCGCTCACGGCGCAGAGCGGCGACGGGGCGCTCGATCTCGGCGTCACCAGCGCCGCGGGTCGACTGGCCAGCGAGCAGGGCGTCGTCGCGGGGCCCGACGGCAAGCCGGTGGCGACCGCCGATCCCAAGGAGAAGCTGCCCTACGACAAGGCCGGCGGCTGGGACGGCGCCACGATCTGCGCGAAGCTCGGCCAGAACGACAAGCTCGCAGGCACCGACAGCGACCGCGAGCGCTGCACCTTCGCCGCGGCGCTGGCGGCGCACGTGCTCGCCGGCCCCACCGCCTGCGCGCGCTTCCTGGTCGGCTTCGCCAACGAGCACGCGCCCAAGCCAGCCAAGGGCGCCGCGCCGACCATGACCCTCCGGCAGCGCGCCGCGGCCGAGATGATGCTCAGCGTCGCGAGCACGGTCGGCGCCGGCACGGGGACGTTCGGCGACCTGTCCTGGGCTCAGGAGGCCATGCACGCCTACCTGACCACCGACGAGCACGCCGGCGGGCGGGGCGGCACCGACGTGATCGTCTCGAGCATGGAGACCTACGAGCCGCTCAACGTGCGGATCGAGAAGATCGACGCGCTGCTCGGCTTCGGCGAGGACCTCGGCGAAGGCCAGTGGCTGATGGTCAGCCTGCACTGCGAGTACGATCGGCCGAAGCAAGGGAAGGGCGACGCGGCCAAGGGCGACGACGCCACCGGCGCGGCACCGTCGCCGAAGGACTACATCCACCAGCTCATGCTGATCCGCCAGGATGGCCGCCTGCTGATCTACGACTCCGATCAACCCAGCGGGCAGAACCTGTGGCCGGCGACCAGCGGGCGCCTCGAGCGGTACCTGAAGGGCGACTACGACGCGCAGTACTTCATGATCCAGGGGCAGGTGACGCCGAAGACGGCGGACAAGGCGCCGACCTAGCGCGCGCGGGGCCGCTACCCGCCCAGCCGCGCGACCACCGCGCGGGCCTCGGCGATCACGTCGGGGAGCTGGTGCCGCTCGAACTCGGCCATCGTCGCCAGCGTCTGCAGGTCGACCCGATCGACGAACAGCACGCCGTCGAGGTGATCGACCTCGTGCTGGTAGGTGGCGGCGGTCAGGCCGACGACCACCTCGTCGATCGCCGCGCCGTGGCGATCCCACGCCTGCACCCGCACCCGCGCCGCCCGCGCCACCCGCCCGCGCAGCGCCGGCACCGACAGGCAGCCCTCGGCGTGGGCGAAGCGCTCGTCGTCGACCGGCGTCAGCGCCGGGTTGACCAGCACGGTCAGCGGGATCGCCGGCCGGTACGGGTGGGGCGGCTCGGCCGGGACCTCGATCACCACGACCCGCACCGACTCGCCGACCTGCGGCGCGGCCAGCCCGGCCCCGCGCGCGTCGTGCATGGTGTCGATCAGATCGTCGATCAGCGCCTGGAGCGCGGGCGACGCCAGCTCGGCGTGGGTCAACTCGCGGGCGCGCTGGCGCAGCACCGGCGCGCCGATCTGCGTGATGGGACGGACGGCCATGCGTGATCCTACTCCGCCGCCGGCGGCGGCGCGCCGTGCTCGCGCTTGCGCAGCGGGTGGTTGGGCAAGGCCAGGGTCACCAGCAGCGCGGCGATCGCGATCAGCGCGCACAGCCGGTAGATGCGCTCGATCGCGTCGGTGAAGGCCTGCTTGATGCCGCGGCCGGTGCGGTCGACGCCGGCCAGCGCCTCGGCCCGCGCCGCCTCGAGGGCCGGCCGCGCCTCGGCCGCCGCCGCCTGCAGCTTGGCCGCGAACTGCGCGGTCAACTCGGCCTTGATCGCCGCGGCGTCGAAGCGGGTCGGCGCTGGCGCGTCCTCGCCGCCGCTGGCCGTCGGCCCGTGAGCCGGCGCGTGCCCCGGGGCCGGGGCCGCGGCCGGCGCCGCGGGTGGCCCGCCGCCGCCCAGCTCGTGCTGCATCCGGGTGGCCAGCGTGCTGGCGAACACGGTGCCGATGATCGCGATGCCGATCGTCGCGCCCATCGAGCGGGAGAACGTCGCGGTCGAGGTGGCGACGCCGATCTGGCGCAGCTCGACGGCGTTCTGCACCGCCAGCGTGTACAGCGGGATCGTCGGGCCCAGCCCGAGCCCGACCAGGATCATCTTCAGCGACACGTCGAGCTGGCCGGCGTCGGGCGACAGCGTGAAGCCCATGATCACGAACGCGCCGATCAGGATCAGCAGCGCGGTGATCATCACCGGCTTGAACCGGCCGACCCGGGCCACCACCTGCCCCGAGATGATGTTCGCCGCGACGATCCCGAACGTCAGCGGCGTCGTGGTCAGCCCCGAGCTGGTGGCCGACAGCCCGACGACGTTGACCATGAACAGCGGCAGGAAGGTGATCGCGCCGAGGAACGACAGCCCGGCGGTGAACGCCGCGCCGCAGCCGACCGCGAACGCGCGGTTGCGGAACAGCGCGAAGTCGAGGATCGGCTCCTTGGCGCGCCGCTCGATGACGATGAACGCCAGGATGCCGAGCGCGGCCACCGCGAACAGCGCGAGGATCTGCCACGCGCCCCACGGCCAGCCGCCGGCCAGGGTCGAGTGCGCGCCGCGGCCCAGCGACAGCGCCAGCAAGAGCGGCACGGTGCCGACGATCAGCGCCAGCGCGCCGGCGACGTCGATCGACGCCGGCCCCGACCGCGGCCGCTTGAGCATCGGCATGTTGGTCGCGGCGAAGCCGATCGCGACCGCGCCCACCGGCAGGTTGATGAAGAACACCCAGTGCCAGCTCACGTGATCGGTGAGGAAGCCGCCGACCAGCGGGCCGACCACGCTCGCCAGCCCGAACACCCCGCCGAAGATGCCCTGGTACTTGCCGCGCTCGGCCGGCGCGAACAGGTCGGCGACCACCGCGAACGCGTTGGTGAACAGCGACGCGGAGCCGACGCCCTGCACCGCGCGGAACAAGATCAGCTGCAGCGGCGATTGCGCCAGCCCGCACAGCACCGAGCCGAGCAAGAAGATCGACATGCCGGCGATCAGCACCGGCTTGCGGCCGTACAGATCCGACAGCTTGCCCCACAGCGGCACCAGCACCGTCCCCGACACCAGGTACGCGGTGGTGATCCACACGTACAGCGACGGATCGATCCCCAGGTCGTGCTGGATCGTCGGGCCGGCGGTGGCGACGATGGTCTGGTCGAGGGCGGCCAGCAAGAGCCCGAGCAGCGCGGCGACCATCGTGGCGACGCGCTGGCGGCGGGTCAGGGCTGGCAGCTCGGCCGGTGCAGACATCCGGCGCAGGGTGGACCATGGGGCCGCCGACGGCAACCGCCCGGCTACGGACAGGCGCCGAACGCCGGCAACGTGACGTCGCCCGAGCCCGCCACCGTCACCGTCGTCGTGGCGCAGCGGGTCGGCGTCTGCTGGCCCGGCGTGTAGATCCCCGCGGTCACGGTGTAGGTGCCGTCGGGGATCGTCGCGACGCCGGTCAGCGTGCACGGGTCGACACCCTGGGTCTGCACCGCCGCGACGAAGCTGAACGGATCAGCGGTGACCGGCTGGCAGATGTTGCCGAGCGGGCCGCCGTCGAGCCGCCCGACGAACGCCAGCACGATCTGGTTGCCGGCGCCGGTGATCCCGGTGCCGCGGATCCACACCTGGCCGGTGGCGGCGTCGAGCGGGACCGCCGCGTCGATCGCCGCGTCGATCACCGGGGCGTCGATGGCCGCGTCGATCACCGGGCTGCCGCCGTCATCACCGCAGGCCGCGGCCAGGGCCACCACGAGCACGCTCCAGACACGCTTCGACATGGATCCTCCCCCGAGGTTGTTGCCACGATCGTACGCGCTGGGGGGGCCCGGTCCAGCGGAACCCGCTGCGGCTGCCGGTCGCGGCCGCGATCGCCCCGCCCGGCACCGGAATCTCGCGGGTTTGGCCCCCGGGGGCTTGCGCGGCGGGCGCGGCGAAACTATCGAAACGGCACCATGACCCAGGGCGCCGAACGTCACGAATTCCAGGCCGAGGTGAAGCAGCTCCTCGACCTGATGGTCCACTCGCTCTACTCCGACAAGGACATCTTCCTCCGCGAGCTGGTGTCCAACGCCTCCGACGCGCTCGACAAGCGCCGCTTCGAGCAGGTCGCGCGGCCCGAGCTGGCCGACGCCGCGGCGCTCGAGATCCACCTCGCGATCGACGCCGCGGCCCGGACGCTGACGATCAGCGACAACGGCATCGGCATGAGCCGGGACGAGGTGGTCAAGAACATCGGCACGATCGCGCGCTCGGGCACCAAGGAGTTCCTGGCCCAGCTCAAGGCGGCGGCCGCCACCGACGCGCCAGGGCTGATCGGGCAGTTCGGCGTCGGGTTCTACTCGGCGTTCATGGTGGCCGACCGGATCACGCTGGTCACGCGCCAGGCCGGCGCCGACGGCGCCACCCGCTGGGAGTCGACCGGCGACGGCACCTACACCATCGAGGACGGCGACCGCGCGAGCGCCGGCACGTCGATCACGCTGCACCTCAAGGCCGCCGACCCCGAGCACGGCCTCCACGACTACGCCACCGAGTCGGTGCTGGCGACGATCGTCAAGCGCTACTCGGACTTCGTCGGCTACCCGATCCGCATGGCCAAGGCCGACGGCGAGCTGGGCGAGCCGCTCAACTCGCGCAACGCGATCTGGGACCGGCCCAAGGCCGAGGTCACCGAGCAGGAGTACCAGGACTTCTACCGCCACGTGTCGCACGACTGGACCGATCCGCTGCGGTCGATCCCGCTGCGCATGGAGGGCACGTTCGAGGCCTACGCGCTGCTGTTCCTCCCCGCGAAGGCGCCGTTCGATCTGTACAGCCCCGAGATGAAGCGGGGCCTGCAGCTCTACGTCAAGCGCGTGTTCGTGATGGACGAGTGCAAGGAGCTGTTGCCGACCCACCTGCGCTTCGTGCGCGGCGTGGTCGACGCCCACGACCTGTCGCTCAACGTGTCGCGCGAGATCCTGCAGAAGGATCGCCAGATCCAGCTGATCAAGAAGCAGCTGGTCAAGAAGGTGCTGGGCGCGCTCGACGAGATGAAGCGCGACAAGCCCGACGACTACCGCACGTTCTGGGCGGCGTTCGGCCCGGTGCTCAAGGAGGGCCTGGCCGGCTGGGACACCCAGGACAAGGACAAGCTGCTCGACCTGGTGGTGACCCACTCGACCAAGCAGCCCGACGGGCTGGTGTCGTTCGCCGACTACGTCGGGCGGATGAAGGAGGGCCAGGACGCGATCTACTACCTGACCGGCGCGTCGAAGGACGCGGTGGCGCGGTCGCCGCTGCTCGAGCGGTTTGCCACCGCCGGTCACGAGGTGCTGCTGTTCAGCGATCCGATCGACGAGCTGTGGCTGGAGAACGCGCCGCGGTTCGGCGACAAGCCGCTGGTGTCGATCGCCCGCGGCGACATCAAGCTGGGCTCGGACGAGGAGCAGCAGGCCGAGGAGGCCAAGCGCGACGAGCGCAACGCCGAGCTGGCCGACCTGCTGATCGCGATGCGCGCGGCGCTGCAAGACGACGTCAAGGACGTGCGGCTGTCGACCCGGCTCACCACCTCGCCGTCGTGCCTGGTGGCCGACGCCGACGACATGACGCCGCGGATGCAGCGGATGATGGCCCAGCTCGGCCACGCGGTGCCGGCGGTGAAGCCGGTGCTCGAGCTCAACGGCGACCACGCGCTGATCGGCAAGCTGCGGGTGCTGCGCCTCGAGCACCAGGACGACCCGCGCATCGGCTGGTGCGCCCGGGTGCTGCTGGGCCAGGCCCAGCTGGCCGACGCCGGCGAGGTGGCCGCGCCCGAGGCCTACAACCAGGCGGTCGCCGAGCTGATGCTGCGCGCGGTGTGAGCGTGCGCGGGTCGGCTACCGCGCCCAGGTCACGCTGACCGTCGTCGTGATCGCCAGGCGCCGCGACTGCGCGGCGGCGTCGAGGTACCACAGCCCGAGGCCGCCGACCGCGGCCACCAGCCGGGCCGCGCCGAGCCGGCGCTCGCCGACCAGCTCGAGCTGCGCGCTGGCCATCGGTCCGAGCGTGCGATCGGCGGTGCGCAGCGCGGGCGGCATCGCGCCGTCGGGCTGGCGCCGCCGCCAGAACGACGCGCCGTCCTGCAGGTAGCCGCGCGCGACGACGCCGAGCCGCGCGTCGCCGGCCAGCGCGCGCCGGGCCTCGACGGTCGCGGTGGCGCTGTGCAGGTCCCAGTCGTCGAGGTAGCCGCGGGCGCTCGCCGCGCCGACCCAGCGCTCGCCGATCGCCCGGCGCACGCGCACGGCGGCGGCCAGCGCGCGCCGCACCGCCGGCGTCGCCTCGGGCCAGCGGGTGAAGGTCGGCTGATCGATCGCGTGGACGATCACCGTGCGGTACGGGCTGCCGTGCCAGCCGTCGGCGAGGCGCCCGTCGATCGCGAGGTCGGCGATGGTGCGGCGATCGATCAGCTGGGTCGCGGTCAGCAGCAGGCCGCCGCCGCGCCGCGCGCCGACGAACATCGGATCGCCGACCGCGGTCGCGCGATCCAGCTCGAGCTGCCCGCGCAGCGCCAGCGTCGTGTTGCGCTCGGCCAGCTCGACGGTCGCGGTCGCGTCGCCGCGGACGACGTCGTAGTCGTGCTCGTGCGAGACCAGCGCGCCGAGCCGCAGCGCGCCGCGGTCGCGGGGCCACATCGTCACGCCGACGCCGGCCTCGACCCGCCGCTCGGTCATCGCGCGCGGGCTGGCCGAGGTCATGACGTCGACCGAGGCCGCCGAGACGGCGTCGACCGCGACGTCGACGTCGACGCCGAGGCGGGCCGCCGCGACCTGGCCGTGGGCCGACGGCGACACCACGGTCAGGTGATCGTCGTCGGCGTAGACCCGCAGCGTGCCGCTCACCTCGTCGGGCGGCGGCTCGGCGCGCGCGACGCCGGCGGCGGCGGCGAGCAGCGCGATCGCGCCACTCCTCAGTTGCAGCCGCACCCGCCACCTCCGGCGCCGGTCGCGCCGCCGCTGCCCTCGCTGACCTCGCGGGTGTGCTCGTCGGCGCGCTCGATCGCGGGCCAGGTCGGCGCCGCCATCGCCGGGTCGGCCAGGCGCTGGCGCTGGTGCGGGCGGACCCGCACGCAGCCGCCCAGCGCGAGCGCGGCCGCGATCCCGAGCAGCGCCGCCCGCCTCATCGCACGCACCCGTAGCCCTGGGCGCGATCCCAGCGCCGGGTCAGCGTCGGCAACGTCAGGCGCGGCATCGCGGCGCGCACCGCCGGGTCGAGCTCGCCCGCGGCGATCAGCGCGTCGAGCTGATCGAGGCCGATCGGCTCGACGTGGACCGCCAGCTCGACGCGATCGGGCGCGCCCAGCACCTCGTAGGTGCGCGCCTTCGCGTGGTAGTAGCGCGGGTCGAGCGGATCGACCGTCACCGCCGGCGGCAACAGCTCGCTGTCGATCGCCGCCACCTCCCACGGCACCTCCACGGTGCCGCCGTCGGCGCCGATGAACCGGCTCGACAACAGCCACAGCGACGGATCGCGCGCCGCCGACACCACCTCGCCGGGCGCGAACCGGCCCGACGCGAACAGCACCTGATCGCCGGCCGACGCCACCAGCTCGACCCACACCCGCCGCGAGTGGGTGACGCCGCTGGGGAACGCGTGGCCGGCCTGGACGTTCTCGAGCGTGACCTCGGCCGCCACGCCGCCGCCAGCCGCGGTGACGCACAGCCGCGCGCTCAACGCCGCCTGCAGATCGCGCTCGATGCCCGCCGCCAGGCGCGCGGTCTCGGGCCACGGGATCAGCGGCTGGTCGATCCCCGGGAACTGGTGGTCGTGGACGCGGCGGGTCGGCATGCCCGGCAACGCGGCGGCCGGACCGTCCTTGCCGATCATGTGGCAGGTGGCGCACGACAGCGGCGCGCGGCCGGTCGGGCCGACCACCGAGCCGGCCCACTCGCGGTAGGTCGACTCGACCGCGACCGCGCCGACCAGCACGTCGTGGCACGCGCCGCACGCGTCCGACGACGCGAGGCTGCCGCCGTCGAGGAGCGGGCTGCGCTCGCTGGCGTGGGCCGGGGTGTCGACCGGATCGGCGATGCCGCCGCGGACGACGCCGTCATCGCTGCGGGTCAGCGCGCCGTTGTGGACCGCGGTGACCCCGTCGATCGCGTGGCAGGCCCAGCAGCCGACGCCGCGCGCCGCCCGCGGCACGGCGTCGAGGTTGGTCCCATCGGTCGTGAGGCCGAGCGCCAGCGCGGTCGGCGCGTGGCAGCCGACGCACAGCGACCCGAGCCCGCCGTTGGTGGCGCGCTGGCCGACGCGGTTGAGGGCGAGGAACACCGGGTCATCGCTGGCGTAGGCGTGCACGCTCCCCGACCACTCGCGGTAATGGTCGGGGTGGCAGCTGGCGCACGCCGCCGGGTCGCGCATCGCCTCGGCGTCGAGCCCGTCGCGCCAGCACCCGGCCAGCGA
The DNA here is from genome assembly GCA_016707895.1 of Myxococcales bacterium. GTDB lineage: Bacteria > Myxococcota_A > Polyangia > Haliangiales > Haliangiaceae > UBA2376. The sequence continues at coordinate 501,238 of JADJGV010000005.1, read as the reverse complement.
CAGCAGCAGCGACGCGAGGAGCCAGGCGCGCATCGGACCGGGCCACGCTGGCATGCCGGCGGCGGCCCGACTTGACCGCGATCAACTCGCGCGGGGGCGCCGCCCGCCGTTGCGCGGCCAGACTCGATTGGCCAGACTGGGCCGATAGACGTCGAGCAGCCGTGGCACCCGACCGCCTGCATCCTGTGCGAGTGCAACTGTGGCCTGGAGGTGCAGCTGGGCGGCGACGACGGCCAGCGCCTGGTCAAGCTGCGCGGCGACAAGCGCCACCCGGCGTCGCGGGGCTACGCCTGCGAGAAGCCGCACCGGCTCGATCACTACCAGCACGGCCGCGATCGCCTGACCGCGCCGCTGCGGCGCCGCGCCGACGGCAGCTTCGAGGAGATCGACTGGGACACCGCGATCCGCGAGGTGGCGGCGCGGCTGGCCGCGGTGCGTGACGCCCACGGCGGCGACGCGATCTTCTATTACGGCGGCGGCGGCCAGGGGAACCACCTGCCCGGGGCCTACGCGACGGCGACCCGGCGGGCGCTGAGCTCGCGCTACCGCTCGAGCGCGCTGGCGCAGGAGAAGACCGGCGAGTTCTGGGTGAGCCACCACGTCATGGGCAGCGCCACCCGCGCCGACTTCGAGCGCTGTGACGTGGCGATGTTCCTGGGCAAGAACCCGTGGCACTCGCACGGCATCCCGCGCGCGCGCGTCACGCTGAAGGACCTCGCCGCCGATCCCGCGCGCACGCTCATCGTCGTCGATCCGCGCCGCACCGAGACCGCGGCGATGGCCGACATCCACCTCGCGGTGCGGCCCGGCACCGACGCGTGGCTCTTGATCGCCATCCTGGGCGTGCTGTTCGCCGACGATCGGGTCGACCACGCGTTCGTCCTGGCCCACGTCGCGGCCGGCGAGCTCGAGGCGGTGCGGGCCGCCGTCGCGGCGCACCCGATCGCCGACGCCTGCGCGCGCTGCGGCGTCGACGAGGCGCTGGTGCGGCGCACGGCCGCGGTCATCGGCGGCGCGCGCGCCTTCGCGAGCTTCGAGGACCTGGGCGTGCAGATGAACCACCACTCGACGCTGGTGAGCTGGCTGCACCGGGTGCTGATCGTCGTGACCGGCAGCCTGGGCAAGCCCGGCACCCACTTCTTCCCGACCACGCTGGTGGCGATCGCCGACGGCGAGGCCAAGCGCCAGAGCCCGGTGGTCGGCGCGCGCATCGTCGGCGGGCTGGTGCCGTGCAACGCGATCGCCGACGAGATCCTGACCGACCACCCGAAGCGCTACCGGGCGATGCTGGTCGAGGCCGCCAACCCGGCCCACTCGCTCGCCGACTCGCCGCGGATGCGGGCGGCGCTGGCGGCGCTCGACACGCTGGTGGTGATCGACACCGCGATGAGCGAGACCGCGCGTCTGGCCCACTACGTGCTGCCGGCGGCGTCGCAGTTCGAGAAGGCCGAGGCGACGTTCTTCAACTTCGAGTTCCCCGAGAACGTGTTCCACCTGCGCCACCGCCTGCTGCCGCCGCGGCCCGGCACGCTGCCCGAGGCCGAGATCCACGCGCGCCTGTGCGAGGCGCTGGGCGCGGTCACCGAGGCCGATCTGGCGCCGCTGCGCGCGGCGGCGGCGGTCGGCCGCGAGGCGTACCTGCAGGCGCTGTTCGCGCGCGTGCTGCCCGACCCGCGGCTGTCGGGCGTGGCGCCGGTGCTGCTCTACCGCACGCTGCCGCTGGCCGACGACGTGCGCGAGGGCGCGGTGGTGCTGGGCCTGGCGCTGCGGGCGGCGCTCAGCCACGGGCCGGCGCTGGCGCGGGCGGGCTTCGGTGGCCCGCCGATGGCCGCGGCCAGCGCGCTGTTCGACGCGATCGTCGCGTCGCCGTCGGGCGTGGTGTTCGCGGTCGACGAGTGGGCCGGCGTGCGCGCCAAGATCGCGACGCCCGATCGCAAGCTGCACCCGGCGATGCCCGAGATGCTGGCGGCGCTGGCGACGCTGGCCGACGCCGCGCCGGCGGTCGATCCGGCGTTCCCGCTGGTGCTCGCCGCCGGCGAGCGCCGATCGTTCACCGCCAACACGATCATCCGCGACCCGGCGTGGCGCAAGAAGGACGCCGGAGGCGCGCTGCGCGTCCACCCGGCGGACGCCGCGGCGCTGGGCCTGGCCGACGGCGGGCGCGCGCGGCTGGTCACCCGCCAGGCGGCGATCGAGGTCGAGCTCGAGGTCAGCGACGCGATGCGCCCGGGCTCGATCGCGCTGCCCAACGGCCTCGGCCTCGACTACCCGACCGCCGACGGCGCGCGGCTGACCGGCGTCGCGCTCAACGAGCTGACCGCCACGGCGGATCGCGATCCGTTCGTCGGCACGCCCTGGCACAAGCACGTGCCGGCGCGGCTCGAGCGGCTGTAGCTACAGCTCGCGCAGCGCCAGCGGCCCGGTGACGCCGCGCTCGGCGAACCACCGGCGCGCCGCGGCGGCGTGCAGCGTGAACGCGAACTCGTCGACGCCGTCGGGGCCGTAGACCACGCCGCGGCCGAGCGACTCGGCGTTGGCGACGAACGGCGCCAGCTCGGCGGCCACCACCGGCGCGCAGGTCGCGAACAGGAGGATGCGGTTGGGCCGCGGCGCGGACGACACCGCGTCGAGCAGCGTCACCGACGCCGGATCGATCGCCACCTGCACCTCCTCGCGCACCTCGCGCGCGGCGGCGTCTTGCCAGCGCTCGTGGTCCTCGATGAATCCGCCGACCAGCGCCAGGCGGCCACGGCCCGGCTCGATGCCGCGGCGCACGACCAGGAGGCCGGTGCGCGCGCCGTCGATCACCGGCACCAGCGTCACCGCCACCGGGATCGGGTTGGCCCACACCTCCAGGCCGCAGGCGGGATCGGGACAGCGGCGCGGATAGGCCTCGCGGGCCGGGTAGGCGGTCCCGCAGGCCGAGCAGTATTGATCGCGGAGCGGCGGCATCGGGGCCCAGGGTAGCGCGAACCGCCGCGGGTCCGCGGGCTTGCGCGCGATCGGCGGCGCGTCGGCGGGCGCCGCTTGACATCGTGTGTGAGCGACACCATCATAGTGTCACATGAACACGATCTCGACCGTCCCCGATGAAGCCGCCCCGGCGTGTCTGACCGCTGCGTCCGAGGCCGCCGCCCCCCGAGGAACGGGTGGCGACCTGGTGATCGCGGCCGGCAGCGTGGCCGGGTGGGTGCATCGGCGGGTCGGTCGGCCCAACCAGGACGCCGCGCGGGTGCTGCGCACGCCCGACGGCGTGGCGATCGCGGTGTGCGACGGCTGCGGCAGCGGCAGCCGCAGCGAGATCGGCGCGGCCATCGGCGCCCGGGTGTGGACCCAGGCGATCGCCCAGCGCCTGCGCGCCGGCGGCCCGATCACCGCGGCCGACTTCGAGGCGCTGGCCGCCGCGGTGCTGGAGCGGCTGGCGGTGGTGGCGGCGACGATGGGCGACGACCTGGCCGAGATCACCCGCGAGCACTTCCTGTTCACGTCGCTGGTGGCGGCGATCACCGACGACCAGATCGCGGTCGCGGCGGTCGGCGACGGCGTCGTCGTGCTGGGCGACGTGGTCCACGTGCTGGGCCCGTTCGCCGACAACGCGCCGCCGTACCTGACCGAGGCGTGGTTCGGCCCGCCGCGCGCGCTGGCCACCTGGACCCGATCGCGCCACGAGATCGACCGGCTGGTGCTGGCCACCGACGGCGCGATGCCGCTGGTGGCAGCGCCCGACGGCAGCGCCGCGCCGCGGCTCGACGAGCTGGCCGCGCTCGACGCGATCTACAAGAACCCCTACGCGCTCGAGCGCCGGCTGCGGCTGCTGGCCGACGACGGCCTGCACATCGACTGGGACGCCCACCGCACCTACCGGCGGGGCGCGCTGCTCGACGACGACACCACCGCGGTGTGCGTGCGCTGGAGCCGGCCGTGACCACCGTCGTGGTCGACGGCCAGCGCGTCGACGTCACCCGGCTGGCGGTGCTGGGCCAGGGCGGCGAGGCCGACGTCTACGATCTGGGCGACGGCCGCGCGCTCAAGCTGTACAAGCGCCCCGACCACCCCGACGTCGCCGGCGATCCGGCGCGCGAGGCGGCGGCGGCGACCCGGCTGGCCGAGATCGAGGCCAAGCTGGCGGCGTTCCCGCGCGGCCTGCCCCCGGCGTTCGTCGCGCCGACCGCGCCGGTGCGCGCCAGCCGCGGCCGCGCGGTGGTCGGCTACGTCATGCCCAAGGTCAGCGGCGCGCCGATGTTCCAGCTCGGCGAGCCGCGCCACCGCCGCGGGACCGCCGCCGATCTGCGCGCGCTGGTCGACGCCTTCCGCGATCTGCACGCCAGCGTGCGCGCGGCCCACGCCGCCGGCGTGGTGATCGGCGACTTCAACGACGGCAACGTGCTGGTCGACGGCCCGCGCTGCCACCTGATCGACGCCGACAGCCTGCAGTACGGCGCCTGGCGCTGCGCGATGTTCACCGATCGTTACGTCGATCCGCGGCTGTGCGATCGCGCGGCCGCCGCGCCGGCGCTGATCGCGCCCCACGATCGCGACAGCGACTGGTTCGCGTACGCGGTGATGCTGTTCCGCGCGCTGGCGTGGGTCGGCCCGTTCGGCGGCGTGCACCAGCCCGCGGATCCCGCGGCGCGGGTGGCCCCGGCGGCGCGCCCGCTGCGCGGCCCCAGCGTGTTCGCGGCCGACGTGGTCTACCCGCGCTCGGCGGCGCCGCTGGCCGGGCTGCCCGACGCGCTGGCCACCTGCTTCCGGCGGATCTTCGACGCCGGTCAGCGCGGCGAGTTCCCGCGCGGCCTGCTCGACGAGCTGCACCTGACCCGCTGCCCGCGCTGCGCGATCGACCATGGCCGCGGCCACTGCCCGGCCTGCCGGCACCAGGCCCCGACCATCGCGATCACCCGCAGCATCGCCGCCCGCGCGATCGATCCGCGGCTGTTGCCGCGCGCGGTGTGGCCGATCGGCGCCGCCCCGACGCCCGGCGCGCCGCCGGTGTGGCTGGCCGGCGCGGCGCTGATGCGCACCGGCCCGCTCGGCCCCGAGCCGATCGGCCAGCTGGTCGCCGGCGCGTCGCACGCCTGGGTCGGCGCCCAGCTCGGCGCCGGCTACTGGCGGGCCGGCGGCTTCGCGGTGGCGTTCACGTTCGCCCCCAGCCGCCGCGGGCTCGACGATCGGGCCCGGCTGCCGGCGCTGCGCGGCCGGATCGTCGCCCACGGCTGCGCGCTGGCCGACGACCGCGCGTGGCTGTGGTGGCGCGAGGCCGACGGCGGCCGCGAGCGCTACCTCGTGGCGTGCGTGCGCGCCGGCGCGGTGGTCGCCACCGCCGAGGCGCCGGTCGCCGACGCCGACTGGATGGTCGGCCTGCCCGGCGCGTGCGCCGCGGGGCCGTACCTGTTCGTGCCCACCGACGCCGGCGTCGTCCGCGTCGAGTGCGACGGCGCGATCGCTCGCGTCACGCGGCGTTTCCTCGACACGGCGTCCTTGTGCGCCGCGGACGACGATCTGTTCGTCACCAAGGACGGCCTGGCGATCGCCAAGGCCGGCGCCCCGCTCACCCTGCCGACCGGCCCCGCGCGGGCGGTCGCGCTGTCGTTCACCGCCCGCCCCGCGGGCCAGGAGCACTCATGACCACGCGCACCGTCTCTCCCCTGCCCTTGCCCTCGCACTACCAGCCCGCCGACGCCGGCCGCTGGGGCTACCGCCCCGATGAGGCGATGCTGGCCACCACCGCCGCCGACTGGCGCGCGCAGCACCAGGTGCGGCCGGCCGCCTCCGACGAGCGCCGCGTCCACCTGCTGCTCATCGACGTGCAGAAGGACTTCTGCTTCCCCGAGGGCTCGCTGTACGTGGCCGGGCGCAGCGGCACCGCCGCGGTCGACGACTCACGCCGCATCGCCGAGTTCGTCTACCGCAACCTCGCGGCGATCACCGACGTGACGACGACGATGGACACCCACTTCGCGTTCCAGATCTTCTCGCCGTCGTTCTGGCTCGATCGCGACGGCGCGCCGCTGACCGCGCACCGGGTCATCACCGCCGAGCAGATCGGCAAGGGCGAGGCGCGGCCGAACCCGGCGATGGCCAAGTGGCTGTGCGGCGGCAACCTGGCGTGGCTCACCAAGCAGGTGCGGTTCTACTGCGAGGAGCTCGAGCGCGCCGGCAAGTACCAGCTGTACCTGTGGCCGCCGCACTGCCTGCTGGGCTCCGACGGCCACGCGCTGGCCGGCGTGGTGCACGCGGCGCGGCTGTTCCACGCGTTCGCCCGCGGCGCGCAGTCGTGGGTCGAGGTCAAGGGCGGCAACCCGCTCACCGAGAACTACTCGGTCCTGCGCCCCGAGGTGCTGGCGCGGTTCGACGGCGCGCCGCTGGCCCAGCGCAACACCGGGTTCGTCAAGACGCTGCTCGGCGCCGACGCCGTCGTGATCGCCGGCCAGGCGGCCAGCCACTGCGTGAAGAGCACCATCGACGACCTGCTGTCCGAGATCGTCGCCGCCGATCCCGCGCTGGCCAAGAAGGTCTACCTGCTCACCGACTGCATGTCGGCGGTGACCGTGCCCGACGGCAAGGGCGGCTTCGCGGTCGACTTCACGACCGCCGCCACCGACGCGCTCCAGCGCTTCGCCGACGCCGGCATGCACCTGGTCCGCTCGACCGATCCGCTCGCGGCCTGGCCGGGCCTCGCCTGACGCGCCACCACACCTCACCCCTTCCCTCAGGAGAACTCCATGTCCAAGCACGATGACGATCAGCGCCCCAAGGGCACCGCCACCAAGCTCCTCGCCGACGCCAAGCAGCAGGGCGCGCTGTCGGCCGCGTCGGCCGCCGCCCTCGACGTGGTCGATCTGGGCGCCCAGATCCAGGCCGGCCTCGGCATCGCGGTCGACGACGTCGCCGCCAGCGAGGTGGTGCTGGTGACGATGATGCCCGACGACTCGCAGTCGATCGCCGCCGCCGGCAACACCGCCGCGGTGCGCGACGGCCACAACCTGGTGATCGAGGCGCTCAAGAAGTCGCGCCAGGCCGGCGACGTGTTCGTCCACACCCGCTACCTCAACGGCGAGATCCTCTACCCGTACGTCGGCCTGCCCGACGCGATCCCGATGGACGTGAGCAACTACAACCCGCGGCTGGGTACGCCGCTCTACGACCAGACGGTCGTGCTGCTCGGCACGGTGATCGCCAAGAGCACCGAGCTGGCCGCCGCTGGCGTCCCCGTGCGCACCGTGACCTTGCTCATCACCGACGGCGGCGACTACGGCTCGACGCGCGCCACCGCCAAGGAGGTGCGCGCGCTGGTCGCCGACATGGTCGCGCAGGAGAACCACGTCGTCGCGGCGATGGGCATCAGCGACGGCACCACCGACTTCAAGAGGGTGTTCCGGGAGATGGGCATCGCCGATCGCTGGATCCTGACGCCGGGCAACACCACCAGCGAGATCCGCAAGGCGTTCCAGGTGTTCTCGCAGTCGGCTGCGGCGGTCTCCGCCGGCGCGTGGGCCGGCGGCTTCGGCAATTGAGTCGCGCCGCTACTCGACGCCGACCAGCTCGACCTCGAAGCGCAGGGTCGAGCCGCCGGGGATCGGGTCGCGGGCGCGGTCGCCGTAGCCCAGCCCCGCCGGGATGATCAGCGTGCGCTGTCCGCCGACGCGCATCGAGCCGAGCCCCTCGTCCAGGCCCTTGATCACATGGCCGCCGTCGCACCCGAACCGCAGCGGCTCGCGCTCGCGCGAGTTGTCGACCTGCGCGCCCTTGGCGCCGTCGACCCACAGCCACCCGGTGTAGTGCACGACGCAGGTCTTGCCCTTGGTCGGCGTCGCGCCGGTGCCGACGACGGTGTCCTCGTACTGCAGGCCCGACGCGGTGGTGATCATCGGGGGTGGCGGCGGCGCCAGCGGCGCGACCTCGGGCACGGGTGGCGGCGCGACCACCGGCGGCGGGGGCGGCGGCGGCGCGACGGCCGGCGCGGCCGGCTTGACCACCGGCGCGGTCGGCGCGACCACCGGCGCGGGCATCACCGGCGCCGCCGACGCGCTCGCCGGCCGGGGCGCCGCCAGCGCCGCCGCAGCGCCCCCGGTCACCGCCGGCGCCGGGCGCCGCACCGCGACCAGCAGGTAGATCCCGCCCGCGCCCACCAGCGTCGCCGCCACCACCATCGCGATCGGCCCGGCCTGCATACGTCGAACGCTAGCACGTCGCCGGCGAGACCCCGGCGCGTCGTCGCACCTCCGCCGGCCGACCTCGCGGGCGCTCGCGCCAGGATCGACGCACGGCCTGCAACTCAGTCGTACCAGAAGCTGCCCTTCCGATCGGTCGCGTTGGCGCCGAGCAGCCGGAGCACCTGATAGAGCGGCTCACCGATCGCGATCCCGGCGGCGCCATCGAGGCTGAACAGCGAGGTGCCGTCGGGCACGCGCTTGCCGAGCGTCAGGCCGGCGATCGTGATCTTCCATTCGTCGGCCAGGTCGGTGGAGCCAAACACGCCCGAGTAGGTCGACACCTTGACCCCCAGGTCGCCCGACTTGATCAGCTCGTTGATGTATCCGCTGATCGCGTCGCTGGCGACGTCCCAGGCCTTGGAGACCATGTTCTTCAGGCCGCGGACGATCGACGTGAAGCTGTCCCAGGCGCCGCCGAGCAGGGTCGTGACGATGTCCCAGACCCAGCCGAGGAACCCGCTGAACGACGTCGGCAGCGGCGCCGCCAGCACCGCGAACAGCGTGTCCCGCAGCGCGGCCTCGCTGTCGGCCAGCGCGGTCAAGAGCGGCTCGACGATCTCGGCCAGCGTCGGCGAGACGGCGCGGATCTTCTCGAGCAAGAACATCTTCAGGTAGCCGAACAGGCCGTACTTCGCGATGCCCTTCAGCACGGCGCGGACCGCGTCGATCGCCTCGCCGACCCACTTCTTGATGAAGTTGTAGACCGCCTCGAAGAACTCGCCGATCGCGCGCAGCACGCCGGCCGCCGAGTCGATCACGTCCTCGATCGCCTTGTAGGTCGAGTTGTTCTTGACGGCGTCGAACAGGCTCTTGAGCGAGAACCCCTCCTCCGAGTCGGCCTGCGGCTGCTCGGGGTTCTTGTCGGCCGGCTTGTTCTCCGGCGGGTTGTCGTCGACCTTCTTGTCGGCCTGGGTGTCGCGCGCGTTGGCGCTCGCGGTGGTGGGCGAGGTGGCGCCGTCCTTCACCTTGGCTGCGTCCGGGTTGGGCCCCACCGCGGGGTCGACGCCGGCGGGGATCGGCTTGCCGAGGTCGACGACGTAGCGGAACAGCTCGCGCTCCTTCATCAGCGTGAGCCGGCCGAGGCTGTCGCCGTCCCACGGCTTGCGGTAGGCGCCGTTGAGCACGACGAACTCGGCGTAGGGCTTGAGCTCGCCGATGATGCTGAACTTCACCACCAGCGCGAGCTGGGCGTTGGCGCCGAGCTCGTAGGGGCTGTTCTCGTCGGTGGGGTCCTTGGGCGCGTACCACGCCTTGACCGTCGCCTTGGGGTCGACCGAGGCCTTGGCGGTGATCGGGATCTTGAGGCCGCCGCCGATGCGCAAGAGCTTGGTGCTGAAGACGAACAGCCCGAGCCCGATGCGCGGCTCGAGGGTGAGCGCGGCGGACAGGTTGCCGTCGAACTCCATCTTGGCCAGGACCGACTTGAACTTGAACGTGTCGAGCGAGAACTCGTTGAGCGTCAGGCTCGGCGTGACCGACAGGTCGTAGCCGATGTCGAAGGCGAGCCGGACGCCGACGTCGAGGTAAAGCCCGATGATCTTGTAGAGGCTGAACAGCTCGATCTGCTTGTCGAACTTGAACAGCTCGTAGGGCTTGGTCTTGGGCCCGAGGATCTGGATCTTCTTCACCGACAGGGTGCCGGTGACCTTGTTGGTCCGCGATGAGTAGCTGAGCGTGCCGTGGCCGACCAGGCCGGGGCGGACCTCGACGTCGACCTCGGCGCCGAGATCGAAGCCGCCGCTCGGGTCGTAGGTGACGACCAGGGTCCCGACGAAGCGCTGGCCCTTGCCGCCGACCGCGAGCGCCAGCCGCCCCTTGGTCACGCGGAAGCCGTCGCGATCGATCACGCAGGCCAGCGTCGCGTCGGTGAGCGTGACCCACTTGGTGGCGATGTTGACGAGCTGGACCGCGAACGCCGCGCTGACCTCGCCGTCGGGCGTGACCGCGATCTTCAGCGCCGGGATCTGGAAGTGCTTGCCGAGCGGGATGACCGACTCGGTCTTGATGTAGCCGCTGGTCGCGCCGTCCTTGGCGATCGTCAGGTTGCCCGACAGCGCGATCGACTCGAGGCCGGGGTTGAGCGCCTTCAGGTTCTTGTGCGTGATCTTGGCCGCGAGGTCGAGGCTGCCGCTGAAGGCGCCCTTGTCGTAGGTCGCGGTGCCCTTCACGCCGAGCGACAGCGTCGGGTTCTTCTTGGGCCACGCCAGCGCAGGCGACTCGTAGCTGAAGGTGGCGCTGTCGACCTTGTTCTCGACGATCGCGACCTTCTCGACCGAGGCCTTGCCGAACGGGCCGAGGTCCGCGGTGAGGCTGCCGTTGCCGCTGAACGTGCCCTTGGTGACGTCGTAGGACAGATCGGTCGACTTCCCGGTGATGAGCACGCCGCCGTAGCGCTTCTCGAACGCAACCTCCTTGCAGCCGATCGCGATCTCGGGCTGGCCGCCCTCCTCGGCCGGCGGCGCGTACTTCACCGACACCGTGAACGGCTTCAGCCCCTCGACCACGTCCTTGACCGTGGCCGTCCCCTCGATGACCAGGCCGTCCTTGTAGCTGATCGTGACCCCGCCGGCGATCTTGCCCGACTCGTGCTCGAGGCCGACCTCGCCCTTGACGGCGAGGCCGCTCTTGCCGGCCGCCTTGCCGACGGTGACGACGACCGACGCCTTGGTCAGCTTGAATTTCGGGATGCCGCTCGCGCCGGGCTCGACCTCGACCGACGCCTCGAGGCCGCCGTCGATCAGCTTGGCCGAGGTCTTCACCCGCTTGAGCAGGTCGTCGAGCTTCGACTTGAGGCCGCCGATCCGCTCCTTGATGCGGCCGTAGGTGCGCGGCTTTCCACCGGTGGGCTTGGGCGCGCCGATCAGGTCGACGCGCTCGGACTCGCTGAGCGGGACGATCGGGCGCGCGTCGGGCGCGGGCGGCGACGACACGACGCCCTTGGTCGCGGCGGGGTCAACCGCGGTCTTGACCGTGCCGCCCTTCAGCACCGGGTCGCCGGGGCCGTACAGCTCGAGCTTGACCTCGGTGAACAGGACGCCGGCAAGCTTGGGCTCGGGCGCGTCGAACGGCGGGAAGGTGAAGCTGGTGCGGTCGCCCGGCTTCTTGATCGTGAGCGCGATGGTCGGGTTCTCGGTCCAGCTGGTCAGCAGCTGCTCGAGCGACGCGCTGCCGGCTACCTCGCTCCAGACCTTGGTCTTGAAGAGCGGGCCGAAATTGAGCTTCAGCGCTTCCTGCCAGCCATCCTTCTGCCCGGCGTCGGAGAAGACGTAGAGGATGCCATCCCAGGTGGTATTGGCGGCCCACTTCTTGGCCGGGTCCTTCTCGGCCGGGTTGTAGAACCAACCGGTCATCGGCGGGACCTTGGTCTTGGCCACAGCGTCGTAGCCGAGAATCATCGCGTAGTCTTTCATCTGCGCGAGGTGCTCGTCGGACGGCGCCGCGGTGACGAACTTGGCCTCGAAGATGATCTTCTTCTGGCCCTTGGCGAGGATCTTGCCGTCGCCGCGGCGGACCTGCTGGAGGGCCTCGCTCTGGACCAGCTTGTTGCCATCCTTCTTCCCAAACACCGGGATGTGGGTCGGATCGGTCTGGACGATCGGGTAGTGCTTGCCGACCCAGTCCTCGAGGATCGTGCCGCGCACCTTGTCGAGGCTGATGCGCTTGTCGTCCTTGACCTTCGGGTCCTTCTCCTTGATGAAGATCTTGGAGACGCCGAGGTGCTGGTGCATGACCGCGACGTCGTCGTAGTTGTCGACGCACGCCTTCACGAAGGCGTGGCGGATCTTCTCGGCCACCGCCTCGAGCGCGCTGTCAGACGGCGCCTTGCCCGGCTCGGTCGCGCCGAGCGTGATCGCGGCCTGGGTCTCGGCGACCAGCTTGTCCAGCTCGTCGAGCATCGCCAGCAGCTTCTGCTTGGGCTCGTCGTCGAGGGCCAGCGTCGGCTTGCCGCCGATGTCCTTGGTGGTGCCGTCGAGGATCTTGCGCAGCCCCGCGAGGATCGTGACCTTGTAGACCTCGACCATCCCGGCGGGCGACGTCTTCTCGCGCTGGCGCTCGGGATCGGCGAACTGGACCTCGTCGCGCGGCTCGGGGAGAAGCGCGTAGAAGAAGTTCTTGGCGTCGCTGCTGGTGCCCGCCGCGCTGTCCTTGATCGGGACCAGGTAGGCGCGGCCACCGGGGGCCGGCACGCCGCGCTTGAGAAACGCCGGCTCGCGGAACTTCGCGAGATCGGCGGCGGCCTCGGCGTCCCCGGCGCTGCCGTCGGCGATCAACCCGGCGCGCGTGCGCAGGAACGCGACGTAGGCGGCCGCCTGGATCTCTTTCGGCGAGCTGCGCTTGAACGTGGTCGACGCGACCTTGTCGTCCTTGCCGCGGATCCCGAACACCGGCACCTCGACGTCGCCGAGCTTGAGGTCGGAGTCGCGGGCGAACAGCCGCAGCCGCTGCTCGCTGCGCATGTCCTGGACCCGCACCTGCCATGGCGCGGCGACGCCATCGACGTCGCTGTCGCCGACGAACGCGTAGGCGATGTGGCGCTTGTCGCCGACCTCGGCGACCCGGGCCAGCCGCAGCGGCTTGCCCTCGAAGACGAAGCCCCGCGCGGCGACCTCGCCCCGGGTCGCGTCGGCGGGCTTGTCGAACGCCTTGGCCAGGTCGGCGGAGCCATCCTTCACCTCGACCGCCCGCGCGTAGGCCTCGACGTTCCACGGCTTCGAGGCGAGCTTGAAGATCGGCTTGAACCAGTCGCCGTCGCGGATCCCGATCGGCGCGGTGTCGGCGGTGTAGGTCGTCACGGCCAGCTCGCCGCCCGCGCGGGCCGCGACCATCGCCTTGTAGAGGCGCTGCTCGAGCGCGGTGGTCAGCGTGTCGGGATCGGTGTCGCCCTCGTCGCGGTACAGCCGCACCGGCGCGGCGCTGAAGCGGACCGGCTCGCCACGCGCGGCCCGCGTGGCCTCGCGCTCGGCCGCGCCGGCGCGGTCGACGACGGGGGGCGCGGCCTGCGGGATCGTCACCGGATGCTCGGCGGCCCCCTGCTGAACCACGTGCGCCAGCTCGTGGATGACCCGCGCCAGCGGCGGCGTCGGCTCGGCGAACGCGATGACGTGACCGACGCTGAACGCGCGCGCGCCGAGCTCCGCGCCAAGTTCCGCCGCGGCAGCGCCGTGGTGTACCTCGACCGCGGGAAACCGTCGGCCGAGCGCCGCCTCGGCGGCGGTCTGGTGCGGCAGCGCGACTCGCGGGTCGGCGCGCAGCCGAGCGACGATCGCGTCGAGTAACGGCGGCCCACCGCGCGCCGGCGTGGCCGGGGCCCGCGCAGGCGCCGCGCGCGAGGCCACGGCCGGACGGGCCGCGACCTGCGGGCGAGTGAGCGGGGCACGACGCATCGTGGCCTACGCCGGCGCGACCTCGACCAAGCTGGTGATCCACGCGTGCTGTGCCACGCGGGCGCGCTCGACGGCGACGGCGTCGGTGAGGTCGGCGACGTGTTTCCAGATGACCAGCGGGCCGTCGTCCACGCGCACCGAGCCGGGCGGCGCCGGCGCCGCGAGCAGCCGCGCCAGCTCGGCCTCACCCTCTTCGAGGGTCGCGTAGCGATCGCCGAAGTACTGCGCCGCGACCTCGCCAGCGTACGCCTCGCGATCGATCGCGTCGAGCACCGTGCCGAGGTCCCACGCGCGCGCCTCGAGCGCCGGCCCCCGCGTCGGGTAGTCGGCGAGCGGCCAGACGTGACCACGCCGGATGCGAACGCCGCCCGCGATGTCGCTGCGCCGGAGCGCGACCAGCCACGCCGCGACATCGTCAAGCAGCGTCGACGCGTGGGCCGCTTGCTCGGCGGACGAGACCACCAGCATCAGCCGCAGCCCCCGCGCGAGCAGGAGGTCGAGGTGTGTCGCGGCGAGCTCGTCGGCGGCGATCCGGTAGGTGGTGCGCGCGATCCAGCCGAGGCTCCACGCGCCGAGTTCATCGCGGCCCATCGGCGTCAGCTCCGCGCCAGCGCGGCCCGCGCGATCGAACCCGAACCACAGGTGGTGGGAACGCAGCGTCTCGAACAGCGCCGGCGCGATCGTCCCGTCGTGCCACCACGGATCGGGCGCGGCAGGGAAGCCAAGCAGGACGTCGATCACCACCGGACCGACCGCGGCGGAATGCCTGGCCGCGCCGGGATCGATCGGATCAGTCGCCATGATGGCCCAGAGGGTAGCCGACCAGCAGGTCGAGCTTGCCGCCGTCGCGACAGGTACGTCGGACTCACAGCCATGTTCCTGCTCCTCCGCGAGCGAATGCCACTGCGGCGCATCCCCCCGGACGAGCCGCCACGTCAACGAACGACGCCACCGGTAACACAGAGCTTTTCTGAGTCGCAAGCGGGAGCGAGAACCAATTGCACGAAACCGTCGTGCCCACCCATTTACCTGTTGTCCATTACATCTCCGACGTTGGTTGATCGTGGCAATCCACGGATTCGCACGCAATCCGGATCCGTCCGCCGCGACGGCGTCGCCGCGCGCGGGCGTGCGCGCGGCCACGACCGAGCGTCACGGCGGGGACGACGCGGCCAGCGGCGCGCTCAAGCCAGCAGCGCGCGGCCGAGCAGGCCGGTCGTGCGATCGATCGAGGCCAGGTGCGCGCCGCGGGCGACGCCGGGCAGCACCTGCGCGATCTCGGCGTTGGTCCAGGCGCTGGCGCGGGCGGCGCGGATGCTCCAGATCTCGAGGACGTCGTCGACCGGGCCCAGCGCGTCGTCGATGCGCTCGCCGAGGTCGGACAAGAGCGCGTCCTTGGTCGCGGCCATCAGGTCGTGGAGGATGTCGTTGACGGCGACGTAGTCGCGGTAGGCGTCGGTGTCGCGATCGAGCGGGCGGCCGAGCTCGTCGGACACCCGCAGCAGCGACACCACCAGGTCGTGGTTGATGTGCGCGTTCATGCCGGCGATCGCGAACCGCAGCGGCGCGATCGAGCCGTCGTGGCGCCGCGCCCGCATCGGCCGCCAGGCCCGGGCGATCGTCGCGACGTCGTCGGCCAGGCCGTCCTGGTAGGTCAGCGCGAACACCACGTCGAGCCGGCTGACGAACGCCGGGTCGTGGGCGCCGCCGCTGGCGACCCGCTCGATCACCTTGCGGGTGACGCCCAGGTACATGTCGTTGAAGTAGCGGAAGCCGTCGGCGGTCGGCAGCGCGGCGCCGACCTCCTCCATCCAGGTCGCCACCTCGGGCAGCGCGGCGTCGTCGGCGAGGGTCGGCAGCGCCACGCTTAGTCTCCGGGCTGGAGGAACGCGAAGTACCGCTCGGGCAGATCGTCGAAGGTGAGCTGGCCCTCGCACTTGCTGCACGAGAACGCCGGCGCCTCGAGCCCCGAGGCCAGCAGCGCGGCCGACTGCAGCAGGCGCTCCTCCTGGTGATCGCAGCTCTCGCAGTGGTACGGCGCGAAGAACGACGTCACCGTGCCGCGGCCGACGACGTCGGCGACCATCGACGCCTGCAGCACGAACGGCACCGAGCAGGCGTGGAACTCGTAGCCCTGGATCGGCGCCGCGCGCAGGAACTCGCACCAGGCGCGCACGCCCAGCGAGTTCATGTACGTCACCTGCGCCATGTCGAAGTCGACCCGGCCCACCATCTCGGGCGCGAGATCGTCGAAGCGCGTCGCCTCGGTGAAGTCGCCCTTGAGCACGACCCGGGTGCGCTGGGTCTCGTGGACGATCTCCCACTGGGTCAGCCGCGCCAGCACCCGGCGGGCCTTGTCGTCGAGCTCGCCGAACGCGGCGCCGGCGACGGTCTTGGCCGCGGCCTGCTGCGCCCACACGATCCGCGCCGGGATGTCGACCGCGCCGGTGTCGTCCTCCAGCGTGATCCGCACCGCGACCGCGGCCCCCTCGGCCAGCGGCACCCGGCTGATCACCCGGGCGCCGTCGATCGACAGGTTGGTGACGGTGGCGTCGAGCGGCTCGCCGCCGCCGATCAGCTCGAGCCGGTAGCGCTCGGCGCCGCGGCGGGGCAGCCCCAGCTCGATCGCGACGACGTCGTACAGCTCGTCGGCGCTCATCGGCGCGACCAGCACCTCGTCGCAGCCGCACGAGCCGATGCGGCGCATCTGATCGCCCGACAGCCGCTTGCCCACCACCAGCACGACGCGGCTGGTCGGCGCCATCGCCTTGATCTTGGTGGTCAGCTCGCTGCCGCTGATCCCGGCCATCTCGGCGTCGAGGATCGCCAGCGGCGGCCGCAGCTTCTCGAACATCGCCCACGCCTCCTCGCCGGAGGCCGCCACCTTGGGCTCGAGCTCCAGGCGCCGGAACCCCGGCGAACCGAGGTGGCGCAGCAACTCGCTGTTGTTCGAGACCAGGACGACGGGCATCGTTACCGGCACGATATCATGGCAGGGCCGCGCACGGATCGGCACTGGCCGGGCCGCGCGGCGGCGGACAGACGATGTCGCGGCGTGAGGCGCGCCCAGGCGTGCCTCACCGCCGGCGCGCGTCCACCTGATGCGCGAGCCACGCGATCAACTCGGCCGGCTGGTCGGCCTGGTCGGCGATCGGGATCCGCTGACCGCCGACGGTGACCGCGACCACCGACTGGATCGCGCCCTCGCGCGTCGGCACCACGGTCGCGATCTCGAAGCCGCAGACCTCGGGCAGCGGGATGCGCCGCGGGCGCGCTGTGCGATTGCTGCGGGCGATCAGGTGGGCCTCGGTCACCTCAACCCGGAAGCCAAGCGCGCCCACGACCAGCAGCAGGCCCGCCGGGATCCCTGCGAAGAACCCGACCACCGCAGCGATCGAAAGCCCGGCGCCCAGCGCGGTCAGCGCGACCAGCACGCCCCAGGCGCTGACGACCTGGCGCGGCGTCGGCAGAGCGCCGGTGGACGTCAGCACGAGCGCCGCGCCGGGCGGCGGCGCGGCCGTCCGGAACGGACCATCCGGCGCGCCCGCACCCAGCGCCGGTCGACGGTGCACGACCAGGCGCGTGCCAGCAGGGAGCGGTGGCGCGGTCAGGTCGCCGCCAGGATGATCGCGATCAGCGCGATGATCGCGACCACCACGCCGCCCAGCACCGCGTAGCCGCGCAGGAGCGAAGGGCGATCGTAGGCGGCGCGCTCGGCGACCAGGCGATCGATCTCGGTGGTGCGGGCGTTGATCGCGGTGCGCAGGCGATCGATGCGCTGGTACAGCTCGGCGAACTCGGGGCGATCGACGCGGTGCAGGTTGATCAGCGTGCCCAGCGTGACCAGCCGGCGGACGATCTCGGCCTCGGCCAGCTCGTGCTCGCGCAGCTTGCGGCCGTGCTCGGCGTCGAGCTCGGCCAGGCGGTGGCGGTGGCCCTCGCGGGCGTCGGCCAGCGCGCGCTTGGCGGCGTCGAGCTCGGCCTTGGCCGCCTCGAGCTTGGCCTGCGCCGCCGACAGCGGCCGCTCGACCGAGGCCAGCTTGCGCTCGAGGTCCTGGCGCTCGGGATCGAGCGACGCGGCCTCGCGGCGGTGGCCCTCGGCGGCGCGGCGCAGCTCGGCGCGGGTGTCGCCCATCGGCGACTTCTCGGCGTCGCCCTCGCGGGCCTCGGCGGCCTGCAGGTACGCCTTCTGGCGGCGCTCGAGGTCCTTGCGCTTGTCGCGCAGACTGCGGCGCTGGGCCTCGTAGGTGGTGACGTCGCGCTGCGCGTCGGCGACCACCCGCTCGGCGTCGGCCACCGTCGCCAGCCGGGTGCGCTCGACCTCGTCGAACCGCGCGTTCTCTTCGCCCTTGCGCCCGAGCACCTCGGTGCCCTGGTTGGCGATCGCGTCGCGCCGGCCCTCGGCGTCGGAGATCGCCCCGTTCTCGTCGGCCAGCACGCGGTTGTCGACGCCGAGGCCGCGGGCCTCGCGGCCGAGCGTGAGCAGCACGCCGTCGAGCGCGGCGGTGTCGCTGGTGATCTCGGCGCGCAGCAGCTTGACCGCGCGGCTGCGCTGCCAGCGGGCCTGGGCGAAGGCGACGGCGTAGCGCGCGGCGTTGGCCAGGCCGTGATCGGGCACCTCGGGCACCGCCATCACCGCCGGCGGGATGAACGGGCGATCGTCGGTGCCGTCGGTGCGGACGATGCGGGTCGGCGGCGGCTCGAGGTTGGTCGGCTCGCGGCTCGCGGCGATCGGCGCCGGCGAGATCGCCGCGGCGGCGGGCGGCAGCACCGGCGGCGCGGGCGCCGGCGAGATCGCCGCGGCGACCGACGGCAACACGGTCGAGGGCGGCGCCGGGCGCGGCGTCGGCGTCACCACCGACGGCGGCGTCGGCGTCACCACCGACGGCGGAGCGCTCGCGCGCGGCGGGCTCACCACCGATGGCGGCCGCCCGCTCAGGCCGGCGACCTCGACCGGGTCGACCAGCCAGGCGTCGTCGACCGGCTGGGTCTCGTCGGAGGGCGGCGGCGCGGCGGCCGGCGCCGGCGGTGGGGCCGCGGCGGTGAGATCGTCCCGGCGGCGGGCCTCGCCGCCGGGCGGGCGGGGCTCGGGCGGCGGCGCGCTGCGGCGGAGCGCGGTCGGCGGCGGCACCAGCGCGGTCGCCAGCGCGCGGCGCCCCTCGTCGACCGGCGGCGCGGCGGCGGTCACGACCGTGGGCGGCGCGCTCGGGGGCGGCGGGGGCGGCGGGCTCGCGACCGGTGGCGGCTCCGGCGCCGGCGGCGCGGGGGCAAGCGGCACCGGCGGCGGCAGCGTCGGCGGCGCCGGGCGCGGCGGCGGCGCCAGCGTGGCCGGGCGCGCCTCGCCGCCGGTGGTGATCATCCCCGTCGGCGGCCCGCCGACGGCGGCGGTGCGGACGCGCCGGTTGGGCGGCGGCGGCAGCCGGCGGTTGCACGCCGCGCAGCTCACCGCGTCGCTCGCGTTCTCCGCGCTACAGAACGGACAGAAGCGCATGAGTGGCTACTCGCCACCTCGCTCGTAGACCAGCTCGCCACCGACGATCGTCGCGTCCACGTGAGCGTCGAGCAGCGTGTGATCGGCCACCAGCGGCCGATCGTACACCGTCAGGTCGGCGACCATGCCTGGCGCGAGGTGCCCGCGGTAGTCCTCGACGAAGCCGGCCACCGCCGGCGCCGCGGTGAACGCGAAGATCGCCTCGTCGAGCGTGAGCCTCTGGTCGGGGTACCAGCCGCCGGCCGGCTGGCCCTGGGCGTCGGCCCGGGTCACCGCGGCGTAGATCCCGGCCAGCGGCGACACGTCCTCGACCGGGAAGTCGGAGCCGGCGACGATGAAGCCCTTGGCGTCGAGCACGCGGCGCCACGCGTAGGCGCCCTTGATCCGCTCGGGCCCCAGCCGGGCCTCGGCCCACGGCATGTCGCTGGTGGCGTGGGTCGGCTGCATCGACGCGATCACGCCGAGCTTGCCCAGGCGGGCGATGTCGTCGCTGGTCATCACCTGCGCGTGCTCGACGCGCAGCCGCAGGTCTTGCCCGGGCGCGGCCTCGATCGCGTGCTGGTAGGCGTCGAGCGTGGCGCGGACGCCGGCGTCGCCGATCGCGTGGGTCGCGACCTGCCAGCCGCTCCTGGCCGCGATGCCCACCGCGCGATCGAGCACCTCGGGGGCCGTGACGTACAGGCCGCGGTTGCCCGGATCGTCGCTGTAGTCGGCGGCCAGCGCCGCGCCGCGCGAGCCGAGCGCGCCGTCGGCGAAGTACTTGACCCCGACCAGCGCGAAGTAGTCGTCGCCGTCGTCGGGCTCGAGCTCGCGCTCGGCCAGGCCCTCGGGGTGCGCGGCGTCGCCCTCGAGGTACGCGCTCACCCGCAGCGGCAGCTCGCCGGCCTTGGCCAGCCGGCGGTACGCGGCGACGGTGTCGTCGTCGATGCCCATCTCGTGCACGGCGGTGATGCCGGCGGCGATCGCCTGCGCGGCCGCCGCGCGGATGCGCCGCTCGCGGGCCTCGGGCGACGCCTTGGGCGCCGTGGCCTCGATCAGCGCCATGGCGTTGTCGACCAGCACGCCGGTCGGCTCGCCGCTGGCGTCGCGGATGATCTTGCCGCCGGCGGGATCGGGCGTGGCCTTGCCGACGCCGGCCAGCTTCAGCACCGCCGAGCTCACCCACACCGCGTGGCCGTCGACCCGCCGCAGCGCCACCGGCCGATCGCCGAGCGCGGCGTCGAGGCTGGCCCGGGTTGGGAACGCCCCGCCCCACGGGTTCTGGTCCCAGCCGCGGCCCTCGATCCACTCGCCGGCCGGGCGGCCCTGCGCCGCCGCCACCACCGCCGCGACCGCGGCGGCCTCCGACGGCAGGCCGCGCAGGTTGACGTGCTCGCTGGCGACGCCGAGCCCGTACAGGTGGCAGTGCCCGTCGGCCAGCCCCACCGTCACCGTGCGGCCGTGCAGCTCGATCACCCGCGCGTCGGCGGCGGCCAGCGCGCGCACCTCGGCGTCGTCGCCGATCGCCAGGATCCGCGCGCCGCGGATCGCGACGGCTGTCACCCGCGGCCGGTCGGGCAGGTTGGTGACCACGTCGCCGCCGACCAAGATCAGCGTGGCGCGGTCGGGCGCGGCCGGGGCGGCGTGCCCGCACGCGAGCGCGCCGGCCAGCAGGGACGAGAGCAGGAGACGTCGGGTCACGCGGGCCGGACGATACCCAAAAAAGCCCGCGCCATCGGCCGCCCGGGACCGGGTTCGACCGCGGCCGTCGCTGGCCGCGCCTGCGCCGGCCGCGCGCGGCGTGATATGACGCGCCCATGAACCCGGCCGAAGTGGCGACCTCCCTCCTCATCGAGAAGACCCTCGGGGCGAGCCCCGCGTACCGCAAGGTCGACGACTCGCTGTACGTCATCAAGCAAGGCTCGGCGTACGTGATGATCAGCGTCGTGCCGTGGGGCAACGACCGGGCCTGCCTGCGCTGCACCGCGCAGCTGGTCAAGGGCATGAAGGTCGACGGCCCCCTCGCCCTCGAGCTGCTCGAGCTCAACACCTACGTGCGGTTCGGCGCGTTCGCCTACGACCCGGCCCAGGACGCGCTGCTGTTCGTGCACTCGATCCTCGGCGGCACCACGCTCGACAAGGACGAGCTGACCGCGACCGTCCGCGACGTCGCGCTGATCGCCGACGAGTACGACGACAAGCTGGTCAAGAAGTACGGCGGCCAGCGCATGCTCGACCTCCTCGAGGAGGCCGCCATCGAGAACCTGATGGACAAGCACCCCGACAAGTTCGACCTGAAGAGCTGAGCTGACCCGGTTCGCCCTCGAGGCCAACCTCGAGGGTGGCAAGCACGGCTTCTGCTTCGCCTCGGGCTGGCCGCGACCTCGACGCTCCTGCAGATGTCCTTCGCCGCCGCGCGCTAGCTAGCGCCGCGCCCAGGGCGCGGGCGTCGGCACGGTCTGCCAGGGGTCCGTCGACACCACGTCGTCGAGGGCCTCGTCGGGGCCCACCAGCGTGGCCGGGTAG
This sequence comes from Myxococcales bacterium, assembly GCA_016707895.1. GTDB lineage: Bacteria > Myxococcota_A > Polyangia > Haliangiales > Haliangiaceae > UBA2376. Next base: position 479,645 of record JADJGV010000005.1, on the reverse strand, counting down.
CGGCGCTCGAGCGTGGCCAGCGCGCGGGCGGCCAGGAGGTCGAGCTTCCACGCCGGCCCGAGCGCGAGGTACGGCGCGATCGCCTGGCGGAGGTCGCGGAGCGCGGCCGCCGCGGCGGCCTGTTCGGCGGGATCGCGCACGCCGCTGTCGAGGTCCTCGGCCGCCTTGGCGTGGGCGATCACCGCCGTGATCACGTCCGGGGGCACCCCCTGGGTCGCCAGGTCCTCCTCGAGGAACCCGACCTGATCGTACGCTGCGCCAGGGTAGGTGCCGAGGGCGACCCGCAGGCACGCCGGCGCGGTCGCGTGCGCGGCCAGCGCCTCCAGCAGCTCGATCGGCGACTCACACGGACGGTGGGGCGCGATCAGGTCGAACAGCGTGTGCGCGCCCTCGAGCCCGTGGGTGGCCAGGCACCAGCGGTCGTCGCCGTCGGCGTCGGGCGGCGCGCCGCAATCGGTCTCGGCGTAGCAGCTGCTGGCGATGAAGGCACCGCCGTCGACGGCGTCGATCCGGACCGTGCGGCGTCGGTAGTTGTACGCCAGCTCGCCCGTCTCCTCGGTCGCCCGGAACCGGACCTGCTGGCCGCCGATCGACCACACCACGCCGTCCGCGGTCGGGACGAACGCCGACCGGTTGCACTGGGGCGGCGGCGCCGCGGCGGCGATCGTGGGCGGCGGCGCTGGCGCGATCGGGCTCGCCTTGGCGCAGCTGAGCAGCAGGACGACGGCGACTCGGCAGCGACCAATGGCGAGCATCGGGCGCACGGTCGCACGGGCCGGCCCGCCGCGCGACGCCTTGCGGCGCCCAGCACCGCCCGCGGCGGCGCACCCTGCGCGCTAGACGAACGCGGCGTCGATCGCAGCGGCGAGCCGCTCGCGCAGCTCGGCGGACGGCGCGGGCTCGGGCAGGCCGCCATAGATCGTGGCGATGTCGCGCTGGGGCGCGTCGTCGGCGCCGGTGCCGGCGCCGTAGCGGCCGTAGGGCATCGGCGCCTTGCGCAGCGATACGACGCCCTGGCCCTGGGTGGGCGGGGCCGCGGCGATGAAGCCCTTGCGCAGCGCGGTGCCGACGCGGGCCGGGCAGCGGCACGGGTTGTTGGGGTCGACGTGCTCGCAGCGCGGCGCCAGGTAGTCGCCGATCTTCTGCCGGGCCCGCGACAGCCGCACCCGGTAGGCGCTGACCGTGACGCCCAGCGCCTTGGCGCCGTCGTCATCGGACATCTTGAGGATCTGCGCGGCGATGAACGCGGCGCGCTCGCCCGGGCCGAGGCAGCCGATGACGCTGGTCATGCAGCCCTGCTTGAGATCCCACAGCATCAGGTCGCGCTGGGGATCCGACAGCGAGCGCACGACGTCGGTGCGGGTGGCCTCGTTGCGCAGCGTCTCGTCGAGGACGTCGAAGTTGACCTCGGGGCTGCGCGGCAGCCGCTCGCCGGTGACGTGCAGCGCGATCTTCAGGAGCCACAGGTGGGCCCGCTGGTCGTCGTCGGGCAGCTCGTCGAAGCCGGCCCAGGCGCGGGCGAACGTCTCCTCGGTCACCCGCCCCGCCCGCTTGGCGTCCATGGCCATGCGGAACGCGAAGTTGTAGATGCGTCCGAGGTGCGAGTCGAGGACGACTCGCGCTCGCTCACGTCGAGCTTGGGGCCGCACGGTCGTGCATGCTACCACGGAGCCATGGTCCGCCGCGCGCTCCTGCCCCTGGCATTGTCGGCCTGCACGGCCGGCGATGGGCACCCGCCGCTGGCGCGGATCGAGCTCGCGCCCGAGGCCATCCTCGAGAACGACGGCTTCCAGACCGAGGTCACGCTCGACGCCACCACGTCGGCTGATCCGATCGACGATCCCGCCGGCGCCGACGCGCTGACCTACGCCTGGACCATCGCCGGCGACGAGTACCGGTTCGAGCGCGGCCGCGCGACCTCGGCCGCGCCCGTGCTGCGCTTCCGCGGCGATCGCCCGGCGATCATCGAGCTGACCGTGACCGACGCCGACGGCGCGACCGCCTCGGCGACCGCGCACCTGCAGCTCACCGTGCGCTGAGGCGGGCCCGCAGCGCGGTGGCCGCGTCGGGGTGCGCGGCGCCCCAGGCCTTCAGCGCCGCGACGGTGACGTCGGCCACCGGCGCGCGGACCGACGGCGTGACCAGTCGCTCCTTCGTCGGGTTGCCCCAGTGCACGTCGGCGAGGACCACGGCGACGGCGGCCACCAGGCCGGAGGCGTGCGCGGCGCGCTTGCCGCGGAACACCCGCCGGATGCCGTCGTACAGACCGTCGACGTGGGTGCCGTGGTCGCCGCTGCGCTGGTAGTTGACGAAGCTCTCGATCACGGGGTCGGCGCGGTACGGCTCCCACGCCAGCGCCACGTCGACGGTGAGCGGCCCGTCGGGCGTGACCACGTCGCGGCGGGCCGACGCCACGGTGGCCGAGGGGTCGCGCAGCACGCGCCGCACCCGCGCCGCCAGGCCCTCAGGCTCGTGCCGCCGGCTGGCCAGCCGGACGTCGATGACCAGCCCCGGGCGCAGCGCGACCAGCGCGTCGATCTGGTCGAGCAGCGCGCGAAGGTCGATGCGGTGGTCGCCGAAGATCTCGGGATCGGGCGTGAAGCGCAGCCGCGTCCCGCTCGGCGCCGTGGTCGGCGTCGCCTCGATCGCGCCATCGGGGCGGCCGCGACGCCAGCGTCCGCGCGCGCGCACGCCGGCGTGGACGGTCTCGACCTCGAGCTCGGCGCACAGCGCGTTCACCACGACCAGCCCGACGCCCACCAGCGTCAGGTGCACGTGCGGGCGGTGGCCGTCAGCGGTGGGCAGGTCGCGATGGATCGTGAGCAGCTCGGCCAGCGGCGGCCGGCCCTCGCCCCCGTCGACCGGGAGGCCGCCGCCTTCGTCGCTGACGGTGATCGTCCCGTCGGGCTCGACCGCGACCTCGATGCGATCGCAGCGCCCGAGCAGGTGCTGGTCGAAGGCGTTGCCGATCACCTCCATCGCCAGGTGGACCAGGCCCTGGCCGTCGCACCCACCGACGAACATGCCCGGCCGGCGCCGGGCGCTCTCGATGATGCCGGCAGAGGTCATGGGATGCGCGCTAGGCCCGCGGGCGGGTCGCGTCGCCCGGCGCCCCCGGCGCCGCCGGCTTGTCCGCCGTCTTGTCGGCGACCACGGCCTTGCCGTTGGTGGGCGCGGTGAAGGTGGCCAGCTCGCGGACGATCTCGGCGAGCAGGTCGGCCTTCTCGCGGTACGGCATGAACGCGCTCTTGAAGCCCGAGATGATGATCTCCTTGAGCGTCGCCAGCGGCCAGCCGTAGTGCTGGTGGCAGAGGAACAGCTCCTTGGACACGGTGGTGTCGGTCATCAGCCGGTTGTCGGTGTTGATCGTCACCCGCAGGCCGTAGTCGACGAAGAAGTCGACCGGGTGCGCGTCCCAGCTGGCCGCGGCCTTGGTCTGGACGTTCGACGACGGACACACCTCGATCGGGATGCGGTGATCGTTGACGTAGTTGAGCAGCTCGCCGCTCTCGATCAGCCGCACGCCGTGGCCGATGCGGTGGGCGCCGCACTTGTGGATCGCCTGGTGCACCGAGTCGGGGCCGAACGACTCGCCGGCGTGGGCGGTGCAGTTGATGTTGTTGTCGATCACCAGCTGGAACGCCTGGCGGTGCAGCTTGGCCGGGTTGTTGACCTCGCTGCCGGCCAGGTCGAAGCCGACGACGCCGCGGTTCTTGAACGCGACGCACAGCTCGGCGATGCGCAGCGACTGATCGGCCGGCTGCGAGCGGATCGCGCACAGGATCACGCCGTAGCGGATGCCGTACTGGCGCTTGGCCGCGCGCAGGCCCTTCATCACCGCCTCGCACACCACCGACGGGCGCAGGCCCTCGCGGGTGTGCAGCAGCGGGCAGTAGCGGACCTCGAGGTAGCGGACGTTCTCGCGCCACGCGTCCTCGGCCAGCTCGAACGCGATGCGCTCGAGCGCCTCCTCGGTCTGCATCACCGCGAGCGTGATGTCGAACGCCTTGAGGTAGTCCTCGAGGGAGGCGCAGCGCTCGCCGGCGTAGACCAGGTTGAACAGGCCCTGGCGATCGGTGGCCGGCAGGGTCACGCCCTGGCGCCGGGCCAGGTCGAGGATGGTGTCGAGCCGCAGCGAGCCGTCGAGGTGGCAGTGCAGATCGGTCTTGGGCAGCTTCTCGATGAACTCGAGGGTCAGCTCGGGGGGCATCGCGGGATTGTCGATCCGCCGGGCGAGCGGAGCAAGCGGCGCCACGCCGCAGGGCCTCGTGGATCGGCCGGCCCGCGCGGTGATACCGTGGAGCCATGCACCTCGGGTCTCGCTCGCTCCTGGCCATCTCCTTCGCGCTCGCCGCCTGCGGCGAGGTGTCTCGCGACACGCCCGACGCGCCGGTCGGCGGCACCGACGCCCCGCTGGCCGCCAGCTGCACCAACGGCCTCCGCGACGGCGCCGAGACCGACGTCGACTGCGGCGGCGGCACCTGCGACCCGTGCGGGGCCACCCGGGCGTGCGGCGCCGCGACCGACTGCCTCAGCATGGTGTGCACCGGCGGCACCTGCCAGACGCCCAGCTGCTCGGACGGCGTGCGCAACGGCACCGAGCTCGACGTCGACTGCGCCGGCAACTGCGGCCCCGGCTCGTGCGATCCCGGCCAGACCTGCAGCACCAACGCCGACTGCGCGTCCAACCTGTGCAACGGCGTCTGCGTCGCGGTCAAGCGGGTGTTCGTGTCGAGCGCGCTCTACACCGGCGGCCAGATCGGCAACCTGATGGGCGGCGATCAGAAGTGCCAGGCGCTGGCCAACGCCGCCGGGCTGACCGGCACCTTCCGCGCGTGGTTGTCGACGACCGGCACCAACGCGCGCGACCGCATCGTCGCGGCCGACGCCCGCTTCGTCCTCGTCGACGGCACCCAGGTCGCCGACAACAAGGCCGACCTGCTCGACGGCACGCTCGACAACGCGATCACCAAGACCGAGACCGGCGGGGTGCCCAGCCCGTCGGATGGGTTCTGCGACGCCAGCACGACCTGGGTCCACGGCTCGACCCGGGCCGACGGCACGCTCTACGACGCCAACGCCAACTGCGCCAACTTCACCGTCGACACCGGCGGCGGCGGTTGGGGCAAGTGGGACACCGCCGGCGACACCTGGAGCCACGCGTGCGGCGGCGGCGCGCCGGTCAACTTCTGCGCGAAGCGCGCGCACGTGTACTGCTTCGAGGAGTGACCGCGGGTCACGCCGCCGCGCGCGGCGCCGGCACCGCGCAGGCGTCGTCGACGCAGCGGCCGGTCAGGCGGAGGCGGTTCTTGGCGAACAGGTGGTAGCCGAGGCGCAGCAGGTGCGAGACGCCGGGCCAGCGGCTGACCGCGACGGCGCGGCGGAACCCGACCGCGGCGTACAGCCGGCGGAACACCTCGACGCCCTCGATCCAGCTGCCGTCGGGCAGCCGGCCCTTGATGCGGGCCATCAGCGTCGCCTGGTCGGTGCCCAGCGCGGCGGCGTCGAAGCCGGGCGCGGCGATGTCGGTGAAGACGATGCGGGCCGCGCGATCGCGGCGCATCAGCATGCGGATCTCGCGCATGCACAGCGGGCACGCGCCGTCGTAGAAGACCTCGACCTCGCGGCCCGGGGGGAGCGGTGACATCGGGAGCTTCGACGGTCGCGGCGTGGGCGGGGTTACGCGGCGCGGCGTGCGCTGCGCCGATCGACTACTGTCCCGGCCATGCGTACCCGAACGCTCGCCGTGCTCGTCAGCGTCACCGCCGCCTGCGGTGGCGGCTCGCCCAAGACCCCCGCGGGCCCGACGCCACCCGCGACCGACGGCGCCGACGCGGCGGTGGTCGATCCGCAGCCGGCCAACGCACCGCCGGTCGCCGCCCGGACGCTCACCGCCGAGGAGAAGCTGACCAGCGCGTCGGGCGCCACCTTCGAGGTGGCGGCGGGCTGGTCGGTGGCCGAGGCCGGCGGCGTCGTGACGCTCACCGAGCCCGAGGGCGAGCTGACGATGAGCTACGTCGAGGTCGAGGCGGCCGCCAGCCGGGCGGCGATCGCCGCGGCGTGGCAGCGCGTGCGGCCCGGCTTCGCGCTGGCCGAGGCCGAGGCCGAGGACGCGCCGGCGCGCGACGGCTGGGACGGCGCCACCCAGATCGTCTACGTGACCCCGGCCGCCGAGCAGCGGGTGGTGATCGCGATCGCGTTCGGCAAGGGCTCGACCTGGCGGGTGTGGTTGCTCGACGGCGCCCAGGCGGCGCTGGGCCGCCGCGGCGCGCAGCTCGGCACCGCGGTCGGCAGCCTGACCGCGCCCGGCGTGGCCCGCGAGTCGTGGGTCGGGCGACCGGCGCGGCCGCTCGACGCCGCGCGGCTGGCCGAGCTCGACGCGTTCGTCGAGGAGGCGCTGCGCACCGCCGACGCGCCGGGCGCCGCGGTGGCGATCGTCGAGGGCGGCAAGGTGATCCACGAGCGCGGCTACGGCGTGCGCGAGCTCGGCAAGCCGGCGAAGGTGGGGCCGCACACGCTGTTCCTGACCGGCTCGACCGGCAAGTCGCTGACGACGCTCTTGATGGCGCGCGCGGTCGACGCGGGGCGCTTCGGCTGGGACACGCCGCTCACGACGGTGCTGCCGACGTTCGCGCTGGGCAGCCCCGAGGTCACCCAGGCGATGCAGGTGCGCCACACCGCGTGCGCGTGCACCGGCATGCCGCGCCAGGACCTGGAGATGCTGTTCGAGTACGCCGGGGTCACCGCCGAGCAACGGCTGGCGTCGCTGGCCACGATGGTGCCGACGACGAAGTTCGGCGAGACCTTCCAGTACTCGAACCTGTTGGTGATGACCGGCGGGTACGCCGCGGGCCACGCGTTCTTCCCCAAGCTCGGCCTGGGCGCCGCGTACGACAAGGCGATGGCCGCGCAGGTGTTCGCGCCGCTGGGGATGAAGGACACCACCTACGACTTCAAGCGCGCGGCGAAGGCCGACCACGCGACGCCGCACGCCCGCGACGCCGCCGGCGCGATCATCGCGGTGCCGCTGGCGACCGAGGCCTGGGCGCCGACGGTGCGCCCGGCCGGCGGGCAGTGGTCGAGCGTCCACGACTACACCCGGGTGCTGCTGCTCGAGCTGGGCCGCGGCGTCGTCGATGGCAAGCGCGTCGTGTCGGAGGCCAACCTGCTGGCGCGCCGGGCGCCGCAGGTGAAGATCGACGACGAGCGGGCCTACGGCCTGGGGCTGGTGGTCGGCACCACCGCCGGCGTGCCGATCGTCGAGCACGACGGCGGCACCGCGGGCTTCACGACCAGCTACTTCTGGCTGCCCGAGCACGGCGTCGGCGCGGTGGTCGTGGTCAACGCCGGCGAGAGCCCGCTGCCCGACGCGGTCGCGCGCCGGATCCGCGAGCTGGTGTTCGACGCCACGCCGCGCGCCGCGACCGACCTCGCCGAGGGCGTGGCCCGCCGCCGCGCGGCCATCGCCGAGGAGGTCGCGCGGCTGGCCCCGACGCCGGACGCAGCGTGGCTGGCGCCGCTGCTCGGCGCGTGGACGGCGCCCGGCCTGGGCCGGATCGAGGTGCGGCGAGACGCGGGCGCGCTGGTGGTCGACGCCGGCGAGTGGACGGTGCGCGCCGCCGAGCGGACCGCGCCCGATGGCACCCACATGCTCGTCACCACCGGCGCGCCGTTCGCCGGCCTCGAGCTGGTGCCCGAGGACCGCGACGGCGCCCGCGTGCTGGTGGTGCACGACCAGCAGCACGCGTACGTGTTCACGCGGGCGACGAAGTAGCCCCGGCTGCAGCGATCACGCGGCGGCGCCCGCCCGGGCCAGCGCGGCGCGCTCGAGGCGGTCGAGGACGTCGCCGGCGACGTTGCGGCCGTCGAGCGCCTCGATGTGGCGCACGCCGGTGGGCGACGTGATGTTGATCTCGGTCAGCCGGCCGCCGATCACGTCGATGCCGACCAGGATCTGGCCGAAGTGGCGCAAGGTCGGCGTGATCGCCGCGATGATCGCGCGATCGTCGGAGTCGAGCTCGGCCTTGACCGCGCGGCCGCCGACGTGGAGGTTGCCGCGGGCCTCGTTCTTGCCCGGCACCCGCAGCACCGCGCCGACCGGCTCGCCATCGACCAAGAGGATGCGCTTGTCGCCATCGACCGCCTCGGGCAGGTAGCGCTGGGCCATCGTCCAGCGGGTGCCGGCGCCGGTCGAGGTCTCGAAGATCGACGACGCGTTGGGATCGCCGTCCTTGACCAGGAACACGCCGAGGCCGCCGAAGCCGTCGACCGGCTTGACCACGATCGCGCCGCCCTGCTCGCGCTGGAAGCTGGCCAGGCGGCGGGCGTCGCGGGTGACCAAGGTCGGCGGGGTCAGCTCGGGGAAGCGCAGCACCGCGAGGTGCTCGTTGAGCTCGCGCAGGCCGCGCGGGTCGTTGACGAGGAGCGTCTTGCCGCGGGCCTGCTCGAGGATCCAGGTCGCGTGCAGGTAGTTGACGTCGACCGGCGGATCCTTGCGCATCAGCACCATGTCGAAGGCGTCGAGCGGGATCGGCACGCGGGCCTCGACCGAGAACGCCTCGCGCGGCGTCTCGGCCTCGCGCACCAGCGTCAGCTGCGCGGCCGCGACCGGATCGTCGTGCTCGAGGCCGAGGTGGTCGATCTGGCAGGTCCAGAGCTCGTGCTCGCGCCGCGACGCCTCGACCATGAGCGCGTACGAGGTGTCGCCGGCCAGGCCGAGCCGGTCGAGAGGATCGATGATGAACAGGAGGCGCACGCGCGCACTGTAGCCGATGCGGTGGCGCACGGGCGCCGACAGCGGCGACCGCCACCCACAGCCGGCCGCGGGTGAGCGACGGGTAGCGATCGGGGTGTGGTCGCGGCGGCCGTCGAAGATCTTTGTGATCGCGACGACGATCGATCTACGATGGTCTGATGCCCGAAACTGCCGTCGACGTCACCGTCAAGACGCGGTTCGCCAGCGCGCAGGCGTTGATGGCCGTTGTGGCCACGGGCATCGAGCGGGGCGCGCTGCGCCTGCCGGCGACGATCGCGGCCGGGCGCACGTTCCAGATCGCGCTGCTGACGGCGACCGGCGAGGTCGCGGTGCGGGGCAGCGCCGAGGCGATCCGCCAGGACGGCGCGACGACGCTGGTGCGGTTCCTGTCGGCCAGCGACGACGGCGGCGACAAGGACGCGTGGATCGATCTCGACGACGCGGTGGTGAGCGTGCCGTCGGCGCTGATGCAGCCGCGCGGCCCGATGCCCGAGCCCCCGAGCCGCGCGCGCGCGCGCGCGCGGGACCGCGGCGACTGGGCCGGCGCGCTGGGCACGCCGCTGCCGCCCGAGCCGGCGCGCCCGACGGCGCCCCCGCGCCGGGCGATCGTGCCGCCGCTGCCCGCGCAGGCCCGCGCGGCGCCGGCCCCGGCGTCGATCCCCGACATCCCGCCGCTGCACGACTCGCGCGCGACGGTGACCGGGCAGGCGGCCCGCAGCGTGGTCGACCTGCCCGAGCTGGCGCCGCTGGCGACCGGCTCGGCGACCCGGCTGCCGGTGCCGCCGCCGGCTCCGACGCCGGTGCGCCCGGCGGCGCCGATCGCGCCGGCGGGGCCGCCGGTGGCCGCGATCCCGCCAGCGGCCGCGATCCCCCCGGTGGCCGCGGTGCCGCCGGTGGCCGCGACCGCCCCCGTGATGCCGACCGGCACGACGCTGCCGCCACCGCTGATGGCGGTGTTCGCGGCGCCGGGCGCCGGCTACTACGTCGCGCCGGCGCCGGCGTGGCCGACCGAGGCTGGCGGCGAGGGCCGCGCGCGCCCGACGACGCTGCCGCCAGGCTGGGGCGCCGAGCAGGGCCGGATGTGGATCCCGGTGATGGACCCGGCGGCGATGCCGATGATGGCCGCGCCCGCGGTGGCCGCGCCGGCGCCCGCGGCGATGGCCGCGCCGGTCACCAGCAAGGCCGCCCGCGGCGTGCTGATCGCGTCGGTGGTGATCGCCACCGCCGGCGCCGCCGTCGCGGTGAGTGCGGTGATGTGGGCGCGCTCGGTGTCGGCGACCCGCGCCGCCGCGCCGCCCACGGTGGCCGCCGCGCCACCGCCGGAGACTGGCACGGCGCCCGTGGCTGCCGCACCGCCGGCGCCGGTCGCCGCCGCGCCGTCGCCCGCGACCGCCGCGCCGCCCCCGCCCGTCGAGCCACCCGCCGCCGCGCCCCCGCCCGTCGCCGCACCCCCGCCCGTCGAGCCGCCCGTCGCCGCACCGCCCGCGGTCGCCGCCGCGGCCACGCCCGCCGCCGCCGACTGCCGCCTCGCGGTCACCACCAGCGCCGATCGCGTGGGCGTCTTCGTCGACGGCCAGCGGCGCGGCGAGACCCCGACGACGATCGCCGTGCCGTGCGCCGCCGCCACCGTGGTGCTGCGCCACCCGCGCTACGAGGAGCAGGTGCGCCACCTCGACGCCAGCGCGACGCAGGGCGAGTTGCACGTGATCATGACCCGGCCGCGCGCGCAGCTGCGGATCGTGACCCGGCCGTCGGGCGCGACGGTGCAGGTCGACGGCCGCACCGTCGGCCGCTCGCCGCTGACCACCACCGTCGACGGCTTCGAGCGCGCGCGCGTGACGCTGAGCGCGCCGGGGATGCGCCCCGAGGATCGCCGGGTCTACGCCAAGGCCGGGACCACGATGCTCAACGTCACGCTCAAGAAGCAGTAGCCAGGCCGTCGAGAAACGCGGCGATCGCGGCGCCGAGCCGGTCCACCTCGGCCGCCGCCTCGGCGCAACGCGGCAGGTGGCGACGGTAGACCGCGGCCACCTCGGGCGGGTGCTGCGCATCGACGCCGGGCACCAGCAGCACCGGCGCGGTGATCGCCGCGAGGTCGGCGCAGCGGGCGAACGGCTGCGCGCCCGAGGCCATGAACGCGGTCGACGCGGCGACGCTGGCCGGATCGTAGTTGGCCACCAGCGCGGTGGCCCGCGCGCGGAGCGGGGCCGGCAGTGTCGTGAACAGCGGGAGCAGCGCCGCGGACCCGGCGGTGAGCGTGCGCGCACCGGCCTCGGCCATGGCGGCCATCGCCGCCTGCTGGGCCTCGGTGAGCCCGCGCTCGGCGCCGCCGTACGCCGGGTGCAGCACCAGCAGCGCGGCGACGCGATCCGGGTGGCGCAGCGCGGTCGCGACCGCGACGCCGGCGCCGAACGAGGTGCCGCCGATGACCGCGCGCTCAGCGCCGATCGCGTCGAGGAGCGCGGCGGTGTCGTCGGCGAGCAGCGCCCAGCTCAGCGGGCCGGCGAAGCGCGAGCGGCCGCTCCCACGCAGGTCGGGCGTGATCACCTGGCCGCGCCCGGCCAGCGGCCCGGCGAAGCGGCGGCACGCGAGGTGGGTAGCGAGCCCGCCGTGGCACAGCACCAGCGGCCGGCCGTGGCCGCTGGTGGTGGCGAACAGGTCGACGCCGCCGTGGCGGTACCACAGCGGCGCGAGGTCGCGATCGTCGAGCGTGAGCGTGGACATGAGGCCTCCGAGGCGCGGCTCGGCCGCGCTGGTACGATGGGGCCGCCGGGCGGCCCGCGACGACGCGCCACCACGGCGCGCCGAAAACGACGACGTCAGCCGCGATGGGCTGACGTCGCAACTACGCTACCACCCCGCCCCGCCGATCGACAAGCACGCCGCCGGGCTGGCCGCGCCGCCCCGGCCGCGGCACGCTGGCGGAGATGTCGTCAACCGCTCGCGTGACCCGCGCGCTCCTGCCGATCGCCGCGGCGCTGGCGGCGTTCACCGCGCTGGCGATCGTCGCGATCGATCAGCCGGTCGCGCGCTACCAGGCCACGATCGCGCCGCCCGCGCTGTGGAAGGACGGCCTCGCGATGATCGATCGCGCCACCGGGCTCACCTGGTGGAAGTGGCTGCCGACGGTGGCGATCGTCGGCGCCGCGCTGCTCGCGCTGGCGCTGCCGCCGCTGCGCCGCGCGGGCCGCGGCCTCGGCCTGCTGGCGCTGGTGCACGCCGCCACCAAGCTGACGCTGTTCTACGTCAAGCCCGGGCTCGGCCGGCTGCGCCCCGGCGAGTGGTTGGCTCACGGCGGCGAGGCCACGTTCGGGTTCGCCAAGGGCGTCGCGTTCCCGTCGGGGCACACCGGCCACTACCTGTCGATCGCGCTGCCGCTGGCGGTGGCGTGGCCGCGGCTCGGCCTGCCGCTGCTGATCGTGCCGGTGTTCGCGTCGGCGTCGCGGCTGGCCACCAACGCGCACTTCGTCAGCGACGTCACCGGCGCCGCCGCCCTGGTGGTGGCCTTCACCTGGGTGGCGGCGCGGGCGCTGCGGCTCGATCGCTAGCCGCTACTCGAAGTACGGCGTGGTCGCGCGGTCGATGCGCGCCAGCAGATCGCGGGTCAGCGTCGCGTCGGTGCCGACCAGCCCCGGCAGCTGCGCGGCGATCGTCGCCCGCCCCGCCAGCAGCATCTCGAGGGCCTCGGCCGACTGCCGCCCCTTGAGGACGTCGACCACCGCGCGCCGGCTGGCGAAGCCGCGCACGCCGTCGCTGTTGACCAGCACCTGCGCCAGCTGATCGTCGATCCGCGCGGCGATCGCCCAGCTCGGCGCCGGGCCAAGCTCGGCGAGCACGCCGCCCAGCATCAGGTCGGCGCCGCTGGCGACGAAGCTCGGGTCGGCGAGCAGCGCCGGGTCGAGCGGCGCGCCGATGTCGGTGAGGATCAGGTCGAGCGCGCGGTTGGCGGCGACGTCGTCACCGTACTGCGCGTAGTCGTAGGCGCCCCCGGCGTAGCCCCGCAGGAACTGCAAGAAGAAGTCGTCGACGCCGAAGCGGGTGAAGTACATCGTCAAGAGCGACCACCGCTCGGTCCAGGTGCCGCCCAGCGGGTCGGCGCCGGTGTCGAAGCGCTGGCAGTCGGGATCGATCCCGACCGCGTCGTCGGTGCAGAACGGGTCGGTCGGCAGGTCGGCCTCGAGCCCGTACAGGTAGCGCACCGCGGCCACGTCGTAGCTGCCCGGTTGGTTGGCCATCGCGATCCGGGTCTCGAAGTCGGTGTAGTCCATCACCGACGACGAGTACGGCGCGACCAGCGAGCCCTTGAAGTTGTGACGCAGGCCGAGGTCGTGGCCGATCTCGTGGGTGATCATGTCGGCGAGGTACGCCTCGAGCTTCTGGCCCGCGGTCAGCTGGCTGGCGCCGCCGCTCGGCCGCAGGTGATCGCGATCCTCGCCGGCGGTCAGCACGCACAGCGGATCCGACGCGACGCCGGCCCAGCGCAGGCCGACCATCTTCTTGGGGGTCGGCGTCGCCGGCCGCACCGGCGCGCCGCCGCTGCCGCCGTCGGCGGGGTCGTCCTCGAAGCCGAACCGATCGACCCAGGCGCCGCCGAAGTAGACGCTGGCGCCGCGGATCTCGCCGGTGTTGGGGTTGGTGCGCCAGTTGGCGAACGCGAAGCCGAGCGACGGGTCGGGGTCGAAGATGATGTAGTTCTTGTCGTCCTGCCCGAACGACTCGCTGGCGGTGGCCACCCGGGCGCGGAACACCTCGAAGCCGAACGCCGCGTTCCAGCCCTCGACGCCGCGCTCGACCGCGCCCACCAGGTCGGCGTCGGCGTAGGCCGGCGTCGCGTCGAGCTGCGCCAGCGCCGGCGAGATCACCCACTCGATCGGCTGCATGCCGGGGTGGATGTCCCAGTGCGCCGCGGTCTGGACGGTGGTGCCGGTGTTGGGCACCAGCTTGGGCGCGCTGCGGAAGTAGTGCTCCTGCCACGGCAGCTCGACCGGCTGGTAGTGGCTGCCCTCCTTGTAGCGGCGCAGCGCGATGCCCATCGTGCCCGAGCCGCGGAAGGTGTCGGCGTCGATCTGGCCGTCGCCGATCGGCTGGTCGGCGTAGCCGGTGAACACCTGCTGGTAGGTGACGCCGTCGCTGATGCTGCGGAAGTTCTGCAGGAACGACAGCTCGACCTCGAAGCGGATCGGCCACGGGTTCGAGCCGAAGTAGTCGCCCAGCAGATCGAAGCGGTTGAGCCCGGCGGCGGGGTCGATGAACACGTACTGGTGGCCGCCGGGCTGGTTGACGACGCTCGGGTCGGTGACCAGCGGGTAGGCCTCGACCAGCACGTCGGGGTCGAACACCGACGACGACGCGTGGCGATCGTCGGCGTCGAACACGAACAGCTTGTCGTTCTGGACCTTGAACGACACCACGCGGGTGCCGAGCGACTGCGCGGCGCCGAACGACACCTGGCCGGGGAAGTACTGCTCGAGGAACGCCGACAGGAACCAGCGGTCGGCCAGCGCCGACTTCTTGATCGCCAGGTAGAAGCTGGGGCCGGGCGCGGCGTGGTGCTTGTCACGCGGCATGCCGGCGGCGGTCAGCTTGGCCTGGCGCGCGGCGGCCTCGGTTGCCGACAGCGTGCGCGGGATCGCGACGAAGTCGGCGCCGGCCAGCAGGTCGGGGCCGTCGGGATCGACGACCGCGGGCGCGTCGTCGTCGCCGACGCACGCGACGACGGTGGAGAGGGGGGCGAGGAGGGAGGCGGTGAGGAGAAGGCGTTTCATGCGGAGTGGCTCCTTGGTGGGGTGCAGCTCGGAAACGTCACGCCGCGCGCGGTTGCCAGGAACCGTCGCATCGCGCGCTGCGCGTCGCCGCCGACTGTCGGCGCGGCTGCATCCAAGTCGCGGGCCAACGTCGCGAGGCCGCGGGACGCGCCGCGAACGCAGCACGGGCGAGATCGCCGTCGCGAGATCGGACGATCGCGCGACACCACCGTCGAGAACTCACCGCCGCGTCGACGCCACCGCGGATCGCGATCGTATCAGCGCTCACGGCGATGCCATCGCGTGTGCCGCGCTGGCGCGTGACGGCGGTCAACGTCGCGACCGTATGGCGCGGTCGTGCCGACAACCCCGCGCGCGCTACGGTGTCCGCGTGAGCTTGGCCCCGACCGATCCCGCCCGCCTCGTCGGCAGCGCGTGGACGCGCGGTGACACGGTGTGGCGCTATCGCCACTGGCACGTCGTGGCAAAGCATGGCGACGAGGTCGAGCTCGTCGCGGTGCTGGCGCCGCGCGAGCGACGCCGCGTGGCGTGGCGCGCGCTGCGCGACCGCGCGGTGTGGCAACCGGGTTGGCGATCGCTGCCGGCTGATCAGCCCTGATCAGCGGCGATCGATCGCGCCTGCCGCGGGCGCGGCGCGATCACCGCTCGGGGGCGAGCGCGTCGACCATGCGGCCGAGGCCGTCGTCGAGATCGATCGTGGCCTGCCAGCCCAGCGCGGCCTTCGCGCGGCTGACGTCGAGCGCGACGCGGAACGCCTCGCCCTCGCGGTACGGGCGGGCGCCGACGTCGAGCAGCGCGATCGCCGACGGCCGCACCTTGGCGGCGATGGTCAGCGCCATCTCGAGCACCGAGGTCTCGACGCCGGTGCCGATGTTGTAGGTGCCGGTCGGCGCGTCGGGCGCGAGCGCGCGCACGATCGCCGCGACGACGTCGTCGACGTAGACCAGGTCGCGGGTCTGCTGACCCGGCGTCATCGCGTAGCGGCGGCGATTGGCGAGGTGGTTGATCAGCGTCGGCAGGAAGGTCGACGGGGCCAGCCCCGGGCCGTAGACCCAGCACGGGCGCAGCGCCACCAGCGGCGTGGCGCCGACCGCGGCGGCCACGGCGTGCTCGCCGGCGGCCTTGGCCTGGCCCAGCGGCGACGCGCCGAGCAGCGTCGCGTCCTCGCGGAACGGCACGTCCTGCAGGCCGTAGGCCTCGGCCGACGACATGTAGACGACGCGCGCGAGGCCGGGCATGGCCTTGATCGTGCGCGCCGCGGCGTGGGCGTGATCGGCGATGCACTGCTCGACCGACATCGGCCGGCCGCCGGCGGCCCACACCAGCGCGTCAGCGCCGGCGGCGGCGAGCTCGGCGGTGTCCCCGCGCCCGCTGGCCACCGCCTCGTGGCCCAGCTCGCGCAGCCGCGCGCACAGCGCCCGCCCGATGAAGCCGTGACCGCCAGCGACCAGGACCTTCACGGGTACACCCGCATCCGGAGGGTTTGCCAAACCCACCCCCCCGGGGCCGCCCCGGGGGGGGCCCCCCCCCCCCCGCCCGCCCCCCCCGGGGATCTGCCTGTGGATCGACGCGCATGCGGCCTTGTATCAAGGCCCCCCCAGCGAGGCAACCCAGCCACCTACACCTCAACGCCGGGCGCGGGCGGCCGATACGCGAGGTGTGCGCGCCTTGAGCCCTGCGTCGGTCGCGGTCGTCGCGGCGATGCTGACCTGGATCCCCCCCGCCGCGGCGGGCCCCGAGGTCACCGTCGAGGTGCCGGCCGCGGTGCCGGTGTCCGAGGCCCAGGCCGCGACGTTCGGCGCCGGCGTGCTGCCCGCGCTCGGGGTGTACCAGCGGCTGGCCCCGCGCCTGGCGCTGGGCCTGCGCGCGCGGGTGGGCGTGCTCGGCGACGCCGCCGCGCCGATGGACGGCCGCGCCGACCCCGGCTGGGGCGGGCTCGCGACCCTGACGATCGCGCTGCGCGCCAGCGGCGCCGGCGCGTGGCTCGAGCTGGCGGCCGGCGGCGGCGTCACCGGCGCCGATCCGGTGCCGGCCGTCGAGCTCGGCGCCGGCTGGGCCACCCGCGTCGGCGCGCTCGACGTGGGCCCGGCGCTGCGCCTGATCTACCTGCCCGCCACCGACGACGGCGCCCGGCTGGGCGCCGCGCAGCTGGCGCTGATCGGGCTCGAGCTGCGGCCGACCCGCGCCCGCCGCGCGCCCCGCCCCCGCCCGGCGCCGGCGATCGCGATCGCGGCCCGGCCGGCGGCCCCCACGCCCCGCGACGCCGACACGCTGCTCGACGTGGCGCCGGGCTGCGCCGCCGATCCCACCGGGTGCGGCGAGGTGGCCGACGACGGCGAGGTGCTGATCGACGTGGTCGAGACCTGCAGCGTGCTGACCGACGCGCTCGATCGGGACGCCTGCGCGGCCGGCGGCGACATCGAGGTCGAGCGCGACCGGATCATCCTGGCCGACCGCGTGCTGTTCAAGGTGCGCCGGGCCCGGGTCCGCCGCGCGGCGCGGCCCGTGGTGCGCGCGATCGCGACCGCGTGGACGCGCGGCGACTGGCAGCGCCTGATCGTCGAGGGCCACGCCGACGTCCGCGGCGACGTCGTCTACAACCAGTGGCTGTCGCAGCTGCGCGCCGAGCGCGCGCGCGCGGCGTTGATCGCCGCCGGCGTGCCGGCCGACGCGATCGAGGCGATCGGCTACGGCTCGACGCGGCCGCGCTCGGCCGACCACGACGCCAACCGCCGGGTCGAGTTCGTGATCGTCCCCCGCGGCGCCACCCGGACGGTGCCGCGATGAGGTGGCTGGCCGCGCTGGCGGCGGTGGCGCTCACCGGGTGCTTCGACTCGGTGGTCGGCGGCGAGTGTCGCCCCGGCTGGGTCGCCGAGGGCAGCGCGTGCCGCCCCGCGGCCGACGCCGGCGACGACGCGCCGGGGCCGCCGACCGACGCGCCCGCGTGCGGCGCCGGCGCCACCTGGTGCGGCGCGTGCGTCGACCTGGTGAGCGATCCCGATCACTGCGGCGCGTGCGGCGCGGTGTGCGGCAGCGGCCTGTGCAGCAGCGGCGCGTGCGTCGGTGCGGCCGCCGGCCACGTCGTGCTGATCGGCCACGACTACCGCCGCTACCACGGCGCGGCGGCGCGGCTGCTCGGCAACGCCGCGGCGCTGAGCGGCGCGCTCGACGTGCGCGTCGCGCTCGCGGCCGCACCGGCCGCGGACCCGGCGACCACAGCGGCGGTCAGCCAGGCGCTGACCGCGGGGCTGGCGGCCACCGGCCGGACCTGGCGCGCGGTGCCGATGGGCGACGCGCTGCCGCGCGATCGCGTGGTCGACGTGCTCGTGCTGTTGCCGCGGACGACGCCGGCGATGGACGCGTTCGCCGCCGGCGCCGCCGCGCAGGCCGCGCTGGCCGAGTTCCTGGCCGCGGGCGGCACGGTGATCGGCCTCGACGGCCCCGGCGGCACGACCGTCGAGCTGATGCGCGGCGCCGGGCTGCTCGACGCCACGGCCGGGGCGCCCGCCACCGGCCACCCGATCGACGTCGTCGCGCCCGGCGACGCGCTCGCGGTCGGCGTCGCCTCGCCGTACCTGGGCGAGCTCGGCACGACGACGTTCGCCGGCGTCGCGCCCGGCGTCGCGGTCGCGATGGACGGCGCCGGCGTGGTGGCGATGCACGTCGCCCGCCCGTGATCCGCGAGCGCGGCCGCAGGTGACCCCCGGGCGCGGCGGTGGTATCCGTCGGCGGTGCCGACCCGCGCGCTGACCTGCCTCGCCCCTGCCCTGCTGCTCCTCGCCTGCGGCGGCGACGACGGCGGCGCCACCACCACCACGCCGGCGGCGTTCTGCCAGGCGGTGTCCGAGCGCATCTGCGCCGGCCTCGAGGCGTGCGCCTGTCGCTTCGACCTGCGGCCCTACGACGCCGCCGGCTGCGTCGCCGCGCGCGCCGCGAGCTGCACCGCCGGGCTGGAGGCCCAGGTCGGCCCCGACGTCGCGGCCGGGCGGGCCCGCTTCGACGAGCCCAACGTGGCCGCGTGCCTGGCCGCGATCACCGCCATGGCCGCGCGCTGCGAGCTGGCCCACGACGGCAGCGGCCCGCTGCCGGCGGCGTGCGACGCGTTCGTGGTGTCGACCGCGGCGATCGGCGAGGCGTGCGAGCTGGCCGGCGGCGGGCTGGCGTTCTGCGGCCCGACGGCCGACGGCGTGTGCGCGCCAGGCGAGGCCGCGTCCACCTGCACCGCGTTGCCCGGCGACGGCGCGGCGTGCCTGAACGGGCTGTGCGCCCCGGGCCTGCGCTGCGACGCCGATCGCTGCGCGCCGCCGGCCGCGCTCGGCGCGAGCTGCACCGACGCGCGCGCGTGCGCCGACGGCCTGGTGTGCGATCCCGCCGGCCGCTGCGCCGCGCCGCTGCCGCTGGCCGCGGGCTGCACCGCCAGCGCGCAGTGCCAGGCCGGGCTGACCTGCGACGGCGCCGCCTGCGTCGCCGCCACCGCGCTCGGCGACGGCTGCGACGGCCCCGGCGCGTGCGGCAACCTGCGCGCGTGCGGCCGCACGCCCGAGACCCGCACCTGCGACGATCCCGCGGGGCCGGGCGCGGCGTGCACCGACGGCGCGTGCGCGGCCGGGCTCGGCTGCGCCGACGCGTCGATGACCTGCGTGGCGCTGCCGACCGAGGGCCAGCCGTGCCTCGACGGCGCGGCCTGCGCCGACGGCCTCACCTGCGCCGACGGCGTCGGCACCTGCGCGCGGCTGCCCGGCCTGGGCGAGACCTGCGCGGTCGGCGCGCGCTTCTGCGCCGACGGGCTGGGCTGCCGGCCCAGCGACAACACCTGCCAGCCCGGCCCCGGGCTCGGCCAGGAGTGCTACCTGAACCCGCCCGACTATCTGTGCGGCGCCGGCCTCGGCTGCGACTTCGGCGCCAGCGGCAGCGTGTGCGTCGCGATCGGCGGCGCCGGCGCGGCGTGCACCAACGATCGCACCTGCGGCGCCGACACCTTCTGCGACTTCGCGACCGGCCACTGCGCGACCCGCCGCGCCGACGGCGCCGGGTGCTCGGCCGGCAACGAGTGCCGGGTCGGCAGCGCGTGCGCGGTCGGCCCGACCGGCGCCACCTGCCAGCCCATCCCCGCCCGCGATCAGCCGTGCGTCGACGCGTGCGCCGTCGGCCTGACCTGCCAGGGCCCCGGCGGCGCGTGCGTCGCCGAGCTGTGCGTCATCCCGTGATCAGGCCGGCGTCGACTCGCCGCCCGGCTCGTCGCCGACGGTGAGCTTGGTCGGCAGCAGGTGCTCGAGGCCGTGCTTGCGCAGGCGGTAGTACAAGGTCGAGCGGTTGATGCCGAGCATGCGCGACGCCGAGGCGATGTTGCCCTTGCTCTTCTCGACCGCGGCGATGATCTCGCGCTTCTCGCTCTCGAGCAGGCGCTCGGCCAGCGACCGGCCGTCGTCGCCCGCCGGCGCCACCACGATCGGCGCCGACGGCACCTCGTGGGTGGTGACCGGGAAGCTGCCCGACGACTGCTGGGCGCGCTTGCCGAAGTCGAGGTGCTGCGCGCCGACCTCGCCACCGCGCGCCAGGATCATCGCGCGCTCGATGATGTTCTCGAGCTCGCGCACGTTGCCGGGCCAGGCGTACTCGCGCAGCTTGTTGGTGGCCTCGGTCGATAGCACGCCGGGGCGCACGGCCATCTGCCGCGCGAACTTGTTGACGAAGTGCTGGGCCAGGAGCGGCACGTCGCCGTGGCGCTCGCGCAGCGGCGGCAGGTTGATCGGGAAGACGTTGAGCCGGTAGTACAGGTCCTCGCGGAACTCGCCCTCCTCGATCATCTTCTCGAGGTTGCGGTTGGTCGCCGAGACCATGCGCACGTCGACCTTGATGGTGTCGGTGCCGCCGACCCGCTCGAACTCGCGCTCCTGCAGCGTGCGCAGCAGCTTGATCTGCACCTCCATCGGCAGGTCGCCGACCTCGTCGAGGAACAGCGTGCCGCCGTCGGCCAGCTCGAACCGGCCGCGCCGCCGCTCGACCGCGCCGGTGAAGCTGCCCTTCTCGTGGCCGAACAGCTCGCTCTCGAGGATGCCGGGCGCCAGCGCCGCGCAGTTGACCCGGACGAACGGCTTGTTCTCGCGCGGCGAGTTGATGTGGATGGCGTGGGCCACCATCTCCTTGCCGGTGCCGGTCTCGCCGCGCAGGAGCACGGTCGACGCGGTCGGCGCCACCTGCTCGACCTTGGTGAGCACCTCGCGCAGCGCCGGCGAGTCGCCGATGATGTTGCCGAAGTCGAAGGCGCCGTGGATCTGCTGGTTCAGGTAGCCGGTGTACTCGGCCAGCTGCGCCGCCATCCGCCGGTTCTCGCGCTGCAGGTGGAACCGGTCGAGCGCGTACTGGAGGATGCCGCGCACCTCCTTGGCGTCCCACGGCTTGGTGACGTAGCGGTAGACCTGCCCCAGCGTGATCGCCTCGATGAGGACGTCGACGTCGGTGAACGCGGTGAGGATGATGCCGACCGCCTCGGGCCGCAGCTCCTTGGCCTCCTTGAGCAGCTCGAGGCCGGTCATCTTCGGCATCCGCTGGTCGGTGATGATGACCGCCACGTCCTTCTGCTTGAGCACCTCGAGGGCCTCGGCCCCGCTGCCCGCGCTGACGATGTCGAACACCTTCCGGAAGTTGAAGCGGAAGGCGTCCAGGTTGTCCTGCTCGTCGTCGACGACCAAGATCGGGTACTGCTTGGGGTCGAGGGCCTGGGTCACTGGTTGGGCCATACCACGGCGGCCCCGGCGCTGTCGACGGCGGCGCGGCCCGGGCCGGGGCCCCGGTAACCCCGCGCACGCCGCGGCATCGAACCCGGTATGCGCTTCGCGATCACCGGTGCGACGGGGTTCCTGGGCCGGGCCCTGGTGTTGCGGCTGGCCCGTGACGGCCACCACGTCGTGGCGCTGGTGCGCGACCCGGTCGCCGCCCGCGGCGTGCTCGGAGCTCACCCGACGGTGGTGGCGCTGGCCGACGACCTGGCGGTCACCCGCGCGGTCCACGCCGCCGACGCGATCATCAACCTCGCGGGCGAGGGCATCCTCGAGCGCCGCTGGACCGCGGCGCGCAAGGCCGCGCTGCGCGCCAGCCGCGTCGACCTGACCCGCCGGCTGGCCGACGCCATCGCCACCCGCCCGCGCCCGCTGCCGGCGCTGGTCTCGGCCAGCGCGATCGGCTGGTACGGCGACCGCGGCGACGAGCTCGTCGACGAGACCGCGGCCCCCGGCGCCGACTTCGCCGCCGAGCTGTGCCGCGACTGGGAGGCCGCCGCCGAGGCCGCGCGGCCGCGCTGCGAGCGGGTCGTGCGGGCCCGCATCGGCGTCGTCATCGGCGGCGAGGGCGGCGCGCTGGCGACGATGCGGCCGCTGTTCCGCTGGGGCCTGGGCGGGCCGATCGGGCGCGGCGATCAGTGGGTGTCGTGGATCCACCTCGACGACGCGGTCGAGGCGCTGGTGCGCTGCGCGACCGACGCGGCGCTCGACGGCGCGGTCAACCTGGTGGCGCCGACGCCGGTCACCAACCGCGCGATGGCGACCAGCATCGGTGCAGCGTTGCACCGCCCGGCGTGGCTGCCGGCGCCGCGGTTTGGCGTGCGGCTCGCGCTCGGCGCCCGCGCGGCGCTGGTGCTGGGGGGGCAGCGGGTGGTCCCCGCCGCGCTGCAGCGGGTCGGCTTCGCGTGGGCCTGGCCGTCGCTCGACGCAGCGATCGCCGAGGCGGTGCGCGGCGCCCCCGACGCGGTCCAGCTGGCCCGGGCCCCGGCGGCGCTGCCGACCTCGGCCTACCTCGCCGCGCGCCCGCCGCGCTACACGCTGACCGCGCGCACCGTGATCGATCGCCCGCTGGCCGAGGTGTTCGCGTTCTTCTGCGCCGCCGAGAACCTCGGTGCGATCACGCCGCCCGACATGGGGTTCACGATCGTCACGCCGACGCCGATCGCGATGGCCGCCGGCGCGGAGATCGACTACCGCATCCGCGCCAGCGGCGTGCCGATGGCGTGGCGCACGGTGATCGACGCGTGGGAGCCGCCGGCCGGCGGCCGCGCCCGCTTCGTCGACTCCCAGGCGCGCGGGCCGTACGCCTGCTGGTGGCACGAGCACCGCTTCGAGGCCGACGGCGATCGCACGATCATGATCGACACCGTGCACTACGCGCCGCCGCTGGGCCCGCTGGGCGCGGTGGCCAACACGCTGATGGTCGCCGGCGAGCTGCGCCGGATCTTCACCCACCGCGGCCGGGCCATCCGGCTGCGGTTCGGGCCGCCGCCGGGCGCCGATCTGCGCGCCCCGTCGTGATCGGCCGCCGCGATTTCGGGGCTTGACGGTCCGCGCGGGCGTGACCACGGTGCAGCCCATGGCCGCGGTGCGCCTTCTGCTCGCAGCGATCGTCTGCAGCGCCGCCGCGCCGGCGACCGCGGCGATGGCCGAGCGCGAGGCGCCGTGCCGCTGGTGCTGCGACGGCAGCCCCGTCGATGTCGACGCGCCGCTGACCCTGCCGGGCGCGGTGCGCGCGGCGCTGGCGGGCTCGGCCACCCAGGTGACCGCCGCGGTGTGGGCCGCCCCAACGCTGCCGCCGCCGCCGCGGGTGCCGGTGCGCGAGGCCGCGCGCTTCGCGATCGCCGGGCCGCCGCCGGCCGCCGCGGTGCTGCCGCGCGCGCCCAAGACCTCCCCGCCGACGTGATCGACGCCCAACCCTAGGTCGTCCCGCGTGCTCGCGCTGCGAGCGCGCCCTCACGTCGCTGCCCGCTCGTCGGGCGGAGGTCTCCGTCATGTCCGATCGCAACCACAAGTCGTGGGCGCGCCTGCGCGCGCTCGTCTCCAACCTCACGATCGCCGGGCTCGCCACCGCCGCGCCGGCCACCGCCATCGCCGCCACCGAGCCCGCGCCCGCCGCCGATCCCGAGGCCCGCGGCCTCGCGCGGCGCCTGGCCCACCTGCCGTCGATCGAGTCGATGGGCGCCGCCGCCGAGCTGGCGCTGTCGCCGGAATTGCACGAGCGGCAGCAGCTGGCCCAGGCGCTGGCGTGGTCGTTCCCGCTGCCCGGTGAGCAGGCGGTGATCGAGCACCTGGCCTCGGACCCCAGCCCCGACGTCCGCGCCGCCGCGGCCCGGGCCGCCTGGGTGCGGCGCTCGTCGACGCTCGACCAGCGGGTGCTGCACCGGCTGCTCGGCGACGAGGACCCCGAGGTGCGGGCTGCGGCGTGGCTGGCGGTGAGCCGTTGACGCCGGCCGCCGCGGAATAGATCGCCCGCCGCTCCGGTAGCATGGCCCCGTGAGACGAATCGCGCTCGGGGTCCTGGCCGTCGTGGTGCTGGTGGTGGCGTTCTGGTGGTGGAAGGGCCGCGGCGACGACCGGCCCCGGGCCGCGACACCGACGTCGACCGCGACCGCGACCGCGACGGCGACCGCGACCGCGACCGCAGCCGCGACGGCGGTGGTGAAGCCGGGGCGGATCGAGGGGCGGGTCCACGACGCCGCGGGCGCGGCGATCGCCGGCGCGGTCGTCCGCGTCGACGGCGACGACGGGCCGCAGACGGTCGCCGCGCGAGGCGACGGCACGTTCGAGGTGGCCGAGCTCGCGGCCGGCGACTACCGCGTCGTCGCGGCGGCGCCGGGCTTCGTGCCGCACCAGGACGACGCGGTGGCGGTGCGCGCTGGCGAGGCCACCCGGGTCGACGTCACGCTGAGCCCCGGCGGCACCGCGGTGGTCGGCACGATCAGCGACGCGATCGGCGGCCCGATCGAGGGCGCGGTGGTCAGCGCCGCGCGCCGCCGCGGCCCGCTCGACCAGGGCCAGACCAGCGCCGCGACGCTCACCGATCGCGACGGCCGCTACCGCCTGTCGCTGCCGCCCGGCAGCTACGGCGTCGCCGCCGAGCACGACGACTACCTGCGCGCGGCGACGACGATCGAGCTGGCGGCCGCCGAGCTGACCGTCGACCTGCGGCTGGTGCCGGGCGGCGTGATCGAGGGCGTGGTCAAGGACGTCGCGTCCGGCGCGGTCGTCGCCGGCGCCGAGGTGTCGGCCGAGGGCGAGCGGCTGGGGTTCCTCGGCGGCGGCGGCCGCCACCGCGCGACGCCCAGCGATCCAGCCGGGCGGTTCCGGCTGACCGGCCTGCCGCCCGGCGCGCTGCGCCTGACCGCCCAGGTCCCGGCCGACGGCCGACGCTCGCGCGAGCCGCTCCTGGCCACGATCGGCATCGGCGAGGCGGTGACCAGCGTCGAGCTGTGGATCGAGGCCGCGCCGTACGTCGCCGGCCGGGTGGTCGACGAGCGCGATCGCGGCATCGCCGGCGCCGCGGTGGTGCTGCTGGCGGCGACCAGCGCCGAGGCCGCGACCACCGACGCCGACGGCGGGTTCCGTGTGCTGGGCGTCGAGCCCGGCAAGTACCGCGTGATGGCGTCGCACCACGACCACCAGCCGGCGACGCCGCAGCAGCTCGTCGTCGCCGATCGCCCGGTCACCGACGTCGTCATCAAGCTCGCCGCGTCGCCGCGCGTGGTCGGGCGCGTCGAGCCGCCGACCGAGGCGACGATCAGCGTCGACCCCGACGCCGGCCCCGGCGGGCTCGACACGCTGATGTTCGCCGACGGCGACGTCAGCCTGAGCGGCGCCGACGGGCGCTTCCAGGTGTCGCCGATCAAGCCCGGCCACCACGTCATCGCGGCCAAGGCCAGCGACGGGCGGCGCGGCCAGGTCGAGGTCGAGGTGCCGGCCGCCGGCGAGGTCGAGGCGGTGATCCGCCTCGAGGAGCGCGGCTCGATCGCCGGCGCCGTGCGCGATCAACACGGCGCGCCGCTGGCCGGGGTGACGGTGTCGGTGCGCGGCGGCGGCGCGGTGCAGAACCGGGTGATCGTCAACGGCGTCGAGGTCTCGGCCGATCGCGTGATCACCGGCGCCGACGGCGGCTTCGTGGTGCGCGGCCTCGACGCCGGCAGCTACGCGCTGGGCGTGCTCGACGAGCGCGGCGGCGCGCTGCGCGCGGTCGGCGGCAAGCCGGGGCCGCTGGCCACGGTCAAGCTCGCGGCCAACGAGCAGAAGCGCGGCGTCGCGCTGGCGGTCGAGCTCGACGACGGCATCATCCGCGGCGTGGTCAAGGACGCCAGCGGCGCGCCCAAGGCCGACGCCTGGGTGCGCGCGGCGCTGCGCCCCGAGGCGATGCTGCCCCCGCGCGGCGGCGACGACGACGGCCCCGGCGGCAGCTCGACGACGCAGGTGGTGATCATGCGCGGCGAGGACGACGCCGGCGGCGCCGCGCCGGTGCTCACCGACGCGCAGGGCCGCTTCGAGATCGCCCGGCTGCGCCGCGGCACCTACGAC
The DNA here is from genome assembly GCA_016707895.1 of Myxococcales bacterium. Classification (GTDB taxonomy): domain Bacteria; phylum Myxococcota_A; class Polyangia; order Haliangiales; family Haliangiaceae; genus UBA2376. The sequence goes on along the minus strand of JADJGV010000005.1, from coordinate 453,801 downwards.
CTGGTCGCCGAGGCCGATCGCGGCGCGCTGCACGGCCGCACCGACGGCGTGGCCACCGGCGGCAGCGCGGTCATCACGCTGGGCGGGCTCGGCGCCATCGCCGGCGTCGTGACCGTCGCCGGCGCGCCGGCCACCGACTTCACCGTCGAGCTGGCCGCGTCCGGTCCCGGCGACGGCGGCCACCGCCAGCGGGTGCGCGCCGCCGACGGCCGGTTCCGCCTCGAGCGGCTCGAGCCGGGCCGCTACACCGTCGACGCCCGCGCGCCGGCCGGCCGCGGCTCGGCCGAGGCGGTGGTCACCGCCGGCGGCACCGTCGAGGTGGCGATCGCGCTGGTCGGCGACGCGACGATCCGCGGCCGCGTGCTCGACGCCGCCGGCCAGCCGCTGGCCGACGCCAGCATCCTCAACCTCCCGGGCGGGCCCAGCGACGGCCACGGCTCGTTCAGCTTCGACGGCCCGCCGGCGATGACCGACGCCGACGGCCGCTTCGAGCTCACCGTCGCGCCCGGCGCCTGGCGGCTGATCGCGCTGGCCGGCGGCGCGCCGTCGGACCTGGGCTACACCGTCACCGTCAGCGCCGGCCAGGTGGTCGACGCCGGCGACCTGAAGGCCGGGCCGATGCCGCGGCCCGGCCCCCCGCGCGACGCCGGCCCGTAGGCGCCCGCAGCGGTCGGAGGCTCGGGGCCGCTCTGGTACAGTGCCGCCCTCATGAGTCGTCCGTCTCCGATCGTACTCATCATGGCCGCGGGGCTCGGCACCCGCATGAAGAGCGCCCGCGCCAAGGTCCTCCACGAGGTCGCCGGGCGCCCGATGCTGGCGTGGGCGGTCGAGACCGGCCGCGCCGCCGGCGCCCAGCGCGTGGTCGCGATCCTCGGCCACCAGTTCGACACCGTCCGCGCGATGCTCGACGCGCGCTACGGCGCCGGCGCCATCGACGTCGCGCTGCAGGCCGAGCCCAAGGGCACCGGCCACGCGGTCCTCTGCGCGCTGCCGACGCTTGAGCGCGAGCCCGACGATCGCATCGTCGTGATCCTGTCGGGCGACGCGCCGCTCTTGCGCGCCGAGCGCGTGGCCGAGCTGGTCGCCGCCTGCGAGGCCAGCCCGGCCGGCCTGGCGCTGCTGTCGACGGTGCCCGACCGCGCGATGCCCTACGGCCGGCTGGTGCGCGACGCCGCCGGCGTGCTGCAGCGGATCGTCGAGCACGCCGACGCCACCGAGGCCGAGCGCGCGATCAAGGACACCAACGCCGGCTTCTACGCGGTGCGCCTGGGCCACCTGCGCAAGGATCTGGCCACGCTCCGGGCCGACAACGCCAAGGGCGAGCTGTACCTGACCGATCTGGTCGCGCGCGCCGCCACCCGCGGCGGCGCCACCGCGATCGACGCGCCGTTCGAGGAGGTCTCGGGCGTCAACGACCGCGTCGACCTGGCCGCGGTCGACGTCGCCGCCCGCCGCCGCATCAACGAGGCGCTGATGCGCGCCGGCGTGACGATGGCGGCGCCGGCCGCGACCTACGTCGACGCCGACGTCGGCGCGATCGGCCAGGACGTGTGGCTCGGCCCCGGCGTGTGCCTGCGCGGCGCCGGCACCCGCGTCGGCGACGGCGCCCGGCTCGACGCCGGCTGCGTGCTGACCGACGTCGTCGTCGCCAACGGCGCATACCTCAAGCCGTACACGGTGGCCAGCGAGGCGACGATCGGCGCCCGCGCCGAGGTCGGCCCGTTCGCCCACCTGCGGCCCAAGACCGTCCTCGACGACGACGTCAAGGTCGGCAACTTCGTCGAGACCAAGAAGGCGCACCTGATGGCCGGCGCCAAGGCCAACCACCTGTCGTACCTCGGCGACGCCACCATCGGCGCCAAGGCCAACATCGGGGCTGGCACCATCACCTGCAACTACGACGGCTTCAGCAAGCACCACACCACCATCGAGGCCGGCGCGTTCATCGGCTCGGACTCGCAGCTGGTGGCGCCGGTGACCGTCGGCCGCGACGCGTACGTCGGCTCGGGCTCGACGATCACCAAGGACGTGCCGCGCGGCGCGCTGGCGCTGTCGCGCACCAAGCAGGTGAACATCGACGACTGGGCCGATCGCTTCCGCGAGGCCCAGAGCCGGCGCAAGAAGGACAAGGGCGACGGCCACGGATGATCGCGCGACGCACGGCGATCCGGATCGCGGCGGTGATCGGCGCGGCCACCGTGGCCGCGGTGGTCGCCGGCCGGATCCTGGCGCCCGCGCCGCGCAAGCTGGCCACGCCGCCGTTGGCCGCCGAGCCCGAGGCGGTGGGCGTCGCCCGCGCCCGCTGGGTGGTCGACCTCGGCCCCGGCCTGACCGCGCCCGATCGGGTGGTCCACCCGCCGGTCGTCGTCGGTGATCGCCTGCTGGTCGCGGCGTCGCGGATCGGCTTCGCCGCGCTCGACGTCGCCACCGGCGCGGTGGCGTGGCGACGCCCGGCTAGCCCCGATCTCGCGGCGCCGCTGGTGCTGGCGCCCCACGACGTCATCGAGGTGTCGGCGTGCGACGAGCCGATCGGCGTCGCCGCCGGGCGCTCGGTCGTGGCGTGCTTCGCGCGGATCGATCCGCTCGACATCGCCGCGCGCTCGGCCGGGGCGATCCACGCCGCCGACGCCGACGCCGCGGCGTGCCTGCGCTCGACCGCGCCGTGGCAGGTGCGCGGCGACGCCGCGACGATCGTGATCCGCCGCGACGCGTGCGCGCTGGCGGTGAGCCTGCCCGCCGGCGTGGCCGCCGCGATCTCCAGCGATCCGCCGGTGGCGCCGCCGCCCGAGCCGGGCGCCGACTGCGGCGTCACCGCCGAAGGCACGCCGTGGTGCCAGCGGGTCGAGGGCGGGCGCAGCACCGTCGAGGTGGCCGGCGTGCGCGTCGACGGCCTCGCGGTCCTGGCCGCGGCCAGCGACTCGGCGCGCGCGGTCGTGGTCGTGCGCCGCGACGCCTCGCTGGTCCACGACGACGTCGTCGGCGTCGAGGACGGCGCGGTGGTGTGGACCTGGCGGCTGCCCGAGCCGGCGCAGCCGCGCGGGACGCCGATCGCGATCGCGCTCGTCGCTGGCGGCGCCTACGTCGTCTTCGACAGCACCCGGGTCGCGGCGCTCGCGGCGCCCTGACCGCGCGCGCCACGGCGCCGCCGCGGGTGAAGATCGGCCTTGACGACACGGTGTCTGCGTGACACTAACAGTCCTGAGGTCCGCCATGCAGCCGCTGCCCATCACCGATCGCTCCCACCTGCTCGTCCTGACCGGCGCCGGCGTGTCCGCCGAGAGCGGCATCCCCACCTTCCGTGACGCCGGCGGCCTGTGGGAAGGCCGGGACGTCCGCGAGGTCGCGACCTGGGACGGCTTCGCGGCCGATCCGCTGCGGGTGTGGCGCTTCTACTCCGAGCGGCGGCAGGCGATGGCCGACGTCGCGCCCAACGCCGCGCACCGCGCGCTGGCCGCGCTCGAGGCGCGCCTGGGCGATCGCTTCTTGCTCGCCACCCAGAACATCGACGGCCTGCACCAGGCCGCCGGCAGCCAGCGCGTCGTCGAGCTGCACGGCAACCTGATGCGGTCGCGGTGCAGCGCCTGCGATCGTGCGCCGTTCGACGATCGCCAGGCTTACCGCGCCGGGGTGGCGCCGCTGTGCGGCCGCTGCCGCGCCGCCGGCAAGGACGCCGTGCTGCGCCCCGACGTGGTGTGGTTCGGCGAGCTGCTGCCGCCCGGCGCGCTGGCGCGGGTCGAGGCGTTCGGCCGCGCCGCCGGCCGCGAGCTGATGTTCCTCGCGGTCGGCACGTCGGGGCTGGTCGAGCCCGCCGCGTCGCTGGTCGACGCGGTGGCGCGGCTCGGCGGGCGCACGTGGCTGGTCAACGCCGAGCCGCCGGCCAACGCCGCGCGCTTCGATCACGTCGCGCTGGGCGCGGCGGGCGCGCTGTTGCCGACGCTGCTCGCGGCGTAGCCACCTGCCCGCGGGCGGCAACCTCTGGCACCGGCGCGACCGGGCGGTCACAACCGCCGGCGCGCGCTTCTACCTGTCATGAAGCCGATGCTCCTCGCCCTGGCCGCGCTCGCGCTCGTCGCGTGCAAGGACTCCTCCGCACGCCCGCAGCCCAGCGCGCTGGTCGGCAAGCTCGCCACGCTCGCCGACGCCGGCTGCGCGTGCCGCGACAAGGCGTGCGCCGACCAGGTGCGCGCCGATGTCCAGGCGCTGGCCAAGGACGCCGGCAAGATCGCCGACGCCGACCTGCCAGCGCTGCAGGCCGCGCAGGCGCGCCTCGACGGCTGCCTGGTGCACCACGAGCCGCGCTACGTCGCCTACAAGGCGCTCACCGACGAGGTGTGCGGGTGCAAGGACGCGGCGTGCGCGAAGCAGGTCGCCACCAAGTTTGCGGCGTGGAGCGCCGCCCTGAAGAAGTCCGGCGCCAAGCTCGATCGCGCCGACGCGCAGCAGATCATGGAGGTCGGCAAGGAGGCCGCCCGCTGCCTGTCGACGCACGGCGTCGCGATCCCCAAGTGACCGCACGTTGACACTGCCGGATCCAGCCACGGCGCGCGGCCGTGTAGGGACTTGCGACAACGCAAGTCCGCGAGATCCGCAGACGACGGCCCGGCACGCCCCGTGCTCTTGGGTCCAGGCATGATGAAGCGCCTCACCCTCGCCGTCGCCACCGCCACCACCCTGTTCGCCAGCGCCTGCGTGCAGCAGGACGACAGCCACCCGGTCGCCAAGGTGCTGCCCACCGCCGACCAGGTGAAGATCAAGCTGCCGGATCAAGCCGGCGCCAAGCTGGCCGCGGTCGGCGAGACCGCGCGCTGGTACGTCGCCACCCGCGACATCACCCGCACGCTCAACGGCGGCACCGCGTTCGTGCTGGTGCTGGTGCACACCATCGTGCAGTTCCCGCCGACCTCGACCGACGGCGCGACCGCGGTGTGGGGCCCGCACCACGACGCCCTCGACCCGGCCGAGTGGCGCCTGACCGTCACCGAGCTGGCCGACGGCACCTACGACTGGAAGCTCGACGGCCACAGCCGCACCGAGGCCAACGCGCCGTGGGAGACGCTGATCGACGGCAACGCCAACGGCGATCGCACCGGCTCGTTCCACCTCGACTTCGACGCCGCCGAGCGCGTCAACCCGCGCGAGAACGACGGCCGCGGCCAGCTCGACGTGACCTACGACATCCCCAACCGCGCGCTCGACATCGGCGCCGACGGCGTCGAGGACCGCGACGGCACGCCGACCGCGGTGCACTACGACTACGGTTACAACGAGGCCGCCGACGGCGCCGGCGACATGGTGTTCCAGATCCACGGCGACACCGAGGACCCGGGCACCGCCGCCGAGGAGGTCACGCTGCGCTCGCGCTGGCTGGCCACCGGCGCCGGCCGCGCCGACCTGCGCGCCCGCTCGGGCGACCTCGCCGCCGAGGTCACCGCGTCGGAGTGCTGGGACGGCACCTTCGGCCGCGTCTTCTACGCCGACTCGGCGAACTGGCAGCCGACCGAGGGCACCGTCGGCGCCTGCGCCTTCGCCGACGCCGACCTGCCGTGAGGTGAGGCGTCAGCGGCGGCGTGCGCGCGCCGTGGCGCCGCTCGCCTTGCCGGCCGCGATCAGCTCGGCGGCCAGCAGATCGGCCACCGCGCTCACCCGCGGGATCGCCAGCGCGGCGCGGGTCGAGATCAGGTGCAAGGTCGAGCGCAGCGCGCCGGTGTCGAGCGCCAGCGGCGCCAGCGCGGTCGCCGGCGCCCGCGGGCTGCGCAGCGTGCCGAGGACGATCGCGCCGACGCCGGCCTCGGCCGCGCGCAGCTGCACCAGGAAGTCGTCCGACGCGAACGCGGGGCGGAAGCCCGGGACGCGCGCCGCGAGCTGCGGGTTGGGCGCCAGGTGGGCGTGGCTGCGCGGCCAGGCGATCCACGCAACGTCGGCGAAGCCGTAGCCGCGCGGCAGCGTGTGCGCGTAGGCCGGCGTCGCGAACGCGGCCACGCCGTGCTCGATCGAGGCCACCGCCACCAGCGCGCGCCGCGCGTCGGGCCGGCTCAGCGGCTGCACCCGCAGCGCCAGGTCGGCGTCTTGCCGCGTCAGGTCGAGGTAGTCGATCGTCGCCACCACCTCCAGCTCGACCTCGGGCAGCCGCGCCCGCAGGTGCGGCGCCAGCGGCGCGACCAACTCGGCGGCGACGCCGGGCGGCGCGGTCACCCGCACCACGCCGCGGGGGCGCGCGTCGGCTGCGGCCGCGGCCCGCGTCACCTCGCTGGCGCACGCCGCCATCCGCCGCGCCGGCTCGAGCAGCCGCTCGCCGAACGCCGTCAGCGTGGTGCCGGCGACGCCGCGCCCGAACAGCGGCTCGCCCAGCGCGGCCTCGAGCGCCGCCAGCCGCCGGCTCGCGGTCGGCTGGGTCACGCCGAGCGCCGCCGCCGCCTTGCTGAGGCTGCCGTTGTCGGCGATCGCGACGACCAGCTCGACCTCACTCCACGGGATATGCATGCGCGCATGATGCCATGCATCGAACCGCAATTTTCATGCGCCCACGCATGCCTCATCGTGACGCTCATGCAGCACCTCGATCGCACCGTCGCCGTCGCCGCCCTCGCCGCCACCCTCGCCGCCACCCTCGCCGCCACCGCGCCCGCCGCCGCCGACCCCGGCCGCCTCGAGGCCGACGTCGAGGTCGATCCCACCGCCTACGCGCTGGGCGGCCACTCGCTCCACGCCGGCATCGCCCGCGGCCACTGGCGCGTCGACCTGGGCAACTTCGCCATGGACCTACCGGCGTTCGCCCACGCCGACGACGGCGTCGCCGTCTCGTTCGACGGCTTCGGCGCCAAGCTGCAGTACTTCCCGCGCGCCACCCGCCGCGGCTGGTTCGGCGGCGTCGACGCCGGCCTGATCGAGGTCGAGGCCCGCCACGCCGGCGCCGTCACCGACCAGCGCCAGCTCGGCCTCGGCGTCCACGGCGGCTACCGCGTCGCCCTGCCCGCCGACCTCTACGCCACCGTCTGGCTCGGCGTCGGCTACGCCCTCGGCGCCGCGCCGATGCACGTCGCCGGCGCCACCTACGAGCCCAGCCCGATCACCGTCTTCCCCGCGCTGCACCTCGGCCGCACGTTCTGACCGCGCCGGCTCACACGTCGACGGCGCGACCCAGCACGTCGCCCCACGCGACCCAGCCGTTGACCTTGCCGAGATTGTTGCCGATCTGCACGCGCTCAGGATCGAGCGCGTAGACGCGGTGGAGCAACACGTTGCCCTTCCAGCGCACCAGGATCACGTCACCGACGCCGACCTCGTCGGGCGAGGTCGGGGCCAGCGTCACGGCCTGGCCGTCTTCGATCCGCCCGCGCATCGAGTGACCGCGCGGTCGCACCGTCACCGTGTGCCCCGCGCGCAGCGCGTCCACCGCGTCGCTGACCCAGCTCACGCGCGCCGCTACTTGCCCTTGCCGAGCTCGACGGAGGCCTTCGCGCCCCAGGCCAGGCCGGCCAGCGTCGGTACGCACTGGTAGGCGAGGATCTCGACGCCGGCCTTGGCGGCGGTGCGCAGCGCCGCGGCGTAGGCCGGATCGATCGCGTCGGCCGGCGCCATCCGGGTGCAGCCGCCGCGGGCGATCACGAACAGCAGCGCGGTGCGGAAGCCTTGCTTGCGCAGCGCGCGCAGCTCGTCGAGGTGACGGACGCCGCGCTCGGTGACCGAGTCGGGGAAGATCGCCTGATCGGGGGTGGCGCCGGCCATCGTCACGGTCTTCACCTCGACGAAGCAGCGCTCCTTGTTCTTGGCGCCCTTGATCAGCAAGAAGTCCAGGCGCGACTCGCCGGCGTCGGCCTCGCGCCGCACCTTGCCGTAGCCGACGAGCTCGGGGATGGCGTTGGCCTCGAGCGCGGCCGCCACCAGCGCGTTCGAGCGCGTCGGGTTGACGCTGATCATCACGCCGCCGACCTCGGCCAGCTCCCAGCCCCAGTCGAGCTTGCCGCCGCTCTTGCGCTGCACCCAGACCCGCCCGCCGACCTCCATGCAGCTGGCCATCGAGCCGGGGTTCGGGCAGTGCGCGGTGACGGTGCCCAGGCCGCCGGCCAGCGCGACGTCGGCGAAGAAGCGCTGGTAGCGCGACACCAGGCGGCCTTCGACCAGCGGCGGCTGGTAGCTGAGCGCGATCACGCCTCACCGTAGTGCAGAACGCCGCGCCGCGCATGAGCTACGCTCGCCGCATGCGGAGCGGACCGATCTTGATCGCGATCGCGGTGGCGGCCTGCGGCGGCGACTCCCCCGGTGGCGGCGACGGCGACGCCAGCGTCGACGGCACCCCGGCGCCCGACGGCGCGCCCGGCGCCGACATCGGCCCCGCCGGCAACCCCAGCGGCAGCTGCGCCGCCGGCGTCCCGGCCCGCGGCCAGCTGGTCGACACCCGCGCGCCCGATCACGTCGTCGGCACCGGCACCGCCGCCAGCTGCACGTTCGCCGCGCTGCAGGCGGCGGTCACCGCCGGCGGCACGATCACCTTCGCGTGCGGCCCCGGCGTCGTCACGATCCCGGTCACCGCGACGCTGACCTTGCCGATCAACCGCGACACCGTCATCGACGGTGGCCGGACGATCGTGCTCGACGGCGGCGGCGCCGTGCAGCTCCTCCGCTTCGACAGCCCCAACTTCCGCGCGCTCGACACGATGGTGACGCTGCAGCGGATCGCGCTGGTCAACGGCAAGACCACGCCGACCGAGGCCATCCCGTCGCCGCGGCCGGCGCCGTGCTCGCAGGGCTGGAACGACGGCGAGGGCGGCGCGCTGTACATGCGCGACGGCAACCTCAACGTCATCGACAGCGTCTTCCGCGGCAACCACGCCGCGCCGCTCGGCCCCGACACCGGCGGCGGCGCGATCTACGTGGTCGGCAGCAAGCACGGCGTCGTGATCGCCGACAGCACCTTCGAGCACAACGGCGCATCGAACGCGGCCGCCGTCGGCGGGCTGTTCGCCGAGCTCAACATCTACGACAGCCTGTTCGCCAACAACGCCGCCGAAGGCCACGACGCCAACAACAACGACCCGGCGCAGTGCAGCTTCATGAACAACGGCCAGAACGAGATCGGCTCGGGCGGCAACGGCGGCGCCATCTACAGCGACGGCGCCTCGGTCGACGTCACGCTGTGCGGCGACCGCATCGTCGACAACGCCGCCGGCGTCAACGCCTTCGGCGGCGGCCTGTTCTTCACCTCCAACGACTTCGGCGGCGACCTCGTCATCACCGACACCGTCATGTCCGGCAACACCGGCGGCCACTGGACCCAGGTCTCGACCGGGGCCACCAACAACGCCGGCACCGCCGTCGGCACCAACACCCGCTCGCTCACCATCACCAACTCGCAGCTGCAGGGCCTGTAGGGACAGGATCCTACCCCGCAAGCATTCGATACCAATCAGGAATTATACAGTCTTGTGTCGCAAGAAGGGACACTTCCCTCACTTGCAACCGGCCGAAACTACGACGATTTTAGAAGCGCAAACTTCCTGAATAATCCCGGACAGATGACAGGGTGGAAAGTGTCCCTTCTTGGGACGCAACGGGCCGAAAAAGCCAAGCGATCGCGATGAGATGGAGGGGTAGATCCTGTCCCTACTTCTTCTTCGACTTGTTGAACATGTCGGCCAGCGTGCCGAGGCGGGCGGGGGCGGGGACGACGGAGGCGCGGGCCTCGGCGAGGTCGTTGGCTTCGGCCTGCTTGGCGGCGGCGGCCATGGAGAGGGAGATGCGGCGCTTCTCGGGGTCGAGGCCGAGGATGATGACCTCGACCTGCTGGCCGACGGCGACGGCTTCCTTGGGGTGGTTCAGGCGGCGGCCGGCGCCGAGCTCGCTGATGTGGACGAGGCCCTCGACGGTGGGCAGCACCTCGACGAAGGCGCCGAACGGCTGCAGGCGCGTGACGGTGCCCTTGACGGTCGCGCCGACGACCAGCGACTTGACGGCCTGACCCCACGGGTCGTCCATCAGCGACTTGATCGACAGCGCGATGCGCGGCCGCTTGCCCTCGACGGCCTCCTCGATCGACTTCACCTGGACGTCGAGCTCCTGGCCCAGCTGCAGCACGTCCTCGGGCTTCTCGACTCGGCTGTGGCCGAGCTCGCTGACGTGCAGCATGCCCTCGATGCCGCCGATGTCGACGAACGCGCCGAACGGCTTGAAGCCGGTGACCTTGCCGCGGATCACCACGCCGACCTCGAGCTTGCCCTTGAGCTCGGCCGCGCGCTTGGCGTTCTCCTCCTCGAGCAGCGCCCGCCGCGACAGCACCAGGTTGCCGCGCTCGTACTGCGTGACCCGGAACTGCAGGCGCTGGCCGACGAAGACGCTCTGGTCGGCGACGAACCGCGCGTCGACCTGCGACGCCGGGCAGAAGCCGCGCACGCCGGCGACGTCGACGTCGAGGCCGCCCTTGATCACGCCGGTCACCTTGCCCTCGACGGGGATGCCCAGCTCGTGGGCCTGCACCAGCTCGGCCTTGGCCTCGCCGCCGCGGCCCATCCGCACCCGCAAGACCAGCGCGCCGCCGCGCTCCCCGGCCACCCGCGCCTCGACCTTGTCGCCGACCTTGAGCCGCACGCTGCCGTCCTCGGCCACGACCTGATCGCGATCGAGCACGCCCTCGGACTTGTCGCCGAGGTCGATGAACACCGCGTCCTTGCCGATCGACGTCACGACGCCGGTCACCATGTCGCCCGCCTTCGGGCGCTTGACCGGGGCGGCACCCTTGGTCTGGCCCTGCGCGGTCTGGGCGAACATCGCGGCGAAGTCGTCGTCGTCGGTCATAGGCGGCGCATCCTTCCCGCGCCGCCCCCCGATGTCAACATCAGCCGCCCAAGCTGGCACACCGCGGGGTTGACAGCGGGACCACGCGAGGTTGACCTACCGTCATGGGATTGCCCGCGCTCGCCGCGGTCGTGGTAGCGGCGCTCGTCCTCGGCTATCGCTTCTACGGGCGCTACGTCGCCGCGCAGTTCGCCCTCGACGACGCCACCGTCACGCCGGCCCACCGCAAGGCCGACGGCGTCGACTTCGTCCCGACCCGCCCGTTCTACCTGTTCGGGCAGCACTTCTCGGCGATCGCCGCCGCCGGGCCGATCGTCGGACCGATCCTGGCCTGCCAGCAGTTCGGCTGGCTGCCGTGCCTGATGTGGATCGCCTTCGGCGTGGTGTTCATCGGCGCGGTCCACGACGCCTCGGCGCTGGTGGCCTCGGTGCGCCACGACGCCAAGTCGATCGCCGAGGTGGTCAAGGTGCACCTCGGCCGCCGCGCCTGGCTGGCGATCCTGGCGTTCATCTGGCTGGCGCTGGTCTACGTCATCGTCGCGTTCGTCGACATCACCGCCGGGACGTTCGTCACCGGCGACGCCGACACCGCCGGCCTGAGCTTCCGCTTCAACCAGGGCGGCGCGGTCGCGCTGGCGAGCCTCTTGTACCTGGGGCTCGCGCTGATCATGGGCACCGTCGATCGGCTGTGGCACCCGCCGCTGTGGCTGCAGACGCTGATCTTCGTGCCGGCGACCCTGTTCGTCGTGTGGTTCGGCACCCAGCACTCGACGCTCCTGGTGATGAGCTGGAAGACCTGGGTGGTGATCCTGATGGCGTACTGCGCGGTCGCGTCGGTGACGCCGATGTGGCTGCTGATGCAGCCGCGCGGCTACCTCGGCGGCTTCGTGCTGTACGGCGCGCTCCTGGTCGGCGTCATCGGCATCTTCTTCGGCGGCTTCGACATCGCGCAGCCGAGCTACGTGCCCGGCTCGCTGTTCGGCAACGCCGGCATGTTCCCGTTCCTGTTCGTCACGATCGCCTGCGGCGCGTGCTCGGGCTTCCACGGCCTGGTCTGCTCGGGCACCACGTCCAAGCAGATCGATCGCGAGAGCCACTGCCACCCCATCGGCTACGGCGCGATGCTGCTCGAGGCGTTCGTCGCGCTGATCGCGCTGGCGACGGTGATGATCGTCGCCGGCAAGCCGACCGGCGGGCCGGGCGCGATCTACGCCCGCGGGCTGGGCCAGTTCATCGCGCTGATCATCGGCGACTCGCCCGAGCGCCTCACCATCGCCACCACGTTCGGCGCGATGGCGCTGTCGACGTTCATCTTCGACACCCTCGACTCGGCGACGCGCCTCGGCCGCTACGTGCTGCAGGAGCTGTTCGGCGCCGAGGGGCTGGTGGCCGCGGTGCTGACGACGCTGGTCACGTGCCTGGTGCCGCTCGGCTTCCTGGTGTTCGGCAGCTCGGGCCGGTTCCGGCTGTTCTGGTCGCTGTTCGGCACGTCGAACCAGCTGCTGGCGTCGCTGTCGCTCCTCGCGATCTCGGTGTGGCTGTACCGCGGCGGCGGCAAGCGCCAGGGCCGCGTGCCGTGGTTCACGCTGGTGCCGATGGCGCTGGTGCTGACGGTGACGGTGACCTCGCTGGTGCTGCAGGGCAAGAGCGTGATCTCGGCCAGCCTCGGCTCGACCGCGTGGATCAACGGCGCGGTGTCGGTGGTGCTGCTGGGCCTGGCGGCGACGTTGGTCGGCTACGGCGTGCAGGTGGTGCGCGGGCGTGGACCGGGGGCGGTGTGACCCGCCCGCTCGACGCCGCGCTCGACGCCGCCGGCATCATGACGCTCGCGCTCGATCGCGCCGGCGTCGTGCAGGCCGCGAGCGCCGCGGCGCAGCTCCTGCTGGCCACGCCGCCGGCGGCGCTGGTCGGGCGCCGCCTCGGCGAACTGCTGTTCGCCGACCACGCGGTGATGGCCGACTTCCAGCTGCTGCGCGGCGCCGGCGCGACGCTGACCACCGCGTGGAAGTGGCGGACCCAGGCCGGCGAGCTGCGCCCGCTGGTGGCCACCTGGCAGCGCCACGACGACGGCTGGCTGGGCGTGATCACCCGGGCCAGCGGCGACGTCGCGATCACCAGCGTCGACCCCAGCGACCGCGGCCTGCGCCACCTGTCGACCGCGCAGCGGCTGGCGCAGCTCGGCAGCTACACCTACGAGGTCGCCACCGGCCGCGTGCAGTGGTCCGACGGCATGTACGAGCTGCACGATCGCGACCGCGGGCTGCCGCCGGCGGCCACGCGCGCCGAGTACCTGGCGCTCGCGCACCCCGACGACGTCGACCGGATGTTCGCCGCCGGTCGCGCCGCGCTCGACGGCGCCGGCGAGACCAGCGCCACCTACCGGATCCGCCGCGCCGACGGCTCGTGGCGCCACCTGCGGGCGCGGATGCGCTGCGAGCGCGCCGCCGACGGCACGCCGCTGGTGCTCGACGGCGTCGTCGCCGACATCAGCGACGAGCTCTTGGCCCGCGACGAGCTGATCCGCGACCGCGAGCGCGCGCGCGACGACGCCGCCGCCAAGACCCGCTTCCTGGCGCAGGTCACGCACGAGCTGCGCACGCCGCTGGCCGGCGTGATCGGCATGATCGACCTGGCCGCCACCGACACCAGCGCGCCCAGCCGCGGCGATCACCTGGCCAGCGCGCGCGCCTCGGCCCGCCACCTGCTCGAGCTGATCGACGACCTGCTCGACGCCAGCCGCGAGGACTCGTGGAAGATCAACATCGTCGCGATCGACTTCGATCTGCGCGACGTCGTGGCGCAGGCGATGGCGATGGTGTCGCCGCGGGCGCGCAAGAAGGAGCTGCGGCTGCACGGCGAGGTCCGCGAGCTGCTCACCACCCGGCGCGGCGATCCGCTGCGGCTGCGGCAGATCCTGGTCAACCTGCTCTACAACGCCGTCAAGTACACGCCGCGCGGCCAGGTCGCGGTCACCGTCGCCGCCGGCCGCGGCGACGCGGTGGTGTTCACGATCACCGACACCGGCGTCGGCATCGCCGAGGAGCAGCAGGCGGCGGTGTTCGAGCCGTTCGTGCAGGCCCACCGCGACGACGCCGCCGAGGGCGTCGGGCTGGGGCTGGCGATCACCCGCGAGCTGGTGTCGCTCCTGGGCGGCACCATCGGCCTGCGCTCCGAGCTGGGCGCCGGCACCGAGGTCACGGTCACGCTCGAGCTGCCGCCCGGCTCGGGCAGCGGCACCGATCGCCTGCGCGCGATCGATCCGATGTCGACGCCGGCGATCGCGCTCCTGCCCGCGAACTCGCGGGCGCTGCGGGTGCTGGTGGCCGAGGACCACGCCACCAACGCGGCGATCGCCCAGGCCATCCTCGAGCGCGCCGGGCACTGCACGCTGTGGGTCACGACCGGCGCCGCCGCGGTGGCCGCGGTGGCCGCCGAGCGCTTCGACGCGGTGCTGATGGACCTCGAGATGCCCGAGCTCGACGGCGCCGAGGCCACCCGGCGGATCCGCCAGGCCGAGCAGGCCGCCGGCGCGTTGCGGCTGCCGATCATCGCGCTGTCGGCCCACAAGCACGGCGAGCTGACCGCGGCCGGCGCCGGCATGGACGCGTTCCTGGCCAAGCCGCTGGATCCGATCGCGCTCGGCGAGCTGCTCGAGCGGGTCATCGCCGGCCAGCTGCGGCCGCCGATCGATCACGCGGCGCGGCTGGGACGGGTCGGCGGCCGCGCCGAGCTGGCGCGGACGATCGTCGAGACCTTCCTGTCGCACCAGCCGACGCTGGGCGACGGCGTCGACGCGGCGCTGGCGGCCGGCAGCGCCGAGGAGCTGCGCCGCGCCGCCCACGGCCTGCGCGGCGCGCTCTTGATGGTGGGCGCCGCCGAGGCCGCCGCGGTCGCCGAGCAGCTGGAGCACGCCCAACTCGACGACGCGCCGTCGCTGCGCCAGCGGCTGGTGGTCGAGCTGGCCCGCGCCGGCGCCGAGCTCGTGCTGGCGCGGTGAGCGAACTTTCGGGACGCGAGACTCCGACGCGCCCCAGGCCCTTGCTCGCGCCGCGGTTCCGGCATTCAATCGTGGCAGGGGGTAACGATGAGCTTCTTCGACAAGGTCAAGGCATCGGTCGGCAAGGACAGCGCCGAGCTCGAGGTCGACATGCAGCAGCGGCCGTCCAAGCGCGGCGAGTCGTTGCGCGCGCAGGTCCACGTCCGCCCGGGCAAGAACAAGCAGAAGATGCGCTACCTGCGCATCTCGCTCGAATACACCGGCCACTTCCAGGTGCCGAGCCGGGACGGCGGCGTGATCAACGTCGAGGGCACCGGCCGCATCTGGTACGGCGACTGGCCCAACACCACCGACATCATGATCGAGCCGGGCGGCACCTACACCTACCCGATCGAGTTCAAGATCCCGACCGACAGCCCGCTGTCGCACGACAAGCTCAAGTACAAGTTCTTCGTGCGCGCGGACATCGACGACGCCAAGGACCCCGAGTTCGCGACCAACTTCGACATCCGCGAGTAGCGGCGCCGCGGCCGCGGCTCAGCGGCCCAGCAGCAAGATCCGCTGGCTCGCGCCACCGGGGGCGGTCACGCGCAGCGCGTGGTCGCCGGCCGGCATCGTCAGGTGCAGGTGGCCGCGCGCGACGTCGGCGTCGGCCTTCATCGCGGTGGCGATCGCCTGGTCGAGCTCGACCAGGAACTGCACGTCGCCGGTGAGCTGGCGACCGAAGGCCTCGCCGCTCACGTCGAGCTCGAGGTCGGCGCCGACGGGCGCCTGGAACGCGCGGTCGGCGCCGACGACGGTGAGCTCGGTGAGGCCGGCGGCGCGCGCGTCGAGCGCGAACGCGCTGATCGTCGCGACCTCGATCGGCAGGTAGTCGATCTCGTAGCCGGCGCGATCGATGACGATCAGGTCGGCGCGGCCGGCGCCGGTGCCGAGCATGCGGAACTCCGGCTCGCTGCCGAAGGTGTCGGCGTCGATCACGTCGATGACCCACGGCGCGCTCGAGACCAGCTCGAGGTCGGCGGCGCTGCGCCCGTCGGTGCCCGACAGGCGGATCGTCAGCGCGCCGCCGACCGCGACGCCGTCGTCGAGGTCGCAGCCCAGCTGGCCGCAGTCGTCGGGGGTGAGCTGGACGAGACCGTTCTTGCCGGTCTCGACCTCGTTCCACTGGCAGGCGGCGGTGGTCGCGAGCGGGAGGGCAGCGAGGAGGGAGACGAGGAGGCGAGGGGTAGTCGGCATGCCCGTCGATAGAGCAACCGCGATGCCGACCCTCGCGCCGGGCTAACCCTGCGGATCCTGAGCGTCACGCCGTGAACGGCGGACGACTATGAGGTGTGCCGCGGCGCGCCAGCCGCGGCGGCGATCACATCGCGACGCCGACGCCGAGCAGCAGGTACAGGATGCCGGTGCTGTAGTCGCCGGCCATGTCGGGGTTGCGGTTCTTGCCGCTGGGGTCGACGGTGCGCGCGGCGGTGGTGCGGTCGAAGTAGAAGACGTGGCCGAGCGTGCCGTTGACGATGATCTTGCCGCTGCGGAAGCGCGCGCCCAGCTGGGGCACGACCTTGTCGGCGTCGATCAGCGCCGGATCGAGGGTGGCGTCGGGCACGCCGTTGGTGTCGTACAGCACGCCGCCGTTGATCGTCAGCGTCTCGCTCACGTCGTAGCTCGCGCCGACGCGGACGCCGTAGACGTCCTTCCACGCGCGCGGGATGTTGACGACCAGCGGGCTGGTCTCGACCACCATGCCGTCCTGGTCGGGCTCGCACGCCGACTGCGGCGCGCCCGGGGTCACGATGCACTGGTTCTTGAACTGCGACCAGCGCTGCGTGTCCAGCGACGCGTGCAGGACCACCTTCGCGGCCGCGCGCCAGACGCCGGCCAGGCGGACGATGTCGGGCAGCTCCTGGCGCAGCTCGACGTCGCTGGCCGCCGGCGGGCTGTCGCCAAACTGGTTGGTCAGCGTGCCCGACAGCGTCATCTCGCCGAAGCCAGGCTGCGAGTGGTACGAGAGGCCGACCCGGGAGCACGGCGTCGGCTTCCACATCACGCCCAGCGTGGCCGACAGGTCGATGCCGTTCACCTCGAGCAGGCTGCGGCCCTCGGCGATCGAGCCGTTGGCGCGCACCAGGTCGTCGGTGCCGTCGACGTTGCGCGCCCGGACCAGCGAGATGTCCGACTGCACGACGTTGAGGGCGGCGCCGACGCCGAACCGCCCGTCGCGGGTCCGCCAGCCCGCGCCCAGCGTGTAGTACAGCGAGCGCTGCGTGCCCTCGATCGAGGCCCACCGCGCCGAGCTGTCGACGGCGCCCGGGTAGGTCGCGTCGTTGCTGAACCGGCTGTCCTTGTCCCACGACGCCTGGCCGCCGAAGGGCACGCTGACGCTGACGCCGACGCCGAGCCCGGGCAAGAAGCCGTTGGTGACGAAGCCGACGAACGGGCTCGCCAGCGGGTTGCTGAGCGTCGCCTCGCCGGAGTTGCGGTTGGTCGCGTCGGTCGGCGTCCCGGTGCCGGGGTTGTCGATCGCGGCCGGGTCGCGGTTGTAGGTCACGCGGCGCTGCGCGAAGAAGCCCTCGATGTAGGCCTGCGTCCCCTCGGTGTACGCCAGCCCGGCCGGGTTGAAGTAGGTCGCCGTCGGGTCGTTGGTGGCCGCGTGCCCGTCCTCGCCGCCGAACCGGGTGGCGCCGAAGCCGCCGGCGTGGGCCAGGGCGGGGGTCGCGAGCAACAGGAATACAGTGGAGACTGGCGTGATGGATCGCATGAGGGCTCGCGGGTCGGGTGGCATGGGCTTGACGGCGGGGTACAAACCGCATGAAAGTTTGCAGGCATGCTGAAAGCGTTGTCAACCCGAGGTGCGGCCGCCGTGGCGCTCGCTGTGAGCTTGGTCCCGGTGGCGGCGTGTGTCGACGCCCAGGGTCGTTTCGACGAGTACGACGAGCGCTTGCCGCACATCGACGCGAGCACGATCGACTCGCCGATGGTCGACATGTTGCCCGACGTCGACGGCGACTGGCTCCTGGCGATCGATCCGTCGGTGGCGCCGGGTAGTTACGTGCAGCTGCGGGTCACCTGGAACATCACCTCGACCGGCGCGACCGGCACCCTCGATGGCAGCTACCAGCCGCTGCGGACCTTCGCGATCCCGGCCGACTCGCCGGCCCGCATGCCGGTCGGCGATCCCTACGTCGTGAACGGCGTCGTGGTCGACAACACGGCGAGCTTCTCAGCACATATCGTAGGAACTCTCCCGGGGGACGCGAACGCCGCCTCGGGCACCGAGTACCCGGCCGACATCACGCTGGCCGGCACGATCCGCTCGATGGACTCGGTGTGCGGCACGGTGTCGGGGACGGTTGGACCGCTCAACGTCGCCGGCTCGTCGTTCGCGGCGATCCGCGTCACCGGCTCGATGCTGCCGGCGCCGGTGGCCATCTGCCCGGCCGCCATGGTGGACGCGGGCGTCGACGCGCCGGTCGACGCCGGCATCGACGCGCCGTGAGCGGCGCGGGCCGGTAGGGCTCGCGCCACGTCCTCGAAGAAAATGCGACGGGCCGCCCGCGGTGAGCGAGCGGCCCGTGGTCGTTCCGGCCCCTACCCCGCCCGTCCCGCCGCGATCACATCGGGGTCAGCGTCCGCGACGAGCTCGCGGTCACCGACGCGGTGTTGTAGTGGACCTGGTGGCCGAAGGTGCCGGACAGGTTCTCCGCACCGACGGTGGCGCCGTTGGTGTCGCTGTCGGCGAAGGCGCCGTTCGACACGTGCATCGGGCCGTAGATGAAGTCGATCACGCCGTTGGCGTGCAGCACGACCTGGAACTGCACGTTCTGCCCGGCCGACTGGTACACACGACCGGTCCACTGGTAGGTGACGGTCTCGGCGCCCGCGGTCAGGTCGTCCTTGCGGCACAGGGTCACCGTGTCGAGGTCCTGCCAGAACGGAGCGATCACACCGTCGGGCGGCCCGGCGAGCGGCATCGTCCGGTTCTGGTAGGCGCCGAACGACACGGTGCCCGTGTCCCACGACATCCAGCCGTTCGAGCCGACGCGGTGGGTCGCCGGGAGGGTGTCACCGAACAGCTGGAACGTCGCGAACGCCGCCGGCAGGGTCTGCGCGGTGGCGATCTCGTCGTCGCGGTTGGCGCCGATCGTGGTGCCGCCGGTGCAGGCGTCGTTCCACGCCAGCGCGCCGGTGGTGACGACGTACGGGCGCGGCTGCGTGACGGTGACGGTCTGGGTCACGTCGGTCGGCTGGCCGACGGTCTTGTCGTCGACGGCCCACGCCACCCAGTTGCCAGGCGCGGCGACGAACGACGTCCGCAGCGTCTCGTCGGTGCCCGGGGTCGCGGCGTCGACGGTGGTGACCACACCCTCCGAGACGTTGAGCCGGCGGATGCGCACGTCGGCCAGCGCGTTCACCGGGTGCGCGAGCACGGTGAGGTTGTTGCCCGCGGTGCCGAGCACGATGTAACGCGCCGGCGCCGAGGTGTCGGTCAGGCCGGTGGCGGTCTGCATCGTCGGCGCGCCCGGCGCCTGCATGCCCAGGTTCACCACGTTGGGGCGGTTCTGGATCAGCATCGAGTAGCTCGGCGCCGGGCCGACCGCGCCGGCGCCGGTCGGGCGCGTGCGCACCAGGAAGTCGCGGGTGTCGCCGGCCACGATGCGGCCGAACGGCGCGAACGGCGCGACCGTCGGCTGGGTGCTGTTGAACGCCGGGTAGATGTTGCCGGCCGGGATCGTCCCCGGGACCGCGCCGGTGCGCAGCCAGCCCTCGCTGGCCAGGTCGTAGGCCTCGACGCCGGCGGTGTTGCCGGTGCCGAAGTCGGCGGTCGCGGTGATGCCGGCCTCGATCCACACCGGGTTGGTGAGGTCGAGCGTGAGGAAGCTGTTGCCGTTGGTCAGGGTCTGGTTGGTCGCCGCGGTGCCCAGCGCGATCGGCGCGGTCGGCTGGTCGCCGATCGTCGAGGTGATCGTGTAGGTGCCGCCGGCGGCGGTGGCCGCCGGGTTGACGGTCAGGAAGTAGTAGCGGCCCGGGGTGAGGAACTTGACGAACTCGTTGTCGAACGCGGCCCGGCCCGGAGGACCGAACGCGTCGATCTGCGCGACCACGTCGAGCCCGCCGGCCGGCGTGAACACGTCGCGGCGGACGATCACCATGTCGGTCGCGACCGACGGCGTGACGACGAACCGCTTCAGGCCGGCAGTGGCGACGTCGAAGTACTGGTAGTTCAGCTCGGCGAAGGTCAGCGGCGCGACGCCGTCGTTGGCGTTGGTCACCGTGATCATGCCGCCGCTGGTCGACAGCGGCTGCGCGTCGATCGACGTGGTGTCGATCGTGAACGCCTGGGGCACGGCGCCGTAGTTGTACTCGGCGTCGACCACCAGCGTGACGACCTCGGCGTTGTCGAGGCCGCCGATGGTGTCGCTGGGCGGGTTGCCGCTGGCGTCGGCCACCGCGGACTTGTGGATCGCCGCGCCGCGCAGCGAGATGAACGCCGGCGACAGCGCCGGCCCACCGGCGGTCAGCGTGGCGTCGATCAGGTCGCCGTTGGCGTTGGCGGTGAAGGTGTAGAGCTTGACCTTGCCGTTGTCGGTGCCGGTGGTCTGCGGCACGGTCAGCGCGACCGGCGCCGGGGTGGCGACGTGCTTGACCGTGGCGAAGTAGCAGGTGTCGGGGGTGCCGGCGCCGGCCTGGCCGAGGAACAGCGAGCGGCCGTCGGTCACGATGATGGCGTAGCGCCCGGCGGCCGGCAGGTAGACCTCGCGCTTGGCGGTGTCGCTGGTGAGGTTGATGCCGATGCGCTGGAAGTTGTCGAGCGCGGCCGGGTGGGCGGCGTCGGCGCTGACGACGAAGAAGCCGGCCGACAGGCCGCGCAGACCGTCGGTGGTGATCTCGAGGACCGTCGGGCCGGTCGCGTTGACCAGCCAGGTGTCGAGGTCGGCGTCGAGGTTGCCGTCCATGTCCGCGTCGGTGGTGGCGGTGACGCAGCCGTAGAACGTGGTCGAGGCGTCGAGCGCCGGGACCGCGAACGAACCGGCCGAGCCGGCCGAGCCGGGATCGTTGGGCTCGGCGGCCTCGACGTGATCGGCCGCGCCCATCAGCAGCTCGTCGTCGGGGATGCACTCGCCGTCGACCAGCGTGGTGCCGTCGGTGCAGGCGGTGGGATCGATGACGCAGGTGCCGGTCGGCGCGTCGAACACGGTGCCCTGCTGGCAGACGACGCTGCCGTCGGGCACGCACTCGCCGGCCATCAGCACCGTGCCGGTGCCGCACTCGGTCGGGGTCACGGGATCGGCGATGCAGACGCCGCCCTCCTCGTGGGTCCCGGTGCCACAGGTGGCGCCACCGTCACCGCAGCCGGCGACGCCGGCGGCGGCGACCAGCGCCAGCCCACTCAAGAACAGAAATGCGCGGATTCGCTTCATGGCGCGGACCGTCGCGCGTTCAGCGCGGCCGGTCAACGCTCCAGCGCGGGTGTTCGCGGTCGTGGTAGGGATCGCGGATGCGCGCAAAGGCCTTCGTGATCGGCCTCACGGTCGTCGTGGCGATCGGCGGCGGCTACCTCTACCAGGCGACGCGTGGCCAGACCACATCGCCGGCCCCGCCGCCCGCCGCCGAGGCGCCGTCGGCCAGGGGTGCACCGGCGCCCGGGCCACGCGCGGCGAGGCCGCTCGACGCGGTCGCGCCCGCAACCTCGGGCGCCCCGCCCCGGGCCGGCGCCGCCGCGACGCCGCCCGCGCCCAGCGCAGCGACGGCGCCGCCGCTGCCGGTCGGCACGCCCGGCGTGCACATCGACGTCCGCGATCGCCTCGACGACGCGCCCGGCATGGCCGACCCGACGGACCGCGCGCGCGGCGACCTGGCGGCGCCGCCGCTCCCCGTCGCGGTCGAGGCAGCGGACGCGCTGGCCGAGGCGCGCACCGCGTTTCGCGCGAGCGACTACACGGCCGCCCGCTCGATCGCCAAGAAGGTCCTCGCGATCGCGCCTGACAACGACGCCGCCCGCCGCCTGGCCGTCTCGTCGTCGTGTCGCCTGCGCGACGCGGCCGGCGCCCGCGCCGACGCCGCGGCGATCGCCGCCGACCAGCGCGCCGCGGTGGTCCGCTACTGCGCCACCGCCGGCGTCAGCCTCGACCCAGCCCCGTGATCGCCGGCGCGCGGCGACGGATTCCTGAGGCGGCGCCCGCGCAAGTGCGCGGACCGCGCAGCGGCCGCCGCTGGCGCGCGGCTTGCTCACCGCGGTGGCGATGACCCGCTGGTTCGCCCCGCTGCTCGCGCTCGCGCTCGCGCTCGCCGCGTGCGGCGACGATCCGGCGGTGTGCGACCCGAGCGCCGCGGCGCTGCCGTCGCGCGACCACCTGACCTGCGCCGCGGAGTTCATGGCGCAGGCGGCGCGGCCGCTCGACGCGGCGCTGCCCGGCGCGTTCACCGTCAAGACCATCGTCGATCGCCAGGACGGCGATCGCCCGTACTTCCTCGACACCAACGCCTACCCGCTGCACCGGCGGTTCGCCGTCGAGCACCTCGGCTTCCCGCCCGCGGTGCCGTTCGTCGATCAGTACTTCACGCCGGGCCGCCGGTTCTTGCTCGGCTCGATCACGTACTACGAGGAGCCCGACGTCTGGGCCTACGAGCTGGCGCCCTACGACACCGCCAGCGTCGAGCAGATCGCCACCGCCTACGATCGGCTGGTCGGCGACGGCTTCCTGCGCGGCCGCCTGCGGTTCCACCCGACCTCGCTCGAGCAAGAGGCGCGCGCCGCCACGCTGCCGGCGCGGATCCCGCAGGTCACCACCGACGAGCTGTGGCGCGGCATCAGCTACCAGGCGCTCAACCTCGGCGAGACCTACGCGCGGGTGCGGATCGTCGACGCCGCCGAGCTCGCGACCACCTACGTCAGCCCGCGCGAGCTGGTGGTGCTCGATCGCGTGCCCGACGACCTCACCGTCGTCGCCGGCACGATCACCGAGGCGCACCAGACGCCGCTGTCCCACGTCAACGTGCTGGCGCGCCAGCGCGGCACGCCCAACATGGCGCTGGCCGACGCCCAGGCGCGGTTCGCCGCCTACGCCGGCCGCTGGGTGCGGCTGACGGTGCGCGCGTTCGACTGGGAGGTCGCCGAGGTCACCGCCGACGAGGCCGATCGCTGGTTCGCCGACCACCGGCCACCGCCGGCGGAGATCCCCGCGCCCGATTACGCCAGCGGCGCGCTGGTCGATCTCGACGACGTCGGCGTCGCCGACGTGGCGCGGGTCGGGGGCAAGGCCGCCAACTACGGCGTGCTGCGCGACCTGGCGGCGATCCGGGTCCAGGACGGCGTCGCGATCCCGGTTGCGCGTTACCGCGACTTCCTGGTGCAGCACGGCTTCGACGCGCGCATCGCCGCGATGCTGGCCGACCCCGGCTTCCGCGGCGACGCGGCGATCCGCGCGCAGCAGCTGGCGGCGCTGCGGGCCGAGCTCCTGGCGGCGCCGATCGACCCGGCGTTCCTGGCCGACGTCGCCGCGCGCCTCGAGGCCGAGGCCCCGGGCATCCGCTGGAAGTTCCGATCGTCGACCAACGCCGAGGACCTGGCCCGCCACACCGGCGCCGGGCTGTACGAGTCGCGCGCCGGCGCGGTCGGCGATCCGGCGCGGCCGATCGACGTGGCGATCAAGACCGTGTGGGCCAGCGTGTGGAGCTTCCGCGCGTTCGAGGAGCGCGACTACGCTGGCATCGATCACCGCCAGGTGGCGATGGCGGTGCTGGTCGTGCCGGCGTTCACCGACGAGCGCGCCAACGGCGTCGCGATCACCGCCAACATCTTCGACCCCGGCGCCGACGGCGAGGACGCGCTGTACGTCAACGCCCAGCTCGGCGAGGCCAGCGTGGTGTCACCGCCGCCCGGCGTCACCGCCGATCAGCTGGTCTACTACTTCTTCCACCCCAACCAGCCGGCCACCTACTACACGCACTCCAACCTGATCGCCCCGGGCGCCACCGTGCTCACCCGCGCCGAGCTGTTCGAGCTGGGCCAGGCGCTGGCGGCGATCCGCGAGCACTTCGCCGCGTCGTACCCGACGCCAGCCGGCTTCGCCCACCTGCCGATGGACGTCGAGTGGAAGCTCGCCGACGGCCCCGACGGCCGCCACGTGTGGATCAAGCAGGCCCGCCCCTACCCCGGCCTCCCCGGCGCGTGAGCCGCCCGCCCGCGCGTGCCCGCCAGCTCAGGTCTTCGAGATCGAGAAGCCGGTGATGCAGCGGTACTGCTTGTCCTTGACGGTCGTCACCACGTACTCGAGCGTGACGTTGTACTCGGAGCGGAACGACGCGAACAGCAGCTGCACGCTCGACTCCGACAGGTCGCGGTTGCCGCACTGGGCGCCGCCCCACCGGTAGTTGGTGGTGGCCTTGTCGACGTCGAGCCACACCGCGCCGTGGAACGACCGGTAGTTCTTGTCGCCGGACTCGAGCACCATCAGCTGCGCGATCGCGCTGGTGTTCGAGGTGTCGGCGGCGGCCACCGCAGGCAGGGCCACGGCGGCGAGGACGGCGAGGGCGGTGCGGCGCATTGCGCCCATGTTAGCGCCGCCGGCGCCGGCGCGCGACCAGGAGCGCGATCAGGCCGCCCAGGCCGACGTTCGCCAGCATCGCGCCGCGCCCGGTGCCGTCGACGCTGCAGCAGCCGGTGTCCTCGGCGCCGTCGGGCCGGCACACGCCCTCCTGGGCCGGCTGGGCGTTGCAGTGGAAGCCCTCGGGGCACAGGTCGTTGGGCGGGCCCTGGCAGGCCTCGGTGCACGCCAGCTCCCCGGCGCCGATGTCGCCGCACAAGAGCGACAGGCACTGCTGGTTGATCTCGCACGCGCCGCCCAGCTCGACCGACGGCGGCGGCCACGCGCACTTGCCGGCCTCGCAGGTCTGGCCGGCCAGGCAGGTCTCCACGCCGGTGCACGGCGCGCCCCGGGTCACGGTCACGGTCTGCTCGGCGCACACCTCGATGTCGTCGCAGGCCCGCACCCGCAGGTCCATCACGCCGTCGGGCACCTCGTCGGGCAACCCGATCTGGAACGTCGAGTTGGTGGTCGCGGGCTGATCGGCCCACTTCCAGCCGTTCACGTACACCTCGATGTGCTTCATGCCGCGGCCGGCGAACACCGACGCGAAGATCTTGTTGCCGCGCGGGAACTGCGACCCGGCGGTGGGCTGGTCGACGCGGATCGTCGGGGTGAGCTGCGGCCCGGTGCCGGCGCCGAACACCGCCAGCACCTTGCCGTGGGTGTTCTGCTGGGTGCCGCCGCACACGCAGCTGCGCGGCCCGGTGATGCCGACCTCGCCGCAGGCGGAGTTCTTGTTGCGGAAGAACCGCTGGCCGCACGACGAGAAGTCGTAGGTCAGCGCGTCGGTGCACTCGATCTCGTGGTCGAGGCCCCACGAGTGCGCCGTCTCCTGAGCGATCGTCCAGCAGATGTTCTTCGCCACGGTCATGCCCGAGCCCGGGGTGTGATCGTTGGCGATGTTCAGCGAGATCGCGTTGTCCTTGGGCGAGCAGAAGCCGGCGCCCAGCTCGGCCTTGCCCAGCGCCTCGTTGGCCGGGATGCCGTAGTCGGTCGAGGTGCCGGCGACCAGCGCCTCGTGGTGCAGCGCCGGCGTGGGATCCTCGGTGACGATCTGGACGTTGTACGGCGCGTAGACGTCCTTCACGCACTGCACGACCTCGTCCCACACCGCCTGCGAGAACGCGAACTCGCTGATGTGGAACTGCGTGCCGGGCGGCGTCGCCTGATCACCGATGATCCAGGTCTGGTTGCCGGTGGCGCTCGACCGCGGGTAGTCGGTCTTGGTGATCGTGCAGCCGCCGGTGCAGCGGTTCAGGTAGATGATGTTCGACACCGGCGCGTGGTTGACCGGCTCGGGCGTGGCGCCGGGCGGCGGGAACGCGACGTCGCGCACGATCTCGGGATCGAGCAGGCTCCAGTCTTGCTGGTGCTCGCCGACCAGCGGCGTGCGGAGCGGCTGATCGGCGCGCGCGACGAGCGGCGACAGCAGAGCGGCGGCGATCACGAACCAGGCGACGCGAGTCATATGCGCGTCGATACTACAGGTCGGTCACCGGTAGAAAGGTGAAAACGCACAGCCGCACGACCCGACGGTGCGTCACCACCGCAGCCAGCGCCGATCGAGCGAAGCCGTGCTACCGCGCCGCCAGGCCCCTCCTCGGACGACGCCGGAGCGCCAGCGCGACCAGCCCACCCAAGGCCAGGCTGGCGAGCGGCGCCGAGCCGTCTCGGTCGACCTGGCAACACCCGCCTTCGTCGCCAGCGGCGCCGCCGATCGGCGCGCACAGGCCGAACTCGCCGGTGCCCGCGTTGCACGCGAACCCGTCGGGGCAGAAGTCGTTGGGCGGGCCCTGGCAGGCGACCGTGCAGATCCGCTGGCCGTCGCCCAGCTCGCCGCACAGCCCGGTGAGGCACGCCTCGTCGAAGGCACAGGCGGCGCCCTGCTCGATCGACGCCGGCGCCCACAGGCACCGCCCGGCGTCGCAGGTCTGGCCCTCGAGGCACAGGCTGGTGTCGACGCACGGGGCGCCCTCGGTGACCGTCACGGTGGCGCTGGCGCAGGCGCCAGTGTCGCCGCAGGCCCGGACCTCGATGTCCATCACGCCGGGCGGGACCTCCGCCGGCAGGTCGAGGCGGTACGGGCTGGCCTTCTGCCACACGCCCGGCGCGGTCAGCCACGACCACCCGTTGACCAGCACCTCGAGGTCGTGGACGCCGCGCGGATCGGTCGCGTTGACGAACAGCGAGAAGCCGGGCTGGACCGGCCCCGCCGCGGGCACGGCGATGGACACCTGCGGCGGCGGCACGTCGACGCCGCGGCCGACGTTGTGCAGCAGGATCGAGTGGGTGTTGCTGGTGGCGCCAGGACAACGACAGGAGACCGCCGCGTCGGTGCCGCAGGGCATGTTCAGGTTGCGGAAGTACTTGGTCCCGCAGTCGGTGATGTAGGTCATCGGATCGGAGCACTCGAAGACGTGCTCGAGCCCGAAGACGTGGCCGGCCTCGTGCGCGATCGTGGCGCACAGCTCGATCGGATCGTTGGCGTGCGACGCCGCGAACGTGAACGCGATCCAGTAGCCGCCCAGCGAGCAATCGCCGGTCGACGGCGCGATGCCGAGCAGCGTCCCGCCCGGCGGCTGCGACAGGCCGATGTCGGTGGCGCGGCCGCCGACGATCATCTCGACGTGGCGCCCGGTCGGCGCCTCGCTGACCACCTCGACGCCGTACGGCTTGTAGACGTCGCGGACGCAGTCGACGATGGTGTTCCAGGTAGCGTCGCCGTAGGGGAACGCGGGGACGGTGGCCTGGATCTGGGCGATCGACGAGATGTCGTCGCGCGAGCTGTCGCTGCCGCGGTCGCCGGGCGTGAGCGGACAGCCCCCGACGCAGCGGTTGACGTACAGCACGTCGGGGCCCGTCGCGTCGTGGCGCGTGCCGCGGAAGCCCAGATCGCCGGGCTGGGGGCGTCCGATGACGACGGTGTCGTCGCCGCGATCGAGCGGCGCGGCGCTCGCGGTGGTGGCGAGTGTCGCGGCGACGGCGAGCACGGCGGTGCGCATGGGTGCCGTTACCACGGGCCCGCGCGGGCGTCCCTGCGGCAGATTTGCACAGGGCCGCCGCCCGCCCAGCCGGCCGCGCTCAAGGCCCCGCGCCGTCGATGCGCTGCGGCGGCGGCTGCGAGACGATGTCGAGCGCGTCGACGGTCAGCCCGTCGGGGTTGTAGTCGAGCCGCAGGTCGAAGCGGGTGACCGCGGCGACCGCGGGCAGCGCGATCCGCCTGGCGGCGGCCTCGGCGCAGGTGCGCAGCACCAACAGGTCCGCGGGCCCGGGCGCGACGGCGGCCGGATCGAGCAGGCGCACCGCGCTGACCTCGGCGTCGAGGACGTGGCCGGTCTCGGCGACCCGGACCCGCACGGTGAGCGCGGCGCCGTCGGCGGCGGTGCGGTCGGCCCACTCGCGGAAGCAGCCCTCGACGCTCGCCACGATCGGGCTGACCCCATCCTTGATCTGCCTGCGGGTCAGGCCGGGGACCGTCGGCGGCGGCTTGGCCGGCCGGGTCGGCGGCGGCAGGCGCGCCGCCACCACCTCCAGCTCCTGCTCGAGCTGCTTGATGCGCTCGGTGCGTACCGCGACCTCCTCGACCAGCGACTCGACACGGGCGCGGTCG
Organism: Myxococcales bacterium; assembly: GCA_016707895.1. Lineage (GTDB taxonomy): Bacteria > Myxococcota_A > Polyangia > Haliangiales > Haliangiaceae > UBA2376. The sequence continues at coordinate 425,819 of JADJGV010000005.1, read as the reverse complement.
CGCGCGGCATCCTGGATCTGCACCACCAGCGCCTCCTTCTCCTTGCGCAGCGTGGTGATCTCGTCGCGCAGCTGCTCGACCACCCGGGGATCGAGCTGCGGCGGCGGCGGGCGCCGCGCCAGCACCGTCGCCGCGGCCGCCCCGCCCAGCACCAGCGCCGCCGCGCCCGCGATCGCCACGTAGCGGCGCCGCGGCGGGCGGATCGCGTGCTCGATCTCGGCCAGCAGCGCGCTCATCGACGGGAAGCGCCGGGCCGGCACCGGATCGAGGCCGCGGGCCAGCACGGTGATCAGCGCCGTCGGCGCGCGGCTGCGGCCCTCGGGCGGCGGCCGCATCCGCGCCCCCTCCTCGAGCATCTTGGCCGCGGTGTCGCCGACGATCGGGTGGACGCCGAACACCGCCTCGTACAGCGCGACGCAGAAGCTGAACTGATCGGCCGCGGCCGAGATGTCCTTGCCCGCGAGCTGCTCCGGCGCCATGTAGCGCGGCGTGCCCATGACCGCGCCGGTGGCGGTCAGCGTCACCCGCAGCGGGGTCAGGTCGCGCGGCAGGCTGTCGAGGCTGTCCTCGCTGCCGGTGACCAGCGAGCGGGCCAGGCCGAAGTCGGTGACGCGGACCCGGCCGTCGGCGCCGACCAGCACGTTGTCGGGCTTGAAGTCCCGGTGCAGGAGGCCGACCGCGTGGGCGGCGGCCAGCCCCAGGCCGGCGTCGCGGAACATCGCGACGACGTCGCGCCACGACCGCTCCCAGCGCGACAGCCAGTTGGTCAGGGTGTCGCCCTCGACGAACTCCATCGCGATGTAGACGTCGCCGTCGGCGGCGGTGCCGACGTCGTAGACCGCGACCACGTGCGGGTGGCTGAGCTGGGCGATCGCCTGGGCCTCGCGCACCAGCCGCGCCCGCGCCTCGCCCTCGCCCAGGCCCATGCCGGTGCGCAGCAGCTTGAGCGCCACCCGGCGGTCGAGCTGCGGATCGTAGGCCGCGAACACCACGCCCATGCCGCCGGCGCCGATGCGCCGCAAGACCACGTAGCGGCCGATCGTGTCGCCCACCGCCACCACCGGATCGATCGGCCGCCGCGGCTCGCTGCCGCGGCGCGCGTCCGTCGACGCCAGCGCCAGGTTGTGGGCCCCGCGCTTGCCCAGCGGCGGCCGCACCGGCGTCGCCAGATCGCTGTCCGGGTCGCCCGGCGCCGGCGCCAGCGCCGCCACCAGCATCCGGCAATCCCGACACGTCGCCAGGTGCGCCTCCACCTTCGCCGTCGCGCCCGCCTGCATCGACCCCGACGCGAACTCGACCGCCACGTTGTCGTCGAGGCACGGCACGCCTCGAGGGTAGCAAACCCGGGGACAGGATCTACCACTTCAACGATTCGAGATCGCTGGCGAATCTTGGCCGACCGCGCATCTCGTTCGGCCGGATCCGCAGTGCGCGGTCAAGCAAAATTCCCTTTTGATGACGGACGCTTGGAAGGGTAGATCCTGTCCCCGTCCGGAATCGCTTGACCCCAGCGGAGGGGGAGGGTAGCTAACGCGCGCCCCTGGGCGCGCCCGCGCGCCAGGTAAGGCCAAGGAGCATCTCGTGATCACCGACCTCTCGAAAGTCCGCAACATCGGCATCTCGGCGCACATCGACAGCGGCAAGACGACGCTGACCGAGCGCATCCTCTTCTACACCAAGCGGATCCACGCGATCCACGAGGTGAAGGGCAAGGACGGCGTGGGCGCCAAGATGGACTCGATGGAGCTGGAGCGCGAGCGCGGCATCACGATCCAGTCGGCCGCGACCTACTGCACCTGGGGTGGCAGCTCGCCCAAGGTCGGCATCCACATCAACATCATCGACACCCCGGGACACGTCGACTTCACCATCGAGGTGGAGCGCTCGCTGCGCGTGCTCGACGGCGCGATCCTGGTGCTGTGCGGCGTCGCCGGCGTGCAGTCGCAGTCGTACACCGTCGACCGCCAGATGCGCCGCTACAACGTGCCGCGCATCGCGTTCGTCAACAAGCTCGACCGCTCGGGCGCCAACCCGTTCCGCGTCCGCGATCAGCTGCGCGAGAAGCTGCGCCTGCACCCGGTCATGATCCAGGCGCCGATCGGCCTCGAGGACAAGCTCGAGGGCGTCGTCGACCTGATCGAGATGGTGGCCATCCGCTTCTACGGCGACAACGGCAACCAGATCGAGTACTCGGAGATCCCGGCCGACATGAAGGACCAGTGCGCCAAGCTGCGCGAGGAGATGCTGGACCAGCTCTCCATGGTCAACGACGAGCTCACCGAGGCGATGCTCGAGGAGAAGGTCACCCCGGAGCTGATCCGCAAGGCGCTCCGCGAGTCGACGATCGCGCTCAAGTGCACGCCGGTCATGATGGGCTCGGCGCTCGGCAACAAGGGCGTGCAGATCCTCCTCGACGGTGTCACGCAGTACCTGCCCGACCCGACCGAGGTGAAGAACATCGCGCTCGACCTCGACAAGGAGGAGGCGCCGCAGGAGCTGGCCTCGGATCCGACCAAGCCGCTCGTGCTCCTCGCGTTCAAGCTCGAGGACGGCCGCTACGGCCAGCTCACGTACATCCGCGTCTACCAGGGCAAGCTCGAGAAGGACGACTTCATCACCAACACCCGCACGGGCAAGAAGGTGAAGGTCGGCCGCCTGGTGCGCATGCACTCGGACGACAAGGAAGACATCACCGACACGTCGGCCGGCGACATCTGCGCGCTGTTCGGCATCGACTGCAACTCGGGCGACACCTTCACCGACGGCACCGTCAACCTGGCGATGACCTCGATGTTCGTGCCCAAGCCGGTCATCTCGGTCGCGATCAAGGCCAAGGACTCGGGCGCCGAGATCAACATGTCGAAGGCGCTCAACCGGTTCACCAAGGAAGACCCGACCTTCCAGTGCTGGGTCGACCCCGAGTCGAACGAGACCATCATCGCCGGCATGGGCGAGCTGCACCTCGACGTCTACATCGAGCGCATGAAGCGCGAGTACAAGGCCGAGGTGGTGACCAGCCCGCCGCAGGTCGCGTACCGCGAGACGATCGGCACCAAGGTCGAGTTCAACTACACCCACAAGAAGCAGACCGGTGGCTCGGGCCAGTACGGCCGCGTCGCCGGCTACGCCGAGCCGCTCGACGGCGACTTCGAGTTCGCCGACGAGATCAAGGGCGGCGCCATCCCGCGCGAGTTCATCCCCTCGTGCGAGAAGGGCTTCAAGTCGATGATGGCCAAGAGCCCGCGCCTCGGCGTGCCGGTGGTCGGCATCCGCGTCGCCATCGACGACGGCCAGGCCCACGCGGTCGACTCGTCGGACATCGCGTTCCAGGAAGCCGCCCGCGGCGCGTTCCGCGACTTCTTCCAGCGCGCCAAGCCGCGCATCCTCGAGCCGATCATGAAGGTCTCGCTCGAGGGCCCGGCCGAGTTCTCGGGCAACATGCTGTCGCTGATCATGCAGCGCCGCGGCATCGTCGTGCAGTCCAACGAGGACGACGGCGGCGCCAAGGTCGAGGCCGAGGTGCCGCTCGCCGAGATGTTCGGCTTCTCGACGCCGCTGCGCTCGGCCACCCAGGGCAAGGCCGAGTTCACGATGGAGTTCGCCAAGTACTCCGACGTCCCGTCGAACATCGGCGAGGAGCTGCTGGCCAAGGCGGCCAAGGCCAAGGCCGACGCCAAGAAGTGATCGCGCCGTGATCGCCCAGAGGGCGTGACCGCGCAGGCGGCCCGGGCGACCGGGCCGTTCGTGTTTTCGGGGCCAGGCGGCCGCTGGTACACTGCGGCCATGAGGGTTCCTCCCTGGCTGCCGCCAGCGGCGGCGGCGTTCGCCATCGCGCTGGGTGTCCTGGTGCTCGACTGGGTGGTGATCGACATCGACCTGGGCCTGTCGGCGCGCGTCGGGCCACGCTCGATCGAGATCTGCACGTCCGCGGGGTGCACCGAGGGGCGCCACGCGGGCAAGCCGTTCGCCGCGCTGCCGACCGCGGTGTTCGTGCTCGGGCTGACCACCGCGCTCGGGCTGATCGGCGTCGCGGTCGCGCGGTTCACGAACACCGAGCTCGGACCGATCGCCGCCGCGGTGTCGTGGAGCGCGGTCGCGACCGCCGTGGCCGCGGTGCTGGCGATCATCTACCTGGCGCCCGACTCGCTCGGCGACCTCGGCGCCGGCTTCCCGCTGACGCTGGTGGGCGCGGGGGTCGGCATCACGGCGCGCGGCACGTCGATCGCAGGCGCGTTCGACGGCGGGCGGTCCAAGGCGCCGATCCGCTCGACCGCGACCGTCGCCGCGCCGCCGACCGCGCCCCCGCCCGCGCGCCCCGCCGCGACGCCCTACGACCTGGGCGCGGCCGCGCCGGCGACGCCGCCTCCCAGCAAGCCGCTCAGCAAGACCGCCCGCCCCAACCCCGTGGGCCCGGCCGCGGTCGACGCCACCCGCGACGCGCTGCGGTTCGTCGTGCAGGACGGCGCGATCACCGCCGACGGGCTCACCGTGCGCGTCGCGCGCGGCGGCGAGCGCACGGTCGCGTGGCGCGATCTGGTCGAGGTGGTGGCGCGCCGCATGCCGCCCGATCCGCCGTACGAGAAGACGACGTTCGTCGATCTGGTGGTCGGCGACGGACCGCCGCTGCGGCTGGTGCCGACCTCGCGCCTCGACTACGCCGCGCTGCCCGGCGGCCAGGCGCCGAACACCAAGGAGAACTGGCGCAACCTGGTGGCGCTGGCGCGCCAGCACAACCCGGCGATCGCGATCGAGGCCGACAGCGCCGACTTCTTCGCCGGCGGCCGCGACGCGCCGATGTTCCCGGCGCTCAAGAAGTTCGTCGAGTGGGACCGCCGCTACGGCTGAGCAGCGCGCGGCCGGCAAAGCGTGGCGAACTCCGAATTCCTCTTGCGTCGCCGCGCAGCGTGATCACGATGCGCGCACCGATGCAACGACTCGCGCTGTTCGCCACCCTCGCGTTCACCGCCTCGACCGCCGCCGCGCTGCCGACCGACGACGGCAACACCCGGCCAGCGCCGCCGTCCCCGACGATGGGCTCGCCCGACGCCCTGCGGCGCCGCCAGGAGCCGAACACGGACGGCCGCAGCCACCACCGCGCCTACCCGCGCGGCGGCTTCGTCGCCGTCGACGCCGGCCTGACGCTGGCGAAGGACGACGCGACCGACACTCAGCTCGCCACCGGGCTGGGCTTCACCCTCGGCGCGCGCCTCACGCGGCGGGTGGTGCTCGCTGGCCGCGCCGGCGTCACGCTCGACACCGCCGGCGCGCCGGGGCGCCCGCCGCTGCGCGACGTCGACGTCGGCTTCGGCGTCGACGTGCGGGCGTGGCGGACGGTGTGGCTCGGCGCCGGCCTGGGCGGCGCGCGCCACCGCTTCGACGACGAGGTCATGACCAGCGTGACGCCGACGGCGCGGCTGCGGCTCGGCGTCGACGCCTGGCACCGCGGCGCGACCGCGCTGTTCGTGACCGCCGACTGGACCACCGATCTCGGCGCCGACCAGTCGACCCAGCGCACGACGTTCGGGCTCGGCGTGCGCTACCGCTGACGCGCCGCCGTCATCGGTACGCCGCGACGTCGAGGCCGTGCTGCTCGATCCAGCGGTAGACCTGCTTGCGCGAGCGCTGCATCGCCCGCGCGACGTTGGCGACGACGCCCTTGTGCGTCCGCAACAGCGCCTCGAGCTCGGCGCGATCCGGCGGCTTGTCGCGATCGCCGCCGCCACCGCCGCCGTCGTACGAGTCGGGCGGCTCGGTGGGCGGGACCGCGCGCGCCGACAACAGCTCGCCGGCGTGGGGCAGATCGAGCACCGCGGCGCCAGCGGCCAGGCGCAGCTGCGCGGCCAGCGCCTGCACCTCGCGCACGTTGAACGGGAAGCGGTGCAGCACGATCGCCTCGGCCAGCGCCGGGGTCAGCCGCGGCGGCGACGCGCCGAGCGCGTGGCGTAGGAGCGCGAGGATGTCCTCGCGGCGCTCACGCAAGGGCGGGATGCGCAGCGGCAGCTCGGCCAGGCGCGCGTACAGATCGGCGCGGAAGCTGCCGCGATCGACGTCGGCGCGCAGGTCGCGGTTGGTCGCGGCGACCACGCGCACGTCGCACGCCACCGACGCCGTCGCGCCGACCGGCAGCACCGCGCGGTCCTGCAGGAAGCGCAGGAGCTTGGGCTGGATCGCCGGCGACAGCTCGCCGATCTCGTCGAGGAACAGCGTGCCGCCGTCGGCCGCGCGGACCAGCCCCGGCCGCGCGACCGCGCCAGTGAAGGCCCCGGCGAGCTGGCCGAACAGCTGGCTCTCGGCGAGGCTGTCGGGGATCGCCGCGCAGTTGACCGCGACGAACGGCCCGGCGGCGCGGCTGCGGTCGTGGATCGCGCGGGCCGCGAGCTCCTTGCCGCAGCCGGTCTCGGCCAGCACCAGCGCGGTGGCGGTGGTCGGCGCGACCCGGGCGATCGCCGCGCGCACCGTGCGCATGGCCAGGCCGTGGCCGATCAGCGCGGCGATCTCGGCGTCGCCGGCGTCGGTCGGCTCGTCGCGCACGACGATCAGCGAGTCGCCGATGGTCACGACGTCGCCGTCGGCCAGCACCTTGTCGGCGACCCGCTCGCCGTTGACCCAGGTGCCGTTGCGGCTCTGCTCGTCGACCACCCGCACCGCGCCGGTCGGGCTGGCGTGCAAGGTCGCGTGGTGGCGCGACGCCTTGCGATCGGTCGGCAACACGATCCCGGTGGCGACCTCGCGGCCCACCGCGGTGGCGCCGCGCAGCGGGCCGATCCGCCGCGGCGGCGCGACGATCTCACCGCCGGTGTAGACCAGGTACGCCACCGAGCGGCGCACCGCCGTCGCCGCGAACGCCTGAGACTTGTCCTCGGTGGTGGCCACGCCACGCCATGATCGCACGACCGCGCCGCCCGTCGTCAACCGAGCGTGTACAAGCGCCCGCGGCCGTCGGCGTAGCCGACGAACAGCCGGGCGCCGTCCGGCGAGAACACCGCCGCGTAGGCCTCGGGGCGGTGGGCGCGACCGTCGACCGCGACCCCGAACTCGTACAGCTTGCGGCCGTCGGCGGCGCTCCACACCCGGGCCTTGCCGTCGTAGCTGGTGGTGGCCAGGCGCGCGCCCGGCTTGTCGAACGCGATCGACGTGACGCCGCCGCCGTGGCCGGCGTAGCGCCGCACCAGCTTGCCGGTCTTGCGGTCCCAGCTGCGCACCTCGTTCACCAGCGTCGGCCCGGCCGGCTCGTCGGCGCCGCCGGTGACCACGTGCTTGCCGTCGGGCGAGATCGCCACCGCCCACACCGGGCCCTCGACCTGCCACTGCCGGGTGCACGCGCCGGTCGCGACGTCCCAGCAGCGCACCGTGCCGTCCTTGCCGCCGCTCACCAGCTCGCCGTCGGGCGCGAACGCCACGCACCACGCGAAGCCGACGTGGCCGGTCAGCGTGCGCTGATACGTGAGCCGCTTGATCGAGTCCGCGGCGTAGACGTGGACGCCGTTCTCGGCGCCCGCCACCAGCAGCGTGCCCTTCGGGTGCCACGCCACCTTGGTGCAGATCGCGCCGACGCCGGCGGGGATCGGCGAGACCTCGTTGGCCCCGGCCACCTGCCACGTGCGCACCGTGCCCTCGTTGCCGCAGCTCGCGACCACCTGACCGTCGGGCGCGAACGCGACGCCGCCCAGGTAGCCGTGCCTGGTCTGGCCGCCCTCGACGATCAGGTGCTCCATCGATCCCAGCACCTGCCGCCGGGACACCGGATCCCACAGCCGCAGCGTGAAGTCCTCCGACGTGGTCGCGATGCGCCGCCCGTCGGGCGACCACGCCGCGCAGGTGATCTTGGCCGCGAGCTTGGGTTCGAGCTCGCCGAACGGGCTCGGCGGGATCACCGGCACGTCGGCGACCTCGAGGCGCAGGACCGGGGCCTGCTCGGACTTCTTCTGCTGGCCGATCGGCCCCTTGCGCCACGCCTCGACGCCGGCCTGGACGTGGCGCGCCAGCGCGCTGAACCGCACCGCGCCGTCGGGATCGGCGGCGGCGCCGGCGATGCCGTCGACCAGGCACGTGGTGAAGATCGCGCCACCGATCGTGTCCTGGGTGATGCCGTCGGCGCTCGACCCCGACAGCAGCGCGAACCCGCCGCCCTTGTCGTCGTTGTGCTGGGTCGAGTCGGCGACGCTCGGATCGAGCCCCAGCCCCATGTGGCACACGTCGAGGAACACCGACACCCACCGCGGCCGACCGCGCAGCGCCGCGAACAGATCGGCCAGCGCCAGGCCGCGCGCCTGGTGGCCGGCCTCGAAGCTCGGCGTCTTCGGCGTGTCAGCCATCGTCAAGAACGGCCGGCCCGCGATCCGCACGCCGTGGCACGACGCGTAGAACACGACGAGGTCGTCCTCGTCGGAGGCGGCCATGACCTTCGTCACCGCGGCCAGCACCGCCGCGGCCGTGACCTTGCCCTTGCCCTTGCCGCCGGGGCCGTCGTGCACCTCGGTCACCGCGTAGCCGCGCTCGCGCAGCAGCGCCCCCACCTTGCGGGCGTCGGCCGCGCAGTAGTCCAGGTGATCGTCGGGGTCGACGTAGTCGTCGATGCCGACCACCACCGCGCGGCGGCGTTGGACGCCATCGCCGGCGGGCCTGGCGGTGGGGAGCGCGACGGGCATGTCAGGTGTTGGGCGGCACTGCCTCGCCGGGCTTGCCCGCGTGGCCGCCGATGATGCCGGCGATGTCGCGGCGGCTGAGCAGCCGGTCCGAGCCGATCAGGTGGAACGTGCCCACCACGATCGGCCGCACCCAGCCGCCGGCGGCCGGCAGCCGCGGCGCGCTGGCGCCGTCGATCATCGGCAGCATCGCGAACTTGCGGTCACCATCGTAGATCTGGATCAAGAACAGGTAGCGCCGCGCGCACGGCGTCACGGGCACCACCGCGATCCACTCGGGCGGGCTGACCACCAGGTCGCCGGTGTTGGCGGTGTAGACCGTCACCTGACCGTCGAGCGCCATCACCTCCAGGTGAAACGGCACCACCTCGCTGGCGGCCAGGATCGCGCCGCTCGCGACCGGCACGGTCGTCGGTTTCTTGGGCACCTGGGTCGGCTTGGCCGGCGCCTTCTTCGCCGCGGCCGGCTTCTTGGGCGGGGGCAACTTGGGCGCCGGCTTCTTGGTGCTGGGCTTCTTCGGTGCGGTCTTGGCCTTGGCCATCGATCATCTCCTTGGTCTGAGCTAGCGAGCCACGCAGCGAAACCCGATGCCATCCGAGACGGCGTCGCGCTTCCAGCGACTGCGAGTGGTGGTGCGGGTCATCCAAGCCGGCCCCTTGAGCGTGCCGCCGCGGAACATCCGCAGATCGTCGCCGCTGGTGCTCGCAGCGACCGCGATCGGATCACGACACGCGCCGCAGTCGGTGTACGTCGGGCTGACGAACGGGTCCTGCACCCACTCGCTGGCGTTGCCCGCGAGATCGTGGATCCCGCTCGCGGTGACGTCCTGCGACGACGAGCCCACGGACGCGAGCGTCGGCGACGCGTCGGCGCAGGTGCCGACCTTCCCGCGGCCGAACCTCACGCCATCGCAGCGCGGCGCCTCGCCCCCCCACGGGAACCGCCGACGCTCCACGCCGCGCGCCGCCAGCTCCCACTCGGCCTCGGTCGGCAGCCGCTTGCCGGCGTGCCGGCAGTAGCGCGACGCGCCGTCCCACGTCACCTGGATCACCGGCAGGTCGTCCTTGCCGGCCTTGGCGGCGAACGTCCCATCGGCGCGCCGCTCGATCCCGCCATCGACGTACAGATCGAAAAGCGTCTGGCGCGTGACCTCGTCGACCACGAACCGCGGGTAGTGCTCGTCGCTGTCTTCGCGCAGACCGATCACGCTGCTGTTAGCGTTCAGGAACGCCGAAAATTCTCGGTTGGTGACCTCGTTGATGTCGATCTGGAAGGTCGACACGGTCACCTGGCGCACCGGGCTCTCGCGCGCGAGCTGCGGCTTGACCGCCTCGTCGCAGCCGCCGAGCTCGGCGCAGGCCGCGGCCACCTCCTCGGGCGTGCTGCCCATGCCGAACCGCGCGCCCTCGACGACGACCATGCCCGGCAGCGCCGGCAGCGTCGGCTTGGCGCCGCGCGCGCCTGGCCGCATCGTCACCGCCGCGGTCGCCACCACGCCCGCGGCGATCGCCGCCGCTCCCGCCACCCACGGCCAGCGCCGCTTCGCGACCGGCGCCGCCGGGGTCTCGCGCGACACCGCCGCCAGCGACGCGGTCGACGGCTGCTGCGCCTGCGCGAGCCGCAGGCGATGGCCGGCCACGGTCTCGGCCGGCACCACCCGCGCCGGCAGCGTGTCGGCGTGGGGCAGCGCCGGCTCGTCCTCGAGCGCGCCGGCGTGCTCGGCCTCGAGCGCGCGCAGCCGGGCCACCACCTCGGGCGTCGCCGGCCGCCGGGTCGGCTCCTTGGCCAGCATCGCGGTCACCAGCGCGCGCAGCGGCGCGGGCAACGCCGACGGCAGCCGCTCGATCGGCGGCTCGACGAACAGGTGCTGGCGCATCACCTCGGACGACGCGCCGGCGAACGGCCGCGCGCCGGTCAGCATCTCGAACAGGATCACGCCCAGCGCGTAGACGTCGGCGCGCTCGTCGACGTCGCCCAGCCCGGTGCACTGCTCGGGCGCCATGTACCCCGCGGTGCCCAGCACCGTGCCCTCGGTGGTGTGCCCGGCGTCGTCGCTGGTCAGCTTGGCGATGCCGAAGTCGAGCAGCTTCACCCGCTGGCCGCCCGGCACCTCGTCGTCGGGGACGACCATGATGTTCTCGGGCTTGAGGTCGCGGTGGACGATCCCCGCGCGGTGGATGGCCGCCATCGCCGACGCCACGCGCCGGCCGATGCGCAGCGCGAACGCCAGCGGCAGCGGCGCGCCGTCGGCCTTCACCAGCTGCGCGCGCAGCACGTCGCCCGCCACGTACTCCATCGCCACCCACGGCCCGTGCACCGGCGAGTCGCCGGCGTCGAGCACGCGGACCAGCCCCGGGTGATCGAGCCGGGTCAGCACGTCGATCTCGGCGAGGAACCGCCGCACCGCCGAGTCGCCGACGCCGCGCCGCCCGGAGGTCAGCACCTTCAGCGCCGCGCGCTGGCCGACGCGGGCGTGGCGCGCCTCGAGCACCAGGCCCATGCCGCCGCGACCGATGACCCCGACCACGCGGTAGTCGCCGATCTCGGTCCCCGGCGTGGCCGCTGGCTCGGCCGCGTCGCCTACGCTCATCTCTGATCAGAATGCCACCGGTCGCCGCGCCGGTGTGAGCCGCGGGACCTGTTACCGCGCGTGTCACCGCGCGCGTGCGGCCCGCGGGCGGTCCCGCGCGCACGACGCACTGCGGTCGTGATTCCAGCCACTTCCGCCGGCGCGCGGGGTGCAAACGCCCCGGCCATGCTCGACGCCGCCGCCGCGACCGACCTCGACTTCGACGCCATCGTCGCCCGTCACCTGCCCGAGCTGCGCAAGAAGGCGGCGCGCCTCACCCGCGGCCGCGGCGACGCCGACGACCTGGTCCAGGACGCGCTGCTCAGCGCGTTCCGCTGGCGCGCCGGCCTCCGCTCGCCCGAGCTCGCCCGCTACTGGCTCCTCCGCATCCTCACCAACACGTTCATCGACCGCCTGCGCCGCCGCCGCGTCCGCCCGCAGGAGGTCGCGTTTTCGGTCGAGCCACCTGCGCCCGCGCACGACGACGTCGATCGGTGGGCCGCGATCTCGGTCGACGACGTCCGCGCCGCCGTCGACGACCTGCCCGACGACGTGCGCGACGCCTTCCGCATGTACACCTTCGAGGGGCGGGCCTACGCCGCGATCGCGCGGGCCCAGGGCGTGGCCACCGGGACGGTCGGCACGCGGATCATGCGGGCCCGGGCCCGGCTGCGCGCGCGGTTCGCGCCGATCGACGCGATCGCGTAATCCGTTTGCGCGCCGATCTCACCGCGATCGCGGAAGTCACTGCGTGTCGTGCTTCTCAATTGCGCCACGCGATCGCGTCTGACTATCGTGCGCTCCATGCGAACTTGTCACACCACCTGGCTACTAGCTTTGTCAGCTGCCGTCATCGCCGCATGTAGCGGCGACGATGGCGGCACCACGATCGACGCCCGACCGCCGATCGACGCCCCCACCTGCACGCCTGTCGACGACAGCAACGAGTGCACCACCGACGAGTGCGTCGCTGGCCAGCCGGTCAACACGCCGCGCACCGGCGCGACGTGCACCGGCGGCGGCACGTGCAACGCCAGCGGCACCTGCGTGCCGGCGGCCTCGTGCACCGACGGCCAGATGAACGGCACCGAGACCGGCGTGGACTGCGGCGGCTCGTGCGCCCCGGCCCGCACCTGTGACACCGGCGCCGGCTGCACCGTCCCCGCCGACTGCACCAGCGGCGTCTGCTCGGGCACCCCGATGACCTGCCAGGCGCCCGACTGCGGCGACGGCGTCATGCAGGCCGGCGAGATGTGCGACGACGGCAACAACATGAACGGCGACGGCTGCGACGACGGCGTCGGCGGCACCTGCCGGCCCACCGGCTGCGGCAACGGCGTCCAGACCGGCACCGAGACCTGCGACGACGGCAACGCCATGAACGGCGACGGCTGCGACAACAACTGCACCGTCACCGGCTGCGGCAACGGCGTCACCACCGGCACCGAGACCTGCGACGACGGCGACACCATGGGCGGCGACGGCTGCTCGGTGACCTGTGCGCCCGAGGCCGGCTACACCTGCACCGCCGCGGTGCCCTCGGTGTGCACCGCCACCTGCGGCGACGGCGTCATCGCCGTCGGCGCCGAGACCTGCGACCAGGGCATGGGCAACCAGACCCCCGGCGACGGCTGCTCGGCCGCCTGCGCGATCGAGACCGGCTGGGCCTGCACCGGCGCGGTGTCGACCTGTGCGCCGATCTGCGGCGACGGCATGATCATCGCCCCGGAGGTCTGCGACGACTCGAACACGGTCAACTTTGATGGCTGCTCGTCGCTGTGCCGCACCGAGCTGTCCGAGGTCGAGCCCAACGAGGACGGGACGCCGTCGATCGGGGGCTCGAGTTTCGCTGGCAACGACTTTGACACCGCCACCGCGCCGGCCATCAGCGTCGCGGCGACGAACGCCAACACCCAGGGCGCGATCCTGGCCAGCGGTGGCTCGGTCAACCGCCTCGGCGCGCTGTCCGTGGGCGCCGCCCCGGGCACCGGCGGCGACGAGGACGCCTGGGCGATCACCAACGACACCGCCGCGCAGGTGGAGGTCACCGTCGACGTGTGGAACCGCGCCACCGGCTTCGGCCTCGGCGTCGCCTGCGGGACGTCGATCGACACCGGCCTCAACATCCGCAACGCTCAGGGCACGGTCCTCGCCTCCAACGACGATCGCAACGTCTCGACGGATCGCTGCTCGAAGGTGTCCTTCGTCCTCGCGGCGAACACCACCGTCTACGCCCACGTCGTCGACTTCGGCGACACCGACGTGATCCCGGGCTACGGCCTGCAGGTTCAGGCCCGCGCGATCGTGTGCGGCGACAACCGCCAGGTCCCGACCGTGGAGGAGTGCGACGACGGCAACACCGCCGCCAGCGACGGCTGCAGCGCGACCTGCACGATCGAGGGCACGACCGAGGTCGAGCCCAACGAGGACGGCACGCCCGCGACTGGTGGCACCGGCATCGTCGGCAACGACTTCAACGCCGCCAGCGCAGCCACGGTGGTCACCAACGCGACCGCCCAGGGCGTCGTCGACGTCGCGACCAGCGGCCGCACCTGGCTCGCGGCGCTCAGCGTCGGCGCGGCGCCGGGCACCGCCGGCGATGAGGACGTCTTCGCGCTGACCAACTCGGGCACCGGCGCCTTCGAAGTCCAGGTCGACACCTGGGATCCGACGCGCGGCCTCAACCAGCCGTGCGTGGCGACCGCCGTCGATACCGGCATCAACGTCCGCGACGCCGCGGGCGCGGTGCTCACCAGCAACAACGACCGCGTCAGCGGTGACGGCTGCTCGCGCGTCACCTTCGTCATGGCGTCCGGCACCACCCGCTACGTCCACGTCACCGAGAACGGCGACAACGCCGTGGTCGGGCGCTACGTCGCGCAGGTCACGCGCCGGGCGATCGTCTGCGGTGACACGACCCAGACGCCGGGCGTCGAGGAGTGCGACGACGGCAACACCATGCCCAACGATGGCTGCTCCGCGACCTGCCAGGTCGAGGGCACCAACGAGCTCGAGCCCAACGAGGACGGCACGCCGGCCACCGGCGGCACCGGCATCGGCGGCAACGACTTCACCGCCGCCAGCGCGGCGACGGTCGTCACCAACGCGACCGCCCAGGGCGTCGCCGACCTCGCGGGCGGCGGTCGCACCTGGCTCGCGGCGCTGCGCGTCGGCGCGGCGCCCGGCACCGCCGGCGACGAGGACGTCTTCGCGGTGACGAACACGGGCACCGCTGGCGTCGTGGTCACCGCCGAGACCAACGACCTCACGCTCGGCGTGGGCCGTCCGTGCGTCATCGATACCGGCATCAACGTCCGTGACGCGGCCGGCGCGGTGATCACCTCGAACGACGACACCACCGGCCTGGGCGCGTGCTCGCGCGTCAGCTTCGGGCTCGCGCCCGGGGCGACGCGCTACCTCCACGTCACCGAGTTCGGCGACGACGCCATCGTCGCGCGCTACGCGCTGCGCGTCACCCGCCGCGTCGCGGTCTGCGGCGACAGCACCCGCGACGCCGGCCTCGAGGTCTGCGACGACGGCAACACGATGCCGAACGACGGCTGCAGCGCGACGTGCACCCAGGAGGTCGGCTACACCTGCAACACGGCGTCGCCCACGGTGTGCACGTTGAACCCGTTCCAGTCCATCCCACTGGCGTGCACCGACATGACCACGGCGACCGCGCTGGCGACGCCGCCGGACGACGACGAGGGCGTGTCGGCCAACACCGCGCTGCCGTTCACGGTGCCGATGTACGGTAGCAACATGGTCAGCTTCAGCGCGTCGGCCAACGGCGTGATGCAGCTCTTCACCACGGCCAGCGGCACGTCGACTGCGACCTTCTCCAACCCCACGACGGTGCCAAGCACGAGCACGCCGAATGGCTGGCTGGCTCCGTTCTGGGACGACCTTGACGTGGCGACGGTTACCACGCTGACCACCGGCACCGCGCCCAACCGCCGCTTCACCGTGCAATGGTCCGCGACGATCTTCCTCGTCAGCGGCTCGAACGTGCGGTTCCAGGCGCAGTTCGTCGAGGGTGGGCCGATCGAGTTCCACTACTGCTCGGCGGCCGGCGACGCGGCGCGCACCACCGGTTCGAGCGCGACGGTCGGCGTCGAGAACGCGGCCGGCACCACCGGCTTCGCGGTCGGCATCAACACCGCGAACACGGTCACCCCGGGCACCACCGCCCTGCGCTGGAACATCCCGTGATCATCCGGCGGCCGTCCTAGCCGCCACCTGACGTCTCCGCGGCCGGCCAGGGCGACCTGGCCGGCCGTCGCATTTTCGGCCGGGCAGACCACGCCGGGCGATCGGCAGTCGATGCGGGACATTCGAGCGCCGTGCCTGCTCTCGATTGGAGAGCCCACCTCAAGGCCCTGATCTGCGAGGCTCGCAAGATCGACCCGGCCGCGAGCCATGCCAGCCTCAGCGGCCATCGGTATCCAAAGGCGATGGTGCCGTTGCTCGAGCGATGGCTTCGCAGCGCGCTGTTCGAGATCGCCAGCGACGACATCGTGGCGGAGCTGGTGCGCCTCGCGACCACGCGTTCGTACGGCCGTGCCCGCCAGATGATCGTGATGGCGCTCGGGGCGGGCCCCGACGCGTCCCAAACGCACCGGCCCGCCGCCTCAGCGCGCGGCGAAGGCCGCAGGGAAGCCGGCGCCTCGGCTGACGCGGCCACCTGTCACGCGCAGGGCCGCTACGACCCCACGCGTGCCGAAGAGCCCGCCGAACCCGGCCCGGCGCCGGCCTCCAGCGTCGGCGCGTCAGCCGGCGCCGGCCGTGCACGCGCCGCGCTCGAGGCGCGCCAGGTCATCGACGACCAGGCCGTAGTCGATCGGCAGGCCGTCCCAGGCGCACTGGCCGGTCGTGGCGTCGATCGCGACGTCGGCGTTGGCAGCGCGGATGGCGGACCAGGCGCGGGGCGCGTCGATCGCGCGCGGCCGAGGCGGCTCCGCGTGGACCTCACGGCCGCGGTGGAAGAAGACCGGCTCGCCGTCCCGCAGCTCGACCCGGTAGCCGTGCTCGTGGACGTAGCGGTGGTGCGTCGGGCACAGCCGGCACAGGTTGGCGAGCGCGGTCTCGCCGCCGTGGATCCAGTGCGTCAGGTGGTGACCGGCGAGGAAGCGGTGGTTGGTGCAGCCGGGAAAGCGGCAGGTGGCGTCGCGCCGCGCCAGCGCCCGCGCGATCGCCGCCGGGATCGACCGCGTGCGTCGCCCGACCGACAGCGGATTGCCAGCGGCGTCCGTCGTCATCGCCACGACGCCGCAGTCGCACGCCAGCCGGCGGGCGGTCTCGGCCGACACCGCGGTGCCGTCGGCGAAGCAGCCGATCGCCGGGGAGCCGCTCGCGTCGGACGGTCGCGACGCCGTCGCGATCGTCCCCGCGGACGCCTCGGCCGCGACGCCGCCATCGCCCACGCTCGCCAGCGCGTCGCGGCTGATCGTGAGCACCACCTCGATCGGCGCGCGCGAGGGCGCGTCACCGCGGAGCACGGCCTGCGCCATCGCGACCAGGCCATCGACGCGGCGGACCGGCGCCGCCTTCACGCACGTCTGCGGCGTTCCCGCGGAAACGTCGGTCGCCGCGCCCGCGCCCGCGAGCGCCCCAGCGTCAGCGGTTGCCTTGGGCTCGTCGGCCACGGCGCCGATCGGCTCGCGCTCGGTCGCCGCCCGCTCGATCGCAGCCCAGACGACGGCGGCCTCGTCGGCGGGCAGCACCGCCTCGATCACGGCCATGCCGTCGTCGCGCTCGCGCCGCGAGACCGTGCGACGCGCCGCGACGTCCCGGGCCGACTGCCCGCCGAGCCGCTGCACCGCGTGCAGCTTGCGACAGATCAGCTCGAGCTGCGCGGCGGTGGTGCGCGACGCGTCGTCGAGCAGCGCCGCCTCGGTGGCCGGCGTGGCGACGCGGGTGATCGCGCGCACCTTGGAGTACGACAGGCGGCCCGCCCGGAGCGCCGCGTCGACCCGCGGCAGCGCGCCCAGCGCCCGCGCGACCCGCACGTGCTCGCGCGCCGTGCCCGGGTCCCAGCCCACCCGCCACGCCAGCCAGCTCGCGCACGACGTCGCGCCCGCGTCGGCCCAGTATCCCGCCGCGTCGAACTCGCGCAGATCGGCTAGCAGCCGATGCATCGCCGCGTCGAGCTGATACGCCTGCTCGGCGATCCGAGCCCCCAGCGCCGCGTGCGCCTTCCGCCGCGCGATGGCCGCCGCCCGCGCCGCGGCCACGTCCTTGTTCGCCGCCGCCGCGTCGCCCGCCAGCGAAGACACATCGACGCCCCGCCCCTGCCCCATCCCGTCCATTCCATTTCACTACCACGCTCGTTCCAGAGTGTCAATCCGCACGACGTCACTCTTGAACAATGGTGCTTGCGAATCGTCACAGCGACGCGCCCCGGCGTGGCGCGACCCAGCACCGCGCCCGTATTGCGAGCACACGCCCGACCCGACGACTACAAGGCGCTGCTGCAGGAGAGCGATGGCCTCGAGGGGTTCATCAGCGCCGACGCCTACGTTTCGTTGTGGGCCGCAGCGGATCTGGCGAGCTTGAACGATGCCTACGCCGTTGTGGAGTTCGTGCCCGACGTAACCTTGCTGGGCACAGACGGAGGCGGCACGGGCTACGGGCATCGCAACGTGGGTGGCCGATTCGCGATGGACTGGCTCCACTCCTCCGCACGGCATCGGCAGCGAGTACACTCCCCGAAGCGATGCAGCCGACCCAGAGCGGCCCCATGACCGATTTCCACCGACTCGTGGACAAGATTGGGCGCACTCGCGACTGCAAGCTCTTGGCACCCAGCGGGACGCCTCGTCTCCGAGCGGGAGATCGACTGCCCGGAGACTTGGCGGCGTTCTACCAGCTAGCTGGTGGTGCCGCATTCTTCGAACACAGCGACTACGCACTCCGAGTTGTTAGACCTGAGGAGTTCACACGGGCGAATCCGGACATCGTTGGATGTGACGCCCCAGATGACATCTCCGACACCTGGTACATCGTCGCCCGTGGAAGTCGAGGGCAGGTGGTCACGATCGACTGCAGCGCCGACCGGCTAGGTCGCTGCTACGACAGTTTCTGGGACAGTCATGGGGTCGCCGGCTCCTGCAGCATCGTCGCGTTGTCGTTCACGGATCTTCTGCAGCGGCTGCTCGACAACAATGGCGACTATTGGTACTGGCTTGGCGATGGGGGGCCCGCCTACGGCGACGCATATGGGGTACAGCTTGATCCCTGACAGCTCGTTCCAGGGAGGTGAACGATGAAGGATCTTGCAGTATCGATGCGAGCACGGGTGCTCGAGACCCTCGCGCTGCTGGCCAGCGAAGAGATGCAGCGGGAGTATCAGCGAGAGGTTCCTCACGTGGACGTTCCCGCGGAACTGTTTAACCAATGGGATGACTGCTACTTCCCTGAAGACAAGGACTTTCAATCAGGCTTTGTGAGCGCAGAGTTAGCTGTGCTTGCCAAGTTCGACAACGCGTTGAACCAAGTCAGTGATGACACGCCCAAAGTCCTTCCGGCGCTGGACGAGTTCCTGACGACGCAGGCGTGGCGAACGCTATCAGATGCAGCGCAGGATGCGTTGTCGGCCTTTTCGGTTGCGCAAGACAGCTGAAGCTTGCATCCCGCCCACGGCACGCCTTCATGCCCATGCGATCGTCGGCCGCGCGGCGTTCAGGCTGCCCCGCGATGACGGCGGGGCGACGTTCGTCGATGAACGGTTTGTCGAGCTGGTGAAGTCGGCCAACCTGCGTGGACTCGACCTGACGCTGGCGTGGGAGTCCGTGGCAGATTGACCCAGGCCGGTGGCCAGGCGCCAACGCGTGCGGCCTCGCGCTGAGCGCCCCGCCTGCCTGCGCTATCCTCCCCGGCCATGACGTTCGATCCCGCGCGACTGCATCCGACGCTGCTCGATGCGGTGCCGCTCGGCGCCCGGTGGCGCACGCTGGTCGAGCTGCCGGCCGGCGGCAAGGTCGACACCGACGACGTCGGGGTGCGGATGGCGATGTACCGGCGGCTGGTCGAGTCGACCAACCCGCGCGGGGCGCTGGGCGCGCACGACGAGCTGCACCCGCTGTGGGGCTTCGCGCACCAGCTGGCGTGGCAGCAGCGGAGCGGGCGGCTGGGCGGCGCGGGCGGCGCGGGTGGCAAGGGCGACGCGATCGATCCGGCGAGCTGGTGGGGCCGGTGCAACTACGCGCTGTCGGTGGTGCCGTACTGGGTGGCGATGGAGGACGGGCTGGTGCCGCGGCTCGACATCGCGCGCCCGGGCCAGATGTACCTGATGGCGACGGCGAGCTGGCAGGACGCGCTGCGGATGATGGTGGCGTACGTCAAGGACGCCGACCTTGAGCCGCTGCGCCTGGAGGTGTGGAAGGCGCACCTGCACGGGCTCGACGCGGCGATGCGGGAGCACTTCGAGAAGCACGTCGCGCTGCCGCTCGAGGAGCGCCACTTCGCGACCGGCTGGGCGCGGATGGTCGACCTGTTCGCGGCCGCCGGCTGGCGCACCGACCTCGAGCAGATCGCCCACCACGGCGGCGCGCTGCCGTCGCGCGTGCTGCGCGCGCGCGAGGACTTCGCCGATCTGCCCAAGCCCGAGCGGGCGATGGCGCGGCTGGTGGCCGGCCTCGGCGCGCGGGCGCCGTGGCGGTGGGCGGTCGAGGCGCGGATGTGGGAGCGGATGATGCGCGAACGCGCCGAGCGGCTCGACGCCGAGCGCCTGCTGGCCGCGCTGTTCGGCAAGGGCGACGACGTCTGGGGCGATCGCAAGCGCGCGCTCAAGGCGGCGCTGGCGAAGGGGCCGCCGCGGCGCAGCACGAAGGGCGATCGGATGTAGCCGCCGCTCCCGGCGCTTTTTGCCGCCCTCGCGCCGCACAGGCGCCGCGAGCTGATCTCTACTCGAGGGATGGACGCACTCGGCGCTGTCGCCACCGTCGCCGCATGGACCGCCACCCCCGAGAGCGAGCGCGCCGGCGTGCTCGCCGCGCTGGCGCAGACGCTAGGCGCGCCGTGGCGCGCGGGCCGCACGGCGGTCGGGCGCGTCGGCCTCGGCGAGCTGGTGCACGACGGCCTCGGGCAAGGCTTCGTGGTGGTGCCCGGCGGCTGGCTGCGGCTCGGGCTGTCGTGTGACGATCTCTATGTGGCGGCGCGGGCCCGCGACGAGGGCGGCGCGCAACCGAGCTGGGGCGGGATGCCGACCGCCGCGCGCCCGACCCGCTGGGTGCGGGTGAGGCCGTTCTTGCTGGCGATCGCCGGCGTGCCGCCCGAGGGCGAGGCCAGAGGCAGCGATGGCGGCCACGCCTCGAAGGCGTACCGCGAGGCGGTCGACGCGCAGCTCGAGGAGCGGCCTGGGCCCAGCGCGCAGGAGCTGATCGACGCCTACGACGGCAAGAGCGGCCCCGACGAGGGCGAGCCGGCGATGCGGATCGTCACCCCGGCCGAGGCCGCCGCGCTGGTGCCCGCGGGCTTCCGCCTGGTCAGCGAGGCCGAGCTCGAGTGGGCGTTCCGCGATGGCGGCACCACCCGCTGGATCGGCGTGCCGGGCGACGTCGAGGTCACGCCGGCCAACCGCCGCAAGGCGCTGCTCGGCGAGCTGGTCAACGGCTTCGGCCTGCTCGGGTTCCGCGACCTGCAGAACCTGTGCGCCGACGGCGCGGTCGACTACGACGTCGATTCGCCGACCGATCAGGACGCGCGCGCGACCGATCGCGAGGCGCGCATCGCGCGCTGGGCCCACACCTACTGGCAGGACGACGACGCCGAGCTGTTCGGCGTGCTGGCCGGTAACCGCGCGGTGCCCGACGAGTACGGCGAGAGCATCCTGCGCCTGGCGTGCGACCTGCCGAACTCGGCCTCGCCGGGCGGCGCTCCGCCGGCGCCGCTGGCCGAGCACGCGCTGACCGTCGCCGCGCTGACCGACGACGCGCGCGCGCAGGGCGACGCGCTGTCGGCGCTGGGCTACCTGACCCACGGCCGCGGGGACGACGTGGCCGCGACCGTCGAGGCGGTGCTGGCGGTGCTGCCGAAGCTCGCCGGCGACACGCTGGTCGACGCGTTGATCTGGCTGGCCGACGTCCAGACCCGGGGCCACCGCAACCAGACCGTGCAGCCGCCCGAGCGCCGCCGCAAGGACGCGCTGCCCGAGGATCGCGCGGCGGTGCGGGCCGCGGTGGCCGCGGGCAGCGAGGCGATCGCCGCGCGGCTCGACGATCCGGCGCCGCGGGTGCGCTCGGCGGCGACCCTGGCGCTGACGTTCTGCGTCGACGCCACCGCCGCGGCCAAGCAAGCGCTGGCCGCGCGGCTGGGCCGCGAGCCCGAGGTCGGCGTGCAGGCCGCGCTGTTGCTCGCGCTGATCCGCCTCGGCGTCGGCTTCCGCGCGCCGGCGCCCGAGCCGCTGATCCGCGCCGCGCTGGCCGTGGCCACCGCGTTCGAGGGGACGCCCAACGTCGCCGCGCTGGTCGAGGCCGCCAAGCTGCCGCCCGAGCCGCTGCTGGCCTACAACTTCGGCGATCTCGGCGGGGTCGCGATCGGCGTCCTGCGCAAGCTCGATCGGGCGCTGGTGATCGACGCCGCGCCCGAGCTGGCCGAGCACGCGGCCGCGGCCAAGCACGGCGCGCTCGCGGCGATCACCGCCGAGCTGGCGTTCGGCCCGCCGCCGGAGCAGCCCGTCGCGCCGCGGCTGCCCGACGAGCTGAGCAGCGTCGAGCGGCGGGTCGCGCTGGCGCTGGTCGACACGCCCGTCCAGTTCGGGTGGCACAGCTACGGCCTGCCCAACGGCGCCGCGGCGCGCCGCCGCTTCTTCGGCCTCGACGACGCCGGCCCGTTCGATCGCTTCGTCGTCCACGACGGCCGCGACGTGCCGCTGTGGTTCGCCGCGGCGACGATCGCCCACGCCGGCGGCAAGGTCGACTTCGACGCGCTGTGCGCCGACGCCGGCCCCGCCGAGCGGCTGGCGATCTTCCTCGATCGCCAGCTGTACTGGACCCGGCCGATGCCGTGGAAGCTCGACGCGCTCCTGGCCGCCGCCACCGCCGCCGATCCGGCCGGGGCCCGGGCCGCCGTCGACGCGGCGCGCCGGGGCACCAAGCAGGTCGGCCTGCCGCTCTTGCGCGCGCTGGCCGCGACCCGCCCCGGCGAGCCGCTCGACTCGCACCTGCTGGCCGAGGTCGAGCTCGACGCGCTGGCCCAGGCCCCCGAGCTGTTCGCCGCGTTCTCGCGGATCGCCGTCGAGGCGCGGCTGTTCGCCGAGGTCAAGCCGCTGCTCGAGCGCGCGCTCGCCAGCGACACCTGGTCGATCGGCATCGACACCCAGCTCACCCGGATCGCGGCGGGCCTGGGCCAGGTGCCGTCGCCGCGGCTGGCGCGCAACCTGCTGCTGCTGGGATGGGCCTCGGGGCAACCGGCCGCGGTGCGCGCGGCGGTGGGCGCGGCCGGCGGCCACCACGCGGCGATCGCCGAGGTGCTCGCGCAGTACGACACGCTGCCGGAGTTCACCAGCTGGCCGCGGGCCCGCGCGGTGCTGCCGACCTACGCCGAGTAGCGATGAAGCCCATCACCAACGTGGTCGGCTTCGACGACGCGCCGTTCCCGCACGCGCACCGCGGCGACGTGCGGGTGGTGGGCGCGGTGTGCTGTCGGACCCGGCTCGACGGCGTGCTGTCGGGCAAGGTCCGCCGCGACGGCGCCAACTCGACCGACGTGCTGATCGAGCTGGTGCGCGGCGGCAAGTTCAAGGGCCACGTGCGCGCGGTGCTGTTGCAGGGCATCGCGCTGGCCGGGTTCAACGTCGTCGACGTGCACCGGCTGCACGCGACGCTCGGCGTGCCGGTGGTGGTGGCGGTGCGGCGCAACCCGCGGCTGCAGATGGTCAAGGACGCGCTGCTCGATCGCACGCCGGGCGGCGCGCGCAAGTGGAAGCTGGTGCAGGCCGCCGGCCCGCTGACGCAGCTCGGCCCGATGTGGGTCCAGCACATCGGCCTGGCCGCCGACGACGCGCGCGCGCTCCTCCGCGCGACGACGCTGCACGGCAACGTGCCGGAGCCGCTCCGCCTCGCGCACCTGATCGCCGGCGGCGTCACCACCGGCCAGAGCCGCGGCCGCGCCTGAGCGGCATCACTGCACGACCCACAGCATCAGCTCGCCGACCGTACGCACCCCGAGCTGCGCGCGCTCGCGCCAGCGGTCCGCGCGGGTGTGCAGGATCGCCTCGACCGTCGCGCCCAGCGTGCGCGCGTCGATCGTGTCGTCGGCGTCGCCGCCGTCGTGCCGCGCGACGTGGCCCCACGCGAACCCGGCCTCGCCGGACAGCCGGACGTCGGGCGCGCTCTTGGGCGACCGCAGCCCGCCGCCGATGCCGACGCGCGCGCCGACGTGGCGCCCGAGCGCGCCGTCGAGCGGGCGATCGACCAGGTCGGCGCCCATGCCGACGCCGACGTGCGGCTCGCCGCCGACCGCGTAGCCGCGCACGTCGACCATCATCCGCCACAACCGAGTCGGCGAGTCCTGGAAGCCGTTGAGGCCGAACGACACCTGGCCGTTCCAGTCGACGCGGCCTGCCCCGTCGATGGTCCCGCCGACCGAGGCGCCGAGCGAGAAGCATGCGGTGGTGGTGACGGCGACGGCGAGAGCGAAGATCCGATGCACGCCGACACGTGTTTGCAGCCCGCGTGCCCGCGCTATCCCCATGTGATCGCACGGGCGCCGTGGCGCCGAGCGGGTCGGTCCGGACCCAGATGTCAGGCCCCCTGGCGCTGGAGTCCCGCGGCCCGAGGCGCCGGCGGCCCGAGTAGCCGGTCGGGGCCAACCCCGCGACATCCCTGGGGCTCGACCGGGCACAGCCGTTGCTGTTGCTCCCCCCATGCGCCGCATCGCCCTCTGCGCCCTCGCCTCCCTGGCCGCCACCGCCGCCGCCTGCGACGACGGGATGATCGACGGCGAGGACCCGGAGGACAGCGTCTTCGTCGATGACGGCAAGGCCGACGACTTCTTCAGCGTGTCGGCGCAGGAGTACCTGCTCGAGGGCAACTCGACCGTCGTGCTCGACGCCGCGATGGCCAGCCGCCCGGCCGCCGAGCGCCTCGAGGCCGCGACCCGGCTCATCGGCCTCAAGCAGATCGCGATCGCCTGGTTCATCACCCAGTACCTGGTCGACAAGGAGCACGACGACCCTAACGCGCACTTCGGCGGCTTCGGCGGCATGGCCAAGGCCGGCGCGTACCAGGACCTGGCGATCCGCGAGCGCGCCGACAAGATCACCTTCGACTTCACGTTCCGCCAGATCGCCGCCGGCGGCCGCTCGCTGATGAGCAAGCTGCCGACCCGCCTGGTCGGCGGCAAGACCGTCTTCGATCTCGAGATCGGCCGCCCCAGCAACACCGAGCTGGCGCAGCTCGAGACCAACCACGAGTGGTACCGCAACGCGCCGTGGGACGGCTGGAACCCGGCGGCAGTGCCGGCCGCGCAGAAGGAGAAGATCACCTTCGCGATCAGCAAGGAGCGCGCGTCGACCGACGCGTTCTTCGACATGGCGCGCCTGACCGCCGACGGCAAGCTCGACATGGACGTGTACTTCGGCTGGGACTACCACTCGGCGTACCACCTCAAGCACTCGAAGATGCTGTTCACCTGGCTCAAGGACCAGGGCTTCCGCGCGCCGGTCACCACCTGGGACAAGCTGACCCCGACCTCGGGCCCGTTCACGCGCACGGTCAAGGCCGACGGCAAGACCGTCACCGTCGAGGTGCGCATGTACTTCGGCAAGCCCGGCACCTCGACCGACCCCGACACCGACGCCGGCGGCCGTGTCCTCGAGGGCCTGGCGGTGGCGTCGCTCGCCACCCGCGACGTGATCATCTACTCGGGGCACTCGGGCCCGTTCTACGGCTTCGCGCTCGCCAACTGGAAGAAGACCGAGGAGGGCGATCTGGACGACGCCGACATCCGCGTCGCGTCGATGCCGCGCGACCGCTACCAGGTGGTGCTGGCCGAGGGCTGCGACACCTACCAGCTCGGCACCGCGTTCAAGGAGAACCCCAACAAGGCGGGCAAGAACGTCGACGTCATCACGACCACGTCGTTCTCGGACGCGTCGTCGCCGGCCTCGGTCGAGAACTTCATCAGCGCGCTGCTCGCGCGCGACACGCTGGCGCGGCTGCGCCCGCAGCCGGTGTCGACGCTGCTGACCCGCCTCGACGGCGCGTCGGCCGGCTTCACCTCGCTGTACGGCATGCACGGCATCGACGACAACCCCGGGCTGGTGCCGTGGGCGCGCACCGCCAACTTCGGCAAGGCGTGCTCGGCCAACGCCGACTGCGGCGGCCCGGGCAACCTGTGCGTCTCGACGGCGCGCGGCAAGCAGTGCACCGCCGCCTGCACCGGCGCCGGCGCCGGCGGCTGTGGCGCCGGCTACACCTGCAAGGCGGTGGCGAGCTCGTCGTCGAGCACGATCTACGGCCGCGCCTGCGCGAAGCTGTAGCCGCCCGGGACCTGCCCGAAAGAGAGGCCGCGCCGCGCCGGCTGGATCGCGCAACGCGCGCGGCGCTGTGGTGTCATCGACCGCATGTGCCGCTCCGCGCGCCTCCTGGTCCTCGCCCTCTCGCTGTGCGGGCTGTGCGTCGCCACCGCCCCCGCCGTCGCTGACGACCACGATCGCTCGGCCGCCGTGGAGCGCCTGGCCGCGCTGGGCAAGGTGTGGGGCCAGGCGCGCTACCTCCATCCGTACCTGAGCACGCGGCCGATCGACTGGGATGCGCCGCTGGTGGCGACGATCCCCAAGGTGCGCGCGGCGACCAGCGACGCCGAGTACGTCGCCGCTGTCGACGCGATGCTGCAGACGCTGGGCGATCCGGTGACGCGGGTGGCGCCGCTGCCCGCGACCGCCGCGACCGGCGCCGCGCGGCCGCTGATCCGCCGCGAGGGCGCCGTGGTGGTCATCGACCTGACGTCGCTCGAGGGGCGCCCCGAGGCCGAGGTCCAGGCGGCGTTCAGCGCCGTGCCCGCGGCGCTGGCCGACGCGACCGCGGTGGTGTTCGACCTGCGCTTCGCCGGCGACGCGCCGGACTGGGCGACCTGGCTGCTCGACCGCTGGGCGCCGCTCCTGTTGCCCGATGACGCCGCCGGCCCGGCGATGCGGGCGATCGTGCACGACGGCTACGCGCCCCAGGGCAAGCTGATGTCGAGCGGCGGCTACTCGACCTACGCCAAGACCGTGGCCGGCGTGCGCTACCGCCGCGCTCCGGCGACGCGGCCGGCCAGCGCCGACGTCCGCGTCGTCTACCTGACCAACCCGCGGATGCTGCTCGACGGCGCGCCGTGGGCGGCGCAGCGCAGCGGCCACGGCTTCGTCGTCGCGCAGGGCGCCGCGCGCTACGCGCTGGGCGACTGGACCGACGTGCCGCTGCCCGGCGGCCGCAGCGCGAGCATCCGCACCACCGAGTGGAGCGAGGCGGCGTTCGGCGCTGACGTCACGGTGCCGGCGAACCGCGACGGCCTCAAGGCCGCGCTGGCGCTGGCGCGCAAGAAGGGGGCGATCAAGCCGCGGGTCGCGCAGCCGGCGCCGCTGCCGATGCCGCGCTTCGTCGCCGACGCGACGTACGACGATCAGCTGGCGCCGTCGGTCGAGCTGCGCCTCCTGGCGCTGTTCCGCGTGTGGACCGTGATCGATCGGATCTACCCGTACCTGCCGCTGATCGGCGACTGGGACGCGGTCCTGCCGGCGTCCATCCCGCGCTTCGAGGCCGCGACCACCGCCGAGGCCTACGCCGCGGCGCTGCTCGAGCTCGGCACCCACGTCCCCGACGGCCACACCTTCATCAGCGGGCACCCCGGGTTCGCGGCGCTGCGCGGCGGCCCGGCGTTCCTCGCGGTCGAGCTGCGCTGGATCGACAAGCAGGCGGTGGTGACCCTCATCGACGCGCCGGCGGCCATCGCGGCGGGCCTGCAGGTGGGCGACGTCGTCACCGCGGTCGACGGCGAGCCGATGACGGCGCGGCTGCCGCGCCTGCTGGCGTACGTGTCGGCGTCGACCGAGGCCACGCGCTACCGCAACGCGCTGGGCTACGCGCTCCGGGGCCCCGCCGGCGACGCGCTGCTCACGGTCACCCGCGCCAAGGGCGTCACCAAGGAGCTGCGCATCCCGCGCGCCGACGCGTGGACACCGCCGACGCCGCCCACCGGCCTGCCCTACCGCCTGATCGGCGCCGACCTCGGCTACGTCGTGCTCGAAGACCTGACGCCGGCGCAGGTGGCGCCGATGTTCGAGGCGTTCAAGGCCACCAAGGGCATCGTCTTCGACATGCGCGGCTACCCGCAGGGCACGGCGTGGGCGATCGCGCCGCGCCTCAACACGCGCAAGGCACCATACGCCGCGATGTTCCACCGACGGTTCGTCGATCCGGCGATGGGCGGCCGCGACGCGACAACCCTCGAGTTCCTGCAAACGATCCCGCCGACCACCGACTGGCTCTATCAGGGCAAGACCGTGATGCTGATCGATGATCGCACGCAGAGCCAGGCCGAGCACACTGGCCTGTTCCTCGAAGCCGCCAACGGCACCAAGTTCATCGGCACGCCCAGCGCCGGCGCCAACGGCGACGTCACCGCGATGGTGCTGCCTGGCGGCGTCAGCTGGATGTTCACCGGCCACGACGTCCGCCACGCCGACGGCCGCCAGCTGCAGCGGCTGGGCCTGCAGCCCGACGTCCGGATCGCGCCGACGCTCGCGGGTATCCGCGCCGGCAAGGACGAGGTGCTCGATCGCGCGGTGGCCTACCTGCGCACCGGCAACTGACTCGTCATGCCCGCGATCGATCCCGTCGCCACGTTCGCCAGCCTCGTGCAGGTGACGCCGGCCCGCGGCGCCGGCGAGGATCGCGCCGCCGCGGTGGCGCGTGGCGATGGCGTCGTGCTGGCCCTGGCCGATGGCGCCGGCGGGACCGGCGGAGGTGCGCGGGCCGCCGACGCGGTGATCGCCGGGCTGATCGCCGCGCCGACCCCGTCGTCATGGACCGACGCGCTGGCCGCGCTCGACGCCGCGCTGCCGCGCCTCGGCCCTGGCCAGGCCACCGCCGTCGTGGTCGAGGTCACCGCCGCCGGGCTGCGCGGCGCCAGCGTCGGCGACTCCGGCGCCTGGCTGGTCGGCGACGACCTCGTCGACCTCACCGCCGATCAGCGCCGCAAGCCGCTGCTCGGCGCCGGCGCCACGCCGGTCGCGTTCACCGCCGGCCCGCTCGCCGATCGCACGCTCGTGCTCGCCAGCGACGGCCTGTGGAAGTACGCCCGCCCCGCCGACATCGCCGCCGCCGCCCGCCACCCCGACCTCGCCGCCGCTGCCGCGGCGCTGCTGGCGCTCGTGCGCCTGCCGTCGGGCGGCCTGCCCGACGACGTCGCGCTGGTGCTGGCCCGCGCGCGGTGAGCGGGGCGCAGCGGTCGGTCACACCTCTCGCGATGCGGAGGAAGCGACGCGAGGGCGAGGCGTCGGCGGATCAGTGAACCACCAGACATCGCCGCGCGCTTTTCGGTAGGCTGTACTCGTCGCCAGCGTGGCGGCATGCGCACGAGGAGCACCGCCGTATGAGCCGCAAGCGCGAGAGCGTGGAGTTGTCAGGGGAGCTGCGTATACGGGACGCAGAGAAAGCGGTGGAGGCGGTGAGCTGATGGCGCGAAGCAAGCGGAGCGGGGGCGAGGGTGGTGGGCCGGTGGCGGCGGCGACCGGGACCGAGTTCGTCCTGTACCAGACCGACGACGGGCTCGCGCGCGTGCAGGTGCGGCTGCACGAGGGCGCCGTGTGGCTGACCCAGCGCGACCTGGCCGACCTGTATCAGGTGACGACCGCCGCCGTGAGCCAGCACCTCCGCCAGGTGTTCGGTGAGGGGGAGATTGACCCCGGGGCAACTATTAAGCGTTACTTAACAGTTCGAACCGAAGGGAATCGCTCGGTTTCTCGCCTGGTCGATCACTACGCGCTGCCGGTCGTGCTCGCCGTCGGGTACCGCGTTCGGTCGCCGCGGGGCACCCAGTTTCGGCAGTGGGCCACGGCCCGGCTGTCCGAGTACCTGGTCAAGGGCTTCACGCTCGACGACGAGCGGCTGAAGAACCCGAGCGGCGCCGGCGGCACCGACTACTTCGACGAGCTGCTCGCGCGCATCCGCGACATCCGGTCGTCGGAGAAGGTGTTCTACAAGAAGGTGCTCGAGATCTATGCGACCAGCGTCGACTACGATCCCAGCGCCGAGGCGTCCCAGCGGTTCTTCGCCACGGTCCAGAACAAGCTGCACTACGCGGTCCACGGCCAGACCGCCGCCGAGGTCATCGCCGCGCGCGCCGACGCGGAGAAGCCGAACATGGGCCTCACGTCGTGGACCGGCTCGCGCCCCCGGCGCACCGACGCGCTCGTCGCCAAGAACTACCTCACGGCCGACGAGCTGGAGGCCCTCAACCGCATCGTCACCGCGTACCTCGAGTTCGCCGAGCTGCAGGCCCTGAGCCGCAAGCCGATGCACATGGCCGCCTGGGCCACCAAGCTCGACGAATTCTTGAAGCTCAGCGACCGCGCCTTGCTCACCACCGCCGGCACCGTCTCCCACCAGGCCGCCGTCGATCAGGCCCAGCACCAGTTCGACCTGTTCGCCCGCGCCCGCGCCGAGCTGCCCTCGCCCGTCGAGGACCACTTCGCCGCCGCCGTGCGCGCCATCGAGGCCCAGGCCAAGCGCCGGCCACGAAAGCCTCGCTCCTGACTTGGCCGTCCGCGGAGGTGCGCCGCGTGCCTGATCCGTTCTTGACGCGTAGCGCGCGGTCAGGCCGGAGTTTCACCCCGCCTGAACCACTCGACCATACCGACAGCGCACCGACTTTCCAGGCACCTAACTCGACTATTCGCTTGTCCGATGGCGGCGGCGCCGCTAGCATCACCGGGCGAATCGACACATTCGACGCGCAGGCGCCGTTGTAGAAAGGCCGGAGGAGGATGGCGCCCGGGCGGGGGCGGGGGCGGGGGGGGCCCCGCGCCGGCCGGCCCCCCCCCCCCCCCCCCCCCCGCGGCGCGCGGGGGCCGGCCGGCCCGCCGCCCGGCCCCCGGCGCCGGCCCCGCGCCCCCCCCCCGGCCCGCCGCGGGGCGCCGCCCGCGGGGCCGCCGCCCGCCGCCGCGGGCCCCGCCGCCCCCCCCCCCCCCCCCGCCCGCCCCCCCCCCCCCCCCCCGCCGCGGCGCCGCCGCCCCCGCCCGCGGGGGCCCCGCGGGCCCCGGGCCCGGCCGCCCGCCGCGGGGCGCCGCCCCCGCCCCCCGCCCCCCCCGGCCCCCCCCGCCCCCCCCCCCCGCGCCCCCCCCCCCGGCCCCGCGCCCCCCGCGGGCGGCGGCCCGGGCCCGGGGGCGGCGCCCGGCCCGGGCCCCCCCCCCCCCCCCCCCCCCCCCCCCGCCCCCCCCCCCGCCCGCCGCGCGCCGGCGGCGGGGGCCCGGCGCGCCCCCCGCGCCCCCCCCCGGGCGCGCCCCGGGCGGCCCCCGCCGCGCCCGGCGCGGCCCCCCGGCCCCCCCCCCCCCCCGCGCCCCCCCCCCCCGCGGGGCCCCCCCCGCCCCGGCGGCCCCCCCGCGCCCCCCGGCCGCCCGCCGCCCCCCCGGGGGCCCCGCCCCCCCGGCCCCCCCCCCCGGCCGGCGCCGGCCCCCGCGCCGCCGCCCCCCCGCGCCCCCGCGCCCGGGCCGGCGGGGCCCGCCGCCGGTCCCGCAGATCGCACGGCGCTGTTCGACTACGGCGTCCTGGTGGGCACGATCGACGGCGTGTGGCAGGAGCACGTCGATGACGATCTGATCGCCACCGCGGCCGACCTGCACGTCGCCATCGGCGCCGGCGGTGGCGCATTGCCGCGCACGGGCCCGCTCTTGCGGGAGCTCACCACCGAGGCTCAGGCGATCGCGTCGGCGAGCGGCGCCCCCGCGATCGGCGACCGGCCAGCCCCGTCGCCGACCGCACGCTGGAGCATCGCGGCTGCGGTCGACTACGTCGTCGACCGACTCACCGGGGACGCGGACGCCGCCCCCGCGCCGAGCCACGAGCAAGACCACCGCGGCGACGGGACCATCGCCGTGCGGCCCGATCGCAGCCTGTGGGCGCAAGGCGAGCCGCGGACGCCTGAGTACAAGGCGCTCCTCGCCGAGCTCGAGGATCGCCTGAGCGAGCCGTATGCGTTCCAGGTCTTTGCGGCGGACGGCGACGACCGCGCGCTCGACTTCGGGCTGTTCGTGACGTACCGCCAGCGCTGGGAGCCCCGCGGGCACCAGGCCGGCGCGCTGGTCAAGACCATCACACTGGCGCCGCGGGAAGAGCGTGGCTACGTCACCCGCACGACCTACAAGCGCGCCACCAGCTCGGTCCAGGCCACCAACCTCGAGCGCAGCGATCGCACTGAGACGCAGGACACGATGCGCAGCGCGGCCGACATCGTCAACGCCGCCAAGTCGAGCCTGGGCTTCGAGGTCACCGCCGAGGGCACCGTCGGCATCGGCGAGCTGTTCTCGGCCGACACCTCGGCCACGCTGACCCAAGGCAGCGAGCGCTCGTCGCAGGAGACCCGGCAGCTGATGCGCGAGGGCGTGCGCCGATCCGCGCAGGAGGCCAAGTCGTCCACGCGCACCGAGATCACCAGCAGCGAGTCGACCGAGGTCTTCACCGAGGAGACCGGCAGGCTCGTCAACCCCAACGAAGAGCTCCCGGTCACCTACCTGTTCTACGAGCTGCAGCGGCGCTTCCAGGTCTCGGAGCGCGTCCACCGCATGGTGCCGGTCGTCATGGTCGCGCGCCGCGTCCCACCACCCGACCGCATCACGCGCGCCTGGCTGTTCACCCACGGGTGGATCCTCCGCCGGGCGCTCCTCGACGAACAGTTCAATGCGCCGCTCGGATACCTGCTGCACGACGCGGCCGGCGCCGAGGCCCGGCTCGGCCAGCTTCAGATCCACCGCGACGGCCTGCGGCGGCTCGTCGACCGACTCTCGGACGAGGTCGATCGCCTGAGCCGGGATACCGCGAGCCGTTACGGCGCCGTCGCCGCGGCGTTCGCTGCGCTGGCGCGGGCCCAGGCCGCCGACGGTAGCGATGGGTTCATCGAGCGCGCCGCCGAGGCCGTCCTGGGCAGCGACAACTCGGTCGAGACCGCCCGCCTGCGCGAGCAGATGGCCAAGGAGGCCTACGACCAGGCGCTGCGGGCCGAGCGCGACGCGCGCGACCGGCTGACCCAGGCTGCGTCCTCGCTCGAGCTCGCGACCAAGGAGCACGCCGACGCGCTGGCCCGCTTCCGTGACAGCGAGATGGCGGTGCGCCGCCTGCGCGTCCACGTCAAGCAGCACATCCTCCACTACATGCGCGCGATCTGGAACGCCGAGGACCGCGACCAGCGGTACTTCGAGCTGCACAGCGTCCGCGTGCCGCGCCTGGCGGGCCACCTCGACTACCGCCTGATCGAGACCCCCGGCGCGCCGCCGGTGCCGCCGCTGTGGCAGCCGCCGTACACGATCGAGGCGACGTTGGTCCCCGAGAACGTCGATCCGATGGCGGACACCGTTCGCCTCGGCGACGTCGCGGACCTCGAGCACCCCATCGGCTACAAGGGCAACTTCATGGTGTTCCCCTTGCGGCAGCACAACGTGCTGACCAAGTACCTGGCGCTGCCCTACCTCGACAACCGCGACGGCGCGTGCGACCCGGAGCTGCTGGCCAACTACACGCCGACCGAGTTGCTCGCGTACGCCGAGGCTGCACGACAGGGCATGTCGCGCGACCAGTTCGCCGCCATGCTGCCCAAGCTCCACGCGCTGCTCGACGCCCTCGACGACCGCCCCGTCCCCAGCGAAGAAGAGGTGGTGGTGCCGACCGGGTCGACGTTCATCGAGGCCCTGCCCGGCACGCGCCCCGTCCTCGAGGACTTCCGCTTGCTCCACCGCGCCATCGACGTCTCGCGCGTCGCGGCCGAGGTGCGCCGCCGGGAGCTCGACAACCTGCGCCGCGTCGCGCTGATCCGTCAGGGCCAGCTCGGCGACCCCGACATCGAGACGATGGTTGTCGCGCCACCGGGCAGCGGCACCGTCGTCGACGGCCGGTCGCCCGGCGCCGACAACGGCGAGGACCGCTAGCCGTGCCAGATCCCCGGCAAGGCGCCGCCAGGAGTGTCGCCGAGATCATCGCGGCCATCAGCCAACTCAGCCCTGCGGAGCGCGAGCAACTGTACATAACCCTCCTCTACGGCCGCGCGAGACCTCCTGCCAGGCAAGGGCCTTCCGTTCCAGCCGCCGCGGCCAGTACCCGCGCAGGCGACGTCGGAGCCGAGCCCGACCCGGCGACGACCGAGGCGCTCGCCCACGAGGTCGCAAGGGGGGCAGCGTCGCTGCCCAGGGCGAAGAAGCGACCCGCGAAGCGAATCGAGATCCGGCTATACGATGTCGACAACATCGCGCCTACCTTCAGCCATCGGATGATGCGTCGGCTGGAAGCCCATCTCGCGCACATCGACGACTGGACAGACCAGCTCTCGGGCCACTTGCAGGCCATGGGCCTGTCGTTTGTCGTTACCAGCGAGCCGCGACTACCGACCGCCAAGGAGCGACGAGCGATGGCGCCGCTGGTGTTCCCCTTCTACTTCATGGATGAGACCATCGGCGTCGGGGCCACGGACAGAGTCCGTCGTCTGACGACGATCATGGACGAACACGGCATCCCCGAATACGTTCCGGGCCTGACGACGAAGATCAGAAGCAAAGTCGCAAGCGACTGGAACAACTCCGTCAGAGCCGTGACTGTCCCGCCTGGGACGCTCGGCAACACGAAGCGCGCACCGAAGTGCACCTTTCTCCGGGGAGCGCTGCTCGCCTCCGAAGCCCAGCTCGACGAGACATACTACGCGAACCTGGTCGTTCATGAGTTCGGGCACGCATGCAATCTCTTCGGCACCGGGGCGCATGTTCACGATGGGAGCGCCATGGAACCGGCCAAGTCGACTGCGGAGATGAAGCGGGAGCTGTACACGTACAACAAGCGGCATGCGACGGCGATCTCATCGACGCTCTCGCTCCTCTCCGCGATCGCGCTCGTCGCCGTTATGGCAGCCTGTGGTCACGGGCAGGCTTCCCGCGTCTGTCGTGAGGAGGTGCCCGGGCACTGCCGGGGATGCGACACCCCATCGCGGCTCTCCCCGGCGGAACAACAAGTCCAGGGGACTGCGGCTGTGGCGAGCCTGATTGCGGCAGAACGCAGGACAGGGCTGCTCACAGACGCCGTCGGCGGCGACCTAGCGCTGCGGTATTTTCGCGTCGAGCCGGCCACGCTCTGGGATCGAGGCGGGGATCACGAGCCTGCGGTCACAGACCTCGCTGCCCTCGACGCTGCCGCCAGAGCCGCGCCGCGTCGCGGCCTGTATTGGGTGACGCTGCGAGTTCGTGGGTACTCGGGCAACGACCGGGTTTTCGTGCAGGTGGATGTCATCGATCACACCTGGCTCGGCACGCGCTTCCTGGACGAAAGCACCACGGCAGAGTATTGCCTTCGCCACGATGGCGGGAAGCTCGTTGTCGACGTCGTGACGCCGGTGGTCATCATCAAGGACTAGGCTCGCGGCGATGAAGGTTGAACGCAGTCCTTTCGACAAGACCCATTCGACGACGCTCGTGTCGTTCTTGATCGCGCTGGCAAGGCTCTCCCTGGTGGCGTCGCTCGCCGTCGCGCTCGGCTGCCGGTCGACGACTACCGCATCCGCCGGCCGGTGCATACCCTCAATCCCGCTAGACATCGACTGTGCCGGATGTGATGAACCGTCTAGCCTGGATGCCCGGCAAAGGCATGCGTTGGCAGCGGAGGTGCTACGTGGCGTGGTCGCGCTTGAGCTGGAGAAGGGCGTCCTCACCGATGCGGTTGGGCAGAACGTGTCCCTGCGCTACTTCTCCGCGCCAGCAGACCTTCACGAGGAGCTACCGACGGCTACGCCGACGGCGACAGCGCTGTCTGCCCTCGACGCGATCGCCCGGCAACAGCCCCGCCGGCACGTGTACTTCATCCAGCTAGACCCAATCAGCTACGCCGGTGACGATCGAGTCTATCTACGCGTGAGGACGACGAATCACATGTGGCTCGGCGATCGCTTCTATGACGAGCAGACGGACGGCACCTACTGCGTACACCGCGATGGAGCGACCGTCGAGCTTGTCGTCGTCGAACCGCCGCTATTCCTGCGCGACTGATGCGAACGGTGATCCAAGACGTCGCATTCCTGGTGACGCTCATGACGTGGACCGCGTGCTCGGCACCGGCGGCACGGCCTTCGCCTGCGTGTGTGAGCCCCACGACCGGTGCGATGCCGTGCGCGCCGTGCGACGTGCCCTCGACTGTCGAGCGCTCCCGAGAGCATGCCCTGGCCGAGGCGGCGCACCAGGCGCTGTTGAAGAGCGAGGTCGCCACCGCGGCGTTGTCGCTGGGAGCGCTGCCGGGCGATGCCCGGGCGACAGAGCCCGCTTCGAGGTCAGCGCCACTGCGGTATTTCGTGTCCGACGAGGTGGCAGGCCCGGTCGAAGGGTACTCGGTGGCCGTGCCAGACCCGAAGGTCTCGACGGCTGTGCAGTTCTCGCTCGCGACCGTGGGGTTTTCCGGCGGTGACCGGGTTCACGTCCGCGTCGTCACGCAGGTCCCGTCCGGCACACCGCCAGCCTTCCACCGCGAAGCGACGACGTACTACTGCGTGGTCGTCGGCCCAGACGGCGTCGGCAAACCCATTCCGTTGTGGTTCTACTGATACGCACAGCACCCCGCGCGCAAGGTCGCCGAGTTCGACCTGGAGGACCTGGCGCTCCTGCACTTCACCCAGCTCGGCTACGAGTACCCGCGGCCAGGTCATGGCCCCTCACCCCAAGGGCGACGTGCGGCTCGCCTTGATCGCGCGCGAGGCGGCGCACACCGACGGAGCGTGGCGGTCGGCGGCGTTTCCGAGCCTTCGGCCCTAGCGCGCTGCGGGCGGCGGGTAGCCTGCGCCAGGCGGCGGGTAGGCGAAGCGCGGCGCGGGTGGGGCGGCGGGGCCGACCTGGCGGCGCCACTGGCCCATGGCCTTCAGGTAGGGGCGCTTCACCAGGTACATCGGGAAGCCGACGATCCAGATCATCAGCACGCACAGCGTCCAGCCGACGGGCCCCATCGCGGCGACGCCGGTGAGATCGCGCTTGTCGAAGCCCAGGCGGCTGGAGTCGATGGCGACCCACACGACGCTGCCCAGCATCGCCAGGTAGATGAGGTTGCCCATACAGCGAGGCTACGCGTCCGGCGTTTCCGCGGGAACGTCGCGCCGCACGTCCGCCGCCTCGTGCCTATCGTTGCCAGCGGCGGATCTCGCCGGGGTTGCCGAAGGCGAGCGGGCCGGTGTCGCCCTCGTCGTAGGCGGTGCTGGACCAGCGCATGCCGGGGTCGAGGTGGGCGATCAGGCCGGGGTCGCTGACGGTGATGCGGACGACGCCGGCGCCGAGCAGGCTGTGCCCGGGGGCGGCGGCGGTGTTGCCGTCGACGTCGTCCCAGGTCATGCCGGTGGGTGGCTCGCTCTGCACGCGCGGCAGGTTGCGAACGTCGATCAGCTCGACCGACTGGTAGAGCGGCGCGGGGTCGGCGGCCGGATCGCGATCGGCCCAGGCGCGCCACCAGGCCTTGAACGCGGCGGCGCCCGGGCCCCACTCGTCCTCGATCAGCATCGCGGCGAAGCTGGGCGACAGCGGGATGTCGACCACGTCGGGGTGGACGATGTCGACCGCGAGGTCGATGACACCGCCGTCACGGGCCAGCACGGTGATCGAATACAGGTCGCTCATCGCGACGAGCTTCGCACGCGGCTGCGCGGGCGCGGCCCCGCGGCGCCAGCGGCGCCAGCGGCGATCAAGGTTGGTCGATGTAGCTCACCCACCGGGGGCTCTGGTCGATGGACAGGCCGACGCAGTCAGGGAGGTTCCAGTAGCCGCCGTCCTCGGTGTAGAGGAAGGACTCCTGGATGATCCACGCGCCCTCCGCGAGGTAGAACTCGGACGCGTACGAGTGGTACCCGTCCAGGTGGAAGTAGAACGCGCCGTACGGCCACGCAGGATCGGGCGTGCAGGGCGGGATCTCGCGCTGCCCCGGGACGTGGGTCCCGTGCCAGAACACGATCCGGACGACGTCGTGGTACGTGGGTCCCAAGCCAGGCCCCCAGACGCCCTCGGGCGAGCGACCGTACGCCGGACGGAACGTCGGGAGGACCTCGACGGTCGCGGTCCGGTTCCAGGCCCGCGCCGCCGACGTGAGGTACGGGTCGCCCGCGTTGTTCTGGCGGCGGATCGACAGGCCGTACTTCTCCGCGATGGCGCCGTCGCCATGCCGTGCGGGCAGCCCACCAGCGGCGGACCAGGCCAGGCCGTCGTTCGCCCCGCTCGCGGCGCCGTATCCGAACGCGACCGAGGGGTGGCACCCGTCGTTCGCGAGGTAGTCGCCGACCTCGGTGACGCTGCCATCGTCGCCGAGGAAGAGGTGCGCGTAGGTCGCGATGCATCCGGCGCTGCCGTACCCCTTGGCCCAGATCGCCAGCCGCCCCGGCTTCGCCAGCGAGAAGTAGGTGTCGTACAGCGACGTGAAGTCTGGAGTCGCCGGCAGGTACGTGTACGTCGAGTACAAGCTGCCGTCGGCGTGGCGCAGCATCGTCGTGGTGCGTGCGACGGGCAGGTAGCGCCGCAGGTCGATCGGCGCGCCGAGCTGGGCGTCGGGCCCGCCGTCGGCAGCGTCGGCACCCGGGGTGCCGGCGTCTGTGACGCCGGGGCCAGCCGTCGGCGGCGCGTCCTCCGCGGCGCACCCAGCGAGCAGCGCGAACGCGGTCGGAACCCACGCGGCCCGGCACGACGGCATGTTCATCGCTCGACCGTACTGCGCGCGCGGCAGCCCTGGAGCCGCCGGTGGGCGGCACCGACCCGAGCCGTCATCGCGCTGTCATTGACCGCGGCGCGCGGCGCGGATGATCCGCCCCCGGCCGGGCGTTGGATGTGCGATCCATGGAGGCACGATGATCACGCGCCGCGCTCTGATCCCCTGCTCGCTGGTGCTGCTCGCGCTGGCCCCGGCCTGCCACGGCAAGGCGCCGACCGCCGCGCCCGGCAACGCGCCCGGCGGCCGCGCCGAGCGCGCGCCGCGGTGGCCGTCGTTCATGGACACGCACCACCACGGCGGCGGCAGCCGGCGCTGCGCCGCGGCCGACTACGAGCGTGCGTCGGCGAAGGCCGGCGAGCCGGCGGCAGCGCGGGCGGAGGCGTGGGCCACGGTCGCCGACACCTGCTGGTTCGACTGGCAGGGCGAGGAGCGCGCGATCGACGGGGCCGGCCTGGCGGCGTACGTCGGGTACGGGACCGCGCTGCTCGAGGCCGGGTTCCCGCATGACTGCGAGGCGCTGATGACCAGCGTGACCACGCCGTACCCGGGCGGGATGTCGGACGTCGAGGTCACCGAGGAGCTGCAGCCGCTGGTCGACGACGCGCTGGCGCTGGGCGAGCGCTGCGGCGCCGCCGCCGAGGCCCAGCTGGCGGCGTTCGCGCCGCCGACCTGCCCGAGCGACGACGCGTGCTTCGCGCTGGTCGAGGGCGAGGCGCCCGCCGACGACGGCGCAGCCGATCCCGACGACCCCGACGCCGAGATGATCGAGGACGTGGTCTGCCCCGAGGTCGAGTTGCGCACCGCCGCCGGCGCGCGCCGGCTCAGCTCCGACGAGGGCGCGCTGGTCGACCCCGGCTTCTGCTGCGGCGTCTCGGCGATCACCACCGCGATCATCGACGGCCAGCGCTACGTGCTAGTGCGCCCGAGCGGCGAGGACAGCATGTTCATCCGCGTGTGCAGCGGCGGCACCGCCTCGGCGACGCCGGCCAGCGTGTATCGCGTCGACGGCGATCGCCTGGTGCTCGAGGCCGACCGCTCGCTGGTGTGGCACTGACACTAGGGTGCCGGCGGCACCACCGGCGGCACCAGGGCGTCCACGCGTCGACGGAGCACGCCGCGCGGGTAGGCGCGTCGGTACCGCTCGGCGACGGCGCGCGCGCGGACCGGATCGCCGGCTGCGAGATACGCCTCCACCAGCAAGGCCTCGCGCTCCTCGCGCAACACGCCGTCGGGAGACGTCCGGGCGTGCCCCATCAGCGTCACGATCGCCTCGTCGGCGGTGCCGCGGCGCAACGCGGCGCGCGCGCGGTCGAGTTGCAGGCGCTCGGCCTCGATCGCGCTGGGCGGGGGCGCAGGATCGGGCGATGACGCCGCGCTCGGCGCGATCGCCGCGGCCGGCGCCGACGATGCCACGACCACGGGACGGGTCGGACGAGCGCGCGATGGTGCCGGCGTGGCGTCGGGGTCCCCCGCCGCGGTCGGCGGGGCGACCGGCACGCGCGCGGCGAGCGGCGCGACCGCTGGGGCATCCGCATCCACGATGGGGCGAGGCTCCGCGGAGGGCGCGCTGATCACCTGCGGCGGTGCAGCGGCGCGCCGCGGGGCCGTGACGCGGCCCGCGACGAACCCGATCGACAGCAGCGCCGCGCCCACGACGGCCGGCGTCCACGACCACCGCGCCGCGGCGCGGACGCTTCCCGTGCCCACCGCCAGCGACGGCGCGCTCACCGCCCCGCCGCTCGACGCGCCGGCCGCGGCGTGCGCCACGTCGACCCCACCCGCGAGCACCGCCGCCACGATCGCGGCGCCCGAGGCCGCCGCCCGGCGCCGGGTGTGCGCCCGCTCGCGCTCGCACGCGGCGTCGACCGCGCCGAGGCTGGCCGCCAGGTTCAGCCGCGCGCGGCGCAGGCGGTCCTTCGCGGTGTCGAACGGGATGCGCAGCGCGATCGCGGCCTCGCGCAGCGTGTGCCCTTCGAGCTCGTGCAACACCATCACGTCGCGCAGCGGCGCCGGCAGCTCGGCGAGCGCGCGCTGGACCGTCAGCACGTCGACGAGATCGCCGCGCTCGGCCGGCGTCGCCGGCACCTCGTCGACGAGCACCTCGCGCCGCTGCGCCGACTTGGCGTGATCGCGACTCAGGTTGCGCGCGATGCCGTAGACCCACGCCGTGAGCGAGACGTCGGGCGGCGGCGGTGCCGGCCCGAGCGCGCGGAGCAGCGCCTCCTGCGCCAGGTCCCGCGCGTCGACGTCGCTGAAGCCCGCGCGCACGCCGGCCCGACACGCCGCCTCGGCGGCGTCTCGCAGGTCGACGGGTGACGGGGTCGGGTGCATGCGGCTTATGGCGACTGGGTGACGGTGAAGGTGTCCTTCACGAAGAACGGCACGATCAATGATCCCACGCCGATCGGAAGACACAGGCTGCCCCCCGCGATGCCGACGGTAGAGTCGCCACCGAACGTGAAGGCGGCCAAGCCCCCGGCGATCAGCGCCGCGCCGCCGAGCCAGAGCGTGACGCGGGTCGAGCGGCGGCTCCTGCGGTGGATCGAGATCGTGGACGCCTGTTCGAGAAGTAGATCCGTGTAGCGGTATGCGTCGCCGTCACGGAGCAGTAGATGCACCCGTCCCTGCGGCAGGTGTGCGCGGCAAGGGCTCGTGCAGACATCACCGTAGTAGTTGAAAGCTCCGGAACCGATCTTCACCGACACATCGACCCGCCCGTGGTCCGCCACGAACGTCACCGGCACGCCGCCGAGCTGCGCCGTCACCGGCGCGGGGGCCGCTGCACCGGCGTCGAGCGACGTCGCCGCGGTGGTCACCAGCGCGGCGGTGACCTCGGCGCACGTCGCGCCGTCGACCGCCTTGACCGCGCCGTCGATGCCGCGCAGCGTGCCGGTGAAGGTGCGTCCGTCGCGATCGATCCGCACGCGGATCCGCGAGGCCGCGTCGTCGCTCCAGGGCACGAAGCCGAGCTTGGCCGACACCTCGTCGGCGAAGCGCGCACCGTCGATGCACGACGTATCTGCGCGATAGTCCAGGCTCACTGACTCGGCAGCCGCGGGGCGCACGCCGGCGGTGGCGGTCAACGCGAACGAGATCGAGATCGGAAGCGCGAGGGCGATGACGAACAGCGGTCTCATGGTCTGCAGTGGAGCCAGGCCCGTGCTTTGGGTGGCGCGATCGTCGCTCAACCTATGCCGTCTCCGCGCGGCCCCCAATGACAGCGCCGTTACCTGCGCGCCCCGGGCGGGCCCCGATGACACACCGCTTTCACCGCCCCGGCCGCGGTTGACCGAGCGCGCCGCGCGGACCGACGATGCGGCCGTGCCCCCTCATCACCACGTGTCGCTCGCGGCCCTGCTCCTGCTGGGGGCCTGCGGCCATGGCACCGCCAGCCAGGTCGACGGCGCCCGCGATGACGCCGCGGCGGGCGCGGTCGACGCCGCGACCACCGACGCCGCGACCGCGGTCGACGCCGCCCCGCCATCGCCCGACGCCCCGCCTGCGGCCTGCACGCCGACGCTGACCCCGGCGGCGCTGGTGGTCGGCCTCGCGGGGCGCCCGGCGCGGGTGTGGGACCACGCCAACCGCGCCGAGCCGAACAACGTCAGCGACGCGCGCCCGACGCCGTACCGCACCGCCGACGGGCGGACGCACCTGATGCTGACGCACTTCGAGAACTACCGGATCTCGGGCGCCGACCTCGACAACCTCGCGCCGTCACCGCAGCCGACGTTCCGCTCGTCCGATCACGCGGCGCTGGATCAGGCGTCGTACGGCTACCACCAGTGGATCATGGCGCCGTACTCCGAGGACGGCACCCACTTCTACGCGCTGGCGCACAGCGAGTGGTACGGCTGCCTGCCCTACGGCGCCGATGCGGTGCGCGGCTGCGCGGTCGGCCAGAACCAGGTCGCGAGCTGGGTCAACGGCGTCACGCTGTTCCGCTCCGACGACGGCGGCGCGACCTGGGCGCCGCAGGGCGCGGGCCCGGCCCACGTCGTGCTCGCGCCGCCGCCGCCGTACCCGGGCTGGTCGTTCTGGACCGCGCCCGACCCGCTGAACTTCGGGATGTTCCACCCGAGCAACATCGTCAAGGCCGACGGCTACTACTACGCGCTCATCCGCTACACCCACCGCGTCG
Organism: Myxococcales bacterium; assembly: GCA_016707895.1. Lineage (GTDB taxonomy): Bacteria > Myxococcota_A > Polyangia > Haliangiales > Haliangiaceae > UBA2376. Next base: position 383,561 of record JADJGV010000005.1, on the reverse strand, counting down.
GCAGCGGCGCCGTCGACGCCGCCGGGCTGGCGCTGGCGCGCACCGCCGACCTGTCCCGCGCCGACGGCTGGCAGGCGTGGACCGGCGGGGCGACGTTTGCGCCGCCGACCGAGCCGCTGACCAGCCTGCCCGGCTCGGCGTCGTGGGACCACGCCAGCGTCACGTTCAACACCGCGCTGTGCCGCTACCTGATCGTCTACTTCGACTACGCCGACCGCCAGCTCTACTACACGACCACCGCGTCCTTGGCCGCGCCGGTGCTCGACCCGCCGCGCCCGCTCGCCGGCCAGGAGTACGTGCTGGCGACGCCGGGCACGATCACGCCCGGCTTCGGCGCCGCGAACTACGCCAACCTCGTCGACCCGGCCTGGCCCGGCTTCAACTTCGAGGGCTCGGGCACGGCGCCCTTCCTGTACTTCGGCACGTTCGATCCGGCGCGCCCGGTCGATCGCGACGTCTACCGCGCGCCGCTGGTGGTGAGCGCCGGCCCCTACGTGCCGGTGCCGCTGCCCGAGGGCCTGTTCATGGTCGCCGACGGCATCTACTACGCCAACGCCGCCGGCGCGTACTGCGTGTTCCCCGACTGGGCCACCTACGTCCGTATCACCGGCCGCATGGACGTCGCCGGCGTGCCGCGCTACGGCAGCGTCCCGTCGTCGATGACCAGCCACGGCGTCTGCCAGGGTTGAGCCGCGACGGCGCGGACCGACCCGGCCTACGGGTTGGACGCGGTGGCGCCGCCGCCGGCGCACTCGACGACGACCGAGGTCGGCGAGTACAGGAAGCCGGTCAGGCCCGAGATCAGCTGGTCGACGAACGACTTCTGCTCCTGGACCGAGGACACGCCGTTGGGGCACTGCGCGCCGAGGTCCTGATCGCCGCCGCCGGCCGCGCCCCAGACGAAGTGGCGCACCGTCACCTCGTGGGTGCCACCGCCGGCGGGCAGGCCGGTCTTGTAGCCGACCTTGTAGCAGCCGGTGGTGAGCAGGGTGGTCGCGGCGAGGCCGAGGACGGCGTGAGAGAACAGGGACGAGGGACGAGACATCGTGATTCTTCTTTCTCGGAGTGGTTGCACCGAGGGAGACGAGGCCACGCGGCGCGAGTCGCACACGAAATGCGATGCGACTCCCGGCGGCTCGCTCCGTCCCCGTGGCGTGCCCCGTGAACGACGCCCCAGCGAACCGGCGGCGCTGCGCCTGCTGTTCGACGCGATCCGCACCGCCGGGCGCGCCGCGGCGATCGAGCTCGATCCGCTCTACGAGCGCTGGCAGCGCACCGGCGCGGTGCTGGTGTGCACGGTCGAGGTCGAGCAAGGCGACGACGTCGCGGTGGTCGCGATCGACGACGTCGAGCTCACCGGCGCCGAGTTCCTGCACCTGCTCGCCGCGCACCGCGCCTCGGTCGCGGTGGTGTTCCTCGACGAGTGACCGGCGCGGCGATCATCGCGCGCGGGCCGGGCCGCGCGCGCGTCATTCCGACCGACAGCAGCGGAACCCGCGCGACGGGAGCCGCTCCGTGGGCAGGTACGTGAAGTCGGTGGTCCCGCACGCCAGCTCGCCAGCCCCGCTCGCGGACGAGCCGGGCAGGATCTTGCAGCAGTCGCGCACACCGGGAGCGCACAGGAACGGCGTGTTGTAGTGGCCGCAGTCGAGCCACTCCTGGACGTTGCCCTGGAGATCGAAGACACCCGCGGCGTTACCGACGCAGCCCGGCATGGTGCCGGTCGGCACGACGTCGCCGACGCCGTGATCGCTGCCGTTGCACGCGTGCGGCTCGTAGGCGTTGCCGTAGGGGTAGCGCGTCCCCGGCGCCGGGCCGGCGCACGCCGCGATCACCTCGTCGGCCTGACACAAGCGCTTGCCGACCGCCGCGCACGCCGCAGCCGCGGTGGGGTGGTCGACGTCGGTCCACGGGGTCGCGCCGGCCACCGACGCCGGCCGGGTCGCGTCGTCGGAGTCGTGCGAGGCCTCGTACGCGTCGACGCAGAGCGCCGCACCCTGGGCTGGGGTGACCTCGACCATGTCGGGCGGACACGGGGCTGCGGCGTCGGCGGCCAGCCGGCGGCCCTCGTCCCCGAGCATCCACTCGCAGCCAGCGCTGGCCGCCAGCACCACCGCGAACCACAGCGCGCGAGGACGACGCATCGGCGCGAACGCGGCCATGGCCACGTGGCTACCACCGCGGCCCCCGGAGACGAATGACAGGCCGATGACACGCACCGCGGCTCAGGGCGCCGCGAGCAGGCGGCCGATGCTCAGCTCGAGGCCGCTCTCGACCAGCTGGCCGAGCTGGCGCAAGGTCGACGCGCCGACGCCGAGCTGCGCCTGCAAGAGCGCGCGGGTGCGCTCGGCGACCCCGTCGCGGGCGGCGGTGATCCAGCGCGCCGCGGTGGCGCGGTGCACGCCGAGCGCCTGGCCGATCTGATCGATCGACGCGCCGTCGAGGTACGACATCTTGAGCAGCAGGCGGTCGCGCGCCGGCGCCGCGGCGATCGCGGCGGTCGCGGCGGCGGCGAACTCGCGGCGGTACAGCGACTTCGCGTGCTGCAGCTCCGGGTCGTCCCCGAGCGCGGGCAGCTCGAGCAGCTCGTCATCGTCGGCCGGCGCGTCGCGGCGCTTGCGCTGCAGATCGATGGCCATCCGCACCGCGACGGTGCGCATCCACGCGCGCAGGTCGGCGCGCCCCGCATAGTCGAGCAGGCGCGGCCGGCCGTCGCCGACCAGCAGGCGGACGCGGATCTCTTGCAGCGCGTCCTCGATCTGATCCGGCAAGAGGCCAGTGCGGCGCAGCACCCCGACCAGCGGCCGGATGAATTCGGCGTCGACGAGCGCGGTCGCGTCGGGGTCGCCGTCGGCGGCGGCCCACGCGAGCCACAGCTCGGCCAGGCGCAGCTCCTGGAACTCCGCGAGCGGCAGCGCGGCGAAGCGATCGCGCAGCGCCGGCGCGAACCGCGTCAGGTCGGCCGTTCTGTCAGGCCAGGCCACCGCGATCGACGCCGCGGTGGCCGCCTGGATGGCCTCGAGTTCGGCGGGCGAGGCGGCCGGGGTCAGCGCGACTGGCAGCACCGGAACCCTCGCTCGGGACGCGCTTGCTCGGGGAGCGAGCTGAAGTCGGTGGTCTGGCAGTCCAGGTCGAAGTCCGGGCTCTTGTACGAGCCGGGCAGGACCTTGCAGCAGAGGTACATCTCGGGCCCGCACAGGAACGGGCTGCCGTCGTGACCGCAGTCCTGCAGCCACTCCTCGACGTTGCCCTGCAGGTCGAAGACGCCGGCGGCGTTCCCGACGCATCCGGGCATCGAGCCGGTCGGAACGGCATCGCCGACGCCGTGATCCCAGCCGTTGCACGCCTGGGGCTGGTACGCGTCCCCGTATGGGTAGCGGGTGCCCGGCGCCGGACCGGCGCACGTCGCGACCACCTCCGCGGCCTGACACAGGCGCTTGCCGACCGCCGCGCACGCCGCGAGCGCGGTGTCGTGATCGACGTCGGTCCACGGCGTCGCGCCGGCGACCGAGACCGGCTTGGTCGCGTCCGCGGGGTCGTGCGAGGCCTCGTAGGCATCGATGCAGAACGTCGAGCCGCCCACGGGCGTCACCTCGACCATGTCGGCCGGACAGCCGACGGCCGCGTCGACGGCCAGCCGGCGATCGTCCTCGCCGAGCACGAACTCGCATCCCGCGCTCGCGAGCAGCGCGACGCCGACGCACCACGGGCGCGTGCGGCGCATCACAGCGGGCCTTCCAGCCAGATCATGGCGCCTCCTGTACCACCGCTCGGCGTCACCGCAATGACAGCGCGCTGACGATATCGCCAGTAAAGCGCCCCGGTCACGACCGCGCCGAGCAGCGCGCCGCCGAACGCGATGTCGGCCCGCAGCGCGGCGCGCTGGTAGCGCGCGTCGGCGGCGAGGCCGGCGCTGGTGCACTCGCCGGAGGGATCGCAGGCCGCGTCGGCTGCGCGCTTGTTGATGATCGCGTCGATCGCGAAGCCGGTCCCGATCACCAGCGCCCCCCCGCTCACCGCCGCGGCAGTGATCCACGGGACGCGGGACGGCGGCGACGGGAGGTCCGGCAACGCCGGCGCGGCCACCGCGACCACCGCGCCGCTCGCCGCCTCGAAGCGGTGCTGCCACGGGCGCTTGCCGGGTTGCCGCACCGTGAGCACGTGCGCGCCGGGATCGACCGGCAGCCGATCGGCGGCGGCGAGCCTTCCGACGACGACCCCGTCGAGGTCGACGGTGGCACCCGACGCGAGGCCGGTGACCGCCACCCGCCCGAGGCGAGGCTCGATCGCGGCGAGGTGAGTGTCGGCCAGCGCGATGCGATCCACGCGCTGCACCTGCGCCGCCTGCGCCCGCGCCTCGATGAACTCGGACCACGCCAGCGCGAGCTTGCCCTGGCGCTCGTGGCAGACGGCGAGGTTGAGCAGCGTGCCGGTGCCGGGATCGAGCCGCTGGCTCTCGGCGAACGCGCGGCACGCCTCGTCGACGCGGCCGGCCGCGAGGGCGTCGCGCGCGCTGCGGAACAGCGCCTCGGCCGCGGCCGGATCGGTGTCGGCGCGCGCCGCCGCGGGGGCGATGAGGACGACGACCGCGAGCGCTCGCCAGCCGTGGCCGCCGCTCACTTGCGATCTCCCAGCGGGTCGATCGGCGGCGGCGGAATCCCCGCGTCGACGGGCGGCGCGACGACCGGCGCGGCCACCGCGGCGTCGACGACCGGCGCAGTCACCGCGGCGTCGACGGCCGGCGGCTCGGTCGCGCCCGTCGGCGGACCAGCGGGACCACGGTGGTCGCGGTGCGATGCGGCCAGGCGCGGCGTCGCGGTGCCCTGGCCGGGCGACGGACGCGCGAGCGGGACCGAGCCGCCGCCAGCGTCGACCACGTCGGTGCCGCGGGTCGCGACGATGGTGGCGTCGGGCGACGCCTCGGGTGCACCGGCGTCGACCGCGGTCGCGACCCCCGCCGTCGCCTCGCGCGGCGGCGCCGTCGCGGGCCCGCCACCGGGACCGCCGCGGGTCCAGGCGATCGCGCCGCCGGCGATCACCAGCGCGGCCACGATCGCTCCCGCGACGCGGCCGCGACGCGACGACGGCACCACCGGCGCCGCGATCAGCGCCCGCGCCGCCGGCCCGGGCGCGCGCGCGAACGGGGCGAGCGCGTGCGCGAGCTCGGTGACCGAGGCCCAGCGATCGCCGCGCGGCTTGGCCAGGCATCGCATGATCACCGCGTCGAGCCCGGCCGGCACGCCGGGCGCCAGGTTCCGCACCGGCGCGACCGGCGTGGCGCTGGTGATCTTCGCGACCACCTCGACCAGGTGCACGCCGCGGAACGGCGACGCGCCGGACAGGCACTCGTAGAGCACCACGCCGAGGCTCCAGATATCCGCGCGCGCGTCGACGTCGCTCGCCGCCGCCGCCTGCTCGGGGGCCATGTACAAGGGCGATCCGAGCAGCGCGCCCGAGCCGGTCAACGCGAGGTCCTGGCTGAGCGCGCCCGCCGCCGCCTTCGCGAGCCCGAAGTCGAGCACCTTGACCACCGGCCCGCCCGGGCGACTCGCCAGGAAGAGGTTGGCCGGCTTGATGTCGCGATGGACGATCTGCTGGGCGTGCGCCGGCGCCAGCGCCGCGCACACCGCGAGCGCGAGGTCGACGGTCTCGGCCACCGGCAGCCGCTCGCGCAGGCGCAGCTCGTCGGCGAGGTCGCGCCCCTCGAGGTGCTCCATCACCACGTACGGACCGAAGCGGTCGTCGACCGCGACGTCGAACACCTTGACCACGTGCTCGCCGGCGAGCCGCGCCGCGATCCGCGCCTCGCGCAGGAACCGCTGGCGCTCGGCCGGCGCCGCGGCCCGCCGCTCGAGGATGACCTTGATCGCGACCGGGGTGCCGAGCCCGAGGTGGGTGCCGAGGTAGACCGCGCCCATCCCGCCGCGGGCCAGGCGTCGCTCGATCCGGTACCGACCGTCGAGCACGTCGCCCGCCGCCGGCTCGGCGGTGGGACGGTCGCCCGGCCCGGCCGGCACGGTCGTGGCGCCGACGGCGCCCACATCCCCCGCGCTACCAGCGGGCGCGATCAGCAGCAACCGCCGGCACGTGGGGCAGTCGGCGGCGTGCTCGATCAGCTCCGCGTGCGGCCCCAGGCCCTCGCCCTGCGCGAGCAGGTCGGCGAGGCGGTTCTCGGAGGGGCACGCCATCGCGGCTGGGTATATCGCTCGCGGGCGGCGCTGGCCATCGCGATCAGGGCGTGTCGATTCCCTGCGACTTCGGCCGCGGGCTCCGTCTTCCGAGGTGAACCCCAACGAAAGTGTACTGACATGCGCTCTGTGACCTCTGCCGTTCTCCTCGCCATGACTGCCTCGCTCGTCGCCTGCGGCTCCGACAGCGCCGACGACGTCGGCGACAGCACCCTGACCATCGCCAACGAGTCGAGCTACACGTTCGACAGCATCTACCTGAGCCCGGTCGACGACATCACCTGGGGCCCCGACCTGCTGGGCGCCGACCTGCTCGACCCCGGCGAGTCGGTCGAGATCTCGAACCTGGTGTGCGACCTCTTCGACATCCGGATCGTCGACGAGGACGGCGACGAGTGCATCGTCACCGACGTCGACCTGTGCTTCGACGACGCGATCTGGGTGATCGACGACGCCGAGCTGGCGAGCTGCCAGTTCTGACCGCCGCGCCGGCGCGGCGAGGGCGAGACGTTCGATCGCATCCATGGCGTTGCGACGACGCGCCCGCCGCGCAGCCGCGGCGAGCCGTCTCACGACGTTGCGCCACCGGCGCCGCGCCAGCCATGACACGTCGATGACACCGCGCCCGCCGTGGGCACCGCGCTGGGTGCGCGCGGGCCCACCGGCGCGCCGATCCGGGTCCGACGAGACCCGGCCCGGCGATGCCACCCGCGATCGCGCGCCGCAACGCGGGTCGGCGCGGTGGCACATCGGTTGCTCAGGTGAGCGGCACACTCACAGGAGCACGACGATGGGATTTTTCGACAGCCTCAAGAAGAAGCCGCTCAAGGTCGACGACCAGCAACTCCTCCTCGAAGCGATGCTGTGCGTCGCGTTCGCCGACGGCGATGATCAGTACGAGGAGACCAACCTGGTGCGCGCCTTCGCCGCCACGCTGCCCGAGTTCAAGAACGCCGACGCCTACGAGGTCTACGAGAAGGCCGAGAAGGCCGTGAAGCTCCACGGCGCGCTCAACCGCGTCAAGGAGCTGTCCAACCTCGGCAGCGAGGCGCTGCGCCACAAGGCGTTCTTGCTCGCGATGGACATCGCGCTGTCGAGCGGCGAGATCGACGACGGCGAGGAGGCGGTGCTGGGCGCGATGGCCGAGACCATGCGCATCACGCCCGACGTCGCCGACCGGATCGCCGGCGTGCTGATGATCAAGTACGCGACCTGAGCGCGCAGGCGGCTCGCTCAGTTGGCGGCGCCGACCGGGCTGCCGCCGATGGTCAGCTCCGGATCGATGACCGTGGTCGCCACCTTGGCGGTCGCGCAGCGCGCGTTGATGAACGCCTCGAGCACCGCCTTGCGCCGCGGCAAGAACACGCCGGTGAGCGCGGGCGACAGCGTCTTGGCGCCGTCGATGTGGGTGAAGCCGTTCGACCCCGGCCAGGTAAGCCCGCCGCCGAGCGGGACGCCGACCGAGGTCTGGTGGCAGCCGGCGCAGGTCTGGGTGGTGGCGCGGTCGAGGACGTTGTTGGTGGTGAGCGTCGAGCCGAGCGCGGTGAGCTTGGCCTGGATCGCGGCGCGCGCGGCGGCGCTGGCGCGGGCGCGGTAGCGGACGGTCTCCGTGCCCGGCATCGAGACGCTCTCGAACTCGTTGAACAGGTTGCTGGTCGACAGGCCGATCGTCGCGGTGCTGGTGCGGACGAGCGCCGGGATCTGGTTGACGAACGCGGTGAGGAACGCGCTCGACCGCGCGTGGGTCCCGGCGAACAGCTCCTCGGCGGGGTTGGCCTTGACCTGGACGTGGTCGAACGCCAGGCGGCAGGTGGTGGGATCGGTCGCCACCGAGCAGCGCTTGCGCAGCTTGAACTCGCGCAGCGCCCACTCGGCGCCGTCGATGAACAGGTTGGTGCGCACCTGGCCGTTGGTGAACGCCGCGGTCGCGCCGTTGGCCAGGCCGTAGTGGCGCGCGTCGACCACCGCCGGGAAGCCGGCGACCGCGCCGCCGGTGAAGTAGAACCGCTCGAGCTTGGCGGCGCGGCTGGTGGCGTCGGCGTCGGTCGACAGCTCCTGCCAGAACCGCGCGACCGGCAGGCACGCGTTGATCCCCGCGGCCGGCGTCGGGTTGGGCAGCGTGGCCTCGAAGATGATGAAGCCGGGGCCGGACAGCGGCGCCGCGGCGGTGGTGGTGACCGAGTAGACGATGCGGTACTCGCCGCAGTTGGCGCCGGTCGACGGCGCGAGGTCGAAGCGGTTGAACAGGCCGACCGGCACGAACTTCACGGCCGACGTCGCGAGGAACGGGTTGACCGACGCCAGCTTGAGCTCAGGCGTGCGCGGGCAGCGCAGGCCGTAGCGCTCGGGATCGATGTTGGCGTCGTTGCAGTCGCCGGCGGCGGCGGTGGCGCCGAAGGTGCGGAACCACGCCTGGTAGATGCCGAGGTTGGTCTGCACGGCGCTGACGGCCGCGGTCGCGCGCAGGCGATCCATCACGCGGGTGAACGAGAAGCGCGCCAGCGCGGTGGCGTCGGTGACCGCCAGCGATCGCGCGGGCAGCGTGCCGCTCACCGGGCACGCGGCGGCGGCGGCGACCGCCGCGGTGGGCGCGCCCTCGACGGTCGGCTCGGTCAGCGCGGCCGGCGCCTCGCCGACGTCGTCGAGGGGAGCGGGATCGTCGACGCACGCGGCGGCGGCGGTGAGCGTGAGCAACCAGGGGACCAGGCGTGGCATGTGGGGCTCCGGGGCAGGAGGTGGCAGATCGTGAGCAAGAGCCGCCAGCCGCCGCGTTCGGCTCACGCGTGATTCGCGTCCCCGATCCCGTCCCCCGTCAGTTCGCGTTGCCGACGACGCCGCCGCCGATCGTGCGCCGCGGATCGATCGCGTGGCTCGGCCGCGCGGTGCCACAGCGCGCGTTGATGAAGCCCTCGAGCACGCCGAGGCGGTGCGGCAGGAACACGTCGAGCAGCGCCGACGACAGCTGGCCGCGCTCGTCGACGTGCGTGAAGCCGTTGGACGGCGGCCAGCGCAGGCCGCCGCCGAGGTCGACGTTGCTCGACACCTCGTGACAGCCGGCGCAGGTCTGGGTGGTCGCGCGCGCGAGCACGTTGGTGGTGGTGAGCGGCGCGTCGAGCGCCAGCAGGCCGCGCTGGAGCTCGGCGCGGGTCGCGACGCTGGCGCGCGCGGCGTAGCGGACGTTGGCGCTGCCCAGCGTCGCGACGCTCTCGAAGGTGTCGGCGACCTCGGGCACGTCGAGGGCGAGCGTCGCGGCGTCGCCGCCGGTCAGCCCGCGCAGCTGCGCGACGAAGCCGGCCAGGAACGCGGCGCTGCGCGGGTGGGTGCCGGCGAACAGCGCCTCGGCGGGGTTGGCCTTGGCCGCGACGTGCTCGAACGTCAGCCGGCAGCTCGCCGGATCGGCGCAGCGGCGCCGCAGCTTGAACTCGCGCAGGCCCCACTCGACGTTGTCGACGAACATGTTGGTGCGGATCTGGCCGGCGCCGACCGCCGCGCTGGCGCCGTCGGCGAGGCCGTAGTGGTGCGCGTCGACCACCGCCGGGAAGCCGGGCACCGCGCCGCCGGTGAGGTAGAACTGCTCGAGCCGCGCGGCGCGCACGCTGGGATCGAACTCCGCCGACAGCGCCTGCCAGAACCGTGCGACCGGCAGGCAGCCGTCGACGCCGGCGGCCGGCGTCGGGTTGGGCAGCGCGGCCTCGAAGATCACGAAGCCGCGCCCGCCGAGCGGCGCGCCGGGCGACGACGCGAGCGCGTAGACGATGCGGTACTCGCCGCAGTGGCGGCCGTCCGCCGGTGCCAGGTCGAAGCGGTTGAACAGGCCGACTGGCACGAACTGCACCGGCGACGCGGGCGACAGCGGGTTGACCGAGGCCAGCGCCAGCTCGGGCGTGCGCGGGCAGCGCAGCCCGTAGCCCTCGGGGTCGACGCCGGGATCGTCGCAGTCGCCGAGCGCCGCGCTGGCGCCGAACGTGCGCCACCACGCCTGGTAGATCGCGAAGCTGGTCTGCGTCGGCGTCACCGCGGCGGTGGCGCGGATCCGATCGAACACCCGCGCGAAGCCGAAGCGCGCCAGCACCTCGGGATCGCCGACCGCCAGCGAGGCGAACGGCGACGTGCCGCTGACCGGGCACGTGGTCACCACCGGCGGCGGGTCGATCGGCGGCTCGATCGGCGGCTCGATCGGCGGCTCGATCGGCGGGTCGATCGGATCGCGTTCGACGCAGCCGGCGGCCGCGACGAGCAAGAGCGACACGGTGAGCGCGAGGCGGGGCATGGGGGGCTCCGGGGGCGGGGGTAGCGGCGGGCGGACGCGGGACGTCAGGAGCAAGAGCCCCCACCGGCCGCGAACGGCTCAGGCGTGGGTCCATCCGCGCCCTCCTGCAGCCCAGGTCGGGTCCGCCCCGCCCCGCCCCGCCGCCGCAACCCCGCGACGCCAGGTCACGGCCACCTGGCCCGCCAGTTGCGATAGGGTCCCGCACCATGAAGCAAACCGCCGTCCTCGCCCTGGCCCTCGCGACCGTCCTGTCCACCGCCTGCAAGAAGAAGGACGAGGGCAAGAAGGCCGAGCCCGCCGCCAAGCCCGGCGACAAGCCCGCCGACAAGCCCGCCGACAAGCCGGCGGATCCGCCGCCGCCGCCGCCGGCCGCCGACAAGGAGGTCGACCTGTCGGCCTGGGGCGCGCCGTTCGCCGGCTTCGTCGCGATGGCGCCCGAGGGCACCAAGGTCACCTTCGACGACCCGAGCCGCCAGCTGGCGATCTCCGAGGAGGACTTCCTGTCGGTCAGCGAGGCCCCGTACTACGCCGACGGCGTCAAGTCCCTGGCCGGCGACAAGGACAACTCGAACATCCAGGTCGTCAGCGACACCGAGGCGCGCTGGGAGCGCAACCCGCCGCTCGGCAAGCAGTGGAACTTCGACATCAAGATCGACGTCGGCGGCGCCTCCTACTCGTGCAACGGCGGCAGCTTCACCAGCGCCGCGGTCGCCGACAAGCTGGTGGCGATCTGCAAGAGCATGAAGAAGAAGTAGCGGCTCACAGCACCGGCGGCAGCTCGGCGAGCACGCGCGCGTTGCCGCCGCCGGGGTACGCGTACGACGAGTAGCTGTCGAGGCCCCACACCACCAGCCCGAAGCGGCCGGCGCTGGTGGCGACGTGACGCCCGTTGCGGCAGGCGGGCGTGCCCGCGCCGACCCCGGCGCGGATCAGGTCGACCGTCGCCATCTGGTACTGGCCCGACGTGCCGACCGGGCGGAAGCCGGTCACCTCGCCGAGGCAGTCGATCGTGACCGGCGCGAACGCGCCGTCGTCGCCGGCGACCCTGACCAGGACGAGGTTGGTCGTCGGGTAGCTCGGATCGCTGAAGAAGACGTACGACGACAGGAACTGCGCCGGCGGGAACAGCATCACGAACTCCTCGTCGCCGAGGTTGAGGCCGAAGCCCGGCGCGGTCGCACCGGGGCGACTGCCGCCGACCAGGTTGGCGGTGGTCATGAGCTGGGCCAGCGCGAACGGGTGCTGGGGATCCTGGCTGCGCACCACGAACCCGCCGGCGCTCTCCAGCTCGACGACCTGGCCACGCGCCACGGTGGTGGGCGCGCCGGGGAGCGGGGGATCGAACGTGAGCAGCGTGCCGTCGACGGCACCGAGCAGCCGGTAGCGCACCGCCTCGGGCGCGAGGTCGGCCCGGCGCGTCTCGTAGGGCGCGGCGACGTGCGTCGAGGACATCGCGTCGAGCGGCAGCTGCGCCTGGTGCGCGGCGTCTCCGCCGGGCGCCGGCGTCGGCTGCAGGCGCAAGAAGCGATTGCCGGTCACCACGCCGATCGGCACGTCGGCCGAGACCAGCGTGCCGCTCGGATCGACGGCGCCCACCTCCCACTGCATGACCTGGTAGGGCGCGAGCGTGACCGTGCCGAGCGCGCCCGCGGCGATCGCCGGCGTGTCGACGCCCGCTGGTAGCGCGACGGTCGGGCGGATCGTCACGGTCGCCGGGACGGCGCCCGCGAACACGTGGACGAACAGCGGCCCGGGCGGGACGTGCGAGCCGAGCGGCGGCGCCAGGAGCACGTAGTCGGTCCCCCAGGCGCTGGTCGGTAGCAGCAGCTGCGCGGCCGGGAAGTGCGAGCGCGCGCCGCCGTACGGGAGGATGTCGTAGCCACGCACGGGCACGCTGGCGCCGAGGTGGAACGCCGCGCCGCGACCGGTGCCGGCGATCACCGTGCTGGCGTCGACGGCCGGCGTGATCGGACACGAGATGTCGACGCCGTTCTCCGGCATGATCGCCATGGGATCGCTGGACAGGAACAGCACGGCGACGGCCCCCTCGGGCACGCCGCTGGCGGGCACCGGCGCCCAGTCGGCGGGCGACGGGATCGCGTTGTCGACGATCCGGGCGAACCTGGTGACGTCGAGCACGGCCCCGTCCCGCGTCACGGTGAGGCGCGCCGGCGTCGGCCAGGTGTTGGCGACGAAGGCTGCGAGGCACGGCGGCAGCGCGCCGGGGTATGACGGCGGGCTCGACACGACGAAGTCGCACGCGATCGTGCCGCGGCTCGCGCCGGCGGCCTCGCACGCGGGGACGCACGCGCCATCGACGCAGCCTTGGTCGAGCGGGCAGGTCTGGACGACGCTGCCGTCTTCCGCCAGCACGTCGCGCAGATCGGCGCTGCACCCGGCGCCTGAGCCGCCGGCCCCGTCGCTGCCCGCGTCGCCGTCACCACCGCCGTCACCCCCGCCGTCGCGGGCCGTGCCGCACGCGAGCAGTCCGAGGAGCCCCACCACGAGCGCGAGCACACCCGGCGTGGGAGCGAAGATAGGGCGTCGCGACCCGTGTTCCATGCCGCGACGATCGCCCCGCCTGCGGGTTGGCGCAATGACGCAGCGCTTACGGCGCTACGGCTGCCAGTTCGCGGTCCGCACGAGCCGGTAGCCATCGATGTCCAGCCACACCCGAGCCCGACCGAACGCCTCCAGGCCGAGGTAGATCCCGTCGATCTGGACGCGACCCCAGTCGGCCGGCGCGACGTTGGCACCCCAGCCGTAGGCCCGGAACAACCGGCTGACCGGGATCCGGAACGGGTACCACTCGCCGTCGGGCGCCAGCGTCGGCTGCGCGCTGGCGAGCGCGCCCGGCACGTCGTTCAACGTCGACGACGTGAACCACACCTGCTCGCCGGTCGCCCAGGCCGAACGCCGGTCGTAGAGGTTGGTCGGATCGCACGGGATGGACACGCCGGCGCCGCCACGGTTCTCGGTTGGGGTACACAGATCGTACCAACCGTCGCGGTAGACCACGACCTCGACGAACAGCGACCGCCCGGTGACGACATCGACCGCGGCGACGCCGAGCAGCACCCGCGCGTGACCGGGATACGGAGGCGCCGGCTGCAGCTCTGCGGCGTGGAGACGGAGCCGCGCCTCGAGCACGTAGTCTTCGGACAGGCGCGGCTTCACCGGCTGGCCGCCGGCCGGCCCGAGCAGATCGGTCAGGAAGGCATCGGTGTACGTGTCGTCGATCGCGGCGACCGGCTGGTTGATCTTGTCGAGGGCCATCGTGAACACGTGGCGCGTGGTGCCGGCGATCGGCGTGAAGCCGCGCTGGAGCAAGCACGACGTGCCGAGCTCGCAGAACTCGCCGGGCCGGACGCAGCCGAAGCCGGTGTTCGGGGTGAGCCCGCGCACCGGCACGAACGTCGGGCTCTCGCACGCCGTCGCGAGCCACCACCGCCCGTTCGCGTCACAGGTGCCGTTGACCACCCCAGCGTCGTCGCAGCTCCGGGTGTGGCCCAGCCACGGTGCGTCGGGCGCGCCGCTGACGTCGGTCTGCGCGCCGAGCGGCTTCCATTGCTGGGTCCAATAGCCCGCGTCGCACGCGCTCAAGGTCACCGCGCCGCCCTCACCCGCGAGGGACCCGTTCGTCAGGCACAAGCCGCCGGCCGATCGCAGGTAGACGTGGTTGCCGTTGTCACCCGGGACCGGCGTGGCGGTCCACCACGCCGCCGCGCTCGCCGGGTTGCACGGCGCCATCGTGAGGCTGGCGCCGATCGCGACCAGGCACGCGTCGGCGTCCTGGTGCTGCAACGCGTGGCGGCCCGGCTGCCCGGTGTCGATGAGCCGCCAGCGGATCGACGCGTCATCGCCCGCGCAGCGGGCGCCACCTGGCCCCGCGGGGTCCGCCCGCAGGCACAGGTTGAAGGCGCGACTCGCGACCGTGATCGACGCCCCGCCGGGGCAGGCCGCGCCATGACAGATCGCCGGGTCCGCGTCGGGGGCGCCGGGCGCGTCGAGCGGAGACGGCGGCCCACCGTCGTCGGTAGCCGCGTCGTCGGGAGCCGCGTCGTCGGGAGCCGCGTCGTCGGTGAGCGCGTCAGGCGAGCCCGACGCGCCGGCGCCGCAGGCGCAGAGCCCACCGACCAGCAGCGGCGCGAGGTACATGATCAGGGTTCGCATCGTCTGGCGACCTCACGATACGCGGTGCGGCCGGCCTCACCACACACCCAGGTAGTCGAAGCGGGGGTCGGCGCCCTGGAGCTCGAAGATCGAGCCGGCGGGATCGGCCAGCCCGGCGAACCGGTTGTGGTGCACGATCGGTTCGATCATGCCCATGGGGCCGAGCGTCGGCAGCGCGAGCGAGAAGAACGACGCGCCCGCCGCGCTGGTGGCGAACTCGGGGGCGCCGCGGAACGTGCCGACCGTCGAACCCGAGGTCGGGTCGACCAGCGGGAAGCCCGCGTACTGCGGGATCAGCAGCCCCGCCACGCCTTGATGCTGCCGATGCGACGACGCCGAGATGATCCCGGTGTCGAAGTAGCCGCCGGAGTGGTTGTTGCGCCAGAAGTAGTCTTCGGTGGCGACCAGCGCGCCAGACCAGGGCGTGGTGTCGGCGGCGTGCGCCAGCATCGTGCCGTTGTGGTAGAGGGCCGTCTCGACGGTCGTGGTGGCGGTCGCGGCGCCGGCGCACGAGACGCCGGGGTTGGTGGCGGTGCCGCTGTCGACGCGGCCGTGCCGCCGCTCGACGTAGAGGTACTCGCCGTGCCGGAGGTCGACGTAGAGCAGGTCGTGCTCGACCGTCGCTTCGTCGGACGTCCGCGCGTACGAACAGGTCTCGGCGGGGTAGTTCACGGTCATCGATTCGTCGCTGCTGAGCGTCGCGCCGCCCGTCACCGACCAGCCGGGGCCGTCGTACTGATCGACGCGGACCTCGTTGACCACGTCGTGGAACATCGAGTCCGGAACCATCGAGACGTCGTGGTGGGTCGAGGACTGCGACAGCGACATGGACCGATCCAACCGGACCTCCTGGTCGCCGACGTAGTCCACCGCCACGGCGGTCGCGGCGGCGGCGTAGGCCTCCGTCCGGACGCTGTCGTACTGAAACCTGCCACCCGACATGGGCACCCGCTCGAACGTGCTGTCCGAGGTGGTGGTCCAGGGGGGCTCCGCCGGCGCGACGCACCCCGACACGGCCATCGTGGGCGTGGTCCAGTCCACGGTGCACCGCAACGGGACCGTTGTCGTCGCGGTGCTCGCGCCGCCGCCGGGGACGGTCACGCCGTTCTCGGTGTCCGACGCGGTGAAGGTGGTCGAGGTCTCGTGGCTGGCCTGGATGATCGACGCACAGCGGGTCGCCGACTGGTTGCAGAAGTAGCTGTTGGCGCGGGCGCTGCGGTCCCAGGCGTAGCCGTCCGGCAGCGCGACGACGCCGGCGGCCACCGCGGTCGGGGTCGGCACGTCGAGCTCGATCGACCACAGCCGATCGACGTCCTCGGCGAAGTTGGTGGTCGCCGCGAGCAGGTAGCGGCGATCGCCGACGTGGCGGATCGCCGCGCCCGACACGAAGCCGACGCCGCCGAAGTCGTAGAGCACCTGGCCGTCGAGGAACACCTTGGTGCCGCGGTAGACGTAGTAGTGCGAGCCGCCGCTGGTGACGTTGACATAGTCGCCGAGGCGGACGCCCCGCAGCGGCGCGCC
This sequence comes from Myxococcales bacterium, assembly GCA_016707895.1. GTDB lineage: Bacteria > Myxococcota_A > Polyangia > Haliangiales > Haliangiaceae > UBA2376. Next base: position 367,409 of record JADJGV010000005.1, on the reverse strand, counting down.
GGTGATGGCGATCGGCTGCTCCGGCACGTTGCGCCCGTGCGGCCCCTTCCAGGTCACGTACCCGGCGAGCGCGTCGTCCCGCATGTAGACCCAGTCCAGGTTGCCGTACCCGGCGTCGTGGCCGGGACCGACGCCCTCCAGATCGCGCGTGACGACCCAGGTGGCCATGGCCGAGCGCTGCCACAGCAGGTTGAACGGCGTCGCGCCGCCGACCGTGCCGAGCGGCGGGTTGATCGGCATGCCCGCGGGGTCGGCGTGCGGGGCGCCCCAGCCTTGCGGCGCCGCGTCGGAGCCCGGGCGGCTGACGAAGCCGTGGTGGACCAACGGCTTGATCGGCTCGTCCAGGATCGCGACGGGCTTGGTCTGGAGCGGCGGCTGGGTGGCCGGCGCCGCGCCGATCGGGAGGTGCGCCATGTGAAACGTCGTGCGCGCCCAGCCGCGGGCCCGCGGCGTGCCATCCGCCGACTCGATCTTCGTCCCCAGGAACTGCTCGAACGTCGGCGCGACGAAGTCGTAGATCTTCACGCGGTAGCGCAGGCGCAGCCCGGCCTCCACCGCGGCCGCCGCCGGGGCGCTCGGCGTCGGCGCCACCACGCAGCGCCCGTCCAGCTCCTTGTCGCTCGCCCACGCGTCGGCCCACGTCACCCGCTGCGCCAGCGCGTCGACGGCACAGTCGAGCTGCGCGGCGAGGTGCCCCGCCGGCGCGTCGACCCGATACTGCCCGGCGACCTCGACCTCGATCGTGCCGAAGAACGGCACGGTCTCGACCCGGTCCTCGAACATCACCTGGACGTCGCGCCGGAACGGCACCGACAAGACCGGGACGTCGAGCGGGACCGTCTGCGGCTCGGCCTGCGCCGCGCCGGCGGTCAACGTCGCGTCGACCTCCTGCGCGAACCGCGTCACCGGCCCCTCGAGCCCGTACGCGCTGGCGTTGTCCGTGGAGATCGTCGCGGTCAGCCGCTGCTGGGAGGTCAGCGTCACGCCCCGCAGCGTGATCCCGCTGTCGCCGAGCGCGAGGCTGTCGCGCGCCACCGCGAGCGGCACGGCCTCATCGACGTCGACCGCGACGCGCGCGAACACCTTGTACGCGCTGATCGCCGTGACCTCGAGCGCGACCACCGCGGGGTCGCCCGTCGGATCCGGCTGGCCGACCCCGGTCACCAGGCGCAGCGCGTGCGCGCCGCGCGGGTCGCGGTGGATGATCACCACCCCCGGCGCCAGCCGCGCCTGGCTGGCGGGGTCGACGCGATACGTCAGGTGCCGCGCGTCCGCCGCGAGCAGCGTCCACGCCTCGTCGCTGAGGACGGCGTAGGCCGCGGTTGGCGCGTCGGGCGCGTCGTCGCGCGCGGGCGTCGTGCAGGCCCCACACAGGCCCGCGAGCGCGAGCACGATCGTCGTGAGAGACTTCATGGGGCTCACTTCTCGGTGTACGGGTAGCTGGGGTAGATCGCCGCGCGGAAGTACGCGTCCTTGGTCTGCTCGCTGGCCTCGGCGAGCATCAGCCGGTAGTACGCGTCCGCCGGCACCCCGGTGAAGACGAACCCGCCGCCGCCGGTCAGATCGACGTCGAGCGTCGCGTCGGGATTGGCGGCCGCGTACGTGACCCGCGCCAGGCTCGAGCCCAGCCGCTCGCTCTCGGTGATCGTCATCGCGTGCGTCGGCTGCGGCAGGTTGTAGAGCTTGAACTCGGGGCGCCCCGACGCGACGATCTCGCTGAGCGGGATCTTGCTCAACGTGATCCCGAACCGTTCGCCGATCCAGCTCCACACCGCGTCCTGGTACGCCTCGGTGCGGGTGAACGTGAAGACCTTCCCGGTCCGCTTGTCGCGGACGTGCCACGTCCGTGGCCCGTTGGCGTAGGCGTTCGGGTTGTTGATCCCGCTGAGCCCGTTGTAGGACGCGACCGTCCAGTACCAGGTCTCGAGCAGAGTCGGATCGGGGGGACTCCCGATCGGGACCCGCGCCGGGTCCGAGTAGTAGTCGAACTTCGCCCGCAACAGCATCACGCCCGTCTCCAGGTTGTAGGCGGGGCTCGAGCACAGCCGCCCCAGATCGATCGCCGCGGCGACCGTCGGGGACAGGACCCGTGGCGTGACCTGCGTGATGCCGTAGCCACCGTCGCCGCTGATCAAGCACCGCGTCGGATCCCAGTCCCGGAACTGCCGGAACTTCGACTCCTGGTACGCCATCATGTAGATGATCTCGTAGGGGACCTCGTACTTGCGGGACAGCGTCCGCATCAACTGGAACAGGTCGGTCACCAGGCTCACGTCGACGTAGCGCCGCGCCGCCTCGTGCTCGGCGGCGAGGATCTCGTCGCGGATCCGCCCGGCGGCGAGCGGCGCGTCGGCCACCACCGGCGGGCGCGGGCCGGGGGCGCCCCGCTGGCTCGACGCGTCCTCGGGCACGCCGTACCGCGCCAGCGTCGCGTCCTGGACCGCGTAGAACTCGGCCAGCTCGTCGGGGCTCAAGAAGTCGGGCTCGTGCTCGCGGTACGCGTACGGATCGTCGAGGAAGACCTCCGCTTCGTCCGGTTCGCTGCACGCGACCACGCTGGCCGCGACGACACACGCCACCCATGCGGCCGCGCGGCGCAGATTGAATGAAGTCATCCACGCGACCCTCCCTTGCCCGGGCGGCGGAGACCATGACGACGCGATTACAGCGTGCGACCCGGGCTGCCGGAATGACGCGGGGGCCGGGCGCTCGCGTGATAGCGTCATCGAGATGGGATCGTCGTCTCTCGGTGACCGGGCGCGCGTCGCCGCGCTCGCCGCGCTCGGGCTCGCCGGCTGTTCGACGCTACCCGGCCATCGCTGCGCCGGCGGCGCGCAGTGCGGCCCCAACGGGCGCTGCGAACCGATCGGCGTGTGCGCGTTTCCCACGTCGAGCTGTGCCTCAGGGTGGGCGTACGGCGACGACGTGTTCGGCGATGTCGACGGGACCTGCACGCCGGTCGGCGACGCGGACGGCGGGGGCGACGCCACCACCTCGCCGTGCGGCGCGCGGGTGACGCGGCTGTTCGACGACTTCGACGTCACGGGCCCCGGTCCCGACTTCACCTCGTCGGGCGACACCAACTTCGCGTTCGCCGAGGTCGGTGGTCAGCTGGTGATCGACGTCGGGCCGGCGCCAGCGGCGGGCACGTACGCCTTCGGTGGCTACCGCAGCGTCCTCGCGTTCGATCTGACCGACGGGCTCGCCGAGGTCGACGTGGCGGACGTCGGCACCGTGTCCCGAGTGTTCGCGTACATCCAGGTGCAGAGTCACGTCGACGGTTTCACCCGCATCGAGCATAGCGGTACCCAAGTCGTCGTCCGGATCGACATCGGCGGCCAACCCGGTCAGGTCGCCGCCCGGGCGTGGAACCCTGCCGAACACTACTGGCGCATCCGCGCGAGCAGCGGCGACATGATCTGGGAGGTGTCCGCCGACCGCGCGAGCTGGCTCGAGCTGCACCGAGCGCCGGTGCCGTTCGACATCTCCCAGGCGACGGTGAAGCTGGCGGTGGCCACCGACGCCAGCGCCGGGACGCAGGTCCGCTACGAGAGCGCGGCGGTCTGCGGGCCATGACGCCCCACGACACCGTCCAGGCCCGCGCGGCTCGTCCGCCGCGCTCGACGCGGCGCCCGCGACGCGCGGCCAAGGGCGCCGCGCCGAGCAACGTGTTGGCGCTCGTCCTGAGCGTCGCCAGCTGCGGCGGCGCGCCGGAGCACCGGTCCACGGCCGAGCCCGAGACGCCCCAGGCCTTGGCGCCGGAGGATGCCCAGCGCATCGACGCCGCCGACGTGACGGTCGTGAAGCTGGACGTCGGGTTCGTCGAATACCGCGACGTCGCGCGGATCATGGCCGCCCAGGCGGGTGTGATCGCCGTCGAGCCGTTCACGCTGGCTGAGGCCATCGCGGTGGGTCCCGGTGGCTCGCCGATCGGCGTCGTCGTCAAGGGCGTCGCCGCCGCGCGGATCGGCCGCGTGCTCGAGCTCGATCGACGACCGGGGACCGATCGGGTCGCCACGCTGGCCCAGGCCGGCGACGCGCCAGCGATCCTGATCGGCGGTCGACTGGCGGACGCCCTCGATGCGCGCGCCGGCGATCAGGTGACCATCATCCTGCCGATCTCCGAGCCCGCCGCCGCCGGGGCACGACGGGTGTTTCGGGTCGGTGGGGTGGTTCGCCTCGGCGATGGCGAGCGCGACCGACGCCTCGCGGTCACCGACCTGCGCGTGCTCCAGGAGCTCCTCGGCCGCGGGGACGAGGTGACCGGCGTGGAGTGCAACGTCGAGGATCTCGGCCGGGTGGCGCCGGTCGCGCGCGCGATCGCCGCGGCCGTCGGGCCGGGATATCGCGTCGAGGAGTTCGCCCCGCGCCGCCCAAGCCTGTTCGAGCCGGCGCCGCGCTGACCGGTCGGCCGCGATCAGCGCTTACGCGCTCGCCCAGCCTCCGCCTGCCGCCACCTCGCGGCAGGCGCGCAGCGGTCACTCCGACCGCAGCTTGAGCAGGATGCGGATGACGTACCAGAAGAGGAGCGCGACCGAGGCGAACAGCGACAGGGCGGCGCCGACGTAGTTGTCGGTGTCGTCGTGCTGCATGATCTGCGACGTCTCGTAGAGGATCTGGCCGACGGCGAGGAGCACCATCGCGATCGAGAACACGATCCCGAGGTTGAAGCCGAACACCAGCGACAAGACGATCAGGCCCATCGCCGCGGCGCCACCGACGACCAGCGCGGTGCGCAGGAACGAGAAGTCCTTCTTGGTGATGAACACCGAGGCGGTCAGCGCGCCGAACACCCCGAGCGTGATGTACGCGGCGTCGCGGATGATGTTGGGATCGCCCTTGCCGCTCGCGATCATGTCCTTGGTCACCCAGGTGACGATCATCAGCAGCGGCACGAAGATCAGCGCCTCGCCGATCGTGTAGATCGTCAGGCCGATATAGTGCAGCGGCTTGGACCGCGTGTGCTCCGCCATGTAGTGCGCGATGAAGCTGAGCGCGGTGAACACCGCGAGCACGACGCCCCAGTGCCAGCGCGGCGCCGGGTAGAACTCGCCCTCGTAGAGGTGGCCGATCGCGAAGTCGACCAGCGGCGCCGTGACCTTCTTGCCCAGCGTGGCGTTCTTGAACAGCAGGTACTCGATGCCGGTGAACGCCAGGATCGCACCGAACAGGTGCAGGTAGACGAGGCGGATGTACTTGACCCGCGCCGACACGCCGACGGTGGCGTCGGCGCCGGCGACGCCGCGCTTGCTGCCCTGCTGCTGGTTGCCGAACGGCATGCCCTGCGGCGGTCCGCCGAAGCCGACGCCGGGAGGCGCGCCGAACGACGGGCCCTGCTGCGGCGGTGGCCCACCCCAGCCTTGCTGCTGCGGCGGTGGCGGCTGCGGCGGCGGCGCCCCCCACTGCTGCGGCGGCGGCTGCTGCGGCATCGGCGGCTGCGCGCCCCACGGTTGCGGCGGCGGCGCCTGCGGCATCGGCGGCTGCTGGCCCCACGGCTGCGCCGGCGGCGGCGGCTGCGGCGCACCCCACTGCTGCGGCGGCGGCGCCTGCGGCATCGGCGGCTGCTGGCCCCACGGCTGCGCCGGCGGCGGCGGCTGCGGCGCGCCCCACTGCTGCGGCGGTTGCGCCGCGGGCGGTTGCTGATCCCACGGCTGCTGCGGTTGGCCCGGCTGCCCCGGTTGCCCCGGCAGGTTGTTCGGGGCCCACCCCATGATGGTCTTGGCAGGTGGCTTCTGGTCGTTCGACATGTCTGCGCAGCTCCCTTGGGGCGTGGCCGCCCGTCCTGGTTGAGTCTACAGGAGCCGTTTGTGACCGGGGGATGGCATCGGATGGCGAATCCGCGCACCGGGGCCGCCCGATCGGCATGGGTGGGAGGTCCCGGCTCTGGTAGCCTTCCCCCGTGCGCCGCACGAGCTTCACCCGCGTCGATCCCGATTCGTTTCGGATCACCCGGGTCGCCTTGATCCTGCTGTTCGCCCTCGCCGGCACCTCGCTGGTCTTCGGCCTCTCGGAGCCCGCGGCGCAGGCGCGGATCGCCACCTGGCTCGTCCCGACGCCGAGCGGCGTGTTCCGCGAGGGCAAGGTGTGGACGCTGGTCAGCGGCCCGTTCGTCGAGCCGCGCATCGTGTCGCTGTTCGTCGAGGCGCTGATGCTGTGGATGCTGATGCCGCGGCTCGAGCGCTGGTGGGGCCCGCGCCGGTTCATCCTGTTCGTGGCGATGACCGCGATCGCGGCGACCACCGCCGGCACCCTGGCCGGCCTGGCGCTCGACCGCGAGGACCTGATCGCCGGCATGAACCCGACCATCCTGGCCGGCACCGTCGCGTTCGGCGTGCTGTACGCCAAGCAGCCGGTGCAGTTCTTCGGCGTGCTGCCGATGACCGGGCGTGCGTTCATGTGGGGCATGGTGGCCATCACCGCGCTGTTCGTGCTGATCGGTCAGGAGTGGACCGAGGGCGCGGCGATGGCCGCGGCGATGCTGGTGGGCGCCGGGCTGGCGTCGGGCCGCATCGATCCGATCGCGTTCTGGCGGCGCCGCAAGTACGCCAAGACCCGCGCCCACCTGTCGGTGGTCCCCCCCGAGGTGTCGACGATCCCGCGCAAGCCCAAGGGCGACGAGCGCTACTTGAACTAGCCTCTGGTTGGTCGATACTTCGAGTGCGGTGCTCGTCGCGACCCTGACCCACCCCACCGATGCGGGCACAGCGCCGGCCGAGGTCGCGGCGGTCGCGGTGGTCCCCGAGGTCGCGCCACCGGAGGTCGCCCGGGTCGCCGCGCTCGCGCTGACCCGCTTGCGGATGACGACCGTCGCGATCTGCGCGTCGCTGCCGGCCGCGGCGATCTACGCGGGGCTGCGCCACAGCGTCGCTGGGGTGGTCGCGGTGGCGATCGCCGAGGCGCTGATCGCCACGGTGGCGATCATGACCTGGCGCGGCCGGGTGCCCGCAGCCCGCGCCCCGCTCTTGCACCTCGTGGTCTGGTCGACGGTGGTCACGACGGTGTTCATCGGCGTCGCGCTGTACCGCGACCCGACGCTCTTGCTCATCACCGCGCTGCTGGTGGTCAGCTACGGCTCGGTCCAGCTCGATCGGCGGCTGCTGTACGTCGGCTTCGGCCTGACGGTCGCGGGGTGGATCGCCGTCGGCCAGCTCGCCGACCTCCCGCTGAGCCGCGACCACGCGCTGGTGCTGGCGACCGCGTTCGCGGTCGGCCACGTCGTGTCGCGCTCGTCGGCGCTGTTCCTGGCCGACGCCGAGCACCACCGCGCCCAGACCGAGGCGATGCGGGTCGTCGCCGAGGAGCGCAGCCGCCAGCTCGAGACCGCGCTGGCCGCGGCGAAGCGCGAGATCGCCGAGCGCGAGCGCGCCGAGCAGGAGCGCGAGCAGCTGCGCGACCAGTTCCTGGCGGCGCAGAAGATGGAGGCGATCGGCACGCTGGCCGGCGGCGTGGCCCACGACATCAACAACGTGCTGGCCGGCATCCTGTCGATGGCCGAGCTGTGCCGCGACGACGCCCCCGGCCGGACCCGCGAGGACCTCGACCAGATCATCGCCTCGTGCCAGCGCGGCGCCGCGCTGACCCGCAACCTGCTCGCGTTCAGCCGGCGCCGGCCCGCGACCCAGGGCCCGCTGCGGATCGACCAGGTGGCGCAGGGCGTCGTGGCGCTGCTCGAGCGGACGCTGCCCAAGCGGATCGAGCTGGTGACGCACCTGAACGACGACGCGGTGGTGCTGGGCGACGCCGATCAGCTCACCCAGGCGGTGGTCAACCTGTGCACCAACGCGGTCGACGCGATCGGTGGCGGCGGGCGGATCTCGCTGTTCACCCGCAGCGCCGAGCTGACGCCGGACGCCGCCGACGCGCTGCACCTGCCGCCGGGGCGCTACGCGGTGATCGCGGTCGGCGACACCGGCGCCGGCATGGACGACGCGACGCGGGCGCGGATGTTCGAGCCGTTCTTCACCTCCAAGCCGCTCGGCAAGGGCACCGGCCTGGGCCTGGCGATGGTCTACGGCACGATCGAGCAACACCGGGGCGCGATCGACGTCGTCACGACGCCCGGCGTCGGCACGACCGTGACGCTGTACCTGCCGGTCGCCGACGTCGCGCTGCCGACGTCGGCGCCGACGCCCGCGCCGACGCCGGCCCCCCGCCGCCACCGCGTGCTGGTCGTCGACGACGAGGCGATCATCCGCGCGATGACCCGCCGCGTCCTCGAGAAGGCCGGCCACGAGGTGGTCGCCGCCGACGGCGGCGAGGCCGGGCTCGCCGCGTGGCGCGCGGCGCCGGGGTTCGCGGTGGTCGTCATGGACATGTCGATGCCGGGCATGAGCGGCGCGCAGTGCTTCGCCGCGCTGCGCGCGCTCGACCCGACGGCCCGGGTGCTGCTGGTCTCGGGGTACACCGACGACCACGACCTGCGGAGCTGCCTGGCCAACGGCGCGGTCGGGTTCCTGCCCAAGCCGTACGATCGGGCCGACCTGGTGGCCGCGATCGACGCGATCGTGACCGGGCGCCCGTTGCCGGACGTCGTCACCGCCGGCGCGTAGCCGCGCCGTGTTAGGCTGGCCGCGATGGAGCCAGGTCCCGACGACGCCCCCAGCTTCGAAGGCTCGGGGCTCACCACGATGTTCGAGGGCGCGTGGGCGACGGTGCAGCGCCTGCGCAAGGGCAAGCTGGTCGTGGTCGCGGGCGCCGATCAGGGCAAGGAGCTCGAGATCGTCAAGCCGCGGGTGACCGGCGGCCGCAGCATCATCAGCGACCTGGTGCTGGCCGACAAGGCGGTGTCCGGGACCCACTTCGAGATCGCCGCCCGCGACGACGGCTACCGGCTGCGCGACCTCAACTCGCGCAACGGCGTCTACGTCGGCGACCTGCGCATCCGCGAGGTGTTCCTGCGCCCGGGCACGGTGTTCCGCCTCGGCCACACGTCGATCCAGTTCCAGCCGATGCAGGACGTCGTCGAGATCGAGCTGTCGAAGCGCGATCGCTTCGACGCGATCATCGGCGGCTCGGCGGCGATGCGGCAGATCTTCGCGCAGCTCGAGAAGGTCGCGCCCAGCGACCTGACCGTGCTGATCACCGGCGAGACCGGCACCGGCAAGGAGATGGTCGCGCGCGCGGTGCACAACACCTCGACGCGCAAGGCCAAGCCGTTCGTCGTGCTCGACTGCGGCTCGATCCCCAAGGAGCTGATCGAGTCGACGCTGTTCGGCCACGAGAAGGGCAGCTTCACCGGCGCGATCGGCCAGCACCTCGGCTGCTTCGAGCAGGCCAACGGCGGCACGATCTTCCTCGACGAGATCGGCGAGCTCGACATCACGCTGCAGCCCAAGCTGTTGCGGGTGCTGGAGCAGCGCGAGATCAAGCGGGTCGGCGGCGACAAGACGATCAAGGTCGACGTGCGGGTGCTGGCCGCGACCAACCGCGACCTGCGCGAGGAGGTCAACAAGGGCAACTTCCGCGAGGACCTGTACTTCCGCCTGAGCGTGGTCCACGTCGAGCTGCCGCCGATGCGCGAGCGCCGCGAGGACATCGCGTCGTTGGCCAACCACTTCCTGCGCGACATCGCCGGCCGCCGCGCGATGCAGATGACGTTCGGCCCCGACGCGATGGCGGCGATGCTGAGCCACGCCTGGCCGGGCAACGTCCGCGAGATGCGCAACGTCGTCGAGCGCGCCGCGGCGCTGTCCGACGGGCCGACCATCACCCGCGCCGACCTGGTGTTCGGCCGCGAGCTGGGGCCCAGCGTGTCGGCCAGCCACGACCTGGCCAAGGCCGGGATCGCGGGCGCGCAGCGGGCGGTGGCCGCCGAGGCCGGCGTCGAGCTGCCCGCCGGCAGCGGCCCGGCGATCTTCGACGCCGCGCTGCTCAAGCCGGGGCTGGGGTTCAAGCAGGCCAAGCAGACCGTCGTCGACGCGTTCGAGGCGGCCTACCTCGAGGCGCTGCTCGGGCGCAACGACGGCAACATCACGCGCTCGGCCAACGAGGCCGGCCTGACCCGCTACCACCTGCGCGAGCTGCTGAAGCGCCACGGCATCAAGGGCGGCGAGCAGGAGTAGCGGCGGCGGGCGCGCGCAAGGATCGCGCAAGGCGGCGGGATATGATGGAGGGATGTCGCACCGTGGGGATCGCGCGCCGATCGCGCTGGGTACGCTCGCCGTCGTCGCGCTCGCCCTGAGCGGCTGCCTCGACGACCCCGGCGTCGCGTGCGGCGACGGCACGGTGTGCCCCGAGGGCTCGGCCTGCAAGACGATCGTCGGCACCACCCACTGCGCGACGCCCGATCAGCTGAGCGCGTGCACCGGCGGCGGCGACGGCAGCGCGTGCCCGTTCGGCGCCGGCGTGACCGGCGTGTGCAACCAGGGGGTGTGCCTGCGGGTCGGATGCGGCGACGGCTTCCTCAGCGCCGGCGAGCGGTGCGACGGCGCGCTGATCGCCGCCGACGAGAGCTGCGCCGCCAACGGCTACTACGCGGGGACGCCGACCTGTACGGCGGCCTGCGATCTGGATCTGTCGACCTGCACCGGCACCTGCGGCGACGGCGTCAAGGACCCGCTCGAGGAGTGCGACGGCGCCGACCTCGGCGGCAAGGACTGCACCGACGGCGGCCGGTACAGCCCCGAGGGCCTGACCTGCAGCAACACCTGCCGGTTCCGGTTCGACACCTGCACCGGCGGCCGTTGCGGCGACGGCATGATCAACGGCGCCGAGGCCTGCGACCCGGCCGCGTCGCTCGACGCTGAACACGACGCCTGCAACGACCCCGCGTTCGGCTACTACAACGCCGCCGCCGTGACCTGCAACGCGCTGTGCCAGTACGACACCACCGCGTGCAGCGGGCAGTGTGGCGACGGGATGATCGACCCGGCCCACGAGGAGTGCGACGCGCCCGAGCTGGACGGCATGTCGTGCATGACGCTGCCCGAGCGCTACTACGGCGGCAACCTCAACTGCACGCCGACCTGCTTCTTCGACACCAGCGAGTGCCAGCTGGCCGGGCGCTGCGGCGACGGCCTGCTGCGCCCCGGCCCCGAGGAGTGCGACGGCGGCGACTTCGACGGCGCGACCTGCGGCACGTCGTGGCTGTTCGACGAGCCGGGCCAGCCCGGCGACCAGCACGGCCGGTACCTGGGCGCGCTGGCGTGCCGCACCGACTGCACGATCGACACCTCGACCTGCAGCGAGTTCTGCGGCGACGGCATCCTCAACGGCCCCGAGCCGTGCGACGCCGGCGCGCTCGACTGGCCCGATCAGACCGAGGACGACCGCTACCTGGGCAGCGCCAGCTGTCGCTCGTTCGGCTACCAGTTCGGCGCGCTGATGTGCGTCGACGAGTGCACCAAGATCGACCTCGCCGGCTGCAGCGGCCGGTGCGGCGACGGCGTGGTCCAGGGCGACGAGGCCTGCGACGGCGCCACCCACACGCTGCTCGAGTCGTCGTGCGGCACGTTCGGCGAGCACGGCGCGCTTGGCTGCGACTCGTACTGCCAGCTCGACACCGGCGCGTGCGAGGCGTCGAGCTGGACCGCGGTCAGCCTCGCGACCACCAGCGGCGTGACGATCGGCCCGAGCGACGCGGTGGTCGCGATGTACGCGGCCGGGCCGCGCGACGTGTGGGCGATCGTCGGGCCCCGGACCGGGACGACGCGCGCGGTGATCCACGGCGACGGCGCGAGCTGGGCGGCGGTGACCCCACCGGTGAGCCAGGCCAGCGCGCTGCACGGCGCGAACGGCAAGGTCTGGGTCGGCACCGCGACCGGCGCCGTGATCGAGCGCAGCGACACCGGGTGGATCACGCGCGGCGCGCCGGCGGCCGCCCCGATCACCCAGCTGTGGGGCGACAGCGCGCGGCTGTTCGCGACGGTCCAGAGCGGCGGCGCCGCCGAGGTGTGGCGCTCGACCGGCGCCACCACCTGGGTCCGGGAGACGCTGCCGGTGGCGCTGACCGCGGTCACCGCGGTGCGCGGCCTGGCCGGCGGCAACCTCTACGTGCTCGGCGTCGGCGCCGGCGGGCCGGTCTTGCTCGAGCGCAGCGGCGCCGGCGGCTGGACCTCGTCGACGCCACCCAGCGCCACCTACCGCGGGCTGTGGGTCGGCAGCGCCGAGCTGATCTGGGCGCTCGGCGGCACCAGCCCGACGCTGGGCCAGGGCACCAACGTCATCGCGCAGCGCGTGCGCGGCGTGTGGCAGGCGCCGACGCCGCTCAAGGAGCAGACGCCGACCGGCCTCAACGATCTGCTGGGCACGCTGGTCGGTGCCGGCGGCGAGGTCGACAACCTGTGGCTGGCCGGCACCGACAACGGCCGCGCGTGGGTCGCCAACAGCACCGGCAACCTCGCGGTCGGGGTGAGCCGCCAGGTCGGCCCCTACGGCCCGTTCGCCGGCGTCGCCGACAGCGGCCACGGCGACCTGTGGGCGTTCGGCGACGGCCCGCTGATCGCGCACCGCGACGGCGCGGGCTGGGTCGCGCCGTACGTGCCGGGCTCGACCACCGACGCCACGTCGATGCTGGGGCGCTTCGGCCAGTCGCACAACACGACGGTCGCGGTCACCAGCGGCGACGTCTGGCTGACCGCCGTGCCCACCGGCGCGCCGCCGCAGCCGCTGTTCCTGGTGCGCCACCGCCCCGACCAGCCGATCGGCCAGACGCCGGAGGCGCGGTGGGAGACGCCGCAGGCGGGCTTCCCTGCCGACGTGGTGGTGGCGCGCGCCGACACCGACGTCTGGGCGTTCTCGCGCCCGAACAACGGCGTGCGGCGCTGGAACGGCAGCGCGTGGACCGTCGACGCGGCCCCGTTCTCGATCCCCGGCGTCACCGCGGTCGCGGCGATCGGCGGCGCGCTGTTCGTCGCCAACAACAGCCCGCGCGGGCTGTGGCGCTACACCACCGCCGGCGGCTGGACGCCGCTGGGCGCGTGGCCCGACGGCTTCGACGCGCAGGCGCTCGGCGGCAGCAGCCCGAACGACGTCTGGCTCGGCGGCGGCGGCGGCACGATCGATCACTGGAACGGCGCCGGGTGGACCTCCCACCCGCACCCGGCGCTCGCGGTCACCGGCATCCACGCGGCCAGCGCCGACGACGTGTGGGCGGTCGCGACGGTCAGCGACGGCGTGCGCTCGGTCGGTACGCTGCTGCACAAGGGGCCCGCGGGGGCCGCGTTCGCGGTGGTGCCCGGCCTGCCGAACGTGCCGAGCACGCTGGCCAGCATCTGGGGCGCCAGCGCGTCCGACATCTGGGCGGTCGGCGAGGTCGGCGCGATCCTCCACTACGACGGGCTGAGCTGGGTGACGGTCACGCCGCCCGGCGGCACCCAGCGGCCGTTCCTCGCGGTGCACGGCGCGTCGAAGGACGCGGTGTGGGCGGTCGGGCCCACCGGCACGATGTTCCGCATGACCGCGGCGCTGCCGCCGGCGGCGCCGCCGCCGTGCGTCGACGCGATCCCGCTATACTGCAGCGGCGTGACCCGACCGCTGTTCGGCACCGTGCCGCTGGGGGGCCGCGCGGTCTACCGCTTCGAGACGCCGTACGACGCGACGGTGACCGCGACGACGCTGGCCGCCACCGGCGTCACCGCGACGATCACCGCGGCGGCCAGCGACGACGGCTGCGCGCTGACCTCGGCCGGCGTGCCGTCGGGCTCGACGCTGTCCGGCCACCGGACGTACTACCTGGCGCTGACCGCGCCGACCGCCACCACCGCGACCGGCTACCAGCTGACGTTCGGCTGCGTGGCGACCTCGCCGTGATATCGACCTGACATCGGCGGCCGGCCGGGCGCCCGCGGTAGAATCGCGGACGATGGTCCGCTCGATCGCGTGTGCCGGCCTCGGGTTGCTCGCCGTCCTGGCCAGCGCCTGCCTCAGCGACCCCAGCGTCCACTGCGCCGACGGCACGCTGTGCCCGGCCGACACCACCTGCGCCGCGCTGGCCGGCACCACCCACTGCGTCACCCCGGCGCAGCAGGCGGCGTGCGCGGGCCAGGCCGCGGGCGCGTCGTGCGACCTGACCGCCAGCGGTGACGGCGTGTGCAACGGCGGCGCGTGCGTGCGGCGCGGCTGCCGCGACGGGTTCCTCAGCGCCGACGAGAAGTGCGACGGCGAGCTGCTCGGCGACGAGACCTGCGCGAGCCGCGGCTACAACGGCGGCACGCTGGCGTGCAACGACGACTGCACGTTCGACGTCTCGAACTGCAGCGGCCGCTGCGGCGACGGGGTGATCAGCGACGAGGAGGACTGCGATCCCGGCGAGCCCGACGTCGGCACCCCGGCGAACCTGGGCGGCGCGACCTGCGCGATCGGCGGCTACTACCAGCCCGACGGGCTGGCCTGCACCGACGCGTGTCGGTTCTCGTTCGTCGGCTGCGGCGGCGGGCGCTGCGGCGACGGCACCGTCGACGTCGGCGAGCAGTGCGAGGCCGGCCAGCTCGGCGACGCCGACTGCCAGCGGGTCGGCGGGTTCTACGAGCCGGCCGGGCTGGCCTGCAACAGCGCGTGCCGGTACGACGTCAGCGCGTGCGCCGGCCGCTGCGGCGACGGCCTGGTCAACGGCACCGAGGAGTGCGACGGCAGCGCGCTCGGCGCCGCGACCACCTGCGACGCGATCGGCTTCTACGGCGCGACGCCGCTGCGCTGCACCGCGGCCTGCACCTACGACCGCGCGGTGTGCGCGCCCACCGGCTTCTGCGGCGACGGCGTGATCAACGGCGGCGAGCAGTGCGACGCCGCCGCGCTGGCCGGCGCCAACTGCCAGAGCGCCGGCGGCTACTACGAGCCGGGCGGGCTGGCGTGCAACGGCGAGTGCCGGTTCGACTTCGGCGGCTGCAGCGGGCGCTGCGGCGATGGCGAGCTCAACGGCCTCGAGGCGTGCGAGCCGGGGCTGCCGCTCGACGCCGCCCACGACACCTGCGGCGACTTCGGCTTCTACAACACCGCCGCCGCGGTGACCTGCAGCGGCATCTGTCAGCTCGACGTCGCGGCGTGCAGCGGGCGCTGCGGCGACGGGGTCATCAGCGGCCCCGAGCAATGCGACGGCGCGGCGCTGGGCGGGGCCAGCTGCGCCACCTACGACGGCGGCGGCTGGTACGGCGGCCAGGTGAGCTGCGATTCCGGCTGTCGGCTCGACGGGCGGAGCTGCGTCGCGGCCGGGCGCTGCGGCGACGGCGTCAAGAACGGGCCGAGCGGCGCCAGCCCCGCCGCCGACGCCGAGCAGTGCGACGGCGACGACTTCGCGGGCGCGAGCTGCCTGACCCCGTGGCTGTTCATCGACGGGCAGCCGCGCTACCAGGGCCAGCTGCGCTGCACCGCCGCGTGCGCGATCGATCCGCAGCTGGGCGATCCGATCCATGGGTGCCACGACGCGTGCGGCGACGGGCGCATCAACGGCCCCGAGGTGTGTGACGGCACGACCTTCGTCGGCGACGCGACCTGCCAGGCCTTCGGCTACCAGAGCGGCGACCTGTTCTGCGTGAACCAGTGCCGGCAGGTCGCGATCGGCTGCGTCGACCGCTGCGGCGACGGCGTGGTCCAGGGCGACGAGGAGTGCGACGGCCGCGCCCAGACGTTGATCGACGGCGCATGCACCGCGGTGGGCGAGGAGGGCGCGCTGGCGTGCACGTCGTTCTGTCGGCGCGACACCAGCGCGTGCGCGTCGGAGGCGTGGACCGCGCACACCGTGACGACCGGCGGGCCGTTCCCGCAGTACACCGTCCACGCGATCGCCAGCCCGGCGCGGCGCGAGATCTGGGCGCTGGTCGGCGACCCGGCCTCGATCGACGCCGTGCTCCACGGCGACGGCGTGGCGTGGCACCTGGAACCGGGCGCGCCTGGCCAGCCGGTCGCGATCACCAGCGACGGCGTCGCCGGCGTGTGGATCGCCGACGCCGGAGGCGGCGTCCACGCGCGGATCGCCGACAGCTGGGCGCCGCTGCCCGGGGCGCCGTTGCCGACGCCGGCGATCGCGCTGTGGGCCGACCCCAGCCGGCTGTTCGCGGCCACCGCCACGCAGGTGTGGCGCCGCACGGCCGGCGGCTGGTCGCTCGAGCCGGTGCCGGGCCCGATCGACGAGGTGACCGCCGTGGCCGGCCGCCCCGGGGGCAAGGTCGCGGTGCTGTACCGCCGCGGCGGCGGGCCGTGGCTGGCCGAACGCAGCGCGGCCGGCGCGTGGACCGCGGCGCCGATCCCGGTCGGGACGCTGACGCTGCGCGCGCTGGCGCTGCCCGACGACCGCGACGTGCTGGTGGCGGGCGGCGACGGCCACGCCGCGCTGCTCGAGCGCGTCGACGGCGTGTGGGAGCCGCGCGATCCGGCGGTGCCGGGCCCGGTCGGGCTGCGCCCCATCGACGGCACGGCCGTCGGCCTCGCCGGCGACGGCGACGCGCTGGTGCTGGGCGGCCGCGACGGCGACGCCGGCTGGCTGGCGACGCGCACCGGCACCACCTGGACCCGGATCGCCGGGCCGTACGCCGGCTTCGTCGGCATGCTCGACGGCGGCCACGGCGACGTGTGGGCCTACGGCGGCGGCCCGGTCGTCGCTCACCGCGAGAGCGACGGCTGGCGTCGGCAGGTGCCGGTCGGGATCGATCTCACGCAGGCGCGGTTCGCCGCGGTCGCGGTGACCGCGACCGACGCGTGGCTCGCCGGCCAGCTCCTCGGCGGCGGCCTCCTGCGCTACCGCCCGTCGCAGCCGGTGGCCGAGCGCTGGGAGCGCCCGCTCCCCGGCGCGAACATCGAGCGGGTGGTCGCACGGACGGCGACCGACGTCTGGGCGTTCAGCTTCGATCGCCAGGCGTGGCGCTGGAACGGCGCGACCTGGACCTCGACCACGATCCCGTTCGACGGCTTCGCGATCAGCGCGACGCTGACGATCGGCGCGACGGTCTACCTCGCGGACTCGGGGAGCTACACCGTCTGGCGCAACAGCGGCGGCGCGTGGACGGCCCACGCGACCTGGCCCGGGACGACGTACGCCCAGGCGCTGGCCGGCACCGGTCCCGACGATCTGTGGATCGCGGGCACCGACGTCTATCACTACACCGGCGGCCCCGCGTTCGATCCCGCGTTCGTCCCCAGCCAGGTGTCGAACGTCACCGCGTTGTGGGCGGTGAGCCCCGACGACGTCTGGATCGCCGGCCAGCAGGGTCAGGCCTACGTGATCGGCCACCTGTCGATCCCGGGGCCGTTCGGGCCCGCGGCCTTCGCGGCGCTCGATGACGGCCCGCACCTCGGCGGCGCGGTGCGCGCGATGTGGGGCGCCGGCCCGACCGACCTCTGGGCGGTCGGCGACGGCGGCGGGCTGTACCACTACGACGGCCAGCGCTGGGCGCCGATCGAGCCGGCCACCGGCGCGGTCCCGACGGCGCTCACCGCCGTCGCGGGCGCGAGCGCCGAGGAAGTGTGGGCGGTCGGCGACGGCGGCGTGATCCTCCGCCAGCGCGACGCGCTGCCGCCGCTGGCCGCACCGCCGTGCGCCGACGCGGTGCCGCTGTACTGCGCCGACGTCGCGACGGTGATGGTCGGCACGATCCCGGCGGGCGGGCGCGCGCTCTACCGCTTCGATCCGCCGTACCGCGCGTCGGTCGGCTTCCAGCTGAGCGCCCGCGCGATCGCCACGCCGCGTACGCTGGGCCTGCGCATCCTCGGCCGCGACGCGGACAGCGGCCGCTGCGACCCGACCGCCGCGCAGCTCACCGCCACCACGCCCGACGCGGTGCTGCAGGTCCCGACGCCGAGCCCGACGACACCGCCGCTGGTGCTGCCCGGGCACGCGCCGGTGTTCGTCGAGCTGACCGCGGCCGGCGCGAGCGGCGCCACCGGCTTCGAGCTGGTCCTGAGCTGCGGCAACCCGCCGTGACCGCGGGCCGCCGCGCGCTACAGCGCGCCGCGCACGCCGATCGTCCAGCCGCCGGCGGTCGGCGTCAGCGCGACGCCGGCGTCGCGCTCGACGACGGTGTACGGCCGGTTCAGCACGACCAGCACGACGCCGGCGATCACCGCCGCGCCGCCGGCGATCGCGGTGGCGACGCCGAGGCGATCGCGGAACTGCGCCCGCGCGAGCAGGTCGGCGGTGCCGACCGGCAGCTGGGCGGGGTCGCACGCCAGCTCGCCGCACTCGCGGACCAGCGCGGCCTGGTAGTCGCTGCGCAGGCCGCGCGCCGAGACGATCAGCGCCGCGCCGACGCCGCCGAGGGTCGCGCCGCCGGCCGCGACCGCCCACGGCTTCCACGTCGCCCACCGCGTGCGGGTCACGGTGACGTCGACCAGCGTGCGCAGGTGCACCGCGACCGCCGGGTTGGCGCCGGCGGCCAGGCCCTCCCGGCGGGTCGAGGCGATCAGCCCGACGCCGTCGCCGGCGATCGTGTGCGGCCCGACCCGCAGCCGCAGCGGGTGGGCGCCGGGGCACGCGCCGATCGGCTCGCCGTCGACGGTCACCGTCGCCGCGGGCTGATCGCAGGTGATCGTCACGGTGGCGATCTGCTGGGCCAGCAGCCGCTGGTAGGTCGACGCCTCGGCGAACACCTCGGGGCCGAGCGGCTCGGCGCCGTAGGCCAGCGCGCGCTCGAGGTTGTCCTGCGCGTCGATCGGCCGATCGAGGTTGATCAGCGCGCGCACCATGTTGAAGCGGATCGCCGGGTGGTCCCACTGCGCCAGCGCCGCCTCGTACTTGGCCAGCGCCTCCTTGTCGAGGTTCTGGACGATCAGCGCGTTGCCCTCCTCGAGCAGCGCCTGGGCCTGGGCCTTGGCCGCGTCGGACACGCCCTTGGACCACGGCGTCTCGGCGGCGGCGGGCGCCGCGTCCGGCGGCGCGGGCTGGGCGGCGGCCGGCGCTGCGGCGAGCAGGGCGAGCGCGAGCACGGCGCGACGCAGCTCCATCGCTCGATCATAGCCCCGGCCGCTGGCGGCGCGCTACCATCGTCGCGATGTCGCTGCCGGGGGCCAAGACGACGCTGCTGCCCGCCGCGGCGGCCACGCCGGTGACCGCCGACGCGCGGCGGCGCTCGCCGAGCATGATGGGCGAGACGCTGGACTCCGGGGCCGGCGCGGCCGCGCGCTCGATCCTCGACGTCCGGCCCGGCACCCGGGTCCACCAGTTCGAGATCATCCGCGAGCTGGGCCGCGGCGGCATGGGCCAGGTGTTCCTGGCCCGCGACACCAAGCTGGCCCGGCTGGTGGCGCTGAAGTTCCTCGGGCTCGAGGGCGCGGCGTTCGTCGAGCGGTTCCTGGTCGAGGCCCGCGCCACCGCGCGCTGCCAGCACGAGAACATCGTCGTGGTCTACGAGGTCGACGAGTGGCACGGCGTGCCGTACATGGCGCTCGAGTACCTCGAGGGCCAGTCGCTGTCGGCGCTGGCGGCCGGCGCCGCGCTGCCGCCGGCCCGCGCGATCGAGATCATGACCGCGGTGGTGCGGGCGCTGGTGCGCGCCCACGATCACCACCTGGTCCACTGCGACCTCAAGCCCGACAACATCTTCATCACCACCGACGGCGCGGTGAAGGTGCTCGACTTCGGCATCGCGCGGCTGTTCGCGCACAGCGACGACGCCGAGCGGCTGCGCGCGATGCAACGCGAGCTCAAGCGCGGCCTGCCGACCGAGCTGCTCGCCGACGACCCGTCGGCGGTGGCCGGCACGCCGCCGTACATGGCGTTCGAGCAGTGGGGCGCCGACGCGATCGATCACCGCACCGATCAGTGGGCGGTCGGGATCATCTTCTGGGAGCTGTTGACCGGCCAGCACCCGCTGGGCACGCCGACCGTCCACCACATCCTCGCCGCGGTCTCGGAGATCGACGAGCCGATGCCGTCGATCGGCGGCGCGCTGCCGACGATGGCGCCGGCGCTGATCGCGGTGATCGATCGCTGCCTGGCCAAGCGCAAGGAGGGCCGGTTCGCCGACGCCCGCGCGCTGGTGCAGGCGCTGGTGGCCGCGACCGCGGCGGCCGCGCAGCCCGCGGCCGGCCCGCCCTACCCCGGCATGGCCGCGTTCCAGGAGGCCGACGCCGCGCGGTTCTTCGGCCGCGAGCGCGACGTCGCGGCGGCGGTGGCGCGGCTCGGCCAGCAGCCGCTGCTGGTGCTGGCCGGCCCGTCGGGCGTCGGCAAGTCGTCGTTCGTGCGCGCCGGCCTGGTGCCGTCGTTGCGCGCCGCCGGGCGCTGGCAGGTGGCGATCGCGCGCCCCGGCCGCGATCCGCTGACCAACCTGCTGGCCAGCCTGGCGGCGCTGGGCGAGGTGCCGGCCGACACCGCGGCCCGGCTGCGCGACGAGCCCGGCCTGCTGGGCACGCTCTTGCGCGACCTGGCGCGCGCGCGCGGCGAGCAGGTGCTGGTGTTCATCGATCAGTTCGAGGAGGCGTTCACGCTGTGCGCCGACGCCGGCACCCGGCACGCGTTCCTGGTGGCGCTGGCCGGTGTCGCCGACGACGCCGCCTCGCCGCTGCGGCTGGTGGTGTCGGTGCGGTCGGACTTCCTCGACCGGCTGGGCGACGTGCCGCAGTTCCTCGAGCGCGCCACCCGCGGGCTGATGTTCCTGCGCCCGCTCGACCGCGGCGGCCTGCGCGCGGCGATCGAGCAGCCGCTGGTCGGCACCGGCGTGCGCTTCGAGGACGGCGTCGTCGATGACATGCTCGACGCGCTGGATCAGACCTCGGGCGCGCTGCCGCTGCTGCAGTTCGCGGCGGCGACGCTGTGGGACCGCCGCGATCGCGAGCGCAGCCTGCTCACCCGCGCCAGCTACGACGAGCTGGGCGGCCTGGCCGGCGCGCTGGCCAGCCACGCCGAGGGCGTGGTCGCGGCGCTGCCGCCGACGCGGCAGCGGCTGCTGCGCACGCTGATGCTGCGGCTGGTCACGCCCGAGGGCACGCGCGCGCTGGTCGAGCAGCACGAGGCCGAGCAGCTGGGGCCGCGCGACGAGATCCGCGGGCTGATCGATCAGCTGATCGGCGGCCGGCTGCTGGCCGCCGAGCGCCACGGCGACGACGCGACGATCGAGCTGGTGCACGAGTCGCTGATCACGTCGTGGCCGACCTTGCGCCGGTGGCGCGACGAGTCGGGCGAGGACGCCGCGTTCCTCGATCAGGTGCGCTCGGCGGCCAAGCAGTGGGACCAGCGCGGCCGGCCGGCCGGCCTGTTGTGGAGCGGCGACGCGGTCGACGAGATCCGGCTGTTCCGCCGCCGCTCGGTGACGCCGCTGCCGGCGCGCGAGGACGCGTTCCTCGACGCCGCGCTGGCGCTGGCCGATCGCGCCACCCGCCGGCGCCGGCGGTGGATCGGCGGCGCGTTCATCGGCCTGGCCGCGCTGGTGGCGGCGGCGGCGGTGGCGCTGGTGTGGATCCGCGGCGCCCAGCAATCGGCGCAAGAGCAGCGCACCGCGGCGCTGGCGGCCGCCGATCGCGCGCGCGCCGCCGAGGGCGAGTCGCGCACCCGGCTGCAGGCGTTCGAGGAGGCCGAGGCCCAGCGCAAGCGCGCCGAGGCCGACGCCGACCGCGCCGCCGCCGAGGCCAAGGCCGCGGCGCTGGCGCAGGAGCGCGCGCAGTCGTCGCTGGTGGCCGCGCAGGGCGAGGTGGCGCAGAGCCGCGAGGAGCTCGAGGCGACCAACCAGCGGCTCAAGGCGGCGCTGGCCGAGGCCACCGCCGCCCGGGCCCGCGCCGAGGAGGCCACCCGCAAGTCCGAGCGCGCGGCCGAGGGCCTGCGCCAGGCGGTCGCCGAGCAGCGCGCCCGCGCCGAGAAGGCCGAGCAGGCCGCCAAGGGCCTGGCCAAGGTGCTGCGCTGACCGGGCGGCCCGCCCGCGATCGTGACCGCCGGTTCGCAGCCCCACCGTGAAACCGCACAGCGCCGGGCCGCCAGCGCCACAGTCCGAAAACGACTGACGGCGCCACCAGGGCGCCGTCGCGGAGGACTTGGATCTCGTGCCTTTGGAGGCTACCGGTGCCGCGTCGGCGGCGCCACCTCGCGCGGCGCCGGGGCGGGCGCCGGCGCCCGGTCGCGACCCTGGTTCAGGACCGGCGGGACCGACGGCTCACGCGGCGGCTGGACCGGGCGCGGCGCCGGGCGCGGCGGCGGCGGCGGCGTGATCTCGCGCGGCGGCTGCGGGCGCGGGGTCGGCGGCGGCGTGATCTCGCGCGGCGGCTGCGGGCGCGGGGTCGGCGGCGGCGTGATCTCGCGCGGCGGCTGCGGCTGCACCCGCACCGGCGGCGGCGGCTGGATCTCGCGCGGCGGCTGCGGCTGCACCCGCACCGGCGGCGGCGGCTGGATCGGCCGCGGCTCCGGCTGGATGACCGGCGGCACCGACGGCTCACGCGGCGGCGGCACCGACGGGCGCGGCTGGATCGGCTGCGGCTGGATGACCGGCGGCGTGTGCACGCGCGGCGGGGTGTACGGCTGCGGCTGGACGACCGGCGGCCGCGGGTTGGGCTGGATGATCGGCGGCACCGACGGCTCGCGCGGCGGGGTGACGATCACCGGCGGCTGGACGATCGGCGGCCGCGGCGGCTGGACGACCGGCGGCTGGCCGTAGCCGGGCTGGACGACCGGCGGCTGGCCGGTCATCGGCGGGCGCACGACCACGGGCGGGCGACCCTCGCCGCGGTGATCCTGGACGTGCGAGCGCGGCGGCATCCGGTCCGGCGTCGTCCAGTAGCCGGGGTAGTAGACGTACTGGCTGTTCGAGTAGTCGTAGTAGGGCTGGACGTAATAGTAGCCCTGCTGCTCCTGGACCCAGCGGCCCGAGACCCAGACCCACTCGAAGCTGTTCCAGTGCCAGTAGCCGTCGATCCAGACGTAGCCGTAGCCCGGCGAAGGCGTCATGGACTCGTACAGCGCCGGCGGCGGCATGCTGTTGGCGTAGGCGACCGAGGGCTCGCCCACGTAGATGCCGCCCGAGGCGTACATGCTCCCTGCGCTGGAGTACCCGTAACCAGCGTTCACGGGCTGTGCGTCGCGAACGACACAGGCCTGGGCCGCGAAAGCGAGGCCGGCGATACCAAACCACTGTGCAAGGCGGCGCATCTTCATACATTCCTCCAGGACAAGGCTTCGACGGGCGAGCCGGCGAAGGATTCAAAGTCTAGTTGACGCTGCTCCCGACAACAAGTACTCAGAAAGCCCCATGAAAACGGTCTTCTCTGGGATCCAGCCGTCGGGTGATATGCATGTCGGCAACTACATCGGGGCGATTCGTAACTGGATCACTTTGCAAGACCAGTACCGATCCTTCTTCTGCGTGGTGGACTACCACGCCATCACCCAGGACTACGCCGTCAAGGAGATGGGCCGGCGGGTCTTCGACATGGCCGTGGACATCTTGGCGCTGGGGGTCGACCCCGACAAGGCCACGCTGTTCGTCCAGTCGATGGTCCCCGAGCACACCGAGCTGTGCTGGGTGCTCAACGCGGTGACCGGGCACGGCGACCTGGAGCGGATGACCCAGTTCAAGGACAAGTCGGCCAGCCAGCCCGAGAACATCAACGCCGCGCTGTTCGAGTACCCGGTGCTGCAGGCCGCCGACATCCTCCTCTACAAGGCGGAGCTGGTGCCGGTGGGCCAGGATCAGGTGCAGCACATCGAGCTGGCGCGGCGGATCGCGCGGTCGTTCAACCACCGCTGGGGCAAGGTCTTCCCCGAGTGCGAGCCCAAGCTCACGCCGGTGGCCAAGGTGTTGGGCCTCGACGGCCAGGCCAAGATGTCCAAGTCGCTCGGCAACCACCTGCCGCTGGCGTCGATGGAGGACAAGCCGCTGCGCAAGCTGCTGGGCCGCGCGGTCACCGACGTCAAGCGCGTCGAGCGCACCGACCCCGGCGACCCCGACGTGTGCAACGTCTTCGCGTGGCACGGCATGTTCTCGACCGACGAGGACCGGGCGTGGGTGCGCGAGGGCTGCACCACCGCCGGCATCGGCTGCGTCGACTGCAAGGGCCGGCTCGCCGAGCGGATGATCGCCCACTTCGCGCCGTACCGCGAGCGCCGCGCCGAGCTGCTGGCCCACCCCGAGCGGGTCAAGGACACGCTGCACGCCGGCGCCGAGAAGGCGCGCGCGGTGGCGAAGAAGACGATGGACGAGGTCCGGCACAAGCTAGGCTTGTGGCGATGAACGGAGCCGCGTGGCCCTCGCCCTGACCTCGCGCCGCGGCGCGCTGGCCGCCGGCGCCAGCGCGCTGGCGGCGATCGCCCTGGCGGCGACGATGCTGGGGCGCGGCTGCGGCGTGACCCGGCCCGGCCCCGACGCGGCGGTGCGCGCGATGATCCAGGCGGCGCGCGCCGGCGATCGCAAGGCGGTGTGGCGGCTGCTGTCGCCCGACACCCAGCGCGCCCTCGAGGATCGCGCGCAGAAGGCCACCGACCTGGTCGGCGCCAGCACCCGCTACAGCGCGCTCGATCTGATCAGCGTCGGCGCCTCCGACGACGTGCCGCCGCCCACCGACATCAAGGTGGTGAGCGAGGGCGGCGACCACGCGGTGGTCGAGCTGGGTGGGCCGACCGGCCGCGCGCAGCTCGAGCTGGTGCGCGTCGACGGGCGCTGGCGGATCGATCTGCCGGCGTACCGCAGCGGCGGCGACTGATCGCGGCGCGGCGGCGTCAGAACGTGGGTGGGGTCGCGAGGCGGGCCGGCGCGCACTCGAAGGCGAACGCGATCGACAGCGCGTCGTCGCGGCCGTCGTCGTCGGTGTCGAGGTCGGGCGGCAGGAGCTCGCGCCCGAACGCCACGACCTCGGCGGCGCTGACCACGCCGTCGCGGTTGTCGTCGAAGACGTCGCGGGCCAGCCGGGTGAAGTCGTGGTCCGGGTGCGCGGCCATGTGGGCCAGCGTCTCGGCCGCGACCTGATCGAGCACGCCTTGGTAGCCGGCGGCGTCGAGCCCGCCGCCGATCACGCCGTGGCATGGGCCGTCGACCGTGAGCTCGAGCTGCGCGTCGGTCAGCGGCATCGCGATCGGCGGCTGGCCGGGGAACAGCGGCACGTGGATCGCGGCGTCGCCCCACTGCGCGCGCAGCGTGCCGTCGATGATCGCGCCGGCCAGCTCGCCGTCGAGCTCGGTGGGCGCGACCACGTCGCGGCCGTCGAACGTCGGCGGCGCGCCGCGACTCGTCCACAGCTGCCAGGCCACGCTGGCGTCCTGATCCACGCGGTCGGCGCGGATGACGTGGCCGACGAGCTGGTCACCGCTGCCGAGCAGCTCGGCGTTGGCGTCGTCGATCGGCAGGCCGATGCCGCCGAGCGCGCCGATCAGGCTGCCGCCGGAGTTCTCGATGAAGCCGTCGTGATCGAGATCGAACCCGATCGCGCGCCACTCCGACGAGGTGGCCGGGAAGCGCCAGCCGTGCTGGATGAACGCGTGGTACTCGCCGGACGTGACGGCGGGTGGGCCGGACTCGCCCGGCGGGTCGGCGCACGCGAGGAGGGCGAGGAGGGGGGAGGTGCGGAGTGCCGTGCGGAGGATGCGTGCGCCGACCATGCCGGTCGGTCCAGCAAACCACGTGCCGATAGAGTTCCGCGGGCTTGCGAGGGGCGAGGTGTCGAATCGCGGCGCGCGATCTGACAGGCGCGTCAGAGATCAGGCGTCACGGGTACGGCTGTGCATCCGGGAAGCCGGGGCCAGGGCCACCGTCGGGGAAGCCGGGGCCGGGGCCAGGGCCACCGTCGGGGAAGCCCGGGCCGGGGCCCGCGTCGGGGAAGCCCGGGCCGGGGCCACCGTCGGGGAAGCCCGGGCCGGGGCCCGCGTCGGGGAAGCCCGGGCCGGGGCCGCAGCCACCGTCGAACTCCGGAAGCGGCTGCGCGTCGGGGAGCCAGGGCTGCGCGTCGGGGGAGATCGGGCGCGCGTCGATCTGCTCGACGTACCCAGCGTCGGGGAGACCCGGCTCATCGTGGTCGGGATCGTCGAGGTAGATGGTGCAGGCGGGCGCGGTGAGCAGGAGGAGCGTGAGGAGGGCGAGGCGCTTCATGCGGTGTCAGTGACGCGAACGCGGGCGATCGATCAGTCGATCGAACGCCTGGATCGATCAGCCGGCGGCCGGCGCGTCGACCGGCTCGATCGGCGCGTCGTCGATCGCGTCGTCGATCGAGCGGGCGTCGATCACGCCGTCGTCGATCGCCGGCGCGTCGGGCACGCCGCCGTCGGGCGGCGGCGTCAGCTCGACGTCGAGCTCGCAGCCGGCGGCCGCGAGCGCGAGCGCCAGCGCCAGCCGGCGGATCACGGCGCCTCGAGCAGGCGCGCGACGTCGGCGGCGCGCGCGCTGCGCGGGTGGCGCGCGAGGAACGCCCGCGCCGCGGCCTCTTGCGGCGCGCGCCGACCCAGCCGCCCGAGGAGCGCGATCAGCCGCAGCTCGGCGGCCTCGGCCAGCGCGCCGTCGGGCCAGCGATCGAGGACCGCGCGCCACGCGGCGATCGCGGTCACCGGATCGGCGGCCTCGCGGGCGACGGCGGCGCGGTAGGCGGCGACCTCGGCGGTGAGCGGATCGGTCCCCGGGGCCGTGGCGGGCGCCGCGGCGGCGGGCGCGGCGGCGGCGGGCGGATCGGCGGCGGGGCCATCGGCGGCCGGCGGATCATCGACGTCGAGCGACGGCGACGGCGCGATCGCCGGCGGCGGGGCGGCCGACCGCGGGCGCGGCGCGACGGCGCGGGGCGGCGCGGCGGCGACGATGGTCTCGGCGTCTGGCACGCCGGCGTCGATCGGCGTCGGGTCGATCGGATCGCGCGCGTCGATCGGCGCGGTCGTGGATGCCGGGGCCGCGGGCGGCGCGCCGGGCGCGGGCGGCGCGCCGGTCAGATCGATCACCTCGCACAGCGGGTCGACGTGGGCGACCCGCGCGAAGCCGGCGAACACCCGCACCTGGGTGGCGTCGCCGCGCACCGACACCTGGGCGCTGCCGTCGACGTGGGCCTCGCACTGCGGGCCGGCGATCGCCATCGCGCCGAGCGTCTCGACGGTGCCCTGGCGGATGCGCAGCGCGCCGTCGACGACGCGCACCTCGGCCGGGCCGACCACCGACGCGTGGCCCTGGCCGACCGCGAGCGCGACCCGCTGGCCATCGGCGACCGCCACCGGCCGCGCGGGCGGCGGCGCGCCGTCGCGCGCGACCACCACGACGGCCGCGGCGGCGGCGCCGGCCAGCGCGAGGCCGGCCACGAGCACCGGCGCGCGGCGGCGACGTGGGCGCGGCGCGGCGAGCGCGGCGACGACCCGCTGGCGCACCCGGCCGCGGGCGCCGACCGGCACGTCGACGTCCTTGAGCGCGTCCCACGGCGGCGGCGCGGTCACGGCGCGCCTCCGTGGCGGCGCTGCCACAGCGCGCCGAACTGCGCGCGCGCCAGGTGGCGGCGCGAGCGCACGGTGTTGACCGGCACGCCGAGGATCGTCGCGACCTCGGCCGGCGCCAGCTCCTCGAGCTCGGCGAGCACCAGCACCTCGCGCAGCTTGGGGCTCATGCGCCGCAGCACCTCGGCCACCTGATCTTGGGCCTGGTGGGTCGCGTACTGCTCGTCGGGCGGCACCGCGCGGCCCAGCGTCGCGACGCCCTCGACGACCCACTGCTTGACCCGGCGCAGCCGCCAGAACCGGTGGTGCTCCGACGCCACGCGCACGGTGATCGCGCGCAGCCAGGCCAGCGGGTGGGTCACCTCGGGCGTGTGGGCCAGGAGCGCGTGGACCCGCAGGAACACCTTCTGCGCCACGTCCTCGGCGTCGGCGACGCTGACGCCGGCGCGCCGGACCAGCCGGTAGACGTCGTCGAAGTGCCGGTCGTACAGCGCCGCCCACACCGCGTCGCGCTCGCCCGCCACCGGCGGGGAGGCCGGCCGGACCGCGGGCTCGGCGGAGGCGAGGGACATGGCGGTGATCAGTGGCGCGAGCCGCCCCGATCGATCACTCATCTCGATCACTCATCGTGCACCGAGCGCGATGTCGACGCCCAACCCCGCGGCAAAGCTGGCGATCGGCGACTGGCCGGCCGCCACGCCGGCCACCCAGTAGCGGTCGGCCACCGGGTACAGCGCCGCCTCGACCTCGGCGCGGAGCGACACCCCGAGCCCCAGCGCGACGCCGCCGCCGGCCCGCGCGACCGCGGTCGGGTGCAGCCGCAGCGCGCCCACGCCCATCGCGTCGACCCGGCTGACCACCAGGCCGCCGCCGCCGGCCGCCTCGAGCCACCCGCGGCCGGCGCTGCGCCACCCCAGCGTCCCGGCCACGGTCCACGGCTGGCGCTCGACGCTCACGCCGGTGGTGGTCGGCTGGCCGGCGGCGTCGCCCCAATCGAACGTGAGCCGCACGCGCGCGCCGCGCCACGGCGACCGCCAGGCCGCGTCGACGCGGGTCGCGGCGGTGCGCTCGGCCGCGGTGGTGACGACGTACGCGCGGCCGGCGCCGACGAACCACCGCGGCGCGGCGATCGGACGCGCCGTCGGCGCCACCGCGCTCGGCGGGCGTGTGGCCGGCGGCGCCGGCGGCGGCGCGATCACCGGCGGCGCGGCCGTCAGCTCGAGCAGCCACGCGTCGGTCAGCGCCGCCACCGCGCCGGCCAGCGCCGCGCAGTCGTGGCCCGGCACCAGCCGGTGCTCGACCCGCTCGCCCGACGCCAGCGTCACCGCCGCGCCGTCGACGCCGGCGCTGACCTCGACCACGACGTCGGCGATGGCGCCATCGATCACCGCCGCCTGCGCGCTCAGCGCCGCGGCGATCGCGGCGGCGTCGGGGCACGCGCCCTCGACCCGCAGCCGCACGCTCGGCACGCTCGGCGACCCGGCGGGCGCCGCCGACGGCTGCGCCGCGGCCAGCCGCGCCGTCGCGAGCACCACGGCGCATCCGACGATCGCGCGCACCCGGCGACGCTAGCACGGGCGATCGCGACCCGCGCGATCGCCGCGCGCGCCGTGGCCGCGATCACGCGCCGCGCTTGCGCCGCCGCGGCTTGCGCGCGCTGGCCGCGGGCCGCGGCGCGACGCGCAGGCCGAGCGTGTCGACGCCGAGCGTGCCCGCCGCCACCTGCTCGCCGCGTCGGGTCAGGCCGACCGTCGGGTACTCGCCGCGCGACGCCTCGATCAGCGCGGCGCCCTCGAGGGTGCGCAGCAGATCCATGATGTCCTTCTGCGACCAGCCGCGCAGGCAGCCGCGCGCCGGCAGCTCCTCGAACCGCGGATCGTCGTCGGCGCCGGTGGCCAGCGCCGCCACCCGGGTGCGGCCGAACCGGCCGCGCAGCGCGCCGACCAGCCCCAGCAGATCGACCACCGCGGTGGCGGTCTCGGTGTCGACGCCGGCGTCGCCACGGGCGGCCGCGTCGCACACGTCGCACGCGCCGCAGGTGCGGGCCGGGTCCTGCCAGTCCTCGTCGCCGAAGTACGCCAGCATGACCTGGCGCCGGCAGCGCGGGCTCCACGCGTAGTCGACCATCGCCCGCATCTTGCTGCGCTCGACCTCGGACCGGCGCGCCAGCGCCTCGACGTCGAGCGGCGGGTAGGCGCCGGGATCAGGGCGGGTCGCCACCCAGCCGTCGCCGTCGGCGGCCAGCAGGCCGTGGCGCTCGAGGATGCGCAGCGCCGCGCCCACCGTCGACGCGTGGGGCTCGCCGGGCAGGCGCTTGCCCAGGCGATCCTCGGCGTCGCCGCGGCCCAGCTCCGGCTCGTCGCGCACCAGCTTCCACAGCGCGCGCAGCACCTCGGCCGACGGGTACGACGCGTCGATCAGGAACTCCTGCAGCCGCACGTCGCCGGCGCCGAACAACAGCACGCAGCGCGTGGGCCGGCCGTCGCGCCCGCCGCGCCCGCACTCCTGGTAGTAGGCCTCGGGGCTGCGCGGGATGTCGGCGTGGACGACCACCCGGATGTCGGCCTTGTCGATGCCCATGCCGAACGCGTTGGTCGCGACCACCGCGTCGAGCGTGCCGGCCATGAAGCGATCCTGGGCGTCGTCGCGGGTGCGCTCGTCGAGGCCGGCGTGGTAGACGCGGACCCGCATGCCGGCGCGGGCCAGCGCCTCGCCGTACTTCTCGGCGTTCTTGCGGGTCGCGGCGTAGACCAGCGCGACGCCGCCGTCGCGGGTGCGCGCCAGCTGGATCATCCGCTGGGTCTTGTCGTCGATGCCGCGCACGCGCTCGACGACGTACGTCAGGTTGGGCCGATCGAAGCCGCGCACGTGGACCCGCGGCGCGGTCATGTGCAGCTGCACCGCGATGTCGGCGCGCACCTCGGGGGTCGCGGTTGCGGTGAACGCGGCGACCCGCGGCGGCGCCAGCGCGCGCACCGCGTCACCCAGCCGGCGGTAGTCGGGGCGGAAGTCGTGGCCCCACTCGCTGATGCAGTGCGCCTCGTCGATGGCCAGGAGCGCCAGCCGATCGCCGCACGCGCGCAGCGCGTCGACGAACCGCGGGCTCTTGAACCGCTCGGGCGCGACGAAGACGATCGACCACGCGCCGGCGCGCAGCCCGTCGAGGATGTCGCGCTGCTGCTCGGCCGACGCCGCGCTGGTCAGCGCCACCGCCGCCACGCCGCGCGCCACCAGCGCGTCGACCTGGTCCTTCATCAGCGCGATCAGCGGCGACACCACCAGCGTCACGCCGCCGGCGGCGCCCAGCACCACCGCCGGCAGCTGGTAGCACAGCGACTTGCCGGCGCCGGTCGGCATCACCGCGACCACCGGCCGCCCGGCGAGCACGTCGGCGATCACCTCGGCCTGGCCGGGGCGCAGCGTCGTGAAGCCGAACACCTGCGCCAGCGCGCGCTCGAGCGCGCCCGGCGGCGCGAGCGTGGCGGTGGGGAGCGCGGCGTCCAAGGCGGCGCAGGCTACCCCCGATTGCGTGCGGCGGCTACGGCGACGCGATCCCGCGCCGGCCCATCCACGCCACCAGCGCCCGCCGCGCGGTCGCGGCGCTGGGCCCGAGGCGGTCGTACGCCGCCAGCGCCTCGCCGGCCAGCCGCGCGGCGGCGCGCCGATCGCGGTTGCCCAGCGCCAGCCTGGCCCGGGCCGCGGTGAGCGCGGCCGCGACCTCGCCGGTGTCGTCGGCGGCGCCCAGCCGGGCGGCCCGCTCGAGCAGCGGCGCCGCCGCGCGCGGGGCGGCCTCGGCCAGCGCCGCGCCCAGGCACGCCAGCGCCGGCAGGCTGTCGGGGTGGTCGGCGCCGCTGGCCGCGTCGACGATCGCCAGCGCCTCGCGGCAGCGCGCCGCCGCGCCGGCCGCGTCGTCGTCGAGCAGCGCCAGCTCGCCGAGGTTGACCAGCGGCCACGCCACGTCGGGGTGCTGCGGCCCCGAGCGGGCCCGCCAGATCGCCAGCGCCTGCTCGTAGAGCGCGCGGGCCTCGTCGAGCCGGCCGCGCGCCATCGCGATCAGCCCGGCGTCGTTGCGGGCCCACGCCACCTGCGCGTGATCGGGGCCCAGCGCCGCCTCGAGCGTCGCGATCACCTGCACCTGGCACGCCGCCGCGAGGTCGAGCTTGCCGGCCAGCGAGTCGAGGTAGCACAGGTTGGCGCGGGTCACGGCCACCGACGGGTGCTCGGGCCCGAGCTGGGCCTCGGCGATCGCCAGCGCGCGCGCGTAGTAGGCCCGGGCCTCGGCGGGGCGGCCGCGGCCGTCCTCGGCGTTGCCCAGGCGGTTCAGCACCTGCGCGACGCGCACGTGGCGCGGGTCCCACGCGCGCTCGGTGAGCGCCAGCGCCCGCTCGAGCAGCGCGATCGCCGCCGCGGCGTCGCCGGCGGTGAGCTCGGCGGTGCCGAGCTGGCTGACCAGCGTCGCCTCGAGCCGCGGGTCGTGGGTGCGCGCGACCGCGGCGGTGGCGCCGGGCGCCATCGCCAGCGCGCGGCCGCCCTGCCCCGCCTCGGTGGTGGCCCAGATCAGCTCGATCAGCGCGTCGGCGGCGACGTCGTCGGCGTGGGCGCTCGCGGCCATCGCGCTGGCCTCCTCGAGCGCGGCCACCGCCGCGGCGTGCTCGCCGACCTGCGCGTGCAGCCGGCCGAGCACCGCCAGCGCCTCGGCGTGCAGCGGCGGGTACGCCAGCGCCTGGGCCTGGCCGACCAGCGGCTTGGCCAGCGCCAGCGCGGCCGGGTAGTGGCCGGTCTGCTCGACGGCCAGCGCGTGGGCCAGCCCGTCGTCGACGCGCTCGATCCCGGCGCGCACCGCCGGATCGTTGGGCAGCGGCACCGCGGCGGTGAGCTGCTCGCCGTCGGCGCACTCGGTCAGCCCCGGCAGGTCCGAGGCGATCTCGACCGCGCGGCTGACCTGATCGGGCGGCAGCGTGCCCAGCTCGCCGACCAGCTGGTTCACGCGCTCGAGCCGCCGATCGAGGCAGCGCATCCGCGCGTCGAGCATCGCCTCCGACTGATCGCCGTGGACGCGGGTCGCGGCGCAGGCCTCGGTGCGCTGCACCACCCAGTCGGCCGACCAGCGATCGACGAACCCGCGCACGCGCGCCGCCGCCGCCGCCGCGCCCGGCGCGCGGGTGGCCACCAGCGCCTCGGTCAACGCCGCGGCCCGCGCGTCGTCCCACACGCCGACCAGCAGCCGCGCCTCGTCCTGGCACGGCCGCGGCGGCGCGGCGTGGCCGCGGGTCCAGCCGACCACCGCCAGCGCGCCGACGCCGGCCAGCGCCACGCCGAGGCCCAGCGCCAGCGCGATCCGCCGCCGCGCCAGCCCGCGATCGCGGCCCAGCTCGGCGAGCAGCGCGTCCATCGACGGCCAGCGCGCGTCGGGGCTCGCGGCCATGCCGCGCCGGAGCAGCGCGACCAGCCACCCCGGCGCGGCGGCGGCGGCCGGCGGCGGCCGCAGCACGCGCTCGGCGGGCGCCACGCCGCCGGAGAACGGCCGCTCGCCCATCACGCCCTCCCACAGCGCGACGCAGAACGAGAACTGATCGGCGCGGGCGTCGACGGTGCCGCCGGCGTGCTGCTCGGGCGACATGTACGCCGGCGTGCCGACCCGCAGGCCGCTGAGCGTGAAGGCCTCGCCGCCCTCGACGTCGAGCGAGTCGCCGCTGGGGGTCAGCTCGCGCGGGCCGTGGCTCATGCTCGCCACGCCGAAGTCGGCGACCTGGATCCGCCCGTCGGTGCCGATCAGCACGTTGTCGGGCTTGAAGTCGCGGTGCACCAGGCCCGCCGCGTGAGCCGCCGCCAGCCCGCGCCCCGCCGCCAGGAACGCCGCCACCACCTCGCGCCACGGCCGCCGCGCCGCCCGCAGCCAGGTCTTCAGCGTCTGGCCCTCGACCAGCTCGAGCGTCAGGTAGACGTCCTCGCCGAGCTCGCCGACCTCGAGCACCGCCACCACGTTGGGGTGGCGCAGCCGCGCCATCGCCTGGGCCTCGCGCAGCAGCCGCTCGCGCGGCGGCACCCCGCCGACCGCGGTGCGGCGATCGGGCCGCACCACCTTCATCGCGACCTTGCGATCGAGCAGCGTGTCGTAGGCGGCGTAGACGGTGCCCATCCCGCCCTCGCCCAGCTTCTCGAGGATCAGGAAGCGGTCGACCCGGGTCGCCGGGATCAGCGTCGGCGCCTCGGGCCGGTGGCGCGCGGCCGGCTCGGCCGCGGTGACGCTGGTCGCGTCGGGATCCTCGGCGGCGCCGGCGGCGGCCACCGCGGCGACCGCGGCGTGGCGCTCCGCGGCCGCGACCGCGCCGGTCAAGGTCGCGCTCGGCGGCTCATCCGCCCCCCGATCCGTGGGTCGCACCATCCGCCCCGATCATATCGAACCGCCGCGGGGAAGGATCGCGATTGTTGCTCGGGTGCGACCGTTCAGCGAAGCGGCCGCTTGCCGGTCAGGCCCCACGCCCGCAGCCGCGCCAGCAGCGCCCCGCGCGACATGCCGAGCCGGCGCGCCGCCTCGCTCTGGTTGCCGCCGGTGGCCACCAGCACCGCTTCGATCCGCTGGCGCTCGATCTCTTCGAGCTCGTCGCCCAGCGTGCCGATCTTCGGGATCGGGCCGGTGTGCCGGCCGGAGTCGCCGGTGGGATCGCGCTCGAGCGGCAGGTGCTGGACCTCGATCGGCCCGGCGCCGCACACCACCAGCGCGCGCTCGATGGCGTTGCGCAGCTCACGGATGTTGCCGGGCCACGGGTGCCGCTGCAGCGTGGCCAGCGCCTCGGGCGACAGCGCCGCCGGCGCGCGGCCCTGGCGGCGGGCGGCGGCGTCGAGGAACCGCCGCGCCAGCGGCTCGATCTCGTCCTGGCGATCGCGCAGCGGCGGGATCCGGATCGTCATCCCGGCGAGGCGGTAGTACAGGTCGTGGCGGAACCGGCCGGCCGCGATCTCGGCCTCGAGGTTCTTGTGGGTGGCGGCGACGAAGCGCACGTCGACGATGCGCTCGCTGCGGCCGCCGACCGGCATCACCTCGCGGCGGTCGAGCACGCGCAGCAGCTTGACCTGCGCCGGCGGCGGCAGCTCGGCGATCTCGTCGAGGAACACCGTGCCGCCGTCGGCCGACTCGATCAGCCCGGGCTTGGACGCGCCGGCGCCGGTGAACGCGCCCTTCTCGTGGCCGAACAGCTCGCTCTCGATCAGCGTCTCGGGCAGCGCGCTGCAGTTGAGGCGGAGCAGCGTGCGCGCCGCGCGCGGCGAGCGGCGGTGCAGCAGCTCGGCGCACACCTCCTTGCCGACGCCGGTCTCGCCGACCAGGAGCACGCTCATGTCGGAGGCCGCGACCTGCTCCAGCGACGCCAGCACCGCCTGCATCGCCGCCGAGGTCGGCGCGTACCAGCCCTCGGGCGCGTCGAGCGCGGCCCGGCCCGTCGCCACGCCGCGGCGGTCGTAGCCCGGCGGCACCGCCGCGCGCCGGCTCATCACCGGCACCAGCCGCACCGGCACCGAGCCGATCTCGAAGGCGTCGCCGATGCCGAGCGCCGTGACCTCGTTGGCGGCCAGCACGCGGCCGCGCGCCACCGTGCCGTTGCGGGAGCCGAGATCCTCGAGGGTGATCGCCGGGCCCAGCCGCAGCCGCGCGTGCTCGCGCGACACCGACGCGTGGTCGAGCTGGATGCCGGCGCCGCGCGAGCGCCCGAGGATCACCTCCCCGTCGGCGGGCAGCGCGACGGTGAAGGTGCGGTCGGGCAGCGTCACCTCCAACGCCAGCGGGCGCGGCCCCATCTGGCCGGTCTCGTCGGTGTCGTCGCTCATCGGCCCCTGACCTTCGGCGTCCCCTCCCGTGGAGTCAAGGCCCGCCGCCGCCAACGCCCCGCGTCGTACGCCTCGGTCACGGCGGCGCGGCGGCGCCAGGGGCGGGGGCGGGCGGCGCCGCGGGGGCCGGCGGGGTGGCCGGCGGCGGGCCGCTGCCCGACGGCTTCATCCCGTCGACGCCGTCGCAGTTCTGGTCGATCCCGTCGCCGGCCTTGTCCTCGGCCCACGGCCGGACGTTCGGGTCGTCGTCGTTGCAGTCCAGCGTGCGCGGCCCCTTGGTGCAGAACCGATCGCCGTCCTTGTCGGTGCCCGGCTCGCACTTGGGCGGGCCCCCGTAGCAGGCCATCAGCGTGACCAGCAGCGCGCCGCCGCCGGCCGCGGTCGCCAGCCGGCGCGCCACCCGCGCGATCCGACCGACCGGGCGATCACAGTGAGGACACGTGGCGCGCGCCGCCGGGACCAGGCCATCGCACGCGCCGCAGGTACGCAGGTTCGCCATGCGGTGATCGTACGCCGAGTCGTGGGGCGGTGGGGCAGCGCCGCGCGGGCGCCGGGCGGTTCGCGCGCACCGGCGCCGCCCACGATGCCTGGGTCGCGGTGGTACCCTGCCCGCCATGAAGGCGTACTCGATCTCGCTCGTGGCGGCCGCGCTGCTCGC
Organism: Myxococcales bacterium; assembly: GCA_016707895.1. Classification (GTDB taxonomy): domain Bacteria; phylum Myxococcota_A; class Polyangia; order Haliangiales; family Haliangiaceae; genus UBA2376. Next base: position 331,689 of record JADJGV010000005.1, on the reverse strand, counting down.
GGCGTGCAGCGGCAGCAGCAAGCCGGCCGCCATCAAGAACACCCCCGCCGGCGGGCAGCCCGTCGAGCAGGCCGAGGCGCGGGGCCCCGGGTTCAAGGACGGCGCGCTGTGGACCTGCCAGATCGGCGCCTACGACCCGCAGCCGTGCAAGGTGAGCCGGGGTGATGGCGGCTGGCAGCTCACCAAGCTGCTCGGCTCGCAGCGCTTCGCGGGCTCGCTGGCCAAGGCGGGCGAGGGGCTCGCGTTCGACGGCGGCTTCTTCTGCCCCTGGGGCGCGTGCGACGAGCCGATGCAGGTGCAGTTCGATCCGGACGGCGGCGGGAGCTCGTACAAGGCCATGTTCGAGGGCGACGAGATCCGGCTGCGCTACGATGAGGCGCTCGAGAGCGAGTGGGGCGGCGCCGGCTACGGCGGCCTGACCGGCCGCGAGCAGTAGGCCACGCGGCGGCCGCCGCGGCGCCCGGCGGTGCCGCGCCCGCCAGCGCGGATCAGAAGATGTGGTCGAAGTCGGCCATCAGCTTGGTCAGGTCGCCGTCGGCGACCGAGCCGGTGACCGTCAGCTCGAGGCCGGTGGCGGCGATCGTCACGCTGTTCATCAGCGCCGCGACCGCGGTCTTGGCGGCCTTCTGCTTCAGCTCGCCGAGGCCGGCGGTGCCCATCGCGGCGGCCTTCTGGGCGTCGGCGTCGGAGCCCATGACCACGTGGACGGTGCCGGTGAACTTGCCGCCGGCCAGCTCGACGCCGCCGTAGCCACCGTTGATCTGCATCCCGTCCTCCTTCTCCTTCATCGCCACCGCGGCCCACAGCGGCGCATCGGTGTTGACCTTGGCCACCAGCTTGCCCAGGTCGCCCTTGGCGGCCTTGCCGGCCAGCGCCTTCTCGAGCTTGCCCTTCTGGTTGGGGTCCTCGGTGAACGCCAGCACGTCGGGCGCGAGCCACGCGAAGTACAGCTTGTCCTTCTCGCCCGCCACCGTGTAGGTCGTGACCTTGCCCTTCTTCTTGCCGGTGACCTTGACCGCCTGACCGGTCTGGCTGCCGGCGATCGACTCGAGGCACTTCAGGGTCTTGGCCTCGTCGATGCCATCGAGGCCCAGCACCACCAGCGGGTCGTCGCCGTCCTTCATGATCACGGTGAAGTCGGCGATCGCCGTCGGCACGTCGATGTTGCAGTTGGTCTTGATCAGCGTGAACGCCTCCTGGGCGTCGTGCTCCTCCGACAGCATCATCTGCAGCGCCGAGCTGAACAGCTTGGTCGAGCGCACGGCGGTGAACGAGCCACCGGCGATCACGTTGGCCTTGGGGTTGATCGAGCCCTTGACCGCGGCCCACGACTTGGACCCGGCGTGGGCAGAGGCGGCGGACAGGGCGAGGGCGGACGCGACGACGGCGACGGCGACGGGTTTGATCATGGCGCGCATCATGCCAACCGCCCGGCCGGTGCGCACGCGATTCCGCACCTGGGACACCGCCCCTGTCGCATGCGCGCAGCGCTTGCGCCGGGCCGCGCTTCTGGCGTTCTATCGGCCCGACGCCGGCCGTCCGCCGTGCCGTCCGCCCTGGGAGTCCAATGTCCGATCCAGTCATCGAACACAAGCCGTTCGTCCCCGCCGACCAGCACATCCGCGAGCTCACCTTCCCCGCGGTCATCATGGGCGCGGTGCTCGGCATCGTGTTCGCGGCCTCGTCGACGTACCTCGGCCTCAAGATCGGCCTGACGGTGTCGGCGTCGATCCCGGTCGCGGTCTTGTCGATCACGCTGTTCCGCTGGCTCAAGCTGCGCGGCACGATCCTCGAGAACAACATCGCGCAGACCACCGGCTCGGCCGGCGAGTCGCTGGCCGCCGGCGTCGCGTTCACGCTGCCGTCGCTGCTGATCATGGGCTTCGACCTCGAGCTGACCCGCATCCTGCTGGTCGCGCTGCTCGGCGGCCTGATCGGCGTGCTGATGATGATCCCGCTGCGCCACGGCCTGATCGTCGAGGAGCACGGCAAGCTGGCCTACCCCGAGGGCACCGCCTGCGCCGACGTGCTGATCGTCGGCGAGAAGGGCGGCACCGAGGCCAAGACGGTCTTCCTCGGCTTCTTCGTCGGCCTCGGCTACGCGTTCTTCAACCTGATCGGCAAGGTGTGGGCGGACGTCGCGTCGTTCAAGACGGAGTTCGGCGGTCAGCTCAAGAAGGCGGTCGTCGCGTTCGAGGTGTCGCCGCCCATGCTCGGCGTCGGCTACATCATCGGCCCGCGGGTCGCGGCGACGATGCTGGCCGGCGGCCTCCTGGCGTTCATGGTGCTGATCCCGCTGATCGCGATGTTCAGCCCCGAGGCCGCGACGATGTCGAGCGGTGACATCCGCGGCAACTACGTGCTGTACATCGGCGCCGGCGCGGTCGCGACCGGCGGCTTCATCTCGCTCGGGCGCTCGCTGCCGACCATCGTCAACGCGTTCCGCCGCGGCCTGTCCAACATGAAGGCCAGCGGCGGCACCGCCAAGGCGACCGTGCTGCGCACCGAGGAGGACCTGCCGATGAAGCTGGTGCTCGGCGGCGCGGCGGCGATCGTGATCGCCATCTTCGCGGCGCCGGTGCTCGACATCGACTTCATCACCGCGATCCTGGTCGTCGTCTTCGGCTTCTTCTTCGTGACCGTGTCGAGCCGCATCACCGGCGAGATCGGCAGCTCGTCGAACCCGATCTCGGGCATGACCATCGCGACGCTGCTGCTCACCTGCGGCCTGTTCGTGCTGATCGGCCGCACCGGCGTCGGCTACAAGGCGATGGCGCTGTCGACCGCCGCGCTGGTCTGCGTCGCCGCCTCCAACGGCGGCACGATCTCGCAGGACCTGAAGACCGGCTACCTGGTCGGCGCCACCCCGCGGTTGCAGCAGATCTCGATCGCGGTCGGCGTGGTCACCAGCGCGCTGGCCATCGGCATCACGCTGCTCTTGATCCTCGGCGCCGGCGAGAGCGTGAAGCCGGTCAAGTACGACGGCGTCAAGCTCACGCCGACCAGCGAGACCGCCAAGGGCCCCGACGGCAACACCTACAAGATCGCGTTCCAGCGCGACACCGACTCGATCAAGCGCGGCAAGTACCTGGTCGACGACGCCGGCGCGCCGATGTTCTTCATCGAGTCGGCGGTCGAGTCGAACTACCCCTACACGCTGAAGAAGCACACCGGCCAGCTGCCGGCCGACGTCGTGGCCGCGGGCGAGGGCGCCGACCAGGTGCTCAAGCGCGGCGACAAGGTCGTCGGCAAGGTCGTCGGTGAGGAGCTGGGCATCGACCGCCAGCCGTACCGCGCGATCGAGCTCGCCGAGGAGGTCGGCGGCGTCAAGGCCGGCCGCTACCTGATCGACGGCAACAACGCGGTCACCCACTTCTTCGACAAGGGGCCGACCAAGATGGACGCGCCCAAGGCGCAGCTGTTCGCGTTGATCATCGACGGCACGCTCGGCGGCGACCTGCCGTGGGGCCTGGTGCTGATCGGCGTCTTCATCGCGATCATCCTCGAGCTGGTCGGCGTGTCGTCCTTGCCGTTCGCCGTCGGCCTGTACCTCAACATCGCCACCTCGGGCGGCATCTTCGTCGGCGGCGCCGTCCGCTGGATGGTCGACCGCAAGCGCAAGGGCGAGTCCGCCGCCGAGGCCGAGTTCTCGCCCGGCATGCTCATGGCGTCCGGCCTCATCGCCGGCGGCTCCATCGCCGGCGTCGTGCAGGCCCTCATCTCCTCCCCCGGCATCGAAGACGTCGCCGACTGGTCCATCCTCGACTTCAGCGCTCACCTCCCAACCGCCCTCCAGACCAACCACGGCTGGTGGCCCATGATGTTCTTCCTCATCATGGCCGGCTCCCTCTACTACATCGCCACCCAGAAGAAGAAGGCCTAGCGGGGACAGGATCCTACCCCCTAGGATCCTTGAATCGTTTATCTTTTCGGTCTCGCTGCGTCGCGAAAAGGGACACTTCCCTGGCATCCAAGCCCCCGTAACCACACGCGAATCCAAGAGGTATTTGCCAAGTGGTTTCGAGGGCTTGCATCCCGGGAAAGTGTCCCTTTCTGCGACACGACACGTTTAAATAGCTGCTTGATTCCGAGGTGTTGGAGGGGTGGATCCTGTCCCCACCGACCTGGGGTCGGCGCACCGCACAGCGGGGGTGGGGACGGGTGTGATCCTGGGGACTAGGAGGGCTGGGTGGGTGGATCGAGGGTTGCAGAAACGGCGGGGATGAGGCGGATCAAGATCGTGATGGCGCTGGCGGTGGCGGCGTGCGGCTCGAACACGGTGGGGTCGAGCGGCCCCTGCGAGACGGACCCGCCGGACCCGGCGTGCGACATCAGCTGCAACGGCGATGACGGGCTGTGCCCGACGGGCTTCTATTGCAGCGCGGGCGGGGCGTGCTCGGCGGACTGCACGCAGGGCGGCAGCGAGTGCGGCGACGGCTTCAGCTGCGACCCGCGCGGGCACTGCGTGCGCGACAGCGGCGGCCCCGACGGCGGCAACGGCGATGGCGGCGACTGCCCGTCGGTGACGGTCACGCCGATGGCGCAGATCCCGACGGTGCAGCTCTTGCTCGATCGCTCGGGCTCGATGGACGCCGGCTTCGGCGGCGGCCTCAACCGCTGGCAGGCGGTGCGCGCCGCGCTGACCGGCGCCAACGGCGCGGTCACCCGCCTCGAGAACCGCATCTACTTCGGCGCCAGCACCTACTCGAGCGACCGCTCGGGCAGCTGCCCCGACGTGGTGTCGACCCCGACCCGCGCGTTCGGCAACCGCGCCGCGATCGATCAGCTGCTGCAGGCCAACCTGCTCGCCGACACCCCGACCGGCGAGTCGATGCGCAAGATCGTCGTCGACTTCGTCGCCAACCCGCCGATGATGGGCTCGCCGCCGATCGTCCTGCTGGCCACCGACGGCCTGCCCGACACCTGCGCCAACATCGACGAGAACGGCAACACCGTCGCCCAGAACCTCAGCGTCACCGAGATCCAGCGCGCGTTCACGATGGGCATCAAGACCTACATCCTGTCGGTCGGCAACCAGGTCGGCGCGCCGCACCTGCAGCGCATCGCCAACGCCGGCGCCGGCCTCGACCCCGCCACCGGCGCCGCGCCGTACTTCACCGCCAACGATCCCACCCAGCTCGCCACCGCGCTGACCCAGATCATCACCGGCACGCTGAGCTGCGACTTCGACCTCACCGGCACCGTGTCGGACATCTCGCAGGCCGGCGGCACCGTCACCCTCGGCGGCATGCCGCTGATGTTCGGCAGCGACTGGACCTTCGTCGACAACAACACCATCCGCCTGCTGGGCGCGGCCTGCGACACCTTCACCGGCGGCACCTCGACGCTGTCGGCGACGTTCGACTGCGGCGTGATCGTCAACTGAACGACCGGGACGGGACATGCGATAGTCCCGCGATGGGCCGCCGACGCGCCGCGCTGACGCTGACGCTGGCCCTCGCCGGCTGCGGCGGCGACGCGCGCACCCCCGCGCCCGACGCCGCCGACGCGCCCGCGCCGATCGACGCCGCCACCCTCGACGCGCCCGCCGCCTGCGTCGGCCGCTCGCCGCAGCCGCTCGACGCGGTCTGGACGCTGACCGTCGACGGCCTGCCCCGCACCGCGCGGGTCCACGTCCCGGCCAGCTACGACCCGGCGCGGCCCACGCCGCTGGTGCTCGACCTCCACGGCTACTCGATGTCGGGGCTGACGCAGGCGGAGCTGACCCGCCTCCCGGCCAAGGCCGACGCGGCCGGCTTCGTCGTCGTGCACCCCGACGGCACCGGCGCGCCGCTCGGCTGGAACGCCGGCGCCTGCTGCGGCACCGCGGCCTCGACCGGCGTCGACGACGTCGGCTTCGTCGACGCGCTGCTCGCCGAGCTCGACGCGCGCCTGTGCATCGACGACCGCCGCATCTACGCCACCGGCTTCTCCAACGGCGGCTTCCTCGCGCACCGGCTGGCCTGCGAGCGCGCCGACGTGTTCGCGGCGATCGCGCCCGTGTCAGGCGTGATCGGCGTCGCCACCTGCGCGCCGAGCCGCCCGGTGCCGGTGCTGCACGTCCACGGCACCGCCGACACCGTCGTCCCCTTCGCCGGCAGCCCCGGCCTCGGCTTCCCGTCGGTGGACGCCACGATCACCGGCTGGATCGCCCGCGACCAGTGCGCCGCGCCCGCCGTCGAGACCTTCGCCCAGGGCGACGCCCGCTGCGTCAGCTACCGCGGCTGCGCCGGCGGCGCCGAGGTCGCGCTGTGCACGATCACCGGCGGCGGCCACACCTGGCCCAGCGGCGGCCCCTTCCCCGGCGGCCACCAGTCGACCGATCTCGACGCCACCGCGACGATCTGGGACTTCTTCGTCGCGCACCCGCGCCCGTGAGCTAGGCTAGCCGCGGCATGTACCGCGACGATCAAGAGGCCGCGCTCCAGCGCGCGGAGAGCGCGACCCGCGAGAACGACCAGCTCAAGCGCGAGAACGAGGCGATGCGCCAGGCGCTGGTGCAGCAGCCGCCCGTGGTGCCGACCTACGCGATGATGCAGCCGACGGCGATCTACCCGAACCTCGACCCGCGGTTCCTGCCGATCCCCGAGCGCGCCCGCCTGGCCAACCACTCGCTGACCACGTTCTCTCCGGTGGCGGCGGTGTTCCTCGACCTGTTCACGCTCGGCCTCTTCGGCTTCTTCCACTTCGGCCTCAAGCACGACGCGCTGCCGAAGGCGGCCACCAACGACCCCAGCGCCGGCAAGGCCATCGGCTTCCAGTTCATCCCGTACTTCAACGTCTACTGGCAGTTCTTCCGGCAGCGCCGCCTGTGTGACCGGCTCGATCTGCAGCTGCGCCTGCGGGGCCTACCCAACGCCGCGCCGAAGGGCCTGCTGACGGCCTCGTGCATCCTGAACTTCATCCCGTACCTGGGGTGGGCGATCAACTGGCTCATCCTCTGGCCGATCGGCAACGCGCGCCTGCAGGCGACGATCAACCGCGTCGCCGCGCTGCCGCCGACGCAGTTCGACGCGACGCTGCTGCCGGCGCCGACCTACGGCGTGCCGATGGCGCCGTACGGCCTGGCCGCGCCGCCGCCGCCGACCTGGCGCTAGCCAGCGCCGTCGTCGCGCCCTCCCCCCCCGCCGCCGCCCGCGCCCCGACCTGGCGCTGAGCCGGCTGACGCACGGCGGCATCGACGGCTCGTCGGGCCCCTTGCCCTCGGCGGCGGCCCCTGCGATGGTCCGCGCCGATGATCGAGACGCCGACCCGCGCTCCGTCCTCCGCGACCCTGCCGCCCAGCTTCGCCGGGTACTTCGCCGGCGACGACGAGGCCAAGGCCCGCGGCCTGTACCAGCTCGTCGATGAGGACGGCCACGCCAGCGAGGCCTCGATCGCCTGGCTCGATCGCGGCCTGGCCCGCCAGCTCTACGAGGGCATGCTGACCATCCGCGTGACCGACGCGCGGATGATGGCGTTGCAACGCCAGGGCCGCATCGGCTTCTATGGCGAGGCGATGGGCCAGGAGGCCGCGGTGGTCGGCTCGGCGGCGGCGTCGCGCCCCGACGACTGGATCATCCCGGCCTTGCGCGAGGCCGGCGTCGGCCTGTACCGCGGCATGACCCTCGACAGCTACGTCGCGCAGATCATGGGCAACGGCGCCGACCCGACCAAGGGCCGGCAGATGCCGTGCCACCCGTGCGATCGCGACCACCACTACGTCGTCATGTCGTCGTGCGTGTCGACCCAGATCCCGCACGCGGTCGGCGTGGCGATGGCGATGAAGATCGCCGGCGACAAGGGCCGCTGCGCGTTCGGCTACATGGGCGACGGCGGCACCAGCGAGGGCGACTTCCACACCGCGCTCAACTTCGCCGGCGTGATGAAGGCGCCGGTGGTGCTGATCTGCCAGAACAACCAGTGGGCGATCTCGACGCCGGGCAAGGTCCAGACCGCCGCCGACACGATCGCGCTCAAGGCCATCGGCTACGGCGTCGAGCCGCTGCGCGCCGACGGCAACGACGTGCTCGCGGTCTACGACGTGTGCCGCCGCGCCGCCACCAAGGCCCGCGCCGGCGACGGCCCGACGTTCGTCGAGCTGCTCACCTACCGGGTCAGCGCGCACTCGTCGTCGGACGACCCGTCGCGCTACCGCGACGAGCGCGTGACCGAGGTGTGGAAGTCCAAGCGCGACCCGCTGCGGCGGATGCGGCTCTTGCTCGAGGCCCGCGGCTGGCTGGCCGCCGGCGAGCACGAGGCGCTGGCCGCGCAGTACGAGGCTCAGGTGCGCGACGTGATCGCGACCCAGGAGGCGGTGCCGCCGCCGCCGCCCAGCTCGCTGTTCGACGACGTCTACGAGGAGCCGACCTGGCTCCAGCGCGAGCAGCGCGCGCAGCTGCTGGGCTGAGCGGAGGGGTCGATCGCCGCGTGGAGCTGCCGTCCCACCTCGAGCGCGAGTGGCTGTGGGCGGCGCTGCAGACGCTGGTCGACGCCCGCGGCGCGACCGCCTTCCTGACCGCGCCGCTGCTCCTGCCCGACCCCGCGCACTTCCCCGATCGCTGGACGCCCGACGAGGCCGGCGTCGCCGCGATCGCCCGCCGCCTGCTCGGCCACGCCGGGCTCGGCCACCTCGACGCCACCGTCGAGCTGTTCGTCGAGCCGACCGAGGTGCGCGAGGTGGGCCGCGACGGGCGCGCCGCGGCGACGTGGCACGCCGGCGCCGCCGCCTGGTTCCGCGGCATCCGCGACGGGCGCTGCGAGTTCGGCGCCGAGGTCGGCAAGCTCGACGATCCCCTCGGCCTGGTGGGCGCGATGGCCCACGAGGTCGCGCACGCGTTCCGCCGCTACCACCGGCTCGAGCACCGCGACCACGACCACGAGGAGAAGCTGACCGACGTCACGACGGTCTACCTCGGGTCCGGCGTCCTCACGACCGCGGCGGCGGCCCGCTACCTGACCCGCCACGACGACGGCCTCGGCAGCTCGTACGCGACCGCGCGCCAGGGCTACCTGGCCGCGCCCGCGATGGCGTTCATGCTCGCGAGCCAGCTCGTGCTGCGCGGCTACGACGCCGCGACGGTGCGCTGGTACGCCAAGCAGCTGCCCGCCAACCAGGCGGCCACGGTCCGCGCCGCCTGCGCCGAGCTGACGCCGGCGCAGGTCGCCGACGCGATGGGCTTCGATCAGGTGCCGGCGCCGACGCCACCGCCGCCGCGGCCCGCGCCGTGGTGGCGCCGCTGGCTCGGCGGGCGCTCGTGAGCGCCACCGCGCCGCGGCCCCGCTGCCCGCGCTGCCGCAAGGCGGCGACGATGTGCTACTGCGCGCTGGTGCCGCGGCTCGAGACCGCGACCCGCGTGGTGATCTTGCAGCACACCCGCGAGCGCGACGTCGCGATCGGCACCGCGCGGATGGCCAGCCTGGCGCTGCCGCAGGCCGAGCTGCACGTCGGCGTGCGGTGGGGCGAGCGACCGGCGGTGGTGCAGGCGCTGAGCGATCCCGCGCGGCCGGCGATCCTGCTCTACCCCGGGCCGGGGGCGATCGACATCCTGACCGCGCCGCCGGCCGGGCCGGTGACGCTGGTCGTCGTCGACGGCACCTGGGCCCAGGCCCGCCGGGTGGTGCGCGACAACCCGATCCTGCAGGCGCTGCCGCGCTACGGCTTCGCGACGCCCGAGCCGTCGCGCTACCGCATCCGCCGCGAGCCCGACGCCGCGTACTGCTCGACGATCGAGGCGCTGATGCACGTGCTGGGCGCGCTCGAGGGCGACCCGGCGCGGTTCCGCGCGCTCTTGACGCCGTTCGAGGCGATGATCGACGCGCAGCTCGCGTGCGAGGCCAGCGCGCCGCCGCAGCGCGATCGGCCGATGCGCCCGCGGCGCCCGGCGCCGCCGCAGCTGCCCGCGATGCTGGCCGCGCGCTGGGACGACCTGGTGTGCGTGGTCGGCGAGGCCAACGCCTGGCACGCGCCGCCCGGCGTCGCGGCGCCGCCGCCCGAGCTGGTGCACTGGGTGGCGTACCGCCCCAGCGACGGCGCGCGGTTCGCGCAACTGGTCGCGCCGACCGGGCCGCTGGCGCCGCCGACGCTCGCGCACTGCGAGCTCGACGCCGCGGCGCTGGCCGCCGGGTGCGATCACGCGACGCTGCTGGCGCGGTTCGCGGCGTTCGTGCGCCCGACCGACGTGGTGTGCGCGTGGGGGCCGCGCTCGCCGGCGCTGTACGAGGGCCACGGCGGCGCGCTGCCGGCGGCCCGCCTCGACCTGCGCGCGGTCGCGCAGCGCTACGCCCGGCGCAAGATCGGCACGCTCGAGGACTACGCCGGCCCGACCGCGACGCCGCTCGCCGACGGACGCGCCGGCCGCCGGCTGGCGATGCTGGTGGCGCTGGTCCGCGGCTGGCGCGAGACGCTGCGCGCCGCGGCGACCGTCGATCGCGACCTCGTGCGCGCGCCGTCGCCTTGACGCGCGCCGTCGCCTTGACGCTCCGGCGGCGCCGCGGTACCCCGCTCGCATGTCCGCACAGCGCTACGACGCCGTCGTCATCGGTGCCGGTCCGGGGGGCTACCCGGCCGCGATCCGCCTCGGTCAGCTCAAGGTCAAGACCGCGATCATCGAGCGGGAGTACATGGGCGGGGTGTGCCTGAACGTCGGGTGCATCCCGTCGAAGGCGGTGATCCACGCGGCCAAGACCTTCGAGAAGATCGGCCACGCCGACGAGCTCGGCATCACGGTCGGCAAGCCGTCGATCGACATGGCCAAGCTGCAGACCTGGAAGGGCGGCGTCGTCACCAAGCTGACCACCGGCGTGCGCACGCTGCTCAAGGGCAACGGCGTCGACGTGATCGATGGCGCGGCGACCTTGGGCAAGCCCGGCCCCGACGGCCACGTCATCACGATCACGGGCCCCAAGGGCCCGCAGACGATCATCGCCAAGAGCGTGGTGCTGGCCACCGGCTCGCGGCCGTTCGAGATCCCCGGCTTCAAGACCGATCAGAAGCGCATCCTCGACTCGACCGGCGCGCTGGCGCTCGATCGCGTGCCGGCCCGCATGGTGGTGATCGGCGGCGGCTACATCGGCCTCGAGCTGGGCATGGTGTACGCCAAGCTCGGCAGCAAGGTCTCCGTGGTCGAGGCGCTGCCGTCGATCCTGGCGTCGATGGACAAGGACTGCGTCGCGGTGGTCGCCCGCAAGCTCAAGAAGATGGGCGTCGAGGTGATGACCGAGACCAAGGCCAAGAGCTGGGAAGACAAGGGCGACCGCGCGGTGCTCACCGTCGAGAAGGCCGGCGCGCTCGCGACCATCGACGCCGACGTGATCCTGGTGTCGGTGGGCCGCAAGCCCAACAGCGACACCGCCGGGCTGGCCGAGGCCGGCGTCGCGATCGGCAAGGGCGGGTTCGTCACCGTCGACGAGCAGCTGCGCACCAACGTGCCCGGCGTCTACGCGATCGGCGACCTGGTCGGCGGCATGATGCTGGCGCACAAGGCCACCAAGGAGGGCGAGGTCGTCGCCGAGATCATCGCGGGCCACAAGGCCGCGGTCGACGTGCGCACCATCCCCGCGGTGGTGTTCACCGATCCCGAGATCGCGTCGGCCGGCCTGACCGAGGACGAGGCCAAGGCCAAGGGCGCGACCGTGAAGGTCGGCAAGTTCCCGTTCGCGGCGCTCGGCCGCGCGCTGTCGGTCAACGACACCGAGGGCTTCTGCAAGGTGGTGATCGACGCCAAGACCGAGGAGGTGCTCGGCGTGCACATCGTCGGCAACGGCGCCAGCGACCTGATCAGCGAGGCCGCGCTGGCGATCGAGATGGGCGCGGTGGCGCAGGATCTGAACCTGACCGTGCACCCGCACCCGACCCTGTCCGAGGCGGTGCGCGAGGCCGCGGCCGCGGCGCTCGGCGAGGCCGTCCACATCATCAACCGCTGATCGTGACCCGCGCCCGCCTGTCCTGGCACGTCGCCGGCCTCGAGCTGCTGGCGGTGGAGCCGTCGGTCGGCGAGCTGGCCGATCACGCCGAGCTGCTGGCCGCGGCGTACAACGACCCGGCCAACGCGACCCTGCTCGGCCACGTCGACGAGCTGACCCAGTCGGACGTGATCGAGTCGTACGCCGACCTGGCCGACGAGGGCGCGCGGCAGTTCTTGCTGTTCGTCGACGGCGTGCTGGCCGGCGACGGCGACCTGCGCGGGCTCGACGGCGAGGGCGCCGCCGAGTTCGCGTTCTTGATCGGCCAGCCGCGGGCCCAAGGCAAGGGCCTGGGCACCCGGTTCGCCCTGATGATCCACGCCTTCGGCTTCGCGCCGCCGCCGGCCGGGCTGGGCCTCGAGCGGATCTACGCCTCGGTGGTGCCGGCCAACGCCGCGTCGCTGCGGGTGTTCGCCAAGCTCGGCTACCACGAGGACGCGACGCCGGCCGGCCGGGCCTGGGCCGACGAGCCCGGCGACGTCGTGCTGGTGATCGAGCGCGCGACCTTCGCCGCCCGGCACCCCGAGGCCCAGGCCGAGATCGTCCTGGGCCACCGCTGACCGCTCCCACGTGGGACGGCCGGCGATCTCCCACGTGGGACGGCCGAACGCCGCAACCCGTCGATATCTAAGGCAGCGTCGGCGCTGACATCTTCAGATGTCACAATCGGTCGGGGCCCGGCGCTACCTCGGCATGCGAACCACCCGCGCCGACGTCGACCTCGACACCGTCTCCAGCGCGCTGCACGAACCCGCGCACGGGATGCCGTGCAAGCGCAGCCTGACCCAGTCTCTGGCCCCCCGGCACATGCTCGTGTTGCGGGTCGAGAGCGCGGCGGCCGCCGCGGACCTCGCGGGCCAGCTCGGTCCGCGCGACGGCAACGGTGTGGCGGCCCACGCCGACGTCGCGGTCGACCGGGCCAGCGGCGGCAGCGGCGCGCCCCTCCCCGGGGGCGTGCGCGATCGGTTCGAGTCGTCGCTCGGCGCCGACCTGTCGGCGGTGCGGATCCACACCGGCCCGGCGTCGGCCGAGGCCGCGCACGCGGTCGGCGCCCGCGCCTACACGACCGGCACCGACATCCACTTCGCCGCCGGCCAGTACGCGCCGCAGGATCCGTTCGGCCTGCACCTCCTGGCGCACGAGGTCGCCCACACCGTCCAGCAGCAGGGCGCGGCGCCGACGCGGCAGCACAAGCTCGAGGTGTCGAGCCCGACCGACGGCCTCGAGCGCGAGGCCGATCGCGCGGCCGACGCGATGGTCGCCGGCGCGCCGGTCGTCGCGCTCACCACCGCCGCGGCGAGGACCAGCCGGGCGATCGCCCGCGACGCCGACGCCGACATGCAGAACAGCGGCGCCGCGACCGCCGACTACCACGAGGGCGACGCCAAGGTGCAGGTCATCATGGGGCACACCACCCAGGCCGACGAGAAGGAGGCGCTGGGGATCATCAAGCAGATCGACGCCGCGGCCGGCGCGCTGACCCGCAACCCGCACCCGCAGATCCGCAAGGGCCAGGGGCTGGGCCCGATGAAGGGCATGCTGGCCGAGAACGTGGACGCCAAGTTCGTCCTCGAGCAGTTCGCCGCCACGGTCAGCGACAGCGGCGACTACCAGTCGCAGTACGCGGCGTCGTACGCCACCAGCAAGCGCGACTACGGCGAGTTCACCGGGATGTACACCGCGTTCGAGGCCGCCGGCGGCACGCTCAAGAAGGGCGGGCAGGCCGGCGGCATGGCCGCGATGTCCAAGGACCCCGAGTTCGTCCGCGCGCGGGCGGCGTTCGAGGGCGTGCGCAACGAGCTCGAGACCGATCGCAACGCGCTGAGCAAGGGCCAGGCCGACGCCGAGACCGCGAAGGCCGGGCTCACCGGCGCGATCTACGCGGCCCGCGCCGCCGCGGCCAAGGCCAAGGCGGTCAAGAAGCAGGGCGAGCTCGACAAGGTGATGGCGTCGATCAACGAGACCGTCAGCACCATCATGACCGTCGGCAAGATGGCGTCGATGGCCACCACCGGGATCCTGGCGATGGGCACCACCGGCGTGAACCTCGAGAAGATGGTCGAGACCGCCCCCGAGATCGCGCCGCACCCCGAGGGCTCGCCGCTGGCGTCGCCCCTGGCGCCGCCCGACGTCCGGCGGTTCGCGCCGACGCCGGCCGGGATCGAACGCCCCGAGGACGGGCTCGAGAAGCCGAACGACACCCGCACCTACCACGTGCCGTCGCAGGCGGTCGAGTCGGCCAAGGGCCTCGCCGAGAAGGGCATCTCGCTCGCCGGCGGCCCCGAGAAGATGCTGACCGAGGCGCTGAAGATGCTCGAGGCGTCGAAGATCGATCGCCTCAAGGCCGAGATCGAGGCCGCGCAGGAGGACGGCAACCTCAACGACGCCGCCGCGCAGGCCGAGCTGCTCAAGGAGAAGCGGCTCGAGTACCACGCCAAGATGACGGCGCTGATCAACAACGTCGGCAACCTGCTCAACCACAAGAAGCAGCTCGACACGCTGGTGAACCAGATGATCGCGGCGGCGAAGAAGAAGGGCGCCGGCAAGGAGATGACCGGCGCGCTGCGGCTGGTCGCGAGCGGCGACAAGTTCCTCGCGCAGATCGACCTGACGATCCGGCTGGGCGAACAACAGCAGGCCAAGGGGCTCGACGCGCGCCAGCAGCGCTACAACATCAACGCCGGGCCGTTCAGCACCGGGCACGCCCAGGGGCCAGGCCAGCTGCACTACTGGACGGTGGCCAAGGACAAGGGGCTCGACGAGTTCGTCGCGCAGAAGAACCTGGTCGAGCTCAAGGCCTCCGGCAAGGACTCGGTCGAGAGCGGCGGCGGCGCCAACAGCACCCAGTACGACGTCGGCAAGAGCCTCGCCGAGCTGCGGCAGTGGAAGGGCGAGGTGACCGAGAAGCGCAACCGCGCCCAGGACGCGCTCGGCATCGGCGGCGGCGCCGGCCACTCGAACTGAGTTCCAGGAGGTGCGTCGCCGCACCTCCCTCGGCGGGGCCAGGTCCCCGCCGAGCCTCCCACCAGGACGCGGGACCGGGCGCGACGAAGACGATGTAAGATCGCGCGCGGCGCGCGCCCCGCGCGGCGCGTACGATGCGCGCGCGAACGATGAAGCCATCCCGGACCCGCACGACGCCCGGGCTGTGGTCGGCGCCGGCGTTTCCCCAGCCGGTGTCGAGCTTCGTCGGCCGCCGCGACGAGCTGGCGCGGATGCTGGCCCACGCCGAGCGCGACGTGCTGCTGGTGATCTACGGCGTCGGCGGCATCGGCAAGAGCGAGCTGGGCTACGCGCTGGTCCACGCGCTCCGCGCCGACCCGCGCTGGGCCGACGCGCCGGCGCTGCTGATCGACGTGCGGGCCGGCGCCACCGTGGCGCGCACGCTGGCCCAGCTGGCCGCGGCCGTCGGCGCGACCCGCCAGCCACCGCGGCGCTCGGGCGCCGGGCACGCGGCCGCGCTCGAGTGGCTCGCGCAGCGCCTGGACGCGCGGCCGGCGCTGGTGTTCCTCGACGACGTCCACCACCTGCCGGCCGACGAGCTCGCCGCGGCGCTGGGCTACCTCGCGCGGCGGCTCGAGCGCAGCCGCCTGATCGTCGCGGCGCGGCGCGAGCTGCCGCTGCCGGCCGATGCCCCGACGCCGGTGGTCACCGCGCTGGGTCCGCTCGACGCCGCGGCCACCGCGCAGATGGCCGCCGCGCTGGCCGAGCGGATGGCGGTGCCGTGTCCAGACCTCGAGCCGGTGTGGCGCGCGACCCGGGGCAGCCCGTTCGAGATCCAGCGGCTGGTGCGGCGCGCGCCCGGCGCCGACGCGGTGCAGGCCACGCTCGCCGAGCTGACCGCGCCCGCGCACCGGCTGTTGCGCGCGATCGCGGTCGCGGCCGGCCGGCTGCCCGTCGCCGCGTGGCGCGGGGTGGCGACGTCCGCCGCGCTGCGCGAGCTCGAGGTGCGGTTCCTGATCGACGCCGCCAGCGGCGAGCCGACCATCCACGACCTGATCCGCGAGGCGACCCTGGCGCGCGCGACCGCCGCCGAGCTGGCGACCGCGCACGCCGACGCGGCGGCGGCGTGCCTGGCCGAGCTCGCGGAGTGCGAGGGGCCGCGGCTGCTGGTCGCGGTCGACGCCGCCAGCCACCTGCTGACGGCGGGGCGCCCCGACGACGCGTGGGCGGTCGTGGAGGCCTGGTACGCGCGGCTGGCCGCCGCCGGCAGCGAGCACCTGCTGCTGCCGCCCCTCGAGGCGTTGCGCGCCGCCCTGCCCGCGCGCCGGATCGGGATCGAGCTCGCGATCGCGCGCTGCCTGGTCCGAGCCTCGTCGATCGACGCCGCGAGCCAGCTGCTCAGCGAGATCGGCGAGCCGACGCGCGACCTCGATCGCGCGCGGCTAGCGCTGCTGGCCGGCGAGGTCGCGCTGCGGCGCGGGCAGACCGCCGAGGCCGAGGCCTGCTTCGTGCGCGCAGCGGCGAGCGCCGACGATCCCAGCCTCCGGTTCCAGGCCCAGCTCCAGGCCGCCAACGCGGCGATCTTCGCGGGCGAGGGAGGCCGCGCCCGCGTCACGCTGGCGGCGGCGGTCGCGGAGCTGCCGGCGCCGACGCGCCGACAGCGCGGCCGCCTGGCGTGGGCGTCGACGGTCAGCCTGATGTTCGACGAGCGCTTCGAGGCCGCCGCCGCGGTGGCGCGGCGCGGCCGCCATGAGCTCGGGGACGCCGACGCCGACCTCGCCCACCAGCTCGCGATGCTCGAGACGCTGGCGGCGGTCGAGTGCGAGGACATGGCGAGCGCGCGGGCCGCCGCGGTGCTGCTCGACGAGGACGGCCTGCGCGGGCAGGTCGCCGCGCTGTGCCGCGCCATCGTGCGCTACGCCGACAGCGACGCCGCGACAGCGAGCGGCGTGCTGACCGCGGCGCTGGCGCGCCTGAACGCCGCCGGCGACGCGATCAACGCCTACCTCGCCGGCCTGTACGGCAGCGCGGCGCTGGCCGAGGTCGGGCGCCTCACCGAGGCGCAGGCCCGCGCCGCCGAGACCACCGCGCTGGCCGAGCGGGCCGGCCTGCGGGGCCCGGCGGTCCGCGCGATGGCCATGGAGGCGCTGCTCGCGGCCGAGGGGTTGCAACTCGCGCGCGCGCACCAGCTGGCCGCGGCGGTGCTGGCCGCGCCGCACGGTGGCCCCTGCTCGCGGGCCCGGGCGCACTGCGCCCATGCCCGCGCCTACACGATCGGGGGCGACATCCCGCTGGCGCGCGAGCACCTGGCGCACGCCCGCGCCGCGGTCGCCGAGCCCGAGTTCGCCGCCACCATCGCGGCGATCGATCTCGAGGCGGCCGCGATCGACCTGGTCGGCGGCGACCTCGACCGGGCGGTGGCCCGCGCCGAGGACGTCGGCGTGCGCTACCGGGGGCGCTCGCGCGACTTCGAGACCGCGCGTGCGCACCTGATCCTCGGCGCGGCCTACGTGGCGCGGGGGCGGCGCACCGATCGCCTGCTGGCCGCCCAGACCATCGCCGCGGCGCGGTCGCTGGCCGACGCCGGCGGCCTGCGCTCGCTCCAGGTCGGGTGCGCGGTCCTGGCCGCCGCGCTGGCTCGCCACGACCAGCGCGACCGCGCCGCCCGCGACGTGCTCGGCGACGCGCTCCGCCAGCTCGATCCCGAGCGCGGCAGCGTCTACGCCGGGGTGCTGCTGGCGGCGATCGACGGCGGCATCGCGGCGCGCGCGGCGCCCGGCGCGGTGGCGCTCTTGGCCCACCTCGGCTTCACCGACGCAGTCGACTGCTACCTGCTCGATCGCCACGGCCGCCGCGCCGCCAGCGACCGCGACCTGGCGCGCGAGCGGGCCACGCGCGAGCTGTTCGTCGACGAGCGCGACGACGTGATCGTCGTGCGCGGCGGCGCCGCCGAGATCCGCGGCCGGCCGATGCTGTGCGCGCTGCTGTCGGCGCTGGCGCAGGCGCGCGGCCAGCCGGTCGCGCCCGACGCGCTGTACCGCCAGGTGTGGCGCGTCGCCGAGTACCACCCGCTGCACCACCGCAACGCGCTGTACGTCGCGATCAACCGGCTGCGCGCCAGCCTGCGCGAGGTGCTGCCCGAGCGCGAGGTGATCGAGCGGATGCGCGGCGGCTGGCGCGTGACCGACGAGGTCGACGTGTGCGTGGCGCTGGCGGTCCGCGCCGGCGCGCCGAACCCACAGACGATGTAAGAAGTCGCGATCGCGATGCTGTTAGGATGCGCGCGGAAGGACGGACCTTGGACCACCACGCCAGCCTCGGCCCGGCGGTGCCGGAGGGGACCCACCCCACGGCGCCCAGCGCCCCGGTGCGCGTCGAGCCGCCGCCCAACCAGCTCGGCCACTACCGGCTGCACGAGCGGGTCGGCGTCGGCGGCCAGGCCGCGGTGTACCGGGCCCGGCGGCTCGACGATCCCGACGGCCGCGACGTCGCGCTCAAGCGGCTGCACCCGCACCTGATCGACGATCCGGGCTCGGTGCAGGGCTTCAGCCGCGAGGCGCGCATCGCGTACCTGCTCGACCACCCGGTGATCCGCCGGGTGCTGGCGCTGCACCGCCAGCCGGCCGAGCTGTTCATGGTGATGGAGTACGTCGACGGCCTCAGCGTCACCGATCTGCTGCGGCGCGCCGCCGCGTCGGAGCGGTGCCTGCCGCTGGCCGGCGTGCTGACGGTGCTCGACCGGGTGTGCGACGCGCTGGCCTACGCCCACGAGCTAGTCGACGAGCGCGGCGCCAGCGCCGGCCTGGTGCACCGCGACGTGTCGCCGTCGAACGTGCTGGTCACCAGCGCCGGCCGCGTGAAGCTGATCGATCTGGGCGTCGCGCGCTCGGAGTCGGCCGAGCACGCCACCTCGTCGGGGCTGATCAAGGGCAAGTACGGCTACATGGCGCCCGAGGTGATGCAGGGCGCGCCCTTCGATCGCCGCGCCGACGTGTTCTCGGTCGGCGTGCTGGCGTGGGAGCTGGTGACGATCCGCAAGCTGTTCCCGGTCAACCAGCACGCCTTCGATCTGGATCGCGTGCGGGCGCGGCCGATCGCGCCGCCGTCGCAGCTCAACCCGGCGTGCCCGGCGGCGCTCGACGCGGTGATCCTGCGCGCGCTCGCGACCGCCCCCGCCGAGCGCTGGCCGAGCTGCGCGGCGATGGCGGCCGCGCTGCGCGACGTCGCCCGCCGCCTGGGCGAGCCGCTGCACGATCACACCGTCGCGCACATGGTGAACGTGCGCGAGGGCCTGCCGACGCACCCGACGCCGCGCGACCGCCCGCGCCTGGCCCGCGGCACGCCGGCGGTGGTGGCCACCGACGAGGCCGCCGCCCGCGCCCCGGCGCCCGCGCCCGTGGCCGTCACCGCCTCGCCGCCGCCGCCGCCGCGATCGTGTCGACGGCTGGTGCTGATCGGCGGCGCGATCGGCGCGGCGGCGACCGCGATCGCCGCGGTGGTGATGATCGCCCGCGCGCCCGATCCCGCGCTGACGCCGCCCGACGCCACGGTGGCCCGCGCCGCCGCGCCGCCCGCGCTGCCCGACGCCACCGTGGTCGCGATCGCGGTCGCCGCGCCGCCACCCGACGCCGCGCCGCCACTCGAGCGCGCGCCGGTCGACGCCGGATCGCCCGACGCCGCACCGCTCGACGCAGGGCCGCTCGACGCAGGGCCGCTCGACGCGGGGCCGGCCGACGCCGCGTCGCCATCGCCGCCGTCGCTGCCGACCGTCGACCGCGTCGACGCCGCCGTGCTCACACGGCTGCGCGGTCGCCCGCCGCGCAGCCGCAGCTCGACCTCGCCCTACGTCGCGACCGTGTGCATCGACGCCACCGGCGCCGTCACCGCCGTCGACGTGCAGGCCGCGCCCGAGCGCCTCAAGCCGCGCATCGCCCACGCGCTCGGCCGCTGGCGCTACCAGCCCTACCGCGACGGCGCCGGCGCGCGCCCGGTCTGCTTCGACGTCGTCGATCGCCTGCACCGCGCGACGCCTTGACCGCTGGAGAGCGTGACCGAGGTCGCCAGAATCCGGCGGCCTTGCGCAGACCGCTTGGCGGATTCATCGAATCGTGCAATAGGTGACGCGTGAGGCTCGGTGCAGGTGTCGTGCTGGTGGGACGGCATGGGCAAGCCGGGCGTGCTCGATTGCAGAGGATGGTTCGGCCAACCCGGGCCCTGCCGACCCTATGCCGGACGACTGGGCCGGTTGGCCCTCGGAACTACCGCCACGACGGGCCCGGGTTCGAGATCCTGGCGCTCGACTCGCGCACCGAGCGCAGCTACGAGCCCGAGGCCGATCCCGAGATCGGGCAGCCGTTCACCAGCGCGGCCAACGCGCCGCTGGTGACCGACGAGAGCATGGATAGACAGATTCCGCCGACGGCCGCGGCCGGCGTCGGCACCGACGGCGTGTGCATCGTCATCGCGGCGGCGCCGGTGTTTGGCTTCCCGCCCGAGGAGTCGGTGTTCCTGCCGCTCAAGCAGTTCCTCGACCTGAAGACCCCGCTGGCGCCAGGGCGGTGGAAGGACTATCGCGGCGCCACGCACTTCGGCCGAGTGACCGAAGATCCCGAACACTGGGGCATGGTGCCGCGCACGTACGAGCGCCTGCTCGCGCGGCTGAGCTCGCGGCGCCGGGTGGTGTTCCTGTCGGGCGATGTCCACTACGCCTGCTCGCATGCCATGACGTACTGGCGGCGCGATGGCGCGGACTACGTCACCACGCGTTTCGTGCAGTTCACCTCCAGCGGCTTCCGCAACGACACCGCCGGCGCGGTGATGCTCTCGCTCGAACTGTTCCAGATGCTGGCGCGCGCGTTCGCGGTGCCAATCGAGCGGCTGGGGTGGCACCTGGTGATCGGTGCGGACCCGGTGAGCCCACCCGCGAGCGGTCCCACGACGCGCTTCAACGAACGACTGGCGTTCTTGCTGCAGCACGAACCGATCGTGCTGCCCGCGCGAGCGCTGCCACCGGGCACGCAGCAGCAGCGCCCGCCCGACTGGGCGTATCGGCGCGAAATGCTCGAGGACCGCCGCGACGACCTGGATCGACTCGCGGGGCTGCTGCCACCGCCGCTGCGCCCAGCCGCAGACGGGATCGGCGTCATGGCGCAGTCGGTGGCCGCACGGATCCGCTGGCAGGCCATCCACGCGCCCGGGCGACGATGGATCCCGCGGTCGAACATGGGCGTGGTGACGTTTCACGGCCCGGTCGACGCGCCCGTGGCGCGTCACAGCCTCTACACCTTCGACCTGTCCGACCCGCTGTCGCCGGGTCGCCCGTACGTGGTCGTCGACGCGCCGCTGACGGCGCGTGCTGACGAACTCGCGCCTTCGGTCCCGACGGAAGGAGCCACGCCATGAAGTCTATCGTGCTGATGCTCGCAGCGAGCTGGCTCTCGGGGTGTACCTACCACGCGGCGGTTGGCGGGCAGGGCCGCATCCACGGCGACGACACCATCGGCGACATGAAGGCCCCACACGGCACGCCCATCCTGATGCTCGGTGCTGGCCCCTGCCTCCGGTGGCCACGCCTACGTACCTCCCTCACCTTCGATGCCGCCCTCCGTGGCGTCAGCCTCATCCCGTTCGGCGCTGCCGAGGTGATGTGGCTCTTCGATGAAGGCTATGCTCGAGACTCCCGCGGTATCGTACGGACCTCTCTCGGGCTCAAGAGTCGGCTCGCGGGTGGATGGAACGGGGTCACCGATCGCTGGATCGCTGAAGCCGGCCTGGGCGTGGCGATCGTCATCGACAGCTACCATATGCGCGAGTTCGCGTTCTCGGACCGCGCCTACGTCGGCGACTATCACGCTGTCTCGCTTGACGTATTGGCCACATACGCGCCTGATCGAGCGGGCGACGGCGAGGCCTGGCTCGGCGCCCAAGTCTCGTTCGAGATCAATGGCATCGGGGGGCCGGAGCGTGGGGGGAAGAAGCTCTCCTATCAGAGCCATAGGAAGCCTCGCCCAGGCGAGTCGACTGACTGCAACAGCGGACATCTCCCATGATTCTCGACGACAGAGGGACGAAGTGAACGGCAAAGACCTCGCCCGCGACGTAGCCAACGTCGCCTGGGACGTGCTGCAGACGCTCACCAGCTCGATGAAGTTCTGGCAGATGAACGGGCTGACGAACGGCACCGTGGTTCCGCCGATCGACCTCGGCGCCGACTGGTCCGCCGCGGTCGCGCACGTGCGTGGCGAATTGGACGCCGGTGCCCTTGCTGAGGCTGAGCGCATCGCACGTGTTGCCTACTTGGCCGACATGCTGGTCGACCGGGTCCGCGCAGTGCTCGACTTGTCGTCCGGACCGGGCGTCCTCGCGTGGCTGCGGCCCCTGGCAGCGCATTCGCTACTGACGCTGGTCACCAAGCCAGGCAGGAAGACTGTGGAGAACGTGCTCGTCTGGGTTGCGGCCGGCGTGCTGCTCCTCGATGTCCGCGTCCAGGAGTCGCTGCTTGGTGCGTCGCCAGTGCATCGCGCCGAGCACGGCCTGTGGTCGCTCATCGAGCAGTACGGGACCGACGAGGCGAAGGCCGTAGCGGCACTCGTCGGCCTGGAAGCCGGCATCGAGTGGTTGGTGCGTCTGCTGCGCAGTGAGACCGCGCTCGCGGGCCGCCACTGGCGCGCGGGCTTCGACGTGCCAGCGTTCGAGCCGCTGCCGGGTGGCGCACCGCCCGACCCGCTCGCGGTCGCGCGCGAGGCGGCGCGGTGGACGGTCGCGATCGAGAACAACCTGGAGACCGGTGGGCTTAGCCCGATCGGCGACTACGACGCCTTCGATCCGCCCGCGCCTGCGACCCCGCCGGCGGCCACCGGCTTTCGCTCGACCTTCGTAGCGGTGCCGCCGTCGTCGCGCTTCGACCCCAACGACACATCCCGGCGCGCGATGGTGCACATCGGCCTTGGTGGCGACGTGGCGAGGACCTGGCATCTCGGCGACGACACGCTGTCGGCGTCGGTGGGTGGCGATGCAGGGATCCTCTTGCCCCTCCCTCGCCTCACGGTCACACCGCGCGGATGGAATCTCGCTGACTGGGGGTTCGCCTGGGACACGACCGGCTCCTTCGTCGAAGTCACCGGCGCGCTCGAGGCCGCCCTCACGTATTCGACGGGGCTGCGCCCCCGCGCCGACCGCGATCCTGACGGCGTCAGCCTCACGGTCGATCGGTTCGTGACCGAAGGACGGATCAGCGTGACCGGCGCCATCCCGCCGGTCGGCGTGGGCGTGGTGTCGGCGCGCGTCGATGTCGAGGGCGTCACGTTGACGATCGGGCGGATCCCAGCCCTGGACGCGGTGCTTGAGCACGGGGCCAGCGCGAGCTTCGATCTGGGCGTGCTGCTGAACTACCCGCTCGGGGGCTCGCTCGAGTTCGGGTTCCGTGGCGCCGCCGGCGCCGAGCTGGTGCTGCCGATCCAGCGGACCTTCGGCGACGGCGACCTGCGCATCGGCGTCCGCCAGGTCCGCGTCCGCGCCCGCGCCGGACGCGCCGGCGACAGCGGCGACGCGCCCACCCGGCTCGCGCTCGAGGTCAGCGGCGACTTCGCCGCCGGGATCCGCGGGTGGACGTTCGGGGTCGACGGCGTCGGCGTCGCGGTGTCGGTCGGCGGCACCGAGCAGCCCGACGGCAACCTGGCCGGCGTCGCCGCGGTCGACTGGCGGCCGCTGTGGCCCACGCGCGTCAGCATCGACTGCGCGTGTCCGTCGTTCCGCGGCGGCGGCTTCGCCGCCTACGACGCCGCCACCGATCGGTGGTCCGGCGGCGGCGAGTTCGTCGCGTGGGACAAGCTCGGGCTGCGCGCGCTGTTCCTGAACGAGCCCGCCCTCGCGGCCGGCCGCCGGAGCTGGCTCGCGCTGGCCACGGCCGAGTTCCCCAGCCCCGCCTGGTTCGTGCCCAAGGGCGTCGGGGTCCTGTACGCGCACAACCGCGCCACCGACCCGACGGCGCTCCTGGCGGCGGTCGCGGCCGGCGACCGACCGACCGCTAGTTGCCGAGCGTGGCCGGCCAGACCCGCGCCCCGCGCCGCGCTGCGGCTGGGCAGACCCAGGCGAACCGGCCGGCGTGGCGATTCCAGCAGCTTGCGAGCGGGCCCGGGGCTTGCTGATGCCCTCGGCCATGACGCTCTACGATCGACTGTGGGAACCGCTGGCGGTGCTGACGGCGGCGGTGACGCTGATCGCGAGCTGCTGGTAGCTCAGGGCGGGCAGCCGCCGCCGGTCATCTGCCACTGGCCGTCGGTGCACGTCAGCTGGGTGAAGCAGCAGTCGCCGTAGCCGCACACCTGGCCGTCCTTCGCGCACGGCCCCGACGGCTCGACGCCGGGGCAGCCGTCGGCGCGCACCGCGGGCGGGGTCGGCTCGCACTGCCAGACGATCGGCAGCGCGGCCATCTCCTCGTCGGACATCGCGACGCCGCTGCACGGGTACGCCGCGAGGCAGTTGCAGATGCCCTCGGGGTACGCGCACGACAGCGCGCGACCGCTCGGCGGCGTGCACGCCTGTCCGGCGGGGACCGCGGCGTAGCTCGCCGGGCACTCGGCCGCGAGCGGCGGCAGCGGCGCGTCGATCGGCGGTGCGACCGTCGGGTTGGCGGGCGCGGTCGGCGAGCCGCACGCGGCCACGGCGATGAGGACGAGCGAGGCGCGCACCATCGCGCGATCGTACTACGACGCGCCGTCGCGCAGCCGGGCCGCGGCGCCGACCAGGTGCTGGCCGCGGCCGTCGATCATCACCCGCGCGGCGTTGTTGAGCTGCAGCAGGTCGGCCAGGCCGTCGCGATCGTCGACGATCCACCAGGTCTCGGTGGTCGAGACGTCGACGCCGTGGCGCGGGCGGGCCAGCTCGGCGCCCCCGGCGACCGCCGCCGCCACCTGGCTCACCACCGAGCTGACCAGCGGCGCGTCGGCCTGGCCGCACAGCGCCACCAGCTCGGGCGCGCCGAACTTGCGCAGCCCGCGGGTGTGCAGCGCGTGGGCGCGATCGGTGCGGGTCGAGTCGGTCTCGAACACCAGCCGCACCTCGCGATCGGCATCGAACGGCGCGTCGGCCGCCGGCAACGCGTCGCCGCGCAGGAAGCGGTGGGCGTGGACGTCGAGGACGATCGACGCGCCGCGCGCGACCATCCACCGCGCGACGCCCCACAGCGCCTGCAGGTAGCCGAGGTCGGCCGGCGCGCTCGGCTGCGCGATCACCACGTGCAGCTCGGCCGCGCGATCGAGCGCGGGCAGTGCGTCGCCCAGATCGGTGCTCGCGATCGCGCGCAGCGAGCCGGCGCGCCAGCCGTCGAACCACGCCGGGTCGACGCCGCGCGGGATCGTCCGCACGTCGAGCTCGCCGATCAGCTCGGCGCGCGGCACGCCGAACCGCGCCAGCGACATCGGCACGTCGTCGGCCAGCGGGCCGTCGGCGAACACCACCAGCATCGCGTGGGGCCGCCGGGTCGGCGCCGACGCGGTCCACGGCCACGCGGCGACGGTCATGCGGCGAGCTGGGTCAGGTACTCGCGGGCGCGGCCGGCCCACTCGCTGCCGTCGTCGAGCTCGAGGTACCGCTCGAGGTGGCGGCGGGCTTGGCTGGCGCCCCCGACGCGGGCCAGCGCGAGGCCCAGGTTGTAGTGGGCGTCGGCGAACTCCGGCGCGGCCTGGCACACCCGGCGCAGCTCGGCGATCGCCAGCTCGGTCTCGCCGCTGTCGTCGAGCAGGTTGCCGAGGTTGTAGCGGGCCTCGGTCTGGCCGGGGTCGTGGGCCAGCGCCTGCTCGTACAGCGCGCGGGCCTCGGCCAGGTCGCCGCCGCGGTGGCGCAGGTTGCCGAGGTTGGTCATCGCCGCGGCCAGGCCGGGATCGATGTCGAGCGCGCGGCGGTACAGCGCCTCGGCCTCGGCGGCGTCGCCGCGATCCTCGGCGGCGCACGCCTCGACGAAGCAGGTGTACGCGGTGGGCCCGAGGTTGGCCTCGGTCGGCTCGTCGCCGATCGCGCCGGGGATGGCGTCGTCGAGCGACGGCGCCGGCGCCGACGCCAGCGACTCGACGATCTGCCCGCCCAGCGCCGGCAGGTTGAACGCCATCACCACCTGGCCGGTGCTCGGCGTGAACGCGACGTCGTCGGCCAGCGCGACGATCGACTCGCCGTCGGAGCACAGCCGCAGCCGCAGCGCGGGGTGGGCGTCGCCGGGCAGCGCGCGGCGCAGCGCCTCGAGGTTCTTGCGGACCTTCTGCGCCGACAGCCCGGCGGCGAGCAGGTCCTTGGCGGCCTTGACCGCGCACAGATCGCGGAACGTGTAGTAGAAGCGGCCGCCCTTGCGCACGGTCGGGCCGACGAAGCCGGTCTGCATCCAGTAGCGGAGCCGCGACTCCTGGAGGGCGAACAGGCGGGCGACATCACGAACGCTGTACAGCTCGGTCACGGGTTCCTCCGGACGGTGGCCTCGACGTCGAGGGCGAAACGCACGATCGATCCCTGGCTCTTCACCTGCAGGTCGATCTCGGGCTGGATCAAGTGGGCGCCGGCCTTGCGGCGCGCCTCGTCGAACGCGATCTGCCGGGCGCGCGCGCGCACCCGCGGGTCGTCGCCGGCCAGGTTGGCCACCGAGCGCGCGGTCGCGGCGTCGGGCAGATCGCTGAGCTTGTCGGCCAGGCCGGCCAGATCGACGATGATCGTCGTCGAGCCGACGTAGCGGTCGCCGTCAGTCTCGCCCTCGGACACCACCCGCGGCGCGGCGAACACCAGCTCGAGCGCGGTGGCCGACAGCCCCAGCTCGATCCGGCGGTGGAACACCGACAGCCGCCGCGCGCCGGCCATCGGCTTCTTCGGCGGCGGGTGCGGCCGCGTCAGCGGGCGGCGTGAGAGGCGAGCGCGGGGCGACACGGCCATAGGATCACGGTAGGCCAGTCCGCGGCGTGGATCCAATTTTCCTACATGTAGGACATGCCCGACATCGGCGCCGTCCGTACTCGGAGGGTTGATCCAACTACCGATCCATCGGCGCGTCGTCAGCGCTGCAGCCACGCCCACGCGAGATCGCCGATGGCGCGGCGCAGGTCCTTGATGCGCGCGGCCTCGGGGCGGTCGCGGCTGGGGTGCACGCGGTTGGTCAGGAGCACCGCGTAGCCGCCGTGGGCCCAGTCGAGCCACAGCGACGTGCCGGTGAAGCCGAGGTGGCCGACCGCGTGGGCCCGCGGCCAGGCGTCGCCGGCGTGGGAGACGCCCGGGCTCGTCGACGGCGTGTCCCAGCCCAGCCGCCACGAGGTGCCAGGCGCGGCCGACGCGGTGAACGCCTGGGTCAGCTGCGCGGCGGGGATGCGGCCGACGCCGTCGACCGGGCCGCGGGCCAGCGCGGCGGCGAAGCGCGCCACGTCCTCGAGCGGCGCGAACAGCCCGGCGTGGCCGGCGACGCCGCCGCCGGCGTGGGCGTTCTCGTCGTGGACCTCGCCGACCACCAGCCCGCGGCGCGGGCACAGCTCGGTGGCCGGCGCGTCGGGGCGCGGCCCGGGCGTCCGCAGATCGACGAAGCCAGTGGCGGCGAGCTCGAGGGGGGCCAGCGCCTCGGCCACCAGCGCCTCGAACGGCGCGTCGCCGGCGCGCTCGGCGACCGCGGCCAGCGAGATGAAGCCGAGGTCGCTGTACACCGCGGTCGTGCCCGGGGCGCGCTCGAGGGGCGCCGCCGCCGCCATCGCGACCAGCGACGAACGCGCGTCGAGCCCGTCGACCCGCTCGCCCGCCCACAGCCGCTCGTACAGCTTGATGTGCGCCGGCAGGCCGCTGGCGTGGCCCAGCAGGTGGCCGACGGTGATCGCCGGATCGAGCGCCGGCAGCCAGCGGGCCGCCGGGGCGTCGAGGGCGAGCCGGCCGCGGGCCACCAGGTCTTGCACCGCGGTCGCGGTGGCGATCGGCTTGGTCAGCGACGCCAGGTCGAAGCGGGTGGCGGCCGTGATCGGCGGGCCGCGGTCGGGGACGGCGCAGGTGGCGCCGCGGATCCACCGGCCCGACCGGCCGGGCGCGCCGACCGCGGCGGCGGCCGCCGAGCACACGCCGGCGGCGATGGCGTCGTCGAGGACGGCGGCGATCGCGCGGTCGAGGTCGCCGGCAGCGGGCACCGCGCGACGGTAGCGCGTCGCCGCGGCGCGGCCAACCCGCCGCCGCCCGCGTGGTAGGGTGGCGGGCCGTGACCCGCTACGAAGTGATCGAGCGCATCGGCGCCGGCCGCATCGCGGAGATCTTTCGGGGCAAGGCCACCGCCGCCGGCGGGTTCGAGAAGCCGGTCGCGATCAAGCGGATCCTGCCGCACCTGTCGAGCGACCCGCGCTTCGTCGAGCTGCTGATCGCCGAGGCCAAGATCATGTCGGTGTTGCGCCACCGCAACATCGTCCAGATCTTCGACGTCGGCGTCGGCGACGACGGCGAGCACTTCTTGGTCATGGAGTTCGTCGACGGCGTCGACGTCAACGCGCTGCAGCGCCACCTCGAGGCCCACCGCCAGCGGCTGCCGATCGATCTGGTGCTGCACCTCGGCGCCGAGGTGTGCGAGGCGCTCGATCACGCGCAGCAGGTGGCCGACCCCGACGGCCGGCCGATGCGGCTGGTGCACCGCGACGTCACGCCGTCGAACGTGATGGTGTCGCGGGCCGGCGAGATCAAGCTGACCGACTTCGGGCTGGCCAAGCGCCCCGACGACGGCACCAGCGGCGGCGGGCTGCGCGGCCGCTACGGCTACGTCTCGCCCGAGCAGGCCAGCGGCCAGCCGATCGACGCCCGCACCGACGTGTTCGCGGTCGGCGTGATCGTCTGGGAGCTGGCGCTGGGCCGGCGGCTGTGGAGCGGGCTGGCCGACTTCGACGCGCTGCGCGCGGTGCGCGAGGGCAAGGTCCAGCGGGTGCGCGACCTCGATCCGGCGCTGCCGCCCGACCTCGACGTCATCCTCGCCGAGGCGCTGGCCCACGATCCGGCGCGCCGGCTGCCCAACGCCGGCGAGCTGGGCAAGCGGCTGCGCGGCCTGCGCTACTCGCTCGACGACAGCTCCGGTGATCCGGCCGCGGCGCTGGCGCGGCTGGTGGCGCGCGTCGATCGCGCGCCGGCGCCGCCGGCCGAGGTCGCCGCCGCCGCCCGCGGCAAGGACCGCAAGGTGCGGACGCCGATCGGCTTCGAGGCCTCCGAGCCGACCGTGCTGCGCATCCGCACCGCCGACGGCTTCGCCGACGATCACACCGGCACCAACCTGCTGGCCGCCAAGCGGGTGATCGATCGCTTCGAGGAGGACGAGACCCGGATGTCGCGGCTGCCGGCGGCGTTCGGCGAGGTCCCGACGACGCGCACCGGACGCGACTCGATGGACTCGATGGACTCGATGGACTCGATGGAGATCCCGACCTCGAGCGCGCCGATGCACCTGCCGCCCGAGACCGGCGAGCTGACCGCGCCGGCGCCGCCCCTCGACGTCGACGCGCCGCGCGGCCGCCAGCGCCTGCGCGCGCCGTCGCAGGCCGAGCCGCCGCCGATCCCGCCACGGCTGCCGGCCCGCGCGCCCGCCCCGCCCCCGCCCGCCGCGCCGCCCGCCGCCGCGCCGCTCCCCGCGCCGCGCCCCACCGAGCCGATGGCCCCGGCCGCGCCCGCGTACCCGCCGCCGTCGCGGCCGTCGCTGCCGCCTCGCCCGCCGACCTCGCCCGCCTACCCGATGCCATCGGCGCCGCCGCCGGCCTACGCCGCGAGCCGGCAGCCCAGCTTCGCGCCCGCCGCCGCGTCGCCGAGCCGCCGCTGGTGGTTCATCGGCGCCGCCGCGGTCGCGATCGCGATCGCCTCGTTCTTCATCACCCGCGCCGCGCTGCGCCCGCCCGAGCTGCCCCACGCGCCGCCGGCGAGCGCGGTCGACGCCGGCGAGGCGACGGACGCCGGCAAGCCCGCGGCCGCCCCGGCCAAGGTCGCGGTCGACGCCGCGCCGCCGGTCGACGCCGCGCCACCCGTCGACGCCGCGCCCCCCGTCGACGGCGGGGTCCCCGACGACGCGGCGGCCGACGACGCCGCCGCCCCCGACGACGCGGCCGCGGCCCTCATCGACGCCGGCGCCGCGGTCGACGCCGCGCCGGCCCCGCGCCCGCCGCCGCGCAAGAAGCCGCCGCCCCGGCCGAAGAAGCGCCGGCGCTGATCGCCGCCGCGCCGCGCCGCGATCGACGCCCTACGGCGTGGCCGCGAACTCGCGCACCACCGCGTCGAGCACCTCGGCGCCCCAGCGCAGCCCGGCGATCGGGATGCGCTCGTTGTGGCCGTGGAACATGTCGGCGAACTTGATGCCCGACGCCTTCTCGATCTTCACCGGCGAGAAGCCGTACCAGCGGGCGCCGAGCTGCGTGAAGTACTTGGCGTCGGTGAAGCCGGGGATCATGTACGGCACCACCGTCGCGTCGGGCTCGCGCGCCACCACCTGGCGCGCGATCACGTCGTACAGCGGCGACGCGATCGGCTCGGTCACCGTCGGCGGCGCCGCCTTCATCACCTCGAGCTCGACGTCGTCGCCCAGCACCGCGCGCAGCTCGCGCAGGAAGTCCTCGGTCGACTGCCCGGGCAGCGTGCGACCGTCGATCTCGACCTCGGCGACGCCGGGGATGACGTTGGTCTTGTTGCCGGCGCGCACCACCGTCGGCGACGCGGTGTTGGTGAGCAGCGCGCCCAGGCTGCGCGCGACGCCGGCGTCGGGCCGCAGCCGCAGCACCCGGGCCAGCAGCTCGGGCTTGGTCAGGAGCTTCAGGATCGGCCGCGCCACCGTCGGCTGCTTGGCCGCGACCGCCTCGAGGAAGCGGTGCAGCTGCGCGGTCGGGTGGACCGGCAGCCGCGCCTTGCCCAGCGCCGCGATCGCCGCCGCCATCCGCACCACCGCGCTGTCGGGGCGCGGCATCGAGCCGTGGCCCGGCTCGCCCTTCCACCGGGCGCGCACCCAGCACAGGCCCTTCTCGGCCACCTGCACCGGGTAGAACGTCGCGTTGCCGAGGTGCAGCGAGAAGCCGCCCGACTCGCCGATCGCGTACTCGGCGCGCACCAGCTCGGGGTGCTGCTCGACCAGGAACCGCGAGCCGAGATCGCAGCCGGCCTCCTCGTCGGCGACGCCGGCGAAGATCACGTCGCGCGCGAGCGTCGGCTTGTCGACCGCCAGCTTGCGCAGGATCGCCACGCTCATCGCCGCCATGTTCTTCATGTCGATCGCGCCGCGGCCCCACAGGCAGTCCTCGGCGATCGCGCCCGAGAACGGCGGCTGCCGCCACTGCGTCGGGTCGGCCTCGACGACATCGAGGTGCGCCGCCAGCAAGAGCGGCGCGGCCCGGCCGTCGCCGCGATAGCGGGTGACCAGGTTGGCGCGGGTCGGCGCGCTCTCGATCACCGTCACGTCGTAGCCGACCTCGCGCAGCTTGCCGGCGAGGTAGTCGGCGGCCGGGCGCTCGTTGCCCGGCGGGTTGGTGGTGTCGAGGCGCAGCAGGTGCGCGCACATGTCCTGAGCGTCGAGAGGCAGCGCCGGCAGCTTCATCGCGCCCACGATACTCGCTCGCGGCGCGCGCCACTACCCGGCGGCGGCCAGCGCCGCGGTGCGCCGGTTGTCGGGCAGGGTCAGGAAGCTGGCCTGCCACGCCGGATCGCCGAGCCGCTCGGCCCGCGCGCGCAGGCGGCGCAGCGCGTCGGCGGCCGCCGCGGTCGCGCCGGCTTCGTCGCCGGTCGCGCGCAGCGCCTCGACCAGGGCCAGCGGCGGCGTGGTCTCGCCCTGCAGCAGCCCGCCCAGCCGATCGATCACCGCGATCGCCGCGCGGGCCTCGTCGACCGCGACCGCGGCGTCGCCCAGCGCGACCCGCGCCCGCGCCCCGACCGCGCGGGCCCACGCCTGCAGCCCGGGGGCGGCGGCCAGCGCGACGGTCGCGGCGGTGGCGTCGGCCAGCGCCGCCGCGGCGTCGCCGTCGGCCAGCCGCGCGGTGGCGCGGTGGGCCCGGGCCCAGCCCTCGAGCCGGGTGTTGCCGACGGCGCGACACTCGGCGATCGCGTCGTCGAGGATCGCCCGGCCCTCGGCGCGCGCCGCCGGGTCCAGCGTCAGGATGTAGCCGAGGTTGACCTTGGCGTAGGTGATCGCCTGCGGCGCGCGCAGCGCCTGGCAGCGCGCGAGGTTGTCGCGGCCGATCGCCGCGGCCCGCGCCAGCTCGCCCAGCTCGGCCCAGCACCACGCGACGGTGGTGCGCTCGAGCGAGACGTTGCGGACGTCGCCGGCGCGCTCGAACGCGTCGACCGCGGCCTGCAGGTGGCGCAGGAACCGCCCGACGTCGCCGACGTGGGCCCAGCGCACGCCCTGGACGTGCTCGACCTGCGCGGTGGTCAGCGCGTCGACCGCCTCGCCGCCGCCGTGGATCGCGGCGATCCGCGCGAGGATCTCGTCGGCGCGCGCCAGCCGCCCGTTGAAGACCAGCTGGAACGTGCCGCGGCACAGGCAGATCAGCTGCGCCGCCACCGCGTCGGGCGCGCACGGCGCCGCCAGCGCCGCCTCGAACCGCCGATCGACCGCGGCGTAGTCGCCCAGCCGCGCCGCCGCCACGATCGCCGCGCCGGCCGCGCGGAACCAGTCGGCGCTGCCGACCGCGAGCAAGCCCAGCGCCGCCTCGCCGTGGCGATCGGCGGCGGCGTAGTCGCTGCGCCAGTAGGCCGCGATCGCCTGCTGGCACCGCACCGCGCCCAGCACCGGGCCGGCGGCGCCGGCGGCGACCGCGCGCTCACCGCGCTCCTCGACCGCGGCCAGGTCGTTGCCCTCGACCGCGTCGTCGACCGCCGCGTGGTACCAGCGCACCGCCGCCGCCGCGTCGCCGCCGCGCTCGTAGTGCCCGGCCAGCACCAGCGGCTCGCGCCGGCCGACCCGCTCCAGCCACTGCGCCGCCAGCAGGTGGCCGATCCGCCGGTCGTCCTCGGTGAGCATGTCGTAGGCGGCGTCGCGGATCAGCGCGTGGCGGAAGCGCAGCCCGCCCGGCTCGCCGCGATCGGGCTGGATCAGCTCGCGCCGGGTCAGGTCGTCGATCCACTCGCCCAGCTGGAACACGCCGCTGCCGCCGCCCAGCACCGACGCCACGCCCGGCACCGCGAACACCTCGCCGAACACCGCGGCGGCGCGCAGCACCCGGCGGGCCTCGCCGTCGAGCGCCGCCAGGCGGGCCTGGACCGTGCCGACCACCGTCGCCGGCAGCGCGCCGAGATCGCCGCCGCCGTCGACCACCGCGCGGATCAGCTCCTCCAGGTAGAACGCGTTGCCCTCGCAGCGCGCGACCAGCGCCTCGACCACCGCGGGCGTCGCCGCCGCGCCGAGCGCGTCGGTGGCGATCTCGGCGCAGGCCCGCGGCGCCAGCGCGTGGAGCGCGACGTCGACCACGCCGCGGCTGGCCCACAGCTTGGGGAACAGCTCGCGCACCTCGGGCCGCGCGGTCGCGACCACCAGGAACGGCCGGTCGTGCAGCTCGCGCAGCGCGACGTCGATCGCGTTGACCGACGGCAGGTCACCCCAGTGCAGGTCCTCGATCGTCAGCACCACCGGCCGCCGGGCCTCGGCGCGCAGCCACGCCGCGAACGCCGCGCGCACCTGCTCGCCCATCAGCATCGGATCGCCGCGCGCCGCCTCGACCGCCGCGTCGCCGGCGGCCTCGACCCGCACCCCGATCAGCTCGCCCAGGAACGGCGCCACCCGGCGCGCCTGGTCGGCCGGCATCACCTGCGCCAGCCGGCCGTGCAGCCGCGCCGCCGCCAGCGCCGGGTCGCCGCCGACCGCCAGCTCGGCGCGCACCGCCGGCGCCAGCAGGTGGAACGGCGCGCCGGCCGCCACCGAGTCGCCGTGGCCGTGCAGCACGAGCACCTCGTCGCCGCGCTCGTGCAGCGCGCGCAACAGCTCGTGGCGCAGGCGCGACTTGCCCATGCCGGCCTGGCCCAGCACCACCAGCGCGCGCGCCGCCGGCCCCTCGACGCACTCGTCGAACGTCGCCAGCAGCGTCGTCAGCTCGCGGCGCCGCCCGACCCACCGGCTGGGCCGCCCGAGCAGCGTGCGCGCCTGCTCGGCGAGCTGCGCGCCGGCCAGCAGGAACCGCGCGGCGACCGCCTCGACCTGGTAGCGCCCCTCGAGCAGCCCGGCGCTCAGCCGATCGACCTCGATCTCCCCGGGCGCGACCCGATCGAGCAGCGCCGCGGCGCGGTCGACCACCTCACCGATCGGCGTGTGGTGCGCGCTCTCGCTGCCGCGGCCGGTGACGATCGCGATCGCCAGGCCGGCGTCGACCCGGCGCAGCGCCAGCGCGATCGCCGCCATCCGCGTGGCCTGGTCGCGCGGCGACGCCGCGCCGGCCACGGTGATCAGGAACGACCGCTCGGCGGCGCCGACGCGCTCGAACTCGCCGCCCCGGCTCGCCGCCGCCGCGCGCAGCTCGTCGAGCAACCCGGCCGCGGCCTCGCCGCCGTCGCGCCGCGCGAACAACAGCGAGCGGATCCGCGCCTCGCTGCCGGTGATCTGCGCCTTGATCGCCACCGGCGCGACCAGCGGCGCCGGCGTCGCGGCCAGCGCGCCGGCCAGCGTGCCGCCCAGCCGCTCGAACGCCTCGGCCAGCCGGCCGGTGCGCGGGCGCTGCCCGGGCTCCTTGCTCAGCATCGCGTGGATCAGCTCGACCAGCTCGGCCGGCAGATCGCCCCGCGCCGCGCCCAGCGGCGGCGGCTCGTCGACGACGATCCGCGCCATCACCGCCAGCGGGTGCGAGGCGGTGAACGGCGGCCGGCCCGCGAACAGCTCGTACAGCACCGCGCCCAGCCCCCAGACGTCGGTGGCCGCGGTCACGACGTCGCCGCGCACCTGCTCGGGCGCCATGTAGTGGGGCGTGCCGATCACGACGCCGTCGGCGGTCAGCGCCGCGACCTCGGCGCCGCGGGCCACGCCGAAATCGATCAGCTTGGCGCGGGTGAGGTCGCCCTCGAGCAGGAACACGTTCTCGGGCTTGAGGTCGCGGTGCACGACCCCGCGGCCGTGGACCTCGCCCAGCGCCGACGCCAGCCGGCGCGCCAGCACCACCACCTCGGCCACCGGCAGCCCCACCGGCGCCGCGCCGCCGTCGTCGCCCCCGTCGAACCCGCCGACGCCGGGCTGGGTCGGGCGCATCTCGACGGTGGCGAACGCGTCGATCCGGCTGGCCCGGCTGCGCGCGGCGAGGTCGACGCCGTCGAGCCACTCCATCGCCAGGTACGGCGCGCCGGCGTAGCTGCCGTGGGCCACGTACTCGACGACGCCGGGGTGGCGCAGGTCGGCCAGCAGCGCCGCCTCGCGGCCGAACCGCGCGTGGGCCGTCGCGTCGTCGCCGAGCATCACCTTGATCGCCACCGGCCGCCCGCTCACGCGATCGCGCGCGCGCCAGATCTGCCCCATGCCGCCGGCCGCGACGCTGCGCTCGAGCTCGAACCGCTGGTCGATGACGGCGCCGGGCTGCATGGCACCTCTACGATGGCAGGAACGGCAGGCCGAGGGTGCCGCGGGCGAACCCGATCAGCAGGTCGCCATCCCAGCCGCCGAACCAGAAGCCGATCCGCCACGGCTGGGCCACGTCGACCCGCCCGCCCAGCGCGCCGTCGACCACCTGCGGCCCGTTGATCTCGAACTCCCAGTCGACCCGCATCTGGATCTTGCTGATGATGCGGTCGCCCCAGAACTCGAGCTGGTAGATCCGGCTCTGGTAGCTCTGGATGTCGGCCTCGAGCTTGGCCCGCAGCGCCGGGTCGGCGCCGGGCAGGAGCGCGCGGTCGCGCTCGATCAGCCGCTCGAGCGTGCGCCGGCGATCGCGGAAGTAGCCGTAGGGATCGAAGACGTTGACCGCCTGCGCCACCTCGGTGTCGCCGGTGATCTGGCAGGTCGAGATCCGCCGCGCGTAGGCCGCCGGGTCGGTGAACTGCCAGGTCTGCTTGGCGGGCTCGCCCGGGTCCAGGTAGTCGCGCGCGGTGATCGTCGCGCCGGGCCCGACGATGCGCAGATCGAACGGCTGGATCACGAACGCCATCGCGTCGTCGTTGCCGACGATGTTGTTGCGGCTCTCGAACACCGGGCCGTCGGCGAACGGCTGGTTCTTGCCCAGCAGCTCGACCCGGGCGTCCTTCAACGCCGCCGCCGCCGGCGCGTAGGTCGCGCCGTCGAAGCGGGCGTCGACCACCCGCACGCCGATGTCCTTGCCCAGGTCGTGCAGCGGCGCCCGCGCGTTCTTGCGCGCGAACTCCTCGTCGACCTGCAGCCGGATGATCTGATCGAGCCGGGTCTCGCGCGGCAGCGCCATCGTGTAGCCGCTCATGCCGCGGTGCTCGTTGGACGGGTCCGGATCAGTGGCGATCCGGCACATGAAGTAACCCTCGAAGTGGATCTCGAGGAGCCGGATCGTCGCCTGCTGCAGATCGGGGCCGAGGCTCATCGGTCACTCACAGTCGCAGCCGGTCGACGGCGTGCAGTTGATGGCGGGGTTGTTGGGGTCGAACCGCGGGTAGGTGCCGCGCCGGTAGTTCCAGACCACGTTGTTGACCATCCGGGTCATGTTCTCGACGATGAACGCCAGCCGCGGCCGCGCCGGCTCGGGCAGCGGCTTGGTCAGCAGGTCGGCCAGCATCTTGGTCACCTGGTCGAGCGGCGCCAGGTACGTGAGCAGGTCGCGGTAGCGCGGCGCCGCGGGGTCGGCCAGCGCCGCCAGCTCCTCGGGCGTCAGATCGAAGCTGACCCCGGCCGGGCCGCCGTCGTTGCTCGGCAACAGCGCCATCACCTCGGCCAGCGAGCGCACCAGCATCGTCATCACCGGCGCGAACGCGTTCTGCTCCAGCGCCTGCAACAGGTACGGCGAGGTGCCGAACTGCGCCTTGGTGTAGAGCTGGTAATAGCCGGTCAGCATCAACAACAGCGCGTGGTAGCCGACGTGGAACGCCTGGCTGGCCTGGTCGGTCGCGGGGTCGCGGTAGCCGTCGACCGTCGGGTCGAGCGGCAGCGGCTGCGACGCCTCGAACCTCGGGTCGGCGTCGAGCAGCGCCGCGTAGTCGCGGGCGATGTCGACGAACAGCTGGTAGTGGCTCTCGGCGCCGGGCGGTGCGTCGAGGCCCTCGCCCTGGCTGGTCACCAGCTTGATCCCGGCCAGCGCCGTGGCCAGGTCGCAGATCGGGAACAGGTAGATGTTGTACTCGCTGGGGATCTCCGACTGTCCCGAGCAGTGGCCGTTCCACAGCGCCGGCGCGCCCAGCGTCGCCTCGAGGTAGACTAGGCCGTCGCGCACCGCCTCGTACAGATCCTGGATCGTGCCGATCTCGACGTCGGCCGGCGCCGCCTGCGCCGCCAGGCGGCTGGGCGCGATCGCGACCGGCGGGCGCGCGCCGTCACCGATCGACGGGCAGCGCCCGTCGGGCTCCTGGAAGCACCACGCCAGCAGCGCCTCGCGATCGCGATCGGTGACCCACGCCAGGTGCGGCGACTCCATGCACGCGTAGCGGCGCGCGGTGGCCAGCGAGAACCGCTCGAGGTGGAACGGGATGTCGCAGGGCGGCGGCATGCCGTCCTGGCGCTTGGCGGCCAGCGCGCCGCTGGTGTACCAGCGCGGCTGCGTCGGGAACCGCCCGAGGTGGCCGTAGTACGGCTCGCCGCCGACCGCGGTCAGGATCGAGTTCACCACCGACAGGTGCTCCATCTCCTGGCGCGCGATCATGTAGATCGTCGACGCCCACCGCCGCACGTGCTCGAACTGCGCGTCGCTGCAGCTCCGGTCCGGGTCCTTCTTCAGCGAGAAGCACGCGTACAGGTACTGGCACATGAACTGGTGCTCGAGCACCGCGGCCTCCTTCAGGTAGAGGACCAGCTGAGCCTTCGAGCGGATCGGTGGCAACGGATTCGCGACGTGGTGCATGCACCCCCCCGGCGCGACGCTAGCACGCGCGTCGCGGACGCCGCCTCACACCCGCGGGGTGAGCGCCGCGGTCACGGCGCGTCAGCGCCGGCGTCGAGCGCGAGCGGAGCCGCGCGTCGACGCCTGCGTCGATCCAGCTGGGCGTGCACGGCCCGGTCCGATCGAACTGGCAGCTGCACTCGCAGTCGGCCCAGCCCCCGCACCGCGGCTGCACCGTGACCATCGTCGACGCGGTGCGGCCGTCGCTGTCGCGGAACGACAGCACCGCCTGCCACGCGGTCTGATCGAAGTCCGCCGGCCCCGGCACCGGCCCGCACACCGGCAGGTTCGGCTGATCCTGGAACGCCGACTCGGGGATCGCCCAGCCGTCGGCGCGCAGCACGAACGCCGCCGGCCGCTCCTCGATCGTCAGCGTCGGGCCGCCGCTCACGCCGCGCAGCGCGCCGCTGACCGAGCCGCCGCGGGCGTGGACGTTCTTGGCGCGCACGCCGACGTAGATGACGAAGCCGCCCTGATCCGGCGGGCGGATGTCGACCTCGCCGCCGTCGACCAGATCGACCAGCACGCCGTCGCGCAGCCCGGTCGGCGCCAGCTCGATCGGCAGCGTGCAGTCGCCCAGGCACGCCGCCGGCGGATCGCTGCACGCGGCCAGCGCCGGCGCGGCCAGGCCCAGCGCGGCCACCACCGTGCCCCGCGTCAGAAGCACGTGACGTCCGCCGTCTTGGGCCAGTAGTACAGGAACACGTTGCAGTGCTCGCTGGTCTCGACCTTGGGTCCGAACGTGTAGCAGCAGTCGGTCGAGTGCTGCGGGTCCGCCGCCTGCAACGCCTCGCAGCCGTCCGCCGGCTCGCTCCACTGGTACTCGCAGGTCCAGTAGATGCCGCCGCCCTGGGGCAGCTGCACGTTCAGGCCGGTCGCCATGTCGGGCTCGGCCCACGCCTCGCTCTGGTAGAACCGCGCGCTGTCCGGCGGGCGCGACGTCGAGACGCCGTCCCACGCGTAGATCGAGAACCGCCGCCCGCGCGAGTGGAAGTGGCCATTGGCCGCCGCGACGGTGTGCGTGCCCTGGGGCATCGCGCAGCCGCCGCCGTAGGTCGGCGCGGGGTTCGAGCGGCAGATCCGGATGTTCTGCTGGGTGGCGAACAGCGTGCCCAGCTCCATCGTGTCGCCGTCGGTCGAGCGGTGCAGGTTGACGCCGCCGCGGCCTTTGAACGGCGTGTCCTGCGTCGCCGCGTTGACGTAGTGGATCTGCAGCATCAGCATCTCGCCGGCGTCGAGCTTCTGGGCCACGCCGGTGGGCAGCGCCCACTCGAAGATCGGGTTGTCGATCGACGACTGCTGGTTGTTGGCGACCAGCGGCCAGTCGGACCAGTTGGGCGACTTCCAGCACTCGCCCTCGCGGATCTCGGTGCCCTGGACGCCGCCGAGATCGACCGGGCTGCCGTCGGTGGGCTTGAGCCCGCGCAGCGTCTTCACCCGGAACAGGTTCATGTGGTGGCTGCCGGGGTTGAGCGCCAGCTCGATGCGATCGACCCACAGCGTGCCGTCGGCCTGCGCCGGCACCTGGAAGAAGTAGCAGTACTGGATCTCGGCGCCGGGCGCGACGTCGAACTCGGGCGTGCGGATCCACAACCCCTGGGCCGGCGTCAGCGGGTCGAGGATCCACGGCTCGTACGGCGACTGGTTGTCGCCGCAGGTCGCGAGCGCGAGCACGAGGGCCGCGGCGGCGGTCAGGCGCGTCATCCACATGCGTGCATCGTAGCGTCGGCGGCGCCGCGGCGCGCGCGATCGATCGCCGCATCGACCGGCGCTGCGAGGGCGATCACGTCGAGCCTCAGTTTTTCGAGAGGACCAGCTCGCCGACGATGAAATCCCACAGCGCGGCGATCCGCGGCACGCGCCGCTGCGCGACGTGGCCGACCAGCCACAGCTCGCCGACCGGCAGCGCCGCCCACGCGGCGGCCAGCGCGCGGCCGGGCTTGACCGCGGCCAGGCCGTAGCGCGCCAGGTACGGCTGCGGCGCCAGCGCGACGCCGAGCCCGGCCGCCGCCGCCGCGAGCTGCGCGCCGATCGAGCTGGTGCGCAGCACCGGCGGCACGTCGACGTAGGTGGTCAGCCAGCGCGCGTCGGGGATGTGCGCGAGGTCGTGGCCCCACGCGATCCACCGGGCGTCGCCGATCCGCCGCAGCGTGCCCAGGGCCCGGGCGTAGGCCGGCGATGTCGCCGGCACCGCCGGGGTCGTGACCAGCCGCTGCGCGATCAGGTCGCCGCGCTCGGGCCGCCGCACCCGCAGCGCGAGGTCGGCCTCGCCGCGCGTGAGATCGGCGTAGCCGACCGAGGCGTCGAGCTCGAGCCGCACCCGCGGGTGGCGCGCGTGGAACCGCGGCAGCGCCGGCGCGACGAAGCCGTCGATCACGCCCGGCGGCGCGGTCAGCCGCACGACGCCCTCGGCCTCGGCCTCGACCGCCGCCAGCGCCACGCCCAGCTCGCCCAGCGACCGCGCCATGTCCTCGGCGGCCGGCACCAGCCGCTGGCCGGCGGCGGTCAGCCGCACGCCGGTGGCGGCGCGCTCGAACAGCCGCACCCCCAGCTCGCGCTCGAGCCGGTCGAGCCGGCGCGACACCGTCGACACGTCGAGCCCGGCCGGCCCGGCGGCGGCGGTCAGCCGGCCGGCGCGCGCCACGTCGAGGAACACCCGCACCAGGTCCCAGTCGAGCCGCCCGACCCGGGCTCGGGCGGCCCGCGCCGGATCGGCTGCGTTGCGTTCCTGCAATGCCATGTTGTCATCATGGGCGTTTCGCAACGCTGCCTCAAGCGCCATCGTGATCGGCATGTCGACCTCCTCCTCCGAGCTCCACGTCGTCCTGGGCGCCGGCCAGATCGGCCCGCGCGTCGCCGCCGGCCTGGTCGCGACCGGCCGCCGCGTCCGGCTGGTGCGCCGCGGCCGCTTCGGCGCCGAGCTGCCGGCCGGCGTCGAGCCGCTCAACGCCGACGTGCTCGACCCGGCGGCGCTGGCCGCGGCCACCGCCGGCGCGACGACGCTCTACCACTGCGTCAACCCGCTCTACACCGAGTGGCCGCGCCGCCTGCTGCCGCTGACCAACGGCATCATCGCCGCCGCCGAGGCCGCCGGCGCGCACCTCGTCGTGCTCGACAACCTGTACATGTACGGCCGCGCGCCGGGCGGCGTGATGCGCGAGGACACGCCGCTGGCGCCGTGCTCGAGGAAGGGCGCGCTGCGGGCCGAGGCCGACGCCGCCGTGCGGGCCGCGCGCGACCGCGGCGTCGCGGTCACCGTCGGCCGCGCCAGCGACTTCATCGGCCCCGGCGCGACCCAGGCCGCGGTGTTCGGCGAGCGGTTCTGGCCGCGGCTGCTGGCCGGCAAGAAGGTCGAGGTGATGGGCGACCCCGATCAGCCGCACAGCTACTCGTTCGTCGACGACGTCGCCGCGGGCCTGATCACGCTCGGCACCGACCCGCGGGCCCGCGATCAGCTGTGGCACCTGCCGGCCAACCCGGCGCTGACCACCCGCGCGCTGATCGAGATGATCGCCGCCGCGGCCGGCGTCGCGCCGCGGCTGGCGCGGGTGCCGACGTGGGTGCTGCGCGGCGTCGGCGTGGTGGCGCCGCTGCTGCGCGAGGTGGCCGAGATGGCCTACCAGTGGGACGCGCCGTACGTCCTCGACGACGGCCGCTTCCGCGCCACCTTCGGCGCCACCGCGACGCCGTGGTCGGCGGTGATCGCCAGCGCGCTGGCCTGGGCCCGCGCCACCTACGCCGCGCCGGTCCGCGCCGCCGCGTGAACGGCGGAATCAGCGCACCGCGCCCGGCGTTCGATCGCCGATGCGCGCCCTCGTGATCGCCGCCCTGTGCACCGGCGCCGCCACCGCCAGCGCCGGCGCCGCCGCCGCCGATCGGCCGGCCCAGGTCACCAAGCGCTTCATGCGCGAGCTCTTGACCGGCCAGCGCCCGTGGGCCGAGGTGATCGATCCGGCCACCGGGGTGTTCGACCTCGGCTATCGCACCGGCGACTTCGACGGCGACGTCCGCTGGGGCCGCCACGCGTGCGACGCCCGCGCGCCGCTGCGGCGCCTCGCGCGCCAGCTCGGCCGCCGGATGAACCTCGACGAGGTCGAGCTGACCTGTCGCAACCGCGGCGGCGCGCACGCCTGCACGGTCGACGCCGTCGGCGAGGGCATGCCGGCGTGGCGCTTCGAGTTCCGCGCCACGCCCACCGGGCTGGTGCTCGACGCCGTCGTCGAGGTCAACTCCGTCTACAACCCCACCGACGAGGCGCGGGTGCTGGGCCGGCTGCGCGCCCGGGCCCGCCCCGCCACCTGCGCGCCGTGACCGGCTAGACCGTCGCGAACGCCGCCGTCGGGATCTCGAGCGGCGTCTTGTCTTCCTTGCCGATCATCTGCGCCTTCTGCGGCACCGTCGCGACCACGTTCACCGCGTAGTACAGCGCCGCGTACTTCTTGCCGGCGTAGAACGCGCGGTCGGCGTGGTCGGCGGGCAGCGCCTCGGCGGCCTTGTCGGCGATCACCGCGGCGTCGAGCAACAGCCAGCCGATCGCGGTCTCGCTCATCATCTCGAGGAAGCGGTTGGCCGCGAGCGGCACCATCTCCATCTTGCCGCCGCCGAACCAGCCCATGAACCGCATCGCGGTGCTCATGATGGTCTCGGCCGCCGCCGCCAGGTGCGCCGCCGCGTCCTTGTAGGTCGGGTGCTCCTTGAGCGACGCCGCGAACGACTGCACGTCCTTGAGGAACGCCTGCAGGTTGGCGCCGCCGCGCTGGCCCAGCTTGCGGCCCACCAGGTCGAGCGCCTGGATGTGGTTGGTGCCCTCGTAGATCGAGAAGATCTTCGCGTCGCGCGCGTACTGCTCGATCGGGTGGTCCCTCAGGTAGCCGGCGCCGCCCAGCGTCTGGATCGCGGTCGTGCACACCTGGAACGCCTGGTCCGAGCCGTAGGCCTTGACCAGCGGCACCAGCAGGTCGACCTGGCCCTGGTGGTAGGTGTTGGCCGCGGCGTCGCCGGTCGCGGCGTTGGCCTTGTCGAGGTGGAGCGACAGCTTCACCACCAGCGCGCGGATGCCCTCGACGCGGGCCTTCATGTCCAGCAGCATGCGCCGCACGTCGGGGTGATCGATGATCGCCACCCGCGGCGCCGCCGCGTCCTTCCACTGCTTGATCGACGGGCCCTGCTTGCGCTCCTTGGCGTAGTCGAGCGCGTTGAGGTACGCGGACGACGCCACCGCCAGGCCCTGCACGCCGACGCCGATGCGGGCGTAGTTCATCAGGTGGAACATCTGGGACATGCCCTTCTGCTCCTCGGTCCCGACCAGCTCGCCGATGCAGCTGTCGTCGTCGCCGAAGTTGAGCACCGCGGTCGACGACGCCTTGATGCCCATCTTGTGCTCGATCGACGCGACCTTGACGTCGTTCGAGGTGCCGTCCGAGCGATCGCGCGGGACGATGAACAGCGACAGGCCCTTGGTGCCGGCCGGCGCGTCCTCGGTCTTGGCCAGCACCAGGTGCAGGATGTTCTTCGACAGATCGTGATCGCCGCCCGAGATGAAGATCTTGGTGCCGCGGATCTTGTACTTGCCGCCGCCCATCGGCTCGGCCTTCGAGGTGGCGCTGCCGACGTCGGAGCCGGCCTGCGGCTCGGTCAGGCACATCGTCGCGGCGTAGGTGCCGTCGTGGAGCTTGGTGCAGTAGGCCGCGACCTGCTCCTTGGTGCCGAAGTGCTGGATCACGTCAGCGACGCCCTGGGTCAGCGCCGGGTACATGTTGAACGCCGTGTTGGCGCCGCACATGATCTCCTCGGCCATCGCGTGCAGCGTGAACGGGCCGGCCATGCCGCCGAACTCCTCGGGGATCGCCAGCCGGCGCCAGCCGACGTCGTAGAGCGACTTCCACGCGGCCTTGAAGCCCTCGGGGGTCTTGACCTTGCCGTCGACGAGCGTGCAGCCGGTGGCGTCGCCGGGCGCGTTGAGCGGGCCCAGCTGATCCTTCGACCAGGCGTAGACCTCGCCGAGCACCGTCTCGACCTCCTCCTGGCCCCAGTTGCCGTAGGGGGCCTTGCCGAGGATGTCCTGGAGCTTGAACTGCTCGAACAGCACGAAGCGGACGTCGCGCAGGTCGGCCTTGTAGCGGTTGATGGGCTGGGACATAGGTACCTCCGGGCGGCAGCGGTCGAATCGTCCAGGGACGCCGGTTCGAGAGTGAATGAACCGTCATTCATTTATGGCCGACGCGCCGCGTCGCGT
Organism: Myxococcales bacterium; assembly: GCA_016707895.1. Classification (GTDB taxonomy): domain Bacteria; phylum Myxococcota_A; class Polyangia; order Haliangiales; family Haliangiaceae; genus UBA2376. The sequence continues at coordinate 287,595 of JADJGV010000005.1, read as the reverse complement.
CAAGCGGTCACGCCTGCGGCGGGACGCCGCGCCGGGGCCGCGCGGCTACTCCCGGCGGGCGGCCCGCGACCAGGCCACGGCCAGCAGCACCGCGATGCCGATGATCGCGCCGTTGTAGACGAACAGCGCCGCCGCCGGCGCCAGGGCGCACACCCAGGCCCCGGCGACCGCGATCGCGCCCAGCGCCAGGCCCAGCCGGCCGCCGAACGTCCACATCGCCACCGCGATCAGCAGCATGTCGAGCACGAACACGTCGCGGGCCGGCTGCGCGATCACGATCGCCAGCACCCGGTGGGTCACCGTCACCACCAGCATCGCCGCGACCGTGCGGCCGGCGCGCTCCGAGAACTCGTTGGCGAACATCCGCTTGCGCCAGGCCCACATCATCGCCAGCGTCGGCACCGCCACCACGATCGCGTTGCGCAGGATGCGCCGGGTCGCGCCGACGTCGTCGAGCGAGCGGCGGCTGACCAGCGCCTCGATCAAGAAGTAGGCGAGCATCGCGCCCACCGCGCCCAGCATGATCATCCGCTCGCGGCCGCCGATCGAGCGATCGCGCGCGCGGGCGAACGCCTCGGCCTCGGCGTCGCGGCGGGCCAGGTCGGCGCGCAGCGCGATCAGCATGCGGGTGCGATCGGGGTCGGCGGGTAGCGCGTCGGCGAGCGCGGCGGCGCCGGCCAGGTTGCCGACCGCGCACTCGAAGTCGAACAGGCGCGCGCGCAGCCGGGCCAGGCCGGCCCGGGCCACCGGGTTCTCGGGCCAGGCCTGCAGCGCCTGCTCGAGGCCGAACTGCACGACGTCGGCGTCGCGGTAGATCGCCGCCACCGCGCCGGCGTCGTCGGTGCGCGCGCCGCGCATGCGGACGGCCAGCTCGTCGTCGCGCCGCACCGCGGCCTCGGCCAGCCGGTGCGACTGGTGGTGCGCGACGAACCCGGCCAGCGCCGCGCCGACCTCGGCGGCGCTGGCGTGGCGCGCCGCCGCGCGCCGGGCCATCGCCCGCTCGACGATCGCCGCCAGCTCGGCCGGGACGCCGGGGCACAGCGTCGCCAGCGGCGCCGGCGGCTCGTCGAGCACCCGGGCCCAGATCGGCCCGTCGTCGGAGGTCGCGACCGACGTCTCGGCGTCGGCGTAGGGGTGGGCGCCGGCGATCACGTGGTACAGCGTCGCGCCCAGCGCGTAGACGTCGGCCCGGGCGTCGACCGCGTCGCCGCGCGCCTGCTCGGGCGGCATGTACGCCGGCGTGCCGATCACGCTGCCGACCGAGGTCAGCCGCGGCGCGCTGATCGGCGCGGCGTCGGCCCGCGGCGGATCGACGGCGCCGGCCTCGAGCGCGAGGCCCCAGTCGATGACGATGGTCTCGCCGAAGTCGCCGACCAGCACGTTGGCCGGCTTGAGGTCGCGGTGGATCACCCCGACCGCGTGGGCGTAGGCCAGCGCGTCGGCGATCGCGATCACGTGCGGCACCAGCGCCAGCCGCTCGTCGAGCGTCGGCCGGGCCTCGATCAGGTCGTGCAACGACCGACCCTCGACCCACTTCATCGCGTAGAACGGCGCGCCGTCGGCGTCGAGGCCGAGGTCGTAGATCGGCACGATGTTGGGGTGGGCCAGCCGGCCGGTGATGCGCGCCTCGCGCAGGAACCGCACGTCGGCGTCGCCGCCGCGCGCCAGCAGCTGCTTGACCGCGACCCGCCGGTGCAGCACGCGATCGTACGCGTCGCGGATCCGCGCCAGGCCGCCGCGCGCCAGCTCGCCGCCCAGCTCGTAGCGCTGCTCGAAGTCGGTGGCGATCGTCAGCGCCTCGTCGGCGCGCAGCCGCGGCCCGATCGCCGCCGGCGCCAGCGTCACCGGCCCGGTGGTCGAGGTCGGCGCGTGGGTGACCGCGGCGGGGTCGACCGTCGTCCGATCGTCGTGAGGAGGCGGCCCGGCCACGCGCCGCGACGCTAGCACCCGCCCGCGCCTTCGCGGTAGCGTCGCGGCCATGAGCACGTCGAACCTCCTCGCGGGCAAGGTCATCGTCGTCACCGGCGGCAGCCGCGGCATCGGCCAGGCCATCGCCGGCGCCTGCCTCGACGCCGGCGCCCAGGTGGTGATCGCGTCGCGCAAGCAGGCCGATCTGGATCGCGCCGCCGGCGAGCTGGCCGGCCGCGGCGAGGTGCTGGCCCACGCCTGCCACACCGGCAAGGCCGAGGACGTCGACGCGCTGTTCGCAGCGGCGATCGCGCGCTTCGGCAAGGTCGACGGCGCGGTCAACAACGCCGCGACCAACCCGTACTTCGGCCCGCTGATCGATACGCCCGACGCGGCGATCGACAAGACCCTCGAGGTCAACCTCAAGGGCTACCTGTACGTCGCGCGCGCGCTGGTCAAGCACGCCCGGGCCCGCGGCGGCGGCGCGTCCTTGGTCAACGTCGCCTCGGTGGCCGGCCTGCGCGCCGCGCCGATGCAGGGCATCTACGGCGCGTCGAAGGCCGCGGTGATCTCGCTGACCCAGACCCTGGCGTTCGAGCTGGGCGGCGGCAACATCCGGGTCAACGCCATCGCGCCGGGGCTGGTCGAGACCAAGTTCGCCGCCGCGATCGTCGGCAACCCGATGCTGCGCGACCACGTGATCAAGCGGACGCCGCTCGCCCGCCACGCGCAACCCGAGGAGATCGCAGGCGCCGCGGTCTACCTGCTGTCGGACGTGTCGTCGTTCACGACCGGCTCGGTGGTGGTCGCCGACGGCGGCCTGACCTCGGCGTGATCGCGATGAAGATCACGCCCGGCTCCCCCGTCCTAGCCCTGACGATGCGCCGCTGGATCCTCGCCGCCGCGCTGGCCTGCGCGGCCACCGGCACCGCCGTGGCCGGGCCGACCGCCGGGTCGATCACCGGCGCGGTGAGCTGGACCGGCCCGATCCCCGAGGCCAAGCCGGTCGATCGCTCGAGCGACCCCGTATGCGCCGCGACCGCCCGCGGCGCCGAGGCGGTGGTCGTGACCGACGGCAAGCTGCGCGACGTGCTGGTGCGGATCAAGGTCGGCGGCGCCCCGGCCGCGGCCGCGCCCACGACGCCGGCGGTGATCGCTCAGTCCGAGTGCATGTACGCGCCGCGGGTGGTCGGCGTGATCGCCGGCCAGGCGCTGGAGATCCGCAACCTCGACGCGACGTTCCACAACGTCCGCGGCAACGCGCTGACCAAGGTGCTGTGGAACCTGGCCCAGCCCAAGGGCGCCGCGCCGATCGTCCGCGACCTCGCCGGCCGCGCGCCGGGCGACGTCGTGTCGCTGCACTGCGACGTCCACCCGTGGATGGCGGCGTGGGTGGTGGTCTCGGACCACGGGTACTTCGCCGTCACCGGCGCCGACGGCGCGTTCACCCTGCCCGGGGTGCCGCCCGGCAGCTACACCGTCGAGGCCTGGCACCCGACCCTCGGGCTCAAGACCGCCAAGGTCAAGGTCAAGAAGGGCAAGCCCACCAAGGTGCGGTTCACGTTCGCCGCGCCCCCCGCCGCCGCGCCGGCGCCGTAGATTCGGAGCTGCCGCGCGGATGGCCGCACGGCGACCGCTGGACTGGACAGAATCGAGGAGCAATCGATGCGCACCCCCATCGCCTTTCGCACGGGCCTCGCCGCCCCCTCCTGGTCGCCGCCACCGCCGGCGTCGCCGCCGCCGACAACCTCGAGGTCCGCATGGCGACCCTGGCGCCCGACGGCAGCTCGTGGATGAAGATCCTCAACAAGGGCTCGGCCGAGGTCGCGGCCAAGACCGAGAGCCGCGTCGGGATCAAGTACTACGCCGGCGGCGTGCAGGGCGACGAGCGCGACGTCGTGCGCAAGATCAACCTCGGCCAGCTCGACGGCGCGGCGCTGACCTCGGTCGGCCTGTCGATGGTCGAGGAGAGCATCCGCGTGCTCGAGCTGCCGCGGCTGTTCGCCTCGGTCGAGGAGCTCGACTACGTCGCCGACAAGGTCTGGCCGTACTACCAGAAGAAGTTCGAGGCCAAGGGCTACACGCTGCAGGACCGCGGCGAGGTCGGCTGGGTCTACGTCATGTCGAAGGACGAGGTGAAGAGCATCGCCGACCTCAAGTCGATGAAGCCGTGGCTGTGGGGTGACGACGTGATCATGAACGCGACCTTCAAGCAGCTCGGCCTGTCGGGCGTGCCGCTGGGCGTCCCCGAGGTCGAGCCGGCGCTGACCACCGGTCGCATCAACGCGTGCTACGGCTCGCCGCTGGCGGCGGTCGCGCTGCAGTGGAACACCAAGATCAAGTACATCTCGTCGCTGCAGCTCAGCTTCAGCATCGGGGCCACGATCATCAAGAACGACACGCTCAAGAAGGTCTCCGCCGCCGATCAGGCGCTGATGGGGAAGATCGCCAAGGGCATGCAGAAGACGCTGCGCAAGCAGATCCGCAAGGACAACGAGAGCGCGCTCAAGCAGATGGAGCGCAAGGGCGTCAAGGTCACGCCGGCGTCGCCCGAGCTGATCGCCGACGCCGACAAGGCCGCCCAGAAGGTGTGGGCCGCGCTCACCGGCAAGGTCTTCACCAAGGCCGAGCTGGAGACCGTGCTGAAGTACCGCGACGAGTACCGCGCCAAGCACCCGGCGAAGTAGCCGGCGGGCCGCGCCGGCGGCCCGGCTGACGTACACTGGTGGCGATGGCGCAGCCGGTCTCGACCGACGTCGGCCTGGTCGGCGCCACGCTGGCCGGCCGCTACGAGATCCTCGAGCTGCTGGGGCGCGGCGGGATGGGCGAGGTCTACCGCGCGCTCGACCGCGAGCTCGACGAGGTGGTCGCGCTCAAGGTCGTGCACGCCGCGGTGGTGCGGCTGCCCGGCGTGGTCGAGCGGTTCCGCGCCGAGGTCAAGCTGGCGCGGCGCGTGACCCACAAGAACGTCGCGCGCACGTTCGAGCTGGGCCTGGCCGACGGCCAGGTGTTCTTGACCATGGAGCTGGTCACCGGCCCGTCGCTGGCGACCCGGATCGAGCGCGGGCCGCTGCCGGCCAGCGACGCGATCGCGATCGCGGTCGAGCTGTGCGACGCGCTGGCCGCGGCCCACGCGGTGGGCGTCGTGCACCGCGACCTCAAGCCCGACAACGTGCTGCTCGCCGACGACGGCCGGGTGGTGCTGACCGACTTCGGCGTCGCCAGCCTGGCGGCGTCGACCGATGACACCGCCAGCGGCACGCCGCGCTACATGGCGCCCGAGCAGGCGCGCGGCGACGCGCCGACGCCGCAGGTCGACGTCTACGCGCTGGGCCTGGTGCTGTACGAGATGCTCACCGGCGTGCCGGCGTTCGTCGGCGGCCTGGGCACCGTGCTCGACGCCAAGCAGGCCGACGTCGTGCGCCCGGCCAAGCTCGACGAGCTCGAGCCGGCGCTGGCGGCGATCGTCGCGCGGGCGATCGCCACCGACCCGGCGCAGCGGTGGGCCGGCGTCCTGGCGCTGCGCGCGGCCTTGGCGCCTGATCTGCCGAGCCCGCGCGGGTCGACGCCGCGGCGCGCCGGCGCGGTGGCGGTGGGCCTGCCGACGGTGCAGGTGCTGCCGGCCCAGGCCCCGCCCGAGCTGGCGGCGCTGGTGTTCGGCCTGCACAGCGAGCTGTTGCGCCGGCTGGCGCGCCGCGGCCACCTGCGGCTGATCCGCGGCCGCGAGCGCGACCTCGCCGACGGCGCGTGGGTGACCGTCGAGGGCGACGCCACCCGCGGCGCGGTGGTGGCGGTGCGCCTGCCCGGCCGCACCGATCGGCTCGAGCTGTCGGTCGGGCTCGAGGTCGACGCGCTGGTCGCGGGCGCCGAGCTGGCCAGCCGGGTGATCGCGGCCGCGGTGGGCGCCGGCCCCGAGCGCGGCGCCGACGAGGTGCCGATCCCGACCGCGGCCCGCGCCCACCTGTGGCGGGCGATCGAGCGCAGCCGCCACGACGAGAGCGACCGGCTCGCGGCCCACGACGACTTCCAGGCCGCGGCGCGGCTGGCCCCCGACGACACCCGCATCATGGCGCACCTGGCGATGTGCGAGGTGCGCGGCGCGTTCTTCTCCGAGCCGCCCGATCCGGCGCAGCTCACGCGCGCCACCGCGCTGGCGACCCGGGCGGTGACGATCGCGCCACACCTGGCCGAGGCCCACCTCGCGCACGGCCGGGTGCGCCTGCACCACGGCGACGCGACCGCCGCCGCGGTCCACTTCCGCACGGCGATCGCCTGCGCGCCGTACCTGACCGACCCCCACGAGTGGCTGGGGCGGATGCTGCTCGAGAGCGGCTACCTCGACGAGGGCCTGGCCCGCATGGCCGACGTGCTCGAGATGGACCCGGACCTCGAGCTGCCGCGCTGGGACCTGGCCCGGGCCTACGCGCTCGAGGGCCGCTGGGACGAGCACGACCAGATGATCTACGACGCCAGCGATCGCGGCAGCGGCGCGTCGTCGCGGCTGGCGCTGGCGCTGCGCACCGCCGGCTGGCGTGGCGATCGCGCGACGATCGCGCGGATCCGCGACATCACGGCGCGCGTGCCCGAGATGCCGCTGTTCGAGCGCTCGCTGATCTTCGCGGTGTGCGACGCGGTGCTGACCGATCGCTGGAGCGCGGTGCGCGATCAGATCATCGGCATCGTGACGATGGCGGCCGACGTCGGCGGCTCGCGCCGGCGTGCGTTCGTCGGCCAGATCGTGTGCGAGGTGGCGGCCGGCTCGGGCGACCTCGACACCGCGTTCGCGATGCTGGCGCTGGCGGTGCAGCACGGCTTGTTCGACCGCCACTGGCTCGAGCGCTGCCCGCTGCTCGTGGGGCTGCGCGCCGATCCGCGCTACCCGCCGCTGCACGCCAAGGTCGCCGGCCGCGCCCACGCGGTCCTCGACGCGCTGTACGGCGACCACGCGCACCGCGCGACCGCCGACACGATGCTGGTCGCCAGCGTGATCCCGTGACCACGTCGTACGTCTCGCTCGACGAGCTGGCGGCGTGGGCCGATCGCGAGGCCGACTGGCCGCGGGTGATCGATCACCTGGGCCGCCACTGCAGCGCCGACGAGCGGATCTACGGCCTCCTGCCGCGGCTGCAGGCGACGCCGGCGCTGGCCGAGGCGCTGCTCGCCGCGCTGCCGGCCTGGAGCGCCGCCGCGCTGCGCACCTGGCTGGGCCGCACGGTGTTGACCCCCGACGCGCCGTCGGCCGAGGCGTTCCTGGCGCTGGCCTCGACGCGCGCGCGGTTGCGCGACCCGACGTTCCCGCTCGCCGATCCGACCCGCCTGGTCCACGAGCCCGGCGGCTTCTGCTGCTACGCCTACCGCTCGGACCAGCGCGACGCGGCCGGCCGCGGCTGGAGCCTCTACCTCGAGGAGCGTGACGTCGGCCCGGCCGAGGTCATCCACGAGTCCGAGTGGCGCGCCACCGCCCACGGCCTGGGCGGCGCGCTGGAGCTCTACCGCTTCGCCTCGGGCGGCCTGCTCACCCGCCTGTACGAAGAGTTCGCGCCCGGGTGACCTGGCGCACCCCCGGCCGCACATCCCCGCCAGCGCCCCAGGCGGGCTGGTAGCATGCGCGCTCCTCGGGAGGACCGCATGCGCTGCCGCGTCGCTTTGCTCACGCTCGCCCTGATCGCCGCCACCGCCGGGGGCGCCGCTGCCGACACGATCGTCGCCGGCGGCAACATCATCAACCAGACCTGGACCCCGGCAGGCAGCCCGTACATCGTGCAGGGCGACATCACCGTACCCAGCGGGGCGTCGCTGACGATCACCGCCGGCACGACGGTGCAGGTCGCTGCGACCGACGGCCAGGCCGCCGGGCGCAACACCTCGCGGGTCGAGATCACGGTCCGCGGCTCGCTGTCGGTCACCGGCACCGCAGGCTCGCCGGTCACGATCAGCGGCGCGTCGGCCGCGGCCGGCTCATGGTACGGCCTGGTGGTCGACGCGACCGCGACGCTGGCGCGGCTCGAGCACGTCGCGATCACCTACCCGATCTACGGGATCCACTACGCCAACCCCAACGACGTGCTGGCCGGCACCGCGGTGACGGTGACCTCGGCCTCGATCGCGGGGCTCTACGCCGTGGACGGCAACGCCAGCCTCGACGGTTTCGTCGTCATCGGCAGCAACGTCACCGACCACGGCGTGCTGGTCGGCGTCGATGGATCCGCCGCGCTCTCCAACTGCGTGCTGCGCAACGCCGACACCTACGGCGCCCGCCTCGAGACCACGGTCGCAGGCAGCGCGCTGATCCTCACCAACTGCACGCTCAACGCCAACGGCTCCTACGGCGTCTACTCCGCCACCAGCGGCGGCGCTGCCGGCACCGTCACGATCACCAACTCGATCGTCACCAACCAGTCGTGGGGCGTCGTCCGCGGCGACGCCTCGACCGTCACCGTCACCTACTCCGACGTCTGGAACAACGCGTCGGGCAACTACTCCTCGGTCACCCCGGGCGCCGGCGTCATCAGCTCGAACCCGCTCTACGTCTCCGCCACCAACCTCCGCCTCACCTCCAACTCGCCCGCCCGCTTCGGCGCCAACGGCGGCGGCGATCAGGGCGGCCTGCCCTACGTCAGCGACCAGACCGTCGGCCTCCACGGCACGCTCTGGACCACCACCGCGCTCGCCGTCGCCGCCAGCCCCTACGCCGTCGCCGGCGACCTCACCGTCGCCCCCGGCGTCACGCTCACGATCCCCGCCGGCGTCACCCTCACCTTCGCCGCCACCGACGTCATGGGCGCCGGCGCCAACACCAGCCGCGCCGAGCTCCAGGTCGCCGGCACGCTCATCGCCGACGCCACCCCCGCCGCGCCGATCGTCCTCGCCGCCGCCTCGGCCACCGCCGGCTCCTGGTACGGCGTCGACCTGCTGCCCACCGCCGCCGGCTCGGTCCTCGACAACCTCCAGATCTCCTATCCGATCTACGGCCTCACCCACCGCGCCACCGGCGCCAACACGCTGACCTCGATCACCGTCACCTCGGCCTCGATCGCCGGCCTCTACGCCACCGCCGGCCTCGCCACCGTCGACGGCCTCGTCGTCGTCGGCAGCAACGTCACCGACCACGGCGTGCTGGTCGGCGCCACCGGCTCCGCCGCGCTCTCCAACTGCGTGCTCCGCAACGCCGACACCTACGGCGCCCGCCTCGAGACCACGCTCGCCGGCCGCACCCTCGCGCTCACCAACTGCACGCTCAACGCCAACGGCTCCTACGGCGTCTACTCCGCCACCAGCGGCGGCGCTGCCGGCACCGTCACGATCACCAACTCGATCGTCACCAACCAGTCGTGGGGCGTCGTCCGCGGCGACGCCTCGACCGTCACCGTCACCTACTCCGACGTCTGGAACAACGCGTCGGGCAACTACTCCTCGGTCACCCCGGGCGCCGGCGTCATCAGCTCGAACCCGCTCTACGTCTCCGCCACCAACCTCCGCCTCACCTCCAACTCGCCCGCCCGCTTCGGCGCCAACGGCGGCGGTGATCAGGGCGGCCTGCCCTACGTCAGCGACCAGACCGTCGGCCTCCACGGCACGCTCTGGACCACCACCGCGCTCGCCGTCGCCGCCAGCCCCTACGCCGTCGCCGGCGACCTCACCGTCGCCCCCGGCGTCACGCTCACGATCCCCGCCGGCGTCACCCTCACCTTCGCCGCCACCGACGTCATGGGCGCCGGCGCCAACACCAGCCGCGCCGAGCTCCAGGTCGCCGGCACGCTCATCGCCGACGCCACCCCCGCCGCGCCGATCGTCCTCGCCGCCGCCTCGGCCACCGCCGGCTCCTGGTACGGCGTCGACCTGCTGCCCACCGCCGCCGGCTCGGTCCTCGACAACCTCCAGATCTCCTATCCGATCTACGGCCTCACCCACCGCGCCACCGGCGCCAACACGCTGACCTCGATCACCGTCACCTCGGCCTCGATCGCCGGCCTCTACGCCACCGCCGGCCTCGCCACCGTCGACGGCCTCGTCGTCGTCGGCAGCAACGTCACCGACCACGGCGTGCTGGTCGGCGCCACCGGCTCCGCCGCGCTCTCCAACTGCGTGCTCCGCAACGCCGACACCTACGGCGCCCGCCTCGAGACCACGCTCGCCGGCCGCACCCTCGCGCTCACCAACTGCACGCTCAACGCCAACGGCTCCTACGGCGTCTACTCCGCCACCAGCGGCGGCGCCGCCGGCACCGTCACGATCACCAACTCGATCGTCACCAACCAGTCGTGGGGCGTCGTCCGCGGCGACGCCTCCACCGTCACCGTCACCTACTCCGACGTCTGGAACAACGCGTCGGGCAACTACTCCTCGGTCACCCCCGGCGCCGGCGTCATCAGCGCCAACCCCCAGTACGTCTCGACCACCGACCTGCGGCTGCAGTCGACCAGCGTGTGCATCGATGCTGGCACCGCGGCGGGCGCGCCGGCGACCGATCTGCTGCGCACCAGCCGGCCGCTCAACGGCGACGGGCTCAACGGCGCGGAGTTCGACCTGGGCGCGTACGAGTTCGTGCTGAGCGTCGTGTGCGGCAACGGCGCGGTCGAGCCCGGCGAGGCGTGTGACAGCGGCGCGGCCAACGGCACGTACGGCAACTGCAACGCGAGTTGCACCGCGCTGGGCCCGCGCTGCGGCGACAGCGTCATGAACGGCCCCGAGCAGTGCGACGACGGCAACGCGGTCGACACCGACGCGTGCCGCAACACCTGCGTCAACGCCGCGTGCGGCGACGGCGTCGTCCGCGCCGGCGTCGAGCAGTGCGACGACGGCAACACCGTGGCCACCGACGCGTGCACCGCGACCTGCCAGACCGCGACCTGCGGCGACGGCATCACCCGCGCCGGCGTCGAGCAGTGCGACGACATGAACAGCGTGAACACCGACGGCTGCGTCATGGGCTGCGTGCTCGCGGCGTGCGGCGACGGCTACCTGCGCGCCGGCGTCGAGACCTGCGACGACGGCAACCTGGCCAACAGCGACGCGTGCCTGGCCACCTGCACGCCGGCCACCTGCGGCGACGGCTTCGTCCGCGCCGGCGTCGAGCAGTGCGACGACATGAACGCGTCGTCGACCGACGCCTGCGTCGCGTGCTCGACCGCGCGCTGCGGCGACGGCTTCATCTACAGCGGCGTCGAGGCCTGCGACGACGGCAACACGATCGACACCGACGCCTGCTCCAACAGCTGCGCGGCGCCGACCTGCGGCGACGGCGTGGTCCAGGCCGGCGAGGAGTGCGACGACCACAACACCGTCGACACCGACGCCTGCCGCAGCAACTGCATGGCGGCGCGCTGCGGCGACGGCGTGATCCGCAACGGCGTCGAGACCTGCGACGACGGCAACCAGGTCAACACCGACGCGTGCACCGCGACCTGCCAGCCGGCGACCTGCGGCGACGGCATCCTGCACGTCGGCGTCGAGGAGTGCGACGACGCCAACGGCGACGACACCGACGCCTGCGTCGGCGCCTGCGTCGCCGCCCGCTGCGGCGACGGCCACGTGCGCGGCGGGGTCGAGGCCTGCGACGACGGCAACCAGGTCAACACCGACGGCTGCACCAACGCCTGCGCGCTGTCGAGCTGCGGCGACGGCGTGGTCCAGGCCGGCGAGGAGTGCGACGACGCCAACACCGTCGAGACCGACGCCTGCCGTAACACCTGCCTGGCCGCGCGCTGCGGCGACCTGGTCGTCCGCACCGGCGTCGAGGCCTGCGACGACGGCAACACGATGGACGGCGACGGCTGCAGCATGGCCTGCCAGGTCGAGATGGCGCTCGACGCGGGCGTCGACGCCCCGACCGGGCCCGACGCCGGCACCCCGGCCGACGGCGGCGGCGGCGGCTGTTGCAGCACCGGCGGCGACGGCCGCGCCACCTCGCTGCTCGGCGGGCTGGCCGTGCTGCTCGGCCTGCGCCGGCGGCGGCGGCCGACGGTGGGAGGCGCGCGGTGAACATCGGCGGCAGCACCAACGGCAACGGCAACGGCAACGGCGTCAGCCGCTGTCGCGTGGTCGTCACCGGCGGCCCCGGCGGCGGCAAGACCACCGCCGCCGATCTGTTCCGCCGCGAGCTCGGCGATCAGGTGGTGGTGGTGCCCGAGGCGGCGACGCTGTTGTTCGCGGGCGGCTTCCCGCGCTCGAGCGAGGTGCACGCGCGCCGCGCGGCGCAGCGGGCCATCTACCACGTGCAGCGCAACCTCGAGGACGTGCAGTCGGCGCGCTTCCCCGATCGCATCCTCTTGTGCGACCGCGGCACCGCCGATGGCGCCGCCTACTGGCCGGGCGATCCGGCGGCGTTCTTCGGCGCGGTCGGCACGACCTTGCAGGCCGAGCTGGCGCGCTACGACGCGGTGATCTTCTTCGAGACCGCCGCGGCGGGTGGCATCGCCATCGAGGGCGGCAACCCGACCCGCAACGAGACGCTCGAGGAGGCGCTGGCGGTCGATCGCCGGCTGCAGACGATCTGGTCGCGCCACCCGCGCTTCGTGGTGGTGCGCCACTCGACGTCGTTCATGAGCAAGGTGGTGGAGGGCGTGGCCGCGCTGCAGAAGATCGTCGCCGACCTCCAGGCGTGACCCAGGGGTCAGGTGACCTGACCCCGGCCGAGGGCCCTGTTGTCGCGGCCTTGGCGAGGCGATTGCTCAGGTCAACTGACCCCACGCCCGGGGCTTCTTCCCCACCTTCCGCGCAGTTACAGAGCGGGGCAGACTTCGGTTCATGACGCTTCGACTGGGTACGGCGATCCTCATGGCGGCCCTGGCGGCCTCGGCGTGCAGCGACAACGGCGGCGGCGGCGGCGACGGCGACGGCGGCCCCCTCGACGGCGGCATCGGCGATGGCGACGGCGGCACCGACGGCGACGGCGGTGTCCCGACCTGCACGTTCACGCCGACCGGCCAGTTCAACCCGATGGTCGAGTGCCGCTGGGACCGCCCGGCGGCCGGCGACGGCAACGCCACCTACGACGACGTCACGATGATGCCGACGGTCATGAACCTGACCGACGACAACGCCGACGGCCAGGTCACGCTCGACGACGTCCCCGACATCGTCTTCGTCTCCTACGACGACCAGACCGATCGGCTCGGCGTCGGCGGCGTGCTGCGCGTGGTGTCGGGCGGGTGCGGCGCCGACGGCAAGCTGCACCAGCACTACATGGTCGGCCCGGCGCAGATCCAGGCCGACACCGGCACCGCCGGCGTGTACTTCGATCCGTCGGGCGGCGTCGCGCTGGGCGACGTCGACGCCGACGGCGCCGCCGACATCGTCGCCAGCTTGCAGGGCGGCGGCACGATCGCGCTCAAGCGCGACGGCCACGTGCTGTGGATCAACCGCACCGCGCCCAGCGGCGCCAACACGCTGCCGGCGCCGCAGCCGGCGCTGGCCGACCTCGACGGCGACGGCAGGCCCGAGGTGATCCAGGGCCGGGTCATCCTCAACGGCGAGGACGGCACCGTCGAGGGCACCGGCACCGGCGACCTCGGCGTCAACGGCTTCCTCGGCCCGGTCGCCGCCACCGGCGATCTCGACCTCGACGGTGCGCCCGAGGTGCTGGCCGGCGGCGCGGCCTACGGGCCGATGGCGATGCTCAAGTGGGCGTTCATGTTCCCGGTGCCGGCCACCACCACGCTGTGCCAGCAGATCCCGTGCGACGGCTTCACCGCCACCGGCGACTTCGACGCCGACGCGCAAGGCGAGGTGGTGATCGTCCGCGGCGGCACGATCTACCTCATCAACCACGACGGCACCCCGCTGACGATCGGCGGCGCGCCGGTGCAGATCGCGATCCCCAAGGACGACTGCACCAAGAACGAGGGCGGCCCGCCGACGGTGGCCGACTTCGACGGCGACGGCCGCGCCGAGATCGGCGTCGCCGCCGCCGACTTCTACGTCGTGGCCGACCTCGACTGCCTGGGCACGCCGACGCCGGCCGGGTGCTCCGACCCTGGCATCCGCTGGAAGGCGGCGAACTTCGACTGCAGCTCGCGCGTGACCGGGTCGAGCGTGTTCGACTTCGACGGCGACGGCAAGGCCGAGGTGGTCTACGCCGACGAGCAGAACTTCCGGATCTTCGACGGCACCACCGGCATGGTGCGGCAGTCGATCCCCAACAACTCGCGCACCCGGCTCGAGATGCCGATCGTCGCCGACGTCGACAACGACGGCAACGCCGAGGTGGTGTTCGTCGAGAACTCGGTGGCCGCGACCGGCGGCCGCCAGGGCATCCGGGTGCTGGGCGACGCCACCGACTCGTGGGCCGCGACCCGCCGGGTGTGGAACCAGCACGCCTACCACGTCACCAACGTCAGCGAACTGGGCGCCATCCCCGCCCACGAGCCGGCCAACTGGACGGTGGCCTCGCCCAACACCGTCTCGGGCAAGATGAACAACTTCCGGCAGAACCTGCCCGACTTCGACGCGCTGGCCGCGCCCGACCTGACGGTCGCGCTGTCGCTGGTGCCGGTGGGCTGCATGCTCGAGGCGCACGTCTGCAACGCCGGCGACGTGGTCGTCGGCGCCGGCGTGCCGGTGCGCTTCTACGACAACGCGACGATGACCGAGATCGCGTGCGACGGCGGCACGCCGACCACGCCGATCTCGCTGGCCCCGGACGTGTGCATCGACGTCAGCTGCGTGTGGAACGCCGCGCCGGCGACGATCGACGTGCGGGCCTGCGTCGACAACGGCGGCTACGACTGTGGGTCGGCGACGTCGTCGCAGAACAACGAGTGCCACGAGGACAACAACCGCGACGACGAGGCCGGCGCCTTCGCGTGCACGCCGATCGGGTGAGCGCCAAGCAGACGTGAGCCGCCCGGACCGCGCTCACCGCGGCGCCCGCAGCGCGAACGCGAAGCCGTCGCGATCGCCGCCGGCGGCCAGCGGGCGCGCCTTGCGATAGCCGGTGTTGTCGGCGATCAGCGCCACCTGGTGCCGCCGCGATCGCCAGCCGAGGAAGACGAAGACGTGCGCCGGGTAGTCGGGGATGACGTCGGTGGTGAACACCAGGTCGCCCGGCGCCAGCGTCGCGGCGTCGGTGACCCGCCGCCAGCCCAGCTCGCCCTCGAGGTAGCGGACGAAGCCGCGGGTCAGCCGCGACACGCCATCGCCATCGAGCACGCCGCGCTCGGGCACGTCGATCCCGGCGTGGCGCAGCGCGGTCGACGCGTACGCGACGCAGCCGTTGCGCATCGTGTGGTGCCAGCGCAGCACGTCGGCGCGGATCGCGCGATCGTGGGCGCGCGCGCGCAGGTGCGCCGCCAGCGTGGCCGACGGGCGCGGCGGCCGCGCGGGCTCGGCCGCGACGCCGGTGGCCATCGCCAGCACGATCGCGATCGCCGCCGCGCGCACGCGGTGGATGTGACACGGCGGACGCGGCGGCGCCATCACGTCGGCGACCACGTCAGAACTCGACGACGACGCCGGCGGTCGCGGTGGGGCGGTGATCGTCATGCGCCAGGTCGGAGACACCGAGCACGAACACCGGTTGCAGCCCCGGCGCGACGCCCATCGGGTGCACCAGCTCGGCGCGCCAGGTCAGCGCCGGCCGCACGCTGCCGCCGAGATCGGCGCCGGCGCCCAGGCCGAACCGCAGGCCCAGCCGGTGCCACAGCCCCCAGCGCGTCAGCATCGCCAGGAACCCGACGGTGGTCGCCGCGTCGCGCCGCGCCGCCAGCTCGCCGCCGAAGCCCAGCTGGTACCGCGCCCCCAGCCCCAGCCGCAGCGCGCCGCGCAGCGTCGTCACCATCGCGCCGTCCAGGTCCGTCCCCAGGCCGAAGCCCAGCTCACCGCCGGCGCGGCCGGTCGGGTTGTCGCCCTGCGCCACGTCGCCGGGCATCGTCGTCGCGTCGAGCGTGTAGCCCATCGACGTCGAGGTCACGTCGATCATCGGCGCGCGATCGGTGATCGTGATGATCTCGAGCGTCTCGCCGCCTTCGACGTAGGTGTCCTCGAGCGACGTGTCCCCGGCCAGCGCCGCGCCGTAGGTGGTCGACACGCCCTCGGGCGCCTCGACCGGGACCGCGACGGTGGTCTGCGGCAGGCCTTCAGCGCGCCGGCGATCGTCGATCGCCACGAACGACGTGTAGGGCGACGCGAGCGCGTGCGCCAGCGCGATCGCCGTGATCGCGTCGCGCGCCCCCACCGGGTCGCCGGTCCGGCCGGCGGCGGCCAGCTCGCGGATCCGCCGCCGCGCCCACAGCCGCCCCAGCAACCGCGCGTCGCCGCCGGCCGCCGGCAGCGCGATCGCCTGCTCCAGCGTCGCGGTCTGATCGCCGACGCGCGCGGTCACCCGCACCGCGCCGACGCCGGCGCCGTGGTAGCGCGCGGCCACGACGATCGGCTGCCCGGCGAACAGATCGCCGACCGGCGTCGGCGTCACCGCCTCGACCGCCAGCCCCGGGAACTCGACCCGCACGTCGCTCCACATCGGCGCCACCAGCTGGCGGAAGAAGCGCGCGATCTGCGCCTGGGGCGGCTCGTCGAGCAGCAGCACCTGCGCCGCGCCGTGGCCGGCCCGGGCCATCTCGTCGAGCAGCGACCGGTTCACCGAGCTGCCGACGCCGAACGCGAACAGGTGGACGTTGGCCGCGCGCTCGCGGTCGATCGCGGCCAGGATCTCGTCGTCGTTGCCGATGAAGCCGTCGGTCAGGAAGCACACGTAGCGGATCCGGCCGTCGCCCGGCGGATCGGCCAGCGCGGCGCGGATGCCCGACAGCATCTCGGTGCCGCCGGCGCTGCCGACGCCGTTGAGCCACGAGCGCGCGCGCCGCAGGTTGCCGACGGTGGCCGCGCGCGCCGCGCCGCCCTCGAAGCCGCCGACCTCGGTCGAGAAGTTGATCATCCGGAACGTGTCGTCGGGCTCCAGCCGATCCAGCGCGTAGCGGACCGCCTGCTTGACCACCGCCAACGGCTCGCCGTCCATCGAGCCCGAGGTGTCGAGCACGAACACCAGCTCGCGCGGCGCGGTCGCCGTGAGCGGCAGGCTGGGCGGCTGGACGATCGCGGTCAGGTAGCCGGCGTCATCGCCCGCGCCGGCCATCACGCCGATCGTCGGCGCCGGCACCTCGAGCCGCCAGCGCACCACCAGATCCTTGTCGGCGGCGGCGGTCGGCGCGGCCAGCGCGACCGCGAGGTGATCGTGCGCGACCTCGGAGGCCACCAGCGCGTGGGTCGGGCTGTCGACCTCGGCCACCGCGAAGCCAGGCTGCAGATCGAGCCCGAAGCCGAAGGTGGTCGCCGGCGTCGAACCCGCCGCCTGGATCGGCGGTGTGATCCGCGCGGCGTCAGGCACGCGGTCGGTGTCGGGGACCATGCCCGTGCCCGACGCGGTGCCGGTCGCGGCGCCGGGGACGTAGCGCGGGCCGACCACCGTCGGCAGCGCCAGCTCGTACCAGCCATCGCTGGGCGCCAGCAGCACGTCGTAGACCAGCTCGACGTCGATCACCTCGCCGGGCAAGATGCCCGCGACCGACTGGGTGAAGACGTTGGGGCGCTCCTGCTCGAGCAGCGCGGCGGTCTGGCCGGCGGCGCGGGCCGCGTCGTAGGCCTTGCGCGCGACCTCGCGGCGCTCGATCTTGGCGCGGATGGTGCGCGCGCCGAGCCGCATCGTCATCGCGCCGATCGCGGCGTCGTGCGGCAGCGGGAAGACGTAGACCGCCTCGATCGCCGACGTCGCCGGGTTGGCGAACCGCTGGGTGTGCCGGACCTCGGCGATCGCGCCGCGCACCGCGACCTGCAGATCGCTGGCGACCAGCGGCAGCTCCTGCCGCGCCCCCTCGATCTGCGCCTCGAACCGCGGGTGGTCGTCGGCCCGAGCCGACGTCGACGTCGTGACGATCGCCAGCGCGATCGCGACCAGGAAGTGGCGCGCCATGGTTGCCTCCTCCCCGGGCAAACGCCGCGGCTTGGCCGCGGATCCATGACAGCCCCTGGCCCCTCGCCACCCGCGCGCTCACCCGCCTGTCGCAGGGGCGGGGCGCCGGCCGCGCGTCACCGCATGAAGCCGGGCAAGTCACCGCCTAGCAACGCGGCGCCGAAGATGACGCCGATGCCGAGCAGCTGCAGGAAGAACGGGTCCTTGGCCTGGCGCCAGTGCACGATCAAGAAGAACAGCGACACCAGCGGCAGGAACAGACAGCCGAGGCCCCACACGATGCTCTCGCTGAACGCCCGGACCAGCATCCAGACGCTGCCGGCGACGATGGCGATCACACCCGCGAACGCGATCAGACCCAGGAGTGCGTGCATGGATCGATCGTGACGCAGCCACCCCCAGGATCAACCGAAATCGATCACGCCGCGCCGCCGCCGCCGGCCCGCGGTACCATCGGGGCATGCGCACGCTCCTTCGGCTCCTCCTGGTGACGACGGCGGTCGGGTGCGGCGGCGGCGGTGACGACGGCGGGCCCGATGGTCCACCGGCCGGCGCGACGCTGGCCGAGCGGCTGACCGTGGCCGACGTCGCGGTCGCCGAGGGCGCGCGCGCCGGCGAGTCGAGCTGGCGCATCTGGGGCACCAGCAGCCTCGCGGTGGCGCCGGTGTTCACGGCGCCGACCGCCGACTGCGGCGCGCTGATCGGCTTCACCACCGGCAGCGCCGCGCCGACCGCCCGCGTCGTCAAGGTCGACGCCAGCGATCGGCTCGTGGCCAGCTTCGAGCTCGGTCCGTACACGCTGCGCGGGCTGGCCGCCGAGGACGACGGCCACTTCGCCGCGCTCCTGTGGGACGAGGCGGTCACGCCGGCGGCGCTGCACGTGCAGCGGTTCGACGCCAGCGGCGCGGCCGGTTGGTCGACCGAGCTGGCCGACGCGCTGGCCGCGCCCACCGACTTCGGCATCGGCGACAGCCGGCTCACCTACGGCAACGGCCGCTACGGCGCCTACTACCACGTGCACGGCATCTCGGGCTTCGCCAACGGCCACGAGGGCGATCAGCTCAAGTGGCTGGACGCCGCGAGCGGCGCGATGAGCAACGGCTGGTCGTGGGGCTGCTCGCACAGCATGAGCGCGCTGCTCGGCTTCCAGCCCGCCGACGCCAAGTGGGTCGCGATGTGCGTGACCGACTGCTACCCCGGCACCAGCGGCGACTTCGCCACCAACAGCATCGGCGGCCTGTACCTCGACAACCGCACCAAGGTCCTCGACATCGACGGCGGCTGCAACGGCAGCGTCGCCGGCGAGCTGGGCTCGGCGGCCGCGGCGCCTTCGGGCTGGAAGGTGGTGTGGAACTCGCACCAGGCCCCGGCCACCGGCGGTCAGCGCTCCTACGATCCGCAGACGATGAACCAGGACATCGGGTTCGCGACGATCGGCGGCGACCTGACGCCGGGCGCGATCACGTGGCTGACCAGCACGATCAGCAACGAGCACGACCCGTCGATCGCGCGGTGGCAGCCCGACGGCGACACCGCCGAGCAGTACGTCGTGGGCTGGCACGAGGAGGGCCCAGGCGCGGCCTACCGGCTCGGCATCGTCGACGCCACCGGCGCGTTCACCGCCGCGGCGACCGACGTCAGCACCGTCGCCGCCTGGGGCGAGCGCGACGACCCGTTCCGGGTCCACCAGAACCACGACATCACCTGGGCGTGGTTCGACGCGGCGGGCGCGACGGCGCTGAAGGTCGCGCGGATCCGCTCGGGCCGCGCCTGCACGCCGTAGCCGCGCGGGTCAGGTCAGTCCAGCGCGGCCAGCCAGCCGCGGGGATCGAGCCCCAGCGCCTGGCCGTGGCCGAAGACGATCTCAAAGGTGCGGCTCAGGCGCGTCGTCGCGCGCTCGAAGATCGCCGCGGCCTCGGGGTCCTTGCCGACCGCGTCGGCGAACCGCTGCCACGGCTCCTCGCACGCGACCAAGGGCGCGCGCAGGCGCTCGCGCGCGACCCGGGCCCGCGCGTCGTGGGCGCGATCGTCGGGGATGCGCTCGATCAGCACCAGCGTCTCGGCCAGCGCCGCCGCCATGTCGGGCGCGTGGTCGCCGTGGTAGCGCAGCATGCGCACGACACCCGTGCGCGGCTGCGCGATGCCCGCCTTGGCGATCGCGCACAGGTGCTGGGCGTGCACCGCCAGCCGCTGGTCGGGCTCGAGCTTCGGGCGGTCGCCGCCAGCGCACGCCACCGTCCGCACCGCCACCGCGCCCGCGAGCGCGATCCCGAACAGCATCCACTTCGATGTACGAGCCATGGCGGTTCCTCCGCCGCCGACTCTACCAGGCCGACGGCACCCACGCCGGGAGCGCCGTGTGGTCGGCCCAGGACGCGAACATCACCGCGGCCAGGCCAAGGAGCTGCAACACGAACGGGTTGCGCGCTCGCTCCCAGTGCACGATCGCGAACACCAGCGACGCCGGCGGCAACAGCAAGCACGCGACGCCCCACGGCGGGCTCTCGGTGAAGGCCTGGCCCAGCAGCCACAGCCAGGCGAACACCGTCGCCAGCATGCCCAGCGCGGCCGCGAGGATGGCGAGGTAGTGCAGCATGCCTCGATCGTGGGTCCGTCGACGCGCGCTCGCAACGCGCGGCCCCTGCGACCAGGCGCCACAGGCCGCTACGGCTGCGGCGTCATCAAGAACAGCTGCGACAGCTCCTGGCCGTAGCTGTACGCGAAGCGCTCGCCGTCGGCGTGCAGCACGAACTGATCGACCGCCTTGAGCCCCAGCGGGGGCGGCTGGATCGTGCGGTGCGGGGTGCGAGCGCCGGTGGTCGGATCGACACGCTCCAGCACCAGCGGCGTGGTCGTCGAGCGCACCACGATCGCGTCGGGCCCGGCCAACCAGCCGCAGACCTCGGTTCGCGCCAGCCCGCGGGCCAGCACGCGGTCACCACCGCTGGCCAGGTCGAGCACGTGCAACGCGAGGTCGGCGTCGACGTACGCGCAGCGGCGGCGCGCCGGGTCGAGCGCCATCGGCCCGCCGGTGGCCGTGAGCGGCTCGGGGTCGCGCCCCAGCGCCAGCCGCCACAGCCGATGGCCGTGCAGGCCGACCAGGGCGGTCTCGTCGATCCATCGCCCGGCCAGCACCAGCCCAGGCGCGGTCAGCCGCGGCGCCTCGCCCGAGCCGGTGGCGTAGACGATCAAACGATCGGCGCGATCAAAGTTGGCCGCGACCTGGCGCCCCGACGGCGAGATCGCCACCGGATAGCCCGGGCCCAGCCGCATGCGGCGCCCGCCGGCGTACGACACGAGGTAGGTGCCGGCACCGTTGTCGAGGTGGTCGAGGTCGCCGATCGCCACCATCGCGCCGTCGGCCGACAGGTCGGCGACGTACGACACCTCGGACCCCGAGCGATCGGCGTCGCCGACCATCGCGCGCAGCCGCCACACGTCGCTGTTGATCAGCAGCCGGCCGTCCCGCGCGACGTCGTGCAGCCGCAGCCGGTTCGCGGTCGGGCTCGGCATCGCGGTCACCCGGCCGGCCAGCGACACCCGGTGCAGCGTGCTCGCGAGATCGTCGCGCGACCCGGTGAACCACAGGTGCGCGCCGTCCTGATCCCAGGCCAACCCGGCGATGCTGGCCCAGCCGTCGGTCACCACCCGCGCCGCGCGGGTCGCGACGTCGACCACCACCAGCGCGCCGGCGTCGTCGTCGGTGCCGGGGTGGCGCAGGTAGGCCAGGCGGGCGCCGTCGGGCGCCGCTCGTAGGTGCGTGATCCAGCCACGCTCCTCGACCAGCGTCCGATCCAGCGGCAGCTCGATGCGGAAGCCGCGCCCCGCCGGGCGCACCACCGCCAGCGCGCCGTCGCGGACCGGCCGCGGATCGGTGCCCGGCGGCGGCGAGCGCGGCGCGAGCGGCTCGGGCATGAAGTCGGCCTCCTGGACGTCGTCGGCCAGCGGCCGCGGCTCGCCACCGCTGAGCGAGCGCACCACCAGCTCGCCGCGCGCGCTCTGGTGATCGACGAAGCGGTGGTCGCGGGTCAGCGCCAGCTCGCCGCGCGCGGACAGCGCCGCCAGGTGCGCGCCCGCCAGCTCGAGCGACGTGCTCTCGCCGGTGCCGAGCTCGTAGACCGCGACGTCGAGCGGCTCGGTGTCCCAGGCCGCGCACACCACCGCGCGGCTGCCGTCGTGGGTGAAGCGCGCCGCGTAGACCCGGCCGCTGCGGTGGGTGAGCGGCCGCATCGCCGGCAGCGCCGGCCCGCGCGCCGATCCGCGGTGGCGACCGACGATCAGGCCCAGCGCCCCGGCCGCCGCCGCCGCCGCCCCACCGAGCAGCACGCCGCGCCGCGACCAGCGCGGCGCCGCCGGGGCGGCCGCCGCGTCGGCGGTGCGCAGCGCCCACGCCAGGTCGCGCGCGGTCTGGAACCGCTCCTCGGGGTCCTTGGCCAGGCAGCGCGCGACGATCGGCGCCAGCGCGCCGAGCTCGTCGACGGGCGGAGTGTCGCGCAGCGTCGCCGCCAGGCGCTCGGCGACGGTGGCGCCGGGGAACGCGCGCCGGCCGGTCGCCAGCTCGAACGCGATCGCGCCGATCGCGAACAGATCGACGCGGGCGTCGACCGCGCCGCCGCGCGCCTGCTCGGGCGCCATGTAGCCGGCGGTGCCGGCCGCCGCCGCCGGCCCGGTGACGTCGACGGTGGTCGCGTCGGTCACGCGGGCCAGGCCGAAGTCGAGGATGCGCAGGCCGTCGCGCGTGAGGATCAGGTTCTCGGGCTTGAGGTCGCGGTGGACGACGCCGCGCGCGTGCGCGGCCGCGACCCCGTCGACCAGCGTCGTCACCAGCGCCCGGGTCCGAGCCAGCCCCAGCGCGCCGCCGCCGAGCGCGCTGCGCAGCGACTCGCCCTCGACCAGCTCCATCGCCACGTAGGCCAGGCCGGCCGACTCGCCGACGTCGTAGATGCCGACCACCGCGCGGTGCTCGATCACCGCCGCGGCGCGGGCCTCGGCGATCAGCCGGCCGTCGCGCGACCCCAGCGGGTCGTGCAGCACCTTCACCGCCAGCGCCCGGCCCAGCCGCGGGTCCCACGCGCGGTACACCGCGCCCATGCCGCCCGCGCCGATCTGCGCGTCGAGCCGGTACGGTCCCAGCGTCGTGCCGACCAGCGCGTCCCACGCGCGCGGCGGGGCCGACCGCACCGCCGCCGCCACCAGCGCGCCGCAGGTCGCGCATCCGGCGAGGTGGCGCTCGGCGTCGGCGTCGTCGGCCAGCGCGCCGGTGGCCAGCCCGAGGATCGCGTCCTCGGACAGGCAGTCATCGATCGCCGACGCGGAGGTCACGTGCTCCGTGTACCGCGCTTGGCTAGTGGACCGCGAGCCAGTTCACCAGCGGCTGCCACGCCAGCGTCGGCGCGTCGCTGGCGAACAGCAGATCGCCGTGGCCGACGTCGAGCGCCTCGTCGCCCGGCTCCAGGCGCCGCGCGATGTGCACGGTCACATCGGTCGAGCTGACCTGGGTCGTCGAGTACACGCCGAGCTCGCCGGCGCCGCCGGCCGCGCCCAGGTACAGGACCGGCACGCGGATCCGGGCCAGCGGCGCGTCGATCGCCGGCGGATCTTGCCCGCAGATCAGCCCCTCGAGGTCGGCGCTCTCGCGCATCGACTGGAACGCCGTGGCGCCGGCCAGCCAGGCGCTGGCCGCGTCGTCGCTGACGGCGGCGTAGCCCGTCGGCACCCCATCGTCGTCGAGGGTCGGCGTCAGCAGGTGATACCGCGGCGCGTACGGCGCAAACCGGTAGGTCTGGCCCAGCATCCGCGCGAGCGCGATGCGGTTGGTGAAGCGCGGAAAGATCGGCGATGGCTCGGCGGGCGCGGTGCGCGCGAGCGTGCCGAGGTCGATGAAGAAGTCATCGGGCGACTCGATGAAGCCGTCGGCCAGCGCCTGGCTCGCGAACGCGGCGTTCTCGCACGCGAAGGCGCGCGTGTCGACGTCGTCCGGCGGCAGCGCGCCGTAGAAGTCGAGCGCGGCGATCGCGCTGACGTGGCGCAGCGCGGCCGGGCGCGCGGCGTCGACCGAGGCCGCGAGGTACGCCAGCTGCGCGCCGTGCGAGAACCCGACCAGCGGCACCTTGCTACCGCCGCTGCCGTCGAGCGCCCGCACCGCGCGCACCACGCCCAGCGCCACGCGCAGGTCGTCGAGCTCCTGGGCCACGCCCATCCCGCCAAAGTCAGAGGTGTCGTCGCCAGCGCCGGGCAACGTCCAGCGGCGATCGACGCCCCAGACGTCGATGTCGCGCGCCGCCAGCCACGGCGCCATCCCCGGCGCTGGCGACGCCGGGTCGCCCGCGGTCGGCAAGAAGTTGGTCGCGAAGTCGGAGAAGTCGCCGTGCAGCAGCACCGCCGCGTGCGCGCTCGGCCGCGGCACGCCGGGCGCGCGCTCGCGCACCACGCGGTGCAGGCGCAGCGCGGCGTTGGGCGCGCTGCCGATCGGCACGGTCACCTCGTAGTGGTAGACGTCGCCGGCGACGCGAGTGCGGTGCCAGGCCAGCGTCGCCGCGTCGACGGTCGTGGTCGGCGCCGACACGGGCGCGACGTCATCGGTACAGGCCGCGGCGCCCAGGAGCGCCGCGCAGACGAACGGGAAGATGGGCTTCATGCCGGATCGACACAGGGGTCGCCGCGGCTTGCACGAAAATCGACCGAGCCCTCAGCGCAGCAGCCGAGCGACACTCAGATCGAGGCCGCTCGCCACCATCCGCGCGACGCTGTCGGCGGTCGCGGTGGTGACTGCCAGCCGCGCCATCAGGCCATCGCGGGTCGCGCTGGCCACCGCCTCGCGCGCCGCGCTCAGCCACCGCGACGCCGTCGACTCGTGGACGCGGTACATCCGGCCGATCTGCGCCAGCTCGAGGCCCTCGACGAAGCGCAGCCGCAGCACCGCGCGATCGCGGTCGGGCAGCGCCGCGAGCGCCGCGGCCAGCGCCTCGCGGAACTCGGTCCGGTACAGCGTGCGCAGGTGGCGCAGCGCCGGGTCCGGCTCGCGATCCACCAGCTCCGCGAGCGCGTCGTCGCCGATGGCGCCGGCGTCGCCCGGATCGCCGCCGCGCCGCGCGTTCAGCGCCAGCCGCCGGGTCGCGATCGCCACCCACGCCCGCAGCGGCCCGGCGCCGCGGTAGCCGGCGATCCGCGGCGGCCCGCCATCACCGACCACCAGCCGCACCCGCGCCAGCTGGCAGATCTCGTCGACGAACGCCGGGTCGCGATCGATCGCGCGCGCCGCCGCCACCAGCTCGCCGCCGACCAGCGCCTCGAAGCGCCGCGCCGCCGCCGGATCGCCCGCGGCCACCGCGAACGCCAGCGCGAGATCACCGGCGTGGGCCGACGCCGCGCCGCCCGCGATCGCCGCGCGCACGTGGGCAAGCACTGCGTCCGCCGAGACCCGCGCGCACCCCGCGATCGCCGCGTCGACGGCGTCGCGCCACGGCTCGCGCTCGGTCGCCACTACCGCCCCGTCACCAGCGCCCGGGTGTCGGCGGCCAGCGACGCGTGGTCGAGCACGTCGCCGTGGGCCGGCACCATCGTCGTCACCGGGTGCGCCTCGAGGTCCTGGGCCAGGAGCCGCAAGGTCGCCTTGGGGTCCTTGACGATCAGCTTCATCGCCAGCCCGAACACCTTGTAGCCGGGCGCGCTGTTGGTCAGCTTGAACAGCAGGCTGATCGGGAACGGCGGCGCCTTGGGCATGTTGGCCAGCACGTCCGACGCGTACCAGGCGTGGCCGCGCTCGGTCCTGGCCCAGCACCAGGCCTCGCCGCGCTTGGTCTCGGGCACGTCGCGCACGCCGACGTCGGCGCCGGTGAGCTCGGCGAGCGCCGCCATCGGCTCGAAGCTCAGCTTGACCTTGCTCTTCTTGTCGATGCGCGCGACCGCCTGGGCGGGCGCGAAGCTGCGCGCCGTCGGGAACCGCGCGCGCCACGCGGCCTGCCCCAGGTAGTGGAAGCCGTTGTTGGCGACCAGCGCGCCGACCTCGCCGAACGGCGCCAGCTCGGCGTAGGCCGCCTCGTCGAGACCGGTCGGCGGGCTCACCACCATCAGCTTCCCGTCGCCCATCCGCGCCACGAACGTCATCGCCGTGCCGCCCTTGCTGAACTTGTAGCTGCGCGTCAGCACGCCGCGCGCACGATCGATCACCATCCAGCCGCTCGGGGTCGTCTCCATGCGCGCATGCTACTCCAGCGCGGGCCGCGCGGCGGCGGCTGGCGACGCGGCCGTCAGAACTGCAGCGCCGGCAAGTTGTCGCCCATGCCGCCCGGCGAGGTGCCGCGGGTCTCGGAGTGCTCGAGTCCGAGCTGGCCGTTGCTGTTGTAGCCCCAGCACTTGATCGTCACGTCGTCGAGCAGCGCGCAGGTATGGCGCCCGGCCGACGTCACCGCGACCGCGGTGCGGCCGGTGCCGAGCGCGACCGCCGGCAAGGCGTCGCCCATCGCCGCGGCGACGCCGCCTCGATTCGTGGTGTCGCCGACCCCGAGCTCGCCGAGCGCGTTGTAGCCCCAGCACTTCACGTGACCATCGTCGAGGAGCGCGCACGCGTGCGACTGGCCGACCGCGAGCCCCACCGCGGTGCGACCGGTGCCGAGCGCGACCGCCGGCAGCGCGTCGCCCATCTGCCCGGGCACCCGCCCGCGATCGAAGGTGTCGCCGGTGCCGAGCCCGCCGAAGCCGTTGTGGCCCCAGCACTTCACGTGGCCGTCGTCGAGCAACGCGCAAACGTGGACCTCGCCGACGCCGATCGCGACCGCGGTGCGCCCGGCGCCCAGCGCGATCGCCGGCAGCGCGTCGCCCATCTCGCCGGGGTTGTCGCCACGATCGACCATGTCGCCCTGCCCGAGCTGGCCGTACGAGTTGGCCCCCCAGCACTTCACGCTGCCGTCGTCGAGGATCGCGCAGGTGGTGCGCTCCCCAGCCGCGAGCGCGACCGCCGTGCGGCCGGTGCCGAGCGCGACCGCTGGCAGCGCGTCGCCCATCTCGCCGGGGTTGTCGCCGCGCGCGACGGTGTTGCCGTAGCCGAGCTGCCCCCAGTACCCATCGCCCCAGCACTTCACGCTGCCGTCATCGAGGATCGCGCAGGTGTGGAAGCGGCCGAGGGCGAGCGTCACCGCGGTGCGCCCGGTGCCCAGCGCGACCCGCTCGATGACGTCGCCGATCGTGAAGCGCGCGGTGCCGAGCGCCCCGCGGTGGCCGACGCCGAGCTCGCCGGCGGTGTTGTAGCCCCAGCACTTGAGGCTGCCGTCGTCGAGGAGCGCGCAGTTGTGGTAGCCGCCGCTCCACAGCCGCTGCACGCTGCGCCCGGTGCCGAGCCAGGCTGGCACCAGGTTAGCGCCCATCTCGTTGGTCTGATCGCCGCGATCGAGGGTGTCGCCGACGGCGAGCTGCCCGCCGCTGTTGTCGCCCCAGCACCGCACGATCCCGCTCGCGAAGCGCGCGCAGGTGTGCTCCGCGCCAGCCGCGACCGCCACCGGCGGCGCCGGACACATCACCCGGACCGCGACCGTGGCGGTCGAGCCGCCCGGCAGCGCGTAGGTGAACGCGTCGGGCACGCCGCCCGGCTGCGAGTTGCAGTAGCCGGCCTCGGGCATGTACATGACCTCGAACGCGTCGGCGGTGAGGAACGCGACGCCGTGGGCCGGCTGGGTCGCGACCGCCGCCAGCGGTCCATACGGACCGGCGTCGGGATCGAGGTCGTTGGTGATCACGTCCATGATCAGCCACGGGCCCTCCTGCATCATCAGGTGGACGCCGTCGTCGACCGCGGTCATCGGATCATCGACGGGGACGATGTTGACGTGGCGGGTCTGGACGACGCAGCGGTTGGGCACGCCGTTGTCGCACGCGTACAGCCCGACGCTGCACGCGCTGGGCGGGACCGGGCCGACCGGCGTGAACGTGAACACCCCGGTGAGCGGGTCGAGGGTGCCACCGCAGGTGTGGCCGACCCGGAAGTCCCACCGCACCGCCGGGCCATCGGCGTCGGACCAGGCCGGCGCGTAGACGTAGGCCTGGTCCTCGGTCGCCAGGTCGGGCGGGATGGTGGTGACCGTCAGGAGGTTGTTGTACGGCGTGATCGCGATCGCGACCGTCTGCGTGCCGCAGCGATCGGGCACGCCGCCGTCGCAGGCCTGGATCGCCAGCGTGCACGTCGGCGGCGGGATCGGGTCAAGGATCATGAACGCGAGCCGGCCCGTGACCGGATCGATCGCGCCGCCGCAGGTGTGGGTCGGCAACAGCGACCAGGTCAGGCCCGGGCCGTCGGGGTCGGTGGCCTCCGCCTGGTAGGTGTAGGTCGTGGTCTCGGTGGTGCCAGGCGGCGGCGACGTGGTGATCGTCGGCGCGTCGTTGATCTCCTCGACGGCGATCGTCCTGGTCTCGGTGGCGCAGGCCTCGGGCGCGCCGCGATCGCACACCTGGATCGACAGCGTGCAGGTGGCCGGCGTCGGCGCGGGGCGGGTGAACGTGAGCCGGCCGGTGGCGTCGATCGCTCCGCCGCAGGTGTGCTCGGAGCGCAGCGACCAGCGCTGCTCGGGCCCGTCGGGATCGTCGACGGTGGCGGCGTAGACGTACGGCGTGCGCTCCTGCGCGACGGTCGGCGCGGCGCTGGTGATCGCCGGTCGGTCGTTGACGGCGACGATCGCGACCGTCTGCGCCTGCACCGCGCAGCCCTCGGGCACGCCGCCGTCGCACACCTGGATCGCGAGCTGACACGTCGCCGCCGGCGTCGGCCCCGCGGCGGTGAACGTCAGCACGCCGGTCGAGCCGACGATCGCCCCGCCGCAGGTGTGCCCGGGCGCCAGCGACCAGCTGCGCCCCGGCCCGTCGGCATCGACCGCCATCGCCACGTACGTGACCCCGACGTCCTCCATCGCCTGGGTCGGCGCCGCGCTGCTGATCGTCGGCGGCGCGTTACCCGGCGCGTCGCTGCCACCGTCGAGCCCGCCGCCGCCGCCGCCGCCGCACCCCGCGGCTACCAACGCCGCAGCCGCAGCCATCAGCGCGACCCAGCCCGACGTGCTCCGCATGGGCCCAGGGTATCAGCTCGTGCTCGGTCCGCGACGTCGATGAGCGAGCTGGCGTCGGCGTGCAGCGCGCGCCTACGGCGCGCCTACTTGAGGTTCTCGCGCAGCATCTGGCAACAGCGTTCGGCACCGACCACCTCGAGCGCGCCGCCGGCCATGTTGTTGCGCCGCACCGAGTACAGCCAGACCTCAGCGAGCAGCGGGTCGCGCGGATCGGCGAAGACGACGCGCATCTCGAGGAACGAGTTGTCGAAGCGGACGAAGGTGTCGTCGTTCCACTCGCCGCCCGTGCGCCGGTCCCACTTCGCGACCGCGCGCACGGCCAGGACCTTGGCGCGCTCGCCGGCGTCGAGGCCGTCCTTCACCACGGCGACGACCGCGCGCAGGTCCTTGCCCTTGTAGGCCTCCTTCTTCACGCGCAGCTTGGCGACCGCGACGGTGTGCAGCGCCGCCCGCTGCTTGGCGAGCTCCTCGACCGCAGCCCCGTAGCTCCGCTCGGCCGCGCGGTAGACCTCGGCGGTCTTGCCGTCGTGCGTCTCGAGGATCGCCAGGAAGACGGCGCTCCACCGAAGGTCGTCGTTGAGCTCGGGGGTGAGGCCGTCGAAGTCAGTGTCGTGCTCGCCCAGCGTGATGGACTGCAGCGCGGCGACGGATCGCTGCAGGCGGTCGAGGTGCTCGGTGATCTTGCTGGGGCCGGCGGCGGCGTGGCCGGCGAGGTTGTCGCGCATCTGCTTGGCGCGCATGCGTGCGTTGCGCAGATCGTTGCGCAGCGGCTCCGGCACCTCGGCCCCTGCAAGCGCGGCGTACTGCAGCCACGGGTCGACCTTCGCGTTGAACACGTCGAGCGCCGCGAGCTTGGCCTTGATCTCCGTGACGGACTCGAGCGCGTCCGTGGGGTTGGTGAGGGGGACTTCAGGTGACGCCTCGAGGAAGTCGACCACCATCCGGTTCTCCTCCCGCGTGACCACGGGTTCGGGCACGACCGGCAACGCCGAGATGTCGATGATCGTCAACTCGCCAGCGAGCGCCTTGGAGCCGTCGGACACGGAGCCCTGATCGCCGAAGTACACTGCGGTCTTGCCTGCCGGGAACTCGTCCAGCACGATCTCGGCGACCTGCCCGACCAGCTTGCCGTTGTCGCGGACCGCTTCCGAGAAGCGACACAGCCCGGTGTCGCCGTTGCGGATCGCGACCATCGGAACGCCGCGCACGATCAGCCGAACCCGCTTGACCGAGGTCGTCGCGATCACCGCGACCGGCTTTGGATCGACCACGCCGAAGCAGCCCTTGAACCCCCAGTCGGAGACGTTGGCGCTCGTGGTGGCTCGCAGGTTCGCGACCTGCGTCGGGTTGGGACCGGCGCCGTTCAGCTGCGTGATGGGCTGGGCGGCAGCGGCGGTCGCACCGACGGCAACCAAGAGGAGTGGAGCGAACTCGAGGCGCATGGTGCGCACGTGTAGCGGAGGTCTCGACCGATCGGAATGACAGGCGACTTACGCCGGGGACACGCGCGCGCCGTGACAGGCATCACAGGCCAGACGTCGGCTCGTCGAGCTTCGGCCACAGCTCGCCCTTGTAGATCCGATTGTGGACCCGCCGCCCGGGCAGGTCCAGGTAGGGGCACCCCTCGACCGTCGACCGCAACGTCAGCGTCTCGTCGCCCGGCAGGATGTACTGCACCCTGCCCCGCGCGATCCATGGCGCCAGGTCGAAGTCGCACTCCTCGTCGAACACCGTGCGCGCCTCTTTGCCGGCGCGAAACCCATTCCGGTAGACCAGCCGCAGGTGATGCCCCCAGTCAGCCGGCCCTTCGAGCTCCCGATCGATCGGATCTCCGTAGTAGAAGATCGGGTAGCCCGTGTGACGCCCCACCGGCGTCGACGAGATCACCATCTTCATGCCGGGCGGCTCCAGGAGTCTCGGCACCACGAAAGGCGCTTCCGGTCCTGTCTCGACGGCGAAGTCCAGCACGTCGATCGGGCGAGCCAGGGCGAGCGCGCCGGTGAAGCCGAAGTAGTGCGCGCATCGCGGTGGCGACCCCACACCCCGGTGCGAGACCTCCCGCTGCCACCAGTACCCGTCGATGCCGTACGGATCGAACTGCTCCTCGGCCACGAAGTCACAGAACGGGCAACGGCTCATCGGCACGCAGGGCAGTTCGGCGTCGAGCGCAGCGGCGAGGGCGGTTGACTCCGCGCGGATGGCCGCCAGCTCTGCGCGCTCCGCCGCGGTCCGGGCGCGCGGCCACAGCTCATCCTCCGCGGCGCGGACCGTCCGGTAGCGCGCGACGAGCGCGTCTCGGCGTTCTCGGGTGAAGCTCATGGCTGGCGGTCTCCGACGAAGAACAGGTCTCCCGGACCAAACGTCACGAGATCTTGACTCGCCTTGTGACGCGCGATCAACGCCTCCTTCCGCGCGACGTCGGCTGGCGTTTCCGCCGGCCAGTCGGCGAGCGGTCCGTGCTGGATGCTTACGGGGGATTTCCTGAGCTCGTTGGCGATCTTGTTGTACAAGGGCGAGCCTTCGGGGATGTGCCCATCGGGGCCGTCGATCGAGTACAGATCGTAGTCGCCCGTGTACACCTTGCCAGACTTGGCGTCGTACACGATCCCGTCCTTGATCGTGACGACACCCTTCTTCTGCAAGCGATCCATGTCCTGCGCCTGCTCCGCGTAGTCCTTCAGGCGGCTAGCGTACCGATCGCGGATCCGCTTCGCCAGCCCGGGGTCCCGAGCCTCGATCGCGGCGAGGTCCTTCGGCAGACGCCATCCGTCCCAGTGGGCGACCTTGGCCTCGTGCTCGGGGGGCATGCCCAGGTACAGGTCTTCCTTGTTCACGGTGTTGGCCTTGATCTCTTTGGTTTTCGGTAGCGCACCCTCGGCGAGCAACTCGGCCGCCTTCGGGTTGGTCGGCCGGAACGTGAGCCAGACCCCGAACTGGTTCGCGATCTCGAACACGCGCTCGACCGCCGCTCGGGTCATGCCCGCGCGCTGCATCGCGGCCTCGACCACTGGGCGCGGCGGCGGCTCGACCACGGCCGGCGTGCCCCGTTCGCCGGCCGCCGTCGACGACTCGTCCTCGCCGCGCTGCTCACCCGCGCGCGGCGTCTCGCCCGCCTCTTCCCCCGCCGAACGGACCGTCGATGCGCCCTCCGGCGACTCGTCGCTCGGCTTCGCCGCTGCCGCCTCGGCGGCGAGGTCGCGGGCCTTGGCGTCGACGGCGTCGTCGACGCGCTTGCTGCGGCGGTTTTGCTCGCGCACCAGCGTGCGCGCGGCGTGGGCGCGCTTCGGGTCGGCGTGCGCGACCTCGGCGTCGAGGACCGCGAGCTCCTCGGCGACCAGCCGCTCGTACATCGCCTGGATCGCCGCGAGCTCGTCCGGGCCGGCGGCGCTGTTGATCTTGGCGACCAGCGCGTCGGCGTCGGGCAAGAGCGGCCCCAGCTTCTTGTAGGCGACGTCGAAGGCGGTGTTGTGGATGGCTGCCAGCGCGCGGATCGCCTTCGCGTTCGCCGCGAGGCCGCGGGCGAAGCCGATGGACGCACCCGCGATCAGCCAGTCGGCCGCCGTCTCCGGGGTCGCCGCCGGCTCGCCCCGGGCCCTGCTGATCGCGTGATCGACCATCGCGCCCGCCACCGCGTCGACGGTGATGTGCGCCGTCGTGACGTGGAAGTGTTCGAAGAACCGGACCTCGGCGGTCGCGATGCCCGACACCCGCGAGATCGACCGGGCGACCACGCTCGCCACCAGGGGCATCGCCGCGTTGATCAGGCCCAGCGTGACGACGCTGCGCGGATCGTTCATCACGAGCTTCTGCGCCGCGGTGTTGGCCACCACGTCCGCGACGACCCCGGCCGCGAGGGCGACCCGATCCGCCGTGGCCACCGTGTTGATCGCCGACCCCCACCGCAGGTAGGCGGCGCGCGCCAGCCCCGCGGCCGCCACCGCGATGCCCATGCTGGCCAGCGTGATCACGATCGTCTTCACGATCGCGGTGATGGTCTTCTTGGTCTGCGCCGAGCGGATCTTCGCTACGGCCCGACCCTCCTGAGCGCGACCGTCGTCGTCGAGCCCACCCAGGAGGTCCATGAAGTAGTGGCCGCTGACCCACTCGCCGAGATCGCTGTGCAGCGCGGCGATCGCCGCGCGGCGATGGCTGATGTCGTCGCGGCGCCGCTTCCCGAACTTGTCGAGAAGCGACTGGGTGAACGCGGCGGCGCCGCGCAGCTCGATGCGGACGTCTTCGTCGCCGTCGAGCGAGCCGAGGATCTGCTCGAGCTGCTGGCACTGGGCGATGACGACCTGGGCGTTGCGGTACACCGCCAGCTCCTCGGCCTCCACCGTCAGCGCCTCGAGCTCGGCCTGATCGAGCTGCCCGCGGTTGGCCTCGGCCTCGAGATCCTGCCAGCGCTGCCCGAGCGACTTGCTCGCGCCGGTGGGACGGCGCCCCAGCGACCCGAGGCTCGCCTCGCTGTCCGCCGTCGCGTCCAGCGCGCGCTTGGCCTGGTCGAGCTTCCACTGCTGGTAGGCGACCTCCGCTCCCGCACGCGCGGCCCCGAGGCGTGCGGCCGGCTGACTCGAGGCACCCAGCGCCGCCTCGAGCGCGGTCAGGGCGGAGCCGGTGCTGTACGACCGTGGCGCGGCGGTGATCTCGGCCACGCGCGGTGCGACGAGCCGCACCACCTCGAACTGCTGCTCGATGGCGCGGCCCGCGCCCTTGGCGGTCGCGAGCGCCGCTGGCGAATCGGTCTCGCGCAGCGCATCCGCCCACGCACCGGCCTGGCGACGGGCCTCGGCCAGCGCCGGGGTCTGCCCAGCGCCGGCGTTCTTCAGCGCCGCGACCGCGCCCGCGAGCTGTTCGACGGAGTACTCGGCGTGGACACGGAGCCGCGCCGCGTTCACTTGACGCCCCGGCTCCGCCGCCGCCTTCGTCACCCGGTCCACGTGCGCTCGCAACGCCACCGCGATCCGATCCAGCGTCGGGTGGGCGCTGTGATGCCGCGCGCCGACCGCCCGGATCACCTCGTCGGCGCGCGCGAGCACGCGGCGGACCGCCGTGGCCTGCGCGCGACTCGGCGTCTGTTGCCGGTGCACCGCGGCGGCGAGGCCATCGAGCGCAATCTCGAACGCCGCGGTCGGCGCGTCGATAGGGCCGCTCCGGTGCAGCGCGAGCTGCAAGGCGGTGGCGGCGGTCTCGACGCGGCCGACGGCCTCCATCAGATCGCCGTCGGGTCCCGCCGACGTGAGCGCGTCCCCGGCGCGCCGCTCGCGCCGCCGCTGCACGGCGGTGCCCGTCCCGCGCGCCGAGCCACCGGCGAGGAGGTCCGCGGCCGACTGACCGGCGACCACCCGGTCGGCGACCGCGTCGGCGTGCTGTTCGTGCGCGTCGCCGTCCTGTCCGACGCCGCCGTGGAGGTGTACCCCGGCGCGCTGCTGGACGACGTGGGCGGCCTCGTGGGCGGCGGTGTGCAGATCGGGCGCCGACGCGAACGCGATGTCGTTGCCCGTGGCGTAGGCCGTGGCGCCGATGGCCTCGGCGGCCGCGGCCGCGGCACCACCGACGTGCGCGCGGACGTCGGATAGATCGTGCGCGAAGCCGAAGGCCCGCTCGATCAGCTCGCGAAACGGGAGCTCCGTCCCAGATCCGCTGACGCCCACGGCGGCCTGGGCGTGCACCGCCGCCGGGTCCTCGGTCGCGGCGCCGCTCGCGTTCGGCGCGGCGCGGCGCTGGGTCGCGGTCGCCGCGCTAGCACCGGCGAGCCGCGAGGTCAGCGTCTGCTTGCCCGGCGCCGCCCCACGGCTCCGGGGCCGCTCCGGTTGCCCCCACAGCCGGTCGGTCAGGGTCCGCTTGCCGGGCGCGAACGCCTCGTCCGCGCTGGCGGGGTCATCACGCTCGCCATCGCGCCGCCACTCCTTCACAGCGCGCACCTGCGAACGGGCCCGCGCGAACCTGCCGGCGCGCCATCCGGTCGCTCCGGTCCAGCATCTCGCCCGGCGTAGCTCGCGATCCAGGCGTCCATGCCGCGCGTATCGGCTCGTCACGCGGCGGGTTGCGTGAATTCTGCACGTCGACGTCACCGCTGCCGCCCGACGCCTGTAAGCCGTGGAAACTGCTATCGCGGGCACCGCCCGCGTCGTCACTGGAGCAGCGACGCCTTGGCGGCGGCCGGCGTATCGGACCGGGTCGCCGGCTCGCGCGGGGACTCGGTGTCCCAGCGGACCAGCGCGCCGTCGAGCCGTAGCGTGTGCAGGCCGATGACGTCCTCCGCCGCCGACACGTCGAAGTGCTCCCCATCGAGCTTCACGTCGCCGGGTACGGCGCGAACCGGCGGTCGGCTCACGCCCGGTCACCGCCCACACCTCGCGCGTGCCGGATTCAGGACTCGATCACGGGGCGCCGATGGGCGTTGCCTCCTGCTCCAGCCGAGCGGCGCCAGCGCCGCCGGAGCGCGGGCAGCGGCGCATGCTCACCCTTCGGCCTCCACGACCTTCACGACGATCCGGTCGACGATCTCGAGGGCGGTCGTGAGCGGCGCGAGATCGGGCACGATCGCGCCGTCGCGGCCCGAGTGATGCCCATGGCCGACCGGGTTGAGGGCGGTGTAGGCCCCGGGCCGCGCCAGATCGATGGTCGCGGCGTACACCACGGACGGCTGCCCGACCTGCCCCGAGCCCGAGTAGATCGCGTCGTCGGGGAACCGCGACTTGCTGTAGTAGTCGTTCCAGTCGAACGACTGGTTGACCTCGACGTAGAGCGTCGCGGTGGTCGTCGCGGTCGTCGACGTGGTCAGGTGCCAGGTGGCGTCCGGAGTCGCCGCGCTGACCGCGTCGACGTCGGGCTCGCGGCGGTGCAGCCACACCGGCAGGGACTCCGGCCGATCGATCGCCTCGCCCGAGACGTCCGCTGCGGCACCGAGCGCGAGACGTACAGGGTCTCGCGCTTCCCGGCGACCTCGATCCACACGGCGAACAGCGAGTACTGGAACGCGCGCCCGCGCTTGATGTCGATCTCGAGGTGCGTGCCACCACGGGCGGTCGTGATGAACTCGTAGCGTTCGAACTCCTCGCGCACGTGCATCTGCTGGTTGCGCCGCTCGTTGCCCCAGTCGTACAACCGCCGGAAGCCGGGCACCCCGGACGTGGTGCCGCCGAGGACGATCGCCGACACCGCGACGGCGACCGCGCCGAGCCCGCGGCCGTGCTTGACGAGCGCGCGGACGTTGTTGCGGACGTGGAGCCCGATCCCGAGCAGCGCCACCGCCGCGAACATGGTGTGCACCGCCGCCACCGTCGTGGAGTGCGGCTGCCAGAACAGCAGCACCCCGCTGCCGGTCATCACGCCGAAGGCGACCGCCAGCGACAGCGTCGTCGTCGCGCGCTGGTTCATGGGGCGAGCAACCGGCATGGGCGCGGGGCCATTCCGGCCCTCGACCGATGGCGCCCCCCCCTCACGCCTGGCGCTCATCGGCTCGGTCGTCCCGACGTCGCCGTCTCACACGCCGGCGTCTTGCTCGCAGTTCAGGTCGTCACACCTCGACCACGCTGAACGGCGCGGCGTGCCTCCGTGTGAGCTCCTCGGCAAGGCGCGCGGCGTCGAACTGATCGCGGGCGACCTCGACGCGAGACAGGAAGTCTCCACACACGGGCCCCACGACCGCGAACCGCGGCGGCGTCGCGAGGAACTCGACGACCTCGTGCGCCGCACCAACGCGCGCGAGCGCGAACTGTGCGACGGCCGCCGCGTTCTCATGTGACGCGCTCCGATAGATCACGCTTTTCGTTTCCCCTTCGCGCACCCTGAAGGGCCCAGATGCCAGCGCGTCCAGGTACAGGCTCTTCAGCGGTGGCAGCGGCAGGCGCGCGAGCCGCTCGATGAGAGGGCCGTCCCCCGCGGTGCAGACCGGGAAACAAACTTCGAGGCCGTAGCCGCCTGCCAAGAGGAGCGGCGCGCCCCGGATGAGGAACGGAACCCCGTCATCCCAACCGGCCCAGGCGCTGGTGGGGTCCAAGCCGTCCTCGATGAGTTCCTCCGGCGCATGTGGGATCAGCGTCGCTGGGTCGCGTGCCGTCCATGCGTGGAAGAACGCACGCAACTGCAGACCACACGGGGCGTAGCCGCCGAGTTCCGCTTCGAGCTTCGCGAGCGCTCGCCACGCGATCATCTGGGGAGGTCGTCGACGCTGAGCCGGTGGTCGGCGTTCAGTCGCAGATCACGCGCGGGTCCCGATCCGGGTCGACATACGGGGCGAGCTCCTCCTGAGTATACTTGTCGATGGGCGTGTCGAGCGTCACGGTCGTGCGCGCGTTCCATGCGTTGACCCGCGCCTCGAAGAAGCGCTCCGCGCCCGAGCGACTCGCGCGCGGCATCCAGACGAAACCCACGACGTAGTGCTCACTACCCTTCTCGAGCTTGACCCCGCCGGACGCAGCGTACCGCCAGAACCACGACGGCACGACCGGGTGCAACTGCTCGAACGCCTCGCGCGCGAACGCGATCGCGGTCTCGCCGTCCATCGGCGGCTTGGGCCTGCGCATCTTGCTCGAACTCATCGCGCAGGCTCAGATCGCTTCCGGCATCATCTCGAGTATCTCGATCGCATCGCTCACCAGTCGAGCCGCATCCGCATCAGCGGCCAGCAGGCACGCTCGCTCCATGCGCGCCCGGGTCTCCGGGCACTTGACCACGCGCTCAAGCACTCGACGCGCCTCGGGGGACCACCGGGTCCCGAACGTGCCACCAGCGAGCAGTTCGTCGCGCTCGAGCGTGATGAGATCCGCAAGCTGGAGCGACGACGGCACGTCTGGTGCGGCGCACCAAGCCTCCTCCATTGGCTTCAGCGAGATGTCCGCCAATGAGCAACCGAGCGCCAGTTCGGCCAACGACACCTTCATTTCTCCAGCGAGCAGCGGTAGCCACGCGGCCCGGACGAAGGCTTCGATCGCCTCCTGCTCCGAACCTGGCCATGCCCGCCAGGCCGCGGTCGAGAGATTCAACATAACGGTCGCCTTGTCGACCCAGCCGCGCTCGGTAACGAGCAACTCGAGGAGTCGCGGTAGGTAGTAGCGAAGCTCGTCCGCATCGCCCCACGTGGTGATCGCGCGCATCGCATACTTCGCGAGGTCGCGCCCCGAGAGGTCTCGCAGCGGCCTCTCGCGGATGGCCCCCACCTCTGCGGCCGTCACGTTCGCATAGGGTGAATACGTCTCGCCGCGTGGTCGCACGTACCGACCGAACACGGTGTACAGGCGCTCGACGGCGGCGGCCATGGAGGCGACAGGGCTTGGACTTGCGGGGGGCGTCATGCTCACGATCCTGGCGGCCACTCATGGAATGGAGGGAAGGGTGGGCCGTGTCCGATGCCGCCGAGGAAACCTTTCAGTCGACTGAGCATTGCTTGTACCTCGGCGTGCTTCGACATTAGGACGTCGCGCCCGCGGTCGGTCATGGTCGGGGGTGGGTGCGCCAACTCGCGTCCGAGTACGCGGCGGACATTGTCGAGTGCGTTGTGAGCCCGCTGCAACTCTCCGATATGGCTATACGGGCGACCGTCGGGTCGCCGGGCAACGACCTCACCCGCGGCTTCACGTCGCGCAGCGCCGAAGTGGTTGTGGTCTGGCTCACTATTCACCTTACCGAGCGGGTGGTAGCCGACAGACTCGAGCGTCTGTAGCGCCTCGAGCGCGTCGGAGCGCAACCCAAGGTCGCGCCCTTGCGATTGACTTGCGGGGCGACTCGGCACGGTCGAGGTCGACTCCGGAGAGGCCTCGGCCGCGTTGGCAGCGCTCGGACCAAGCGTCGGCGGCGGCTCAGGCTCCGCGGGGCCACCAGCGCGCGGACGAACGGCCCCGGTCGGCGCGGCCGGCGTGCGTCCCCCTTCCTCGCCCGAACCGGGCCCGAGCTGCTTCGGCGCGCGCGCGGGCGCCTCGCCCGGCGGCAGCCCGCGCATGCCGCCGCGGCGGCCGCCGTTCGGCACGTCGGGTTGATCGGCGCCGTGGCCGAGCCAGATCGCGACGAAGTCGAGGAAGACCTGCACGCCGGTCGCGAACGGGTCGGCCTTGAGGCCCTCGATGTAATTGTCGAGACCACCCGCTTCGCCGATCGCGATCCCGTTCGCCAGGACGAACTCGGCCACCGCCAGGGCGAGGAACGGATGAGTGCCGGCCCAGCGCATGACCATGCCGGGGATGACCTCGACGCCGGCCGCCGCGCCGATCTCGACCGCGACCGGCACCAGCACGACCACCGCGGTCGCCACGCCGACGACCTTCGTGGTTCGCCACGCCGCCGCGTCGGCGGCGCGGAGGTCCTTGGTGTCGGCTTGCTCGCCCGTGCCCAGCTTGATCTCGGTCTCGGCGGCCTCGAACCGCGTGACCAGCTCCTTGGTCGCGATCGTGCCGCCCATGTGCAGGCGCGCTACCCACCCGTCGATCGCGCCGCGCGCGCCGTCGAAGTGCAGATCCATCACGTTGCGCGCGAACCCGAACTTCGTGCGCGCCTCGACGACGTTCGGGTAGATCGCCCACAGCCGCTCGCGCACCGGCTCGAGCAGCGCCAGCGCGCGCTGGTAGCTCTTCGGGTCGCCCGCGTCGGTCAACGTCTGCGCGGCGACCACCGCGGCGAGCAGATCGCGATAGGTCGTGCTCGCGACCGTGCCGTGTCCCTTGGCCAGCCGCGCGCCCTGATCGTGCGCCACCGTCCTCTCGGTCGCCCGCGTCACGCGAAACGACGTCGTCAGCACCCGCTCACCCGGTCGCCCGGCGTTCACGCGCACGACGGCCTCGTAGCGCGCTGGCTCCTGCACCGTGAAGCGCAAGACCGGGCTGCGGTGGTGCTCGGCACGCCACACGCCGTCGTCGATCGCCAGCACCTCGCCGTCCATCGCGCGCAGGTCGCACACGATCGGCATCGGCTTGGCCCCGCGCGGCGGCGCGGCCGGCGAGAACACGCGCACCGCGACCTCGTGCGGCCGGCCCGGCTCCATCCGCAGCGGCCGCGGCCCGACGCGCACGTGGCTCTCGTGCAGCTGCGCCAGGAACTCGGCCTCGGTGACCTCGAGTTGCTGGCCGCCCTCGACGCGGCGCACGTCGCCCATGCCGGCGCGCTGCACGGCCGTGCCGCGGGCCGCGCGCGCGCCGCCGGTCGGCAGCCGGCCGATCACCGACTCGCCGCGCACCACCGCGTCGGCGATGTCGTCGGCCGCGCGCTCGTGGGCGTCGCCCGCGGCGCCGATGCCGCCGGGCAACTCGATGCCGGCGCGCTGCTGCAGCACGTGCGCGACCTCGTGCGCCGCGGTGTGCAGATCGGGCGCGCTCCCGAAGGCGATCCGATCGCCGGTGGCGTAGGCCCGCGCGTCGAGCGCCGCGCACGCGTCGGCCGCCGCGCCGCCGACGTGCGCCACGATGCCGCCGAGGTCGACGCCCATCGCGCGCTCCAGCTCGGCGCGGTACGGCAACGCCGTCCCGGCACCGCTAACCCCATGCGCCGCGGCGAGGTGCAAGCCGAACGGATCGTCCGCCGGTCCTGCCACCTCGCCGCGCCCCGCGCTCGCCCCGCCCGCCGCCGCCCCGCCCGCCGCCGCCCCGCCCGCCACCGCCGCCCCGCCCGCCGCCGCCCCGCCCGCCGCCGCCCCGCCCGCCGCCGTCGCCCCACCCGCCGCCGCGCCACCCGCCTGGCTCATCACGCCACGCGCCGCCCCGCTGTCGTTCGCCCGCCGCTGCACCAGCCCGAAGATCGCAGCGATCCGCGAGCCCTTCCCCGGCACGCCCCCCTGTCGCGCCGGCTCGACGTCCTCGTCGTCCGCGCGCTCGGCCTCGAAGTCCGCCCCAGGGGCGAAGTCGAACATGCCGCTGCTATCGACCGCGCCCCGCCGCGGTTGCCGAAAATCGCCCACGCCTCGTCCGCAGCGTCGATCGGGTCGTGCGGCCCCTTCGCGCGACGGCGTTACCCAGTGGTTAGTCGAGCCGGTATTCAATCGCGACCATGCACGAACGCGCGTACCCACTGGGTAACGACCGTCCGCGTATGTCCCCGACTTCGTTGGCGGGGCGTTACCCACTGGGTAACGGCTCCATCTGAGACCCGTCCCCCCTCGGCCCTTGCACGACCCCGACCCGCACCGCCGCTGCCCCGAAAACGACATCGGCGGCGCTGGTGGCGCCGCCGGTCAGTCATCTCGCGGCCTTGGCCGCGTCGGGTCAGCGGTTCGCGGCCGCGTCCAGGCGCGCCTGCGCCCACGCCACCTTGTTCACCAGGATCTTCCAGTCGCCGTCGGTGGGCTTGTCGCCCCACTTCGACAGCTCGGCCTCGCTGGACTTCAGGTCGGCCTTGGCGGCGTCGACGTCGACGTCGCTGCCCAGGATCGCCTGCTCGACCAGCACCTCGATCGCGCCCTTCGGGTCGATGCGCAGGTAGCCCGACGACACCGCGTAGCGGGCGCGGGTCTTCTCGCCGATCGTGAGCACGCCCGGCTTGAGCGCGGCGAGCAGCGGGGTGTGTCCGGGCAACAGCTCGAACTCGCCCTCTTCGCCCGGCGCCGTCAGCGCGTCGGAGTCCTCGTGAGCGATCACGCCCTTGGGCGTGACCACGTTGACGTCGAGCGAGGTCGCCATCAGTGCTTCTCGGCGAGCTTGGCCGCGGCGGCGCGGACGTCGTCGATGGTGCCGGTCATCGCGAAGGCCTGCTCGGGCAGGTCGTCGCACTTGCCCTCGAGGATCTCCTCGAACGACCGGACGGTGTCGTCGCGGGTCACGAAGATGCCCTTCATGCCGGTGAACGTCTCGGCGACGTGGAACGGCTGGCCCATGAAGCGCTCGATCTTGCGGGCGCGGGCCACCGCGATCTTGTCGTCCTCCGAGAGCTCGTCCATGCCGAGAATCGCGATGATGTCCTGCAGGTCCTTGTAGCGCTGCAGCACGCGCTGGACCTCGCGGGCGACCTGGTAGTGGCGGTCACCGACGACGGCCGGCGAAAGGATCGTCGACGTCGAGTCGAGCGGGTCGACGGCCGGGTAGATGCCCTTCTCGGTGATCGCGCGGTTGAGCACCGTGGTCGCGTCGAGGTGGGCGAACGCCGTCGCCGGCGCCGGGTCGGTGAGGTCGTCGGCGGGCACGTAGATGGCCTGCACCGAGGTGATCGACCCGTCCTTGGTCGAGGTGATGCGCTCCTGCAGACCGCCCATCTCGGTCGACAAGGTCGGCTGGTAACCGACGGCCGACGGGATGCGGCCGAGGAGCGCCGACACTTCCGAGCCGGCCTGGGTGAACCGGAAGATGTTGTCGACGAACAGCAGCAGGTCCTGCTTCTCGACGTCGCGGAAGTACTCGGCGATCGTCAGCGCCGACAGCGCGACGCGCTGGCGGGCGCCCGGCGGCTCGTTCATCTGGCCGAACACCATCGCGGTCTTCGAGAGCACCGAGCTGCCGTCGAACAGCTTGGCCTCGGCGAGCTCGTGGAACAGGTCGTTGCCCTCGCGGGTGCGCTCGCCGACGCCGGCGAACACCGAGTACGAACCCGACTTCTTGGCGACGTTGTTGATGAGCTCCTGGATGAGCACGGTCTTGCCGACGCCGGCGCCGCCGAACAGGCCGATCTTGCCGCCGCGGCGGTAGGGCGCGAGCAGGTCGATGACCTTGATGCCGGTCTCGAACATCTCGACCTGCACCGACTGATCGGTGAACTTGGGCGCCGCGCGGTGGATCGGGCGGGTCTCGGTGAACTTCACCGGGCCGGCCTCGTCGATCGGCTTGCCGATGACGTTGAGGATGCGGCCGAGCACGCCCGCGCCGACCGGCATCGAGATCGCGGCGCCGGAGTTGCGCACCTGGGCGCCGCGGACCAGACCGTCGGTCGAGTCCATCGCGACGCAGCGGACCATCTTCTCGCCGAGGTGCTGGGCGACCTCGATCGTCAGGTTGTCGGCGTTGCCGTCGATCGACGGGTTCGACACCAAGAGCGCGGTGTTGATCTCGGGCAGCTCGGCAGAGTCGAACGCCACGTCGACGACGGGGCCGATGACCTGGACGACGCGACCCAGCGAGTTCGGGGAGTAATCAGTGGCCATGGTGTGCTCTCGGAACGAGGAGGTTGGTTACGGAAACGGAGGGGAGCGGCCGCGGGGGACGCGAATCAGCCCTTCAGGGCCTCGGCGCCGCCGATGATCTCGAGCAGCTCCTTGGTGATCGCCGCCTGGCGCGCGCGGTTGTACTGCAGCGTGAGCTTGTTGATCATCTCGCCGGCGTTCTTGGTCGCCGACTCCATCGCGCTCATGCGGGCGCCGAACTCGCCGGCGATCGACTCGAGCGCCGCGCGGTACAGGCCGATCTGCACGTACAGCGGCACCAGCCGGGTCAGCAGCTCTTCCTTGCTCGGCTCGTAGTCGTAGTCCTGGCCCAGCGCCTTCTCGGGGGCGCCCTTCACCTTCTCGGGCACCACCGGCAGCACCTGCTTGACCACGGTGGCCTGGGTGATCGCGCTCTTGAACTCGTTGTAGACCACGAAGACGCGATCGGCCTTGCCCGACGTGAAGTCGTCGATGACCCGGTGCGACGCGTCGCCGGCGACCTGCAGCGCGGTGGCGCCGACCGGCGCGCCGTCGAAGCTGACGATCTGGTAGTTGCGGCGGCTGAAGTACTGGTTGGCCTTCTTGCCGATGAGGCGGAGGCTGACCTCGCACCCGACCAGCTCCTCGCGGACGAGGGCCTCGGTGCGCTTGATGATGTTGGTGTTGAACGCGCCGGCCAGGCCGCGGTCGCTGGTGTAGACCACGACCGTCACGCGCTTGCCGTCGCGCTGCTCGAACAGCGGGTGGGCGTCGGCGCCCGCGACCTCGGCCAGCTCGCTGACCACCGTCGCCAGGGCCGACGCGTAGGGCCGGGCCGCGATGATCGCGTCCTGGGCGCGGCGCAGCTTGGCCGCCGCGACCAGCTTCATGGCGCGCGTGATCTTGCGGGTGTTCTTGACCGACCCGATGCGCTTGCGGATGGCCTTGAGCGACGGCATGTCAGTTCTTCTTGGCCTCGACCGAGAACTGCTTGCCGAACTCGGTGAGGGCGGCCTTGGCGGCGTCGGTGTCGAGCTTGCCGGTGGTGCGGATGCTCTCGATCAGGTCGGCCTTGCGGCTCTTGATGTACGACAGGAGCTCGGTCTCGTAGCGGGCCAGCGCGCCCATCGGCAGCTCGTCGACGAAGCCGTTGGTGCCGGCGTAGATCACGATGACCTGCTCCTCCATCGACAGCGGCGAGTACTGCGCCTGCTTGAGCAGCTCGGTCATGCGCTCGCCGCGCTGCAGCTGGGCCAGGGTGGCCTTGTCGAGGTCCGAGCCGAACTGCGCGAAGGCGGCCTTCTCGCGGTAGGCGGCCAGCTCGAGGCGGAGGCGGCCGGCGACCTGCTTCATCGCCTTGGTCTGGGCGGCGCCACCGACGCGCGACACCGAGATGCCGACGTTCACCGCCGGGCGGATGCCCGAGTAGAACAGGTCGGCCTCGAGGAAGATCTGGCCGTCGGTGATCGAGATGACGTTGGTCGGGATGTACGCCGAGACGTCGCCGGCCTGGGTCTCGATGATGGGGAGCGCGGTCAGCGAGCCGCCGCCCTCCTTGTCGGACAGCTTGGCGGCGCGCTCGAGCAGGCGGCTGTGGAGGTAGAAGACGTCGCCCGGGTACGCCTCGCGGCCCGGCGGGCGGCGGAGCAGCAGCGACATCTGGCGGTAGGCGACGGCCTGCTTCGAGAGATCATCGTAGACGATCAGCGCGTGGCGGCCCGAGTCGCGGAAGTACTCGGCCATCGTGACGCCGGTGTACGGCGCGATGAACTGCAGCGGGGCCGGCTCCGAGGCGCCGGCGACGACGACCGTCGTGTACTCCATCGCGCCGGCCTTGGTGAGGCGGTCGACGACGGAGGCCACCGTCGACTGCTTCTGGCCGATCGCGACGTAGAAGCAGAACATGTTCTGCCCCTTCTGGTTGATGATCGTGTCGATCGCGATGGCGGTCTTGCCGACGCCGCGGTCGCCGATGATCAGCTCGCGCTGGCCGCGGCCGATCGGGATCATCGAGTCGATCGCCTTCATGCCGGTCTGCATCGGCTCGTGC
This sequence comes from Myxococcales bacterium, assembly GCA_016707895.1. Lineage (GTDB taxonomy): Bacteria > Myxococcota_A > Polyangia > Haliangiales > Haliangiaceae > UBA2376. The sequence goes on along the minus strand of JADJGV010000005.1, from coordinate 242,650 downwards.
ACCGACTTGCGGGCGATGATGCCGGGCGCCTTGATCTCGACCTTGCGGGTGTGGGTGCCGACGATCGGCTTGCCGCCGTCGATCGCCTGGCCGGTCGCGTTGACGACGCGGCCGACCAGCTCCTCACCCACCGGGACCTCGACGATCTTGCCGGTGCGGCGGACGGTGTCGCCCTCCTTGATGGTCTCGAACCGGCCGAGGATGGCGACGCCGACGTTGTCCTCCTCGAGGTTGAGCACCATGCCCTGGACCTTGTCGGTGCCGCTGCCCTCGAACTCGAGCAGCTCACCGGCCAGCGCGCCCGACAGGCCGTAGACGCGGGCGATACCATCGCCGGCGGTCAGCACGGTGCCGGTCTCCGAGACCTGGACCTTCTTGTCGTAGTTCTCGATCTGCTTCTTGATGATGTCGCTGATCTCGGCGGCGCGGATGTCCATGGCGGCTTCCTTCGATCTCGTGGGAGGCGATTGGCGAAAACGTTAGCGCGAGAGCTCGTCGCGCAGCACGCGCAGCTGGGTGCGCAGGCTGCCGTCGTAGACGGTGTCGCCGACCTTGGCGACGACGCCGCCCAGCAGGTTGGGATCCTCGCGCTTGGAGAGGACCACCTTCTTGCCGGAGAGCTTCTCGAGCGTGGCGGTGAGCTGGGTGACCTGCGCGGGCGTCAGCGGCGTGGCCGACACCACCTCGGCGGCGACGCGGCCGGCGCGAGCCTCGACCATCGCGTCGAACTCGCGCGAGATGTCGGGGACCGTGGCCAGCCGCTCCTTGTCGAGCAGCAGGTTGCAGAAGGTCTTGGTCAGCGGCTGGGCGCCGATCTTGGTCAGGAGCGCGTCGACGATCGCCCGGCGCTTGGCCTTGGGGTACGAGGCGTTGCCCAGCACCTCGCCCAGCTCGGGCGCGGTCTTGTAGGCGGCGGCCAGGTCACGCAGCTCGGCGGCGACCTTGTCGACGTTGCCGGCCTTGGCGGCCAGGTCCATGAGGGCGCGGGCGTAGCGCCGCGCGAGGCTACCGGCTTGCATCAGCGGGCTCCCTTGGTCGTGCCGAGCGCCGCGGCCTCGACGTCGCGGATGAAGCCGTCGACCAGCGAGCCCTGATCGGCGGCGTTGATCTTCTCGCGCAGCAGCTTCTCCGCGGCGGTGGCCGCGGCCAGCGCGACCTCGCGGGCCAGCTCGGCGCGGGCGCGCTCGATCTCGGCGGCGATGCGCAGCTCGGCGTCGCGCTTGGTGGCGGCGGCCTGCTTCTCGGCGTTGGCGAGGATGCGGGCCTTGTCGGCCTCGGCGTCGGCGCGCATGCCCTTGAGCAGCGCGTCCATCTCGGCCTCGGAGGCCGCGAGCTTGCTGTTGTACTCGTCGAGCTTGGCCGACGCCTGCTTGCGCAGCTTGGCGGCCTCGTCGAGGGCTCCCTTGATCTCGTCGGAGCGGGTCTCGGCCATCTTCTTGGCGGCGGGGCCGCCCAGCTTGGCCAGGATGACCAAGAGGATGCCGAAGTTGAGCAGCATGAGCACGAACGGCGCGCTCATCGGCTCTTCTTCGTGGCCGGGCGCCAGCGGCGCGTCGCCGAGCTTGCCGTCACCCATCTTGCCGCCGGCCACGTCCTTGTTGCGGTAGCCGATCGAGAAGAAGTTGAAGTGCTTGGTCGGGTCGGCGTGGCCGCCGCCGTGGGCCTCGCCGTGACCACCCTCGGTCGGCGCCGCGCCCTCGACGGGCACCGCCACCTGGTTCTCGGCCTGGGCGTGGGCGATCGCCGGCGCGCCGATGAAGGCCGCGGCCAGCGCGAACGAACGGATCATCGAGCGCATCAGGCGATCTCCCGGCCCAAGAGCTGCTTGGCCATGCGGCGCGCGATCAGCTGGGCCTGCGGGACCAGCTCGGCACGGGCGGCCTCGGTCTCGCGCTTGACCGTCGCGGTGGCGGTCTCCATCGCGGCCGTGGCCGCGGTGCGCGCCTTGTCCGACACCTCGCGCTCGTGCGCGGCGGCCTCGGCGCGGATCTTCCGCTGCTCGGCCGCGGCCTTGGCGCGCGCGGCCGACAGCTTGCTCTCGTAGTCCGCGAGCTTGCCATCCGCCTCGGCGCTCATGCGCTCCGCCTCGGCCCGGGCGCCGTCGATACCGGCGATGCGCTTGGCGCGCAGCTTCAGGTACGGCTGAAACAGCAGCTTGTTCGCGGCGAACCACATCACCGCGAACAAGACGAACTGGATGATGACCGTCCCGTCGATATCGATCAGGGGCTGGTTGCCTGCGGCCACCTCGACCAGTGACGTCGGTTGCATCATAACCTCTTGAAAGTCCTTGCGTCTCGGTACTAGGCCGTGGCGCGGGGCGCTTATACGGTGCGTCGCCGCGGGCTGTCAACCCAGGGATGCCGCGCCTCTGGACGATCGCCTGCGACAATCCGACGCACGCGGGGCGCCTCCAGATGACGCAGTGCCCCGAGATCACTGAGGCGGGATCGGCGGGCCGCCGGGTCGCCGCGTCCCACGTGGGAGGCCCACCACGATCCCACGTGGGAGATCCCGTGGCCCATGTGGGAGCTACCCGCGGATCTTCCGCAGCTCGGCGAAGAACAGGTCGATCTCCTCGGCCTTCGTATAGAAGTGCGGGGCGATCCGGATGCCGACCGCCGGGCGGTGGTCGCAGAAGAAGCGGCGGCGGTTGAGCTCGCGGGCGATGTCGGCGGCGCCCACGAAGTCGAACACCACCGAGCCGCCGCGCTGCTCGGCCGCGCGCGGGCTCTTGAGCGTGAAGCCGCAGGCGTCGACCTGCTCGATCGCGCGGGCTGTCAGCGCCAGCGACTTCTCGCGGATGGCGCTGACGCCGATCTCCGCGACGAGGCGCTGTCCGGCGCGCGACTGGTAGAGCGCCGCGATCGCCGGCGTGCCGGTCAGGTAGCGCCAGACGCCGTCGGCGTAGGTCTGGCTCGGCATCGTGAACGCGAACGGGTGCGCGTTGGCGAACCAGCCGGTGGTGCGCGGCTCGAAGCGATCGATCAGATCCTTGCGCACGTACAGCCAGCCGGCGCCGGGGCCGCCGCACAGGTACTTGATCGAGCCGCCGCACGCGAACGACACGCCCAGATCGACGACGTCGATCGGAATCGCGCCGATCGACTGGTAGCAGTCGAGGATCACGTGGGCTCCGACCTCGGCCGCGCGCCGCGCGATCTTCTTCACGTCCTGGATGAACGCGCTCGAGAAGACCACGTGCTGGATCGGCACCAGCAGCGTGCGCTCGTCGATCGCCGCGCACACAAGGTCGGCGTCGATCGTGGTGCCGTCGGCGCTCTCGACCAGCACCACCTCGGCGCCGCGCCGCTCCTCGGCCTTCCACACGTACGACACCGACGGGAACATCAGCGACTCGTAGACGACCCGATTGCGCGGCGCCGCGAACTCGAAGCACGATGCCAGGCAAGCCATCGCCGCCGACACGTTGGGCTGGATCGCGACCGTGCCGGCGGGCGCCGAGAGCAGCCGCTCGATGCGCGCCGCCGCGTGCCCGACCTCGGGGACCCACGCGTCCCACGCGGTGATCGACTTGGTCTGCCACAGGTCGTAGAACTCGGCGAGGTCCTCCTCGGCCTTGGCCGGCACGCAGCCCAGCGAGTGCGAGATCAGGTGGACGCAGGACTCGAGCGCCGGGAACTCGGTGCGCCAGGCGAGCAAGGGATCGTCGGCCAGGGTCATGCCTGGCCGTGGGTATCACGGCGATCGGGCCCGATTGGGCCACTCCCGCGAGATTTTCAAGCAACTGAAACCAAATGAGAAAAAAGAAATTCTTGGCACTCCCACATCCGGGGTTGCCAAGCGCTGCGGCGGTGCTTACAACCTCGCCCGTCGCGGTGGCAACGCCGCACCATCTCAACCGACAACCGAAACGTTCTGGAGCTACGACCCATGACGATCCGTCCGCTGCACGACCGCATCCTCGTCAAGCGCCTCGAGGAGGAGACCAAGACCGCCGGTGGCCTGTTCATCCCGGACACCGCCAAGGAGAAGCCCATCCAGGCGAAGGTCGTCGCCGTCGGCGCCGGCAAGCGCGACAAGGAGGGCAAGCTGATCGCCCTCGACGTCAAGCCGGGCGACAAGGTGCTGTTCTCGAAGTACAGCGGCACCGAGGTCAAGATCGACGGCGAGGAGCACCTGATCATGCGCGAGGACGACCTCCTCGCCGTGCTCGAGTAGCGTGTTCCCAGAGAGGGTCTTTCGCAAAGACCCTCCCCCACAAGACGTGGGGCCCCCACCCGAAACGCGAGAGCCTTCAGCGCATGGCGCTGCAGGACTCCGACCCTGAACCATCCCGCGAGCACGCTCGCGCTACCTGAGAGTATCCAATGGCTGCCAAGGAAATCGTCTTTTCGTCTGCCGCCCGCGCTGAGATCGCCAAGGGCCTGAACCTCCTCGCCAACGCGGTGAAGGTCACCCTCGGCCCGCGCGGCCGCAACGTCGTGATCGAGAAGAGCTGGGGCTCGCCCACCGTGACCAAGGACGGCGTCACCGTCGCCAAGGAAGTGGAGATCGAGAACAAGTTCCAGAACATGGGCGCGCAGATGGTGAAGGAGGTCGCGTCGAAGACCTCCGACGTGGCCGGCGACGGCACCACCACCGCGACCGTGCTGGCCCAGGCCATCTACAACGAGGGCGCCAAGCTGGTCGCCGCCGGCCTGAACCCGATGGACCTCAAGCGCGGCATCGAGGCCTCGGTCGTCGCGATCACCGAGCACCTGAAGACCCAGTCGGTCTCGACCAAGGGCAAGAAGGACATCGCCCAGGTCGGCACGATCTCGGCCAACGGCGACTCCACCATCGGCGACATGATCGCCGAGGCGATGGAGAAGGTCGGCAAGGAGGGCGTGATCACGGTCGAGGAGGCCAAGACCCTGAGCAGCGAGCTCGACGTGGTCGAGGGCATGCAGTTCGACCGCGGCTACCTGTCGCCGTACTTCGTGACCGACGCCGAGCGCATGGAGGTCGTGCTGAACGACTGCTTCGTGCTGACCCACGAGAAGAAGATCAGCAACATGAAGGAGCTGCTGCCGCTCCTCGAGCAGGTCGCCAAGTCGGGCCGCCCGCTGCTGATCATCGCCGAGGACGTCGACGGCGAGGCGCTGGCCACGCTGGTGGTCAACAAGCTCCGCGGCACGCTGCAGATCTGCGCGGTCAAGGCCCCCGGCTTCGGCGATCGCCGCAAGGAGATGCTGAAGGACATCGCGATCCTCACCGGCGGCCAGGCCGTCACCGAGGACCTCGGCCTCAAGCTCGAGAACCTGACCGTCAAGGATCTCGGCACCGCCAAGCGCATCACGGTCGACAAGGACAACACCACGATCATCGACGGCGCCGGCAAGAAGGCCGACATCGACGCGCGGGTGAAGACCATCCGCGGCACGATCGAGGACACCACCTCGGACTACGACCGCGAGAAGCTCCAGGAGCGCCTGGCCAAGCTGGTCGGCGGCGTCGCGGTCATCCGCGTCGGCGCGGCCACCGAGGTCGAGATGAAGGAGAAGAAGGCGCGCGTCGAGGACGCGATGCACGCGACCCGCGCGGCCGTCGAGGAGGGCATCGTCCCCGGTGGCGGCGTCGCCCTCATCCGCGCGATCGCCTCGCTCGACAAGCTGACGTTCGACGACGACCGCCGCTACGGCGTCAACATCGTCCGCCGCGCGCTCGAGGAGCCGCTGCGCCAGATCTCGGCCAACGCCGGCGTCGACGGCTCGATCATCGTCAACAAGGTCCGCGAGGGCCAGGGCGCGTTCGGCTACAACGCCGCCAAGCTGATCTTCGAGGACCTGGTCGCGGCCGGCGTCATCGACCCGACCAAGGTCGTCCGCACCGCGCTGCAGAACGCGGCCTCGGTCGCGGGCCTGATGCTCACCACCGAGACGCTCATCGCCGAGAAGCCCAAGAAGGAAGAGAAGGCCTCGGGCGGTCACGGCCACGACCACGACATGGACTGATCGTTCGATCGGTTCGTGACGCGACGACGACGGCGGCCCGCACGGCCGCCGTCGGCCGTTTCGGGTGCGCGCCGCGATCAGCCCGGGGTGGGGTGAGACGCCCTCGCTGGCGGCGATTCGACAGCTCCCTGTCAGCGCGCGCGACGCAATGCGCGAGGTCGAACAGCGGCAGGTGCTGGCAAGCCATCGATTCTGAGCAGTTGCACGCTGGCACGACCACTGCTCCATGGACGGGCATGCTGGCTCGCACGCTCGGCCTCGCCTCGTTCGCGCTCGTCTCCGCCACGTCACTCGCCCGGGCACAACCCAGCGTGACGGGGCCCCGCGTCGCGGTCGATGACGACGGGTCCGTCGATGTCGTCGAACGATACGGGGGCGAGATCTTGCTCGCGGACCTGGCCGGACTCAGCGTCATGGCGATCGGTGCCGCGAACCGGTCCGACGGGGTCATCACCGCCGGGATGCTGATCTCCGGGCTGGCCCCCGCGGCCATCCACCTCGCGCACGACCACCCCGGCGGCGCGGTGGTGTCGCTGGGGCTGCGGCCCGCGCTGGTCACCCTGGGCGCGATGGCAGGCTCGGCGATGGCGACGTGCAGCAAGGACGACTTCCTGTGCGGCCTGGGCGAGGTCGCGATCGGCGCGATGATCGGCTACGGGGTCGCCGCGGCGGTCGACGCCGGCGTGGTCGCGCGCGTCACGCACCGGTCGCGCCAGCGGGTGATCGCGCCGCAGGTCGCGGTCACCGGCGACGGCGTGCGCGTCGGGCTGGGCGGCACGTTCTGATGGCCGCCGACGCGCGGCGCGGGCGGTGCGGGCGTGACCGGGATCGCGGGCGAGCTTCGACGGCGGCGCACGTCCGCTCGCACACCCGCGCCGCGTCGACGAGCGCGCCCACGTGGTCGCCGACGCTGGGCGCGGCACCCGAGGGTGTGAGCCTGGGCGTCGCCGGGGTGTTCTGACCGGCGGGCGCTACTGGGCGCGCACGACCTGGACCCGCAGCCGCCCGCCGGCGCGCTCGATCGTGACCAGCCACGGCCGGCAGCACACCGCGCAGTCTTCGACCAGCTGCCCCTGCGAGTCGGGATCGACGTACAGCTCGACGTGCTCGCGGCAATACGGGCAGCGCACCGTGACGGTGTCCTCCACGCCGGCAGCGTAGCGCGCCGCGCGCGTCCGGGTAGCGCGGGCGCACGGCCCCGCCTGGGCGTGGTAGCACCGCCGCGTGCGCGCGCTGGCGATCGCGATCGTCGACCACTACCGCCGGCACCGGCGCGCGTTGCCGTGGCGACAGACCCGCGATCCGTACGCGATCTGGGTCAGCGAGATCATGCTGCAGCAGACGCGGGTGGCGACGGTGATCCCGTACTGGCAGCGGTGGATGGCGAGGTTCCCGACGGTGGGCGCGCTGGCGGCCGCCGAGGACGACACGGTCATGGAGGCCTGGGCGGGCCTCGGCTATTACTCGCGCGCGCGCAACCTGGTGCGCGGGGCGCGCGCGGTGGTGGCCGCCGGTGGCGCGATGCCCGGCGACGCCGACGCGCTGCGCGCGCTGCCCGGCATCGGCGCGTACACCGCGGGCGCGATCGCGTCGATCGCCTACGGCCAGCGGGCGGCGCTGGTCGACGGCAACGTCGCGCGGGTGCTGGCGCGGGTGCGCGGGATCGACGAGGACGTCAAGGCCACCGCCGGGCAGCGGCGGGTGTGGGCCGAGGCCGAGGCGCTGATGGCCGCGCTGCCCGCAGATCGCGAGCCCGGCGAGCTGAACCAAGGGCTGATGGAGCTGGGCGCGACCGTGTGCACGCCGACCTCGCCGACCTGCCTGACCTGTCCGCTCGCCGGACAATGCGTCGCGGCGCGTGCGGGGCGGCAGACCGAGCTGCCCGTGCTGCCGCGGCGCAAGCGGCCCGACGAGCTGCCGGCGATCACCGAGGTGGCGCTGTGGCTCGAGCGGCGCGGCAAGGTGCTGGCGGTGCGCCGACGCCCAGGCGGCTTGTACGGCGGGCTGTGGGAGCTGCCGCAGGGCGCGGACGCCGCCGCGGCCGCCGCGGCCGTCGGCCTGACGCTGCGCGGCGCGGCGGAGGTGCGCGGCCACCACCGCCAGCTGCTGAGCCACCGCCGGCTGGAGCTGACGCTGGCGACCGGCGCCGCGACCGGTCGCGCGCGGCTCGCCTCGGACCGATATGACGCGCTCCGGTGGATCGAGGTTACGCGCCTCGACGCGCTGGGCGTGTCGTCGGCGACCGCCGCGCTGCTCGCGCACCGGCCGGCGCTTGGCAAGGCGCGCGGGCCGGGGTAGACGGATCATCCATGGACCTCGACCCCAAGGCGCTGGCACTGTTCAACGAAGGCTACGACAAGATCGTCGAGGGCCTCGGCGTCCTCGGCTACGACGTCGGCGACGAGAACTTCGCCGGCACCGCGGCGCGCGCCGCCAAAGGCTTCCACGAGCTGGTGCTCGGGCAGACCGCGGTCGCCAAGGAGATCGACGCGCTCCTCGCGAAGACCTTCCCGGCCAAGTACACCGAGATGGTCATCAGCAAGCACAACACCGCGTTTGGGGTGTGCCCGCACCACCTGCTGCCGGTCATCTACCGCATCTCGGTCGCCTACATCCCGACCAAGAAGGTGCTCGGCCTGTCGAAGATGTCGCGACTCGTGAAGCTGGTGGCGCGCGGCCCCCGGCTGCAGGAGGACCTGACCCACGAGCTGGCGACGATCCTTCACGAGAACCTCGACAGCCAGGGCGCCGCGGTCTACATCGAGGGCCTGCACATGTGCATGGCGGCCCGCGGCGTCGGCGCGCACGAGGCACGGCTGGTGACCAGCGCCGTGCGCGGCGTGTTCCTCGAACTGGCGACCCGCGAGGAGTTCATCAAGCTGGTCACGACCCCGCCGTCGACGTTGCTGTAGGGAACCGCCGGGCGGCCGTGGTGTCTGGACCGCGACGGTCTAGACTGCCGCCATGAAGCTCTACGGTACCACCACGTCGCCGTTCGTCCGCCGGGTCCGCATCGTCGCCGCCGAGCTGGACGTCGCGTACGACCTGATCAACACCGCGCACGATGACGGCCAGGCGCAGCTGCGCGCCGTGTCGCCGATCTGGAAGGTGCCGGTCGCGGAGCTCGACGGGCGGACGCTGTTCGACTCGCGGGTGATCGTCGACTGGCTGACGACGACGCGCGGGTACGGGCCGCTGCGCGCGCCGCGCGACCGCTGGCAGGAGGCCAACGTGCTGAACGCGATCGACGCGGCGATCGAGTCGGCGATCCAGGTGTTCTACCTGCGCCGCGAGGGGTTCGACCCCATGACGATCCCGTTCGGGCCGCGGCAACTGGAGCGGGTCGCGGCGATCTTCGAGTGGGTCGCGGGTGAGCTGCCGGCGTACGATCCGGCGCGCGGGCTTGGGCTGGCCGAGCTGTCGCTGGTGTGCGCGCTGGACTGGATGGACTTCCGACAGGCGTACCCGACCGAGCGGCACGCCGAGGACTTCGCGGCGCTGCGCGCGGCGATCGGCGCGCGGCCGAGCGTCGCCAGCACCCGGCCGATGGTGTCGTGACCGTGGCGGGCGGGCGTGCGCGGGGGCGGCGGGAAGTGAGCGCGGCGGCCGCGGCGGCGATCGCGCTGGTGACCATGGTGGCGGCGGTGCTCGTTGCCGGGTGCGGCGATGGAGGCGAGCAGGACCTCGCGCCCACGCTGCGGGTGCGGCGGCCGTTCCAGCCGGAGCCGCTGAAGCCTGGCCCGGTGCTCGCGATCGGCGACGTCCGCGCGCTCTCGCCGGACGTGCAGGCGGCGCTCGCCCCGGGGAGCGACTACCAGGCCGCGCCGACGCCCCACGGGAATGACTGGCTGATCACCAACAACGAGCCAGGCCAGACGTTCGCGCAGTGGGAGCGCGGTGGCTTTCATCGACCAGATGATCGCCGACGGGTGTTGTACCTGCTGCCCATCGGTGAGCTGCCGGCGGCGCGCACGCCGCCGCTGGAGGACCTCGCGGCGGTCGTGTACGCGTACTTCCAGCTCGAGGTCAGGGTGCTGCCGGCGGCGGAGCTGGCGGCCGTCGGCGCGACGACGCGGACGAACCGCTCGTCGGGCAAGCCGCAGGTGCTGGCGCCTGACGTGCTGCGCTGGCTCAAGCTGCACGTGCCGGACGACGCGTACGCGTTGATGGCGGTGACGATGGCGGACCTGTATCCGGATCCCGCATGGAACTTCGTCTATGGGCTCGCCACGTTCAGCGAGCGCGTCGGCGTGCAGAGCTTCGCGCGGTACGATCCCGACTTCTACGGCGAGCCGCGGCCGCCCGACTGGCGCCGCACGCTCGCGCGACGGTCGGCGCAGGTCCTGATCCACGAGATCGGCCACATGTTCGGCCTGTATCATTGCATCCACTGGTCGTGCGTCATGGCCGGCGCCAACCACCAGGCCGAGTTCGACGCGCACCCGCTGCACGTGTGCCCCGTCGACTTGCGCAAGCTGTGGGCCGCGATCGGCTTCGACGTCGCTTCCCGCGAGGCCGCGCTCGCCGCCGCTTGGACCCGGCTGGATGTGCCCGACGAGGCGGCCTGGGCTTCCCGGCGCGCCGAGCGGCTGCGCGCCGCGGCCGTGCCGCGCTAGCCGTCGCCACGTCGCCCCCCGGTGTCGTCGGATCCGGAGCGTCGCGTCCCACGTGGGATGGCGGCGCCCCGTACGGCCGCCCGTCGCCGTGCACGAATCGCAGCTTGCCGGGCGCGGTCCCGTCGATCCGCAGCCGGCCATCGTGCGCCGCCTGGTGGTGCGCCGAGCACAGGGCCGTCAGCTTGCTCGGCGTGTGCTTGCCGCCGGCCGCCCGCGGCACGATGTGATGCACGTCGACGTACCGCGCGTTGCGGCACCCCGGCACGACGCACCGCCCGCGGTCCCGCCGCAGCACCGCGCGCCGGGTCCGCGGCGGGATCGTCTTGGTCACCCGCGCCGGCTGGTCGCCGTCGACCCGCCCGAGCAGCTCCGCGTCGCACGACGCCTGCGCCAGCTCCGTCTCACTGATCTCGATCGTGTGCCCGGCCACGTCATGCCACGCGCGGTGGCAGTCGGTGCACCGGGTGATGGCGATCTGATACGGGGGCCTGGACGGCGCCGCGGCATCGGCCACGTGGGAGCCCGCACCCGCCAGCTGCCCGTCGCAAAGCGTCGCCAGCAGGTCGCCGTCGTTGAGCGGGTGCCCGCACGCCGCCTCCAGCGCACGCCGCGCCGCGGTGAACTTGCCCAGCACCGCCGCTGGCACGAGCAGCCGCAGCTCGTGCAGCCGCGCAGCAGGGTCGGGCGGATCCTCCGGCGAGTCGCCCCGCCGCTGTCCGCTGACCATGGCCTCGATCTCGCGCACCGTGTGGTCCGCCGCTGCGGCCAGCCACGCGGCCTCGGTGTCGACGGTCGCGACCCGGGTCAGCTCGCGCGCCGCGCTGTACGCGACGTCGCCCGCGGTCATCGCCGCCTGCAGCTTCGGCAGCGCGACGAGCGCCTCGGCCACCCGCATCCGCTCGCGGGCCACCGCCGGCGCATAGCCGAGCACGCGCTCGACGTACTCGAAGAACGACCCATACCCGAAGTGGCGATGGATCTCGGCGGCGCGCGCGCGACGCAACCACCCAGCCTCCTCGACATCCAGCGCGGCGCGCCGCCGCGCCAGCCGCCGCAACGCCCGGTCGACGTCCCGCCAGTCACCACCGCCGGCGTCGCCCACTCCCCCGACCGCTCCCTGCCCGTCTGCGCTGTCCAGCATGACTCGCCTCCTGCTTCGTCGCCCGGCCCGTTGACGCCTACGCCGCCGCCTCGCCGCCCGCCGCCGCCGCGGGCTGCCCAGCCAACCACTCGGCGATCGACACGGTCCCGCCGTCAGCGAGGATGACGTGGTCGATCACCGGGATCCCCAGCAGCTCGCCGCCGGCGCGCAGCCGCTGGGTCAGGGCGAGGTCAGGTTCGCTCGGCGTCGGGTCGCCCGACGGATGGTTGTGCACGCACACCGCCGCGGCGACCCCGGCCCGCACCAGCGGCCGGAACACCTCCCGCGGGTGGACGTCGACGGCGGTCAGGTGGCCGCGCCCGACCTCGGCCTCGATCATCACGGTGTTCCGCGCGTCGATGCCGACCACGTAGAACACCTCGTGCTCGAGCCCGGCCAGCCGCGGCCACAAGCGGAACCGCACGTCGTCGGCGCAGTGCAGGACGTCGAGCCGCGCGCGCGTGCGGTCGACGGCTCGCGCGCCGAGCGCGAGCGCCGCGACGACGCGGGCGGCCTGCGCGGGCCCGAGCCCGTCGATCGACGCCAGCTCCTGCGGCCACGCCCGCGCCAGCCCGGGCACGCCGCCGACCGCGGCCAGCACGTCGTACGCGACCGCGGTGGCGTCGCGACCTGGTCGCCCGGTGCCGAGGATCAACGCCAGCAGCTCGGCGTCGCTGACGCGATCCTTGCCCTGGCTCCACAGTCGCTCCCGGGGACGTTCGGACGGTGATTCGGACACGTTGACCTCCCGCACGCGCCGAACCCAAGCAACCTCTGCGCCAGCCGCAACCCCGCGATCCCACGCGCCTGATGTCCGGTTACCGGACACAATGGCCGGATTTGTCCGGGTTCCGGCCATCCGCCGGACAGCCGCGCCTGGCCGGCCCGCCGCCAGCTGGCCGGCCGCCGCTCACCTCACGGGTGGGCGGCGAGCCACGCCAGCACGCGCGCGGCGATCGCGGCGGGCGCCTCGGCGGCCAGGAAGTGGCCGACGCCGGGCACGACCTCGCGCCGGTAGCCGCCGCTGAAGTACCGCTCAGCGCCGGCGCCGACGTCGGCGCCGATGCAGCCATCGATCGCGCCGTGGAGGTACAGCGTGGGCACGGCGATCCGATCGCGCCGGCGCAGCCGCTCCATCGCGGCGCCGATCGGCCGGGTCATGGCCCGGTAATAGAGGAGCGGCGCGGGCCAGCTGGCGGCCAGGGTCGCGTGGAGCTCGTGGCGCAGCGCGGCCGGCAGCTGGTAGCCGGGCGACCACGCGCGCCACAGCCGATCGATCAGCGCGAACCGACCGGCGGCGGCGAGGCCTGGCGCGCCGGGCAGCTGGAACGCCAGCATGTACCAGGAGCGGGCGAGCTGCGCCGGCGTGGCCAGGGCGCGCACGAACACCGCGGGGTGCGGCACGCTCATCGCCACCGCGGCGTGGAACCGCCCGGGTGCCCGCGCGCACGCGACGTAGGTGACGACGGCGCCCCAGTCGTGACCGACGATCGCCACCGGTCGATCGGGCGACAACGCGTCGGCCCACGCGAGCACGTCGGTGGCCAGCGTGTCGACGTCGTACGGGCCGGCGGCGGGCGACGGCGCGTAGCCGCGCAGCCACGGCGCGACGACCCGGTGGCCGGCGCGCGCGATCGCCTCGATCAGCGGCGCGAAGGTGTGCGGCACGTCGGGGAAGCCGTGCAGCACCAGCACCAGCGGCGCGTCGGCGGCGCCGGCGGCCAGCGCGGTGAAGGCGCCGATCTGGATAGTGGCGATCACGCGGCGGGCTCCTCGACGAACACCTGGTGCTCGACCAGGCGCTTGTACAGGCCGCCGGCGGCCATCAGCTCGGCGTGGCGACCGCTCTCGGCGACCTTGCCGCCGTGGATGACGACGATGCGATCGGCGTCGCGCACGGTCGACAGGCGGTGCGCGACGACCAACGTGGTGCGCCCGCGCATCAGCCGCGCCAGCGCGTCTTGCACCTGCGCCTCGCTCTCGGCGTCGAGGTTCGAGGTGGCCTCGTCGAGGATCAGCACCCGCGGGTCGACCAGGAGCGCGCGCGCGATCGCGATGCGCTGCTTCTGGCCGCCCGACAGCTTGACGCCGCGCTCGCCGATGACCGTGCGGTAGCCGTCGGGGAAGCTGGTGATGAAGTCGTGGGCGTTGGCGTCCCGGGCGGCGCGCTCGACCTCGGCGTCGGTGGCGCCGTCCTTGCCATAGGCGATGTTGTCGCGCAGCGTGCCGGCGAACAGCACGGGCTCCTGGGCGACCATCGCGGTGGCGCGGCGGAGCTCGGCGAGCGCCAGGGTGCGCACGTCCTGCCCCTCGAGCGTGACCCGGCCGGCGTCGACGTCGAAGAACCGCAACAGCAGCTGCAGGACGGTGGTCTTGCCGGCGCCCGACGGGCCGACCAGCGCGACCACCTCGCCGGGCGCGACGGTGAGGTCGAAGCCGTGCAGCACCGGTTGCTCGCGCCGCGCCGGGTACGCGAAGTCGACCTGCTCGAAGCGGATCGCGCCCCCGCCGGCGGGCAGCGGCACCGGCGCGTCGGGGTCGCGGACGGCCGGCACGGTGTCGATGATCGCGTACAGCCGCTCGGTGGCGCCGGCGGCCCGCTGCAGCGCGCCCCACAGGCTGGCCAGCTCGGCCAGCGCGCCGGCGACGATGAACGTGTAGAGGAAGAACGAGGTCAGCTGGCCCGGCGTGATCTCGTGGCGGATCATCGCCCGGCCGCCGAGCCACACGACGACGGCGATCGCGACGTAGCCGGCGGTGGTGGCGGCGGCGAAGAACGACGCCCGCCACTTCACCAGCGCCAGCGAGCGGCCGAACGCGTCCTCGACGCCGGCCCGGTAGCGGCCGGCCTCGTGGCGCTCGCGCACGAACGCCTGCACGGTCTGGATCGCGCCCAGGGCCTCCTGGACGTGGCCCGAGACGGTGGCCAGGCCGTCCTGCACCCGCTTGGACATCCGACGGATCGCGCGGCCGAAGATGATCGTGCCGACGACGATCGGCGGGATCACGGCCAGCATGTAGAGCGTGAGCTCGACGCTGGTGACGAACAGCAGCACCAGCCCGCCGATCAGCTGCACGGCATTGCGCAAGGTCAGCGACAGCTCGCTGCCGACGACGCCCTCGACGACGGTGACGTCGGACGCCAGCCGGCCGACCAGCTCGCCGGTGCGGCGCTCGTGGAACCACGCCAGCGGCAGCCGCAGGATGCGATCGAACACCAGCGCGCGCAGATCGGCGACCACCCGCTCGCCGAGCCAGCTCATCGAGTAGTGCCGCACCCACACCAGCACGGCGTGGACGACGAACACCGCGCACAAGAGCAGCACGACCCGATCGAGGTCGTCGGCCGACTGCTTCGACAGCCCGGCGTCGACGGCGTACTTGGCGGCGGCCGGGTACACCAGCGACAGGCCCGAGGCCAGCATCAGCGTGATCAGCGCGACCACCAGCCGGCCGGTGTGCGGGCGGACCAGCGCCGCGATCCGCCACAGGATGCTCAGGCGCTTCCGCGTGAGCGGGCGCCGCTCGTCGGGCTCGGGCGGGGGCAGCTCGTCGTCGTCGTCGTCGCTCACGCGCCGCTACCGTAGCACCGGATCGCGCGCGCGCCGGGGGCCCACCCGCGCCGTGATCACGCCGTGAAGAACCGGGCCAGCTCTTCCTCCTTGGCCGCGGCGTCGCGGTGGCCAAGCTCGATCAGCTCGCTGGCCCAGTTGCCGTCGAACAGCAGGTAGGACAGGAAGTCGTTCTCGCGGCCGCTCTCGCCGGCGGCCATGCGCTCGATCAGGCGTCGGGTCACCGGGCTCGACACCAACAGCTTGCCGCTCTTGACGAAGTCCGACGCGAGCACGCCGATGTCGGCCGACGGCCGGATGTGCATCGCGGCGATCGGCCGGATCGGCGCGCCGCGCAGCTTGACCAGGCTGGCGTTCATGACGTCGACGAACCCCGCCCCGAACGCGGCGGTGCCGGCCTCGAGGATCGCGTTGACCCGCTTCATCCGATCGAGGTCGTAGTCGGTGTGATCGAGCATCAGCGCGTTGAGCGCCTTGCCGACCAGGAACAGCGGGCGCGGGAAGCCGTCGGGCACGGTGGGCTGGCGCGGCGCGACCTCGTCGACGTGACGCAGCGACACCATCAGCATCTTGTCGGCGCCCAGCCGGATCGCCGGCGACATCGGCGTGTTCTGGCGCAGGCCGCCGTCGGTGTAGAACGCATCGCCGACCTTCACCGACGGGAACAGCAGCGGGATCGCCGCCGACGCCAGCACGTGGCGCGGCCCGATCCGCGCGGCCTGGTGGCGCACGAACGGGTCCTTGCTCCAGCCGGTCGGCACCGGCCCGGCGGCCGAGACGAACACGACGGTGTGGCCGGTGGCGATGTGGGTCGCCGACACCGACATCGCGTGGAGCGCGCCGCTCTTGAGGTTGCGCTCGATGCCGCTCCACGGGATGTTCTTGATGACGAACCGCTCGAGGCCGCTGGTGTCGAGCAGGCCGCCGTAGCGGAAGCTGCCCGGCGTCGGCGGCGGCGGCTCGCGCCCGAACAGCTGGGTCGTGGCACGCCACAGGTCGCGCGCGCCCAGCCCGATCAGCTCCTCGATCCGCAGCGCCCGCCACGCGTCGATCAGCCGGCGGCACTGCGCGGCGGGATCCTCCATCGTCGACGCCAGGAACGCGGCGTTGATCGCACCGACGCTGGTGCCGGTGACGATGTCGATCGGCACGTGCCGCCCCAGGCGCTTGGCCAGGTCGGTGCGCAGGTACTGGATGATGCCGGCCTCGTAGGCGCCGCGCGATCCGCCGCCCGACAAGACGAAGCCGACCTTCCCGCGGCGTGTGTCGTCCACGTCGCCATTGTTTCGCGGGCGGCGGGGGCTTGTCCACGCACCGCAGGTGAAACCGCGCCCGAGCGGCGGTGTCGATACCGCATGGCCCACCGCCCGCTGCTCGTGCTCGCCCTCGCCGCCGCGCCGGGCGTCGCCCACGCCGACCTGCTCGGCGCCCGCGAGACCGCCTGCGCCGTCACCGTCGAGCTGGCCGGCCCGATCGCGACGGTCACCGAGACCCACGATCTGATCGGCGCCGACGCCGCGCCGGTCGAGGCCACCTACCAGTTCGCGCTGCCGCCCGGCGCCGCGGTGACCGACGCGCGCATCGCGATCGGGAAAGGCGCGGCGGCCGGCGCGGTGGCGGTGTCGGCCGAGGCGCTGGCCACGACCACGCCCGATCGCGAGCGGCTGGGCCTGGCGCCAGACCGCGGCCTGGTGCGGTGGCTGGGCTCGGGCGTCGACGGCGACAGCTACGAGGCGCGGGTGTACCCGGTCACGGCCGGCGCCGCGGCGCGCCTGACCGTGCGCTGGAGCGCCGCCGCCAGCTACCGCGACGGCCGGCTGCAGGTGGTGGCGCCGGCGCGCGGCGACGCCGAGGGCCTGGCCCGCTGCGCGGTCACGGTGCGCGCCAAGCCGGCCGCCGGCGTGCAGCGCTTCGCGCGGGCGTTCATCAACGGCGCGGCGGTGGCGCCGATCGGCGGCAAGGCGACGGTGGCCAACGCGCGGGCGCTCGCCGTCGAGGCGGTGCCGACCTGGCGCGGCGGCGGGCCGGTGGTGGCGACGCACTCGCACGCGGTGGGCGCGGGTCGCGCGCTGACGTCGGTCGCCGTCTACCTGCCGCCGCGCCAGGCCGCGGCGGCGTTCGTGCCACCGCGGCTGCTGCTGATCGTCGACACCACCCGCAGCATGGGCGCCGACGGGCGCGCCGCGGCGGCGGCGATCGCCGACGCGCTGATCGCGGCGACGCCGGCGGCCACGCCGGTCGAGCTGATCACGTTCGATCGCACCGCGCGGCGCGGGCTCGGCGGCTGGACCGCCGCGCGCGACGCCCGCCGCCGGGTCAAGGACGCGCTGGCGGCGACCGCGCCGGGCGGCGGCACCGAGCTGGGCGAGGCGCTCAACCTGGCAGCGACGACGATCGGCGACGACCCGGCGCGGGTGGTGGTGATCACCGACGCGATCCTGTCGACGCGCGTGACCGGCTCGGATCTGCTCGGCGCGGCGCAGATGCCGGTGAACCTGACCACGCTCGACGTGATCGTGCCGGTGGTCGCGGGCGCGCCGATGCCCGATCGCGCGGTGCTCGATCCGCTGGTGGGCGCGTTCCACGGCAAGGTGATCGCGCTGCGCACCAGCGAGGTCGCCGATCGCCTGGCGACGCTGCCGCGCCAGCTCGCCGACGACCTACCGCTGCGCGACCTCGGCGTGGTGATCGACGACGAGGCGATGGCGCTCGACCTGCCGAGCGAGCTCGGCCCGGGCAGCGGCGTGATCGCCCACGTCACCCACGCTGGCGCCGCGGCGCGGCGGGTGCGGCTCACGGCACAGCGCGGCCCCGACGCGGTGAGCGCGACGGCGGTGGCGTTGCCCAAGACCAGCGCGGCGCTCGCGGTGGCGGCGGCCGGGCGCGGCGACGTGGCCCGCGACACCGCGACGCTGGATCCCAGCGACGTGCTGGCGCTGGCGCGGCAGACCGCGACGGTGACGCCGCTGTCGGCGCTGGCGGTGATCGATCCCGCCGCGCCCGGCGCCGGCCCGCGGGTCGACCTGGCCCGCACCACCGGCGCGTTCACCCGCACGCCGCCGGCGGGCAGCGAGGCCCTCGACGTCGCGGAAGCCGACGCGGCGGCGCCGAGCGCGGCCAACGCCGCGGACGACAACCTGCCCGACACCACGTACAAGTACCTCATCAAGTACCAGCTGTGGCCGGCGGTGCGGACCTGCTACGCGACCGCGCTGCGCGGCAAGCCGCGGTTCACCGGCACGCTCGAGGTGACGCTCGAGATCGCCCGCGGCGAGGTCCACGCCGCGCGGTTCGGCGGCACG
Organism: Myxococcales bacterium; assembly: GCA_016707895.1. Lineage (GTDB taxonomy): Bacteria > Myxococcota_A > Polyangia > Haliangiales > Haliangiaceae > UBA2376. The sequence goes on along the minus strand of JADJGV010000005.1, from coordinate 224,062 downwards.
ACGCTGCCGTCGGAGTTCGTGGCCTGCGTCGGCGACGCCAGCTACGCCATCGAGGTGCCGACCTACGGCCTCGACGGGCTCGCCGAGACGATCGCGATCGTCAAGAAGCCGATCCACCTGCACCTCGACGAGGAGGAGGCGCAGCCGTCGCTCGACGAGGACCTCGGCCTGCCCGCCGAGGAGCCGGCCCCGCCGCCGCTGCGGTAGGCCCGCGGCTCAGCCCGGCGTCGGGCAGGCCAGCTCGAGCGAGGCGCACGCAGCCGGCGTGGTGATCGTCAGCGCGTCGGGCGGCAGCGGCTGGCCGGCGGCGCTGCACTCGAGCCGCAGCCGCAGGTTCTTGAGCTCGGCCTCGGCGGCGTCGAGGCAGGTCGCCAGGTCGGCGAGCGTCTGGCCGCAGCCGGTAGGCTGGTAGTCGAGGCCGCCGCAGCCGGTGGCGTCGACCAGGCTGGAGATCAGCGACATCACCGAGGCGGGTGGGTCGGCGATGCAGCCCTGCACGAAGTCGGCGCAGGTCGCGGCGTCAGCGCTCTGATCGATGCCGATCGCCGTGCACACCGCCTCGACCAGCAGCGAGTCGCGGTACTGATCGTAGAGGTAGTCCTCGAACGCCTGGCAGGCCTTGGCCGCGGCGGCCTCGCCGGCGGTCGCGATCACCGCGTCCCGGTCGAGGTCGGACGGGAACCATTCGGTGGCCGAGCCGCCGCAGGCGGTGGCCAGGGCGCACGCAAGCAAGGGGAGGCGCATGGCCCTCCGTTGTATCAAGCGACGTGCCCGCGTGGAGGCCGGATCGTCGCCGGCCTGGCGACGGTGCGGTGCGTCAGCCTGTGTGCTTCCGCTCACCAGCCGCCGCGGGCGAAGTTGCCGCCGAGCCGCGCGACGCTCGAGCTGACCCGCCCGCCGAGGTGCGCGTCGCAGAACCAGCGCTCGCCGTCGCTGGCGGCGCGCACCGCCACGCAGGCCGGGCACTGCGCAGCCTGCTCGTCGCGCTGGCGCACCCCTGCCACCACCAGCACGGGGCACTCCGCCTGCGCCAGCACCCGATCGGCGGTCGAGCCGAGGCGCCGGCGCGACGCGTGGCCGTAGCGTCCGATCACCAGCAGGTCGGCCACCACCTCCTCGGCCAGCTCGACGATCTGCTCGTCGGGGTGGCCGCGCCGCACGTGCAGCCGCACCTTCCAGTCGCGGCGCGCGGCCTCGGGCACCGCGTCGTCGAGCACGCGCGGCACCAGCTCGGCCAGCGCGACCTTGGTCTCCTCCTCGCGCGCCTCGAGCTCCGCGGCGCTGGGCTTGTGCCAGCGGCGCGGCTCGTCGGACACCACCGCCAGCACGTGCAGGGCGGGGCGGCCCTGCCGGACGGCCTGATCGAACGCGTGGGTCAGCACGGCCTCCGAGTACTCGGACAGATCGACCGCGACCACGATCACCGGACGACGCGCTGGATCGGACATGGAGACCTCCGCGGCGGGGCTGCAGCGTCAACGTAGTCTCGCCGGCGGCCGCCGCCCGGGGGCGCGACGAAGTACCGCAAGCCTGGAACACGGCACGGTCTGAACGCCGTCGCGAGACGCGTGCTAGGTCGCGGGGTCGGCGAACTCGGGGTCGTCGGTGACCAGCACCGGCCGCGCGGGCGATCCGGTGAAGCGCAGGCGGGTCGGCGGGCCGGCGCGATAGCCGGTGACGCGGTGGACCGCGTCGGGATCGGGCTCGCGCACCGCGCGCCCCACCACCGCGACCGACGTCCCGACCTCGAGCGCGCGCTCGCGCCACCGCAGCTGGCCGCGCGGCGGCGGCCCGGGGCGCGCCTGCAGCAGCGCGGCGACCGTGGGCTCGTCCAACGTCGTACGGCCGACCCGCACGCTGACCTCGTCCGAGATCGCGGCCGTGGTCAGATCGACGATCGCGCGCCCGGTGGCGTCCTCGATGACCAGCTCGCGGCCCTCGCGCCGCTCGCCGCGCCACTCCCACTGCTGGCTGGCGCGCTCCTCGACGAGCACGTGGTAGCCGGCGCAGCGGCGCCCGGTCATCGGCGCCTGCAGCGTGGCCTCGGCCTCGACGATCCGCCCGACGACGCGCACCGGCACACCCTCGAGCGCCTCGCCGATCGTCGCGGGACGCGCCGCGCGGGTGGCCCGCCGTCGCTTCCACGCGCGCACCGCGACCGGCGCCGCCAGCGCGACCCCGACCGCGACCTTGGTGAACACGAGCAGCGCGGGCTCCACGCCGCCGAGGCTACCAGCTTGCGGCGCGCGAGCGCGGGAGTAGCATGCGACCGTGCAGCTCGACCTCGATCACGACCTCGACGACGCCGCCGCGCGGGCGCGCCTGGCGACCCAGGGCTTCGCCACGCTGACGGCGCCGGCGCTGGCCGCGCTGATCGGCACCGCGGCGCTGCCCGACCTGGCGCCGTGCTGGGACGACCTGCCGGCCGACGGGTACCTGCGCGACGGCGGCCGCTACCGGTCGCGGCGCCACGGCTGCGCGATCGTCCACCTCGCGGGGGGCGTCGGCCGCGTCGAGCCGGTGCCGCCGCGCGCGCACTACCAGTCGACCACCTACAACGCGCTGCACGGCGGCATCGAACGCTGGTTCGCGCCGCTGGCCGACCCGATGGTCCACCACCCGGCGTGGCGCGAGCTGCTGGTCCACCTGGCGCGCACCTTCGCCGGCGTGCGTCGCCCGGTCGAGGATCGCTTCTACGTCGAGGCCCACCCGTTCCGCATCGACACCGAGGGCGGCGTCGGCCGGCCCACGCCCGAGGGCGCCCACCGCGACGGCGTCGACTTCGTCGCGGTGATCCTGGTGGCGCGCGAGGCGATCCGCGGCGGCGAGACCCGGGTGTTCGACGCCGACGGCCCGGGCGGCGTGCGCTTCACGCTGCGCCAGCCGTGGAGCGCGATCCTGATCGACGACACCCGCGTCATCCACGAGTCGACGCCGATCGTCCCCACCGACGCCCGCCGCGGCCACCGCGACACGCTGGTGCTCACGTTCCGCAGCGGCGGCTTCCAGGAGCCCGGCGATCAGGCGACCGAGTTCGACGGCTGACGCCGCGACGCCCAGCCCGCGTCGTCAGAACTTGGCGACGTAGCCGAGCATCGCCCGCAGCTCGGGCGACGGCGACCGCAGCGCGGTGCTGGCGCGATCGTCGAGCCAGACGAACAGATCGGCGCGCAGCGTCAGCGCGTCCTTGGTCCGGGTCCGCAGCCACACCTCGCCGTAGGTCCACAGCGACTGCTCGAGGTACGCGTTGTCGGAGATGTCCTCGTTGAGGTAGCGCACGCGCCCGCGCAGGCGCAGCGTCTTGGACGCCTTGTAGGTCGCGGCGACGCTGGCCGCGACGTCGCTGCGGCGCTTGTCGGTGTAGCGGCCGTCGTCCTGCAGCGCGTGCTGCACCTGCGCGACCACCGTCAGCCGCTTGTCGGGCGTGATCCGCAGCCGGCCGGTGGTCTTGAGCCGCATGCCCTTGCACGGGATCGGCTCGCCGCGCTCGTCGTCGACGAACGTCACCTCGTAGCACTGCGCGTGGCCGCCCTCCGACAGGTCCTTGTCGGCGAAGTCGACCCACGCGCCGTAGCCGAGCTGATCCGAGCCCTGGACGTCGACGTGCAGGTAGCTGTCGACGCGCGGTAGGTACGAGTCGGACGACGCGACGTAGCCGCGCCACAGGTCGAGCGCGGCGCGCAGGGTGACTCGGCCGTGGCGCCCGCTGTAGCGCACGCGCACGCCGTGCTCGCCGCGCACGCGGACGCCGTCGACCTCGTCGGCCGCGGCGATCGAGCCGGCGTAGGGGTTGTCGAAGTTGGGGTCGTAGTAGCGAGCCGAGAGCTCCAGCTCGCGCTTGCGCAACGAGCGGGTGAAGCGCGCCTCGGCGCCGAACCCGCCGCCGCCGTCGATCGCGCCCGGCGCGTCGGGGCTGCGATCGAAGCTGCGCGCCACCTCGAGGAAGCCGTCGTAGATGCCGCGGCCGAGCCCGGCCGAAACGCCGACCGCGCCGTAGCGCCCGCCGATCGGCACCCGCGACCAGTCCTGGAAGTCGAGGTCGACGCCGTCGGGCTGCTCGACCAGCCAGCGGGTGGTGGCGCCGTAGGCGGTGACGCCGAGGTAGTCGCGGCGCGCCGCGTGGAACGCCGCGTGGGCGCCGACCAGCGCCTCGGCGTAGGCGTCGGGCAGCGTCTGGTACGCGGCGGCGGCGGCCGGGGCCAGCGCGTCGCCGTCGGGGCGCACGAACACCGGCGGCGCGCCGCACGCCGGGTCGGTGCCGTCGTACGGGTCGGCGCACGCGCCGCGGTCGAGCACCTCGTACTGGTAGATGCTCTTGGGCTGGAAGCTGCCCCACGCGTAGGCCTGCGCGTAGCCCTGGCCCAGCGCGATGTGATCGCTGCCGGCGGCGACGCCGAACAGGCCGTCGCTCCAGCGGTTGTCCGACGACACGTAGTCGTAGTCGCCAGTGCACGGCGAGCCGGCCAGCTCGCCGGTGGCCTGGCGGCACGACCGCCCGAGCGACGGATCGTAGTGCAGCTGATCGTCGTAGTAGATGCCGCTCGGCGTGTAGTCGGCGCTGTTGTCGAAGGTCACCCGCTCGCCGAAGCCGACCCGGTAGTTGCCGGCGATCACGTCGAAGTGATCGGCGGTGTAGCGGACCAACGCCTTGGGCAGGTGCGCCTGCAGGCCGGCGTCGTCGACGATCAGGCCATCGCGGTTGGGGTCCCAGGCCAGGTCGCCCAGCCGCAGCCGCGTGGTGGTGAACACCGCGCCGGCCGTGATGCGCCGCCCGAACGTCACCCGCGCCCGCGCGGCGATCGGCGGCAGCACGTCGTCGCCCTGGGCGCCACGCAGCGCGGCCCGCACCGTGCCGCGCGGCGCGTACTGGCCGCGGGTGCGATCGTGCAGCACCAGGAACGCCGAGATCGCCAGGAGCTTCTGCTCGGTGATCGCGCCGGCCGCGACGAGATCGGCCGGGTCGGCGACGAAGCGCTGGGTCGCGCGGTACGCGAGGATCGCGTCGACCTCGTCGTAGGTGAGGTTGGGCAGCGAGTACAGCTCCTCGCGGCTGGCCCGATCGAGGTCGACGCCGCGCGACAAGAGCTCGGTCAGCGCGTCGTGGGTCTCGGCCGAGATGTCGCCGGTGGCGAACAGGTCGTCGAGGTCCTCCTGCGAGGCGACGTCGATGAACGCCTCGTAGGGGGCGGCGATCGCCGCCGTCGGGAGCGTCAGCGCGACGGCCGCTGCCAGCGCGCGCATCAATCGCATGTCACCACGGTGCAAGCAGACCACATTCCGCGCCCGGCCGCGCGGGCCGCGGCCTCGAGGTTTTCGAACTCGACGTGGCGGTCGGTGCCGGCCGGCGGGATGTACAGCGCGCAGGCGTAGCCGCGCTCGACCATCAGCCGGTTGACCTCGACGCCGTCGACCGAGACGTAGGCCAGCAGGCGATCGAAGCGATCGGTGCAGCCGGCCTCGTCGTAGGCGAGCTGCACGGTCTTGCCAGCCACCAGGTCACTGTTGAGCTGGTGGGCGGGCTCGCCGTAGCAGTCGGTGGCGCCGTTGACCGACTCCGGCGTGTCGACCAGCAGGTAGCGGATGCGCTCGCCGGTGGTCAGCTCGATGGTGTCGCCGTCGATCGCGCGCTGCACCACGCCCGACGTCGGCCCGCAGGTCGCGTCGGGTCCACCGCAGGCAGCCAGCCCCACGGCCGCGGCCACCAGCGCCAGCTTCACGGGCACGAGCGAGACATTGTTGGGTGCCATCATCGATGCCCGGCGTCCGAGGTTACCACGAGCGGCCCGACGGCACTGTGTCCGGCATCGAGGAACGGCCCCCGCCGCCCGCGCAGCTCTTTGTTACAATGCCGTCCGATGTCGGCACGAATGCACGCGCACTTGGTATTCGTTAGCTTCGTCGCCGGTTGCCAGTTTCAGCGACCGCCCGATGTTGAGGTAGATAGCGGACCACCCACGCAGGAAGTCACGGTGACCGTCGACGTCGGTACAGGCGGGGGCTCGATCAAATCGGACATCGGCGATCTCGATTGCGGAGCCACTTGTTCGGCGCAGGTCCGCGAGGGCACCGTGATCACGCTAACCGCGACCCCGGCTTCGGGTTCGACCTTCATTGGTTGGCGGCGAGATGCCGCCACTTGCGGGACAGAGTCGACGTGCAGCCTGACCGTTTCGGGGAGCCCACTCCGGGTAGGTGCGCGATTCGCGCAGCACGGCACGGCGGCGTGGGTTGCGCAGTTTGGCGGTCCCGGTAGCGAACGGGACATCCGCGTCACGCGCGGGCGTGACGGCACGTCAACCGCGGCCTTCGGGTACTCCGACTCGATCACCTTTGACGGCACCACATTCCCACACGTTGGGGACTTGGACCTTGGCTTGGTGCACCTGTCGGCAGCGGGGGACACGCTCTGGACACGCACAATCGCGGGGGCCGGCCCGCACTACCCGGCGGGGATCGCCGTGACGCAGACCGGGGACGTGGTGTTGTTTGGTGCGTACGGATCGATGACGGACTTTGGTGGCCCCGGGCCGTTGCCGTTTCCAGCGGGTGATACCAAGGACTTCTTCGTGGCGAAGTTCGCAGGGACCACGGGGGCGCTTTTGTGGCAGAAGGCGATCCACGCTGACGACAACGATGACCCTGGCGTCGGAGACGTCACACTGGACGAGGCAGGTGACGTGTACATCGCCGGAGCGTTCAACACTTCGATCGACTTCGGCGATGGATCGATTGCCTCAACGACACCAGGTGACAACGAGGTCTTCCTAGCTAAGCTCGACGGCACTGATGGTGCGGTCGTTTGGCTAAAGCGGCTGGGAGGCCCGGGTTCAGCGATCTACGCGGAAGATGTTGTCGCTGCTCGGGGTGACGTCCTTCACGTGGTCGGCAATTTCGGCGCGTCATGCAACATTGGCGGCAGTGCCATGGTTCCCGTAGGGGGCAGGGATGGATTCATTGGCACGTTTTCGAGCGTGACCGGCCAGTACCTGCGCCAGCGACAACTCGGCGGGACTGGCGACGACACGGTTACAGCGGTGGCTGTAGACATCAATGGGCTCACCTACCTGGCGATGAGTTCCGAGGCGGTGGCGGGAGGAGTGTCGTTTGCAGGACAGTCCCTGTCGGGTGCTGGCACAGGGGGCGAGACCGTCGTTGGCGCCCTCGACAGCCTCAACATGGTCCGTTGGGCGCAGCGCTTTGGCGGCTCAGGCTCCGACGTCCCGACGAGACTCGCAACCCTGGCGGACGGCTCCGTGGCCCTTCTTGGGTCGTTCACGTCGCCGACAATCGCCTTCGGGGACACCGTCCTCACCAACAGTGGTTCGATGAACACCTTCTTGGCCCGACTCTCGCCAGGCACAGGCGCCACTACGTGGGCGGCGGCGATACGAAGCAACCTCGCCGAGACCGCCGATAGCCTCGCAGCGACCGGCAACTCGCTTACGGTTGGGGGCGGCTTCAGCACCCAGGTCAACGTGCTTGGCGCGCCGCTGGTTGGGGTCGGACGCAGCGACGCCTTCGCCGCTGACGTGCCGCTCCCGCCGCCCTGAGGGAACGAGAACGACTCAGCGTCCCGCAGCTCAGCTCGGGTAGGGATGCAGCGTCTTTCAGGGGGGGCACTCTGGAGGAGTATTCGAAGCTCGTGGAGTTCCAGTGTCGGTTCCGTTGTAGAGCATCACGCCGCCTGGCGCCGTGCACTGCGTGCCGTCGGTGTCAAGCATGATTGCCCGTGCCACGGTGCTGGCAGTCCATGTCACCGTGCTGAGCACGGTTCCGCCGACCGCGATCTGGAGAGTGCCAGGACTGGCAACTGACCCCTGGACCAAGTCGACCCCCGTCGGAAACGCGGCCTCCACGGTAGGCAGCATCCCGTTGGTCGCGGGCGTCGTGGTCTGCGCGAACAAGGCATATCCGCCAGTCGCCACTCGTACGCAGGGACCAGACACGGCGATCGCCGGCGTGGTCACGAGAGTCGCGTCGCCGACCTGGAGTCCGTTGAGGTCGACGTCAGCAAGTGCCTTGACCTCGAACCACTCTCCGTCGGTGTCGTTGACCAGCATCGGATTCGGCATCCACTCGTTGATCACCAGCTGGCCCGCGGACGGGCTGACGATCGGCCGCATCATGCCGGTGCCAGTGTCCATGCACATGCCGGCCATCGAGCCGCCGCAGTCGCGGTTGGCGGCGCCCGGGGTGCCCTGATCGCCGGCGCCGTAGGCGGCGTTGCCGTCGCACAGGTTGGCCGGGACGTCGTTGTCGGCGGGCGCGGTGAGCCCGGCCGACAGCTGCAGCGACTTGCCGGCGCGCACGCTGGTCCACGTCATGGCGTCGAGCTCGGTCGCGCCCATCAGCAGGCGCACCGTGCCGTTGGTGTTGGTCAGCGACACGACGCCGCCGTCGACGCGCGGCAGGCCGCCGTTCATCGCCATGTCGGTCGACCGCGCGAACACCAGGTAGGTGCCGGCGGTGGCGCGCACGCAGGTCTGCGACGACAGCACCACCGGCGTGCCGCTGGCGCCGGCCACGCCGAGGTCGTTGAGGTCGACGTCGCGGTTGACCCGCACCTCGATCCACTCGGCGGTCGCGTCGGCCGCGGCCGACGGATCGGGCATGACCTCGGTGATCGTCAGGTCGCCCGGCGCCGGCGGCACCGTCGCGCGCATCGCGCCGCCGTCGTCGCACTGGCCGGGGACGACGTTCATGCACTCCTGGTTGGGCGCGCCCGGCGTGCCGAAGTTGGTCGGCTCGTACTCGGCGCTGGGATCCTCGGCGGCGCTGCACCACGCCGCCTGGGTGTCGTTGGTCTGGTAGTCGGGCGCCTGCTTGCCGTCGAGCGTGCGGGTGTGGCCGGGCTCGACGCCGTCGTAGATCGCCTCGTCGATCAGCACGCCGCCGCACGACAGCTTGAGCTTGCCGCCATCGGCGTTGTACAGGTCGCCGAGGTCGGCGCCGTAGCCGTAGTCGACGTGGGCCGGCGCCGCCTCGGGCACGACGTTGCCGAGCACGAGGTAGCCGTTGGCGGGGATCGTCACCGTGCGCATCGTGTGCGCCTTGCCGACGGTCTCGCTCGGGCGCATGTGCTCGACCAGCACGCCGGCCAGCTCGACCGGCGCCGTCGACGCGTTGTAGATCTCGAACCACTCGTGGCCGGTGTCGGCGCCGCTCGAACCGGTCGGCGCGTCGAAGTCGGCCTGCACCTCGGACACCACCAGCGTGCCGGCCACCAGGCCGGTGCAGTCGGAGGTGTCGTCGCTCGGCCCGCAGGCGGCGAGGCCACCGGCGGCGGCCACCGCGGTCAAGAGGCGCAAGTCGGACCAGGCGAGTCGGCGCATGGATCGCATCATCGCACGGGAGCCGTGACGGTGGGTGCGCGACCAGGGGGCGGCCGCGCGACAATGACCGGGGTCACTGCGGGGGGGCGAGGCCGGGGATTTCGGGCAGCAGCAGCTGGCCGGGGCGGTCGACCTGGATCTGGAACTGCTTCTTCTTGGTGTACTTGTTGGTGTAGGTCGTCACGACGCCCTTGGCGACGATGAACTCGCCCTTGAACGCGCTGACGCCGCTCGACGCGAAGACGTCCTTGTCGAAGAACACCAGCGGGAAGTCGCCGAACATCTTGCGCGACAGCATCACCTTGGTCGGCCCGCGATCGCCGAGCTTGATGTCGCCGATGGTGGCCAGGATCGCCACCTCCTGGCCGACCCGATCCTCGATCTTCTTCATCGCGTCCCAGTGGGTCAGCACGATGAAGTTGGGGTCGCTGTCGATCTGCGGCTGGTAGCGCGCGATGAACTCGGCGCGGGCGGTCCACCACGTCGCGCGCTCGTCGTAGTCGGGGTAGTGCTGCTTGGTCGGGTCCCAGATGCCGCGCTTGGCGGCCTTGGCCTCGGCCTCGGCGGCGACGAAGTCGGCGTGGAACCGCTGCGAGTAGCCGTACTTCATGAAGTACGGCGACATGCCGGCGCGCACGCACTCGACGTTGTAGTTGACCCACTTGCCGTCGATCTCGGCGAACACGTACGCGAGGTAACGGTCGTAGCGATCGCGGATCTCGCCGGGCACGTCGCGCTCGATGCGCACCTTCTCGTGGTCGTGGAAGAACTGCTTCGCGAAGTGCTTGGCCTCCTCGCCGAGCGGCGTCGCGGCCTTGACCGGGTGCTTGCCGCCGCCGCGCTTCTCGCGCAGGTATGCGTCGAAGTCGCCCTCGGCGCCGCGGCGATCGGGCTCGTTCTTGAACGTCTCCTCGGCGTCGAGGCCGATCAGGCGCAGCGAGCTGTCGAGGCCGTCGACCCGGATGGTGTCGCCGTCGGTCACCTTGGTCAGGTGGAACTCGCCGAGGATCAGGCCGGGGGTGCCCAGCTTCTTGAGCGAGGTCTGGGCCTGCTGCCGGCTGTAGCGGGCGGCGCCGGGGGGCTGGCACGCGGCCGCGGTCGCCAGCGCGGCGAGCAGCGACCCCACGAGGAGCGAACGGCGGATCAAGGACATGGGTGGTTGCTCACGCCTGGAGTCCCGGGCAGCCCGGGAGCGACGGGGTCATCATCGATGGTGTCGGCGCACCACGCCGCCATCACGTCGTTGCCGGCGGCGTCGGGTGGCGCCAGGCCGAGCGAGTAGGTGCCGTCGGCCGGCAGGTCGTTCCACACGACGCGGTCGATGGTGACGCCGCAGGCGGTGACGTCGGCCGCACCGCCGTCGGGCAGGTGCGAGATGCTGCCGTCGGAGTTGAGCCCGTCGGGGTGCCAGCCGTAGTCGACGTGGGCCGGGCGCTGCGCGTCGGGGAACGCGCCCAGCACCGCGTAGTCGCCGGCGGCGACCGTGGTCGACGTCCGCACGATCAGCAGGTCGGGATCGCTGCCGTCGAGCTTGCGCAGCCCGACGTGGAGGCCGCGCAGGTCGACCGCGGCGCCGCCGGCGTTGAACAGCTCGATCCACTCGCCGTAGGTGCCGCTCTGGTTGCCGCGGACCTCGGTGATCACCAGGTCCCCGACGCCGACCCCAGGGCAGATCTCGGGCTCGAGGTCCGAGGTGCACGCGGCGATCGGGATCGCCGCCAGCAAGAGCGCGAGGCGGTGAGGCACCACTCCGATGGTACGTGGTCGGGGGCGGCCGTTCAACGTCGGGCCGCGACCGTTGCCGGACTGTCACGGGCGCGGTAAAGCCGCGGCGTGGACGACCTCCCCGCCGACGCGCGCTACGCCATCGTCGGCGGCGGCTTCGCCGGCCTGGCCACCGCCTGGGCCCTGGCCGACGCCGGCGTCGACGGCGTGGTCGTCCTCGAGCGCGACTCGCGGCTGTGCGGCCACGCGTCCTCCCACAACGCCGCGATGTGCCGGGCGCTGGCCGAGGACGACGCCTGGACCGCGCTGACCGCGGCCGGCGCGGCGTGGCTGCGGTCGCCGCCGCCTGGGTTCAGCGCGCGGCCGCTGGTCGACGATCGCGGCGCGGTGCTGCTGACGGGCGATCCGGCACCGCTGGCCACCGCCGCGGCCCGCCACCGGATCCCCTGCGCGCCGATCGCGGCGGCCGAGATCACCGCGCGCTGGCCGGGCCTCGAGGTCGATCGCGGCGGGCTGTGGTTCCCCGACGACGGCTGCGTCGATCTCGACGCGCTGACCGCCGGCTTCGTCGACGGCGCCCGCCGCCGCGGCGTGCGCTGTGTGGTCGACGCGGCGGTCACCGCGATCGCCCACGACGGCCGCGCGGCGCTGACCACGACCAAGGGCGTGCTGCGCGCCGACGTGGTGGTCGCGGCGGGCGGGGCGTGGTCGGGCGCGCTCGGCGCGCTGGTCGGCGCCGCCACCGACTTCACGCCGAAGAAGCGCCACCTGTTCGCGCTGCGCCTCGATCTCGGCGCCGCGCCGATCGTGTGGAACGTCGACGCCGACGAGTGGTACGTGCGGCCCGACGGCGGCGGCGTGCTGGCCAGCGCCTGCGATCACACCACCAGCGCGCCGGGCGAGGTCGAGGTCGACGACGCGGTGCGCGCGACCCTGCGCGCGCGGCTGCCGCCGTCGATGCGCGGCCTGACGATCGAGCGCGCCTGGGCCTGCCAGCGCACCTACGCCGCCGGCGGCCCGCCGCGGATCGGCTGGGACCCGCGGGTGCCGTGGTGGTGCTGGGTCGCCGGGCTCGGCGGCCACGGCGTCACGGCCAGCCCGGCGGTCGGGCTGCGGGCGGCGGCTGTGCTCACAGCGCGCGCGTGATCAGCCAGCCGGTCACCGGCACCATCGCCAGGCCGGCCGCGACCTCGACCGCGAGGTCGGCCGCGCGCGGCGCGGATCGGCGCGCGATCGCCAGCAGGCCCCAGCCGACCGCGAGCAGCGCGAGCTGGGTGAGCTCGATGCCGAGGTTGAAGCCGACCAGGCCAGCGGCGAGCGCGGCGCCGTGGACGTCGAGGTCGGCGAGCGCGCCGGCGAACGCGAAGCCGTGCACCAGGCCGAAGCCGGTGGTGATCGCGACGCGCCCGCGGCCCGGCGCCGCCTGGCTCCACGCCAGGTAGCAGGTGGCGACCAGCGCCACGCCGGCCAGCGCCAGCGGGGCTGCGCCGCCGCGCAGGGCCGCCACCAGGGCGAGCACGGCCAGCGCGCCTCCGACCGCCACCGGCACGTGGCGCGCGGCGCGCCCGGCGCGAGCCGCGGCGGCCTCGGCGGCGACCACCGCGATCGACGCGGCCACCAGCAGCTCGACGCCAGCCGCCCACGGGCGCACGCCGGCGAGGACCGCCAGCGCGAGCGCGGCGGCGTGGCCGACGGTGAACCCGGTGGCCGCGAGCGCGAGCTGCCGCCCCGAGGCCGCGACCAGGAGCAGCGTCAGCAAGAACAGCAGGTGGTCGAGGCCGCCGGCGATGTGGCGCACGCCGAGGTCGACGAAGTCGATCCAGCGGGTCGCCCCGCGCGGCAGATCGAGGCGCGCCTCGCGGCGCTCGGCGGCGAACGCCAGCACGCGCGCGCCGCCGCGATCGATGACCCGCGCCAGGTGGACGTGACCGGGCACCGCGTCGAGCAACAGGTCGCAGCGCAGCCGCGCGGGCCGGCCGGGGCAGCGCACCCGCCAGCGGAACGCGGCCTGGCCGTCGGACGCGGGCCACGCGGTGGCGGTGCTGGCGCGGCAGGCGCCGGCCGGGCCATCCAGCGTCAGCCCGGCGACCAGCGCCGCGCCGAGGCCGGCGTCGCCGACCTGGGCCCGCAGCGCGTCGAGATCGAGCTGGGTCAGCGCCAGCCGGACCTCGGCGCCGCGGCCGTCGTCGTCGAGCGCGACGATCGAGCGCGCGAGCCGCGTGTCGTGAGCGGCGGCCGGGCGCGCCGCGAGCCCGAGCGCGAGCGCGATCACGATCAGCGCGAGCCCGACCCGCGCGGCGCGCGGCGCGATCACCGCGGCACCTCGTCGACGTCGGCCTCGGCCGGCGCCGCGACCGGCGCGGCCAGCGCGTTCGGCGCGAGCTGGATCCGCGCCGCGCGGCGCTCGTCGTCGAGCAGCTCGCGCAGCCGGCGATCGCCCTCGCGCTTGCGCCACTCGGCGAGCACCTCGGGCTGCGCCTCGGCCAGCGCGGCGACGCCGCCGTCGTCGCGGGCCTCGACCCGCACCAGCCACGCGCCGCCCGAGGTCACGACCGGCGCGCTGATCGCGCCGACCGGCAGCGTCAGCGCGGCGCGGGTGGCGGTGGGGCCGAGCACGTCGAGCAGCGCGCCGGCCGGCACCGCGCCGGTCGGCACCACGACGGTGGGGCGCGCGCTGTCGGCGCGCAGCGCGGCCCACCCCGCGTCGTCGCCGATCGTCGCGCGGGCCGCGGCGGCGCGGGCCTCGCCGTCGGCGCCGGCGAACCACGCGGTGGTGACGGTGACCCGCGGCGCGCGGCGGAAGCGCTCGGGCTCGGCGACGTGCAGCGCGGCCAGCTCACCCGCCGCCGGCGCCGGCGCCAGCGCGGCGTCGGCCACCACCTCGCCCAGCACCGCCGCGACCAGGTCGGCGCGGACCCGCGGATCGAGCCGCGCCAGCCCGAGCGCGAGGCCGCGCTGCACCAGCAGCTCCTCCTCGATCAGCCGGTCGAGCACGCGTTGCCGCACCGCGGGGTCGATCGCGCCGTCGCGGCGATCGCCGGCCACCGCGGCCAGCGCCGCGGCGTAGGTCGCGCGGGCGATCGGCGCGTCGTTGACCACCGCCACCGCGTCGGCCGGCATCGCCGGGGCCGGCCGCGGCCCGCGCGCCAGCCCGAGCGCGGCGATCGCGGCGCCCGCCGCCGCGCCGACGCCCAGGAGCCACAGCGGCCGCGCGCTCACGGCGCCCCGGCCGGCGCCGTCGGCGTCACCCAGATCGGCGACGACCAGGCCCGCTCCTCGATCGGCGCGGTGCAGTCGTCGGCGTACGGCGTGCGGAAGTCGCCGTAGCACGGGGTCAGGCGCGCGCAGGCCTGATCGCCCTCGCGCTCGCAGCGCAGGCCGCCGCCGTTGACCGCCGGCGTCGGCTCCTGGATCGCGCGCACGTAGTACAGCACCTCGCGACCGCCGGCGATCGCGTCGGGGTCGTCGAACTCGACCTCGCAGCCGGCGCCCTGGTCGGCGCACGGCAAGACCTTCCACGGGTCCTCGATCAGCCCGTCGACCGGCTCGTCGGCGCGGGCCTGCGGCCGGATCCGGATCACCTCGACGCGGGTGATGCGGTGGCGGCGATCGTCGGGGTGGTAGCACTCGCCCTGGCACAGGCGCGCCAACCGCGCCGCCGGCACCGCCGCGAGCACGTCGGCCGGGCAGCCCGGCTTCTGGACGAACGAGCCCGCGGCGCGCACCCGGAACCGCGGCGGTCGAGTGATGTCGACCGCGGCGCCCATCGTCGCGGGGGCGCTGGCGCCGTCGATCAGATCGAACCACAGCAGGATCCGCTCGCCCGAGGTGCCGTAGACCTGGCGGGCGGCGAGCGCGTCCCAGATCGCCTCGCGGCTACGGCCGTCGGCGTGGACCGCCACCAGCCCGCCGGTCAGGAAGAACGACGCCTGCCGCTCGAGCTCGACCGCCTGCCACGGCTGCATCTTGGCCAGCCGCGCGCGATCGAACGGCTCCGACGTCGGCCGCGGCGCCCGCGGCGCCCCCATGAAGAAGTCGCGCCAGTGGGCGCTGCGCGCGCCGACGGTCTCGGTCAGCTTGCGCCGCTCGATCTCCTTGTAGCCGGTGCCGGGGCGCGCGCTGTGGTTGTCCGACGACGCGATCAGCCCCATGCGCTCGTGGTACGGCCGCGCCGGATCGGCGAAGTCGCCGCGCGCCAGCAGGTACTGGATCGAGCCGCCGGGGCGGTAGTTGAACGTCGGCGCGACGCAGTCGCGGCACTGGCCGCAGTCCTTCCAGTCGGTGACCGTGGCGCCGGGCACGGTGAGGTGGCCGGCCACGCCGACGGCGACGTAGTTGGCGCGCGCGGCCTCGACCCGGGCCTCGCACTCGGCCGCCGGCGTCGCGCCGCAGCGGCCGCGGATGATCTCACCCGCGCGCCAGCAGCACGCCTCGTGATCGGCGGTCGGCGCCGGGCACCGCGCGACGCCGTCGGCGCCCACCTCGATCTCGTCCCAGCGCCGGTACTGCTCGGAGTTGCCGTGGCCCGAGTAGACCTCGACCAGCCGTTGGCGCTCCGGGTCGCGCTGCCCGGGCGCCAGCTGCTTGTCCCAGCGGTAGCCGGGCGGCGTGTAGAAGCCCCACGTCGTGCCGTGCGGGATCACCATCGCCGGGAAGCCCCACTGCGCGAGCTTCTCGTACAGCTCGGCCGGCGTCGCCGCGGACTCGCGACAGCCCGCGGGCAGCTGCCGGGTGTCGACCCCAGGCGGGCACGCGGGCACCGCCGCCAGCTCCTCCTGGAACACCCGCAGGTCGAGGTAGCGCTGGCGCTGGCTGAACTCGCGCACCGGCACCTGCAGCGCGCGCCAGCGATCGATGCCGGGCCCGCGCAGCGCCTGGCCGATCAGCCCGGGCGCCGCGATCGGCCGCGCCGGCAGCTCGGCGTCGTCGAGGCCGCGCATGATCACGTTCTTGTGGCCGTAGTGCTCGGCCGGCGTCGCGCCGACCTGGCTCCACTCGAAGCCGGCGAACGGCACCAGATCGGGGTCGCGGGGATCGCCGGCGACCGCCGCGCACTGCCGCAGCGACTCGATCGACTCGCGCCAGTGGCGCGGCGTCATCGACTCGGCGTGATCGGTGAGCGCGAAGAAGTCCAGGCCCGAGCAGAACCGCGCGTAGTCGCACGCGTCGGCTGGCGGGTGCGCGCCCTCGCCCTGCGCGAACGGCAGGCTGCGCATGAACGCGTCGGCCGAGAACGTCGTGTGCACGTGCAGGTCACCGAACAAGATCTGCCGGGCCGGCGGCGCGGTCGTGAACCCGGCGCGGGCGGTGGCCTGCGTCGACGCGCGCGCGGCCAGCTCGCTCGCCGGCGCCGGGTGCGGGTGGATCGTGCCCGGCCCCTGGTGCCGGCCGCCGCCGTAGATCACGTAGCCGGCGACGCCGCAGGTCCCGATCACCGCGACGCTTCCGATGAGCAGGTTCCGCAAGGCGCGACGCATGGGGCGATCCTACGCCCGCGCCGCGGCCGCGCTCAGTCCGAGTAGCCGACGATGGCGTGGCCGATCAGCGCGCTGACGTCGGGCTGCCCGGTCTGCATCGGGCTGGCGCGCAGGAACGTCGCCTGGATCCGGGTCACGCCCGGCGTCGCCAGCCAGGCGGCGTACGCCGGCGGGACGGTCACCGCGCTGGCGCCGACCACCGAGCAGCGCAGCACGATCTGCTGGGTGACCGGGGGCGGCATCGCCGACGGTGGCAGGCCGGCGGTCGGCGCGTCGGTGGTGATCAGCTCGAGCTGGGTGATCGCCGCGGCGCTGGTCGGGCAGTCAGCGGCGGCGCACGCGATCGTGAACCCAGCCCCGTCGCGCGGGATCGCCGTGAGCCGGGCAAGCTCGGCCGGGGCGAGGGCGAAGCTGTCGCCGACCGAGCCGGTCGGCAGCGTGGCGGTGAACGCCGGGATGCCGCCGAGCCCACCGACCGTGTGGACGAGGTCGACCGACGCGTCGTCGGCGAGGAAGCCAGGGTCGGGCACGCCCGGGATCGGGCCGACGCCGCCGAGGTTGACGTGGCGCGCGGTCGCCGGCAGCGCCTCGGCGACGAAGCCCGGGTTGGCGTACGCGATCGCGTCGGCGCCGACCCGCCCGACGATCGCGAACCGCCCGTCGTTGGCCGGCGTGGTGGCGCCGGTGATCTCGAGGTAGCGATCGTCGCTGTTCGCGGCGGCGTACGCGACGTCGGCGTCAGTCAGCACCGCCGCGCCGGCGAACGGGCCGACGCCGGCGCTGATGGCGCCGCCGGTGCTCTCGGTCGCGAGCTCGGGGCAGCGGTAACCGCCGGGCGCGAAGCTGCAGCTCGGCACGAGCGGCGCGCCGCCGGCGGGCGCGCGGATCAATAGCGGGCCCTGGTCGAGACCCGGCATCGCGATCGCCGCCTGGGCCCGCGTGTACCGCCACACCTTGCACCCGGCCGGCGTCCCCGGCTGCTCCTCCATCTGCGCGTCCGGGAACTCCCTGCTGGTGAAGCGCAGGCGCGCGACGATGCCCTGGCCGTCGAAGCCGCCGGCGCCACCCGGGGCGAGCACCTTGGCCTCGTACACGTCGAGCGTCCCGCCGTAGAGCGGGCTGAGGCAGCAGTCGGCGACCCGGCTATCGATCGGTGTCGCGTCGGGCTCGGCCGCGTCGGGCTCGGCCGCGTCGGGCTCGGCCGCGTCGGGACGACCAGCGTCGATCGCCTCGGGCGTGCCGATCTCGAGCAGGCCGCAGCCGCCGAGCGTCGCCGCCACCACGAGCCACCGCGATCGAGAAGCGCGCGCCATGGCGCGATGGTACGCCCGGGCGCCGCTACGCGATCACTGATCGCACTTGGCGAGCTCGTCGGCGTTCTTGGCGGCCAGCCCGCACGCGACCACCTTCTTGGGGGTCTTCTGGGTGCAGGTCTCGAGGAACTTCTGGCCCACCGCGTAGTCCTTGATCGCCTGCTTCTGCTTGGCGACCTCGGCCTTCATCGCCTCGGGCAGCTTGTCGCCGCCGCCGGAGCTGACCTCGATGTCGATCAGGTGCGCCAGGAGCTTGTCGCAGTCGCTCTTGGACGGCGTCGACTGGCAGGCGGCGGTGACGAGGGTGGTGCCGACGGCGAGGCGAGCGAGCCAGGCGAGCTTCATGGCGGTCGCAGCGTAACACGGGGCCACCCCGGTGCGCGCGATCTCGTCGCGGACCTGCGCCGCCAGCTCGGGCGCCATGGGCAGTGGCAGGACGCTCGCGAGCAGCCCGCCGGCGCGCGTCGCGTCGCCAGCCTCGAGCGCGACGGTCGCGGCGTGGCGCACCAGCTCGGGCTCGAGCGGCGCGATCTGCACCGCCCGCGCCAGCGCCCGCGCCGCGCCCGCGCGATCCCCGATGGCCCGGCGCAGCCAGCCCCACGAGTCGAGGACGCCGGCGTCCCCGGGCGCCTTGCGCCGCGCCGCGAGCAACAGCCGCCCGGCCCGCTCGAGGTCGCCGCCGCCCTCGACCAGCAGGTAGCCGACCAGGTTCTGCACCAGCGGATCGTCGGGGGTGGCGGTCAACACCTTCTCGGCCAGCGCCAGCGCGCGCGCGTCATCGCCGGCCCGCCGCTCGAAGCCCGACCACGCCAGCGCCAGCGCCGCGCTGCGCGGCTGGGCCCGCGCCGCGTCGCGCCACAACCCGCGGGCGACCGCCAGCGCGCCGACCCGCCGCAGGCGCTCGGCCTCGACCTCGAGCAGCTCGACCGAGCCCGGGGCCCGCGCGCGCGCGGCGGCCAGGCGCTTCGCCGCGGCGTCGGCCGCGCCCAGCGCCAGCTCGGCCCACGCGGCGACGGCCTGCGACGGCGCCCAGGCCGGATCGCCCGCCGCCACCGCGTCGGCCGCGGCGATCGCGCCGCGCAGCTCGCCCGCGCTCAGCCGGGCCCGGGCCCGCGTCAGCCCGACCTCGCCGTCGTGGTCGCGCACCGACGCCACCACCGCCTCGGCGCGGCGCGGCGCGCCGATCGCGATCAGCATCGCCGCGACCCGCAACCGATCGTCGGCGCTGCCGTCGTCGTACAGCCCGAGCACGTCGAGCGCGCCGCGGCGATCGCCGGCCTCGAGCAGCAGCCACACCAGATCCTCGCCGACCGCGAGATCAGCGCCGCTGCGATCGAACGCCGCGCGGGCCTCGACGATCGCCGCCGCCACGTCGCCGCGCCGGGCCAGCAGCGCCGCCAGCGCGCGCCGCGGCTCGAGCTCGTCGGGCGCCAGCGCGCGCACCTGCCGCAGCGACGGCTCGGCGGTGGCGTCGGCGCCGCGCGCCAGCGCCGCCTGGGCCACCCGCCAGTGGCCCTCGGCGACGTCGGGCCGCCGCGCCACCAGGGCCGCGAACGCGCGCTCGGCGTCGGCGCCGCGGCCGGCCTCGGTGTGCGCGGCGGCCAGGCCCAGGTACGCGGGCGCGAGCTGATCGTCGAGCGCGATGGCCTGCCGGAACGCCGCGATCGCCGCGCCGGTGTCGCCCGCGCGCCGGCGCAGCTCGCCGGCCGCCAGCCACGCCTCGGGCGAGCGCGGGAAGCGCGCGACGACGCGGTCGATCGCGGCCCGCGCGTCGACGTGGCGGCCCAGCCGCGCCAGCGCCTGCGCGTGGGCCACCGCGATGCCGGCCTCGTCGGGCGCCGCCGCCATGGCCTGCTCCAGCTCGGGCACGGCGAGCTGGTAGTCGCCCTCGAAGAACGCGGTCCGCCCGCGCAGGTAGTGCTCGTAGGCGTCGACCGGCAGCGCCGGCAGCGGCCGCGGGCGCGCCGGCGCCGGCGGACAGCCGGCGATCAGCAGCACCACGCAGGCGAGCGCGCGTCGCACCCTGGTACCCTACCACTCGTGCCGCCCACGCCGTCGATGCGCCCCTGCCCGCGCTGCCAGCGCCCCGTGGTGTACATGACGCCGCAGTGCCCGCACTGCGGGAACGTGTTCGCCGGCCCGGGCGCGGCCAGCCACGACGCCGGCATGCGCATGCTCTTGCCGGTCGGCCGCACCGGCCTGTCGATGGCCGCTGGCTACGTCGGCCTCGGCGCGCTGCTCATCTTCCCGCTGGCGCCGGTGGCGATCGTGCTCGGCGTCCTCGCGGTGCGCGACATCCAGCGGCGGCCGGGGACCCACGGCATGGGCCGCGCGATCTTCGCGATCGTCGTCGGCGCGCTGGTGTCGCTGGTGGTCGCGGCGGTGCTGATCACCTAGCGCGATCGCCCGCGGGCTCAGCGGCGGCGGCGGCGCTTCACGGTCATGGCGACCAGCGCGACGGTCCAGAACAGCTTGCGCGCCGGCCAGGTGACCGCGTCGAACACCTTCTCGCCGACGGTGCGGTTGGCGCGCGGCGGCCGGCCCCAGCCCTGGTTCGACATCTACTCGTGCTCCCCCATGTCGTCGCCCCGCGCGCCGCTCTCGGTCGACGCGCTGGTCGGGCGGGGCGCCGCGCTGGCGGCGGTGAGCATCGCCGCGGCGACCGCCGCCGGCAGCGCCATGTCGGGGGCGATCAGCGCCGCCACCGGCGGCAGCGGCGCGTTGCGCAGCCGCACCAGCTCGGACGCGATCGTCGCGCGCACCTGCTCGCGCAACGCCGGCACGTCGGCCATCGTCAGCCCCTCGGTCGCGATCGGCGGCAGCACCTTCGCCACCGCGTCGGCCTCGCCGAACCACCACGAGCCCTTGGGCCGGCAGTGGTGGGTGCCGTCGACGACCACCGGCAAGATCGGCGCGCCGCTGGCGATCGCCAGCTCGAACGCGCCGTCCTTGAAGCGGCCCAGCTCGCCGTCGGGCGAGCGGGTGCCCTCGGGGAAGATCATCAGCGACATCCCGCGGGCCAGCGTGGCGCGGGCCTCGGCCAGCATCGCCTTCACGCTGGCGCCCTGGCCGCGCACCACCTCCAGATCGCCGCCCAGGCGCATCAGCCAGCCGATCACCGGCGCCCTGAACAGCGAGGCCTTGGCGATCCATCGCATGTCCCAGCGCAGCGACGACAGGAGCCACGGATCCGCGGTCGACTGGTGGTTGGCCACCACCACGTAGGCCCGGCGATCGATGTCGACCGGCGGCCGGCCCTCGACGCGAAACCGCCACTGCGGCGCAACCCTTGCCGACGCCCGGCCGAACTTGCGCATCCACCGCCCGCGCCGCCGAATGTCGCGCCGATCGAGCAGCGTCACGACGCCGAGGATCGGCAGCCACGCGAGCAGCAAGATCGCGAAGCCGACGTAGGTGAAGACACCGAGGACAGCACGGCGCATCGCGGCTCCAATCTAGCCATCCCCGTCGCCGCGGCACGCGCGGATCACGTCACGATCCGGTCAGCGCCCGTGACAGGCCCGACCGCGCCGCCGCCGCGCGCCGATCGCCGCCACCAGCCACCGGTCGAACCAGGATCGCCGCGACGCGCGGGTGGCGGCGTCGCCTACCGGGCCAGCGCCGACACCAGCGCCGGCAGGGCCTGCTCGGCCGGCGCCGCGACCACCCGCACCGACGGGTCGGGCTCCACCGCGCCCGGATCGACCGAGTACACCGGCCGCCCGCGCCGCACCGCCTGAGTGAGCACGAAGTCGGTGACGCCGACCGAGAACGACGTGCCGACGAAGATGACCAGCGCCGCGTCGCGGGCGGCGCGCTCGACCCGCGGCCAGTCGTAGTCGGCGTGGCCGCTGTACATCTCGTCGAACCACAGCACGTGCTGGCGCAGCCGCGCGCCGCACTGCGGGCAGCGCGGCACGTTGGCGTCGGTGGGCGCGGCCAGGAACGCGGCGATCGGCACGTCGGCGCGCGCGATCGAACCGCGCGGCGCGCCCAGCGCGCAGGTCTGCCGCGAGCAGCGCACGCGATCGGCGCGGCCGTGCACCTCGACCAGCGCCTCGGTGCCAGCGGCGGCGTGGAGCCGGTCGACGTTCTGCGTCACCAGCAAGAACTCACCGCCGCGACCGCGCTGCCACCGCTCGAGCGCCGCCAGCGCGTGGTGCGCGGCGTTGGGCGCGACGTCGGCCAGTCGCCCGAACCGCGCCAGGTACCAGGCCCACGACCCGGCGGGGTCGTCCTGGAAGTACTGGTTGGTGCCCAGCTCGGTGACGTCGGTCGCCCACACCGCGTCCGGATCGCTGCCGCGGAACGTCGGGATGCCCGACGCCAGGCTCACGCCCGCGCCGGTCACGACCAGCAGCAGCCCCGCCGCCTGCGCGGCCACGTCGTCGACGAGATCGTCCAGCGCCGCCTTCATGGTGTCATGTATACACCTTTACCCGAGGGCGCGCCAGCGCGGCGGCGGGCGCGCCGGCGCGAGGGCGACCGCCGCCCCGCCTACAGCGGGATGTTGCCGTGCTTGCGCGGCGGGTTCGACTGGCGCTTGTTGGCCAGGAGCCGCAGCGAGCGCGCCAGCGCGGCGCGGGTCTCGCGCGGGCGGATGATCTCGTCGACGTAGCCGAGCGACGCCGCCTTGTACGGGTTGGCGAAGTTGTCCTTGTACTCCTCGACGAACCGCGCCCGCGCCGCGGCCCGCTCGCCCTCGTCGGCGATCTTGTCGAGCGCGCCGCGGTGGATGATGTTGACCGCGCCCTCGGGGCCCATCACCGCGATCTCGGCGGCCGGGAACGCGAAGTTCATGTCGGCGCGGATGTGCTTGGACGCCATCACGTCGTAGGCGCCGCCGTAGGCCTTGCGGGTGATCACCGTGACCTTGGGCACCGTCGCCTCGGCGAACGCGTAGAGGAGCTTGGCGCCGTGCTTGATGATGCCGCCGAACTCCTGGGTCGTGCCGGGCAGGAAGCCGGGTACGTCGACGAACGTCACCAGCGGGATGTTGAAGCAGTCGCAGAACCGCACGAAGCGCGCGGCCTTGACCGAGGCGTCGATGTCGAGGCAGCCGGCCAGGTGCTTGGGCTGGTTGGCGACGATGCCGACCGAGCGGCCGCCGACCCGGGCGAAGCCGCAGATGATGTTCTTGGCGTAGTCCTTGTGGACCTCGACGAAGCGGCCCTCGTCGACGACGCCGGTGATCAGCGCCTTCATGTCGTACGGCTTGTTGGGATCGAGCGGCACCAGGCCGTCGAGCGCCTCGTCGGCGCGATCGATCGGATCGGCGGTGGGCCGGCTGGGCGGATCCTCGGCGTTGTTGCCGGGCATGAACGCCAGCAACTCGCGGACGCGGGCCAGCGTGCTCAGCTCGTCGGCCTCGGCGAAGTGAGCGACGCCGCTCTTGGCGGCGTGGCTCTTGGCGCCGCCGAGCGCCTCCTTGGTCACCTCCTCGTGGGTCACCGTCTTGATGACCTCGGGGCCGGTGATGAACATGTACGAGGAGCCCTCGGCCATGAGGATGAAGTCGGTGATCGCGGGCGAGTACACCGCGCCACCGGCGCACGGGCCGAGGATCGCCGAGATCTGCGGCACCACGCCCGACGACAGCACGTTGCGGGTGAAGATGTCGGCGTAGCCGGCGAGCGACTCGACGCCCTCCTGGATGCGCGCGCCGCCCGAGTCGTTGAGGCCGATGACCGGGCAGCCGATCTTCATCGCCAGGTCCATGACCTTGCAGATCTTGGCGGCGTAGGCGCCCGACAGCGAGCCGCCGAACACCGTGAAGTCCTGCGCGAACACGCAGACCGGGCGGCCGTCGACGGTGCCGTGGCCGGTGACGACGCCGTCGCCGAGGATCTTCTGATCCTGCATGCCGAAGTCGGCGCAGCGGTGGGTGACGAACCGATCGAGCTCGACGAAGCTGCCCGGGTCGAGCAGCGCCGCGATGCGCTCGCGGGCGGTGAGCTTGCCGGCTTCGTGCTGCTTGTCGATGCGGGCCTGGCCTCCACCGAGGACGGCCTGCTGTTCGAGCGTTTCGAGGCGTGCGAGGGGGTCGGTCACGGGATTCCTTTGGCGCGGGCGCGAAGGGCCGCGCGGCGGGCGTATACTAGATACGTGGCGAACGTGAAGGGAAGCGCGCTCGCGTCTCGGGTGACCTGGGTCCGGCTCAACCATGGCCAGGCCGGGATCGACCGGGTGTGTGCGCAGGTGAGCCCGGCGCTCGCCGAGGTGGTGCGCGGCGGGCCGGTGGTCGCCCGCTGGTACCCGGTGGCCATGCTGGCCGAGCTATCGGAGGCCCTCGATCGGCTGTTCGGCAAGGGCGACGGCGCGCTGATCCACGCGCTCGGGCGCTACGGCGCGGAGGCCAACCTGACGACGATCTACCGGCTGTTCTACCGGGTCGGGACGGTGCGCTGGGTGATGGCCCGGGCGGCGCGGCTGTGGCACATGCACTACGACGGCGGGCGGCTCGACGTCCACGAGTCGCCCGAGTCGATCGACCTCGAGATCGTCGACTTCCCCGAGCCGAGCTGCACCCACTGCCACTCGGTGCGTGGCTGGGCCGAGCGGTCGATCGAGCTGTCGGGCGGCGAGCAGGTCGAGACCGCGATGACCTCGTGCCGCAAGCGCGGCGGCGAGGTGTGCACGATCCGCTGCCGCTGGCAGTGAGGCCCGGTCGAAACCTGGCGCGGTCGGCGGCACCCGCGTAGCATCGACGGCCATGCGCGCGGCGCTCACGCTGACCTTGTGCCTGGCCACCGCGGCGACCGCCGCCGCCGATCGTCCGCCGCCGGCGCAGTTCGTCGACCCGTGCGTGCGCGGCAGCGGGCCGAAGTGCACCCGCGCGCTCGACGGCTTCTACCAGGCGCTGGCCGCGACCGAGGCCGGCACCGCGGCCCACGCGGTGCGCATCACCTACCTCGGCGACTCGCTGTCGGCCGACGACAAGCTGGCCCAGCACCTGCGCGACGCGCTGGTGCCGCGGTTCGGTGACGGCGGGCCCGGGTTCCTCCACGTCGTGCCGCCGCACAAGTACTGCCGGGTGCGCACGGCCAAGCGGTCGGCCAGCGCGTCGTGGAAGCTGTGGGGAGTGTCGACGCCGTTCCCGGCCGACCGCCTGCTGGGCTACGGAGGTGGCTCGGTCGAGAGCCAGGGCGGCGCCAACGCGCGGTTCTCGCCGAAGAGCGCGGTGGTCACCACCGCCGAGGTCTACTACCTGGCCCAGCCGGGCGGCGGCAGCTTCACCGCGACGGTCGACGGCGCCGCGGCCGCGACGATCGACACGTCGGGGCCGGCCAAGAAGGCGGCGTTCGCGACCGTGCCCGTCACCGGCACGCTCGGGCGGCTCGACCTGCGCGCCAGCGGCAAGGTCCGGCTGTTCGGCGTCGTGCTCGAGGCGGCGCGCGGCGTGGTGGTCGACAACCTCGGCGTGGTCAACGCCACCGCCAAGGGCTGGGCGAAGAACCGCCGCGATCACTTCCAGGGCCAGGCCGCCCACCGCGCGCCCGACCTGTTCATCGTGATGATCGGCGCCAACGAGGCCGGCTGGCTGGCCGGCGACGACCTGGTCAACTACCACGCGGTGCTCGCCGACCTGGTCGCGCCGGTGAAGAAGGCGCACCCCACCGCCGCCTGCCTGCTGATCTCGCCGCTCGATCAGCTCGAGTGGGACAAGAAGGGCAGCCCGCCGCGGGCGGCGATCCCCGGCATGGTCGAGGCCAACCGCGCCGCCGCCGCCGCGGTCGGCTGCGGCTTCTGGGACGCCTATGCGTGGATGGGCGGCGCCGGCTCGTCGCGGCAGTGGCGGCAGCGCGGCTGGCTGACCAACGACTTCACCCACCCGTCCGAGAGCGGCGACGCCCGCATCGGGACCGCGCTGTCGGCCGGCCTGCTGGACGGGTACGCGGCGTTCAAGGCGCGCTGAGGCCGCAGCGACGCGGGGCCCAGGGGCGTCGCGGGCGCCAGGCCCCGCGTCTCACGTGGAAGATCGCCGCGCGCCAGGCCCCGCGTCCCACGTGGAAGACCGCCGTGACCCACACGGCGGCGGCGTTCGCCGGCCCGCCGGGTTGCCATCCCGCGGGCGCCGCATATCCTCCGCCCCATGTCCGAGCCCGACCGCGTCGTCCGCGCGATGACCATGGATGGCGCGTTCCGCTTGATCGCGGCCGTCGTCACCGACACCGCCCGCAGCGCGCTGGGGGCGCAGACCGCGGGCGACGAGCTGGGGCTGCGGCTGGCCGAGTTGCTGGCGGCGGCGGTGCTGGTGCGCGAGACCACCCAGCCGTCGCGCCGGGTGCAGCTGGTGTGGCGCGACGCCCGCGGCGGCTCGCTGGTCGCCGACTCGCTGCCCGAGGGGCTGTGCCGCGGCCTGGTCAACCCCGGTGAGGCGATCGCGGTGCTCACGGCGGGCGATCACCGGCTGCAGGTCAACTACACGCTGCTCAACGGCGCCTTGCACCAGGGCACGGTCGCGGTGCCCGACGGCGACGACATGGCCACCGCGCTGATGCGGTACTTCAAGCAGTCCGAGCAGATCGTCGCGATGGTGGCGCTGGGCGCGCTGCCCGGCCCCGGCGGCGTGCGCGCGGTCGGCGGCTACGTCGTGCAGCTCCTGCCCGAGGCGACCCGCGAGGTCATCGACGCGATGACCGACCACCTCGGCGGCCTGGAGCCGATCGGCATCCTGCTCGAGGGCCGCGGCAAGACCGCGCCCGAGCTGGCCAAGGCGGTGTTCGCCGGCTTCGAGTACGCGGACCTGGCGTCGTCCGAGCTGCGCTTCGGCTGCACCTGCAGCGAGGTGCGGGTGATGACGAGCATCCTGACCCTGCCCGACGGCGAGGTCGAGTCGATGCTGGGCGGCGATCCGCTCGAGGTGCGCTGCGACGCCTGCGGCCGGCAGTACCGGATCACGCCCGACGCGCTGCGCGGCTTCCGCGATCAGGCCGCCCGGGCGTGAGGCGCGCGGCGCTGGCGGCGCTGGTGGGGCTGGCGGCGCTGGCCGCCCCCGCCGCCGCGCACCAGGCGTCGGTCACCTACTCGACCGCCACCGTCGACGGCGCCGGGGTCGACTACCAGATCCGCGTCGCGGCGGCCGACCTCGCCGAGCCGGCCGGCCGCGATCCGACGGCGCCGATCCGCGTGGCCGAGCTCGACGCCGCGGCGTGGCGGACGATCGCCGGCTACGTCACCGCGCGGATCGCGATCGCCAGCGACGCGGGCCCGTGCGCCGCCGGGCCCGCCACCGCCCGCGCCGACGGCAGCGACGCGCTGATCACCTGGCGCGCCACCTGCGCGCGCCCGCTGGCCACGCTGGCGATCACCTACGACCTGTTCTTCGACCTCGACCCCGGCCACGACGCTGCGCTGCGGGTGATCGTCCCCGGTCAGGCGCCGGCCGACACCATCCTGGTGGTCGACGCCAACCGCTTCGTCTGGGATCTCGCCGAGCCGCCGCCGTCGGGCGCGCTGGCGTTCGTCCGCGCCGGCGTGCACCACGTCGCGACCGGCCTCGATCACGTCGCGTTCGTGCTGGCGCTCTTGATCGCGGTGGTGATCGTCGGCGTCGGCGGCGGCTGGCAGCGCCGCGCGCTGGTGCCGTCGCTGCGGCGCACCGCGGTGCTGGTGTCGGCGTTCACGCTGGCGCACTCGCTGACGCTGATCGCCGCGGCGCTCGGCTGGGTGTCGCTGCCGGCGCAGCTGGTGGAGTGCGCGATCGCGGCGTCGATCGTATGGACGGCCGCGGCGTCGGCGATCCGCCCGGGCGCGCGCGGCGGCTGGGCGGTCGCGTTCGGCTTCGGGCTGATGCACGGCCTCGGCTTCGCGCGCATGCTGACGCCGCTGTTGCCGCCAGGCGACGTGATCGTGCCGCTCCTGTGCTTCAACGTCGGCGTCGAGCTGGCCCAGCTGACGATCGTGGCGGTCGCGTTGCCGGTGACCTGGGCGCTGGCCCGCGCGATCGGCGCCCCGGCCTACCGCCGCTACGCGCTGCCGGCGTTCGCCGCGGTGCTCGGCGCGCTGGGCCTGGTGTGGCTCGTCGAGCGGCTGTGCGCGGTGACGCTGCTCGGCCTGTAGCCATCGCCGCGCTGGCGCTCGCCACCGCCGCCGCGCTACCGTCGCGCCATGGCTCGTGCCCGTCGCACCCAGTTCGCCACGCCGCTGGTGATGGTCGTCGCCAGCGCCTGCGGCAGCAGCAAGGCGCCCGATCCCAAGCCCGAGCCGCAGCCGACGGACACGCGACCCCGCTGGACGCTCACGCGCCAAGGTGATCGCTGCACCGCGCTGCAGCAGCGTGACTGCCCCCCTGGCGCATCGTGCAACCCGCCGCCACCGTTCGCGATCGCGTGCGCGGACCTCCCCGAGGGCGCCACCCGCATCGTCGAGCTCAAGCCGGGGCGCTGCGTCGTCGACGGCGGCAACCGCCTGGTGACGTGCCCGGTCGAGCTGCCACCGCCGCCACCACCACCGTCGACCGTCGACGCCGGAGTCGCGGCCGCGGCGAGCGACGCGAGCGCCGCGGTCGCCGTCGCACAGGTCCGCTGGCAGGTCCAGCGCTCGCCCAAGGGCTGCGCCGCGTTCGAGGACGTGTGCAGCCAGGCCAACTTCCCGCCCGGTCAGCCGGTCCCGCCGTGCAACCCGCCGGCGCCGATCAAGATCGAGTGCCCGCCCGACGACGTCGTCGCGATCCGCGAGGTCAGCCCGGGCCGGTGCATGACCCAGGTCAAGGACGACTGCCCGCCCGACGTGAAGTGCAACCCGCCGCCGCCCGAGGACATCGCCTGCCCGAAGCGCTGAGCGCGCCGCTCAATCGCGCGTCGGCTGCTCGCGCGCGCCGGCCGCCACCAGCGCGGCCTTCTCGTCGGTGCTGACCGCGGCGGTGAGCCGGCCGAAGTCGGCGCCCCACACGCCGGTCCACGCGGCGACGCGCTCGACGGTCATCGCGCTGGCGCCGAGCGCGAGCGGGTACACCAGCACCGTGGCCGGGTCCTTGGTGCCGAGCAGGCCGAGGATCTGCGGGACGCTGCGTGCCATGGCCGGTTGAGTACCGCGCCGGTACGACATCGCGACGGCGACCTCAGCGGCTGACGCGGTACTGCGGCAGATCGATCAGCGTTCGGTACAGCGCGCCCCAGTCGTAGCCGCCGGCGGCGAACGCGGCGGTCGCCTGCGGCAGCCAGGTCAGCGTCTCGTCGGCGGTGAGCTCGCGGCCGAGCAGCGTCTGCGCCAGCGTGCGCACCGCGCACTCGCCGACCTTGGCCTGCTCGGCCGGCTCGTCGACCAGCCCGGCCGGGCCGCGATCGATCGCCATCGCCTCGGCGTCGCTCAGGTACGCGCGCGCCTGGGGCCAGCCCTTCCACGCGGCGAGCTCGTCGGGGTGGGTCGAGTTGCGGTCGGTGATGAAGTACGCGTCGCAGAACGCGCGGCTGCCGGCGGGGGTCGCGGTGGCGCACTCGGCGCGCGCCGCGGTGAAGTCGACGTCGGCCGGCGCCAGGTAGCCGACCTGCGAGGTGTTGCGCCAGCGGCCCCAATGCGCCGCGGCGCGCTCGATCGTGTCGTGGCAGCCGCCGCAGCCGTTGCGGGTGCGCAGGTTGGGATCGGGCAGGCCGGGCGGCTCGGGCGGCAGGCCGCCGGCCGGCGGCAGGAACGGCTCGCAGCGGAACGCGGAGTACCAGCGGTTGACCCGGGCCCGGTTCGACGCGAACCGCAGCATGAAGCCGGCCGTGGTGAGCGCGCCGGCGTGCGCGACGTCGCGCTCGACCGGCATCCAGGTGTCGCGCTCGGCGAACCCCAGCGCCGGCAAGGTGGCCGGCATCCGCCCGTCGTAGCCGATCGCCCCGCCCTGCCGCAGCGCCACCGCCGGCCCCGACAGCTGGCCGTAGAACTGCACCAGCGGGCCGTTCACGAACGACTGCCGGGTCGTGAACGTGTCGAAGTACGAGCCCCGCGCGCGGACCACGCTCTCGAAGATGCGCGGCGCCTCGTCGGCCAGCGCGGCGCGGACCGCCGCGTGGTTGGCGTCGCCGGCGCCGGGCAGGCAGTGCCGCAGCCCCGCGCCGCAGCCGCAGCCGGCGTTGATCGTGTACGGCCCGCAGGTCGGCGGCGTCGCGCCGGTGCCGGTGGCCAGCGCCTGGGCGTCGAACGCGCACACCTTCACCGGCGTGGTCGCCCAGTACGGCGTGACCATCACGTAGCCCTCTTGCCGGCACGTGCCGCCGGCGCAGGAGGGATCGGCGAAGGTCGAGATCGGCAGCGGCCGGCCGGCCGCGTCGAACTGGGTCTGGGCCTGGTCCAGGCAGGTGACGTCGGGCCGGCCGCGGAACGTCGCGCGCAGGTTGCCGGCGAAGTACAGGTTGGTCGTGGCCTGCCGGGTGATGACGCGCTGGGTGCCGACGACGCTCAGGTCGTCGGGCAGCCCGCCCCAGATCAGGTGGCGGAAGTAGTCGCGCGCGCCGACGAAGAACTCGTCGGTGGTGAACATCGCGTCGATCGCGGCGGCGTCGAGCGCCGGCCGCGCGGCCAGCGCCTGGTACTCCTCGAACGTCGGGATCCGTCCGTAGAGATCGAGCGTCAGCTGCCGCAGCAGGCGGAACTTGTCGGGCGGCGCGTCGGGCGCGCACACCAGCGGCGAGGCGGCGTGGCCGGGCGCGGCGGTGGCGGTGACGGCGACGAGGGCGGCGAAGATCCAGGTACGCATCACGACCTCCCCGGGATGAGCGCGGCGATCGGCGAGACCCGGAACGGCGTGGGATCGCCACCGACCGCCGAGATCAGCGTCGCGCCGACGTGCTCAGGCAGGAGCACGGTGCCAGCGTCGGACGGCGCGCCGGTGGCCAGATCGATCTTCTGGAGCCCGAGGTTGTCGGCGCCGGTCGCGCCGAACACGCCGGGCCGGAGCACGCCGCCGAACACCAGCAGCGAGTTGGCGAACCAGTGATCGCGCCCGCCGCGGCCGTTGAACTTGGGCGTGCGGGCGAACTCCGAGCTGACCAGCACGACGGTGCGCTCGAGGTCGGGGTCGAGCTCGCGCAGATCGGTGATCAGCGCGCCGACCGCGTCGAGCGCGGCCTTGAGCCGGGTCGGGTGCTGGGTGGCCCACTCGGCGCCGTGGGTGTCGAGGCTGGGCGCCATCGTCACGGTCACCGAGCGGCTGACGCCGACCCGCACCAGCTGCGCCGCCAGCGCGGCGGTCATGCCGACGCTCAGCGGATCGGCGGTGACCGCGTTCGCGGCGAAGCCGAAGCGATCGCGGATCGCGACCATGTCGGCCGAGGGCGCGCCGAAATCGAACTGCGCCGACAGGTTCTCGGCCATCAGCCGGCGCAGCCGCCCGCGGCTCGACGCCAGCTGATCGGCGGGGCGCGGCCCCGGGTAGTGATCGGAGACGCAGCTCGCGGCCTGGTCCTGCGCGCTGGCCAGCAGCGCCTCGACGTCGGCGCCCAGCGGGGTGCTGAGCGGCTTGAGCAGCCCCTGGATCTCCGACGCGCGGCGCAGCGACACCGCGGTCAACTCGCGCGAGTACGCGGTGTTGTAGCTGGGGAAGCCGACGGTGACGTTGGGCAGGATCCGCTCGGCGGCCAGCTCGCCGACGGCGGCCGCCGCGGTGGCCAGCGAGCTGCCGCGCACCACGGTGCCGGCCGGCGGGATGAACGAGTTCACGTAGGCGCGGCCGGTGGCGTGGGCGACGGTGTTCATGTTGACGCCGCGGAACACGGTGGCCTTGTCGGCGTGCGGCACCAGCCCGGCCATCGCCGCGCCCCACAGGGTCGGCGTCGACCCGACGGTGACGTCGAGCGGCGTCTGGAACTCGGGCGCGAGCCGGGCGGTGCCGAGG
Organism: Myxococcales bacterium; assembly: GCA_016707895.1. Taxonomy (GTDB): domain Bacteria; phylum Myxococcota_A; class Polyangia; order Haliangiales; family Haliangiaceae; genus UBA2376. Next base: position 192,396 of record JADJGV010000005.1, on the reverse strand, counting down.
TCGAGCCCGGCGTAGGTGCCGGGCGCTCGAGTGTCGGGGCCTAGCGTCACGTCCCAGCCGCCGTTCAGGTACACGTGGACGAAGCGCAGCGACTCGTCGGGCGTCGCCGCCACCACGTCGCGGATGCGGCGGATGCCGAGCATGGCCGCGCCGAGGCCGAGCCCGCCGCCGAGCAACACGAAGCGTCGAGAGGGATGGAAGGTCATGGGTGCCTCGGGGTGGGCGTGATGGGGCGCATCAATACGTGACGAAGTCGGGGTGGGTGACCAGGCCGATGCACACCGCCTTCCAGCGGGTGGCCATCTCGACGTCGGTGGTCGGTGCCGGCGCGGCCTCGAGCAGCGTCAGCCACGGCGCCAGCCGCGGATCGTCCACCGCGTCGAGCTGCACGCCGAGGAAGCGCAGGAAGAGGTACTGCAGGTTCGCGACGTACTTCGCGTGGTCGCCGCGGTCGGCGGCGCGCGCCTCGCGCATGATCACCGTCGTGGCGGTGGTGCGATCGAGATCGACCGCGCGCCCGCAGGCCTCGCGGCCCGCGTCGTGGACCAGCTTGTCGAACGTCACCGAGAGGTCGGTGCCCTCATCGGTGAGCTCGCCGAAGTCGGGCTTGCCCAGCGCCTCGGCGTAGGTGGCGTAGCGGGTCCAGGCCTGGCCGGTCGCGACCTGCAGCGAGCGCGCGAACTGATCAGCGGTGAGGCGGCGGACCCGCCGGCCCGGCGCAGGGTCGGTGGGCCCGACCGGGTCGCGGTCGGGCGGATCCTCGGCGGCGCTGCCACAAGCGAGCAGGCCGAGCGCGAGCGCGAGCGTGAGTGGACGAACGATCATGGACGCATGCCTCCCTCGATCCAGTCGATGACGATGTCGATCGTGGCGCTGTCGAGCGGCGGCCCGCTCGGCGGCATCTCGCCGCGCAAGAGCCGCTCGCGCACCCGACTGGCCTTCTGCCGCCAGCCCTCGTAGGTGGAGAGATCCACGCGGCCGCCGCCGGGGCTGGGGCCGTGGCAACGGCCGCCGGCGCAGCTCGCCTCGAAGATCGGCTGGACGTCGGTGGCCCACGACCGATCGGAGATCTGCAACAGGTTGTAGGCGAGCAGCCGCGACGCGCCGCCGGCACGGATCGTCAGCTGGTGCCAGCCGCCGTCGCCCAGCTCGACGTCGGCCAGCGCGGCCACGCCGTCGACCACCGGCGCCGACGCCACCGCCGCGCCGTCACGCTCGACCGCGACCTCGGCGACGCCGGCCGGCGGCGTGACCCGGAGCTGCGCCACCGACGCCACGCGCGGCTCGTAGGGGCGCAGGCCGTCGACGCGGATCGCCGGCGCCAGCGTCGCCCGGCACACCTGCGCGCCGATCTCGACCCACGCGCCGCCGCCGGCGTCGGGCCAGATCCGGGTCGGCGCGGCAGGCAGGCCGTCGACGATCGCCCACGCGCCGGCGGCCCGGACGAACGTCGTGCCGCCGGCCACCACCCACAGCCGCTCGCCGCCGCTGGCGACGTGAGCGACCGGCCCGGCGGTGAAGCCGACGCCGCGCCACGGCGGCCCGATCGTCAACGCGTCGCCCTGCCGGACCGCCGCGCCGAGCGCGGGCACGATCGCCACCTCGTCGACCGGCCCCGGCAGCGCCTCGGCGCGATCGCGGGTGATCCGCCACAGCGCGCCGTCGCCGGTGGTCAGCCACACGGCGTCGTCGGGGGCGGCGCACGCGCCGTCGACCCGGGCCAGGCCGCGCGCGCCGTCGAAGCCACCGCCGGTCGCCGCGGTCGGCGCCGACCACCTCCACCACAGCCCGGCCGAGCGCTCGAGCAGGCCGCCGGCGGTGGCGATGAACGTGCCGTGCTCGGCGATCGGCGGGCCGCACACCGCGGCGGCCGCGCCCAGCGTGGCCGGCGTCGGCACGAACTCGCGGGCGCCGTCGTCGAGGGTCCACACCTCGCCGCCGACGATCGCCGCGGCGGCGGTGGCGCTGCTCGGGTACAGCGCGGTGGCGTCGTCGATGCGCCACGGCAGATCGTGGCGCGCCCCGGTGGCGGTGAGCACGGTCGTCGTCGCGCCGCGCGCCAACCACAGGTCGCCGTCGGGCGAGTCGCCGCGCACGACCGCGCCGTCAGTCGCCGTGCAGGTCACGGTGGCCGCGACGTGCGCGACGTCGGCGCCGACCACCTCGTCGCCGCCGTCGCCGCCGCACGCGGCGCCCAGCGCGAACGCGGCCGTCGCGAGCGCGCCGGCGATGGGATGATGGAGGCGCAGCTCCGCTGGTGCATGGGGGACCACGCGAGCCAGAGCCGGGGGCGGGCCGAAGTAGCTCACGGCGCGAACGAAAGCACGGTGCGGGCCAATCCCGACGACGATCGCAAGCGCGCGACACCACGCCGGTCGAACCGATCGGCGCTGCGCCAGCCGGCGTCGCGCCGGTGTCGATCGACCTGAGCCGCCGTGGTCTATCGACCCCCGCTCAGATTTCCCTGGCCCGCCCACAGATCTTCGAGGGCCGCCGCGACAGTCGGTGTACCAACGATTCGGTGAGCCCGCGGATCCGACGACCGATCCGCGATGTGCGCTCTCGCGTTTCGGGTGGGGGCCCCACGTCTTGTGGGGGAGGGGCTTTGCGAAAGCCCCTCCAAGATCTCAGCGGCTGTCGCGCACGAACAGCAGGTACTGCTCTTCGAGATCGTCGACCTCCATCGGTCGACCGCAGCGCGGGCAGCGGGTCTCGGGCAGCTTGCCGCCGTTGGCGCGGCAGGCCGCGGTCTCGAACAGCTGATCGATCTGCTCGTCGCACTCGGCGCACACCATCGGCGCGAAGAACGACGTCAGCGCGCCGTGGCCGAGGAACCCCGAGACCATGTTGCACTGATCGACGACCGGCGGCGGGCACTGCACGAAGGTCAGGCGCGCCGACTGCGCGATGCGCCGGACCGCGTCGATCCAGGTGCGGACGCCGAACGAGTTGATGCGCCGGACGCCGCGCAGGTTCACCTCGATCGGCCGCACGCCGAGCTCGGACAGCGGCGTCAGGTCGGCGTTCTCGTCGATGATGCCGCCGATCGTGACGACGTCGACGCCGTCGCGCTCGGCCACCTCGATGCTGAAGGTCGGACGCGCTGCCATGGTCACGCCCCCCTCTTGGCCGGCGGATCCTGGATGAAGATGTGGAACGACTTCGCCTGCTGGCGGAAGCGCTTCATCGTCAGCCGCAGGTCGATCAGGCAGATCACCTCGGTGCGGTGGCCCGGCTCGACGTTGATCACGAACTTCGACAGCGACTGGAACACCCGGTACAGGCCGATGCCGGCGCCGCCCGAGGCCTCGGACAGCTGCTCGGGGCCCTTCACCAGGCAGCGGTTCAGGTAGCTGACGACCGTCTCCTGGGTCAGCGCGCCGAACGGATCGATCTGCGCGACCGCGATGTAGTCGCCGTCGCACGCGAACTCGAGCGTGCCGACCTCATCGTCGGCCAGCTCGACCGGCTCGCGCCGCGACAGCCGCGCGTACTTGGGCTCGCCGTCCTCGGTGCGCGGGGCGTTGTAGATCGCGTTGGTCACCAGCTCGTCGGCGACGGTCTCGACCAGCTCGACGACGCGCTCGTTGCAGCCGAGCGCCAGGGCGTAGGCCGCGACCTCCTGCAGGTAGTCGAGCTTCTTGCGCGAGTCGCGGATCTCGACCCGGTACGGCTCGACGCCCCACAGCAGGTACTTGCCCAGCCCGAACAGGTCCTGGCGCAGCAGCTTCTCGGCGGTGATGATCAGCTCGTCGGGCTCGATCGGCTCGTCGTTCTTGGCGATGATGTTGCGCAGGAACGGCCGGGTGGCCATCAGCGGCAGGTTCGCCTCGGTGGGCGCCGTCGAGTGCAGCACCAGCTTGGCGCCCGGGTACCGGGCGTCGAAGTGCTCGAGCCGCTCGGTCCACCGCGGATCCTCCCGCAGGGGTGGATCGTAGGAGATCATCATCAGATCCCAGCGCGCCTGGTCCATCGCGGTGAGCACGCCCTCGTGATCGGGCGCCGACACCACCTCGGAGCCGGTGGCGGCCAGCGCGCGCTCGGCGACGCGGCGCGCGCGGGGGTCGGGATCGAAGAACAGGATTCGCTTGCCGCGCATGACCCTCGCTCTGCATCCTAGCAGAACTGTCGTGCGCGCCGCCCGCTCCCGCGGGCCAGATTCGCGCGGCGCGGCGCGGCGCGGCGGCGCGCCGATCTTCGCGCTTGCGTCAGCCCCGGCCCGCGCCCCTATAATCGTCGGCGACATTGGCAGTACCCGACGATCCTCGACCGACGCATGAGGGAGCGTCCGACGTGGGAGCCGCGCGCGCGGTCGTCCTGTGCGTCGACGACGAGCCCCACAACCTCGATCTGCTCGATCGCGCGCTGCGCAGGCGCTTCGAGGTGGTCACCGAGGCGCTGCCCAGCGCCGCGCTCGCGGCCCTCGAGCTGCGTCCGGAGATCGCCGTGCTGGTCGTCGATTTTCGGATGCCGGGGATGAACGGCGTCGAGCTGCTGGCGCGCGCCGCGCAGCTGCGGCCCGACGTGCGCCGCGTGCTGGTCACCGGCTACGCCGACGCCGACACCGTCATGGCCGCGGTCAACAACGGCGGCGTGCACTACGTCGTGCGCAAGCCGTGGCGCCCGCCCGAGCTGGTGACGCTGGTGGCCGAGCTGGTCCACGCGCGCGAGTTGGCGGTCGAGAACCAGCGGCTGGTCGAGGAGCTGCGCGAGGCCAACCAGCGGCTGCTCGTCCGCGAGCGCCAGCTGATGCGCTCGCTCGACGATCAGGGCCACGAGTTCGGCCAGACCGCGGCGCAGCTCGAGCGGGTGTCCGAGCAGCTCGCCGCGGCGTCATTCAAGGACGCGCTGACCGGGCTGTACAACCACGGCATCTTCCAGGAGCGGCTGCGCGAGGAGGTGGCCCGGGCCCAGCGCAACGGCACCGGCCTGGCGCTGTTGCTGATCGACGTCGACGGCTTCGCCCAGGTCAACCACGCGCTCGGCTACCAGGCCGGCGACGCGATCCTGCGCCGGGTGGCCGAGCTGCTCACCGTCGGCGACTCGCCGGGCCGGGTGCGCGGCAGCGACATCGCGGCGCGGTTCGGCGGCGAGGAGTTCGCGCTGATCCTGCTCGACACCGGCAAGGCCGGCGCGATCGCCAAGGCCAACCGGATCCGCGAGACCGTGGCGTCGGCCGATCTGGTGCGGGCCTGGGCCGCCGAGGCCGGCGAGCCCGACGCGCCCGGCGCCGCCGCCGATCGCAGCCTGACCGTCACCGTCGGCGTCGCGGCGCTGCCCGACGACGCCACCACGCCCGACGCGCTGCTGTCGGCGGCCGAGGCCGCGCTGCGCGCCGCCAAGGCGTCGGCGGTCCGCGGCGACGGCAGCCGCGGCCGGGTGCACTTCCTCACCGCCGACGGCGGCAGCCAGGCCGCGTCGCTGGTGGCGACGCCCGGCGCCCCCGCCGATCGCTTCCGCCCGTACCACGACCGCATGAACGAGGTGATCGCGATCCTGCAGCGCGATCGCGCGATGAGCTGCCTGTACGTCGACCTGGCCCAGCTCGAGCGCATCCAGGTCGAGCTCGGCGTCGCGCCCCACGCCGAGCTGTACGAGCGCGCCGGCCACGTCCTCGATCGCCTGCGCGGCCCGCTGCTCAAGCCCGGCGACCTGATCTGCCGATCCAACGACGACGACTCGTACGTGTGCCTGCTGTCGCCGCGCGACGCCAGCCAGGTCGACCTCGAGCGGCTGGCCACCGCGGTGGCCGAGGCGGTGGCGGCGGCGCTGGCGCCGTCGGTGCGCGAGATGCTGCGCGACGAGCCGCGGGTCCACGTCGGCTCGGCCCGGGTGCTGTCCAACCCGATGGTCCGCCACGAGCGCCTGGTGGCCCGGCTGGTCACCGAGGCCCAGAGCGCGGCGCGGCTGGCCCGCGAGCGCGGCGCGCTGCGCGACAAGGCGGTGCTGCAGGACATCATCCTCGGCGACGCGCTGATCCCGGTGTACCAGCCGATCGTGTCGATCGTGACCGGCGAGATCTTCGGCCACGAGGCGCTGACCCGCGGCCCGCGCGGCACCCGGATGGAGTCGCCGGCGACCCTGTTCGCGGTCGCCGACGAGGTCGATCTGACCTTCGAGCTGGACCGCGCGTGCTTCCGCGGCGCGCTGCGGCGGGCGGTCGGCCTCGAGCCGGTGCACCGGCTGTTCGTCAACCTGCTGCCGCTGTCGTTCTACGACGCCAGCTTCATCGAGATCGAGGTGAGCCACCTGCTGGCGGCGGCGACCTTGACGCCGGCCCACATCGTCTTCGAGATCAGCGAGCGGCTGGCGATCGAGAACTTCGCCGCGTTCCGCCGCGCGCTGGCGATCTACACCAGCATGGGTTTCGGGGTGGCGATCGACGACGTCGGCACCCGCCACTCGAACCTCGAGACGGTGATGGCGCTGCGGCCGCACTTCATCAAGATCAGCGACGTGCTGACCCGCGGCGTGGCCCGGTCGACGGTCAAGCGCGAGATGCTGCGCTCGCTGGCCCACATCGCCGACGCGATCGACGCGGTGATCGTCGCCGAGGGCATCGAGACCATCGACGACCTGATCGCGCTGCGCGAGCTGGGGATCCGCTACGGCCAGGGCTACTACATGGCGCGCCCGGGCCCGCCGTTCCCGCGCATCAAGGCCAGCGTGCGCCGGTCGATCCAGGCCCTGGGCGAGCGCGGCCCGGTGCCGCTGCCGGCGCCGCCGGCCACGTTCGATCCCGACGACGACAGCGACGTCGACGACCTCGACGCGACCGACCTCGACGGCCACGACGCCGGCGTCGCGCACGGCTCGGGGGCGGTGCGGCTGCCGGCCGCGCCCCCCGGCGCCGCCCACGCCCAGCCGCTGGCCGAGGCGCTGCGCGCGCTGGTCCAGCCCGAGGACGAGGAGCCGCTCGAGCCGGCCGGCCCCGACGACGAGCGCAGCGAGGAGACCCAGCCCCACCGCGTCCCCGGCTGGCGCGAACGCCGCGCCGCGGCCAGCACGCCGCCGGCCAGCCAGCGGCCGCTGATCGACAGCCTGCGCCAGCGCGACGATGAGGTGGCGCCAGCGGTCGAGAATCCCCCCAAGGGTGATCTAAACTGAGGTCCCCGCCCATGGACAAGCCGACCTTTCACAAGCTCCTTGCGTTCGGCATCGAGCGCGGTGTCTCGGACATCCACTTCGAAGTCGGCTACCCCCCGCACTACCGCCTGCACGGCGAGCTGCTCGGCGCGATCAAGGTGCCGCCGCTCACCGCCAGCGACACCGAGACGATCGCGCGGCTGATCCTCGACGAGCGCGCGACCAGCATCGACTTCACGCGCAAGTTCGGCGAGATCGACGTGTCGTACTCGCTGGCGTCGCGCGGCCGGTTCCGCGCGTCGATCTTCCGCCAGCGCGGCTCGGTCGGCATCGTCATGCGCCTGATCCCGGTGCAGGTGCAGTCGATCGATCAGCTCAACCTGCCGCCGGTGCTGGCCGAGATCGCCGACACCCGCCGCGGCCTGATCCTGGTCACCGGCGCCACCGGCAACGGCAAGACCACGTCGATCGCGGCGATGCTGCGCTACATCAACGACACCCGCCACGCGCACATCATCACCATCGAGGATCCGATCGAGTTCCTGCACGAGCCCGGCAAGTGCATGATCATCCAGCGCGAGGTCGGCGCCGACACCGAGAACTTCCGCGACGCGCTGGTGGCCGCGATGCGCCAGGACCCCGACGTGATCATGGTCGGCGAGATCCGCGATCGCGAGACCGCCGCCACCTGCCTCAAGGCCGCCGAGACCGGCCACCTGGTGATCTCGGCGATCCACACCCCCGACGCGGTGTCGACGATCCAGCGCTACGTCGGCCTGTTCGAGCCCGACGCCCAGGACGTGATCCGCGAGCGCCTGGGCGACTGCCTGCAGGCGGTGGTGTCGTTGCGCCTGCTGGTGGCCAAGGAGGGGCGCAAGCGGCTGCCCGCCGTCGAGATCCTCCGCGTCACCCGCACGATCCGCGAGTGCATCCGCGGCTCGGGCCGGCTGGCCGACATCCCCGAGATGATCCGCAAGGGCCGCGACCTGTACTCGATGCAGCTGTTCGATCAGCACCTGCTCGATCTGGTCAACACCGGCCTGATCTCGATGGAGACGGCGATCTACGCGGCGTCGAACCCCGAGGAGCTCGAGCGCTCGCTCAGGATCGAATGATCGCCTGGCGCTGCGCCCCGTTCGCGGCGCTGACCACCGACGAGCTGTACCGGATCCTGGCGCTGCGCCAGGCGGTGTTCGTCGTCGAGCAGACCTGCCCGTACCTCGACGCCGACGGCCGCGATCGCGACGCCAGCCACCTGTGGACCGACGCCGCCGACGGGACGCGCGCGCTGGCCTGCGCACGGCTGTTCGCGCCCGGGGCGCGCTACGCCGAGGCCTGCATCGGCCGCGTCGCCACCGCCGCCGAGGCGCGGCGCACTGGCCTGGGGCGGGCGCTGATGCGCGAGGCGATCGCGCGGCTGACCGCGGCCCACGGCCCGGTGCCGATCCGGATCGGCGCGCAGCGCTACCTGGAGCGGTTCTACGGCGAGCTCGGCTTCGTCACCGCGTCGCCGGAGTACGACGAGGACGGCATCCCCCACGTCGAGATGATCCGGCCGGAGTGATCCGCCGGCCCGGCTGGCGCGGACGGCATCCTGGGCGGCCTCGAGGGCGACATCGTCGGGCCGTGACGGCTACAGTCGCGCGGTGATCAGCGTCTGCGTGTTCCTCGCCTCGAGCCACGGCCATGATCCGACCTACGCCGAGGTGGCGCGCGCGACCGGCGCCGCGATCGCCGCGCGCGGCTGGCGGCTGGTCTACGGCGGCGCCCACCGCGGGCTGATGGGCGTGCTGGCCGACGCGTGCCTGGCCGCCGGCGGCGAGGTGATCGGCGTCTTGCCCCGCGACCTCGAGGCCAAGGAGATCGCGCACCGCGGCCTGACCTCGCTCGAGCTGGTCGACTCGATGGCCGCGCGCAAGGATCGGATGATGGCGCTCGCCGACGCGTTCCTCACGCTGCCCGGCGGGTTCGGCACCCTCGACGAGCTGTTCGAGGTGGTGACCGCGGCGCAGCTGGGCCACCACGCCAAGCCGTGCGTGCTGGTCGACGTCGCCGGCTACTACGCGCCGCTGGTGGCGTGGGTCGACGGCGCGATCGCCGCCGGGCTGATCGCCGCGCCGTACCGCGCGCTGCTCGCGGCGTACCCGTCGCCGGACGCCGCGCTGGCCGCGCTGGCCGCCGCTGTCCAGCGCTGACGGCGACGCCGCCTCGACGCCGCAGCCGCGCGCGGGCGCGCCGGAAATCTGAGGCCGGTGTACCCTCGGAGTCACACTGCGCTGTCGCCGCCCGCGGCAAGTCTGCAGATCTGCCCGCGCGGCTCGCTGGCCGCGGTCTTGCTCACGGAGGCGCCCGATGTCCCCTCGCCCCCCGCACCTGCCCCGCCTCGCCGCCCTCGCGCTCACCCTCACCGCCGCCTGCGGTGGCGGTGGCGGCGGCAGCGGCCCCGACGCCACACCGATCGACGCGCCCCCGGTGATCGACGCCCCGCCGCCGATCGACGCGCCGATCCTGCCCGCGTACCGCAACCCGGTGGACATCGCCGATCTGCCGCTGGCGCAGATGGCGGTCGAGCGCCTCGGCGTCGGCCCGCGGGTCGCGTGCGACTCGTGCCACGCGCTGACCCGCGAGCGGTTCCAGTCGTGGCTGACCGAGAGCCAGGCCGCCGACGCCGCCTGCCTCGCCGACACCACGCCGACGACGGCCGCCGAGGCGCTGGCGATCCTCGAGTGCTTCCGCGATCCGGTCTCGCACGCGTGGGCCCCCAACAAGCTCGGCATCCACGCCACCGCCACCAGCCTGGGTTGGTTCTACGCGGTGTTCCAGCTCGCCTACGGTCCCGACTGGCCCGCGCAGTGGGTGACCTGGACCCAGCGCGTGACGATGCCGCGCGGCTCCCAGGATCTGCTGACGCAGGAGGAGTTCGACATCGTCGCCGAGTGGTTCGCGCGCGGCCTGCCCCAGCTGGCGACGGTGGTGCCCGACATGCCCGACCCGCCGGGGTGCACCCAGACCATCGGCGCCGAGGTCGGCGCCCACGTCGCGGCGATGCAGACCGAGGGCTGGGACGCGCTCAACCGCGACGCCGGCCTGCTGATGCACGGCTGCGCCGGCGCCGCGACGCCGCGCGACTGCCTCGCGACCTACCCCTTGGCCGCGTCGCAGGGCTACGGCGCGACGTGGGGCCAGGCCGCGCCGACGACGACGCTGCGGCTGCTCCACACGTACCCGTACACCTCGTCGTTCTGGACGCGGTCGTCGGCCGACGGCCGCTTCGTCGCCCACGGCGGCGGCACCGGCGGCGGCTCGACGGTGATCGACCTCTCGACCAACCGCCGCATCCCGGCGGCGGCCAGCTACGACCCCGGCTTCTTCCCCGACAACTCGGGGTTCGTGATCCAGGGCGGCGCCAAGCCGTGGTGCCGGCAGTCGCTGCTCACCAGCAACCCGGCGCAGATCACCTTCAACGAGGCGCAGTGCACCGACGTCGGCGTGGTCGGGCTGTACCAGCACCTCGGCGCGGCGCACGGCGGCGACTACTGGACCGTCAACGGCCAGTTCGTCAGCGACAACGCCGGCGGCGAGCCGGCGGCCTGGTTCGACGCCGGCTCGACCGACTACGTCACCGCGATGGCGTGGAGCGGCTCCGCCTACGTCCCGCGCGCGCACCTGCCGCTGGCCAACGCGTACGCCGGCGACACGATCATCTCGCCGTCGGCCAAGCTGCTGCTCAGCCGCGTGGCCGGCGCCGGCGACACCCAGAACGGCTTCGTCATGAAGAAGCTGGTCGCGACGCCGACCGCCGGCGGCGGCAGCTACACCGTGACCGCGCCGCAGGTGGCGCGCTACTGCGTCAACGGCGGCAAGCCGGCGTTCAGCTTCGACGAGCGGTGGATCGTCTACCACCACTGGGTGCAGGCCGACGACTGGCAGGCGATGGGCTACCCCAGCCAGAGCGACCCCGGGTTCCAGGCGCTGCTCGGCTCCGCCACCGCCAACCTGTTCCTGCTCGATCTCACCACCGGCACGTCGCGGCGCATCACCAGCATGGCGCCGGGTCAGGAGGCGCTGTTCCCGCACTTCCGTTCGGACGGCTGGATCTACTTCATCGTCAAGGGCGCCACCGCCGGTGAGGTGATCGCCGCCAGCGACGCCGCGCTGGTGTTCGGCCCGTGAGGGCGGCGATGTCGCACATGGCCGCACACCCGTGAGGCGACCGCGCCGCAACGGGCAAGCCACTCTCAGCCGAATGGGGCGCTGTTTTTGGTGACACCTGGCGGGGCGGGCAGGCACGCTCCGACCATGGTCCTTCGTCGCGTCTTGCTCGGTGTGATCGCGGTGTCCCTGGCAGCGTGCGGCGGCGGCGGCGGCGCGAACCCGGTGGACGCGCCCGACACGCCGATCGACGCGGCGGTCCCGGTCGACGCGCCGGTCGACGCGTTCATCATCCCGGTGCTGCGCAACCCGGTGGCCACGCCCGACGCCGAGCTCGCGACCCAGGCCGCGGCGCTGCTCGGCCAGGGTGGTCCGATGCGCTGCAACCAGTGCCACGCGATCACCCGCGATCGCCTGCGTAGCTGGGAGACCGAGTCGAGCTCGGCGGTGACCAGCTGCCTGACCAACACGATGCCGATGACCCAGGCCGAGGGCGCGGCGATCGTGGACTGCCTGCGCGCGGCGCCCGGGGTCGCGACCTCGGGCTGGCCGCCCGATCACCTGGGCATCTACGCCACCGCGGCGCGGCTCGACTGGTTCCGCTACGTCTTCAACCTGGCGTTCGGCACGACCGAGGGCCCGACCCAGCTGGCGATGTTCCAGGCCGAGGCGGCGATGCCGCGCGGCGCGGCCACCGAGTACACCCAGGCCGAGTTCGACATCGTCGCCGAGTGGTTCGCGCGCGGGCTGCCGATGATCGACGTGGTCATCCCGGCCGATCCGCCGCCGACCCAGTGCACGACCAACATCACCAGCGAGGTCGCGACCCACGTCGCGACGATGGCGACCCAGGGCTGGCGCGCGGTCAACCGCGGCAACGGCATCCTGATGTTCGGCTGCGCCGGCGCCGCCACCGCGCGCGACTGCCTCGGCACCTACCCCGCCGCCTCCGACAACGCGTTCTCGAACACCTGGGAGGGCGCGCTGCCCGGCCAGCGCATCCGCGTGCTCCGCACCAACAACTACGCGTCGAGCTACTGGACCCGCAGCTCGGCCGACGGCCGCTACGTCTCGCACGGCGGCGCGTCGGTGGCCAGCCAGACCTACCGCTCGACGGTCATCGACCTGTCGCGCGACGCCGAGATCCCGGCCGCGGCGCTGTACGACCCCGGCTTCTTCGCCGACAACTCGGGCTTCGTGCTCCAGGGCGGCAGCGCCAAGTTCTGCGAGCAGTCGCTCCTGGCCACCAACCCGGCGATGGTGAACTTCAACGAGCCGCAGTGCCGCACCACCACCGCGGTCGGCCTGTACCAGCACCTCGGCGCGGTCCACAACGGCGACTACTGGACGGTCGACGGCCAGTTCACCAACGACAACGGCGGCCACAACGCGACCCTGTCGGATCCCTCGGCGACGTTCAGCCAGACGGCGACGATCGACCTGACGCCGATGGTCCACACCGGCAACCAGTTCGTGCCCAAGCCCGGCGTCCGCAAGTCGGTCACCCGCGAGGGCGACGTGATCATCTCGCCGTCGGCCCGCCTGCTGGTCAGCCGGGTCTCGGCCGGCGGCGGCCAGTCGCTGTTCCTGATGCGCAAGATCGTCGCGACCCCCAACGGCACCAGCTACGACATCCAGATCCCGGAGATCGCCCGCTACTGCGTGCGCGGCGCCAAGCCGGCGATCAGCTTCGACGAGCGGTGGATGGTGTGGCACCACTACGTCGAGGCCAACGACTGGATGGCGCTCGGCTACGCCAGCGCGACCGATCCGGGGTTCGTCGCGCTGCGCACCAGCGGCGCCGCCAACCTGTTCGTGATGGACATCGCGACCGGCGTGATCCGCCGCGTCACGACGATGGCGCCCGGCCAGTACGCGCTCTACCCGCACTTCCGCAGCGACGGCTGGATCTACTTCATCGTGCGCGACTCCGCGAACAACCGCGAGTACATCGCGGCCTCCGACGCCGCGCTGATGCTCGAGACCCAGTGATCCGGGGCGCGGCGACGATCGCGACGCTGGCGGCGCTCGCCGCGTGCGCCGATCCGCCGCGCGACGCCTGCGACGGCACCGCCGCGCTGGCGCTGACCGCGGCCGATCGCGCGCTGGTCGGCATGGCCGCGCCGTACCCGGCCGACGGCGCGCTGCGCGGCCGCGACGCCGAGCTGGCCCACGATCAGAGGGCGCGCCGGACGGCGGCGTGGGCCGCGGTCGAGCGCGCCGTCGCGCCGGCGCCGTTCGCGCTGGCGCCCAACCTGCCGACGGCGGCGCTGCCGCGCTGGCACACGTGGTACGGCAAGGACGACCTGCGGCGGATGTTCGATCGCGGGTTCCGCGGGCTGTCCGCCGACGAGCAGCGCGCGCGGGCCCGGCTCAGCGACGCCGCGCTCGACGCGGTGTTCGCGTGGAACCCGACCGCGGTCGGCGAGCTGCCGACCTGGCCGCCCGAGCGCCTCGCCGAGTACGCCGCCGCCGTCGACACGCCCGAGGAGGCCCACGGCATCGGCGGCATCGATCGCGTGCAGTACAGCCCGGGCGCGGCGCGCCACCTCCTCGCCAGCTACCCCGAGATCATCGCGTGCCTGGGACGACCGACGCCGGCGCCGATCGTCGATCCGCCGACGCCGGGGCCGCGCCGGCTGGTGCGCGAGGCGGTGACGCTGGCGCCGTGCGCCGACGCGACCTACGGCCCGTACTACGTCGGCGACGACGAGACGCTGACCGCGCGCGTCGACGGCCCGGGCCGGGTCCGCGTCGACGTCGGCGCGCCGCCGACCGCCGACCGCTTCGCCTGCGAGGACACCACCTGCACGATCCGCGGCGCCGGCCCGGTGTGGGTCACCGCGGTCGCCGACGCCGACGGCGGCGCCGCGACGATCACGATCGACTACCAGGAGGCCGACCCCGCCTGGGCCGCGTGCCTGGCCGGCGCGTTCCCGCTCGACGCGGCGCTGATCAAGGCCGACTGGCGACGCGCCGAGCTCGGCTTCCAGGTGCCGGTGTTCGACACCAGCGGCCCGGCGCTCACCGCGATGCGCGCCGACGACACCCGCGCGTGGATCTCGACCACCGACGCCGACCCCGGCGCCGACCGCATCTACACCGCGCTCCTGCCCAACGGCAACCGCTACCGCCTGGCCGGCCTGCACTTGATGACCAAGGAGCTCGATCACTGGCTGTGGATCACGCTGTGGTGGTCGCCCGATCCCGATCGCGACTTCGGCGCCGATCGCCCGGCCGCGCTCGCCGACACCGTCTGGCGCAACTACAAGATGTGCGCCGTCACCGCCTTCGCCGAGCACGATCCCGATCCGCGCGGCCACGCCACCGACGCCTCGCTCGGCGACGCCCTCGCCGCCGTCCACGACGCGCCCGCCTGGTGCTCGAACCCCATGCTCGAGCAAGGCGCGCACAACGGCACCTCCTCCTGCATCGGCTGCCACCAGCACGGCGGCACCACGCTGCGCGCCGAGGACATCCTCACCTTCCCCGCCGACGGCCGCACCCAGCTGCGCAACAACTTCCCCACCGACTACTCCTTCGCCGTCCTCACCGGCGACGAGGTCGGCCGCATGCTCGCCGACGAAGTCGAGTTCTGGACCCCGCGCTGAGCGCCCGCGAGCGGGGACCGCGCCTGATACCGTGGGAGGTGCTGCACCCGTTTCGCGCGCTCCCCACGAGCGCCCAGCATCGCTTCACCGGCGCGATCCGATCGCGCCGCTCCCTGACCGGCTCGAGGCAGTTCGCGAAACATGCGCAGCCCCGACGCCTTGGGTATACTGATCGCATGCCGGCGCAGCTGGGCCATGTCGTCAACGGCCGCATCGTCCTCGACGACCCCGTCGACTTGCCCGACGGCATACGGGTCCGCGTAGCCGACTACGAGATCGTGGAGGACGCCCTGGACGAAGGGGAGCGCGCCGCGCGCGAACGCGCGCTGACGCGGGGGCTGGTGGAGGCGGATGCAGGGCACCTCATCGATGCCGACGAGGTCCTGGCCGAACTCGCCCGGTGAGAGTCCGCTTCCGATACGATTCTTGACACGGCGCGCCGTTGCGCGATGCTTTGCCGATGCAGTCACCCGCGCCAGCTGGCGACTCGGCCTCGGTCGTGCCCGGCGTCTCGGCCGATCCTCCACTCATCAGCTGGCGGGAGATCTGCGTGGCCTATCCGGACCAGTGGGTCGGACTCGTCGACCTGGAGACGAACAGCGATGCAGCGTATGACGTACGTCGCGCCCGTGTCGTGAGCGCTGGCACGTCACCGTGGGAGGTGCTGCGCGCGCTGCGCCCGTTCCGCGCGCGCCACACGAGCGCCCAGCATCTCTTCACCGGCACGATCCGCTCGCGGCGATGACGCTGATCGAGACGCCGCTGCGGCGGGTGCATGGGCTGATCGTCGTCAAGGCAACGGTCGCAGGCCCCAGCGGTGAACTCGGACTCATGCTGGCGCTGGACACCGGCTCGACCGAAACCGTCATCAACCCGTGGGTGGTCGACGAACTGGGCTACAGCCCTCGGGATGGTGAGCAGTTCACGCGCGTCCGCTCCGCGATCGGAGATGAGCAGGGCTACACGCTGCGCGTGGCGCGGTTCGCCACGCTCGGCTTCTCGCACCAGCGCTTCCGCGTTCACGTCTTCGATCTCGCCGAAGGCTACGGGATCGACGGGCTGGTCGGCTTGAGCTTCCTCGATCACCTCAACTACGAGATCCGCTCCGTCGAGAACGTGTTCCGCGCCGCCCTAGTCTGACCCCGGCGGTGGCGCCCGTCGTATCCCGTGGACGGCAGGGACGCGCCTCCACCACGTCGTACGCAACCGCCGGACGGCGTGGTCGATAGCCGGGGCATGCGCCCGCGGTGGGCGTCGACCGGGAGTGGCAGATGGCGCATCGGCAGCGGTTCTACGTGGCGGGCTTGCTCTACGAGGTGACGATCCGGACGCTCGGCGGCCACTTCTGGCTGCGTCCGGACCCGGCCTGTCGGGCGATCGTCGATGGCGTCTTCGGCAAGGCCCTCGCCCTCTACACGGCGGTCCGCCTCTACGCGTACGACGCCCAGAGCAACCACCTCCACTACCTCTGCTCGGCCGACGACGATCCCGACCAGCTCCCGCTCTTCATCGACTACGTCCACGGCAACATCGCCCGCCAGCTCAACGACCTCCGCGGCCGCGAGGGCGTCTTCTGGAGCCGCCGCGGCAGCGTCATCGCCATCCTCGACGGCGACGCGCAGATCGAGCGACTGCGCTACATCCTCGCCCAGGGGCCGAAGTCCAACCTCGTCGCCTCGCCGCGCGACTGGCCGGGCGCCTGCTCGACACCCGCGCTCCTTGGCGACATGACCGTCCCCGCCGTCTACCGCTCTCTCGACGCCCGCCGCCGCAACGCCCGCCGACCCAACCCGCGCCCCGACGCCGAGCTCGCACACGACGTCGCCATCACGCTCACGCCGCTGCCCGTCTGGGCCGACCTCGCCCCCGACGCCCTCCGCGCCAAGCACGCCGCCCTCGTCGCCGAGATCGAGGCCGAGCACGCCGGCGCCGCCGTCCTCGGCGCCGCTCACCTGGTCGCCGAGGATCCCGACGCGACGCCCGTCAACAAGCTCGAGCCCTCACCCGCCCCCGCCTGCCACGCCTTCTGCGCCCGCGTCCGCGCGCGCTTCATCGCCGCCTACGCCACCTTTCACGACCACTACAAGCGCGCCTCCGCGCGCCTCCGCGCGCTGGCCACGGGCGACACCGCCGAGATCGCCGCCGTGATCGCCGCCAACTACCCGCCCGCCGCGCTCGTCCGCCCCCGCTGGTACATCGCCGCCCCCACCGACCTCGCCGCCACCTGGCTCCGCGGCCTCGACGACGCCGACCTCGCGCTCGCCTGAGCGCCACCCGCACGCCCTTGCGCTGACGCGCCACGCTCCCCGCCCCAACCCTCACTGCCCGGCCCGCCAGGACGTCACCCCTCGTCGGCCGGGCGGCCGCGCTTTCGGCCGCTTTCGGCGGGCGACGCGCGGCTGGTTCCGCGACGCGATTCGCAGAGCCTCACCCCTCTCGTGCGATCCGATGCGGTTGCAACCCGGTTCTTGGGGCTGGCGCGCCAGACGTCGCACTCATCAGTGCACCACGGCGCACCCTCCTTCCTGCTGTACATCCAACCAATCCCCCCTACAAACGCCGTCTCCTAGCCCTCCCTCCCGCACCTTGTAGCGAACGCGGCTCACTCGAGCGCCACACGGAGTAGAAAGTATCATAGTCGTCTTTGTCCTCACTGAACTTCCTGTCGAGGAAGAAGTAGTGATTCGCAACATTGACCGCGACGGCCAATGGAACATCATAATAGCCCCGATAGACAAAGGGAACCCAGGAGTCGCTACGGTTTTCCATGGCGGAACCATACTCCCGTTGCCGTTCTCCTTCAAGGCGCCTCGATCTCTGTCGCGGCCGGCCAGGCGGCCTGCGACTAGCACTCTGCCGACGCGGGATCAGCTCGTTGCTTTAGCGCGACTCGATCTCTGTCGCGGCCGGCCAGGCGGCGTGCGACTGGCACTCCGCCGATGCGGAATCCGCTCGTTGCTCTAGCACGAGTAGCGGCGTTCGCGGCGCTAGCGTTCAGGCACGGCCGGCGCCGTCCCGCAGCGCACAACTACACGAGAGTCAGTTGATGCGCTCCGGCTTTGGGACCGGATTTGCGAACAGATCACCAAAGGTGGTCGTGCTCCCCGCCTCAGTGACGTTCACATGCTGCCCATTGACGTTACCCGACCTGGTGGCCTCCGGCGCTGGCCGCACATCGCCTCCGGCCGCACGGACTGCGCCTGCAGTGGAAGTGCGGATCTGACCGTGCGGAACCCCGGCCGCCGCTCCCTGAGCGTCAGCACCCATTGAGGCGGAGAACACGGTTCCCGGCGCCGGCATTGGGGACGCACCGCCGCGCACGACGGTCCAGTTGTCCGGGACGTCCCCTGGCAGATGGAAGTCGGTTGGGACGGCCGGCGCCTCAACCTTGGTGCCCACAGCAGCGACATCGTCCGCAGCCCCTCCGGCACCGGTCCCCTTGGGTCCTGAGCCTGGTGAGGACCCTTGCCCCAGCCCCCAGCCGATGACCTGGCACCCGATGTGGTCCTCGTCCGATCCGTCGATGGCCATTGAGACGAAGAATGCCGCTGACGGCCCCCCCGGCACACCGACTGCCATTAGCGACAATACGGCGAACTTGAACTCTCCGCTAGTGATACGCTCATTGGCCTTCGACTGACGCGCTATGAGCGCGTCAGGGTTGTCGAGTGCCTCCCAGTTGTTGCGCATGTCAGCGGCGTCAGGATCCCGCCCGTCTGGATCCATATACCGCACAGGATTCCCGAGGTCGGACTGATACAGCCCCGCCCGCCTCGGCTCCGCCCACGCCGCATCAGGCGCGAACCGATACATCGGGTCCGCCTGCGTCCAGCCGAGCGCCAGGCCGTCGTAGTACCGGACCCCGTAGTAGCTCAGCCCCGTCAGGTCGTCGCGGAACTTGTCGTTGAAGCGCCGGCGCTGGCCCGCGATCGTCGCGGTCGTTGCGCCGCTGGCCTGCACGACGTCGCCGTACGGCGCGTAGACGAAGGCCGACTGCACGACGCCCCCGGCGTTCACTGACACCAGCGTGTTGCTCGACAGGCCGTGGTACTGCAGCTCGAGCGAGGCGACGTTGTTCGCCCAGGTCGTGTTGCTCGCCGTCCAGCCGCCCGTCGGCGACACCACCTTGGCCACCGGCGTCCCCATCGACAGGTAGCTGTACGCCGTCCCGATCGTGTTGGCCGCCGTCAGCTCGACCTCGCTGTCCCCGATGAACAGCCGCGTCTTGGTGATCGTCCCCGCCGCGTTCCGCGTCACCACGCCGACGCGGTGGCCGTCGTGATCGTAGTAGTACTCTTCCTTGCCCGTCACGGTCGTCGTGCCCGGCGTGAACGTCGTCGCGCGCCGCAGCTGATCGTCGCCGTCGTAGACGAAGCGCGTCGTCGGCCGCGGCGGGTTCGCGACCGCGCCGCTGTGGACCTCGATCTGGTTGCCCGCGTCGTCGTAGACGTAGCTGCGCAGCCGGGTCCCCGTCCCGACGTTGGTCAGCCCCGTCGGCTCCTCCGGATCGCGCGCGTCCGTGTAGTCGTAGGTAACGTTCCGCGGCGTCACCTGGCTGCCCGCGAGGCCCGCCTGCGTCGCCACCGTCGCGCTCTTGAACTTGCCGCTGCCGCTCGTCCCGTTGACCCCATACGCAAACGTCGCCGTGTACTTCGACGGGTTGCTCGCTTCGCTCACGCTCGTGAGCTCATGCAGCAGGTCGTAGCCGTACGTGAAGTCGTACGCCGTCGTGCCCATCCAGTGCCGTAGGCGCGCCGGGTCGTCGGACCCGAAGTAGTCGAGCTGCTGCTTCGCGAGCTGCGAGTTCGCCGTCGCGTTCTTGACCGTCTGCGACGCCACCCGCGTCAGCACGTCGTAGGTGAAGTCGCTCGCGAAGTTCTTCCAGCCCGACGTAGCCGACAGCGTTGCCGACCGCTGCGTCACCAGCCCCGCGACGTTGCGGGTCTGGTTCGCCACGGTGCGCGCCGTACCGCCGCTCGCCGGCGTCCAGGTCATCACCGCCGGGTTGGCCCGATCGTCGTAGTTGTACGTCGCGACGGTCTTGACCGTCTGGCCGTTCGCCTCGTCGGCGTACTTCTGCGTCACCAGCTTCCCGCGCGGCCCAAACGCCGCAGACGTCGTGCGCGACCAGTTGGCCGCGAACCCGAAGTTGAACGTCCGCGTCACGTCGGTGGTGTTGCCCTCCGAGTCGTAGGCGTACGCCGTCACCAGCCGGCTGTTCGGCAGCGTCACCGTGCACAGCCGCGCCTTGCCATTCGTGCACGTGTCGTAGGTGAACGTCGTCGTCCCGATCCCGAACAGCTCCTGGTCGCTACCAGCGCCGCTCGCCATCCCCCGCGACCCGACCAGCCGCGACGTCATCCGCCCCGCGCTGTCGTAGCCGTACGTGTTCGTCGTCGTCCCTGCCTGCCCCGGCACCGTCTCGCTCTCGAGCTGGCCGTCCTTCAGGTACGTGTAGAACCAGTTCCGGCTGCCGCGAGTGATCTTCACGCGCCGCCCCGCGAAGTCGTGGAACAGCTCGGTGATCACGGTGTCCGGGTTCTGGATCCGCGTCACTCGATCGCCGCCGTCGTACTGGTAGAACGTCGACGCGTAGCTACCCACGCCCGCCGTGCTGGTGTACTCGCGCACCTCGACCAGCCGGCCGAAGTGATCATTGATCAGCACCTTGCGCGCCTGCACGCCGCCCAGCGCGCCGGCGACCTCGTCGGTCTGCGACGTCTGGCCGTTGTAGCTCATGTTGACGCCACTGTCGGGCGCGCCGCTCGTCCCCGGCCGCCGCATCGCCGTCGGCCGGCCCAGGCTGTCGTACGCGTACGTGTACGTGACCGTCGCCGCGCTGTTCACCCGCGGGTCCGGCAGCGACACCGCCACCAGGTGGTCGGTCTTGTCGTAGTCGTACGTCGTGATCGCGTCCGTACCGCCGGTCTTGACGATCACCTGCGCCGGCCGGCCCTTACCGTCGAGCCGGGTCTCCTCGCGGGTCCAGCGGAAGCCGCCCCAATCGATCAGCGACTCGGCGACCACCTTGGTGCGGGTAAGACCCGCACCGATGGCATCGAAGTACGTAGTCTTCGCGACCAGCGTCTTCTGCCACGCCGCCCCGCCACCTGGATCGCGGTTGACGTACGTCGCCACCGGCCGACCGATCCCGTCGACATCCGTCCAGGTCTTCTCGTTGTTCGGCGCGATGCCGTTGGGGCCTTCCTTCGTCAGCTGCGCGCCGGTGCCGGGCTCGTAGGTCGCGGTCACGAGGTGCCCGAGCTCGTTCGTGCTGCTGATGACGAACCGCTTGTTCGCGTCGTAGCTGTAGCTCTCGACCGGCCCCGACGGGTTGTTGCGCGGATTCTGCGTCGTGAGCTTCACGCCCGTAGCCGGGTCGTAGGTCCACGTCGTGATCGCGCGCGTCGTGTAGTCCGGCGTCCCCGCCGCGTTAACCGCGAAGAACTGCTGCTGGAACGTCGGCTGCTTGTACGCGCTGTCGAAGTACGTCTCGACGTAGTTGGTCCAGGTGTCCTGCGCCGGGTTGCCGTTGTTCGCCAGGAGCGTGGCCAGCGTCTGCTGCTGAACCTGGTACGCCGTCGGCGTCGAGTACAGGACGTAGCCCTGGTAGCTGCGCCGGTCGCCCGCGTTGTACGCGGGACCGTCCATCGTGTAGGTGTTGTCCTCGACCCAGAGCTGGCCAGAGAGCGCGGTCCAGATCGAGTACTTCCACACGTAGCCGGCGTAGGCCGCGCGGCACGTGGCCTCGCTCTGGCCGTTGTTGCAGGTCCACGACTGCTGATGGGTCGCGTGGTAGGTCTTGATCGCGCCGTTGAACAGCGTGAACGGCGCCCAGGTCGTCTCGCTGATGCTCCGCGGGTTCGCGGGCTCTTCGGCTGAGTACTTCCGGCTAGTCGCCAGGCGACCGCTCCAGTCCACCGCATAGTCGTACGTGTCGACCGACTTCGCGCTGCCGCTCGCGGCGGGCGGCAAGGTCGTCGTCACCTCCTCGAAGCCGCGGAAGCCCCAGCGACCACGGTCGTCCTTGGCCCAGATCGGGTGCTTGTACGCGTAGCTGGTCGTCGAGACGTCGGCGTCCCACTGGTCGAAGGTCGACATCGACTTCACGACCCACTGGACGTTCGGGATCGCCTTGCGCCGATCGGCCGACACGAACGTCGGGTCCTGGGTCACGGTCGTCGCGTCGGTCGTCGGCGCGTAGGTGATGGTCACCGTCGCGCCGCGGCCGTTGGTCACCGCCTTGAGCAGGCGGAGCGGCTGGGTGTCCTTGTCACTGACGATGGTCGCGGTCGACGGGGCCCCGGGCGTGAACGACCATCCCTCGCCCAGGCCGTCGCCGTCGAGATCGACGTAGTCGTTGGTCACTCCCCAGCGCCCGCCGATCGTGGCCTCGGCGCGCTGGACCAGCGCGGAGCGGGCGTTGTTGCCAGACGTGGGCAGCGTCACCGGTCCATGGAACGTGCCGCCGTCGTTCATGAACGCTTCGACGAGCTGCGGCGGCGTCGCCGTGTACGCACCGGGCGTCGTGCGAACGAGATCGACGCGGCCGTCGCCGTCCAGGTCCACCATGCGGTCGGCCGTGACGCGGTCGCCCTGCCGCATGAACTTGGCCACGGCGTCCCAGTCAGTCGGGTGCACGTAGGCACGCGAGAGCAGATCGAACGCGCCGAGCGTCTCACCTGACGCTGTGGTCGCCGAGTTGTTGCCGAACTGCCGACCGTTGCTGAAGAAGCCGTGCGTCACGGTGGTCGGCAACGGCCAAGGGCTGTTTGGGTCGTCCGGGTAGTACACCCACGCGTAGTCGGTGGCGCCGTCGCCGTTGAGGTCGATCAGCGAGCTGTGACCGCGAAGGTCCCGGTCGTATCCAGACAGGCTGCCGGCAGACGGATCGCACGACAGGCCCTCCGCCAGCGGGCGGCGCTCGCAGCTGCCCATGACCGTCGCGCCGTCTGGGACCAGCCACACGTACGGGTCGCCGCCCTGGAAGCCCTTGAAGTCACCGGTGCCATCACCGCGGAACACCAGCCACCAGATCGGGCTCTTGTACTCCGGCGACAGGTCCGCCCCGCGCATCGCGACGTCGACATAGCCGTCGCCGTCGATGTCAGTCACGGCGTGCGTCTCCGAGAACACCGCGCCGCCGCCGCCGGCGGGCGAGTCGCCGTTGTCCGACTCGAGCGGCACCGGCTGGTACTTGATCTGGCCCGTCGGGGCGATCACGCCGCCCTCATTCCAGTAGACGAACCACGGGTACCGGGCGCACTGCTGGTGCGGCGATACCTTCCCGCACGAGCTCCCGCCGGGCACCCACTCGTTGGCGTGCGTCGAGCCGCACCCCGGCATGGTCGGGCAGTCGGCGCGATTCCCCTTCTGCAGCTCGCCGCACTGGATCTTGCCCACCGACGACATGCACTGCGCGATCGTCCCGTCGGGCACCGTGCACGGCAGCTTGCTGCAGTCCATCGCGTTCGCGAGGCACGGGTACTCGAGCTTCCGGCACGCACCACCGTCGGGCAGCGGCGTCAGACAACTCGGCCACTGCGTCACCGGCAGGCGGAGGTTCGTGAACAGGTCCGGGTTGAAGACCTGACCGGTCACCGGATCGCTCAGCAGGCTCGCGTCGAAGTGGAAGTCCTGGTGGATCGCCGCGACCAGATCGACGCGGCCGTCCGCGTTGAGGTCGAGCCAGCGATACGCGAGGTACGTAGGGTTGTCGGTGGTGCACTCCTCGTTCAGGTCGCCCGACTTCACCCGCGTCACCTGGTAGTTGAGGAAGCAGTGCTCCCCCGCTGCCTGGGTGCCGTCCGCAGCTCCCCACGGCAGCCGCGGCATGGTGTAGGGGGTGCTCGCGCCGGCGAAGGAGACGTTGCCGCCTGGATCGCGACCGAGGTTCTTGAACCAGACGAACTTGCATTCGTTCGGCGCGTTCGTGTCAGCGAACGACTCGACACGGTCCTGGAGGCCGTCGCCGTCGAAGTCGAGCAGCATGGCGCGCACGCCGCTCCACTCGTTGGCGCCCCGCTCGCCGTAGGACGTGTTGTGCTGGTTCCAGTAGCTGGGCCATGGCACCGGTTGGGTGCGGCTGTCGTCGAAGGTCCGCTCGAGGCGGTTGTACGTGAACGTGACGGCGGGCAGGTCCGTATGCGCCTGCCCGGCCCGCCACGCGCTCTCCTGGATCGACGTCAGCAGGCGCTGCGGCCCGTGGAGCGCCGTGCATGACGCCGCGGCTGCGTCGTAGCCCAGCGTGTACTCGCGGGTGTGCTGCGTGACGCCGCCGCTGTCGATCGCGATCGCGCGGATCTTGGTCAGCTTGCGACGCCCCTCCTTGATCCCGCGGAGCCCGTCCTCGGCGGCGCCGATCGGCACGTGCGCCGTCGGGGCGCAGAACTCGTCGACGTAGTCGAACTGGACCTTGGCGAACGCAGGGAGGCCGGCGGCCGGGTTCGAGGTGTAGCGGACCTCCACCAGCTGCTGGTCGGCCCACTGGTACTCGATGCGGTTGCCGTAGCGGTCCTCGGTGCTGGTCAAGGGGACGACGTACTTGGCCGCCCCGGAGACCAGCGACGTCTCACCGAAGTAGTAGGTGAGGCCATTGGTTCCTCGAGCGCGCCATTCGTACGCGAGCCCGGAGACGCGCTCGTAGCGAACGTACGAGTCGTCGTTCTGGGCGCGGTACGCCTGCAACACGTCAGCGGTGACGCCAGCTGGCTCGGTGACCGGCACCAGCGGTCGGCCGCCGCTGAGCGTCGACACCCACTTCTCGCGTTGCCACGCCGGGGCTTGCCCCTGGAAGCCACCGAAGTAGGTCATGTCGAGGACCGACTCGCTGGTATCCAGCCGGATCTCCGGGATCGACAGCGACCAGTGATCGGCGATCCCGCCGTACACCGCGCCCTGCGACGAGTACGACAGCGCGAGCTTGGGCTCCATGCCCATGCGCCCCGGCGGGACGCTGATCGGGTACGCGTACGACAGCGCGCCGGTCTGGGTCGAGACCGACGCGTCGCCGTCGCGGATGTCCTTGGCCTTGGGCGGATCCGAGCCCAGCATCGGCGCCGGGATCGCCGCGATGTCGGCCGGCGCGGCCCACAAGGGCGCGGCCAGCGTGCATGCGAGCAAGGCAGCTACAGGCCTCGCCCACGCCTTCCGAGTGACTGACTTCGACATATCCCCTCCACACACGAGAGTTGGAGAACCGTTCCTCGACTTCGCCACGCGCCACGCGACGAGGCCGCGCACCGCTCTCGCGGCGCGCGACCTCGCCCGTCTCCCTCAGCGTTCGCTCGACGCCTCGGGCGGTGGTCCCGCAGCGCCTCCGGCTGCGGCCACGTCGCAGGCGACCAGCGCCGCGGCGTCGTGCGCCGCGAGCCTGCAGTCCCGCGCTTCGTCATCCATGCGCTCGACACAGTCCCCGACGAACGCGACGTCCAGCGCGGCTTTGAGCGCGGCCTGGTGCTGTTCGCGATCGGCGGTGACCGACTGGAGTTGCACGTCGACGAGATGATCCCTCAACCGGAGACACTGCTCGCGCGGTGTCTCGGTCGCCCCATCACCATCGCCCGCCCCACACGCCGCCACCACCAGCCCCACGCCCACGCCCACGCCCGCCATCCACCGTCGCCAACCACGCCGCGCCGCCGCCCACCGCCCACACGCCAACGCCTGCTTCTTCACGCTCACCGGCACCTTCATGAACGCGACCATATGCGACCCGACCAATAGCGTCAACATCCGATTTTATGTTTCTATAAGGTTCATCCAATATACCAAATGACGTTCATGGCAGCAATTCCAACCCGAATGCGTTTGCCGTGATGACGGATACACAATCATCACCGAGAGAATATTTCGCCGAAGAAATGTCTGCGTCTCGCGCAACCGCGGCGCCAAGCGGCCGATAGCCAGCGGCATGAACACCCTGAAGCGCCTCCTGCTCCTCCTCTCCCTCCCCGCCGCCATTGCTGCCTGCACCGAGCCGACGCCGATCCCCGGCCCCGTCTGCGGCGACGAGGCGCGCCTCGAGTACTGCAAGGGGAGCTGCGCGGCGGACGCGCTCTGCCCCGGCCACGATCAGTGGGCCTGCGAGCTGGACTGCCGCGCGTGTCGCACCGACGAGAACTACTGCCCCGCCGATCCCGAGTGAGCCTCCTCGCCGCGCCTCATCCCCTCGTCGGCGGCGGCCTCTCTTCTCTCGCCGCGCCTCATCCCCTCGTCGGCGGCGGCCCTCCGTCTCCGGCGGCCCTCCGTCGACAGCTGCGCCAGCCCCAAGGAGGCGCAGGGGTCCCGCAGCCCGCGTAAATTCCACAGCCCGGCGGTGGATGCGCCGGCGGGTCGTGGTGCGGCCCTCCCTCTTCGACGAGCCGGGTGGTCTGAACCGCGGGCCAAGGGACGCCCTGCGGCTCCGGGGGCGGTCCTCTCCCCACCATCGCCTCCCGCCCCCGCCTCCGCCCCGCCCCGCCCCCGCCTCCGTCGCCTCCCCGCCTACGCGACGAACGCCAGACTCGTCGCCTTCGGCGTGAGCCCCTTCTCCTCGAGCCACGCCGGCGCGAACAGCCGCGACGCGTACCGGCTCGCGCCGTCGCACAGCATCGTCGCGATCGTCGCCCCCGGGCCCAGCTTCCGCGCCAGCTTCACCGCGCCGACGCAGCCCAGCGCCGCCGAGCCGCCCACGAACAGCCCGTCCTTCGCCAAGAGCCAGTGCACCATCTCGACCGCCTCGCGATCGGTGCCGACGAACGCGCCGGCCAGCTTCGCCTGCGCGAAGTTCGCCGTGATTCTACGGATGCCGATGCCCTCGAGGACGCTCGAGCCCGTCGCGTCGAGCGTCCCGTGATTCACGTGGTTGTAGAGCGAGCTGCCCTCGCAGTCGATCAGCCACGCCTGCGCCGCGGGCCGCGCCTCCGCCAGGTAGCGCGACGTCCCGCCGATCGTGCCGCCGGTGCCCGCGCACGCGACGAAGCCGTCGAGCCCCGGCGCGTCCGCGAGCAGCTCGGGGCCGGTCGTGCGGTAGTGCGCGTCGGCGTTGGCCGGGTTCTCGAACTGATCGGCCCAGAACGCGCCGCGCTCCTCGGCCAGCCGGCGGGCCACGTGGTAGTAGTTGCCCGGGTTGGCGAACGGCAGCGCCGGCACCAGGTGCAGCACCGCGCCGAGCGCCCGCAACAGCTCGATCTTCTCCGGGCTCTGGTTGTCGGGCATCACGATGTGGCAGGCGTAGCCGCGGGCGCGGGCCACCAGCGCCAGGCCGATGCCGGTGTTGCCGGCGGTGCCCTCGACGATCTCGCGCGGGCCGGCGCCACCGAGCCGGCCCGCGGCCTCGGCCGCCAGCACGATCTGGCGCGCGGCGCGATCCTTGACGCTGCCGCCGGGGTTGAGGTGCTCGGCCTTGCCAAGGATCGTACAGCCGGTGGCGTCCGACAGGCTGGCGATGCGGATGAGGGGGGTGGCACCGACGGTGCCGACGAAGCCGTCGCGAACGGGCATGGCGACAAGCTACCGCAGGGCCCGGTCGCGAGGGCGCGCTTGACAGGCCCCAGCGGATATGAAAATGATATTCAAAATCCAATGCGGCTCACCCACCTCGTCATCGCCCTCTGCCTCGCGCCCGTCGTCGCCCCCGCCCTCGCCCACGCCGATCGGCGCTCGTTCTCGCGCACCTACGAGTACCAGACCATGCCCGAGGGCGAGACCGAGGTTGAGATCTACTCGACCTGGAACCGCACCACGTGGGCCGACGGCGCGGTCGAGAAGCACGACCTCCAGCTCGAGTTCGAGCACGGCCTCACCGACCGGTGGGACGTCTCGCTCTACCACGTCTTCAGCCAGGCCTCGGGCGACGCCATGACCGCCATCCCGATGCACCTGAAGGAGATCAAGCTGCGCAGCCGCTACCGCTTCGCCGAGCGCGGCGAGCTGCCGGTCGACGTGCTGGCGTACGGCGAGCTGATCCGCGACTTCGGCGCCAGCTCGTACGCCGCCGAGGTCAAGGCCGTCCTGGCCCGCGACTTCGGCATGGTGACCGTCGCCACCAACCTGGTCGGCGAGGTCGGGTTCGGCGCCGACGTCGCCGAGACCGAGGTCGAGCTGGCCTGGGCGGTCGGCGCGTCGTACGAGCTGTCGCCGACGTGGAAGCTCGGCGCCGAGTCGTGGGGCGGGTTCGAGCCGGGCGAGGTCGACGAGTCGCTGTCGGCCTACGCCGGCCCGGCGGTGTCGTGGGCGCCGTCGACGAGCCTGTGGGTCACGACCACCGCCGGCTTCGGGCTCAACGACAACAGCGACAAGTTCTCGCTGCGCGCGCTCATCGGGTTGGCGCTGTGATCCGCGCGATCGCGCTGCTCGGCCTGGTCGCGGCCTGCCGCGGGCCGTGGCTGCCGGTCGCCACCGAGGCCGACGCCACCCGCAGCAACGCCGCGGTCGCCGATCTGAACCGCGGCCGTCAGCTGCTGATCCACAGCTGCAGCGGCTGCCACCTCACGCCGTCGCCGCGCGATCACCGCGCCGCCGACTGGCCGAGCGAGGTCGCCGAGATGCGCGAGCGCTCGAAGCTCGACGCCGACGAGGTCGCGCTGATCACGCAGTACCTGACCGCGTTCGCCGAGCAGCGCTGACGCTCGCCTGGCCACGGCTCACGGCGTCGGGCCGCGCACGATCACGAACGAGCGGTAGTGGTCGCGGGTGTAGCGCAGCTCGCGGCGCCGCCCGGCCACCAGCCGCCGCGCGCCGCGGTCGTCCTCGTCCGGCGTCGGCACGGTGTACTCGCGCCAGTAGCCGCGCGGCTGCGGCGGCAGGCGCTTCTCGCGGTTCTCGAAGATCGCGCCGTCCTTGCGGTACGCGAACGGCCCGCCGCGATCGATCGCCTCGACCACCGCGACGATCGCGGCCCGCTCGTCGGGATCGGGGATCGCCGACAGGTCGAGGCGCGCGGGCGCGGGCGCTGACGTCGGCGGGGCGCGCGGCGGCGCCGGCGGCGCGGCGGGCGGGCTCGGCGGCGGCGCCGGACGTGAGGCCTCGGTCGGCGCGGCGATCGGCGGCGCCGACGACGACTGCGCTGCGTCGCGGGCCTGCCACCAGGCCACGAGCAGCGCGACCGCGGCGACCACCGCGGCGGAGAGCAGCGAGCTCGCGCGGCGGGTCGCCATGGCGCACGGTACCGCGATCGCGCCGGCGGTGTAGAGTCACCGCGCATGGCCCGCATCTGGATGCCGCTGCCCGATCGTGACTTCGACGTGACCGAGGTGGCGGTGCCGTGGAAGCTGGCGACCGAGGCCGGCCACGAGGTCGTCTTCGCCACCGAGGCCGGCGCGGTGCCGGCGGCCGATCCGCTGCTGCTCACCGGCGTGCTGTTCGGCAAGCTCGGCGCCTACCCCGAGCCCAAGGCGTTCTACGCCGAGATGATCGCGACGCCGGCGTGGCAGCGCACGACGCCGTGGGCCGACCTCGACGTCGCCAGCTTCGACGCGCTGCTCTTGCCCGGCGGCCACGCGCCGGGGATGCGGCAGTACCTGGGCGCGACCGCGCTGCACGCGCAGATCGCGGCGTTCTGGAAGCTGGGCCGGCCGGTCGGCGCGATCTGCCACGGCGTCTTGCCGCTGGCGCGCAGCGTCGACCCCGCCACCGGCAAGAGCGTCATCGCCGACGTCCGCACCACGTGCCTGCCCAAGTACATGGAGCGCAGCGCGTACCTGCTGACGTTCTGGAAGCTGGGCAAGTACTACCGGACCTACCCGGCGTACGTCGAGGACGAGGTCACCGCCGCGCTGGCCTCGCCGACGCAGTTCGAGCGCGGGCCGCGCACGACCACCCGCCGCGGCACCCGCGACGACGACACCGCGACCTTCGTCGTCGAGGACGGCCGCTACGTGTCGGCCCGCTGGCCGGGCGACGCCTACCGCTTCGCGCGGGCGTTCCTGACCCGGCTGTAGCGGCGCGCGCGATCGCGGGCAACCCGCGACGCGGTCGGCGAGCCCAACGCGCGGCGTGGCGGTCGCGGCGGTGTCAACCCGCGGTCACGCGCCACCGTGGTCCACCCCGTGCTTGTCCGCCCACCGATGCGCCCCTGGCTCTGCACCCTGGTCCTCGCCGCGATCGTCCCGGCCCCCGCCATCGTCGTCGGGCAACCGGCGTCGCGCGCCGTCGCCACCATCACCGGCACGGTGGTGGACGCGGCGACCGGACGTCCGATTCCTGACGCGGTGATCGCCGACGCGGGTGGCGCGGTGGCGCTGACCGACGCCGACGGGCGGTTCGCGCTGTCGCACGCAGGCGGTGGTCGGGCCGGCGTGGTGGTCACCGCCGCCGGCTACGTCGATCGCGGCCTGGTGATCCGCGCCGGCGCGCGGATCGCGCTCACGCCGCGCAGCGCCGACGAGATCATCGAGGTGATCGACACCGCCCCGGCCGCGGCCGCGCCGCAGGCCTGGGCCATCGACGCGGCCGAGGTGCGCGCCGTGCCGGGCGCGGGCAACGACGTGCTGAAGGCGGCGCAGGCGCTGCCCGGCATGGCCCGCATCCCGTTCGGCCTGGGCGGCCTGGTCGTGCGCGGCATGAGCCCGCGCGACACCAACGTCTACCTCGACGGCATCGAGGTCCCGCTGGCGTTCCACTTCTTCGGCATCACGTCGTTCTACCCGGCGTCGCAGCTGGCGTCGCTGGAGGTGCAGAACGGCGGTTTCGGCGTCGAGCACGGCCGCGGCCAGGGCGGGCTGGTGGCGCTGACGTCGCGCGCCCCACGCAGCGACGGCTGGCAGGCCGGCGGCGAGGTGTCGATCGTCGACGCGTCGGCCCACGCCGAGGGCCCGACCGGGGGGCTGGGCGCGATCAGCGTCGCGGTCCGCCGCTCGTACATCGACGGCATCCTGCGCGCGGTGCTGTCCGAGGACGATCGCTTCTTGCCGCGCTACTACGACGCGCAGGTGCGGTGGGACGTCGGCGACGCGCGCGAGCGCGGCGCGCTGACCGCGTGGCTGTTCACGTCGAACGACGAGCTGCTCGGCGACGAGGCGCGGTTCGGCCAGTCGTTCGTGCGGCTGGCCGCGCGCTACCTGCGCCAGGTCGATCGCACGACGGTGGCGATCACCCCGTGGGCCGGGCTCGATCGGCTGGAGTTCGTCGGCGAGGGCGGCGACGACGAGCCCGACACCGAGCTCGGCCGGACCTCGGTGCCGCTCGGGCTGCGCGCGTCGATCACCCGCGACGCCGGCTGGGGACACGTCGCCGCCGGCCTGGATCTGCAAGGCGGTCGCTACGGCCGGCTGGCGATCGGCACCGACGATCCGATGGACGGCGACGCGCCGATGGTGACCCGGCCGCGCGACGATCGCTGGGCCGCCGACACCGCGCTGTGGGTCGAGGGGCGGTGGCGCCTCGACGGCGAGCGGCTGGCCGCGACCGCTGGCCTGCGGCTCGAGCGCTACGGCCTGGCCCGGCAGTGGGTGCTCGACCCGCGGCTGCTGGTGTCGCAGCGGCTGTCGTCGCGGCTGACCCTGCGCCACACGCTCGGGCTGTACCACCAGCCACCGACCGCGGCCGACACCGATCCCGAGCTGGGCAACCCCGCGCTCGACAGCGCGTTCGCGCTGCAAGGCTCGACCGGGCTCAGCTGGCGCGGCCCGCTCGACCTCGAGCTGGGCGCGACCGCGTTCGCCAGCCGCGGCTGGCACCAGGCCACCGAGGTCGCGGCGCCGAGCGGCTCGGGCTTCGAGCTCAACGAGCAGCCGGGCTCGGGCATGGGCGCGACGATGCTCGAGCTGCTCGAGGAGCAGCTCGGCTCGTTCCAGTACCGCGACGACGTCGGCGGCGCCCGCAGCGTCGGCGTCGAGCTCGGCCTCAAGCGCTCGACCGAGCGGTCGATGGTGATGGCGTCGTACACGCTGACCAAGGCGCGCCGCGCCGACGATCCGATGCGCTTCACCGGCTGGCGGCCGTACCAGCTCGATCAGCTGCACAACCTGTCGCTGGTGGGCGCGGTGCGCACCGGCGCGTGGCAGCTCGGCGCGCGGCTGCGCTGGGTCACCGGCAACCCGTACACCCCGACCGTGGGCACCCACGTCACGCCCGAGGGTGAGGAGATCGAGGAGCAGGGCCCGCCGCTGTCGACGCGGTTGCCCGACTTCGTCCAGCTCGACGTGCGGGTCGATCGCACCTGGCGGCGCCGGTGGGGCACGGTGTCGGCGTTCCTCGACGTCCAGAACGCGACCTGGCGCGACAACGTCGAGGACGCGACCTGGGACGCGACGACCCAGCGCGAGGAGTACACGACGGGCCTGCCGATCTTGCCGATGTTCGGCGTGACCTACACGCCGGCGCCGTGATCGCCGGGTCCCGGGGCGCCGCGGCGAGGCGGGACCGGCAGGTACCGCGGGGCGTGAGGCGCCGCGGGGTTGCGCGGGCACGTCGGCTGCAATCGCCGGCCCCATGCGCCTCGCCCCTTGGTTGCTGTTGTCCCTGGCCGCGTGCGGCGGCGTCGCCGACCCGCCCACCGGCGCCGACGCCGCCGACCCGATCGACACCACGGTGGCGATCGACGCCGCGCCGGCAGCCTGGATCGGCGACGTGCTCGACTGCGGCACCCCCGCCTCGGCCGGCGGCCTCGGCCCAGGCACCGAGCTGCAGCGCGTGAACATCGACGCCGCCGCGTTCCCCGACGCGCTGTGCAACGACGGCACCCGCGCGTTCTTCTACGTGCGGCCGGCGGCGACGGCCGCGGCGCGCAACCGCTGGGTGATCCAGCTCCAGGGCGGCGGCGGCTGCGGCAACCCCGACAGCTGCGCCGCGCGGTGGTGCTCGGTCGACACCAACTTCGGCATGACCCAGATGACCGCGACGCTGTCGCCGGCGATGGGCATCAACGGCAACGGCATCCTGGCCCGCGGCGGCGCGCTGGGCGAGCCCAACGCGCTGGGCGACTACAACCAGGTGTTCATCCGCTACTGCTCGAGCGACGCGTGGGCCGGCACCGCCGGCCCGGTCGACGTCGACGGCCACCACCCGATCACCGGCGCGCCGGTGCGGTTCCGCGTCGCGTTCTCCGGCGCCAAGATCATCGACGCGGTGCTGGCGACGATGCGGCGCGACGGGGCGGCGCCGCCGCCGTACACGCTGGGCGGCGGCAGCGTCGCGCTGCCCGATCTCGACGACGCCGAGGCGGTGGTGCTGGCCGGCGCGTCGGCGGGCGGCGCCGGCACCATCCAGAACGCGGATCGCGTCCGCGAGCACCTGCGGGCGCACAACACCGCGTGCGCCGGCGCGACCTGCCCGCTGGCGTACCTGGCGATCATCGACTCGATCTTCAAGCCCGACTACGCGGCGCTCGACTGGTCGACCTCGAACCCGTGCACGATGGGCGGCCTGTGCACGTACCAGGCGGCGATGACCGCCGACGCCGGCGCGATGATCGGCCGCCAGGCCGACGCCAGCTGCGCCACCTGGCACGCCGCCCACGATCCGGCCAACGCCTGGCGGTGCAACGACGACGGCCACATCGTGCGCCACCACGTCACGTCGCCGTTCGTCGTGCGCATGGGCCTGACCGACGAGCTGATCTCGTCGAACATGATCGACGCGATGTTCACGGTGCCCGGCCGTGGCCTGATGACGCTGGCGTCGTTCGCCGACCTGCTGCGCGCGGACCTGCGCGCGCTGCCAACGTCGACGCCCGAGGAGCCGTTCGCGCGGCCGCCGGCGGTGTTCGGCCCGCCGTGCGCGAAGCACGAGACGCTGTCCAACGACGAGGCGACCTTCGGCGCGACGGTGGTCGCCGCCGGCGCGCCCCGCACCTTCGGCGCGGTGATCGCGGCGTTCGTGAGCGGCGGCACGCCGACCACCGCGGTGTGGGGTCAGGGCGATCCGGTCGACTGCATGTAGCCGACGCTCACCCGATCGCGATCGGCTGCGCCGCGTCGGCGGGCGTGGCCGCGCGCAGCCGACCGATGATCACCGCCGGCACGCCGTCGGCGCGCAGCGCGGCCACCGCGGCGTCGACCCGATCGGGCGGCACGCACAGGAGCAGCCCGCCGCTGGTCTGGGCGTCGCTGGCGATCGTCAGCACCCGCTCGCGATCGGCGGCGGGCCCGCGCCACGCGACCAGCGGCTCGAGGAAGCCGCGGTTGGTCTTGCTGCCGCCCGGCACCCGGCCGCCGGCGAGGTGGGCGTCGACGCCGGGCAGGACCGGCAGCGCCGCGGCGTCGAGCTCGGCGGCCAGGCCGCTGCCGCGGACGATGTTGCGCAGGTGGCCGAGCAGGCCGAAGCCGGTGACGTCGGTGGCCGCGGTGACGCCGTGGGCGCGGCCGACCCGGGCGGCGACGTCGTTGAGCGTGGTCATCGACGCGATCGCCGCGGCGATCTCGGCGGCGCTCGCGGCCTCGGCCTTGATCGCCTGGCCGATGATGCCGGTGCCCAGCGGCTTGGTCAGCACCAGCACCTGCCCGGCGCGGGCGCCGGTGTTGGCCCACACCGCGTCGAGCGCGACCTCGCCGGTGACCGACAGCCCGAACTTGAGCTCGGGGTCGCGCACGGTGTGGCCGCCGACCACCGCGACGCCGGCCGCGCGGCACACCCGCGCCGCGCCGCGCTGGATCGCGACCAGCACGTCGAGCGGCAGCTTGTCGTCGGGGAAGAACGCCAGGTTGAGCGCGAACCGCGGCTCGCCGCCCATCGCGTAGACGTCGGACAGCGCGTTGCACGCGGCGATCGCCCCGAACGCCTCGGGGTCGTCGACCAGCGGCGCGATCACGTCGGCGGTGAGCACCAGGCCGGAGCCCGGGCGCGGGCCCGCCACCACCGCGGCGTCGTCCTTGGCGCGGTGATCGACGATCACGGCCGCGGCTCCGCCGGTCGCGCCGACCGGCACGTCGTCATCGAGGACCTGCACGAGGTCCGGCAGCCGGAGCTTGGCCGCTCAACCACCGCCGCGCGCGTAGGCGGTCAGACGGAGCGCGGCCTTGGCTTCGGCGGTCATGCCGCTACCGTACGCCACTCAAAACGTGCCGACCACTGCCACGCCGGCGCTGCCGGGGGCCACCGACGGCGTGACCATCAACCGCTGGCCGTGGAGCCAGCTGCGCTTGGGCAGCGTGTACAGCGTCACGCCCGAGACCACGACGCCGACTGCCAGCGACATGATCGCGTCGCGCCAGGCGTCCTCCTCGATGACGAGGTAGCCGCCGACCGCCGCGTGCAGCGCCAGGCCGCCGCCGAGCTGCAGCCAGAAGGTGTTGCGCTCCTTGCGCGCGGCCACCGCGCGGGCGCGATCGAGCGCGGCGGCGTCGACGCAGGCGTCGCCGGTGGCGCGCACCCGCGGCGGGCGCAGCGGCAGCACGATCCGCGAGCCCATGCCCAGGAGCGCCTTGCCGGCGCCAGCGTACAGCGACACCGCGGCCGCATGCTCGAAGTCGCGCCCGGGCGAGAACTCGGCGAGCGCCATGCCGACCTGGCCGACCGCGAACACGCCGTAGGCGATGGTCCACCCCGTGTTCCAGGTGCCGGCGCGGTCGACCTCGGCGTCGTACGCGGCCAGCGCGCGCTGCACCGCCGCCGGATCGGGGCAGCTCGGCGCCACCGGCATCGCCGCGATGGGCGCGGGCGCGCCGGCATCCGGCGCCGCGACCGGCGCGGGCGCCTCGGCCTCCTGCGCGACGGCCGGCGCCGCCAGCGCCAGCAGCAACATCGCCGCGATCGTCGTGTTCGTCATGGGACCACCACGCTCTCGAAGAACCGGGTGCGATCGGCGGCGCCGGCGTCCCAGGCGCTGCCCTGGATGTACAGCGCGGCCAGGATGACCGACGACGTCGTGAAGATGCGCATCTCGGCGCGGCCCTCGTCCGATTGCATCACCGCGCGGTAGCGATCCTCGCCGCGGGTCACGACGCTGCCGCGCTCGACCACCGTGGTCTTGAGGCCGGCGGCGATCGCGTCGGCGGCCTGGTCGAGCATCTCCTGGGTGGCGGCCGAGCCGTCGCCGGGGATCGCGTACACCGCCACCGCCGACTGCACGCCCTTGCGGAAGCCGGCGAACAGCCGCGTGCCGT
Source organism: Myxococcales bacterium (assembly GCA_016707895.1). Taxonomy (GTDB): domain Bacteria; phylum Myxococcota_A; class Polyangia; order Haliangiales; family Haliangiaceae; genus UBA2376. The sequence continues at coordinate 156,524 of JADJGV010000005.1, read as the reverse complement.
CGGGCGCGATGGTCGGCATCGTCGGCAACCCGTCGGGGATGTCGATCTCCCAGCCGGCGTCGGGATCGGTGAAGTGGTTCCACGCCGCTGGCGCGGGCGCCGGGCCGGGGCCAGGACCAGGGCCGGGGGCGACGTCCCAGTCGTTGGGTTCGGCGCCGGCGTCGATCGCCTTGGCGGCCTTCTCCTTCTGCTGCTGGATCACCACCGCCGCGGCGATGCCGCCGACGACCAGCACGCCGAGCAACGTCCACAGCCACCACAGCGAGCGCGCTGGCGGTCGCGCCATCGGCGGCCGCGCGTACCCCGGCATCGGCGCCATCGGCATCGGCTGCGGCATCGGCATCGGCTGCGGCGCCAGCGCGCCCGGCGGGTACGACCGCGGCACGCCCGGCGGCGGCCCCATCGGCGGCGGCGTCGGCGGCGACGCCATGCTCGGCGCCGGTCCCACCGGCGGCGGCCCGGGCGGCCCCGCGCTCGAGGCGAAGCCCGCCATCGCCGGCACCTGCGCCGACAGCGCGCCCGACGGCCCGCCGAACCCCGCGATGCTGCCGCCGACGTGCGGCGCGAGCTGCGCCATCTGCTCGGCGAACTGATCCATCGACGCCGGGCGCTGCGCCGGCTCCTTGTTCAGGGCGGCCATGATCAGCGAGTCGAGCGCCGGCGGCAGCCCGAGCTCGGGCCGGCGCGCGGTCGGCGCCGGCGGCGTCTCGGTCAGGTGCTTCGACAGCACCGCCATCACCGTCGGTCCCTCGAACGGCAGGCGGCCGGTGATCATCTCGTACAGCATCGCGCCTAGCGCGTAGACGTCGGTGCGGCCGTCGACCGCGTCGCCGCGGATCTGCTCGGGCGCCATGTACTGCGGCGTGCCGACCAGATCGCCGGCCTGGGTCATCGCGTTGACGGTCTGGCGGTTGTCGTCGCGCAGCTTGGCGATGCCGAAGTCGAGCACCCGCACCACGTCGCGCTCCTTGCCGCGCTCGGTGAGCATGACGTTGTCGGGCTTCAGGTCGCGGTGGACGATGCCGTGGCCGTGGGCGTCGGACAGCGACGCCGCGATCTGCCGGCCGATCGCGAGCGCGCGCGCCGGCGGCAGCGGCCCCTCGGTGGTCACCACCTGGCGCAGCGAGCGACCCTCGAGGTACTCCATCGCGATGAACAGCGCGCCGGTGCCGTCCTGGCCGAAGTCGTAGATGTTGACGGTGTTGGGGTGGCTGAGCCGGGCGGCCAGCTCGGCCTCGGCGTTGAACCGCCGCACCAGCCCGGGGTTGGCCGACAGCTCGGGCCGCAGCACCTTGATCGCGACCGCGCGCTTGAGCGAGATCTGCTCGCCGCGGTAGACCGCGCCCATGCCGCCCTCGCCGAGCTTGCTCACCACCCGGTAGCGCCCGGCGATGTCCCGCCCGACCAGGTCGCCAGCGCCAGCCGCGGCGGGCGCGGTGAGGTCCTTGTACGACGGCTCGGTGGCGGCGGTCGCGCGCCCGCACGCGCCGCAGAAGCGCGCGTCAGCGACCGTCGCGGCCCCGCAATGCGGACATTGCACGACCCGAGTATATCTGGCCGCCGAGCGCGGTCACGCCCGCAGGTCGAAGATCGCGTAGACCGGCCGCGCGCCGCCGCGGATCAGCCGCACCTCGACCCGGCGATCGTCGAACAGCGCGATCATCGCCAGCGCGTCGCCGCCGCCGTCGACGGTGGCCACCGTCGCCAGGTACACCCGCAGCGGCGCGCCGTCGAAGGTGAGGCTGGCCAGCCGATCGGCCTCGGCGCCGGCCAGCGGCGCCACCGCCGCGCCGACGCACAGCCCGGTGACGTCGAGGGTGCCGGTCAGGCCGTAGCGATCGACCCGCGCGACGGTCAGCGCCGCGGTGGCGTCGTGGGCGACGCCGACCTGCAGCGCGGGCGCGTCGCCGACCCGCGGCCCGCTCCACCGGCCGTCGAACTCGCGGACGTCGGTGCAGGCGCCGAGCGTGATCGCGGCCACGGCGAGGACAGCGCGGACCATCGGCGACATGATTGCGGCGAGGGTAGCATTGGCGGCGCCGTCGCCGGCGCGATACCGTGTGCGGGTGCACCGCCCCGGGCTCCTCGCGTGCGCGCTGGCGGCGCTGGCCCTCGCCGCGGCGGCCCCGGCCCACGCCCAGGCGCCGCCGCCCGGCGTGTCGCCCGATCTGCTCGACCCCGAGGGCTCGTCTGGCGACGTCGGCTCGGCGCTGGGCGGCGCGATCGGCCCGGTGGTCACGATCGAGGACATCCAGATCGCCGGCAACCGCTCGACCTCGACCCGGCTGATCGAGCGCTCGCTGCCGTTCCGCCGCGGTGATCAGCTGCGGGTCAGCGATCCGCGCCTGGCCCGGGCTCGGTGGAAGCTGCTGGCGCTCGGCTACTTCCGCGAGGTCGACCTGGCGCTGCGCCGCGGCACCCGCCACGGCCAGGTGATCGTCGCCGTCGTCGTCGCCGAGCGCGGCACGGTCGCGCTCAACCGGCTGTGGTTCGGCACCAGCGCGGTGGCGCCGTGGTGGCTGGGCGCCGACGTCGGCGACCGCAACTTCCTCGGCAGCGGCCTGGCGCTGGGCGGCGGCGCGGCCTACGCCAGCGCCGGCGCGATCGTCGGCGCCCGGCCGCAGTGGGCCGGCGAGCTGCGGCTGTCGGCGCCGGCGCTGGGCGGCACCCGCTGGGGCGCGCACGGCGCGATCAGCGGCCAGCACGGCAGCGAGCCGTACCGGGTCAGCGGCCCGCCCGGCTCGGGCGACGCCGACGATCTGCGCGCGTTCGGCTACCGGCGGATCGGCGTGCGCGGCGGCCCGGCGTACACGCTGTCGTCGCTGTCGTCGGTGGTGGCCGACCTGCGCGTCGAGGCCATCGCGGCCGCGGTGCCGATCGCGCCGACCCGGCGCCTGCCCGACGGCCGCGTCACCGCGATCGATCTCGGCCTGCGCCGCGGCGACAGCCGGGTGGTCTCGGTCGGGCTCGGCTACACCCGCGACAACCGCCCCGATCCGGCGCTGCCGCACCAGGGCACGCGGGTCGAGGTGGTCGGCGAGCTGGGCACGTCGCTGCTCGGCGGCAGCTACGACTTCGCGGTGCTGCTGGGCCGCTACGATCGGTTCTGGCCGCTCACCCACAAGAGCGCGCTCGGGCTGCGGCTGGCCGGCGGCACGGTCATCGGCGACGCGCCGCGCTTCGACCGCATCCACATCGGCGACGTCGATCGCATGCTGGCGCCGCGGGTCATGGGCATGACCACCGCGCTGACCGCGCCGCTCGACCTGCTCGGCACCGACAACGCCGACACCGTCTACGGCGAGGTCGGCGGCAGCGTCACCGTCGAGTACGTCTACCAGTGGTGGCGCCGGCCGCACCGCATCTACGGCGGCGACCTGTTCGTCGCCGCCGGGGTGTGGACGCTGGCCACCACCGACGAGCTGCGCCTGCGCGATCGCCGCGCGTTCGCGGCGCTGCCGGTGGATCTGATGCTCGACGTCGGGCTGCGCATCGACACCGAGATCGGCGTGTTCGAGTTCGCGCTGGCCAACGCGCTGGGGCGCGTGCCGCGATGGTGAGCCGCGGGCGCGCGGCGGTGGCGAGCGCGGTGGCGGCGCTGGCGGTGGTGGCGGTGGTGGCGCTGGGCCACGCCGAGCAGCGGCCGCTGCAGCGCACGATGCGCTTCGCCGAGCGCGGCACGACGCTGTACGTCACCACCGACGTCACCAACCTGTTCGACAAGGCCGCCTACGATCGGCTCGAGGACGGGCTGGCGTCGACGGTGGTGATCCGGCTGTGGGTCTACCCGTCGGGCAAGAAGACGCCGGTGGCGTTCCAGCTGCTCCACCGCGAGGTGGTCTACGACCTGTGGGGCGAGATCTACGAGGTGGCGGTGACCGGCCCCAGCGGCCGACGCCTCTATCGGGTGAAGTACAAGGCCGAGGCGCTCAAGCTGGTGACCGGGCTCGATCAGGTGGCGATCGCCGAGGTCGGCGCCATCCCCTACGAGAAGAACTTCGAGCTGGCGATCGTCGCCGAGCTCAACCCGGTGTCGGCCGAGACGATGGCCGAGGTCCGGCGCTGGCTGTCGGACGGCGCCGGCGGCGGGCTCGATCGCGGCGGCTCGTTCTTCGGCTCGTTCGTGTCGGTGTTCGTCAACCTCAAGGTGCCCGACGCCGACCGCGTGCTCCGGCTGGTGTCGCAGCCGTTCTACCGAAAGCGGCCCAAGCGATGAGCACCCCCGCGCGGTTCGCGCGCCGCACCGGCCTGCAGGTCAAGCTGGTCGCGCTGCTGCTGATCGTCGCGCTGATCCCGTCGGCGGCGGCCGCCTACCTGGTCACGCGGGTGTCGCGGCTGGCCGCCAACTTCGCGGCGGTCGAGGCCGAGTCGCGCAACCGCTCGCTCGAGCGCGCGCTGCGCACCTACCGCGAGCTGATCGAGACCAAGAAGCAGCACCTGTCGGAGGTCGCGCGCCGCCTGGCCGACGATCCGCGGATCGCCGCGCTCGATCCGGCGGCGCTCGAGCCGACGCTGGCCGCCGAGCCCGAGGTGGCCCGGCTGGCGCTGATCGATCGCGACGGCCGCGAGGTGGCCAAGGCCGAGCGCGCGCCGCCGCCCGGCACCGAGACCAAGAGCATCAAGTTCCCGCTGGCCGCCGGCGGCTCGCTCGAGGTCGGCGTGCCGGTGCCGGCCGGCCTGCAGCAGGAGCTGCGGCAGCTGTCGGACTCGATCACCGCCGCGCGCACGGTGGCCCAGAACCGCACCGCGCTGTCGGCCGGCTACGTGGTCGCGGTGTCGCTGATCGTCGCGACCTCGGCGATCGCGGCGATCCTGCTCGGCGTGTTCGCCGCGCGTCGGGTGACGACGCGGATCGCGGCGCTGGTCGACGTCGCGCGGGCGGTGTCGCGCGGCCAGCCCGAGGCCCGCGTGCGGCTGCACGGCCACGACGAGATGTCGGAGCTGGGCGCGGCGTTCGACACGATGCTCGACGATCTCAGCCGCCAGCGCACCGAGATCGACTACCTGCAGCGGATCGGCGCGTGGCAGGACGTGGCGCGCCGGCTGGCCCACGAGATCAAGAACCCGCTGACGCCGATCCAGCTCGCCGTGCAGCAGTGCGTGTCGTCGTACCAGGGCGACGATCCGCGGATGAAGCGACTGCTGGCCGACACCGGCGAGATCGTCGAGGAGGAGATCGCGTCGCTGCGGCGGCTGGTCGACACCTTCCGCACGCTGGGCCAGCTGCCGCGGGTCGAGGCGGCGCCGGTGCCGCTGCTGGACATCGTCGAGGATCTCGGCCTCGACCCGGCGATGGCGACCCGGCTGGTGATCAAGGCGCCGCCGGCGCCGGTGCAGGTGCGCGCCGACAAGCTGTTGCTCAAGCGGGTGCTGGCCAACCTGGTCGAGAACGGCATGCACGCCGGGCAGGAGGCGGGCCGGCCGGGCGCGGTCACGGTGTCGTGGCAGCCCCGGGCCGATCACGTCGAGATCACCGTCGACGACGAGGGCAAGGGCGTCACCGCCGAGGCGCGCGCGCGGATCTTCGAGCCGTACGTGACGACCAAGGCCACCGGCACCGGCCTCGGTCTGGCGATCGCCAAGAAGATCGCCCTCGAGCACGGCGGCACGCTCGACGTCGCCGAGGCCCCGGCGCCGACCGGCGGCGCGCGCTTCGTGCTGACGATCCCGCTGGCCAGGTGAGCCGCGCTACGCCAGCGTGACCAGGCAGGCGTCGGCGCCGCTGACCTCGAGCCGGCCCGGCGCCTCGATCGCGACGATCGCCGCCTTGCCGTCCTTGAACGAGATCAGCCCGCGCCGCGCCCGCACGCCCAGGCCGGGGGCGGCGAGGTCGACGTCGAGGCCGAGCGCCTTGGTGAACGCCGCGGTGCCGTCGGCGAGCATGACGATCTTGCCGAGCGCGCCGTGCTGCGCGGCCCACGCCTGCATCACCCACGCGTCGTTGACCGCGAGGCACGCGACGAGGTCGACGCCGCGGGCCGCGAACTCGTCGAGGCGCGCCACGTAGCCCGGCAGGTGCTGGGTCGAGCAGGTCGGCGTGAACGCGCCGGGCACGGCGAACATGACGACGTGCTTGCCGGCGAACAGCGCGGCCGGATCGACGTCCTGGGGACCCTCGGCGGTCGCCTGCTTGATGGTCACCGACGGGATGGGGTCACCGGCCTTGATCATGGGGCCACGGTAGCGCCGCCGGCGACCGCGGCCAAGCCGCCGACCTGACGTCAGACGGGGTGCGCGCAAACGCGCAGTTGCCGCGACGCGCTGCGTGACCACGCTGTCGACGGAGGTCCCACCATGACGGCCCGCACCGGCTTCACCAACCTGATGACCGAGCTGAAGAAGACCCGCGACGAGCTGCGGCTGCAGATGCACCTCGCCGGCATGGAGGCGCGCGCGACGTGGGAGAAGCTCGAGCCCAAGGTCGACGAGCTCGAGCGCAAGGTCAACGCCGCCGGCGACGCCGCCACCCACGAGCTCGAGGCGGCGTTCGACACGCTCGGCAAGGCGCTGGCGCGGCTGCGCGACGACATCGTGCCGCCGCCGTCGGGCCCGCGGCTGTAGCCCCGCGCTAGCCGATCACGCGGTTGCGGCCCTCGCGCTTGGCCCGGTACAGGTTCTCGTCGGCCATCTTGATGAAGCCGGGCGGGTCGATGTCCTCGCCCTCGACGGTGGCCACGCCGACCGAGATCGTCACCGGGAAGCGGTCGCCCTCGTACTCGAACGGCTCGTCGGCGACCAGCCGGCGGATCTGCTCGCCGAAGATCATCGCGCCGGCGTGATCGGTCTCGGGCAGGACCGCGGCGAACTCCTCGCCGCCGTAGCGGGCCAGCAGCTCCTCGCGGCGGATGCGGCCGAGCAGGCGCTTGGACATCTCCTTGAGCACCGCGTCGCCGGTCAGGTGGCCGTGGGTGTCGTTGATCGACTTGAAGTGATCGATGTCGAACATCAACAGCGACAGCGGCCGCCGGTGGCGCGCGCACCGCGCGATCTCGCGCTCGAGGAACTCGAGGAAGGCCCGCTTGTTGTGGGCCCCGGTGAGACCATCGATGATGGTCATCCGGTAGATCTCCTCGTAGTACGACGACTCGACGCCGGCGCCCGAGAGGAACTTGAAGATCGCGGCGCCGATCTTGAGGAAGTCGTTGTCCTTGAGGATCGACCGCTGCACCGGCACGTCGTTGACGTAGCTGCCGTTGGTCGACTGCAGATCCTCGACCATCCACTGATCGGCCTGGCGGAACACGCGCGCGTGGCGGCGCGAGACCGAGTCGCGATCGACCTGGATGTCGCAATCGCTGCCGCGGCCGAGCACGATCTCCGAGCGCGACAGCGGGAACTTCTTACCCATGTCGGCGCCCGGTGGATAGACGAGGACCAGGCATGCCTCACCCGCCTCAGCCTTGGGCTTGACGACCTGGACCTTCGTGATGCGTGTCTTCCACTCGCTCATCGGAAGCGCGCGATTCCTAAGCTGAATTGAATCAACGCCGATCGCCCGTGTCAATGTGCGCACGCCAGCTGGTGCGGGATTCTCGCGCGCGCCCCAGCGTGCCCCGCCAAAAATGCGGTCGATTCTGGCGGGTTAGGCCCCCGGGAAGTGTCCCTTTTCGCGACGCAGTGAGGCTGGAAATCGGTTTGATTCTGGGTGGTTGAGGGGGTAGATCCTGTCCCCTGTGCTGGCTGAGCCATTCGAGATGTGCGGCGATGGCCGCGGAGTGCTGTGTATCCACGGGTTTACGGGGTCGCCGTACGAGATGCGGGGGCTGGGGGAGGCGCTGGCGAGGCGGGGGATGACGGTGCGGGGGATGGCGGTGCCGGGGCACGCGACGCGGATCGAGGATCTATACGAGAAGACGTGGCGGGACTGGGTGGAGGGGGTGACGGCGGAGTACGACGCGCTGGCGGGGCGGTGCGACCGGGTGGCGGTGGTGGGGCAGTCGCTGGGCGGGCTGCTGGCGCTGTATCTGGCGACGCGGCGGGCGCCGGCGGCGGTGGTGTCGCTGGCGGCGCCGCTGTGGCTGGAGGGTTTCGGCGGCGTGGTGGCGCGCGCGCTGACCAAGGGGCCGCTGGCCGGGCGGGTGCGCACGCTGCCCAAGCTGGGCGGCTCCGACGTGCGCGATCCGGCGGTGCGCGCCGAGAACCCGTGCTACCGCGGCTTCCCGGTGGCGGCGCTGGGCGAGCTGCTGGCGTTCATGGACGTCGTCGACGTCGCGCTGCCGCAGGTGCGGGCGCCGCTGTTGGTGATGCACGCGACCCAGGATCACACCGCGCCGGTGGCGTCGGCGCGGCGGATCGTCGCGCGCGCGGGGTCGAGCGAGCGGCCGGCGCTGACGATCCTCCCCGAGAGCTACCACCTGATCAGCTGCGACGTGGAGCGCGACCAGGTGGCGGCCGAGGTCGGCGCGTGGTGCGCGCGCCACCTCGCCGCGACGTGATACACGACCGCCATGCGCCACGTCATCGCCATCGATCAGGGCACCACCGGCAGCACCGTGCTGATCCTCGACGAGACGCTGCGGCTGGTCGGCCGCGGCTACCGCGAGTTCGCGCAGCACTACCCCGAGCCGGGCTGGGTCGAGCACGACCCCGACGAGATCTGGGCCTCGGTGCTCGACGCGCTCGGCCAGGCGCTGGCCCAGGCGGCGGTGCCGGCCGGCTCGATCGCGGCGGTCGGCATCACCAACCAGCGCGAGACCACGGTGCTGTGGGATCGCAAGACCGGCCAGGCGGTGCACCGCGCGATCGTGTGGCAGGACCGCCGCACCGCCGACGCCTGCGCCAAGCTCAAGGCCGCGGGCCACGAGGCCAACGTCCGCGCCCGCACCGGGCTGACCCTCGACCCGTACTTCTCGGGCACCAAGATCGCGTGGCTGCTGCGCAACGACGCGGCGGTGGCGGCGGCCGCGCACCGCGGCGAGCTGGCGTTCGGCACGATCGACAGCTACCTCCTGTGGCGGCTGACCGGCGGCGCGGTCCACGCCACCGACGTGACCAACGCGTCGCGGACGCTGCTGTTCGACCTGCACACCCGCGCCTGGTCCGACGAGCTGTGCGCGCTGATCGGCGTCGAGCCCAAGCTCCTGCCGACGGTGGTGCCGTCGGCGGGCACCTGCGGCACGACCCGCGGCGTGCCCGGCCTGCTCGACGGCGTCGCGATCGCCGGCCTGGCGGGTGATCAGCAGTCGGCGCTGTTCGGGCAGGCGTGCTTCGAGGCGGGCCAGGCCAAGTGCACCTACGGCACCGGCGCGTTCATCCTGATGAACACCGGCGAGCGCCCGGTGACGTCGCACCGCGGCCTGTTGACGACGGTCGCGTGGCAGATCCCCGGCGAGTTCACCTACGCGCTCGAGGGTTCGGCGTTCATCGCCGGCGCCGCGGTGCAGTGGCTGCGCGACGGCCTGGGCTTCTTCAGCTCGGCCAAGGAGGTCGAGGCCCTGGCGGCGTCGGTGCCCGACTCCGGCGGCGTCGTCGTCGTGCCGGCGTTCACCGGGCTCGGCGCGCCGCACTGGCGGCCCGACGCGCGCGGGCTGATCACCGGGCTGACCCGCGGCACCACCCGCGCCCACCTCGCCCGGGCCACGCTCGAGGGCATCGCGCTGCAGAACGTCGACATCCTGCGCGCGATGGAGGCCGACTCGATGCGGCACCTGACGACGCTGCGGGTCGACGGCGGCGCCGCCGCCAACGATCTGCTGATGCAGTTCCAGAGCGACGTGCTCGGCGTCGAGATCAGCCGCCCCGCGCTGGTCGAGACCACGGCGCTGGGCGCCGCGTTCCTGGCTGGCCTCGGCGCCGGCGTCTGGCAGGACAAGGGCGAGATCGCCCGCACCTGGCGTGAGGAGCGCCGCTTCAAGCCGTCGGCTGACCGCGCCGCCGTCGACGCGCACCTGGCGCGCTGGGCCGCCGCGGTGGCCAAGGCGTGACCGACGCGCCGGTCGGCAAGCCGCGGCTGACGATCACGATGATCGCGTTCGCGGTGCTCGGCCTGGGCGTCCCGGCGGTCGCGATCGCCGTGGCCTACAAGTCGTGCATGGGCACGACCGTGCGCGGCGCGGTCGCGCTCACCGGCGCCGGCGACCCGTGGAAGGCGCGGCTGCTCGGCTGCGCCGCCGAGGCCGACGGCCGCACCGCCGCGCTCGACGCCGGCGGCGCGCCGGTCTTGCGGGCGACGCTCGATCCGATCGACGGCCCGCGGCTGGAGCTGGCGGCGCCGGGGCGCCCGCTGATCGTGCTCACCGCCGCGACCTGCCCGGGCCTGGTGGTCACGCAGCGCACCGCCGGCAAGCGCGACGACGGCAGCGCCATCCTCGACGGCAGCTTCGCCGTGGCCTGCGCCGTGCCGGCCGGGCACCCGCTGGCCGGCGCCCGGGTCGAGGGCGACGGCTGGTGGAACGCCTGCAAGCTGTCGACCGAGCGGTGAGGGCGTCGGCGCGCGGCGCCGATCAGCAGGCCGAGGCGTGGGTGAGCGTGACCGCGCCGTGCCGCGCCGCCACCAGCGCCGCGCCGGTCGCGACCGCGACGTGCGCGTCCTCCGACAGGTTGAGGCGGCTGCCCGCGAACCGGGCGCGCAGCCGCTGCTGGAACCGCGGCACCAGCGAGGTGCCACCGATCAGCCCGACCTCGTCGATCGGCTGATCGCGCCAGCCGCTCCGGGCCACGGTCTGGTCGACCACGGCCAGCGCGCGATCGAACAGCGGCTCCCACAGCGCCTCGCACCAGCTGCGCTCGAGCACGACGTCGAGGTCGCGGCGCTCGCCGCGCTCGACGAACGCGTCACGCATCGTCAGCCGCGCCTCGAGCTGCGTCGACAGCACCCGCTTGGCGCCCTCGCACCGGCGCGCGAGCAAGGTCCGCCGCACCAGGTCGTGGGTGACGTCGAAGCCGCTGCGCCGGAACACCAGCCCGCTGAGCGCCTGCGCCATCGCCTGATCGAGATCGTCGCCGCCCAGGAAGGGATCGCCGCCGGTGGCGACGACGTGGAAGCGGGTCCCGGTCTGCTCGACCAGCGTGACGTCGAACGTGCCGCCGCCGAAGTCGCACACCACGACCCGCCGCCGCTCCGGGCGCGCGTGCAGCCCGAGCGCCAGCGCGCCGGCGACCGGCTCGGGCACCAGGTCGATCACCTCGAGGCGGGCCAACCGCGCCGCGGTCAAGAGCGCCTGCCGCTGCTCGAGGGTGGCCTCGGCGGCCACCGCCAGCACGACCTTGCGCACCGGCCCGAACCGCCGCTCGGCGAGCTCGCGCACGTGGCCCAGCACCGCCGCGGCGATCTGCTCGGCCGCCCAGTCGGTCTGGTGCAGGCGCAGGTGGACGCGCCCGCCGATGCCGGCGACCAGCGGATACGGCACCAGCGGCGCCAGCCGGCGCAGCCCGGCGGCGTCGTGGCGCTCGCCGAGCAGCCGCTTGACCGAGCAGACGGTGTGCTGGGGGTCGTGCAACGCGTGGGCGAGCGCGCGCGCCCCCACGACCGGCTCGCCGCGCGCCGGCACGTACACCACCGACGGGATCACCGCGTCGCCGTTGTCGCGGACCAGGTCGACCCGGCCGTCGATCATCGCGCCGGCCGAGGTGTAGCTGGTGCCGAAGTCGACGCCCAGCACGACCTCGGCCCGGGTCGAGCCGCGGCGCGAGGCGGCGATGCCGGGCGTGTCCACACCGGCTGGGTCGACCATCGGCGCGGTTCGTACAGCGAGGGCGGTGCCTACACGTTCGGCCGCCGCTGCCGATTCGATGGACGTCATGGGCAAAGTCGGCATCGTGATCGTGTTCGGCTGCGTGATCGGCGGCTTCATCATGGCCGGCGGCGCGGTGCCGATCCTCGTCCAGCCCGCGGAGCTGGTGGTGATCGTCGGCGCGGCCATCGGCACGCTGGTGATCTCGTCGCCGGGCCTGATGAAGAAGCGGGTCAAGCACGTGCTGTCGATGGCGCTCAAGGACACCACCCCCAAGAAGAAGGACTACCTCGACCTGCTGAAGCTGCTCTACGAGCTCTTCACCGTGGCGCGCCGCCAGGGCGTGCTCGCGCTCGAGCCCCACGCCGCCGAGCCGGCCAAGAGCGACATCTTCAAGAAGTACCCGATGGTGGTGAAGGACGAGATGTACCGGACGTTCCTGGCCGAGGCGCTGCAAGCCATGGCCAACGGCGTCTCGGCCGACGATCTCGAGCAGCTCCTCGACGCCGAGCTCGACACCTGGACGGCTTGCAACCACCTGGCCGGCGGCCTGTTGCGGACGGTCTCCGACGCGCTGCCCGGCATCGGCATCGTCGCCGCGGTGCTCGGCGTGATCGTGACGATGGGCCACATGAACGCGCCGCCGGCGGTGATCGGCCACCACGTCGCGGCGGCGCTGGTCGGCACCTTCCTCGGCATCTTGCTGAGCTACGGCCTGGTCGCGCCGCTCATCACCTCGACCGAGATCCAGGAGGTCCACCAGCGGCGGTACATGGAGTGCATGAAGGGCGCCGTGATCGCGTCGCTGCGCGGCGCGGCGCCGGCGACCGCGGTGGAGTTCGGCCGCAAGGTGATCTTCCACGACGAGCGGCCGTCGTTCAACGACACCGACAAGGCGCTGCAGAGCCTGAAGGGGGGCTGACGTGTCCGCCCCCCAGCCCGGCCGCAAGCGCGTCATCAAGAAGGTCGCCGGGCACGGCCACCACGGCGGCGCGTGGAAGATCGCCTACGCCGACTTCGTCACCGCGATGATGGCGCTGTTCATGGTGCTGTGGCTGCTGGCGTCGACCGACCAGAAGAGCCGCGAGGAGATCTCGAACTACTTCCGCACCGGCATCCTGCCCGACAGCGAGCTGGCCATGAACGGCGGCGCGACCTACGTCCCGTCGATCATCGAGAAGGCGCCGGTGCCGCCGCCGCCCAACAAGCAGACCCTCGACGACACCGTCAAGTCGCTGCAGGACGCGATCGCCCACCTGGCCGAGAACCACGTCGACCTGGCCGAGATGGCCGGCAAGATCCGGGTGGTGGCGACCCCCGAGGGCGTGCAGATCGAGGCCAACGACGACGACGCCGGGATGCTGTTCGACAGCGCGTCGTCGCACCTCAAGCCGGCGCTCGAGGGGTTCCTGCGCGAGCTCACGCCGATGCTGACCGCGCGCACCGAGCCGATCGAGATCCAGGGCCACACCGACGCCACCCAGTTCTCCCGCGGCGCCAACAAGACCAACTGGGAGCTGTCGTTCGAGCGCGCCACCGAGGCCCGCAAGATCCTGGAACGCAACGGCCTGGACGCGGCGCGCATCAACGCGGTCATCGGCCGCGGCTCGACGCAGCTCGCGGCGCCCGACCAACCGTACTCGCCGAAGAACCGCCGGCTGACGATCTTGCTGCGGATGACCCCGTCGGCCCCGTCGCCCCCGCTGCGGCAACCTTGACGCGCGGCCGCCCCTGACGCCGCGTAACCATCGGGGATCTGTCGAGGGACGCGTGGCACGTGGGTTGCTGATCGAAGCCAGCCATGCGCTGGTGCGCCAGCATCCCGACGATCGCGGCCCTGCTGGCGGCGCGCCCTGCCGCGGCGGAGCCGCTGGCCGAGGTCTCGGCGCGGATCGGCGCCGGGCTCGCCGCCGGCGGTGGCGCCGGCCGGTCGACGCTGCGGGGCTCGCCCGTGGTCGCCACGTTCGATGGCGCGTACGCGATCAACGCCGAGCCGTACGTCTGGGGCTTCGCCGGCCTCGTGCTCGAGACCTACGACCGCACCGGCGTCGGGCTCGAGGGCGGCCTCGCGGTCCCGGTCGGGCATCGCGGCCGGGCCCGCCTGGGCGCGCGCAGCCTGGTCCGCCCGTACACGCTGCACGGCGCGCTGGTGGGGGCGAGCTGGTGCTGGCCCGCGGCCTCGCTGCGCGGCTGCGTCGACGTCGAGGCCGACCTGTACGTCGCCGGCACCGACCTGCCGAAGAAGACCGCCATCGCCCAGCTGGTCGTGGCCATCGGAGTGAGCTTCGATGTGTGGTGAGCGCCCACGGTGGCTGATCGCCCTGCTGCTCGCGCTCGCGGGCTGCGACGCCGCGCTGTGCAACCGCACCAGCGACTGCGCCGGCGGCCAGGTGTGCTCGCCGGCCGGCGTCTGCCTCGGCGGCGCCACGGTCGACGCCCCCGACGCCGACGCCGACGCGCCCACCGACGCCCCCGACGCCGACGCCCTCGACGCCGACGCGCCCGACGCCGACACCGACGCGCCCACCGACGCCCCCGACGCCGACGCCCCCGACGCCACGCCCGTCGACGCCCCGATCGATGCGCCCATCGACGCCCCCATCGACGCCTCGATCGACGCCCCGATCGACGCCCCGATCGACGCGGCGCCCGTCATCCCGATCGAACCCGCACCGGGAGAGCTGTCCCCATGAACGCCGTCCCGACCGCCGCGCGTCCCGATCCCTCCCTCGAGCAGATCGGCAAGCTCCTCGACGCGCTGCCGACGCTCCCGCTGGTCGCCCTGAAGCTGCAGGAGCTCATGAACGCGCGCCGGTCGTCGGTGCAGCAAGTCGCCGAGCTGCTGAGCGTCGACCCCAGCCTGTCGGCCAAGCTGCTGCGCCTGGTCAACTCCGCCTACTTCGGCATCCCGGGCGGGGTCACCGACATCGCCCGCGCGGTCCCGTTCGTCGGGTTCAACACCATCTACCAGCTGGTGCTCACCGTCTCCGTGCTCGAGACCCTCAACGTCCCCGGGGTCGGGACGTTCGATCCGCGCCACCTCTGGCTGCACTCGCTGGCGGTGGGCGCGACCGCCCGCGTGATCGGCGAGGAGATCGGCTACGCCGACCCCGGCAGCCTGTTCACGGCGGGGCTGCTCCACGACATGGGCAAGATCGCGCAGGCCAAGCTGATGCCCGAGCGCCTGATCGCCGTGCAGGCGGCGATGGTGCGCGACGGCCTGACCGCCACCGCCGCCGAGGCGCAGGTCGGCCTGCTCGGCCACGATCGCATCGGCACCGAGCTCGCCCGGCGATGGCGGCTCCCGGCGGCACTGGTCGTACCGATCGAATGTCACCACACGGTCCTGCGCCCCGAGGTCCGCGAGCGGCTGCCCTCGCACCACCGCACCGCCACCGAGGCGATCGCCGTGGCCGATCTCATCGCCCGCGACATCGTGGCCGGCGTCGACCGCACGATCGGCCCCGCCCAAGAGGACGTCGCGGCGCAGGCGCTGCTCGACACGCTGGGCGTGAGCGCGGCGGCCCGCGTCCACCTCTACAGCAAGGCCTGCGCGCAGCTCGAGCGCTCGCGCCCGTTCCTGCAAGTCCTCGACGCCAAGTAGGGTCGCGGCTGTACGGATGCGGCGGGCGGTCGATGCGGTTTGCAACGACCCCCCCGAGGCACCGATGGACTTCCGCATCCTGGTCTGCGACGACGATCCCGACATCCGCGCGGCGATGCGACGCACCCTGCACCGACATCAGGTGACGGCGGTGGGGTCGGTGGCCGAGGCGATGGCGGAGCTCAAGCTGCGCCCCTACCAGGCCGTGGTCAGCGACTACGACCTCCAGGCCGCGAGCGATGGCCTCGAGCTGCTCCAGCGAGTCCGGATGATGTACCCCGAGGTGGTCAGGTTCCTGGTCACCGGGAACACCGACCTCCAGGTCGCGATCCGGGCCGTCAACGAGGGGGCCGTCCATCGCTACTTCCTGAAGCCCTGGGACGATGGCGCGCTCACCGGGGCGCTGGAGATCCAGCTCCATGTGTCCGCGCCCCGCGAGGCGATCGGGGCCCGATGATCGCGCTGTCGCGCAGCGTCGAGTGGCACGCGCGGGGCGCGCGCTGCGGCGCCGTGCCGCAGCCATGGCGGGCCGCGGCGTCCGGATTCGCAGAATCCTTCCGGGCCGTTGTAGTGCGCGAATACCCTCTGGGTACCGCGCGACCCGCCTCGGTGGGGTAGCGAACCGAGCGATCCACCTGGATCCACGAGTGCAAGGTCCCTCACCGTTCCCCCGAAGGTTGGAACGGGATTCGCTAGAGGGGAAGGCATGCTCGACTTCGCTCAGTGGCGGGAGACCTACGCTCACGACGTGCTCGGCTCGTCGCCCAAGGTGACCAAGGCGCTCGAGTTCGTCCGGCGGATCGCCGGCTGCGACTCCAGCGTGCTGCTCACCGGTGAGACCGGCACGGGCAAGGAGGTCTTCGCGCGGACGATCCACCGGTCGTCGACCCGCCAGGGCAAGGCGTTCATCGCGGTGAACTGCGCGGCCATCCCGGACACGCTGATCGAGGCGGAGCTGTTCGGCTACGTCAAGGGCGCGTTCACCGGCGCCGTCAACGCCCGCGCCGGCAAGTTCGCCGCGGCCCACGGCGGCACGCTGTTCCTCGACGAGATCGGCGACCTGCCGCTGCCGGCCCAGGCCAAGCTGCTGCGCGTGCTCGAGGAGCGCGCCATCTGCCCGGTCGGCGCCGACCACGAGATCCCGGTCGACGTCCGCATCGTCGCGGCGACCCACCACGACCTCGAGGACATGGTCGAGCGCGGCACGTTCCGCGCCGATCTGTACTTCCGCATCTCGGTGCTGCCGCTCGAGCTCCCGGCCCTGCGCGACCGCGGCGAGGACATCCTCGAGCTGGCCGAGGCGATCCTGGCGCGCGCCGCCGGTCGGTCGGTGCCGGCCGGCCTCCACGACAGCGCCAAGGCGGCGCTGCGCGCCCACGCGTGGCCGGGCAACGTGCGCGAGCTCCACCACGTCATCGAGCGCGCGCTGCTGCTGGCGCCGAGCCCGCTGCTGACCGCCGCCGACCTGCACCTCGGCGGCCGCCGCAAGTCGCAGCCGCACCTCGCGGTGGTGCCGCCGCTCGAGGCCCAGGCCCCGGCGCCGGCGGCCGCGGCCGCGGTGGCCACCGACCTCGACGCCGCGGTCGACCTGCGCACCGCCCTCGAGAGCCTGGAGCGCCAGCTGATCACCCGGGCGCTGACCCGGGCGCAGGGCAACCGCACCGAGGCCGCCGCGCTGCTCGGGCTGAACCGCACGACGCTGGTCGAGAAGCTGCGCAAGTACGCCTGAGGCGCGCGGGGGCGGGCGACTTGATGATCGGCGGGGCGGGTCGGGGCGCGGCGCTTCGCCGCAGCGACGCGGCGCCTCACCGCCGGAAGCTCACTGGCGGAAGCGCGACGAGTCGATGCCGTGGCGGTGCAGCAGGCGGCGGAAGTTGGTGCGGTCGACCCCGGCCATGCGCGCCGCCGCCGAGACGCTGCCCTGGGCCCGGTCCATGAGCTGCAGGAGGTAGTTGCGCTCGAACTCGAGGGCCGCGCTGCGCTTGGCCTCGGTGAGCGGCACGCCCTCGCCGACCCGCGCCAGCACGCCCGAGCCGGCGCCGAGGCGGGTCCGGCCGCCGATCGCCGGCGGCAGATCGGCCGGCTCGATCACGTCGCCGGTCTTCATCGCCAGCGCGTGGAGCAGCGCGTTCTCGAGCTCGCGGACGTTGCCGGGCCACGGGTAGCCGAACATCGCCTCGAGGGCGGCCGGCGTGACCTGCGGCGGCGCCTCGGTGGCGTGCTTGCGGAGCAGCACCGCGATCAGCTCGGGCAGGTCGGCGCGCCGCTCGCGCAGCGGCAGGACGACGACGTTGACCACGTTGAGCCGGAACAGCAGATCGGCGCGGAACTGCCCCGCGGCGACCGCCTTGGCCAGGTCGACGTGGGTGGCGGCGATGATCCGGACGTCGATCGTGCGGGCCACGTCGCCGCCGACCGCGCGGACCTCGCCGTGCTGGATCGCGCGCAACAGGCGGGCCTGCACCGCCAGCGGCATGTCGCCGATCTCGTCGAGGAACAGCGTGCCGCCGTCGGCCTCGACGAAGACGCCGGCGCGGTTGGCGGTGGCGCCGGTGAACGAGCCGCGGACGTGGCCGAACAGCTCGGAGTCGATCAGGCCCTCGGGGATGCTGCCGCAGTTGAGCGGCACGAACGGCCGGTCGGCGCGCGGCGACAGCCGGTGGATCGCGCGCGCGGCGATCTCCTTGCCGGTGCCGCTCTCGCCGGTCACCAGCACGTTCACGCTCGAGCCGGCGATCTGCCGGATCTGGTGGCGGAGATCGGAGGCGGCCGCGCTGCGCCCGACGATCTCGGTCTCGAGCGCGGTCGCGTCGCCGCGCTTCGGGACGCTGAGCTGCCGCGTCAACGCGGTGTGGGCGCTGGCGGCGCGGACGACGTCGATGAAGTGGTCGTCGAGATCGGCCTTGACCATGTAGTGGTAGGCGCCGGCGCGGAGCGCCGCCGTCGCGGTGGCCGCGGTGGCGTCGCCGGTCAGCATGATGACCGACGTGTCCGAGCCGCGGCCGCGCAGGCACTGCAGGATCTCCAGCCCGTTGTGGTCGGGCAGGTTCACGTCGAGCAGGATGACGTCGTAGGCCTCGTCGCGGCCCGCGCTGGCCAGCAGCGCCTCGATCTGCTCGCCGGTCGACAGGTGGGTCAGCTCGACGCCGTGCGCCGCGAGGAGGCGGGCGATCGAACGCGCGACGGCGTCTTCATCCTCCACCAGCACGGCTCGAACGAGGGCACGGGACATCGACGGGCTCGATTCTACCGAGGGTACAGCGCGCTGTCGGGCATCGGTGGGGCACCGCTGGGCCAGCGCCACGTCGCTACCCCGGCGAGGATATCACCCCGCCGGGGTGACGACCTCGGCGGGCGCGGGCAACCGGAGGACGAAGGTCGGCCCTTCGGGGTCGGCGCGGTGCAGCGCCGACCCGCCCTGGGCCTCGCACGCCAGCCGGCAGAAATACAGGCCCAGGCCGCGCTGGCCGCCGCGGCCGAGCGCGTACTTGCTGAACAGCTTGGCGGCGAGCTCCGGGGGGATCGCCGGCCCGCTGTTCGAGACGGTGATCTCGACGGCGTCGCCGGCGGCCTGCGCGCCGAGGCGGATGAAGCCGCCGGTGTTGCAGTACCGGGTGGCGTTGCCCACGAGGTTGTGGAGCACCCGCATGATGAGCGCCTCGTCGAAGTACCCCTCGAGGCTGGGCTCGCAGGTGACCGCGTGGCGGATCTCCCGGCCCAGGGTCGGGGCGTGAACGGCCATCACCTCGAGCAACAGCTCGCGGACGGCGACCCGGCTGGGGCGCGGCTGCAGCGCGTCGTCCTCGAAGCGGGCGATGTCGACGAAGTTGGCGACCAGGCCCGACATCCGGCGCAGCGCGCGCTGGGTCGACAGCAGCGCCTGGCGGTCGTCGTCCGCGAGCTCGAGCACCGACGCCAGGTACGAGATGTTGGACAGCGCCACGGCCAGGCCGTTGTTGAGGTCGTGGGCCAGCAAGGCCGACGCCTCCGTGCCCCAGGCCAGCAGGCGGTCGGCGTGCTCGCGCGCCAGGCGGGCCTCGATGTAGGCGTGCTGCTTGCGGGCCGACGCGACCATCCGCCGCCGCAGCTCGCTCATCGAGATCGGCTTGACCAGGAAGTCGTCGGCGCCGGCGTCGAACGCGGCCAGCCGGACGTCCTCGGCGTCGTTGCCCGACAGGATGCAGACGTGGGTCGACGCGCCGTAGCGGGCCTTGATCGCCCGGGTCACGTCGAGCCCGGACATGGGCATGCTGTAGTCGATCAGCGCGACGTCGGGGTGCTGGTGCTCCGCGAGCGCGATCGCCGGCCCGCCGTCCTCGGCGACCTTCACGTCGAAGCCCAGCCGGCCCAGCGAGCTGGCGATCGCGCGCCGGATCCGGTGGTCGTCATCGGCGACCAGGACGCGGACGCCGGTCGGCAGGGCGGGCCCCGCGGCGGGCACCACGTGTTCGCCGCTGCCGCCGATCGCCGTGTACTCGCCGGTGATCGACAGATCGATC
Source organism: Myxococcales bacterium (assembly GCA_016707895.1). GTDB lineage: Bacteria > Myxococcota_A > Polyangia > Haliangiales > Haliangiaceae > UBA2376. Next base: position 136,749 of record JADJGV010000005.1, on the reverse strand, counting down.
GCCGAGGGCTCGAGCGCTTTCACACCGCCCGCTCATTGCCAGCCGCGTGCCACGCCAACTGCGCGGACTCTCGCCGCCGCGGTCCGCGCGCGCTGTCAACTCTGGCGGCCCTGGGTAGCGGCGCACCCAGGCTCGACGGGCTGCGCGATCGGCCGAAGGTGGGAGGACAGGAGGTTCCCGCATGGATCCCGCTCCGACTCTGCCCGCCCCGATGCCGTTCACCGCGACGCCGGCCGCGGTGTGCGACTTCGTGCTCGGCGCGGCGATCGCGGCCGACGCCGACGTCGTCTGGATCGAGCCGGCGCGCGGCGCCGGCGACACCTACGGCGTCGACATCGAGCGCCACGGCCGGCTGATCGCCAGCGGCACGCTCGACGCGCGGCTGGCGGCCGCGGTGATCGCGCGGCTGGCCTTCATCACCAATATCGACCTCCTGGCGGGCACGCCGTCGACCGGCGCCGCCCGGGTCCGCGGGCCCGACGCCATCGCGACGCTGTCGTCGACGATCCGCCCGGGCCGGACGCTGCGCGCGGAGGTCCACGTGCGCAAGCACACCCCGCGCGCGGTCCCGGGCGCCGGCCCGGTCGCGATCGGCCCGGGGACCCAGATCGCGCAGTACCTCGTGCGCGACACGCTGGGCTCGGGTGGCATGGGTCGGGTCTTCGAGGTCGAGCACACCGCGCTGGGTCGGACCTTCGCGCTCAAGGTGCTCCACGGCCGCATGCTGCAAGGCGACGGCGCCGCGCAGTTCCTGAGGGAGGCCCGCGCCGCGGCGCGCATCAAGCACCCGAACATCGTCGACGTGGTCGACTTCGGCTACCTCGACGATGGCCGCCCCTACCTGGTCATGGAGCTGCTCGCCGGGCACTGCCTGGCGCAGCACCTCGACGCCGCGCTGCCGGCCCGGCAGGCGGTCTCGATCGGCCGGCAGATCGCCACCGGGCTAGCCGCGGCTCACTCCGTAGGGGTGATCCACGCCGACGTCACCGCCTCGAACATTTTCGTGAGCGAGGACGGCCAGGCGAAGCTGGTCGACTTCGGCCTGGCGCTCCTGCGCGACGATCCGCGCTTCCGCGAGAACGAGGCGGTCACCGACTACGTCTTCGGCACACCCTCGTACATCGCGCCGGAGCAGATCCGCGGCAACCGGGCCTCGGAGCGCTCCGACCAGTACTCGCTCGGGATCGTGCTGTTCGAGATGCTGACCGGCGCGCCGCCGTTCGTCGCCGACTCGACGCGCGACCTGTGCCTGAAGCACCTGCAGGCGCCGGTGCCGGAGATCGTCTCGCCCCACGGCGCGGTCCCGCGGGCGGTAAGCGACGTGGTCCGCCGCTGCCTGGCCAAGACCCCGACCCACCGCTACGGCACGACCCAGGAGCTGGTCGAGGCGCTGCTGGCGGCCGAGCACGCGCTGACCGCGACCGGCTGGGAGAGGTGGTTGACGCCATGACGACGCCGCCGCTCACGGTGCTGTGTGTCGACGACGATCCCGACCTGCTCGCGGTGCTGACCCGCGTGCTGCGCAAGGACGGCTACGACCTCGTCGCGGTCGGGACGCCGCACGAGGCGTTGGCGGTGCTGGCCTCGCGGCCGGTCGCGGTGATGGTGTCCGACTACGAGATGCCCGAGATGGACGGCGTCGAGCTGTCGGTGCGCGCCCGCGCGCTGTCGCCCGAGACCACGCGGGTGATGGTGACCGGGCGGCGCACCGTCGACACCGCGCTGGCGGGCATCAACATCGGCGAGGTGTTCCGCTTCCTGCACAAGCCGTTCGAGCCCGACGCCATACGCCACGAGGTGGCGGCCGCGGTCGCCCACCACCTCGAGACCGCCGAGGTGGTCGCGCAGCGGAGCACCGCGCTGCGCCGGCAGCGCATGCTCGAGGCGCTCGAGGCCGACCACCCGGGCATCGGGTTCGTCGTGCGCGACGACGACGGCGCGTACCTGCTCGACGGCGACGCCTGCCGCGCCGCGCCGGCGTCGCTCGCCGCGCTGACCGCGCTGTGGCCCGGCCCGCGTTGACGGGTCGGTCGCCGGGCCGGCCGGGGCGCGTGCCAAGATTGACGGCGACGGATGGCGGCGGCGGCGGCGTACAGGCGCAACCGCCCGCCACGCCAGCCCCGGTGACGGCACGGGGCTTGCTGTACGTCGAGGTCGATGAGTGACGACGCCGCCGAACCCGAAGCCCCCGCTGGCCCACCGGCGCCCAAGCCACCGATGGTGGTCGTCGCGCTGCTCGGCTTGAACCTGGCGCTGACCGCCGCTGGCCTGTTCATGGCGGTCAAGCACGGCAAGCCCGCGCACGCCGCGCCGGCCCACGCCGCCGAGGCCGGGCCGCCGCCGCGCGAGGTGACCGGTCCGCTGATCACGCTCGATCCGTTCGTGGTGAACCTCGACGAGCCGGGCTCGTCCCGCTACCTGAAGGTGCAGCTCCAGGTCGAGGTCGCCAACCCCGCCGCGGTGAAGCTGTTCGAGAAGTCCAAGCAGCTCATCCGCGACGACCTCTTGAGCTACCTGTCGGGCCTGAAGGTCGCCGACACCCAGGGCGCGCCGAACAAGGACAAGATCCGCGACGAGCTGTTCGCCGCCGTCGCCGAGGTGGTCGGCGAGGACCGCGTGCACCGCGTCGTGTTCATCGAGTTCGTCGTGCAGTGACCCGTCGCGCCGCGCCCGCCCGCCTCGAGTCTCGAGTCTCGGCGCGCGCGGCCGATTCGATCCACGCCCCAGGAGCATGCCGTGGCCGTCCCTGCCCCCCACCCCGTCGTCACCATCGGTCGCCCCATCGGCCCGGCGCACCCGCCGTTCATCGTCGCCGAGCTGTCGGCGAACCACCTCGGCCAGCTGGCGCGGGCCAAGGCGATCATCGACGCGGCGGCCGCCGCTGGCTGCGACGCGGTCAAGCTGCAGAGCTTCACGCCGGCGACGATGACGCTCGACGTGCGCGGCCCGGGCTTCTGCATCGACGGCGGCCCGTGGGCCGGCCGCACGCTGTGGGATCTCTACGACGAGGCGCACACGCCGTGGGAGTGGCACGCCGAGCTGTTCGCCCACGCGCAGGCCCGCGGCCTGGCCGCGTTCTCGACGCCGTTCGACGTCGACGCGGTGGCCCGGCTCGAGGCGCTGGGCGCGCCGGCCTACAAGATCGCCTCGTTCGAGGCCGGTGATCTGGAGCTGATCGCCGCCGCGGCGGCGACCGGCAAGCCGGTGATCCTGTCGACCGGCATGGCCAGCGAGGCCGAGATCGCCGAGGCGGTCGGCGCCGCCCGCGCCGCCGGCGGCCACGCGCTGGTGCTGCTGCACTGCGTGTCGGGGTACCCGGCGCCGCCCGAGCAGATGAACCTGCTGCGGATGGCGGCGCTGGCCGCGCACGGCGTCGTGGTCGGCATCAGCGATCACTCGCCGGGCGCCACCGTCCCGATCGCCGCCGTCGCGCTGGGCGCGTGCGTGATCGAGAAGCACCTGACGCTGGCCCGCGCCGACGGCGGCCCCGACGCCGGGTTCTCGCTCGAGCCCGACGAGATGGCGGCGGTGGTGCGCGGCTGCCGCACCGCGTGGGCCGCGCGCGGCGACGGCTCGGCGGTCCGCCCGGCGGTCGAGTCCGCCAACCGCGCCTTCCGCCGCTCGCTCTACGCGGTCGCCGACATCGCCCGCGGCGAGCCGGTCACCCGCGCCAACGTCCGCGCGATCCGCCCCGGCTTCGGCCTGGCGCCGCGCGAGCTCCCGACGGTGCTGGGCCGCACCGCGCGCGTGGCGATCGCCCGCGGCACGCCGCTGGCGTGGGAGCTGCTCGCGTGAGCGCCGCGAGCGCCGTGCGCACCGCCGACCTGCGGGCCGCGGGCCCGGGCGACCGCGAGCAGGTCCTGACCTGGAACCAGGCGCCCGACGTGCGCGCCGCGTCGCTCGATCCCCGCCCGATCGATCCCGCGGCGCACGCGCGCTGGTTCGCCGCGCGCCTGGCCGACCCCCACGGCCAGATCTGGATCGCCGAGGTCGCCGGCGTCGCCGTCGGCGTGGTCCGGATCGAGCGCGAGCGCGCCGACGCCGACGGCCGCATCTCGATCGTCCTCGATCCGGCGTGGCGGGGGCGCGGCGTCGGCCGCGCGATCATCACCGCCGCCTGCGCCGCCGATCCCGGCGCGGTGATCGCCGAGATCCGTCCCGACAACCTCGCCAGCCAGGCGGCGTTCGCCGCGGCTGGCTTCGTGCGCTGCCCGCCGCGCGATCGCGCCGGCGCGCTGGCCTACCGCTGGAGCCGACCATGACCCCACCCGTCACCGCCGCGTCCACCGTCGCGTCCACCGCCGCCGCCGCCGTCACGCCCCAGCTCGCGCTGTGGTGCTCCGAGTTCGGCGCCAACTACACCGAGCGCAACGACGTCGAGCGCCCCGCGCGGGTCGAGTCGCTGCGGGCGATCCTGGCCGGGCTGGCCGTCGAGCACGCGCTCGAGGTCGGCTGCAACGTCGGCTGGAACCTGCGCTACCTGCGGACGCTGGGCGTGCCCCGGGTGTGGGGCATCGAGCCGCAGCGGTTCGCGGTGGCGCGGGCGCGCGCCCGCGACCCGGAGCTCGACGTCTTCGAGGGCACCGCCTTCGATCTGCCGTTCAAGGATCGGCGCTTCGACCTGGTGTTCACCAGCGGCGTGCTGATCCACATCGGCCCCGGGCAGCTCGGCGCCGCGCTGACCGAGATGGCCCGCGTCAGCCGGCGCTACCTGCTGACGATCGAGTACGACCACGAGCGCGAGGTCGAGATCGCCTACCGCGGCCACGACGCGGCGCTGTGGAAGCGCGACCACGCGGCGGCGGTGCGGACCCACTGCCCGGGCTTCGCGCGCGTCCGCACCGGCTTCCTCCGCCCAGCCGACGGATACGACGACTGCACCTACCACGTCTTCGAGCGATCGGCCGCGCCGTGAAGACCGTCGCGATCATCCAGGCCCGGATGGGCTCGTCCCGGCTGCCCGGCAAGGTGCTCGCCGACATCGGCGGCGCGCCGATGCTGGCGCGGGTGATCGAGCGGGCCCAGGCCGCGGCGACGATCTCGACGGTGGTCGTCGCGACCACGACGCTGGCCGCCGACGACGCGCTGGTGCCGGTGGCGCGCGCCGCCGGCGCGCAGGTCTACCGCGGCAGCACCGACGACGTGCTCGCGCGCTACCTGGGCGCGGCCCGCGCGCAGCAGGCGCAGGCGGTGGTGCGCCTGACCGCCGACTGCCCGCTGCTCGATCCGGCGGTGATCGACGCGGTGGTCGAGGGCCTCCTGACCTCGCCCGGCTGCGACTACGCCTCCAACACCCACACGCGGACCTTCCCCCGCGGCCTCGACGTCGAGGCGATGCCGATGGCGACGCTCGAGCGGCTGGCGGTGATCGCGAGCGCGCCCGCGCACCGCGAGCACGTCACCGCCTACGTGCTCGACAACTCGGCCGAGTTCGCGATCGTGCAGCTGTGCGCCGACGGCGATCACAGCGCGCTGCGGTGGACGGTCGACACCGAGCTCGACCTGGCGCTGGTGCGCCGGCTGTACGCCGACGCCGGCGTCCACCCGCGGCTGCCGCACCAGGCGCTGGTGGCGTGGCTCGAGAGGCACCCGAGCCTGGCCGCGCTCAACGCCGACGTCCCGCAACGATCGTGGCGCCACGCGGCCGCCGAGGAGAGACACCGCCATGGCTGACGAGTCGTTGCTCGCGATCGCCCAGACGCTGGCCGAGCTGGGCCACGCCGGCCGCCGCCTGGCCAGCGCGGCCGCGGACGGCGACATCGTCGCGGCGCTCGCCGCCAGCCACGAGACCCGCCGGCTGCGCGCCGAGCTGGCGCGCCGGCCGCGCCCCGACGACGTCGGCCCCGACGACCGCCCGGCGCTGGCCGCGCTGGTCGAGGAGGGCCGGATGGCGGCCGCGGTCGCCGACACCTGGCGCGGCCGGGCGCTGCCGCCGGCGGCGACGCTGATGACGACGCCGCTGGGCATCGCCTGCCTGGTGGACGAGCTGCTGCCGACGACCTGGGACGTCACCCGCGACCTGGTCGTGCTGGTGGGGCCGGGGCTCGAGCACGCCGCGGCGATGCTGATCGACCTCGGCCAGGCGCGGCTGATCGCGATCGGCGATCCCGCGACCGCCAGCTACCCGCCGGCGGTGGTGACCGCGGCCGACGCGACCGAGCTGGGCCGCGCGGTCCACACGCTGGTGCCGTGCCCGCCCGAGCGCGTCGTCGTGCGCAGCCTCGCGCCGATCGCCAACGAGCGCTTGCACGAGCTGGCCGACACCGTCCACGCCGCGCTCGGCGACCTGCGCGTCCACCAGAACACGGTCGACGCGTTCTCGCGGACCTGGCTCGAGCAGGGCCTGACCAACCTGCCGGCGATCGCGCGCTGGCCGTCGGTCGACGCGGTCGGCGACGCCTTCGCCGGCGTGCCGATGGTGATCTGCGCGCCCGGGCCGTCGCTGGCCGGCAACGTGGCGCAGCTGCGCGCGCTGCGCGGCCGGGCGATCGTCGTCGGGTTCTCGCACTCGCTGCGGCCGCTGCGCGCCGCCGGCGTCGTGCCCGACGTGGTCCTCACCGTCGACCCCCAGGACGTGCGCTACCACTTCCACGCCGGCGACCTCGACGGCGTCGCCGCGCTGATCAACGCGGTGACGGTGCACCCGGCGCTGTTCGACCTGCCGGTGCCGCGCTACCTGACGCTGGCGTCCAACGGCGCGCTCGATCGCTGGCTGTACCAGGCGGTCGGCGGCGGCGCCGAGATCCCGGGCGGCGGCTCGGTCGCGACCACGGCGCTGTCGCTGGGCCTGGCCTGGCGCTGCGATCCGATCATCACGGTGGGCCTCGACCTGTCGTTCCCGGCCGGCAAGATGTACGTCGACACCTCGTGCGACGGCGCCGCGACGATCGAGCGCGCGGCCGACGGCACGATCGCGGTCGCGGGGTGGAGCGCCGACTTCCACCGGATGAAGGCGGCCGGCGGCCCGCGGCCGGCGCGCGAGCGCGCGGTCGAGCTGCCCGGCTGGCACGGCGGCACCGTGGCGTCGAGCTTCATGTTCGCGATGTTCCACCGCTGGTTCGTCGAGCAGGCGGCGCGCCACGGCGAGCGGGTCCGCCTGTACAACTGCACCGAGGGCGGCGCCGCGATCCCCGGCATGCAGCACCGGCCGCTGGCCGAGGTGCTGGCCGAGCTGGCGACCACGGTCGACGTGGCGGAGGTGCTCGACGGCGCGATCGCCGGCGTCGCCACCGCGGACCGCGCCGCCCGCGCCGAGGCGTGGCGCGCCCGCGCCGCCCGCGACCTGCGCCGGGCCCGCCGGCTCGCCGATCGCGGCGCCTGGCTGGCCAGCCGCGACGACGCCCGCGCCCACGCCCGGCTGACCGTCGTCGAGGCCGAGCTGGCCCGGTGCCTGGGCCGCCACCCGTTCATCGCGATGCGCGCGCAGCGGCCGATCGACTCGGCGCTCGACATGGCGCGGCGGCCGGCGCCGTTCGCCGACTACCTCGCGGCGTCGCGCCAGCTGCTGCAGGCCGCGGCCTCGACGTGCCGCGAGGTCGGCGCCGCGCTGGCCAGCGCGCCGGGAGGCGGTCGTGGGTGACGCGCCGCCGCGCGCGGGTCGGCTGATCGCCGTCGCCGGCGGCAAGGGCGGCGTCGGCAAGAGCGTCGTCTCGCTCAACCTGGCGGTGACGCTGGGCCGGCTCGGCTACCGCACGACGCTGGTCGACGGCGACCTCGGCGCGCCGAACCTACACACGATGCTCGGGATCACCCGCCCCGGGCCGGGCCTGGGCGGCTTCCTCGATCACGAGGCGTCGACGCTCGGCGACGTGGCGCTGCCGATCGCGGCCGCGCCCAACCTGTCGCTGGTGCCAGGCAGCGCCCGGGTCGGCGCCGCCAACATCAACGCCGGCCAGAAGCTGCGGCTGCTGCGCGCGATCGCCAAGCTCACCGGCGACGTCGTGATCGTCGACGTCGGCGCCGGCACGTCGTGGAACACGATCGACCTGGTCGCGGCCGCCGACATCAAGCTGATCGTGATGACGCCGCAGCTCACGTCGATCCAGAACGCCTACGCGTTCCTCAAGACGATGGTGCAGCGGCTGGTGCGGCGGCTGCCCGAGGACGCCGCGACCCGGCGCGCGCTCGAGGAGCGGCTGGCCGGCGACGGCGAGACCCGGCCGGTGCAGGCGGTGGTCGCCGATCTGCGCGAGAGCGACCCGCTGCTCGCCGACCGGCTGATCGACGTGCTCGCGCGGCTGGGCGTGATGCTGGTCGGCAACATGCTGACCGGGCCGAACGACGTCGCGGTGTTCGACCGGATGGCGGCGATGATCTCCGACTACCTGATGGTGCGCACGCGGGTGATCGCGGCGCTGCCGCTGTCCGAGGCGGTGCGCCGGTCGATCGATCACCGCCAGCCGATCGCCGCCGCGCGCGGCCACGCCGAGACCCAGGCCGAGCTGCGCCGGCTGGCCCGGGCGGTGCTCGACGTCGACATCCGCGCGCTGCGCACGGTGGCGCGCGCGGGCCTGCCCGACCGCACGCTGCCGATCTGGATCGACGGCGAGCTGCGGGTGTGAGTTCCAGGGACTCGTCGCCGCGAGACGCCGTCGGCCGAACGACGTACCCGCGCTGGCCTCAGGCCGCGAGGTGCGCGACCACCCGCGCCGCGCCGCGGCCGTCGGTGGCGGCGGTGGCGGCGGCGGCCAGCGCGCGGCGCGCCAGCGGATCGCCGATCAGCGCGGCGATCGTGGCGGTGAGCTCGCGGTCGTCGACGGCGGCCAGCGGCCAGCCGCCGGCGGCCAGGCCCGCGGCGGCGTGGCGGCGGGCGTTGACGAGCTGATCCGGCGCGATCGCGATCGCGATCGTCGGGCGCCCGAGGTACGCCAGCTCGGCGAGCGTGCCGCCGGCGGCGCTGATCGCCAGGTCGCAGCCGGCCATCCGCGCCGCCAGGTCGGGCGGGCGGTAGGCGAGCTCGACCTGGTGGCCGGCGCGCTCGGCGGTGGCCAGCCCGACGGCCAGCGCGCGATCGGCGCAGAAGCCCGGGCCGAGCACGACCGTGACCGCCAGCGCGCCCGGCGGCAGCGCGCCCAGCACCCGCGCCGTGGCGCCCGCCGGGTCGCTGCCGCCCATCGTGATCAGCAGGCGCTCGACCCGACCGCGCGGCGTCGCGCCGCCGGCGGGGAGCGCGCGGAACTCGCGTCGCAGGAGGTGGTAGCGCCGCCCGAGCAGGCGGGTCGCGGCCGCCGGGTAGCGCGCGGCCAGCTCCTCGGCGCCGAGGTTGTGGTTGACGACCACCTCGGCCGGCGGCGGCGCCAGGCCGAGATCGTCGACGGCGACCACCCGCAGCCCGGCGTCGGCGACCGCCGCGACGTACGCGGGCGAGAACGCCGGGCCGTCGACCACGACCGCGTCGGCCGCCAGCGACCGCGCCAGCGCGATCGTCGCCGCGCCCTCGGCCGGGCTGCCGCTGACGCCGTCGGCGGCCACCGCCGGCAGCCCCCGCTCGTCGAGCGCGACCAGCGACGCCGCCGGATCGTCGCCGACCACCAGCGTCGCCGCGCCGCCGCCGTCGATCGCGGCCTCGGCCAGCGCGGCCAGGCGCAGCACGTGGCCGCTGCCGAGCCGGTGGCTGGCGTCGGCGCGCAGCACCAGCCGCGGCCCGGTCACGCCACGTGCTCGAGCAACCAGCGGGTCTCCTCGACGCCCAGCCGGGGGTCGGCGTGATCGCTGGAGTAGACGAACCCGTCGGGCAGCGGCTGGCCGGCCGGCCGCTCGGCGCCCTGGTGGAACGCGTACTCCGGGTAGATCACCATCAGCTCGCCCAGGTCCGCGGCGCGGCGCGCCTCCTCGGCGCTGAGCAGCACCTCGTGCAGCTTCTCGCCGGGGCGGATGCCGATCGTCTCGCGCGGCACGCCCGGCGCCATCGCCTCGGCCAGCGTGACGATGTCGGTGGTCGGCAGCTTGGGCACGAAGATCTCGCCGCCGGTCATCAGCTCGAGGCCGCGCAGCACCAGCGCGATCGCGTCGCTCATGCGGATCCAGAACCGGGTCATCCGCTCGTCGGTGATCGTGATGCGCCCGCCGTCGCGCTGCGACTCGAACAGCGGGATCACGCTGCCGGCCGAGCCCATGACGTTGCCGTAGCGCACCAGCGAGAACCGGGTCGCGAGATCGCCGACGTAGGCGTTGGCCGCGACCAGCAGCTTCTCCATGCACAGCTTGGTGGCGCCGTAGAGGTTGGCCGGCGCGACCGCCTTGTCGGTCGACAGCGCGATGATCCGCGGCACGCGGTTGGCGAGCGCGGCCTCGATCAGGTTGCGGGCGCCGACGACGTTGGTCTGCACCGCCTCGATCGGGTTGTACTCGCAGATCGGCACGTGCTTCATCGCCGCGGCGTGGACGACGACGTCGACGCCGCGCAGCGCGGTGGTCAGGCGGTCGCGGTCGCGGACGTCGCCGACGAAGAACCGCAGCCGGGGATCGCGCAGCGTGCGCTCGAGCTGGTAGTGCTTCTGCTCGTCGCGGGAGAAGACGATCACCTTCTTGGGGTTGCCCTGGCTGATCAGCGCCTGGACGAAGGCCCGCCCGAACGAGCCGGTGCCGCCGGTGACCAGCACCACCTGGTCGTCGACGGTGTGGATCGAGTCGCGGGTGCGAGCCGCGAGCGACGAGGGCAGCTGTGGGGTCATGGCCGGAGCTCCGCGAGGGTGGTGGCCAGCGCCGCGACGATCGCGTGCACGTCGGCCGGTGTCAGATCGGGGTACAGCGGCAGGCTGAGCGTGCGCTGGTAGTAGGCGTCGGCGCCGGGCCGCGGCCGGGGCGGTTCGGCGCCGGGGCGATCGCGGTGGAACGGGTGGCTGGGCAGCGGGATGTAGTGGACCTGGGTGCCGACGCCGCGGGCGGCGAGGCCGCGCATCAGCGCGCCGCGATCGACGCCGAGGCCGGCGAAGTCGATCGCGACCGCGAACAGGTGGAAGGCGTGGTCGCGGTCGGGCAGCTCGGGCGGCGCCGTGACCCAGCCGGGCGGCAGCTGCGCGGCCAGCTCGGCGCGGTAGGTGGCGGCCAGCGCGCGCCGCGCCGCCAGGAACCGCGGCAGCCGCGCCAGCTGCGAGGTGCCGAGCGCGCACAGCACGTCGGGCAGCCGGTAGTTGAAGCCCTGCTCGACGACCTCGTGGTACCAGGGGCCGGGGCTCGGGATCGACAGCCGCGCCGGATCGCGCTCGATGCCGTGGTGGCGCAGCCGCAGCACCCGCGCGTGGTGGCGCGGGTCGCGCATGATGACCGCGCCGCCCTCGCCGGTCGTGATGTGCTTGACCGGGTGGAACGACAGCGCGACCGCGTCGCTGGTGGCGCCGCCGATCATCGCGCCGCGGTAGCGCGCGCCGAGCGCGTGGCACGCGTCCTCGATCAGGAACAGGCCGTGGGCCTGGGCCAGCGCGGCGAGCGCGGCGAGGTCGCACGGCTGGCCCGCGAGGTGGACCGCGACGATCGCGCGGGTGCGCGGGCCGATCAGCGCCGCGACCGCGGCCGGGTCGAGGTTGCCGGTGATCGGATCGACGTCCGCGAACCGGACACCGAGCCCGGCCTGGTACGCCGCCGAGGCGGTGGCCGAGAAGGTGATCGGCGAGGTGATGAGCTCGTCGCCCGGCGCCAGGCCGAGCCCGAGGTAGGCCAGGTGCAGCGCCGCGGTGCCGTTGACGCAGGCCGCGACGTGGTCCGCGCCCAGGTACGCGGCCAGCGCGTCCTCGAAGGCGGCGACCGCCGGGCCGCAGGTGAGCGCGCCGCTGGTCAGCGCCGCGGTGACCGCGGCGACGTCGTCGGCGTCGATGCTCTGCCGCCCGTAGGGGTAGCGCAGCGGCGCGGGCTGGGAGGGCGGCTGGGGGGCCAGGACGGCCATGCCGCCGACCAATGCGAACCGCGCGCCAAGCCCGCCCTCGCGATCTCGCCCGGTTGCGCCGCCGCGCTCTCGACCACCGTCATGGCTGACGGCGGGGTGGTGTCAGCGCCGGCGCGGGGTGGCTGGCGACAGCGGCGAGCCTCAGCTCCGACGCTGGGCGCGGCGCACCGCGACCAGCCGCTCGGCGACCGCGTGGCGGGCCAGCCCGAGCGCGGCCAGCCACGCCTGATCGCGGCGGGCCAGCTCCTCGGCGAGGTTCAGCCCGGCGGCGGTGGGCGCGCGCGGCGTGGCGGCCTCGAGGGCATGGAGCAGCGTCGCGCGGGTGGCGATCATCGCGTCGAACGCGGCCAGCACCGCCTCGGGGTCGGCGCCGTCGGGGGGCGGCGCGGTCACCTCGACCAGCTGGGCCAGCAGCTCGGTGACCGCGGCGGTCACGGCTGCCCCCGGGCCGCGGCGAACGCGTCGCGGAGATCGGTCATGACCTGGGCGGCGGCGTCGAGCGGCGGCGTGGCCAGCGTGCAGTTGGCCGCGGTGAGCTGCTCGTCGACGAACTGGTACAGCGCGTCGAGGTTGGCGCACAGCTCGGCGTGCTGGCTGTGGTCGAGCGCGGCGCGCAGCTCGACGACGATCCGCGACGCGTGGCCGAGCGCGGCGGCCTTGGCCGCGATGTCGCGGGCGGCGATCGCCGTCCGGGCCTTGGCGAGGTCGTCGAGGAAGCGGTTGAACAGCCGCGTCAGGATCTCCGGCTTGGACGCCGACTCGAGATCGACCTGACGGTAGGCGACGGCGGCACGGGCGTACATGGGGCCTCCGGGGTTCGGCTCAGCCGAGGATGGCGGTCAGGCGCGCGCTCTGCTGCTGCATCGTCGACAGCGCCTTCTCGAGCTTGGTGAACTGATCGCGCAGACGCTCGCCGACCTTGGTGGCGGCGTCCTCGATGCGATCGATCTGCTTCTGGTAGGCGGCGGCCTGGCTGTCGAGCGACTTGCCCTTGGTGGCGAGGATGCCATCGCCGGAGCGCCCGTACTGGTCGGCCAGGTCGCCGAGCTTGGTGCCGAGCCCGCCGTCGACGAACAGCCGCTCGGCGGCGCGTGGATCGGCGGCCAGCGTCGCGGTCAGCTTGGTGTCGTCGATCGACAGCCGCCCGGTGCGGTCGAAGGTGACGCCGAGGCCGGCCAGGGTCTTGCCACCGTGGCTGTCGGTCGCGGCCCGGTTCATCGCCAGCTGCAGCTGCCGCAGCGTGCTGTCGCCGAACAGGCTGTCGGTGCCCTTCTTGACGCCGCTGTAGCTGAGCTGGCTCGTCACCAGGTTGGCCGCGGCGTTGAACGCGTCGACCAGCTCCTTGACCTTGGTCTTCTCGGCGTCGGTGTCGGCGCTGACGGCGATCGCGGTGTCGGCCTCGCCGCTGGCGTGGGCGCGCTTGAGGGTCAGGGTCACGCCGCTGGCCGCGTCGGCGACCAGGTTGGTGCTGCGGGTCATCGCGATGCCGTCGAGCGTGAACCGGGCGTCGCTGGCCGGGATCGTGACGTTGCCGGGCGTGCTCCAGCCCAGCCCGGCGCCGCCGTCGGTGTAGGTCGGCGCGTTGGCGACGCCGGTCTGGCGCGCGGTGGCGACCAGCCGGTAGTTGGTGCCGTCGTACACCACCGACGCCGTCGACGCCGCGTCCGCGGTGTTGATGCGGTCGGCGATGTCTTGCAGCGTGTCGGACGCGGTCCAGCTCACCGACGTGGTGCCGGCGCTGGTGGTGATGTCGATCGAGCCGGTGCCGGCGACGCCGGCGCCGGCGCTGGCGAACGTGCGCGAGGTCGTCACCTGGGCCCGGGCCAAGGCGTCGACGCGCAGGGAATGGGTGGCCGTGGCGGCCCCGCCCGACACCACCACGCTGGCGTGGTCGGCATCGGACGAGGTGGCCTTGGCCGTGCGGTGCTCGCTCGCCTGGTCGATGGCGCGCGCCTTGTCGCGCACGCCGAGCAGGCGGGTGGTGAGGTCGTCGAGGATCGTGCCCTGACGGGTGACGTCGGAGACGCGTTGGCGCAGCACCGTCGCCGACGCCTTCTCGGCGGCCACCAGCTGATCGATCATCGTGCTGGTGTCCAGCCCGCTGACGAGTCCGTTGAAGTTGATGGACGACATGGTGGTCCGAGCGCGTCAGGGCACGATCACGCCTAGCGGAGGAGCGACAGCGCCGAGTTGGGCAGCTGGTTGGCCTGCGACAGCACCGCGAGGCCGGCCTGGCTGAGGATCTGGCTCTTGGTCAGCTGCGAGGTCTCCGACGCCACGTCGACGTCGCGGATGCGCGAGTTCGCGGCCGACAGGTTCTCGTGCGCCACGGCGAGGTTCGAGATCGTGACCTGCATGCGGTTCTGGACCGCGCCGACCTTGGCGCGCGAGGTCGACAGCTGCTCGATGGCCTTGTCGAAGGCGCCGAGCGCCGCGCGGGCGTTGGTCGCGGTCGACAGCGACGCCGAGGCGATGTGCAGCGAGGTCGAGCCGAGCGTCGACGTGGTCAGCTTGGTGATCGACATCGAGATGCGATCGTTGGAGGTGTTCTGCATGCCGACCTGGAACGACAGGCCCGCCGAGGCCGAGCCGTCGACCAGCTTCTGGCCGTTGAACTCGGTGACCGCGCTGATGCGGTTGATCTCGTTGCGGAGCTGGCCGAACTCGGTCTGGATGTAGCCGCGCTCGGTGGTGCCCAGGGTCTGGTTGGCCGACTGCACCGACAGCTCGCGCATGCGGGTGACGATGCCCTGCATCTCGTTCATCGAGCCTTCCGCCACCTGCGACATCGACACGCCGTCGTTGGCGTTGCGGCTGGCCTGCGACAGCGACCGCAGGTCGGCCTTGAGGTTCTCGCTGATGCCGAGGCCGGCGGCGTCGTCGGCGGCGTTGTTGATGCGGAGGCCGGAAGACAGGCGACCGATCGACGCGGACAGCGCGGTCTGGGTGGTGTTGAGGTTGCGTTGCGCGTTGAGCGACGCGACGTTAGTGAGGATCGAGATGGCCATGACGGGAACTCCTTCTTGGTTGTGCTGCGCCTTGCACTGGCTTGATTCGCCTCGATCGCCGCGTTGTTGAGGGGGGTGCGTGTGGATCGCCGTCAAAACTGACGGCCCCGACGCACCGACGCCCCGCGCTGGTCGAGCCAGCTACGGGGCGTCGTCGTTGCGGAGCGGCGATCAGCGGCGGCCGGGGCTGAGCAGCGTCGCGAGGCGGCCGTTGACCGCCTGCGAGGCCTCGAGCGCCTGGGTGCGCTGGGCGAGATCGGTGGCGGCGTCGATGATGTCGACCTCGGTCAGCGAGGCGATCCGCCCCACCAGCGAGTGCTCGAGCTCGACGCGGAAGGCGTCGGCGTCCTGGAACACCGCCATCATGCTGCCGACCTCGCCGCGGGCCTGGCTGACCTGCTCGTGGGCGGCGTCGAGCTCGTCGATGGCGGCCTGGATCGACGGCACGTCGTTGGCGCCCAGCGCGGTGACCAGCCGGCCCAGCGCCGGCAGCACGTCGACGCCGCCCGCGACGGCGCTGGTCAGCGCGCTGCCCGACAGGGTCGCGCTGGCGCTGGCGCCCTCGCCGGCCTCGAGGTCGCGGCGGCTGGCGTCCCCGACGAAGACGCCGGCGGCGTCGAACGGCGCGACCAGCCCCTGGGCGCCGGCCAGCACGTACTCGCCGGCGGCGTTGCGGCTGTTGGCCGAGGCCAGCGCCACCGAGAACAGCCCGGCCACCTGCAGCTCGAGCTTGGCGCGGTCGCCGGCGACGTAGTTGGCGTTGGCCGCCTGCACCGCGATCTGGCGGGCCTCGCTGAGCACGCCGCCGATCGTCCCGAGCGCGCGCT
Source organism: Myxococcales bacterium (assembly GCA_016707895.1). GTDB lineage: Bacteria > Myxococcota_A > Polyangia > Haliangiales > Haliangiaceae > UBA2376. The sequence goes on along the minus strand of JADJGV010000005.1, from coordinate 121,033 downwards.
CGGTCTCGGCGAGCTGGTCGCTGCCCAGCCCGATCGCGTCGCCGCGGCCTTGGCTGATGGCGGCGCGCACTTGCTCGCGGCGGGCCTGGATCCACGCGACCGGATCGTCGGACGCGTGGCGCACCTTGATGCCGGACGAGACCTGGTCCGAAAGCTTGGCGATGTCGGTCTGCGCGGCGCCGATGTGGCCGGCGCTGCGCTCGAGGAGGTGGTGGGCGGTGATGCGCATGGTGGTCCTAGAGCCGGTTGAGCAGATCACCCAGCATGCCGTCGACGGTCGACAGGAACCGGGTCATGGCCTCGGCCCCGTGCTGGAACTTGACCAGGTTGGACATCTCCTCGTCGAGGTCGACGCCCGACAGCGCGTCGCGCAGATCGCCGAGGTGGTCGGAGATGATCGTGGCCCGGTCGGTCTCGGCCTGGGCGTCGTGGGCGCGGCGGCCGAGGCTGCCGACCAGATCGATCGCCGCGTCGGACAAGGTCTGGGTGCCGCCGCTGGCGACCCGCTGGTCGCGCAGCGCCAGCAGCGCGAGCGCGCCGCGGTTGTCGCCGGGGCCGGCGCCGGCGGCGGCGGTAGCCAGCCGATCGGGGTCGGCGATCAGCGCCGGATCGACGGCGATCGCGGTGGCGGCGCCGGCGGCCGCGGCCAGCGGCGTGAACAGCGGCCGCCCGCTGACGCCGTCGAGCCCGGCGTTGGCCTGGTGGACGGCGTTGACCGAGGTCGTCAGATCGAACGCCAGCTGATCGAGATCGGCGGCCGCGGTCGCGGCGTCGCCGTCGCGGAAGGTGATCTCGCCGGCCAGGCGGCCGCCGACCAGGCTGGTGGTGACGTCGCGGCGCGACCGCCCGTCGACCAGCTCGACCCGGCGGAAGCCAGTGGCGGGATCGGGCGTCGCCTCGAGGCTGGCGGCGTGGTTGCCGTCGACCAGCACGCCGCCGTCGGGCAGCACCCAGCGCAGCCGGCCGTCGGGATCGACCCGGCCGCTGCCGCCGATCAGCTCGGCCAGCTGCTTGGCCGCGAGGTCGCGGCGGTCGCGCAGCACGGGGTCGCCGTCGATCGTGATCTGGGTGTTGAGGGTGGCCAGCTCCTGCGCGATGGCCGAGGCCTGCGCGGTGTGGTCGCGGATGCGCGCGTCGGCGTCGGCTCGCGCCGCGGCGATGGCGGCGGCGCGCTCGGCCATCCCGTCGGCCAGGTTCTTGGCCGCGGCGATCGCCGCGTCGCGCAGGAGCGAGTCGGTCGGCATCGCCGACACCCGCTCGAGGCCGGCCCACAGCGCCGCGACCCGCGCGTCGATCGACTCGCCGGCGCCGTCGATGCGGGCCTCGAGGTCGAGCAGCGCCGGGGCCTGCGCGCCGGCGCTGCCGAGGCTGCCGGCGGCGTCGCGCTCGCGCGAGGCCAGCATCAGGTCCTGGTAGCGATCGGGCGCCAGCGACCGCACCCCGCCGACCAGCGGCGCGGCCAGCTCGGCGCGCAGGTCGACGCGCTGGCGCGAGTAGCCGAGGGTGTTGACGTTGGCGGCGTTGTTGCTGGCGACGGCGACACCGGTGTGCTGCGCCGACAGCCCCGCCGCGCCTAGACCAAGCAGCGAGAGCAGGTCGGACACGGGGCACCTCGTGGGTTCGAGCGGTTGGGGTCAGAGCGTGATCGTGCGGAGCGGCTCGGTGCACGGCTGGCGGCGCGCGCGGCGATCGTAGCGATCGTCGGGCGTGCGGCCGAGCAAGGCGGCGACGCCGTCACGGGCGGCGGCCACCAGCGCGACGTTGGCGGACAGCTCGAGGCGGACCCGCGCCAGCAGGCGACGGCCTTCGCCGTCGAGCCGGGTGGCGGCGTGGCCCTCGAGCGCCTCGACCAAAGCGTGCTTGCGGGCGGTGAGCGACTCCACCGCGGCGAGGTCAAGGCGCGAGATCGCCCGGCGCTCGTCGGCCATCACCGCCCGCAGCACGACCAGGGTATCGACCAGGTCGGCGGCCGGTGAAGGCGTCGGGCTCATCGCTCGCCCTCGCGGGCGAGGTCGTCGTCGAGGATGTTGCCGGCGAGCCGGTCGAGGTCGACCACGTACTCGCCCTTGGCCAGGAGCTCGCGCACCCGGCCGACCCGGGCGCTGATCTCGGGGGAGATCCCCCCGGTCCCAGCCGCGCTGGCCTCCGGGCCCAGCGCCACCACGCTGGCGGGCTGGCCGCTGGCGCGCGTGGAGGTTGGACCGGGCCGGCGTTCGGCATCGGTGATCGGCGTGATGGTGGTGGGGTCGATGCGCATGGGCTTTCTCCAAGCTGTTGGGTCGGCCGCGCAAGCGGGACGTACAGGGGGGGTGCGATCTTTCAGTACCGAGCGCCCGGCGCCGGCAGCAGGGGGGCCGGATCGACGGCGTGGCCGTCGACGCGGACCTCGAAGTGCAGGTGCGGGCCGGTGACGCGCCCGGTCGCGCCGACCGTGCCGAGCGGCTCCCCGGCCTCGAGCCGCTGCCCGGGCTCGACCTCGACCGTGGCCAGGTGGGCGTAGCGGGTCTCGCTGCCGTCGGCGTGGCGCAGCACCACCAGGTTGCCGTAGGTGCCGGCCGGACCAGCCTTGGTCACGGTGCCGGCGGCGGCGGCGCGGGCCGGCGCGCCGACGGGGGCCGCGATGTCGAGGCCCTCGTGGAAGCTCTCGGCGTGGGTCACCGGGTGGACGCGCTCGCCGAAATCCGAGCTGTAGCGCCCGATGGCCGGCGCGACGAAGGTGGTGGGCGCGCGCCGCGGGGCGTCGCCCATGGCCCGGTCGAACTCGTCGGCGTCGAGCACGACCGCGTCGGGGTCGGCGTCGGGGGTGCCGCCCAGCGCGGTCTCGAAGGTGTCGGCCAGGCCCAGCCCGGCGCCCGACATGGCGTCGGCCAGGGCGTCGTCGAGCATCGACCGGAAGGTGTCGCCGGCGAAGCCGCCGTCGAGCAGGCCGGGCGAGCCCGCGCGCGCCTCGGCCAGGAGCTGCCGCAGGAAGAAGCTCTCGAGCCCCTTGGCGGCGGTGCGCTCGGGGGCCTCGGCCTCGGCGGCGCCCAGCGGCGCGAGCGACGGGTCGGCCATCACAGCACCTGCACCTCGGCGCGCAGCGCGCCGGCGGCGGCGAGCGCGTTGAGGATGGCGAGCAGATCCCGCGGCTTGACGCCCAGGCGGTTGAGGGCCGCGGTCAGCTCGCCGACGTTGGCCGCGCCGGCGATCATGCGCAGCTCGCCGCCGCCCTCGGTGACCGCGACGTCGCTGCGCGGGACCACGGCGGTCTGGCCGCGGCCCAGCGGCGCCGGCTGGCTGACCTCGGGGCGCTCGGCGATCTGCACGCTGAGGCCGCCGTAGGCGATCGCCGCCGGCCCCAGCCGGACGTGGCCGCCGAGCACGACGGTGCCGGTGCGCTCGTCGACGACGACCCGGGCCACCGCGTCGGGCGTGACCTCGACGCCCTCGATGGTGGCGATCAGCGCGGTGACCTTGCCCTTCCAGCTCGCGGTGATCGGGACCACGACCGAGCCGGCGTCGCGCGGGATCGCGGTGCCGGCGCCGAGCGCGCCCTCGATCGCGACGGCGATCCGCGTGGCGGTGGTGAAGTCGGCGGTCTTGAGGTTCAAGACCAGCTGGCGCTGCGGCATCTGGGTCGGCGCCGAGCCCTCGACGACCGCGCCGCCTGGGATCCGCGCGACGGTGACGTGGTTCTTGCGCTGGCTGCCGGCGCCGGCCTCGACCAGGAAGCCGCCGACCGCGAGCTGGCCCTGGGCCAGCGCCCAGGTGCGCTGATCGGGGCCCTTGAGCGGCGTGCCGACCAGGACGCCGCCGGCCAGGCTCTTGGCCGAGCCCGACGACGCCACGACGACGTCGATCAGCTGGCCGGGGCGCGCGAACGGCGGCAGGTCGGCGGTGACCGTCACGATCGCGACGTTCTTGGCGCGCAGCTCCTCGGCGCTGATCTTGATGTCGAGCCGGCTGAGCAGCTTGGCCATCGAGCGGCGCACGATCGGCGAGCTGGCGTCGTCGCCGGTGCCGGCGAGGCCGGTCACCAGGCCGGCGCCGACCAGCTGGTTCTTGCGCACGCCCTCGACCGTCGCCAGGTCCTTGATGCGATCGGCGCGCGCGGGGGCGACCGTCGCGACGCCGGCGCACAGCGCCAGCGCGACCACCAGGCGCGCCGCGGTCACCACGGCCACACCCGCGCCAGCAGCCGGCTGCCCCAGCCCCGGCGTTGCTGGTCGCTGACGTCGCCGCGCCCGGTGTACTCGATCTCGGCGTCGGCGATGCGCGACGACGGGATCGTGTCGTCGTCGGCGATGTCCGCGGTGCGGACGATGCCGGACAGGTAGATGTGGTGCTCCTCCTCGCCGACCATCACCACCTTGGTGCCCTCGACGTAGAGGTCGCCGTTGCCGAGCTCCTGCTTGACCCGCACCGGCAACGTCGCCGACAGCGTGCCCTTGCGCGCGATCTTGCCCGCGCCGGTGAAGCTCATCTCGGACTCGGTGGCGAACAGCTGGGCGGGATCGACGTCGGGGTACTTCTTGGTCAGCGCCGCCAGCAGCCCGACCGCGGCCGGCATGCCGTAGCTGGCGCCGTCCTGCTTGTTGAGCTTGGTCGAGGCGTCGCGGGTCGCGGCCTCGCGCTCGTCGATGCGCACCACCAGGATGTCGCCGACGTGGCGCGCGGTGTCGTCCTCGAACCAGCCGTCGCCGGTGAACAGGCTGCCGTTGGTCGGCGTCGGCCGCGCCGGGTAGGCGTCGGCGACGAACGGCCGGTGCTTGGGCCGGTACGGCGCGATGTGGGTGGTGCACGCGGTGAGCGTCGCGACCACCAGCCAGGCGAGCGAGCGGGTCATGGGGCCTCCTCCACGACGACGCGGTGGTCGTCGACGAGCGTGCCGCGCAGATCGCGGCCGGTGTCGGCGAGGCGCACGATCGCGACCTCGCCGGGGCGGGCGCTGGCGGCGAGGCGGCCGCGGGCGCGGATCGTGATGGCGCCGGACTCGACGATCACCTCGACGTCGGCGCCGCGTGCCACCGGCGGCGGCCGGGTGATCGCGGCGGCGGTGATCACGTCGCCGGCGGCCAGCGCGGTGGTGGTGATCGTGCCGACCGCGATCGGCGCTGGCTGGGTGCCGGGCGCCATCACCTGGCTCACCGCGACGACGTCGGCGGCGGTGATCAGCGCGCCGGCCGGCAGGGCGCGGGTGGTGACGAACCCGGCGGTCTTGGCCGCGAGCGTGACCGGCACGAAGCTGGCGCGGCCGCCGGCGACGCGCACCCGCACGCTGATCCGGCCCGGCCGCGGCGCGCGCGGCCACTCGACCGCCACCGCGGCGCGGTCGACGTCGGCGTGGCGTCGGCCCAGGGCGCGCGGCACGTGCACCGCCACCACCGCCAGCTCGGTCGGCAGCCCGGCGGCGGCGCCGGCGCCGATCGCGTCGGCCAGCGGCTCGGCGGCGGCGCTCGACGCCAGCAGCACCAGCAGCAGCGGCAGGTGGCGCGGGCTCATCGCAGCTGCGCCGTCTGGCCGAGCATCTCGTCGGCCGCCTTGATCACGCGGGTGTTGACCTCGTAGGCGCGCTGCCCCGAGATCAGGTCGATCATCTCCTCGACCGCGCTGACGTTGGACAGCTCGAGGCTGCCCTGGGCCAGGCTGCCGGCGCCGTTCTCGCCGGGGTTGCCGGTCACGGCGTCGCCGGCGGCGGAGGTCTCGCGGAACAGCGTCCCGCCCATCGCCTCGAGGCCGGCCGGGTTGGCGAAGGTGGTGAGCTGCAGCTGGCCGAGCTCGACCGGCGCGGGATCGCCGGGCACGGTCGCGGTGACCTTGCCGTCGCCGGCGATCGTCACCGTCTGCGCCTCGGGCGGGATCGTGATCTCGCCGGCCACCGGGTAGCCCTCGCTGGTGACCAGGAGGCCGTTGGCGTCGCGCTGGAACGCGCCGTTGCGGGTGTAGGCGGTCTCGCCCGAGGGCAGCGTCACCGCGAAGAAGCCGTTGCCCTGGATCGCGACGTCGAGCGGGCCACCGGTCTGGCGTAGCTCGCCCTGCCCCTGCATGCGCTGGGTGGTGGTGACCCGCACGCCGAGCCCGACCTCGAGGCCGCTCGGCGCCGAGGTGCCGTTGCCGGTGGCGGCGCCGGCCGGGCGCATGCGCTGGTACATCAGGTCGGCGAACTCGGCGCGGCTCTTCTTGAAGCCGGCGGTCGAGACGTTGGCGATGTTGTTCGCCGTGACGTCGAGCTGGGTCTGCTGGGCTTCCATGCCGGCGGCGGCGGTGGTGAGGGCACGCAACATGAGGTCCTCCGGTGGTGGAAACTGGCGATGAACCCTCGAGGGTTCAGCTCACTTGGGCCCGCCGAGATCGCGCGCGGCGCGGCTCTCGACGTCGTGGAAGCCCTGGATCATGCGCAGCAGCGTCTCGTAGGTGCGCGACACCTTCACCAGGTCGACGACGCCGCGCACGACGTTGACGTTGGAGCCCTCGAGCGCGCCCTGCACCACCCGCGGCGGCGGGCCGGCGGTGGGCGCGCCCGTGGCGGTGAACAGGCTGCCGCCGTCGTGTTGCAGCGCGCCGGGCGCGAAGGTGGCCAGCGCCAGGTTGCCGACCGGGCCGAGCTCGGTCGCGACCGCGCCGTCCTCGCCGATGAAGAACTGGGTGGCCTCGGGCGGCACCTGCAGCGGGCCGCCGTCGGCGGAGCGCACCGCCAGGCCGGTCGCGGTGCGCAGCGTGCCCTCGGCGTCGACCTGGAACGCGCCGGCGCGGGTGTAGCGGACGCCGCCGGGCGCGTCGACCGCGAAGTAGCCGTCGCCCTCGAGCGCGACGTCGAGCGGGTTGCCGGTGGTCGCGATCGCGCCGGGCTGCAGATCGACCGCCGGCGTGATCCCGCCGACCAGCGCGACGTCGGGCGAGCGGGCCCGGGCCAGCGCCTCGGCGAAGGTGACGCGGGTGCCGCGGAAGCCGGTGGTCGACGCGTTGGCGACGTTGTTGGCGGTGACGTCGAGCGCGTTGGACTGCGCGACGGCGCCGGCCGCGGCGACGTAGATGCCGTCACCCACCGGCGACCTCGACCGCGGCCACCTCGGTGGTGCCCTCGGCGAGCCGGACCTGGGCCTCGGGGCGCACCTCCTCGATCGCGGCGCGCAGCCGGGCGATCGCGCGCCCGTGGAGCTGGCACACCCGCGAGGTGGTGACGCCGAGAACCTCGGCGATCTCGACGTAGGTGAGCTCGTCGTTGTAGTAGAGCGAGAGCACCAGCACGTCGCGCTGGCCGAGCGTGGCCAGCGCGGTGCGGACGCGGCCGAGCAGCTCGTGGCGCTCGCTGCGCTGACGCGGCGAGGCGTCGTCGCTGGCGCGCGGGTCGTGCTCGAGCTGGTCGAGCGAGCCGACGGTGACGTGGACCAGGTGCTCGAGGTGTTCGCGGTACTCGACCACCGACACCCCCAGCGCCTCGGCGACCTGCTCGTCGGTCACCTCGCTGCCGAAGCGGCGCTCGAGGTCGGCGAGCACGGCGCCGATCTTGCGAGCCATCTGGCGGCTGCGGCGGGGCATGATGTCGCCGCGGCGCAGCTCGTCGAGCACCGCGCCCCGGATGCGCTTCTCGGCGAACACCAGGAACGGCTCCTGGCGCTGCTCGTCGTAGCGCTCGGCGGCCTCGGCCAGGCCGAGCATGCCGGCGGCGACCAGATCATCAGGCGTGACCCACGACGGGCAGCGGCGCGCGACCCGCAGCGCGATCCGCCGCGCGATCTCGATGTGCTCGATGATCAGCCGGTCGCGGTCGCGCGGCGCGCGCCGCGCCTGTTGGGCATAGGCTTTCATGGGGTCTCTCCTGCCGGCACCAGCTGGCAGCTCCAGAATTGCTGGGCGCTGTCGAGGCGTTGATCGGGTGGGGTCACGGCGTCGAGCGCGCGCGCCAGGCGGCGCATCGCGCGGGCCGCCGGCGCGTCGGGGCGGTGCCGCACCAGCGGCACCCCGAGGTGCGCCGCTTCGATGACGGCCGGGTCGGCGGGGACGTAGGGCATCGCGACCAACGTCAGATCCAAGAATCGGGCCACCAGGTCGGTGAGCCGGCCGACGACGTCGTCGGCCTGCCCGCGGCTGGTGACGCGGTTCGGCACGACGTACGCCGTGTCGAGCCCATGCTCGGTGGCAAGCACCTTTAGGCACGCATACGAGTCGGCCATCGACAGCGGCTCGGGGTTGACCACGACCACGCAGTCGCGCGCGGCGCGGGTGAACGCCGACTGCTGGTGGCCGATCCCGGCGGCGATATCGAGGACGACGGTGTCAAACCTGACGCGCAGCTCGTCGACCAGCGCGCAGGCCCGGGCCCGGGCCAGGGGGCCCAGCGTGGCCAGCTCGAAGCTGCCGTTGGCGGCGGGCAGGAGGTGCATGCCGTGGGCGGCGACCAGCACGTCGTCGATCGGGGCGCCGCCCAGCGCGTCGAGCAGGCTGTGCGGCGGCGCGACGCCGAGCAGCAGGTTCAGGTCGGCCATGCCGAGATCGGCGTCGATCATCAGCGTGTCGCTGCCGTCGGCGGCGAACGCCGAGGCCAGGCCGACCGCGATCGTGCTCTTGCCGACGCCGCCCTTGCCGCCGGTGACCGCGATCGCCCGCTCGCGGCGGGGGCTCGGGGCGTGGCCGGTGCCCTGGATGAGCCGCAGCGAGGCGGCTTGATCGGTGGCCCGCATGTCAGGCCGCCGCCTGGTCGCTGCCGAGGCCCTGGCGCGCGAGCTGGATGAGCCGGGGCACGGTGGCCAGCTCGAGGTCCTCGGGGACGGCCTGGCCGGTCGCCAGCCAGGTCACCGGCAGCGCGAGCCGGGCCGGCGCCAGGGTGACCTCGGGCGCGCGGCCGCACTCGTCGAGCTTGGTGAACAGCAGCCGGCGCGGCCGCAGCGGCGCGAACCGCTTGGCCAGCTCGTCCATCACCGCCGGCGCGGTGGCCGCGGCGATGGTGAGGTGGACCTCGACCTGGGGCAGCCCGGTCAGCGCGGCGGCCAGCGCCGCCAGCGCCGCGCGGTCGCGCGGGCTCTTGCCGGCGGTGTCGACCAGCACCAGGTCGTAGGCGGCCAGCTCGACCAGCAGGTCGGGCAGGCCGGCGGGATCCTCGACGATGTGCAGCGGCACGCCGATCAGGTCGGCGTAGGTGCGGATCTGGTCGATGCCGCCGACCCGGTAGTTGTCGAGCGTGACGATCGCGACCTGCTGGCCCTCGATCAGCGCGGCGCGGGCGGCGATCTTGGCGATCGACGTGGTCTTGCCGACGCCGGTCGGGCCGACCAGCATGACCACCCGCGCGGTCGACGGCATCGCCAGCTGCGGCTCGGTGACCGGCGGCGGCGTGGGGGCCGGCGCGGGCGCGGCCGGCGCGGCGCCGTGGCGGAGCTGCTCGACGGCGCGGCGCAGCGCCGCCAGCTCCTCGCGCAGGTCGGGGTTGGCCGGCGGCCGCTCGTCGGCGCGGGCCCGCATCATCGCCCGCAGCGACCGCAGCTCGGCGCGCAGCGGCGCGACCACGCGCTCGACCTCGCCGTCGTCCAGCGTCGGCCGCGCCATCGGGCGCGGCGCGGGCGCCGGCGCCGGGACCGCCGGGCCGTCGTCGTCCTGATCGATCGCCGCGGCGATCTCGTAGGCGCTGCCCAGCAGGCCGCGCCGGATCTGCCGCGTCGACACCACCACGGCCTGGTCGCCGAGCTCGGCCTTGACCTTGGCCAGGGTCTCGCGCATCGACGCGCCTTCGAACTTGATGATCTTCATACGGCCTCCAGGGCGGTGATGACTCCGCGGGTCACGAACGGCACGGACGGGTCGACCTCGCGGAAGCTGATGACCGCGAGACCGGGGATGTGGCGGGCGGCGATGCTGGCGACGGTGCGCCGGATGTCGGGCGCGACCACCAGCAGCGGCGGCTCGTCGTGGCGGGTGAGCTCACGCGCGCTGGCCGCGAGGTCGTCGGTGAGCCGCGACAGCGCGCGGGCGTTCCGGCCGCCGGGCTCGCGGAACAGCTGCTCGGCGCGCGGGTCGAGCACCAGCGGCCGCAGGCTGCCGTCGGTCGCGAGGTTGCCGCGGGTGATGCGGCGGGCCAGGCGCTGGCGGACCAGCTCGGTGAGCTCGTCGGGGTGCTTGATCGCGCCGGCGTGGTCGGCCAGCGTCTCGAGGATCGTGCGCAGGTCGCGGATCGAGACGCCCTCGCGCAGCAGGTTGCGCAGGACCTTGATCACGTCGCCGGTCGACATCAGGTGCGGGATGAGCTCCTCGACGACCTTGCCGTCGGTCTTGCCGAGCACGTCGAACAGCTCCTGCGCCTCGCGCCGGCCCAGCAGCTCGTGGGCGTGCTTGCGGATCAGCTCGGCGAGGTGGGTGGCGATGACCGCGGTCGGGTCGACGACGGTGCAGCCGGCGGCCTCGGCGCGGGCGCGCTCGGAGGTCGCGATCCACTTGGCCGGCAGCCCGAACGTCGGCTCGGTGGTGGCCTCGCCGGGGATGCCGCGGGTGCCGGTGCCCGACGGGTCGAGCGCCAGCAGCCGGTGCACGGCGACCGAGCCCTCGGCGACCAGCACGCCCGACAGCAGCACGCGGTACGCGCCCGGCGCCAGCCGCAGGTCGTCGCGGATGTGGATCGGCGGCACCAGCACGCCGAGCTCGGTCGCCAGCTGCTTGCGCAGGGTCGCGATCCGCCGCAAGAGCTCGCCGTTCTTGCCGGCGTCGACCATGTTGATCAGATCGAGCCCGACCTCCATCGCCAGCAGCTCGACCGGCAGCGCGGCCTCGAGCTCGCCCTTGGCCGCGGCCGGGGTGGCGGCGGTGGCGCCGGCGGGCGCGCCGCTGGCCTCGGCCGCGTCGGCGCCGTTCGGCACGTCGGTGGTGACGCCGGCGCGGCGGGCGCGCCACGCGATCATCCCGCCCAGCGCCAGGAACAGCAGGTGCGGCATGCCCGGCAGCAGGCCGATCGCGGTGACCAGCGCCGCGGTGACCATCAGCGGGCGGCGGCGGCGCAGCAGCTGCGCGGACAGCGCGGTGCCGAGCTCGCGGTCGTCGGAGCGGGTGATCAGCAGCGCCGCGCCGGTCGACACCAGCAGCGCCGGGATCTGCGACACCAGGCCGTCGCCGATCGACAGCAGCGTGAAGGTGCGGGCGGCCTCGCCGAACGACATGCCGCGCTCGGCGACGCCGATGACGATGCCGCCGACGACGTTGATCGCCAGGATCAGCAGGCCGGCGACCGCGTCGCCGCGCACGAACTTCGACGCGCCGTCCATCGCGCCGTGGAAGTCGGCCTCGCGCTGGATGTGCTGGCGGCGGGCCCGCGCCTCCTTCTCGCTGATCAGGCCGGCGCCCAGGTCGGCGTCGATCGCCATCTGCTTGCCCGGCATCGAGTCGAGGGTGAAGCGGGCCGCGACCTCGGAGATGCGCTCGGCGCCCTTGGTGATGACGACGAAGTTCACGATCACCAGGATCAAGAAGATGATCGCGCCGACGACGAAGTCGCCGCCGATCGCGAACCGGCCGAACGCGGCGATCACCGCGCCGGCGGCGTGCTCGCCCTGGCCGCCGTGGGTGAGGATCAGCCGCGTCGACGCGACGTTGAGCGACAGCCGGAACAGCGTCACGAACAGGAGCAGCGCCGGGAACGACGAGAAGTCGGTGGGCCGCTCGACGTAGAACGCGACCAGGAAGGTCAGCGCGGCCAGGCACAGCGCGGTGCCCAGCAGCAGGTCGAACAGCACCGGCGGCAGCGGCGCGACGGTCAGCGCCAGCACGCCGACCAGGGCCACGGCCATCGTGGCGTCGCCGCCGCTCGAGGCGCTGATGGCGCGGGCGCTCACGCGGGCCTCCCGACGCGGCGGTCGCGCAGCCGGTAGATGTACGCCAGCACCTCAGCCACCGCGTGGTAGAGCTGGCTCGGGATCTCCTGGCCCTCGGGCACCAGCTTCCACAGCGCGCGGGCCAGCGGCGGGCGGCTGATCACCGGGACGCCGGCGGCGCGGGCGGCCTCGCGGATGCGGGCGGCGAGCTCGTCGGTGCCCTTGGCGACGACGCGCGGCGCACCACCGTCGGCGGCGCGGTAGCGCAGCGCCACCGCGTAGTGGGTCGGGTTGACCAGGATGACGTCGGCCTTGCGGGTCTCGGCGATCACCCGGCGCTTGGCCAGCTCGCGCATCCGGCGGCGGCGGCGGGCCTTGAGCATCGGATCGCCCTCGGACTCGCGCATCTCGCGCCGGATCTCGTCGCTGCTCATCATCATGCGCTTGGCCAGCGCGCGCTTGTTCTTGACGAAGTCGACCGCGGCCAGCGCGCCGAACACCATCGCCGCGACCACCGTGACCTTGAGCAGGGCCGCGCCGATCGCGCGGATCAGCGCGTCGGGCGCGTCGGCGGCGGACAGCACGCTGCCGTCGCTCGCGAGCACCGCGGTGACCGCCGCGCCGATCGCGACGACCTTGACCGCGACCGCGGCCAGCCGACCGGCGGCGGCCTTGGGCGACAGCGCCCCGGCCAGGCCGCCGAACGTGAACGGCCGGCTGAAGTCGACCTTGGGCCAGCGCAGCACCGGCGGCCAGCCGAGCTGCACCGCGCCGGCGATGAGCGCCGCCGCGACCGCGACCGCCAGCACCGGCGCCACCGCCACCGTGAACGCGTGGCGCGCCGACGCGGCCACCGCGCCGAGGCCCTCGCCGGAGGCCGCGACCCGGGCGGCGCCGCACAGCGCGGCCCACACCATCGAGGCGCTGACCGCCAGGGCCAGCGTCCCGGCCAGGAGCGTCGCGGCGGCGGTGAGGTCGCGCGAGTGCGCGATCTCGCCGCGCTTGCGGAACTCGCGCTGGCGCTTGGGCGTCGGCTTGTGGCTCTTGCTGGCGTCGCTCACGCGGGGCCTCCCAGGACGGCGACGGCGTCCTTGGCGGTGTCGACGATCGCGGCGGCGGTGCCGGGCGCGGCGGCCACCAGCACCAGCCCGCCGCCGATCACCACCGCGACCAGCGCGATCGAGAACACGTTGAAGGCCGGGGCCGCGCGGTTGACGACCGCGAGCCCGGCGTTGATCAGCACCGCGGCGACGATCACCGGCGCCGCGAACGCGATCGCCCGGCTGGTGATCTGGGTGGCCAGCGCGATCGCGGCGGCGCCGTCGACGGCCAGCCGGTCGTGGGCCACCGGCGTCGCGACCGCCCGCACGCCGGCCTCGAGGCCGCCGGCGGCGAGGAAGGCCAGGCCGGCGATCGTCGCGACCAACCGCCGCGCGGCGGTGGCCGACTCGCTGGCGGTGGGGTCGTAGCTCTGCGCGAAGCCGAGGCCGAGGTGCAGGCCGATCAGCTGACCGCCGGTGGCGACCCGCTCAAGGATCCACCGCGCCATCAGCCCGGGCAGCGCGCCGGCGACCAGCTCCAGCGGCGCGGCGATCATCGCGTCGGTCGGCGTCAGCCCGGCGCCGCGGTGGGTGACCGCGGCGGCGACGGCGACGGTGAACACCAGCCGCACCCGCACCGGCGTGGTGGCGTCGCCCAGCAGGGGCGCGGTGGCCGCGAAGCCGCCGGCCCGCGCGAGCGCGGGCACGAACGGGGCGACCTCGGCGAAGTTCACGACCCGCGCTCCTCGCTGGTCGCGGTGATCGCGGTGGTGGTGAACCGGGTCAGGCGATCGAACAGGTAGTGGCCGGCCAGCGCCAGCACGAGCAGCGCGACGGCCAGCTTGGGCACGAACGACAGCACGCTCTCCTGCAGCTGGGTCGCGGTCTGGAACAGCGCGACCAGCAGGCCGACCACCAGCGCCGCCACCAGGAACGGCGCCGCGACGGTGGCGATCAGCTCCAGCGCCTGGTGCCACAGATCGAGGGAGCTCACATCGCCCCCTTGAGCAGCGAGCCGACGACCAGGTGCCAGCCGTCGATCGCCAGGAACACCAGCAGCTTGACCGGCAGCGACAGCACCTGCGGCGGCACCATCACCATGCCGAGCGCCGTGAGCACGGTCGCGACCACCAGGTCGATGACCAGGAACGGCAGCAGCACCGCCAGCCCCATCTCGAAGGCGGTGTGCAGCTCCGAGACGATGAACGCCGGCACCGCGATGCGCAGCGGCACGTCGTCGGCGTTGGCCGGGCGCGGCTCGTCGCTGACCTCGTAGAACAGCGCGAGGTCGGCGTCGCGGGTGCGCTCGATCAAGAACCGGCGCAGCGGCGGCGTGGCGGCGGTGGCGGCCTGCCGCTCGTCCATCGTGCCGTCGAGGTACGGCTTGCCGCCGGCCTCGTACATCTGGGTGGCCACCGGCGCCGAGACGAACACCGTCATGAACAGCGCCAGGCCGACCAGCACCTGGTTGGGCGGCGCCGACTGGGTCGACAGGCCGGTGCGCACGAACCCGAGCACGACGATGAAGCGCACGAAGCAGGTGCACGACAGCACCAGCGCGGGGATCAGCGTCGCGAGCGTGAGGATCGCGACCATCGTCAGCGCGCTCGACGGCGGGGCCGGCGTGGGCGCCGGCGTGACCGGCGCGGCGGCGAGGGGGGCCGCGAGCGCCGGCGCCACGAAGGCGGCGAGCGCGACGAGGACCACCGCGCCGACGAGCCGCTTCATCACCGGCGCCCTCCGGTCGCGGCGAGGATGTCGCGGGCCCACTGCTCGTCGGCCTCGGGATCGCCCGACGCGATGTCGTCGGCGAGCGGCGCCGGCTTGTCGCGGAGGCGCAGGATGCCCGACACCGCGGGGCTGGCCGGCACCGGCTTGAGCCGCGGGGCCGAGCCGCGGGCCAGCGGCGGCGCCGCGCCGTCGCTCGGCTCGATCGCCTCGAGCGCGTTGTCGCGGTTGCGGCGCCACTGGCCGAGCAGGCGGACCTGCTGCGCGCTGACGGCGACCATCAGCTCGCGGTCGCCGGCGCTCAGCCAGACGACGCGGGCCTTGCCGCCCAGCGCGCGCGAGTCGATCACCTCGATGCGCGACGCTGCGACCGGGGCGCGCTGGCGCCGGCGGGCCAGCAGGGTCGCGCCGCCGCCGACCAGCGCGAGGCCGGCCAGCAGCATCCACCAGCGCGCGCCGGTGGCGGACGTCGCGGCGCCGCCCACGCGCGTGCGCGCCGGGGTCGCGCCGATCGCGGGCGCCGACGGCAGGGTCGCGGTCGCCGCGGGCGCAGGCGCGGGCGCCGCCGCGGGGCTCGTGGCGGCGGTGGGCGCGGTCGGCGCGGTCGGTGCGGCGGTGGCCGCCGCGGTGGGCGCGGTGGTGGCCGCGGTGGGCGCGGTCGTGGTCGCGGCCGGCGCGGTGGTGGTCGCGGCCGGCGCGGGCGCCGGGCTGGGCCGCGGCACCGCGCGCGGGATGACGACGACGATGTCGTCGCCGACCTGGGTCACGGTGGCGAGCTTGGCCAGCGCCGCGACGCGGTCGTGGTCGGCGCGCAGCTTGATCGACAGCATCCGCGGCTCGCGGCCCCGGACCTCGACCCGCCGCACCGTCGGATCTTCGTACGACTGCCGGGCCGCGGTGAGGCCGCCGGCGACCACCAGCTCGACGCGCTCGCGCGTCACCGCGATCGCCGACGGGTCGACCGCGGTCCAGCCGCGGGCGACGATCTCGACGCGGTCGCCGTGGTCGCGGAGCTCGAACGGCGAGGCGCCGGCCCGGCCGGGGCCGGCGACGATCGCCAGCGCGAGCGTGAACAGCGAGATCAGCAGCGGCGCGCGCATGTCAGGACTCCTTGTCGACGATCTCGAGGATGCGGATGGCGCAGCGGTCGCCGACGGCGACGGCCTCGGCGCGCGCGACCAGGCGGGCGTTGACCCGGACGTCGAGCGGCGCGCCGGTGACCTTGTCGAGCACGATCACCGAGCCCGGCCCGAGGCGGGCGGCGAGGTCGGCGATGTTCAGGCGGATCCGCCCGAGCTCGACCGTGACCTCGAGCGGCACGTCGTGCAGCAGCGTCTCGAGGGTGCGGACGTCGATCGTGGGTGGCAGCTCGGCGTCGCTCATGGGCGGCCTCCTCCGGGCACGTGGAGCGCGGCGATCTCGACGGCCAGCACGCCCCGGGTGACGACCGGGCGCCCCCAGGCCTTGAGCACGTCGCCGCAGTAGATGGGCAAGGGATCGTCGACGAACACCGGCAGCGTCAGCTGGCTGCCGGCGGCCAGCGCCCGCAGCTGCGACCAGCGCAGGCGCAGCGTGGCCAGCTCGACCCGCACCTCGACCGGCACGCCGCCGAGCGCGGTGGCGATGGCCTGGGCGTCGGCCGGCACGGTCGGGCTCGGCGGCGACGACGACGCCAGCACCTCGGGGCGCGCGAACACCCGCACGCGGCCGGCGGTCGAGCCGCTGATCATGATGGTCGCGGCCAGCGCGGCGTCGCGGCCGAGCGCGGCGACCAGCTTGTCGGGGTCGGCGTCGGCGCGGGTCAGCGACGTGCGGAACGCCTCGTTCCACGCCGGCTCCAGCGTCGCCAGCACCGCCTCGCCGATCGGCGCGAACAGCTTCAGCGCGATCGCCGACGGCTCGCGGCCGGCGGCCTCGGGGGTGGCCGCCGCGCCGCAGCGCCGGGCCGCGCCGGCCTCGATCAGCTCGCCGCCGATCGCGATCACCAGCGTGCCGCCGCGCTCGGTGGAGACGATCGCGGTCCACATCGTGCGCAGCTCGTCGACCAGGCTGGCCGCGTCGACCACCTCGGCGCCCATCGGCGTCAGATCGACGTCGCCGAGGTAGCTGCGGACGATGCGCGTCATCCGACGCGACCACCGCGCGACCACGTCGGCGAGGTTGGGCCGCGCGCTGGCGGCGTCGCGCTCCGAGGCCAGGAGCGGCATCGGCACCGCGTCGACCTCGGAGGTGGTCCCGGTCCCGCGGCTCGGCACCGCGGCCCGGAGCGCGGCCTGGATCGACTCAAGTTCCGCGAGGTCGAGGGATGAGTCGCTCACGGGACGGGTCAATTGCAACCCGAAGGCCATCGTGACCCCGCGGAATCACTGGGCTCGCCTCCCAGCGTCAGCGCGCCTGTCGGCGACCCTGACGCGCGCCCGCCGCCGCCGCCACCGCCGCCACCACCACCGCCGCCTCGCTCAGCGCTTGATCTGTGCGACCTCGGCGAGCATCTCGTCCGCGGTCGTCACGGTCTTGACGTTGGCCTGGAACGCCCGCTGGTACGCGATCATCGTCACCAGCTCGTCGCCCAGCTCGACGTTCGAGCCCTCGAGCGCCCCCGCCGAGATCGAGCCGCGGCCGCCGGTCGCCGCGGCGTCGATCAGCGGCTGGCCCGATGTCGAGGTCTGGGTGAACAGACCGTCGCCGGCCCGGGCCAGGCCCTGCTCGTCGGTGAACGTGGCCAGCGCCAGGCGCCCAAGCGATCGCGTGTCGCCGTTGTCGAACGCGCCGTCGATGGTGCCGTCGTCGGCGATGTGCAGATCGATCAGCTGGCCGGCGCCGTGCCCGTCGATCGCCAGCCCAACCACCGCGTTGGCGCCGGCCGGCTGGGTGGTGCCGGCCCGCCCGGTGCCACCGTCGGTGGTGATGGCGTCGCCGAAGTCGAACGCGATCGCCTGCCCCGGCGCAGCGTTGAGGAAGTCGGCGCTGCTGACGCCCGGCGTCTCGGTGTCGAGCGCGCCGTTGGCATCGAAGGTCATCGTGCCGGTCGCGATCTCGGTGGCGACGCCGGCGGTCCCGCCGGTCAGGTCGCCGCCGTCGACCATCGCGTGCCACTCCCACGCGCCGCCGCCCTGGGCGCGGAAGTACAGGTCGACCTTGTGCGGCGCGCCGAGTGAGTCGTACACCGTCGCCGATGTCGCATAGTTCGACGTCGTGCCGGGGTTGAGCGGATCGAAGGCCGCCAGCGGCGTGGTCTGGGCGCTGGAGTCCAGCCGCAGCGACAGGTCCGCGGTGGTGGTGGCGACCGGCGGGCTGGTGATGCCGGTCAGCTGCAGGTCGCTGATCGACGTCGCCATCGCGCCGGCCGAGTCGATCGCGTAGCCCTGGACCCGCAGGCCGCGCGGATCGACCAGGTAGCCGGTGTTGTCGAGCTGGAGCCGACCGTCGCGGGTGTAGTACTGGCCGGTCTGGCCGTCGTGCTGGCCGCTGACGACGAACATGCCGTGGCCGCGGATCGCGACGTCGAGCATGCCGCCGGTCTGCTGCACCGACCCCTGCTCGAACTGGGTGTCGATCGAGCCGAGGCGGACGCCGGCGCCGAGGCGCTGGCTGCCGAGCGTGCCGCCGAGGACGTCGGCGAACCCGGCGCGGGTGCGCTTGAAGCCGATGGTGGAGACGTTGGCGATGTTGTCGCCGACGACGCCGATGGCGGCGCCGTGGGCACCCATGCCGCTGGCGCCGGTGAACAGGCTGGTGAGAAGGCTCATGGGGCAGTTCCTCCGCGGGCGATGGTGATGACCGCGCCGGGCGAGACCCGCGCGTGGCCGAGGTGAAGGCGTTGACCGCCGGCCGTGAACTCGACGGCGTCGACGGTGGTGGCGAAGCGAGGCTGGGCCGTGACCGGGGCGCCGGCCGCGTCGGTGGCGGCGACCTCGATCGCGTACTCGCCGGCCGGCAGGGTGGTGCCGGCCGCGGTGCGCCCGTCCCAGGCCAGGGTCGGCGGCGGGCCCGGCGCGATCGGCGCGCGCGCGACCTCGCGGCCGTCGGCGTCGCGGATGATCGCCTCGCCGCCGGCGATCAGCCCGGTGCTGTCGAGCGTGACCGGCGGCGGCGGGCCCTCGCCGTCGACGGCGAAGCTCGACGCGTCGGCGGTGACCGGCCGCCCGACCAGGTTGGCCAGGCCGGCGCTGCCGGCGGCGTCCTGGGCCGCGGTCAGCTCGGCGAGGCGGCGGTTGGTCTCGACCTGCTGCTCGACGCCCGAAAACTGCGCGAGCTGCGCGACCATGTCGGCGCCGCTCTGCGGGTCGAGGGGGTTCTGGTTCTCGAGCTGCGCCACGAACAGGCGCAGGAACTCGTCGCGCGACGACGACAACCCGGACGGGTTCGCGGGGCTCGCGCTGCTGGTGGTGCGGGTGGTGAGCGAGCTGTCGATCTGCATGGGTCCTCCAGTCACGCGAGCGCGCGCAGGCGCGGGTCGAGGGTGAGCGCGGGCCGCGGCTCGTCGGCCGGCTCGGCGCCGTCGGTCGGGCGGCGCGGCGTCGGCGCGCTGCCCGCCTGGCCGGATCCGCCGCCGTGGGGTTGGCCGCTGGTGAGATCGGCGAGGTGCAGGCCGTGGCTGTGCAGCGCCGCGTCGAGGCGGTCGAGGGTGGCGCCGACGGCGGCCCCGAGCGTCGAGGCCGCGGCGTCGATCGCCACCGACACCGCGCCGTGGCGCACCGCCACCGACACCACGACGCGCTCGCCGTCGTGATCGAGCACGAGCCGGGCGCGATCGGTAGGCGCGGGCGGCGCCAGGCGCGGCTCGAGGTCGCGCGGCTCCGGGGCGGACGCGGCCACCAGCGCGGCGCGCGCGTCGTGGATCGCGGCCGGCGCCGCGGCGACCGCGGGCGGCGCCGCCAGCGTCGGGGCCGACGGGCCGTCGACGGGCGCGGGGGCGTCGGGCGACGTGGGCGTCGGCCCGCGCGGGGTCCGCGCCAGCGCCGCGGTGACCGCGTCGACCAGCGCCCCGGCATCGGGGTCAGCGGCGGCCACGGCGTCGGCCGCCGCCGGCGCGGCGGGCGCCAGCTCGACCTCCAGCACGGCGGTGGCGTCGGTCGTCGCGGCGGTCGCGGCGGTCGCGGCGGTCGGGCCGTCCGGCGCGGCCGCGGCCTGGCCGCCCGCGGGCGAGGGCGCGCCGACCCCGGCGGCCCCGGCCATCGGCGCCGCGCCCCCGACCGCGCCGATCGACAGCGAGGTCAGCCAGCGCCGCATCTCGAGCTCGAGGTCGTCGGCGCGCGCCGGGATCCCGTTGGGCAGCGTCGCGCCCGCGGGCGGCGCCTCGCGGCGATCGCCGAGGCGGCGGGACGCGCGGGGCGGGCGCGCGCTCGGCATGGTGTCGTCGTCGGCGTCGTCGCGCCCGCGCTCGTCGAGGGTGCGCTGGAAGCGATCGTCGCGCGCGGGCGGCCGGGCCGCGGGCGCGGCCGGCGCGGGCGCGGCCAGCTCGACGCCGACGGCCTTCACGGCCACCGCCGGCGGCCGTTCAGGTCGTCGCTCTGGCGCTGCTCGTCGGCGGCGCGCAGCTCCTCGGTGACGTTGAGCGCCAGCTCGATCGCGCGATCGACGGTGCGCAGCTCGCGCTCGCGCCGGGCCAGCGCCTCGCTGGCCTCGCGCGCCGCGGTCGCCGCCTGGGCGCTGATCGCGACCGCCTGGGTGGCCTCGGCGCGGTGGGTCTCGACCTCGGCCGAGATGCGGATCAGGCCGGTGATCGACGCCGCGTTCATGCGGCGGCGGCAGTCGTCGAGCGTGCGATCGAGCTCGGCGGTGGCGGTGGCCGCGGCCGCGTGGGCGGCGCCGGCGTCGGCCTGGGCCTGGCTGAGGCCCGCGCTGGCGAGGTCCCGGAGGCGGGTCCGGGCGACGTGGACGGCCTTGAGGGAGCGGGGGCGGATGGTCACGATGGCGACTCCTGGTCGAGCGCCGCGGCGAGGCGGCGCAGGCTATCGGGCCACGGCACCGCCACGTCGGGCGGTTGCCGGGCCCAGGTGTCGATGCGCGCGCCGATCGCCAGCGCGCGATCGAGCGCGGGGTTGGCGCCCGGCGCGTACGCGCCCAGCGCCTGGAGGTCGAGCGCGGCGCGCCGCTCGGACAGCACGCCGCGGGCGCGCTCGGCGAGCGCGCAGGCCTCGGGGCTCGCGACCCGGCGGGCGACGCGCGACGCGCTGGCCAGCACGTCGATCGCCGGGAAGTGGCCGCGGTCGGCGAGGTCGCGCGACAGGACGACGTGGGCGTCGAGCAGCGAGCGCGCCGAGTCGGCGATCGGATCCGACAGGTCGTCGCCCTCGACCAGCACGGTGAAGAAGCCGGTGATCGCGCCGCCGTCGGCGGCCGGCGCGACCCGCTCGAGCAGCCGGGGCAGCGCCGCGAACACGCTCGGCGGATAGCCCTTGGTCGCGGGCGGCTCGCCGAGCGACAGCCCGATCTCGCGCAGCGCCATCGCGTAGCGGGTGAGCGAGTCGATCACCAGCAGGACCTCCTTGCCGCGGGCGCGGAAGTGCTCGGCGATCGCGCACGCCGTCGACGCGCCGCGCACGCGCTCGAGCGGTGAGCGATCGGCGGTGGCGACCACCGCGACCATGCGCGCGCGCCGCGGCGACGCCATCAGCTCGCGCACCTCGCGGCCGCGCTCGCCGATCAGCCCGATCACGACGACGTCGGCGTCGGCGTGGGCGGCGATCTGCTCGACCAGCACGCTCTTGCCGCAGCCGGCGCCGGCGAAGATGCCGACCCGCTGGCCGCGCCCGCACGGCAGCAGACCGTCGACGACCCGCACGCCGGTCGCGAAGCGGCGGTCGACCTGCGCGCGCTCGGCGATCGCCAGCGGGCGGCCGTCGATCGGGACCCGGGCGTCGGCGCGCGGCGCCGGCAGCCCGTCGAGCGGGGCGCCGAACGGATCGATGAAGCGGCCCAGCAGCTCGTCCCCGACCGCGACCTGCGAACGCGCGCCGGAGCGCCACACCGGCGCGCCCGGCCGGATCGCGCGGGCCGGGCCCAGCGGGACCGCCATCAGGTCGTCGCCGCGGAAGCCGACCACCTCGCACGCCAGCGGCCCGTCGTCGGTGCTGATCTCGACGATGTCGCCGACCCGCACCGCGAACGACGTCAGGTGCACGATCAGCCCGGTCACCTCGATCACCCGCCCGCCGACCACCGGCCCGGCGTGGGCGCGCACCGCGCGGGTCACCGCGCCGGCGTCGATCACGGCGTCCC
Organism: Myxococcales bacterium; assembly: GCA_016707895.1. Taxonomy (GTDB): domain Bacteria; phylum Myxococcota_A; class Polyangia; order Haliangiales; family Haliangiaceae; genus UBA2376. The sequence goes on along the minus strand of JADJGV010000005.1, from coordinate 99,270 downwards.
CTCGCGGCGGGCGCGCAGCAGCGCCACCAGCGGCTCGTGCAGCGCGGCCAGGCGCACCGCCCAGCTCGCGTCGATCACCAGGCGCGCGCCGTGGGCGCGGATCTCGCCGGGCGCCAGCGCGGGGTCGGCCTCGAGCCGCACCGCCTCGGGCAGGTCGGCGCCCAGCTCGGCGGCGTCGTCGGGGTGGGCCTTGAGCGTGATCGGCTGGCCGCCGGCCACGCCGACCACCTCGGCCATCAGCGCCGCGACGCCGCTCTTGTCGAGCCCGGCCGCGGCGGGCGCGACCTCCGCGCACACCGCGAGCGCGACCTCGACGATCGCCTCGGCGGCGGCGCCGGCCTGGGCGGCCTGCGCGCGCTCGAGCGCGGCCACGACCGCGGCCAGCCGGGCGCGCAGCGCCGCGGTCTCGCGCAGCCCCTCGGCCCGGCCGTCCTCCTCGGCCCGCGCCAGCCGGGCCCGCAGCTCGGCGTCACCCGCGGCGCGCGTGGCGCAGGCGGGGCACGGCGCCGGCGGCGGCGCGTCGACGACCGGCGCGGCCTCGCGGACCAGCCACGACGTCGCCGGCGCCGTCCCCTGGCGGGGCAGCGCATCGGCGAGCGTCCGGCGCGGCGGCGCGGTCGCGGTCATCCAGGGGACGCGGGGCGGCGTGGCCACGGCTCAGCCCTCGCCCCGGGGCGGCATCGTGATCTGCCCCTCGGCCGCCAGCCGGGTGGCGGCCTCGACGATCTGCCGCTGCGCGGCCTCGACCTCGGAGATGCGCCGCGGCTTGGACGCGGCCAGGTCCTCCTTGAGCGTCTGCGCGGCCCGCTGCGACAGCGCGCCGAACAGGTGGGCGCGCAGATCCTCGCCCGCGGTCTGCAGCGCCATGACCAGCACCTCGCTCTGCACCGCGCGCAGCAGCGGCGACATCTGGCGCTGATCGATGCGCAGCAGGTCCTCGAAGGTGAACATCGCTTCGCGCACCCGGGTCGCGATCGCGGCGTCCTGCTGGCCGACCCGATCGAGCAGCGCGTCGCCCTGCTCGGCGGGCAGCTCGTTGAGCAGCGCCGCCGCGAACGCCAGGCCGTCGAACTCGGTGCGCTGGTCGGACGACGACAGCCCGCCGGTGGCGGCCAGCGCCCGGGCCAGGGCCTCGGACGCCTCGGTGACCGCGCTCTCGGGGATCTCCTCGATCGCCGCGACGCGCGCGGTCAGATCGGCGGCGCGCTCGTCGGGCATCGCCCGCAGCACCTGGGCCGCGGTGCGCGCCGGCAGCTGGCTCAGCACCACCGCCGCGATCTGCGGGTGCTCCTCGGCCAGCAGCTCGGCCAGCGACTTGACGCGCGCCGACCGCACCAGCTCGAGCGGCGACGGCTCGGCGGGGGTCAACGGCGCGAACAGCCGCTGCGCGCGGTCGGCGCCCAGCGACTGGGTCGCGAGCTTGCGGACGTAGGCGGCGCCGCCGGTGCGCGCCACCGAGACCGGGCCGGCCATCGCCTTGACCAGCTCGTCGAGCACCGCCACCAGCGCGTCGCTCGGCACGAGGTCGAGCTCGTCGACCGCGGCGGCCAGGGCCTTCAGCTCCTTGTCGTCGAGCTGGGCCAGGATCTCGCCGGCGACCTCCTCGTTGAGCGCGAGCACGGCGATCGCGGCCTTGTGGCGCGCGCCGATCGGCGTGCCGTGGCGGGTGCTGATGGTCATGCGGCCTTGCCTCCCTTGGCGGTCGCGGCGGACGCGTCGGGCTCGCTCAGCCAGCTGGCGAGCACCCGCGCGGCGCGCGCAGGATCGGTCTTGACGGCGGCCAGCACGCGCTCCTCGATCGAGCGCTCGGGCCCGGCGGCCGGCAGCGCCGGGACCGTGCCGTCGGTCGGCGCGTCGAGCGCGCGCTCGACCTCGGCCAGCGACGCCGGCAGCGCCAGGGTCGGGGCCGCGGCGGCCACCGCGGCCTTGCGGCGACGGCGCATCGTCATCACCACCACCGCGACCGCGACCAGCGCGGCCACTCCGCCCAGCAGCGCCGGCAGCGGCACCGGCAGCTTCGCGATCGGCGTGGGCGCGAGCTTGGGCTCGGGCTCGATGGCGAACGGCACCGAGCGGATCTCGAGCTGGTCGCCGCGGGCGTCGTCGAGGCCGGCGGCGGCGTGGACGATCGAGGTGTACTCCTTGAGCTCCGCGGCCGTCAGCGGCTCGGGGTCGCCGCCGTCGACGGCGCGGTAGTCGACCAGCACGGCGACCTGCAGCTTCTTGATGCGGACCGGCGCCTCCTCGATGGTGTTGACCTTCCGGCTGACCTCGTAGTTCTTGGTCGCCTGGATCGTGCCCGCGGTCGGCGCGGTGGGGCCGCCCGGCCCGGCGGTGGCGGCCGGGCCGCCCGGGAGGTTGGCCTGGACGCCGGCGACGCCGCTGGTGCTGGGCGCGGTGGCGGTGTTGGCGGCCGCGCTGGCGGCGTCGAGCAGCTCGGATGAGCTGCGCAGCGCGGTCGCCGCGGGGTCGTAGAGCTCTTCGCTGCGGGTGATCTTCGAGCGATCGACGTCCGCGCGCACGACGACCTCGACCTTGCCGACGCCCAGCACGCGCTCGAGCAACGCCCGCACCTGGGCGGCGAGGCCCTGCTCGATCTGCGCGGCGTCGTCGGAGTGGTCCTGGTCGTCGGCGTCCAGCATCGAGCCGCGCTGATCGACCACGACGACCCGCTCGGCCTCGAGCCCGTCGATCGCCGCGGCCACGAGGTTCTTGATGCCCTGCACCTGCGCCGCCGCCAGCGACTGCCCCGGCCGCAGCCGCACCGTCACCGACGCGGTCGCCGGCTTCGCCACGTCCTTGAACACCGACACCGTGCCCGGCGCGATCATCACCCGCGCGGCCTCGACCGGCGCCAGCGTGGCGATGGTCCGGGCCAGCTCGCCCTGCAGCGCGCGCCGCAGGTCGACCTTCTCGACGAAGTCCGAGCGCCCGAGCTTGGTGCCGTCGAACAGCTCGAAGCCGACGCCGCCGTGCGGGACGTTGGCCGCGCGCGCCGCGGCCAGCGCCTGCGCGACCAGCGCCGCGGGCACCTCGACGGTCGTGCCGTTGCGCCCGACCCGGTGCTCGATGCCGCGCTCGGCGAGCACGCTGCTCAGCTCGCTGGCGTCGGCCGGCGTCAGCCGCTCGGCCACCGGCCGCCACGGCCCGGGGCCCGGGCGCAGCGCGAGGAACGCGATCACGCCGACGATGCCCACCACCGTCGCGATCGCGCCGAGCCGGGCCCGGCTCGGCAGCCGCTGCCACAGCGCCCGCGCCTGGCTCGCGATCGCGAGCAGCGGGTTGGTGGGTTGAGAGGTCGGCTCGGGCATGGCTCAGCTCGGCGTCACACCTGGGTCGCCATCAGCTCGCGGTACGCCTCGATCAGCTTGTTCTTCAGCGTGGTCGCGTAGCGCAGCGAGACGTTGGCCTTCTCGGCGGCGATGACGGTCTCGTGGATGCCCACCGAGGTGTCGCCCGCGGCGAAGCGCGCGGCCAGGTCGGTGGCGGTGGCCTCGGTGGCGCGGGCGCTGGCGATCGCGTCGCCGAGCACGTCGCCGAACGCGGCGCCGTCGCCCACGCGGCGCGGGGCCGCGACCTCGCTGCCGGTGGGCAGCGCGATCGGGGCGATGGGCGCGACGCTCATCGGCCGATCCCCAGGGCCCGCTCGGCCATCGACACCGCGGTGGACAGCGCGGTGACGCCGGCCTCGTAGGCGCGCGAGGCGGTGATCATGTCGACCATCTCCTCGACCGGGTTGACGTTGGGGTACGCGACGTACCCGTCGACGTCGGCGTCGGGGTGGCCGGGGTCGTACTCGAGGCGCGGCGGGTTGGGATCAGTCGCGATCTGCTGGACCGCGACGCCGCTGACGCCGGGGCCGCCGTTGTTCATCGGCACCGAGCCCAGCACCACGTCGCGCCGCTGGTAGGGCCCGCCGCCGACCCCGCGGGTCGTCGACGCGTTGGCCAGGTTCGACGACGAGACCGTCATGCGCGTCCGCTGCGCCGAGAGCCCCGACGCCGATACTTCCATCGCGGTGAAGAAGTCCATGGCTGCCTCGTGGTGGGTCAGGAGTTGCCGTCGCCGGCCGCGTAGCGCAGGAGCGCCATCCGCCGCGACACCAGCTCGGTCGACGTGCCGTAGCGGACGCGGTTCGCGTCGATCTTGGCCAGCTCGCGCTCGAGCTGCACCGCGTTGCCGTCGGGGCCGGCCAGGGCGCCGCCGTCGTCGACGACGGTGCGGTCCTCGACGCCGCCGGCCGCGCCGGCCTGGTGGGCGGGGTTGGTGAGCCACGGCCGGGTCGCCTCGGGCGCCGGGGTCCGCTGGAGATCGAGCGGCCGGTAGCCGGGTGTGTCGAGGTGGGCGACGTTGCTCGCGAGGACGCTGTGCCGGTCGCGGTGGTAGGACATCGCCACCTCGAGCCGGTCGACCGCATCGTAGATCCGCGACACGTCGCTGGGCATTGCAAGCGTCAGGCCCAGCGCAAGGCCGCACGTTCACAGGCCACCGACCTCCCGCGCCCTCGCGATGTCGGCGGGGTTGACAGGGCCCGCGCCTGGCCGATTCACCGTGCGATGCGACTCGACCCCGGCGCGACGAGCTTCGACCTCGCCCAGGACGTCTTCGGCCTGCTGTTCACGGCGCGGCTGGAGGCCACGTTCCTGGTCGAGCGGCGCGAGCGCCGCGTGGTCGCCGCCAACCCGGCCTGCGTCGAGCTGCTCGGCGTGCCGGTCGACGATCTGGTCGGGGCCTCGGTGACCGCGCTGCTCGACACCGACGACAGCGACGGCCGGGACGCCAGCATCTTCGATCACGCCGGCCACTACGAGGACGTCGCGCTGCGCCAGCCCGACGCGCCGCCGCGCCACGTCACCTTGACGATCGCGCACGTCGACCACCCGCGGGGCGGCCCGGTCGCGGCGTGCGTGGCGCGGGACACCACCGCGCGGCACGCGCTGGAGCGCGAGCTGATCGCCAAGCACGGCGCCCTGCACGCCGCCCACGCCGAGCTCGAGCGGCTGGTCGGCGAGCTGCGCCAGACCCAGCACACGCTCGAGCTGCGCAACCAGGAGATCGCGGCGATGGCGGGCCAGGTCGCGCAGTTCGGGCGGCGGGCGGCGATCGGCGAGCTGTGCGCGACCGTCGCACACAACCTCAACAACCCGGTCGCGGCGCTGCTGAGCACGCTGCGGACGATGGATCGGCGCACCGCCGAGCCGATCGACGCGGCCGAGATCACCCGGCTGGTCGCCCGCGCCCGCGGCGCCGCCAGCCGGATCGAGGAGCACGTCGCGGCGGTGGTCAACGTCCATCGGGTCGGCGCCAACAACGCCGCGCCGGGCGCGCTGGACCTGGCCCGCGAGGTCGACACCGCGCTGTCGCTGGCGTCGGCGCGGCTGCAGGCCATCCAGGTCCGCCGCGGATACCGCGGTCCGCTGCCGGCGACCGTGCCCCAGGACCCGCTGCACCACGTCCTGGCCAACATCCTCGACAACGCCATCAAGGCGATGCCCGAGGGCGGCACCCTCGACGTCGACGTCCGCCGCGCCGAGGCGGCGTGGATCGTCGCGGTCACCGACAGCGGCGCCGGGCTGGCGCCCAACGTCGCGGCCCGGCTGTTCGAGCCGATCGTGACGGCCCGGCCGTCCGGCGCCGGGCTGGGCCTGGCGACCGCCCAGCGCCTGGCCCGCGCCTGGGGCGGCGACCTCACCTACCAGGTGCGCCCGGTCGGCGCGTGCTTCGAGATCTCCGTCCCCGCGAGGGCCGCATGACCAGCCCCGTCAGCATCCTCATCGTCGACGACGACGACGACGTCCGCGCCGCGCTCTACGACGAGCTGTCGCGCGACTACAAGGTCGAGTCGGCCACCTGCGGCGAGGAGGCGTTCGCCGCCCTCGCCAGCCGCACCTACGACGTCGTGATCTCCGATCTCAAGATGCCCGACCACGACGGCATCGAGGTCCTCGACTTCGCGCGGGTCCAGGATCCCGGCGTGATCCGGATCTTGCTCACCGGCTACGCCGACGAGCGCGCCCACGCCGCGCTGCTGCGGCCCGACGCGCCGTTCAAGGTCGGCAAGCCCTGGTACGACGAGATCGAGGTCGTGCTGCGGCGCGCGCTCGAGCAGCGCCAGCGCACCAACGACCTCACCTCGACGCTCGAGTCGGCGATCGGGCTCGGCGACGTCGACACCCAGCTGACCGCGGTCGGCTCGCTCGAGGAGCTCGGCGAGGTGGTGACGCTGCGCATCGCCCAGCTGGCCAACGTCGAGACCGCCTGGCTGCGCCGCGACGGCGAGGTCCAGGTGGGGCAGCCGCAGCTGGCGGCGCCCGGCGGCTGGCAGATCGATCAAGCCATCGACCGCGACGGCCGCATCCGGATCGGCGCGGTCGGCGCCGGCGCGCTGGCCCGCGACATGGTCGAGCACCTGATCCAGTCCGCGCAGCGCCGCGCCGGCGCGATCGTCGTCAGCGCCCACGCGCCGGGCGTCACCCGCTCGCGCATCGACGAGCTGATGCGCCACGCGACGATCGGCACCCTCACCGGCTCGCTCCTGCACGACGTCGCGTCGATGCTGCAGAGCGTCGACGGCGCGGTCGCCGCGCTGGTCGACGAGCTCCCGGCCGGCGCCGCGCCCGAGCTGATCGAGGCCGCCCACGACGTCACCGCGGTGACCCGCGAGGCGTTCGAGCTGTTCGTCGCGACCCGCAAGTTCCTGAGCGACGGCGTGGTCAAGCCGCGGCGCGTGCCGGTGGCGCAGCTGGTCCAGCGGGTGGTGCGCCACTGCGGCGGCGCGGTGCGTGAGCGCGCGCAGCTGCGGGTGGTGGTCGACGCCGACCTCGAGCTCGATCTCGCCGACACGCTGTTCGTGCGGTCGCTGGCCGACCTGGTCACCGCCGCCAGCACGCTGGCCCCGGCCGGCGCCCACCTCGAGCTGCGGGTCGACGCCGACCCGGCCCGGGTGCGGTTCACGATCATCGACGACGGGCCCGGCGTCCCGGCCCCGATGGCCGCGGCGCTGTTCGAGCCGCTGAGCTGGAACCGCCCGACCGAGCTGCCGATCCGCCTCGCGATCGCCGCGTACACGCTGCGCGGCATCGGCGTCGACGTCGCCTACCGCCGCGGCGAGCCCACCGGCTCGTGCTTCGTGGTCGAGGTGCCTCGCGCCGCGCCGACCTGATCCGCTCGCGGGCGGTCGCCACGTCGCGATCGCCGCCCACCGAGGCCCCATGCCGCTGCGCCCCACCGTCGCGTCCAACCCGCTCGCCTGCTTCGAGCAGGCGGTCGACACCCTCGACGTCTGCGCGCCGGCGCCGACGGTCGTGCAGCGCCTGCTCGCGGTCTTGCTCGACGGCCGCGCCTCGTGGGTCGAGCTCGAGCGCACGCTCGCCGTCGATGGCGGCCTGGTGGCGCGGGTGCTGCGGCTGGCCTCGACGTCGGCGTTCTGCGCCCGGCAGGTGACCAGCCTGCGCTACGCGGTGCAGGCGCTGGGCAGCGACCAGCTGCGGCGCGTCGTCGTCGCGGCGCAGTTCGCGGGCGGCGGCACGCCCTTCACCCGCGCGCTGTGGGCCTACGCGCTGCGGATCGCCTGCACCAGCGACGCGCTGGCGCGCCACGTCGCGTCGAGCCCGGCCGCCGATCCGTTCCTGTGCGGGCTGCTCCACGACGTCGGCACGATGGCGCTCGAGCGGTTCCTCGGCCCGAGCTACACGCGAGCCGGGTTCGCGCCCGGCGACGACGCGCAGGTCGAGATCGAGCGCGACGCGTTCGGCTTCGATCACGGCGACGTCGGTGCGCTGGTCGCGGCGCGCTGGCGGCTGTTCCCCGAGCTCGGCCCGGTCGCCCAGTTCCACCACCGGCCCGACGCCACGCTCGCCCAGACGCTGCCGCGGACGACCCGCGCGGCGATCGATATCGTCGCGCTGGCCCGCGCCGTCACCGCGCCGCGCCGCGCCGCCCCGCTCGCCCCCGACGCCGTCGACCTCGACGCGCTCGGCCCCGACGTCCTCGACCCCGACGCCCTCGACCCCGACGTCCTCGGCCCCGAGGTCGCGCCGCTGTGCGCGCGGCTCGGGATCGCGCCTGGCGAGGCGCTGGCGCGGGGCGTCGAGGGTCAACAGCTGGCGCACGAGCTGATCTCGGGCCTCGGCTGATCGCAGGGAGGTGTTCCACACCCCGTCAAACATGCCGGCGTGTGGTCGACCTAACGCTCCAAGGCCGGCGAGATCATTGTGACCGCGCTGGCCCGCGTTCTGCACTGGGGAGCAGCGGCAATGTCGACGCTCAGTCTCGAGAGTCACCAACACGACGCGGCCGCGACGCGGTCGGGCACCGCGGTCACGTTGCGGCTCTTCGCCGATGCGCCGCCGCGGCTCGCGCCGCCGCTGCCCGAGCCGCCGCCGCCCGTGGTGGGTGAATATGCGCTGATCGCCCAGCTCGCGCAGGGCGGCATGAGCGGCGTGTACCTCGGCCAGCACTGCACCACCGGCGCGCGCGCGGCGATCAAGCTGCCGGGCACGCCGTGGATCGGCGACGAGGCGGTGGCGCGCCGCCTGCTCACCGAGCACGCCCTCGCCCACGCCGTCCACCACGACGGCGTGGTCCGCATCGACCACGCCGATCGGACCGAGGCCGGGTTGCCGTACCTGGTGATGGAGCTGCTCGACGGCGAGAACCTCGGCGCGCTGCTCGATCGCGGCCCGCTGGCGATCGGCGCCGCGGTGGCGATCGTGGCCCAGGTCGCCGACGCCGCGGCGGCGATCCACGACGCCGGCCTGGTCCACTGCGATCTGAAGCCCGACAACGTCATGCTGCTGTACCGCCCGGGCCTCGCCGGCTGGCCGGCCGCCAAGGTGGTCGACTTCGGCGTCGCCCGCCGCGCCGGCGCCGCGCTCGAGGAGATCGCCGGCACGCCCGGGTACATGGCGCCCGAGCAGTGGGCCGGCCACGTCGACGCGCGCACCGACGTCTACGCGCTCGGCTGCACGCTGTACGAGCTGGTGACCGGCTGCACGCCGTTCGAGGGCTCGGTCGCGGAGCTGCGCGCCGGCCACTGCGATCAGCTGCCGGTGCCGCCCTCGGCCCGCCGCGAGCTGCCCGAGGAGCTCGAGCGCCTGATCATGCGGATGCTGGCCAAGGACCTGCGCATGCGGCCGCGGATGGCCGACGTGGCCCGCGCGCTCACCGAGCTAGCGTTCGCGGCGCCCCCCGGCGCGCGGCTCGACGGCGACCACGCGGCGATCGCGACCCCCGGCGCGGCCTAGCGCCACCACCCGCGGCGCGCGTCACGCGTCGGGATCGTCGGCGGCGCGCAGCCCGGCCCGGCGCATCATCCGGTACACCGTCGAGCGCGCCACGCCCAGCCGCTGCGCCACCGCGCTGATGTTGCCGGCCGCGGCGGCCAGCGCCTGGCGCAGGGTCGCGGCCTCGACGTCCTCGAGGCGCACCGGCGGCGGCGCCGGCGCCGCGACGTCGGGCGGCAGGTGGGCACAGGTCAAGCTCGGCGCGCCGGCGGCGATCACCAGCGCGACGTCGAGCACGGTCTTGAGCTCGCGCACGTTGCCCGGCCAGGCGTGGGCCTCGATCCACGCCGCCAGGTCGCGATCGATCCGCGGCGGGATCGCGCGGCCCTGGCGCGCGGCGAGCTGCGCGACCAGGTGCTCGGCCAGCGCCACGCGATCGCCGCGCGCGCGCAGCGCCGGCAGCGCGACCGTCGCGCCCTTGAGCCGGTAGTACAGGTCCTGGCGGAACCGCCCGTCGGCCACCAGCGCCGGCAGGTCGCGGCAGGTCGCGGTGACGATGCGGACGTCGGCGTGGGCGGCGCGGGCCTCGCCGACCCGACGGTAGGTGCCGTTCTCCAGCACCCGCAACAGCGCGGCCTGCATCGCCGCCGGCATCTCGGCGACCTCGTCGAGGAACAGCGTGCCGCCCGAGGCCTCCGCCAGGTAGCCGCTGCGCCCGCCGCGCTCGGCGCCCGAGAACGCACCGGGCGCGTAGCCGAACAGCTCGCTCTCGAGCAGGCCGGGCGCGATCGCGCCGCAGTTGACCGCGACGAACGGGCCGTCCCGGCGCGGGCTGGCGCGGTGGATCGCCGAGGCCACCAGCTCCTTGCCGGCGCCGGTCTCGGCCAGGATCATCACCGGCACCGTCGACGCCGCCATCGTGCGCGCGAACGCCAGCGCGCGGTCGACCGCGGGATCGGCCGAGAACAGCGCCGCGAACGGATCGTCGGCCGGCGCCGCCAGCGCGCGGGCCGCGGCGCGGGTCGGGCGATCCTCGAGGTAGACCACCAGCGCGATCACGCTGCCGTCGACGGTGGCGATCGGATCGACGAACGCGCGCCACGGCCGGACCCGGCCGGCGTGATCGCGCACCGTCAGCTCGACGCCGTGGGCGGCCGGCGCCAGCGCCTCGGCCAGCAGCGGCTGGAAGCCGAGCCCGAGCACCGCCTGGGCCCGGGCGCCGACCGGCACGCCGCCGAGCACCTCGTGGGCGGCGGCGTTGGCGCGCGCGATCCGGCCCGGCGGCTCGATCAGCAGCACCGGCCCGCGGACCCGCTCGAACGCCTGGGTCAGCGCGCGGGCGACCGCGGCGCCGGCGCTGGCGTAGGCGCCCTGGCGCAGCGCGTCCTCGAGCGCGCGGGCGGCCGCGGTGACGGTGAAGCCGACCACGTCGTCGACCCGATCGAGCGTCGAGGTCGCGTCGAGCACGCCCAGCGCGCGGCCGTCCGGTCCGTGCACCGGCGCCGCGTAGCACACCAGGTTCTGGAACCGCTGGCCGTAGTGGGCGTGGCCCTTGACCGCGGTCGGCCGGCCCTCGGTCAGCGCGGTGCCGATCGCGTTGGTGCCGCGCGCCGCCTCGCTCCAGCACGCGCCCTCGATCAGCCGCAGCCGGCGCGCCTCGTCGGCGAACGCGCCGCCGCCGCGGGTCGAGACCACGACGCCGTCGGGATCGGCCAGCACCAGCAGGAAGCCGCGCTCGGCCAGGAACGCCTGGGTCTCGTCGAGCGTGCGGGTCGCGGCGGCGGCGATCAGCCCGGCCCGCTCGGTGTGCTCGCGCAGCGACGCGCCGCGCAGCAGGTGATCGTCGGGCACCGCGCCGTCGGCGGCGGCGCCCAGCGTGTGCGCCCGCTGCCAGCGCTCGACCACCGGCGCGAACGCCTGCGGCACCTCGAAGCGCGCCGCGTGGTCGTGGAACCGCTGCCACAGCCAGGCCGGCACGTCGTCGAGCAGCACCTCCATCGCGCCGCCAATGTAGCGCGAGGCCCGGCCGCGGTTGGAGCGCCACGCGACGCCCGCGACGTCGCGGTGGAGCGTTTCGCTCCATGACGCAGCGCGTGCGACGGCCAACCCCGCGACCGCGCGTCGCCGCCGCGGCTGGCACGCCCGCTGCTGAGGTGTCCGCGCCAGGAGGCACCATGCGCTACGCCAAGCCCAACACCCCCGGTTCCAAGGTCCAGTACCGCACCCGCTACGACAACTTCATCGGCGGCGACTACGTCCGCCCGAAGCTGGAGCGCTACTTCGAGAACATCTCGCCGGTCAACGGCAAGCCGTTCTGCGAGGTCGCGCGGTCGAGCGCCGAGGACGTCGAGCTCGCGCTCGACGCGGCCCACGGCGCCAAGGCCGCGTGGGGCAAGACCTCGGTCGCCGACCGCAGCGCGGCGCTGCTGAAGATCGCCGACGCGATGGAGGCCAACCTCGAGATGCTCGCGGTGTCCGAGACCTGGGACAACGGCAAGCCGGTGCGCGAGACCCTGGCCGCCGACCTGCCGCTGGCGATCGATCACTTCCGCTACTTCGCCGGCTGCCTGCGCGCGGAGGAGGGGTCGATGGCCGAGCTCGACGCCAACACCGTCAGCTACCACCTCAAGGAGCCGCTGGGCGTGGTCGGCCAGATCATCCCGTGGAACTTCCCGCTGCTCATGGCGGCGTGGAAGCTGGCCCCGGCGCTGGCCGCCGGCAACTGCGTCGTGCTCAAGCCCGCCGAGCAGACCCCGGCGACGATCATGCTCTTCGCCGAGCTGGCCGGGAAGATCCTGCCGCCGGGCGTGCTCAACGTGGTCAACGGCTTCGGCATCGAGGCCGGCAAGCCGCTGGCGTCGAACCGCCGCATCAGCAAGGTGGCGTTCACCGGCGAGACCACGACCGGCCGGCTGATCATGCAGTACGCGTCGGAGAATCTGATCCCGGTGACGCTCGAGCTGGGCGGCAAGTCGCCCAACATCTTCTTCGCCGACGTGCTCGCGCAGGACGACGACTTCCGGCAGAAGGCGCTCGAGGGCTTCGGCATGTTCGCGCTCAACCAGGGCGAGGTCTGCACCTGCCCGTCGCGCGCGCTGGTCGACAAGAAGATCTACGGCCAGTTCCTCGAGCTCGCGGTGATGCGCGCCGCGGCGTCCAAGCCCGGCGATCCGCTCGACACCGACACCCGCGTCGGCGCCCAGGCCTCCAACGATCAGCTCGAGAAGATCCTCAGCTACATCGACATCGGCAAGCAGGAGGGCGCGCGGGTCCGCATGGGCGGCGAGCGGGTCAACCTCGGCGGCGACCTGGCCGGCGGCTACTACGTCGCGCCGACCGTCTTCGAGGGCCACAACAAGATGCGCGTGTTCCAGGAGGAGATCTTCGGCCCGGTGGTCTCGGTCGCCTCGTTCGACGGCTTCGACGACGCCATCGCCCAGGCCAACGACACGCTCTACGGCCTCGGCGCCGGCGTCTGGACCCGCGACTTCCACACCGCCTTCCGCGCCGGCCGCGCCATCCAGGCCGGCCGCGTCTGGACCAACTGCTACCACCTGTACCCCGCCCACGCCGCCTTCGGCGGCTACAAGCAGTCCGGCATCGGCCGCGAGACCCACAAGATGATGCTCGACCACTACCAGCAGACCAAGAACCTGCTCGTCTCCTACGACCCCAAGCCGATGGGCTTCTTCTGATCGGGGGACCGGCTCTACCCCTCCAAGCCATCGACATCACGTTGGTAATCAGCCCTACCGCGCACTTCGCCAGGACGTCCGCTTTTCGGACGTCAGTGTTGCGCGGTTGGTGCGAATTCGTGAGGCATTTCAAATGGCTGAGACCCAGGAGCCTGTCCCCGAGCTGGCGCGCGTCGCGGTGACCGACGCGGCGCTGGCGCTGGTGCGCCGGCTGGCGGCGGCCCACGGGCCGCTGATGTTCCATCTGTCGGGCGGCTGCTGCGACGGGTCGGCGCCGATGTGCTTCGCGGCCGGCGAGTTCCGGCTCGGCGAGCGCGACGTGAAGCTCGGCGAGGTCGACGGCCACGGCTTCTGGATCGGCGGCGAGCAGTGGGCGCGCTGGGACCACACGGCGATCACGCTCGGCGTGGTGCCCGGCCGCGGCGCCAGCTTCTCGCTGGAGATCCCCGAGGGCGTGCGCTTCGTGATCCGCTCGGCGGTGTGCGCGCGGCCATGACGGCGGCGGCGAAGGCGGCGGCGCCCCTGCGGTAGGATGCGGTGATGCCTCGCGCGTTCTGGCCGCTGGTCGCGCTGGTCGGCCTCGCCGCGTGCGGCGACGATCCGGCCGGCGTCCCGGCCGCGCAGCTCGAGCTGCCCGCGGTGATCGACCTGCCGTACGTCGAGGCCGGCGCCGGCGCGAGCGAGGTCGCGGTGACCGTCGCCAACGTCGGCGACGCCGCGCTGGTGGGCGACGCGGGCGCCGCGCTGGCGTGGCGCGTCGACGATCCGGCGTTCACGGTGACAGGGCCGCGCAGCCTCGCGCCCGGCGCCACCGCCACCGTCACCGTGCGCTGGCAAGGCGCCGCCGCCGAAGCGATCGCCGGCGCCACGCTCACCGTCGAGGGCGAGCCGGGCCGCTCGACCGCCGAGGTCTGGGCGGTCGCGGGCGCGCCGGGGCTGGCGCCGCTCGCGCTCGAGCCGGTGACCGGCGCCGGCGGCGTCGTGATCGGCAAGAGCGCCGTGCCGCGCCTGCCGACCGCGCCCTACCCCGCGCCCGGGCGCGCCTGGACCGACGATCGCGTTCACGTCTTCGTACCCGCCGACTGGCGCGAGCGCGACGCGCAGGACGTCGTGCTGCACTTCCACGGCCACAACACGACGATCGCCGCGACGATCGCCGCGCACCGTTACCGCGAGCAGCTCTACGCCAGCGGCGCCGACGCGATCTTGATCGTGCCACAGGGGCCGGTGAACGCCGCGTCGGGCGACTTCGGCAAGCTCGCCGATCCCGCCGGCACCGCCGCGCTGTTCTCCGAGGTGCTGATCGCGCTGTACCGCGCCGGCGTCGTCACCCGCCCCGCGCTGGGCCAGGTCACGCTGACCTCGCACTCGGGCGGCTACGTCGCCACCGCGCAGAACCTCGCCGCCGACGCGCCGTTCGCCGTCGGCCAGGTCGATCTGTACGACTCGCTGTACGGCTACCTCGAGGTGTTCCGCGGCTTCGCCCGAAGCGGCCGACCGCTGCGGTCGAACTACACCAGCGGCGGCGGCACGCTCGCCAACAACCAGCAGCTCGCCGCGACGCTGGCCGCCGACGGGCTGGCGGTCGCCGACGCCGCCACCTCGCTGACGCTGACCAGCCCGGCGCCGGTGATCGCCTTCACCGCCGCCAGCCACGAGGGCTCGACCCGCGACGACGACGCGTACACCGAGGCGCTGCGGTGGATGGCGCCGCACGGCCGCCGCGGCCCGCGGGTCGACCTGCGCGCGGCCACCGCGATCGACGCCGGCCACGCCCGCGTCCGCTGGCGCGCGCCGGTCGACACCGACGTCACCGGCTGGCAGCTCGAGCTGATCGACGCCAGCGGCGCGACGACGACCGTCGCGGTCGAGGCCGACGCCACCGAGGCCACCGTGCCGATCAGCGGGCCGACCCGGGTGCGGGTCCGGCCGCTGGTGGCCGGCCTGGCCGCCGACGCCGGCCAGCCCAGCGACACGTTCGTCGTCGGCGGCGCCGCCCGCGTGCTGATCGTCGACGGCTTCGAGCGCGTCGTCGATGGCTCGTACGGCGGCCTGGCCCACGACGCCGCGGCGCGGGCGGGCGCCGGGCTCGCCGACGTGGCCACCGTCAGCGCCAGCGCGATCCGCGAGGACGCCGTCGACCTCGCGCCGTACGCCGCGGTGATCTGGCTGTGCGGCGACGACTCGACCGAGGACCACACGCTCACCGCGTCCGAGCGCGCGACCCTCGACGCGTACCTCGCCGGCGGCGGGCGCGTGATCGTCTCGGGCAGCGAGGTCGGCTTCGACCTGGGCCCGACCAGCGCCGGCCGCGCGTGGCTGGCCGCGACCGCCGGCGCCACCTACGCCGCCGACGACGCCGGCACCGATCGCGCCCAGGGCGCCGGGCCGCTGGCGAGCCTCGCGGCGTTCGGCTTCGGCGGCCCCGCCGCGCTGTACCGCGAGGACTACCCCGACACCTTCACCGCCGGCGCGGGCGCGACCGCGCTGCTCACCTACGCCGGCGGCGCCAGCGCCGCGGTCGGCATCGCCGGCCGCGCGGCGATCGTCGGCTTCCCGCTCGAGGTGATCGACGACGACGCCGCCCGCGCCGCGGTGGTGCGCGCGCTGCTCGCCTTCGTCGCCCCGTAGCCCACTACTTGCGGTTGCAGTTGACGACCGTGAGCTTGGTCGGCTCGGGCATCGTGAGCCCGCACTGCACGAGGTGCACGGTGTCGCCCACCTTCACGCCCTTGAAGGCGTCTCGCGCGAGGATCGTCGCCGCGACCACGTTGCCGCCGCCGGCGTCGAACTCGAGCACGTACTCGCCCACCGGATCATCGTTGATCTTGGCGATGGCGCCGGTGAGGTCGGCCATCTCGTTCGGAAACTTCTCGCCCATGTCCATCCGGCCCACGCCGATCATGGCCTTGAAGAGCTGCTCGGGCGAGTACTCCGCGGGCGCGGCAGGCGCAGCCGCAGCCGCGGGTGGCGGGGTCGGCGCGGGCGCCGCGGTCGGCGCGGGCGCGGGCGCGGGCGCGGCGGTCGGGGCCTTCGACGGCGCCGGCGCGTCGTCCTTCTTGGACTTCTTGCACGCAGCAGCCGAGAGGGCGAGCGAACAGACGGTGAGCGTGGCGAGGGTACGGAACTGCATGATCGTGATCCTTGGTTGATGGCCAGCGCGGCCAGCTCTCTGGTGATCACCGGCGCCGCGCGCGAGTCGCACAAAATCGTCCGCGCTGGGTCGGCCATGCCCCAGGCGATCGCCCGACTGTCCGCCACGCCGCGCATCTGGCGTCCCAGCCCCCCCAGTTCGCGCAGTTACGCCGCTCCGACCTGGCTGGACCAACGCGGTCAAGCGCGGCGCCGACACGGTCTGGTGAGCTGGGGCCGACCGGCCGCAGCCGGCGACCTCAGCGCTCGCGGCGACCGCGCAGCAGGAACCTGCGGCCCCCCGCATCGAAGCGACCGGCGGCGTCGGTGTGTCGAAGGCACCACCCGGGCGGCAGCTCCGGGCCGAGCACGTGAAACGGCGGCAGGCCGTCCGCCGCGTACCACAGCTGTTCATCGCCGACGACCGACCGCGAACACCTCAGCTCGACGAAGGACACCACCCGCCATCGATCGTCGTGCGGGAGCTCGATCGCGCTCAACGCGATGTCGATCCACTCGGGGACGCGCCCCTGATGCCAGAGCCCTGCGACGACCTCGCTGGCCGTGAGCTCCCGAACGCCCCCGCGGCGCGACCGTCGCCACAGCTCCATCAGGGGCGGATCGACCGGCGCCCCCTCCTCCCAGGGGCCGTGCGGCTTGATGACGATGTCGAAGCGATGCTCGTCCGGCACCTCGTTGACGACGAGCTCGCGCGCACACGCGAGCGCACGCACCGTGGCCTCGTGGAGGCGCCGCGCGAACTCTTCGGCGGTCACCGTGCCAATGTAGACGCCTCGTGGACGCGGTGGAACCTGGAACCTTGGCCACGCGGCGGCGCTTGAAGCTCGCCTCCACGCCGCCGATGCGCGCGCCGCGCTACCGCATCGGCTCCTTCAGCTTGGACTCCAGCGTGTAGCCGACGACGATGCTGGCCTGCCACTGGGTGTGATCGGGCGCGCCGATCTGCCAGCGGCGCTCGACGCGGGCGTCGGCGCCGGCGTACCAGCCGCCGACGTCGACGGCGACGCGGGCGCCGGCCAGCGGCGCGTAGAGGCCGAAGCCGGTGTCGTCGGCGACGACATCGACGAACATCGCCTCGAAACCGACCAGGGCCATGGCGCGGATGCCGGGCGCGCGCACGCCGAGCGCGATCGCCACGGGGACGCCGACGCCCCAGTCCTTGTCGGCCCGCCACAGCTGCAACGCCGGGACGAAGCCGAACACGCCGCCGAACCTGCCGCGCGGCGCCAGCACCGGGAACGCCTCGTAGTCGAGCCGCGCCACCCAGCCGTCGACGCCGTCCTGGCGCTGGGCGCCGATCGCCAGCCCGCCGCCCAGGCCGGCGTGGGGGTGGCGGTGGGACGGCGGCGGCGTGGCCGGCGGTGGCACCGCGACCGGCGTCGCGCGCGCGACCGCGGTGAGCGCGATCAGCGCGACGAGACCGAGCGAGATGCGGCGCATGCGCGACAGTAACGCGCGCCAACCGCCGCCGCTTACGGGGCGCGGCGCCCGATCCCGGCTCGGGCTCAGGCGCCATCCCCGTCACTGTCCCTGCCCCGTCACCGTCCCTGTCCCCGTCCTCTTGTCGGCTATGTCGACGCATCGCTCTCAATGTTTCACATTGCTGGACACGCGTCGCGGCCCCAGATTCTCTCCATGGACCTCGACTTCTTCGACACCGATCACCGCTCGCGCGACCACCGCCGCCGCCGTGACGACGATCGCGATCGCGATCACGACCGCACCCGCGCCCGACGCGACAGCCGGCGCGACAGCCACCGCGACGACGACGACCGGTACGGCGATCGGCGCTGGCGACAGCGCGACGACGACGACTCGCGCCGCGGGCGCAGCTCGTACCGCCGCGCGCACCCGCACGTGTTCGCGTGGGCGCTGATGGCGGGCGGCGCGCTGGTGCTCGGGCTGCTCGCCGTCGCGCTCTTGCAGGCGACCGGGCTGATGGGGCCGCTGTCCGATCTGTACTTCAGCGCGACCACCGCGCTCATGCCCGCCAGCTGGCACGACGAGTGGATGGCGATCCCCGGCGCCGCCCACGCGATCTTCGCGGTCGTCGGGATCGCGGTGGTCGTCGGCATGGCCGGCGAGGCGCTGGAGTTCCTCGACTGATCAGGCGGTCCGCGGCGGCGCGATCGCCAGCAGGCGGTCGGCGCGGTTCGCGGTCTCGTCGGCGCGCGGGTCGTCGAGCGCGCCGCGGGCGTTGGCCAGGTCGCGCAGCGTCTCGCCCAGCGCGCGCTCGCGGCCGATCATCCGCTCCCAGCCCAGCACCGCGCGCTCGAGCGAGCCGATCGCCTCGGCCGGGCGGCCCTCGACCAGGCGCAGCCGGCCGATCAGGCCCAGGCAGCGCAGCCGGGTCGGCGTCGGCGTCGTGCGGTCGGGCTGGCACACCGCGACCGCGCGATCGAGCGTGATCGCCGCGTCGCGCAGCGAGCGGGCCGCGATCTGCGCCTCGGCCAGGTGCAGCAGCGACATCGCGACGAAGCCGTGGTTGGCGCCGTGGGTGATGGTGTCGAGCTCGACCGCGCGCGCGAAGCAGCCCGCGGCGTCGCCGTAGCGCCCCCGCGCCAGCTCGCAGGTGCCCCAGTTGTTGAGCAGCCGCGAGCGCAACGACGCGTTCTCGCCGACCCGCTCGAGCGCGACGTCGGCGGCGGCGACCAGGCCCTCGGCCTCCTCGAAGCGGCCCAGCCCGAGCCCGACCACCAGCACCAGGAACGTCCAGACGTTGGCCACCTGCCAGTCGTCGCCGGCGCGGGCCGCCTCGCGCGCCGCCTCGAGCAGCGTGGTCCGCGCGCTGGCCGCGTCGCCGGTGCGGTACTGCAGGTTGCCGCGCAGGTACAGGGTCGCGGCGCGCAGCGGCCGGTAGCCGATCGCGTCGACCTGCGGCCCCAGCTCGACGACGATCTTCAGCGCGCCGCCGAGGTTGCCGCGGCTCTTGAGCTGCCACGCGCGCTCGAGCTGGGTGCGCATGTCCTCGACCCGCCGCCGCACGAACAGATCGTCGGGCGGCGGGAACGCCGCGATCATCGGCTCGGTCGAGCCCGAGCCGTCGAGCGCCGACCGGCGATCGGCCTCGCGATCGCGGCCGAGCTCGGCCACCACCGAGTGCATCGACGGCCAGCGATCGCCGGGATCGACCGCGAGCCCGCGCTCGATCGCCGCGCGCAACCAGCGCGGCGCGACGCAGGTGGCCGGGAACGGCCGCACCTCGCCGCCGGTGACCGCGCGCATCAGCACCGCCATGTTGTCGCCGAGGAACGGCCGCTGCGCGGTGACCGCCTCGTACAGGCACACGAAGTACGAGAACTGATCGGCGGCGGCGCCCACCGGCCGCGCGCGGATCTGCTCGGGCGACATGTAGCGCGGCGTGCCGACCGCGGCGCCGGCCGGCGTGATGCTCTGGTCGAGCGCCAGGATGCCGGCCTCGGTGATCGGCGGGCCGTCCTCGTCCTCGGCCCAGCGCACCAGCCCGAAGTCGACCACCCGGACCCGGCCGTCGTTGCCGAACAGCACGTTCTCGGGCTTGAAGTCGCGGTGCACCAGCCCGGCGTCGTGCGCGGCGGCCAGCCCGCGCGCGCACTGCTCGAAGACGTGCAGGATCTCGCGCAGCGTGCGCGGTCCGGCCGACATCCAGTCGCGCAGCCGCTGGCCCTCGACGTACTCCATCGCGATGAACACCTGGTCCTCGACCAGGCCGACGTCGTAGATCGCGACGATGTTGGGGTGGGCCACCCGGGCGATGGCCTGGGCCTCGCGCAACAGCCGGGTCGAGCGCGCCGGCGTCGAGCCGGCGTGCACCAGCTTGATCGCCACCATCCGCCCGAGGTCGGGGTCGTGGGCCTTGTAGACCACGCCCATCGCGCCGGCGCCCAGCTCCTCGAGGACGACGTAGCGCGAGATCTCGCGCAGCGGCGCCAGCGCCGCCAGCTCGCCGGGGCCTTGATCGATCGTCGAGTCGGGCGGACGCACCACGGCGGGCATCCTACGCCAACGCGCGGCTACAAGGCGTCGCTGCCGACGTTGCCGAAGCTGTCGGTGATCTCGACCGTGACGACGGTCGCGGCGCTGGCGCCGAAGTCGACCGTGACCACGCCCGTCGCGCTGGTGGTGCCGGCGCGCGGCGCGCCGATCGCGGCCCCACCGGCGTCCTTGCCGACCACCGTGACCGCGTTGTCCTTGACCCGCACCGGCCGGTTCGACGGGTTGGCGAGATCGAGCAGCCGGTAGCCCTGGGGCGCGTGCAGCGACACCTCGGCGCTGATCTGCGTGCCGGTGCGGGTGGCGGTGACCACCAGCGGCGCCGGCACCACGTCGAACGGGTCGCTCGACAGCTCCCAGCCGTCGCCGACGACGTGGAAGCGGTATTGGCCCAGCGGCACCGCGCCGCGGTGACCGAGCTCGTCGGCGACGCCGCCCGAGCCGGTCCACGGCACCGGCTGCCACTCGACCGCCCACACGTGCTCCTGCGGGTTGGCCTCGCGGATCAGCGGCACCGGCGCGTAGTACAAGAGCACGTCGGCGTCGCTGACCGGCCGGCCGCTGCGCCGGGTCACCGGCGCCCAGGCCGGACCGACCGCGCGCTCGAGCGTGACGCTCGGCGTCTTGACCGCGCTGTCGTCGCCGTACCACACGAACGTCGCCAGGCCGCTGACCCGCGGCACCATCGCCGGCGGCTGCGCGGTGGCGGGGTGGCCGGCGCGCATCCACAGATCGGCGGGCACCGTCGCCGGCACCGTGCCGCGGCGCGGCGCCGGGTTGTCGATCGGGAAGGTGTCGGTGACCGCGGGCGGGACCACGCGATCGGCGCCGGCGGCGGCGCCGTCGAGCCGCATCGGCATCATCGCCAGCGGCAACAGCTCGGCCGAGCGCTCGACGATGTACTCGGCCTCGAGCGGGCCCCAGAAGCTGACGCTGGGCTCGTAGCCGCCGAGCAGCCAGTCCTCGGGCGTCAGCATGTAGCCGACGTGGCCCTGGCTGTAGCCGACGGTGATGGTGTGCGCGCTGTCGACCGGCGACGCCGCGCGCAGCTTGTCGGACAGGAGCACCGACAGCTCGCCCGGCATCGTCGCGATCAGGTAGTCGCCCAGGCGCAGCGCCGACAACGTCGTGCGGGTGGTCTGGCACGCCGGGCCCTCGGCCGTGACGTCGCTCAGGTCGAGGCGCAGCAGCTGGCCGATGATGTCGCCGGCGATGTCGAGCCGGACGCACGAGCCGTAGGTCTTGAGCCCGTCGACGTTGGGCATCGCCGCCGCCGGGAACATCGCGGTCTCGCTCTCGCACAGCGCGGCGCCGACCGGGGCGTTGTACTCGTCGATCGGCGACGCCAGCGCGCCGGCGCCGTCGTAGACCACGCGGTCGGCCTGCCGCTCCAGATCGAACGGCGCGTAGGCCAGGCTGCCGCCGCGGATCGCGAAGGTCTCGGGCTTGGGCCCCAGCTCGATCGAGCGGGTCACCATCGACAGCGCCAGCGTGTCGGACATCGACGCGCCGGCCGTGGTCCACGCCGCCATCAAGATCGGCAGCGCGGCGCGGCCGTTGCCCTCGCTCGCCAGGAAGTTGCCGAAGCACGGGTCGCGCGGGTTGCCGGGGTGGACGTTGCAGTCGAGCGAGCCGTGGCCCGACGGCGACACGTCGGCGCCGGCGCTCTGCACCTGCATCACGACCACCTCGCGGTCGAACTGCTCGGCGAGCATGCCCTCGATGCCGCCCGAGGCGTCGGTCGACGCCAGCGGGTTGTCGGCGTCGCCGAGCGTGCCGTGCATGCCGAAGATCGGCACGATCGCGATCGGCGCGCCGTCGGTGGCGTCGACGCGGATCAGGTGCAGGCGGTCGTCCTTGCGGTTGCCGCCCGGCAGCACGTCGTTCTCGCCGCGGCGCTCGCGGGTCACGGCGTCGGCGGGATCGAAGTTGGTGTCGGTCGCGACGCCGAGCTTGGCCGGGCGCAGGTCGGCGATCGCGGCGCGGGCCGCGGCCTCGCAGCCGGCCAGCCAGCGGTCGCCGACGAGCTTGCGCCGCTCGCTGGCGCCGACCTTGAGCGGCGAGTGCGCGGTGTACTGCGCCCACGCCGCGTGGCTGTGCGACGTCGACAGCAGGATCTTGCCGCGGTACTCGGGGCCGAGCCGCTGCTCGAGATCGAACACGAAGCCCTCGTAGGCGAAGATCGCGTCGACCTTGATCCACACGACCGTCTCACCGCCGGCGCGCAGCGCCAGGGCCTTGGCCATCGGCCGGGTGTGGACGCCGACCGACGGGAAGAACCCGCCGGCCAGCGGCACCTCGCGGTTGTCGACCTTGTCGGCCATGCCGAGGAAGGCGCCGCGCGCGGTGTAGCCGCCGAGCGCGGTGCCGACCGGCACGTCGAGCGGCGCCTCGGCGGCGCCGGCCATCAGCGGCGCCGCGGCCGCCGAGGTCCCGGCGCCCGCGTTGGCCGCCACCGGCTCGAAGCTGCAGTGGGCGGTGGTGATCGTCGGTCCGGCGTCGATCGGCGGCGTGGTGCCGCCGTCGTCTCCGCAGGCGGCGACGACGGCGAGGACGAGCGGTGCGAGCGCGCGCGCGCACGGGCGACGGAGGCCCCGGGGTTCCGACATAGGCCGGGACGATACATGAGTGCGCGGAGCGGTGGCAGCGTTGGTTCGCCTTGGCGGCCCGCCGGCGTGACAGGCTGGGCCTCGCGTGGCACCGTCGGGGGATGGACGTGGCCACCGCGCTCGGCGAGCTGTCCGCCGCCGGCAGCGAGCAGACCCGCAAGACCTACCGTCGCCACGGCGCGCCCGAGCCGCTGTTCGGCGTGTCGTTCGCGACGTTGCGCGCGATGGCCAAGCGGCTCGGCGTCGATCACGCGCTGGCGATCGGGCTGTGGGACACCGGCAACACCGACGCGCGCTGTCTGGCCGCGCTGATCGCCGACCCGGCGCAGCTGACGGAGGCGACCGCCGACGCGTGGGCCGCCGCGACCCGGTACCACACGGTGATCGATCTGGTCGCGGGCGTGGTGGCCCGGTCGCCGATCGCGCTGGAGCGGATGGCGCGGTGGGTGGGCGCCGACGACGAGCACGTCGCGCGCTGCGGCTGGACCGTGATGGCGCAGCTCGCCCAGCACGACCGCGCGATCGCCGACGCCGCGTTCACCCCGTACCTGGCGGTGATCGAGCGGCGCATCCACGACGCGCCCAACAGCGCCCGCGAGGGCATGAACACCGCGCTGATCGCGATCGGCGGCCGCTCCGACGCGCTGGCCGAGCCGGCGATCGCAGCGGCCCGCCGCATCGGCGAGGTCGTGGTCGATCACGGCGACACCGCCTGCCAGACCCCCGACGCCGCCACCTACATCGCCAAGGTGCGCGCGCACCAGGCGAAGCAGGTGGCCGCCAAGCCCAAGGCCAAGGCCAAGGCCGCCGCCAAGCCCAAGCCCAAGCCCGCCGCCAAGCCCAAGCCCAAGTCCGCCGCCAAGAAGCGCCGCTGATCGTCGGCGACCGTGCGACTCGCGCCTGCCACCGGCATCGGATCCCCGAAGGAGATCCCATGTTGAAGACGCTTGGATTCGCACTTGTCACCGCGCTGGCCCTCACCGCGTGCGGCGGCGCACAGTCGGGCAGCGGCAGCACCGTCGCCACCAGCGAGGCCCCGGTCGGCTCGCTGACCATCCGCAACGGCTCGAGCTACGAGATCCACGAGCTGCACCTCTCCCCCGCCGACGCGACCTCGTGGGGCGACGACCTGCTCGCCGGCGATCCGCTCTTGCCTGGCGAGGGCGGCACCGCGCCGGTGTTCGACTGCGCCCAGTACGACGTGCGCATGGTCGACGACGAGAACGTCGAGTGCGTCATCCAGGACCTCGACCTGTGCTTCCAGGATCAAGACTGGACGCTGTCCGACGAGCTGCTCACGGTCTGCGCGACCGGCTGGGCCGACTGAAATTCCTGGGAAGGTTTGTCGACAGACCTTCCCCCGCGGGGTCATGCCCCCGCGGGTCCCCTTTCCGATACGCGAGACATGGCGCGGGCGCTACGCCAGGTTGTGGTAGACGGCCTGCACGTCGTCGTCGTCCTCGAGCGCGGCGATCAGCTCGAGCACTTCCTTGGCCTTGTCCTCGGGTAGCTCGACCAGGGTCGGCGCGACGTACTCGCTGCCCGACGAGATGACCTTGAGGCCCTGGGCCTCGATGCCGGCGGCCAGCGTGCCGAAGTCGGCGAACGCCGAGCGGATAACGAGCTGCGGCTCGCCCTTGTCGCCGGTGCCCTCGCCCATGTCCTGCAGGCCGTGATCGATCAGCGCCAGCTCGAGGTCCGAGGTGTCGCCCTCGATCGGGGCCAGCCGGAACACGCCCATGCGCTGGAACAGGAACGCCACCGAGCCGGTCGAGCCGAAGTTGCCGCCGTTGGAGCGGAAGTGCATGCGGACGTTGGCCACGGTGCGGGTGACGTTGTCGGTGGCGCACTCGACCAGCACCGCGATGCCGTGGGGCGCGTAGCCCTCGTAGACGACGATCTCGTAGTCGGCCGCGCCCTGGCCGCTGGCCTTCTTGATCGCCGCCTCGATCTTGTCCTTGGGCATGTTGGCGGCGCGGGCGTTGACCAGCACTCGCCGCAGCGCCGGGTTGGCGTCCGGGCTGGGCCCGCCCGACTTCACGGCGATCGCGATGTCCTTGCCGACGCGCGTGAACAGCTTCGACATCCGGTCGGCGCGGGCGAAGATCGTGGTCTTGCGTTTCTCGAAGGCGCGGCCCATGGGCGCGGAGCCTAGATCAAACGCCCGCCGGCGGCACGAGGAACCGCCGCGAAGTCACCACGACGGCAGGTCGCGCACGACCTGCGGGATCTCGACCCGCGCGCCCAGGACCACCGCCAGCGGCCGCGCCCGATCTGACGGGTCGGCGATCACGTGGACCGGCGCATGGCTCGCCACGGCGGCGAGCTGCGCCGGCGTGGCCCGCCGCACCACCGCGGCGCCACCCTCGATGCGCCAGGTCAGGGTGCGCCAGTCGTGCGGGACGAACTCGAGGTACAGGGTCGGCGCACGCGCGACCAGCTCGATCGCCGCACCCGGCGTCAGATCGTCTCGCACCACGATGGCCACCACGAGCGCGCGCTCGACCCGCGCCCGCTCGACGTCACGGGCCAGCGCCTCGGCGCGCACCGCCGCCACCGCCGCGGCGCGCTCGGCGAACAGCGCGTCGGGCAGACACAAGCTCGCGAGGCCACCGCGCGACCCCGCGCCGGTCACGATCGCCACCGGCCGCGGCAACAGCGCGTCTCCGCCGGTCGCCGCGGCCTCGAACACCCCGACCAGGCCGTCGCCCCAGCGGTACGCCAGGGCCGCCAGATCGAGCACGACGGCGTCGGGCCGCCAGATCGCCAGCCCGGCCTCGACGTGCGCCACCATCCGGCGGGCGTCGGGGGCGCCCGCCGAGCCGTCGCGATACGCCCCGGCGCACGCGACCACCAGGACGTCGCCACCGCCCGGCGCGCCGCCGAGTTGATAGCGCGCGGTGATGGACGACCGGTCGTCGAGCGCCACGTCCTCGAGATCCATGCCGGACGGTACCGCACCGTCGCACGATCGGACGTTTGCTGACGCCGCCCGCGTTGGGGAGCTGACACCGCGGCGGCCGCGGCGCCTCGGACGGCCACGCCGAGGCCGGCGGGCGGATGGCACACCCGCTGCAATGGCGGACGGCGTCTTCCAACCATCCCCTCGGAGCCTCCTCATGCGCCTCGCCCTCCTCGCCTCGCTGTCCGCCTCCCTCCTCGCCGCCGCCTGCGCGGACGACGGCCACGACTCGGCCACGTTCGCCACCGCCACCGACGTCCAGCTGCGCCGCGCGATCGACGTCGCGCGCTTCCAGGACGCCGGCCTGATGTTCGAGGTCGCCGGCGCGCTGTTCGGCGGCAACCAGACCGGCTGCCCGGCGGTGTCGACCACCGGCCTGGTCACGACGGTCACCACCGACTGCACCACCGACAACGGCTGGACCGTGAGCGGCAAGCTGGTCATCACCAACTTCGGCTTCGAGGACGGGCCGGCCCGGGATCCGGCGCAGCCGAGCTCGATCGAGGCGTTCGACCTGCGCGCGAGCCGCGACACCGAGCTCCAGACCATGGACGGCAAGGTCGAGGCGCGGCTCGACGGCCCGACGGAGGACAGCGGCTTCCGCATCAGCGCGTCGATCGACGTCGCCGACAGCAACCTGACCGCCCACACCGACGGCGTGATGGCCTGCGACGCCAGCGAGCAGTGCCACTACGAGGACGCGTGGATCAGCGTCGACACGCTGGGCGACGCGACGATCGACGCGGCGCCGTTCACCGGCGACCTGGGCAAGGTCACGCTGCGCGGGCAGGACACGCTGGTCATCGACGTGGCGCGCGACGACCAGGGCTGCTTCGCGACGACCATCGACGGCGCGCCGCGCCAGCTGTGCGAGTCGAACCTGCGCGCCGCGGCCAGCGCGTGGCGGTCGATCCTGCGCTAGCCCGCGGCCCGCGCCGCCACCACCAGGCCCGGGACCGGCTGCCCGGCCTGGACCCGCAGCGCACCCGCCGCGACGCGCACCGTCGCGAGCCCGTGGGCGGCCAGCGTCCGGGTCAGGTAGTCGCGGTGGTGGGCGTAGCGACCGGTCGGGTGCAGCCGGACGTCGTCGTCGGTCGACTCCTCGACCGTGAACAGCCACAGCCCGCCCGGCGCCAGCCGCGCCCGCACGCCGGCGAACACCGGCGCCAGGTCGCCCAGGTAGATCATCACGTCGCCGGCGACGATCAGCTCGAACCGGTCGTCGCCGGCGCGCAGGTGCTCGACCACGTCGGCGTGATCGAGCCGATCGTAGATCCCGCGGGCCTCGGCCAGCGCCAGCATCCGCGGCGCGAGGTCGACGCCGCCCAGCCACCCCACGCGCGGCCGCAGCGTCGCGCCGATCAGGCCCGACCCGCAGCCGAGATCGAGCGCGCGCGCGCAGCGGGCGACGCCGAGGGCGGTCAGCGCGTCGGTGACCAGCGTCGGGCCCTGGTAGCCGAGGCGGTCGAGCATCATCGCGTCGTAGTCGTCGGCGACGGCGTCGAACATCTCGGCGATGTAGCGGGGCGGCGCGACCGCGCTGACGTGGCCACGCACGCCGTCGAGGAGGTGCCGGGCCATCGGGTCGTCGGGATCGAGCGCGAGCATGTGCTCGAGGCACGCGGCCAGCTCGCCGGGCTGATCGTGGCCGACGTCGATCAGCAGGCGGGTCAGGTTGATCAGCGCCGGGCGGTGGTCGCGATCGACGGCGTGGGCACGGCGGAAGTGCGCGATCGCCGCCGGGTAGTCGAGCAGCGCCTCGGCCATCACCGCGCAGTTGAAGTGCGGCTCGAGGCGATCCGGCGCCAGCGCCGCGGCGCGCGCGTACGCGGCCAGCGCCGCGGCGTGATCGCCCAGCGCCGCGTGCGCCGCGCCGACCAGGCTGTGGGGGCCGGCCTCGTCGAGTAGCGCCGCCGCCCGCGTGGCCCAGCGCAGCGCCTCGGCCGGCGCCTCGGCCTGCAGGTGCAGCATCGCCGCGTAGGCGCAGGCGTCGGCGTCGTCGGCGAGCTCGGCGGCCTGGACCGCCAGCGCCAGCGCCGCCGAGGTCTCATCGAGCGCCGCCCGCGCCTGGGCCTCGCCGCGCAGCGCGAGCGCGAAGCCGGGGCGGGCCGCGGCCGCCGCCGCGAAGTGGGCCGCCGCGCCGGCGGCGTCGCCGACCATGAACTCGACCGTCGCCAGGTTGTAGAGGGTGTCGGCGCGGGTCGCGTCGACCGCCAGCGCCGCCCGCAGCGCCAGCGCCGCCGCGTCGGGCTGGCCGCGCGCCGCGTGCAGCGCGCCCAGGTTGTCGAGGGCCTCGGGCCAGCCCGGCGCCAGGCCCAGCGCCGCGTCGTAGTGCCCGACCGCGTCGTCGAGGCGGCCGGCCGCGGTCAGCGCGATCGCCTGGTTGTAGTGCAGCTCGGCCAGCGCGCGCCGGACCCGCGCGATCGCCTCGGCCCCGACCGCGATCGGATCGTCGACGTCGCTCACGCGGTGGCGTCCAGGCCCCGCCACAGCGCGTCGCGCACGTCGGCGTAGCGCGCGGCGACCGCGACCGGCTGGTTGCGCCAGCGCGGCGCCGGCGCCGCCGCCAGCCGCGCCTCGTGGTAGCCGATCTTGAAGTCGGCGAACTTGAGGCCGCTGGCGGTCGACACCACGACCACGCGCGAACCCGCGGCGATCGTGCCGGCCGCGGTGAGCTGCTCGAGGGCGGCCAGCGCGACGCCGGTGTGTGGGCAGGTGAACAGGCCGTAGCGATCGGCGCGGCCGGCGGCGTCGGCCAGCTCGGCCTCGCTGGCGGCGGCGACCACGCCGTCGGTGCGCTCGAGCGCGCGCACCGCCTTCTTCCAGCTCACCGGGTTGCCGATCTGGATCGCCGACGCCAGCGTGGTCTGGGCCGGCACCGGCGCGAACGCCGCGAAGCCGCGCCGGTACGCCTGGTACAGCGGGCTGGCGTTGGCGGCCTGGGCCACGCAGATGCGCGGCGCGCGATCGATCATGCCCAGCTCGATCATCGTGCGGAAGCCGGCCTCGAGCGCGCTGACGTTGCCGAGGTTGCCGCCGGGGATGATCACCCAGTCGGGCAGCTCCCAGCCGAGCTGCTGCGCGATCTCCATCGCGACGGTCTTCTGACCCTCGAGCCGCAGCGAGTTCATCGAGTTGGCGAGGTAGACGCCCTCCTTGTCGGCGAGCTCCTGCACGATCGCCATGCAGCCGTCGAAGTCGGTGTCGAGCGCCAGCACCAGCGCGCCGTTGGCCAGCGGCTGCACCAGCTGCGCCGTCGAGATCTTGCCGGCCGGCAGGATCACCACCGTGGGCACGCCGGCGGCGGCGCCGTACGCGGCCAGCGCGGCCGAGGTGTCGCCGGTCGACGCGCAGGCGATCGCGCGGATCGACGCGCCGTCGGCGATCATCTGCTTGACCGTCGACACCAGCACGGTCATGCCGAGGTCCTTGAACGACCCGGTGTGCGAGACGCCGCACTGCTTGATGCGCAGGTCGCCGAGGCCCAGCGCCCGCGCGTAGCCCGGCACCGGCAACAGCGCCGAGCCGCCCTCGGCCGCGGTGACGATGTGCTCGGGGCGCACGTGGGGCGCGACCACCTCGCGCTTGCCCCAGACGCCCGACGCGTCGGGGAACGCCGGCCCGCGCCAGCGCGCGTCGAACAGCGCGCGCCAGCCGGCCCCGTCGCGCGCGGCGCGCAGCGCGTCGAGGTCGTGGGCCACCTCGAGCAGCTCGCCGCAGGTCGGGCAGCGGTAGCGGATCTCGGTGAGCGACCACCGGCCGGCGCAGCCGGCGATGCACTGGAACCAGGCGGAGAACGTCACGCGTCGACGATGACACGCGGCGCCCGCGGTCGGAAGCGGTGGACGCGCCTCACCGCCCCGGCGCCTCGCCGTACAGCGAGTCGAGATCGTGGACCGCCAGGTCGGCGGCGGCCGCCGCCGCGGGCGCGCGCCGGAAGAACAGGTGCTGGCGGACCGCGCGGCCGTCGGCCGGGAACCGGGCGCACCGGGCGCGCAGCTCGGTCGCGGCGGCGGCCAGCGACGGTCGGCCGCTCCACTTGCACTCGCCGAGATCGATCCAGCCGTCGCCGCGCAGCCCGACGACGTCGACTTGCAGGTCGCGATCCCAGTACTCGCCGACCTGGTAGCGGCCGGTGATGTCGTCGGCCGCGTAGATCGCCGGCAGCGCCTCGCGGCACAACCGCTCGAACCCCTCGCCGCAGTAGGCCTCCCACTGCGGCGCGACCAGCTGTTCCACCGCGCGCTCGGGCGCGAGCAGCCGCAGCTGGCTGGCGTTGGGCTCGAGGAACCGGAACCAGAAGCGGAGCAGCGGATCGGCGACGCGATAGACGACCGCGGTGCGCTTGGGCGCGCGCGGCGCCAGCGGGACGATCCGCTCGAGGTAGCCGAGGCCGAGCAGGTTGCGCAGGTGCGGCGTCAACGCGCTGGCCGACAGCCCGACCGCGCGCGCGATCTCGCCCTGGCCGCGCCGGCCCAGCGCGATCGCCTCGAGGATGCTGGCGGCCTGCTTCACCTCGGCCAGCTCCTCGCGCAGCAGGAACTCGGGCTCGCGCGCGAAGTAGCCGTCGATCGCGAAGAACTCGCGCACGAGGTTCTGCATCACCGACCGATGGCCATCGAGCCGCTGCAGGTACGCCGGGATCCCGCCGCAGACGAAGTGCGCGCGCGCGTGCTCCTCGCGCGACCACCGCGGGTGGAACGCCGCGGCCTCACGGAACCCGAACGGCTCGATGCGCAGGTCCGCGGTGCGGCGGCCGTGCAGGGGTGAGCGCGCCCCGAGCACCTCGCGCTCCATGAAGCCGATGTACGAGCCGCACAGCACCAGCATCACCTGGGCGCCGCGTTGCCACTCGAGGTCCCAGAGGCGCTGGAGCACCGAGGGCAGATCGGGGCTCGACTCGCACAACCACTGGAACTCGTCGAGCACGAGCACCAGCTTCTTGCCGGCGGGTGCGGCCGCGAGCGCCAGCCGCAGCGCCGCCTCCCAGGTCGTCGGCGCGGCCGCGGCCAGGCCCGGGCTGGCCAGGCCGCTCGCGGCGGCGCGCATGAAGTCGGCCAGCTGGGGACCGCGCAGCTTGTGGGTGGCGCTGAAGTAGATCGCCGGCTTGCCCGCGATGAAGCGCAGCAACAGCTCGGTCTTGCCGACCCGGCGCCGGCCGTAGACCGGCACCATCGCCGACCGCCGACCGTCGTACTGCCGCTCGAGCGCCGCGAGCTCGCGGTGGCGCCCGACGAACCCGGCGGTGTCGCTCATGTCCAGGAGTTATTCAGCCGAGACTTATTAAGTCAATACTTAATAAGTCATGCCTGAGCAACTCGCCCGACCGTCACCGGCGGTTGACGGGGCGGCGGCCGGGCTGTGGCGCGGCTGCGTCGGCGGTGGCGGCGGCGCGCCAGCGAGTCCGCGCGCTTGCGTCTGGGCGCGGGCGGCACGAGGCTTGCTGTCTTGCCCGGCACTACCTCGATGTCCTCGCTTCGCCTCGCCTCGATGCTCCTGCTCCTCGCCGCTGGCCCTGCCGCGGCGCAGCCCGCGCCACCGCCGACGATGCCGACGCCGCTGCCGGGCGTCGCGCCGTGGTCGCCGGTCGACGCCGACGGCTGGCCCACCGGCGTGTCGCTCGAGACCCTGCGCGGCCTGCGCGCGTGCCGCTTCGGCGAGCGCATGCCGGGCCCCGGCGAGCGCATCCCGTGCCGGCCGGCGGCGCACCCCGAGCCGGTGCAGTGGCGGTGGGGCATCGACTGGACCAACGGCGTCGCGCTCGACAGCCCGGCCACCACCGGCGCGGCCCAGGCGCTCGGCGTCGAGCTCGACTTCACCTTCGGCCACCACCTGACGCTGGGCGCGCGCTACGAGCTGATGGGGGTCGGGTTGCGCACGACGCCCGACGACGTGACGATCGCGCGCGCCCAGCGGTTCTTCGCGCAGGCGCGGTGGCGGGCCTTCACCGACGAGGTCGATCGCGACGCGTGGGCGCTGGGCCTGGGCGCGGGCTACGGCCTGGCCGCCGACGCGATCGGCGACGACGCGCCGGTGGCGCGGGCGTCGGTGGCGCGCGAGGTCGGGCTGTACCTCGACGACGAGAACGCCGGCGTCGCGGCGCTCGAGCTGGCCTACGCGCGCAGCCTGGGCGCGGACACCGTCGACACCGTCACCGCGTCGTTGCGGGTCGGCTTCGAGTTCAACATCGCCGAGCCGGCCAACGTCGATCAGCTCGACGAACCCTGGTCGCGTCGCGCGTGGAGCGGCGCCGACGTGTTCGCGTCGCCGTTCATGTTCGGCGTCGGCGCGTCCTTGGGCCTGCGCCTCGGCGCCAACCTGCACCTGGTGGCCAGCGGCAACTACGTCTTCGGCCGCGCGCCTGACACGGTCGAGATCGAGGGCCTGCACGGGACGGTCGCGGCGCTCGGCGGCGTGCGGCTGGGCCCGGCGTGGCCGGCGCCGGCGCCGCTGTACCTGCAGGTCCAGGCCGGCCCCGGCCTGGTCGCCACCGATCGCGGCCTCGAGCGCCACGCGTTCCTCGACGCCGAGTTCGGCGTGGGCTTCCGCAGCTGCGGCGGTCGGGTGTCGCCCGGCGTGCGGCTGCGCAGCCAGCTCGACGATGGCGTGCGGGTGATGACCGGCGCGTTCGTGCTGTCGGTGGCGTGGGGCGCCGGCGCCGGCGACGGCCACGGCGGCTGCGGCCCGGCGGTCGACGATCGCGGCCCGATCGCGTACATGCCGACGCCGCCCCCGCCCCCGCCGGCGCCGATCGAGCCGCCCCCGGCCGACCCGACGCTCGTCACGGGCAGCGGCGTCACCGGCGGCGGCGGCGTCACCGGCGGCGGCAGCGTCACCGGCGGCGGCAGCGTCGACGTGGTGATCACGCCGCCGCCTCCGCCGCGGCCGATCGTCATCGACGTCAGCCTGGGCGCGGTGCTGCTCGGCGGGCTGGTGCAGGTGCGGGTCGACCCGCGGGTGCTGCCGCTCGATCGCCTGCGCGGCGTCGACGTCGACGTGCAGCTCACCGGCCCGGCCGCGCAGCTCGCGACGTTCCGCGGCGAGGTCGGCGCGGTGCTCGGCCGCAACGGCGTCGCGGTCCGCGGCTGGTCCGAGCTCGCCACCGGCGCGAGCGAGGTCCACGCCATCTTCACGATCTATCCGCCGGGCGCGCGCTGAGCCGCGGGCGGTGGTCGTCGGCGTCGCCCGCGCGCGTGCCGGTCGCCGATGCGAGCGCGCGCGACTGCGGCGCCCTGGCGCCCGCGCTGCGTCGCGCCCCGCGGCAGCGCCGCGCGCCCGCCCGCCAGCGACGAGCGCCGGCCCGACGCGAGCACCCCACGACGGGCGCACGCTGCGCGCGGGCTGCGCGCCTGACGCCTGCCCGCGGCCCGACGCCGCCCGACGCGCCGCGGCGGCCGCGCGGGTGCCCCGCCGCCCCGCCACGCCACAGCGCCGCCGCGCCCCCCGCGCCGTTGCGCCCCGTCACCGCCACCGCCCCGCGCGCCGGGCCCGCGCCCGCGCCCTGCCGGGGGGGGGGGGGGGCGGGCCGGGGGGGGGGGGGCCGGGGCGGGGGGGGGGGGGCGGCCGGCGGGCCCGGGGGGGGGGGGGGGGGGTCCGGGCCCGACTTGACCGCCGCGGCGACACGCGGCGCCGGCGCGACCCCGCCGGCGGCGGCAGCCCGCGGCCGCGCCGCGGCCGTGCCTGGGGCGGCCCCGCCGGCGGCGCTGCCCGTGCGCGTCCCTCCCCGGGGGGGCGGTGTTCGGGGTGGCCCGGGTCCCCCGCGGTCGCGCCCGGGGGGGGGGCGGGCGGCGGCGGGGCGGGGGCCCCCCCGCCCGCCGGGCGGGGGGCGCGGCGGTGGGGGGGCCGGGGGGCCGGGGCGCCCTGGCCAGCGGCCGCATCGCCGCTGGTCACCGGCGCGCGC
Source organism: Myxococcales bacterium (assembly GCA_016707895.1). Taxonomy (GTDB): domain Bacteria; phylum Myxococcota_A; class Polyangia; order Haliangiales; family Haliangiaceae; genus UBA2376. The sequence goes on along the minus strand of JADJGV010000005.1, from coordinate 65,755 downwards.
AGGTGCCGCTGACGCCGCGGCGGCGCCGGCCTGTCCTGGCCGCCAGCCAGCGGGCGTCGCCGCGCGGCGGCGGCTACGGCGCTGTACGGCGTCGCCGGCGCGCGCGCGACGCTGCTGGTGGCCAAGTACCTGCACGAGCGCCGGCTGGTCGACACCACCAGCGGCCGGCTGTGCATCGGCCTGCTGATCTTCCAGGACGTGTGGGCGATCGTGTTCCTGGCGGTCCAGCCCAGCTTCGCGAACCCCTCGCTGGCGCCGATCGCGCTGACGTTCGTCGGCACCGCGGTGGTGGCCACGCTCGCCGCGGTCGACGCGCCACCTCGCCGTTGGGGGGGGGGGGGGGGCGCGGGCCCCCGGGGGGCTTCTGGGGGCGCTTTTCTGGTGGGGTGGGGCCCCCGGGGCCCCGGGGGCCCGGGGCGGTGGTCCCCCGGGGGGCGGTGGTCGCGGCGGTGGCGGTCGCGCGCGCTCGCGCCCCGCCGCCCTGTACGCGACCGGGACCTGCCGAGCCGCGTCGTCACCGGCGCGTCAGGCGCAGGCCCGAGTGCCGGGGGGGGCCCGGGCCCCGGCGCCCTTCCGCGCCGGGTTCGCGCGGGCGAGCTGTCCCTGTCCGGCGCTGTCGGTGAGCGCGGGTGCGCGCGCGCCGATCGCCTGGGCCCGCTCGCGGGCGCGGGCGCCCGCCGAGCTCACCCGCGGTCCCCGCAGCGCTGTCGGCTCTCCGCGCGTCGCGCGCCACGCCTCGCTCGCGCCGGAGCGCGCCGACGCGCTCGCCGTGGACGCGTCGCCGACCTCGACGTCGGCCTGGTGGTCTGCACCCGCAGGTCCGCCAGCCCGGCCCCAAGGGCAGCGACCTGGACCAGCCGAGGCCCCCGCCGATTCAGCGCGCGGCGGTGAGTGTCGACCGGTGCCTGCCGCGCCCCGGGCCACCAACCGGGGGGTGGCGCCGGGCGCGCGGGGGCGCGGAGGCGAGGGAGGGGGCGCGCCCGGGTGCCGCCCCCCGGCGCCGGTGGCGGTCACGTCCGCGCTCCGAGGCCGCGGCTGGCCGCCGCGCGCGCCGACGGCGGCCGGTCGTGGTGGGCCAGCGCCGGCCGGCGGGCGGGCGCCGAGGTGATCGACTGATGCCCGGCCCGCTGTGGCTCGGCGTCGGTGGCACGCTGCACCGCCGGCGCTGAGCGTGATCGCGGGCGGCGCGGCCGCCGCGGCGGTGGGGGCGTGCCTGGTGCACGCCGTCGCTGGGCGCTCGCCTTCGGCTCAAGCCCGCCCGGCCGCCGGCGTGCCGATGGTGCTGGTGGCGGGACGTCGGGGGGCGCGCGCGGGGGCGGCGGCCGCCCCCGCGCCATGATGCGGCCGGCGGCCTTGGGGACGGCGCGGGCACGACGCGCAGCGCGGTGGCCCCGGCGGCACCGCGAGAACGACCACCGAGCGGCGGCCCAGCGCAGCCGCGGCGCGCACGACCGACCCACCGGCATCGATCCCGCCACCTTGGCGGGATCGACGCCGGTGTTCATCGGCCCCTCGGTGTCGGTGCCGCCGGGGCACAGCGTGACGACGTCGACGCCGGCGGGCTTGAGCTCGACGGCGAGCGCCTCGCCGAGCAACAGGTCGAAGGCCTTGGTCGCGCCGTAGACCGCGCTCCACGGCAGGCCCTGGAAGGCGCCGGTCGACGACATCGGCGACGTCGGCGGCCAGCGCGTCGGCGGCCCGCGGCGACGCCAGGTCGTGCGCGCACACCCGCGCGCCGACACCATGATCGCGGGCGAGCTCGTCGGCCAGCGCCGCGAGCCGATCGGCGCGCCGCGCCACCAGCGCCACCGAGACGCCGGCCGCCCCTGCCGCCCGCGCGAACTGGCGCCGATGCCGCCCGAAGCCGGTGACGCCGGCCCAGGTCCCGGCGAGTCGCCGAGTCCGTGGCGGCGCGAGTGTAGCGGAGAGAGAGAGAGGCAGAGGGAGGAGGGAGAGGGAGACCGGGCATGGAGCCGGAGCCGGAGTCGGAGCCGGGCCGGGGCCGGAGTCGCCGAGGGCGCGGAGCCGAGCCGGAGCCGGGGCCGGTGGACGGAGCGGGGGCGCGAGCGCCGGAGCCGGCCAGACGGCGAGCCGCGCGCCGGAGCCGGCGCCCGGCCCTGGCGGACTGGCCGCCGGTCCCCCCGGGGCTCACCGCGGCCCCGCGTCCCCGCCGCGCGCGCAGGTGGCGATCGTGGCGGGCGGAACGGGTGGGGGCGCGTCGATGGCGCCGGCCGTGGAGGAGCGCCAGGCGGGGGTGGCCGCGGTGGCGCGCCGGCCGCCCGCCAGCAGCGGCCGCCCCGGCTCAACACCGCCGAGGCCTGGCGCTGCGACGGCCGCGCCGCCGCGATCGCGATCGCCGCCGGCGAGTCGTGCGACGCCCCGCCCCCGCCTACGCGCCGACGACGCACCTGCCCCGACCGCTCGCGGCGGCTGCGCCGCGGCGCCATGATCACCGCCCCCCCCCCCCCCCCCCGGGGCGGCGGCGGCGGGGGCGGCGCCGGCGCCGGCGCTGCTCGGCGCCCCGCCCGCCGCCGGCCCGGCCGGCCGGCCGCCGGCCGGCGCGCCGCCGGCGCCGGAGCCGGAGCTGGAGCCGGCGACCGCCCCGACGGGACGGCGGGGACGGGACGGCCCGGGGGCCGCCGGATCGGACCTGGGGCCGAGGTGCGCGGCGCGGCGGCAGCCTGAGCCCCGCTTGCGGACGCCAGGCAGCGGTCGACCACCGACCGCCGATCCAGTGGGCGGGCGGAGGTGGCGCGGTCCGCCACCCCGCGGCATGGCCTCCGGCGGCGGGCCTGACAGGTTGTGCATCGGTGACGCTGCCCCATCGGGCGCGGAGGGGGATCGGCGCGGTCCGCCCCGTTCGCGACCACGATCGCTGACGGCCTGCGACTTCAACGTCCGCACCGCCAACAGCGCGGAGCGGGGCTCGCCACCGTCGACGCGTCCGGCGCCACCCACCGCCCTGGGGGGGCGCGCGGGCGCGGGCCGCGGAGCGACGACCGCGCCGCCGACGAGCACGCCGCCGCTACTGGCGCCCGTGCTGCTTCGAGCCGGCCAGCGACCGCGCGGCCGCGGCGCGGGCCCGTGTGGAGTTAGGGGGAAGCCGCGGCGCCCAAGGCGCCCCGGGAGCCGTCGCCCGGCCGACTTCGGCACCCCAGCGCGCTCGACGCGCTCGCCGCCAGCAGGGGGCGTCGCGCGGCTCTTGCAGTCGATCAAGAGCCACCTGGCCGCGGCGTCGTTCGTCGACACCACGATCTTCGGCAAGCGGTTCAAGGTCGAGGAGCTGATCGCGGTGTACCTGCGCGCGCTGCGGGCGGCGGCGCCGTTCGACCTCGGCCGCCGCGTGGTGTGCGGGCGGCCGGTGCGCTACTGGGGCGCCGAGACCGCGGCCGACGACGAGCGCGCGGTCACGCGGATGCGCGCGGCGCTGGCGCTGGCCGGCTTCGACGAGGTCACTTTCGCCGCCGAGCCGATCGCCGCCGCTCACGCCTACGCCGCGCGGCTCGATCGCGACGAGCGCGTGCTGATCGCCGACTTCGGCGGCGGCACCAGCGACTTCTCGGTGGTCGAGGCCGGGCCGACCAGCGGCGCGCGGGTGCTGGCCCAGAGCGGCGTCGCGCTGGCCGGCGACGCGTTCGACGCGCGGATGATCGACGCGGTCGTCGCGCCGGCGCTGGGCAAGGGCACGAAGTACCAGGTCGAGTTCGGCCATGAGGCGCCGGTGCCGTCGTGGATCTACAACCGGCTGCGCCGCTGGCACCACCTGTCGATGCTCAAGAGCGCCGACACCGTGACGCTGCTCGAGCGCATCGCCGACGGCGCCCGCGACAAGGACGGCATCGCCCGGCTGGTGCGGATCGTCGAGGAGGACCTCGGCCTGCCGCTGCACGGCGCGGTCGAGCACGCCAAGCTGGCGCTGACCGCCGCGCCGACGGCTGACTTCGACTTCCGTCGGCCCGGCATCGCGATCGCGGCGCCGGTCGCGCGCGCCGCGTTCGACGCGTGGATCGAGCCCGAGCTCGACGCGATCGACGGCGCGATCGACGAGGCGCTGGCCGCCGCGGGCGTGACGTCGGTCGATCGGGTGTTCGCCACCGGCGGCTCGTCGCTGGTGCCGGCGGTGCGCGCGCGCCTGGCCGCGCGCTTCGGCGCCGATCGGCTGGTCGGCGGCGAGGAGCTCACCTCGGTGGCGGCCGGCCTGGCCGCGATGGCCGCGCGCCAGTAGCGCGGCGGCGGCCCAGCGCGGCGAGCACCAGCAGCGCGCTGGCGACCGGGGCGTCGGCGCCGCCGCTGGCGCAGTGCGCACAGCCGCGCGCGGGCGCTGCCGCGGGCGCTGCGCGCCGCGCGACGTACGCGTCGGTGAGGGTGGTCCCGGTGACGGTCGACGCCGCGCACGCCTCGCCGCCGCAGCAGGACGGCGCGCGGTCGACGACCACGACCTCGGTGCGCGGCGGCGGGTCGACCACGACCGCGACGAAGGCGACGCGCCCGGGCGCGAGCGCGACCCCGGGCCGCTGCACCTGCGCGCCGCCGTAGTAGACCGTGAGCGCGTAGGTGCCCGTCGGCAGCGTCATCGTGAACCCGCCGTCGTCATCGGTGAGCTCGGCCTGCGCGGCGAGGATCGCGGGCCCGCTCACCACCACCGTCGCCCGCGCCGCCGGCGCGTGGTCAGGCCCGATCACCCGGCCGCGCAGCAGGTCCGCGCGAGCTGCGCTCACCAGCGCGGCCAGGGCGGCCAGGGCGACAGCCGCCGCGCGTCGCTTCGTCATGGCGTGCACGACGCACGCCGCGCGCGTGAGGTCCATGACACGCGCTCGCCGGGTGCGATCGCCGCCTCTCGGCCGCGACCGCGGCGGTCAGCGATCGCCGCGGCCCCGGCGTTGCGGGACGGCCGCGCCCCGATCATGCTGCGGCCCATGCGCATCCTCACCTCCCTCCTCCTGTCCGCGTCCCTCGCCCTCGCCGCGTGCGGCGGCAAGGCCAAGCCCGCCCCGACGCCGGCGCCTACCGAGACGGCCGATACCTGCGGCGTCCAGAGCAGCAACGGCGTGCCGACGAACGCCGAGCAGTGCGAGTGCCTCGGCCACCAGGTGGTGGGCGACATCGGCAACGGCCAGGTGGCGTGCCCCGACGGCACCACCGAGGTGGCGCGGATCCAGTACGGCATCGAGGGCGGCGTGTGCTGCCAGGCGGCCGCCGCGCCGGCCGGTGAGTAGCTGTCGAAGATTCACCACCACGCCTCCCGCAACCGCTTGATCGGAGGCCGGCGTCGACGGGCACGCGGGTTGCTGGCGTCCTGATCGCTACCTTGACCCGTCGCCATCAGCGGTGTACGAGGTCCGACTGTCAGGAGTCGCTCATGTCGATCAAACGTGTGCTCATCGCCGCCGCCGGTCGCGGCGCCCGCCTCGACCGTCCCGGGATGCCCAAGCCGCTGGTCTTCGTGGCCGGGCTGCCGATGATCCTCCGCACGCTCGTGCAGTGCGAGGAGGCCGGGATCGAGGAGGCGGTGGTGGTCGTCGGCTACGAGGCGCCGACCCTGGTCAAGGCGCTGACGCTGCACCCGCGGCTCAGCAAGCTGAAGGTCCGCTTCGCCGAGGCGCCGCGCTGGCAGGAGGAGGGCCTGGTGGCGTCGCTGCTCGCCGCGCGCCCGCTGCTCGGCGACGAGCGGTTCGTGATCGCGATGGGCGACCACGTCTTCGACGGCAAGCTGATCGAGCGCATCGCCCGCGAGCGGCTGGGTGACGGCGAGGTCGTCGCGATGGTCGACGCCAACCTCGGCGAGGTGTTCGACGCCGGCGCCGCGGTCAAGGTCAAGCAGCACCGCGGCGCGGTGCTCGAGATGGGCTGGGACGTGCCCGGCTACGACGCGGTCGACTGCGGCCTGTTCGCGTGCGGCCCCGAGGCGTGGGGCGCGTTCGAGGCCGCCTACCAGGCCTCGCCCAAGGCCAACATCTTCGACGCGGTCAACCGGCTGGCGCCGCGCGGCCTGGCCCGCGCGGTGTTCACCGACGGCCTGCCGTGGGACGACGTCGACACGCCGGCGGCGCTGATCCGCACCGAGATGCGGCACCGCAAGCAGCGGCGCGAGCAGAACGTCCGCACGATCACGCCGCCCGACGGCGCCGCCAGCGGGCAGCGCTACGCCTTCCAGACCGGCGCCCCCGCGACCACCGAGGTCATCGTCGGCCGCGGCATCGCCACCGACGGCAGCCGCCTCGATCTCGGCATCCCGGCCCGGTGCGCGTCGTCGCCGATCTTCGTGTTCACCGACACCACCGTGAACCGGCTGTACGGCGACAACTTCGTCAGCGCGCTCGAGGCCCGGGGCTACCTGGTCCACCGGATCGTCATGGAGGACGGCGAGGTCAGCAAGACCATCACCAACTACGCGCGGCTGGTCGACCACGTGCTCGAGAAGGGCATCGACGAGCGCAGCGTGCTGGTGTCGCTGGGCGGCGGCGCGGTGTGCAACGTGTGCGGCTTCGTCGCGTCGACCCTGTACCGCGGCATCGGCCTGATCCACGTGCCGACCACGCTGATGGCCCAGTGCGACGCGGCGATCAGCCACAAGCAGGCGCTCAACGGCGCCCGCGGCAAGAACCTGATCGGCGCCTACTACCCGCCGATGCGGGTGGTGGTCGACGTGAACTTCCTGGCCACCCTCGAGGACTGGCTGATCCCCGACGGCCTGGCCGAGGTGGTCAAGCACGCGCTCGGCCAGGACGCGCAGTACCTGAAGGACCTGCTGGCGTACCAGGGCGACCACCGCGACCCCGACTTCCTCGAGTGGGTGGTCAAGCGCAACATCGAGCTCAAGTGCGAGCTGATGGCGGTCGATCCCAAGGAGCACGCCGCCGGCATGGTGCTGCAGTACGGGCACAACGTCGGCCACGCGGTCGAGTACCTGAGCAGCTACGACCTGTCGCACGGCGAGGCGGTCGCGATCGGCATGATGGTGGCGGCGCGGATCGCGCGCATGCTGGGCGGCTGCGACGACGAGGTCGTCGAGCTGCACCGGCAGGTGATCGCCAAGTACAACCTGCCGACGACGATCCCGGCGACGATGCGCATCCCCGACATCATCGACGCGATGCGCTACGACAAGAAGTTCCTGACCGAGGGCGTGCGGATGGCGCTGGTGGCCACGCCCGGCGCGCTGTGGCAGGTCGAGGGCGACTACGCGATCCCGGTGCCCGACGACGTGCTGATCCCGGCGCTCGAGGCGACGATGGAGCCGGCGTGACCCGGCTGAGCGTGGTGACCGGCGCGTCGAGCGGCATCGGCCTCGCGGTGGTCGAGCGGCTGGTGGCGCGGGGCGATCGGGTGGTGGCGGTGGCGCGGCGCCCCGACGGGCTGGGCGCGCTGGCCGCGCGCCACGGCGATCGGGTGCAGCCGCTGGCGCTCGACGTCGGCGACCACGCCGCGCTCCACGCCGCGCTGGCGGCGCTGCCGCCGGTGCACACGCTGGTGCTGTCGGCCGGCGTCTGCAAGCAGGCGCGGCTCGACGAGGAGGCCGACGACGCCACCTGGTGGGAGGCGCTGAACGTCAACCTCCACGGCAGCTACTTCGCGATGAAGGCGGTGGCGCCGACGATGCCGACCGGCGGCCGGATCGTCGCGGTGTCGTCGGGGCTGGGCAAGCTGGGCCGGCCCGGCTACGCGGCGTACTGCGCGTCGAAGCACGCGCTGCTCGGCGTCGTGAAGTGCGTGTCCAAGGAGCTGGCGCCGCGCGGCATCACCGTCAACGCGGTGTGCCCGGGCTGGGTCGACACGCCGATGGCGCGGGCCGACGTGGTCAAGACCGCGCACGAGCGCGGCCAGGCCCAGGCCGACGTCGAGGCGGCGATCTACGCCGGCATCCCGATCGGCCGGATGGTCAGCGCCGACGAGTGCGCGGCGCTGATCGCGTGGCTGGCGTCGCCCGAGGCGGCGGCGGTCACCGGCGAGGCCTACAACATCTCGGGCGGCGAGTTCTTCGCGTGACCGCGGCGCGCCTGATCACCGTCGGCCACGTCACCCACGACCGCTACGGCGACGACATCGTGGCCGGCGGCTGCGCGTTCTACGCGGCGCGCACCCAGGCCGCGCTGGGCGCCGACGTCCACCTGATCACCGCGGTCGGCGCCGACTTCGCGTGCGACGACGCGCTGGCCGGGCTGACCGTCGACGTCACCCGCGGCGGGCTGACGACGCTGTTCACCAACCTGTACCCGGCGGGCGCGCTGCGCGTGCAGCGGATCGAGGCGACCGCGCCGCCGGTCGCGCCGCCGGCCCGGCTGCCCGACGCGGCGCTGGTGCACCTGGCGCCGGTGCTGCAAGAGGTCGACCTGGCGGCGTGGGTCGCGGCGGCCGGCGATCGGCCGGTGGCGATCGCGGTGCAAGGCTGGATCAAGGATCGCGGCCCCGGCGAGACCGTCGTCCAGACCCCGTGGCCGGTCGACAGCGCGCTGCTGGCGCGGGTCGCGTTCGCGGCGTGCGGCGAGGAGGACCTGGTCGATCAGGGCGATCTGCTCGATCGGCTGTGCCGCCACGTGCCGATCGTCGCGTTCACCCACGGCAAGCGCGGCTGCGACGTGATCGTCCGCGGCCACACCACCAAGGTCGGCATCTACCCGCGCGCGGTCGAGGTCGATCCGACGGGCGCCGGCGACACCTTCGCCGCCGGCTTCTTCCTCGGGCTGGCCGAGGGCCGCGACCCGGTGGCGGCGGCCAAGCTCGGCGCCGCGGCCGCGTCGGTGGTGGTCGAGGGCCGCGGCGGCGCGACCCTGGGCCGGGTCGGCGAGGCCCACGCCCGCGTCGCGCAGATCGCGTAGCCGAGCGCCAGCGAGGCTATCTCTGGGTCCTGGCCGTAAGAGCGGTCAGCGGCCGGTCAGGCGCCACGCGCGGCGAGCCTCACGGCCGCGTCATGTCGGCGAGCACCCGCGCGGTCTCGGCCAGCCACGGGTCGCGGGCCAGGCCGTCGCCCCACTTGGCCATCCGATCGTCGACGCGCGCGCCGGGCGCGGGCGCCGGCGGCGGATCGAGCAGCTCGACCTTCAGCGACGCCGGGATCTTGGTGAAGTCGAGTTCGACCGCCTCGGCCGCGGCGACCTGCTTGGCGCGGCGCGCCTCCCAGGCCGCGCGGGCCAGCGGCACCTGGGTCTCGGCGCGGCGCGCCTTCAGCAGCGCGACCGACGCGTCGATCTTGGCGAACAGCGGCTGCTTGGCCACGCGGCTGGCGCTGGCCTTGCGCAGCGCGGCCAGCTCCCAGCGCGCCGCCCAGTCGTCGTGGGGCGCGGGGTCGATCTTCGACGCGGCGATCGCGTGGGGCAGCGAGCCCTCGCGGGTGTCGATGTAGGCGGTGGGATCGGGCAGCGCGATGTCGGGGCTGACGCCGTCGAGCTGGGTCGACGCGCCGTTGATCCGGTAGAACTGCTGGATCGTCAGCTTGAGCGAGCCGAGCTGCAGCCGGCCGCCGGCGTCGCGATCGAGGTTGACCAGCGACTGCACCGTGCCCTTGCCGTGGGTCGGGCTGGTGCCGACGATCACCGCACGTCGGTAGTCCTGCAGCGCGCCGGCGACGATCTCCGAGGCCGAGGCGCTGAAGCGATCGACCAGCACCACGACCGGCCGATCGAACACCGTGCCGGGCGCGTCGTCGGTCAACACCTCGCGGTCGCCGGCGCCGTCGGCCACCTGCACCACCGGGCCCTGATCGACGAACAGCCCGGTCAGCTCGACCGCGTCGTCGAGCAGGCCGCCGCCGTTGCCGCGCAGGTCGAGGATGACGCCGGCCACGTCCTTGGCCTGCAGCCGGACCAGCAGGTCGCGCACGTCGGCGGCGGCGTCGCGGCCCTGGCCGCCGTAGAAGCCGGGCAGGTAGACGTAGCCGAGCTTCGGCAGGCCCTTGCCGCCGAGCACCGCGCCGCGCGCGTAGGCGGCCTCGATCACGACGACGTCGCGGGTGATGGCGATGGTCTCGTCGGCGCCGCTCTCCTTCTTGACCTTGAGCGTGACCTTGGTGTCCTTGGGCCCGCGGATCATCTTGACCACGTCGTCGATGTTCATGTCGGCGATGTCGACGGTGTCGCGGCCGTCGGGCGTGACCGCGAGGATCAGATCGCCGGCGGCGAGCTGGCCCTGGCGCCAGGCGGCGCCGCCGGCCACCAGCTCGGCGACCTCGACGTAGTGATCCTTCTCGCGCAGCACCGCGCCGATGCCCTCGAGCGAGCCGGTCATCGCGATGTCGAAGTTGGCCTTGTCCGACGGCGGCAGGTACTCGGTGTGCGGATCGTAGACGCTGGCCACCGCGTTGAGCAGGTCGGCCGACTCGTCGATCGGGCGCGCGGTCTTGAGGCGCGCGAACCGCCCGGCGTACGCGGTGGCCATCGCGGCGACCGCCTTGGCCTCGCGCTCGGGCAGGGGCGCCAGCGGCGGCGCGCCCTTGGCCGGCTTGAGCGGCGCCGCGGTGCGATCGAGCAGCTCGAGCTCGAGCCGCTGCCGCCAGCGCTCGCGCAGCTCGGCGTCGGTCTGGGCCGCGGCCAGCTTCTTGTCGTCGAGCTCGACCGCCTCGGCGTCGTCGTGATCGATCGGGCCGGCCAGGAGCTCGGCCACCATCTTCTCGACCACCGCCACCCGCTCGCGGTAGCGCGCGGCGGCGGCGTGGGCCAGCGACAGATCGCCGGCGTGGATCGCGTCGTCGATGCGCTTGGCGTCGGCGGCCAGCGCCTCGCGGTCCGACGCCAGCAGGAACATCTTCTCGGGGTCGAGCCGATCGAGGTACGCGGTGAAGGCCTCGGCCGAGATCGCGTCGTCGAGGACGCGGCGGCGCAGGTGATCGCGCTCGAAGCGGCGCACGAACGCCGCGGCCAGCGCCGCCTCGCGCAGCTGATCGGGCGTGAGCTCGACGGCCTCGCCATCGCCGGCGCCGAGGCTGGCGGCGGTGCCGACGCCGGGCGGCGGCGGTGGCGGGGTCCCGGGCGGGTCGCTCGCGCGCTTCTTGCCCGAGCACGCCACGGTCGACAGGATCAGCAACAGCCCGAGCGCACGACGCATATAGCGGTGAAGCTAGCGTGTCCGCCGCCGCCGCGCGAGCCGATGTCGTCGGTGAACCACCAGCGCCGCGACCAGGAATAGCGCGGGGCCCGGCGCCGGTTGCGCGCCGCAGCCACAGCCGGGCTCCTCGACGGCCACGCCGCACGGCGCGGCGATCTGGCAGCCGCGCGCGCTGCCCTGCCCGACCGGCACGCAGGCGTCGCCGCTGGCGCAGGCGTCGCCGAAGCTCGCCGCGCGCAGGTCGCGGTAGCCGCAGCGGCTGCCGTCGCCCTCGGGCAGGCACAGCGTGCCCAGCGGACAGTCGTCGACGGTGGCGCAGCTCGCGCCGCAGGCGTCGAGCGCCGCGATCGGCGGGCGCACCGGGCCCGGCGCGGTGGCCGCCATCGCCACGAACGGCCGGACGAAGCCGTCGAGCTCGCCGGCGATCGCGGTGACGTAGCCGGGCGCGACGCAGCCGGCGCCGCTGGCCTTGATCGCGCCGACCAGGCGCTCGCCCACCGCGGTGGCGAGGAACGCCGCGCCGCCCGAGTCGGCGCCGCACGGCACGCCCGGGCCGTCGAGCGTGAGGTCGTTGGCGGTCACCGCCGCGACGGTGGCGTCGGCCGCGAGCCGCTGGCCGCCGTCGGTGTGGTCGGCGGGCGCGCCGAGCGCGACCAGCCGGACGGTGGCGCCGACCACCAGCTCGGGCGGCGGCGCGTCGACCAGCGCGACCGGCGCGACGGCGGCGGGCTCGGCCAGGAGCAAGAGCGCGAGGTCGTGGCCGGCGACCAGCTGCCCGGGCGCGTAGCCGGGGTGGAGGGCGGCGTCCTGGACCGCGAGCGCGGCCCCGGCCGGCCCGCGCAGGTCGGCGCCGACGACGACCTCGAGCTCATCGGCGCGGCGGCCGTCGAGGCAGTGGGCCGCGGTCAGCACGACCCGCGGCGCGATCAGCGTCCCCGAGCAGCGCACCGCCTCGGGCGCGTCGCAGCGGGCGCGGCGCTCGACGATCGCGACCACGCCCGGGTGGTCGACGTCGGGCGCGCCGCCGACGACCGGCGCGCTCACCGGCCGCCGTCGGGCGTCGCCCCGGCGGTCAGCGCCGCGAACGCGTCGGGGAACCGGCGCACCCGGTGCGCGCGCTCGAGCTGCGCGGCCAGCGCGTCGAGCGCCACCACCTCGGCCTGGCGGGCCAGGTACTCGCGGGCCCGCGGCCGCAGCTGCTCGGGCGGCTCGGGGCGGACGGAGACAGCGACGGCGCGCAGGATCACGAAGCGACGGTCGGCGAGCGCGACCGGGCCGGTCAGCGCGCCGGCCTCGGCGAGGGGCGTCGCCGCGCGCACCAGCTCGATCGGGCTGTGGTCGTCGTCGAGCACGCCGAGGTCACCGCCGTTCGCCGCGCTGGGGTCCTGCGAGCGGGCGCGGGCCAGCGCGGCGAAGCCGGCGTCGTCGAGCCCGACCGCCTGGGCGTAGACCGCCTCGGCGGTGGCCGCGTCGGCGAGGTAGATCGCGCGCACGTGGACGCCCTCGATCTTCGCGACCCGCCCCGGCGTGGCCTGCAGCAGCGCGTCGATCGCGGGGTCGGTGACGTCGGCCGGCGCCAGGCGCTGGCGGGCGCGCTCGTCGGCGATCAGCGCCTGGTTCAGCACGGCGGTGCGGGCGCGCCGATCGCCGAGGCCGCGCCGCCGGGCCTCGGCGGCGAACAGCTCGACGCGGATCGCCGCGTCGACGGCGTCGGTGTGGGGATCGATCGGCGCGGCCTTGCCGGGCACGGTCCGTGGCGGTCGCAGGTGCTCGCGCGCGCTGGCGGCGGTCACCGGCGTGTCGTCGACGCACGCCACGACGCCAGGCCGCGGGCCGCAGGGCGCGTTACCGCCGCCGCAGGCGACGAGGGTGACTCCGAAAAGCACGAACGCGGCGCGCACGCCGCGATCATATCGTCTCGAGTGGCCGGAGGTGGCCATCGGCGCGCGTCAGTTCGGGCAGTAGGCCGCGTAGGTCACGACGTAGTCGCCGTCCGCGTCCCAGAACTCGTCGCCGCAGTAGGCGCTGCCCGAGCCCGAGCCGCCGGTCGGGTGGTGGTCGACGCAGCGATCGTGATCGAGGCAGTCCTGCATCATGTCGTCGTCGAACCACCAGTTGCAGCCGGCGCCGCAGCGGCCCTGGCAGCTCGAGGCGTAGTTGCCGTAGGAGGTGTAGGTCGCGGTGCAGCCGTGGCCGGTCGAGTCGTGGTACTCGTACGCGTAGCCGCCGATGCCGGGCAGGCAGGTGGTGCCGTCGTTGCCGCACGAGCCGGCGCGATCGTCGACCGCGGCCGTCAGCGTGGTCATGTCGATGACGCGCTTGTCGAGCGTGTAGCCCTGCGGCGCCTCGGCCATGCGGTCGGCGTGGCGCACCAGCAGCTTGCCGTGCAGCGTGTCGATCAGCTCGGGGTGGGTGGCGCCGATCGCGTCGCGCAGCCCGATCAGCGCGGCGACGTCGTCGGCGTACAGCGCGCCGAGGCCGCCGTCCTGGGTGAACGCGCCGCCGGCGAGATCGAGGTCGGCGGTCAGCGTCACGCCGTTGACGTCGAGGTGGAGCAGCGCGTGCTCGGGCCCGACCACGCGGCTGTCGAAGGTGACGACCGAGCCGGCGTGGACGAAGCTGCCTTCGATCAAGTTGGCGTCGTTGTGCGTCAACTGGAGCGGGGCCGTGTCGACCGGGTCATCGGCCTGGTCGGCACAAGCAGCGAGCGACAGCGCGAGAGCAGCGGGAACGAACGAGCTGAGACGCATGATCACCTCCGTGGGGTGACCTAGAGCAACCGCCGTTCCAGGATGCCGGGGTTTGCCATGTGCCCGTAAGCTCTGAGAGTTGTGTGAGGTTCCGTATCATTCTGACATTCAGATATTATACATATCGACCAATTCATTTACAATTTGATTTGATTTTACACTGTGCAGCGAATGGACAGTGTGATCGATTACGAGATGGATCTCGGGTGTCGGTCGATCCGGTGGTCCGCGGTCCACCCTGGCTGGGTCATGGCGGCGGCATGGCGCGACGAGGCCCCGCTCGATCGATTTCGTGTGCGCGGCCCCGTAGGATCAGCCGGATGTCACGGCCGACGTGGGAGACCGCTCGCGACAGCGAGGTCGAATCCAGCCGCGACAGCGCGCCGGTGCCCGGCGTGCTGGTGGTGTGGAGCGACCGCGCGCCGCGGCTGATCGCGCTGCGCATCCCGGCCGCCGGGCTGGTGCTCGGCCGCGAGACGCTGGCCGACGCCCACGACGAGCGCATGAGCCGCCAGCACGCGCGCGTCTCGTGGGCCGGCGAGCAGGTGCGGGTCGCCGACCTCGGCAGCCGCAACGGCACCCACGTCGGCGGGCGGCAGATCGCGTCGATCGAGGTGGCGGCGCCGGCGCCGGTGGTGGTGCGGGTCGGCCGCACCGTCGCGGTCGCGGTCGACGACGTCCGCGCCTTCGAGGGCGCGACGGTGACCACCGGCGACGGCGTCGTCGGCCCGACCCTGCGCGCCGCGTGGAGCGCGGTCGAGCGCGCGGCCCGCGGCGGGCGCTCGCTGCTGGTCACCGGCGAGAGCGGCGTCGGCAAGGAGCTCGCGGCGCGCGCGTTCCACCGCGCCTCGGGCGTGAGCGGCGAGCTGGTCGCGGTCAACTGCGCCGCGATCCCGGCCGGCCTCGCCGAGCGCCTGCTGTTCGGCACCCGCAAGGGCGCGTACTCGGGCGCCGACCGCGACGCCGACGGCTACCTGGCGGCGGCCGACGGCGGCACGCTGTTCCTCGACGAGGTGGCCGAGCTCGACCTCGACGTGCAGGCCAAGCTCCTGCGCGTGCTCGAGACCGGCGAGCTGCTGGCGCTGGGCGCGGCGCGCCCGCGGGCGGTGCAGCTGCGGGTGGTCGCCGCGACGCTGCGCGATCTGCGCGGCGCGGTCGCCGCCGGGCGGTTCCGCGACGACCTCTACTACCGCATCGGCCGCCCCGAGGTCCGCCTGCCGCCGCTGCGCGAGCGGCTCGAGGAGATCCCGTGGCTGGTGGCCGAGGCCATCGCCAGCCGCGGCCTGCCGGCCCACCCGTCGCTGATCGAGGCGTGCTTGCTGCGGCCGTGGCCGGGCAACGTGCGCGAGCTGATCGCCGAGGCCGCCCGCGCCGCCCACGCGGCCTTCGAGGGCGACCGCCCGGCGGTGCGCGCCGAGGATCTCGACGAGCAGGCCGGGCGCGCCCACGTCGCGAGCGCCGCCGCCGAGGCCGCCGAGCCGGCCCGGCCCCGATCGGTCGGGCTGCCCGACGACGACACCATCCTCGCCGCGCTCAAGGCCGAGGGCGGCAACGTCAGCCGCGCCGCCCGCCGCCTCGGCGTCCACCGCAACCAGCTGCGCCGCTACCTGGGCAAGCACCCCGCCGCCGCCGCGCTGGCTGGCGGCGAGGCGGGCGACGATCTCAGCGACGACTGATCACAGGCAGCCGTCGAAGCCGGCCGGCAGCGCCTGCTCGGGCGTGACCGCGTCGATCGACAGCAGGAACGCCGCCAGGTCGGCCTTCTTCACCGCGAGTTCGGCCGGCGTGCCGGTCGCCAGCCACACGGGGTTGCCGGCGGTGATGTGGGCCTGCCACGCCGGGTCGTCGAACAGGTCGGCCAGATCGCTGCCGCCGCCGTGGTGGAGGTACGGCGCGCCGACCGCGAGGCCGTACAGCGACGGCACGTTGTAGCCGAGGCGCCCCTGCGCGCGCACCAGGTTGCCGTTGACCAGCCGCTGCTCGAGCGCGTCACCGCCGAACGTGCCGACGTTGCGCAGCACGCACGCGATCTGGTTGGGCGCGGCGCGGTTGGTGGCCTCGAAGCCAGGGAAGAACGCCGACGACGGCTGCGTGTTGATCTTGGTGGTGTGGAAGTTCCAGCCCTGGTCCGAGGTCGCCGGCGCCCAGGCCGCCGGCGGCGTGAACGGCGTGGCCACCAGCGGCGACGGATCCACCGTCGACAGCGGGAACGCCACCCGCGACGCGGTCCAGCCCGGACCGCCGTGGCACTTCACGCAGCCGGCGTTGTTGGCGGTGGCGGTGGCCAGCCCGAACAGGGCCGCGCCGCGCGCGACCGCGGCCGGGTCCTGCTTGCGCAGCGCCAGGGGCGGCCGCACGGTCTTGCCGTAGGCCTCGACCTTGTCCCAGTCGTGGGGTGCAGTTGCCGGCGACGTCCTGGTCGAGCTTGACCGACCGGCCCAGGCCGTCGGCGGAGATCGGCGCCTGGGCCTCCTGCGCGAGGTTGCCGCACGCCGCGCCGGCGATCGCCGGGTCGGGCCGGGTCACCGCGCCCTTGCCGCCCGACACGCCGCGCGTGTTGCGCTCGAAGTCGTGCATCTCGTCGAAGATGCCGGTCCAGTTGAACGCCCGCTGCTGCTGCGCGCCGGGGCCGTGGGTGTACGAGCCGTCGAGCGAGGTCGACTGCCGCGGCCCGGCCGCGAAGCTCCACGTGATGTTGTCGGACAGGCCGTCGGGGTGGCACGACGCGCAGTCGCTCCAGCCGCTGTTGGACCACCGACCGCGGCCGGTGAAGAAGAACCGGCGGCCGTCCTGCACGTCGCGCTCGCCGGCGGCGATCGCCGACGAGGCGACGGTGGTGGTCAGCGCCTGCTGCGACAGGTCGAGCACGCCGAGCGAGCGCGTGACCCAGCAGTTGACGAAGGCCCGCGCGCCGGCGTGCGCGGTGACGATGCCGGTCGGGGTCTGGCACGGCCCGGCCGAGCCGGCCGGCGTGGTGTTGAGCTCGATCTGCTTGTTCTGCGGCGAGCCCAGCCGCGGGCCCTGCGCCGGATCGAGCACGACGCGCTGGACGGTGTCGCTGCCGCGCGACAGCACGTAGGCGACACCGGTGCCGATGAAGTCGAGGTCGACGATGTCGGCCAGGAACTGCTTGGCGGTCGGATCGGGGATCTGATCGCGGACCAGCTTGGGCAGCACCATCGTGCCGTTGAGGCCGCGGTCCTCGGCGTGCGTCGCGAGATCGCCGACGTAGACCACCGCGTGGACGTTGCTCTGGAAGTTGGTCGGCGCCGCCGGCGCCGCCGAGATCGACGGCAGGTACAGCTTGGTGCCGACGATCACCGCGTTCCACAGCTGGTTGGGCGCGGTGGTCACGGTCGGCGCGCCGGCCGGCGCGGTCGACGGCGCGAAGCCGCTGTCGATCGCCGCCAGCGTGATCGCGGTGTCGGGGCTGAGGTCGCTGGCGCGGTACAGCCGGACCCGGCCGGCGCGGCTGCCGTCGGCGGCCTCGGCGCCGGTCGGCTCGCCGTAGAACTCGGGCACGACGATCAGCTCGTCGCTGTCGTCGGCGTCGCCGTCGTTGGTGACCGCCACGCCGCGCGGGTTGCGCGGCGCGGTGATGGCGCCCGTCTCGGTCATCGTCGCGGTCGCGACCACGGCGATCCGGCCCTCGGCCCACTCGGCGACGTACAGGGTCGCGCCGGTCGGCGACAGCGCCAGGCCGGTGGGCTCGGAGCCGACCGCGAGCGGGCCCGACACCGACGGCGTGCCGTCGAGGTTGGCGATCTTGACGACGGTGCCGTCGCCGCGGTTGGCGACGTACGCGGACTTGCCGTCGGGGTGGATCACCACCGCGCTCGGCTCGCGGCCGGTGGGCAGCTCGACCAGCCGCGCGTTGGTGGCGGTGTCGAAGATGCTGACCGTGCCGGCCTCCGGGTTGACCATGATCACCCGGGTGTCGTCCTCGGTGATCGCGATGGTGCCCGACTTGGACGGCCGGGCCGCGACCACCGTGGCCGGTGGCGCGTCGGTGCCGGCGTCGACGTCGGCGTCGGGGGTCACCGGCGCGTCGATCGGGGCGCCGCCGCCGTCGTCGCTGCACGCCGCCGCGCACAGCGCGGTCGCAAGGCCAAGACAAACGAAGCTCAGTCGAATCATGTCGTCCTCCACGGCTGACCCATTGCCATGCGCGTGCCGATCACCGGCCCCGCGATTGCGGCCACTTGCGGGGCTGGCCGGGCCGTGCCAGCTGGCACAGGCGGGCACGTGCCAGGCCGCGGCCACTGGCCACGCTGGCACCCGCCGTGGTTCGATCGGCGCGATGTCCGACGTGTCCGCGGCGCTGGCGACCGGCCTCGCGCTCGATGGCCGCTACGTGGTCGAGCGGCTGCTCGGCCGCGGCGGCATGGGCGAGGTGTACGCGGCGCGACGGCGGAGCCTCGACGACCTGGTCGCGATCAAGCGGCTGCTGCCGGCCCAGGACACGCCCAACAACCGGCAGCGGTTCGCGATCGAGGCCCAGGCCGCGGCCCACATCCGCCACCCCAACGTCGTGCGCATCTTCGACTACGGCGTCGACGCGGCGGTCGGCCCGTACCTGGTGATGGAGCTGCTCGAGGGGCCGACCCTGGCCGCGCTGGTCGAGGCCGGCCGGCTGCCGATCGATCGCGCGCTGGCGGTGTTCACCGGGGTGTGCGCGGCGATCGAGGCCGGCCACCGCCGCGGCATCGTCCACCGCGACGTCAAGCCGGCCAACGTGATCGTCACCACCGCCGACGACGGCCGCGAGCTGGTCAAGGTGCTCGACTTCGGGCTGGCGGTCGACCTGCGGCTGGCCGAGCGCAACATCACGACGCCAGGCACGCTGATCGGCACGGTCGCGTACATGGCGCCCGAGCAGACCGACGGCCGCGCCGCGTCGCCGGCCACCGACGTGTTCGCGCTCGGCGTGCTGCTGTTCGAGCTGGTGACCGGCGCGCTGCCGTTCGCTGGCGGCACCGCGGTCGAGACGCTGCTGGCGATCAGCGGCGGCCGGTTCGCCGATCCGCGCGCGTTCGTGCCCGACCTGCCGCCGCGGGTGGTCGCGGCGATCGAGGCCGCGCTGGCCCGCGATCCGGCGGCGCGCCCATCGAGCCCGGAGCGGCTGGCCCAGCTCGCGCGCGGCGACGCCGAGGCCGCGCCGCCGCCGCCGCTGACCGCCCCGCCCCGCGCGCGTCGGGTCAGCGCGGTGACCGCCGTGACCCGCAGCGACGGGCCGCAGTTCACCCACTTCGTCGGCCGCGAGCCCGAGGTGGCGACGCTCGAGCAGACGCTGGCCGAGACCCGGAGCGGCCGGCCGCCGGTCGCGGTGATCACCGGCGACGCCGGCATCGGCAAGTCGCGGCTCGCCGAGCGGCTGGCCACCACCGCCCGCCGCCAGGCCGCGCTGGTGCTGGCCGGGCGCTTCTACGCCTACGCCGGCAGCCGCCCGCCGCCGCTCGAGGCGTTCCTGGCGATGATCGCCGATCGCACGCGGCCGGCGGCCAGCGAGGGACCGTGGACCAGCCTCGACCTGGTCGGCGCCGGCCAGCGTTGGACCGCCTTCGCGGCGATCACCGACGAGCTGGCCGGCCAGGCCGCCGGCCGCCCGCTGGTGATCGTGCTCGACGATCTGCACTGCGCGACCCGGCTCGACCTCGAGCTGCTCGATCACGTGCACCGCACGCTGGGCCCGCGCGGCGCGCTGATCGTCGGCACCGCCCGCCTCGCCGACGCCGGCCCCGACTTCGCGGCGTGGCGCGCCAGCAAGGGCGGCGACCTGCGCGAGGTGCCGCTGGCCGGCTTCGGCGAGGCCGAGGTCAGGGCCTGGCTCGAGGGCGCGTTCCACGGCCTGCGGGTGCCGCCGATCGAGACCCGCCAGCTCCTGCGCGCCAGCGGCGGCAACCCGTTCGCGCTGGTCGAGATCGCGCGGCAGCTGGTCAGCCGCGGCGAGCTGGTCGACACCGACGACGGCTGGCGGCTGACGCTGCGCGGCGAGGCGGCGCTGCCGGCCTCGGTGGCGGCGATGGTGTCGGCCCGGCTCGACGAGCTGGCCGCGCCGTTCCGGGCGATCCTCGAGTACGCGGCGGTGCTGGGCGACGAGTTCCGGGTGGCGACCCTGACCGCCGCGACCGGGGCGAGCGAGGCCGCGGTCGACGACGCGCTCGACGCGGCGCTGGCGCTGCGGCTGCTCAGCGATCGCGACGTCTCGGTCGGCAACGACCTGCGCTTCGCGACCTCGCTGGTGCGGCAGTGCGTCTACGATCAGCAGCCGCCGCGGGCCCGGCGCCGCGCCCACCGCGCGGTGGTCGACGCGCTGGCCGCGATCTACGGCACCGCCGACGATCGCTTCGCCCACATCTTCGCGGCCCACCACCACGCGATCGGCGCGTGGCCCGAGGCGTTCGGGTTCGCGGTGCGCGCCGCCGCCGAGGCCGCCGCCCGCGGCGAGCTCGACCTGGCCCACGCGGCGGTGACCCGCGCCGATCACGCCGCGCGCGAGCTGGCGGCCACCGGCGCCGCCCGCGATCCGCACGCCGCGGCCCGGCTCGAGCTGGTGGCCGGGACCATCGCCACCGCGCTGGGCGACGCGGCCGGCGGCGCGGCCCGGCTCGAGCGCGCGGCGGCGCTGGCGCCGACGCCGGAGCTGGCGATCGACGCGCACGTCGAGCTGGCCCGCAACCTGTCGGCGCGCGGCGAGCTGGTCGCCGGGGTCGCGGTGGCCGAGCGCGCCGCCGCCACCGCCACCGCCGCCGGCGATCGGGCGCGGGCGCTGGCCGCGCGGACGATGGCCGCCGACATCGGCGGGCGCGCCGGGCTGGTGACGATCGACGGGCTCGACGCGCTGGTCGCCGAGTGCGAGGCCGAGCCCGATCGCGGCGGCCCGGCGCTCTTGGCGCGCGCGCTCTTGACGCGGGGCTGGCGCCGCATGAAGGCCGGGCGGTTCGCCGACGCCGACGCCGACCTGGCCCGCGCGTGCGATCTGGCCCGGGCCCGCGGCCTGCTCGAGATCGAGCAGCGCGCGGTGTCGTCGCGGTCGGCGGTCAAGAGCGAGGCCGGCGACCTGGCCGGCTCGCACCAGTTCGCCGAGCAGGCGCTGACGATGGCCCGCCGCCTCGGCGACCGCCGCCGGGAGGGCATCGCGCTGGCCAACCTCGGCGAGGGCGCGGCCGAGGGCGGCGACCCGGCGCAGGCGCAGGTGCTGCTCGACGAGGCGCTGCGGATCTTCGTCGCGATCGGCGACCGCGCGTGCGAGGGCGACTGCCGGGTCAACCTGGGCCGCACGCTCTTGGCGCTGGGCCGCACCGACGAGGCGGTCGCGATGCTCACCGCCGCCGCGGCGATGTGCGCCCGGGCGTCGCGGGTCGAGTACGAGGGCATCGCGCGGATGCTGCTGGGCGAGGCGCACCGCACCCGCGGCGACCTGCCGGCGGCGGCCGTCGAGCTGACCGCCGCGGTCGCGCTGCTGCGCCGGATCGACCTCAACACCCGCTGGCGCGCCGAGCTCGACCTGGCGCGCGTGCTGGTGGCGCTCGACGAGCCCGCCCGCGCCCGGGACCACGCCACCCACGCCCGCGATCAGCTCGCGTGGCAGCGCACGCGCCTGGCCGCCGGCACCGCCACCGCGACGCTCGACGCCGCCCACGCCGACGCGGTGGCGCTGCTGGCTACGCTGCCGGCGCCGTGACTCGGGCGCGGCGGGCCGCGTCGACCAGGCAGGCGATCCAGCCGGCCGCGACGCCCAGCGACACCACCGGCCCGAACCCCGGCGGATCGATCGTCGCCGCGACGGTGGCCAGCGGCGCCAGCGCGCACAACGCGGCGCCCAGCCGGCCCCAGCGCCCGCCGCGCGCGTGGATCGCCGCGGCGACGGTGGCCGCGGCGCCGAGCCCCAGCCACTTGACGCCGGTGACCCACGGCAGCCGCGCCAGCCACGGCGACGCCGGGTCGAGCCCGGGCGTCAGCGCCAGCAGGCAGACGTTCTCCAGCACGTCGGCCAGCGCCGCGCCGACGACGATCGCCGCGCCCAGCCGCGCCGCGCGCGGGGCCGCGCCGCGGCGGCACGCGAACCACGCCGCGAGGAACAGCGCGTACGCCGGCAGGAACGCGGCCAGGTCGACGACGTTGGCGGTGTCCATCGCCGCGACCATGCGATCGCGGCACGCGCCGGGCGGCCCGAACAACGCGACCAGGTCGCGGCCGTCGCGGGCCAGCTCGAACGCGATGATCGGCGGGTAGCGATCCGGCAGATCGCCGCACGGCCGGGGCTGCGGCAGCAGCGCCGACACCACCGCCAGGAGCAGCACCACGGCGCCCGCGCCGACGCTCACCCGGGCCCAGCGTCGCGCGCGCGCGTCCATCGCCCGATCGTCGACGGCGCCGCGCCGCGGGTCAACCGCGCCGGGCGGCCGGTTGCACCAGACTGTTGCAGCGCCCGCGCTTCCGCCGACGCCACGCGGGGTTACCGTGACGCCATGCCGATCACCCTCCGTCGCGCCGCCGATCGCGGCCACGCCGACCACGGCTGGCTCAACAGCTTCCACACCTTCTCGTTCGCCGACTACCACGACCCCGCGCACATGGGCTTCCGCGCGCTGCGGGTGATCAACGACGACACCGTCGCGCCGGCCCGCGGGTTCGGCACCCACGGCCACCGCGACATGGAGATCATCTCCTACGTGCTCGCCGGCGAGCTCGCGCACAAGGACTCGATGGGCAACGGCTCGGTGATCCGCCCCGGGGATGTCCAGCGCATGAGCGCCGGCACCGGCGTCATGCACAGCGAGCAGAACCCGTCGCGCACGACGCCGGTGCACTTCCTGCAGATCTGGATCGTGCCCGATCGCCGGGGTCACCAGCCGAGCTACCAGCAGATCCACGTGCCGCTCGACGAGCGCCGCGGCCGGCTGCGGCTGGTGGCCTCGCCGGACGGCGCCGACGGGTCGGTGACGATCCACCAGGACGCGCGGCTCTACGCGACCGTGCTGACCGGTGGCGGCGCGGTCACCCACACGCTGGCGCCCGGCCGCCACGCGTGGCTGCACGTCGCCCGCGGCGCCGCGCAGGTCGGCGACCTGGCGCTCGGGGCCGGCGACGCGATCAGCACGAGCGATCCCGGCGCGCTGACGATCGCCGGCGACGCCGAGGTGCTGCTGTTCGATCTGGCGTGAGCGACGCCGCGCGCGTCGATCGTCAGCCGGGGAGCAGGCGCTTGGCGGCCTCGCGCACCGCGGCCGGGTACGCGGACTGCAGCGGCATCAGCCGCAGCTCGGCCTTGGGCATCGCCCGCAGCACGCGCGCGATCTGCTCGCCGCCGAGCCGCGGGTTGCTCAGCACCGCGCGCCGGACCTCGGGGGCGCGCAGCCAGCCGGCGTTGCCGACGATGAACTCCAGCAGCGGCGCCGGCAGCGTGCCCATGCGCGCGATCGCCGCCACCTCGGGCGTGGTGATGCGCGGGTTGTGCAACAGACCGTCCCACACCGCCTTGCCCAGCACCCGCTCGAGCGCGATCCGCTCGTCGCGCTCGCCGGTGCGCGCGAGGCGCAGCTGCTCGGCCGCGCTCATCCGGCGGACCCGCTCGAGCGCGTTCTTGGCCAGCGGGCCGGCGAGCGGCGTGGGGCGGGCCGGCGCGGCGGCCGCGGGCTCCGGCGGCGCCTCGATGAACAGCGGCGGAGTCCGGATCGTCTGGTCGCTCGCGGGCGCGCGCGACGGCGCGCGGCGCCGCGGCGCGGTGGTGGTGCGCGCGTCATCGCCGGCGCCGGCGCAGCACGCGTCGACCCACGCCTCGAGCTCCGCCTTGCGCGCGCGGAAGTCGAGGAGCTCGTAGCCGACCTCGGGCCCGGCGCGCAGCACCGCCTTGGCGTCGAGCTCGAACGACGTCGCGCCCGGCCCGCGCAGCACCACCCGCACCAGCTCGGCGCCGACGTCGGGCCCGAGCACGCCGCCCAGCGACAGGTGCTCGCGCCACGATCGCCCGACCGCGTCGGCGGTGGCGAGCGAGATCTCGACGCGCGGGCGACCTTGCAGGCCGCGCGCGGTGGTGCGGCGCGCTGGCCGTGGTTTGCCGAGGCGCTTACCGCCGGCTTGCGACCGGTCCCCCATGAAGCGCGATCATATCGCAACCGCGGGCGCGCGCGGAGTCTGCTGGAGGCCGTGTTACGCGCCCGCTATCATCGCGACGATGGACCGCGCCTGGCTGGTGGTGCTCGCGACCCTCGGCGCATGCACGTTCGCGCCCCGCGGCGAGGCCCCTGGCGACGCGGCCGGCGACGCCCCCGACGCCCCCGACGCCCCCGACGCCCCCCCGCCGTGCCGGGTCGGCGCGGCCCCGCCGCTCGCCGCGGGCGGCGTGCTCGGCTCGACGGCGGGCGGGGACCCGATCGGGCCCGTGGCCTGCCCGGTCGATCAGCTCCCGATCGGCGCGGCGTTCGATCTCACCGACAACCCGATCTCCAACCACGGCAACCAGCGCCTCGTCGCCGGCCTCCACGTGCGCTGCGGCGCGATCGATCAGTCGACCACGGCGACGACGATCACCCCGGCCGACCTCCAGAGCCGGCACGGCGGCGCCGGTGCCAACTGCGCGGCGTACCGCCCGTTCACCACCAGCGCCGAGGCGCGCTGCCCGACCGGCACGGTGCTGGTCGGGTTCGACGGCAACCAACCCGACGACGTGCTGTTCAACCACGTCGCGCTGCGCTGCGCGCCGCTGGCCTACGCCGCCACCATCGGCGCCGACGTGACGCTCGTGCCGGTCGACGGCACCGGCACCGACCGCAACCGGCCGCAGACCGCGGCCTGCCCGGCCGGCACGGCGGTCGTCGGGTTCGAGCCCAACGCCGGCTGCGGCATCGACGGCGTCGAGCTGGTGTGCGCGCCGCTCAGCTGCGGCTAGCGCGGTGGCTCACTGGCAGTCGGCGTAGCCCGCGTCGGCGTCGATCCCGCAGGTCTGGCCCGAGGCCGCGCAGTCGACCTGCACCAGGCGCCCGCCGTCGCAGTGGCTGACGATCGCGCCATCGCAGGTGCCAGCCGCGGTGACGTCGCCGCACTCGTCGATCAACGCCGCGCCGGTGGACAGGCCGATCGAACCCCAGTTCTCGGTGGCGGCGGCGACGGTGCGCGTCACCGACCGCGTCGTGAAGCCGCTCTTCGACGCGGTGATCGTCACCGCGCCGGCCCCGACGGCGGGGAAGGTGTACAGGCCGGTGGCGTCGGCGGTCGCGGTCTGGCCGGTCGACAGCCGCACCGTCGCGCCGCCGATGCGCGACGTGGTGTCGGCGCCGCGGTAGATCACGCCGACCAGGCGGCCGGTGGCGCCCGACGCCCGGGTCAGGCTGACCGAGCCCCAGTTGTCGACGCCGGTGGCCAGCACGCGATCGACGGTGGCGGTGGTGTAGCCGCTCTTCGACGCGGTGATCGTCACCGCGCCGGTGGGCAGGCCGGTCAGCGTGTAGACGCCGTCGGCCGACGCGGTGGTCGAGCGCGGGCCGACGGTGACGGTCGCGCCAGCGACCCGCGCCGAGGTGTCGCTGCCCTCGTAGATCACGCCGGTGAGGCTGACGATGGCGGGCGTCGGGGTCGGGGTCGGCGGCGGAGTCGGCGTCGCGTCGCCGCTGCACGACGGCCCGATCGCGAAGCCGCCGGCCGGCGCGCGATCCATGCGGCTGGCGGTCGCGTCGCCCCACACGCCGTCCTCGGCGATGCGATCGCTCGGGTGGTTGCGGTTCCACAGCCGCTGGAACGCCTTGACCGCGAGCGACCGGATGTCGACGGCGCCCGCGCCCTGGTAGTCGAAGTGCACCACGTCGCTCGCGCCGAGCCAGCGGAAGCCCTGGGCGGTCAACCGCGACTTCCACGCGGAGTACGACGGCACGTCGATCGCGACGCCGGACTCGTGGTTCGAGCGGCCCGGCTTGGCCGCCAGGCTGACCACGCTGGTGCAGCGCCCGTGCTGGTACCAGTAGTAGAGGACGTACTGCTGGGCGGTGGCGCGGGTCGACGACGAGATCGTGATCGCCTCGCCGCGGTTGGCGGCGCGCAGGCCGCGCGCCGCGCCGACGTTGAGCTGCGGCAGGGCGCCGGCGCCCAGGCTGACGCCGGGGATCGTGGCGATCGACGTCAGCGTGTCGGGCCGCAGGCAGTTGACCTCGGCCAGCAGCTGCTGCGCCAGCGGCTTGACCCCGGCGGTGCTGCACGCGGTGCGCGCGACGTCACCCACCGTGGCGCCGGCGGCGAACAGCATGCGATCGGGCAGGTCGGGATCGGACAGGAAGACGTCCTCTCCCTCATCGTGATCGCTGCCCTCCACCGTGACCTCGGTGGTGCAGGCCAGCAGGGCGAACAACGCGACGACGGACGCACGGCGCATGGGCTCGCCTATCGCAACTCGAGTGCCACGCCCAACCGCGCGAAACCGCGTGAGGCGCCGATGTAGGCCTGGTGCACGTCGTCCGCGATCACCGCTCACAGCCGTGCGCAGGCGACGATGTAGGACTCCCCGAAAACGCCGCGAGGGACGCGGTCGGCGTCCCTCGGTCGGCGGGCCCTGCGGCGGCTCAGGCGTCCAGCGCCAGCTCCGCCGCGGTCGCGACGCGGAACGATAGCTCCGGCACGCGACGACGGTGGATCTCGGCGGCGACCTCCTCGCGGAGCTCGTCGGCGTACGCCGCCAGCGCCTCCCGGGCGACGGCGACGGCGACCCCGTCGCTCACCTGCAGCGTCACCGCGATCCGCGCTGCCGTAGGGGCAGGCGCGGCCGCGACGAACGACAGCTCGGCGAGCACGGGATCATCGGCCTCGACCAGGAACCACTGGATGGCGTCGGCGACCTGACGGCACAGCTGCAGGTCCTTGTGGGCGCGCGGGCGCCCCCGATGCTTCGATTCGGACATAACCTCGGTCCATGCGCCCAGACGGGCGCGTGTGTGCACCGCGCACGACCGGCGCGGCGAAGGGTGACGACAGGACAGGCGCGCGAGCGAGCCGGTGGGCTCAGCTCACGCGCAGACGGTCACAGCAGGGCGTCGGTTCGTCATCACGGCACACACCTCCAGCGAGGTCGTCCGCACACTACGCACGAGCCCGCGATCTGTACAGCGAAATGTCGAGGGCGCACCGGCGCAGCGGGCACGGTTGTCCCCGGACAGTCGACCCCAGCGATGTGCGCCGGGCCGCCCCCACCCCGCGCAGCGCCACGGTTTGCCAGGTCCCCGCGCGATGATCCACTGTCGGAGCTGGCACGGATCGTGGTTGAATGGCGATGTTGCTTCTTTACTGGGGGATCCATGAAGTTCCGTAGCGCCCTCGTGTCCGTCCTGTTCATCGCCGCCGCCTGCGGAGGCAGCGGCGACGATGGCACCAACCCACCGGCGGTCGACGCCGACGGTGACGGCATCTCCGACGCCGACGAAGGCGCGGCCACCAACGTCGACACCGACGGCGACGGCACCCCCGACTTCCAGGACCCCGACTCCGACGGCGACGGCATCGAGGACTACCGCGAGGGCGGCGACACCGACCCCGCGACGGCGCCGGTCGACTCCGACCACGACGGCATGCCGGACTTCCGGGACACCGACTCCGACAACAACGGCCGGCCCGACGGGCTCGACGGCGCCGGCGACGTCGACAGCGACGGCACGCCCGACTTCGCCGACGGCGACGACGACGGCGACGCCATCCCCGACGCGGTCGAGCTCGGCGCCGACCCGCTCAACCCGGTCAACACCGACGGCACCGACGGCCCGGACTTCCAGGACACCGACGCCGACAACGACACCATCCTCGACCGCGACGACGGCGTGGTCGACTACGACGGCGACACCATCGGCAACTGGCGCGACACCGACTCCGACGGCGACTGCCGCGGCGATCAGCTCGAGTCGGGCGGGGTCAGCCCGCCGCGCGACACCGACGGCGACACCCGCCCCGACTTCAACGACCTCGACAGCGACGACGACGGCCTGCTCGACGGCGCCGAGGACGCCAACTGCAACGGCGTCCGCGACGGCTCGGAGACCGACGCCGGCAACGGCGACTCCGACGGCGACGGCGTCAGCGACCTGATCGAGGTCGCGGCGGCGACCGATCCCAACAACCCCGCCGACAACCCGCAGGCCAACGGCGACTTCGTGTTCATCGAGCCGTACCAGGCGCCGCAGTCGCCGACCGACGACGATCTCGACTTCTCGAGCCGCCTCAACTCGCTCGACATGTACGTGATCGTCGATCGCTCGGGCTCGATGTCGGCCGAGATCACCACGGTCCGCAACAACCTCTCGACGGTGGTGCGCAACCTCACCTGCCCGCCGCTCGGCACCGGCGATCCCGCCACCTGCATCCCGGACCTGTGGGCCGGCGCCGGCACCGTCGGCTACTCGGGCAGCGGCGCCGCCACGTACAGCAACTTCGCCGACCTGCAGCCCAACGCGAACTTCTCCGGCCTGCCGATCACCGAGCCGGGCGGCTGCTGCGCCGAGCCGCTGACGTTCTCGGTGTTCGCGGCGGTCACTGGCAACGGCACCGCGGCGGCCACCGGCTGCGGCCTGTCGGGCGTCAACCCGCGCGCCACCTGCGCCGGCTCGCCGGCGGCCAACGCCGGCTTCGCGACCTTCGGCTTCCCGTGCTTCCGCCAGGGCGCGCTGCCGGTGATCTTGCTCGCCACCGACGAGCCGCCGCTGTCGCCGGGCGACACCAACAAGTGCCCGGCGTGGTCGACGGTGGTGCTGCCGCAGATGACCAACCGCAGCGCCAAGCTGGTCGGCATCCTGGGCAGCGGCGTGGCCGGCTCGTCGGTCGACACCGACCTGCGCACGATGGCGACCAACACCGGCGCGGTTGACGCCGCCGCCGGCAACGCCCCGCTGGTGTTCGACGGCTCCGGCACCAACTCGGCGGCCGCGATCGAGAACGGCATCCGCACGCTGGCCAACGGCGTGCCGCTCGATCTCGCGGCGCTGGCGTCCGACGACCCGGCCGACAGCGTCGACGCGGTCGCCGCCTTCGTCAACCGCCTCGAGACGCTGCAGCTGGGCACCCCGCAGTGCGCCAACATGCTCACCGATCGCGACTCCAACGGCGACGGCTTCCGCGACGCCTACGACAACGTCCGCGCCGGCACGCCGGTGTGCTGGAAGCTGTTCTCCAAGCAGAACGACACCGTCCCCGCCACCGATCAGCCGCAGCTGTTCAAGGCCACCGTCACCGTCACCGGCGACGGCGTCACCACCCTCGACACCCGCGACGTGTACTTCCTGGTGCCGCCCGAGCCCCAGGATCCGCCGATCCAGTAGTCAGCGCGGCGACGCGGGACTCAGCGCCGCCATCTCCCACGTGGGACGCACCGCCGGCCATCTCCCACGTGGGACGCACCGCCATCTCCCACGTGGGACGCGCCGCCGCCGCCAGCTCCCACGTGGGACGCGCCGCCGCCGCCTGCTCCCACGTGGGACGCGCCGCCAGCTCCCACGTGGGACGCGCCGGCCATCTCCCACGTGGGACACGCCGCCATCTCCCACGTGGGACGCACCGCCAGCTCCCACGCGGGACGCGCCGCCAATCTTCCACGCGGGACGCGCCGCCAATCTCCCACGTGAGACGACGTCTTCGCGACGCGCTCGAGGACGCCCGCTGACGCGCGGGCCGGTTGGTGGCACACTGCCGCCGATGAACGTGCAGAAGATCGCGCGCCGCCTGTTGCGGGCCACCGGCTGGGACTTCGAGGGGCCGGTGCCCGCCGTCGCGAAGTGCGTGGCGATCGCGGTGCCGCACACCAGCAACTGGGACGGCGTGCTGATGCTCGCCGCCGCCGCCGCGGTGGACCTCGACATGTCGTTCATGATCAAGGACGACTGGCTGCGCGGCCCGATGGGGCCGATCATGCGCAAGCTCGGCGCGGTCGGCATCGATCGCTCGAAGGCCAACAACGTCGTCGACGGCATGATCGCCGAGCTGCGCCACCGCGATCGGCTGTGGCTGGTGATCCCGCCCGAGGGCACGCGCAGCCGCACCGAGTACTGGAAGTCGGGCTTCTATCACATCGCCCGCGGGGCCGACGTGCCGCTCCTGCTCGGCTACATGGACTACCGGCGCAAGCGCATCGGCCTGGGCGGCCCGCTCCATCTCACCGGCGACGTCGGCGCCGACATGGACGCCATCCGCCGCTTCTACGCCGAGAAGGCCCCGGTCGCCCACGTCCCCGCCGACTTCGGCCCGATCCGCCTCAAGGACGAGCCGGCCGTGAACTGACCGTCAGCGCCGGGCCGCCCAGTCGCGCGCGCCGACGATCGCGTAGCTCGCGCGGCGCGCCGCGGCCTGGCGCACGACCTGCTCGTAGCGCGTCCACTGGAAGTCGGCGCCCGCGGGGTCGTCGGCCGCGTAGGGCGTGGTCTGGCGCGCCGGATCCCACGGCGGCGTCTTGCGGGCGTAGACCACCCCCCACCACGCGTCGGGCGACAAGAAGTCGTTGTCGTGCATCTTGAAGGCGACGGTGCACGGCGGCGGCCCGGCGCACCGCGCCACCTCGCAGTCGTACAGCGCCGCGCCGTCGTTGGTCGCCGCCACGCAGGCGTCGCCGTCGAGCGCGACGTCGGTGTTGAACATCTTGACGTCGACCGCCTCGGGCTTGATCGGCACGCCGTTGCGGGCGTCGCCCTCGGACGAGCCGCCCGCGGCGTGGCTGGTGACGAAGGTCGCGCCGAGCGCCTGGAACGCGTGGTCGACCGCGCGCTGGAGCTGCTGGCCGTTGGACTCGACACCGGCCACCCACGGCGGCCGCCCGAGCGCGGCGGTGAGCTTGGCGAACCCGCCGATCCCGGCCAGGCGCTGCCCCGTGGCGAGGTCGATCGGCGCGGACTCGAACGCGGTCACCTCGGCCTGCTGCGCGGCCTCGTCGAGGGCGTCGAGCCCGTACCAGTCGTGACACGGATCGGTGCCGACGCAGAAGTTGGCGCGGTACGGCAGCGGCGGGCGGGTGTGGTAGTTGACCGACACCAGCGGCGAGGCCACGAGGCGCGCGAACAGCGCGGTGCCGGCCAGGTCGTCGACCATCCAGGTCGTGAGGTAGACGTCGAGCGGGACCGCGAGCTGCTCGTGCAGGTCGAGCACCCGCGTCGCGACCCCGACCGCCTCGTCGTGGTGGCCGTGCTCCTGCATGTTCAGGTGGAACATCACGACGGTGTCGGTGAAGGCCACCGCGGCGTCGGCGCCCGCGCGAGCGTCGTCGGCGCTCTCGGTGGGCGCGCCGCACGCCGCGAGGCCCAGCGCCGCCGCCAGCGCGCGCGCCGTCATCGGTGGGTCGCCTCCCAGGCCAGGTAGGCGTCGTACATCTCGGTGACCGAGGCCCACGCGATGGTCCCCGCGGCGCGGCGCGCGTCGAGCTCGGTGAGGAAGGCCTCGAGCACCGGCGCCTCGGCGGCGGTGAGCTTCCAGCTGCCCCAGACCCAGTAGTACGTGTTGAGCTGCGCCGGGTCGCGCACGGCGATCGCGGCGTCGAGATCGGCCAGCGCGCGGGTGACGTCCTCGGCCGTGAAGGTGCAGCTGCCCAGCGTGCCGGGTGAGGTCGCCTCCTCCTCGAGGCAGGGCAGCGAGCCGCTGCCGGGCAGGATGACCAGGCCGCCGGCGGGATCGTCGGTCAGCCAGTGTGCCCCCGACGCCGCACGCCACGGGTGGATGCGCGCGGGGAGGGTGTCGGGATACGAGTGGTGGCAGGTGGCGTCGGTGGCGCCGTTGCATGCGAGGTTCTGGTACGGGGCGGGCCGGTCCGCCGGCGCCATCGCGTACATGCACAGCACCGTCGAGGCGGTGGCGGCCTTGAAGCCGACCGCGACCACGCCGGCCACCCAGTCGACCGCGCCGCAGTTGCCCGAGACGTGGTCGAGGCGCGTGACCTGCGGCGCGAGCTGCTGGTAGCGCATCCGCACGTCGCGGGTGAAGGCGTCGAGGGTCATCGTCGTGGTGCCGCCGACCGCGGCGTGGGACCCGACGGCGTGGCCGCGCGCCTCGAGCGTGCGCCAGTCGAGCAGCCCGCCGGCGGCCGCGGTGACGACCTCGCGGCGCGGCTCGAAGGTGACCCGGCCGCCGTGGGCCTCGAAGGTGCGGGCGAACGCGTCGAGCGACGCGAAGTACGCCGCGTCGAAGGTCGCGTTCTCGAGGTGCAGGGTCAGGCCGAGCGCCAGCGGCGGCACAGCCCCGGCGTCGGCGCCGGCCGCCGCGTCGACCGCGGGCGCGTCGCCGTCGGCACCACACCCCACGAGCAGCAAGATCAGCGCGACCGCCTGGATTCGCATGGGACAGAGGACCTCCGGGGCCGGCCAAGGTTAAGCGCCGATCTCCGAAACTGCTGGATCGACCAGCCCCGGCGCCTGTCGAGCCCCCCGGGCCGCGCCGGGCGAGCCCGACGCAGCGGCGATTGTTGCTACGCTCACCACATGCGCGAGCCGGCGAACGCGAGCGCCGAGGCGAGGACGCCACGCTGGCCCGCCACGCCCCGGCCGGCCGCGGCCGTCAGTCCGCGCAGTCGCCCGGCTCGGCGAGGACCGGCGCGACGTGGCTCCAGGTCGGATCCTCGGCGACGGTGTACTCGAAGGCGCGGGCCTGGCGCAGCGCCGCCTGCTCCTTGAGGACTGCGTCGGCCTGCGGGCCGTCGGCGGCGTAGTACAGGAGGTCGCGGAAGCCCGGCATCGTCGCGCGCCCGACGTAGTGCAGGTCGGCGCCGGCGAGGAACGCCGGGGTCAGCCGCTCCTCGAGCGCGTTCAGCACGTCGGCCTCCGCCGCGGTCGGCAGTCCTTCGGGGTTGCGGTCGACGATCTCGACGTGCACTTGCACGAGCCACGGGTAGTCGCGCTTGCCGGCGAAGTCCGCGTACCCGTGGTTCATCACCAGGGTCACCATGCCGCCGGCGCCGTCGTCGGCCAGATGCAGGCACCAGCGCTCGGGCGGCGGCGCGGCGCGGCGCGTGATCGA
This sequence comes from Myxococcales bacterium, assembly GCA_016707895.1. Lineage (GTDB taxonomy): Bacteria > Myxococcota_A > Polyangia > Haliangiales > Haliangiaceae > UBA2376. The sequence goes on along the minus strand of JADJGV010000005.1, from coordinate 33,011 downwards.
TGGGGCGGCCGGCGGCGCGGTCCCCGCCGGGGGCGTCGTCCCGCCGGCGCCGCAGCGCCACCGCAGCCGGCGCACGCCGCGGCCAACACCAGCGCGAGCTTCGTCGTGGCCCGCACGCTCAGCCCGCGGCCCGGTCGGCGCTCATCCGCTCCTGGTAGATGCGCAGGATGTCGGCGGCGGTCTCTTCGATGGCGCGGTTGGTGACGTCGATGACCGGCCAGTTGGGGTGCTTGCGGAAGATCTCGCGGCAGTACGTGATCTCGGTGTTGATGTGCTGGCGCTTGCCGTACTCGGCGTCGTTGGACATGCCGAGGTGCTTGAGCCGCGCCTGGCGGATGTGCATCAGCATGTCGGGCTGGATGATCAGGCCGAACACCTTGCGCTCGTCGACCTGGGCCAGCTCCTCGGGCGGATCGATGCCGAGCACCAGCGGCACGTTGGCGACCTTGAGGCCGCGCTGCGCCAGGTAGGTCGACAGCGGCGTCTTCGACGTGCGCGAGATGCCGACCAGCACGAGGTCGGCCTTGGGCAGGTTGCGCGGCTCGGCGCCGTCGTCGTTCTTGACCGCGAACTCGACGGCCTCGATGCGGCGGAAGTAGTCCTCGGAGATCGTGTGCAGGAGGCCGGGCACGCCGGCCGGCGCCGCGCCGAGGAACGAGCCAAGCTTGCCGATCAGCGCGCCGATCAGATCGACCGACTCGACGTTGTAGCGCTCGACCAGCTTGGCCAGGAGGTCGCGCTCCTCGGCGTTGACCACCGTGAACACCACCAGCGCCTTCAGCTCGGCCGCCTTCTCGATCAGCTGCTCGCACTCGGTCTCGAGCCGCACCCGCGAGTACGTCCGGACGTTCACCGGGACGCCGGTGAACTGCAGCGAGGCCGCGCGGACCATGCGCTCGGCGGTCTCGCCGGTGGCGTCGCTGATGATCATGACCGTCTTCATGCGCGCGTCTATACCACGGGGAGCCGACGCCGAACCCGCTCGCCTTCGTTGCCGAAAGCAACGCGACCGTTCAGGAAATCGACGACGCGGGGGCACTCGGGATCGGGCGCGCCGAGGTCGCCGGCGTGGGCGCTGACCACCCGGCAGCCCCCCCGGCACTGGGTCAGGTAGCGGCACGAGCGGCACGGCTCGGCGGCGGCGCGCCAGGTGCGGAACCGCCCGAACGCGTCGGGCTGGGTCCAGTAGCCGGCCAGGTCGGTGACGGTCGGGCGGGCGTCGCCGCGCGGCGGCGGCGGCGCGGCGAAGCTGCACGCGGTGATCGCGCCGGTGGCCTTGGCGCCGATCAAGAAGTCGCCGCCGGCGCAGCCGTAGACCGCCAGCTCGGCCAGCACCCGCGGCCCGGGATCGTGGTGCGCGATCATCGGCGTGTACGAGCAGTCGAGCTTGACCCGCACCCGGTGGCGTCGGGTCGCGGCCAGCACGGTCGGCAGGAGCGCGCGGTGCTGGGCGTCGGTGCAGCGCAGGCGCTCGTAGACCCCGGCCCCGCGCCCCGAGGGCTTGAAGCGCAGGAGCTCGACCTCGGTCAGCCGGCGCCGGCGCGCGTAGGCGAAGATCGCCGGCAGCTCCTCGAAGTTGGCGCGGGTCACGACGACGTTGATGCCGACGTGCCGGGTCACCGCGCGCAGGGCCCGCACCGCGGCGTCGGCGCGGGCGAAGCCGTCGAAGCCGCGCACCGCGGCGTAGGTGGCGCCGAGCCCGTCGATCGAGACGTTGATCTGGCCGAAGCGATCGGCGATCGGCAGCAGGCGCTCGAGCCCGGTGAGGCCGCTGGTGGTGAGGTTGGGCACGATGCCGCGGGCCCGCGCGTGCTCGACCAGCGCGCCCAGCCACGGCAGGGTCGCGCTCTCGCCGCCGCCCAGCGCGACGTGGAACACCCCGGCGTCGGCCAGCGCGTCGATGGCGCGGGTCCACTCGGCCAGCCCCCACTCGCCGGCGCCGGCGGCCGCGCTGGCGCCGGTGTAGCAACCCGCGCAGCCGGCGTCGCAGCGGTTGGTCAGCTGCAGGTGGGCCTCGAGCGGCGCCGCCAGCGGCGCGGCGTCGACGGCGCCGTCGCGCGCCGGGTCGCGCCAGGCCGCGCCGCCGTCGAGGCCGAGGCTGCGCGCGCGATCGCGATCGACGAACACCAGCGCCCGGGGCCGGGTCAGCTGGACGATCGCGCCGAACGCCTCGATCCGGCTGCGCCGCGCGCCGGCGAGCGGGTCGGCCAGCCGCGCGCCCAGCCAGCGCCGCGCCCGCGCGATCACGCGTCCTTCGCGGTCGGCGGCGACATCGACGGCGACGTCGGCGGCGTGGCCGGCTTGCGCCAGCGCAGGAGCGCGCCGACGATCGGCGTCGCCACCGCCAGCGCCGTCGCCCCGAACAGCAGGAACGTCACGTCGACGCCCAGGCTCGACGAGTTGGGGTTCATGCCCCACTTGGTCGCGAGGATCCGGCCGCGGCGTGCCACGCCGTCACTATACGGCATCGCCGGCCCGCGCCACCCAGGTCCGCGGGTGGGGGGTGGGTGGTGTGGCCGGTGGCGCGGGGGGCGCGCCGCCCGCCGACCACCGCCCCCCGCACCAGCCCCCCCCGCCCCCCCCAGGCACTGCCGCCGCGCCACCGACGCGGACGCCACCCGCGACGCGATCACCGCGTCGGGGTGAGCGCGATCACGCGGCTACTCGTCCTTGCCGTCCTCGCCGCGGTGGATGCCGAGCGCGCGCAGCTTCTTGTGCAGGTTGGTGCGCTCGATGCCCAGCACCTGGGCGGTCTTGGAGATGTTCCAGTTGAGCTCGGCGAGCTTCATGCGGATGAACTCGCTCTCGATCTCCTCGCGGAACTCGCGCAGCGACTTGCCGGCGTACTTGTCGAGCGACAGCGCCGCGACCGGGCCGGTCGAGCGGCCGACGGTGCCGCGCGGCCCGCCCAGGTACGGCGGCAGGTCGCGCTCGCGGATCACCTCGTCGCTCATGATGACGAGGCGCTCGACGACGTTGCGCAGCTCGCGGACGTTGCCCGGCCAGTCGTAGGCCTTGAGCCGCTCGAAGACGACGTCGTCGATCGGCTTCTTGGCGAAGCCGTTCTCGTCGCAGCACTCGGCGACGAACGCGTCGACCAGGAGCGGCACGTCGTCGGCGCGCTCGCTGAGGTCGGGCGAGCGGATCGGCACGACGTTGAGGCGGAAGAACAGGTCCTCGCGGAAGGTGCCGGCCTTGACCATCTCCTCGAGGTCGCGGTTGGTGGCGGCCACCACGCGCGAGTCGGTCCGCAGGCTCTTCTCGCCGCCGACCCGGGTGAACTCGCCGGTCTGCAGCACCCGCAGCACCTTGGCCTGGGCCGGCAGCGTCATGTCGCCGATCTCGTCGAGGAAGATCGTGCCGCCGTCGGCGACCTCGAACAGGCCGCGCTTCTTGGCCACCGCGCCGGTGAACGCGCCGCGCTCGTGGCCGAACAGCTCGCTCTCGATCAGCTCGGGCGGGATGGCGGCGCAGTTGACCTTGACGAACGGCCCGCTCGACACCGCGCTGTTGCGGTGGATGGCGCGGGCGATCAGCTCCTTGCCGGTGCCGCTGCCGCCGGTGATCAGCACCCGCGACCGGGTCGGCGCGACCTTGACGATCTGCCGGCGCAGGTCGTTCATGACCGACGTCGAGCCCAGGAGCTCCCAGCGGGCGTCGACCGCGCGCCGCAGCTGGTTGACCTCGCGCCACATCCGCCGGCGGTCGAGGGCGTTCTTGACCGTCACCATCACGCGGTTGCGATCGAGCGGCTTCTCCATGAAGTCGAACGCGCCGAGCCGGGTGGCGTTGACCGCGTCGTCGATGCTGGCGTGGCCCGAGATCATGACCACCGGGATGTCGGCGGCCGGGCCGCCGACGCCGTCGTCGCCGCGGGCCTTCAGCGTGCGCAAGAGCTCGATGCCGTTGTCCTCTCCCAGCTTGACGTCGAGCAGGATCAGCTCGACCGGCTCGCGCTCGAGCACGGCGATCGCCTCCGCGGCGCTGCCGGCCTCGTGCACCACGTGGCCCTCGCTGTCGAGCACCATCCGCAGCGTGCGGCGGATGTTCTTCTCGTCGTCGACGATCAGGATGGCGTCGCCGGTGGCCGGCGCCGGGGCGATCACGTCGGTCACGAGTCGCGCTCCTTGCCCTTGGCGTCGTCGTCCTTGGCGTCGTCGTCCTTGGCGTCGTCGTCCTTGGCGTCGTCGTCGTCCTTGGCGTCGTCGTCCTTGGCGTCGTCGTCCTTGGCGTCGGCCTTGCCGCGCCGGCGGTTTTGGCGCGCCTCCTCGGCGCGCTCGGCGGCCTCGCGGCGCTGGCGCTCGCGGCGGTTCCACAGGAACACCAGGCCGAGCACCGCGACGCCGCCCACCAGGTACAGCGGGCGGCGATCGGCCTGCTTGGCCGGCGGCCGCACCATCACCGTCGCGGGGAGGTCGGCGCCGTCGCGCAGGCTGGGCGGCGCGCCGCTGCCCAGCGTGGCGCCGCTGCCGACGGCCGGCATCGGCTCGGCGGGCGGCTCGGCCGCGACCGGCGCGTCGGCGCTGACCTTGACCGGCTCGAGCGCGGTGGCGTTGGGCGCGATCGTCGCCAGCGCCTGCTCGCACGCGGCGCGGTCGGCGGCGCCGTCGGGGCCGATCACGCACTCGCCGGCGATGCGGGCCAGCGCGCCGCCGGTGCGGAACACCAGCGCGCGGACGATCGTCGTCGTGCCGATCGACGGATCGCGCCAGGTCAGCGTGGCCTCGTGCAGCTTGCCGGCGGGATCGACCACCACCGTCCAGCGATCGATCGCCGCACCGTCGACAGCGTCGGCGCCGGCGCGGATCTCGTGCAGCGTGGCGTTGGCCGCGGCGTCGGGATCGGCGGGCAGCCGATCGGTCGACACCTGCGTGGTCACCAGCACCGCGTGGTGGCTGGGCGCGGTCCAGACCTGCGCGTCGACGCCGATCGGCGCGCCGGCGAACAGCCCATCGGCGCCGAGGCCAGCCGCGACCCGGGAGCTGCCGGGCGGATCGAGGATCCAGCCGGCGGGCTGGGTCATGCGCGCCACCGGCGGCGGATCGGCGGCCGGCTGGGCCTGGGCCAGGCCGGTCATCGCGAGGGTCAGCAACAGGGCACGTCGGATCACGGCAACACCTTCCTAGCATCGAACGCCGCCAGCACACCCTGACAGGCGGCGGCGCAGGTCGCGGGCTCGCGCGCGTTGGCCACGCACGCGGCGGCCACGACCACCGCGTCGTTGCCGGCCGCCACCGCGGTCGCGCGCAGCGCGCCGGTGAGCGGGCCCCGGGCCACGGCGCCGCGCGCGTCGAGGCCGTCGATCTGCCAGCCGGTGAGGCCCGCGACCTTCGCCAGCCCGCGCCCCAGCTCGGCGAGCGCGTCCTCGGGGTTCTGCCGGACCGCGCGGCTGCCGATCACCACCGCGTAGCAGCCGCGGCCGGGGTCGCCCCAGGCCAGCGCGGCGGCGCCGACGGCCTCGGTCGCGGCGGTCGCCACCGCCGGCAGCGGCTGCCACCCCGGCGCCGGCGCGATCACGCCAGCCAGCGCCAGCGCCGTCGGCGCGGGCGCCTGCTGCGCCGACGCGGCCTGGCACGCGACCAGCCCGAGCAGCGCGAGCAGCCCCGCGGCCCGGGTCACGCCAGCACCAGCCAGGCGCGCGGGTCGGCGCCGACGCCCAGCCGGTCGATGACGTCCTTGGTGACGCCGAAGCGGCCGTCGTCCTGCTTGATCACCCGGGCGCCGACCGCGCGGAAGCCGGCCGCGCCCTCGACCGCGAGGATCGCCCACGGCCGGGCGCCGTCGGTGTCGTCGACCAGCGCCAGCGGCACGGCCGCGGCGTCGCGCACCAGCGGGATCTGATCGGTGGTGGCGACGAAGTGCGGGCCGCCGTCGAACGGATCGATCTGGCCGGCGTACTCGAAGCCGATCCGCCGCAGGATCTTCTCGACGCCGCGGGTCTCGGGGCCGACCTGGCCGATGATCTCGCGCACCTCGGCGGGCAGCAGCTCGCAGTGGATCGGATCGTCGGGGAACAAGGCGTGGATGAACTCCTTGTTGTCCTTCGACAGCAGGTCGGCCTCCTGGTAGTTGAGGCCGGTGAAGTGGCGGCCGAGGTGCTCCCACAGCCGGCTGGTGCCGTCGGGCTCGAGCGGCGGCAGCAGCTCGGACAGCACCTGATCGCGGAACACCTCGCGGTGCATGCGGATGAACAGGAACCGCACGTACGACAGGAGCTTGCCCAGCGACTCGGGGTTGCCGCGGTACTCGGGCAGCAGGATCAGGCCGCCGATCTCCGTCGGGCCGGCGTAGTTGTAGCCGATGCGCAGCGTGCGATGGACGAAGTAGCGATCGAGCGTGTACGAGTAGCGCTCGTCGTTCTCGACGCGGAAGAAGATGTGCGGCGCGCGCTTGGTGCCGTGCTGGGCGTGGACCATCGACGTGCCGATGACCCGGCGCTTGCCGAGATCCTCGAGGACGAACAGGTACTCGCGATCGACCGGCGGCACGCTGGCGGCGAACGACTTCTCCGACAGCTCGAGGATGCGCTCGATGTGGCGCCGATCCGCCGGCAGGTTGACGGTGTCGAGGTGCTCCGCGACCGCCAGGATCTGCTCGGCATCCTCTCGAGATGATTGTCGAATTCGGAACATGCGCGGACCGGCCGGCACCTTACCACGGGTCGCGCGGGGCGCGGGCGCCGGGCCGCCACGCCAGCACGCCGAGCGCCAGGGCCGCGGCGCACGTCCCGCGGATGAACGCCGCCACGCCCTCGTGCGGCGCGAGCCACGCGCTGAGCGCCCCCACCAGGCCGCCGAGCGCGGTCGCGATCAGCAGCCGCGGCCGGACCAGCGCGCCCGGCGTCGGAGGGCCGCGCCACCACCGGGCCAGCATCGCCAGCGCGAGCAGCGACCCTGCCGCGTGGCCGACGTACTGCAGCGCGTGCGCGACCGTCAGCCGGGTCGGCCAGGTCAGCGCGACGTGGCGCAGCAGCGCGATCCGATCGGCCACGGGCGACGCGTCGTGCGTGCACGCGTCCCAGGCCACGTGCGACGCCACGCCGATCAGCGCCGCGAACACCGCGTGGCCGAGGTTGCGCCGATGCCACGGGCGCGCGGCGCTACCCTCCAGGCGCGCCACCCACCGCGCCGGCGCCCACGCCGCCGCCCGCGTGAACAGCGCGCGCCGCAGCCCCCAGGTCACGACCAGCGTGATCGGGACGCCCCACGCCACCGCCGCCCAGCCGTAGTGCGCGTCGAAGCGCCAGCGCGTCCCGAGCAGCAGGTACGAGAGATCCGGCGCGGCGCTGCCGACGCACAGCGCGACGCCATCGAGCTGCGGCCACCGCCGCTTGAGCGGCAGCACCGCCGCCTGGTGGGCCGGGAAGGTCAGCGGCACCGGCCGCCAACGCGCGGGGCACCGGCGCCATTCCGCGCGACCGCTACGGCACGGTCGCGACCAGCGCGGCGTCGACGCCGCGGCGGCCGCGGTTGACCGCGTCGGCCAGCCAGCCGAGCGTCGGCGCGAGCTGCTCGCGGGCCAGCTGCGCGCCGCTGATGATGCGGATGCCGGGCCGGCCCTTCTTGATGCGGCGGGCGTTCTCGGCGGCGATCCAGTCGAGGATCAGCGGCAACGCGTAGCGGGTCGCGAACTTGGTGTCGTGCATCAGCAAGACGCCGCGGCCCTGCAGGCGGTGCAGCGAGCGGATGACCTTGGCCGCGGTGGCCTTGGCGCCCAGGCCGCGCCACTCCTGCGGATCGACGTCCCAGTGGAAGTGGCGGAGGCCGAGGTCGCCGAGCAGGTGCTCGACCCGCGGGCAGCGCGAGCCGTACGGCGTGCGGAACCACGGCACCGGCATCGCGCTGGCCTGCTCGAGCAGCCCGCGCGCCATCGTCACCTCGAGCTTGCCCAGCTCGATCGGCACCGAGCACAGCTTGGCGTGGTTGACGGTGTGGTTGCCGACGATGTGGCCCTCGCGCACCAGCCGTTGCTCGATCGCGTGGGCCCGCGCCAGGTCGCCGCGGCGGAACCGCCAGCCGACCTGGAAGAACACCGCGTGCAGGCCGCGCTCGCGCAGGATGTCGAGGACGATCGGCGTGGTGTCGGGGTCGGGGCCGTCGTCGAAGGTCAGCACGACCTCGGCCTCGCCGCTGGCCGACGGGCCGGCCGCGGGCTGGGGCCAGCCGCGGGGATAGCCGGGGATGCCGTGGGGCGGCGGCGCCTCCATCGGCTCCAGCGACTCGCCGGGATCGCTCGGGCCCTGCGCCGTCGCCGGGCCCGTGACCAGCGCGACGGCGAGGCAGGCGGCGAGGGCGCGGCGGATCGGCACGATCGATCGAACCCGCGAGGCGGTACCGACATTCACGGGGACGTTCACAAGCTCGCGAGGCGACATGGGCAGGGTGCGGGCGACCGCCGGCACTCCAGAAAATTATCGCGCGCCCCGCTACGATGCGCCATGTCTGTGATCCGGTCGCGTCCGCCCTACCCGCGCAAGGTCGCCTTGGCCCGCACCGGCACCCCGCTCGAGCCGCTGCCGCGCACCAGCGCCGCGCTGGGCGTGGAGGTGCTGGTCAAGCGCGACGACCTCACCGGCGCCGAGCTCACCGGCAACAAGGTGCGCAAGCTCGAGTTCTTGCTCGCCGAGGCCGAGGACCAGGGCGCCGACACCGTCATCACCTGCGGCGGCGAGCAGTCCAACCACGCCCGGGCCACCGCGCTGGCGGCGGCGCGGCGCGGGCTGCGCTGCCGGCTGGTGCTGCGCACCGACGACCCGACCCAGCCGCCGGCCACCACCGGCAACATCCTGCTCGACCGGCTGGCCGGCGCGGCGATCCGCTGGATCAGCCGGCCCGACTGGGCCCGGCGCAACCCGATCATGGAGGAGGAAGCCGCGGCGGTGCGGGCCGCCGGCGGCGTGCCGTACGTCATCCCCGAGGGCGGCTCCAACGCCACCGGCTCGTGGGGCTACGTCGCCGCCGCCGCCGAGCTGGCCGACGACCTGGCGACCCTGCCGGCGCGGCCGACCACGGTGATCTACGCCTGCGGCTCGGGCGGCACCGGCGCCGGGCTGATCGTCGGCGCCAAGCTGCACGGCCTGCCGGCGCGGCTGGCCGGGGTCAACGTGTGCGACGACCGCGCGTACTTCGTCGACGCGATCGGCCGCATCGCGGCCGACCTGATCGCGCGGTGGCGGCTGCCGGTGACGGTCGGCCCCGACGACATCGAGATCGTCGACGGCCACGTCGGCCGCGGCTACGCCAAGAGCCGGCCCGAGGAGCTGATCACGATCCGCGACCTGTGCCGCCGCGACGGGCTGGTGCTCGATCCGGTCTACACCGGCAAGGCGTTCCACGGCGTCGTCACCGAGCTGGCCCGCGATCGCGGCCGCTTCGGCGAGCGCGTCGTGTTCGTCCACACCGGCGGCGTGTTCGGCCTGTTCCCGGCCGCCGCCGAGCTGGCGCCGCTGCTCGGGTGATCGGCCCGCCCCGGCCGCCCGCGGGCCCGTGATACCCTGCGGCACGATGGATCGCCCGCGATCGCCGGTGCATCAGATCGTCAACGCGCTGGGGCTGGCGTTGCGCGAGCTGGGCGCGACGCCGGCGCCCGAGGACCTGGAGCGCTGGGGCTTCGCGGTGCACGCCGCGCTGTCGGCGCCCGGCCGCGAGTTCCACAACCACGAGCACGTGCTGGCGCTGGCCGACGGCTCCGACGGCGATCCGCTCGACGTGATCGCCGCGCTCTACCACGACGTGGTCTACCTGCAGGTCGATCAGGGCCCGCCGGCCAGCCTGCGCGGCGACTTCGCGACGGTGTGCGAGAAGGCCGACGGTGGCTGGCGGCTGTTGCCGGCGCCGACCCAGGCGGTGGCCGACGTCTACGCGGTGTTCGGCCGCGCCGCCGGCGACGTGGTCGGCCCGATGTCGGGCGCCAACGAGCTGGCGTCGGCGCTGATCGCCAGCCTGCACCTGGGCGACGTGCTCGATCGCTGGTCGCGGCTGACCGTCGCGATGGGCATCGAGCAGACCATCCCGTTCCGCGCCGATCCGGTGCCGGCGATGCACGCCCGGGCACAGGCGCTGGGCGCGCCCGCCGATCGCCTCGACGCGATGGTCCGGCAGGCGGTGCGGTTCGGCAACCACGACGTCGAGAACTTCGCCTACGCCGACCCCGGCCGCTTCCTCGACAACACCTGGAAGCTCCTGCCCGAGAGCAACCCGTCGTTGTTCTCGCCCACGGTCTACACCGTGCGCGACTACCGGATCGCGCTGATGAAGATGGAGGGGTTCCTCGCGGCGCTGCCTCCCGAGCGGGTGTTCCACGCCTGGGGCAGCGAGCCCGGCGAGGCGATCCACGCGGCGCGCGTGGCGCAGACGGCGATCAACGTGGCGCTGGCGGTGCGCTACCTGCGGGCCAAGCTGTACTCGATCGCGATCGTCGAGGCGCTGTGCGACGAGACCGGCGGCCAGGTGCCGCTCGACTACTTCATGGGCGGGTTCCCGGCGCCGGGCCAGCCCGCGCCCAGCCGCGTCGAGCACCACCTGCCGCGGCTCGAGCGGGTCGGCGCCGTCGAGCCGCTGCTGCACGCGCTCCTCGCCATCGGCCGCGCGTCGGAGTCGAGCTTCGACACCGGGCCGTCGCCCCTGGCCGCGTACCTGCACCTGTGCTGCGGCGAGGACGGCATCGCCCGCGGCCTGGCCCAGGCCCGCGCGGTGTGGCGCGGCGAGGTCACCGCGGCGGCGTTCCTGGCCGATCAGCCGGCCCGCGCCACCGCCGGCATCGCCCGCGCCGCCGCCGAGGTCGCCGACACCCGCAAGGCGCGGCTGCGCGCGCTGGCCGATCGCCTCGATCCGCCGGCGGCGTGATTGTCGGCGCCGCGGCGGGCGGGCATGCTCCGCGCGTGCCCCGCTGCCCGCTGCCGATCGTCGCCCTCGCCCTGGCCGCGTGTGGAGGCCCGGCGGCGGCGCCCGACGTCGACGCCGCCCGCACCGACGCCGCACCGACGCCGCCCGACGCCGCGCTCCCGCCCGACGCGCCCGCCCGCGCCGAGGTCGGCGTGCTGTCGCTCAACCTGCACTGCCTGAAGAACGACGGCACCGCGTACGCGACCAACGCCGCGCGGTTCGCCGCGATCGCGGCGACCATCGCGGCCGAGCAGATCGACGTGCTGCTGGCGCAGGAGCTGTGCGTCGGCGCGGCCGGCGATGCGCGGGCGCTGCTGCACGCGGCGCTGGCCAGCGCGACCGGCGGCGCGTGGGCGAGCGAGGTGGCCGCCACCCACCGCGCGTGGGTCGGCACGCCCGACGAGGCCGACGAGTACGTCGCGGTCTTCACCCGCGGCGCGCTGGCGGCGCCGCGCGCGACGGTCCACCGCGTCCAGGGCAGCCTGCGCCGGGTGCTGCTGGGCGCGACCGTCACCGGCGTCGGCGCGACGCCGCTCCGGGTCTACACCGTGCACCTCGATCACGAGCGCGAGGACGTGCGGGCCGCCCAGGGGCGCGACGTCGCGAGCGCCGCGCTGGTCGAGGCCGACGTCGAGGCGCTGGCGCTCGACGCCGGCGGCGGCGCGGTGGCGCTGCCGGTCGTGATCGCCGGCGACTTCAACTCGACCTTCACCGCCGCCGCGCCCCAGGCGCTGGCCGGGTTCGGGTTCGTCGAGGCCAGCGGCAGCGCCGCGACCACCCGGATCGATCACGTCTTCGCGCACCGCAGCGCGCCGCTGGCGGCGACCGAAACCCGCGAGCTGTTCGAGGGCGCCGCCGCGGTCTCGGATCACCCCGGCGTGATGGTGCGGTTCGCCGCCGCCGCGCCGACGCCGGTACGGCTGACCCGGATCGCCGCGCCCGGCGCGTTCGCGCCGCCGCTGACGGTGCGCGGCGATCGCGCGCCGCTGACGTGGACGAGCGGCTGGCCGGCGTGGCCGCACCCGGTCGCGGGCGGGCCCGGCGTCGCGCTGGTGACCAGCGAGCTGCCCCCTGGCGCCTTCGCGTACAAGTTCCTGCGCGACGACGTCGACTGGGCGCTGGGCGCCAACGCCGCCGGCGTCGGCCAGACCGACAACCAGACGTCGCCGACGTTCCCCTGACCGCGCTACTCGGGGCAGGGCGCGCCGGCCGCGACCCAGCGCTCGAACGCGGCGAGGAACTCGGCGCGCGGCGTCGCTACCGGCGCGCGGCCGAAGCCGGGATCCCAGCCCCACGTCACCAGCGGCGTGTCGAGGTGCGCGCGCACGCCGCCGAGGTCCTTGCCGCCGGTCTGCGCGGGATCCTTGAGCTGCTCGCACAGCTCGCGCGGCGCGCGGCCGACGAACACCAGCGGCGCGTCGGGCGGCGGCATGCGCCAGCCCTCGCTGACGCCGGGCGGGATGTGCAGGCCGTAGTTGCTGGGCGGGTTCGCCGGGCCGTGGCAGGTCGAACATTCCTGCCCGACCTCGCCGCGGCCGAGCGGCCCGCGCTTGACGTACTGCAGGTGCACGTGGCCATCGTCGCCTTGCAGCGGCGCGTCGCCGGCCGGGTGGCAGTTCTGACAGCGCGGGTGCTGCAGCACCGCCTGCACCGTCGCGAACGCGACGACGCCCTCGGACGCCGAGGGCGGGCCGCCGCTCGGCCCGGGCCCCGCGGCCCGCGGCGTCGACGAGCACGCCGCCGCGAGCGCGATGATCGCCATCGCCGACGCGCGCATCACGCCACCCCCAGCCGCAGCGGCAGCGCGCGCAGCCGTTGCTTGGTCAGCGCGAACACCGCGTTGGCGACCGCCGGCGCGATCGGCGCGGTGGCCGGCTCGCCGATGCCGCCCATCGGCGCGTCGCTGGCGATCAGGTGGACCGCGACCGTCGGCATGTCGGGCATGCGCACCACCGGGTAGTCGTGGAAGTTGCTCTCCTGGACCGCGCCGCCGGTGATCGTCAGCGCGCCGTACAGCGCCGCGCTCAGGCCGTAGGCGACGCAGCTCTGGATCTGGGCCTCGATGCCCAGCGGGTTGACCGCGGTGCCGCAGTCGACCGCGGCGGTGACCGCGTGGACCCGGATCCGCCCGCCCTCGACCGACACCTCGGCGACCTCGGCGACGATCGAGCCGAACGACTCGTGCACCGCCAGGCCGCGGGCCCGCCCGGCCGGCGGCGGCGTGGCCCAGCCGGCCTTGTCGGCCGCGGTCGCCAGCGCGTGGGCGTGGCGCGGGTGCTTGGCCAGGAGCCGCATCCGGTACGCCAGCGGATCGACCTTGGCGGCGTGGGCCAGCTCGTCGAGCATGCACTCCATCGCGAACGCGGTGTGGGTGTTGCCGACCGAGCGCCACCACAGCACCGGGATCGCGGTGCGCGGCGAGTGCAGGGTCACCCGCTTGGCGGCGAGCCCGTCGAGGTACGGCGAGTCGGCGATGCCCTCGACCGACGAGCCGTCGACGCCGCCCGGGCCCATGAACGCCTCGAGGAACGTGCCGGCCATGATCGACTGCCCGACCACCACGTGATCCCACGCCACCGGCGCGCCGGCGGCGTCGACCGCGGCGCGCACCCGATGCACGTAGGCCGGGCGGTAGTAGCCGCCGCGCAGATCGTCGTCGCGCGTCCACACCACCTTGACCGGGACGCCGGCGGCCTTGGCCACCTGCACCGCCTCGACGACGAAGTCCGAGGCCGGGTTGGCGCGGCGGCCGAAGCCGCCGCCCAGGAACGGCGTGTGGATCGTGATCTTGTCGATCGTGGTGCCGAGCACCTTGGCCGCGGCCAGCTGATCGCCGGTCTGGAACTGCGTGCCGGTCCAGATCTCGCAGCGATCGCCGTCGAGCTTGACCGTGCAGTTGAGCGGCTCCATCGGCGCGTGGGCCAGGTACGGCACCTCGTAGACCGCCTCGTGCACGCCGGCCGAGAGCGCCGCGTCGACGCCGCCGCCGTCGACCACCACCGCGCCGGGGCTGCGCGACTGGTCGCGGAACCGGGCCATCAGCGCGGCGCTGTCGGCGCCGCCGTCGGCGGGCGGCGTCCACTCGGCCACCAGCGCGTCGCGCCCGAGCTTGGCGGCCCAGAAGTGCGCGGCCACCACCGCGACGCCGGCGGCGGTCGCCACCACCTGCTCGACGCCGGCGATCTTCAGCGCCGCGGCGCCGTCGAACGACTTCAGCGTCGCGCCGAACGCCGGCGGTCGCAGCACCACCGCGGTGCGCAGGCCGGGGAACTGCACGTCGATGCCGAACTGCGCGCGGCCGGTGATCTTCTCCGGCGTGTCGAGCCGCCGCACCGGCGTGCCGATCAGCTTCCACGCGGCCGGGGCCTTGAGCGTGAGGTCGGTGGCCGGCGTCAGCTTCATCGCCGCCTCGGCCAGCTCGCCGAAGGTCGCGCGCTGCTTGCCCGCCGTGACGACGCCCTTCGCGACGACGCACTTCTTCGGCTTGGTCTTCCACCGCGCCGCCGCCGCCCGCACCAGCATGTCGCGCGCCACCGCGCCGACCATCCGGTAGCGCTGGAACTCGCCGTTGGTGGTCGACGAGCCGCCGGTCATCTGCATGCCCATCATCGGGTGGCCGTAGACCGGCGCCGCCGGCGCGTGCTCGCACCGCACCTTGGCCCAGTCGCACTCGAGCTCCTCGGCGATCAGCATCGCCAGGCCGGTCCAGATGCCCTGCCCCATCTCGCTGTGGGCCAGCACCACCGTCACCGAGTCGTCGGCGCCGATGCGCAGGAACGCGTTGGGCGGCGGCGCCGGCGGCCCGAGCCGAGGCAGCGCCTTGGCCGCCGTCGGCACGTAGAACGCGATCGCCAGGGAGGCCGCGCTGCCCTGGAGGAACCCGCGCCGCGAGAGGCTCACGCGCCACCTCGCTTCAGGCGCGCCGCGAGGTGGATGGCCTCGCGCACCCGCGGGTAGGTGCCGCAGCGGCAGATGTTGCCGGCCATCGCGGCGTCGATGTCGGCGTCGCTGGGGTCGGGCTTCTTCTCGAGCAGCGCCACCGCGGTCATGATCTGCCCCGACTGGCAGTAGCCGCACTGCACGACGTCGGCCTCGGCCCACGCCCGCTGCACGACGTGCCCGCCGTCGGGCGACAGCCCCTCGATGGTGGTGACCTTGCGGTCGCCGACGGTCGCTACCGGCGTCACGCACGCGCGGACCGGCCGGCCGTCGAGGTGGACGGTGCACGCGCCGCACTGGGCGGCGCCGCAGCCGAACTTGGTGCCGGGCAAGCCGAGCAGGTCGCGCAGCACCCACAAGAGCGGCATGTCCGGGTCGGCCTCGACCTCCCGCACCGCGCCGTTGACGTCGAGCTTCATGGCGCCGATTGCACCACCCTTGCGCCGGCGAGAGAAGGGCGCCCCGCGACAAGCTGACCGTCGGCCGGCGGCCGCGCCGGTGCTAGATTGCGCGCCCTCGCCATGACCTCCCCCGCTGTGCACTTCGGCCCCTGGCGCCTGCGCCGCGTCGCCTCGACCGGGCTGGGGCTGATCGTCGACGGCCTCGACCACGCCGACGGCGTCACCGCCGCGCCGGCCAGCTACGTCGACGACGTGCTCCTGACCGAGCCGCACCGCGAGGCGTTCTTCGCGCTGATCGACGCGGCGGGGCTGGTGGTGTGCCGGCAGGTCGGCGGCGACGAGCGCACCCACGCGCCGGTGCGCGGCCGCTCGAGCCGTGGCCGGCTGAGCCAGAGCGAGCTGTACCACCACGACGGTTGCTCGGGCCCGACCAAGCCGCGCGTCGTCGAGATCCGCTGCCCGTACCAGGCGCTGCCGCGCGCCATCGCCACCGCGATCGCGCCGTTCCACGAGACCGTGCACGCGATGCTGGAGGCGCTGTCGCCGGAGCTGCGCACCGCCGATCCGGACGTCGTGGCCTGGCACGCGACGCTCACGGCCGACGGCGCGCTCGCCGCCGACGACTACGACGTCGCGCAGGGCGCGGTGAACCGCATCGTCCGCATGGCGATGAACGCCGAGGCGACGCGCGCCTACTTCCGCGCCGTCGACGCGCGGGTCGGCGCGTTCCGCGAGCCGTGGCAGATGGGCGAGAGCCGCTTCATCGCCAACGCCAACGCCACGCGCACCATGCAGCACCGCCGCGCCTACCTCGAAGAGCCGGGTCGCCCCAACGGCCGGCTGGTCAAGCGCTGGCCCGCCGGGCCGGGACGACGGCGACAGCGGCGGCGACGGCGACCGGCCGCGCTTTCCCCGTCACCGTCACCGTCGCCCACCCGACCGCGACCGTGGCCGCGACTGGGAGAGGTGCCGGGCGCGCGGCCCGGCGAGGCGCTCACCGGCGCGGGTGGCGGAGGCGCCAGAGCATGGCGCGGACGCGATCGGCGAGAGCGAGGGCGGGTGCGGCGGCGGCGGCGGGGACGTAGCCCCAGTCGACGGCGACCTGCACGGCGGTGGCGGCCTCGGCGCACTCGCCGGCGGCGACGCGATACCGCGCCGCGCGATCGCGGCCCTCGCGGCGGCCGCCCTCGGCGGTATTGAGCGCGGCGCTGGTGGCGGCGCGGCGCAGTTGGTCGGCGAGGTTCTTGTCGCGCAGCTCGATCTGCTCGACGAACGGGCGGACGGCGACGATGAACTCACGGGCGACGGACAGTGCTCCCGCATGCCGGGCTCGTGGGCTCCCCCCCGCCACGCGCCCTGAGGGCCGTGCCCACGACCAACCGAGGGCACTGGAGTCCCGCCGGCGTGGGCGCGCCCGCGGACGGGCGCCAGGGTGAGCCACGCCCGCGAGGCGGCGGGCACGCGGCGGGGCAGCGCACGGCCGCGCGGTGCGTGTGGGCCGACCGTGGCAGGCGACGCGGCGCGGTGACGGGCCGACGGTCACGGCGCCGGCACGGTGACGGTGACGGGCACGGGAGGCATGGCGCGACGGTGTACGGGTGGGCGACGGTGACCGGGCCGGCGCGACGGGCACGGGCACGGGGCGGCCGGGGGACCGGGGCCCGGACGCCCCGTGCCCTCCCCGCTGGGGGGCGATGACGCTGCGCGGTGCTCGGGCGTCGCCGTCGTCGTCGGTGGAGGCGACGACGCGGCCACCCGACGACGCGCGCGCTGACGCCCGGCGCCGATCGACGCCGCACCGCCGATCGGCCGCCCGCCCCCGGCCCTGGACCTTCACCGCCGCCGGGCTGGCCGCGCCGATCGAGTTCAAGCCGCTGCTCGACGACGCCACCTGGGCCCGCGGGCCGAACTACCACCTCGCGCCGGGCCAGACGCTCGATCTGTATCCGCACTTCACCGCCACCGCCGGCCGGGTGGTCACGCTGATCCCCAGCTTCGCGTCGACCGCGCTCGGCAACACCCGCGCGATCCGCGCCTACCTGCCGGCCGCCTACGACGAGAACGCGCGGGCGCGGTTCCCGGTGCTGTACATGCACGACGGCCAGAACCTGTTCGACCCGGCCACCGCGTTCGGCGGCAACGAGTGGCAGGTCGACGAGGCGCTCGACGCCGCCGGCGAGGCCGGCCGCTGCGCCACCGGCGCCACCTGCGGCAACGACGGCGACTGCGGCGGCGGCGCGTGCCTGACCACCCGCGACACGATCGTGATCGGCATCGACAACACGCCGGGCCGGATCTGGGAGCTCACCCCCACCGCCGACGCGTCGATCGGCGACGGCGGCGGCGGCGACGCCTACCTGACGATGGTCGCCACCGAGCTCAAGCCGACCGTCGACGCGATGCTGCGCACCGCGCCCGGCCCCGCCGACACCGCGATCATGGGCTCGTCGCTGGGCGGGCTGATCTCGGCCTACGCCGGCGTCGCCCGCCCCGGCGTCTTCGGGCTGGTCGGCGCGATGAGCCCGTCGACGTGGTGGGACGACCGCGTGATCCTCGCGCGGGTCGCGGCCACGCCGGCGACGCCCCGGCCGCGGCGGGTCTACGTCGACTCGGGCAACGCCGGCGCCAGCGGCGACGACGTGGCCAACACCAACCAGCTGGCCCAGACCTACCTCGGCCTCGGCTACGTCGAGGGCACGACCTTCCACCACGTCGTGCAGGCCGGCGCCACCCACTCCGAGGTGTACTGGGCCCAGCGCTTCCCCGCCGCCGCGCAGTTCCTGATGGGCCCGCGGCCGTGACGACGCGGCGGTCGCGACGGTAGGCTCGCGGCCATGTCCGACCACGGCCGCTTCGTCTGGTACGAGCTCCTCACCTCCGATCCCGCCGCCGCGCAGGCGTTCTACGCCGACGTGGTCGGCTGGACCCCGCAGCCGTTCGACGACACCGGCGGCTACACGATGTTCGTCGGCGCCCAGGGCCCGCTCGGCGGCGTGACCACGCTGCCCGACGCCGCCAAGCAGATGGGCGCGCCGCCGCACTGGCAGGCCAACGTCGAGGTCGCCGACGTCGACGCCACCGTCGCCCTGGTCGAGCAGCTCGGCGGCAAGGTCTACCACGTCGAGACCGTGCCCGAGATCGGTCGGTTCGCGGTGGTCGCCGATCCGCAGGGCGCGGTGATCGCGGTGTTCACGCCGGCCAAGCCGATGCCGTCCCACGACCTGCGCCAGCCCGGCGAGATCAGCTGGCACGAGCTGTACACCACCGACTACCAGGCGGCCTTCGCCTTCTACCAGCGCATCGCCGGCTGGGAGCAGAAGGGCGCGGTCGACCTGGGGCCGATGGGCACGTACCTCTTGTGGGGCCGCGGCGACGCGCAGCTCGGCGGCATGATGACGATGCCGCCAGGGATGACCACGCCCGACGGCCGGCCGGTGCCGCCGTCGTGGATGTACTACGTCGTCACCGCCGACCTCGACGCCGCGCTGGCCCGCGCCACCGCGCGCGGCGCCCGCGTGCTCAACGGCCCGATGGAGGTGCCCGGCGGCCAGCGCGTCGTCCAGCTGCTCGATCCCCAGGGCGCCGCGTTCGCGCTGACCACGCCGCCGGCGTGACGCTCACGGGCAGTCGTAGGCGTAGGTCGTCCGCGCGACCGGCTTGCCGCCCTTGACCACCTCGGCGCTCACGACGCGCCCGCCGTCCCACGCGTAGGTGGTGGTCTGGAACTTCTTGGCGTTCTCGACCAGCCGATCGCCCTGGTAGCGAAAGGTCGCCGACAGCTTGAAGCCGCCGTCGGGCTGGCGCTGCTCGAACACCAGCGCGTCGCCGCTGCGCGTGTAGCGGGCGTGCTCCTCGGCGACGCCGTCGGGGTTGGTGTCCATGTCGGCGACCGCGGGATCGTCGCCGGCCCAGGTCCACACGATCCGGGTCGTGCCCAGGCGGTTGCTGCGCCGGACCGCGACCAGGTGGCCGGCCGCGTCGTAGGCCCACGCC
Organism: Myxococcales bacterium; assembly: GCA_016707895.1. GTDB lineage: Bacteria > Myxococcota_A > Polyangia > Haliangiales > Haliangiaceae > UBA2376. Next base: position 13,795 of record JADJGV010000005.1, on the reverse strand, counting down.
TTGTCGGTCTCGAGCGCGCTGCCCATCGTGCGATCGATCAGGTGCTCGGTGAGCGGGCAGCCGAACACCACCTGGTCGGGCGGGGTCTTGCACGCCGCCGGCCCGCCGAAGCTCCACGCGTACTCCTCGTCGGCGGTGCCGTCCATGCCGACGTCGACCACCGCCCGGCACGGCCACGTCGGATCGCGCGGCGCGCCCGCGGGCGGCGCCGCCATGGCCGCCAGCCACGCCTCGCCCCAGGCGCCGGTGGCGGCGTACGCGCGATCCTCGGCGCTGGCCGCGAACCCGCCCGGCCGCGCCGGCGCGGCGTCGATCAGCGGCGCCGCGTCGATCGGCGCGCTGACGCGCTGCGCGTCGACGGTCGCGGCGGCCTGGGTCGGCGCGGGCTCGGCCTTCTTGCCGCCACACGCGGCGAGCCCCACGAGCGCGACGACCACCACGTTCCTGCCGGCTGGGTTCATGCCAGCGACGATACCGCGCCCGCGCCGCCGGCCGCGTCTTCGGCGATCGTGAACAGCGCCGCGGGCTGATCGCGGCCCTTGAGCTGGTGTTCGCCGCGCGGCTCGGCGCGCGCGGCCAGCGCCGCCGGCAGCTGCGCGTGGGTCGCCGCCGAGAACAAGAGCGACGTGCCCAGCTGCTTGTTGAGCTGCTCGAGGCGGGCCGCGACGTTGACCGCGTCGCCCAGCACCGCGTACTTCATCCGGGTCGCGCCGCCGATGTTGCCGGCGACGACGCGGCCGGTGTGGACCCCGATGCGCACCGCCAGGGTCGGCAGCCCGCGCGCCTGCCACGCCGCCGCCTCGCCGCTGGCCTCCCACGCCCGGTTGAGCTCGGCCAGCCGCGCGCGCATCGCCAGCGCGCACGCCACCGCCTGCGCCGCGTGATCGGGGTGCGCGACCGGCGCGCCGAACACCGCCAGCACGCCGTCGCCGAGCAGCTCGAGCACGCAGCCGTCGTGGCGATCGACCAGCCCGACCATCTCGTCGAGGTAGCGGTTGACGATCGCGATCACCTGCGCCGGCGCCAGGTGCTCGACGATCGTCGAGTAGCCGCGCAGGTCGCTGAACAGCACCGTGACCTCGCGCAGGTCGCCGCCCAGGCCGGCGGCCTCGGGGCTGGCCAGCACCGCGCGGGCCACGTCCTCGCTGACGTAGCGCCCGAACGTCGCGCGCAGCCGCTCGCGCTCCTCGAGGCCGGCCGCCATCCGATCGAAGTGCGCGCCGAGCATGCCGAGCTCGTCACCGCGCATCAGCCCGACCCGGGTCCCCAGCTGCCCGGCCGCCACCGCGGCGGTCGCGGTCACGACCTGCTCGATCGGCCGCCGCACCCGCCGCCCGACGATCGCGCCGACCACGACCAGCACCAGCGCGGCGAGGCCGAACAGCCCGAGCGCCCGGACGATCGCCTCGCGCTCGCGCGCCGCGATCGTGCTGGCCGCGATGTCGACGCCGAGGATCGCCACCGGCCGGCCGGCGGCGTCGACGATCGGCGCGTACCCCGACAGCGTCGGGCCCCAGGCGTCGGCGACGACGTCGCGCTCGACCTGCGGCCCGCGCACCGCCGCCATCAGCAACGGCACGCCGGCGGCGTCGTAGGCGGTGCCGGGCACGACCTGCTGGCCGGCGCGGCGGTCCCAGTCGGCGACGAAGTGCATCCGGCCGGCGGCGTCGTCGGGCACCAACACGTAGACCGCCACCACCTCGGGCTGATCGGCGCCCACCGCGGCCAGCGCCGCCAGCAGCCGCGCGCGCGCCGGCGACGGTGTGGGGTCGATCGCGGCCGGCTCGATGGCCGCCGCCAGCGCCACGCTCAACGCCCGCAGCCGCGCCCGCAACAGCGCGTGCTCGTCGGCCACGGCCCGCCGCCACGACACCACGCCGACGACGGCGAGGACCGCGAACAGCGGCACGGCGAACAGCGCCGTGGTGCGCACGTGGAAGCGCTGCCACGGCCGCAGCCGGCGCCCGGCGAGATCGAGCATCTGCCCGATCTACTACATCCGGCCCGCGATCACGCCTTCGCGAGCTCGAACAGCTGCTGCAGCTTCATCGCCAGCATCGGGTCGCCGGTGACGATGAGCTTGCCCTGGAAGTAGAGCTGCATGCCGGCGTTCGGGTCGCTCAGCATGGTCTTGAAGTCGTCGTGCGCGATCTGGATCGTGCACTGGGCGGTGCCCGAGTCGCCGCGGACGCAGGTCGGCGGGTCGCTGGTCAGGTCGACGGTCCAGTCGCCGCCGCCCTCGCCGCTGATCTTGAACCCGTAGATGGCGTTCACCTCGCGGGCCTTGTCGCCGTGCTCCTTGAGGCCGTGGGGGATCGCGACGTCGAAGGTCTCGGTAGCGTTGGTGGGCATAGCAGCCATTGACGAATCCTCCGTGAGACTGAGCCTGGGGCCGCACCTGCGTGCCCCGATGGAAAGCGCGGTGTACCGCGGCGCGTCAGGAGGGTCAAGCCGACCGCGACGACGGGAAAGTGGAGGAAAGGTCCGGGTCGCGGCGGCCCTCCAAGGTCTCAGCGGCGGCGGCGGCGGCGACCCAGCAGCGCGGCGACGCCCAGCCCACCCAGCACCGACGCGCCCGGCCCGCCGCCGGTGCTGCAGCAGCCGCCGTCGTCCTCACCGGGCGGGCTCGGATCGCAGGCGTCGGCGTCGCCGGCCACCGTCGGGAACGGCGTGTTGGTGAGGCCGGTGACGACGAGGTTGTCGATGATCCAGCCCTCGCCGCTGACCGCCTGATCGGTGCCGATGCGGAAGCGCAGGCGGAACGTCTGGTTGGCCAGCTGGGTGCCGAAGTCGAGGACGAGGCGGTCGCGCCCCGGGTACGACGGGTTGGCCTCGCCGAACGCCATCCGATCGGCCAGCGGGTTGCCGCTGTCGCCGGTCAGCACGCCGTCGTAGGGCACGGTGGTCAGCGTCGAGGCGTCGCGCCAGGTGGCGCCGTCGTCGGTGCTGACCTCGATGACGCCGCCGTCGAAGTAGGTGCCGCTCGAGAACTCGAACTGGTAGCTGTGATCGAACGCGACCGTGACCGCGCCGCCGCCGGCCTTGAGCGGCGGCGAGATCAGCGCGGTGTCGGTGAGCGTGCCGAGATCGGCGCCGCGCCAGTGGCGATCGAGCGCGGTCGCGCCCTCGAGGTTCCAGGCGCGGTCGGCGTCGAGGCCGTCCTTGGTCCACGGCGAGGTCAGCGTGTCGAAGGCGTCGGTCGCCGACGCGGCGGCGACGTCGTCGGCGGCCAGCCGCACCGGCAGCACCACCTGGCGGGTGGTCACGCAGCCGCCGCTGGCGGCGATGGTCACGTCGACGGTCGCGGCCGCCGGGCCGGTCGCGGCGTCGAGCCGGACCTGGAAGGTCGCGGTGCCGCGGGCGTCGGGCGCCATCGCGCCGAGGTCGGCCGACGTCGCCAGCAGGGTCAGGCCCGGCGTCGTCGTCGCCGCCGTCACCGTCACGCCGGCCAGCGCGTCGGCGCCGACGTTGACCACCGGCACGGTGATCGTCGCGGTCTCGCCGACGTCGAGCGCGCCGTCGCTGTCGCAGTTCTTGACGTCGATCGCCAGCGTCACCGACTCGGGCGCCGCGTTGCCGCGCACGGTCGCGTCCTCGACCGCGCCGATGAAGTCCTGGGAGCCGCGCGGCGGCGACTCGGCGCACGAGCCGAGCCCGCGCCGGGCGAAGGCGGCCGCGAGCGTCGCGGCGTCGGCCGGGCTGACCGCGCGGGCCGCGGCCAGGATCGCGCTGCGGGTCTCGGTGAACGTCGCGTCGGGCGGCGCCATCAGCAGGCCGTCGACGATGTAGCGCTGCATCGTCTTGCGGGTCTCGGCGAAGCTGGCGCTGCCGCGCGCCTGCTGCAGCGCGACGTAGCCCTCCCACATCACCTGGGCCCAGATCTCGCCGGCGTTGTGGACCTCGGAGTTGGGCCCGCCGCCGCTGGTCGGGTGGCTGGTCGGCAGCGGCTCGCCCTCGGCGACCAGCCGGTAGCTGAACGCGTTCTTGGTGCCGTCGGTCGAGTACGGCGCGCGGCGCAGGCCGAAGTACGGATCGCCGCCGAACGCCGCGCCGCCGATCGCGTAGACGCCGCCGAGGTCGTCGCCGTCGCGGGCCAGCGTCAACAGCGCGATGAAGTCGCCCCAGCCCTCGCTCATCGCGCCGCACATCGCGGTGCCGCAGTCGCTGAGCCGGTGGTGGACGTAGTGGCCGAACTCGTGGGCCACCAGCGATGCGTCGACCGCGCCGTCGATCTCGGGCGCCAGCGTCCGGTGCATCGTCGCGGTGACCGCGCCGCTGGCCAGCGCGGCGCGCAGCGCGGCGCCGTCGGCGTTGCCGACCGACATCACCGGGATCGTGATCGGCGTCGTGACGTTGGCGTCGTCGGGCAGGCCCGGCGCCGCGCTGCCGGCGACGTTGTGGGCGATGATCACGCCGACGGCGCCCGCGGCCTGCGCGTTGGCCGCCTTGACCTTGCCGGTGCAGTTGCCGCGGTTGACCAGCGCGATCTGGCCGGTCACCGGGGTGGTGAGCGCCTCGCAGCCGTCGTCGGCCGAGGCCCCGCCGCCGTCCTGGCCAGCGACCACGGTCCCGGTCAGGTCGTAGGCGGGTGGGCCGTACGCGGTGGGCGCGCGGGTGGCCGGCGTCGCGCCGGTGGGCTGCACGGTCAGGCGGCGATCGTCAGGTCCGCTCCACAGGTAGACCTGCATCCGCGGCGCCATGCCGTCCTCGGGGGTCGACATGTTGGCGTTGTTGCGCGAGCCGCCGTTGGCGTCGTCCTGGTCCTCGGCGAGCAGCGCGTCGCCCTCGACGCCGCCGCGGCCGAAGTTCGAGGTCTGGCCGTTGCCGGCGGCCTCGGTGAAGCCGGCGTCGTACCAGTCGTCGTGCAGCCAGTTGATGCCGTAGAACAGCTGGGTGATCGCCGCGGCCTGCTGATCGGCCGAGGCCAGCGGAGCGCGGGTCACGTCGTAGGCGCGATCGAACGTGCCGGCCGCGGTGGTCGCGGCGCGGAAGTCGCCGGCGGTCAGGCCGCCGGGCGGGTTGAGGTCGGTGTACGCGTCGACGTTGTTGCCGACGGTCTCGGTGGCCCCGGCCGGCAGCCACGGATCGGCGGCGCCGCCGGCCGGGTGGTTGAGGCCATCGACCGTCACCAGCGGCGCCGGGACGAACGCCGGGCGGCCTGCGCCGGGGGCGCCGGTCGGGTGCGGCGAGAAGTCGGCGGTGGGGCCGTCGAGCGGCCGGCGGTCGCCAGCGGTCTCGGCCCACACGCGGTAGGTGAACGCGTCGGCGGTCAGGTCGCGGCGCGCCAGCACGCGGCCGTCGCGGGCGGCGACCACGACGCGCTCGGCGGTGCTGGTGGTCGAGTCGGGCGCCGAGGTGAAGGCCTCGACCACCCACGCCGGCACCAGCGCGTCGCCGTCGCGGAACCAGCGGCGGCGCACCCGGGCCTCGTCGACGATGACGTCGCCCGCGCCGCCGGCGAAGCGCGCCTCGTCGGCGGTCGCGCCGGCCTTGGGCGCGACGGCGACGCCGGTGACCGCGGCCAGCGCGGCGCTGGCGTCGAGCCGCCAGCCGTTGCGATCGCGCGCCAGGTCGGCCGGCACCGGCACGCCGCTCGCCGCGAGCAGCGCCCCGTCGGGGCTCACCAGCACCCGCAGCTCGCTGCGATCGACCAGCACGCCGTCGACCGCCTGGCTCAAGCGCACCAGCGTGCCGCCGGCCAGCGGCAGGCTCGCCACCGGCGCCAGGGTCGCGACGCCGCGCGGCGCGCCCCAGGTCGGCGCCAGGCGCTGGACGTGAGCGGCCGCCGCCGCAGCCGGCGTCGCGACCGGCGCCACCACGCGATCGCCGACCCGCACCCGGGCCAGCGCGGGGTGCTCGGGCGGCGCGGTCACCAGCGGCGCCGGCGCGGTGGCCAGCGCGGGGTCACCGTCGGAGCACGCCGCCGCGGCCAGGAGGGCCGCGGTCGGCAGCGAGCGCAAGAACAGGCGAGGCATCATGGCAGGCACCTTACACGGGAAGGTCCCCAGCATCGCGTGCGGCGACGCACGGGGCAGATTCGGGTAATAACAGCTGATGGCACGCTGCGATCCGCACTCGTACGCCGACGACGCCCAGGCTCAGACCGCGCACCTCGACTGGGCCGCGACCGTCGACTTCACCACCCAGACCCTCGCCGCGACGGCGACGCTGACCTTCCGCGCGCCGGCCGGCGGCGCCCTCGACCTCGACACCCGCGATCTCACGATCACCGCGGCGGTCGATCAGGACCAGCGCCCGGTGCCGTTCGCGCTGGCCGCGCCCGATCCGATCCTGGGCGCGCGGCTGACGCTGACCCTGCCCGCCGACACCCGCGCGGTGACGCTGACCTACCGCACCGCGCCGACCGCGTCGGCGCTGCAGTGGCTGGCCCCGGCGCAGACCGCCGGCGGCGTGCACCCGTACCTGTTCAGCCAGTGCCAGGCCATCCACGCCCGCTCGCTGGTGCCGCTGCAGGACACGCCGCGGCTGCGCATCACCTACGCCGCCACGCTGACGGTGCCGCGGGCGTTGACCGTCGTGATGGCCGCCGCCCACCGCGGCCGCACCGTCGACGGCGACCACGCGGTCGAGGCGTGGCACATGCCGCAGCCGATCCCGCCGTACCTGCTGGCGTTCGCCGTCGGCGACCTCGCGTCGCGCGACCTGTCGCCGCGGTGCCGGGTGTGGGCCGAGCCCAGCGTCGTCGACGCCGCGGCCTGGGAGTTCGCCGAGGTCGAGCAGATGATCGGCGCCGCCGAGGCGTTGTTCGGCCCCTACGACTGGGAGCGCTTCGATCTGCTGACGATGCCGCCGTCGTTCCCGTACGGCGGGATGGAGAACCCGCGGCTGACGTTCCTGACCCCGACGTTGATCACCGGCGACCGCGCGCTGGTCAGCGTCGTCGCGCACGAGCTGGCGCACTCGTGGACCGGCAACCTGGTGACCAACGCCACCGCCGAGCACTTCTGGTTGAACGAGGGCTTCACGATGTACGCCGAGCGGCGCATCGTCGAGGCGCTCGAGGGCCCGGCGGTGGCGTCGTTGCACGCGGCGCTCGGCCGACGCGAGCTCGACGAGTCGATCGCGCGGTTCGCGGCGCGGCCCGAGCTGACCCGGCTGCGCACCCACCTCGACGGCGTCGATCCCGACGACGCGTACTCGCTGGTGCCCTACGAGAAGGGCTACTTCTTCCTGTGCGCGATCGAGGCCGCGGTCGGCCGGCCGGCGTTCGAGGCCTGGCTCAAGCGCTACCTCGCCGACTTCCGCTTCGGCGCGATCACCACCGACGACTTCTGCGCCCACCTCGAGGCGGCGCTGCCCGGCGCGCTGGCCGCGGTCGACGCGCCGGCCTGGCTCGACGGCGCCGGCATCCCGGCCAGCGCCCAGGCGCCGCGCTCGGAGCGCCTCGACGCGGTGCTGGCGCTGACCGGCGTGGCGCCGACCGCGGCGCAGATCGCGGGGTGGACCGCCACCGAGTGGCAGCTGTACCTCGAGCTGGTGCCACGGCCGGCGTCGCCCGCGCTGTGCCGCGAGCTCGACGCGCGGTTCGCGCTGACCGCCGGCACCAACCACGACGTGCTGGTGTCATGGCTGACCTTGGCGCTGGGCGCCGGCGAGCTGGGCGTGGTCGATCGCGTCGAGCAGGTGCTGACGCGGCAGGGCCGGATGAAGTACCTGCGGCCGCTCTACACCGCCCTGGCCAAGGAGCCGCGCACCCGCGACCGCGCGCGCGCGGTGTTCGCGAAGGCCGGCGCCAGCTACCACCCGATCGCCCGGCAGATGGTCGAGGGCATCCTGCGCGACGCCGGGGCGTGATCGCTGCGCGGGGCTGCGCTACCATGGGCCGATGTCGGCACCGCCGGAGGGACGGCGCACGACCGCGGTGACCGCGTCGTTCGACGACGCGGGGGTCACCGCCGATCTGCCGGGCCCGCCCAGCCTGCCGCCGCGCTACGACCTCGGGCGCGAGCTGGGGCGCGGCGGGATGGCGACCGTCTACGCGGCGTTCGATCACCAGCTCGGGCGCGAGGTCGCGGTCAAGCACCTGCGCGGCGACGATCCGCGGCTGCGCCTGCGGTTCGCCCGCGAGGCGCGGCTGGTCGCGGCGCTGCGCCACGCCGGGATCGTGACCATCTACGACGTCGATCCCGACGGCGAGTACCTGATCATGGAGCTGGTCGACGGCGGCTCGGTGGCCGAGCGCCTGGCGGCGCGGCGGGTGACGCCCACCGACGCGCGGCGCTGGCTCGGCGCGCTGCTGGCGGCGCTGGCGGCGGCCCACGCCGCCGGGATCGTGCATCGCGACGTCAAGCCGTCGAACCTCCTGCTGACCGGCGGCGGTGAGCTCAAGCTGGCCGACTTCGGCGTCGCGACGATGGGCGATCCCACGATCACGGCGGAGCACGCGCGCGTCGGCACGCCGGCCTACATGGCGCCCGAGCAGCTGCGCGGCGACGGGCGGGCCCCCGCCGTCGACGTGTGGGCGGTCGGCGCCACGGCCTACGAGCTGTACACCGGCGTGCGCTTCGTCGACCGCGGCGCGGCGGGGCGCGACGTGGTCGCCGCCCTGCGCCGGGCCGGCGCCGACGCCACGCTGGCCGCGGTGATCGCGCGGGCGGTCGCCGACGAGCCATCGGCGCGCTTCGGCGACGCGGGCGCCATGGCGCAGGCGCTGGTGCCGCGCCCCCGCCGCGCCCGCCGCGCGGTCGCGATCGTCGCGGCGGCCGCCATGATCGGCGGCGGCGCCACGCTGGCGCTGCGCCCGCCCCGACGGTCGTCGCTGCCGGCCGCGGCCGCGCCGCCGCGGCTGGCCTTGCTCGGGTTCGACGACACGACCGGCGATCCCTCGCTCGACTACGCGCGCTACGGCCTGCCGCACATCCTGGCGGTCGAGCTGCAGCCGGTGCCCGGCCTGGCGACGATCGACTACCAGGAGCTGCGCCAGCACGTGGTCGGCACCGACGACGCGGCGTGGCGGCAGGCCGCGGCGGCGCGCGGCGCGACGGTGGTGGTCGACGGCGCTCTCGACGGCGAGGCCCCGCCGTGGCGGCTGGCGGTGCGGTTGCGGCGCGTCGACGGGCGCGAGCTCGCGCGCTGGGAGCGCCACGCGGCGGGGGCCGACGTGCCCCGCGTGCTGCGCGACCTGGCGCCCCAGCTCGCCAGCGCGGTCCTGGGACGCGCCGTCACGCTGGCGCCGCCCGCGCTGGTGCCAGCCGACGCCGAGGGCGCGCTGGCGCGCGGCATCGACGCGCTGGCCCGGACCGACCTGGAGACCGCCGAGCGCGCGCTGACGAGCGCGGTGGCCCTCGCGCCGGGCAACGCCGAGGCCGCGTACTTCCGCGCGGTCACGCTGTGGTGGCGCGGCGCCGCCGCCGACGTGGTCCGGGCGGCGGTCGCGGCGATCCCGCTCGACGAGCTGACGCCGGCGCGCCGCGACGCGATCACGGGCCTGACGCTGTTCGTCGACCACCGCTACGCCGAGGCCATCGCCTGGTTCGCCGCGGCGTTGACGCGCAGCCCCGACGATCGCGACCTGGCCTACGGCCTGTTCGAGGCGCGCTTCCACGGCGGCGATCCCGCGGGCGCGATCGACGCGTTCCGCGCGCTGCGGGCGCGCTTCCCGCGGTTCGGCCTGGGCGCGCTGCACGTCTTCGACTACGCGATGCTCCACGACGACGACGCGCTGGTGGCCTTCGCGCTCGACGTCGCCGAACCCGACGCGCGGGCGCTGTGGGCCATCGAGGTCGACCTGCGCCGCGGTCGCTACGAGGCGGCGGCGCAGGCGCTGCAAGCCGCGCTCGACCGCCCGCACCCGCCGCGCGACCTCGATCGCTACATGCGCCGGTGCCTGGCCCTGGCCCACGCCCTGGGCGGCCACGTCGCGTTCGCCCGCGCGCTGGTCGGCCCCCCCGAGGCGTGGCCGCTGGACTGGGCCCTGGCCGAGGCCACCGGCGACCCCGCGGCCATCGCCGCCGCCGAGGCGGCGTACCTCGGGCAGCGCGCGAGCAGCGCCCCGGGCCTCGCGCGGATGACGCTGGGGATGGAGGCGGCGATCCTCGCGCTGGCCGGCGACCGGCCGCCCGACCAGCTCCGGGCGGCCGCCGCGCGACTCGATGGCGACACGCCGGTCGAGCGCCGCGGCGACAGCTCACCGCGGCTCGTGCGCATGCTGCTGGCGGTGGCGCTCGCCGACGACGCCGCGCTCGCCGCCGAGGCCGACGGCGCCGATACGCCCGAGCTCCGCGCGGCGCTGGCCGGCGCGCTGGCCGAGCGCCGCGGCGACCTGACCGCGGCCGGCGCCGCGTGGGCCGCCGCCCGCGCGGTGACCATCGACGCGCGGCTGGCCATCCTCGAGGATCTGACCATCGCGCGGCTGGCGCGCGCCCGCGGCGATCGCCGCGGCGTCGCCGACGCGTGCGCGCGGGTGGTGCGTCCACCGCGCGCCGTCGAGGCCTGGGGCCCGGCCGCGCCGCGGTGCCGCGCGTGGCTGGCCGAGGCCGCGCCGTGACCGCCCCCGAGACCGAGGCGCTGGCGGGCGACGGCGGGGCGGTGATCCGCGGCTTCGCCGTCGAGGTGATCGATGGCGCGACGCGCGGCCGGCGCTGGGACGGCGGCACCGAGCGCTGCGCGATCGGCGCCGCGCCGACCAACGACCTGGTGATCGACGAGCCGACCGTGTCGCGGTTCCACTGCGAGCTGTGCGCGGACGACCGCGGCGTGACGGTGCGCGATCTCGACAGCAAGAACGGCACCTCGGTCGACGGCGTCAGCGTCGGCAGCGCCCGGGTGCGTGACGGCTCGGTGGTGCGGTGCGGGCGGGTCGCGCTGCGCGTGCTGCTCGGCGATCGCGCGGTCCACCGGCCGCGGTCCGAGCGGACGTCGTTCGGCGGGCTGCGCGGGGCCGCGCCGGCGATGCGCGCGGCGTTCGCGCTGCTCGAGCGCGCCGCCGCGAGCGACGTGACGGTCTTGCTCGAGGGCGAGACCGGCACCGGCAAGGACGGGGCCGCCCGCGCGCTGCACGCCGAAGGTCCGCGCCGGACCGGGCCGTTCGTGGTGGTCGACTGCGGCGCCATCTCGCCGACGTTGATCGAGAGCGAGCTGTTCGGCCACGAGCGCGGCGCGTTCACCGGCGCCGTCGACAGTCGCCGCGGCGTCTTCGAGGCCGCGCGCGGCGGCACGGTGTTCCTCGATGAGATCGGCGAGCTGCCGCTCGAGCTGCAACCGAAGCTGCTGCGGGCGCTCGAGGCGCGCGAGGTGCGCCGCCTCGGCGCGTCGGCGGCCGTGCCGATCGACGTCCGCGTGATCGCCGCGACCCACCGCGATCTGCGCGCCGAGATCAACGCTGGCAGCTTCCGCGCCGACCTCTACTACCGGCTCGCGGTGGTCCGGATCGAGCTGCCGCCGCTGCGGCAGCGGCTGGACGACCTGCCGCTCTTGATCGACGGGATCGTCGCCGACCTGGTCGCGGGCGGCCTGGCGCCCGCCATCGCCACCGCGCTGCGCGCGCCGCCGTTCGCGAGTGAGCTGGCAACCGCCGCCTGGCCGGGGAACGTCCGCGAGCTGCGCAACCACCTCGCGATGTGCGGCGTGCTCGGCGCCGCGACCCTGCCGACCGCCGACGCCGGCCGGCGCCCCGCCGCGCTGGCGGTGGACCTCACGGTGCCGCTCAAGGAGGCCCGCCAGCGGCTGCTCGACGACTTCGAGCAGCGCTACCTCGAGGCCTTGCTCGAGCGCCACGACGGCAACGTCTCGGCGGCCGCGCGCCAGGCCGGGCTCAGCCGGGTCTCGCTCTACGCGCTCCTGCGCAAGGCCGGCCTGCGCTGATCACGCCGCCGCGCCGCCGCCGTCGCCGTCGTCGGGGTACAGGCGCGCCGCGCAGGTCGGGCAGATGCCGTGGGTGAACTCGGCGTCGGAGTGACGCGCGACGTAGCGCTCGACCGAGGTCCAGGCGCCGGCGTCGTCGCGGATCTGCTTGCAGGAGGCGCAGATCGACAGCAGGCCGCGCAGCGTCCGCACCTCGGCCAGCGCGGTGGTGAGCTCGCCGATCAGCCGCTCCTTGGCCAGCTGCTCGCGGCGCCCGACCAGCGCCAGCAGCGCCGGGCCGACCAGCATCGGCGCCAGGATGACGCCGAAGTACAGCAGGATCGTCGCCGGCGACGGCGCGAACAGCGTGGCCTGGCTGTGGCCGAGCGCGGCGCCGACGCCGCGGATCACCAGCAGCGCGCCCTCCATCACGAACAGCACGACCAGCACCACCCGCTCGGCGCGCATGCCGGGCTGGGGCATCCGCAGCAGCCGGACACACAGCGCGACCGCCGGCACGAACAGGACGACGCTGAGCGTGCCCGCGAACACCGCGTACGCGCCGTGGCGAGACGCCGCGAACAGGGTCATGGCCGCGACCGCGAAGTACGCCGCGTGGTGACGGAGCCGCCGCTGCCCGACGAACACGTCGAGCCCGACCAGCAGCAGCTGCGTCGCGGCGAGGATCAGCAGGTTGGCCACCGTGAACGACACCACCGCCGGGATGAGCCCGCGTAGGTAGATCAGCGTCAGCCCGACGGCGTTGCTCGCGAACGCCGCCGCCCACAGCGACAGCTCGGGTGCGACGCGCCGCTGCGGGCGCCCGATGACCAGGAACAGCACCGCGGTGGCCGCCGCGGCGACGCTCGCCACCAGCACCAGCGTCCGGATGTCCAGGGTCTGCATCGAGGCTCGTCGCCGATCGGATCGGCCATGTGGCGGCGGCGTGCAGGGCCCGGCGCCCCACCGATAGCCGTCCGGTCGCACGGCGATCAGGTGAAACCGTGGGGCCGCGCAGGTGTCCCAACCCCGTGGCCGTTGAGTCAGCTGGGTTTCCATGGCGCCGCTGGCGGTGGCGCGCGGCCATGGCGCCGGCGATGCTCGTCGCGGGGCTCGGGGTGGCGTGGGCGACCGCGCGCGCCGGCGCGCCGTCGGTCGCCGCGTGCGGGGTGTGGTGGCACGCCCCACAGGCGATCGGCGCGGCGCAGCGGCGGCTCGGCGATCCCGCGGCGCGACCGCGGTTCGAGCTGCGCGTGACGCCTTGCCGCGGCGGGCTGGCCCGCGAGACGTCGGCCGGGCTGCCGCCGCCGATCGACCTCCGCTACGCGGCCGCCCCCGACGAGGTCCGCGACGAGCGCGCCGCGTTGCTGGCCGCGCTCGCGCGCTCGCCGATCGCCGATCAGCCCAGCGAGGCGATGATCGCCGTCGACCGCGCCGCGGTGCCCGTGGGCTCGCCGGCCGGGCGCGCGCTGATGGCGGTGTTCGATCGGCTGGAGGCGCGTGACATCGCCGCCGCCGCCGCCGCCGTCGCGGCCGGCGAGCTGGCCCTCACCCTGACCGTCGATGACCATGACCTCCGGCTGGTGGCGCCGTTGCGGCTCGAGCGCCGCGACGGCGACCGCTGGCGGCCGATCGCGTTGTCGCCGCCCGAGGTGATGGCGATCGTGAGCCGGGCGGCCGCTCCGGAGCGCCTCTGTCGGTACGACGTGCGGGTCGCGCGCGTCAGGTGGCGCGCGCGGGTCCGCGGCCGCGAGTACGCCGGCGGTCGATCCGGGCGCATGCCGGCCGTCGTCGACCAGATGCTGCGCGCGTCGTACGCCGACTGAGAGCCTGTGAGGGCGTGTCGCCACGCCCTCCCCCGCGGGGCCCCACCCGAGACGCGAAACGCCTGGTGCGTGGGTCGCTGCTCGACCGAAACACGTACAGGCGCTGACCTCAGGCGCGCGCGAGCCGCGGCGGCGTCGTGGTCGCGCGGCCGATCATCGGCGCCAGC
>JADJGV010000004.1 GCA_016707895.1 Myxococcales bacterium | reverse complement strand
CCGGCTCTGGCGGGTGGCTTCCGGGCCGCGACCCGCTCCAGGCGGCCGTCAGGTTCCTGGTCGAGTCGCTCGGGGGCCCGGTTGACCGCAGCGGCTGGATGCACCTCCCGGATGCCCTGGTCGCCCTGGGCGCGGAGGTCAACGCCCGCGCGCCCGCGTTCGCCCGCATGGCCACGGGCCGTCGGTGACGCCGAAGTCGCCTGGCCAACCGACCTGGCTCGCCGTCTCGCCGTTCGGGCCGCATGACGGGCTCATCGACGCCATGCTCGACCAGGGGATGGAGGAGATCGTCGAGGCGCTGCCCGTTCTGCGTCCCGGGGCCGCTGACGGTCGCCTGCGATCGCCTGCTGGCGTCGCCGGACGCGACCGGCACCACCGATCGCGTGTTGCGGGTCCTGAGGCTCACCCGACTCACCGCCGTCGGAGTTGCTCCGCGTCGTCGTCGCTCACGTGACGGCGCGCAGCGACAACCGCCACTTCGCCGTGTGCGTTGCATCTTGTCGAGACGGGCGTCGATCGGGATCGCGTCCGCGCTGCGCTGCGACTCGCCGCCGGCGTCGGCGTCCTGGCGCCCGCCGGTGTGACGCCCGGCCTCGTGACGCTGTTCCTGATTCTGCCCGCGCTGATCGTCGACCCCTCCGTGGGCATCGACCTGCTACGGCGCCTCATGCGGCACGACGACTGGCAGCAGCCCCAGGCCGTCGGCATGCTGGTGGCGATCGGCGCGCCCTGGTGCGCGTGGGAGCTCCGCCTCGCGCGCGCCGACGCGACCAGCGACGAGCAGCGCCGGCAGCTGACCATGCCCTCGATCTCTTGGCCGGGACCGTGGCCCTTGAGCTTGTAGGCGACGCCGAGGTCTATCACTGGCGCGTCAAGCTCAGCGAGCTGGCACCGGCGCACCGCGAGGCCGTGGCGCAGGCTGGCGTTCGCGCTGGGCGACCATCGCTGGCGCTGGTGCCGCCGGCTCACAGCGTCGAGCCTTCACTGCCGCGCGACTGAGCAGTCGCGCGGGTCTGCCGCATCCCGTCCACTGGTCCGTCCAGTGGGTGGCGGTGGCCGCCGACGAGCTGCCGACGAGCTGGCAGGGCTGGCGTGGAAGTCATCGCCGAGCGGGTGGGATGAGTGCGGCTGCGAAGAGATCCCGCCACGCACCTGCGAGAGAGTCTCAGCCCGATCGGCCTCGACATCGGGCCGAGCCCGAGACTACGCTCGCGAACCGTGACCGGGCGGCATCCAAACAGGCGTTGGATCGGATACTTACGCTTCAGCTCATCGTGGGCTGGGCGGGCGAAGCGCAGACCGATCCGCCGCGCCTGGGGGTGGTGGCGGACGGCGCTCAACGACGAGTTCGGCGGCGAAGACCTCTTCAAGCGGCTGGCTCCACGCACCTGGCGCTGGGCCGTGCTTGAGGCGGCAGTGCGGCGGCACGGAAGGTCGACGCCGAGGCACGCGCGCAATCCGCGGATGCCGATGAGTTGATCTCGCTGTTCCGACTCGGCTTCGCGATCGATGAACAGCTCGACGACCGCCTCGCCGAGCTCGAGCGCGCGTCCGCGGACCCGGCCGAGGTGCTCCCGGGGTCGGGGCAGCCATCGCGCGCTGGGATCGCGACGCCTTCGGCGCGTGGCTCACCGGGCTCGGCGCTGCGACTGTCGCGCCATCGTCGATCGGGCGCCGCCTCACGGGCGAGCCGCCCACCGACCCCGTCGAAACCGCGGTGGCGCTGGTCGCGGCGATGGCGCCGCTCGCCGAGCGATACCCGGCCACGCATTTCAAGACGGCCCGCGCCGCAGCGGGTAAGGCCCGCGGATGATCGAGCTCGCGGAGGCCACCGAGCCGCATTCGCGGCTCCTGCGCTGCTCGCTGTGCGTCGAGGAATCGCGCGCGTACTGGGCGCACGTCGATCCCGCCGATCCGCGCACCAGCGCGCAGCGCGCCTTCACCGAGTCGTGGTTCGGCGCCAAGAGCGAGGCCTGGACCGACGAGCTGCTCGCCAACATGCGCGTCCGCTTCGACGCGCGTTCCCGGCGGCGCTGCGCGTGCTCGCCGGCTGGCGCGGGATGCTGCCCGAAGCGCGCCGCGCGATCTGCCACTTCCACGTCCCGCTCACCGATCCCCTGTACCGCGCCCTCACGGGCGTGTTCCTGCCACGCGCCGCGACACGATGCGCGAGGTCTACCGCCAGACCGTCATCCAATGGACATCGGAGCACGGCCTCTCGCGGTGGGCCGCGAAGACTCAGCTGCAGTTCACCACGCGCCTGCTGTCGTGCGCTGGGGCCGCCGGGCTGTTGCGGGGTCGGCGCGAGCCGCGCGAGGCCGTCGCGCCGCGCGTGCCCGACCTCGCGCTCGAGTACATCCTCTACACGCTCCGGGGCCTCCGCTTCGACGGCACCCTGATCGACAACCCGTACCTCGCCAGCCTCGGTCTGGTCGGCGGCTACCTCGCCGATCGCCTCCGCGCGCTGCGCACCATCGAGTTCCGGCAGATCGGTGACGTCTACGAGTTCGACTGGCGCTTCCCCGACCTCGAGGCGTGGGCGGCCGCGACGCTGGCGCCGACGCGCCCCGTCACCGTCGGCGGCGACGGCTACGAGGTGCACGCGTGACGCTGCCACGGACCCAGCTCGACGAGGCGTTCGCGGCGTTGCGGCGCGACCTGGTGCACCCGACGGCCCGCGCATCAGCACGATGCGCAACTACCCGCTACGCGATCGTCCCGTACGATCCTGCCGACGAGTTCAAGCTGCGCGAGCGCGTCCGCGATCTCGTCGGCGACCTCGTCCTCCGGCTGGGTGGTGCTGACCCTGTCGTTGCACAAGCTGCTGCTCCGCCGCATCCGCGCCATGGGCGACGCCCAGGTCCAGCGGCTGATCGAAGCGGAGCGCGCGGCCGCGGCGGTGTCGCCGGAGCGCGGCATCAACTACCTGCGGACCAAGCTCGGGCGCGAGCTCGACGGCGCGACCGGGATCGCCGCCGACGTGTCGCGCGAGATCCTGGCCTTCACCGACGCGCACCCCGACAAGGCCGAGCGCACGCTGGTGTGCGTCGGTCGCTGCGGGGCGCTGTTCCCGTTCTTCCGCGTCTCGGCCCTGCTCAAGCACCTCGACGGGCGCACCCGCAACGTCCCCGTCGTCCTCCTGTATCCGGGCGAGCGCCGCGGGGAGGCCGGCCTGTCGTTCATGGGCGAGCTCGATCCCGACCGCGACTACCGCCCCCGGATCTACCCGTAAGAGGCCCAGGCCGATGAAGCTCCGCGACCTCTTCCACTCGAACATCACCCGCGACATCCCGCCGGTGGTCTACTTCCACGAGCAGACCCCGGCCAAGCTCGCCGCCGAGGTCGACGAGTACATCATCACCGGCGGCTTCCCCCCCCGATCACCCGCACCACCAGCGCGTCCCGGTCGGCATCCACGAGCAGTACGTCCGCCTGCTCAACGGCATCAGCAGCGAGCTGGCCAAGCCGGGCGGCCTCGAGCTCGAGCCCGCGTCCTGGATCTCCGGCTTCTACGGCTCTGGTAAGTCGAGCTTCGCCAAACTCCTGGGCCTCGCGCTCGACGGGATCAAGCTGCCTGGCGACAAGTCGCTGGCGGACGCATGGCTGGCGCGCGACACGTCGCCGCTCGCGCGGCAGCTCAAGGACGCCTACGCCCGACTGCGCGCCCAGGTCGAGCCGATCGCGGTGGTGTTCGACATCGGCGGCATCGCCCGCGACAACGAGCACATCCACACCGCGGTCGTGCGCAAGCTGCAAGAGCGCCTCGGCTACTGCAACGACCCCCACGTCGCCGAGATGGAGCTGAAGCTCGAGCGCGACGGCCACTGGGATCGCTTCGAGCAAGCGGCGGCGACCGCGCTGGGCCGACCGTGGGCCGAGGTCAAGGGCAACGCGATGGCCGACGACGACTTCTCGGCGGTCATGGCGACGTTGTTCCCCGAGAAGTACCAGGACCCGATGGCGTGGCTGACCAGCCGCGCAGGCACCTTCTCGTATTCGGCGTCGGCCGAGGAGGCCGGCAAGGCCATCGCCGACATGCTGCGGATCCGCACCAAGCACGCGACCCTGTTCGTCGTCATCGACGAGGTGTCGCAGTACGTGCACCAGGACAACGGCCGCATGCTCAAGCTGCAGTCGTTCGTCTCTGACCTGAAGCAGCGCCTGAAGGGCCGGGTGTGGCTCCTGGTCACCGGTCAGCAGAAGCTCGAGGACGGCGGCGACGCCAGCATCCTCGGCAAGCTCAAGGATCGCTTCCCCGAGAAGCTGCGCGTCCACCTGGCGGTCACCAACATCCGCGACGTCGTCCACAAGCGCTTGCTGGCCAAGACGCCCGCGGCCACCGACGCCCTCCGCACGCTGTTCCAGCGGCACCGCAGCGATCTGCGCTTGTTCGCCTACGAGGGTGAGGCGATCACCGAGGACGACTTCGTCGACGTCTACCCGCTCCTCCCTGGCCACATCGACCTGATCCTGCAGATCACCAGCGCGCTGCGGACGCGCTCGAGCCGCAGCCAGGGCGACGACCAGGCGATCCGCGGCCTCTTGCAGCTGCTCGGCGAGCTGTTCCGCCGCCAGAGCCTCGCCGATCGCGAGGTCGGCGCGCTGGTCACGCTCGATCAGATGTACGAGGTCCAGCACACCGCGCTCGACGCCGACGTTCAGGCCAGCATGGACAGGGTGCTGCGCCACTGCGCCACCAACAACCTCGCGCTGGCCGCGCGTGCCGCCAAAGCCGTCGCGCTACTCGAGTTGATCCAGGAGCGGGTCCCCACCGACGCCCGCCTGGTCGCGGCCTGTCTCTACGACCGCCTCGACCTCGGCAACAACCGCGCGGCGGTGCAAGAGGCGCTCGAGGAGCTGCGCCGTGCCAACCTGCTCGGCTACTCCGAGAAGCTCGGCTACAAGCTGCAGTCGTCGACTGGCGAGGAGTGGGAGCGCGAGCGCCGCGACCTCGTCATCCCGCCCGAGCAGCGCAGCGAGCTGATCGCGGGCGCGCTCAAGCAGCTCGTGGCCGAGCCCGAGCGCCCGCGGCTCGACGGACAGCAGTTCCCATGGCTGGCGTTCTTCTCGGACGGTCGCCGCGTCAGCGACGCCCGCCTCGAGGACCCGCGGACCCCGGCCGCCGTCACCATCGACTTCCGGTACGCCGCGACGGCCGACGAGCGCGACGCCACCGCCTGGGTGAACCGGTCCAGCGACAAGGCCTTCGAGAACCGCCTAGTGTGGGTCGTCGGTGATCCCGAAGAGCTCGACAACGCCGCCCGCGAGCTCGGCAAGTCCGCGGCGATGGTCAAGCGCTACGAGGGGCGCAGCGAGTCGCTGCCGGCCGAGCGACGGCGGCTGTTGTTCGAGGAGAAGTCGCGGCAGGAAGAGCGCGAGCTGGCGCTGCGGCGCGCCGTGGATTCGGCGTGGATGGCGGGCCGTTTGTACTTCCGCGGCAAGCCGACCGAGCCGCGTGACCTCGCCGGCACCGCGAGCCAGGTGCTCGGGCGCGCGGCCGAGCGGGCGCTCCGGGATCTGTTTCCGCACTTCATCGCGACGCGCATCTCGACCGCCGAGGTCATGCAGCTCATCGAGCCCGAGCTGAACGCGCCGTCGACCAAGTTCATCAATGAGCTGGGCCTGCTCGAGTCCGAGCACGGCAAGTACGTCCCGACCTGTCGCGGCGTCGTGCCGACCCGGATCCTCGCCCACATCACCACCGAGGGCGGGGCCTCCGGCGCGACGCTCTACGCTCACTTCGGCGGGCCGCCCTACGGCTACGCGCCCGAGGTCGTCCGCGCCTGCGTCGCCGGCCTGTTGCGCGGCAGCAAGATCCGCATCCAGTCCGAGTCGGGTGACGCGATCTCCGCGGCCCGCGACGCCGGGGTGCGCGACGTGCTCGAGAAGGAGCGCAGCTTCAAGACCGCGACGATCTACCCGGTCGGCGACGACCCGGTCGGCCTCCGCGGCCGGGCGCGGATCTGCAAGTTCTTCGAAGACCGCCTCGGCATCCGGCTGGACCGCGAGAACGACGCCATCGCCGATCGGGTCTCGATCGAGTTCCCGCGTCAGATGGCGCGGCTGCGCGACGTCTTCGAGCGGCTGCGCCGCCTGCCCGGCAACCGTCCGGCCCCGGCGGCGCTGGTCGCCCTCGAGACCGCCCTCGATAGCTGCTACCGGCGGATCCGGCAGACCGAGCCGACCGTCCAGGAGGTCGTGCGTCAGCTCGACGTCCTCACCGATGGCATCGGACGCCTCGCGATCTACGCGGCCGAGCTGGACGACAAGGTCATCGACCAGGTCCGGCGTGCGGATGACGTGGCCCGTTACCAGCTGGCCCAGCTCCAGCGGATCGGCCTCGCCAGCCCCGAGGTCGCCGCCGCCGGCGAGCGCATCAACGCGCAGCTCGCCGGCGAGTGTCCATGGCGTGGCATCGACGCAGTCGCCGCCGACCTGACCGTGGTCGCAGACGCCTACGTCGAGGCCCGGAGCGCCATCCTCGCTCAACAGGAGGCGGCGACCGAGGCGGCGCGCAAGGCGATCAAGCGCCGCGAGGGGTTCGCCACGCTCACCGCCGAGAAGAGCCACCACGTGCTACGACCGATCGCCGAGGGCGCTGGTCACGACCGACGCCAAGGCGATCTCGCCGACGCTCGAGCAGCTACGCGACGGCTTCGAGCGGGCGCTCGCGGTCGCCGAGCGCGACGCGGGGGATCGGCTGGACGCGCTGTTGAGCGAGGGCGACCGTCCAGTGATCCGCAAGGTCACGCACGGGCTGGGCAACCGAGAAGTGGGTAGCGTCGAGGAGCTGGACCGCGTGCTGGCGGACATCCGCGAGCGCGTGGTGGCCGAGTTGGCGGGCGGCGCCAAGGTGCGCCTGGTCTGACGATGGCCGCTGAAGCGACGACCTCTCCCGCACCCCAGGGTCCAGCGTCGCCGACGCTGCTCTCGGGGCTCGACATCGAGCAGGTGCGGGTCGCCCACGAGCACACGTTCGCGGGGATGGTCGAAGCGCACCCGTACTTCGCCGACATCGCTCGCCGGCTGCGGACCCCGGACGCCACGGACGAGCGTCGACGGTTGATGGCGGAGAGCCTCCGGCTCAGCGCCGCGATGGCCCCGGAGGCTCACCGGATCGCGCAGCTCGCCCAGCAGGTCCTGTCGGTGACCGGCACGCTCGAGCTGTACCAGCGGAGCGGTCCTGAGAACGCGGCCATCCACCTGGTCGCCGAGCCGATCCTGCTCGAGATCCACGGCTCGCTGTTGCCGCGACTCGACGCCGGCGCGTTGCTCGCGCTGTTTGGCCACGAGCTCGGCCACTACCTCGCCCACGGACCGGCGAGCCCTCACCAGGCCGCGGCGCGGATCCCGCGCGGCGTCGTCGATGATCGGCGGCTCGATGCGGCGCTGTCGCGGCTGAGCATGGCGCGCGAGTTGACCGCCGATCGGGTCGCGCTGCTCGCGTGCCAGGACCTGAGCGCGGTCCTGCGCCTGATGTTGGTCACCGTGTCGGGCCTCGCCGTCGGCGAGCTGACCTACGACACCGACGCGTACCTGGCGCAGTGCAAGGAGCTCATCGAGCAGGACCTGAAGAGCGGCGCCGTCGCCCACGGCGACACGCACCCCGAGCACGGGCTGCGGGCGTACGCGGCCTGGCTGTTCAGCGAGACCCGCACCTACCACGCGCTGACGGGGCGCGGTCCGGGGACCCGTGAGCTGGCCGACGTCGACGCGATCATCGCGCGGTGCTTCGGCACCAACGACCTCAAGGTCGTGCACGACCCCGTCCAGGCCGGCGACGTCCCGCGCGAGTTCCTCGAGTGCGCCCTGGCCGCCGCGGTGCTCGTGGCCCACGCCGATGGCGAGCTGAGCGACGACGAGCTGACGCTGCTCGAACACGTCTTCGCCTCCGAGATCTCCGACTGGCAGGCGTACCTCGACCCCCGCTTCGCGACGACGCGCTTCCTCGAGACCGCGACGGTGCTGGCGCGGAGCGCGCTCGAGCTCGGCCCCACGCTCTTGAACCTGCTGTTCGAGGTGATGCTGTCGGACGGTGAGATCCACCCGGGCGAGGTGGCCGTGCTGCTGGACATCGGCGAGGCGCTGGGCGTACGCGCTCACTTCGTCCGGGCGCTGACCGCGATGTTCCGCGCCAAGGGCGTCGTTCTCGACGTGACGACGATCAGCGCGCCCGAAGAGCCGCTGCCCGCGCGCCGGACCGACGTCGACGACGCGCTGCAGACGTACCTCGCGGGCGTCGTGCGGCGCGGGGCGGGATCGATCACGCTGCGCCGGCTGCTACGGCTGCTCGGCTCCGACCGCCGCAGCGAGGAGCTCATCACCAAGCTCGATCGCGCGTGCGCGCACCACCGCGTCGCGGTCAAGCCCCCGCTTGCGGAGGCGGGGCTCGACGAGCGCCTCGCGTTGACGCCCGCGAGCCCGGTCGCCGCCGCCCCGGCCAACACCGCGGTGCCGGCGTCGCGCGCCGCGCTGGTCGCGGCGCTCCGCAGGCTGCGCGAGCAGCTCGTCTCGGGCGACGGACGGAGCCCGTCCGTTCGGCTTCGCGGCTTGCGCCGTGGTCGCGCCTTCGACCTCGCGGCGCTCGAGCGCGTCTCGGTCGGGATGGCCGAACGCGTGATGGCGCAGGTCCGTGCGCGCAAGAGCGTGCGCGTCATCGACGCGGCCGACGCCGGTCGCCACGGTCCGGCCAGCGTGGTGGCCGCCGAGTTGCTCGCGCTGGCTCGCGAGGACGCCCAGTGCACCGAAGAGACTGGCGCGCGCGACCTCTACGTCGGCTATCCGTTCCTGACCGGCGTGGTCGCCGGCTACCTCGTGCGGGCCCCGCTGGTGCTCTACCCGGTGGAGCTCACCCGCGACGGGGCCGGGGCGCGCGGCTATCGGCTCGATCCTCGCCGCGACGAGCTGCCGATCGCCAACCAGTCGCTGATCCGCCTCATCTTCAACAAGCGAGGCTTCGCCTACTCGGACGAGCTGTCGGATGAGCTCGAGGCCCTCGCCGGCGATCCGAGCGGCGGCCCCGAAGCCGTGCGCGGCCGCCTCGCCGAGGTCGGCCTGGTCGCGACCGACGGCGCCGAGGCCCTCCAGCCGTTCGTCGAGCTCGACGAGGAGGCGCTCGAGACCGCGGATCGCCTGATGCTCGAAGAGGTCGCGGTCGTCGGGATGTTTCCGCAGTCCAGCTCCGATCTGCTGCAGGACTACGACGGGCTGCTCCAGGATCTGGCACGGCCGGATGTGGACGTCGGTACGTTACTCGCCGCGGCCAGCACGCTCTTGCCAGCCAACCTCGCCCGGCCGCCTGCTGGGGCGCCGGCGGCGAGCGGTCTCGACTGGGCCCCCGTGATCCCCGCCGATCCGTCGCAGCGCTCGGTGATCGCCGAAGCGCGTCGGCACGGCGCGACCGTGATCGACGGGCCGCCCGGTACCGGCAAGAGCCAGGTCATCGTCAACCTCGTCGCCGAGGCGCTCCGGCGCGGTGAGCGCGTGGCGGTGGTCTGCGAGAAGCGCGCGGCCCTCGACGTGGTGCGCCAGCGGATGGCGGCGATCGGCTTCGGCAAGGCCCTGGCCGTGGTCCACGACGTCCACGAAGACCGCAAGCCGCTGTTCGCGCACATCGCCGGTCGGCTCGAGGCGACGGGTCGCGTTCCGTTCACCGCCGCTGAAGCCGAGGCGGTCCGTGCCGAGCACGCGCAGGTCACGGCGGCGCTTACCCAGCGCACCACGACGCTGCAGGCGACGCCGCCCGGTTTCGACCTTTCCGTCGGGCAGCTGCTGACCTTCGCGGCCCAGCGCGCAGCCCCTGCGCTGCCGGCGATCGACGGTCTCGATCGCGTGCCGCAGTTGGCGCTGCGCCGGCTGCTCGAACTCACGGCCGCGCTGCATCCCCTGGTCGACGTCTGGGGCCCGATCAGTCGGTGGCGCGATCGCCACGATGGCCGAGCGCGGCCGTCGCTGGCCACCGCCGGCCCGACGATCGTCCAGGATCTTGATCGCGCACTGTCGCACGCGGCCGCCGCGGCGCGCGCGTTCGCTGCCCGGGAGGAGGCTGCACCCGCCGGCGTCTCGGTCGAACAGATCACCGCGGCGCGCGCGGCCCTCGATGTGGCGGTCGCCGCCCGTGCGACGCGCACCGACGAGCGTGATCAGGCGGTCTTCGGCACCATCGCGCAGCTCGCGGCGACCGCGCCCGAGCGCCTGCGTGCGACCAGCGAGGCCCGCGATGCGGTCCATGCGAGCGCCACGGCGCTGGTCCACATCGACGCGCCGGTGACGTTCGACGCCGGCCCCGGGCTGATCGCGGCGCTCTCGGTGCTGACCCGCTGGAGTACCGCCTGGTATCGCGTCTTCGTGCTCGGTTGGTGGCAGGCGCGCAGCCGGTTCCGCGCCGAGCTGGCAGCGGTGTGGCCCGAGCGCGCCGGCGCCGAGCTGACGCCTTCGCTGTTCGCTGAAGTCCGCGATCGCATCGCCGCGGGGCGCGCGTGGCGCACGATCGGCACCGCGTTCGCCAGCCTGGGGCTGTCGCACGTCGTGCCCACGCGGTCGTCGCAGCTCGTGCCGACCATCGAACGGGTAGCCACGATGGCAGATCGGCTCGGCGAGCTCGGCGCGGTCCGCGGGGTCCTGGCCGCGGCCGGGGCCTGGCTGCCCGACGGGCCGCCGACCGCGGCCACGCTCGCCGCCTGGGACCAGACCATCGATGCCCACCGCGGGCTGCTCGCGGCGCGCGACACGCTCGTCGCGGCCGTCGCCCAGCTGCAGCCGTGGTTCCCGTCGCTCCCGGCGGTGCCGAGCGTCGTCGTCCTCGACGAGCTCCTGGCGGCGTGGCGGCGCGACAGCGCCCGCCTCGCCGAGGCCGATGCGTTGATGGCGCGCGCCGTCGCCATCGTCCCAGGTGCCGCGCAGCTCTTCGACGTCGCCGCCACCGAGTGGCGCCAGCAGTCGGTCGATGCCTGGCGCGAGCACCTCACCGCCGCGTGGGCCGCCGCCAGCCTGGCTCGCCTCGAGCGCGAGCAGCCGACGCTGGCGACGCTCGGCCACGGCGCCGACGATCGCGAGATCGAACGGCTCGCCGCGCGGCTGCGCGAGCTCGAGACCGAGCGTCGCGAGCTGGAGATCGAGCGCACCCTGGCGCGCCTCGACGACGCCGAGCTGCTCAAGGTCGAAGTCGCGGCCAAACACCAGCGCCGAACTCCGGCGCAGAAGCTCCGCGAGGAGCTGCTCAAGGAGGCGCGCAAGCAGCGCATGCTCATGCCGCTGCGCACCTTCGTGCGGCGGTTCGCCCCGGCCGGCCTGCTCGACGTGGCCCCGGTGTGGTTGTTGTCGCCCGAGACCATGGCGATCCTGTTCCCGCGCCAGCCGCTGTTCGACCTGGTCGTGTTCGACGAGGCGTCGCAGTGCACGGTCGAGGCCGGCCTGCCCGTGCTGCTGCGGGCCAAGCGCGTGGCGATCGCGGGCGACGAGAAGCAGATGCCGCCGTCGTCGTATTTCGCGCTCGGCAGCGGCGCCGATGACGACGACGAGCTGGCCGGCACCACCGAGGCGGACGAGACCCGGGACGCGCTCCGGGACTTGCTCACGGCCGAGTCGTTGCTGTCGCTGGCGCGGCCGCGGGTCGCCCGCGCCGGCCTGGCCTGGCACTACCGCTGCCACGACGAGTCGCTGATCGCGTTCTCCAACCACGCGATGTACGGCGGCGAGTTGCTGACCATCCCATCGACCGCTGGCACGGCGGCGCCCAGCGCGCTGCACTGGGTGCCGGTGGCCGACGGCGTCTACGAGGCCGGCGAAAACGCCCCCGAAGCCGCGCGCGTGGTCGACCTGGTCGACGAGCTGCTCGGCCGCACCCCGCGCCCCACCGTCGGCGTCGTCACCTTCAACCTCAAGCAGCGCAAGGCGGTGCTCGACGCGATCGACGCGCGCCGCGCGTCCGACGAGGGGTTCGCGGCGCGCTGGACCGACGCCGCCGCGCTGCCGCTTGACGAGCGGCCGTTCGTGCGCAACCTCGAGCAGGTCCAGGGCGACGAGCGCGACGTCATCGTGTTCTCGCTCGGCCACGCGCCGCAGGCGCGCATGCGTCGCGGCGTCGCCACCGGTGACACCTACGTGCCGGCGCGCTTCGGCCCGCTGGGGCAGCGCGGCGGCGAGCGCCGTCTCAACGTGGCGATCTCGCGCGCCCGCACCGCCTGCTATCTGGTCGCGTCGTTCGATCCGGCCGCGCTGACGGTGGCGAGCTCGAAGCACCAGGGGCCGCGGCTGTTCAAGCACTTCCTCGAGTTCGCGCATCACCACCACCACGGCCGCCGCCTCGAGGCCGCCCGCGTGCTGGACCTGGTGCGGGCCGGCGCCCGCACCGACGCCACGGTCCGGCCGCGGCCGCCGATCGACGGGTTCGTGCCGCTCCAGGCCCAGGTCGCGCTGGCCCTGGAAGCGGCCGGCATCCCCTACGAGGCCGACGTCGGCGCATCGGGCTTCCGGATCTCGCTCGCGATCCTCGACCCAGCCGAGCCCACGCGCTTCGCGCTGGCGCTGCTGCTCCAGGACGGCGCCGGCAGCGCCGACCCGTTCGAGTTGTTCGTGCACCGCCCCGGCGTGCTCCGCCAGCGCGGCTGGAACGTCCTGTCGGTGTCAGCCGCGAGCTGGCAGCGGCGCGCCGCCGAGATCATCGCCGAGATCGAGGCCCTGGTGCCCGGCTGTCGCGGTGCCGCGACGAGCGAGGTCTACCAGCGGCACCACGCGATGATGGCGCAGCGCAACGCGCCGACCGGGGTCACGGGCCCGATCGCGGTGCCGGCGCAGCGCGCGCGCGTGGTCAGCGGTCCGATTGCCGTGGCGGCGGACGCGGGGGAAGGCGACGCGGTCGTGGCCGCGGCCGGGGCGCGGCGCGACTCGGCGCCGGTGCCGGAGCTGCCGGCCTGGGCCATGGCGATCGCCGACGACCTGTTCCGCGCGGCGTTGATGCACCTGGAGAAGCACGGGCTCTTGAACGAGAGCGACCTCACCAGCATGGTCGGCGGGCCTCGCCGCGCCCGCGCCTTCGCGCGCGAGCTGGACGACTGGCGGGCCGGGCTGCCGTTCGAGATTGAAGTCTCGGTCGTGGGCGGGGCGAAGGCGTACCGGAAAGTGAGTCGGGCATGACGACCAAGTCGGCCCAATGGCTGGAGGCGAGGCTGCATGAATGGCGGGCCCTTCCAACGGAGACGGAGTGGCTCGAGTTCAAGGAAGCGAAGACCACGTTCGACCCTGAGAGGCTCGGTGAGTACTTCTCCGCGCTCAGCAACGAGGCCAACCTCCAAGGGAAGCCTGCTGGATGGCTCATCTTCGGCGTCGCCGACAAGCTGCCAAGGAACATCGTCGGAACGCAGTTCAAGTCCGATCCCGCGACGCGTGACGCTCTGAAACTGCAGGTTGCCAACCAGACGAGCCATCGCCTGACGTTCCACGAGATCCACGAGCTGCAGCTCCCCGAGGGACGCGTGCTCATGTTCGAGATCCCGGCGGCGCTGCCTGGCGTACCCACCGCCTGGAAGGGCCACTATTACGGGCGGGACGGCGAAGCCCTGGTGGCGCTCAATCCCGAGGAATACGAGCGGATCCGCGCGCAGCCGGTGCGCCAGGATTGGTCGGCCGAGGTGGTCGTCGACGCTACGCTCGATGACCTCGACCCCGAGGCCGTGATATTCGCACGCGCGCAGTTCATCAAGAAGAACCCCAAGCTCGTCGAGGAGGCCGAGGTGTGGTCCGTCGCCACCTTCTTGAACAAGGCGAAGGTTTGCGTAACTGGTCGCGTGACTCGTGCCGCGTTGCTTCTGCTAGGCAAGGGCGAGTCGGCGCACCATCTCTCGCCGGCGGTTGCCGAGTTGTCATGGCGACTGAATGACGCAAGCGGAACCATGCGTGACTACGAGCACTTCGGCCCGCCGTTTCTCTTCGCGGGCGATGCGGTGCTCAAGAAGATCCGAAACCTCAAGGTCCGACACATGCCTGGTGGGAGCCTCTTCCCCGAGGAGGTCACGCAGTACGACGAGCGCGTCTTGCGTGAAGCGTTGCACAACTGCATCGCGCATCAGGACTACCGCGCAGGTGCGCGCATCACGATCGTCGAGAACGACGACGAACTCGTGCTGAGCAACCGGGGGACGTTCATCCCTCGCACGATCGAGCACGTGATCGAATCCGACCAGCCGCCCGACGTCTATCGCAATCCGTTCCTGGCTCATGCGATGGTGAACCTGAACATGATCGACACGATGGGCAGCGGTATTCGCCGCATGTTCAGTGTCCAGCGTGCACGCAGCTTCCCGCTTCCCGACTACGACCTCTCGGCACCCGACAAGGTTGTGGTCCGTATCAGCGGGCGGATTCTCGATGTGAACTACACGAAGCTGCTGCTCGCCAACACCGATCTTGGTCTCGCTGATGTGATCGCGCTCGACAAGGTGCAGAAGAAGAAGAAGCTCGATGACGCCTCGTTCAACCGGCTGAAGCGCGCGGGGTTGATCGCCGGCCGCCGGCCAAACCTCTTCGTCAACGCGAGCGTCGCAGCGGCCACCAACACGCGCGCTGAGTTCATTCGGAACCGAGCGTTCGACAAGGCTCACTACACGAAGATGATCTTGGCGTATCTGAGCCAGTACGGCCGCGCCAGCTATGCGGACTTCAAGGTCCTCCTCCTGCCGAAGCTGTCCGACGCCCTGAACGAGACCCAGAAGGAGCGCTTCATCTCGAACCTCCTTCAGCGGATGCGGCGGGACAGGCTCATCACGCCGCAAGGCACGAGGAGTCACGCGAGCTGGGTCTTAACTACGGCCGGCGTGGAGTCGGAACTTAGAGAAGAAGAGAGCGGGACCAAGTGATGCGACGGCAATGGTTCCAGGCACTTGCTAAATCTAGCGACATCACCAAGCTAGATGAAGATTCAATGACGCGACGCGTCGACGCGAGGCCCCGCAGCGGTCTGGCGAGGGGGGCAGCGTGAGCGCCGCGATGATGACGAGCGAGGCCAAGCGGGCGCTGGCGAAGACGATCCGTGGGCTGCGGGGGCGGCTGATCGAGGAGCTGGGCGAGGCGATGGAGCGGGCGTACCTGCTGTCGATCGAGGCGAAGAAGGCGCAGCTGGATGAGGCGGCGCGGGTGAAGCGGGCGCGGCTGGAGAGCGCGATCGATGAGCAGGTGCGGGCGCTGGCCAAGGACAAGCAGGCGGGGGCGGCGGAGCGGTTGCGCGGGGAGGTGGTGAAGGACGCGGCGGCGACGCTGCTCGTGCGGCTGGTCTATCTGCGGTTGCTCGAGGCGAACGGGTTGACGGCGGTGAAGGTGGTGACGGGCGGATGGGACAGCCGCGGGTACAAGGACTTTGGCGAGGCGGCGCCGGAGCTGGTGCGCGCGGACGAGACCGAGGGCTACGCGACGCTGTTGGGGCTGGTGTTCGACGAGCTGGCGCAGGACCTGCCGGGGCTGTACGGGCCGGTGCGGATGACGGCGCTGGTGCCGGTGCCGGCGGCGACGTTGCGCGCGGTGATCGAGGCGCTCAACGACGACGAGTTGGCGACGGTGTGGACCGACGACACGGCGCTGGGGTGGATCTACCAGTACTGGAACGATCCGGAGCGCGAGCGGCTCGACGCGAAGCTGGCGGCGAGCAAGAAGCTCGAGAACCACGAGATCGCGTCGAAGACGCAG
Organism: Myxococcales bacterium; assembly: GCA_016707895.1. GTDB lineage: Bacteria > Myxococcota_A > Polyangia > Haliangiales > Haliangiaceae > UBA2376. Next base: position 7,967 of record JADJGV010000004.1, on the reverse strand, counting down.
ATGTTCACCGAGCGGTACATGGTGGAGTGGCTGCTGCACAACACGCTCGGCCAGATGTGGCTGGCGATGTGCCGCCAGCATGGCTGGAAGGCGGAGGTGGAGTCGTCGGGTGTGCTCGACCGGCTGGAGCAGCGGCGGATCGCGTGGCGCGCGAAGCGTGAGGCAGGCGAGGTCGCGCTCGATGCGCTGATGCCGATCGAGCCGGGGCTGGAGGATCGCTGGAAGTACTGGGTGCCGCAGCCGATGCCCGACGACGCGGTGACCAGCGCGCCGGCCAGCGCGCGCGACGTGAAGCTCCTGGATCCAGCCTGCGGCTCGGGGCACTTCTTGGTGATCGCGTGCGATCTGTTGTTCGCGCTGTACCAGGAGGAGGCGCGCCATCGCGGCGAGACCTGGAGCGCCCGCGAGATCGTCGAGTCGATCCTCGAGCGCAACCTGTACGGCATCGACATCGACCCCAAGGCGGTGCAGATCGCGGCGGCGGCGCTGATGCTGAAGGCGCGGCAACTGTGCGCCGAGGCCGAGCCGCGGACGATGAGCCTGGTGGCGCCAGCGCTGAGTCTGGCGCGCTTGAAGGGCGATGATCCGGCGCTGCGCGAGCTGTACGCAGCGGTGAAGGACGAGACGGGCATCTCGGAGGAGCTGACGGGGAAGATCGTCGGCGCGCTGGCCGGCGCCGACCACCTGGGCACGCTGCTCAAGGTCGACGCGGCGATCGACGCGGCGATCGATGAGTACAGCGACAAGCTCTCGAGAGCGGTGCCGACCCGGGAAGACCAGGGCGATCTGTTTGCGGGGCACAAGCCCAAGCGCCGCAAGCGCATCACCGCCGAGACGGCCAAGGCGGCGGTGCTCGATCGGATCGAAGCGTTCTTGCGCCGCCACCGGCGGCGCCGACCTGGGCCTGCGCCTGCGCGGCGAGCAGCTCGCCGCCGGCGTGCGGTTCGTGCGCTTGGTGCGCGAGGGCCAGTACGACCTCGTCATCGGCAACCCGCCCTACCAGGGCACGGGCAAGATGGCCGACAAGGCCTACGTCGAGAAGGAGTACCCGCGCGGCAAGGCCGACCTCTACGCCGCGTTCCTCGAGCGCGGCCTGCAGCTCGCGAAGGTGGGTGGCGTGTCAGCGCTGCTGACCATGCGCAACTGGATGTTCATCAAGCAGTTCAGCGCGTTGCGCGAGTGGCTGCTCGCGACGTACGATCTGCGCGTGCTGGGAGACGTCGGATGGGGCGCCTTCAGAGAGATGACCGACAACCCAGTAAGCATGTCCATCGTCTGCAGGAGCAGCGTGACGGCATCGGCTGTTGCCCTCTCGCCGGCCGATCCGATGGCGCGGGTTCGAACTCTGGAACACTTCGACTCCCTGATCGCGGGTCTGCTTTGCCAAGTCGGTCGCTTTGAGTTTCAGGAGCGTGACGTGGGTGCGATCGAGCAATCGCCTATCGTGTACTGGTGGTCTCGACAGTTCTTGGCGCGATACACGGCTGCGCCGAAGCTCGGCGCCGCTAGTCCGGCGCGAGCCACGGAAGGCCTGTACAACAACACGAGATTTACGCGGACCTTCAATGAGACCCGTGTTTCGCGCGGCGTGAATGAGAGGCAACCTGCGGCGCCATGGGTCCCGTTCTTGAACGGCGCGGATGGCGCCATCTGGTTCGAGCCACTTCGCCTTGTTGCGAAGTGGGGCGTTTTTGGCTTAGAGCCCAAGGTCTACAAGTCGACAAAGGTTGGTGGCGGCGTGTTTCGATACGCAAACGAACAGTACTTTTTCCGCAAGGGTGGTGTGGCGTTCGCGAGTATCGGTGCGACTTTCAGTGCCCGCCTGGCCCGTTACCCCGGTGTCTTTGGCAACAAGGGTCGTTCCGTCTTCTTTGAGTCGCCTGCGGCCGTGCTGTGTCTAATGAACTCGTCGGCTGCGCAAACGACGATGATGTCGTTGAATCCTGGCGTTGGATTCGAGGTGGGAGATGTCAATCGACTTGCCCTCACTGTAGACCCGGAATCATCAGAAATTGTACGCCTACTGCAAGGTGCGTTCTTGGTGCGCGAAGCAGCGCGCGAGAGCGCAATTGAGTATTCGAGGCCTGGGGCTTCGCCGTGGCGCCACGCCCAAGACTGGGCCCAGCTCGCCGTCGACCGCCCTGACGGCGCGCCTCTACCGACGTACGAGCCGGTCTACGATCCCGAGCCGCCCACCGACCATCTCTCGTTCGCCATCGGCGTCGCGCTCGGCCGCTTCGGGGCCTCGGGCGAAGGTATCCTCACCGACGCGCCCGCTACCGCGCTGCCGCACGGCATCCTCTTCCTCTCCGACGCGACCGACGAGACCGACTCGCTCGCGCATCCCGCTGCCGCGCCCATCCTCGCGGCCTGGGCGACCCACGGGCCTGCCATCGACGACAAACGCTCGCTCAAGAACTACCTGCAGGACAAGTTCTTCCCCGACGTCCATCGCAAGATGTACGAGAATCGGCCGATCTACTTCCCGCTCAGCTCGGCGAAGAAGGCGTTCGTCGCGTACGTGTCGATCCATCGCTGGACCGCGAGCACGCTGAACGACCTGCTCGCGGAGCATCTGTACCCCGCCAAGCGCACGCTCGAAGGCGAGCAGACCGATCTCCGCGCCGCGCGCGACGGCGCCGACAAGAAGGCGGCCAAGGCGGCCGAGAAGCGGTTCGGCGAGGTCGGCAAGTGGCTCGAGGAGCTGAACGCCTTCATCGCCGCCGTCGAGCAGTGCGCCGAGCGCGGGCCGCTGCCGCCCGACAACAAGACCACGCCGCGCGAGGTCGACGCCCGCTACGTCCCCGACCTGGACGATGGCGTCATGATCAACAGCGCCGCGCTGTGGCCGCTGCTCGAGCCGCAGTGGAAAGACCCGAAGAAGTGGTGGAAGGAGCTCGCCAACGCCGAGGGCAAGAAGGACTACGACTGGGCCCACCTCGCCGCGCGCTATTTCCCGAAGCGCGTCGACGACAAGTGCGAGACCGATCCGAGCCTCGCCGTCGCCCACGGCTGCTTCTGGAAGTACCACCCCGCCAAGGCGTACCAGTGGGAGCTGCGGCTGCAGGACGAGATCCGCCCCGACTTCACCCTCGACGAGCACGACAAGGCCGCCAGCGACGCCGCGCGCGCCGCCTTCGAGGCCGCCCACCCCGAGGTGGTGGAGGAGCTCGTCACCAAGGAGCACCTGCGCCGCCAGCGCAAGCTCGCCAAGGCCGGCGGCGCCACCGATGACGACGAGCCCGACGCCCAGTCCTCCCTCGATCTCGACGCCACCGACGCCGACGACGAGGCCGACGCATGACCGCCTCCGCCGCGCCGCCCGACCCGGCCGCCGATCAGCTCTACGGCCGCATCGCCCAGATCCTCGAGCAGGCCCGCGGCCAGGTCGCGCGCACCGTCAACACCGCCATGGTCCACGCCTACTGGCACATCGGCCGGGAGATCGTGGAGGTCGAGCAGGCCGGGGCGGCCCGGGCCAGCTACGGTGAGGAGGTCCTCGAGCGACTGTCGGTGCGCCTTCGAGCGACGTTCGGCAAAGGGTTCGGGCTCCGAACCCTCCGGAGTCATCGTGCGTTTATCCTCATGTTTCGAACGGTTCAGCGCTTCCAGAGATTCGGCAAGCGCTTGCCGAATCTAACGCCCGAATTCAGCAGGCGCCGCCTGTCGAATCGGTCGGCGGGTTCCCGGCGGCGCTGAGCTGGACGCACTACCTCGTCCTCATGCGCGTCACCCGGCCAGAAGCCCGCGCGTTCTACGAGATCGAGGCCGCCCGCGAGTGCTGGTCGACCCGGCAGCTCGAGCGCCAGATCGGCGCGCTGCTCTTCGATCGCCTGGCGCGCAACCGGGCGCCGGAGGAGGTGCTCGCCCTCGCACGTCAGGGCCAGGAGGTCGCGACCCCGGCCGATGTCCTCAGGAGCCGTTCGTCCTCGAGTTCCTGGACCTGCCCGAGCATCCCGCGCTGCGCGAGCGCGACATCGAGCAGGCGATCATCGACCGGCTCGAGGCGTTCATGCTCGAGCTGGGCAAGGGCTTCTGCTTCGTCGGCCGGCAGAAGCGGCTCACCGTCGACGGCGATCACTTCTACGTCGACCTGGTGTTCTACAACCGGCTGTTGCGCTGCTTCGTGCTGGTCGACCTCAAGCTCGGCAAGCTCACCCACCAGGACCTAGGGCAGATGCAGATGTACGTGAACTACTTCGACCGCACGCAGCGCGCCGAGCACGAGCACAAGACCATCGGCATCGTGCTGTGCTCCGAGCAAAACGCGGCGATGGTGAAGATCACGCTGCCCGAGGACAACCAGCAGCTGGTCGCGGCGACCTACCAGATGTACCTGCCCACCGAGGACGAGCTCGCCACCGAGCTCACCCGCGAGCGCATCGCGGCCGAGCGCGCGCTCCGGCTGGCCGCCCCGATCCCCGACACCGGCGACGACGGCGGTGCACCATGACCGACCTCGGCCCGGTGTCGACCAGCCTGTACGCCGAGCTGCGCGAGCTGGCGCGGCAGCGCGGCATCGTCGTGTGGCTGGACAAGGAGGGCAGCTACACCGCGTTCGCAGACGAGCTGGCGGCGCGATCGGCGCGCGAGCCGACCGCGTTGCCGGTGCGGCGGTTCCGCGGCAGCTACCTCGAGGTGATGCTGGCGCACGAGGACCTGCAGGACGGCGTCGCGATGACGCCGCTGGTGATCCACGTGCCCGGGCACACCGAGGACAGCATCGCCGAGACCCCGCTGTTCGAGCTGTACAAGGCCGGCCGGCGGCATCGCCGCGCGCTCGACACGCTGGTGCGCGACGCCGCCCACGGGCTGGCGACGCCGGCCGCGATCGAGGCGTTCGTCTCCCAGCCTGGGCTCACCCTGGAGGGCGCCGATCGGTGGCTCGCGCGGCAGTCGAGCCAGGCGAGCGGCACGGTGGGCCCCGACCTGAGCCTGCACACCGCCGAGGCGCTGTACGACGACCTGGTGTCGCGCGGGCCGGTGGCGCGGGAGCTCGAGCGGCCCGAGGCCGTGGCGGCGGTGTGGCACCGCGCCGAGGTCTTGCTGGGCCTCACCGACGACGCGCGGCGACGGCTCCTGGCCGAAGGCGAAGACGACGGCGCGACGCATGACCTCGCCGGCAGATCGCGAAAGCGAACGCTGCGACCGCGCTCGCCGGGTGGGCGCTGTGCGCGTCGAGTTCGTCCACGATCTACGGCGCGCGCCAGCCGACCCCGTGCCTCGCCGCGGCGCAGCACCTGCCCAAGCCGGCCGTGGCCGCGCGTGCAGGCTGGCCGCACCTCCGAGGCGCCATACGACAAGCAGTACGCGAGCATCGCCAGCAGCATCGAGGTGCTGGTGCCGCTGGAGGGTCGCGGAACGCGACCGCGGACGACCTCGGCAAGATCGACACGTTCCAGTTCGAGGACGCCAAGGTGATGGCGGCGGCGCTCGACGCGCTCATGATCGCCGAGTTCCAGCGCGCGCTCGTGCTGGCGACCGCGCGCACGTCGGGCAAGAGCTTCTGGACCACGTTCGATCCGCGGCGGCGGATCGCGTGGCACCTGGTCGAGCTGGCCGCGCGGCTCGGTTGCGGCGTCGTCGACCACGAGGCGCTGTTGGGCTGTGTGACGCTGGCCGACGGCGTCGAGCGCCACATCGCCGGCGGCTACCAGGTGATCGGCCCATCGCCAGCTCGAGCAGGCCCGCGAAGAGCTGCCTCAGCTCGACATCCCTGAGGCCAGCATCGCTCCGGGTCTGTTCAGACCGGCCGCGCCGCGCGTACACTGGCGCTACCGGCGATGTCGGGTCGGTGGAGGTCCGCGCCCTTGCCAGCCGCCGGGTTCGCCGGCCGCGTCGCCGCGTTATCGGCGCGCTTCGACGACGTCGTGGTGCCGCGGGTCGACGACGGGCTGCACGTACGCCGGTCCCGCAGAGACGCGATCCGCTTCGGAGAGGGCGGACGAGCCGCCGAGATCCTGCGCGCGCCCGCCGACGTTGGTGCAGCTTCGGGCTCCGGTCCGAGCTGCCCACGCTCACCGAGGTCGGCAATGAACGCGCCGTACGTTTAGTGGCGCGGCGGCCAGCTCCCGGTCGACTGCAAGTACTGGAAGATCCTGGGGTTCCGGGTCGGCAACTTCCGGGTCAGTGCTCCTGATGATCGGCGGCGGGCGATCCACGAGCGGCTGGGCGGGCGACCACTGTCCCCGGGTTGTCGCTCGTGGAGGTGGGCGACCGCGAAGGCCGCCAACCCGGCGCAGGTAGCTGGCGCGTGCCAAGGCTGCGGGTCGCGCATCGAGGGCATCGACGAAGTCCGGCGAGAAACGGGCGCCGGGCTCGCGGGTGTTCGACCTCGTAATGTGCAGAAGCAGCGGCCGCGTGGACGAGTGCCGTACGAGGCGGGGTGTTCAAGTGGTTCGTGTTCACCTGCCGACCACGGTTTCGTTCTGCATCCGACGGGGTCACACGGTTCGGGGCCCCGGTCGGCAAGTCGACACCGACCGCACCGGCGACCACGTGCTGACCACCCAGCGTCCCGACCAGGTCCGGGAGACTCGGTCGGCGCCGGCGACGGCGATACGAGCGCGACTGGTACTCGTCGCGCCTCGGACGGCTGCGATCTCTGATCGGCGACGGGGGCCATGATTTCGTGCACGGCGGCAACAGCCTGCGGAAGCGCGTGATCCCGGTGCTCGCGGTGCGCCCTCGGGCAGGTCGGCCGGTCGGCGTAGCAGGGCCAGCTACGACCGAGGCGCCGGGCCGGCGTGGCTGTAGGCACGCACCGCCTGGTGGCGGTGTTCCGACCGCCGAGCAAGAGGCTGGTCTCGGCGTTCGGCTGAGGTCGGAGCTCGCGCTCGAGAGCGCGGACGGTCAGACCGAGGCGGTGCCGGTCGAGCTGTGACGTGCAAAAAGCGCGCCCGCACCGAGGGCGGGAGTCATTCGCCCCGGTCGGTTCGGCGTCCCTGGTGTTCTTCCGCTTTCCCGGCGCCGCTGAGCCCCGAGCGGCGGTGCGGTTGAGCCCCGCGACGTGTTCCCTGCGACGTGGTGCCGGCGACGGCCTGGTTCCAGACGTTTCGCCGCCCGGCCGGATGCCCGTCCGCGGTTCCGCCACTGAGCACACGATCTCCCGCGTCCCGCGGCCCAGCTCGACTGGCTCTCGCGGGCCGAGGGCGTCCGGGCGGTGTTCCGCCACCATCGATCCGCACGGCTCGATCAGAGAGGCCGAGGCCGGGCGCAGCTGTCTCGGGGGCCAGGCCCGTTCCGTACCCAGCCGTGAAGTCGAGGAGTACCGCAGCCGGCGCCTTTCGAGTCCGCGCTCGAGGTGGCGAGCGGCACGAAGTGGTGGCGTCCGAGGTGAACCGGAGAAAGCACTGATGCTGACCAGAACGTCCCCGCTAAGCACACCTCTTCCTCCGCCAACCAACTCCTCGAACGTCCGGGGGTCGTGCCGAGCGGCCTGAGACGCCGCCGTCGGTACCGAGGAGGCGCGCGGCGAGCTCCCGCGCCAGCTCGAGCTGGTCGCCGGGGCGGAAGCAGCGGCAGTGCGATTGGCCCTGCGCGGCGGCTACGGGTGCGGGGAGACCTCCGCCAGGTGCGCCTCGATCGCCGACGCGCAGGCCCGGGGGTTCAAGTCATGAGCTTGCGGTGTCCGACAACGACCTTGCGGTTCCACCGGTTCGACGAGCGTCGTACCGTAAGGTCGTTACCGAACTGTCCAGGCGACGCGGCCCGCCGCGGTGCGCTCGGCGACGTCCTCGACCGATGGACGGCCGTGTCGAGGACGGCCTGGTGGCCACGGAGTCGACGCGATCGCCCCCTGGCTTCGACGCGCGTGCGGGGCGAAGCCGTGCGAGAGCTGGCGACGCTGACCGGCGGCAAGGCGCCCGCCGACTTCGTGCGGGTCATCCAGACCATCTTCGACCCTGCCGGCGAGCTGCGGACGCGGCGGCGCTGATCCTGTGGCTGTCGGGCAGCGGCAACATCGG
>JADJGV010000003.1 GCA_016707895.1 Myxococcales bacterium | reverse complement strand
CGACGGTGCCGATGCCGAGGCCGCGCGGCACCACCTCGACCACCGTCGGCACGCTGGGCGGCGGCGCGGCGACCATCGTCGGGGCCTGGGCCGGCGTCGGCGGCATCCACGCCGGCGTCGGGGCGGCGGCGGGCGGCGGCGGCGTCGTGCCGAGGCCGCGATCGGTGGTGCGGGTCGGCGCGGTCGGCGCCACCGGCGCGGGGACGATCAGCGTGCGGGCGTTGGCCGCGGTCGGGTTCACCGGCGGCGGCGCCGGCGGATCGATCATCAGGGTCGACTGCTGCGCCGCGTAGGCCGGCGTCGGCATCGGCAGGATCGGCCGGGTCGGCTCCTCGGGCACCCAGCTGCGGTCGCTGGTGCCGGCGCCGACGTCGGTCGCCTCCTCCACCGGCTCGGCGGCGACGCCGATCATCGTGCGGGCGCGGGGGCCGGTGGGGCGAGGGACCGGGGGCGGGGCGGCCGGCGCGGCGCCGCGGGCGGTGATGCGGCCGAGTGCCTGCTGGGTGCCGGTGGTGCTGCCGACGCGATCGACCTGCGCGCCGCGCGCGGCGGGCCGCTCGGTGCCGGTCTCGGTGCGCGGCCGGCCGCTGCCCGGCGTCGGCGTGCCCATCGGCGCGGTGGTCCGCTGCTTGGTGGTGCCGCCGGTGGTGTCGTCCCACGTCGGCTCGACCGGGCCCGGGTCGGGCGGGTTGGGCGCCGGCGGCGGGAACACCGGCACGCCGCCCATCGGCGTGAGGCCGCGCCCCGTCGAGCGCTTGGACAGGATGCGCTCGAGCGACAGCGCCTGCAGCGCGGCGCCCAGCGCCACCGCCTCCTCGGGGTTGATGTCGGTGCGCGGCGCGCGCTGGAAGAACTGGGTCACGCGCTCGCGGACGTGGGGGATCTTGGTGGTGCCGCCGACCAGCACGACGTCCTCGATCGCCGCCGGCGTCAGCCCGGCCAGCGTCAGCGCCTCCTCGCACACCTTGAAGGTGCGCTCGATCAGCGGCGCGGCCTTGCCGATCAGCTGCTCGCGGGTGATCTCGGTCTCGAGGTTGAGCGGCACGCCGCCGGCGCCGTAGCCGATCTCGTCGACGCGCACCAGCGCGCGCTGCCGGCGCGACAGCTCGATCTTGGCCTGCTCCGCGACCGCGCGCAGCCGCATCAGCGCCAGCTCGTCGCCGCGCACGTCGGCGCGCAGCTTCGACAGCGCCACGTCGGCCATGTGCTCGGTGAGCACCTCGTCGATGTCGTCGCCGCCCAGGAACGAGTCGCCGGCGGTCGCGAGCACCTCGTAGACCTGATCCTGCAAGCGCAGGAGCGTCACGTCGAAGGTGCCGCCGCCGAAGTCATAGACCGCGATCACCTTCGACAGGTGCCGGCTGTGGCCGTAGGCCAGCGCCGCGGCGGTGGGCTCGTTGAGCACGCGCACCACGGTGATGCCGGCGATCGCGCCGGCGGTCGCGGTGGCCGAGCGCTGGGCGTCGTTGAAGCTCGCCGGCACCGTGACCACCGCGCGGCCGACGTCGCGGCCCAGCGACCTGGCGGCGACGTTGCGCACGTGGTCGAGCACGATCGCCGAGATCTCCGGCACCGCGAACTCGCCGCCGCGGGTGACGATCACCGGCTGCTGGTTGGCGCCCTCCTTGATCAGGTAGGGCATCCGCTGCATCGCCGCGTGGATCTCGCGCGAGCGGAACGGCCGGCCGATCAGGCGCTTCGCCGAGTAGACGGTGTTGCGCGGATCGATGATCCGGCGCTGCTTGGCGTCGAGGCCGACCACCACCGAGCCGTTGGGGTGGAACGACACCACCGACGGGTGGATCTTGCCGCCCTTGTCGTCGGCCAGGACCATCGGCGTGCCGGTCTCGTCGCAGCGGGCCGCCACCGAGTTGGTGGTGCCGAGGTCGATGCCGATGACCGGATCGCTGCCGCTCACGCGCAGCTCCCGACCGCCGTGGCCAGCACGCCGTCGTACCAGCGCTCGAGCGCTCGGCGGAACGGCCACATCCAGCCGTACGCCGGGCTGGTGAACTGCTCGATCACGTGGTCGCGGTACCAGGCCTGACGGGGGTAGTCAGGGCCATAGACCTCGGCGACGGCGCGGATGGACTCGGCGTAGGCGGCCATTTCGAAACGTGCGCGAAAGTACGCGAGCCCGACCGGGAGAGGCAACAGCAGGTAGAAGATCGCCATCCCGGGCAGGGTCCAGCGCCGGAACTGCTGGAGGTGCACGGCCTCGTGGCGCAGCGTGCAGTAGCGCTCGCTGGGATCGCGCTGGTCCCAGTCGGCGGTGACGTACAGGGTGCGGCCGATCGTGGTCTGGTAGCCGTCGAGGTACTCGCGCATCCCGCCGAAGGTCACGACGATCAGCGCCTTGTGGATGGCCCGGTGCAGCCACGAGTCGGGCTTCTTGACGATGCGCAGCCGGTAGTCGCGCTCGAGCTCGGCGACGTACGCCTGGTAGCGCGCCTCGGGGTCCATCGGCGGCATCGTAGCAGGCCGGGCCGGCGATGGTCGGCGGGCCTGCAGGTGTCCAAAACCGAGGCGAGCTTGCCCGATCGTGCCGGCCAGGCGTCCGGTCGATGGACGCAGGGCGTTGAAAACTAGTCAGATTCCCGCACCGATCCACACGCCGATCGCCCTGACGAACCGGTCGAGCCGCTGGCGCGCGACTTGCTCCAGCTCGACGCATGAAGATGGTCGTTCCCGTCTTGTTGACGTCGGCGCTGGCCGCCTGCACCGCCTCGGAGGACCCGTCCCTGCCGCCGGGCCTGGCCGATCCGGCGTGCACGATGACCTGGCGAAACTTCCGGCTCGACGCGGTCACGCTGCCGGTGTCGGCGGCCGAGGCGACCCTGTTCGGCCTCGACCTGGACCAGCGGGCGGGTGACCCCAACGGCGGGATCGACAACCAGCTCGGCACCACCCACGGGTCGTTGAAGGGGATCAGCGAGAGCTGGGACGTGAACCCGGCGATCGCGGGCCACCTCGCGGCCGGCCGGCTCGACTGGATGCTCCAGGTCGGCACCTGCCCCGACGGCGACGAGGTCCGCACCCGCCTCGGCCGCGGCGCCGACCGCGATGGCGACGGCGTGCGCGAGCTTGTGGACCTGTTCGGCATCCCCGCCGTCGGCACCCGCGGCGCGCGGGTCGCGACCGCCTTCGGCACCGCGCGCGTGCCGATCGGGTTCTTGACCGACGGCCGCGGCGACCTCGCGACCGACGCGTGGCAGCTCGGCTTCGCGTTCGCGACCGAGCTGTGGTTCGAGGCCGACGGCGGGCTCGCCGGCAAGGTGGGCTTCGGCCTGGGGCCCTTCAGCGACGCCGCGATCGAGCCGCTGCGCGCCTACGCCACGGACGCGATCGGCGCGACCGGCACCGGGGCGTTCTGGCGCGACATGGACGCCGATCACGACGGCGCGATCTCGACGCCCGAGCTGCGGGCCGTGTTCGACACCTTGACGTCCGTCGACCTCGATCTCGGCGAGCCGACCGAGGCCGACGCGTCCTACCGCCGCGGCGGTCTCGACGGCGAGCCCGATCACCTGTCGCTGGGGATCGCGATCCACGCGACGCCGGTGGAGGTCGAGTAGCGATCGCGTCACGACGACGGTTGACCCCGGGCCGCGCGATCCGTAGCGTGAGCCCCCGGTGGCCGTCGATACCAGCAAGCTGAACCCGCCGCAGCGCGCGGCGGTGATCCACGGCGGCGGGCCGCTCCTGGTGCTGGCCGGCGCCGGCTCGGGCAAGACCCGCGTCATCACCTACCGCATCGCGCACCTGCTCGACCTCGGCATCCCCGCCGACGCGATCGCCGCGCTCACGTTCACCAACAAGGCCGCCGAGGAGATGCGCGAGCGCATCGCGCACCTGCTGGGCGATCACAAGCTGGCCAGCAAGCTGACGATGGGCACGTTCCACGCGCTCGGGCTGCGCATCCTGCGCGCCGAGCGCAAGGCGCTGGGCTACCCCGGCGGCTTCGCGGTCTACGACGCGTCGGATCAGCTCGGCGTCGTGCGCGAGGTGATGCGCGAGGTCAAGGACTTCACCGGCGACGGCGAGCGCCGCTACGACGTCAAGGCGATCCTGTCGCGGATCTCGTTGGCCAAGAATGCGTTCGTCGACCCCGAGGCGTACCAGCCGCGCGACGCCGACGAGTACGACCACATCACCGCGGTGGTGTACCCGCGCTACCAGGCCGCGCTGCGCAGCTACGCCGCGTTCGACTTCGACGACCTGATCGTCGAGCCGGTGCGGCTGATGGCGCGCGATCGCGAGGTGCGCGAGCGCTGGCAGACCCGGTTCCGCTTCGTGCTGGTCGACGAGTACCAGGACACCAACAAGGCCCAGGTCAACCTGGTGCGCGAGCTGGTGGCGCGCCACCACAACCTGACCGTCGTCGGCGACGACGACCAGTCGATCTACGCGTGGCGCGGCGCCGACCCCGGCAACATCCTCGGCTTCGCCGACGCGTTCGCCGGCGCGACCACGGTCAAGCTCGAGCAGAACTACCGCTCGTCGAAGACGATCCTCGACGCCGCCAACGCGGTGATCGCCAACAACAAGGATCGCCACGGCAAGACGCTGTGGAGCGAGCACGGCGCCGGCGAGGTCATCACCCACGCGGTGGCGCCCGACGTCGAGACCGAGTCGAAGTGGGTGGCCGAGGAGCTGCGGCGGCTCAAGGAGGCCGGGCGCAAGTGGCAGGACATGGCGATCCTGTACCGCTCGAACATCCAGGCCAAGGGGCTCGAGGAGGAGCTGCGCCAGCTCGGCGTGCCCTACGCGATGTACGGCGGCCAGGAGTTCTTCGAGCGCAAGGAGGTGAAGGACGTGATCGCGTACCTGCGGGTCGCGCTCAACCCGCGCGACGAGCTGTCGCTGCGGCGGATCGTCAACTACCCGGCGCGCGGCATCGGGCCGACCACGCTCGATCGCATCATCAAGGCCGCCCACGCGCAGCACGCCAGCCTGCTCGACGCGCTGCGGGTGCTGGGCGGCGCGGCCCAGGTGGCGTTGCCGGTCGACATCACCGACGACGGCGGCGACGACGACGACGACGATCCCTACGAGCGGGCGCGGCTGCGGCGCGAGGCGGCGGCGGCGCGCGGCGAGGACGCCGACGAGGAGGTGCGGATGGCGGTGGCGACGCCGGCGAGCGCCGCCTCGACCTTCCGCGGCGACGGCGACATCCGGCCCGGCACCCGCACCTCGATCGCCGGGCTGCTCACGATCATCGATCGGGTCGCGGCCGGGCTCTTGCGCGGCGACACCGTCGGCGCGGCCAAGCAGCTGATCGAGGACATCGCGCTGTACGACGACCTGCGCGAGGCGGCGCCCAGCGCGGCGGCGGCGCAGCGGCGCATCGACAACGTCGAGAGCCTGCTCGGCTCGCTGGGCAAGTTCGCGGCCAAGGCGCCGGGGCCCAAGGCGCTGGCCGACTTCCTGCGGCGGCTGTCGCTCGAGTCGGCCGACGAGGCCGAGCAGGCCGGCGACAAGGTCATCATGACCACGCTGCACGGCTCGAAGGGCCTGGAGTTCCCGATCGTGTTCCTGGTCGGCCTCGAGGAGGAGCTCCTGCCGCACGCGCGCACGCTCAACCCGCAGGCCACCGACGCGCTCGACGGCGATCACGCCAGCGACGTCAGCGAGGAGCGGCGGCTGGCGTACGTCGGCATCACCCGCGCGCAGCGCAAGCTGTACCTGACGCGCGCGTGCCAGCGCACGTCGCGCGGCCGGCCGCTGACCCGCACGCCGTCGCGGTTCTTGCTCGAGATCCCCGAGGAGCTGCTCGAGGTGAAGGACCTGGCCGAGATCGCCCGCGAGAAGGTGCCGACCACCGAGGTCCGCTCGTTCTTCGCCAGCTTCCTCGCCGACGATTGACGCGGCGTGCCGGCGGGCGCCGGATCCTGACGCACCCGTCGCAGGTGTCGCGCCGAGTCGTGTCGACCGCGGCGAGCAGCTGTCAGCGTCGAGAATGTGGGCCGCCGTCGAGGTTTTCTGCTATGCCGCCAGGCATGAAGCGCAACCACCTGATGTGTGGCCTCCTGCTCGCCGCGGCCTGCGGCGGCGGCGGCAAGAAGACCCCGGTGACGACGGCGGGCGGCGGCGGCGGCGACGACAAGGTCGATCACGATCGGCCCGTCGATGGGACGCCGGTCGTCGATCCGACCGCGGCGGCGCGCCACGCGTTCGCCAACCCCGGCGGCATGTGGATGCCGCGGCAGATGAACCACCCGGTGCACGCGGCCGCGCTGCAGGCGATGGGCGTGTCGATCCCGGCGGCCGACCTGGCCAACCCGCTGGCCGCGCCGCTCAACGCGGTGGTCTCGCTCGGCGGCTGCACGGCGTCGTTCGTCTCGCCGCAGGGCCTCGTGGTCACCAACCACCACTGCGTCCAGGGCGCGCTGCAGTTCAACGCCACCCCCGAGCACAACTACGTCGAGGACGGCTTCCTCGCCAAGGCCAAGGGCGACGAGCTGCCGGCGGGCCCGACCCAGAAGGTGCTGGTCGCGCAGGCGTTCACCGACATCACCGCCGACATCACCGGCGGCCTCGACGCGATCAAGGACGCGACCGCGCGCAAGAAGGAGGTCGAGAAGCGGACCAAGGCCGCGCTGGCGGCGTGCGAGAAGGACCGCCCCGGCATCCGCTGCGACGTCTCGAGCTTCTTCCGCGGCGCCGAGTACCAGCTGATCGAGTACCTCGAGATCCGCGACGTGCGGCTGGTGTACGTGCCGGCGCGCTCGGTCGGCAACTACGGCGGCGAGATCGACAACTGGGCGTGGCCGCGCCACACCGGCGACTTCTCGTTCTTCCGCGCCTACGTCGGCAAGGACGGCAAGCCGGCCGACTTCTCGCCGGACAACGTGCCGTTCCAGCCCAAGCACTGGCTCAAGGTCGACCAGGACGGCCAGGCCCAGGACGACTACGTGATGGTGACCGGCTACCCGGGCCGCACGTCGCGCGTGACCACCGCGTCGGAGGTCGACTTCGACGTCGCGTGGCGCTACCCGAACACGATCGAGTACCTGCAGGCGCGCTACGACCTGCTCGAGGGCGTGCTCAAGAGCGACGCGGCGGCGGCCACCAAGATCAAGGCCGGCGTCGCCAAGCAGGGCGTGCAGAACGGCCTCGAGAAGACCTCGGGCGTGCTGGCCGGCCTGCAGAAGGGCGACATCCTCGCGCGCAAGAAGGCCACCGACGACAAGGTCAAGGCGTGGGCCGCGCAGCCCGGCAACGAGACCTCGAAGGCGGCGATCGACAAGCTCGAGACGATGATGGCGGCGGACCGCAAGACCGCGGCCGCCGACTTCGCGTGGGGCAACGCGGTCGGCGGGTCGGCGCACCTGCGCAACGCGCTGTTGTTCGTGCGCCTCGCCGAGGAGCGGACCAAGGCCGACGCCGAGCGCAAGCCCGGCTTCCAGGAGCGCGACATGCCGCGCATCGACGGCGGGCAGAAGCAGTTCGTGCGGCAGTTCGACGCGACGCTCGACCGGATGTTCTTCAAGCTGGCGCTGACCAAGGCGGCGTCGCTGCCGGCGGCCGAGCGGCCGTGGCTGGCGACCATGCTGGGGGTCAAGGCCGACGCCAAGATCGACGCCAAGCTGATCGACGCGCGCCTCGACGCGCTGTACGCGGGCACCAAGCTCGAGGACGAGGCGACGCGCATCGACCTCCTGAAGAACGCGACGCCGAAGAGCCTGAAGGCCTCGAAGGATCCGTACATCAAGCTGGCGGTCGCGCTGTGGCCGACGGTCAAGGCCAAGGAGGCCGAGGCCGACCAGAAGGCCGGCGACTACCTGCTGGTCGCGCCGATGTACGCCAAGGCGATGATCGAGGCGCTGGGCGGCTTCGTCGCGCCCGACGCCAACTCGACCCTGCGCATCACCTACGGCACGATCAAGCCGTTCGCCTCGGGCGGCCTGCCGTTCACCAAGGCCACCGAGATCCTCGCCAAGGACAAGGGCGAGGAGCCGTTCGACGCGCCGGCCAAGGTGCTGGCCGGCATCAAGGCCAAGAACTACGGCCCCTACGCCGACCAGGCGCTCGGCGACCTCCCGGTCGACTTCATCGCCGACCTCGACATCACCGGCGGCAACTCCGGATCGCCCGCCCTCAACAGCAAGGGCGAGCTCGTCGGCCTGGCCTTCGACGGCAACATCGAGGGCGTCGCCTCCGACGTCGTCTTCGACTACACCACCACCCGCACCATCATCGTCGACGCCCGCTACATGATGTGGATCATGGACGCCGTCGACGGCGCCGACAACGTCCTCGAGGAGATGGGCGTCCGCCCGTCGCTCTGAGGGGACAGGCTCCGGGGGCCCAGGTAGCTGGGATCGCTCTGGATTCGGGGCCGACCGCGCAGGGAGTGGGCGCGCTGGGGCAACCCACCGAGATCCTGAGTGATTCCTGGTGAGGCGGCGGCGGCGGCGGGCGAGGCGTGCGGTCGGCGACGCTGTGAGCGACCGAGCATCGACGCGGCGGTCGGCGCTGCGCTAGCCTCGATGGCTCATGCGCACCCTCGTCTATTGTGTCGCGATCGCTGCGTCCCTGGCCCTCGTGGCCACCGACGCGACGGCTGAGCGCCGCCACCGCGGCAAACCCTCGGCGCCGGTGAGCTTGACCGCCAAGGCCGAGCGCACGGCGTCCGGCTGGCGCGTGGTGGTCGACGCGGCGCCGACCCGCGCGGTCGACGCCGTGACGATCGAGATCGACGGCCAGGCCACGCGGTTCGGCGCGACGGCCGCACGGGACGCGCGCCACCTGGTGGCGCCGGTCAAGCTCGCCGCTGACGCCGGCAAGGACGTCGTCGTGACCGCCCGGGTCGCGGGCCGCAGCCAGAGCGTGATCGTGCGCGTCGGCGCGCCGGCGCCCGCCGCGAAGCCGCTGCCGGTGACCGTGCGGCAGATCAACGGCGTGAGCGTGGCCGAGGTGCGCCAGTGATCCGCCGCTGGATGGGCGCGGCGCTGCTGGCGGCCGCGGCGTGCGGCGGCAGCGACGGGCCGCCGAGCCTGAGCGGGACCATCTCGTACGAGGACCGCGCGCAGCAGACCAACGGTCGGCTCGCGACCGAGCTGGTGCCGATGCCGGCGCGGGGCGTCACCCTCAGCCTGATCAACGAGGCCGACGGCGCGGTGCTGACCACGGTCACCACCGACGACGAGGGCCGCTACACGATCGAGTTCGTCGAGCCGCTGGTCGAGCCGACCGAGCCGGTGCACCTCTTGGCCGCGGCCATGAACATGAGCCCCGAGCGGCCGATCCAGGTGGTGCGTCGCGATCGCCAGGTGCACGGCGTCGGCGGCGAGGCGTTCACCTTCAAGGACGGCACCGACGTCGACCTGCTGATCACCGACGCGTCGGGCGAGGCCGAGGCGTTCAACGTGTTCGACATGGCGGTGCTGTCGCACGACGCGGTGACGGCCCGCCTGGCGCTGACGCCCACCCCGATCACGCTGATCTGGGAGCGGGGCTCCAACGACGGCACTTACTACAGCGGCGACGCCACCGTGCACCTCCTGGGCGCGGCCAGCGACGACGACGGCTACGACGACACCGTGATCCTCCACGAGATCGGCCACTTCTTCGAGGACACCATCGGCCGCAGCGACAGCCCGGGCGGTGGCCACGACGGCTCGCCGACCGACCCCAACCTGGCGTGGTCCGAGGGCTTCTCGACCTACTGGGCGATGGCGATCAAGGACGTGCCGTTCTACGGCGACTCCAACTCGGGCGGTGGCTGGGGCTACAACGCCGACACCGCGCTGACGCGCGCGCCGCAGCCGGCCGGCGACATCGGCCAGGACGTCGGCGAGAACCTGACCACCGAGGTGCTGTGGGACCTGGGCGACGCGGCCTCGGGCGACGACGACCAGCTCGCCGGCGACCACCTGCGCGTGCTGAACGTGCAGCCGATGTACCTGCGGACCGCCGCGCTGCGGAACGTCGGTGAGCCGGGCGTCGATCTCGTCGACTTCCTCGACGGGTTCTTCGTGGCCGACGGCCTCGACCACTGCGCGGCGGTCCGGCAGATCGTCGTGACCAACCACACCTTCCCGTACGACTTCGGCGGCCCCGGCGGTCGCTGCCCGTGAGCGCGCGGCGGTCGGCCGCGATCGGCGGCGCGCGCCGGTTGCTCGCCGCGGGCCTGCTGGTCGGCGCGGCCTGCGGTGGCTCCGACGAGCCGGCCGCGATCGACGCCGCGGTCGCGATCGACGCGGGCGACGTCGCGGGCCACACGCTGGCCGGCCTGGTGGCCTACGAGGATCGCCGCCAGCAGGCCAACGGTCGGCTGGCGACGACCATCGAGCTGCGCGCGGCCCGGGCGATCTCGATCAGCCTGATCGCCGACGTCGACGGCGCGGTGCTCGCGACCACCACCACCGGCGACAACGGGCGCTACACGCTCGAGGTGCCGGCCGGCGTTCCGGGGCCGGTGCACCTGCTCGCGGCGGCGATGAACGCGAGCGCCGAGCGGCCGATCCAGGTGGTGCGCCGCGATCGCCAGGTCCACGGCTTCGGCGGGCCGGCGTTCGCGCGCGACGCCACCGCCGCCGACCTGCTGATCACCGAGGCGTCGGGGGAGGCCGAGGCGTTCAACGTGTTCGACATGGCGGTGCTCTCCCACGACGCGGTCCGCGTCGGGCTCGGGATCACGCCGCAGCGGTTGACCGCGGTCTGGGAGAAGGGCTCGACCGACGGCACGTACTACAGCGGCGACCGCACGATCCACCTGCTCGGCTCGGCCAACGACGACGACGGCTACGACGACACGGTCATCCTCCACGAGATCGGTCACTTCTTCGAGCACGTGGTCGGCCGCACCGACAGCCCCGGCGGTTCGCACGACGGCTCGCCGACCGATCCCAACCTGGCGTGGTCGGAGGGCTTCGCGACCTACTGGGCGATGGCCGTCAAGCAGATCCCGTTCTACGGCGACTCCAACGCCGGCGGCGGCTGGGGCTACAACGGCGAGGTGACGGTGACCCGGGCCCCGCAGCCCGCGGGCGACATCGGCCAGGACGTGGCCGAGAACATGACCACCGAGGTCCTGTGGGACCTGGGCGACGCCTCGGCGACCGACGACGACCCGCTGGCCGGCGATCACCTGCGCGTCGAGGGCGTGCAGCCGACCTACCTGCGCACCGCGGCGCTGCGCGCGGCGGGTGAGGCCGGCGTCGACCTGGTCGACTTCCTCGACGGGTTCTTCGTGGCCGACGGGCTCACGCGCTGCGCGGAGGTCCGGCAGATCGTCGTGACCAGCCACGCGTTCCCGTACGACTTCGGCGGCCCGGCGGGAGCTTGCCCGTGATCGACGTGCGCGCGGTGGCGCTCGCGGCTGTGGTGGTCGCCGCCCCGCTCGCGTGCGCCCACCCGACGCCTGCGCCGGCGCCGCGCTTCGCTACGGCCGATGACGCCGCGGTGCGCGCCGTGCTGGCCGCGCAGCAGGACGCGTGGAACCGCGGCGACCTCGCCGGGTACATGGCCGGCTACCTGAGTTCACCCGAGCTGGTGTTCACGTCCGGCGGCAACATCCGCCACGGCTGGGACGAGACCTTCGCCAAGTACCGCGCCCGGTACGGCAGCGATCCATCGACGATGGGCAAGCTCGGCTTCGAGATCCTCGGCGTCCAGCCGCTGGGCGCCGACGGCGCGATCGTGCTCGGCCGCTGGGAGCTCACCGAGACGCCCGTCGCCGGCCGCGGGGTGTTCTCGGTCGCGCTGGCCCGGACCCCCGACGGCTGGAAGGTCGTCCACGACCACACCTCCAGCGATCCGCCACCCTGACCGCCAGCGCGGCGCGGCGACGAGCTCGCGCCACCGCCGCCGCGCGGCCTGGACCCGCTCCCAGGCGCGCTTGCGCCTGAACGCCGACGCCCGCGGCGGCCAGCCCGCCGCGCGGGCGCGCTTCTTCGCCAGCGCCAACGCCTCCGGCGACAGCGGCGCGCCGTGGCGGTCGCGCTCCAGGTCGACGTCGATCAGCGCGGCGATCGCGCGGGCGTCCCCCGCCTCCGCGGCCTGCTCCAGCGCGCGCACCTCGTCGAACGCGTACGGTCGGTCGCTCTTGCCGATCGCGAACAGCTCGCCGCTGTCGGGATCCCGCTGCAGGTTGAACGCCCGCCTCATGGCCGCGCCTCGCCGAGGCCGGCCGCGAGCGCCGCGTCGAGCACCGCGACGACGTCGCACGGCGTCGTGCCCGGCGCGATCCCGTACTGCGCGGTGACCGCCGGGTGGGCCGGGCTGATCACCGTGCTCGCCCGGCGATCACAGCGCGCGTCGTCGACCGCATCGAGCCGGTCGAACTCGCCGCGCAGCCACGCCAGGCGCCACGCCTCGATCGCCGCCCGGGCCTCGCTCGCGGTGCGCGCCGCGCCGTCGGCGTGGCGACCGAAGTCGACCGCGACGAGCAGCGCCAGCGCGTCATCGTCGTCGGGCGCGGCCGCCTCGGCCGCCGCCACCCGCGCCTCGGGGTACAGCCGCCCGTCCTTGCCGGCGACGTAGGTCGCGCCGGTCGCCGCGTCACACTCCAGGATGTAGTCGCGCATCGCCGCCCCCTACCGGTTCGCCGCCCGCGCCGCCCGCGCGATCTTGCGCCGCCGATCGACCTTGAGGATCTTGCGCCGCCGGGTCTCCCGGCTCGGGTAGTCGCCGTGGCGCGCCGCCTGCGCGAGCGCGCGCAGCTGGTCGGCGCCCAGCGTGTACCCGACCTCGCCGCGCGCCCGCGCCGCCTGGCACTCGGGGCAGTCGTGGATCTGCTGCGCGAGGAGCGCCTGCGCCGCCGCGGCGCCGACCGGCAGCCCCTCGTCATCGATCCCGAAGTCCAGGTCGCGCCGCACCGCCTGCGCCGCGACGTCGCCGGCCTTGGCCCGCGCGTCGATCACCGCCAGGTCGCGGCCGCTGATCTCGCGGCCGCTCTTGCCGATGAACACCATCTCGCCCGTCCGCATGTCCGTTCGCATGTGATAGCTCGCCATCGTTCGCCTCCGCCCGAGCGCGATTGCAGGCCGCGTGCCTCGCGCAACCCCGCGTCCCGCCTCGCGCGCGCTGTCCGGTGTCCCGGACATTCGTCCGGAATCCGGCCACTCCCGGACAAACCCGGACAGCGCGCGGCCCACCGCCGGCCGCTGCACGCGCGCGGCGGCAGTGATAGCGTCGCGCCGTGGGAACGGTCCGCCCCGACGCGCCGGTCGGCGACGCGCTGTTCGTGGCCGGCTACGATCCCGGCGCTGGCGGCGAGGACGATCCGCGCCTGGCGCACCTCACTCGCCTGGCGTCGGTGCTGCTGGCGTCGGCGACCGCATGGCGCCTGCGGCGGCTCGCCCCCCACGGCGGCGACCGCGACGCGCCGAGCCGCGGCAACGTGCGGCGCGAGCTCGACGCGCTGTTCGGGCGCGCGGCGGCGCAGCGGCTGATCATCATCGCCGCGCCGCTGACCCGCACGGTCGAGGGGCTGGCGCTGGTGTGCGCGCCCGAGCTGGGCGGCTTCCGCGAGGACGCGTCGGTGCCGCTCGAGTGGATCGGCCTGCGGTTGCGCCGGGCCGAGGTCGTGCCCACCGCGCTGATCCTGATCACCACTGGCAGCGCGGCCGACGCGCGGGCCGCGCTCGACGCGCTGGGGGCCGGGCACGCGGCCCACGTGGTCGCGGTCGACGTCGACGCGCCGGCCGCCGCGCTGGCCGCGTTGGTCGACGCGATCGAGCACGCGGCGATCGACCCCGGGACCGGCGCGGTGACGCCCCGCAGCCTGGCCGCGACGCTGGGCGCCCGCGCGACCGCCGCCGTCCATCCGGCGACCGACGCGCAGGCGCTGGTGAGGCTGCGCGGCGGCCACGGCGCGGACGCCGGCGCGGACGCCGAGCTGCCCGGCGGCTTCCGGCTCGGCGCCGAGCTGGGTCGCGGCCGATTCGGCGTGGTGTATCGCGCGCGGCAGGCGCTGACCGGCCGCGAGGTCGCGCTCAAGCTGCTCGAGCCGCGCGCGCTGGCCGACGCGCAGGCGTTCGTCACCGAGGTCCAGGCGCTGGCGCGGGTCGATCACCCCGGCGTGGTCCGCGTGCTCCACGCCGACACCACGGCTGACGGCCGGCCGTTCCTCGCGATGGAGCTGGTGACCGGCGCGACGCTGACGGCCACCATCGGTGACGGGCCCCTGGCGCCCGGGGTCGCGCATGAGCTCGGCCGCCAGCTGGTCGGCGCGCTGGCGGCGGCGCACGCGGTCGGCGTGGTCCACGGCGACGTCTCCCCCGACAACGTGCTGGTCGCGCACGGCCCGCCGGCGCGCGCCGTGCTGATCGACTTCGGCATGGCCCGCCTGCGCGGCGGCGGCGCGGCGGCCGGGGGCACCCGCGGCTACCTGACCCCCGAGGTCCTCGTCGGCGATCCAATCACGCCGCGCACCGATGTCTTCGCGGCGGCGCTGGTGCTGGTGCGCATGCTCGCCGGGCCCGCCGCGCTCATCGATCACCGCGCCGCGCTGGCGACGCTGCCCCCGGGGGCCCAGCGCGCGGCCCTGACCCGCGCGCTCGACCCCGACCCGGCGAAGCGGTTCGCCGACGCCGGCGCGCTGGCCGCGGCGCTGGGCGTCGACCGCGCGATCGCGGCGCCAGCGCGGCCGCCGTTCCGCATGGCCGCGCCGTTCGGCGAGGACGACCGCGGCGACTTCCACGGCCGCGCCGCCGAGATCGAGCGACTGCTCGAGCAGGTGCTGTTCCGCGCCGCGGTGGCGTACGTCGCGCCCTCGGGCACCGGCAAGACGTCGTTGCTCCGCGCCGGCCTGATCCCGCGGCTGCGCGCGCTCGACATCGAGGTCGTCTACGTCGCGTGCCGCGCCGGCGTCGAGGTCGACGTCGCGGCGCTCCTGGGTGCGCCCGGCCGCCCGTTGCCCGAGGTGCTCGCCGAGCGCGTCGCTGCCACGCCGCGGCGGCTGGTGCTGCTGATCGATCAGATCGAGGCCGCGCTGACCGACGCGCACGACGCCAGCCGCGGGGCCGCGGTGCTCGAACGCCTCGACCTGCCGCGCTGGCCGCGCGACGCGCCGGTGGCGGTGCTGTGGAGCGTCCGCGAGGAGTACCTGGCGCGGCTGCTCGATCGCGCGCAGCGACTGGCGCCCGGGTTGCCGCTGGTGCGGCTCGGGCCGCTGACGCCCGCCATCGCCCGCGCGGTGTTCGAGCAGACCCTCGCCGCGCGCCAGGTCGCGATCGCGCCGGCGCTGCTCGAGGTGCTGATCGCGGACCTGACCGCCGCGGCGGCCGGGCTCGCGGCGGAGCTGGGCTGGGGCGACGCGCCGGCGGTGTACCCGCCGCACCTGCAGCTCGCCGGCAGCGTGCTCTACGACGCGCGCGGCGACGGCCCGCTCGACCGCGCGCTGTACGATCGCCTCGGCGGGCTGGCGACGATCCTCCGCGAGCACCTGCGCCACGTGCTCGAGGACGAGCTGAGCCCGAACCGCACCGCGATCGCGCGCGCGCTCCTCGGCGCGTTGGTCTCGACCGGCCACCTGCGGGTGGCGCGCGCCGAGCGCGAGCTGGTGGCGCGGGTGGCGCGCCCCGACGACGCCGTCGTCGCGACCGACGTGATCGCGACGCTGCACGATCTGCGCGAGCGCGGGGTGGTGGTCGCGACCGCGGGCGCGGACGGCGAGCCGGTGTGGGACCTGGCCCACGACAGCCTGGTCGCGCAGGTCGAGCGGTGGATGGTCGAGACCGACTCAGCCCGCACCTACGCGCTCGAGCGCATCCGCGATCACCTGCGCCACCCAGGCGCGGATGGCCTCGAGCTGCTCACCGCCGCCGAGCTGCGCCAGATCGTGCCGCACGTCGCCGCCGCCGATCTCGCCGCGCTCGATCAGGAGTGGGCGTCGCGCCCCAGCGTGCCAACCCGCGCGGCCACCTGGCTGGTCGCCACGTCGCGGCGGGCGGTCCGGCGACGCCGGGTCG
Organism: Myxococcales bacterium; assembly: GCA_016707895.1. Taxonomy (GTDB): domain Bacteria; phylum Myxococcota_A; class Polyangia; order Haliangiales; family Haliangiaceae; genus UBA2376. The sequence goes on along the minus strand of JADJGV010000003.1, from coordinate 668,863 downwards.
CGCTGGTGGCGACCACGCTCGTCGCGCTCGGCGTGGTCGGCTTCCTGGCCGTGCGCTGGCAAGCCGAGCGGGACCTGCGCCGTCGCCAGCTCGCGGTGCGCGACCGCGATCTCGGCCGGAGCCTGCTGGTGATCCGCGCGTTCGACTGGGATCCAGTGACGCTGACCGCCACCGACACCACGGCCGCGCGCTTCACCTGGACGCTGGTGCGGCCCGATCCTGCTGACGACGCGCGGCCAGGCCCGCCGTTCGCGCCAGGCGATCTCACGCGCCGGCCGCAGACGGCGCCGGCCGGGGCTGTCGGCGCCGAGCTGGTCATCGCGCGCGGCGGCCCAGCCGTCCTGGTGATCGACCGCGTCGATCGCGCGGGCCGGCCGTGTACGCCGGCGATCGTGCCGATCCGCCGCTTGACGGGCTACCGGAGCGGCGCGGCGCCGATGCCGCTCGACCTCCGCGTGCCGACCTGCGAGGGCACGCGCGCGGGCATGATCGAGGTCGAGGCGGGGCCGTTCATCGCGGGCGGCGTGGGCGAGCCGCCGTCGGAGGTGGCGCGCGACAAGGGCAGCCCGAGCGCCAGACGATCCTGGCGGGGTACGCACTCGACCGGACGGAGGTGCCGAACGGCTTCGCGAAGGCGATGGGAGCGGCGCTGGTCGCGGCGGGCTACGCGTTGCCGCTGTATCCCGACTCCGATCAGCTCTATCAGGGCAGCGAGCCGCCGTGGCCGATCACGGCCATCGCCCGCCGCGACGCCGCGATGCTGTGCGCGATGGCCGGCAAGCGGTTGCCGTCGAGCCTGGAGTGGCAGAAGGCCATGCGCGGCGGCGCGACGATCGTCGGCCGACCGAACCCGTATCCGCGCCGTAACCTGCCGTGGGGACCGCCGCGCGCGGACGCGCTGGCGAACCTCAAGCCGCCGGAGGTTGCCGATCGCCTCCGCTTCGGCGCGCCGATCGCCACCGGCGCCATGCCCGGCGACGTCGGGCCCTACGGCCACCTCGACCTGGCCGGCAACGTCAGCGAGTGGACGACCGCCGACGACCCGCGCGGGCTCGCGATCGTCCGAGGCGGGAACTGGGCGGAGACCGAGCCCGACTGGCTCGTCGACTTCCTGGCCATCGACAACCCGCGCGCCCCGAACACGACCATGTACCACATCGGGTTTCGGTGCGCGGTCAGCGCCCGACCGTGAGGCTCATCCTTGCGGCGGCAGCTTCGGGCCGCGGAGGATCGCGCCGCCCGCCGCGTTCGTCTTGGCGCAAAACGCGATCGCCAAGAAGATGCACCCCTCCGAGCCCGCGATCGGCTGGAGCGTGCAGAGGTCCTTGGTGCACTGATCCAGCTGGTCGATGTCCACGTCGACGCGCACGAACGACGTCGTCAGGGTCGTGGGCGTCGACTTGTGGAAGGACGCCACGTCGAGTGTGTACACCGTTCCGACGACGCTGACGACGCGCGCGTGGAAGCCGTGGTAGCGGCGCTGGATCGGCGCGCGGACCTTGTCGTCGTAGACCATCGCCTGGAATTGATAGGCGCCATGGCTCTTGTAGCCGTAGCCATCTGGCCAGCGCCCAGCGCCGCCGGCCGCCGCAGCGCGTGTCGCGAACTCGGCTTCTTCGAGATACAGGGCACCGTGTTGCTCGGTGCTCCCTGGCACGACCGTGGTCACCGGAAACGCCGGGTGCTCCCTGTAGTGGTTTCCGGTCGTCGTGATGGGCTTGCCAGTGTCATACACGCCCGTGTCTTCGATCGTCGCCTTGGCGTAGTCCCGTGTCGGAGTCTGCGTCAGGTCGATCGACGCGCGGTGCGGCGGTTGGCCCATGTCGAAGATCAGGTCGACGTCCGCCGTGAACCCGACGGGCGCCGTGACGGCTGCGCCGACACCATTGAACAGCTTGTAGTTCGCCATGATCACCTTCCATGCACGGCGCGCTCGCGCGCGATCAGGATCGCGGGCGCTTCAGCTCGAAGGCCGCGATCAGGTTGTAGAGGTGCGAGCGGGCGATGCCGAGCCGCGCGATCGCGGTCGGGACGTCCCAGTCGCAGTCGGTGAGGACGTCGAGGACGAAGCGGCGCTGGAAGCGGCGCGTGGCCTCGCGGTAGTCGGGTTCGTCGTCGCTGGTGGGCCGCGTCGGGAAGACGTGCGGCGGGCGCAGCGCGGTGGCGCCGTCGGCGGCGGCGCGGATGGCGCCGGCCTCCAGCGCGTTGGCCAGCTCGCGGATCTGGCCAGGCCACGGCTCGTCGCCGAGCGCGGCCAGCGTGGCGCGCGGAGCTCGAGCGTGGGTAGGCCGTGGCGCGCGCAGGCGTCGCGGCACAGGTGGCGCGCCAGGTCGGGCAGGTCGTCGCGGCGATCGGCCAGGCCCGGCATCTCGATCGTCACGACGTTGAGCCGGTAGTAGAGGTCGGCGCGGAACGTCTGCTTGTCGACGCGATCGCGCAGGTCGACGTTGGTCGCGGCGATGATGCGCACGTCGGCCGTGACCAGCTGCGCGGAGCCGACCGGGTAGTACTGCCGGTCCTGCAGCAGTTGCAGCAGCTTGGCCTGCGCGTCGAACGGCAGCTCGCCGACCTCGTCGAGGAACAGCGTGCCGCCGCGGGCGGCGCCGACCTTGCCGACCGTGCGCTGGGTCGCGGTCGAGTGCGCGCCGCGCTCGACGCCGAACAGCTCGCTCTCGACGAGGTTGGCGGGGATGGCGGCGCAGTTGACCGCGACGAACGGGCCGCCGGCCCGGCGGCTGTTGGCGTGGATCGCCCGCGCCAGCTCGGACTTGCCGGTCCCGGACGGCCCGGTGATCAGCACGCCGACGTCGAGCGGGGCCATGCTAGCGGCCTCACTCAAGACGCGTGCCAGCGCGCGGCTCTTGCCGATCAGCCGCGGGCTGACGAAGCGGCGCCGCACGTCGGCGGTGTGGTCGACGTCGTCGCCGGGCGCGCGCACGCCGCGCACGCGCTCGGCCACCAGCGCCAGCTGCTGCGCGAACAACGCGGCGCAATCGCGGTGACGCGCGTCGAAGCTCGCGCCGTCGGCGCGGCCCTGCACGTAGACGACGCCGATCGGCGGCGTGCCGACCGGCGCGCACAGCACCGCGTCGATCCGTTGCGCCGCACGCTGCCGCGCTCGGCGAAGCGCGGGTCGTCCTGGCCGAGGGCGTGTCGACCAGCTCGCCCGACGCCAGCGTCGACGCGATGATCCCGCGCGAGATGTCGGCGCGGATCGCCGCGACCGCGTCGCCGGCGGCGCCGTGGGCGCGCCAGAACGCGGGCTCACCGGCGCGATCTGCGTACAGCTCGAGGTACGCGATGCGCGCGCCGGTGGCCTCGACGATCACCGCGAGCGCGCGCTCGAGCAGCGGCGCCAGCTCCCCGCTCGCGCCCAGCTCGAGCAGCTGGCGGTAATAGGTCTGCATCGTGTCGCCGTCGTCGCACCCCGAGACCATGCGGGAACCATGCCGCAGCCTGTCGATCGGCGGCAAGGCGGGCACGTCCACGATTCCGGACCGGGGCGTCGGCGGTGTCCGCTGGAGTGGACGCGCCCGCGCGGCCCTGTCCTTGCAGCGCTGCCGGCCATGATCGTCGATTGCCTGGTGGTCAAGCGCGAGGGGGAGATCGAGGCGGCCCAGCTCACGGGCCACGAGCTGGTAGAGCTCGAGCACGATCCGCGGGTGATCGCGGTCGCGCCGGTGATGGCGGTGCGCGACCTCGCGGCGGGCGCGCCGCCGATCGGCGCGGATGGCGTCTGGGACGCCCGCGCCGACGCCCGGGCCGGGGCCGGCGTGACGCTCGCGGTGGTGGGCGACGCGCCGCTGCCGCCGCTGGGCTCGGACACCACGATCATCCGCAGGCCGGTGCTCGACGGCCACCAACCCGCGACGACCGCGCAGCTCGCGGAGGCGCTGGTCGACGCCGCGCGGCTCGGGGCGCAGGTGGCGCTGGTGACGATCGCGTGCGACGTGCCGACGACGATCGCGGGGCTGCTGGCCCGCGGCTACGCGCCGCCGGCGGCGATGGCGACCGCGGTGGCCCACCTGCTGGCGAACGCCCGAGCGCTGGCGGCCGTGATCGCGAGCCGCGCCGAGATGATCGTCGTGGCGCCCGTCGGCGACGACTCGCGCCGCGGGCTCGATCACCCGGGCGGCCCGGCGCTGGTGCCGGCGACGATGATCCGCGCGGCTGCCGCGGGTGTTCGGCGTGGGCGCGGTGACCGCGCACCGGGCCGGGCTCATCGTGGCCCCGACCTCGAACCTGTTCCCGACGCTGGTCGCGCCCGGGGTGACGGCGCTGGGCCGTGCGCGACCGCGGTCGCGGCGGCGCAGGTCGCGGCGATCGCGGTGCGCTGGTGGCGCGCGACGGCGCGCGGGGCGATCGCCGACGAGGTCCGCGCGCAGATGATCGCCGCGGCGACGACCGGCGCCTTCGCGGGCGTCGCCCGACCCCGCCGACGTCGGCGCAGGCCTGGCGCAGCCGCCGCGCTGATCCAATCGCGCGGACCGGGCCTCGGTCGACGTCCGCGCGCGTGGACGTGCGGCGCAGCCCAGCGCGCGGCGCGGTCCAAGGCGCGCCGGTACGCGACGTGCATTGCCCGCGACCGCCGAAACCATGTCGCCCTGTCCCGCATCGTCTCTGCCTCGCCTCGGGCGCTGCGTCATCGCCGCCGCCCTCGCGCTCGCCACCAGCGCCGCGGCCCAGCCCAACCCGCCGGCCGAGGCGGCGTTCCGCGACGGCATGAAGCTGATGGCCGAGAAGCGGTACGCCGAGGCGTGTGAGGCGTTCGCGCGAGCGGATCGCGTGGGGCCGTCGATCGGCGCGAAGATGAAGCTGGCGGACTGCGAGGAGAAGCGCGGGCGGCTGGCGACGGCGTGGGCGGCGTTCCTCGACGTGGCGAGCCTGACGCGCGAGGATCCGGCGCGGCAGGCCGAGCGCGCGGTGGCCGAGCGGCGGGCGACTGCGCTCGAGGGGCGGCTGCCGCACCTGACGATCAGCGTGCCCGAGGGCAGCCGGGTCGAGGGGCTGGTGGTGGCGCGCGACGGCGTCGCGATCGATCCCGGGCTGTGGAACCGGGCGATCCCGGTCGACCGCGGCGCGTACACGGTGACGGCGCGGGCGCCGGGGCACCGGGCGTGGGCGACCAGCGTGACGATCGCCGGCGACGGCGAGGAGCGGACGATCGAGGTGCCGCGGTTCGAGGTGACGGAGCGCGCGATGGGCGGGGCCGCGGCGGGGGCGCGGGAGGTGGACGCGGGGGCGTCGCCGCGGTCGACCGAGCGGGCGTGGGTGTGGCCGGGCGTGCTCGGCGCGACCGCGGTGGCGTTGGGCGGGGTGGCGCTGGGCCTCGAGCTGTCGGCGCGCGGGCGCTACGACGACGCGCTGGCGTCGATGGATCCGAACGCGCGCGACGATCTCTACGACAGCGCGGTGGCGCGGCGGCGGGGCGCGCTCGGCGTGGGCGTCGGCGCGCTCGCGGTGGCCGGCGTCGCGGGGTGGCTGGTGTGGCGCGGCGGGCGCGCGGCGACGCGGCCGGTGGTGGCGGTGAGCGCCGGCGGCGACTACGTCGGCCTCGCGATCGGCGGTGGGCTGTGAAGACCGCGCTCATGCTGGTGACGCTGGCGGCGTGCGGCTTCGATCCGCCGCCGGCGCTGATCGACGCGGCCGTGGACGCCATGGAGACCGACGCGATGGATGGCCCGTCGAGCGATGCACCGGATGCGCCCGACGCGTGGATCCCGGATGGGCTGCCGCCCGACGCGCCGCCGATCGACGCCCCGGACGCGGCGCCGATCGACGCGCCGCCGATCGACGCGGCGGTGTGCAGCCTCGGTGCGACCCGCTGCGCTGGCAACGACGTCGAGACCTGCCAGGGCGGCGCGTGGGCGATGACGTCGTCCTGCGCGAACCTGTGCGATCGCGGCGCCTGCGTCGTGCCGCCGAGTTGCAGCGGCGGCGTCAACACCTGCGGACCGGGCGGCAACGAGACCTGCTGCGCGTCGCCGTCGCTGCCTGGCGGAGCTACGCCCGCAGCTACGACGGCGTCTCGGTCGGCTTCACCGACCCCAGCTTCGCCGCGACGGTCAGCGAGTTTCACCTCGACGCGCACGAGGTGTCGGTGGCGCGCTTCCAGAAGTTCGTCGCCGCCTACCCGGCGTCGCGTCCGGCTGACGGCACCGGCCGCAACCCGCACGATCCCGGCGACCCGGGCTGGGCCGCGGCGTGGACCGCGAGCTTGCCGGTGACCCAGGCCGACCTCAACGCGGCGCTCGCGTGCGATGGCTTGACCAGCCAGGGCGTGACCGATCCCGTGCGCTGTGTCTCCTGGTACGTCGCGCAGGCGTTCTGCATCTGGGATGGCGGGCGGTTGCCGACCGAGGCCGAGTGGAACTTCGCGGCCGCGGGCGGCGACCAGCAGCGGGTCTATCCGTGGTCAGTGCCGCCGTCGGCGACGACGATCAGCGCCAGCCACGCGACCTACCAGGCCGCCGCGCCGACGCGCCCGGGCCTCCACGGCCTAGACGTCGCGCGCTGGGGCCAGCGCGACCTCGCCGGCAACGTCTGGGAGTGGACCATCGACTACCACGCGAGCCCGTACTCGACGACGCAGTGCCTCGACTGCGCCAACCGCACCGCCGCCGCCAACCGCGTCATCCGCGGCGGTGGCCACTCCAGCAACGCGTCGCAGGTGATCGCGAGCTACCGCTCGTCGGCGGCGCCCGCCACGCCGCGCGCGGTGGTTGGCTTTCGGTGCGCGCGCAACCCGCTCCCATGAGGCCACGATGAAGAAGCTGATCGTCACCACCGCGCTGCTCCTCGCGACCGTCGCGGCGTCTTGCTCCGGCCGCGGTCGCCCGAAGATCGAGCGGTTCGCGCTCATCCCCGCCGGCGCACCCTCGGCGGTCGCCGCGAGCTGCAGCGACGACCTGGCCTGCGACACGATCGCGGGGACCTCGGCCTGCACCGTGTCGCAGGGCTGCGTGAACGGCGAGTGCAAGTTCGCCGTCGCCACCGGGCCCAGCTGCCCCTGCTACGAAGGCGACATCCGCTGGTGCGGCAGCGGGACGACCGACGTGCAGTTCTGCGCGGAGACGTCGCCGGGGGTGACGGCCTGGCAGGCTCAGTGCGGCCCGGCTCAGGTGGCGTGCCCGACGGCCTATCCGGGCAACCCCGACTGCGCGAGCGGCACCGTGGCGACGATCTTCGACGTCGCCAGCGCGACGTGGATCGCGACGCCGGGCGCGACCTGCGAGCCGCTCAGAGCTGCCCGGCCGATGGCTTCGCGCGGACCTGCACGCCCAGCTCGACGACGTGCAACAGCGGGACGCAGGCGTACAGCCGCGCCGCCGGGTGGGGGCCGTGCGTGCCGGCGTGCACGCCGTGCGTCCCGAGCGCCGAGGTGTGCGACGGCCGTGACAACGACTGCGACGGCACCGCCGACAACATCCCGGCGGAGGCGTGCCAGGCCCTGGCACCTGGAGAGTGCGCGCGGGGCCACGTGGTGTGCAACGGCGCGACGCGCGAGTGCGTGGCGGCGCTTCCGCAGAACGAGGTGTGTGGCGACGGCCGTGACAACGACTGCGACGGGCGCGTCGACGTGAACGCGACCCAGGACGTGACCGGCGACGACGGGACCATCGAGGTCGCCGGGGGCGCGGTCGGCACCAGCGTCAACTACGCTTCCGGGCCGGCCGACTGTGGAGGCGTGCGCCTCGGCGCCGAGTTCACGCGCGCGAGCGGCGACGGCGACCGTGCCAGGTCGTCGGATGGGCGAACGAGCGGTGCGGCGCCAACCCCGACGAGGTGACCGGCCACTCGACGATCCGCGAGGCGTGCCAGCGGTTCTGGGAGCAGGGTGGCGACAACGGCGATCGCGACTGCCGCTACATCGCGCACTCGGGGAACGCGTGGTGGACGCGTGGCACGTGCCGGGGCACGCATCAGCTGCGCGCCCCGACGTGCCGGTGACGCGTCAGCCGCCGAGCCGCGTCCGCGCCAGGCCGACATAGCCAGCGTCGGCGTCGGCGCACAGGAAAGCGGCGGCCGAGGCGGGCGGCGACGACGGCGGTGCCGCTGCCGACGAAGGGGTCGACGACGAGATCGCCGGGCGCCGACGAGGCGAGGATGAACTTCTCGATCAGCGCCTCGGGCTTCTGGGTGGCGTGGGCGGTCTTCTCGGCCATGCCGTTGCACAGCACGGGCAGCTCGAAGACGTCGCGCGGCTTGGCGCCGCCGGGGTGCGGCTGCCACTTGTCGCGGCGGACGCCACGGCCGTACTGCGACGACACGGCCTGCACGCGCTCGGGGTAGCGCGTGGTGTGCGCGTTGTACGGGACGCGGACGGCGTCGACGTCGATGCCGCGGCCGCGCGCGCAGCGCAGGTGCAAGATCGACTCGTGCGAGCGGCCCCAGTCGGAGCCGAGGTTGGCCTTGTTGCGGTAGGTCCAGATCAGCCAGCGGCAGTCGGCGAAGCGGCGCGCCGAGCGGGCCTTGACCTCGGCGAGGATCTCCGAGAAGCCGCACACGTAGGCCGAGCCGGTGGGCGCGAGCGCGCGGCGGACCTCGGCCAGCCAGGTATCGCACCAGTCGACGTAGGCGGCCTCCGACGGGAACACGTCCCACGCGGCCTTGCCGATCGCGTACGGCGGATCGGTGACGACCAGATCGGCGGTGCCGGTGGGGATGCGGGCCAGCAGCTCGGAGCACGTCGGCGCGCCAGCTCGCCGGCGGCGTGGGCCAGCGCGCGGGTCGGCTGCTTGCTCCGCAGGTCGGCGGGCAGCGGCAGCTCGGCGGTCACCCGCGGCGGGCGCTTCGGCACGCGCGGACGCTACCCGACGCGAGGCGCCGCTGTCACGGCGTCGGGCGCCGACACGCCAGCGCCAGCGCGGCGAGCGCGACGTACGCCCCGGCCACCGCGAAGACCCCACGCGGGGCGCCGTGTGATCAGCCACAGCCCGGCCGGGGTGATGGCCGCGAGCGCGGCGACGCGGGTCGCCCAGGTGCGGCCGTGCGCGACCGGGATCGCCAGCGCCAGCAGCGCGAGCGCGCTCGTGCCGTAGATGGCGATCGCCGTCCACTTGAGCTCGGTCAGCCGGAGGCCGGGCCGGTAGGTGGCGCGCGCGAACAGCGCGAGCGCCAGGCCGCCGACGATCATCGCCACCGACGTGCCGATCCGCGGCGGCGACAGCGGCGCCGGCGGCACGACGGGGTCGGGCGCAGTCACGGCGTCACGCCCAGCGTCTTGAGCCGCTTCTGGGCGAAGTCCCAGGACGTTGGGATGTCACCGGGGGTGGCCGGTCGCTTCACCTGCCGGTACGCGCGGAGCGCGTCGTCGCGCAGGCCGTACGCCTCGGCGATGCGCCCGAGCACGAAGCGGTCGGCGTCGTCGACCGCGCGCGCGCCGATGCCGCGCTCGAGCTGCTGCCAGGCCAGGTGGGGCTCGCCGCTCTCGACCAGCACCGCGGCGTAGGTGTTGAGGACGTTCGCCGGCGGATCGTTGCCGCGCAGCATCGCGCGATCGATCAGCGCGCGCGCGCCCGCCGGCGTCGGATCGTAGAACAGGCGCGCCCAGGCGGCGTTGTTGAGCACCTGCAGCTGGGCGCGCGGGGAGGCGGCCGCCCGCTCGAACCACGCCGCGGCGTCGGTCCACGAGCCGGCCAGCGCCACCACGGCGCGCGCCTCGAGCAGGCGGTCATCGTCCGGGTGCTTGGCCAGCGCGGCATCGAGCAGCGGGCCCCTCGGCGGCCTTGCCGGCCAGGGCCAGCGCGCGCCCCAGCAGCGCGGTCGCCAGCGCGTCGTCCGGCAGCGCCGCGACGAACACGCGCGCGGCGGCCACCATCTCGTCGTGGGCGCCGGCCGTCGCGGCGCGGGTCGCCCGGGCGAGCGCGCACAGCTTGAGATCGTCGGTCGCGGTGAACCCTCCACAGGTCCGCACTGCCGGCACGGCGCTGGCGGGGAAGCGGTCGCTCATGAACAAGCTCGCCATCAGCTCGACCATCGGTCGGTCGGCGGCGTCGAGCACATCGCGGTGGCGCCGGAGGAAGTCGGCGACCGGGTGGCCGGTGGGGAGGGTCGGATCGTCGGCCACCCGCGTGAGCCACGCGCGCGCGCCGGCCAGGTCGCCCCGGCCGAGCGCCGCGAACACCTCCGCGCCGATGCCCGCCAACATGCCTGGGCCGCCGAGCAGCAGCGCCCGTCCGCCGCGCTTGACGACGAACCACGCGAGCTGCGTGCCCGCGGTGTCGGAGGCCACGCGCCAGCCGCGCTTGGCGTCACCGGTGGTCGTGAGCGTCGTCGTCGCGAGCAGCAGGTCGATCACCGCCGGCAGCGGCATGTGGTCGAACGCGCTGAGCTGGCGCGGGTCGGCTTGCTCCTCGGCCATCGCCGCCTCGACCTCGGCGGACCACGCCGGCGCGGTCGTCGGCCCGAGCGCCATCCTGATCACGGCCTGGCGCACCGGCGTCGTGGGGTCCGCCGGGTCGAGCTTGCCAGGTCGACGCGCTGGAGCTGATCGAACACGGTGCGCTGCTGGGCGCTCAGCGCCGGCCGCGCCTGCGTGACGGCCCGCAGCGCGTCGTAGCGGCGCAGCGGCAGGAGGTCCTGTATCAACGCGTCGAGCAGCGCCTCGCGCGCGCTGCCGCTGGCCAGCGCCGTCGCGACCCGCACCGCCTCGTCGCCGCTGGTCAGCGCCGCCGCCGCGACCAGCGCGCGGCGCCGGGCCGGCGAGTCCGGCAGCGACTGCGCGAACGTCGTCAGGCCGGCGGCGTCGCCAGCGTACAGCGTCGCGGTGATGATCCGCTGGTCGTAGCCGTCCTCGCCAGCGGCCTTGAGCTCGCGCAGCAGCACCAGCGCGGCGCGGTGGTCGGCCGGGTCGCTGGACGCCCGCCCGTGGGCGCCCTGGGCCAGCAACGTGGCGAGCTCGGACTTGGCGCCGACGTGCGTCGGGCTGAGCGCGATCGCCTTGCGCAGCGCGGCGATCGCGGCGACGCGGTCGCTGCCCGGCAGCCCCGGTCGGCCGAGCAGATCGCGCGCGAGGATGTAGGCTTGGACGACGTACGCGTCGCCGCTGGTCGGCTCGGTCGTCGTCGCGAGCTTGGCCTCGCGCCGCGCGGCCTCGCCCATGCCGGCGTTCAGGTACAGCGCCGCGAGCTGGCCGTGGTGCAGGGCCTCCTTGGGGTGCAGCGCGATCAGCCGGCGGTACTCGGCGATCGCCTCGCGCACCTTGCCCTGCTGCACGAGCTGGGCGGCGTCGAGCGTGATCACGAGCTTCTCGCCGTTCTCGTCGCGCAGCTTGCGCACGGCGGCGCGGCCGGCCCGGAGCTCGTCGGCGGTGATGCGCAGCTTGCCGGTGTCGAAGCGGTAGGTGACGGTGTAGAGGCCGGGGGCCTTGGCGCGCGTCGTCGTCAACGCCATCGTGCCCAGCGCGCGGGTCTCGGACGCGGGCAGGTCGGGCGGCGTGTAGCCCGGCGGCAGCTCGAAGCGATGGACGATCTCGTAGCTGTGCGGGTAGCTCCAGAGGTAGTCGACCTTGCGCGCCTTGACCGCGGCCTCGGTCTCCGCGTCTCCGCCGCCGAACGAGTCGGGCAGCTTGTCGAGCGCGTCGTTGGGGTAGACCCAGGCCCACAGGTGATCGCGCTGGCTGCCGGCGTGGTCGGTGGCGTCGGCCTCCACCGTCAGCGTGAACGGCGTCTGCAGATCGTGCGGATCGCTCGATGCGAACGACGCGTACCGTCCGCCGTACTCGCCATCGACGTACTTGGTGAGCGACTTGGCGATCTCGTCCTTGCTGTTGTTGCGCACGAAGCCGCGCAGGTCGTCGCTCCAGAAGCCGTGCTGGTCGGAGACCTCGGTGACCCGCGGTGACCCTTCCTCGACCAGGCGGAACGTCCGCACCTCGCGGATCAGGTTGTCGGCGGGCTTCGACGCCGGCGTCGTGGTCAGCGCCTTGGTGCCGGCGGCGATGATCAACGCGCGGCGGCCCTGGTCGCGCACCGGCAGCTGGCCGGCGGGCAGCAGATCTTCGGTGGCGTCGATCCACAGGTCCTTGCCGTCGACGATGGCGCGGACGATCGCGTGGTCGAACTCGCCCATGCCGGGCAGCGCCACGTCGACGTCGGTGCCGGGGCCGGTCGACAGGAGCGCGACGTCGGCCGGGATCTTGGCGGCGCGCAACAGCGCGACCAGGAGCGTCGCCTTGTCCTTGCAGTCGCCGAAGCCGCGGGCCAGCGTGTCGGCTGGCGCGAACGGCACGATCGCCGACTGCGACAGCTCGATGCCGGTGTAGCGGACGCGGCCGTGCAGCCAGGCGACGATGCGATCGACGGTGGCGCGCGGCGTGGCGGCCAGCAGGTCGGCCGGCACGGTCACCGGCGCGGCGAGCTTGGCCTCGACCAGCGCGCGGTAGTCGGCCGCGATCGCGGCCCAGCTCGCGCCGGTGGCGATGCCGATCATCGGGTACGGGATCCAATCGACCGGCGCGCCGACCGCGCCGTCGTCGTAGGGCTGCAGGTTGGCGAGGTCGTAGGTGACGACGGTGCGCCCGGCGCCGGTGCGGGTGGTGGGCTTCCACGCGATCGCCGGCCCGCGGGTGACCACCGTGGCCTTGAGCGCGGTCGGGCTGGAGATCGTGATGACCTTGCGTGGGATCGGCACGTCGCGCTGCGGGCCGATCCAGTGGACCGTGCCGGCGGCCAGCAGCGGCTCGCGATCCGGGAACACGAACTCCTCCTCGACGACCGCGCCGACGGCGAGCCGCGGCAGCGGCGCGGTGAGGTCGCGGCGATCCGAGAACACGGTGGGCGACTCGTTGACCGCCGGCGCGTCGTGCATCAGCGCGGGATCGAAGTCGGTGACCGAGCCGTCGAGGTTGATCACTCGGGCGCGGATGGTCGGCTTGTCCTGGTAGAACGGCTGCCAGTCGAGGCCGATCGTGCCCCAGTCGTCGGCGCCGCTCGGCTCGACCACGGTGAAGACGGTGCGGTAGCGGCGCTCGACCCGCCCGCGTGCGTCGAAGGTGAAGGTGACGTCCTCGCGGAGGATCGCGACCGCGTGCCCCGCGGGCTTGGCGGCGCGGGCCTCGGCGAGCAGCTCGGCGGGGGTTGCGGTGAAGGCGGGCTTGTCGAGCGGCCCGGCGCCGGCGAGGCCGGACGCGACCGCGACGAACGCACACACGAGGACGACCATGCGCATGCCGGGACAATACATCGGTCCGACCGATTGTCGAATCGCCCGTGACCGGTAGACGCGCGGGCCCGACGTTGGGCACAGTGCCGCGCATGTCCGACGACGTCGAGATCACCGAGGCGCCGCTGATCCACCCGACCGCGGTGGTCGAGCGCGGCGCGCAGATCGGCGCAGGCACGAGGATCTGGCACTTCGCCCACGTGATGCCGGGGGCCAAGATCGGCGACGACTGCGTCGTCGGCCACGCCTGCTACGTCGGCAACGTGACGATCGGCGATCGCTGCCGCATCCAGAACCACGTCTCGGTGTTCGACGGCGTGACCCTCGAGGACGAGGTGCTGCTGGGGCCGTCGTGCGTGTTCACCAACGTCAAGCACCCGCGCGCGCACGTGTCGCGCAAGGAAGAGTTCGCGCCGACCCAGGTGGGCCGCGGCGCGACGATCGGCGCCAACGCGACGGTGGTGTGCGGCGTGACGATCGGCGCCTACGCGTTCATCGGCGCCGGCGCGGCGGTGGCGTCCGACGTCCAGCCCCACGCGCTGGTGGTCGGCGTCCCGGCGCGGTGGATCGGCTGGGCCTGCCGCTGCGGCGAGCGGCTGCCGGGGTTCACCAGCGGCGTGTCGACCTGCGCGCGCTGCGGCGACCGCTACAAGAGCGTCGGCGCCGGTATCGAGCTCGCGGGCGCGTAGCTAGCGCGCGGGCGGGCGGGGCGCGGGGCCACGCGGCCGGTAGTAGTCGCGCACCGCCAGCCACAACGCGATCGGATCGAAGCCGAGCAGCGCGAACGGGTGCGCGCCCGACTCGCGGACCGCGGTGCGCGCGCGATCGGCCAGCCCGGCGGCGCGATCGCGGGCGGCCTGGGGCAGCATCGCGACCAGCGCGCTGGCGCCGCGCTGCGCGACCGCGGCGACGGTGGCGCTGCCGAGCAGGCCCAGCAGCCAGGCCGGGGCCGGATCGAGGACGATCCGCCGGGCGTTGACCTCGCGGCCGAGCGTGTCGGGCGGGCCGACGATCAGCTTGTCGATCGTGGCGCGCTCGAGGAACACCGCCAGCGATGGCTTGGCCAGCCGCTCGCCGATGGCCTTGGTGACGCGCTTGTGGGCGGTGGCCCAGTCGCGGGCCAGCGCGGCCTCGGGCACCAGGTCGGCGATCGCGGCGTGGGTCGTGACCTGGGCGATGTGGCCGCCGCGCTTGACCGCGATGATCGACGCCAGGATCGCGCGGCGGTCGTCGGCGACGACGTACGCGGCCAGCGCGCTGTCGTCGGGGATGAGCAGATCGAAGGTGCGCTGCAGCGGCTCGTAGTGCGGCGCCGGCAACAGGTCGAGCAGCGCGGGCTCGCTCCACACGCCCTTGCCGCTCCGGGCCTTGAGCGCGCGGAGCACCGCCAGGCCGGCGGCGGCGAGGTCATCGTCGACGGTGAGGTGGCGTTCGACCTCGGCCGCGACGTCGCGGAGCACCGCGACGTCGAGCACGACGATCGCGCCGACCCCGAGCTGGCGCGTCGCCGCGCGCAGGTTGGCCGGCGTCGGCGGCCAGGTCAGCGCCGCGGGCTCGACGGCGCCAGTCGCGTCGACCCCGCCGATCACGACGCGCAGCACGCGCTCGCCATCGACGATCGCCAGCGCGTAGCGTGGGCGATCGCGCAGCGGCGGCGGCACCAGCAGCTCGATCCACGCGCGCCAGTGGCGCGGGTCGACGTCGGTGAGGGCCAGGGTAGTGGCCAGCATGTGTGCAGGCTAACCGTTCGTTCGAATACTTGATAGTCGCCGGGGGCCGGGTACGCTCGCGGCCATGAAGAAGAACATCGCTGTGGTCTCGGGTCTCGCGGTCCTCGTCCTCGGCGCCGGCGTCGCGTCGGCGGGCGGCTCGAAGGGATCGATCGGCGTCGGTGGCGAGTATCAGCTCAACGGGCTCGGCGGCATGTCGGCGAGCTACGACATGGGCGAGTTCCACCTCGGCGGGTTCTTCGGCTTCGCCGACGGCGGTGGCGACGACGACACGGACGTGGCGCTGGGCGCGCGGTTCTACTACCACGTCCACTCGTCGGCGATGGCCGACTTCGGCGTGGGCGGCAGCGTCGGCCTGGGCTTCCTCGACGACGGCGTGGCCGCGACCGACAAGGAGACCGTGCTGTACATCGAGCCGGGCGTCCAAGCCCGCGCGTTCGTCGCCTCCAACGTGGCGCTGAGCTTCACGGCGGGCCTGTCGATCGGCGTGGCCGACGCCAACGGCGTCCTGGTCGGCGCGCAGCCCACCGGCATCGCCGGCTTCCACTATTACTTCTTCTGATCGTGGTGGATCGCGCCGCCGCCGAGGCCGCGTTTCGCCCCTCCCCCCCCGCCCCCCCGCGCGCCGGCTGCGGCCGCCGCGGCCGGTGGTCGGCGGGCTCGTGCCGGTCGAGTCCCCCCCCCCCCCCGTCTCCCCCCCGCCCGGCGGGCGCCCGCCGGCGGCGCCCCCCCCCGCCCGCCCCTGGCGGGGGGGCGCCGGCGCGCCCTCCGGGTGGGACCCGCCGCCCCCGGCGCGCCCCCCCGGCGGCGCCGCGCCGGGGGCCGCCGGCGGCGGTGGGGGGCGGGCGGCGGGCGGGCGCCGGGCGCCGCCCCCGCCGCGGCGGCGGCCCGGGGCGGGGGCCGGCGGGCCCGCCCGCGCGTGGGGGGGGGCCGGCGCGCCGCCCCCCGGGGGACCACCGACCGAGCGCCGATGAGCTGCTGGCCGCGCGCGTCGCGGCTGGGTGGCAGCCCACGCCGACCGGCACCGTCGATGGGCCGGTGGTGATGGGCCACGCGTGCAAGCTGCCTAGAAGCTCCAGCCGACGTTGAGGTTGATCAGCGGGTAGACGCGGCTCTGCTCGCTGTCGGCGCTCGTGGTGCCGTCGGTGGCGTGGGCCTGGGCGACCAGCACCGACAGGCCGCCCTGGGCCTCGGCGGTGAACCCGCCGACGCCGGTCCACTTGTAGCCGATGAACGGGCTGAGGCTGAGGCCGTCACCGGTCGCGCGCACGGTCGTCATCGGATCGTCGAGCTTCACCAGCAGGTACATCAGCTCACCGCCGACCTGCAGCCCGCGGGCGAACGAGCCGGTGACGTAGTAGCGCGCGCTGGCTCCCAGCTCGCCGACCGTGAAGCGGTGCTCCTGGCTGGCTGTGTCCTTGGCCGTGACCGAGCCGGCGCCCAGCGTCACTGCGACGCCGAGCTTGGGTTGCAGCCGGTACTCGCCGGTGACCTCCACGACCGGCGACAGCAGGTGCAGCGGCGAGATCGTCACCGCGATCGCCCGCTCGGGGGGCGCCGGGGGCGGCGCGACCGGGACCGCCGCGGCGACTGAAGGCAAGAGCACGACGCAGGCGCCGACGAAGATCCGCATCGGGGGATCGTAACGCGAAGCCGAGCCCGGGTGAAATTGCGAGCCGCGCGGGCCCGTGGCAGTGTGCCGCGATGAAGCGGCGCCCGCGCGCACCGACGCCTCACGCAGTCGCCTGGCGCGACGGCGTGCACGTGCTCGGCACCGCGATCTGGTGCGACGCGCGGCGGGCCCGCGCGGTGTGCTTCGTGTCGGCGGCCGATCGCACCGCGCGCGCGGGCCACGGCCAGCTGATCGCGACCGCGCCGACGCTGGCGCTCCTGGGCGCGCGCGCCGACGCGCACCTGGCCGCGCCGCTGCACCGGCCGTTCTCGCTGGGCACGACCCGGCTGACGCTCCTGCCCAGCGGCTACGGGCCGGGGGCCGCGGCGCTGCTGATCGACGCCGGGACCGGGCGGGTGCTGTACGCCGGTGCGGTCGAGCCGCGGCGCGCCGACCTGGTGCCGTGCGAGACGCTGGTGATCGCCGCGCCGTACGGCGAGCGGCACCACGCGTTCGCCGCCGACGCCGAGGCGCGCGGCGTGGCGCTGTGCCAGCAGATCGCCGCCGATCGCGCGGTGGCCGCGGTGCTGGTGAGCAACCCGCTGCGCGGGCTGGCGGTGGCCGAGCGCCTGGTGGCGGCCGGGTTGGTGGTCGCGGGGCACCGCCGCATCGTCGACGCGGCGCAGCGGTTGACCGCGGCCGGGCTGGCGGGCCCGGCGGTGAGCCGCAGCGTGGCGCGGGCCGACGTGCTGGTGTGGCCGATCGCCGAGCGCGCGCGGATGGCGGCGGCGCTGGGCGCGCGGCCGGCGCGGACGCTGCTGGCCTCAGGCCTGGCGTGCGAGCGCGAGCAGGTGCGGTCGCTGGGCGTCGACGCCGCGGTGGCGTGGAGCGGCGCGGCCGATCGCGAGGGCCTGCTGCGCTTCATCGCGCAGAGCGGCGCGGCGGCGGTGGCGGTGACCGGCCCATGCGCGGCGGCGATCGCGGCGGCGGTGGGCCCGCGGGCGCGGGTGCTGGGCCCGCCCCAGCAGATGGCGCTGTTCGCGTCGTGACGATCGTCGTCGGCAACCGCCGTCGCGGCGGGGGCTGGTGGCGACTCGGGCTGGTGCTGATCGCGTGGCTGGCGATCGCCGCGCCGACGATCGCGGCGGTGCAGGTGGCGCGGCGGGTGCGGGCCATCGCGCGGTCGCTGCCGCCGCCGCCCGACCTGGCCGCGTGGCAGGCCGGCGCGCCGCGCACGTCGACGCTGGTCGCCCACGACGGCACGACGCTGACGACGCTGCCGTTCCTCGACGGCGACGTCGTCGGCAACCGCCAGATCGTGTCGCTGGCCGCGCTGCCGCGGGTGCTGATCGACGCGGTGCTCGCGGCCGAGGATGTGCGGTTCCTCACCCACCACGGCGTCGACTACGCGGCGGTGGCGCGCGCGGCGTGGATCAACTGGCGTGCGGCGCGCACGGTCGAGGGCGCGTCGACGATCACCCAGCAGCTGGCGCGCAACCTGTCGCCGGAGATCGGCAAGGCCCGCTCGTTCGAGCGCAAGGTGCGCGAGGCGCTGGTGGCGCGGCAGCTCGAGCGCCGCTACGACAAGGCGGCGATCCTCGAGGCGTACCTGAACTTCGTCTTCCTGGGGCGCGGCGCCTACGGCGTGGCGGCCGCCGCCGACGCGTACTTCGGGCGGCCGCCGTCGGCGCTCGCGCTCGAGGAGGCCGCGCTCCTGGCGGGGCTGATCCAGGCGCCGGGGCGGCTCGACCCGCGCAACGATCCGGCCGCGGCCAAGGCGCGCCGCGACGAGGTGCTGCGGCGGATGGCGCGCGCCGGGTTCATCGACGCCGCGGCCCGCGACGCGGCGATCGCGCGGCCGGTCGCGACCCGCGCGCCGGCGGCGCCGCCGGTGATCGCCCCCTGGTACGCGGACCACGTCCGTCGGCTGCTCGAGGAGTCGATCCCGCTCGAGGCGGCGGCCGGCGGGCTGATCGTCGAGACCGCCGCCGACCCGGCGCTGGCCGCGCTCAGCGATCAGGCGATCGTCGACGGCACCGCGGCCTTCGCCGACGGCGCCGAACTGCCGGAAGGCGCGGCCGTGGTCTGGGATCACCGGCGCGGCTACGTGCTGGCGATGACCGGCGGCCGGGCCTGGCAGCTCGACGCCTACAGCCGGCTGACCCAGGCCTGCCGTCAACCGGGCTCGGCGTGGAAGCCGATCGTCTACGCCGCGGCGCTCGAGCGCGGCGCGATCACCGCGGGCACGCCGCTGCGCGACGCGCCGATCGCCGAGTACGACGAGGCCACCGCGGTGCACTGGAAGCCGCGCTCGGGCCGCGCCTTCCGCGGCGTGGCGCTGGCCGCCGACGCGCTGGCCTACTCGCTCAACACCGCGGCGATCGACGTGCTCGAGCGGGTCGGCGCGCCGGCGGTGATCGCGCTGGCGCGCCGGCTGGGCGTCACCACCGCGATCAGCGAGCTGGCGCCGATGGCGCTGGGCGCGTCGTGCGTGATCCCGCTGGAGCTGGCCCGCGCCTACGCGATCGTTGCCCGCGACGGCTGGGACGTGGCGGTGCGGGTGATCGTGCGCGTGCGCCACGGCGACCAGGTGCTGTTCGACGCGGCGGCGCCCGACGATCCGTGGATCGATCCAGCGCGGCGGCTGGATCGCCTGGCCGCGGTGGCCGGGCGCGATCCGGCGGTGCGCGCCGGGGCGACGCGCGGGCAGATCGTCGACGCGCGCACCGCGTTCGTGCTGCGCGACCTGATGACCGGCGTCGTGCAGCGCGGCACCGCGACCGCGGCCCGCGCGCTGGATCGCCCCGCCGCGGGCAAGACCGGCACCACCAACCGCAACGGCGACGCGTGGTTCGTCGGCTTCACCGGCCGCGTCACCGCGGCGGTGTGGATCGGCCACGACAGCCCGACCCACTCGCTCGGCCCGCGCGCCGACGGGGCCCACGTCGCGCTGCCGGTGTGGATGCGCCTGATCGCCGCCGCCGAGGGCAGTCGCCCCGCCGAGCCGGTGCCCGGCCAGCCACCGCCCGGCCTCGAGCGCGTCCGCATCGATCGCGAGACCGGCCTCTTGGCCGCGCCCACCGGCGCCAGCCTGAGCCTGTGGTTCGCGCCCGGCGCCGCGCCGACCGAGCGCGCCGGCACCGTCACCGGCGCCGGCGTCGACTTCGGCCGCACCGCCCGGGAGTTCTGACCCGGGCCGGTCCGCGTCCCCCGGGGCTACCCCGGCGCGCTGCGACGCTGCGCCGCGACCTGCTATCTTCCGCGCCATGTCCGACGCCAAAGCACAAGCCACGCAAGCCGCCGGGGCCATCGGCGATCTCCTCAAGGGCGGCGGCGCCGCCGACATCGTCAAGAAGCTCGGCTCGAGCGGCCTGGGCGACGTCGCGTCGTCCTGGGTCGGCCTGGGCAAGAACCTGCCGATCTCGCCCGATCAGATCACCAGCGTGCTCGGCAGCGGGCCGATCGCGTCGATCGCCGCCAAGCTCGGCATCTCGACCGAGAAGGCGACGCACACGCTGGCCGAGGTGCTGCCGCACGCGATCGACCACATGACGCCCAAGGGCGAGCCGCCGGCGGCCGACGCCGAGGCGCCCGATCCGACGGCGGTGGTCGCGAAGATGTTCGGGTGAGCCGCGGGCGGCCGCGCGCCGCTACAGATCGCGGGCGTTGAACGTGTCGCACGCGTCGAGGCGGCCGGCCTCGAGCCCGCGCTTGAACCACTTCACCCGCTGCGCCGACGAGCCGTGGGTGAAGGTCTCGGGGTTGACCCGGCGGCCGGCCATCTTCTGCAGGCGATCGTCGCCGATGGCCTGGGCCGCGGTGACCGCCTCCTCGATGTCGCCGACCTCGATCCGCTTGCGCTTGCCGGTGTCGTTGGCCCACACGCCGGCGTAGCAGTCGGCCTGCAGCTCCTGGCGCACCGACAGCGAGTTCTCGAGCGACTTGTCGCGCGCCACCTGCTCGCGCACGCGGTCGTCGGTGCCGAGCAGGTTCTGCAGGTGGTGGCCGTACTCGTGGGCCAGCACGTAGGCCTGGGCGAAGTCGCCGCCGGCGCCGAACCGCTCGCGCAGGTCGCGGTAGAAGGTCAGGTCGATGTACGCGTTCGAGTCGCCCGGGCAGTAGAACGGGCCGACCGCCGAGTCGGCGGCGCCGCACGCGGTGTCGACCGCCTCGGCGAACACCTTCAGCGTGGCCGGCGTGTAGCGCTGGCCGGCGGCGGTCATCGCGCGATCGAACGACCCCTGGATGTCGTCGACGACGAAGTTGATGAAGTCGTAGAGCTCGGCGTCCGCCTTGGACATCGGCGGGGGCGGGCCGCCGCCGCCGCCGGACGACGCCTGGTTGCCGCCGCCGCCGGTGGTCGTGGTGCCGCTGCCGATGCCGAGGTCGACGCCGAGGGCCTGGGCGATCAGCGCGATCACCGTGAGCAGCGCGGCGCCGCCGCCGCCGACCTTGAGCGCGGCCCCGCGGCCGGTGGCGCGCTGGCCGCGGACATCCTCGACGTACTGCGACTTGTGCCCGCGTTCCCACTTCATGGCGGCAGGATACAGGGGCGCGGCGATCGCCGCACCGGCGACTACCCGTTTGCACACCGATCGCGCGCCGGGTTGGTTACGCTGGCCAGATGCTGGCGCTGACCGCGGTGATCTCGACCTTGCACCTGACCGGCGCGGTGCCGCAGGCCGGCGGCGACTACCTGCTGGTGCCGTTCGACGTGCCGGCCGGCACGGTCGAGTTCGCGCTGGCCCACGACGACGGCTCGGACTTCCAGATCCTCGACTGGGGGCTGTGGGGGCCCGACGGCTTCCGCGGCTGGGGCGGCGGGCTGACCGAGCCGATGGTGATCGGCGTGGCCGGCTCGTCGCGCGGCTACCTGGCCGGCCCGATCGCGCCGGGCACCTGGCAGCTGGTGATCGGCAAGGCCAAGCTCGGTCCGGATCCCGGACAGTACACCGTCGACCTGGAGTTCCGCGACGCCGCGACGCTGACGCCCGAGCCGGCGGCGGCGTGGACGCCGGTGGTGCTGGCCAGCGAGCGCCGCTGGTACGCCGGCGACTTCCACGTGCACTCGCGCGACTCGGGCGACGCCTCGGCCTCGCTGGCCGAGATCGCGGCGTACGCGCGCGGCCGCGGCCTCGACTTCGTCGTGCTGTCGGATCACAACACCAGCGCGCAGTACCCGCACCAGGCGGCGGCGCAGGCCGGGCTCACCGACCTCTTGCTGGTGCGCGGCGCCGAGGTCACGACCTACGGCGGCCACGGCAACGCGATCGGCATCGGCCGCTACGTCGATCACCGCGTCGGGCTGGGCGGCGTCGGCGCGCCGACCATCGTCGCCGACGTCGTCGCGCAGGGCGGGCGGTTCATCGTCAACCACCCCGAGCTGCGGCTGGGCGAGGCGTGCATCGGCTGCGGCTGGGACCACGCCGACACGCCGTGGGCGATGGTCAGCGGCCTGGAGATCCAGACCGGCAACGCCGAGCTGACCGGCGGGCTGTTCACGCCCAAGGCGATCGCGCTGTGGGATCGGCTGCTCGACGCCGGCCACGCGCTGGCGGCGATCGGCGGCAGCGACGATCACCGCGCCGGCACCGAGGGCGGCGCCACCCCGGCGCAGATCGGCGGGCCGACGACGATGGTGCTGGCCGACGAGCTGTCGGAGGCGGCGATCGTCGCGGCGGTCGCGGCCGGGCGCACGGTCGTCAAGATGCGCGGCCCCGACGATCCGATGGTCGAGCTGACCGCGGTCGACGCGGCCGACGCGACCCGCGCGGTCGGGCTGGGCGAGACGCTCACCGACGTCGGCCGGGTGCGGCTCGAGGTGCGGGCGCCCGAGGCCGACGGCGACTCGGCGGAGCTGTGGAAGGACGGCGCGCTGGTCGAGGCGGTGACCGTCGCCGGCGGCGTCGCGTCGTTCACGCGGCCGGTCACCGGCGCGCGCGAGCGCTACCGCGTCGAGCTGACCGGCCTGGGCGGCCGGCTGACGGTCACCAGCCACGTCTACGTCGAGGGTGACCCGGCGCTGGCCGACGACGGCGGCGGCTGCTGCCAGGGCGGGCGAGGCGGCGCGGCCTGGCCGCTCGGGCTCGGGGTGCTGGCGGCGCTGCGCCGCCGGCGCGCGCGGCGGTAGTACAGTCGCGGGATGCCGCCGAAGAAAGCCGCCGCGCCCAAGACGCCCAAGGCCAAGGCCGCCAAGCCCAAGTCGGCGACGCCGCGCAAGAAGAAGGCCGCGGCCGCGCCGGGCAGCGCGGGGATCGCGGCGTCGGCGTGCCTCACCGGGACGCCGTCGGCGGCGCTGACCGCGGCGTGCGAGCTGGTCGAGCGGCTGGGCGGCGTGGTCGCGGCGCGTTACCGCGAGCCGCTTGGGGGCCACTGGGTCGCGCTGGCGGTGCTACCGATCGAGAAGGTCGAGGCGACGCCGTACCAGCGCGAGCTGTCGCCGACCCACGCCGAGCGGCTGGCGACGGTGATCCCCAAGGTCGGGCGCTTCCTCGATCCGATCGTCGCGGTGCCATCGGGCGACGGCTTCCACTCGCCCAACGGCATGCACCGGCTGGCGGCGATGCGGCGGCTCGGCGCCCAGGCGATCACCGCGCTGGTGGTGCCCGAGCCCGAGGTGGCGTTCCGCATCCTCGCGCTCAACACCGAGAAGGCCCACAACCTCAAGGACAAGTCGCTCGAGGTGGTGCGCATGGTGCGCGCGCTGGTGGCCGACGCCGCGACCCGCGATCGCCCCGAGAGCGAGCTGCAGCTCGAGCTCGAGCAGCCGGGCTTCCTGACGATCGGCGTGTGCTACGAGCAGAACGGCCGGTTCTCGGGCGGCGCGTACATGCCGGTGGTGAGCCGGTGCGAGGCGTGGAGCGATCGGCCGCTGCGCGCGGTGCTCGCCGAGCGCGAGGCCCACGCGACGCAGCTCCTGGCTCTCGACGAGGCCGTCAACGAGGCGGTGCAACGCCTGAAGGACTCGGGCTTCGCCAGCGGCTACCTCAAGCCCGTCGTCGTCGCGCGGATCAACCCGCTGCGGTTCGTGCAGGCCAAGCCGGGGCAGCCGGTGCGCGGCGACTTCGACGCGGTGATGACCAAGATGCTGGCCGGCGCCAAGGCGTTCGACCCGTCGAAGGTCAAGGCGGCCGACATCGCGATGGCCGCGGCGATGGGCGGCGGCGGCGAGGAGTAGCGCGCGCGGCGGCGAGGCCCGCGCGCGTGGCGTAGGCTACGCGGCATGAAGCTCGCCTCGCTCGCGCTCGTGGGATCGCTGGTCGCGTGTGGATCGTCGGCGCCGCCGCCGGCCGAGCCGACCCCGCCGGCGCCGGCGGCCGGCGAGCTGTTGCCGTGGCTGACCGGGGATCGGCAGCTCGGCATGCCGGCCGGCGGTCACTTGACGTTCGTCGGCCATCGCGGCGCGAAGTACGGCGTCTGGCTGGGCGACGACGGCGCGGCGCGGGTGTGGATCTTCGACGAGACCAGCGGCGACGATCCGCGGCCGCGGGTGTGGGACGTGCGGCTCGCGCCCGGCCACGAGCCGATGGTCGTCGAGCTGGCGCCGGTGCAGATCGAGGCCAACCTGGCGATGTGGTCGACCGCCGCCGAGTCCGCGACGCTGGCGCTGCGCGTGAACGAGGCCGGCGCGCTGGTGGGCGCGGCGCCGCCGGGCCTGCAGTGGGAGATGAGCCTGGTCGGGCCCGGGGAGGAGGCCGCCGAGATCGCCGCGCTCGAGGCGCTGTTCTACAAGGACTCCACCGACCGCGGCGGCGCGGCGTGGGCCGACTGGTTCGCGCCCGAGGGCGGCGAGCTGAACGACGCCGGCCTGGTCGCCGGCAACGCGGCGGTCGGCGCCGCGATGACGCCGGTGCTCGAAGCGGTGAAGCTCGACTGGGCGCCGATCACGACGCGGGTGCGCGGCGACGTCGCCTTCGCGGTGGGCGGCTTCACCGTCACCGATCGCAAGACCGGCGCCGCGGCGGGCGGCGGCAGCTACTGCACCGTCTGGCGCAAGGACGCCGCGACCGGCTGGAAGGTGTGGTTCGACGGCGGGCGGCCGGAGTAACCTGCGATCCATCCATGCCGATGTCCTGGTATCTCGAGAACGGCTATCGCGGGCGAGGTGTGCGGATCTACCTGTGGAAGAACGCGGTCACCGTGGCGCCCGAGGTCTGGAGCAAGGGCCGAACCCAGGGCAAGGCGCCGCCGTCGCAGCGGGTGCAGTACGCAACGGCGGCGGAAGGGAAGGCTGCGTACGCGGCGCGCTGCGCCGAGGTCGAGGCCCAGGGATGGATGCTGCGCCTCCGCGAGCCGCCCGACGCCGCGCCGAAGCGCGCCACGCCGGCCGCGACGGAGGCGGGGCTGGAGGCGTTGTCGGCGGACCTCGCGGCGGCGCTGCGCGCGGCAGGTGGTGACGCGGCGCGGGCGCGGGCGGCGCTGGCGGCGGCGCTGACGCGGTATCGGACGGTGCGCACTGCGGCCGGCGAGCCGCCCGACGAGTACGTCATGCACTTCTTCGCGGTCGATGGCGTCGGGCTCGCGCAGGAGCGCACGCCGGCGTTGCAGCGGGTCGACGCGCCGGCGGCGCAGCGCGCGCGGTGGGCGCAGTTGCTCGAGTCGCTGTGCGCCACACCGGGCGCGACGCCCGCCACGAAGAAGCCCGCGGCAGCGAAGAAGCCGGCGGCGGCGAAGAAGGCCGCGCCGAAGAAGGCCGCGCCGAAGACGCCTGCGGCGGTGAAGAAGGCCGCGCCGAAGACGCCCGCGGCGGCGAAGCAGGCCGCGCCGAAGAAGCCCGCGGCGGCGAAGAAGCCGGCAGCGAAGAAGGCCGCGCCGAAGAAGCGGCGCTGATCAAGGCGGGGCGGCGCGCAGGTACGCGAGCACCGCGGCCTCGTCGCCGTGGGCGAGGGTGACGGCGGCGGAGGCGAGCACGCCGGCGGCGATCAGCTCGGCGAGCGCGGCGTCGACGTTGGTGAGCTGGAGCCGGGCGCCGCCGAGCGCCAGCGGCGCGCCGGCCTTGAGCTCGATCGCCACCGCGGCGCGATCGAGGGGCGCTGGCGACGACACGTCGACGACCAGGAAGTCGCCACACGCCGCGCGCTGGTTGCAGCGGTACAGCCACAGGTTGGTGCGGCGGGCCAGCACGGTCTGCACGAACGCCTGCTCGGGGCCGCTCATCGCGAACCGCTCGAGCAGGCGGTAGGCCTCGCTGCGGGTGTAGCTGCCGGCCTCGGCGATCACGCGGGGCAGGTCGAAGCGATCGACCAGCCACGGCGGCAAGCGCAGCGTCAGCGGATCGACCGGCACGCCCGCGAGCGTGCCACGGTCACTGGCCGCCGATCATCGCGCGGTGCAGGTCGATCGTGCAGGTCGAGAACGCGGCGCAGTCGGTGGCGGCCATGCACGTCTCGGCCTGGGCGCGCATCCCGTCGTACTGCCCGGTCGGCATCGACGCGATGACCTGGTTGCACATCGCGGTCACCGCGGCGGGCTGGGAGTCGTTGGCCCACTCGGTCTTGGCCTGCGCGATGACGCTGTCGCGGCCACCCGGCTGCTGGGCCTCGGCGGCGATGCCGGCGGGCTTGTCGAGCTCGATGCGCACGTCGACCAGGGCCGGGATGTAGTCGTCGGTGCAGGTGCGGGCGCGGGCGAAGAACGCCTCGCACTGGGCCAGGAGCGCCGGATCGGCGGGCGCGCTGGCGGCGGGGGTGGCGCTGGTGCGCGGGGCCGGGGAGGCGTCGGCGCCGCCGCAAGCGGCGAGGGCGAGGGGAGCGAGCAGCGTGGACAGGAGGAGGAGGGAGCGCATCGTCGGGCCTTTCGTTCGGGGTCTCGGACGCCATAACGAGGCCCGCGGGCGATCGTGACAGCGGGCGACGTCGAAAATGTACAGCGATCTCGCCTGCAACTGCGTGCGCGGCGGCGTGTCGGCGACGCCCGGCGCGCTTGCGGTAGTCGGGGCTTGGCGACCGGCGTCGGGCGGGCCATCCTGCGCGCGATGTCGCTCTTGCCTGTGTTCGAGCATGACGACCCGGCGCTGGCGCCGCGGTTCGATCGGTCCACGACGTTCGCGCGCGAGGTCGAGGACGCGGTCCACGCGATCATCGCCGACGTGCGCGCGCGGGGCGACGTGGCGGTGGCCGACTACACGCAGCGCTTCGACCACCGCGCGCCGGGGCCGGCGGGCTACGAGGTCACGCCGGCGGCGTGGGCGGCGCGGGCCCAGGTCACCGACGACGTGCGCGCCGCGCTCGAGCACGCCGCCGAGCGCATCCGCTGGTTCCACACCCACCAGCGCCAGGACGACATCGCCGTCGAGCGCGACGGCATCCGGCTGGCGCTGCGCACCGAGCCGCTGCGCCGGGTCGGGCTGTACGTGCCCGGCGGCACCGCGCGCTATCCGTCGTCGGTGCTGATGACCGCGATCCCGGCCAAGGTCGCCGGCGTGCCCGAGGTGATCATGGTGACGCCCGGCGCGTCGGCCGAGACCCTGGTCGCGGCGCAGATCGCCGGCGTCGACCGGGTGTTCGAGATCGGCGGGGCCCAGGCGGTCGCGGCGCTGGCGTACGGCACCGAGACGGTGCCGCGGGTCGACAAGATCGTCGGCCCCGGCAACCAGTGGGTCGCCGCCGCCAAGCGCATCGTCTTCGGCCAGGTCGATATCGACTCGGTGGCCGGCCCGTCGGAGGTGCTGATCATCGCCGACGCCAGCGCCAACCCGGCGTGGGTGGCCGCCGATCTGCTGGCCCAGGCCGAGCACGACGTCGAGGCCCGCGCGATCCTGGTGACCACCGCGCGCGGTCTGCCGGCCGCGGTCGAGCGCGAGCTCGAGGCGCAGCTCGTCGATCTGCCGCGGGCGGCGATCGCGCGCGCGGCGCTGCAGCGCTGGGGCGCGGCGATCCTGGTCCGCGACCTGGAGCAGGCGGTGGCGGTGGCCAACCGCTACGCGCCCGAGCACCTCGAGCTCGACGTCGAGGAGCCGCGCGCGCTGGTGCCGCGGCTGCACACCGCCGGCGCGATCTTCGTCGGCAAGTGGGCCGCCGAGGCCGCGGGCGACTACGTCGCCGGCGCCAACCACGTGCTGCCGACCGGCGGCGCCGCGCGCTACGCCAGCCCGCTGGGCGTCTACGACTTCGTCCGCCGCACCTCGGTGGTCGAGTACGACGAGGCCGCCGCCGGCGCCGACGCGTTGATCATCGCGACGCTGGCCGCGGTCGAGGGCCTCGACGCCCACGGCCGCTCGGCGACGATCCGCACCCGAGGAGGCAAGTCGTGAGCATCGCCCCGCTGGTCACGCGCGGCATCCGCGCGATGGCCGCCTATCACGTGCCGCGCCCCGAGGGCGTGCGCGCCAAGCTCGACGCCAACGAGTCGCCGCACCCGCTGCCGCCCGCCGCCGCCGAGGCGCTGGGCCGCGAGCTCGCGGCGGTCGCGCTGCACCGCTACCCCGAGGCCGATCCGGTCGAGCTGCGCGCGCACCTGGCCGCCGAGCTGGGCGTGGCGCCGGGCGCGCTCTCCTTCGGCAACGGCTCCGACGAGCTGCTGGCGCTGCTGTGCGCGGCGTTCGGCGAGCCGCGCCCCGGGAAGACCCGCGCGACCGTGCTGTATCCGGACCCGTCGTTCGTCGTCTACCGCATCGCCGCGCTCGGCCACGGCCTCGATCCGATCGAGGTGCCGCTCGACGACGACATGCAGCTCGACTTCGAGCTGGTCGACGACGCGATGACCGGCGCGGCGCCCAACCTGGCGTTCTTCGCGCTGCCCAACAACCCGACCGGCACGCTGTGGACGCCCGAGCGCGTCGCCGACCTGGCGGCGAAGCACCCGGGCACGATCGTCGTCGCCGACGAGGCGTACATCGACTACGGCGGCCGCACGCTGCTGGGTCGGCTGCCCGAGCTGCCCAACCTGGTGGTGCTGCGGACGCTGTCGAAGGTCGGCATGGCCGGGCTGCGGATCGGCTTCCTGGTCGCCGCCGACGCGATCGTGCGCGAGGTCGAGAAGGTCCGGCCGCCGTACAACCTGGGCGCGCTCAACCAGCGGGCGGCGCTGTGGATGCTGCGCACGCAGGGCGAGTGGCTGCGCGCGCGCGCGGCCGACGTGGTGCGCGAACGCGCGCGGCTGGCGGCGGCGCTGGCCGACGTCCCCGGCGTGCGGGTCTTCCCCAGCGAGGCCAACCTGATCCTGTTCCGCGTTGGCAAGGCCGGCGACGGCCGGGCCGGGGCGGCGTGGAAGGCGATGGCGGCGCGCGGCGTGCTGGTGCGCAACTTCGATCGGCCGGGCCCGCTGTCGGGCTGCCTGCGGGTGACCCCGGGTACCCCCGAGGAGAACGACCTGTTCCTGGCCGAGCTGCGGCTGGCCCTGGGCGCCTAGCTAGACGCTGTCACAGCGATCGCCGATAACCGCGGCATGACCGGTCGTTCGATGCGTCGGGGCTGGGGCGACCTGGCCCTAGCGGTGATCGTGGTGGCGGTGGTGGCGATGATGGTGGTGCCGCTGCCGGCGCTGGCGATCGATCTGCTGCTGGCGATGAGCTTCACCTCGGCGGTGGTGATCCTGCTGACCGCGGTGTACGCGCCATCGCCGGCGCGGCTGACCACGCTACCGACGATCTTGCTGGTGGCGACGCTGTTCCGGCTGGGCGTCAACGTCTCGACGACGCGGCGGATCCTGGCCGAGGGCGACGGCGGCCAGGTGGTGCGGGCGTTCGGGGACTTCGTGGCCCAGGGCGAGCTGGTCGTGGGCCTGGTGGTGTTCGGCGTGATCACGATCGTGCAGTACCTGGTGGTCGCGCGCGGCGCCGAGCGGGTCGCCGAGGTCGCGGCGCGGTTCGCGCTCGACGGCCTGCCCGGCAAGCAGCTGGCGATCGACGCCGACCTCAAGGCCGGGTCGATCGACGCCGCCGAGGCTGGGCGGCGCCGCGCCGCGCTCGAGCAGCAGTCGCAGCTGTACGGCGCGCTCGACGGCGCGATGAAGTTCGTCAAGGGCGACGCGCTCGCCGCGATCCTGATCGTCGCGATCAACCTGATCGGCGGCCTGGTGATCGGCGTCGGCTCGCGCGGCCTGTCGCTGAGCGCGGCGGCGAAGATCTACGCGGTGCAGTCGGTCGGCGACGGCCTGGTGGTGCAGCTGCCGGCCTTGCTGGTGGCGCTGGCGGCGGCGCTGGCGGTGACCCGCATCGCCTCGGCCGACGGCGAGCGCGCGGTCGGCGACGACATGGTGGCGCAGCTGGCGGCGCAGCCGCGCGCGCTGGCGACCACCGCGGTGCTGCTGGCGGCGCTGGGCCTGGTGCCGGGCCTGCCCCACGTGCCGTTCCTGGTGCTGGCGGCGGTGGCCGGCGGGCTGACGCTGGTGGCGCGCGCGCTGCCGGCCCGCACGCCGCCGAGCGCGGTGGTGGCCTCGGCGCCGGCGGTGGCGGCCGCGGTGCCGCGCGACGGCGTGACGATCGCGGTCGCGCCGAAGATCGGCGCGCTGCTCGATCGCGACGCGGTGGCGGCGGTGCTGGCCGACGTGCGCGCCGGGCTGGCCAGCCGGCTGGGCGTGCGCGCGCCGACGATCGCGCTGGTGGTCGACCCCGCGGTGGCCCACGCCGACGCCGAGCTGCGGCTGTGGGGCACCACCGTCGACTGGCTGGTGGCGCCGCGCCGCGCCGACGATCTGTCCGCGCCGCTCAAGGCCGCGCTCGACGGCTGCGCGGCCGAGCTGGTGCGCGCGGGCGGCGTGCAGGTGCTGCTCGACGAGCTGGGCCCGGGCCAGGCGCCGCTGGTGCGCGACGTGGTGCCCCGGGTGGCGAGCCTGGGCGTGCTGACCGACGTGCTGCGCCAGCTGGTGCGCGAGGGCGTGGCGATCCACGACCTCGGCGCGATCCTCGAGGCGCTGGCCGCGGTGCCGGCCGGCGCGCCGAAGGACGCGGTGGCGTTGACCGAGCACGTGCGCGGCCGGCTGGGCCGCGCGGTGACCGCCGGCGTCGCGCCGCGCGGCAAGCTCGAGGCGTGGACGCTCGATCCGATGATCGAGGACGCGGTGCGCGGCGCGATCCTGCCGCGCGACGGCGGGGCGATCGTCGCGCTGCCGCCCGACATCGGCCGGGACATCGTCGGCGCGGTCCGGCGCGCGGTCGGCGAGCGCGGCGTCGTGCTGACCGCCGGCGACGTGCGGCGCCACCTGCGCACGGTGCTCGAGCCCGAGCTGCCCGGCGTCGCCGTGGTCGCGCCGCACGAGCTGGTGGCCGGCGTGGTGGTCACGCCGCGCGGCCGCGTCGAGCTGGGCTGATCGTCGGGCGCGACCTGCGTGGTATCCTCGCCGCGATGTCGACCCGCGGCGCCGAGCATCACCACCACACGGTGGCCGAATGGCTGGCCCTGCCCGAGGACGCGCGCGTCGAGCTGATCGACGGCGAGTTCGTCGAGAAGGCGGCGCCGACGTTCGATCATGGGCGGTCACAGATGCGCACGGCGGGCACGCTCGGCGGCTCGTTCGATCGGCGGACCGGCGGACCGGGCGGTCTCGGGGGCTGGCGGCTGGGCACCGAGGTGGACATCGTGCTCGAAGGACGCGGCTACCGCCCCGACATCGCCGGCTGGCGGCGCGACCGCGTCGCCGAGGCGCCGCGCGCACGGCCGGTGACGATCCGCCCCGACTGGCTGTGCGAGATCGTGAGCGAGTCCAACCGCGCCGTCGACACCGTGATCAAGCTGCGCCGTTACCACCAGGCCGGCGTGCCGCACTACTGGATCCTCGATCAGACCGATCGCACGCTGTCCGTCTACCGCCACACCGCCGACGGCTACCTGGTGGCGCTGCGCGCCGAAGCCAGCGAGCTGGTCCGCGCCGAGCCGTTCGACGCGATCGAGCTGCGGGTCGGGGTGCTGCTCGGCGACGATCCCGACGACGACGCGTGATGGCGATGGTGATCCGCGCGGTGACGATCGCGACGCTGCTGGTCGCGGCCCCGGCGCGCGCCGAGCCTCGCGGCGCGATCGGCGCTGGCAGCGAGCTGGCGGTGCTGGGCGACGGGCTGGTGCAGCGGGTCGACGCCACCGCGATCGTGTACGTCACGCGCCGCCTGGGGCTCGAGGCGCGGGCCGGGCGGATCACGCCCGACGGCGCGCACGGCGTCGCGACCGCGGGCGTCGCCTACCGCGCGGCGGCGGCGCGGCCCAAGCTCGAGGTGGTGATCGATCTCGCGGTCGGCGTGGCGTGGCCGACCGCGCCGGCCGCGACCGCGGGCGTCACCGGCTTCCTGTGGCCGACGCGCCTGCCGATCGCGCTGACGCTGAGCGCGCGCGCCTACGCGCTGCCGGCCGACGACGCGCCGCTGGGGTTCTCGCTGGGGCTCGGCCTGGCGCTCGCGCGGTAGCGATCGGCGCACGCGATCCCCGCCGTTCCTCCCGCCGGGGTGACGGTGGATCGGCGGCGTGAGACCACCGATACTCCGCGCATGAGCATCACCCTCTATCACCATCCGTTCTCGCGCGCCGCCACCGTGGTGTGGATGCTCGAGGAGGTCGGCGTGCCGTACGCCCTCGAGTACGTCGACATCATGAAGGGCGCCCACAAGGCGTCGGCGATGCTGGCCAAGAACCCGATGGGCAAGCTGCCGGTGCTCACCGACGGCGACGTCGTCGTCACCGAGGTCGCCGCGATCGGCCTGTACCTCGCCGACCGCTACGCGGCCGGCCGGCTCGCGCCGACGCTCGACGATCCCGCCCGCGGCACCTACTTCCGCTGGGCGCTGTTCGCGCCGTCGGTGATCGAGCCGGGCTCGATGGCCAAGGCCGCGGGCTGGGACTACAAGCCGGGCCAGGCTGGTTGGGGCACCCACGAGGCGATGCTCGACGCGATCGAGGCCGCGGTGTCGAACGGCGACTACCTGCTCGGCGATCGCTTCTCGATGGCCGACGTGATCTTCGGCGGCACGGTGCGCTACATGCTGCGGTTCGGCATGCTGCCGGCCCGCCCGGCGTTCACCGCCTACGCCGAGCGGCTGGGCGCGCGCCCCGCGGCGCAGGCCGCCGAGGCCAAGAACGCGGCGATCGTCGCCGAGCACGGGCTCGGCAAGTAGCCCGCGCGGGCTACTCGCACAGCGACAGCGCGCCGAGGTTGGTCACCTGCGGCGGTGTGGGCCAGGCGCCGAACCTCCAGCCGCAGGTGGCCGCGACCTGCTGGCCGGTGGCGGTGTCGACGATCATCGCGCCGGCCTGCGCCAGCAGCAGCACCCGCCGGCCGTCGTCGCTCAGCGCCGGCCGCAGCGGCACGCCGCCGATGTTGACGGTCCACGCGAGCCCGCCGTCGTCGCGCACCGCGCGCACCACGCCGAGGGCGTCGATGACGAGCGTGACGTCGCCCGGCAGCGCGGTTGGCATGAACAGGCTGTCGGCGCGCAGCAGCGCCCGCGGCGCGTCCATCGTCAGGCCGCCGAACCGGATCAGGTCGCGGCCGTCGAACACGTAGACCCGCCCCGCCCGATCGATCTGCAGCGGCGGCGACGTGATCGCGTGCTTGGGGACGCCGCCGACCTTGTTGAGCGGCACGCCGGTGGCGAGCTGCGCGGCGGTGTACGTGCGCAACGTCGACGCGCCGTCGAGCGTGACCAGCGCCGGCGCGCCGTCGGTGGCCGCGTCGAGGAACCACAGCGCGGTCGAGCCGTCGCTGATCACCTTGGGCGGGCTCAGCGCGGGGGTCTGGCTGGTGTCGACCTTCATCACCCACACGCCGCCGCTGTCGCGGACGCCGGCCAGCCAGCGGCCGCGCGGATCCCAGACCAGCGCGCCGCTGCTGCCAGGCGCCGCGACGCGGGCGAGCTCCTTCGCGGTCGTCGCGTCGATCAGCACCAGCGCGCCGCGGCTCGTCAGCGCGATCAGGTGGGTCGCGTCGACGAACTCCAGCGCCGTCGCCACGTCGCCGACGTTGGCCACCAGGTCGCCCTCAGGGCCGACCGTCGGGCGGAGCTGGACGTCGCCGCTACCGACGGCCCACGCCGCGGTGGCGCCGTCAGGCGACAGCGTCGCGGCCTGGGCGTTGATGGCCTGGTAGCCGAGGTAGCGAGTGGCGCCGGCGTCGTCGGCGACGACCAGGTTCTGGCCCAGCCCGGCGACCACGCGGCCACCGGCCAGCGCCGGCGGGCAGTTGCGGCCGAGCGAGGTCGCCACCAGGTCGGCGTCGACGGCCAGGGCCGAGGCGACGTCGCCGCTGCTCTGCGAGTACGCCGCGATCGCGTCGGCCGACAGGAAGCCGAGCCGCTGCGCGCCGACGAACGACTGCGCGGCGAGCGCTCGCGGCGTGACGTCGGCGCCGGTGGCGGCGTCGATCACCAGGGCCACCGAGGGCGTCGACGGCTGCACCGGCCGCGGCGCGAAGTCGGCCCGGCGCTGTCGCGGCGCGGGCAGCCCGGGCCCGGGCGCGGGGCGGGACGCGGCGGGCGGTCCGGCGCTGGCGGCGGCCTTCACCGCCGTGGGGTCGGCGAAGTACGCCAGGTGCTTGCCGTCGGGTGCGACCGCCAGCTCGACCGGCGTGGTCGGCGCGACCGCCAGCGGCACCTCGCGCTGCCACGTCAGGTGGCCGCGCTCGATCCCCAGCGTCACCGCGGCGAACGCGCGGCCGGTGGCGTCCTGGCGGCTGACCAGCGCGACCGCGTCGCGCGCGCCCAGCGGCCGCAGCGCCTCGATGCGCGTGCCGTCGCGGCTGACCTCGTCGATGATCGCGCCGTGGCGATCGACCCGCGCGATCGACTGATCGGCGCGCGCGACCAGCCAGGTGCCGTCGGCGCCCGCCACCAGCCCCAGCGCCTGCGGCACCGCCGGCACGTCGGCGACGTCGAGCACCGCGCCGCTGGCGTCGAGGTGGTACAGGTGCGCGGCGCTCGAGCCGTCGATGGCGCCGACGGTGAAGCCAGCGCCGTCGCGGGCCACCTCGAGCGCGCGGGCGCCGTGCTGCGGCAGCGCCACCGGCGGCGCGCTGCCGTCGAGCGCGCGCCACAGCCGGATCGCGCCGAGCCCGTCGATCGACACCGCCGCGGTGCCGGCGCGATCGATCGCGACCGCGGTGACGAACGCGGTGTGGGGCGCGATCCGCGCGGGCTCGGCCGGGGTCGGCGCCACCGCCACGCCGCCGTCGAGCGCGCCGCCGCCGGCGCCGGCGTCGGTCGCGTCGACCGAGATCGGCGGCGTGGTGGTCGGCCGCCGCTTGTCACCGCAGGCGGCCACTGCCCAGATCGCCACGAGCACGCACGAGAGCCTCGACATCATGGGGGTGGAACGCACGATACCCCGGCGTCGATCCATGCAGGGCGCGGCCCGCGCCGCACGGCGTCAATGCGTGTGCGGCTCGTTCGGGTCGCAGTCGGGGCCGCAGGCGACCGGGCCGTCGTGGGGCCGGTCGGGGTCGCCGTCGTGCTCCTCGGGCTCGACCTCGGGCGCCGGACCGGCCAGGTCGCCGGCAGCCTCGGCGGCGTCGGCGGCGGCCGCGTCGCTGTCGTGCAGGCCGCCGGCGGCGATCAGCGCGGCGGCGCGCTCGGGATCGACGCCGGGCACCATGTTGGCGCGGGCCAGCGCGGCGACGTAGTACGCGTCCTCGCGGCGCGCCTCGAGCTCGCCCGAGGTGACCGCCTGCTCGAGGTGGCGCTTGAGGTCGCCGATCAGCCGCGACGGCGCCAGCTGGAACGCCTCCATGATCGCGTTGCCGACGCCGCCCGGCAGCGGCGGCAGCTTGGCGTCCTCCTCGACCAGCTTCTCCATGCGCTCGGTGAGCGCGGCGATCTGCTCGAGGATCGCCTTGCGGCGCCCCGGTCGCTTCGACGTGATGTCGGCGCGCGACAGATCCAGCAGGTCGCGCAGGTGCGGCAGCATCTCGCGGTGGAAGCGGCGCACCGCGCTGTCGGTCCACGTCGCGCTGTACTGGTTCGAGCGCAGGTGGTGGCGGATCAAGAACCGCACAGCGCGCCGCGCGTCGCGATCGAACACCAGCCGCTGCGTGACCTTGTCGAACATGCGCGCGCCGACCTCGGCGTGGCCGTGGAAGTGGACGCCCTCGGGCGTGAACGTGCGCGTCGGCACCTTGCCGATGTCGTGGAGCAGCGCGGCCCACCGCACCAGCGGCCGCCGCACCGCCTGCTTCACCACCTGCTTGGTGTGGCTCCAGACGTCCTTGTGCTGGCGGCCGGTCTCCTGCTGCAGGTGGACCGTGGCCTCGAGCTCGGGGAACACCTGCGCCAGGAGCCCGGTCTCACGCACCCACTCGAGCGCCTGATCGACCTCGCGGCCCATCAGCATCGGCTCGATCGCGGCCCGCAGCTCGGCCGGCTGGACGGTGAGGATGCTACCGCTGGCCTCCTGGGCGGCCTGCGTGACTGCGGCGGCCGGCCACTGCCCGTCTTCGGAGATCGCGCCCGCGATATCGAACAAGATCAGCGGGTTGGCTGCCGCCCACGCCCGGACGCGGTCCGCGGTATCCGGAGAATCCGGAGCGCGGAGCAAGGCCTCGAGATCAGGCGACGACACCGGCGGTACGTACCGGCGGGCCCGCCCCACGTCAAGGCCGCGACGTCGAGACCGACGGCACGATACGTGCTCCAGGCCGGCGCGCAGTGCAAGGACGTATCACCGCCCGCCAGCTCCCGCTCGCCGAGAAGTCGTGTCCAGGCATCGGGAAGCTCTACCGGGAGCTGTCGTCCGAGCCGGACACCAAGTGCAAGCCGGTGACATTTTTGCAGCTTCTCTGGATTTACGAAGGCCGCCGCTCGGCCGCTGAGGCTGCGCGTCACTCGAAGAAGTCCCGGCGCCGCCGGTAGCCGGTCCCTGGCGGATCGATCAGCCAGTGCGCCACGACGTCTCAGTGTGCATGGCGACGACGGGGAATTCTAGGACCCGAGTGTTGCCGATGGGTGGACGTGGGTGGATCGGCGACGCGCGAAACAGCCGCGCGAGCGGCGACGTTATAGAAGCATGAACCAGCGTCGACCGATCGGCGTGTTCGACTCCGGAGTGGGTGGGCTGACCGTGGTCCGCGCGCTGCGCGCCCGCCTGCCGGGCGAGGACATCGTCTACCTCGGCGACACCGCGCGCGTGCCCTACGGCTCGAAGAGCCCGCGCACGGTCGAGCGCTACTCGCTGACCTGCTTGCAGTTCCTGCTCGCGCACGACGTGAAGCTGGTGCTGATCGCCTGCAACACCGCCTCGGCCCAGGCGCTGCCCGCGCTGATCGCCGCCAGCCCGGTGCCGGTGATCGGCGCGGTCGATCCCGGCGCCGAGAGCGCGCTGGCCGCGTCGACCGGCCGGCGCGTCGGCGTGATCGGTACCCTCGGCACGGTGCGCTCGGGCGCCTACGAGCGCGCGCTGACCGCCCGCGACCCCGCGACGCGGGTGACGGCGCTGGCGTGCCCGCTGCTGGTGCCGCTGGCCGAGGAGGGCTGGGTCGACGACGACGTCGCGGCGGCGGTGGCCCGCCGCTACCTGACCGAGCTATTCGTCCGGGATCCGGACATCGACACGATCGTGCTGGGCTGCACGCACTACCCGCTGCTGCGCGACGTGCTGGCCCGGACCGCCGCCGCGCTGGCCGGCCGGCCGATCGCGATCGTCGACTCGGCGTCGGCGATGGCCGAGGCGGCGGCGCAGGCGCTGGGCGGCGACGTCACCGATCGCCGGGCCCACGCCGGCGCGCTGGCGTGCTTCGCCACCGACATCTCGCGCCTCGACGAGCTGGCGCCGCGCTTCCTCGGCGAGGCGGTCACCAGCTTCGAGCTCGTCGACCTGTGATCGGCGTCGCTTGCGCGGGCCGCGGCCTGTGCTCTCTTGCGCGCCATGTCGCCCCGCGCCGCGCTGCGCTCGCCGCTCCCGTTCCTGATCCTCGTCGTCGCCTGCGGTGACTCGACCACTGCGTCGCCCGACGCGCCCGCCGCGATCGACGCCGCGATCGACGCCCCGGTGTGCGAGGCCACCGGCTACCCGATGCCGATCCGCGCGACGTCGGTCGATCTGGGCGCGCCGACCCACCTGACCCTCGACGGCCAGGGCGCGCGCTGCGAGCAGATCGGCCGCGCGCTCCTGGGCGCGACCGGTCGGCCGGTCGAGCTGGCGCAGCTCGACGCCGCGGGCGCGACGGTGTCGTGCACCCACGACGACGTCCTCAACCGCGAGATCGTCCGCGTGCGCGCGCCCAGCTACGGCGGCCTGCCGCTGTTCGGCCCGGTCCAGGACGCGCTGGTCCACGTCGACGCGACCGACACGATCGTCTTCTTGCACGCCGACTACCTGCCGGTGGGCGCCACGGTCGCGGCGGCGTGCCTCGACGCGCCGACCGTCGGCGCCGGCGTGCCCGGCGCGGCGATGAGCTACCAGCGCTTCAACCTGTGCGTGCCGGGCCCGACCGAGAGCTACACGATCGCCAGCGACGACGTCATCGAGGTCGGCGCCGAGGGCTTCCTGGTCGACGGCGCCGGCGACCTGCGCCGGGTGCGCGCGGTCGACGTCTACCTGGCGCCGGCCCATGTCACC
The DNA here is from genome assembly GCA_016707895.1 of Myxococcales bacterium. Taxonomy (GTDB): domain Bacteria; phylum Myxococcota_A; class Polyangia; order Haliangiales; family Haliangiaceae; genus UBA2376. Next base: position 630,890 of record JADJGV010000003.1, on the reverse strand, counting down.
ACCGCGATCACCAACAGCGACGCGTTCTGCTGCAGCGGCGCCACCACCGACCACTGCATCGGGCAGCGGCTGTTCGTCGACGTCATCACCGGCGACGTGATCAGCCAGGCGCCGCACTGCCATACGTGCTGACGGGTTGATCGAGTAACCTCGGCCATGGCCGAGCGTCACGCGTCGCGGACCTGTCCCCTGTGCGAGGCCACCTGCGGCGTGACGATCACGCTCGACGGCGACACGCCGCTGGCGGTGCGCGGCGACGACGCCGACCCGTTCTCGCGCGGCTACCTGTGCCCCAAGGCGGCGGCGCTGCCGGCGCTGCACGCCGATCCCGATCGGCTGCGCACGCCGCTGGTGCGCGGCGCCGACGGCGAGCTGCACCCGGCGTCGTGGCCCGAGGCGTTCGCGGTCGCGATCGATCGGCTGGCGGCGATCAAGCGCGCGCACGGCGCCGACGCGATCGCGCTGTACCTCGGCAACCCGTCGGCCCACAGCCTCGACCTCATGACCTTCGGCCCGGTGCTGACCCGGGCGCTGGGCACGCGGCAGCGCTACAGCGCCAGCTCGGCCGACCAGCTGCCCAAGATGGTGAGCGCGGCGCTGATGTTCGGCGGCGGCCTGGCGATCCCGGTGCCCGATCTCGATCGCACCGATCGCCTGCTGATCCTCGGCGCGAACCCGGTGGTGTCCAACGGCAGCCTGATGACCGCGCCCGACGTGAAGGCGCGGCTCAAGGCGATCCGCGCGCGCGGCGGCAAGCTGATCGTGATCGATCCGCGGCGCACCGAGACCGCGGCGCTGGCCGACGAGCACCACGCGATCCGCCCGGGCGGCGACGCGGCGCTGCTCTTGGCGATGGCCCAGGTGCTGTTCGCCGAAGGCCTGGTGACGCTGGGCGCCGCGGCCGGGCACGTCGACGGGTTGGCCGCGGTCGAGGCGATCGCCGCGCGGTTCGCGCCCGAGCGCGTGGCGACGCGGGTCGGCATCGACGCCGCGACGATCCGCCGGCTGGCGCGCGAGCACGCGGCGGCCACGACCGCGGCCTGCTACGGCCGCATCGGCACCACCTGCCAGGAGTTCGGCACGCTGGCCAGCTGGGCGGTCGATCTGATCAACGTCCTGACCGGCAACCTCGACCGGGCCGGCGGCGCGATGTGGACCACGCCGGTCGCGCTGCCCGGTCGCCACCGCACCAAGGGGGACGCCAAGTTCGCGCGCCACCGCAGCAAGGGCGGGCTGCCCGAGATGTTCGGCGAGCTGCCGGTGGCGGCGATGGCCGACGAGCTGCGCGGCGGCGTGCGTGCGCTGATCACCGTGGCCGGCAACCCGCTGGTGTCGGCGCCCGGCGTCGACGCGCTGACCGCCGCGATCGGCGGCCTCGAGTTCCGGGTGGCGATCGATCCGTACGTCAACGCGACCACCCGCCTGGCCGACGTGGTGCTGCCGCCGCCGTCGCCGCTGGCCCGCGCGCACTACGACGTCGCGCTGTACCAGCTGGCGATCCGCAACGTCGCGCGCTACTCGCCGCCGACGGTGGCGCGGGCCGACGGCGCGCCGGCCGAGTGGGAGATCATGCTGACCCTGGCCAAGGGCCTCGCCGGCATGGGCGCCGCGCCGCTGGCGATGGCGGACGCCGGCGTGGCGCGCGAGCTGTGCGCGCGCGAGCTGGGCGACCTGGCCGCCGCCGGCACGCCGCTGGCGGTCACGGTCGATCAGGCGCTGGCCATGCTCGACGGCGAGGGGCCCGATCGCCTGCTCGACGTGCTGGTGCGGACCGGGCCGTACGGTGACGGCTTCGGCGTGCGCCCCGGCGGGCTGACGCTGGCGGCGCTGCGGGCCGCGCCGCACGGGCTCGACCTGGGGCCGCTGGCGCCGCGGCTGCCCGACGTGCTGCGCACGCCCGACCGCCGGATCGCGCTGGCGCCGGCGCTGATCGTCGACGACGTCGCGCGGCTGGAGGCGGCGCTGGAGGCCGCGCCGCCCGCGTTGGTGCTGATCGGCCGCCGCGAGCTGCGCAGCAACAACTCGTGGATGCACAACCTGCCGCACCTGATGAAGGGCGCCGATCGCTGCACGCTGCTGGTGCACCCCGACGACGCGCGCGCCCGCGGCCTGACCGACGGCGGCCGGGCCCGGGTGGCCAGCGCGGTCGGCGCGGTCGAGGCGCCGGTCGAGATCAGCGACGAGGTGCGCCCGGGCGTGGTGTCGTTGCCCCACGGCTTCGGCCACGACCTCGCGGGCGTGCGGCTGGCGGTCGCCCGCGCCCACGGCGGCGTCAACGTCAACCAGGTCAGCGATCCGGCGTTCCACGACGGCCCGTCGGCCAACGCCGCGTTCAACGGCGTCGCGGTCGAAGTCACCGCCGCGTCGGGATAACATCGCGGCGTGCCCGACGAACGCGACTCCGCCGGTACCGCGCCGACGGTGGCGCCGTCCTCGGACGCGGGCACCGACGCGACCGTCGCCGCCGGCGCCGGCGCCGGGCACGAGGGCACGCTGGCCGCGCCGCTCGCGCCGGTGGTGCTGGCCGATCTCAGCCTCATCGCGCACGCCGGCGCGAGCGGCGCGACCACCCGGACGATCGGTGACGATCTGCGCGGCGCGTCGATCGAGCGCTTCGACGAGGTCGCGCGCACGCGCTTCGAGCTGCTCGGCGAGCTGGCTCGCGGTGGGCTGGGTCGGGTCATGCGCGCGCGTGACCCCCGCACCGGCCGTGTCGTCGCGATCAAGGAGGTGCTGCGGCCGTCGCCCGATCTGATCGCGCGCTTCGCCCGCGAGGCGATGGTCACCGCCAACCTGCAGCACCCGGCGATCGTGCCGGTCTATGAGGTCGGGCGCTGGCCGTCGGGCGAGCCGTTCTACGCGATGAAGCTGGTGCGCGGGCGCGCGCTCGACGCGCTGATCGTCGAGGCCACCACCACCGCGGCGCGGATCGCGCTGCTGCCGCACGTGATCGCGATCGCCGAGGCGCTGGCCTACGCGCACAGCGAGCGGGTGATCCACCGCGACCTCAAGCCCGCCAACGTGCTGGTCGGGCCCTACGGCGAGACCGTCGTGATCGACTGGGGCCTGGCCCGCAACCTCGGCGAGCGCGACGTCGCGTCCGGCGCGCCGGTGGCGCCCCCACCCGCCGACGAGCCCGGCGCGACCGTGGCTGGCGCGGTGCTGGGCACGCCGGCGTACATGCCGCCCGAGCAGGCCGCCGGGGCGCCGCTCGACGAACGCGCCGACGTCTACGCGATCGGCGCGATCCTGTACCACGTGCTCGCCGGCGAGCGGCCCTACGCCGACCAGCGCACCGTCGAGCACCTGCTGCGCGCGGTCGAGGCCGGGCCGCCGCGCGCGCTGTCCGCGCAGGCGCTGGGGCTGCCGCCCGAGCTGGTGACGATCGTGGCCAAGGCGATGGCGCGCGCGCCGGCAGATCGCTACCCGACCGCCGAGGGGCTGGCCGACGATCTGCGCCGCTTCCAGGCCGGGCAGCTGGTCGGCGCGCACCGCTACTCGCCGTGGCAGCGGCTGCGGCGATGGATCGGCCGCCATCGCGCGGCGGTCGCCACCGGCGCCATCGCGGCCACCGCGCTGGTGGGCTTCGGCGTGATCAGCGTGTCGCGCATCGCCCGCGAGCGCGACGAGGCCGAGCGCCAGCGCGCCGCGGCGCACGTCGCGCAGGCGCTGGCCGAGCGGCGGGTGGGCGAGACCCTCGAGGAGCTGGGCCGCCAGGCGCTGCTGGCCGGCGACCCCGAGCGCGCGCTGCCGTTCCTGGCGGCGGCCGGCGGCGCCGCGCCCGATCGCCCGACGCTCGCGGTGATGACCGGCCAGGCGCTGGCGTCGTTCGCCGGCGTGCGCGCGATCTTGCCGCGCCGCGAGCTGGCCGTGGGGGCGGCCGACCTGCTCGACGGCGGCCGCCGCGCGATCACCGCGACCGCCGACGAGGCGATCGCCTACGACGCCGCGAGCGGCGCCGCGCTGTGGCGCGCCGCGGGCGTGCACCAGGTGCTGGCCTCCCCCGACGGCGCGCAGGTGCTGTGCGCCGGTCCGGACCGCGAGATCACGCTGCGCCGCGCCGCCGACGGCGTGGTGGTCAAGCGGTGGGCGCTGGCCGCGCCCGTGCACGGCGCGCTGCTGGCGTGGAGCCACGACGGCCAGCAGGTGGCCGTGACCAGCAACGCTGGCGTGGTCGCGGTGGGCGCGCGCGACGCGCCGACGCTCACCGAGCGCACGCTGCACCACGGCGAGGCGTGGACGTTGGCCTTCGCGCCCGACGATCGGCGGCTGGCCACGGTCGGCGAGGACGGCGCGGCGGCGGTGCTCGACCTGACCAGCGGCGCGGTCTCGGTGGTCAGCGCCGCCACCGTCGCGGTGGCGTGGCTCGGCGCCGCTGAGCTGCTCAGCGTCGACCAGGACGGCGCGCTGCGGCGGTGGGCGCCGGACGCCGCCGGGCGCTGGCGCGTCGGCGTCACCCAGCTCCACGGCGCCGACCCCTACGGCGTCTACGTCGCGCCCAGCGGCGACTGGGCCGTTAGCTTCGGCGCCGGGCCGCGGGCGCGCCTGTGGGACCTGCGGACCGACACGCTGCGCGCCGAGCTGGTCGGGCACACGCTGGCCGTCTGGGCGGCGGCGGCGGTCGGCTCGTACCTGGTCACGGCCGACGAGCAGGGCGGCGTGCTGGTGTGGGATCCGGCGACCGGCTCGCGGCTCGCGGCGCTGCCGTTCGAGGAGCTCAGCCCGGGCCTCGCGGTCCGGGGCGACCAGCTCCTCACCTACGGCGCCGGGCGCCCCCGCATCTGGCGCATGCGCCCCGACGCGCCGCTGCGGCAGCGCCTGCTGCACGAGGCGCGGGTGCGCGGCCTCGCGTTCGATCCGGTCCGCCCGATCATCTGGTCGGCGTCCAACGACGGCACCGCCCGCGGCCTCGAGCTGACCACCGGCGCGGTCGTCACGCTGGGCCAGGCCGACTACCGCGAGGGCGTGATCGCCTCGCTGGCCGACGCGGCGGAGTTCCACGCCGGGCCCCGCGGCCTGCGCTCCATGACGCTGGCGTCCGACGATCGGCTGATCACCGCGCGCGAGGACGGCGCGGTGACGATCTGGGATCGGGTCCACGCGCTGCCGCTCGCGACCTGGCCGCACGACGGCCGCGCGCGCCGCGTCATCCTCTCGCGCGACGGTCGGCGGGCCTACGTCGTCGCCGGCGCGACGCTGTACGCGCACGACGCCGCGACCGGGGTGGTGCTGGCGCAGGCGCCGCTGGGCGCGCCCGGCTGGGACGTCGCGCTGCTCGCCGGTGACACCGTCGTCGCGACCCTCGACGACGACCACCGCGCGATGCTGTGGGACGCCGCGACGCTGACGCCGCGGCCCGGCGTGCGGCCGTTCCCCGATCAACTGCGCGACCTGCTGGTCGTCGACGACCGCCTGGTGGTGGCGTCGGCCGACGACGTGCTGATCGTCGACGCCGATGGCGGCGTGCACGGCCGCGCCAGCCAGGAGGCGACGCTGGCGGTGGCGTGGTCGGGGCGCGACCAGCTCGCGGTCGCGGCGTCGGTCGGCGACCTGGCGCTGCGGCGCGCGAGCGACGCGGCCCTGATCCGCCGCTGGCGCGTCGACGACGGTGTCGCCGCGCTGGCGTACCGGCCCGATGGCGCGTTGCTCGCCAGCGCCGGCGGACGGCGGGTGCGCGTGTGGGATCCGGCCACCGGCCGCGAGCTGATCGCGACGCCCGAGCTGCCGGCGCTGATGACCCAGCTCGCGTGGAGCGCCGACGGTCGCTACCTCGCGTTCGGCGGCGGCGCCGGCGTGGTCTACGTCTGGGACCTCGGCGGGCCCGGCGGCGACGTCTCCGCCCGCGCGCGCTGCCTCGCGCCGTGGCGCCTCGACGGCAGCGGCCTCACCGCCGCGGTGTTCGATCCGGCGGCGTGCCGCGAGGTCCTGTCACCATGAGCGAGTGACGTCGATCGCGGCGCGGAATATTCATCGCCGCCGCGGTGAGGCAACGCCGGCACACCCTGTAGCCAACTCTTCGCAGGCACGTCGCCCGTCGTGGCGCGTGTGGAGACTTCATGCCCCGCACCTCGTCATCGTCGATCGTCACCATCACTGCCGCCGCCACCGCCAGCCTCGCGCTCGCCGTCGGCCTCACCGCGTGCGTCCGCACCGTCGCGGGCCCGCTGCCGCAAGCCGGCCAAGGCCAGGCGCTCGCGCCGACCAGCGGCGGGGATGGCTACGGCGGCGGCGGCTACGGCGGCGCGAGCTATGGCTACGGCGGCGGCGGCTACGGCGGTGGCGGCTACGGCGGGTACGGCTACGGCGGGTACGGCTATGGCGGGTCGAGCTACGGCGGGGCGAGCTACGGCTACGGCGGCGCGGGCTACGGTGGCGCAGGCTACGGCGGCAGCGCGCCGCCGATCGTCGACATCTACGCCTGCCGCGTCGACGCCGACTGCACCGTCTACTTCCGCACCCAGGCGTGCTTCCCCGCCGATCCGATCGGCGTGGCGACCGCGAAGCTCGACGTCGCGCGGCGACTGCTGCCCGTGCGCCACGAGGCCTGCGGCATGGGTGGCCCCGACTACGAGCGCCGCCGCATGGAGAACGAGGGCCGCTACGCCGCGCGCTGCGATCAGCAGCGCTGCGCCGTCACCGATCGCGGCCCGCAGCGCACGCCGTTCTGATCACGCGGCCGGCGGATCGAGCAGCGCGGCCGCCGCGGCGATCGCCTCGCTCGACCCGGCCAGCGCCAGCACGTCGTCGGCGAGGATCGTGTCGGTCGGCGCCGGCACCGGGATGCTGGTCGGCCCGCGCTGGATCGCCAGCACGGTGGCGCCGGTGGCCCCGCGCAGGTTGGTCGCGGCCAGCGTCTTGCCGACCAGCGCGCTGCCCGCCGCGACCCGCACCGCCGTGGGCGTGCCGAGCCCGGGCAGCACGGTCTCGATCGCCGACAGCGCGTTGGGCTCCGGCGACTCCGGCGGCGCGGCGGCCTCGGCCGGCTCGGTCGCGGCGCGTGGGCGGCGCGGCGTCGCCGCCGCCAGCACCTCGACGATCGCTTGGGCGCCGGCGCGCACGTGGGCGTCGAGGTCGCCGGCCGAGCGCCACACCCGCCAGGTCTCGAAGGCCACCAGCGCCGCCACCACCGCCGCGGTCAGCGACGGCGCGATCGCGCCCGCCGCGGCGAGCCCCGGCACCGCCGCCACCACCAGGATCGGCACCTGCACCGCCACCGTCAGCATCCGCCGCGGCGCCGCGCCCAGATCCAGCCCCGCGCGCGACGGCAGCGCCCGCTCGGCGACCGCCAGCGCCAGCGCGTGCGACAGCCGCGTCATCCCCAGCAGCAGCGGCGCCGCCACCGCGACCGTCGCCGCGATCACCAGCAGCGCGGCCACGCCGTCGTCGAGCCCGAACCGCTCGACCAGCGCGGCGGCCGCGGGCGCGCGCGCCAGGCTGTAGCCGAGCACCACGCCGAGCAGCGCCGCGGCGTCGAGCCCGAGCAGCGTCACCCGCCGACGCACCGGCCCGCGCTCCGGTCGCGCGCTCGCGCTCTCGATCCACGAGCCGTACAGCGCCGCGAAGGTCGCCAGCCGCCGCGGCAGCCGCGGCTCGACCCAGGTGGCGGCGCGCGGGCCCAGCCGCACCAGCACCGGCGTCAGCGCGGTCGACACCGCCGACACCGCGACCGCGACCGCGTACCACGCCGGCGGCAACACGCCGGCGGTGACGCCGATCGACGCCGCCACGAACGACAGCTCGCCGATCTGCGCCATCGTCATGCCGGTGGTGATCGCCGCCGGGATGCCGCGGCCGCTCACGAACACGCCCAGCGACACCGCGACGATCTTGCCGCCGACCACGACCGCCAGCACGACCAGCACCTCGACCCAGTGGGCCGCGATCGCCGTCGGATCGATCAGCATGCCGACCGACACGAAGAAGATCGCGGCGAACAGATCGCGGATCGGCTCGATCAGCGGCGCGATCGCGTGGTCGGCGTCGGCCTCGGCCACCAGCGCCCCGGCCAGGAACGCGCCCAGCGCCACCGAGTAGCCGGCCGCGTCGGCCAGCATCGCCAGCCCGAAACACAGCCCGATCGCCGCGACCAGCATGGTCTCGTGGCGCCCGAACGCGATCGTCGCCCGCATCACCCGCGGCACCAGCATCAGCCCGAGGATCACCGTCGCCGCCAGGAACCCGGCCAGCTGCGCCAGCGTCGTCGCCAGCTCGCGCATGCCCAGGCCGGCGCCGCGGCTGACCGCGGTCAGCACCGTCAACAGCAGGATCGCCAGCAGGTCCTCGACCACCAGCAGGCCGAACACCCGGCGGCGCTGCGCCGGCGTCGGCGGGTGCTCGTCGAGCGCGCGCGAGATGATCGTCGTCGACGAGATCGCCACGATCGCGCCGACGAACAGGCTGGCCCGCCCGTCGAGCCCGAAGCCGGTGCCGACCACCGTCCCCAGCACCAGCATCACGCCGACCTCGATCACCGTCGCCGCGATCGCGCCCAGCCCGACCCCCAGCACGCCGCGCACCGACAGCTCGAGGCCGATCGTGAACATCAGCAGGATCACGCCCAGCTCGGACAGCGTCGTCACCGTGCCGGCGTCGGCCACGAACCACACCGACGTGTGCGGCCCCACCAGCATGCCCGCCGCGAGGTACCCCAGCACCACCGGGAGCCGCAGCCGCTGGAACACCAGCGTGACGATCGCGGCGGTGCCGACCACCAAGGCCAGCGTCTGGATCAGGACGTGGCCGGTCATCCCGACGCCCCTACTTGCCGAAGCCCTCGAGCTTGATCCACGGCCCCGCGGTGTACGGGAACGACTGGTCGTAGTGGACGTGGGCGACGTACCACAGCGCGACGTCCTGATCCTCGAGCGGCTCGCGGCCGACGTACGCCGCCGGGAACGGCGCCGCGCCGGCGGTCGAGCGCGGCGAGAACGGCGCCCACTCGCCGTCGTGGTAGCGCACCGCGAACAGCTCGGCGTCGTCCCAGGTGTGCGGCCGCAGGTTGACCGCCGCGCCCGAGCCGAAGTCGATCTGCCGCCACACGAAGCCGCCCTCGTCGGCCTCGCCGGTGTGCGGGAACCAGCCCTCCTCCTCGACCCGCTGCCAGCGGCCGTCGGCGAACGCCTCGACCGCGTCGTGGCCGGCGCCGTCGAGATCGAAGTCGAACCGCCAGTGCGGGTGGTAGGTGTGCTGGTCGTGCAGGCCCGAGCCGTGGATGGTCAGCCACGGGCACAGCCGGCCGTCGTCGTGGAACCGCCACATCTGCAGGTAGTGGTAGGGCCCGGCGGTGAAGTCGGCCGACAGCTCGACGCCGCCGCGGAACGGCTGGACCCGCACGTTGCCGGCCAGCGTGCGCGTGCCCAGGGGCACCCACCACGGGCCGCGGGTCTCGGCGCCGTCGCTCTGCACCTCGAGCACGTCGCGCTGGTGGTCGACGGTGACGTACGGCAACGACGCCTCCCACAGCACGCGGCGGCCGCGGTACTCGGCGAGGTAGATCATGATCCCGGCCGACTCGGTCAGCCGCCAGTTGAACTTCCAGTTGGCTTCTTCGATGACGTTGCTCATGAGGCTCACCACTGGCTGGCAGGCACCACCGAGGTGACCTGGTTGTCGAGGAGGTCCACCACCGCCACCACCGACGGGTGACCGCCGTGGCGCCCGAACACCACCGCCGCCGAGCGCCGCGCGAACGCCGGATCGCTGGCGTCCTTGCCCCAGTAGTGCATCGTCACCAGCGGCGCGTCGCCTAGCGCCAGCTTCTCGCGGACCCGCTCGTCGAGCGTGGCCAGCGACGTCGCCAGCGCCTCCTCCTCGCGCGACAGCATCGGCTGGGCGCGGGTGATGTCGAGGTGCGCGACCACGCCGGCGTCGAGATCGACGCAGGCGTCGACCGTGCGATCGGCGGCGTAGTCGTAGACCACCACGCGCGCGAGGCGGTGGCCGTGCATCCAGTGCGGCGGCTTGACCACCAGCGGCTCGGTCGCCACCACGCGGTAGCGCCCGACCTTGGCCATCGCCGCCACCCGGCGGTCCTCGGTGAGCGTGCGGACCGCGTCGGCGGCCTCGCCCGGGGTCAGCGGCGCGAACAGCGACGGATCGCTGGCCGCCACGTCGGGGGGCGGCGGCGCGCTGACGCGACGCGGCGCCGCCTTGGCGGCCGGCTTGGCCTTGGGCTTGGGCCGCGCGGGCTTGGCAGGTTTCGAGGGCTTGCGTGCCATGGCCGGGACTATACGCCGGACCTCACTCGAGCGGGCCGCCCTCGGCGAGCTTGCCCGCTGCGCGGTACTCCAGGCGGATGGCCCGCCGCAGGTGCTCCTGGCTCAGCGGCTGGCGCTCGGCGGCGGCGAGGAAGGCCGCGCGCACGGCGCAGTTGCGCACCGAGCCGCCGGTGAACTCGTAGCGGCGCGCCAGGTCGGCCAGGTCGAGATCGTCGGCGCGCGGCAGGTCGGCCGGCAGGTGCGCGCGCCACAGCTGCTCGCGCAGCTCCTCGTCGGGGATCGGGAACAGCACGCGGAACGCCAGCCGGCGCTTGAACGCCTGGTCGATCGCCGAGCCGAAGTTGGTGGTGAGGATCGCCGCGCCGGTGAAGCTGTCGAGCCGCTGCAAGAGGTAGTTGACCTCGAGGTTCGCGTAGCGGTCGTTGCTCGACTTCACCTCGGTGCGCTTGGTGAACAGCGCGTCGGCCTCGTCGAACAGCATCAGCGCCTGGCACTCCTCGGCGGCGGCGAACACGCTGGCGAGGTTGCGTTCGGTCTCGCCCAGCCACTTCGACATCACCCGCGACAGGTCGACCCGGAACAGCTCGATGCCCAGCTCGCGCGCGAGCGCGCCGGCGACCATGGTCTTGCCGGTGCCGGGCGGCCCTTCGAACAGCGCGACGATGCCCCGCGACGTGGTCGCGACCTGGCCCATGCCCCACTTCTCGAACACCTGGCGCGACAGCTTCATGCGCGCCAGGAACTCCTTGAGCGAGTCGAGGATGTCCGGCGGCAGCACCAGCTGCTCGAGCCGCGGCAGGTGGCGGATGCGCTCGGCGACGTCGCCCAGGCGGCGATCGAGGTACTGCCCGACCGCCGCGGTGACGACCGGCGCGGTGATCGGCTGGTCGCCGTCGGGGAGCGCGGCCACCACGTTGTGGATCGTGCCGGGCCCGATCCGCCAGCGCGCCGCGAGATCCGAGAGGCCCGCCGGGTCGACGCCGCGCGCGGTAAGCGCCGCGTGCCACACCTGGCGCCGGTGCGTCTCGGTGAGATCCTCGAGCTCGACCAGCTCGTAGCCGGCCTCGAACGGCGGCCGGGTGTCGGGCTCGATGCGGGTCACGACCGGCCCGGGGTGCGTCGCGACCACGTGGCGGAGCTGCTGCTGGAGCAGCCGCTCGTCGCCGGGGATCAGGTCGAGGCCGTCGAGGCACGGCACCCAGCCGGCGACCGCGCACCGCTCGAGCGCGCGCCGGACCGCCGCCGCGCTCGGGCGACCGCCGTCGGTGACGTGCATGACGTGCACCATCGCCAGCCGTCGCCCCGCGGCGTCGGCCAGCGCCGCCAGCACCGCGCGTCGGCCGCTGCCGAGGCGGCCCCGCACCACCAGGCGCAGCGGCGCGCTCGGCGTCCGCGGGCGCGTCACCGCCGCCGCCAGGGCCGCCGCCGCGGTCGGCTCGATCAGCAGCGCCGCGAGGGTGCGCGTCGGTACGATCACCGGCAGCGCGGCCTCGGGATCGGCGGTCAGCGCCTCGCCGCGCAGCCGCGCCAGCACCAGCGGATCCACGCTGAGCGGCGCGAACCTGCGCACCGGGCCTGGCGCCACCTGCACCAGGCCCCACCGCACCAACGGCCGATCGGGATCGAGCTCGCGGGCCACGTCGTGGGGGTTCACCCGCGGGCCCAGCAGCTTCACCACCAGCCCCTCGTCGATCAGCGCCCGCGCGGGATCGCCGCTCGCGATGCGATACAGCCGGGCCGCCTCGTCGGAGATGTGCGGCGCGACCGTCACCATCAGCACCAGCCGCGCCAGCGGCGACAGCCCGAACTCGTCGAGCAGCTCGGCCAGCGGGGACCGCCCGTGGGCCGCGTCCTCGAGCGCGCGCACCGCGGCCATCGCCTCGGCGACGCCGGCCTCGGCCTGGGCCACGCGATCGCGCGCCAGGCCGTGGCGGGTGGTGTACAGGCCGATCACCTCGGCCTCGTGCGGCAGGCCGCCGTCGGGCGCCGCGCCGCCCAGGCCGCGATCCCAGTCGCTGGCGATCGCGCGGACCGCCAGCGCCAGCGCCAGCAACCGCTCGAGCTCGAGCATGCGCAGCGCGGTCAGCCGATCGCACCGCGCCTCGGTGGGCCGAGGCCGCAGCCCGACCGCGTCCATCTACTGCGGCACGATCTCGACGCGATCCCCAGCGTCGCCGGCGGCGATCACCCCCGCGAACCGCGTCACCTGGATCTTGCCATCGCCGCGCCACCGCCCCTCGACCCACACCCGCAGGCTCGGGGCGCCGACCGGGTACTTCTGGCGCACGCGATCCTTGAGCGCGATGCCGAGCGCGCTGTCATCGAGCGTGACCGCCAGCGCCCCGAGCGTCGCGCCGGTGATGCCGAGCCGATCGGCGTCCATGGCGATCGTCACCGGCAGCTTGAGCACCGGAGCGGCGCCGAGGTCGGGGCTGCCGCCGTTGTGATCGAGCCAGGCCACCAGCTCGGCCTGGGGCTCGAGCGCCTGCGCGGACGTGCTGAGATCGGGCATGGCGGATCCTCCGGTCGGCGGTGCGTCGACCGCCGGCGCCGCCGGCGTGGTGTCACCTGCGGTCGGCGCGTCGCTGCGCTTGGCACCCGAGCAGGCGGCCAGCGCCACGACGAAGCTCATCAGCGCGCGGCGAGTCGACGTCACGGTGGGCAGGATGCCACGCCCGGCGTCGCGCCGCGAGCGCGTCAGCGAGCGTCCTGGTTCACGTAGTCGAACTGGTGGCCGGAGGCCTCGGTGTTCGGGTGATTCCACAGGTGGTTCTCGCGCGACTTCCCGACGACGTCGTCGGTCTCCTCCTGGCTGGCCTTGGCGTTCACGTACGCCTTGCCCTCGGCCGACAGCTTGAGGCCGGCGGCGATCGCCGACTTCTTGCTCTCACCGTCGGCGACCATCGAAGCGTAGTCCTCGATCTGGCCACGGTCCGCCGTGTACGCGAAGTGGTCCTCCCACAGGCACGCGCGGGCCCGGGTCGGCCAGGGATCCGACACCGCGATGTCCTGATCCTTGTCGGCGCCCTGGACGTCGCCGATCAGCACGAACGCGTGATCGAGGCCTTCCTTCGCCGAGACCTGGATGTGCTGTCCCGCGCCGTGCTGGCGCAGCCAGTGGTAGGCGACCCACGCGTGCTCGCCGCAGTTGCCGCCGTGGGCCAGATCGGCCTTGGCCGCGATCAGCGCCTCGGGGTTGGCACCCGCCAGCCCCCGGACCTCGGGCGCGATCTCCCAGTACTTGTCGTCGCGCATCACCTGCAACCGCGCCATCGAGTTGAGCTTCGTGTTGCGCAGCGCCTCGACCTGGTTGCCGGCGCCGAAGTTCAGCACCGCCTTGGTCGCGGTGATCGCGCTGCGCGCCAGATCGAGGCGGCCGGCCGCGACCGAGCTCACCTCCTTCTTGGGCAGCTCGGGCTCTTCTTCGGTACGGCGGGTGCGTGCGGTCTCGGGCATGGCTGGGCTCCGGGTGAGGATCGCTCGACCAGAATACGATGGCGGATGCCGGCGCCTTCCCTCCCCTGCAGGCTTCTGCCGCCGATCGCCCGCCCATGAGCCAAGCCGGTCGCATGGCCGGACCGATACGGACGGAACCCCGGTCATCCCTCGATAGATCGTTGGCCGCCGCGGGCCGTCGTAGGGGGCATGGCTCGCCTCCTCACTCGCGCCCTCTTCTCCGCTGCGTTGTTCGCCGGTGCCTGCGGCGCCGCCTACGCCGACCGCGTGGCCGCCCCGGCGCCCCGCCCGCTGGTCCCGATCGCGGTCGCCCCCGACGCGGTCCGCTCGCCGTACGCGGTCGAGATCGTCGGCGACGGCGGCGACGTGATGGACACGTTCTTCCACAAGAGCCGCTACTACGTGCGTGGCGCCTCCAACCGCGCCTACGCGATCCGCATCACCAACCCCACCGCGCAGCGGGTCGAGGCGGTGATCGCGGTCGACGGCCTCGACGTCATCGACGGCGAGAACGGCGACACGCACAAGCGCGGCTACATCGTGCCGCCCTACGGCTCGGTCACGATCGACGGCTGGCGCACCTCGCTCGAGAACGTCGCCGCCTTCCGCTTCTCGTCGGTCAAGGCCAGCTACGCCGGCCGCAAGGGCAAGGCCCGCAACGTCGGCGTCATCGCGGTGGCGATCTTCGCCGAGGAGGCCGGCCCGATGATCGTCGCGCCCCCCGACGAGCCGTACTACGAGGACGACGGCTACGGCGACGGCGTCGACGAGTGGCTCGATCACCGCTGGCAGGGCCCGGTCGGCGGCAACACCCCGACGCCCCGCCGCGGCGGCGAGGGCGGCCGCGTGAGCGCCGGCGCCGACAAGGCCGAGCCCTCGGCCCCCTCGGCCCGCGCCCCGGTCCCGCCGCCGCCCCCGGGCAACGGCGGCGGCGGCAGCGCCACCGTCACCACCGGCGCGCGCCCGCAGATGGACGACGAGGCCGCCGACCGCGACTGCTGCGGCCAGCGCGAGCGCCTGGGCCTGGGCACCGAGTACGGCGAGCAGCGCTACTCGGCCGCCAGCTACACCCGCTTCGTCCGGGCTTCGGACAAGCCGATCGCGATCGCCGAGCTCCGCTACAACGACGACGCCGGCCTGAAGGCGCTCGGCATCCTGCTCGACCCGGAGCCCGACGCCGAGGAGCTGATGACCCGCGAGACCGCGGACCCGTTCCCCGGCGACCGCGGCTTCGCCCGCCCGCCCGCCGGCATCCGCTAGCGCCTAGCCGCGCAGCACCCGCTCGGTGACGTCGAGCGCGGCGGCGGTGAGCTCCTGCTGGTTGCGCAGGTGGTCCCGGAGCCGCCCCAGCTCCTCGCGTCCGAGCTGCGCCAGCTGCATCGTGAGCTGCGGGCCACCGAACGCACCGCCGGTGTCGCTGACCGGCGTCGTGATCAAGCGCCGGATCTCGGCGAGCGACAGCTTGCCGCGCACGAGCCTCATCCAGTCGGGGTCGACCGCGTTGATGCGCTTGCCGCGCAGCCCCTGCTCGTAGACGGCGATCGCGACGCCGGACTCGCCCTGCGCGAGCCCGAGCGCGCCGCCCGCGACCGGGTGCTTGCGCATCCGCCAGACCGTGAAGTCCGAGATGAACTCGACCTGCAGCAACAGCTTGTTGACGAGCATGTAGCCGTTCAACTGGCCGACCGCGGTGACGTCGGACGCGGCATCGCCGGTGTGGACGATCCGATCCTCGCCGCCGGCCCACGCGGTGGACGCCGCCGAGACCACGCTGGCGATCGGCGTCCGCCGGAAGAAGCGGTTGACCGCGCGGTCGAGGCCGAAGGCCATCACCGCGGGGCGCCCATCGCCGCCGCCCTGCTTCACGTACCAGGCGGTCGCGGTCACCGGCGTCTTGACGCTCGGTCCGGTGAAGGCGACCCGCAGGTCGTTGATGTCGTAGGCCGCGTACGCCGGGTCGGCGCTGGTCACGTTCCACGCGACGAAGTCGTACTTCGCGCCGGTCGTGGGGTGGACGTAGACCGGCGTGGCGTTCTTGCCGTCGGGCGCGCCGGTCTCGCCGTCGGTGGGCATGTCCTCGGCGAACGGGAGCAGCTCGCCGGGGATCTCGAACGACTCGCCAAGGTAGATCTCGTCGCCGCCGACCTCGCCGCCGGTGGAAGGGATCTCGCGGTACTCATAGACAGGCATCGTCAGGCTCCGTGGTGGTTGCCTCTCCAGGCGCACCGCCGCGGGATTGTTCCGGACGATCGTCAGGCCAGGAGCCGCGCCAGGTCGGCGGCGTCGAGCACGCGGTGGGCGCCGCGGGCCAGCTCGCCGAGCGGGTAGTCGCCGATCGCCGCGCGCACCAGCCGCAGCGTCGGGTGGCCGACCGCCGCGGTCATCTTGCGCACCTGGCGGTTGCGGCCCTCGGTGATGGTCAGCTCGATCCAGCAGTCGGGCACCGACTTGCGGTAGCGGATGGGCGGGTCGCGCGGTGGGAGCGCCGGCGGATCGATGCGTCGCGCCTGCGCGGGGCGGGTCCGACCGCCGGCGATCTCCACGCCGTCGGCCAGCGCGCGCAGCGCGGCCTCGTCGGGGATGCGCTCGACCTGCACCCAGTAGGTCTTGCGGTGCGCGTGGCGCGGCGACATCAGGCGGTCGATCAGCCGCTTGTCGGCGGTCAGGATCAGCAGCCCTTCGCTGTCGGCGTCGAGGCGGCCGACCGGCCACACCGCCGGCGGCAGGCCGAGCTCGGCCAGCGTGCGGTTGGGGCTGCCGTCGGGGGTGTACTGCGAGAGCACGCCGTAGGGCTTGTGGAGCGCGATCGTCGTCACGTGGGGCGCCGCGCGATTGACATCGACCGCCCGGCGTCCTAGTCACGTAGCATGTCTCTCCGGTCGATCACGTTTTTCCTCCTCGCCGTGTTCGCGCTGGTCGCGTGCGGCCCGTCGTCGGCGCAGATCAAGACCGCGCGCACGGCGCGCTACCACACGACGGCGTCGGCGGCGTTCCAGGCCGGGGTCGCGGCGCTCAAGGACAACGACTACAAGATCCAGCAGGTCGACCCGGTCGCCGGCCGGGCCATCACCGACGTCAAGTGGTACGAGGTCGACGGCACGTCGATGTCGCGCGACAGCGAAGGCCGCCCGCAGATGACCTCGGCCGGCGGCATCATGTTCGCCGTCGAGATCGCGGTGATGCCCGACGCCGACACCTTCTACGTGCAGGTCATCCCGCACGTGCAGCAGATGAAGGCCGGCTACTCGGCGCCGTTCGACATCAAGGAGGGCGACGGCGCGATGCCGGGCTGGGTCACCGGCAAGCTCGACAACCTGTACATGTCGATCTACGGCGCGCTGAAGAAGGACGTCGCGGTCCCGGGCGCCGCCGGCCCCGGCGCCACCCCGCCGATCGAGCCCGCCCCCGCGGCCGCCGATCCCGAGGCCGCGCCGGCGCCGACCGCGCCGTGAACGCGCGGCGGTCGATGTGGAGCGCGCGGATCGCCGCGCTGGCGATGCTGGTGGCGTTGGTCGGCTGTGGGCCGTCGGCCGGGCAGGTCCGAACCGCCCGGAGCGCGCGATACCGGGCGAGTCCCGAGGCGTTGCTCGACGCGACCGTGGCGGCGCTGCGCGCCCATCGCTATGTCATCGCCGGGCTCGACCCGATCGCCGGGACGGTGCAGACCGAGCCGATCTGGTTCAGCGCCGCTGGCACGAAGCGGAGCAACCACCGCACCCGGGCGCTCGATCGCGACATCCGGTTCGCGATCGGCGCCCGCGTCGAGCCTCGGGCCGAAGGCACCTTCGGCATCACGCTCGAGGCGGTGGCGGCGCGGACGCACAACGGCCTCCACGAGCTGGTGCCGATCGAGCCCCAGGACGCCGACGTCCCGAGCTGGTTCGGCACGCGGCTCGACGACGTATACCTCGACATCTACCAGCGGCTCCGCGGCAGCGTCGTCGCGCCGCCGTCGGCGCGCTAGCCGGCGCCTAGCCGACGCTGATCTGCAGGTCGCCGGCCTGCAGCGACACCCGCACGGCGGTGTCGGCCTGGCCCTCGGTGCCGAACGAGTCGAAGGCGACGTCCTCGAGGCGGCGGGTCAGGGTCGACGCCAGGCCGCGGGCGCCGGTCTCCTTGCGCTGGGCGTCGGCGACGATGTGGTCGAGCACCGCCTCGTCGATCGACAGCGCCAGGCCCTCGGCCTTGAACTCGCGGGTCATGCGCGTGATGACGTCGGTGCGGAGGATGTCCTTCAGCGTCGCGGCGTCGAGCGCCTTGAACGGCACGATGCGCGTGAAGCGCGCGATCAGCTCCGGCAGGAACCCGTAGGCCTGGAAGTTGGCGACGTTCTCGACCTCGTCGTCGGTGAAGTCGACCGCGATCGCGTTGGGGTCGACCGCCGCCACCGGGCGACCGCCGAACCCGAGGCCGCCGTGGTTGCCGCGGCGCCGGGCCACGGTGTGGAAGCCCGAGAACGCGCCGCACGCGACGAAGCCCAGGTCGGCCGTCGACAGCGTCACGTGATCGGCGTAGCTGGCGTGGCCCAGCTCGGTCGGCACGACCACGTCGCCGGCCTCGAGCATCTTGAGCAGCTCGCGCTGCACGCCCATGCCGGTCACGTCCTTGGTGGTGCCGGCGCCGGCGAAGATCGCGTTGTTCTGCCCCGACGCGATCTTGTCGAACTCGTCGAGGCACACCACGCCGATCGACGCGAGCAGCGGGTTGCCCTCGGCGGTGTGCAGCAGTCGCGTCAGGATCGAGATCGGATCCTGGCCCACGTACCCGGTCTCGGAGAACGTCGTGATGTCGACCATCGTCGTCGGCAGCCGCAAGAGCTTGCCGAACAGCGTCTCGACCAGGAACGTCTTGCCCGAGCCGGTCGGCCCGGCCAGCAGGTAGTTGGTCTTGCGCGGCAGCTCGTTGCGATCGGCGCCTTCGAGGTAGATGCGCTTGACCCGCCGCACGTGGCGATACGCCATCAAGCACAGCGCGCGCCGCGCCTGCTCCTGCCCGCGGTAGCCGTGCTCCTCGAGCTGCTTCCACAACAGCCGCGGCCCCGGATCCGGCAGCTCGCGCACCACCTTGAGGAAGTGCTCGAGACCCTGCTTCCGCGGCCGCCGGTGGGTCTCGGTCATCGCTATCGGCGATCGTACCCCGGCCGCCGAGGCGGGGCCAGCGCGGCGTCGCTAGCGCCGGAACTCGGCCAGGTCGATACCGAACCGCCGGCACCAGCGCCGCAGCTGGATCGGCGCCTTGTCCATCTGCCGGGCCGCGGCCATGACGTTGCCGCCGGTCGCGCGCAGGATCTCGATCAGCCGGTCGCGCAGCGCGCGGTCTTCGGGACGCAGCGCCTCGGCGCCGCCGCGCGGGCTTGGTGCCCGCATGGCCTCGGGCAGGTGCTCGAGGCGGAGCTCGCGACCGCCGGCCAGCACCAGGGCCGTCCGCAGCGCCTGCTCGAGTTCGCGCACGTTGAGCGGGTAGCCGTAGGTGAGGAGCGCCCGGGCCGCGCCGCGATGGACGCGCACCCCCAGCGGGTCGGCGCCGGCCGGGACCACCCGCGGCAGCAGCGCGGCGATCAGCGTGCCGAGATCCTCGGCGCGCTCGCGCAGCGGCGGCAGCTCGAGCTCGAACCCGGCCAGGCGCGCGTACAGGTCCTGCCGGAAGCGCCCCTCGGCGATGCGGCGCAGCAGATCTTGGTGGGTCGCGGCGACGATCCGCACGTCGACCGCGATCGTGTCGGTGCCGCCGACCGGCCGCACCTGCCGCTCCTGCAGCACGCGCAGCAGCGCGACCTGGGACTCCTCCGGCAGCTCGGCGATCTCGTCGAGGAACAGCGTGCCACCGTGGGCCCGCCGCACCAGCCCCTCGCGATCGGCGGTCGCGCCCGAGAACGCGCCCCGCCGGTAGCCGAACAGCTCGCTCTCGACCAGCGTGCGCGGCAGCGCGCCGCAGTTGATGGCCACCAGCTCGCCGCCGCGCCCCGACGCCTCGTGGACCGCGCGCGCGATGACCTCCTTGCCGGTGCCGGTCTCGCCCCGCACCAGGATCGGCACGTCCGACGGCGCGAGGGTCGCGACGTCGCGAGCCCGGCGCTCGAGCTCGAGGGCCAGCGTGCGAAACCCCGCCGGCGTCGCGGGCTCGCCAGCGAGGTCGCGATCGGCGCCGATCATCGCCGCGCCCTCCTCGCGGAACATCAGCGTCGCGGCGCCGAGCTCGATCAGGTCGCCGTCGGCCAGCGCCGCGGCGGTGGTCGGGTGGCCGGCGAGGTGCGTGCCGTTCTTGGATCCCAGATCACGGAGCTCCCAGCCCGCACCGACCCGCCGCACCGCCGCGTGTTGCCGCGACAGCTCGTGGTCGGGCAGCGTCAGCGTCACGCGGCGGCCCTCGCGGGTGGCCGCGCGCACCGTGCCGCGACCCAGCAGCACCTCCTCGACGTCGCCCAGCGCGAGCCGCAGCCCTGGGACCCACGGCCGCGCGCCCTCCAGCGCCACGATCAGCCGCGGCTGGTCGAGCGCAGCGAGCTGCGCCGCATCGCCGCTGTCGGTGCGGCTGCCGGTCCGGGTCAGGTCGTCAGTCATCGGCGGAGTCCGAGGCGGCGCACCGTGGATCGTCGCAGCGTACCGTGGCCGGCAGGCCCGGCGACGCCGGCGGGTCGGCGTCCAGCAGGTCGGCGCCCGACTGGAGTTCACAAGGCGAGCAGCGGCTGGACCGGTACGGCGTAAAGCCCCGAGCGGAACAGCGAAACACCAACGGAACAGGCATCGATGTTACGCCGGGCGTCCAGCGTTGTCGGCTGCTTGCCACACGCAGATCGACCGCACCGGAACATCTTCGCGCATATCCTCCACCGGAGGTCCGGCAACTTGCGGCTCCAAACCTGCGGCACGCGATCTGCTAACCGCTGCTGACGCAATGCTGCGACGTCTCGGACATGGTCGTTCGCCACATGGCGACCTTGCATCCGGGATTTCCGCGAGTAATCTCCGCTCGCAAATGACGTCGGTGGCGGGTAACGCGAACGGCGCCGGGCTCGAGCCCGAGATTCCGCTCGACGGCGACGTGGGCGGCGCGGCGATCGACGCGGACGCCGCGACGCGCACCAGCACGCCCGCGCCGGCGCCGCTGGCGCAGCTCGACTCTCCCGCGAACCACGTCGGCGAGATCGCGCCGGCGCGGTTGCCGGCGCCGCTGCAGTATCGCGATCCGGCGCGCTACGACATCCTCGGCGAGCACGGCCGCGGCGGCCTGGGCCGCGTGTTCCGCGCGCGCGATCGCGAGATGGGCCGCGACGTCGCGGTGAAGGAGCTGCTCAACCGCGGCGCCTCGAGCGAGCTGCGGTTCTTCCGCGAGGCACTCATCACCGCCCGACTCGAGCACCCAGGCATCGTGCCGGTCCACGAGGCCGGCCGCTGGCCGGACGGCACGCCGTTCTACGTGATGAAGCTGGTGGCGGGCCGCCCGCTGAAGGTGCTGTTCGAGAACGCGCGCACGGTGGAGGCGCGCCTGGCGTTGCTGCCGCACATCCTGGCGGTGGCCGACGCGATCGCGTACGCGCACGACCGCAAGATCATCCACCGCGATCTGAAGCCGGCCAACGTCATCGTGGGCGAGTTCGGCGAGACGGTGGTGATCGACTGGGGCCTGGCCAAGGACATCTCGCCTGAAGCGGAGGACGACGAGCCGGCGGAGGACGGCCCGTACCGGACGGCGGCGCCGACGCCTGGCGTGACCGTTGCCGGCTCGGTGCTGGGCACGCCCGCGTACATGGCGCCCGAGCAGGCCCGCGGCGAGCTCGTCGACGAGCGCGCGGATGTCTACGCCATCGGCGCGATGCTGTTCCAGGTCTGCA
Organism: Myxococcales bacterium; assembly: GCA_016707895.1. Lineage (GTDB taxonomy): Bacteria > Myxococcota_A > Polyangia > Haliangiales > Haliangiaceae > UBA2376. The sequence goes on along the minus strand of JADJGV010000003.1, from coordinate 609,386 downwards.
CCGGCGAGAAGACGCCGCCGACCGACGTCTACAAGCTGCACCACAGCCTCGGTCGCAGCGGCGTGGACGTCGACCTGGTGTCGATCGTGCGGAAGGCCTGCGCGCCGGAGGCGGGCGGACGGTATCGGGATGCTGGGAAGCTGGCGGCTGATTTGCGGGCGTTCGCGGCGGGGGCGCGGGTGCTGGCCAGGCACTATTCAGCCGGCGCGCTGGTCTCGCACTGGGTGAAGCGGCACAAGCGGCTAGCGGCGGCGGTGGTGGCAGTGGTGGCAGTGATCGCGGCCGTGGCCGTGGTGGCGTTCGTGAGCATCACAGGATCGCGCAACCGCGCACGCCAAGCCAAGGCCGCAGCCGAGGCCCGCGGGCACGAGGCGCAGCGCAGCCTCGCCGGCGCCTATCTGCAGCGCGCGAGCGCCGAGCTCGATGGCCGCCAGCCGGGCCGGGCGCTGCCCCTGCTCGAGGCCGCCGCGGCCCTCGGCGACTGGAGCGTTGCCACCCGGACGCTCGCCGCGGTCGCGGGCGCCGCCACCCCCGCGCTCCGCGCGGCCAGCCGCGGCGCGGTGACCTCGGCCATGCCGCTCGCCAGCGACTTCGTCATCGCCACGGCCGATCACGTCGAGCGCTGGTCGCCGCGCGACGGCGTCACCCGCTGGAGCGCGCCGCTCGCCGAGGTCTCCCAGCTGCTCGAGCTCGACGCCGACCGGCTGGTCGCGGTGACGGCGACCGGCGCCGCGATCATCGCCGCCGCCGATGGCGCCGTGGTCTGGCGGTTCGGCGACCTGCCGGAGCCGCCGCCCAGCGATTCGGTGAGCGCCGACCTGCAGGGCGGCCGCTGGCTGGCGCTCAAGGCCCCAAGCGGAGAGGCCGAGCTGTGGGACCTCACGGCACGGCGCCGGGTGATGCGCGTCGCCACGGCGCTCCGCCGCGGTTACGCCGTGGCTTCGCCTGATGGTCGCCGGCTGGTGGTCACCGGCCAGGGTCCGGACGGCGGGGCCGCGACGCTGTTCGACGCCGGCGCGGGCCGCGCCCTCGCCGCGCTGTGCGATCCACGCTGGCCGTGCGCGATCGTTCCGCCGGCGGCGACGCCGAGCGTGGTGGCGCTGGTGCGCGACAACACGATGTCGGCCGGCCAGGTCCGGATCGTCGACTGGGACGGCCGGACGGGCCTCACGATCGACGCACCGGCCGCGATCAGCGACGTCAAGATCGTCGCCGACGCCGGGCTGGTCGTGGCGTTCGCCAGCGACGGCGAGCTCAGCGCCACCGGGCTCGCCGACGGCGTCACGCGGTGGCGCACCCGCCCACCGGCGCAGGGGTACGGGCTCGCCGTCGACGCTGCGCGCGGCGCGCTGTTCGCGTTCGGCCGCGACGGCGCGATCGTCGAACTGGACCTCGCGACGGGCGCGGCGCTGCGGTGGTGGTGGCTCGCGCAGCCGCCGATCTTCCTGGCGGTGTCCGAGGACCACGTCGCGGCCGTCGACGCCGAGCTCGCGCTGTGGACGTTCGCGCTGCCCGACCGCGCCGCCGTGATCGTGCGCGCCGGCCCGGCCCGGGTCCGCCGGCTCGCCTGGCTCGACGACGCCACGCTGGCCGCGACGTCCGACGACGGCGCCGTCACCGTTCACGAGGCTGCGACCGGCGCGATCCGGACGCGCCTGGCCGGCCACCGCGGCCGCGCGACCACGCTCGAGCGGTTGCCCGGCGGACGCCTGCTCACCGCGGGTCTCGACGAGCGCGTCATCGTGTGGGACGTCGCGACCGCCACGCCGGTGCGGATCATCGAGGCTGCCGGCAGCCGGGCCAGCGCGAGCCCCGACGGCGCCCGCGTCGCGGTCAGCGGCGAGAGCGGGCGGGTCGCGGTGTACGGCGCCGCCGACACGCCGATCGAGGTCGGGCGCCTGGCGCGCCCGACGATGACCGTGCGCTGGTCGCCCGACGGTCGCTGGCTCGCCGCGATCGACGAGGGCGGCGGGGCCGGCGTCTGGCGCACCGACGACTGGACCCGGGTGCGGGACCTGCCGGCCCGCGCGCCGCACCGCGGCGGCGGCACCGACGTGGTGTTCGCCCCCGACAGCCGCTACGTGCTGTTCGCGCGATATGGGGGCGCCACGCTGCTCGCGCTCGACGGCGGCGCCGACGTGCCGCTGCCGGCCACCGCGGACCAGCTGGTGTGGGCGGTTGCCTACGCCGCCGACGGGCGGCTCGTCGCCACCAGCAACGAGACGGGCGAGGTCGTGGTGTGGTCGGCGGCGACCGGCGAGCCGCTGCTGCGCCTCGCCCCGGGCGCGCTGGTGATGCAGGTGCAGTTCACCGCCGACAGCCAGCGCCTGCTCACGGGCGCGTTCGATCACACGGTGACCGAGTGGGACGTCGCCACCGGCCTGCCGCTGGCCCGCCAGACGACGCCCGACGAGGTGTACTGGCTGGCCAGCAGCCCCGACGGCACCGCCGTCGCCATCGGGACGCTGGCGGCGGCGATGCGCTGGACCTTGCCCCGGCCCATGGCCACCACCGGCGAGCTGGTCGACGCCACCCGCTGCCGCGCCGGCCACCGGCTGCGCGACCTCAACCTGGTCCCCGAGCCGAACCGCCCCGCCACCTGTCGCTGAACGCCGCACGTGCGCGGCCGCACATCACGATCAGGCGGGTTGCGCGACGCGGCGGACGGCGGGACAATTTCGGGTCATGAAGTCCCTCGCCTCGATCGCGCTGGTCCTGGTCGGTGCGTGTGCCACGGCTGGCAGCGGGGACGGCGCCACGGCAAGGACTACGTGGCGCTCGGCTTCGTCTTCGGCTCGGGCTCCTTCCAGGCCAGCGACTGGACCAAGGGCCGCACGTCGAACGTCATCGAGTTCACGCTCGGGCCGGCGGCGGCGCACGACGTGTCGGCGCCGTTCACCCAGGTCGGTCATCCGATCTTGATCGCCGACCTGCGCAGCGCCCCGGCCGGCGTCGTCGCGGACTGGTTCGCGGCGCCGCACGCGATGCGCGACACCGGCTACGCGTTCACCAGCGAGGCTGCGATGACGCAGCCCGCGACCCTGGGCAAGCTGTTCGACGCGGTGATCTTCGTCGACAAGACCACGCGCGCTCGCCCGCTGCCTGGTGGCGAGCGGCCGCGACGGGACGTGGCGCCGGCGAAGTCGGTGGCGCCGTGAACGAGCGGCCGATGGCGACTCGGCTGAGGGCGGCGTGCGTCGTGGGTATCGCCGCGATCGGGCTCTCGTGCTCGTCAGGGGCGTCGAGTCCGTCGGCACCGTCGGCGCCCAAGCACGCGGGGCTGATCGCTGTCACGCAGCCGGCCCCGTCGCCGCGCTTCGGTGGCGAGCTCGACCTCGGCTTCGAGGCGGGGGCCCAGCGTGAGCCGTGGACGCTCGGCGTCGGCGACGCGGCGACACAGGGCGGCATCGAGCGCGTGGGTGCGCGGACGGGGAGCGGTGTGCTGCGATTGACGTCGGAGGGTGGGCGGTTCGGCGCGGCGGCGGTGACGCTCGATGCGACGGCGGTGCGCGGGCAGCGGGTGCGGCTGCGCGGCTGGGTGAGGACCGAGGCGGTGGTCAGCGGGGCCGCGGGGCTGTGGCTGCGTGTCGATGATGGGCGGCGCGAGTTCGATGACATGAAGGGGCGCGGGCTGACGGGCACGGCCGAGTGGCGGGCGGCGGCGGCGTGGGTGGATGTGCCGGCGGACGCGCAGCGGCTGGTGGTGGGCGCGATGCTGGTGGGCGACGGCACGGCGTGGTTCGACGATCTGGCGATCGAGACACAGGCGCTGCCGCTGCCGGACATCACGGTCCGCGGGCGCGTGATCGATGAGCAGGGCGCGCCGGTGGCGGGGGCGGCGATCGCGCTGGTGCAGGACCGCTTCGGGGGCATGCTGCCGACGACCGTCAGCGATGCTGATGGACGGTTCGCGGTGGTGGCGCCGCCAGGCGAGTTCGCGCTGTCGGCGGTCGGTGGCGACTTGGTCGGCGCGTACATCGAGGAGCGGGCATTCGTCGAGGACAGCGAAGTGGCGATGACGCTCCCGCGGGCTGGGGGCGTCGAGGTCAGCGGGGTGGTCACGGGCGACGTGCCCGTTGGCGCGCAGGTGGTGCTGTACCGGGACAGCCGGGTCAGCGGCGACTGGTTCTCAGTGCCGGTGGGCGGCGATGGTCGCTATCGCGCGGTCATACCCGCGGCGGCCCACTACGGCGCGTTCGTGCGGACGTCGAGCGCGTTCGGCCACACCGATGGCGACGCCGTGAACGGTCGGGTGCGGCTCGACGTGGCGGTGTCGACGATGACGCCGGCGCCGGCGGCGGTCAGCGAGTGGATCGACGCGACCGCGCTACGCGTGGCGAGCGCCGATCCCGCGCATGACCTGAGCGACCTGGAGGGCGTCGCGAAGCTCGTCGGCAACGCTCGGGTCGTCGGGCTCGGCGAGGCGACGCACGGGACGCGCGAGTTCTTTCAGCTGAAGCACCGGCTGGTGCGCTACCTGGTCGAGCGCATGGGCTTCACGATGTTCGCGATCGAGGCGAACCAGCCGGAGTGTCGCGCGATCAACGACTACGTGGTGCGCGGCGTCGGTGACCCGCGGGTGGCGCTGGCCGGGATCCGCTTCTGGACCTGGAACACCGAAGAGGTGCTGGCGCTGATCGAGTGGATGCGGAGCTGGAACGCCGATCCGACGCACCGGCGGAAGGTCGAGTTCGCGGGCATCGACATGCAGTACACCGCGGGGGCGACGGCGTCGGTGACGAGCTTCGTGCGTCGCGTCGCTGCCGGCGATGCGGCGATGCTGGCGCTGATCGAGGGGCTGGCGGATCCGTCGGCCGAGCGGCTTGCGGCGGCGCTGGCGGGGCTCAGCGCCGGCTTCGCGAAGCACGCTCGACGCTGGCGCGGGGTAGACCGAGCGGCGTACGAGCTGGCGCGGCAGGACCTCCGCATCCTCGAGCAGGAGGCCGCCGCCCGTGACGACGCGACGGTCCGCGACGCGGCGATGGCCGAGAACCTGGCGTGGCTGCTCGCGCAGTCACCAAAGGGTACGCGCGCGGTCGTCTGGGCGCACAACGGGCACGTGGCGCGCCGTGGCTTCGTCGACTTTCGGCCACCGATGGGGCACCACCTGCGCGCGCGGTTTGGCGCCGGCTACCTGCCGATCGGCTTCGCGTTCGACCACGGCAGCTTCCAGGCGACCGCGGTGACGATGGACCACGGTCACCCGGTGACCGAGCACCGCCTTGGGCCAGCGTCCGAGCTCGACGTCGCGGCGCCGTTCACGCGCGTCGGCAGCCCGATCGCCATCGTCGATCTGCGCACGCCGCCGCGCGGCGCCGTCGCCGACTGGCTGGCCGCGCCTCACCCGATCCGCGACGCCGGCTCGGGCTACGCGTCGGAGGAGGCGATGACGTGGCCGCAGGCGCTGGCGCAGAAGTTCGATGCGCTCGTCTACGTCCGCGAGACCACGCGCGCGCGCCCGCTGCCGGCGGGGCTTCGCCCGCGCCTCGACGCACCCGGCATGCCCGGCAGTTCGGAGACGATGCCGCCATGAGGCGCCTGGCAGGTACACGATGGCTGGGCTTGGTGGTCGCGTTCGCGGCGGTGGCGAGCTGTGCGCGGCCTTCGAGGCGAGCGGCGAGCGGCCCAACGGCTGGCACGCCGAGGCAGGCTGCGTTGCGCGTGGTGGACGCCGCGGGGCGGGCGACGCCCGGCGCGGTGGTGGCGACTTATCACGGGCCGATGGCGGTGCCGGCGGCGATGGCGGTGACGGACGCGCGTGGGGTGGCGAGGATCGGCGTGCCCGAGGGGACGTTCGCGCTGTCGGTGACGTCGGCGGTCGGGGCGGCGTGGCTGCCGGACCAGAAAGCCGTGCCGGTGTCGGTCCGCGTGGACCGGCCATGCGCGCAGGTCACCGGGAGCGTGGTGGTCGAGCCGGCGGCCGCGATCGGTGCGGCCGCGGTGCACGTCACGGTGCTGACCGACGATTTCGCGACGTTCGCGGCGAACGTCGACGCGGCTGGGCGCTTCGCGAGCTGCGTGCCGGCGGGCGAGGCCATCGCGACGGTGGATGGGGATGTGGTGGCCGTGGCGCAGCGCGTGCGCGTGGCGCCCGGGGCGGTGCTCGGGGTGGCGGGGTACTGGCGCCGGAACGTCGAGCAGACCGTCGCCGCGGCCCTGGACCCCGGGGACGAGGCGGCCCTCGTGCGTGGCATCCCGGCGCGCGTGCGCGTGGTGGGGATCGGCGAGGCGAACCACGGCACCGCCGAGTTCCTGGCGCTGCGTCAGCGGCTGGCGATCGCGATGAGCGCGACCGGGCCGACCATCATCATGCTCGAGGCCGGCGTCGCCGAGGCGTTCGCGCTCGACCGGTACGCGCAGGGGGAGGCCGTGGACCTCGTGGGCGCGATCCGCGACCTGGGCTACTGGATGTGGAACACCATCGAGTTCCGCGCGTTCATCGACGCGGTGCGCGCGCACAACCAGGCGCACCCAGCCGCGGTGATCCGCGTGCTGGGCTTCGACGTGCAGGACACCCAGGCGGCATGCGACGTGCTGCTCGCGACAGCGACGCTGGCGACGGCGGAGCGCGCGCTGGTGGAGCGCCTGCGCGCGGACCGCGGGCGCGCGGTGGTCGGCTTCGCGGTCGAGGAGGCACGGGCGCTGGACGCGTTGCTGGCGCGGCTGCAGGTGATCGCTCCTGGCGCTGGAGTCGACGCGGCCACCAACCGCGTGGCGCTGGCGGCGATCGAGCTCGTGGGGCGGGTGGGCACGCTGCGCGCCGATCCGATGGAGGGTGCCCGGCGGCGCGATCAAGGCATGGCCGACGTCGTCGTCGCGGTGGCGCGGCTCGAGCCCGGCGCGCGCATCGTCGCGCTGGCGCACAACGGCCACCTGGCGCGTGAGCCGTACAGCACGGTCGAGTCGATGGGGCAGGCGCTCGAGCGCGCGCTCGGCGACGCGTACTATCCGATCGGCCTGTTCGTCGATGGTGGCGACGCGTGGGCCTGGAACCCTGCGGGCACGCGCCGGGAAGCGGTGCCGCTGACGCCGACGCCGCGGCACGCGCTGGAGGCGACGACGCTGCGCGCCACGGGGGCGCGGCCGCTGTACCTGCACCTGCACGACGCGCCCGCTGCGGTGCGGGCGTGGGCGGCGCGGCCGCGGTACGTGCGTGAGTTCGGCGCGCAGGCGAGCGGCGACGTGGGCGACTTCGTCCTGCGCCTGGTGCCAACGGCGTTCGACGCGGTCATCGTGATCCCGCGCGGGCACGCGACGACGCCGCTGCCGGCGCCGGTGCCAGGCTGACGGGCGTCGGGACCGCACCGCGTGGGCGCGGCGCGCGGCGTACGCGCGGAATCATCGCGGCCGGCGGCGCGGCGGGCGTGGTTTCCCGCATGAGACGTTGCCGATGGAGACGTGGCGGCCGCCGCTGACGTGGATCGTGCAGCTGCTGGCATCGGCCGTCGCGGACACGGTGACGGTGGCGGTCGGCGGAGTGCCGAGGACGAGGAGGCGGACGATGCGCGACCATGTCGACGCGGGGGGGCTGCTCACCGTGACGTCGGTGCCTCGGGTGCCACCGCGGATGATCACAGCGGGCGTGCGGGCGGGATCGACGTCGATCGAGACGGCGCCGTCGGGAGACGGCGCTGGGCGGTCGGCGGCGGCAGGCGTGGCGAGCGCCACGGTGGCGACGAGGGCGAGCGTGGCGAGGGTTGGGATGCGCACGACGTCGGTATCGACCATCAGGGCCGACGGTTGCGTGGGGTCCGCGGGTGGGCCAAGGTTCGAGGCGGTGTCGATGCTCTACCTGGCGATGACGGCGGCGAGCGCGGGGGCGTTCTGGTGGCTGCATCTGCGCGCGGACCGGTCGGCGCAGCAGGCGGCGGCGCAGGCGTTCGACGAGGACGCGGGGATCGCGGTGCACGTGGCGCGGCACGAGGCCCAGACGCGGCGGCAGGAGCCGTCGACGGTGCACGTGCTGTACGGGCTCCTGCAGGTCGAGGCGGTGACGGCGGCGATCGGCGACGCAGGTGCGGACGCGGCGGCGCTCGAGGACGAGGTGCTGGCGGCGCTGGCGGCGGGCGGACGCGGCGAGCTCGAGGCGCTGGACTGGACGCTGCGCCGGGCCGACCACAGCGCGCGCGGGGCGTCGCGGCGGATCGGGTGCGCGGATCTGTGGGCGTACCTGGGCGACGGCCGGGCGGCGGCGGTGCTGACGAAGGCGCAGGTCGACCGCGCAGCGGTGCTGTTCCGGCTGGCCCACGGCGGGGGGCCGCCGGCGCTGCCGGGCAGCGATCGCGGCACGGCGATGGTCGAGCTGCGCGACGATCCGTACACGACCAAGGACTTCGTCGTGACGGCGCTGCGCGAGGGGCTGGGGCTCGACGCGGCGGAGGCCGAGCGGATCATGGAGGCGGTGCACACCGCGGGGCACGGGACGATCGGCCCGATGGCGATGGCGACGGCGCGGACGGCGGTGATCACGATGCGCGACCTGGCGCAACGCAGCCAGTTCCCGTTGTGGGTCGGCGTGACTGCGGCGTCGAGCTGACCGGTGCGGCGCCGCTACTCCTCCTCCTCTTCTTCCTCCTCCGCTTCCTCCGGCGTGTCGCCGTCATCGGCGACCGGCACGACGCCCCCAGCGCTGGCCCGGCGCACCAGCGCTGCGACCTCGTCGGGCCAGGTGTCGGCGAAGTCGCGCAGCGCGTCGGCGATCTGGCTGCGATGCGAGACCCCGTGCGGCAGGTACGCCCAGAACCACCGCGCGGATCCGAACATCTGAACCATGCGAAGGAACTCGTCGAGGTCGAGGTCGAGGGGGTGGTACTCGCAGCCCTCGTAGGCCCAGCCGATCTGGAGTTCGCCGTCGGGGGGAGCCAGGTCGACCACCAGGAACTCCGGCGAGCCAGGGATCGACATCAGCAGCTTCGCCCGGCGCAGCGCGTTGAGCTGCGCGAGCGCCTCGTCGGCGTCGACGTCGGCGTCCGGGCTCCAGGTGATCTCGCAGAACGCCTGGTCGAAGCCGGCGTCGGCGAACTCGTCGGCGTCCGCGGCCTGGCCGTGCGGCTTCCAGCCGTCGAAGGCGTCCTCGAGGGTCGCGACGACGCCCTCGAAGTGGTGCAGCGGCTCGCCGTCGCGGGCGACGCTCACGGTCAAGCCGTCGGTTTCGCCGTACAACGCGGCGAGCGCTGGCGGCAGATCGCCACCGAGCGCCTCGCGGATGCGCTCGGCGTTGGCGGCTAGGGTCGACGGGCGACGCTCGACGGACGTGGTGATGCGGGGACTGCTCATCGCAAGCGATGATCCCACGTCGTCGGCTGCGGCGGCAATCGCGCGACGACCACCTGCCACGCGCGGGCGTGGCGTCGCGCTGACGCCGTCACGGCTCGGTCACGACGGCGCCGACCGGACGATCGGGCAGGTGGCAGGCGGGGCGCGGGTGCGCACCAAGCGGGGCACAACCGATTCGAGGAGGCAACGATGAGCGTGGTGATGAAGCGGCGACCGTGGGTGCGCCGGATGATCGCGAGCGCGGCGGTGGTGGGTGCGCTGGGTGGCGCGGTGGTCGGCGCGCAGGCGATCGAGCGCGCGGTGAACCGCGATCCGTACGGCGAGCTGGTGATCGCGACGTATCAGCGCGGGGGCGAGGGGTTCTCGGCAGCGCGGTGGAGGCGCGGTTCGCGGGCGAGGCGCGCGACCCGGTGTTCGCGGCCGACCGCGAGCGCTTCCTGCGCGACCGGGTGCTGCCGGCGGTGCAGACGAACCTACCGGCGGTGACGCTGGGCGAGGTCGACTGCCGCCAGACGATGTGCCAGTGGACGTTCGAGGTGCCCGATGAATACAGCGGGTGGGTCGTGATGAGCGCGCCGTGGCAGCGTGGCGGGACGACGAGCCTCCGCCATGACGGCGAGGAACGGGTCGCCAAGCTGCTCGGCATCGTCGCGGTGCCCGATCAGGCTCGCGCGGACGCGGCCATCGTCGACTGGTTCACGGGCGCGACGCCGGACGCGATGCTGCACGACTTCACGTCCCAGGGGCGCACCGACGCGCACTTCGTCCACATGGTCACCGAGTGGGCGGCGGCCCATCCGCGGAGGTGACGGTCGGCCGGTCGGCCGGGGCGGTCCGGGCATTGCGCGGCCGGCGGGAATGTGGCGTGATCGATCGATGGAGCCCGCGCTGATCGCGCCGTTTCTCGACGCGGCCCCCGAGGGGCTGCGCACGGGGTTGGCGACGATCCCTGATCTGGCCCGGCGGGTTTGGGCGCTGGTGGCGGAGGGGCGGCAGGCGTGGCCCGAGGTGGCGATCGAGCCGGCGCGAGCGGTGGCGTTCGCGGCGGCGCGGCTGGAGCCCAGCGCCGAGGCCGACGACGCGCTGGCGGCGCTGCGCGCGGCCGACCTGTACCTGGCGTGCGCGTGCGCCGACGGCGATCGCGCGGCGCTGGTGGCGTTCGATCGCCACTACATGCGCGAGGTCGACATCGCGCTGGCGCGGATGCGGATGCCGGCGCCGCGGGTGGCCGACGTCAAGCAGCTGGTGCGGCAGCGGCTGTTCGTCGGCGACGGCGTGCCGGGCAAGATCGTCGAGTACGGCGGCCGCGGCGATCTGCGGCGGTGGGTGCGGTCGGTGGCGGTGCGCACCTGCCTGAACGACCTGCGCAAGGGCAAGCACGAGGTGCTGACCGACGACGATCAGCTGATCGCGCAGCAGGCGATGCCGGGCGACGACCCCGAGCTGGCGTACATGAAGCGCACCTACGCGCGCGAGTTCCAGGCGGCGTTCGCCGAGGCGCTGGCGCAGCAGGGGGCGCGCGAGCAGACGCTGTTGCGCTACCACCACGTCGACGGCCTGAACATCGACGAGATCGGCGCGATCTACCGCGTCCACCGGGTCACCGCGTTCCGCTGGCTCGAGAAGGCCAAGGAGCAGCTGGTGGCGGCGACGCTGGCGCTCCTGCGCACGCGGCTCAACGTCTCGTCGCGGGAGCTCGACAGCGTGCTGCGGCTGATCCGCTCGCAGGTCCACCTGTCGCTGGTGCGTCACCTCGGCGGACCCAGCGATCGGGTCGAGGACGACGTGCTCGAGCTCGACGAGAGCGAGCTCGAAGAGGCGTAGCGGGCCCGTGCGGCGGCGCACGCGGCGCGCTAGCGTGGCGGCGATGGCTCGCCTCGTCATGCTCGCGTTCGTCGTCGGCTGTGCGGGTTCGTCTCCGGTGGTGGCCCCGCCCGCGGCGACGCCGACAGGTCCGGAGGCCCCGGCGCTCGACGTGGCTGGCGCGCTGGCCCGCGTGGCGGCGCCGCTGGGGCTCGCCGCCGACGCGACGTGCCTGGTGGTCGTGACGCCCGATGGCGCGGTGGTCGCCAGCGATCCCGCGTGCGCCGCGGAACGGCTGCGGCCCGCGTCGACGTTCAAGATCGTCAACACGCTGATCGGCGCCGACGTCGGGCTGATCACCAGCGCCGAGTCGATCCTGCCGTACGATCCCGGGCGGTATCCGCCGGCCGAGGTCGGCAACCCCGACTGGACCCACGATCAGTCGGTGCGCGACGCGCTGGCGGTGTCAGCGGTGCCGCTGTACCGGCGGCTGGCGATCGACATCGGCGCGGCGCGGATGCAGGCGCACCTCGACGCGCTGGGCTACGGCAACCGCTCGATCGCGGGCGGGCTGGATCGGTTCTGGCTCGACGGCGGGCTGGCGGTGTCGGCGGCGGAGCAGGTGGCGCTGGTGCGCGGGCTGATCGCCGGCACGTTGCCGGTGACCGCGGCGGCGATGGCGGTCGTGCGCGAGGCGCTGCCGCGCGAGACGATCGGCGCGGCGACGATCCACTGGAAGACCGGCACCGGCGAGCTCGACGGCGGCGCCGGCTGGATCGCGTGGCTGGTGGGCTGGGTCGATCGGGCCGACGGCGCGCGCCCCTTCGCGTGCTGGCTGCGCGAGCCGGCGACCGTCGCGTTCGCGGACGTCCGCGCGCACCGGCTCGCGGTGTGTCGCGGCGCGCTGGCCGAACTCGGGTTGATCGCCGCGATGCAGTGATCAGCCGCGTCGGCGGGCCGCTACTTCCACTTGTCCGTGAGGACCGTGATGAAGCGGGTGTCGCGGCCGCTGATGCTGGTCTCGATGACCACCCAGTACTTGCCGACCTTGCGTAGCTCGGTCGCCGAGCCCGCGGTCCAGGTCCACCCGCGGGCGCCCTTGGTGATGACGTGGCCAGGGCGATCGGCGCCCGACTTCGTGAACTCGGCGAGCGCGCGCGGCAGCCGCGCGACCTTGCTCCTGCCCTGCAACACGGCCGCCAGCTTGGTGGTCGCGTCCTTGAGCATGCGCTTGTCGTCGTCGTCGCCGGGGTCGATGCCGGCGAGCTTCGCCTCGACCGTGTCACCGACGCGGCGCAGGGACAGGGTCGCGAAGCGGTACGCGTCCTCCCCCGCGAAGTCGATCGGCGTCGCCGTCGCGACCTCGCGCGTGAACGTCACGCCGATCAGCACCTTGCCGACTGGCAGGTCGGCTGGCGTGCCCGTGGCCCAGCCGTCAGCGGCGATGCACCAGTGGCGCCGTGGCGAGCGTCGGTCGGCGCAGCGGGCGGCGGTGTGCAGGTCGCCGAGGATCGCCTCGGTGGCGGTCGGCAGGCGGGGCTTGGCGGTCGCCGGCGAGGCCGCGGCGGCGAGGGCCACGGCGAGCAGGGCGCGCGATGCGTGGGACATGGCGGCATCCTATCCGCGCGGCCGCCGCTCGCCAGTCCGTCGCCTCGTGATCAGCCGCGGCGGCGGTAGGTGATGATCATCTGCGGCTCCCAGGGGCCGCCGTCGAGCTGGCGTTGCCACTCCCAGCGCAGCGAGGTGGCGGTGACGTCGAGGAACACCATCCGCATCAGCACCCGCTTGCCGCGCTGCTCGCGCGGCTCGCCGACCAGCGCCATGACGCCGCCGTCGAGGCCGCCGGTGAACGCGAGGTAGCTGCCCGAATCGTCGATCCAGGTCTGGCGCCACTGGCCGGTGGTCGGCTGCCACATCGAGTAGCTACGACCAGCCCACGGCTGCCCCGGGCCCTCGGCGGTGAAGGTCTCGCTGATCGCGCAGCCGCCGAGGATCGGCTCGATGTGCTGGGTGGCGCGGGCCTCGTCCCATGGGCCGTCGGCGCTCTGCTTCGCGCGCACGACCAGCTCCCAGTCGCCGATCCAGAAGTCGAACTGGCGGTGCTCGGGGCTGGCGCAAGCCGCGCCGATCGCCGAGGCCGGGAGCGGCGTGGGCGCCGGCGCGGTGGTGGGAGCGGCGGTGCGCGGCGCGGCGGCGGGCGGCGTGGGCGCCGGCGCGCGGGCGGTGGCGCAACCGGCGAGGCACAGCAGGGGGACGAGGGCGCGATGACGCATGCGATGACGGTAGCGGCCGCCGCGTTCGGGTGGGGCTGGCGTCTGTGACCGCTGGTAGCAGGCCGCCACGCGCGGCTGCGTCTGGCGTCGCAGCGGTGTCGCAGGTAGCGCCAGCGCGGCCGATGCGCCGGCGATCGCCGCGCCTACTTCCACTTCTCGGTGAGGATCGTGATGAAGCGGCCGTCTCCGCTCTTCGGCGTCTCGATCACGACCCAGTACGCGCCGACCTTGCGCAGCTCGCCGGCCGAGTCGCCGGTCCACGTCCAGCCGGTGGCGCCCTTGGTCGCGAAGTGGCCGCTCTTCTTGCCGAGCGACTTGAGGTGGGTGGCGAGCGCCTTGGGCACCTTGACCGACTTGCCCTTGCCCTTCAGCGCCGTGGCGAGGTTGCCGACGGTCTGGGCCATCGCCACCTTCTCGGCGTCGGTCGACGGGGTGATCGCGTAGAGCTTGAGCTCGTTGGCGGGGCCGTCGTGCCGGACCGCGAGCGCGGCCAGGCCGATCGTCGGATCGGCGGCGAGGTCCCAGGTGCCAGTGGAGCTGGCGGAATGCTGGATGGTCAGGCCCAGCAGCACCTTGCCCATGGGCAGCTTGCCCGGCGTGCCTGTGGCCCAGCCGTCGGCGGCGATGCACCACGCGCGCTGCGCAGACGCCTTGTCATCGCACCCGGCTGCGACGTGCAGGTCGGCCAGCACGCGCATGGTCGGATCGGGGTTCCTGCGCTTGGCGGCGGCCGGTGAGACGGCCAGCGCCAGCGCCGCGGCGAGCACCGGGAACGCGGTCAGCTTCATGGGGGCAGCCTACGCGGTTTGGACGGGTCGAGGGCGGCGCGATTCATCTGGCGTTCCACGTGGGAGATCGGTCGCGGCGTCCCACGTGGGAGATCGGCCGCGGCGTCCCACGTGGGAGATCGGCCGTGGCGTTCCACGTGGGAGATCGGCCGTGGCGTTCCACGTGGGGAGGGGGCGGCGTTCCACGTGGGAGATCGGCCGCGGCGTTCCACGTGGGAGATCGGCCGCGGCGTTCCACGTGGGGAGGGGCGGCGGCGTTCCACGTGGGGAGGGGCGGCGGCGTTCCAGGGGGCGGCGGCGTTCCACGTGGGGACGGGGCGGCGTTCCACGTGGGGAGGGGCGGCGGCGTTCCACGTGGGGAGGGGGCGGCGTTCCACGGGGGAGATCGGCCGCGGGGTTCCACGTGGGGGGTCGGCCGCGGCGTTCCCCGTGGGGTGTTCCACGTGGGAAGGGGGGCGGGAGGGCCCGTGGGGAGGGGGCGGCGGCGTTCCACGTGGGGAGGGTGCGGCGTCCGACGTGGGGGCGGCGGCGTTCCACGTGGGAGATCGGTCGCGGCGTCCCACGTGGGGAGCGGCGGGGGCCTGCGTGGGGGATCGGCCGCGGCTATGTCGCGAAGATCACTGCGGTGCGGTCGCCGCGACGCGCGCGATCTCGACGCGGGCGTCGTTGTAGCAAGGGCCGCCGCCCAGATCGGTGAGGGCCTGGGAGACCACGGCGGTGGCGGCGCTACCGTTGGCGGTGTGGAAGCGCCAGGTGCCCTTGGGCAGCACCGCGACGCCGGGGCGCAAGTGGCGCGCGACGCGGGCGCCACAGACGATCTCGCCCAGGGCGTTCCAGATGCGCACGGTGTCGCCGTCGGTGATGCCGCGCGCGGCGGCGTCGGCGGCGGCCAGCTCGACGGTGGCTGGGGCGCGGCGCAGCTGGCCGAAGGTGGAGCTGATCTGCTGAGCGATCGCCGGCGAGATCAGCGCCAGCGGGAACGCGGCGGTCGCGGGGTCGGGCTGGTAGTGGTACAGGCCGTGCGGGGCGACGGCGTCGAGCGCGGCCGGGCAGAGGTCGATCTTGCCGTCGGCGGTGCCGGGCATGACGTCGACGAACAGGCGCGGCGTGGGGAGGAGCGGCGCGGCGACCTGGCGCGCGGTGAGCTGCGCCCGCAGGTGGCCGTCGCGATCGTCGGCGAAGATGGCTGCGACCACCTCGTCCTCGCTGCGCGGGTCGCCGGCTCGATCGAGGCCGAGGCGGGTGAGCAGCGCGCCGAACAGCTGGTGGTTGCTCCAGGCGAGGCCCGGCGCCGGCGCGACGGCCGGTGAGTCGTAGAGCCGCATCGCGCCGTAGCCGCGTCGCACCTCGCGGTGCTCGAGGAACGTGGTCGCGGGCAGCACGACGTCGGCCCAGCGGCAGCTGTCGGTCATGACCTGCTCGTGGACCACGGTGAACAGGTCGTCGCGGGCCAGGCCGCGCAGCACCGCCGCCTGATCGGGCACGGTCTGGGTCGGGTTGCAGTTGTAGACGAACAGCGCGCGCACCGGCGCGGCGGTGTCGGCGAGCGCCGTCCCCAGCTGCGTCATGTTGATCGCGCGGGTGGCGGGCTCGGGCTCGGCGATGCCCGGCTCGGGGCTGATGCCCCAGGCGGCGTCGCCGTTGGACATGGTGTAGCCGCCGCCGCGCACGCCGAACTTGCCGGCCACGGCGGGCAACGCGAGGATCGCCGCGACCGCCGAGCCGCCGTTGCGGTTGCGCTCGACGCCCCAGCCGCAGCGGATCACCGCCGGCGACGCGGCGGCGTACAGATCGACGAACCGCGCCAGGTCGGCGGGGTCGACGCCGCCGACCTCGGCGGCGCGGGCCAACGTCCACGGCTCGGCGCGGGCGCGCAGCGCGTCGACGCCGGTGCAGTGCGTGGCCAGGAACGTGGCGTCGGCGGCGCCGCGGGCGAACAGCTCGCGGTGCAGCGCCAGCGCGATCGGCAGGTCGGTGCCCGGGCGCACCGCGAGGTGCAGCGTGGCCAGGCGGGCCAGCGGCGTGCGCCGCGGATCGACGACGATCAGCGTGGCGCCGGCGGCCACCGCGCGCTCGATGATCGGCACCAGGTGGATGCCCGACGCCGACGGGTTGCAGCCCCACACGACGATCAGCTTGGCCGCCGGGTAGTCCTCGAGGCCGACGCCCGGCACCTGGCCGTACAGGCCGCGCACGGCCTCGCTCGACGGCGCCGCACACAGCGTGCGCAGGCAGCGCGACGCGCCCAGCCGGCGGAAGAACCGCGTGGCCAGGCCGCCCTCGGTGAGCCAGCCGTTGGAGCCGCCGTAGTGGAACGGCAGGATCGCCTCGCCACCGTGGTCGTCGCGGATCGCGCGCAGGCGATCGGCGACGACGGTCAGCGCCTCATCCCACGACGCCGCGCGGAAACGCCCCTCGCCCTTGGCGCCGACCCGCAGCAGCGGCGTCAGGATCCGGTGCTCGCCGTACAGGTGATCGGCGATGTTGCGGACCTTGCCGCAGACGAAGCCATCGGTGATCGGGCCGCGCTCGTCGCCGTCGACCTTCACCACCTTGCCATCCTCGACCTCGACCCGCAGGCTGCACAGGTCGGGGCAGTCGAGCGGGCAGGCGCTGGTGTGCGTCGTGGCGACCATGCGCTGCTTATAGCGCGCCGCCAAGGCCGACGACGAGCCCGCGGCCGCCGGCCCGATCGCGCACCGGCGTCACCGTCGGCTGCAGCCGCAGCACCGGCGCGTCGAGGTTGCGGGTCAGGTAGACGCCCAGCCCCAGCCCGATCGCCATGCCGGCCAGCGTGAAGTGCGAGCGGCTCTCGTCCGAGGCCGACGTGCCGGTGCTGCTCGACTGTGCGCCGTTCTGCACCGCGAGGCCCGCGACGAGTCCGGCGGTGCCGGCGAGGTCGATGTAGATCACGCGCTTCCGGCTGATCTCGTAGCGGCGCGCCAGCACGACGCCGGTGATCAGGCCGAGGCCGGATCCGGCCGAGGTCAGCGCCAGGTCGGTGCGATCGCTGCCCGCGAACACCTGCGTGAACAGGAGGCCGCTGACCGTGCCCCACAGCACGCCGCTGTTGACGATGGCGGCCTGGCCCTCGCCGATCTCGCCCTGGCGCGCGGCCAGCACCGCGATCGTCGCGCCGGCCACCGAGCCGCCCAGCGCGGTCGAGGTCAGCACCCGGCTGTCGTCGCTGAGCGCCAGGCCCAGCTCGAAGCCGCCGATCGCCCCCGCGGTGGTCGCGGTCAAGAGCAGCGACGCGGTGCCGTAGTGGATGTCCTCGGGGATCAACAGGTAGCCACCGATGCCGCCGACCACCAGGCCCGCCAGCCCCGTGCCGGCCGCGGTCGAGCCGTCGTCGGAGGTGTCGACCAGCGCGCCGATCGACGCGCCGGCGTACAGGCCGTATGCGGTCGCGCCGCCGATCGCCATCCAGCGCGCGGTGGCCGGCGGCCGCGCCAACGCGATCGAGGCCTCGGCGGTGCCGACGTCGCGGACCTCGATGGTCTGCTGGGTCGGGAGCCAGCCTGGCTGCTCGACCGCGATCTTGTGCGGTCCGAGGTCGAGCTCGCCGTCGAAGCTGCCCTGCCCGACCAGCCGATCGTCGACGAGGATGCGGGCGTCGCCCGGCACCGCGTTGATGCGCAGCCGACCGCGCCGCGGCTGCAGCCGGAACGAGTAGCTGTACGGCTCGCCGATGCCGATCGTCAGCGGCTGCTCGACCGGCACGTAGTTGGGCAGCTCGACCTGCATCGTGTACGAGCCGGCCGGCAACGAGATCAGATCGTCGGTGTTGGCGGTGGCCGACGCCACGGTCTGGCGCGCGTCGCGGACCGTGATGGTGGCGTTGGGCGGCTCGGTGGCGACGCGGATGGTCGACGCCAGCCGCGACAGCACCTGGATGCGCGCGACGATGTTCTCGCGTCCGACCGGGTCGTTGGTCGCCATCACGTAGCGCTCGAAGTACGTGATCGCCCGCTCGAACCGCACCGACCGCTCGTAGCTCTGGCCGATGTCCTTGAGCAGCGACGGCAGCGGCGCCAGGCAGTACGCGCTCACGAACTCGGCGATCGACCCCGGATAGTCGCCCTGCAGGTAGAGCACCAGCCCGCGGTCGTAGTGATCGGCGCCGCGTGCCTTGATCTCGGCGGGCGACAGGCCAGGCTGGGGCGGGCAGTCGTCGATCTCGAGCGCCACCCGGCGCCGCCCGATGAAGCCGTCGTCGTCGGCGTGGGCCGCGGTGGCCGTCAGCGCCGCGACCGCGCCGGCGCACGCCGCCAGGAGCCGGGTCATGGGCCCTTCGTGAACGGGTTGCCCTCGAGCTCGCCGCCCGCGGTGTTGCGGCCGTCGCCGCCGCCCGAGCCGGAGCCGCCGCCCGTCGGGGCCGCGCTGCCGGAGCCGCCGCCCGTCGGCTTGACGCGCCGGGGCTGACCCTGCTTGAGCTTCTTGAGCTTGCACCGCAACGTCTGATCGTGATCGACCGCGGGCCGCACCTTGCACTCGCCCTCCCAGTCGTCCTTGCCGTCGCTGTAGCTGGCGGTCAGCGACACGGTCTCGTTCGACAGCGGCAGCTCGATCTCGCGCGGCGAGACGCCGAGGTCGCGGCCGCCCTCGGACAAGGACGCGCCGCTCGGCGTGGTCTCGATGCGCAGCTTGACGATCTCGACGGCCGGCGGCGGCGGCGCGGCGGGCGCGTCGATCGGTGGCGGCGGGGGCGGACCGGCGTCCACCACCACCGCGGCGGCCTGCTTGCGGGTCGGGCCTCCGCCCATCGCCATCGTGACCGCGACCATCACCGCCGCGACGATCGCGGCGATCGCGGCGATCCACACGACGATCCGCAGGCTGCCGCCGCGCTGGCGCAGCGGCCGGCGCGGGCCGGTGATGCGGGCCCGCTGGGTCGAGTGCGTCGGGTCGTCGTACAGCGCGTTGAGATCGGCGAGGATGTCGTCGGTCGACTGGTATCGATCGGCCCGCTCCTTGGCCAGCGCCTTGTGGACGATCGCCTCGAACTCCTCGGACAGCTCGGGGCGGATCGCCCGCGGTGACTTGGGATCGTCGTTGAGCACCTGCGAGATGATCGCCAGGTAGTTGGTGCCGGTGAACGGCACCCGCCCGGTGGCCAGTTCGTACATGATCACGCCCAGCGCGTAGACGTCGATGCGGGCGTCGAGTTCGTCGTCGCCGCGGGCCTGCTCGGGCGACATGTACAGCGGCGTGCCCAGCACCATGCCGGTCTGGGTCAGGCGCGGCGAGTCCTCCTCGCCGACGTCGGAGGCGCGCAGCGACTTCGAGATGCCGAAGTCCACCACCTTCACGAAGTCCTTGTCCTTGCGGCGCAGCAAGAACACGTTGTCGGGCTTCACGTCGCGGTGGACGATGCCCTTGGCGTGGGCCGCGCCCAGCGCCGACGCGATCTGCCGGGCGATGTCGACGATCCGCTGCTCGGGCAGCGGGCCCTCGCGGTTGAGCAGCTCGGACAGCGACTCGCCCTCGAGGAACTCCATCACCACGAAGGTGCGGCCGTCCTCGGTCTGGCCGAAGTCGGTGATGTCGATGATGTGCTCGTGGCCGATCGACGACGCCAGCCGCGCCTCTTGCTCGAGCCGCGCGACCACCTGCTCCTTGCGCGCGTACTTGTCGAGCAGCACCTTCACCGCGACCCGCTTGCCGATCAGCGTGTGGGTCGCTTCGTAGACCGCGCCCATGCCGCCCTGGCCGATCTTGCGTGTCACCGAGTAGCGGCCGAGCAGCATCGTGCCGACCAGATCCTCCTCGGTGTGGAGCTTGCGGACTCCGGACGGCGGCTGGGGCTCCGGCTCGGTGAACTCGCCCGGCGCCGGCGTCTTGAGCGCGACCGCGGTGTCGGCGGCGCCGATCATCGCGGACTCGCCAGGCACCAGGCCGGGCTCGCTCCGCACGGCGACGGCGCGCGCTGCCTGCGCGCGGGCGCCGCTGTCGCTCGGAGCGTCGTCGCCGCTGCCACGTCCGGTCATTGGTCCACCGGAGATGGTAGGTGGCGCACGACCCCAAGTCAAACCAAGGTCGGGCCGCTCCGTCGACGGAACTACCCGGAATCCATCACGTCTCGACCAGGCTGGGGCCGGGACCGTGACCAGCGCCGCAGCGAGCGCGGCTCAAAGGCGCCAGCCGGCGTACACGGTCAGGTGGAACGACATGTACTGGCCGTCACCGTCCCGCCACGGGGCGCGCGCCACCGGCGTGTCGACGAAGGTCTCGTACTGCTCGCCGAAGAAGCGCTGCCAGCCGAACTCGCCGCCGACGCGCAGGCGGTCGCCGAGGAAGAAGTGCTCGCCGACCGCGAGCTCGAGCAGCGGCGTGTGATCGGCGTCGGTGAGCGCGCCGACGCGGCCGGCGAGGTAGAAGCCGCCGCGGGCCGACACACCGAACAGGCCCATGCGGTGCTGCGAGAACCGCGCCTCGAGCCGCCCGCCAACGGTGACGAACGCGTCGGTGTTGTCCTCGACGTCGCCGGTGCGGTGGTCGGCGATCCGCAGGTAGCCCAGCGTCACCTCGGGCACCAAGGCGCCGGCGAAGCGGACGCCCTTGGGCTCCTTGTACGCGAGCGGCGACGGTTCCCACGACGCGGTGAGGCGCGCGGCGAGCGTGCCCTCGGGGTCGTAGTCGCGGCCGAGCGTGTCGTAGCCGTCGACGGTGGTGCCGACGCCGATCGAGCCGCCGGCGGTGACGAACATCGCGGTGTCGTCGTCGGCGAGCGCCGGCGCGGCGGCGGCGGCGACGGCGAGCAGCGCCGCAGACGCGCGGATCACGGGTTGCACTCGCAGGCGTACTCCTGCGCGCCGTTGTCGTACCAGTCCCAGAAGCGGCCGTTGTCCTCGACGAGCACGTAGATCTCGCCGAGGCGGCCGTTGGGCTGCGCCGGAGCCCACGGCAGGTAGGTCTGCGTCGCGCCTAGCACCGTGGTCCAGGTGCCGTCGCGCTCGGGGTCCTCGATCCCGGCCCAGTAGAACGGCGAGGTGCTGGCCGGGTTGACGAAGGTCCCGATGGCGACCGCCTCGCCCATCGAGCCGGGGATCACCAGGTAGCCGCCGTCGGAGGTGCAGTCGGCGTCGGCGCCGGCCCAGGTGGTGAGCGTGTTGACCTTGCGGTAACGCGACCCGGCCGGCGCGCCGGTGACCACCTGGTAGCCGACGCAGCGGGGCGGCGCGGCGTCGATCGGCCGGGCGTCGATCGGGGGCGGGGCGTCGATCGGGGGCGCGTCGATCGGGGGCGCGTCGATCGGGGGCGGGGCGTCGATCGGCCGGGCGTCGATGACCGCGGCGTCGATGACCGCGGCGTCGATCGTGGCGCCGTCGACGATCGCGCCGTCGACGATCGCGCCGTCGGCGCCGACGCCGTCGACGATCGCGCTGTCGTCAGGGCTGCCGTCGTCGGTGGTCGCCGGGCCGCTGGGATCGAACGAACAGCCAGCCGCGACGATGACGAGCAGGAGCGGCGACCGCATCCCGCCAGCCTATCACCGTGCGACAGCGGCTGCGCGATCTGGTTCGCGGTCCGTCATCAGGGGCGAGCGGCCACCGCCCCCGCCCCCGACGGCGGCTGGTACGGTCAGCCCATGTGGAAGCGTGCTGGCGTGCTGGCGGCGATCACCGGGCTCGGGGCCTGCTCGAGCGACGACCCGACGCCCTATACGATCACGATCACCGGGGACGAGCACCTGATCTACCTGGCCGCGCAGGACGGCGACGCGCCCTGGCAGCGCCTGACCCTCGACGCCGCGGGCCAGGCGACATTCACGGTGACCCGCGGCTACCACGGCCTCGCGTTCGCGTGCGGGCTGGGCGGGAGCAGCCCGCGTTTCCTCAGCGCCCCGTTCGACGCCGGCGCGCGCGCTGCGCCGCTGGCGCCCTGCGGCGATGGCCGCACCTACGCCACGGTGTCGGGCGCGGTGAATCCCCCCGACGCCGAGATCGCCCTCGGGCTGGCGTACCCCTTGCCGCACGCCGCCGGCAGCTACCAGGTGCAGGTGCCGACCGGCGCGCTCGACGCGGTGGTGATGCAGGGGACCCAGATCGCGATCCGGCGCGGCGAGCAGGTCACCGCCGATCGCGCGCTCGACCTCGACCTGACCGTCGACAGCTTCCAGCTGGCCACGGTGACGCCGACGGTCACCGGCGCTGGCGCGGATCCGGTGACGCTGTACGCCGAGATCCTGACCGCCAACCAGACGTACGTCCGGCATCCGGACGCGTCGCCGGCGGCGCTGATCGTCCCGGCGCCGCAGCGGGCGACGGGTGACCGCGTGGTCATCGGCGCCAACCGCGGCACGGCGGCGCGCGGCGATACGACCCAGCGCGAGGTCGTCGCCGAGGCGCTCCCCGCGCTCGCCTTCGCGTCGCTGCCCGCCCTCGAGGTCGATCGAGCTGGGGTGCGGTTCGGCGACGGCTGGGACTTCGCCGCGGTGGCGTACCGCGCCAGCGCCGTCGGTGGGCTGCGCGCCACCGTCATGACCACCGCGGCGTGGGCCGACGCGAGCGGCGCGACCGCCCAGCCGCTGCTCGACCCCGCGGCGCTGCCGGGCTGGGATCCGGCGTGGCCGACGCTCGCGGCCTCGACCGCGATCACGCTCGACGCCTGGGCCGGCATCGGCGACCTGTCCGGCGACTACCAGACCGCCTGGGTCACCGCCGACGCGACCTGGTAGGCACGGCCGGCGCCCCGGCCGCCGCCAGCGGGGCAGGAGGGGCGGCCCCGCCCCCCGCGCCGCCACCCGCCCCCGCCCCGCGAGGGCGAGACCGACGGGCCCCCGCGCCCCCCCCCCCCCCCCCCCCCGCCCGCGCCCCGGCCGCGGCCGCGCGCCGCGCCCCCCCCCCCCGCGGCCCCCCCCCCAGCCCCGCCCCCGCCGCCCGGCCCCGCCGACCGGCGCCCCGCCCCGCGCGCGCCCCGCGCCCCGGGGGCCCGCGGCCGCGGCCGAGCCGGCGCGGCCGGCCCCCGGGCCCCGGCCCGGCGCGCCCCCGCGGGGCGCGCGCCCGGGCGCCGGCGCGGCCCCGGAGCCGCGGGCCCCGGCCCGGGGCCCGGCCCGCGGCGCCCCGCCCCCGCCCGCCCCCCGCCCGCCGCCCCCGGCCCCCCCCCGGCGCCGGCGGGGCGCGGCCCCCCGGCCGGGCGGGCGGGCGCGGGGCCGGAGGCCCCCCCGGGGCCGGACTTCCTCCGGTGCTGCGGCCTGGCGCCGCTCGACACCGCCCCGGCGCGCCCCCCCCCCCCCCCCCCCCCCCCCCCCCCCCCCCCCCCCCCCCCCCCCCCCCCCCCCCCCCCCCCCCCCCCCCCCCCCCCCCCCCCCCCCCCCCCCCCGCCCCCCCCCCCCCCCCCCCCCCCCCCCCCCCCCCCCCCCCCCCCCCCCCCCGGGCCCCCCCCCCCGCCCCGCCCCCCCCCCCCCCCCCCCCCCCCCGTTTTCCAAACCCCCCCCCCCCCCCCCCGCCCCCGGGGCCCCCCCCCCCCGCCGGCCCCCCCCGGGTTCGCGTAAGGTGCGCGCGTCATGGGCGATCTGGTCGTCACGCCGCGGGTGGTCATCCCCGACGACGAGCTGAGTCTGGCGTTCGCGCGGTCGGGTGGATCCGGCGGGCAGAACGTCAACAAGGTGTCGTCGAAGGTCGAGCTGCGCTGGTGCCCGGTCACGTCGCGCGCGCTGACCGAGGCCGATCGCGCGTGGCTGCTGACCAAGCTGGGCGGGCGGCTGACCAACGCCGGGGAGCTGATCGTGGTCAGCGAGAAGACCCGCGATCAGATCAAGAACCGCGGCGACGCCGAGGACAAGCTGGCGGCGATCGTGCGCGCGGCGCTCGCGCGGCCCACGCCGCGGCGCGCGACCAAGCCGAGCCGCGGCGCGAAGGAGCGGCGCATCAAGGCCAAGAAGGGCCGCGCCGAGATCAAGAGCGCCCGCGGCAAGGTCAGCGCCGACTGATCACGGCGCAGGTGCGGGGCAGCCCGGGGCGGCGAGGGCGGCGATCCGGTGGGCCTGCGCGGCGCGGTTGCGGTCGATCTCGGGCTGGTCGGCGTGGACGTAGTCGTCGTCGACGATGATCGCCGTCAGGCGCACGCCGCGATCCGGGTCGTCACGGAACACCAGGCGGATCAGCGAGTCACCCTCGGTGGCGCCACCGGCCGAGCAGGTCGGCGGCCCAGGGCGGTTGCTACAGGTGAGGCCTCCCGTCGCGTGGTCGCCGAGCAGCTTGTCGTGCAGCACGCGGCGCGCCTGCTTCAGGCGCTTGGCGATCGCCGGGCCGCACGCGAGCTCGGCCGCGCCACGCCGGGGCCGATCGCTCAGGCCTTGCGCGACGTCGAGGTAGACCACGCCGACCGCGGGATCGACGTAGTCGGCCAGCGCCCAGCTCCCGGCGGCGAGCTTGAGCGCGAAGCGCTGAGTCACGGCGCGCGGGTGCGGGTCCTCCGGCGCGCGGGACCGTGGGTGGCGATCGGCGGCCGCGGTGGTCACAGCGAGCGCGACAGCGAGCGCGACGGAGGCGAAGGCGCGTGGTGGCGTCACGGGTAGATAGAGTCGCGGGCGCGCAAACGTGTCAGCTGCTCGCGGCCCTCGAGCGATCTCGATGGCTTGGACGGTGGCGCCGGTGTGGCAGATGGTCACGTCCAGCAGTCGCGACTTGGCCGTGACGTGGTCGTCACCACCTTGGGATGTACTCACGCCATGACGTCGCTGCGTGTGCTCCGTGATGAGCTGGACGCCCTCGAACGCGCCGTCGTCGCGGCCGGCGCCGCCCATGATCCGCTGCTGACCCAGGTCGATCCGCAGTACCGCGACAGCGCCCGCAACTTCGTGGACTACGTCGGGTTGCGACAGCACGATCTGCGGCCGCTGCAGCGCGAGCTGTGGGCCCACGGGCTGTCATCGCTGGGGCGCCTCGAGGGGCACGTCCGCGACGCGATCGGCCAGGTGCGGGCGCGGCTCGATGACGCGCTCGCCCACGAGGGCGCGGCGGTCAGTGACGGCGACGGCGACGGCGACGGGCTGACCTGGGTCGAGGCGCAGGCGCGGCTGCACGCCAACACCCAGGCGCTGCTGGGGCCGCAGCCGCCGGATCGCCACGTCTACGTGATGGTGACCGCGCCGTCGGCGGCCGAGGTCGACGCGGCGTGGGTCGAGCGACTGCTGGCCGCGGGCATGAACGTGCTGCGGATCAACGCGGCCCACGAGGACGAGGCGGCGTGGCGCCACATCGCCACGCTCGCCCGCGCGGTGGCGGCGGCGCTGCGGGTGCCGCTGCGCATCGCCGTAGATCTGCCGGGGCCCAAGCTGCGCACGGTGATGCTGACCGAGGGTGTGCGGGTCGTCCGATGGAAGCCCGCGCGCGACGAGCTGGGGCGGATCGCGGCGCCGTGCGAGATCACCGTGCGGCCCGGGCCGATCGCCTCCGTCGCCGGCCGCACGTTGTTCGTGCCGAGCGCGTGGTGGGCGCGCATCCAGCCCGGGGTGACGTTGGAGTTCCGCGACGCCCGAGGCAAGCGTCGAGCCTTGCGGGTGACCCGCCGCGACGGCGTCGAGGCGATCGCCGAGCTGCGCGAGACGGCGTACGTGGTGCCGCAGACGCGGGTCACGGTGCGGCGGCGCCGCGAGCGCCTCGCGCGCTTCACGATCGTCCGCGTGCCGCCGCGTCCGGCGCGGCTGGCGCTGGCCCTCGACGACGAGCTGGCGCTGGTCGCGGTCGGGACCCCGCCGCCGCCTGGGCTGCCCGCGATCGGCTGCGAGGTGCCGGCGGCGCTCGCGCGCCTCGAGGTTGGGCAGCGGGTGCTGTTCGACGACGGCCACCTCGAGACGCTGGTCGTCGGGCTGGGCCCCGGGTTCGCGCGCTTGCGCGTCACCCACGCGCCGATCGGCGGCCTGCGCCTCGGCGGCGAGAAGAGCATCAACCTCCCCGACACCGAGCTCGACCTGCCGCTCCTCGCCGAGGACGACGAGCGCGCGCTGGCGTTCGCCGCGCAGCACGCCGATCTGGTCGACGCGTCGTTCGTGCGCGACCCCGACGACGTGCGCGCGCTGTACGCGCGGCTGGCCGCGCTGGGCGCCGACCGCCTCGGCGTGGTGCTGAAGATCGAGACCACCGGCGCGTTCGCGTGCCTGC
Source organism: Myxococcales bacterium (assembly GCA_016707895.1). Lineage (GTDB taxonomy): Bacteria > Myxococcota_A > Polyangia > Haliangiales > Haliangiaceae > UBA2376. The sequence continues at coordinate 583,139 of JADJGV010000003.1, read as the reverse complement.
CGGCGATCATCCTGGCCGCGCTCGAGCGCGCGCCGGTCGGTGTGATGATCGCCCGCGGCGACCTGGCGATCGAGAGCGGCTACCAGCGCCTCGCCGAGCTGCAGGAGGAGATCCTGTGGCTGTGCGAGGCGGCCCACGTCCCGGTGATCTGGGCGACGCAGGTGCTCGACCAGCTGGCCCGCACCGGGCGGCCGTCGCGCGCCGAGGTCACCGACGCGGCGATGGCGGTGCGCGCCGAGTGCGTGATGCTCAACAAGGGGCCGTACGTCGCCGAGGCGGTGGCCGCGCTCGACGACATCCTGCGCCGCATGGAGCAGCACCAGTACAAGAAGCGCAGCCTGTACCGCCGGCTGCACCTCGCGCTGCCGTAGCCGGCGCGCGGACGCGGACGGGCTAGGCGCGCTTGCGCTTGCGCGGCGGGGCCTTCTCGGCCTCCTCGTACAGGCGCAACTCGGTCTCGGCGGAGGTCTGGACCGCCTCGAGGTACAGCGACAAGAGGCCCGAGGCCTCGCCGCGCAGCGACTCGTAGTAGCGCTGGCGATCGATCGAGTGGATGACCGCGGTCGGGTAGCCGGCCTCGATCAGCAGCAGGTTCGACGCGACGCGCGCGGTGCGGCCGCTCTCCTTGGCCCACGGGAACACCGCCATGAAGCGCGCGTGCATCGTCGCGATGCGCTCGATGGGGTGCAGCTGCTTCGACGCCGGATCGTCGATCCAGTCGGACAGCTTCTTGAGCGCGGGCACGATCTTTTCGGGCGACGCGATGTCGTGATAGTAGAGCCGGTGGAGCGGGTTCTCCTTGCGGTAGGGCAGGCCCTTGGCCTTCTCCTCCGGCGACAGGATCCCGTAGATGTCGCGCAGCGTGTCGAACTTGAAGGGCTTCTTCTTGTTCGTCGCGAACTCCGCGGCCCAGTCGCACGCCTCGTTGAAGCGGCGGATCTCGTCGTACGCGGGGATCAGCGACGGATCGCTGATGATCGTCGGATCGATCGCCGCCTTGATCTCGCTGTACGACAGCACCTCGCCCTCGAGCGCGGCGTCGTGGTGGATCAGCGAGATTCGATAGCGCAGCAGGTACTCGGCACGCATCGAGGCATTCACGCCACCCACGCGCGCCCGCCAGGCCTGGCAGACGCGATCGACCTCCACGAAGCGAGCGTCGATATCTTCAGTCTCTTTGTACCTAAGCATGCGAGATCCTAACGAAACGGTCCACCCTGAGGCGCGCGGAGTGTACGCGGTCGCTCAGCTGCACGTCAACAGCATACTTTACGCTACACGTAGTCCTGTCCGACCGCCAAAAATGCCCCCCTGAGCGTTTCCAACTGGTTGGATCCGCAAAAATTTGCCCCCCTTCCGGAGCGCACATATGGATGTGGAGTGAGCCAGTCGCAGGTCCATGACGCCCTGCGTTATCGGCCCGCGCTCGAACCTCCCGTGGCCTCCGACACACACATCCCGGTCTTGCTCGCCGACGTGGTCGCCCAGCTGGCACCCCGCCCGGGCGGGACCTACGTCGACGGCACCTTCGGCCGCGGCGGCCACGCCGGCGCGGTGCTGGCGGCGCTGGGCCCCGAGGGCCGGCTCATCGCCATCGACCGCGATCCACAGGCGATCGCCGTGGCCCAGGCGCTGGCCGCGACCGACCCGCGGATCACCGTGATCCACGGCCGGTTCGGCGCGGTGGCCGAGCACCTGGCCGGGCTCGGCCTCGCGCAGGTCGACGGCTTCGTGCTCGACCTCGGCGTGTCGTCGCCGCAGCTCGACGCCAGCGAGCGCGGCTTCTCGTTCACCCGGCCCGGGCCGATCGACATGCGCATGGACCCGACCCAGGGGCCGACCGCGCTCGACCTGATCCGCGCGCTGCCGGCCGAGGCGCTGGCCACGATCCTCCGCGACTACGGCGAGGAGCGGCTGCACCACCGCATCGCGCGGCGGCTCAAGGAGGCCGAGCGCGCCGGCACGCTGACCGACACCGTCGCGCTGGCCGGCGTGATCGCCAGCTGCTTCTCGGCCGGCGACCTGCGCAAGATGCACATCCACCCGGCGACCCGCACGTTCCAGGGCCTGCGCATCGCCGTCAACGGCGAGCTCGACGAGCTGGCCGCGTTCCTCGAGGCGTTCCCGGCGCTGCTGGCGCCCGGCGGCCGCTGCGCGATCATCAGCTTCCACTCGCTCGAGGATCGCCTGGTCAAGCGGCGGCTCCGCGACCTGGCGTGGGAGAGCTCGCTGCCGCCGCGGTTCGCCGAGGAGGCCGGCGAGCGGGTCCACGCGGTGTGCGTGCCGATCGAGCGCAAGGCCCGCTTCGCCGCCGACGACGAGGCCGACGACAACCCGCGGGCGCGATCGGCGCGCCTGCGCACCTGCGAGCGCACCACCGCGCCCAACCTGCCGAGCCACCGATGAAGCCCCGCCTGTATGCCCTGGTCCGCGCGGTCGAGCCGGCGCCCGGCGACCGCAAGCTGGTCACCGTGATGATCGTGATCGCCGCGCTGATCACCGCGCTGGCGGTGCAGCGGGTGCGCGCCCGCCACCAGATCGTGACGCTCGGCTACAAGCTGTCGCGCGCCACCGAGGAGGTGCGCCACCAGCGCGAGCTGCGGCGGCGGCTCGCGCTCGAGCGTGCCACGCTCACCAACCCCGAGCGCATCCGCGCGCTGGCGACGACCCTGGGCATGGTGCCGGTGCCGCCCGATCGCATCCGCGTGGTGCCGGCGCTGCCGGGAGGCGCGCCGTGAGCCGCGCGATCGGCCGCGCCGCGGTCCAGACGCCGGGCGTGTCGACGGCGGCGCGGGTGCGGGCCCGCACCGCCGCGGCGTTCCTGTCGGCGCTGATCCTCGGCGTCGGCTACAAGGCCTGGGGCCTGCAGGTCGAGAGCACCGACAAGTTCCGCGAGCAGGCGCTGCGCCAGCACGTGCACACCGTCGAGATCCCGGCGCCGCGCGGCGCGATCCTCGACGCCCGCGGCCGGCCGCTGGCGATCAGCGCCGACGCCGAGAGCGTGTGGGCCGACCCGCGCGCGGTGGTCGACGTCGCCGGCTCGGCCGAGCGGGTCGCGGCGGCGCTCGCGCTCGACGTCAACGTCGTCGAGGCCCGCCTGGCGTCGCGCAAGCGGTTCGCGTGGATCGCGCGCCACGTGACGCCCGAGCAGGCCAAGGCGGTGCGCGCGCTCAAGCTGGCCGGCATCGAGGTCGCGCACGAGCCGCGGCGCTGGTACCCCGAGCGCACCACCGGCGGCACGGTGATCGGCTTCGCCGGCCTCGACGGCAACGGCCTCGACGGCCTCGAGCTGCAGATGGACGCGCTCTTGACCGGCCAGAAGGCGCGGTTCGCGGCGCTGCGCGACGCCCGCGGCAAGACCATGCTCGATCAGGGCGCGACCGACCCGGTGCCGGGCGCGACCGTCGAGCTGACCCTCGACCGCTCGATCCAGCACATCGCCGATGAGGCGCTGATGGCGTCGGTGACGGCCAACAAGGCGAAGTCCGGCGTCGCGGTGGTGCTCGACGTCAAGACCGGCGGCGTGCTGGCGATGTCGACGGTGCCGGTCTACGACCCCAACGATCCGGCCGAGGCCGTGCGCGCCAAGGCCCGCAACCGCGCGGTCACCGACGTCTACGAGATCGGCTCGGTGATGAAGGTGTTCACGGTCGCGGCGGCGCTCGACGCCGGCCTGACCCGGGCCGACGAGCTGTGGGACGTCGAGGGCGGCGCGTGGATGGCGCCGGGCGGCAAGCGTGTCACCGACGTCCACCACGACACCGTCCTGACCACCGGCGGCATCATCAAGCGGTCGTCGAACATCGGCGCCACCAAGGTCGGCCTGCGGCTGGGGCGGCTGCGCCTGTACGAGGCGCTCAAGCGCTACGGCTTCGGCGAGAAGTCCGGGATCGACCTGCCCGGCGAGCAGCGCGGCCGGGTGCGCGACGGCTCGACCTGGCGCGACGTCGAGCTGGTGACGATCTCGTGGGGCTACGGCCTCACCGTGTCGCCGATCCAGATCGCCGCGGCGATGGCGGCGATCGGCAACGGCGGCGTCTACAACCCGCCGCGCATCGTCGAGCGGGTCACCGCCGCCGACGGCACCGTCGGTTACCAGCGGACCAGCGAGCCGCGCCCGATCATGAAGCCGTCGACCGCCGCGGCGCTGTTGCCGATGCTGAAGTCGGTGTTCGATCCGTCGCGCCCGGGCAAGCGCGACGGCGGCACCGGCGCCGGCATCGCGGTCCCGGGCTTCGTGCCCGGCGGCAAGAGCGGCACCGCGCACAAGTACGACCCCGCGACCCACCGCTACGCGCCCGATCGCTACCTGTCGTCGTTCGCCGGCCTGGTGCCGATCGCCGACCCGCGCATCGCGATCGTCGTGGTCGTCGACGATCCGTCGGGCGGCGACTACTTCGGCGGCAAGGTCGCCGGCCCGGTGTTCGGGCAGATCGCCAGCGAGGCGCTGCGCTACCTCGGCGTGCCCGGCGACGCGCCGGCCGAGCCCGCGCCCCCGCCGGCGCCCGGCAAGGGCCCCGCGAAGGCGGCCGCCGCGCCCGCGGGCGACGCCGCGCCGGTGGGCGACGACGACGCGGCCGAGGGGCTGGTCGAGCCGGCGCCCGATCTCGTCGACGGCGCCACCACCGTCGTCCCCGACTTCCGCGGCGCCGGCGTGGCCCGCGCGGTCGCGCTGGCCGCCGAGCACGGCGTCGCCGTCGAGGTCCACGGCTCGGGCCGCTGCCTGGCCCAGTCGATCCCGCCGGGGCCCGCGGCGCTGGGCGCCACCGTCACCCTCGAGTTCGGCGATGCGCGCTAGCGGTCGTCGCTAGCCGTTGCCACCCCGGACGAAATCGAGCACCCTCCGCGTTCTTCAAGGCCCGATGAAGCTCTCCGAACTGGTCCGCACGATCCCCGGTGCCCGCCTGCACGGCGCCGACGTCGAGGTGCGCGCGGTGACCGCGGACTCGCGGACGGTCGGCGCCGGCGCGCTGTTCGTGGCGGTGCGCGGGCGGCGCAGCGACGGCCACGCCTTCGTCGCGACCGCGGTCCAGCGCGGCGCCGCGGCGGTGGTGGTCGAGGCCGCGATCGACGGGCTCGCGGTGCCGCAGCTGATCGTCCCCGACGGCGCGCGCGCGCTGGGCCACGCGATCGCGGCGCTGGCCGATCACCCGGCGCGGCGGCTGACGCTGATCGGCATCACCGGCACCAACGGCAAGACCACGACCACCTACCTGGTCGAGTCGATGCTGCGCGCCGCCGGCCACGAGCCGGGCGTGATCGGCACGGTCAACTACCGCTGGCGCGGCCAGAGCCACGACGCGCCGTACACCACGCCGACGCCCGAGGTGCTGCACGAGACGTTCACCCGGATGGTCGCCGACGGCGTGACCCACGTGGTGATGGAGGTGTCGTCGGCGGCGCTGGCGATGAACCGCCTGGCCGGCGTCGAGTTCGCGGTCGGCGCGTTCTCCAACCTGACCCAGGATCACCTCGACCTGCACGGCTCGATGGCGGAGTACGCGGAGGCCAAGCAGCTGTTGTTCCGCCGCCAGCTGGCGCGGACCGGGGTCGCGGTGGTCAACGTCGACGATCCCGCCGGCGTCGCCATGGGCGCGGCGGCCACCGCCACCGCGGAGCCGCGGCCCGTGCTGCACGTGTCGTCGGCCGAGGGCGCGCTCGACGAGGCGCAGCGCGGCGCGGCGATCCGGGTGGTCGAGCAGCGCTCGACGGTCGCCGGCATCACCGCCCGCGTGCAGACCCCGCGTGGCGAGCTGACCGTCGGGTCGCACGCGCTGATCGGCCACTACAACGTCGCCAACATCGCGCTGGCAGTGGGCATCGGCGAGGCGCTCGGGTTGCCGCACGCCGCGATCGCGCGCGGCGTCGAGGCGCTGGCCGGCGTGCCCGGCCGCGTCGAGCGGGTGGCCAACACCGCCGGCCTCGACATCCTGGTCGACTACGCGCACACCCCGGACGCGCTCGACAACGTGCTGGCCGCGCTGCGGCCGCTGACCCGGCGCCGGCTGATCTGCGTGTTCGGCTGCGGCGGCGATCGCGATCCCACCAAGCGGCCCAAGATGGGCGCGGCGGTCGCGGCCAAGGCCGACCTGCCGGTGGTGACCAGCGACAACCCGCGCACCGAAGATCCGCGGGCCATCCTCGACGCGATCCTGCCGGCGGTGCCCAACGCGTTCTACGTCGACGTCGATCGCCGCACCGCGATCCGCGCGGCGGTGGCCGAGGCCACGCCGGGCGACGTCGTGGTGATCGCCGGCAAGGGCCACGAGGACTACCAGATCCTCGGCACCACCAAGATCCACTTCGACGATCGCGAGGAGGCCGCCGCGGCGTGCGCGCTGCGGCCGCGCTTCCACGTCGACGCGATCGCCGCCGGCACCGGCGGCACCGCGACCGGCGCCGCGGTCTGCGATCGCGTCTTGATCGACAGCCGGATCGCCGCCCCCGGCGACCTGTACGTCGCGGTCCAGGGCGAGAAGCTCGACGGCCACGCGTTCTGCGCGGCGGCGGTCGCGGCGGGCGCCACCGCGGTGATGATCGCGCGCGGTCGGCGCGCCGACGTCGGCGAGCTCGGCGGCGCCGCGGTGATCGAGGTCGACGATCCGCGCGCCGCGATCGCGCAGGTCGCCGGCGCCCATCGCCAGCGCTGGGGCCAGGACGCCATGGCCCGGCTGGTGGCGATCACCGGCTCGGCCGGCAAGACCACGACCAAGGAGCTGACCCGCGCCGCGCTGGCCGCGGCCGGCGCGACCCACGCCGCGGCTGGCTCGCTCAACAACGAGACCGGCGTGCCGCTGACGCTGCTGGGGCTGCGCGCCCACCACCGCTTCGGCGTGATCGAGATGGGCATGCGCGGCGCCGGGCAGATCGACTACCTGACCACGTTCACGCGGCCCGACGTCGCCGCGGTGGTCAACGCCGGCACCGCGCACATCGAGCTGCTCGGCTCGACCGACGCGATCGCCGCCGCCAAGGGCGAGATCTACGGCGGCCTGGGCCCGACCGGCGTGGCGATCGCGCCGCACGACGACCCGCGCCTCGTGGCCGCGGCCAAGGCCCGGGCCCCGCACGCGCGCCTGCTCACCTTCGGCGCCGACGCCGGCGCCGACGTCCGCCTCACCGGCTACCAGGTCGTGGGCGCGGTCGGCGCCGATCTGCACGTCGACGTGCAGGGCCACCCGCGCCGGTTCCGCCTGCCGCTGATCGGCCACCACACCGCGATCGACGCCACCTGCGCGCTGGCCTGCGCGCTGGCCTGCGGCGTCGACCTCGACGTCGCGATCGCCGGCCTCGAGCGGGCGCGGCCCGCGACGATGCGCGGCGAGGTGGTCGCGATCGGCGGCCGCAACGTGATCGTCGACTGCTACAACGCCAACCCGGCGTCGATGGCGGCGGCGATCGACACGCTCGCCGACCTGCGCGGCTCGGCCGGCGCGATCGCGGTGGTCGGCGACATGCTCGAGCTCGGCGATCACGCGGCGGCGGCCCACACCGACGTCGGCGCCCGGCTCGGCGAGCTGGGCATCCCGGTGGTCGCGCTCGGCGCGCACCGCCAGCGGGTGGCCGACGCCACCGGCGCGCCAGCGGCCGCCTGGACCACCGACGATCCGGTGGTGGCCGCCCGCCAGGTGCTGGCGACCACCGCGCCCGGCGACTGGGTGTTGATCAAGGCGTCGCGCGGGATGCGCCTCGAGCGCGTGGTCGCGGCGCTGCGGGAGCTGACCGCGTAGCGCGGAGGCAACGATGCTGTACTACCTCCTCTACCAGGTCCTGGCCCGCATCGACGGGCTGTCGTTCCTGCGGGTGTTCCGCTACCCGTCGATGCGGATCCTCGCGGCGGCGATCACCGCGCTGATCCTGTCGTTCCTGATCGGCCCGTGGTTCATCGAGCGGCTGCGGTCGCGGCAGATCGGCCAGCAGATCCGCGACGACGGCCCCAAGACCCACAAGAAGAAGGCCGGCACGCCGACGATGGGCGGCGCGCTGATCCTGTTCTGCCTGGTGGTGTCGGTGCTGCTGTGGTGCGACCTGTCCAACCGGTTCGTGCTGCTGGCGCTCGGCGTCAGCGTCGCGTTCGGCGCGATCGGCTTCGCCGACGACTACGCCAAGGTCACCAAGAAGAACACCAAGGGCATCCCCGGCAAGCTGCGCCTGCTGCTCGAGTTCCTGATCGCCGGCGGCGCGATGGCGTACTTGTTCATGTCGGACACGATGTCGCCCGACCTGCGCACCCACCTGCAGCTGCCGTTCACCAACTTCTACGAGGTGTCGCCCGACCTGTCGGCGTGGCTGTACATCGTCTTCGGCGCGTTCGTCGTGGTGGGCACCGCCAACGCGGTCAACCTGACCGACGGCCTCGACGGCCTGGCGATCGGCCCGACGATCATCAACGCCGGCACGTTCCTGGTGTTCGCGTACCTGGCCGGCGTCGAGACGACGATCCTCACCCGCTCGGGCGGCGAGCAGTCGCTCGCCCAGTACCTGCACATCGCGCACATCCCCGGCGTCGTCGAGCTGGCGGTGTTCTGCGCCGCGCTGTTCGGCGCCGGCATCGGCTTCCTCTGGTACAACACCTACCCGGCCAGCGTGTTCATGGGCGACGTCGGGTCGCTGTCCCTGGGCGGCGCGCTCGGCATGCTGGCGGTGCTGACCAAGAACGAGCTGGTGCTGACCTTGGTCGGCGGGCTGTTCGTGATCGAGGCGCTGTCGGTGTTCATCCAGGTCGGCTCGTTCAAGACCCGCGGCAAGCGCGTCTTCAAGATGGCGCCGATCCACCACCACTTCGAGCTCAAGGGCTGGGAGGAGCCGAAGATCATCGTGCGCTTCTGGCTGGTGTCGATCTTGTTCGCGCTGCTCGCGCTGGGCACTCTCAAGCTGCGATGAGCACGCGCCCCGCAGTCGACCTCGCCGGCAAGCAGGTCATCGTCGTCGGTCTGGCCCAGACCGGCATCGCCCTGGCCCGCTTCTGCCACCGCCGCGGCGCCCGGGTGATCGTCACCGACGCCAAGCCCGCCGACAAGCTGGCCAGCCAGATGGCGCAGCTGGCCGACGTGCCGGTCACCTGGCAGCTCGGCGGCCACGACCTGGCGTCGTTCACGTCGGCCGACCTGGTGGTGATGTCGCCGGGCGTGCCGACCCTGCCCGAGATGGTGGCGGCGCGGGCCGCCGGCGTCGAGGTGATCGCCGAGATCGAGCTGGCGTGGCGGTGCCTGCACCCCGACGCGCAGGTGCTGGCGATCACCGGCACCAACGGCAAGTCGACGACGACCGCGCTGACCGGCGCGCTGTGCGCGGCGTCGGGCCGCCCCAGCTTCTGCGGCGGCAACCTCGGCAACATGCCGATGATCGACGCGGTCGATCACCCGGCCAACGTCGCCGGCGGGCTGATCGTGGTCGAGGTCGCGGCGTTCATGCTCGAGAACTGCACCAGCTTCGCGCCGACGACGGGCGTGCTGACCAACATCACGCCCGATCACCTGGACCGGTTCGGCACGCTCGAGCGCTACGCCGAGATGAAGGGCCGCATCTGGGACTGGCAGGCGCCGGGCGACGTCGCGATCGCCAACGCCGCCGACGCGTGGGTGGTCAAGGAGGCGGCCGACGTGCGGTCGCGGCTGGTGTGGTTCGACTCGCGGCCGGGCGCCACGGTCGAACGCGGCGCGTGCCTGTCGGCCGACCGCAAGCACATCCTGCTGCGCCAGGCCCCCGGCGCCGCGGCCGACGAGGAGCGCTACCCGGTCGACGATCTGATCATCGTCGGCAACCACAACCTCGAGAACGCGATGGGCGCGTACCTGGGCGCGCGCGCGTGCGGCGTCTCGGTCGATGCGATCCGCGCCGGCGCCCGCAGCTACCGCCCGCTGCCGCACCGCATGGAGCTGGTGGGCGACAAGGCCGGCGTCTACTACTACGACGACTCCAAGGGCACCAACGTCGCCTCGGTGGCCGCGTCGGTGCGCGGCTTCCCGCGGCCGCTGGTGCTGATCGCCGGCGGCGTCGACAAGGGCGGCACCTACGCGCCGATGCTCGAGGCGCTCGACGGCGTGTGCAAGGGCATCGTGCTGATCGGCGCCGCCGCGCCGCTGATCCGCGCCGCCTGCGGCGAGCACGGCGTGACCTACCCGGTGGTCGACGCCACCGACATGCACGACGCCGTGGCCCGCGCCACCGCGATGGTCGGCGCCGGCGACGCCGTGGTGCTGTCGCCCGCGTGCGCCAGCTACGACATGTTCCAGAACTTCGGCCACCGCGGCCGGGTGTTCCGCGACGCCGTCACCGCCGTCGGCGCGACCCGGCTGGACTGAGGGCCGCCGGCGCGCAGGCGCCCGAAGTAAGCCGGGTAAGCGACGGGGCGGCGCGGCGCGGGCGTAGAGTCGCGCGCGATGACGCTCCTCCCCACGACGATGGTCGGCAGCTATCCGCGGCCGCAGTGGTTCACCCAGCAGCTCGCGGGCAAGGACGTGCTCGAGGCGTTCAAGGTGGCGTCGCACGCCGAGGCGTTCCACGACGCGACGCGGACGGTGATCAAGGATCAGGAGGACGCGGGGCTCGACATCCTCACCGACGGCCAGATGTGGTTCGACGACTACCACATGGGGATCGGGTCGTTCCTCTGGTACTGGCTCGAGCGCACCGGCGGGTTCTCGCCGGAGAAGCTGCCGCACCCGGCGCGCGGCAAGGCCAAGGGCCGCGACGTGTGGGCCCTCGACGAGGCAGGCGGCGTCGGCGTGGTGGGGCCGATCGAGCGCGGCCCGGTGCGGATGGAGCTCCTGTACCGCTGGGCGCAGAGCCACACCGCGAAGCCGATCAAGGCGTGCATCGGCGCCGGGCCGGTGCAGCTGTCGACCTTGGCCCACTTCAAGCGCGGGCCGGTCAAGGACCGCTACGACCTGTCGCGGGCGCTGGCCGACGTGTTCTCCACCGAGATCCACGAGGTGATCGACGCCGGCTGTCGCTACATCCAGCTCGAAGACCTCGGCGCGTGGATGCCGTTCCTGTCGGGCGACAAGGACTACGCGTGGGTCAACGACATCGTCGATCGCACGATGCGCGGCATCGATCGCACGAAGGTCGCGACCTCGTGGCACTTCTGCATGGGCAACGCGTGGGGCAACAAGCTCGAGGGCATGACCGCCGGCGGCTATCGCGCGATCTTGCCGCACTACCTCGAGGTCGCGGTCGACGAGTACGTGCTCGACTTCGCGTGCCGCGAGATGGCGGACGCGGATCTGCTGCGGCAGCTGCCGGCCGACAAGCGCATCGCCGCCGGCGTCATCGACGTGCGCACGCTGGAGATCGAGCACCCCGAGCAGGTGGCCGAGCGCATCCGCAAGGTGCTCGCGCACATCGAGCCCGAGCGGGTCACGCTGACCACCGACTGCGGGCTCAAGCAGCTGCCACGCACCTGCGCGCGCGAGAAGCTGCGGGCGCTGGCCGAGGGCGCGGCCATCGTGCGGGCCGAGCTGGCCCGCGGCTGAGGCGCTACAGGTTCTCGGTGGCGGCGACGCAGGTGGCGGGGTTGAGCACCGCGACGCCGAGCTGCTCGCTCTGCTCGCCCTCGCGCGCGACCTTGATCGACACCTCGATCAGCAGGCGGTCGTCGAGGGCGCGCACCGTGACCGTCGGGGAGGCGCCCTCGAGCTCCTGCCGGTACAGCTCGAGGTCCTTGTCGCCGCACAGCGCGGTCAGCTTGATCGCCGCGGTCGGCGCGACGTTGTCGCCGCCGGGCGCCGTGGTCTTGCTCTCGAGCGTGAGCGTGGCGGCGCCCAGCGTCAGCGGCTTGCCCAGCTCGAGCGGCGTCACCGTGCCGGTCGGCGCGGCGTAGCCGTAGGTCGCCAGGGCGGCGTTGAGCTTGGCCGCGGCGGCCTCGTCGACGGTGGCCGCCACCGGCACGGCCTCGCCGGTGCCGCCGACGAACGCCACCTGGAGCTCGGGTTGGCCGTTGGTGATCGAGCCGGTGACGCAGGCGGCGGCGAACTGCTGGGCCGCCCAGCCGAAGCAGCCGCGGGGCGGCTCCTTGCCGGCGGTGATCGTCACCGCGCCAGCGGCGGGAGCGGCGGCGGCGTCTGGCGTCGCGGCGGCGGCGGTGGCAGCGTCCGGCGTCGCCGCCGGCTGGGCCGAGCCGCTGCCCGGCGCGGCGGGCGGGTCACCGGCCTTGGCCTTGTCGCCCTTGCCCTTGCACCCGGCCGCCACGGCGGCCAGGAGCGCTGCGCTGATCATGAGTCGCTGGTGCATCGAGCCGGACATAACACGCCAGCTGCGCGCGCTTCCGGGCGATCAGCGCTCCGAGCCGAACCGGCAGGTGGTGGTGTCGAGGACCGTCGCGCCGAACAGCACGCCCCGCCGATCGCCGCGCGCGACGTGCTGGACCAGCTCGATGATCAGCCGCGCGCCGATCGTGCGAACCGAGGCGTCCAGGGTGGTGTCCTCGAGAAAGTCGTTGATGAGCTCGGTGTCGCGACCGCCGCAGGTCACGCGCACCAGGAGCCGGTCGACCGGCGCGCCGCTGCCGCTGGGCGCCGCCGGGTGTGACTCGAGCGTCAGCGTCACGCCGCTGCGGACCAGCGGCTGGCCGGGCATCAACGGCGTCGATTCACCCGGCAGCGCGACGTAGCCGCGGTCGGCGAGCGCGGCGTTGACCCGCGCCACGTCGGCCGCGTCGAGCCGTGGGCCGAGCGGCAGCGCGGGCGCCGAGACCCCGAGGAACACCAGCCGCAGGTTCGGTCCCCGGTCGAGCAGCTCGCCGACCACGCACGCCGCCGACGGCACCTCGTCGGCCCAGCCGACGCAGCCGCGCGGCGTGGCGCCGACCTCGACCGCCGCGGGAGGTCCGGGCGGCGCGGTGGCGTCGGTCGCGGGCGGGGCGTCGACGGGCACGGTGGCGTCGAGCGCCGCCGCGGCGTCGCGCGCCAGCGGGAGCGGCGCTGGCCGGGCGTCCGGCGCTGACGGGGGGGCCGCCTTGCTTGGCGCGGCCCTTCGATCGCAGCCGCCGGTGGCGATGACCACCAGCGCCGCAGCGCCTGCGCGTCCAACCAACATGATGGCGCCGATCGTACACCGACGCCTGGCGCCGACGCTCAGCGCTGGTTGAGCAGCGCCTGGGCCCGCGACCACACCGCCGCCGCGGTGACGTCATCGTCGGCGCGGATGGTGACCACGATCGGGCCGCCCTGATCGTCGACGGCGAGGTGGGTGTGGACCAGCATCGCGGGGTCGTAGGCCATGTACGTGGTCGGGTAGCCGAGCGTGGCCATGCGCGCCCGGTGACACAAGAGCGCGTGGCTCAGGTAGGCCGGCGACAGTCCTGGCACGGCCTTGAAGGTCACGCGGGCGCCGGCGAGGTCGCCGCCCTCGCGGTAGGCCTCGACGCTGGCGATGTCGTGCCGGTGGTACAGCGGCGAGTGGGTCAGCTCGTCGGCGGGGAGCCCGGCGCAGAACGTGCGCTCGACGTCGAGCAGGTTGCGCGCGATCGCACGGTGCTGCTGGGCCTCCGTGCGCAGGCGCTCGGCCTCCGCCTCGTGGGTCGCGCTGGCGTCGTTGGCCACGCTCCAGCACGGCACCCAGCTGGTGACCCGCTCGCCGCCCGACGTGGTCTGATCGGACAGGGCCTGGTTTCCACACGCGTAGCTGGCGCTGCCACGGCCCGCTCGCTCGGCGTCCGAGGCGATCGCCTCGTGGACCTCGGCGTCGCGATCGTGGGCCGCGGCCTCGTCCATGTGCTCGCGGTAGCTCTTGGGACGCTCGGGAGCGGGTGCAGAACCCGCGCACGCGGCCACGAGCGTGACGAGGAGGATCGAGGTGTTGGCGCGCATGCCCCACCACAGTGCATACGCAGGGCCAGTGGCCCCCGGTATGCACGGCTTGGCGGGCGTGAAGCACCTGCTGCCGGTCGCCCGGCTGACATCGGTCTTCCGTGACCCCGGCGGGCTCGCGCCGGCCGACCGGCTGGCGCGCCGGGCACGCCACGGCGAGAACCGGATCCTCGAGAGCGAGGGCCGCACCTGGCTGGCGCTGGCTCGCGACACGGCCGGCGATCCGATGATCTGGTTCCTGGTCGCGTGCGCGGTGCTGTACGCGGCGCTCGGCGAGATCACCGAGGCGGTGACGCTCACGGTGGCGTTGCTGCCGCTGGTCGGCATGGATCTGTACCTCCACCGCCGCACCCGCGCGTCGACCGAGGGCCTGGGGCGTCAGCTGGCCGCCACCGCGGTGTTGATCAGCGAGGGGACGAGCCGCGCGGTGCCGGCGATCGAGCTGGTGCCCGGGGACCTGGTGGAGGTCAGCAGCGGCGAGGGCTTCCCGGCCGACGGCGTGATCGTCGGCGGCGAGCGGCTGCAAGTCGACGAGGCCACGCTCACGGGTGAGTCGCACCCGGTCGACAAGCGGGCGCTGCCGGAGCTGCCCACGGGGACCGGCGACGTCGCCCTCGACAGCGTCTACTGGGGCCTCGCCGGTACGCGGCTCTTGACCGGGCGCGCGCGCATGCGCGTGGCGCTCACCGGGACCGAGACGCTGTACGGCGGCATCGTCGCGTCGACGCGCGGCGAGGCGCACGTGCGGACGCCGTTGCAGGTGGCGATCGGCGGCCTGGTGCGCGGCCTCCTCGTGGCCGCGGCGGTGGTGTGCGTGATGCTGGCGCTGGTGCGGCTGCGCCAGGGCCAGGGCTGGGTCGACGCCCTGGTCAGCGCCGCGACCCTGGCGATCGCGGTGCTGCCCGAGGAGTTCCCGGTGGTGCTGACGGTGTTCCTCGGCGTCGGGGTCTATCGGCTGGCGCGGCGGCGCGCGCTGGTGCGGCGCGCGGTGGCGGTCGAGAACATCGGCCGGGTGTCGTGCGTGTGCTCGGACAAGACCGGCACCATCACCCGCGGCGCGCTGGCGGTCGACACCGTGATCGCGGCGGACGGCGTGGGCGAGGCCGAGTTGATGATCCTGGCCGCGACCGCCAGCCGCGCCGACAGCGGCGACCCGCTCGATGCGGCGATCATCGAGGCCGCGACCAGCCGGGGCCTGACGGCGCGCGCGGGTCGGGTCGCCGAGATGCCGTTCACCGAGGACCGCCGGCGCGAGACCGCGATCGTCGAGGCCGACGGCCACTTGACGGCGGTCACCAAGGGCTCGCCCGAGGTGATCCTGGCGGCGTGCGGGCTCGACCCCACCGCCCTGGCGGCCTGGGTCGCGCGGGTCGCGGCGCTCGGCGCCGACGGCAAGAAGGTGGTGGCGTGCGCGTGGAGCGCGGTGGCGCAGGCGACCGAGCCGGCGCGGGGGCTGCGCCTGGCCGGGTTGATCGCGTTCGCCGATCCACCTCGCCCGGGCGTCGCCGAGGCGATCGCCCGCTGTCGCGCCGCCGAGATCCGCGTGATCATGCTGACCGGCGACCACCCCGCCACCGCGGCGGCGATCGCGCGCATGATCGGGCTGGGCGGCGCCGCGCCGCGGGTGGCGGCGGGCGAAGAGGTGGTGGCGGCGCTCGAGCGCGGCGAGCGCGGCGCGATGGCCGGCGTCGACGTGGTCGCGCGGGCCTTGCCCGCCCACAAGCTGGCGATCGTGCGGGCGCTACAGGCAGCGGGCGAGGTGGTCGCGGTCACTGGAGATGGCGTGAACGACGTCCCGGCGCTGCTGGCGGCGGACGTCGGCATCGCGATGGGCGAGCGCGGCACCCGCAGCGCTCGCGACGTGGCGGCGATGGTGCTGCTCGACGACGACTTCCAGACGATCACCCACGCGATCACCGAGGGCCGGCAGCTGTTCACCAACCTGCAGCAGGCGTTCACGTACCTGCTGATGGTGCACCTGCCGCTGGTGGCCACGGCGACGTTCATCCCGCTGGCCGGGTACCCGATCATGTACCTGCCGTTGCACATCGTCTGGCTCGAGGCGCTGATCCACCCGACGGCGATGCTGGCGTTCCAGGCTCCGGCCAGCGCGGCGATCGGTCGCTCGCCGCCCCGGCGGTCGCCCCGCATCTTCACGCGCGGCGAATGGATCTACGTCCTGGCGGTGGGCGCGCTGGTGATGACCGCCATCGGTGTCACGTACGATCGCAGCCTGGGCCCCGCCAACGACGTCGCCCACGCCCGGACGATGGGCATCGCGGTGCTGACGCTGTCGAGCGCCGCGATCACCGCGGTGCTGGCCCGGCTGGGCACGGCCGCCGCCCGGTGGATGGTGGCGTTGACCGTGGCGTCGACGGTCGCGCTGGTGCAGATCCCCGCGCTGGCGAGGCTGGCCCACCTGTCGCCGCTGCACCTCGACGACTGGGGGCTGGCGACCGCCGGCGCGCTGGCCGCGATCGCCATCCCGACGGCGATCAAGGCGGCGATCGATCGGCGCGGAAAGCGCGTCGATCGCTGACCCTGGGGCACCGCCACGAAGAAGCTGCGCGAAAACCGGTCGTCCGGCGGGCACGACTGTTGCTGGTCCAACGATCACATCTGAAAATCGAGGAGGCTCCGTCATGCGCGCAGGAGCTGACGACGCGTTTCGACGCGAACTGACCGCCCGCGGCGTCACCCGCCGCGACTTCATGGGCTTCTGCTCAGGGGTGGCGGCGCTCCTCGCCTTGCCGAGATCGGCGGTCGGGCAGATCGCCGACGCGCTGGCCACCAAGCCCAAGCCGGTGCTGGTGTGGCTGGAGTTCCAGGACTGCTGCGGCAACAGCGAGTCGTTCCTGCGCGCCAGCAAGCCGACCGCGGCCGACGTGATCCTCGACCTGCTGTCGGTCGACTACCACGAGACCATCATGGCGGCGGCCGGCCACCAGGCCGAGGCCGCGCTCGAGAAGGCCATCACCGACCACAAGGGTCAGTACATCGTGGTGGTCGAGGGCTCGATCCCCACCGGCGCCGACGGCGCGTACTGCACGATCGGCGGCAAGTCGGCGCTGCAGATCGCGCGCACGGTGTGCCGCGACGCGCTGGCGGTGATCAGCGCTGGCACGTGCGCCGCGTTCGGCGGGCTGCCGGCGGCCTCGCCCAACCCGACCGGCGCGCTCAGCGTGGGCGACGCGGTGCCCGGCATCCGGACGCTGATCAACCTGCCGGCGTGCCCGGTCAACGCCGAGAACCTCACCGCGGTGATCGCGTACTTCATCACCTTCGGCAAGTGGCCGGCGACCGACCGCCTCGGCCGCCCGCTGTTCGCGTACGGCAAGACCATCCACGACAACTGCGAGCGGCGCGCGCACTTCGACGCCGGCCAGTACGTCGAGCAGTTCGGTGACGCCGGCCACCGCATCGGCTACTGCCTGTACAAGATGGGCTGCAAGGGCCCGGTCACCAGCCAGAACTGCCCCAACATCCGCTGGAACGAGGGCACCAACTGGCCGATCGGCTGCGGCCACCCGTGCATCGGCTGCGCCGAGCCGGCGTTCTGGGACAAGATGACGCCGTTCTACGCGCACCTGACCGGCGTGCCCGGCTTCGGCACCGCGGCCGACATCGACAAGATCGGCCTCTACGCTACCGCTGGCGTCGCCGCGGCGATGACCACCCACGGGCTGGTGCAGCTGGGCCGCAAGGCCTACGACAAGCGCAAGGCGGCGGCGGCGAAGCCGACCGAGGCCAAGCCCACCGAGTCCAAGGCGGTCGCGGCCAAGGCCGCCGACGAGCCCGCTGACAAGCCCACGGCCGGAGGTGCGTCGTGACCCACATCGTCGTCGACCCCGTCACCCGCATCGAGGGCCACCTGCGCATCGAGGCCGAGGTCGACGGCGGCGTGGTCAAGGACGCGTGGTCGTCGTCGACGATGTTCCGCGGGATCGAGATCATCCTGCAGGGCCGCGACCCGCGCGACGCGTGGGCGTTCACCCAGCGCATCTGCGGCGTGTGCACGACGGTCCACGCGATCGCGTCGATCCGCGCGGTCGAGGACGCGATCGGCGCGGTGCCGCCGCCCAACGCGCGGGTGCTGCGCAACCTGATCATGGCCGCGCAGTGCGTCCAGGATCACGTCATCCACTTCTACCACCTGCACGCGCTCGACTGGGTCGACGTGGTGTCGGCGCTGTCGGCCGATCCGGCGGCCACCGCGACCCTGGCGCAGTCGCTCTCCGATTGGCCCGAGTCGAGCCCGACCTACTTCGCCGGGGTCAAGGCGCGGCTCAAGGCGTTCGTCGATCGCGGCCAGCTCGGGCCGTTCGGCAACGCGTACTGGGGCCACCCGGCGTACCGGCTGCCGCCCGAGGCCAACCTGATGGCGGTGGCGCACTACCTGGCGGCGCTCGAGTGGCAGCGCGACTTCATCAAGCTGCACGCGGTGCTCGGCGGCAAGAACCCGCACCTGCAGAGCTTCCTCGTCGGCGGCATGGCGACCCCGGTCGATCCCAGCTCGCCGGCGGCGCTCAACATCCACACCATCGCGGTGCTGCAGAAGCTGATCGCCGGCGCCCGCGCGTTCGTCAGCAAGGTCTACATCCCCGACCTCCTGGCGGTGGCGTCCTTCTACAAGGACTGGGCCGGCATCGGCGCCGGCGTCGGCAACTACCTGGTCTACGGCGAGTACCCGCTGACCGACGGCGCCAACGCGCCGCGCTACCTGCCCGGCGGCGTGATCCGCGGCCGCGACCTGTCGAAGGTCGAGCCGTTCGCCCCCGAGAAGATCACCGAGCAGGTGACGCACTCCTGGTACGACTACAGCGGCGGCGACGCGGCGGCGCTGCACCCGTCGGTGGGCGAGACCCGCCCGCACTACACCGGGCCCAAGCCGCCGTACGAGCGGCTCGACACCAACGCCAAGTACTCGTGGCTGAAGTCGCCGCGCTACGACGGCGCGCCGATGGAGGTGGGCCCGCTGGCGCGGATGCTGGTGGCCTACGCGTCGGGCCACGCCCAGGTGAAGGGCCTGGTCGACGGCGCGCTGGCCAAGCTCGGCGTCGGGCCCGAGGCGCTGTTCTCGACGCTCGGGCGGGTCGCGGCGCGCGGGCTCGAGACCCAGCTCCTGGTCGACAAGCTCGGCGACTGGGTCGACGAGCTGGCCGGCAACATGGACAAGGGCGACCTGCGCATCCACGACAGCGACCGCTGGGATCCGTCGAGCTGGCCCAAGGACTGCGCCGGCGCCGGCTTCCACGAGGCGCCGCGCGGCGCGCTCGGCCACTGGGTGCACGTCAAGGGCGGCAAGATCGCCGGCTACCAGTGCGTGGTGCCGAGCACGTGGAACGCCGGGCCGCGCGATGGTCAGCAGCAGCCGGGCCCGTACGAGGCGGCGCTGCTGGGCACGCCGGTCGCCGACCCCGAGCAGCCGCTCGAGGTGCTGCGGACGGTGCACTCGTTCGATCCGTGCATGGCGTGCGGGGTCCACGTGGTGGATCCGAAGGGGCGCGAGCTCGCTCGCGTGCAGGTGCGGTGATGGTGGCCCCGGCGCGCGCGCCGGCGACTCCGGCGACCCCGACGACCCCGACCCCGGCGGAGCACGGCGGCCCGCTCGAGCCGGTCTACGTCTGGGACCTGGTGGTGCGGCTGAGCCACTGGGCGATCGTGCTGTCCATGCTGGTGCTGACCTTCACCGGCATCGACATCGCCCGGCCGTTCCTGCACGGCGGTAGCGGCAAGGCCGGCTTCACCACCGGCTACGTGCGCGTGATCCACTTCTACGCGGCGCAGGTGTTCTCGCTGGCGGTGCTGGCGCGGCTGGTGTGGATGTTCACCGGGCCGCGGCGCAGCGACTGGCGACAGTTCATCCCGGCCAGCGCGCAGCGCCGCCGCGACATGATCGGCACGCTCAAGTTCTACCTGATGCTGCGGCCGAGCCCGCCGCCGGCGACCGGCCACAACCCGATGGCCGGCCTGATGTACCTCGGCGTGTTCGGGCTGTACGTGCTGATGATCCTCACCGGCTTCGCGCTGTACTCGGTGAGCGCGTACACGTCGTACATGCACGGCTGGCAGTTCTTGCTCGGCGTGTTCCACGGCGCCCAGGGCGCGCGGTGGCTGCACCACGTGACGATGTGGGTGCTGCTGTGCTTCGCGGTGCAGCACTTCGCCAGCGCGCTCTTGACCGCGCGCGTCGAGAAGAACGGTACGCTCGACTCGATCTTCACCGGCTACAAGTTCCTGCCCAAGGATCGGCGAAAAGACGATGAGTGATCGCATCCCGATGCTGGTGCTGGGGCTCGGCAACCTGCTGTGCGCCGACGACGGCGTCGGCGTGGTCGCGCTGCACCGGCTGCGCGACGACTGGCACCTGCCCGACGGCGTGGTCGCGGTCGACGGCGGCACCCTCGGCCTGGCGCTGCTGCCGCTGGTCGAGCGCGCCGAGCGGGTGATCTTGATCGACGCGGTGCGGGCCGACGGGCCGCCGGGGACGCCGGTGCGGCTGACCGGCGACGACGTCGCGCCGGCGGTGCGCGACCGGCTGTCGCCGCACCAGGTCGGCGTCGCGGACCTGCTCGGTGGGGCGGCGCTGCTCGATCGCTACCCGACCGAGGTGGTGATCGTCGGCGTGGTGCCGGCGTCGGTCGATCTCGCGTTCGAGCGCACGCCGGCGGTGGCGGCGGCGCTGCCCGCGCTGGTGGCGCGGGTGGTCGCCGAGCTCGCTGCCCACGGCTTCGCGCCGGTGGCGCGCGGACCTACCCGCGCGGAGAGGAGTCGCGACGATGCCGCGCGCGCCCTTGGACTCTGAGCTGCAAGGGGCTCGTCGCCGAGCCCCCCTCGATCCCGGCGAGGCCGGGATCGAGCCTCCCCCCGCGACGCGAGCCTCCCGGCGCGTCGACCGGTGCTCGACCGGAGGGCTTGCCGACGCTGCCGGCCTGCGGATCGAGGTGCGGGGCACGGTGCAGGGCGTGGGCTTTCGCCCGTGGGTGTATCGCGTCGCGCACGAGGTCGGCGTCGGCGGGCGGGTGCGCAACCATGCCCGGGGCGTGACCGTCGAGGCGTTTGGCGGACCGGCGGCGCTGGCGGCGCTGGTGGCCCGGCTGCGCGAGCCGCCGGCACCGGCCCACGTGCGCGAGCTGACCACCGCGCCGATCCCCGCCGAGGCGGTCGCCGACTTCGTGATCGAGCGCAGCGAGCCGGGCGGGGCGCGCGCGCTGTCGATCCCGCCGGACCTCGCGACCTGCGCCGACTGCGCGCGAGAGATCGTCGATCCGAGCGATCGCCGCTACGGCTACGCGTTCACCAACTGCACCGCGTGCGGGCCGCGCTTCACGATCGCGACCGGCGTGCCCTACGACCGCGCGGTCACGACGATGGCGCCGTTCGCGATGTGCCCGGCGTGCCAGCGCGAGTACGACGACGTCGGCGATCGCCGGTTCCACGCGCAGCCCAACGCCTGCCCGGTGTGCGGGCCGCGGCTGACCTTGCTCGAGCCCGACGGGCAGCCGGTCACCACCGGCGCGCCGCTGGCGATCGCCGCGTCGCGGCTGGCCGCCGGCGCGATCGTCGCGATCAAGGGCCTGGGCGGCTTCCACCTCGCGTGCGACGCGCGGCGCGGCGACGTGGTGACGCTGTTGCGCGCGCGCAAGCACCGCGACCACAAGCCGTTCGCGGTGATGGTGAGCGGGCTGGCCGCGGCGCGGGCGCTGGCCGAGATCGACGCCGACGAGGCCGCGCTGCTGACCGCGGCCGAGCGGCCGATCGTGCTGGTGCACCGGCGCGTCGGCGTCGCGCGGGGTGTCGCGCTCGAGGTCGCGCCCGACACCGACTGGCTCGGGCTGATGCTGCCCTACACGCCGCTGCACCACCTGCTGATGGCGGCGGTCGATCGCCCGCTGGTGATGACGTCGGGCAACCGCGCCGACGAGCCGATCTGCGCCGAGCTCGACGACGCGCTGGCGCGACTGGGCAGCACCGCCGACGCGTTCCTGACCCACGACCGCGACATCGCGACCCGCTGTGACGACTCGGTGGCGCGGGTGATCGCCGGCAAGCCGACGCTGCTGCGGCGATCGCGCGGCTGGGTGCCGCGGCCGGTGACGCTGGCGCGGCCGGTGGCGCAGCCGGTGCTGGCGGTCGGCGGCCAGCTCAAGAACACGTTCTGCCTGGCGGCCGGCGACAGCGCGTACCTGGGGCCCCACGTCGGCGACCTCGACAACCTCGCGGCCCAGGACTTCCTCACCGAGGCGGTGGCGCGGATGCAGGCGCTGTTGCGGATCACGCCGGCGGTGATCGCCTACGACGCGATGCCCGACGGACCGTCGGCGCTGTGGGCCGAGCGGCAGATCGCGCCGCGGCGGATCGCGGTGCAGCACCACCACGCCCACGTCGTCAGCGCGATGGCCGAGCACGGCCTCGAGGCGCCGGTGATCGGCGTGGCCTACGACGGCACCGGCTGGGGCCCCGACGGCACCGCGTGGGGCGGCGAGATCCTGCTGGCCGACGCCCAGCGCTACCGGCGGCTGGCGACGCTGCGCCCGATCGCGCTGGCTGGCGGCGACGCGGCGATCCACGCCCCGTGGCGGATCGCGCTGGCGCTGTGCGAGGACGCGTTCGATGGCGTGCTGCCCGAGCTGGTGTGCCACCGGCTCGCGCGCATCCCGCCGGGCGAGGTGACGCTGGTGCGGCAGATGCTGCACGGCCAGGTCAACGCGCCCCGCGCGCGCGGGCTGGGGCGCTACTTCGACGGGATCGCCGCGCTGGTGCTGCGGCGGCCGCGGGCCCACTACGAGGCCGAGCTGGCGATGGCGTGGACCGCGGTGGCCGATCCGCGCGAGCGGGGGCGCTACCCGTGGGCCCTCGACCGCGCGCGCGAGGTGCCGGAGATCGACCTCCGGCCGATGGTGCGGGCGGTGGTGCGCGACCTCGAGCACGGCGTGCCGTCGGCGACGATCGCGGCGCGCTTCCACGAGACGATCGTCGCGGCGACCGCGGCGATGGTGGCCGAGGCGGCGGCGCGGCTGGGCGGCCCGACGGTGGTGCTGACCGGCGGCGCGCTGGCCAACCCGCGGCTGGCCGAGGGGCTGGTGGCCGGGCTGGCCGGGCTCGATGTGCGTCGCCACGGCGAGGTGCCGCCCGGCGACGGTGGCCTGGCGCTGGGCCAGGCGGTGATCGCGGACGCGCAGGTGCGCGCGGGAGGTGTCGCATGTGCCTAGGCGTCCCTGGCCGGGTGATCTCGATCGACGATGGCGTGGCCACCGTCGACTTCTTCGGCGTGAAGCGGCTGGTGCGGCTCGACGTGGTCGACGCGCCGGTCGGGCCCGGCGACTACGTGCTCAACCACGTCGGCTTCGCGATCCGGCGGATCCCGGCCGAGGAGATCGCCGACACGCTGGCGCTGTACGACGAGCTCCTGCGCTCGGCGTCCGACGACCTGCTGGCCGGCGACGTGCGCGGCGAGCTCGACGCCACCGAGGTGCCGCGGTGAACGACCTCGAGGCGCTGCGCTTCCGCGATCCGGTGCGCGCGCGCGCGCTCGTCGACGCCCTGGGCCACCACGTGCGCCGCGCGGCGCGCCCACCCGATCGGCCGCTGGCGGTGATGCACGTGTGCGGCAGCCACGAGCAGGCGATCGCGCGGTTCGGGCTGCGCGCGACGTTCCCCGAGGGCCTCGAGGTGATCATGGGCCCGGGCTGCCCGGTGTGCGTGACCGACGTGCCCGAGGTCGACGAGGCGGTGGCGCTGGCGCGCCAGGGCGTGCGCATCGCCACCTACGGCGACATGTTGCGCGTGCCGGGCACCGCCCAGTCGCTGGCCGACGCCCGCGCCGCCGGCGCCAAGGTGGACGTGGTCTACAGCGTGACCCAGGCGGTCGAGCTGGCGCGGCGGCTCGAGGAGGAGCTGGTGTTCTTCGCGTCGGGGTTCGAGACCACGGCGGTGGCGACCGCGGCGGTGATCCTGGCCGGCCCGCCGGCCAACTTCTCGATCCTGTCGGCGCACAAGTACATCCCGCCGGTGATGGAGATCGTCGCCGAGATGCCGGGCACGCGGGTCGAGGGCTTCCTGGCCGCCGGCCACGCCGCGACGATCACCGGCTGGGGCGTGTTCACGCCGTTCGTCGCGCGCCACCGCGTGCCGGTGGTGGTGGCCGGGTTCGAGCCGCTCGACGTGCTGGCCGGGCTGGTGCGGCTGGTCGAGCTGATCGTCGACGGCGACGCCCGCGTCGACAACGCGTACCCGCGCTGCGTCGACGAGCACGGCAACCGCGCCGCGCAGGCGATGCTGTGGCAGGTGTTCGAGCCGATGGGCGGCCGCTGGCGCGGCATCGCCCACGTGCCCAACGGCAACCTGCGGCTGCGCGGCGCTCACGCGCGGTGGGACGCGCGGCGGCGGTTCAAGATCGACCTGGCCGCGCTGTGGGACCACGCGCCGCCGGCGCTGGTGCAGCACTGCCAGTGCGGCGACATCATGGCCGGCATCAGCTCGCCGCACGCGTGCCCGTTGTTCGGCACCGCGTGCACGCCCGACGCGCCGGTCGGGGCGTGCATGGTCTCGACCGAGGGCACCTGCCGCATCTGGCACCAGTACGGCGGCCGTCCCGATCTGCGGCCGCGCGCCGCCGGAGCCACGCCATGACCGACCTCGCACGCCTGCGCCCGGTCGACGAGCGCATCAGCCTCAAGTACGGCGCCGGCGGCCGCGCGATGCGGGCGCTGATCGAGCAGATCTTCGCCGACGGCATGGGCGAGGTGCCGGGCGGCGTCGGGCTGGCGGCGATGGACGACGGCGCGGTGATCCCGATCGGCGACCATCGCTGGCTGGTGCTGACCACCGACTCGCACGTGGTCAAGCCGCGGTTCTTCCCCGGCGGCGACATCGGGCGCCTGGCGGTGGCCGGCACGGTCAACGACCTGGCGATGATGGGCGCGACCGAGCCGCTGGCCCTGACCTGCGCGGCGATCGTCGAGGAGGGCTTCGCCCGCGCCGAGCTGGAGCGGATCTGGGCGTCGATCCGCGCCACCTGCGTCGAGGCCGGCACCACCGTGGTCACCGGCGACACCAAGGTGATGGGGCGGGGCGAGCTCGACGGGCTGGCGCTCAACACCACCGGCGTAGCGATCACCGATCGCTACGTGCGCGACTGCGAGCTGCGGCCGGGCGACCTGCTGATCGTCACCGGCACCGTCGGCGACCACGGCCTGGCGGTGATGGCGACCCGCCACGAGCTGGCGCTGGAGATCGAGCTGCGGTCCGACGTGGCGCCGGTCAACGGGCTGGTGCGCGCGGCGCTGGCCGTCGGCGGCGCTGGCGTCGTGGCGATGAAGGACCCGACCCGCGGCGGCCTGGCCAGCGCGCTGGCCGAGATGGCGGGCAAGAGCCGGGTCGGCATCGAGGTGCGCGAGCCGGCGGTGCCGGTGAGCGACGCGGTGCGCGCCGCGGGCGAGCTGCTCGGCATCGACCCGCTGGTGGTCGCCAACGAGGGCAAGGTGGTGATGGGCGTGCGGCCGGCGGCGGTCGACGCGGTGCTGGCCGCGCTGCGTGCGCACCCGCAGGGCGCGGCGGCGGCGGTGATCGGGGTGTGCACCGACGAGCGCCCCGGCGCGGTGGTGCTCGACACCGGCTTCGGCCGACGGCTGCTGAGCGAGGCCGAGGGTGAGCTGCAACCGCGGATCTGCTGAGGAGGACCCCATGGACGAGCGACCGCACATCCACGTCGAGCACCAGGGCGCGGTCGGCATCTTGACGATCGATCGCCGGGCCCGCTTCAACTCGCTCGACGTCGAGACCGCCCAGGACCTCCGGCGGGCCGGGCTGCAGCTGGCGCGCGATCGCGGCGTGCGCGCGGTGATCCTGCGCGGCGCCGGCGGCGTGTTCTGCAGCGGCGCCGACCTGAAGTACATCGCGGCCGGCGGCGATCGCGACGACCTGGGCTACCTGCGGCCGCCCAGCGGCGACGACGCGGCCCCCGGCTACGGCGCGGTGTTCAAGCAGATCCTCGAGTACATCCACTCGACGATCTCCGAGATCCGCCGCTCGCCCAAGCCGTGGTTGGCGGTGGTCGACGGGCCGGCGGCGGCCGGCGGCCTGGGCCTGGCGCTCGCGTGCGATCTGGTGATCGCGTCGGAGCGGGCGTGGTTCGAGTGGGCGTACCTGAAGACCGGGTTGACCGGCGCCGAGAGCTCGACGTTCTTCCTGCCGAGGCTGGTGGGGTTCCACAAGGCGATGGAGCTGGTGCTGTTGAGCCCGCGGCTGGCCGCGCGCGAGGCGGCGGCGCTGGGGCTGATCAACGCGGTCCATCCCGACGACGCGATCGACGCCGCCGGGCTGGCGCTGGCCGAACGGCTGGCCGAGGCGCCGACCGAGGCGGTGGGCGTGGCCAAGGATCTGCTGAACCGCGCGCTGGGCATGGACCGCCTCGACATGCACCTCGACGCCGAGCTGGGCGAGCTGGCCCGGATCGCCGACGGCCGCAACTTCGCCGAGGGGCTGGCGGCGTTCTTCGCGCGGCGGCCGCCGCAGTTCGGGGTCGCCTGATGCACGAGTACGGCATCGTCGCGGCGCTGGTCGAGCGGGTGGCCGAGGAGGCGGCGCCGCGGCGGGCCCGGGTGCGTCGCCTGCACGTGGCGATCGGCGAGCTGGCCGGGGTCGACGTCGAGCTCTTGCGCACGGCCTACGACACGTTCCGGCCGGCGACGCTGTGCGCCGACGCCGAGCTCGACGTGCGGGCGGTGGCGGCGGCCTGGAGCTGCCCCGGCTGCGCGCGCGCGCTGGCGCCCGGGGCGCCGTTGCAGTGTCCGGTGTGCGGACGACCGGCGCGGCTGACCGCCGGCGACGAGATCGTGCTCGAGCGGATCGAGCTGGAGGTCCCCGATGTGTGACACCTGCGGCTGCGGCGATCGCGAGCTGGTGGCGGTCGAGGTCCACGAGCGGATCCTCGCGGGCAACGACGCGATGGCCGCGCACAACCGCGCGCACTTCGTCGCCGAGGGCGTGCTGGCCATCAACCTGATGGGCTCCCCCGGATCGGGCAAGACCGCGCTGCTCGAGGCCACCGCCCGGGCCAGCGGCGGCCGGCTGCGGCTGGGCGCGGTGAGCGGCGACCTCGCCACCGACCGCGACGCGGCGCGCCTGAACCGCGCCGGCATCCCGTCGCGGGCCATCACCACCGGCTCGGCGTGTCACCTCGACGCGAAGATGGTGCACGCGGCGCTGCACGACGCGCCGTGGGGCGCGCTCGACGTGTTCTTCATCGAGAACGTCGGCAACCTGGTGTGCCCGGCGATCTACGACCTCGGCCAGGCGGCCTGCGTGGTGGCGCTGGCGGTGACCGAGGGCGAGGACAAGCCGATCAAGTACCCGGTGATGTTCAAGACCGCGGACCTGGTGCTGCTGACCAAGTGCGATCTGCTGCCGCACCTGGAGGTCGACGTGGCGGCGATCGAGGACGGGCTGGCCCGGGTGATGCCGGTGCCGCGCATGATCCAGGTGTCGGCGCGCACCGGCGAGGGCGTCGACGCGTGGCTGGCGTGGCTGGCGGCGCGGCGCGCGGCGCTGAAGGTGCGCGCGCAGGCGCCGGCGCTGGACGCCCCGGCGCGGGGGCCGGCCCATGTCGGCTGAGGTCGCGCTGACGCTCGGGGTCGCCGCGGCCAGCGTCGGCGCGCTGCACGCGCTGGCGCCCGACCACTGGCTGCCGATCGCCGCGGTCGGGCGCGCGCAGCGGTGGTCGACGGCGCGCACCGCGCGGGTGGCGCTGGGCTGCGGGCTGGGCCACGTGACGGTGTCGGTGCTGCTCGGCCTGATCGGCCTGGCGACCGGGCGGCGGCTGGTGACCATGCTGGGCGGCCACACCGCGGCGGTGTCGGGCGTGCTGCTGGTCGGCTTCGGCGTGGCCTACGCGCTGTGGGGGCTGCGCCACGCGCGCGCGCACCTGCACGGCCACCACCACGATCACTACGATCACGTCCACGCGCCGGCGCGCCTGGGCGCCCGCGCGCTGTTCGCGATCTACGCGGCCGATCCCTGCGTCGCGGTGATCCCGATCCTGTTCGCGGCGGCGGCGCTGTCGGTGTCCGCGACCGTCGCGATCGTGGTGACCTACGAGCTGGCGACGATCGGCACGATGGTGACGCTGGTGGTGGTGGCGCGTGCCGGCGTCGCCCGGGTCCGCGGCCCCCGGGTCGAGCGCTGGGCCGACAGCGCCGCGGGGGTGTCGATCGCGGTGACCGGCATCGCCGTCGCGCTCCTCGGCTGGTAGCGCGCAGCGCTGGCGTCGGAGATCGGGGCTCCCGCAACCGATGCGGGGGCGATCGCGTCCACGCGTGCCAGGCGCTGGCACACCCGGTGCACCGACGAAGACCGCCATGGCGACGCCCGTCCGCGTTGCGACGCTGGAACCGGATCTCGACGCGCTGCTCGCGACCGAGCGGCGGCTCGAGCAGGCGATCGCCGACGCGCGGGCGGCGGCGGTGGCGGCGGTGGCGACGGCCGAGCGGGGGATCGCCGCGGACGACGCGGCGGCGCTGGCCGAGGACGAGGCGGCGTGCGCGTCGGCGATCGCGGACCTGGACGCGGCGGCCGCGGCGCGGGTCGCGACGCTCGAGCGCGACGCGGCGGCCGAGGTGGCGGCGTGGGCGGCCCTCGACGGGGCGGCGCTGGCGGCGGCGGCGGCGGCGGTGGCGGCGCGCCTCGCGGCGCAGGTGGTGGAGGCCCCGTGATCATCCCGATGGCCCGGGTCCGGCTGATCGGACGCAAGGACGAGCTGTCGCAGGCGCTGGTGGCGCTGCAGGACGCCGGGACGCTGCACCTGGCGACGCCGGCCGACGACGTGCCGCGCCACGCGCCGTCCGCTCGCGAGCGTCGGCGGCGGCGCGACCTCGAGCGCGCGCTCGCCGACGTCGACGGCGCGCTGGCCGGGCTGCGCGCGCTGGACGCCGCGGTCGACGCGGGCGGGGCCGGCGCTGCGGCGCCCGCCGGGCGGGCCGCGTGGCTGGCGGCGCGGGTGCGCGGGCGGACGACCGCGTGGGCGCGCGAGCGGCAGGCGCTCACCGACGAGCGGACCGCGCTGGCGGCGTTCGCGCCGCTGTTCGCCGAGCTGGAGGCGCTGATCGGCGAGACCGGCGCGCGCCGGCTGTTCACGGTGCACCTGCTGCGGCTCCGCGGGGATGGCGCGACGACGCGCCGGCTGCGCGAGGTGCTGGCCCGGACGCTGGGGCCGCACGAGCTGCGCGCGCGGACCCTGCCCGACGGCGAGCTGGCGATGCTGCTGCTGGCCCCGGCGGCGCGCGCCGCCGACGTCGAGCGGCTGCTGGCCGACGCGCACGTCGAGTCGGCGCCGGTGCCGCTGGCGCTCGGTGGCGGCACGGTGGTCGAGGCGCTGGCGCGGCTGCGGCCACGGCTGGCGGCGGTCGACGCGCGGCTGGCGGCGATCGCGGCGGAGGCGCGCGAGGTGGCGGAGCGCGCGGGCCCGACGCTGGTGGCGGCGCGGCGCGGCTTCCACGACGAGCTGGCCGAGCTGGCGGCGCGGGCGCTGGCCGGCGAGACCCCGCGGGCCTTCGTGGTCGAGGGCTGGCTGCCGGCGGCCGGCGTGGCCGCGTTGACCGCGCGGCTGACCGCGGCGGTGCCCGGGGTCAGCGTGGCCGAGGTGGCGCGCGCCGCGTGGCACAGCGACGACGCGCCGGTGGTGCTGCGCAACCCGACGATCTTCGAGCCGTTCGAGCGCCTGACCGCGATGCTGCCGCTGCCGCGCTACGGCTCGGTCGACCCGACGCCGTTCGTCGCGGTGTTCTTCCCGATGCTGTTCGGGCTGATCGTCGGCGACCTCGGCTACGGCGCGATGCTGGCGGTCGTCGCCGCGATCCTGTGGTGGCGCGGCGGCGCGCGCGGCTGGGCCCACGATCTGGCGCGCATCGCTGCGGCGATCGCCGGCTACACGCTGCTGTTCGGGCTCTTGTTCGGCGAGCTGTTCGGCGACCTCGGCGCGCGGGCGCTGGGGCTGCGGCCGCTGTGGATGGATCGCCACGAGGGCATCCTGCCGTTCCTCGGGCTGGCGATCGCGATCGGCCTGGTGCACCTGGTGCTCGGGCTGGTGACCGCGGCGGTGGCGCGTCGGCGGCACCCGCGCGAGGCGGCCGGCCGCGGCCTGGCGGCGCTGATGATGGTGCTGATCGGCGTGGTGCTGGCGACGCTGATGAAGCTGTTGCCCGGCGCGCTGTTCACGCCGGCGCTGGTGGTGCTCTTGGTGGCGCTGCCGGTGCTGGTGGTCCTCGAGGGCGCGACCGCGCTCTTGGAGCTGCTCACCACGGTGGGCCACGCGCTGTCGTACGCGCGCGTGATGGCGCTGGGCACCGCGTCGGTGATGATGGCGATGGTCGCCAACCAGATGGTCGGCGCGTTCGGCGGCGCCGTGATCGGCGTGCTGTTCGCGCTGGTGTTCCACCTGGTCAACTTCGCGATCGCGATGTTCAGCCCGACCATCCACGTGCTGCGCCTGCACTACGTGGAGTTCTTCGGCACGTTCTTCGACCCGGGTGGCGATCCGTACCGGCCGCTGTCGCGCTGGTCACCCGAGCCATGTCCCGAGGGCCCGTGAGGGCCAGCACCAGGAGGCACGCCATGGACGTCCTGTGGATCAGCATCGGCGCCGCGCTCGCCATCGTCGGCAGCGCGCTCGCCACCGCCTGGGCGCAGTCGCGGATCGGCGCCGCCGCCGCCGCTGCGCTCGCCGAGAAACCCGAGCTGCGCACCACCGCGGTGCTGATGGTCGCCATCCCCGAGACGATGGTGATCCTCGGCTTCGTGATCGCGGTGTTGATCGTGCTGAAGGGCGGCTGAGGCCGATCATGGCGATCGCCGACCTGCTGGAGGCGCTCGAGCGCGAGGCCGCGGCCGAGGTGGCCGCGATCGCCGCCGCCGCGCGCGCCGAGGTCGAGGCCAAGCTCGTCGCCGCGGCGGCCGCGCGCGAGGCCCGTCGGCGCGGCGCGGTGGCGCGCGCGTGCGCGGCGCGGCAGGCCCAGCTCGACGGCGCGGTGGCCGAGGCCGCGCGGCAGGCGCGGCGCGCGGTGTTGACCGCGCGGGCGGCGGCGCTGGCGCGGGTGCGGGCGGCGTGCGCCGCGCCGGTCGACGCGCTGGTGGCGCGCGACGACGTGCTGGCCGCGCTGGCGGCGGCCGTGATCGCCAGCGGCGGCGCCGAGGGCGAGGTGCGGTGCGCGCCGGCGCTGGCGGCGCGGGTGCGCGGGCTGGTCGGGCCCGCCGTCGCGGTGCGCGCCGACGCGGCGATCGTCGGCGGGCTGGTCGCCAGCCGCGCCGGCGGGCAGGTCGAGATCGACGCGACGCTGGCGACGCTGCTCGATCGGCTGTGGCCGCACCTGCGGCTCGAGGTGCGGCCATGACCTGGGTCGACCTGGTCGCGCGGGCGCGCGGGCGGAGCACGCACCTGGCAGCCGAGGACGCGCTGGCCGCGATCGATCGCGCCGCCGACCGCGGCGCGCTGCTCGCCGCGCTGGCCCAGGCCGGCTGGGTGATCGCGCCGACCGCCGACGCGCTGGCCGCGGCGCGCGCGCTCGACGAGGCGGCGACCGCTCGCGCCACTGCCGAGCTCGCGTTGTTGACCCGCTGGGCCGCGGCGCGCACCGCGGCGCTCGCGGTGATCGTCGCCGACGAGGACCGCCGCACGCTGCGCGGCATCGTGCGCGGGCTGACGGCCGCGGCCGCGCCGACCTCCCGGCTGCGCGGCGCGGTGGCGACGCCGGACCTGCCGGCCTCGGCGCTGCGCGAGCTGGCGGCGGCGGCGACCGGCCCGGCGCTGGCGGCGGCGCTGACCCAGCTAGCGCACCCGGCGGCGGTGGCGCTGGCGCCGGCGCTGACGCACCAGCCGCTCGAGCCGCTGGCGGTCGAGCAAGCGCTGGCCGCGTGGTTCGCCGCGCGCGCCCGGGCCGGGGCCCACGCCGCCGGAGATCGCGCGCTGGCCGAGCACGTCGCGCAAGCGATCGACGCGGAGAACGCGGCCGCCGCGCTGGCGCTGGCGAACCGCGGCCGCGGGCTGGCGGCCGACAGCGCGTTCCTGATCGGTGGCCGCCGCGTCGATCGCGCGACGTTCTTGGCCGCCGCGCGCGCCGCGCCCGCGGCGTGCGTGTCGACGCTGGCCGCCGCGCTCGTCGGTACGCCGCTGGTGACCGCGGTCGACGGCGGCGCGCCCGACGCGATCGAGCGCGCGACCCAGGCGTGGCAGCTCGCGACCCAGGCGCGGTGGCGCCGCGTCGAACCCCTGGGCCTGGGCCCGGTGCTGTGGCTCTGGCTGCGGATGCGCCGCGAGCACGCGCAGGTGCGCCTCGCCGCCTGGCGGCTGGCGCTGGGAGGCGCGTCGTGAGGGCGCCGATCCGCGCGGTGTGTCGGCGGCCCGCCGCGCTCGGCCTGGGCCTGGCCGGGCTCGCGTGCACCGAGGCTGACGACGGCCCCGGCGCCGCGGCGGCGATCGCGGCGATCGAGCGCGCCAGCGGTCCCGGCGGCGCGCTGATCTTGATCGAGCGCGCGCTGTACGACGCGTTGCCGGCCGGCCTGCGCCGGCAGGTCGAGCGCGAGGGCACGCCGCTGCTCATGCCGTTCCCCGGCCCGGCGATCGGCGCGACCGCCGGCGCGGCCGACGAGGAGCTGCTGGAGCTGTTGCGCCGCTCGGTCGGCTACCGCCTGAGGTTGCGATGACCACCGCCACCGTCACCCGCGTCACCGGCACCCTGGCCGAGGCTCGGCCGCTGCGCGAGGCCGGCCTGTACGAGCTGGTGCGGGTCGGCGCCCGCGGCCTGCTCGGCGAGATCATCCGCTTCAAGGACGAGGTCGCGACGCTGCAGATCTACGAGGACACCACCGGCCTCGCGGTCGGGGCGCCGGTGATCGCGACCGGCGCGCCGCTGACGGTGACGCTGGGTCCGGGCCTCCTGGGCGCGATGCTCGACGGCGTCGGCCGTCCGCTGGCGCGGCTGGCCGCGGCGTCGGGCGACTTCATCGCGCCGGGCGCGAGCGCGCCGACGCTCGATCCGGCGCGGCGCTGGGCGTTCACCGCCACCGCGACGATCGGCGCCGCGATGCGCGGCGGTGACGTGCTCGGCACGGTCGAGGAGCAGCCCGGCTTCGTCCACCGCGTGCTGGTGCCGCCGGGCGTGAGCGGCGAGCTGGTGGCGCTGGCCAGCGGCGACTACACCGTCGACGAGCCGATCGGTCGGCTGGCCGACGGCACCGCGCTGACGCTGGCGCAGCGCTGGCCGCTGCGGCGGCCGCGCCCGGTGGCCGAGCGCCTGCCGGCCGATCGCCCGGTGGTGACCGGGCAGCGGGTGTTCGATCTGCTGTTCCCGCTGGCCGAGGGCGGCGCGGTGGCGGTGCCCGGCGGCTTCGGCACCGGCAAGACGGTGATCGAGCAAGGCCTGGCCCGCCACGCCGACGCCGACGTGGTGGTGTTCGTCGGTTGCGGCGAGCGCGGCAACGAGATCGCCGAGGTGGTGCAGGAGTTCCCGCGGCTGATCGATCCGCGCAACGGCCGCCCGGTGATGGAGCGCACCGTGCTGGTGGTCAACACGTCCAACATGCCGGTCGTCGCGCGCGAGGCCTCGGTGTACCTCGGCGTGACGATCGCCGAGTACTACCGCGATCAGGGCTACCGGGTCGCGGTGATGGTCGACAGCCTGTCGCGCTGGGCCGAGGCGCTGCGCGACATCGCGGCGCGGCTGCAGGAGATGCCGGGCGAGGAGGGCTACCCGACCCACCTCGCGAGCCGACTGGGGCAGCTCTACGAGCGCGCGGGGCGCGCCACCGCCGCCGGCGCGCCGCCGCGCACCGGCGCGGTCACCCTGGTGTGCGCGGTGTCGCCGCCCGGGGGCGACTTCTCGGAGCCGGTGACCCAGGCGTCGCTGCGGGTCGCCGGCGGGATGTGGGCGCTCGACGCGTCGCTGGCGCGCAAGCGGCAGTTCCCGGCGGTCGACTGGGCGCTCAGCTACTCGCTGTACGTCGACGCCACCGCGGCGTGGTTCAGCGAGGCGGCCGGCCTCGACTGGGCGGCGGTGCGCACGCGGGTGCTGGCGCTGCTCCAGCGCGACGCCGAGCTGCGCGAGATCGCCGGCCTGCTCGGCCACGAGGCGTTGCAGGACCGCGACCGCGTGGTGATCGACGTCGCCCGGATGCTGCACGAGCACCTGCTGGGCCAGAGCGCCTACGATCCGATCGACGCGGCGTGCCCGGTGGCCAAGACCGGGCGGATGGCGGCGCTGGCGGTGGCGGCGCTCGACGCCGCGCTGGCCGCGGTCGAGCGCGGCGCGACGATCGACGAGCTCGACCTGCCCGCGCTGCGCCGCGCCTACGTCGCGCTGCGCGCGGCGCCCCCCGACGCGATCGCGGCGCGCGCCGCCGACGTCGAGCGCGCGATCGCCGCGCTGGAGGTCCGACGATGATCGCGGTCCGCACCCACCACGGCGCCCGCGCGCTGATCGGCGCGCTGGCCTACGTCGAGGACGCCCGCGGCGCGGCGATGGGCGAGGTGGTCGAGCTGCGCCAGCCCGGGCAGCCGCCGCGGCGCGGCCAGGTGATCGACGCGTCCGACGGGCTGACCGTGATCCAGATCCTCGAGGAGCCGATCGGCCTGGCGCCGGCGCGGGTGGCGATCACGCTGACCGGCGCCACTGCCGAGGCGCCGGTGGGGCGCGAGCTCCTGGGTCGCACGCTCAGCGGCGTGGCGGCGCCGCTCGACGATCTGCCGCCGCCGATCGGCGAGGCGCTGCGGCCGGTGTGGGGCGCGCCGATGAACCCGGTGCGGCGGCGCCCGCCCGGCGACTTCATCGAGACCGGCGTGTCGGCGATCGACGGCCTCAACACGCTGGTGCGCGGCCAGAAGCTGCCGGTGTTCTCGGGCGCCGGCCTGCCCGCGCTCGAGCTGGCGGCGCAGATCGTCGAGCACGCCCGCGCCGGCGCCGGCGAGCCGTTCGCGGTGGTGTTCGCGGCGATCGGCATCACCGCGCGCGAGACCCGGCTGTTCGTCGAGCGGCTGCGCGCCAGCCCGGCCCGCAGCCGCACGGTGTTCTACCTGAACGAGGCGCGCGACCCGACGATCGAGCAGCTGATGACGCCGCGGTTCGCGCTGGCGCAGGCCGAGTTCCTGGCGTTCGACGCGGGCATGCACGTGCTGGTGGTGATGGCCGACGTCGCGCACTACTGCGAGACGCTGCGCCAGGTGGCGGCGGCGCGCGACGAGGTGCCCGGCCGCCGCGGCTACCCCGGCTACATGTACACCGACCTGGCGTCGCTGTTCGAGCGGGCCGGCGTGCTGCACGGGCGCCCCGGCTCGCTGACCCAGCTGCCGATCCTGACGATGCCCGACGACGACATCACCCACCCGGTGCCCGACCTCACCGGCTACATCACCGAGGGCCAGGTCGTGCTGTCGCGCGAGCTGCACGGCCAGGGCGTGTTCCCGCCGATCGACGTGCTGCCGTCGCTGTCGCGGTTGATGAACGCCGGCATCGGCCCGGGCAAGACCGCACCCGAGCACCGGCGCTGGGCCGACCAGCTCTACGCCAGCTACGCGCGCGGCCGCGAGGCGCGGCTGATGGCGACGATCGTCGGCGAGGCCGGCCTGAGCGATCCCGATCGCCGCGCGCTCACGTTCGCCGCCGACTTCGAGCGCGAGCTGATCGGCCAGGGCCACGCGCGGCGCACGATCGGCGAGACGATCGCGGTCGGCTGGCGCTTGCTGGCGGCGCTGCCGCGCGACGATCTCGAGCGGATCGACGACGCGACCTGGGCCCGCCGGCCGGGAGCCGCGCCGTGAGCACCCGCGCGGCGCCGACCCGCGCCGAGCTCCTGCGCGCGCGCCGCCTGCTGACCCGCGTCGAGAAGGGCGCCGCGCTGCTCACCCGCAAGCGCGAGGCGCTGGTGCGCGAGCTGTTCCCGCTGGCGCGGCCGGCGGCCGAGGCGCGGCGGGCGATCGGCGACGCGGCGACCGCGGCCTACCGCGCCGAGCTGGCGGCGCTGGGGCAGCGCGGCGAGGGCGAGGTCGCGGCCACCGGCTGGCCGCCGCGCGCGCTGGCGCTCGACGTCACCGTGCAGCGCGTGTGGGGGCTGGCGGTGCCGCGGCTCGACGACCTGCCGGCGTGGGATCGCGACCTGACCGCGCGGGCCACCGCGCCCGGTGTCACCGCGTCCAGCCTGGTCGAGGCCGCGGGCCGGTTCGAGCGCCTGGCGTCCGAGCTGCTGGCCGCCGCGGCGCGCGAGCTGCACGTCCGCGCGCTCGGCCAGGCGCTGGCGCGCACCTCGCGGCAGCTGCACACGCTGGAGCAGCGGGTCGCGCCCGAGCTGCGGGCGCGCATCGCCGCGGTCGCGCGGGCGCTCGACGAGCGTGAGCGCGAGGAGCACACCCGCCTGCGGCAGCTGCGGCAGCGGCGCGAGGCCGGGTGATTCCGCTGGCTTGCGGTGCGGCGCGGGCGATTGTGTAGATTGTCGTCAACGATCGTCGGCCCGGCGGGCACTACGGTCGGAGTCCCCGGTGCCCTGCGCGGAGCTGAGCCTGACCCTGCCGATCGTAGACGTCGCCCCGACGGGTGATGCGGACCTGGTCGCGCGCCTGCGCCAGCGCGAGCGCACCGCGGTCGCCGAGGCGTACACCGCGCACCACGCGCCGGTGCGGGCGTTCGCGCGCCGGCTGCTCGGCGACGACGCGGCGGCCGAGGACGTCGTCCACGACACGTTCCTGGCGCTGCCCGACGCGGTCGCGCACTTCCGCGGCGCGTCGACGCTGCGCAGCTTCGTGATCGGCGTGGCGGCCAACCGCGCGCGGCGCCACGTGCGCTCGGCGGCGCGGCGTCGGCGGGCGACGCAGCGCCTGGCCGAGGTCGAGCGGGTGCGCGGCGCTCAGGCGCCGGCGCCCGACGCGGTGGCCCAGCGGCGGCAGCTGGCCGACCGCCTGGCGCTGGCGCTCGACGCGCTGGCCCACGATCAGCGGGTCGCGTTCGTGCTGTGCGAGGTCGAGGAGCGCTCGGCGGTCGAGGTCGCGCAGATCCTCGACGTGCCTGAGGGCACGATCCGCTCGCGGGTGTTCCACGCGCGGCGCCGGCTGCGCGAGCTCCTGGCCGAGGAGGCGCGCCGTGGCTGACCAGATCGACGAGCTGCTGGGCGCCGCCACCCGCGCGCTGCGCGACCAGGCCGACGCCACGCCAGCGCCGGTCGAGGCGACCCGCCGACGCATCATGGACGACCTCGCGCCGCCGCGGCGTCATCGCCGGCGGATCGGCCTGCTGGTGTTCGCGTTCGCGCTGACCTCGGGCGGCCTGGCGTGGGCCACCGCCACCGGGCGCGTCGCGTCCACGCTCGAGCGGCTCGGCGTGACGTCGGGGGAGCGGCCGATGCACGACACGCTGGCGGTGGTGACGCCGACGCGAGGGTCGCGCGCGACCGACGCCGAGACGCCGGCTCCGGTTCCGGCTCCGGCTCCGGTTCCGACTCCGGCTCCGGCTCCGGCTCCGGCTCCGGCTCCGGCTCCGGCTCCGACTCCGGCTCCGGCGCGGGCTCCGGCGCGGGCTCCGGCTCCGGCGCGGGTTCCGGCGCCCGCCGACGACGGCGCGGATCTCGACGCCTACCGACGCGCCCACGGTCTGCACTTCAAGGCGGGCGACTGGGCCGCGGCGCTGCCCGCGTGGGACGCGTACCTCGCGGCCTATCCGTCGGGGCGCTTCGCCGTCGAGGCGCGCTACAATCGGGCGATCGTGCTGGCGCGTCTGCATCGCATCGCCGAGGCCCGCGCGGCGCTGGCGCCGTTCGCGGCCGGCGCGGTCGAGGGCGGCTACCGCCAGCGCGAGGCGACCGAGCTGCTCGACGCGCTGGAGCCGCGGCCGTGAACGATCGGGCCGCGACCGGGGACAGGCAGGCATGACCCACCCGTCGCCTCACCGCTCGCTGCTCCGCTCGTGCGCCGCGCTCGCCGGCGCGCTCGTCGCCTCCGTCGCTGTCGTCGCCCCCGCGGTCGCCGACGACGCGCCCGCCTCCGTCGCGGCCCCCGCGGCCGCGCTCAACGTCCGCGTCACCGGCGGCGCGGATCCCGCGATCATCGCCGCGGCGATCGCCGCCGAGCTCGGCGTGCCGACCGAGATCGCCGCCGATGGCGCCGCGTGCACCGCGCCGTGTGTCGCGGTCGAGATCGGCGCCGACGCCCGCGCCGCGATCGCCGTCGTACTCGCCGGCGGCACCTACCAGCGCGCGATCGCGCTGCCGGCCGCGCCGGCCGCCGCCGCCGAGGTGGTCGCGCTGGTGGTCGGCAACCTCGCGCGCGACGAGGCCGGCGACCTCCTCTCCGAGCTGGCCGCGCCGGCCACGAGCCCCGACGCCGCGCCCGCGCTGCCGCCGCCGATCGATCCCACGCTCGGCGCCGCCGCGCCGCCGCCCGCCGCGCCCCCGGCCGCGCCACCCGCCCCGCGCGCCGCCGCCCCGCGCACCGCCACCCACTACGGCTTCGGCCTGATCCCCGGCATGGCCTACGACGTCGATGGCCGCGGCTGGCGCGGCGGCGTCGCGATCGATCTGGTGGTCGGCGCGCGCCGGCGGATGGTCGCCTTCAACGTGTCGGGCGCCGCCAGCGTCGTCGTCGAGGACGTCCGCGGCACCCAGATCGGTGGCGCGATCACCCACGCCGGCGCGGTGCAGGGCACGCAGATCGCCGGCGCGGTCGCCACCGCCGGTACGGTCACGGGCACGCAGCTCGCGGGCGCGGTCGCGGCGACCCGCGGCGACGTCCGCGGCGTGCAGATCGGCGGCGCGGTCGCCGTCGCCGGGGGAGCGGTCGACACCCAGATCGGCGGCGCGGTCAGCGTCGCGCGGCGGGTGCGCGGCCTGCAGATCGCCGGCGCGGTCAACGTCGCCCACCGGGTCGACGGCGTGCAGGTCGGCGTGATCAACGTCGCCGGCGGCGGCGACGGCGTGTCGCTCGGGCTGATCAACGTCGTCAAGGGCGGCCGCACCGAGCTCGAGGCCACCGTCGATCAGCAGGCGATCGGCAACCTGGTGTTCCGCCACGGCAGCCGCCGCTGGCACAACGTCTACGGCGTCGGCGGTCACCTCGATCAGCCCGGGATGGACCGCCAGGTCACCGACGACGACGTCTGGATGTACGGCCTGGGCATGGGCCCGCGCTGGCGGCGCGGCGGCGCGACGATCGATCTCGAGGCGATGGCCTGGCACGTGATCTACGGCGGCGACTTCGATCCGCCCGAGCTGAACCTGCTCAACCAGCTGCGGCTGGTGGTCGGCTTCCGCGTCGGGCCGGTCGGGCTGGTCGGCGGCGCCGCGCTCAACGCCTACGTCACCACGGATCCCGCGCGCGATCGCCTGGACGCCAAGCCGACGATGGCCGAGCCCGATCGCACCGGCACCCGCGTGCAGATCTGGCCGACCGCGTTCGTCGGCGTGCGTCTGTAGTCACACCCCGCGCGCCGAGGCCTTGCGCGGCCGCGCAGGGGACTTACAGACATCGGCCTTGTCGCAACCGCATCGCCTGATCGGGGTGGGCTCCCTCCTCATCGCGTGTTTGGCTGGCTGCACCGTGCAGGTCCGGGGCGACGGCCCCGATGACGCACGCGAGGTGGTGCTGAAGCTGGCCCGGGTCTCTGGCGTCGACGTGATCGACGCCCGATGCCCGAGCGGCATCCGCCAGGATCAGCGCCTGGTGTGCGTCGCGCGCACGACGGTCGGTGAGGAAGACGTGATCATCGACGCCGGTCACTACGACACCGCGACCGCGACCTGGCGCTACCGGCTCATCGGCGGTCGCGTGCTGGCCGAGCAGCTCGCGCGGCACGACGCGGGGCGCGGCCACGTGTTCGATTGCGCGGGGCGGACGCTGATCAGCCTGGATCCCGGCTCGGTCGTGATGTGCCCGGAGGTCGGCCGCGAGTCGGCGCACGTCGTCGCCCGGGGCGGCGCCAAGGTCGCCGTCGTGTACTACGACGACGCCGCCGCGCACGTGGCACAGACCTTCGGCGCCGGCGCCGACCGCGTCGTGTGCCCCGGCCCCAGCGTCGTCCGCGCCCTCGCGCCGTTCGCGTGCCGGGTCTGGCGCGGCGATCGCGCCACGATGGTGACGCTGACCCACGGGCCGACGGGTTGGGGCGCGGCGGCGCGCGACGTCGGCCCGGTCGCGCTGATCGAGTAGCCCGCGTCCACCGCTAGCGTCCGCGAAAGCCTCGCACGCTAGCGTCAAGACCGTCGGGCACTGAACGTTCGCACCGGAGAGATCCGGATCGCCCGCAATTCGATCGAGCCAGCGGTCGAAAAATTGCCCGCGTGATCGGCGCATGCCTATTTCGCCAATCATGGATCGATCCCGGCCGAGGGGCGCCGAGTCCGCCCGCATCGACGACACGCGCCTGCCGCGGGTGTCGCGGATGACGTTGCGCCCGGGCCGCTCCAACCGCCGCGCGAAGACCCCGCTGCGCGAGCGGCTGCCGGCCCCGCGCGTGGTGGTCGACGCCTGCGGCCGCGCGCTGCGCCGCTCGGCGCCGGCCGTGCTGGCGCTGGTCGCCGCGGGCGGGCTGGCCGCCGCCGGCCGCCACGGCTACCACTGGCTCACCCACTCGCCGCGCTTCGCGGTGACGCAGGTCGAGGTCCACGGCGAGGCCACGCTGACCGAGGACGCGATCCGCGCGCGGCTGCCGTTCGCCGCCGGCGCCAACATCTTCAAGATCGACACCGGCGACGCCGAGGCCGCGCTGGCCGCCGACCCGTGGATCGCCAAGGCCAGCGTCAAGCGCCGGCTGCCGCACACGGTCGTGGTCGACGTCGTCGAGCGGCGCCCGGCCGTGGTGATCGCCGCCGAGGGGCTGTACCTGGCCGACGCGGCCGGCCGGCCGTTCAAGGTCGCCGACCTCACCGTCGGCGAGGGCAAGGACCTGCCGATCATCTCGGGCGTGCCGCGCGAGCTGTTCGCCGAGGCGCCCGAGCAGGCCGCGGCGCAGGTGCGCGACGGCCTGGCGATCCTCGCGGCCTGGGCCGAGGGCGATCGCCCGCGCGCCGGCGAGCTCAAG
Organism: Myxococcales bacterium; assembly: GCA_016707895.1. Taxonomy (GTDB): domain Bacteria; phylum Myxococcota_A; class Polyangia; order Haliangiales; family Haliangiaceae; genus UBA2376. The sequence goes on along the minus strand of JADJGV010000003.1, from coordinate 542,287 downwards.
CTCGCGCCGTCGGGCGCGACGCTCTACACCTACGACGACGCGATCGCGGTGAAGGTCGGCGTCGCCACGCCCGACGCGCTGGCCGGCCACCTGGCCCGGTTCGACGCGGTGTGGGCGGCGCTGTCGCCCGACGAGCGCCGCCGCCTGCGCACCATGCGCGTCGACAACGACACCCGCACCGATCTCGTCACCGTCTCCTTCGGGGAACCCTGAGCACACCAATGGCCAAGACCAAGACCTCCGAGATCATCGTCGGCCTCGACATCGGCACCACCAAGATCGCCGCGATCGCCGGCGAGGTGACCGACGACGGCATCGACATCATCGGCATCGGCACGGCGCCCTCGAAGGGCCTGCGCCGCGGCGTCGTGGTCAACATCGACGCCACGGTCAGCGCGATCCGCGCCGCGATCGACGAGGCCGAGAACATGGCCGGCTGCCAGATCTCGACGGTGTTCGCCGCGATCTCCGGCGCGCACGTGCGCGGGCTCAACAGCCACGGCATCGTCGCGGTCAAGGACAAGGAGGTCCGCGAGGCCGACATGGCCCGGGTGATCGAGGCCGCCAAGGCGGTCGCGATCCCGATGGACCGCGAGGTGCTGCACGTGCTGCCGCAGCAGTACGTCATCGACGACCAGGACGGCATCCGCGATCCGCTGGGCATGGCCGGCGTCCGGCTCGAGGCCAAGGTCCACATCGTCACGACCGCGGTGACCAGCGCGCAGAACGTCGTCAAGTGCGCCAACCGCTGCGGCCTGCAGGTCGCCGACATCGTGCTCGAGCCGCTGGCCTCGGCCCAGGCGGTCCTCGAGGAGGACGAGAAGGAGCTGGGCGTGGCGCTGATCGACATCGGCGGCGGCACCTGCGACATCGCGGTGTTCGCCGACGGCGCGATCGTCCACACCGCGGTGCTGCCGCTGGGCGGCGGCCACGTCACCAACGACATCGCGACCGTGCTGCGCACGCCGCTCGACTCGGCCGAGAAGATCAAGCGCAAGTACGGCTGCGCGTCGCGGGCGATGATCTCCGACGACGACACCATGGAGGTGCCGTCGGTCGGCGGCCGCGGCCCGCGGGTGCTGCCGCGCGCGACGCTGGTCGAGATCATCGAGCCGCGGATCGAGGAGATCTTCGAGCACGTCAAGCGCGAGCTGATGCGCTCGGGCTACGCCGACGGCCTGGCCGCCGGCATCGTCCTGACCGGCGGCGCCACGATCCTCGAGGGCACCGCCGAGGTCGCCGAGCAGGTGCTGGGCCTGCCGGTGCGCCGCGGCAGCCCGACCCGCATCGGCGGGCTGGTCGACGTGGTCAAGTCGCCGGCGTACTCGACCGGCGTCGGGCTGGTGGTCTACGGCGCCAGCCACGGCCGCTCGATCCAGACCCGGGCCCAGGCCCAGCAGGCCGGCGACCGCGGCCTGATCAAGCGCGCCTGGTCGCGCCTGGCCGAGATGTTCTGAGCAGTCCTTCCGATCCTCGAGACACGTTCACCCGAGCAGCGGTTGACGCCCCGCGATCCGCCGAGCCGATCCGGATCGCAACAAAAACGCCGCGTCGCTGCCGCGAAAAAGTTGCCCCTGCAGATCCCGCCCACTCATATGGGCATACCAACGGGAGAGATCACATGGCCCTCATCGAATTCGACGACGTCAATCACGCCAAGATCCTGGTCATCGGCGTAGGTGGTGGCGGCGGCAACGCCGTCAACACGATGATCGCTGGCAACCTCGACGGCGTCGAGTTCGTCGCGGCCAACACCGACCGCCAGGCGCTCGAGGCCAACCTCGCGACCCACAAGATCGGCCTGGGCGGCGCGCTGACCAAGGGCCTGGGCGCCGGCGCCAACCCCGACATCGGCCGCCGCGCGGCCGAGGAGTCGATCCAGCAGATCGCCGACGCCATCTCGGGCGCCGACATGGTGTTCGTGACCGCCGGCATGGGCGGCGGCACCGGCACCGGCGCGGCGCCGGTCATCGCCCAGGTCGCGCGCGACTGCGGCGCGCTCACCGTCGGCGTGGTCACCAAGCCGTTCGGCTTCGAGGGCAAGAAGCGGTCGAAGAACGCCGACGACGGCATCAGCCGCCTCGAGGCCGCGGTCGACACGCTGATCGTGATCCCCAACAACCGGCTGCTGGCGCTGGCCGGCAACCAGATGTCGATGGTCGACGCCTTCCGCCGCGCCGACTCGATCCTGCTCAACGCGGTGCAGGGCATCAGCGACCTGATGACCGTCCCCGGCCTGATCAACGTCGACTTCGCCGACGTGCGCACGATCATGAACGACATGGGCCGCGCGCTGATGGGCGCCGGCGTCGGCTCGGGCAAGAAGCGCGCGACCGAGGCGGCCGAGATGGCGATCAGCTCGCCGCTGCTCGAGGACGTCTCGATCGACGGCGCGACCGGCATCCTGATCAACATCACCGGCGGCCCCGACCTGACCCTGCACGAGGTCAACGAGGCGTCGAGCCTGATCCAGAAGGCGGCCCACGAGGACGCCAACATCATCTTCGGCTCGGTGATCGACCCCAACCTCACCGACGAGGTCCGCATCACGGTCATCGCGACCGGCTTCGATCGCGCGACCAAGACCGTGGCGCCGGCGCCCGAGGCCTCGGTGCCGCAGCCGATGCGCAGCCGCACGTCGCAGCAGGTGACGCTGCCGTACGATCACAACAGCGTGACGACCAAGGAGTACCCGACGACGCTGGTGCCGCCGGCGCGCAAGGCCTCCGGCGAGATCAAGTCGCAGGCGATGGTGGTCGAGGACGCCGACGTCGACGTGTCGTGGGCCGACGAGATGACCCCGGTCGAGCGCGCGCTGGCCGAGCTGGGCGGCGGCGTCGAGCCGGTGCCCGAGGCCGAGATGTCGGCGCGGGTCGCGCTGGGCTCGGGCCCGTCGGCGGCCGACGCGGTGGTCGCGACCGCGACGCTCCCCGAGCGCAGCAAGCGCGGCCTGCCGCGGCCCAGCCTCAAGGGCATCCTCGGCGAGGACGGCGACAACGAGCTCGACGTGCCGACGTTCATCCGTCGCCACTCGGCCAGCCAGCCCGGGTGAGCTGACTTCCGCTTGGCTTCGCTGCGGGCGCCGTGCTGGCGCCCGCGCTCGTTTTCGGTAGGCGGTTTCGCGTATCGTCGCCGCGTGTTGTCGCTGACCGCCGCGCGCTGGCTCTTGGTGCTGCACGCGGTGCTGGGCGCCGCGGCGGTGGCGGCCGCGACCCACTGGGTGGTGTGGCTGTGGCCGCTGTGGCGCGGGCGCACCCCGCGGCGAGCGGCGCTGGGGCGGTTCGCGACCATCACGATGGCGCTCTACGCGCTGGCGATGGCGGCCGGCCTGGTGCTGTACCCGACCTACAAGGCGCGGGTGAAGCTCGAGTACCTGACCCGGCCGTCGTCGGTGATCGACGACCAGGCCGGGCGGCGGCTGGCCACCGACGAGCTCACCGATCGCGCGCTGGGCGCGCCGCCGCGGCCGGTCGATCTGGATCGCGCGCGGCGGCTGGCCGGCGACGCGCCGACCCGGGCCAGCAAGATGGCGCGCTGGTTCGACACCAAGGAGCACTGGGCCGCGGTCGGCCTGTTGCTCGGCGTGGCGCTGGCGGCGATCGGCCGGGCGTGGCGGCCGGGCCCCGACGACCCGGTGCAGGACGGCCCGGTGGTGGTGGTCGTGGTCGGCGCGATCGCGGTGGCGGCGATCGCCTGGTACGCGACCATCGTCGGCCTGCTCACGACGATGACCCGCTCGTTCTGATCGCGCCCCGCGGCCTACCAGGTGAACGCGATCGTCGACGTCACCAGCAGCGCGGTGTTGCGGCTGGTCGCCATCGGCGCCGGCGCCGCCGCCGCGCAGATGCCGCCGCGGCACTCGATCATCGGGTCGGCGGCGCGGCTGGGCGTCGACGTGAGCTGCCAGCCGAGCTGCCAGCCGACGCGGCTGAGGTTGAGCGGCTGCTCGAGGCGGTGATCGAGGTTGACGCCGAACCCGACGACGCCGAGGTTGACCGCGCTGTCGACCGGCACCGCGCGGGCCGGGTCGCGCGCGCCCGGGCGGGCCCAGGTGTGCCACTGCCGGGCGGCGCCCAGCTCGGCGTACACCGCCAGCATCGAGTTGGCGCCGAGCAGGTCGGAGCCCAGGCGTACGACGTCGACGCGGGCCATGCCGCCGAGCCGCTGGGCGCGGCCGAAGTGCAGCGTCGACGGCCCCGGCTCGGACAGGTTGAGGAACAGGTAGTCGGCCTCGAACGTGAAGCGGCCGACCCGCGGCCCGGCGGCGATCGCCGCGCCCAGCGCCGTGTAGGTCCTGGTGTCGTGGACCAGGTAGCCGACCGCGCTGCCCAGCCGGAGGTTGGCCCCGGTGGTGTCGTGGGGGCTGTACGGGTTGTCGACCCAGCGTTCGCGCGGCGCGTCAGGTGGCGTGTCGGCCACAGCCGACGCGGCCCCTGTGAACGCCAGCAACAGGGCAGATGTGATCCCGGCGCCGACTCGCGCGAGTCGACGCGCCGACTTGGCAGCGCGCATCGGACGGCCTCCTCGCAGTTCGTGTGACGCCATGCACGGGTCGCGCCGAGCCGGTTGCGCCGCCGAGCGACGCTGATAGGCTGGCGCCCGTGAAGCGCATCAGCCAGCGGATGGTCGCGATCGCGTGCACGGCGAGCCTGGTCTCGGGGTGTGCGGTGACGCGGAAGCAGCGGACGTACTCGGTGATCGGCGCGGCGGTGTTCACCGGCGCCAGCGCGGGGTACGCGATCAGCCGGATGGTCGCGCGCTGCCCGGACCACGCGATCAACGGCGCGCAGGACGCCTGCGAGGTCGATCGCATCGACGACCGCAACCGGTGGGCGGGCGTCACGCTGGTCGGGCTGATCGCGACCATCGCCCTGCAGCTCCTGCCGGTGTCCGATCCGGAGCAGCCCGCGCCGACCAGCGTCGTGGTGGTGCCGCCGCCGCCGCCGCCGGCGAGCGCCAACGCGCTGCACTCGCCGGTCGCGGTGCAGCTGGCGCACAACGCGCGGACGCTGGCGGCCGCCGGTCAGTGCGTCGAGGCGTTCGGCAGCCTGAAGGCGCTGGCCTCGGTCGATCGCGGCCTCGCCGACCAGCTGCGCGCGTGGGATCCCAACGTCTCGCGCTGCCGCACCGCGAGCCAGGCCGCGGGCTCGACGACCGCGGTCGAGGTGGCGCCGCCGGTGCCGCCGCCGCCGGCCGGCCCCGGCGCGCAGTCACCCCAGTGACGCCGCGAGCGCGGCGGCCATGACGTCGACCGGCGCGGCGCGGCCGGTCCACAGCGTGAACGCGCGGGTGGCCTGGTAGAGCAGCATGCCGCGACCGTCGACGACGGCGTGGCCGCGGGCGCGGGCGGCGGCGAGCAGCGCGGTGGCGCGGTGGTAGATCAGCGTCGCGACCACGGCGTCGGCCGGCAGCGCCGCCAGCGGCACCGCGGCGGCCAGCGCGTCGTCGGCCGCGGGATCGAGCGCCGCCGAGGTGGCGTCGACGACCAGCCCGGCGGTCGCCAGCAGCGCGGGCAGCTGCGTCCACGGGCGCGCGGCGCGCCAGGTGACCGCGTCGGGGCGGCGCGCGACGACGACGACCTCGGCGCCCAGCTGCTCGAGGCCGACCACCACCGCGCGGGCCGCGCCGCCACCGCCCAGCACCACCGCGCGGGCGATCGGCGCGTGGCCGGCGGCGCGCAGGCCGTCGACGAAGCCGCCGGCGTCGGTGTTGTGGCCGATCGCGCGGCCGTCGACGAACGCCAGGCAGTTGACCGCGCCGACCGCGCGGGCGCTGGGGTCGAGCGCGGCGCAGCAGCCGGCCACCGCCTCCTTGTGCGGCACGGTCACGCTGGCGCCGAGCGCGTCGATCGCGGCCAGGCCGCGCACGGCGTCATCGAGGCGCTCGGGGCGCACCGCCAGCGGCAGCATCACCGCGTCGAGGCCGCACGCCGCGAACGCGGCGTCGTGCATCGCCGGGCTGCGCGAGTGGCTGATCGGCCAGCCGAGCACCGCGGCCAGGCGCTTCACGGCGCGACCACGACCGGCTCGCCGCCGCGCTCGGCGTCGCGGAGCGCCGCCGCCGCCGCCCGCATCAACGTCGCCAGCGACAGCGCCGCGCCGCCCGCCACGCCGGCCACGCCGGCCAGCGCCGCGCCGGCGTGCTTGCCGACCCGGACCGTGGCCACCGCCGCGGCCACCCGGCGCGCCACCCGCTCGGCGCCGCCAGCGTCGGTGTACGGCAGCAAGATCAGCACGCGATCGCCGCCGATCTCGACCGGCAGATCGATGTCGCGCACCGCCGCCGACAGCGCGGCCGCCGCCTGCGCGCGCAGCTCGGCGGCGATCGTCGCGGGCGCGTCGGCCGGCGGCGGCAGCCGGACCATGCACACCGACAGCGCGTAGCCGTAGCGGCGCGCGCGCTTGACCTCGAGCTCGAGGGCGCGCTGGAAGAACTCCATCGGCTGCAGGCCGGTCGCGGGATCGACCTGCGCCATGCGATCGAGCCGCTCGCGCAGCCGCAGCTCGTTGCCGCGGGCCGCGGTGGCGCGGCGGCGCTCGTCGGCGAGCTTGGCCGCGGCGAACAGCACCGGGCCCAGCCGCTCGTCGTGCGGGCGCAGCGCCACCAGGTCGGCGCCGGCGCCGTGGGCCCGCTCGGCCGCGGCCTGGCCGCCGCCGTTGACCGCCGCGATCAGCACCGGGCGGCGCGGCTCGAGCGCGCGGGCGGCGTCGAGGATGACCGCGCCGGCCGGTAGCCCGACCACGACGACGTCGGGCATCGCGTCGCCGGCCAGCCGCTTGGTGATCTCGGCGATCGCCACCGCGCCGACCCCGGCGTAGGCCACCGCGAAGCCCTGGGCCACCACGGCGGCGCGCACCGCCGCGACCGCATCGGTCGACGCCTCGTGGATCGCGACCCGCGCGGTGGGCAGCGGCGCCAGCGGCGCGACCTCGATCACCTGCTCGTCGTCGATCGGCACCGCGCTGCCGGCGCGCGACGGCGCGCGGCGGGCGCGACCCGGCTGGCTGGGAGCACGGCGCTGGCGCTCGGGCATCGCCGCGACCCTACCAGATCCCGATCACGACTCGACGTCGGTGATGCGGCCCCGGGCCCGGCCGCGGGCGAAGCGCAGCTCGATCGGATCGCCGGGCGCCAGCGCGCCGGCGTCGGTGACGACGTGGCCGTCGCGGGTGGCCAGCGCGTAGCCGCGCTCGAGCACGCGCAGCGGCGACAGCGCGTCGAGCCGCGCCACCACCGCCGCGAACCCTTGCCGCCGGCGATCGAGCGCGCGCCGCATCGCCGCGTCGAGCCGGGCCCGGCCGGTGTCGAGGCGGCGCCGGCCGTCGGCCACCCGCGGCGCCGGGCTGGGCAGCCGCTTCTCGAGCGCCGCCAGCGCCGCGCGGCGCGCCGCCAGCTGGGCCCGCGGGTGCGCCGCCAAGAGCCGCACCTCGAGCCGGCGCAGCTCGGTCGCGCGGGCGGTCATCCGCGCCTGCACCCCGGCGCGCGCGCTGTCGATCAGATCGTCGACCTCCTGCCGCGCCGCGCGCAGGTACAGGCCCAGCTCGCGGCGCAGCCGCTGCTCCTCGCGGGCCAGCGCCGCCTGCAGCTCGTGCTGGACCGGCACCACCAGCTCGCCGGCGCCGGTCGGCGTCGACGCGCGGCGATCGGCGACCAGGTCGCTGAGCGTCACGTCGACCTCGTGGCCGACGGCGCTGACCACCGGCACCCGGCACGCCGCGATCGCCCGCACGACGCGCTCGTCGTTGAACGCCGCCAGGTCGCTCTGGGCGCCGCCGCCGCGGCCGACGATCACGACGTCCACCGCCGCGGCGTCGATCAGCCGCAGCGCGTGGACGATCTGCGCCGGGGCGGCCGCCCCTTGCACCATGCAGTCGGCGACCAGGATGTGGGCCGGCGGGAACCGCCGCTGGATCGTGCGCACGATGTCGCGCAGCGCCGCGCCCGACTTCGAGGTCACGACGCCGATCCGCCGCGGCAACATCGGCAGCGGCCGCTTGCGCGCGTCGGCGAACAGCCCCTCGGCCGCCAGCCGCCGCTTGAGCTCCTCGAGCGCGGCGGCCTCGGCGCCGGCGCCGGCCGGCTCGGCGTAGTCGACGTACAGCTGCAGCCGGCCGTCGCGGTCGAAGACGCCGAGCTTGCCCCGCACCCGCACCCGCAGCCCGGCCTCGAAGCCGAAGCGCAGCCGCTGCGCGGTGGTCCGCCACATCACCGCCGGCAGCTGCGAGGTCTTGTCCTTGAGCGCGAAGTAGACGTGGCCGCTCGACGGCCGCTTGACCTCGCCGACCTCGCCCTCGACCCACAGGAGGCCGTAGCGCTCGACCGCGGCGTTGCTCCAGCGGACGACGTCGACCACCCGCAGCGGGCGCTCGCGGCTGGCCGGCTTGGGCTCCTCGCCCGATCCGCTGGTGCCGGTGGCCACGCCCCACGGTACGCGGGCGCCGGGGCCGCGCGCAACCGCGGCCGGATCCTTGCAACCCCGGCGGCTGGCGTGGTGTCCGAGGAGCGGATACCATGCACGCGCTGGCCATGGCCGACGACGCGAACCGCGAACCCGGTGCCCCGATCGGCAAGGACGAGATCGACCCCGATCTGATCCGGCTGCCGAGGGGCGCGCTCCAGGTGGGCATCATCGCCGCCGTCGGGGTGCTGATCCTGTGCGTCGCGCTCCTGGTGCGGCTGCGCCACGACGTCGGCTACGCCCGCGAGAGCGACACGCCCAAGGCCGTGACCGCCGCCGACATCGTCGCCGGCAAGGTCGACGACAACCGCTACGTCACGGTCGAGGCGCCGCCCGATCGCGCCGGCGCGGTGCGGCTGCGCACCACCAAGGGCAGCGACGGCCACCGCGTCGTCGCGGTGCGCGGCACCAGCGATCGGCTGTGGCTGGCCCTGCCCGGCGACGCCTGGGGCCACGAGGCCCAGCACGACGATCGCGTCAGCGGTCGCCTGCGCCGCCTGGCCGACGTGCGCTACGCGGGGCCGCTGGCCCGCGCGCTGGCCGCGTACCCGTCGCCGCGGTTCATCACCGGCGCCGAGCTGCGCCGCGCCCGCACCGAGAACGCCAGCCAGGTCACGCTGATCGACGGCGCGACGCTCGCGCTGGGCGCCGATGCCGACGTCGACCTGTCGGTGGTCGACCCCAACGCCGCGATCGTCGTCGCGGCGCTGTCCGAGGGCCACCCGACCACCGCGGCCTGGGCCGAGGCGCTGGCCGCGGCCGGCGTCATCGCGCCCGGCCAGGCGCCGATCGCCAGCACCGCCGATCTGGCCCGCTGGGAGGTGCGCCGCCCCGACGCGGTCGCCGCCGTGCAAGCGCTCCTCGATCAGGCGCAGCTCGCCGGCGCGCGCGCCGACGCCGCGTCGACCAACCTGCGCACCCGGTTCGCCGCCCTGGCGGTGACCGACGCCGGCGTGACCAGCCCGGCGGGCGTCATCCCGTGGTCGGCGATCGACGTCGCCGCGGTGTGGGCGCCGCGGGCGGTGCCGGCCGGCGCGTGGGTCGTGCTGGCCGACGAGCGCCCCGGCGACTACTGGTACATGCCGCCGATCTTCGTCGGCCTCGTGCTGATCGGCGCGCTGGCGCTGTGGGCGCTGGTGCGCGCCACGCGGCGACAGTTCTTCGATCAGTCCGGCCTCGCGCGTTGACGCTGCGGCCGCCCGGTCGCTACCATCGCGCGTGATGCGGCCTCGTCGAGCTGGCCTGTGCCTCGTCGGCCTCGCGGCCACGCTGGCCGCGTGCGCGTTCGATCCCAGCGGCCTGCCGCCGGGCGGGAGTTCCGACGGCCGGCTCCCCGACCCCGACGGCGCGGTCGCGACGATCGACGCCCCCGGCCCGCTGCCCATCGACGCGCCGGGCCCGTGCGGCGACGACGACAACGACACCGTCTGCAACGACGTCGATCGCTGCCCGGGCTCCGACGACCGCCGCGACGCCGACAGCGACGGCACGCCCGACGGCTGCGACGACTGGGACTGCGGCCCGACCCGCCCGACGATCGGCCTGCCGGCGTCGACCGGCGGCAACCTCAACGCGTCGATCGAGCTGTGGAGCTTCAACTTCGGCCCCAACGTCATCGAGCTGGCGCCGGGCGCCACCGTCGGGTTCGGCGACACCGTCGCGCTGCGCGACGACAACAACGGCTGCGGCAACTGCAACGATCAGGTCGAGGTCGGGTTCGCCGGCGGCGCGCGCTTCCAGTGCGTCGACTTCGGCAACCCGCAGCAGGGCGTCACCCAGCGGCAGCTCCGCACCGGCACCGTGACCGCGCCCAGCGCGCCCGGCCGCCACGACGTCGTCATCAAGGTGGCCCAGGCCGGCAACTGCAACAGCGACGGCGGGTCGCGGGTGAACGGCTGGTGGCAGTCGGCGCCGACCGCCCCGATCGTCGCCGCCGTCTGCGTGCGCTGACACACGCCGGAGCGCCGCTCCGACGCCACGTGTTACAACCCCGGGACCGTGGCTACGTCGGTCCGCCTCTACGATTCGCTCCAGCAACAGAAGGTCGGCTTCACGCCGATCGTCCCCGATCGCGTCGGCATGTACCTGTGCGGGCCGACGCCCTACGCGCCCGCGCACATCGGCCACGCGTACTCCGCGATCTGCTTCGATCTGATCCGCCGCGCGCTGATCTTCCTCGGCTACCAGGTGAAGTTCGTCCGCAACATCACCGACGTCGAGGACAAGATCTTCAACGCCTCGGCCGCGGCCGGCGAGGACTGGCTGACCTGGGCCAACCGCTACGCCGACGCCTACAACGCCGACATGCGGATGTTCGGCGTGCTGCCGCCCGACGTCGAGCCGCGGGTGTCGACCCACATCGATCAGATCGTCGCGATCACGCAGCGGCTGGTCGAGCGGGGCAAGGCCTACGCGCTCGACGGTGACGTCTACTTCGAGGTCGCGACCTTCCCGCCCTACGGCCGGCTCAGCGGGCAGTCGATCGACGACCTCCAGGCCGGCAACCGGGTCGCGGTCGACGAGCGCAAGCGCAGCCCGTTCGACTTCGCGCTGTGGAAGGGCGCCAAGCCCGGCGAGCCGTCGTGGCCGTCGCCGTGGGGGCCGGGCCGCCCCGGCTGGCACATCGAGTGCTCGGCGATGAGCGCCACCCACCTCGGCGAGACCTTCGACATCCACGCCGGCGGCAAGGATCTGGTGTTCCCGCACCACGAGAACGAGATCGCGCAGTCGCAGGGCGCGCACGGCGACGAGACGTTCGCCCACCACTGGATGCACAACGGCTTCCTCAACTTCGACGGCACCAAGATGTCGAAGTCGCTGGGCAACGTGCTCGGCTGCAACGAGATCGCCGCCGCGGTCGGCCCCGAGGCGCTGCGCTTCTACTTCGTCTCGCACCACTACCGCTCGCCGATCGACTTCGAGATCGAGGGCACCCGCGACGCCGAGGGCAAGATCATCGATCCGCGGTTCCCCGCGCTCGAGGCCGCCGATCGCCGACTCGACTACTTCTACACGACGCTGCGGCGCATCGACGAGTTCGTCGCCGCCGGCGGCGACGGCGGCGAGGGCGCGCTGGTGCCCGAGGCCGAGAAGCTCACCTCCGACGCGCGCGAGGCGCTGGCCGACGACTTCAACGCGCCGATCGTGGTGGCGGCGCTGGGCGAGGCGGCCAAGGTCGCCAATCGCCTGCTCGACGAGGGCAAGGGCCTCGACAAGGCGGTGCGGCGGCGGTCGCTGGCGCGGCTGGGGCGCGACCTGCGCGCGGTCGGCTGGGCGCTCGGCGTGCTCGGCGACGATCCGGTGCGCTACGCCCACGGGCGCCGGGCCCGGCTCGGCAAGCGGCGCGGCCTCGACGTGGCGCAGGTGCAGGCGCTGCTCGACGCCCGGGCCGAGGCGCGCAAGGCCAAGGACTTCACCCGGGCCGACGCGGTGCGCGGCGAGCTGACCGCGCTCGGCGTCGAGATCCTCGACACGCCGGCCGGCACCGACTGGCGCGTCGTCGAGCCCGCGATCGAAGTCGGCGCGTAGCTACGGCGTCGGGTTGGGCTGCGGCGGCTCGGCCAGCAGGCGATCGAGCTCGCCGCGGGCGTCGAGCGCCGCCAGGTCGTCGGAGCCGCCGATGGCGCGGCCGTTGATGAACACCTGCGGCACCGTGGTGCGGCCGGTCACCCGGGCCAGCCACGCGCGGGTGGCGGCGTCGCCGGTGGTGTCCCGCTCCTCGAAGGCCACCCCCTTCTTGCGCAGCAGGCGGGTCGCCCGCCAGCAGTAGCCGCACAGCGCGCGGGTGTAGATCGTGACGGTCGCCATCACTCGTCGTTGGTGTCTTCCGACAGGTACGCCAGGATCACCTCGTCCAGGCTGCGCTCGGAGATCAGGTCGCCGCCGAAGCCCTCGGCCTCGCGGGCGCGGCGCGGCTTGGCCGGCGGCGCGGTCGGCGCGCCCTTGCCGCCGACGATCACCGCCGGGCGCGAGACCACCACGCCGCCGCTGGCCGGGCGGCCGCGGCTCGGGCCGCTGCTAGGGGCGGTGCTGGGCCGGGGCACCGGGTTGGACGGCGGCGTCGGTGGGCGCGCCGGCGCGCCGGTGCGCGGCTGGGTGCCGGCGCGCTGCGGGATCGCTGGCATCGGCCGCGCCGGGGTCGGGTTCGGCGTGGGCACCCGCGAGCCGACGGGCGTGGCGGCGCGCGGCGGCAGCGGCGGCGGGGTCGGGCGGGCCAGCGGCGGGCGCGCCGGCGCCGGGGTGGTCGACGGGCGCGGGATCGGCGGCCGCGCTGCCTCGACGACGCCGGTCTTGCGGCCGAGGTGGTACGAGCCAGCGCGCTCGGGCTGGGCGCCGGGCGGCGCGGGCGCCGAGGGCGGGGCCGGTGAGTGGATCTCGGCCATCTCGCTCAGGCCCGCCGCCGACAGCTCCTCGTCGGTGACCTGGATCGCGCGCATCGCCGCCGACACGTCGTTCTTGTGGCTGGCGGCGCCGCCGGCGTCGAGGTCGAGGGCCGCGGTGATCGCCGGGGGCACCTGCTCGGTCGGCGCCCGCGCGGCGTCGGTGGCGTTGAACGCCACCCGCACCGGTGGCGGGGTGGTCCCGGAGCGGGCCGCGATCGGCGCCGGGGCGGTGTCGCCGTGTCGTCGGAGCGCGAACTCCGGCATCGTCGGGATGGGGATCGTCGCGTCGCCGACCGGCATGTCCTCGGGCGCGGCGTCCGCGTAGGCGTACGCCCCCAGGATCTCGATCTCGGCGGAGGGGGCGTCGTCGACCACCAGCGCGGGGGCCGGGAGGTCCAGCGCCGGCGCCGGCAGCTCGAGCTCCGGCTCCGGATCCGGTGCGGGCGGGCGCACCTTCAGCGGCAGCTCGATCGGCTCGGAGAGCGCGTCGATGATCTCGAGCTGCGGCGTGGCGTCGGGGGCGACGGCGGGCGGGGCGACCGGCGGCTCGTCGATCGCCGCCGCCTCGACCGGCTCGTCGACGACCGCCGCTGGCACCGGGCGCGGCGCGGCGACCGAGATCGCGCTCTCCCGGGGCAGCAGGCCCTCGGTGCCGCCGAGATACGAGTCGATCTTGTCGTCGAAGGTGCCCCGCTTCAGGTCCTTCATGACGGCCTTGTGCTGGGCCTGCATGAGGGCCTTGACGGCCTCGTCGTTGGCGTCGGGGTCGTAGACCAGCTTGCGCGTCGAGATGATCACGCCACCGTGGAACAGGTGGGTGAACACGTGGGGATTGATGATCCCCGAGTCCTCGGTCTGGATATGAAACACGATGCCGCGAAAGCGGACATTGTGGTTGTAACCCAGGATCGGCGAGCGCTTCGCAGCCACGGACGCTCGACGGTACCACGCGGCGCCTAACCACGGATCGCCACCGGACCGCGCCGGCGCCGAATCGCCCCCCGGCGACCCTCACGATTTCGCCATCCTACCGAAGGGGTTGTGTTTTCGAGGGCAGGTTGATACTTACGGGCGGGGCTCCCTGCCCGCGTCCTTCACCCGGCCCCCTGGGCCACTGCAAAAGAGAACGTCCGTGTCGACTCCGGAAGCTCGATTCGTCGAGCTGTTCAAGACCTGGCTGGTTTCCCTCCCCCACGACCTCAAGATCGCGATCGAGGCGATGGACGACGAGAACCTGCCGCGGTCGGCCCGCGAGCTCGCGGTCGGCACGATCATGTACGTGGTCTCGCCCAACGACTTCGTGTCGGACCGCAACGAGGCCGTGGCCAGCTTCGCCGACGACGCCATCCTGCTGCGGCTCGCGATGCTCGCGGTGGTCGCCGATGGCGGCGAAGACGGCGTCGCGTTCCGCGAGCGCTTCTCGGAGCTGTTCGAGGGCCTCGACGAGGACCTGAAGATCTGCCGCGGCCTGATGGGCGACCTGATGACCTGGCTCGAGGGCAAGGTCGCCGGCCTCCGCACGCAGATCTACAAGGGCAAGAAGCTCGCGCTGTACCTCGATAACGACGAGGCCCGCGAGATCCTGTACGAGGACGGCCTGGCGTTCCGCACCGACTACCCGGTCGACGACAAGATCATCGGCGACAAGCTGAAGAAGGCGTCGACCGTGCTCGACGTCATGCGCCGCCGGCGTACCGAAGAGCAGCGCGCCGCGGGCTGAGCGGGCGGGGCGAGATCCCCGTCCGAGTTCTTGATACCGTCAGGGGATGCGGGGAGCGCAAGCGCGCGCGAAGGCCAGGCCGGCTCCGTCCAAGCGGGCCGCGGCGAAGCCGAAGGCCACGACGTCGGCGAGCAAGCCGAAGGCCGCGGCCAAGCAGAAGGCTGCGAGCAAGCCGAAGTCCGTGACCAAGCCGACCCGACCGAGGCCGACGCCTGCGACCGCGCCGCCGAGCGGGCTGGCGCGGCTCGACGCGTACCTGGTCGACGGTGGTCAGCTCGGCGACGTCGCGCTGCACCTGCACGACCTGCCCGCGCTGCACCTGCCGAGCGGGCAGCTGGTGGTCGGCGATCCGTTCGCGGCGCGCGGCCAGTCGCTGGCGCGCGCGCTGCCGCCCGGCGCCTATCCGGTGACGCTGGTGGTCGGCGACTTCCCCGACGCGGCGCGCGCGGTGGCGGCGTTCGTGCGCCTCGGCGACCGGCCGGTCGCGCGCTGGGAGCCGGCGGCCGCCGCCGACGGCACCACCGACTACGCCATCGACGCCGCGGCCGGCGCCTTCGCCGACGCGCGGGCGTTCGCGGCGATGGTCGATGAGCGCGCCGGCTTCCCCACCGCCAGCTTCGCGGCGCTCGAGCGCCAGCTCCTGACCGAGCACTACGCGCCGGCGTGGGGGTGGGCCAGCTACCAGCCCAGCCCGGTCGCCGTCGGCACCTGCGTCGCGTTCCTGGCGGGCGGCGCCGATCGCTGCCCGTGCTGGTGGGGCCTCGACGACGCCGGCGCGCCGACGCTGTTGCTCACCGAGCTGGCGCCGCCGCCCTGAGCCGCGCCAGCTGGGCCTCGCGCTCGGCCATCCGCGCGGCGAACCGCGCCCGCACCGAGGCCACCAGCTCGGCCGGCGCCGAGCGCGGGTGGCCGCACGCGAACGGCGGTTGCGGGTCGTACTCGAGCTCGAGCTGCGCCGTCTGCGCCGCCTCGACCCCGGCGATTTCGGCGATCACCCGCAGGCCGAAGTCGATCCCGGCGGTGACGCCGCCGGCGGTGATGCGGTTGCGATCGATGACCACCCGCTCGGCCACCGGGGTCGCGCCGAACGCGGGCAGGAGGTCCATGTACATCCAGTGGGTCGCGGCGCGGTAGCCGCGCAGCAGCCCCGCCGCGCCGAGCAGCAACGAGCCGGTGCAGGCCGACGTCACCCACCGCGCGCGCTCGCCGTGATGGCGCAGGAACGCCAGGGTCTCGGCGTCCTCCATCTGAGCGATCTGGCCGTAGCCGCCGGGCACGAACAGCAGGTCGAGGGGCGGGCAGGTGGCGTAGCCCTCGCTGGCGACCAGCTCGAGGCCGCTGTCGGCGCGCACCGGGCCCGGCTGCTTCCACACCGTGGCCAGCCGGGCGCCGGGGATGCGGCTGAACAGCTCGAACGGTCCGGTGAGGTCGAGCTGGGTGACGCCGGGGAACAGCAGCAGGCCGATCTGCAAGGGCGGTGGATTCGTCATGGGCAGACCCTAGCCGACGTCGGCGCTGGCACGAATGACAATCAACATGCATATTCTGCCAATGCCGCAGCGTCCGTGTCGCCGGGTCGTGCTGATCGCGGTGCCCGGCGCCCAGAGCCTCGACGTCACCGGCCCGCTCGAGGCGTTCGCCGGCGCCAACCACGAGCTGGCGGCGCCCGGCTACCGGCTGGTGGTGGCCAGCCCGGGCGGCGGTGCGATCACGACGTCGAGCGGGCTGGTCTTCGCCACGGTCCGGCTGGCGACGTTGCGCGCCACCGCCAAGGACACCGTGCTGGTGGCCGGCGCCGACGAGCGCGGCGTGCGCGCGGCGATCGCCGATGGCGGCCTCACCGCCTGGTTGGCTCGGGCGGCGCCGGTGGTCGAGCGCCTCGGCTCGGTGTGCTCGGGGGCGTTCGTGCTGGCGGCCGCGGGGCTGCTGGCCGGGCGCCGGGTCGCGACCCACTGGGCGGCGTGCGATCGGCTGGCGCGCTACTGCCCGACGGCGACCGTCGATCGCGAGGCGATCTTCGTGCGCGACGGCCGGCTGTGGACCTCGGCCGGCGTCACCACCGGCATCGACATGGCGCTGGCGCTGGTCGAGGCCGACCACGGCCGCGCGGTCGCCGATCGGGTGGCGTCGCAGCTGGTGCTGTACGCACGGCGCCCCGGCTTCCAGTCGCAGTGGAGCGACGCGCTGCTGGCCCAGGCCGTCGACGACTCGCTGGCGCCGACGATCGCGTGGGCCCGGGCCCACCTGCGCGGCCTCGACGTGCCGCGGCTGGCGCGCCAGGCCGGGCTGTCGGTGCGCACGCTGCATCGCCGGTGCGCGGCCACCGTCGGCACCACGCCGGCCAAGCTGATCGAGCGGCTGCGGGTCGAGCACGCGCGGCAGCTGCTGGCCGGCGGCCCGCGCCCGGCCAAGCAGGTGGCCGCCGCCAGCGGCTTCGCCGACGGCGCGCAGCTGGCCCGCGCCTTCCGCCGCACGCTCGGCGTCACGCCCCGCGCCTACCGGGTGATGTTCAGCGACGCGTGAGCTACTTGGTGCCGAACAGCCGGTCGCCCGCGTCGCCCAGGCCGGGCACGATGTAGCTCTTGGCGTTGAGCCGCTCGTCGATCGCGGCGGTGTAGATCGGCACGTCGGGGTGCGCGGCGTGCAGCACCTTGATGCCCTCGGGGCAGGTCAGCAGGCACACGAACTTGATCGACCGCGGCTTGGTCGCCTTGAGCCGCGTGACCGCCGCGACCGCGCTGTTGCCGGTGGCCAGCATCGGGTCGAGCAAGATGGCGTCGCGGTCCTGCATGCTCTCGGGGACCTTGAAGAAGTACTCGACGGCCTGCAGCGTCTTGGGATCGCGGTACAGGCCGATGTGCCCGACCCGCGCGCTGGGCAGGATCTCGAGCATGCCGTCGAGGATGCCGCTGCCGGCGCGCAGGATCGACACCAGCACGATCTTCTTGCCGTCGAGCACCGGCGCCATCGTCGGCGCGACCGGCGTCTCGATCGGGATCATCGTGGTCGGGAAGTCGCGACACACCTCGTAGCCCAGCAGCATGCTGATCTCGCGCAGCAGGTTGCGGAACGTGCTGGTGCTGGTGTCCTTGTTGCGCATCAGCGTCAGCTTGTGCTGCACCAGCGGATGCCCGATGACGATGACCTGGCCTGCCATGGCCGCGGAGATTAGCGCAAGTCGCGCGACGCCCGCGCCACCCCGGTGACGAACAGGTCGTGGTGGCCGGTGACGAACACCTCGCGGTCGTGTTGCTGCAGGTACTTCCGGTAGAACGCGACGTCCTTGATCACCAGGCCCAGCTCGGGCTGCCGGAAGTTGCGCATGCGCGCGCCGTGGGCCAGCTCGCCGTCGCGGTAGCGGCAGTTGGGTACGCCCAGGATCACCGCGCCGGTCGGCGTCAGGCGCTCCTGCACGACGTGGCGCAACAGCGCGCGATCGTCGACGCCGGGGCTCTGCAGGACGCCGATCGCCAGCACCAGATCGAAGCGGCCCACCGGCAGCGTCGGCAGGTCGGCCAGGTCGGCCGCGTGCAGCGCCACGTCGCGATCGGCGAACCGCGCCCGCGCCACGGCCAGCGCGCTCGCGCTGTGATCGACACCGACCACCTGCGGCGCCAGGCCGGGGTGCAGCGCGAGGAGCAGCGCGATCGCGTCGCCGGTGTTGACGCCGAGCTCGAGCACGCGGGGCCGCGGCGGCAGGCGCGCGCGCTCCAGGGCCTCGGCCAGATCGAGCACGAAGCCGGGCTCCTCGCGCTTGTCGAGGCGGGCGAACGCCGACGCCGCGCCGTAGCGCTCGCGTGGATCGTCGTCGACGACCGCGGGCGCCGGCGCCGTCGTGCGCCGGGCGAAGCCGATCGCCAGCCGTCCCGGCCCGGCGGGCCGCGGTCCGCGCAGGCGCAGGCCCAGGCGGTCGGCCAGCTCGACCCACACCCGCAGCGGGCGGTGGCGCCCGCCGGCGATCGGCTCGCCGGGGAACGCGCCGGCGGTGGCGTCGGGATCCAGCGCGATCAGCCAGGCCTCGGGCGCGTCGCCGGCCAGCGCGCCGTCGAGGTGCGCGATGATCTCCAGCAGGCTCGCGCCGGTGGCGTCGAACCCGGCGGCGCTCATGCGTGGGCGCGCCAGCTGCGCGCCAGCCGCCGCGCCTCGGCGACGAAGCCGGCGTGGGCCGGCCGCCAGCCCAGCTCGCGCCGCGCCTTGTCGGCGCTGACGTGCTGATCGAACGCCAGGCACGCGGCCAGCGCGCCGTGGCGAGCCACGCCCTCGTCGAGGCTCAGCCGCTGTACGTCGCCGGCGCCGCCCAGCGCGCGGTGGGCCGCGGCCGCGCACGCCGCGGTGGTGTCGCGGCTGCCGTCGACGCAGTTCCACAGCCCGCCGCGGTGCTGCTCGATCAGCGCGCGGTACAGCGACGCGACGTCGGCGCGGTGGACCATGGCCCAGCGGTTGTCGCCGTCGACCACCGGCACCGGCCCGCCGGCCGCCGCCGCCGCGAACCACGCGGCGGTGAGGCTGCCGCCGCCGCCGTAGACGCAGCCCGGCCGCACCACCGCGGTGGTCAGGTTGCCGCCGGCCGCGGCCAGCACCTGCGCCTCGACGTCGAGCCGGCGCGCGACCATCGCCGGCGGCGTCGGCGCGTCGGCCTCGGTGGCGACCCGCGCGCCGGTGGTGCCGTAGACCCAGACGCCGCTGGTGTAGATCAGCAGCCGCGGGCGCCGGGCCTCGCGGGCGTCGGCGATCATCGCGTCGAGCGCGGCGGTCTCGAGCGCCCAGCGATCGGGGCCGTGGTCGACCGCGCAGTGGATCGTCACCTCGTGGGTGCCGGCGGCCCGCGCCAGGAGCTCGAGATCGGCGAGCCCGCCCAGCACCGGCTCGATCTCGTGGGTCGCGACCCGCTGCGCGCCGACGTCGCTGCGCACCAAGCCGCGCACCTCGTGGCCGGCCCACGCCAGCTCGTGCGCGACCGCCAGGCCGATGTGGCCGCTGGCGCCGGTGACGAAGATCGCCATGCCGCGACGCTACGACGGCGTTCGTCGACGGTCAAACCCGATCACGGGCCGTAGCAATGGAGCGCCGCCGGGTCCTCGCCGGGGCAGCTGGCGGCGAAGCACGTCAGCACGCCCGCGTCTTGGCCGGCGCCGCAGTGCGCGACGTTGCAGGCGTCGCTGCAGGCGGTGCCCGCGCACGCCGCGGCGCGCGGCTCGCAGACGGTGGCGATGGGGCCGCACGCGCCGCCGAACTTCTGGACGCAGATCTCGTCGGCGGCGCAGGTGGCGCACACCGGATGGCTGTGGGAGTCGTCGGCGCACGCGGCGACCGCGAGGACGGACGAGACGAGCAGGGCAAGGCGGGACACGGTGCCACCCGCGGTGACGCGGGAAGGTAGGTGGGGCGTGCGAGTCATAGGAGGTCGATCCTACGAGGCCCGCCGCCCGCCGGGTTGCGCCGCACGCCGCCCCGCGACGCGGATCACGCTCGCCGCGCGATCGCGGTCACATCGCCGCTACCGCCGGGTCTGGACCGTCGCGAACGGCGCCTGCGCCGGCGCGTCGAGGAACGCGGCGGCCTCGGCGTCCTGGGTCAGGGTGGCCTTGAAGAACGCGGTCACGTAGGCCTGGGTCAGGCCGCGCGCGGCGTCGATGTCGACGTACTCGAACGGCGAGCCGTCGCCCTCGCGCGTCGGCGCCGCGGCGCAGCCCGCCTCGAAGTCGGGGATCAGGCCGCAGATGTTGGAGAACGACCAGTGGCCGGCGTCGGCGACCTCGACCATCGTCACCGGCGGGTTCGCGTTGGCGAAGTTCTGCCGCAGGATCGTGTTGCCGATCGGGCCGATGCTGTGGTCCTCGGTCGCGAGGAAGAACAGCAGCGGCACGTGGATCTGCGCGAGCGAGACCCCGGCGAGCAGCGGGTTCTCCATCGGCACGGCGATCGCCAGGCCGGCCTTGGGCCGGGTGTCGTGCATCAGCACCAGGCCGGTCGTCACGCCGCCGAAGCTGTGCCCGAACACGCCGACCCGCGCGGGATCGAACTGCCCGCGGAGCGGCGCCGGCAGCTCCGCGGCCTGCGCGTCGAGCACGCGATCGAGGACGAACCGGATGTCGGCGGCGCGGGTCTCGAGGAACGGCACGCCGATCGGCTCGGCGGTGCCCGCGAGCTGATCCGGCAGCGTGCCGCCGGCGTGATCGGGCGCGACGACGGCGATGCCGTGGCTGGCCAGCCGCTCGGCGACCGCGAAGGTCGAGTAGCGCGTGCAGTTGAAGCAGTGCGAGAACGCGACGACCGCCCACGGCGCGCCGGCGGCGGCCGCGGCGTCGCGGGCCGCGTGGCTGCGGCGGCTGGTGCCGGGGTCGGGCGCGGTCGCGACCAGCGCCGCGAGCTGATCGCGCTCGGGGCCCGCCGGCACGAACTCCTCGATCGGCGCGCCGGCGGCGGCGGTCGCCCGGGCGGCCTCGGCCGCCGGGTACCAGATCTCGACCCGCAGCGTCCGCCCCCGCGCGGCGTCGGTCATGGTCACCGTGGTCGTGCCGACCGGGTACGGGCCCGGCTGCTCGACGCCGGACGGGGCGGCCGGAGCGTCGATCGCCGGCGGTGGCGACCCATCATCGCCGCAGGCAGCCGCGAGCGCGGCGAGAACGAGGACCGAGGCAACGCGTGTGATCATGGCGCCGATCGATAACGCCCGCGCCGCGCGCCCGCCACGCGCACCGACGCGACGGGGGCGTTGCAAAAATGCACGACCGGCTTCCGGGTATCCTCGTCGCCGATGGACTGGGAAGATCTGCACTACGCCGTCGAGGTCGCTCGCGGCGGCGGCGTCACCGCGGCCGCCCGCGCGCTGGGCGTCGCCCCGAGCACGGTCTACCGCCGGATCACCAGCTTCGAGGCGCGGGTCGGCGCGAAGCTGTTCGATCGGCGCGGCGGCGCCTACGCGCTGACCCCGGCCGGGCAGGCGCTGCTGGCCGAGGGCGTCGCCCTCGACGACCGGATCGCCGCGCTCGAGCGCGGCCTGCGCACGCGCAGCCGGACCGTCGAAGGCGAGGTCACGGTCGCGTGCGCCGAGCTGCTGGCGGTCGAGGTGCCGCGGTACCTGGCGCCGTTCCGCGCGGCGCACCCGCGGCTGCGCTTGCGCCTGCTCGCCGGCACCAAGGCGGTCGACCTCGATCGCCACGAGGCCGACATCGCGCTGCGCGCCACCGCGGCGCCCGGCGACCGCCTGGTCGGCCGCAAGGTCGCCGACGTCGCGTTCGCGGTGTACGCGTCGGCGGCCTACGCCGCGAGCCACCCGGTGTCCGGGCCGCTGGCGGCGCTCGACTGGGTGTGCTTCGACGAGGCCCGGCCCGAGACCCCGCAGCGGCGGTGGGAGCAGGCGACCGTGCCGTCGGCGCAGGTCGCGCTGCGCACCAACTCGCGGGCCGCGTTCCTCGAGGCGATCCTCGCCGGCGCCGGCGTCGGGGTGCTGCCCTGCGGCGCCGCGGCCAAGGCGCCCGCGCTGGTCGCGATCAGCCCGGTGCTGCCGGCGCTGACGCTGCCGCTGTGGCTGCTAACCCACGCCGAGATCGCCCGCACGCCGCGGGTGCGCGTGGTGCTCGACTTCCTCGGGGCCGCCCTCGGCCGGGAGCGGGCGCTGCTGGAGGGCCGCGACCTCGACGCCAGCGCCCGGCGCTGACCACCCATGCGATTGCGGCGGCATCGGCCGGCGAGCTGTGGCACGCTTCCCCGGTGAGCCCGCGCACCCTGGTCGCCGCGCTGATCGCTGCCGCCGTCGGCCTTGGCACCGTCCAGCCGGCCGACGCGCAGCTGTGGAAGCCCAAGAAGAAGCCCGCCGCGACGGCCCCGGCGGCCAAGAAGGCCCGGCCGGCCCGCCCCGCGCGCAAGAAGCCCGGGCGCAAGAAGCCCGCGAACTCGGTGGTGCGGTTCCAGCCGCCGCCCGATCGCGACGACGACGCCGACCGCGCCCGCGATCGCGACGACGACGTCGACGACAACCCGCGGATCACCGTCGTCGACGGCGACCGCGACGAGTAGCGCAGCCGCCCGGCTGACCCGCGCTAGAAGCCGACGCCGGCGCGGTCGAGGGCGGCCTCGATGCAGGTGGTCGCGGTGGTGCAGTCGACGCCGGCGGGGATGCACGCGGTGAGCTCGTCGACCACGGTGGGCGTGACGATGCAGATGAGGCCGGCGTCGCCGGACACGACGGTGTTCAGGTCGACCTCGCACATCGCTTCGAGGTTGACGTCGCAGGCGGCGAGGTTGGCGCGGCACGCGGCCTCGTAGCGGCGGTGCGCGTCGGTCGGGCTGCAGGTGACGCACGCGTCGTCGCTGGCGCCGCAGGCGAGCTGCGACCGGCACGTGAACACGTCGACGGCGACGTCGGTGCGGAGCCACGTGCCGAGCTCGGCCTGGCAGCTCGCCATGCACTCGGCCTGCGTGCGGTCGGGCTGGCACGCGACCAGGCGCTCGCAGTCGGCCTGGCACAGGCCGTCGCGGGTCGCGGTGTCGAGCGGCTCGGGGCCGGCGTCGTCGCCGCCGCACGCGATCGCGAGGGTCAAGATCGCGGCCGCGCCGCAGGACCGGAGCATCGAGAGCTGCATGGCGGTCATCCTCGCCGACAACCCGTCCGCGCGCGCGCGGATTCGTCCCCGTGGTGCGCGCCGTCACGCGCGGTGGGTGCGCGCGGACCTTGTGCGTCGGCCGTCGCCGGGCGACCGTGCGCCATGAGCGACGACGACGGCGACATCCGCGAGCCCCGACGCTGGCGACAGGACGGCTGGGTGGCCCAGGTCATGAAGAACGAGGACGACGACGGATGGGCCGTGGCGATGACCCGGGTCGGCGACGACGAGCCGGCGCTGGTCGGCCCGTGGACGATGGGCCGCGACAAGAAGAACCCCAAGCCGCTCGATCACCCGGCGTTCATGACGCTGGTGAAGACCGCGACCGAGGTGCTGCTGCGCCACGAGCAGTCGCGCCGGGCCCAGCTGCACAAGACGCTGACGTTCACCGACGATCGCGACCGCCGCCTGCGGGTCGACTTCGACGTGGCGCAGGACGACGACGACCCCCACGCGATCGTGACCGTCACCGACGACGCCACCGACGAGCTGATCCGGCGCGATCGGGTCAGCCCGTCCTGGAAGCTGACCGCCACCACCGCCCAGCGCTTCGCCCGCGGCCAGGACTGACGTCGCGCTGGCGCCGGCGTGCGCGCGGGCCCGTGCGGCGGATCGTCTGGGTGCGGCGCCGGCGATCGTGCTTACGGTGATGCGGTGCTGGCGTTCGCCTACGACGGCTCGCTCAACGGTGACTGGGTGGCGCACTACGCGGTGCGCTTCGCGTCGAACACCGCGGCGCGGCGGCTGCGCCTGATCCACGTCCACGACGACGCCCGGGCGGCGCACCTGCCCGAGCGGCTGGCGCGCATCGCCGCCGAGTGCGCGGTGCTCGACGTCGGGTTCGACGCCGAGGTGGTCGAGCGCGGCGCGGACGACGTCGCCGACCGCATCCTCGCCGCGGCCGGGCCCGACGCCACGGTCATCGCCGGTACCCGCGCGCGCCCGCGGGCCCGCGCGTTCCTGGCGCACACGGTGTCGGCGCGCCTGCTGGCCGCGCGCCGGGGCCCGGTCATCGCGATCCGCGTGGTCCACCCCGGCGTGCTCGGCCAGCCCGGGCGCGTGCTGGTGCCGGTCGCCGAGCGCGCCGACTTCGCCGCCGCCGCGCTGCCGGTGTTGCGCCTGCTCGGCGACGACATCGAGCGGCTGCACCTGTTGTGGGTGTGCGCGGTGTCGCGGCTGCGCGCGCGCTGGCAATCGGCGCCGGCCGGCGCGCGGCTGGTCGCGGCGGGCCGCGCCCAGCTGGTCGAGGTCGAGGCCGCGATCCGCCGCGGCCTGGCGCCCGTGACGCCGCCGCTCGACGCGACCGTCGTCGTCTCGCCGGATCCGCCGCGCGAGATCGTGTTGCAGGCCGCGCGCCACCGCGCCCGGCTGATCTGCCTCGATCACGACGCGCCGGCCGCCGGGCCGCTGGCGCGCGCGTCGCTCGAGGCCGTGCTGCGCGACGCGCCCGCCGACGTCGCGGTGTTCCGGAACCCAACGTGATCCAGCGTCAGATCCACAACCTCGCGCTCGCCGAGGTGTTCGCGTCCCTGCGCAGCCGCCCGGGCGGGCTGACCGCAGCCGAGGTGGCCGAGCGCCAGGCCGAGCTCGGGCCGAACACGCTCGATCCGCCGCCGCGCTGGGGCTGGCTACGGACCCTGGCGACCCAGCTCACCAACCTGTTCAGCTTGCTGCTCTACGCCTCCGCGGCGCTGTGCTTCGTCGCCGAGCGCATGCAGCCCGGCGAGCACATGGCGGTGCTGGGCTGGGCGCTCGCCGGCGTCGCGCTGCTCAACGCCGCGTTCACGTTCGCGCAGACGATCCGCGCCGAGCAGGCGATGCGCGCGCTGCAGGACCTGCTGCCCCAGCGCGTCACCGTGACCCGCGCCGACGGCGAGCAGGCGGTGCCGATCGCCACGCTGGTGCCGGGCGACGTGATCCACCTGGCCGAGGGCGACCGCGTCCCCGCCGACGCGCGGCTGATCGCCGCCAGCGATCTGCTGGCCAACAACGCGCCGCTCACCGGCGAGTCGCGCCACGCCAGCCTGGCCGCGGCCGAGGTGCCCGCCGGGCGGCTGGTCGACGCGCCCAACCTGGTGTTCGCCGGCTGCGCGATCGTCCGCGGCTCGGGGCGCGCGGTGGTGTACGCGACCGGGCGCCGCACCGAGTTCGGCAAGGTCGCGGCGCTGTCGGTCGCGGTGCGGCGGCCGCCGACGCCGCTCGAGCGCGAGGTCGCGCGGATGGTGCGCATCCTCACTGTCGTCGCGCTGGTGATGGGTGTCGGCTTCTTCGCCTACGGCGTCGCGATCGGCCGACCGCTGTGGGTCAACGTGGTGTTCATGCTCGGCATCATCGTCGCCAACGTGCCCGAGGGGCTGCTGCCGACGCTGACCCTGGCGCTGGCGATGGGCGGCGTGCGCCTGGCGCGCAAGCGGGTGCTGGTCAAGCGGCTCGACGCCGTCGAGGCGCTGGGCGCGGTCGAGGTGATCTGCACCGACAAGACCGGCACGCTCACCCACAACCAGGTGGCGGTGACGGCGGCGGTCGACGCGGTGAGCGCCGCGCCGCTGGCCGCCGCCGGGCGCCGGGCGCTGCTCGAGGCGGCGGTGACGGCGTCCGAGCTGCATCGCCACGGCGACGGCTGGAGCGGCGATCCGCTCGACGTCGCCGCGGCCCAGGCGCTGCGCGCCGCTGGCGGTGACCCCGACGCGATCACCGGCGCGGTGGTCCGCCACGTGGCCTTCGACGTCCAGCGCCGCCGCGCGGCCGGGGTGCGCGTCGACGGCGCCGGGGCCCGCTTCGCGATCAAGGGCGCGTGGGAGGTCGTGCGGCCGCACGTCACCCTCGACGCCGCCGGCCTGATCCAGGCCGACGCGACCGTGCGCGCGCTGGCGTCGCGCGGGCTGCGGGTGCTGGCGGTGGCGTCGCGGGCGATCGCCGCGGACCGGGTCGCCGCGCCCGAGGCCGAGCTCGAGCCGGGGCTGACGCTGCACGGCTTCCTGTGCCTGTCGGATCCGCTGCGCGCCGCGGTGCCCGACGCGCTGGCGCGCTGCCACGCCGCCGGCATCCGGGTCGTGCTGATCACCGGCGACCACCCCGACACCGCCCGCGCGATCGCGATCCAGGCCGGCATCATCGCGGCCGACGCCACCGCCGACGCGGTGATCACCGGCGGCGAGCTCGAGGCGCTGCGCGAGGCCGAGCTGGCGGCGCGGCTGCGCGCCGGCGCGTGCGTGTTCGCGCGCACCACGCCCGAGCAGAAGCTGAAGATCGTCGCCGCGCTCAAGCAGCTCGGGCTGGTCGTGGCGATGACCGGCGACGGCGTCAACGACGCGCCGGCCTTGCGCGCCGCCGACGTCGGCATCGCGATGGGCGCCAGCGGCACCGACGTCGCCCGCGCGGCCGCGCAGATCGTGCTGCTCGACGACGACTTCGCCAGCATCGTGGCCGGCGTCGAGGAGGGCCGCACGGTCTTCGCCAACATCCGCAAGTTCACCAGCTACGTGCTGGCGTCGAACGTCCCCGAGATCGTCCCGTTCCTGGCCTACGTCGCGCTGCCGGTGCCGCTCGGCCTCACCGTCATCCAGATCCTGTCGATCGATCTCGGCACCGATCTGCTGCCGGCGATCGGCCTGGGCCAGGAGCCGCCCGACGGCGAGGCGATGGGCCGGCCGCCGCGCGGCCACCACGGCCGGCTGCTCGATCGCGCGCTGATGGTGCGCAGCTACTTGTTCCTCGGGCTGATCCAGGCCGCGTGGGCGATGACGCTGTTCTTCGTCGCGCTCGCCGCCGCCGGCTGGCGCTGGGGCGCCGAAATGGCGGCCAGCGACGCGGGCTATCGCGCCGCCACCGGCGTCACGCTGGTCGCCGTGGTGTTCAGCCAGGTCGCCAACCTGATCGGCCGCCGCTACGAGGCGCGCAGCGGCCTCGACCTCGGCCTCTTGCGCAACCGCCTGCTGGTGCTGGGCGTCGCCCTCGAGCTGGGCTTCGCGTTCGCCGCCCTGTACTGGCCGCCGCTGACCAACGCGCTCGGGACCGGCCCGGCGCCGGCGTGGCTGGTCGCGCTGGCCGCGCTCGGCGCGCCGCTCCTGTTCGTCGCCGACCTGGCGCGCAAGCGCCGCCGGGCGCGGCGGGCGATCAGAACGGCCGGCGCAGCTCGGCGGTGACGCCGGCGGTCACGCGCAGCTCGCGCACGGTGGCGGGGACCGCGGCGTCCTCGTCGACCACGACGTTGCGGGCGCCCTCGGCCCGCGCGTACAGGAACAGGTGGTCGGTCAGCGCCAGCGTGCCGTCGACGCCGGCGCCGTAGGTCCACACCCGCTCCGAGTAGCGGGTCAGGCTCAACAGCCGCGCGTGCGAGACGAACCCGTCGGCGCGCAGCCACGCCGCCGGGCGGTCGACATCGAGCCGGGCGGTCAGGCGATCCTCGTCGAGGATCTGGTTGGCCGAGGTCGGGTACATGCCGTTGATCGCGTGGACCTCGAGGGTGGCCCCGCCGTGGCGCGCCTGCACGGTGGCGTCGAGGTGCAGCGCGTTGCGCTGGACCGCCTCGATCACGCCGGGCGGATGGAACTCGCCGATCTCGAAGCCGGCGTCGAGGCCGATCGCGACGTGCTCGCCCAGCCGCACGCCGCCGATCGCCAGCGGCGAGATCGCGGCGACCAGCGGGTCGTCGACGCCGTCGCTGGTCAGCCCCAGCGTCGTGAACGCGATCTTCATGAAGTCGAACGTCTGATCGCGCCCGCCCAGGCCGCGCCCGCGCCGCGCCCAGTACACCGGCTGGATCGACGCCCACGACTGGAACGTCGTCGCGCCGCCGTGGACCCAGTCGAACTGGAACCGCATCGGCGCGACGTCGATCTGGTGATCGGCCGACAGCCACCGGTAGAAGCGCAGGTTGGCGTAGACCGTGTCGCCGCTGGCGCGCTCGCCCAGCGCGATCGGCCGCGCCAAGAGCGAGTTGCGCACGTCGCGGCGGCCGCGGTAGCCGAGCTCGAAGGTGTCGAACGGCAGCGGCAGACAGCCGCCGACGCCGTAGGCCATCGCCGCCTGGGCCTTGCCGTCGTCGTAGAACCCCTGGACGCTGCCCTGGGCCTCGAACAGCCGGCACAGCGGCGCGTCCCACGACAGCCCGGCGCCGACGGCGAGCGACGCCGGCGTGGCGCTGTCGACCATCGCCTGGCCTTGCACCTTGGCCTCCCACTGGCGGTGCCGGTACAGCGCGGCGAGGTTGTGCGCCAGCGGGCCGAGCACCGGATCGTTGGTGAGCTGCTCGCTGGCCCGGTAGTAGTCGTACTGGAAGCCGCGCGGATCCGAGAGGTAGTACAGCAGGTCGCGCACGTCGCGCGCGGTCTCGCCGAGGTGGCGGGCCTCCTCGGCCAGGCGCACCGCCGCGGCCGCGGCCTCGCCGACCGGATCGTCCCCCGCGCGCGCCGGCGCCGGCGCCCCGGCCACCGCCACCGCCAGGAACGCGACCACGAGCGCGGAGCGGCACATCGACGCCAGCTTCCCATGTCTCGCCGAACCTGGCCACGGCACGGCGCTTGCTGTCGCGATCGGGGCATGCCTCGCCTCGCTACGATGGTGTCGATTCTGGCCACACTCGCGGCGTGCGGTGGCCGGCCGGAGGTCGACCCGCCCGACGCGACGCCTGGTGACGCCGCCGCCGGCGGCCCGTGCCCCGTCGCGACCCCGACGGTGACGATCGTGGTGGATCTCACCCAGCCGGGGCCGCCGCTGCGCTCGCTGCAGGGCTTCCTCAACGGCATCGACCCGGCGCCGGGCTCGACAGCCACGTTCGACGAACCGACGGTGCGGGCGCTGGCGCCGGCGTACTGGCGGTTCGGTACCGGCGCCGCGACGGTGTTCCCAAAGATCGCCGGGTTCGGCGCGACGATGACCTACATCCTGTCCGACGGCTACGCCGACAGCCGCGGTGGCTACGGCAACGCGCGGCCGTGGCAGGACTGGGCGGGCTTCGAGGCGCACGTCGCGCAGGTGGCGCGGGCCAACCTCGACGCGGGCCGACCGATCCGCTACTTCGACGTCTGGAACGAGCCGCAGGGCGGGACGCCGTGGCTCGGCTCCTACGATCAGCTGCTCGAGTACTACGACCGCGCCGTGCGGGCCGTGCGCGCGGTCGATCCGCAGGCGCGGTTCGTCGGGCCGTCGTTCGACGACCTCGGCGGCGACGTCGGCGGCCACAGCCTCGGCGATCTGCTGGTAGATCTCGATGCGCGCTTCGGCATCCGGCTCGACGCGATCTCGTGGCACGAGCTGGGGGCGTATCCGCCGACCGACCTGCCGGCGCACGCCGCGCTGGTGCGTCAATTCCTCGCCCAGCGGCTCCCCGGCGCGACGCCCGAGCTGCACGTCAACGAGTACTCGAGCCCACGCGACCACCTGTTGCCAGGGTGGACGGTCGGCTGGCTCGCCGGGTTGACCGCCGGCGGCATCGATGTGGCGACCCGCGCCTGCTGGGACGTCCCCGGCGAGGGCTGGAGCGACTGCTGGGCGGGCCTCGACGGGCTGCTGCGCCGCGACAACCGCACGCCGCACGCCAACTACTGGGCGCATCGGCTGTACGCGGCGTTGCCCGGCGCGCCCGCGCTGCCGGTGACGACCTCGGACCCGCGCGCGGCGGCGCTCGCGGTCGCGTCCTCGCCGACGACGGCCCGGGTGCTGGCCGGGCGGTTCGGGGCCACACCGCCAGGCCCGGCCGCGAGCGTCGGCATCGAGCTGATCGGCCTGTCGCCCGCGACGATCCGGGTCGCCGCGGCCGGGACGCTGGTCCCGCCGCAGGCGGGCGCGATGCCGGCGCCGGTCGACCTCGGGGTGTGCCGCGTCGACGTCGTCGGCGGGCGCGCGATGGTCGTGACGCCGGCGGTGCCGGACGGCGCCGCGCTGGGGCTGGAGCTCACGCTGGAGTAAGCGACTGGCCACGCGGCACGCCCGTTGCTTATCCTGGCGGGATGCCCCGCCGCGCGCTGATCCTGTCGGTTCTGGCCACACTCGCCGCCTGCGGTGGCGGAGGCGACGACAGCGCCACGCCGGACGGCGGCGCCGACGCGGCGATCGACGCTGGCCCCGACCTGACGCCCGCGCTGTTCGCGCCCGACCACATCGTCGACGTCGCGATCACGATGGCGCCCGCCGACTGGGACGCGCTGCGGGTCCAGACCCGATCGATCACCGAGATGATCGAGGGCGACTGCCTGGCCCAGCCGTTCCCCAGCCCGTTCACCAAGTTCGCCGCGACCGTCACCATCGACGGCACGCGCCTCGATCAGGTCGGCATCAAGAAGAAGGGCCTGCTCGGGTCGCTCAACACCGAGAAGCCGTCGCTCAAGCTCGACTTCGACGAGTACGTCGCCGGGCAGCGCTACCTCGGCCTCGAGAAGCTCACGCTCAACAACGCCAACCAGGACCCGGCGTACGTCCGTCAGTGCCTGGCCTACGCGATGTTCCGCAAGGCCGGGCTGGTGGCGTCGCGCTGCAACTTCGCGCGGGTCCGCGTCAACGGCGCCGACCTCGGCGTCTACGTCAACGTCGAGAGCGTCGACCACGAGTTCACCCGCCGCAACTTCGCCAACGGTGACGGCAACCTCTACGAGGGCACGCTGTCGGACTTCCGCCCGGGCTGGACCGGCACCTTCGATCCCAAGGGCACCGGCGACCGCAGCGACCTCGCGCCGCTGGTCGACGCGCTGCAGCTCACCGACGACGCGGCCATGGACGCGGCGGTCGCGGCGACGCTCGATCGCGAGCAGTTCGAGTCGTACTGGGCGATGGAGGTGATCACCGGGCAGTGGGACGGCTACGCGTCGAACCGCAACAACTACTTCGTCTTCCACGACCTCGGCACCGGCAAGCACGTGCTCTTGCCGTGGGGCGTCGATGGCACGTTCCAGCCCGACCACCCGTTCGGCGATCCCGCCACCGGCCCCAACGCGGTCGCCGCCGCCGGCTTCCTCGCCAACCGGCTGTACGGCACCGCCACCGGCCGCGCGCGGTTCTTGACCCGCGAGCGCGCGCTGCTGGCGACCGTGTGGAACGAGGCCGAGCTGCTGGCCGAGGTCGATCGCATGGTCGCGCTGATCGGCCCGATCGCCGACGCCACCGACCCGGGCTGGCGCGCCGCGCTGGGCGACGTGCGCGCGTTCATCAACGGCCGCCGCGCGCTGCTCACCGCCGAGCTCGACGCCGGCCCGACCTGGACCGAGCCGCTGGGCGAGTACCCCTGCCTCGACGTCCGCGGCACCGTCGAGTCGGCCTTCAGCACCACCTACGGCACGCTGGGCGCGCCCAACCCGCTGGCGGTCGGCGCCGGCACGATGACCGTGACCGTCGGCGCCGCGACGTACGTCACCACCCCGGTCGGCGTGATGGCCGGCCGCGACCCCAACCCGCAGCCGGGGCAGCCGGCCAGCGAGCTGGTGCAGGTCTTCGGCCGCCGCGCCACCGACGGCCACATCCTCGCGGTCGTCGTCGCGTGGCCCCAGGCGTGGTTCGTGCCGTTCACCTTCGACGTCGGCTTCGCCGGCGTGTTCGGCGTCGCGTTCGACTACGACCCCGGCACCGACACCGCCACCGAGATCGGCTTCTTGCTCGGCACCGTGCGGCTCGACCAGGCCCGGGCCGTCGCTGGCGCGCCGGTGGCCGGCGCGATCGACGCCCACGCCGACCTGCCCGGCATGCCGATGTTCGCCCGGGCCGCGCTGCGCAGCGTCGATCGCGCCGCGCTGGCCGCGTCGGTGCGCGCCAGCGCCCGGGCCCTGAGCGCGGCCCGCTGACGCGCCGCGGCGGCCGGCGGATCGTGCGGCGCGCCGCTGCGGCACGCTGCCGCTCGACGGCGTGACAGACGATGTCCGCTTGCGGGTCGCCCGCCCGCCGGGGCTATCGTCCCGCCCCATGCGTCCAAGACTATGGTTCCTTAGCCTCGCGCTCGGACTGCTGGTCGCGGCCTGCGGGCCCTCGGCCAGCGGCGACGACGACGACAACCCGGCCTGCCAGAACCGCTGCACCGCGTTCGGCTGGGAGCAGTGCATCTCGGACGGCGTCTATCAGGTGCCGGTCGCGTGCACGAACGATCAGGTGTGCATCGAGGAGATCGGCTGCGCGGTGTGCATCCCCGATCAGGTGTACTGCGGCGAGATCGATCAGGTGTGGATGTGCAACAGCGACGGCACCGGCGGCACGCTGCTCGAGCAGTGCGCGGCCGGCACGGTGTGCGGCAACGGCACCTGCGTGACGCCGTGCCAGCGCGCGCTGACCGAGCCGTCCAACGTCGGCTGTGACTTCTGGGCCGCCGACCTCGACAACGAGGCGTCGACGACGCTGGGCTTCACCAACGACGCGGCGATGCAGCAGTACTCGATCGTCGTCGCCAACAACAACGACTACGACGTCCAGATCACCGTCTACAAGAACGGCGGCCGGGTCGGCGCGCTGAACGAGCAGGTCGTGTTGCAGACCGTCGCGCCGGCGCGCACCGCGAAGCAGGTCGACCTGCCGCAGCGCGAGGTCGACGGCACGATGGGGCAGAACGCCGCGTACACGCGCTACAGCGGCTCGGGCACGTTCGTCTCGCCGCACGCGTACCACCTGGTCACCACCGGCCCGGTGGTCGCCTACCAGTTCAACCCGATCGTCCAGCAGTACTCCAACGACGCGTCGATCTTGATCCCGATCCAGGCGCTGGGCCGCCACTACTACGTCTGGGGCTGGCCCACCGCCAACCCGTGCGGCCCGCCGCCCGGCATGTTCGGCTTCGACGGCAGCATCCCCGACCGCACGTCGATCACGATCGTCGGCGTCGAGGACCAGACCAGCGTGACCGTCAACGCCACCCACCCGATCACCGCGTCGGCCGGCGACTCCGGCTTCTCGATCGCCGCGACGCCGGCCGGCCAGCCGCTCACCTTCACGATCAACAAGTACGACGTCGTCAACCTCGAGTCCGACCAGCCGGTGGTGCCGATCCAGGAGTGCTTCAACTTCCTCGATCGCGACGGCGACTTCATGGGCTCGCTGGTGACCTCCGACAAGAAGGTCGCGGTGTTCACCGGCCTCGAGCGCGGCATCGGCACCGGCGGCGCGATGCCGCCCGATCCGCCCAACTGGGACGGCGAGAGCTGCTGCACCGACCACCTCGAGGAGCAGCTCCTGCCGACCACCGCGCTCGGCCGCGAGTTCGCGGTCAGCCGGTCGCCGGTGCGCTCGACCAACCCCAGCTACCGCGAGCCCGACATGTACCGGGTGCTGGCGTCCGAGGACGGCGTCGCGATCACGACCAACCTGCCGGCGCCGTTCGACGCGTTCACGCTCAACGCCGGCGAGCACAAGGCCTTCTACGCCGATCGCGGGTTCACGATGTCGGCGACCGGCGCGGTGACCCTGGGCCAGGTGCTGGTGTCGCAGCACCGCGTGCCCGACGGCTTCACCGGCGATCCGTCGCTGGTGATCTTCCCGTCGGCCGAGCAGCACCGCAAGGACTACGTGTTCCTGGTGCCGTCGACGTTCCGCACCAACTTCTTCGTGCTGGCCAAGCCGGTCAGCGGCAGCTTCACCGTCGACGGCCGCGCGCTCGGCGAGTTCGCCGGCTGCCAGGTCGAGCCGATCGGCGTGGTCCACGGCGTCAACTACGAGCAGGTCACGTGCCCGGTCTCCGAGGGCCAGCACACGGTGGCCGGCACCGACCCGTTCGGCATCACGGTCTACGGCTACTACAACGTCGGCAGCTACGCGTTCGCCGGCGGCAGCGACCTCAAGATCATCAACCCGATCGGCAAGCCGCGCGGGCCGCGCGCGTCGCGGTCGCTGGGCGAAGCGTTCGCGACGCCGTGATTCGCGCACGGGCCGGGCGCGTGCGAACATGGGGCCATGTGCACTCGCTGGGTCCTGGTGCTCGCGCTGGCCGCGTGTGGTGAGGGCGGGACGGCGATCGTCGATGCCGCCGCGGGAGATGGCGGCGCCGACGGTCGCGCCGGGGATGACGCGGCGGCGATCGACGCCGTCGAGGCGCCCGACGCGCCCGCGGTCGACGCGGCGGTCGCGGTCGACGCGGCGGTCGTGGTCGATGCGTCGACGGCCGACGCGGCGGTCGTGGTCGATGCGTCGACGGCCGACGCGGCGGTCGCGGTCGACGCGGCCGTCGCGCTCGACGCCGACAGCGGCTGCCCGGTCGGCCTGAACGATCTGATCCCCGCCAGCCTCGCGATCACCTCGGACGACAACACCAAGGTCTGGCTCAACGGCGCGCTGATCGACGATGTGCCGCGGGTGTGGAGCAACCCGCAGCGCTACGACGTGATGATCTACGCGCACCCGGGCCGCACCAACGTGCTCGCGGTCGAGGGCGTGAACCTGCAGAACCAGGTCGGCTACGATCGCGGCATCGTCGCCGACCTCCGCTTCACCGTGAACGGCGATCCGCAGATCGTGCTCAGCGGCGCCGGCTTCGCCGTCACCAACACGCTCGCCGCGGGCTGGGAGCAGCCGGGCTTCGACGACAGCGGCTGGGCGGCGGCCGTCGAGCTCGGCATGGTCGGGATGGCGCCGTGGGGCGCGGTGCTGGCCACGCTCGCACCCGGCTCGACCGCGCGGTGGATCTGGACGTACGACCCGTCGCTCAACCCGAACAAGCCGACCCTCGAGTCGACCTACGCGCGGCGCCGGTTCGCCACCGTCGACGCGCGCTGCCCGGTCGTCGTCGAGTAGCGCGATCAGAACGCCGCGGCGACGCCGACCTGGACGCGGTCGTGGGTCACCGCGAGCTGGGGGGCCCAGCCGGTGCGGCCGTCGCGCTCGTCGGTCAGGTAGGCCGCGTCGATGACGGTCGCGGCGGCGAGCCCGAGGAGCAAGCCGGGGCCGACGAGGTCGAGGCCGCAGACGATGTCGTCGCTGCCGCGGCAGTCGGCCATGGCGAAGCCGAGGCTGCCGCCGAGCGCGCCCAGGCCGGAGCGCAGGGCGAGGCTGCCGAGGCTGCGGCCGAAGTGGCCGCGGATGCCGTGGATGATCGGCGTCGCGAACACCGCGCCCATCGAGCCGACGCCCATCAACGTGTTGGAGGCCGCGGTGTCGCGGCCCCCCTCGCCCTCGGCCAGGCCGCCGGCCACCATCAGGCTCAGCGAGAGCACGTCGGCGGTCAGCGTGTACTTGCGGTAGCTGGTGACCCGCTCGGCCGCTGGGGAGGGCTCGGCGGTGGGGTCATCGGCGCGCGCCGTGGACGCGGCCATGCCGAGGGCGATCAGGGTGACGGGGAGCATCGCGGCGCGCATGCCTCCCGGCTATGCACTCCGCGCGCCGGCGTACCCGCTCCCGGATCTCGCGCGCTTGCGCCGGTCGGGCTGCTCAACGCTCGACGGGCACGCCGAGAACTCACCAGCGTGTCGCGGCTGTGCCAGCGATCACGCCGCGGCGCCGTGGCACTTCTTGTACTTCTTGCCCGAGCCGCACGGGCACGCGTCGTTGCGGCCCGGCGTCGGGGCGGCGTTGACGATCGTGCCCTGGCGCTCGCCGGGCCGGCGGCCCGACAGCGCGGCGTCGAAGGCCTCGATCGCGACCTGCGTCGGGCGCCAGATCGTCGCCGCGACCTCGGCGGTCATCGCCGCCTCGCGGACGTCCTCCTCGAGCAGCTCGCGCAGCTTGGCGAACAGGTGCGGCTGACCCGCGGCCTGCGACGCGGCGAAGCGATCGTGCACGTCGCGCGCGTCGAGGCCCGGCTCGGCGGCGTGGGCGGCGGCCACCGCGGCCTCGGCGGCGCCGAGGTTGGCCTCGGTCAGGCGCGGCAGCGTGCCCTCGCGCTCGCGGTCGAACATCGCCCACACCAGCGTCGCGTAGAACACCGCGGCCTCGCCGGCCTTGTCGCCGTGGTCGTTGCGGATCGCCGCGGCGTACTGCAGCAGGTGCGGCTGCTCGCGCTGCAGGCGCCCGGCCAGCTTGTTCATCGCCTTCTTGTCGCCGCGCTGATCCAGGCGCGTGAAGGCGGTGATGGTGCGGTCGACTTCCTCGGACGAGACCACGACGGGCGGCATGAGGCGCGCATGTTCGTGAGTCGCGCCGCCGCCGTCAAGGGCCGCAGGCGATCACGGCGCGGCGATCGTGCCCGACGCCGTGAAGCCCTCGCTGCCGCCGTCCTCGCGGTCGCGGGTGAGCCGGGCCAGCCAGCTGTACGGCGCGCTCGGCCACCACGCCGGATCCCAGCCGGCGACGTCGGGCGCGACCAGCGCCTGGGTGACGACGCCGTCGACGGTGCGGGCGTCGAGCGCGGTGGGGTACGCGTACAGCGTCCACCGCGCCAGGGCGGCCCCGTCGGGGATCAGCGCCAGGGTGGCGCGGAAGCTGCCGACCCGGCGCCAGCTCCAGGTCGGCCGGGTCGCCCCGGCGAACGCGAGGCGCGGCGACGCGCCCGGGGGCGGCAGGTCGACGGCCTGTTCGTCGATCGCGGCGCGGGCCCAGGCGTCGCCCAGCGTCACCTCGACCGACTGGATGTCGCCGGGGTAGACCAGCGCGGTCGGCACCACCCGCGCCGAGGTCGTCGACAGCGGGATCGCCGTGCCGCCCGCGGTGAGCAGCCGCACCACCGCGGTCGTCGGCAGGCGGCCGTCGAAGGTGACCTCGACCGGCACCAGGTCGGCGCCCCGGCCGGCGACGTCGAGCGCGACCCGCCGATCGGCGGTGAACTCGAGGCCGCGCTGGATCTGGATGCGGCTGACCGCGCCGGCGCCGCCGGTCACCGCCACCACGTCCGACACGCCCGCCGGCACCGCCAGCACGTCGGTCGCTGGCGCCAGGCCGACGCGGTCGCGCACCCGCACCTCGTCGGCGGGCGAGGTGAGATCGAAGCCGACCGCCACCGTCGGCACCGCCGGCGTCGCGCACGGGCGGCTCCACGCCAGCCCGTCCTCGTAGCCCGCCGTCAGCGCCCAGCCCTCGCCGGCGTCGGCGCGGCACACCACGACGACGTCGTAGGGGCGCCCGGTGGGATCGGCGTCGAAGCTGGCGCGGGCGCCGTCGTGGCGGACCCACGGCTGGTCGGGCGCGCCGCGGGTGGCGATCCACGCCGCGCCGGTCGACTCGATCATCACCGCCGGCGCCAGGTTGTCGCCGCACGCGGCGGCGACGAGGAGCAGGCCGAGGGCGGTGCGCCGCATCAGCCGATTCTACGCTCGCCGCCGCCGACCGCACGCCCCGCGGTGAAGCCCCACGCCACCGCCGCCACCAGCCGGGCCACGGTCGCCTCCTCGGCGTCGGTCAGCACCACCGGCGCGGCGCGGCAGTGATCGTGCACCCAGCCCGTCAGGCTGGGTGGCGGTGCCATCTCCAGGCCCTCGCACAGCAGCCGGTCGTCGACGCGCATCGGCTCGAGGCCGTCGCGCAGCGTGATCGCCGCGTGCAGCCGGCACGCCGCGTCGAGCCCGACCGCGAACGCGTCGCCGTCGGCGCTCCACAGCCGCCGCTCGAGGAAGCGCACCACCGCCGGCTGCCGGATCGCGAACCACGCCAGCTCCTGCGCGGGAGCGTCCGAGATCGGCGCGGCGGCCAGGCTGGCGGGGTCGAAGTGGGCCATGGCTCGACGGTAGGCGCCGGCCGCGCGGCGACCAACTTTTCGGCCGCGCCGGGGGTATGGTCCGCCCCACCATGACGCGCACCGCATTCCTCATCGATGGAGTCCGCTCCCCGTTCGGCCGCTACGGCGGTGGCCTGGCCGGCGTCCGCGCCGACGATCTGCTCGCGGCGGTGATCGCCGCGCTGGTGGCGCGCACCAAGATCCCCACCGATCGCGTCGACGACGTGATCGCCGGCTGCGCCAACCAGGCCGGCGAGGACAACCGCAACGTCGCCCGCATGGCGGCGCTCCTGGCCGGCCTGCCGATCGGCGTCCCCGGGGTGACCGTCAACCGCCTGTGCGGCTCGGGCATGCAGGCGATCGCCGACGGCGCGCGCCTGATCGCCACCGGCGAGGCCGACCTGATCATCGCCGGCGGCGTCGAGCAGATGTCGCGGGCGCCGCAGGTCATGGCCAAGCCGATCGAGGCGTTCCCGCGCGGCAACCAGACCATCTACGACACCACGCTGGGCTGGCGCTTCGTGAACCCCAAGATGACCGAGCTGCACGAGACGCTCGCGATGGGCGAGACCGCCGAGCGCGTGGCGCGGCAGTGCGGCGTGACCCGCGAAGCGCAGGATCGGTTCGCGTTGTCGTCGCAACAGCGGGCCGCGGCGGCGCAGGCCTCGGGCCGCCTCGCCGAGGAGATCGTCGCGATCGCCACCGGGACCGACAAGAAGGGCAACAAGCTGGAAGTCGCGGTCGACGAGCACCCGCGCGCCGACACCACGATCGAGAGCCTCACCAAGCTGCGCCCGGCGTTCGCCAAGGACGGCACCGTGACCGCGGGCAACGCCTCGGGCCTGAACGATGGCGCGGCGGCGGTGCTGCTCGCCAGCGAGGCCGCGGTCAAGGAGCTCGGGCTCACCCCGCAGGCCCGCTACGTCACCGCGGCGGCCGCGGGCGTCGCGCCCAGCCTGATGGGCCTGGGCCCGGTGCCGGCGTCGCAGAAGGCGCTGGCCCGCGCGGGGCTCACCGCCGCGGCGATCGATGTCGCCGAGCTCAACGAGGCGTTCGCGGCGCAGGCGCTGCCGTGCGTCGAGCAGCTCGGCCTCGACCCGGCCAAGGTCAACGTCAACGGCGGCGCGATCGCGCTCGGCCACCCGCTCGGCGCCTCGGGCGCGCGGCTGGTGCTGACGCTGGCGCGCGAGCTGGCGCGGGGCGGCGGTCGCCACGGCCTGGCGTCGATGTGCATTGGCGTCGGCCAGGGCATCGCGGTCGTGCTCGAGCGCGCGTAGCCGTCACATTGGTCCAAGGTCCGACCGGCGTCGCGTACCCCACGAGTACCAACGCGGCCACCGCATCGTCGGGCAGCGGTGGGGTATGCTGGTCCCCTACTCGCGATGTCCACCGACGAACAGGCCCACGCGCAACGCCTCGTCGGCCGCGTGCTGGACGACAAGTACCGGCTGCGCGGGTGCATCGGCATCGGCGGCTCGGGCGCGGTGTACAAGGCCGACCAGATCACGCTGGGTCGCACCGTGGCGGTGAAGATCCTGAACGACGATCTGACCCGCGACGCGCGGCTGGTGAAGCGCTTCCAGGACGAGGCGCTGGCGGCCAGCCGCCTCAACCACCCCAACACCGTGTCGATCATCGACTACGGGCAGACCAGCGACGGCCTCCTGTACCTGGTGATGGAGCACCTGCGCGGGCCGACCTTGACCCACCTGATCGCCAAGGAGCACCCGCTGCCGCCGGCGCGGGTGCTGGCGATCGTCGACCAGATCCTGGCCGGCGTCGAGGAGGCGCACCTCGCCGGCGTCATCCACGCCGACCTGAAGAGCGACAACATCATCGTCGAGCAGCGCCGCACCGGCCAGGACACGGTGAAGGTGGTCGACTTCGGCATCGCGCGGCTGGTCAACTCGCCGCGCGAGGGCGAGGACCGCAGCATCAGCGGTACGCCGGAGTACATGGCGCCCGAGCTGATCGGCGGCGCGCCGCCCAGCGTCGCCACCGACCTCTACGCCGTCGGTATCGTGGCGTACGAGATGCTCACCGGGCAGACGCCGTTCGTCGGCGGCTCGGCGATCGACATCCTCAGCCGCCAGCTCAAGCTCGAGCCGCGGCCGCCGGGCAAGGTGGTGGCGGTCGCGCCGGCGATCGACGAGCTGGTGATGACCGCGCTGGCCAAGCGGCCCACCGAGCGCTTCGCCGACGCGGCGGCGATGCGGGCGGCGATCACGGCGCTGTTGACCCCGGCGCGCTCGTCGGCCGGCTACGTCTGCGCCGCGTGCGGCGCGCAGGCCGCCGCCGAGTTCCGCTTCTGTCCGGAATGCGGACAGCCGCGGCGGGCGATGACGACCACCGCCGAGATGGCGGCCGCCAGCGGCGCGCTGTCCGAGGTGCGGGTCAGCCAGACCTGGCCGCTGGCGCTGGTCGGCCGCGACGACGAGCTCGGCCGGGTGATCGACTTCCTGTCGGGGCGCGCGATCGCGCCGGCGCTGTTGCTGATCGGCGACGCCGGCAGCGGCAAGACCGCGCTGCTGCGCGAGGCCTACGCGCGGGTCGCCGACGCCGCCGGCGTGACGATCTACCAGGCCGACCCCGATCCCGCGCCGCTGCCCGCGCCGCTCTACCCGCTGCGCGCGCTGATCGCGACGATCCTCGAGCTGCCGCCGGTGTGCGGCAAGGAGGAGCTGGCGGCGGCGGCGGTGGCGCGCGGCCTCGGCGAGCGCGACGTGCCGGGGCTGTCGGAGCTGTTCGGCAACCTCAGCGAGCTGGCCGAGCTCGACCCGCCGGTGCGGCGGCGCGAGCTGTTCGCGTCGGTGGTGCGGGCGTTCGCCGCCGAGGCCACCCGCGGGCCGACCGCGGTGGTGTTCGAGGATCTCGATCGCTACGATCGCGCCAGCGTCGAGCTGGTGCGGCGGGTGGTCGAGCGCAACTCCAGCGGCGTGCGCCTCGTCGTGACGCTCACCCCGGCCGAGGCGCGCACCTGGCCCGCCGACTGCCTGCGGATCCAGCTCGACCCGCTCGACGGCGAGGCGCTGGGCTTCTTCGCGACGCAGCTCACGCGCGGCGGCGCGGTCGGCGAGCTCACCGCGCTGCAGCTGACCGAGCTGACCGCCGGCGTGCCGGCGCACGTCGAGCAGCTGGTGCGGTTCATCACCGAGGGCGGCTCGATCGAGCACGCCGGGACCTCGTTGCCCGACCTGATCGCGGCCCGGCTGGCCACGCTGCCGCGCGACCCGCTGCGGGTGTGCCAGGCGGCGGCGGTGTTCGGCCGCGAGGCCGCGCTGGCGCAGGTGGCCGAGGCGTCGGGCCTGGGCGACGACTTCGACGCGGCGCTGGCGCTGGCGGTCGAGCGCGGCTGGTTGCAGGCCAGCGGCGACGTCGTCAGCTTCGCCAGCAACTTCGTCCGCGACGTGACCTACGGCGCCATCCCGGCGTCGGTGCGGCGCGACCTACACGAGTACGCGCGGCAGGCGCTGGGCGCCGACGCGCCGCCGGCGCTGGCCGCGCACCACACCGACGCCGCGGGCCTGCGCGCCGAGGCCGCCGCGCTGTACGCCGAGGCCGGCGACGCCGCCAGCCGTCAGCTCGACGACGTCGGCGCGGCGCGCTGCTACACGCAGGCGCTGGTGTGCGCGCGCGGGGCGATCGCCGGCGGCGAGCTCGAGCCGGCCGAGCTGGTGGCGATCTCGATCCGGCTGGCCGAGCTGTTGCGCACCACCGGCGAGCTGGCGCTGGCCCGCGGCATCCTGCACGAGGCCGAGAGCTGGGGCGATCAGGGCCCGCGGCTCCAGGCGCTGCTGGTGCGCGCGCTCGGCCAGCTGGTCGCCACCGAGCGCGATCCGGCGGCCGGCGTGCCCTACCTGCAGCGCGCGATCGGCGCGGCGATCGCCACCGGCGACAGCGCGCTGATCGCCGACAGCTACCTCGACCTCGCGTCGGTGCTGATCCGCACCGGCAAGGGCCCGGGCGCGGCCCGCGAGCTCGAGGAGGCGATCGACCTGATGACGCTGGGCGACGGCCCGCGGTCGCCGCGCGCGCCCATCAACATGTGGAAGCTGGTGCTCAAGCTGGCGCAGCTGGCGGCCGCCGACGGCGACATGAGCCGCTCCGCCGAGCACGCCGAGGTGGCGCTGGCCCAGGCCCAGCGGGCCGGCTCGGCGGCCGGCAACGCGCGCGCCCGCGCGCTGCTCGCGACGGCGTACGAGAAGCTCGGCAACCACATCCTGGCCGAGCGCCACCGCCGCGGCGCGGTCGACGAGATGCGCAAGCTCGGCGATCGCCGCGGCACCGCCGAGCTCTTGCTCTACGGCGCCAGCTCGGGGCGGACGCTGATGAAGATCGCGCCCGAGGTGCTGAAGGAGGCGCGCGAGCTGGCGCGCGAGGTCGGGTGGACGGAGGGGGAGACCCGCGCGACTGCTGCCGAGCGATGAGTCGTCAGGCCACCGTGCTGATCATCACCGCCGACGCGACCGCGCGCGGCGCGTGGGCCAGCGCGCTCGAGGCCGAGCGCCACGCGGTGATCGCCGCGAGCTCGATCGCGGTTGGCATCGGCCACGCCCGCGAGGGCGGCCTCGACGCGATCGTCTTCGACGCCAGCGATCGCGAGCACGAGGGCCGCGAGCTGGTCACCGCCCTCGATCGCCTGCCCGAGCCGCCGCCGCTGATCCTGGTCTCGTCGTCGCTGCGCGGCCCCGAGCTGTCCGCGCACCTCGGCGCCGCGGCGTTCGTCCCCAAGCCGTGCACCGCCGCCGACATCGTCGACGAGTGCGCCCGCCTGTTCGGCGTGCGGACCTGGTCCGATCCCGGCATCGACCGCGGGCCGGATCCGATCGGCGAGTAGGGGCGCGGGGAGAGACGGAGGGGCGCGGGGCGCGCCGCCGGATAGCGCAGCGGCGCCGCGGCCAGCGTTACTGTGACGACATGACGAGGCAGAGAATGGAGGACATCCTGGTCGCCCTCGAACAGGATGGATGGCGCTTCGTCGGGACGGACGATCCAGGCGGTGACCGGTTCGCGCTCCGGGATGAGACCGTGCGCTGGAGCGTTGTCCGCGGTGACGCGCCTGACGCCGTCGAGCTGGAGTTCCGGGCCTACGGTCCACTCGGGCAGTCGACG
Source organism: Myxococcales bacterium (assembly GCA_016707895.1). Lineage (GTDB taxonomy): Bacteria > Myxococcota_A > Polyangia > Haliangiales > Haliangiaceae > UBA2376. The sequence goes on along the minus strand of JADJGV010000003.1, from coordinate 499,461 downwards.
GATCGTCCGGGGGACATCGTATTCGTGCAGGTCGTCGGGGGTGACGAGACCTTGCACTTCGAGAAGCGCACGCGTCCAGAATGGCGCAGTAGGCTGCGTACATTCGTGCTTGCACTCAATCGGCTGGCTGAGCGGCGGCGTCGCGATCGGGCATAGCGGGGCACCGCGTTCGTTGAGCCAGTGAAACGAGCGTCACGCGACGCCTAGCGAGAGAGTTGCGGCGCGCGTGACGGTCAGCCGCGCTCGGCGCGGTTGCGGCCGGCGTGCTTGGCCTTGTACAGGGCGCGGTCGGCGCGGGCGGTGATCGCCTCGGGATCTTCGCCGGCCTTCCACGCGGTGACGCCGGCGCTGACGGTGAAGCGGATCGTGCGGCCGCCGTCGATGGTCCAGTCGGTGCCGGCCAGCTCGCGCAGGACGGCGCGGGCCTTCTTGAGCGCGACCCGCGTCGACGCGCCGGGCAGCACCACGGCGAACTCCTCGCCGCCCCAGCGCGCGATCAGATCGTCGCGGCGGACCCGCGGCCGCAGGAACGCGACCAGGCCGGTCAGCACGCGATCGCCGACCGCGTGGCCATGCTCGTCGTTGACCCGCTTGAAGTGATCGACGTCGACCATGATCAGCGCGAAGCCGTCGCCGCCGGCGGTGGCGAGCTGGCAGCGCCGCGCCAGCTCGTCGTCGAACGCCGCGCGGTTGGCGGCGCCGGTCAGCGGATCCGTGCGTGCCTCGGTGCGGGCCTGCGCGACGCTCGCGCGCAGGGTCTCGACCTCGGTGCGCAGCGCCGCCGACGCGCGCCGCTCCTCGACCTGGCGCTCGGCCACGTCGGCCCGTAGCGCCTGCACCTCGGTGGCGATCGCGGCGCGGACCTTGACCAGATCGTCGAGCCGCGACGCGGCCTCGAGCCGGCTGCCCTTGGCGAGCAGCCGCTGGTGGTACGACGCGCTGCTGGCCGCGACCGCGCCCAGGCCGTCGGTCAGCACGCTGATGATGCGCCGCAGCTCGTCGTCGCGACGGCCGAGGTAGTCGCGCTCGCGCTCGGCGAAGGTGAGCGTGTCGTGCTGGCAGCGGGTCGCCTGCTCGGCCAGCCGGGCCGGATCGACGTGGCCACGCAGGCGATCGACGGTCTCGGCCAGCCCGGCGCGGACGTCGGCCGCCCCGATCTCGTCGAGGTCCAGCACCAGCGCGCGCACGCACCCCAGCATCGCCTCGGTGACCTCCTCGAGGATCGCCACCCGCTCCCGCGCGTCGTCGCGCTCGACCACCACCTCGCCGAGGTGGCGACGCTCGCGCAGACCAGCCAGGAGGCTCACGACGGGTGAGTCGACCAGCGGCGGCGGCGGTGTAGGCAGCGGAGCTGGCGCCGCTCGTCGGTGCGCTTGACGAATCGTCCGTGTATGTGTACATGTACATGCATGGCGACCAAGACGATCACCATAGATCTGGTTGCTTACGAGAGACTTCGCGCGGCAAGACTGCGGCCGGATGAGTCGTTCTCCCAGGTGATTCGTCGCGGCCGCTGGGACCGGCCGCGTTCCACCGCTGCCGCGCTGCTCGACGCGCTGACGCGCGCGCCGGTGCTCGACGACGCGACGCTGGACCGCCTCGAGCGGGCGCAGGCCGCTGACCCAGCACCCACGGACCCATGGAGCGAGTAGCGCTCGACACCTCGTTCCTGATCGACCTGCAGAACGAGCGGCGGGGGCGTGGCGGCGTGGTGGGCGCGATCGCCTTCCTGGAGGCACACCCCGACACCGAGCTGCTGCTGCCGTCGACCGCGCTGGGCGAGTACCTCGAAGGCTTCGCCGATCCGAGCAGCGCGGCGGCCCAGGCCCTGATCGCCCCGCTGCGGGTCCTCGACGTGACCGCAGAGGTCGCCCGCCACTACGCCGCGGTCGCCCGCGCGCTGCGTGACAGCGGCCAGCTGATCGGGACCAACGATCTGTGGATCGCGTGCGCCGCGCGGGTGGCCGGCATCCCCGTCGTCACCCGCAACGTGGCGCACTTCCGTCGCGTGCCTGGGCTCACAGTCGTCGCCTACGCGCGGTGATCGCCGCGTCGGCGCCACGGTCGCTCCGCTCGAAGACTAGGGCGCCGGCTTGGCGGCGGCCGCGGGCAGGCCGAGCAGCGTCGGCCCGTGCTTGGCGTCCTCCCACGCGACGTACTTCACCGTGGCGCCGGCGGGCGCCTTGGTGTCGGCGCCGTCGACCTTCCACGCGCCGTCGTCGATGAAGACGTAGGCCGGGGAGGCGCGGTCGCCGCCCTCGCGCGGGCCGGAGCAGACGACCCAGCCCTTGTCGGGATCGGTGTGCGTGCGGTGCGCGGCGATCGGGCTCTCGCCGTCGTCGGGGTACACGCACGTGACGTCCTGGACCTTCTTGCGCAGGTCGTCGAACGACATCCCGACGTCGCCCTGGCTGGGCATCAGGCCCGGCACGGCGGCGACCAGGTTCACGGCGCGCGCGCGGCCGGCCTCGGTGACCACGTGCGCCGCCAGGACCTGCTTGCCGGCCGCGTCGCGCACCCACAAGACGTCCCAGACCTCGTCGGGCAGGCTGCCGTGCTCGACGGTGAGCGCGTGGCCCGCGAAGTGCTTCGCGACGTCGAGCTCGGGCGCGGCGAGATCCAGCTTCGCCAGCGGGCCGGGCGCGGCCGCGGGTGCGGTCGGCGCGGGTGCAGGGGCGGTCGGCGTCGGCGTGGGCGTGGGCGCGGTTGGGGCGGGGGCCGCCGGTGCCGCGGGGGCCGGCTTGGCGGAGCCTTCGCCCTCGCCCTTCTTCGCGCCGCCCTTCGAGCAAGCCGTGAGGGCGGTGCACAGCACCAGCGTCGAGAGAGCGCGTTCCATCATGATCACCTCGCTAGGACAGGGTCGCCGCACGATCCGGTGGCCGCGACCGCGTGAGCGAGTTCGCGTGGACGGCCATCGTACTCCATGCGCGGCCGCGCCGGGCTCGGCGAGGCACGCCTCGGCGGCCGGGCTACTTGGGGCGCCCGAGCGTCAGCGAGAACGTGTGGCCGTCGGCGGCGACGTCGAGGCGTGCGCCCGCGGGCCACGGCTGGCGCTCGCCCGCGACGACGATCGTCCATGGCCCGGCCTCCGACGACAGCGCGATGTCCATCAGGACGCCATCGACCGTCGTCATGCCGACACCGGTCGCGATCCGTGTGGTGTCGGGCGCTCCGTCCGAGAACACCGTCGTCTGGCCACGCCCTTGGGCGACCAGCGCGCTCGTCGGCGGTTTGCCGGGGCTCGCAATCACGTTCCGGATCGTGGTGGGGAGCGGCGCGTCAGCCCGCGGACCAAAGATCAACGCTCCATTTGGCAAGACCGCCGCGCTGGTCATCGGCGCTGGCACGAGCTGCACGCCGTAACCCGCGATCGCGAGCGCGGGCGGCGCAAGCGCTGGCGGGGTGACGGCCGTCGGCGGCGGCGCTGACGATGGTTGGGGAGGCGCCGAGTGACAAGCCATCAGCCCAAGCAGGGCAACGCCGCATCGTCGGGGGGACTTCCTGATCATCGCCCCGCAAGTAGGCACGGCGGAGCACTCGGTGGCCATTCCGGGACCAATACCGCAGGGCGTGGCGTCATGTCACGGTCAGTCCGCCTGGCGCTGCTTGCCGTGCTCGGCGAGCCACTCCTCGGCGGTCGAGCCCTGCCAGCCCCAGCCGGCCTTGGCGATCTCGCGCATCGCCGGGATGAGGCTCGGGTCCGATGGGGGATCGCGGAGCACGGGCGCCTTGACGTCGCGGTTGGGGTGCGCGAGCAGGCGCGCGAGCACCGCGATCGTCGATGGCCCGGGTGGCAGGCACCGCAACGCGCGCACGACTTCGCGCAACAGCCGTTCGACGGGTTCAAGCAGGTCGGTGCCCTCGTCACGGGGCGCCGCCTGGGCGATGTGGTCGGCCGCTTCCTCCAGCGCCGATCGCGCCGCGGCAGCCTTCCGGCGCCCGAGCAACAGCGCCACCAGGTGGCGGCCGCGCAGCGCCGGGTCGCGCAGCCAGCTGATCAGCGCATCGTCGCCCGCGCGATCGGCGTCGAAGTAGGACACCGCGCGTGGCGCGTGCTGGCGCGCCGCGGCGCCGAGCGTGGCGACGACCTCGTCGGCGTAGACCTCGTCGTCGATGTCGAGCGATCGCTCGACCAGCTCGGGGGCGACCGCGGGGATGATCCGATACATCTCGAGCGCCCACCGTCGTCGACGGACCGTGTACTCGAGCTTCCAGCCCGGCGCGGTGAAGGCCGTCGTCATGAGCGCGGCCACGCCGGCGTCCCCCGACGGAGGGGCGCCGAGGAGGGCCAGCGCGATCGCCTGCGCGAGCTTGACCTCGACGTACGAGGCGGCCATCGGCTCGGTGGCGGCCAGGGCCGCGGCGAGGCGAGGATGCTCGCTGACGGGCTGCGCGCGCCCGACCAGCCCGTAGGCGGCGAGCGCGAGGGCGTCTTCGTCGCTGTCGTTGATCGACCGGGCCAGGTCCAGCATCCCCGCCAACAGCGGCTCGCCGCCGAGCGCCGGCGCGAGCACGCCGACGGCGAAGCCGCTCTCGGAGCGCGCGTGCCGCATCCGCGCCGACGTCGCGCTGGCGAAGCGCACGAGGGGCGCGGCGCCGGCCGGATCGCCGATCCGGCGCAGGCACACCGCCAGGTCGCCGATCAGGTCGTCGTACTTCAACGCCGTGTCGAACCCGCCTTCGGAGGGGAGCTGTTCGAGGAGCGCGACCAGCGTCGGCACCGCCGCGCGGTCGCGCGCCCAGCCGAGCACCGCGGCGACCTGTCGGACCGTCCAGTCCAGCCCGGTCTCGAGATCCAGCGCCGCGAGCCAGGCCCGCATCGGCGCGAGCGCCCGTGGATCGAGCCGCCCCAGGCGGGCCGCGCGCTCGAGGATCGCCCAGGCGTGGTGCGACGACAGCGCACGCGCCGTCGTGGTGCCGCTGGGCGACTCGTCGCCGTCGTCGTCGTCGCCGTCGTCATCGCTATCCTCATCGTCGGCGTCGTCGTCGTCGTCGGTCACCGCGGCCGGCCACAGCGCCGCACCGACCAGCAGCGCCGAGACCACCGAGTCCGTGTGCTCAGCGGCGTACCGCAGCGCGGCGTGCTCGTCCGCGGAGAAGCTGCAGTTGTCGTAGCTGTACCCCTCGGTCGCCAGGTACGTGAACGCGTCGCGGGCGTCGCGCCGCGTGTCATCCGCGAGCACGCGCCAGAGGAACGCTCCGCGCGGCGTCGCGACGTCGAGGTGGCTCCACAGGAACGCGTCGAGCGCGGCCGGTCCAGCCGCCAGGGCGGCGTCGAACTCGGCGATCTGCTGCGCGGTCCGCGCCTCGGCCTCCTGCTTCCGCTGGGCCGCCTCGCGCGCGCGCTCCTCGGCGCGCCGCGGATCGAGATCGAGCGCCCGGAATCGATCGAGCCACCGCCCGACGTCCTGGATCTTCCCGAGCCGGTTGCGCCCGCCGCGCAGCTCGTCGATCAACCGCGCGGCGTCTCGCGCCAGCCGCCCGGGGTGCGCGCGGCCGATCGCCAGCCATTGATCGAGCTCGGGCTCGTCGAAGAAGTACGCCCGCCACATGGCGTAGAGCGCGGTCGGCACGAGCTTCTTGGCGTACGCCATCCGCTCGGCCAGCTGCTCCGGTGAGAGCAGCCCGTTGAGCCCCGGGAGGAACGCCCGCTTGAGGTCGGCGCTGTCGGTGATCCCGTCCTGTCGGAACAGCCCGAAGATCCAGTGCGCGCGGGCGCAGTAGTACCGGACCAGCTCGGCGTCCTCGGGGTGCTGGTAGGTCGTGAAGGCGTCGTCGTGGTCCTCGATCGAGAAGTGCCAGGTCGGCGCCACGCGGCCACGCAGGCTGCGGTAGGCCGCCGCCCCTACCCCGTCTGAGAGGCGCTCGTCCTCGACGGCCTTCGACAGCGCGCACAGGTAGGCCACCGACGCGAGGTCGCCGGCGAAGACGTGCGTGAACTGGTGCTCGTCGTGGTCCCAGAACAACACGGCTCGGGGGCGCGCCGCGGGCTCGTCGGCGTAGACCTCGAGGTGGTACGTGTCGCCGTTGCCGAGCGCCGCGAAGCACGTGACCCCGCCGAAAGCCTCGGGCAAGCCGGTGCCGAGGTAGTTGAGCTGGTCGTTGATGACCAGCATCTCGAACAGGTTCTTGTCGTCCGGCGGGTCGGCCATGAGCGCGACGTCGAGGCGCAGCTCGTCGAAGGTCGAGTACGGGTCGGCGCCGGCGGTCGCGCGCTCGAAGGCGCGCAGCTCCTCGGGCGGCGGCGTCCCCCAGATCGCCTGGTAGTCGTCGGTGGTCCCCGCCCAGAGCCCCGCCCAGTACGCGCGGCCCTCCTTCTGCCAGGCGTCGGGGCCGACCGCGTCGTCGTCGTCGTCGTCGCCGTCGTCGTCCTCGGACGCGTCGTCGTCGGCGTCGTCGGCGGCGTCGTCGTCGTCGTCATCGTCGTCGTCATCGTCGTCGTCGTCGTCGTCGTCGTCCGCCTGCGCGGCTGCGACGTACGCGGCGAGCCGCTCGTCGAGGAACCCGTCGGGGCCCGGCGCGAACAGCGCGTCCATGGGCCGCGGCGCGGCGAACGCATCCGGGCGATCGGCCCACGGCGCGTCATCGGCGGGGCCGATCCGCAAGACGAGGCCATGGTCGCCACCGACCAGGAGGCTCTGGCCAAACCGCGCCAGCGACCACAGCGCGCCCACGTCCTCGAGTTCATGCGGCACGGCGTCGAACGTCGCGCCGCCGTCGCGCGACGACAGGATCGTCGCGGCGCCGCCGACCACCACGACGGTCCCGTCCGGCATGGCGGCGACGGCCTCGAGGGGCTCCGTCACGTCGAGCGCGATCTTCACGAAGCGCGCGCCGGCGTCGACCGACCGGTAGAGCTGGCCGCCTTCGCCGGTCACCAGCAGCGTGCCGTCGGCCAGTTCGCAGAGGTCGGTCAGCGGGCCGGCCTCGAGCACGAGCTCGGCGCGTCGACCATCGAAGCGAAACAGTCCGCCGCTGTACCCCAGCAGCCACAAGGTCCCGGCGGCCCGGATGATGGCCTCGAAGCGATGCGCCCCGGCGTCGACGCGGACGAGGCGGTCGCCCTCGAGGCGCCCGACCACGCCGTCGTCGCCGACGATCCACACCGCGCCGTCGACGTCCTCGCGGATCGAGAACAGGCAGCTGTCGAAGCCGGTCTTGATCGGCCTCCACGTCCGGCCGCCGTCGCCTGACCGTGCGATCATCCCCCATTCCCCGACGACGACCAGGCCGTCATCGCGCTGCAGGAGTTCACGGACGCCCTTGGGTGGCGCGCCCAGGCTGTGGAATCGCTGGCCCGTGCACGAGCCGAGCAGCGTCGGGTTGCTGGTTCGCCCGCCGACCGCCCAGATCCGGTCGTCGGTGGTGACGAGCTGGAAGATCTGGCCGCGCTTCGGGTTGGCAGAGACGAGGGTATGGACTTCGAGGGAAGGAGGCACGCCTACGTAGTCGCCGGAGCGCGACCGATGCTCCCCGGTTTGTTGCTTTCAGCCTGGGGCACTGGCAACGGGGCCCGCCTTCCTGCGCGGTATGGCTGAAAAGGCGAGCCGCGACGATGGGTTAGCGGGGTAGATCCTGTCCCCTACCGCAGGCGGGCGAGGATCTCGTCGCGGGTGGCGACGCCCTTCTCGATGAGGAGGGCCATGAGCTTCTTGAGGACGTCCTCGTCGCGGCGGACGAGGGCCTCGAGGGAGGCGATGCGCTCCTGCAGCTCGGCGACGTCGGCGAAGGAGGGGCCGCGGGCGGCGGTGGGGGGCGGGGCGGTGGAGGCGGCGCCGGTGCGGGTGGGCGGCGGCGGGGCGGGGAAGCGCTCGCGGCTCTGGGTCGAGGGCGGGTTGACGCCGGCGACGGGGACGCTGCGGCTGGCGGAGGGGTCGTAGGGGTTGACCAGCTCCATCTCCTCGTCGGCGGCGCGCGGCACGTCGAGGGTCTCGCGGCGGCGGCCGGCGCCGGCGGCGCGGCCCATGCCGCGGCCGTAGTAGCGGCCGAGCGCGCGCTCGATGGCCTTGGGGCCGGCCAGGTAGCTGCGCACGTTGAGGTTGGTGCGCACGCGCAGCTCGTCGAGCACGCGCACGTTCGACGGGTCGCTCATCGCCAGGTCGAGGAACTTCATCGGCTGCGCGAACGGCACCACGCCCCACGCCTCGCACAGGTCGCCGGGGATGAGGTCGACCACCGCCTGCGGGATCTCGATCGTGTCGAGGTCGACCACCGGCACCGCGAGCTGCCGCGACAGCGCGACCACCAGCGTCTCCTCGGCCACCAGCTTCAGATCGATCAGCGCGCGCCCCAGCGGGCCGCCGCGCCGCCGCTGCTCGACCAGCGCCGCGCGCAGGCCGTCCTCGTCGATGAGGCCGGCCTCGATCAGGATCTCGCCAATCCGCTTCCGCGCCATCGTGTGCTCCGCTACTGGGGGGTGACCAGCGTGGCCTGGCCGGTGCGCGCGAACGTACCGAGGAACTCGCTCGATTGCCGGCGCCCGGCGGCGGTATCGAACACGACGAAGTGGCCGTCGGAGACGGTGGCCTGGTACTGCATGATCACCGCGGTGTGGCCGGCGAGGTTGGCCGCGACCGGCGCCGTCGCGACGGTGCGGCCGCGCATCGCCAGCCCGGCGATCGGCGCCAGGGTCGGCGCCACCTGATCGCCGCCGATCGCCACCGCCAGCGCCTCGATGGTCGGCAGCGGCGTGAAGTGATCGGTGAAGCCCATGCTCTGGTAGATGTCCATCGGCGCCAGCCCGGCCGGCGGCTCGCGCACCAAGAGCGGCCCGTAGTTGATCGCGTCCGAGCGCTCGACCCAGGTCTGCAGCAGCGCCAGCACCGGGTTCCACTGGTCGAGCGGCTCGTCGAGGATGATCGTCCGCACCAGCGCGGTGATGTCGACCGGCTCGGTCTTGTTGAGCAGCGCGAAGTACAGGAGGCCGCCGGCGCCCGACAGCACCGCGCCGCGCACCTTGGGCTCGTAGGCGATGAACGGCGGGCCGGTCAGCCCGCCCTGCGAGTGGCCGAAGAACGACAGCTTGCTGGCGTCGAAGCTGATCGTGTGCGGCGCCGGGTCGGCCTCGGCGATGGTCAGGCCCTCGAGCAGCCGCACCACCGAGAAGTTGTCGGCGGCGCCCTGGATGGCGTTGTTGCGGCCGGCGTCGGGGTTCTGGAAGTTGAAGAAGTCGATCTCGGGATCGCCGCCGGGGTTGCGCGGCCCGTGCAGCACCTGATCGATCGAGACGCAGGCCAGCCCCTGCTCGGCCAGCCGCTGCGCGGTGCCGTCGGCGATGAACGAGTGGTAGCTGCCGCCGGTGCCGTGGGCGTAGATCACCACCGGCCAGCCGCTGGCCGGCGCGGTCCCCGTCGGCACGGTGATCGCGAAGCGCAGCGACTCCATGCGCTGCACGACCGGCAGGCCGTCGCCGCCGATCGCGATGTCGCCGCCGCCGTTGGCGCCGTGGTACGGCACGTCGCCGGTCTGGAAGTTCGGCGCGGGGAAGGTGCCGTCGTAGATCGCGTACGGCACGGCCTCGGCGGGCTGGCGCACGACGTCGGCGGCGACCGGCGCCGGCAGGCTGCGCACCTTCTCGCGCAGCTGGCCCATGACGCCGGTGACCGACTGCGTCGTGAACACCGCGGCCGACGCGACGTCGGCGCGCTCGTCGCCGCCCGGCTCGTCGAGCCAGGCCCACAGCGGCGCGTAGCGATCGTGGGCGCGGGCGAGCGTCGCGTCGGCCGGCGGCTGCGCGGCGGCGATCGCGGCGAACTCGGCGGGCGGCGCCATCCGGCCGCCGCCCGCGGTCAGGCGGTTGGTCACGACCAGCGCGTAGGTGGTGCGCTCGCGCAGCGGGAAGCCGGGGTAGGGCAGCGCGCTCAGCCAGTCGGCGCCGATCGTGAAGCCCTTGGCGTGCTGGAAGCGGAACACGACCGGCCGCTTCTGGCCGTGCTCGGGCGACGCCGGGTCGACGTCGACCAGGTACACCGACGCGGCGTCGGTCAGCGACGCGGCGGCGTCGGCCGGCAGCGCGTCGACGTCGATCGGGCCGGTGAAGCGCTGGAAGATGGCGGCGTTGGTGCCGAAGCCGTCGAGCTTGGGCAGCGCCGCGGTGTACGTGCCGATGATCCCGACCGGCGTCGGGTAGTCGGTCATGATCGGGTGGCCGGCGTCGTCGCGGCGGATGTCCGACGGGAACGGCAGCGCGTAGAAGTCCGACGGCGCGACGCCGGGGCGCGGCACCTCGAACACCGGGTGGACCGGCTCCGGATCGGTGGGGTCGGGCGTCTCGCAGCCGACGCCGGCCGCGACCGTCAACAGCGCGCACAGAAAGATAGGCTTGGTCATCGGAGCCTCGCGAGGGACGCAGTCAGTCAGAACGAGAACGACAGGCCGAGCGACGTGAAGCCGGCGACGCCCAGCGCGCCGGCGGCGCCAGCGCTGGCGCCCCCGAGCGTGTCGCGATCGTCGTCGAAGAAGTAGTACGCGCCGCCGGCGGCCACCGCGGCCAGGCCGATCAGCGTGAGGCCCAGGGTCCGGGCCCGACCGCGCGCATGCGCCACCCGCGCGCGGGTGCGGCGCAGCTGCGGATCGATCGTCGGCGTCACGATCGTCGGCGCGCCGTCGCCGACGCCGTTGACCACCGCGACCACCGCCAGCGACGCCTCGGCGAACGCCTCGTCGGTGGTGCACACGTCGCACTTGGCGGCGACTTGGTTGATGGCATGACCGGTGCGGGTGTCGAGCAAGGTGATGACGTAGTGATAGCTCGGGCCGCTGGTGGCGAGCGCGACCTCGATCACGGTCGCCACCTCGGCGCCGCGGGCCAGCTCGCTGAGGCACGCGCCGAGCAGGCAGGCCGAGTTCCACGGCGTGCCGGCCAGGTAGCTGCGCAGGCGCTCCCGCGACGCCACCTTGAGCCCCGACATCTCGAGGCCCTCCTCGATCTTGCGGGTGAACAGCGCGGTGGCGTCGGCCGACAGCCCCTCGACCCGGACGTCGAGCAGCCCGATGACGTCGTCGGTCTCGGCGGTGGCCTTGGGCGGCGTGGCCTCGGCGGCGGCCGGCCGCGGCGCGGGCTGAGCCCCGGCCGGGCTCGCGGCCACGAGCGCCGCGACGGTCGCCGCCACCGCGCGCATCACGCCTCGTCGACGTCCGCGACGAAGCGCTTCATCAGCCCGTCGATCATGAGGTTGCGCTGCGCGACGTCGTACTTGCCGTCGCGCCACTGCGCGTGGGTGTCCTTGTACTTCCGCTCGGTCTCGGCCAGCACGCCGCGGTAGCGCTCGACCTTCTTGAGGATGTCCTTCTGGTTGCGCACCAGGTAGGCCAGCATCGACGCGCCGGCGGCCGCGGTGAGCACCAGCGACAGCGGGCCGCCCAGCGCGTAGCGCAGCCCGACCCGCAGCGCCAGCGCCAGGCCGGCGCCGATCGCGACCTTCTTGGTGCCGGTGCCGTCGACGACCGAGTCCTTGGCCAGCCCGAGGCTGGCGCCGCCGCCGGCGGCGATCAACAGCGCGATGAAGTTGCCGCGGCGCGAGGTCCAACCGCGCTCGTAGTAGTCGCGGATCGCCTGCTTCTTGAAGGCGTCGAAGTCGGCGTAGATGCCGGTCGCCTCGCGCGGTGCCGCGGTGGCCCGCTGGTCTGCCATGGCCGGAGTGTAGCGCGTCGGCGAGCCGCGCGTTGACTTGCCGGGGTCGGTCGCTCAGATTCGACGCATGCGAAGCGTGCTGCTCGGGCTCGGGCTGGTGTTCCTGACCGCGGGCCCGGCGGCCGCCGACCTGGCCGCCGGCGCCGACGCCCTGACCCGCGGCGACTACAAGCAGGCGATCGGCGAGCTGGCCCGCACCAAGGGCCCCGACGCTGGCAAGGCCAAGCTCTTGCTCGTCGACGCCCAGCTCACGGTCGGCGACCTGAAGGGCGCCGAGGCCACCGCGACCGCCGCCAGCAAGGACGCCGACGCGGTGGTGGCAAGCAACGGCAAGGTCGCGCTGGCCGACGTGCTGCGCGCCACCGGCCGCAACGCCGACGCGCAAAAGCTGCTGGAGGCGCTGGTCGCCGCGGATCCCGGCCACCGCCCGGCGCGGCGGGCCCTGGCGCGGTTGCTGATGGCGACCGGCAAGCTGCCGCAGGCCGACGCGCTGTGGAAGCGCACGATCGACGAGTACAACGCCAAGGTCCTCGACCTCGACAAGCCCGCCGACCTGTTCGCGCTGGCCGAGGCCGCGCGCGCCCGCGGCGAGTTCGAGCTGGCCAACGACGCGTACCGCGAGGCGGTCAACCTGGCGCCCAGCGCGATCGAGGCCGGCCTGGCCTGGGCCGATCTGTTCCGCAGCAAGTACGAGGTCGAGGTCGCCGAGCAGACCTACGACGAGGTGCTGAAGGTCAACCCCAACCAGCCCGACGCCCACGCCGGCATCGCCGCGGCGATCGTCGAGAGCCGCTACGACCTGGCCACCGCCCGCCACCACCTCGACGCGGCGCTGGCGGTGAACCCGCGGCACGTGCCGGCGCTGCTGGTGCGCGCCTCGATCGAGATCGATCAGAACCAGTGGGACGCGGCGGGCAAGACGCTGGGCGAGGTGCGCGCGGTCGATCCGCAGTCGCTGCCGGCGCTGGAGCTGGAGGCGACGATCGCCTGGCTGCGCGACGATCTGCCGCGCTACGAGCAGCTCAAGACCAAGGCGCTGGCGCAGAACCCGGCCGACGCCGACCTGTACCGCACGATCGCGCGCTCGGCGGTGCGCGAGCACCGCTACGTCGAGGCGATCGAGCTGTCGAAGCAGGCGGTGGCGCTGCGCCCCGACGCGTACGACGCGATGAGCGACGTCGGCATGGGCTATCTGCGGATGGGCCAGGAGAAGGAGGGGCTGGAGTGGCTCGACAAGGCCTGGGCCGGCGACAAGTACAACGTCCGCACGTTCAACACCCGCAACCTGTTCAAGGACACGATCCCGAAGGACTACACGTTCTGGACGTCGAAGTCGTTCAAGTTCCGCTACCACAAGGGCGAGCAGAAGATCCTGGCGCGCTACATCGAGCCGACGCTGGAGAAGGCGTTCGCCGACATGGTCAGGCGCTACGGCTTCACCCCCAAGATCCCGGTGACCGTCGAGCTGTACCAGGACTCCGATCACTACAGCGTGCGCACCGTCGGCCTGCCCAACCTGGGCGCGCTGGGCGTGTGCTTCGGCCAGGTGATCACGGCGATGTCGCCCAGCAACGGCGACATCAACTGGGGCATGGTGCTGTGGCACGAGCTGGGCCACGTGTTCGCGATCCAGCTGTCGAACTCGCGGGTGCCGCGGTGGTTCACCGAGGGCCTGTCCGAGTACGAGACCCTGATGGCCAACCCGTCGTGGCGGCGCGAGAACGACGCCGACGTCTACGGCGCGGTGCTCGAGGGCACGCTGCCGTCGGTCGCGACCATCAACTACGAGTTCGTCCAGCCCGACGGCCAGAAGGTGATCGTCGCCTACTACCTGTCGTCGGTGATGATCGAGTACATCGCCGCCACCTACGGCTTCCCCAAGATCGTCGCCGCGCTCAAGCTGTTCGGCAAGGGCCAGGAGACGCCGGCGGTGATCCAGGCGATCACCGGCCGCACCGTCGCGCAGTTCGACGCCGACTTCCGCGACTACCTGAAGGTGCGGCTGGCGCCGTACGCCGGCACGTTCCGCCTGCCGACCTCGGGCCTGGACGACGTGACCGCGCTCGAGGTGGCCGCCGACGCCAAGCCCAAGGACGCGACGGTGCGGGCCCGGCTGGCGCTCGGCCACTTCTACCAGGGCGACGCGGCCGCCGCCGAGGCCGCCGCCGCCGCCGCGCTCAAGCTCGACAAGCAGGAGCCGATCGCCCGCTACGTGATGGCCGAGGTGACGCTGCGCCAGGGCGACGAGGCCAGCGCCAAGCAGCAGATCACCAAGCTGATCGCCGACGGCCACGACAGCTACGACCTGCGGGTGCGGCTGGCCGAGCTGGCGGTGTCGGGCGGCGACCTGGCCGGCGCGATCGCGCAGCTGTGCGCGGCCAAGCGCCTCGACCCCGAGCGCAGCTACCCGTACCAGGCGCTGGCCGAGATCTACAAGAAGCAGGGCCAGGACGCGGCGGCGCTGCTCGAGCTCGAGCAGTTCGTGATGCTCGAGCAGATGCAGGTGGGCCCGCTGCGCGAGCTGGTCGACGGCTACGCCGCGCAGCAGGCGTGGCCGAAGGTGAAGACCTACGGCGAGCTGGCGCTGGCGCTGTTCCCGTCGGACGCCGACCTGCTGACGACGCTGGGCAAGGCGTACCTCGCGCTCGGCGACGGCAAGGCCGCGCTGTACAGCTACGACAGCGCGCTCGTGGTCGATCCGCCGATGCGGCGGCCGGCGCTGGCGCACATCGGCCGGGTCCGCGCCTACCTGGCGCTGGGCGACAAGGCCAACGCCAAGGCGGCGCTGGCGGCGGCGGCCAAGACCGAGCCGGCCCACGCCGACGTCGTCGAGCTGAAGAAGCAGCTGAAGTAGCGCGCGGCGGCGGCGGGCGGACGGGCCAAGTAAGGGCGCGGGCGCGCCAGCCGCGTTGCGGGCCCGGGCGTGGCGGAAGTAGGAAGTGGCACGTTCTACTTCTCGAAAGGCCCGCCATGAAGCCGCTCTGGGTTGTGTTCGCGATCGCCGCGCTGGGCGCGTGCGACTCCTCGTCCGAGGCGCCGGCGATCGACGCCGCCGCGATCGACGCCGTCGCGATCGACGCCGCGCCACCGATCGACGCCGCGCCACCGATCGACGCCGCGGTCGCCGCGCGGATCAGCGCGACCGTCCGCTACACCGGCACGGCGCAGGGCGCGCTGGTGCTGGCGGCGTTCCGCAGCATGCCGCCGATGGGGCCGCCGGCCGGGTTCGCCCAGGCCGCGACGCCGACCTTCCCGGCGACGCTGGCGATCGAGGGCCTGGCCGCCGGGCCGGCCTACGTGCTGGCGCTGCTCGACGTGGCGCCGGCCTCGCCGCAGTCGCCGGGGCCCGAGGACCGCGTGGCGTGGTCGAGTCCGCTCACGCTGGTGGTCGGCGAGACCACGAGCGTCACGCTCGAGCTGACCGACCCATGAGGCGCGCCACGCTGCTGGCGCTGGCGCTGGTCGGGTGCGGCAGCCGCGCGGCCACGCCCGCGGTCGACGCGCCGCCGCCGGTCGACGCGCCGCCGCCGGTCGACGCCGACCCGGCGCGCCTGTTGATCCCGGGCGAGCGGGTCGGTCCGCTGGTGCTGGGCATGACCTGGGCCGACGTGTTGCGCGCGGTCGGCGCGCCGCCCACCGAGCCGGTGGTGCTGGTGCGGATCGGCCACGCCACCTGGCCGGCGCTCGGGCTCGAGGCGCTGCTGACGTCGTCGGCCGAGGCCACGTTGACGCCGGACGCGGTGGTGATCGGCGCGGGCGCCACCGCCGGGGTCGACCTCGCGGGCCCGGTGTTGCCGGGCGACGTGCGCGCGGCGGTCGTGCTCGCGCTGGGGCCGGCCCCCGAGGCCTACGGCGGTCGCTCGTACTACCCCAGCGGCCTGGCGATCGAGTGGGACGAGGCCGATCGCGCGCGCCGGGTCGGCGTCGTCGCGGCGTACCAGCTCGCGCCCGATCCACCGCCGATGCAGCCGGCCCAGGAGGCCCCATGATCCGCCGTCGCCTCATCTTGCCGCTCGCGCTCGCGCTGTCGGCCACGCCGGCGGCCGCCACCATCGAGGTCGGCGGCCGCACGCTGCCGGTGATCGACATGCACCTGCACCCCGGCGACTACGCGACGATGGCGCCGGGCGGCAAGGCGTTCATCACCCAGAACCTGCCGCCGGCGTTCGCGCTGTACGCGCCGGCGCTGCTCGATCGCCTGAGCGATCCGTACGCGCCGCACGTCGGCATCGCCGCGCAGACGGCGCTGGCCGGCGTCGATCACGCCGTGCTCTACGCGGTCTACACCCACCACACCACCGGCTACTACGCGAACGAGGCGCTCGAGCGCGACCTGGACGACGCCCGCAACGCGGTCGGCGCCGATGGTGACCCGTGGGCGTGGGGCTTCGCCAGCGTCAACTTCGACGACTGGGCCGGCGACCTCGCCGGCGATCGCCTGGCCGCGCTGCGCAGCTACTTCACCGCGCACCCGGATCGCTTCATCGGGATCAAGCTGGCGCACGCGCACCAGCAGGTGCCGTTCACCGACCCGGCGTACCAGGGCGTCTACCAGGTCGCCGCCGAGGTCGGCGTGCCGGTGTTGCTGCACACCGGCTTCTCGCCGTTCCCGGGAGCGCAGAGCGATCCGGCCTACTACGATCCGCTCGGCCTCGAGGCGGTGGTGGCCGCGTTCGACGGCGCCCACGGCCCGGCGCGCGTCGACTTCGTGCTGTCGCACGTCGGGCAGGGCGACGCCCGCGCCGTGGCCCACGCGCTCGAGCTGGCCGCCGCGCACCCCAACGTCTGGCTGGAGATCTCGGCGCTCAACCGGCCGCTGCAGGTCGACCTCGACGGCCTCCCCGCGACCGGCACCGAGCCGCAGTACCCGGCGGTGCTGGCGGCGATCCGCGCGCGCGGCTTGATCGGGCGCACGCTGTTCGCGACCGATGGGCCGCAGTACTCGGGCGCGGTGCGCGCGTACCTGGGCCGGATGGTCGCCGGCATGCAAGCCGCCGGCTACACCACCGACGAGATCGCCGCGGTGCTGGCCGGCAACTTCCGCCGGCTGTTCCTTCACAGCTCGTAGCTGAGCGAGATCGTCAGCGTCAGCGTCTGGGCGTCGCCGACCATCGGGCCGAGGCTCGGCGGCGCGGCCACCGCCGTCTGCGCGATGTTGACGGTCTCGCGGTTCCAGCGACCGTTCCAGCCGGTGCCGTCGTCGCTGGACTCGCTGATCGCGGTGATGCGGCCGAGCTTGACGCCGAGCGCGCTGGCGGTCTGCTCGGCCTTGGCCTTGGCCGCGGCCAGCGCGAGGTCGCGCACCTCGCGCTTGTGCGTCGGCAGGTCGAGCACGCGGCGCTCGGTGGTGACGTTGGTGGCGCCGGCGGTGACCGCGGCCTCGAGCACATCGGGCAGCGTCTCGAACTGCTTGGTGGTGGCCGTGAGGTCGATCGTGGCGCGGTAGCCGCGCAGCCGCGGCGGCGCGTGCTCGTCGTAGACGTAGACCGGCTCGATGCCGAGGCTGGAGAACGACAGATCCTCGGCGGCGATGCCGGCCGCGACCAGCGCGGCGCGCAGCTCGACCTGCCGGGCCCGCAGCTGCTGGGCCGCGGCCTTGGCCTTGGGCGCCTCGGCGGCGATCGTCAGGTGCAGGTCGACGACGTCAGGGCGGACCTTGACCTCGGCGGTGCCGGTGACCGCGAACTGGCCGTGCTCGGGCTTGGCCTCGGCGGGGCGGTCGAGGTGGACGTGGGTCTCGGGCGCCCGGCACGCGACCGCGGCCAGGGCCAGCAGGGGGAGGGCGAGATAGGTTCGGGGCATGCCCTAGTGACGCACGACGCCGGCGCCGCGCGTCCGCGGCCGCGCGGGCCTTACACACCCCTGACGCGGCGGGGGCGCCTCACCGCCGGCGTCACGGCGCCAGGCGCTCGTACGGGCTGCCGAGGACGCCGTCGATCCGCGTGGCGAAGTACGCGAGGAGATGGTCCGGGCTGATCGTCGCCCGGACGGCGACGTCGTCGCCCTGCTGCTCCCAGCCGGCCTCGATCTCGATCCCGCCGCCGGTCGCGTGGTCGTGGCTCGCGAAGCGCGCGGTGTGATCCGCGCGCAGGACCACGGTGGTGTCGATCGCCGCGCCGTTGATGACGCGGGCGCCGCGCCAGGTCCCGGCGAGGCCGGCGGCGGCGTCGACGCTGGTCATCACGTCGAGCACGAGGCGGGTGTCGCTGGCGTAGAAGGTCGTGGTCTGCGAGTCGAGGCTGGCGTCCGCGCGAGGGGTCACCAGCGTCAGGCGATCGCCGGCTACGGTGTACGTGCCAGGCGCCGCCGCGCCGACCCCGCTGGCGACGACGGTGCCGTCGGCGCCGAAGGTCAGCACCTGACGATCGCCGCCCGGCGACGCGCCGGCGTCGAGGCCGTTGGCCTGGGCGCGCCAGCCCCCGACGATGGCCGCCGGATCGTCACCGCACGCGGCGGTGGCAAACAGCGAACCAGCGAGGAGCGCACCGACGAGCGTCTGCGTGAAATCCATGGGCGGCACGCCCACGCAAGGCGTGTGCCGCCACGCGATCTCGCGCACCTGCGCTCATCGTCGCGGTCGGATCGTGCGAGGACCGCGACCGCGATGTCAGGTCTGGATCGGTCGGCGCGCGCGGTGAGCCGACGAACGGGCGCGCCGCGCCGCGGTCACAGCACGTCGTCGCCGGGCTCGAACACCTCGGCGTGGCTGGCGCGGAAGCCGCGGAGCTCGCGGCCATCGACCCACACCAGGCCGTCGTCGATCCACGCCGCGAAGCGCGCTACCTGCGCGCCGGGGACGCCCTGGCTGTGGCCGGTCGCGAGCTGGAAGTCCCAGCCGTGGTGCGGGCAGACCAGGCGATCGACCTCGACCACGGCGTCGGACAGCGGCGCGTTGCGGTGCGGGCAGCGGCCGTGAAGGACGTGGACCCGATCGTCGACGCGCACCACCGCGACCTCGACCCCGTCGGCGAGGAAGCGCCGGGGCGCGCGTGGCGGCAGGTCGTCGAGCGCGGCCAGCGCCCAGCGGTCGTCGCGCGCGAACAGCGCCGGGCGCGGCGGCGAGGTGTCGGTCGCCAGCGCTCGGTGGGGACAGCCGCCAGCGGCGGCGCGGCCGGGCGGCGCGGCGCCGAGCAAGAGCTGCGTGTACCGCCGCCGTGCCGCGTCGGCCAGGTCGCGCAAGGTGCGCTCGACCTCGTCGATCCCCAGCCGGGTGGCCATCGCGTGGTTGGTCTCGGCGATGCGCTCGAACAGCGGGCTCTTGCGCGGCCGCGCCAGGTATCCGTCGAGCTCCTCGGGATCGACGTAGACCTTGTCGCTGCCGCGCCCGGCGTACAGCCGCGCCAGCGCGTCGAGGCGGACCCACTGGATGGTCGGATCGGGCGTGCGCCGAAACAGCGGGATGAGCGCGTACGGGTTGGCCGACGAGTAGCGCAGCGCCGGGTGGAGCGGCGCGACCGCGAACACCGCCTGGGCCTCGCCGCGGGCCTGATTCCCGGCGGCGGTCAGATCCTGGCAGAAGCGGATCCACGCCTCGGGCGCGACCTCGATCATCGGCAAGATCACCTGGATGACGGCGTGGGCCGGCTCACGCGCGGCGTCCTCGAACAGCGCGAGGAGCGGCGCGGCCTCGGCGCGCTCGGCGAGGTGGACGATGCGGCGGGTCTGGCCGCGCAGGCGACCGCCGCGCGCGAACGGACAGAACGAGTGCGGCTCGAGGAACGCCTCGAGGTAGCGGTCGTTGTTGGCCAGCGCCGCGGCCTCGATCGCGGCGCGCAGGGCGGGCGTCAGCGGCGGCAACGCATCGAACGGGACCGCCGGCGCGGCCGTGGTCTCCGGGGAGCGCGGGCGGCGCGGCAGGGTCGCCAGGATCGCGCGCAGCTGCGCGAGCTCGGCCGGCGAGGTGGTCATCGCGCCGAGCGTCACGCCGTGGCCGGCCGCGCGACATGACGGCGGTCAACGCCAGCGCCGTCAGGTCAAGGCGCAGGCTTCGCCGCCGAACATGACGACGGTCAAGTGCCCGAGCGGACCGGCGCATACGCTTGATGTGATGGGCCGTCACGTGGATGTCGACACGACCGGCGAGGGCTGACCACCCGATGTCACCGCGCCGATCCGTCGGCTCCGTGGTCACGGTCATGCTCGGGCTGGCCCTCGCGGCGTGCGGCAGCGGGCGGCCCCGCGGCGAGGACGGCGGCGCGATCGGCCAGGTCGACGCCGGGCCGCCGCCGCCGCGCTGGACGCCCGCAGCCCGCGCCGACGCGCTCGCCGCCGGTGAGGCCGTGATCACCAAGCACCAGTGCACGCGCTGCCACGAGCTCGACGGCCGACCGGGCGCCGGCCGCCCCTACGACTGCGTGTCGTGCCACGTGTTTCTCACCAGCCTCACGCCGACCGACCCGCGCTACCAGAAGATCGCCGCGAACAACGGCCAGGACGTGCTCGATCGGTACATCCGCAACATCGCGCACCTCCGGCAGGTGCCCAGCCTCACCGCGATCGGCCGGCGGCTGCGGCCAGCGTGGATCGCCGAGTTCCTCCAGCACCCGCTCGATCTGCGGCCGGCGCTCGACGACGCGATGCTGCGCAACACGGTGACGCCCGACGACGCCCGCGCGCTGGCCCGCTACTTCGCGGCGGTCGCCGATGTGCCCGCCGACGGCGAGCCCGGCAGCGCGCTGACGCCGGCGCCGACGCCCGACCCCGATCGCGTCGCGCGCGGCCGCGCGGTGTTCGAGCAGCGGGGGTGCCCGGCGTGCCACGTCGTCGGCAACGAGCGGTTCGCCGGCCAGACCGCGGCCTCGCTGGCCCAGAACCCGCTCGCGCCCGACCTGCGGTTCGCGCGCGCGCGCCTCGGCCCCGAGACGATGGTCGCGTGGATCATGGATCCCCCGGCGGTGTGGCCCGCGGCGACGATGCCGAAACTCGGCGTGAGCCGCGCCGACGCCGAGCTGATCCGCGACTACCTGGCGGCGCCGGTCGCGCTGCCGCCGGCGCCACCTGTCGAGCCGCTCCTGGCGATGCCGCCGGCGGCGACGCATCGGGTGAGCTGGGACGAGGTCAAGGAGCGCGTGCTGGGCAAGGTCTGCGTCCACTGCCACATGAACGATCACGAGAAGGACGTCGGGCCAGGCAACCTCGGCGGCCTCGGCTACGCGGGCCGCGGGCTGGCGATGCGCACCTACGAGATGCTGGTGCGCGGCGCCCGCGGTCCCGACGGCAAGCGCTACTCGGTGCTGCAGCGCCAGCCCGGCGAGGCGTGGCCGCGGATCCTCGAGGTGATGGTCCGCCGCCGGGTCGAGAACCTCCGCGATCACGTGACGCCGCTGGCCGACCACGACCGGCCGGCGTACCCCGCCGGGGCGCTCGGCATGCCCATGGGCCTGCCGACGATGACCGACGAGGAGATCGGCCTCCTCCGCCGGTGGATCGAGGACGGCTGCCCGGGCCCCACCCGTGTCACCGGCAGGCCCGGCTTCACCGATGGGTTCCTGGTCCCCGACGGGCCGATCAAGCCGAACCGCGGCTGTCAGCTGCGCGCGCCCGCCGCGAAGCCGCCGCGCTGGTCGACCCGCCCGCTCGAGCCCGCGCCCGCGACGCCACCGTGACCGCCGCCGCCCCCGCGTCGCCCGCGCTGCACCGGACGCTGGTGATGATCGGCGTGCGCGACGGCGAGGCCGGCCGCGCCGCGCGGCTGATCGGCTTCGCGTTCCTCATGACGGCGGCGCTGGTGCTGGTGAAGTCGGCGCAGCGCGGCATCTTCCTCGCCAGCTACACCCGCGACCGCATCCCCGACGCGTTCATGGTGTCGGCGGCGGCGCTGGCCGCGACGTCGCTCGCGGTGTCAGCGCTGGCGCCGCGGCTCGGCGTCCTGCGGCTGGTCGCCGGCCTGCTCGGCGGCGTCGGCGCGCTGCTGATCACCGCGTGGGTAGCGCTCGCGGGCGGAGCCCGCTGGGTGCCGTTCCCGCTCTACGTCGTCGGCGAGGTGGTGTGCGGTGTGCTGCTGGTCCAGGGCTGGGGCCTGATCACCGAGGCCCTCGACGTGCGCAGCGCGCGCCGCCTGCTGCCGCTGATCGGCGCCGGTGCCGGCCTGGCCTGGGTGCTCGGCGGGCTCGGCACCTCGGTGCTGGCGGCGGCGATCGGGACGCCGGGCCTGTTGGTGGTCGCGACGGCGTTCCTGGCCGCGGCCGGCGGCGTGCTCGCGGCGATCGGCCGGCGCGACCTGGCGCGCCACACCGCCGCGCCACCGGTGGGCGGCGGTCCGCTGGCGCGGATCGCCGATGGCGCGCGTTTCGTCGTCGGTGAGCCGTTGCTCCGCCTGCTCGCGGCGATCAGCGTCCTCGACCTGCTGATCGAGCAGCTCGTCGACTTCCAGCTGTTCGCGATCGCCCAGGAGCGGTTTGCACGGCCGCAGGAGATCGCCGGCTTCATGGGTCAGATCTACGCGCTGACCGGCGTCGTCACGGTGGTGGCGCCGCTGGTCATCACCGGGCGCCTGCTGGCGCGGTTCGGCTCGACGCGCTGCCTGTTCGCAGCCCCGGCCTGGGCGCTGGCGATGTCGGCGGTGGTGCTGTCGGCGCCGGCGCTCACGCCGATCGTGGCGCTGGCGGCCGGCGACCGGATGCTCAAGCAGGCGCTGTCGGCCCCGGGGCGCGCGCAGATGCAGGCGCCGCTGCCGGCGTGGCGCCGGGCGCAGGCCGGCGCGCTGATCCGCGGCGTGCTCGCGCCGCTGGCCTACGTCGGCGGCGCGGCGGCGCTCAAGCTGGTGCCCGCGGGCTCGCTGCGCCCGACCGCGATCGCGGTGATGGCGCTGTCGATCGGCGTGGTGGCCGTCATCGTCGCGCTGCGGCCGGCGTACCGGCAGGCGCTGCGCAAGAGCCTCGACCGCCGCCAGCTCGAGCTCGACGGCGACGCCCCGGCGCTCGACGCCGAGCAGGTCGCCGCGCTGGCCGCGCAGGTCGCCGGTGACGAGGCGCAGGCCGGCTTCGCGGTGACGCTGCTCGCCAGCGCGCCGCCCGCGCTGGCGCGACCGGCGCTGCGCGCGGCGTGCCAGCACCCGTCGCGGCGCGTGCGCGCGGCCGCGGTCGAGGCGCTGGCCGGGCTCCGCGGCGCTGGCGACGCCGACCTCATCGCCCGCACGCTCGACGGCGCCGGCGACGACGATCTCGAGCGCGCGTGCCTGCGCGCGCTGGCCAGCCTCGAGCACGACGGCGCCGTCCGCGACGTCGTCCGCCGCTACCACGACGACGACCACCCGCGCGTGCGCGCGCTGGCCCGCGCCTCGCTGGCGCGCGCCGAGGCCGCCGGCCTCGGATCGCTGCAGTGGGCGACCGGCTCCGCCGCGCAGGTGCTGACCACCGGCGGCGTGCCGCGCGCCAGCCGGGTCGGCCGCTTCCTCGAGCTGCTCGACGATCCGCGCCCCGAGGTGCGCGCCGCCGCGGCGTGGGCCACCGGCGAGGTGCGCACCGGCGAGGTGGTGATCTACGGCGCGCTGCAGCACCTGCTCGACGATCCGGTCCCGGCGGTGCGCCACGAGGCGCTGCGCGCCGCCGGCCGCCTCGGCCTGCCACCGTACCTGCCGCGGATCGTGCAGGCGCTGGCCGACCCGGCCGATCGCGGCGTGGCGATCGAGGCCTGCGCCGGCTTCCACGACCAGCTCGCCCCGACGCTGGCGCGCCAGGTGACGGCGGCGTCGGTGGTCGCGGTGACCGGGCTGGCGGCGGCGCTCGGCCGCGGCCACGGCCCGCGCGGCGACGCGGTCCTCGATCGCCTGCTCGATCACCCGCACCCGGCGGTCCGCTACCGCGCGGCGGTGGCGCTCGCGACCCGCCACCACGGCGCGGTGTCGGTCGAGCGGCTCGCCGCGCTGCTGGCCCCCGAGGTCGCGCGGGCCTCGCAGCTGCGCGCGCTGATCGCCGCGCTCGATCGCCCGTTCCTGCGCGGCGAGCTCGCGGCGCGGCTGCGGCAGTGCGAGAAGCGCGGGCTCGCGGTGCTGGCGCTGGCCGCCGATCCGGCGCTGTGCCGCCTCGCCGAGGGCCGCCTGCGCGAGGCCGATCCGCGCACTCGCGCGCAAGCGATCGAGCTGATCGAGACCGCGGCGCCACGGGCGCTGGCGGCGCCGGCGGTGGCGCTGCTCGAGGCCACCGCCCCGGCGCCGGCCGAGCCGCTGGCCGCGCTGCTCGCGCTCGACGACGCCTGGCTGCGGCAGGCCGCGGCGCTCGAGCTCCCCGCGACGCGGGCGCTCCCCACCTGGCTGGAGGATGAAGCCATGTTGCCCCTGGTCGAGATCGTCAACCTGCTGCGCGCGGTGCCCCTGTTCGGCGAGCTGTCCGCCGAGGATCTGCTGCAGATCGCGCGCAGCGTCAGCCATCGGCCGCTGCCGGCCGGCGGGGTGCTGTTCCGCAAGGGCGAGCCCGGTGACGCGATGTACGTCGTCGCCCGCGGTCGGGTCCGCGTCGCCGACGGCGACCGCGAGCTGGCGCTGCTCGGGCGCGGCGAGCTGATCGGCGAGCTGGCGCTGCTCGACGGCGAGGCCCGCTCGGCGGACGCCACCGCCGTCGATGACAGCGCGATGCTCGGCCTCGCGGCGGCCGACGTCGACGAGCTCCTCGACCGCCGCCCGGAGATCGGCCGCGAGGTCATCCGCGTGCTGGTCCGCCGCCTGCGCGCGGCCAACCTGCGCTGATCGACCGCGGGCACCGACCGGTCGACCGCCGCCGCGGTCGTGAAACCCTCGCGGCATGCCGCGCTCGCTCGCCGCCTGGGTCGTCGCGCTCCTGCCGCTCGCCGCCTGCCCCGGGCCCCGCGCCGCCCCGAGCTGCCCACCGGTCGCGCCGACCGGGCCGACAGCGCCGCTCGCACCGACCGATCCCACCGCGGCCGCCCGCGCCGCCTGCGCCGCCGGCGACCTCGCTGGCTGCGACGACCTCGTCGAGCACTGGGGGCAGCGCGAGCTCGGCCCGGCGGCGCCCGCCGACGCCGAGGTGCTGCGCGTCGCCTGCGACGACCGCGCGATCGCCGCGGCGTGCATGGGCCACGCGGTCATGCGCAAGTACGGCACCGCCACGGGTGTCCGGGATCCGGACGGCGCGGCGCCGTACTTCGCCCGACTCGTCGAGCTCGGCGACATCCAGGGCTACCGCGGCAAGCCGCCGTCGGCCGAGGGCCAGGCGGCGCTGGCCGCCACCGAGCGGGCCTGCGCCACCGGCCGCCGGCGCGCCTGCGCCCAGCTCGGCTGGGCGGCGTTCTCGGCGGTCCAGCAGCCCAAGGACGTGCGGGTCGCGTTCGCCCGCTGGCACCAGGCGTGCGGGCTGGGCGTGACCTCGGCCTGCCGCTGGGCCGGGCACGTCGCGTACACCTACGACGAGGTCAAGGACCTCGCGGCGGCGGCGAAGCTCCTCGAGCGCGCCCGCGACACGCCCGGCGGCGAGGACGAGCTGGGCGAGTTCCTGACCGCGACCGGCGCGGCGCCGCGCGCCCGCGATCACTACCTCGCCGGCTGCGCGCTCGGCAGCCGCAGCGCGTGCTGGCACGCCGGCGCCGCGCTCGTGGCCGCCGCGTGCGTCGCCGGCGAGGACGCCGCCTGCGCGGCCGCGCCGCCGCCGCCGCACTGACGCCCCACCGCCCGCGTCGCCGCGGGGCGTGGCTCAGCCGCCCAGGTACGCGATCACGTCACCGGCGCCGAACTGCGTGCGCCCCGCGAGGAACCCCGCCAGCGCGCCCAGCTCGTCGCCGCTGGTGACCAGGGGCGGCTCGACGGAGCCGCCGGCGCGCCGCTGGCCCAGGCCGATGGTGGCGGTCAGCTCGTTGCACAGGCAGCGGCGCCCGTCCGTGTCCTCGCGGCGTCCGCCCTTGTCCAGGTACGCGTCGACCGGCTCGCCCGGGCATCGATAGCCGACGCTGCCATCGGCGCGCGCGTACGCGGTGCGCAGGTAGCCCAGGTCGCAGATGCGCTCCCGCGCCCCGCCGCGCGACGGGTCTTCGGGCCAGGTGACGATCTTGAACGGGTAGCCGGTCGGCGACACCCGCGGATCGGTGCGGATCGCGACCTCGCCGCGGCCGGCGTGGGCGACCAGCGAGCGCTTGAGCGCCGGCGCGATGCCCGACTCCTCGCACAGCGCGAACAACGTCCCGACCTGGACGCCCACCGCGCCAGCGGCCTGCGCCGCGCGCAGCCGCTCGGGGTGCCCGGCGCCGCCGGCGAGCCAGAACGGCAGGCCGAGCTGGCGCAGCGCGCCCAGGTCGACCGCGTCACGCGGCCCGTACACCGGCTCGCCGCGCTCGTCGACCCGCAGCTCGCCGCGGGGTGGCGCGTTGTGGCCGCCGGCGGTCGGCCCTTCGACGACGAACCCGTCGACGCGGCCGGTGGCCTTGCGCGCCAGCATGGTCGCCAGCGCGTGGCTCGCGATGATCGCCAGGAACCGCGGCCGCACCAGCGGTGGTGGCTCGCCCGGCCAGTGCGCGGCCGGATCGAACGCCAGCTCGTAGATGCGCCCCTCGGGCGCGTGCTCGACGTCGAGCCGCAGCGTGCACGGTCGATGCGCGGCCAGCGCGTCGAGGACCCCGGGGATCTCGCGCGGGATCCCCGCGCCCATCAGCACGTAGTCGACGCCGGCGAGCATCGCGCCGTACAGCGTCGGTAGGGTCGGTAGCTGGATCTTGGTCAGGAGGTTGATCCCGACCGCGCCACGGTGGCCGCGCTTGGCCAGGGACACCTCCACGAACGCCCCCAGCATCAGCTGCTGCTGGCGCGCGATCGACATCGCGTGGTGGTACAGCGGCATCGGCCGATACGGCTCGTCGGCGGCGCGCCCCTCGGGGCGGAAGTAGCGGCGCACCATCGCGTCGGCGACGCCGGGGATCGGGAACGCGGCCATCGCGTCGCGGAGCACCCCGTCGGGGTCGCCGTCCTGGAGCCGGCGCGCCAGCAAGGTCTCGCAGCCCACGCCGGACACCACGCCGAGGTGGCCGCGCTCGGCGACCGCGCGGGCCAACCGCCAGCCCGACACCCCCACGCCCATGCCGCCCTGGATGATCACTGGCCACGGGGCCGCGTCGACGGAAGGCTGATCCATGCGCGCACCCTACGCCGCCCCGCGCGCCGACACCGTCAGCGTCGCACCACGCGACCGCCACGCTCCACCACGTCCTGGTCATGGCGCACTTCGGCCGGCTCGACCTGACGATCGTCAAGTCGGGCGTGCCCCTGCGGTCAAGTGACGTCGAGCGTCGCGTACAGCGACGGCTGGATCGCCGTCGGCCACACCGCCTTGACGATCGTCGCGGTCGCGGCGAGCGCCTGCACCAGCGGCGCGCCCCACGGCGCCTCGGTCGCCCGCGCCAGGGCGGTCCGGGCGAGGCCGACGGTGTCATCGTCGTCCTGCGCCAGCGGGTCCTCGGGCAGCGCGTCGTAGTACGCGCGGTGATCGGTCGTGTTGGCGAGGAACCGCCGCAGGCCGTGCGGGATGGCGAGCGCCGCCTGCACCCGCAGGCTGGCGTTCTCGCGGCGCAGGTCGGCCAGCGAGTCGTTGGCGAGCCCCCAGTTGACCTGGCGCGCGCTGTCGCGCCCCTCGACCAGCCAGTGGCACACCTCGTGGAACACGATCTGCGCGACGCAGTCGTCGGGATCGAGGATCTGCGCGGTGCCGATCGCCAGGGTGCCGCGACCGTCGTAGTCGGCGTAGGCCCCGTCGGCGCGCACCACCCGCAGGCCCATCCGCTCGGCCGCGCGGATCCACACCTCGTCGAGAGGGTCGCGGTACTGACAGGTCGAGCGGCGTGGCGTCGGGACGATCCGCGACAGGTCGACGGCGGTGGCCAGCTCCATGCCGCGGAGCTTGCCGCCCCCGGCGCCGCCGCGCGATGCCCGGCGCTGCGGCGCGACGTCGCGCCCGGGGTGCCCGCCAGCTCACCGCGACGCGCCGGCGATCGCCGGCAGCTCGAGCGACACGCCGACGGCCGCGACGATCTCGGCGGCGCCGCTGGCCAGCTGGCGGCCGCCGACGTCGAGGTACGCGCCGGTGGCCAGCGCGCCCAGCACGCCGAGCGCGCCGCCGCCGTCGGTCGAGCCCCAGCGCACGCCGGCCAGACGCTGGCGCAGCGCGGCCCGGGCCATCAGCGCGCGCCGCGGCTGGTCGCCATCGACGCTCCAGAACAGCTCGGCGCGCCCGCCCAGCCACAGCGGCCCGCCGACCCGCCGCGCCACCGCCACGTAGGTCGCGTGCGCGGTGCCGCGGCCATCGACCGACTCGCCGATCCAGCCGGCGCCGAGATCGACCGGCACCACGCCGCGATCGTCGAGGGCGCTGGCGTGGGCGCCGATCGCCGCGCGGGCGCCGACGCCGTCGGCGGTCGCGATCGTGCCGACCGACGACTGGCTCGGCGGGATCACGCAGCCGCCGAGCGCGAGCGCCAGCGCGGTCGCGCCGCGCGCGCTCACCGGAACTCCGGCGAGGTGATCGACAGCTTGAGGCCGCCGGCGAAGCCGTCGGTGTCGGCCTGGTCGTCGCCGTTGCGCAGCGCCTCGCGCTGCCGGTACAGCTCGATCGCGACGCCGAACCGGGACGCGCCCATCGCGAACGCGTACTCGCCGCCGAGCCGGAGCTGGCGCGCCGAGGCGTCGACCGGCGACTCCGAGACGAGCTCGAAGCCGTGGGCGTAGGCGCCGACGTACACCGACCACGCGGCGGTGCCGTAGCCGAGCTGGGCGTCGGCGATGCCGCCGATGATGCCGCCGCCGCCGCCGCCCATGCCGAGCCCGGCCAGCGCGATCGCCAGCGACACGTGGTCGAGCTGGAACCGCGGTCGCGCGTACGGGAACCCGCCGGTCAGGTTCACCTGATCGCCGTCCGCGCCTTCCTGCTGGGCGCGGGTGACGGCGACGCCCAGCTCGAGGGCGAACCACCGCGCGAACTGGCCGCGCATCGAGGCCTCGGCCTGGAAGGTCTGCCGGCCGGACGCTACCGCCAGGCCGGTGCGGCCCTCGATCACGTTGCGGCCGGGCGCGGCAGGGATGCGGGCGCCGGTGCCGAGCCCCATCGGGGGCGCGGCGCAGGCGGCGGAGAGCGACAGGATGACCAGGATGCGCTTCACAGGTGTCGGCTCGAAGAGCAACGGCCGTGCCGCGCTCCACCCCACGATCGCACGCAAGCGCGCCGCTGGGGGCGCGCGGGTGTCGCATCGGCGCCACAGCGGCCTGACGGCGATGTCGGGCGCCGCGGGTCACCGCGACATGGGTGGCGCGATCACAGCACGCGGCGGGGCGACACCAGCGCGTTGGCGATCAGCAGCCCGGCGACGATCGCCATCGCCACCACGAACGTCGCGAAGGTGGTCTCGATGCCGGTCATCGTGTTGCGGTCGAGCAGCGACGAAATGCCGCGGAAGCCCATCGAGCCCGGCACCAGCAGGATGACCGCCGGCACCAGCACCACCTGCTGCGGCCGGTCGAGGAAGCGCGCGTAGAGGTTGGCGGCGATGCCCAGCGCCAGCGCGCCGATCAGCACGCCGAGCTCGGGGCCGAGCAGGTCGGCGCCGAAGTTCGACGCCGCGTAGGCGATCAGCGAGGTCAGCATGATCCACGGCAGCGCGCGCTTCTCGGCCTGGCACACGATCACCATGCCGACGGTGCCGACCACGAACGCCACCCACTCGCTCCAGCCCGGCAGCGGCACCGGCGTCACCGCCGCGACGTGCCACAGCGCGCGCGCCAGCCGCTCGCCCAGCGCGACGCCCAGCGCCAGCTCGAGCAGCACGATCACGGCCGACATCATCCGCGCGGTGCCCGACACCAGGTTGCGCGTGGCCAGCTCGGTCATCGCCGTGGTCAGCGTCATGCCGGGCAGCATCGCGATCAGCGCGGCGATCGTGACGATCGACGGCGTCACGCCGTGGACCACGTGGGCGATGGCGTTGGCGGCGAACGCGGCGGCGAACGCGCCGACCAGCTCGACCGCGCGCTGGCTGTGGGTGCGCCGGCGCATCAGCAGCGCCAGGAAGCCGAGCGCGAGGCCGACCCCGGCGCCGGCCGCGACGTCGCGCCAGCCGCCGCCGAAGAACACCGCGATCGACGCCGCGGTGAGCGCGTAGGTGGCGGTCTCGGCGAAGCGGCCCCACGCCGGCGGCGCCGCCTCGATCGCCTGGATCTGCGCCAGCGCCGCCTCGGAGTCGATCTCGCGCGCCAGCACCCGCTCGGCCAGCGCGTCGAGCTGCGCCAGCTTGCCGAGATCGAGCTCGCCGGTGTCGACGCGCAGGAGCGCGGTCTTCTGCTCGGCGGGATCGCCGAAGCCGATCATCAGCGAGGTCGGCGTCGACATGATCTGCGCGCGCAGGCCGAGCCGGCCGCAGACCACGGCGAGCGCCTCCTCGAGGCGGTGGGCCGGCGTGCCGTAACGATGCAGGCCGCGGCCCAGAGCCAAAACGAACCGCACGCGGCTCTTCTCGATACGCTCGCGCTCGGCCAGCGGCAGCTGGCCGGTGTCGGCGCTGCGCCGCGGTCGATCGGTCGGGTCGCGGCGCTCGGTCACGCCGCAAGGAATACCCGACCCCGCCACGAAGTTGTCCCCCCAGGCGCGTTTCGCAGGCCGAACCCTACCCCAGCGCGTACCTATCGATAGAAGCAACCCTAGCCGCCGGCGGATGTCCTATCCATGTCGGCCGAAACCGGCCGAAAACCAGAATGCCCTCGGGGGTTTGTCCCGAGGGCACCGGCGCAACAAGAAAAGCTAGAAGTACTCGAACGTTACAGAAGAAGTCAGGCGCAGACTAAGCTAGCTAGAGCAACCTGCTGGGCGGCACCCCGTCAGGTTGTCCCGATAGTGAGCAAACTCCGCGCCAAGTTGGCAACCCGCTCCGCAATGCCTTGTATTCATGGACATTGCGTGGTACCGCAGGGGTCCTAACGCCCTTTTCGCCGCGACCTGTCCAAGACATCCATGTCAGGGGCGGCTACCTGGGTTGAACGTTTTTGCGCAGAGAGTTCGATGGGTCAAAACATTCTGGTGGTCAACGCCGAAGGTCCGGAGTGCCGGGTCGCGGTGGTGGAAGAAGGCGCCCTGGCCGAGTTGTTCGTGGAGCGGAAACGCGACCGGGGCATGGTCGGCAACATTTACCGGGGCAAGGTCACGCGGGTGCTGCCCGGCATGCAGGCGGCGTTCGTCGATCTCGGCCCCAAGGTCGAGCGCGCGGCGTTCCTGTTCGTCGGTGACGTGCTCGGCGGCGACGACGGCAAGAAGCTGTTCGAGGACGCCGACGTCGAGGACGGCGACGAGGCCCCCGAGGCCGCGGCCTCGCGGATCGCCCGCACCAAGAAGAGCCTGGCGGCGCGCAAGATCGAAGATCTGCTCAAGCCCGGCAACGAGGTGATGTGCCAGGTGGTGAAGGATCCGATCGCCATGAAGGGCGCGCGGGTCACCGGCTACCTGTCCTTGCCCGGCCGCTACAGCGTGTACATGCCGGCGGTGGGCCAGGTCGGCGTGTCGCGGCGCATCGCGTCGGACAAGGAGCGCAAGCGGCTGCGCGACATCATCCAGAAGGCGCGGCCCAAGCACGGCGGGTTCATCGTGCGCACCGCCGCCGAGGACACCGACGAGCAAGAGATCAAGGACGACGTCGAGTACCTGACCCGCGTGTGGGGCGAGATCGGCCGCCGCGAGGATCAGGTCAAGGGCGCCGGCCTCATCTACCCCGAGCTCGATCTGCCGCTGCGCCTGGTGCGCGACCTGGTGAAGGAGAACACCACCGAGGTCCACATCGACGACGAGGAGCAGTACACGCGGATCAAGCGGTTCACCGAGACCTTCTTGCCGCGCTACGCCGAGCGCATCAAGCGCTACGAGGGCCGGCGGCCGATCTTCGATCACTTCAACATCGAGCCCGCGCTGCGGGTGGCGGTGGCGCGCAAGGTGCCGCTGCGCTCGGGCGGCTCGCTGGTGATCGATCAGGGCGAGGCGCTGACCGCGATCGACGTCAACACCGGCAGCTTCACCGGATCGAACAACAACCTCGAGGAGACGGTCACGCTCAACAACCTCGAGGCGTGCGAGGAGGTCGCCCGCCAGCTCCGGCTGCGCAACATCGGCGGCATCATCGTCATCGACTTCATCGACATGGACAAAGAGGGCAACCGCAAGAAGGTGTGGGACACCTTCCAGGCGGCGCTCAAGAAGGACCGCGCCCGCTGCAACGTCACCAAGATCAGCGAGCTCGGGCTGGTCGAGATGACCCGCAAGCGCACCCGCGAGTCGCTGTGGCAGGTGCTGACCGAGCCGTGCCCGACCTGCGAGGGCGCCGGCGTCGTCAAGTCGACGACCACGGTGGCCTACGAGGTGCTGCGCGAGGTGCGGCGCTCGGGCGGGCTGGTCGACAACGACAAGGTGCAGATCGAGGCCTCGCCCAAGGTGGCCGAGCTGCTCAGCACCCGCGAGCGCGACTACCTCGACGGCCTCGAGAAGAAGCTGCAGAAGAAGCTCGAGGTGTCGCCGCAGAAGGGCTGGAAGCCGGATCAGTTCCGGGTCGCCGGCAAGATGTCGACCGACATCGCCGCCGAGGAGGCCAAGCAGGCCGCGGCGATGAGCCACGCGGCGCCGCCGATGCGCTCGATCGGCGCGATCAGTGCTGGCGGTGGCGGTGGCGGCGGTGGTGGCAAGCGGCGCCGGCGCGGCGGCCGCGGTCGCAGCTAGCGGCGCGTCCGGCATCCCGACGGAACGCGGCCCCGGAGCGATCGAGCGTCGTGTCGATAGAACCGACACGACGCTTTCGATTTTTCGCTCTAGACGACCTGTGCGATCGACCCCACGGTGACGTCATCCACCGAGGAGGTCCCCATGTCACAGCTGATCGCCATCGTGTACTCCGACGTTGACCGCGCCCACGACGTGCTCCGCGCGACGCGCGCCATGGCCGCCGGGCACCTGGTCGATCTCGACGACGCCGTGGTCGTGACCAAGGCCGATGACGGCGCCGTCCGCCTGCACCAGACGATCAACGTGACCGCGCAGGGCGCGCTCGGCGGCGCGTTCTGGGGCACGCTGATCGGGCTGCTGGTGATGAACCCGCTCATCGGGCTGGCCGCCGGCGCCGCCGCCGGCGCGGCGACCGGCGCGCTCACCGACTACGGCATCTCGGATCGGTTCATGCGCGACCTCGCCCGCGAGATGCACCCGGGCACGTCGGCGGTGTTCTTGCTGGTGCGGCAGGCCACCGCCGATCGCCTGCACGCCGAGCTGGCGCGGTTCGGTGGCACCGTCATGCACACCTCGCTCAGCGCTGGCGACGAGGCGGCGCTGCGGCGGCTGCTCGCCGCGCGCGCGGTGGCCACGCCGCCCCCGCCGCTGGCCCAGCAGGTGGTGGCGCTGCCGCCGCCGCCGCCGCGGTGACGCGGGCGCCCGGTCAGCCCGGCAGCGCCGCCAGCGCGGCGGTGACCTCGGCGATCATCTTGGCCCAGCCGGGGCGCGGGGAGGGGCGCGCCGCCATGCGCTGGGCGATCGCCAGCTCGGCGGTGAGCTCGGCGCGCGCGCCGGCGTGGTCGCCGGCCGCCCGCAGCTCGGCGGCCAGCTCGCCGCGGGTCTCGGCGAGGTCGTTGGCGTAGACCTCGTTGTCGGGGTGCGCGGCGTGCGTGACCTGGGCGACCTCGACCGCGGCGCGCAGCGCGGCGATCGCCGCGGCGCGATCGGGCACCGCGAGCTGCGCGTGCGCCACCTTGTAGTGGCTGTAGAACAGGTCGCGGCGCCAGCTGGCGTTGTTCGGATCGCGCGCCACCAGATCGGTGCGGATCGCGAGCGCGATCGCGTAGGCGGCCAGCGCGGCGCGCGGATCGCCGGCCTTGAGGCGGACGTCGCCGAGCTTGTTGGCCAGGAGCGTGCGCGCGCGCAGCCGCCCCAGGTTCGAGGGATCGCGCGCCGACAGCCGGTCCCAGGCCGCCGCCCCAGCGGCGAACTCGGCCGCGGCGCCGGCGAGATCGCCCTGGGCCAGGAGCGCCATCCCGACCTTCTCGGTGACCGTCGCCTCGGTGTCGAGCGAGTCGGCGTTGCTGGGATCGATCGCGACGGCGCGCGCGATGGCCGCCCGGGCGGCGTGGAACTCGACCAGCGCCGCCGCCGGATCGCCGTCATCGAGCAGCAGCTTGCCGATCTCGTCGTGGCTGATCGCGACGTCGGTGAGCCAGCGCGGATCCCTGGGATCGCGGGCCAGGTTGCGTTCGCCGATGGCCAAACCGCGGCGGTAGGCGACCAGCGCCGCCGGCCCGTCTCGGCGGACCTCGGCCAGCAGCTCGCCGACGTGGCCGAGCGCGATCAGCATCGACTTGTCGGCGTCGGGCGACGGCGCGAGCTGGGCCCGGCGCTCGGCCAGCGCGAGCGACGCCTGGTGCTCGGCCAGCGCGGCCTCGAGCTCGCCGCGATCCTCCAGCACGTCGGCGATCCGGCCGCGGTGCAGCGCCAGCGCCTTGAGCGCGTCGTCGCTGTCGGGCGACGCGACCAACCACGCCTCGGAGCGGGCGCGCAACGCGCGGTAGGCGGTCAGCGCGGCCTCCGATTCGCCCTGCGCCAGGGCCGCGTCGGCGATCTGGAGGTCGGCGTACAGCGCGCGCGCGCGGTAGCGCTCGTTGGTCGGCGCGGCGGCGGTCAGGGCGGCCAGGATGGCCGACGCCTTGCGGTACTCGGCCAGCGCCGCCGGGAGATCGCCGCGCGACTCGAGCACGCTGCCGGCGCTGAGCCGGGCCACCGCCGCGAGGAACCGATCCTCGTCGCGGCCCTGATCGCCGCGCGCGTCGTAGTAGGCGATCGCGCGCCGGGCCACCACCTCGAGCAGCTCGAGCTTGCCGACCGGCGCCAGCTTCTCGCGCAGATCGCCGAGCATGAACTGCATCAGCGCCTCGGCGTCTTGCTGGTGCGCCACCGCGGCGGCGCGCTCGGCGCGCGCGGCGCGCTCGGCGGTGACGACGCGGCGGATTGCGACCACGCCGATCACCACCGCCACCGCGGCGGCGGTCGCCAGCGCGGCCAAGCCGGTGCGGTGGCGCCGCAGCCAGCGCCGCACCAGCTGGCGCAGCGAGTAGCGGTGGGCGCCGACCAGCTGGCCGTTCTGGAACCGCCGCAGATCCTCGGCCAGCGCGCGCGCCGTCGCGTACCGCGCGGCGGGATCGCGGGCCATCGCGCGCTCGACGATCGCGACCAGCTCACCCGCGGCCTCGGGCGCCCGGCTGGACACCGCGGGCGGTGGGCCGGCGAACACCGCGGCCAGCAGCTCGGCGGTGCTGTCGGCCTGGTACGGCGGCTGGCCGGTCAAGACGTGGTAGAGGATCGCGCCGATCGCGTAGACGTCGGCGCGCTCGTCGACGGCGACGCCGTTGGCCTGCTCGGGCGGCATGTACGCCGGCGTGCCGAGCACCTCGCCGGCGACGGTCTCGCCGCCGGTGCTGCCCTGCGAGCTGCTGCCGGCGGCGGCGGGCGCGGCGCCGGGGCCGTCGGGCCAGGTCGCGTCGAGCGGCTCCTCGTGGCCCAGCTCCTTGGCCAGGCCCCAGTCGATCACGACCGTCTCGCCGAACTCGCCGACGACGACGTTGCGCGGCTTGAGATCGCGATGGATGACCCGCTGGCCGTGCGCGTACGCCATCGCGTCGGCCACCGCCAGCACGCTGGGCAAGAGCGCCAGCCGTGCGGCGTAGGTGGGCGCGGCGGCGACGGCCTGATCGAGCGAGCGCCCCGACACCAGCCGCATCGCGTAGAACGCCTCGCCCGACGGCCAGGTGCCGGCCTCGTGGATGCCGACGATCGAGGGGTGCTGCAGGCGCGCGGTGATGCGGGCCTCGCGCTCGAAGCGGCGCGCGACCCGGCCGCCGGTGACCAGCGTCTCCTTGACCGCGACCTCGCGGCCCAGGCGGCGGTCGCGCGCGACCAGCACCCGGCCCATGCCGCCGCGCGCGATCTCGCGATCGATCACGTAATGCGCCGGATCGACCTCGAGCAGCTCCGGGTAGTCGGCCCGCCCGCTCGGCGGCGGCAGCGCCGCCGGGCGGATGTGGGCGGGGCCGCCGTCGAACGATGGATCGCCGGCGGCGACGGTGTCGTCGTGGCCGCTGTGCGCGCCCGCGCCGGACGCGGTGACGGTGTCGTCGTGATCCACGGGCGGCGCCAGTCTACTACGGCGCGGCGCTGGCCCCGACGCCGCGTGGCCGACATCACCCCACCAGGAGGCGCCTCGCCGGCGTCGATCGTGCGCGATCGGCTTCCTCGACGCGGTACGCTTCGGGCCGCATGAAGTCGACACCGACGTACCTGACCCTGGCGGCGCTCGCGCTCGCCGCCTGCGGTGGCGACGACGCCGCGACCCCGATCGACGCGGCGACCGACGCTAGCGCCGACGCCGCCGAGGTCGACGCGCCGCCGCCGATCGACGCTGGCCCCGACGCGCGGCCGTTCCCGGCGTTCCGCAACCCGGTGACGCTGGCCGACCTGCCGCTGGCCCAGGCCGCGTCGGCGCGGCTCGGCGTCGGCACCAGCAAGGCCTGCGATCAGTGCCACGCGCTGACCCGCGACACGCTGACCCGCTGGCTGACCGAGACCCGCGCCGGCGACGCGTGCCTGACGACGCTGACCCCGGGCTCGGCGACCGAGGCGCGGGCGATCCTCGACTGCTTCCGCCCCGGCGGCGGCGAGCCGTACGATCCGCGGCGGCTCGGCGTCTACACCACCGGCGCTGGCCTGGCCTGGTTCACCGCGGTGCTCGAGCTGGGCTACGGCGCCGGCTCGACCGAGCAGCCGACCTGGATCACCCGGGTGCAGATGCCGCGCGGCCCGCAGCCGCTCTTGACCCAGGACGACTTCGACGTCGTGGCCGAGTGGTTCGCGCGCGGCCTGCCCGAGCTCGACGCGGTGGTCAACGACATCCCGCCGCCCGACGGCTGCACCCAGGACATCCAGCCCGCGGTCGCGACCCACGTCGCCGCGATGCAGACCGCCGGCTGGCGCGCGCTCAACCACGACGACGGCCTCTTGATGTTCGGCTGCGCCGGCGCGCCCAACACGCTGGGCTGCCTGGCGACGTTCCCGCTGTCGACCGCGTACGCATGGTCGTCGGGCTGGGGCGCGGCGGCGCCGGCGTCGACCCTGCGCATCCTCAAGCAGTACGACCACCGCTCGAGCTTCTGGACCCGCAGCTCGGCCGACGGCCGCTACGTCGCGGCCGGCGGCGGCCCCGGCGGCTCGACCTTCATCGACCTCACCACCGGCCGCGAGATCCCCGCGTCGGCCTCGTACGACCCCGGCTTCTTCCCCGACAACTCGGGCTTCGTCATGCAGGGCGGCAGCCGGCCGTGGTGCCGGCAGTCGCTGCTCAACAGCAACCCGACGCAGATCTCGTTCACCGAACCGGAGTGCTCGTCGGTGGCGGTGGTCGGCCTGTAC
The DNA here is from genome assembly GCA_016707895.1 of Myxococcales bacterium. Taxonomy (GTDB): domain Bacteria; phylum Myxococcota_A; class Polyangia; order Haliangiales; family Haliangiaceae; genus UBA2376. The sequence continues at coordinate 462,432 of JADJGV010000003.1, read as the reverse complement.
CAGCACCTCGGCGCGGTGCGCGGCGGTGACTACTGGGCGGTGGCCGGGCAGTTCGTCAGCGACAACGGCGGCGGCGAGCCCGGCGCCAGCTTTGGCGCCAGCGGCCACAGCGACCTGACGCCGATGGTGTGGTCGGGCACCGCGTACAGCGCGCGCGCCGAGGTGTCGATCGCGACGCCGTACGAGGGCGACACGATCATCTCGCCGTCGGCGAAGCTGCTGCTGAGCCGCACGTCGTTCAACAGCGCGCAGTCGGGCTTCACGCTGCGCCGGGTCGACGCGACGTTCAACGGCTCGAGCTACGACGTCCAGGTGCCGATCATCGGCCGGTACTGCGTGCAGGGCGGCAAGCCGGCGTTCAGCTACGACGAGCGGTGGATCGTCTACCACCACTGGGTGCAGGCGGCGGACTGGTCGTGGATGGGCTACGCCAGCGCCACCGATCCGGCGTTCCAGGCGCTCCTGACCCAGGGCACCGCCAACATCTTCCTGCTCGACATCACCACCGGCGTGCCCCGCCGCATCACCGCGATGAACCCCGGCCAGGCGGCGTTGTTCCCGCACTTCCGCAGCGACGGCTGGATCTACTTCGTCGTCAAGGACGACGCGACGCCCAACCACGAGGTGGTGGTGGCCAGCGACGCCGCGCTGCGGCTGGAGTAGCGGCGGGGGCGCCGCGCGGTCCCACGTGGAAGACCCGGCAACGCGGCGCGAGCGCGCGGTCCCACGTGGAAGATCCGGCGGCGCGGCGCGAACGCGCGGTCCCACGTGGGAGATCCGGCAGCGCGCGGCGCGAGCGCGTGGTCCCACGTGGGAGATCCGGCAGCGCGGCGCGAACGCGTGGCCCCACGTGGGAGATCCGGAGCCGCGGCGCGAGCGCGTGGTCCCACGTGGGAGATCCGGTAGCGCGGCGCGAGCGCGCGGTCCCACGTGGAAGATCCGGCAGCGCGGCGCGAGCGCGTGGTCCACGTGGGAGCTGGCTGTACGCAGGCGCCGATGCGCACGGGGCCCAGCGGTCAGGCGCCCGGCGCTTCGGGAGGCGGGGGAACCAGCGGCGCGGCTACGGCGCGCAGGTGCCCGCCTGGCAAGTGGTGCCGGCGGGGCAGGCCAGCACGCCGGCCGCGACCAGCGGATCGGCGCAGCTCCCGCCGGTTGCCAGCGTGCCGCGGACGTTGAGCGTGTAGGCGCCGGCCGAGGCGTTGAAGCCGTCGACGATCACCGCGTAGGTGCCTGCGGTGAGGTTGGTCCGGGTGAGCAGCGAGGTGTTGCCGGGGCCGGCGTCGTCGTCGCAGCCGAGCACCGGCGCGCAGGCGGCGGCGGTGAGCGACAGCGTCGTGTCGTAGGCCGAGCCGGTGGTGTCGAGCGTGAGCGACGCGACCGGCACCTGCAGCGTGAGCACGTAGACGCGATCTGGCGCGGTGCCGGTCGTCGCGCCGGTGCAGGAAGGCGTGAAGTTGTTGGCCGCGCCGACCGTCGTGCCGGTCGTGCCGGCCATGGTCACCGCGAGCAGCGGATCGGTCTCGGCGGCGCAGGTCAGCTCGCTGGGCGACGACGCGGCGGCGCAGCCAGTGTCGGCCGGGTAGTCGATCGCGCCGTCGCCGTCGTCGTCGCCGCCGTTGCCGCACGCGGGGCAGCCGGGGCCGGCGGGGCACGCGTCGGTCTCGTCGGTGTCGTCGGTGCCGGTGCAGCCGGGGTCGGACGGGAAGCCGGGCCAGCCGTCGCCGTCGGCGTCGACGGTGTCGCCGCACGCGGCCAGCGAGCAGCGCTCGGCGCCGATCGGGCCCGCGCAGGTGCCGCCGCCGGGGCAGCTGAAGTACGGGATGGTCGGGTCGCAGGCGGCGCCGAACGCGTAGGTGCCGGCGACGTGCAAGGCGTACGCGCCGGCGGTGCTGGCGAAGCCGTCGACCGCGATCCGGTAGGTGCCGGCGGCGACGTTGGCGCGGGTGATCCGCGACTGGTTGCCGGGGTCGCCGCTGTCGTCGTCGCACGCGATGGTCGCGGCGCAGCCGCCGTCGAGCAGCGATACGACGGTGTCGAACGGCGAGGTGTTGGTGTCGATCACCAGCGACGCCAGCGGCAGCGGCACGGTCAGCGTGTGGACGCGCTCGGGCGCCGTCGAATTGGTCACGCAGGCCGGCATCAGCTGGTTGGTCGCGCCGACGGTGGTGCCGCTGGTGGTGCCGCTGGTGATCGGGATCAGCGGGTCGGTCTCGGCGCCGCAGCGCTCCTCGCTGCCGCCCGAGGCCGCGGTGCAGCCGGTGTCAGCCGGGTAGTCGATCGCGCCGTCGCCGTCGTTGTCGAGGCCGTCGGCGCACACCGGACAGCCGGGGCCGGCCGGGCACGCGTCGATCTCGCTGTCGTCGCTAGGCGCGGCGCAGCCGGGATCGGCCGGGTAGTCGGTGCGGCCGTCGGCGTCGTCGTCGCGGCCGTCGGCGCACACCGGCGCCTCGCAGGTGAGCGCAGTGGCGGGCGGGATCGCGCGGCAGGTGTCGCCGGGCGCGCACTCGGCGACGGTGGCGCACGGCGCGCCGCGGCCCTCGTACATCCGCACGGTCAGCGTGTAGTCGCCGGCCGAGCCGACGTTGCGGCCGTCGACGATCAGGTAGTAGGTGCCGGGCTGGAGCGCGACCGTCAGGTGCGAGCGCGGGTTGCCGGCGCCGACGTCGTCGGCGCACGCGAGCTCGCTGGTCGGGTCCTGGCACGCGCTGCGCACGTACAGCACGGTGTCGAGCGTGGTCGCGAGCACGTCGGTCGTGGCGTCGAGCGTCACCGGGTGATCGACGGTCACGAGGTAGGCGGTCTCGGCGCCGCGGCCGTTGCAGGTGGTCGAGCTGACGTTGCCGGGCGTCGACGCCGCGGCGCTGCCGGTGGCGGTGCCGCTGGCGGGCAGCGGGATGATCGACGTGCCGGTGCCGCAGGCCAGCGGATCGAGGCCGCCGTCACCGGTGGGGGCGTCGATCGGGCGGGCGTCGACCGCGGCGTCGAACGGGAACATCGGCTCGGCGTCGGTCGGCGCGTCGGTCGCCGCGTCGAAGGGGAACATCGGGTCGGCGTCCTGGCCGGCGTCGATCGCCGGCGCACCGCCGCCGCCCGAGCACGCCGCCACCAGGAGCACGAGGCCGATCGTCGAGGACAGCGAGCGCATGACCCTCGTCGTAACACGGCGACGCGGCCGGCCGGAACCGGAACGCCGCATCCGACTTGACTGAGCATGCTCAATGAGTACGCTCACGAGCATGCAGCCCCGCGCTCGACCGCGCGCCCCCGCCCCGGCCGGCGGCCGCGCCCAGCAGAAGGCCGCGACCCGGGCCGGCCTGCTCGCCGCGGCCCGGCGGGTGATCGCCAAGGACGGCTTCGACCGCGCGACCAGCCGCGCGGTGGCCGCCGAGGCCGGGGTCGCGGTCGGCACGGTGTTCGCGCACTTCCCCGACGTCGGCGCGCTGGCCGAGGCGCTGCTCGACGAGCACATCGGCGAGGCGCTGGCCCGGGCCGAGCGCACCCGGCCGCGCAAGGGCGACGTCGTGACCCGGTTGGTGCACGTCGCGCGCGCGCTCTACGACTCGTACGACGTCGACCCGGCGCTGTCGCGGGCCTACCTCGCGGCGTCGCTGTTCCGCGTCGATCCCGCGGGGCCGGCGGCGGCGCGGCTGGCCGGCTTCGAGCGCTGGGTCGTCGACGAGCTCACCGCCCACGGGCCGCGTGGCCTCGACCCCCGGCTGGCCTTCACGACCTTCTTCGCGCTGTACTTCGCGCTGCTGATCGCCGGCCTGCGCGGCCAGCTCGATCGCCGGCGCCAGCTGGCGACGCTCGAGGCCGGGCTGCGGCAGGCGTTCCGCCTGGAGGCGCCGTGAACGTCCTGGTCGTCGGTGGTGGGATCGGCGGGCTGGCCGCGGCGATCGCGCTGGGCCGCGACGGCCACCGCGTCACGCTGCTCGAGCGGCAGCCGTCGTTCGCGCCGATCGGCGCCGGCATCATCATGGCGCCCAACGCGGCGCGGGTGCTGGGCGCGCTCGGCGTCGACCTGGCGCCGCACGGGCGCGAGTTGACCGCGCTGGTGGTGCGCCGCGCCGATGGCCGCGCGCTGTCGCGGATCGAGCCGCGGCGCGCTGACCCCGCGTTCGGGCCGCTGTGGGCGCTGACCCGGCCGGCGCTGCACGCGGCGCTGGTCGCGGCGCTGCCGGCGCAGGTCGAGGTCGTCCACGGCGCCGCGGTCGAGGCGATCGTCGCCGACGCGGGCGGCGTCGAGGTCCCGGCGCTGCCCGGCCGCCGGTTCGAGCTGGCGATCGGCGCCGACGGCCTGCGCTCGCGGGTGCGCGAGGCGACCGTCGGCGCGACTGCGCTGCGCTACAGCGGGGTCACGTGCTGGCGCGGCGTCATGGTCAACCCCGGCATCACCGAGGCCATCGAGGCGTGGGGCGGCGCGGCGCGGATCGGCGTGGTGCCGCTGCGCGACGACCAGCTCTACTACTTCCTGGTGCTGACCGCGCCGCCGCGCGCGCCGGCGCTGGCGTGGCCCGACGGCTTCGCCGCGGCGTTCGGCCACATCGGCGGCGACGCCGGGCGGGTGCTGGCCGGGCTGACCGCCGCGCCGCCGCTGCACCACGATCTCGAGGAGCTCGAGCGGCCGGTGTGGGGCGGCGATCGGGTGTGGCTCCTGGGCGACGCGGCCCACGCGATGACGCCCAACCAGGGCCAGGGCGCGGCGATGGCGATCGAGGACGCGCTGACGATCGGGCTCGCGCTGCGGCCGGGCCTCGCCGGCGCGCACGCCCGCTACGTGGCCGCGCGCCACGCCCGCGTGCGCAAGGTGCAGCTCGACTCGCGGCGCCTCGGCGCGATGGCGCACTGGCGCAACCCCCTGGCGCGCGGGTTGCGCGACGCCTTGGTGCGGCTGATGCCCGACGCGCTGGCCCGGGCCCAGTACCGCCAGCTGATCCGCCCCGGGCTCGCGCTCGCCGCGGCGGCGACGATCACGGACCGGTGAGCGCGGCCAGCGCGGCCAGCGCCAGCCGCCGATCGGCGCGGGCGCGGGCCAGCGCGGCCTCGGCGGCGACCGCCTGGTCCTGGCGGATCAGCACGTCGAAGTTGGTGCCGGCGCCGGCCTGCCAGCGATCGCGCTCCAGCTCGACGGTGCGGGCGGCCAGGCGCGCGGCCTGGGCGGCGGCGGCGATCCGCCGCTCCGACAGCGCGACCGCGTCGACCGCGCGGGTGACCTCGGCGGTCACCGCGCCGCGCAGCGCGGCGCCCTCGAGCTCGACCCGCTCGCGCGCGGCCCGCGCCGCGTCGCGGCGGCCGGTGGCCGCGCGGTTGCCGACCGGCAGGCTGAACGACAGCGCGGCGCTGGCCTGGTAGCCATCGAAGCGGCCGAGCTGGGCCCAGGCCGCGCCGGCGCTGTCCGCGTTGCCCATCGGCCCGCCGCGCACGATCAGATCGAGCCGCGGCCGGGTGTCGGCGGTCGCGACCGCCAGCTCGATCGCGGCGGCGCGGCCCTGGTGCTCGAGCGCGCGCAGCTGCGGCCCGAACGCCAGCGCGCGGGCCCGGGCGTCGGCGGTGGCCGGCGCCGCCACGTCGGCGGCGAGGTCGTCGGCGGCCACCAGGCGCGCGTCGCCGTCGTCGTCCTCGCCCAGCAGCACCCGCAGCGCGATCGCGCGGGCGGCGCGGTCCTGCTCGGCGGCCAGCTGCGCGGCCTCGCGGGCGGCGATCGCCTGCTCGGCGGTCGCGACCTCGAGCTCGGCCACCTTGCCGACCTCGGCGCGGGCCCGCGTGACGCCCAGCTGATCGCGGGCCAGCGCCAGCGCGCTGGCGCGGATCTCGACCTCGCGCTCGGCGTAGGCCAGCTCCCAGTACGCGCGCTCGACGTCGTGGGCCAGCGCGACCTCGGCGGCGAGGCGGGCGGCCTCCTCGGCCGACGCGGCCGCGGCGGCGCGGGCCGCGGGGGCGGCGTGGTTGCGCCGGCCGCGATCGCGCAAGAGCGGCTGTTGCCACACCAGCTCGGCGCGCGGCTGGTGCACGGTGGTGGTGATGTCGCTGACCGGCCCGCCGGCGGCGACGCGGACGCTGGTGCGCGCGACCTGATCGGCGACCGAGACGCCGACCCGGCCGCCCCACGGCAGCGGCTGCCACAGCGCGACGTGGCCGCCGATCGCGTCGACGCCGGTCTCCTGAAAGAACGGGCCGACCACCGGATCGGCGGCGCGGGTCAGGCCGTCGACGCCGGCCTCGAGCACGCGATCGTCGACGCCGGCGGCGCCGCGCACCTGGGCCGCCGCGCCATCGCGGGCCGCGACCGCGGCCAGGTAGCTGGGGTTGTGGCCGCGCGCGGTGGCCAGCGCCTCCGCCAGCGTGATCGGCCGGGTCGCGTCGTCGGCGAGCGCGACCGCCGGCGCGGCGAGCGCGATCAGCGCCAGCGCGAGCGCCGGGCGCGCGGTCACTGGCCACCGCCGATCGGCGCCAGCGCCACGTCCATGCGCAGCCCCAGCGGCAGCCGGTCGTCGCCGTCGAGCGCGACCACCACCTCGAGCACGCGGGTGTCGATGCGGGCGCGCGGATCGTCGAGCCGCTGGGTCTTGCGGCCCAGCTCGCCGAGCACGCGCACCACCTTGCCCGGGAAGGCGCGATCGCCGTAGGCCAGCGCGCGGGCGGTCGCGGCCTGGCCGACCGCGACCCGGCCGACGTCGGTCTCGTCGACCTCGACCCGCAGCTCGAGGTGCGCGGTGTCGGCGAGGATCAGCACGGTGGTCGGCGGCATCGTCGTGACGTGCTCGCCGACCTCGTGCAACCGGCGCACGATGACGCCGGTGCGCGGCGCGCGCAGCACGTGCTGGTCGAGCAGCGCGCGCGCCTCGTCGAGCTCGGCGGTCGCCGCGGCGACCGCGGCCCTGGCCTCGGCGACCAGCTCGGCGCGGGTGCCCTTCCTCACCAGCGCCGCGCGGGCGGTCGCGGCGGCGGCGGCGGCCTCGGCGGCCTCGGCCTGACCGCGCACGGCGTCGACCTCGGCCAGCGCCACCGCGTCGGCGTTGGCGGCGTGGAGCGCGTCGGCGCGGCCCCGAGCCAGCGCGCGCTCGTGGGCGGTGGCGGCGGCGGCGCGGGCCTCGGCCTCGGCGGCGATCCGCTCGTCGGGGCGCGCGCCGCGCACCGCGAGATCGCGGCGGGCGATCGCGGCGGCCAGGCCGGCCTCGGCCCGCGCCACCCGGGCCCGCGCGATGCGATCGTCGAGTCGCGCCAGCACCTGGCCCGCCGCGACGGCGTCGCCCTCGGCCGCGATCAACTCGACGATGCGGCCGGCGGCCTCGAAGCCGAGCGCGATGCGCTCGCCCTGGGCCTCGACCAGGCCCGGCGCGACCAGCGCGGTGGGCGCGGCGGTGACCGACGGCGCGGCCGGCGCCGCGCGCTGCGACCACACCACGCCGGTGACGGCGAGGGCGGCGATCGCGCCGGCGGCGGTGAGCTTGGTGCGGGACGAACGGCGGGGAGCGGTGGTGGTCATGGTAGTGGTCCTCAGGCGGCGTGGGGATGCGCGATGGTGTCGACGGCGATGACGCGGCCGTCCTCGACGCGGGCGACCCGGTCGGCGAAGCGCTCGAGCCGCGGGTCGTGGGTGACGACGACGACCGCGCGGCCGTGCTCGCTGGCCAGCGAGCGCAGCAGCGCCATGACGTCGAGCGCGGTCTTGGTGTCGAGCGCGGCGGTCGGCTCGTCGCCGACGATGATCGCCGGGTCGCCGGCCAGCGCGCGGGCGATCGCCACCCGCTGCTTTTGGCCGCCCGACAGATCGGCCGGCTTGTGATGCATGCGGTTGGCCAGCCCGACCGCGGCCAGCAGCCGCCGCGCCTCGGCGTCGGCGTTGCGCGCCCGCGGCTGCTTCATCTTGATCGCGATCGCGACGTTCTCTTGCGCGGTCAGCGCCGGGAACAGGTTGAAGCCCTGGAACACGAAGCCGAACGCGCCGGCGCGGATCGGCGGCAGGTCGCGCTCGCGCAGCGCGCTGACCCGCTCGCCGCGGATGAACACGTCGCCGCGGGTCGGGCGCATCAAGAGGCCGAGGATCGAGATCAGCGTGGTCTTGCCCGAGCCCGACGGGCCCTCGATGAGCAAGATCTCGCCGGGGTAGATCGACAGGTCGGCGTCGGCCAGCGCGGTGACCTGGGTGTCGCCGTCGCCGTAGATCTTGGTGACGCCGGCGAGCGATGCGAGGGGAGAGGCGGTGGTCATGGATGGCTCCGAGGTCCGAGGCAGCGCATCAGCCCTTGAAGACCGACGCGGGGTCGAGGCGCAGCACCTTCACCACCGACAACAGCGCGGCGGCGCAGCACATCACCGCCGTGAGGATGGCGGTGCCGACCACCAGCGCCGGCGTCAGCTTGACGGTCAGGTTGGCCGCGACCATCGCGTGCTGCGCCAGCAGCGCCAGGCCGCCGCCGAGGACGAACCCGACCAGCGCCGAGATCAGCGCCTGGTAGACGATCACGCGCAGGATGGCGCTGTTGCGCGCGCCCATCGCCTTGAGCGTCCCGTACTCCTTCAGGTGCTCGAGCGTGCCGTTGTAGAGGATCTGACCGACGACGACGAGCCCGACGATGATGCCGAGCGCGGCGGTGGTAAAGAAGCCGGCGCCGACGCCGGTGCGCGCCGACCAGTAGTGCTGCGCGCGGGCCGACATCTGCGGCGTGGTGTACGCGTCGAGGTTGGGCAGCGCCGACAGCCGCCGCGCCAGCACCTCGGGCGACACGCCGGGCGCGGCCTCGACCATCACGAAGTTGAAGCGGTCGGCCGGGTACAGCGTGTAGGCGCGGGCGCTGTCGAGATCGGTCCACACGAACGGCGACGTCGTGAAGCTGCGGATGCCAGAGGTCAGCGCTACCACCTCGGCGCGGGCGCCGAAGATCTCGCGGCGCTCGCCGACCCGGTGGACCTTGAGCTTGGGCGCCTCGGTGATGTCGGTGACGATCGCGCCGGGCTCGCCGAGGCGGCGCACGTCGCCGGCCACGACGTGCCACGGGCGCAGCAGCCGGGCGCCGGGGTCGAGGCCGATCACTTGCACGCCCTGGGTGCCGCCGTCGGCCAGCCGGAACTGGCCGAAGCCCAGCAGCATCCGCTCGGCCCGCGCGACGCCCGGCGTCGACGCGACCTTGTAGAACGCGCGCTCGTCGATCGGCGCCGAGAAGTCGAAGTTCTCGCTGCCCTCGCCGGTGACCCAGACGTCCGCGGTCGAGTGATCGATCAGGTTCGATGCGTTCTGCATGAACCCGAGGTAGAGGCCGATCTGGACCAGCACCAGCATCACGCTGATCGACACGCCGGCCGCGGCCACCGTGAACTTGATGCGGTCGTGAAGCAGGATCTTGCGCGCCAGGGTCCACACGCCGCTCGGTAGAGCACCCGCCGTGCCGAGCCGCGGGCCGCGCGATCGCGCGCACTTGGCGGGCCGCGCCGGGCCGGCGGGTAACGATTCGTGGCCCGGGGTAACGAAGCGTTACCGCGGCCTCGCCGCCGGGCGCGGCCTCACGCCGCCGGCAGCACGACCGAGAACGTCGAGCCCTGGCCGGGCTGCGACCGCACGACGATCTCGCCGCCGTGGCCGCGCACGACCTTCTGGCAGATCGCCAGGCCGAGGCCCGTGCCGTCGGGGCGGGTCGTGAAGAACGGCTCGAAGATCCGCGGCAGGTCGGCGGCGGCGATGCCGGCGCCGTGATCGATCACGTCGATGGCCACGCGATCGCCGTCGCGGCGGGTGTGCAGCGCGATCGTCGCGCCCGCCGGCGACGCCTTGGCGGCGTTGTCGAGCAGGTTCCACACCACCTGCCGCACCCGCGGCGCGTCGATCGCGATCGCCGGCAGGTCGCCGGCGTGGTCCCGGGCCAGCGTCTGGCCGCGCTCGTCGAGGACCGCCGCCACCGTGCGGGCCGCGTCGTCGGCGATCTCGCGCACGTCGACGGTCTCCCGCCGCAGCTGCAGCGGCTTGGCGTAGTCGAGCAGCTCCCGCACGTGGGCGTCGAGGCGGCGCAGCTCGGCCAGCGCGATGTCGAAGTACTCCATGTCGTCGGCCGGCAGGTCGACCTTGCCGCGCAAGATCTGGACGTTCATCTGCACGCTGGTGAGCGGCGTGCGGATGTCGTGGGCGATCGCCGCCGCGAACGCGCCCAGCGCCGCCAGCTGGCGCGCCTCGTCGAGGCGGGTCCGCAGCCGCTGGTGCTCGCAGGCGTCGGCCAGGCGGTCGGCCAGCAGCCGCGCGGCCTGCAGGCTCTCGCGATCGAGCACGCCGCCGGTGACGACCAGCGCGCCGTGCAGCTCGGGCCCGGTGCGCACGGCCACCGCCAGCTCGGCCAGACCGCACCGGCAGTCGACCGGGCCGGCCAGCGCGGCGCGCAGCCCGCCGTCGAGCTCGGCCTGCGGCACGAACCGCGCGGCGCCGCCGTCGGTGAGGTCGGTCAGCGCGCGGGTGGCGGCGGTCGCCACCGTGGCCGGCTCGTGGCTGCCCAGCGCCGGCTCGGCGGCGTCGATCAGATCGCGGCGGCGGGCCCGGCGCGGATCGACACCGCGCTCGAGCCGGGGCCGCAGCCGCTCGGCACCGACGTAGACCAGGAGCGGCACCGCCGCCGACAGCATCAACAGCGGGCGCTCGATGCGCGGCCAGGTGGCGGCCAGCTTGCCGGCGCCGAGCACGCCGGCGCCGGTGAGCAGCAGGCCGATCATCACGAACGCCGCCTCGAGCAACAGCTCGCCGACGGCGCTGCGCGCGGTGAACAGGTTGGTGCGCACCACGGCCAGGCCGATCAGCAAGAACGAGAGCAGCACCACCACCGTCGACTCGATCCACAAGAGCAGCGCCCAGGTGTCGCTCGACAGCTGGCCGTACAGCGAGTACAGCGCGTTGGCGGTGAGCCAGCGCAGCGCCAGCGCGGCCAGCACCAGCCGCACGCCGGTGCGATCGCCGCTCATCCGCCGCAGGTTGCGCACCTGCAGGACCACGAACACCACCGACACCGGGATGAAGAACCCGAGGTTGAGCGCCGTCGACGCGGCCAGGCTGTGGATCGTGATCATCACCGTCAGCGCCGCCGCCACCCACAGGATCAGCGGCGCCCGCCACCGCCACGGCATCGGCCGCGCGAACGGGAACGAGTACGCGAACTCGATCGTGGCCCAGGCCAGGAGCGGCGCGAGGAGCGAGCACGGGATGACCACCTCGGGGTCGAGCAGCGACGCGCCGAACAGCGAGGCGATGCCGCGGAACAGCGCGGTGGCGGCGTCGAGCACGCCGAGCGCCGCGAACGCGCGGTTGTCCCACCGCCGCGGGTCGGCGCGCAGGATCAGCAGCGCGAACGCCAGCGCCAGCGCGCCGATCAAGATGTGCAGGACCGGCGTCACGCGTCGCCGTCCTCGTCGTCGCCGCCGCCGCCCGGCCGGGCCAGGCCGAACTCGGCGATCTTGCGATCGAGCGTGGGCCGGCTGATCTCGAGCACCGCGCAGGCGCGCCGCTTGTTCCAGCCGGTCGCGGCCAGCACGCGCTCGACGTGGCGGCGCTCGACCTCGCGCAGCGACACCAGCGGCTCGTCGCCGGCGGCCGCGCGCGCCGCCGCGGTGGTCGCGCTGCTCGCGGCGGCCGCGGCCTCGGCCAGCGGCAGCTGGCGGGCCTCGAGCACCTCGCCGGTCGACAGCACCACGGCGCGGGTCAGCGCGTTCTCCAGCTCGCGCACGTTGCCCGGCCACGGGTAGCGCACCAGCGCCGCCATCGTCTCGGGCGCGACCCGCCGCACGTCGCGGTGCAGGTCGCGGTTGATCTTGGCCAAGAGGCCCTCGACCAGCAGCGGCACGTCCTCGGCGCGGTCGCGCAGCGGCGGCAGGCGGATCTCGACGACGCGCAGCCGGTAGTACAGGTCTTCGCGGAACCCGCCGCTGGCCGCCAGCGCCGGCAGGTCGCGGTGGGTCGCGGCGATCACCCGCGCGCGCAGCGGCACCGGCCGGCCGTCCCCGACCCGCTCGAACACCCGCTCCTGCAGCACGCGCAGGAGCTTGGCCTGCAGCTCCAGCGGCAGCTCGCCGATCTCGTCGAGGAACAGCGTGCCGCCGCCGGCCAGCTCGAACCGCCCGGCCTTGTCGGCGACCGCGCCGGTGAACGCGCCCTTGACGTGGCCGAACAGCTCGGACTCGAGCACGCCGGGCGCGAACGCGGTGCAGTTGATCGCGACGAACGGCTGCTCGCGCTCGGCCGACGCGTAGTGGATGGCCTTGGCCACCAGCTCCTTGCCGGTGCCCGACTCGCCCAGCACCAGCACCGTGGTCTTGCTGGTCGACACCGCGCCGATCTGCTTCCACACGTCGCGGATCGCCGGGCTCTTGCCGATCAGGTTGCCCAACTGCGCGCTCGCGGCCTCGCGGGCGACGAACTGCCCGAGCGCGCGCTCGGCGTTGCGCGACGCCGCGGCCCGCTGCACCACCAGCCGCAGCCGATCGATGTCGAGCGGCTTGACCAGGTACTCGTAGGCGCCTTGCTGGATCGCGCGCACCGTCGACTGCATGTCGTCGCGGGCGGTGATCACGATGACCGGCGGCGGATGATCCTCGGCGCGCAGCCGGGCCAGCACCTCGAAGCCGTCGGCGCCGGGCAGGCCGAGGTCGAGCAACACCACGTCGGCGCCGCCGGCGGCGCGCAGCGCCTCGGCGCCGTCGGCCGCGGTGACCACGTCGTAGCCCAGCCCGCCCAGGAACTTCTCCAGGCTGCGGCGGATCGAGCGGTCATCGTCGACGACCAGGACGCGGGTCATGGGCCTCCGGCGCGCGGCATTCAGGGCGACACGATACAAGCCGCGTGCCGACGCCCAAGCGGGCGAGATCCGGTGCGCGCATGGCGCTGATTGTAACGGAACGTTACCGGCCGCGCGCTACCGGGCGGTCACCGCGCCGCGCACGCGGCGACCTCGGCCTGGCAGGCGGCCTGCGGGTCGGCGTGGTTGGCGAAGCAGTTGAAGAGCGCCGAGGTCTCGCGCGACACCGTCGGCGACGCGGCGTCCATGCAGTCGGTGATCGCCGCGAAGTCGCCGGCGCCCTGCAGGCAGGTCAGCGTCTGCGCGCAGGTCGCGGCGCCGTTGCCGATCAGCTCGCCGCCGAGGCCGCCGGCCGCGTCGAGGCAGTTGGCGGTGCGCGGATCGGCCGGGTAGTACGAGCCGATCAGCATGCACATCTCGTCGGTCGAGCGCGCGCCCTGGTAGACGTCGCGGGCCTCGTCGTTGTGGTAGTCGCAGTGGTAGTCGAGCGTGGCGGCGGCGGCGACGTGGAGGCCGGGCGTGAACGTCGTGACCGGCACGTCCTGCCAGCGGTCGGAGGCGTAGACCGGCGCGCCGCCGCTGATCGACGCCTCGTAGGCGACGCCGCGGCGGTGCATGTGCGACTGCAGGTTGGCGATCGTGATGTCGGCGTGGACCGGGCACTTCCAGCGCGCGCGGCCGTCGCCGCGGGCCGGCACCTTGATGATCGGGTTGTACAGGAACAGCACGTCGCCCTCGGTCGTGACCTCGGCCGCCGGCCGCGTCCACAGGTTCACGCGGACCTCGGGATCGAGCGCCGCGTCCGACGCGTTCAGGTAGTGCGCGTTCATCAAGAGCACCGCGTGGGCGCGCACCGGCATCGCGACGCCGTCGGGGAACGCCAGGATCGACGGCCCGCTGCCGTTCTGCGAGCCGCCGATCAGCCGGGTGATCGTCCAGCCGTTGGTCGCGCCGGCGCTGCAGTCGAACACGCCCGAGGTGTCGATCGGCGTGCCGTCGTCGGTCGCGGTCGGGATCGCGTCGTACGCGGTCTCGTACAGGAGGAAGTGGTGGCTGCCAGCGGTGAAGCGCACCTCGTCGCGCGCGACCCACATCGGCGCGGCGGGCGCCTGCACGAACTGGCACCACTCGCCCTCGACGCCGGGCGCGATGCGGTGGGTCATCGTGAACTGCACGCCCTGGCCGGGCGGCGGCGGCGCCAGGCCGTCGTCGTCGGCCGGGTCGGGATCGGTGGCGCAGGCGGCGCCGGCGGCGAGGAGGAGGGCGAGCGGGAGCGTCAGGCGGGGCATGTCGCGCAGTGCCCGCAGCGCGGCGGAACGTTGACCGCGATCGCGGGCGCCGGATCAAGGCGTGCAGATCGGCGTCCACCAGCCGGGCAGGATGTGCGCGGCGGCGTCGGCGCAGGCCTGGCGCGCGGCGGCGGCCTGGGCGTCGAGCGCGTCGGCTTGCTCGGCCATCGCGGCGCAATAGGCCTCGATCGCTTCGGGGAAGGCGCGCACGTTGGTCGGGATCTCGGAGCTGCGCAGCACCTCGGCGTAGCGGGCGCTGATCTGCACCGTGCGCGCCATCGCTTCGACGCGGTCGACCGGCCGGGTGGCGTTGCTGGCGGCGGCGCGCTCGGCCGTCACCGCCGCGGTGGCGGTGGCGCGGCCGTGCTCCAGCCAGGTCTGGAACTTCCGCAGCGCGGCGGTGGCCCGTCGCTGGTTGCTCGGGTCGAGGTCGAGGCCGCGGATCGGCTTCAGCGTCAGCGCGGCGACCAGCGCGGGTGCGTCGCCCGGTCGCACCTGCGTGATGACGGTGGTGGAGGCGACGCAGGCGTCGCGCACCGCGACCGTGCGCTGGCGCAGGCCCACCGTGCCAGGCACCGGGGTCGAAGGTGGCGGAGCGGCGTTGGCGATCCCGGCGATGAGCAGCGTGGCGGCGGCGAGGTAGCGGGGCATGGCACACGGACAGCGCGCCCCCGACGGGGTTTCACGGGTGTCTGCGCCGAAGTCGCAAGCCGCCGACATCGTTGCGCTTCACATCTGTCTGATAGCCCGCGCGGCCAGGCGATGCATCCATGAGGGCACACCCGGAAGGAATCTCGATGGCCCCCAAGGAAACACCCCCCGCTCCCGGCCGCACCGCGCAGATCGTCGCGGTCGCCAGCCTCACCCTGGCGATCGCCGTGACGGTCGCCGCTCTGACCGGGCGCATCGGCCGAAAGGCTGAACCAGCGGCCGATCCCGCGCCGGCCGAGGTGCCTGCGCTGGTGCCGATGCCGATGGCGGCGCAGCCCCCGGCCGAGGCGGTGTCGACCCCGGGATCGCCGGTCGGGCCGCTGCCCGCGCCGCAGCCGGTCTTGCTGGTGCCGGTGCAGCCGGCGGCCGACCAGGTGGTCGAGCCGGCGCTGCCGCCGTCGCCCGACGATCAGGTGGCGCGCTACCGCGGCGACGACGATGACGATGACGACGACGACGACGACGACCACCACGGCCGCCGCCACCACGAGGACGACGACGATGACGACGACTGACGAGCGGCCGGCGCGGCGCGGCCCGCGGTGGAACGTCGATGGCCGCGCGCTGCGGCTGTGGACGATCAGCGGGCTCGCGACCACGTACCTGGTGGCGTGGTGGTGCTTCGCGCCGGCGCCGACGACCGCGCCGGTGGCGGATGAGCCGTTGCCCGCCCCGGTGCCGACCGCGACCGCCGCGCCGATCCCGCCCGCGGTGTGGTGGCACGATCTGCCGCCATCGGAGCGGCCGGCGATCGCGCTGCCATCCGGCTGGGTGGTCACCGCGACCAAGCCCGGCGACGGCCCGACGTTGAAGCCGGTGCCGATCGCACGTCGCCCGCCCGCGCGCCGCGTGCGGGTGCGCACCCGGAGCTCGTGATGGTCGAGCTGCGCGCCATGGGCACGACGGTCACCGTCCACGCGCCGACGCTGTCGGTCGAGGGCGAGGCGGCGGCCGCGGCCGAGGTGGCCGCGCAGTTCGCCAGCGCCGAGGCGCGCTTCAGCCGGTTCCGCCCCGACAGCGAGCTGGCGCAGCTCAACCGCGCGACCGCGCCGTTCGCCGCGTCGCCGGCGATGATGGCGGCGCTGGCGCGTGCCCAGGCGTACGTCGAGCTGACCGGCGGTCGGTTCGATCCGGCGGTGGGCGGCGCGATGATCGCGGCGGGCTACGACCGCGCGTTCGCGCCCGGCGCGCTCGATCGCGCCACGCCGGCCGAGGCGCCACCGCCGGCGCGGTTCGCCGACGTCACCCTCGATCTGGCGCGCGGCCTGGTCGCGCGGCCACCGCACGTGCAGCTCGACCTCGGCGGCATGATCAAGGGCGCGACCGCCGACCTGGCCGCGCGCCACCTGCCGGAGATCGCCGCGCTCGACGCCGGGGGCGACGCGGTGCTGCGCGGCGCCGGCCCCGAGGGCGACGGCTGGTACGTCGACGTCGAGGATCCCGCCGACCCGACGCGCACGTTGATCACGCTGCGGATCCGCGATCGCGCGGTCGCGACCAGCGCCGCCAACCGCCGGCGCTGGCGGCGCGGCGACGCGTGGGCCCACCACCTGATCGATCCCGCCACCGGCGCGCCGGCCGCGACCGATCTGGCGCAGGTGACGATCGTCGCGCCATCCGCCGAGCGCGCCGAGATCCTCGCCAAGGCGGTGTTCATCGCGGGCGCGCGCGCCGGCCGCGCGCTGCTCGCCAACCTGTCCACGATCGGGGCCGTGCTCGTCGACCACCACGGTGACGTCGAGCTGATCGGTCCCCTGGAGGTCGCGCCCGATGCGTAAGACGATCTTGTCCGGCCTGGTGGCCGGGACCCTGCTGGTGTTGCTGCTCGGCGCGATCGGCGCGCGGCTCGGCGTCGTCGCGGCGCCGCCGCGGCCCGACGGGCCGTGGATGTGGGTCGCGACCCGGGCCGCCGGCGTCACGGCGCTGCTGGCGCTGACGCTCGACGTGGCGCTCGGGCTGGTGCTGTCGACCGGCGTGCTCGACGCGTGGATGCCCCGGGCCCGCAGCCTCGAGCTGCACCGGACGCTGTCGGCGACCGCGCTTGCGTTGACCGCCGGCCACGTGCTCGTGCTGCTGCTCGATCCGTTCATCCGCTACGACGCACTCGACGTCGCCGTGCCCGGCGTGTCGAGCTACCGGCCGTGGGCGGTGGCGGCCGGCATCGGCGCGGCGTACCTGGCGCTGGTCATCCACGTCAGCTTCGGGCTGCGGGCGCGGATCGGCGCGCGGTGGTGGCGGCGCCTGCACTACGGATCGTTCGCAGTGCTCGTCGCGGCCCTGGGCCACGGCATCGCCGCGGGCAGCGACACCGGTCGGACCGGCATGCAGGTGTTCTACGTGATCCTCGCAAGCCTCGTCGGCGCGCTGGTGGCCCTGCGCGCGGTCGTCGCGGTCGGCGCGCCGCGCGCGGTCGATTCCTGAGAAAATTTGCAGGAGGGCGGCACTTTTCTGCGACGATGATCACGCTCGGGGCGACTGACCGAGTGACGGATGACCAAGTCGTACGATCCGAACGCGGCGAACCCCTCGCGGGTCGTCGAGCTGCTGCGGCAGCTCGGCCAGCGTCGCGACTCTGCGCCGATGACCGCGGTCGAGCCCGCGGCCGAGGTGGACGAGACGCCCGACGATCCGGGCAGCGGGCCGATGCGCGCGCCCGATCCGTCGCGCTGAGGCGGTGGCGATGGTCGTGGGCTCGGGCTACCCTGCGTAGGTGAGCCTGACCCGCCGCATCCTCGAGGGCGCCCGCTCCGGGCTGTCGTCGCTGACCTCGCTGGTGATCGTCGACGACGAGCCGCTGTCGAGCGTCGAGGCGGCGGCGCTCGAGGTCGAGCTGGCGGCGCGCAAGAAGGCGCACACCGGCGAGCCCGGGCGCTCGGCGATCGCCAAGCTGGCCGGGCCCGGCGCGCGGGCCGATCGCGCGCGGCAGGCGGCCGAGCGCGCCCAGCGCATCAACGGCGCGCGCGCCGCCAAGGCGGCGGCCGAGCAGCGCGTCGCCGACGAGGCGTTCCGGCGGATGAAGGAGCAGGCGGCGCGCGGCGGCGGGGCGAACAATGGGGGCGGCGCGAGCGGCGGCGGCGCGAGCAGCGGCGGCGGCGCGAGCAGCGGCGGCGGCGCGCGGCCTCGGGCCCGATCGGGCAACGACGCGCAGATCGCCGACTGGTACAAGGCGCTCAACCTGCAGCCGGGCGCCGACCTCGGCGAGATCAAGAGCGCGTACCGCCAGCTCATGCGCAGGTACCACCCCGACATGCACGCCGGGAACCCGGGCAAGCAGAAGGCGGCCAACGAGCTGTCGATGCGCGTGACCGCGGCCTACAACGGCCTGCAAGAACACCTCGGCAAGTCGTAGCCCTGATCGATGCGACGAGGCCGCGTGCGCGGCGCGCGGCGTGATCAGCGCGTGACCGACAGCCGCAGCGCGTAGCAGCCGGCGGCGGTGGCGCTCGAGGCGTCGACGACCAGGTAGTACGTGCCGGTGGCGGCGATGGCGATCGTGGCCTGATCGAGCGCGCCGGCGCCCAGCGCGTCGGCGCCGCCGCGGCAGGTCGCGGTGAGGCTGCAGCCGTCGAGCAGGTAGAGCGCGCCGTCGTGGCCGGTGGTGCGCAGCTCGGCGTGCAGCGTGTCGCCGGCGGTGAGCGCGAGCCGGTAGACCGCGTCGGGGCCGGGCTCGGGCGAGCCGGCGCAGCCGGGCAGCACCGACGGGGCCAGGTCGTTGGCGTAGCCGGTGGTGTCGCCGTAGCGCTCGACCTCGGCGGCCGTGACCGCGACGTCGATGGCGGCGGCGCAGCGGTCGTTGTCGGGCTGCTGCGCGGCGAGCGCGCACACCGACGCGTCGGGGCCGGCGGCGTCGATCGCCGGCGGCGCGGTGGTGCGGCAGGTCCCGGCCACGCACTGGTAGCCGTCGGGGCAGCGCGGATCGACGTCGGCGCACGTGATGGTCGCGCCGGCGTAGTCGGCGTCGAAGCCGCAGCCCGCGGCGGCCGCGAGCGCGGCCGCGACGAGCCAGGGCTGGCGGGCACGTTGGCGGGGACGACGGGCCACGGTGTAGACTCGCGCGTCGAGGATAGCGCGCCCGCGCCCGCGATGTCGAACGCCGTCCCGCCCACGATCGGTCGCTACCAGGTGATCGCGCCGCTCGCGACCGGCGGGATGGGCGAGCTGTTCGTCGCGCGGCGCGCCGGCGCCGGTGGCTTCGCGCGCCTGGTGGTGCTCAAGCGGCTGCGGGTGGAGCTGGGCGCGACCGCCGGCTACCGCGCGATGTTCTTCGACGAGGCGCGCCTGGCCGCGCGGCTGACCCACCCCAACGTGTGCGAGGTGACCGACCTCGAGGACGTCGGCGACGAGCACTACCTGGTGATGCCGTACCTCGAGGGCGTGGCGCTGAACGCCGTGGTCGGCGCCGGCGCCGGCGCGACCCCGGCCGACGCCGCCGAGGCGCGGATCGTGGCCGGGCTGCTGGTGCAGGCGTGCGACGGGCTCGATCACGCGCACGAGCTGACCGACGACGCCGGCGCGCCGCTCGGCGTCGTGCACCGCGACGTGTCGCCGGGCAACGTCTTCGTCACCGCCGACGGCGTGGTCAAGCTGCTCGACTTCGGCGTCGCCAAGGCCAACGACGCGTCGACCACCACCGATCAGGGCGTCGTGAAGGGCAAGCTCGCGTACATGGCGCCCGAGCAGCTGGCCGGCGGCGCGATCGATCGCCGCGCCGATCTGTTCGCGCTGGGCGTGGTCGCCTGGGAGGCGCTGGCCGGCCGGTCGCTGTTCGCGCGCGGCTCGGCGTCGCTGACCGCGGCGGCGGTGCTCGACGAGCCGATCCCGCGGGTCGAGGCGATCGCGCCGGCGGTCCCGGCGGCGCTGGCCGACGTGCTGGCCCGCGCGCTCGATCGCGCCCCGGTGCGGCGGCCGGCGACGGCGGCGGCGCTGCGCGAGGCGATCGAGGCGGCGCTGCGCGATCACGGCGGCGTGGCCCGCGCGCCCGAGCTGGCGAAGGTGGTGGCGGCGCGGTGCGGCCCGGCGATCGCCGCGGCCCGCGAGCGGGTGCGCGCCGCGGCGCCGACGCGGCCCGAGGTGGCGGCGCCGCCGACGGCGGCCGAGCGCCCCGACGCGATGCCGACGACGGTGTGGACCGGCGCGCGGCCAGGGCGCGCGCCGCGATGGCCGTGGGCGATCGGCGCGGTCGCGGTGGCGACGCTCGGCGCGAGCGCGCTGGCGTGGCGCGGGTGCACGCGCGGCCGATCGGCCGGCGCGACGATCGACGCGGGCGGGGCTTCGGTCGACGCCGCGGTCGCCCCGCACGACGCCGCGCACGACGCCGCGCTCGACGCCGCGCTCGCGATCGACGCCGGCGCGGCCCTCGACACCGGCGCGCGAGTGCGCAAGCCTGGCTGGGTGAGCATCGACTCGACGCCGTACGCCGAGCTGACGATCGACGGCAAGGCGGTCGGGCCCACGCCGTACATCCACAAGCCGCTCGCCGCGGGTCGCCACCGCGTGCGCGCGACGCTGGCCGACGGGCGCGCGCGCACGCTCACCATCGACGTGCCCGAGGGCGGCAGCGCGGCGCCGCTGGACCTGCGATGGTGAGCCGCGGCGCGGCGGTGATCGCGGCGCTGGCGCTGGCGGCGCAGGCGGCCGCCGCCGACGAGGCCGCGGTCGCGAGCCACCTGGCCGCGGCGCAGCGCGCGCGGGCCGCCTTGCGCTACGACGCCGCGCTCGACGAGGTCGCGCGGGCGTTGGCGGCTGGCGACGCGACGCCGGCGCAGGTGGCGGCGCTGTACCGCTTGGGCGGCGAGCTGGCCGCGGGCCTCGATCGACCCGCCGAGGCCGCCGCGTGGTTCGCCCGCTGGCTGACGCTCGAGCCAGCCGGCGCGCTGCCCGCCGGCGTGTCGCCCAAGCTCGAGGCCGCGCTGGCCGCGGCGCGCGCGGGGGCCACGCCGCTGGCGCTGACCGCGCGGCGCGAGGGCGACGCGATCGTCGCGACGGTCGGCGCGCCCGCGGGCGTGGTGCGCGCGATCCGCGTCGCGGCGGCCCCGGGCGCGCGCGGCGTCGACGGTGGCGTCGGCCAGCCGCTGCCGTGGCCGCGCGGGCAGGCCGCGGTGGCGATCGCCCTCGACGAGCACGGCAACCACCTGGCCTACGCCGCGGTGCCGGCCGGCGGGCGGCGCGGTGGCGGCCCCTCGACGCCGCTGCACCGACGGTGGCAGCCCTACGCCGGCGTCGCGCTCGGCTGCGGCGTGCTCGGCGGCGTGTTCGCGTGGCGCACCGCGGTCGCGCAGGACGAGTTCGACGCGCTGCGCGCCGATCCGACGGGCCACCCGCTCGACGTCTACGAGGCGGTGCGCGCCCGCGGTGAGCGCGACGCGCTGGTCGCCAACCTCGGCTTCGCCGGCGCCGGCGCGTTCGCGGTGGTGGCGGCGATCGTGTGGTGGCAGCGCCCGCAGGCCACGTCGCTCGCGATCGAGCCGTCGGCCGACGGCGGCGCGGTCACGCTGCGCGGCCAGTTCTGATCGCGGCGCTGCCGTCACGCTCGCGCGCGGCGGCGCCGCACCAGCCCCAGCACCAGCGCGCCGACGCCGAGCACGCCGACCGCGCCGCCGCCGCCCTCGGCGCGGCACCCGCACGGGATCGGGTCGACCGTGCTGGGATCGCCGGGGTTGCCGGCCGCGCCTGCCACCACGACGGTGATCGCGTCGGACGCCGACACCTCGAAGCGGTCGTAGACCACGGCCTCGATCGCGTGCTCGCCGTCGTCGACGTTGGCGGTCTGCCAGCGGTAGGTGTACGGCGCGGTGCCGTCGGAGCCCTTCAGCACGCCGTCGATCTTGAACTCGACCCGGACCACACCGTCGCCGGCGCTGGCGTCGGCGCTGAGCGTCACCGCGCCGCTGACCTCGGCGCCGTCGGCGGGCGCGGTCAGCCGCACCGTCGGGGCGCCCGGCACCCCGGCGTCGATCGGCGGCGCGCCGGCGTCCGGGCCGACCCCGGCGTCGACCGGCCCGGCGTCGACGCCGCCCATCGGCGCGTCGATCACGCCGGCGTCCATCGGCGGCTCGACCACGCCGCCGGTGAGGTTGAAGAACTGCGCCGCGCGGTACGCCGCGCACAGGTTGCGGCTCTCGGTGTAGGTGCCGGCCGGCGCGCACGCGTGCTCGGGGTCGTTGCCCATCGCCACCGCGTGGCCCATCGACGCCAGCCGCCACGACTCGACCACCACCGTCGCGCCGCTCTTGTAGCGGGCGCGCTCGTGGCCGCTGACCGTCGCGGTCTCGTCGGCGGTCTGGTCGGCGCCGCCGACGTTGGTCCACTGGTCGATCAGCTCGACCTGGTTGTCGGGGCTGACCGTCGAGTCGGCGGTGCCGTGGAAGATCACCACCCGCGGCCGCGCGCCGGCGTAGCCCGGGAACGCGTTGCGCACCAGGTCGCCCCACTCGGCCGGCGTGTGCTTGAGCTCGGGGTGGGCGTTGAGCTGCTGGCAGGCGTAGGCGCCGTTGACCGTCGTCGCGCAGCGGTACGGCAGCCCCGCCATGATCGCGCCGCCAGCGAACACGTCGGGCCAGGTCGCGAGCATGACGCTGGCGAAGCCGGCGCCGGCCGAGAAGCCGGCGACGTAGACCCGCGCGGCGTCGATCGCGAAGTCGGCCTTCATCTTGTCGACCATCTGCTTCACCGACAGGTTCTCGCCCTGGCCGCGGGTGAGGTTGGCGACGTCGCCGTACTCGCCGGCCCAGTTGAAGCACTTGATCGGGTTGTTGGCGGTGACCTGCTCGGGGAACACCACGTAGAAGCCGTATTGATCGGCGAGCTGGGTCCAGCCCACCGCCGCGGCGTCGGTGTGGCTCTGGCTGCAGCCGTGCATGAACACCACCAGCGGCGCGTTGGCCGCCGGCGTGGTCGGGCGGTACCGCCACATCGCCAGCGCGCCCGGGTTGGACCCGAAGCCGGTGACCTGCTCGAGGGTGCCGGCGGCGGCGGTGCCGGCCAGCGCGACGATCGTGGCGGTGATGATGGCGAGGTGGCGCATGGGGACCCTTAGATGGAGGTACGCAGCGTGACGAAGAAGGAGCGCTCGCCGTCGACGGTGCAGGTGTCGCCGGCGCGCACCTCGCAGCGGCGGTACAGCGCGAAGCGCGAGCCGATGGCGGTGGTCGGCGACAGCCAGTAGGTGGTGCCGACGTTGACGTAGAGCTGGCTGGCGACCGGGTTGGTGCCCTGGCGATCGCTGACCAGCACGACCTGGGCGCCGGCGCCGGCGCGCTCGTCGAGCGCGGTGACGTCGAAGCCGCCGCCGATCGAGGTGCCGGTGTAGATCTCGCCCGACAGCCGCTGGCCGTCGTCGGGATCGACCACCTCGTTCTGGACGATCGACGCGTTGGCGAAGGCGCGCAGCCGGCGATCGAGGAAGCGCCCCATCACCGAGCCGCGGGCGTTGAAGCCGTCGATGTTCTGGTCGTCCGACCGCGAGGTGTCGGTGTTGACCTGGAACATCTGCAGCGCGGCGTGGATCGCGAACCGGTCCTTGTCGACCAGGAACGACGGCGTCACCACCGTGAAGTGGTATTCGTCGGCGGGGAAGTTGGCGGCGTCGCGCCCGACGTACTGGTACGGCGCGAAGTAGAAGCGCGCGAACGGCGGGAACGTGCCGCCGACCACCAGGCTCTGGGTGGTCGACACCGGGTTGGCGGCGTTGACCGTCAGCCCGAAGCGCACGCCCGGCACCACCGCGACCTGGCCGAGCACGCCGTTGCCGCGGTTGAAGCCGCTGGCCAGCAGCGACGCGCGGGTGAAGCCGTCGGTCAGCAGCTGGTCGCCGACGTTGTCGGAGACGAAGTCGAGGCTGGCCGGGTCGGTGATGCGGCCGGCGTCGACGCGGATCCGCCCGCGCTCGACGCGCACCAGCTGGTTGCGCACCGACATCGCGGCCTGGCCCTCCCAGGCGCTCGAGCCGTGCGGGCCGGCGTTGGCCTCGAACTCGCTCTCGATCGTGATGCCGCGGGCCACGCCGGCGCGCAGCCCGAACCGCGACAGCGCGACGGTCACGAACCGACCCTCGCGGGTGTCGCCGGGCGCGTTGTCGAGCGTCTCGAACTTGAAGCCGCCGACCACCGCGGCGAACGGCCGGATCCATGGCTCGTCCTCCGCCAGGATCGCGTCGGGCGCCTCGTCGACGACCGCGTCGCTGGTGGGGCCGACCCGCGGCACCGCCGCGACCCGGCGCGGTGGCGCGGCGGCGGGGGCGTCGTCGTCGGTCGGCGTGGCGGCCGCGTCGTCGTCGGCGCGGGCGGCGGTCGCGCCGGCGGCCAACGCCAGCGCCAGGCACAGCGTGGGCTTCACCGAGGTCATCGCAGCACCTCCATCGCGATCGCCAACGCCGCTTCGGAGCGGCACGCGCCGTAGTGGTTCTTGAGCAGCCCGCCGAAGAAGTAGCCGCTCTGGTCGACGTCCTCGAGCCCGACCGTGCGGTTGTCGGCGCCGGCCAGCGCCGCCGACGCCTGCGACACGAACTCGTCCTGGTACGAGCCGTTGGCGATGTCGCGCATCACGACCGTCGTGTAGTGGACGGTGTGGCCGCCGCAGGCGTCGTCGCCGAACGCGGTCTGGCCGTCGCCGCACGGCGTCTCGTAGGCGCCGTCGTCGCCGCTCAGCGCCAGCGAGAAGTCGGTCGGCGAGTAGCCGTCGCGGTTGCCCATCTGGCACGCGACCTGGCCGCGCATCGTCGGGTTCTTGCCGCACAGCCGCGCGAACGACGACACGCCGTGGTTGGCGCCGGCCAGCAGCACGACGTCGTCGAGCCGCGGCCACAGCGTCACCGCACCGGCGGCGTGGATCCGGCGCAGCGCGTCGCGGACCGTCGTCACGCCCAGCGAGAAGCCGACCAGCGACACCTGCCGATCGGGGTGCGCGGCCAGCACGGCCTCGAGCAGGTGCTGCACCAGCGGCACCGACCAGCCGTGGTCGACGTTGCGCGCGGCGTTCTCGGTGTCGTTGTTGCCCTGGGGATCGTCGACCTCGTCGATGCGCAGGTCGACCGCGTAGGTGCGCACGCCGGCCGCGGCCAGCCGCTCGGCCAGCATCGGCGCGCCGCCCTCGAACCGCTCCCACTCCTCGGGCGCGTCGGAGTTGCCGTGGACGAGGATCACGATCGGCGCGCTGGTGTCCTCGCTGACGCCGGCCGGGAACGGGTACGCCTTGGCGGCGCACCGGTAGCCGGGGATCGTCGCCGCCGGGTAGTCGAGGCCGGCGGTGGTGCAGCCGGGGTGCGCGGCGAGGTCGTCGCGGTACTCGATGGCGTCGTCGAGCGACCACGCGTCGTGATCGTCGCCGCCGGGCGGGGCGACGCTGGAGAAGCACGCGGTGGTCGTCACCAGCGCGGCGACGAGCGTGCGGGTCGAGAGCAGCATGCCGCGCACACTGAGCAAGCCTCGGACCACGCGGCGAGCGCGCGGATCGCGGCGCCGGCGGCGCGCGGCTGTTGGCGCCGGCCAACGATCGCGGTCGGCCCCTGTTGGCGGGAGCCAACAGGTCGGCGCGTCGAGCGGGTACGATGCGGCGATGGACCCCGCCGGCCCCACCACGCTGCAGGCCCGCCCGGTGCGGGCGGTGCGGCTGGTCGCGGCCCGGGTCGAGGCCGGCCCCGACGCTGGCCGCGCCCTCGACGACGGCGCCCGGGTGCTGACCATCGGCACCTCTCCCGACTGCGACCTGGCGCTCACCGATCCCACGGTCAGCCGCTACCACCTCGAAGTCCGCCACGCCGCCGACGGCCTGGCGGTGGTCGACCTGGGCAGCACCAACGGCACGCTGGTCGGCACGACCCGCGTCGAGCGCGCGACCGTGGCCCCGGGCACCCGGCTGCGGCTGGGCGCGACCACGCTGGTGGTCGACGACGCCGGCGCCCGCGCCGCGCCGGCCGCGGCCGAGCCGCTGCCCGGCGTCATCGCCCACAGCCCGGCGATGCGCGAGGTGGTGGCGCTCGCGCGCAAGCTGGCGATGGTCGGCACGTCGGTGTTGCTCGAGGGCGAGACCGGCGTCGGCAAGGAGGTCGTCGCGCGGGCGATCCACGACGCCGGGCCGCGCCGCGATCGGCCGTTCGTCGTGGTCGACTGCGGCTCGCTGCCGGCGACGCTGATCGCCGCGCAGCTGTTCGGCCACGAGAAGGGCGCGTTCACCGGCGCCGACGCTCGGCGACCCGGCGCGTTCGAGCGCGCCGCCGGCGGCACGGTGTTCCTCGACGAGATCGGCGAGCTGCCCCTGGATCTGCAGCCGGCGCTGCTCGGCGTGCTGGAGCGCCACCGCTTCACCCGGGTCGGCGGCGCCGAGCCGATCGACGTCGACGTGCGGGTGCTGGCCGCGACCCACCGCGACCTGCGCGGCGAGGTCAACGCCGGGGCGTTCCGCGCCGACCTGTACTTCCGGCTGGCGGTCGCGCGCCTGACGATCCCGCCGCTGCGCGAGCGCGCCGACGATCTCGAGCCGCTGGTGATCGCGCTGGCCGAGCGCTTCACCGGCGTCGCCGGCGACAACCCGCTGGCCCACGCGCTGCCGGCGCTGCGCCAGCAGCGGTGGCCGGGCAACGTCCGCGAGCTGCGCAACGTCGTCGAGGCGGCGCTGGTGCTGGGCCAGCTGCCGGGCGCCGCCGGCGCGCTCGACGCGGCGCCGCTGGCGACCCCCGATGCGCCCGGCGCGCTGGCGTCGTACCGCGAGGCCAAGGCCGCGGCGCTGACCGACTTCGAGCGCGACTACCTCACGCGCCTGCTGGCCGCCGCGGCCGGCAACGTCTCGGCCGCCGCGCGGCTGGCGCAGATGGATCGCCCGTACCTGATCCAGCTGCTGCGCCGCCACGGCCTCAGGCCGTGATCGCGCTCGCCACCTGATCGCTACCCGAGCGCGCGGGGCGGCGCGCTTGTGTCGCCCCGGCCGCCGCCCGTACGATCGCCGCGATGCGCTGGCTGTTTCCGTGCCTGTGCCTGGCTGGGTGCACCAGCTACGGCTACGGCGCGTCGCAGACCTCGATGGTCGGGCGCGCCTCCAACTCGACCGACACCGCCGACCTCACCGTCGAGCAGCGCAGCGTCGAGGTCATGATGTTCGCGACCATCGGCCGCGCGCTGGTGTTCGGCGAGGGCGGCCTGTCGGCGTTCACCGTGCGCGAGCGCCGCGGCGGCGACGCGATGGAGCCCGACGACATCGGGCTCGGCGATCGCAGCGCGATCGGCGCCGGCTACATGGTGCCGCTCGACATGGTGACGGTGACGCCGTTCGCGAGCTACTCGATCTCGCTGGCCAACTCGGCGCTGACCGGCACCAGCGAGGGCGACGACCTGCTCGAGAGCACGCTGTACGGCGGCCCGGGCGCCGGCGTCGAGGTGCTCTTGCGGCGCGACGGCGTCACCCCGTACGTGCGCGCCGGCGTCGAGCGCCTGCGCGGCGCGGTGCTGCCCGGCTTGTTCGACGCCACCGGCGGTGACGCCGGCACCGGCTTCACCGCGACCGCGGTGATGTTCACCGTCGGCCTGCGCGGGGAGATGTACCACCAATGAAGGCCTGGCTCCTCGCGGCGCTGCTCGCGGCGCTCCCCGCCGCTGGCTGCGGCGTCACCTACGGCGTCGGCGCCGGCAACGCGCTGGTCGCCCCCGGCACCACCAGCGGCACCACCGGCACGATCAAGCTCATCGATCGCGGCGGGCCGGTCAGCCGGCTGGTGCTGCGCACGATCGCGGCGTACGGCGCGGCGGCGTCGGCGATCGACAGCTCGTCGACCACGACCACGGTGTCGACCCGCACCGAGTGCTACGGTTCGAGCTGCCAGCGGGTCGAGACCACCGACGTCACGACGACGTACGTGATCGATCCGGCCAAGGCCGCGCAGGCGCAGCGCGACTACCAGCGGCTCGACGAGGCGATCAGCAACACGCCGTATCGCGGCTTCCCGTTCGAGACGATCCTCGAGATCAGCTCGCGCGATCTGGGCGGCGACACCTCGGGCTGGATGTTCTGGTACTGGTTCCACGCTACGCCGCGGCGGGTCGGCCCGGTGGCGGTCGGCTTCTCGGCCGGCTTCGGCACCGGCAGCCTCGACTTCCACGACCGCACCCGCACGACGCTGGTCGGCGACAGCACCACCGTCGGCTCGACGATGGCGACGGTGACCCCCGAGCACTTCTACCTGGGCACGCCGGTGCGGGTGTCGGTCTACGCGCGCAACGACGTCTGGTTCTATCTGCAGCCCGATCTGAACTGGGCGTCGCTGTTCGAGGACTGGTTCGCGATCGCCGACGGCAGCGAGGACATCGAGGCCAACCCGTGGCGGCTCGGTGCGCGCGTCCGGCTGAAGGGCTTCGAGCTCGGCGGCGAGCTGCTCACCGACGGCATGAGCGCCGGCGCGCGCACGCTGTCCGCGGAGGCCGGCTATGTCTTCTAGCCGGTCACTCGCGCTGGCCGCGCTCGCGCTGGCCGCGCTCGCGGCGCCGGCGATCGCGCAGCCGACGCCCGACGCGGGGCCGCCAACCGCCGAGCCGCCGCCCGCCGACCCGGGCCCGGTCGCGCCGCCGCCGGTCGATCCGGCGCCGATCGAGCCCGCGCCGCCGCCGCCGGTGGTCGTCGAGCCGCCGCCGCCGCCGGCCCCCGTACCGCCGCCGCCGGCCCCCGTACCGCCGCCGTCGCCCGCCGCGGCGCGCGGCCCGGTGTTCGGCCTCGAGGTCGGCGCCGCCGCGACGCCCGGCGGCGACGGGGTGTTCGGCCCCGGCGTCGGCAAGGCGTTCATGGTCGGCTACCGCGCCAACCGCTGGACGTTCGAGTTCCGCTTCGGCGAGTCGTACGATCAGGCGGCCGGCAACGAGCGCCTCGCCGACGCCGGCGTGCGCGGGCCGCTGCGGATCTCCAGCGCCGGCTTCCGCCGCTTGCTGGTCGACCTGCCGCTCTTGCCCGAGCTGTTCGTCGGCGGCGCGCGCATCGAGCGACCGCTGCTGGTCAACGCCGCGGTGGTCCGGCAGCACGGCGTCGGCGTGGTCGTCGGCGGCGCGCTGACCCGCCCGATCGCCGGCGGCCTGTTGCTCGGCGCCGAGCTGCGCGCGTACCTGGTGCGCTGGGACAACCCGCCGGGGCCGGTGTCGACCGATCCGATGGACGGCGCGGCGCCCGGCGGCGTCACGTTCACGCCCTCCACCGACGTCGGCAGCGCGCTGCCGGTGACGCTGACCGTCGGGCTGCGCGTGCTGCTGTGAGTCAGTGGCATGGGCCGGCGGCCAGCGGCCCGTCGGCGCGCTGGTAGCGGTCGCCGACCCAGCGGTACGCGTACTCGACCGGCGGCGGCGGCACACACGCCGAAGCGCGATCGCCGCGCCGCTGCTCGGTGGCGGCGATGTCGAGCAGGCCGCCCGGCGTGCCGTGCGCCAGCCGGAAGGTGCGGACGATCCCGGCCCCGTTGGCGCCGGTGGCCTGGAGCGCGTCGTCGAACACCACGCGCCCCTGGTCGCGGCGGCGCAGCGACACCATGATCAGCCGGGTCTCTACCGCGGTCGCCTGCACCTCGAGGCCGTCGCGGGTGGTCGCGGACTCGACGACCGCGCGCACGCTGCGCACCACCAGCACCGGCCACCGCGGACGGCGGCCGTCGCCCAGGAGCGCGAGCGGCGTCCACGGGTCGACGTGGCTCACCGCGGTCGCGCGGGCCGGCAACGCCACCAGCGCGCCGTCGAGGTCGACCACCCCGAGCACCTCGATCCGATCGACCGCGCCGAGGTTGACGCGCCGCCCGGCGCAGGTGCGCGCGCGGCAGCGGAGCAGGACGAGGCCGCCGTTGGTGCCCTGCTCGCCGACCCGGCTCCGCGCCAGCGCGACCTGGGTGAACCCGACACCGGCCGGCAACGCGAACCCGTCGGCCTCGACCACGGCGCGCTCGTCGATCGACGAGAAGTGCGCGTACAGCCGGGCCGGCTCGTCGGCGCGCGCCGAGGACGCGGTCAGCCACGTCACGGCGAACACGGCGAGCCACGCGAGGCGCATCGCCGGATAGTACGCGCGAGCGGCCGGCCCGATCTGTTCGCGGGCTGGCCGCGCGCCAGCGACGCCGGGCGGCTGCTACGCGGCGCGGACGAACGGGTTGGCGCGGGCCTCGTCGCCCAGCGTCGTGCTCGGCCCGTGGCCGGGGATGACCAGCGCGTCGAGGTCGCGGGTGTAGAGCTTGTCCTTGATCGACTGGCGCAGCTGGCCGGCGTCGCCGCCGGGTAGATCGGTGCGGCCGACGCTGCGGCGGAACAGCGTGTCGCCGGCGAACACCCGGGTGCGCTCGCCGGGCGTCGCGATCTCGAAGCACACCGAGCCGGGCGTGTGGCCGGGCGTGTGCACGACCAGCGCGCCGTGGGCGCCGAACCGCAGCGTGTCGCCGTCGGCGAGCCAGCGCTCGACGGAGGTCATCGTCGGCGGCGCCCAGCCGAACATCGCGGCCTGCACCGCCGCGGCGTCGTAGAGCGGGCGGTCGCCCGGGTGCAGGCACACGCTGCCGCCGTGGGCCTGCTTGACCGCCGCGGTCTCGTAGATGTGATCGAGGTGGGCGTGGGTGTGGACGATCGCGGTGACGATCAGATCGTTAGCGCGGACGATCGCCGCGATGCGCGCGGTCTCGCCGCCGGGGTCGATCACGATCGCCTCGCGGGTGGCGGGGTCGGCGACGATCGAGCAGTTGCACTGGAAGCGGCCGGCCGCGAACGTCTCGCACAGCATCACGACGTTGTAGCGCAGGCGCTCGGTGAGGGCGGTTCGCAGGGTGATCGTCCCCAGACGCCGCACAAGTGTGCGGAATCGCGCGGCAACACCCGATCGATCACCGGGTGCAAACCTTGACTCCCTGGCCGCTTTGGCCAAACTGCCCCCGTGCCCATGACCCGTCCCCGCCAGCGCGAAGTCAGCGTTGGCACCTTCGCGCTCGCCCTGACCGCCCTGTCGCTCGCGCTCGTCGCCTACTTCGGCGCCTAGCCGCGGCGCGGGCGGTAGCCGGCCCAGTCGCCGTCGGCGATCACCGGCGCGCCGTGCGCCAGCTCCGACGACAGCAGCACGTACATCCAGGCCCAGCCGCGGCCGGCGGCGGTGGTGATCTCGGCCAGGATGCGCGTGAAGTCGTCGCCCTCGTAGGCGTCGAGCGCGGGCAGCGCCGCGGCCAGGTCGTGCAGCGTGAGCAGCTCGCCGTGGACCACGCCGCGATCGTCGGCGACCACGCCCGGATAGCCCGCCGGCAGCGCGTACATCGTGCCCAGCGCGGTGGCGCGCACCGCGCTGATCACGTACGGCGCGACGACGGCGTGGGCGGCCTCGCCGGCGCGCAGCGTGCCGTAGACGAACAGCCGGTCCACCACGGTGGACGGGACGGTGGGTCGATCGTCCGGCGCCACCCTGAGGTTGTAGCAGCTCGGGGCGGGGTCGGCGGGGCTCGTGTTACCGTGCCGCCGTGCGCGTGACGTTGTCGCCTCGGGCCAAGAAGCTGGTGGCCGCCGGGTTGGTCGGGTTGCTGGTCGGGCTGGTGGCCGCGGTGCTCGGGTTCGTGCGCCTGCGCTGGCTCGAGGGCATCGAGATGTGGACCTACGATCAGCGGGCCAAGGTCGTCGCGCGCCAGAGCACGGCCTCCCCCGACATCGTGTTGATCGAGGTGTCGGAGCAAGACATCGAGGACGCCGAGGACAACCTCGACGTGACCTGGCCGTGGCCGCGCGCGATGTACGGCTACATCGCCGCCTACTGCAAGACGGCCGGGGCCAAGGTCGTCGTGTTCGACTGGCTGTTCCAGGACCGCGGCCAGTACTCGGTCGGCGACGCCGAGGAGTTCGCCCAGGCGATGCGCGACGCCGGCAACGTGGTCATCGGCCTCGCGTTGACCCGCGATCCGCTGGTGGCCCGGCCGCGCTCGGGCGCCTGGGCGGCGCCGCTGCGCACGTTCGCCACCACCGCCGAGGCCGAGACCGCGGCGCAGAAGCTGCTCGCGTGGAACACCCGGGTGTTCATCGTCTCCGAAGGCGCCGGCGCCACGGTGTGGTACGGCGGCAAGGATCACGCCGAGGACGTGGTGGCGGCGTGGCGGCGGATGTCGTCGGCCGAGGAGCTGGCCGAGCTGTTCGCGCCGCCGGCGCCGCCGCCCAGCGACGCGCCACCCGCCGATGCGCCGCCCAGCGACCCACCCGCCGACGCGCCGCCCGCCGAGCCACCCGCCGACGCGCCGCCGGTGGAGCCGACCCCGCGCCAGCTCACCGCCGCCGAGCTGGCCACCGAGCTGACCGCGACGACGATCATCACCCGCCGCGACGGCGTGGTCGGCGGCGACGGCGGCATGACGCTCGAGCGCAAGGACGGCCTCGATCCGCCGCTGGCGGTGATCGCCGCCGGCCCGGCGCGCAGCGGCAACGTCTACCAGGGCACCGACGCCGACGGCATCATGCGCCAGCACGCGCCGCTGGTGCGCCACGGCGATCGGCTGTACCCGTCGCTGGCGCTGGCCGCGTACCTGGTCGCGCACCCGGGCATCTCGCCGTCACTGCAGGACGGCCGGCTGGTGCTCGCCGACGCCACCGACAACCTGCCGGTGATGATCCCGCTCGACGAGCACGGCCGCTTCAGCCTGCGCTTCCACCGCGCCGGCGCGTACCCGCGGATCTCGGCCTACGAGGTGCTGCGCTCACAGGCCCAGCTCGACGAGGGGCAGGCGCCGGCCATCGCCTTCGAGCGGCTGCGCGGCAAGTACGTGATCGTCGCGGCCACCGGCCAGGCGCTGCGCGACGTGCGCATCACGCCGCTGGGCACGCCGGTGCCCGGCTCGGAGATCCAGGCCACCGCGATCGACAACCTCGAGACCGCGCGCGTGATCGAGCGGGCCAGCCGTGGCCAGGACGCCGCCGCGGCGCTGGCGCTGTGTACGCTGGTGGCGCTGGCGGTGACCGGCGTGTGGATGGCCACCCGCAAGACGATGATCGCCCTGGCCGCGACCACCGCGATCACCGGCGGCTCGCTGGTCGGCTACTGGTGGCTCGCGCGGTGGGTCTTCGTCCACGACGGCCTGTGGCTCGGCGTCGCCACCCCCGCGATCGGCGCAGTCACGTCGGTGTTCGCGATCATCCTGGTCACGTCGGCCGCCGAGCGCCGCAACCGCCGCTTCGTGCAGGAGGCGCTGGGCCGCTACACCTCGGCGGCGCTGGTCAAGGAGCTGATGGAGCACCCCGAGCACCTGTCGCTCGAGTGGGGCGAGCGGCGCGGCATGTCGGTGTACTTCTCGGACATCGCGGGCTTCACCAGCTTCAGCGAGAACATGCCGCCCGAGGATCTGGTGCGGCTGCTCAACGACTACCTGACCCACATGACCGATCTCGTGCTCGAGCACGGCGGCGTCGTCGACAAGTACATCGGCGACGCGGTCATGGCGTTCTGGGGCGCGCCGATCCCCAACGCCGATCACGCGGCGGCGGCGGTGCGCTGCGCGATCGCGATGCGCGACCGCTGCGCCGAGCTGCGCCCGGGCTGGAAGGCGCGCTACGGCGTCGACGTCTTCGCCCGCGCCGGCCTGTCGTCCGGCGACGCCGTCGTCGGCAACATGGGCTCGAAGCACAAGTACAACTACACCGTGATGGGCGACATGGTGAACCTGGCGTCGCGGCTCGAGGGCGCCAACAAGGCCTACGGCACGGCGCTGATGATCTCCGAGGCCTGCTACGCGCCGGTCAAGGACCTGGTCGTCACCCGCGAGCTCGACCTGCTCGCGGTGAAGGGCAAGGACAAGCCGGTGCGGGTGTACGAGGTGTTCGGCGAGGTCGGCAAGGTCGACGCCGACGTGCTCGCGCTCACCGAGGCGTTCGCCGCCGCGCTGGCGCTGTACCGCCGCCGCGATTTCGCTGGCGCCGAGGCGGCCTTCCGAGACATCTTGGTGAAGAACCCCGACGACGGCCCGTCCAAGACCTACGTCGAACGTTGCCGGCACCTCGCGGCCGAGCCGCCGGGCGACGACTGGGACGGCGTGTGGCACCTGAAGGAGAAGTGATGCAGCGAGTCCGAACGAGCAAGCAGTGGTTCGCGGTGATCGCCGCCGGGCTGGCGCTGGCCGGCGCGGTGGCGGTGGCCGCCCCCAAGGCCGGCAGCACGGTGACGGTGCGGGTGATGAGCGCGAAGGTGATGAAGTCGCCCAAGTTCATCGGCCCCGCCGCGGGCTCGGTGTCGCGCGGCGATCAGCTGACGATCGCCGAGATCAAGGGCGACTGGTACCGGGTGACCGGCGCCAAGACCGGCTGGATCAACCGCACCAGCGTCGTCGACGGCAAGGTCGCGCTGTCGAGCTCGCCGGGCGGCGGCGGCGCGGCGTCGCGCGACGAGGTCGAGCTGGCCGGGCGCGGGTTCACGCCCGACGTCGAGGAGGAGTACCGGGGCAAGCACCCCGACCTCGACTTCAGCCACGTCGAGGCGATCGAGAAGACCGGCGTCGACCTGTCGGAGCTGGGCGCGTTCGTCGAAGAGGGCGGGCTGGGAGGTGACCAGTGAGGCGCGCGCTCTTGCTCGCGGCGATGCTGGTGGTCGGCTCGTGCAAGGTCCAGCTGACCCCCGAGGGGCTGGCCAAGACCTGGGACGCGATCACCGACGCGCAGAAGGACCTGACGCCGGAGAACGAGTACTGGACCGGGCGCTCGGTGGCGACCAACCTGCTGGCGCGCCACGAGTACCGCTACCACGACGCCGACGCGCTGCAGGCCGGCCGGCTCGACGGCGCGACCGCGTACGTCTCGGCGGTCGGCGGCGTGCTGGCGGCCTCGGCGATGGAGACCACGCGCAAGGGCGATCGCCCGGCGCCGATCGCCGGCTGGCACTTCACGATCGTCGAGAGCGACACGATCAACGCGTTCGCGGCGCCCGGCGGCTGGGTGTTCGTCACCACCGCCGCGATCGACGCGGCCGAGAGCGAGGACGAGCTGGCGGCGGTGCTGGCCCACGAGATCGCCCACGTCGTGCGCGGCCACGCGCTCGGCTCGATCAAGAAGGGCCGCTGGGCCAACGTCGCCAAGACCGCGCTCGACACCAGCGTCCAGCTCGACGAGGCGTCGCTGGGCGAGCTGACCCAGGTGTTCGAGGGCGCGATGGACGACATGATCGACGGCATCCTGGTGAAGGGCTACTCGAAGGACACCGAGTACGAGGCCGATCGCGTCGGGCTCGAGATCATGGTCCACGCCGGCTATGACCCGCAGGCGCTGGTGCGCTACCTGAAGACGCTCGACGCCGAGCAGGGCGGCGGCGGCGGCGGCTTCCAGGCCACCCACCCCAAGGCCTCCGACCGCATCTCCAAGATCCAGGGCAAGGCCCAGGAGCTGGGCAAGGTCGAGATCCCCAAGGTCCGGTTCGCGCGCTTCCAGGCGGCGGTCGAGGCGCTGTAGGCAGGTCAGGGCGGCGGGGCGGCCCGCAGCCGCAGCGACGTCAGCAGATCGCCCCACCACAGGCCCATCGTGCGGATGAAGCGCGGCACGTCGGCGCCGTGGCGCACCGGGTGATCGGCGGGCAGCGCGGCCCAGCCGCGGTGGACCACGGTGACGTCGGTGGCGTCGCCGCGGTCGACGAACGCCACCTCGACGGTCGTGACCTCGGTGGGCGCGAAGTTGACCGCGCGCCACTCGAACGCGAGGTGGCGCGGCGGGTCCCACGCCGTGACCCGGCCGGTCTCGACGACGACCGGCGCGCCGCCGCGCTCGAACGACTCGAACAGCCGGCCGCCGACGCCGGGCTCGAGGCGGATGAAGCCGCGCTCACCCTCGGCCAGGCGGAAGCGGCGGCCGCGCCGCCACCACTGATCGATCTCCTCGGTGAAGATCCGGAACGCCTCGGCGATCGGCACCTCGACCGAGACCGTCACCCGCACCTGATCGCCGGGCGCGGTCACTTCGGCGACCTCGGTCGCTCGGCGTGGCGCTTGAACGCGGCCAGCTCGTCGGTCCAGAACGCCTCGACCTCGGTCAGCCAGCGCTTCACCGCCGCGAACGGCTGCGGGCGCAGCGCGATGCTGCGGCCGCGGGCGTCGTCGACCAGCACCCGCTCCTCGACCACGCCGGCCCGGCGCAGCACGGCGAGGTGCTTGGACACCGTCGGGCGCGGCAGCCCGAGCGCGGCGGCCAGCTCGCCCGAGCGCGCGGGCCCGCGCCGCAGCCGGTCGACCAGCGCGCGCCGCACCGGATCGGCCAGCGCCGCCAGCGTCTGATCGAGATCAGCCTGCACGCGGCGCCTGGTCGCGGACCCGCTGCATGAACCA
The DNA here is from genome assembly GCA_016707895.1 of Myxococcales bacterium. GTDB lineage: Bacteria > Myxococcota_A > Polyangia > Haliangiales > Haliangiaceae > UBA2376. Next base: position 426,409 of record JADJGV010000003.1, on the reverse strand, counting down.
CCAATGGTGGCCCTCGAGATCGATCGCGCGGTAGCTGCGGTCGCTCCAGTAGTCGTCGCCGTAGTCGTGGGTGGTCGGCTCCTCGGCGATGATCGCGCCGGCGGCCCGGGCCCGCGCGCAGTGGGCGTCGGCGTCGTCGACGCAGACGCACAGCGCCTGGGTGAGGCGATCGCCGACCGCGCGCGGGCTGACGCAGGGCAACGGCACCGGGCGCGACGCCTTGCCGCCGGCCTCGCCGACCATGATCAGGCCGTCGCCGTAGGTCAGCTCGGAGTGCTCGATGCGGCCGCCCTCGCCCTCGATGCGCAAGCGCACGCGGAAGTCGAAGGCGCGCACCAGCCAGTCGATCGCCGCGGCGGCGTCGTCGTAGAAGAGCGAGGACGAGATCCGGGGCCAGCCGGCGGGAGGCGGTTTCATCGGAGCGGCTCCTGTTCCTGTGATGGGAAATAGTTACCAGAACAGGAAATTACATGTCAAGCCGCCTTCGATCCGCCGGTGCCCGCCCGCCGCGCGCCACGGTCAGTCGCGGCTGCCCAGGCCCTCGGCCTTGGCCAGCGCGCGCAGCTCGTCCTTGATGCGCTCGAAGCGCTTGCGCAGCGTCGCGGCCCGCCGCACCAGCTCGGGCTCGGTCAGCGCCTCGCCCTCGTCGACGAGGATCGTCGCGATCTCGCGCCACGCCAGGTCGCGGTCGACCCGCAGGATCAGGATGGTCTGATCCTCGGGCGACAGCCGCAGCCGCAGCTCGCGCACGCGATCCTTCATCGCCGTGCGCAGGTGATCGGCGGTGCGGGTCTGGATCTGCGCGGCCAGTTCGCCCAGCTGCTGCGACGGCAGCGGCTGGTTGCGCCGGCGGGCCGGATCGCGGCGCACCCGGCCCAGCGCGTGGCGGGCCAGCCGGTAGCACCACGTGCGCAGGCTGGCCTCCCAGCGGAAGCCGGGCAGGCCGCGCCACACGTCGATCGCGCACTGCGCGAACGCGTCGCCGCCGTCGGTGTCGCTGCGCGCGACCGCGGCCAGGTACTCGGCCAGCTCGTCGCCGTAGGCCCGCAGCGTCGCGGCGGTGGCGTCGTCCCAGCGCGCGGCGGCGGCGAGCGCGCGCACCTCGGCCTCGACGTCGGGGCTGGGCGGGAGCGGCGTGTCCACCTCCGCCCATGGTAGCGGGTCGGCGGTCGCCGCGACAATCACCTCGCGGCAGCGATCGTGATCGTGCCCATCGCGCTCGACGCGTTGCCGCGGCCGTCGATGTCGAAGGTGAGGTGGCCGACGTCGGCCACCGGCTGGCCCCAGGCGCCGTCGACGGCGACCCAGCGGCCGTCGAGCGCGACCTGCGCCCACGCGTGCCAGTAGAAGCGGCCGGTGGTGTCCTCGTACATCAGCCCACCGACGTCGCGCGCCGGGACCCCCGCGGCGCGGGCCAGCGCCACCACCAGCAGCGTGTGCTCGGTGCAGTCGCCGCGGCCGTGGCTCAGCACCTGCGACGCCGAGGCCAGCTCGGTCGACAGGTCCTTGCCGAGGTTGGTGTAGACCCACATGACGATCCGCTCGATCCGCTCGCGGTCGGTGGTCGCGCCGGCGACGATCTGCTGGGCGCGGGCCGCGATCGTCGGGGCGTCGGCGTCGAAGGCGGCGGTCGGCGCCAGCCCGCGGGTCCGCTCGGCGGCGGTGACCTCGGCGCCGGGGCCGCGGCGCACGGTGACGCGTTGCCGGCCGTCGGGCAGCCGCTCGGCGAGCTGGGTCGGGCCGGTCGGCAACGCGAGGTCGCCCGCGGCGCCGACGATCAGCGTCACCTCGTCGCGCTGCGACAGGTCGCCGAGCTTTCGATCGATCGGCACCGAGGTGTCCATCATCGACACCGCCTCGATCGCCGACTGCGCGACGGCGCGATCGGCCAGGTCGAGGCGCAGGCCCGGGCCGAGCGCGATCGCCAGCGCGACGCCGTCGGCGATGCGGATCCGCATCGGCACCGAGTCGCCGTCCTCGAGCAGCTCCATGGTGACCACCGGCACCTTGACGCCGGCGATGACCTCGTCGGCGACCGCGGCCACCGTGACGTCGGTGCGCTGATCGGCCTCCGCGTCGTCGTCGAACGTCGCGTAGCTGGTGCGCTGGCCCGGCCGCAGCGTCGCCGGGGCCGCCATCGACAGCGCCTGCGAGACCACGGTCTCGGCGGTCGCCGGCAGCTTGCGCGGCGGCGCGGCCTGGCCGTCGGTGGTGATCACCAGCTCGACGTGATCGGGGCGCGCCCGGTAGGCGCGCTCGGTGCGGCCGGCGTCGCTGGTCTCGACCTGCCGCTTCTCGACCAGGCCGAACGGCGGCGCGCCGGCGTAGTACGCGACGTCGGACAGCTCCATCACGCTGAGGTGGCCGTCGTCGTTGGTCTCGAGGTGGGCCAGGGCCTGCACCAGGTAGGCGCCGGGCTCGCCGGCGGAGGTCGGCCGCATCTCGATGTGGGCCCACCCGGCCTTGCGGGTCGACAGGTACAGCGAGTACCAGGCGTCCTGGCGGTGCTCGGCGATGAAGGTCGCGAGCTGCGCGTCGGTGAGCAGCGCGCCGCCGGTGGTGACGGACGCCGCGTCGGTGGGGACGGTGGGCGCGGGCGGCGGGGCCTTGGCCCGGGAGCCACACGCGGCGGTGGCGGTGGCGGCGATGGAGACGACGACGGCGACGACGACCCGACCAGCTGTGCGCATCGCCTCGAAACTAACGCGGAAGCGCCGCGGCGCAATCCGGTTCGCCGAGCGCCGCGGTTGACCCGCGCGGCACCCCCTGCGACGATGGTCCTCCGCAGCCGGCCGAGGGGGACTCACCGGGAGGGCTGCGCTCGTCGGGGGTCCGCCGTGTCACTTGCCGCCATCGAACGTGTCCTGTCGTCGCGCCGCGCCCGCTGGGCGATCGGCCTGGCGCTCGGCGTCGCCGTCGCCGGCCGCGCCACCGCCGCTCAGGCGCAAGCGCCGCTCACGACCGACGTGCCGGTCGAGCGCATGCACTGGACCACCGACGCCGACGGCGTGCTCGACGTGCCGTGGGGCACGATCCTGCCCAGCCTGTCGCTGGCGGCCGGCCTCGGCATGTCCTACGCCAACGATCCGCTGACGATCTACCGCGACGAGGGCGACACGCGCGTGCGGGTGGCCTCGCCGGTGTCGGGCCGCGCCGGCGCCGAGCTGTCGGCGGCGCTCGGCGTCGCCGACCTGCTCGAGTTCAGCCTGGCGATGCCGCTGGTGCTGCAGCAGAGCTCGAGCGCCGGCTCGCTGATGCTGCCGTCGACGTCGTCGGCCGGGTTCGGCGACCTGCGGCTGGGCGCCAAGCTGGGCCTGCTGCGCCAGCGGAGCTTCGGCGTCGACGGCGCCGCGACGATCAGCGTCGGGTTCCCCAGCGCCAAGGACGCGTCGTACATCGGCGAGGCCGGGCCGGTGGCCGAGCCGGGCGTCGTCGTCAGCCGCCGCTTCACCGACGCGTGGCGCGCCACCGCGACCCTGGGCTACCGGGTGCGCGAGCGCACCGCGTCGCTGGCGCTGGTGGTCGACGACGAGCTGGTGGCGCAGCTGGGCGTGGGCTTCAAGCTGGCCGCGCTCAGCGGCCCCGCGGTCGAGCTCGACGCCAGCCTGTCGGTGGCGACCGCCGCCGGCGACGCGCTCGGCTCGTTCGACCGCAACTACGCCGAGCTCAAGCTGGGCGGCGGCTTCTCGCCGATGCCGTCGATCGCGGTCATCCTCGGCGGCGGCGTCGGCATGTCCGAGGGCTTCGGCACGCCCGACTGGCGCGCGTTCGCCGGCGCGCGGTTCCGCTTCTCGGTGGGCGACGCGCTCAGCGGCGGCGGCGGCGGCGACGAGGTCGACGTGCCCAAGCTCGACATCAAGGAGGCCGGCACGATCTCGCGCGACGACGTGCCGCCGCCCAAGCCGACCGACGACGACGGCGACGGGTTCATGAGCGACGTCGACGCGTGCCCGTCGCAGGCCGAGACCGTCAACGGCTACCTCGACAGCGACGGCTGCCCCGACGTGCTGCCGGACCGCGACCAGGACGGTCGGCTCGACGGCGACGACAAGTGCCCCGACGAGCCCGAGGACCTCGACGGCAACGCCGACGAGGACGGCTGCCCCGACCCCGACGACGACGCCGACGGCGTGGCCGACCGCGAGGACAAGTGCCCGCGGGTGCCGGGCGTGGTCGAGGCCGGCGGCTGCCCCGACCCGGATCGCGACGGCGACACCGTCGTCGACCGCCTCGACAACTGCCCCGACGAGCCCGGCACGCCGGCCAACGCCGGGTGCAAGGCCAAGCAGCTGGTGCGCCTGACCGGCGACAAGATCGAGATCCTCGACGCGGTGTACTTCCGCACCGACAAGGCCGACATCCGCTCGAAGTCGTTCAAGCTGCTCGACAACATCGTCAAGGTGCTGGCGACCCACCCGGCGATCAACGTGCGCGTCGAGGGCCACACCGACACCGACGGCGACGACGCCCACAACCTCGACCTGTCGCAGCGCCGCGCCGAGTCGGTGGTGGCCTACCTGGCCAAGCAGGGCATCGACCGCGCGCGGCTGACCGCCCAGGGCTTCGGCGAGACCCAGCCGATCGCCGACAACGCGACCAAGAAGGGCAAGGCGGCCAACCGCCGCGTCGTGTTCGCGATCACCAGCGGCAACGACGGCACCGTCGTCGAGCCGACCGCACCCGCCGCCCAGCCGTGAGCTGCTACTGCCGCGCCCAGGCGGCGTAGGCGCCGCACTCGCGCAGCACCTCCTGGTAGTACTGCGTGTCGGCGAAGGTCTTGACCACCGGGTACCAGGTGGTCGGCACCGGCAGCACCGCGGCCTCCTCGTAGGGCTGGTACTGCTTGGTGATCAGCGCCTGCAGCTCGGCCTTGGCGGCGTAGAACGCGGCCTGGGCCTTGAACTCGCGGCGCTTGCCCTGCTCGTAGGCGCGCTTGTACCAGCGCGCGGCCTGCGCGGTGTCGCGGGTGGTCTGGTGGGTGCCGTCGAGGACGACCCGGGCGTTGCCGTACCAGGTCATGTTGTAGAACGCGTTGCCGAGCTCGAGCGCGGCGTCGGCGGCCGGCTGGCCCTTGCCGTTGGCCTGCTTCACCAGCGTCGCCATCCGCGCCACCATCGTCGCGTGGGTCCACGGCGCGCTGCCGTAGGTGGCGTGATCGCAGTCGTGGCAGTCGACGATGTGGGTGACGAACGGATCGGTGCCGAGCGCGCTCGACGCCGCGCGCTTGGTCGCGAACGCCTTGGCGGCGTCGGCGAACTTGCCGTCGAGCAGGTTGCGCAGCGCCAGCTCCTGCTCGAGCGCGGCGCGGCTGTACGAGCCGCCGGTGACGAAGCGATCGAACGCGGTGGCGTTCCGGTTGGCGCGGGCGATCATCTGCTTGAGGAACTTGGCGTCGCTCCACTTGGCGGCGGTGGCGGCGCCGTCGGGGCGCAGGAACTCGGCGTCGACCGGGCGGCCGGCCTTGAGCGCGGCGTCGGCCAGCCGGCCGCGCACCTCCAGCGTCAGCGCGCTCATCCGTCCGAAATCCGGACCGACCGCGGTCATCGTGCGGCCCAGCTCGTCGCCGAGCGCGCCGCCCAGCGGGCCGCTCTGCGCCAGCGCCAGCGCCAGCGTCGCCCGGGCCTGGCCGGTGACCTTGGCGTCGTTGGGCCGCAGCTGCTGCGCCGCCGCCAGCCGGGCGCGCGCGGCCTTGAGGTCGCCGCGGCGCGCCGCGAGGTGGCCGCCGACCAGCTGCAGCAGCCACGGGCGATCGGCGCCCGGCGTCGCGGCCAGCGTGGTCACCAGCTGCTCGAGGTTGGCCGCGGCCTTCTGCCTCGCGGCGACGGTGGTCGGGTCGGGCGGGCCCATCACCGCGCTCGACGTGCTCTCGATCCGGCTCAGCTCGCGCACCGCCAGCAGGCCGATCAGGTTGGAGGTCGGGTCGAGCTTGACGATCTCTTGCGCTGCGCCGATGCCGTCGAGCTTGAACCCGACCAGCCGCCACAGCTCGGTCCGCTCGCGCGCGTCCTTGGCCATCGCCAGGGTCGCCTTCCAGTCCCGATCTTCCATCGGCTGGAAGTCCTGCGCCGCGACGCCGGCCAGCGCCGGCGTGGTGCCGTGGACCCGGGCCAGCTCGAGGTTGGCGCGGGCCAGGTCGCCCTGCTGGCGCAGCGCGCCGGCGGCGTAGTAGCGCGCGCGCCCGGCCAGATCGGCCGACGGCTTGGCCAGCGCCGCGGCCCGCGCGTCGAACGCGGCGATCGCGCCCTGCCAGTCGCGGGCGTAGAACGCCAGGCGCACCTGCTGGAAGCCGAACCGCTGGGCCAGGAACGCGTCGCCGGCCTTGGCTGCGGCCTTCTCGCCGCTGGTGGCCAGCGCCTTGAGCCGCTTCACCTCGGCCGCGCTCGGCGCGGTGCCGTCGAAGCTGGCGAACGCCTCGGTGGCGCGGGCGAGCGCGACGTAGTCGAGTGCGCGCAGCGCCTGCTCGCGCATCGACGTGCGGCCGGCGACGGCGTTGGCCAGCGCCTCGTAGCCGCGCGGGGCCTTGCCGCCGCTGGCGACCGCGGCGCGCAGCGCGGCCAGGTCGCGGGCGGTCGCGCCGTACAGCACCTTGTCCCAGTCGGCGCCGGCGATCGCCGTGCCGAAGTACGCGGCCCAGTCGGCGGCCATCGCCGTGCGCGCGCAGTCGTCGCACGGGCCGCCGAACCCGTCGACGTATGGATCGTAGTGCAGCCCGCCGCCCCCCGGCTCGTTGGCGACCGCCGGATCGAACGTGGTCAGGTCCTCGATGACCGGGCCGCCCCAGCCGCAGGCGTCGGCCTGCTGGTCGCGCATCGCGGCGTTGCCGGCGACGAGCGCGGTGGTGGCCAGCGCGATCGTGCTAGCGAGCCGTCTGGAAGACGTGGTCGAGGCTTTCGGTGCCATGGCGGGCGAGGTTCCTTTCGGACAGGTCGAACAGCGCGATCGTGCGGGGCGTCGAGGTCGCGGCGAGGTGCCGCGCGAGCATACCGGCAGCGGTCAGGGTCTCGGCGGGGCCCGTGACCTCGATCTTCAAGATGTCGCCAGCCCGCAGGAAGCTTCCGTGGAGGAAGGTCGAGCGGGTGGCCTCGAAGCGGTCGGGGCCGGCCGGGCGCAGGAACTCGACGGCGCCCAGCTCGGCCGGATCGGTGCTCTGCATCAGGCCCTCGACCGCGCCGTCGCGCAGGTGGATGACCCACGACCAGATCGGCAGCGCGCCGTCGAGCGGCAGCGGGTAGTCGCGCAGCCGCGCCAGGTAGCGGGCGGCCGAGCGCTCGTCGAAGATCGCCCGGGCCTCGGGGTCGGCGCTGAACGTGCCCATGTTGTAGAACATCAGCATGCCGCGATCGACCGGCGGCACGCCGGTGCGCTCGCGGTACTTGATCTGGTGCAGGCGGATCGTCGCCGACAGCGCGGTGCCGCCGGCCACCGCGCCGCGCAGCGCGGTCAGGAACGCGAAGTAGCGGGCGCGGGTGGTGTCGGTCCAGTCGCAGTCGAGCTGCAGCTCGCGCGGCGTGACGCCGAGCCGCGCCGCGCGGACGCCGACCTCGCGCGCGACCAGCGCCGCCAGCGCCGGCACGCCGGCGTCGTCGAGCTGCTTGAACAGCTCGTTGGTCAGGTAGACGGTCGGCACCACCGCGACGCCGGGTGGCGCCGCCGCGCCGTCGGGGATGGCCAGCGGCCCGAGCACGCTCGGCGCGCCGTCGGCCCAGCCGACGTCGAACATCCGCAGGTACAGCGTGTCGACGTGGAGGTCGGTCAGCGCGGCGCGCTCGGCCGGCGCCAGCGCGAACGTCGTGCGCCAGAAGTAGAACGCCCGCTGCGCCGCCGGCTTGGCGGGCGCGCGGTCGTGGCCGCACGCGGCCAGCGCGAGCGCCGCGAGCGCCAGGGCGATCGGGAGCCTCCACCAGCCGCCGCGGCGCGCGCGCATGGCGCTGCGGTACCACGGCCGCGCGGCCGTCGCCACGCGATCGACTCGGCGCGGCGGGGAATTCCGTAGCCGCGGTCGCGCGTTGCACCGGCAGCGCGGGGGCTGTCGATTTCGCGGATCATCGCGGCCGGTGGGCCGACTCCCGGAGCATGAAGACCAAGCTGCTCCTGTCCGTGTTCGTGATCGGCCTCGCGACCGCCGCCTGCGGCGGCAAGAAGGCCGGCCCCAAGGCCGAGAAGGTCGACGTCGCCGCGCTGGCCCAGGGCTCGACCAAGACCGCGATGCTGTCGTTCTGGTCGAAGAACCGCGCCGCCGTCGGCGACGCGATGGTCGAGAACGTCCACTTCGAGGACGCGGCCAAGACCAGCATCCCGTTCTTGTTCGAGCCCGGCCTGGCCGGCACGATCGGCGGCCTCAAGCAAGGGCAGGTCTACAAGGTGACGTTCAAGGTCGCCGACGATGGCGTCCACAAGGGCGTCGTGACCGCGATCGAGTGACGCGGGCCCGGAGGCTGCGCTAGGGTCGGCGCGTGAACGCCTTCGTGGCCGGCGCGCCGCGCCCGATGGTGGTCGGGCACCGCGGCGTGCCGCGGCTGCACCAGGAGAACACGCTGGCCGGCTTCCGCCGTGCGGCGGCGCTGGGCATCCCGGCGATCGAGCTCGACGTCGTGCTGTCGGCCGACGGCGTGCCGGTGGTGTTCCACGACGCCGACGTCGACCGGCTCACCGACGGCCGCGGCGCGGTGGCCGACCTGACCTGGGACCAGCTGGCCCGGCTGCGGGTCGGCACCCGGCTCGAGTACGGCGCGGTCGGCGGCGGCCCGCCGGTGGTGATGCGCTACGCGCGGCCCGAGCCGATCGCGCGCCTCGACGAGGTGCTGGCCGAGCTGGCCGGGCGGGTCGCGATCAACGTCGAGATCAAGCTCGGGCTGCCGCGGTGGTGGCGCACCGACGTCGCCGCGCGCACCGCCGAGGTGATCGCCGCGTCGCGCGCCACCGACGCGGTGATCGTGACGTCGTTCGATCCGCGCAAGCTGGCGGTCGCGCGGCGCGCGCACCCGGCGCTGCGGGTCGGGTTCTGCTTCGACGACACGATGCTCGACTTCACGCGGCCGGTGCTGGATCGGCTGGCGCCGTGGCGGTCGTGGCGGTCGGCCGAGCACGCGGCCCGGGCCAACCCGCACGTCGCGCTCGAAGGGCTGCTGGGCGCCGACGTCGTCGGCCGGCTGCTCGGCACGCGGGTCGTCGGCGCCGAACACACGCTGATCGGCGCCGGGGCGGTGGCGGCGCTGCACGCGCGCGGCGTCGCGGTCGGCGCGCACACGCTGTTCCCGCTGGGCGCCTCGGGCCGCAAGCACCCGTCGCGTACCGCCAGCGCGCCGGCCGAGGTGGCGCGCCTGGTGGCGGCCGGCGTCGACTGGATCGAGACCGACGATCCCGAGCGGCTGATGGCGCTGCTGTGATGCGCTAAGCTGCGTCGTCCATGGCCTCCGGCGACGAGCTCGGCGAGACCGCGACCAGCGCGCCCAGCCTTGCCGCGTCGGCGCGCGCGGCCGATTCGTTCCGCGCGGGCGACGTGCTCGGGCGCTACACGATCGAGCGGGTGCTGGGCGCCGGCGGCATGGGGCTGGTCTACGCCGCGCACGATCCCGATCTCGATCGCCGGGTCGCGATCAAGGTGCTGCGCGGCGACGCGTCGGAGGAGTCGCGGGTGCGGCTGTTGCGCGAGGCGCGGGCGATGGCGAAGCTCAGCCACCCGAACGTCATCACGGTCTACGAGGTCGGCACCGCCAACGGCGTCGACTTCGTGGCGATGGAGCTGCTCGAGGGCGGCACGCTGGCCGAGTGGCTGCGGGCCGAGCGTCGGCCGCCGGCCGAGGTGCTGAAGCGCCTGCGCGCCGCCGGCGCCGGGCTGGTGGCCGCCCACGCCCGCGGGCTGGTGCACCGCGACTTCAAGCCGGCCAACGTGCTGCTCGGGCGCGACGGCCAGGTGGTCGTCACCGACTTCGGCCTGGCCCGCGGCTTCGACAGCGACGTCAACGCCGAGACCTTGCCGGCGCCGGTGGCGGCCCCGTCGGCGCCCACGAAGCCGGCCGCGGCGTCGGTCGCGCTCGACGAGACGATGGCCGCGCCGCCTACGCCGACGCCCGCGCCGCGCTCGCGCCCTGGCGATCTGTCGACGACGCTGACCCGCACCGGCGCGGTGCTGGGGACGCCGGCGTACATGGCGCCCGAGCAGTTCGCCGGGCAGCAGGTCGGCCCCGCCGCCGATCAGTTCGCGTTCGCGGTGGCGATGTGGGAGGGCCTGACCGGCGCGCGGCCGTTCCGCGGCGACACGCTCGAGCAGATGCGCGCCGCCGTCGAGCGCGGCGCGCCGTCGGCCGCGGTCTTGCCGCGCGCGGTGCGGCCGGTGCTGGTGCGCGCGCTGGCCCGCGACGCGGCGGCGCGCTGGCCCGACATGGCGGCGCTCCTGGCCGCGCTCGATCGGCGCACCCGGCGGCCGGGACGCCTGGCCGGGATCGCGGTGGTGCTGGCGGGCGTCGCCGGCGCGTCGGCGCTGGTCGCCGGTCGCGATCGCGGGCGCCCGGCGCCCGCCGCCGCGGCCTGCGTGCTGGACGACGCCGGGGTCGCCACCGCGTGGACGCCGGCGGTGCGCGATCGGCTGGCGGCGCGCTTCGCCGGCGAGCCGGCCTGGCCGGGGGTCGCGGGCGTGCTCGACGGCTTCGGCGAGGCGTGGCGCCGCGAGCGGCAGGACGCGTGCGCGACGCCGGCCGCGCCGAACCACCACGGGCGGATCGCGTGCCTGGCCGGGCTGCGCGACGAGCTGGTCGGCGCGGTCGGGCTGCTCGAGCAGCTCCCGCCAGTCGCGCTGCGCCACGCCGACCCGGCGGATCTGCTGCCCTCGCCCGACACCTGCCGCAGCGGCCGCCGCGCCGCGATGCCGCCGCTGCCCGCCGACGCCGCGGTGCGAGCCCGCCTGTCGGCGCTGGTGGTCGAGACCTCGCGGGCGCGGCTGATCGCGCACGGCCCGCAGCCCGCCGCCGCCAAGGCGATGGCCGAGGCCGCGCTGGTGCAGGCCCGCGAGCTCGCCGCGATCTACCCGCCGGCGCTGGCGATCGGCCTCGAGGCGCTGGCGTCGGTCGTCCAGATCACCGGCGACTGCGCCGGCGCGGTGCCGCTGTTCGAGGAGACCGCGACCGCGGCCGAGGCGGCGAGCGCCGACGGCATCCGGGCGATGGCGCGGCTCGGCGTGCTCGAGTGCACCATCGCCAACTCGACCGATCTGCCCGTGATCCAGCGCCAGGTCGATCAGACCCGGGCGGCGATCCAGCGCGCCGGCGACGACGCGCTGCTCACCGCGGCGCTCGAGATGACCGTCGCCGATCTCGACGCCAGCGCCGGTGAGATCGACCGCGCGATCGAGCGGCTGGGCCGCGCGCGCGCGGCGCTGACCGCGCTGCCCGACTGGCGGCGCGCCGGGATCGCGGCGATGCGCGAGGCCGGCTACCGCGGCTGGCGTGACGACCCCGGCGATCACGACCGCGCGATCGCGCTGATGCGCGAAGCGCTGACCGGCTACGAGCGAGCCTACGGCGCCGGCAACGTGCGCACCGAGGCGCTGCGGATGCAGCTCGGCCTGATGCTGGTCGACCGCGATCCCGCGGCCGGGCGCGCGCTGGTCGCCACCGCGCAGGCGGCGCTGCCGCGCGAACCGGCGCCGGCCGACGCGGTCGAGGTGCGGGGCCGGGTCGTCGACGCGGCCGGGCGGCCGGTGGCCGGCGCCGTGGTCACCGCCGCCGCGCAGCTGCTCGCGGGCTACGACAGCGTGGTCGTGCCGACCTTCGGCGCGCCTTTCGCGACCGCCACCTCGGGCCCCGACGGCGGGTTCGTGCTGACCGCCTCGCGCGCGTGGATCGCCGCGGCGTCGGTCGGCGACCAGCGCAGCGAGCCGGTGCGGTTGGCCCGGCCGGCGCTCGAGCTGCGCGTGCGGCCCGGCGTCGACGCCACCGTGCGCGCGCGGATCACCGCCGTCCCGGCCACGGCCACCGACGATCGCACCGTCGCGCTGTCGCGGCGGGCGTCGATCTTCGCGGTCGCGATCGTGCGCGGGCCGATGCTGGCGGCGCTGCTGTCGTTCGGGCGTCGCCTCGACGACGGCTGGGCCTTCGCCGCCCAGCCGCCGGGGCCGGCGACGGTGATGGTGTTCGCGCGCTCGCGGCTCGCCGATCAGGTGCTGGTGGCGCGGCCGGTGACGCTGTCAGCGGCGCGGCCGCTCGACGTCGCGCTCGAGGTGCCGCTCGACGGCGTCCTGCTCGACGTCATCGTGCGCGCCGACCGCGGCAAGATCCCCACGGCCCAGGTCTTCGTCTATCAGGGCGCCGCCGGCCCGCTGCCGGGCACCGTCGCGCAGCTGATGGACCGGGTGCGCGCGGTCGAGCGGGCCAACATCGGCACCGCGGTCGCGCTGGCGCCGGCGACCCGCGTCGCGGCGGGCGAGGCGCTCTACCGCCCCGACGACATCCACGCGCGGATCGGCGCGGTCCGCCCCGGCCCGTCGACCGCGTGCGTGCTGCCGTTCGCCGGCGACATCGGCGACCAGTCCTACGTCGCGACGCTCAGCAGCGCCGCCGACTTCGAGGTGCGCTGCACCACCATCACCGTGACCGCCGCGCCGGTGCAGGCCCTGGTGCTGCAGGCGCCGCCGATGAAGAACGCCCCGTAGCGCGCGCCGCGACGATCGGTCGCAGCCGCGCCGCGCCCGCCGGTCACGACCCCGGGATCAGATCGATCGTGTCGCCGGCGACCTTCTTGCCGCGCAGCACGCGGTAGTCGGCGCCCCACTGCTCGACCACCGCCGTGTCGTCCCCCGACGACTGGTACAGCCACCACCGGCAGCGCTCGACCGAGCCCTCGGGCTTGGTGCTCTTGCTGCCGAGCAGCGCGCCGACGTCGCCGTGCAGCTTGCAGGTCGCGGTGCCGCGCTTGTCGAGCGTGAACCGCACGTCGCCCAGCACCAGCACCTCGGGCGGATAGCCGGCGACGTCGGTGGGGTCGGCGGTCAGCATCCGCACCACCTGCGAGCCGACGCGCTCGAGGCCGACCACGCACCACACCACCTCCTGGCCGTCGACCAGGCGCCCGCACACCCAGCGGTGGCCGTCCTCGTCGTACGAGATCGCGCCCTCGCACAGCAGATCCCGGCCGTCCATCGTCACGACGTCGCCCACCCGCAGGTCGCGCAGGCCGCGCTCGATCAGCGTGTCGGATGACGGCGCCGGCAACGCCGGGCGATCGCCGCCCAGGCCGCGGCGCCGCTTCTCGGTGCGGTACGCGACGGCGCCGTAGCCGGCGCTGCCGACCGCGACCACCAGCGCGGCGATGATCAAGATCGTGAACATCGATCCTCCGGGTCGGACCATAGCGCACTGCGGCGCGACGCGTGCGTAGCGCGCGACGCACGCGGATGCCGCGCGCGCGCCATTGACACGTGCGGACGGCACTCGCTACACCGTGCGCCGACGCGGGCCGCCGCGTCGCCGACCGAACCCCACCGCCGACCCCCTCGGCGCGGAGGCCCCATGGTAGCCGTGCAAGCTCAGGACGACCTGCGCCGCGTACTCGACGACGAAGGCCGCGTGCTCCCCGGCGCGCGCGTCCCCGACGTCGCCGACGACGTGCTGCGCAACATCTTCGACAAGATGACGCTGGTGCGCGTCATGGACGACCGCATGATGCGGTTGCAGCGGCAGGGCCGCCTCGGCTTCTACATGAAGTCGATCGGCGAGGAGGCCACCCACTTCGCCACCGCGCCGCTGCGCATGAGCGACTGGGTCTACCCCAGCTACCGCGAGCAGGGCGCGTGGTTCTACCGCGGCTACACCATCAAGCAGTTCGTCGATCAGCTGTTCGGCAACGCCAACGATCCGGTCAAGGGTCGGCAGATGCCGGTCCACCACTCGGCCAACTGGCTGAACCTGGTGTCGATCAGCTCGCCGGTCGGCACCCAGATCCCGCAGGCCGTGGGCTCGGCCTACGCCGCGAAGATCATGGGCAAGGACGACGTGTCGATGGTGTACTTCGGCGAGGGCACGTCCTCGACCGGCGAGTTCCACGTCGGCCTGAACTTCGCCGGCGTGTGGAAGGCGCCGTGCGTCTTCATCTGCCGCAACAACGGCTGGGCGATCAGCGTGCCGCGCGAGAAGCAGACCGCGGCCAAGACCTTCGCGTCGAAGGCGGTCGGCTACGGCATGCCCGGCATCCGCGTCGACGGCAACGACATCCTCGCGGTGCTGCAGGTCGCGCAAGAGGCGATCGATCGGGCGCGCGCCGGCGAGGGGCCGACGCTGATCGAGGCGCTCACCTACCGCGTCCAGGGCCACTCGAGCTCGGACGATCCGTCGGTCTACCGCGATCCCAAGGAGCCCGAGATCTGGGAGAAGCGCGATCCGCTCAACCGGATGCGCAACTACCTGACCCACCGCGGGCTGTGGGACCAGGCCTGGGAGCAGGGCCTGATCGATCGCTACAACCAGGAGATCACCGACGCGCTGGCCGCCTCCGACGTGACGCCGCCGCCGCCGGTCGAGTCGATGTTCGACGACGTCTACGAAGAGATGCCGTGGCACATCCGCGAGCAGAAGGCCTGGCTGATGGCCCAGGCCCGCACCAAGTCCCCCCACCACCACGGTTAGAGCGGAGAGTCCCATGCCCGTCATGAACATCATCCAGGCGGTCAACGACGCGCTGCGGCTGCAGATGCGCCAGGACCCGCGCACGGTCGTGCTCGGTGAGGACGTCGGCAAGTTCGGTGGCGTGTTCCGCGCCACCAGCGGCCTCTACGAGGAGTTCGGCGGCGAGCGCGTGATCGACACGCCGCTGGCCGAGGCCGGCATCATCGGCACCGCGATCGGCATGGCGCTGTACGGCCTGCGCCCGGTGCCGGAGATCCAGTTCGGCGACTTCATCTTCCCGGCGTTCGATCAGATCGTGAACGAGCTGGCGAAGTTCCGGTACCGCTCGGGCGGCCAGTACCCGTGCCCGGTCATCATCCGCACGCCGGTCGGCGGCGGCATCCGCGGCGGCCACTACCACTCGCAGTCGCCCGAGGCGCTGTTCATCCACACGCCCGGCCTCAAGGTGATCGCGCCGTCGAACCCGTACGACGCCAAGGGCCTGCTGCTGGCGTGCATGCGCCAGAACGACCCGGTGCTGTTCATGGAGCCCAAGCGCATCTACCGCGCCAGCAAGGGCGAGGTGCCCGAGGGCGACTACACCCTCGAGCTGGGCAAGCTGGCGGTGACCCGCCCCGGCACCCAGGTCACGCTGATCGCGTGGAGCGGCATGGTGTCGATCGCCGAGGAGACCGCGGCCAAGGCCGAGGCGGCCGGCATCTCGGTCGAGGTGCTCGACCTGCGCTCGCTGATGCCGTTCGACATCGACGGCATCCTGGCCTCGGTCAGGAAGACCGGCCGCTGCGTGATCCTCCACGAGGCGCCCAAGACCTGCGGCTTCGGCGCCGAGCTGATCGCGTCGATCCAGGAGCGCGCGATGGAGCACCTCGAGGCGCCCATCACCCGCGTCTGCGGCTTCGACACGCCGTTCCCGTACACGCTCGAGCACGAGTACATGCCCAACGCCGATCGCGTCCTCGGCGCGATCCGCCAGACCCTGGAGTGGTGACATGGCCTTCGAGTTCCATCTGCCCGACATCGGTGAGGGCGTCGTCGAGGGCGAGATCGTCTCGTGGAAGGTCAAGGTCGGCGACGTGGTCAAGCTCGACCAGCCGATCGTCGAGATCATGACCGACAAGGCGACGGTCGAGATCCCGTCGCCGCGCGCCGGCACGATCGCCGCGATCAACTACGGCGAGGGCCAGATCTGCCCGGTCGGCAAGGTGCTGCTGGTGATCGACGACGGCGTCGGTGGCGCGGTCGCCGCCGCCGGCAACGGCCACGGCGCGCCCAAGCTGCCCGAGCACTCGCCGGCGCCGCAGGTGCAGCTGGCCGGTCACCTGCCGGAGTCGCTCGCGAGCACCGGCCGGATCGAGGTGGTCGACGCCTCGGCCAACCGCGGCCGGGTGCTGGCCACGCCGGCCACGCGGCGCCTGGCCCGGCAGATGGGCATCGATCTGACGCGCGTGGCCCCGACCGGCAAGCGCGGCCGGGTCACCTCCGACGACGTCAAGGTGCACGCCGCGGCCGGCTCGACCGTGGCCATCCCCAAGCTGGCCGAGACGGTGCTGCCGGCGACCAAGGCGTTCGCGCCCCAGGCGATCGCCCGCGGCGGCGACGAGGAGCGCATCCCGTTCCGCGGCATGCGCAAGCGCATCGCCGAATCGATGACGCGGTCCAAGCAGACCGCGGCGCACTTCACGTACGTCGAAGAGATCGACATGACCGAGCTGGTGGCGGTGCGCGAGCGCGCCAAGGGCCGGGCCGCCGATCGCGGGGTCAAGCTCAACTACCTGCCGTTCATCGTCAAGGCGGTGGTGTCGGGCCTCAAGAAGTGGCCGATGCTCAACGCGTCGCTCGACGAGACGACCCAGGAGATCGTCCGCAAGAAGTACTACCACCTGGGCATCGCGGCCCAGGGCCCGCAGGGCCTGGTGGTGTCGGTGGTGCGCGACGCCGACAAGCGCTCGATCTTCGATCTGTCGAAGGAGATCGAGCGGCTGGGCGACGCGGTCCGCAACGGCACCGCGACCCGCGACGAGCTGACCGGCTCGACGTTCACGATCAGCTCGCTGGGCAAGCTGGGCGGCGTGCTGGCCACGCCGATCATCAACTTCCCCGAGGTCGCCGTGGTCGGCGTGCACAAGATCGAGGAGAAGCCGGCGGTGCGCGGCGGCCAGATCGTGATCCGCCACCTGATGAACCTGTCGATCTCGGTCGATCACCGGCTGGCCGACGGCTGGGACGGCGCGATGTTCCTGCAGGACGTGAAGGCGCTGCTCGAGGATCCGACGACGATGTTCATGGAGATGGTGTAGGCGGGCGTCCGCGAGGCTATCGTCGCGCGATGAGCCGGATCGTCGCCGTCGCGCTGCTAGCCTTGGCCGTCGGGTGCGGGCGCTCGTCGCGAGCGCCTGACGCGCCCGCGAACCGCGTCGTCGTCACCGCGTCGTCGGTGACCGCGATCCCGGGGCGGTCGGCCGGGCCGATCGCGCTCGGCATGACGCCGGCGGCGGTGCGGGCGGCGCTCGGCGTCCCCGACAGCGACGACGGCGAGTTCATGCAGTACTACCGCCACGGGCTGTCGATCGCGCTGGCCGGCGGCGTCGTCGACGCGATCCACGCGTACCGCGGCGTGCCCGGCGGGTACGAGGACGAGCCGTGGCGCGCGTTCGCGCTGCGGCTGCCCAACGGCCTCGGCTGGGACGCGACCGAGGCCGAGCTCCGCGCCGCGTATGGCGCGCCGGTCGCCGCCGGCGAGCTCGCTGCCGCGCCGATCCCGTCGAAGTGGATCGACTTCGGCGGCGTCATGTTCGACTTCCGCGTCGACGACGGCCGGCTGTTCCACCTGGTGGTGGCGGCGCCGCCCGCCGACGAGTAGTCAGCGTCGGGTCGGCGGCGGCGTCTGGACCGCGTCGACGAAGCCGCGCAGCGAGCGCTCGAGCGTGTCGTCGCTGGAGGCGTCGACCGCCGGGCGCGGCTCGGTGGTGCGGCGCGTCCGCGGCGGGTCGGCGGCCGACAGCCCGTCGGCGATCAGCGCGAGCCGGATGCCGGGGTTGGTCTCGGCGACGAACTCGCACAGCTCCTCGCCGTCGGTCTGGGTCAGGCGCTCGGCGACCGCGACCCCGGCGATGTGGCTCGACGGTCGCTCGATGAGATCGATCGCCTCGAGCGGCGTGGCCGCCTCGTAGGGATCGCAGCCCGCGGCGCGCAGCTTCTCGGCGATCTGGTGGCGGCGCGCGGCGGACGGGTCGACGACCAGCAGCCGCGGGCGGCTGATCGACGCCAGCACCGCGCGGATCTCCTCGTCGATCAGCCGGGCCACGGCGTCGGCGACCGCGTCGAACGCGATCGCGAGCTCGGAGAAGTCGCAGCGCACCACGCGCCCGTCCTGCGCGATCCAGCCGCTGGGGCCGAGCTCGAGCTCGATCAGCGCGTCGGTGCCGACCGCCGGGCACGGGTGGTCCTCGTCGAGGCGCCGGATCCGCACCCCGCCACGCGACAGATCCACGCTCTTGCCGCGCACCACCGCGCCGGCGGCGTGCAGCCGCGCGCCCAGCCCGGTGTCGGCACGAAGGTGGCGACGTCTCTCCTCGTAGTCCATGCGTCCTCCCCATTTCCAGTCTAGGGGACCACGCGCGATCCGATCACTCGAAAAGGGCTCCATTCTCGGCGAGTGCTAGCCACCTCACCGTCGACGAGCCGGGTCGTGCAGCGTCACGAGAAAAATCCTGCGATCAGTCGCCGCCGCCGAGCTCCCAGGCGTGCTCGGCGGTGACCGGCTCGTCGTGGGACTCGATGCACGCGACGCAGAACACCGCGGCCAGGTGCTGTTCGCCTGGGCGCGTGGTGTATTGCTCGCCGCAGGCGCGACAGACCTGGTGGGTGCGCGCGCGCGCGAGCCCCGAACGAACCTTCAGCAGCGGCTGCGTCACCATGGCGACCTCCCGTGCGTGTGGGTGAACCCGACGGCCCCTCGACCATGATCACTGTGGCGCCGGCTCGTCGACAGGCGCAACCGGAATCGTCTCGCGCGTCGCCAGCGGTGTTGGCGCTGACCTCGACGGAGACGAACCCCGCGGACCCTGGCCAGCCGGGCGCGCGGCGGGATGTAGGTTGCGCGCCACGTCGGCGGCCGTGGCGTCGCCCGCTCAGGCCGCGAGGATCGGCGCGGCCAGCGCGGCCGCGGCCAGCAGCAGCGCCATCGCGATCAGCGCCGCGCGCCCCCGCCGCGAGGTCGACGACGCGGGCGTCATCGACGGGCGCGCGACCCGCGTCAGGTCGCCGCGGCAGTGACGGCAGCGACCGGCGATCGGGTGCACGGGGCCGCCGCACAGCGGGCAGGGGACGCGACCGGGCGACATGGCGACAGGAGCGGCCATGCCCAGGAGACGCACGACGCCGGTCGGCTATTGCATCATTTCTGCAGCCGCTCGAGCTCGGCGACCAGCTCGGGCGGCGGCGCCTCGAGCGCGAGGCCGTAACCGCGCGACTCGCGGCGCACCACCCGCGCGCGGGTGCGGTAGCGGCGCTCGCCCCAGGCCTCAGCCGCTGGGGTCTCGACGGTGAACTCGACCGTCGCGCCGAGCTGCAGCGCCGCGTCGGTCAGCACGAACACGCCGGTCGTGCTGATGTCGCGGCACACCACCGGCAGCGCGGCGTGGCCGGCGCGCTCGATGGTGGCGTCGAGCGGCAGCGCCAGCCGCGGGGCCCGCGGGCGCGCGTCGGGCCGCGGCGGGATCGGCGGCAGCGCCGGCAGCGAGCCGCGCTGCCCGAGCGCGGTGCGAGCGCTGGACGGGATCAGGCTGGTCGTCGGACGCGGCGGCGGCGCGCTCGCGGGCGGCGCGGCCGACGGGGAGGCCGGCGGCGCGGTCGACGGGGAGGCGGGTGGGGCGCCGGCGGGGGGACGGGGCGGCTGCGGGCGGGCCCGCGCGGCGGCCGCCACCGCGGCGGTCGTCGCGGCGATCGCCGCGGTCGCGATCGCCATCGCGCGGCCCGGCGCGGGCGCCGACTCGTGCAGATCGTCGACCGGGATGTCCACCGAGGCCGCCGGCGCGGCGCGATCGACCGCGCCGCGCAGCGCCGCCAGCACCGGGTCCAGCGACAGCGAGCGCGAGCTGGCCGCCGGCTCGTACGCGCGGTCGAGGTACACCAGCCCGTCGTCGATCGGCGCGCCGAGCGCCGCGTCGACCGCGGCGACGCACGGGTGGTCCGGCGCGTGCTCGGCGACCACCGCGGCCCAGGCCTGGGCCACCGCGGGCGCGCCGCCATCGACCAGCGCGATGTCGGCACCCAGCGCCGCCAGCCAGATCCGATCGTCGAGCGGCAGCTCGCGGTCGAGCGCCGCGGTGGCCAGGGCCAGCAGCGATCGGCGGGCGCCAGCCTCGGTGGCGTGCTCGACCAGCAGCGCCCACAGCGCGAGGTGCCCGCGCGGGACCGCGAGGTCGTGCTCGTAGGTGAGCGTCAGCGCGGCGCGGATCAGCCGCAGGCCCAGGCCGCGCACGCCGGGGCGTGCCAGCAGCGCCCGGCCCATGCCGCCCGCCGCCTCGACCCACGCGACCGGCGGGCGATCGTGGAGCCGCGCGCGCACCAGCTGGTGCAAGGCGGCCTCGTCGTCGAGCTCGGACAGCGCGAGCGCCAGCACGACCGGATCGTCGGGCGCCAGCCGCGCCGCGCTGGCCAGGGCCGCCTGGAAGCTCGCCCCGTCGCCGCCCATCCGCGCCAGCCGCACCCGCGCCAGCGCGGCGCGGGGATCGTCGCCGGCCTGCGCCGCGAGCTGGTCCGCCGCCGCCGCCGGCGACGCGTCGCCGCGCACCGCGCCGTCGAGCAGCGCCAGCCAGGGATCGGTCGGCGCCGCGGCCCGGGCCTCGGCCGCGACCATCGCCGCCAGCATCGGCTCGCCCGCGTCGAGCCACGCGCCCAGCTCGTCGATCGCGAGCCCGGCGGCGCCGGTGCGCGCGCGCTCCGCCTGGGCCAGCCGCGCGACCGCCGGCCACCACGCCAGCTCGACGGCCAGCGCCCGCGCGCGCGCCAGCAGCTCGGGGCCGCCGCCGGCGTAGGCCGCGACCGCGCGCCGGCGATCGGCCGCGACGTGCTCGCAGGCCGCGCCGAGCGCCAGGGCCCGCTCGTCGCGATCACCGCCGCCGGTGCCGGTGGCGTGGAGCACGCGCCGCAGCGCCAGGTCCCAGTCGCGCTCGCCCCACAGCATCGGGCGGAGCCAGGCGGCGATCATCGCCGTCGAGGATATCGCGTCGTCGCGCGCGTGGATATCGGCGCGTGGCGCCCACGACCGCCGGCCTACACGACGCCGTGGGCGATCATGCTCTCGCCCATGTCGACCACCATCGTCTCGAGCCCACGCGGCCGCCAGCCCAGCACGGTCCGGGCGCGCGCGTTCGACAGATCCTGGCGCTTGCCGAGCTCCTGGATCGCCAGCCGCGCGGTCTTGTCCCACACCGCGACCAGCCGCAGCAGCCACGCCGGCACGCGCCGCGTCGGGATCTTGTAGCCGCGCGGGCCGAAATGGCTGGCGAGGATCGCTGCGATGTCGCGCATCGACGCGTGCTCGACCGCCGCGATGAAGCGCTGGCCCGCCGCCTCGGGCGCGGTCATGGCGGCGACGTGGGCCGTGGCGACGTCGCGCACGTCGACCACCGCGAAGCCGATGTCGGGGCAGCCGGGCAGCTCGCGCTTCATCAGCTTGCGGACCACCTCGCCCGAGGTGCTGAAGTCGGCCGACAGCACCGGGCCGAGCACCAGGCCGGGGTTGACCGTGACCAGCTCGAGCCGCTGCCCGGCCGGCAGCGTGTCGAGGTACTCCCACGCCGCGCGCTCGGCGATCGTCTTGCTCTGCTCGTAGGCCCCGACGTCGGGCGTCAGCTTCGACCAGTCGGCCTCGTCGTAGGTCCGGCTGCCGTCGCGGGCGTGGCCGTACAGGACCGCCGCGACCGACGAGGTCATCACCACACGCGTGACGCCCTCCGCGACCGCCGCGCGCAGGACCCGCAGCGCGCCGTCGCGCGCCGGGACGATCAGCTCGTCGGCGTGCTTGGGCGGGCGCGCGGGCAGCGGCGAGGCCATGTGCAGCACGTAGCGGCAGCCGCGGCACGCCTCGCGCCAGCCGGCGTCCGCGGTCAGCTCGGCCTCGACCAGCGTGAGGCGGTCGGCGGCCGCCCCGAGCACGCGCCGGATCTCGTCGCCGCGCTTGAGCGAGCGGACGGTGCCGCGGACGCGGTAGCCCGCGGCCAGGAGCGCGAGGATCGTGTGCTGGGCGATGAAGCCCGAGGCGCCGGTGACGAGGACGGTGGTCTCGGCGGGGCTGGTCTGGCTGGTCTGGCTGGTCTGGCTGGTCTGGCTCATGGGTCACCTTGGAGAACGGTGGTCTCTTATTAAGAGAACATCGTTCTCTTGTCAACGGGAGATCAGCCGGCCGGGTCGGCTGATCTCGCAACGATTTGGACTTGCAAGGTTCTTTGTCGCGTAATAAAAGAACAGTGTTCTCATGTCGGCCATCGAGACCTTCCAGCGGGCCCGCGACCCCGAGCAAAAGGCCCAGCGGCGCGCGGAGTTGCTGGGCGCCGCCCGCACCCTCCTGACCACCGAGGGCCTGGCCGGGGTCGGGCTGTCGGCCATCGCCCGGGCCGCCGGCCTGGCCAAGTCCAACGTCTACCGGTACTTCGGCAGCCGCGAGGAGATCCTCATGGCGCTCCTGGCCGACGACGCGTTCGCGTGGCTGGCCGAGTTCGAGCGCGAGATCGCTCCGCTGGCCGGGCGCAACGACGCCGCCCAGGTCGCGGCGCTCCTGGCCCGCACCATCAGCGCTCACGCGCTGACCTGCCAGCTGATCGCGGTGGTCGCCGGCGTGCTCGAGCACAACACCTCGGCGGTCGCGGCCGCCGAGTTCAAGCAGCAGATGCTCGATCTGTCGATCCGCATCCGCAACGCGATCCACGCGGCGCTGCCGGCGATCCCGATCGACCGGGTCATCGCGTTCGTGCGCTACCTGCACGCGCTGATCGCCGGCCTGTGGCCGATGGCCCACCCGGCGCCGATGATGGCGCCGCTCCTGCGCCGCCCCGAGTACGCCAGCCTCGCCTCGGACTTCGAGACCGATCTGCGCGGCTGCCTGCGGCCGCTGCTCGACGGCCTGTGTCGCGCCGGCGCGCTGGTGGTCCCGCTCGCCGAGTAGCGAGTAGACTCGCGCCGTGAAGCCCGCGAACCCGACGCTCGCCGCCTCCGGCACCACCATCTTCGAGTCGATGTCGGCGCTGGCGCGCGCGCACCAGGCGGTCAACCTCGGCCAGGGCTTCCCCGACGATCGCGGTCCCGAGGCGCTGCGCGCCGCCGCCGCCGCCTACGTCGTCGACGGTCACAACCAGTACCCGCCGATGATGGGCCTGCCGGCGCTGCGCCAGGCGGTCGCCGCCCACGCGCGCCGCCACTACGACCTCGCGCTCGATCCCGATCGCGAGGTGCTGATCACCTCGGGCGCGACCGAGGCCCTGCTCGACTGCTTCCTCGGCCTGCTCGACGCCGGCGACGAGGTCATCCTGCTCGAGCCGGCCTACGACACCTACGCGCCGGTGGTGCGCCGGCTGGGCGCGATCCCGCGCGCGGTGCGCCTCGAGCCGCCGCGCTGGGACCTGCCGCGGGCCGCGCTGGCCGCGGCGCTGTCGCCGAGGACCAAGCTCGTCGTCCTCAACTCGCCGATGAACCCGACCGGCAAGGTGTTCGACCGCGACGACCTGGCGTGGCTGGCCGAGCAGCTGATCGCCCACGACGTCTACGCGGTGTGCGACGAGGTCTACGAGCACCTGGTGTTCGACGGCGCGACCCACGTGCCGCTGATGACGCTGCCCGGCATGCGCGAGCGCACCGTGCGCATCGGCTCGGCCGGCAAGACCTTCTCGCTCACCGGCTGGAAGGTCGGCTACGTCAGCGGCCCCGAGGCGATGATCCGCCCGATCGCCAAGGCCCACCAGCTGGTGACGTTCACGACGCCGCCCAACCTGCAGCACGCCGTGGCGCTCGGGCTCGGCGTCGACGCCACCCACTACGCCGGCCTGGCGGCGGCGATGGCGCCGGGCCGCGCGCGGCTGGCCGCCGGCCTGCGCGAGCTCGGCGTCGAGGTGATCGCCGGCGACGGCACGTACTTCCTGGTGGCCGACGTCGCCGGGTGGATGCGCCCCGACGAGGACGACGTCGGGTTCGCCCGCCGGCTGGTCACCGAGGCCGGCGTCGTCGTCATCCCGATGAGCGCGTTCTACGCCGCGGCCCCGCCGCGGTCGCTGGTGCGCTTCTGCTTCTGCAAGGACATGTCGACGATCGACGCCGCGCTCACGCGCCTGCGCGCGTGGCGCGCCCGCTGACCCGCCGCCGCGCCGCCGCGACGCCCCGCCGCAGGTGCCAGCGGTTGCCGCAAGATCGCGTTCATCTCCTCCCAGCAGGGTGAACTCGGTGCGATGATGAGGTCGATGAGCATGCCCACCGTCGTCGTCACCCTCGGGACCGCGCAGGTCGCGCTCGACGCGCAGAACAACCGCATCTTCGTCGGCCGCGATCCAGCGGCGTCGCAGCTCGCGTTCCTGAACCCCGGCCTGTCGCGCCGCCACGCCGAGGTGTGGCTGGGCCAGGGCCAGGTGTTCATCCGCGACCTCGGCTCGGCCAACGGCACCTGGGTCAACGGCCAGCACATCGGCCAGAACGTCGTCGCGCTCGGGCCCGGCATGCAGGTCAGCCTGGGCTCGGTGCCGCTGGAGCTGGCGTGGCCGGGCGGCGGGCGCATCGCGTCGTTCGCGCCGGCGCCGGCGTTCCAGCAGCAGGTCGCCCAGTACCAGGCGCAGCAGGTGGCGGCCGCGGCCGCGCCGATGACCGGGCCGATGGCGTCGGAGCCGCTGCCGCGCGAGTTCTCGTACCGGCGCCAGGACGCCAACGGCAACGGCGTCGTGCTGCTGGCGCTGCGCCAGGACACGGCGTTCGCGGGCACGATCCTCGAGGGCTTCGTCGAGTTCACCGCGCTCGACAACGAGTCGGTGGCGTCGATCACCGTCGACCTGATCGAGCGCCACGAGGACGGCGCCAGCAAGGGCCACGTCTGGGACCGCGTGCTGGTGCGCCAGGGCCCGTGGAAGTCGATGAAGGGCGACGTGCTGCCGCTGCCGTTCAAGATCGAGGTGCCCAGCGGCGTCGCGTCGTCGAACCGCGCCTCGCGCTGGTGCCTGCACGCGGTGGTCGACATCAACTGGGCCTCCGACGTCGACGTCGAGCTCGACATCACGATGCGCAACCCCGACCTCGAGCGGATCCGCGACGCGATGGGCTCGCTCGACTACCGGTTCAGCGAGTGGAAGTCCAAGCCCCACGCGCAGCGCTACGACGCCGGGTTCCAGCCGCCGGCGCAGCACAAGAACCGCATCAACGAGGTCAAGATCGGCATCGAGTACCTCGGCGCGCAGGTCAAGCTCTTGCTCGACATCGACAAGAAGGGCTTCGACAAGGAGGGCGCGGTGGCGCTCGACCTGGCCCAGCTGCGCACCGCCTCGATCGAGGTGCTGGCGGCGACGCTGAACAAGGTCATCACCGACGCGATGGGCGGCTAGGTGCAGCTCGACCGCCGGCAGCGCGCGCAGGTGGCGATCATGAAGCCGGTGGCGCGGGCGCTGCTGGGATCGACCGCGGTGCGCCGCCACTTCCTGGCCCGCCACCGCCAGGAGCTCGACGCCGGCCTCGATCCCGATCTGGTGGTGCTGGCCGCGCTCGACCGCAAGACCGGCGACTCGCAGGTGTGGCACCGCACGCCGGTCGAGGCGCGCCGGCGCATGTGCACCTCGGTGATCATCGCCGACGATCCCGGCCGCGACCTGTCGGTCACGGTCGCGCCGTCGCGGGTGCGCGGCGCGATCGGCCCGCTGCCGGCCCGGGTGTACCGCCCGCGCGACCTGCCGACGCCGGCGCCGACGCTGGTGTTCTTCCACGGCGGCGGCTGGGTGGTCGGCGACCTCGACACCCACGACGGCCTGTGCCGCAAGCTGGCCGCGCACGGCCGCGTGCAGGTGATCGCCGTCGACTACCGCCTGGCGCCCGAGCACCCGTACCCGGCGGCGGCCGACGACGCGATCGCTGCGTTCCGCGACGTCGCGGCGCGCGCGGCCGAGCTGGGCGCCGATCCGCGTCGGCTGGCGATCGGCGGCGACAGCGCCGGCGGCAACCTGTCGGCGGTGGTCGCCCAGGCGACGCGCGGCGACGCGGTGGCGCCGGCGCTGCAGGCGCTCCTGTACCCGGCCACCGATCTGACGTGCAGCTTCCCGTCGCACAAGCGCATGGCCGACGCGTTCATCCTCGGCGCGCGCGCGATCGCCTGGTACCGCGGCCACTACCTCGGGCCCGATCCCGGCGAGGCCCGGCTGCGCGAGCCGACCGGCTCGCCACACCACGCCGCCGACCTCGCCGGCGTCGCGCCGGCCTACGTGCTGACCGCGGGCTTCGACCCGCTGCGCGACGAGGGCATCGCCTACGGCGATCGCCTGCGCGCCGCCGGGGTGCGGGTGATCGCGCGCGACGAGCCGGCGATGGTGCACGGCTTCTTGCTGATCACCCGGCTCAGCCCCGCCTGCGCGCGGCTCACCGACGCCGTCTGCGCCGAGGTCGGCGCCCTCCTGCGTGCGTAGCCCGCGCTACTTCGCGTCGACCGGCTTCTTGAACACCAGCACGAAGCGATCGCTCTCGCCGCGCTTGTCGCCGGCGGCGGACGGCGACGCGCTCCAGTCGCGGGTGTCCTCGGGGTGCGCGAACAGGTCGCTCTCGCGATCGAGCTTGAAGCCCGCTTGCTCGATCTCGGCCTGCACGAACTTCTTCTCGATGCGGTGCAGGTCCTTGGCGGCGTCGCCGCCGGTGCCGTCCTTGGCCGCGTGATCGATCACCGCGAACTCGCCGCCCGGCTTGAGCGCCTTCCAGATCGCCGTGTTCATGCCCGTGCGGTTGACGCCCATCCACACGCTGTCGTGATAGACGAGGTGCATCACCACGAGGTCGAGGTTGGTCGCGTCGTCGGGCAGCGGCGTCCCCAGCTCGCGGTCGACGCGGACGATGTTCGGCGACGCCAGCCGGGCCAGCCGCTCGCTCCACGGCTTCTCGGCGAACTTGGCCAGGATGTCTGGCGTGTTCTGCCCGTAGACCACGCCGGTCGGGCCGACCACGCGGGCGAGGAGCTCGACGGTGTAGCCGCCGCCGGCGAACAGCTCGGCTGCGCGCATGCCCTCGCCGACGCGCAGGACCGCCAGCAACTCGGCCGGCTTGCGGCCGGCGTCGAGGGCCTTGTCGGCGTCGGTGCGATCGGCGGCGGCGACGGCCTCGGCCGGCGTGACCGCCTTGGTGATCACCGCGGCGGCCGCGGCGTCGAGCGCCGGCGGCGGCGGCGTCGTCGGGGTCGCGGTGCCCGCGGTGCCCGCGGTGCCCGCGGTGCCCGCGGCCGAGCCCTTGACCTCGGTTGGCGCCGGGGTCTTGTCAGCCTTCTTCTTGCAGCCGGCGGTGGCGCCGGCCGCGGTCACCAGCAGCGCCATCGCCAGGCGCGGCGCCATCGAACGCGAGCGAACGTGATGCATGGGGCGGGTAGCTACCACGCCGCGCGCGTCAGCGTCACCAGCTCGACCCCGCGCCGCCGCCGCGCGAGCGGCCGCCGCCGAAGCCCGACGACCGCGAGCTCGACGATGACGACCGCGAGCTCGACGAGCCGTGCGACCGCGAGCCGGAGCTGGTCGACGACGGTCGGGTCCGCCGCGGCGTCGAGCGGGTCGACACCGAGCGGTGGTTGCAGTGCGGGCACTGCACCGTGATCTCGACCGAGCCGCCGTGATCGTAGGTGGCGGTGACCAGCGTGCGCGACGTCGACTTCGCGGTCTTGAACTGGCAGCCCGGGCAGCGCTGGCGGCCCGAGAACCAGCGGTTGTGGACGATCGTCTTCGAGGCCTGGCAGCCGGGGCAGATCAGCACCTCGTAGTCGACCGCGCCGAGGCGCTCCTCGGCCTGCTGGCCCGCCGACAGGTGCGCGTCGTCGGCCAGCTCGTCGAGCGCCAGCATCTGCACCTTGCACGCGGCGCACCGGCGGCGCCGCCGGCGGAACGCCACCACGCCGGCGCCGCCGACGCCGAGCGCGCCGAGGGCGCCGAGGCCGTACCCGACGGCGCCGCCGCTGCCACCGTCGTCGCTGTCGTTGCCGCCGCCACCACCACCACCGCCACCGCCGCCACCGCCGCTCGGCACCGCGGGCTGCGCCACCGGTCCGCCCGGGGTCGCCACCGTGCCGTCGCTGCGGTACTCGCCGGGCGTCGTCGGCACGTCGGCCTCGCCGGGCAGCCCGCGCAGCCGGGCGTCGATCGCAGTCAGCCCGGCGATCAGCCCGCCGCCGATGTCCCGGCGCTTGAACGCCGGCACCATCTGCGCCGCTTGCATGTCGGCCAGCCACCCCGCCGGAAGCGCGACCTCGACGCCGACGCCGGTCTCGATCTCGAGCCGGCGCTTGCCCATGACCATCAGCACCAGCACGCCGTCGTCGACGCCGGCGCGGCCGATGTGCCAGGTGTTGAACAGCTCGGTCGCGAACGACTTGGGCTCGCCGGGCGAGTCGTCGATGGTGACCACCGCCACCTCGGCGCCGCGATCGCGGTGCAGCGCCTCGGCCAGCTCGTTGAGCCGGGCCTCGGTCGCGGCGTCGAGCACGTCGGCCTGGTCGGTGACCCAGCCGCCGGGCCGCGGGCTCGGGACCTGCGCGACCGACTGCACCCCCACCACCCAGAGGCAGGCGAGCGGCGCCGTGAGCATGGCGCGATCGTAGCACTGGTCACGGCGCCACCGGCAAGTGGCCGCATCGATTGACGGCGCGGGCCGCCTCGGGGAATCTCACGCGGCGTGAAGGCGTGCGTCCTCTTGCCGGCGCTCAACGAGGCCGACCACATCGGCGACCTCGTCGGGGAGCTGCGCGCGCTGCGCGGCCTGTCGACCGGCGCGCCGACCGTGCTGGTGATCGACGACGGCTCGAAGGACGCCACCGCCGACGTGGCGCGGGCCGCCGGCGCCGAGGTGGTCAGCCACCCACGGAACCGCGGCGTCGGCGCGGCGTTCCGCACCGGCGTCGAGTGGGTCCGCGCCCGCGACTTCGAGCTGATGGCGCACATGGACTCGGACGGCCAGGTGCTGCCGGCCGATCTGCCGCTGCTCCTCGAGCCGGTGGCCGCCGGCGACTGCGACCTGGCGATCGGCTCGCGGTTCGCGGGTGAGCGCCCCGACGGCATGGCCGGCTGGAAGCAGACCGCGCTCACCGGCTTCGCCCGCGGCGTGAGCGCGCTGATGGGCCACACGCTGCGCGACCTCACCTGCGGCTACCGCTGCATGAACCGCAAGGTCATCGCGGCGCTGCACCCGACCTTCGACTACGACTACATCACCGAGTCGCTGGTGCAGGCCGCCGCCGCCGGCGCGCGCATCCGCGAGGTGCCGGTGACCGTGCTGTACCCGCCCGAGCACGGCGGCATGAGCCGGCGGGTGCTGCGCTACAGCTCGCGCCTGCTCGGCACCACCGCGTACGCCTACTACCACGGCTTCGTCGCGCCGCGCTTCCGGCGATGATCGACCTGCGCGGGCGCCTGCGTCGGCACGTCACGTGGCCGCGCGTGGTGTTCACGCTGATCTTCGCGTTCTGGTTCCACAAGTTCCTCGACGTCGAGCCGTACACGCTGACGCCGGTGCAACCCAACGGCACCTACCAGCGGGTGTTCGCGCGGCTCGACGGCCACTACATCCACCTCGAGCGGATGTCGCTGTTCTTCGACGGCGATCTCGAGCTGTCGAACCAGCTCGCGCAGTGGGGCGATCCGCTCGGCACCAAGACGCTGCCCACCGACACCGGCAAGAACTACCTGTACCCGGTCGGCTCGGCGATGCTCGAGCTGCCGGCGTTCGCGATCGCCCACGGCGTGGCCAAGGTGCGCAACGCGTTCGGCGACGACGTGCCGATGCACGGCTACGACCGCTACCACCAGCGGTGGACCTTCTTCTCCGAGTTGCTCGCGGGCTTCCTGGCGCTGCTGATCGGCTACCGCCTGGCCCGGCGCCACGCGTCGGAGACCGCGGCGCTGTTCGCGGTGACGCTGGTCGGGCTCGGCACCGGCCTGTACTTCTGGTCGGTCTTCCACTGCGGCTACGCCCACGCGTGGTCGGCGCTGGCGGTGGCGTGGACGGTCGACTACTGGGACGCCACCCGCGGCCGCCACGACGTCCGGCGCTACGCCGCGCTCGGCGCGCTGCTCGGGTTCGTGATCCTGGCGCGCGCGCAGGACGTCACGATCGCCGCGCTGCCGCTGGGCGAGGGGCTGATCGAGCTGGTGCGGCGCGCGCGGCGCAAGGACGGCCGCGCGGTCGCGCGCATGCTCGGCTACGCCGCCGCCGCGCTGGCCGCGATGGTCGTCGTGTCGGCGCCGCAGACGGTGGTGTTCTACACGTACTTCCACCACCCGTTCGGCCCGTACTCGTCGAAGGGCTTCATGCAGTGGGACGCGCCCTACCTGTGGGAGGTGCTGTTCTCGTCGAAGCACGGCCTGTTCCGCTGGACCCCGCTGGCCTACGTCTCGATCGTCGGGCTGTTGTTCGCGCGCGGGCCCGAGCGCCGCTACCTCGCCGGCTGGCTGACCGTCGCGTTCTTCCTGCAGGTGTGGGTCAACGGCTCGACCTGGGACTTCTGGGGCTTCTGGGGCTTCGGCGCGCGGCGCATGGCCGGCGTCACCGTCGCGCACATCGTTGGCGCGGCGTTCCTGGTCGACGCGCTGCGCGCGCTGCACGCGCGCTTCCCCGGCGTCGTGCGTCGCGTCGCGCTGGCCATCCCGCTCACGCCGTTCGTGTGCATGAACCTCGATCTGTCGCGGCAGATCTCCGACTACCGGCTGTTCCCGCTCACCGACGACATCTACGACATCGATCAGCTCTACCTCGACAGCTTCACCCGCGAGCTGCGCCGCTTCACCCGCGACCACGGCTCGCCGTTCGCGTGGCCGCACAACTGGCTGTGGTCGTGGAAGCACGATCTGCCGTTGACCCGCTACGACCTGACGTTCGGCGGCGAGCACCTGTGGGTCAACAACCGCGACTGGGACAAGCCCGGCGTCGTCATCAAGGACGGCTGGCGCCTGTCGCCCGGCGCCTGCCAGCGCAGCTGCCTCGGCCGCTGGACCTTCGCCAAGGTCGACGCCGTCGAGTACGCCTACCCGCAGCCCGGCGCCGCGCTCCTGGTCCCGCTGTTCGCCCGCGAGCACGTCCACCTCAACGTCACCGCCCGCGCCAAGCCGCCCTCCCTCGAGCTCACCTACGCCGGCCACGCCATCACCGTCCCCGTCACCTCCGACGCCCCCACCGTCTACCGCTTCGACCTCCCCGACCGCACCCTGCCGCGCGGCCCCATCCGCTTCGCCTTCCGCTGCCCCGCCGGCTCCCCCTGCCTCGGCATCGACCGCGTCGAGTTCGTCTACCAGGGGACAGGCTCTACCCCCTTAACGCCCTGACATCGCGCCGCTTTTCGACGCGAGCGCGCAGCGAGGAGGTCCCCCGACACCGCGGGCCCGCTCGATGACACCTACGGCATGCGCTGGAGCCTGCTGGTCGCCCTGCTGTGCCTGCTGACCGCCGGCGACGCGCGCGCCGCGATGATGGCGCACTACGACCTCGCGGGGCTGGCGCTGGAGAGCGACGCGATCGTCGTCGCGACGCGTACGCCGGCCGCGGATCGGACGTCGACCTACCACGTGACGCGCGCGATCCGTGGGCCGATCGCGGCCGGCACCGACCTGGTCCTCGACGACGGGCTGTACGCGACCGAGGGCCACGCGATCGATCCCGAGGTCGTGGTGTTCCTGCACCGCGCCGACGCCGGCGGCTGG
The DNA here is from genome assembly GCA_016707895.1 of Myxococcales bacterium. Taxonomy (GTDB): domain Bacteria; phylum Myxococcota_A; class Polyangia; order Haliangiales; family Haliangiaceae; genus UBA2376. The sequence goes on along the minus strand of JADJGV010000003.1, from coordinate 394,896 downwards.
TACATCACGTCGTCGGGCCTACGCGTGGTCGACGGCGGCCAGGTGTTCCGCTTCGAGCAGTGGGACAACCCCGGCGGCTTCACGATGGTGCCGCAGGGCCACGATCCGTCCGATCAATGGCGCGCCGCGGGCGTCGGCGTCGATCGCGCGACGTTCGATCGCGAGCTCACCGCCGCGATCGCGCGCGCCGACGGCGTCGCCGCCGCGCTGGCGATCACCGATCCGGCCCGCCGCCGCGCCGCAGCCCTGGCGCTGGTGCCGCCCGCCGGCGCCAGCCGGCCGTCGATGGGCTTCTACCGCGACGAGGTGACCGCGCGCCTCGCCGCCGGCCTCGCCGCCGCGGGCGACCTGGCCGGGGCGCTCGACGTCACGGCGCGCGATCGCTCGGGCTTCACGTGGCGCGCGCCGCTCGCGCCGCCGGCCGCGCTGATCGCGGTCGCGCAGGATCCGACCGCGCCGGTCGAACGCCGCGTCGAGGCCCTGCGATCGCTGCGCGCCGGGGCGCTGTTCGCCGACGCGATCGGCGTGGCCGCGGTGCTGACGCTCGTCGACGCGCCCGAGGCCGCGGTGCGCGCCGCGGCGATCGGGGCGGTGGCCTCGGTGTGGGGCTGGTCGGGTGGCGATCGCGTCCAGGCGGCGCGCAACCGCACGCTGCGCCGCCTGGTCCAGCGCGCGCTCGCGCGGCGGTTCGCCGTCGAGCAGGACGGCGCGGTGCTGGCCGCGCTGGCCGCCGCCTACCAGCGACGCCCGCTGCCGGCGCGCCGCGGCGGCCCGCCGATCGCCGCCGCGGTCACCGTCGCCGCCGACGCGCTGCACGTCGAGGCGACCTGCCTGCGCCGGGCCCGCGCGCAACACCCGCGGCTCTTCGTCGACGGCGCGCCGGCCTCGGGCTGGGTGTCGGTGACGTGCGGGCGCGAGCAGTTCGGCACCGGCGACGGCGTCGCGCCTGGCTGGCCGGCCGGCGCGCATCGGCTGGAGCTGCAGATCGTCGTGGATCGCGCGCCGGTCGTCGTGCCGCTCGGCACGCTCACCGCCGATCGCAGCGGCGAGCTCACGCTGGCGCCGCCGTGATCACGGCCCGGCGACGCCGGCGTCGAACTGCGGGAAGCACGACTGCACGTTGACCGTGGTGCACTGCCCACCCACGCAATCGACGGTGCCCGGGCCGCAGTCGCAGATCATCGGGCCCACCGCGCAGTTCAGCGTGCGGAACCGTTCGGCCTCGCCGGCGGTCGCCTCGACGAACGCGCCGTACGCCTCGAGGTTCATCGGATCGCCGGAGCACTGCACGCCGAGGAAGAAGGCGCAGTTGCAGGTGCCGACGCCGCCGGGTCGCGTGCAGTCGGCCGCCGTCGCGCAGCTGCGATCGGCGCGGTCCACCAGGCCGGTGACGTGGTCGTAGATCTGCTGGCACTCTTCTTCGGGCGTCGCCGGCGTGTGGTCACACGCCAGCATCGCCAGGCTGATCGACATCGCGGTGATGCGCATGCCGCGATCGTATCGAGTGTCGCTGCCGATGCGTCAGCGCGCGGGGCGCCCTGTAGCGACCGTCACGACCACGACGCCAGCGTCGCGATCGCGGCGCCGCTCACAACCCGTCGACGCCGCCGTCGAACTGCGGGAAGCACGACTGCACGAACGCGAGCTGGCACCGCCCGCCGATGCAGTCGACGATGCCGGGCCCGCAGTCGCACACGGCCTGGACGCCGGCCGCGTGGAAGCAGTCGAGGGTGTCCCAGCGCGCGTGGACCAGCGCGTACTCGGTGCGGATGGCCTCGAAGCCACGGACGCTGATCGGATCGCCCGCGCAGTCGGCGGCCACGAACGGCGCGCACTCGCACGTGCCGACCCCGCCGACGGTCGTGCAGTCGTCGGCGACCACGCAGGCGTCGTCGGCCGTGGCCACTAGCTCGATCAGGTGGTTGGCGATGTCGCCGCACTGCCCCGGCGGCGGCGGCGGCGGATCGGGCGCGCGGTCGTCGTACAGCCCGTCGCACGCGCACACCACCAGCGCGCCGATCGCGAGGCACTTCATGCCACGTTTATAGCCGCGCTCGGCGCGTGCACGCGGCCGCGCGAGGCGCCGCGTGATCCGCGTCGCGTCGCCGCGGTCAGAACTGCCGCACGCCGCAGTACGCGCCGGTGAACGTGCCGCTTACCACGATGGCCTTGTCCTTCAGGTCGCCGAAGCCGGTGACCTTGGTCTCGGGGACGCACAGCGTGACGATGTCGCCGGGCTTGGTCGGCGCCGCGCTGATCATCTTCACCGCGACGCCGAACTGCGTCGACGCGCCGACGCCCACGGTGGTGGTGTCGCCGGCGTTGGCGCGCACGTCGACCTCGCCCTCCTCGATCGGGATGCCGCTCTTGGTCGCCAGCTGCTCGCAGGTGTGCTTGTCGTGGTTGTAGATGACCACCTGCTCGCTCGACTTGCCGCCTTCCTTCTCGGTGACCGCGTAGCCGTGCACCAGGCCGGGCACCTCGACGCCGTCGATCGTGACCTTCAGCGGCGGGCATGCCTCGGGCGCGGCGGCGGAGCCGGAGCCTGCCGCGGCGGCGGAGCCGGAGCCTGCCGCGGCGGCAGAGCCAGAGCCCGGCGCGGCGGCAGAGCCGGAGCCCGCCGCGGCGGCGGAGCCCGACCCCGCCGGAGGCGCCTTCTTGTCGTCGCCGCCCTTCTTGCCACACGCCGAGGACAGCGCACCGATCGCCAGGACAGTGAGGAGCTTCTTCATCGTTCCGACCACGCTACCGACAGGACCGGTGCGCTGTCCACCGCCGCGCGGCGTTCGCGCTAGGCTGCATCGACGATGATCGTCGCGCTCGACGTGCAGTACGGCGTCACCGCGGTCACCACCGCGGTGGTCGGTTGGCACGCGTGGCCCGACGCCACCGCCGCGCTCGAGCGGGTCGAGCGCCACGCCAGCCCGCCGGCGCCGTACGTGCCCGGCGCGTTCGTCGAGCGCGAGCTGCCGTACCTGCTCGCCGCGCTGGCCAGCGTGACCGCGCCGATCGAGACGATCGTGATCGACGGCCACGTCTGGCTCGGCGTCGATCGCAAGGGCCTGGGCGCGCACCTGCACGACCGCACGCACCTGCCGGTCATCGGCGTGGCCAAGAACGCCTTCGTCGGCGCCCCGTCGCTCCCGGTGATCCGCGGCGACAGCGCCAGGCCGCTGCACGTGACCGCGGCCGGGGTCGACCCGGCGGCGGCCGCCGCCGCGATCGCGTCCATGCACGGGCCCTACCGCCACCCGACGCTCCTGAAGCGGGCTGATTCTCTCGCAAGAACGAGATGATAGCTCACAGGCCCCGGATCATACTTGCAAGTATTCGCATGATGGCATAAACAGTCTGGGTGCAGGCCGCCCGCGCTGACTTGTTCCGGCTGCTGGGGGACGAAGACCGTCTCCGGCTGCTGGCGCTGTGCGCGGAGGAAGAGCTGACCGTGGGCGAGCTGGCCACGCTGCTCGGCGAGAGCCAGCCCCAGGTCACCAAGAAGTCGCAGGCGCTGCGCGACGCCGGGCTGATCGTCGCGCGCCGCGACGGCACCCGCACGCTGCTCAAGGCGCCGCCGGCCAGCGACGTCGTCGTCGACGCCGCGCTGGTCGAGGGCAAGTCGATCTGCACCCGCGACGGCAGCCTGGCGCGGGTCGCCCACGTCGTCGCGCAGCGCGAGGAGCACTCGCGGCGGTTCTTCGCCGAGGGCGACGCCGTCGAGCCGCCGCCGAGCCCCGGCCACGAGCTGTTCGGCCTGCTGCCGATGTTCGCGCCGCTCCTGCCCGGCCGCGCGCTCGCGGTCGACGTCGGCACCGGCGACGGCCCGCTCTTGCCGCTGCTGTCCCCGCTGTACGATCGCGTCATCGCGGTCGACCGCAGCCCGGCGCGCCTGGCCCGCGCCGCCGCCCGCATCGCCGCCGCCGGCCTGCCCAACGTGCGGCTGCGCGAGGGCGACGTCGACGACGGCGACCTCGCGGTCGAGGTGGCCCAGCGCGGCGGCGCCGATCTGGTGCTGATGGCGCGCGTGCTCCACCACGCGGCGCGCCCCGACGACGCCGTCGCCGCCGCCGCCCGGCTGGTCCGCCGCGGCGGCCACCTGATCGTCGTCGACTACCTGCCCCACGCCGACGAGGCGATGCGCGAGCAGGGCGACGTGTGGCTCGGCTTCGAGCCGGCTCGCTTGCGCGCGTGCTTCGAGCGCGCGCACCTCGAGGTCGCGGCGCTGGCGCCGCTCCTCGGCCCCGACCGCCCGGCGCTGCAAGTCGCCGTCGGTCGCAACCCCGCTCTGCCGCGCGATCCGCGCGACTGACCGCCTTCGTAACCTGTCGACCCCGACCTGGAGCATCAGATGGACATCCGCACCGAGTTCCCCGCGTTCAAGATCAAGGACATCAACCTCGCCGAGCTGGGTCGCAAGAAGATCCGCATGGCCGAGAAGGAGATGCCGGGCCTGATGGCGCTGCGCGCCGAGTACGGCAAGGCGCAGCCGCTCAAGGGCGCGCGCGTCGCCGGCTGCCTGCACATGACGATCGAGACCGCCGTGCTGATCGAGACGCTGGTGGCGCTCGGCGCCGAGGTCACCTGGACCTCGTGCAACATCTACTCGACCCAGGACGAGGCCGCCGCGGCGATCGCCAAGGCCGGCGTGCCGGTGTTCGCGTGGAAGGGCGAGAACCTCGAGGAGTACTGGGCCTGCATCGGCCTGCAGCTCAACGCGTTCAAGGGCGGCGTCGGCCCCAACATGATCCTCGACGACGGCGGCGATCTCACGCTGCTGGTCCACAAGGGCGTCGAGTTCGAGAAGGCCGGCGCCGCGCCGAGCCCGTCGACCGCGACCAACGAGGAGTGGCGGGTCGTGCTGACGGTGCTCAACGAGAGCCTCAAGGCCGACAACGGCCGCTTCACCAAGCTGGCCGCCGAGATCAAGGGCGTCTCCGAGGAGACCACCACCGGCGTCCACCGCCTGTACGAGATGGCCAAGCAGGGCCAGCTGCTGTTCCCCTGCATCAACGTCAACGACTCGGTCACCAAGTCGAAGTTCGACAACCTCTACGGCTGCCGCGAGTCGCTGTTCGACGGCATCAAGCGCGCGACCGACGTGATGGTCGCGGGCAAGGTGGTCGTGGTCGCCGGCTACGGCGACGTCGGCAAGGGCTGCGCCCACGCCGCGCGCGGCCTCGGCGCCCGCGTGCTGGTCACCGAGATCGATCCCATCTGCGCGCTGCAGGCCGCGATGGAGGGCTACGAGGTGGTCACGATGGAGGACGCGGCGCCGATCGCCGACATCTTCGTCACCGCCACCGGCTGCTGCGACGTGATCCGCAGCGAGCACATGCTGGCGATGAAGGACGAGGCGATCCTGTCCAACATCGGCCACTTCGACAGCGAGATCCAGGTCGCCTGGCTCGAGGGCAACAAGGAGATCAAGGAGGAGAACATCAAGCCGCAGGTCGATCAGTTCATCTTCCCCAACGGCAAGCGCATCACGCTGCTCGCCCGCGGTCGCCTGGTGAACCTCGGCTGCGCCACCGGCCACCCGTCGTTCGTGATGTCGAACTCGTTCACCAACCAGGTGATGGCGCAGATGGCGCTGTGGGCCAACGCGCAGCACGGCAAGGACTCGATCACCGGCATGTCGTTCGCCAAGGGCACCGTCTCGGTCCTGCCCAAGAAGCTCGACGAGAAGGTCGCCCGCCTGCACCTCGGCAAGGTCGGCGTCCGCCTGACCACGCTGACCACCGCGCAGGCCGAGTACATGGGCGTCGCCATCGACGGCCCGTTCAAGCCCGACCACTACCGCTACTAGGCAGGTCGCGCCCCGCGCGCGACCCGCACGATGCACGAGCTCGGGCCGTCGGCGCTGCCGGCGGCCCGGCGCATTTTCGGGGGCGGTCGACGTGGGCGGCGATCAGCCCTCCCGGCCCGCGCTGCGGTAGCCGATCCGGAAGCCGCCCCAGTGGCGGCCGGCGACGACGATCGGCACCGACAGGTCGTGCATGACCTCGCCGGTGTCGCGCTGGTAGGTCTGCAGCAGGTAGGGGCGCTGGTTCTGGCCGCAGCGCCGGCCGGTGCGGTCGTCGAAGATGCGCTTGCCGCGGCTGCGCGCGAGGTCGACCGCCGGGTCGCCGGTGGGCGCGGCGTTGAAGCGGTCGTTGTGGGTCGGCACGTAGCCGTGGTCGTCGGTGACGATCGCGTAGGCGATCGCCGGATCGCGCGCGAGGATCGGCTCCTGGATCGCCGGCAGCGCCTGGTCGGTGAAGTCGTCGAACTGCGTGTGGTACTTGGTCGGCGCCGTGCGCGGGATCGGCACGTGGCGGCGATCGAACAGCGCGTCGAGGGTGAGCGCGCCACGGGCCAGCGCCCCCTCGAACAGCGCGACCACCGCGACCGCGGCCCGCTCGGCCTCGGCACGGATCTCGGCGTGGCGACCGCCGATGTGCTGCTCGGCCACCTGGTCTTGCAGCGCTTCGCCCAGCTCGCACACCCGGGTCGCCGAGTCGCGGGCGCGCGGCAGCTCGCGCTCGGTGCGCTCGCCGCTGGCGCGCAGCTCGCGGATCGCGCTCGACACGTCGTGGGTGCCGCGGGCCAGCGCGTCCGCCGCCTCCGCCAGCCCGCGCGAGCGCTCGCCGGATCGCTCGGCGGCGGTCGCGATCTCGCCGAGCAGCTCGCCGACGTGGGCGGCGCCGGTCGACGCCGCGGCCACCTGCTGGGTCAGCCCCTCGATCGAGCTGGTGGCGCTGGTGACCCCGTCCTTGATCTCGCGCAGCCTGGCGGCGATCTCGACCGTCGCGGCGCGCGTGGCCTGGGCCAGCCCGCGGATCTCGCTGGCCACCACCGCGAAGCCGACGCCGTGGCGACCGGCCAGCGCGGCCTCGATCGACGCGTTCAACGCCAGCAGGTTGGTCTGCGACGCCAGCGTCTCGATGGTGCGGATGATCGCGTGGACCGCGTGGGTGCGGTCGGCGAGCGCGGCCATCGCCACCGTGACCTCGGCGCCCTCGTGCTGGGCGTCGCTGATCGCCTGCCGGCTGCGGTTGATCTCGTCGCGGCTCGCCGTGCCGGCGCGGCTGACCTCGGCGGCCAGCCGCGCGGCCTCATCGGCGCCGGTGGCCACGGTGGCGGTGGTCGCGGCCAGCTCGTCGGCGCGGTCGCGCAGCGTGTCGAGCTCGGCGCCGTCGCGCTCGATCTGGCGGGCCACGCCGGCGACGAAGTAGGAGGTCTCGGCGGCGCCGATCATCACCTGATCGACGTTGGGTGACAGGCGGCCGGCGAGGGTCTGCGCCGAGCAGCTCGGGTCGCGGCGCGGGGCCGCGGCGAGCGCGCCCAGCCCGACCGCGCCGGCGGCCACGCCGGCCGCGGCCAGCTCGCCCAGCGCGCGGCCTCCCAGCAGCGCGAGCAGCGCCGCGCCGGTCGCGGCCACCGCCAGCCCGACCTCGCCGAGGCGGGGGCGCGACCGCGGGCGGGCAGCCGCTGGGTTGGCTGCGCGTGAGACCGGGATCGACGAGGCCGCCATGGTTTCAGCATCGACCGCTCCGCGGGGGGCGTGCAGTGGGTGGTCGATCGCCGCCCGCTGATTTGGCATGATCGCGCCGCGATGGCGTGGTTCGATCTGGACGGCTTCCTGGCGAGCTTGCCGCCGCGCGGCGTGGCCGAGGCGCACCTGCCGCTGTACCGCGAGGCGGCGGCAGCGCTGCTGGCCGGCGCCGGCGACGGGCGCTTCGGCACGGCGATGCTCGACGACGCGCTGGCTCGCGAGACGATGGCGGGCGCTTCGGCGCGGCGGCTGGCCAACCTGCGCCGCGTCGGCGAGGCGATGATCGAGTACGTCGGGCAGGGGGCCAGGACGATCGCGGGGCCGGGCCCGGCACCGACGATCCCGGCGGTCGTGCCGGCGGCGGTGATCGCGCCGCACGCCGCGCCGCCGCCGGTCGAGCTCGACCTGGCGATCGAGCTGCCGCGCCGGGCGCCGGTGACGCGCGAGCCGCCGAACGGCCTGCGGCGCGGCGCTGCGGCCTCCGCGCCGCCGCCGGTGTTCGACGCGCCGCCCCGGCCCGGCTGCATCTGCCGCAAGCGCGAGGACGTCTATATCGACGACTACTGGCAGGACATCGGCACGATCTACCTGGGCGTGATGTGCGTGGCGGGTGGCGTGGCGTGGCGGTTCGCGCCGGCGTTCACCGGGCTGCTGGTGGCCAGCGGCATGCTCGCCGCTGGCGCGCTGATCACCGGCCTCACCGTCGGCTGGCGCTGCGAGAGCTGTCGGCGGTGGATCGCCGGGCGCGGGCTCGACGCCGACGAACGCGCCGAGGCGCGGCGCCGCGGGCTGGTGTTCCTGGGCATCGCCGCGGTCCTCGCGGTGGTGTGCGCGCTGAGCCTGCGCGCGGCGCGGGCGGCGTGGCGCGCCGACGACGTGCCGCGCATCGAGCTGGGGGATTGACGCCCCCGCAACCGTGGGCCGGCCGACGTGTCCTTCGTCGCATGAAGCGCACCGCGACCCTGACCGCCGCCCTGCTCCTGTCGTTCACCGCCATCGCCGCCGCGCAGCCCAAGGCCGACGAGCCGGCCAAGCCCCGGATCAAGGTCATCAACATCACCGACGGCGACACGATCGAGAGCGATCGGCCGACCGGCGAGCTGGTGCCGATCAGCGTGCGCGCCGAGGCCAAGTCGACCAGCCTGATCCGCATCCGCCACGACTTCATCGACCTGATCCTCAAGGCCGCCGAGGCGGTGTAGGCGGGCTACTCCTCGCGCCGCTCGCGGGTCCGCCGCTGGGCGGTGTCCCAGTCGGCGCGGTGGCGATCGACCGCGTCGCGCTCGGCGCGGGCGGTCGCGACGCGATCGCGGGCGGCGTCGGTGGCGGCGCGGGCGGTGGCCAGCGCGGCGTCCGCATCGGCGCGTCGGCGCTCGGCCAGCGCCAGGTCGCGACGCAGGCGCGCGCGGTAAGCTTCGCGCTGCGCCAGCGCCCAGGCCGGCTGTGGTCCCGGGCCGGCGTCGGTCGCCAGCTGAACCCGCAGGCGCTCGACCGCCGCGTCGGCCCGCGCCACGGCGGCCTCGGCGGTGGTCTCGTCGGCCAGGCAGCTCGCCAGATCGCGCGCGCGATCGGTCGCGGCGTCGGCGCGCAGCTCGCGCACGCGCTCGAGCGGATAGCGAGGCGAGGCCACGGCTCAGCTTTGCACGGTCGCCCGGCCCGGCGCCACGACGTGAGAACGGCTACTTGGCCCGGCGCGGGGGGCCGCGGCGACCTGCTACAGTCGCCGCGTCATGGCTTCCGCCGGCTCGGCCGCGCCGATCGAGCGCTACGTGGTGCTCGAGTTCCTGTCGGAGGGCGGCATGGGGGCCATCTACCTCGGCAAGAAGATGGGCGCGGGCGGCTTCGAGAAGGAGGTCGTGCTCAAGCAGCTGCTGCCGGAGTTCACCGCGCAGCCCGAGTTCATCGACCTGTTCCTGCGCGAAGCGCGGCTGTCGGCGACGCTCGACCACGCCAACATCATCCACACGATCGACCTGGTCACCGCCGGCCAGGAGCACTTCATCGTGATGGAGTTCCTCGACGGCGCCGACCTGCGCACGCTGGCCAAGCGGGTCAAGCGGCGCCGCCGGCGCTTCGAGCCCGCCGCCGGCATCTACATCGCGCGCGAGGTGCTGTCGGCGCTGGCCTACGCCCACGCCAAGGCCGGCAACGACGGCGCGCCGCTGCGGCTGATCCACCGCGACGTGTCGCCGTCGAACATCCTGGTGTCGAAGAACGGCGAGGTGAAGCTGACCGACTTCGGCATCGCCAAGGCCGCGACCCACACGTCGATCTTCTACAAGGTGAAGGGGAAGATCGGCTACATGTCGCCCGAGCAGGCCAAGGGCGAGCCGCTCGATCACCGCAGCGACCTGTACTCGCTCGCGGTGTGCCTGTACGAGCTCCTCACCGGCGAGCGGCTGTTCGTGGCGGCTGGCCTGACCACCTCGGCCGAGGAGATCTACTCGCAGCCCATCGAGCTGCCGTCGCGCAAGGTCGCGGGCCTGCCCCCCGAGCTCGACAAGGTGATGCTCAAGGCGCTGGCGATCGATCCCAACGGGCGCTACCAGTCGGCGGGCGAGTTCGCCGAGGCGCTGTCGCGCTGCGCCCACCGCAACAGCCTGATGATCTCGGCGCCCGAGCTGGCGGCGCACCTGCGCCAGGTGTGCGGCCCGCCCGAGGAGTGGCGCGACGTCGGCGAGCAGGTCGGCGACCACACCGCGCAGCTCGGCGGCGCCGGCACCGAGGTCTACGACGCCGCGGACGGCGGCGAGGGCACCGAGCAGATCGATCCCGCCGACCTCGACGACGACGACGGCGACCTCGACGGCGGCCTCGACGACGGCCTCGACGACCTGGTCGGCGCGCTGGCGTCGGCGCGCGCCGAGGGCGGCAAGCGCGACCGCGCCAGCTCGCTGATCGATCTCGATCGACTGCAACGGCTCGAGCTGACGTCGATGGTCAGGCTGGCCGAGCTCGAGCAGCGCGGCGCTAAGCCGCTGGTCGACTGGGGCGACCTGTCGGCGCGGCTCGACAGCGAGCCCGGCCGGACGGCGCCGCGGGCCGCGACCGCCACGCCCCTGCCGCTGGCCGAGCGCCAGCCGGTGCCGGCGCGCCGCGAGCTCGAGCGCCCGGCGGCGCCGCCGACCCGCGGTCGCCCCATCACCCCGCCGCCGCCGGTCGACGGGCCCAGCCGCCGGCGCTGGCTGGTGCCGGTGATCATCGCGGCCGCGGTGATCGTCGCCGCGACGGTGGCCGGCGTGATCATCGCGTCGGCGCCTGGCGTCGCCGAGGTGCCGGGGCGGGCCGCGCCGGCCGACGGCGGGAACGACGCGGCGCACCCCGACGGCGGTTGACCGCATCGAGCGGCCAGCCGCCATGGACAGGCGCCGCCGCCGGGCGCTACCATGATCCGGCCTCGTTCATGAGCAAGGATCGCTCCAACGTCACGGCCCTGCTCGACGATGTGCCGTCGTTCTCGCGGCAGAACCGCGGCGGCATCTTCCTGGTCATCAAGGGCCCCGACCGCGGCGAGTCGGTCCGCCTGACCGAGCGGAGCGTGTCGTTCGGCAGCGCGCCGACCTGCGAGATGGTGCTGACCGACAAGACCGTGTCGCGCAAGCACCTGGTGGCCGAGCTGGTGGGGGACGAGGTGATCATGCTCGACCAGGGGTCGACCAACGGCACCTTCATCGGCGACTCGCGGTTCGAGAAGATCGCGATCGGCTTCGGCGCCGAGATCAAGCTGGGACGCACGGTCATCAAGTTCCTCCCCGACGAGGAGGTGGTCGAGCCCGAGCCGTCGGCCGAGACCGCGTTCGGATCGATCGTCGGCGCCGACACCAAGATGCGGCAGCTGTTCCACCTGCTGACCGACGTCGCGGCCACCAACGCGACCGTGCTGATCGAGGGCGAGACCGGCACCGGCAAGGAGCTGATCGCCGAGGAGATCCACAACCACTCGCCGCGCAAGGACGGGCCGTTCGTGGTGTTCGACTGCGGCTCGGTGCCGCGCGAGCTGATCGAGTCGATGCTGTTCGGGCACGTCAAGGGCTCGTTCACCGGCGCGATCACCGATCGCAAGGGCGCGTTCGCCGAGGCCCACGGCGGCACGATCTTCCTCGACGAGATCGGCGAGATGGCGCTGGACCTGCAGCCGTCGCTCTTGCGCGTGCTCGACAAGCGCGCGGTGCGCAAGGTCGGCTCCAACGTCTACGAGAAGATCGACGTGCGCGTCGTGGCCGCGACCAACCGCGACCTGCGCGCCGAGGTGGCCAAGAAGGCGTTCCGCGAGGACCTGTACTACCGGCTCGCGGTGATCCGGGTCAGCGTGCCGCCGCTGCGCGAGCGCGGCGCCGACATCCCGCTGCTCGTCGGCCACTTCATGCAGTCGTTCGGGCCGCAGATCAACTGCCCGCCCGACGACATGGCCAAGCTGGTGCGCCACTCGTGGCCGGGCAACGTGCGCGAGCTGCGCAACGCGATCGAGCGCGCCTGCCTGCTGTCGCGCAACGGCAACATCAACATCGAGGACGCGCTGCTCGGCGGTGACGCCGCGCCGGCGCTGGGCATCCGCACCGACCTGCCGTTCAAGGAGGCCAAGGGCCAGCTGGTCGAGATGTTCGAGCGCGAGTACATCGAGGACCTGATGCGCCGGCACAAGATGAACCTGTCGGCGGCGGCGCGCGAGGCGCAGATCGATCGCAAGCACCTGCGCGAGCTGATCCGCAAGTACGCGCTCGACCCGCGGGCCAAGCTCGACGGCGACGACGACGACGAGTAGGCGGCGGGCGCTGATCGCGGCTGATCAGCGCTGATCGGAACTGGGCAAGCACCCGCCGCCGGTGACGTCAGGCGTGGTCATCAGCGCGCGATGGCGCGGCGGTGGGCCGGCTGCGTACGGTGACCGCGATGCGAGCCGTCGCCACCGCCTTGCGCCTGTGCACGCTGTCCACGCTGGTCGCCTGCGCGACCGCCGCGCCCGGGGTCGGGGCCGACGACGACCCGCTGGTCGACGCCGCCCGTGCGATCGACGCGGCCCAGGACGTCGACGCCCCCGCGCCGCCGATCGACGCACCGCCGCCACCGATCGACGCGCGGCCGCCGATCGACGCGCCCGCGCCGCCGATCGACGCGCCCGGGCCGACCACGACCGTGACGTTGACCCAGTCGTCGTCCATGGCGGTGACGCCGGCGACGTCGGTGGCGTGCTCGACCGGCGAGAACTCGTACTACCGGGTGTTCCGGCTGGCCGACCACGGGGTCACCGGCGCGCTGCAGGTGAACCGCGTCGACTTCGGCGTGCAAGACGCCACCGCGTTGCTCGGCAGCCAGCCGGTGCAGGTGAAGCTGTACACGCTGGCCGGGCCGTTCGCGCTCGCCAACCTGACCCCGCTGGGCACGACGACCGTGACGGTCGCGGCGTCGGCGGCGGGCACCGTGGTCCAGGCGCCGATCGCGCCGGCGATCACCGCGCCTGCCGGCGCGACGCTGGTGGTCGAGGTGCTGGCCGCCGGCGCCTTCGGCAACCAGTTCATCATCGGCGCCAACACCGCCGCCGAGACCCAGCCCGGCTACCTGCGTGGCCCGGCGTGCGGCTCGGCCGCGCCGGTGACCTTCGCGTCGATCGCGTACCCCGACGCCCACATCGTGCTCACCGTCACCGGCGTGCGGTGACGGCGCGGCGCGCTCAATCGACCTTGACCCGGGTCGAGCGGCTCGACTGCACGACCCGGACGGGGAAGCTGCGCCGCGCCTCGGTGAGCAGGTCGTAGATCTCGACCGTGTGCTCGCCCATGTCGACCGGCACGCGCTCGGTCGGGCACAGCTGGCCGGTGCCGACGCCGTCGATCAGCACGTAGTAGCGGCGCTTGGCCTTGCATCGGGCCTTGATGCCGCCGCGCCCGGCGCGCTCGACGACTGGCGTCAAGGTGGCGGCGTGCTGGCCGCTGCCGTCGATCGTCGCCAGGTACAGGTCGTGGCCGGGCGCGAACATCGCGACCGTGTGTGAGTCGGCGGTCGCGGCCAGCGTGATCGGGGTCGTGCCCTGGTCGGCGCCGTCGAGGAACGCCTGGGCCGGCGGCGTCGAGGTCAACACCAGCTTGTCGCTGGCCGGCGGCGCGCCCGGCGCCGCGTCGGCGGACGGCCCGTCGATGCCCGCGGCGTCGCGCGCGGGGCCGTCGATCGCGCTGGCGTCGCGCGCCGCGACCGCCATCGCCGCGCGCGCGTCGGGCCCGGGCGTCAGCGGCGCGACCGCGATGGCGCCGCCGTCGACCGCGCCGGCGTCGGTCGCCGCGGTGACCGGCGGATCGGCGGCGTCCTCGGACGAGGTCGCGCGGGTCGCGACCAGCGCGGCGGCGCCACCGCCGATCGCGAGCAGCGCGACGGCGCCGACGATCCAGCCGCGGCGGCGGCGCGGTGGCGCGGCCGGCGTCGCCATCGGTGGCAGGGGCGGCGGCGGGCTCATCGGCACCATCGCCATCGGCGGGTGCGACTGCGGGTGCGCCCGCGGCTGCGGCTGCGGCAGCGGCGCCGGCGCCGGCGATTGCGGCGGCGGCTGCGACGGACCGATCGCGCGCGGCGGCACGGCCGGGGCCGGTCCCCGCAGCAGCTGCACCGGCTCGGTCGGCGGCCACAGCGGCTCGATGCGCGGCGCGGTGTGGTCGCCGATCGCCAGGTCGATGTCCGCCGCGATCGCGCCGCGCGCCAGGGTGACCTCGTCGCCGGGCTCGGTCGGCGGCGCGGTCAGCGGCGGCCCGGCGCTGGGCCGGAACGGCCGCGCCGGCGGCTGCATCGGCATCGGCAGCGGCGGCGGGCGCGGCGTCACCGGCGGCAGCAGCGGCGGCCCGCTGGTCGGCGGGGGCAGCGGCAGCGCGCCGACGTTCGAGCGCTGACGATCCGTCGGCACCGCGAAGTTGAGCGCGCCCGACAGCTGCTGCTCGTTGAGCCGGGTCAGGTGGTCGGTCGCCATCCGCACCCGCTGCGCGAGATCTTGGCGCGAGCCGACCAACGGCGACAGCCGCAGCGCCGCGTCGAGCGCGTCGGCCAGCGCGCGCGCGTCGGGGAACCGCTCGAACGGCGAGCGCGCGAGGCAGCGATCGATCACCCGCGCCACCGGCCGCGGCAGCTCGAGCGGCGCCGGCCGCCCCGAGACGATCGCGTGCTCGACGTCGGTCGCGGTGGCGCCGGCGAACGGCCGCCCGCCGCTCACCACCTCGTAGGCCAGCACGCCGAGCGCGAACACGTCGGCCGCCGCCGCGACGCTCTCGCCCAGGAGCTGCTCGGGCGCGAGGTAGGGCACGCGCCCGGCCAGCGCCTCGTCGTACGCGGGCCGCGCGCCGAGCCGGCACGACAGGATGCCGAAGTCGGTGACCTTGACGTCGCCGTCGAGGGTCGCGACCAGGTTGGCGGGGCACAGCCCGCCGTGGATGACGCCGCGGCCGTGGGCGTAGCCGACCGCGCGCGCCGCGGCCGAGATCAGCGCGAGGCCGGCGCCGGCCGGCAGGCGATCGCGCTCGGTCATCGTCATCGCGGCGATGCGGCCGAGGTCGAGCCCCGCCACCAGCTCGGTCGCGGTGAAGGTCTCGCCGGCCGCGACGCCCAGCTCGACGAGCCGCGCGATCCGCGGGTGATCGAGCCCGCCGTACGCGCGCGTCGCTTGCTGCAGCTTCGGGCCGCAGTCGGGGCGCGCCAGCACCGCCGGGTAGAACCGCTTGATCGCGAACTGCCGCTCCATCCCGGCGACGCCGATCACCTTCGCGCGATGCACCTCGCCGCACGGCCCGGCTCCGACGGGCTCGACGAGGTGATAACGGCCTAGCCGTCGGCCGGTTGGCGCGACCACCTCACGAACTGTACCGCAGAACCTGTCGAGATCCTGCGTCTTCGCTCGCGCGTCCGGCTGAAAAGTGGCCCCGCCCGTCGAAGGGTGGCACCCCAGAGAGCATGGCGAAGCGTCCTCCGCGTCAAGAGCTGCGGGTCCCGACGGCCCGCGCCCCGTATCGCCGCGCGCGCACCACGACCGCGCCGCCGGCCCTCGATCTACCCATGCCGCCGGCCGCCGCGCCCCCGGTCGCCGAGGTGGCCGCCGCCCCGGTCGCCGAGGTGGCCGCCGCCCCGGTCGCGCCCCCGGCGCCACCCGCGCCACCCGCGCCACCCGCGCCGCTGGCTTCGGTGGCGCTGCCCGACCTGCTGGCCATCACCCAGAGCGCGCTCGGCTTCGCGAACGCGGCGCTGGCGGTGCTGCCCGAGCCCGACGCGCTGGTCCAGCGCGACCCCGCCGCGGCCGAGCCGCCCCCTGGCCGCGCGCCCCGGGCTGACGCGCGATCCCTGCGTAGTGATTCACAATTCGCCCTGATCTACCGCACCGGCGCGACCCTCGTGTCGCGGCGCGGCAAGCTGGGCGAGCACGGGGTCTGGCGGACCGTGGCGTACCCCGGTGCTGCCCAGGCCGCGCACGCATTCGCGCTGGAATGTTCTAGACTCATCGAACAGGGCTTCCGCGACGTGGCGTGAGCCCTCCATGATCCATGAGCGCGGCTGTATGAGCGAACCGAGCGACGGCAAGAAGCGCAAGCTCGCGCACCTCGCCGAGAGCACCCGCGCCACGCTCCAGCGCTCGTCGTGGCTGGCGCGGTGGATCGGCGAGGCGCCGTCGCGCTGGCTCGGCCGCCGCAGCACGGTCGGTCAGGATCTGCTCGGCGGCGCCGACGGTCTCGCGTACCTGCGCGGCCTGGCGCGCGGCAACCGCGTGCGCCGCCAGGAGACGTTCCAGAAGCTCGACCCGGTCGCGCCGCCGATCCTGCTCATCCACGGCTTCCTCGGCACCCGCGGCTCGATGTACCTGCTCGAGAAGCGGCTGCGCGATGACGGGTTCATGGTCATCTCGTTCAACATCGGCGCCGTCAACACCCGCGACATCCGGCGGTCGGCGTTCCTGATCCGCACCAAGGTCGAGCGCATCCTGGCCGACTCGCCGTGGCAGAAGATCGACATCCTCGGCCACTCGATGGGCGGGCTGATCGGCCTGTACTACGCCAAGAAGCTCGGCGGCGCGGCGCGCATCCGCAAGCTGATCATGATGGGCACGCCGGTGCAGGGCACGTGGATCGCGCTCGCCGGCATCGCGACGCTCGGCCTGTGGTCGACGTCGTCGTGGCAGCTGCTGCCGCGCAGCCGGTTCCTCGACGAGCTGGCCGCCGGGCCGATGCCGCCCGAGCTCGAGGTCTACACGCTGGCCGCGGCGCGCGACTGGGTGGTGCCGCTGGCGCGGACCAAGGTGCCGGGCTCGACCCCGGTGACCGTGCCGCTCGGGCACTCGAGCCTGGTGGTGTCCGAGGACGTCTACCAGCGGCTCGCCACCATCCTGCGCCCACCGAACGCCGAGGATCGCGGCGGCTCGGCGGTCGGCGGCTCGCGATGATGCGGGCGGTCGGTCGCTTGCGCTGGCAGCCCACCTCGCACTACAATTTTCCCGATGTAGCGTACTGGTCTGCCGAGCAGACCAGCGTTCCCGCACCATGACCGACCGGCCACGCTTCGCACTCCGTTTCATCTCCGGCAAGTACCAGGGGGGCGAGTTCCCCCTGCGTGTGAACCGCGAGATCATCATCGGTCGCTCCAGCGACCTGGACATGGTGCTGGTGGAGGACATGGTCTCGCGGCGGCACGCCAAGATCACCACGACCGACGCCGACATCCTGATCCAGGACGTCGGGTCGACCAACGGCACCTTCGTGAACGGTGAGAAGATCACCGGCCGTGCGCGGCTGACCGAGGGCGACCGCATCCTGGTCGGCACCTCGATCATCAAGGTCGTGCAGGTCAACGATCAGGCCGCCGCGACCACCGAGGCCGAGGCCCGGCGCAAGCTCGAGGCCGGCGCCGCCCGCCACAGCTCGACCGCGGGCCGGCCCATGTCCGGCGTGATCGAGGAGATCCCGCTGCCCGACCTGCTCCAGTTGCTGTCGACCAGCCGCAAGTCCGGCGTGCTGTCGATCGGCTCGAGCGGCGGCGTCGGCAAGATCTACCTGCGCAAGGGCCAGATCTACTTCGCCGCGATCAACGACGACTTCGCGCTGTCGCCGCAGAAGGCGATCTACCGGATGCTCACCTGGCAGACCGGCACCTTCGAGCTCGAGCCGTCGGTCGAGATCCAGGTGATGGAAGAGATCCAGGAGTCGACCGAGGCGCTGCTCATGGAGGGCGTGCGCCAGCTCGACGAGATCAACAACGTCGCCCACCTGCTGCCGCCCCCGGGCTCGCCGCTGGCGGTGCCGACGCCGCTGGCCGGCCGCCTGCGCGACCTGACGCCGGCCGAGCTCGACACGTTCCAGCTGGTGCTCGATCACGGCCAGCTGCAGAAGGTGTTGGATCACTACCCGGGCACCGACCTCGACTGCGCCAACACGCTGGTCGCCTTGATCAAGCGCGAGTTCGTCGTCGTACCGTAACCCAGAGAGGGTTTTTCGCAAAAACCCTCCCCCACAAGACGTGGGGCCCCCACCCGAAACGCGAGAGCGTTCAGCGGAGCGAGGGGGAGACCGCGGGCGTCGAAACGCGAGAGCGTTCAGCGGAGCGAGGGGGAGACCGCGGGCCCCGAAACGCGAGAGCGTTCAGCGGAGCGAGGGGGAGACCGCGGGCGTCGGAACGTTCAGCGGAGCCTGTTGAGTCGACTCGACAGGGGTGCCGAGTCGACTCGACGGTGCCCGGCGTGAGCGGGGGCCCCATCCCAGGCATCGCAAGGACTTGGGCGTGGTGTCGACCGCGGACCCGACACCACAGGTTGGCCGGCAGCGTGCACCCCATTACCATCAGTGACCACGATGGCCGACTTGACCCGAACCGCGACCCTGCACGTCTGGCGGGTGCGGCGATGGCGGATCGAGGTGATCTCGGGGCCGTCGCGGGGGCGCTCGTTCGTCGCGACCGACGGCGTCGTCCGCATCGGTAGCAGCGAGCGCGCCGATCTCGTGGTCGCCGATCCCTTGGTCTCGCGCGAGCACCTGACCGCCGAGCTCGAGCCCGGGAGCGCGCGCATCCGCGACGTCGGCTCCAAGAACGGCACCTACTTCGGTGGCGCGCGCGTCGACGCGGCGCAGCTCCCCGTCACCGGCGGCGTCGTCCGCATCGGCACGAGCGAGCTCGGGTTCTTCCCGCTCGACGACACGCTGCCGCTGGCGCCGAGCAGCTCGACGCGGTGCGGGCGCCTGGTCGGCGAGAGCGAGGCCATGCGCCTGTTGTTCGCCCAGATCACGCGCGTCGCGGAGTCGACGGCGACGGTGTTGATCCACGGCGAGACCGGCACCGGCAAGGAGCTGGTCGCCGAGGCGATCCACGAGCTCGGTCCCCGGGGCCCGCGGCCGTTCGTCGTGGTCGACTGCGGCGCGATCCCGCGCGACCTGATCGAGAGCGAGCTGTTCGGCCACGCCCGGGGCGCCTTCACCGGCGCGGTCGCCGACTTCTCCGGCGCGTTCGAGCGCGCCGATGGCGGCACGCTGTTCCTCGACGAGATCGGCGAGCTGCCGATCGATCTCCAGCCCAAGCTGCTGCGCGCGCTCGAGACCGGCCAGATCCGCGGCGTCGGGCGCGAGCGCGCGCGCCAGGTCGACGTGCGGGTGATCGCCGCGTCGCTGCGCAACCTGCGCACCGCCGCCGAGGAGCAGGCGTTCCGCCACGATCTGTACTACCGCCTGGCGGTGGTCGAGCTGACGGTGCCGCCGCTGCGGGCACGCCTGGGCGATCTGCCGAGCCTGACCGCCGAGCTGTGCCGCGTCGCGGGCTGGTCCCCGGTCGACGCGGAGTCGTTGGCGCGGCTGGCGCGGGCGGCCTGGCCCGGCAACGTCCGCCAGCTCCGGAACGTGCTGGCGCGCGCGGCCTCGTTGTCGCGGGGGCCGGTGCTGCGGATCGGCGACGAGGACCTCGCCGACCAAGGCGCGGCGTCGGCCGACGCGATCGTGATGGCGCTGCCGTACAAGGAGGCCAAGGAGCTCATGGTCGCGCGGTTCACCCGCGACTACCTCGAGCAGCTGCTCGCGCGCAACGGCGGCAACGTCAGCGCCGCGGCGCGGGAGGCCGGCATCGACCGCAGCTGGATCATCGCGCTGGCGCGGCGCCACGGAGTCCGCGCGCGTGAGTAGCGTCGACCCTGAGCAGCCGCGCGACCTCGACGATCCGGCCGACGCGGCCGACCTGCCGACGCGGTTCGGACGCTACGAGGTGCTCGGGCCGCTGGCCCGCGGCGGCATGGCCGAGGTGTTCCTGGCCCGCGCCACTGGCCTGGGCGGCTTCGAGCGCCGCTTCGTGATCAAGCGCCTGCAGCGCGACCTGGCCGGCGACGAGGGCGTGGTGCGGATGTTCCTCGACGAGGCGCGGCTGTGCGCGGCGCTCCAGCACCCCAACATCGTCCAGGTGGTGGACGTCGACCGCGGGCCCAGCGGCGTCTTCATGGTGATGGAGTTCCTGCACGGCGTCGATCTGATGGCGGTGCTGCGCCGCACCAGCCGCGCCGGCATCCCCATCCCGATGGGGCTGGCGCTGCACGTCGTGCTCGCGGTGTGCGCCGGGCTGCACCACGCGCACGAGCACCGCGACGACCAGGGGCGGCCGCTCGGCCTGGTCCACCGCGACATCTCTCCGCACAACGTGTTCGCGACCTACGACGGCGCGGTCAAGGTGATCGACTTCGGCATCGCCAAGGCCCACGGCCGGCTGGCCGGGACGCGCACCGGGACCATCAAGGGCAAGCTCGGCTACATGGCGCCCGAGCAGTGCCGCGGGCTGCCGCTCGATCGGCGCTGCGACGTGTTCTGCGCCGGCATCTTGCTGTTCGAGCTCACGACCGGCCGGAAGCTGTACCGCGGCCGCGACGACTACGAGCTGCTGCGCGCGGTGGTGGAGCGACGCGCGACGCGACCGTCGACGGTGGTGCCCGGCTATCCGGCGGCGCTCGAGGCGGTGGTGATGCGCGCGTTGGCGATGGATCCGGACGATCGCTACCCGACCGCGGCGGCGCTCGCCGCGGACGTCGAGGCGTTCCGGCGGCAGCACGACCTGCTGGATGGCACCGCCGAGCTCGCGGCGTACCTGCGCGATCTGTTCGGGCCCGAGCTCCGCGCGTGGGAGGGCGCGCGCAGCGATCCGGCGCGGCAGCTCGACACCCTGCGGCGGCCTTCGAGCGAGGACGTCGGGGCGCCGTCCGAGGAAGACGTGGATCCGCCCGACGTGCCGGCGGCCGCGCATGTCGGGACGACCAGGTCGACGGTGACGCTCACCGCGATGGCCTCGCCTGGCTCCGCCCAGGCTGAGCCGCTGACGACCGTCGCGCAGCCGGCGCGGCCACGGCGCGCGAGCAAGCTGGGGCTGGCGGTGGTGGCGGTGGCGGCGCTCGGCCTGGGGGCGTGGCGGGTCGCGGTCCGCTCGGCCGGATCGCGCCCGAGCGCGGCACCGATCGCGGCGACGGGGGACGCGGGCGACGCGGGCGTCACCGCGCCGGCGACGATCCCGCCCGACGCGGCGATCGCGATCGCCGACAGCCCCGCGCCGACCGACGCGGCCGCGCCGACCGCCGTGCCGGAGGACGCTCGCGGCGGGCGGGGGCCTGCGCGCGCACCGGCGAACCGGCCGCCGTCGCGCGGCCCGCGGCCGGATCCGGTCGACGCCGGCGCTGGCCCGGCCTCGCCACCCGCGCGGGTCGAGGTCGACGCGGCGCCGCCGCCACCGACCCCGGCCGGCCCGCCGCCACCCGCGTCGCCGCCGGCGAAGCGCTGCAACGACATCGACTGCGTCATGTAGTCCTGAGAGGCGCCCATGTCCCTGTCGCGGATCTCGATCGTCATCGCCACGCTCGCCGCCGGCTCACCGGCGGTGCTCGCCGAGCCCGCGCCGGCCGCCGCCGAGGCGCATCGGCAGCGCGGCATCGCGCTGTACCAGACTCAGCGCTACGAGGAGGCGATCGCGGAGTTCACGGCCGGCTACGAGGTGGAGCCGCGGCCGGTGTTCCTGTTCAACATCGCCCAGGCGCGCAAGCAGGTCGGGGACTGCCGTGCGGTCCAGGCGTTCCGCCGGTTCCTGGCCGCGGTCGAGCTGCTGCCGGTCGACGCGCCGGCGCGTCGCGAGGTCGAGGACGGGATCCCGTTCGCGCGGGCGAACCTCGAGCGGCTCGCGGCCGGTTGCGCCACCGCGATGTCGCTGCCGACGCGCAGCCGGGCGCGCCGCTGGACCGAGCGGCCAGCGGTGATCGCGACGATCGCCGGCGGCGCGCTGGTGGCCGGTGCGGGCGCGGGCATGCTGGCGCTCGGCGATCGGGCCGCCCGGGCGGCGCACGCCGCCACGACGCTGGCCGACGCCGACGCCGAGCTCGCGGACGCCCGCGCCTGGCGGATCGGCGGCGGCGCGGCGATCGGGGCCGGCGTGGTCCTCGCGGCTGGCGCGTACTGGCTGCATCGCCGCTACCCCAGCTTCGTCGACGAGGTCACCGTCGAGGTCGACGACGCGGGCGCGACCGCGCGCGTCGGGGGGCGTTTCTGATGCGGGCCGCGGCGCTGGCCGGGCTGGTCGCGGCGTGCACCGGCGCGCCGACGCTGATCGAGTGCGCCGACGACGCGGCCTGCGCGCGCGGCGGCGCCGCCGGGCGCTGCGAGATCGATCATCGCTGCAGCCGGAGCGACGCCGTGTGCGACTCGGGGCGTCGCTACGACGGCGACTACGCCGGCGACCTGGCGGACGTGTGCGTGCCCGCGGACCTGCCGGTCTGGCTCGCGACGGTCGGCAGCCAGGTCGAGGACGCGCCGGTCGACCTGGCCGCCCCGGCGCCCGACCGCGTCTCGGTGTTCGGCCGGACCGGCGGGCCGCTCGGGGCGCCGTTCTCCGACGAGGCCGGCTCGCTGGCGATCGCCGAGTTCGACGTGGTGACCGGCGCGCTGCGCGCGCAGCGCCAGCTCGGCGCGACCGCGCCCGACGATGGCTACGGCCACAGCGCGACCGCCGGCGGTGCGCAGCTGCTGGTCCGCTGGATCGTGTCGCCGCGGATGATCGACGACGCGACGTTCACCAGCGGCGGCCCGTGGCTGATGACCGCGACCCGCACCGACGGCGCGCTCCGGTTCACCGCCGCGCTGGGGTTCAGCACGGCGGGCGACGCCTCGGTCGCGCCGCACGCGATGGCGGACGGGCTGGTGGTCGGCAACGTCACGTGCACCGCCTGCGCGAGCGCGCCGACGGCGACGTTCGGTCCCGCGAGCGTGACCGGCGCCGGCGCGGCGTTCGTCGCGACCGTCGGCGGCGCCGGCGCGCCGGGGTGGACCGGCGCCGTCGGCCTGGTGCCACGCGCCGACGGCGTCAGCTCGATCACGCCGCTGGCGGTCGCGACGGTCGCCGGCGCGCCGGTCGCGATCGGCAGCTTCCGCGGCACGGTCGACTTCCCCGGCGGACAGGTCACCGGCCGCGTCAGCGGCGGCACCGACGCGTTCGTGGCCCGCTTCGGGCCATCGCTGGGTGCGCCGAGCGTCACCGCGTACGTCCCCGGCGGTGGCGGCGCGGGCATGGGCGGGGTGCTGCTCACCGCGATCGCCGGCGACGCCGTCGGCGGCGTGGTCGTGGGCTCGGCCCACGGGCGCGTCGGGACGATCGCCACGCCGCCGGTCGACGGCGACAACAGCGAGGACCCGCTGATCCTGCCGTTGACGCCGGGCTGGCCGGCGTGGCGCATCGCCGGCACCGCGGCGGCGGCGATCCAGGCCGCCGCGATCGACGGCGACGATCTGTGGATCGCCGGCACGTACGGCGGTCCGGTGCCCGAGCTCGGGCTGGGCGCGTCGACCAGCACCGCGGACGGCTTCGTGGCGCACCTGCGGCGGCAGCCGTCGAGCACGCCGCCGTACGCGCTCGTGGCGAGTCGCCGCGTCGGCGGCGCCGACCCGGTCCGGATCGTCGACCTGCAGCTCGCGGCGGGGCGGGTCGTGGTCGCTGGCGAGTTCGCCGGCACGACCCAGTTCGGCGCGGGGGCGACGCGGACCGCGGCGGGCGCGACCGACTGGTTCGTGGTCGCGTACGCGCGCTGAGCGGCGGGGTGCCGACTCGACTCGGCAGTCCGCGAGGCGACTCGGCACTCCGCGCGGGTGGACCGCCGCGACGACGCGTGGGGCGGCCCGCGCGCTGGCGTGACGCGTGCAACCGCGAGCTCCATGCCTTCGCCATGGTCGCGACTCGCGCTCCTGAGCAGCCTGGTCCTCCTCGCCACCGCGCCGCCGGCGCGGGCCCAGTGCGCCGGGTTCGCCTGGGACAACCCGTCGCCGTCCTACCCGGCCGGCGTCAGCCACCACACCTTCACCAGCCCGTCGATGGGCGTCGCCGTCGGGTACAACGTGTACGTCCCGCCGGAGTACTCGAGCGGGACGGCGCGCTACCCCGTGATCTACTTCCTGCACGGGATCGGCGGCGACGAGGGCACGATGGTCGCCAACGTCGTGACCTGGATGCGGGCCCGGGTCGCCGCCGGGCTGATCCGCCCGGCGATCCTGGTGTTCCCCAACGGCGCCGTCGACGCCGCGTACGCCGACGCCAAGGACGGCAGCCGGCGGGTGATGACGATGATCCTCGACGAGCTGATCCCGCTGATCGACGCGACCTGGCGCACCAACGCGTGCCGCGAGCAGCGCGCCATCTCGGGCTTCTCGATGGGCGGCCACGGCGCGCTGCTCTACGCCCTGCGCGCGCCCGAGCGGTTCGGCTCGGTCGTCGCGTACGCGCCGGCGCTGGTCGAGTACGGCGCCCTGCGGGCGGAGATCCGCGCGTGCATGTTCGGCGACGATCCGGCGTACTACGCGGAGTTCCAGGCCGAGACCTGGGCCCGGACCAACGCGGCGACGCTCGCGCGCGGGCCGCAGATCCGGATCGTGGTCGGAGATCAAGACGGCCTCTACGCGCCCGACGTCGCCTTCGATCAGCTGCTGACGACGCTGGCCATCCCGCACGCGTTCGAGGTCGCGCCGGGCTGCGCGCATGCGCACGGCTGCCTGTGGGACGCGGCCGGCGACCGGGGCGTCGCGGTCCACGAGGCCGGGTTCGCCGCGTGCGCGACCGTCGACGGCGACGCGGGCGTCGATCCGGGCGCGGGCGACGCCGGTGGGGCGGCCCCCGACGCGGGGGTCGCGGCGGACGCGCCGGCCGGCGGCTGCAGCACCGGCGGCGCGCCGGCCGGGCCGCTGGTGGTGGCGGTCGCGCTCGCGGCGATCGCGCGGCGTCGACGGGCCCGCGCCGGTGTCGGCGCGCTGCTCGTGATCGGGTGCGCCGGGCCGCCGTTGTCGGGGGGCGCTGACGGGGGCGACGGGCCGGGCACGATCGACGGCCCGATCGGCGGCGCCGACGGAGGCGGCGACGCGCCGAGCCAGCCCGACGCGGCGACCAGCGCGGTCGACTGCGCGCGGCTGCAGGTGACGGGCACCGCGACGGCGGCCGGCGGCGCGCGGTGGAGCTACGAGTCGACCGACGACGGCGTCGCGTATCGCCTCCACGGCCTGCTGCTCAGCCCCGCCGGCGCCGGGCCCTTCCCGGCGGTCGTCGTGAGCCACGGCAAGGGCGGCGCCGCGTCCGGCTACGGCGCACAGATCGCCACGGTCATGCGCGGCTGGGGCATGGTCGCGATCGCCACCAACTACAGCCACGGCAGCGACAGCGTGGGCGAGCTGCCGCCGGCCACCGACGGGGCCAGCCCGGGCAACCTGCAGCGCGCGCGCAAGGCGCTGGCGTTGTTGCGCTGCGTGCCCGCGGTCGACCTCACGCGGATCGCGGCCCACGGGCACAGCATGGGCGCGATGGTGACGACCGGCCTCGCGGCGACCGCGCCGGGGCAACTCCGCGCGGCGTCGCACACCGCCGGCGGCGTCGACGACACCGGCGCCGAGCCTGCGGCCCCGACCAGCGCGCTGGCCGCCGCGATCGACGCGCCGTACCAGCTCCACCACGGCGACGCCGACACCGTGGTCCCGATCGCCCTCGATCGCGCGCTCGCGGCGCTGCTGGCGGCGGGGCAGGTCGACAGCGCGTTCGTGGCGTACCCCGGCTACAGCCACAGCGCGATCCCCCTCGACAGCACCATGCTGGCGCGCGTGCGGACCTGGTATCAGGACCACGGGGTGCTGCCGTGATGCGCGGGGGCCACGCCGCGCTCACCGCGGCGCTGCTCATCGCGACCGCGTGCGCGCCGCCGCCGGCGGGGACCGGCGACCCGGACGCGACGCCCGGCGACGCCGCCGCCGCCATGCCGCGTCCGGATCACGGCGTCCTCTATTACGGCAGCTACGGGCACGACGACGACGCGCTCGTGGTCGGGCAGCCGTGGCTCGCCGGCGCGCTCATCCAGGTCTACTGGAGCGAGCTCGAGCCGTCCGAGGGCTCGTACCAATGGGCCGCGCTCGATCGCCGGATCGACGTGTGGGCCAGCGCCGGCAAGCACGCCGCGGTCCGGGTGATGTGGTCGACCAGCGGCGCGTGGCCCGATCCGCGCGCGAAGCACCCGACGCCGGCGTGGCTGCTCGCGCGCGGCGCCGGGATCGCCGTCCACACCGGGACCGCCACCGAGGTGCCGCTGTTCTGGGATCCGGCGTACCAGGCCGCGGCCCGCCGGTTCCTGGCCGCGCTCGAGGGCCACCTCGCGACGCGCCCCGGGGTGCTGTTCGTCGACGTGACGCCGGGCGCCGAGACCAACCCGTATCGGATGGGCACGCTCGACGACGACCCCGCGTTCCGGACCACGTTCACCGCCGCGCTCGCGAGCGACGGCTCGCGCTACGACGACGCGCGCTGGGGCCAGGCCCTCGACGACTACCTGGTCGCGGTGGCGACGTCCCCGAGCGCGATCCCGCGGGTCGTGACGCTCAACCAGGGCGGGCTGCTCGGCGCACCGTCGCGCCTCGGGACCATCGGCGACCGCGCGGTCGGGCTGGGCATGTGGGTCGGGCAGAACGGCCTGCGCGGCGACTCCTACGCCACCGAGGCCGCGAGCGCCCGCTGGTGGGGGTGGGCCGCCCAGGCGCCGCTGTGCTTCGAGATGAGCGCGGCGACCGGCGGCGAGGTGGGGACGATGGCCGAGGTCGTGGCGGCGGCGCGGCGGGTCCGCGCGAGCTTCCTCAACACCTACGCGGTCGACGTCCTCCGGGCCACGCCCGGCACCGCCACCTACGATCCGGCGTGGGCGGCCGCGCTGGCGGAGGCGGCCGCCACCCTCGGCGCCCCGTGAGCGCCGTCGCTACAGCGCGAGCTCGAGGCCCTCGGCGGCGGGGATCAGCTCGATGGCGCGGCCGCCGTGGGCGTCGAGGTAGGCGCGGCAGGCGGCGGTGAGCGCGTCGACGTCGGCGTCGGTGTAGTCCTGATCGTAGTGGAACGCGATCAGGCGCCTGGCGCCGGCGGCGATGGCGGCGTCGGCGGCCTGCTCGTACGACGAGAAGCCGCGCGACTGGCGGCGCGCCTGATCGGCCGGCGTGTAGGTGGTGTCGTGGAGCAGCGCGTCGGCGCCGCGGTACAGCGCGCGCACCGCCGGGGTCGGGCCGTCGGGGCCGTAGCCGACGTCGGAGGCGTAGACGAACGACGCCGCGCCCTCATCGAGCCGGAACGCCAGCGCGGTGGTCGTGCCGTGCGGGTTGGGCTGCGCGGTGACGCGCACGCCGCCGGCGGTGAACGGCTCGCCGGGGACGATCGCGTGGACGTCGAACGCCGCGCCCAGGTTCTTGAGCGTGTACAGCGGCGAGAAGTTCGGGTTCATCTGGCCCTCGAGGATGCCCTCGAGCATCGACGACGAGCGCCCGTGGCCGCGCAGCTCGAACTTGTTGCCGGGGATGAACACCGGCGCGAAGAAGCCCAGGCCCTGGATGTGATCCCAGTGGGCGTGGGACAAGAGGATCGTCGCCGCGCCCCGGCCCTTGCCGAACTCGCTGGCCAGGAGGTGGTTGCCCAGGTGCATGAGCCCGGTGCCCATGTCGAGGATGATCAGGTGGCCGGTGGCGGTCGTGACCGACACGCACGAGGTGTTGCCGCCGTAGCGGTTGGTGTCGGGGCCGGGCGCCGGGATCGAGCCGCGCACGCCCCAGAACCGGATCTTCACGGCGCCACCACCGGCGCCAGGCCGTCATCGTCGCCGAGCACCAGCTCGAGGCCCTCGTGGGCCGCGATCACGTTGAACCCGTCGCCGTGGCTCTTCGCGCTCCACCGCGCTGCCATCAGGATCGCGTCCTGCGCCTCGTCGGAGCGCATCGGCGCGTGGTGGTACAGGCACAGCGTCTTGACGCCGGCCTCGCGGGCGATCGCGATCGCGTCTTCCGGCGTCGAGTGTCCCCAGTGCGGGCGCAGCTTGTACTCGTCGATCGTGAACTGGGTGTCGTAGATCAACAGGTCGGCGCCCTTGCACAGCGCCACCAGCGACGCGCGCATCGCCGCCAGCTTGTCGGCGATCGCCTTGGGCAGCGGCTCGCCGGTGGGCGGCTTCGAGATGAACTCGTGCTCGAGCAGGATGTCGCTGAACGGCGCGGTGTCGGAGCAGTACACGACCGCGGCGCCGTCGCAGTCGAGCCGGTAGGCCATCGCGATCCACGGGTGGTTGAGCCGCGTGCAGGTGACGAGCGTCTTGTCGATCGCGAAGCGGTTGCCCTCGACCAGCTCGTGGAACTCGATCGACGCCTCGAGCGCCGACAGCGGCACCGGGAAGTACGGGTCCTCGGTCTGCGACGCGAACACCGCCTGCAGGTGGGTGTCGCCGCGCTGCCGCGCGAAGACGTGCAGCTTGTTGCCGGCCCGGTACAGCGGCGAGAAGAACGGCATCCCCTGGATGTGGTCCCAGTGGGTGTGGCTGATCAGGATGTGCGCGGTGCCGCTGCCGTCGCCGAACCGCTCGTCCATCAGCGCCTTGCCCAGGCGGCGGATGCCGGTGCCGGCGTCGATGATGATCGGCCAGGCGCCGCGCGGACGCACCTCGACGCACGACGTGTTCCCGCCGTAGCGATTGGTGCTGGGTCCCGGGACGGGGATGGAGCCGCGAACGCCCCAGAATCGGACTTTCATGGCCGCGCCGATGACGCGAGGCGACGATACCACGCGACCGCGGTCGGGCGCGAATTTCCCGGACGGCCCCTGGCCATGCGGCTACGTACTCACGGGGTGACCGCCAGGCCGATCGCCCTGCGCCGCCCGTTGACCGCCGCGAACGCCATCACGCCGTGGTTGCCCTGCAGCAGCACCGCCGGGTCGCTGGCGGGCGCCGCGGTGACGGGCCGGTTGCCCGCCAGCAGGCTCCATGACGCACCGTCCCACGACGCCGCGTAGCCGATCGCGTACAGCGGCGCGTCGGTGCCGACCGGCAGCTTCTTGAGCCCCGCGTACCACAGCGCCCAGTGGCCGCGGCCGGTGCCCTCCTCGATCCATCCCAGCGCCGGCGCGGCGACCGCGGCGTGGTCGAAGGCCTTCGGGTCGTCGGCGCGCGGCACCACGATCGGCGCCGCGGCCCGCTCGAAGGCGTGGCCGTCGGTCGAGCGGGCCAGGCCGATGCCGCCGCTGCCGTCGACGAACGCCAGCAGCCAGGTGGCCCCGTCGTAGGCCAGGCCGGGGGACGTGGCGTCGGTGAGGATCGGCGCCGGCCACTTGGTCCAGGTGCGGCCGCCGTCGGTCGAGTCGGCGCGGCCGATGCCGGTGCCGCCGGCGTAGAACATCACCAGCGTGTCGCCCTCGGCGACGATCGCCGGCGCGCCGACGTGGCCCTCCTCCCACGGCCGATCGGCGACCAGCACCTCGACCGCGGCGTCGGGCAGCTGATCGAGCGCGGCCTGCTCGAGGCGCCAGATCGTCGTGTCGCCGGCCGGCTCGGCGGCGCCCTCGCGGGTGACGTAGGCGGTGAGGCCGCCGCCGGCCCGCGGCATCAGCGCGGGCTCGCTGAGCTCGAACACCGGGTCGGTGCTGAGCCACGGCTCCTCGAGCGGGGTGTCGCCGTCGAAGGCCAGCTTCTTGAACGGGCCGGCGCCCGAGAGCGGCAGGTCGTCGCGACCGCCGGAGCTGTCGTCGGCGAGGCCGAACCCGCAGGCCGAGAGCGCGAGCGCGAGCGGAGCGAGCCGCATCAGAACCTCCACCGCGAGGTGACGCTGCCGGTGACGATGACGCCGGCCGAGCGGTAGTCGCCGACCGGATCGGCGGCGATCAGCTTGGCGTGGGTGCGCTCGGGCAGCCAGGTGATCCCCAGCGCGACGTCGAACGAGATCGGCTTGAGCACGATGCCGCCCAGGCCGGCCTTGTCGACGCCGGCGCCCAGCGCCAGCGTGTGCTTGTCGTTGTCGATGAAGTTGGTGGCCCCGCGCTGCGCGGGCGCCGGCGACGGCTCGTAGGCGTAGCCGGCCCGCCAGCGGGCGCCGCCGCGGGTGTGCTCGACGCCGAGCCGCGGGATCGCGATGTCGTGGAAGTGCGGCAGCGGCAGCGGCTCCTGCGGCGGGATGTCGACCAGATCCTGGAACTGCTTGAGGTCGAGGCCGAGCTCGATGTGCGCCGCCGGGTTCTCGAACGTGCTCCAGCGGTGCCACGCCAGATCGAACGCCACCGTCCACCGCGGGGTCAGCCGCGCGGCGGCGCCGCCGGTGAGCTGCGCCGGCTGGAACAGATCTTGGGCCTGCGAGCGCAGGTGCAGCGAGCCGTCGGTGACCACCGGCGGGAAGCCGGGCGTGCCGATGTCGCCGGCGATGTCGAAGGTCTGATCGATCTGCAGGCGGAAGCCGCCGCGGTACGACGCGCCGACCGTCAGCCACGGCCGCAGCTCCCACGCGACGCCGGCCTGCGGGTAGCGGATCGTCTTGAGGTCGACGTCGATCGCCATGTCGAGCTGGCTGACCTCGGGGTCGGGGAACCCGACGACGCCGTCGAGCGCGACCGTGCCCTGGGTGCTGGACATGTACGCGATGCCGGCGCCGACGTAGATCCCGTGGGGCAGGCGCGCGGCGAGGTTGGCGGCCAGGAACAGCCGCTGCGGCCGGTTGTCGAACAGCTGGAACCGCGGCTGGCCCGAGGCCAGCGTGCGCGTGCGGGTGATGTGCTGATCGGGCAGGAACAGCCCGGCGCCGATCGCCAGCCGCGCGCCGAGCAGCTGCCCGGGCACCGCCAGGCCGATCACCAGCCCGCGCGAGCTGTCGACGTGGGTGTCGCGATCGTCGACGGTGAGCCGCGGGTGGGCCTGCTGGTAGCCGACGTCGATGCGGATGTCGGGGCTGGCCGCGAGCAGCGCCGGGTTGTAGTAGGCGGCGCTGGTGTCGTCGGCGCCGGCCACCTGCGCGCCGGCCATCGCCTGGCCGCGGGCGCCGAAGCCGTAGACGTCGGCGGGGTTGGCGCGCGCCGCGGGGGCGGCGGCCAGCGCCAGCGCCAGCCCGGCGGCGAGCGCGGCGGCGGGTGCGGCGGCGGGCGCGGCCCTCACAGATCGACCCCGACGGTGAGGCCGCCGACGACGATGTCGCCCGCGGTCGAGTGCGCGCGGTCGGGCGCGACGACGTCGGGATCGCGCTGGTAGCGCCGGTAGGCGAGGTGGTGGAGCTGCACCCACGCGTCGAGGTGCAGCGGCACCGCGGCGCCCGGCCACGCCAGGCCCAGGCCGGCGGCGAGCTCGTGGCGATCGTTGTCGTAGAGCGTCTCGCGGCGGGTCTGATCGGGCGCCGGCGACCACAGGAACGCGTAGCCGGCGCGCGCGGCGACGGTGCCGCCCAGCCCGGGCCGGGCGTACTCGACGCTGACCCGCGGCACCGCGGTGTCGTGGAAGTCGAGCGCCGGCTGCGGCGGGTTGCCGGTGACCGCGTTGGTGGTCGGCCGCGGGAACGCGCTCCAGCGGTGCCAGGCCAGGTGGCCGGTGAGCGTCAGCCCGTCGAGCGGGCGCCACGCGGCCTCGGCCACCACCATCAGCGGGTCGTACTGCGCGGTGCCGGCGATGTGGATCAGCGGCAGCGTCACCGGCAAGGTCGACCCGAGATCGTTGGTGACGGTGATGTCGTAGTCCGAGCGCGACGGCGCCCGCACCACCAGCGCGACGTCGGTCGTCGCCGAGCGCCGCCAGCGCGCGCCGACGATCGGCGCGAACCGGGTCAGCAGCCGCTGCTCGCTCTGGGTGGTGATGCGGCCGGCGCCGTCGATCGTCACGTCGATCGCGCCGCGCAGCACCGCCAGCGAGTTGACGCCGACGCCGACCGACCACCGCGGCGACACCCGCACGCCGACCGCCACCATCAGCCCGACGACGAACGCCCGGCTCTCGAGCAGCACGAAGGTCGGCGTGCCGGGGAACGGCGCGCGGGCGCGGTTGATGGCCTCGCTCGGCACGTAGAAGCCGAAGCCCAGGCCGACCCGATCCTTGAGCGCGCCGCCCAGCGGCATCGGCACCTGGCCGCCGATCGCCAGGCCGCGCGGGCTGGTGGTGGCGGTGGGCTGGCCGTCGAGCTCGAGGCGGAAGTCGCCGGCGAGGCCGCCGACGGTGGCGCGCTTGCGCGGCGTGTCGGCGAGGCCGGCCGGGTTGAGGTAGACCGCGTCGTAGTCGGTGGTCGTCGCCGCGCCGGTGCCGGCCAGCCCCGGCGAGCGGCCGCCGAACCCGAACAGGTCGAGCGGCGACGCGACGGACGGCGCAGCCATCGCCGCGACCAGCGCGGCCGCGAGCGCAACGCGGCGGACCATCGCGCCGACGTTACCCCGGCCGCCGCCGGATGTGGGGGCGGCGGCGCGCTGGTTCACGCTGGCGGTGGTGGCGGTGGCGTCGCGTAGGCCAGCTTGCAGCTGGCGATCGCCGCGGCCATGTCGGCGGGCAGCGGCACCTCGGCGACGATCGGCGCGCCGCCGAACGGGTGCGGCAGCGCCAGGTAGGTCGCGTGCAGCGCCAGCCGGTGCAGGCCGTGCTGGGTGCGGAAGATGCGGTTGTGCTCGCCCTTGCCGTACTTCACGTCGCCGATCAGCGGACACGAGATGTGCTTGCAGTGCCGGCGGATCTGGTGGAGCCGGCCGGTGCGGGGCCGGGCCTCGACCAGGGCGTAGCGACCGAACGTGTCGAGGCAGCGCAGCGCGGTGACCGCGTCGCCGCGCGGGCCGCCGACCTCGGTCGGGATCGCGTAGTCGATGACGAGCTCGGCCGGCGGGTGGCCGCGGGTGATCGCCAGGTAGCGCTTGTCGACGGCGCCGCCGGCGAAGGCGTCGTTGGCCGCGCGCGCGGCCTCGGCGTCGAGCGCGAACAAGACCGCGCCCGAGGCGCCGCGATCGAGGCGGTTGATCAGCCAGACGTAGGCGTCGAGCTGATCGCGCACCCGCTGCAGCAGCGGCACGTCGTCGTCGCCGCCCGCGGCCCAGCCGCGGTGCACCGCGATCCCGGACGGCTTGTCGACGACGACGAACCGGGCGTCGCGCCAGGGGATGGCCAGCGGCGCGTCGTCCACGTCAGCGCGCGACCGGCAGGCCGAGGTGGGCCCGGAAGAAGTCGATCTGCCGGGTCATCAACGCCGCGTCGGACGCCGGGTCGGCGACCATGTGCGTGCCGGCCAGCGCGACGAAGTCGAAGCGCTTGCCGGCCTTGAACAGCGCCTCGGTCAGCGCCAGCGAGTGGACCGCGTAGACGTTGTCGTCGGTGAGGCCGTGGATGATCAACAGCGGCGCGCCCAGCTTGCCGGCGTTGACGATCGCGCTGGTCTCGTCGTACGCGAGCGCGTTGTCGGCCGGCGTCCGCATGTAGCGCTCGGTGTAGGCGGTGTCGTAGTAGCGCCAGTCGGTGACCGGCGCGCCGGCGATCGCGGCCTTGAACGTGTCGGGCGCCAGCTCGGCGGCCATCGCCGCGAAGTAGCCGCCGAACGACCAGCCGACGACGCCGACCCGGGTCAGATCCAGCTCGGGGTGCGCCGCCGCGACCGCCTTCAGCATGTCGATCTGATCGGCCAGCGGCACGGTGATCAGATCGCCGCTGATGATGCGCTCCCACGCGCGGCCCCGCCCCGGCGTGCCGCGGCCGTCGCCGCGGACCACGATGAAGCCGGTGTCGGCGAGCAGCTGGTCCTTCCAGTAGGCCCGCGGGTTCGACGACACGGTGGTCACGCCGGGGCCGGCGTAGACCTGCAGCACCACCGGGTAGCGCTTGCTCGGGTCGAAGTCGCGCGGGCGCACCACCGCGGTCCAGTAGGTGCGGCCGGTGCCGGTGACCTGCGCCACCTCGACCTTGGGCAGCGCCGGGCCGTCCTCGGCCACCGACGGCAGCTCGCCGATCGCGGCGCCGTCGCGCTTGACGATCGTGATCGACCGCTTGCCGTCGGCGCCGTTGTAGCCGACCAGCCGGGTGCCGCCCTTGGGCGCGATGCCGACGTAGTAGGTGCCGCGCGCGCTGGTGCGCTGGGTGGCGTTGCCGCCCTGGGCGTCGACGCTCCACAGCTGGGTCTCGACCGGCGTGCCGCCGGCGAACCACACCTCGCCGGTCTCGTCGTCGACCGCGAACTGGCCGGTGAACTGCTGGTCGCGGCCGACCACCGTGCCCAGCGGCTTGCCGTCGGCGGCGAAGCGCTCGACGGTCCAGCCGTCGGCGGTCTCGCGCGGCCACAGGAACGACTTGCCGTCGGCGGCCCAGCGCGGCCCGCCGGCGGTGTTGACCCAGGCCGAGTCCTGCTCGGTGATGACCGTCGTGGTGGCGCCGGTCTTGTCGTCGATGATCAGCACGCGCGCCTCGGTCTGCGCGCGGTTGAGCACGACCATCGTCGGCTTGCCGTGCTCGGGCCACTGCACGTCGTGGACGTACGGGAACGCGGCGCGATCCCAGTTGATCTCGATCGCCTTCCCGCCCTTGGCCGGGTAGATCGCGAAGCGCACGTCGGCGTTGGCGGCCCCGGCGCGTGGGTAGCGGAACGGCGTCGGCGCCTGCTCGGGCGCGCCGGGGTTGGCGACGTACAAGGTCGCGACCTTGCTCTCGTCGGTGCGCTGGATGATCAGCCGGTCGCCGGTGGGCGACCACCACGTGCCGCTGGTGCGGTCGAGCTCCTCGGCGGCGACGAACTCGGCGGCGCCGAATGACACGTCGGGGCCGTCCTGCTTGGTCAGCTTGCGCGGCTTGCCGCCGGCGACGTCGACCACCCAGACGTCGCCGTCGCGCACGAACGCGACGCGCGCGCCGTCGGGCGACAGCAGCGGGCTGTCGGGGTAGCCCTCGCCCAGCGACACCGCGGTGGCCTTGCCGGTGGCGCGGTCGAGCAGGAACACCTGCGGGCCCAGCGGGATCATCAGCCGCGCGCCGTCCTTGCTGGCGCCGACCGAGACGATGCCGCGCATGACCATGCGCATCCGCTCGCGCAGCGCCTTCTCGGCGGCCGACAGCTTGACGTCGGCGGCGAGGTCGGCCGCCGACGCCAGCTTGCGGGTCTGGCCGGTGGCGGCGTCGAGCTCGAACAGCTCGGCGACGTAGCTGCGCGGGCCGGTGCGGAGGAACAGCACGTCGCCGTCGGGCATGAGCCCCACCGGCCGCGGCGCGCCGAGGTTGTAGCTGCGGGTCGCGGCCAGCTCCGCGATCGCGGCCGCGTCGACGGGCGGCGGCGGCGGGGTCGGCTCGGGCGGCGGCTCGGCGGTGGGCTCGACGGCCACCGGCGTCGGATCGACGGCGGGGCACTGCGGCGCGGGCTGGTGACCGCCGCTGCAGGCGGCGGCGAGGACGATCGCGGCGAGGCGTTTCACCCGCGCAGTCTACTCCCCGCCCGCCGAAATGTTGCCTCGGGGGCCGCCGGCTCCGACCATCGAGGCATGCGTGCCTCCACCTCTCGCGCCGACGGCGACGCGCGTCGACGCCGTAGCCACGATCCGTCGCTCGCCCTCCACTTCCAGCTCGCGGCCTGCTGCGACGACGGCGAGATCGCCGCGATGGCGATGGCCGACGACGACGGCCGGCCGCTGGCGCTGGCCGGCGAGTTCGGCGCCTGCCGCGAGGTCGCCGACAAGCTGGCGCGGGTCGCGTCGCGCATCCACTCGGCCGAGTAC
The DNA here is from genome assembly GCA_016707895.1 of Myxococcales bacterium. Lineage (GTDB taxonomy): Bacteria > Myxococcota_A > Polyangia > Haliangiales > Haliangiaceae > UBA2376. Next base: position 359,399 of record JADJGV010000003.1, on the reverse strand, counting down.
ATCGCCTACGGCCCCGGCCAGCGCTGGGACGTCTCGATGCAGCGGGTCTCGACCGGCACCGGCGACGTCATCGTGTGCGCGATCGGCGGCAGCGCGGCCGAGCGCCGGCAGCGGATCGGCCGCACCGCGGCCGCGGCCCAGCGCATCCTCGCGGCGTAGCCCGCGCCTGCGACCCGTCGTCCTGCGACGACCTGCCTCGGGGCCGGCGCCGGCGCGCGCGCCTAGCGTCGGCGCATGGATCCGATCGATCTGCTGATGTCCGAGCACCGCGTGATCGAGCGCGTGCTCGACGCGATGCTGGTGGTGGCCGACGACTGGCGGCGCGGCGGCGACGGCCGAGCGACGCTGGCGCGGTTCGTCCGCTTCATCCGCGAGTACGCGGACCGTCGCCACCACGGCAAGGAGGAGGACCTGCTGTTCGAGGCGATGGTCGACTGCGGCGTGCCGCGCGAGTACGGGCCGATCGCGTGCATGCTCGGCGAGCACGAGGCCGGGCGCGCGCTGGTGGCGCAGCTCGCGCGCCGCGCCGACCAGGCGACGCCGTGGACCGACGACGATCGCGATGACAACCTGCGCGACGCGATGGACTTCACGGCGCTCTTGCGCGAGCACATCGCCAAGGAGGATCAGATGCTGTACCCGCTGGCGCGTCGCACCTTGCCGGCGGCGACGATGGAGGCGCTCGCGGTGGCGTGCGTGGAGCAGGCGCCGCCGGCCGACGATCCGCTGGGCGCGCTGGCCACCGAGCTGATCGCCCTGGGCCAGGCCACGGTGCACGGCCTCGATCCCGCGCGCGCCACCACCGCCGCCTGGTAGGCCGGGGCCGCCGGCGACGCGGGGCGGCGCGGTTGGGCGAACCATGCGACCATCGGTCGGTGATCGGCACCGTGATCGCTGACACCTACCGCGTGCTCGAACGCCTGGACGTCGGCGTGAGCGGCGAACTCTACCTAATCGAACACGCCTGGCTGGGGCGGCGGCTCATGGTCAAGGTGCTGCCGCCCGACCAGGCCCGCGATCCCGTCCTCGCGGCGTGCTTCCGGCGCGAGGCCCGCGCGCTGAACGGCCTGCACCACGCGCACGTGATCGGCGTCGAGGACTTCGGCACGCTCCCGGGCGGTGGCCTGTACCTGGTGATGGAGCTGGCCGTCGGCGAGTCGCTCGAGCGGATCCTCGACCGCGCGCCTGGCCACCGCCTGCCCATCGGCCGGGCGGTCGAGCTGTGCGCGCAGCTCGCCTCCGCCGTCGACTACCTCCACGGCCGGCGCGTGATCCATCGCGATCTCGAACCGGCGAACCTGCTGGTGGTGCCCGATGGCGAGGCCGAGGTCCTGAAGGTCCTCGGCTTCGGGCTCGCCAGCGCGCTCGACGCGGGCCATCGGGAGGACGAGGTCAGCCGGCGCGGGTACCTGCTCGGTTCGCCCGCCTACCTGGCGCCAGAACGGCAGGCTGGCGTCCACGACGATCCGCGCAGCGACCTCTACGCCATCGGGTGCGTCATCCACGCGCTGGTCGCCGGGAGCCCGCCGTTCGTCGGCACCACGCTGGAGGTGCTGGCGTCGCACGAGGCCACCGAGCCGCCGCGCCTGCGCGAGCGCGCGGCCGACGTGCCGCCCGCGCTCGACGACCTGGTGGCGCGCCTGCTGGCGAAGGATCCTGGCCAGCGGCCACGATCCGATGAGCTCGCGCAGGCGCTCCGCCAGTCGAGCTCCTGAGGTCGCCACCGCCGCTTGGTAGCTAGCGCGGGAGCTGCCAGCGGAACGGCCCGCCGCCGCCGGGCGCCGGCACGAGCACGCGGCCGCTGGCGTCGATGGCCAGCGCGTCGCTCGGCAACGTCGCGACCAGCGCGCCAGCGGCCAGGTCGACCACGTGGCGGCCGTACAGCAGCCACTCGCCGCTGGCGTCGATGAACGCCGGCGGCTGCGGGGCTGGACCGTCGACGCGGCGGCCGGTCACGGTGTCGATCGTCGTGGTCGCCACCAGCCGGGGCAGCGCGACTTCGGCGTGGGCCACCGGGTTGCCGGCGTCGGCCGGCAACCGATCGAGCAGCAGCTTCGAGCCCTGCGCGCGCACCACGTGGCGATCGTCGAACCACACCAGCGGGTGCTGCCACGTCGAGTAGTCGGTGCCGGTCACCAGGTCGACGCAGCCGCCGGTCAGGCACACGACGCGGTGGCCGAGCCGCAGGTCGTCGGCGATCTTCACCTGCGCGTTGACCTCGAGCGCCGAGCCGAGCAACACGCTGACCCACGCGCGGAAGCCGCCTGGCCCGGCGATCAGCTCGCGCGATCCGCAGCGGGCCATCACCCGCGGCGGGCTCGCGAGCGCCGCCACCACCAGCGCCGCGCAGTCGGTGCCGATCACCACCTCACCGTCGAGCGCCACCTCGCCGGCGGGCGTGATCGACAGCGCGGGGCCGACGCGCTCGACCGCCTCGGCGCCGGGGTCGAGATCGATCGTCGCGGTGGCGCCGCCCTGGAACGCCCACCAGCGATCGCAGCCCGGCGTGGGCTTGGCCGCGACGCCGTGCTCGACGACGGCCCAGCGGGTGGTCGACAGCGCTACCGCGCGGACGTTCTGCCCGGTGGCCACGCGCCGCGGCGGCTGCCCGGGCTCCAGCACCACCAGGTCGGCACCGGCGCCGAGCACCACCCGCTGCCCGTCGCGCGCGATCGCCGCGGGCAGCGGCCAGGCCATCGTGCGCGTGGTCCGCGCCCGCGCGTCGACGTGGACCAGCCGTTCGCCGGTGGTCGCGACGACATCGCTCGGCCCGGTGGCGACGATCCGGTCGAGCCCGACCCCGGGGCCGCTGCCGACGATCAGCCGCGGCCGCGCCGGCTCGCCCTGGCACAGCGCGACCCAGCCGCCGTCGGGCGCGTGGCCGATCAGCGTCGCCGGCCCCGCGACCCCGAGCGTGCCGTCGGCGCCGTCGGCCGGCAACGGCGCGGGGTCACCGATCAGCGGCAGCGACGGCGCGGCGTCGGCCGCGATCGCGGTGCCGCCCGCCGGCCGATCCCTCACGGGCCCCTTGCAGCCGGCGGCCGCCACCACGATCGCGAACGACGTCAGCGCGCGGGCCACGGCGCATCGTACCGTGTCAGCCGCGGTCACGCCTCGCGGCGGCGCGGGCGGCGGTCGATCTGCACCAGCGCGTCGGCGGCGGTGGTCGCGGCCGGGTCGGGCGCGTCGAGCGGCTCGATCACCAGCTCGAACGTGCCGTTGTCGAACGGCAGGCCGTCGGCGGCGTCGGCCGGCACCAGCCGCTCGCGCTGGCCGCGCTTGGCCAGCGTGCGCGCGCGGTAGTGGCAGTACGGGTTGTTGCCGGGGCGCCCGAGGATCGCGTGGGCGGTGAAGGTGCAGCCGCCCAGGCAGTCCTCGGCGAAGTCGCAGCTGCGGCAGAACCCCCACAGCGCGTCGACGGTGCGGCCGCGGTTCCAGGCCAGCTCCGGCGCGTCCTTCCAGATCGCCGCCAGGTCGCGCTCGCGCAGGTTGCCGCCGACGTAGTGCGCGGTCTGCAGCGACGGGCAGCCCTTGACCGCGCCGTCGCTCTCGATGCCCATCACGTACTTGCCGGCCTGGCAGCCGTGCCAGTGATCGCGATCGCCGGCGCGCAGCGAGCGCAGCACGGTCTCCTCGGGGCCGAAGTAGCCCAGGTTGTTGCCGGGCATGATCGTCACGCCGTCGCCGCGCGCCCGCTGCTTGAGCGCCGCGATCCGCGGCACGACGTCGAGCAGATCCCACGGCTGCAAGATCATCGCGACCCGATCGGCGGCCCGGCCTAGCGGCGCGGTGAGCTGCACCTGCCAGCCGACGACGCCGCGGTCGCGCAGCACCTCGTACAGCGCCTCGAGATCGCCGCGGTTCAGGCGGTTGACGTTGGTGTTCGCGGTGATCGCGACGCCGGCGGCGCGCAGGTGATCGAGCGCGGCCAGCGCGTCGGCGAAGCTACCGCGGCGGTGGCGCATGCGATCGTGGGTCGCCTCGAGGCCGTCGATCGACACCGACGCCTGGCTCAACCCGGCCGCGCGCATCGCGGTCGCCAGCGCCGCGGTCACGCCGCGGCCGCCGGTGGTCAGCCCGACGGTCACGCCGCCCGCGACCAGCGCGCGGATCACGTCGAGGAAGCCGTCGTGCAGGTAGGCCTCGCCGCCGATCAGGATCACCTCGCGGGTGCCGGCCGTGGCCAGCTGACCGGCCACCGCCACCGCCTCGGCGGTCGACAGCTCGCGGTCGCGCGCGACGCCGGCCCGCGAGCCGCAGTGGGTGCAGGCGTGGTCGCACGCCAGCGTCAGCTCCCAGACCACGTAGATCGGCGCGTAGGTCGACGCGACCACGTCCAGCCGGCGGCGGTGGCCGGTCTTGCTCACGGCGTCGACGCGGGCGGGTCGGTCGCGATCGCCTTGGGCGCGACCTCGCCGTCGACCGCAGGGTCGGTGGCGACCGGCGCGGGCGGCGGCGCGCTCGGGTCGGCCCAGCCATCGACGCCATCGCAGTTGGTGTCGACGCCGTCACCGTCGACGTCGGCCGCGCCGGGGTAGGCGGCCGGGTTGGCGTCGTCGCAGTCGCGATCGGCGGTGACGCCGTCGCCGTCGCCGTCGGGGTGCTCGTTGTAGCCGTGCGGGCGCGCCATCATCCCGTAGCACGCCATCAGCGTCATCAGCGCGGTGCCGGCGCACGCGGCCCGCACCACCCAGCGGGCGCCGCGGCGCACCGGCCGGTCGCAGTGGGGGCAGGCCACGCGGCCGCGCGGGATCAGGCCATCACAGCGGTCGCACGTCCCGAGGCTCATGTGGTCACAACGGGCTGCATCGGCGTAGCTTACGCCGAACGGCGGCGCCGGCGCACCAGCGCCGCGGCGCTGGCCAGCCCCAGGAGCGCCGCGCCCCGCGGATCGCTGCCGGTCGAGCAGCAGCCGCCCGACGGATCGTCGACGTCGACCTCGAGCTCGCACAGCTCCGAGCAGCCGTCGCCGGCGGCGGTGTTGCCGTCGTCACAGCTCTCGCCGGTCTCGGCGGCGCCGTTGCCGCACACCGGGGCCGGGGCCACGCCGGCGGCCAGCACGCAGAAGTCGTCGACGTTCCAGCCGCCGAACTGCAGGCCCTCGTCGCTGTCGAGCTTGAAGCCGATCCGCAGCGTGCCGTCGGCGGCCTGCGCCGACACGTCGAGATCGGCGGCGCGCCACTCGCGATCGAGCGAGTGGGTGTTGGCGTCGGGGTTGGCGGTCGCGAAGTTGCGCCACACCTCGACGCCGTCGGCCTCGACGGTGGCCTTGTCGTAGAAGCCGTCCTCGACGGTCAGCCAGCGCTTGAACTGCACCCGCACGTCGGTGTAGCCGCGGGTGTCGATCGGCGGCGACAGCAGCGTCTCGGTGGCGTTGCGCGGGTACAGGCCGTCGTTGCGCAGGTCGGTGCCGACGAACCGCGCGCCGCTGGCCGCGGCCACCGGGTCGCCGTTGGCGGTGGTGCCGGTGGCGGTGCTCCACTGCCAGTCGTCGACCGCCGAGGTGGCGCTGTGGGTCCACCCGGCCGCGAACGGATCGCTCTCGAAGTCGGTGCAGTAGATCGGCGTCAGCGGGCCGACGTAGTAGCTGTAGAACGGATCGCCGGGGTTGTCGGGGAAGCGCAGCATCGTGCCCGACGCCATCGTCGCGATCACGCGGTACTCGACCACCGCGCCGTCGGGCTGGGGCGGGATGTCCGCGGTCCAGGTGTCGCCGGCGCGGGTCATGGCGAGGCTCGCGTCGCCGCCACCGGCGCGCCGCCACACCAGCGCGACGTTGCCCAGCTCGGGCGCGGCGCAGCCGCCGACCGCGGCCACCGACAGCGACACCGTCGACCCGTCGCGCACCGGCACGCCGACGCCGAAGGTGTTGGTGCCGTCGACCAGGCCGTGGGGCCCGAACGCGGCGTCGATCAGGCAGCGGTTGGGCGTGCCGTTGGCGAGGTTGCCGTCGTCGTCGTCAGCCGCCAGCACCTCGGGGTAGGTGGTGGGGATGTCGTCGGCGCGGCGCAAGGTCGCGTAGTACAGGTCGTCGGCCTGCTGCTTGCCCAGGGCGGCGCCGTACTGCGCGATCATCGCCTTGCGCAGGTCCCACAGCGCGCCGCCGATGATCAGCCCGGTCTCGTGCGGATCGGGCGAGATGTGCAGCGGCCAGTAGTACTCGCCGCCGCTGGGGTCCACGTCGCGGATCGGGGTGTCGGTGCCGCGGAAGAAGCCGCGGCCCATGCCGGAATCGTCGACGGTCGTCGCCGCCAGGTAGTCGGACACGCCCTCGCTCATCGCGACGTCGAAGTCGCCGGCGCCGGGGATGATCGACTGGTGGTGCAGGGCGTGGCCGAACTCGTGGTAGACGACGTCGGGCAGGCGGCCGGTGTTCTCGCAGCCCCCGCCGGCCAGCAGGAAGTTGATGTCGGTGCCGTCGGAGTAGGCGTTGCAGTCGCCGCCCTCGTTGACCGTGACGATCATCTGGGTGTTCAGCCACGCCAGGCCAGGGTCGAGCTCGGTCGCGGCGAACGACTTCATCCGGTTGGCGTGGATGAACGCGGTGAGCTGCGCGTCGAGGCGCTCGTCGGTCGGGGCCGCCCACGCGCCGGTGCCGCCGGCCGGGACCGCGAGCGTCGTCGTGGCGCCGCCGGCGCCGTTGTCGGTGACCCGGGCCCGCGGCCCGGTGACGCTGGCGACGACCGAGGTGCTCCCGGTGCCGGCGACCGTGAAGCCGCCGGCGTCGTCGGTGACCACCGGCGTGCCGTTGGCGGTCACGCTGGCGCGCACCGCGGGGAACGCCTGGCGCGCGGCGCCGGGGTGGCGCAGCGCGGTCTCGTAGGTGAGCGTGCCGCCGCTGAACGACAGCAGCTGGCGGCGCGCGATCGGCGCGCCGGTGGCCGCGTCGACGTAGACGTCCCAGCGCGCGCGGGGGCTGACCAGATCGACGGTGACCACCCGCGCCGCGCGGTAATCGACCGCGGCGACGCCGTCGCGGACGATCGGCAGCACCACCAGGCCGCCCAGCCCGCGCACCGTCGGCGTCGCGCCGTACAGCCGCGCGATCCACGCGGTGGCCTCGGCGCGGGCGACGTCGTCGTTGACCAGCCGACCCGGCAGCGTCACCGCGGCGCCGGGCCGCGCCGACGACGACAGCACGATCGCGCGGTCGCGCTTGAACAGCACGCTGATCGCGCCGCCGACCACCGGCGCGCCGTCGATCGACTGCACGAAGCTGACCGTGCGCAGGTCGCCGGCCTTGCCGTGGACCACGTCGGCCGCGAGCCGCCAGTGCGCCGCCTTGGTGCCGGGCGCCAGCAGGCCCAGCTGCGCGTCGACGATGCGCCGCGCCGCCGCCTCGGCCGCCGCCGGGTTGGCGTTGGCGCCGGGCGCCGCGATGCCCTCGCCCCAGATGCGCGCCGGCACGCCGGTCGACGCGTCCCACAGCCCCTGCCACGATCCGTACGCGGTCGTGAACGCCTTCCACGCCGCCTCGCCCGCCGCGGTCGGCCGCGGCTGGGTCATCCGCACCAGGCGAGCCGGCTCACCCGCCGCCACCTCGAGCGGGCGCTCCGCCAGGTAGTCGGGCGTGCGCACCGCCGCGGCGTCGCGAGCGATCAACACGGCGGGCAGCGCGAGAGCCAGGAACGAGAGCCGACGGAACATCACAGCCTGTGTCGCGCGATATCGCACCACCTGCAATCGCGACAGCCTGACACATACCGGCTAGACCTGACGCGCCTGGGCGTCAGATCGACCCGGTCGCCGCGCACCTCCGAAAACGCAAGCGATCACGAGGCGATGAGCCCCGTGATCGACACCACGCCACCACCGCACTCGCCGCCCTACTGAGGAAATTCGCCCCGCCCGCAGGACCCTCCTGGGATCACGCGCGCGGCTGGGCCGACTTCTTCGCCGCCGCGGCCTTGGCCGGCTTGGCCACGCCGTTGCCGCTGCTGACCGCGTCCTTGAGCGCGTCGACCTTCGGGGTCTTCTCCCAGGTGAACTCCGGCTCCTCGCGGCCGAAGTGACCGTAGGCGGCGGTCTTCTTGTAGATCGGCCGGCGCAGGTCGAGCTCCTGGGTCAGCATGCCCGGGCGCGCGTCGAACACGTGCGAGACGGCGGCCGACAGCTTGTCGTCCGACACCACGCCGGTGCCGAACGTCTGCACCAGCATCGACACCGGCTTGGCCACGCCGATCGCGTACGCGAACTGCACCTCGCAGCGGCGCGCCAGCTTGGCGGCGACGACGTGCTTGGCGATGTAGCGCGCGTAGTACGCGGCCGAGCGGTCGACCTTCGACGGGTCCTTGCCCGAGAACGCGCCGCCGCCGTGGCGGGCCATGCCGCCGTAGGTGTCGACGATGATCTTGCGGCCGGTGAGGCCCGAGTCGCCCTGGGGACCACCGACGACGAACTTGCCGGTCGGGTTGATGTGGATCTTGGTGGCCTTGCTGATCAGCTTGGCGGGGACGATCGGCTTGATGACCAGCTCGTTCATCGCCTCGACGATCTGCTTCAGCTTGACCTGCGGGCCGTGCTGCGTCGACACGACGATCGCCTCGATGCCGACGATCTGATCGTCCTCGTAGCGGACCGACACCTGGGTCTTGCCGTCGGGGCGGAGCCAGTCGACGCCCTGGGTCTTCTTCTTGCGGACCTGCGCCAGGCGGTACGCCAGCTGGTGCGCGAGCTGGATCGGCAGCGGCATCAGCTCCTTGGTCTCGTCGCAGGCGTAGCCGAACATCAGGCCCTGATCGCCGGCGCCCTGGGTCTCGGGGTTGCCGCGATCGACGCCCTGCGCGATGTCGGGCGACTGCTGCTCGACGGCGACGAGGATGCCGCAAGTGTCGGCGTCGAAGCCCATCTCCGACGACGTGTAGCCGATGTCGCGGACGGCGCCGCGCATCAGCTTCGGGAAGTCGAGGGTGGCCTTGGTGGTGATCTCACCGGCGACCATGACGAAGCCGGTCTTGGTCACCGTCTCGCACGCCACGCGGCTGTTGGGATCGGCCGCCAGGCAGGCGTCGAGGACGGTGTCGGACACCGCGTCGCACAGCTTGTCGGGGTGGCCTTCGGTGACGGACTCGGAAGAGAACAGGTGGCTCGCCATGGATGGCCGGGGTTATACCGAGGTGACCGGGGGTGTCAACGCAGGAGCGGTAAGCGCCGCCACCTCTCGCGCTGGCCGGGGGGCGCCTGTACGATACCCACGATGCGTCGGTCCTTGTGCCTGGCCTTGGCGCTGGTCCTGGGCTCGGCCTGTGGCGGCCACCCGCCGCCGCCCAAGCGCGGCGTCGCCGAGTCGGCGATCGGCGACTGGCAGTTCCGGCGGTTCCAGGAGGTCCTCGACATCGAGGTCTGGGTGCCCGAGAACAAGGCGGTCGCGTACGCCGGCACCTACGCCCACGCCGCCGCCGAGCACCGCGGCAAGCTGGGCGACGACGACATCGTCAACGTGTTCGTGACCCGCTACCAGCGCGACGACGGCGTCGTGCGCGCCACCGTCAAGTTCGCGCGGCGGCTGGCGCAAGAGGCCGGCTACACCGTCGACGAGGACAAGATCGGCGGCGTGCGGCTGTTGCGCCTCGAGGGCAACGGCGAGCTGTGGGCGCTGTGGTCGGCCAAGGGCCACGTCGTCAAGGTCGGCGGCCGCGGCCGCACCAAGCTGCCCGGCGGCGTCATCGAGTACTACGGTGCGCGCTACCCGTCGACCGTGCCCGCCGGCTCGCTCGAGGGCCCGCTGCCGGCCGGCGCCGACGAGGTCAAGCCGGTCGATCCCGACGCGCCCTACGATCCCGACGCGCCCACGCCCGACTGGGACACCTACGACCCCGGCAAGACCAAGGTCCCCGAGCGCAAGGAGGAGTAGCGTTCGGCGTCACCGCTGCGCGTAGCGGATCGTGATGATCGTGCACTGGTCGGCACCGGGTGCGAACTGCCAGCCGCGCAGCGCGTCGACCGCGTCGGCGTCGTAGCCGTCGTCGCCGCTGGCCGCGATCACCTCGACCAGCGCGGTCGCGCCGCTGGCCGCGACGCACAGCCGCAGCGCGACGTCGTGGGCGCCGCCGCCGGCGCGCGCGATCCGCGTGCGGGTGGCGTCCGACGGGAACGGCGCCGGCGGGCTGGTCAGCCGGGCCTCGATCGTGGCGTTGTCGACCTCGGGCCAGATCGCGGCGCTGACGTCGCCCCAGCGCGAGGGGCGCGCCGCGGGCGCGCACGCGATCCACCCGCACGCGATCCACCCTGCGACGCCGGCGATTCCGATCCTCTGCATCGGGTCATCGTCGACAGAGGCGCCGCGCGATGTCAACCGCTGCGCGCTGCGGTCGGCGCGCGGTACGCTCGCGCGATGACGCAGCTCCGCGTGCTTGTGGTTGGTGCCGGCGCGGTCGGGCAGGTCTACGCGCACCACTTCCAGCGCGGCGGCGCGGCGGTGACGATGTTCGTGCGCGCCAAGTATCGCGCCGAGGCCGAGGCCGGCTTCGAGCTGTACCGGCTGCGGCGGCGCCGCGTCGAGGCCCAGCGCTTCGAGGGCTTCGCGGTCGCGACCACCGCGGCCGAGGTCGCCGCGACGCGCTTCGATCAGATCGTGCTGACGGTGGCGACGCCGGCCCTGCGCGGGCCGTGGCTGCCCGAGCTGATCGCCGCGGCTGGCGACGCGACGATCGTGTCGCTGCAACCCGGGCTCGACGCGCGGGCGCTGGTGCTGGCGGCCGGCGTCGACGAGGCGCGGCTGGTGCGCGGGCTGATCTCGCTGATCAGCTACCACGCGCCGCTGCCCGGCGAGACCCGGTTCCCGACGCCGGGCATGGCGTACTGGTTCCCGCCGATGGCGCCGTGTCCGTTCGCGGGACCGCGCGAGCGCACCGCCGCGGTGGTGGCCGCGCTGCGCGCCGGTGGCTTCCCGGCCAAGGTCGCCAAGGACACCAGCGCCGCCGAGGCGTTCCCCAGCGCGGTGATGATGCCGTACCTCGCCGCGCTCGAGCTCGGCGGCTGGACCGTCAAGGGCGCGGCGCGCAGCGGCACCCTCGCCGACGGCGCGCGCGCCGCCCGCCAGGCGATCGCGGTGGTGCGCCACGTCCTCGGCCGCCCGCCGCTGGGCGTGCGCCTGCTGGCGCGCCCGCGCATCCTGCGCGCTGGGCTGTGGTGCGCGCGGCCGCTGATCCCGCTGCCGCTCGAGATCTACCTCGAGGCCCACTTCACCAAGGTCGGCGATCAGACCGCCGAGATGCTCGACGCCTACGTCGCGAAGGGCCGCGCCGCCGGGTTGCCGGTCGACGCGCTCGCGGCGCTGGCGACGCGGCTCGCGGCGCACCGCGGCGCCGCCCGCCAGCGCAACTAGAACAAGAAGTCGGTCGACAGGAAGCTCGACAGCCGGCGGGTGACGATCTCGCCGACCAGATCCTGGTTGGCGTCGGTGGCGGTGGTGGCGACGACGGTGCGGATCGTGAACGCCCGCAGCGCGTCGGTGACCGACAGCGTGCCCTCGGCCGAGTCCTTGCGCCCGGTGAACGGGAAGCTGTCGGGGCCGCGGCGGCACTGGGTGTTGAGGTTGATCCGGCACACCGAGTTGACCAGCGCGTCGACCAAGGTCGCCAGCTCGCGCGGGTCCTGCCCGAACAGCGCGACCTGCTGGCCGTACGCGCTGGTGCGCATGAACTGATCGATCTCGCCGAGGTCGCGGAACGTCGTCACCGGCACCACCGGGCCGAACTGCTCCTCTTGATACAGGCGCGCCGCCGGCGCCACCGGGTACACCACCGCCGGGCGGAAGAACGTCGCGTGGCTGCCGCCGCCGGCCAGCACCCGCGCGCCGTGGGCCACCGCGTCGTCGACCAGCGCGGTCAGGTGCGCTGCCTTGCCCGGCTCGGGCAGCGGCGTCAGCGCGACCTTGTCCCACGGCATGCCCGCGGTCAGCGCGTCGACCGCCGCGGCGAGCTTGGTCGTGAACGCCTCGGCGATGTCCTCGTGGGCGAAGATCAGCTTGATCGCGGTGCAGCGCTGGCCGTTGAACGACAGCGCGCCGCTCACGCACTCCTTGACCGCGGCGTCGAGATCCGCCGACGGCAGGATCACCGCCGGGTTCTTGGCCTCGAGCCCGGTGATGCAGCGCAGCCGGTTGGGGCGGGGGTGCTGGCGCTTGAGGATGTTGGCCACCCGCGAGGTGCCGATGAACGCCAGGCAGTCGACGTCGCCGCTCTCCATGATCGGCCCGATCACCGTCGCGCCGTCGCCCTGGATCACGTTGACGGCGCCGCGCGGGAACGCGTCGCGGAACGCCGGCAGGAGCGGCAGGTGCACCAGCTGGCCGAAGCGCGGCAGCTTCGAGACGATCGTGTTGCCCATGAGCAGCGCCGGGATCAGCGTCGTGAACGTCTCGTTGAGCGGGTAGTTGAACGGGCCCATGCACAGCACGACGCCCAGCGGCGAGCGGCGGATCTGGCCGACGAAGCCCCCGGTCACGGTGAACCGCGCCGCGGTGCGATCGAGGTCCTTGAGCGCGGCGATCGTGTCGTCGATGTAGATCGCCGTGCGGTCGACCTCGGTCTCGCTGTCGGCGCGGGTCTTGCCGATCTCCAGCATCAACAGCCGCACCAGATCCTCGCGCACCGCGCGCATCCCGGCGACGAACGTCTGCATGCGCTCGATCCGCTCGCCGACCCGCATCGTCGGCCACGCGCCGCGGCCGTGGTCCCACGCGGCGCGCGCCGCGGCCAGCGCCTCGAGCGCCGCCGCGCGATCCAGCATCGCCACCGGGCCGAGATCGACGGGCGTCGCGGCGCCGTCGGCGCCGATCACGCACACCGGCGACCGCACGCGGCCGGTGGCGCCGGTCCAGGTGCGGATCTCGCCGTCGCACAGCCACTGCCGCTCCCAGCGGGTGGTGTCGACGGCGGCGTGGGCGGGGACCTCGGCGGGGAAGCTGATCATGCGGCGATTGTAGAGCGCCGCCCGCGCCGGCGCGCCGATCGGCGCGGCCAGCCTGGCTGGTCGGAGCCGCGGTGATCGGCTACGCTCCACGCACGTCTGGCGGACGTTACTTGCTCCCAGCGCGACGCGGGCAGCCGTCGCTCTCAGGAGAGCACATGTCCGTCTCGATCGATGTCCCCGACACGCTGGCCGCGTACGATCGCTGGGCCACGCACTACGACCACGACGACAACCCGCTGGTCGCCGCCACCGTCTGGGTGCTGGCCCACGCGCCGCTGCCGGTCGCCGGCGCCCGCGTCGTCGAGCTGGGCTGCGGCACCGGCCGCCACGCCGCGCCGCTGCTCGCCGCCGGCGCGGCCGTGTACCTCGGCGTCGACGGCTCGGGCGGCATGCTGGCCCACGCCCGGGCCCGCGTCGACGATCCGCGCGCCGCGTGGCTCACCGCCGACCTCGCGGCGCTGCCGCCGTGCCCCGGCCCGCGCTTCGACCGCGCGCTGATCGTGCTCGTGCTCGAGCACGTCGCCGCGCCGCCGCCGCTGTTCGCCGCGCTCGCCGGCTGGCTGGCGCCGGGCGCGACGCTGCGCATCCTCGAGCTGCACCCGGAGCGCATCAGCGCCGGCACCGCCGCGCACTTCGTCGACGGCGGCGTCGAGCACCGCTTCGCGTCGTTCGCCCACGACCCCGCCGCGCTGATCGCCGACCTCGCCACCGCGGGCTTCGCGGCCACCGCACGCGCCTGGCGCGCCGAGGGCGAGCTGCTCGCCGCGGTGCCGCGCCTGGCCAAGCACGCCGGGCGCGCGGTCGTGCTCGACGTCAGCGCGACGCGCGCCGGGTAGCTACCACCGGGCCTGCCACCGGACGCCGCCGTCCTCGGCCACCAGCGCCTCGGTCAGGGTCGGGCCGTCGAGCGTCACCCGGACGTAGCCGTTGGTCACGCGCTCGGGCTGCGCCGCGTCCTTGGCCGCCACGGTCTCCGACCACAGCACCGACGGCACGCCGGCCAGCATCGACGCCGGCCCGTAGGGGATCGCGCCGTGGCCGACGCAGCGCGCGCGGCAGCCGTCGATCGGCGCGTAGACCACGCCGTTGTGCGCGTGGCCCCAGTACCAGACGTCGGGCGCGCGGCCCAGGCAGCTGGTCACCTGCTGCCACAGCGTCGTGGTGGTCTGGCCCGGCAGGTCCGCGCCCTCGTGGTGGGTCAGCACCATGATCCGGCGATCGCCGGCGGTCGCGCCGAGCCGCCCGAGGAAGCCGCCCTGGATCGCGTCGATCGCGCCCTCGAGGTACAGCTCGCCGGTCGCGTAGTAGCCGGTGTCGAGGCCGACGATCAGCCAGTGCGTGTTGCGCAGCGCGAAGTACGACGTGCCGCCCTGCGCCGCGAACGCCGGCGCCGCCAGCGCGACGTCGAAGTACGCGCGCGCGCCGTCGTACATCTCGTGGTTGGAGTTGAGCGTGAACGACGCCTGCGCGCCGGCCGGCCACGGCGCCACCAGCTTGCTCGGCTCCTCCGCGCTCGAGCCCGCGTAGTAGGTGTCGCCGAGGTGGATGTTGATGTCGGCCCGATCCGCCGCCATCAGGTCGCGCACGCGCTCCGCGCCGGTGTCGGGGCGCCAGAAGCCGGTGCCCCAGTCGCCGACGATGCCCAGCCGCACGGTGTCGGCGATGTCGATCACCCGCGGCGCCGTGCGGAACGGCGCCTTGTGATCGCGGTTCTCGAAGTAGTGCACCAGCGCCTCGGCCCAGCCGGGATCGAACTGCAGGTACTTGCCCAGCCCCCACAGCGTGCCGTCGGCGCCGACGTGGACCGGCAGATCGGCGCGCAGGTGGGTGTCGAGCGCGAGCACGTCGTCGCGCAGCCCGGCCCACGCGGTCGCGACCGACGCCAGCGCCGAGTGGGCGCGCTTGCCGTCGAGCACGTCGGCGGCCTCGGCGTGGGCGCGCGCGAACAGCGCCTCCAGGCGCTCGCGGGCGCCGGCCTCGTCGGCGGTGGCCGCGGCGAAGGCGGCGCGCAGTCGTCCCTGTAGATCAGCGGTCAGGCCCATGGCGTCATCGTCCCTGCGAAGCGCCGCGGTGCGCAACCATCGCCACGCGCGTTCGCCAGGCGAAGTAAGCCGCGCGCCGCCGGCGCCCCGGGTAGGATGAGCGCGATGCGCCTGCGCTCGCTCGTGTTCACCTTGGTCCTCGCGGTCGCGGCGTGCGGCGACGATCCCCGCCCGCCTGCGGCGATCATCACGCAAGGCGAGCTCGAGGTCCGCGTGTGGGACGCGCCGGCGCGGATCGCGGTGCTGCGCGGCGGCGAGGTGCTGTGGGAGACGCTGCCGGGCAAGGACGGCGGGCGAGGGTTCGCCGCGACCCGCGCGACCGCGCCGACCCTGCCGGGCCTGCCGGTCGGGATCGAGATGCGCTTCGGCGCGTTCCGCTTCGGCGTCGACGCCGACACCGCGTGGTCCGCCACCGCTGACCTGGCCGAGCTGCAGATCGGCGCCGACCGCGTCGACTTCGCGCTGCGCGATCGCCGCGGCCAGGCCTTGGGGCAGGGCCACCTGATCGTCACCGCCGACGGCGGCGGCGGCGAGGTGACGCTCGACCTCGACCTCGCGCCGGCCGCGGGCAACCGGGTCGCGCTCGGCTGGGGCTGCGCCGCCGACGAGCACCTGCTCGGCCTCGGCGGCCAGTCGTGGGCGATCGATCACCGCGGCCAGACCGTGCCGATGTGGGTGCAGGAGGACGGGATCGGCAAGCCCGACATCCCCGACGACGTCTACGACGGCATCTGGGCCCTGACCGGCCGCCGGCACTCGACCCACACGCCGATGCCGATGCTGTTGTCGTCGCGCGGCTGGGCGCTGGCGGTCGACACCACCCGGCGCGCGCTGTTCGACCTGTGCGACGCCGACGCCGACGAGGCCGTCGTCACCAGCTGGGACGACGGGCTGGCGCTGCGCCTGTTCGTCGGGCCGACGCCGCGCGAGGCGGTCGGGCGGATGACCGCGTGGGTCGGGCGCCCCGACGTGCCACCCGCGTTCGCGTTCGCGCCGTGGCTCGACGCGATCTACGGCGAGGCCAACGTGCGCCGCGTCGCCGACGCGCTCCGCGCGGCCGACGTGCCGGTCAGCGTGATCTGGAGCGAGGACTGGCGCGGCGGCAACGACGAGACCGGCGCCGGCGGCGGCTACGTCCTCGAGGAGGACTGGCGCGTCGACCGCACGATCTACCCCGACTTCGAGGGCCTCGCCGATCACCTGCACCAGACCGGCTTCAAGTTCCTGACCTACGCCAACACGTTCCTCGACATCGAGGCCGACGTCCACGACGAGGCGATCGCGCTCGGCCACACGATCAAGACCGCGGGCGGCGCGCCCTACGTGTTCACCGGCGTGAAGTTCCGCGACTCGACGATGCTCGATCTCTCGAGCCCGGCGGCGGTGGCCTGGGCCAAGGACGTCTACGACGACGCGATCGCGATCGGCAGCGACGGCTGGATGGCCGACTTCGCCGAGTGGCTGCCGACCGACGCGGCGCTGGCCTCGGGCGAGCCGGCGCTCGACGTCCACAACCGCTACGCGCTCGACTGGGTGAAGCTGAACTACGAGCTCCTGCGCGACGCCCACGCCGCCGACGGCGTCGAGCGGCTGTTCTTCGCGCGCGCGGGGACGCTGGGCTCGCAGCGCTACATGCACGTCCTGTGGGCCGGCGATCAACAGACCGACTGGAGCGACGGCGACGGCCTGCCGTCGGTGATCCCGATGGGCATCGGCCTGGGCGTCACCGGCTTCCCATACTTCGCCCACGACGTCGGCGGCTACATGAGCCAGACCACCGTGCCCACCAGCCGCGAGCTGTGGTTCCGCTGGGTCACGTTCGGCGCGCTGTCGCCGGTGATGCGCACCCACCACGGCCGCAGCGCCCGCGAGAACTGGAACTGGGAGTCCGACGCCGCGTCGACCGCGCACCTCGCGCGCTGGGCGCGGCTGCACATGCAGCTGGTGCCGTACCAGCGGGCGATGGCCGCCGAGGCCCACGCCACCGGCGCGCCGCTGTTCCGGCCGTTCGCGCTCGACTACCCGAGCTGGGCGCCGGGCTGGACGATGACCGACGAGTACCTGCTGGGCGATCGCATCGCGGTCGCGCCGGTGCAGGTCGAGGGCGCGACCAGCCGCGCCGTCCGCCTGCCCGCGGGCACGTGGCACCCGCTGCTCGGCGGCGCCGCGGTGGTGAGCGACGGCGTCGCCCCGCTGACGGTCGCGGCCGCCGACACCGAGATCCCCGCGTTCGTGCCCGACTGCGGGCTGCTCGCGCTGTACCCGCCCGAGGTCGACACCGTCGTCGACGCGGTGGCCGCGCCCGGCGTCGTCACCGCCGCCGCGATCGCCGACGATCGCGAGGTGTGGCTGTACGCATGCACCGGCGCGCCGGGCGCCACCGCCGCGCTCACCGAGGCCGGCGGGCTCAGCTACGCCCGCGTCGCCGGCCCGCTCACCACCGCCGGCGCGCAATGGAACGGCGCGCCGGTCGCGTTCACCGCCGCCGCCGGGTGGGCCACCGCCGACGTCGTCGGCCCCGGCCGCCTCACGCTGGGCGGCGTCGAGGTGCGCGGCCGGCGCGCCCGCGCCGCCGCCGCGCCGCCACATGCGACGACGGACTCTGGCGCGAGCAACGCCCCCCCCCCCCGCCCCCCAGGATCCGCCGGCGCCGGGTGCTGGTGGTGCGGCGCCTCAGCGGCAAGCCTGCCAGCGCACGTAGCCGAGCTGCGCCTGGCTGGCGGCCTGGTAGCGCCCGCCGCCGGCGTAGGACTCGTTGACGGTCCACTGCCGCAGCTGACACATCGGGTCGCCCTTGACCTGGATCAGCGCGAAGCCGGACTTCCAGCGGTGGGTCGGCAGGCCGAGGTCGTTCTTCGCGATCTTCCAGCTCGCCGCGTCCTGGGTCACCTTGAGCAGCTTGGCGCCGGCGTTCCACGCCATGACGCCGCGCTTCGCGGCGGCGCACGCGACGCCCTTGCAGCTCGCGCCCGGCACCGTCCACGACGGCGCCAGCTCGCGGACCTTGGCCTCGAGCGCGGCGTAGTGCGCGTCGAGCTTGGCGAAGGTGCCGGCGTCCTCGGCGAGCGACAGTCCGGCCTGGCCCAGCACCGGCGCCAGGCGGGCCTCGAGCACCGCGCGCACCTTGGCGCCGGAGAAGTAGCCCTGCCAGGTCACGCCGCCCTCGATCTCGATCCAACCCTCGTAGTCGGCCAGCTTCTCCGCCGGGCGGCCGGTGGTCAGGTTGTCGGCGTGCCAGCGCGCCAGGTTGCGCGCGCCGATCTTCATGATGCGATCGGGATCCCCGACCGCCGCGCACCACGCGCCCTCCTCCGACGGCCGGCCGTAGGTCATGAAGTCGCACGCGGTCTTGATGTCGGCCCGCGCGCACGCGGTCTTGGCGAGCTGCATCGCCGCCAGGTGCGCGGCGCCGTCCTCGACGGTCTGCCAGAACTCCGTCACGCCCTGATCGAGCCGCGCCGCGCGCTCGAGGTACTGGCGGGTCCGCGGATCGACGTGCACCTCGGCCCGGAACGCGCGGCACGTCGCGATGCCGGCCTGCTGCGCCGCCTCGTCGCGGGCGGCCGCTTCGCGCGCCGCTTGATCGGCGGCCGCCTGCGCCCGGGCCGCCGCCGCGATCAGCGCGCGGCCGTAGGTCGACCAGGCCTGGTAGCGCGCGATCACCGCCGCGTGCTTCTGCCGGCCCGCCGGTGAGATCTCGGCCAGCGATCGATCCGCGCCCGCCATCCCGCGCTCGAACTTGCCCGCCAGCGCGCGCACCGCGGCGAGCTCGGCGCCCGCGGCGAGCGCGCGCCCGTCGAACAGTCGCGGATCCTCGCTGGCGCCAGCGATCGCGCGCTCGATGACTGCGGCGGCGTCGGCGTCCTTGCGCTCCAGGTAGCCCTGCGCAGCGGCGGTGGGGGTCATGGAGGCCAGGGCGGCCAGGCCGAGGGTGGCGCAGGTCAGCAGCGGGAGCAGGCGCATGGGTCACGACACTGCAGGCCGCGGACCAGCGGGGCGCCCCGTCGTCCCGCGGGGTTGGCCGCTCGAGTGGGCACCCGAGATCCCGGGCCGCGGGCCGCGCCGGGACGTCGTCACGCCAGCGCGGGTCACGCGCGCGGCGCGGTCGCGCGGCGCAGCATCGCGTGGCAGTTCTCGAAGCGCGTGTGCCAGCAGCTGAGCGAGGTGCCGGTGTCGTCGAGCGTGCAGAAGAAGCGGTCGTAGCCGTCGCGCACGTCACGCAGCTCGGCGCGCTGATAGGACGCCGTGGCGCCCCGCGGCCCCTGGTACGTGCACGCGAGGGTGCCGACGCGGTCACGCCCGTGGCGCGGGAGGAGCTCGCAGCTGCCGCGAAACGCGCTGGGCTCGAACCACGCGGTGGGCGCGGGCGCGTCGGGCGCGGGGCAGTCGCCGTCCTCGTCGTCGCACCGCGGGATCGGCGGGGCGGGGGTCGCCACGATCACCACCGCGCCGCTGCGGACGTCGCGGTACTCGCACTCGACCGGCATGCGCGCGTCGCGGATGAAGCAGCCGCGCAGCTGGTAGTCGCCCGCGGGAGGCTGGCTGAGATCCTCGTCGATCACGAACTGGCTGGACGTGACCTTCGGGCACGCGCACGCGGCGACCACGGCGCACGCGGCGAGCGCCAGCCGTCGCAGGCAGCGCAGGATCGGACCGAGGGAGGGGCGCACACCCCGCTAACGCGCGCCCCGCGTCGCCGCTTACGCCCGGCGTCGACCGTCCGCCGCCTGGCCAGCGGCGGACGGCCCGGCTGCTGTCGGACCTCAACGACCGAGCGGCGGCGCGGTCGGTGGCGGCGGACCCGCGTCACGCGCGCGGGGCGGGGCGGCCTTGCCGCATACACGCGTCGCGCTGGCGATCGTGAGCAGCCCGACCGCGATGACGATGAACGCGACAACGCGCGCCGCGATCGCGGCCCCGGGGTGCTTCGCCCAGGTCGGCTGGCCTCGCGGTGGCGTCATGGGCACGGGTCAGTCGCCAGCGACGTCGGCGTCGGGCGGTCCGTCGATGGCGCCCGTGTCGGCGTCGGCGCCGGCGTCCGGCGTGCAGGTGCACGTGCCCAACGACAGCCCATCGCCGGCGCAGCTCTGCTGCCCGGGGCCTCCGGTCGGGCAGTCGCACGCGGTGGGCTGATCGGGGACGCAGACCGGCGTGTCGTCGTCGCAGGCGCCGACCGCCAGCAACGTGGCCGCGATCAACGCGAGCCGAGCGAAGCGCATCACGACCCTCCGAGCGGCGCGCCGACCGTGGGCGCGATGTTGATGAAGGCCTGCGGCTCGGCGTCGTGGCCGTAGGGCAGCAGCACGCCGACCGACAGCAGGCCGCTGAACCCGCCGGTGAAGTGGCCGCTGGTGTAGAGCGCAAGCTCGGCTTGCCACTGCGTGACCGCGTCGCTCGCGCCGTTCGTCGCGAAGGCGTTGTCCCAGCGCGCCGCCGACACCGCGGCGTACGCGCCGAGGCGCGGCAGCAGGTACTTGCCGAGCCGCGTGCCCGACTGCAGCTCGGCGCCGCCCGCGACGCGCACCTCGACGACCTCGGGCATCGCGATCGCCGGCATGCCCTCCGGCGTCAATCGCTGCGAGTTCAGGTAGGTCGCCGCCAGCGACAGGAAGTAGGTGTGCCGGCGCGAGGCGCCACACACGGACTTCGGCGCGAGAAGCGCCTGCTGGGCTTCGCCCTTGCGCTCGACCGCGCGAGCCAGGTCCGCGTCGGCGGCAGCCTTGGTGCGCTCGAGATCGGTCTGGCGCTGCCTGAGCTCGGCCAGGGCCGCCGCGGTCCCCGGCGCCTCAGGGGCGAGCAACGTCGTGATGCGGTCGGGCGACGTCTCCGTGAAGAGGCTGTTGATCTTGGTGAGGTCCTCCTTGACCGTCGTGACGCGGTCCGCGGCGGCAGTGGCGTCAGCCACCGCGCCCTGCTCGGCGGCCTCGAGCTCCCGCTTGCACTCGTCGGACACTTCGAAGTCGGTGACGCGCTGCCAGGTGAGCTCGGTCGCGAAGCCGCGCAGGCTCGCCTCGTCGGCGCCGGACAGGCTGGGGTGCAAGGCGCGCAGCCCGAACCCCCACCAGTCGCCGCTGGTCGCGACGAACACCCGTTGCGCGGCCCGCGCGCCGGTCTCGTCCTGGGGGAGCGAGCGGTCGAACGCCTTGGCTCGGGTGACGTCGAACCCACGCCGCGGCCCACGGCGGACGACGCGCATGCCCGCGCTCTTGACCGTCGTCGCGGTCATGACGGGCAGCGCCGTCGGCCCGCCCAGCGTGACCACCGGCAGCGCTTGCTGGTACTGCTCGCCGACGATGTCGACCATCACCTCGTCGTAGAGGTTGAGCCCGCCGACCTTGGCCATGAAGTCGAAGTCGACGGCGGAGCCATCGGACGGGTTGTCGAGCTTGAGCGTCGAGCTGGCCTGGACCGATCGGGTGCCGGCCGCCGCCGGGATGCCAAGCGACCCGCCGCGGAACAGCATCACCGCCGGCGGTGACGCCAGGGAGTCCTCGGCGGTCTCGACGGCGGTGGCGGCCGCGTCGGATGAGGCCTGGTCGGCGGCGGCGGTCGTCGCGGGCGCGGAGGGCTCCTCGGCACGCGCGCTGGGCGCGTGGATGATCGCGCAGGCCAGCGCCGTGAACATCAGGGGGATGGGACGGTTCATCGTGAGCCTTTCGGAGGGTCGCTGTGCGCGGTTCAGCGGCGAGCTGGCGCCGTGGGCGACGGCGGTGCGAGGATGACGGCGGCCAGCGTCACGATGACGATGGCGCCGACGCTGGGGACGAAGCGCAGGCCGTCGAGCCATGCGAGCAACACCGGGTCGCCGCCGGCAGCGACCAAGACGAACGCCGCGGTGCGGACGACGTACTGCAGCCAGTGCGCGCCGCCTGACCGGCGGGCCGAGGCCCACAGCACGAGCGGCGCCAGGGCGGTGAACACGACGAGGATGCCGAGGTGGACGGCGCGGTGATCGCCGACGCCGGGCGCCTGCAGCGCGGCGACGTAGCCGGCGAGCACCTCGCCCGGGACCAGCTTGGCGAGCGAGTCGAGGAAGCCATCGGGCGGCGAAGGCGCGGCCGTCTCATCAGTCGCGGCGCGCGAGCGCGGCGCGCGAGCGGGTGCCCAGTGGCTGATCGCGATCCCCATGGCGCGGCCCAACTTGCACGCGCGATGCCGAGGCCAACGGGGCGATTCGGACGTGGCGGAGCACGCCAGTGTCCGGCACAGCGAACCGCGGCCGCGGGTGTCCTGCAGGGAGGACACCCGACCGGGTAAGAAAGCCGAAACGGGATATCGCAGCGAGCAGACGACTTCGTGTATTGTCTGAAACGGCTCGGGGGACCCATGACGCTGGCTGTGCGCCCCGGTGGGGCGGTCGAGAGCGAACGCGACTTCTATCGACGGCTGCTCGACCTGGGCGGGCAGGACGAGCTCGGGCCGCTGCTCGCGAGCGCGCTGGCGCTGGCGGTCGAGGTCACGGGCGCGCGTATCGCGTACCTCGAGCTGCACGACGACGAGGACGACGGCGTGCCGCGGTTCTGGAAGGCCCACGGGCTCGACGCCGCCGGCGTCGACGCGGTGCGCGCGCAGGTGTCGCGCGGCATCATCGCGCGGGCGATGTCGGCGGGGGAGATCGTCGAGACGCCCTCGGCCAGCGACGATGACCGCTTCGCCAGCCTGGGCAGCGTCCGCGCCAACGCCATCCAGGCGGTGCTGTGCGTGCCCATCGGTCAGCCACCGCTGGGCGTGCTGTACATCCAGGGGCGCACCGGTGCGGGCGCGTTCACGGCGGCGGACCGGGAGCGCATGCAGCTCTTCGCGCGGCAGCTCGCGCCGCTGGCTGATCGCCTGCTGGCGCATCGGCCCGAGCGCGGCGGCGTGGACCACACCAAGGACGCGCGCGCGCGCTTCCACGCGCCCGAGCTGGTGGGCCGCTCGGCGGCGCTGGCCCACGTCCTGCAACAGGCGGCGCTGGTGGCGCCGCTCGATGTCGACGTGCTGATCACCGGCCCATCGGGGACCGGCAAGTCGGTGCTGGCGCGCGCGATCGCCGCCAACAGCAAGCGCGCCGGCGGGCCGTTCGTCGCGCTCAACTGCGCGGCGCTGCCCGACCCGCTGTTCGAGAGCGAGCTGTTCGGCGCCGAGCGCGGCGCGCACTCGACCGCCACCAAGAAGGTCCTCGGCAAGGTGGCGGCGGCCGAGGGCGGCACGCTGTTCCTCGACGAGATCGGCGAGCTGTCGCTGGGCGCCCAGGCCAAGCTGCTGCACCTGCTGCAGGCCCGCGAGTACCACGCGCTCGGCGCGACGACGGCGAGCAAGGCCAACGTCCGCATCCTGGCGGCGACCAACGCGGACCTCAAGGCGCGGGTCGCGGCCAAGGCGTTCCGCGAGGACCTCTACTATCGCCTGAGCGTGCTGCCGATCGCGCTGCCCGGCCTGGCGGAGCGCCGCGACGACGCCCCGATCATCGCCGAGCACCTCTGTGCCGAGCTGTGCAGCCGCCACGGCTTCGCCCCGATGACGCTGGCCCGCCGCGCCCTCCAGGCCTGCCGCGAGGCGGCCTGGCCCGGCAACGTCCGCGAGCTCGCCCACGCGCTCGAGGCCGCCGTCATCCGCGCCAACGGCGCCGGCTCAGCCCTCGTGCTCGAGCAGCACCTCTTCCCCGCCGCCGCCCCCGCCGCTGGCGACCCCGCCGGCCCGCTCACCTTCCACGAGGCCACGCGCGCCTTCCAGCGCCGCTACATCCAGGAATGCCTCGAGGCCAACGGCTGGAACGTCGCGGCGACGTCGCGGCAGCTCGATGTGGCGCGATCACACCTTTACAGCCTACTCAGACCAGAGCAAACCGCCAAAGGTTAGGAGCGCGCGTGGCTGACAACTACTTCATCTGTGTTGGAATGGCAGTGAAGGCTCCGCAGGGGAGCATGCACGGCACAAACGGATACGGATGCCAAATCGCGGAAGTCATACCTGTTCTGAAGAACGACAAATCGTTGCACGACTACCAGCGACCTTCGTTTCGGATCGATCTCGAGAAGCAGCTCTACAACGACACAACCAACTTCTCGACGCTCGAAGTCGATGGGTTCGGACTGAGTTCCGACGGAATCGACTTGCCAGTTCCCGAGCTGGAGCTGCCAGATCCCAGTCATCTGCGACTTACGACGATCGGCGGCAAATGGCCAATCGGACGAAATGTAGGCGTCGCCTACGTCCACCAACGACGCCTCGCGCAAGCGGATGCCCAGGCCTCGATCACGTCGGCCGGCGGCTTGCCGATCGAAGGCGTCGCGGAGATCGCCCATGTCTCTGCAGTTGACAGCGCTTCCGGGAGGCGGTTCATTGGGTTCCGTGCCAAGTACCTCCGGACGGTGTCAGCTGGCGTCGTCGAAGTGTCGCTCTATCGCCGCGGCACCAACGCTACTCCCATGCCAGCGCTGCGCCTGACATCAGCCGACTGCGATGCGTCGCCAATCACGCTGCCGTACCCTGGCTGGAGATTCGCGCCGCTCGATCCCGCTAGCCCGCCCGCGAGTCCACAAGAGGTCGACGTCATGGTGTCGATCCCATTCGTCCTGAAATGGAGTGCACCGTATCGCGCGCTCCTTGCCGGTCCAAAAGTTCCGTTCTGGCTATGGTGACTCACCTGGAGAACTGGGCGCATGTGGTCTCGACGACGGCTGAAAGTGACACCCTGAGCGACATCGTCGATCTCGAAAACCAGGTCAACTGCAGTGATGAGGCCGCGGTCCTGGCGGCCGTGACCAGAGCGGTCGCTGAGAGGCGTGACCAGATTGCGCTGGTCGCTCATGCGCCGTACGGCTGCTTGGAATATGGAGAGTGGACCATCTGCCCACCCTCGGCCAATGGCGCCGGGAGCTTGGCGAGGCTCAGGGATGCGTTGGCGAGCGACCGCGACGAGGCGGTGTACCTTCTGGGGTGCGCGACTGCTCAGGTGCCGCGGTCACTCATCAGAATTCAGCAGATCCTCAACCTGCATCGCCGCCAGGGCATCGTCCGCGTCTGGGGAACGAAAGGGCCTTTGACGTCAAGGAACTTCGAGCCTGGGCGAGGCGTGCGTGTGACCAAGAGCAACAATCCTCTCATCACAGCGGAGCAGGCATCGAAGCTGAGGGACGACCCCCAGACGCCAGTGACGATGTGGCTTGCCAGGCAAGCGCCGATCGATCGAGACGTCGCGATTGACTTGCTATGTTCGACATCAGCCAAGGTGAGCAACGATATCGCGGCGCCGAGTCTCCGCGAGTTTGCGCGATACGTCGCGCGCGATGCGCGCATCGGGCCCATGGTCTTTTCTGTTGCGCGGACGCGGCTCAGATTCAGGGAGTCGACGCTGCTCCAAGTGTGGTCCGGTGCTGCCTATTGCGTTCAATTGTCCGGTGCGAACATGTGTGTGTACTTCAGAATAAGGAAGAAGAGGGCGAGCGAGTTCTATCGCGATCTGCGAGCGAAGATTGACACACAGCGCGCGCCGAGCTCGTAGGAACGAGAGTCGGCGAGACGGGGGTTGTTGTTGATCGTGAACGAGCGTAGAGTGGCGCGTGTGCTGGTGGCCCAGTTTCCGCCACGCGTGATCTGGAACCCGTCCGTATCGGTGTGACTGGTCCATTCCTGCAGGCTTCCGGCCAGATCACAGACGCCGTACGGACTGCGATCGGTGGACGACGAACCAACGGGGCGCAGGCTTGGGGCGGCCGATTCGTCCAGGACGGAGACATCGTCAGTCTGCGACCCTGGCTTCCACGGGAACGAACGTTGCGGGTATCGATTCGAACTGTCGCCGGAGTTGTCCGGCGCGTCTGTCGGTATGCTCAGGCCACCGCGCATGGCTTTCTCCCATTGCATCGGCGATGGCAGCTGCCTTCCCAAGTAGCGGCAATAAAAGCGGGCATCGCGAAGAGAAAGCCCTGCGGCCGGCATTTTTGGCTCGCTCGCGTTCGCGAATTCCTCGACACGTGGATAGCGCGGCGGCCTGACGCCCGAGAGAATCTCAAACGGTCCTGTCAGCGCGACGACGGCATTCGAGAGTTCCGTGCGATCGATTGAGAAGCCTGGAATGGTGGTCGGCGGCACGAGGCAGCGCTCGCTGTTCTCGTTCTTGGTTGCGGCGCTCTCCGCGATGCCACCGCTGTAGCAAAACGGACCCGCGGCGACGTAGATGGTGTCAGCTTGGCTTACTTGGCACGTTGGAACCGGGATCGGGTAGGGGCGATGGCCGAGCTTGCGCTGCGGGTAGCCGGGGAGGGCGCGGATGGGGATGATCGAGGGGCCGCAGTCGGGCTCGCCGGCGCGGTTGCGGCCGGAGATGACGAGGAAGGCGGGGCCGCCGGAGGCTTCGGCGGTGTCGAGGCGGGTGCCGCCCGGCAGCAGCTCGGAGGAGAGGAGGCGGAAGCGCTCGGCGGGGTAGGGATCGCCGGGGTCCTCGACGTCGGTGTCGGGGTCGAGCTTGACGGTGTGGATGGCCCAGCGGAGGTCGGGGAGGTCGGAGATCGGGACGTCGATCGGCTCGAGCTTGTCGACGTTCCAGTCGAAGGGGGCGAACTCGAAGGCGATCAGGCCGAGGTCGCGATCGCGGCGGGCGAGCTCGGCCTTGCGGTCGTTGGCCGAGCGCCAGCGCTCGAAGACGGCGGCGCCGACGCCGGCGATGACGGTGGCGACTAGGGCGATCGCGGCGAGGGTGACGCGGCGCTGGACCTGGCGCGAGCGCGCGACCAGCGCGGCGGGTGTCCAGGTTGGCTCGGCGTGGGTGCCGCGTTCGGCGCGCCGCCACTCGGCGTCGAGCGCGGCGATGGCGTCGGCGTGCGGGGCCAGCTCGCGCAGCTCGGCGCGCGACAGCAGGCTGGGCATGCGGGGCTGCGAGCGGCGCAGGTGGTAGCGCACGAGCTCGATGGCGCGGCGGCGTGAGAGATCGCGGCGATCGATCCAGGCCTGGACGCGGGGCACCAGGCTGTCGTGGATGAGCTCCCAGACCGCGTCGCCGTCGGCGCGGCGGACCCGGACCACCAGGCCCTGGCGGCGCAGGTGCTCGAGCACCGCGGGCATGCGGGCGGCGCCGGCTCCGACCACGTCGGTCAGCTCGGCCTCGCTGCGGGCGGAGCGGCCGTGGGCTACCGTCACCAGGGCCAGGAACAGGTCGCGGGCGATCGCGCCGTCGATCGCGTCGAGGCCGTCGAGGACGCGGTCGAGGTGCTCGCCGACGATCGCGTCGAAGCCGCCGAGCTGCTGGTACAGGGCCAGCGTCAGCGTGGCGGCGTCGGTCGGCAGCCGGTCGTAGAGGACCGAACAGGCGAGCTGGAGGTGCGGCGGGTAGATCGGCTCGAGCGCGCCCCAGCCCAGCTCGGCGCCGAGCTGGCGGCCGGCGGCGACGAGGTCGGCGAGCAGGCGCTCGAGCAGGTCGGGCGCGATGGCGAGGCGGCGTTCGGCGAGCGGGCGCAGGATCGCGTCGCGGGCGCCGTCCGGTGCCAACGGACCGATGCGCACGATCGGCGCGCCGTCGACGCGTGCGCCGGCGCGGTCGAGTAGCCGCGCCAGGAAGTCCTCGCGCACGCTGACGACCGCGGTGATCGGATCGTCGCGGTGGGCGGCGACGAGCACGGCGTCGAGCACGGCGGCGGCGGTCGCGTCGTTCGGGTCGAGCGCCGTCTCGACCTGGTCGAGCAACACCACCGAGCCGGGCACCAGCGCGACGCCCAGGCGGGCGGCGTCCTCGGTGCGGCACGAGGCGTAGGCGACGCGCACCGCCAGGGCCTCGAGTCGCGGTCGCAGCCCGGCGCGCAGGAGCGAGGTCTTGCCGACGCCCGACGGCGCGGTCACGATCACGACGCGCCGGTGCAGCACCAGCTCGGAGAGCTGCGCCAGCTCGCGGTCGCGACCGAACAGCAGGCCGTCGTCGCGCTCGTCGAACGACGCCAGGCCGTGGAACGGCGGGCGCTCGGGGAGGGCCGCGTCGGAGACGTCGGTGCCGATCAGCGTCGCGGCGAAGGCCGCGGCGGTCGCGAACCGCGCCGCGGGATCGATCGCCAGCGCGCGGGCCAGCGCGTCGCGCACGCGCGCGTCGTCGATGCGCGCCAGCACCTCCGGCGGCGGTGCCAGATCGGCGGCGCGCGTGCGGCGCCAGCCGGTGACCAGCGCGACCAGCACCAGCGCGGCGGCGAACAGATCGGAGCGCGCGTCGACGCGCTCGTGCTCGAGCTGCTCGGGCGCCATGTACGCCGGCGTGCCGCCGATCGCGGTCGCGGCCTCGTCGGCGCGCCGCAGCCGGGCCAGGCCGAAGTCGACCAGCACGGCGCGCCCGCCGCTGACGATGACGTTGCCCGGCTTCACGTCGGCGTGCACCAGGCCGGCGCGGTGCGCGGCGTCGAGGCCGGCCAGCAGCTGCGCCACCAGCGCGACCGCGTCGGCGAGCGGCGTCGGCCCGGCTTCCACCTGCGCCTGCAGGTCGCGACCGTCGAGCAGCTCCATGGCGAAGAACAGCCGGCCATCGGCGGTGACGTCGGCCTGATACACCCGCACCACGTTGGCGTGATCGATGCGCCCGACCGCCTGGATCTCCTGCACGAACAGCCGGCCGTCTTCCGAGAACGGATCGATCCCGGCGCGCATCACCTTCACCGCCACGTCGCGGCCGATCGCCAGCTGGCGCGCGCGGTAGACGATGCCGAAGCCGCCCTCGGCGAGGCGCGCGTCCAAGCGGAAGCGCCCCGGCAGCACGGTGCCGAGCGCAGGATCGTCGCTGCCCGTGGAGGGCGCGGTGCGGCCAGCCGCGACCGACCAACCCAGGCGCCACAGGCGCTCGAGCGACGGCGGCTCGAATAGCTCGAGGTCCGCGGCGTCGCCGGCCGGCAGCGCGACCTGCGCACCCACGGCCGCGAAGTGGGCGGCCAGGCTGCGCGCGGTGATCGCGCCGCGCCGCAAATCGAGGGCCGCGCCGCGCAGGCCGGCCACCAGCGCGTCGAGGGCCGCGGCGCCACGGTCGTGCGTGGCGACCGCGACGCGCAGACCGACATCACCCAGCGCCGCCAGCACGGCCGCGTCGGACACTTCGGGGGTGGCGTCGATGATGGCGATCGTCACCGTCGCCGCCGCCCCGGTGCGGTGGAGTCCCCGCAGCGGCCACGCCTCGACGCGGTCGTCGGCGCCGTCGAGCACCAGCGCGAGACCGTCGTCGCCGCCCCGCACCGCACCGACCGCGACGTACCAGCACACGCCGGTGGCTGCGGCCGCCACCTCGACCGCGCGGGTGAGCGCACCGGGGCCGATCCCGGGCTCCGCCTGGCGGATCGCCGGCGCGCTGCCACCGGCGCGCAGCGCCTCGGCCAGCGGCGCGAGGCTGGGGCGCGCCGCGCCGCCGCTCACGACGGGCCCCGCGATCAGCAGCGCGCGATCGGACTGCGGCCCCTCCATGCGCGCGACCACAGTACCACCGGGTGTCCGCTCAGGAGGACACTCCGCGGCGGTCGTCCTCACCACAGGACGCTCGATCACCCCGCGCCGGTGACATCTCGCATCGATCGCACGGCCCGGAGGTTGCTCAACGACCCATCATGTCGTTGCTGCGCCTCGAGATCGCCTGGGCCGCCGGGGGCGCGCCCAGGCTGGTGTCACTCGTCGACAACGGGTGGGAGATCCTCCACGAGCCGCGGGCCGCGCGTGACCATCGGCTCGCCGCGGAGTGGGAGGCCGACGACACGGTCCCCCATACGCTGATCTGGCAGGTGCTCGCCGCCGACGGGCTGACGTGCGCGCTCGTCACGGCGGCGTGGCAGGGCGGCGCGCCCCAGGTCCTGGCGCAGGCCGCCGCGACCCGCGCGCGCTGGAGCGAGCTCGGCGTCGTGCGGCGCCGCGAGGTGCGCTGATGAAAGCCCGGTGGCGGCTCGGTCCCGTGTCGCGGCATCGCTCGTACCTCGCGCTGAAGTGGCCGACCGCGTCGAGCCGACGCGTGGCGCGGGTCGCGCTGATCGGCGACGTCTGGGACCAGCCGCGCACCATCGCGGTCGAGTTGATGACGGCGCGCGAGCTCGACACGGCGGCGTGCAGCGCCGCGCACCAGGTCGTGCGCCAGGAGCTCGACACGATCGTGCCGACGCTCGGCGGCCCCGACCCGTGGGCGGTCGCGCTGGTCGCGCCGCTCCCGTTCGCTGCGCTCGAGCCCGAGATCGTCTGGAGCCCGTTCGACCTCTCGCCGGAGGGACAACGCCGCTTGCACGCCCGCTTCGCGGCGCACGAGCGGTGGCGTCGCGCGGCGCTGTGACGGCGCGCCGACGCGCGGCGGGCCGGACCCACGGCTGATCCGCGCGAGCGAGCGGCCGGACCGCTGCCTGACATCGGGCTGACATCGGCGGCCGCGCGGGCGGCGCCTACGGTGGCGGTCGATGCTGCACAGCGCGCTGTTCGATCGCGAGCCGGCCGAGGCGTCCGAGGAGGATCTGCAGGTTCGCGCGCGGGCGCCAGGCAAGCGGTCGTTGACCGCCTCCCTGCCGGCGCGCCGGGGCGGGCCGCCGGAGACCGCCGCGCGGGTCGCCGCGCCGATCCAGGCCAGCGCCGACGGCCGCGCGCCCTTCTGGTTCGCGGGGGACGCCGCGCCGGTGCAGTGCAAGCTGGAGGTCGGCGGCGGCGAGGCGGTCGGCGCCGCCGCGGGCGCCGCGGCGTCCGGCCCTGGCGCGGCGTTGCCCGACCCGCTGCGCGACAAGATGGAGGCGTCGTTCGCGACCCGCTTCGACGACGTGCGCGTGTTCCAGGGCGATCACGCCGAGGCGATCGGCGCCCGGGCCTTCGCGCGTGGCACCGAGCTGCACTTCGCCCCGGGCGCGTACGATCCGCACAGCGAGCCGGGGCAGCAGCTCATCGGCCACGAGCTCGCGCACGTGGTGCAACAGCGCGCCGGGCGCGTCGCCGGCGAGCAGGCGTACGGCGGCCTGATCAACGCCGACCCGGCGCTCGAGCACGAGGCCGACGTCGCCGGCGCGCGGGCCGCGCGCGGCGAGTCCGCGCTCGTCGCCGGGGGCGGCGCGCACGCCGGGGGCGCGATCCAGCGGGCGATCCGCATCGGCGCCAACAAGGCCAAGCCGGCGTTCACGACGTGGAAGGACTTCGCCGCGTCGATCCCGCCGCCGTTCGCGAAGCTCCTCGCCCACGAGGAGGCCATCACCAAGATGCTCACCGACGGGGCGCCGGAGCCGCACGCGTTCGCGTCGTACAAGGCGCTGCTCGACACGCTCGAGGGCAAGGTCGAGGACGAGCCCAAGCTCGACCTCGGATCGCTGTGCCGGCAGATGGGAGGCTTCGAGGCGTCGAAGGAGCTCGCCCGCGCGAAGATCCTGCTCTGCGACGGCTCGCACGCCCCGAAGGACCTGGCCGTGTTCCTGGACAAGGGCGGCTTCCTGGTGCTGTGCCGCGATCACGTGATCGACGTGCCGCTGCTGACGCTGCTCGGTCGGTGGGGCAAGCAGATCATCGCCGTCGACATCGACGCGATGCTGTTCGTGTGCTCGTGGCTGCAGGATCGCCACGGCATGCCGATCTGTCTGGACGCCGAGAGCGTCGGGGGCTGGCTGGTCGACGACGAGTACGTCGTTCCGCAGAGCCCGCAGATGCGCGGCGACATGCACGACGTGCTGCCGGCGCTGGCGCTCGACCGGCGGCTGAAGGTCGCGATGTGCGTGACCATGCCGTCGGGCTTCACCGACGCCGACATCATCCTCGGCTACTACTCCGGCCACAAAGGCCGCGTCGTGATCTGCCCGTTCGGCGGCGGCACGCTGGCGAGCCTGGGCGGCAAGTGCAAGAAGATCGGCGAGGCGACCGAGGTGCTGGTGCAGGCGGTGCAGCGCGATCCCACCGGCGCGCGGCGGACGATCACCGAGGAGACCACCGGCAGCCCGACCGAGGAGGACAACCGGCTCTACCTCGAGGTCTGCCTCCAGCTCGGCTTCCGGCCCGGCGTCCCGTACCTGATCATCAACTACCGCGACTCGGGCCACAACCCGGGCAAGGATCGCGAGGCCTCGCACCCCGAGCTCGACACCGGCGAGGTTGGGCTCAAGCAGATGATGCAGGCGGCGATCGAGCTGGGCTTCGTGCCCGTGCCGATGGGCCAGCCGCCGGGCATGTCCAGGGAGTCGAAGGGCCCGCACCTGATCGAGTACTGGAGCCTGCCGTGCTGCCGCGCCACCGATCGCCGCAACAAGCGCCAGGCCGAGTACGGGCTGCTGCGCTTCCTCGCCGAGCACCTGAACATCCGCGCGCTGGCGATGCGCAGCGGCGGCACCGACGCGATGGTCTACGCTGGCATCGAGACCATCTCGCTCGATCTGGCGTCGAGCGGCAAGTCCAAGGAGGAGCTCGATCAGGCCAACCTCGGCAGCAAGTTCCAGGAGGGCGGCAACCGCAGCTGGATGCGCGCCGCGGTGCGCGACCTGATCATGCCGGGCAAGTTCCACCAGGGCTTCTTCGAGCACCCGCGCCCCGACGCGCCGCCGCCGAAGGCCAAGGCGACGTCCTCGTCGAAGGGCGAGTCGTCGAAGCAGGCGGAGGAGGGCCCGAAGCCGCCGTGGGCCGGCGCGTTCCACTCCGAGGACGTCCGCCACATCGCGCAGACCATCCGCTTCTTCTTCGGGACCGGCGAGAACCCGCTGCACGGCGTCCTCGACCTCGCGCCCAACTGCCCGCTCACCAACCCGCAGGCCTTCGCCGAGAAGCTCAAGGTCCGGCGCTCGCCGAAGGACGCCGACGCGTTCCTGGTCTACGTCCGCGAGATGGAGCAAGCGCGCCTGCTGCTGTACCAGGCGCTGGTCCGCGAGCTCGAGCTGGAGAACCAGGTGCTGCGGCTGCAGATCCAGCTCATGGAGCTGCAGCTCGAGAACATCCGCCTCCAGGCCGAGCGGCTGCGCCTGCTGCTGCAGCTCGAGCTCCAGCAGACCATGCTGCTCTTGCGCGGGCTCGATGGGCAGGATGATCGCGGCGGGACCGACCCGCGCGGACCCGAGACGCCCCCGAAGGACCTGTAACGGCCGTCACCATCGGCGCGCGCGCTGATCGACGGCCGGGCAGGGTGCGCGATACCGCGCAGGGGCGGGGGACCTCAGGTCAGCCGACCCCGTCGGTGGTGGCGACACCGCCACGGCCAGGCCAGCCTCATGATCTCGCGGGCCAACGCCGTGTCGGCGACGGTACGGGGCTTGCTCTATCGGCGCCCCGAGGGCCAGGCTCGCCAGCCCTCCTGGGAGCTTGTCATGAAGACATCGTCGTCGCTGGTCGTGTCGCTCGGAGCCGTCGTCGCGTTCGCCGCGTGCTCGGGCAAGATCGTGGACAACACCCCGCAGGACGTCGACGCGCCCCTGCCCATCGACGCCCGTCCGCCGCCGCCGATCCCGGCCGACTGCCTCGAGGCCGCCAACCGCGGGCTCGCCTGGCTGGTGACCCAGCAGGCCGCCGACGGCTCGTGGGGCACGACGTACCCGGTGGCCGCCACCGCGTTCGCGGTGCTCAAGCTCGAGACCTACGCCGCCGAGATCGGCATGTCGGCGTTCGATCCGGCGTTCGTCTACGTCACCCAGGTCGCCAACGGCCTCGACTACCTGTTCCGCCACGCCCAGCCCACGCCGATCACCGCGCAGCTGGCCGGCAACCCCGACGGCAACGGCAACGGCACCGGCATCCAGTTCAGCGCGCTGATGTACGAGAACGCGATCAGCACGATGGCGGTGGTCGCGGGCAGCGAGCCCAACCGCGTCATCGCCACCGCCGGCAGCCCGGTCGTCGGCCTCACGTTCCGCGCCGTCGCGCAGGACGCGGTCGACTTCCTCAACTACTCGCAGTCCGACTCGGCGGCGTCGTCGCCGGGCAACTGCAGCCGCGGCGGCTGGCGCTACTCGCCGTTCGACAACAACCCGTCGAGCGGTGACAACTCGGTCTCGCAGTTCGTCACGCTCGCCCTCGAGTACGCGCGCCACCCGCAATACAACTACGAGATCGACATCCCGGCGTGGGTGTCGATCGAGCTGAACGACTGGGTCGCTTGCATCCAGAACCACGACGGCGGCGCCAACGACGGCGCGGCCGGCTACACCAACGCGAACCAGATCCTCAACGCGTACAAGACCGGCGCGCTGGTGCAGCAGGAGGCGTTCCTCGGCGAGGGCTCGACCGCGCCCAACGTCGTCGCCGCGCTCGGGTTCCTCAGCCGCAACTGGGCCGACACCACCGGCGTCGGCTGGCGCCAGCAGCCGGTGTCGAACTACCTCGCGATGTACTCGATCATGAAGGGCATGGAGTCGATGGCCATCGCCGACCTCAACGGCATCGACTGGTACCGCGAGTTCTGCGACCAGCTGAAGGCCGAGCAGAACGCCGACGGCTCGTGGCCGTCCTCGACCTACGAGCAAGAGCCCGTCGGCGCCGCCGGCATCAACTCCACCGAGTGGGCCCTGCTCGTGCTCGAGCGCGCCGCCCCGCCGCCCGAGATCGTGCAGAAGCGCGGCTGGTAGGGGCGCGAGCGGCTCAGCGCGAGCGTCGCGCGGCTGATCGGCTGGAGGGGCGTCGGCCGTCACATCAGCATCAGCCACATCGCGCCGAGCACCGCGCCCACCGAGGCCGCCAGGATCAGCAGCAGGTGGATGAAGACGACACCGCCGTCGGGCCGATGGTCCTCGTCCGCCGCGGGCGTCGCCGTCAGCTCCGCCTCGGTCGCCTGCGGCACCTGGGTCGCCACCGCGGTCGCCCACCGCTCAGCGTCCGTAGCCCGCCGCTCGGCGTCCTTCGTCCGCCGCTCGGCCTCTTTCGCCTGACGCTCGGCCCGTTCGGCGCGCACGCGCGCGCGCTTGAGGTCGCGTTCGAGCGCCGCAGCGCGGGCGAGGGTGGCAGCGTGGTCATCGCGGTGGGCCATGATGCGTCCTGTTGATCGGTGCTGGTCCTGCGCTGAGCGTCGAGGCGTCGCGCGGCTGCCTGCGATATCGACCACCGCGCCCACAGGTTGCTGCGGACGAGCACCGGGGACAGGCCCCTTCGAGCACCGGGGACAGGCTCCTTGGTTTCAAGTATCTAGAATTAAATGAAAAAATGACCCAGGCGCGCACTCGCCGCGCACGACGGGGAGCCCCTCCACCAGCGCCCAGCCTGCCTCACACGGGCTGTACGCCGGACTCGCTGTCGCCCGACCACGGGTTGGCCCCCTCCTGTGCTTGACAAGCCGTTGCCCCGCTGCTAATTACCCGCGCGTTCCGGGGTCATAGCTCAGCTGGGAGAGCGCTAGAATCGCACTCTAGAGGTCTGGGGTTCGATCCCCCATGGCTCCACCGGAAAACGTCAAGGGTCCCGCAGAGATGCGGGGCCTTTTGGCGTTTCGGGGTCCCGCCGATCCGTTCCTGCGTAACGAAATGCGGAACGTTTCGTTTCGCAGACTGTATCGGCGCCAACGTTTGCGCCCAGGTCGGCCTGGACCTCGGACCGTGCACCCACCCCCACCAGGGCCTGTAGCGCCCTGGCCTGACGGGCATGCCCGATCGCTTCCGGACGGGCGTAGCTGCGGGCCGTGGTCTTGAACGACTCGTGCCCCAGCGCGTCCGCGACAGCGCGCGCGGTCACCCCGGCCTCGACCGCCAGCGTGGAATGCAGGCCGCGTTGCCCGTGCGCCGTCACCTCCTTCACACCCACCTCACGGCAGATGCGCTGGACCCACAGCCGCGGCCACCCGCGGTCATGGGCACCGAAGATGAGGTCGGTCGGGCCTCGACCTCGGCACAGCTCCAGGAGCATCTCCCGCAGGGGATCCGGCACCTGCAGCGTTCGCCGGCCCTTCGCGGTCTTCGAGTCCGGGATCCAAAGCAAACGGCCGTCGTCATCCACGTCGCGCGCGACCCGCGACACGATCTCGGAACAACGCATCCCCATCAGCAGCGTCATCATCGCAGCGACTGCGCCAGGTTCGCCCTGCTCGGCCAACTCGGTCGCGCGGGCGATCCACCGTCTCGCCTCATCGATCCGCAGTTGGTCCTTGCCGTGGCTCCGCCGGCCGACGCCTTCGACGTCGACCAGCGGGTTGCTGGCGAGCCACTCACGCTTGACGCACCACTTCAGGAACGACTTGCTCTCCGCGAGCGTGTTGCGGTGGTAGTCGACCGAGATCGGCACCGTCGCCGGTGCTCGCGTCCCGTTCGCGCGCCTGGGCGGGATCCGCTTCGACCGACGTAGCGACTCGTAGTACCGGGCGCACGTCGCGGGATCGAGCGCAGCCAAGGCCAGCTCCACGTCGGGGAAGAACCGGCGCAGCTTGCGCAAGGTCTGATCGACGCTGTTGGCCTTGTTGCCCTTGTCTTCCAGCAAGTACACCTCGTACTCCTTCATCGCGTCGCGGATCGTCCGCTCACCGACCTTGCAGGCCTGCGTGAGCTGCCGGATTCGCTCGTCGGCCGCGACGCGAGTCGCGTCGAAGAACGACTCCCTGGTCCCGTCCTCTCTCACCAAGATCACTCGAAATCCACCTCGGTTCGCGTACGGTCCAAGCACGCGAGCCTGCTCGTTTCGTCGTCGCGCCATCGTCCCTCCTCTCGTCAGCGGCGCAACGCATCAGCCGGCGTCGAGTGTGACCACGGTGATGCGGGCGTGCAAGGTGTGAAGCGTTCGGCAGGCGATCTCGCTCGGGCGGAGCTCAGGCTGCCTTCGACCGCGCCGCGAACGCCGCGAGGTGTTCGGCGAACGGCGCGAGCAGCCCGTGCCACAACTTCTCCGGCGCCGGCAGCGGCGCGTACAGCCGCGGTGCCGCGCTGACCACGGCGAACACCCGCGCGTAGGACTGCCGCCAGGCCGCCCACAGCGCCGGCGCGCCAACGGCGAGCGCGCCGGCCAACGGCGCCGCCAGCCGCTCGTACGCGTTCACCAGGTCGATCGCGTCGGCCATCAGCACGGCGGGCACCGAGGAGCCGGTGGAGGCCGGCCCGCGACGAGCGAGGTACAAGTCGTGAAGCGCGCGCCAGAGAGCCACCGCTTGTGCGGGGCTCGCGCCGGGCACGACCAGCTGCTCGGCCGGGGTGAAGGATGCAGAGGGGAGCATCGTTGTTGCCCTAGAAAGGGGTGTCGTCGTCGTCGAGGACGACGGGGCCAGCGTCCACGGCGAGGCGCAGTTGAGGGCACTCGAGCGAGGTGGCCCGCACGAGGTTGTCGCGCGGCGACAGGTACTCGATCAGCGCGTCCTGGAGGCACTGGGCGCGGTCGGCAGGGGTCACCAGGACAGCGGCCTCGCAGCGCGAGCGCGCGTACCAGACGCCGGGGTCGTGGGCGGACTCGCGCCGGCCGATACCGACGCGCCGCCAGGTCTGCCAGTGGCGGGTGAGCGTCTGGTACAGGCGACCTGTGTGGGACTCGCCGATGTAGACCAGCACCGGGCGGCGACCGTCGTGTTCCCGGATCGCGTAGACGCCCGACACGTCGCGGAGGGCACGCACCCAGTCGGGGTAGGGCTCGCCAGGGTCGCCCACCGACGCGAACGTCAGGCGGATCGACGTCGTGGCCCGACGACGGTTGCGCAGCTCGCCGACGATCATGACGCCCCCAGCCCCGGCCAGGACGTGACGACGTTGCGCACGCGGAGCCCGACGCGGAACGTGTGCACACCAGCGGTGATCTGCGACTGGAATGCGCCGTCGGCGTCGAGGTCCCACCGTACGATCGGGGAGTGCGCCGTACGCGGATCGCGCGGCAGCTCGAGCCAGCGCGTGCGTGCGAGGAACGTCGCGACCCCTGCCAGCAGGGCGAGCAGCTCGGCGCCGTTGCGCGCGGCGCCGGTGACCTCGTACAGCAGGTCGAGGCTGACGCCAGTCGTCCGTTCGATCCGCTGGGTGCCGTCGGCCGACAGGACGGTCTCGACGGTCGGCCGCGCCACGGACGCGATGCGCGCCAGCTCGGGGCGCGGGCCGCTGATGGTGAGCGCGGGGCCGTCGCCGAGGGGCACCATGCGTACGCCGTCGGTCGTGTCGAGATCGACCACATGCGCGAAGCGCGCGCTGGTCGCCGCGTAGCTTCCGAGCACGCCGATCAGTGCGCGCGTGATCCGGGCGAGTTGCCCCTCGCCGGTGATGGCGGCGTCGCTGACGCCGAGCACGCACCCGTCCCACTCGGCGCGCGCCATCGGCAGCACGACCCCTGCGGGGCTGAGGTTCTGCACGACGAGGCGCAGCGCGTCTTCGCGACGGCGCGGTAGTAGCGGCAGCCAGATGACCGAGTCCGGCGGCGTGTCCACGCGCGCGCACGGTGCGGCGGGGCGCGCGTCGATCGCGACGGCGAGCTGAGGTGCCGCGTGTCGCACGCGGACCTGGAGCAGGTCAGGCCCGAGGGTCATCCCGCGGAGCGGCGCGACCTCGACGATCTCGGGCGGGCTGCCGTGGCCGGGCATCACCGCGCACCCCCGGCGCGGGCGCGCACCGCGTTGCGCCCCGGCGCCTGAGCGAGGTGCGCCGCAAGGTCGCGTTCCAGGCGTCGCGTGAGCTCGAAGCCCCAGGCGCGCTTGCTCTCGATGTCATCGGTACGACCAAGGCCGACCCACATGCGCACGTAGTCATCGGACGTGAGCCACCGCGCGACGTTGTCGAGGTGGGCGCGCAAGAGTCCGCGCGCGGCGGTCGCGGCGAGCGACTGCGGGCTGACGTCGAGGCGGCCTTCATGGGTCTGGCCGTCGCTCCAGCGCACGCCGTAGTCGGTCTTGTCGTAGCCACCAACCACCGGCTCGCGGTCGAACGCTCGGCGGAGTGCCGCATCGGCCGCCGACAGCGAGGGGTAGACCTTCGGCATCATGGCCCTGACCGCGCCGTTCTCACTCCAGCCGATCGTCACCGCCACGATGCGGGGGGCGTCGGTCGAGGAAACGGCGTTGCGTGCCCCGCGTGGGGTGCGGGCGCGAGGCGGCGGTGCCGCCGCGAGCGCGATCCGCCGCAGCAGCTCGCGCGCCCAGTGTCGCTGTGGTTCCAGCGGGCGCCGGGGCAGCGTGCGTGCGTTCTTCTCGGCGTAGTCCTCGGCCAGGATGCGCCGCGCCTGGGCGGCGATCTCGGGGCGGATGTACCCATCGGGGTTGCGCTGCGCCTCGTGCACGTTGGCGAGGCTGTCCCACACGCTGATGCGCAGGCCATCAGCCCAGGCGACGCGCACCCCAACGACGTGAACGCCACGCAGCCCACGGAGCGCGACCTCGGCGTCGTCGATCGATGCGTAGTCGGCGGTCGCCGCCCGGCTCGTCTCAGGTTCGTGCGTGACCGTGACCGACGACACGGGCGGCGAACCCGCACCCGACGACGAGAACGCGTGGTCGTTCGCCCAGGCTTGATCGGCCGCGCGCGTCTCAGGGTCGCTGCGGTCGCTGGCGAGGCGGGTCCGCAGCTCCGCGCCCCACGCCTGGAGCACCGGGTCATCCTCGGCATCGATGAAGCGCTTGCCCTGACGCATCAGGTGCGCCTTGATGAAGCCGAACGACGCGTCCCGCGCGACGGCACTGGCGGGGCGACCGATCTCGACGCTGGTCTCGTGGCTGGCGCCATCGGTCCACTCGACGGTGACGAGCGCGACGACGCGACCGCCCATCGCGTCCAGGTCGGCGCGGACCGCACGGCGCAGCGCCTCCTCGGCGTCCCACAGGTGCGCATACGAGCCGGTGATCGCGGCGTCGCCAGACCAGTCGTCGATGCGGACTCGGCGGATCGCAGGTGGCGCGTCGTAGACCGTACGGGTCGTGCGATCGCTCGTGCCGGGGTGGATCTCGTAGTCGATCACTGCGCCACCCCCGGGTACAGGCGGTTGAGGGTGAAGAAGTCGACCGACCAGGGACAGTATCGGTCGGCCACTTGGCCGGGGTGGCGTAGCGCCTCGGCGTGCCGCACCGCGAGGTCGCGCATCGCCCAGACGACGCTCCCCGCGAGGAACAGCTCGTCCTCGGCCAGGCCGCGGATGCTATCGCGCACCTGCAGCACAGCCTTGCGCCACACCTCCCAGAGGACGGCGGCATCGCGTCGTTCGGGCGTCGGCAGATCGTTGCGCAGCGCTGCCGTCACCTCGTTGGTCGCGTCGACGACGTGATCGACCGCCACCTCCCAGGCCTTGCCCGGGTAGTCGATCGGGGGCGTGAGGCCGTGTCGACGGATCAGCTCGTTGACCGCCCGCTCGGGGTCGGGTAGCAGCGTCGCGCCCTGTGTGGCGCGGCGTCGGGTGCGCGCTGGCGACGCGACGCCCTCACCGGCCCACGTCACGACGAGCCTCCCGCCGCGCCCTGGAACGCCTTCGTGACGCGCTCCGTGAAGCGGCGCTTGTTCGGGTCGCGCAGCGTCGCTGCCGCGCCGGCGCGCCCGGCGTAGCCGAACACGTTGGCGAGGGTGACGGGCAGGCCGTGCGTGATCAGCCACCGCGCGACGTAGCCGACGCCGGACGTCTCGGAGTGGCCGGCGTTCCAGCCGGCCGTGAGCAAGGCGACGAACTGGGGGTTGGTCCAGTCTTCGCGAAGGTTCGCGGTCTCGGGGTGGTGGGCGCGGTAGCTCGCGATGATCTGCCGGAGCACCCACGACGCCACGGTGACCGCGGTCGCCGGGTCGCGCAGGTTGACGACCGCGACCTGCGCGGCGGGGTGCTTGCGGTTGTACTCGTCGAGCGCGACCCGCGTGATGTTGAGGACGCCGCGCGGATCGTGGGCGTTGCCGCCGCTCTCTGCGCGCCCGAGCGCGGTCAGGTACGCGACCGGCAAGCCGCGTCCATGCTCGCGGTAGATGCGCGCCAGCAACGTGTCCTCGCGCGGATCGCGAAGCGGGGCCGGCGGAGTCACCACCGTCGCGATCTCGGGCAGGACGGTGGGGCGATCGAGCACGCGCCAGGACTGAAGCGCGCCCCGCGGGTCGATCGGACGGGTACCTCGACGGAGCTCGAAGTGGAGGTGCGCGATCTGGTTCGGCTGGGTCGGGTCGGCGCCGACGATCCCGAGCGCTTGGCCCGCGCGGACGCGGATCTTGCCCGTGCCGTGGTCCAGCGCCGGGATGAACAGCTGCGCCAGGTGCTGGTAGTACGTGACCCAGCCGTCGGCGTGCGTCAGCACGATCGCGTGGCCACGAGGCGTGCGCCCTGCCGACCAGACCTCGCCGTCGCGCGCGGCGACGGCAATGGTGCCGGGTGGAAGGAAGTGCCACGCCGAGTGCGGCGCACGTGCCGGGAACGCGGCGAGCTGATCGACCGGCGAGCGCCGCCGGTACATCAGGTCTGCGCCTCGATGCGTCCGACGTCCACCGTCACGCGGCGAACCCCACCCGTCGGAGATCACCGGCTCGTACTCGCGCCAGCGGAGCAGCGGCCAGATCCAGCCCCCAGGCGAGGGAGCGGGAGCCGTTGCGATCGTCGGCGCTGGCGTGGGTGGCACGATGGTCGTGATCGGCGCGGAGGGCGGCGCGGGGGCAGGCCCCGAGGTCGCGGTGGCGACCGCGGCGGCGATCGCGGGCGGCACGAACGGGAGGCGCTCGATGAAGTCGCTGGCTGCCATCGCCGGCGGCGACTGAATGGCCGGCGTCGAGACCGGCGCGCTTGCGACCGGCGGATTCGTGACGGCGCTGGGCGTCACCTCGGGTGCCGGCAGCGCGAGGGGCGGTTCGGCCGCGGCGCTGCGAGGCGTGCCGCCCCGGACGGTGGCGAGCGTGGCGGCCTGGGCGCGGCGTGCGCTCAGCCACCACAGCGCACCGGCCGCGACAGCTCCTCCGGCGAGCAGCGGCCACGGCGACATCGACTGCGACGACGCCATCACGCACCTCCTGCGTGCGTGGGCCGGCGCGGCCAGACCCGCGGCACGATCACGAGCGCCCCGAGGAGCGCAGCCCCGACCAGCAACGGCGTCCGGATCGCGCGCCAGGTGCCGCCACCGAACACCGCGCCCGCGCCTCCGAGCGCCTTGTCCGCCATCGCGACGGGGCCCGCGCCCAGGGCGGCGGCGCGCACGGTACGCGCGGCATCCTCGATGGTCGTCTTCACCGACTCGGCCACCTGACCCATCGTCGTGGGAGCGCGGTACATGGCCGACAGCCCGCGCGCCAGGTCGAGCGACTGCACGAGCCAGAACGCGCGGTTGTCCGCGAAGCGTGCCTCGGGCCGACCCTCGCGGAGGCCACCCTCGAGCTGCGCGACGTAGGACTCCCAACGCTCGCGGTATCCAGCCGCGTCTGCGCTGGGGCGGTGGTCCCGCTGGATGACCCGCGACCAGGCCGCGATGATCTGCGCGACGTCCGCGTGGGTCGTCTCCGGGTACGTGACGCCGCTCGCGTCACGCGAGCCGGGACGGACGGTGAGGTAGGCGAGGCGGAGCCCCTCCCAGAAGCCGAGCGGGTTACCGACCAGTGGCGTCGACAGCTGGCCGCTCGGTCCGACGAGGACGGGCGAGATCGCAGGTGCCGCCGTCACGACGCGACCTCAGGGAGGGCGTCGATGGCGCGCCGGCTGTCGGCGCACCAGAAGGCCGCCGTGTCCGGATAGGTCTCGTCATCGGCGCGACCGCGCGCGACCTCGGCGACGCGGGCGCGGAGCGCGTCCGCACGGGCGGGATCGCCGATCATGCCAGCGAGCAGCGAGGTCACGTGCGCGACCTCGGCGACGGTCGTCACCGGGTAGGTCAGCAGCGACGCGGGATCGCGGCGGACGGCGCGGCGGAGCAAGAACCAGTGGCGGAGGTCACCCCACAGCACGCGCGCGTCGGCGTACGCGACGGTGAGCGACGGTAGCCCGTCGACCGCTCGGATCGCGCCCCGGCGGTGATCGACGGCAGCGAGCGCCTCGGCGAGGCGGCGGGTGTCGCGCCACCACAGCGCGAGGTTGTCGGGGAAGACGTGGTACCAGCCGCGCCCGCGGCTGGCCTGGTGGACGCGCGCGACGACCGCGCGCCAGGCGCGCCGCACGTCGGCGAGCTGGGCGTGGTCGAAGCGGGGGTGCTCGAGCGCCGCCGACAGGCGCGCGACGATCGAGCGGACGTCACCGACCGTGGTCTCGGGATACGCCTCGCCGTCGGGGCCGATCAGCATCGGCCGCCGCGCGAGGTAGAGCGTGCGCAACGACGTCCACAGCGGCAAGACCGGCGCCGCGTTGGACGTGGCGCTGATCGGAAGAGCGGAAGCGAGAGAGGTCATGGGGGTCTCCGGTGGGCGAAGAGGACGAAGAGGGAACAGGCGGAGATCGAGGGGAGAGAACCGGGAGCCCAGGCCGCGCACGCGCGCGAGGTGGGCGAGTTCAGATCAGGTCAGGCAGATCGCCGCTGCGATCAGCCGCAAGCGCCCGCGGTCGTGACGCGGATCTGCGCGCCGTGGTGGAGCGCCTCGAGCACGGTCGCGGCCGTCTCGGCGTCGTCGACGACGAGCGTCAGCACGGCGATCGGGCCGTCGCCGCAGTACTCGCCGTCGGCCGCGGTGATGGCCGCGCGCTCGGTGACGATCCCGCGCACGCGCGCGACCGTCGGGACCGGGGGCGGCGGCGGGGGCGGCGGCGGCGCCGGCTGGTAGCTCGGGGTCGGGCTGCGGAGGATGCCGCCGAGCCACGACGTCATGCACGCGATCGGGTTCGACAGCAGCGGGGTGGGGTCGTAGTCAGCCATGGTGATGACTCCGATCAGCCGATCAGCTTGCCGGCGATGGTGCCGACCGCGTTGAGCTGCGCGTCCGCCTTGAAGTGCTGCGCGATCGCCGCGAGGAACTTCGTCTGGTTGACGAGGTTGGTGTCGGTGTCGCGCGCGTCCGTGGGCGCGGCCGGCAGCGACCGCAGCGCGGTCAGGCCGAGCGCGACCAGCGGGAGCAGGTCACCGACGGTCAGCTCGCTGAGCCGGCGCCGCTGCACGGGGACCGGCACCGGGTAGGCGCCGGGGCCGTAGGTCGGCGGCAGGTAGACCATCGGCTGGGCCGCCGCCTGCGGCCGCACCATCGGCACCGGGCGCGGCGCCTGCGTGTAGTTCACGAACGGGATCCGGCGGGGACCGAAGCTCCCCATCATCGGCTGGGGCTGGGGCTGGGGCTGGGCGAAGGCGACGTTGGTGTTGAACCAAGCGTTGCGGGGGTCGAAGTCGAGGGTGATGTCGTCCATGAAGGTTCCTTGGTTGGAGGTGGGGCCACCGTCGACGCGTGCGCAGCCTGCGCTCCCGGTTCTCTCCTCGAGCGTTGCGAGTGGATGTGCCGCGCGTCAGGCCGCGGCGGCGTAGTCGTCGTCGGTCGGCGCCCAGCCCCAGGCGTTGCGCGCGTCGACCTCGGCGTGCGCCTGGTCGACCGCCGCATAGGCCGGCGTCAGGTCGAACGGATCGATCGCGTTCCGCTGCGGCGCCGTGGCGGGCTTGCCCGCTTGCGCCGCCGGCGCCGCCGCGACGGTCTGCGACGCGACCGCGTGGGCCTGCTGGACGGCCATCGCGACGATCGCCTGCTCGAGCTCGCGCTTCCGCTGCGCCTCCTTGTCGGCCTTGGCCCGGAGCCGATCGGTGTGCAACGCCGACGTCAGCTGCGCGACGCCGGCGCCGAGCACGCCCTGCGAGAGCTGCTGCCAGTACGAGTCGAGGAACGCCATGCCGATCGCGCCGACCGCGGTCGCGCCGATGGCCAGCGGCTTGGACGCCGCCAGACCCAGCTCACCCGCGGCGAGCGTGGCACCGACCAGCCCGCCGGTGTAGGCCGCGGCCTTGCCGACGCGCTCCTTCGAGAACGGCTCGACGGCGGCGGTCGGTCCCACCTTCTTCGCCGCGGACCGCGCGGCCTGGCCGACGCGGGCCGCCACGCTGCGGACGGGGCCGCGCGCCGGGCCG
This sequence comes from Myxococcales bacterium, assembly GCA_016707895.1. GTDB lineage: Bacteria > Myxococcota_A > Polyangia > Haliangiales > Haliangiaceae > UBA2376. The sequence goes on along the minus strand of JADJGV010000003.1, from coordinate 314,669 downwards.
GCCGGCCGGTACGGGACGAGGGCCATGCTCGACGACCCGCCGGGCAGCTCGAGGACCGGCCCCGGGATGTCGATGACCCGCTCGTTCGCGGCCGCGTTGCGCCGGGTCGCCCACGGCGGCGGCACCTCGCGGTGCCGGACGATGGCGGGCTTCTTGGCCTTGGGCTTCGCCTTCATGCTACCGGCCCTCCTCGGCGCGCGCCGTGCGCACCTCGTTGTCGTTGGCCGCCTCGTCGCCGAGTCCGTGCGCCACGCGCGGCCCGCGCGGCGCCCAGCCCATGAGCCGGGCCAGCTCCGAGAGCGACACGGTCGCGCCGGCCGCCGCGGTCGCGTGGCGGGGCTCGCGCGCGGCGTAGGCTCCCGCGATGAGCTCGCCGAGCGCCTCGGCGCCGGCGCCCAGATCCAGGGAGAACGCGTCGATCAGCGTGCTGGCGGTGATCAGCACGTCGACCTCGCTGGGCGTGAAGTCGACCGGCAGGCAGCACATGCGCTGACCCGCCAGGAGCGCGGCGACGTAGCACTGGACGCGATCGATCGCGTCGCGATCGTCGTCCTCGGGCGCGTGGGCCCGGGCGACGTCGCACGCCCACGCCAGCAGCGTCCGGGCCGCGGCCCGGGCGGGCCGCCAGTCGATCGAGGTGTCGTCGTGCGTCGGCAGCGGGCGGATGACCCGCGACGCGATGATGCGGAGGAGCGAGCGAGCGGAGGACATGAGGGGACCTTTCAGCCGGCGGCGCCGGCAGGTGGGAGCCGATGGAGCGCCATCGGCGAACGCCGCGTCGAGATGACGCGTGAGGCGAAGGTGGAAGCGGGCGCGTCGGAGTGACGCGCCGAGGGCGACTGCAGGTGCTAGCGCGAGGACGGCAAGCCCAGGGTCAGGCCTTCGGCCCGGAGGGCCTGTTCGATCGAGCCGAGCGCCGTCGGTGGCACACCAACCGACGCCAGCGCGAGGCTCGCGGCTGGCCGGGCCATCGACGGCCCGGCGATCGCGACCGCGCGCGCGGCGACGCGCAGCGCGTGATCGAACGCGGGCGAGATCCGCAAGCGCAGCTCGCGATCGCCGGCGCCGTTGCGCACGCAGCAGCCCGGCTCGCCGCCGTTGCGCACCTGGGGATCGAGCACGACCGCCTGGTCATCCTCGACTGGATAGGTGTGCAGGAGCCCGGCAGGCGTCCGCGTGGTGGCGAGGCGCCGGGACGGCTGCGGATCGATCAGCTCCGCAACGGCGAGGTAGGTCAGCGAGCGCTCGACGCAGTTCGGGTCGACCGGCAAGAAGCGCACCCGCTGCGACGGCCGACACGCGTCGACGCGCGGGCCGTCCTCGGGCGCACCGGTATCGTCACGCTGCGGCTGCTGGCGCAGCCACCGCACCAGCGCTGCGGTCGAGCCCAGCTCGCGCGCCAGGGCCGCCATCGAGCGGTCGGGCGCCCGCGGGTCGACGCGTTGCCGCACCTGCGCGGTCAGCGCGTCGAGGCACGCTCGGTCGTTGATGGGGTCGAGGATCATGGCGGCCTCCGGTCAACGCGAGCGCCTGATGGTCCAGGCGCAGAACACGACGAACAGCACGAACAGGAGAGCAGGGAGGGACATGGGGGACCTTTGGGGGAGGTGAGGGAGGACTGGTTCGCCACGAGCGCAGCGACTTGGAGGGATCAGCCGAACGGTCGACCGTGGGCGTCGTACTTCGCGATCGAGTCACGGACGATGTCGACCGCGTCGGGGAGCGGGACCGCCATCAGGCGGCCCAGGAGCGCGTTGCGCTCGGGAAGCGGCAGCCGCGACGCGATCCGCCGCGCCGTCGCTTGCTCGGCCGGCGTGAGCTGCGCCAGCACATCGGCCAAGCGCATCATGACGTTCGGGTCCGAGACCGACGCGGCGCCTGGGGCCGTCGCGGGCGATGCCGGTCGCAGCATCGCCGCCATCGGCGGCTCGGGAACCGAGTCGATCGCCGCGTTGAGCTCGGACACGGCCTCGGAACCGAGCAGCGTCTCGGCCGCCGCCTCGACGGTCGCCCCGCCGCCGGGGATGCGGCGCAGCACCGGCGAGATCACGGAGCCTTCGTTGGCCAGCGTGTCGTACAGGCCCGCCAAGGGGCTCGTGCCTGGTGGCCCCTGGGGCGGTGCGGTGTCGCCGGCGTCGTCGACCACGCCGGCGTCCGTGCCGCCGCCGCCCATCGCGCCTTCGACCATGTCGCGGATGGTCGCCTGGACCGCTGGCCCCGAGGCCGGCATCGCCGTGGACCGAGCGACCTCGCCCGCGCCGCCTCGCGTCTGGCGTTGCTCGGCGACCGACACGGCAGCGACGACGTGGTCGCACGCGGCGTGCAGCTTGAGCGAGACCAGCGAGCACACGAAGTCGCGCCGCTCGGCGGCCTCCATGCGAGCGAGCTGGGCGTCGATGCGCGCCTTCCATGCCGGGCCGAGCTTCCGGACGATCGTCGCCAGGTGCGACCAGGCCGCCGGCGCGAAGTCGATCTGCTCGACGGCGGACTCGGGCGACACCTCGACGAAGTCTGCGGCGCCGTCAACGGCGTTCCGGATCGCGCCAGCGGGCGTGACGTCGACCGGCGCGGCGACCTCGGTGCCGCCTCCCATCATGTCGGCCATCTTCTGGCCGATGACCATCTTCGCCACCGGGAGCAGCTGGTCCACCACCTCGCCGACCTTCTGCGCCCACACCGGCGGCGGCGCGGCCTCGTCGTCGTCGCCGTCCTCGAACTCCTCGTAGGTCGGCGTCGGCACGGGCTGCACGATCACCTGCGGCGCCGGCGGCAACGCGCTCGGCTTGCGCGCCGGCAGCTTCGCGCCATCGGCCGCGCGCACCAGCTCGGCCGCGGCGCTGAGCAGCGACGACTGCTGGGCGCTGATCTGCGCGTTGGTCTGGGCGACGATCGCCAGCATCGCCGTCTGAGCGCGCAGCGCCTCCCCGAGCAGGTACTCGGCGCCGAGCAGCGACGCCGGGGCCGGCAGCGGGAACGCGCCGCCGGTCGACCAGGCCACGGGGGCAACCGGCGCGGGCCCGGCCCACGTCGGCGCGGTGGTCGGCGGCAGGTTGCCGTTCCGCGGCGCCTCGACGATCTCGGGCGACGGCGCCGAGCGCTCGGGGGGATAGGGGAGATACGCGACCGGCGCGCCCTTGAGGGGACGCCCTTGCGCGTCGAGCGGGTCGAGGCGGTACCGGCCGGCGGTGCACCCATGGGACCGCAGCGCTGCCTGGAAGTCGGCGAGGCTCGCACCAGCGGGCAGCGTGATCGGTCTGCCGTTCGCGCCGAACGTCTGCATCGGGCCGCCGTGCTTGTTGTCGTTCATCCGACGCACGAGCCAGTGCGCCGTGTCGGGTGGCGGCGCGAACGACTCTCCGTACTGATTGATCGCGAGTTCCGACATGGACCTCTTTCCCCGGCGTCGAGCCGGACACACCCCTCCCAGCGAGGGATGAAGAACCGATCGTGAACGCCGGCTCGTTACTCAATAGGGCGAGCAACGTGCCCAGTCGGCCGCCGAATCGGGCTCTCGCGATCGATTCCTGGCACGCGATTTTGCGGCGCCAGTCGCCGCGAACCCCGGCGCGTCGGCCCGGACCTGCCCGCAAACCTCCGGACCGATTCGGGAACGCGGGAGGGCCGCGAGACGCGATGGTAGATCTCCTCGCCAAGCCTGCCGGCGGGCTGCCGCCAAGGTCACCGCGAACGTTCGACCCTGGCCGCTGACCTGGCCGCCGACCGGCGCAAGTAGCCGGTCGGCGGGCGCGCGGTGCTTCGCCGACACGGACTCCAACGTCCCCGCCAACCCGGCCGCGCCGGCCAACGACGCCCGCAGGCAACCGCACGCGGCAGCGGTCGATACGTGGGCATGGAGCCACCACGCCACGCGAACCGGCCCTGGGCCACCACCGCGGTTCGCGGTCACCTGCGACGCTGGACGACCTACTACACCACGCGCATCCTGTGGTCGGCCGAGCCCGTCGAGCCGCCGGACCCGCCCTCGCCGGCGCGCGTGCTCGACTCGCTCGAGCTCCTCGCGACCCAGGACCTGATCGCGGGTGGGGTTCGGCCGCACACGCTGGCGGCGGCGTTGACCCAGCTCGATGCGGTGGAGCGCCTACGCCGGGAGGCTGGATTCGTCGCCGACGCGCCCGACGACCTGCCGAAGATCGCCACTGCCGTAGCCCGCCGCGTCTACGCGGAGGTCCGGGACGCGATCGATGCGGAGCCGGCCATGCCGTGGGCCGTCAACCTCGCGGGTCAGCTCGCTGCTCGTGGCCTGGCCGCACCCGATCGCCTCGCCCATCACCGGCCCGTCATCCAGGCCCGCACCTTCCAGCGTCACCTTGCGCAGCAGCTGAACGCGCGCGCGGGTGACTTGCTGCCGCGCCTGGCTGCGGTGCTGCGCGAGGCGGAGCTTGATGCGGTCACCGATCTGCGCCGGCGCGCAGCGAGGTCGGTCGAGGTTCGAGACGAGCTCGATCTGCTCGGGGCGATCAGCCGGACCCGCAGGACGATCGGCTGGAGCCGTGCGCAGCTCTATGCGCTCGCCAGCGATCAGGTGACGTCGCGCTGATCGGTACGCCCCGCATCGCCCAGGACGATCATCTCCGGCGGGTTCCCGGAGAGGACCCCCGCGCTCGACACGGGCAACAGCTGGTACGTGCCAGGCCGTCGCCCGACCTGCTGCTCGAAGTCCGACCGCGTCGCGGTCAAGGGCATCAGCAGCGGCCACCCTTGACCGTCGGTCAGGCGACGCCACAGCCGTCCCTCGGACTCCTGGTACATCACCTGGAACCCGACGGCGGGCTCGCGCGAGGGCGCCAGCCGGTAGGGTCGCCCGCGGGCGTCGGTCAGCCATACCCGAGGTGGGCGTCCGCGCCGACGCTTCGCGCGAGGTTGCCAGTCCGGGAGATGCTGCAGGATGCTGGGGAGTTGGTCCGCGGCGCGGTCGTACGAGATGACCTCCAAGACCGACGCGCACCCGCGGCCGCGCGCCCGCAGCCTGGTCGCGTCGCCACTGGCTACGAGCACCACCGGGACGCGCAGGCCGCGTGCCTCGACGGCGACCGCCAGCGGGAGACCATCCACCGCATCGTCGGGGTCGCCGATGACCGCGAGCTGATACGCGCGCTTCGTGAGGTACTCGAGCGCGACGTTGGTCGCGCCGACGTCCGAGACGTCCGCACCCGTGAGCAGCTCCCCCAACACCTGTCGCCGCCGTCGATCACCATCCACCACCAGCGCCATCATCATCACGGACGATACCAGTCGAGTCGGCCGTGCGTCACGGCCGACTCCATGAAAGCACGGGCGGCGTGCCCGTCCGCCGACCTACGGCGTCAGCTGTCGCCGCGCCGCCGGGCCTGAACCTCGGCGCGCAGCTCGAGGTCTGACAGCGACGCGACGGCATCGCGATCGGCGTGCCAGGTCGGATCGGCCTCGAGCTGCGCCACGAGTTCGTCACGGGACATCAGCTCGATCCACTGACCGACGGGCGACGGCGTGCCATCGGTCGAGCCGAGCGCCAGGTCTACGATCGGGGGGCTCGCCCGCCGCGGTGGAGGTGGCAGCGCTTCCGGCCGAGCGCCTCGGAGCGTGGCCTCCAGGCTGCGCGCGACCAGCGACAGGCGGATGGCCGTCGCGCTCGGCGCCCCGGCGCTCGCCTCGCACGCGTCGCCGTGCGCGGCCTCTTCCAGCAGCTCCTCCGCCAGGGCGTCCGCGAGAGCCTCATTTGCAGGATTCATCATGGTCGTTCTCCCATCACGCGAGCAGGGCTCGCACGAGTTCCAGTACGTCGGGCTTGATCTGCTTGGTGAGGCGCACCAGCCGCTTGTGCGCCGCCCTCACCTCGGCCACGGTCACGCCGATCGCGCGGGCGATCTTCGCCTGGCCGTCGACGCCGTCCAGGCGCGCGCGCAGGTAGGCGCTCACCAAGACGTCGTCCAGCGCGACCGCCTGCAAGGCGGCGATCACCGCCGGCATCTTCCGGTGGCGGTCGATCCGGGCGTCGGGGTCAGGCGCGACCGTCAGGCGCTGCTCGAGCATGTCGCCGTCGTGTTCCTTCGGGCCGAGGTAGTCCAGGCGCACCGTGCGCGCCGCGCGATCCTTGTGCTGCTTGAGCACGTCGCGGATCCGATGGCAGAGCGCGTGCGACAGCGCCACGGTCTCCGGGGCCCACGCGACGGTGCCGGTGGCGATGTCGGCCAGCGCCGACGCCACCAGGGCATCGGGCGGCTCGTCACACCACGCGTGGCCCCCGCGGCTCAAGCGCCCACGTGCGTACGCCAGCGCGTACTCGATGTCGCGTGGCGTTGAGCCCTCGCGGTACGCATCCCACCACGCTGGCGAGAACCGCTCGATCCGCTGCGCCTGTTGCACTGCGACGAAGTCGTTCGTCATACGTCTTCCACTCCTCAACGAGATGTCCGGTAACGCCGCACTCGCGGCGCTTCGCCACCCCTATCGGCCGGTCGGCGGCGCGGTTGCCGGTCCGGGGCCGATCCCGCCCCGACAGGGCAGGACGCGTCACCCGAGGCATGCTTGGGCACCTCACCCGCCTTTGGGGGCTTTCGCCGCAAAGATCCGGATCGTCGTACGCTTCCGACAGGGGCCGACGGCCGCCCCTGGCAGAGCCGCTGGTCGCATAGAGTGTAGCCAAAACCACAATCATGCTTGTGGGTTGCGTCGGACGGCCGAGCCGATATAGGATGCCGATCGATGTTGGTGGTGCGGCCCGAGAGCCCTGCGGCCGAGCGATCCGAAGGGACTGCTCAGTGGTTCGGCCACCGTGCGGGTTTCCTGGAAATGTCGTTCTCGTTACAGCGAATCCCGGCGGTTACCGGTGGGTCGGTGGCGAGGGTGCAGATCGCAGGCAACCGCGGCGCGCGCCGGCCGAAACCAGGGCGCCAACCCGAGGTACGCCATGACGCCTGACGCTCCGACGCCCCGCTCCTTTCGCCGCCTGCCGTTCGCGCTTCTCGCGCTGGCTGCGGTGACGTGCTCGGACGACACCGGCCAGCCGCCGGGCGGACGCGTCAACGGCACCGTCTACATGAGCGAGCCGGTGCGCGGCGCGACGGTCGACGTCGTGCGGTTCGACGGCGGCCAGGCCGGTGCGACGATCTGCTCGACGATCACTGATGACGCCGGCGCGTATGCCTGCGACCTGGGCAAGCTGTACGGCGATCTGATCGTGGTCGCGACCGGCGGGACGACGACCGAGAACGGCGCGGCGCTGACCCTGCCGGCGGGCGCGACGCTGCGCGCGCCGGCGCTCGGCGTCGCCGTGGGTGAGCAGCACACGACCCAGGTCAACCCGGCGAGCGATCTGGTCCTCGCGGTGGGCCTGGCGCGCACCGCGGCGAACAAGGACGGCGGCTTTGCGGCGTCAGTGGCGCGGGCGCACGCGCTGGTGCGCGAGCACCTCGAGGTCGATCCGGTCGCGGTCGCGCCGGCGGCGCTCGACGCGACGACGACGCTGACCGAACCGGTCAAGCTGGCGCTGTTCCTGCGCGGGCTCGGGACGCTGGCGGCGACGATCGCCGCCGAGCAGTCGCTCACCGCCGTGGCCCTCAACAGCCGCACGTTGCACGACCGCGTGATCGATGACGCCAGCTCGGCGGAGGCGCAGCTCGACGGCGTGGGCAAGGCCGGCGGCAACGCGCTCACGCTTGGTCCGTCGTGCGCGCTGCCGATGGGCTGCACGACCGAGGGCGCGCCGATGTGCGTCGCGCTGTGCTGGGTCGAGACCAACACGCTGCGCGCGCGCGTCGCGGCGGGCGCGCTCGCGTTCCTGCGTTCACCCGCCAACCACACCGGCCTCACGCGCGAGGACGCGCTGCCGTGGGCGACGCACCTGCAGAACAACGCCAGCGAGCTGTTCGGCAGCGCGCAAGGTCCTGAGGGCCTCGACTCGGCCGCGCCGGTCGTCAGCTGGAACACGCCCGCGGCTGATCAGGTCTTCGGCGCTGGCCAGGCGATCTCCGTCGACGTCACCGCGACCGACGCGCTCGGCGTCGCCAGCCTGGTCGTCGTGGTCGACCTGCCGACGCCGATCGCGATCGCTGACACCGACCCGGCGCCGGAGCACTTCCAGGGCACGCTGGCGCTGACGGGGCTGCCCGAGGGCCCGCTGCCGCTCCTCGCTACCGCGATCGACATCGACGGCAACGACACGCCGTCGCCGCGGTCGGTCGTGGTCGACCAGGTCGCCGGCGGCACGGTCAGCGGCTCGGCGTACAAGGCGCGGCTCGCGAACGCGCCGGTGGCGATCTATACGTTCACGGGCGGCACACGGGGCGCGACGCCGGTCGGCACCGGCACGACCCAGCCCGACGGCAGCTTCACCAACGTGCTGATCGCCGAGAACACGAGCGGCCCGCTGCTCGTGGAGGTGGGAGGCGGCGGCACGTACGCCGAGGACAGCCAGCCGGCGACGGTCGTGACGCTCGACGTCAACGACGTGCTGCGGACGATCATCCCGGCGTTCACGGACGGCGGCGCCACCAGCGGCGTGGTGGTCTCGCCCGCGACCGAGCTCGCGGTCTCGTACTTCACCTGGCTCAACAACGCGGGCGCGGGCGGCGCCGACCTGGCCGCGCGCTGGGCGACCGCCCACGGCGCGCTCGAGACGATGCTCGGCATCGCCAGCGTCACGACGGTGCAGCCGTCGGACCCGGCGCAGATCGACACGCTGACCGCGGCCGACCGCTACGGCCTGGTGCTGCTCGGCATCTCGCGCACCGCGTGGGCCGCCTCGACCAGCGGCGGCGGCGACGCCGGCGCGTTCGGCCCGACGATCAACGCCCAGAAGGTCACCAACCTGTGGAGCCGTGACATCCGCGACGGCTGCCTCGACGGCAAGGCCGGCGCCACGCCGCTCAGCTACGGCGGCGTCGGCACGCTGACGGACGAAGTGACGCGTCTGCAGCTCGCGCAGGCGATCGTCGCGTACCTGGGCGACGGCGCGCGCAACGTCACGGCGTTCACCACGCCGGCCGAGGTGCTGCCGCTGCTCGACACGCTGGCCCAGGGCGGCGGCAACGTGGCGCCGGGCTCGTGCACCGGCGCGGTCGCCGGCCACCTGTTCGATGACAACGGCCGCAGCTTCGACCGCGACGGCCCGCTGGTCGCGTTCGACGGCGGGACGCCGCCGGCCGGCGCGTTTGTCCGCGGCTCGATCATGGTCGACGCCACGGCCACGGACGTCGGGATGCTCGACCCGTCGCCGACGCTGCGGATCGTCACGCCGGCGGGCACGGTCGACACCGACGGCGACACCAACGATCGCGACATCCACGCGACCTTCGACACCGCGACGGCGGTGCCCGGCGGCGGCCCGCTGACGGTCGTGCTCGACGGCTTCGATCACTCCGGGAACCACAGCGACGTCGCGATGTCGACCCGCACGTTCACGGTCGACAACACGCCGCCGGTGGTGGCGATCACCGCGCCGGCGATGGACGGCCAGTTCCTGCGCCCGCCGGTGACGGTTCAGTACACGGTCACCGAGGCGAACGTGATGACGACGACCGCGCTGCTCGACGGTATGACGTCCATCACGCCGGGCTTCCAGGTGGCGTTGGACGGGCCGCACAACGTCAGCGTCAGCGTGGTCGACCGCGCCGGGAACACCGCCAGCGCAACCCGCACGTTCACGGTCGACAACATCGCGCCGGTGCTGAGTAGCGTCGTCGCGCCCACGGGGAGCGTCGTGAAATCGCCGTTGACGATCACTGCGACCGCGACCGACAACTTCATGGCAAGCGGTTCGCTTGGGACCGACATCGTGAGCACGGGGACGCCGGCCCCGACGACCTCGACCCCTGCCAGCACGGGCGGCAATCGCTCGCTCGCCGTGACGTACACCGCGCTCGCTGACGGCCCGTTCACCGTACGCTTCAACATCAGCGACCGCGCCGGCAACATGGCGGTCGAGCACGTCGTGACCCGGACCATCGACGGCACGCCCCCCGTTCTCACCTGGAGCGCCACCGGGTTGACCCAGCTGGGGGCCGACTACTGGGCCGGAAGCGCCACGCCCACCTTGACCGGCAACGTCTCCGACTCCAACCTCGCAACCGTGATCGCGACGTGGGCTGGCGGCATGGCGACCGCCACCGTGGCCGGTGGCACCTGGACGGTTGCGTTGCCGTCGGCCGCGAACCTGGGCCTGCCGGGGCTCGACGTGACAGTCACGGCGACAGATCTTGCCGGCAACCCGACCGCGATCACCCGGCATCTGCGCGCCGATGTGACGCCACCGGTGGTTGGGTTCGGCATGACGCTCGTACGACAAGAGGACAAGGACTCCGTCAACTTCGATCCGAACTTGGATCCGATGTACGGCAAGAAGAAGTACAACCCGACCCACGCGCACAGCGCCGCGTTCACGACGACGCTCGGTCCCGCGACCGCGTGCGACGCGACGGCTCCCAGGGTCGTCAAGTACGCCTACCTCCTCGACCAGGCACCACCGTTCGCGCTCGAGACCGGCGGTCTCGACGCAGGCGGCGCCAACGCGCTCAAATGGCAACTCGACCCATCCGATGATGGCGTCGGGCTCACCTCGGTTCGCTGGCGCGTCGTCGACGTCGCCACCGGCATGGTGATCCACAACTGGGCCACGCTCGCCTCACCGGTCACCACCCTCGTGCCGCTCTATCGCGTCGGGGCAAACGTCGCCGCCGGGACCAGCGGCTCCGCCGCGCTCGGCACCGCACAAGGCCTGCTCCGCTTCGAGGCAGAGGCGACCGATCGCTTGAACCGCGTCACTACCGCCACACGATGCTGGAATCAGACCCTGCTCGCGGCGCCGATCGTCCTGGACCCGAACGACCAGGCGGTGCTCCCGAGCAACACGGCCGCCGACGTCGCGGCCAACAAGTGGGGGCTCTCAAGCCTGAACCTGGAGAGCACCACCACACCGGCTGCGCCGGTTTCGATGATGCTGACCACCCCGGCGACCGCGAGCCCGGCGGGCGCCGGCCTCTTCGAGTTCCCGATCTACAACCCGACCAACGAGCCGGTCTACGTCTCGGTCGATCTGGACCTCCCCGCACCGATCGCGATGGGCTCGCCGCTGACCTCGGCGAAGTGGACGCGCTCCTCCTACGACGGCCGCTGGGTCTACCGCGAGGCGGTGACTAACACGATCTGCGGGTCGGTCCTCGCGGATGGCGGACCGCCAGCGATCTATGAGCCGAACTACAGCCTGGCTGGCTGCGAGAACGGACCGCCCGCCGGGAACAACGTCACGCTCTACACGGACACCGACCAGAACGTCCCGGCCGCCGACTTCACCGTCCGCGCCTGGACGACCGACCAGATCACCACGACCTTGGCCGAGTTGACGCAGTGCGTGGGCTGCAGCATCACGCCGTCCGTCAGCGGGCGGGTGCGGGTCACGATCCTCGTCCCGCCACGCGGCGCTACCACCACGCTACCCCCGGTAAAGGTCGTGCTGATGGCGACGTTGCGTCCGAGCAGCGACTACCGGCCCCACGGAATGACCGGCGTCGACATTCCGACCGAGTTTCCGGTCGGCAGCCAGCGTCTCACCGGCCAGTCGCTCGCGAGCGCGACGCAGTGCGTGCAGTGGAACGCCGCGCCAGGCCCGCTGCCGTCGGGCGGCTTCAAGTGCACCCGGACGCGGTACTACACGAAGGCGCGCTATCTGAACGCGATCAGCGTCACGAACGTCGGCCCACGCACGGCGTACCTGACGACCGGGCTGGCGGGTAGCCTGACCACTGCCGCGCCGCACCTTTCGGGGGCTAGCTCACGCTCGTTCGATTTCGTGAACAACACCAGCTGGAGCACCAGCGAACCCTCACCACCCGCGCTGTAGTCGTGAAGGAAGTCCCATGACCCGAGCCTCAGCATTCGCCTTTCTCGTGTGCGGCCTCGTTGCCGGAATCGCCCTGGTCGTCGCATGTGGAGATGACTCACCAGGCGACGTCGACGCCGCAGACGCCGCCTGCAATTGTCCCGCTGCCGAACCACCGCTAGCTGGACGCATTACGCGCGTCCGCGCTGACAACAACCTGAGCGCCGGAGGGACAGGTCTTGCGTCCGCGTTCTGCCCAACGGGTGCGACGGCTCTCGGCGGTTCCTGCGAGGTCGCAACGACCGACAACAACGTGGTGTTGCTCAGCAGTCGCTTCGTGCCTGGCACGGCACCGGGCTATCGCTGCGACTGGTCGACGGTCAACGCCACGATGGCGCGCACCGGCACCGCCGAGGTTGTCTGCCTCACACCAGCGCCATAGGAAGCCTTCCCGCTCGCTGGGGATGATCCGGATGTCCGTTGCCGCCTAGTGGGGCATTTGTGGGGAGACGCAACAGCGCTGAGAGTTCTCAGAACGCTGCTCCACAACGTAACCCCGGCCGCCATCGGCCGATAGCCCCAGTACAGACGCCATGCCACGCCAGCCATTCTCCCGCCCCCCGCCTGGCCGTGCAGGTGGGCCTATGGCCCTTCCGGTCCCTACAAACCACGACCCACCGTCCGCACCGCAACAAGACCTTGCATGCGCGCAAGTTGCTGCAATCGTCCCATCTCTCACGGAACCCGAATGAACATCAGTCGAAACATGCCCCGACTCGGCCTCGTCGCTGCCACTCTTGCCCTTGGGTGCGGCATCGAACCAAGAGTAGCGCTGGACGCGTCGCCTCAGGATGCCGCGGACGCGACGATCGACGCCACCGCCGTCGACACGCCTCCCGGCACCCCAGCGATTGCGACCGTGGCCATCGTCGGCCAGGACGACAACCAAGTCCGACAGGGAACGGGGCGCGTTCGAATCCGGATCACTGGAAGTGATCTAGCGGCGCCCCTATCGGTAGCCGTGGAAGGGGATGCAGCTGCAATCATCAGCGCAACTGATAGCGAAATACTAGCCGATTGGACAATCCTGCACGGGGCAACACCGGGGCCTCGGGGTGTCATCGTCCAAACCCCGGGCGGACTTGATTCGCTGCTAAATGCAGTTTCCGTTACCCCGATTACGGTAGGTCCGCTCGGCGCCGACTCAACCGCAAGGGGAACAACCTCAACCCCGTTTCGCACCATCTCCGCGGCGCTGCGCGTCGCTGGGCCCGATGACACGGTATTCGTTCGCGACGGACAATATGGCGATCTCGACGTTTGGCCTTTGTATATTGGGAGTCGGATTCATCTGCAAGGAGAGTCGCGGGCCGGAGTTCGAATTGCGGCTTCGCCTACGACGGAAGGCATCGCCGTCTACGAAGGCGCAGTAGTCGAGAGCTTTACTGTCACCGGACAGACGCGATGTATCGTTATGAATGGCGCCACAGCGCGCAACTTCTCAGCCACGGACTGTGCAATTGGAGTGGTCGTGCAGGGCCTCGGGGGCACCGTTCAGGACGCGTCGATTGGCGCGACGACAATCGGGATCTACGGGCTCCTTGGCACAAATGGCACGGACTCAACGCGACTCGCAGTTGAGCGAGTGGATGTAACTCGTTCAAGTGGCACTTATGACACCTGGGCGGGGCTGAGACTGCAGTGTAGTGGGGGTGGGCCCGCGCTGATTTCGAATGTGACAATCACCGACACCGCACCGGCCGCCGGCCTATCGGCCGCCGTGGCACTGAGTTCTGATCAGGGTGGTGCGCCCGTTCAGCTATGGAACGTAACACTGCTTGGCAGTGTAAATGCTCTTCGGATCTCCGGCGTCCCGAATGTGGAGCTTCGAATGTCCTCGTCTGCAATGTCGATTGGAGGAGCGGCGGGAATCGCCGGGGCCTGCATCGCGGACGAGCGGCAGTCCCCTGCCGTGGGTAGCGCGCCCCTTGTCCATCTCGGAGGAGTGAGTGTCTGCGGGCAAGTGCAAACCTCGGGTATTGTGACAGGTCCGGCGCAGTCACGGCCATTCTACTATATACGAGAAGCCGGCAGCGCAATCGAATTCTGAGTGTCAATAATGATGCGGAGTTCAGTGAGCCGATGGGCGATCGATCTCAAATGCAAGGTGATCAGTGACCTTTCTTGCAAAGCTAGGGTTCGCATGTGCGCTCGCCGCCTGCGCGTGCAACTCGCCATCGCCATGGGCCCGGTCCATACCTGCCGAGGAGCGTGCGGCGTGGCCAACGCTGTGCGGGATCCCTGCGAATGAGATCTCGAAGGCCGCCGACGGGGCGAAGGACAACTACGAAGGCAGCATGTATCAGCTCACGCCCAAGCAGCTCGTATCGTGTCGGCTGTCTTGGAACCGGGAGGAGGGGCGCCTCGAGTCGCTGTCGGTGCAGTTCGCCGATTCCGGGGTGGAGAGGCTCAGCAACGAGCAGATCGCCCCGTACCTCAAGCTTGTCCTGAAGGAGCTCCAGCCGCCGGAGCGGCGCGAGATCGAAGTCATCGCGACGGGGGCGATGCACAATTTCACCCGGGTCGGTCGGTTTGACGTCCGTGGTGGCCATGGCACCGACCCCGCGCTCTGGTCCCTGTACGTCGCGGTGCACTGACATGGCGAGCCAAGAGGCACGAAACTCCAACAAAACCAGCCCCATGCGAATACCCTCGACTTCGTAGGCAACCTTGGCGCTGGCTGGTCGATAGCCTCGTCAATGACGATCGACGCCCGCCACAACCCACACGGTCTCGATCCTGCCGTCGCGCCTGCGACGGGCAAGGCACCTGGCCGTCGCACGCTTACGAGTCAGCTTCCAGCGCGCTCGCGAGGATCCGAGTCCGTTGCGGATGATCCGGAAGCTTCGGCGCCAGCGACGTCGGGCGCGCTGCAGCTTCGCGAGGCGGGTGCGCGCCAATCTCTGGCAGGAGTGCTTCCGCCGATGGACGACCCCTTCGGGTTGCACCTGCCTGAGTTCGCCGCGCCTCCGCGCAGCGTACAGACCAAAGCCGCTTCGGCGCGTGGGGGAGCCAACTCAGAGATTCAGGCGACCGCTGCGCTAGGAATCGCGGGACCGGGTGGAACGCTGCCGCACCTGGACCAGATCCAGGTGGCCTTCGGCCACCACGATGTGCGTGGCGTACGCGCGCACGTTGGCGGCAACGCTGAGCGTGCAGCCACCGCGATCGGCGCGACCGCGTACGCGACGGGGAATGACGTTGCGCTCCCGTCCGGGGTCGACCTGCACACCACGGCCCACGAGGCTGCCCACGTCGTTCAACAGCGTGCAGGGGTCCACCTCAAGGGTGGGGTCGGTCAAGCCGGTGATGCGTACGAACGCCACGCCGACGCGGTGGCCGACCGAGTGGTCGCGGGAGAGTCCGCCGCCGCCCTCCTCGATACGATGGTAGCGGCGCCCTCTCCTTCGGCTGCGCCGTCTGGCGGTGCAATTCAAAGGAAGGGCCTCGCCGATGACAACGAGGGCCGCGGCATCGCGCACCTGCGGGACCAGCAGCCACTCGCGGCGCCTCGGATCAGCCAGTTCCCTACGCTGCCGGCGTGGGCGGGCATGAACGTCCAGGATCTGGTTGTCTCGGACATGCTCTCGATGCTCACCGAGCTGCCGCTCACCAGCGTGATCCCCGCGAACAAGGTCGCGACGCTCGGGCGCGACTGGAAGGCCCACCTCGAGAGCGGTTCCAGTACTAGGTCGGCGGAGGCGAATGGCTTCGCCGTCCACGTCACCGCTGGCTACAAGAACGCCGTCGCGCGTGGCAACAACACCTACTACGCCGAGTTGACGTGGAACATCGCCGTCGTCGAATTTGAGGCTGATCCAAGCGGAGAGGGCGGCAAGATTCACGAACGCCTCACCCAGGTCATGGATCGAGGACGCATCGTCTTCACGACGAAGGGGCCCATCGAGATCGCACCCGCTGCACGCCGCCCAGACGCACTCGGCTTGGATCCGACGGAGTCAGCGGATCACGGCGCTGGGGCGATCAGCTGCGCTCCTGGCGATGCCGCGGATCCCAACGACCCTAAGTGCTTCATGACGCAGAAGGAACGCGAGGAGCTGGTCGGAAACACGAAAGCCGTCGTGGCCAAAGCGCACTTGAACTTCGTGAACGCCTGCCGTGAACGCCGTGCGGCCATCAAGGCCGCCGTCGACGCGGACACCGCGTTCGCGATGGGGCTGGTCGACGTTGCGCTCGGGTTCGGTCTCAGCCGTCTGGTGGGCGCCGCAGTTAAGGCCGGCACGAAGTACGTCGCGCGGAATCCGCCCAAGTTCTCGCCGAAGACCATCTCGCCCGAGGAGATCATGGCGGTCGCAGATGGCCAGGCGATGGCGAGCCAGATCCTCGGTTCGGCGCCGCTGCTGACGAAGCTCGCTGAGAAAGCCATCGACGCCAGCGGTGCCAAGGGCATGTTGACGAGCAAGCTGAAGCCCCTGCTGGCCAGCTCGAGCTCGGAGGCGGACATCATCGTCGCGCTGGAGGCGGGCTCAGACAGCGCCTTCCGCCGCGTTCAGGAATCCCTCCCTAGCCACACCGACGACGAGTTGCTTGCGCTCAGCGAGACGTTCCGCGCGGCCAGCCAGGAGGGGTACGCCCAGCAGCTCGCTGGGTTCCTGGGCGCGTACAGTCGAGACGTGGCGAGCCTCGGCGAGTACGACGCCCACTACGCGCAGGACTTCGCGGAGAAGCTGGTCTGGATGCTGGACCTCACCACCGGCAAGAAGCGCCTGGCGCGGATGCGCGTCGACATCGCCGACCGCAAGGAAGGCGGCGGCGGCCCCGTGAAGCACCCGCGCACGCCGAAGTTCCTCGGCTGGGTCGCGGAGGAGATGATTCCCTTCGCTCTCGAGAGACACCAGCGGATCTTCGGGGAAGTTAAGGACGAGGCTCAGGTCGCGCAGGAGTAAGGGGCGCGTCGGCGGTCGCCCGCGATGACCGAGTGAGCGGATACTCCCACGAGAGGACCGTGCCGAATGAAACTGCACCGCACTGGCCGAGGACTCCTTGGCGTCCTGCTGCTTCTCGCTGCGCTGTCAGGCTGCAAGGCCAGCGGCAAGAAGAACGCGCAGGGCGGTCCCGCGTCACCGGATCGTCTTTGGCCGTTCGACGCCAGCGCAGCGCCGCTTGACGGCGCTGCCGCAACGCCCGACTCCACTGGGCAGGCCGATGCGCTCGTCCGCACGGACAGCCCGAAGCCAGCAGCGTTCGTCGAGTTTGAGGCCATGCTCGAGGGGCTCGAGAAGCAGCCGCCAAGCCCCGCGCGCTCCAAGGCGACGTGCGCGCTGAGTGGGATGGACAAGCGCGTCGTCGTATTTGCGCCAGCACGCGTTCCGCGGCCAGCGCACGTAGGGGAGGCTGAGTGGGAGCAGGCGACGCATGAACTCTGGGACACGGACATCGACATCGGCGAGATGTGCCAGGACATGGACGGCAAGCCAGAGGGCGGTGAAGACGAGGAGATCCTGCGGCTCCTGAGGCAAAGGTACGAACGGCTCGTTCAGCTGACGAGAACGCCGTGAGCCTGCGGCTACCCTGGCCGCTCGCGGTCGCGGCGGTTGCGGCATGCTCGCCTCGGTCGAGCATGCCGGTCGCTACCAATGCCGCCGGCACCGATGCCGCGCCAGAGGTCACGGTCCTGCGCTCCGCCGTGGTGCCGTCGCGCTGCTCACCGCGTGGGCCGACGCCAGTGCCACCATCAGGCGCAACCCTCGCGAAGATCGACCTCGCGCCCCGAGTGGCCGCGTGCCGAGCGCCCTCGCCGGCGGAGGTGTGCGCTTGCCTCGCCAAGGACATGGCGGTGTTGGGCCCTGGCTTCGCCCACGGCCCCGGCACCTGTGAACTAGCGAAGGCCTCGTCGAACTCGGTGCACGTGGCGGCGATCTTCGGCGGCGAGGGGAGTGATCGCCTGGTACCCGCCATCTCCACCGTGTTGATCGTCCGGGACGCCAGCGGATGGGCCGCGCAGGGCGCGACCGAGGCGGTTGCGGACATCGATCTGACCGAGACACCCGAGATGTCGGCGGGCGTCGAGGTCACCGCGGTCTCCGAGGCTGTGTATGGCGCCGCGCGATTCGCCTGGGTCCAGACCGTCGTCACGGAGGCGGACGTCGCAGCGGACGAGCGCTACATCGACGAGACGACGACGCTCATGGTCTGCGAGCTCGGAGAGCCCGTGCGGTGCGGGCAGGTCGACCTCGCGGCGTGGCAATACGTCGTCGCACGGACCGACGACGATGAGGACGAGGATGACGCTACGGGCGGCGGGTGCCGGTCAGCCGAGGGGGTGTCGCTTCAGGCCGAGCAGCGAGACGCGGGCGGGGTGACCCTCAGCGGCGCGGCGGGATCGGACGGCGCTGGCCCTCGGCTCGTCCCTTTCAAGCGCGAGTAGCGAACCGCGTCCCCAGCGCCGGGGCGCGCTCGCTCCTCGGGGGCAACAGCGGCCGGCTACGGCTGGCCACTGGTGCCTGGGGGCACGTGGCCGGGTGCTGCGCCGCCCCCGGCCTCATGGTCGGCCAGCCGGTACTTGAACGAGATCACGCGGCACTCGGGGTCGGCTTGGTTGCCCGCCCGCGGCGAATAGCGCCAGCGCGCGATCTCGTGGGCGAGCTTGGTGTCGTAGGCCGGGTAGCCGGATGAGCGCGAGATCGAGACGCTGGTCACCTCGCCGGTGGTGGCGATGCAGACCTCGACGGAGGCGCGGAGCGCGATCAGCCCGACGCGGCGCATCTCGTTCACGGTGGCGGCGTCGGGGTATATGTGCGGATCGCCCGAGATCCGGTGCTGGTCGGTGGCCGCCCCGGCCGGCGGCGAAGGCGGCGCTGGCGGCGCGTCGGCTTTCGGTGCAGCGGTGGAGCGCGGAGCCGGGGCCGGCGCGACGACGTCGCCGGGCGCGGGCTGCGGCGGCGCGGCGGGGGTCGCGATCACGTGGCACACCGAGGCCTCGGTTCGCTTGACCGCCGCCTGGCGCGTGCGCGCAGCCTTCGCGGACGACAGCGGTAAGCCGCGCAGCATCCGGCGCAGCTCGACGCTCTTGATCGCGAAGTTCACGTTCTCGGGGGTCACGCCTTGCTCCACCATCAGGCGGTCGGCGCGCAGCTTGGCGACGATCACGCCGACCACGAGGCCATGGTGATCGACGAGCGGTCCGCCCGAGTTGCCCGGCTGGACGGGCACGGTGACCTGGTACAGCCACGCCGCGCCGAGGCCGGTCTGGCCGCCGAGGGAGCCTTCGCTGAACTTCGGGTCGTTGCCCAGGACGCCGGGGACCGGGAAGCCGATCGTGAACACCGGCTCGCCGAGCGGGACGTCGGCGTCGCGTGCGAGCGGCAGCGGCGCGACGTCGTGGGCCGTCACCGCTTCCAGGACCGCCAGGTCGACGTCCTTGTCCTCCCGCAGGACCTGGCCGCGTGCACGCGGCCGCGCGCGTCGATCAGCGCGAGGTCCGCGGCGCCGTCGATGACGTGCCGGTTCGTCACCGCGATGCCGGCCTTGGCCACGAAGAAGCAGGTGCCGCTCACGACCGTCGCCTCGGGCTGGGGCGCGGCGGCCGGCGGTGCCGCGGGCGGCGAAGTGGGCTGCCCGGCTGCCTCGGTGCTCGGCTGGGGGGCGCAGCTCTCGCGGTCGCCGAGGGTGCAGGCGCGCTTCAGGTAGATCGCGGCGGTCTCCGGCTGGATCGCCGACCAGCGCGCCGCGAGCCGGCGGCACGAGGCGGGATCGCCTGCATCGCATCCGCGTTCGAAGTTGGCGAGGGCGATCTCGGTGGCGCCGGGCGCGCGCCCCTCCCACTCGAGCGCGATCATCCCGGCCTCGTAGCAGCCGGCGCCGTCGCCGGCGTGGCAGGCCTCGACCCCATCCGTGAACCGCTCGTGCTCGGACCTCTGCGCCATGGTCGGCACGCACGCCGCGCCGGCCAGAACGATCGCCGCGACGCCCGCGATCGACTTAGCCCAGGCTCGCCTGGGGGCCTGGAGGCCCGGTGTCCCGACGACGACAGAAGCGCGATGAGCGGCAGGGGCGGAGGCCTTCCCGGTGAGGATGTCCATGCCGACGCTATCGACCGGTCGGTGCCGCGGTTGCCTGCGAAGTGGAGGCGGCGCCGGTCGCGGGGCCGTGTGGCATCATCGGCCCGCGATGGAGTGGGATCACGCGGCGTATCCACCCGAGGTGCTGCGGTGCAGCTTTGGCGACCGCGCGCGGGAAGGCGACGGCGCCAGCTGGCGTGCGCTCGCCGAGCAGTTCGAGGACCACGCGTGGGTCATCGCGGCGCCCGAGGTGCGCGAGCCACGCAGCGCCGCGCCCTCGCTGAGCATCTGGACGTACACGATGCACGCGGCGCGGCGCCATGATGTGCCGGTCGCCGAGCGGCGCGTGCTCGAAGAGATGCGCTGGCTGGTAGGCCAGCTCTCGACCTGGGCCGAGCGCATCGGTCGCGAGCTCGAGCTGACCTACGAAGGCGAGGAGATCGGCTGGATCGTCCGGGGCGAGGTCAGCGAGGAGCTGCGGCGGTTTCTGGACCGGTGGGAACGCACGCTGCGCGATGACGTCGCGTCCCGGGTGCAGCGCGATGAAGGCCGCGTGGACGACGGCGACGAGGGCAAGGTCTCGATCTGGCTCGGCGACCTGCGCGACGAGGCCGAGCTCGCCGCGCTGCTGGTGCCAGCGTCGCCTGCACGCTCGCCGTTGCGCCGCGCGCTCGGCCTGCGGACCGTCCCGGAAGGGGAACTGGAGGCGCGCTGGGCACCGCGCGCGCCCGTCGGCGCGCTGCTCGCACCGATGTCGTTCGGCGCCTCGTTCGCCGATGCGGTCGCCGCCGTGGCTCGGGCGCGGAGCATCGACACCGCGAGCGCGGTGATCGCCTACTTCGATCATGCCCACGAACCGGCGCAGGCGCTGCCCGAGCAGGACGGCGCGCGGCTCCGCTTCGTCGGCGTCTTCTCCTACGACGAAGCTGTCGAGGCGCGCCCGGCGTCCGAGGTCGAGCCGATGCCGGCTCGCCTCGCTACGCAGGTGCGACCGTGGCGACACTACCTGCCGCGGCTGCACGATCATCGTGCCGCCACCGCCGAGCGCCTGGATACCCTCGAGCGCTCGCTGGGGGCGACGCTGCCCCCGGACTACCGCGTGTTCTTGCGGCACCTCGGTGGCGCCGTCCCGTCTGCCGGCACGCTGGTCAGCCCGATCGACGACCTCGCGTGGAAGGCCGGGCCGGTTGCCGTGGGGGAGTTTCTCGGCTTCCGGATCGACGGCGGCCCCGCGCTCGATCCATTCGGGCGGATCCCCGTCGACCTGTTGCCGATCGCGCGCACCGAAGGCGATGACAGGTTCTGCCTCGGCATCGGCGGCAGCTACCGCGACGAGGTGTGGTTGTGGGCGCACGACGCGCCACGCGCCGCGGCCGCGTCGTCGGAGGGCCCCTGGCACGAGTGCCTGTACCGCGTGGCCGCGACGTTCGCCGCCTTTCTGGAGCGACTCGAGCTGCGACCGTGGGAAGACTCGCCGGTCCTCGATCCGGAGGGCGTCGACGTCGACGCGGTGATCGCGCGCTCCGCGCCGTGGCCGCGTCGGTCGGGCAGGTCCGCGCCGCGGTCAAGCGCTCGACCCGTGTCGTGCGATCCACCGCGGCCGCCGATGGTGCATTCGCGCGCCTGGTCGCCGAGGCGCCGGACGTCGCGATCGGGGTGGTCCGCGGCATGGTGCCTGTGGGCGACGCCGACGCCATCGACGTGCCAGCGGTCGCCGCCGACGTCGCCCACGCCTTGTGGGCCGATGCGGAGATCCGCAACGGCGGTGTCGCGCAGTTGCTGCACAACGGTGGTCGGCAACAGGTCGAGCGGTCGCGCGCGCCGTTGCGCGCGCTGGGGCTCGCGCGCCCAGCGGCGATCCTCCGCATGGCGGTGGGGGAGGGCGGCGAGGTCGAGCTCGACGAGATCGACGAGGCCTGGTACGGCCTCGACCCGAGCTTGCAGGCGGCGATCGCGAGTGTGCTCGCTGCACAGCAGGCGCCGTGGTTCGAGCGTCTCGCGGCGCATGCCGACGTCCGCAGGCGCGTCGCCGCCCTGACGCCGGCCGACCAGCTCGCGGTGGCGATCGATCTGGGCGACCTCGCGCGCCTCGAGCGGCTAGCGCGCGCGGCGCCGGGTGCCGTGACCCCAGCGCTGCTGACGCAGGCCGTCGAGAAGCGCAGCACGACGTCGCGGGTCGCGATCGTCGAGCGACTCCTCGCGGCGTCGCCCGGTGCCGACCTCCGGACGCTGCTGCGAACCGCGATTAGCGCCGCGTCGCCGGGCATGGTGCGCGTGCTCTTGCATCACGGCGCCGACGTCGCCCCGGATCCAGCGACGGGCGCGACGCCCCT
Organism: Myxococcales bacterium; assembly: GCA_016707895.1. Taxonomy (GTDB): domain Bacteria; phylum Myxococcota_A; class Polyangia; order Haliangiales; family Haliangiaceae; genus UBA2376. The sequence goes on along the minus strand of JADJGV010000003.1, from coordinate 292,443 downwards.
GGCCGCCGCTCGCGACGTCGAGACCGCGCGCCTGCTCATCGCCGCCGGCGTTTCGGCGCGCATCGCGGATCACGCGGGCCGCACCGCCTTGCATTTCGCCGGCTCGGTCGACGTCGTGCGCGTGCTCCTGTCGGCCGGTGCGGATGCGCGGGTAGTCGATGCGACGGGGGGCGACCGTGCTGCACCACGCGCTCGACGCGGCGGCGATCGACCTGCTGATCCAGCACGGCGCCGAGCCCGACCGCGAAGATGCCGCCGGCGTGACGCCGCTGATGCGGCAAGCCGATCCGGAGAGCATGGCCGCGCTCGCGAGGCACGGCGCGAGCTACGACTCCGTTGATCGGCGCGGGCGGACCGCGTTGCATCACCACGCGGGCGATCGATGCACGCAGCACCTGCTGACCATCGGCCTCGACCCACTCCGATCGGACGCCGCGGGCGAGACGCCGCTTGCACTGGCTCGCGCCAACGACCACTTCGGCGGCCGCTACGTGCGAATGCACGAAGTTGCAGCCGACATCGAGCCAGACCCTGGCCCCCCGACGCCCCCCGTCGCCGAGCCGCGACCGGACGCGCACCGGCATCGTCGTTGAGGTTGTGCTTCCAGCCGGCGCCCGCTTCTCAACCAGTCTCTGAGGTCCAATCGATGATCTTGAAGTTCGGCACAGACCCCGTCGGTGGCTGGTTCTATTGGGATCCGCGGGGACGCACGTCGGAGCGCGAGGCGTTTCGCTGGGCTGTCGAAGCTCTCCGTCCCGTCACGGAGGTGCTCAAGGCTCACCAGTTGCTAAGCGTCGACGTCACTCGTGTGCGAACCGTCGCCGAGCCCCATGCCTACCAGGACCGCCCCGCGTCCAGCGACCATCCTGTGGATGACCTGCTGGCTGTGGTCGGCGCCCCTGCACTGGTGCGACTCCCCTCGGAGCCCGACTCGAGGGAACCGGAGTGGTCGTACAACCTGCGGGCCGCGTAGAAGTGCGGGACGTTGTCACCGCGGGCCTCGCCGAATCCGGCGGCGTCGGTACAATCTTCGTCGAGACGCGCTGTGATGCCTGGCTGCCATTCAATTTGCGCGGCATGCCTCAGCAGGAACTGTACGAGCTGAACGCGCCCCGACTGCGAGCTGCGTTGGAGGAGATCGAACGAAGGCTCGGTGTGAGAGGCGCCGGCGAGTCGACCAAATTCGCGCAGTGTGAGGGCTACACGCTCGTCAACTACTTCGATGTCTGCGAGGAGCCAGTCGATATTGCCGAGTTCGGCTACGATGACACTTGGATTGCGTCATCATGATGGGATCCGTCGAGCCTCTGGTGCCGTGGGTGTGTCGATCGTGACCCAGACCGCGACAAGCGTCCGCTTCTTCACCAGCGCCGCGCTGCGCAAGCGCGAGGAGGTGCCCGGCGAGGCGGTAGATTGGCTGCCGCGGTCGATCACTGTCGAGTACGACGGTGATCAGCCGGTGACGGGCGTGTGGCGCTCGCGGCGCGGCGCTAGGCGGGTGTGCTGGTACGCGGCGGAGGTCACGCCCGCGCTGGTCGCTGCGCACGATGAGCGCTACGGGGACGAGCCCTTCTGGGTGATCGATCGCAGCGCGCTGCGTGATCGTCGCGTGACGACGCATGAATGTGATGGCGAGGGGCGCGTGAAGGCGGTGCGCTCCTGGCAGTTCGACGAGGCCCAAATGCCGACGCACGAGGAAGAGCGCGACGCAGTCGGGCGCATCGCGTTGACGCGCAACTACAAGTGCGTCTACCTCGGCGTCGCCGTTCGCAAGACCGAGCAGCGTCCGGGCGCCGCGCCGGTGGACCTGCCGCGACCCCACCGGTTCCCGGCGCCGGAGCTCGCCGGCGAGCCGTTCCCGTGCGGCGGCACGATCGGCGCCGGCGGGCCGCGCATCATCGAGACGCTGGTGCAGAACCAGTGGCAAGGGCGGTTCGTCACGATCGATCGCGAGAGCGGCACCTGGCGGCGCGGGCTCGCGACGACGGCGACCAGCAAGGGCTGGAAGCCGGAGATTCATCCGGTCCTCGATTTCACGGATCCCCAGATCGCGCCACAGATCCGCGCGGGCGAGCTGCTCGACTACCGCTACAACGGGTACGCGGCGCTCGGCGTGGTCGAGGCGATGCCGGAGGGGCGCGATCTCGACACCGTCGTGCAAGCGGGGACGTTGGCGCCGCGCACCGCGCTGGCGCTGGCCCTCGAAGTCGCGGCGGTCGCGCAGCGGGCCCACGCTCGTGGGCACCAGCTCGGCGGCATCCGGCCCGAGCTGATCTACGTGCGTGAGACCGAGGGCGGCGCGGCGCTCACGCAGATCGCGCACCGTGGTCCCGCGATCCTGTCGCAGTACTACGGCGGCGAGGCGATCTTGTTCCCGCCCCGCCCGTTCATCGCCGAGTTCTCGACCACCGACGACGCCACCGGCCTGGCCGTGACGCTCTGGTACATGATCACCGGCGGTCATCCCTGGATCGCACCGCAGAACCTGCGCTGGGACGATTCCTGGCGCGAGTTCCGCCAGCACATCCGCACGCGTCAGCCGTGGACCGGGCCCGCCCGCCTCGGCAATATCCTCGAGGTCGCGCTGTTTGACGGCGCGCCGGTGCCCTTCGACGTCCTGGTCGCGACCCTGCGGGCGGTTGCGTTGTGAACCCTCACCGCTGGTCCGGTGATCACCAGGCTCCTCGATGGGAGCGGAGCGATGGCGCGGAGGCGCGGTCGATGATGACGCTCACCGACGTTCCCGAGATGCTCGCTGCCTGGCGTGGGGCGAGCTCTCGGTCGATGACGTCTACTACCTGTGCCTGAACCTGTTCGCCGAGAACCGCGTCGAGGACGTCCTTGCGCTGCTCCCCGTCGAGCTACGCGAGCAGTTCGGCGCGTCGATAGGCGCCGAGTTCGACAACGACACGCCCGCGGAAAACTACCTGTTCTTCAACTCTGCGACCGGTGACAATCCGAACAAGGTCAAGATCATCAGGGAAGTGCGTGCCTACTTGTCCCGGGTGTCGCAGCGAGCCTCAAGCAGGGGCGATGGTGGAGCCCCAGGTCGGCTCCGTGGTGCGACGGCGATCACGTATGCGATCGGCAGCGAGTTCGCGCCTGACGATCCGTTCGGACGTGAGGTCGTGGAGCTGACGGCTGGCGGCACGTTGCGCTACTCGCGGCGATTTCACGGCAACGCGAGCGCTAAGGTGCGCGCCTTCGCGGCGACGCGCTTCGCCGATCTGATTGCGGATCTCGAGCGGACATCGTTCCTGGCGCCGCCGCAGCGCGGGTTTCGCCCGGGGCCTGGCCCAGCCACGATCTCGCTCGCGCCGTCGGGCGAGTCGGTGTCGATCGACACGAACGTCGCCGAGGACATCGACGGCTACCGCGAGCTCGTCGAGAAGTTCCAGGACCTGCAACGCCGACTTCGGAAGGACGACCCGAGCCTGGCCGACGACTGGGGCGTGGCCCAGACGGAGACGGCCACGTAGCTCGATGCAGGAGCACGATGACCGCCTCACCAAGCGATGGGGCGCGAAGCCTCCCACCGGCATCGGCATCAGGGACGTCGTCACGACGCCGGCGACGTGGCACGCCGGCGATCGCCCGCGAGGCCGCGCGGCGCATGGTCTTGACCGCTGACGGTGTTGCTGCCGCTCTGGCCGCGCACGCTCACCAGCGCGGATACCAGTATCGCGCGGCGTGCACGGTGATCGTCGCCTCGCGCCAGCTGTCGCCGACGCCGGGGACGGCGGCGGTCGCGCCGAGGGCGACGCCGACGATCAGGCGGCGGCTCATGCGGTAGTCGAGGCCGACGGTGGCGGAGCCGATTAGGTTCGCGGACAGCGAGGCGGGGTCGGTGTCGTCGCCGCTGAACTCGAAGCCGCCGGCGGTGGCGACGGGGCTGCCGCGGCGCACGGCCTGCGCGCCGACGGCGAGGCGCACGGTAGGGATCCAGCGGACGCCGAGGCGGAGGGTGACGCCGGCGTCGAGGCGCGCGAGCTGGGACGCGACGGTGAACGGCACGGTCATCGGCGTGCCGCCGCCGAGCAAGAACTGGCCGGCGTCGAACGAGGCGCGGCCGTAGCCGAGCGTGAGCTGCGTGTCGTATTGCCAGGCATTGCGGGTGGCGTAGCTGGCGCGCACGGCCAGGCCGGCGAGCGCGCCGGTGCCGGCGCCCGCGGTCGAGGCGTCGTCCTCCATCGACAGCGGTCCGCCGACCGCGTGGACATGGACCGAGGCCTCGCGGCGGTCGGCGTGGGCGACGGCGGCGGGCGCGAGCAGCGCGGTCGCCGCGACGAGCGCGAGCGGCTTCATCGCAGGACGATCCGGTCGACCGCGACCTTGCCCTTGTCGCCGGGCTCGGTGACGACGAGGGTCAGCGGCTTGCCGACCAGGTCGGCGGCGCGGCGGACGACGACGACGCCCTTGCCGTGGCCGCCGGGGCGCACGACGCCGATCACCCCAGCGCCGGCGGTCTCGGCGGCGTCGCTAGTGAACCGCACGACGCCGGCGGCGTCGCGCGTGCCGTCTTGCATCGCGACCTTGGCCAGGCGGTAGGGCGCCTTGTTGCGGTTCTCGATGTCGAAGACGATGAACGCGTCGTCGCCGAGGTACAGCACGTGCGTGGTCTCGACCACGACGTTGTCGTCGTTGCGCTCGATCGCGTTGAGCGTGCGCAGCTCGCGGCGCTGCAAGATGCGCGCGGCGATCAGCCCGTCGGCGAGCTTGGGCAGCTCGGCGTCCATCTGCGCTTGCATCGCGGCGACCTTCGCCTCGAGCGCGGCGGTGCGCTCCTTGACCTTCTCGGCGATGCGGCGCTCGAGCTCGGCCTCGACGTCGGCGCGCTTGAAGGTCACCTGGGTCATCGCGTGCTCGCGGGTCGGCGCCATCTTCAGCACGACCGAGACCTTCAGCGACGCGGTCGACAGCGCCAGGTTCGCGGGCTTGGCGTCGGCCCTGAGTGGACGGATCGCCAGGCTGGTCGAGCCGATCGGCTTCACCTCGTAGCTCTGGGTGTCCGACGCCAGCGCCTTCTCGATCTTGTCGGGCAGGTAGACGACGGTGACGAAGTCCGGGTGCACCAGCACCTCGTACGAGCCGCCCTCGTCGACCAGGATGACCTGGGCCTGCGAGCCCTGGGCGCGGGCCGCGGGTGCGGCGACCGCGAAGCCCGCCGTGAGGCCGGCCGCGACGGCGAGCGTGAGGAGGGCGCGGCGCCCCCACGAACGAGCATGCATGGCGAACTCCATCGGGCTTGGCCCCGCTATCGGCCGGTCCCGCCGCGGGTTGCGGCGGATCGTGCACAGCATCGACATCACTGACCTGGGATCGGGATCTCTTTGATCGTGCTGCTGCCGGTACCGCCGCCCGCGCTCCCGCCGCCGTGGCCACCGCTGCGCTTGCGCGCGTCGGGCGGGGACGCCGCGGCATCGACCAGCACGGCGGCATCGGGCGGTGCCAGCACGGCCTCGCTCGCGTCGAGCAGCGGGACGCCGGCGTCGACGGCCGTCACCGCAGCCGCATCGACCACGCCACTCGCCGCGCCGCCCGGCGGCGTGCCGGCAGGGGCCGCGCTGCTGCCGCCCCCTGACGCGACAAGCACGATCACCACGACCAGGGCGACCGCGGCGACCACGCTGCCGACGATCAGCCCGGTCTTCGGCTTCGCCGGCGCGTCGACCCGCGCCGCCGCGTACCCAGGCACCGTTGGCCCCGGCGTGGCCGGCTGCGCCGTGTACGTCGGCGCGTTCATCACCGCCGCTTGCTCGGGCGTCCATCGGTTCGGCACCGTCTGACCGGGCGTCCCCGACGCCAGCCCGCCGGCCCCCTCCATCCGCGACCGCTGCCCGGTGCGCACCGGCGCCTTCTGTGGGAACCGCTGCACCAGCAGCGCCTCGAGCTCGCGCCGGCCGTCGCGCGGCGCGTGCTGGCAGCGCAGCAGGTCGTCGATCGCTTCCTCGGCCGACTGGTACCGCTGCGCTGGATCCTTGGCGAGCAGCTTCATCGTCACCGCCTCCAGGTCGGGCGGGATGTCGCCGGTCACCTGGTTGGGTGGCGTCACGTTCGAGAACAGCACGCGAGCGAGCGTCTCGGCCGTCGTGCCCGACGCGAACAGGTAGCCCCCCGTGAGCATCTGCCACATCATGATCCCGACCGCGAACAGGTCGCTGCGCCCGTCGAGCGGCGAGCCGTTGATCTGCTCGGGGCTCATGTACGCCGGCTTGCCCTTGATGGTCACCGACGCCGAGGCCGCCGTGGCCGCCCGCGCCTTCGCGATGCCGAAGTCGCTGACCTTGACCGCACCGCTCCACGAGCACAGCACGTTGTGCGGCGAGATATCGCGGTGCACCAGCCCGCGGACGCCGTCGGCGCCTGCCGGCAGGTCGTGCGCGTAACCCAGCCCACGCAGCACCTCGGTGATCGTGTAGATCACGATCGAAAACGGCAGCCGCCCCGAGTCGATGATCCCGTCGAGGTCGCGCCCCTCCACCAGCTCCATCACCAGGTACAGCCGCCCCTCGTGGTCGCGGTCGAAGTCCAGCACGCTCACGATGTTCGGGTGCTGCATCCGCGACGACAGCTTCGCCTCGCTGACGAACATCTCCGCGAACGCTGGGTTCCGCGACGCGTCCGGCAGCACGCGCTTGATCGCGACCGGCCGCTGGAATCCCTCCGCGCCCTCCGTATGTCCGCGGAACACCTCGGCCATGCCGCCCATCCCGAGCGGCGCGTCCAGCACGTATTTCCCGAGGCGCACGCTGGTCGCGCCTCCCGGCGCCGCTCCTGGGTTGCCGATCACCGTGGACACCGGCTCACGAGTGTATGGGATCTTGCGACCTGATGGAAGCGAGCGAAGGTCCGACCGCCATCCCTTGGGAACGCCGTGCCGACCCAAATCCCAGCTCCGTGGGGCGATCCGGCGCTGCCTACGCAACCCGGCGCGCGGGCGGTCGATACCTCGCGCGAACCTGATGAGTCACACGATGTTCAACGTCAGCCCCCCTGCCCCTCGCGGACGCCGCGGGCGACTGGTCGTCGTGCTGCTCGCCGCGATCGACGTCGTCTGTGCAGGGGGCATCGCTCTAACCGCACCTGCGCACCGGCCGAGCGCGCTCATCCCGACCGACGACTACCTCTTCCCCTTGAGCCTGCCACCAGCGGGAGATGAGTCCGCGGTCGCCCCGCGGTCCGCAGGCGGTTCCGATCAACTGGAGCACACGCGATGACGACGAGAACGTTCCTGCTGGCCGCCTGTTTGGTGCTTGGCGCCTGCGGCAAGAAGGAGAAGGCACAGCCAAGCGCGGGTTCGACTGGGCCCGGGGGTGACGCGGCAGCCGCCGTCGACGGTGCTGGCGTCCCGTTCGATCGCGCGGGCCCGCCGGGGCGCCCGCCTGGCGCGGTCGGCCAGATCGGCGCGCCGCGGCTGTCGAGCGCTGACGCCATCCAGCACATCATCGCGACCGATGGCCGCATCCTTACCTGCGGCAATCGCCATGTCCGCTTGTGGGACGGCAACGGCGCGCTGCTCTGGAGCACCGTCGCCACGGCAGGGTCGGCACAGTGCGCCCTATCGCCGGGCGGTCGCTACCTCGGCCTGGCGCAGGGAGATCGGCCCGTCGACGTACGGGTGGTCGACTGGCACGCGGGCACCGAGGTTCGCTCGACCGCCAACGAGCGCGTGTACGGCTTCGCGTTCACCGCCGACGACGCGCGCGTCGCGGTGCTCGGCGGTCGCGTCAACGTGCGGCCGTCGGACAAGGCGGAGGCGCTGGTCACGACCTCTGATCGAATTTCGCTCGCGGCGTTCAGGATCGACGGCACGCTGGTCGGCGTCGCAAGCGACCGGATCATGACCTGGGACGTACCCGCCGGCGCCAGGAACGTCAGGGTGCTGGCGTCCCTGGGCGCCCGTACGCTTGGGGCTTCGTTCAGCGCTGACGCCAACCTCGTAGCCGTTGCGACCGCGAGAGGCGTCGTGCTGATGGACGTGGCGGGCATGACGATGGTCCCCTTCGCGCTCGACTCGGACGTCACGCCAACCCAGGTCGCGATCTCACCCAACGGCGAGCTGCTCGCGCTCGGCACCCAGACATCCGTGAGCGTGTGGGACGTCGCCGCCCGCACCCGACTCTGGACTCGCTCGACCAAGACCTCCCCAGCACCGACGTTCTCGCGCGATGGGGCGAAGCTCTACTATGCCGACGTCGCCGACGTGGTCAGCGCCGACGCCCGGACGGGCGAAGCGCCCGCCCGCGCGGCGCGGCCGAGCTTCGTCGGGTGGGCGCCGGCCGGCGGCGCGATCGTACGGGTCAACGACGCGCTCTCGTTGGCCTCCCCGACGAACACGAGCAAGGTCGAGCCCTACACGGCGCCTGCGCCTACAGCCGGCGCGCCGGACTGGGCGAACGAAGAACACGTCGGTGCCGCCGGCGAGGTCGTTGGTGTTGCGGCGGCACAGCTCGCTGCCTGCGGACCGCTGAAGGTGTGGGTAAAGGACCAAGGCGAGCAGACGCTCGCCAAGCCGGCCGGCTGTGACCCCGACGCGACATCAGCGGCGTGGCAGCTGAGCGCGGGCGTCGCCGTCGCCGCTGGCGGGGCGCGTCCCGCGGTCTGGGACGTCGTCGCGAAGCGGCAGGTCATGACGATCGACCGCGGTGCGCGCCCGCTCATCGCGAGCGCGGCGTCGCGCGACCGGAAGGTCTTGGTCGTCGTGCTCGGCCCGGCGCCCGCTGCTGACGAGGCTCCCGACGAGTACGGCGACAACGAGTCGCGGACCGGCACCATCGTCGAGACCTACGCGCTGCCCGACGGGACGCAGCTCGGCCGCGCGCGCTTCGATCGCGAAGGCGTCACCGCCGCGGCGGTCAGCGCCGACGGCAAGCGCGCGTTTCTCGGCTGGAGCGACGGCCTGGTAGACGCGTTCGCTCCGGCCGCCGTGGCCGATCTGCAGAAGGTCGGGCGGCAGACCTCCGCGATCGACGCGTTCGTGCTGTTGCCGGACGGCGCGCTGCTGGCCGCGACCGACGAGGATCGCGTGACGGTGTTCTGGCAGGTGGCGCCGTGAACCGAGTGTCTTCGACGCGCTCCTGAGCGAGCTCGAGCAGGCTCCGCCAACCGCAGCTCGGGCCAAGCGGACCTGCGCGATTCCCACCAACGACAAGGAGCGGGGGATGTTGTTCGCGGTGTGGAAGGTTGCGCCGCCGTCGTGGGTGCCTGGCGACGAGTGGAAGGCGGCGACCGAGGACTTCGCGAACATGGAGTACGAGATCGGCGACCTGTGCCAAGATCTCGCCTGGGATGACGATGTCACGGTGCTCGCGAAGCTGCGGGCGCGCTTCGAAAGGCTCGTCCGCTTGGTGAACCGCTAGAAGGCGTGGTGTCGCGCCAACCCGGCGGCGCCGACGGACGCCGACCGCTACACTCGCCGCAGGTCCTCATGGCCGAGCTGATCGTGCCTCCTGGCTTGCAGCCGGTCATCGCGTGGTGCGCCGATCGACCGCGCCACCTGCGCATCGTCGGCGACCGGCTGACCTGGCTCACGGGCGGAGGGCAGCAGCCGACGTACCACTGGGAGATCTCGCTGGCGCAGGTCGGCAGCGGCGACGCCAGGGGGCGCTTGCTCGTGCCCGGCGACTTGCCCGAGGTGACGTTGCCCGACGGCACGCTCGTGCCCAACGACTGCTACAACAACGTCGACGCCTGCTGCGAGCGCGACGGAACGCTCTACTACCATCGCGACGACGCCATCCATGCGCGGAGCCCGGCCGGCGAGGACCAGCGCTTCGCCGCGCTGCCGCCGACCGAGCACCCCGCGGCCTGGCAGTCCATCGAGGACCTCATGTGGATCGACGATCGCCTCTACGCGGTCGCCTCCGAGAGCGTCATGGCGGGGCGCGAGTGGGTCCGGCAGTTGGTCGTCTGGGGCTTCGACCGAGACGGCGGGCTGGCCCAAGTGTTTCGGTCCGCGGCGACCAAGGGGTGGCCCTTCCGGATGCAGGTCGCGACCGTCGCGGGGATCCTGGTGGTTGGCTTCAACGACCGCGGCTACCTGATCGAGCGGCACCGCGTTGCCCCGCTGCCGCGGTGGCCCGGCGAGCTCGGCGGCGTGCAGCTCCTGCTCCCGGGTGGCGTCGGCATGACCGCGACGCGCCTCGTCGAGTACGACCCGATCGCCGGCAAGCTCGGGCGCACCCTGCTCGAGCGCTCGATCGAGATCCCGTCGGAGGCGTCGGTGATCGCCGTCGGTGATTGGTACTACGTCCACCTGGCGGGACGCCCGAACGACACGCTGATCGGTGTCCGCGCCGACGGCAGTGGCGAGCGCCACGACGTGATCTCGGTGGACGCCGAGCTGACCGACCTGTGCTCCGGATGGTGCGGCGCTCTACTGGCTGGCCCCGGACGTCGGCGCGGTGTGTTGGGCCCCCTGGGCGCTGGTGGGGCGCCGTGTCCGGTCGTCGTTCCTGACCTGCCGGCCGTGGCCCCGCCGACCCTCGGTGGCACCGGGCGCGGTGCTCCGTTCGCCAAGGTTGCGCCGCCGTCGCTGGAGACGATCGCGGCGGTGCAGCGCGCCCTCGAAGCGCCCGACACAGTCCCCGACGCGCCGCCGCCCGTGACGCCCTGGTGGGGCTGGCTCGCGCTGGCACTGGCGCGCTACCACCGCGTCCACACGACGCTGGCGGCCGCCGTGGCCGATCGGGTCTGGACCGAAGGGGAGCACGTCGTCTCGGAAGGCGTGACCTGCGCCGTGCACGGCGACTGGATCCACGTGGCCTCAGCGGACCTGCAAGCCCACATCGCGGTCGCCAGCGTGCGCGAGGAGGCGGGGCTTCGCGTGGTGCCGGAGCGGGTCTCGTCGTCGGCGTACACCGGCTTCGCGGCCTGGGTCGCTAGTCGCATCGCAGACGAACCGCCGGCGGCGATCGAGGCCCGGCTCTGGCGGTGGCTTCCGGGCCGCGACCCGCTCCAGGCGGCCGTCAGGTTCCTGGTCGAGTCGCTCGGGGGCTCGGTTGACCGCAGCGGCTGGATGCACCTCCCGGATGCCCTGGTCGCCCTGGGCGCGGAGGTCAACGCCCGCGCGCCCGCGTTCGCCCGCATGGCCACGGCCGTCGGTGACGCCGAAGTCGCCTGGCCAACCGACCTGGCTCGCCGTCTCGCCGTTCGGGCCGCGCATGACGGGCTCATCGACGCCATGCTCGACCAGGGGACGGAGGAGATCGTCGAGGCGCTGCCCGTTCTGCGTCCCGGGGCCGCGCTGACGGTCGCCTGCGATCGCCTGCTGGCGTCGCCGGACGCGAGCGGCACCACCCTCGATCGCGTGTTGCGGGTCCTGAGGGCTCACCCCGACTCACCGCCGTCGGAGTTGCTCCGCGTCGTCGTCGCTCACGTGACGGCGCGCAGCGACAACCGCCACTTCGCCGTGTGCGCGTTGCATCTTGTCGAGACGGGCGTCGATCGGGATCGCGTCCGCGCCGCGCTGCGACTCGCCGCCGGCGTCGGCGTCCTGGCGCCCGCCGGTGTGACGCCCGGCCTCGTGACGCCGTTCCTGATTCTGCCCGCGCTGATCGTCGACCCCTCCGTGGGCATCGACCTGCTACGGCGCCTCATGCGGCGGCACGACGACTGGCAGCAGCCCCAGGCCGTCGGCATGCTGGTGGCGATCGGCGCGCCCTGGTGCGCGTGGGAGCTCCGCCTCGCGCGCGCCGACGCGACCAGCGACGAGCAGCGCCGGCAGCTGGACCATGCCCTCGATCTCTTGGCCGGGACCGTGGCCCTTGAGCTTGTAGGCGACGCCGAGGTCTATCACTGGCGCGTCAAGCTCAGCGAGCTGGCACCGGCGCACCGCGAGGCCGTGGCGCAGGCTGGCGTTCGCGCTGGGCGACCATCGCTGGCGCTGGTGCCGCCGGCTCACAGCGTCGAGCCTTCACTGCCGCGCGACTGAGCAGTCGCGCGGGTCTGCCGCATCCCGTCCACTGGTCCGTCCAGTGGGTGGCGGTGGCCGCCGACGAGCTGCCGACGAGCTGGCAGGGCTGGCGTGGAAGTCATCGCTGAGCGGGTGGGATGAGTGCGGCTGCGAAGAGATCCCGCCACGCACCTGCGAGAGAGTCTCAGCCCGATCGGCCTCGACATCGGGCCGAGCCCGAGACTACGCTCGCGAACCGTGACCGGGGCGGCATCCAAACAGGCGTTGGATCGGATACTTACGCTTCAGCTCATCGTGGGCTGGGCGGGCGAAGGCAAGACCGATCCGCCGCGCCTGGGGTGGTGGCGGACGGCGCTCAACGACGAGTTCGGCGGCGAAGACCTCTTCAAGCGGCTGGCTCCACGCACCTGGCGCTGGGCCGTGCTTGAGGCGGCGCGTGCGGCGGCACGGAAGGTCGACGCCGAGGCACGCGCGCAATCCGCGGATGCCGATGAGTTGATCTCGCTGTTCCGACTCGGCTTCGCGATCGATGAACAGCTCGACGACCGCCTCGCCGAGCTCAAGCGCGCGTCCGCGGACCCGGCCGAGGTGCTCCCGGAGCTCGGGGCAGCCATCGCGCGCTGGGATCGCGACGCCTTCGGCGCGTGGCTCACCGGGCTCGGCGCTGCGACTGTCGCGCCATCGTCGATCGGGCGCCGCCTCACGGGCGAGCCGCCCACCGACCCCGTCGAAACCGCGGTGGCGCTGGTCGCGGCGATGGCGCCGCTCGCCGAGCGATACCCGGCCACGCATTTCAAGACGGCCCGCGCCGCAGCGGGTAAGGCCCGCGGATGATCGAGCTCGCGGAGGCCACCGAGCCGCATTCGCGGCTCCTGCGCTGCTCGCTGTGCGTCGAGGAATCGCGCGCGTACTGGGCGCACGTCGATCCCGCCGATCCGCGCACCAGCGCGCAGCGCGCCTTCACCGAGTCGTGGTTCGGCGCCAAGAGCGAGGCCTGGACCGACGAGCTGCTCGCCAACATGCGCGTCCGCTTCGACGCGTTCCCGGCGGCGCTGCGCGTGCTCGCCGGCTGGCGCGGGATGCTGCCCGAAGCGCGCCGCGTGATCTGCCACTTCCACGTTCAGCTCACCGATCCGCTGTACCGCGCCTTCACGGGCGTGTTCCTGCCCACGCGCCGCGACACGATGCGCGCCGAGGTCTACCGCCAGACCGTCATCCAATGGACATCGGAGCACGGCCTCTCGCGGTGGGCCATGAAGACTCAGCTGCAGTTCACCACGCGCCTGCTGTCGTGCGCTGGGGCCGCCGGGCTGTTGCGGGGTCGGCGCGAGCCGCGCGAGGCCGTCGCGCCGCGCGTGCCCGACCTCGCGCTCGAGTACATCCTCTACACGCTCCGGGGCCTCCGCTTCGACGGCACCCTGATCGACAACCCGTACCTCGCCAGCCTCGGTCTGGTCGGCGGCTACCTCGCCGATCGCCTCCGCGCGCTGCGCACCATCGAGTTCCGGCAGATCGGTGACGTCTACGAGTTCGACTGGCGCTTCCCCGACCTCGAGGCGTGGGCGGCCGCGACGCTGGCGCCGACGCGCCCCGTCACCGTCGGCGGCGACGGCTACGAGGTGCACGCGTGACGCTGCCACGGACCCAGCTCGACGAGGCGTTCGCGGCGTTGCGGCGCGACCTGGTGCACCCCGACGGCCCGCGCATCAGCACGATGCGCAACTACCGCTACGCGATCGTCCCGTACGATCCTGCCGACGAGTTCAAGCTGCGCGAGCGCGTCCGCGATCTCGTCGGCGACCTCTCGTCCTCCGGCTGGGTGGTGCTGACCCTGTCGTTGCACAAGCTGCTGCTCCGCCGCATCCGCGCCATGGGCGACGCCCAGGTCCAGCGGCTGATCGAAGCGGAGCGCGCGGCCGCGGCGGTGTCGCCGGAGCGCGGCATCAACTACCTGCGGACCAAGCTCGGGCGCGAGCTCGACGGCGCGACCGGGATCGCCGCCGACGTGTCGCGCGAGATCCTGGCCTTCACCGACGCGCACCCCGACAAGGCCGAGCGCACGCTGGTGTGCGTCGGTCGCTGCGGGGCGCTGTTCCCGTTCTTCCGCGTCTCGGCCCTGCTCAAGCACCTCGACGGGCGCACCCGCAACGTCCCCGTCGTCCTCCTGTATCCGGGCGAGCGCCGCGGGGAGGCCGGCCTGTCGTTCATGGGCGAGCTCGATCCCGACCGCGACTACCGCCCCCGGATCTACCCGTAAGAGGCCCAGGCCGATGAAGCTCCGCGACCTCTTCCACTCGAACATCACCCGCGACATCCCGCCGGTGGTCTACTTCCACGAGCAGACCCCGGCCAAGCTCGCCGCCGAGGTCGACGAGTACATCATCACCGGCGGCTTCCCGCCCGATCACCCGCACCACCAGCGGGTCCCGAGCGGCATCCACGAGCAGTACGTCCGCCTGCTCAACGGCATCAGCAGCGAGCTGGCCAAGCCGGGCGGCCTCGAGCTCGAGCCCGCGTCCTGGATCTCCGGCTTCTACGGCTCTGGTAAGTCGAGCTTCGCCAAACTCCTGGGCCTCGCGCTCGACGGGATCAAGCTGCCTGGCGACAAGTCGCTGGCGGACGCATGGCTGGCGCGCGACACGTCGCCGCTCGCGCGGCAGCCGCGGCGCCTACGCCCGACTGCGCGCCCAGGTCGAGCCGATCGCGGTGGTGTTCGACATCGGCGGCATCGCCCGCGACAACGAGCACATCCACACCGCGGTCGTGCGCAAGCTGCAAGAGCGCCTCGGCTACTGCAACGACCCCCACGTCGCCGAGATGGAGCTGAAGCTCGAGCGCGACGGCCACTGGGATCGCTTCGAGCAAGCCGCGGTCGCCGCGTTGGGGCGGTCGTGGGCCGAGGTCAAGGGCAACGCCATGGCCGACGACGACTTCTCGGCGGTCATGGCGACCCTGTTCCCCGAGAAGTACCAGGACCCGATGGCGTGGCTGACCAGCCGCGCCGGCACCTTCTCGTATTCGGCGTCGGCCGAGGAGGCCGGCAAGGCCATCGCCGACATGCTGCGGATCCGCACCAAGCAAGCGACCCTGTTCGTCGTCATCGACGAGGTCTCGCAGTACGTGCACCAGGACAACGGCCGCATGCTCAAGCTGCAGTCGTTCGTGTCCGACCTGAAGCAGCGCCTGAAGGGCCGCGTGTGGCTCCTGGTCACCGGCCAGCAGAAGCTCGAGGACGGCGGCGACGCCAGCATCCTCGGCAAGCTCAAGGACCGCTTCCCCGAGAAGCTGCGCGTCCACCTGGCGGTCACCAACATCCGCGACGTCGTCCACAAGCGCTTGCTGGCCAAGACGCCCGCGGCCATCGACGCCCTCCGCACGCTGTTCCAGCGGCACCGCAGCGACTTGCGCCTGTTCGCGTACGACGGCGAGGCGATCACCGAGGACGACTTCGTCGACGTCTATCCGCTCCTGCCCGGCCACATCGACTTGATCCTGCAGGTCACCAGCGCGCTGCGCACGCGCTCGAGCCGCAGCCAGGGCGACGACCAGGCGATCCGCGGCCTGTTGCAGCTGCTCGGCGAGTTGTTCCGCGGCCAGGGGCTCGCCGATCGCGAGGTCGGCGCGCTGGTCACGCTCGATCAGATGTACGAGGTCCAGCACACCGCGCTCGACGCCGACGTCCAGGCCAGCATGGACCGGGTGCTGCGTCACTGCGCCAGCAACAACCTCGCGCTGGCCGCCCGCGCCGCCAAGGCCGTCGCGCTGCTCGAGCTGATCCAGGAGCGGGTTCCCACGGACGCCCGGCTGGTCGCGACCTGCGTCTACGATCGCCTCGACCTCGGCAACAACCGCGCGGCGGTGCAAGAGGCCCTCGAGGAGCTGCGTCGCGCCAACCTGCTCGGCTACTCCGAGAAGCTCGGCTACAAGCTACAGTCGTCGACCGGCGAGGAGTGGGAGCGCGAGCGCCGCGATCTGGTCATCCCGCCCGAGCAGCGCAGTGAGCTGATCGCCGGTGCGCTCAAGCAGCTCGTGGCCGAGCCCGAGCGCCCACGGCTCGACGGACAGCAGTTCCCATGGCTGGCGTTCTTCTCGGACGGTCGCCGCGTCAGCGACGCCCGCCTCGAGGACCCGCGGACCCCGGCCGCCGTCACCATCGACTTCCGGTACGCCGCGACGGCCGACGAGCGCGACGCCACCGCCTGGGTGAACCGGTCCAGCGACAAGGCCTTCGAGAACCGCCTAGTGTGGGTCGTCGGTGATCCCGAAGAGCTTCGACAACGCCGCCCGCGAGACTCGGCAAGTCCGCGGCGATGGTCAAGCGCTACGAGGGGCGCAGCGAGTCGCTGCCGGCCGAGCGACGGCGGCTGTTGTTCGAGGAGAAGTCGCGGCAGGAAGAGCGCGAGCTGGCGCTGCGGCGCGCCGTGGATTCGGCGTGGATGGCGGGCCGTTTGTACTTCCGCGGCAAGCCGACCGAGCCGCGTGACCTCGCCGGCACCGCGAGCCAGGTGCTCGGGCGCGCGGCCGAGCGGGCGCTCCGGATCTGTTTCCGCACTTCATCGCGACGCGCATCTCGACCGCCGAGGTCATGCAGCTCATCGAGCCCGAGCTGAACGCGCCGTCGACCAAGTTCATCAATGAGCTGGGCCTGCTCGAGTCCGAGCACGGCAAGTACGTCCCGACCTGTCGCGGCGTCGTGCCGACCCGGATCCTCGCCCACATCACCACCGAGGGCGGGGCCTCCGGCGCGACGCTCTACGCTCACTTCGGCGGGCCGCCCTACGGCTACGCGCCCGAGGTCGTCCGCGCCTGCGTCGCCGGCCTGTTGCGCGGCAGCAAGATCCGCATCCAGTCCGAGTCGGGTGACGCGATCTCCGCGGCCCGCGACGCCGGGGTGCGCGACGTGCTCGAGAAGGAGCGCAGCTTCAAGACCGCGACGATCTACCCGGTCGGCGACGACCCGGTCGGCCTCCGCGGCCGGGCGCGGATCTGCAAGTTCTTCGAAGACCGCCTCGGCATCCGGCTGGACCGCGAGAACGACGCCATCGCCGATCGGGTCTCGATCGAGTTCCCGCGTCAGATGGCGCGGCTGCGCGACGTCTTCGAGCGGCTGCGCCGCCTGCCCGGCAACCGTCCGGCCCCGGCGGCGCTGGTCGCCCTCGAGACCGCCCTCGATAGCTGCTACCGGCGGATCCGGCAGACCGAGCCGACCGTCCAGGAGGTCAGGCGTCAGCTCGACGTCCTCACCGATGGCATCGGACGCCTCGCGATCTACGCGGCCGAGCTGGACGACAAGGTCATCGACCAGGTCCGGCGTGCGGATGACGTGGCCCGTTACCAGCTGGCCCAGCTCCAGCGGATCGGCCTCGCCAGCCCCGGAGAATCGCCGCCGCCGGCGAGCGCATCAACGCGCAGCTCGCCGGCGAGTGTCCATGGCGTGGCATCGACGCAGTCGCCGCCGACCTGACCGTGGTCGCAGACGCCTACGTCGAGGCCCGGAGCGCCATCCTCGCTCAACAGGAGGCGGCGACCGAGGCGGCGCGCAAGGCGATCAAGCGCCGCGAGGGGTTCGCCACGCTCACCGCCGAGAAGAGCCACCACGTGCTACGACCGATCGCCGAGGCGCTGGTCACGACCGACGCCAAGGCGATCTCGCCGACGCTCGAGCAGCTACGCGACGGCTTCGAGCGCGCGCTCGCGGTCGCCGAGCGCGACGCGGGGGATCGGCTGGACGCGCTGTTGAGCGAGGGCGACCGTCCAGTGATCCGCAAGGTCACGCACGGGCTGGGCAACCGAGAAGTGGGTAGCGTCGAGGAGCTGGACCGCGTGCTGGCGGACATCCGCGAGCGCGTGGTGGCCGAGTTGGCGGGCGGCGCCAAGGTGCGCCTGGTGTAGCGGGCGGCCCGTCGAGCGCGTTGGACACCGCTTCCCGCGCGGACCGCCGGGGAAACGATTTCTGTGAACGAGGGGATGGTTCCCCCGTTGGGGTGTGTGAATGCCCTGGCCCTTCACGTCGTGTGAAGAGGGCAGACATGCACCAAAACAGGGAGTCCCATCATGCGCAAGATGTTGAAGCACCGCGTCGGCGTCGCCGCCGTCGCATTCGGCGCGCTCTGGAGTGGCGCGCCGGCGCCTGCGCGGGTCGCGTACGCGCAGCCGGCGCCGGGCACGGTAACGCTGAACGACCAAGTCTACAGCAACGACTCGCTGCTCGTGGCTGAGCACTGCATCATCGCCGCGAATGCCCACGTCCGCGTGCTGAACGGCGCTACGCTCTCGCTCAACTGCGACCTGCTCGAGGTCCGTGGCCCCGCCACCCTGGACGGCAAGGGCGCAACCGGGACCACGGGCGCTCAAGGTGCCCCGAAGATGCCTGACTGGAACTCCGGCGGCAGCGGCCCCGCGCGACGCCACGCCGACTACCTCGCCGCCGGGAGCGATGTCGACCGCGGGTCGGGCGGCGGCCAGGGTGGCATCGGTGGCCGTGGCGGGTCCTTCCAGATCCGGTACCGCGACGTCATCGGCGCCGTCGACGCGATCACCGCCATCACCGCCGGCGGCGACGGTGGTGCCGGCGGGCCCGGCGGGCGCGGCCGCAAGCTCTGGTGCGGCGAGCACGGGGAAGGCGAGTACAAGTTCGGCCCGTCTGGCCCCGAGGGTCCGCGGGGCCCGGCCGGGCCGCCGGGCGCCTGGTCGATCAAGCGCGAATGACGGCCGGCAGCGCGGCTCTTCGCGAGAGGCGAGGAGTCGCGTCCGGCCAGCCAGGGCGGCGCCTCGGAGGAACGACCTCCGCATGAACGAAGGGTCCACCACGCCGTCGCAGCATTCAGAAAGGGACAAACCATGAAGAAGAAGGCTCTGGTCGCAGTTACCGCCTTGCTCCTGTCGCACGATGCGATGGCCCTCCAGGTGGCGATGACGCCGGCTGCTCAGCTGTGGCCGCCGTGCGTGGGCGTGCGCACCGAGATCGAGCTGGACCACACCGACGTCGAGACCCTCCGCGGCCTGCACAGCCTGGGCGACATCATCGACTGGTTGGCGGCGCCGGCCATGATCGCCGCGCCGATGGTCGCTGTCGCCGCCGCATTGATCATGGCCGTCAAGGCTGGCATCGAGGGCGCCGACCGCGGAAACGGAACGCGCGTCATCTTCCAGGACGGCGTCTGCCAGACGCTGATCACGTTTCCCTGGCACACGACCGAGTACCAGTCGCGCTAAGTCCCGAGCCGATCGAATCTGGAGGGAATCGTCTACCTCGCCAAGCGCTGGCGAGCGACCGAGCGTTCGCCATGAGCGACCGCCTCGCATTCGATGCAAGCACGCCGGGGCGCGGGCGCCCCCGCGATGGAACTCAGCCCAAGCATGGACCGCATCGTCGCCGACGAAGCGGATCGGCTTCTGCGTGACCCGCACGGGATGTGTTCGCGCCCTCCACATGAACGAAGCGTCCACCACGCCGTCGCAGCACTCAGAAAGGGAAGAACCATGAAGAAGAAGGCTCTGGTCGCACTTACCGCCTTGCTCCTGTCGCACGATGCGATGGCCCTCCAGGTGGCGATGACGCCGGCTGCTCAGCTGTGGCCGCCGTGCGTGGGCGTGCGCACCGAGATCGAGCTGGACCACACCGACGTCGAGACCCTCCGCGGCCTGCACAGCCTGGGCGACATCATCGACTGGTTGGCGGCGCCGGCCATGATCGCCGCGCCGATGGTCGCTGTCGCCGCCGCATTGATCATGGCCGTCAAGGCTGGCATCGAGGGCGCCGACCGCGGAAACGGAACGCGCGTCATCTTCCAGGACGGCGTCTGCCAGACGCTGATCACGTTTCCCTGGCACACGACCGAGTACCAGTCGCGCTGAGGTCCGGGCGTCGGGCAGTCCCCCCCCGGCGATGCAGATGCGGATCGCGATGACGGCGGCGCATGTGCCCGACACGAATGAGGATTTGGCGAACGCGTCGGTCATGCAAGAAAGACTTGAACGCTCCGCGGTTCGAGCCGTCGAGGGGTAGGATGAACGAAAGGAACCTGATCATGCGGGAAAGCGAAAAGGACCTTCGGACCCAGCTCGAACGGACGGTCCGTCGCATCAAGCGAGCGATGCTTGCTGGCAAACGTTCGGGGTCGAAGACCACCAATGACTTTGTTCAGATCCTCCTGACGCGTCTCGTGAGAAGCGGCCGTTACGCGCACGAGGTCGCGCTCCGACGTGACCAGCGTAGCTTCGTGATCAGCGTGAAGAACGCGTTGCTCGATGAACTCGATCATCTCAAGGCGACGGGGCTGCAGGACCTTGACGGGATCGAGATGTTGCCCAACGATGAGGACATCGAGGCTGCGATCAGCGACTTCGAGGACAGTCAGTGGGTGGATGAACAGATTCAACGCTTGCGAGCCGGGCAGGTCGACCCGCGCGCGCAGGGAATGCTCGTCGATGCGCGCATGTCCGGCGAGGTGCTCTTCATGACTCGGTCCGGTGCGTCCACGGCGGAGATCGCCAAGCAACTCGCCTGCTCCGTCGGGAGCGTTGTCAATCGGCGCCAGGAGGGCATCGGCTACCTCGCCAAACTCTGGCGAGCGACCGAGAGTTCGCTATGAGCGACCGCCTCGTATCCGACGCGAGCGACGCTGCGGCGCTCTCCGCTATCGAACTCAGCCCAAGCATGGATCGCGTCGTCGCCGACGAAGAGGATCGGCTTCTGCGTGACCTTGCGCGGGATGTGTTCGATGAAAGACGTCCGGATCTTCCTCAGGCCGTTAGGGGGCGCTTCTCGAAGTTTGACATCGTGGGCCGAGGCGGCAGCGCAACGGTCTGGAAGGCATGGGACACGCTTCTCGAGCGCGATGTCGCGCTGAAGGTCTTTGATATCGGGGACCCGTCCGTCGACGCGGTGATCAACGAAGCACGCCTAGTGTCGCGCATCGCGAGCGATCACATCGTCCACATCTTTGATGTCATCGAAGGCCCTCCTCACGTGTTGGTTCTCGAATTGGTCGAAGGATTCAACGAGGCCGTCCAGCAGCGTCGCCTCGGTGCATCCGCGATGCAGTCCCGCCCGGGGAAGGCGCGCCAGGCGGTCGAATGGGTCATCTCGGTTGCGCGAGGCGTCCAGGACGCACACCACGCGGATGCCAGCCATCGGGACATCAAGCCGTCGAACGTCATGATCGTGCCTGGCAGCCATCGTGCGAAGATCGCCGATTTTGGCCTCGGCGCAATTGGCGAAGGGCGGAAGGGAACATCGGATGAGACCTTCAGTGGCGAGATCGGCGATGGCGCCCAGCGCCGTCGGGTAGCGGGGACCCCCGCGTACATGGCGCCCGAACAGGCGCTTGGGCTTCCCGTGGACCTGTCGATGCGAGCGGCGGAGGATCGCTGCCGCTTGGTCGCCATTGATGTCTTCGGACTGGGGGCGCTTGCCTTCGACCTCCTGACCGGCCATGCCCCCTATGCCGCCGGGATCGCGAAGACGGAGCTCGCGCTGCCCGATGCCGAGCGTGGCGCAACCGATCACGGGGGAAGGGCGTCGGCAAGTGTCGAGCTGCTGGCCACCCTGGCGCGCGCGCGCAAGGGCGACCGCCCGCAGTTGTCGAACCTCAGGAGCGCCAGCGGGCGACGGCTCCCCCGGCGGCTCACGACCATCGTCGAGAAGGCGATGTCGCTCGAGCCGAAGGAGCGACATCCGACGGCGCGCGCGGTCGCCGACGACCTCCAAGCGTGGCTCGATAGGAGACCAACGAGTATCGATGGGCGGCTCGCTCGCATGGTGCTCTGGGCTCAGCGCAATCCGGGCGTGACGGGGCTGCTCTTCTCTATCGTCGTGCTTGCACTTGTGATCGCCGTCTCTGTCTCGACACTTGCCTCGCTGGAGAAGCGGCGCCTCAAGAAGGAGGCGGAGGTCAACCAACTAACTGACGAGGCGGCGGCCGCGCAAGAAGAACTCGATCGATCGCGGAATGAAAAGCGGCGCGCCCAGGGTGAGGCCGAAGAGGTCAGACAAGCGGCCGAAGATCTCAAGAACCAGCTCGGGCGCAGCAACATTGATGGGATCATCATGGAGCGGCGCTGGCGAAGCGCCGAAGGCGCGCTCAAGGTCGAGCAAGCCGCTCGCAGTCTTGCTGAGAAAGAGCGTGACGATTTCAAGGAGCAGCGCGATGTCGTCACAACGGAGCGCGACAACTACGAGGCCGAGCGCGACGGCTTCAAGACGGAGCGCGATCGCTTCAAGACGGAGCGCGACGGCTTCAAGACGGAGCGCGATCGCTACAAGGGCGAGCGCGACGAGCTCACGACGGAGCGCGACGAGCTCACGACGGAGCGCGACGAGCTCACGACGGAGCGCGACGAGCTCAAGACGGAGCGCGATGGGGACAAGGATGCGCTGACCGAGGAGAGAAGGCGGCGGCTCGCCGCGGAACAGGAGCGCGATGCGTTGAAGCAGGGTGGGGCAGCCCAGAATGCCGCTGGCCAGGCGACAGAGGAAGCGGGAGCCGCTGGACACTAGAGACGACGTGATTCGCCTTCGCCCGCCTGCGCCACGAGCCTTACTCGCGTGGTCGGCGGGCCACGCCGCGCTCGCGTCGGTGGATCCTCAAGTTCCATCCGTGCGGTCCCGAGCGGCAAGCCCTTGATCTGGCCGGGCTCGAGCGTCGGCGACTGGTCGCCCGCCGGACGCTCCGTGCGTCTCGGTCGCGGTGCGCCACGAGCGGCGTGGACTGCGCGAGCTATCGACCGGCGCGGCCGCCGGTTGCGTGGTTGCGGCGAGACGTCGGTAACGGGGCGAATCTATTGGAGTGCGGCGCGATCGGGCGCGGCGCCGGCTGATCTACCTCATGTCCTGCACTTCGAGGGACCAGACCGCTGGATCGGCGCGGAAGCCGCCGCTGATCGCAAACGCCCCGGCCCGCACGAGGTGGTACGGCTCCTCGGCCACCCGTCGCACCACGGGTTGCATATCAAGTGGCACCTCGTCGGCGATCATGTCGACGTACGGCGCGAGCTCGGCCTTGGTGAGCGTGGCGCGCGGCCGACCGGCGATCTCCACGGCGTCGACCATGACGCTGAACTCGAGCGGGCGGTCGAGCTTGCGGTTCCACGCGAGGTGACACATCACCGACAGCTCACCCGCAGGACCGGTGACCGATGCTTTGCCCCCGTAGCCGTCGTTCTCGTCGCGGTTCTTGCCGAGATCGACGCGCACGCTTGCTGCGGGCACGCCACAGCGTGTCACCCACGCCAGCCGCTCCGCCTTGGTGAGCGTGCGCCGCCACGGCGATTTGGCCGGCTCGCATCCGCTGACGAGCAGGTGATGAGCGACAACTACTTTTGCCGGTCGACGACAACTACTTTTGCCGGCGCCGCCGACGTGCGGACGGCCGGGTGACCGCGAAAAACTTGACCACGCCGAGCCTGAGTGCCGGCGCTGGTCGATGGTCACCGACAGGCAGGTCCGCCTTCTCCGGAGCAAGCGCATGGAAGGACAGAACCTGGAAGCCGCGGCCGCCGCCGCCGGCATGAGTGAGCGGGCCGCTCGGAAGTGGCAGCGCGGGCCGCTGCCATCGGCAAGCAAGAAGGAGCGGACGTGGCGCACGCGGCCTGACCCGTTCGCGGCGGTGTGGGCCACCGAGATCGAGCCGCTGCTGCGACACGACGAGCAGGGTGAACTGCAAGCGACGACGGTGATCGACGCGCTGATCGCGAAGCACCCGAACGAGTTCGAGCACGGCCAGGTGCGGACGCTGCAGCGGCAGATGCGGCGCTGGCGCGCCCAGCAGGGGCCGCGCAAGGAGGTGTACTTCCCGCAGGACCAGCGGCCCGGCTACCTGGCGGCGCTTGACTTCACGCATGGCGGCGAGTTGAACGTCACGATCGCCGGCGCGGCGTTCACCCACCTGCTGTTCCAGTTCGTGATGGCGTGGAGCGGCTGGCGGCACGTCGCGCTGGCGTTCGGCGAGACCTACGAGGCGCTGCTCAGCGGGCTGCAGGGCGCACTGTGGTCACTGGGCGGTGTCCCGATGCGCATCCGCCTCGACAACATGTCGGCGGCGACGCACGAGCTCGTCGCGACCGGTGGCCGCACGCTGACGCGACGGTTCGCGCAGGTGGTCGACCACTATGGCTTCGAGGCCTCGCGGATCGAGCCAGGTGAGGCGCACCAGAACGGCGTCGTCGAGAAAGCCAATGATCTGCTCAAGACGGCGCTGCGCCAGGCCCTGCTCCTGCGCGGCAGCCGCGACTTCGCGACCCCGGCCGCGTACATGGCGTTCGTCGGCGAGATCGTCGACCGGCGATTCCACCGCGAGCGCGGTGACGCGATCGCCGAGGAGCGCGCGGCGCTGGCGGCGCTGCCGGCGCAGCGGCTGCCCGAGTTCACGAAGGTCTCAACCAAGGTGCGACGCTGGAGCACGGTGCACGTGGCCGGCCACGTGTACTCCGTGCCCTCGCGGCTGATCGGCCACGAGGTCGACGCGCGCGTGCATGCCGACACGGTTGAGATCTGGCTCGGTGGCCAGCGCCTCGAGTCGATGCCGCGGCTGCGTGGCGAGCAGGGCCATCACATCGACTACCGGCACGTGATCTGGTCGCTGGTGCGCAAGCCGGGCGCGTTCGCGGCCTATCGCTATCGCGAGGATCTGTTCCCGACCGTGACGTTCCGACGCACCTACGACGCACTGCGCGCGGGGCGTGGCGATCGCGCCGACGTCGAGTATGTCCGAATCCTGCACCTCGCGGCGAGCGGCTCGGAAGCGGCGGTGGAAGCCACGCTGCGCGACCTGCTCGACCGCGGCACGGCCTTCGACTACGTGGCCGTGAAGGCGCTCGCCGAGCCTGCGCCCACCGACGTGCCCCACGTCGATGTAGCTACGCCGGACTTGCGCGACTACGATGACCTGATCACGCGCGGTGCTGCATGACGGCCACCGTCCCTGTCGCCGGCGACCGCGTCGCCCAGCTCCTCACCGAGTTCAAGCTCACGACCGCCGCCGATCAGATGGCCCGGCGGTTCCTCGACGCTGGCTGCGATCAAGGGCTCGTCGTGCTGGCCGAGGTTCTCGAGGTCGAGGCGCAGGCCCGGCGTGAGCGCCGCGTCGACCGCCTTCGCCGTGCCTCCCACCTGCCGCCCGCCAAGACCTTCGAGGCTCTCGACGAGGAGCGCGTCCCGCGGTCCGTTCTGGTCAAGGCACGCGACCTGGCCCGGGGAGCGTTCGTCGAGCGCGCCGAGAACGTGCTGCTCTTCGGCAAGCCCGGCGTGGGCAAGAGCCACGTCGCGTGCGCGCTCGGCCACGCGCTCGTCGACAGCGGCGTCAGCGTGTGGTTCACCCCGGCGTTCCAACTCGTCCAGCAGCTCCTGGCGGCGCGTCGCGACCTCGCGCTGCCACGCGCCCTGCGCGCCCTCGATGCCTTCGACGTCGTGATCCTCGACGACCTCGGCTACGTCCAGCAGACCCCGGACGAGGCTGAGGTCCTGTTTACCTTGATGGCCGAGCGCTACGAGCGTCGCTCGCTCATCCTGACCAGCAACCTCGTCTTCAGCGAGTGGGACCGCATCTTCAAGAACCCAATGACCACCGCGGCCGCCATCGACCGCCTCGTCCACCACGCGACGATCCTTGAGATCGATCGCACCAGCGTCCGCGCTGAGGACGCCAAGCTTCGCAAGGAGGGCCACCAGCCGAACGACAACTCCCCGACCTCGACCACCAAGAACCGCAGGCGACAACTACCGAACCAACCCCGCAAACGTTGACCACCCTGTCGACGACGACCGGCAGAAGTAGTTGTCGTTCACCGGCAAAAGTTGTTGACGCTGATCAGCAGGACCGCTGCGGCCGTGATGGGTAGGCACCTGTGCATCCAGCGCTCCATGGGACGTCCCGCAAGCGGCCCGACCGAAATCGACGCCGCGATCCAGACAATAGACATGACCTGGCCGCCGCGGCAAGCCTCTGACCATGAAGCGGTTGCGTCGCCGGCGGTGGTGATCCCGGTCCGAAACCGGCACGTCAACTGCGCGTGACGCGTGGACTTCGGGGCGGCCATGCTGGCAACCTCGCAAGGGGATGATGACGAGCGAGGCCAAGCGGGCGCTGGCGAAGACGATCCGTGGGCTGCGGGGGCGGCTGATCGAAGAGCTGGGCGAGGCGCTGGAGCAGCGGTACCTGCTGTCGATCGAGGACGCGGAAGGCCAAGCTCGATGCGCGGGCGCGGGTCGAGCGGGCGCGCCTGGAGAGCGCCATCTGATGAGCAGGTGCGGGCGCTGCCGGACAAGCAGGCGGGGGCGGCGGAGCGGTTGCGCGGGGAGGTGGTGAAGGACGTGGCGGCGACGCTGCTCGTGCGGCTGGTCTACCTGCGGTTGCTCGAGGCGAACGGGCTCGTGGCGGTGGCGGTGGTGACCGGCGGGATGGGACAGCCGCGGGTACAAGGACTTTGGCGAGGCGGCGCCGGCGCTGGTCGGCGACGACACCGAGGGCTACGCGGTGCTGCTGCAGCTGGTGTTCGACGACCTGGCCCACGAGCTGCCGGGGCTGTACGGCCCGGTGCGGCTGACGGCGCTGGTGCCGCTGCCGCCCAAGGCCTGGAAGGCCGCGCTGGACGTCGTCAACGACCCGGAGCTGGCGACGGTCTGGACCGACGACACCGCGCTGGGGTGGATCTACCAGTACTGGAACGATCCTGAGCGCGAGGCCCTCGACGCCAAGCTCGCGGCCCGCGCCAAGCTCGAGAACCACGAGCTGGCGTCGAAGACGCAGATGTTCACCGAGCGCTACATGGTCGAGTGGCTGCTGCACAACAGCCTCGGCCAGCAGTGGCTCGCGACCTGCCGCCAGCATGGCTGGAAGGCGGAGGTGGAGTCGTCGGGTGTGCTGGACGCGCTGGAGGCGCGGCGGGCGGACTGGCGCGCGAAGCGGGAGGCGGGGGAGGTCGCGCTCGACGCGCTGATGCCGATCGCCGAGGGCCTGGAGGATCGCTGGAAGTACTGGGTGCCGCAGCCGCTGCCCGATGATGCGGTGGCGAGCGCGCCGGTCAGCGTGCGCGACCTGAAGGTGCTCGACCCGGCCTGCGGCTCCGGGCACTTCCTGGTGATCGCGATGGACCTGCTGTTCGCGCTGTACCAGGAGGAGGCGCGGCACCGCGGCGTGGCGGGGCAAGGGCTGGACCGAGCGCGAGATCGTCGAGGCGATCCTCGAGCGCAACCTCTTCGGCCTCGACATCGACCCGCGCGCGGTCCAGATCGCCGCCGCGGCGGTGATGCTGAAGGCCCGGACGCTGTGCAAGGACGCGACGCCGCGGACGCTCAACCTGGTCGCCCCGGCGCTGGGGCTGGCGGCGCTGCCCACGGACGACCCAGCGCGTGACGGGGCGCGTCGGCGCGCTGGCGGGGGCCGGATCACCTGGGGACGCTGCTCCAGGTCGACGAGGCGGTGCGACGCGGCGGTCGCCGAGTGCGGCGGCAAGCTGGCGACGAGCAGTGCCGACCGGGAAGGCCCAGGGCGGCCTGTTTCGGCGAGCGGCGCGTCCAGGCCGTGAGCGCGGCGGCGGCCCGGTCGGTGGTGCTGGAGCGGCTGGAAGCCTTCCTGGACCGGCACTCTTCGAGCGCCGACCTGGGCTTGCGGTTGCACGGCGAGCAGCTCGCGGCCGGCGTGCGGTTCCTGCGGATGGTGCGCGAAGGCCAGTACGACCTGGTCGTCGGCAACCCGCCGTACCAGGGCACCAGCAAGATGGCCGACGCCGCGTACGTCGCGAAGCACTACCCGCGCGGGAAGGCCGACCTGTACGCGGCGTTCCTCGAGCGAGGCTTGCAGCTCGTGCGGGACGGCGGGGTGTCCGCGCTGCTGACGATGCGCAACTGGATGTTCATCAAGCAGTTCAGCGCGCTGCGCGAGTGGCTGCTCGAGACGTTCGATCTGCGCATGCTCGGTGACGTCGATCGCGGTGCGTTCGACGAGGTGCCGAACGAGGTGCTCGCCGCAGTCATGAGCATTGTACGCTGCTGCCGTCCAGGGGAGACGCCCGCCGTGGCAGTGCAACCGACGCCGCTGAGCGATAGATCTTACGATCGCGAGCGGACCGACCGAAAGCGAGCGGCGATCTGCGTGTCAAGTAGGGGCGTTTCACGTTCACCTCGCAAGGTGCATCCAGGAATCCACTCGTTTATCATTGGGCACCGAAGAAGTTCGCGGAGTACCAGAGTAGCCGGTTGCTCGGACGAGAGTCGCCCGCGAGGTTCGGGCTAACTACCGGTGACAACCTTCGGTTCTGTGTCAGAGCCTGGGAACCATGTCCTCGATTTGTTTCGGCGACGGGCCGCTGGGCCCCGTTTGTGCTGGGTGCTAAGGGGATTCGCTGGTTTGAGCCTGTACTAAACGTGATCAAGTGGTCCGGCAACGGACTTGAGGTTAAGATCCATTGCGTGTCTCGATATCAAGGGACCTGGGGACAGATGGCGCAACGAGGAATTCCACTTTCGCCAGGTATTGCGTTTCCGACGATAGGGCACGACTTCTCCGCGCGCCTTCATCGGGCTCCAAGTGTTTTCAGCAACACTGGACTGTCTTTGTTCCCGAAGGACATCGCCGCGGTGCTGTGTTCACTGAATACTGCAAAGGCCGCTCAGACTGTGAACGACATCGCACCGGGGTTGAAGTTCGAGGTGGGGGACGTGAATCGCATGCCTTTGTACGACGTGCAGAATGCCGACGTGATCTTCGCCCGCGTCCAACGCGTTCTCGCGTTTGGAATCAAGCGCGAGAGCCATCGTTGGACTTCCGGCCGCCCGGCCCCTCCCCCTGGCGCGCCGCCCAAGCCTGGGCGCAGCTCGCCGTCGACCGCCCCGAAGGCGCACCCCTGCCGCCGTACGAGCCGGTCTACGATCCCGAGCCGCCCACCGACCATCTCTCCTTCGCGCTCGGCGTGGCGCTCGGCCGCTTCGGCGCGAACGGCGAGGGCATCCTCGCCGACGCGCCGGCCGACGCGTTGCCGCACGGTATCCTGTTCCTGTCCGAGGCCAGCGACACCGACAGTCTCGCGCACCCCGCCGCGCGGCCCATCGTCGACGCGTGGGCCACGCACGGCGAGGCCATCGACCCGGACCGATCGCTCAAGGACTACCTCCGCGACAAGTTCTTCGGCGACGTCCACCGGCCGATGTACGAGAGCCGGCCCATCTACTTCCCGCTGTCGTCCGCCAAGCGCAGCTTCGTCGCCTACGTCTCGATCCACCGCTGGACCGCCGACACGCTGCGCGCGCTCCAGGCCGAGCACCTCACCGTCGCCCGCCGCGACCTCGAGGCCGAGCTGGCCGACCTCCGCGTCACCCGCGCCAGCGCCGACAAGAAGTCGGCCCGCGCCGCCGACAAGCGCTCCTCCACCGTCGCCGCCTGGCTCGAGGAGCTCGACGCCTTCATCGCCGCCGTCGCGCAGTGTGCCGAGCGCCGCCCGCCGCGCCCCGACGACAAGACCCCCGACACCGAGGTCGACGCCCGCTACGCCCCCGACCTCGACGACGGCGTCATGATCAACGCCGCCGCCCTCTGGCCGCTCCTCGACCCGCAGTGGAAGGACCCCAAGAAGTGGTGGAAGGAGCTCGCCTCCGCCGCCGGCAAGAAGGACTACGACTGGTCCCACCTCGCCGCCCGCTACTTCCCCGCCCGCGTCGACGCCAAGTGCAAGGCCGACCCCTCCCTCGCCGTCGCCCACCCTCCTGGAAGTACCACCCCGCCAAGGCGTACCAGTGGGGGCTGCGGCCCCGGACCCCGCCCTCATTCACCCCTCGACGAGCACGACAAGCCCGCCAGCCACCCCGCGCGCGCCCCCTTCGAACCACCAAGGCCCGACCTGTTCGAAGAACTCGTCACCGGAGGAACCCGCCCGCCCCCACCCCGAGCTCGCCCCGGCGCCGCACCGATGACGACGGCCCTCCCCCCGCCCTCCCCTCTCCCCCCCCCCGACGCCGACGACGAGGCCGACGCATGACCGCCTCCGCCGCCCCCCCCCGCCCGCCCCTCACCCTCGCCGCCCGCCCCCCCCCGAGCA
The DNA here is from genome assembly GCA_016707895.1 of Myxococcales bacterium. GTDB lineage: Bacteria > Myxococcota_A > Polyangia > Haliangiales > Haliangiaceae > UBA2376. Next base: position 262,499 of record JADJGV010000003.1, on the reverse strand, counting down.
GGCCCGCGGCCAGGTCGCGCGCACCGTCAACACCGCCATGGTCCACGCCTACTGGCACATCGGCCGGGAGATCGTGGAGGTCGAGCAGGCCGGGGCGGCCCGGGCCAGCTACGGTGAGGAGGTCCTCGAGCGACTGTCGGTGCGCCTTCGAGCGACGTTCGGCAAAGGGTTCGGGCTCCGAACCCTCCGGAGCATTCGTGCGTTTTATCTCATGTTTCCGAACGGTTCGGCGCTTCCAGAGATTCGGCAAGCACTGCTTGCCGAATCTGGCGCCCGAATTCAGCAGGCGCCGCCTGTCGAATCGGTCGGCGGGTTCCCGGCGGCGCTGAGCTGGACGCACTACCTCGTCCTCATGCGCGTCACCCGGCCAGAAGCCCGCGCGTTCTACGAGATCGAGGCCGCCCGCGAGTGCTGGTCGACCCGGCAGCTCGAGCGCCAGATCGGCGCGCTGCTCTTCGATCGCCTGGCGCGCAACCGGGCGCCGGAGGAGGTGCTCGCCCTCGCACGTCAGGGCCAGGAGGTCGCGACCCCGGCCGATGTCCTCAAGGAGCCGTTCGTCCTCGAGTTCCTGGACCTGCCCGAGCATCCCGCGCTGCGCGAGCGCGACATCGAGCAGGCGATCATCGACCGGCTCGAGGCGTTCATGCTCGAGCTGGGCAAGGGCTTCTGCTTCGTCGGCCGGCAGAAGCGGCTCACCGTCGACGGCGATCACTTACGTCGACCTGGTGTTCTCCCCAACCGGCTGTTGCGCTGCTTCGTGCTGGTCGACCTCGGCTCGGCAGCTCACCCACCGGGACCTAGGGGGCAGATGCAGATGTACGTGAACTACTTCGACCGCACGCAGCGCGCCGAGCACGAGCAAGACCATCGGCATCGTGCTGTGCTCCAGCGAGCAAAACGGCGATGGTGAAGATCACGCTGCCGAGGACAACCAGCAGCTGGTCGCGGCGACCTACCAGATGTACCTGCCCCCGAGGACGAGCTCGCCACCGAGCTCACCCGCGAGCGCATCGCGGCCGAGCGCGCTCCGGCTGGCTGCCCGATCCCCGACACCGGCGACGACGGCGGTGCACCATGACCGACCTCGGCCCGGTGTCGGCCAGCCTGTACGCCGAGCTGCGCGAGCTGGCGCGGCAGCGCGGCATCGTCGTGTGGCTGGACAAGGAGGGCAGCTACACCGCGTTCGCAGACGAGCTGGCGGCGCGATCGGCGCGCGAGCCGACCGCGTTGCCGGTGCGGCGGTTCCGCGGCAGCTACCTCGAGGTGATGCTGGCGCACGAGGATGCAGGACGGCGTCGCGATGACGCCGCTGGTGATCCACGTGCCCAGGCACACCGAGGACAGCATCGCCGAGACCCCGCTGTTCGGGCTGTGCTAAGGCCGGCCGGCGGCATCGCCGCGCGCTCGACACGCTGGTGCGCGACGCCGCCCACGGGCTGGCGACGCCGGCCGCGATCGAGGCGTTCGTCTCCCAGCCTGGGCTCACCCTGGAGGGCGCCGATCGGTGGCTCGCGCAGCGGTCCAGGCCGAGCGAGCGGCACGGTGGGCCCCGACCTGAGCCTGCACACCGCCGGAGGCGCTGTACGACGACCTGGTGTCGCGCGGGCCGGTGGCGCGGGAGCTCGAGCGGCCCGAGGCCGTGGCGGCGGTGTGGCACCGCGCCGAGGTCTTGCTGGGCCTCACCGACGACGCGCGGCGACGGCTCCTGGCCGAAGGCGAAGACGACGGCGCGAGCCGCATGACCTCGCCGGCCGAGATCGCGAGCGACGCCGCGACCGCGCTCGCCGGGTGGGCGCTGTGCGTCGAGTTCGTCCACGATCTACGGCGCGCGCCGGCCGACCCGTGGCTCGCCGCGGCGCAGCACCTGCCCAAGCCGGCCGTGGCCGCGTGCCAGAAGCTGGCCGTGCACCTCCGGAGGCGCCACGACAAGCAGTACGCGAGCATCGCCAGCAGCATCGAGGTGCTGGTGCCGCTGGAGGTCGCGAACGCGACCGCGGACGACCTCGGCAAGATCGACACGTTCCAGTTCGAGGACGCCAAGGTGATGGCGGCGGCGCTCGACGCGCTCATGATCGCCGAGTTCCAGCGCGCGCTCGTGCTGGCGACCGCGCGCACGTCGGGCAAGAGCTTCTGGACCACGTTCGATCCGCGGCGGCGGATCGCGTGGCACCTGGTCGAGCTGGCCGCGCGGCTCGGTTGCGGCGTCGTCGACCACGAGGCGCTGTTGGGCGGCTGTGTGACGCTGGCCGACGGCGTCGAGCGCTACACCGCCGGCGGCTACCAGGTGGATCGGGCCCATCGCCAGCTCGAGCAGGCCCGCGAAGAGCTGCCTCAGCTCGACATCCCCGAGGCCAGCACGCTCCGGGTCTGTCTGGACCGGCTGCGCAGCGTGTACCGGCGGTGGGCCGACGACGTCGCGCTCGTGTGGAGCGCGCTGTGCCAGCGCGAGGGGTTCTTGCCGCCCGCGTCGCTGCAGCAGCGGCGGCTGTTCGAGGACGTGGTGGTGCCGCGGGTCGACGAGGGGCTGACCGCGTACGTGATGGTCGACGCGATGCGCTTCGAGATGGGACAGCAGCTCGCCGAGAGCCTGCGCGAGACCAAGACCGCCGACGTCGAGCTAACTGCGCGCCTGGCCGAGCTGCCGACGATCACCGAGGTCGGCATGAACGCGCTGGCGCCGGTCGCGCGCGACGGCAAGCTCACCGTCGACTACAAGGACGGGAAGATCCTGGGGTTCCGGGTCGGCAACCTGCGCGTGGACGGCCCCGACGATCGCCGGCGGGCGATCCACGAGCGGCTGGGCGGCGATGACTGCCCCAAGTTGTCGCTCGAGGAGGTGGGCGACCGCGACGCCGCCAGCCTGCGCAGGAAGCTGGCCCGCGCCAAGGCGGTGGTCGTGCATTGCGAGGGCATCGACAAGGCCGGCGAGAAGGGCGTCGGGCTGGCGGTGTTCGAGCGCGAACTGCAGAAGCTGCGGGCCGCGTGGCGCGTGCTGTACGAGGCGGGAGTCAAGCGGTTCGTGTTCACCGCCGACCACGGCTTCTTGCTGCAAGACGGCGTCACGCGGGTCGCGGTCCCGCACGGCAAGCAGACCGATCCGCAGCGTCGCCACGTGCTGACGACCCAGCGTCGCGACCAATCGGGGGAGACCTCGGTCGGCGCCAGCGACCTGGCGTACGAGGGCGCCGCGTTCTGGGTCGCGTTCCCGGCCGGCATCGATCCCTTCGATCGTGGCGCGCGGGCCAAGGACTTCGTGCACGGCGGCAACAGCCTGCAGGAGCGCGTGATCCCGGTGCTCACGGTGCGCCATCGCCACGCCGCGGGCGGCGACAGGGCCAGCTACGAGATCGAGGCGCGGGCCGGGCTCGCGGTGGCGGGCATGCACTGCCTGGTCGCGGTGATCCGCACCGCCAAGCAGGCCAACCTGGTCTACGGCGGGCGGGCCGAGGTCGAGCTCGCGCTCGAGAGCGCGGACGACGAGGCGGTGCAGGTCGAGCTGTGCGACGTGCACCACGCGCGCCGCACCGGCGCCGGCGTCATCGCCACGGTCGATCAAGAGTTCCAGGTGTTCTTCCGCCTGACCGGCGACGCCGAGACCCGCGCGGCGGTGCGGCTGCGCCCCGCGACGCGTTCGCTCGATGTGGTGCCGGCGGTGACGACCGAGCGCTTCCAGATCGTGTTGCGCGCCCGGCCGGCGCCCGTGGTGGCTCCGCCACCGAGCACGCCTCCCCCGCGGCCCGCGGCCCAGCCCGACTGGCTGGCAGATCTGCCAGAGGGCGTCCGGGCGGTGTTCCGCCACCTCATCGATCACGGCTCGATCAACGAGGCCGAGGCGACGCAGCTGCTCGGCGGGCCGCGCCAGTTCCGCACCTTCAGCCGCGACCTCGATCAGTACCGGCTGCGGGCGCCATTCGCGATCCGCGTCGAGGTGGCGAGCGGCACGAAGTGTTACGTCCGCGGTGAACCGGAGAACGCCTGATGCTGACCCAGAACGACGCCAAGCACATCTTCAACCAGCTCCGCGCTGGGCTCGTGCCGGAGCGCGGCCTCGATGCGCTCGCCGTCGGCGTCGAGAAGCCTCGCGACGAGCTCGCGCGGCAGCTCGACCTGGTCAAGGACGGCAGCGGCAGCATCAAGTTCCTGCGCGGCGGCTACGGGTGCGGCAAGACGTTCATGGCCCGCCTGGCGATCGCCGACGCTCAGGCCCGCGGGTTCGTCACCAGCTTCGTCGTGGTGTCCGACAACGACCTGCGGTTCCACCGGTTCGACGAGGTCTACCGCAAGGTCGTTACCGAGCTGGCCACGGCGACGTGCCCGCGCGGCGCGCTCGGCGACATCCTCGACCGATGGATCGGGCGCATCGAGGACGGCCTGGTGGCCACGGGAGTCGACGCGGACGCCCCTGGCTTCGACGCGCGGGTGCGGGCGAAGTTGCAAGAGGAGCTGGCGACGCTGACCGGCGGCAAGGCGCCCGCCGACTTCGTGCGGGTCATCCAGACCATCTTCGACCTCAAGCAAGCCGGCGAGCTGGCGGACGCGGCGGCGCTGATCTCGTGGCTGTCGGGCAGCGGCAACATCGGGGCCGCGGTCAAGCGGCGCGCCGAGATCAAGGGCGACATCGGGAGTTCCGATGCGCTGGCCTACCTGCGCGGCATCCTGGAGATCGCCAAGTCGGCCGGCTACCAGGGGTTGCTGATCGTCATCGACGAGGCCGAGACGATCTTGCGGATGCGCACCGACAGCCGCCACAAGTCGCTCAACGGCATCCGCCAGATCAGCGACGCCGCCGCCGAGTACCCGGGGCTCCTGTGGCTGTTCACCGGGACGCCGACGTTCTTCGATGATCGCCGCGGCGTCGCCGGGCTGGCACCGCTGCACGATCGGATCCGGTTCTTGACCCAGGGCGGGTTCACCAGCCTGCGCCAGCCGCAGCTCGAGCTGAAGCCGTTCGACGCCGCGCGCCTGCGCAACGCGGCGCGCCGGCTGCGTGAGCTGTACCCGATGCCGAACCGCGAGCGCGTGATGACCCGCGTCTCGGACGCGTTCATCGACCGCCTGGTCGCCAAGGTGACCGAGGGCTTCCGCGGCGACGTCGGGGTGGTCCCGCGCCAGTTCTTGCGCGAGCTGGTCAACGTCATGGACCTGGTCGACGTCGAGGAGGAGTTCGATCCCGAGCAGGCGTACGGCTTCACCAGCGAGCCACTGGTCGCGCTGTCGCCGGAGGAACAGGCCGCGCGCGATGGGCGCAGCGCGGCGGTCGCCGCCGTCGCGGTCGAGGGCGACGACGACGACGGCCCCATCCCCGAGGTCCAGGTCTGGTGAGCACCTCGGTCTTCGCGCGGTTCGCGCCACGCCTGCAGGAGGCGATCGCCACCCGCCTGGGCTGGACGTCGCTGCGCCCGGTCCAGGAACAGGCGGGCGCCGCGATCCTGGACGGCCACAACGCCGTGGTGCTGGCGCCAACGGCTGGCGGGAAGACCGAGGCGTCGATGTTCCCGACGCTGTCGATGCTGGTCGACCAGCCGGCCGACGGCGTGGGCGCGATCTACCTCGCGCCGATCAAGGCGCTGCTCAACAACCAGGCCGAGCGGCTCGGGCTCTACACCGAGATGGTCGGCCTGCGGCGCTTCCTGTGGCACGGCGACGTCACCGCGCCGGCGCGCAAGGCGTTCCTGGCCGACCCGACCGAGCTGCTGATGACGACGCCCGAGTCGCTCGAGGTCATGCTGGCGTCGCGCAGCGTCTCGACCGAGCGGCTGTTCGCTGACCTGCGCATCGTCGTGGTCGACGAGGTCCACGCGCTGGCCGGCACCGACCGCGGCGCGCACATGCTGAGCGTCATCGAGCGCATCGCCGAGCACAGCCGCCACGACGTGCAGCGGGTCGGGCTGTCCGCGACGGTCGGGAACCCCGCGGCCATCCTCGAGTGGCTGCGCGGGACCTCGAAGCGCCACGGCGTCGTGGTCGATCCCCCCAAGGAGCCCAAGCCGCGCGCGATCGCGGTGATCCTCGAGGCCGATCCGTTCTTGCTCGCGAGCCAGGCCGCCGGGCTGGCGGCCGGCAAGAAGAGTCTGTTCTTCTGCGAGAGCCGCGCGCTGACCGAGGCGATCGCCGAGCGGATGCGCGACCGCGGGACCGACGTGTTCGTGCACCACAGCTCGGTGTCGCTGGCCGAGCGCAAGCTCGCCGAGGAGAAGTTCCACGGCGGCGGTAGCGCGGCGATCGTGTGCACGTCGACCCTCGAGCTGGGGATCGACGTCGGCGATCTCGACCTGGTGTTCCAGGCCGAGGCGCCCAAGACCGTCTCGTCGTTCCTGCAGCGGATGGGCCGCACCGGGCGGCGCGCGGGCGCAGTCGCCAACACCACCTTCTTCTGCGAGAAGGTGAGCGAGGTGGTGCAAGCGGTCGCGCTGGTCGAGCTGGCGCGCGAGGGTTGGGTCGAGTCGATCCCGCCGCAGACGCGGTGCTGGCCGGTGTTCGTCCACCAGCTCCTGGCGTTCACGCTCGAGGCCGGCGGCGTCCCGCGGGCCGAGGCCTGGCGCAAGCTGTCGCGGCTGCCGGATCTGGCCGGGATCAGCCGCGCCGAGTTCGACGCGGTGGTCGATCACATGATCGCCACCGAGTATCTGTTCGAGACCGGCGGGCAGCTGTCGATGGGGGAGGCCGCCGAGCGCACCTTCGGGAAGAAGAACTTCCTCGAGCTGTACGCGGTCTTCTCCAGCCCGCAGTTCTACCGGGTCATGACGACGAGCGGCGCCGACGTCGGATCGCTGGATCAGAACTTCGTCGATAGCCTGGTCGAGTCGATGACCAGCTTCTTGCTGGGCGGGCGGGCGTGGCTGGTCCAGACCATCGACCACAAGCAGCGGGTGATCACCGCGGTTAGCGCGCCACGGGGGAAGAAGCCGCTGTGGGGTGGCTTCGCGCCGACGATCCTGAGCTTCGCGCTGTGCCAGCGCATCAAGCAGGTGCTGGTGGAAGACCGCACGTACGGCTACCTCACGGAGCCGGTCGCGGCGGCGCTGGCCGAGTACCGCGACGAGTTCGCCGGCCTGCTCGGACCGACCGGCGCGTCGCTCCAGAGCGATACCAAGGGCTGGCGGTGGTGGACGTTCGCGGGGGGCGCGATCAACCAGACGCTCAGGCACGCGCTGATCGTGATCACCGGGTGGAAGGTCGTCGCTGACAGCTTCCGGATCCGCGTCGAGGGGGAGGGCATCGCGGAGGGGGCCGTGCGCGACGCGGTCGCCCGGCTCGCCGACCCGGCCATCTGGCACGACCTGCAGTTCTGGCTGACCGTCGTCGCGCAGATCCCACCGTACCGCCTGAGCAAGTTCCAGGCGGCATTGCCACCGCGTTGCCAGATGGAGATGGTCGGCAACTCGCTGCTCGACCTGGCGGGCACGCGGGCGTTTCTGGCGGGGCTCACCGGGCCCGACGCGTTGCCGGTGGCCGACCCCGCCGGCCTGCTCCGCCGCGTCGTGGCCGAGCTCCCGGCGAGCGGCGTGGCGCCTGCGCCCCTGGCGACCCCGGCCAACGAGGTGCGCTACATCGACGACGCGGCCGGCCTGCGGGCCGTGTGCGCCGAGCTCGCGGCGCGGTCGCTGATCGCGCTCGACGTCGAGACCACGCTCGGCGACCAGGAGCTGTGCCTGGTGCAGCTCGGGGTGCCCGAGTGGAGCGCCGTCATCGACGCCCGCGCGCTCGACGACCTGGCGCCGCTCGCCGCGCTGCTGGAGGCCGAGTCGATCGTCAAGGTGATCCACAACGCGGCGTTCGAGCTCGACGTGTTCGGCAAGCTCAACCTGTCGATCCGCAACATCGTCGACACCCTCGTCGTGTCGCGTCGCGTGCGCGGCCGTCAGCTCGAAGGCCACAGCCTCGCCGCCGTGTGCCGCCGCGAGCTCGGCCTGCGGCTCGACAAGACCCCGCAGAAGTCAGACTGGACCCAGCGGCCGCTGTCGCCGGCCCAGCTCGCCTACGCCGCCCTCGACGTCGAGATCCTGCTCCGCGTCCACGCGGCGCTGACAGAGGCGCGCGAGGCAAGAGAATCCGCGCCGGCTCGAAACGAGGACTCGTAGCTAGAAGCATCGCGAAAGGGGGCGTCATGGAACGCGTCAATACCGAAGAGAACGCGCACGACCTGCTCAAGCTCTGGGCTGATGAGCTGCGGCCGCTGCTCGCCCAGCACATTCCCGGCGAGATCGGCGCGGTCGATCAGTCGGCCGAACTGCTGGTCGCTGCGCTGCGGCGCAAGACGCACCTGCAGATCGGATTCATCGGCGAGTCGCAAGTGGGCAAGAGCTCGCTCATCAACGCGCTGGTCGAGCGCAGCGCGTTGCCGTCAGGCGGCATCGGCCCGCTCACCGCACAAGCCACGCAGGTCGCGTACGCCGACGACGACTGCCTCACGGTCTCGTACCACGACACCGAGAAGCTGCGCGGCGTCCGCCTCCTGCTGGAAAGCGCGCTGGTCCGCCGCGGTGAGCTCGTGGCGATGAACGCCGAGGGTCGCGACGAGGTGGCCCTCGACGAGCTCGACTTGGACCTGGGCGCGGTCGCGCCGGCGCCCCTTCCGGAAGACGAGCCCGCGAACGACGACGCACACCGCGCCCGCGCGGTCGCGAACGAGCGGTTCAACTACATGCTGGACCAACTGTGGTCGATGCTCGGCGCCGACGTCGGTAGTCACGACGGCGACGCTCGCCCACCGAGGCCGCCGGGGCCTGTCCTGGTCGACGGTCTCCGTGCCGTCTTGAACGAACGGCCCCGGAACCCGGAGGCGATCGTCGCCTTCCATCCGCGCATCGAGGAACTCAAGCAGTACTTGGGGAAGACCGAGACGCTCACGAGTTCCGACGCCTTCGCGTTCATGCAGACGCTGAGGGTGCGCGCCGCGGGGTGGCTGGCTCCGCTGGTGAAGACGCTGTGCGTCGGCCTGCGTTGCGAGATCGTGCGCTCGCTGTCGCTCGTCGACTTGCCGGGGATTGGCGTACGCGCCGATCCTGGGGCGCTCGTGGCCGAGGATTTCGTTCGAGAAGGTGGCGACGCCCTAGTCGTCGTGATGCGCAACAGCGGACTGACCGATTCGGTCGCGCGCTTGCTGGAGCGGACGGGCGTCGTGACTCGCCTGCTGATGGAAGGCGAAGGGCCGCCCAGCATCCGCGTGATGGTCGTCGTCACCCACCTCGACGACGTCGCCAAGACTCGTTGGAAAGAGGCCAGCGGCCTCGCGCGTGCCCGGGGGCAACGGCCGCCCGACGCTGGGACGGTCTTCGCCGAGCTCGGCGCCGAGATGGCGGCCAAGGCCCGCAGCGACATCCGCGGCGCGCTGCTCAGCTCCCCTTCGTCGGAGGAGTTGACGGAGGAACGGCGGGCGCGGCGTGCGCAGCGCATCGAAGCGCTGTGCGCGGAGATGGATGTCCTGTGCGTGGCAGCGCCGGATTACCTGTCGCTGATCGAAGGATACGACGATGTGGCGTGGCTGAAGAGCTTGGCCGCGACCAACGTCCCCGCGTTCCGAGCCGCGCTTGAAGGGCTCGCGGCGAAGCACGCGAAGCAGCGCCAACAGGATATCGCCCAGGCGGCCAACGCGCTGTGGGCCATCGTCGATGGGTACCTTCGCGCGACAGCGCAGGCCTACGAAGAAGGGCGAGGTGCCGCGACGGAACAGTGGGAGTCGTTTCGCGCGGCGCTACAGGATGCGATGCAAGGCTTGCGAGACCAGATGAACGCATCGCACGGGGAGCTGCTGGCGCGCCTCAAGGAAGCGATCCCCGCCGACATTCGCTTGCTGTGCGCGGAAGCCGAGAAGGGTACGGTGAAGCGGGTCAAGCGCCTCCGAACGGACGGCGAGAAGCTGTACTTCAAGTCGCTCGAGGCAGCGCTCAAGCACGACGCAGTCTGGGACAAGAAGGCGATCAACTACCCGGTCGCGCTCACCGAGAAGTTCATCGAACCGATCGCGAGCGACTGGGATACGCGCATCGTGGGTGGCGTTCGCAACGCGATCAAGCAGATGGTCGACCGCGACGTTCGCCTGGTCGAGAAGCTCTGCGATGCGGCGAAGGCGCTCGATGAGCGCGTCGCTGGCGAGGACCAGATCACGAGCCAGAAGCAGCTCATGCAACAGCGCGCCAAGACCTGCGTCGCGTTCACCAAGGAGAAGCTGGCGGAACTCACCGGCCGTGTCAGCGCCGAGCTCTCCAAGAAGATCGGACAGGTGATGAGCGCGACCTGCAAGAAGGCGCTTGCTGCCGGGCACAACGAAGGCAAGGGAGCCAAGCAACGCATCCTCGAGGCGTTCGAGAATGGCGGGACGCTGGCGTCCGAGAAGGCGCGCGAGCACGCCGAAGGCCTGTTGCTCGCGTACTACGATGCCCTCCGCCGGGAACTCGAGCAGGACTACCTCGCGGAACAGCACGATCCCTTGACCGACGCATTCCGGCGGCTCACCGACGACGAGCGCTCGCGGGCCTCCCGCCGTGACGCGCGCAAGGCCGCCGCCGTGCGCGCGCAGGTCGCGCACGCGCTCGAACTGCTGACGCCGTTCCACAGCGCAGACGCGGGTGCGGAGGTGTCGTCGTGACGCGCCCGTTGCTGATCCGGGCGACCAAGCGCGCCGGAACGTACGCCGTCTTCGGGACCTCCAATTTCGGGTATCCGAGCTTCAACGCGGCGACGTGGCCTGACCGCCTGTTCGCCAATCTCGATGAAGCCGCCCGACCGCCGTCGACGATCACCGAAGCCGAGCTGGACGCCGCCGTGCTGGCGACGCCCCTCGAGAGCCTGCTTGGGGCGGCCGGCGGTGAGGGCGAGAAAATCATGCAGGAGACGCGGCGAGCGCTGGCGAGGTTGGAGGCGATGTGGCTGCTCTGTGAAGATCGGTATCGCTTGCTCGATGCGCAAGCGATCGACCCGCTGGCCCATCAGGCCTCGCTCGTCGAGCACGTCCTCAAGGACCCGAACCTCCGCCGCGTGCTGATTGCCGACGAGGTCGGGTTGGGCAAGACGATCGAGGCGGCGCTGATCGTCCAACGCCTGATCGAGTCGCGGACCGGGGCTCCGCCGCGGGTGCTGTACCTTACGCAGGCCGGCCTCGTCGACAACGTCGTCGACGAGTTCGTGCGCCTCGGGTTGTCACCTCGTCGATGGACCAGCTGGGCACCGGAGGCGCGGCTCGACCCGGGCAACAGCGATCCCCTGGTCGTGGCGTCGATGCACCGCGCCGTGTTCCAGATCAAGGGTGGCGTGAATCATCTGGAGACGGTCGCCAGATCGGGTCCGTGGGACGTGTTGATCATCGATGAGGCCCACCACCTATCGGACTGGTCGGCCGAGGGCACTGATCCACAACAGCGGATGAAGCTTGTCCGCCGACTGGTGGACGAAAGGATGACCCCGGGCGGCCGGCTGCTGCTGTTGTCTGGCACGCCGCACCAGGGCCACGGCGACAAGTTCCAGAATTTGCTCCGGCTGCTCTGTGCCGAAGGTGAGAGCGACGCCAGCGGTCGCGTCATCTACCGGATCAAGGACGACATCCGGGACTGGGATGGTCAACCGCTCTTTCCCATCCGCGACGTCCGTCCACCGACGATGATCGAATGCGGGCCGGACTACCGCCGGTGGCTCGAGCTGGTCCACCGCTTGCTGTCAGCTGCGACAGTGACGCGCGCCGCGGGGTGGCGGCTCGCCCAGGCCCTGCAGTGGTGCGCGTCCAGCCCACAGGCTGGGCTCGCCTACCTGGTGCGATTGACGCTGCGGACGGGCATCCGATCCGGCAACAACGCCTCGTTGCGTGCGGCGCTCGGTGCGCTGCGGCCCTATCGCGGCCGCTCGCCGAAGGAGTCGGTCGAAGACCTCGAGGCGTACCTGCGCAGCCAGCTGGCAGAACTCGACGAGGACGACGCCGACGATTTCAAGGCCGAGGTGGGGCTCCTCTCACAGGCGCTCAACGCGGGCGTGGCGCTGATTGAGCGCGACGCGCTTCGCCACAAACTGGCTCCTGTCTTCGGATGGCTAGAGGCACACCCTGACGAGAAGTTCGTGGTGTTCGCGCAGCCGGTCGAGACCGTGTACACCTTGAAACAGCGCCTCGAGATGCATCTCGGGGCGGGGGCGGTGTCGCTGATCGTCGGGGGCCAGGATCGCGACGCACGGCGACAGGAGATCGAGCGGTTCCGTCGCCCTGACGGCGCGCGCGTCCTGGTGTCGTCACGTTCGGGCGGCGAAGGCATCAACCTGCAGATCTCGCGACGGCTGATCCACTTCGACGTTCCGTGGAACCCGATGGAGATGGAGCAGCGGGTGGGGCGAGTTCATCGATACGGTAGCGACAACACCGTGGTCGTCGAGACGATCGTGATGGAGGGCAGTCGTGAGATCAGGATCCTCGATCGATGCCGCGCCCGGCTCGGACAGATCGTCAAGGACATCGACGGTGACCGGTTTGAGCTGCACTACAGTCGGACGATGGCGCTCATCCCCCTGGCGGAGCTCGCGCTGCTCATGGCGGGGGAAGGGTTTGGCCCGCTGACCCCCGACGAGGAGGCCCGCATCGACCGCATGGTCCAGAAGGGATACGAGACCTTGTGCGTGGCCGATGCGGATTTCCGGCAGCGTGCGGCCGCGCTGCGCGGCCTGGACCGCGGGCCGGTGCAGGACGAAGACCTCGAGGCCTTTGTCGCCTCGACGGCAGGGGCGAAGGTGGAGGCTGGGTGGCGCCGCAAGACGCTCGTGAAGGTGCCTGGCGCGCCCGAGCCCCAGGTCGCCTTCGGTGACGCACGCGTGTTCCGGCTGCCAGATGGAAGCCTGGGCTTTGTCGGCAGAGACGCGGGGCTGGGCCTCATGGGGCCTACCAACGAAGCGGTGCGGCGTCTTGGGTTGAACGATCGCTGGGTCGCGTCGAAGGTCCGCGCCTTGTTCGAGGATGACGAGGGCGCGGGAAGCACCCGCGCACCCGTCGGCTCCGTGGCGTTCACCTTGGTCGACCCGAAGCGGTTCCAGACGTGGTGCGAGTCCACGCCGCACCCGGAAGCGCTGCGCGCGGGGGCCCTGGTCGTTGCGTACGGCGTCCGCCGCCTCGACCTTACGCACGCCCCGCCGCGTGAGGTGGGGGCGTCGGTCCGTGCATTCGTGACCGATAGCGAAGGTCGCATGGATGCGGAACTCACCGACGCGACGCTGGCAACGTTGGTTCGCATGGTGCGGGTGCCCCGGCCCAAACGGACTCGTGCGACGGGCTTCGACACGCCACGTCTGCGGGCGCTGGAAGATGCGTGGGTCGGGCGTCTGCGCGTCACCCGCCCCGGCGATCCCGTCGCCGCGGTGTTTCCGATCGCCGCGATCTGGATCCAACCCGCGACAGGGCCAGAGTCGTGACGAACCCGATGCGCGTGTTGCCGTCCACGGGGGGCCGCATCCTCGCGGCGTTGCGCGAGAACCTCGAGACCGCCAAGAGCGCGATCCTGGCATCGGCGTTCGTCTCGTCGAGCGGGATCGAGCTCTTGATGCTGTCGCTAGAGCGACTCCTGGCCCGCGGAGGAATGGTCAGCCTCTACGTCACCTTCAACGGTGGAGCGTTCACCGAGCCGCGCTTCTTCGAAAGTCTCGCGCCCCTCGAGAGGCGCTTTCCCGGCAAGGTCGAGGTCTACCTGTATCCGCACGCGACGTCGCTGTTCCACGCCAAGGCGTTCCTGTTCGAGCGCGCGGACGGGACGTGGGCGGGCATCGTCGGTTCGGCAAACCTGACTCACAGCGCCTTGACGGGGCCGAACGTCGAGATGGCGGCGGTTGCCACACCGATGGCGCACGTTGACGTCGAGGCAGTCCTCGCCGAACTATCGCGCCTTCGCGAGCAGAAGTACTTTCAGCGCCTCACGCCGGAGTTGTTCGCCCAGATCATGCCCGCGCGCACGGTCGAGCCCGAGCCGTCCTTCGAGGCGAAAGCGAGCGCTACCCGACAAGCCAAGGGCCGGCAGGAACTCGTCAAGCAGGCCCTCGCGAACTTCACGCCGACCGCGCTTCCACCGCTGCCTCCGCTCGCGCTGCCCGCGACCGTCTATGTCGAAGAACTCTGCGCGACTGGCGTCGGGGTCGCGACGGACGACGATCTCGCGGACCTGTCCGTGTCCATCGACCTCAGCGTCTTCGTCCGCCTTGGTGTGCTCTCGAAGGAGACGACCAAGAAGATCGGCTTCGTGTCCGAGAGCACGAAGAAGGGACACTCGTTCTCGCTGGTCGACGCAGGCGTGCGTGACCAGGTGTCGAAGGCGCGCAGGTCGATCGGCAAGATCATCGGACTCCGCGCGGTAGACTTCGGCTACCTCCGTTGGGCGCCGCATCGCCTCTACCGCGAAGCGGTACAGGTGATCGCGGCGAAGGCCGAAGTCGTGGAAGCACGAGAGGCGACGGCGCCCGAAAATCCCGCCATCGCGAAACACCTTCGGGTGATGCGGCGGAACTTCGACAGCAACATCAAGAAGGTCGTCGACACGCTGAAGCTGCAGCCGAAGGCCGATTGGAACCAGGCGGCGCTCCGAAGTCGCGACATCGAGCCAAGCGTGTCGGTCGCAGCGATGCGGAACCACATCTTCGCCCACATCGTCGACAAGGACGGCTCGCGGATCTCTGAGCCGCTCGTCCGCTCGCAACTTGCGCGCCTCACCTTCACGCCGCGAAGCTTCGCGTTTCCGCTGGCGCAGTCGCTCGGCGAGGATGTTCACTACGGTCACAAGCACTTCTTGGCAGCCGTCGTATGGGCGTGCACGGACCGGCTCCTCAAGCACACGGATGACGAAGGCGGCACGGGCGCGCTGTTCACCTACCTCGATGCACGCCGTCGGCTGAATAGCACGCGGCCCGAGATGGATGCCGCGGCGTTCGCCCAGCGCGCCGCCACATGGCTCTTGCCAGAGTCGTCCCTCGACATGGTCGTCGAGGAATTCCGCCGCGCATTCGGTCCCGCGCCGTTCACATGGGACCTGGGGGACCTGGTGTCGATGCTGCCGGCAAAGGGGCGGGGCGTTCGATGAGCGCATCGCGTGCGGCCCACCCGATCCAGCGGCTGTACCTCGCCGAGGACCTGGTCCGGCGCCGCCGCGCGGACGAGCATCGGCGCTACGCGGCGTCGCAGCGCGCGGCCCGCATCGATCCGAATCCGCACCAGATCGACGCGGTCATCTTCGCGCTGGCCCGGCTGCCGGATGGCGGGTGCATCCTGGCTGACGAGGTCGGGCTCGGGAAGACGATCGAGGCCGGCCTGGTGATAGCGCAGCTGCGTGCGGAGGGTGCGCGGCGGATCTTGGTGGTGACGCCCAAGGCGCTGCTGGGACAGTGGCGGCAAGAGCTGTTCGCGCTGTTCGGCATCGACGCGCGGGAGGTCGCGCGCGGTGACGCGCTCGCCTTCGAGGGCGAAGGCGTATTCCTTGCGACCCGCGATCACGTCGGGAGCGAGGCCGGCGCCCAGCTGCTCGAGGCCGGCGAGCGCTTCGACCTGTGCGTCGTGGACGAAGCGCACGAGGTCTTCGCCAGCATCTACAAGCGGTTTGATCGCGGCGGATCGATCCGCGACGACTCGCCGTACGCCAAGATGGCGGCCCGGCTATCGCAAGCGCTTGGACGCGCCGCGACGCCGGTGCTGCTGCTGACCGCGACACCGCTGCAGAACTCGCTGCTCGAGCTGTGGGGGCTGGTCCACTTCGTCGACCCGACGGGCACGCTGCTCGGAGACCTGCCCACGTTCCGGGACCTGTTCTGCCCGTCCGATCACCGGGTCCTCGCCGCCGGCCAGGAGCACGAGCTGCAACGCCGCCTCGAGACCGTCCTGCAACGCACCCTGCGGCGCCAGGCTCAGGAGTTCATGCGCGAGCCGTTCATGAAGCGGCGCGCCCAGCTCTTCGAGTACACGATGAGTCCCGAGGAGCGGGCGCTCTACGACGGCGTCACGAAGTACCTGCTCGAGCCGAGCCTGTTCGCGTTCCGCGGGAGCCAGCGGACGCTGCTGCTGATCGGGTTTCACCGGCGCATGGCGTCGTCGCTGGCGGCGCTGTCGGCGAGCCTCGAGCGCGTCGCGGAGCGGTTGCGGAACCTGCTCGAGCGACGGCCTGACGACGCGCTGGCGGAACGCGCCGAGACGCTCGGCGACCTCGAGGACGACGAGGAGGTCACCGATCAGGCGACGGCGGCGGTCACGGCCACAGACACCCCGGCGATCGCCGCCGAGCTGGCGCGGGTCGAGAGCTTCGTCGCGCGGGCCGGCGCCCTGCCGACTGACAGCAAGGCCCGCGCGTTGCTCCGGGCGGTCAAGCTAGTGTTCGAACAAGCAGAGGCCGGCAAGAGCAGCGGGAAGCTGGTCATCTTCACGGAGTCGTTGACGACGCAGGAGTACCTCGGCCGGTTGCTGCGCCAGAGCCACCTCGTCGCCGAGGGTGAGATCACGTTCTTCCGAGGGACCAACGACTCCCCCGCGGCGATGCGCGCGCTCGACCGTTGGCAGGAGGAGGTGGGGCGCAAGCTGCCGGCCGCGAGCCGGCCGAGCCCTGACGTCGCGGTCAGGTTGGCGCTGGTCCACGAGTTTCGGACGCGGTCGCGGGTGCTGATCTCTACCGAAGCCGGGGCCAAGGGGCTGAACCTGCAATTCTGCGACACGGTCGTCAACTACGACCTGCCGTGGAACCCGCAGCGCATCGAGCAACGCATCGGCCGCTGCCATCGCTATGCGCAGCAGCGCGACGTCACCGTCATCAACTTCCTGGCTACCGACAACGAGGCCCAACGCCTCACCTACGAGATCCTCAGCCAGAAGCTGCACCTGTTCGGCGCCGTGCTGGGCGCGACCGACGAGGTGCTCGACGAAGGCGGGGCCAGCGCACCCGAGTCGCTGGCCAGCGCGGTGGGGGTGGACTTCGAGGCGCAGCTGCGGCGCATCTACGAACGGTCGCGCACGCTCGAGGAGGTCGAGCATGAGGTGCGCGAGCTGCGCGCCTCGATCGACAGCAAGCTGCGCGAGTTCGAGGCGGCGCAGCGGCGCACGGCGGACGCGATCCAGCGGCGCTTCGACAGCAGCGTCAAGCGGTCGTTCCGGCAGATCCAGGAGGACCTGCCGCGCGAGCTCGCCGAGTTCGATCGCCAGGTCGAGCGAGTTGTCGTTAGCTACCTGGAGACCGAGGGCATCTCCCATCGCTTGGAGCGCCGCGCTGGGGTGGTCGAGCTTGCGGTCGACGGTTCACCCGCGTTGCCGTTGGCGTTGCGCGAGGGCACCGCGTGCCTGATCGGCGACCCGAGCCCGGGAACGCCGCTGGCGCCGCTGCACCTGGGGCATCCACTCGTCGCGGCGGCGCTGGCGGCAACGCGCGCGGGCGCGCTGGGGCGACGGTTCGCGGTGCGCGTCGAGGCAAGGGATGACGACGCACGTGCGCTCCGCGGTCGCCACGGCCGGCTGCGGCTGGTCCGGGTGGTCACGCGCGGGTTCGAGGTCTCCGAGCGACTGCTGGCCGTCGTGTTGCTCGATGGCGACGACACGCCCTTGCCCCCTGACTTCGCGTTGCGGCTGTTGGACGGGCCGATGAAGGATGCGCCAGCGCGTCCCGAGCGCGCGGCGCCGACCGATGCGGCGCTGACCGACGCGGTCGACGAGGTGCTCTTTCATGACACCGGCGCGGCCGGCGCCCACGAGCAGCCGCGGTTCGAGCGCACGCTCGAGCAGATCGAGCGCTTCGTCAACGATCGCGTGCTGCTGCTGGAGCGGCAGCGCGCGCAGGCGTTGGAGCGGCTGGGAAAGGCGCAGGCAGCACGCGAAACCGCGATGGGGGCCGAGCAGCGCGCGCGGGTGGAGCGCGCGCTGGTGGCGGCCCAGACCGATCTCGACCGGTTCGATGCCGAGATCGCGCGGCTGCGCGCCGGTGACGATGAGAACTACCAGCGGTGGCGCCGGCACACCGAGGCGCGCCGTTACGCGAAACCCGAGGTCGAGCACCTGCTCGACGCGGAGCTCGAGATCGCATGAGCAGGCCGGAGGGAGACGACGTGGCACTCAAGCTGCTACACACCGCCGACTGGCACCTCGGACGTCGCTTCCTGCGCTTCGACGAGGGCGACCGGACGAAGCTGAGCCGCGCGCGGCTCGACGTGCTCGACCAGATCTTGCAAAAGGCCGAACACGAGGGCGTGGACGCCATCTTGTGCGCGGGCGATCTGTTCGAGGAGCCAGATCTCGATCGCGAGTGGTGGGAGCCGGTGGCCAAGAAGCTCTCGAAGTTGCCGCGGCGGCCGGTGTTCTTGCTCCCCGGGAACCACGACCCGCTCCAGCCTGGTTCGGTCTACTACCCGGGGCACCCATTTCGCCGGGCCTTGCCAGCGTGGGTGCACGTCGTCGATCGCGACGACTTCGTCTACGACCTCAGCGACGTGGCGGTGCTGTACGCGTGCCCGTGTCGGTCGCGGGCAGGCCAGAATGACCCAGCGCTCGCGTTGCCGGCACGGGTGCCTGGCGATGAGCGCATTCGCATCGGCCTGGTCCACGGCAGCACGTTCGACGCGGTGGACTGTCAGACGAACTTCCCCATCGCCAAGGACGCTGCCGTTCAGCGCGGGTTCGACTACCTGGCGATCGGCGATACCCACAGCTTTCGTGACGTGCCGCCCGGGGCGCGTCCGCCCGTGGTCTACCCAGGCGCGCCCGAAGCCACGACGTTCGGGGAGCCGGGCGCGGGCAACGTCGTCGCGGTGTTCGTGAGTCGGTCTCGGCGCGTGACGTTTCGCCCCGAGCGCGTGGCGTACTGGACATGGTCCGAGCGCACGATCCGTTCGCTGGCGGAGCTGCGCGCGCTGCGGTCCGAGCCGAACTTGGCCCGCACCGTGCTTAGGCTGGTGCTCGACCTTCGCGTGACCGCTCCCGAGCTGGCGGAGGCCGAGGCGATCTTGACCGAGCTGAAGGGCACCGCCGCGACCCATGGCCGTGTCGGGATCCTGCAACTGGTGCGGGAGCGGTTGCTGCTCGACACGCGCGGCATCGAGGCGGACTTCGCCGACCTGCCGGACGTGCTGCGCGCCACCGTCGCGCGGCTGAAAGAGCTGGAACGGGGCGACCAGCCCGAGGTCGCCCGCGAGGCGCTGTACCACCTGTTCCGGATGGTTCGCGCGGGAGGGGCATCGTGAGGCTGGTCCACCTCTCGGTCGAGCGGTTCCAGTGCATCGCAGCGGCCGAGCTCGACTTCGGCCCCGGGCTGAACGTGCTGTATGGGCCGAACGATCTCGGCAAGTCGAGCTTGGCCTGGGCGATCCGCGCGGTCTTGCTGCTCCAGCACAGCTCATCCGTGCACGAGCGCTTCGTGTCCTGGTACGGGGACGGCGAGCCGCGTGTCGCGTTGACGGTCGCGGACGACGACGATCGGCTCTGGCGCGTGACCAAGACGTTCGGCGGTGGCAGCGCAGGGCGCTCGCGCCTCGAGAGTTCGCGCGATGGGCAGACGTTCACGACCGATGCCACCGGTCGCGAGGTCGACGACCGGCTCCGCACGATGTTCCGGTGGGGGGTGCAGAAGCCCGGCGGGCAAGGGCCGCGCGGCCTACCCGAGAGCTTCCTGACGCAGGTGCTCCTGGCCGAGCAAGACAGCGTCCGCAAGGTGCTGTTCGACACGTCGCTGGAGAAGGACCCCGATGAGGCAGGCCGGCTGCGCCTGGTCGAGGCGCTCGGCGCCCTGGCGCAGGACCCGCTGTTCAAGCGAGTCCTCGATGAGACTCAGGCGAGCGTCGACGTCGCGTTCACGCCGAAGGGACGCAAGAAGCGGACCGCCGACGCACCGTTCTTGGCGCTGACGAACGAGCTCAACGACCAGCAGCTCAAGCACGACGACCTCACCCGACGTGTCCGCGACACCGAGGCCGCCGAGGCCAAGATCCGCGAGCTGGTGAGCGAGCGCGACCAGATCCACGCCGACCTCGGGGAGGCCACCGAAGCGCTGCAGGCGGCCCGTCACGATCTCGCCGCCCGCGAGCACCGGGAGCAGCTCGAAGCGCAGCTGAAGACGCATGAGGGCACGCTCGGCAGCGTGCTGGAGTTGCAGCAGCGCATCGACGGGCTCGAGAAGGAGGGGGCGCAGGTGCGCGCCGTGGCGAGCGCAGGCGAGGCGAGCGTCCGCGCGGCGGAGGCGGCGATCGAACAGGCGGAAGCCGACCGGGATGCGGCGCGGCGGGCGCTCGACCGCCTCACGCATGACGACGCCGAACATGAGCACCGCGCGCGTGAACTCACGGCGGCGCGCGATGACGCGCAACGGCGTTGCGACGATACGGAGCGCGCAGTGGCGGCGGCGACGGTGGCATTGAGCCGTGCCGAGAAGGTGGCGGCCGAGGTCGCGGCAGCGGCGGCGGCTGCACTTGAACTGGAAGGCCGGGAAGCGGAGATGGCGCGCGCCGTCGCTGCAGCGAAGGTCGAGCGCGAGACTGCGCAGCAGGCGCTCGAGCGCGCGAAGGAACGCGTCCGCGAGGCGCGCAGCGACGCGAAGGTGCAGGCGCGCGAACTGGCGCGGAAAGAGCTGGAAAACCAGCGGTTGCAGCGGCGCGCGGCCCGCGCGGACGCCGAGACGACGCGGAAACGCGCGGCGGAGGTCGGCGAGGTCCTGCGGCTGGCGGCTCACGCGCGCCAGGCGGCGGACGTTCGGCAGGGCAAGTCCGTCAGCGACGAGGAGCGCGCGGCCGCGGTGGCGGCGAAGCTCGCCTCGGCCGAGCGCGACGTCGCCTTGGTTCGGCAGGTCGAGGTGTTCGGTGCCTACCGCGCGGCGCGCGCGGCCGTCGCGGAGCGCGAGCGGGAGGAGGCTGCGTTCGCTGTAGCGCGCGTCAAGGCGGCGGAGCTTCGAGAAGCGGCGGCCGCGCTTCGCGCAAAGATCGCGCCGGGATTCCCGGCGATGGCGGCGATCGCCGCGCTCCGCGAGCTCTGGACGGAGCGGCAGACAGCGGAGGCGCGGCTCGGCGGTGGGCTGACCGTCATGGTGCGTCGCAAGCAGCCCATCGAGATCACCGGCGAGGCCGATGGGGTCGCGCTGGTGGAGAAGGCGGGGCGTGGCGCCGTGGCCGTCGCCGCCAAGCAGATGCTCCGACTCGACCTCGGGGATGTCGCCGAGCTGGAGATCACCGCGGGCGAGGAGGTTGCGCGGCAAGCGGCGACGGCGCTGCGCGAGCGCTGGCACCGGGAGGCGGAGCCGGTGTTCGCTGCCCATGGTGTCGCGACGTTGGCGGCGCTCGAAGCGCGGCGGCGCGAGGCCGACGACCTGGAGCGCGAGGCCGCCCAGCTCGATCGCGACGCGGCGGCACAGGATGAGCGCGCCGCACGGCCGTCGACGTCGGAGGACGCCCAGGCCGCGCAGGCGCGATGCGATGAGCTGGAGGAGGAGCTCGCGGGCGCCGATCTCGGGGCGCTCGAGCGAGAGTTCGCGCGGCTGGGAGAACGCTGGCAGGCGGCGCTGAAACTGTGGCGAGACAAGAGTGGCACGAGCCGTGATGAGGCGGTGGCAGCACTCGAGCAAGCCCGCGCGCTCGCGAAGCAGGGGCAGGCCGACCTGGAACGCCTGCGTACGGAGGCCGATCGGCTCGAGGCCGAGACTGTGCGTCGGCGGGCGGAGCTGCCAGATGACTGGACGACCGTCGTCGCGACCTGCGACCGCACGCTGATCGAGATCGACGCGGCCTTGGCGGACCTCGACCGTCAAGATGCGCGGCTCAGCGCGGGCGGAGACGACGACCAGCGATCGGCGGACGCTGCCCTGCGCGATGCGACGACGCACTTCGAGGCGCGGGCCAAGCGCCACGACGAGCAGGCTGGCGCGTGGCAGCGCGCGCGCGACGCGGCCGTCGCGGCGACGAGCAAGCTCGAGAGCGCGCGTGCACGCGCGCGTGAGCTCGAGTTCGCGGAGGACTGGGCACGGCAGCTCACGTCGTCGTCACCCGTGCTCGACCTCGCCCGCTGGCGGTTGGCGGTCGGCGATGCGACCGTCGCCCGGGATGCCGCGCGTGCGGCCTTGGCGCAGGCGGAGCGTCAGCTCGTCGACGCTCAGGCGGCACGGGCTGCCGCGATCAAGGCGGCGCGGGGCACGGTCGGGGCGGCGGAGGAGGCGGCCGCTAAGGCCCGGGACATCCGCGCCAAGCGCCAGGGCGACCTCAAGGCCGCCGTGGACCGTAGCCACGAGGTCGAGCTGACCCTGAAGGACGCCCAGCTGCGGCTGGCGCAGACCAACGTCGATGCTGCCCGCCAGGCCGCGTCGGGGCTGCGCGCGCAGCTCGCTGCACTCCCCGAGGTCGGTCGCTCGGTCGACGCCGACGACGTCGCGTACCACGAGCAGCAGGTCGAGCGACGGACCGGGCACCTGCGCGAGGTCAACGAGGAGCTGGCCAAGGCGCGCGGAGCGCTCGAGCAAGTCGGTGGCGCGATCGTGCGCGAGCAGCTGCGCGAGCTCGAGCAGGCGACTCAGCAGACACGGGAGCGCGCGCGCCAGGTCGAGCTCGAGTACGACGGGTGGAAGCTGTTGCTCGAGACCTTGCGTGCCAGCGAATCCTCAGAAGGTGCGCACCTGGGACGTGCGCTCGCGGGTCCAGTCAGCACACGCTTTGCGCAGCTCACGTCTGGTCGCTACGGCAACCTCGAGCTGGGAGCGCACCTCGACGCCACGGGGCTGCGGGTGGCGGGCGAGGTCCGCGAGATCCGCGCGCTGTCCGCCGGCACCCAGGACCAGCTCGCCACGTTGCTACGCCTGTGCATCGCAGAGCAGCTGCACAGCGCGATCGTCCTGGACGATCACCTGAGCCAGAGCGATCCCGCCCGCGTCGCGTGGTTCAACGCCATCCTCCGGAGCGCGGCCCAGCAGGTCCAGATCGTCCTGATCACCTGTCGCCCCGCGGAGCTGCTCGCCGCTGACGAGTTCCCTCGTCCCGGGGAGATCGCGTGCACAGGCGCCGCGGGGCTGCTGCGCGCGGTGGACCTGACTAGGGTCATTCGGCAGTTCTCGCCATGACCTCGGTGAGATCGATGGCCCAGAGTTCGATAGGATGCGCACCATGAGCAAGGCCATGTGGATGGTTCGCGCCGGCCGCGGCGGCGAGCTGATTGAGCGGTACCGCGAGCAAGGTCGGGTGGGCCTGGGCCAGGGCGGCGAGGCGTTGGGCTCGCTGGCCTATACGCAGCTGAGCAAGGTCGACCTGCAGGCGCACCTGCGACAGAAGTTCCCGGCGTGGAAGCCGGGCAAGGTCATCAACGCCGCGGGGCAGCTCTACCGCTTCTTCACCGAGGTCGCCGAGGGCGATGGTGTCGTGACCTACGATCCGGAGACCCGCGAGTACTTGCTGGGCACCGTGGCCGGCCCGATGGAGTACATGGACGGCGAGCAGCTGCCGTACACGCGGAAGGTGACGTGGTTGGGGAAGGTGTCACGCGATGCGCTGTCGGCTGCTGCGCGGAACCCGCTGGGCTCGACCCTGACGCTGTTCCGCGTGCCGGATGAGGTCGCGACCGAGCTGACCGCCGGCCGGACCGCCCTCGACGCTCCGCCGCCAGCTGTGACTGCGGCGGCCGCTCCGTCGGCGGTCGAGGTGTTGGCCGAAGCCGACGATCCCACCGAGCGGGCGCTCGAGCTACTCGACGACCGCATCAACGGGCTCGACTGGGACGAGTTGCAGGAGCTGGTGGCCGGCATCTTGCGCGCGATGGGCTACAAGACGCGAGTGTCGCCGAAGGGCGCCGATCGTGGCGTGGACATCTTCGCATCGCCCGACGGCCTGGGCTTGCAGGCGCCGCGCATCTTCGTCGAGGTGAAGCATCGGCAGCAGACGATGGGCGCGCCAGAGCTGCGATCCTTCCTCGGTGGACGCAAGGACGGCGACCGCTGCCTGTACGTGAGCACCGGCGGCTTCACCAAAGACGCGCGCTATGAGGCCGACCGCTCGAACATCCCGCTGACGCTGGTGGACTTACCGCTGTTGCGCGACCTGGTGCTCGACAACTACGAGCGGCTCGACGAGGCGACGCGGCGGTTGGTGCCGCTCACCCGCATCTACTGGCCGATCGCCGACGAGGATTGAGCGTCGCCTGACATGCCCTTGAGCGACATGCCGGCGCCATCCACGCCCACAGTAGCGCTGACCTGGGATGGGTACGCCTGGGAGGGGACGGTTCCGCGTGGGGTGTGGGCCAGCGTGGACGTACGCTACGTCCCAGAGGATCGGCGGCGGCGGCCGGCGCGCGGCAGGCCGCCGATCGCGGTGAGCGTGCGGCCGGTGCGCCCGCTCCGCCGCAGGCGGCGCGGGGGCCGCTGCTGCAGGACGTTGCGAGCAGGCAGGGCATTGACGCGCGTCATCGCGCGACCGTGCGCCGGCGCGCGTGGCGATCCAGGTGAGCAACCTTCACGCGTGTGGTGATCGGCCGCGACGCCGAAGGCGTCAACCAGATCTAGGGTGAAGCGTCGGATTCGAGAGCGATCCGACGTGGGTCGGGCCACTGACCGGACAGCGCGGCCAGTCTGTTTGATTGACCATGGTTGCGCTCACAATCGGGCCTGGGTATCGTGTGCCGGAGATGTTGGTTGGTGCGGCTTCACTGCCCTTGCAAGCGGATCGCCGGAGGGGCTGCGACACAGATCGGACCAGTGTCTCTCGCCCCCGGAGCGGTGAGCACGCCCCACGCCAAGCCTGCGATGTGTTCCGGTGATCTGGGGACTCGCCTCGCTCATCCACCAGCAACTCCGCGCCGCGGAGGCTGAGGGCGAGCGCGCGCACGAGGTGGTGATCGGCCTCGTGGTGGACATCAAGGACCCCGCGCAGCTGTGTCGCGTGAAGGTGCGCATCCCGGTGCTCGGCCCCGATGCGACCTGGTGGTGCCCGGTGGTCGCGATTGGCGCTGGCCGCGACCGGGGCTGGTTCTCGCTGCCCGAGGTCGATGATGAGGTGCTCGTCGGCTTCGAACATGGCGAGGTCGCGCGGCCGATCGTCATCGGGCGGATCTGGAACGGCAGCGACGCACCGCCCGACGCGAACGCCAGTGGCGACAACCCGCGGCGCGTGATCGCGTCGAAGTCGGGTCACACGATCACGTTCGAGGACAAGGAAGGCAAGGTGATCATCGCGGATGGTGCCGGTATCGGCACCGTGACGATCGCCAAGGACGCCGGGATCACGATCGAGGCCAAGCAAGGCTCGGTCGCCATGCAGGCGCATGACGAGTTCATCATCGTCGCTGGCGAGATCGCCATCGCTGGCAAGGGCGCGGTCGACCTGATGGGCAAGTCGACCGGGGTCGACGGGACCGGCAAGGCCGGCGTGAAGATCACCGGCAACCTGGTAGCCCTGAAGGGCGCGACCATCGACGTCAACCCTGGCGGTGTCGCTGCCGCTGCCAAGGCCGACGCAACGGTCGCCGAGGTGCCAGATTGCGCGCCTGCGGCGGGCGGTGGTGGGGGTAGCGAGGCTGCCGGAGGAAGTGGTGCGGCGGGCGGCGGCGCCGCTACTGGTGGTACCGCCGCCGCAGGCGGCGACGATACGCTGCTCCGGCTCACGCGGCACGGTACCGAGCGCATCTCGGGAGGCTACGTCGTCGGGCCTGCGGGTGCCGCCGCCGCGGGCCTCCTCGCGGACAAGGATGACACCACGAAGCCGCTGGTGACCGCGGTGGTGTGGGCTGACGGCGAAGCCCGCTGGGGCACGCGCCGCGCCTGGACGGTCACCGATGCCGCGACCGACCCAGCGGCAGGCGCGCTCACAGTCGAGGCCACGTGCGAAAACCTCGGCAATGTCACCGTGAAGATCCTCGCCGCCGACGGCGGCGCGGTCCTGGCCACGGCGAGTGCTGCGGTCAGCGGTGGCAAGGTTAGCTGGCGCTTCGAGCCCAAGGTCCATGGCCTGACGGCGTGCCAGGACGTGGTCGCCGAAGTGAGCGGTGGGGGCAGCACCGCGACCAGCAAGGCGGTCGCCCACGTCCACCAGCCGTACTGGCAGAGCCCCGACAGCTCGCTCGCGTACGAGCTGGCCTGGCCGCCGCGCGAGGAGAAGTCGCCGAAGGAGGCGAAGGAGTCGACTCACTACGTCGATGACATCATCCGGGTCACGCTCGACGAGGCTGGCAAGGCCAACCTGGCGGCGTGGGGCGGCAAGCTCACCCTGTACATGAAGGCGCACCTCGGTGTGAACATCCCGGCGATCACCCAGACCGCGCCGCGGTGCCGGTTCGACGTGCGGGACCTCCAGGCTGACCTCGGTGCGCTCGGGCTGTGGTTCGACAGCGAGCGGTCGCTCACGGGCGCCGGCTTCTCGACGAAGGACGAGCCGTCGGGTGCGTTCGGGCCGATGACGTTCCTCGGGATAACGGTGCTCGACCGGCTGTCGATGCGGGATACCAACAGCCAGCAAGTACCGTCGGGGGCATATCGCGCCGGGCAACCGACCAACCTGACCGGGGCCGAGAAGCAGAAGTTCGTCGCGCCCGGCAAGTCGTACACCCCGCCGATGAAAGTCGACGCGCGGATCGCCAAGGTGCTCCGCGCGTGGCGGATCGGGCAGCTCACGCCGCGGCTCGACGGTGAGGAGTTCGAGCAAGTCGCGATCAAGTGGCACGGCGGCGGGACGTTCAAGGTGCAACGGCGGCAGGCGCGGAAGATCCTGACGTGGCTGTACGCGATCGAGGGTGCGGGCGGATTATTGCAGAACGCCGGCCCGCGACGCCCCTGGGACTGGCCACTGTGGCGGCGGTACGCGAACAAGCGTGTCCCCGCATCGACCCACTACTGCGGGCTGGCCGTCGACTTTCCTACCGACACGGGCGCGACAACGCCGATGGATCCGTACGTGGTCGTGTACGAGGGGAACAGCCGGTTCAAGACTTACGCGAACCGCGCCGTTGCGAGGCGGGCGGCGTCACGCGGGTATCCGGACCAGTCGGCGGTGGCGCAGACGCTTGGGATTCCGCACGCGGCAGTGAGGCAGAACGCGCAGCTCAACGCCACCAAGGAGGCGAAGCTCGACGCCTCGCTGAACAAGGCTCTCCTCGCTGGCTACCTGGAAGGCCGTCGCAGCGATCTCGTGAAGCGCGCGAAAGAGGTGGAGCGCAAGCACGCGCAGGCGGTCAAGGCTGCTGAGGCAGCAGGCAGAAAGCTCTTCGGAGCTGACGGCAACGTCGACACCGACGCCGATCGTGCGCTCGTAGCGGACCTCATGCGTGGGGCCGCCACGCCGAGCCAGATGAAGGACATGGTGACGCTGAGCGAGCAGAGCGGCCTCGCCTTGGTGCTGGCGGCGCGTGGTCGCGCGTACACGGCGACGCTAGATGGCCTGAAAACCTTTGCTGCATTCGTCGCCGTTGCCCCTGACCAAGCCAAGACAGCGCAGGCGGTCGCCGCCTACGCCGCCTCGGTCGGTGCGCTCGATACGAAGATCGACGCGTTGGTGGCTAAGCTGCAGACGGCTGCCGGTGGCCAGGCGGCGGTGACTGCCGCGAAGGCGAGCGCGTGGGTGCGCGCCCAGGGCGACCAGCCGTGGGCGTTCAACCCCACCGAGCCTACCCCGCCACCCGCAGCGAGCCAGCTCACCGCGGATGCACGCGCCGACCTCGTCGAGTTGCTGCTACTGCTGGGAGAGCGGGCGGTCCGCGCAGCGATCTTGGCCCCGCTCCAGACCGTGAAGGCCGCGGCCGACGTAATCGTGATGCCGGTGGTCGGCGACTTTGTCCGCATCGATGATCTCGTCTCGGGGGGCGACCAGCTGCACCGAATCGGCCGCAACTCAGAGTGGGAGTGGTGGCATTTTCAGTTTCCCGATCCGGCTCACCCCGAACTCGACATCCAGATCATCGAGATGGCACGCGAGCTTGGCATCGGCCGGATCGTCAGCATGGTGCACCGCACCGAGTCGTACAAGGCGGAGCTCGCGGAACCGCAAGCCAAGAAAGCCGCAACACTCGTCAAGAAGCAGTACGCGTGGTGGGCGGGCCTCCATCCCAACGAAGTCGATGGTGACACCTATGCGAGCGGGACCAATCTAGCCGAGCTGCTGCTACCAGTACGCTGAACGTCCACAAGCCGAACATGCAGAACCGCAACAACCCACCACGCTCTCAGGTCGCTGGACCGCCAGCCTCCGTGATCGAGGGCGTCCCCGGCGACGATCCACCCGATGCCGAACACCTCCGCGCCTGGGGCCAGCTCGCCGTCGGGCTACCAGCGGAGCGCCGCCGCGCGCTCCTCGCGATGCCCCTCATCGAGGACGCGCCGTTCGATGCGCCGGTGCCGGCGCCAGTTGACCCGAACGCGCCGGAGCCGCTGTGTGTCGCCGAGCACGACGATGATGGCCACGAGGCGCCGCGCTTCGACTTGCTCGGGACGATCCGCGGGGTGCAAGAGCGGCTCGCGTGGCTCGGATACGAGGTCGATGTCACCGGGCGGCTCGATGCAGCGACCGAGCGTGCTCTGAGCTTGTTCCAGGAAGACGCGGCGGTGCCGATCAGCAAGTATCCCGATGAGGCGACGCGCACAGCGCTGGCGCGTAGGACGTTCTGGTAGCTGAGGCGACGCGACTACCAGTTGTCGGGCGGCGGAGGCTGGAGAGCGTCGGCGGCAGGGTCCCAGCGTAGGCCGGGGGCGACCAGCTTGAGGCGGTCCTCATCGCGCAGCGGACGCCCGCCGAAGTCGAGGCAGGTGTTCCAGAAGAAGAAGCCGGTCACCAGGTACGACGCGCCGGTCCAGGCGAGGCCGGTGGCGTGGAAGTCGCGGGTGCACCGCGGCTCAAGGTCCCAGACGCCGACTTCGTGGCCGTCCGCGCTGTAGCGGTAGATCCAGCGTTCGTTTACGGCGGCATACTCGGTGCCGGTCCAGAGTAGATTTCGCGCAGGCAGTCTGGGAGCGATCGAGCTGACGACGGACGACGTGAGGACCTTCCCGGCGGCGTCGAGGAGCTCGATCCGGACAGCGGTGTCGCTGCCGTTGAGGGTGTCGGTGGCCATCCGGCCGTAACCAGGGGCATCCTCGTAGACCAGCAGAGTGCGTTCACCGTCGCTGCCCATCGTCACGTGTCCGCCGGGGCGAATGGCGTGACTCCAAACCTCGGCGTGATCACGCAGTCCAATGACGCGCCCAGGCCCCTCCAAGGCTGGGCGTCCGGGACCTGGGACGACCTCGTTGCCGCGGCAGTAGACGACGAGTCCCCAAGCCGTGGAGACAATCCCGCCTGCGAGACC
The DNA here is from genome assembly GCA_016707895.1 of Myxococcales bacterium. GTDB lineage: Bacteria > Myxococcota_A > Polyangia > Haliangiales > Haliangiaceae > UBA2376. The sequence goes on along the minus strand of JADJGV010000003.1, from coordinate 233,296 downwards.
GCACTCTTGGAGAGGTGCATCGGCCGTTCGCTTGCCAAGGAGATCGAAGGTGGCGATCCCTTGGGCCGCCGCTGGAAGCGGATTGTCTGGCTGCCCCTCTACACTGACAACATCGAGTCCGCGGCGGCCCCAGTTCGCAACGGTATCGAGTAGCCACCGGCCCGCCGCAGGCTTGAGCGCCACGTCGGCCACAAGCGTACCATCGGGGCGGACACGCGTCAGGTTGCTGTTGGGATACGCGCCGAACAAGGCCGCGATCGTGCCGTCGACCCAGACGGGGTACGAGCCGACGTCGACCTCGTGGTCGAGCGGCACCTGGACGCGGGACAGCTCGTGGCCCTGGGCATCCATGCGGCCGACCCAGAGGTTGCTCATCAAGCGGCCGGGGGTGGTCTCAAAGAAGACCGCCTCGGTGCCCGTCCAGACGACGTGGGTCCAGCGCGCGCCCAGGAACGCCTCGCCGCGCGACGCGTTGACGATCGGGACGTCGAGCGGCGCGTGGCTCGGTGTGATGGCCGCGGGCCCCGCTGGCGGTGCGCCTTGGGTGGGTGGCGTCGCCGCGCCAGGGCAGGCCGCGCAAGCGAGGACGACGAGGAGGCCAAGCCCGCGCTTCATCGACATGGAACGTAGCACTCCATGGCTGCGCGCGACTTGCTGCGCGGCACGTCAGCGGACGTCGGGGATGGCGACGCGCACCGCGCTCGCGCGTCGGACGTTCTGGTAGCCGCGGCGACGCGACTACCAGTCGTCGGGCGGCGGAGGCTGGAGAGCATCGGCGGCAGGGTCCCAGCGCAGGCCGGGGGCGACCAGCTTGAGGCGGTCGTCGTCGCCGATCGGTCGCCCGCCGATGTCGACGCAGGTGTTCCAGAAGAAGAAGCCGGTCACCAGGTACGACGCGCCGGTCCAGGCGAGGCCGGTGGCGTGGAAGTCGCGGGTGCACCGCGGCTCGAGGTCCCAGACGCCGACTTCGTGGCAGTCAGCGCTGTAGCGGTAGATCCAGCGTTCGTTGACGGGTACCCGCTACATGAGCCCCGGCCTGTCGGTGCGGCGCGCGGTCGTGCAGGGTGGCGAGGATGGCGAACAACGAGACGGCGCCCGGCGCCGAGGCTTGGCAGCGGCACGTGGAGCGGTGGCGTGAGGGCGGGCTGTCGGTGCCCGACTACTGCCGCGAACACGGCCTCGATATCGGGGCGATGCGCTACCAGATCCGCCGGGCGACCCGCCGAGCGCTGGCGCTGTTCCAGGAGGAGGCAGGCGTGCCGATCAGCGAGTTCCCGGACGAGGCCACGCGCGCCGAGCTGGGACGCCGCACGATCTGGTGAGCGCCTCACCAGTCGTCGTACGGCGACTCGATCGCGTCGGTCGCCGGATCCCATCGCAGGCCGGGGGCCAGCGGATGAGCCGTGGGGGGGCCGGCGTCCGGGCGGAGCGGTGCGGGGCAGGTCCGCCAGCCCCAGTCGCCGATGACCAGGTACTGCGCGCCGGTCCAGAGGAGCGTCGTGGCGTGGAACTCGCGGTTGCACTGTGGCTCGACGTCCCAGATGCCGACCGGCGTGCCATCGCGCCCGTAGCGGAAGAGCCAGCGGTCGGAGGCGGTCGCGAACTCGTTGCCGGTCCAGATCACCTGGGCGCGGAGCTCCGGCGGCACCGACGGAACGACGGTCGACGACTCCAGGGCGCCGGTGGGGCCGAGCAGGTCGACGCGCACGGGGATGTGTGGGTCCTCAAAGGCATCCGGCCCCGTCGGGTCGTCCTCGTAGGTGGCGAGCACGCGGGTGCCGTCGGTGCCGAGCACGAGATGACCACCCGGGCGGACTGCGTGGCGCCACATGGTCTTGCCTTGCTGGACCACGGCGACGAAGCCGTCCTCTTCCTTGGTCGAGCCTGGCGACGGCGCCCTGCACGCGAACGCCACGCCGTTGGTGAGGCCGGTGAGCGCATACGGAGTGCTGCACCCGAGGTCGACGGACACGCCGAGGCGCTGGCCGTCTAGCCCGAACGGCACGAGGCGCGTGGCCCCATCCCCCGCGGTCGGGCGCGCGACCAGGGCGAAGCCGGCCGCGCCGGCGTACGCGACCTCGGCGTAAGCCAGGAACCAGCCGGCTTCGCTCTCCAGCTCCTGGTCGACGACCACCTCGCCAGACGGGCGCACGCGAATCCAGTGGCTGCGCTCCCCAACTCGATAGACCGCCGCGATCGTCCCGTCGACCCACGTCGGGGCCGAGCCGCCCGAGACCGGATGGCCAAGCGGCACCTCGATCGCCTCCGCCAGCTGGCGCCCCTGCACATCGATCCGGCCCAGCCACAGCGATGTCACGCCCAGCGACACGTACACGGCCTCGGAGCCCGTCCAGACCGCACGCGCGGGCCCCAGCCGCTGGAGTTCCTCGCTCCGCGCCGCGTTGAACACGGGCACGTCGATGGGCTCGTGCGGCAGGGCAGCGGCGGGCGGGGGGGACGGTGGGGGCTTCGTGCCGGCGGGGCAGGCGCTGAGCGCGAGCAGGAAGGAGACCGTCGCCAGGCGGGCCACGGCGGGAACGTACCAGAGCGAGCGGCGTGGTCGCGTCTTCAACCCATGCCTGGCGCGGGTGGCGTCGTCGCGCCGGGGCAGGCCGCGCAAGCGAGGCCGATGAGGAGGCCAAGCCCGCGCTTCATCGACATGGAACGTAGCACTCCATGGCTGCGGGCGACTTGCCGCGCGGCACGCTAGCGGACGTCGGGGATGCCGTCGCCATCGACGTCGCCAGGGACCCCGGGCGGAGGTGCGGCCGGGCGGGGCGACGGCGGCGCGGACTCGTCGCGACGGGGTGGCCGCGTGCGCGAACGCGGTGGCGCCGGCGGTGGCGGTGGCGGTGGCGCGACCACGTCGATGGGGGCGACCAGCGGCGGCGTGGCCGCCGGCGGCGGCAGCGGCGTCACGAGCGGCGGCAGTGGCGCGGGCAGCGGCGGCGACACCTCGGTCGCGAGCCCGCGACGGTGATCGTCGCGGTCGACGGCGACGGCGACGATGACGGCGACGACCGCGACGGCGGCGGCGGCGAGCGCGGCCAGTGGTGCGACGCGGCGCCTCCAGCGAGCGACCGGCGGCGGGGCGCTGGGCCGGGCGCGGACCAGGTCGAGGGTCGGCGCGAGGTCGACGCGGCCGCGGTGCGGGGCGCTCGGCGCGCGCGCGATGCGGTTGATCTCGACGGCGATGTCGCTGGCGGACGGCGAACCGAACGCGGCGAGCTCGGCGGCGAGCTCGGTGACGTGCGGGTACCGTGCGGCCGGATCGCGCGCCAGGCAGCGCTCGATCGTCGCGCGCAGCCGCGCGGGGATCCAGCTCGGGAGGGGCACGGCGGCACCGATGAGGCGCTGCGCGCCCAGGTCCTCGGCGGGCGCGATGCTGTACAGGCGCTGGCCGCTGACCATCTCGTAGAGGACGGCACCCACCGACCAGATGTCGGCCCGCGCGTCGACGCTGCGCGCGTCGCGCGCTTGTTCGGGGGCGAGGTAGCCCGGGGAGCCGAGGATGACGCTCGGCGCGGTCATGGCGCCGCCGGCGCCGGTCCACTTCGCCACGCCGAAGTCCATGACCTTTAGCAGGGGGCGTCCGTCGATGCGGCGGGCGATGAACAGGTTGCTCGGCTTGATGTCGCGGTGGATCAGGCCGACGCGGTGGGCCTCGGCGAGCGCGGCGCAGATCTGCAGCGCGTAGTCGACGGCGGTGTGCACCGCGATCGGACCGGTGGCGAGCGCCTGCGCCACGGTCATGCCCTCGAGCCACTCCATGACGAAGAACGGCCCGAGCCCCGGTTCGACGCCGACGTCGAACGCGCGCACCGTGTGCTCGCTGGTCAGCTTCGCCAGCGCCTGGGCCTCGCGGACGAACCGCCGCGCGATGTCGTCGCGGGTGGCCAGCATGGGCTTCAGCAGCTTGATCGCGAAGGGGTGCCCCAGCCCGCGGTGCACCGCGCGCACGACCACGCCGCAGCCGCCCTGCCCGACGACGCGCTCGATCCGATACTTGCCCCCGATCACCTTGCCGACGAGGTCAGCGTCCAGCTGCATGGCGCGGGTATCGACCGCCTCGCGCCGCGGTTGCGTGGGCTGCGTCGTTTGCGCGCTTGTCGGCTCGCCTGCGACATCGACCGCCGCGCGCCCGCACATCGACGCCGGCGAACGACAGCCGATGCCAGGGCCCCATCAGGAGCGTCGCGCGTCCCAGCCACCATGCGCACCGCCATCCTCATCGCGATCGCCTCGCTCTCGGCCTGTCACCCCGCGCCCCCGGCGGCGCCCGCGCCGCCGCTGACCGGCGACAGCGCCCAGATCAGCGAGGCGGTGTTCCGCCACCTGTTCGCAAACAACGCGTCGGCCGCGCAGGGCGCCGCCAGCGTGTACTGCCTGCGCGTCGACGGTCCGAGCGACCCCAGCGAGGCGCTCCTGGCGCGCTTCGCGACGCACCGCCCGCGGGTCGTCGCCGTCTCGGCCTGCACCGAGAGCAGCGACGGCGTCTTCCTGCGTGGCGCGGCCTCCGGCGCGCGGCCCGGCCTGATCTTCGCGGTCGGGGAGATCTCGATCGACGGCGACCAGGCAACTGCCACCGCCTCGTACTTCGAGGGCGGCCTGTCGGCGGCCTCCTACGGCTACAGCCTGCGCAGGACCGCCGCCGGCTGGGAGGTGATCGAGCAGGTGCTGTTCATGATCAGCTGATGGCCACGCAACCGGCGGCCGGGCCGGTCGATAGCCCACGCAAGATGCACCGTTACCACCTCCGTCACCCAGGCTCACGCTCGTCGGACGGCGGTCGCTCGCTCGAGCCCGGCGACGAACTCGCCCCTGATCGCGAGGCGACGTCATGAGGGTGCTCTTGGTCGGCCTGATGACGTCGGGCTGCATGTACTACAGCCCGGGTATTGGGGCCACGCGTGCCTCGCAGAGCACCACGGGGGAGCGGTGGGGCGCACAACTCTATTCGGGCGTCGGCTTCCGCACCACCAGCGCTGCCCGGCTGCGTTGCGGCGGCGGCCTTGGCGTCACCCTTGATGCGAACGACGGTGGCGACGCGGTGGCGCTTGGCCCCGAGGGCCGGTGCAACCTCGCGGTCCACGAGCTCGACGCTGACCGCCGCCTCGCTGTGACCGCACGCGCGACGCTCGGGTGGGCCTGGTTCGAACCGATCGATGGGGGCGCGACCCTGCGCGGGCGGAGCGCCGCAGGGTTCGCCGGTGTTGCGCTGGAGGCGATCGATGACCTACGTGCAGCCGGCGGCGCCGGCCCCGACCACCGACCGCAGTCGGGGGAACTCGCGCTCGGGCTGATCGCCACCCGAGTCGACATCGACGACGATCACGCGTCGTGGCTCGGCCTCGCCGTCGAAGCGACGTTCGCATTCGATCTGCCGTACTACGTCGATCTCCTCGCCGGAGGAAGCTGATGGGCCGCGGCGCGTGAGGTCCCCGAGCTGGCTGCGACGCCGTGGCACGTCTGCGTACTGCGAGGCCAGCGACGCCGGCCACACGGGTCGAGCGCACGCAGGTGCTACTCATGGATCAGCTAATGGCCACGCAACCGGCGGCCGGGCCGGTCGATAGCTCGCGCAAATGCATCGCCGCCACTACCGTCACCCAGGCTCGAACTCGTCGGACGGCGGTCGCTGATGCCGATCCCGACCGTCGAGTCGACCGCCGCGCCGCTGCCGTTCCTGGTGGAGCACGGCGCGTGGATCTGGAAGGCGCTGATCGGGCTGGCGGCGGTGGGGGCGCCAGGGCTGGCCCGGTTGCATCGCCGGCGTCAGGCGACGGCGCACGTGGCGCGGGTCGTGCGTGGCGCGACGGTCGAGCTGCGCTCCGGGCAGATCGCGCTCCGCGGGCGGTTGAGCGATGCGGATCTGCGGTCGTCACGCCAGCAGGTGTGGAGCTACGCGGCGCCGCACGTGACCGCCGGGACCGCTGACGGGGCGGCGCTGACCGTGGGCGACACGCTTGTCCAGCTGGCGGGCGACGTCGAGGTGGTCGCGGGGACGCGGGCGACCGTCGACAGGTGGCCCGGCCGCACGAAGGCAGGCGCGTTGATCGCGTGGCGGCAGGAGCTGACCGTGGCGGCCGGGGCCGAGGTGGTCTGCGTCGGACGACTCGAGCATGACGACGCCGGGACGTGGACGCTGCGCGCGGCGCCGGCGCAACGCCTGGAGCTGTACGCGCTCGACCACCGCGGTGCCGCGGCGCCAACGGCGCGGATGCGGTTGGCGGTGTCGGCGGCTCTCGCCGCGGCGGGCATGGCGGCGATGCTCGTCGTGCTTGGCGTGGTCATGGAGCGCCGGATCCGCGCCGCCGATCGCGACGAGGACGCCACGCTGGCCGACATCCCGTTGCGCGTGCAGGTGGCGGTGGCGACGCCAACCGGGCGAGCGGAGGCGATGCGGTGGCTCGAGGACGCGGCCGCGGACGCTGTCGGTCGCGAGCAGATCGGCCGCGCGCTCACGGTGGCCCGGTTGCGTGGGACGGACGTGGAGGCACAGCAGCTGCGCGACCTCGACCGCCATGAGGAGCTGCTCGCGTTCGCGCGCCGTCGCGGTGACGACGCGCTTGCGTTCGAGGCGCTGACGCGGCTGGGGCGGTTCGCCGAAGCTGCCGAGGTGATGCCGCGCGTGCCCGATGTCGACCGCGGTGTCGCCGTCGAGGTCGCGATCGCCGCCGGTCGATGGTCCGACGCCGCGGCGCTGGTGGAGGTGAGCGCGCAAGAGCAGGCGAGGGGCCCGGGGCGAGACGCGATGATGTGCGTGGCGGCGTGGATGCGAACGAAGAGCGGCGACACCGCGGCCGCCGCATGGCTCGACCGTGCCGCGCGCCAGGACGGCACCTGCGCGCTGGTTGCCGCCGCCACCGCCCCCGGCGGGCTACCGCAGGGCCCATCGCGTCGCTTCCAGGGCGATCTGCCGGCACGCTGGCGCGGCGTCGCCCGGGCGCTCACGGGGGAATGGGTGACCTGCGGCATCGCTGACGGCGCCGTGTGGTTGGTTCCATACGTGGCGATCCACCTTGGGGAGGTCGCCGCGACGAACGAGGCGCAGGACGGCTTCATCGACGAACTCGGCATCGGGACCGCCGCACGGTTCAGACACCGTTGTCGCGCGGCCTGGGCGCTGATCGCCGACCAGCCGGGCGCCAGTCCGGAGAGCCTCAAGGCCGACGCGATCTACACCGCCGCGCCAGTCTGGGACATCGAGCCCGTTGACACGATGGCGCCGGCCGCGGCGTTGCGTCGTCGGGGCTTCGATCGCGGCGGGCTCATGCTCACGGACCGCCGTGCGAGCGAGGTCGTCCTGGACGCGCTCGACGGTGACGCCCGACCGCTCGCGCACTACCTGCAGCATCACCGTCTCGCCCAGCGCTACCTGATCGTGCTCGGCATCGCGCCACGGGTCGCCGATGGGCAGGCCGAGCTCGCGGAGGCGCTGCTGTGGTCGCCCCGCCTCACGGACCACTGGATCGGCGACGATAGCCAGATCGGCGAGACCTTGCGGCGGGCCTTTCTGCGCCGCTCGGTCCTTCGGCTGCTCGGCCGCGACGATCTCGCCGCCCCCGACGCCGCGATCGTCGCCCGGGTCGTCGACGTGCTCGCCGACCGCGACAAGGTCCTGGCCCTGGCGTTCTGGAGCGCGCGCTGACGGCCCCGCCGGCGCCCGTGCGTGCGACGCTGCGATTCGACGCAACCGCGCGGCGGACCGGTCGATAGGCAGATCGAGCTGGCAGCGCTGCCGCCACTCCGACTCCATCCACCATGCCCCCCAAGAGCCACGCCATGACCACCCGAACCCGTCTCTCTGGATGCCTGCTCGCCGTCGCTGCCGCGTGTCACCGCGCACCACCGACCGCCACGGCACCTGCACATGCCGATGCGACACCGACGGCGGTCGCGCACGAGCCACCCGCATCGACCGACCCTGACGCGCGGGCGCGCGGCCAAGAGGTCTACGATCAGGCGTACGCGCTGGCGATGGAGGGTGACTTCACCGCGGCGCTGCCGTTGTTTCGCCGGGCCACCGAAATCGATCCGACGCTGGCCGTCGCGTGGTTCGATCTGGCGGGACTGTCCGAGCAGCTGGGTGACGCGGACGCGGCGCGGGTTGCGATGGAGCGGTGCGTGGCGGTCGAGCCGGCGTTCATCCAGGCGCGCGTCGAGCTGGCGACTCTCTACGACGACGATCTGGACGCGGCAATGACGCAGCTCCGGCGGGCGCTTACCGAGCCGACGCCGTTCGTGATCGACAGGTACACGGCGGCGCACACGCGCGGCGAGGGGCTGCACAAGGTCGCCGTCACGTACGCTCGCCTCGACTTTCCCGCGGCAACGGCGAGCATCGAGCGCAGCTTGTTCGCCGACCCGATGGCTGACATCGATCCGCGCGCCGACCGGATCGCCCGCCGCGCCCAGGACGAACTCGACGGCGCGATGGTCGCTGACCCAGCACGTGCGGCGGCGATCGCGGCCCTGGTGCGTGACGCCAACGCCGCGGTGACCCGGCCTGCCGCGGAGGCGGCGCTGCGTCGCCACCAAGCGCTCGCAGCGAGCCTCGAAGACGGCGCGGCGATCGACCGTTGGCAGGTGTGGCGTCAGCTCGCGCGACTCGAGCTGGCGGCGGAGCAACCCGTAGCGGCGGACGCCTCGCTGATCCGCGCGGCCGAGGCTGCGAAGCGCCTGCCGCTCGAGCGCTGGCTCGACACCACGAACGATCGAATCGCCGTCGAGGTCAGGCTCGGGCGGCTCGACGCGGCGGCGCGTGCGTTCGATGAGCTGGCGTGGCTCGAGTACGTGACGGCGAATGCCGATGCGCCCGTCGGCGGTCGCACGCGCTCGCGCCGCGTCGGCACCGCCCCCGAGCTGGCCCCGTTGCGGGGCCGTGCCGACTACCAGCGCACCGTCGCGGCGCTCGGCCTGTGATGGCAGCGCCCCGCCTCGCAGCCCAACATCAGCCATCGAACATCCCATGACGCACACCCTCGCCCCGACGCCGAGCCTCCACCGCATTCCCGGGGAGGCCTGACCGATGTTCGCCCCATGGGGTTGGGCCGTCCGGAACGTGCCCCTCGACCAGGAGCTGCCGACCGACCGGTGCGCGAACTGCGCGCGGACCGACGACGGCAAGCTGTCGGTGGGGCCGATGACGGTCCCGCTGCGGTTGCAGGTGTACCTGTTCATCGCGGGATTCGAGCAGACCGTCCACGTGCGGGCGGGCTTCTGCACCGACTGCGCGTACACCGCGACGCACCAGCGGGCGACGTTCGGCGAGCGCTTCGTCCTGTTCCTGGTGCTGTTCCTCGTGAGCTGGGTCGCGCTCATCATCGCGGCGGCCGCGTTCGTCGGCGGCCCCAACGTCGACGAAGGCACGGCGGCGTGGGTCGCGTTCGGGCTGGCGGTGGTCGGCCCGATGCTGTGGGTGCGCCGACCGGCGCCCCTGCCGATGGTGTGTCGCTACCAGCCGATCCGCTTCCTGCGCGGCGTGCACGACGTCAACGGCACCGGCCAGCCCGGGCTGCGCCTGGCGTTCGCCAACCGCGACTACGCCGCCCACATCCCCGCCGTGGTCCCCGGCGCGCGCGTGGTGCGCTGAGATGGCCGCCGAGAAGCGCGGACGAGGCTCGGCGCCGCGACGCGGCCGGCGCTCGCTGGCGTTCCTGATGATGCTCGGGCTGCTCGCCTTCGGCTACGGCGGCGCCGGCGCGCAATCGAGCGGTGGCGCGATGGGCGGGGGCGACTGGGACAGCCATTCGTCGTCGCGTTCGCGCGGCGACGACTCATCGAGATCCGGATCGACCGACTACGACTACAGCGGCGGTTCGCGTTCGTCGTACGACGGCGGGGCTGGCTGTAGCCAGGGTGAGCAGAGCGGCGACGGCGGTGGAGAGTGGATCCTGATCGCCATCGGGGGCGGCCTCCTGTTGCTGCTCGTGCGCTACATCATGGAGGAGCACGACCGGCGGGAGGGCCTCCTGCACACGCCGGCGCCCGACCTCTTCGACGTCACGGCGATCCGGATCGTCCTCGACGCGCGCGCCCGCGGCGCGGTGCAGGCGGCGCTCGATCGCCTGGGCGAGACCGCCGGGACCGGTTCGGCGGCGGGGCGGGTCAAGATGCTGAACGAGGTGGCGATCCTGCTGCGGCGGCATCGCGCGGCGTGGGTCTACGGCGCCGTGGCGAACCACCCGATGACGACCAAGGACGAGGCGCGGGCCGCGTTCCATTCCCACGTCGCGACCGCGCGCGCGAGCTACCGCGACGAGACGATCCGCAACGTCGACGGCAAGGTCACGCGCGCCGACGCGCACGCCGTCGCCGCGTCGGCGGAGGGGCCGGGCCTGGTGATGGTCTCGGTCCTGGTCGCCGCCGACCGCGAGCTAGTGACGGTGGATCGTCCAGGCGACGGCGAGGCGTTGCGCCGCGCGCTCGAGGCGCTGTCGAGCCTCACGCCGACCTCGCTGATCGCCGTCGAGGTGGTGTGGACCCCGTCGGAGCCCGCCGATCGCATGACGTCCGCCGAGGTCGAGCGGCTGCTGGCCGGTACCAGCTACGCCAAGATCGACGGCGCCCTCGCCGGGGTGGCCGTCTGCGAGTTCTGTCAGGGGCTCTACCCCGCCGAGGCCTTCGCCTGCGTCCACTGCGGTGCGCCGCCGCGCGGCAGGGCCGGCGCGCCATGAGCGCGAGCGACGCGCCGAGCAAGGGGGCGGTCGACAAAGAACCTCTGGGGCGGGGTACTCGGTCGAGCCGCTGCTGGCCGGCTCGAGCTACGCACCCGTGCGCGGCCGTGGCCACATCTAGAAGGTGGCCCGCCTGATCGTGCCGTCGCTCGCGTCCGTCCAGACAACCGTGCGCGCCTCCATCGCGATCGCCCGGGGGCGGCCGCCGATGGCGAGCAGGCGTGCCGCTTTCTGAGGCTCGGCGAGCATCACGCGGCCGCCCGCTTCGGTCCAGGCGACGCTTCCGTCGGCGACGGCGATGGACACCGGCGACAGCGCGGGCAACCCGGAGTCCTGGACCCGCCCGGACCGCGTGTCGATGCGACGGATCCCGCCCGCGGTCGCCACCAGCAGGGCTGCCCCTTGCACAGCGAGCCCCCACGGGCGATCGAGGCCCTGAACTAAGACCTGTGGCCTGTTGCCGGCCAGCGTGAAGATCTCGCCGGTGGTGTAGCTCGACCAGAACGGCCGGTCACCCTCGACGACAAGTCCGTCGACGTTGTTCGAGAGCGCAGCCACCCGCGTAGGGGCACCGCCAGGTGGTAGCTGCCAGAGTTGTCGGGGCCAGCCGGCCACCCAGTAGAGTGAGCCGTCCTCTGCCAGCGCCGCGGAGGCGACGTCTGCGTCCAGGGGCGCGAGCACGGCGCGGTCTTCGACCAAGGCGCCATCGTCTAGCCAGTACGTGTGTCCGTCGCGAAGGAACACACTTGCGTCGGAGGCATGCTCGCGTCGGCGCCGCAGCACGTGGGCGCGGGAAGGCGCGAGCGGTGGACGGCCGATCGCACAGCCGCGATCCTCGCTGCGCACGTCGACGACGTGCCAACCTAGCGACGCGTCGTCGCTCAACTCGATGATCGCCTCGCGGTCCGCCGTGAACCAGCTCGCCGGCGCCTCGCCGTTGCAATCGACGTCCGTCGACGCCCCGGTCAGCGTGGCCGCCGCGGAGTCACCGATGATCCGGACGTCCTTGACCACGTTGTCGCGAGAGCAGAGCCGCCGATCGCGCCGACCACGAGCGCCGTCGCGGCACCACCGGTCCAGGGCCTCGAGCCAGGGCGACGTTGGCGTCGCGATCGCCGTCCCCGCCCGCGGGTCGACGCGGCCCTCGAACGTGCGCAGCGGACCACCCACCGAGGCTCCGAACTCGCCGAGCGGCTCGGCCCACGCGAACCTCAAGGCGCCGCCACCACGAATCGCGACGTCGACCATCTGGCTGCGATCGAACAGCACCTGCCACCGGGCTCCCCTCGGCCGGACCACCCGCAACGTCGAGATCCGGGCTTGCGTCTCCCACCGCGTGCCGAGCACCGCGAACACGTCCGGGGCGAGCATGATGAACGCGACGTGCTCGCCGTCGTTCATCGGGACTTCGTCGGTGATGGCCCATCGGCCGGCGGCCTGCTCCGCGAGGAGCCAGAGGCGTCCGCCCGCCGCGAGCGCCCCGCACTCGTATGCAGCAGCCACCGCCCGGCGGGCCGGGACGAGGTCGAGGACGCGCACCTCGAGGCCGGCGTCACGCCGCGTCGCCGCGTGGAAGGCGCTCGCGATGCGATCGTCGACGCGTGCAGTCGGGTTGGCGCGGATCGCCGTGTCGAGCGTCGTGCGTGCCCAGGTCCAAACGTCCGGCACCTCGTCCGACACATCGCCGCACGGTCTGGATGCTCGCTGCGCGTCAGCCGGCGTCGCGTCGTCGATCGCGGTCTCGGCCTGCTGCTCCGCCGGCCGCCCGCCCTTACATGCGAGCACGAAGGTCGCGATACAGGTGAGCCCTGCGGCGCCTAGCACGGAGCGCTTGCAGGTCACGCCGTCAGCCTGGACCCGGGCCCGGGCCCGGCCACACCAGGCAGACGCCCGTCACGTGACCCTGCTCGGTGACCGTGATGTCGCTCGTCTTCGGATCGTGGTCGCGCGCCGTAGCCGACACGTCGGCGACGCTCTCGACGATCGCCAGGCCGTCGCATCCGAGCTCGCCGGCCTGCGTGCGGAGCGCTTCGAGGCGCACGTCATCGAGCCCGCCCTTCATCTTCAGCAGGTACACCTCGACACCGCCAGGGGGCGCCTGGGTCAGGAACAGCTGCACCGACTCGGCGGGGCGCGGGGCCATGGGCCGAGGTGCCATGTTCAGCCGCGTGACGTCCGCTCTGGGCGGGATGCAGGCGGTCGTGGCGGCGATGATCAGGAGGGTCGCGCTCAGCGACACCGTGCTCCGGTACGAAAGGCTTGGCGTGGTCATGCCGCCGCTATCGACCACCCGGGCCGGCGGTTGCTGACCCGCGCGCAAACCCCGCCCCAGACCTCCCCGCGAACCTGCCCGCTCGCCTCCAGATCGGCTCGGCTGGTACGTTCCGCTGCGGAATGAAATCGCCGATCTAAGATGCCAGAATCACTATCGATTGGCAGAATCGCACTCTAGAGGTCTGGGGTTCGATCCCCCATGGCTCCACCGGAAAACGTCAAGGGTCCCGCAGAGATGCGGGGCCTTTTGGCGTTTCGGGGTGGGCTGCTACGGCCGGATCGAAACGAAATTCCGTTCCGATTCATTCCGATCCGGAGGCCTTCGGCGCCAACCTGGCGCCGGCAACCGCACGCGGCAGCGGTCGATACATGGGCATGGAGCCACCACGCCAAGGGAGCCGGCCCTGGGCCACTACGGCGGTCCGCGGCACCTCCGACGCTGGACGACCTACTACACCACGCGCATCTTGTGGTCGGCCGAGCCCGTCGAGCCGCCGGACCCTCCCTCGCAGGCGCGCGTGCTCGACTCGCTCGAGCTCCTCGCGACTCAGGACCTCATCGCTGGTGGGGCTCGGCCGCACGCCCTGGCCGCGGCGTCGGTCGAATGCTTACGCCGCGAGGCCGGTTTCATCGCGGATGCCCCCGACGACATGCCAAGGATCGCCACCGCCGTTGCCCGCCGCGTCTATGCCGAGGTACGGGACGCGATCGACGCCGAAGCGGCCATGCCGTGGGCGGTCCACCTCGCGGCCCAGCTCGCAGCCCGTGGCCTGGCCGCACCCGATCGCCTCGTTCATCACCGGCCCGTCATCCAGGCCCGCACCTTCCAGCGTCACCTTGCGCAGCAGCTGAACGCGCGCGCGGGTGACTTGCTGCCGCGCCTGGCTGCGGTGCTGCGCGAGGCGGAGCTTGATGCGGTCACCGATCTGCGCCGGCGCGCAGCGAGGTCGGTCGAGGTTCGAGACGAACTCGACCTGCTTGGGGCGATCAGCCAGACCCGCAGGACGATCGGCTGGAGCCGTGCGCAGCTCTACGCGCTCGCCAGCGATCAGGTGACGTCGCGCTGATCGGTACGCCCCGCATCGCCCAGGACGATCATCTCCGGCGGGTTCCCGGAGAGGACCCCCGCGCTCGACACGGGCAACAGCTGGTACGTGCCAGGCCGTCGCCCGACCTGCTGCTCGAAGTCCGAACCGCGTCGCGCTCAAGGGCATCAGCAGCGGCCACCCTTGACCGTCGGTCAGGCGACGCCACAGCCGTCCTTCTGACTCCTGGTACATCACCTGGAAACCGACGGCTGGCTCGCGTGAGGGCGTCAGACGGTACGGCCGCCCGCGGCCGTCGGTCAGCCATGTCCGGCGAGGGCGCCCCCGCCGGTGTGGCGCGCCAGGACGCCAGTCAGGGAGGCGATTCAGGATGTCGGGGAATCGGTCCGCGGCTCGGTCGTACGAGATGACGTCCATGACCGACGCGCACCCGCGTCCGCGCGCGCGCAGGCTGGTCGCGTCGCCATTGGCGACGAGCACGACGGGGACCCGCAGCCCGCGAGCCGCGACCGCGACCGCCAGCGGGAGGCCGTCGACCGCATCGTCGGGATCGCCGATGACTGCCAGCTGATACGCGCGCTTCACGAGGTAATCGAGCGCGACGTTCGTGGCGCCGACGTCCGCGACGTCCGCGCCCGCGAGCAACTCCCCCAGCACCTGCCGCCGCTGTCGATCACCATCCACCACCAGCGCCATCATCGCGCTCGAGGATACCAGTCGAGTCGACCGTCCGTCACGGCCGTTGGTTCAGCGAAAACGCTAGAATGGGGCCGAGACCGATGCCACAGCGGCACGCCCGTGCTCGGCGGATCAGGATGTGCAAAGGCGTACGATTCGTATCGAAAACCACAATCGTACGTTGCAGTTGCGTCGCCTAGGGAGATCGCGTAGCGTCCGACGACGATGTTGGTCGGTGCAGCTCCTTCGGATGGCGTGAACGAGGCGGCAGGGCAAGAGCAAGCGGTCCGGCCAGCGATCGGGTTCAGCGGAATTGCCGAGTCCAAGGCAAGGAATCCCATCGGTTGGCGGTCCGCCCCCAGATCGCACGCAACCGTCGCCGCCGCCGGCCGAAACCAGGGCGCCACGCGAGGTACCCCATGACGCCTGACTCGAATCCGCTCCGTCTCCGCTACCTTCGGCGGTTGCCCCTCGCCGTGCTCGCCCTGGCGGCCATGACGTGCTCGGACGACACCGGCCAGCCGCCGGGCGGACGCGTCAACGGCACCGTCTACATGAGCGAGCCGGTGCGCGGCGCGACGGTCGACGTCGTGCGGTTCGACGGCGGCCAGGCCGGTGCGACGATCTGCTCGACGATCACTGATGACGCCGGCGCGTATGCCTGCGACCTGGGCAAGCTGTACGGCGATCTGATCGTGGTCGCGACCGGCGGGACGACGACCGAGAACGGCGCGGCGCTGACCCTGCCGGCGGGCGCGACGCTGCGCGCGCCGGCGCTCGGCGTCGCCGTGGGTGAGCAGCACACGACCCAGGTCAACCCGGCGAGCGATCTGGTCCTCGCGGTGGGCCTGGCGCGCACCGCGGCGAACAAGGACGGCGGCTTTGCGGCGTCAGTGGCGCGGGCGCACGCGCTGGTGCGCGAGCACCTCGAGGTCGATCCGGTCGCGGTCGCGCCGGCGGCGCTCGACGCGACGACGACGCTGACCGAACCGGTCAAGCTGGCGCTGTTCCTGCGCGGGCTCGGGACGCTGGCGGCGACGATCGCCGCCGAGCAGTCGCTCACCGCCGTGGCCCTCAACAGCCGCACGTTGCACGACCGCGTGATCGATGACGCCAGCTCGGCGGAGGCGCAGCTCGACGGCGTGGGCAAGGCCGGCGGCAACGCGCTCACGCTTGGTCCGTCGTGCGCGCTGCCGATGGGCTGCACGACCGAGGGCGCGCCGATGTGCGTCGCGCTGTGCTGGGTCGAGACCAACACGCTGCGCGCGCGCGTCGCGGCCGGCGCGCTGGCGTTCCTGCGCTCACCGGCGAACCAGACCGGCCTCACCCGCGAGGACGCGCTGCCGTGGGCGACGCACCTGCAGAACAACGCCAGCGAGCTGTTCGGCAGCGCGCAAGGACCCGAGGGCCTCGACTCGGCCGCGCCGGTCGTCAGCTGGAACACCCCCGCGGCTGATCAGGTCTTCGGCGCAGGCCAGGCGATCTCCGTCGACGTCACCGCGACCGACGCGCTCGGCGTCGCCAGCCTGGTCGTCGTGGTCGACCTGCCGACGCCGATCGCGATCGCCGACACCGACCCGGCGCCGGAGCACTTCCAGGGCACGCTGGCGCTGACGGGGCTGCCCGAGGGCCCGCTGCCGCTCCTCGCTACCGCGATCGACATCGACGGCAACGACACGCCGTCGCCGCGGTCGGTCGTGGTCGACCAGGTCGCCGGCGGCACGGTCAGCGGCTCGGCGTACAAGGCGCGGCTCGCGAACGCGCCGGTGGCGATCTACACGTTCGTCGGTGGCACGCGGGGCGCGGCGCCGGTCGGCACCGGCACGACCCAGCCGGACGGCAGCTTCACCAACGTGCTGATCGCCGAGAACACCAGTGGCCCGCTGCTCGTGGAGGTGGGAGGCGGCGGCACCTACGCCGAAGACAGCCAGCCGGCGACCGTCGTGACGCTCGACGTCAACGACGTGCTGCGGACGGTCATCCCCGCGTTCACGGACGGCGGCGCCACCAGCGGCGTGGTGGTCTCGCCGGCGACCGAGCTCGCGGTCTCGTACTTCACCTGGCTCAACAACGCGGGTACTGGCGGCGCCGACCTGGCTGCGCGCTGGGCGACCGCCCACGGCGCGCTCGAGGCGATGCTCGGCATCGCCAGCGTCACGACGGTGCAGCCGTCGGATCCGGCGCAGATCGACACGCTGACCGCGGCGGATCGCTACGGCCTGGTGCTGCTCGGCATCTCACGCACCGCCTGGGCCGCGTCGACCAGCGGCGGCGGCGACGCCGGCGCCTTCGGCCCGACGATCAACGCGCAGAAGGTCACCAACCTGTGGAGCCGCGACATCCGCGACGGCTGCCTTGACGGCAAGGCCGGCGCCACGCCGCTCAGCTACGGCGGCGTCGGCACGCTGACGGACGAAGCGACGCGCCTGCAGCTCGCGCAGGCCATCGTCGCCTACCTGGGCGACGGCGCGCGCAACGTCACGGCGTTCACCACGCCAGCCGAGGTGCTGCCGCTGCTCGACACGCTGGCCCAGGGCGGCGGCAACGCGGCGCCGGGCTCGTGCACCGGCGCGGTCGCGGGCCACCTGTTCGATGACAACGGCCGCAGCTTCGACCGCGACGGCCCGCTGGTCGCGTTCGACGGCGCCACGCCGGCGGCGGGCGCCTTCGTCCGCGGCTCGATCACGGTCGATGCCACGGCCACGGATGTCGGGATGCTCGATCCGGCGCCGACGCTGCGGATCGTCATGCCGGCTGGCACGGTCGACACGGATGGCGATGTGAACGACCGCGACATCCACGCGAGCTTCGACACCGCGACGGCGGTGCCTGGCGGCGGTCCGCTCACGGTCGTGCTCGACGGCTTCGATCACTCCGGCAACCACAGCGACGTCGCGATGTCGACCCGCACGTTCACGGTCGACAACACGCCGCCGGTGGTGGTGATCACCGCGCCAGCGATGGACGGGCAGTTCCTGCGCGCGCCGGTGACGGTGCAGTACACGGTCACGGAAGCGAACGTGATGTCGACGACGGCGCTGCTCGACACCATGACGTCCATCTCGCCCGGCTTCCAGGTCGCGATGGACGGACCGCACAACGTCAGCGTCAGCGTCGTCGACCGCGCCGGGAACACGGCCAGCGCGACGCGCACGTTCACGATCGACAATGTGGCGCCGGTGCTCAGCGTCACGGCCCCGGCGGCGGGCAGCTACGTGCGCGGGCCGGTCACGCTGTCGTGGTCGGTCACCGACGCGAATCCGGGGACGGTCGCCACGGCGACGCTCGACGGCAACCCGATCACCTCGCCGCACACGTTCAACGACGAGACACAGCACACGCTGATCGTCAACGCCAGGGACGCGGCTGGCAACGTCGCCGCGACGGTGACGCGGACGTTCACGATCGACAACACGCCGCCGGTGATCACGGTCACCGGCGTGGTCGATGGCGGCGCGTACCAGGCCGGCGTGCAGATCTTCTACTCCGCGACCGACGCCAACCCCGGCACGACGCTCAGCGCCACGGCGAACGGGGTGAACCACAACTCAGGGCAGTCGCTGTTCACCCAGGCCGGCTACACGCTCGTCGTGACTGCGACCGACGCGGCCGGCAACGCGGCGACCGCGTCGCGACGGTTCCTGGTCGACTCGACGGCGCCAGCGTTGTCGGTGCGCTCGCAGGCGCCGACCGGCATGTACGTGAAGACGCCGCTGACGCTCGTCGTCGATGGCACCGACAACCTCCAGGTGTCCGGCGTCGCGGGCCTCGCCGGTTCGCTCGCCACCCCGGTCACGCTCGCTGTGACGGCGCTCAGCAACGGCACGCCGACGACGCCCACCGGCGGCGAGGTGGTGAACGGCGACAGCAGCCGCACCCGCACGGCGACCTTTGCGGGTGTCGCGGACGGCTCGCTCGCGGCGACGTTCTCGATGACCGACCGCTCGGGGAACACGCGGACGCTGCCGACCGTCAATGTGACGGTCGACAACACGGCGCCGACCAACGTGGCACTATCCTCGCCGGCATCGATGGGGTTCGTCTCGGCCAACAGCGCGTACTGGACGTCCGCCGCGCGCCCCACGCTGTCCGGCTCCGTCATCGAGGCCAACCCGGGGGCGACGGTCACGTTGCTCAACGGGGCGACCGTCGTCGGCGCCGGCACCGTCACCGCGGGGGCGTGGTCCGCAACGTTCAGCGCGGACGTGCCCGAGTCGACAGGCTTCGACGTCACCGTCCGGATCACCGACGCGGCTGGCAACTCCGGCACGTCGCCGGTCCAGCGCATCGCTCGTGACATTACGGGGCCGCGGATCACGTCGGTCGTCAAGACGGTCTCCAACGAAGCCAACGACACCGTACGCTACCTGACGCCGGGCGGTGGGCTCGCCGACCATGTGCACGGCCCGGCGACGATCGACCTCGGCGAGGCGGGCGCGCTAGCGCCGACGGTGTGCCGCGACGTCCCCAAGTATGCCTACCTGACTGCAACGGCGCCGCAGGCGACCCAGAACGTCGACAACACCCTCACGTTCAAGTGGGCCGTGAGCGACCAGAGCGCGGCCGCCACGCTCGGCGGGTCCGGGGTCGACGACATGACGTTCCAGTGGGTCGTGACCCACGTCGCCAGCGGCGTCGCGACGCCGCTCAACGACGTGACGGGCACCGCCGCGGGCGCCGACACCTGGAACGTCGACGTCCCACTCCATCGCGATGGTGCGCAGGCGATCCCGGCACTCGGCGCGATCGTCGCGGGTGTCAGCCAGGCCCGCGAAGGCCGCTTCGATGTCGAGCTCCGCGCCAAGGACAAGCTCGGCAACTCCACCACACTCGTCCGCTGCATGAACTACCAGCCGATCGGGGTGCCGGTCGAGGCGATCGGCGCCGCCGCGCTGACGACCGGCACCGCCGCGCTGGCCACCCACACGCTCACCGGCAACAGCGCCATCTCGCAGCTCCTCAACGCGACCCACCTCGGCGCCGGCATGATGGGCCTCACGATCCGCAACCCGACGGCAGATCCGGTCGTGCTGACGCTCACGCCTGCGGGGTCTACCGGCACCTACTCCGAGAGCTGGTCGTTCCTACGAGTCCCGAGCGCGACCGCCGTCAACACGACCATCAGCTGCGGTGACAGCATCAGCGGTCGCATCACGACCGGTGTTTGCAGCCAAGGGCTCCTGGGGGCGCCGCCTGCGCCGACCGAGGTCTCGACCGACCTCGCACTCTCCACCCAACTCGTCGTCCGCGTCTGGCCCGCCATCGGCCCCGAGGAACTGGTGACCCAGCCGACCGCGACTACCTTCCGCTTCACCGTGGCCCCGACCGCAACCTACACGGTCCACGTCGGGCTGCGCGACCTCACGCCTGCGCGGTACATGGCGACGGCTGGCAACGTCGAAGCGTCGACCCAGTACTGGTTCCACGACGCCGTCAACAACAGCGGGCAGTACCGGACGATGAGCTACACCGGCCTATCGGCCATCGTGCCCTTCACCGCCAGCGGCAACGGCATCGACGTCACCTGCGTCGACCTCCAGACCACCGAGGTCCCTGTTGGCAGCGGCAACCTCTACTTCACCTGCAAGCAGACCCGCAGGTTCGGCGCTGTCAGGTACCTGACGAGCGTGAAGGTGCGATTCGACACGCTATCTGTGCAGGCACAGTCGCTAGCAAGCGCGTCAACTTCCTACAGCCATAGCGGGTTTACCACCAGCCCGAGCATCGCAGCCTTCACGTGGAATCCTACGGAGACTCCTCAATGATCAAGACCATCGCAACATTCCTAATGGGCGCCGTCGGCGCGACAGCGCTCGTTGTTGCTTGTAGCGACGACTCACCGCGAGACGCCGATGCGGCAACCTGCGACTGCCCCTCGGCGGAGCCTCCGATTGCTGGTCGGATCACCCAGGTCCGT
The DNA here is from genome assembly GCA_016707895.1 of Myxococcales bacterium. Lineage (GTDB taxonomy): Bacteria > Myxococcota_A > Polyangia > Haliangiales > Haliangiaceae > UBA2376. The sequence goes on along the minus strand of JADJGV010000003.1, from coordinate 212,702 downwards.
GGTGTCGACTCAGCCCTGGCTGCCAACAGCATGGGCACCGCGAGCGCGACCTGCCCGGCAAACGCCGTCTTGGTCAGCGGCTGGTGCGAACTGGGCAATAGCAGCGCACAAGCGGCGCTCGTGAATGCCGGCACGCTGCCCACAGAGCCGCAGTCCTGGTTCTGTCAATGGAACAACTACAGCGCCGGCATAGGAACCGTCCACGCCGTCGCCTTCTGCCTGACGCCACCACAGTAGGGCAACGCAGTCACCCACTGCGTGCGAGCATCGCTTCGCCTTTGACAGCCTCGGGGCTCCGCAGGTTACGAGCTGTCGGTGGCGCAGTGCTCGCACGGATAACGAGACAGGAGAACTTGCCATGAACTCCGTCATCTCCGCGACGGCCGGAACGGGTGCAGCCGACCGATCACGAGCACCCGTCGCGCGTGTGTCGCCCTACACTACCAAGACCCCACATATCACCGTCGCCAATGGTGATGTCGCGCTCGTCGCGCCCCTGCACCGGCAGATGTCGGTCTGCGCCGCAATCTGCGCTGCCGCGAGCGTAGTTGCCGTTACAAGCGTGACCGGGTGCGCGGATGAGCCTCCACGCGACTGCGCGGCCGAGCTCGCTGACCTTGATGGCGACGGCGCCGTGGATGGAAATGACTGTCTCTTGGCCGCAACCGGGCTCGCAACGCGCGCGTTCTGCGAAGGGTCGCCGTACCTTTGGATCAGCAGCAGCGCTTGCAGCAGCACGAGCCAGGAATCGATCGAGACCTCTACTGCAGGTCCGGACATACTCGAGATGACGGGGCAGGGCAGCCCCGTCTTCTTTGAACTCTCGAGCAACGGCGTGCGAACGTTCGCACACAACGGCCCAGAAGACCAGTGGGTGAATGCCGCCGTGTCCGGCGCATTCGGCACGCGGCTCCTTGACGCAACCTACCCAATGGCAGCGACCGACACTCACGTCTGGTTTGACTGGAACCATGACTCGAGCGTCTCAGCGGACGAGGTCACCGCACTCGACGAGGCCTTCCAAGCACAAACGCAGCTGCCGCTTCAGAACGCAATCGTCGCGCTGGACCCGGAGGGAAGGCCGACCCTGGTTGCGTCGCTTGGTGGGTCAGGCGGAGCACTCGGCTTCGTGGTGTGGAAAGACCGCAATCGCGATCGCCACGCAACCTCGCAAGAAATAACACTCATTCCTGGCGCATTTCCGATATCGAGCGACGGACGCGAGGTGTGCTATCGCGACTTCATTGGCGACCAAGGGCACTGCTGGACAGATCTGAACGACGATGCGGTCGTACAGCCAACGGAGACGTCGTCGTCACCATACCCCGCCGCTTGTAGTCGAATCTACTTCTTTCGGTACTGTCGTACGTTCAGCAACGGACTGCTCGAATTGAATTACGCTGATGCACATGATATCGGGTCGTCGCAGTGGGTGATTCTTGCCTCTTCAGACGTGCTGCGCGTCCATATTGGTGGGGTCGGCACGGCCCCAATCCTGTGGACGGACTCCAACCGGGATCGTCGCGTGGGCGACGGTGAAGAGTTGACGATGCCGATCGATGCTCTCGTGGGCGATGTCGCCAGCATCACGACGAGTGGCGCCCTTGCCTCGCGCATTGATGCCTTCCGGGGCGCGGATGCTCGCTTGTTTGCCGTCGAGAGTCGCTGGGCTGGAGGTGGCACCTACGAGACGTTCACGGTAACGCGTCAGCCGGCGGCCGTGTATCTTGGTGAGCCATGCTCTACCGCTACACCGTGCGCCGACAACCTGCGGTGCGAGAGAAGCGGGAACGCTCAGGCGGCACGCTGCGCATTGTCACTGCCGTGACGCGCAGGCTGTGGTCGCTGGACATTGGTAAGTACGAACAAAAAACACTGGGAAGTAGGTGATGACATGTCTGATGGCCCCGCATCAGCTTCTAGGCTCGACCGCGGAAAAGGGTGCAAGACGGGAGCTCGGGAAGCGCAGAAGCTGTCGAGCCAGGCGGACGTCTCAGAGTCGAGGTGCGTTGCGAGTGAGAAATTCCTTATCACTACAATTTTGTACTCGGATGAGGCGCATTGTTTTGGAGCCGTCCACTCACCCTGCCCTGTCTTGCTACGAAGTTTGCCTCCTGACACTTTAGGTCTTCCTCGCAGCGTGCAGCAGACTTCATAAAGACCCCCGGGCACACTCTCCTCCTTACAACTTGCCACCATTTTCCCCTATTTCAATAATTTCTGCCACTTCCACATCCCTTCATCACTTTACATCCATACTTACATATCCAAAACTCACCTCTTTCAATGAAGCGCCCCCATGACATTTCCCCTTCTCTCTCCCGGTGTCCGACAATTCAACTGGCCATTCTCAAAACAACTCAAGCACTAGAACGGCAGACGCACTCCGAGTCGCCGCACTGCGCAGCACACGTATGTCGCTCTCTGCGGGCGCGGCCGCGATGCTGTTGATCCTCGGTGTCAGTGGTAGCTGCACCACCGAGACGGCCGAACTCGGGCCCTACTGTGGCGACGATCTGGCTGATGTCAATCGAGACGGAAAGGCCGACGAGGTCGACTGCATACTGAAGGAGAGCGGGCGCGCCGAGAAAGCCACTTGCGAGCTGGTCGCTGGCCTGTGGTGGTCTCAGTCAAGGTGTGCCAGTGAAGCGACAAAAGATGTTCCCGGCTTTGTGGCAAACTCTCCATGGGAGCAGGTTCGAGCACTCTCAAACGGATCAATTGCCGTGCTTCGGCCCGAAGGGCTCACGGTTGTTGCCCCTCGAACTGGCGTGGGCGGGCTAACAGAGTTCAGGCAGAGCGCGCCAGTCCCAGACTTCGGTGACCGCATCACAAGTGTGGGTGGCGTCGATGAGATAGCCGTGTCAAGCTTCACAAGGGCATGGTACGACAAGAACAGTGATTCCGTGCCGACCGCTGACGAGGTGGTCGATCTTGCTCAACTCGGTCGGGGTGCAGCATGGCGAGTTCAGGTGCTGCGGATCGATGGTCATGCGGCTGCCGCAGTCGAGGTTCAAGGTGCCGTGAATGCGTGGCAGGATCTGGATGATGACCTAGTCGTTGATCCGGAGGAGGTGATCTCGTTCTTGGTGTCGCGCTTCATCGGGATGTCTCACAACGCAATCTATTTCTCGCGTCTGAATGAGTCTTTCGAGGTGTCGACTGAGCCATGGACGGCCGATCCTTCGCGCGTCCGGAGTTCCAGTATCGCAAATCTCTGTCAAGCGCTCGTGCCGGGGTCGACAACGGTCTGCATTTCGACGGCCGGCTATCTGATCGACGCCATTGACGGACATCGCCTATCAAGTGGGGCGTACTCGTCAGACTATCGGCAAGAGCGATATCTGGTCGGTCGGCGCTTCCCGATCCTGGGCCCGCAGGGGCAGTCCAGGTTGTGGTTTGATCTCAACGCGGACAATGTGGAGCAGACCAATGAAGTCTTTGCGCGTAGCCATGAGGGGACGAGTGCCGCATTCGATGCGTCGATCGACTTTGGGGGTCTAGCAGAGGAGTACGGAGCGGGCGCTAGTGGAGTCACCATGACGTTTGGTCCGACGGGAAGTGCAGATACCTTGAAGATTGTCGCCTGGCGACGGTTTCGTGCTCGCCGCTTTGCCGGTGAGCCTTGCATCAACGCGGAGCAGTGCCCCATCGGCTATGTGTGTGAACGAAACGGGACCTCGTCCGAATCGTGTTGTGTCATGGGCGCGGGGGCGGCGCCGTGAACGTGGCACCCGCGCGACTCGCGTCAGTCGTGAGCACGCGCACGGCCGCCGCAAGTTCCGCGACGCCGAGGCCACGCGCCCCGACCTCGCCGCCGAGGGTGGCGCCTTCATCGCCGCGATGTACGTCGCCGAACAGGACGCCCAGGCCCGCGGCCTCGTCGGCGCCAAGCTCCGCGCGCACCGACAACGCCGCATCGCGCCGATCGTGAAGCGCTTCCGCCGCTGGCTCGACGCCGTCGCGCCGACTCTCTTGCCGTCCGAGCCGCTGGCCGCCGCCGTCGGGTACTACCAGCGTCACGGCGCCGCGCTGTTCCGCTTTCTCGACGACCCCGACGTCCCCATTGATAACTCGCCCACGGAGCGCGAGTTCCAGCCCGTCGCCAAGCTCCGCCTCAACGTGCTTTTCGCCGGCAGCACCGAGGGCGCGCACCGCGCCTGCGTCCTGCTCGGCATCGTCGCGACCTGCCGGGCGATCGGCGTCCCCGTCCAGGCCTACCTGACCTGGGCCTTCGAGCCTCTCGGCACCCACCGCGACGTCTTCGCGCCGCCGGTCGAGCAGCTCACGCCCGCCGCGTTCAAGCGGACGCTGCGCTGATCGCGCGCCCGGCAGGGCCGACCGCCCGGCACGGCCGTCGACTGCCGTCATCCCGGCGTCGTTGATCGGTCACCCTGTACGTCGCGGTGCACTGACATGGCGAGCCAAGGGGCACGAAACTCCAACAAAACCAACCTCATGCGAATCTCCTCGACTTCGTAGGCAACCTTGACGCTGGCTGGTCGATAGCCTCGTCAATGACGATCGACGCCAGCCACAACCCACACGGTCTCGATCCTGCCGTCGCGCCTGCGGCGGGCAAGGCACCTGGCCGTCGCACGCTTACGAGTCAGCTTCCAGCGCGCTCGCGAGGATCCGCGTCCGTTGCGGATGATCCGGAAGCTCCGGCACCAGCTACGTCGGGCGCGCTGCAGCTTCGCGAGGCGGGTGCGCGTGAATCTCTGGCGGGAGTGCTTCCGCCGATGGACGACCCCTTCGGGTTGCACCTGCCTGAGTTCGCCGCGCCTCCGCGCAGCGTACAGACCAAAGCCGCTTCGGCGCGTGGGGGAGCCAACTCAGAGATTCAGGCGACCGCTGCTCAAGGAGTCGCGGGACCGGGTGGAACGCTGCCGCACCTGGACCAGATCCAGGAGGCCTTCGGCCACCACGATGTGCGTGGCGTACGCGCGCACGTTGGCGGCAACGCTGAGCGTGCAGCCACCGCGATCGGCGCGACCGCGTACGCGACGGGGAACGCCGTCGCGCTCCCGGCCGGAGTGGACCTTCACACGACGGCCCATGAAGCTGCCCACATCGTCCAGCAGCGCGAAGGGGTACAGCTCTACGGCGGCGTTGGCGTCGCCGGAGACGTCTACGAACAACACGCCGATGCCGTTGCCGATCTCGTGGTTCGCGGCCAGTCGGCGGCGGCGCTGCTTGACGCCGGGCCGCGAGGCGGTGTCGCAGCCACGGCCGCAGTGCAGCGAAAAGGCAGCGGAGGGGGGAAACGGAAGGACTCCGAACCGACCCTGCCGGTCGGCACGAAGCTGCTCCGCAGCGCGGCAACCGACCTGCGTGCTCTCGCAGTGCGCTTGGCGCCGGTCAACGCGGCGATACCCATGCTGGGTATCGCCGTCAGCCCCGCCGAGGCGGTCGCTACGATAGCCGCCGCCGCGCGTCGCGCGGATGAGGCCAGCGGTGCTGGCCGTGAGAACTCCTCCGACGAGATCGAGAACCTCGCCACCGCTGTTCGCGATTTGGCGATGGCGCTGCCGCCGGACTTGCGCAAGGAGCCGGCCGTGACCGGCGCACTCGACGCTCTGCAGACGGCGATCGGCGAGCTGGCCACGGCCGCTGGTACACAGCTCCCCGCTGAGCCGATCGTCGTCAAGCCCGAGCTCGACGAAGCCCACCAAGCTGAACTCGTGCGCACGTTGCTCTCGGACGCCTCGGTTGCACTGGACGTCGACGCCAGCGGTGGCCTCGCCAAAGAGCGCAAGGTTTACGCGCGCGCCGCGACTATCGCGACGGACAAGCTCCGGATCGCCGTTGACCTCATCAACGCTCACGTTCCTCGCGGGTCAGGCCGCGTCGCGCTCGGACAGCGCGTCGCTTGGGTGTCCGAGCGCATCGACAAGCTGGACCAATGGACGCGCGTGTCTGGAGCCGATCCGGATGCGGCGATCGCCGCGCTCTACGCCAACGAGCAGACGCTGCGCGAACTGACCGGCCTCGCTCCGGCGCCCCGCGCTGCGGTTGCATCGATGGATGCTGACGCGGTGACGGACCGCATCGTTGCCGGGGCCGAGCCGCCGCGCGGGCCCGCGACCATCGAGGACGTACGCATCGAGTTGACCGCGGTGCTCACCAGCCTTCACGACGCGATCAGCAACTTCGCCGAGGCCGCGGATGAAGGGCCACCGGCACCCAAAGACCAAGGGCTCGCCGAGAAGCTCGTTGGAGCCGCCGTAGGCGGCGTCTTCGGCGGCAGCATCCCAGGCGCGTTCGCCCGCGCGGCGGTCGACGCAATGGGAGGCGGTAGCATCACCGAGAAGGCGTTCAGCACGATCGTCGATCATGGCGTCGCGGTCTTGGGCGAGAAGCCCGCGACCAACGCCGTCATGCTGCTGCACCAGTACACGCGAACGTTGCGCTCGCGGTTCCTCGCGACGCAGACCGCGATGCTCACGAGCTTCAACCACGAGCCGCGACTCAAGACGGCCCACCCAGACGCGCTTCGCGCCTTGGCGGACCGACTCCGCGACCACCGCGTCCAGATCACCAATGACGTCACCGCCGGCTACGTCCTCGGTTGGCAGACCTTGCTCGCCCGCGCCGTCGGTGGAGTCCCGAACGCGCCCACAACGATCGGGGACGCGATCAAGCCTGGCCCTGGGTCGACCTATGACGCCAATGTGACACCCGCCGTCGACATGAAGATTCCCGGCGTTCTCAAGGTTCACCTGCCCATCCAGCGCGCGAACCCCCGCGGCTCGAGTGTCGATCCAGCGACGACCGAGATTGAGGGCATCACATCCGATCACTTGAAGATGCTCAGGGCGATGAGCGCTCGACCGTTGCGAGACCTCCACCTGAACACAGTGATCCAGGTGAGCTACGAGGGCGGCCCGATGGAACGGGCCGAGATTGTCTGGCACCCCGACAGCGGGGACGTCGACGTGGCTTGGTTCCGCGGCGCCACCTACACGCGGGACCTGCATGATGCGCGGCATCTCCAAGCCTACGCTCTCGGTGTGCCTACCACGTCACATGCGGTCGACGCGGCCACGGCGGAGGACGCTCTGCGCGGTGCGCAGATGATCGCCGCCGCCGTGACCGCCGCCCCTGTCGCGAACGTGATACGAAAGCGGGCCGGAGGCTCAAGCTCGTGAGGATCATCCGCGTCGTGATCGCGCTCGGGCTTGTTGCCTGCGGGGACAAACATGTCTCGCCGTTCATCGATGGGCCACCTCCCATCGAAAGCCAGCAACGATTCCTGGCTGAGTGTGGTGTCCCCCACGATGGGCGTCATCCGGGCGCCGCGATACAGTACTTCGTCAGGAGTGAGTACCCTGACGGACCTTTCCACGGAACGATGTGTAGGGTGCACCTGCTTTGGACGGGCAACACCATCGATGCCGTCGAGGTGCTAGTCGACAACGATCGCGTTTGGCTCGACAAGTTCGTGCGGTCGGCGGTGCTGCCTCTCCTAAAGCCCCAGGCGCGCGCCGTGGTCGAGCGCGAATTCTTGACCTATGTCTCTACGACGCCTCGGAAGCCAATGCGGGTGCCAGCGGCGGACGGCCAGGTTGAACTAGAACTCCGGTGGCATGACTCGCCTGGGCCGCCTGCCTTCGGGTACGGAATGCTCACGATCGGGCGTTGACGCTTGTCGCGACCGAGATCCACGAGGCGGCCGTGACCGCCGGCGAGGGCTGCGATCCGCCTGACGGGACGTTGTGCTCGCCGACGTGCGTCTTTCTCGGCGGCCGCGCGTCGTCAGCCCGTGCGTCCGTGTCTCCGCGAGAGAGGGAAGCGCACCGCCGGGCTGCCGTCTGCACCGCCGATCCGTTCGCCGACGCCTGCCAGGACTGACGGGCGCGTCCGAGGCTGACGTGAGCGAGGAGAAGATGAGCTACTTCAAGTATCAAGCGATGAGCAAGGTCATCGCGCACCTGTGACCGAGTGATGATGTCAACGGGCTCACCAGATAGCAACCTGCCCGCGACCGGGCACCCCTACCGCGAGGCGCATGCGCCCGTCGGCGAGCCCGCGCGCGATGACGAGGCGCTGCTGGCGCTCGACGTGTCGGGGCTCCCCGGCGAGCCCGCTGAGCATGGACGCGACGGGGAGCGGGGGCACGCGGCGCGCGGGCCGGGGCAGCCCGGAGGTGCTGGGCAGCCGGGGTGGCACGCGGGGCCGGCGCAGGTCGGGCAGCACGCGGGTGAGATCCGGCTGACGCTGACGGCGTCGGGCGATGGGATGATCACGGTGCGCGGGTCGACGATGCCGCCGCACCGGCCGCGGCAGCCGATCGATGAGACGCGGTACGCCGGTGAGCACGGCAGCATCGTGCTGCGCGCGGTCGGCGGTGACGGCGGACGCGGCGGCAATGGGGGACGAGGTGGGGATGGAGGTCGGGGTGCGCACGGCCGCGACGCGACCTCCACGTCCCGCGGCACCGACGGTGCGCCGGGCGGCCCAGGTGGCACGGGGGGCGACGCGACCTCGGGCGGCGCCGGCGGGCGCGGGGGCACGGTCATCGTGAGCGTCGACGCCCGCGATACCGCGCTGTTGATGCTGGTCGAGCACGCGGTGGCGGGGGGGCGCGGCGGGGCCCCGGGACGCAACGGGCGCGGCGGTGACGGCGGCGCGGGGGGGACAGGTGGGTCGTCGTACGCGTGGACCGAGACCGACAGCGATGGTGACAGCCGCCATTGTAGTAACGCCGGCGGCTCGACTGGGCGGACGGGCCCACGCGGCCCAGCCGGCAACGCGGCGGTGGTCGAAGGTGCGCTGGGCCCCGAGGGCCGCTTCGCGATCGAGGTGACGGGCGGCGAGGCCGCGGCCCCATCGACGTACGGCGGTCGCTTCGATCTGCACCTGTGCCACTTCGTGCATGTCGACGCCTCGGTCGACGACATCTACGAACCAGGCGAGGAGGTGAGCCTGCGCGCGATCCAGGTCGAGAACGCTGGCGCGATGCCGATGCCAGCGCTCGGGCAGGTCGCGGTTCAGCTCGCGGCGACCGCGTGGCACACGCCCTGTAGCGCGCCGCTGATGGCGCCCGGTGGCATCGGCGCAGGTGACGTGGTGACGCTCGACGGCGAGCTGCGCACCCGGCTCGCCGATCGCCCTGCCGCCGTGGGCGCGCCGCTGGCGGAGCCGATGACGCTGTTGCCCGAGGCGTGGGTGACCAGCGTGCGGCGGCCCTTCGTCGGCTTCGCGGACGGCGCCGCGACCTTCGGTCAGTTCGTCCTTCAGTGGCCTGCGCAGCTGGCCGAGCCGACGCACCTGCGCGCGCTGGCCGCGGGCGAAGTGACGCGCGTCCGCGTGGCGGTCACCAACGTGTCGTCGCGGACGCTCGGGCGCGCGAGCCCCGATGGTCGCGTGCTGCGCCTGCGCGTGCGAACGGCACCTGAGTCTGACCTGGGCGACGATGTCGTGGCGCTCCGCGCGGGCGCGTTCGAGTTCGCACCCAGCACCGGCTGGCTCCACGAGCTCGAGCAGCTTGAGGAGCGCGCCACGACGACGGTCGAGTTCGAGCTGGTCATCCACGAGCGCGCGCCGGCGTACCTGCAGTGGCGCGGCGAGGTGACGCTCGAGCTGAGCCACGCCGCCGATCGCGACGACGTCCGCCCGATCCAGACACGGTCGATCGAGGTCCGCGTCGCGCTGCGGTTCACGCCGGACGACGCCGACCTGCTGCTCGTCGTCAACCACCGGACGTCGCGGGGGGCCTTGGCCGCCTGGGAAGCGACAGCGCGGCAGGTGATGGCGCATCTCGCGGTCTGGGACCTGTCGCGTGAGCAGCACCTCGATCTCGATCGCCCGCTCGCCGGCGGCCGTTCGCTCGCCGAGCACTTCGCGGGCAAGGCGATCGTGATCCTCGACAACGTGTTCGACGGACCCGACGGGCCGATCCGGGCCAACGCCTACCTGTGCCCGGACCAGCTGCGCCGCTGCGCGGCGGCCGGGATCGAGGTAGCCTTCCTCGGCGGCCCGCTCGATCTTCGCGCCCAGCTCATCCCGCCACCGAAGCCGACGGCAGATCTTGCGCTGGTGGCGACCTCCGCCGAGGCCAGCGCGTCATTGCGGCACAGCAGCCAGACGCGGATGACGGTCGAGCACGCGACGCGCTGGCCGTGGTGGCGCCCGTCGCGCGAGTGGCTGGCCGCGCGCGCCCAGGCGCTGAGTGCGCAGCTCGCGCGCGCGTTGCCGGACCAGCGCCACATCGTCATCTATCGCTTCGCGCCGAAGCTGCTTGCGCAGCGCTGGACCGGCGGACGCTGGTTCGTCGGTACCATCGAGACCCGACGCACGCTCGACCCCACCGCGGTCAGCGTCGTCCACGTCGAGGTCAGCGACGCGGTGGCAGGAGACCTCGACACGATTCTGGCCGGGACGCCCCGGCTGGCGGTGCTCACGATGCTGGACGTCGCGCAGCAGCTCGAGCGGCTGCGCTGGGTGCTCGCGCGACCGATGCCGGAGCCCGCGGTGCTCACCGACCTGTGCGACGCGCTCCTGGCGACGCTGACCAGCGAGGTGGCTGCCGCGCTGACGCCCGGGCGCGTCCTCCCACGCGATCTCGGCCAGGCGTTCCCGCGCCTCGCGGCGGTCGCGGCGCGGTCCGGCACGGCGATCCTCGAGGGACGCGCCGGCGGCGCGCTGATCGCGTTCGCGGCGTCGCTGTGGCACGTGGTTCGATGCCAGGTCGCCTGGTACGAGCGCCTGCCGCCGTGGCGCTGGCTCAGCCGCAGCCGGCGCGTCCACGCGCACGTGCGCGATGCGCTCACCGCGTGGATCGGCCACGTGTTCGGAGACTCGATGGTGGCCGCCGCCTGGGACCAGATCGAACAGCAGGCCGACGACCTGCTGGCGACGATGCGCCGGCGCCAGTTCTGGTGGGCCGACCGACGCACCGGTGGCCTCGCCCATGGCCGCCGCGCCCTCGACACGCCCGGCCTGACCGCCGACACCGAGCTGCTCGGGACGGCTGCCGACCGGGTTGTCGACGGCGACACCGCCGACGCTCTCGCCCAGGCCGCCCGCGACGCCGCGGCACGACGCGCCGAGTTGATGCGCGCCGGCGCTGCCGCTCGGGCGACGCACGAGATCGCGCCGGCCTCACCGAAGGGCGCATCGTGACGGTCTCAACCGCCGTGGCGACCCCGGACTTCGGAAATGCTGTCGAACCACCCATGCACGCACATCCCCCGATGAAGGCCCTGTTCCTCGCCGTCGTCCTGACCGCTGTGGTGGGCTGCACCACCGCGGCCCGCAGGCCGGCCACGCAGACCAGCGTCGGCGCCCAGCCGCCGCGCGAGGCGGCGGTCCTTCGCTCGGTCGTGGCCACGCCCCGCTGCCCGCCAAGCGCGACGGCGGAAGCGCGGCCGCTGCTGACCACCGTGCCGGACGAGGTGCACCTGAATCGCCGGGAGGCGGTGTGCGGGGCCGCGACGCCGGCCGAGGTGTGCGCGTGTCTGGCGAAGGATCTGGCAGCCCTGAGCGCTGACTTCGACCATGGACCGGGGACGTGTGAGGTCGCGAGGGCGTCGTCGATGTCGGTGCAAGTGGCGACGGTGTTCAGCACGGGGGGCGGCGATGGCGTGGTGCCGGCGGTCGCGACGGTGGTGATCGCGCGTGGCCCTGCTGGGTGGGCAGCGTACGGCGTGGCGGAGACGGTCGCGGAGATCGACTTGGCCGAGACCCCGCAGATGTCGGCGGGGGTCGACGTCGTGGGGGTGTCGGAGGCGGTGTTCGGGGCGGCGCGCTTCGCCTGGATCGAGACGGCCACGACCGAGGAGGATGTCGCGGGGGATGAGCGCTACGTCGACGCGACGTCGGCGCTGACGATCTGTGAACTCGGCCAGGCCCTGCGCTGTGGGCGCGTCGACATCGCGGCCTGGCAGTACGTGGTCGCCCGTGACGGCGACGATGGCGACGATGCGGACGACGACGCGGACGACGACGCCACCGCAGACGATGACGACGATGCGGAGGACGGCGAGGGCGCGGACGTCGAGGGAGGCGACGGCGACGCCTGCCGATCGGCGCAGGGCACCGCGCTTCGAGCGGAGCAGCGTGATGCGAGCAGTCTGATGTTGACGGGTGTCGGCGGCGCTGGCGGCAGCGACGCGCGACGCCTGGCGTTCGTGCGGATGTAGCGCGACCGCGACGACGGCCAGAAATTGCGCGCCTACGGCCGCGCGGCTGGTCGGGCGCCAACGGTCGGTGCGACGTGGCCGGGGGCAGCGCCGGTGGCGGGGACCTCGTCGGCGACGCGGTAGTTGAACGCGATCGTGCGGCAGGCTGGCGCGGGCTGGTCGCTTGTGCGGCGTGAGTAGCGCCAGGTCCGGATCTCGCGAGCGAGCTTCTTGTCGTAAGCCGGGTAGCCGGATGACCGCGGGATCGAGACGCTGGTGACCTCGCCGGTCGCGGCGATGCAGATTTCGATCGAGACGTGGAGCACCTCCTGGCCCGCCCGCCGCATCTCGTTCACCGTGGCGGTGTCGGGGTAGATGTGCGGGTCACCGGAGATGCGCTGCTGATCGCCGGTCGCGGCGGCCGGCGGCGGCGGCTCCGATGGTGTCGTGGCCTTCGGGGCGGTGCTGGTCGGCGGGCTGGGGGCCGTCGCGACGACGTCAGCGGGTGCGGGCTCGGGTGGCGCAGCCGGGGTGGCGATCACATGGCAGACCGAGGCCTCGGTTCGCTTGACCGCGGCCTGACGCGTCCGCGCGGCCTTGGCCGAGGAGAGCGGGAGGCCGCGCAGCATCCGGCGCAGCTCGACGCTCTTGATCGCGAAGTTCACGTTCTCGGGGGTCACGCCTTGCTCCACCATCAGGCGGTCGGCGCGCAGCTTGGCGACGATCACGCCGACCACGAGGCCATGGTGGTCGACGAGCGGTCCGCCCGAGTTGCCCGGCTGGACGGGCACGGTGACCTGGTACAGCCACGCCGCGCCGAGGCCGGTCTGGCCGCCGAGGGAGCCTTCGCTGAACTTCGGGTCGTTGCCCAGGACGCCGGGGACCGGGAAGCCGATCGTGAACACCGGCTCGCCGAGCGGGACGTCGGCGTCGCGTGCGAGCGGCAGCGGCGCGACGTCGTGGGCCGTCACCGCTTCCAGGACCGCCAGGTCGACGTCCTTGTCCTCCCGCAGGACCTTGGCCGCGTGCACGCGGCCGCGCGCGTCGATCAGCGCGAGGTCCGCGGCGCCGTCGATGACGTGCCGGTTCGTCACCGCGATGCCGGCCTTGGCCACGAAGAAACAGGTGCCGCTCACGACCGTCGCCTCGGGCTGGGGCGCGGCGGCCGGCGGTGCCGCGGGCGGCGAAGTGGGCTGCCCGGCTGCCTCGGTGCTCGGCTGGGGGGCGCAGCTCTCGCGGTCGCCGAGGGTGCAGGCGCGCTTCAGGTAGATCGCGGCGGTCTCCGGCTGGATCGCCGACCAGCGCGCCGCGAGCTGGCGGCACGATGCGGGATCGCCTGCATCGCATCCGCGTTCGAAGTTGGCGAGGGCGATCTCGGTGGCGCCGGGCGCGCGCCCCTCCCACTCGAGCGCGATCATCCCGGCCTCGTAGCAGCCGGCGCCGTCGCCGGCGTGGCAGGCCTCGACCCCATCCGTGAACCGCTCGTGCTCGGACCTCTGCGCCATGGTCGGCACGCACGCCGCGCCGGCCAGAACGATCGCCGCGATGCCGGCGATCGACCTAGCCCAGGCTCGCCTGGGGGCCTGGAGGCCCGGTGTCCCAACGACGACAGAAGCGCGATGAGCGGCAGCGGCGGAGGCCTTCCCGGTGAGGATGTCCATGCCGACGCTATCGACCGGTCGGTGCCGCGGTTGCCTGCGAAGTGGAGGCGGCGCCGGTCGCGGGGCCGTGTGGCATCATCGGCCCGCGATGGAGTGGGATCACGCGGCGTATCCACCCGAGGTGCTGCGGTGCAGCTTTGGCGACCGCGCGCGGGAAGGCGACGGCGCCAGCTGGCGTGCGCTCGCCGAGCAGCTCGAGGACCACGCGTGGGTCATCGCGGCGCCCGAGGTGCGCGAGCCACGCAGCGCCGCGCCCTCGCTGAGCATCTGGACGTACACGATGCACGCGGCGCGGCGCCATGATGTGCCGGTCGCCGAGCGGCGCGTGCTCGAAGAGATGCGCTGGCTGGTAGGCCAGCTCTCGACCTGGGCCGAGCGCATCGGTCGCGAGCTCGAGCTGACCTACGAAGGCGAGGAGATCGGTTGGATCGTCCGGGGCGAGGTCAGCGAGGAGCTGCGGCGGTTTCTGGACCGGTGGGAACGCACGCTGCGCGATGACGTCGCGTCCCGGGTGCAGCGCGATGAAGGCCGCGTGGACGACGGCGACGAGGGCAAGGTCTCGATCTGGCTCGGCGACCTGCACGACGAGGCCGAGCTCGCCGCGCTGCTGGTGCCAGCGTCGCCTGCACGCTCGCCGTTGCGCCGCGCGCTCGGCCTGCGGACCGTCCCGGAAGGGGAACTGGAGGCGCGCTGGGCGCCGCGCAGTCCCGTCGGTGCGCTGCTGGCCCCGATGTCGTTCGGCGCTTCGTTCGCCGATGTGGTCGCCGCTGTGGCTCGGGCGCGGGGCATCGACACCGCGAGCGCGGTGATTGCCTACTTCGATCATGCCCACGATCCGGCGCAGGCGCTGCCCGAGCAGGACGGCGCGCGGCTCCGCTTCGTCGGCGTCTTCTCCTACGACGACGCCGTCGAGGCGCGCCCGGCGTCCGAGGTCGAGCCGATGCCGGCTCGCCTCGCTACGCAGGTGCGACCGTGGCGACACTACCTGCCGCGGCTGCACGATCATCGTGCCGCCACCGCCGAGCGCCTGGATACCCTCGAGCGCTCGCTGGGGGCGACGCTGCCCCCGGACTACCGCGTGTTCTTGCGGCACCTCGGTGGCGCCGTCCCGTCTGCCGGCACGCTGGTCGGCCCGATCGACGACCTCGCGTGGAAGGCCGGGCCGGTTGCCGTGGGGGAGTTTCTCGGCTTCCGGATCGACGGCGGCCCCGCGCTCGATCCATTCGGGCGGATCCCCGTCGACCTGTTGCCGATCGCGCGCACCGAAGGCGATGACAGGTTCTGCCTCGGCATCGGCGGCAGCTACCGCGACGAAGTGTGGTTGTGGGCGCACGACACGCCACGCGCCGCGGCCGCGTCGTCGGAGGGCCCCTGGCACGAGTGCCTGTACCGCGTGGCCGCGACGTTCGCCGCCTTTCTGGAGCGACTCGAGCTGCGACCGTGGGAAGACTCGCCGGTCCTCGATCCGGAGGGCGTCGACGTCGACGCGGTGATCGCGCGCTCCCGCGCCGTGGCCGCGTCGGTCGGGCAGGTCCGCGCCGCGGTCAAGCGCTCGACCCGTGTCGTGCGATCCACCGCGGCCGCCGATGGTGCATTCGCGCGCCTGGTCGCCCAGGCGCCGGACGTCGCGATCGGGGTGGTCCGCGGCATGGTGCCTGTGGGCGACGCCGACGCCATCGACGTGCCAGCGGTCGCCGCCGACGTCGCCCACGCCTTGTGGGCCGATGCGGGGATCCGCAACGGCGGTGTCGCGCAGTTGCTGCACAACGGTGGTCGGCAACAGGTCGAGCGGTCGTGCGCGGCGTTGCGCGCGCTGGGGCTCGCGCGCCCAGCGGCGATCCTCCGCATGGCGGTGGGGGAGGGCGGCGAGGTCGAGCTCGACGAGATCAACGATGCCTGGTACGGCCTCGACCCGAGCTTGCAGGCGGCGATCGCGAGTGTGCTCGCTGCACAGCAGGCGCCGTGGTTCGAGCGCCTCGCGGCGCACGCCGACGTCCGCATGCGCGTCGCCGCCCTGACGCCGGTCGACCAGCTCGCGGTGGCGATCGATCTGGGCGACCGCGCGCGCCTCGAGCGGCTAGCGCGCGCGGCGCCGGGTGCCGTGACCCCAGCGCTGCTGACGCAGGCCGTCGAGAAGCGCAGCACGACGTCGCGGGTCGCGATCGTCGAGCGACTCCTCGCGGCGTCGCCCGGTGCCGACCTCCGGACGCTGCTGCGAACCGCGATTAGCGCCGCGTCGCCGGGCATGGTGCGCGTGCTCTTGCATCACGGCGCCGACGTCGCCCCGGATCCAGCGACGGGCGCGACGCCCCTGGCCGCCGCTCGCGACGTCGAGACCGCGCGCCTGCTCATCGCCGCCGGCGTTTCGGCGCGCATCGCGGATCACGCGGGCCGCACCGCCTTGCATTTCGCCGGCTCGGTCGACGTCGTGCGCGTGCTCCTGTCGGCCGGTGCGGATGCGCGGGTAGTCGATGCGACGGGGGCGACCGTGCTGCACCACGCGCTCGACGCGGCGGCGATCGACCTGCTGATCCAGCACGGCGCCGAGCCCGACCGCGAAGATGCCGCCGGCGTGACGCCGCTGATGCGGCAAGCCGATCCGGAGAGCATGGCCGCGCTCGCGAGGCACGGCGCGAGCTACGACTCCGTTGATCGGCGCGGGCGGACCGCGTTGCATCACCACGCGGGCGATCGATGCACGCAGCACCTGCTGACCATCGGCCTCGACCCACTCCGATCGGACGCCGCGGGCGAGACGCCGCTTGCACTGGCTCGCGCCAACGACCACTTCGGCGGCCGCTACGTGCGAATGCACGAAGTTGCAGCCGACATCGAGCCAGACCCTGGCCCCCCGACGCCCCCCGTCGCCGAGCCGCGACCGGACGCGCACCGGCATCGTCGTTGAGGTTGTGCTTCCAGCCGGCGCCCGCTTCTCAACCAGTCTCTGAGGTCCAATCGATGATCTTGAAGTTCGGCACAGACCCCGTCGGTGGCTGGTTCTATTGGGATCCGCGGGGACGCACGTCGGAGCGCGAGGCGTTTCGCTGGGCTGTCGAAGCTCTCCGTCCCGTCACGGAGGTGCTCAAGGCTCACCAGTTGCTAAGCGTCGACGTCACTCGTGTGCGAACCGTCGCCGAGCCCCATGCCTACCAGGACCGCCCCGCGTCCAGCGACCATCCTGTGGATGACCTGCTGGCTGTGGTCGGCGCCCCTGCACTGGGTGCGACTCCCCTCGGAGCCCGACTCGAGGGAACCGGAGTG
The DNA here is from genome assembly GCA_016707895.1 of Myxococcales bacterium. GTDB lineage: Bacteria > Myxococcota_A > Polyangia > Haliangiales > Haliangiaceae > UBA2376. The sequence goes on along the minus strand of JADJGV010000003.1, from coordinate 195,655 downwards.
GTCGTACAACCTGCGGGCCGCGTAGAAGTGCGGGACGTTGTCACCGCGGGCCTCGCCGAATCCGGCGGCGTCGGTACAATCTTCGTCGAGACGCGCTGTGATGCCTGGCTGCCATTCAATTTGCGCGGCATGCCTCAGCAGGAACTGTACGAGCTGAACGCGCCCCGACTGCGAGCTGCGTTGGAGGAGATCGAACGAAGGCTCGGTGTGAGAGGCGCCGGCGAGTCGACCAAATTCGCGCAGTGTGAGGGCTACACGCTCGTCAACTACTTCGATGTCTGCGAGGAGCCAGTCGATATTGCCGAGTTCGGCTACGATGACACTTGGATTGCGTCATCATGATGGGATCCGTCGAGCCTCTGGTGCCGTGGTGTGTCGATCGTGACCCAGACCGCGACAAGCGTCCGCTTCTTCACCAGCGCCGCGCTGCGCAAGCGCGAGGAGGTGCCCGGCGAGGCGGTCGATTGGCTGCCGCGGTCGATCACTGTCGAGTACGACGGTGATCAGCCGGTGACGGGCGTGTGGCGCTCGCGGCGCGGCGCGCGGCGGGTGTGCTGGTATGCAGCGGCGGTCACGCCGGCGTTGATCGCCGCGCACGATGAGCGCTACGGGGACGAGCCCTTCTGGGTGATCGATCGCAGCGCGCTGCGTGATCGTCGCGTGACGACGCATGAATGTGATGGCGAGGGGCGCGTGAAGGCGGTGCGCTCCTGGCAGTTCGACGAGGCCCAAATGCCGACGCACGAGGAAGAGCGCGACGCAGTCGGCGCATCGCGTTGACGCGCAACTACAAGTGCGTCTACCTCGGCGTCGCCGTTCGCAAGACCGAGCAGCGTCCGGGCGCCGCGCCGGTGGACCTGCCGCGACCCCACCGGTTCCCGGCGCCGGAGCTCGCCGGCGAGCCGTTCCCGTGCGGCGGCACGATCGGCGCCGGCGGGCCGCGCATCATCGAGACGCTGGTGCAGAACCAGTGGCAAGGGCGGTTCGTCACGATCGATCGCGAGAGCGGCACCTGGCGGCGCGGGCTCGCGACGACGGCGACCAGCAAGGGCTGGAAGCCGGCGATTCATCCGGTCCTCGATTTCACGGATCCCCAGATCGCGCCACAGATCCGCGCGGGCGAGCTGCTCGACTACCGCTACAACGGGTACGCGGCGCTCGGCGTGGTCGAGGCGATGCCGGAGGGGCGCGATCTCGACACCGTCGTGCAAGCGGGGACGTTGGCGCCGCGCACCGCGCTGGCGCTGGCCCTCGAAGTCGCGGCGGTCGCGCAGCGGGCCCACGCTCGTGGGCACCAGCTCGGCGGCATCCGGCCCGAGCTGATCTACGTGCGTGAGACCGAGGGCGGCGTGGCGCTCACGCAGATCGCGCACCGTGGTCCCGCGATCCTGTCGCAGTACTACGGCGGCGAGGCGATCTTGTTCCCGCCCCGCCCGTTCATCGCCGAGTTTGCGACCACCGACGACGCCACCGGCCTGGCGATGACGCTCTGGTACATGATCACCGGCGGTCATCCCTGGATCGCACCGCAGAACCTGCGCTGGGACGATGCCTGGCGCGAGTTCCGCCAGCACATCCGCACGCGTCAGCCGTGGACCGGGCCCGCCCGCCTCGGCAATATCCTCGAGGTCGCGCTGTTCGACGGCGCGCCGGTGCCCTTCGACGTCCTGGTCGCGACCCTGCGGGCGGTGGCGTTGTGAACCTCACCGCTGGTCCGGTGATCACCAGGCTCCTCGATGGGAGCGGAGCGATGGCGCGGAGGCGCGGTCGATGATGACGCTCACCGACGTTCCCGAGATGCTCGCTGCCTGGCGTGGGGGCGAGCTCTCGGTCGATGACGTCTACTACCTGTGCCTGAACCTGTTCGCCGAGAACCGCGTCGAGGACGTCCTTGCGCTGCTCCCCGTCGAGCTACGCGAGCAGTTCGGCGCGTCGATAGGCGCCGAGTTCGACAACGACACGCCCGCGGAAAACTACCTGTTCTTCAACTCTGCGACCGGTGACAATCCGAACAAGGTCAAGATCATCAGGGAAGTGCGTGCCTACTTGTCCCGGGTGTCGCAGCGAGCCTCAAGCAGGGGCGATGGTGGAGCCCCAGGTCGGCTCCGTGGTGCGACGGCGATCACGTATGCGATCGGCAGCGAGTTCGCGCCTGACGATCCGTTCGGACGTGAGGTCGTGGAGCTGACGGCTGGCGGCACGTTGCGCTACTCGCGGCGATTTCACGGCAACGCGAGCGCTAAGGTGCGCGCCTTCGCGGCGACGCGCTTCGCCGATCTGATTGCGGATCTCGAGCGGACATCGTTCCCGGCGCCGCCGCAGCGCGGGTTTCGCCCGGGGCCTGGCCCAGCCACGATCTCGCTCGCGCCGTCGGGCGAGTCGGTGTCGATCGACACGAACGTCGCCGAGGACATCGACGGCTACCGCGAGCTCGTCGAGAAGTTCCAGGACCTGCAACGCCGACTTCGGAAGGACGACCCGAGCCTGGCCGACGACTGGGGCGTGGCCCAGACGGAGACGGCCACGTAGCTCGATGCAGGAGCACGATGACCGCCTCACCAAGCGATGGGGCGCGAAGCCTCCCACCGGCATCGGCATCAGGGACGTCGTCACGACGCCGGCGACGTGGCACGCCGGCGATCGCCCGCGAGGCCGCGCGGCGCATGGTCTTGACCGCTGACGGTGTTGCTGCCGCTCTGGCCGCGCACGCTCACCAGCGCGGATACCAGTATCGCGCGGCGTGCACGGTGATTGTCGCCTCGCGCCAGCTGTCGCCGACGCCAGGGACGGCGGCGGTCGCGCCGAGGGCGACGCCGACGATCAGGCGGCGGCTCATGCGGTAGTCGAGGCCGACGGTGGCGGAGCCGATGAGGTTAGCGGACAGCGAGGACGGGGCGGTGTCGTCGTCTGTGAACTCGAAGCCGCCGGCGGTGGCGACGGGGCTGCCGCGGCGGACGGCCTGGGCGCCGACGGCGAGGCGCACGGTGGGGATCCAGCGGACGCCGAGGCGCAGGGTGACGCCGGCGTCGAGGCGGGCGAGCTGCGAGGACACGGTGAACGGCACGGTCATGGGCGTGCCGCCGCCCAGCAAGAACTGACCGGCGTCGAACGAGGCGCGGCCGTAGCCGAGCGTGAGCTGGGTGTCGTACTGCCAGGCGTTGCGGGTGGCGTAGCTGGCGCGGACGGCCAGGCCGGCGAGCGCGCCGGTGCCGGCGCCCGCGGTCGAGGCGTCGTCCTCCATCGACAGCGGTCCGCCGACCGCGTGGACATGGACCGAGGCCTCGCGGCGGTCGGCGTGGGCGACGGCGGCGGGCGCGAGCAGCGCGGTCGCCGCGACGAGCGCGAGCGGCTTCATCGCAGGACGATCCGGTCGACCGCGACCTTGCCCTTGTCGCCGGGCTCGGTGACGACGAGCGTCAGCGGCTTGCCGACCAGGTCGGCGGCGCGGCGGACGACGACGACGCCCTTGCCGTGGCCGCCCGGCCGTACGACGCCGATCACGCCGGCACCGGCGGTCTCGGCGGCGTCGCTGGTGAAGCGCACAACGCCAGCGGCGTCACGCGTGCCGTCTTGCATCGCGACCTTCGCCAGGCGGTAGGGCGCCTTGTTGCGGTTCTCGATGTCGAAGACGATGAAGGCGTCGTCGCCGAGGTAGAGGACGTGCGTGGTCTCGACCACGACGTTGTCGTCGTTGCGCTCGATCGCGTTGAGCGTGCGCAGCTCGCGGCGCTGCAAGATGCGCGCGGCGATCAGCCCGTCGGCGAGCTTGGGCAGCTCGGCGTCCATCTGCGCTTGCATCGCGGCGACCTTCGCCTCGAGCGCGGCGGTGCGCTCCTTGACCTTCTCGGCGATGCGGCGCTCGAGCTCGGCCTCGACGTCGGCGCGCTTGAAGGTCACCTGGGTCATCGCGTGCTCGCGGGTCGGCGCCATCTTCAGCACGACCGAGACCTTCAGCGACGCGGTCGACAGCGCCAGGTTGGCGGGCTTGGCGTCGGCCCTGAGCGGACGGATCGCCAGGCTGGTGGAGCCGATCGGCTTCACCTCGTAGCTCTGCGTGTCCGACGCCAGCGCCTTCTCGATCTTGTCGGGCAGGTAGACGACGGTGACGAAGTCCGGGTGCACCAGCACCTCGTACGAGCCGCCCTCGTCGACCAGGATGACCTGGGCCTGCGAGCCCTGGGCGCGGGCCGCGGGCGCGGCGACCGCGAAGCCAGCCGTGAGGCCGGCCGCGGCGGCGAGCGTGAGGAGGGCGCGGCGCCCCCGCGAACGAGCATGCATGGCGAACTCCATCGGGCTTGGCCCCGGTATCGGCCGGTCCCGCCGCGGGTTGCGGCGGATCGTGCACAGCGTCGACATCACTGACCTGGGATCGGGATCTCTTTGATCGTGCTGCTGCCGGTGCCGCCGCCCGCGCTCCCGCCGCCGTGGCCACCGCTGCGCTTGCGCGCGTCGGGCGGGGGCGCCGCGGCATCGACCAGCACCGCCGCATCCGGCGGGGTCAGCGCGGCCTCGCTCGCGTCGACCGGCACGACGCCTGCGTCGACGGCCTGCGCTGCGGCTGCATCGACCACGCCACCCGCCGCGCCGCCCGGTGGCGTGCCGGCGGGGGCCGCGCTACTGCCGCCCCCCGACGCGACCAGCACGATCACCACGACCAGGGCGACCGCGGCGACCACGCCACCGACGATCAGCCCGGTCTTCGGCTTCGCCGGCGCGTCGACCCGCGCGGCCGCGTACCCAGGCACCGTTGGCCCCGGCGTGGCTGGCTGCGCCGTGTACGTCGGCGCGTTCATCACCGCCGCTTGCTCGGGCGTCCATCGGTTCGGCACCGTCTGGCCGGGCGTCCCCGACGCCAGCCCGCCGGCCCCCTCCATCCGCGACCGCTGCCCGGTGCGCACCGGCGCCTTCTGTGGGAACCGCTGCACCAGCAGCGCCTCGAGCTCGCGCCGGCCGTCGCGCGGCGCGTGCTGGCAGCGCAGCAGATCGTCGATCGCTTCCTCGGCCGACTGGTACCGCTGCGCCGGATCCTTGGCGAGCAGCTTCATCGTCACCGCCTCCAGGTCGGGCGGGATGTCGCCAGTCACCTGGTTGGGTGGCGTCACGTTCGAGAACAGCACGCGCGCGAGCGTCTCGGCCGTCGTGCCCGACGCGAACAGGTAGCCCCCCGTGAGCATCTGCCACATCATGATCCCGACCGCGAACAGGTCGCTGCGCCCGTCGAGCGGCGAGCCGTTGATCTGCTCGGGGCTCATGTACGCCGGCTTGCCCTTGATGGTCACCGACGCCGAGGCCGCCGTGGCCGCCCGCGCCTTCGCGATGCCGAAGTCGCTCACCTTGACCGCGCCACTCCACGAGCACAGCACGTTGTGCGGCGAGATATCGCGGTGCACCAGCCCGCGGACGCCGTCGGCGCCCGCCGGCAGGTCGTGCGCGTAACCCAGCCCACGCAGCACCTCGGTGATCGTGTAGATCACGATCGAAAACGGCAGCCGCCCCGAGTCGATGATGCCGTCGAGGTCGCGCCCCTCCACCAGCTCCATCACAAGGTACAGCCGCCCTTCGTGGTCGCGGTCGAAGTCCAGCACGCTGACGATGTTCGCGTGCTGCATCCGCGACGACAGCTTCGCCTCGCTGACGAACATCTCCGCGAACGCCGGGTTCCGCGATGCGTCCGGCAGCACGCGCTTGATCGCGACCGGCCGCTGGAATCCCTCCGCGCCCTCCGTATGTCCGCGGAACACCTCGGCCATGCCGCCCATCCCGAGCGGCGCATCCAGCACGTATTTCCCGAGGCGCACGCTGGTCGCGCCTCCCGGCGCCGCTCCTGGGTTGCCGATCACCGTGGACACCGGCCTCCGAGTGTATGGGATCTTGCGCCCCGATGGAAGCGAGCGAAGGTCCGACCGCCATCCCTTGGGAGCGCCGTGCCGACCCGAATCCCAGCTCCGTGGGGCGATCCGGCGCTGCCTACGCAACCCGGCGCGCGGGCGGTCGATACCTCGCGGGAACCTGATGAGTCACACGATGTTCAACGTCAGCCCCCCTGCCCCTCGCGGACGCCGCGGGCGACTCGTCGTCGTGCTGCTCGCCGCGATCGACGTCGTCTGTGCAGGGGGCATCGCTCTAACCGCACCTGCGCACCGGCCGAGCGCGCTCATCCCGACCGACGACTACCTCTTCCCTTTGAGCCTGCCACCAGAGGGAGATGAGTCCGCGGTCGCCCCGCGGTCCGCAGGCGGTTCCGATCAACTGGAGCACACGCGATGACGACGAGAACGTTCCTGCTGGCCGCCTGTTTGGTGCTTGGCGCCTGCGGCAAGAAGGAGAAGGCACAGCCAAGCGCGAGTTCGACTGGGCCCGGGGGTGACGCGGCAGCCGCCGTCGACGGCGCTGGCGTCCCGTTCGATCGCGCGGGCCCGCCGGGGCGCCCGCCTGGCGCGGTCGGCCAGATCGGCGCGCCGCAGCTGTCGAGCGCTGACGCCATCCAGCACATCATCGCGACCGATGGCCGCATCCTTACCTGCGGCAATCGCCATATCCGCTTGTGGGACGGCAACGGTGCGCTGCTCTGGAGCACCGTCGCCACGGCAGGGTCGGCACAGTGCGCCCTATCGCCGGGCGGTCGCTACCTCGGCCTGACGCAGGGAGATCGGCCCGTCGACGTACGGGTGGTCGACTGGCACGCGGGCACCGAGGTTCGCTCGACCGCCAACGAGCGCGTGTACGGCTTCGCGTTCAGCGCCGACGACGCGCGCGTCGCGGTGCTCGGCGGTCGCGTCAACGTGCGGCCGTCGGACAAGGCGGAGGCGCTGGTCACGACCTCTGATCGAATTTCGCTCGCGGCGTTCAGGATCGACGGCACGCTGGTCGGCGTCGCAAGCGACCGGATCGTGACCTGGGACGTACCCGCCGGCGCCAGGAACGTCAGGGTGCTGGCGTCCCTGGGCGCCCGTACGCTTGGGGCTTCGTTCAGCGCTGACGCCAACCTCGTAGCCGTTGCGACCGCGAGAGGCGTCGTGCTGATGGACGTGGCGGGCATGACGATGGTCCCCTTCGCGCTCGACCCGGACGTCACGCCAAGCCAGGTCGCGATCTCACCCAACGGCGAGCTGCTCGCGCTCGCCACGCAGACATCCGTGAGCGTGTGGGACGTCGGCGCCCGCACCCGACTCTGGACTCGCTCGACCAAGACCTCCCCAGCACCGACGTTCTCGCGCGATGGGGCGAAGCTCTACTATGCCGACGTCGCCGACGTGGTCAGCGCCGACGCCCGGACGGGCGAAGCGCCCGCGCGCGCGCCACGGCCGAGCTTCGTCGGGTGGGCGCCGGCCGGCGGCGCGATCGTACGGGTCAACGGTGCGCTCTCGTTGGCCTCCCCGACGAACACGAGCAAGGTCGAGCCCTACACGGCGCCTGCGCCCACAACCGGCGCGCCGGACTGGGTGAACGAAGAACACGTCGGTGCCGCCGGCGAGGTCGTTGGTGTTGCGGCGGCACAGCTCGCTGCCTGCGGACCGCTGAAGGTGTGGGTCAAGGACCAAGGCGAGCAGACGCTCGCCAAGCCGGCCGGCTGTGACCCCGACGCGACATCAGCGGCGTGGCAGCTGAGCGCGGGCGTCGCCGTCGCCGCTGGCGGGGCGCGTCCCGCGGTCTGGGACGTCGTCGCGAAGCGGCAGGTCATGACGATCGACCGCGGTGCGCGCCCGCTCATCGCGAGCGCGGCGTCGCGCGACCGGAAGGTCTTGGTCGTCGTGCTTGGCCCGGCGCCCGCAGCTGACGAGGCTCCCGACGAGTACGGCGACAAGGAGTCGCGGACCGGCACCATCGTCGAGACCTACGCGTTGCCCGACGGGACGCAGCTCGGCCGCGCGCGCTTCGATCGCGAAGGCGTCACCGCCGCGGCGGTCAGCGCCGACGGCAAGCGCGCGTTTCTCGGCTGGAGCGACGGCCTGGTAGACGCGTTCGCTCCGGCCGCCGTGGCCGATCTGCAGAAGGTCGGGCGGCAGACCTCCGCGATCGACGCGTTCGTGCTGTCGCCGGACGGCGCGCTGCTGGCCGCGACCGACGAGGATCGCGTGACGGTGTTCTGGCAGGTGGCGCCGTGAACCGAGCGTGCGCGCTGGCCTGCCTCGCCGGCCTTGGCACAAACGTCGCGGGATGCGGGAAGGAGCCTGCGAAGCGACCGACGCGCGCGCCTGATGCGGGCACGCCACGCGCCGACCTCAGAGGCCATGATGGCGGCCGCGAGCGCGCCACGGCCCCCGACGTCAGCGATGCGCAGCCGATGGCGTTGCCTCCACCGATGGTCGTCTTCGACGCGCTCCTGAGCGAGCTCGAGCAGGCTCCGCCAACCGCAGCTCGGGCCAAGCGGACCTGCGCGATTCCCACCAACGACAAGGAGCGGGGGATGTTGTTCGCGGTGTGGAAGGTTGCGCCGCCGTCGTGGGTGCCTGGCGACGAGTGGAAGGCGGCGACCGAGGACTTCGCGAACATGGAGTACGAGATCGGCGACCTGTGCCAAGATCTCGACTGGGATGACGATGTCACGGTGCTCGCGAAGCTGCGGGCGCGCTTCGAAAGGCTCGTCCGCTTGGTGAACCGCTAGAAGGCGTGGTGTCGCGCCAACCCGGCGGCGCCGACGGACGCCGACCGCTACACTCGCCGCAGGTCCTCATGGCCGAGCTGATCGTGCCTCCTGGCTTGCAGCCGGTCATCGCGTGGTGCGCCGATCGACCGCGCCACCTGCGCATCGTCGGCGACCGGCTGACCTGGCTCACGGGCGGAGGGCAGCAGCCGACGTACCACTGGGAGATCTCGCTGGCGCAGGTCGGCAGCGGTGGCGCCACGGGGCGGCTGCTCGTGCCCGGCGACGCGCCTGAGGTGACGTTGCCCGACGGCACGCTCGTGCCCAACGACTGCTACAACAACGTCGACGCCTGCTGCGAGCGGGACGGAACGCTCTACTACCATCGCGACGACGCCATCCATGCGCGGAGCCCGGCCGGCGAGGATCAGCGCTTCGCCGCGCTTCCGCCGACCGAGCACCCCGCGGCCTGGCAGTCCATCGAGGACCTCATGTGGATCGACGATCGCCTCTACGCGGTCGCCTCCGAGAGCGTCATGGCGGGGCGCGAGTGGGTCCGGCAGTTGGTCGTCTGCGGCTTCGACCGAGACGGGGGGCTGGCCCAGGTGTTTCGGTCCGCAGCGACCAAGGGGTGGCCCTTCCGGATGCAGGTCGCGACCGTCGCGGGGATCCTGGTGGTTGGCTTCAACGACCGCGGCTACCTGATCGAGCGGCACCGCGTTGCCCCGCTGCCGCGGTGGCCCGGCGAGCTCGGCGGCGTGCAGCTCCTGCTCCCGGGTGGCGTCGGCATGACCGCGACGCGCCTCGTCGAGTACGACCCGATCGCCGGCAAGCTCGGGCGCACCCTGCTCGAGCGCTCGATCGAGATCCCGTCGGAGGCGTCGGTGATCGCCGTCGGTGATTGGTACTACGTCCACCTGGCGGGACGCCCGAACGACACGCTGATCGGTGTCCGCACCGACGGCAGTGGCGAGCGCCACGACGTGATCTCGGTGGACGCCGAGCTGACCGACCTGTGCTCGGATGGTGCGGCGCTCTACTGGCTGGCCCCGGACGTCGGCGCGGTGTGTCGGGCCCCCCTGGGCGCTGGTGGGGCGCCGTGTCCGGTCGTCGTTCCTGACCTGCCGGCCGTGGCCCCGCCGACCCTCGGTGGCACCGGGCGCGGTGCTCCGTTCGCCAAGGTTGCGCCGCCGTCGCTGGAGACGATCGCGGCGGTGCAGCGCGCCCTCGAAGCGCCCGACACAGTCCCCGACGCGCCGCCGCCCGTGACGCCCTGGTGGGGCTGGCTCGCGCTGGCACTGGCGCGCTACCACCGCGTCCACACGACGCTGGCGGCCGCCGTGGCCGATCGGGTCTGGACCGAAGGGGAGCACGTCGTCTCGGAAGGCGTGACATGCGCCGTGCACGGCGACTGGATCCACGTGGCCTCAGCGGACCTGCAAGCCCACATCGCGGTCGCCAGCGTGCGCGAGGAGGCGGGGCTTCGCGTGGTGCCGGAGCGGGTCTCGTCGTCGGCGTACACCGGCTTCGCGGCCTGGGTCGCTAGTCGCATCGCAGACGAACCGCCGGCGGCGATCGAGGCCCGGCTCTGGCGGTGGCTTCCGGGCCGCGACCCGCTCCAGGCGGCCGTCAGGTTCCTGGTCGAGTCGCTCGGGGGCTCGGTTGACCGCAGCGGCTGGATGCACCTCCCGGATGCCCTGGTCGCCCTGGGCGCGGAGGTCAACGCCACCGCGCCCGCGTTCGCCCGCATGGCCACGGCCGTCGGTGACGCCGAAGTCGCCTGGCCAACCGACCTGGCTCGCCGTCTCGCCGTTCGGGCCGCGCATGACGGGCTCATCGACGCCATGCTCGACCAGGGGACGGAGGAGATCGTCGAGGCGCTGCCCGTCCTGCGTCCCGGGGCCGCGCTGACGGCCGCCTGCGATCGCCTGCTGGCGTCGCCGGACGCGAGCGGCTCCACCCTCGATCGCATGTTGCGGGTCCTGAGGGCTCACCCCGACTCACCGCCGTCGGAGTTGCTCCGCGTCGTCGTCGCCCACGTGACGGCGCGCAGCGACAACCGCCACTTCGCCGTGTGCGCGTTGCATCTTGTCGAGACGGGCGTCGATCGGGATCGCGTCCGCGCCGCGCTGCGACTCGCCGCCGGCGTCGGCGTCCTGGCGCCCGCCGGTGTGACGCCCGGCCTCGTGACGCCGTTCCTGATTCTGCCCGCGCTGATCGTCGACCCCGCCGTGGGCATCGACCTGCTGCGGCGCCTCATCCGCAGGCATGACGACTGGCAGCAGCCCCAGGCCGTCGGCATGCTCGTGGCGATCGGCGCGCCCTGGTGCGCGTGGGAGCTCCGCCTCGCGCGCGCCGACGCGACCAGCGACGAGCAGCGCCGGCAGCTGGACCATGCCCTCGATCTCTTGGCCGGGACCGTGGCCCTTGAGCTTGTAGGCGACGCCGAGGTCTATCACTGGCGCGTCAAGCTCAGCGAGCTGTCGCCGGCGCACCGCGAGGCCGTGGCGCAGGCTGGCGTTCGAGCCGGCAGGCGCTTCCAAGTCTGACGGTGAGTTCCTTGATCGCCGCCGGGCACGGGCTTCATGAGCACGCGCGCACTTGCGTGAGCACCTCGAGCGACGATCGGCATGCTCCCGCGCCACTTCGGGTGAGGCCTGTGCGAACCTGCTCGCCGCGCGTCGCATGACCAGGGGAGACAGTCACGAGCTCACGGAGGCTGTCGCGCCTGGCGCCGCGGCCGGGGAAGGCATCGAACGCCAGGTCGAGCACCTGCGTGAGCGACTCCTCGATCTTTCGCTGCGGAATCGGCTGTTGAACTTCCGGCATCCGGAGCGGACGCGCACGCAGGTTCGCGTCATCGATGAGCGGCCCGCGCTCCTCTACCGCGGCCTGGTCTCCGAGCGCGCGTATCGCTTTCGCGCCGTCGAGGAGCTGTCCGCTGGTGCGCCCGCGCCGCGCGTGGCGGTGGCGGAGGCAGCGCGGCGGCAGGGCCTCAATCCGGACTTCGAACTCGCCGCCCAAGGCGATGGCCCGATCGCGGCGCGTCACGACGACGCCGTCATCCAGACCGCCTGTTACCCCGACGAACTCGCCCGCCGACTCGAGGGGATGCGGCAGGAACACTTGACGAGCATCCAGGAGCTGGGTGTTCCGACGCTGTACGCGTTGTTCGGGTTCCTCGATTGGAGCGACGGTCCGCGGCGCGACCTGCTCTCGCCGCTCGTGCTCGTCCCGCTCGACATCGAGCGGACGCGGACGCGCGGCCAGTACCAGTACAAGGTCGTCGCGACCTCCGACGAGCCCGAGCCCAACCGCACGCTCGTTCATCGACTCCGCGGCTACCTGGAGCCGGCGTCGTTGTCACTCGACTCCTTGCTAGACGATTCTGACCTCGACGCCTACTTCGCGCAGGTCGAGCACGCGATCGAGGGACTGGAAGGATGGCGCGTGCGCCGCATGGTCACCGTCGCGGTCGTGTCGTCGGCGCGGCAGGTGATGTACGAGGACCTCTCCGCTGGTCGGTGGGCCGAGCGCGGGGGGCGTGCCGCGCCGCTCGTACGCCGCTTGCTCGCGGGTGAGGATGGCCCCGCAGCCGCGGCTGCGACACCGCGTGTGCCACTGCTCGTCACCGACGCCGACGCGACCCAGGTCGAAGCCATCAGCGCGGCGCTCGGCGGGCAGAGCCTGGTGGTCAAAGGTCCGCCCGGCACTGGCAAGAGCCAGACCATCACCAATTTGATCGCGGCGGCGTTGGCGGAAGGCGAGCGCGTCCTGTTCGTCGCCGAGAAGATGGCGGCGCTCGAGGTCGTCAAGAAGCGCCTGGACGAGGCTGGCCTCGGGCCGTTCTGTCTGGCGTTGCACTCGACCAAGGCGTCGAAGCGCGAAGTGCTCAACGCCCTGGCCGTGGCGCGCGCCGCGCGCGACACCGACTTTCCGGTCGGGAACCTCGCAGCGCTCGAGCGAGAGCGCGCGAGCTGCCAGGCCAGCCTGGATGCCTACCTGGCAGCAATGGCGCGGCCAGCCGGGCGTCTGGATGTGTCCTGGCGCGAGATCGTGTGGCGCGAGCAGGCCCTGCGCGCTCGGCTCGCCACGGCCTCGCCCAGCGTCCTCACGTTCCAGGTTCCAGGGGCCAGCGAGCTCGATCCAGCGATGTTGCGCGCGCGCAAGCGGGACCTCGCCGAGTTCGGGCTCGCCGTCGCCGCCCTCGCGATGTCGCCCCTACGGCACCCGTGGTCGTTCGTGACCACGTACGACGTCGCCGCGCACCGGGAAGACGTGCTGCTGGCGGCCGTCCGCGCGTGGCATGCGGCGATGCGAGAACTGCTGGCGCTCATCGAGAGCGTCGGTTGGCCTGGCGCTGCGATGTCGCGCATCCAGCTAGTCGACCTCGCGAGTCAGCTGGCTGACGTCTACCAGGTCGGAGCTGCGGCCCCTGCCGATCTGATCCTGCGGTTGGTCGATCCACCGACACGCACGACCGTCTCGACCGTGCTCCGGTGCCTCGATGAATCCAACGCAGCGACGTCCGCGCTGGCGGTCCATGGCGATCCCGAGTCGGCGCTTCGCCACGCGGCTGCGATCCGCGAGCTAGGTGAGGCCGTCTCGGGGATCGCGTTACCGCCAACCGCGACGCTCGCCGGGCTCCGCACGATCGTCACGCAGCGCAGGGCCCAGGTCGACGCCGCTGACGCTGGTCTGAGCCGGGCGATGCAACTTCTCGCGCGGACCGGCACACGCCACGCCTTCGATTCGGATCTGCTCCGGCTGCTGCTCGACGCCACGCGGCTGATCGCTGGTTCGGATCCATCGATCCTGCGGGCGCGGGATCCGAGCCTCGACGATCCCGACGCCGTGGCCGACCTCGAAGAGGCCGCCCAACTCGCAGAGCAGTTGCGTACGACGGCGGCAGCGATCGACGCGGAGTTTCACGGCTGGCGAGCACTCGGCGCGAAGGAGCTGCGGCGTCACGCCACCGTGTTGCGAGCGACCGGGCCCTTCGGGCGCCTGTTCGATAGCGAGTACAAGGCGACGCGTCGGGTCTGTCAGGCGCTGACCACGGGTCGGCACATGCCACGGGAGCCCCTCGCGTCCACCCTCGAGCGCGCGGCCCGCTTCCTCGAAGCGCTGGCGATCTGGGAGGGCGAGCGCGCGTTGCGGCGGCTGGGTGGCCGCGGATTCGCCGGACTCGATACCGATTTCGCGCGACTGCAACGCGTGGCCGCGTGGATCGCAGAGCTGCGGGTTGCCTTTCCCGGCAACAACGGCCGAACACGCGAGCTGCGCGACTGGGTTCTTCGAGCGGAGGTGGACGAGCTCGCCGACTGGGCTGCGTTTCACCGCGACCATGGCCCTGCGCTGGAAGATGCGCTCCGGTCGTGGCCGGCTGACACGGCTGTCGGCTTGATCCGTGCGCGCGCGTCGCTCGCCAAGGTCGAGGAGGCCGCTGCGCAGGTCAGCGGGGCGGCGCTCTCGCCGAGAATCCGGATCGTCGACCTCCCGCTCGTCGCCTCCGCGGCTGAGCGCTTGGCGACCGCGCGAGCGCGGCTTGCGAGCTACGGGACGATCGCACGCGAAACGCTGGGCCCCCACTGGGCCAACGGCGCGCCCGAGCCAGAGCTGTTGCGGGCTGCGATCGCGGCGAGCACCGCGCTGGCCGACATCCGGTTGCCCGACTACGTCGAGGCGTGGGTGCGGAGCGAGGCCAGCGGCGCCAACCTCGCCGCCGCCGCTCCGCTCGCCAGCCGGCTGCGCGTCGCCCTTGGGCGTGAGGCGACCCATCGAGCCGAGGCCGCCCACGCGGGCGTCGGGCTCGCGGACCTCGATGGCCCCGACGCGCCCCTTCAGGCGGTCGCGGAGCGTCTCGGCAGCGCGCTCGCCGCGCCAGATGCCGCCGCGGCCTGGCTGCGGTACCGAACCCTTCGCGCCGCCTGCGAGCAGACGGCCGACGCGCGCGCGTTTCTCCGCGTGATGGAGGAGGCGGGTGGGCCGTGGAGCGCGCTCGACGCTACGTTCGAGTGGTGCGTGCTGCGCTCGCTGTGCGCGCTCGCGCTCGTCGAGCACCCCCAGCTCACCACCAGCGAGTGGTCGGGCGCCACGCTCGAACACCTCCGCGACCGGCTGCGGGCCATCGACGCCGAGCTGGTGACGCAACGGCGCCGCGCGCTGGCCTGCCGGCTCGCTGGGGTGCCCGTGCCGGCGGGGCGTCGCGTCGGACCGCGCAGCGACTGGACCGACGATGCGCTGTTGTCGAACGAGATCGGCAAGCAGAAGCGGCACCTGTCGATTCGACGCCTGGTCGCGCGCGCGCACCGCGCGATCACCGCGGTGGCCCCGTGCTTCATGATGTCGCCGCTGTCGGTGGCGCAGTTCCTCGAGGACCCCGACCTGCAGTTCGATCTGCTCGTCATCGACGAGGCCTCGCAGCTGCGTCCAGAGGACGCGCTAGGTGCGCTCTTGCGCGCGCGCCGGACGGTGATCGTGGGAGACGAGGAGCAGCTGCCACCGACGGATTTCTTCCGCGCTGCCGAGGAAGAGGCCGACGAGTTCGCCGAGGTCGAGGTCGACGCCGCGTCGGTGCTCGAGCTCGCGCGCGAGACGCTCGGTTCGCCGCGGGTGCTGCGGTGGCACTATCGGTCGCGCCACCAGACGCTGATCCACTTTTCGAACGAGCAGTTCTACGCGGGCGCGCTCATCGTGCCGCCGGCGCCGACCGCGCCCGGCGCCCGCGTCGGCGTCGAGCTGCGGCGCGTCGCGGGGACCTACGCGGCGTCGACCAACCCCATCGAGGCCAACTACGTGGTGGACCTCGCGCTCGAGGTCATGGCCGCCACGCCGAACCTCTCGCTCGGCGTGGTCGCCGTCAACCAGCAGCAGGCGGACCTCATCCGCGAGCGTCTGGACGAGCGGCTGGGCGCCGCGGGTGGTGACTACGTCGACCGGTGGAAGTCGACGCTCGAGTGGCTCTTCGTGAAGAACCTCGAGAACGTCCAGGGCGACGAGCGCGACGTCATCATCGTGTCGCTGACCTACGGGCCAGGCCCCGATGGCCGCGTGCTCCAGAACTTCGGTCCGATCTCGGGCGCGCACGGCCACCGCCGCCTGAACGTCTTGTTCTCGCGCGCCAAGCACCGGTTGCTCGTGGCCACCGCGCTTCGCCCCGAAGACATCCGCGTCGGGCCGGCCAGCAACCGCGGACCGGCGGTGCTGCGCGACTACCTGGCCTTCGCCCAGGCGCCGGCCACTGCCACGCGCGTGACCCCGCCGGACGGTGACGACGTGTACGTCCACCTCGGGCGCGAGCTCGCCGAGCTGGGCTTCGACGCCGACCGCGCCGCCGGCACGCGCCACGTCCAGCTCGCCTTCGGCGTGCAACACCCTGACCTGACCACCGGCTACGTGGCGGGCATCGAGCTCGACGCCGGCGAGGTCGGCGGTCCCCAGCCGCCGCGTGATCGCGATGGCACGCGCCCGGTGGTGCTCGATCGCATGGGTTGGCATCGCGTGCCCGCATGGACCGGCGACTGGCTCCGCGGATCCGGCCAGGCGCGGGTTCGCCTCGTCGAGGCGCTGCGGCGGGCGTGCGGCGCCCAAGGCCTCGCGATGCCACCGGTACGCGCGGTCGTGAGCGTCATCGCCGCCACGCACGACGCCGCGCCGGTTGAGGCCGCGGTCATCGCCCCTGCGCCGCTGCTGACCGGCGAGATCTGGGTGGCCGACCGCCACCTGCGCCGGTTCGAGGCCCAAGGCGAGCGGCTGCGCATCGGTCGGAGCGCGCGCTGCGACATCCGCATCGACGATCAATACGAGGAGGTCGCCAGCGTCCACGCGACGGTCGTGTGGCACGCCCCGACCCGGCGGTTCCGGATCGCCGACAGCGCCGGCCGCGGTGGCACGTACGTCGACGGGCAGCGCGTCTCGGAGCGCGATCTACAGCCCGGCCACACCCACGGCGTCCGCCTCGGCATCGGCGCGGTGACGCTGCGCCTAGTCTACAACGGGGCGCTCGCGCCGAACACTGCTGCTGCCCCGCCGGTAGCCGAGGTTCCGGCCAAGACGGTGCCGCCGCTGGTCGGGATCGTCGACGCGGTCGGAGTGACGCTCACCCCCGATGAGCTCCAGTTCTTGACGCTCGTGCAAGAGAACGGCTCCGTTCGCTCCTCGGAGGTCGCCGCTCAGCTCGGTCGGTCCGCGATCCGCGCCAACGGCCTGGCGCGCGCGCTGCGCAAGAAGCTCTACGACGCGACCGGCGTGGCGGCGTTCGTCGATGAGCAGCTGCCGAACGGCGAGATCATGTACCGGCTCGCGTCGGGGCTGCCGCCGGTGAGCTGACACGCAGTTAGGTTAGCGGTGCGCCCGGGTGCGCGTCATGATCATGGCTCCTGGCCAGGCTGCGAGATGCGGTCCAGGGGCGCCACGGGCGTCGCGCGAAGCGCTTGCCCTGGCCGGCGCTCGAACGCGCGCGGATTCACGCCGCGGCCATCGCGCAAGGGCCGGCGATCACGTCGCAAACGCCGTCACCCGAAAGCGAGAAGCCCCAGATCTTCCAAGCAAGGATCCCCTTCGCGTACACTGACTGCGTGTGCGATTGTGACAAGGGGGGCGCAAGGTCGATGTGGCCGTGGGGTCGAACGCGGACGACGTCTGGCACTTCGAACCAACGTGGTGGAATGGCATGAGCAGGAAGCAACTCGACCCCTTCGGCACGGGCGGGAGCGAGGATCTCGGCGCCATGCGCGACTTCTGCGCGCCGAAGCAAGGCTGCTGCACTGCGAGGCCCGGCTACGCCGCGTCGTTCGTGACAGACTGGAAGGGCGCGGAGCACGTGGAGCGCATGCTTCGTTACCGCGGCATTCGCCAACACCCCGGCAAAGTGACCGAGCGAGCTGGCGCAACGTGAAGTCGCTCTACTACACGGCCATGGCGCAACCCCGCGTCGCGCAGGCGCTGTCGGGGCAGGCATACGAGTGTCTGATGCCGTTCCTGCAGTACCTGAATGCGGCGAAGTTCGCCGCGAAGGAGCGCGAGGCGCGATCGCGGTGTCACTGGGAACCCGTCCCGCCGGAGCGACCGCTGCGGCTCCGCGTCCTCGACAGCCTGGTCGAACTCACGAGCACGGGGGCCTGCTACCAGGTCGAGGGAGTCGTCGCGGTGCCGGGGGAGATGCCGCTGTTCGTCGGTGCGCAATACCGGCCGGTGAAGCCGGAGCGAGCCGAGACGGGGCAGGACGGCCTCGTCGTCTGGTTGAGCGAGGCGCTGGATCCGGCGGACATGGTGTTCTGGGGAGGGCAGCGCTGCACGCTGCGCTTGGTGCCGGCGACGTGGCCGTCGAAGCTGCTCGCGCAGCGCGCTGACGGCACGGCGGCGCAGGTACTCCACAGAGCCGAGGCGAGCGGTGGGCTGCGCCTGGTCATCGAGGGCACAGCGGACGTCGTCATCAGCGATGCTGCCGGCAATCGAATCATGCATCGCACGGTCGCTCCGACCGATGGAGCCACACGGCTGCGCGGTGACCGCACCAGCATCACGTGGGCCGGCGAGCAGGAGCTGCCGGTGACGATCCTGCCGGACACGCCGGTGCTGCTCGCGGACAACGGTGTGCGCTGGATGTGGACAGAGGAAAGCAGCAGCCGTCGGCGAGCGCGCGGCGTGTGGATCCAGCTCCTCGCCGACGAGAGCGACGACGGCGAGTCGACGATCGATTCGCGCGCAGCGTTCTGCGACGAGGGCCTGCGCGAGGTGAGGACCCAGAAAGGCGGCGATCGCGCGCATGCCTACCGGGTCCTTGGCTTTCGCCGCGACACGTACCGTCTCGAGCTCGACCGACTTCCGACCGAAGGGTCCACGCTGTTCGTGCCGTCGAACGTCGCTGGCTTGAACCGGCAGCTCCAGTCGGTGAAGGCGCTGCGTGACCTGCCACTTCCGCACCATCGAGGGCTGCTGACGCTCTGCGAGGATCCGGCGAAGGTGCATTGGCCGCGGATCAGCCCCGGTCGCGAGCCGTCGTGGCGCGTGCTTGCCGACGACCGCTGGGAAGGCACGCGCGAGCAGCGGGACTTCGTGCTGAAGGCGCTCGCGACGCCCGACTTCGCCTTCCTGGAGGGGCCGCCGGGGTCGGGCAAGACCCACGCGATCTGCGAGCTGGTGCTCCAGCTCATCGCGCGCGGCCTGCGGGTGCTGCTGTGCTCGACGACCCACGTCGCCGTCGACAACGTGCTCGAGCGACTGGTCGGCAAGTTCCCGGAGGTCGAGGCGGTGCGGATCGGCCTCGCCGACCGCGTCGATCCGCGCGTCCGATCGTGTCAGCTCGACGAGAAGGTCGACGCGCTGCTGTCCACCTGGCGTGCGGCCGGGACGATGGCAGACCTCGAGGATCGGGAGCTCGAGCGGGCGGCCACGTCCGTCGTCCTCGCGGCCACCAACCTCACCTGCGGGACGACGACCGGCATCCTCTCGCACCCGTACATTCGCCGTGGCGACGAGGCCGCAGGACCACGCAGGGCCCACTTCGACGTGCTGATCGTCGATGAGGCCAGCAAGACAACGTTCCAGGAGTTCCTGGTGCCGGCGCTGCTGGCTACGCGGTGGATCATCGTCGGCGACGTCCGGCAGCTCCCGCCGTTCACGGACCCGCGCGACCTGGAGGCCAGCCTCGCCGATGTCCGCGACAACAACCGGCCGCTCACGCCGGCACACCAACGCGCCTGTCTGCTCCGGTTCCAGTTGCAGCGACCGGAGGCGGGCTCCGTGGGTGAGCGCTGGCTGATCGAGGAGCCGGGCGAGGTGCTCGATGCGTTGGTCGCGGAGATGGAAGGCCGGGGCAAGGCCAGCGCGCGCGGGCCGCTCGTCGTGCGTGTCTGCGAGCGTCCGAGCTCGCCGCTGGATCTCGCGCTGCAGGACCTCGCGCAGGGAACGGCCTCGGCCCTGCGGCTCCTCGCGGCGGACTGGATCCTCGTCACGCGCGAGCTGCGTCCGCGCGTCGAACCATTCCTGCCCGCCGGGCTGCTGCAGACGACGGCAGATCGAGAGGTCGGCGTCCTCTCCTACCGGTTCCGCCACTGGCACGAGACGGCTGGTGGCTCGATCGCCTCGGCGCACGCCGGCCGCTTGCGGCGCGAGGATGCTCTCGGGCTGATGCGTGCCCAGCAGACCTTCCTCCGAGAGGAGACCTGGGCGAGCGAGGTCGGCTGGCGACTCGGGCGCGTACACCAGCTCTCGAGCGCACGTGCCGACCGCGACCGCAAGCGGCGGCAGGAGGAGGTCGACGCGTTGATGCCCGAAGCCGCAAGCTGGGCCGGCATCGAGGCCGCCGTCGACGCGATCCGGGATGTCGGCGTCCGGAGCGTGATCGAGAGCCTGCGCGTCAAGCGTGTCGATCACCGCGTGCGTCGGAACAGCGCCTTGACGGAGGCGATACCCGACGACGTGTGGAGCTCGCGTGCCGTGCTGCTCAGCCGGCAACACCGGATGCACGCCGACATCTCCGATCTCCCACGCCGACTGTTCTACGATGGCGCCGCGCTGCGCGACGCCAACACCCTCGAGGGTCGGGACGCGAAGCTCGGGTGGTCGTTTCTTCCTGCCGCGCCGGCTCGACGGGTGTGGCTCGACGTCGATGGCAGCGAGGAGCGCGGCATGAACCGCGCGGAGATCGACGCCATGGCGCGCGTGCTCGAGCACTGGCGAAAGACCATGCGCGCACCGCGCACCGATGGTCGACGATGGGAGGTCGCGTGCCTCGCCTTCTACGCGCGGCAGGAGCTGGGCATCCGCGACATGCTGCGCCGGCTCACCGGGCTGACGGGGGCCGAGACGCGGTTCTCGCTGGATCACACGGACCTTACCTGCGGGACGGTCGATCGCTTCCAGGGTCGCGAGGCCGACCTCGTGTTGCTGAGCTTGCGGAACACGCGCAAGCCCGGCCACATCGACAGCCCGAATCGCCTGAACGTCGGCATCACGCGCGCGCGCTTCATGCTGGTGCTCGTTGGCAAGCGCGCGTTCTTTCAGCGCTGTCGCTCCGACGAGCTGAACACCCTCGCAGCCGAGAGCAAGCCGACCACCCTGCAGGGTCTCCTGGGAGGGCGCCGATGAAGGTCTCGTTTACCGGCATGGTCGAACTGTGGAGCTTGACGGTGTTCGCCGAGCTCGCGGTCTGGGAGAAGCGGCCCGAGTTGCAGCGGTTGTGCGCCTCGGGCGCGACGATCGGTGACGTCGAGATCGACCGCGCGCTGCCGGGGCTGTCGGACACGGGGCGTCGCAACATCCTGCGTCACCTGGAGCAGACACGCTTGGTCGATGCGGCCGGCGTCCTGACGTCGCTGGGACGCGCATGCGCCAAGTCTGGGGACGCGCCTGCGTGGGAGCTAGGCGTCTACAACTTCCTGATCGCGACGCATCCCCTGTTCGGCCACCACGTCCTCGACTTCGAGCGCAGCGGCGAGGACGCCAGGCCGGCTTTCGACGGGCTGGCGTCCGTGCCCTCGTGGTTCGTCGTCGAGCCCGACCGCATCTGGACGTCGGCCGTCCAAGGCGGCGGGCGATTCTCGATCCAGTCGCTTCCGGCCCCGCGTGGTGAGGACCCGCGGTGCGTCGCCAAATCGCTAGCTCCGGCCGCTCTTCGATGGGAGCTCGACCCGCTCAGCGGCAACAACACCTGGCGGGTGGAGGGGACCGTCGGTGACACCACGTTCACGTCACCCCCCGGAACCGTCGCCACCGACCGGGTCGCCGGCGTGTACGCCCGCTGCGAGCGGCGCTGGGACGAACGCCAACAGCGGGTGTTGATGGCCTACGACGGCGGGGCGGCTCGTGGGGACGACCGCTTCATCCGACGGCTTCGACACGGCAGGGTCGATGCTGGTGACCTCGGGTCCTTCGACGATGTCGTCGCGGACGCGGTACCTGTCGGGCCGGCGACGGCCGCCCAGGCCCGTGAGTGGGCGCTCGCGCTGACGCTGGCACGAACCGGCGAGGCCGACGCCTACTGCTCCCGAGCGGCCTGGGAGCGCCACTGGACGACGACGATTGCCGGAACGCCGCTCGAGACGACGGCCGGGGTGCCGCCCGACCCTGCCGCGGTGCTCGCGGCGTCGGGCTTGACCGCACGCGGTCGATGGCTGCTGGCCGCCGCGCTTGACCTGGGGGCGCCATGAATACGCCCAGGACCGGAGCCATCCGCGGCGAGCCGCGCACCAAGGAGGTCGATCGCAGCGACGAGACCTACGCCGCCTGGGAACGCGGCTCGCAGGGGGCCATCGACCTCCCGTGGGCCGACGCATCCGCACTCGCGGCCGATCACGTCCGCGCGCTGCTCGATCGGGCGCGAATGGCGATCGTCGTATCCACAGAAGATCGCGCGGGCACTTCGCTCCTGTCACACGCACTGGCTGCCGTCTCGCGGTCGACGCGCCTCTACGTGTACGCGCCCCGTGCGATCGAGAACGACCCCCAGTGGCGAAACCGACTGTCGTCGCGAGCCGACAACGTGCTGACGCGGCTCGGCCCCGCGCCACCAGCCGACTGGCTCGTGGTCGACGAGGGCCGCGCTGGGCTGTTCCTGGTGGGCCCGCCGGGCAAGGAGCGCCGCTGGGCTATCACCGCCGAGGATGGGGTCGCGCGTTCGTTGCACGACGTCGCGCGGACGCTGTTCTGGTTTCACGCCGTTCGCGAGGGCATGCCAGACGCCAGCGCGACATGGGCCTACCGGCCGCCGCTCCGATCGCCGTTCCACGACCCCGGCGACGACCTCGTGCTCTCGGCCGGGCGATTCGTCGTGGGGCGACCGCTCGCGGATGTGGTCCCCGACGCAGAGATCCGCGTGGCGCCAGCGGGCGTTGCGTCCCGCGGCGCTCGCCTCGTCTTTCTCCCGCCAGCGTCCGACAGCTTCACGAATGCCGACGTTCACGCCGGCGTCGGTGCGCAGGTCGTGTGGGCCGAGCTCGGCCTGCCGCCGCTCGCCGTCTCGCGCGAGCGAGCGGTCATGGACCTGGTGGGCGACGGGTTCGGCCTGCAGCTCGAGTTGCCCCGGCACGTCGCGATCGACCTCAACCATCGGCTGAGCAAGATCGGCCAGGCGCCGGCTTGGACCTACCACCGGCGGCGCCGGCTCGGAGACGTCGCTGGTGAGCTGATGCTCGCCGGGGCGCCGCAGCCACAGCCAGTCGTGAAGCATCACCGGATCGCGGTGTCGGACCTGCGCGCAGCGCTGGAGACCTTCGACCAAGCAGGCCCCCCGCCGCTGCCCGCCCCGCCTCCGCTGGCGGTTCGCGTCACCTATGCGTGGAGCGTCGTGCCCGAGGCGCGCCCCCCACGCGCGCGAGCGTCCGATCTGGTCCAGCGCTGGCAGCGCGTCGACGAGTGGTGGCGACGGCAGGTGGATGCGTCCCGCGAGGCGCTCTCGGCGATGAACCGCGATGAGCAGTCATGGCTCGGCCGGCTCGGTCGCTGGCTACGCGGGCAGGACGATCGTGCGCGACAGCGAAAGCGGCTGAGCGAGCGACTCGTCGAGCTCGGCGAGCTGGCACCGTCGCAGCAGGCACATCAAGCGAAGGTCGTGTGCAACGATGTCGCGGCGATCGCCACCGAGGTCCGCGGGCTCGTGGAACGAGGCCAGACCGCACGGCAGGACGCGGAGGACAGCGCGGCACACGCTGAGCAGCAAGCCGCGTGGGAAGGCGAGACCGCAGGCGCCCGTGCCGAGCTCGAACGTCTGCGAGAGGCGCTCGGAGTGCTCGAACCGCGGCACGCAGCGATCGCGGCCGAGCTGACCGATGCCGAGCAGGCGTTGAAGCGCCGGCTCGAGGCGGCACGCGCGGTACGCACCG
The DNA here is from genome assembly GCA_016707895.1 of Myxococcales bacterium. Taxonomy (GTDB): domain Bacteria; phylum Myxococcota_A; class Polyangia; order Haliangiales; family Haliangiaceae; genus UBA2376. Next base: position 172,246 of record JADJGV010000003.1, on the reverse strand, counting down.
CAGCGTTGGTGCCCGATCGCGACGCGCTCGCCGTGGAGCTCACAGCCGTCGAGGGAGAGCTCGCGGCGCTGAAGAGCGCGCCCAAGGAGGAGAAGAAGGCCGCTGCGCGGAAGGTGCACGACGCGCGGGAGAAGTTGAACCGCGCGAACCGGGCGCTCGACGGGATCACCTCGTGGACCCCACCTCCGGACCAGCTCGTCGACGAACGCGCGGCGGTCGAGCGCTCGCGCAACGCGCGCGAATCGCTGCGCACGGAAGAGGACGCGCTCCGCAAGAAGATCCAGTCGGCCGAGAAGCAGGCGAACGCCGAGTTCCACTTCCAGCCGCCACCGCGCTCAGCGGCCAGCGCCGTACCAGCCGCGTCAGCGCCACCCTCCATCCCGGACGAGGCGCCGCCCGAGCTCGGCGAGCTGTACGAACTGGATGGCGCGCGATTCCTGGCGGTCAAGACGTGGGAGCAGGTGCCGCGCGCGCTGCCGGTGGCGAAGCGACTCGCCGCCAAGCTGGTTTCGACAGGGGACGAAAGCAAGTAGCATCGTCAAGGGAGGATGATCATGCCGAAGCTGCCCGGGGGACCGCTCGCGACCCGCCCACTCCACTTCTTCTTCATCGCCGACTGCTCGAGCTCGATGGCGGGTGACAAGATCCAGTCGCTCAATCAGGCCATCCGCGAGTCGATTCCGCACATGCGTGAGGTCGCGCGGGGTAACCCGAACGCCGAGGTGCTCGTCCGCTCGGTGGCATTCGCGAATGGCGCGCAGTGGCACCACTCGCAGGCGACGAGCGTCGAACAGTTCGAGTGGAACGACCTCTCGGCCGGCGGCATGACGTCCATGGGGCGAGCGCTCTCACTGGTCGCCGATGTGCTCAGGACGCCGCCGATGCCCGAGCGTGCGTTGCCGCCGGTGCTCGTGCTGGTCACCGACGGGGCTCCCACGGACGACTTCGACAGCGGACTGCGGACGCTCATGGCGGAACCCTGGGGCAAGAAGGCAGTCCGGCTCGCGATCGCGATAGGTGAGGACGCGCAGCTCGACGTGCTCCAGAAGTTCATCGGCCACCCGGAGCTGCAGCCACTGCAGGCGAGCAACGCCGACCAGCTCGTGAAGTACATCCGCTGGGCGTCGACGGCCGTGCTGCAGGCGGCATCGGCGCCGGCCAGCCAGACCCAGGCCTCGTCGCAGGGCGTGAACGTGCCGCTGCCGCCGCCGCCGCCTGCGACCCCCGGCGGTGCCGGCGATGTCTGGTGAACTCGAGCCGCCGCAGGAAGCCGCACCCCCGGCCCCCATCCCGACGCTCGCCAAGGCCTGCGTACGCGGCGCGAAGCACGTGCGCGAGGACCGCCCCGGCCAGGATGCGATCGCCGCGGCTGCGGCGGAAGGCCTGGTCGCGCTCGCGGTGGCGGACGGGCACGGCTCGAGCGAGCGAGCGGACGTCGGTGCCGCGCTCGCCGTGCAGGTCGCCATCGATCACCTCCTGCGCTTCGGGAAAGAGGTCCACGACGTGAGCGAGCTGCGCCGGGTCCACGCCTTCGCGAGCCATCCGCTCCGCCTCCATCTCGTCCGCGACTGGATCGACCGCGTTCACCAGCATGCTGGCGACGACGCCATCGACCTCCAAGTCTACGGCTCGACCCTCCTGTTCGCCTTGGCGACGCCGACGTTTCTGCTCCTCGGGCAACTGGGCGACGGCGACATGATGGTCGCCGGCGCCGGCGGCGAGCTCGCGCGGCCGATCGCCGCCGACCCCGCCCACTTCGCCGAGGAGACGTCAAGCCTCTGCCAGCCCGAGGCGTGGGCCAAGCTGCAGGTTCGCGTGTTGCCCACCCCCCGGCGCGAGACGCTGCTCCTGCTCAGCACCGATGGCTACAGCAAGTCGTACGCCAGCGACGCTGTGTTCGAGCAGATCGCGCCGGACTACCTCGAGATGATGCGCACCGGTCAGCCGGCGGATGTCGAGCGGCAGCTGCCGGAGATCCTGGACGCAGTGTCGGCGGGAGGCAGCGGCGACGACATCGCCTTCGGGATGCTCTACTGGCCCGCGAGCAAGGGAGGAGGCGCGCCATGCGCGAGTTCATGACGATACCGGCCGGCGGCCGGATCAACGGCCGCAAGCTCCTCGGCAGCGGCGGTCAGGGCGAGGTCTGGCTGGGGCAGGCCGACGGCCGCGATGTGGCGGTGAAGGTCTACCACCAGCACACCGCGACCAGCGCACAGCGAGCGTGCATCGAGCGGCTGATCGACAAGGGGCCGCCCGCGCCGTGCTTCCTCTGGCCGCTAAAGCTCGTCGAGGATCGCGACACCGGGACGTACGGCTACATCATGGAGCTTCGCGCGGCGCGCTTCCGCTCGCTCGAGGACTTCATGGCGCGTCGTGTCGTGCCGACGTTCCGCGCGCTCCTGACCGCAGCGTGGCAACTCGCAGACGGCTTCTTGCGCCTGCACAGCCTCGGGCTCTGCTACCGGGACATCTCGTTCGCCAACGTGTTCTTCGACCCCGTCGACGGTGACGTCCGGATCTGCGACAACGACAACGTCGACGTGACGGGCACCACCGCGGGCGGCATCCTCGGTACGCCGCGGTTCATGGCGCCAGAGGTCGTGCGACGCGAGGCACTCCCGTCGGCCGAGACCGATCGCTTCTCTTTGGCGGTGCTGCTCTTCCACATGCTGATGGGCGGCCACCCGCTGGACGGCGAGCGTGAAGCCCGTATCCGCTGCCTGGACATCCCGGCGCTCGAGAAGCTCTACGGCTTCGAGCCGCTGTACATCTTCGATCCGGGCGATGCTTCCAACCGGCCGCGGAAGGGCGTCCATGACAACCCGCTCGCGTTCCATGCACTCTACCCGCGCGCGGTCCGCGAGCACTTCGAGCGGTCCTTCACCGAGGGGATGCATTACCCGACCAAGCGCGTGCGCGAGTCGGAGTGGCGCAAGCTGTTTGCTCGAGTCGTCGACGGCATCGTCCCCTGCGCCTGCAGCGCCGAGAACTTCTATGACGCCGACACGTACCAGGGCCAAGGTGCCGGCGCGTGCTGGTCCTGCAAGCGTGCGCTCGCGCTGCCGCCGCGCATGCGGGTCGACGAGCACGTCATCGTCCTCTCCCGCGACGCCAAGCTGCGCGGCCATCACCTCGGCTCCTCCGACGACGCGGCCCCCGTCGCCGACATCTCGCAGCACCCGACAAACCCGAGCCAGCTCGGGCTCCGCAATCTGACAACCGCGGCATGGACTCTCACCCGCCCCGACGGCATCGTCGTCGACGTCCCGCCAGGCCGCTCCGCGGCCATCATCGCCGGCAACAAGATCAACTTTGGCACCGTGACCGGCGAGATCCGCGACTAACGACTAACGTTAGCGCGCCTTCGGCGGCGCCAGGTTGAGCCGCATCTTGTCGAGCCGCGCGTGGTCGATTAGCGGCGCGTCGTCCTGGTCGTCACCATCACGCTCCAGCTGCTTGGCGGCCTTGCCGAGCAGCACGCCGTGCCAGCGGTCGCGCGCGACGAGCTGGTGGAACATGCGCTCGTCGTAGGTGCGCGGGACGAGGCAGTACAAGATCTCGAGGTTGTCGCTGAGCTTTCGCCCGACGCGGTCACCGCGGCCTTCGCGCTGCTCCATCTTCGCGGGGTTCCACTCGAGGTCGTAGTGGACGATGCGCGCCGTGTAGGTGTGCAGGTCGATGCCTTCCGAGCCGACGTTGCTCGCGACCAGCACCCATGGTGGTCCGATCTCGCGGAAGGCCGTGGCCGCGCGGTCCCGTGCGCTGCGCGCCTCCTGACCCGTATACCGCTCCACCGGGGCGAGCCTCGCGCCCGTCGACCAAGGTGAGAGCGCTGCCTTGCGATCGCGGATCCGTCGCTTGAGGGCCCGCTTCTCGAAGCCCGTGTCGAGGTCGCCGAGGCCACCCGCGAGCGTCTCGAGGGCCGCCGCGGACGTGGCGAGAGCGCGGGCGATGCGGCCGGCGAGGCGGGAGTGTTTGCCCGCCAGCACGGACGTCAGCTCGTCGTCGGCGAGCGCCCCGAGCGCGGACGTGACCACAGGAGACTCGGTCTTGTCCGCGGCCGCGCCGAAGCGCCGCTGGCCGGCCGTCGACCACGCGTGCCACCGGCGACCGAGGCTCGCGCGGATCGTGGCCAGCGCGTCGTCGTACGACGCTTGCAGGATTCGCTGGAGGCTAGCGGCCTCGCCGTTCGCGCCCCTGCCCACCCAGGCGGTGAAGACGATCGTCTTGTGCGGCACGCCGGTCTCGAGCGCCCTGCGGATGTCGCGCGCGAAGGTCGCCCGCGCCCAGCGAGCCAGCGCGCGTCGTCGTGGTGACTCGGCCTTCCCCGCGCCGGTCGCGAGCGTACGTCGCAGCTGTGTGGCCACGAACGTCGGGTCCTTCGTTGTCGCCAGCTGAAAGCGCGCATCGAAGTATGCGGTCTCGAAGGCGTGGTCGCGTGCCGCCTCGTTGTCGCTCCGGAGTTTCTCGAGCAGGAATCTGACCGCCGGGTCGTCGAGCTGGTCCAGTCGTGCGGGCAGCGCGGTTGCGCTACCGTCCTGCATCAGCATCAGGTAGTCGCGATCAAACGTGCGCGGGACGGTGCGTGCTGCGAGGTGCTTGAGCACGTCGCCGGCCGCGACGACCTCGGCGGGCTTCGGCCCAGGCGCGGCCGGGTTCTGGAAGACCTCAGCGAGTCGGTCGATGTACACCTTGACGTCGGTGTGGTTGAGCACCTTCTGGCTGCGCTTGAGCAAGTGCTTCGCCAGACCGTTCCACTCGCGAGGTTCGAGCTTGAACGGCGTGGCGCTGAGTAGGAGCTTGGTCGAGGCGCGGCGGCGGCTTTGCAGCGCGTCGAGCGCCTTCCGCGCCGCCGCGTTGTGCGCTTCGTCGACGATGACGACGTCCCAATCCTCGCGCCGCAGGGCGCTCAGCCCGTGCCCCCGCCGCGTGATCAGCGACTGACTCACGATGTACGTACCGCCGGGCGGGTGGAACGTGCCGTACTTCTTCTTGATCCGAACGTGGTCGCCCGAGCGGATCGGGAACACGCATGCGAGCGTCTCCTCCACCAGCTGCGCGGTCTTTGCCTGGCCGGTCTTCTCGAGCTTCTTGGACCAGGCGGCCAGCCGCCCTCGGAATGGCGAGCCGTCGGCGAGCTCGTCCTCCCACTTGGTCACCAGGTTGGCTGGGCACAGGATCAACACGTGCCTGCGCCCAGCCTTGGGCTGGGCCTTCTTGTACAGGATCAGCGCGGCGGCGCTGAGGGCCTCCCAGGTCTTCCCGAGGCCGACGCCGTCGGCAAAGAGCACACCGTCCTGGTCATCGGCGCTCGAGAACGTCCTGCCCTTGCGGTCCGCGAGACGTTGCCGCGCCCAGACGGCCGCATCCTCCTGGTGTCGTTTCCCGGTCCTGAAGATCACGCGGCTCATGCATCCCCCATCGTGGCCGCCACGCGCAGTCGTGCGCGCATGGCTGCGCGCAGGTGCTGATCGCACGCCGCCACCGCGGCCGTCACCAGTTCGGCCATCTGCCCGTCCCGTTCGTCGCCCGCCTTGGCCGCGGCGCGCACCAGTCGATAGAGCAGCGCCGCCTTCACTGCGAGTTGATCCAGTTCGCCCTGGTGCCGCACTTCGTCGAGGCGCGCCTCGATCTCGTCATCGTCGTCGGTCGGCACATCGTCCTCGCCGCCCTCGTCGTCGCCCTCGTCGTCGCCGCCCTTGGGCAGCGGGACGCGCCCACGGAAGTCGTCGAGCAGCGCATCCAGCGACGCCTGGTTGCCTGCCTCCCCGGCCTCCGGGACGTGCGGCATGTTCACGACGATCGGGAACAGCCGCTGACCGATCTGCTGATGGATGATCAGCGCGTGCGGCGCCGAGCGGTCGAGCCGCGGCAGAAACGCGGCGAGCGCCTTCGCGGTGGTCTCGCCGCGCCCACCCTTGATCGCGACCACGAGCGTTCGTCCCTCATGGACCAGCGTCACCTTTCCGGACGCCACGGTGGCATGCACCGCCATGCGCGGCGCGGTCGGACTCCCGATGATCTCGCACACCAGAACGGTCGCCTGGGCCCGCGGCGGCGCCGACGGCATCGGTGTGTCGGGCGCGTCCGACTGGTCGCTGGGCTTGAACAGGCGCTCGAGGTCCTCTGCCAGCGCCCTCGCCTCGCCTCGAGGGAGCGGGGTTCGGACCATCAGTTCGACGTTGCCGCCCTGGGCCACCGACTTGGTCAGCGCCTGCGCGGTGAAGTTCGCGCTGCCGGTCCACGCCAGCGCCGCGCCCCGGCCGCGGGCGTGGAAGAGGTATGCCTTGGCGTGGAGCGTTCCAGGCCACGACTCCGAGTCATCTTGGCCCGCGGGGTGGGGCGGATCGTACGCCGCCACGGCAGCGTTCGAGACGGCCACGCGCGCGGTCGTGTAGAGGTCGAGGTGCGCCGCTGGGATCGCCTTGCGCGCGGCGATGATGCCCCCCGGGCTCGCGTACATCGGCGAGATGACGGTGGCGCGACCTGCCTTCTTCTCCGGTCCCGCGCGCAAGCGTTCGGCGAACGATCCGTCGAGTGACGACCAGACCTCGTCACGAGGCCCTGCGGCGAGGCCGCTCAACGCGCGTCGAATGCTGCGGCGCGCGCCGTCGTCGATGCCGAGGTGCTTGCTTTGCCCCAGCTCCAGCACGAACCGCGTCAACCCTGCGAGGACCGCCGGTGCCTCGGTCTGGGTCCACAGCTCGAGGTTCCCGCCGAGGCCGCCCTCGGTGACGTTGGCCGACCCGAAGCACGCGCGCACGTGCGGCCCCGCCCGCAGCAACAGCAGTTTCGGATGAAACACGCCGCCCGTGCGGCAACGGACGGGGTGCAGATTGACGGCGCCCAGCAGCCGTTCGGACGCGGTGGTCAGGCTGCCTTCCAGCGCGCCTTGGTCTGCCAGGACGACCGTCCGGAACCGCCGGCCGCGGCGAGTTAGCGCCGGCAGCACCGCCCGCGCCAGGGTCGCGATGTCGAGCTCGTAGGTCAGCACGATCGCCCAGCGCGGTGTCGCGCCGCCGTACTCGCGCACGAAGTCGTCGATGGGGTCGCTCCATCGCTGTCGCTCCAGGCCCTCGGACTTCATGAGTCGAAGTACTCCACGTCCCAGAGGATCTGCTCGAAGGCATCGAGCCGGTAGGTCCTCGGTCTGACGGTGGTCACGAGCGTCTTGGCCAGCACGAGCGGCTTGATCGCGTCGCCGGCCAGCATGATCCACGGGCCATCGGGCTTGGCCGCGGCGTGGCGCTGGACGATCTTGTCGAGGAACTCCACCGGGCGCTTGTGCGTGACCAGCGTGTGGGCGAGGTCGACCGCGGACCGCTCCAGGCCGAGGTCCACGGGGCGTCGCTTCACCGCGGCGCGGAGCAGGGCGACGACGTTCTCCGCGGCCTCGGGAGCCTCGCCCGACAGACTGCCGAGCGTCGGGCAGCGCGGATGGCGCCCAAGCGCCCTCCGCAGCTTGCTCGCGACCGTCGACCGCCGCTCCGCGCACAGGAGCATGGTGAATGCGAGCCCGAGCCCGAGCGACAGCAGCTCCCAGACGTAGGCGCGATGCAGCAGCTGCGCGACGTCGCCGCGCGGGTGAGACCCTGCGTGCCTCTCCAGCACGTCCGTGGCGGTCGCGTTCTGGTCCATCGCGCCCAGCCGGTCCGCGGTCGCGCGCCGCAGCGCGGCCGCGCCGACCGGTGCCTTGACGCGCAAGTCGAGACCCAGCGCCTGCTTGAGCAAGCCCTGTTCAGTACGGGAGATGTCCTGGAGGCAGCGCGGCTTCTTCCCGCGGGCCGCCCCGTAGGCCGCTGCCAGCGCCCGGCCGGCGGGCGTCAGCTCGGGCCGCCGCGTGCGCGTCAGCAGCCCGAGCGCGCGCATCGCTGGGCGGTAGGCCGCGAAGGCAGTGCTCTTGTACAAGCGCTCGGGGTGGGCGGGGGCGCGCCAGCCATGCTTGAGCATGTACCGCGTGGCATTGCCGCGCCCGACGATTCCCAAGCAGTCATCGGCGGGGCGATCGCGGTGCCGCATCGCCTCCTCGATCGCGAGCTGCGCCTCGAGTCGATGGATCGCAGTGATGGGCTTCTTGATGGTCGATGTCTGCTTGACCGCCCAGCACAGGAAGCTCAGGTAGCGTGCTCGGTTGGTCGTCCCCGAGAGCTGCGGCACCAACCGCTCGGCGAGCCGATCGGCTTGCACGCTCATGCCCAGCGCGTCGACGGCGCGCTCGCGGGACGGATCAGGTAGCACCCACCGGAGACGGATATCGGATCCCTGGGCCATCGCGTGCGACGAGCGTAGCCCAGCGGGCGCTGCTCCCGCAGCATCGCGCGACGCGAGTTGCCTTCTGCGCGCTCACCCTTCTTCGGCGAAGGACGGGTAGTCCGATCGCGATACCCCACAAACCGGCGCGCCGCTGTTCGCTCCACGACGGACATGACGTCTGATGACGGCGCATTCTGCGTGTTCGCAGCCGAAGGATCAGCCAATGTCCAAACACCGCCTGACCCTCCGCTACGCCGCGACCTGGCACTTGCTCGCGGAGCTGTTGCGGCGCCACCACCACGCTCACGATCTGCGCGCGTACTGGTACTTCCCCGGCATCTCGGCGAACGGTGTGGTCATGCTGCGTCGCCCGGCGGGCGACGTCCTGCTGCGGTGCGACTTGGTGCACTGCCACACCGAGGTGCCGGAGGGCACCGGCGGCTTCGACGGCGACTACGTCGCCGAACTGCTGGCGGCCGAGGACCCGAAGGACGTGATCGACGCCGTCGAGGCGGCGATGGGCCTGGCGCCGCACCGCGGACCGCTGGCGCATCCGAGCGGCGCCGTGCAGTGTGCGCGCGTCATCGCCGCTGTCCTCGCGCGGCGGATGCTCGGTCGGACGAGCTACCGCACGTCCCCGGCCTACGCCGACAACGCGGGCAGCGTGCGGGTGCTCGATTGGGTCGCGCATCTACCGGAGGTCCAGGCCGCGGTCGACGTCGCACGCGCCCGCGCCGCCGACGACAACATCGACGAGAGCCCGCTGGTGCAGCACCTGTTCGCCCTCCACGCGGGCCCGGAGGTACTGAGTGGCCCTGGCGCCGATGAGCACTCCTTTGTTGCCTTCGACCTCCGGGCCGGCGTCGCGCACCTGATGCACCGGCATGGCCAGCGTTCGAGTCTGGCGCTGACCCACGCCGACACCCGCGGTGGCCGACGCCTCGGCGAGCTGGTCGACTGGGTCGATGCGTCGCTGTAGCGAGCGATCCCGGCCGGCCGGCCTGCGATTTCTTCGCACGCCCCGTGATTGTCGATTGTCTCGATCAGATAGGATGACGGCCCAATGGCAGCCCCTGCAGCGACACGGTCGACGGTGAGCGGCTCGGACCTGGCGAGCTACGCGCAGGCGCTGCTGCGGGCGCTGGCGCGCGACGAGGCGATGGGGCGGCGGGCGCCGCGGCTGACGGAGGCGGGGCAGGCGACGTGGCAGCGGTTCCGCGGGCGACTGGGCAGCGCGGAGCTGGTGCAGTTGCTGGCCGAGGACGGGGCGGTGGTCCACCCGCTGCCGTTCGATCCGGCGCGGGTGCGGGCGCCGTTCGACCTGGCGCAGCTCGACGACGACGTGGTCGACGAGTTCTTGCGGGCGCTGCCGACGCTGGCGCTGACGCAGCCGGCGGCCGAGTACGTCGACGATCAGGCCAAGCGGCTGGGCGTGACGCCGCGGCTGGCGCGGTCCGAGCTGCACCAGGTGAAGTCGCACCAGAAGGTGCTCGAGCTGCCGGGCACCGGCGGCCTGCTGGCGCACCACCTGGTCACGACGCAGGACGGGCTCAGCCTGCACCAGCACTGCACGATCGCGTGCGACGGGTGGCGCGAGCTGACGCTGGCCGGCGTGATCGCGCTCGACCGCGAGGCGCCGCGTACCGACTTCATCGTCGCGGCCACCGCCGCCGACCTCACCGCCCCCGATCACCCGCTGCGCCAGGCGGGCTTCGACTTCGTGGTCGGGCGGCGGCCGGAGAAGGGCGGGCAGCTCCACGCCGCCGACCAGCTCGCGCTGTGGTTCCACGGCGCGAAGATCGTGCTCGTGTAGCGATGGCGGCGCGGTTCATCAAGCTGGGCGAGCCGGCCCACGACAGCGAGCGCCAGGCGCTGCGGTTCCTGGTCGACAGCTTGCCCGCGACCTTCACGGTCTACGGCAACGCGTGGCTGGTCGAGCGCTCGGGCGTGGTCCACGAGCTCGACGCGGTGGTGGTCGGCCCGCACGCGGTGTTCGTCGTCGAGATCAAGGGCTACCGCGGCACCATCGAGGGCACCGACTACGACTGGTACCTGCCCGAACCGGTCAAGAGCCCCATCGAGAAGAACCGCAAGACCGCCCAGATCCTCCACGGGCTGATGAAGCGCGTCAGCTACGAGGCCGGCCAGCTCTGGACCCAGGGCCTGGTGTTCCTGTCGGCGACCACGCGCTGCAACGTGCGCGGCCCGGCCAGCAAGGACCGCATCCACACCCGCGCCACCATCATCGCGGCGCTGACCGATCCGGCGTTCGTCGATCGCATCGCCAACCGCGCCGCCACGCCGGTCACCGCGCGGACGCTGGCCGACGTCGACAAGATCCTCACCAGCAGCGCGGCGACCAGCCCGCGACCGACGCGCCGCATCCGCGAGTACGAGATCCAGGCGGCGCTCGAGAGTCATGACACCTGCCAGGAGTTCCTGGCCACGCACACGCTGTCGGGCGCCGAGCGGCTGCTGCGCGTCTATACCGTGCCGCCGCTCGCCGACGACGAGGAGCGCGAGCGCATCGGCCGCCGCGCGCGCTGGGAGGCCCAGGTGCTCGGCCGCCTGGGGCGCATCTCCGGCATCCTCGCCGCCGATCCACCGTTCGCCGACGAGGCCGGCATCGTCCTGCCGCTCGAGCGGTTCCACGGCGTGTCGCTGGCGTCGTGGGCCGACAAGTTCGCGCTGACCAAGAAGAGCGACTACCCCGATCGCATCGACCTGTGGCTGCGCATCGCCGCGGCGGTCGACCAGGCGCACCAGCAGGGCGTGGTCCACCGCCTGCTCCGGCCCGAGGTGGTGCTGGTCGATAACGTCGCCGCGCCGGCGCAGCTCCGGGTCATCGGCTGGGACCTGGCCAAGCAGCTCGCCGCCGACGGCACGGTGATGTTCACCTCGCTGGGCGACGACCGCCTGCGCATGGCCGCCCCCGAGGTGGTCCACGCGTTCTCGAGCGCGTCGCCGGCCTCCGATCAGTTCAGCCTGGGCGCGATCCTGGCGCACCTGGTCGCCGGGCGCCCGCTGTTCGAGTCGACCCGCGACCTCCTGGCCGCGCGCCGGGTCGTGGTCCGCCTGCGCGACATCGCGCCCCGCGCGCACCTGTCGCTCGACGAGGCGGTCCACCGGATGCTGGCCATCCGACCGGCCGATCGGTTCCCGACCCTGTCCGACGCCATCGCCGCGGTCCGCGACGCCATCCGCGAGCGGCCGTCGACCCAGACCTCGATGCCGGCGTTCGCGCCGCCGCGCGCGCTCGATCCCGACAACCTCGAGCGCGGCACCCGCATCGGCGCCGATTACGAGATCACCGACCGGCTGGGCGAGGGTGGCCTGGCCGTGGTCTACGCCGCCCGCCACCTGCCGACCGGCCGCACCCGCGCGCTCAAGGTGGCGCGCAACTCGGCGGGCGCCGAAGAGGCGCTGCGCGGCGAGTACCAGGCGCTGTCGAAGCTCGACCACCCGGCGATCGTCAAGGTGCTGGATCCGACCAACATGGTCGACGGGCGCCTGACGCTGATCATGGAGCGGGTCAGCGGCGAGACCCTGCGCCAGCGGCTGCATCGCCAGCCGCCGCTCGATCCGCAGACCCGGCGGCGCTTCGCCGAAGATCTGCTGACCGCGCTCGATTACCTCGAGCAGCGCGGGGTCACGCACAAGGATCTCAAGCCCGACAACCTGCTGGTCGGCGACGCCGGCCTGACCGTCATCGACTTCAGCCTGGCCGAGATGCCGGCCGAGGCGCTGTACGGCGGCACCGCGCTGTACCGCGATCCGTCGCGCACCGACTGGACCCACGCCACCGATCGCTACGCCGCCGCGCTGTGCCTGTTCGAGCTGTACGCCGGCCGCCACGCGTTCGACGGCAAGGTGCCCGAGCCCGGCCAGTCGCCCAGCATCAGCCCCGAGGACATCGACCCGCCGGGCCTGGCCGCGTTCTTCACCAAGGCCCTGCACCCCGAGCCCGAGCTGCGGTTCCCCGCCGCCCGCGCCATGCGCGACGCGCTGCTGGTGCAACTGGGCGCCGACGTCGACGTCGCGCCGCCGACCCCGGTGCCGGCGCAGCTCGAAGCCTCGTCGTCGCTGCGCCTGTCGCCGCTGCCGCCGCGCGCGCAGAACCAGCTCGCCCGCGCCGGCGTCACCACGGTCGGCGAGCTGGCCGGCCTCAGCGAGGCGCAGATCCGCGGTCTGTCCAACCTCGGCGACAAGACCATCCGCGACATCCTGGCGTTCCAGGCCCAGGTCCGCGCCCGCGGCGTCGCCGCCACCGCGGCGCCGGTCCACCGCGAGCCGGCCATCGTGCCCGAGTTGATCGACAGCCCCGAGCCGCTCGATCGCCTGTCGCTGCCGGCCCGGGTGCGCCGCATGCTCGAGGCCGGCCGCCTGACCACCATCGGCGCGGTCGCGCGGCAGCCCCGCACCGACCTGCGCGCGCTCGACGGTGTCGGCCCCAACGTCCTCACCCAGATCGTCGACGCGCTGCACCGCTACCGCGATCAGGACACCGGCGCCGCCGGCACCACGCGCAACCTCGACGCGCTGTGGGATCAAGCGTCCCAGCCGCTCACCGACGCCCAGCGCATCGCGGTCGATCGCTTCGTCGGCGTGGCGCAGGAGCCCGAGGTCCAGGGCACCATCGCCGAGACCCTCGGGGTCCACCAATCGACGGTCAGCACCCAGTGCACCGAGGGCCTGACCCGGCTCATCGACGCCGCGCTGGCCGACGTGCTCGACGCGGCCGAGCAGCAGCTCGACGCCCGCGGCGGCGTCGCGCTCCTGGCCGAGGTCGGCGCCCGGCTCGAAGAGCAGTGGCTGCCCGGCCAGGTCACTGGCCGCGGCATCCTGCGCCTGCTGGTGAAGACCCAGAACACGCGCTTCCAGGCGTTCCCGGTCGACGGCGTCGACGGCCTGGTGCTGGCGCGGCCGGCCTTCGACAAGGCGGCGGTGCGGTCGTTCGTGCAGACGGTGTTTCGCCTCGCGACCTGGCCGCCGATCGAGGCCGACGCGGCGCGCCGCACGCTGGCCGCGACCCTGCCCGAGTTCGGCGGCGACCTGCTGCAGCTCGCGACCCGCCTGTGCACCGACGTCGACTTCACCAACGGCGGGCAGCTGTTCCACCACCCGCTGATGCCGATCGACTCGATCGGCTTCTTGCTGCGCGGCGGCCGCGACGACGTGCTCCTGACCGAGCTGCGCGACCAGGTGCGCGCGGTGTTCGGCGATCGCTGCCCGTTCCCCGAGCCCGACGACCTGCTCGCGGTGCTGCACGCGCTCGACTACCAGGTCCGCGACGGCCGGCTGGTGCCGATCCACGCCCAGGCCCGGGGCGTGCGCGCGCCCGAGGCCCAGCGCGGCGACGACCTGCCGCCGCTCCTGGGCGCCGACCGTCCGCCCGAGGTGGTGCTGCGCGACCTGCTGCGCGAGGCCGCCGCCAGCCGCGGCTTCCGCATGCTGGTGACGCCGCCCGAGCGCCACGTCGAGATCAGCCGCTCGGTCGCATCCGCGCTGGGCGGCACCTACGTCTCGTTCGAGGACGCCTTCTTCCGCGCCCACGGCCACGACATCGCCGCGCTCGAGCGCGCCGAGCAATACGCGGCGCAGCGCGCGATCTTGACCGAGCACGCCGAGACGCTGGTGCGCGATCTGCTGGAGGAGCACGGCCGGCCTGGGCACACGGTGGTGCTGGGCGAGACCGCGCTGCTCGGCCTGTGCGGTGCGCTCGACGTGCCGCGCTGGCTCTACGACGAGGCCATGTCGGGCGCGCTCGGCTTCTGGGTGCTGGTGGTGCCCGGCGTCATCCTCAACCGCCAGCCGCGCTTCAACGAGAACGAGAGCTTCTTTCACCTCGAGGGCGTGACGTTCCCGCTGCCCGCGGTGATGCCGGTGGTCGAGCGGGGGGCAGGAGGGGGGGCGCGATGATCGACGACACCAAGCTGCGGCTGCTGATCGCCGAGGACGAGGGCCAGTACCACGACCGCAAGTCGCTGCTGGAGGGACCGCCTGGCCAGAAGCGTCCCCGCGACCGCAAGGTCGTGCGCGACCAGATCGCCGAGTACGTGGCCAGCTTCGCCAACGCCGAGGGCGGCGTGCTGATCTGCGGCGTCGAGAACGACGGCACGATCACCGGCCATCGCTACCCGTCCGATCAGGTCGACACCATGCTCCAGGTGCCGGCGACGCGCCTCGTCCCTCCCCAGCCGGCCGGCCGCCGCGTCGTCCTCGACGGCGTCGAGGTGCTGGTGTTCGAGGTCGAGATGTCCGCCGTGGCCGTGCAGGTCAGCTCGGACGGCTACCCGTACCGGATCGGCGACACCACGACCCAGTGGTCTGAAGCCAAGATCAACGCCACCAAGGAGCGCGGCCTCATCGAGAGCGCCGAAGCGCGGATCGCGACCGTCACCCTCGCCCAGCTCGACGCCGCGCTCATCGCGCGGGCGATCGAAGGCGCGGGCCTGTCGGAGCTGGCCGCCGCCGACTACCTCGTCCGCCGCCGCCTCGCCGATCGGCGCGGTGACGTCCTGGTCATCCGCCAGGCCGCGGAGCTGCTGTTCGCGCGCGCCGACCACGTCATCGAGCATCCCAACGCGGGCGTCCGCGTGTTCCGCGTGAGCGGCACCGAGCGCCTGACCGGCGCACGTCACAACGTCCAGGAGTTCCCGCGGATCGAGGGCAACCTGCCGTCGGTGCTCGAGCAGGTCCGGGCGTTGCTCGGCACGTTGATCCATCGGTCCGCGCGGCTCCACGACCTGTTCTTCAAGGAGATGCCGGAGTACCCGACGTTCGCGTGGCAGGAGGCGGTGGTGAACGCCGTCGCCCACCGCGACTACGCGATCCAGGGCCAGACGGTCGAGATCTGGCTGTACAGCGACCGCCTCGTGGTGCTCAGCCCTGGCGCGTTGTCGCCGGAGGTCGCGATCGAGGCGCTCCGTGAAGGGCAGTCGGCCCACGCGAGCCGCAACCCGCGGATCGCTCGCGTCCTCGCGGATCTCGGCGTCATGCGCGATCAGGGCGAGGGCATCCCGCGCATGTTCGACGAGATGCAGACGTCCTTCCTCCGGCTACCTGAGGTCGACCTGGTCGGCGGGCGCTTCTCCGTC
This sequence comes from Myxococcales bacterium, assembly GCA_016707895.1. Classification (GTDB taxonomy): domain Bacteria; phylum Myxococcota_A; class Polyangia; order Haliangiales; family Haliangiaceae; genus UBA2376. The sequence goes on along the minus strand of JADJGV010000003.1, from coordinate 156,896 downwards.
GTCCTGCACAACGAGCCGATCTTCGGGACCCACGACCCGGCGTGGTCCACCGCTGTCCGGGCGCTGCCGCTGACGGTGTCGCAGAAGCGCGCGCTGGTCGGGCTCACGGATCGCGAGTTCGCGAACGCTGACTACCGGTCGCTGAACGCGCTGGATCGTGACAGCGCGTACGCCGAGCTCGCCGAGCTGGTGGCGCTTGGGCATCTGGTCGCCCAGGGCGCGGGCGCGGGGACCCGCTATCGCGTCCAGCGGTCGGTGCCCGCAGCGGCCGTCGACCAGGGCCCGCTCGCGCTGCTGATCGACCGGATGGCTACCGCCGGGGCCTTGCGCAACGCCGACTATCGAGCGGCGGTAGGCGTGGACGAGCGCGCGGCGCGGCTCGCCTTCGCAGCATGGGCGCGGGCCGGCGTGGTGATTCGCTCGGGCGAGAAGCGAGGAACCCGCTACGCCCCGGGACCGCAGTGGCCGCCCGCCGACCTTCCGGGTTATGGATCGTGATTGATGAGAATATCTCACCGTCGATCGCGATCGATGCGAAATCATTAAGAAGTTATCTTCCGCAAGTGAGAGGCCGCTATCTGCGGTTCGATTGCCATGACCCCTGCTGACCGTACGAAGTTGACCAAGGCGCTGGCCCAGCACGTGGGCGCCATCGCCGCCGACCTGCGCGCGCAGATGCTGGCGCCGGGGCCGGTGCGCGACCGGGCCAAGAAGCTGCACACCGACGAGCAGGTGGGCGACGACTTCGACGTGTGGACCGATCTGCTGTCGCGCCGCGCGGCGGTGCTGTGGGTGCTGAAGACGGTCTACGTGCGCGTGCTCGAAGACCGCAAGCTCCTGGTGCCGCCGCGGCTGGTCGACCCGGAGGCCCAGGATGTGTTGTTCGACAGGCTGGCGCCGGACCTGGGCGACACCGCGTTCCTGCGCTGGGTCTTCCGTGACCTGGCCTCGCCTCGCGGCGGCCTGCCCGAGCTGTTCGCGCCGCAGCCGGCCGAGGTGGCGGTCCCGTCGAACAAGTGCTCGGAGGCGCTGATCGACTTCTGGCGCAACAAGGAAGCCGACACCGGCTTCCAGTGGTCGTTTGAGAACGAGGAGTTCGCGGGCGAGCTGATGGGCGACCTGTACCAGGAGCTCGACCCGGTGGTGAAGGAGCGCTACGCGCTCTGCCAGACGCCCGACTTCGTCCGCGACTTCATGCTGGGCCAGACGCTCACGCCCGCGCTGGCCGAGCTGGGCGGCGACGCGGTGCGCCTGCTCGACCCGGCCTGCGGCTCGGGCCACTTCTTGCTCGACGGCCTGCGCCGCATCGTCGCGGCGACCGCGGCCCAGCATCCCGACTGGGACAAGCGGGTCGTGGTCGAGCACGCGCTCGAGCGCGTGGTGGGGATCGATCTGAACGACTACGCCTGCGCGCTGGCCCGGGCCCGCATGGTGATGACCGCGGCCGAGCTGGCGGGCGTGAAGAGCCTGGCCGAAGCGGCGCAGTTTCACCCGCATGTGTACTGGGCCGACGGGTTGGAGCAGGTCGAGCGCGACGACGAGCGGCCGGCCGAGCAGCTGGAACTGGTCGGCGGGGGGGCCGGTGGGAAGGCCAAGGAGGTGCCGCCGAAGGCGGTGCTGACGCGGCCGTCGGTGCGCCTGGTGCTGCGGCCGATCCTGAAGAAGAAGTTCCAGGTGGTCGTGGGGAACCCGCCGTACATCACCGAGAAGGATCCCGCGCGCAAGGAGTACCACCGCGAGAAGGTTGGGCGGCGGCGGCGTTACCTATCGGCCCACAAGGAGTACTCGCTCGCCGCGCCATTCATCGAGCGGTGCTTGCAGCTCGCCGAGAAGGACGGGTGGATCGGGCTGATCGTCGGCAACAACTTCATGAAGCGAGACTTCGGCAAGCCGCTCATCGAGGAGGTCTTGCCATCTGTGGACCTCCAGCTAGTGGTCGATAGCTCGCAGGCGTTCATACCCCACCACGGCACACCGACGGTCATGCTGTTCGCGCGCAATCGAGTGCCCGAAGGCGAGGTCGTGCGTGCAGTCATGGGCAAGCGAGGCGAGCCGGGGGTGCCTGACGAGCCAGCAAACGGGAAGGTATGGAGTGGTATCGTCGCCGGCTTCGGAACGCTGGGCTTCGAGACGGAGTTCATTTCGGTCGCCGATGTGCCGCGCGCAACACTCGCTGAGCACCCATGGAGTCTCGGGGGTGGTGGTGTCGTAGAACTGAAGGCCGCTATCGAGAGGGTGCGCGCCGAGATGCTCGGCAAGCTCTGCCGGAGCATTGGCCGCACGGCCCATACGGGGGCAGATGGCGCATACGTCGCAGACGCGCGTGTCCTGCTCCGAAACTCGCTGCGTGGACATCAGGTCGCGAGCTTTGTCGAGGGGGGGAAACTCCGAGATTGGGGCATGGCGCCTCCGGTTGCGTCGGCGTTTCCCTATGACAGCGACTTGAGAGTCATTGCAGACGCACAACCCGATGCAGTCATCCGCTGGCTCTGGCCATATCGATCCATCCTGTGGGAGCGGCGCGAGCCGCAAGGGACTCATCGAGAGATCGGGTTCACGTGGCACCAGTACTCGCGATTCCATCCCGAGCGCTTCGAGGGCCTGGGCGTGGCGTATGCATTCGTCGCAACGCACAACCAGTTCGTACTGGACCACGGTCGAAAGGTGTTCAAGCAGACGGCGCCGGTCATCAAGATGCAGGCTGGGGCGACGGAGGACGAGCATCTGGCGCTGCTGGGGCTGCTCAACTCGGCTGCGGCCTGCTTCTGGATGAAGCAGGTGTTCCACAACAAGGGCATCCGGGGCGAGGGCGGAGGCACGACGGCCGAGTCGTGGGAGCAGTTCTACGAGTTCGACGCGACCAAGCTGAAGCTGTTCCCGATCCCCAGCGGCCACGCCGCGGTCATCCCGTGGGCGCGCGAGCTGGATCGCGTCGCGCGGCAACGCGCCGAGCGCTCGATCGAGTCGGTGCTGGCACACGACGGCTGGACCACCACGGCCGGGCTGCGGGCGGCGCTCGACGCGCGGCGCGAGGCTGACCTGGCTGATCTGCTGCGGATGGTCGCATCGCAGGAAGAGCTGGACTGGGAGTGCTACCGCCTGTACGGCCTCGACCCCAAGGCCAAGGGCCGCGCTCCCGACAAAGTCGACGGCATGCCGCCCACCTGGCGGCCGGTCGAGCTGGACCTGGCCGTGCGCGACGGCGAGACCCGCGCCGCCATCGCCCGCGGCGACGAAACCACCGAGATCCCGACGGCGTGGTTCACACGCCATCGCTGGGAGCCGCTGACCGCATTGCCGGCGTCGGCGCCCAAGGCCGTGCGCGAGCTGATCGCCGCGCGCCGCGCTCGCATCGCCGAGGTACCCGAGCTGGCGCTGATCGAGCAGACCACCTACAAGCGCCGCTGGTACCGCCCCGACTACGACGACGAGGAGCAGAAGGCCCTCGCCGTGTGGCTCGCCGATCGCATCGAGCGCGAGCTGTCTGCCGCCGGCGCCAAGCCCAGCTCGATCTCCTTGCTTGCTGTCGCGCTCGAAGGCGACGCGCGGGTCGCTGCCGTGGCGGAGCTGCTGGCGGGCCGCCCCGACTACAGCCTGGTCGACTTGGTCGCCGATGCGATCCTGGCCGACTCGGTCCCCTTGCATCCGTTCCACATCTACAAGGCCACCGGCCTCGACAAGCGCGCAGCGTGGGAGCGCACCTGGGAGGAGCAGCGCAAGGAGGACGCCGGCCTGCCGGCCAAGCCCGAGGTGCCGCCCAAGTACGGCTCGGGCGACTTCCTCAAGCCCGACTACTACCGGCTGCGCGGCAAGCTCGACGTGCCCAAGGAACGCTTCATCGCGTTCACCGAGGTCCCCGGTCGCTCGCCCAGCGACCTGCTCTACGGCTGGGCCGGCTGGACTCCGCTCGAGCGCGTCAAGGCCCTCCTCGCCCTCGACGAGCAATGCGAAGACATGGGGCGCGACCTCGCCGATCGCATCGCCCTCCTCGACTCGGCCTGGCGCCTCCTGCCCGACATCGCCCGCGACGACGCCGCCACCGCGTCCCGCCTCAAGGCCGAACTCGCCGCCCTGGTCGGCGCCGACGGTCCCTCCAAGGTCCTCCTCGACGCCTGGCGCACCCGCTTCCCGCCCCCCGGCGGCCGCGCCCGCGCCCGCCGCCCCGCAGTCACCCCCGACGACGACGAGGACGACTGATGCCCGCTGACGATCTCATCTTTCAGCGCCTGAAGGCTGCGACGCCCGCCGAGCTGGCCACCATCGCGAAGCTGCTGGACGAAGAGCTGATCGGCGAGCCAGCGGCCGACATCGCCGCGCTCAGCCGTGGACTTCGCAAGACCGCTGGCCACTCGCTGCGCAATCCGTGGCGAGGGGACCACGAACTCAGATACGAGCAGATCATGGAGGACGTGCTTGCGGAGTCTGCGAGCAGTGCCGGCTGGGCCAGGCCAAAGCTCAAACGAATCACGAACGCGCTCTGGGTTGAGGACTACGCGGCCTTGGCGCTCGCGTTCGCGGCGCAGAAGCGGGGCGCAACCGAGGAGCAGTCCGCACAGGCGCGGGCCGTTGCCGAGGCCGCATTGAACGGAACCTACTCGGTGCAGGAGCCTTGGAAGGGCAGCGCCCTGACCGCCGCCGTCGTGGTCGGCTTGGGCGTGCTCGGAGGTGCGATCGCGCTCAGCCTGTACTCCCTCAACCGCTTCGTCCTGAGTGGCAGCATGAGCAAGGTCGTCCCGGCCGTGCTGGTGCTCATCCAGATCCGGCTTCGCCAGGCCGCCGAGCAATCGCTGGAGGCGTCCGATGCACGCGCCTAGGTTCACGTACACCATCAGTCGGGAGCTGCTACCGCTGGTCAGGGCCGGCAAGCTGGTCCTGAACGCACGCGCGAGTCGCTTGACGTGGCCGGATGGTCGCTTCGCGGCACCGCTGATCCCTGGTCGCGATCTGACGATGGCACTCACGCGCGCGCCCGTCGGGGCCACGATCGAGGCCCTGCAGCAGGCGGTCTCCTCGGTCGAATCCATCGCCCCGGCGCTCGAGGCGCTCCAGCTCGTATCGGCCATCGGCGCAGCCGCCAGCGTCGCCAACCTTGCGGTGTCGATCGCGGGCTTCGCCGCGGTGCTGCATCGCCTCGAGCGCATCGAGGGCAAGCTCGACGCGATGCTGGCGACCCTGCGGAGCGATCTGGCCGACCTGTCGAGCAAGCTCGACGACGTCCAGATGGCGACGCTGCTCGCCGGCCGCGACCACCTGGATCGGAGCCTCGCCGCATCCACCGACGCTGAGCGCGTCGAGGCCGCGCGACGGGCCCGCGATCGGTTCCTGGACTGCCGGATGGCCAGCCTGGCGGTGTGGCGCCGGCTGACGCCATGGATGAACCCTGACGTTGACGTGGGGACATCGCTCGAGCTCCAGGGGCGGTACGTCGCGAGCGCCATCGGCGAGCTGCAGGCGGCCTTCATCCTGGGGGACACTGGCGCATTCCGTCACACCGCGCAGTCGGCGGCCGCCGACGTGCGCAAGGTGATGTCCCTCGATCCGGTCGCCGCGCTGCGGGTGCGGACCGACGCGGCGGTCAAGGGCCTGAGCAAAGACAACTTCCAGGCCTTGGCCGGCCAGGTGATCGGCATCCCGTCGCTCGGACGCCAGCTCGGCGCCGCCGTCGCCAGCACCCGCGCCAGCGCCGACCGCCTGGCCGCGTTCGAAGAGGATGCCGACCTGCCCGAGCTGATGGGCGCGCCCGCCCACGAGATCCTCCGCGCAATGCGCGACGCCCCGGGCACCGACGTCTACGCCCTCGGCCTTAGGCTCGAGGAGCAAGCGGGATGACGTTTCAGGGCGCCGCGGCGCCGCCGCTCGACCGGATTCTGTCAGCAGTGCTGACAGAATCGACGCCACGTTCGGCGGGCGCGTCGCCCCGACGAGGAGGACCCGATGCCAGCCAATGACCTCATCTTCCAGCGCCTGCACGCCGCGACCGACGCCGAGCTCGCGGCGGTCGCGGCCGCGCTCGACGAGAAGCTGATCGGCGAGCGAGCGGTCGACGTAGCGCTGCTGAGCAAGGAGCTGCGCGCCGACGCGGCGTCGGCGTTCGAGAACCTCGGCAAGGGCGACCACGAGCTGCCGTACCGGCGGGTGCTCGAGGTCGTGGTCCCCAAGGCGGCCGATGTCGCTGGCTGGAAGCCGCCGACGGTCGACGCCGCGGCCGCCGACGTCTGGCTCGAGGACTACATCGTGCAGGCCTTCGCGTTCGGGCATCGCAAGAAGGACGCGACCGCGTCAGAGAGCAAGGCGGCCCAGACCGCCGCTGAACAGGCGATCCTGGGCAAGACCACCGAGTCGGATCGCGATGGGTTCGCCCGGGCCGCGAGCTCCGCGGCCTCTTCGTTGTTCCGCGCGCACCCCGCCGCGATCGTCGCCGGTCTCGCCTTGGCTGGCGGCGCCATGGCGATCGCATGGATCGCGAGCGCCGCGACCCGCAAGGTCGTGCCTGCGGTCCTGGTCTTGATCCACGTCCGCCTGCGCGCCGAAGTCGAGCAGACCCTTGGGGAGGCCGCGTGACGTCCTACGACGAACTGCTCGGGCCGAGCGCCCAGTGGAAGCCGCTGGTCGACCAGGGCGTGGTCCGGGTCAACCGCGAGGCCAACCGGCTGGTGTGGACGCGCGACGGAGCGTTCGCGGCCCGCTTGGTGCCCAGCCCTGCGCTGTCCGAGCGGCTGGCCGACTTGCCGCCGAACGTCGAGAAGGCCCGCGAGGTCATCGCGACCATCATGGAGCTGAAGGACCTAGCGCCGACGCTCGAGTCGCTCCAGCTCATCACGACGGTGGGCTCGCTCGCCAGCGTCGCCGGCCTGGCCGTGGCGATCGCCGGCTTCGCCGCCGTCATGCACAAGCTCGAGCGCATCGACGGCAAGCTCGACCAGCTGCTCGGCAAGGTCGACCGGCTACAGCAGGCCGTCGACCAGGTCGCGGTGTCCACCGAGAGCTTCTTGTTCGCGCGCCTGCAGGCGGCGTACGAGAGCCTCGAGCGGAGTCTCGCCGCGAGCACCGAGCGCGTGCGGCTCGAGCGGGCGCGCGACGCGCAGGGCCTGTTCCAGGAGGCGCGGCTGCGCTACCGCGCGCTGTGGCGCCACGCGGACCCGTGGCATGCGCCGAGCATCCCGATCTCCACAGCGCGGGAGCTACAGGCCCGCTACCTGGCGGCCGCCGTCGGCGAACTCCAGGCCGAGTTCGTGCTCGGCGACGCGGGGACGTTCGTGCACGCGACCCGTTCGGTCGTCGAGGACGTCAAGAAGCTCATGGGCTTCGATCTGCGCGCGGTGTTCCGGATGCGCAGTGACGCGGCCGTGCGCGAGGCGGGCAAGGACCCGGTCAAGCAAGCGCTGGCCAGCGCGGGCGAGCTGCCGCTCCTCGCGAACGAGCTCAAGGTCGCCGCCGCCGCGACCGCGGCCGCCACCCGTCGACTCGAGGCCGCGGCGCTCGATGCCGAGCTGCCCGCATTGCTCGGGCGCCCGAGCCACGAGATCCTGCGGGCCATGCGCGACGCCCCCGGCATCGACGTCTACGCCCTCGGTCTGGGCCGAGAGGGCGCCGCGGGATGACGTCGGCGCCACCATCCCCGCACATTCGGACAGCACCGCTGTCCAGATCGCCAACCTCGCCCGAGACCCCATGACCCTCACCATCGCCGACGCCTACGACCTGCCGCGCCCCGAGGACATCCGGGCCATGGGCTTCGTGATCAAGCTGCGCGAGCTGGCCGCCGGCACGCCCGAGCTGACCCGGCTGGTCGACGACTACGTCGTCACGCCGGCCGTCGCCGAGGACCTGCCGGTCGTGCTCGCCAAGATGAAGCAGGTGCTCGACCGCCGCGAGGAGTACGGCCGGTTCATCCACGGCAGCTTCGGCAGCGGCAAGTCGCACTACCTGACCATGCTCGCGCTCCTGTGCGAGAACGTCATCGAGGCGTGGGCCAAGGACCACCCGCTGTTCCGCGAGCTGCGCAAGAAGCACCAGCCGTGGGTCACCGGCGCCCGCCTGCTGGTCGTCCGCATCCACATGCTGTCGGTCAAGGGCCGCGGCACCGGCCTCGATCGCGCCGTCTACGATGGCTTCAACGAGGCCCTGCGCCGGCGCGGCAAGGCGCCGTTCGAGTTCCTGCACGTCGACGGCGTCCTCGACGAGGCCCGCCGCGAGGCCGCGCAGTACGGCGACGTGTTCTGGAAGAACCTCGCGTCGGCGGGCGTCGTCGCCACCCAGGGCGACTTCGAGGCCATGGCCGGCGCGTCGATCAAGCAGCGCGAGGCCCTGGCCCGGGCCTACCTCGCGTACAAGCAGCGCGACCCCGCGTCGGCCGGCATCGACCCGCGGTGGAGCGACGGCCTCACCCGCATGGCCGAGCACGCCAAGGCCCAGGGCTTCGGCGGGCTGGTGCTGATGATCGACGAGTTCTTGCTGTGGCTGGGCGAGAAGAGCGGCCAGGAGTTCGTCGAGGCCATCAACGACCTGAACGTCATGGTCGACCACAACACCGGCCAGCGCGCCGTGCCGATGTTCGTGTTCGTCGCGCGCCAGAAGGACATCCGCGAGTTCTTCCCCGACCTGGTCGAGGAGGCCAAGATCCACGAGCAGCTCGACCACCACGCCCAGCGGTTCGAGGTGACCAAGCTCCAGGACATCGAGCTGCGCCACATCGTCAAGGAGCGCGTGCTGCGGCCCAAGAGCGCCGCCGCCAAGGACGCCATCGCCACGGCCACCGCCCGGCTCGGCCAGGAGCACGAGAAGATCCTGCCCGGCCTGCTCGGCAGCGGCGAGGTCGACCTGGCGTACCTGCGCGACGTCTACCCGTTCCACCCGGCGTTGATCGAGACCTTGATCGACGTCACCGCGCTGATGCAGCGTGAGCGCTCGGCGTTGCGCCTGTTGTACGAGCTGCTGGTCATCCACTACCCGACCTTGCCGCTCGGGCAGTTCCTACCGGTCGGCTCGGCGTTCGACGCGATCTTCCCGCGCGGTGGCGTCGAGGCGTCGAAGAAGGTCGAGGTGCTGCAGGACATCCACCGGCAGTACTACGAGCGGCTGGTGCCGGCCATGAAGGGCATGCAGGCCGCCGATCCGGAGTTCGACGACAAGCGGCTGCACGCGCTCGACCAGCTGGTCAAGACCGTGCTCCTGGCCGAGGTGTCGCCGCGGCTCAAGGGCAAGGGGCTGACCATCGAGCGGCTGGTGCAGCTCAACTCGGCCGACGTCGAGGGCGAGACCTACCGCGGTCGGCTGCGGGTGTCGGCCACCGACCTGGTGAACCTGTCGAACATCGTGGTCGACCTGCAGGTGTCGAGCACCGACAAGACCGCGCTGGTGCGCTACGTGCTGGGCGGCGTCAGCCTGGGCGAGGTCCTGGCGCGGGCCAAGAGCAAGGTCGACAACGTCGCGCAGCGGTTCAAGGTGTTCTACGGCGCGCTCAAGGAGGCGCTCGGCGTCGCCGGCAAGCGCGGGTTCGGTGACGGCGAGGAGAACGCCGGCGACTACGAGCTGAAGAGCTGGCGCGGCACGCGGCGCAAGGGCGTCCTGCGCCTGGCCAACGTGCGCGAGCTGGCGTACGAGGCGTTCGAGGCGCCGGAGGGCGGCTTCACCGTGCTGGTCGACTACCCGTGGGACGAGCCCGGGCACAACGTCGAGGAAGATCGCCAGAAGGCGATGAGCGTCCGCAAGAACCGCGGCAACCGCTACACGGTGTGCTGGCTGCCGCGGCACCTGTCGCCGGCCGAGGTGGCGCTGCTGACCGACCTCGCGGCCGTCCGGTTCTTGCAGTCGCGCGAGGGCCAGGAGGAGCTGCTCGACACGCTGGCGCCGGCCGATCGCGGGCGGCTCGTCGACCAGGCCCACGGCCGCGAGAAGCTGCTGGAGGAGCAGGTCGAGGCGCTGCTGCTCGAGGTGTACGTCAAGCACGGCGAGTGGTTCCCGCTGATCGGTGACGTCGAGACCCGGCGCCCGCACGAGACCATCGAGGACAACCTCAAGCACATCGCCGGGCTGTTGATGGACCGGCGGTACCCGCAGCACCCGACGTTCCCGGCCGAGCCCAGGAAGGCCGACCTGCAGCGGCTGCTGGACTGGATGGTCGCGGCCGGTGACGCCACCACCTCGGTGCCGTACGACGAGGAGACCGAGCGGGCGCTCCGGCAGATCGGCATGCCGCTCGAGCTGGTGAACCTGGGCCAGACCAAGGCGTCGTTGAAGGTGACGTCGACGTACCTGAAGGACGTGCTGGCGCGCGCCGATCGCGATCTGGTCAACTGGAGCGAGGTCGCCGACGCGCTGCGCGAGCAGTACGGCTTCCAGCCGCTGGTGCTCGACCTGTTCCTGGGGTTCTTGTGCCAGCGCGATCACCGCGCGCTCAACCAGGTCTCGGGTGAGCCGATCGAGGTCACCATCGGCATGCCGGCGTCGACGCTGGTCCGGCTGGAGCGCGGCAAGCTGGTCAGCGCGGCCGAGTGGTCGCGGTTGCGCGAGCTGGCGACCGATCTGCTGGGCCTGCAGCGGCCGCCGGCGCAGCGGTCGCTGCAACAGCAAGACAAGCTGGCCGCCGAGCTGCGGCGGGTCGGCACCGAGCGGCGACGTGCGATGGAGGGGCTGCACGAACGGCTGGTGCACCTGGGCGCGGTCGGGGCCCGATCGACGGAGGTCGGCAACGCCAATGACCGGCTGAAGGCGCTGTCGCGGCCGACCACCGACAGCCACAAGGTGCTGACCGAGCTGCTGGAGGCGTGGCCTGACCATGCCGAAGATCCGCTGCGCGCGGTGGTGCAGGGGGCGCCGGCGGTGCTCGACGCGCTGGCCAAGCTCGATGACGGCGCGCGGGCGCACCTGGACAAGGGCCGGAGTCACCCGACCGTCGGCGCCGCGGTGGCCGCGCACCTCGACGAGCTGGTCGCGGGGCTGGCGATGGCCAGCGCCGAGCGGCCGGTGAGCGCCGAGTGGATCGCGACCTGGAACAAGCGCAGCCAGGAGCTGATCGCGTCGATGATCGCGACCCACGGGACGGTCGAGGTCACGTTGGGTTCGGTGACGGCCAAGGGCACCGGGGTGAGCGGGCCGGGACCGCAGCCGGTTGCGTCGGGGCAGGTGCTGTACGGCAAGACCGTGAACCTGGCGGCGAAGTCAGCGGTCCCCGATCTGGTCGCGGCGATCAAGGCGGCGCTCGAAGGCCGCCGCGGCCGCGTGCGCGTGACGATCACCAGCGAGGATGACGGTTCGTGAAGGGATCCTCCCAGCTGCTGCTGCGACGGGTGCTCGAGCGCGTCGGCGGCTCGGCCGAGGCGGGCTACGTGCTCGTGCTCGACGGCGAGGGCCTGGAGGACCTGCCGGCGCAGATGCTGACGCCGCATGGCACGTACTCGGTGCACCGCTTGACGTCGGAGATCCGGCTGCGCCACGTGCTGTGGCAGGCCCAGGGCGCGCCGGTGATCGCGGTCATCCCGGGCACGCTGGCGGGCAAGCTGCCGCCGGACCTGTTCCGCCGGGCGCGCGATCGCCGGGTGCACGCGCTGGCGCCGAACGACGTGCTGGAGTTGATGCTTGGCGTCCGGGTGGTCGGCGCGGACGCACCGCACCTGCAGGCACTGGCGCTCGAGCATGTCGAGCGGATGAGCCAGGCGTTGAGCCGGCGCACCTTGCCGACCGTGGTCGATCGCCGGCTCTTGACCGAGCTGCTGGTCGACGTCAGCGTCGGCGAGGGCGTGCGGACCCAGACGCCCGCGGCGCTCCTGGCGGCGTGGCTGGCGGACCCGCCGGTGTGGACCGAAAACGTGCGGCGGCTGGTGGTCGAGGCGCTGCCGACCCTGCACGGCGATGAAGGTCGGCTGCTGGCGTGGGCGATCGGCCACGAGGCGGCGCGCGAGCGCCTGCGCGCGCTGGTGATCCACGGCGTGCTGCTGACGCTGGACTCCGATGACCTGCCGCCCGACGTCTGGGGCGAGCTGAACAGCGCGGTCGACCCGGATCGCGGGCTGGCGCGCGGGCTGGTGCGCTGGACCGCGGGGCGGCTGGCCGAGGCCACGCTGCCGCTGCTCGGCGACGCCGCGAGCGCGCTCCTGACCGAGGCCGAGCGGGTCGGGCGCAAGAAGCTGGGCGCGGCGCTGCTCGCGACCAGCCGGGTGCTGCCGCTGGCGTTCCACGACCGGTGCTTCGCGCTGGCCAAGGCCGCGGCCGAGGGCAAGGAGATCACGCCCGCGGAGATCGAGTGGCTGCGCAGCCACCGGGCGGCGGGGATGCACAAGGCCGAGCTGGCGGTGCTCGAGGCCCTGGGGCGCCTGTCGCGCTACCTGACCTCGACTCCCGAGTCGCGGCTGGGGCCGGGCCCCCAGACGGTGATCGCGCGGGTCAAGCGCTACCAGCGCAACGGCGCGTTCGCCGACCTGGCGGTCGCGCAGCTGCGCCACGCGATGGCCGGCAGCAGCCGCTACCTGGCCGAGAGCAAGCGCGTGCTCGAGCGCGTGCGCGAGCGGCGCGACCAGGACAACCTGGGGTTCGCCCAGGCCCTCGCGAACGAGTACGAGGTCGCGCTGCACGCCGACGTCACGCCGCTGCACCGGCTGTGGCGCAACGTGGTCGCGCCGATCTGGCAGCAGAAGGACACCGCGGGCGTCTACGTGGTCGTGCTCGACGGGTGCAGCTACCCGGTGTTCCTGGACCTGCTCTACGAGCTGGCGCAGCACCCGGCGACGCCGATCGGGATCGCCCCGGACGCCGACGGTCGCGTGGTCGGGATGCCAGCGCTGGCGCCGCTGCCGACGGTGACCAGCCACGCCCGCGGCGCGCTGTTCCTGGGCGAGCTGCCCCAGGACCCGCTGGTGGCCGAGACCGTGTTCCGCGACCAGCAAGAGGCGCGGACCGACAAGGCCCGCCTGAACCAGAACGCGGTCCTGGGCACGCGCACCCGCGAGCTGTTCCTCAAGGGCGACCTGACCGATGGCGGTCAGCGGCTGATCGAGACCTTGCGCGACACCCGCGTGCAGGTGGTGGCCGCAGTCTTCAACGCGGTCGACGATCAGATCGGCTCGAGCAACACCGGCGCCGCGGTGCGCATCTCGCCGTCGTCGATCGTCGGGTTCCGACCGAGCCTCGAGGCCGCGCTGCACGCCGGGCGGCGGGTGCTGCTCACGGCCGACCACGGCCACAGCCCGTTCGTGGACAACTCGCTGCGGGTCGGCGATGGGCCGACGCCGCGCTACCAGGCGCTGGCGGCCGACGCGAGGCCCGCTGACGGGTTCCTGGAGATCGACGTGCGCGGGCTGGGCGGTCCGCCCGGGCGCCGCGCGTTCGCGTGGAAGAGCGGCGCGTACCTCGGCGGCCAGCAGGTCGGCTTCCACGGTGGTTGCTCGCTCGAAGAGATGGTGGTGCCGATGGCGTGGCTCGAGGTCCGCGGCCTGCAGGCCGACGAGCCCGCGTGGTGGTACGGCGCGGGGGCCTTGCCCGTGGTCGAGCCGGTGCGCCGGGCGCCGGATCCGACGCCGACCCCGCCGCCGCCGGTGGCCGCGCCGCAGCTGCAGCTGTTCGATCCGAGCGGACGGGCCGACGCGCTGGCGATCCCGCCGGAGCTGCTGGCGAAGCTCGCGACCGACGAGCGCAGCTTCCTGGTGCTGCTCAAGGAGAACGGGTCGCTGAAGACCACCGAGATCGCGACCCGCATGAGCAAGCCGGTGTCGCGAGTCAACGGCCTGGTCGTGCAGCTGCGGCGCAAGCTCCACGGCGCGGGGATCGAGCTGTTCACCAGCGAGACGCTGCCGAGCGGTGAGACGCTGTTTCGATATCAGGGAGGATCGACGTGACCATCGTTCCCGAATCGCGCGAGATCGTCAGCGCGCTGCGCGCCGGCCTGGTGCCGCGCCGCGGCCTCGAGCACTACGCCACCGGGCTCGACGCGCTGGTGAAGGTGGTGGGGGAGGAGCTCGACCTGGTCGCGACCGGCAAGGGCGGCGTGAAGTGGCTCCGCGGCGAGTACGGCAACGGCAAGACGTTCGCCGCGCGGCACCTGTGCGCGGCGGCGCGGGCGCGGGGGTTCGCGACGTCGGAGGTGCAGATCTCCGTCAAGGACACGCCGATGCACCACATCGAGGCGGTGTATCGGAAGGTGGTCGAGCGACTGGAAACGGCGTCGGACGGTCCCAACGCCTTCGCTGCGATCGTCGATGGCTGGCTGTATCAAATCGGCGAAGAAGTGCGGCGGGTGAAGGGCCTCGCCGAGGACGACCCGGCCTTCGTCGACGCGACCGAGGAGCGGCTCGAAGACAAGCTGGCTGACATGTCGCGTCGCAACCCGGCCTTCGCGCAGGTGCTACGCGGCTATCACCGGGCGATGCACGCGGGCGAGTTCGCAACCGCCCAAGGGCTCCTGGCGTGGCTTGCCGGCCAACCACATACCGACAGCCGCGTGCTCGCTTCGGCGGGTGTGCGCGGCAAAGTAGATGGTCAAGCGGCCCACACCTTCCTTGCGGGGATCCTGCAGTTGTTGCGGCAGTCGGGATACGCAGGACTCGTCGTCGTGCTCGATGAGGTTGAGACGATCCAACGCCTGAACGCCAAAGGCCGGACGGATTCCCTGATCGCCCTTCGCAACTTGGTGGACCAGCAGGGGGAAGCGGCGACTCCCGGTCTCTACTTCCTGGTGACCGGCACCCGTGACTTCTTTGAAGGACATCGGGGACTCAAGCACGAGCCGGCCTTGTACAGCCGGGTCACGGTCAAGTTCGACGACGATCCGCGGTGGGACAACCTGCGCGCGGCGCAGGTGCGCTTGATGCCGTTCGACCGCGACCGGTTGTTCGAGGTGGGGCAGCGCGTCCGCGACCTGTACCCGTCGTCCCAGCCGACGCGGCTCCAGGCCACGGTGTCCGATGCATTCTTGCGGGCGCTGGTGGATCAGGTGACCAAGGGCTTCGGCGGCCGGGTCGCGGTCGCGCCGCGGATGTTCTTGCGTGCGCTGACCGACGTTCTGGATCGCGTGGACATGCACCAGGACTACGATCCGGTGCAGCACTACAAGCTCGAACTCAACGAGGCTCAGCTCGAGCCCGCGGAGCTGGCTGCGGCGCACGGGAAGGACTACGTCGAGCCAGACGACGCTGACGAGGCGCCGGCCGAGCCCGAGCCGCCGGCGCCAGCGGCCACGCCCAAGACGTCCAAGCGGCTCGACGGATAGTCCATGGCCGGCTTCGAGCGCCTGCACCCGCACCTGCAGCACGCGATCGTCAACGATCTCGGCTGGCGGTCGCTGCGTCCGGTCCAGGACCTGACCATCGACGCGGTGCTGGACGGCGCCAACTGCGTGGTGCTGGCGCCGACGGCGGGCGGCAAGACCGAGGCCAGCATGTTCCCGGTGCTGTCGCGGATCCTCGCCGAGGAGCCCCCGCCAGTGGCGGCGCTGTACGTGTGCCCGATCCGCGCGCTGCTCAACAACCAGGAGGAGCGGATCGGCAGCTACGCGCGGATGGTGGGGCTGTCGGCGTTCAAGTGGCACGGCGACGTCTCCGATGCGCGCAAGAAGTCGTTCCGAGCGTTCCCCAGCCACGTGCTGATGACCACGCCGGAGTCGCTGGAGGTCATGATGATCAGCCAGCGGACCGACGCGCGCGCGCTCCTGGCCGGGTTGCAGACGGTGGTGATCGACGAGGTCCACGCGTTCGCCGGCGACGACCGCGGCGCGCACCTGGCGGCGCTGCTCGAGCGCATCGCGATGTTCGTCGGCCGCGACGTCCAGCGCATCGGGCTGTCGGCGACGGTCGGTAACCCCCAGGTGATCGGCCAGTGGATGCAGGGCTCGAGCGCGCGCCCGTTCAGGCTGGTCGACCCGCCCAAGGGCCCACCGGCGCGCGACCTCGTGGTCGACGTCTGCGGCAGCGTCGACGAGGCCGCCGGCAGCCTCGCCCAGCTCGGACGCGGCAAGAAGAGCCTGGTGTTCGTCGAGAGCCGGGCGCGCGCCGAGCGGGTCGCGCAGGCGATGGCCGGCAGCGGCGTCGAGGTGTTCATCCACCACAGCTCGGTGAGCCGCGAGGAGCGCGAACACGCGGAGCTGCAGTTCGCGAACGGCGAGAACACCGCGATCGTGTGCACGGCGACCATGGAGCTGGGCATCGACGTCGGTGACCTCGACCAGGTCCTGCAGGTCGACGCCCCGGCCACCGTCGCGTCGATGCTGCAACGCGTGGGTCGCACCGGGCGCCGCGAGGGCCGGCGCGCCAACGGCACGTTCTTCTGCACCAGCGCCGAGACGGTGTTGCAGGCGGTGGCGATGGCGCGGCTCGCCAACCGCGGCTGGGTCGAAGATGTCCGGCCGGCGGAGCACGCGGTGCACATCTTGGCTCACCAGGTGATGGCGCTGTCGCTGCAGGAGGGCGGCCTGTCGCGCTACCGCGTGCTCGACTGGGTGCGCGCGGCGTATCCGTTCGGCGGCATCGGCGACGACGAGCTGGGCGCGCTGGTCGACACGATGGTGAGCCGCGACATCCTCTTCGAGACGGACGGGCTGCTCAGCCTGGGCACGCGGGGCGAGAAGCTCTACGGCCGCAAGAACTTCTTCGAGCTGTACGCCATCTTCAACTCGCCGCCCGTGCTGCGTGTGCAGGCGGGGCGCGACGAGATCGGCCACATCCAGGCTGGCTTCGTGCAGGGGCACGACGGACGCAAGGGCCCGCTGTGCTTTCGCCTGGGGGGCCGCGCGTGGGAGGTGCTCGAGATCGACTGGTCGCGCGGCACCATGGCGGTCAAGCCTGCGCCAGCGGCTGGTGTGCCGAACTGGCTCGGGCCGCCGGGCGTGCTGTCCTACGCGGTCTGCCAGGCCATGCGCGAGACGTTGACGACCGACGAGCTGGTCGGGGTGACGCTGACGCCGGCTGCGAAGCGCGAGCTCGACGCGCTTCGTGAAGGCTACGCCGACTTGCTGGCGGCATCGGCGGCGCCTGTCGAAGAGAGCGACGACACGATCCAGTGGCACACGTTCGCTGGCGGTGCGATCAACCGTCTGCTCGCGGCCGGGCTGGAGGAGCTGACCCACAAGAAGTGGGTGTCGGGGAACCTGTCGATCCGATCGAAGGAGGCCGGCCGCGCCGAGACCCACCTGGCGCTCGCCAGGCTCGCGGACCTGCGGTGGGAGTCGGTCGCGACGGCGAAGGCGCACGCGATGGTCCGCGGGGTGATCAGCAAGTTCCAGCCGTGCCTGCCCGAGGCCGCCGAGGACCGGCTCCTCGCCGAGAAGCTGTTGGACCTGCCAGGGACCTTGCGCTTCCTCGCGCAGACGCGCGCCGCCGTCGCCGCGGCAGCTGGCGTCGGAGCACGACTGCCCGACGCGGCGGTCGACGACATCCCGGATCTGCAGCCCGAGTTGGTCATCCCGACCGACGTCGAGACCTATCAGCCGCGCAACCGGGTCATCTGGGTGGACGACATCGCGGGCCTGTCCGACGCATGCGCCGCCATGTCGCAGGAGCCCGTGCTCGGCCTGGACGTCGAGACGCTCCTCGACCTGGCGAGCTGCTGCCTCATCCAGATCGCCGCCCCGGCGCGCACCTGGATCATCGATCCGCTGGCGCTGACATCGCTGGATCCGCTGGCCCCGGTCTTCGCCAGCGCCGCGATCACCAAGGTCATCCACAACGCGCAGTTCGAGCGCCGCGTCCTCGCCAAGCTCGGCATCCTGCTCGACGGCGTCTTCGACACCCTCGACACGTCCCGCGCCCGCCACGGTCGCGACGTCGACGGCGGGCACAGCCTCGCCGCGGTGGTCCGCCGCGAGCTGGGCCACCACGTCGACAAGACCCAGCAGACCTCGAACTGGGCCCAGCGCCCCCTCACCGATGCGCAGCTGCGCTACGCCGCGGCCGACGCCGAGGTGCTGCTCGCGCTGCGCGAGGCGCTCACCATCGAGACGTCGCCTGTCGACGAAACCCGTGACACAGAGAACCTCCAATGAGCAACGGTCCGGAAGTTGGCTGGCATGATCTTCTGCGGCGCCTCCCGTGGCAGGGCGAGTTGGCCCTCGACCAGTTCGCGACGATGCCGCACGGCGGTGGGGTGTACATGCTGCACGCCACCGCTGATGGCGTGCCGGCCTGCATCCCGCGCACGCGCAACCGACGCCGATGGCGTACTGCTGATTGGTGAATCGGAAGACCTGGCGAGTCGAGGCCGGACCCTGGCTGCTGCGATGCAGGAACGACGTCGCGAGAGCTTGACGAAGGAGGGCCGCCGCGGCCCGCGGAGGAGCGCATGCCTGCCATCGAGCTGATTCACGGCAACGTCAAGGCGAAGACCCTGCGCGACGTGCTCGCGGACGCGAAGCAGGTCGTCGTCATCTCGGCGTACACGACGCTCGCCGGTTTCGCCGAGGTGCGAAAGCCGATCGCCGAGTGCCTGAAGCGCGGAGGCTCGGTGACGTTGCTCCTTGGCCTCGACCGCGGCGGCGTGACCTCGGCCGAGCTGATCCGTGATCTCGCAGCAATGCAGAAGAAGGCCGGAGAGAAGCTCGAGATCCTCTTGGTCATCGAGCACGGGCGGACGTTCCTGCACGCAAAGGTGTTCGCCGCCCGCAAGCCCGGGAGTGCCGAGGTGCTCGTCGGTTCGTTCAACCTCACCGGTAGCGGCCTCGGCGACAACCACGAGCTCGCCGTGCGCCTGTCCGGAGCGTCCACCGCGTTCTTCACCGAGCTCGACGCATTCATCAACTCGATCGATGACAAGCGGCGTCTCACCGCGGACAACGCGGCCGACGTCGTGGCTGCGCTGGATCGTGGGCCGACGATCACGGAATCGCCGGAGGTCGCGGCAGAGCGGCGTGAAGCCGCGAAGGATCGGATGGAGAAGCTGCTGAAGGCGCTCGACATCGCACCCGAAAGGATCGCGACGAGCAACGACGTCTCCACCCAGCTTGCGAAGCTCCAGAGCCTGGGGGCCTTCTGGGCGTACGAGTTCGACCTGGAGAAGCTCAACGTGCCCTCAGGCCTTGCGAGCTTCTACGCGCGTGGCTTGCTGCCGCGGGAGAAGACGGGCGCCGTGGGGACCGCCAAGACCCGCCGGCCCACAGCCCTGACGGCTGGCTTCCCCCTCGTGCCGCCCGGCCGGCAGCAGCAGTACAGCCGCCTCGCCAAGCGGATGGGTAAGGCCTTCCGCGCCTGCGGCTTCGAGACGCCTTACGGGTGGTGGATCCCCGACGCCTACCTCGAGCGGCTGGAGGCGATGGTGGCCGAGATCGTGGCCCGCCTGCCTTCGCCGACCAAGCTCGTCACCGAGGTGAAGGCGTACATCGCCAAGCACAAGGAGGACCTCGAAGAGACGACCGATGCGATCGTGCAACTCGCGACCGACCACGGGATCCAGCATCCGTCCATGTGGACGGATGCTCGTGACGAGGCGCTCGCGAGCCTCAAGAGTCGCTATCGAGAGTCGCCCGTCGAGAGCTGGCCCAGCTCGTCCGGTCACGCAGAGGCGATCAAGTACATCCGCTCGTCGCTGCTGCTCGTGGCCGACAAGCTCGACGCCGACCTCGCCATCGCGAAGCTGCAGCGAGTGCGCCCCCAGTTGCTGCGGGTGCCGGTCACCTACGACGACACCGTGATCCGCCGGTTGCTCGAGTGCATGACGTGGGCGGCGCTCGAAGACCGCGGCGAGAGGAACACTAAGCCGGCCGTCCGCGAGCTGTCCCTTGCGCGACGTGGGAAAGCCCGGCAGCCGAAGGTGCTCACCGAGCTGTCACAGTCGTTGCTCGACGGCGCCGA
The DNA here is from genome assembly GCA_016707895.1 of Myxococcales bacterium. Taxonomy (GTDB): domain Bacteria; phylum Myxococcota_A; class Polyangia; order Haliangiales; family Haliangiaceae; genus UBA2376. The sequence goes on along the minus strand of JADJGV010000003.1, from coordinate 137,130 downwards.
TGGCGCGGAGGCGGCCTTCTTCGGAGTGTTCGGCCCGCCGCCGTACTGGAAGGCGACGAACGCCTCGCTCTCGCTGGAGGACGATGATGGCGAGGAGTGAGGCGGCCGTGGGCAAGCCGTCAGAGCGCTGGCACCGGCACGCGATGCTGTTCACGCTCGGCGCGCCGCGGATCGAGGAAGGACACTACGAGACGAGCAAGCGATGGCGCGCGGGCGCCAAGACCTGGGAGAATGCGCGCCGTCTCGGCGTGCCGATGGCGATCGTGTTCACCGACGGGATCAACGACTCCAACAACGTCTTTCGTCAGGCGCGTATCACGCGCTTCGACGTCTCGGACGGAGGCACGGAGATCGCGTGGACGGATGTTGGCGCGATCGAGGGCTACGAGGTCGATAGCCTGGTCAAGGTCAGCGACGGCGAGCCGGTGGAGCTCGACGGCCGCAGGTACTTCTCGGTCGTGAAGACGCCCGCGTTCCTGCGGGCGCCGCGTGGCGGCCGTGCGTCGAGTCCCACGAACACGTCCGGGCGTCGCCAGCGTGCAACGCACAGCGCAGCGACGCTGGAAGACGCCGACCACGACCCGCTGGCGTACGAGCAGGTGTGGCGCCGCCTTCGACGGCACCAAAGCGCCTTCCGGACGAATCTGCTCCTAGCCTATGGCCGCCGGTGTGCCATCTCGGCCGCGGATGAGCCATGCGTGCTCGAGGCCGCGCATATCGATCCGCACTCGAAGAGCGGTGACAACCGAACCGACAACGGCCTTCTTCTCCGCGCGGACCTGCATGTCTTGTTCGACATGGGTTTGCTCCGGGTGGCACCCGGGTCGCTGCGCATCGAGCTCCACGCGTCGCTGCGCGGTTCGAGCTACGGCGAGCTGCACGGCCAGCGGTTGCGGCCGCGCACCGATGGCGGACGACCCGACGACGACGCGCTTCAAGCTCGGTGGAATGCGCCGGTGGAAACGGCAGGGGACGTGCCATGAACACGTTCTGGAACAGCGGCGAGCGCGTGAATATCAAGGGCCTCGACATCCTCGGCCTTCGACAGGTCGACCAAGGCATCGAGCGCGAGTGGGTCGCCGGCATCACGACGATCTCGTTCCGTGCCCGCTACCTGTCGCTGCTCCCCTGGGCGCTCACCGAGTACTACGAGCAGCGACTCGACGCGGGCGGCGGCGTCGCGCAGCCGGATCAGGCGAGCCTCGATGCGCTGCAGCGCCGGCTCGAGTTCATCGTGTTCGCTGCCACGCGACGTCATGCGCTCCAGGAGCCGACCGGGACGCCGTACGGCGTGCTCGGGACCGACCTGTTCGCGGAGCCGCTCGGCAGGTTGATGGCCGACGGTCGCATCGACGTCCCCGCCGACAAGGGCGGTGGGTCCCTGGGCACATACGTCATGCCGTGCCGGTCGTTCGGGCTCCTGCAGGAAGCGCAAGCCGACGGGGCGCCTGTACGCGTGCCACCGCGCGGTCAGGCGCTGCACCGGGTCCGAGCCGACGCGACGAAGGGTTTGCGGCTCGCCGAGGTCATCGTGCATGGGGGTGAGGTGACGCTCGCCGACGTGGACGCAGAGTGCGCGCTGTTCTCGATCAACGGACTGCAGCACGCGGAGTCCGAGCGGCGAATGCTCGAGCAGGCGTTCACGGTCCCGTACGACGGCGGCGAAGACGGGACGTATCCGAACTTCCGCTCGACGACGCGATGGGCGTTCTCGGCGCTGGCGGAGCAGCCGCGATCTTCTTCTGAGCTGATCGGCGCCGCCTACACGGACGCCGTCCGCGGCACCGCCACCGAGCCCGTCGGGCTCGCGTGGGCTGAGTACGAGCTGCGGAGGCGCGGGCACTTCGCGCTCGAGTTGCTGCTCGGCTGCCTCACCGCGAGCCTGCTCGAACTCGAGGAGGCGACGATTGGGCAGGTCCTGGAGATGTGGGACAGCGATGAGCCGCTGGCCCCGGCCGTGACCGCGCAAGCGCCGTGGGCCGCAGGGGTGTTCGAGCACCGCGTAGCCGAGCTCGCCTCGTCGCTCGCAACCGAGGCCTTCATCGTCGAGCGACCGCGAACGCGCGTGGCTCGCGGCCTGACCCGGCGATCGCAGGTGCTGTACGGCGTCGCGCTCCTGCTCGCCTGCCGCGCTCAGACCGCGAACCTCCGTGCCGCTGGGCTGGTGCCCGACCGTCGCACGTACCTCGAGCGCGCCTTCGCAAGTCTCGACCCTGGCCGAGACGAGTCGCTGGCGAGCGCACTTGCGCGGCTGCTGCGGGAGGTCATCGTGGAGGCGCACCTGTCGACGACGTTGCGCAAGATGGCGCAGGGTCAGAAGTGCTCGCTGCGCTTCTACCCTGACGGGACGCGGTTGCGAGCGACGGGCACGGATGTCGCCGCGGGCTACAGCGGCGATCGGCTGGGCAACGTCCTCGGCATGTGGGCCGACCTCGGCGCACTCGACCGACTGCCCGGTGATCGCTTCGCCCCGACGGCGCGCGGCCACGAGCTTTTCGCGGAGCTTGCCCGATGAGAGTCGACCTCCTCGACATCATCGCGCGCTCGACCGAGGTCACGAACGCCATCGTCGTCACGCACAACATCGACTTCGCGTTCTTGCAGACCGTGGTGCTCGCTGCATTCCGCACCTGCGGCCATCCGACGATCACGGTCTTCGCCGACGCGCAGTGCGCGGCCGAGTCCTACGCGCTGCAGGCGCCCCTGCTCGATGGCCTCGGCACAAGGTACCGCGTGGTCCCGATCTCGATGACGACCGGCGGCCGGTTCCACCCCAAGGCCGTCCTTCTGTCCGGGCCGAAGGCCGGCACGCTCCTCGTGGGGAGCGGCAATCTGACCTTCGGCGGCTGGCGGGAGAATGCCGAGATCTGGACGCGCTTCGACGCTGTTACCGACGGTCCGCAGGCGTTCGTCGAGCTCGAGAGTTACGTGCGGCAGGTGCTGGAGCGCGTCCCGCTCGGGCAAGCGGTGGCGGCCGAGGTTGACGAAGCGTTCGATCGGAAGACGCGCCCGTGGCTGGCGGTGCCCGTCCCGGCAGGCCCGCGCAGGCTGCTCGGCAGGGCCGCCGCTGGCGAGGCGCTCGTCGACGAGATGGCGAAGGAGGTCGGCGGCCCGCTGGATGAGCTGATCGTCGGCGTGCCGTACTTCGACGAGGACGGCGTCGCCCTCGGTGCGGTCATCGAACGGCTGCACGCGCCGCGTGCCACCGTCCTCTGCCAGCCATGGCGATCGACCTTGACGCGTCGAGCCCTCGCGGCGAACGCGGCACGCGCCGCGCTCCGGCATGTGACGTTCGAGCATGTCGACGAGAACGGCGCGTCGCGCCGCGCGTTCCTGCACGCGAAGTTCTACGCCGCGGTCCATGGCGAGAGCGTCACGGTCTTCGCCGGCAGCGCGAACTGCTCGATCGCAGCGTTGATGACCGCGGGCGCCGCCGGCAACGCCGAGCTGCTCGCTGTCCGTAGGATGTCGCGCGCAGAGTTCGGGGCCGCCTTCCTCGCGGAGCTCGTCGAGAAGACGGAACCCATCGAACTGCCCGAGGCGTGGACCGATCATGATGAAGCCGCTCGCCCCCCGTTCGTCGTCCTCGCGGCGCGGCTCGATGCCGGTGTGCTTGAGGTGGCGTTCAGTCCGTCGAGGGCGGAGCTCCGGAGTTGCACCGTCGACGGAATGGTGCTGCCCCGTCCGTCACTCGTCGGCCCGGGTCGACTGCGCGTCGCGTGCAGCGGCGAGCCGCACAGCGTGCAGATCCATGGCGTGCTCGATGGTGCGGCGGTGCAGTCGCCGCCGAGCTGGATCGATCACGAGCAGCACCTGCGTGCCACGGCTCATGGTCGGAATCTCGCGGCCGTGCTCCGCGGACAGGTGCAGACCGGTCAGTGGAATGCGAGCGCCTGGGCAGACGTGATGACGGTCGTCTGCAGGCACGTCGCCTACATGCCGGAGCGGGCGACTGCTTCGCAGGGATCGAGCGGCAAGGCGACGGGGGGCGCGGGACCGTTCTCGTACGCGGACGTGTTCGCCTCCACATACAGTCCGGCGAAGATCGAGGAGTCTCACCTCCTTGGCGTTCCCCTCGCCGGCAACAAGGAGCAGGTCCTCCAGGCTCTGCTGCTTCGCTGGTTCGGGGTTCCCGCCGAGCGCGAGGAAGTCGGCGAACCTTCGTCGCCATCGGTGGATGAGACAGATGGTGGGGACGCGCCACTCGAGCTGCGCTTGGTTGCGGAGCTAACCGTCGCGCCCCAGGTCCTTTCCGACGCCGATCGACGGAGGATCGAGAAGCTCGTCGCGCAGGCCGAGCACGCGCTGACGGACCCCGTCTACCTGGCCGGGCGTACTGCCGAGCAGCTCGCCGCAGATCTCGCGATCGTCGCGGCCCTCCTCCGTACCGGTCTCAACGAGCGTTGGATCTCGTCCGACGACTTCTTCCGTGTCTCGCACCGCGTCTGGACGGCGCTGTTTCTCGACGGTAGCCCAAGCGCTGGGTTCGGGTGGATCGAGCACCGGATGTACGACGCGGCCGATCCGGACGTGTTCGCGGCCGCTTTGCGCTCGCCGCCCCTTGCCGCCGCTCTGCTCGGATGGGCGTTCGCGGTCCCGCCGAAGGGAGCGTCTGCCGAGGCGACACGGTTCAAGCTCGCCGTTGCCCTCGCAGTCGCTCGACTGCCTTGGCTGTGGGACGCGGGGGATCCCGCCGCCGTGACCCGCGAGCTCGAGCTGCTGGCACGCACGACCAGCCCCGGCGGTCTCGGCACGACAGCAACCGCCATCCACGAGGCGCGAGAGCTGACGTTGCGCCGCGGTCATGCCTTGATGCACTTCGAGAACGCCGTCAGCACTGTCGCGCCGGCCGACCTGCGCGCTCGCATTCGCCGGTCGGAGGTCGCAGCCGGTGATCTCCTGTGGCAGGGGAAGGCCGGCTACTGCGTCGCGATGGATCACGCAGCGCGGACGGACAAGGTGAAGGTGCCCGTCCTCAAGCTCCAGGGCCGCGTCGAACCCACCCACTTCGTCGCGTCGTTCACCGTACCGGTCGTCGACCTCCTCGACGCGGCCGTTATCCCGCTCTCGCCGTCCTTCGGACTCGCTCCCAGGCAGGTCCTATCCACCTTCCTCACCGAGCTGGCGCGCGATGCACCGCCCTTCGTCAAGCCGGAGGTCATCCATGCGTGACAGGGGGCCGGCGCGACCATGAACCGCACCGCCCAGCGCTTCGCCAGCGGGCGCCGGTGCAACCTGAATGTGTCGGATGATGCGCACCAACCTACGGGACAGGAGCTGAGCGATGGGGAAGAAGGACTCGAGCAAGACGCGCGTGACGCCGGTGTTCAACGAGCTGCAGGCGCGTGATCCGAGCGGCTCCGGATGGATCCAGCGGCTGCTCGAGTTGCCCTCCCGGGACGGGGCGCACGAGCGGCCCATCGTCACCCCGCCACTCATCTCCGGTTCGCTGCAGTACGGCAAGGACGAGGCTCGCCTCGAGCCGCCGCGCAGCCTGCTGTGCCACATGGTCGAGCACGCGACGACTCTGCGGTGGCCGAAGGCTACCGACGACCTCGGCGTGACCACGCGGCAGAAGCGGCGTGCGCTCTGCGACGGCGATCTGGCGACGCGCAAGGAGGCCCTCGAGCTGCTCGAGCGCGGGGCGCCAGCGCAGACCTGGTACGTGCTCGAAGGCCGCTCCCGACCCGATGTCTACTTCGAGACCGTCGACGCGATCGTCGTCGTCGAGGGAAAGCGCACCGAGCGCCACGCCACGGATCGCACGAGCTGGCTGCGCGATCGCGATCAGATGCTGCGCCACCTCGACTGTGCCTGGGAGCGCCGACGCGAGCACCGCGTGTACGGCTTCCTGGTCGTGGAGGGCAAGGACGACGGGCGCGTCCCTCGCAAGTGGCGCGAGTACGCGGAGAAGGCCGTCACGGCTGACTACCTCCGCAACAGCCTTCCGCACCGCGACGACGCGACCCGCGCAGCGATCGCGAATGCGTTCCTCGGCGTTACAACCTGGCAGCGACTTCGCGAGGAGTTCGGTCTCGCGAACTTGGAGGACTGACGCCGCCTCCCGCACCGACTCCCGGCCTCGGGTCACCGCCCGAATCAGCTCCGCTTGCTCGTCTCGCTCGTAGGTCTTGCTCATCCCGCCAGCGTTGGCGCCAGCGGTCACCCACGCCACGTGGGGTTCACACAGCGCTTACGGCACGAGCTGAACACCGCGGCGATCGTGCCGTCGACCCAGACCCCGGCCCCAGACCTCCCCGCGAACCTGCCCGCTCGCCTCCTGATCGGCTCGGCTGATACGTTCCGCTGCGGAATGAAATCGCCGATCTAAGATGCGAGAATCACTATCGATTGGCAGAATCGCACTCTAGAGGTCTGGGGTTCGATCCCCCATGGCTCCACCGGAAAACGTCAAGGGTCCCGCAGAGATGCGGGGCCTTTTGGCGTTTCGGGGGCCGGCTGCTACGGTCGAGCCGGCGCCGCGACCGAAGAAGCGACGACGCGCGTTCGGTAAAGTATCGCGCTGGACCGTGCTCGCCGTCCCAGTCGCAGCCGAAACTCGCGGCCGACGAACGCGACGCCGCCGCGGCGCGAAAGCGTGGCCGCAAAGGTGACCTCAAGGTCCATCCGTGCCCATCACGGTCCCCAAGGGCAAGCCGTTGATCTGGCCGGGGTCGAGCGTCGGTGACTCGTCGACCATCGGCTCAAACTCAGGGTTGATCCAGCGCATGAACGTGTAGGCGTGCTGGGGCTGGTCGTGGCCGAGCAGGATCTGGGTCCCGTCCGGATCGCGAGCTTCATCGGCGACCTGCGCGAAGCGCGTCTTCGATCCGATCTGGACCTTGACGCTCTTGTACTTGGTCGTGACGCTCGGAAACCCGAACGGAGTTCCCTCGGTGACGCCGCGCCCGAGCGGCTCGATCTGCGCGCGGTAGGAGGCGACCAACGGATCGAGGCGAGTCGCGAAGAACGCCTTGTCGAGCTTGTTCACCTGGCTGACGGCAATCACCAGCTGGTTGTCATCGAGCCGCTCTGAATACGTGCTGGCCTCCGTCAGGCGCTTGGTCATCGACTCCAGGAGGCCGGCGAGCATGCCCTTGGTCTTCGTGCGCGGGTCGGCGTCGGTTGCGGCTTCCCCGGCCTGCTCCTTCGCGTAGTCGGCGCCGTATTCGAGGGTCACCTCGATCGCGGCGCTCGCCACCTTGCCAAGACCGGGCGCGGCGACGTCGACCGCGACGCCGATCGACTTGCTGAACAGATCGATCAGCAAGTCGCTGCTCTCCTTGCGTGTGGCGATGGCCTTGTCGATGACCGCGACGTGCTTCTTGCACGCGGCGCCGAAGCTCGTGACGGCGGCGGTCACCGCCTTGTCGAGGCGGCGTCGCTGGTCGACGCGCTCGGCGTCATCGAACTTGCAGAGCGCGCTGCCACGTTCTTCCTTGCCGCCGGGCGGGCATGCTTCGTGCTCGTAGCGGGCGGCGTCGGCTTCGGCGACGGTGCTGGGGACCTTCCAACCGATCTGGGTCGCCACGGCGGCGACGGCCCCGCGCGTGGCCCGTACGTTGGCGATCGCGGCCTCTTCCGGGCCGCGGAGCGCCGCGGTGAACCGTCCGCCCGCCATGGCGGCTTGCTGCGACTGGCGCTGCTCCATGATCAACGCGACGCGCACGGTGTTGTTGACCGCCGCGGCGGCCTTGTCGCGGTCGACATCGAAGGCGCGGCCCTCTTCAGTCGGCTCGGCCCACGGCACCGACGCCTCCTTGTCGGAGCGCGCGCGCGCGCCGGCCTGCATGAAGACGCCGAGGGGCCGGAGCATGCGCTGCAAGATCGTCGTCATGCGCTGATAGGCCTCGAGCAGCTGGTGCCCCTGCTCCACGTCGCGCAGCACGTCGCGGGCTTCGAGTTCGGCGGAGTTCAGGTCATTCCAGGCGGCGGAGAGCGCAGCCGATTCCTTTGACGGTTGCGCGAGTTCCGCCGCAGCACGATCCGTCGGCTCCTGCTTTGCACCCTGTGCTCCTTTGCGCTGGACGTTCGCGGTACCAAGTTGTCCACGTGGCAGTGCCGCCAACAGGTCGGTCGCCGGCAACCCTGCGACGACGCGGTCCGCGACTGCGTCTGCGTGCTGTTCGTAGGCGTCGCCGGCTGCGCCCACGCCTCCGCGGAGGTGCACCCCAACTCGTTGCTGGACCACATGGGCGGCCTCGTGCGCGGCGAGGTGCAGGTCGGGCGCAGAGGCGAATGCGACGTCGACGCCGGTCGCGTAGGCGGTGGCGCCGATCGCCTGCGCCGCAACCGCGGCGTCGCCTCCGATGTGGGCGCGCACCCCGCTCACGTCATGGTCGCCGAACGACCGCTGGATCGCATCCAGGTGCGGCAGCGCAGCACCCGCACCCGCCACACCACGCGCCGCGACCTGCTGCACGTCGCCGCCCGCCAGATCGCCTCCGCCCTCGGAGCGCGCCTGCATCGGATGGCCGCTCATCAATGCCCAGCAGTCGTCGTACGCTCCCTGCCACGGCAAGGCTGCGATTGGACCCGCGCCGCTGGCCTGCAGCGGTGCCACCCGGCGTCGCTCGGTGGTCGGCCGCGTTGTCAGCCCTTCGGTCGTTCGGCCGGCGCCAGCCCGAGCATGACCTTCGCTGGAGTCACGGGTCGGTGCAGGCGGCGTCAACGAAGGCTTGGACTCGATGCTCATGGTCGCTCCTTTGCGCGTCACGTGGTCGCCCGCCGGACGCTGCGTGCGTCTCGGTCGCGGTGGGCCACGAGCGGCGTGGACTGCGCGAGCTATCGACCGGCGCGGCCGCCGGTTGCGTGGGTTGCCGCCAAACGGCGGCGCCTGGGAGGCGCTGAACGGGGAGTGCGCCCCCGCTGACTCCCGATCGCGTGGGTAACGTGTCGAATCTACTGGCGTGCGGCGCGACCGGGCGCTGCGCTGGCTGAACGAGCTATCGCAGGTCCTGCACTTCGAGCGACCAGACCGCTGGATCGGCGTGGATGCCACCAGTGATCGCAAACGCCCCGGCCCGGACGAGCTGATACGGCTCATCGGCCACCCGTCGAACCACGGGTTGTAGATCGAGCGGCACCTCGTCGGCGATCATGTCGATGTACGGGGCGAGTTCGTTCTTGGTGAGCGCGGCGCGCGGCCGACCGGCGATCGCCACCGCGTCGACCGCGACGCTGAACTCGAGCGCGCGGTCGAGCCGGCGGTTCCACGCGAGGTGACACATCACCGACAGCTCACCCGCAGGACCGGTGACCGATGCTTTGCCCTCGTAGCCGTCGTTCTCGTCGCGATTCTTGCCGAGGTCGACGCGCACGCTCGCCGCGGGCACGCCACAGCGTGTCACCCACGCGAGGCGCTCTGCCTTGGTGAGCGTGCGCCGCCATGGTGACTTGGCTGACTCGCATCCGCCGACGAGCAGGACCGCTGCGGCTGCTAAGGGTAGGCACCTGTGCATCCAGCTCTCCATGGGACGTCCGCGGAAGCGGCCCGACCGAACTCGACACCGCGATCCAGACAATAGACATGACCAGGCCGCCGCGGCAAGCCTGTGACCACGAAGCGCTCGCGTCCGCGGCAGTGAGGACCAGGGCTGCGCGGAGCTACGGGGAATGACGCTCTTGCCAACTCCGGACTTGCCGAAGAGCAGCGTTCTCGGCGCTCTCAACGAACTCACCGCGGGCCAGGTCGCGCGCCTTGACCAGGACGGACCGCGGGATGCGCTCCTCGTCGAGCGCCTCCAAGGTCTTGGCGGGCGGCAGGTGGGAGGCACGTCGGAGGCGGTCGGCGAGCAAGCTCCGCACAGCGTCCCGTGACCGAGCCGCCTGATCGTGTCGCTCACGCACGACCACGTTACGCTCGAACTGAGCACCGTCGAATCACTGTCGGTACGGCGCGTGCAGGTCGGGCAGGCCGGCGCGCAGGCGGGGGGAGCCGTTGGCGATGCGGGCGGTGGCGTGGTCGATCGAGCGGACGCGGACGATGCGGCCGGCGCGCGTCAGGAGGGTGACGCCGGCGAGGAGGACGAGGGGCGTGAGCAGCATGAGGCGCACGGCGCCGAGCATGGCGGCGACCTTGAGCAGCGCGGCGGCGAGGCCGATCAGCAGCCAGCCGGCGCGACGCTGGGTCAGGCGCGCGGCGGTGTGGCGCGCGCACAGGCCGACGATGAGCTCGGCGCGCCGGCGGACCGCGGGGGTGATCAACAGGTAGACGAGGGGGCTGAGCAAGAGCAGCAGGTACCAGGCGGGACGGTGCCAGTAGATCCGCTGCGGGTGCGCGGTGGTCGGCGGGGCGCCGCAGGTGAAGCAGAGGTCGTCGATGCAGGCGTGAGACGGGACGACCAGCAGGTGGCCATCGCGCCACGCGCGGTCGTGCGCGGAGTCGGCGTCGTCGTGCATGCGGCGGCTATCGGCCGCGAGCGGCGGCGGTTGCGTGCTAGCGGACGTCGGGGATGCCGTCGCCGTCGACGTCGCCGGGGACGCGGGCAGGCGGCGCGTCGGAGAGAGGCGCGGGGAGTGCGGGCACGCGAGGCGCGGGGCGCGGACGGGGGCGCGGGTTCGGCGGCGGCGCGGGTGCGGGCGCAGGTGGCATGGGCGGCGCAGCGGGCGCGCGATCGATGATGGGCGGCGCGGGTCGCGGCAAGGGCGTGACGAGCGGCGGCGGCGAGGTTGGCGGTGGGGGCAGTGCGCGGGCGGCGTGCGGGTGAGAGGGCGATGGGCGAGCGAGGATCGCGATGGTCGTCAGCAGGGCGACGAGGGCGGCGGCGCCGACGATGACGACGCGGGCGCGGCGTGAGCGGGCGCGGGGCGCGGGGCGGGGCGGCGCGGCGGGGCGCGGGCGGACGAGGTCGAGGGTGGGGGCGAGGTCGGCGCGGCCTCGGCTGGCGGCGCGGGGTGCGCGGGCGATGCGGGCGATCTCGTGCGCGAGGTCGGTGGCGGCGGGCGGAGCGAAGATGGCGAGGTCGGCGGCGAGGTCGGCGACATGCGGGTAGCGCGCGGCGCGATCGGGCGCGAGGCAGCGGTCGATGGTGGCGCGCAGCGACGGCGGGACCCAGGCGGGCAGCGGCATGGCGGTGCCGAGGAGGCGGTGCGCGCCGGGGTCGGCGCCGGCGGCGCCGCCGCGGAGGGGCTGGCCGCTGATCAGCTCGTGGAGCACGGCGCCGACGGCCCAGATGTCGGCGCGGGCGTCGACGCTGCGGGCGTCGCGGGCCTGCTCGGGGGCGAGGTAGCCGGGCGAGCCGAGCACGACGGCGGGCGCGGTCATCGCGCCGCCGGCGCCGGTCCACTTGGCGATGCCGAAGTCCATGACCTTGAGCAGCGGCCGGCCGTCGGTGCGTCGGGTGAGGAACAGGTTGCTGGGCTTGATGTCGCGATGGATGAGGCCGACGCGGTGGGCCTCGGCGAGCGCGGCGCAGATCTGCAGCGCGTAGTCGATGGCGGTGGGCACGCCGACCGGGCCGGTGGCCAGCGCCTGGGCCAGCGTCATGCCGTCGAGCCACTCCATGACGATGTACGGCCCGAGGCCGGGCTCGACGCCGACGTCGAACGCGCGCACGGTGTGCTCGCTGGTCAGCGTGGCCAGCGCCTGGGCCTCGCGGACGAACCGGCGCGCGACGTCGTCGCGGGTAGCCAGCCCGGGCCTGAGCAGCTTGATCGCGAACGGCTGGCCGAGCCCGCGGTGCACGGCGCGCACGACGACCCCGCAGCCGCCCTGGCCGACGACCCGTTCGATCTGGTACTTGCCCCCGATCACCCTGCCGATGAGGGTGGTGTCCACGTGCATGGCGACGGTATCGACCGCGTCGCGCCGCGGTTGCGTACCGCCGGCGCGCACGCCTGTGACGGGGCCACCTCGAGCAAGGGCGGCGCGTGACGCTGAACGATTCGAGGCAACCGCGCGCGCGACCGGTCGATACGTCGGACCATGGAAGCGCTGCGCATCCCGGTCGTCCTCGCGTTCACGCTCGCCGCAACGTCAACCGCCGCGGCCCAGGCTCCGTTGGACGCGCCGGCGCCGGCGGCGTCGACAGCCGAGGTCGCGCCCGTGGCGCCGCCCGCGCCGCCCGCGCCGCCCGCGCCGCCCGCGCCGCCCGCGGCCCCGTCGTCGGCCGCGAAGGCCGAGTACCGCGACAACGTGATCGTCTTCTCCGAGGAGGAGTGGGCGGAGATTCACCTGAACCGGACGCCGCACTTCACCACCGGCCGCGTCGACATCCACCGTGAACTGCACGCGATGCGCGGCGAGCGCCGGGAGAACATCGATGGCCCCGCGTTCTACGAGCTGGTCGGCCGCTCCGATCTCGCCGACGCGTACCGCACGCGACGGAAGGTGCGGATCGCTGGCCTCGTGACGGCCGGCGTCGGCGCGGCGGTCACGATCTACGGCTTCGCCAGGTTCGTCTCCGCAGACGACCGCACTGACGCGTGCCGGTTCGAGGATCCGGCCTACTTCGATTGCCTCGAGGCCGGCCGGGACGCCGATCAGGTGGAGGCGAGAGGCAACCTGCGGACGATGGCTCTCGGCATGGGCATCTCCGTCATCGGCGGCCTGGTCTGGCACTACGTCGCCAAGGAGCCCGTCGACAACGATACCCGCCGCGGTCTCGCCGACGTCTACAACCGCGAGCTGCGCGAGCGCCTCGGCATCCCCGAACTCGCGCGCGTCGAGGTCAACCCCTACGCCACCGCGACCGGCGGCGGGGTGGCGATCAGCGGTCAGTTCTGATCGGCCGTGGGCGGATGCTGCGCGTGACTGTCACCGGTGCCCGCGACGCCCGCGACGCGGTGCGCGCGCGGTGGCGACGCGACGAGCGCGAGCGCACTCGCGGCGAGGCGCTGGGGAGGGCGGCAGCGGTGGTGGAGCGCGGCAGGGACGTGACGTGCGCGCGATGACGATGGCCTGGCGCCGGAGCGCGGGTGGCATCGAGGTTGCTCTTGGTCTGGCGATGACGACTCCACCAGACAAGGCCAAGCCCCCGATGCGCAACCCCAACATCGACACCACGACGCCCGAGAAGGAGAAGGGCGACGCGGACCCGCGCCGCGGCCGCGTGGTCGAGCGGCCGCAGGGCCCCGGCGAGACCGGGCCCGACATGATCCCGCCCGGCCAGGTCCGCACCGGTCGGGGCGCCGACGGCCCCGACGCCGGCAAGGGCGACGACGGTGACGACGAGCGCGACGGCGAGCTCGACGACAGCGTGGACCTCCCGGCGTCGGACCAGGACACCGGCCGGTACGCGCAGCCGGCGATGGACCGGCCGCGCGGCGACGATGACGCGTCCGGAACCCGCAGCCCCACGCGGGGCGACGATGCCTCCGAGCGCGGTAGCCGCGATCCACGTCGGTAGCCTCGCCGCTCGTCGGCCGCCGCCGCGCACGTCGATCAGCGGTGAGCGCGTTGGCCGTGCCGTGCGCACGCGCACGGTGCGCGGATCACGACGATCTCCGTCGAGGGCGCGCGCGCGGGCGGGGACTGGGAGCGCGTCGCGGGGCCGCTCGCCCCGAGGTGCGGGCTGGCACAGGGGGTGCTTTGTCCCGTCAGCATGCGAAGCATCAAGTTCATCACCACCGGGTTCGTGCTCACCACTGCGCTGATCGCGTCGGGGTGCAAGAGCGACACCGGCGAGGCGGTCGTGTCGGCCCGCGAGAAGGTCACCGAAGGCGAGGACAAGGTCGTCGCGCAGCAGCGCGACCTGCGCGAGGCGAAGACCGACCTGCAGCAGGCGCGCGCGGACTTCGTCAAGGCGGTCAACGAGCGCCTCGCCGAGATCGATCGACGCATCGACGCGAACCGCGCCAACGCGGCGGTCGATCAACAGCGGTTGCAGCAGCTGCGCGCCGAGGCCGCGGCGCTGGTGGCCCAGGCCGCCGACACCACGCGGCCGTTCGTCCCCGAGGCCCAGGTCACCTCCGATCGCATCTTCCGCGACCTGGACGTCGAGCTGAACCGCGGCGCGACGGGCGCGGGCACCGGCAGCGGCATGGGCACCGCCGATGCCACGCCGTGACACGTCGGTGCACACCGCGCCGCCGCGGGCGCTCGCGCTCACCGCTTGTTGAAGGCGCAGAAGTCGAGCGTGCGATCGTCGACCACCCAGCGCTGGTCGTCGAAGCACAGGTCGATCGACGCGAGCTGGCACTCGACGCCGGTCTCGTCGACGACGAGCACGTCGTAGGTGTCGCACGGGATGTCGAGCACCGTGACCTGGCTGCCGGGCGCCAGCGGGGCGAGGAGCAGGTCGGGGCCCCACGACGCGCTGTGCACCTCGGCCAGGTGCAGCGCGTCGAGGTAGTAGCTGGACTGGTTCGCGATCGTCAGCGTCGCGTCGCGGTCGTCGGTGACGACCGTGCACGCGGCGAGGGACGCGGTGAGGAGGAACGCCGTCAGGGTCTGGATCGAGCGCATACGAACTCCTGGGGCGCGCGCGTCGCCGCCCGGTGTGGCGGGCGCGCACGCGTCAATTGCTGGGACCGCGACGTGCCGGACCGGCCGGCGGAGCGTCGACGGCGCGCTGGCGGCTCGCCGCGGCGTGCACGGCGGCGACCCCGGCCCGCCACATCGTCAACACCGTCGGCGGCTCGCGGGCGCCCTTGCCGTCGTCGTCGGCCGGTTGGGCACGCGGGGGTCGCCTGCGCACGGGCTGCTTGTGGTCGTCGTCGTCGGTCATGCCCTGTGCTGAGGCACGATCCGTGCCGCCCGTCGGTGCGCGTGGGGCTGTAACCGCGGCCACCGGCCGACGTACGCTAGGGCATGCGGCCTGTCGTGATCGCGAGCGTCCTGTTGGCTTCCGGCGCGCTCGCGTGCACCGACGATCCCGTGGGCAAGGACCCGAAGACCGCCGAGCGGGCGCCGATCGATCGGTTCAGCGCGGCGGCGGGGACGTGGTACCAGCGCGACGTCGACCCGACGCTGCCGGCGGCGAACGTGGCGATCGACTACGACGCGCGGTTCAAGGTGGTGGGGCTGGGGCCGGCGGGCGAGCGGGTGACGCAGTACCTGTTCGACGTGCAGCCGACGGCGCCGGCGCCGATCTACGTCTTCTTCCGCCCGGGCGAGAACGCGCCGGTGATGGGCCAGAAGAACGTCGTGTCGGTGATCCCGGGCGACCCGGGCTACAACGATCTGTGGCAGCCGGTGCGGGTGGACGTGCCGGCGGGCTACGTCGCGAACGAGATCACCAGCGTCGCGGAGATCGTCGAGCTGGGGCTGACCCAGACGCCGATGGACGCGCTGGTGAACTGCCCGGTGGTGCCCGAGGGCTCGACGGCGCGGATCCGCACGGCGGGCGATTACCCGGAGCTGACGCAGGGCTGGTACGGCGGTCGCGTCATCCAGTACTTCCACTTCGGCGAGCGTCCGAGCCTGGCGCCGGTGGCGGGCGCGGTGGCGACGTCGACGACGTACGTGGCGTACACCGGCAACCAGCCGGGCGCGGCCTTCGTGACCGACGCCGGCGGCGCGACCCACAACGTCGTGGCGGCGCTGCCCGGCGATCCGGCGTACACGCCGCTGTGGACGGTGCGCGCGTACGACGCCGCGGCGTTCGCCAGCGTCACCGACCTGGCCAGCGCGATGGCGGCGGCGCCGATCGCCACGCCGGCCGCGGTGATCAACGCGCCGATCGCCCGCGTCGAGTAGCCGCGCAGTTCGTTCGTGAGGCGCCGAACCCCGCCGCCCCGACGGGTTGTTGCGCGGTGTGGTCGAATTCATGTTCGATCACGGGGTGTTGGAACCTAGGAGCCTGTCCCTCAGACGACGTCTTCGCGCGTGAAGTCGGCGCCGTCGACGACGGCGAGGCGGGTGCCGAGGTCGTCGCCGCCGTCCTTCCAGTAGCGGTACTCGGCCTCGCTGATGGGCACGGCGGAGGTGATGGTCACGGCGGGCGGGCCCTCGTCGAGCGGCAGCCGCAGGCCCCAGCGGCGCGGCACGGTGAAGAACAGGTGCGGGAAGCGGGCCGACAGCTCGCCGAGGCGCAGCACGCCGACCTGATCGCGCAGCACGCTGCCGGGCGTCGGGTAGAACTGGTGATCGATCAGGTGGAAGGCGGTGTTGGCCACCAGCTGCGGCATGCCGGCGGAGTCGGTGCGGCACGCGAGCAGCACCTCGATGCGCGGCCGGCCGTCGGGCCACTCGACGTTGGCCAGGCCGAGCGAGCCGTAGGTGACGAGGCCGGGCTCGGGCGCGTCGGCGTAGCGCGCGACGTCGATGGTGCGCGCCGGCTCGGCGGCGTGGCGGAACGTGCGGACGCTGGGCACGCCGAGCGCGACGCGCAGGAGCTCGGCGGCGTAGGTCGAGACCTGGAGGAACTGCGCCAGCGCGGGCACCGAGCGCGCGAGCTCGGTCCACGTGGGCTGCAGCACCAGGCAGCGGCGCAGGTAGTTCTGCGCGATCGGCTTGTGGCCGAGGTCGGCGTGAGCCAGCGCGCCGCCCCACAGCGCGGTGGCGCTGTCGGCCTTGAGGCCGATCGCGCGATCGAAGGCGCGCGCGGCGTCGGTGGGGCGGGCCAGACACAGGAGCGCGTGGCCAAGGCCCTTCCACGCGAGGTGGTGCGACGGGAACAGCGTGGTCGCGTGCTGGTAGCGCTCGGCGGCGGTGACGAAGTCGCCCTGCTGGAAGTAGCCGTTGCCTTCCTCCGTGAGTCGATCAGCCGCCGCCAGGCTCATGCCGCCCGAAGGTAGCAGGGTTCGGAGCGAATCTGCTTGCGTCGGCCCCGGCCCGCGCCGGAGGATCGCGGCGATGCGCTACCGCGTGCTCGCCCTGACCTTGGCCTGCGGCATCCTGTCCGGCTGCGCGACGTCGCGGCCCAGCGGCGGGGCCGACGCCGCCGACGACGGGGCGACCGGTGGCGACGGCGCGACGGTCGACACCTCCGGGACCGACCCCGACGGCGCGCTGGTCGACGGCGCCGACGTCGACGGCGCGGGCCCCGACGCGCTGGTCAGCGTCGACGCCAGCAGCGTCGACGGCGCGGTCATCGACGGCGCGGTCATCGACGGCGCGGTGCCGATCGACGCGGCGGTGCCCGTCGACGCGGCGGTGCCGATCGACGCCAACGGCTGCTCGACGCAGCCGTGCTCGCTGGCGCCGCAGTGCGGCTGCACGTCGCCGTTGACCTGCGACATCGACTTCACCGACCTGATGGGCACGGCGTGCCGCGCGGTGAACGTGCCGGGCACCGAGACCAGCACGTGCACGACGTTCTCCGAGTGCGCGGCGGGCTACGTCTGCGCCGGGGGCAGCTGCCTGAAGTACTGCGCCAACGACGCCGCCTGCCCGCAGCCGCGCGGGCTGTGCGCGATCCAGATCACCGACGGCATGGGCGCGGCGATCCCCGGCGCGATCACGTGCTCGTCGAACTGCAGCCCGACCAACTCGGCCGGTGGAGCGTGCCCGACCGGCGAGAAGTGCGGGTTCTTCACGACCACCCGCGGCGGCGCCGACCTCGACATCCTCCAGTGCACGACTCCCGGCGCCGGCGGCATCGGCGCGGCCTGCGTGGACGACTCGACCTGCTCGTCGAACACGCTGTGCACGACGGTCAGCGCACTGTCGCGCTGCCGGAAGGTGTGCACCCGGCCGGCGGGCAACGAGTGCGCGACGGTGCCGGGCACCACCTGCATCGGCTTCAGCCCGGCGCTGACGATCGGCGGCACCGAGTACGGCGTCTGCGCGCCGTAGCGGGCGCGCAATTCTGGCGCCGGATCCTGGGTTTTCGGCACGCCTTGCGTCGCTGAGGGCGGCTGGGCGGCCCTGCGTCTGGCACGCCCCTCGCAGCACGCGGGGCGATGGCGGAGCCAGCTGCGTGGAAGACCCTCGACGCCAACGAAGCCGTGGCCAGCGTGGCCTATCGCCTGTCCGAGGTGATCGCGATCTATCCGATCACCCCGGCCTCGGCGATGGGCGAGCACGCCGACGCGTGGTCGGCCGACGGCAAGCCCAACCTGTGGGGTGACGTCCCGGACGTGACCGAGATGCAGTCGGAGGGCGGCGCGGTGGGCGCGGTCCACGGCGCGCTGATGACCGGGGCGCTGACGACGACGTTCACGGCGTCGCAGGGCCTGCTGTTGATGCTGCCCGATCTGTTCAAGATCGCCGGCGAGCTGACGCCGTTCTGCCTGCACGTCGCGGCGCGGGCGCTGGCCACCCACGCGCTGTCGATCTTCGGCGATCACTCGGACGTGATGGCGGCGCGCGCGACCGGCATGGCGATGCTGTGCTCGGGCTCGGTGCAGGAGGCGCAGGACCTCGCGGCGATCGCCCACGCGACGACCTTGACCGCGCGGCTGCCGTTCCTGCACTTCTTCGACGGGTTCCGGACCTCGCACGAGGTGGCGAAGGTGGCGCCGCTGGCCGACGACACGCTGCGCGCGCTGATCGATCCGGCGGCGATCGCGGCGCACCGCGCGCGGGCGCTGGACCCCGACCGGCCGGTCATCCGCGGCACCGCCCAGAACCCCGACGTGTTCTTCCAGTCGCGCGAGGCCGGCGAGCCGTTCTACGCGGCGCTGCCGGGCGCGCTCGACGGCACGATGGCGCGGTTCGCCGAGCTGACCGGCCGGCGCTACCGGCTGTTCGACTACGTCGGCCACCCCGAGGCCGAGCGGGTGATCGTGATCATGGGCTCGGGCGGCGAGTGCGTGCACGAGGCGGTGGAGCACCTGGTGGCGCGCGGCGAGAAGGTCGGCGTGGTGAAGGTGCGGCTGTTCCGGCCGCTGTCGGTGGCGCACCTGCTGGCCGCGTTGCCGGCGACGGCGACCTCGGTGGCGGTGCTGGATCGCACCAAGGAGCCGGGCGCCAGCGGCGACCCGCTGTTGCAGGAGATCACGACCGCGCTGGTCGACGCGGTGGGCAGCGGCGCGCGGGCGACGTTGCCGCGGCTGATCGGCGGGCGCTTCGGCCTGGCGTCGAAGGAGTTCACGCCGGCGATGGTGCTGGCGGTGTTCGCCGAGCTGGCGGCGGCGCAGCCCCGGCGGCGGTTCACGCTGGGCATCAACGACGACGTCAGCCACAGCTCGCTGCCGTACGATCGCGCGCTCGACCTCGAGCCCGACGACGTGACCCGGGCCTTGTTCTACGGGCTGGGCGCCGACGGCACGGTCTCGGCCAACAAGGCGACGATCAAGATCATCGGCGAGGAGACCTCGCGGTTCGCGCAGGGCTACTTCGAGTACGACTCGCGCAAGTCGGGCTCGACGACGATCTCGCACCTGCGCTTCGGGCCGCGGCCGATCCGCTCGAGCTACCTGGTGCGGCGGGCGCAGTTCGTGGCGATCCACGACCCCGAGGCGCTGGAGCGGCGCGACGTGCTGGGCGCGGCGATGCCGGGCGCGACGGTGCTGCTGAACACGGCGGTCGCGCCCGAGCGGGTGTGGGACGGCCTGCCGCGCGACGTGCAGGCGCGGCTGATCGAGCAGCGCTGCCGGCTGTTCGTGATCGACGGCAACGGCGTGGCGACGCGGGCCGGGCTGGGCGGCCGCATCAACACCGTGATGCAGGTGTGCTTCTTCAAGCTGGCCGACGTGATGCCGATGGAGGCGGCGCTGGCGTCGGTGCGGCGCTCGCTCGAGCAGACCTACGGCCGGCGCGGCCCCGAGGTCGTGAAGCGCAACCTGGCGGCGCTCGACGCGGCGCTGGCCGAGCTGCACGAGGTCGAGGTGCCGGCGACGGTGACCGCGACCCGGGTGAAGCTGCCGACGGTGCCGGTGAGCGCGCCGGCGCTGGTGCAGCGGGTGACGCGGCTGTTGCTCGAGGGCCGCGGCGACGAGCTGCCGGTGAGCGCGTTCCCGCCCGACGGCACGTGGCCGACCGGCACCAGCAAGTACGAGAAGCGGGCGATCGCGCGGTCGATCCCGATCTGGCAGCCCGACCTGTGCATCCAGTGCAACTTCTGCGTGATGATCTGCCCGCACGCGGCGATCCAGGCCAAGGTGTTCGCGCCCGAGGCGCTGGCCGGCGCGCCCGAGGGCTTCCGCGCCGAGCCGGTGAGCTTCGAGCGCGGCATGAATCACCTGCGCTACGCGGTGCAGGTGGCGCCCGAGGACTGCACCGGCTGCGGGCTGTGCGTCGAGGTCTGCCCGGCCAAGGACCGGCTCAAGCCGCAGCGCAAGGCGCTGGTCGACGAGCCGCTGGCGCCGCACCGCGCCCGCGAGCGCGACGCGTTCGCGTTCTTCGAGCAGATCCCGTCGGCGCCGCTCGATGGGCTGAAGCTGGACAAGCGCTCGGCGGTGCTGCGGCCGCCGCTGTTCGAGTTCTCGGGGGCGTGCGCCGGCTGCGGCGAGACGCCGTACGTGCGGCTGCTGACGCAGCTGTTCGGCGACCACCTGGTGATCGCCAACGCCACCGGCTGCTCGTCGATCTACGGCGGCAACCTGCCGACGACGCCGTACACCACCGACGTCCACGGCCGCGGGCCGGCGTGGGCCAACTCGCTGTTCGAGGACAACGCCGAGTTCGGCCTGGGCATGCGGCTGGGCATCGACGCGCGGGCGGCGCAGGCCAAGGCGCTCTTGGCGGCGGTGGCCGGGCGGCTGCCGCCGGCGCTGGTCGACGCGCTGGGCGTGCCCGGCGACGGCGAGGCGTGGTATGCGGCGCAGCGGCAGCGGGTGGCGGCGCTGATCGCGCACCTGGCCGACGACGCGTCGCCCGAGGCGCGGGCGCTGGTGGCGGTGGCGCCGGCGCTGGTGCCGCGCAGCGTGTGGATCGTCGGCGGCGACGGCTGGGCCTACGACATCGGCTACGGCGGCCTCGACCACGTGCTGGCGTCGCACCGCAAGGTCAACGTGCTGGTGCTCGACACCGAGGTGTACTCGAACACCGGCGGCCAGGCGTCGAAGGCGACGCCGCTGGGCGCGGCGGCCAAGTTCGCGACCGCCGGCAAGGCGTCGCGCAAGAAGGACCTGGGGCTGCTGGCGATGAGCTACGGCCACGTCTACGTGGCGTCGATCGCGCTGCAGTCGAAGAGCGCGCAGACGGTCGACGTGCTGCTCGAGGCGGAGCGCCACCCCGGGCCGTCGCTGGTGATCGCCCACAGCCCGTGCATCGCCCACGGCTACGACCTGGTGAAGTCGCCGACCCAGCAGAAGCGCGCGGTCGACAGCGGCATGTGGCCGCTGTACCGCTACGATCCGGCGCGGGTGGCCCGCGGCGAGGCGCCGCTGGTGCTCGACTCGGGCGCGCCCAAGCTCGACGTCGCGGCGTACATGCAGCACGAGGCGCGGTTCCGCATGGTCGAGCTGCGCTCGCCCGAGCGCTACGCCGAGCTGCTCGACCTGGCGCGCGCCGGCGTGCGTCAGCGCCACGCGTTCTACGATCAGCTGTCGCGCATCCACCTGCCCGCGGAGGAGAAGACCCATGGCTGACCTCACCACCTCGTGGCTGGGGCTGGAGCTGTCCAGCCCGTTCGTGGTCTCGGCGAGCCCGCTGACCCGCGACCCGGCGGCGATCGCGACGGCGGTCGAGGCCGGCGCCGGCGCGGTCGTCATGTACTCGCTGTTCGAGGAGCAGCTGCTGCACGAGCAGCTGGCGGCGCACCGGTTCCTCGACGCGCGGCTCGACGCCGACGCCGAGGCCCGCAGCTTCCTGCCCGACGTCGACGTGTTCTCGCTCGACGCGACGCCGTACGTGCAGCAGCTCGAGCGGCTGCGGGCCAAGGTCGACGTGCCGATCGTCGCGTCGCTCAACGGCACGACGCCGGGCGGCTGGACCAGCTACGCGCGCAAGCTGGAGGCGGCGGGCGCCAGCGCGCTGGAGCTGAACCTGTACGAGGTCGCGACGTCGCCGCTGGAGAGCGGGGCGACCGTCGAGGATCGCCAGCTGGCGGTGGTGGCGGCGGTGGTGGCCGAGGTCGACATCCCGGTGACGGTGAAGCTGTCGCCGTTCTACGCGTCGGTGCCGGCGTTCGTGCGGCGGCTCGAGCACGCCGGCGCCCGCGGCGTGACGGTGTTCAACCGCTTCTACCAGCCCGACGTCGACCTCGAGCACCTCGACGTCGACCGCCGGCTGGTGGCGTCGACGCCGGCCGAGCTGCCGCTGCGGCTGCACGCGCTGGCGGTGCTGGCGCCGACGTCGACGATCTCGCTGGGTTGCACCGGCGGCGTCCACACCGGCCTCGACGCGGCCAAGGCGATCCTGTGCGGCGCCCACGTCGTCGCGGTGGCCTCGGCGCTGCTGATGCACGGGCCGCGGCACGTCGGCGTGCTCAAGGACGAGCTGGCGGCGTGGCTGGTGAGCAAGGGCTACCGCTCGAGCGCCGAGGCCCGGGCGGTGATGGACCTGCGGTCGGCGCCCGATCCGCACGCGTGGGAGCGGCTGAACTACGCGCGCATGCTCGACGGCTGGCGCGATCGGCCGATCGGCTAGGCGGCGGGCGCGCCGGGCGCGGCGGCCGGCCACTCGCGGGCCAGCATGCTCATGCGCAGCATGTCGTGCCAGGCGCCGTCGTGGAAGTACTCCTCGCGCAGCACGCCCTCCTCGACGAAGCCCAAGCGCGCGTAGGTGCGGTGGCTGCGCTCGTTGGTGCGGAAGATCATCAGCCAGGTCTTGTGCAGGCCGAGCGGACCGAAGGCGTGGTCGAGCGTGGCGCGGATGGCGGCCGAGCCGAAGCCGCGGCCCATGTCGCCCTTGGCGGCGATGATGCAGGCCAGGCGCCCGACCTTGGAGCGATCGTGGATCTGGTGGACGCCGCACTGGCCGAGGTAGCGGCCGGTGGCGGCCTCCTCGATCGACCAGACCCGGTCGCTGGCCGAGGCCAGGGTGCGGCGGATGTAGGCCAGCTCCTGGTCGCGGGTGAACGCGTGGCCGGAGAACGCCGCGATGTTGCCGACGATCGCGGGATCGTTGACCCAGGTGAGGATGTTGTCGACGTCGGTTTCGGCCAGCGGGCGGAGGCGGACCAGGCTCATGCGAGGACGGTAGCGCGCCGGGCGGCGACCATGTATACGTCGGGCCGAATGACACCTGCAGTTGGCGCCGACATCGAATCCCTGTGCAGCAAGTGCGGCGACGTGTGGCACGTCGTCGTGGCCAAGGTCGGGGAGGAGATCGTCCGGGTGATCTGCAAGGAGTGCGGCGGGCAGCACCGCTACCGCAACCCCAAGGCCCCGGCCGGCGCCAAGCGCGCCGCGACCACGACCAAGTCGCCGCGCCCGGTGCGGCCGATGAAGATCGTCGAGCGCTTCGAGCACCCGTCGGTGGCCGCCGACCTCGACAAGCCGCCGCGCCCGTACCGCGCGACCGAGCGGTTCGCGGTCGGCGAGCGCGTCGAGCACCCGACCTTCGGGCAGGGCGTGGTCGAGGCGCTCGAGCTGGGCAAGATGACGGTGTTCTTCCCGGTCGGCCGCAAGGTGCTGGCCTGCGGCAAGGGCGACGCGCCGACCGGCGGCCTGGAGCGGCCCAAGCCGTTCGAGCACCGCGCGACCCAGCCGCCGCCCGACGCCAAGGCGGCGGCGGCGGTGGTCGTCGTCGACGACGAGGCCTGAACCACGTTTGCAGTCAGGGGCGGGCTGCCCACCGCGACACGTACGCGGGCGGCGTGGTCGGGGGCGCTGCGGCCAGGCGGCGGGCCTCGGCCTCGTCGGCGGCCGGCCACAGGCGCACGACCTCGGCGACGAAGCGCGGCATGCCGTCGAGGCACCAGCCGGCGAGGCTGGAGTCGGGGTTGCCGTCGTGATCCTCGTCGGGGCGAGCGTGCGTGCGGAGCTCGGCGACGTACCAGCCGCTGGCGTCGCGCGGGCCGGGTGGGCTGAAGCTGCGGCCGCTGAAGTCGTGGTACTCGCCGTGGCCGCCGGCGTGGGCCATGCGCAGCACGTGCATGCGCTGGCCGCCGATGGCGAAGGCGGCGTGCTCGCCGCCGGCGTTCGAGCACTCGCTCCAGGTCCGGGTGAGCTCGACGACCGTGAGGGAGCGCGGCGACCGCGCGGTGGCGGGGGACGCGGCCGCGGCGGCGGGCTCGACCGGCGGCGGGGCGCTGGGCGGCGCGGGGTGGCGTGAGCAGGCGGCGAGGGTGAGCGCGAGCGCGAGCGGCTTGAGCATCGTGGCCAGTAGACGCGCGGGCGCGCGGGCGGTGTGTCAGGGCGCGGTAAGCGTTGCGCGATCAGCCGGTGGTGCTAAAGGTTGCGCGTGCGGCGGCGGCGGGATCCACAGGGTGTGGGCGATGGCCTCTTGCTCGATCCAGACGCCGGTGGCGTGGATCGCGCGCAGGAGATCGTGGCCGGGGGCGGTCGGCGGATCGTCGACGAGCAGGCGGGCCAGACGCGCGCGCTCGTCGGGCGTGATCGGGCGGCCGGCGGCGGCGAAGCGCGCGTGGGTCGCGGCGTCCATGTGCCATGGCGCGATGCGGACGTGGGCGCGGGCGGCGAGGCTGCGCAGGATCAGCACGCCGCTGCGATCGAGATCGCCGGCGTGGCGGATCGGGGCGCCGCTGGCGGCGCACATCCGCAAGAGCGCGACGACGGCCCAGGTGGCCTGGCCGCTCGCGAAGATCACCAGCTCGCGGCGGGGGTCGACGCGCTCGACGTAGTCGAGGAACGGCGCCTGGTTCTCGAAGATCGTGATGCGCTCGACGGGGAGCGCGACCAGCCGGGCGCCGCGCAGCTGGGCCAACGACAGCGGCGTCGGGGCGCCGAGCGCGGCGTGATCGGCGACGTGGCCGAAGGTGACGCCGCCGACGGCGTAGCGCAGCGGGCCGAAGGCGTGGACCAGCACGCTGGCGAGATCGCGGACCAGGCCGGCGGCGGCGAGGGCGGCGGCGCAGGCGGCGGCGGCGGTGGTGGGCTGGCGCGCGGCGACCTCGGCCTGGATCGCGGGGGCGCACGCGAGCAGGGCCTCGCCGACGGCGCGGGCCAGCTCGCCGCCGGGGGCCAGGGCCTTGCTGTCGCCGAGCACGCGGGCGGCGAGGTTGGCGGCGCGCACCGGGCCGGGCAGCGCGGCGACGGCGTCGAGCACGCGCGCGATCTGATCGACGCGGTGGAGCGCGGCGGCCAGCCCGCGGGTGGCGGCGACGGCCAGCGGCCCGCGCGGATCGGCGCGCAGCGACGCGAGGTACGCGAGGGCCAGGGGCGAGGTGGGCGGCGGCAGCGTCGCCAGGGCCTGCTGCAGCTCGACGGCGTGGTCGCGGGGCGCGACGGGGGCCGGGCGATCGAGCGCGGCGGCCAGCGCGGCGGCGACGTCGGCGGGGACGCGGGCCAGGTCGAGGTGGGCGCGGCCGGCGTCGTCGGCGGTGACCGCGCGGGCGGAGAACACGGCGCGCAGCGCGGCGAGGCCGGGCGGATCGATCGCGACGGTGACGCGGCGCGGGCGGCGGCCGGGGGCGGCGAGCCGGTCGAGCACGGCGGCGATCGCGGCGCGCGCGGTCGGCGCGCGGTCCAGCGCCGCGCGCAGGTCGGAGATCATGCCCGCGTCGAGCCCATCGTCCATCACGCCGCCCATGCGGCGCAGGCTAGCAAGGCCGGCGACGACGCGCACGACCTGGGCGCGGCGGCGCGGCTGGTGGCGACCGCGCCGGGGGCGCAGGCGGCGGCGTTCGCCGACGGGCTGGCGCCGCTGCTCGGGCGCGGCGTGCGCGGGCGGGTGACCGCGGTGGTGGCGGCCGAGCGCGCACCGTATTACCTGACGATCCTGTACGGCCTGTGGCTGTACCGGCGCGACCACGAGCTCGAGCCGCTGCACGAGGACGTGCTGGCCCGGGTGCTGGCGCCGGCGGCGCGCCACGGCGGCTACGACGAGGCGCTGTTCGCGCAGGACGTGAAGCAGCTGGTGGCGTGGGAGGCGATCGACTGTGTCACCGAGGCCCACAAGCTGCGCAGCTACAAGGACAACCGCCGCGAGCGGTTCCGGTACCGGCTGAGCGACGACGCGGTGGCGCTGCTCGAGTGGCTCGAGGCGCGGCTGGCGGCGCGGCTGCACGCGCGGGTCGGCGACAACCGCGATCGGCTGACCGACATCGTCGGGCAGCTGCGCGAGCTGGAGCGGGTGCTGGGCCGGTGGCGCGACGGTGGCGCCGACGACGAGCTGGCGCGCCGCGCGCTGCACCTGGTCGAGTGCGTGGGCGACACGATCGATCGCGTCGGCGGCGAGCTGATCGGCCTGCGCGCCGAGATGCTGGCGTTCGCGGCGCGGCCGTACGCGCTGCCGAGCCTGCGGGCGATCCTGGGCTGGCTCGAGCGCTACCTGGGCCAGTACGTCGAGCGGGTCGCGGCGCTGCGCGGCGAGCTGGCGGCGCGGCTGGCGGCGCTGGCGGCGCCGCGGCTGCGCGAGGCGCTGGGGGCGTGCCAGCGGTGGATCGCGGCGGCGCGCGAGGCAGCGCCGCGGGGGCTGGGCGGCGGCGGGGTGGCCGACGCCGGTGAGCGGCTGGCGGCCCACGCGGCGTTCTTCGCCCCGGGCGGCCCGCTGGCGCGGATGACCGAGCTGGTCGACGCCGCGGCGCGCGACGTGCTCGCCAAGATGCAGCGCCACCTGCGCGAGCTGGAGCGGCGCAGCACGCGGCTGGCCGATCTGCGCGGCGCGATCGCGGCGGTGGCGGCGGGGCCGGCGGTCGATCCGCGGCGGGCGCGCTGGTTCGACGCGCTGGTGGCGTCGGCGCAGGTGCGGGTCGATCCGCGGCCGGCGACCGCGGCCAACCGGCTGGCGCCGCCGGCGCCGCGCGGGGCCGCGCGGGCGGTGCGGCCGGGGCCGCCGCCGCCGCTGGCGCGCAAGCGGGGGACGGTCGAGGCGGCGCGCGAGCTGGCGGCGCGGCGCCAGGCCCGGCTGCGGGCGTGGCTCGACGACGCGCTGGCCGGGCGCGCGCGGGTGGCGCTGGCCGAGCTGGCGGCCGGGCCGCTGGCCGGCGTCGACGGGCCGGTCCGCTGGCTGGAGGTGGCGCGCGCGGCGCACCTCGATCAGGGGCGCGGGCTGGCGCGCGGCGGCGCGCGGCTCGAGCCGGCGGCTGGCGAGGTCGAGATCGCGGGCGCGCTGACCGCGCCGGCGGGGTGGCTCACGCGGGAGGCGGGATCGTGACGTACTTCGACAAGCTCAACCGGCCGCGGGTGCAGGCGGTGCTCAACCTGCTGGGCGAGGCGCCGTTCTTCTACCGGCACGACGACGCCGAGGCGTTCGCGTTCCTGCGCCGCAACCGCGCGGAGTTCGAGCGGTTCTACCGCGAGCTGTACGGCTGGGAGCTGCTGGTCGACGCGGCGACCGCGCGGGTCTACAAGGACCGCTGGTACAACCGCGAGCTCAAGCCCAGCCAGCGCGACGCGTTCGATCCGGCGCGCCGGCTCGACTGCGTCGGGTTCTTGCTGCTGCTCGAGTTCTACGAGCGGCTGCTCGAGGCCAGCAACCGCGGGCCGACCGACCTGCCGCCGCCGCGGTTCGCGTTCGGCGAGCTGTTCGCCCACGCGCGCGACCGGCTGGCGCAGCTGGGCGGCGCGGCGCTCGCCGACGACGAGGTGCGGCGGATGCTGCGCCAGCTGATGCCGATGCTCGAGCGCTACCGGTTCGTGCGCGAGGTGCCGCGCGAGCGCGACGACGACGTCGCCGACGAGCGCGTGCTGTACGAGGCGCTGCCGGGGCTGTACCACTACGATCCGCGGCGGCTGGCGCCCGAGGTGGTGGCGCGGGCGCTGGGCGCGGACGGTGAGGAGGAGGGGCCATGACGTACCAGGTCGAGCGCGTGCGGTTGATCAACGTCCACAACTTCGTCGACGAGACCGTCGAGCTGCGCGGCGGCGGGCACCTGTTCCTGCTGGGCGACAACGGCTCGGGCAAGACCACGGTGCTCGACGCGATCCACGACGTGCTGGCCGGCGGCGAGCTGGAGTGGAACGCCGCGGCGCGGCTGGGCGGACGGCGCGACGAGGGCCGCAGCCTGCAAGGCGTGGTGCTGCGGTTCGACGCCGAGCGCGGCGTGCGGCGGGCCGGCGGCGCCATCGCCTACGCGGCGCTCGAGCTGCGCAACGCCGCGGCCGGGCGGTCGCTGACGATCGGCCTGGGCACCGAGGCGACGACGCTCGACGCGCGGGTGGGGCGCTGGGGCTTCGCGACGCCGCGGCCGCTGGCCGAGGTGGCGCTGCTCGACGAGGACGATCGCCCGTGCGACCGCGAGGCGCTGCGCCGACGGCTGGGCGCGGCGGCGGTGTTCGCGCCGCTGGCCGGGTTCCGCCGCGAGGTGGCGGCCCGGCTGTTCGGCTCGGAGGCGGCCTACGCCGAGGCGATCCGTTTCTGGGGCATGGCCAAGGCCTACCGCGAGATCGTCGCGACCGCGCGCGACTTCGGCGCGCTGTTCGAGCGGCTGCTGCCGGCGCCCGACAGCGAGGTGTTCGCCGAGGTGCTGCAGGCGCTGGCGGCGATCGACGACCTGGACGCGGCGCTGCGCGACCTCGACGCCCAGGCGGCGTACGTCGGCGGCCTGCAGGCGCTGGCGGCGGAGGTGGGCGCGGCCCGGGAGGCGGGGGCGCGCTACCGCTGGCTGGCCGGGCAGCGCGAGCTGGAGGCGGCGGCGACGGCCGAGGCGGCGGCGCGGTCGGCGGCGGTCGACGGCGCGCGGCAGGTCGAGGCGCTGGCGGCGGCGGCGGCGGTGGCGCGGGCCGCGCGGCAGCGGGCGGCCGAGGCGCTCTACCGGGCCGAGTCGACCGACGCCGCGGCGGCGGCGGTGGCGCTGGCGGGGCTGGCGGCGCGGCGGCGCGAGGTCGAGGCCGATCGCGCGGCGGCGGCGGCCGAGCGCGAGCGGGTGGCCCGCGATCGCGCGAGCTGCGAGCGCGCCGGGGCCGACGCGGCCGACGAGCTGGCGCGCCACGCGGCGGCGCTGGCTGGCCGGTTGGAGGCGGCGCTGCCGGCGGTGGGCGAGGTCCCCGGCGAAGGCGTGGCGGTGACGGCGGCGGCGGGGGCGCTGCGGGCGCGCGACCTCGACGCGGCGGCGCTGCGCGACCGCGGGGCGGCCACGGCGTGGCTGGCGCGCCTGCGGGCGCAGGCCGATCAGCGCCGGGTCGAGGCCGAGCTGGCGGTGGCCGCGGCGGACGCGGCGGTGGCGACGGCGGCGGCGCGTCGGGCCGAGCTGGCGGCGGTCAGCGCGGCGGCGGGGCGCGCGCCCGGCGTGGGCGCGGCGATCGCGGCGCTGGCGGCGGCGGGCGTCGACGCACGGCCGCTGTACGAGCTGCTGGAGCCGCGGCCGACGGCGCCGCCGGCGGGGTTGGCCGCGGTCGAGCGCCTGCTGGGCGCCGAGCTGCTCGAGGCGCTGGTGGTGGCGCCGGCCGACGCGGCGCGGGCGCGCGCGACGCTGGTGGCCGCGCGGGCGCCGGCGCGCGTGGTGGTGGCGACCTCGGCGAGCGCGCGGCTGCCGGCGTGGGCGGCGTGGTTCGCCGACGAGGTGGCGACCTCGATCGCCGGCCGCGCGCTGGCCACGGCGCTGGCGCAGCCGGCCGACCTCGCGGCGGTCGAGCTGACGCCGGGCTGGGTCGCGCTGCGCGGCGTCGGGGCGGTCGCGCTCGACGAGGCCCCGCGACGGCTGGGCGCGGCGGTCCGCGCGCGCGCGCACGCCGCGACGCTGGCCGAGCTCGACGAGGCGTCCGCCAACGCGCGCGCGCGCCAGCGGGCCGCGACGCACGCGCGCGGGGCGGCGATCGCGGCGCGGGAGCCGATCGACGAGCTGGCCGCCGCGCTGGCGGCGATCGACGGCGAGGCGCTGGTCGGCGCGCGCGCCGCGCACCAGCGCCAGGTCGATCGGCTGGCGCTGTGCCGCGCCGCCGAGCAGGCCGCGGCCGCGCGCGCGGACGCGCTGGCGGCGCGGGTCGTCGAGCTCGACGCCGAGCAGGCCGCGCTGCAGGCGCGGCTCGACGGCGCCGCGGCCCCGGAGCTCGAGCGGCGGCTGGGCCGGCTGCGCCGCGACCGCGACCGCGCCGACGCCGACGTGCAGGCCGCCGAGCAGGCGCAGGCCGCGGCCCAGGTCGCGGTGATCGACGCCGAGCGGCGCGCCGGGGCGCACCAGGCGGAGCACCGGCAGCGGGCGGCGGCCCAGGCCGACGCGCTGGCCGACCTGCGCGCGCAGCTGGCGGCGCTGGGCGCCCCGCAGGCCCAGGCCGACGACGCGGCGGTGGCGACCTACGTGCGGGTGGCCCAGCGCGGCGACAGCTTCCGCTCGATCGAGGCGATCCGCGCCCGCGAGGCCGAGGCCCAGCGCGCGGCCGACGGCGGCGCCGACGAGCTCGAGCGCGACGGCGCCCGCGGGGTCCGCTGCCTGGCCCACGCGTCGACGTTCGGGTTCGGCTACGACCGCGCCCGCAACCAGCTCGTCGATCGCCGCGGCCAGCCGGCGGCCGGCGTCCACGCCGAGCTGGCCCGCGCCATCGCCGAGCAGCGCTCGGTGGTGAACGCGCAGACCCGCGATCTGATGGATCGGCTGGTGATGGGCACGCTGGCGCGGCAGCTCCAGGCCCAGGTGCAGCGGCTCGATGACACGCTGCGCGGCATCAACCGCGTGCTGGCCGGCCTGCGCTTCGGGGTCAGCCGCTACCAGTTCAAGGTCGCGCCGCGCGCCGATCGTCAGGAGCTGGTGGCGCTGGTCGGCCGGCTGTCGATCCTCGACGCCGACAGCCGGCGCGAGTTCCGCGCGTGGATCGAGCTGCACCTCGACGAGCTGCGCGCGGGCGGCGACGCGCGCGACGCCGACGCCACGCCGCGGCTGCTCGACTACCGGCGGTGGTTCGACTACCGGCTGCACGTCCAGGCCGCCACCGCCGACGGGGTCGACCTGACCCAGCGGCTGCGGCAGGTCGGCTCCGGCGGCGAGCAGGGCGTGCCCAACTACCTGCTGGTGCTGGCGCTGGCCAAGCTGATGTTCGACGCCGCCGGCGCCGGCGTGCGGCCGCTGTTGTTCGACGAGGCGTTCTACGGCATCGACGCCGGCCGGCGCGACGAGCTGCTGCGGCTGGCGACCGAGCTCGACCTGCAGCTGGTGGTGGCGTCGCCCGATCAGGACGGCGTGACGCCGGCGGTGCGGGCCGCGACGACGCTGTTCGTCATCAAGGACGGCGACGGCGACGTGCACCTCGCGCCGTACCACTACCGCAACCACGCGCGCGATCCGCAGCCCGCGCTGTTCGGACCGCCGGCCGCGGGCTGATCACGGGTCGCACTCGCAGAGGTACGCGCGCGCGACCGTGCCGCCCGAGCTGACCAGGCCCCAGCCGTTGCTGTCCTGGGCGAACGCGAACGGCAGGTCGCCGCTGGGCTCGCTGCTCGACCACAGGTTCGACGGGATCGCGACCAGCGAGCCCTGCCAGAACCAGTTGTTCTTGACGTCGCAGTCGAGCGCGTCTTCGCAGCGGCCGCCGACGTACGCGGTGGTCACCGAGCTGGCGCCGACCGCGGTCAGGACCGCGTCGAGGTCGCCGTTCTCGAAGGTCGCCAGGTGGGTCCGGCCGGTCAGATCGTCGTCGCAGTCGGCGGCCGCGCCGCCGAGGTCCGCCGGGCCGACGCGGAAGGCGTAGCGACCGCCGCCGCTGACGACGCCGTACGCCGCGGGGCAGCCGGCGGCGTCGATCGGGCGCGCGTCGATCAGCCGGGCGTCGATCGCCCCGGCGTCGGCGACCGCGCCGTCGGCCGCGGCGGCGTCGACCTCGTCACCGCCAGCGACGTCGCCGGCGGGCGTGAACCCGCAGGCGGCGGTCAGCAGCGTCGTCACGATGGGCCAGGCGCGCATTGCGGACATCTTACGCCGTACCCGCGGCGGCACCTACAGGTACGCCCGTGGCGTCGATCGGGCGCCGTGATGTACGGGTCCTCACCATCCGGATAGGGGAGTGCAACTCCCTGCAACCGCGGAGGGGTGATCGGCGACAGTATCCAGTGATGGCGCTCGTCACGTCCGCGGTGATGCAGACCGACGTCGGCATGGTGCGGCCGCGCAACGAGGACGCCGCCTACGCGGACCCGCAGGGCCGGTTCGCCGTCGTCGCCGACGGGATGGGCGGCCACGGCGCCGGCGACATCGCCAGCGCGATGGCGGTCGAGCTCCTGCGCGCCCACCTCGAGGGCGAGGCCGATCGGCTGGCGGCCTACGCGCGGGCGCCGCGGCCGGCGGGGCGCGAGGCGATCGCGGCCCGGCTGCGCGCCGCGGTCGAGGGCGCCAACCACGCGGTCTACGACCGCAGCGTCCGTGAGGCCGACAAGCACCAGATGGGCACCACGCTCGAGGTGCTGGTGATGTGCGGCCCCGAGGCGCTGATCGCCCACGTCGGCGACAGCCGCAGCTACCTCTTGCGCGAGGGCGCGCTCACGCAGCTGACCGAGGACCACTCGGTGGCCGAGGCGATGCGTCGGGCCGGGACCATGGACGACGCGACGGCCGCGGTGTCGCCGATGCGCAGCGTGCTGAGCAACGCGATCGGCGTGACGCCGGAGGTGTCGGTGGACCTGATCGCGGTCGCGCTGCAGCCGGGCGACCGCCTGCTGATGTGCAGCGACGGCCTGCACGACTACTTCACGCGCGAGGAGGTCGGCCTGCACCTCACCGGGCGCGCGCCCACGGTCGGCCTGGCGCGCCTGATCGAGCAGGCGCGCGCGCGCGGCGGCCACGACAACATCACCGGCGTGGTGATCGAGGTCCGCGGCCGAGCGGCGGCGACCGCGCCGATCGTCGTCGACGTCGACGACGGCGCCGGGGCGGGCGAGGTCGACGCGGCCGACGACGACGCGATCACCAGCCCGGTCGCGGTGCCGCTGCCGCTGAGCGGCGTGTCGGACGTGTCGGTCGCGAACTTCGTCGACCGCTCGCTGCGCGAGCAGAGCCACCCGCACCCGCTGCCGCCGCGGCGTCGCTGAGCGGGGCGCGCGACCGCGCGGCGCCGCGGCGTCCTGCGGTAGGGTGCGCCCGTGGCTACTCCGCGCGCACGCGCCGTCGCGACCTGGACCGGGCTGATCCTGCTGGCGGCGATCGCCGCGCTGACGGCGTGGCGGCCGTGGCTCGGCGGCGGGCTGATCATCGGCGTGGTCGGCGGCGCGGCGACGTTCCTGGCGCTGTTGCGCGCGATGCTGTGGCTCGACGACCAGGGCAAGCTCCCGGCCGCGCCGCTGGCGGTGGGCGCGGTGGCCGCGTCGGTGACGATCGTCGCCGCGCCGGCCGCGCTGGGCCTGCTGCTGCTGGGCCGGGCCGCGGCGATCACCGCCGGCGGCGTGAGCGCGGTGCTGGTGCTGGGCTTCTTCGGCCGGATCGAGCTGGGGCGCCAGCTCGATCGCCGGCGGCTGAGCCAGCTCGAT
This sequence comes from Myxococcales bacterium, assembly GCA_016707895.1. GTDB lineage: Bacteria > Myxococcota_A > Polyangia > Haliangiales > Haliangiaceae > UBA2376. Next base: position 103,904 of record JADJGV010000003.1, on the reverse strand, counting down.
CGCGCGCTCGCCGCGGACGCGGACCTGGCCGCCGCGCTGGCCGCGGTGCCGCCGCACTTCTTGTTCGTCGTGGTCGGTCGGCTGGCCGATCACGGGCGCTGGGCCGAGCTGGTGGCGTACCTGGCGCGCAACCCCGGGCGGCCGTTCCAGGCGCGCTACGTGGTCGACTGGCAGCTGGCGGCGCACCTGGCGCTGGGCGACGTCGCCGCCGCCGCGGCCGTGTTCGCGGCGGCCCCGCCGGCCGACACGCCCGCCGAGCACGCGCTGGCCGCGCTGCAGGAGGCCCGGCTGGCGATCGCCCGCGGCGACGCGGCGGCGGTGCTGCCGACGCTGGCCGCGCCGGCCGACCCCGACCTCGCGACCGAGCTGGTGTCGGCGCGCGCGGCGATCCACGTCGACGCGTTGGTGGCCACCGGCGACGACGCCGGCGCGCGGGCCGCGCTGGCGGCGCTGCGCACGCGCTACGGCCGGGCCTACGTCGCGCAGCTCGGCAAGCGCGCCCGCCCGTGCTCGGCGCTGGCGCGGGCCGTGGCCGACGACGACGACGCCGCCTGACCCGCGCGCCGCCCGCGCCGCCCACGCCGCCCGCGCCGCGCTCGCGCTACGCTCGCGCGCGATGCTCTTGACCCGCGCCGAGTCGAGTCACTACCGCGAGACCTCGCTCCACGCCGACGTGATGACGTTCCTGGCCGCGCTCGCCGCGCGCGGCGATCGCCGGCTGCACCTCACCGGCTTCGGCTACAGCCCGCAGGGGCGCGAGCTGCCGCTGGTGGTGGTGTCGACCCGCGGCGTGCGCACGCCGGCCGAGGCGCGCGCGGCCGGCCTGCCGGTGGTGCTGATGCTCGACGGCATCCACCCCGGCGAGGTCGAGGGCAAGGAGGCCAGCCTCGCGCTCTTGCGCGACCTGCTGGCCGGCCCCGACGGCGGGCTGCTCGAGCACATGACGCTCTTGGTGGCGCCGCTGTTCAACCCCGACGGCAACGACGCGCTCGACCCGGCCAACCGCCGGCTCGATCTGGCCACGCTCAGCGGGCAGCCCGGGCCGGTGGTCGGCACCCGCACCCAGAGCCACGGCATCAACCTCAACCGCGACTACCTGCGGCAGGCCGCGCCCGAGATGCGCCTGTTGCAGGCCGGCGTGTGCCAGCCGTGGGCGCCCGATCTGACGATCGACAACCACGCGACCAACGGCTCGGTGCACCGCTTCCACATGACCGTCGACGTCCCGCACACCGTCGCCAGCGGCCGCGCCGAGCCGATCGAGTTCATGCGCGCGCGGATGGTGCCCGACGTCATGCGCGCGGTGCGTGGGCGCGGCTTCGAGTCGGGCTGGTACGGCAACTTCGTCGAGGACGAGCGCACCGTCGATCGCGGCGCCGACGTCGATCCGACGACCGCGGTGGGCGAGGGCTGGATGACCTACCCGCACCACCCGCGGTTCGGCTCGAACTACCGCGGGCTGACCAACCGGCTCGACGTGCTGCTCGAGTGCTACTCGTACCTGTCGTTCGCGGAGCGCGTCGCCACCGCGTCGGCGTGGCAGCACGAGCTCTTGCGCTGGGTGGCGGGGCACGGCGACGACATCTGCCAGGTGGTGGCGGCCAGCCAGCGCCCGCCCGACGCGGTGGCGGTGCGCTACCGGCTCGAGGACTTCGCGGCGCCGGTCGAGATCCTGACCCGCGCGCCGCGCACGCTCGATGGCGCGCCGACCGCGGTGCGCATCCCGCACCGGGCGCGGTTCGTCGGCTCGACCGTGATCGCGCGGCCGCGCGCCTACGCGGTGCCGGCGGCGGTGGCCGCGCACCTGGCGCGCCACGGCCTGGCGATCGGCGACGCCCCGCCGCGGGTCGACGCCGAGCTCGCGCGGGTCGAGGCGGTGGCCACCGAGGGCGGGCGCGGCATCCTCGAGGCGGCGCAGGTGGGCGAGCTGGCGGTGAGCTGGCGCGCCGAGGCGCGGGCGCTGCCGCCGGGCTACCGCCTCGTGACGACCGATCAGCCGCTGGGCGCGATCGCGGTCTACCTGTGCGAGCCCGAGAGCGACGACGGCGCGGTCGAGAACGGCCTGATCGGCGCGCCGGCCGTCGGCGACGACTTCCCGATCTGGCGGGTGCGCTGACGCTACCAGCCGTGGTCGAGCACGAGGCAGCCGACCCACGCGCAGAGCGGGATCAGGTAGAGGAGCTGGCGGACCTTCACGAGTTCACTGTGCCGGATCGGGCACGTCGGAGAGAAGCGCGATCGGCGGCGCGGCGGGTATCAGCGGGATAGTGGCGCGGCGCGCCTGCGGCAACCTGCCCCAGGCGCGCGCGATCGTGCGGGAAGAATCCGCGGGTGGCGCGTCCCGGCGCCATGGAACGCCTGTCCCTCGCCCTGCCGCTGCTGGTCGCCGCCTGCGGCCAGATCGTCGCGACCACCGCCGACGCGCCCGAGGGTGTCAGCGACGCCGCGCGGTCGCCCGATGGCGGCGCCGCGCTCGACGCGCCGGCCGCGCCGACGCCCGACGCCAGCCCCGCGCCGGTCGACGCCGCGAGCGGCTACGTCCTGACCGTGGTCCTCGACGGGGCCGGGGCGGGCGACGTCAAGTCGGTCCCCGACGGCATCGCGTGCGGCCTGCGCTGCGCCGAGGCCTTCCCGCCCAACACCGCCGTCGCGCTGACCGCGACGCCGCACGCCGGCGCCTACTTCGCCGGCTGGAACGAGCCCGGCTGCGGGATGGCGACGACGTGCACCGTGGTCATCGCCGCGCCGCGCGACATCCTCGCCAAGTTCGAGGTCGCGCCGTGAGCCCGCCGTGAACGCTCACCGCCGCGGCGCGAGCTTGCCGATCGGCACGACGGTCTCGGTCCACTGCGCGATGTGGTTGTTCGACGCGATGTCCTGGAACGGCAGGCGGAACGCCGGGCCGGTGGGATCGCCGCCCATCGCGACGCGCCCGGGGAAGAACGCCGCCATCCACAGCTGCGGCTGACCGCCGGGGAGCCGCACGCCGAACGCGCGCTTCGACGAGAACGTGATCCAGTACAGATCCTCGGTGGTGCCGGCCGGGCCCCACGAGTTGCGGAACGGCGCCCACCGCGCCCACGAGTTGGTGAGGCCGCCGGCGACGTTGGCGAGGTCGAGCTTGCGCGGCGGCACCGAGCCGTCGGCCTTGACCACCCACAGCTCGGCCGACGCGTCGTCGTACGCGTCCTCGGAGGAGCGGTTGAACAGGATCCACTGGCCGTCGGGCGAGTACGACGGGTAGTAGTTGTTGCCGCCGTCGGCGACCAGCGGCCGCGGCGTGCCCCAGGCGCCGGTCGCGGCGTCGAAGGAGATCGTCGTGATCGCGCCGCCGGTGAAGTGCCAGTCGGCGCCGGGCGCGCTGGCGGTGACGTAGACCAGCGCGGCGCCGTCGGGCGCGACGTCGGGGTGCGTCGCGTAGCCGCCGGTCGGCACCGTGCCCAGGGCGGCGGCGGTGGCGCCGTCGCGCACGGTGAGCGTGCCCGCCGAGCTGGTGATCAGGTGGGCGCCGTCGGGCGTGTACGCGGCGAAGTTCCAGCGCGCCGCGCTCGCGGTCGGCGCCCGGGTGGCGACGTCGACCACCGCGGCCGGGCCGTCGCCGCCGTCGTAGGTGATCGCCATGCGGGTGCCGTCGCGCGACAGCGCGTGGCACGCGACGCAGCGGCCGGCCTCGGTCGAGGTGTAGAACGGCTCGGCGGCCTGACCGACCGCGCCGAAGTCGTAGCGGAAGATGCCGTAAGGGCCGCCGCCCGCGGAGGTCGCCGCCCAGTAGTACAGGCCGCCCATCAGATCCTCGTGGGCGTGCGAGACCCGGTGGCCAGGCGCGGTGCCGACGCGGCCGGGGTTGCTCGCGGTGAGGCCGCGGACGCCGATCGCCAGCTCGTCGGTCGAGCGCGCGGCGGTCTCCCACTCGCCGGCGGTGAAGGCGGCCCACGCGGTGGCGCCGCCGCGCACGTAGACCCGCTGATCGACGTGGTCGCCCTTGAGGCTGAGCTCGAACAGGTCGTGGCCGTGGCCGTCGGTCCAGTGCGCCTCGAGGTCGCCGAGGTTGGCCGGCACGATCACCTGATCGGCCGGGTACACGATGGCGGGCGCCGCCGCGGGATCGTCGACGGCCTGCGCGAACAGGTCGGGCGCGTTGGCCGGCACGTCGGCGGCGACGCGCACGCCGCGGATCGTGATCTCGACCTGGGCGTCGCCGACGATCGTGTCGAGCGTGGCGTGGACCATGCCCTTGCCGGCGCGCGCGCCGCCCGCCGTGAAGGTGGCGCCGCCGAAGCTGCCGAACGCCGGATCGGAGATCGACCACGCGACCCGCGCGGTGACGTCCTCGGAGGCGCCCGCCGGATCGACCAGCGCGACGGTGAACGCCTGGGTGGCGGGAGCGCCGTTGACGATCTCGAGCTGGGCCGAGGCCGGGGTGATCACCAGCGTCGAGCCGGGATCGACGGTGTCGTCACCGCCGGTCGATCCGCAACCAACGACGAGGACGCACGAGACGACGCACGCGAACAGCCAGCGCATGACGCCGAGTTTCGCTCAGGTAGCGCGGCACGTCGAGAGCGTGTCCGTGATGCAACCGCCGTCACGTTTCGGGGCCGCGGTGTTCGCCGGCTGTCAGGAGTTTGCCGTTGCGGTCGGGCCACCGATCGACGCACGATCGCGTGATGGTGAGCGCATCGCCGCGCGGGTCGATCAGGGCGTCGAAGCTGGGCGTGGCGGGCGGCGGCTGGCTGGTGACCGTGATCGCGCTGGCCGCGGCGATGCTGCTGGTCGAGGTCGCGCTCGCGGCGCAGCACGCGGCGTGGATCGCGACGCGCCATTCGCACGCCGCCGCGGTGGCCGTGGTGGCGACGGTGGTGTTGATGGCGGCGCTGGTGGCCGGGCTGTTCGGGACGTTCCACGAGGTCTCGGCGTGGGCGCGCGCGGCGGTGGTGCTGGCGGCCGTGCAGGCGGCGCTGGCGCTCGCGGCCCTCGGGTTGTGGCTGCTGATCTTGCGCCGCGAGCCGTTCTTCGCCGAGGCCTTCCCGCTGGCCGACGCGGTGCCGCTGCCGGCGCTCGTGGCGGGTGGCCTCGTCGTGCTGGGCGCGCTGGTGACGCCGCCCCGCTCGGCGTCGCCGCGGTGGCTGGTCGCGCTGGCGACGCTGGCGCTGACGACGCTGGTGGGCGCGGCGCTGTGGCTGCCGATCTACAGCGAGCTGCATCCGGTCGAGGTCACCCCCGACGTCGTGCGCGCGGCGCTGCCGGCGGTGCTCGGCCCGGCGCTGGCGCTGGCGGTCATCGTCACGGCGGTGTCGACGTGGCGCCGGTCGCGGCGCGACGCGCGCGGCTGGCGGTTCGTCGGCGGGCTGCTCGGCGCGTGGACCCTCGGCGTGGCGCTGCTGTGCGCGCCCTCGGGCGACGTGCTGACGCGGCCGTGGCTGCACCTGATCACGCAGTTCGCCCCGGTGCTGCTCGGCCTGGCCTGGTTCGCGACGCTCGCGGTGATCGGGCTGGCGGTGGCGCACGTGCGCAGCGCGCGGCGGGTGGCGCGGCTGCGGCGCGAGACCGTGACCTGCCACGGCACGATCGTCGTCGCGGCGCCGGCCAGCACCGTCGTCGCGATGCACGTCAACCGCGGCTGGCTGGCCGGGCCCGCGCCGCGCTGCCTGGGGTTCACGCTGCGCACCGCGCGCGGCGAGGTGCAGGTGCCGGCCGGCGTCGACGTGGTCGCGCCGCTGCCGCCGTGGGCGGCCGAGGCCGGCGCCGGCATGGCGAGCGCGCTCCTGGGCGACGGCGACGAGGTCGACGTGGTGGGCTTCGAGGCCCCGACCGACGGCGACGCCTACCGCCACGCCGCGACGCCGATGTTCGCCACCCGCGGCATCGCGGTGATGGCGCCGCGCCGCGACGACGAGCCGGTGCGGCGCGACGTGCTGCTGCGGTTGTGGCAGCCGTGCGCGGTGCTGCTGGGCGCGTGCGTGGTGGCGGCGCTGCCGACGCTGGTCGCCGTCTTGCGCTGAGACCGCGCGCGGGCCTTCCGGCCGCGGGAGGTGTTACCGTTCCGCCGGTGCCGCCCACGCCGTACCGCAGCGCTGCGGAGCACCTGCGCGACCACCTGGCGCTGGCGCAGGTGCTGCTGGCGTCGGCCGCGCGGCGGCGGCAGCTCGAGGACGTCGAGCGCTGGTACGACGACGCCGCGCTGGCCGAGCTCCACGCCGCGCTGGCCCGCGACGAGGCCACGATCGCCGCGCGGGAGGCGCGCAGCGATCCCGCCCGGCTGCCGCTCGCGCGGCTGCGCGCCTGCTTCGCGCTGTCGTCGACCGAGCTGCGGGTGCTGGCGGTGCTGTGCGGGCTCGAGCTCGATCTCGGGCTGCGCGCGCAGGTGCGCGCCTTCACCAGCGACGCCCGCCGGCCTGAGCCCGACGTCGGCCTGCTCGCCGAGCTGCTGTACGCGACGCCGGCCGAGCGCGCGCGCATCCCCGAGGAGCTCGGCCCCGACGGGCGGCTGGCGCGGTCGGCGCTGGTGGCGATCGATCACGATCCGGCGCGGGCGTTCGTGCTGCGGCCCGCGCGCGCGACCGCGCGGATCCTCGAGCTGGTCCACGGCCGGGACGCGCTCGAGCCCGACCTGGCGCGCCGCTGCGAGCTGTGGCCCGCGCAGGCCCGGCCCGGGCTGGTGCGGCCGGCGGTGGCCGACGAGCTCGCCGGCCTGGTCGACGCGCTGATCACCGCCAGCGCCCGCGGCGTCGCGCACCCGGTGGTGCTGGTGACCGGCCCCGACGGCGCCGGCCGCAAGACGCTGCTGGCCGACGCGATCGCCGGCCGCGGCCTGGCCACGCTGCGGGTCCGGGTGGCGGCGTTGCCGACCGACGAGCGGGCGCTGCGGGAGCTGGGCGCGCGGCTGCGGCGCGAGGCCGCGTGGTGGGGCGCGGCGGTGCTGCTCGATGGCGTCGATCAGCAGGCGGCGGTCGGCGCGCACCAGCTCGACGAGCTGTTGTTCGACGACGCGCCGCTGGCGATCGTCGCCACCGCCGGGCGCATCACCGGGCGACCGCCGCGGCTGGGGCGCGGCGCCGTCGTGATCGAGCTCGGCGTGCCTGGCGAGGCGGCGCGCGAGCAGCTGTGGCGACGCGCGCTGCCGGCCGCCGCCGACGGCGAGGTGGCGCGGTGGGCCGCCGAGCGCTACGCGGTGACGCCGGGCGTGATCACGGCGGCGGCCGCCGCGGCGACCGCCCGCGCCGAGGCCCGCGCCGACGCGCTGATGGCCACCGACGTCCACGACGGCCTGCGCGGCGTGCTCGACGCCAAGCTCGCGACGCTGGGCATGCGCATCACCTGGCGCCAGACCTGGGACGATCTGGTGCTGCCCGACGACGCGGTGGCCGAGGTCCGCGAGTTCATCGCCCGGGTCCGCCACCGCCGGCTGGTCTACGACCGCTGGGGCTTCGGCCGCAAGGTGGCCAAGGGCCTCGGGCTGTCGGCGCTGTTCGCCGGGCCGCCCGGCACCGGCAAGACCATGGTCGCGGGGTTGATCGCCGAGGCGCTGCGGCTCGACCTGTACCAGGTCGACCTGTCCAAGGTGGTGAGCAAGTGGGTCGGCGAGACCGAGAAGAACCTGGGCGAGCTGTTCGACGCCGCCGAGGCCGGCCACGCGATCCTGCTGTTCGACGAGGCCGACTCGCTGTTCGCCAAGCGCACGCAGGTGCAGTCGAGCAACGACCGCTACGCCAACCTCGAGGTCAACTACCTGCTGCAGCGGATGGAGGCGTTCGCCGGCATCGTCATCCTGACGACCAACCACGACGCCGCGATCGACGAGGCGTTCCGGCGCCGGCTGTCGCTGCGGGTCGACTTCCCGGTGCCCGAGCCCGACGAGCGCGAGCGGCTGTGGCGCACGCTCTTGCCGGCCGAGGCTGCGCTGGGCGCCGACATCGACTACGCCACGCTGGCCGATCGCTTCGAGATGACCGGCGGCTACATCAAGAACGCGGCGCTGCGCGCGGCGTTCCTGGCCGCCGACGAGGACGGGCCGATCGCGATGCGGCACCTCGAGCGCGCCGCCCGCGCCGAATACCAGGCGATGGGCAAGGTCGTCGCGCAGTGAGCGACGCCCGCGTCGCCGTCATGGATCACGCCACCGCTGCACCAACCCAAGGAGACCGCATGCCCCAGCCTCGCCTCGCGCTCGCGCTCATCACCGCCGCGCTCGTCGCCGCGCCCGCCCTCGCCCACGCCGACAGCCCGATCCGCGACGCCTACGTGGCGCTGCGCGACGGCGGCTGCGACGCGTCGACGGTCGGCACGCCGATCGCCGCGCGGGTGCTGCGCAACGTGCCGTACGCCCAGCGCGGCAAGGTGTTCAAGTCGGCCGAGCTGGCCTACCTCTACGAGCGCGACGGCGGCTGGTACACCGCGAGCGATCCGGCGGCCGACGTCGCCGACGCGGACCGCGCGTGCGTGCGCGCGCTCGACGCGCAGGAGAAGGCGCTGCGCAAGCGGGTCAAGCTCAAGCCGGCGATCGAGGCGGTGATCACCCGCCATCACGAGTCGGTCGTGGCCCTGTTCCAGCTCGACCCCGGCAGCTACAAGAAGGTCACCCAGGAGCAGACCACCAAGGCCGGCGTGCGCACCTACGGCGTGTACTTCGCGGTCGGCAAGGCGGTGGTGTTCACCGTCGGCTGCGAGCTGCCCGAGGCCGAGGCCAAGGCCAAGGCGCCCGACTGGTCCAAGCTCACCTGCCACGTGCTGGCGTCGAACTGAGGCCGACCAGCGCGGCGACCACCTCGGCGAAGCGCGCGGGGTGCTCGACGAACGGCCAGTGGCCGGCGGGCGCGATCTCGTGGACGTTCACCCCGGCCGCCGCGAGCAGCTCGCGCGAGCGCGGCGACGCCCCGCCGGGGTGACCGGCGACGTAGCTGAGCGGCGCGGCCACCGCCGCCCGACGGCGCGCCGAGGTCTCGGGCGTCGAGGCGTCGACCAGGTCGTGCGAGTAGCGCCACAGCTGCGCCGGCGACGCGGTGCGCATGCGCGCGCCGTAGCCGCGGACGATCGGATCGGCGTGGGCCGCGAGGCGGTCGCACACCGCGGCGTGGCCATGGGCGACGAAGTCCTCCTCGGCGTACGCCGCGATCTGGCTGGAGTAGGTGCAGTCGGCGAGCGCGACGTTGCCGTCGACGTCGATCACCGCGCGCAGGTTGGCAGGGGTGCGCTCGGCCAGCGCGAGCGCGATCACGCCGCCCAGCGAGTGGCCGATCACCACCGCCGGGCCCCGCGCGATCAGCAGGTCGGTCAGGTGCGCCGCGGTCTCGACGATCGACGGCGGCCGCGACCACGGCGCGCGGGCGGCGGCCTCGAGCGCGCGGGCGCCGCCGTGCCCGGGCAGATCGAGCAGCAGGTGGCGGTGCTGCGGCAGGTGGGCGATCGCCGGCGCGAACGTCGCGGCGTGCTCGCCCAGGCCGTGCAGCCAGATCAACGTCACGCCGGGGCCGTCGACGGTGGTCACCGACCAGCCATCGACGACGGACGAAACCCAGGTCGCGGGTGCGGTCACCGCGCTATCGTACCGCCATGAAGATCGCCCTGCTGGCCGTCGCCGCCACCGTCGCCGCCTGCGGCACCCCCGAGGCGCGCAAGCAGCCGCTGCCGCCCGACCGCGCCGCCGAGCTGCTGCACGAGCGGGTCTGGCTGGATCACGCGCCCAAGCGCCCGACCGAGCGCTTCCACCTGGTGCTGTTCGACGAGGGCGGCAGCGGCGTCCGCCAGCAGCGCACGGTGTGGAAGGGCGACTTCGAGCTCTTCTTCCACGAGGTCGACGGCGGCGAGCTGGAGTTCGTGCTGCCGGCGTCCGGCACGACGATGCGCTCGGCGTTCCGGATCGTGCCGGCGCGCGGCCCCGACGGCGCGGACTACAAGCTGGTGATCGATCATCCGCCGACCGGCCCGCGCGAGTTCTACGGCTGGCCGCTCGAGGGCGGCTCGGCCGACGCGTGGCTGGCGCGCCACTACGGCGCGCGCGGCGAGTGAGCCCCGGCGATCACCGCGGCTGCGCGGCGATCGTCAGGAAGTGATCGACCGCGGTGAGCAGCTCGCGGTTGCCGTCCTGGTGGTAGCCGGCGAGCCGCGCCGCCAGGTCGGGCAGGCGCTCGACGAAGCGGCCCAGCAGGCCGGGCTCGGCGGCGTCGGCGGCGGCCAGGCCGTAGCCCTCGCGGGCCAGGTAGCGCGCGTTCATGATCTGCTCGAACTGGCCGGCCAGCGGGATCGCCAGCATCGGCTTGCGCAGGTACACCGCCTCGCCCATCAGCGTGAAGCCGCCGCCGGCGACCACGCCCGCGCAGCTCGCGAGGTCGGCGATGAACGTCGCCTCGGAGAACGGCATGAAGCGCAGCGCGCCGGCGCGCTCCTCGGCGGCGAGGCCGGGCCGCATGCCGTAGATGCGGCACTCGCGGCCGAGGTCGTGGAGCGCGGCCTCGAGCGCGGCGCTGGCGCCCGACTGGTAGACCAGCAGGTGGTCGCCGGGCGTCGGCGTCGCGGCGAGGATCTCGGGGCGCAGGATCGGCGGGAACAGGTAGGTGTCGGGCTTGCGGATCGGCGGCCGGAAGAACGACGTGATGTAGTACGCGTCGCAGAACGGCAGCTTGGCCTTGATGAAGGCCTTGGTCAGCTGGAACGCCACGTCGTCGTCGCCGATCACGTCGTCGGGCAGCGCGCAGCGGTGGATGATCTGCATGTTGTCGATCGACAGCACCGGCAGCTGGTGGGTCTTGCCGTAGAGGTAGGTCCACGACTCGAAGTCGCTGATCACCACCTCGGGCTCGAACCCGCCGATCAGGTCGAAGTACGCGCCGATGTTGCCGGGCAGGCCGAGCGCGCCGCCGACCACGTTCGACCACAGCGTCTTGCCGCGGCGGACGCGGTTCTCCTCGAGGATCATGTGCAGGCCGTGGATGCGGTTGACGCCTTCGAACCGCTTGCCGAGGAAGTCGACCGCGCGCCCCGAGGCCATGATCTCGACCTCGTGACCCGCGGCGACCAGGTGCTCGAGCACGACCCGCGAGCGCATCGCGTGGCCCATGCCTTCGCCGACCACGCCGTAGAGAATTCGCATCGGCGACGATAGTATCCGGTGGGTGCGCCGCCGGGTGTGGTGCGAGACGCTGTCGTACGACGAGGTGGCGCGGCCGGCGCTGCTCGCGGCCTTGCGCGCGCGCGGCGTCGAGCTGGCGCTGGCGGTGCGGCCGCCCGAGCTGCCGGGGCTGGCGGCGGCGGCGGCGCGGATCGTCGACGCCGGCGTGACGCTGGCGCTGTGGCCGATGATCGACGACGCCGACGGCCGCTGGGTCAGCGTGACGTCGGCGGCGGCGTTCACCGTGTTCGCCGATCGGGCGCTGGCCTCGACGCCGGCCGGCACCGAGCTGGTGCTCGACCTCGAGCCGCCGATGGCGCAGCTCGCGGCGTGGCGCGGCGGACGGCTGACGTTCGAAGGCCGCCCGACGCGGGCCGACTACGTCGCCGGGCGGGCCGCGCTGATCGCGGCGGTCACGCGGTGGCGCGCGGCGCGGCCGGTCTCGACCGCGGTGCTGCCGTTCGTGGTGGCCGAGGTCGCCGGCGAGTGGGTGCAGCGGCTGCTGGGCACGCCGGTCACCGCGCTGCCGGTCGATCGCCACAGCGTCATGGCCTACACGTCGCTGTACGAGGGCTGGTCGCGAGGGCTGGTCGGGCGCCGTCGCGCCGAGGCGCTGCTGGGCGTGACCGCGCGGCTGGCGCGGGCGCGGTTCGGCGCGCGGGCGGCGCTGTCGTTGGGCTGCGTGTCGACCGGGGCGCTCGGCGACGAGCCGGCGTACCGGGGGCCGGACGAGCTGGCGCGCGACGTCGCGATCGCGCGCGCGGCCGGCGTCGATGATCTGACCGCCTTCGACCTCGGCGGCATGGTGCGCCGCGGCCCGATCGAGGGCTGGCTCGACGCGCTGACGGCGTAAGCTCGCGCCGTGACGCCCGACCGCCACGCCTTCCGCCACCACCCGCTCGACGGCGCGGCGCTGTACTTCCAGCCGGCCAGCGGCGTCCACGTGCGGGTGGCCACCGCCGCGACCCGCGGGCTGCGCCGCGCCGCGCCGCGCGTGGCGATGTTCGGGATCACCAACGCGTGCAACCTGGCGTGCGACTTCTGCTCGCGCGACGCGACGCGACCGAGCCAGTGGACCGTGGCCACCGCCGCGGCGGCGCTGCGCGGGCTGGCGGCGGCGGGCACGCTCGAGGTCGCCTACGGCGGCGGCGAGCCGTTCGTGTTCCGTGGCTTCGCCGAGCTGGTGGCCGAGCTCGCCGCAACGACAGCGCTGGCGCAGCACGTGACCACCAACGGCACGCGGATCGATCGCGCCAGCTGGGGGCCGTTCGCCGGGCGGTTCGGCGTGGTGCGGTTGTCGATCTACGACGGCGTCGACTGGCGCGCGCCCGCGGCGGTGCTGGCCGACGCTGGTCAGCGCTGGGGCGCCAACGTGCTGTGCGATGCGGCGCGGCTGGCGGCGCTGCCGGCGCTGCTCGTCGAGCTGGCCGCCCGCGGCGCTCGCGACGTGTCGCTGTTGTCGTACGTCGGCGGCGATCCGGCGCGGCAGCTCGACGCGGCCGGCGAGCGCCGGCTGGCCGCGATCGTCGAGGCCAGCCCCCTGCCGTGCCGGGTGTCGGTGTGCCTGGGCGATCGGCTGGGCGTGGCGCGGCTCGACGGGCGCGACGCGGCGGGCGACTGCGGCGCCGGCCGCGACTTCATCAGCGTGACGCCCGATCGTCGGGTCCAGAGCTGCTCGTTCCAGGCCGCGAGCGCGCCGGGCGCGACCGCCGCCGAGCTGCTAGATGCCTGGCGCACCGCGGTGGCCGCGATGAACGCGCCGGCGCCGCGGATCGGGTGCGCGCGCGCGTTGCCGCAGGTGCCTCCCCCGGCGCCGCCGCGGCTCGCGGTGTGGCAGAGCTTCTCGGGCAACAACAGCGGCGAGTGCCTGATGGTGGCGCGGTTCCACGACCCGGCCGCGGCCGCGGCGTACCTCGCCGAGCTGCTGCCGGGGTGGACGCCGGACGGCGCGTATCCCGCGCCATGGCTGCGGCTGTTCGCCGACGAGGGCGTGCTCGGCAGCGCGGACGTGGCCCGCGACTACCCCGAGGCGTCGCCGCGGGAGCTGGTGGCGATCGGCGCGACGGTCATGGCCGCGCAGTACGCGGCGGACGACGCGTTCCCCGAGCTGCGCGCGCTGGCGTGGAAGCGCGGCGCCGAGGTCGACCCCGACGGCGTCCACGTCCACGACGACGCGACGGTGCTGGCCGCGGCGCGCGCGGCGTCGCGCGCCGATCGCGACGCGCTGGTGGCCGCCGCGTCGGTGGTCCTGCCCGGCGGGCGGGCCTGGCCCCACGGCGATCACGCGCTCGCGCGGGTGCCGCTGTTCGGCCGCGATCACCGCTTCGTCGGGCTGCCGACGCTGCGCGACGCGCTGGCGGCGTGGGCCGGCGCGCGCCGGCTGGCGATCGAGGTGGTGTTCGACACCGTCGATAACGCGGCGCTGATCGCCGCCAAGCAGCGGCTGGGCGAGCCGCGGCCGACCCACCCGCGGCTGACGTTCGGCTATTGGGGCCCGGACGCCGACGCCGCGGCGGCGCGCCTGGCCGCGACGCTCGGCGAGCGCGCGACCCGCTGCGGCGCGCTGGTGCTGATCGACCCGGCGCCCGATCGCAAGCGGCTGGCCGTGGTCGGCTACCGCGCCGGCGCGTTCGCGCGCGCGCTCACCGCCGCCCGGGTGCGGGTGCACGCGCGGCTGTGGTTCGATCCGCCGGCCCGCGGCCAGCCCAAACGCACCTGGCAGCCCGCCGAGCTGATCACGCTCGACGCCTGGGCCGCCGCGACCTTCACGCGGCCCGACGTCGCGACCGTGCGTCGGCCCGATCGCGCGCACCACCGGCAGCACCCGACGATCGAGGTCGAGACCACCGAGCCGGCGCGAGCGATGCGCGCGCTGGCCGATCAGGCCGCCGCCATGGAGCTGCGCTGCGACCTGAGCCTGGCCGAGCTCGACCCGCTCGGCGCCGCGCTGCATCGGCTGCTGGGCTAGCGCGCGGCGCCTGTGAGCGCGGTCAGCCGGCGGGTCAAGAACCGCCGCTCGGGCTCGCTGCCCACCCGGGCCAGCGCGGCGCGATAGGCCGCGACCGCGGCGTCGGTGCGGCCCAGCCGGCGCAGCAGATCGGCGCGCGCCGCGTGCCACAGGTGGTAGTCGGCGAGGTCGTCGGCGAGCGGCTCGATCAGCGCCAGCCCGGCGGCCGGGCCGTCGACCATCGCGATCGCCACCGCGCGGTTGAGCGCGACCACCGGCGAGCCGTGGCGGCGCAAGAGCTCGCCGAACAGCGCGGCGATCTGCGGCCAGTCGGTCGCCGCTGCGGTCGTGGCCTGGCCGTGCAGCGCCGCGATCGCCGCCTGCAGCGCGTAGGGGCCGGGCCCGCCGCGTCGCCGCAGCGCCGGCGGCACCAGCGCCAGCGCCTCGTCGATCTGCGCGCGATCCCAGCGCGCGCGATCTTGCTCCTCGAGCAGCACCAGATCGCCCGCGGCGTCGGTGCGCGCGGCGCGCCGCGCGTCGTGCAAGAGCATCAGCGCCAGCAGGCCGCCGGCCTCGGCGTGGGCCGCGGCCAGCTCGGGGCGGTCGCTCGCGGTCAGCTCGACCAGCAGCCGGCCCAGGCGGATCGCCTCGACGCACAGCTCGCGCCGCACCAGGTCGTCGCCCGCGGTGGCGGCGTAGCCCTCGTTGAACACCAGGTACACCACCGCCATCACCGCGGCGGCGCGCGCGCCGAGCTCGCTGGCCTCGGGCACCTCGTACGGGATGCGGGCCTCGCGGATCTTGGTCTTGGCCCGCACCAGCCGCTGCGCCATCGTCGCCGGCGCGGCCAGGAACGCGCGCGCGATCTCGTCGGTGGTCAGCCCGCCCAGCGTCCGCAAGGTCAGCGCCACCTGCGCCTCGGGCGCCAGCGCCGGGTGGCAGCAGGTGAAGATCAGGCGCAGCCGATCGTCGCCGACCGCGGCCGCCGCCGGCTCGATCGCGGCCTCGGGGCGGGCCTCGTCGGCGACGATCGCCCGCAGCTTGACCCGGCGGCGGATGGTGTCGATGGCCTTGTTGCGCGCCACCTGCACCAGCCAGCCGCGCGGCTCGGCGGGCGGGCCGTCGGCCCAGGCCGCGGTGGCGGCGGCGAACGCCTCCTGCACCGCCTCCTCGGCGAGGTCGAAGTCGCCGTTGCAGACCCGCAGGGTCGACGCCAGCACCCGCGCGCGCTCGGCGCGGAACGCGGCTTCGATCGCGGCGGTCACGACGGCACTCTACGCCCGGTCACATGCCGGTGAAGACCATGATCGGCCGCACCTCGATCGAGCCGTAGCGCGCGCTCGGGATGCGGGCGGCGATCTTGAGCGCCTCGTCGAGGTCCTTGGCCTCGATCAGGTAGTAGCCCCCGAGCTGTTCGCGGGTCTCGGCGAACGGACCGTCGGTGGTCGCGACCTTGCCGTCGCGGATGCGGACCGTGGTGGCGGTGGCCACCGGTTGCAGCGCGTCGCCGCCGACGAAGTGACCCGAGGCCTTGATGTCCTTGGTGAAGGCCCCGTACTCGCCGAAGAACGCGCCGCGCTCGGCGGGCGGCAGGTTGTCGATCAGCTTCTCGTCGTCGTAGATCAAGCAGAGGTATTGCATCGGTCGGGCTCCTGTTCGTGGCTTGCACCCGTGGGTCGAACGAGCGCAGCGCCGATCGACACGCGCCGCGAAAATACCTCAGCCGCCGCGCAACCGCGCGGGATCCCAGGCGCTGGGCGCGGCCTGCTCAGCGGATCGTCGCGATCGTCAGCTTGCCGGCCTCGACCGGCAGCGACGTCGGGCCGACGATCGCGCCGGTGGTCGACAGGGTCGACGTGCCGGCGGCGACGTTGGTGAACAGCACCAGCCCGCCGGTCGCGCCCGCGGCCCAGGTCAGGTCGTCGCTGCTGTCGACCGCGAATGGCGCGCCGCCGCCGGTCAAGGTCAGCGCCCGCGGCGCGCCCATCTGCTGGATCAGCACGTGGCCGCGCGCCGGATCCGGGGTCACGCCGATCTCCGTGAAGAACGGCGCGTAGCGCGTGGTCTTGATGCCCTTGATCTGGAAGAAGAACAGCCCCGGCGGGTCGAACACCTCGGGCTGCGTCACGTAGATCGCCGGCCGGTAGTCGCCCTGCGTCGCGTCGATGACGCTCACGTGGCCACGCCCGATGCACAGCTCGACCCGGCCGTTGGGGTTGGTGGTGAACGTGCGCGCCGGCTCGCCGCGCACGGTCCAGGTGGCGAACTCGACGCCGTCGAAGGTGTTGGTCGTCGAGTCCCAGTCCTCGTAGGCCCCGGTCAGGAAGAAGTCGGCGCCGCACGGGCCGGCGTCGATGTCGGGGCCGTCGATGGCGACGTCGATCGCGGCGTCGACCGCGGCGTCGATGGGCTGGGCGGCGTCGTCGGCGCAGGCGGCGACCGCGGTCAGCGCGAGCAGGGCGCAGGCGGGCTTCATGGCGTTGCGGCACTGTCGCACGGGGGGCGCGGCCCCGGGGTGGCGGCGGATCGTCGCGTGCCGCGGCTCACGGTCCGACCGCCGGCCGTGATCGCGGCAACCTGTCACCGAATCTCCACGCCAACGCCGCAGCAGTTGGAGTAGGGTGCGCCTCCTTTCGGATCCGGAGTCGCATCGATGTCCAGCTCGACCCGCCTCGTGTCTGCCGCCCTCGTGCTCGCCGCCGCCTGTGGCCCCTCGGTCACCGGCAACGGCGACGATGTCCAGTCGATCGACGCCGCCACCGACGGGGCGACCGACGGCCGGGTGATCGACGGGCCGGGCGGCATCGACGCCGACGAGTCACCCCCGAGCCGGGTCTACGCCCACTCGGGCCAGATGCTGTACCGCATCGACACCACGACCAACGCGGCGATCCCGATCGGGCCGTTCACCAACCTCGGCACGCAGTCGATGACCGACATCGCGGTCGACCGCGACGAGCGCATGATCGGCGTGACCCTCAACAAGATCTTCGAGGTCGACGAGGCCACCGGCGCGTGCACGCTGCTCGCCAGCTTCACCGGCACCGACAACCTGACCAGCCTGTCGTTCGTGCCGGCCAACCCGGCGGCGCCCGACGGCCCCGAGATGCTGGTGGCCGCGACCGACACCGGCGCGGTGATCCGCATCGACATCGCCGGCGCGTCGGCGACGTCGACGGTGATCGGCGACTACGGCCAGTCGGGCGGCATGGACGTGATCTCGAGCGGCGACATCGTCTACGTGCGCGGCTTTGGCACGGTGGCGACGGTCGACGTCGGCGCGACCACCGGCCAGGACTACCTCGCGGTGATCGATCCGATGAACGGCTGGGCCGCGACCGTCGTCGGCACCGGCACCGGCTTCGACAAGATCTTCGGCGTGGCGTTCTGGGGCGGCCAGCTGTACGGGTTCGCCGACGGTGGCGCCGGCATGGGCTCGTTCGTCCGCCTCGATCGCCAGACCGGCGCCGGGACCCTGCTGCAGGCCGGCACGATCCGCTGGTTCGGCGCCGGCGTCACGACCTCGGCGCCGATCATCCCCTGACCGCCGCGCGCACGGCGCGTGCAACCCGGGCCCGGCCGGCGCATCCTTGGGCCATGCGCTGGTGGACCGGAGCCCTGCCGCTGGTGATCGCGTGTGCCGCCTCGCCGCGGCCTGGCCCGGGCGCCCCCGCCGGTGGCGGATCGCCGCCGCCCAGCGCGCCGCCGCCCAGCGCCTCGAGCGACGCGCCACCGCCCGCGGCCGGCGTCGGCGTCGACACCATCGGCACCGCGCACCCGATCGTCCTCGAGGCCACCGCGGACGACGGCAGCTGGCTGGTCATCTGCCAGGCCCGCGCCGACACCGACGGCGACGGCGAGATCGCGGTGCACGCCGGCCACCACGGCGACACCTACGGCGATCGCTTCGCGCCGTTCGTCGTCGGCCGCGACGGGCGCGAGCAGGCGATCGACGCGGTGGTCACGCGGTCCGACGACGGCCGCTGGCTGGCGGTGGTGCGCGGCGCCAAGCTGGTGCTCCACGACGCGGCCGCCGGCACCTGGCTCGAGCTGCCGGGCGCCGAGGCCAAGGACGACGGCGTGCCGGTGCTGCGCCACCGCGCGGCCAGCGTCGACGCCGACGGCACGCGGCTGGTGTACTTCCGCGGCGGCGATCGCGTCGTCGTGCGCGACCTGGCCACCGGCGCCGAGCGCGAGGTCACGCAGCCGGGGATCTGGCGGGCCGAGGTCGATCGCGACGGCCGCTGGGCGCGGCTGCTCGTCGTGCGCAAGGACCAGGACGGCGACGGCAAGGTCACCTGGCCGTCGCTGCGCACGTCGCTGTCGGACCGCGACTGCCGCGGGCCGATCATGTCGTACTCGACCGGCGGCTGGTCGGGCGACATGCCCGAGTTCCTGTGGCTCGACCTCGCGACTGGCGCGATCGTCGACGAGGGCGAGGCGATCGTGGCGCCGGTCGGCGACGACCTCCTGCGCGCCGGACCGCGCGGCGCGCTCAGCCTGGCCGGGCGCGAGCTGGCGTCGGCGGCGTGCGACCCGCAGGTGGTAGGCGTCGCCGCGGCGCCGCCGCGCGTCCTGTACACCTGTCGCCCGAGCCACGGCGACGAGGCGGCGGTGACGCTGGCCGGGCCGGGCCTGGCGCGCCCGACGACGATGACCGCGACCCGCCGGGCCGACTGGCGCGACGAGCTGGCGCGCTTCCGCGGGCCGGTGGCCTGCAACCACGGCACCTGCGTCGACCTCGACGCCGGCGCCGCGCGACCCGACCCCACCAGCGGCCACGAGGTGATCGCGAGCCACGGCACCCGGCGGCTGATCGCCGGCACGCCGCTGGCGATCGTCGACGTCGCCGACGGCAGCCGGGTCGAGGTCGGCGCCGGGGGCGGTGAGCTCCAGGCCGCCGCCGGGCCGGTGGTGGTGGTCGCCGGCGTGGTCTACGACCTCGCGGCGCGGGCGCGGCTGGGCGCGGTGCGCGGCGCGGTGCAGGCGGTCGATCGCGCCGGGCGCGCGCTGGTGCTCGACGGCGACGACGGCGGCATCCCCCGCGGGCCGCTGCGCTGGGTGACGCCCAGCCCCTGACGCTTGTGTCGGCGCGGCACCGGCGAGAACATCGCGCGATGCGTCGCGCCTTGCCGCTGAGCGTCTTGATCGTCGCGTGCGGCGGGGCCGCCCGCCCGGTCGTGCCTGCCAACCACGGCGTCGATCCCACCGGCGGCGGCGCGCCAGCCGGCTCGCTCGACGAGGCGCGCGCGGCGCTGGCGCGCGGCGAGTCGCCGGACGCGATCTGCTTCGCGTGGTCGACGGCGACCCGCACCGCGGCCTGCGCCGTCGACGAGTCGAGCATCCAGGCCGGCGCGATGATGGCGGTGCGGTTCATCGGCGATCGCCCGGCCGAGCACGTCTACTACCGGCACCCCGAGGACCGGCAGTTCTTCGGGGTCGAGGCCGAGTTCATCGATCAGGCGGCGCTCGCCGCGATCGATCAGGCGCTGCGCGACGGCGGGTTCGTGGCGTGGGACTTCGCGCCGCGCGAGCTGGAGCCGGGCGCGGAGGGGCAGGTCGGCGCCGTCGCGCTGCGGCGGTCGCGCGTGGTGACTGGAGACGACGGCGATCCCATGACCGGCGTGTGGGACACGTTCACCGATACCGTCGAGGCGCGCTGCGGCGGCGCGTGGCGGCCAGTGGCGTTGCCCGCGACGTCGTTCGGCAGCCCGATCGGCGAGGTGACGATCGCGACGCTGACCACGCCGGCCGGTCAGCTGGTGTTCACCGCCTCGTGGCACTTCGGGATCGAGGGCGACAGCGGTGGCGGCGCCGACGCGGTGTCGCTGCCGGCGCTGTGTCCATGACCGCGCGGCAGGCGCGGCGGCTGGCGGGCGTCGCGATGATCATCGTCGGCGCGGTGCTGGCGCTCAGCCCGCACGCGGTCGCCGACGCGCTCGGGCGACCGGCCCACACGTCGTCGCAGCTGATCAACCTGCGGGCGAGCTGGGGCGGCACGCTCGCGGGCCTCGGCGGGTTCGTGGCGTGGCTGCCGGCGCTGCGGCCGTGGTGGCGCGCGGCGGTCGGCCTGGTGGCGTGGGCGATGGCGGGCATCGGCGCGGCGCGCCTGCTCGGGTTCGCGCTCGACGGCGCCCCCGACGGGCGGCAGCTGGTGTGGATCGCCGCCGAGGTGGTGCTGGCGGTGGGCGGCGCCGTCGCGCTAGCCCGCCGGCGGCGGTAGCCTTCGGGCGTGTGCCGCAACATCCGCGTCCTGCACAACTTCGCTCCCCCGACCACGCCGGAAGAGATCCAGGCCGCCGCGCTGCAGTACGTGCGCAAGGTGAGCGGGTCGACCCGACCGTCGATGGCCAACCAGGTCGCGTTCGACGCCGCGGTCAACGCGATCGCCGCGATCACCACCGCGCTGCTGGAGAACCTGGAGGCGCGCGGCGAGCCGCGGACCCGCGATGGCGAGCTGGCCAAGGCCAAGGCGCGCTGGGAGAAGCGAGCGGCGCTGCGGGAGTGACGCGACGCGTCGAGGCAAGTGGCCGATTTACATAGCCTGTGAACGCGTTGACGAACCACTCGGGTTGTTAATGCCAATGTTAATAGAAATCAACTAGTTACAGATTGACAGATATTGGTTCCGTGCTCATGCTGTGTCTCCAGGAGGCAATCATGTCGGAACCGAAGCACATCGGCATCGTCGGGAGCGGACTGATGGGGGCTGGCATCGCGGAGGTCGCGGCCCTGGCTGGGCTGCCGGTCACGCTGGTCAAGGCGACCCCCGGTGACCCCGAGTCGGCCCGGGCGCGGATCCGCGCCTCGATGGCCGCCCGCGTCGCCAAGGGCAAGCTCGCCGCCGAGGACGCCGACCGGGCGCTGGCGCTGATCACCGCCACCTGCGACGTCGACGCGGTCGCCGGCTGTGACCTGGTGATCGAGGCGATCGTCGAGGACCTCGGCGCCAAGCGCGAGCTGTTCGCGCGGCTCGCCGCCCTGCTCGCGCCCGAGGCGATCCTGGCCTCCAACACCTCCACCCTGAAGATCGCCGATCTGTCGGACGGGCTGCGGCCGCGCCGCACGCTCGGCCTGCACTTCTTCTCGCCGGTGCCGGCGATGGCGCTGGTCGAGGTCGCGCACCTGACCGACACCGACCCCGACGCGCTGGCCGCATGCGAGGCGTTCGTCGCGCGGCTGGGCAAGACCGCGGTGCCGGTGCTCGACTCGACCGGCTTCGTCGTCAACCGGCTGCTGGTGCCGATGCTGCTCGGCGCGATCCACGCGTACGAGCAGGGCCTGGCCAGCGCCGAGCACATCGACACCGCGATGCGCCTGGGCTGCGGCCACCCGATGGGGCCGCTGGCGCTGTCGGACCTGATCGGGCTCGACGTGGTCTACGCGATGGCCAAGCTGCTCTACAAGGAGTTCGGCGACGACCGCTACCGCGCGCCGGCGCTGCTGCGCCGCCTGGTGCAGGCCGGCCAGCTCGGCAAGAAGTCGGGCATCGGCCTCTACGACTACAGCGCCAAGCCGGCCAAGGCCAACAAGGCCGCGCTGGTCATCGCCGCGCAGCCGTCGATCGCCGCGTAGCGCGCTGCGCCGCGCGGCGCGAGCGAGTAGGTTTGCCCGGTGCGCGTCGGCATCGTCACCACCTCGTATCCGCGCTGGCGCGGCGACGCGGCCGGCAGCTTCGTCGCCGGCCACGCGGCGTACCTGCGCGGCACCGGCGCGGCGGTCGAGATCATCGCGGCCGGCGCGCCCGACGTCGATCCGGCCTGGGACGCTGCGGAAGGCGTGCGGCGGGTCGCGGCGCCGCCGGGGCTGTTCTACGCCGGTGGCGCGCCCGAGGCGATCGGCCGCGGCGTCGGCGGCGCGGCGGGCTTCGCGGCGCGCCTGGGCGCGGCGGTGGTGGCGCGCGCGCCGCGCTGGGACGCGGTCGCCGCGCACTGGCTGGCGCCGTCGGCGTGGGCGGCGGTGCCGACGCGCGGGCCGCTGCTGGCGATCGCGCACGGCGGCGACGTCCATCTGCTGGCGGCGCGCGGGCTCTTGCGATCGACGCTGCGCGCGCTGGCGCTGCGCGGCGCGCGGCTCGCGTGCGCGGCCGCGCCGCTGCGCGACGCGGTGATCGCGGCGCGGCCCGCGTCGTCATCGACGACGATCGTCCAGCCGATGGGCGTCGACGGCGCGACGATCGCCGCGGTGGTCGCCGCGCGCGCGGTGCGGCCGGCGCAGCCGCACCTGACGATCGCGATCCTCGCGCGGCTGGTGCCGATCAAGGGCGTCGACGTGGCGCTGTGGGCGCTGGCGTCGCTGCCGCCACGCTTTCGCATGGTCGTCGCCGGCGATGGGCCCGAGCGCGCGCGGTTGATGACGCTGGCGCGCGAGCTCGGCGTCGAGGATCGCGTCGCGTGGCGCGGCTGGCTCGACGCGCCGGCGCGCGATCGCGTGCTGGTCGACGCCGACGTGGTCGCGGTGCCGTCGATCGTCACGGCCGACGGTCGCCACGAGGGCACGCCGCTCGCCGCGCTGGAGGCCCTGGCGTGCGGGGTGCCGGTGGTCGCGACCGCCACCGGCGGGCTCGCGGCGCTCGCGGCGTTCGGCGCGCGGGTCGTCGCGCCGCGCGAGCCGCGGGCGCTGGCGACGGCCATCGCGCGGGCCGCGACCATGCCGATCGCACCGGTCGGCGCGCTCGCGTGGCCAGCGGTCGGCGCCCGGCTCGACGAGCACTGGGGGCGTCAGGTGCGTAGCTGAGTTCGCACCGAGTGCGCGATCTTCGACGCAAGTTGACGGCGCGATGGTCGGGCCAGCGGATCTGTGCGTGAACGGCGTTCCAACGAACCTGGACAGTTACAGTGGTACAATCTCCGCCACATGACCGTCACCGCGGCGGCACAGAACCTGCTGTCTTCCCAGGTCTTGATGTCGACCTGCTTCGAAGTCTCGGTCGTCCTTCCGTTCGGGGATGATGAAGACGCGATCGGCCCCGCGGTGCAGCGGCTGGCCGCGGAGCTCCGGGCGATGTCGATCTCGTTCGAGCTGCTCGCGGTCGACGAGGACTCCGGCGACAACTCCCACGCCGTGCTGGCGCTCCAGCGCGCGCGCGTGCCGGAGCTGAGGGTGATCCACGCGCCGCGGCGCGGCCGGGGCGCCGACGCTGGCGCCGCGCGTGCACAGGGCCGCGTGCTGTGGATCATCGATCCGCACAAGGCGCTGGGGCCGATGGCCGGCGCCGCCGACGCGATCCGCGCGGTGCGCGAGGGCACGGTCGACGCGGTCGTGATGCACGACGCGTTCATCGTCGCCAACCGCGTGCGCGCGCTGCCGGCGCTGACCGGCCTGCGCGGGTTCCGCGACGCGCGGCAGCGGCGCCTGGCCCGGCGGCTGGCCGCCGGCGGCCTGCGCCTCGACGTGCAGCAGGTCGAGACCACGACCTCGACGCGGCCGCGCTGGCTGTCGGCGTTCCTGCCGCGCCGGGCGCCATCGTCGACGTCGCGCCCGTCGTGATCGCGCCTGGGCTGCTATAGTCCAGGCACATGAATTACCTCGGGCCGATCCTCGCGCTCGGCGTGCTGATCATCGTGCACGAGGCCGGCCACTTCTTCGTGGCCCGCTGGTGCGGCATGCGGGTCGAGCGCTTCTCGATCGGCTTCGGGCCGGCGATCGCCAAGTGGCGCTCCAAGCGCGGCTCGCTGTTCCAGCTGGCGCCCATCCCGTTCGGCGGCTTCGTCGAGATCAAGGGGATGAACATCGCCGAGGACGTCGACCCCGACGACAAGGAGGCCTACCCCAACAAGCCGGTGTGGCAGCGCATCCTGACGATCTTCGCCGGCCCCGGCACCAACTACCTCGCCGCGGTGCTGTTGGCGTTCGGCATCTACAGCTGCGCCGGCATCCCCAACTGGGCCGAGCACTACAAGGTCGCCGCGGTCGATCCCAAGGCCCCGGCCCACGGCATCCTGCAGCCCGGGGACGTGATCGTCGAGGCCAACGGGCAGCCGCTCAAGCTGCGCGGCGCCGGCCCCAACGACAAGCCGCTGGCGGTCATCACCAACGACGCCAAGGGCGCGCCGATGAAGCTGGTGGTCGAGCGCGGCGGGCAGCGCATCCCGCTCGAGGTCCCGACCAAGGAGGTCGAGGTCAAGGACGGCGCCGGCAACGTGATCAACGACGCCGACGGCAAGCCGATGAAGGTGTTCCGCATGGGCATCGCGCTCGAGACCCGCGGCAAGGTCGGCGTCGGCACCGCCGCGGTCGAGGCGGTGAAGTACCCGTGGCTGCAGACCAAGCAGATCGTCGGCGGGCTCTACGCCGCGATCCGCGGCAAGGCCGAGGTCCGGGTCACCGGTCCGGTCGGCATCTTCAACGAGTTCTCGAGCGCGTTCGGCTCGGGCCTGATCTACGGCCTCGAGCTGTTGATGATGCTCAACGTCTACCTCGGCCTGTTCAACCTGCTGCCGCTGCCGGCGCTCGACGGCGGCCGCCTGGCGTTCCTCGGCTACGAGCTGGTGACCCGCCGCCGCGCCAACCCGCGCGTCGAGATGACCGTGACGATGGTCGGCGTGCTGTTCCTGATCGTGCTGATGGTGTTCGTCACGTTCAAGGACATCGCGCACCTGTGATCCTGCGAGCGGCTCGTTGAGACCGTCGTGACCGTGGACTTCGACGAGCTGCTGGCGAGGCTGCCGACCGACCCCGGCGTCTACGTGATGAAGGACGCGGCGGGGAAGGTGATCTACGTCGGCAAGGCCAAGAACCTGCGGACGCGGGTGCGGCAGTACTTCCGGCCGGGCGGCGACGAGCGCTACTTCGTGGCGGCGGGGTTCCTGGGCAAGCTGCTCCACGACGTCGAGACCATGGTGGTCACCGACGAGAAGGAGGCGCTGCTCCTCGAGAACCACCTGATCAAGAAGCACCAGCCGCGCTTCAACGTGAAGCTGCGCGACGACAAGCAGTACCTGGTGCTGCGGGTGCGGCCGCCGGCCACGACGCCCGGCGCGCCGCCGCACCGCATGTTCCCCCGGGTCGAGGTGGCGCGGAACATCAAGGACGACGGCGCCCGCTACTTCGGGCCGTACCACTCGGCGACCTCGTGCCGCGAGACGCTGCGGGTGCTCAACCGCCACTTCCAGCTGCGGACCTGCACCGACCACGTGCTCGAGCACCGCGGGCGGGTGTGCCTGCAGTACCAGATCAAGCGCTGCGCGGGGCCGTGCGCGGTGCCGGTCGAGCCGGCGGCCTACGCCGAGCAGGTCGACGACGTCGTGCTGTTCCTCGAGGGCCACGACAAGCAGCTGGTGGCGCGCCTGCGCGAGCGCATGGCGGCGCGGGCCGCGGCCGAGGACTTCGAGGTGGCGGCGCAGCTGCGCGACTCGATCGTCGCGGTCGAGAAGACCGTGTCGCGCCAGACGATCGTCCAGGACGACTTCGTCGACCAGGACGTGTTCGGGTTGCACCGCGAGGGCGACGCCGCCGAGCTGACCGTCCTGTTCGTGCGCGCCGGCAAGCTGGTGGGCAAGCGCTCGGTGGCGCACAAGGACCAGGAGCTGCCCGACGCCGAGGTGATCGCCGCGTTCGTGCAGCAGTACTACGCTTCCGGCACGTACATCCCCGACGAGGTGGTGGTGCCGGTGCCGCTCGACGAGGCCGAGGTGCTGGCCGAGTGGCTGGGCGCGGCGCGCGGCAAGAAGGTGCGCCTCTTGTGGCCGCAGCGCGGCACCCGGATGCGGTTGATCGAGCTGGCCGAGAAGAACGCGCAGGCGGCGATGACCGCGCGGCGCGACAAGGGGGCCGACGTCGACGCCACCCTCGACAAGCTGCGCGAGCGGCTGGGGCTGCGCCGGCTGCCGCGGCGCATCGAGTGCTTCGACATCGCCCACGTGCAAGGCACCGACACCGTCGCGTCGATGGTGACGTTCGTCGACGGCCTGCCGACCAAGGCGCTGTACCGCACGTTCAAGATCAAGACCTCGGGCAACGACGACTTCGCGTCGATGTACGAGGTGCTGTCGCGGCGGTTCAAGCGCGCCGGCGGCGACGATCCGGCGTGGGCGCCGCCCGACCTCTTGGTGATCGACGGCGGCAAGGGTCAGCTGGCGATGGCGGTCGCGGCGCTGGGCGACCTGGGCCTGCCGCTCGACGGCGAGCGCGCGGTGCTCGACGTGATCGCGCTGGCCAAGGAGCGCGAGCTGGCCGCCGGCGACATGCCCGACCGCGTCTTCGTGCGCGGCGTCAAGGATCCGATCATCCTGCGCGCCAACACCGCCGAGCTGTTCCTCTTGGCGCGGCTGCGCGACGAGGCCCACCGCTTCGCCAACACCTTCCACCGCGAGCGCCGCGGCAAGGCGGCGCTGCGCAGCTCCCTCGACGAGATCGTCGGCATCGGCAAGACCCGCCGCCAGGCGCTGCTGCGGCACTTCGGCACCGTCGCGGCGATCGCGGCGGCGTCGATCGACGAGCTGGCCCGGGCGCCGGGGATGAACAAGAAGGCGGCCGCGGCGGTCGCCGCGCACCTCGCGGCGCCAGCGGCTTCGGAGCTGAAGCCGGAGCCGGAGCCGGAGCCGGAGCCGGAGTCGGAGTCGGGGGCGGAGCCGGCCTGAACTCAGGCCGCCGACGCGACGTGGTCGGGGTAGGCGGCGCGCAGCCGCGCCAGCCACGGGCCGTGGCCGAGCTGCTCGAGACGCGCGACGTCGCGGCGGCTCAGCGGCACGGCGTGCGCTGGCCGCCCCAGGCGCATCGCGGCCTCGAGCTGCACCGCGTCCAGCTCGGCGCGCGCGCCGGCCGGGACGCCGACGGCGTGCTGCGCGAGCTCGAGCGCCCCGGCGAGCTGGTCGGTGCGCAGGAGCAGGAGCGCGCGGAGGCGGATCACCGACGCGCGGGTGCCGGCGCGAGCGAGCGCCAGGCCGAGCAGGTCGTGCGCGGCGGCGTCGTACGCACCGAGCTCGAGCCGGGCGCGCGCCCGGTACCGGACGACGTGCGCGAGATCCTGGTTCGTGAGCGTCGCGGCGGCGAGCGCGGCGGTGGTCGTGGCCACGACGTCGTCCCAGCGCTGGCGATCGACCAGCGCGTCGGTCAGCGCGATCCACGCCTCGCCGTGGTGCGGCGCGCCGGCCAGCACGTCGCGGCAGCGGGCCTCGGCGTCGGCGTAGGCGCCCTCGTGCACCTCGATGTCGGCAAGCATGGTCAGCGCGTCGACGTCGCCGGGGTGGTCGGCGAGCACGCCGGCGAGGATCGCCCGCGGCAGCGCGTACTCGCCGCGGTAGTGGAGCTGGCGGGCGAACTCGACGCGGGTGGCGAACGGATCGCGACCGGCCTCGACGTCCTCGAACAGCGTGACCAGCGCGTCGCTGATGGTCCAGCGGAACCCGCGCGTGCCGTCGGCCAGCGTCGTGCGCGGGTCGTCGATCAGCGTTGCCAGCGGCGTGTCGAGGCCGCCGTGGGTGAGGAGCCAGCCCCGCAGGTAGGCGACCTCGTCGGCGTGGGCCGCGGCCAGGTAGGGCAGCACCGCGGTCGCGACGTCGGCGTGGCTCCGCGCCTCGGCGTAGCGCTCGACCTTGGCGAGCTCGTCGGCGCGCCAGCGCCCGCGCGCGATCCGCGCGACGTAGTCGTGGTGGTGGCCCAGTTCGTGGACCAGCGTCGTCAGCGCCCACAGCTTCATGAGCAGCCGCTTGGCGCGCGCCTCGGCCAGCGTGGCGGCGTCGTAGACGTAGGCGCCGAGGAGGATCTCGGCGCGCCGCGGCGTGTAGGTGCCCAGGATGCGCTTGGCGTAGACGCCGGGGAGGATCAGCTGGCCTGGCGCGCCGGTATACGGATCGCGATCGCCGCCTGCGTCCGGATCGTCGTCGTCGTCGTCCACGTCGCGCGTGCGGCCCAGCACGATCGCGCCGAGCCCATCGGCGGCCCCGGGGGGCAGCCGGGCGATCACGCCACGGACGTCGGCGGCGGTGGCGGCGTG
This sequence comes from Myxococcales bacterium, assembly GCA_016707895.1. Taxonomy (GTDB): domain Bacteria; phylum Myxococcota_A; class Polyangia; order Haliangiales; family Haliangiaceae; genus UBA2376. Next base: position 75,917 of record JADJGV010000003.1, on the reverse strand, counting down.
GTGGACGTGCGGGCCATGGTCCTGCACGACGATCGCGACCGCCGCCGGATCGGGTGCCGCGTCGGGCGGTGCGGCGGCGCCGCGGGCGGCGACCACCTGCGTCTTGATTCGTCGCTTGCGCGCGAGCTCGTCGCGCAGGCGCGCGGTCTCGGCGCGGTACGCGGTGCGGTCGGCCAGGTCGTCGGCCTCGTGATCCGCCAGCGTCCGGCGGGTGGTGTGGATGCTGCGGGCCAAGCGGGTAGCGTAGCGCGGTGCGGAGCGGGAGCCGGAGCGGGATCCGTGGCCGGAGCGGGAGCGGGTAGCTACAGGCCGGCGTGGGCGAGCGCGGCTAGCTGCAGCTCGCCGACGACCGCGGTGGGCGCGGCGCCGCGCACGAGCAAGGTGACCGGGCTGATCCGTTCGCCGATCGGCGCCGCGTCGTGCTCACGTCGGGCGCGAGCGACGAACGCGCGCATCCCGTCCAGGCCGGCCCCGACGCCGCCGATCAGGAAGCGCGCCCGGCGTGGCGCCGCCGCGAGGTACGCTTGGAAGCCGAGGATCTCGTGGATCGCGGCGAGATGGTCGCGGTCGAGGAGGATCTCCGCCGCGTACGCGCCGTTCGTCGCGAGGTTGACGCCAGGGAGGTCGTCGAGCGTCTCGTTCGCGAGTGTGCCGTCCAGCTTGGTCAGCTCGGCGTAGCCGCGCATCACCTCGAGCTGGGCGCGCTCCGACTCGGGCACGTGGACGAACACGCCGTCCTGCTCGATCATCCACGCGACCTCGGGGATCAGCGTGTGCTCGCCGAGCGGGCTCTTCGGCGGCGCGGCGATCAGGGGCTCGACGAGCGCGCCCGCAGGCGCAGACCCGGCGGGGATGAGACGTGGCGCGTAGCGCATGTTGGCTTCGTACCATCAGCGGTCGGCGCGGTCGCCGCTCGTTCCCGCTGAGCGGCCGGCAACTTGGCGGCCACCCGCCGCGGAGTCCCGCGTTCTCTTTGCCGGTGGCGCCTGGGCTCGGCGGCGCCGGCGTGCTGCCGGCGGCGGCCCAACCTCGGCGCCCGCTTGAGACGGTGCCACCGCGACCTCACCTGCCGCAGGACGCGGCGCCAGCGCCGCTTCCCCACCTCCCACGTGGGACGGCGGCGCCCCGTACGGCCGCCCATCGGCGTGCGTGAACCGCAGCTTCGCAGGCGCGGTCCCCTCGACTCGCAGCCGGCCATCGTGCGCGGCCTTGTGGTGCGCCGAGCACAGCGCCGACAGCTTGCTCGGCGTGTGCTTGCCGCCCTGCGCCCGCGGCACGATGTGGTGGACGTCGACGTACCGCGCGTTGCGGCACCCCGGCACGACGCACCGCCCGCGATCCCGCCGCAGCACGGCGCGCCGGGTCCGCGGCGGGATCGTCTTGGTCACCCGCGCCGGCTTGTCGCCGTCGACCCGCCCGAGCAGTTCGGCGTCGCACGACGCCTGCGCCAGCTCGGTCTCACTGATCTCGATCGTGTGCCCGGCAACGTCCTGCCACGCGCGCGTGCAGTCGGGGCACCGCGTGATCGCGATCTGGTACATGGGCCTGGACGCCGCCGCGGCATCTCCCTCGTGCGACGCCGCCGCGGCACCTTCCACGTGGGATCCGGCACCCGCCAGCTGGCCATCGCACAACGTCGCGAGCAGGTCGCCGTCGGTGAGCGGGTGCCCGCACGCCGCCTCCAGCGCGCGCCGCGCCCGGTGAACTTGCCCAGCACCGCCGCCGGCAGCAGCAGCCGCAGCTCGTGCAGCCGCGCGGCGGGGTCGGGCGGATCCTCCGGCGAGTCGCCCCGCCGCCGCCCGCTCACCATCTCCTCGATCTCCCGGACGGTGTGCTTGGCCGCCGCCGTCAGCCACGCCGCCTCGGTGTCGACGGTCGCGACCCGGGTCAGCTCGCGCGCCGCGCTGTACGCGACGTCGCCGGCGGTCATCGCCGCCCGCAGCTTCGGCAGCGCCGCCAGCGCGTCGGCCACCCGCAGCCGCTCGCGCGCCGGCCCCGGCGCGTAGCCCAGCACGCGCTCGACGTACTCGAAGAACGTCGCGAAGCCCAGCTCGCGATGGACGCCGAGCGCCCGCGCGCGCCGGAGCCACGCGGCCTCCTCGACGTCGAGCGCCGCCCGCCGTCGCGCCAGCCCGCGCAGCGTCCGGTCGACCACGCGCCAGTCGTCCGCGCCCGCCGCCGCGGCCGCCGCCGCCGCGGCCGCCGCCACCTCGCTCACCTTCTGTTCACCCGCTGCACCGTCCACCATGCCCAACCCCTCAGCAAGTCGCACGCCAGCCGTAACCCTGCGATGCCTGGCGCCGCGCGTCCGAATCTCGGACAAAACGGCCGGATTCGTCCGGCTTTCCGGCCATCCCCGGACAGCGGCGTGTGTCCGGCGCCGGACACCGCCAGCCCTCGCCGCGCGGCGCCCTTCGTAGCAGCCCGTCAGGTGACGGGGGTCGCTGCTAGCGCATCGTGCGCTCGAGGAGGCGCGCGGCGTTGTCGTGCAGGATCGCGGCGCGCAGGTGCGGGCGGTCCTGGGTCGCGACCAGGAGCTTCGCTAGCGGCAAGACCGGGTGATAGAAGGGCCAGTCGGAGCCGAACACGACGCGGCTGGTGTCGGCGTCGGTGATGACCTCGCGTAGCTGCGCCAGCGACAGGCCGGAGATCTCGAGCCACGCGTTGGGGTAGCGGCGCTGCAGCGCGATCGCCTCCTTGTGTTGCAGCGAGCCGGCGTGGCCAAGGACGAACGTGGTGTCGGGGAGCTCGCGCAGCGGCCGCTCGTAGAAGCGCATCTGCGCGCAGTACTGGCCGGCCTTGGGCTCGATGCCGGCGGGCCCGGCGTGGAAGAACACGGGGATGTTGGCGGCGCCGCACCAGCGGTAGATCCGCATCGCGTACCAGGCGTCGGGACGGAACAGCTGGTTGGGCGGGTGCAGCTTGAGGCCGCGGGCGCCCAGGTGGAGCTGCTCCTCGAGGCGGACCTTGGCCAGCGGCGAGCGCGGGTGGACGCTGCCGTAGCCGGTGGCCTCGGCGCGCTGGGCGACGGCGCGCAGCGTGTCGGTGGGGTGGCGGTTGGGGATCGCCATGTCGATGCCGAGCACGACGGCGTGCGCGACGTTCATGCTCTTCATGTCGCGCGCGAGGTTGGGCGCGGTGTGATCGGCGCGCTTGCCGCGGCCGGTGAGGCCACCGAGCAGCAGGTCGCGCTTGAGCGCGGTCAACTCGGCCGGCGTGAAGCACTGGTTGGCGCGGACGTCGAGGTGGTGCGCGCAGCACGCGCCGAGCAGCAGGTTGGAGTCGGGCGTCTCGCGGAGCATGTCGAGGTGGTGGATCGACAGCGTCGGCAGCGCGTAGTGGGTGTGGGTGTCGATGATCGGACCGATCGTGCGGTCGGCGAGGACGATCTCGTCGTGATCGACCGCGAACCAGGGCAACGCGGCGAGCGCGGCGCGGGTGGCGAAGCGCTGCGGTAGCGCGGCGGGATCGGCCGCGGCGGTGGGATCGGCGAGCATGGGGTGGTGGTAGGCGGCACGGGGCGGGGGCGTCAACGGCGGGGAGGGGAGGCGGCCGCAGATATTCGGCGGCGGCGACACCGACTCCGGCTCCGGCTCCGACTCCCGCTCCGCCCCCGGCTCCGGCTCCGGCTCCGGCTCCGACTCCCGCTCCGCCCCCGGCGCCGTCGCTACACCGGCAGCAGGCGCTGCATCGCCGCCGACCAGGCGCGGCGGGCGCGGCCGCGCGGCGGGAACTTCGGGCCGAGGGCCATGGCGGCGGCGGTGCGAGCGCCGAGCGCGACGACCCCGCGCTCGCGCAGCGCGCCGGGGAGCTTCCTGGCGAGCGCGCCAGGCGAGACCTGGGGCAGGGTCTGGTCGAGGCCGGCGCGCGCGAACTCGAGATCGACGAGGCCGCGGCCGATGACGCGATCGAGCTCGGCGCCGGACTGCGCTTGGTTCCAGCGGCGCACGGCGTCGTAGGCGGCGAACAGGCCGCCCCAGCGGCGGTGCCACGCGACCTCGTAGTCGTAAGGCGTGCCGCCGCGCGCGAGCGTGTCGGCGAGCAGCTTGCCGGCGAGGATGCCGGCGCCGATACCGGAGCCGTGGGCCGGGAAGACCTGGCAGCCGGTGTCGCCGACCAGCACGACGGTACCGTCGGTGAGCTCCTCGCGGGGGCGGCGCAGCGGGATCGCGCCGCCGCCGCCGAACACCATCGGGCCGATCCACGGCTGCGCGCGGACGAAGTCGTCGCGCACGACCTTGCCGCCGGGGTGGCCGAGCGCGGGGATGGTGCCGGTGAGCACGCCGACGGTGTCGCCGCCGGGGTGGACCCGCACGTTGATCAGCGAGTAGCCGCCGGCGACGCCGACGTGGGCGCAGATCTCACCGAGCGGCAGGCCCAGCGCGGCGAAGTACGCCGCGGCGCCGGCGCGGTCGCGGACCTCGTAGACGCCCTGGGCGGCGGCGCACAGGTGCTCGGGCGCGACCGGCGGGGTGTCCAAGAGGCCGGGTCCGGCCAGGCCGCTGGCGTCGACGATCCACCGCGCGGTGATCGCGCCGCGGTCGGTCCGCACCGTCCGGTCCTCGCGGCCGGTGACCTGGACCTCGCCGATCAGCTCGGCGCCGGCGGCGCGGGCGCGGTCGTGGAGCTGCGCGACCAGCGCCCGCATGTCGAGGTCGACGACGTCGTGGCGCGGCACGGTCACGCGGTGGTTCGCGGTCACCAGGTGGAACCGCGGCGGCGCCGCGGCAGCGTCGGGGACCGTCAGCCCCGCCTCGCGCAAGGCCGCGCGGGTCACGCCGTTGACCCAGCGCGCCCCGGCGCGATCGAGCGGGCGCCGCTCGAGCAGCACGACGCGGAGGCCATGGGCGGCGGCGAACCCGGCGGTGGCGGCGCCGGCGGTGCCGCCTCCGATCACGACCAGATCCGCGGAATGCGGGAGCGCTTCGGACATCGAAGCCCGGTGTATCACCGCCGTCGTCCCGACGGCGAGCAGCGCACCTCGCATCGCCGGTCCGCGGTATGGTACAGGCCGCGCTGATGTGCGGCATCGCTGGGTTCGTCGACCTCGATGGAGGGAACGCCGTCGACGCGGAGGCCACCGCCCGCGCGATGGCGGCGACGTTGCAAGCCCGCGGTCCCGACGACGCCGGCGCCTGGTCCGACGGCCAGGTCGCGCTGGGCTTCCGCCGGCTGGCGATCGTCGACCTGTCGCCGCTCGGCCACCAGCCGATGGCGTCGGCGTCGCGCCGCTACACGATCGTCTTCAACGGCGAGATCTACAACCACGGCGAGCTGCGCGCCGAGCTGGCCGCCGCGGGCGCGCGGTTCCGCGGGCGGTCGGACACCGAGGTCGTCCTGGCGGCGATCGAGGCCTGGGGCTTCGAGGCGACGCTGCCGCGCCTGCGCGGCATGTTCGCGATCGCGGTGTGGGACGCCCGCGAGCGCGCGCTGTCCTTGGCCCGCGACCGGTTCGGCGAGAAGCCGCTGTACGTCGGCTGGCTGCGCGGCGGCCGCGTGCTGGCGTTCGCCTCCGAGCTCAAGGCGCTGCGCGCCCACCCCGCGTTCACGGCGACGATCGATCGCGCCGCGCTGATCGCGTTCGTACGCTACGGCTACGTGCCGGTGCCACGGTCGATCTACCAGGGCATCAGCAAGCTGGCGCCCGGCACCTGGCAGCGGATCGCCGCCGACGGCGCGGTCAGCGGCCCGCACACCTACTACTCGTTCCGCGCGGTCGCCGAGGGCGGCCTGGCCGCGCCGCTGGCGATCGACGTCGGCGCGGCCGCGGATCGGGTCGAGGCGGTGCTGACCCGCGCGGTGCGCGAGCAGATGCTGGCCGACGTGCCGCTGGGCGCGTTCCTGTCGGGCGGCATCGACTCGTCGCTGATCGTCATGCTGATGCAGCGGCAGGCGTCGACGCCGGTCAAGACCTTCTCGATCGGGTTCGACGACCCGCGCTACGACGAGACCCGCTACGCCCGCGAGGTCGCGGCGCGGCTGGGCACCGACCACACCGAGTTCCGCGTCAACGGCCAGGACGCGCTGGCGGTGGTGCCCGACCTGCCGCACATCTACGACGAGCCGTTCGCCGACTCGTCGCAGATCCCGACGACGCTGGTGGCGCGCCTCGCGCGGCGCCACGTCACCGTCGTGCTGACCGGCGAGGGCGGCGACGAGCTGTTCGCCGGCTACCCGCGGTTCGCGATCGTGCGGCGGCTCGAGCGGCTGCTGCGGCTGCCGGGCCGGGCCCGGGTGGCCGGCGCGATCGACGCGCTGATCGGGCTGCTGCAGAACCGCGACCTCACGCCGGGGCGCGCGCAGCGCTGGCTCGACTGGGCGCGGCGGCGCTCGGTGATCGCGGCCGACGTCGACCCCGACGCCTTCTACGCGCGGTTGATGAGCCTGTGGTACCAGCCCGAGCTGGTGGTGCCCGGCGTCGCCGAGGATCGCGGCGTGCTGCCGCTCGCGCCCGACGTGCTGGCGCGCGGCAACGCCACCGAGCGCGCGATGTACGCCGACATGCTCACCCACTTCGGCGACGAGCTGCTGGTCAAGGTCGACCGCGCGGCGATGTCGACCAGCCTCGAGACCCGCCTGCCGTTCATCGATCACGAGCTGGTCGAGCTGGCGTGGCGGCTGCCGTACGCGACCAAGGTGGCCGGCGAGCGCACCAAGCTGGTGCTGCGGCACATCCTCGACAAGCAGCTGCCATCGTCGCTGTTCGACCGCCCCAAGATGGGCTTCATGATCCCGGTCGCGGCGTGGCTGCGCGGGCCGCTGCGGGGCTGGGCCGAGGCGCTGCTCGACGAGCGCCGCATGCGGGAGGACGGCTACCTCGATCCGACGTTCGTGCGCCGCCGCTGGACGGCGTTCCTGGCCGGCGTCGACGACTGGCGCACGTCGCTGTGGCCGATCCTGATGTGGCAGGCGTGGCGCGAGGCCACGCAGTAGCCGCGCCGGTCGATCACTGAGCGGTGAAGGCGCCGGCGGCGCACCGCGTCGCGCCCTCGATCGCGGCGTCGACCGAGGCGTACTCGTCGGAGCTCGCCGCGCAGCGGGTCGACCAGCGCATCTCGCCGGTGTCGGCGGCGGCCAGCTTGATCACCACCTCGACCACCTGGGCGTGGCTCCACGCGCTGTAGTCGGCGCCGACGATGACCCGGGTGGTCAAGACCGAGTTGGCGCCGGCCATCGCCATCAGCGCCGCGCGGTCCTCCAGCCGCAGGTCCTCGAAGCTCGCGCCCTCGAGCACGACGGTCTTGTGCCGGGTGCGGGTGACGGTGACCGACGAGCTGGCGCTGGCGCCGATCGACGCGACCGGGATGATGCCGATGACGCCGGCCTCGGCCGTCTCGGTCGAGCTCGACGACTCGGTGCGGTCGTCGGTGGTGTCGACGGTCTCGTGGCGGGTGCGCTCGTCCTTGCGCAGCGCCGCCGGGTCGATCGTGTTGTAGCCGTGGAAGTCGAGGCTGCCGGTGACGATCGCGTCGACCGCCGGCGCCCACGAGTCACGGCACTGCGCCTCGAGGCTGCCGCAGCTGGCGGTCAGCACCAGCACCCGGCCGGGCGGGCCGGCGGCGGGGCCGATCATGGCCTGGGGCGCGAGCACGGCGCCGGGCTGCTTGCTGGCGCAGGCGGCGGCGAGGACGAGGAGCGAGGCGGTGGTGGCGCGCATGGGGATCTCCGGAGGGGCTCAGAAGTGCAGGCCGAGGTTGGCCGTCAGGCTGATCAGCGTCGAGCCGCCCAGCGTCTGCACGCGCAGCTCGGGGTTGACGTCGAGCGACTGCGAGTAGGTCTGGCGCAGCAGCACGCGGGCGCCGAGCAGCGCATGGGCGCTGTCGTGGTGCCAGGTCGCGGGCGGCGCCATCGCCTCGGGGTCGGCCGGCACCTCCGACTCGGTGGCGATCGGCGCGTAGCCGACGCCGACGTAGGCCGAGCCCCAGGCGCCGCCGGCGTGGGCCATCGCGGTCACCGGCACCAGGAACAAGAGGTGGCGGGCGAAGCCGAAGCCGGCGGTGGCGCCGACCCGACCGCCGACCGCGAACCGGCCGCGGCCGCGGAAGTACTCGTAGTAGCCGTCGATGAACGCGCCGTGGGTGACGTCGCCGTCGTGGCGCCGCTGCGCGTAGCCGCTGTTGCCGAACGCGAACCGGCCGCCGCCAAACCCGCGCGCCGGCAGATCGCGGCCGATCGTGACCGTGCGCGCGCAGCGGCCGTCCGGCGTCTGCAGGCACGCGGTCGAGTCGACGACGCGCCGCGCGCGCCACTGGCCGACGTTGGCCGAGCCGGCCGAGACCGCGCAGCCGGTGGCCGCCAGCGCCGCCAGCGCCAGCCGCCTCATCGCGCGCCTCCCGCCAGCGCGCAGCGCACCGCCCGCTCGGCGTTCTCGTCGGCCAGGTCGAGCACCGACACCTCGAGCTCGCACAGCGTCGACCACACCAGCGACGCGTCGGCGGTGCGGGTCACGCGCACCATCGCCTCGACGCGCTCGGGCCAGCCCTCGAGCTCGGCGGTGCGCACCCGGACCAGGCCGTCGACGCCCATCGCGGCCAGCTCGGCGCGCAGCGTCCACACGTCGACGTCCGACAGCATCGCCCCGGTCACGGTGACGGTGCGGGTCGAGCCGTTGGTCATCGTCGGCCCGCTGGTGTCCTGGACGCTGACCTGCACCTCGGTGCGCGCGCGCTCGATCGCGGCCAGCCGATCGAGCTCGACGACGTCGTAGCCGCGGAACGCGAGGTCGGCGGCGACGATCGCGTCGATGCCCTTGCACACGGCGGTGCCGCACTCGGCGGGCAGGATCGCCACCCGCTTGACCGGCGCCGCCGCGCCCCGCCGCAGCATGACGATCGGCGGCATCTTGTCGACGCCGCACGCCGCCGTCGCGAGCAGCGCGCCGAGCGCCGCGGCCCTCACAGCGCCTCGCCGATCAGGTTGCCCGGCGCCAGCGCTGCCAGCACGCCGTTGCCGACGCAGTTGGCCAGGCGCAGCGGCGTCTCGCGGTAGCCGTACATGCGCTCGCCGCAGCGGACGATCCACCGCGACGCGCTGCTGTCGACGTCCCACAGCGTCACCACGAGGTCGGCGCGGATCTCGCCGAAGCCGGCCGGCGAGATCGTGAACGTCGAGGTGACGATGCCGCCCAGCCCCAGCGAGCGGGCCACCGCGCGCACGTCGCCGGGCGGCAGGTCGGCGACCGTCGGGCCCGTCGTCACCGCGGTCGAGCTGGACGACGCGCCGTCGCCGTAGACGGTCTGCCCGTCGGTGCGCGCGCCGGTCTCGAGCCGCATCGCCGCGCCCTCGGCCAGCGTGTAGCCGGCGAACTCGAGCTTCAGCCGCAGCGTCGGGTCGACGTAGACCGCGTAGCTCGCCGGCAGCGGCGTCAGCGTCGGCTGCCCCGCGGTCAGCGTGACCGGCGAGCACAGCTCGGGCATCACGCCGTCGGGCACGCAGGTGGTCGGCATCACCAGCACCGCGCCGGCGGCGTACTCGTCGCCGGGCGGCACCTGCACGATCGCGTGCGGCGCGGCCTGCACGCACGCCGCGAGCGCCAGGGCGAAGACGGCGAGGCCGCGCATCGACGCCAGCCTACGCGGCGGTCGCGCGGCGGGTCAACCGCGCGCGCGTGCGCGCGATCACGCTCAGCAGCCGCAGTCGTTGAACGGGAAGGTCACACTCGACCGGGTCGCGAAGCCGGCGCCGTTCGGCGTCAGGTGGCCGACCACCGTCGAGAAGTCGGCCTCGGCGCCGATCAGCTCGACCTTGCCGTCGGCGTCGCTGTCGATCAGCGCGTCGATGCGCAGGAAGCCGGCGTCGGGGTTCGACACCAGCCGGGCCTGGCCGCCGTCCCACGCGAACACCGCCGCGAGCTGGCCCAGGAAGTCGCCGCAGCCGCTGCCCTCGTTCGCGGTGACCACGACGTAGCGCTGGTCGCCGGCGACGTAGGCGGTGACGGTCGGCGTCGGCGCCCAGTCGCCCTGGCCGTCGTAGTCCTTGGTGAAGGACTGCTGCAGCGTCTTGTAGGCCGGGAGCTTGCGGAACGCAGCCAGCGCGGCGTCGTCGCGGGCGTCGTCGTCAGCGTCCTCCTTGAACACCACCGGCGTCGCGGTGGCGTCCATCGCGAACAGCGGCTTGCACGCGCCGGTGATCGTCAGCTCGCCGACCAGGTACAGCCCGCCCATGCCGTAGATCGCGCGGGCGCGCTCGCCCCTGGTCCACTTGCGGCCGTCGTCGCTCATCGCCGGATCGCCGTCCCACAGCTGCACCTCGCCGAAGTGCGGCGTGCCGCCGCCGAGCAGGCGCAGCGCGCCGACGGTGGCCGGGCACGTGGTGCCGTCCTCGGCGTACACGGTCAGCGCCTTGCCGACCCACGCCGCCGCCGCCACCGTGGCCTGGGTGGCGCGGACGGGGCGCGTCGCGTAAGTGTGGAACCCGTCGAACGGGCCGGCGATGCCGCCGCTGCCCCACGCGTCGTCGGCGTCGGCGGCGATCACCACCTGGAACTTCTTGTCGACCTCGACCACCAGCGCCACCGGGTCGACCCCGGTCGCGACCGGGGCGCCGACCGTGCTCGCCACCATCTCCTCGCGCGTGATGCGCAGCCCGGCGGCGGTCTTGGTCAGCACCATCCGCTTGGGCCCCTCGTCGGAGAACCGGCCCTGGGCGAAGGTCTGCACGAACTCGACGGTGGGCGCCGTGGCGCTGCCGGCGATCGCGACGTCCTTGGCCGCCACCGTCATCGGGTGCTTGAACATGCGCTCGCGATCGGCCAGCCAGCCCGCGCGATCGAAGCGCGAGGTGCGCGGGCCGACCCGCTTCACGCCCTCCATCTTGTCGGCGTACAGCCCCTGGTATGCGGCGAAGTCGCCGCCGTTCTGCGCGGCCAGCCACGCGTCGACCAGCTTCTGGACCGCCGCCGCGTCGACGGGCACCGCCGCCGGCAGCGCCTCCTCGGCCGCCGCCGCGCCGGTTCCGGCTCCGGTTCCGGTTCCCGATCCCGTTCCGGTCCCCGATCCCGTTCCGGTCCCCGACCCCGCGGCCGAGTCCTTCTTCTTCGCGCAGCCAGTGATCGCCAGCGTGGCGACCGCGACGTAGATGATCGAACGCGTGCAGTGCATGGAGCCTCCCGCGCCGACTGTACGCCACCCGCCGCGCGGGTGGTCAGTGACGGCGCGCCACCACGCAGGCGAACGGGATCGTCAACGTCACCCCGCCCGGCTGATCGAGCGCGGCGCTCACCGCCGTGAACACCGCGGCGCGCTCGGCCGCCGGGACCACCTCGATCCAGGACGGCACGAACGCGAGCCGCATGAACCAGTGCTGGAACATCGCGGCGGCGTCGGCGAAGCGCCAGCGAAACCCGTGCTCGTCGACGCGCGTCGTCGCGAAGCCGGCCCGGGCCAGCGCCGCCACCGTCGCCTCGACCGGCTGGCGCTTGTGGTCGATGTGGGCCCGCACCGCGGCGCGCGCCGCCTCGAGGCCGCGGGCCGCGAGCGCCGCGTCGAGCGCGTCGTACAACTCGCGCATCGACGCCGGCAGGTTGTAGGCGTAGACCAGCTGGGCGTCGGGGCGGGCCACCCGCGCGCACTCGGCGAGCGCGGCGTCGAGGTCGTCGACGTTGTTGAAGCCGTTGTTCGACACCACCAGGTCGACCGCGCGATCGGCGAGCGGCAGCGCCTCGGCCCGCGCGCGGTGCAGCGTGACGTTGGCGACCGCGCGCGCCGCGAGCTTGCCGCGCACCCGATCGAGCGCCGCGTCCCACGGATCGACGCCGTGGACGTGGGCGCGCGGGCCCAGGCGCTCGGCTAGCTCGACCAGCGGGAAGCCGGCGCCGCAGCCTACGTCGAGGGCGATCGCCGTCGGGTGCAGGTCGACCGCGTCGAGCAGCGCCATCCCGAACGGCGCCGACCACAGCGGCAGATCGTCGAAGGCGTCGACCAGCGCGGTCGGCGGCAGCGCCACCTCGGCGGGCGGCGTCCAGCCCGTCACGCGCCGAGCCGGATCTGACACGCCGACCCCTGGCCCGGGCTCTCGTGCACCGACACCTCGATCGCGTGGACCACGTCGGGCGGCAGGCTCGGCGCGAGGTCAGCCACGAGCCGCTCGGCGAGGTACGCGGCCAGCGCCTCGGCCGAGACGTTGTCGATCGGCAGGAGCAGCACGTCCTCCCGCGGGAACACGTAGCGCTTGCCGCACACGCGCGCCTCCAGCTCCTCGGCGTCGTCCTTGACGATCTGCATCAGCGGGTTGGCCTCGGCCAGCAGCACGCGCTCGCGGAACTGCTTGCAGATCGCGGCCAGCGCGTCCTTGATCGCCGCGAACGGGATCATCTGCGCGAAGCCGACGTCGGTCAGCTCGAGCACCGCGCCGAGTTGGTAGTTGTGCCCGTGCAGGCGCTCCTTGGTGCCGTCGGGGAAGACCGTCATGTGCGCGCACGAGAACTTGTACTGCTCGCGCGCGACCACGATGCGGTGCCGGCGGACGGGAGAGGCGACCATGGCGCGAGCATCGCCGTCTGCGCCCGCCGGCGCCAGCGCCCCGGCGGGGGATTGACGCGGCGCGAACCGGCACCACGTTGTCGGCATGTCGACCTCGGCCAGCCGGCGCTGTCCTCAGTGCGGACGGCAGAACCGCATCCCCCCCGCGCACCTGGCCGATCGCGGCGCGTGCGGCGCGTGCAAGACCGCGCTGCCGCCCCAGGCTGAGCCGATCGAGGTCGACGCCGCCAGCTTCGACGCCATCGTCGGCGCCTCGCCGGTGCCGGTGCTGGTCGACTTCTGGGCGCCGTGGTGCGGCCCATGCCGGATGGCCGCGCCGGAGGTCGCCCAGGCCGCCGCCACCCTGGCCGGCCGCGCCGTCGTGCTGAAGGTCGACACCGAGCGCAACCCCGACCTCGCCGCCCGCTTCCAGATCCGCAGCATCCCCACCTTCGGCCTGTTCCGCGGCGGCCGCGCCGTCTCGCTGCAGCCCGGCCTGCTCCGCGCCCCGCAGCTCGTGCAGCTCGTGGAGCGCGCGCGCGCGGCATGACGCGCGGCCGTCGGGGGTGTCGTTCGAGGCACGCTGCTGCCGTCGCTCGACATCGCGCCCGGCCGCTCGACATTGCGCGCCGACGGTTCCGGTGTTCGTTGCGGTTGACGGTCGAGATCGACTATATCGCGGAGCATGTTCACTGCACTCATCAGGCTGGTGGAAGAGTCGGCCGCATCGAGCGATGTCCTGCTGCCTGCCGGGGCTGACGCGCAACAGCTCTCGGCCGCCGAGCGCGCCCTCGGCGTGACGTTGCCCGCCGAGATGCACGCGTTCTACCTCGCCCACGACGGCGGCGGCGAAGCGCGCCGCTGCCGGGGGCACCGGCTGTTGTCCATCGAGCAGATCGTCCACGAGTGGACGAAGATGAAGGCGCAGTTCGACGCCGGGGAGTTCGAGGGGGATGGGGCTGATGACGGCGCTGAGGCGGTGCGTCAAGAGATCTGGATTCCTTCGTGGATACCCGTGACCACCGACGATGAGGACAACTGGCTCATGGTGGATCTGGCTCCCGGGGAGGAAGGGACGTCCGGACAGATCATTGGAGTGTGGGAGTCTGGACCGCGGCTCGTCGAAGGCACGAGCTTCCTTGCGTGGCTGTCGCAGGTCGCTTGGTATGACGCGGCCATCGCGCCCGGAGCCGGCGAGGACGGCAACGAGGATTGACCGATCGGGCGCGAGCTGTCGGCAAGGAAGCGAGCGGGGCGCGCTCGCGCTCCGCTCGGCGGCGGGCGACGCCCTGAGCGCGATCTGGCGGGACGCGCTACGCTGCCCGGCGTGCGCTACGCCGAGGTGGCCGGGACCAGCGACGCGGTGGCGGCGGCGCGCGGGCGCAAGGCGAAGGTGGCGGCGCTGGCGGCGCTGCTGCGCGCGGCGGCGGCCGACGAGCGGGCGATCGTGGCGCGGCACCTGGCCGGCGAGTGCGGCCACAAGGTCGGCGTGGGCTACGCGCTGGTGAGCGAGCTGGCCGCGACCGCGCCGGCGACCGAGGCGATGCTGACGGTGGGCGAGGTCGACGCGCGGCTGGCGGCGCTGGCGGCGGTGGCGGGGCCGGGGTCGAAGCAGGCGCGGCGCGACGCGGTGGCGGCGCTGCTGGCGGCGGCGACGGCGACGGAGGCGGCGTTCCTGCGGGCGCTGCTGGTGGGCGAGGTGCGGCAGGGCGCGCTGGCGGCGCTGGTGGTCGAGGCGGCGGCGGTGGCGAGCGAGGTGCCGCTGGCGACGGTGCGCACGGCGTACATGCTGGCGGGCGAGCTGGGCGCGGTGGTGGCGGCGGCGCTCGACGGCGGCGCGGCGGCGCTGGGCGGGTTCACGCTGACGCTGTTCCGGCCGGTGCTGCCGATGCTGGCGCAGACCGCCGACGATCCGGCGGCGGCGCTGGCGGCGCTGGGCGGCCGCGCGGCGTTCGATCACAAGCTCGACGGCTTCCGCGTGCAGGTGCACAAGGACGGCGCGGCGGTGCGGGCGTACTCGCGGCTGGGCAACGACGTCACGGCCAGCGTGCCGGAGGTGATCGCGGCGATCGCCGCGCTGCCGGCGCAGCGGCTGATCGTCGACGGCGAGGCGCTGGGGCACGACGACGACGGCCGGCCGCTGCCGTTCCAGGACACGATGAGACGCAAGGCCGCCGATGGCGGGCCGCTGGCCGTGGTGCTGTTCGACGCGCTGCGGATCGACGACACGGTGCTGCTCGATGCACCCGCCAGCGAGCGGTGGGCGCGGCTCGACGCGGTCGCCGGCCCGCTGGTGGTGCCGCGGCTGGTGACCGACGACGCGACCGCCGCCGCGCGGTTCTACGCCGACGCGCTGGCGGCGGGCCACGAGGGCGTCGTGGCCAAGGCGCTCGACGCGCCGTACGCCGCCGGCACCCGCGGCGCCGCGTGGCTGAAGATCAAGAAGGTGCGGCGGCTCGATCTGGTGGTGCTGGCGGCCGAGTGGGGCTCGGGTCGCCGCAAGGGCTGGCTGTCGAACCTGCACCTCGGCGCGCGCGACGGCGCCGGCTGGGCGATGCTGGGCAAGACGTTCAAGGGGCTCACCGACGAGACGCTGCGCTGGCAGACCGAGGCGCTGCTGGCGCGCGAGGTCGCCCGCGACGGCCACGTCGTGCAGGTGCGCCCCGAGCTGGTGGTCGAGATCGAGTTCAACGACGTGCAGCGATCGGCCCGCTACCCGAGCGGCCTGGCGCTGCGCCACGCGCGCGTCGTGCGCTACCGCGACGACAAGCGGGCCGCGGACGCCGACGCGATCGACGCGGTGTGGGGCATCGCGCGCGCCGACGGCGTGGTGCCGGAGTAGACTGCCGGCGTGCGCGCGCTGGCCCTGGCCCTGGCCGTCACCGTGGCCGCCGCGCCGGCGTGCACGGTGCGCCACCGCGTCACGGTGTCGGGCGCTGACCTGCGGGCCACCATCGCCGAGCGCCACCGGCTCGGCCGCAGCCAGCTCACCGGCAAGCACTGGCGCGACGATCGGGTGGTCGGCCGGCAGCGCGTCGTGGTGGTCGACGGCCAGGCGCTGTGGCTCGATGGCGGGCGGCTGTCGCTGCGCGAGCTGGAGCAGGGGTGCGCTGCGCCGCCGCCGGCGGTCGAGCCGCAGTGCGCGCTGGCGCAGTTCGCCGACGCCGAGTTCGAGGTGCGGCGCTACCACACGCGCACGCTGCAGCCGCCCGACCAGGTCGTGACGACCGCGGTGCTGTCGACGCTGGCCGGCAGCGTCGGGTGCGCCGGCCTGTGCCCCGAGGACAGCGTGGTCCGCAGCGTGTCGCTGGTGGTGGCTGGCGGGTTCGCCGCGCTGCTCGGTGGTGCGCTGGTGTGGGCGTTCGTCGACTGCTTCTTGCTGAGCGGCCTGGGCTCGCCTGGCTGCCGCGACTGATCACCGGCGCAGCTGCGGCGAGCGGTCGCGTGGGCCCCTCGTGCGCGCGGTCACGCTGTGGTTAGCTTGGCGGTGATGGCGACTACCCGACGACGTACCAAGGCCAAGCCCGGCCCCGGCTCGCTGCGCGTGCAGGCGTGGCTCCACTCGGCGATCTGGCCGCTGCGCGAGGCGCTGGCGCGCGAGCTGCACCTGCTCGAGCACGGCCACCTGACGTGGTCGGCCAGCCTGCAGACCCTGGCCGGCTTTCGCCCGGCGCGGGTGCAGCTGAGCCGCGCGAGCCGGGTCAACCTCGATGATCTGATCGCGATCCGCGCGCCCGAGCTGGTCGAGGCGATCGAGGCGCAGGAGCAGGCGATCGCCGGCGCGGTGCGCGCGGCGGCGGTGGCCCAGGCCCAGCTGATGGCCGGCGAGATCCAGGGCGCGCTCGATCGCTCGCGGCAGCGCAAGCGGATCGAGGAGCGCTTCGTCCCCGACCTGGCCGAGGAGGTCATCAACCGCACGGTCGGCCACAAGGTCGGCATCGAGCGCAGCGTCATCGACGCGATCCGGCCGTTCCTGGAGTCGATCCCGCGGACCGGCGCGCTGGCCGCGGTCGACGCGGCCCACGCCGAGCTGGTCGGCGCGACCCAGCGCCTGGCGTCGGCGCTCGACGAGCTGCGCGGCGCGCTGTGCGACGCGTACGACCTGCCGCCCGCGCCGATCGTCGAGCCAACGCCGCACCGCTGAGCGGGCGCGCGCTGCCAAGCTGGCACGGCGAGGTCCCGCTGGCGGGGCGCAAGGTCGCGATCCGGCGTGGGTGACGCTGGCACCGCACGTGAAGAGCGCGGGGTCATGCCCGTCCCTCGCTCGTCTTTGTTCCCGCGTCTCCGCTGGTCGCTCGTCGGCGCGATCGCCATCGCCGCGCTGGCGGCGCTGTGGCTCCACCCGCGCGGCTCGGTGCGCTGGCGGCCGCCGGCGCCGCCGGTCGTCGCGCTCGATGCCGATCGCATCCGCGCGACGGTGGACGCGCGCCGGGCCGCGGCGCTGCGGCTGTCCGAGGCGACGGCCGCCCGGCCCCAGCGCGTGCACCCCTCGTCGACCGGCAGGCTGCTCCGTCGCCTGATCGACCCGGCGTGCATCCTGGGACCGCGGCCGCTGTGCGAGCTCCTGGCCTCGAGCGTCGCGGCCTGCGCCGACGGCGACGGTGCCACCTGTCACGCGGTCGGGCGGTTCCTCGAGGAATCGCCGCCGTACCCCGAGATCGCGCGCTGGTTCTTCGGCGCCGGCTGCGAGCGCGGTGACGCCGCGGCGTGCGCGCGCGCGGCGCAGATCCGCACAGGCAGCGACGCCTGCGACGTCGATCGGCTCGCCTGCATGGCGCGCGCGCGCCGCACCGACGACCTCGCGGCGTTGGATCACCTGTGCGCCGGCGGCATGGCCGACGCGTGCGTGGTGGCGGGGGTCGCGTACCTCGACGAGCCGATCGGGTTGCGCGGCTACCTGACCGCGGCGTGTCAGGCCGGGGGCACGCCCGCGTGCTTCGAGCTGGCCCGTCGCCTGACGCCGACCTGCACCGGGGACTGCATGGGCCCCGACGCGGCGCAGGCCGAGGTGGCCGCCGCGATCGCGTGCGACGCCGGCTTCGCCGACGCGTGCCAGCTCGCGGCGCGGTGAGCGCGCGGTGTAGGCTCGGCCCATGAGCGCGCCGGTGTTCGTCCTTGGAGGGTACCAGTCGGACTTCGCGCGCAACCTGGCGCGCGAGGGCCGCGAGCTGGTCGAGCTGGTGGGCGAGGCGGTCGACGGCGCGCTGGCCGCGGCCGGCGTCGAGGCCGGCGACGTCGACGCGATCCACGTCGGCAACGCGTTCGGCGAGCTGTTCGCCGGGCAGGCCCAGCTCGGCGCCATGCCGGCGACCGCGCGGCCGGCGCTGTGGGGCGTGCCGGCGACGCGCCACGAGGCCGCGTGCGCGTCGGGCTCGGTGGCGCTGCTGGCGGCGATGGCGGCGATCGAGGCCGGCCGCGCGCAGTGCGCGCTGGTGCTGGGCGTCGAGCAAGAGCGCAACGTCGACGGCGAGCAGGCCGCGCGGCACATGGGCACCGCGGCGTGGATCGGCCACGAGGGCCAGGGCGCGCGCTACCTGTGGCCGCACATGTTCGCGCGCATCGCCGACGCGTACGACCAGCGCTGGGGGCTGGAGCCGCGGCACCTGGCGGCGATCGCGCAGAAGAACCTGGGCAACGCGCGCGCCAACCCGCACGCCCAGGCCCGCGGCTGGCGCTTCGGCGACGACGCGTTCGCCGCGCGCTGGGCCGACGACGCGGTCAACCCGATCATCGAAGGCCGGCTGCGCCGCCTCGACTGCTCGCAGGTCACCGACGGCGCGGCGGCGCTCGTCGTGGCGTCGGCGGCGTTCGTCGAGCGGCGCGCGCCGTGGGCCCGCCTGCTGGGCTGGGGCCACCGCACCGCGGGGCTCGGCCTCGACGCCAAGCTGGCGCGCGGCGCCGACGCGCCGTACCTGCTGCCGCACCTGCGCGACGCGATCACCGACGCCTACCGCCGCGCCGACGTGCGCGGCCCCGAGGATCTGGCCGGCGCCGAGGTCCACGACTGCTTCACGATCACCGAGTACCTGGCGATCGATCACCTCGGCGTGACGCCGCCGGGGCAGGCCGGGCGCGCGCTCGACGACGGCACCGTGGCCCGCGGCGGGGCGTTCGCGATCAACCCCTCGGGCGGGCTGATCGGCGGCGGCCACCCGGTGGGCGCCAGCGGCGTGCGGATGATCGTCGACGCCGCCCGCCAGGTGAGCGGCACCGCCGGCGACTACCAGGTGGCCGGCGCGCGCCGCTTCGCGACGCTCAACATCGGCGGCAGCGGCACGACCGCCTGCGCGTTCGTGCTGGGGGCGCCGTGAAGGCCCGCGCGGTCCACGCCTGGCCGGCGCGGCTGCCGGCCGACGACGATCACCCGTACCGCACCGGCGCGTGGCGGCCGCAGCGCACCGAGTGGGACGCCGACGACCTCGACGTGATCGAGGGCGCGATCCCGCCGGCGCTCGACGGCGTCTACCTGCGCAACACCGAGAACCCGATCCACGACGCGATCGGCCGTTACCACCCGTTCGACGGCGACGGCATGGTCCACGCGATCCGCTTCGGCGGCGGCCGCGCCAGCTACCGGAACCGCATGGTGCGCACCGCCGGCCTGGCCGCCGAGCTCGAGGCCGGCGCGCCGCTGTGGGCCGGGATCATCGAGCCGCCGGCGCGCTCGCTGCGCGATGGCTGGGGTGCGCGCGGTCGCATGAAGGACGCGTCGTCGACCGACGTCGTCGTCCACGCCGGCGCCGCGCTCACCACCTTCTACCAGTGCGGCGACGTCTACGCGCACGATCCGGTGACGCTGGCCGAGCGCGGCGTCGCGCCGTGGTCGCGGACGTTCCCCGGCGGCGTGTCGGCGCACCCCAAGCTCGACCCGGCGACCGGGGAGCTGCTGGTGTGGAGCTACGGCACGACCGCGCCGTACCTGCGCTACGGCGTGATCGATCGTCACGGCGCGCTGGTCCACGCCGCCGACGTGCCGCTGCCCGGGCCGCGGCTGCCCCACGACCTGGCGTTCACCGAGCGGTTCGTGATCTGGAACGACCTGCCGCTGTACTGGGATCCGACGCTCCTGGCGCAGGGCATCTACCGCCCGCGGTTCCACCGCGATCAGCCGTCGCGCTTCGGGATCATGCCGCGGCGCGGGACCGGGGCCGACGTGCGGTGGTTCGAGGCCGCGCCCACGTACGTGCTGCACTGGATCAACGCCTACGAGGACGGCGACGAGGTCGTGCTCGACGGGTACTTCCAGGAAGATCCGATGCCCAAGCCCGATCCCGCCGACGGCGCGTACGCCGGGCTCAAGAAGATGGTCGACCTCGCGGCGATGCGCGCGCGGCCGTACCGCTGGCGCTTCGACCTGCGCACCGGCGCCACCCGCGAGGGCCGGATCGCCGACGGCGTCGCCGAGTTCCCGACGATCGATCCGCGCCGGGCCGGGCGCCCCTACCGCTACGCGTGGCAGATGAGCGCGCCGATCGGCTGGTTCTTGTTCGACGGCGTCGCGCGCCTCGACGTCACGACCGGCGCGACCGACCACTACCAGTTCCCGCCGCAGGTCTACGCCAGCGAGGCGCCGATGGTGCCGCGCCCGGGCGGCACCCGCGAGGACGACGGCTGGCTGGTGACGTTCGTGTCCGACGTCGCCCACGACACCAGCGAGTGCCAGATCTTCGCGGCCGACCGGCCGAGCGCCGGGCCGATCGCGCGGGTGCGGCTGCCCGAGCGGATCTGCAGCGGCACCCACGCGTGCTGGGCCAGCGCCGAGGAGCTCCATGCCTGAGGCCTTCGTGCTGGCGCAGGTGCGCACGCCGCGCGGCAAGGGCTCGGCCCGGGGCGCGCTGGCGGCGATCGCGCCGGGCGAGCTGGTGCGCCAGCTGCTGGTGTCGCTGCTGGCGCGCGGCGTCGAGGCCGACGCGGTCGACGACATCGTCCTGGGCTGCGCGTCGCAGCTCGACGCGCAGGGCGGCAACCTGGCGCGGGCCGCGGCGATCGCGGCGGGGCTGGGCGCGCACGCCGGCGGGACGATGATCAACCGGTTCTGCGCGTCGGGGCTCGAGGCGGTGGCGATCGCCGCGGCCCGCGTGCGCGCCGGCGACTGCGAGCTGGTGATCGCCGGCGGCGTCGAGAGCGTGTCGCAGGTGCCCTTGTTCGCCGACCGCGGGCCGTGGTGGCAGGACGGCGTCGGCCGCCTGCACATGGGCATCGCGGCGGATCTGGCCGCGACCGTCGACGGCACGCCGCGGGCCGCGCTCGACGACTACGCGGCGCGCACGCGGGCCCGGGCGCGCGCGGCGGACGCCGCCGGGCGGCTGCACGCCTGGACCGCGCCGGTGCGCACGGCCGACGGCGCGGTCGCGCTCGATCGCGACGAGCTGCTCGACTACGCGCCCACCGCCGATCAGCTGGCGGCGCTGCCGTCGGCGTTCGCCGAGCTGGGCGCGGGCGGCCAGGACGCGCTGGCGCTGGCCCACACGCCAGGGCTGGCAGCGATCCGCCACGATCACACCCGCGCGTCGTCGCCGCCGCTGGCCGACGCCGCCGCGCTGCTGGTGATCGGCACCGCCGCGGCCGCCGCGCGCTACGGCCTCACGCCGATCGCGCGGGTGGTCGCCGCCGCCAGCGTCGCCGCCGATCCGGTGGCGATGCTGACCGCGGGGCAGGCGGCGATCGTCGAGGTGCTGGCGCGCGCCGGCCTGGCCGCGCGCGACCTGGCGGTGATCGAGTTCGCCGAGGCGTTCGCCGCGCTGTGCCTCCGGCTCGAGCGCGACCTCGACCTCGACCCGGCCCGGCTCAACCCCGACGGCGGCACGCTCGCGCTCGGCCATGCGTTCGGCGCCACCGGCGCGATCCTGGCCGGCAACGTCGCCGCGCACCTGGCCCGCACCGACGGCGGCCACGGGATCGCGGCGGTCAGCGGCGCCGCCGGCGTCGGCAGCGCGGTCCTGTTCGCGCGGTGACCACGCCTCCGGCTGAGGCGGACTCGGCGTCGCGCGGCAGTCTGGCGCATTGACGGACACGCATTGACAGGCGCACTAGACAGGTATGGCGCTCGACATCCGCAAGGTGGTCGTCCTGGGGGCTAACGGCGCGATGGGGGCTGGCTCGGCCATGGTCTTCGCGGCCGCCGGCATCCCGACCACGCTCCTGGCTCGCACCCGCGACAAGGCCCGGCTCGGGCAGGCCCGGGTCGAGAAGCTGGCCAAGTCGGAGGCGATCTCGCGCTTCCTGTCGGTCGGCACGTACGACGACGACCTCGATCGCGAGGTGGCCGCCGCCGACCTAGTGTTCGAGGCGGTGTCCGAGGAGCTGGCGCTCAAGCGGGCGATGTTCGGGCGCATCGATGGCGTGCGCCGGCCGGGCGCGCTGGTGGCCACGGTGTCGTCGGGGCTGTCGATCGCCGGCCTGTGCGCCGAGCGCAGCGACGACTTCCGCCGCCACTTCCTCGGCATCCACTTCTTCAACCCGCCCAACGTGATCACCGGCTGCGAGCTGGTGCCCCACGCCGGCACCGACCCGGCGGTCACCGCCGAGCTGGCGGCGTCGCTGCGCGACCGCTTCGGGCGCGCGCTGGTGCGCACCGCCGACACCCCGGCGTTCTGCGGCAACCGGGTCGGCTTCGAGCTGCTCAACCGCTGCGCCCAGCTCGCGCTCGAGCACGGCCCGGCCGAGCTCGACCTGCTGATCGGCCCGCACACCGGGCGGGCGATGGCGCCGCTGGCGACCATCGACTTCGTCGGCTGGGACGTCCACCGCGCGATCGTCGACAACCTGCACGCGCACACCAGCGACGAGGCGCACGCGTCGTTCGCGCTGCCGGTGTACATGGACCTGTTGATCGACGCCGGCCACCTCGGCGACAAGAGCGGCGAGCTGGGCGGGTTCTACCGCCGGTTGGGCCAGGGCAAGGAGGCCCAGCGCTTCGTGCTCGAGCCGCGCAGCCGCGACTACCTGCCGGCCGCCAAGCTGGCGGTGCCGCCGGTGGTGGCCGCGATGAAGCGGCTACACCGGGTCGGCCGCTACCGCGAGGCGATGGCGGTGTTCGCCGACGAGCCGAGCCCGGCGGCCGCGCTGATGCGGCGGGTGATCCTCGGCTACGTCAGCTACGGCCTCGGCCGGGTCGGCGAGGTGGTCGAGCAGGTCGCCGACGTCGATCGCATCATGGGCCAGGGCTTCAACTGGGCGCCGCCCGGGCTGCTGGTCGACCTGATCGGCGCCCGGCGCACGATCGCGTTGCTCGAGCAGGCCAAGCTGCCGGTCGCCCGGCTCCTGGTCGACGCCGCCGAGCGCGGCGCGCACCTCCACACCGAGCCCGGCGACCCCGGGCGCTACTTCGTCGCGTGAGCGCAGGAGCCACCATGACCGCACCCGTGTTCATCCTCGGCGGCTATCAGACCGACTTCGCCCGCAACTGGACCAAGGAGGGCAAGCACATCGCCGCGATGATCCGCGAAGCGGTGCAGGGTGCCCTCGCGGTCACCGGCGTCGAGCCGGGCGAGATCGAGGTCGGCCACGTCGGCAACTTCGCGGCCGAGCTGTACGCGATGCAGGGCCACCTCGGCGCGTTCCTGGTCGACGTCGATCCGGGCTTCGCCGGGCTACCGACCGGGCGCCACGAGGCGGCGTGCGCGTCGGGCTCGATCGCGCTCCTGGCCGCGACCGCCGAGCTCGAGGCCGGGCGGTACGAGCTCGCGCTGGTGGTCGGCGTCGAGCAGATGAAGACGGTGTCGCCGGCCCAGGGCGGCGACTACCTCGGCACCGCCGCCTGGTACGAGCTCGAGGCCAAGGGCGTCGAGTTCCCGTTCCCCAAGCTGTTCGGCCGGCTCGGCGACGAGTACGACAAGCGCTACGGCCTGCGCGACGAGCACCTGGCCCACATCGCCGCGGTCAACTACGACAACGCGCGCCGCAACCCGCGGGCTCAGACCCGGTCCTGGTACATGAGCGAGGACCACGCCCGGGGCGGCGGCCCGTACAACGCCACCATCGGCGGGCGCATCAAGATCAGCGACTGCTCGCAGGTCACCGACGGCGCGGTGGCGGTGCTGCTGGCCGCGCCGGCCTACGCCGAGCGGTGGGCGGCCCGCCGCGGCACCCGTCTGGATGCGCTGGCCCGCGTCGAGGGCTGGGGCCACCGCACCGCGCCGCTCACCTTCGACGCCAAGATCGCCGAGAGCGCCGGCGCGCCCTACGTGCTGCCGCACACCCGCCGCGCGATCGAGGACGCGTTCCGACGGGCCCGCGTCGCCGACGTGTGGTCCTTGTCGGGCATCGAGACCCACGACTGCTTCACCACCAGCGAGTACATGGCGATCGATCACTTCGGGCTGACCGCGCCCGGCGAGTCGTGGAAGGCGATCGAGGACGGCGTGATCGACTTCGACGGCAAGCTGCCGATCAACCCGTCGGGCGGGCTGATCGGGGCCGGCCACCCGGTCGGCGCCACCGGCGTCCGCCAGCTGCTCGACGCCAGCCTGCAGGTGACCGGCGCCGCCGGTGGCTACCAGGTGCCCGGCGCGCGGCGGTTCGCCACGCTCAACATCGGTGGCTCCGGCACCACCAGCTGCGTGTTCGTGGTCGGTCGCTGATCACGACGCCAGCGCGGCGGCCGCGCCGCGGCGCTCGGCCAGGCGCGCGACGATCCGGCCCAGCCGGGCGATGTGCGCGAGCACGCGATCGCGGGCGCGCTCGGCGTCGGCCGACAGGCCGGTGAGGTTGGGCAGGTCCCAGTGGCGCATCACGATCGGCAGCAAGATCTGATCGTGGTGGATGGCCAGGTCGTAGATGCCGGCCTTGGCGACGATCGCCGCGTGGCGCGCGAACTCGGGGATGCCGGTGCCGGGCATCGCGAAGCTGGTGATGATGTCGGCCATCGCGATCACCATCGTCGACGGGTCGCGCGCCAGCGCCGCGGTGGCGAGGTCGCGGTAGAACAAGAAGTGCAGGTTCTCGTCGAACGCGATCCGGTTCATGATCGCGCGGGCGATGGGGTCGCCGACCAGCGGGCCGGTGTTGCGGTGGCTGATGCGGGTGGCCAACTCCTGCAGGCACAGGTAGACGAACCCGTGGGCCGCGTCGTGCGGCGCCGGGGCCTCGCCGCCGGCGACCTGCTGCATGCGCGCGCGCTCGAGCGCCCGCGGATCGATCGCGCGGGTCACGGTCAGGTAGTCGCGCAGCACGATCGCGTGGCGGCCCTCCTCGGCGGTCCACCACCGGCCCCACGCGGCCCAGGCGCCGGCGCGGCCGAACATCCGATCGATGTCGTTGAAGTAGTAGGGCAGGTTGTCCTCGGTGAGGACGTTCAGGTACAGCGCGCTGCGCGCGGCCTCCGACAGCGTGACCCCGCCGCAGTCGGTGTCGGCGGGCGACCACGCCGCGCCCGGCGTGAAGTCGCGCGCGCGGCCGTACGGCACCAGCTCGTGGGGGAACCACTCCTTGGTCGCCGCGAGGTGGCGGTCGAACAGCGCGGCGGCGGTGGGCTCGAGGTCGTGCAGCAGATCGACGGTGGGCACGCACGCAGCGTGGCGCCGGCCCGGGCCGCCGCCTGTCACGGCCCCAACACGTTCCCGCCCGGATCGGGTCGGGGCGCCCGCGCGACGGCGCCGGCGCCCTGCGCCCGCGCTACTTGCGCAGCGTCAGGGTCGCCAGCGTCGTCGCCAGCGCCGCGTTGGCCAGGAGCCACAGCGTGTCGAGCGTGCCGAAGCCGGGCACGTAGCGCAGGTCGAACACCGGCACCGCGGCGAAGAACACCAGGTGCGCGGCGACGCCGACCGCGAGGCCGGCCACGATCGGCCGCAGCTTGGGCACGCCGGCCGCGACCGCGATCGCCGCCAGCGGCAGGAGCGCGCTCATGAACAGCGGGTTGCCGTGCCCGAGCGGGCCGAGCAGCGACAGGTCCCACGACGGCACGCCGCGGGTCAGCATCTCGACGCCGAACCACGACGACACCGACGGCAGGAACCACGGCAGGAAGAACAGGCCGCCGGAGCCGGCCAGCACGCCCGCGAGGTAGCGGCCGCCCAGCGCGGTGCCCAGGCCGCGCTTGCGCGCGCTGGCCGCGACCGCCGCCGCCAGCAAGAGGCCCAGGCCAAACTGCAGCGCGCCGTGCTCGGCGCGGGCCGCCTTGATCGCGGCGGGCGCGTCGATGATGCCGGCGCCGTAGCGATCGGCCGAGTACTTCTGGTCCTTGGGCTTGCGCGCGGTGTCCTTGAGGATCTTCTCGACCATGTCGGGGTTGGTCACGCCCTCGCCGACCACCAGCGCGGCGACGCCGGCGACGTGGGGCGACGCCATCGACGTGCCCATGAACGCGTAGTAGCCGCTCTGGCTGGGGTCGCCGACCTTGATCGTGTTCTGCAGCACGCCGCCGCCGTCGCCGTTGCGGGTGTTGCCGCCGGGGCCGGCGA
Organism: Myxococcales bacterium; assembly: GCA_016707895.1. Lineage (GTDB taxonomy): Bacteria > Myxococcota_A > Polyangia > Haliangiales > Haliangiaceae > UBA2376. Next base: position 50,059 of record JADJGV010000003.1, on the reverse strand, counting down.
TGTCGATGTCCTTGCCGAAGTTCGAGTAGAACGCGGTGGCCTCGTCGGCCTGGGTCGACGCCACGGCGATCGCGCCGGGGTACGCCGCCGGGTAACCGACCTTGCCGCGGCTCTCGTTGCCGGCGGCGCACACCACGACCACGCCCTTCTTGTGGGCGTACTCGACGGCCTTCTTGAGCACGCGCGACGGGAACGGCCCGCCCAGGCTCATGTTGATGACCTTGGCGCCGTTGTCGGCCGCGAAGCGGATCGCGTCGGCGATGCCGGCCACCGAGCCCGAGCCCGAGCCCGACAGCACCTTGAGCGGCATGATCTTCACGTTGCGCGCGACGCCGGCGACGCCCTTCCCGTTGTGGGTCATCTGGGCGATCGTGCCGGTGACGTGGGTGCCGTGGCCGTGGTCGTCGTTGGCGTTGCGGGTGTTCGAGACGAAGTCGTAGGGCTTCACGTACTCGATGCCCTTGAGGTCCTCGACCTGGTGGAAGCCGGCGCGGTCCTCGAACGCGACGCCGGTGTCGAGCACCGCCACGATCACGCCGTCGCCGTCGGCGAGCTTCCACGCCTCGGGCATGCCGATCTGCTTCAGGTGCCACTGCTTGGCGTAGAGCGGATCGTCGGGGAAGCCGGCCCAGCCCGCCTCGGGCGGCGTCACCGCCTGGGTCGCGAACATCTCGTCGGGCGCCAGCGAATAGGTCGCGTCGGGCTCGGCGATCTCGACGCCCTTGGTGCGCGCGAGCGCGTCGAGGATGGCCTCGGCGCGCGCGGGGTCGACGTGGGCGCGGTAGACCTGCTCGTCCTTGGCCTGATCCGAGATCAGCACCAGGTCGATGCCGAGCCGCTGCTCGATCGACGCGACCAGCGCCGGGCTGGCGTCGTCGCGCAGGTCGACGATCACGTCGTCCGGATCCGCGCCGACGGCGGCGAGCTGGTCGGCCTCGTACTGGGCGCGGCCGGCCCCGGCGTCTTCGTGCGGCCGCAGGTACCACCACAGCACCACGACCGCGATGAGCACCAGGAACCACAACAGTGCCGATCGCTTGGAAGTCTTGGCGTCCATGAAGAAATTGTAGCGCGCGGAAGGCGGGGAGGATCCAGGAGTCCCGTGCGGTGACAACAACCGTAGCGATCATCGCTGGTTGCGCGTACGGCGCGGCCGGTTGCGTCGACAATCCGCGGCGGCCTATCCTGCGGGATGGGCGGCGGGCAGGTTCTGCCACCTCTCCTCGTACTAGGAACGCCATGGAAAAAGCGCAGCAGTCCTCGAAGGGGCGGGAAGAACCGTCGGCGGCCGGCCCGGCGCAGCAAGGCCCTGCGCCGGGGCGCGGCGGCGGCGATGGCGGCGGCGCCGAGCAGGCGGGTCCGCAGGGTGGCGGTGGCGGCGGTGGCGGTGGCGGTGGCGGTGGCGGCGGTGGTGGCGCCGGCGCCTGGGAGGCCGACGCTGGGCTGATGGGCGCGATGGGGCTCGAGGGCGGCGGTGGCGGCGGTGGCGACAAGGAGCTCGAAGGCGTGGTCACGCCGCCCAAGGGCAAGGCCCAGGGCGTGGCCGGCCCCGAGGTCAAGGAGCAGCGCGAGGCCAAGAAGAAGCTGCAGCTCAAGGCCGGCGTCGGCGGTGCCGGCGGCGGCGCGCTCGAAGAAGGCGCGTCGGCCCCCGCGAGCGGCGGTGGTGAGACGACCGCGAAGGCCGCGCCGGCGCCGGGTGGCGGTGGTGGTGCGGGCGGCGGTGGTGGTGGTGCGGGTGCGCCTGGTGGAGGTGGCGGCGGTGCGGCCAAGGCCGCGGCGGCTCCGGCGGGGGGTGGCGCCGCGCCACCGACGAGCGGCGGTGGCGGAGCTGGCGCCGGCGCGCCGGGCTCGGGTGGTGGTGGCGATCAGGCCAAGGCTCAGGCGCCCCAGGCCGCCGAAGCACCCGACGGCGAGGGCAAGTCGGCCCCGGCGTCGGGGCGCGGCATCGGCAGCGCCGCGATGGACGAGCTCGACGAGAAGAAGGACGGCCAGGCCGACGGCGCCGGCTCGGTCGAGGCGATGATCGAGCAGCTCGAGAAGGGCGAAGACGCCGGCGCGCGCAAGAAGGCCGCCGAGGCGCTGGGCAAGCTCAAGAGCCCCAAGGCCAAGGCCGCGCTCGAGAAGGCGGTCAAGGATCCCGACCCCGGCGTGGCCCAGGCCGCGATGAAGGCGCTCAAGGCGCTCGGTGGCTGAGCCGCGATCGATGACCACCGGCGCTGTCCACGTCGAGCGCGTCGGCGCCGTCGGCGTGATCACGCTCGACCGGCCGGCGCGCCGCAACGCGCTCGATCGCGCGATGTGGCAGGCGCTGGCGCGCGCCGCCGACGAGGTGGCCACGCGGCTGCCGCGGGCGGTGGTGATCACCGGCGCCGGCGACGCGTTCACCGCCGGCATGGACGTCAACCCCGACAACCCGATGGTCGCCGGGGTCGCGGCCGCGCTGGCCACCGGCGACGTCGCGCCGGCGCGGGCGATGCTCGCCGAGATCCACGCCGCGCTCGATCGGCTGTTCGCGCTGCCGGTGCCGCTGATCGCGGCGATCGGTGGGTTGGCCTACGGCGGTGGCGCCGAGATCGCCGCGCGCTGCGATCTGCGCGTCATCGATCCGGCGGCGATCGTCTGCTTCTCCGAGGTGCGGCTGGGGCTGATGCCCGATCTCGGCGGCGGCGTCGCGCTGGCGCGGCTGCTCGGCCCTGGGCGCGCCGCCGATCTGATCCTCACCGCGCGCAAGCTCGGGGCCGAGGAGGCGCTGGCGCTGGGCTTCGCCAACCGGATCAGCGCGCGCGGCGAGGCGCGGGCTGCCGCGATCGCGCTGGCCGACGAGATCGCCGCCAACGGACCGCGCGCCGTCCGCGCCGCGCTGGGGATCGTGCGCCGGGCCACCGATCTGCCCTGGGCCGACGCGGTGGCCGCCGAGGTCGAGGCCGCCGCGCAGCTGATCGCGACCGGCGAGTGCCAGCGCGGCATCACCGCCGTGCTCGGGCGCACCACGCCGCGCTTCGACGATCCGACGTAGCGCTGGCTCCGGTAGTATCGGCCCGTGGTCGACGACGAACTCCCGCTGCGAACCTCGGTCGCGGCCGATCTCGGGTCGCTGGCCAACGCGTTCGCCGCGACGCGCGCGCCGACCGAAGCGCTCGCGCCCGGCACGATCGTCGGCGGGCACTTCGAGATCGAGGCGCCGCTGGGCCGGGGCGGCATGGGCGTGGTGTATCGCGCGCGGGATCGTCGGCTCGATCGTCGGGTGGCGATCAAGGTCGGCCTCGCCGGCGCGGATCTCGCGCGGGCGCGGCGCGAGGCGGTGGCGCTGGCGCGGCTCGCGCACCCCAACGTCGTCACCATCTACGAGGTCGGCGAGCACGCGCAGCAGCCGTTCGTCGCGATGGAGCTGATCGACGGCGGCACCGCGCGCGCGTGGGGCGCGGCGCGTCCGCGTGGCTGGCGCGAGGTCGTCGATCTGTACGTCGCCGCCGGCCGCGGGCTCGCGGCGGCGCACGTCGCCGGCCTGGTGCACCGCGACGTGAAGCCCGAGAACATCCTGGTCGGCGGCGACGGCCGCGCGCGCATCGCCGACTTCGGGCTGGCGCGCGACGTCGACGCGCTGGCGGTGGCGGTCGGGCTCGGGCCGCAGGTCGCCGCGACCGCGGCCGGTGCCGATACCCTGGCGCAGGGCTCGGGCCGACCGCTGGCCGCGGGCAGCGGCGGCGACGCGGCCGGCATCACCGCCGCCGGCGCGGTGATCGGCACGCCGCGCTACATGGCGCCGGAGCATCGTCGGGGCGACACGGTCGACGGGCGCAGCGATCAGTTCAGCTTCGCGGCCGCGCTGTACGAGGCGCTGGCCGGCGTCGCTCCGTTCCCGGCCGGCGACGAAGACCGCGCCGCGGCGATCACCGCCGGTCGACTGACCGCGCCGGCGCCGGGGCGGATCGTCCCCGCGCGGGTCGCCGCGGTGGTGGCGCGCGGGCTCGCCGCCGATCCGGCGCGGCGCTGGCCGACGATGGACGCCATGCTGGCCGCGCTGACGCGCGCCCGGCGTCGCCGCTGGCCGTTGGTCGCGGCGGGGCTCGGCGTGGTCGCCGTGGCCGTGGTGGTCGCCACGGTCGTCGGTCGCGCCGAGGCGCGCGCACCGATGGTGGTCGTGCCGCCGGCCCCCGCCGAGTGCGCCCGCTTGCCGCGGGAGCTCGACGCGATCTGGAGCCCGGCGGTGCGCGCGCGGCTGACCGCCGCGAACCCGGCCGCGCTGGGGCCGGCGACCTGGCTGGCCGACGTGCTCGACTACCACGCGACCACCTGGCGGACGGCGTGGTCGACCGTCTGCCGTGACGGCGCGCGCGACCCAGCGTGGACGCCGGCGTTGCTGGCGCGGGCGGCGCATTGCCTCGACTGGCACTTCACCGACCTGCAGGCCGCGATCGCCACCTCCGGCGCGCAGCCGGCCGAGGTCGCCGCGGCGGTGCAGCGGCTCCACGATCCCGCCGGATGCGGGAACGCGCTGATCCAGTCGCGCCTGGCGCCGCGACCGACCGATCCGGCCCATGAGGCCGCGTTCGATGAGGTCATCAAGGCCAGCGAGGAGGCGATGGCCGTCGGACGTGCCGGCGACCACGCGCGGGCCAAGCAGCTCGCCGCCCAGGCGGTGGCGGTGGCCGACGCCAGCGGTTCGCCGGCGGCGCGCGCGCACGCGCTCGAGGCGCTCGGCGAGGTCGAGCTCGACCTGCGCGAGCTGCCGGCGGCCATGGAGCATCTGCGGCAGGCCTACTTCGCCTTCCGCTCGCTCCAGGATCAGACCCAGACCTATCGCGTCGCGCTGATGTTGACCCAGCTCGCCGCCGCGAACGGCAAGCTCGACGCCGCCGATGAGTGGCTCGAGCACGCGCGCGCCGAGGCCACGCGCACCGGCGCGACGCCGGAGAAGCGGGCGTCGGTGGATCTGGTGGCCGCGCAGCTCCTCGCGGCGCGCGGGCGGCTCGACGACGCGATCGCGCTGCTCGCGTCGCGACTGCCGCAGCTGCGGGCCGAGCCCGACCCGCGCTATCGCACCAGCCTCGCGATCGCGCTCGCCAACAAGGCCACCTTCGAGGGCATGGCCAACCACCTCGAGGCCTCGGCCGCCACCGCGCGCGAGGCGCTGGCGCTGCAGACGCAGCTCTACGGCCCCGAGCATCCCGACCTGATCGCCAGCCTCAACAACATCGGCCTCGCCGAGCGCGATCTCGGCCACCTCGACGGGGCGGTCGCGGCCCTCGGCCGTGCCCGCGAGCTGGCGCGCGCGAAGTACCCGGCCGGGAGCCAGCCGGTGGTGTCGGCCGACCTCGACTACGCGCTGGTGCTGGTCCGCACCGATCCGGCGGCGGCCGTCCCGCTGTTGCGCGAGCTGCTCGCCACCGCCGGCGACGCGCTCGACGCCGAGGCCCGCGCCGCGGTCAAGGCGGCCCTGGCGGGGGCGCCGACGCCGCGCTGACTCACTCGCTCGGCGCCATGCCGGCGGTGCGGCCGGCCAGATCGGCGCCGGCGTCGAGGCACATCAAGCGCACGCGGCCGGTGGCCAGGAGCGCGCCGTCGGCGTCGGTGACCGTCGCGTCCCACACCTGGGTGCGGCGGCCGCGGGTCAGCGGGCGCGCGGTCACGCGCAGCACGCCGCCGCGCGCGGCGCGGATGAACGCCGTGGAGTTCTCGAGCCCGACGACCGTCTGGCCGCGCGCCATCGCCGCCACCGCCGCGCCGGTCGAGCACGCGGCCTCGATGATGCCGGCGTGGACGCCGCCGTGGACGATGCCGTAGGGCTGCAGGTGCTGCGGGCCGACGGTCAGCTCGGCGACGCACTCGTCGGCGGTCGCGCGCACGAACGTCAGCGCCATCGCCTGGTTCCAGCCGCCGCGGTGCTGGTTGATGTACGCGGCGGCGTCGGTCGGATCGGGATCGGCCATCGCGGCAGCGTCGCTGATCGTCACGGCGCCGGCAACGCGCGCCTTGCCGCGGCCGCGCGCGTGCGCGACACTGTCCCCGTGGGCTTGGAGGCCGTGCGATGAACCCGTGGCCGCCACCCGGCTATCCGCCGCACTACCCGATGCCCGGGGGCTATTACCCGGCGCCGGGCTACTACGCGCCGCCGCCGCCGCCGCTGACGCCGCCCGGCTACCTGCGCCGCGAGCGCTGGGCGCTGGCGCTCGGCGCGCTGATCGCGCTGGTGGTGTCGATCGCTGGCGCCGCGACCGGCGGCTTCCTCGGGGATCTGGCCGAGGCCGGCTTGATGGTGTGGCCGTTCGCGATCGTCGGCTGGTTCGCGCACATGGGCGTTCGCCGCTTCTGGGCCCGGGTGGTCGCGTGGGTCGTCGCCGGCTTGCTGCTGTTGTTGATCGTGCTGTCGCTGGTCGGGATGGCCGGCGAGGCGTACCCCGACGCCGCGGGCCTGCGCGGCGGTGTCTACGTCGCGGCGGTGGTCGCGAGCCTGGCGACCGCCGTGGCGGCGACGCCGCTGGCGCGCCCGGTGATGCGGCGCCTCGGCCTGCGGCCCGACGATCACGCGCACCACGTCGCGCTGGTGCTGGCGGTCGGGCTCACCGCGTTCAGCCTGGCGCCGCTGATCGGCACCGGCGGCCGCGCGCTGCTGCTGGACCTGATGGCGCGCCACCCCGAGCGCGACGACCACGACTCGGCGCTCGAGACGCTGCTGCCGCTCTTGTGGATCATCCCCGGCGCGTTCGTGCTGGTCGGCTACGGCGTCCACCGCGGCGCCGCGACCTGCCGCGAGCGGCTCGGGCTGCGCTGGCCGGGCTGGCGCGCGGTCGGCGTCGGCGTCGGCGTCGGGCTGGCGCTGGTGCCGCTGGCGCTCGGGCTCGACTACCTGCTGACCCACGCCGCCGCCGGGCTGGGCCTGCCGCGCGTCGACGAGGACCAGCTCGACCGGCTGTTCGGCGTGCCGTCGTTGACGCTGGCGTCGAGCGTCGCGATCGCGGTGGCGGCCGGCGTCGGCGAGGAGCTGGCGGTGCGCGGCGTGCTGCAGCCGCGGCTGGGGCTGGTGTTCGCCAACCTGTTCTTCGCCGCCGGCCACGCGCTGCAGTACTCGATCGACGGTGTGCTGTCGGTGTTCCTGCTGGGCCTGGTGTTCGGCGCGCTGCGCCGGCGCACCAGCACGATCGCCAGCATGGCGGCCCACGCGGTCTACGACCTCACGCTGTTCGTGCTGATCCTCGCCGGCGCCTGAGCGCGCGCCGCTACTCGAGCCGGCTGGTCGTCGACAGCTTGCCCATCTCGCGATACTCGAGCTGGATCGCGCGCATCAGGTGCTGCTGGCCCATCGGCAGGCCCTCGTGGGCGGCGAGGAACGCGGCGCGCAGCGCGCAGTTGCGGATGTAGCCGCCCGACAGCGGGAAGCGCTTGGCCAGGTCGACGAAGTCGAAGTCGCCGGCGATCGGCGTCTCGGGCGTGACGTGGGCGGTCCACAGCCGCACCCGGGTCTCTTCGTCGGGGAACGGGAACTGCAACCGCAAGGACAGGCGGCGCTTGAACGCCGGATCGATCGAGCCGTCGAGGTTCGAGGTCAGGATCGCGATGCCCTCGAAGGTGTCGAGCCGCTGCAGCAGGTAGTTGACCTCGAGGTTGGCGTAGCGATCGTTCGAGGTCTTGACGTCGGTGCGCTTGGCGAACAGCGAGTCGGCCTCGTCGAACAGGATCAGCACCTGGCCGTCCTCGGCGGCGTCGAACACCTCCGACAGGTTCTTCTCGGTCTCGCCGACCCACTTCGAGACGACGCGCGCCAGGTCGACCCGGAACATGTCGAGCCCGAGCTCCTGCGCGATCACGCCGGCGACCATGGTCTTGCCGGTGCCGGGCGGGCCGTAGAACAGCGCGGTCAGGCCGCGCGACGTCGTCATCTTGGCGTCGTAGCCCCAGCGCTCGTAGACCGTGCGGCGGTGGCGGGCGCGGCCGATGAACTCGCGCAGCGAGTCGAGCAGCTCGTCGGGCAGCGCGACGTCTTCCCAGTGGGCGGTGCGGGTCACGTGCTTGGCGACGTGATCGAGGCGCGCGGCGACGTGCTGGCGGACCTGCTCGTCGAGCGCGGCGGTGGCGTCGCCCCGGCCGGCGCCGCCCAGCGTCAGCTCGGTGATGACGCGCTTGATGATGCCGGGGCCGATGCGGTAGCGCGACGCCAGGCGATCGTGATCGGCGTGCAGCCCCGCGCGCTCGAGCAGGTGCACCCACGCCGCGGCGCGCTCGGTCTCGGGCAGCGGCGGCAGGTCGACCGACACGAAGCCGGGGTCGAGCGGCAGCGTGCCCTCGGGGCTGGTGCGCACCACCAGCGGCCCGGGGTGGGTGCGCAGCACCTGGCGCACGGCGTCACGCACCTCGACGTCGGTGGGATCGATCTGCTCGAGGCCCGACAGCACCGGCACCAGGCCGTGCAGCGACGCGCGGAACAGCGCGGTGCGCAGCGACGCCACCAGCTCGCGCCGGGCGTGGGGCAGGCGCGCGGTGTCGATCGCGACGATCTCGCGCTCGATCCGCGACGCCACCGCGGCGATCAAGCTGTGGCGTCCGGCGCCGCGGCGGCCGCGCAGCACCAGCCGCAGCGGCGCGTGGGTCGGCGTCGGCTCGGCCAGCGCCAGCACGACCTTGCGCTTGACCTCGGCCGGCATCAGCAGCTCGTCGAGCGGCACGTCGGCCTTGCGGATCTGGGCGATGTCGTCGGTGCGGGTCGGCGCCAGGCCGCGCAGGCGATCGAGCAGCGCGTCGGGCACCGCCAGCCGCGCGAACAGCGAGGTCGGCGCCGCGTCGACCTGCACCAGGCCCTGGCGGACCAGCGGCGCGTCGGGCGACAGCTCGCGGGCGATCTGATCGCGCAGCATCCCCTGGCCGCCGGCGATCAGCTGCTCGATCAGGAAGCGGTCGACCATCGGCCGCGCCGGATCGTTCATCAGCACGCCGTACAGCCGCGCGAGCTCGCCGCGCAGCGCGGGCGCCGCCACCACCAGCAGCACCTGGGCGGCCACCGGCGACAGCTTCATCTCGCGCACCAGCGTCGGGAACGGCAGGCGCACGCCGGCCGCGGTCGACGCCAGCACCCGGGCCGCGGCCTCCTTCTCGGCGGCGGCCAGCCGCGCGCGGGTCTGGTCGAGCTTGTCGCCGGCGAAGCCCGGCACCGCGCCGATCAGCGCGTCGACCTCGAGCTCGTGGGGCCGCTTGGTGGCGTTGTGCGGGCTCAGCCGGCCGCTGTTCCAGCTGTCGGCGATCACCAGCGCGGTGCGCGCGGCGACGATGTCGAGCAGCGCGTCGAGGTGGGCGCGGCCGCTGGCGTAGGGCGACGGGCCGTCGACGGTGGCCGGCGGCACCACCGGCGGCGGCGGGCCCAGCGCCAGCGGCGCCAGGCTCGGCACCTCGACCGGGCGCGGCGGCGGGCGGATCGGCGGGGCCACCGCGGCGCGGGCGTCGGGTGCCGGCGGCGCCGGCGGGGCCAGCGGGATCGCGGCGGCGTGGCCGTTGGTCGGCGGCTCGACCGACACCTCCTCGATCGCCACCACCGCCATCGGCGCGTCGAAGTCGTCGTCGTCGTCGTCCTCGTCGCGCGCCGGCACGACGATCTCCTCGAGGGGCGCCGGCGTCGCGGCGCGCAGCAGCTCCGAGGCCTGCAGGTGGATCACCTCGCCGGCGTCGGCGGTGACGACGACGGTGTGGCGGCCGTCCTGGTCGACCACCAGCTCGCGGCACTCGACGGTCGGCCGGCCGGCCGCGACGATCCGGCCGTAGCGCAGGTCGACGCGGTGGAGCATCCCGTCGGCGCTCAAGAGGAACGCGTGGCCCAGCTCCTCGGCCACCGCCCACGTCGTCGACGTCGGCACCGTCAGCTGGTGGATGCGCGCGCCGTGGGCCTGGATCACCGCGATCGCGTCGTCGGCCTCGCGGCGCAGCAGCACCGCGATGGCGCGGCCGGCGAACAGGTTGACGACGTCGATCACCTGGCCGTCGAGCTTGGCCAGCCGCCACAGCTCGCGGCCGCGCTCGAGCGCGCGCACGCCGTCGCCGCTGGCCAGGTACAGCCGCGCGCCCAGGCCGGTCACCAGCCGCTCGTCGGCGCGCAGCTCGCTCACCGCCTCGAACGCCATCGCGTTGCCGCGCAGCGCCACCCGCCACGGCGGCGGCGCGATCAGCACGCCCTCGGCCATCGCCGCGCCGCCGGTCGGCACGATCGCCGTGACCTGGCCGATCGCCGGCGGCGGCAGCCGCACGCTGGCCAGCGGCCGCAGGTCGGTCGGCGACAGCCGGGCCAGCTCGGCGCCGTCCACCGACCACAGCTCGCGGCCCACGAACGCGGCGATCGCCGCGTCGCTCAGCTCGAGCTGCCGGGTCGGCATCGTGCCGACCAGGTCCACCAGCTCGCGCGCGCCAGGCTCGCTGACCAGCAGCCAGCGCCCGGTGCGCGACATCGCCAGCCGGCGGGGCGTCATGCGGCCATTCTACGCGCGAACCGCGGCGCTCGCGCGGTCGCGGCCGCCGCGATCCAGATCAGCGGGCGATCGTCAGCGTCTCGAACGCGGCCCGGACCTCGGGCAGCGCGCCGGCGCCTTCCGCGCCGAGGATCGCCACGCCCATCACGACGCCGCCGGGGTACGGCACGAACATGCGCGCGTGCAGGTTCTCGCCCTCACGGTGCGCGATCCACACGCGGCCGTCGGGCAGGTCGGTGCGCTCGTCGGCGCCGACCGCGTCGTACTGCATCCGGATCGCGCGGTTCACGCGCGCCTGGTCGTCGTCGCCGCTCGGCGAGACCGCCACCAGCGACAGCATCAGCGCGCCCTCGCGCGACCACGCCGGGTCGGGCGAGCCGTCGGCGCGCCAGCCGCTGGGCACCGCGAGCTCGACCGCCACCGGCGGCTCGCCGTCGACATTCAGGGTGAACTTGGTCATGGACGAGGCCTTTCCGGGCTGGGCGGTGAGGACGTCGGCGGGCGCCCTCTCGGTGGAGCGCGCCGGGGCGCCGGGCGCGGCGCGCGAGGCCGAGCCCGAGCCCGCGGCGGGCGGCGACGACTTCGACGAGCTGCAACCCGCCAGCAACGCGACGATGAACAACCAGCGCACGGCGCGACTCTACGCCGACCGCGTCGCCGCGGCTAGCTAGCCGCGCGCGCCGGCGCCGGTCCAGATGTCGTTGTACGGCCGGTTGATGTCGCTGTTGCCCACGTACGTGTAGCCGATGCCGACGGCCTGCAGCGCCTCGTACAGCACCAGCGACACCACGCCGGTCGGGCGCAGCAAGAAGCCTGGCGGGCCGTGCTGGCCGAGGTTGCCGACGCCGGGGATGTTGATCTTCCACTCGGCGGCGGCCATGAACTCGATGTCGTCCTTGGGCCACGGCATCCAGATGTAGTAGCTGTGGCGCTTCACGCCGAGGTGGCCGTCCTGCACGGCCTTGTTGATCAGCTTCTTGGCGAACGCCGCGGCCTTGCCGAGCAGCGACTTGATCGCGCTGGCGATCTCGGAGAGCCCGCCGAACGACAGGTTGAAGAGCAGCTTGGCCAGCTTCCACAGGAACTCGCCGATGTTGTCCATCGACGGCGCCGGATCGAACAGGTCGATGACCTCCTCGATGCGCTTGACGATGATGTCCATCAGCGGCTCGAACAGGTCCCAGACCGGCTTCACGACCTTCCAGATCTTCTGGCCGTACTCGAAGATCTTCTTCGCGGTGGCGAAGCCGGGGATGGCCTTCAGCTTCTCCATCAGCGCGTCGAGGCTGAACGGGCCCTGGTCGCCGCCCTCGGCGACCTCGCCCTGCTTGGCGTCGGTCTTGCCGGCGCCGCCGCCGCGCTCGACGGGATCCTTGGGCGCGGCCTTGGCCTTCTGGTCGCCCTCGGGCTCGGTCGGCGCCTTGGTCTCGTTCTTCCCGGGCAGCGCCGGGTCCTCCTGCTTCTCCTTGCTGTTCAGGTCGACGGTGAAGTTGAACAGCTCGGTGGGCTTGAGGATCTCGAACTCGGCGAGCGCCTCGCCCTCCCACTTCGGGTTCCAAAGGTTGTTGAGCAGCGCGAACTCGGCGTAGGGCTTGACCGAGCCCTTGATGCCGAACTCGCCGGAGATGCCCAGCTTGGCCGACGCGTCGGCGCCGCCGCTCGGCGAGTAGCCGACGTCGAACGTGGCCTTGGGCTTGACGTCGAGGCGTCCGACGATGGGCACCTTGAGGCCGCCGCCGCCGCGGATGATCGACGGGTCGATCGCGAACACGCCGATGCCCAGCTTGGGCGTGCCGGTGAGCTGCGCGTAGATGTCGCCGCCGACCTCGAGCTTGGCCGCGATCCGCTTGTACTCCATCGTGTCGAGCGAGAAGTCCTCGACCTTCGCCGACGGCGTCATCGTCAGCTTGAAGCCGAAGTCGAAGCCGAGGTCGAGGCCGATGTCGATGTAGATGCCGAGGCCGTAGATGTTGACGACCGGGATCTGCTTGGACGCCGAGAACAGCTGCTTGGAGATCTTCTTGTCGAAGAGCGTGATCTCGGTGACCTTCAGCTCGACGCCGATCGCGTTGGTCTCCTGCGAGTACTTGATCGTACCCGTCGCGATGATGTCGTCCTTGATCTTGTAGTTGGCCGTGCCCTCGACGTCGAAGCCCTTCTCGTCGTTGTACTTCGCGGTGATCGAGCCCCAGAACTTGCCCTTGTCCTTGTCGCCGAACTCGACGGTGGCCTCGGCGTCGGTGATGTGGACGCCGCTCGCGTCGACGGTGCCGGTCGCCTTGGCGGTCTTCAGGTTCTTGATGTTGACGATCTCGACGCTGAAGTTGCCAGTCAGCGAGCCGTCCTTCGCGAAGGTGCAGCCGACCTCCGAGACCTTGATGTGCTTGCCAAGCTGGATCGGCTTGGTCGACTTGATGCTGCCCGAGTAGGTGCCGTCGTGCTCGACGTTGACGTCGACCGCCAGGCCCACGCCCTCCGGCGCCAGCTTCTTCAGCCCCTTGGCGTTCAGGTTGGCGGTGCCGGTGATGTTGCCGGAGAACTTGCCGTCGTTGAACGTGAGCGTGCCACCGACGGTGCCGGTGATGGCCGGCTCGGCGGCCTTGGGCGGGTACTTCAGCTCGGGTGAGTCGTACGAGAGCGAGCCCTTGGTGAGCTTGTTCCGCTCGATCTTCGCCTTGCCCTTGGCCTTGCCGAAGGCCCCGAGGTCCGCGTCCAGCTCGAGGTCGCCCTTGAACTGCTCGGTCGTGATGTTGTACTCGAGATCGGTGCCGGTGCCGGTCAGCTTGATCGCGCCGAACTGCTTCTCGATCTTGAACTCGTCCGCGCCGACCTTCCATTCGCCGTTGGCGGACTTCGAGACGGTGGCCTCGAGGCCCTTCACGCCGGGGATCAGGCCCTCGTCGATCTTGAGCGTGCCCTCGAAGGCCCAGCCGTTGTCGTAGCTGACCGAGACCGAGCCCTTGATCTTCCCGTTCTTGTGCTTGAGCCCGACGGTGGCGTTGATCGCCAGCGTGCCGCCGCCCTTGTAGGTGGCCTTGATCTCCGAGACGTCGCCGTCGAGCGTGAACCCGCCGAGGCTCGGGACCTTCTGACCCTGCTTGAGCTTGATCGTCGCCTCGACCCCGTCATCGACGATCGCCGCGTCGATGTCGACCGGCAGGAAGTCCTTCAGCTTGCTGGTGAGGCCGGTGAGCTTGTTGTCGACCTGGCCACCGCCGCCGGCCGGGTCGGACGTGAGCGGCTTGGCCGCGGGCGCCTTCTTGATGTCGCCGGCGTCGACGCCGTAGGTCACCGTGCCCGACTTGACGACGTGCTTGTCGTCGACGGTCGCCCGGATGCTGCTGACCTTGAGGCCGGGGACCTCGACCATCGGGTTGTCGAGGTTGATCTGCGTAGTGCCGGACGGGACCGTGAACTCGAGCTCGGGGTTGAACTTGACCTTGAACTTGTACTCGCCGGTCGGGGGCGGTGACAGCGACCACTTGTCGGCCGAGTATTTGCCCTTGCCCGGGTTCTTCTTGGGTGCGCTGCCGCCGTCGAACGCGTCGGCGAGCGCCTCCATCCACTTCGTCAGGGTCGCCTCGGCCTGGGTCTTCGTCTTGTCGAACTTGCCGTCCGGCCCCGGCTTGGGCGCCGCGATCGTGTAGGCGACGTGGCCGAGCTTCACGCGGGTGACGGTGCCGTTGTCGCTGTAGTAGCCCTCGTGTCCGTCGTCCATCAGGAGCTTGTACTGCCCCATCTTCTTGATGTCGCCGCCGGTCGGGCCGGCGCCCTCGACGTAGGCCTTGGCCTCGGAGAGGGTGATGAAGTTGCCCTTGGTCTTGGCGACGACGCCGTCGCCGTCGAGCCGGCTCTTGCCCATCCCGCTGAGGGCGTCCTGTAGGTCCTGGGTGGCGGCCTTGTCCTTCGAGTCCCACACCGGGATCGCCTTGGTCGCCTGCTTGTTGCCTTCGGCGACCGCCACCAGCGCGACCAGCTCCTCGAAGATGGAGCCGGTCGTCTTGTTGTCGAACTTCTTGCCGGTGCTGTTCACCACCTTCGCGTAGAAGGTCGCGAAGGGCGGCTTCTCCTTGGCGTACTTCGTCGCGACCGCGGTGCGCATGACCCCGCGGAGGGTCTTGGCCTCGGTGTTCGAGGTCGGCGGATCGGTCTGGTCGAGCGCGTCGCCGTCGCCCCACGTGAACTTGACCTTCAGCTCCTCGACGACCTCGAGGTCGTCTTTCCACTTCTTGCCGTAGGGCTTGGTCTCGACGACCGGCGACTTCCACTCGACCGGCGGCTTCTGCCCCGTGCGGCTGACGATGTAGCCACCGGGGGCCTCGTGCAGGAGGAAGCCCTTGACGCCCTTCATCACGCCGCTCGCGCCCAGGGCCTCCTTGATGAAGTCGTCGGTCGCGCCCGCCTTCTTGAGCTCGTCGGCGCTGAAGACGCCGCTCGCGCTGTAGTAGCGGTGGGTGGCGGTGGCACCCGACTTGAAACCCCACTTGAGCTTCGACTTGTCCGCGTCCTTGGCGGCCTGGCCTTCGCAGAACTTGGCGACCTTGGCCGGCTCGACCTTGCCGCCGGCCGCGGGCGGCTTGGTCGTGCGGTGGATGGTGCTGCGATCAGCCGACACCGTCGGCGTTGCCGCGTGGCGCTCGGCCTCGTGCTCGGCCGCGCTCTCGGCGGCGCCGATGCCGAGCGACCCGGTCGCGAAGCGGCTGGGCGCGATCGCCGACCGTCCGCCCATCTGCATCACGTGGGTCAGCTCGTGCATCAACGTGTCGCGTTGCGCGCTGGGATCGGCCAGCGCGACCACGCTGCGGACCGCGAACGCGCTCGCGGCCATGAGCCGACACGCCAGCTCGGCGGCCTCGCCGGTGTAGGCCTCCACGAAGTCGAAGCTCGTGCCGAAGTGCTCTTCGAGCTCAGCCGCGTACGGCAGCGGGATCCGCTGGCCGAACGCGCGGACGTGCTCGACCATCTCGGCGGGGTCGGACGTCTCGATGGTCGTGCGACGCGAGCTGAAGCGGTCGGCGAACTCGTCGGCGCGCCGCTCGTGGTGGTCGCCCGGCTGGGAGACGGGGCTCGAGGTGGGGGCGATGCCGCGCTGGTTCTCGGCGACGTGCACCATCTCGTGGGCGATGAGCCGGACGCCCGCCTCGCTGTCGGGATCGTAGGCGCCGTCGGCGAAGTAGATGTCGTTCCCGATCGTGAAGGCGCGGGCGTTCAGGGTCGCGGCGGCGGCGGCGGCGCTGGCGTCGGTGTGGATGCGGAGCCGCGCGACGTCGACGCCGAGCTGGGCCGCGAAGCGGCGCGCCAGGTGGTCGGGCAGCGACGGGCCGTGGCTGGCCCCCTGGATGAGATCGAAGGCCGACGCGAGGGCACCGTCGTCGACCGCGGCGTCGACTTCGGCCCGGCGGTCGATGCGGGGCGTGGTGGCCGCGCGCGTCGGAGGCGTGGCGGCTTCGTCGCCAGGGGCGACCAGTCGGGTCGTCTTGCCGGGCTCCGCATGTCGCGGGAGCGGCGCGAGATCGTCGTCCTGCTCGTCGGCGCGCTTCGCCGAACGCGAAGCGGCCGAGAGCAACTGGCGTCCGGACTGGGTTGAGTCGATCACGATCAGGCCCCCTCGGCCAGATTGTACGAGGTCCGGGCCACGAATATCCCCCAGAGAATTGCTCTGAGGTCACTTCCCCTTCGGCTTTGCCTTCGTGGATTTGTCACTCGTTTTCGCAGACTTGGGCGCCTCGAGCTGGATCGGCGGCGTCCGCCACGCGCCTGGCGGGTCCGGATTCCACAGGTCCCCGTCGTCGTCTGGGTAGAGCACGCCGTCGATGCCGGCTGCCCGAGCCTGTTCGGCGATCTCGAACGCGTGGTGGCGCAGCGGCACGATCACTCGGACCGCGGCGACCGGCGTGCCGTCTGGCAACGCGCCGGCCTTGGCGACCTTCGTCGCCTCCTTCCAGCCCCGCTCCTCAGGCGTGCCATCGGGTAGCACCAGGACCGCCTTGTAGCCGACCTCGCTCTCGGCGTCGTAGAACGTCAGCTTGCCGCGGCCCTTGCTGCCCTCGGCGCGAGCGTCGCGCTGGTCGCCGTGCTCGTTGAAGCCGTCGACGATGTCGGGGGCGAGGCGGTCGGCCACCCACTGGGCGTGGGCGCTCGCGCCGGCTTTCAGGGCTGCGTCGTCGAGGGTGCTGGTCCACCGCACGACGACCAGGCCGTCGTCCTTGGTCATCTTGGCTGGCGCGGGTGGGGCTGGGGTCAGGAGCGCCTTGAGCTGCTCCGGCTTCGCGAAGCGGGCCGGCGTGGCATGGAACGCCGGGTCGAGGAGCGTGACGATCGAGCGCGCCGGGTAGCGCGGCGCCTCGCGCGGGGGGCGGGGCCGTGGGTAATCGAGCGAGGAGCCCTGGTAGTCGGCTTGGACGTAACCATCGCTGAGGCCGGCCGCGCCGCGCAGCGCTGTGACGCAGCGCTTGGCCACGGCGATCAGCTCATCGATGGCGCCCGCGGCGTTCGCGGCGAGGGCCGGGCCGGTCACCATCAAGCGGACCTCGGCCCGCTCCGGATACAGGTCGAGTCCGACGAGGAGCGTCCGGTTGGACGCTTGGTCCTGGAGTCGGGCGATGACTTCTTTGCCGCTCGCGATCTTCTTGGCAAGCTTGCCCGGTGCGACGGCGGCGAAGGGGCCACCGTCGAACGATCCGCCCGCGATGCTGGCGAACAGGGGCGACTCCAGGATCGCTTCCACGAGCGCTTCGATGCGCTCACGCTCTTTGAGCCAAGGCACCGGCTTGCCCGCCTTGTCGAGCCCCGAGAAGAACCGCAGGAAGGTGGTGAGGACAACATCGGGAGCGATGGCCATCGGCACCGCAGGCTACCACCGCGGACCCGGAACGGGGTTAGGCCCCGTTGCCGGGGCCGTTTGGGCGCGCGCGAGGCGGGGAGGGCCGCGGGAGGGAGGGCGGCGTGGCGACGCGCCCGCGGGCGGATGGGCGATTCGGGCCACGCCGCGACGGCGCGGCCGGGGCGGTCGCGCTGGGGGACGGAGCAACAGGGAGTCAGATGGCGACGGAGGCGGGGCCGGCGGTGGCGGGTGGTGAGCCGGGGGGCTGGGCGACGGGGACGTTGGCGAAGCGGCGAAGCCAGTAGGTGCCGTGGGGGAAGGTGACGGTGAAGCCGGCGAGCCAGGCCTTGCGGGTCTCGCGGTAGTCGTCGATGAAGTCGCGGTTCCGCTGCAGCGCCGCGATGCGCGCCCACTTGTTGCGGGCGGCGACGCGGGGGCGCAGGCCGCGGCGCGGCTCGTGCGAGCACGGGCGCGCGGTCCAGTCTTGCCGGAGGATCGCGCGGCGGCCGAGCACGCGGCGGCCGGTGCGGGCGCGGCGCTGGGCGTGCAGCGCCTCGACCTCGGCGACGCGCCGGCGCAGCTCGGCGCGGAACTCGTCGGGGTCGCCGAGGGCGTCGGGGATGACGAAGCGCAGCGTGACCGACTCGGGCATGTCGCCGTCGGGATCGAAGAAGTGGCGCGGGCGCTTGATGACGAGCGCACGATTGGCGAGCAGGTCGGCGAGGCCGTTGACGCCGGGCCAGTGGCGGACGAGGTCGACGAGGCCGTCCTTGACGGCGTTGGTCGCGGCGTAGACCAGCTTGTCCATGACCGCGGCGCGGTCGGCGAGCTCGAGCACGCACGGCGGCTCGCTGGCCCAGAAGTTCTCCCAGCGGCCGCGCAGCGCGTTCATCGCGCGGGCGGTGAGCTTGTGGAAGTGCTCGGTGAACTCGGGGTGGCGCCCCTCGGGATCCCACATCGTCGTGTGGTGATGGTTGCTCAGCACCGACGGCAGGACGACGCCCATGTGCGCGCGTTCGGCGGCGAGCGCGAGGCAGTACAGCACCGTCTGGTTGGTGGCGTCGTCGGGCCGCAAGAAGAACTGCCGCAGCGCGCACCGGCGCGTCACGAACACGAACTTGCCCGGAGTCACCTGCCGCGGCGCCGCCACGCGGTCACGCTCAGCAAGATCGCGGCCACCGCCAACCGCGCGAGATCGCGATCCCCGGCTGTCCGGTCATGTCCGAATCCCGGACGAATGGCCGGATTCCGGCCGGACGCCGGACGGACGCCGGACAGGCCGGACAGCCGGCGCGCGACGGCGCGCGACGGCGCGTCACACATGGCCCGCTCACGACTCTACCGGACACGCATGGCGACACCACTCCCGGACCACGACGAGCTCCACCTCGCCGCGCTGCCCTTGCCGCTCGCCGAGCGGCTGCGCGCCGCGCTGATCGCCCTGGCCGACGAGGCCCCGGCGCAGCCGGCGATCGCGCCCGACGCCTACCCCGGCCTGAAGGTCACCCGCGCGCCGGTCGTGGCGAGCGACGCGGCCGACACGATCGAGCAGGTGTTCGCCGAAGCCGGGTATCCCGAAGGCGCGCTCGATCTCGCCAGCGCGCTCGCGCCGGTCCACCGCGCCCTGGCCGAGCTGGTCGCGAACCGGCCCGGGCTCGAGCTCTCGCAGTTCGCGATCCCGTCGACGTCGTCGGGGCGTCGCCGCTGGCTCGGCCTCGCGCCGCCTGGCGCGATCGAGCGCGACGTCGACTTCACGGTGCGCGGCGCCGCTCGCCGCGCGCCGCTCTGGCGCGCGCTCATCGAGCTGGAGCTGGCCGCGGAGGAGCACGACGGGGACGACGAGGAGGCGTGCGAGGCCGAGGCGCAGCGGCTCGTCGCCGCGCTGACGCCGCCGGACTGGATCGCGGTGAAGGCCGACCTCCTCCTCGAGGTCTACCGGTCGACCGGGCCCCGGGACGGCGACTTCGATCCCGCGCGGGTCCCGGCCGACGTCGGGCCGTGGGCGGCGGCGATGGCCGAGCGCCTGACCGAGCAGCACGCGCCCGGCGCACCGGCCAGCGAGCGCGGCGGCCACAGCGAGCCGCCGTACCCGCTGACGTGGATGGTGTTCCTGGGCCTGGTCCGCGGCGGGGTGTCCGTCGAGCCGCGCTGGGACTGGCTGTGCCCGGTGGCGGGCGGCGCGCTCGAGGCCGCGAGCGACGAGTGCCTGGGCGCGCTGCCGGCCGCGCGTCGCGACGCCGCGATCGTCCGCGGCCTCGCCGCGATGTTCCCGCGCGACGCGCTCCGGACCGGCGCCGCCATGCTTGCGCGATACCCGTCGCTGGCGCTGGTCGATCACCTGATCGCGCGGGCGGCCACCGCGCACGGGAGCCTGCTGTGCCCGCCGCGCCGCGCGTACCTGCCGGGGCTGGCCGCGGCGCTCGCCGCGCATCCCGCGCTGGTCGCGCACCTCGACGCCCACCTCGCGACCCTGCCGGCCTTGCCGGTGCTGCGGATGCGCTCGGCGCGCTACATCCACACGGTCGACGAGCTGACGCCGGGCCAGCGCACGATGCTGGCCGTCCTCGGCCAGGGCTGGGAGGGCGACGACGGCCCGCTGGTCAGCGAGGGCGACGACGGGACGCCGGTGTTCGGCGCGCTCGACTACGTCAGCGCGTTCGAGATCGAGGATGGCGCCGGCGACTCCGCGTTCGAGGCGTTGCTCTACATGGACGAAGACGGCGCGGTGTGCGTGACCGACACGACCAACTCGGTCATGTACGCGAGCCAGATGAGCCTGTCGTGCAACCGCGGCGACGAGCTGCACGAGGCGCTGCACGCGGTGCTGCGGCAGCGTCCGCCGCGCGCCGACTGAGCCGGCGCGCTACCAGACATTCGCGTCGTCGCCCAGCGGGCCGCGCTGAGCGCGCACGACGCAGAAGCGGTGGCCGGTGGGCGCCTCCATCACCCACCACGTGCCGACCTGCTTGACCC
The DNA here is from genome assembly GCA_016707895.1 of Myxococcales bacterium. Taxonomy (GTDB): domain Bacteria; phylum Myxococcota_A; class Polyangia; order Haliangiales; family Haliangiaceae; genus UBA2376. The sequence goes on along the minus strand of JADJGV010000003.1, from coordinate 29,818 downwards.
GCGTGGCGCCGAGGCCTTCGAGCCGCGCGACCTCGGCGGCGACGTCGTCGGTCTCGATGTCGAGGTGCACGCGGCTCGGGTGATCGACCCGCTGCACGAACACGATCGGCTGGCCGGCGCGATCGGCGAGCGCGGCGTAGTTGCCCTCGGTCTCCGCCACGTCGCGGCCGAGCGCGGCGCTCCAGAAGCGCGCGGCGACGGCGAGGTCGGCGTCCTGACAATCGATCCCCAGCGAACACAGGCGGCTCTTGTGCATGCCGCGGTGATAGCGCCGGCGCCGCCGCCGGTCTTACGAGATCGTGACCACGGGATCGCGCCGCCGGGCTGAGGCGCCGCCGCGCGCCGCCGCTGCTACGCTCGCGGCGTGCCGCGCTTCACGCCGCGCCCGCTCCACGCCGGGGCCCAGCTGCGCATCACTCGCTGGGGCTGCGACGGCCACGACGCGCCGCGCCCGGTGGCCGAGGTCGCGACGACACCGTGCGTGATGGTGATGCTGCGCGGCTGCTTCGAGCTGCGCGATCGCCGCGGCCGCCACGTCGCCGATCCCGGCACGGCGCTCGCCGTCGACGTCGGCCACGAGTACGAGATCCGCCACCCGGCCGGCGGCGACGTGACGCTGGCGTTCGCTGGCGCGCTGCCGCGAGCGTTCATCGCCGACGGGCCGGTGGCGCGCGCGGTGTCGCCGGCGGCGTACGTGCGGCTCGCCGCGCTGGCGGCCACGCCGGCGATCGATCCCGAGGCCGCCGACGAGATTGCGCTGACCGCGCTCGACCTGCTGGGCGGCGGGCCCGATCCGCGCCCGGCCGGCCGCGCCGATCGGGAGATCGCCCGGGCGATCGAGCACGCGATCGCGCGCCGCGCCGGCAAGGACGTCGATCTGCCGACGCTCGCCGCCGAGGCCAGCGTGTCGGTGGCCCACGCCTGCCGCGCGTTCCGCCGCGCCACCGGCGCCACGATCCACGCCCGCGTGCGCGAGGCCCGGCTGCGCCACGCGCTGGCGCTCTTGCTCGACACCGATCGCCCGATCGCCGACATCGCCATCGACGTCGGCTTCGCCAACCAGGGCCACCTCGGCAACGCGTTCGCGGCGCGGTTCGGCGTCAGCCCCGGCCGCGCCCGGCGGTGTCAACTATCCGGATTCTCGGATCATTTCTGCCATCGAATTCGCCTTGAATCTCGATAGGTTGCAGCCCGGGAAAGTGTCCCATTCTGCGACGCGACACGTCGAAATTCGTTATTGATTCTAGGGTGTTGGATGGGTGGATCCTGTCCCGTTCAGTGCGCCACGCCGTCGCGGCGCAGCACTTTGATGATCGTGCGCGCGATGATCTTCAGGTCGGTCGCGAGCGAGATGGCCCGCTGGTACTCCGCGTCGTACGCGACCTTCTCGGGGATCGGCAGCTCGTCGCGACCGCTGACCTGGGCGAGCCCGGTGAGCCCCGGCACCAGCGCGTGCACGCCGCGCTCGGTCCGCATCGCCACCAGGTCGTCCTGGTTGAACAGCGCGGGGCGCGGCCCGACCAGCGTCATGTCGCCCGCGAGGATGCTCCAGATCTGCGGCAGCTCGTCGAGGCTGGTCTTGCGGAGGAAGCCGCCGATCGGCGTCAGGAACCGGGCCGGATCGTCGAGCAAGTGCGTGGCGACCGCCGGCGTGTCGGTCCGCATCGTGCGGAACTTGGGCATCCGGAAGATCCGGTTGTCCTGCCCGACGCGCTCCGACCAGTAGAGCACCGGCCCCTTCGAGGTGAGCTTGATGGCGACCGCGATGGCGGACATGGCGGGCAGCGCCGCCAACGCGCCCGCGCCGGCGGCCAGCACGTCCAGGGCTCGCTTGCCGCGGTATGCACCGTTCATCGGCGTCTCGCTCCTGTGAACCAGTCGGCCGTGAGCTGCAAGCCCTCGCGCAGTGACTTCACCGGTCGCCAGCCCAGCTCGCGCCGGAGCGCGCCCGCGTCGATCTCGAGCGAGCCCACCAGCCGCGCCACCTCACCGCCCTTGCCGGCGAGGCGGCCGGCTGTCTGCAACAGCGCGACCGGGCACGGCACCAGGCGCGCGCACACGTGCATGCTCGCCGCCAGCGTCCGCAGCAGCGCCGGCGTCGACACCGGCTCGCCGTCGGCGACGAGGTAGGTGCGCCCGGCCGCCTGCGGGTGCACGCTGCACGCGACGAGCGCGTCCGCGAGGTTGTGCACCCCGACCAGATCGCGGCGGTTGCGGACCGAGGCGAGCGGCAGCGGGACGCCGCGCTGGAGCCACCGCATCATCCGCACGAAGTTGCCGCCGACCCCGGGGCCATAGACCAGCGGCGGCCGCACCACGACCACCTCGAGCCCGGTGTCCGCGGCGACGCGCGCCAGCGCTTGCTCGGCCTCCCACTTGGAAACGCCGTACGGATCCTCGGGGCGCGGCGGATCCTGCTCGCGAAACGGCGCGCGCTGCGTGGCCTCGCCGTTGACCTTGACCGAGCTCACGTAGACGAAGCGGCGCGCGCCGCGGGCCACCGCCGCGCGGGCGAGGTGCTCGGTGGCCTCCACGTTGGCGCGGCGGAACGCGGCGAGCGGATCGCGCTCGGTCTCGTGCATGACGTGGACCCGCGCGGCCAGGTGCACCACGACGTCGACGCCGTCGAGCGCGGCGGCCAGGTCCGGCCGGGTGGTCAGGTCGCCGACCGCGCGCTGCGCGGCGTCGGGGTCGCGCCGCACCAGCCCGACCGCGGCCAGCTCGCGCGCGGCCAGGGCGGTCATCAGCGTCCGCCCGACGAAGCCGCGCGCGCCGGTCACCGCGATGCGCATCACGCCGCTCCCCGCAGCACGTCGCGATAGGCCGCGAGGGTCGCCTCGATCACGTGCTGCATCGAATACTCCTTCTCGACGATCGCGCGCGACCGCAGCCCCATGCTGCGCCGCAGCGCCCGATCGCGGAGCAAGCGCTCGAGCGCGGTCGCCAGCGCCTCGGCGTCGCGCGCCGGCACCAGGAGCCCGGTCTCGCCGTGGACCACGACCTCGCGACAGCCCGGCACGTCGGTGGTGACGATCGGGCGCCCGCACGCGGCGGCCTCGATGAGCACGCGCGGCAGGCCCTCGCGATACGACGGCAGGCACACGACGTCGGCCTCGCGGAGCAGCGCCGGCATGTCCGGGCGATGGCCCAGCCACTCGACGACCCCCTCGCGCGCCCAGGCGCGCAGCTGAACGTCGGTGATGGCGGCGGGGTTACCCGGATCGGTGCCGCCGGCGAGCAGGAAGCGCGCCCGCACGCCGCGCGCGCGCAGCGCCCGCGCCGCTTCGACGAACTCGCCGATGCCCTTGTCCCACAGCATGCGCGACGCCAGCAGGACCCGCAGATCGCCGTCGGCGCGCTCGGTCTCGGGGGGCGTGAACTGCGTCATGTCCACGCCGGCGCCCTTGATGAGCCGCGAGCGCTCGGCGTCACTCGCGCCCAGCTCGATCAGGAGCTTGCGATCGTCCGGGTTCTGCACGATGACGATGCCGCGCGGATGCGACAGCGCGACCCGGTAGGCGGGCGCAATCACGCGCCGCAGCGCGCGGGCGCGCCAGTCGCTGCCGATGAACACGTAACCGAGCCCGGTCACTGCGCTGATCACCCCGGGGACGCTGGCGAGGCGGGCGACGACGCCGCCGTAGAGGACCGGCTTGCTGGTGACGTGGTGGACGACGTCCGGACGGAGCCTCCGGTACAGCCGCCACAGATCGCGCACCGACGCCAGTTCGCGGAGCGGGTTGGTGCTGCGCCGCCCCATGCGGATGGGGTGATGCGTGAGCCCGTGTGCCACGATCTCGGCCACCGCGTCGGCCATCGGCGTCGCGACGTGGACGTCGTAGCCCGCGCGCTGCGCACCGAGCGCGAGCTCGAGTCGATGCGACACGAAGAACCAGGCTTCGTTGACCACGAACAACAGGCGCGGCGTCACGGCAGGGCCACGACGGATCTAACCAGGAATGGCCACGGTGCGCCATCCGCTCTGACCCGTCGGAGCAGGGACAGGATCCTACCTCGCATAGAATTGGAATCATTGCGCATTTCTGACGTTGTGCGTCGCGCAAAGGGACACTCTCCTGGGTGTCAACCCGTCGGATTTGCTGGCCTATCTTGCCAGCGAATTCGTCTTGAATCTCGATAGGTTGCAACCCGGGTAAGTGTCCCTTTCTGCGACGCAGCACGTCGAGATTGCTGCATGATTCCGAGGTGTTGGAGGGGTAGATCCTGTCCCTACCGCGGCTGCTTCGAACTGCGCGATCGCCGCGGCTGCCTGCTACTCGTCGCGGCCGAACGACATCAGGAACTGCAGCACGTACCAGAACAGCGTCGCGATGGTGGAGAACAGCAAGAGCGCGGCGGCGACGTGCGCGGTGGGCGGGAAGTCCCGCGCGATCTGGCCGGTCTGGTACAGGATGTAGCCGGCCATCAACAGGATCATGGCGCCCGCGAACACGGCCCCGAGGCTGAAGCCGAAGATCATCGAGGCCACGATGATGCCGAGGGCGGCGAAGCTGCCCACCATCAAGGCGCTGCGGAGGAACGAGAAGTCGCGGCGGGTCACGAACACCGTCAAGGTCAGCCCGACGAAGATCGCCAGCGTGATCGTCACCGCTTGCAGGATGACCGCCTGGGCATCGACCGCGCCCAGCTTGAGCATCGCGACCCACAGCAGCGGTTGCAGCAGCAGGGCCTGCGCGATCACGCTGACCCCCAAGCCCAGGTACTGCAGCGCGCGCGACGATCGCGACCACGCCAGGCGATCGCCGACGTAGCCGACGCCCATGAACAACGCCAGCACCAGCAGCCAGTTCCAGGTGCCGGCGAACGCCCACCGGGACATCGCCAGGCTGGTCTCGGGGAAGAACCTCATCATGCCGCCGGTGAACACCGCGAGCGCGACCAGCGCGACGCCGAGGTGGGCGTAGGTCTTGCGCAGGAACGCCATGCGGTCGCTCTGACCGAGCGTGGCTGAGGCGAAGGGGATCGAGCGGGGGAACGAGGCTGCGGCACGCATGGGGCACCTCCGGGTGCGGATAGCCCCACCATGCGGCGGCGAGTCGATGTCAACAAGCCGCAAGTTTCGAAGGGAACATTCGCTTCTGTCGAAGTGTCCGCTGGCCCCGCCCGTCAGCCCGCGACGACCGCGGCCCGCAGCGCCTCGACCGCGGCGGCCCGCGCCGTCGAGCGAGCCTCGACCTCGCGCAGCTCGTCCGGCCGCGCGCCCATGCCGCGGCGGGCCCGCTCCGGGGCGCCGCGGTAGTGCTCGGCCAGCGCCGCCAGCGGGCCGGCGAGCTCCGGCGCCGGGCGATCGCCGATGCGCGCCAGCAGCGCCCGCCAGCCGGCGACGTCGTGGCCGGTGCGCTTCTCGAGGCCGCGGCGCACCATCGGCCGCACGAAGAACGGCATCTGCGCGTACTCGCGCTCGGTGTCGTCGAGGACCCGCACCACGGCGGCCACCAACGCGGGGCGATCGGAGCTCATCGCCGCACCATAGCGCGCGATCAGTCGACGATGAACAGCCGGGCGCCGACCGGGCTGTGCGAGCGGTGGGCGCCGTCGCCGTCGGCCACCACGTAGACCTGGCCGGCGACCAGCGTCGCGCGGCTGCCGTCCTGCTGCTCCGAGATCAGCTCGCCCTCGAGCACCAGCACGACGTGGCCCTTGGCGCACCAGTGGTCGGCGACGTAGCCGGGCGAGTACTCGACCAGCCGCACCCGCGCCGCGCCGGCGGTGACGGTGCGCCAGGTGGCGGTGCCGGGCGCGCCGGCGTGCGTGGTCGGCGCGATCTGGCTCCAGTCGATGACCTGGAACGGGAAGCCGGCGAGCTGCATCGCCCGAGCCTCGCCCCGCCGCCGCGCGCGGGCAACCCGCTACAGCTCGATGACCCGGCCGGTCACCGTGCCGACGATCGGCGCGCCCGGCGTGGTCGCGGCCTGGGTCAACGTGAGCGTGCCCGGCAACAGCAGGCCGCCGCCGGTCGCGGTGTCGGTCACCGGATCGTAGAACGTCATGATCGCGGCGACGTTGAGCAGGTCGATCGCGCGCGTCCCCGGCACGACGTCGGCGGGGTTCGTGATGATCACGAAGATCACCGCGTAGCGGCCGTCGGGCAGGCGCCCCAGCAGCTGCAACGCGCCCTTGCCCTCGGCGTCGACGCCCGCGCCGGTCAAGAGCGTCGAGGTGGTGACGTCGACGCCGGCGATCGTGCCGCTCATCGAGCCCGAGCCGCCGAACATGCCGAGCGTGCCCCAGGTGGCCTGGAAGTTCGCGGTGATCGTGCCCAGGTCGATCCGGCACGACGGCTCGCCCGCGGGGTACGGCCACACCGGATCGCCGGCGGCGAGCTCGGCGCGCAGCTGCGCCTCGCGGCCGGTGACGAACGCGCGGATCGGATCGAGCCGCGCCGGGAACTCCGCGTCGGCCAGCGGCGCCAAGAGCGCCTGCATGCGATCGATCTCGGCCACGATCGCCGGCGCGTCCCACACCGTGTCGAGCACGTCGCGCAGCGCGGCCAGGTACTGCGCGCGGGTCGCCGGCGTCGCGTACAGCTTCCACGGCAGCGAGCCGCAGGCGAACACCGAGTACGGCCGGGTGGTGCGCTGGCGCCCGCTGAACAGATCGTCGATGCCCCACGGGATGAAGCTCATCTTGTCGGTCGAGGGGTCGTGGTAGATGAAGAAGTTGTTCTGGTTGTTGGCGTAGCCGTCCCAGTGATCGGTCACCACCTCCATCGCCCAGAACCGCGCGTACGCCGGCAGATCGACCACCGCGCCGAGCTGCGTCGGCAGCTGGGCCGCGGGCGCGCCCAGCGCGGTGACGACGCGATCGAGGTCGCTGCAGTCGGGCGCGGTCGAGTTGGTCTTGGGCTGGAAGCCGCCGGTGGCGCCGACGACGAAGTCGCCGCCGCTCTCGTACAGGTTGCCGGTGGCGTCGGCGAAGTGCCGGGCCAGGAACTCCTCGCGCACGCTCTCGACGTGCGAGTAGACGCCGAGGTCCTCGCCGTTGACGCGGACGTGGGCGAACGCGCAGCGCGACGCCGGCAGCCCGGCGGCCGCGAACAGCTCGTAGCCGAGGCACTGGCTGATCAGCGCGTCGTCCTGGTGGTTGTTGTTGAGCGTCAGCACCTCGAGCCCGGCGATGCGCTGGCCGGCGACGTACTCGTTGGCCTTGACCCGCAGGCCCGGGCGGGTGGTCGACAGCGAGCCGAGGTTGCCCTTCTTGCGCAGCCCGACCTGCGCGGTGGTGGCGCCGTCGATCGTGATCGACGCCGAGTAGTACGTGTAGCCCGGCGCGGTGGGCTGGCGGGCGCAGGTGGTGTCGGACAGGTCGCTCGGCCGCGGCTGGCTGCGCAGGGCCGCCCAGTCGGCCGGCGCCATCGTGATCTGCACGTCGAGCACGCGGTCGCGCGGGAACAGCGCGGCGCTGAGGTCGACCGCGGCGTCGGGAGCGTCGAGCCCCGCGTCGACCCCGCCGTCGGGCTGCGCGCCGCCGCCGTCGTCGCTGCACGCGGCGAGGGCGAGCGCGAGCACCAGCAGGCCGAACCGAAGCCGTCGAGCGATATGCGAGACCATCGGCCCTCCTGAGTGCATGCCGCGTGCTCGCGCAGATCCGCGGAATCACGACGGCGCCAGTGTCGGATCGTGCCACACCGGCGGAAACCTCGACAGCGCGAAGCGACGATCGGCGGCGGCCGTGGAAGACTGCGCCCGCGATGCCCGGCACGATCCGCCCCCTCGACCGCGCCCGCGATCGCGCCGGCGTGCTGGCGATCGACACCGGGTTCGAGACCGACGCGGTGTTCGAGCTGGTCGCCTCGCCGCGCGCGCTCGAGCTGGTGCCCCGGCCGCTGCCCGCGCCGATCACCAAGCGCTACGCGATCGACGAGGTGTTCGCGCCGTGGGCCCGCTGGGACACCGGCTGGGTCGCCGACGACGGCGCGATCCGCGGGTTCGCGACCGTCGCCTACGAGCCGTGGCACGCGCGGCTGGTGCTGTGGTTCCTGTACATCGACCCGCCGGCGCGCCGGCACGGGCTCGGGCGCGCGCTGCTGGCCGCCGCCGAGGCCCACGGGCGCGCGGTCGGCGCCAGCCACGTCTGGCTCGAGACCAGCAACATCAACGTGCCCGGCGTCGCCGCCTACGAGCGGCTGGGCTACGCGCTGTGCGGCGCCGACGCGCTGTACTACGGCGACTACATGCCCGGCGAGACCGCGATCTACCTCGCCAAGCGGCTGTGACGGCCTACCGGCGGCCCGGGCGCGGGGGCGCGGCCGGCTTGGTGTCCTTGGCGGGGGCCTGCCAGGCCGAGGGGGCGGCGGCGTGGCTGATGCCCAGCCGGAACGAGCGATGCGAGGACCGGAGCACGAGCTTTCCGCGAGCGGGCTGGCTGGTCGGCATGGTTCAACGCTAGAGAGCGCGGATCCGTCGCGCAAGTTCTCGACGGCCAGGGAGATCTCGTCGACGAAGTAACCCAGCGGCTACCCAGGATCCGGCGAACGCTGTTATGATCTTTGACCCGGCGCGAGGGATCGTCGGGCCTGTCCTCCGTGAGCGAGCCCCTGTTCCACGTCTTCATCGAGCGCGCGCGCTCGACGGCGCCCACCGCGGGCCGCGATCTGGCGCGCGCGATCGCCGCGCGCTACGGCATCCCGGGCGAGGAGCTCGAGAAGCGGTTCGCGATGGGGCGGTTCCGGGTGAAGGGCAACGTCGACCGCGCCACCGCCGACAGCTACGCCGCCGACCTGGCCAGCCTGGGCGCGGTGTGCACGGTGGTCGCCGCGGGTGCGACGCCGGCGCCGGTGGCCACCGCGCAGGCGATGACGCTGCCGGGCGCGCAGCGCGTGAGCCCGCCCGCGGCCGCGCCGTCGCCGTCGATGCCGGTGCAAGATCTCGGCGCGCTGACCGGCGAGATGCCGCTCACGCTGTCGACCCTCGACGGCGCCAGCGAGGAGGACGCCCGCGCGTCGCGCAAGATCCCGCTGGCGGCGAGCTTCGGGCCGCCCGACAGCGAGCCCGGGCGGCAGTCGTCGAAGAACATCGCGCTGCCGGCGAGCTTCGGGCCGCCGGCCGACCCCGAGCCGGCGCGGCAGTCGTCGAAGAACATCGCGCTGCCGGCGAGCTTCGGGCCGCCGCCTGACGAGGAGCCGGCGCAGGCGCGCTCGGCGTCGCGCAAGGTGGCCGCGGTCGCGGAGCCGGCGCTGTTCGATCCGTTCGCGCCGCCGGAGATGCAGTCCGAGGAGCAGGAGCTGGTGCTGGCGGTCGAGCGCAAGCCGAAGCAGAGCGCCGCGCCGCCGCCGGCGACGGTCGCCGCCGAGGCGCCGCTGCCGCCGCCGCCCTCGACGATGCACGCCCCGGCCGCCTCCGCTGCGCCCCGGGCCCCGGCCGCGCCGCGCGGCAGCGCGCTCGGCTTCCTGCGCGACGAGGGCGCGCGGTTCGTCGTCGGCGTCGTGCTGGTGACGCTGCTGGGCGCGATCCCGGCGCTGCTGATCGGCTCGGCCCGGGTGCGCTCGGCGTTCGCCCGCCTCGACAACGACCTCGAGCAGCGCCAGGAGAAGGCGCGCAAGAACCGCGACGACTGGGAGCAGCTCGATCGGGTGCGGGCGTCGTTCCTGGCCCGCAAGCGCGACGAGCGCCAGACCATCGCGATCACCAGCGTGCTGATGTGGGCGGCGGCGTCGGGCGGCCTGGCCTTCGTCTGGTTCCGCAAGATCGACTGGGACCGCGTCACGCGGTGAGCGGCGCTGCGTCGGGCCGCGCACGGGCCCCGGCCGGCTCAGACCTCCGCTACAACCGGGCCATGAAGCTCACCCTCAGGTTCGTCGCGTGTCTGTCGCTCGCGCTGGGCGCCTGCGCGACGACGAAGCCCGCCGCCCCGAGCCAGCCGACGCGCGGCGCGACCGTCGCCGACGGCATCCGCTTCCCCCAGCGGGCCCCCAAGGTCGGCGACACCGTGACCGAGACCGAGGAGATGCGCATGGTCGCGACGGTCGAGGTCAGCCCGACCCGTCGAGTCCAGGTGCTGTCGAACGAGCGGCGGATCGAGGAGAAGGAGGTCGTCGCGCTCGACGGCGCGATCGTCGCCAAGCTGAAGGTCAGCTACCCGACGGTGACGACCCAGGAGATCGTCGATGGCCAGCCCCGGGCCAAGCCCACGCCGACGGTCGGCAAGACCTACCTGGTGTGGCGCGAGGGCGGCGAGCTCAAGGTCAGCTACGCGGACGGCACCGCGCCGTCGCCGGCGGAGATCGAGGAGGTGCGCAAGGGCAACCGCAGCGTCGGGCGCTCGGAGCCGCTCGTGAAGATCATCGCGGGGCGGGTCTGGAAGGTCGGCGAGGCGTTCGCGCTCACCGCCGAGCAGCGGGCCGAGGTGGAACAGAGCATCGGGCGCGGTGGCGATGGTTCGCTGACCAGCATGGTGCTGACGCTGCAGACCGTGGATCCCGCGGTCGCGACGATGGCCATGACGATGGCGATGGCCATGAAGGGGGCGGACGGCGAGATGACCTTCGAGATCGCGGGCACCGTCAAGCTCGATCGCCGGACCGGCCGGCCGCTCGAGCTCGGAGGCACCGGGCCGTTCTCGGGCATCGCGCAGCTGAAGATGGTCGGGACGATGACGATGAAGACCCGTTACGCGTACTGAACGCCCGACCGATGGCCGCCCGCGCCGCGGGCCCAGTCCGCCCCAGCCTGGGTGTACAACTGGGGGATGAAGCTCGCCCTCGCGCTCGTGTCGTGTCTGTCGTTGGCCCTCGTCGGCTGCGACAAGAAGAAGTCCGACGCCCCGGCCAAGCCGGCGCCGGCCGCCCCGACCCCGGGCTCGGCCGCGACGCCGACGCCAGGTTCGGCGGCGGCCCCGACGCCGACGCCGGGCTCGGCCGCGCCGACGCCGGGCTCGGCCGCGGCGGTGCCCGCCGACGGCATCAAGCTGCCGCTCACGCCGCGCCAGGTCGGCGACAAGGTCACGGAGACCGAGGAGCGGATCATGGCCGCCAAGGCCGAGGTCGGCCCGGGCCAGGTCATCGACTTCAACTCCACCGAGAAGCGGGTCGAGGCCAAGGAGGCGTTGGAGGTCGTGGACGGCACGATCACCAAGCTCAAGGTCACCTACACGACCTTCACCCGCGACGAGGTCATCGGGGGCAAGCCCAAGACCAAGCCGACGCCGACCGTCGGCAAGACCTACGTGGTGTGGCGCGAGGGCGACGCGCTCAAGGTCACCTACGAGGACGGCTCGGCGCCGCCCGCCGAGGAGATCGCGCTGGTGAGCAAGAGCAACCGCAAGGTCGGCAAGCCGGACGTGCTCGACAAGTTCCTGGCCGCGCAGGTGTGGAAGACCGGCGTCAAGGTCGACATGCCGGCCGACTTGCTCGCGGAGCTGAACGACACCAAGGGTAGCGACGTCGAGCCGGCGCTGGCCGCGATGTCGTTCACGCTGCAGACCGCCGACGACGCGGTCGCGACGCTGGCGATGACGATGGCGATGGCGGGGAAGGCGCCCGAGGGCGAGATGAGCTTCGAGCTGGCCGGCACCGCCAAGGTCGATCGCAAGACCGGCCAGACGGTCGAGGTCAGCGCCACCGGTCCGTTCACCGCCAACGTCAAGGTGAAGATGACCGGCACGATGACGATGAAGACCAGCTACGCGTTCTGATCAGCCCACCGCGCTGATCGCCGCCGCGGCGCGTGGTGTACAACCGCGCGATGCAGCTCCGCTCGGTCCTGGTGGTGTCGTGCCTCGCGCTGGCGCTGGGCGCCTGCGAGAAGAAGAAGTCCGCGGCGTCCGCGGCGCCGACGCCCGGGACCGCCAGCGGCGCGCCGGCCACGCCGCCCCCACCGCCGCCGTCGACCCCCGGCACTGCCGCGGGCAGCGGCTCCGGGACCGCGCCGGCCGCCGGCGAGCTGCGCATCCCCAACACGGCGCCCAAGGTCGGCGACAAGGTCACCGAGACCGAGGATCGCCTGATGGTCGCCAAGGTCGAGCCCAAGCCGGGCCAGGTCATCGAGGTGACCACCCGGGAGCTGCGGCAGGAGGACAAGGAGGTGGTGGCGGTCGACGCCGGCATCGTGACCAAGCTCAAGGTCAGCTATCCCAAGGTCGTCATCGCCGAGACCATCGCGGGCAAGACCAAGGACAAGCCGACCCCGACCGCGGGCAAGTCGTACGTGGTGTGGCGCGAGGCCGGCGCGCTCAAGGCCACGCTGGCCGACGGTAGCGCGGTGTCGCCCGAGGAGCTGAAGGTGCTGGCCAAGGGCCAGAAGAGCGTCGGGCGCCCCGACGTGATGCAGCAGATCATGGCCGAGCACGTGTGGCGGGTCGGCGAGGTGGTGGCGATGTCCCCCGACGAGATCACCCGCCTGACCGAGGTGATCGGCGGCGCGGACGACGCCGGCAAGCTCACCGCGATGGGCTTCACCCTGCAGACCACCGACGCCCAGACCGCGACCTTCGCGATGACGATGGCGCTGGAGACCGCCGGGCCGAAGGGCACGATGAAGGTGTCGCTGACCGGCACCGCGAAGGTCGACCGCCACTCGGGCCGCGCGCTCGGGGTGTCGGCCGCGGGCCCGTTCGAGGGCGACATGGGCGTGCCGATCACCGGCACGATGACGGCGACGACGTCCTACGCGTACTGACCTCGACGGCCGGTCACGACTCGACGGCCGGTCACGACACCGGGATGTCGACGGTCGCGAGGCGGAAGATCAGGTAGGCGCGGAAGGTGTTGCTGCCGGTCGAGCGGAACGGGTTGGCGACGCCGCCGGGGTTGAACCACATCCAGCGCGCGGCCGCGTCGATGCCGCCGCTCGCCGCCGGGCACACCAGCGGGAAGTCGCCGCCGGCGCCGTCGTTGGGCTCGCCGACCGCCAGCGTGCCGATCGCGCCGGTGGTGACCGCGCCGGCGCTGTTGACCCAGCCGCCGCTGGTGGTGGTGTCGCTGCCGGTGCCGGCGTTGCAGGTCGCGATCTGCGCGTTGACCTCGGCCTGGGTGGGGCCGACGGTGCTGCTCGACAGGTTGACCCCGGTGGCGCAGACGTCCCACTCGACGCCGCCGGTGTAGACCGGCGCGCCGGCGCCGCGCTTGAACTGCCCGAGCACGCCCTGCGTGACCGCGAGGTCATCCCACGACACGACGTAGAGGTACGCGGTGTCGGGCGCGTCGGCGCCGGGGACGACGTAGTGCTCGGGGCCTTCGCCGATCGGGCAGTTGAAGATCTGGCCGGCGGTGACCGCGCGGGTACCCTGGACGTAGGTCGCGACGCCGGTGACGTCGCCGTAGCCGAAGCTGTAGGCGTTGTCGGCGGTGATCACCACGTCGACGTCGGGCGGCGGCGGCGCGTCGGGGCTGTCGATCGGCACCGCGTCGACGACCACCGCGTCGGCCGCGGCGTCGGGGGCGGCGCCATCGATCGACGACGCCGCGTCGGGGCCGCAGGCGATCAGGGGGACCAGCGCGAGGGCGTAGGGACGCATCCTGCCAGTGTCCGCGGCGCCGCGCGCCGGGTCAAACCAGCGTGCGATCGGCGTGCGGATAGTTGCGGCCGGGGCGGTCGCGGCGCGCGGGCCCGGCTACTTGGTGGCGAGGCCGGCGGCGCCCGCCGGATCGTGCTCGCCCTTGGCGACGATCTGGCCGCGCAAGGTCAGCGTCAGCACGGTGCCGGCGCCTTGCAGGTAGGGCTTGGGCAAGAGCAGGTAGTAGTTGGTGACGCCGTCGGCGCCGTCCTCGGGGGGCGTGCCCTGATCGGCGACGCCAGGGCTGCCGGTGAGCATGCGGACGCGGGTGCCGGGCGCGAGGATGAACCCGGGATCGATGATCCCGAGCTCCTTACGCTTGGACTGCCCGCGGCGGCCGACGGTCATGCCGCAGCCGCGGGTCACGAACGGCAGCTTGCCGTCGTTCTCCAGAACCACCCACTCGGTGTTGAGCTCCGCGGGGTTGGCCGCGGTATGGATTTCGACGAAGCGGATCGCCATCGGGGTGGCGCACAATAGCGGCGGGGCTTGGCGCTGTCGAGCCGTTGCAAACCCGCGCGACCCGACGATAATCGCCGCCATGTCCAAGGCGGTGATCCGCGTCGTGGCGGCGGTGATCGAGCACGACGGCCGGTACCTCATCACCCAGCGCAACGCGACGGCGGTCCTGCCGCTCCTGTGGGAGTTCCCTGGGGGGCGGGTCGAGGCGGGGGAGACGGACGAGGCGGCGCTGTCGCGGGAGGTCCGCCACCGCATCGGCGTCGCGGTCACGATCGGCGGCAAGGTCGGGGAGCACGTCCACGACTACAGCCGCTACGAGGTGCACATGGTCATGTTCGCCTGCTCGCTCGCCGACGGCGCGGTGCCGTACCCGGCGACGGTGGCCGACCTGCGCTGGGTGACCTCGCGCGAGTTCCTCGACTACGAGTTCCCGCCCGCCGACGAGAACACGCTGATCAAGCTGCTCGGCCTGATGCGCAACTGAATTCCAGGGGGCTCGTCGCCGAGCCCCCCGCGACGCGAGACACCGGCGCGTGGACCGGTATCCCGCGAGGAGGCTCTCGCGTTTCGGGTGGGGGCCCCACGTCTTGTGGGGGAGGGGCTTTGCGAAAGCCCCTCCAAGGTAACGGCTCAGCCCGCGACGGCGGCGATGATGCCGATCAGCACGGCGGCGGCGACGGTGATGCCGACCGGGATGATCCAGCCCGGCAGCTCGCGCTTGAGCTTGGGGTGCTGGAAGCTCGGGTCGAAGCGCGGGTAGGCGGTCGGCGGCGGCAGCCCGATCAGGTGCGCGGGCAGGCTGGCGTCGCCGATGGGGCTGGTCGCCGGCGGCGTGCCGTGGGGCGGCACCAGCAGCTCGCCCGAGGGGAAGGGCTGGGCGTGCATCGGATCCTGTGCGCCGTAGGGCGCGGGCTGCATCGGATCCATGAACGGCGCGCGGTAGGTCGGCTGGTCGATCGGCGGCTGCGGCTGCGGCGGCGGCGGTTGTGGCGCCACCTCGGGGGCCATCGCGTCCATCGCCGGGACCGTCGCGCCGTAGGCCAGCGGGTTGAGGCGGCCGGCGTTGCCGCTCTCATCGGACAGCACGGCCTCGAACGACGCCGGCAGGTCGCGCGACGGCGCGCGCGAGAGATCGGGCGCGGCCATCACGGTGCGGGCCTCGGGCGCCGAGGCGAAGCTGCGCATGCCCGGCGGCGTCCGCAGCGGCGGCTCGCTGATCACCGTCGCGGGCGCCTCGCTGAAGCCGTTGCTCGTCGGCGCCGGGGCGGTCGGCTCCTTCGCGCGGTTGCCGCCGATCGACGGCAGGCCGGTGGGCGCGGTCTTGTCGCCGGGCCGGCCGGTCGCGGGTTGGCCGGGGCGCGACAGCGGCGGCAGCGCCGGTCGGGCCGCGGCGGGCGGGTTGGCCGGGCTGGCGGCCGGCGTCGGGGCGTTGCCACCGAAGATGCTCGACGACGCGCCGGTGCTGCCGAAGCTGGGCAGCGGCCGCGCCGGCATCGGCGCCTTGGCGGCGGGCGCGGCGGGCGCGGGAGCGGGCGCGGTGGGCGCGGGCGGGGCGACGGGACGGGGCGGCTCGAGCGCGGCCATCGCCGCGATCGGGTTCATCTCGATCCGCGTGGCCTCGGCCGGGACGTCGTCGGGATCGCTCGGCCCGATCTCCTCGACGCCGGAGCCCTCGATGACCTCGAACTGCGACAGCTCCTCGGAGTCCTCGTGCTTCATCGACGTCGAGCCGGGCTCGCCGTCGTCCCAGCCGCTGGCCACCACCGGCCGACCCTCGAGCAGCTCGCGCATGCGGTCGCCGTGATCGTCGATCTCGGCGGCGAAGTGCTGCGCGATGAACGTCGAGATGTCGCTCGAGTTGGCCAGCTTGCCGCGGCTGTGCAGGTACTTGGTCAGCGCCTCGCCGAACGCCTCGGCCGAGGCGTAGCGGTCGTGGAAGCTCTTGGTCAGCGCCTTCATCACCACCGCGTCGAGCGCGGGGTCGAGCTCGTGGTTGACCGCCGACGGCGCCGGCACCTTGCACTCGAGGATGGCCTGGTAGGTCTCGTAGGCGGTCGCCCGCTTGAACAGCCGACGGCCGGTGAGCAGCTCGTGCACCACCACGCCGAGCGCGAACACGTCGGTGCGCGCGTCGACCTGCTTGGCGTGGCACTGCTCGGGCGACATGTACGCGAACTTGCCCTTGATGGTGCCGCTCTTGGTCGCGGTCTCGCGGTCCTCGGCCTTGGCGATGCCGAAGTCGACGATGCGCACGTCGCCCTCGAAGGTGACGACGATGTTCTGCGGGGAGATGTCGCGGTGCACCAGGTTGAGCGGCTTGCCGCCCGACTGCCGGGTGTGGGCGTAGTGCAGGCCGGCGCACGCCTGCGCCGCGATGCCGAGCACGAGGTGCACCGGGATGCGGCCGCCGGGCACGCGCTCGACCGCGCGCCGGGCCAGGAGCGCCAGCGACATGCCGGCGATGAACTCCATCACCAGGTAGTAGCGACCCTCGTGTTCGCCCAACCCCAGCGTCTGCACGATGTTCGAGTGATCGAGCTGCGCCCCCAGGCGCGCCTCGTCGAGGAACATCTGGACGAACTCGTGGTCCTCGGCCAGGTGGTCGTGCAGGCACTTGACCACCACGTACTTCTCGAACCCGGCCGCGCCGTCGATGCGCGCCAGGTAGATCTCGGCCGTGCCGCCCAGCGCCAGGAGCGCGACCAGCTCGTAGTTACCCAGGCGCTTGCCGACGAGCGCACCGGCGTTGGCTGGTACTCCGGCCATGCCGCCTGGAGTGTATCACGGGGCGGCGGGCGGGTTGCGACCCTCGGCGCTCAGTAGATCTGGCGCCAGCCCAGCAGGGTGAGCGGGGTGTTGGTGCCGACGGTGCCGGTGGTGGACGACTCGTTGCCCTGGCCGAACGGGTTGATCGTGGACGAGGCCGAGTCGCCGCCGGCGGCGCTGGCGCGCGGGGTGCCGATGCGCGAGACGTCGCCGCCCAGGGTCGCGAAGTACAGCGCGCCGGCGTCGCCGTAGAGCGCGCCCATGACGGCCGAGGCGACGCTCTGGGTGAAGTCGACGGTGAACTGGTCGCCGGTGCCGGCCTCGAGCGAGACCGCGGCGACCTTGGTCGACCCGGTGTCGCAGGTGGTGGTGCCGACCGCCGGGTCGGTGGTGCGGGTGAAGATGACCTGCTGGGTCGTGACCACCGCGCCGCCGTAGAACTTCTCGCACATGCTGGCGTTGCAGGCGCCGGTCATCTTCGAGCGGATCTCGCCGGTGTCGGCGTAGATCGCGTAGAACTCGTTCTGCCGGGTCACCGGGTGGTTCTCGAGGCCGCCGGTGCCGAAGAACAGCACCACCCGGGTGCTGGCGTCCGAGCGGATGGCCAGCGTGCCGGCGATCGGGCTGTCCGAGCCGAGGGCGCGGGTGGTGCGCTTGGTCGAGAACAGCGCGAACTGGTCGGTCGTGGTCGAGCTGCCGTCGGGGTGCGAGGTGACGGCGTCGTCGATGGCCAGCGCGCCCAGGCCGGTGTTGTCGTTCCAGTCGCCGCCGAGATCGCGGGCCGGGTCGAGCTTGTAGACGTAGCCGCAGGCGTCGGCGAACACCGCGCGGTCGGCGTAGCCGTTGAACGACGGCGAGTTCGGCTCGAGGTCGTCGTCGGTCTCGAAGGTGGCGATGTCGCTGGTGACGGCGCACTGCGCCTGGAACTTCCACAAGAGGCGTCCGGAAGCGACCTCGTAGGCGGCGACGATGCGGCCCTTGGTGAACGGCGCCGACGGGTTCTCGTTGGCGACGCCGGTGGCGGCGATGGCGACGAACTTCTCGGCGCCGCCGATCAGCACCCGGGCCACCGCCGGCTTGGCGAACGCCTGACCGGCGTCGGCCTCGCCGGGCACGGTGGTCCACATCGGCGTCGGCCCGACGATCGCGCCGCTGCTCGACACCGTCGACGTGACGTCCAGCGCCATCAGGCTCTTGCCGCCGGCGCCGCTGCCGATCAGCACCGCGGTGCCGAAGCTGCCGTCGGACTTGCGGTAGTCGGCCAGGGTCGGCGAGCCGTCGGGGTACGACGCGATCGCGGTGACGCCGCTGGTGAGGCTGTTGGTGTAGTCGGCGATCATGCCCGACGCGACCTTGGGCGGCACGAACGCCCAGGCTTCGACGCCGCTCGGCGAGCCGGTGATCGCGGTCGGCGCGGTCTGGATCGCGTGGACCATGCCGTCCTTCGAGCCGAACAGCACCAGGTTGCGGCGGTCGCGCTGCGCGGTCTGGTACGACTGGTGGCGCAGCTTGTCGGCCGCGCCCGCGTAGACGTACCAGATCGGGAAGCCGGGCCGGGTGAGGATGGCGGGCGTCGACGACTGGATCGCGCCGAGGCGGCTCTTCTCGATGCCGGCGTTGCCGATGCCGAACCGCTTGCTGCGCACCCAGTCGACGACGGTCTCGGCCTGGGTCGCGTCGGCGACCTCGAGCGTGCTGAGCAGGTTGGCGGCGTTGGCGGTGGTGAAGTCGAGGCGGCTGGTGCCGCTGGGGTTGCTGGTGTAGACGTTGCGGGCGCTGTCGCTGGCGTCGTTGATCCAGGTGGCGGCGTCCCAGTAGGTGGTGGTCAGGCCGGCGTTGACCGCGAACAGGTGGCCGCGATCGCCGGGCTGGCGGAAGCCGCCGAGGTAGGCGACGCCGTCGTTGACGATCACCCCGGCCCGGAAGTGCTCGCGGGCCTGGGTGTAGTCGAAGGTCGCGCTGACGTTGGACAGGACCGGGGTCTGGGTGTGGCTCGCGTTCGAGCACATCTCGACCTTCCACTTCACGGTGCGGCCGACCGGGCGCGGGAAGCTGGCGCACAGGTCGCCGGTGGCGTCGGGGCACGGCGTGGCCAGCACCCAGTTCTCGGGGGACTCGTTGGACAGGTAGAAGCGGATCGTGCCGCCGTTGAGCGTGTAGGTCGGGTGGATGCGCGCCGCGGTCACGACCATCTCCGAGCTCGACAGCGTGCCGAGGTTGATCGTGCCCGAGGCCGCGTCGCCGCACGCCACGTAGCTGGTCGCGACCCGGTTGGCCTGGATGAAGAAGCTGCCGGTGTGGTTACCGTCGGCGATCATCACGTCCATCGTGTTGTTGGGGTCGTGGTCGTAGTTGAACAGGAAGCCGACGTCGTAGTCGATCAGCGTCGTCGCGTTGTGGCTGGAGAGCTTGGTCGACGCCGCCGAGAACGGCGTCGCGGTGCCGGTGTTGACCCAGTAGAACAGCTCGCCGCCGTTGCCCGAGTTGTAGTTGTTGTTGTCGGTGCCGACCACCAGGTCGGGCTTGCCGTCGCCCGAGAAGTCGTGGACGAAGACCGCGGTGCCGCCGCCCTGGAAGGTGATCGACTGGGTGGTCGACGACAGGCCGCCGCCCGACTGGCCCTTCCACAGGCGCAGGCGGTCGCCGGCGTTGGTGCAGCAGCTCGGGGCCGCGGCGATCAGGTCGCGGAAGCCGTCGCCGTCGACGTCGGTGTACGAGAACACCGGCGAGCGCGCGCTGCCGCTGGCGCCCAGGCCCATGCTGGTGACCAGCACCGACGAGTACGTGAACGTCGGGTTGGTCGAGCACTTCAGCGGCGCCGGCGCGGCCGGGACCGGGGTCGGCTGCGGCGAGGCCAGCGTGCAGTTGTTGAGGAACACCCGGATCGTGCCGCCGTTGTCGCTCGAGCTGTAGAGCAGGTCGAGCTTGCGGTCGCCGTTGATGTCGAGCACCTGGGTCGTCGATCCGCCCCACGCCATCTCGCCGAGCGCGGTCAGCGACGTCGCGTTGGTCATCGCGCTGTACGAGGCCAGGAAGCGCGGGTTGCCGCTGGCGTCGTTCGACGCCTGGTTGAGGAACAGCTTGGCGTTGTTCGGCATGAACTTCAGCGTGCCGCTGGTGGTCAGGCGGTGCTCGGCGAGGAACACGTCGGGCCAGCCGTCGCCGTTGAAGTCACCGACCGCGATCGGCCGGCGCCGGACCTCGGTGGAGGCGGCCGCGATCAGCGTGCGCACCACCGGGAAGCTGGGCGTGCGCGTCGCGTTGACGTCGTTCCAGTCGGGCGCCGGGTTGTCGAACGTGCGGTTGCGGTAGATGCGGAGGAACGCGTCGGTCTCGCCGGCGCCCGCGAAGTCGTCCCAGCCGTCGTGGTCGAAGTCGCCGACCGCCGCGTACACGGTGAAGTCGGTGACGCCGAGGCTCTGCGAGCGGAACTGGCCCGCGCCGTTCTGCAGCTGCAGCCGCGCGCCGCCGCTGTCGTAGACGATGCCGTTCTTGGTGGTGTCGGTGTCGAGGAACGATCCCGACCACGCCGACGGCGACGACGTCTGCGGGCAGATCACCGTCGCGGTCGACGGCGTCACCGCCAGCGCGAGCAGCGCGAGGGTCGCGACGCCGCGCGCGAGGGCTGGACGCGAAGACAAGGGCGAGTACGTCATGGGGTAGGCTCCCGGGTGTCTGCGCGTAGCGTGGCCCGCGCTGACGAATCCATGACCATTGTCGCCGCGATCCGCGCTGGCCGTGGGGTAGCGATCGGGGCGCGTCTGCCGTCGGTGGGTGTCGGACAACCGCGCCGCAAGGCGCACCGGATCAGCAGGTTTCGCAGGGGGGGAGGTGCGCTTGCAGCGCTACCCAACGGTTCACCCACCGGCGGCGCGCGCTCACATACGGTGTCGCCGTGCTTCCCGAGCTGTCGTCGGCCTCGCCCGCGAGCGCGAGCGAGCCCCGCGCCACGATCGTGCCGACCGGGCACGCGCTGCGCCACCTCCGCGAGGCGCTCGAGGCTCACGCCGAGCCGGTCCTCGCCAACTTCACCGTCGATCGGCTCGGCTACGTCGTGCGCGCCGATCCGCGGTTCCACGCGCTGGCCTGGCTCGACGCCCGCGGCTCGCGCGTGCTGCGCGAGTCGACGCTCGCCGCGCTGCTCCCCGGGCTCCTCGACGCGCTGGCCCGTCGCGCCAGCGGCAGCGGCCGCACGGTCCACGACGCGTGGCTCGGCCATCACGAGGTGCGGGTGCGCTACTGGCTGATGCCGGGCGCGTCGTCCGGGCACACCGACCTGTCGATCTACCTGCAGTTCGCGTAGCGCCGGCGCGCTCGCCGCGCCCGCGGTCGGTCGGTCAGCGACGGCGGGCGGGGTGGCCGAGGGGCGCGGTCGTGTCCTCGCGGCGTACGCCGTGCGGGATCGCGTGCCCGTGCAACAGGCTGATCGCCGCCTGGACGACGTCGGGGCGGCGGTGCGCCTCCACCTCGCGCAGCGCGGCGGCGATCGTCTCGCAGGCGGCGACCTCACGGTCCGAGAGCGGCATGTGCCCCCACGCTACGCGACTCGGCGGTCGGAATGGAAGGTGGCACCGCGCCACAGCGCGCAGGCTCCCCCGCGCCTACCCGATCGCGTGGCGGCCGGCGGTCACGCCAGGCCGGCCACCAGCGTCGCCGCGGCCTCCGCGCCGCGCGCCCCACAGGCGAGCGCGGTCGCGGGGGCGACGCCGATCCGCGCGCACAGGGCGAGGTGGCCCTCGTCGAGGCCGCCGGCCGGCGGCGCGCCGACCACGCGCGCCAGCGCCACCACGTCGATCGCGGCCCGGGTCGCCGGGGGCAGCGCGAGCGCGTCGGCGGCGTCGGGGTCGTGGTGGAGCTGCGCCACCAGCTCGAGCTCGGGGAACAGCTGCCACCGCGCCGCGATCATCGCCCCGAGGTCGCAGTGGTCGAAGCCGAACGTGGCCCGCTCGATCTCGAGCTGCGCGTCGTCGCCGGGCGCGAAGCCGGCGGCGAGGTAGCGCGGCCCGAGGAAGCGCTCCAGCGCCATCGTGCCGACGTCGTGCAAGAGGCCGCACAGGAACGGATCGGCCGTCGGTCGGGGCGCGGCGTGGCGGGCCAGCTCGTCGCTGACGCACGCCACCCGCAGCGCGTACGCCCAGAGCCTACGGGTGAACGGCGAGCCGCCGCTCGCCAGCTGCGCGGCGCAGACCACGCGGCACAGCTGCGCGCTGCCCAGCGCCTGCACCGCGAAGCGCAGGCTGGTCACCTGGCGCGCCGCGAACACCGGCGACGAGGCCAGCCGCAGCACGCGGACGACCAGGCCGCCATCGACGGCGAGCGCGCGCTCGACCTCGGCCAGCGGGGCCTGGCCGTCCTGGAGCAACGCCAGCAAGCGCTGGGCGACGCGCGGCGCGGGCGCGCACGCCTCGAGCTGATCGACCGCCTGTTCGAACTGGCTCAGCGCAGCGGCGGTGGACGCGGACGCGGACGCGGGGATGACGTGCATGGCGGGCCTCACGCGTTGGCCGCGCGCTCGGCGGCGGGGAGGGACGCCGACAGCAGCTCCACCAGCTTGGTGAAGGCGATCGGCTTGAGCAGGTAGGCGCGGGCGCCGGCCGTGCGCGCGGCGACGACCGGCTCGCGGGCCGAAACCGCCGAGACGACGATCACGGTCGCGTCGAGCTGGTGGCGGCGCAGGGCCTCGATGACCTGCAGGCCCGGCAGCCGCGGCAGCACGAGATCGACCGTGACGTGGGACGGCTGGAGCTGCCGCGCCAGGGCGACGCCCTCGAGCCCGTCGCGGGCGACGCCCAGCACCGGCAGGCCGGCGGCGGCGCAGGCGCCGATCAGATCGCGGGTGGCGGTCGGCGATTGCTCGATGATCAACACTCCGAACATCGTCGGCTCCTCGCGATCACGGGGTCAGGCCCTGGCAGACGCGCACCACCTCGGCCACGGTGGTGTCGCGGGCGAACAGCCGCTCGAGCGCGGCGGCGCGGAGGTCGGCCATGCCGTTGGCGACGGCGTGGGCGTGCAGCGTGGGCGCGTCGGCCCCGCCGATGATGGCCGCGCGCAGGCCGGCGTCGATCGTGAGCAGCTCGATGATCGGCACGCGGCCGCGGTAGCCGGCGCCGTCGCAGCGCGCGCACCCGACCGCGCGTACCAGGCGCAGCTCGTCGACCGCGGCCAGCGCCTCGAGCTCGGGGCCCAGCGCGACCAGCTCGTCGACCGACGGCCGGTACGGCTGCGCGCAGTCGGGGCACACCCGGCGCACCAGGCGCTGGGCGACGACCGCGTTCATCACCGCGCCGACCAGGAACCGCGGCACGCCCATCTCGCACAACCGCAGCACGGCGCCGGCGGCGTCGTTGGTGTGCATCGTCGACAGCAGCAGGTGGCCGGTCAACGCGGCCTCGGCGGCGATCGACGCGGTCTCGAGATCGCGGATCTCGCCGACCAGGATCAGGTCGGGGTCCTGGCGCAGGATGGCGCGCAGCGCGACGGCGAAGGTGACGCCGCGCTTGGGGTTGATCGGGATCTGGTTCAGCGTCTCCAGCTCGTACTCGACCGGATCCTCGACGGTCACGATGTTGACCTCGGCCGCCGCCCGGGCGCGCAGCAGGCCGTAGAGCGTGCTGGTCTTGCCCGACCCGGTGGGCCCGGTGACCAGGAACATGCCGTGGGGGCGGGCCACCTCGGCGGCGAGGCGGGTCGTGAGCGCGGGCGGCAGCCCCAGATCGGCGAGCGACGCGTGATCGCGCCCCGCCGAGAGCAGCCGGATCACCACCTTCTCGCCGCGCGCCACCGGGACCACCGAGACGCGCAGGTCGAGGTCGTGGCCGCCGCGGCGCAGGCGCACCCGGCCGTCCTGCGGCACGTAGCGCTCCGAGATGTCGAGCTGGGCCATCACCTTGATGCGCGACGCCACCGTCGGCGCCAGCGCGATCGAGTAGCGCGGGCCCTCGCGCATCGCGCCATCGACGCGGAACCGCACGCGCAGGTGGGCGCCGGCCGGCTCGATGTGGATGTCGGAGGCGCCGATCGACAGCGCGTGGGCCAGCAGCCGATCGACCAGCTGCACCACCTTGCCCGACTCGCCCTCCTCCCTGAGCCGCGCCACCTCGGCCGGGGACAGGTCGGTGAGCGCCGGGTCCTCGACGTGCTCGAAGTCGACGGCCTGCTCGCGCAGGTACACCTTCTCGAGCGTGGCGGCCAGCTCGCTCGGGGCCACCAGCACCGGCAGGACGGCCGTCCCCAGCAGCTTCTTGAGGTGATCGAACACCGGCAGCGCCGACGGATCGGTGCACGCGACGTAGATCTCGCCGCCGGCGTTGCACAGCGGCAGCACGTGCTGGCGGCGGGCCAGCTCCTCGGGCACGCGCGCCACCAGCCCGCGATCGATCGTGAAGTCGGCGATGCGCACCACCGCCAGCCCGAAGTGGCTGCCGACCCGCTCGAGCCACTCGGGCTCGCCGATGACGCCGGCCGCGACCAGCGACCACGCCGGCCGCACCTCGTCCTTGGCGTGGCGGCGGAGCGCGTCATCGAGCGCGGGGCCGCGGACCCGGCCCTCGGCGACGAGCTGCTGGCCGATCCGGCGGGCGACGACCAGCGTCGGCGCGGCTGGCGGGGGCGACGATGGCGGCGTCCGCGTCGGCTGGATCATGGCTCACTCGCGAACAGCGCGTCGAGCTGGTCCTGGTCCTGGGCGCCCGGCGTCGCGCGCGGCGCGGCGCCGCGGCGGTTGGCCTCGAGCAAGCGGGCGGCGAGCGCGGCGCCGGCGCCCGGTGGGGGCGGGGGCAGCGGCGGCAGCGGCCGGGGCGTGCGCGCGGGGGCCGGTCGCTCGGACGCCTTCGCCCGTCGGCGCCTGCGCCGGATCGCCGTGGGCCAGCGCGCCGCCGCAGCCGCCGCACCACGCGTCGTCGAGCTCGTTGGCGAACCCGCACGCCGCACACCGGTGGCTCAGCACCGCCCGGCAGCCGCCGCAGAAGCGGCGCGGCCACGCGGCGTGGCGGCCGCAGGTGGGGCACAGGAGTGAGGGGCTCACGCCCGATGTATCGGACGCGGCCCGGCTTCGTTCAGGGGGGTGATGCCGCGCCCGCGGCCGGGCGCGTCGTCGCTGCGCGGCGCGTCGAGGCAGGCGCGGACGCACGCGGCGATGGCGTCGGTGGTGTAGGGCTTGGGCAGGAAGCGGCGGGTCGGGCTCAGGTTCAGGCGCTGGTCGGTCAGCTCCGCGCTGTAGCCGCTGGTGTAGACGATGCGGAGGTCGGGGCGCTGCGCGCTCAAGATGTCGCCGAGCTGCCGACCGGTGATGCCGCCGGGCATGACCAGGTCGGTGACGACCAGCGCGATCGACGGACCGACCACGGCCCAGATCGCGAGCGCCGCGGCCGCCGTGTTGGCCTCGAGCACCTGGTAACCACGCCCCTCGAGCGCGGTGCGGGTGGTCGCGCGCAGCGCCGCGTCGTCCTCCACCAGCAGCACGGTCTCGTCGCCGCGGGCCGCGGCGCTCGGGGCGGCCTCGGCCGGCGCGACCTCGGCGACGCCCTCGAGCGCGGGCAACAGCACCGTGAACGACGTGCCGGCGCCGGGCGCGCTCGCGACCTCGATCAGGCCGCCGTGCTGCGCGACGATCCCGAACACCGTCGCCAGGCCCAGCCCGGTGCCCCTGCCCACCTCCTTGGTCGTGAAGAACGGCTCGAAGATCCGCGGCAGGTGCTCGGCGGCGATGCCGGTGCCGGTGTCGGTGACGGTCAGCGCCACGTGGCGACCGGGCCGCGCGCCCGGCGCGCCGGCGGCGCGATCGGGGTCGACGTCGACCGGGGCCAGGCCGACCACGAGCTGCCCACCGCCGGGCATCGCGTCGCGCGCGTTGATCGCCAGGTTCATCAGCAGCTGCTCCATCATGCCGGGGTCGGCGTGGACGGCCGGCAGCCCCGGCGCGAACCGGGTCTCGAGCGCGACGTGCTCGCCCAGCACCCGGCGCAGCAGCTTGACCATCGCGCCGAGGGTGCCGGCCAGGTCCAGATCGATCGGCCGCGCCACCTGGCGCCGGCTGAACGTGAGCAGCTGCCGGGTCAGGTTGGCGGCGCGGTCGGTGGCCGCGATGATCTCGTCGAGGCCGGCGCGCAGCTGCGCCGGGTCGCCGGCGTGCTCGCGCAGCATCGTCGCCTCCATCTGCACGATCGCGAGCATGTTGTTGAAGTCGTGGGCGATGCCGCCCGCGAGCTGCCCCGCCGCCTCCATCTTCTGCGCCTGCGCCAGCTGCTCCTCGAGCGCGCGCCGGCGGGTGACGTCGGTGGCGACGCCGGCGAGCTGTTCGATCCGACCGCTGGCGTCGCGGATCGGCACCGCGCGGTCGTGGATCCAGCGGATCCCGCTGTCACACCGGCGGATCCGGTACTCGACGTCGTACGCGACCTCGGGCAGGCCGGCCACCGCCGCCCGCACCGCGGCCCGGTCGGCCGGATCGATGTGGCGGTCCCAGCCCGCGACCGAGCCGACGCCGCAGGCCGCGCCGCACCCGAACACCCGCTGGTAGGCCGGGCTGACGTAGCTGAACTCGGTCCGCTGCGCGTCGGCCAGCCAGAAGACGTCGTCGATCGCCGTCGTGACGGTCTCGAGCTGGCGCTCGGTCGCGCGCCGCGCGGCCTCGGCGGCCTTGCGCTCCGAGATGTCGCGCACGATGGCCATGTTGTGCATCGCGCCGTCGACCTCGAAGTAGTTGCCGGTGACCTCGATCGGGATCAGGCGGCCATCCCGGCACCGGTGCTGGCTCTCGATGGTCATCCGCCGCCTCACCCGCATCACGTCGACCAGCTCGGTCCACGCCGCCATGGTCATGTTGGGATCGATGTCGATGAGCGTCATCCCGCCGGTCAGCTCGGCGCGGGTGTAGCCGAGGCTGTCGGCCGCGGCCTGGTTGACGTACGTGATCCGCGGCGACTCGCCGTCGAGCAGGAAGATGCCGTCGCCGATCGCGTCGATCGCGTAGTTGAGCAAGTACAGCTGCCGCTCGGCGGCGCGGCGCTCGCTCAGGTCGCGCGCGATGCCCAAGGTCGCGGTCACGTGGCCGCGCTCGTCGAGCAACGGGATGTGGCGGACCTCGAACGGCCGCGCGCCGCCGCCCACGTCGAACTCGACCTCCAGCGTCTCGGTCTCGCCGGTGTCGAGCACGCGCCGCAGGCTGGCCGTCAACGCCGCGGTGTCCGCCGGGTCGGGGCACAGGTGCAGCTCCGCGGGCGTGTGGCCGACCTGGTCGGCGTTCTGGCCGACGGCGCGCTGCACCGCCGCGCTGACGTACGCGAACCGGCCCTCGCGATCGAAGCGCGAGACCATGTCGGGGAAGCTGTCGATCAGCGTCCGCAGCTCGCGCTCGGCGCGGTCGCGTTCGACCGCGGTGCGCACGGCGGCCAGCGCGAAGCCGAGGTCCTCGACCAGCTCGGTCAGGATCGCGCGCTCGGCGTCGTCGAACGCGTCGGGCTCGATCGAGTAGACCTTGAACACGCCGACCACCGCCGCGCCGTGGTGCACCGGCAGCGCCGCCGCCGAGCGATAGCCGCGCGCGGCCGCGTGGTCGCGGCGATCGGCGAAGGCCGGGTCGGTCGGGATGTCGCGCACGATGCTCGGCGCGTTGGACGCGATCGCGATCGCCGCGGGGCCGCGGCCGTCGCTCCAGGTCGCCTCGCTGGCCGCGACGTAGCCCTCGTCGAAGCCGGCCTGGGCCACCGGCCGCACCGCGCCCGGGTGGGCCGGGTCGACCAGGCCCACCCACGCCATCCGGTACCCGCCGACCTCGACCGCGACCTGGCACGCGACGCGCAGCAGCGTCGCCTCGTCGTCGGCGCGCATCATCGCCTGGTTGGTGTCGGTGAGCAGCCGCAGCGCGCGGGCCTTGCGCGCCAGCTCGACGCGGGTCCGCTCCTGCTCGGTCACGTCGAACAGCCCGCCGACCACGTGCGGGCCGTCGGCGAGCTGGGCCAGCCGGCCGCGGACCTCGATCGAGCGCCAGGTGTCGTCCTTGGCGCGGGCGCGCAGCACCGTGCGGAACTCGCCGTCGGCGCGCGCGACGTACGCCGCGCCCTCGCCCTGCACCCGCGCCAGATCGTCGGGGTGCGCCCACCGCGTCCAGTCGCCGTCGCCCGCGACGTCCTCGTCGGCGCCGTACCCGAGCGTCTGCGCCCAGCCCGGCGACAGCGTCAGGCGCGCGCGCGCGATGTCCCAGTCCCACAGCCCGATCCCCGCCGCCTGAGCGGCTGCGTGCAGGGGTAGGTCGGCCGTCATGCTCGCAAGCATGGCGCCGGGCGGGCGAGCCGCCTCGCCGATCGGGGGGCTCCCCGTGAGGGGTTATGTCGCAGCGCTCGCGTCGGTCGCGAACTCGCCGAGCCGGTCGAGCCACCTCGCCGCACGCGCGGCGGCCGCGCCCCGCGACTGCTCACATTTGTGTCGCTTCGCGCCCGCGCCTCACCGCGGCGGTGGCCTGAGCGCGACGCGGACGGCGAGCGCTACGTCGCCAGCTCCGCGCTGGAGGAACGCAGTGTCGCCAGCAGGCCATCGGCGTCGCGGCACTCGAACTCCCAGCCGTCCGCGCGCAGGACGTCGTGGGCAGCGCCCGAGTCCAGGTCGGCGTAGTCCGCCGTCACCTGGGCGAGCGCGAGGTGCCGCGCCTCGTACGGGATCAGCAACCAGCTCCGGGTGACGCGCAGCGTGCCGGGATCACCGGCCGTGATCCGCAGCCGCGCCGTCGTCGGCACCAGCGTCACCAGGCCAAGGCACCACCACGACCAGTGCCCGGTCACCAGCGACACGATCGCCGCGACCACCCGCGCCGCGCCGCGATCGTCTCGCCCAGAACGACTTGTACACGGCGACCTCGTGGCGACGGTGGCGCGCGCGTGGGCCGGCGTCAAGCGGTCACCGCGTTGGGGTGGGCCAAGGGTAGCGAGGGCCGCGCACGTCGCTGCGAACGCGCGCGGGCGTGTCAGGTGCCTCGGCTACGGTCGCGGCGTGGCGACGGACAAGCGGTTGCGGCGGCTGCTCGCGCTGGGACAAGCGCTCATCGACGCACGGCGCGGCATCTCGCTCGAGCGCTACGCGCAACAACACGGCTACAGCCGCAGCACCATCTACCGCGACGCCGACGTGCTGCGCGACAGCGGCTTCCCGATCAAGTCGGAGCACGGCCTGCACCGCGTCGACGCCGCCTTCCAGCTGTTCGGTCGACGCGGCCTCGACCCCGACGAGCTGCTCGCGCTGTTCGTCGCGCGCCAGCTCGCCGGTCGCTTGCCGGGCTCGCGCCTCGATCGCGCGCTCGCGTCGCTGTGGGCCAAGGCCTCGGGCGACGGCGACCAGCCCGCGTTGCTGCCGCGCGACGACAGCGCGCTCTCGGTGGCGGCGTTCGATGCGATCGACTTCGAGCCGCACCGCCAGACGATCGACAGCCTCGACCAGGCGATCCACCAGCGCGTCGTGGTCCACCTGAGCTACCGCAAGGCCTCGACTGGCGAGGTCAGCCATCGCGACGTCGAGCCTGGCGCGCTCCACGCCGACGCGCGCAGCGGCGGGCTGTTCCTGATCGCCTGGTGCCGATGGCGCCGCGCGGTCCGCGTGTTCGCGATCCAGCGCGTGCTGTCGGTCGTCGCGACCGGCGAGCGGTTCACGCCCCGTCCCGAGACGCGCTCGAAGGAGGCCCTCAAGCACGCCTTCGGCGTCTGGGTCGGCAAGCACGCCGACGCGCCCGTGCTGGTGCGCGTGCGCTTCGCGCGCCGCGTCGCCGAGGAGATCGCCGAACGCCGCTGGCACGCCTCGCAGGAGGTGTGCCGCTTGCCCGGCGGTGAGATCTCGCTGTCGATGCGCCTGGGTGACCCCGCAGGGGTGATCCGCTGGCTGATGGGCTTCGGCGCGGACGCCATCGTGGAAGAGCCCGCCTGGCTGGGCGAGGAGATCCGGCTGCGCCACCAGCAGGCCGGCGGCGTCGTGCTCGCCGCAGCTGTCGGCGCCGGAGGGGCGCGGAGAGCGCGGGGACGGGCGGGGGCCGCTGCCGCGTCGGCGGCGACGGTGAGCCGGAGGGGCGCGGGACGAGGGCGCCGGAGGGGCGCAC
>JADJGV010000002.1 GCA_016707895.1 Myxococcales bacterium | reverse complement strand
CTGCGGCCCGGCAGCTGCCGGTTCAAGACGTCGCAGCGGCCAGCGCGGCGACGGTCACGTTGGCGAAGCGGCGCAGCCAGTACGTCCCGGCCGGAAAGACCGCAGCGAGGCCCTCGAGCCAGTCCCGCCGCGCGGCCCGGTAGCCGTCGAGGAACGCGCGAAAGCGCGCGATCACCGCCCGCGCCGCCACCGGATCGCGCGTCGCGAACCGCGGCCGCAGCCTGCCGCGCACCTCCGGCGTCGTCGCCCGCTGCTGACACGACTGCGCCAGCACACCCGCGACCCCGAGCACCTCCCGCCCGCTGCCGGCCCGCGCCTGCGCCGCGGCCTCCTCCACCGTCGCGACCCGCTCGGCGACCTCGCGCCGGAACGCGTCGGCGTCGCCGAGCTCCGGCGGCACCACCATCTTCAGCGTCACCACCTCGGGCAGCTCGCCGTCCTCGCGGAAGAAGTGCCGCGGCCGTCGCACGGTGATCGTGCGCTCGCCGAGCAGGTCCGCCAGCGTGTTCACGCCCGGCCAGTCGCTCGCCCGCTCGACCAGCCCCGCGTTCACCGGGTTGGTCGCCGCGTAGACCACCTTCTCCACCACCGCCGCCCGATCGACCAGCTCGACCACGCACGGCGGGTCGCTCGACCAGAACGCCTCGCTCCGCAGCCGCAGCGCGTTCATCGACCGCGCCAGCAGCATATGGAAGTACGCGTAGAACTCGACGCGCCGCCCGAGCCGGTCGTACAGCCCGGTGTGGTGGTGGTCCGACATCGCCACCGCGATGATCACGTCGATCCCGTACTTCTCCGCCGCCACCGCCAGGCAATACAGGAACGTCTCGTTGGCCTCATCGTCCGGCCGCAGCAAGAACTCACGCTGCGCGCACCGCCGATTCAACAGCACGAACTGTCCGGGCAGCACATCGCGAGGCAAGGACACGCGCCCCGCCACAGCAACCCTCGCGCCAACCGCAACCCCGCGATCTCTCACCAGCGCGCTGTCCGGCTTCCGGCCACTTCGTCCGAATCCCGGACGTCACCGGACACTCCCGGACACGCGCCGCTGTCCGGCCCCGGACAGCGCCACCGGCCCCCGCAGCTCAGCGCCGCCGCCGCCGCACCAGCAACGCCGCCGCCACCGCGCCCAGCCCCAGCGCCCCGGCCCCGCCGCCGGCGCCGCCGGTCTGGCAGCACCCGCCGCTCTCGACCGGAAAGTCGACGTCGTCGTTCGCGTCGGGACCGCCCACCCCTGCGTCGACGCCGCCATCGGGCCCCGGGCCCACGCCGCCCACGCACGCGCCGGTGATCATGTCGCAAGTCCGCCCGCCGCCGCACACGACGCCGTTGCAGGTGTTGCAGCCCGGCAGGCACACGCCCGACAAGCACGCCAGCCCGGCGCCGCAGGTCACCCCCTGGCACGCGTCCACGCAGGCCCCCTGGTGGCAGATGTACCCGGCGTCGCAGGTCACCGTCGCGCAGTCGCCCTGCAGGTTCTCGCAGCCGGGCACGTCGTCGGTCACCCCGTTGCAGTCGTTGTCGGCGCCGTCGCAGCGCTCCGCCGCCGGGTCGAACGAGCGCACGCAGGTGATCGCGCTGCCCACGCACTGGGTGACGCCGTACTGGCACATGCCCGGCTCGCCGGTGTCGCACGCCGTGCCGCCGCCGCTGCACTCGACGCCGGTCACCGCGGTGACCAGGTCGGTGAAGTCGTTGTTGGCCGCGTTGAACGTGTCCTCCCACGCGAAGTAGAACTTGCGCGCGGTGATCTGCGAGTCGTAGACGATCAGGTGGATCAGCGACTGCGCGCCGCTCTGATCGGGGTTGAGCGCGCGCTGCGAGTAGTAGGCGTAGCCCTCGGTGGCCAGCCGATCGACCCGCGCGCAGCAGTCGCCGCCCGCGCACTGCCCGCTGGCGCCGTGCTGCTCGGGCGTCGCCAGGAAGAACCCGATCTCGCCGCCGGCCCACCGCGGATCGTGTTGCACGTCGAGCACCACCTCGGTGCCCTCGGCGGCGTCGCACGCGATCATCGGGTACAGCTGATCGGGCGCCGGCCGGCTGCCGGTCACGTTGTACCAGCCGAACACGTTCTTGAACCGCGCGGTGCCGCGGCTCACCACCTTGAACGTCAGGCCGCAGGTCGGCGTAAACGTCTCGGGCGTCAGCGCGCCGTCCTGCCACGGGTCGAGCCCGGTGTGGTTGCTCGGGATGCAGGTGTTGTCGTTGACCGCGTGGTACAGCGTGGTCTCGCACGTGCCGGTCGGCACCACGCACGGCCCCGGCGGCGGGCACGCCGGCCCGATGTTGCAGCCGGCGCCGCCCGTGCACTCGCACGCCAGCTCGGCCGCGAGCCCGGTCGGCAGCCCCCCTGCGCACCCCATCTGCGACGGGATCTGCGCGCCGCTGGGCTGCGTCAGCGGCGCGCCCCGCGCGACGCCGACGCCCAGCACGATCGAGATCGACAGCACGCCGGCGAGCCTCATGGAGGCGCGTCGCTACAAGCAACGTGCCAGCCTCACGCCGACCAACCGCGCGAGATTGCACCGACGCGCAGCGCCATCGACGTTGCGATCCGCAACCACGCCACCATCACCGCGCCACCGCGGCGCGCATCGCGCCTACACTGCGGCGCCGTGTCGCGATCGCTGAGGCCTGCTACCGGTGCCGGTGGTCCTGGTCGTGCGCGTCGCCACGATCGCGATCGCGCCCGCGACCATGCCCGCCGCCGCGCACCCGCCACGTCCCGCCCACCCAGACATGGCCGCGGCCGCGGCGCTCCCAGCGGCCCGGCACCCAGTCGGAGTCGGCGCGGGCGCGCTCGTAGTAGCCCGGGCGCCAGTCCCAGCGGTTGCCGTGGCGCTCCCAGTGGCCGCCGACCCACACGTAGCCGGACTTCACCACGATCACCTCGCGGCGCGGCGGCGGCGGATCCTCCTCGACGATGACCACCCCGGGCGTGGACACCCAGGCGCGGCCGCGGACCATGCACGCGCCGGTCGACGCGGTGAGGGCCAGGGCGATGGCGAGACGCGCGATAGACGAGGTTGGCTTCATGCCCCTCGATCGTGCATCGGCCATACCAGCGATGCCAGCGGTGAAGCCCGCGAGATCACGAAGGCCACCGCGCGCCCTGGTCACGCACCGTGCGGATTCGCCACACTCACCAGGCCAGCGGCAGCGACACCTTGGTCTCGTCGCCGGCCTTGGCGAACGCCGCAGCGCCCAGCGTGTCCTTGATGCAGCCGTCGAGCTTGGACGCGCCGCTCGGCTCCTTCAGCACGATGTTCTTCACCGTGCCGTCGGCGCGGACGGTGAACCGCACCAGGGCGCGCTGCCCCGCGACCTTGCCGGCGCACTTGGCGATCCGATCGCGCAGCGGCCCCACCGCCGCTTGCACCTGCGACGCCGACAGCGCGCCGCTGACGCTGCCGTCGGGCGGCGGCGGGCGATCGTCGCCCCCGCTCGGCGGCGGCGCGCCGGTGTCCTTGCCCGAGAACGCGATCGCCAGCTGGTAGTTCACCGCGCCGCTCGCGCCGGTCGGCGCCAGCTTGATCGCCGCCACCGCGCGGCTCACGCACTTGTCGAGCTCGTCGCCCAGCTTCGAGGTCACCGCGACGTCGCCGATCGTGCCGTCGCTGGCGATCTTCATCTTGATCGCCGCCGACCCGGCCTTGCCCGGCGCCCGCGCCTGGCACGCCTTGATCGGCGCGCTGGCCGCCAGGAGCTGCTGCTGGATCGTCGCCGCCAGATCGGGCGTCGCCGCCGCCGCGCCGATCTCGACCTCACCCTTCCACGCGCCGCCCGGCACGGTCCACACCGCCAGGATGCCGGCCGCGCACTGCGCCGCGGCGCCCTTGCTGATCGCGCTGGCGGTGACCGCGCCGTCGGCGTCGACCTGCACCGCCACCCGCACCGCGCCCTTCACCGGCGCGCGCCAGCACACCGCCATCGCCTTGCCGGCCTCGGCGAGCGCGCCCGCGGCCAGGCCCTTGCCGGCGCCCGGCGGCCCGCCCTTGACGATCGTGACGTCGGCCGCCGCCAGCGACGGCGCCATCATCAAAGCCAGCAGTGCCGCGGTGCGCATGGATGATCTGACGACGTGCATGGCGGTGGGTTCCTTCAATCGGCGAACGTACCGGCCAGGCGGCCCTTGCGGAACACCCAGGTCGTCCCCGGCGTGGCCGCGATCCAGCGCTCGTCGTTGGTCAGCGGCAGCGTCGCCACCACCGCCACGCGATCGCGCGGCGTGGTCACCGCGGCGAAGTCGACCGTGAGATCCTCGTCGGCCAGCGTGGCCCGCGCGAACGGCGCCTGCCGGACGATGTGGTGCAGCCGGGTCGAGCAGCGCGCGATCAGCTGGCTGCCGTCGCCGAGCAAGAAGTTGAACGTCCCGCCGACGCCGATCCGCGCGCCGTGCTCGGCCACCGCGGCGGCCAGCTCCGACGGCGCCCGCGGGTACGCCTTGAAGTCGCCGGCGATCGCGCCGAGCAGCGCGCAGAACGCGTACTCGCTGTCGGTGGTGCCGATCGGCTGGAACCGCCCGAGCTTGAGCCGCCGCACGTTCTTGACCGTGCCGTTGTGGGCGAACACGAACTGCCGGCCCCACAGCTCGCGCGCGAACGGGTGGGTGTTGACCAGGCACACCGGGCCGCGGGTGCGCTTGCGTACGTGGGCCACCGCCAAGAGCGTCTTCAACGGGTGTTCGCGGACGAACCGCGCCAGCGGTGAGTCGGCGGCCGCCGCCGGCTCGCGGAAGATGCGCGCCGCCTTGCCCTCGTACAGCGCCAGGCCCCAGCCGTCGGCGTGGTGGTTGGTGCGCCCGCCGCGCGCCGCGAGACCGGCGAACGAGAACACGATGTCGGTCGGGACATTGCACTCCATCCCGAGCAGCTCGCACATGGCGAGGCATTGTACGCGCACTCGCCGCGGCTGTGCGACGATGGCGCCACGTGCACCACGACTTCCGCCTGTACGCCCACCGCGGGTGTCCCGCCGAGCTGCCCGAGAACACGCTGCCGGCGTTCCAGCGCGCGGTCGAGCTCGGCGTCGACGCGCTCGAGATGGACGTGCACCTGACCCGCGACGGCCACCCGCTGGTGTCCCACGATCCCGACGCGGCGCGCATGGGCGGTCGGCCGGCGGCGTGGCGCGACCTCGACCTGCGCGACGCCCAGGCGATCGACCTCGGCCACGGCTTCGTCGCCGCGGACGGCCGGCGACCGTTCGTCGGCCAGGGCTTCCGCGCGCCGACGCTCGAGGAGGTCCTCACCACCTTCGCGACGGTCCGCCTCAACGTCGACGTCAAGCAGTGGCAGCCGCCGATGGTCAAGCCGCTGCTCGCGCTGCTGCGGCGGCTCAAGGCCGAGCACCGGGTGACGCTGGCCAGCTTCCGCGCGCGCACGCTGCTCGCGGTGCGCCGGCGCGGCTACGGCGGCGAGACCGCGCTGGCCCAGACCGAGGTCGCGGCGCTCCTGGCGCTGCCCCGTCGCGCGATCCGCGCGCTGCCGTTCGTCGGCACCGCCGCCCAGGTGCCGCTCAAGGCCGGCCCGATCCGCTTCGATCGCGCGGCGTTCATCGAGCGCTGCCACGACCTCGGCCTGCGGGTCGACTTCTGGACCGTCGACGATCCCGCCGAGGCGCGCCGCCTGATCGGCCTCGGCGCCGACGGCATCATGACCGATGATCCCGCGCGCATGGCGCCGGCCCTGCGCCCGCGATGAGCGCCGCGGCGGCCTCGCGCGTAAGCCCCGCGCCGTGCGATCGTTACTGACCCGTGCGCACGGCCTGGCTGCTCCTCTTCGCCGCGACCGCCTGTGGCGGGCCGATGCGGGCGTACCCGCGGTGGACGCTCGACGGCGACACCCACTTCGCCCACGGCTGCCTCGACGCCGACGCCTTCGTCCGGGTGTCGGGCAAGACCGGGGTCGGCGTGACGGTCGCGCTGCGCTCCCACGCCACCTGCGCGGTGCGGATCACCCGCGCCGAGCTGATCGTCGACGCGCTGCGGGTGCCGGCCGAGGTGCCGCCGCCGCCGGCCCTGCCCGGCCGCTCGCTGGCGTACGTCTGGCTGCCGTTCGCGTTCGACAAC
Source organism: Myxococcales bacterium (assembly GCA_016707895.1). Taxonomy (GTDB): domain Bacteria; phylum Myxococcota_A; class Polyangia; order Haliangiales; family Haliangiaceae; genus UBA2376. Next base: position 784,367 of record JADJGV010000002.1, on the reverse strand, counting down.
AACGCCGCGTGGAACGACGACCACCGCGCCGGCCGCTTCGAGCTCGAGCTGGCGATCGGCGACGCCGCGCCGGTGACCTGGACCATCCCCGCGCACCACGCGTTCGTCGCCGGCCGCTGGGACGAGCCGACCGCGAGGCCCTACTGATGCGCGCCGTCGCCCTCGCGCTGTGCGCCACCGCCGCGGTGGCCTGCACCAAGACCCGCTACACCTCGACAGTGAACGCGCCCGGCAACGCCACGCTGGCGCCGCCGCCGTTCGAGAACGGCGATCCCGCGCTGTACGTGCCGCCCAGCGATCCCGGCGAGCGCGAGCTGTACCTCGGGCCCGGGGTGGTCGTCGGCCCGGGCATCGGCCGGCGCGAGCTCGGCCACGACGACACCGCGGTCGAGCTCGGCGTGTTCCTGCGCGTCGCCTACCAGGAGCGCGCCAGCAGCCACCGCCGCGACGATCTGCCGATGCCCAAGCTCGGCGCGTGGGCGCTCAACCTCGGCTGGGCGCCGCTGCAGTACGCCAACCGCGCCGAGCTCGGGCCGGTGCACCTCGAGGTCGAGCGGCAGTGGCTGGTCGCCACCGTCGGCCTCGGCGCCGCGGTGTACACCGACGACGGCAACGCCGGCATCCAGGCGACGCTGGCGGCCAAGCCCTACGGCGTGCGCTTCCGCTACATGGCCGAGACCGGCTTCGAGGTGTTCGGCGCGTTCCAGCTCGAGCTGCCGACCGCGATCACCTGGAGCCGGTGAGCACGCCGCCGCTCACCCCGCGGTCTGCAGCCCGGCCGCGATGCCGCTGATCGTCGTGAAGATCGCGGTCGCGACGCGGGCCAGCTCGTCGGCCGGCGCCGCCGCGGCCTCGCCGGCGCGGGCCCGCCGCAACAGCTCGATCTGGCAATGGCTCAGCACGTCGAGGTACGGGTTGCGCCGCCGCACCGACCCGGCGAGGTGCGGGCGATCGGCCAGCCGCAGGTCGAGCCCGGCCAGCTCGGCGAGCAGCGCCCGGGTCCGCGCGTGCTCGTCCTCGATCTGCGCGAACAAGGTCGCGTCGGCCGGCTCGGCCAGCGCCGCGTAGGCGCGCGCGACGTCGAGGTCGGCGCGGATCAGCGCCAGCTCGGCGTTGTGAGTCAGCGCGCCCAGGAACCGCGATCGCTTGATCACGTCGATCGCGCGGTCCTTGCCGATCGCCGCCACCAGCCCGGCCAGCCCGCTGCCCATGCCGAACCAGCCGGGCACGCCGTGGCGCGACTGCGTCCACGAGAACACCCACGGGATCGCGCGCAGATCGTCGAGCGAGAAGCCGGCCTTGCGCGACGCCGGCCGCGAGCCCAGCGGCAGCTTGCCGACGTGCTGGATCGGCGTCGCCGCCAGCGTGTAGCGCGCCAGGCGATCGCGGTCGGCGGTGAGCCCGCGGTAGGCGTCGATCGCCGCCGCCGCGGCGGTGTCGAGCGCGGCGTCGAACCGCGGCAGGTCGCCGCGACGCTCGTCGGCGGCGGCCCGCAGCACCGCGCCCATCGTCAGCTCCAGATCGCGGTGCGCGATCTCGGCCCGCGCGTAGCGCGACGTGATCGTCTCGCCCTGCTCGGTCACGCGCACGCGGCCGCGCAGCGCCGCCACCGGCTGGGCGCGGATCGCGTCGCCGGCCGGCCCACCGCCGCGGCCGATCGCGCCGCCGCGGCCGTGGAACACGGTCAGCTCGAAGCCGGCGCCGCTGGCCACCTCGGCCAGATCGAGCTGGGCCTGGCGCAGCGCCACCGCCGAGCCGAGGTAGCCGACCTCCTTGCCCGAGTCCGAGTAGCCGAGCATCACCTCGAGCTCGTCGCCCAGCTCGTGCTTGATGATCGGGTGCACGACCATCTCGCGGGCCAGGCCGCCGGCGCCGCGCAGGTCGGCCAGCTGCTCGAGCAGCGGCACCGGCCGCAGCTCGCCCGGCGCCAGGCCGGCGGCGCGCGCCAGGAACACCACCTCGAGCACGTCGGACAGCTGGCTGGTGAAGCTGATCACGTAGCGCTCGCACGCGCGCTCGCCGAGCTCGCGGCACGCGCGCCCGACCATGTCGAGCGTGGCCAGCACGTCCTGGGTGGTCTCCGACAGCCCGCGGCGATCCCACACCGGCTGCACCGGCCGCGCCAGCACGTCGTCGAGCACGCGGCGTCGGCCGGCCTCGTCGAGGGCCGCGTAGCCGGGGCGCCCGCCGGCCGCGAGCAGCTCGGCCACCACCTGCTCGTGTACGCCGGAGTGCTGGCGGATGTCGACGGTGGCCAGGTGGAAGCCGAACACCTCGACCCGGCGCTGGCACGCCCGCAACAGCCCGCGCGCCAGCCGGCCGAACCCGGCCGCCACCAGGCTCTCCTCGAGCAACGCGAGGTCGCGCTGGTAGCCAGCGGCGTCGACGTAGCCGGCCTCGCCCCGGGCCAGGGTCGCGCGCAGCCGCGCCGCCATGTAGAACAGCTTCTCGCGCCACGGCTCGTGCGGCGTGCGCGGCCGCGCCCGCGCCGCGATCTCCGGCAGCCGCTCGCGATCGCGCACCAGGCTGTGCTCGAGCGCGGTCACGCCCGCCGGCTCGGCGCCGCGGTGGGCCGCCACCGACAGCGTCCGGCCCAGCGCCTCGACGTCTTGCAGGTAGCGCGCGAGCACCGCCGCGCGCTGCCGCTCGAACGCCGCGCGGGTCACGTGCGCGGTGACGTTGGGGTTGCCGTCGCGATCGCCGCCGACCCAGGTGCCCCAGCGGAAGAACGTCGGCAGCCGCCACGTCCGCTCGGGCCAGCACGCGGTCAGCGCGTCCTCGACCTCGGCGTAGACGTCGGGCGTCACCTCGAACAGCGTCCGGCGGAACACCTCGAGCGTCGCCTCGATCTCGTCCTCGGGCGTCGGCCGCCGGGTGCGCGACTCCTCGGTGCCGAGCAGCGCCAGCACCTCGGCCGCCAGCTCCTCCTCGGCGTCGCGCCGCGCCGCGCCGCCCAGCGGCCGCTCCAGCAGGTCCAGCCGATCGCCGATCGCGCCCAGGTGATCGAGGATCGACCGCCGACGCGACTCGGTCGGGTGCGCGGTCAAGACCGGCATCACCAGCGCGCGACCGAAGAACGCGACGACGTCGTCGGCGGTCATGCCGGCGTCGCGCATCGCGTGGACCGCCGCGGCCACGCCGTCGGTCGCGCACTCGCGGCCGCGCAGCACGCGGATCCGCTGCTGCTCCTCGGCGGTGTTCATCAGGTGGCACCAGTGGGTGAACACCCGGGCCACGTCCTCGAGGTCGTCGAGCGGCAGCGCCGCGATCCGCGCCGCCAGCGCCGCGCGCCCGCCGGGCAGCGCGCCGGCCCGCAGCCGGGTGGCGTCGTCGCGCAGCGCGTGCACCAGCGCGGCCAGCCGCTCGCCGGCCAGCTCGCGGGTGGCCGCGGTCAACGCCGCGCCCAGACGTTCGAGATCGGCTTCGAGCAGAGGCGCGCTGTTCGGCACGCCGCGGTTGTACACCGCCGCGCGTCAGCGGGTCAGGGCGCCTGGCAGGCGAGCCACTCGCCGAGCTGCAGCCGCTCGGCCATCGACGGACGTTCACCGTCGGGTGGCATCGACGTGTTGACCGCCGCCGGGCCGGCCGCCGAGGTCTCGTCGATGTGCGCCCGCACGGCGCGGACGCCGAACACCGTGTCGAAGTCGTGAAAGCTCGGCGCGCCGTGGCGATCGGCGCCGGTCAGCGCGCGGGCGTGGCAACGGGTGCAGTAGCGGGTCATGAACGCCTGGCCGAAGCTGTCCCAGGTCGAGGTCGACCCCGGCGGACACGTCGCCTCGGTCGGCGGCCCGAACAGCGCCGACTCGCCGCACGCCGCGAGCGCCACCAGCACGACCGCCGCCGCGCGGCTCACTGCCAGCCGCTCCACGTCATCGCGCCGTGCAGCTCGAGCCGCACCGTCACCGCCAGCGGCGCGGTGCCGCCGTTGCGCACCAGCACGAACCACTCGCCTTGCGCCGACGGGACGAACCCGTAGTCGACCGTCAGCTGCGCGAGCCCCTCGACGACGGTCTGGGTGCCGCTGCCGGCGTGGCCGTGGATGTTCCAGTCGATCGCCGCGGTCGCCGCCGCGAGGTGCAGATCGGCGCGATCGGCGGGCCCGCCGGTGAGGATGCCCTCGGCGATCTCGCCGACCCCCAGCGTGCGGTCGGCGGTCACGGTCTCGCGCGGCGCGGCGTCGACGCCGGCGGCGTCGATGGTGGCGGGCTCGGCGGCGTCGCCGCACGCGAGCGCGGCGAGCAGGAGGCAGAGGCAGAGGCAGATCGGACGCATGCGGGGTTCCTTCCGGCGAGGCCGGGGTGATCAGTAGTGGTAGGCCAGCGCGAGCTGGCCGCGCGCGATGAACGCGTCGCTCATCGCGGGGACGCCGAGGCTGGCCTCGACCTGGTAGCGGCCCCGGCCGTAGCCCACGCCGCCGGTGACGATCAGCCGCGGGTCGCCGTGGCCGAGCGGCTGGCCGAACATGCCGCTGCCGCGCAGCGACACCCCGGACGCGCCGACCGCGACGCGCGCCCCGAGGTCGACGGTGACCTCCTCGGGGCTCATCGGATCGATCAGCGGCCACAGCTCGGCGCCGTGGGCGTGCGCGGCGTGCGCGGCCGCGTCGCCGATCGCCCGCGCGTAGGTCACGGTGCCGTCCGCGGCCACCCGCCCCCAGCGACCATGGGCGATGACGCCGCCGGCGACCATCACGTGGCCCATCCCGCGGCCGGCGTCGGCGTCGCCGGTCGGCAGCGTCAGGCCCGCCAGCGCGCTGACCGCGATCGGCGCGCGGCGCGGCGTCAGCTCCGCCGCCAGCGAGGCCGCGAGGTCGTCGACGCCGACGCCGTGGTCGTCGACGCGGAACGCGCCCAGGCGCGCCTCGCCGGTGAGCCGACGCCAGGTCACGTCGACGATCAGATCGGCGCCCTGGTAGCCGCGCTCGATCATCGCCGGCGTGGTCAGCGCGGGCACCCGCGCCGCGCCCGCCGTGAACCGGGTCGCGAGCGTCACCGCCACCGGCGGCGGCGTGGTGCCGGCCGGCCGCACCGCCGGCACGTCGACGTGGCAGTGCTGGGCGGCCGCGCGCGTCGCGCCCGCGGCGACCAGCGCCACCGCGGCGAGCGCGATCGTCGCGCCGCGGGCGATCACGGCCCCTCCGCGGCCGCCGGCGGCGGCGCGAACGGGTCGGCCAGCGTCGGATCGGCGACGAAGGCGTCGTCGGTGAGCGCGCGCAGGAACGCGAGCAGGTCGGCGCGCTCGGTGGCGGTGATGGTGAAGCCGTTGACCAGCGGGCTCTTGTTGGGGTTGGTCCGCCCGTCGCCGGCGTTCGGACCGTCGACGATCAGCCGCCCGCCGCGGGCGTAGATGTCGACCACCTCCTCGAGCGTGGCGACGCTGCCGTCGTGCATGTACGGCGCGGTCAGCGCGACGTTGCGCAAGGTCGGCGGGCGGAACCGGCCGCGATCGGCCTCGAGGAACGTGAACTCCCACAGCCCCGGATCGTCGGCCGGGTAGCTGGCGTAGAGCCCGGTGTTGAAGAAGTGCGGCTCCTGGCTCGGCAGCCCGGCGTGGTCGGTCGCGATCGTGAAGTTGAAGCCGCCGTGGCAGTGGTGACACTCCAGCACCTCGCTGAAGAACAGCGCCTGGCCGCGCACCTCGGCGTCGGTGAGCGCCGTGAGGTCACCCTGCCGGTAGCGATCGACGCGCGCGCCGCCGGAGATCAGCCGGCGCTGGAACGCCGCCAGCGCCCGCGCGACGTTGCCGAAGCCGATCGGGCTGACCTCGCCGGGGAACGCCGCGGCGAACCGCGCGACGTATCCGGAATCCGCGGCCAGCCGCGCCAGGATCTCCGGCTCGTGCCCCGAGATGCCCAGCTCGACCGGGTGCTTGCCGAACATCGGGATCAGCGCCTGGGCCTCGAGCGTGCGCGTCACCGGGCTGGCCCACGTGTACGACGGGTTGTAGGCGACGTTGGTCAGGCCCATGGCGTTGCGGCGCAGCACGGTCCCGGTCGACCCGCTCGGCGTGACCTTGCCATCGGCGAACGCCCGCGCCTGCAGGTGGCAGCTGCCGCACGCCTGGGTGCCGTTGGCCGACAGCCGCACGTCGTAGAACAGGTAGCGGCCGAGCTCGGCCAGCTCGGCGGTGAGCCGCTGATCGGGCGGCAGCCGCGGCACGGGGAAGTTGGCCGGCAGCGCGAACGGCCAGCTCGGCGGCGCGGCGTCGACGGGGGCGTCGAGCGCGGCGTCGGTGACGCCGCCATCGAGCGCGGCGATCCCGTCGTCGCCACACCCGGCGAGCGCCGCGACGCCGAGCGCGAGCAGGAGCGCGCGCATCACGGCACCGTGAACAGCAGCTGGGTCCCAGCCGCGGCGGCGCCGTACGGCAGCCCGAGCTTGGGGAAGATCGTGTCGCACTCGGGGTCGCCGGGGAACGACATGCACCCGGGCGCGGTCATCGCGGTGTTGACCGCGACGTCCTCGCCGGCCAGCACCGGCGCGATGTCGGCGACGATCGTGTCGGTGGCCGGGTCGAAGCCGGCCAGGCTGATCGCCGCGCGGTTCGGGTTCACGCACGCGCCGGTCGGCGGCTGCTGCGGATCGGTGCCGGGACAACCGGTCGAGCCCACGTGGAGGTTGAAGCCGGCGCCGCCGACGACGCCGTCGATCTTGACGAACTTGTAGCCGCTCTGCCACGCCCACAGCATGCCGGGCGCGTTGTACGGCGCCGTCGCCAGCGCCGGATCGAGGTGGTTGCGATCGGCGGGGATGCCGAGCGTGAACGCGACGCCGTCGTAGCTGCCGCTCGGCACCGTGCCGGTCAGCGTGGTGTAGGTCGCGGTGTCGCCGGTCTGGCAGTTCGCGGTGTTGGTCTCGAAGTCGAGCAACGCGACGCCGTCGGCGGTCTGGTTGGCGTTGACCGCGAGCGCGACCGGCACCGGCGGACCACCGCCGATCGGGGTCAGCGCCGGCGCCGAGACGAAGAACCGGAAGTCGGCGCCGACGTAGCTGGCGGCGCTGGTGCCGATGCCGGCGTAGGTCTGGCCGCAGGCGAAGGGCGCGCCGCCGACCTTGGCGGCGAAGCGGATCGACACCGCCTGGGTGGTCGGGGCGTCGACCACCACCGCGTCGGCGGGGGCGGCGTCGACGTGGACGTGATCGTGATCGTGATCATCGCCGCAGGCGGCGAGGGTGGTGAACGAGGCGAGCGACGCGACGAGCGCCGCAGCAAGACGTGTAGACATGATCGTGACTCCGAGCGAGCTGGGTGCGAGCGGTGGACGCCGCCGCCGGCCGCGGGTGCGGCGAGCATGGCGACGCGCCTCGGTCGAGCCGCGCCCGCAGACCGCGGATCGCGACGACCGAGACAGGTGAGCGCGAAGGCGGACACGCCGACGCCGCGTCGCGCCCGATCGACGGGCGGACACGGGCCGACGCGACCGACGCGCTACCCTCGCGGCGGCGGGCTCGGCGGCGGATCGGCCGCGCGGTCGTCCAGCACCGGCGCCGCGAGCGCGGGCGTCAGGCAGGGCAGCACGCGGACCGCCACGTCCGGCGGCGCGAGCTCCAGCTCGCTCGACGCGAGCGTCACCTCGGCCGACCGGCTCTGACAGCTCTTCATGGAAGGCGAGCCGTCGCCGCTGCGGTGGCCGTCACCGGCCGGGCAGTCGACGCACCCGCAGTCGTGGTGCGCGTCGTGATCGCCGCAGCAGCAGGTCACCACCGCCGCGGTCGCGGTCGGCAACGTCACCACCGCGACCGCCAGCATCGTCACCAGCGCGACGGCGCGGCCGACGATGCGGAGCGAGCGGATCGACACGCTCCCCTTTTGGCTCCGGACTTGATCGCCGTCAACGCAGCGCGCGCCGCTGCGACGATCGAACGCAGCCGCCTACTCTTCCTTGAGGCCGAGCGCCTTCACCGGCAGCGGCGGCGGCTTGGGATCGCTCACGCCGACCACCTCGAAGTCGTAGTTGAGGTCCTTGTCGGCCAGCGGGTGCACCAGCCGCACCTCGATGTCGTCGCCGGTCACCTTCTCGATCGCCAGCACGACGTCCGAGCCACCCGCCGCGCCCTTCGCCGTGAACCGCTCCCCCGCCTTCAGCTTGGCGTCCTTGGGGAACTCGGTCTTCTTCATCTTCTTGGCCGGCGCCAGCTTCGGGTCGCCGAAGGCGTCCTTGGCCTTGAGCACGCCCTTCTTCTTGGCGCCCTGCTCCAGCCCGTCGAGCAGCCGCTCGACGCCGGGCAGCATGGTGCCGCCCCCCTGGATGAACTCGACGACGCTCTTCTCGAGAGTCTCGCCGCCGACCACCGAGAGATGGACCTTCAGGCGTACCCGGACGCCAGCGCTGATCTTCACGGATCCACTCTACACCGCGGGTGCGATCGGGGTCCCGGCCCCGGCCACGATCGCGACATCGTGCCCGGGGATCCGTGAATGGGCGTTGACGAGGCGCGTCGAACCGCCGCCCAACCCGCTGTCGCAATTTGGCTTTTGCGACCTTGCACACCGGCATGGATCCCGCATAACAGTCGCACACCAAGATGTCGCGCAGCCGCCTACATGTCGTCACCGTCGCGCTGGCCCTCGCGCTCGCGGCGTGCGGCGCCGGCCGCCAGCCGCAGCTCAAGGTGCTCTCGGTCGAGAGCGCCGCGGCCCGGCCCAGCGACATGGTCCTGTTCGTCGAGGTCGTGAACCCGGCCGGCCGCCCGCTCGAGCTGCAGCGGCTGCAGTACCGCTTCGAGCGCTCGGCGCAGGTCGCCGGCGTCGAGCCGGTCCACGGCGAGGTCAAGCTGGCGCGCACCGTCGACCCTGGCGCCGCCATCGTGGTCGAGGTGCCGCTGCCGATCGACGCCGCGCTGCGCGGCCAGGCGCTGACCCTGGCCGGTCGGCTCTACGCCACCCAGGACGATCTGCAGCGCTCCTTCGCGGTCCACGCCCACGTCGACGCGGTGCAGTAGCCCCGTCCTCCACGCGCCCCGCGTTCGTAAGGGCGTGTCGGCTGGCGCCTCGCCGCCGATCGTGTAGTGTCCGCCGCGATGATCGAGTCGCGCTCTCGCTGGCATGACCTCGCCGCTCGCTCGCTCGCGGGCGAGCTCCCGACGCGGGCCGAGGCCGCCGCCGTCCTCGCCGCCCCCGCCACCGACACGCTGGCGTTGCTCGACGCCGCCTACCAGGTGCGCCGCCACCACTGGGGCCAGCGGGTGCTGCTGCACGTCCTCGACAACGCCAAGGCCGGCGCCTGCCCCGAGGACTGCGGCTTCTGCTCGCAGTCGTCGCGCCACGGCTCGCCCGGCGGCGAGGCGCCGATGAAGTCGGTCGACGAGCTGGTCGAGGGCGCGCGCCGCGCGGTCGCGGCGCAGGCCCGCCGCTACTGCATGGTCACCGCCACCCGCGGGCCGTCGCAGCGCGACCTCGACACGATCTGCGCCGCCGCCGAGCGGATCAAGGCCGAGGCGCCGATCGAGCTGTGCGCGTCGCTCGGGCTGCTCACCGCCGCCAAGGCCGCGCGGCTGCGCGCCGCCGGCGTCGATCGCTTCAACCACAACCTCGAGACCAGCGAGCGCTACTACGATCAGATCGTCTCGACCCACCGCTGGGCCGACCGCGTCGAGACCGTCAAGCTGGCGCGCGACGCCGGCATGCAGACCTGCGTCGGCGGCATCGTCGGCCTCGGCGAGGGCGAGGACGACCTGCTCGACCTCGCGTTCGCGCTGCGCGACCTCGACGTCGACTCGGTGCCGGTCAACTTCCTCGACGCGCGCCCCGGCACGCCGCTGGCCGATCGCCCGCAGGTCGAGCCCGGCTACGCGCTGCGCGCGCTGTGCATGTTCCGCTTCGTCCACCCGCGCACCGACCTGCGGGTCGCCGGCGGTCGCGAGCTGACGCTGCGCGCGCTGCAGGTGATGGCGCTCTACCCCGCCAACTCGATCTTCACCCAGGGCTACCTGACCACCACCGGCGCCACGCCGGCCGCCGACCACCAGATGATCCTCGACGCTGGCTTCACGCTCGAGCTCGAGGACGGCCGCGAGGTCGCCGCCGATCCGGTCGCGGTCGCCGACGTGCTCGCGCCGCGCAAGCCCGAGCCGCGCCGCCTGCCGCTGGCGTAGCCCGCTGGGACCGCGGCGTCCCGGCGTCCCGGCGCGGGCCGGTACCTGGCGATCCCGCGTGGCCGCACGCCGCACCGGATCCGCGCGCGCGCGCTGGCACGGCGCGTGCTGAACTCGCCCGACATGGCGTACCGCTTCGGCACCATCCTCACGGCGTCGCTCGGGATCGCCGCGTGCTCCGATCCGCCCGACCGCGGCGACCGACCGGCGACCGCGGGCGACCTCGACCCCACCTTCGATGGCGACGGCGTCGTGACCACCGGCCGCGCCGGCCGCGACGTGGGCCGGGCGGTGCTCGCGCAGTCGGTCGCCGGCGGCGAGCGCCTCGTGGTCGCCGGCAAGGCGCCTCGCGGCAACGCCACCGCCTTCTTCATGGCGCGCTTCGACCACGACGGCGCCCTCGACCGGTCGTTTGGCGGCGCGGCCGGGATGGGCTACGTCGAGACCTCGCTCGGCGCCACCACCTCCGACGAGGGCAAGTCGCTCGCGATCATGCCCGACGGCGATCTCGTGCTGGCCGGCATCTCGACCGACAGCGGCAACGGACGGTTCGCCGCCGCCCGCTACGACGCCAACGGGATGCCGGACGCCGGGTTCGGCCAGCAAGGCGCGACGGCGATCGACTTCGGCAGCGGCAACGACGAGGGCAAGGCGCTGGCCGTGCACCCGTGCGCCGCGCCGCTCGCGCCGTGCCTCGTCATCGTCGGTAAGGCCGAGACGCCGGACGGCACCGGCGACATCGCGCTGGTCCAGCTCGACGCGGCGGGCGCGACCGCCGCCACGTTCGGCAAGGTGGCCACCGATCTCGGCGGCAACGACGACGAGGCCAACGACGTGGTGGCGCTGGCCGACGGCGCGCTGATCGTCGTCGGCTTCACCGGCGCGGCGGGCCACCACGATCTGATCGTGCTGCGCTACACGCCGGCCGGGCAGCTCGACACCGGCTTCGGCGTCCCCGACGCCGGCGGCCGCCGGCCGGGCTACACCGTCACCTCGGTGGGCGACGACGACCGCGCGTTCGCGGTCGCGGTCGATCCGACAGGCGGCGTCGTGGTCGCCGGGCGCACCGCGACGGCCGGCGCGCGCGACGGCGAGGTGATCGTCGCCCGCTACGACGCGCTCGGCGTCCCCGACCGGGCCTTCGGCGATCGCGGCGACGGCGTGCGGGTGATCGGGCGGCCCAGCTCCGACGACACCGGCACGGCGATCGCGGTCGACGCCGCCGGCCGCGTGGTGGTGTCCGGGCGGAGCACCGCCGCCGGCGGCGGCGGCTCGGCGTTCACCGTCACCCGGCTCACCGCCACCGGCGCCGACGATCCGACCTTCGATCCCAGCCGCTGGGACGGCGCCGGCTCGAGCGGCGACGACGACGACGGCGCCTACGGCATGGCGCTGCAGGCCGACGGCGGCATCGTCCTGACGGGCGAGCTCCACGGCGGCGATGACGACCTGGCGGTCCTGCGGGTCGTCCCCTGATCACGCCGCCGGCAGGTAGACCGTGAACGTGGTGCCGCGGCCCGGCGTGGTGTCGACGGTGATCGTGCCGCCGGTCTGGGTCACCACCCCGAACGCCACCGGCAAGCCCAGGCCGGTGCCGACGCCAGGCGGCTTGGTCGTGAAGAACGGCTCGAAGACCCGGGCCCGGATCGCCGCGTCCATGCCGGTGCCGGTGTCGGCGACCGCCACCGCGACGTAGCTCCCCGGCGCCACCACCGGCGGCAGCTCGCCGGCTGGCGACGCCGACAGCACCAGCTCGCCGCCGTCGGGCATCGCGTCGCGCGCGTTGATCGCCAGGTTCAACAGCACCAGCTCGATCTGCGCGCGGTCGACGTGCACCGCCGGCAGCGCCGGAGCGACCCGCGTCGTCACCGCGATCTCGGTCGGCAAGGTCCGCCGCAGCAGCCCGACGGTGTCGGCGAGCAGCTCGTCGACCGCCACCGCCCGCGGCGCCAGCGCCTGCTGGCTGCCCAGCGCCAGCAGCCGCCGGGTCAGGTCGGCCTGCGCCGGGTGGCGGCGGGACCTCGGTCATCAGGCCCGCGGTGTCGGCGTTGCCGCGCCGCTGCGCCAGCTGCGCCGACGCGGTGATCACCGTCAGCAGGTTGCCGACGTCGTGGGCGATGCCCGCGGCCAGCCGCCCCAGCGCCTCGAGCCCCTGCACCTGGCGCAGCTGCTCCTCGATGCGGCGGGCCTCGGTCACGTCGTGGATGATCGACAAGAGCAGCGTGCGGCCGGCCAGCGTGATCGGCCCGCTGGCCACCTCGACGTCGGCGATCGCCCCGGCGCGGGTGCGGTGGCGGAACTCGAACTTCGACCGCCGCCGGGTGCGGGCGCGCTCCAGCTCGGCGGCGATCTCGGCCGGCGACGCGGTGTTGATCTCGTAGATCGTCATCGCCCGCAGCTCGGCCAGCTCCCAGCCGTAGAACCGCACCGCCGCCGGGTTGGCGTCGACGATCCGCCCGTCGGCCGGATCGATCAGCAGCTTGCTCACGGCGTTGACCTCGAACAGCGCGCGAACAGCGGATCGCTGGTCGACGAGGCCCGCCGGTACCAGATCCGATGGACGCGCGCGTCGAGCACGACGTCGGCGCCGTCGTCGTCGGCGCTGGCCACCCACGGCGCGCCCGCCTGCACCGTCGCCCCGGGGCTCGCCCACACCACCCCCCCGTCGTGCTCGATCACCGTCAGCCCCGGGCGGACCGCCAGCACCGGCGCCACCACCGCCAGCTCGATCCTGGGTCGGGCTCACCGGCCGACGATAGCAGGCCGGCGCCGCCGCCGATCAGCGCGGATCAGAAGTCGGTCCACGAACCGCCATCACAGGCGAAGTTGCCGGTGCCGGTGTCGTCGACGAACATGCCGAACGCGACGCACATCTCGAAGCCGAAGCCGAGCGGCCCGGCGGTGTCGTTGTTCCACTCGCAGCGCACCTTGAGCTGGTCGCCGGGCACGAACATCTTGGGCGCGTCCGGCTCCCAGCGCAGCAGCTCGGGCGGGTGGAACGAACGACTCCTCCCACTCGGTGTCGAACAGCCGCTCGGTGGTGGCGGCGTGGGTGTGATCGATCTGGATGCGCGTGCCCCAGCGGTGCATGTGCGGCGCGAAGTACCAGAGCTTCAGCGTGCGATCGACGTTGCACGTGGTCTCGAACGCCGACACCCCGGGCGGCACCTCGATCGTCGAGTCGAGGAACGCGGTCGAGCCCGACGGCGTGAGTCTGGCCGGGGTCGGCGAACTCGAGGTTCACTCAGCGACTGCCCGTCGACCGCCTCGGTCCCGGAGTTGAGGTAGTGGTGGTTGATGACGATCTGCGCGCCCGGCGGGATCTTGTAGACGAGGTTGCCCGGCGCGACGTTGGCGATGCCGTCGCCGGGGTTGCCGGCCAGGTAGCGGAAGCTCGCCATGTCGTTGTCGGTGCACACCCGCCGGGTGCCGGCCGGCAGCTTCTGGGTCGTGTAGTAGACGATCGTGTGGTGGCCGAAGTCGGTCTGGTAGCCGATCGTCGAGCGCACGTCGGCGCGTCGGGCAGGACCGCGTCGGTCCAGGCGCACACCCTCGACCTCGGTGCCGGCGGCGACGTCGCGGAAGATCGGCGTGATCACCTGCAGGCCGTTGGCCGGCACGGGCGGCACCATCAGGCCCGGCAGGATCTCCTGCTGGGGGTGGTCGGATCATCGGCGCAGCCAGCGGCAGCCGATTCACGAGCGCGAGCGCGAGCTTCTTCATCGGGACCTTCCTTCGACAGCGCGTGACGGTCATGGCCCAGGCACACCGACGGCGTGCAGCCGCGCACTGGTTGCCGGCGTTGCAGGTGCACTCGGCGCCGGCGCCGCACTGATCGGCCGGCCCGGTGGCGCTGCACGTCTTGGTGCAGAAGTGGGTGTTGGCGTCGCCGAGTGACGAGCACAGCGGCGCCCGCGGGTCGCTGCAGTCGCCGAGGCTGGCGCAGAACCGGCCCACGCCCAGCTCGTTGCCGACGTCGCCGGGGAAGCCGCAGTCCGACACGAACGCGTCGGCGGCGGGGGCATCCACGGCGGTCCCGCCGTCGTCACCACCGCACGCGACGAGCGCGCCCGCGACCAGCGCGACGACGAGCCGCCACGGGGCGCGGCGGAGATCCGGATGACGATCCAGCGGCCGCGACGCTTGCGCCGCGCACTGATCACGGTCAACGCCGCGGCCCGCCGCGCGCGCACGCCATGCGATTGATCAGCCCGATCGAAACTTGATCGGCGCGGGCCTCTCCGGGTCGGCGTGCTAGCGCCGCCGTGCATCGACAAGGTCTACACCAAGGGCGGAGATCTCGGGCAGACGTCGCTCATCGGCGGCGACCGCGTCAGCAAGGCCAACCCACGCATCGAGGCGTACGGCACCGTCGACGAGCTCAACGCGACGCTGGGGCTGGTCCGCACGGCGCTCGAGAGCTCGGCCGCCGGCGATCACCTGATCCCGATCATCCACCGCGTCCAGAACGAGCTGTTCAACCTCGGCGCCGAGCTGGCCACGCCGGATCCAGCGCGCCGGGCCACGCTGCCGCGGGTCGAGCTGCGCCACGTCGACGCCCTCGAGCGCGACATCGACGCGCTCAACGACAGCCCGCCGCCGCTCACCAGCTTCGTCCTGCCCGGCGGCGGCGCCGCGAGCGCGCACTTCCACCTGGCGCGCACCGTGTGCCGGCGCGGCGAGCGCCTGCTGGTCGCGTTCGGTGAGCACGAGGACCTCGGCGAGCTGCCGGTGGTCTACCTGAACCGGCTGTCCGACGCGCTGTTCGTGTTCGGTCGCTGGGCGGCGATGAAGGACGGGCGCACCGAGCCCTTGTGGACGCCGGCGACGACCTGATCCGATCGGTCCTGAGGTCGAACCAGGCGCCGACGCCGCGCTGCCCAACCTCCACCGCGACCCGGTGAGATCCTGGCGATCACCCCGCGCTGCGTCGCCGCGGTGGCGGTCGGTGTGCGCGCCCGCACAAGGCATGCGTAGTGCTTTGCCGATCGGGCATGACCGATCGCGCACCCGAGCCGCGCCGGCTGATCCGATGGGCGAGCTTCGCCGCGCTCGCGCTCGCCGCCGGCGCGCCGCACCGGCTCGGCGTCGTGTCGCTGCTCGCTGGGCGCCGCGGCCGTTTGGCGAGGGCTCGTGCCAGATCTTGCTGGCCTCCTCGTCATCGGCCACGGCGCGCTCCTGGCGGTGCCCGGCGCGCCTGCGCGGCGAGGCCCTGCTCTTGACCTCGGCTGGCGGTGCGGGCTGCTGGTCAGCGCCGTTCACCGCGTTCGGCGTCGCGGTGGACGCTGGCCTACCGCCGCGCTGTGGTCGGGCGCGGCCGGCGGTCACCGTGCTGTTCCCGATCGCGACCTTGCTGGCGCTGGTTCGCGCTCGCCGACGCGACCCACTTCCCGGCGTGGACCGCCGCGCACCCGTGGACGTCGATGGTCAGCTACCTGTTCGCGCTCGGCTGGTTCCTGCGCGCGCTGGTGGGGTGGCACGAGGCCCGGATCGGCGGCGCGCAGCCGACCCGGCTCGAGTTCCTCGGCTACTTCCTGTTCGCGCCGTTCGCGCTGACGCCGGTCTACATGCTGGCGCTGCCGCGGCTGGCGGTGGTCACCGACGGCGTGCGCCGCCTCGACGCCGACGTGCAGCGCTCGGGGCTGCGCTGGCTGGCCTACGGCCTGGCGCTGCAGGCGGCGCTGACGCTGATCGGCCACGTCGGCCTCGACCCCAACGTCCGGCTGGCCGAGCGCGCGCGCGCGACTGGCTGCGCGTCCCTCCGCTGGTGATCCTCGTCTACCCGGTGCGCGCGGTGCTGTACGCGTGCGGCGCCGGCGCGCTCTGCTCGGGCTGACCCGCTGCTTCGGCGTCGCGATGGCGCGGCGTTCCGCGCGCCGCTCCTGGCCGACGGCGTCGCCGACTGGTGGCGCCGCTACAACATCCACTTCCCGCGATCTGCTCGTCGATCTGTTCTGGTACTGGTCGCGATGCAGCTCCGGCGCCGCCCGGATGCTGGCCGGCTACCGGCCGGCTGCGCGGTCGTGTTCTTGCTGGGCACCGTGCCGCTGCACCTGCCCAAGCGGATCGCGCAGTTCGGCTCGCCGTTCCAGTGGCCGTGGGGCGTCATGGGCGAGTGCCCGGTGATGACGCTGCTGGTCGGCACCGCGCGCTCGCGCTCGCGCGCCGGCGCATCCTCGAGCCAGCCGCGCCGCGCGCTGCGGATCGCGCGGCGCTGGGGCCGGCGCGCGGGGCGTGGGCCGCGGTGTGCGTCGCGACGCTGGTGGTCGGCTATCGGATCGACTACCGCCTGCGCGACCAGCCGGGGAGCAGGCCGGCGGCCGCGCGTCGAGCGAGCGCGACCACGCCGATCGAGCTGGCCGCGCTGGTGCCCGACCTCGAACGGCTGGTGGCCGAGGCGCCGCGCCTGCCGGCCCGCCGCGCCGCGCTGGCCCGCGCGCTGTTCGGCGCTGGCGATCCCGCCGGCGCGCGCCACCAGCTCGCGCTGGCCCACGCCTTCGCGCCCGCGCCCAGCCTGGGCGAGCAGTGGCGCTCGGGCGCGCTGACGCCGCGATCGGCCCCGGCGAGGTGGGGCCGAGATCGCCGTCGCCCACGCCGACCTGATCGTCGCCGACGTCCCGCGCGCGCTCGGCTTCTGGGTCGACCTGCTGGGCGGCGCCGTCGCAGACGACGCGATCGTCGACGGCGAGGTGCCGGCGTTCTACACCGGCGGCCGCGCCACGCGGATGCGGCTGGTGATGATCCGGCTGGCGCGGTTCGGCGCGATGATCGAGCTGATGGCGTTCGAGCCGCCGCAGCCCACCACCGCCGGCGGCGTCCACGTCACGCTGCAGGTCGACGACCTCGCCGGCACCCGCGCGCCCTGGCCGCGGCCGGGATCGAGGTGGTCGGCGACGTCATGACGGTCGCGCTGCCGCGGCTCGGCGCCGCCCGCATCGCCTTCGTCCGGATCCGGACGGCTACCTGGTCGAGCTGGTCGAGCCGGCCTGATCGCCGCTCACCCCCCGAACAGGCTGCCCACCACCCACACCAGCTGCGCCGCCGCCGCGGTCATCATCGCGCCGGCCTCCAGCCGGTAGCGCCACGAGCGCGCGCGGTGGTGGTGGCGCAGCTCGGCCCGCCACGCCTCGCGGGTTGCCGCGATCTGCGGGTCGGGCTGATCGTGCGCCGGCAGGGCCGCGCGCACGAGCGCGTCGAGCGGGTCGCGTGGGTCGACCGGTCCGGTCATGGCTCTCCTCCAGGATAGCGCGCCAGGTCGCCCAGCGCGGCCTCGATCATCGCGCGCGCCCGCGACAGCCGCTGCCGGGCGGCCTCGGGCGTCACCCCAGCACCGCCGCGGCGTCGCGCGGCGCCAGGCCCTCGACCGTGCACAACAGCACGATCTCGCGGTAGCTCGGCGGCAGGCCGGCGATCGCGCGCTCGACCCGCGCCGCGGTCTGTGACTCGGCGGCGGCCTCGAACGGGCTGGCCGCCAGCGCCTCGGCCGGCAGCAGGTCGCCGGCCAGCGCCCGCGCCGCCTGGGCGCTGCGCCACTGCGACACGTACAGGTTGCGGGCCACCGTGAACAGCCACGCCGGCAGCCGGGTGTCGTCGGCCAGCTTGTGGGCGTTGCGCGCCAGCCGCAGCCACACCTCCTGCGCCAGATCGTCGGCCACGTCGCGGCGGCCGGTCATCCGCGCCAGGAAGCTCCACAGCCGCGGCCGCATCCACGCGTAGATCCCGTCGAACGCCCCGGCGTCGCCGCGGCGCAGCCGCGCCACCAGCTCGCGTTCGACCACGGCGTCCACCGCGATAACGCCCCAGGGCGGCGATCGTGACAAGCCGATCGACCGTCACGATCGCCGGCCGCCCGCGTTGTATGGTGGAAACGAGCCGGAAGGGAACCCATGCCCTACTACCTGATCGCCGGTGGCTACACGACCTGGCTCTGCTGCTGCTCGGCGCGGTGCTGGTGGTCGGCGCCGTCCGGTTCTTGCGCGGCGCCCCCCCGCCGCCTGGCGTTCCTGCGCGCGCTCAGCGTGGCTACGTGCTGTTCACGCTCGGCGGCGTCGCCACCAACGTCACCGTCGTGCTGTGGGCGGTCACCCGCCACCGCGAGCCGGGCACGCCGCTCGACGTCGACGTGCTGATCCAGGGCCTGGGCGAGGCCATCACGCCCATCGGCGTCGGCTTCACGATCCTGGCGTTCGTCTGGGTGCTGATCGCGCTGGGCGTGCGCAAGGCCCACGACGCCGAGGCGTAGGCGCGTCGACACCCCCGGGCGATTGCCGCCCCCGGGCGTTGCCCTCGGGCGGCGCTTGGATACTCTCGCAGGCCGTGTCGGAAGCCGAAAAGCCCAAGAAGAAGTCGGAGAGCGCGCAGCAACTGGCCGCCGCGGAGGAGGCCGCCCAGGCCCGCTTCGAGAAGGCGATGACCGAGCTGCGCGAGGGCAGCCATCGCTTCGCCTCGAAGATGCGCGGCGAGACCGAGATCGATCTCGAGGAGCTGATCGATCCCGACGGCGACGTGGTGGCCAACATCGCGGACGTAGAGGGCCGCCGGCGCGATCGCGCTGGCGGTGCCGGTCGAGCTGCTCACCTTCGACACCTGGCTGTTCGGGCCAGACGGCGACAGGACGAGCTCGACCTCGCGACGAGGGCCACTGGGAGATGTGGTTCACGTTCGGCGCGTGGATCGGCGAGACCCTGCGCCGGCGCCACGGCGGCCACTGGATCCTGTTCGGCGACGACCCGCACACCTGGCGGATCGGGTTCTCGAAGATCTTCCTCGAGATCGCGCCGTTCGTGTTCGCCGAGCAGCTGCTCCGGATGGGCTCGGGCGCGATCCGCAAGATGATCACCGAGGTCGAGAAGATCCGCGAGCAGCACGAGGAGTCGGCCGAGAAGGAGCCGCAAGGCGCGCTCGACCGCTTCCTGCCGCAGCACTACCTCCGCCTGCACACCGTGCCGCTCGGCCAGTGGATGGCGATGGACTTCGCGACGGTGTCGCGGCTGTGGGTCGAGGCGCCGACCAAGGACCTGATCGCGGCGATCCGCGAGGCCGGGCCGCGGCTCGGCCCGCAGAACCAGCAGATCGTCGAGCGGGTGGTCGAGGCGCTGTCGCGGGCCAACCAGGACAAGCCGGTCGCCGAGCAGACCAACGACCGCGGCCTGTTCGAGGCGATCGCGCAGATCATCGGCCTGCGCCGCGCCACCGCGCCCATCGCGATCGACATCATGGAGCGGGTCGTCGTGCCGGCGATGCACGTCGGCCTGCCCGACGGCTTCCCGCCGCTCGACGAGGACGACCTCGGCAACCTGCACAAGGGCATCGAGCTGTTCGTGTTCTTCTGCGAGGTCGTGCCGCACCAGCACCAGGCCGACGACGAGGGCTTCCTGGGGAGCATCCCCCACGAGCACCTGTCGACGCCGTACGCCGATCGCAACACCCTCGAGATCGGCAAGGGCGACTGGGTCGTCGTCAACCCGCTGTACATGGCGCCGATGCTCAAGGACTTCGACGCCGCCAAGCTGCTCGACAAGTACGACGACTTCGTCAAGTACGTCGGCAGCCAGCCCGAGGCCCCGCGCCGCCGCGACGACGGCCGCATGCTCGCCGAGCAGGCCGCCCGCTCGCTGATGGACCTGAAGGCCACCGTCGGCGCCGCCCTGACCGAGAACGCCGCCCTGCTGTTCCGGTTGCTGCCGCCGCCGGGCTGAGCTCCAGGGAGAGACGCGAGCGACGGGACGCTACTCGGCGCGCGCGCCGCCCGCACCGCGGTAGAGGCTGCGCCAGTGCCACGCCAGCGCGTCGCGGTGCGGTCGCGCCCCCGCCAGCGTGGGCGGCCGTAGCCGTCGACCGCGAAACGGCTGCAGGCTGCCGAGATCGGCGGCGGCGCCCTGGGCGGCCGCGACGTCGGGGCTGACGACCTGCACGACCGCCGCGTCGGTTGCGGACCACAGGCCGCGATCGAACGACCAGTGGTGCGTCCGACAGAGGGCCAGGCCGTTGCGCACGTCGTCGGCGCCATCGAGCGCGTGGGGCTTGATGTGCGCGGCCTCGGCCTCGACCAGGTCGCCCCACTGGATGCGGAGGTCGCACAGCGCGCAGGCCCGCGCGTAGGCGTCGAGCACCTCGGCCGCGAACGCGCGCCGGCGCGACCGCTGTTCGCGTCGGGCGAGGCACCGCCGCGGCGCCGGGTCGTCGAGCCGGAACGGCTGGAGCAAGCGCTCGCGCAGCCGCTGTTGATCCGCTTGCACGTCGGCGTAGCTGACGTCGTGGGCGCGTACCAGCGCGAGGCAGTCCGGATCGCCGTCCCGCTCGAGCAGGTCGTAGATGGCCTCGCGGACCGCCTGGCGCGCGTCCAGCGTCTCCACCTCGACCGCGAGCGGCGGCAACAGCGCGACCGCGTCGGCCGCGCGACGCAGCGCCCCATTGCTCCCCGGCTTGGCCAGCCCGTGCACCGCCGTGGCGCCGCGCCGCAACGACCAGAACGGCACCGGGGACGACGGCGCGCCGCTGTCGGACAGGTGGTACGCCGGCTGGAACCCCTTCGACGTGTCGCCGCGCAGGCCGCTCCGCTCGAGCAGGTCATCGAAGCGGTCGAGCAGGTCGTCGAGCGGGATGTGGGCCGCGGTCGCGCCCGCGTCGATCGCGTCCAGCGCCGCCAGCAGCATCGCCGGCTTGTAGACCCGCCGGGAGCGCGGCATGCGGATCAGCCGCTCGATCCACGCGGTGGGAGATGGCCCGAACATGCGCGTAGAGCTTCGCACGCAGCGCCGCCGCCCCCGCCCCGCGCCCGCAGCTACCGGCACTCGCGCCAGATCGCCGTGTCGCCGCCGACGGTCGCGAGCGTGGCGCTGACGCCAGCGCCAGCGACCAGGGCGAGGGCGGAGGCGGCTTGCGGCGAGCGGGTGGCGAGCGTCCAGGCGGCGCCGGCGCGGGTGGCCTCGACGGTGGCGCCGGTGGCGTCGACGAAGGCGACGTGGAGCTGGCCGTCGACGAGGCTGGCGGCGAGCGGGCTGTGGCTCTGCGCGGGCAGCGTCGGCTGCGCCTCCAGCGGCGCGGGCGCGGGCCACGGCGCGTCGGGCAGGTACGGGAAGTCCCACGACGTGGACGTGATCTGGGTGTCGTCGCTGCTCACCAGGTGCAGCGTGCGGCCGTCGGCGGCGAGCGCGCAGCGGCTGCCGCGCGAGCTCCAGCGCTGCACGTCGTCCATGTCGCCGCGGTACGGGTGGTAGGTCACCAGCGTCGCGCCGCCGTTGCCGGCGACGCAGCCGACGACCTGCCCCGCCATCGAGGCGACGCCGGTCGGCGCGGTGATCGAGCTGATGAACAGGTCGGTCTCGGTCCAGGTCGCGCCGTCCTCCGAGCTCGCGTAGCTGGCCGAGGCGAAGCCGCCCTGGAAGTGGAGCACCCACTGCGGCGCCGCCACGCAGCCGCCGGCGGAGGTCGCGCACGCGCTGGTCTCGTAGACGAGGAACAGCGCGCTGTTGGGCTCGGCCTCGAGGGCAGTCGCGGCGGCTTGCCACGCGGGCGCGCACGCGACCTGCACGCGCGACTGGTCGCCGACCCACGCGACGCACGCGCGGCCCTGCGGATCGACCGCGACCGAGCCGCCGCCGGTGGCACCGGTGCCGACCGTGACCTCGCTGACGGCACCGGCGGCGTCGACGGTCGCGAGCACCATCGCCGCGTCCCGGCGCAGCAACACCGCGAGCTGGTCGCCGAGCGGCGCCGCGTTCTGGACCGCGCCGCGGCCGACCGGCGCCGCGACCAGCGGCGTGCAGGTGGGGCCGGCGTCGACGCCGACGCCGCTGTCATCACCGCCACACGCGAAGCACAGGAGAGAGAGTGACCAAGCCAGGCGAGCCTTCATGACCGCGACGCCTCAGCAACGTCTGCGCCAACGCCGCCTCGCCGACCACGTCGAGCGCCCGGCCACGTCGGGCGCTCGACGCGTGACCGCGCGGTCGCAGTGTGTCACCCGCGCACCACACCCCACTCGCTACGGCTCGCCGTCGCGCTCGCGCAACAGCCGTGGGGCGTCGCCCATCGGCTCGCTGGCGCGGACCGGCGCGGCGCTCGCGAGGGGTTCGACGGTGGGCGCGGTAGGCGCGGAGGCGGCGGGGCTGACGACGCGGGCGGCGGGGAGGCGCGCGGGCGGCGGCGCGGCGGGCTTGGGCGGCGGTGGGGCGGCGAGCAAGCGCACGACGGCGGCGTCGGCGCGGCGCAGGCGGGCGCGCTCGCTGGTGAGCTGGGCGAGGCCGCCGACGGCGAGGCCGGCCGGGATCAGCCACAGCACGTCGAGCGCGCCGGGCGCGATGAGCGGCAGGATCGGCACGAGCGCGAACCAGGCGGCGACGCGGGCGATCGCGAGCCGCACGGCCAGCGTCGAGCGCTGACGGCACTTCGGGCAGCGCACCAGCGGCAGCGCGCGCCGCAGGTCGTGCGCGAGGCCGGCCTGCATCGCGCGCTCGCGCGTCGCGAGCGTGTCGGCGTAGTCGGGGATCGCGCCGCTCGAGCCGACGAGCTCGAGCGTGACCTCCATCGCGGCGCGGCAGTGGCCGCACGTGCGCGGCGCGGTGGCGACCGCGTGGCGCGTGTACTCGTAGCTGGTGCCCACCGGCGGCGGCTATATCGCGCGGGCACGCACCGGACCAGCGCGTTCTCCGCTCGCGGTTTGGCCCGCGCCGGCGGGCCTCGCCGTGGTACCGAGCGGGATGGGCCTGTTCGACTACCTGTTCGACTCCGAGTACAAGCAACGCCGCGACCTGCTGTCGCTGCAGGACACCAACACGGTCACGACCAGCACGGTCGATCGCGTGTCGTCGGATCTGATCGCGCTGCGGCTGCGGGTCGATCGCGCGGAGCTGGCTGCCGAAGCGATGTTCCGCCTGATGCAGGAGAAGGGGATGCTGACGGCGGAGGAGCTGCGGACCGCGATCGCGCAGGTCGACCTCGAGGACGGCCGCGAGGACGGCGTGATGGGCGAGGACAAGTCGGCGGACGCGCCGAAGTGCCCTGGCTGCGCGCGGCCGGCGAACTTCCGGCGGCGCACGCACTGCGTGTACTGCGGCGGGGCGCTCAAGCCCGCGCGATCGACCGAGCCGTATCGCTGAGGCCGACCCGCGGCGCGCGCCACGGCGATGCCGCCATTCGCGGCACCCGGGCCACACGCTGGCGGGTTTCGCGACACCGCAGCAGCGCAAGCGCGCGGATCGCGGTGACGGGCCGCTGGCATCGGAGCTGCTACGCGCCACGGCGATGGACGTCCGCACGGCGCTCACGCTCGCGCTCACCACCCTCGTCGCCTGCGGCGGTGACGACAGCCCCGCAACCGACGCGCCGCCGCCGATCGACGCCGCGATCGACGCCGCGATCGACGCCGCGATCGACGCCCCCGGCGTGCCGGCGTTCCCGTGCGGCCCGACGCTGACCACCGCCTGGCAGCGCTGCGCGGGCAACCCGATCGTGCGCCCCGGGCGGCGGTTCGCCGACGGCAACCTCGAGCTGTCGGTCGGCGACCCCAACGTGATCTACGACGCCGACGAGCGGCTGTGGAAGGCGTGGTGGTCGAGCGGCGCGGCGCTGACGCCCACCGCGTCCGAGTCGCACGTCAACATCATGTACGCGCAGAGCGCCGACGGCATCGCGTGGGACGTCCAGCTCGAGCCGGCGCTGCGCTCGGGCACCGACCCGCTGAACTGGGACGACAGCAAGGTCGAGACGCCGACGGTGCTGAAGGTGCCCACCAACCCGCCCGACCGCCGCTACGTGATGTTCTACGCTGGCGGCAACGACGTCGACTATCCCCACACCGCGACGCTCGCGTACACCTGGTATCAGATCGGCGTGGCGTTCTCGGCCGACGGCCGGCGCTTCACGCGGATGCCAGCCGCCGAGTCGCCGTACACGGTCGCGACCTCGGGCTTCCGCAAGATCGACGGGCTGGCGCTGCTCGCCCGCGACGTGTTCCCGGCGGCGCTCGGCGCGGCCGACGGCGTGGTCGCCGACCCCGAGTTCGTCGTCGACGGCGACGAGGTGCGCCTCCTGTTCTCGTCGCTGGCCACCGCCGCCGATCGCACGACCTACCTGGCGTACGGCGTCAGCGGCGCGCGCGTGACGTCGCTCGCCACCCCGCGGCTGGCGATGACGCCGACCAACCCGGTGCTGCCGGGCGCCGCCCAGCCGAGCGCGATCGAGGTCGACGGCCAGTTCGAGGTCTACGTGGTCTACGACTCCGCGGCCGACGACGCGCTGATGCCGTCGGTGTTCAACCCGTACTACGGCATCTGGAAGCACACCTCGAGCGACCTGGTGACGTTCAGCGCGCGGGGGACCAGCCACGACTTCTCGATGGCCGACGGTCCCGCCGAGGAGCGCTACGGCTGGGTCAAGGCCGGCGACGTGGTCTACGCCGACGGCATCCGCCGCTTCTACTACCCGACGTTCCGCTCCGACACGGTCCCCGCGGGCTTCTACTGTCCGGTGCGCCACGGCGCGGTGACGCCGCTGCCACCGGGCGCGATCGAGAACGTCGGCCCCGGCCTCGACGTGGTGCCGGGCATCATCGCGCTGAGCGTCGCGGCGCGCCGCTGACCCGCGGGTCTGGTAGCGTCGAGGTCGATGCGCACCGCCGCCGCTGTCCTCGGTTGTTCGATCCTCACCGCCGCGTGCAGAGGCCCGAGCAAGCCTGCCCCCACCGGCCCCGGCAACGCGACCGGCGCGACCGGCGCGTCGGCGCCCGCGGCGCTCGGCACGACTGGCTTGCCCGGCCTCGACTGGGGCGCGACCACCGCGACCGTGCTGGCGCGCTACCCGGGCTCGACCGCCAGCGCCGACGGCGTGACGGCCCGCGGCGCGGTCGATGGCCGCCCGGCGGTGACGGTGTTCACGATCGGCGAGGCCGGCCTCGCGCACGTCAAGACCGTGTGGTCCGCGGACTACCCGTCGATGGAGGCGTGCGCGCGCGACTGGGACGCGCGGCGCGTCGAGCTCGACGCCCGCCTCGGCGAGAGCTCGGCGGAGAACCTGGCGGCGTTCTGGGACACCGCGACCACGACGATCACGTTCTTCTGCGATCCCGGCGACGGCGAGACCTCGGACCGGAGCGTCCTGGCGATCACCTACGGGCCGCGGCTGGATCAGTAGGCCGGCTCATCCGCCGACCACCGCCAGCACCGCGATCAACAGCGCGACACCGAGCACGAAGCCGACGGCGTGGGCGCGGTGGGCGTGGCGCAGGTCCATGTAGACCAGCCCGACGACGACGGCCTTGACCGCCGCCAGCGCCACCGCCAGATGGAATGCCCCGACCGCGAGCGACAGCCCGGCGAGCGACAGCAGCGCGACGAAGGCGAAGGCGCGCACGGTCAGGCTCCGGTGTAGAGGACGGCGAGGAGGATGAACCACGCCACGTCGCACATGTGCCAGAACAGCACCAGCGCCTCGACGACCTCGGCGTCGTCGGCGTCGCCGCGGCGCGTCCGCGCGGCCCCCACGGCGAGCAGCAGCACACCGACCGCGACGTGGACCAGGTGGAAGCCGGTGGCGAAGAAGTAGCCGGTCCAGAAGTCGTCGCTGCCGAGGTCGTGGCCGGCGGCGATCAAGCCGGCGCCGTCGTGCAGCTTGAGCCCGACGAAGCCGAGCCCGAACGCGATGGCCGCGAGCAGGAGCCCGCGCGCCCGGGCGCGGCGCTCGCGACGGAGCGCGGCCACCGCCTCCGCGGCCAGCCAGCCGCTGGTCACCAGCAAGAGCGTGTAGCCGAGGCCGACGATCGGCGACAGCGCGGCCTGGCCGGCGTGAAACACCGCGGGCTGATCGCGGCGCAGGTACGCGAGCGCGCCGCCGATGATCGCGAAGGTCACCAGCTCGATGGTGACGATCAGCCACATCAGCACGCCGCCGGGTGGATCGGACAGCGGCCGGCTTGGCGCGGGCGTGGTCACCCCGTCCGTGTAGCACCGCGGCCGCGGCTCGCCGGGACGGCCGCCGCGACCAGTCGCCGCAGCCGCGATCCCCGAAGCCGCCGCGGCCGCTCGCCGCGGCGCAAGGACCACGTCGACGTCATCGAGCTGATCAAGGGCGGGATCGACGCGCCGCAGTGTCGCGCGTACTTGAGCGTCCACGCGCCAGCCTTGGTCGGCGCCTTCGATGACCGCGTCGCCCAAGCCGAGAGCGAGCAGGACTGACCGCGCACCGTGCCGCCCCGCCAGGTCACGGCAGCGACCCGCCCGGCTCGCCGACCGGCCGGCCGACGTACGGCTTGTCGGTCGACGGCAGCGACCCGCCCGGCTCGCCGACCGGCTGGCCGGTGACCGGCGCGTCGCCGTCGGGATCGTAGGCCGGGAGGTCCGGGAACTCGTGCGGCTGGTTGAAGACGTCCGAGATCTTCTGCAGGCCCGGCACCATCGCCAGCGCGGTGTCCATCACGCCCTCGATCGTGCGCACCATCGCCTCGACGACGGCGTCGAAGATCGCCTGCGGCGTCTCGGTGCGCGCGTCGGTCACGTCGCCGACGGTGGCGCGGCCGGTCGACGTCGGGATCGGGCAGTGCTTGTCGAACAGCTCGGTGGCCAGCGCCGTGGGCTCGATGGCCTGGCCGGCGACCGCGTCGACCTTGGCCCGCACCTCGGCCAGCGCGGCCTGCAGGCAGACGATACCGACCGAATCCTTGGCGAGGTCGTGGTCGCCCTGGAGCGTGAACGGCTCGGGGTGCGCCTTCGACGTGACCTCGACGCCGGTCGCGGCCAGGTCCTCGTGCACCGACTGCCGGACCGCGTCGACGAAGCCGGCCGAGCCCTTGAGCAGCGCGCCGCCGGTAGCGATGCCCTTGAACTGCGTCTGCGTGAGCGGCGTGGCGATCTTCGGGCTGATGCCGAAGCCGTAGTGCTGGATCTCGGTCGACGCTTGCGCCCACACCCGATCGGCGATCTCGCCGGCGGCCTTGGCGGTGCCGAACCAGCCGATCTGCGCCTGCACCGCCGACTCGACGTCCTTGGCGGCGAGCTGGTGCCCGGCCGAGAACGCGTCCTGCAGGTAGTGCTCGGCGGTGTACAGCGCCAGCCGGGCCTGCTCGGCGTTGCCGCCCTGGCCGTACATCAACGCGCGGCCGTAGTGGTTGATGAAGTTCGAGCGGAAGTTGGCGCCGCCGTCGCCGGGGCTGGGCGCGAAGTGCTTCTCGTTGGCCTGGGCCTCCTTGGCGTACAACCCGCCGGTCGCGTCCTCCCACGGCAGCACGTCCTCGATGCCGTTCTCGAGGAGGTACTTCATCTTCTGCAGCTGCTCCCAGGTGAAGCGCTGCTGCAGGCCGTCGCAGAACCCGACGTAGTCGACCAGCGCCGACAGCTCGCCGGGCGAGAACGTCAGCGTCTCGCCGGTGGCCGCGTCGGTCAGCGTGACGCCCTCGCCGGGCACCGAGTCGCCGGTGCGGACGTGGGTCGGCGAGTCGTGGCGCTGCACCGCCGTCGCCCCGCCGCCGCCGCCGGCCAGCGCGTCGAGCGCGGCCTCGGCCGAGCGCCCCGCGACCACCAGGTCGGCGACCCGATCGGCGTGGCGCTCGTAGCGATCGCCCGCGGCGCCGACGCCGCCCGCGAGCTGCACGCCGCCGCGCTGCTGCACGACGTGGGCGGCCTCGTGCGCGGCCAGGTGCAGGTCGGGCGCGGTCGCGAACGCGACGCGATCGCCGGTGGCGTACGCGGTGGCGCCGATCGCCGCGCTGGCCGCGGCGCCGGCGCCGCCGATCTGCGCGCGCACGTGGCCGACGTCGTGACGGCCGAACGCGCGCTGGATCGCGTCGGCGTGCGGCAGCGGCGCGCTCGCGCTCGCGACGCCGGCGGCGGCGATGGTCCCGACGTCACCACCGCGGGCCGCGCCGCCGTCGCGGCGCTGCACGCCTTGCGCGATCGGCGCGCCGAAGTCGAAGGCCGTCGCCAGCTCGGCGAAGCTCACGGTCGGCGCCGGCGGCGTCGATCCGGTGGCCGCGCGCCGTTGCACCGCGTGGGCCGGCCGCGGCGGGATCCGGGTCGTCTGCGCGCGCGCCCCGGGGGCGGCGGTGGTCGCGGCCGGCTCGGCGGCGTCGGTCGATCGGGCGGTCACGTTGCGCATGGGCGGCGGTTCAGCAAGCCGCGTGCCCCGGGCAACCCCGCGAACTGACGGGCGCGCCGATCGGCGAGGTCCCAGCGGCGGCGACCGCGCGGGACGTCGCGGTCCCGGCGCGGATCAACCGCCGTTCAGCGCGCGCCGGAACGCGCGCATCGCGTCGGCCAGGCTGGGCGCGTCGATCAGCTCGGCGGCGAGCTGCATCGGGAACCCCGGCAGCACCACGCTCGCCGCGCGCCGCGCGTAGGCGTCGCCATCGAGCACGTAGATCGACACCTGGCGCTCGCGCCACCACCAGACCTCGGGGACCTGCAAGCGGCGGTAGATCTCGAGCTTGTCGATCCCTCCGCGGGTCCACTCGATCTCGATCGCGAGATCAGGGCGGTCGCGCTCCTGGTCACCGACGAGGAAGCAGTCGTCTGGCTCGACCGCGGTCGCCAGCCCGTCGTGCCGGAGCGTCCACGCGCCATACGACCAGACGCGCAGCTGACGCTCCTCGGCGAACACGCCCACCAGGTGCCCCAACAACCCCTTGATCCGCTCATGGTGCCGCGACGGACTCATCAGCTCCAGCGCCCCCTCGAGATAGGCCAGCCGCGGCGCCGGTCGATCGCCGCGCAGCGTCAACATGGCCTCGAACTGGCTCCAGCTCAGGCCGCTCATGACGACGCGCCCGTCCGCGCTCGGGACATGCTCCCCCGGCGCCACGTTGTCGACCGTGAGTGGCTGAACCACGGCTTCAGCGTACCAGCGCCATGCGGTCGCGTCGACCATGGCGGATCGACGCGCTACTCGGCCGCGTCGGCCGTGTCGGCGAAGTACGCAAAGGCCGGGACGCTGTCGCGGTACTCGCGGACCGACTTGCCGATGTCGACCACGCCGATGATGTCGGTGCGCTGGCCCGGCTCGACCGCGATCACCAGCGTGCTCAGCGTGTCGAACATGATGCGGAACCCGAGGCGGCCGCTCGCCGCGTCGACCGCGGGGCCGCCGGCGGGCCGGGCCGCGTCGCGGACCAGCGCGCCGAAGACCTGCTCGGGCCGCAGCGCGCCGACGCGATCGCGCACCGCCACCGCGAGCCGGCCGACCTCGGCCGCCGCGCTCAGCTCGATCGGCCCCAGCTGCTGGCGCGCGTGGCGCTCGAGCGCGTTGATCGCCATCTCGTCGATGGCCGCGATGAACAGGCCGGCGATCAGGTGCGCGGTGCCCAGGCTCCGGGCCCAGCCCTCGATCTCCAGCAGCGCGGCCGCCTTGGCCTGGCTGTCGGCGATCGCCCACGCCTGCACCATCCCGCCGTGGCGCACGTAGCGCTCGAGCCCGGTGGGCGCGCCGTGGATCAGCCGCCCCAGCATGGTCAGCAGCGCGTCCTCGAGGCGGTCGTCGATCGGGACGACGTAGCGCAGCCCGTCGGCGACGATCCGATCGACGGCGGCGCGGCGGCCGGTCTGGCCGAACAGCGCGACGATCGGCCGGTCGATCGGCGCGGCGGCCAGCTGCGCCGCGGCGGCGATCGTCAGATCGGCCCACGGATCGTCGACCCGCGTGATCCGCGCGACCGCCAGCACCGCGTCGATCCGCTCGGCGACCTCGTCGTCGTCGACCAGCACCTGGACCGTGGTCATGGCCGTCGCCGCCGATCGTTCATGCGCGCGCGCATCCCACCGCAACCGTCGCACGAGCGGCCGCGCCGTGGGCGCGTTCGGGGGGGCCGCGCGGCTAACGCTCGGGTACCGGCCGCCGCGACATCGGCGAATCCGGGGGCGGCGCCGATCCAGCCCGACGAGATCGAGTAGCGTCGCAACCATGCGCCTCCTGACCAGCGTCCTTCTGATCTCGCTCGCCGCCTGCGGTGGCTCGAACAAGCCCGCGGCCACCGGTCCGGCGAACGCCGGCGGCGATGGCGACACCGCCCCACCGGCCGCGGGCTCCACCGGCCTGCCCAGCCTGGACTGGGGCGCGACCGCCGACGCGGTGCTGGCGCTCGACCCGCGCGCGACGGCGAGCCCCAACGGCGCCACCGTCACGGCCGTGGCCCCGGTCGATGGCAAGAACGCGATCACCGTGTACGAGATCAGCGCCAGCGGCCTCAGCATGGTCTCGACCGAGTGGACCGACGGCTTCGTGTCGATGGACGACTGCGCCGGCGGCTGGAAGGACGAGCGGTCCACGCTCGACGCGCGCCTGGGCTCGAGCCAGTCGGACAACCTCGCCGCCTACTGGGAGACCCCGACCGCCAGCATCACGCTGGCGTGCAACCCCAACGACAGCGGCGCCGGCGTGCTGTCGCTGACGTACGCGCCCAAGCAGGCCGAGTAGCGTCAGTCGCGGTTGCGCGGGTGCTGC
This sequence comes from Myxococcales bacterium, assembly GCA_016707895.1. Lineage (GTDB taxonomy): Bacteria > Myxococcota_A > Polyangia > Haliangiales > Haliangiaceae > UBA2376. The sequence goes on along the minus strand of JADJGV010000002.1, from coordinate 753,849 downwards.
TTGGCGGTGCGCTCGTTGCCCCGCCGGTAGTTGCCGGTCACCCGCGCCATCAGCTCCTGCGCGGCCGCCTCGTCGCCGGCCTCGACCTCGGCGACGAACTCCGCCGCCGCGTCGCCGCGCAGCGTGGTCGCCAGCGTCCCGCGGTGGTGGATCACCACCTCGCCCGAGGCGCGCACGACGTAGCTGAAGCCCGCAGGTCCCGGCATCAGCCGCGAGCGTAGCGCCGCGCGCGCAGCGCGGCGAGGCCGCAGCCGAGGAAGACCAGCGACAGGCCGCCGGCCTCGCGCATCTCCTCGACCTTGCCGCCCTTCTCGCTCATCTTGCGCCAGAGATCGCTGACCTCGACCGACGACACGACGCCGGTCCAGAGCAGCGCGGCCCAGGCGGCGGCGCCGAGGGCGACGGTGAGCGCGGTCCACCACAGGTGGGGGCGGGCCAGCGCGGCGACCGCGGCGCCGCCGGCGGCGAGGTACAGCGCGGCCCAGCGGATCGGATCGGGGTCGTTGTACTGCAGCGCCGCCGAGGTGACGCACAGCACGGCGAACACGGCGGTCAGGGTCGAGGCGGCAGCGGCCGAGCGCGACACGGGGCGCATGGTCGCACCAGCGCCCCGCGATTGCACGCACCGCCGACGCCGTGCAAGAGTGCGACGACTTTACCGAGGCACCCTCATGCGCATGATCCTGGTCGGCCCGCCGGGCGCGGGCAAAGGCACCCAGGCCGCACGCCTGGTCGACAAGTACGGCATCCCTCACATCTCCAGCGGCGACATGCTGCGCGCCGCGGTCAAGGCCGGCACCGCGCTGGGCGTGACCGCCGACGGCTACATGAAGGCGGGCCAGCTGGTCCCCGACGACGTCGTCATCGGCATGATCCTCGAGAGGATCGCCGAGCCCGACTGCGCCAAGGGCTTCATGCTCGACGGCTTCCCGCGGACCATCCCGCAGGCCGAGGCGCTCGACGCCGCCATGACCAAGGCCGGCGTGGCGATCGACGTGGTGCTCTTGTTCGAGGTGCACGACGCGCTGATCGTCGAGCGCGGCGTCGGCCGCCGCAACGACCCGATCACCGGGCGCATCTACCACATCAAGTTCGACCCGCCCCCCGCCGAGGTCACCGAGCGCCTGGTCCACCGCAAGGACGACCACGCCGAGGCGATCAACCAGCGGCTGCGCTACTACCACGACTGGACGGCGCCGATCATGCCGTTCTACGAGGGCAAGGGGCTGTTGCGGCGGGTCGACGGCGTCGGCACCCCCGACGAGGTCAGCGCGCGCGTCACGGCGGCGCTGGCGTAGCAGCCACCGAGGGCCGCGCCGGTCCTCCTCGAGACGCGACACACTTCATCGCGCGCCCGCGGCGCGCACGGAACCGCCATGGCCTCCTTCGACCACAAGACCCTCGACGCCCAGTGGCAAGCCTACTGGGAGCGCGAGCGCACGTTCGCCACGCCGACCGATCGCACCAAGCCCAAGTACTACGTGCTCGACATGTTCCCCTACCCGTCGGGGTCGGGCCTGCACGTCGGCCACCCCAAGGGCTACACCGCGACCGACGTCGTCGCGCGCGCCAAGCGGATGATGGGCAGCAACGTGCTGCGGGTCATGGGCTGGGACAGCTTCGGCCTGCCGGCCGAGCGCCAGGCCGAGAAGGACAACATCCACCCGCGCGCGATCACCGCGCGCAACATCGCCACGTTCAAGCAGCAGCTGTCGCGGCTGGGGCTGTCGTACGACTGGGACCACGAGCTCGCGACCAGCGAGCCCGACTACTACAAGTGGACCCAGTGGATCTTCCTCAAGCTGTTCGAGAAGGGCCTGGCCTACCAGGCCGAGGTGGCGGTCAACTTCTGCCCCGCGCTCGGCACCGTGCTGGCCAACGAGGAGGTCAAGGACGGCAAGTACATCGAGACCGGTGACGAGGTCGAGCGGCGGATGATGAAGCAGTGGATGCTGCGCATCACCGCGTACGCCGACCGGCTGATCGACGATCTCGACGGGCTGGACTGGCCGGCCGGCACGCTGGCCATGCAGCGCGAGTGGATCGGCCGGTCGATCGGCGCCAACGTCGACTTCGCGGTGGCCGGCGACGACGCCAAGATCACCGTGTTCACGACGCGGCCCGACACGCTGTTCGGCGGCACCTACGTCGTGCTGGCTCCCGAGCACGCGCTGGTCGACGCGATCACCACCGCCGCGCAGCGCGCCGCGGTCGACGAGTACCGCGCCGCGGCCGGCAAGCGCAGCGAGCGCGACCGCACCGCCGAGGCCGCCGACGCGCCCAAGACCGGCGTCTTCACCGGCGCGTACGCGGTGAACCCGGTCAACGGCAAGCACATCCCGATCTGGATCGCCGACTACGTGCTGGCCAGCTACGGCACCGGCGCGGTGTTCGCGTGCCCGGCCCACGACGAGCGCGACTGGGCCTTCGCCAAGAAGTTCGACCTCCCGATCGTCGAGGTGGTGCGCGGCGGCGACGTCGACGCGGCGGCGTACGTCGGCGACGGCGCCCACGTCAACAGCGAGTTCCTCGACGGCCTCGACGTCGACGCCGCCAAGGACAAGGTGATCGCCTGGCTGACCGAGCGCGGCGCCGGCGAGAAGAGCGTGCGCTACCGCCTGCGCGACTGGCTGTTCTCGCGCCAGCGCTACTGGGGCGAGCCGTTCCCCACCATCGAGCTGGCCGACGGCACGGTCAAGGTGCTGCCCGAGAGCGCGCTGCCGGTGCTGCTGCCCGAGCTCGACGCCTACAAGCCGACCCCCGACGGCCGGCCGCCGCTGGCCCGCGCCGGCGACTGGATGCAGACCACCGATCCCGAGACCGGCGCGCCGGCGATCCGCGAGACCAACACGATGCCGCAGTGGGCGGGCTCGTGCTGGTACTACCTGCGCTTCCTGTCGCCGCACGCCAAGGACGTGGCGTGGGATCCCGAGGCGGAGCAGTACTGGATGAACGTCGACCTGTACGTCGGCGGCAGCGAGCACGCGACGCTGCACCTCCTGTACGCGCGGTTCTGGCACAAGGTGCTCTACGACTGCGGCCTGGTGCACACCAAGGAGCCGTTCGCGCGGCTGTTCCACCAGGGCATGATCCACAAGCCGTCGTTCAAGGACGCGCGCGGCAAGTACTACTACGACCACGAGGTCGAGCAGCTCGCGCCCGGCCGCTGGGTGGTGAAGGCCACGCAGGACGCGGTCGAGACCCGCAACGAGAAGATGTCCAAGTCGCGCTACAACGTCGTCAACCCCGACGACATGTGCGACGAGTACGGCGCCGACGCGCTGCGCCTGTACGAGCTGTTCATGGGCCCGCTCGAGGAGGGCACCGAGTGGGCGACCGACGGCGTGTCGGGCTGCCGGCGGTTCCTCGACCGCGCCTGGCGCCTGCTGGTCGGCGACGAGGAGTCGGGCGCGCCCGGCAAGGTGATCGATGGCGACGGCGACGGCCGCCCCGAGCTGCGCGACGTCGAGCGCGCGCTGCACCAGGCGATCAAGCGCGTCACCGAGGCCGTCGACAACCTGCGCATGAACACCGCGATCGCCGACATGATGGTCTTCGTCAACGAGGCCACCAAGGCCGGCGGCGTGCCGCGCGCCTGGTTCGCGGCGTTCGTGAAGATCATGTCGCCGTTCGCCCCCCACCTCGGCGAGGAGCTGTGGAAGCGGCTCGGCCACACGACCTCGATCGCCTACGCGCCCTGGCCCGCCTACGACGAGGCCAAGCTCAAGCGCGACACGCTGACCATCGCGGTGCAGGTCCAGGGCAAGCTCCGCGGCACCATCGAGGTCGCGGCCGACGCCCCCGAGGCCGACATCATCGCCGCCGCCAAGGCCGACCCGAAGGTCGCCGAGCACCTCGCCGGCAAGGCGATCAAGCGCGAGGTCTACGTCAAGGGCCGCCTGGTCAACCTGGTCGTCTGATGCGTCGCGCGGTGGCGGGGCAGGCGTGACGTCCTTCGACCACAGGGACATCGACGCTCGCTGGCAGGCGGCCTGGGCGCACGACCAGACGTTCGCGACCCCGACCGACCGCAGCCGGCCGAAGTACTTCATCGCCGGCTCGTGCGCCGTGCCAGGGCTGCGGCCACCCGCGATCTCGCACGTTAGAGGCCCGATCGCGGCCGACGTCGTCGCCCGGGCCAAGCGCATGATGGGCGTGAACGTCGCCGTGGCGCACGGCTGGGACGCGTACTGGCTGCCAGCCGAGCGGCTGGCCGAGCTCGAGCGCTCGTCGCCCGAGGTCGTCGTCGAGCGCGCGCTCGCAACCTCGCGGCAGCACCTGGCGCGCCTCGGCCTTTCGACCGATCCCGCGCGCGAGGTCGTGACCTCCGATCCGAGGTTCGCCGCGTGGACCCAGCGGCTATTCCAGACGCTGCAGCGGCGCGGGCTGGCGTACCGCGCCGACGAGGCCCCGCGACCGTGGATGCTGCGCGCCACCGCGTACGCCGACCGCCTGCTCGACGACCTCGACGCGCTCGACTGGCCGGCCGGCTCGCTGGCGAGGCAGCGGTGGTGGATCGGTCGCAACTCCGACGAGGGCGCGGAGCCTCAACACCCGCCCAGCGCGCGCTACCGGCTCCGCGACGTTCGCTTCGTCGGCGAGCGCCGGTGGGGCGTGCCGTTCCCGCCCGACGAGGCGGACGGCGAACCCGCGCCGTTCGTGATGCCCGCGTGGGCCGGCAGCTGCTGGTACCATCTGCGCACGCTGTCACCACACCGCGATGACGTCGCGTGGGATCCGGACGACGAGCGCTACTGGATGAACGTCGACCTCTACATCGAGAGCCCGGGTGAGCGAGCGCGCCAGCTCCTCGACGCGCGGTTCTGGCACAAGGCGCTCCACGACGCCGGCCTGACCTCGACGCTGGAGCCGTTCCAGCGCCTCCGGCGCGCCGGCCAGGTCCGGGCGCTGCCGCACGAGGACGCCCGCGCGCACAGCTGCTTCCGGAACGACCGCAGCCCGGTGGTCCGCACCGACGACGTCTGCGACGAGGCCGGGGCGGATGCGCTGCGCCTGACCACGCTCTACCTGGGGCCGCTCGACGCCGACGTCGAGTGGGCGACCGACGGCGTGTCGGGCTGCCGGCGGTTCCTCGACCGCGCCTGGCGCCTGCTGGTCGGCGACGAGGAGTCGGGCGCGCCCGGCAAGGTGATCGATGGCGACGGCGACGGCCGCCCCGAGCTGCGCGACGTCGAGCGCGCGCTGCACCAGGCGATCAAGCGCGTCACCGAGGCCGTCGACAACCTGCGCATGAACACCGCGATCGCCGACATGATGGTCTTCGTCAACGAGGCCACCAAGGCCGGCGGCGTGCCGCGCGCCTGGTTCGCGGCGTTCGTGAAGATCATGTCGCCGTTCGCCCCCCACCTCGGCGAGGAGCTGTGGAAGCGGCTCGGCCACACGACCTCGATCGCCTACGCGCCCTGGCCCGCCTACGACGAGGCCAAGCTCAAAGCGCGACACGCTGACCATCGCGGTGCAGGTCCAGGGCAAGCTCCGCGGCACCATCGAGGTCGCGGCCGACGCCCCCGAGGCCGACATCCTCGCCGCCGCCAAGGCCGACCCGAAGGTCGCCGAGCACCTCGCCGGCAAGGCGATCAAGCGCGAGGTCTACGTCAAGGGCCGCCTGGTCAACCTGGTCGTCTGATGCGCGCGCGGTGGGCGACGCTGGGGCTGGGGCTGATCGCCGCGTGCGGCGGCGGTGGTGGCGACGGCGGCAGCGGCGCGAGCGGCGGTGGCCTGCGGGTCGCGGTGCGATCGCGCGACGACCACGGCAAGGTCGAGTGGTACCTCGAGGCGCGCTACCGCTACACGGCGCCCAAGGGCGGCGACGAGACCCACCTGCAGGTGCGCGCGGCGTGTCAGGTCGGCGCGCTGCGCCTGGTGAACGACGAGCCGGAGTACCCCGCGATGCGGCCGCGGATGCGCGGCGAGCGCGCGGGCTGGCACGAGAGCATGCCGTTCGTCCTGTCCGAGCTGCCGGCCAAGCCGTCGATGTGCGAGCTGCGTATCACCGAGCACGAGGGCTACCGCGGCGCGCCGCGCCCGCTGTACGAAGTGTGCGCGCGGCTGGGCCAGGCGCCGGTCGACGGGCGCTGCCCGCCCAACGTGATCGCGGGCGACGGCACCGGCGGCGGCTGGTCGGTGCCCGAGCTGACCGTCGAGCACGTCGCGCCCGATCCGGACGGCGTGTACCTCAACGGCGAGCACCTCGTGCTGCGCTACACCGTGCAGGCCCACCGCGACCAGCCGGCCGAGGGCTGGATGCACGTGACGATCGCCTGCGCCGGCGGCGCCACCGACGACGCCAGCCACCACGAGGCCGGCGGGCTGCGCGCGGGCGAGGCGTTCCACGCCGGGCAGATCAAGCTGCACCAGCAGGTGCCGCCGGCGAGCACGCCGTGCACCGTCACCTTCGGCGCCCAGCCCGAGCTCGGCGGCGACGAGACGCCGGTCGAGACGTTCTGCTACCGCGACCGCGAGACGACGCGCGGCCCGTGCCGCTGACTGGTCACACGAACGGCTCGGCGTGGGCGGTGAGCGCGCCGCCGGCGTCGCCGGTGTTGACGGTGTCGTCGGGCTCGAACACCAGCACCTCGCAGGTGTCGTTCGCCATCGTCATGTGCTCGACCCCGCGCGGCACGACGTGCAGCTGGCCGGCGGTCAGCGCGACGTCGCGGTCGCGGTAGCGCACGATCATCGCGCCGCGGTGCACCAGGAACAGCTCGTCGGTGTCGGCGTGGCGGTGCCAAACGAACGCGCCGCGCACCTTGATGATCTTCACGACGAAGTCGTTGACGTGCGCCACGCGCCGCGGCGCGAACGCGGCGTCGAAGGTGGCGAACTTGTCGGCCAGCGCGACCGCGCCGTCGTGGTTGGAGCCCATCGCCGCAGCGTGCCGCCAACCCGGCGCCGACGCCAGCGCGGCCGTCAGCGCGGCGCCAGCCCGAGCCCGAACGTGAACTCGGCGCGGGTCGGCTCGCCGTCGCCGTCCTTCGCCACCGCGAAGCGCCAGCCCGCGACCAGGCCTTCGATGCACGCGGTGAGCGCGGGCGTCATCGCGCCGACCTTGGCGTCGGTGACGCGCCCCGTCTCGTCGACCGTGAAGGCGAGCGTGACCGCGCCGCGCAGCTGCGGATCGAGCGCGAGCGCCTCGCGATAGCAGCGCTTGAGTCCGCCCATGTACGCGGCGGTCAGCTTCCGCAGCACCTCGTCGGTGCCGAGCGAGGTGTCGGTGACCTGGGCCTTGCTGGTGATCGTGATGCCGGGGACCGGGCCGGCGTCGGGCGCGGTCGCGCCGTCGCCGCCGCCCGGCCGCAGGGTGCCGCCGCCGACCCGCGGATCTCCGTCGCCGAGGCGGCCCTCGCCGACACCCGAGCGCGTGCCACCGCCCACGGCGACCTTCGCGCCCTCGTCGCGGACCGCGTCGAGCTGGGCGGCGAGGTCGCTGCCGGGTTGCCGGCGCTCCATGGTCGCGATGTCGCTGTCCCCAGACGCCGTGAGCATCTCGGCGAACCGCGCGGCCTCCGCCTCGTCGAGCGCGACGCCGGCGGCGAGATCGTTCCGTGGGGACGACGGCGGCGCCGCGGCGGTGGCCGCGCTGGTCAGGCTGAGCCCCAGCCGCACGTCGGGCGCCAGCGGCTTGCCGTTGGCGTCGTGGCGCACCGCCGCGACGGCGGCGACCAGCGCGCCGGCCGAGCACGTCGGATCGATCATGACCACGATCGACGCGGGCCCCGCGGGCGCGCCGGCCGCCGCGCGCCGCTGCACCAGCGCGGTCAGCGCCTGCCGTACCTGCTTGATCCAGGCGCCGTCAGCGTCGACGGCGATGGTCGCCGCGTCGTCGGTCGGCGCGCCGCCGGGGACCGCGCTCGACGCCAGGACGGCGCGGGACGCGGTGAGCGACAGCATCAGGTCGGTCGCCGGCACGTCGGGGGTCGTCCCGGGGAGCCGCACCGGCAGCGCGCCGACGCCCTCGGCGCCGCGCGCGAGCAGCGCGAAGTCGCGTTGCTCGGCCTTCGCGAACGAGGCGATCACCTGCAGGGCCAGCGTCGCTGGCTGCGCGGGGTGCACGGCCAGCGCCACCACCGCGGTGCGGGCGTCGGGCAGCGCGTGCCATGACGCGGCCCACGCCGCGATCCGCGGGATGACGAGCGCGCCGGCCGTCGCCCCACGATGGCTGGCCTCGACCGCGCCGTCGCGGATCGGCACCACCTCGGTGCCATCGATGATGATGGCGGCGCGGTCGACGATCGCCAACGGCCCGACCGGCACCGACTCGAGGAACGCGTCGCCGCCGAGCTGCGGGAGCGCCACGTTGGCCGGCACGTCGCGCGGGGGCGGCGCTGGCATCGGAGCCGCCGCGTTGCTCGCGGGCGCGGGCTGCGAACGCTCCGCGCCCTTGCCGCACGCACCGATGACCAGGACCACGAGGGCCGCGCTGACGTGCCGCATCCCGCGACGGTATCCGATCTGGCCGCGGCTGCGGCCGGCTATCCGGGGGCGCGGCGCCCCGCGGCCGGCACGTCGGCGTGGGCCTCGGCCTGGGCGGCGACCCGGGTGGCGTAGCCATCGCGCGCGCGGTGATCGATCGACGTCAGCGCGCGCCGCTCGCCGATCAGCGAGCGCCCGAACGCCATCAGCCGCTCGGGCACGAGCGCGTCCAGCAGGTCCCAGGCGCCGAGGAAGCCGGGCACCGGGATCATCGCATTGCGGCTGTGGCAGCTGGCCACGATCGCCGCCGCCACGTCGACCGCGTCGACGGTGGGCATGCCGCCGCCGAGCGGCACGCCGGCCGCGAGCTCGGTGCGCACCGCCGATGGCAGGACCGCGCTGACGCTGACGCCGTGCGGCGCCAGCTCGCGGCGCACCGCCGACGACAGGCCGACCGCGGCGAACTTGCTGGCGTTGTAGATCGCCATGCCGGGGATCGCGATCTTGCCCGCCATCGACGCGACGTTGACGACGTGGCCGGCCCCGCGCGCCTGCATCGCGGGCAGCACCAGGCGCATGCCGTGGATCAGGCCCCACAGGTTGACCTCGAGCGTCAGCCGGCTGATCGCCTCGGGCTGCTCGACGAAGGCGCCAAGCGGCATGACGCCCGCGTTGTTGACCAGCACGTCGACGCGGCGGTGCACCGCGGTGGCGGCGTCGACGAAGGCGGCGAACGACGCGCGATCGGTGACGTCGAGATAGCGCCCACGCGCGCCGCGGCCGATCTCGGCGGCCGCCGACGTCGCCGCCAGCTCGTCGCGATCACCCAACCACACCTGGGCGCCCGCGCGCGCGAACGCGTGGCCGGTGGCGCGGCCGATGCCGCGGCCGCCGCCGGTGATCAGCACGACCGCGCCGTCGAGCGGGAACGTCGGATAGGGCGAGGACCAGATCGCCATCACGAGACCTCCTGCGCCGGCTGGCGCTCGTACGCGTCGGGCTCGAACGTCGCCAGCCGGCGCTCCATCGCCGGCGTCGACCACGGCCAGTTGAAGCTGTTGATGCCGTTGGCGTCGACGTAGTAGCTGGCGCAGCCACCGGCGGCGTAGACCGTCTGCGGCAGCGCCCCCTGCACGTCGGCGACGTACGCGGCCTGCACCTCGGGGCGGACGTCGACCACCGCGTCGCCGCTGCGCGCGCGGTGCCCGAGCGCGCCCAGCACGTAGGTCAGCTGGGCCTCGAGGATGGTGAACGCCGACGAGTGGCCGGTGCCGAGGCTGGGGCCGAGCAGCATGAAGAAGTTGGGGAAGCCGCTGACGGTCGTGCCCAGGTACGCGCGCGGCGTGCCTTGCCAGCGCCCGGCCATGCTCCGGCCGTCGCCGTCGAACACCCGATCGGCGATCGGCATGTCGAGGATGTGGAAGCCGGTGCCGTAGATGATCGCGTCGACCTCGGCGACCGTGCCATCGGCACCGATCACCCGCGAGCCGTCGATGCGCGCGACCGCGGTGGCGTGGACCGCGACGTTGGGCCGCGCCACCGCCGGGTAGTACGTGTTCGACATCAGGATGCGCTTGCAGCCCAGGCGGTAATCGGGCGTCAGCATCGCGCGCAGCGCCGGGTCGGCGACGGTGCGGGCCAGGTGGCGCTCGCCGAGGCGCTGGATCTGCGCCAGCAGGCGCGGGTGGCGGAAGCCGGCGCCGAACGCCTCGAGCGTCGCGTACTCGGCGGCCCGCAGCGCGCGCCCGGCCGCGGGCGCGTGGCGGAACAGCCAGCGCGCGCTCGGCGGCAGCTCGCCGTCGGGCTTGGGCAGCACCCACTGCGCGGTGCGCTGGAACAGGTGCAGCCGCGCGACGTCGGGCTGGATCGCCGGCACGAACTGGATCGCCGACGCGCCGGTGCCGATCACCGCGACCCGCTTGCCGCGCAGGTCGAAGCCGTGATCCCAGCGCGCCGAATGGAAGCGGTGGCCGGGGAAGCTGGCGTCGCCGGGCAGCGACGGCATGCGCGGCTGGTGCCACGGCCCCGACGCGCCGATCAGCACGTCGCAGGTGTAGAGGCCGGCCGAGGTCTCGAGCCGCCAGCGCCGCGCGGCGGGCTGCCAGCGCGCGCCGATCAGCTCGGTGCGGAAGCGGACGCGCTCGGGCACGCCGTGCTCGCGCGCGACGCGCTCGAGGTACGCCTGGATCTCGGCCTGGCCGGCGAACAGCCGCGACCACTCGCGGTTGGGCGCGAACGAGTACGAGTACAGCGCCGACGGCACGTCGCAGGCGCACCCGGGGTAGGTGTTGTCGCGCCAGGTGCCGCCGAGCCGGTCGGACTTCTCGAGGACGACGACGTCGGTGTACCCGGCCTGGGCCAGGCGGATGGCGGCGCCGATGCCCGACGGGCCGGCGCCGATCACGATGATCGCGTGGTGGGTCATGACGCGCTCCGGACGGAGGTGGCGGTGGCGGGGCCGACGCGATCGCGGGCGCACGCGCGCGCGACCGAGGCGCGCGCGTGGATGAGGCACGCCTCGAGCGCGGCGTGGCGGCGATCGCGAACCATGAAGTTGGGGCCCAGCGCGGCGAGGTCGCGGCGGTCGGGCTCGAGCCGCAACACGCGCGTGCCGGCGGCCCGGACTTGCGCGACCTCGGCGTCGAGCGTGCGGGTCATCGCGCGGCGCACGACGCCCTCGATCCGGCCCAGCCCGGCGCGCGGCCCGGGATCGGTCGACGCCATCGGCGCCAGCACGATCACCTCGTCGAGGCCGCGGGCCGCGAGCAGGTCGACCGACGCCGGCGACGCGACGCCGCCGTCGACGTAGCGGCGGCCGCCGATCGCCACCGGCGGGAACCAGGTCGGCACCGCCCACGACGCGCGCACCGCGTCGCGCATCGACGCCGGCGGGGCGCCGGGCGCGCCGAACGCCACCCGCTGGCCGGTGGCCAGGTCGACCGTGACGACCCACGTGGCCGGGTGCGCGACCCAGCCGCCGGGCGCGACGTGGGCGTCGACCAGCGCGTCGAGGAACGCCGGGTCGCCGCGGCCGACCGGCAAGAGCGCGGTGATGCGGGTCAGCGCGGTCGCGCCGCGGGCCAGCGCCACGCCGGGCGCCGCCGGGCGCGCGGTCGGCCACGGTGGGAACGACGGCGGCGGGTGAGCGAAGCGGTGGCGCAGCGCCGCCGGCGCCTCGCGCTCGCCCAGCGCGGCGGCCAGGATGGTCGACGCGGCGACGCCGGCGCCCAGCAGCATCGCCAGCTCCGAGCCAGCGGAGGTGCCGACGATGACGTCGGCGGCGCGCGCGTCCCAGCCGAGCGCGCGCTCGACCTCGACGAGGTGGGCCAGCGTCCACGCCGCGCCCAGCGTGCCGCCGCAGCCCAGCACCAGGCCGCGGCGCGGCGGCCGAATTCCGATTTGCGATACCATGGGTATCTGGATACTATAGGAATCCGAATCGACGGCAAGGCCGAAGTTCGCTACCGTGCCGTCGCCCACCGCCATGCCCCGCCGCCCCGCCGCCCCCGCCAAGCTCAGCCGCGCCGACAGCCAGGCCCAGACCCGCGCGCGCCTGCTCGCGACCGCGACGACCTGCTTGCTGCGCGACGGCTACGCCGAGACGTCGATGGAGGCGATCGCGGCCGCCGCCGGCTTCACCAAGGGGGCCGTCTACTCCAACTTCCCCAGCAAGGTCGAGCTGTGCCAGGCGGTGCTCGACGCGATCCGCGCCCAGCAGATCGCCGCGCTCGGCCGCGCGATCGCCGGCGCGACCACCGTCGAGGCGCTGGCCGCCGGGCTCGAGCGCTGGGCCGACGCGCACATCGGCGATCCGGCGTGGACCCGGCTCGAGGTCGAGTTCGGCGTCCACGCGTCGCGCAACCCGGCGCTGGCCAAGCAGGTCGCGCGCCGCCACCAGGAGGTGCGCGCGCGGGTGGCCGAGCTCATCGCCGCCTACGCCGCCGCGCACCGGCTGACGCTGCCGCTGCCGGCCGAGGACATCGGCGTCGCGCTGCTCAGCCTGGGCGTCGGGCTCGGCGTCCAGCGCGCGATCGATCCCACGCTGCCGGTGCGCACGCTGGCGACGGTGCTGCGGCTGTTCGCGCCGCCCGCGCGGCGCCGCTGACTCACACCATCGTCGTGCCGGCCAGGATCGTCCAGGCCTGGATGACTTGCAGCAGCGTCGCGGCGTCGGGCGCGCGGTAGGCGCAGGTCAGGCCGTCGACGCGGCGGGTGTGCGGCACCAGCTCGGCGGCGTCGGCGCACGCGGCGTTGACGAAGTCGATCTCCAGATCGAACGGCGGCGCCGGCCGGAACGGCGACAGGCCGCCGGCCCGGGCCCGCTCGACCGCCGCCTTGGCGCCGGCCCGGATCCGCTCGCAGGCCACGGTCGGGTGCACCGCCCGCGCGGCGTAGCGCGTGATCGCGTCCTTCACCGACACCGTGGCCACGTCGCCGAGGTGCGATCTGGCCTGCGCGCAGGCGGTGGCGTCGCCGGTGACCAGCCCGACCGGCACGCCCTGCTCCCCGCACGCCGCGGCGTTGAGCGCGGTCTCGTTCCATTCGCGGCCGCCGACCCGCAGCCGCGCCACGACGCGGCCGTAGTAGGTGTGGTCGAGGATCCCGGCCCGGCTGCCGGCGCCGGCGTGGTAGCCGACGAACAGCGCGACGCCGAAGCTGGTGGCGACGCCCTCGACCATCGATCGCGGCTTGAGCGAGCCCGAGATCAGCTCGGCCCGGGGGTCGAGCTCCTCGAGCACGAAGTTGCGCATGTCGCCGTGGGCGTCGTTGACCAGCACCGCGGTCGCGCCGCCGTCGTACGCGCCGGCGATCGCCGCCGACGCCTCGGCAGTCATCCACCGCCGGGCCCGCTCGTAGTCGTGGCCGGTGCGGCGGGTCTGGTCGACGTGGACCACGCCGGCCACACCCTCGAGATCGACGCTGAGATAGACCTGCATGGCGCCGAATCTACCCGAGCGCAGCCAGCCGGCGGGCCAGGTGGCGCTGCTCGGCGGCGTTGTCGGTGCGCGCGGCCGCCGCCGCCAGCGCGGCGCGGGCCTCGGCGGTGCGGCCGAGCCGGGCCAGCAGATCGCCGCGGACCGCGTGCCACAGGTGGTGGCGGTCCAGCGGCAGCGCCTCGAGCTCCGCCAGCGCCGCCGCGGGCCCGTCGACCTCGGCCACCGCCACCGCGCGGTGCAGCGCGACGATCGGGCTGGCGTCGAGCGTGCGCAGCAGATCGTACAGCGCGACGATCCGCGGCCAGTCGGTGGCCGCCGCGGTCGGCGCCACCGCGTGCACCGCCTGGATCGCCGCCTGCACCTGGTAGCGCCCCGGCCGGTCGGCGCGCAGGCAGCCGTGCACCAGGCCGAGGCCGAGGCCGATCGCGTCGCGATCCCAGCGATCGCGCGCCTGCGCCGGCAGCGGCACCAGCTCGCCGGCGGCGTCGGTGCGGGCGGCGCGGCGGGCGTCGATCAGCAGCATCAGCGCGAGCAGGCCGCGCGCCTCGAGCTCGTCGGGCAGCAGCTCGACCAGGTGCTGGCCCAGCCGCAGCGCCTCGGCGCACAGCTCGCCGCGCACCAGCGCGTCGCCGCTGGTCGCGGTGTGGCCCTCGTTGAAGATCAGGTAGACCACGGCCAGCGCCGCGCCCAGCCGCGCCGGCAGCTCGGGCGGCTCGGGCACGCGGTACGGGATGCCGGCGTCGCGGATCTTGCCCTTGGCCCGCGCCAGCCGCTGCGCCATGGTGGTCTCGGGCACCGCGAACGCCCGCGCGATCGCCGCGGTCGACAGCCCGCCGATCAGCCGCAGCGTCAGCGCCACCTGCGCGGCCGGCGCCAGCGCCGGGTGGCAGCAGGTGAAGATCAGCCGGAGCGAGTCGTCGCGCACGCTGGCCTCCTCGGTGTGGTCGGGGAACGCCACCAGCGCCGCGGTCGCGTGGCGCTCGTCGCGGGTCGCCTCGCGACGCAGCCGATCGATCGCGCGGTGGCGCGCGGTGGTGATGATCCAGCCGATCGGGCTCGGGGGCACGCCGGTCTGCGGCCACCGCTCGAGCGCCGCGGCGAACGCGTCCTCGACCGACTCTTCGGCCAGCGCCAGATCGCCGCAGACGCGGGTCAGCACCGCGACGGCCTTGCCGTAGCACTGGCGGAACGCCTGCTCGACCGCGGCGCGCATCACCCGCCGTGGGCCACCGGGCGCACCTCGATCGGCAGCGTGATCGCGCGGCTGAGCTTGCCGGCCCACGCCAGCGCCCCGTCGAGATCGGCGGCCTCGACCACCACCAGCCCGCCGATGTGCTCCTTGCCCTCGGCGTAGGGGCCGTCGGCGAGCTCGACCTCGCCGTCCGGCTTGGCCCGCACCATCGTCGATGCGCTCGCCGGGGCCAGGCCGGCGTTCCACACCCGCGCGCCGGCCGCTTCGAGCTCGGCCATGAACGCGTAGACGTCGCGCATGATCGGGTCGAGCCGCTCGGGCGGCGGCGGCGGACCATCGGGCTGGATGATGTTGAGCACGTACTTCATGGCGGTCTCCTTCGCGGGGTCAGGGTAGCCCTCCGCGACGCGCGTCGGGCACCTGCTACACGAACGGCCGCGCCCCGGATCGACACGCCCACCGAAAATCGCCAGCCGGGCTAGGCTGGCGCGTGCCCCCACCGACGCTCGCCGCTTCGCCCCCGCCACCGCGCGCAACCGCGCGCCGATCCTCGAGGTGCTGCGCCGCGTGCTGCCGGCCGAGGGCGTCGTGCTGGAGATCGCCAGCGGCACCGGCGAGCACGCCGTGCACTTCGCCGCCGCCCTGCCCGGCCTGACCTGGCAGCCCAGCGACCCGTCCGAGGACGCCCGCGCCAGCATCGCCGCGTGGCGCGCCGAGGCGGCGCTGCCCAACCTGCACCCGCCGCTGGCGCTCGACGTCGTGGCGCCGTGGCCGCTCGACGACGGCGCGCCGCTCGCCGCGATCGTCTGCATCAACATGATCCACATCGCGCCGTGGGCCGCGACCGAGGCGCTGTTCGCCGGCGCCGCCCGCGCGCTGCCGCCGGGCGCGCCGCTGGTCACCTACGGCCCGTACCGCTTCGGCGGCGCGTTCACCGCCGACTCGAACGCCGCGTTCGACGCCGACCTGCGCGCGCGCGATCCGCGCTGGGGCGTGCGCGACGTCGACGACCTGACCCCGCTGGCCGCCGGGCACGGGATCGCGCTGCGCGAGACCGTCGCGCTGCCCGCCAACAACCACGCGTTGGTGTGGCGGCGGTCGTCGCCCAACCGCGCGCTGTAAGGCTGGCCTGTCACTCAAGGGTCGGCGTGATAGGCGGGCCTGACACTCGCCGCGCGCACCGCGCATTCCAGCGGCTCCACAGCGCGGCCCGGTGGTTGCACTCGTTACGGGCATGCCCCAGCTCACGCGGATTACGTTCACCGGCGCCC
The DNA here is from genome assembly GCA_016707895.1 of Myxococcales bacterium. Classification (GTDB taxonomy): domain Bacteria; phylum Myxococcota_A; class Polyangia; order Haliangiales; family Haliangiaceae; genus UBA2376. The sequence continues at coordinate 738,016 of JADJGV010000002.1, read as the reverse complement.
TGGTGCTCGCGAGCATCCAGGCCGCTTGCGTCGAGACCGACCTGACGCCCGAGGAGATCGGCGCCGTCGAACAGGCCGTCGGCAGCGGCAGCGGCACCAGCGGCAGCGGCAGCACCTGCGATCCGGCGCCGACCTCGCCGTGCGTGCAGAGCTGCGGCCGGAGCTGCGCGCCGATCCCGGCCCCCGCCCAGGGCCGCTACCCGGCGCCGAAGACCTCGGGCTGGGCGACGACCACCTACACGTACCGGCTGCGCGCGACCAAGTACTCGGTGACCTGGGCCGGCGGATGGCACACCGGCGTGGGCTTCACCTCGTCGTCGAAGACCGACAGCGAACGCCTGTGGTGCGAGGACACCAACGGCGACGGCGTCGGCGACACGACCAAGTCGCAGCGCACCACCTCCGCTCCGACGAAGGAGGAATGGGACTCGAAGAACCACAACCACGGCCGGACGGTCCTCGACGATTTGGCGCACAGCACGGTCAACACCACCGTGGAGTTCACGACGGGCGGCAAGCAGCCCGCCGCCTACAAGGAGGCGATGCTGATGTGCATCGGCCTCGCCGAGCGGGATGGCTTCTGCGACCGGCTGTGCGGCAACGACGCCTACACCGTTCCCAACGTGGCCAAGAACGACAACGACGACCCGCACCCGACGGACCCGATGCCGTTCACGAACCGCATGAACTACGGCGTGAGCCCGACGTCCGATCCGGCGCGGTGGTCGCACCTGCGCGACCTGACGGTCTGGCCCATCCCGCACTACCGCGTGCCGCGCTATGGCCACAACAGCAACAACGACGCCAACGCGCAGAACGCGATGATGGCCCAGTGCAACGGGTTCCGCGTGTGGCTCGACTCCGCCTACGACACGCTGGTCAGCCCAGGCGCACAGTGCGGCACCGACTGGGCCGCGGTCGGCAGGCAGCTCGACTCGCGCATCGCCACCGTGTGCAACGCCCAGTGCGGCGGCGTCCGGATGTCGAACTACAGCGCCGTCCCGACCGGCGACACCTGCATCGCGGCCCCCGACTCGGCGCTGAGCGGCTTCAACGGGTCGTCGGTCCAGCCGCAGCCGGATGCGGTGAAGTGCATGGCGGCCGGCAACTACCTCGAGGGCGCGTGGCCGCACTGGGTGTGCGGGATGTGAGGCGCCGATGGTACCCTGCGGTGTGCGCCTCCTGGTGTTCGGCTGCGCCCCGGTCGACGCCGACGCCGCGCCGCGCTCGGCGTTGACGACGATGGCCGCGGCGCTGGGGGCGCGCGGCCACGACGTCGCGCTGATCTGGCACACCCCGCGCTGGGCCAGCGCCCTGCCGCTGGGGGAGCACGCGGTCGGCCCCGCGGTGCTGCGCCGGGTGCTGGCGCCGGCGGAGCTGGACCCGTGCCTCGTCGCGGCCGCGTTCGCCGGGATCGCGCAGGCGGCGCTGCGCGACGTCGTGCGCGCGACGTCGCCGGACGCGGTGGTGCTTCACGCCGACGACGCGCCGACGCTCGCGGCCGACCCGCCGCACCCGCAGCTGCTCGTGGTCGATGACGCCGCCGCCGCGCACGCGGCGACGCCCGCGGGGCTGGCGCAGCTCGAGGCCTGGGCGGCCGCGGGGCACGCGGCCGTCGAGGCATGGCGTGCGACGCCGCCCGCCGCGCCCGCGCGACGGCTGCGCCTCGAGGCGGCGCCGCGGCCATGAGTCGCGTCGCGTTCCTGGTGTCGCATCCGATCGGCGCGTGGATGAACGGCGCCGACCGCGCCACCCTGACCTGGTGCGCCCAGCTCCGCGCGCGCGATCACGACCCCGTCATCGTCGCGCTGCCGATGCGCCACGAGCCGACGCTGAGCCGCTGGCTCGCGCAGGTCAGCATCGGGACGTCGCCGGCCATCGCCGGCGTGCCGCTGCACGTCCATCCGCTGGACCTGCCGATCGGCCCGGCGCCTCGCCTGGCCGACGACCTCGAGCGCGCGCTGACCGTCGCCGTCGCGGCGGCCCTCGCCGCGGTGCGCGCCGACGTCGTCGTCGTCCCCTGGGGTACGCCGCGGCTGGCGCGGATCGCGCGCCTCCACCACGATCGCGTGCTGCTGATCGCGCAGAACGGCACCGCGCTCGACGCGCTGCGCGCCTCCGACCTCACCGGCATCGCGCTCGCGACGGTGTCGCCCGACGCCGCCGCACGCTTGGCTCGCCCCGACGCGGCGCCGCCGATGGTGCTGCTCAACGCCATCGATCCGATCGCCGCCGGCGCCGCCGCCCCGCCCGGGCCGCACGGCGCGATCGGCATGGTCAACCTGTGCGCCGAGAAGGGCGCGGTGGTGTTCCTGAACGTCGCGGCCAACCTGCCGGCCCGCCGCTTCGTCGCGACCGGCGGCTGGGCCGGCCGCGCCACGGACTACACCGCGATGCCCACCGGCCTGGCCAACCTGCAGATCGTGCCGGCCGCGCCGACGCTCGACGGGTTCTACCCGGGCCTGGCGATGCTGCTCGTGCCGTCGCTGTGCGACGAGGCCTTCGGCCGCGTGGTGATCGAAGCGCAGCTCGCGGGCGTCCCCGTGGTGTGCACCTCGCGGTGCCCGGCGCGCGCGTGGTGCGGCGGGCTGGTCGTGGAGGTCCCGCCGCGACCCGAGGAGGGCAGCGACGACGATCTCCACGACGCTCCCCGCCACGACGCCACCATCCGCGGCTTCCTCGACGCGGTGCTCACGCTCAGCGATCCGGCCAACCACGCCCTGGTCGTCGAGGCCGGCCACGCCGAGGCGGCGCGCTACGTCGCCGACCAGCGCCGCTCGATCGACGCGTTCGCCGATTGGCTAGGCCACGCAGCCTGACGCTCAGGGCATCCCCGCGCCGCGGAACCGCTGCAGGAAGCCGTGGGCCCCGGCGCCGCCCATCGAGTTGCAGATCGGCGACGCCGCGCCGGGCGGGCAGTCGACGTCGCGGTCGTACGACCAGTAGTGCACGCCGGCCAGGCCGCGCTCGATCGCGAACGCCGCGACGGTGTCGGCGTCGGCCAGCGTGAAGGTCTCGCCCTGCACGTCGTTGCCACCGATCATCGGCGTCAGCTCGATCGCGCCCCACGGCACGCGCCAGTGGTCGTGCAGGTTGTACGCGGCCTGCAGCGCCGACTGGCCCATGTCGCAGCTGCCGCCGCGCACGACGCACACGCCCGACCCGGGCGCGCCGTAGTCCATCGTCATCAGGTTGACCGTCAGGTAGCTCGGCCAGTCGGCCTCGGTGCCGTCCCAGCCCAGCTCGGCCTTCACCGCGGCCATCGTCCAGTCGCCGTAGACGTTGAAGCTGCTCGGCGCGGCGGCGCCCAGCGAGTGCGCGGTGGTCGCGCCGTCGTTGTTGGCCAGGGTCGCCAGCGTCAGGCTCATGCGCAGGTTCGGGTAGCGCGCGTGGGCGGCGCCGGCGCGACGCATCAGCTCGGCGATCACCGCCTGCGACTGCCCGGCCTCGATGTCGAAGTCGATGCCGACCAGGTGCGGCGACATCCAGCGATCGATGAACGTCATGAAGCCGGCGTCGCTGCCGCAGGTGAACGAGCCCGCGGCGCCGCCGGTGGCCAGCAGGTAGTCGACGCCGGCGGCGGTCAACCCGGCGACGTTGGCGGTAGCCATGGCCGCGCCCGGGATGCCGCCCCAGCTCTCGTTGCCGCACTCGCCGGTGGCGAACGAAAGTGTCACCGTCTTGCCGCCGTTGGCGGCCAGCTCGGCGGCCAGCGGCATCATCGGCCCCGACACCTGCGTCGAGATGACGTTGGTGTTCCAGTTCATGTGGATGCTGGTGTCCTTGTACGGCCCGAACACCAGGCCGCTGGGCGCCGGGCCGGGGCCGCCGTCCCCGTCGCCACCGCCGGGCGCGTCGGGCTGGCCGCCGCCGCCGTCGGGATCGCCCGGGTCGCCACCGGTCGGGTCATCGGCGCAGGCGACCAGGGCAGCGAGGGCGGCGGCGACGGCGATGCGGGTCATGGTGGAATGGAGAGCAGGGCGCGGCCGATCGGGTCACGGCCGCGGGTCGATTCGTGCGCCGTCCGCGCTACCCTGCCGCCGTGACGCGCATCGAGGTGCTCCAGGGCAACATCACCACGCTGGCGGTCGACGCGATCGTCAACGCGGCCAACTCGAGCCTGCTCGGCGGCGGCGGGGTCGACGGCGCGATCCACCGCGCGGCCGGTCCCGACCTCTTGCACGAGTGCCGGTTGCTCGGCGGCTGCAAGGTCGGCGACGCCAAGCTGACCCGCGGCCACCGCCTGCCGGCGCGCCACGTCATCCACACCGTCGGGCCCAAGTGGAACGGCGGCGGGATGAACGAGCGCGAGCTCCTGGCCTCGTGCTACCGGCGGTCGCTGGCGATCGCGCGCGACCACGGCTTCGAGGTGGTCGCGTTCCCGGCGATCTCGACCGGCATCTACGGCTATCCGCCCACGCGCGCCGCCCAGGTCGCGGTCGCGACGATCACCGCCGAGCTGGCCGACCACGCGCTGCCGGCGCGGGTGATCCTGGTCGGCTTCGACGCCGAGGCCACGCGCACCCTGCAGGACGCGGTCGACGCGGCGGCCGGCTCGTCGTGAGCGGCGGCCTGCTGATCGACGGCGGCGGGCCGGTCACCCGCTGCGCGCTGTGCGGCCGCCCCGCGTCGGGGCCGTGCGCGCGCTGCCGCCGCTCGGTGTGCGCCGACTGCTGCGAGCTGACCAGCGGCGGCGCCGCCACCTTCGCGCTGTGCCTGACCTGCGCCCGCGCCGGCGCGAGCCTGCGCCGCCCGTGGCTGCACCTGACGCTGTGGCTCCTGGCGATCACCGCCGGCGTCGTCGCGGTCGGGCTCGGCCTGGCGGCGCTGCGCTGATCGGCGACGCCTCGCGGTACGCTGCCGCGATGTCCGCCGAAGCCGTGGTGCAGCGCCAGCTCGAGGCCTACAACGCCCGCGATCTCGACGCGTTCGTCGCGCAGTACGCCGACGGCGTCGAGCTGTACCGCCCGCCGGCCGCGGCGCCGGCGCTGGTCGGCCGCGCCGCGCTGCGCGACTTCTACGCCCGCGAGCGCTTCGTCCATGACGGCCTGCACGCCGACCTGCTCCACCGCAGCGTGCTGGGCGCGACCGTGATCGATCACGAGCGCATCCACGGCGTGCGGCCCGCGCCGTTCGAGGTCGTGGTGGTCTACCAGGTCGTCGGCGACCAGATCGCGCGCACCTGGTCATTCGCGGCGACGTGAGCGCGGCCCGCGCCGCTCAGTAGTTCTTGCAGCAGATGTCGTTGGCGTGGGCGGCGTCGCAGCGCGCGCCGCTGCGGAACAGCGCGATGCAGCCCTTCGCCAGCCGGTAGTAGTAGTCGCCCATGGCGTTGGCCGCCGGCTCGAGGTCGCGGTTGTATTCGATGTTGTATTGATCGAGGAAGCAGCCGTTGACGTCCTCGGGGTGCGAGCACACGCACAGCGGCGCGTGGTCGCACTGCAGCCGCCCGACGTTCCACTCGTTCCAGCCGGTGATCGTCGCGATGCGGGCCGTCGGGTTGTCGAACAGCGTCTGGAACTGCTTGCGGAGCGTCTTGCCCTGGTGCTTCGGCGTCGCCGAGGCCGGGTGGCTCATGTAGTCGGCCTGGTACGCGGTCGCGATCGGCAGCTGCTCGATCGCGCCGTTCTTGAAGGCCAGGCGCTGGCGACACGCGGCGGCGTTGAGCGGCGACTCCTGGCACCGCTCCATGTAGCTCCACTTGGTCAGGTCGCTCGGGGCGTTCGCCCACATCTTGCGCAGCGTGTAGTTCGCCGACAGCTCGTTCCAGCGCGCGACGTCGACCGGGTAGCTGTCGTTCTCGGTCACCAGGATCAGCGGCTTGCCGTCGTAGACGAACTGCAGGCCGGGGTGCGCGTTCAGCAGATCGAGCAACGTGTAGACCATGTGCTTGTCGCGGGGACGCGTGGCGTCGGCCCGCACCACCGGGACCCACGGCACGATCCGCGGCGCGCCGGGGACGCCGCTCCACACCGCGACCATCCGCGTGAACGGCTGGATGATCATCTCGACCGGGCGGTCGTTCAGCGCGTTGCTGTTGTAGGCGTGGTTGGTCACGTCGACGAAGACGAAGTCGACGCCCATGTCGCGCAGCTGGGTCGCGTGGCGCGCGAGCAGCGCGTCGTTGCGGCTCAGGCAGTAGTAGCCCTCGGCCGGGCGACCCCACCAGTGCGACGAGTTGTAGGGGCCGTAGGGCGCGTTGCCGGCCAGGATCTGGGTGAGGTCGTGGACCTGGTCGGCCGCCGGGCAATGCCACGTGTGATAGAAGACGCCGATCTTGGTGAGGGTGGGATCGAAGGTCGTCTCCTCGCAGACCCGCGCCGTCGGGCTGCATTCGTAGCGCGTACCGGCGCAGTCGTCCTGCGCCTGGCACTCGACGCACAGCCCCGCCTCGCAGTGCTCGCCGGTGGTGGAGGTGCCGCACCAGACGCCGAGCGTGCAGCGATCGCGGCAGATCCCGGCCAGGCAGCCGCGCCCCGCGCCGCAGTCGCCGTCGCCGACGCACTCGGCGGTCGACGCGTCGGCCGCCGAGCCGGGCGCGTCGACCAGCGCGCCGTCCGATCCGGCGCCGTCCCGCACCGCGCCGTCGGTGCCGTCAGCCCCGTCGAGCGGGCTGGTGTTGACCGCATCGGCGCGGCCGTCCTCGGTGGTCGGCGGCGGCTGCGGGCCGCAGGCGCACACCAGCGACAGCGCCGCGGCGACGATGACGACCAGGCTCACGCTGACGCGTCGGGGTGCGGCCTCGCGCATGGGTCACGACCTTTCGCCGCGCACCCTAGCCGCCCGTCCTCGACCCCATTCTTACTTCGTCTTTGGCGCCCGCCGCGGCGGCCGGCCGCTACGGCGCGCGCTCGACGACGTAGCTGGTGATCGCGAGCGTGTCGAGCGGCTGGTGGGCGGCGTCGAGGGTGTACGCGCCGTCGAGCTCGGACGTGGTCGGCGCCTCGTCGAGCCACAGCCCGTGGACCGCGTGACCGCGGTAGGTGATCGGCGTGGCGAACAGCACCCAGTACTGGTTGTTCCAGTTGTGGTGTTCGCCGGCGTAGACCAGCCGGAAGTAGTCGTCGACCACCGCGGTCTCGCCGCCGAGCGTGACCTCGGCGCGGGTCGGGAACAGCGGCCCCGAGCCGGCGAACGGCGGCTGGTAGCGGAAGTCGATCTGGAAGCTGCCGCCGTCGGCCAGCGCGCCGCCCGCGCGCCAGCGCTCGAGCGACTCGCTGGTGCACGAGCCGAGGTCGCTCAGCACGTCCAGCGTGGTGGCCGCCGGGTCGCCGAGCATCGCGCCGAAGTGGTCGCTGAGGTACGGCTCGGCGAACAAGAATCCGCCGCCGTCCTCGGGCAGCGGCACCTCCCAGCGCAGCTCGATCGGCCCGGTCGGGGACGTGTAGCGCTGCGTGTAGATGTGCTGCACGGACCACGGCTGGACGACGACCTCGTAGGTCGCGGTCGCCGCCGCCGGCGCGATCGGCGCGCGCGCGGGCCCCAGCTCGCCGGCGCCGAACAGCGCGGGCACGGTGTAGCTGCCCGGGTCGCGCGGCAGATCGATCGTGCGCGCGGCGACCGCAACCCGGGCCTTGCGCGCGAGCTCGACCGCCGCGCTGCGCCCCTCCATGAAGTGGCCGCATATGGTGGTCGCGGTCGGCACCTGGACGCAGTCCATGCCCGCGGTCGCGCACGGCACGTACTGGCACGCGCGCGGGAAGTGCGCGACCAGGCCGGTGAACATCCGCGCGTGGTAGATCGCGTCGTCCGACGTCGGCGCGTACACCAGCGGCAGGTGGAAGCGCGCGACCAGCAGCGCCTGCACGCTGGCCACCTCGGCCTCGGTGAGCTGCTCTTCCCACGCGGGATCGACCGCCACGTCGAAGCCGTAGCCGGTGGTGGCGCCGCGCTCGTCGACCAGCCGGAACAGCGCGCCGGCCCAGTACTGGCGCCCAGCGCGGCGCAGCACCACCTGCTGGTACTGCTGCGGGGTCAGCCCGCCGAAGAACTCGGGCAGCACCTGGGTCATGAAGTCGAGGTGCAGGCGGTGGGCCTTCACGTCCTGGAACACCACCTCCTGCAGCTCGGCCGCGGCGCTGGCCGGGGCGATGAACTTGGCGTCCTCGAGGAAGTCGCAGCGCTCGGGCTCGGCGTGGGGGCCGCTCACCGCCGCCCAGTCGGCCGCGTCGTCGATCGCGGTCAGGCACGGGCGGCCGGCGCACAACCCGGTCGCCGCATCGGGCGCAGGCTCCGCATCCGATCCGCCGCACGCGGCGAACACCACCAGCGCAAGCGCGCACAGTCGTCGACTCATGCCCGCGCCCCACAGCAAGCGCTGCGCCACGCGCAAGCGCACGAGATCGCGCGCGCCGCGCCGCATTCTCGAGCCGGCCGCGTCGACGATCGACGAAATTCTGAGGCGCGCCCCGGGATGCACCGCGCCGCCCGTCCCCGCGCGGTGGCACGCGCCATGCTTCATGCACCGACGATGCGCCGCCTGCTGATCATCAACGCGACCGCCGCGCTGCTCGCGGCCTGCGGCGGCGCCGACCCGGCCAACCCCGACGCCGGCCCCACGCTCGACGCCGGCAGCGACGACTACCACGTCGACCGGGTCGGCTACGTGAACGTCATCGAGGGCGGCGCGTTCCTGTCGGTGTTCGCGGCGGTCGCCGACGGCCCCGAGCGCCCGCTGCCAGCCGCGATCGCCGCCGACGGCGACTGCGCGGTGTACCGCCGCCCGGCGCCGGCGCTGTGCCAGCCGGCGTGCGACGGCGTGTGCGAGGCGCCGGGCGTGTGCCGGCCGTGGGCTCAGGCGGTGGACGTCGGCACCATCACCGTCACCGGGCTCAAGCAGCCGCTGGCGTTCGTCCGCGGCGGCTTCGGCTACGAGCCCACGCCCGCCCCCGGCACCGCCGATCTGTTCGACGCCGGCGATCCGATCGCGATCACCGCGCCGGGCGCCGCCATCGGCGGCTTCGACGTCGCGCTCACCGGCGTCGCCGATCTGACCGGGACCACGCAGACGCTCACCCTGACCGACGGCCAGCCCGCCGAGGTCACCTGGGCCGCCGCCGGCAGCGGCCGCGTGCAGCTCGCGCTGCTGGTCGGCTGGCACGGCGCGCCCTGGGAGGCGATGCTGCTGTGCGAGACCGCCGACGACGGCGCGCTGACCATCCCCGGCGCCCTGGTCACCGCCCTGCCCCACGCGTCGAGCGGCCTCGAGTCGCACACCTCCACCATCACCCGCTTCACGCGCAAGAGCGTGCTCGCGCCCGCCGGCGTCATCGAGTTCGTGGTCGGCAGCCAGCGGCCGATCTACTTCACGCGCTGACCGCGGGGGTGGTACTCCCCGGGGCCGCCGTGTCCCCGCCGTCCGATCCTCCGGCTCCCCCGCCCGCGCCGGCCCCCGCGCCCGCGCCGGCCGGGCCGCGCCTGCGCGCCGGGCTCACGCTGAGCCCGCGGGTGGCGTTCCCGCCCGAGCTGCCGATCAGCGCGCGGCTGATCGATCTGGTCAACGCCATCGACCAGCACCAGGTGATCATCGTCGCGGGCGAGACCGGCTCGGGCAAGACCACGCAGCTGCCCAAGATGTGCCTGGCGATGGGCCGCGGCGTCCACGGCCGGATCGGCTGCACCCAGCCGCGGCGGATCGCCGCCACCAGCGTCGCGGCCCGGGTCGCGGCCGAGCTCGGCACCGAGCCCGGCGACGTCGTCGGCTACCAGGTCCGGTTCTCGGACACCGTGCGGCCGTCGACCTACATCAAGTTCATGACCGACGGCATCCTGCTCGCCGAGCTCCACGGCGACCCGCTGCTGCGCGGCTACGACACGCTGATCATCGACGAGGCCCACGAGCGCAGCCTCAACATCGACTTCCTGCTCGGCTTCATCAAGCAGGTGCTGCCGCGCCGCCCCGACCTGCGGGTGATCATCAGCTCGGCGACCCTGGCCACCGAGCGGTTCGCGCAGTTCTTCGACGGCGCGCCGGTGATCGAGGTGTCGGGCCGCACCTTCCCGGTCGACGTGCTGTACCGGCCGCCGCGCCCCGACGAGGCCGACCTGATCGACGCGGTGGCCAACACCGTCAACGAGATCGCCGAGCTCGATCCGCGCGGCGACATCCTGGTGTTCCTGCCCGGCGAGCGCGAGATCCGCGAGGCGATGGGCGCGATCACCGACCGCGCGCTGCCCCACACCGCGATCCTGCCGCTGTACGCGCGCCTGGCGGGCGCCGAGCAGCAGCGCGTGTTCCAGACCGGCGGCCCGCGCCGCGTCGTGCTGGCGACCAACGTCGCCGAGACCTCGCTGACCATCCCCGGCATCGTCTATGTCGTCGACGCTGGCGTCGCGCGGGTCAACCGCTACGGCGTGCGCACCGGCGTCACCCAGCTGCTCGTCGAGGAGGTGTCCCAGGCCAGCGCCAACCAGCGCAAGGGCCGCTGCGGCCGCACCGCCAACGGCGTGTGCTTCCGGCTGTACGAGGAGGCCGACTTCCTGGCGCGGCCGGCGTACACCGACCCCGAGATCAAGCGGGTCGGCCTGGCCGGCGTCATCCTGCGCATGAAGGCGCTCGACCTGGGCGCGGTCGAGAGCTTCCCGTTCCTCGATCCGCCCAGCAAGCGCGCGATCGACGAGGGCTACCACGTGCTCGAGGAGCTGGGCGCGATCGACGACCGCGGCGCGCTGACCGCGATCGGCCGCCAGCTCGGCAAGCTGCCGATCGATCCGCGCCTGGGCCGGATGGTCCTCGGCGGCGTCGACGAGCGCGCGCTGCCCGAGGTGCTGGTGATCGCCGCAGCGCTGGGCCTGCAGGATCCGCGCGAGCGGCCGATGGCGGCGCAGCAGAAGGCCGACGCCGCCCACGCCAAGTGGCGCGATGAGGGCAGCGACTTCGCCGGCTACCTCAAGCTGTGGGCGTTCTGGCAGGAGGCCCGCGGCCGGTCGAGCAAGAACCAGCTGTACCGGCTGTGCCGCGACAACTTCCTGTCGTTCCCGCGCATGCGCGAGTGGGAGGACATCCACGAGCAGCTCAAGCGCACCGTGCGCGAGCTGGGCTTCGCGATCGACACGCCGCCGGCGTCGGCCGAGCAGATCCACCGCGCGCTCCTGCCCGGCCTGCTCAGCAAGATCGGCATGTGGAACCAGGAGACGCGCTGCTACATCGGCGCGCGGCAGACCCGGTTCCTGATCCACCCGTCGTCGGGGCTGGGCCGCAAGCCGACGCCGTGGGTGATGGCGGCCGAGCTGGTCGAGACGTCGCAGCTGTTCGCGCGCACCGTCGCCAAGATCGATCCGACCTGGCTCGAGCGCGCCGCCGGGCCGCTGTGCCGCAAGAGCTACGGCCACCCGCACTGGGAGCTCAAGCAGGCGCAGGTGATGGCGCGCGAGCACGTCACGCTGTACGGCCTGCCGATCATCAAGGATCGGAACGTGCCGTACGGGCCGATCGATCCGACCGCGGCGCGCACGCTGTTCATCGTCCACGCGCTGGTGCGCCACGAGTACACGACCAAGGGCGCGTTCATGGCCCACAACCGGGCGGTGCTCGACGAGGTGCAGCGCATCCGCGACAAGGCGCGCAAGGGCGACGTGCTGGCCGACGAGTACGCGCTCGAGGAGTTCTTCGAGCAGCGCGTCCCGCCCGGCGTGTTCAGCGGCAAGACCTTCGAGCAGTGGCGCAAGGACGCCGAGGCCAAGGACCCCGACGTGCTCCACCTCGCGCTCGAGGACGTGCTGCTCGACGAGGCCGCGGCGCTGTCGCTCGAGCAGTTCCCCGATCAGCTGACGATCGGCGGCGCGCCCGTGCCGCTCGGCTACCGCTTCGAGCCGAGCGAGGACGACGACGGCGTCACCGCGACGGTGCCGCTGGCGCTGTTGCCGCAGCTCGATCCCGAGCAGCTGGCCTGGACCATCCCCGGCTGGCACCACGCGCTGATCGAGGGGCTGCTCGAGAACCTGCCCAAGGCGGTGCGCAAGGCCCTGTTCCCGCTCGACGCGCTCGCGACAGCGCTGGCCGCCGAGCTGAAGCCGTTCAGCGGGCCGCTCCTGCCCACGCTCGAGCGCGCGATCTTCCAGCGCACCGGCGAGCGGGTGCCGCGGACCGCCTGGGACCGCCGCGCGCTGCCGCCGTACCTGGCGCTGGGCTTCCGCGTCGTCGACGAGCACGACCGCGAGCTGGGCCGCGGCCGCGACCTGGCCGAGCTACAGCGGTCGCTGGCGCCGCGGGCCCAGGAGCTGTGGGCCAAGGCGCCGCGGTCGCGCCACGAGCGCGCCGGCCTGACCCGCTGGGACTTCGACGCGCTGCCCGCCTCGGTGACGCTCGACGTCGCCGGCCGCCGCCTCACCGCCTACCCGGCGCTGGTCGACACCGAGACCGCGGTCGACCTCCGACTGCTCGAGACCGCGGCCGCCGCCGAGGCCGCGACCCGCGCCGGGCTGCGCCGGCTGGTGCTGCTCGACCTGCGGACGACGCTGACCAAGCTCGACGCCCAGGTCGCGGGCGCGCTGGCGTCGGGGCCGCTGGTGGTCGCCGGCGCGCCGGCCACGCCGCGCCGCCAGGTGGTGCTGCGCGCGCTCGACGACGCCTTCGGCCTGACGCCGGCCGATCCGCTGCCGCGCACCCGCGCCGCCTGGGAGGCGCAGCTCGACGAGGGCCGCCGCGCGCTGCCGGTGGCGCTGCTCGATCTCTCGCGGATCGCGCTGGCGGTCCACGTCGAGGTCGAGAAGGTGCGCCGGCTGCAGAAGCCGCTGCTCGGCAAGCCCGGGCTGTGGAAGGCCGCCATCGACGACATCGACAGCCAGCTCGCGCACCTGATCACGCCCGAGCTGGTGCGCCTCGCGCCGCTCGATCGGCTCGAGCACCTGCTGCGCTACCTGCGCGCCGTGCAGGTCCGGCTGGAGCGGCTCGCGCTCGATCCGCAGAAGGACGCCAGCAAGGCCGCGCCGGTCGTCCCGCTGTGGCAGAAGTTCCGCGCCGCCTACGCCGAAGCGCGCCGCCGCGGCGGCGCGCTGGAGGACCTCGAGGAGTTCGGCTGGCTGCTCGAGGAGCTGCGCGTGCAAGCGTTCGCGCCCGAGCTGCGAACGGCAGTGCCGGTGTCCGCGCCGCGCCTCGCAGAGCTGTGGGCGTCGCTCGCGACGTAGCCGGGCGCCGACCGCGCCGAGTTCGAGCACGCACGCTGCCTCGCGGCCGGTGCGACAACGCGCCACATACCGATGCGGGTCGAGATGATGCAAGTAAGTACTCGCTTGCTTTGTCCTCTGCCGGAGAGACACGAGATGTCCCCCGCCCCCCGAGCCCCCAGCTCGACCTCGCGAAGGCGCGCGAACTCGCCGCAGGCGCATGACCTCGTCACGGCGCCCCCCGCCGAGCCCGACATCGCGGCGGGCCACACGGTGACGCGCCCGCCCCCCTCACCAGCGAGTTCGCCGTGAGGTCGACCACGAAGCCCACCGCGCCGCGACGGCAGCGCACCGAGGACCGTCGGCCGCAGATCGCGGACGCGGCGCTGCGGATCCTCGCGACCAAGGGCGCCGGCCACCTGACCGCTGCCGCGCTCGGCCGCGAGGTCGGCATCGCCGACTCCACGATCTTCCGCCACTACCGCGACATGGACGAGGTCGTCCTCGCGGCCATCGATCGCGTCCGGATGTTGCTCGACTCGACCTATCCGCCGAACGGCGGCAGTCCGCTTGGCCGGCTGCGCGCGCTCTTCCTCGCGCGGCTCGCGCTCATCTGCGATCACCCCGAGGTCCTGCGCCTGGCCTCCAGCGACCGGCTCGAACAGGTCGCCGGACCCGAGGGCGCTCGGCGGCTCCGCGCGACGATCCAGCAGTCACGCGACTTCATCGAGACGTGCCTGCGCGAAGCCCAGGCCCAGGGCGAGGTGGCGGCGAGCCTCGACGTCACCGTCCTGGGCTGGATCGTGCGGGGCACGCTCCAGGTGGCGGTGGCGGCGGCGACCGGGCAGCGGTCGCCGGCCCCACGCGCGCCCGAGGCCGTCTGGTCGGTGCTCGAGCAGCTCTTGCGCGGGGCGCCCGCACCCGATCGCGCCCCATGACCCGCTCATCACGACCTGGAGGCTCCATGACCGCGCCAGCTACCCGCCCGACCCTCGCGAGCCGCCCGACCTGGCTCCTCGTCGTCGCCGTGCTCGCGACTGCCTTTGGCATCTTGACCTTGATCGCGAGTTCCAGGGTCCTGTTCGGCTCCGCGGCCGCCCGCGCCGCCGAGGGCGACTACGTCCCGTTCGTCCTGTGGTTCAACTTCCTCGCCGGCTTCGCGTACGTCGCCGCTGGCGTCAGCCTCGGACTCGCTCGCCCATGGGCCGGCCGGCTCGCGCTGGGCATCGCGGTCGCCACCGCCATCGTCTACGCGGCCCTCGGCGTCCACATCCTGATCGGCGGGCGGTTCACGCTTCACACCGTCCGGGCGATGGCCGTGCGGACGATCGTGTGGAGCGCGATCGCCGTGGTTGCCTGCCGCCGCCTCGGGTGCGCGCGCCTGAAGCGGGCGCTCGGCGCTGCCGTGCTCGCGGCGGTCGCCGTGGTCGGCACATCCACCTGCGGCGGGCCCGGCGACACGGTGCGCGTCCACGCGGGCCCGACTCATCCGAGCCCGACCGGACGCGCACCGGCGCCCCGGATGACGGTCAAGGACCACCGGGGCCGTGCGCTCGACGTGCCGGCGCTCGGGCAGGTCACGGTCCTGTCGTTCGCGTCGAAGTCGACTGCCGATCAGGCGAGCGCGCGCTGTCGCGCGGTTCGCGTCACCCACCCCGACGTCACGATCCTCGAGCTCATGGACGTCTCGAGCGTGCCGGGCTTCATGGCTGGCAAGGTCGAGGGGAAGCTCGCGGAGCGACACCAGACGATCGTCGCCGACACCAAGGCCGCGTTCGCGGCCGCGCACGCAGCGCCACCGGACGATCTCGAAGACCGGATCCACATCGTCGCCGACTGGCACGCCGACGCGTTCCGGGCCTACGGGGCCTCCAACGCCGACGCCCAGGTCCAGATCGCGGTGATCGATCGCGAGGGTGGCCTGGTGTCGTTCTTCACATCGACGCCGACCGACGACGAGCTCGCGGCCGCCGTGGCGCGAGCGGCCGCCCGACCGTGACGATCCGGCGGGCGCGGATCCCCGCGGTCGGCGGCGGTGACCCCGTCGTCAGATCAGAACACGACGCCCATGCCCAGGCCGGCGATCGGCTCGAGGTGGCGAGGCAGGCGGAAGGCGGCGGCGCGGACCACCAGCTCTTCCCCGAACGGCACCGCCGTGACCCCGGCGGTCGCCATCACCACCAGGGGGCCGGAGTGCCAGACCAGCGCGCCGATCAGCTCGACGCCGAGGTTCGACCGGCTGGCCTCGCTCGCCGGCAGCGCGGCGTCGACCACCTCCGTCGCGGTGTAGTGCACGAGCGCTGGCCCGATCGTCGTGACCGCTCGCAGCCCCTTGGCGAGCACCACCGGGCGGGCCACTCGCACCGACCCGACCCACTCGCTCCAGCGCGCCGCGTCACCCTCGTTGTCGACGATCCGGCTGTCCGGGCCGAGCTGGCGATCGAGCTCGACGCTGAGCTCGAAGCCGCGGACGTTGAAGCCGAGGTTGAGGACGAGGCGAAACCCGCCGCGCATCACCCCGCCCTGCTGCCCGCGCATGCCGAAGCGGAAGGCCACGCGGCCACGCCGGTGCGGTTCGGCCGGCTGCGCGCGGGCCACGACCGGCACGAGCAGCGCGAGCGCGGCCAGCGTCGGACCGAGCGGCGATCGGGGCACGTCGGCACGGTAGCCCGTGCGGCGTGTATGCTCCAGCGGCGGTGCGCGCTGGTCAGCTGATCTCGTTCGCGATCGCGCTGGCGCTGGCGAGCGACGCCGCCCAGGCGCAAGCTCCGACGATCGCCCCGTCGACCGCCGCGGCCCCGCCCCCCGCGCCCCCGCGCGCCGCCGTCGAGTCCGCCGCCCCCGCGCCGATGCTCGACTGGCTCTCCGATGGCCCTCGCGATCGCCGCTGGCGGCGGATGCTCACCGAGGTCGGGCTGCTGTTCGGCACCATGGAGGCGTTCTACTGGGCCGACCTCGAACTCAACCGTGTCGACTTCGAGTACGAGGCCGACTGGCGCAACGTCAAGGCGCGGCTGATCACGCTCGACGCCTGGCGCCTCGACGACAACGCGTTCGGCACCAACGGCTGGCGACATCCAGCGCAGGGGGCGCTCAACTACCTCTTCGCGCGCAGCAACGGCTTCAGCGCCCTCGAGTCCTACGCGGTGGCTCTGGCCCAGTCCCAGCTGTGGGAGTTGCTCGGCGAGTACCGTGAGTCGATCAGCATCAACGACATCATCGTGACCCCGCGCGCCGGGTCGGTGGCGGGCGAAGTGGCGTGGCAGCTCGGCACCTTCTTTCTGCGCGGCCGGCGCAGCGTCGGGTACCAGCTCATCGGCAACCTCGGCACCGGCGGCACGGGTCTGCTGGATCGGCTCGACGGCAAGCCACCACCGCCGCGGCCGCCGCTCGGCCCCCTCGGGCTGCCCGCCGACGTGCCCCACCGCTTCGCGACCTACGCCTCCGCCGGTCGCCAGGTGACGGGCGACACCTCCCGCGGCGTACTGCGCGTCGGCCTGACCAGCGAGCTGGTGCTGATCCCGAACTTCGATCGCCCCGGACGCGCCCGGCGGCTCTACGCGGCGCCCGCCTACGGCAACCTGGCCGTCGAGGTGACCCGCGCCGATGACACGCTCACCGATCTGACGGTGTTCGCCCGCACCGGGATCTCCAGCTGGCACCGCAAGCGCCTGACCGCGGACCGCGGCTACAACCTGCTGTACGGCATCGGCAGCGCCTACGGCTACGCGCTCCACGCCACCCCGGGACGCGACACCCGCAGCACCCGCGACCAGCTCGCGATCGCGCACATCGGCGGCGGCACCGCCGCGCTGACCCTCCGGCGCGGCCGCCTCGATCTCGAGCTCGAAGGCGAGGCCTACGGCGGGTTCGCGCTGGTCCGTAGCTACGCCATCGACGCGCACCGCGCGGCCTACCCCGAGGATCCGGTCCGCTCGACGATCCTCCGCGACAACTACCACCACGCCCTGAGCGCGACCGGTCGCCTGGCGCTCCGCGCGCACTACCGCCGGCTGTACCTGGGCCTCGCAGGTCAGTACGACTTCCTGCGCTCGGTCCAGGGCCTCGACCGCATCCAGGAGGAGCTGACCGCCGACCCCTCGCTGCGCGACCACCGCGGCGAGGGCCGCGCCTGGCTGACCTACCAGCACCCGCTGCGCCCCGGCCTGGCCCTGGCCATCGAAGCCGGCCTCGAGGTGCGCTACCGCAGCGGGACGATCCGCACCACGACGCGGTCCGACACCGAGACCCGACAGTTCGCGACCCTCGGCCTGGTGTTCTGACGCGCGACCCGGGCGATCCGGGAGGTGCGCAGGTCACCAGCGCAGGTCACCAGCGCAGGTCACTTCAAGAACGGCACCATCCGCCGGAGCACGCCACCTCGGCGAACCTGCTGGAGCATCACGCCGCCCACGTGCAGCAGCAGGAGGCCGAGCAGCGCGAACACCAGCACCTCGTGCACCTCGCGCGACGCGAGCGCCGCGAGCGCCGGCGCTTCCGCGAGCTGCCCTCGCAGGTAGGCCGACCACGCGCTTCGCGCTCCGGTGGCGAAGCCAGTGGCGCCGATAGCAAAGGTCACCATGTAGAGGAGCGCGTGAACCACGCCGACCCCCTGGCGGTGCAGCTCCGAGACCGGCAGTGGACGCACCGCCGGCCCGCGGCGCCGGACGACGAGACGCGCGCCGGTGAGCAGCATCAGCGTCGCCCCAACGAGCGTGTGCAGCCGCGAGAGGAGCAGCCGCCCGCGCGAGTCAGCCGGAAGGTCCGCCATCACGAACCCCGCCGTCGCCAGTCCGACGATGAGCGCGGCAGCGAGCCAGTGGAGCGCGACGCTCGCGGTGGACCAGCGTTCCTGCATGGCAGCCTCCGACGAACCGGTCGCCCCGGTCATGTCGCGCTCCTGGCGTCACCCCAGTGCTTCAGCGCGAGCACGCCGGTGAGCACGACGGAGGCCGTCATCGACACGGCGCCGAGCAGCACGAAGATCGGCGAGAGCCCGAGGTACACCTCACCGAGGATACCGGCGGGCATCAGGAGGCCCGCGAGGCCGAGCCCGGCGGCCGCGGTGCGCGCCCTGTCACTGGCCGCCGCGAGGCGCACGAGCACGAACCCCAGCGCGAGGTTGAGGAGCGCGAACAGGTTTCCGTGGACGTGCGCGAGGCGGGCCTCGAAGTGCTTACCAACCGAGTAGCTGGCGACCCAGGCTGCCTTGTCTGGCGCGAAGTCACGCAGGTAGATGAGGAGGAACCCGTACAGCATGAAGCCCGCCATGACGAGCAGGCCCACGCCGACGTTGTAGCGACCGGTCTTCATTGGTGATGCTCCTCTCCACGTCCGAGGTGATGCACGAGCAGCACGAGGTCGGTCCCGGGGTCCGGCTCGACGGCGTGCGGAACGTCAGGCGCCAGGACGACCGCGTGGGTGGGGTCGAGGCGCAGCCGCTCGGCGCCGGCCACCACGGTGCCGCTGCCGTGAAGCGCCGTGATCGTCACCGGCACCTCGGAGTGGTGCGTCGGCAGCACGGTGCCGGCCCGCAGCACGATGCTCGCGAGCTTCAACGCGGGCTCGTCGACGAGCACCCGGACCTCGCGCGGCTCGCCCGCGCTCGGCGTGCCGGGGAGCTCGACGACGCGACGGGCTGGTCCGCCGAGCGTGGGTGCGTGGTGCGGCGCCGCGGACGGCGTGGCACAGCCGCCAAGGGACAGCGCAGCGACCGTGACGGTGGAGGCGAGAATCAGGCGCATCATGGGGAACTCTTTCTGCTCGACGTGGGAGCGACAGCGGGCGAACGGAGGAGCGCGAGCAGGCTGCCCAGGACTGCGCGCGCTTCGGCATCTCGCTGCCGAGGCTTCGACGGCGAGAGCGCCAGCACCTGCACGGTGCCCATGACGATCGGTACGAGCGTCTCGGCGGGGAGATCTGAGCGCAGCGCGCCTGCGTCCTGGCCCTCGCGAACGCACGCGAGCACGAACGCGCGCGTCTGCTGCACGCAGGCCGCCAGGCGGGCCGAGCCGCGCTGAGGGAGCGCGAGCAGGAACTGCTCCGAGAGGACGAGCCGCAGAATGCCGAGCTGCTTGCCCACCGCGGTGCTGCGAGCCTCGACGAAGCGTTCGAGGCGCTCCACGGGAGGCAGCGTCGACGGCGGATAGGTGGACGCGAGCACAGCCTCGACGCGCGCCACGACCGCGTCGAGCAGCGCCTCGAGGGATGCGAAGTGCCTGAAGATCGCGCCGCTCGAGAGCCCGACCTGCGCCGCGAGGCTGCGCGTGCTCAGAGCCGCGATGCCCTTGGTCGCGATGATGTGCAGCGCGGCGTCGGTCAGCTCGACCTGTCGATCCAAGGATGTGCGCCGCAGCTCGCCCATGCGCCGGAGAGTAAGCACTTACTTGCTTGCAGGCAAGGCGCATCTCGTATGCCGTTGGAAGTAGTCCTCGGCGGTGTCGGCCAGCGGGATCGGGTACGCGTACACCGTCAGCGACGAGCGCCACTTCGGCCACCGCCGCGTCGAGCGTCGCGCGAGAACGCGACCCCTTCAGGATGGGCGTTGCCGGGCCCTGCTGCCGGCTGCGGGCTCGCTGGGTCGCGGGCGCGGCCAGGTGCTGTCGACCGGGGCTATCGGGCTGCGTGGGCTTGCCTAACGTGTAGACGTCGGCATTCTTCACGCCGCGCATCGCCGAGGTGGTGCATGCGCGCGTCGATCCCGCAACCAGACGCGCTGTCGCGGCCCGCCGCCGGCTGGTGAACAAGGTCGGCCAGCAGCGGTCGGTGTCGCGGATCGGGATCGCGATCGCGATCGCGTGAACCGGGGAGCACCGATTCATGGCAACGTGGCCGCGTGACTTCGCTGCCGTCGTCCATCCCCCACGTCGTCGATGTCGAGCTGATCCGCGGCGCGGCCGCCGGCCCCGCGCCCGATCTGCTGATCGAGATCCCGCACGGCGCGACGCGCACCTCCGACTACGATCACTACGCGGCGCAGCTGACGAGCCCGCTGCCGGCGGACCTCAGCGACTTCTTCCACGTCAACACCGACGCCGGCGCGCCCGAGCTAGCCACCGCCACGGCGCACGCGCTGGTCGCAGCGCAGCCAACCCGCAGCGTCCTCATCCTCCGCTGCCGCGTGCCGCGGACGTTCATCGACTGCAACCGGCAGATCGACGCGTCGCCCGAGGACTTCCGCACCGGCAAGGTCGGCCCCGGGCTGATGCCGTGGATCGCGACCGACGCCGACCGCGTGCTCTTGCGCGGCGTGTTCGACGCCTACGTCGCCACCGTCATGGCCGCGCGCGCCGCGCTGGCCGCCGATGGCGCGATGCTAATGCTGCACACCTACGCGCCGCGCACCGTCGACGTGCAGGTCGATCACGAGATCGTGCCCAACCTGCGGCGCGCCTACGCGCCCGATCGGGCCGACACCTGGCCGCTCCGCCCGGCGCTCGACGTCATCGCCCGCACCCTCGACGGCGTCGACCACGCGCCGCCGGCCGTCGTCGCGGCCCTCACCACCGCCGCCACCGCGCTCGGCCTCGACGTCGCCGGAGGCGCCACCTATCCGCTCCACCCCAGCACCCAGGCCTACGCCCACGTGCTCGCCCTGCCAGGCCGCACGCTGTGCCTAGAGGTCCGCCGCGATCTGCTGGCCGATCCGTGGTCGCCGTTCGCCGAGATGCGCATCGGCGCGGCCCAGGTCGCGCGCCTCGCCGCCCCGCTGGCCGCGGCCCTCGCCGCCTGGTGGTAACAACCGGCCCCACGCCGGCGCGCCGGCCCGCGCGCTCTGGTATCGTCGGGGGCTCGTGAAGCTGCTGTTCGTTGCTTCTGAGCTGGCGCCCTACGCCAAGACCGGTGGCCTGGCCGACGTCGTGGCCGCGCTGCCCAAAACCCTGGCCCGGGCCGGCCACGACGTCCGCATCGTCGTGCCGCTGTACGACACGGCGAAGCTCGACGGCGTGACGCTGACCCAGGTCGCCGAGCTGACCATCCCGCTCGGCCCCCACCGTTATCAGGTGCGGGTGCTGGCGCTGGGCACCGCGCCCACGATCTACTTCCTGCACTGCCCGCCGCTCTACGCCCGCGGCCGCCTCTACACCAGCGACGCCGACGAGCACCGCCGGTTCTTGCTCCTGTCGTACGCCGCGCTCGAGCTGTGCGGCCGGCTCGACTTCGCGCCCGACGTCGTCCACTGCCACGACTGGCAGGCCGCGCTGATCCCGCTGCTCCTCAAGACCATCTACGCGCGGAACCGCCACCTCGCCGGCGCGCGGTCGCTGCTGACGATCCACAACCTCAACTACCAGGGCGGGTTCCCCGACTCGATCGGCCCCGACACCAACCTCACCCAGTTCGCGCACCTGTTCCACCAGGAGCTGCTCAAGGCCGGCCGGGTCAACTTCCTCCTGCAGGGCATCCTCTACGCCGACGGCGTGTCGACGGTCAGCCCGACCTACGCGCAGGAGATCCAGACGCCGGCCCACGGCGCCGGCCTCGACGGCTTCCTGCGCGCGCGCAAGACCACCGTCGTCGGCATCTTGAACGGCGTCGACTACGACGAGTGGTCGCCCGAGAACGATCGCTACCTGCCCGCGCGCTACTCCGCCGCCGATCGCAGCAACAAGGCGGTGTGCAAGCAGGCGCTGGTCGAGAGCCTCGGGCTCCCCTACGTGCCCAGCGCGCCGGTGGTCGGCATCGTGTCGCGGATGGCGAGCCAGAAGGGCTTCGACCTGCTCGGCGAGGTGCTGCCGGGCCTGCTCCAGCGCAACGGCTTCCAGCTCACGGTCCTCGGCAGCGGCGAGCCGGGCCTCGAGGACATGTTCACCCGCCTGCAGCGCGCGTTCCCGCGCCAGGTCTGCTTCTACCAGGGCTTCAGCAACAAGCTGGCGCACCAGATCGAGGCCGGCGCCGACATGTTCCTGATGCCGTCGCGCTACGAGCCGTGCGGCCTCAACCAGCTGTACAGCCTGCGCTACGGCACCGTGCCGATCGTCCACAAGACCGGCGGCCTCGCCGACACCGTGCGGCCGTGGCACCCGCGCACCCGCACCGGCACCGGCTTCGTCTTCGAGCACCACGACGCCGCCGGCGTGCGCTGGGCGATGCAGGCCGCGCTCGCGACCTACCGCGACGCGCCGGCGTGGTCGCGGCTGATCGACAACGGCATGGCCGCCGACTTCTCGTGGGACCGCCAGGCCCGCCGCTACGAGTACGTCTACGAGAAGCTGATCGGCACCGACCGCTGAGATCCCGAGGGAGAGAATGGCCATGCACGTCGTCTTCATCGAGCCGCGGTTCCCCGCCAACCAGAAGCAGTTCATCCGCGCGCTGGCCGAGGTCGGCGCGACGATCAGCGCGATCGGCGAGGGCAGCAAGGCGTCGCTCGACGACGACCTCAAGCGCTGGCTGACCCACTACGAGGAGGTCACCAACGTCTGCGACGAGCAGCAGGTGCTGGCCAAGGTGCGGTTCATCCAGCGCCACGCCCACGTCGATCGGCTCGAGGCCTCGGTCGAGGCTCACATCCTGCCCACCGCCCACGTCCGCGAGGCGGCCGGCATCCCCGGCACCAGCGCGCGCACCGCGTTCCTGTGCCGCGACAAGCCGGCGATGAAGGAGGTGCTGCGCGCCGGTGGCGTGCCATGCGCGCAGTCGACCGCCGCCGGCTCGCTGGCCGAGGTCCGGGCCTTCGCCGAGCAGGTCGGCTACCCGATCCTGGTCAAGCCGCGCGACGGCGCCGGCGCCTCGGGCGCGGCCCGGGTCGACAACGACCGCGAGCTCGAGGCCGCGGCCGCCGCGCTGCACCTGCAGCACGGTCGGTCGATCGCGGTCGAGGAGTTCATCGAGGGCCACGAGGGCTTCTTCGACACGCTGACCCTCCGCGGCCGCGTGGTCCACGAGTTCGCGACCCACTACTACCCCAACGTGCTGGAGGCGATGCGCACGCGGTGGATCTCGCCGCAGTTCATCACCACCAACCGCATCGACCAGGCCGACGGCTACCGCGAGATCAAGGCCATGGCGGCCAAGGTGATCGAGCTGCTCGGCATCGAGACCTCGGCCACCCACATGGAGTGGTTCTTCGGGCCCAAGGGCCTGAAGTTCTCCGAGATCGGCTGCCGCCCGCCGGGCGTGCGCGCGTGGGACCTCTACAACGTCGGCAACGACATGGACCTGTACCGCGAGTGGGCGATGCTGATCGCCGCCGGCCGGCCCAGCCAGCGCCCGTCGCGGCGGATGGCCGCCGGCATCATCGCGCTGCGCCCCGACCGCGACGGCCGGATCAGCCACTACGACGGCGTCGACGCGATCCGCGAGGCGTTCGGCGCCAACCTGATCGACTGGCACCTGCCGCCGCCGGGCACGCCGACCCAGGGCGTCGAGGCCGGCTACATGGCCAACGCCTGGGTGCGGATGAAGCACGAGGACTACGACCGCTGCCGGCAGATCCTCGACGCGGTCGGCCGCACGCTGAAGGTCCACGCGCGCTGATGGCCGCCGAGGTGATCGTGCTCGGCTCGCAGCACGCCACGCCCGACGTCGGCGCGGTGGTGCGCGAGCGCGGCCTGCGCGGCCCGATCGCGATCGTGCGCGCCGGCTACCAGGAGCGCGAGGCCGACGACGGTCCGCTGGTCGCGGCGCTGGGCGTGCCAGCGATCAACCTGGCGCTGCACGCGCGGGCCAGCGCGGTGTTCGCCGACGATCCCTCGTTCACTACCGCCTACCGCGATCGCCAGGCGCTGCTCCGCCACATGCAGAGCTGCTACCGGGTGCGGCTCGAGAAGACCGAGGACGCGGCCCGGACGATCGCGCTGCGCTACTTCGAGCCCGAGCTGCTCGAGGGCGAGGACGCGGTGTCGGTCGAGCAGTTCCGGCAGCTCGACGCCAACCACGTCATCCGCTGCGAGCAGGTGCGCACCGCGTTCGCCGCGCTGTGGCACCCGACCGATCGGCCGACGGTGGCGCGCCACCGGGCCGAGCTGGCGGCGCTGCTGGCCCCGGTCGAGGCGGTGGTCATCGCCGGCGGCCACGTCGCGTCCTTGCACAACCGGCTCGAGCTGTTCGACCTGCTGGGCCTGGCCGCCGGCAAGCCGATCATCGCCTGGGGCGCCGGCGCGATGGTGCTCACCGACCGCATCGTCCTCTATCACGACTACCCGCCGTACGGCTCCGACGTCGCGCAGGTGCTCGACAGCGGCTTCGGCGTCGCGCCCGGCGTGGTCGTGATGCCCGATCCCAGCCGGCGGCTCAACCCCGACACCGGCCCGGCGATCGCGCGGTTCGCGCGGCGGATGGCGCCGGCGGTGTGCGTCGGCATGGACCTCGGCGCCCGGCTCGACTTCGTCGACGGCGCGCTGGTCGCCGGCCGCGGCCGCCACCTGCGGCCCGACGGCGGCATCGACGCCGCGTGGAGCGGGCGCCCCGACGATCCGGCGGTCCGCGCGCTCGCCGACAGCCTCGACGAGGTGACGCCATGAGCGCGGCCGCGATCGCCGAGCTCGAGGCCACCCCGCGCACCCGCGAGGCGGTCGACGCGTGGATGGGCCGCCACAAGTTCCCGGTGGTGGTCGGCCCGTCGATCACGTTCGTCTGGCGCGGCGACGCCGAGGCGGTGCACCTCAAGCACTGGGTGTTCGGCCTGCCGTCGTCGCAGTCGCTGGCCCGGGTCGACGGCACCGACGTCTGGCACCTGACGATGCAGCTGCCGCCGGGCTCGCGCGTCGAGTACAAGCTCGAGGTCGTCCGCCACGGCAAGGGCGAGTGGATCCAGGACCCGCTCAACGGGGCGCTGGCCCGCGATCCGTTCGGCGCCAACTCGGTGGCCCACGGCACCGGCTACGAGGTGCCGGGCTGGATCCACCACGACCGCGCCGCGCCGCCGGGCCGCCTCGACGAGATCTTCCTCGACTCCAAGACCTTCGGCCGGCGCAGCTTCGGGCTGTACGTGCCGGCGCGGTTCAAGCGCAGCCGGCGCTACCCGCTCCTGGTCGTGCACGACGGCCACGACTACCTGCGCTACGCGTCGATGGGCACCGTGCTCGACAACCTGATCGATCGGCTCGAGGTCGCCGACGCGATCGTCGTGTTCACCAGCTCGCCCGACCGGCTGCGCGAGTACGCCGACGACGAGCGCCACGCCCGCTACGTGACCGAGGACCTGGTGCCGTTCGTCGAGCGCACCTTCCCGCTCGAGGCGGTGCCGCAGAGCCGGTGCCTGATGGGCGCCAGCTTCGGCGCGGTCGCCGCGCTGTCGACCGCGTGCCGCTACCCCGGCTTCTACGGCCGGCTGCTGCTGCAGTCGGGCAGCTTCGCCTTCACCGACATCGGCGACCGCAACCACCGCGGCCCGCTGTTCGACCCGGTGGTCGCGTTCATGAACCGGTTCCGCGCCGAGCCGACCGCGGTCTCGGAGCGGGTGTTCGTCAGCTGCGGCATGTACGAGTCGCTGATCTACGAGAACCGCTCGCTGGTGCCGATGCTGCTCGGCACAGGCATGGATGTCCGCTACGTGGAAGCCCGGGACGGTCACAACTGGGAGAACTGGCGCGATCGCCTGCGCGACGCGCTGTCGTGGCTGCTGCCGGGCCCGTTCTTGCTCGTCTACGAATAGGATGGAAGCGATGGCCCCCGTCACCCGCACCATTGGTCTCTCGCTGGGCGCCGACATCTGCTGGCCGATCTGCTACGAGCAGATCCTCGGCAAGCTCGACCTCGCCATCCCGTGGCAGGGCGACACCGTCAAGATCGCCACCGAGCGCGTCACGATCGAGCCGTTCGACCTGCGCCAGCCGTGCAAGTACGACGTCGTCCTCGACCGGCTGACCCACTGGTACCACACCAGCCGCGAGTGGATCAAAAAGGCCATCCTGATGGACGGCCTCTACGTCCTCAACAACCCGTGGTCGGTGCAGGCCAACGAGAAGCACACCTCGTACTGCGCGATGATGGCGCTGGGCATGCCCATCCCCGCCACCTGGATGGTGCCGCCCAAGGACTACGAGCCGCTGCCCGACCTGGCGCCGACGCTCAAGCGCTACGCCAAGCTGTTCGACCTGCGCGCGATCGGCCAGCAGCTCGGCTACCCGCTGTTCATGAAGCCGTACGACGGCGGCGGCTGGCGCGCGGTCAGCCGCTGCGCCGACGAGGCCCAGCTCAAGGCCCGCTACGAGGAGAGCGGCAAGAGCGTCATGCACCTGCAGGCCGCGGTGCACCCGTTCGACAGCTTCGTGCGCTGCATCGGGCTGGGCCCGCAGACCCACCTGGTCAAGTACGACCCCGACGCCGCGCTCCACGATCGCTACACCCAGGCCACCGACTTCGTGTCGGCCGACGAGGCCGAGATCCTGCGCGACACGACGCTGACGATCAACGCGTTCTTCGGCTGGGACTTCAACTCGTGCGAGGCGCTGCGCAAGGGCGGCGACTGGTTCCCGATCGACTTCGCCAACCCGTGCCCCGACTCGCAGGTGACGTCGCTCCACCGCCACTTCCCGTGGCTGGTGAAGGCCAACCTGCGGTGGTCGATCTTCTGCGCGGTGACCAAGCGGCCGATGCGCAAGACGCTGGACTGGGAGCCGTTCTACGCGATCGCCGCCGATCGCGACCGGCCGTACCGCGACAAGCTGCGGGCCTACGCGGCGATCGCCAAGCAGCGCTTCGAGGCCGACCGCTTCGAGGAGTTCTGCGCCACCCACCTGGCCAACCTCGACGAGGTGGCGTGGGAGTTCTTCGGCACCGAGACCGCCAAGGGCGCGGTGCGGGCCAAGGTCGCGGCGCTGTTCCCCAAGCACGAGGTCGAGCCGTTCACCGAGCTGTTCTGGAAGCGCATCCAGGCGTGGCGCGCCGAGCCCGGCACCGGGGGCCCCGCGGGTGGTGCCAGCCATGGGTGAGCGCGGCGACAAGGTCGTCGGCCGCTGGCGCAGCGACCGCCTCGAGCGCGACGTCACGATGGTCAAGTGGGGCACCATCGGCCAGCCGCTGCTGCTGTTCCCGACCGCCGGCGGCGACGCCGAGGAGGTCGAGCGGTTCCAGATGATGGACGTGCTGGCCCCGCTGCTCGACAGCGGCCAGCTCAAGGTCTACTCGTGCGACTCGGTGGCCGGCAAGGCGCTGCTCACCCGCGAGCGGTCGCCGCAGCACCAGATGTGGCTGCAGAACCAGTTCCACCACTACGTCCGCCAGGAGGTGGTGCCGGCGATCCGCGCCGACTGCAAGACCGCCGACCTCCCGATCTGGACCGCGGGCGCGTCGATCGGCGCGTTCCACGCCGCGGCGGTGGTGTGCCGGTTCCCCGACGTCTTCACCCGCGCGATCGCGATGAGCGGCACCTACGACCTGCGCCGGTTCTACGACGCCCGCGAGTTCACCGACCACTTCTGGGTGTCGTCGCCGCTGCACTTCGTGCCGACCCTGGGCGGCCGCCACCTCGAGGTGCTGCGGACCCGCTACGTCCACATCGTCTCGGGCGAGGGCAAGGCCGAGGACATCGGCGAGTCGTGGAACCTGGCCAAGGTGCTGGGCAAGGCCGGGGTGCCCAACCGGGTCGACTCCTGGGGCCCCGACTGGCCCCACGACTGGATCACCTGGCGTAAGATGTTGCCGCAGATCCTCGAGCAGTGGCTACGCGAAGGGGTGCGATGACGACGACGCGGGAGCACAAGGACACCGACGGCGCCCTCGACGCCGAGCGCCAGCGCGAGTTCACCAGCGCGGTGCTCGCCGACCTGCGCGCGCTCGACCGGATGATCGCCGAGCGCCGGTTCGAGACCGGCGTGCGGCGGATCGGCGCCGAGCAGGAGCTGTTCCTGATCGACGAGCAGTGGGCGCCGGCCCGGGGCGTGCTGGCGCTGCTCGACAAGCTGCGGCCCGACCCGCACTACACCACCGAGCTCGGCCAGTTCCAGCTCGAGGCCAACTGCGACCCGCAGGTGTTCGGCGGCGACGGCCTGTCGAAGATGCACGCCCAGCTCGACCTGCTGGTCGGCAAGGCGCGCACCGCGGCCCGCGAGCTGGGCATGGAGGTGGTGCTGATGGGCATCCTGCCCACGATGCGCCAGAGCCACCTGGGCCTCGACGGCATGGTGCCGAGCAAGCGCTACCTGCAGCTCAACAAGGTGCTGACCGCGATGCGCGGCGGCCGCTTCGAGTTCGCGATCAAGGGGCTCGACGAGCTGACCATCGAGCACGACTCGGTGATGGTCGAGGCCTGCAACTCGAGCTTCCAGGTCCACCTGCAGGTCAGCCCCGAGGAGTTCGCGCGCTACTACAACCTGGCCCAGCTGCTGGCCGGGCCGCTGATGTCGGTGTCGTCGAACTCGCCCATCCTGTTCGGCAAGCGGCTGTGGGCCGAGACCCGCATCGCGCTGTTCCGGCAGGCGGTCGACACCCGCGCCAAGGGCGGCACGATCCGCGAGCAGGAGGCCCGGGTCAGCTTCGGCACCCGCTGGGTGCGGCAGTCGGTGGTCGAGATCTTCAAGGAGGACATCGCCCGGTTCCGGCCGCTGGTCGGCACCGACCTCGACGAGGATCCCATGGCGATGCTCGATCGCGGCGAGGCGCCCCAGCTCAAGGCGCTGCGCCTGCACAACGGCACGATCTACCGCTGGAACCGCGCCTGCTACGGCATCATCGACGGCAAGCCGCACCTGCGCATCGAGAACCGGATCATGCCGGCCGGGCCCAGCACGCTCGACGAGATGGCCAACGCCGCGCTGTGGTGCGGGCTGATGGTCGAGCTGGGCCACCGGCTCGACGACGTGCCTCGCCGGATGGACTTCGATCAGGCCGGCGCCAACTTCTACACCGCGGCCCGCGAGGGCATCGGCGCGCACTTCACCTGGCTCGACGGCGAGGACATCTCGGCGCGCGAGCTGATGCTCGAGCGGCTCTTGCCGCTGGCCGAGGCCGGGCTGCGCCGCCAGGGCGTCGTGCCGACCGACGTCAAGCGCTACCTCGGCGTCATCGAGGAGCGGGTCCGCACCGCGCGCACCGGCGCCCGCTGGCAGCTGTCGTCGTGGAACTCGCTGCGCGATCGCTCGACGCCGGCCGAGCGCGCCAACGCGCTGGTGGCCGCGACCGTCGCCCGCCAGGACTCGGGGCGCCCGGTGTCGGAGTGGGAGCGGGCCCGGCTCGACGAGGCCCACGCCAAGGGCGGCAACTACCGGCGCATCGAGCACTACATGACCAGCGACCTGTTCACGGTGCAGGCCGACGACGCCATCGAGATGGTCGCCAACCTGATGATCTGGGAGCGCATCCGCCACGTCCCGGTCGAGGACAAGGACCACCGGCTGGTCGGCGTGGTGACCCACCGCGCGGTGCTGCGCTTCATCATGGACGGCGGCTCGGCGCGGCGCACGCCGGTGGCCGAGATCATGAAGCGCGACCCGACGACGGTGACGCCCGCGACCCGCACGCTCGAGGCGCTGCAGCTGATGCGCCGGCTCAAGGTCGGCTGCCTGCCCGTGGTCGACGAGGGCCGGCTGGTCGGGATCGTCACCGAGGAAGACTTCATGGACATCGCCTCGCGGATGCTCGAGGACCAGCTGTCCAAGGACGGGCCCGACCGCACCAGCGACAGCCTCGACCGCAGCGCGGTGGCGGTGGCCAAGGCCGACAGCGAGCCCGCCGACGACGACGTCCCCGACCGCACCCTCGACACGCCGCGCGGCGCGCCCGCCGATCCTACTCCGCGTACATCGTGACGTCGGTCGCGACGATGTTGGCCAGCTCGACCGCGGTGCGCCAGTCGGGGTGCCGGAGCAGGATGTAGCCGTCGGAGACCAGGGTCTGCTTCCAGTTGCGGCGCTGGGCGCCGACCGGCAGCAGCTTGGACTCGACGACGTGCTCGCCGTGGGCGCGCAGGAACTCGCGCAGCCCGGTGATCCGGGTGATGCGGCCCTGGCCCCGCGCCCGCTTGAAGATGATCGCGACGTTGTACTTGCGGGTGGTCGGCGCCTCGAAGCTGCCCCAGCACGACACCCGCGCCCACTCGCGGAACAGGTCGATGTCGCAGGTGTAGTTCATCTGATCGACGAGGTGGGCGCCGCCCGGGCGGCAGCCGATCTCGCCGAACACCACCTCGCCCGACGGCTTGCTGAACCACTCCATGTGGGTGAAGCCGTCGCCCATGCCCAGCGCGGTGAGCACGCGCTTGCCGAGCGCCACGCCGCCGGTCAGCGCCGGCTGCTCGAGGTTGCGCACGGTGACGATGACCGGGCTGATCCACTCGTTGGTGCGGGCGATCAGCGGCTTGGGCAGGTACTGCGCGACGTTCATGAACGCCGGCTTGCCGCCGATGCACACGGTGTCGAACGTGAACTCGTCGCCCTCGATGAACTCCTCGAGGCTGCACTCCGGCACGTGCTGCGTGGCGGTGAGCGCCCGCTCGAGGTCGGCGTCGCTGTCGACCTGGAAGGTGTCGGCGCTGCCGGCGCCGGCGATCGGCTTGAGCACCAGCGGGTAGCCGAGCTGCGCAGCCCCGGCCCGGGCCTCGGCGGCGCTGCGCACCCGGACCGCGCGCGGCACCCGCAGGCCGGCGGCGGCCACGCGCTCCTTCATCAGCTGCTTGTCGCGGAACCCGCGCACCGCGTCGTAGCTCATGCCGGGCACGCCGAGGCGCTCGCGCAGCCGCGCCGCGGTCAAGACCATGACCTCCCAGTTGGCCAGCACGCGATCGACGCCGCGGCCACGCACCCACTGGTAGACCCGCTCGGTGACGTCGGCCTCGTCGAGGAGCCGCGGCACCTGCAGGTAGTCGGTCAGGTGTTGCTTGAGCGAGCGCGGCAGCGACGCGACCGGCGCGTCGCCGACGCCGTACACGCTGGCGCCGACCTCGGCCAGGCCGCGCGTGTACTGCTGCATCTCGGGGGGATAGGCGGGCGCGAGGAAGACGACCTTCACGGGGGCGCGAGCTCCTTCGGCGAGCCCGCGGGCCCGCCACCTCGCATGGTACAACGCGGCGATGCGCAACGTGGTGTTCGCCGCGCCGTTCCCGCTCGAGACCACGCTGCGCTTCGCGCGCGCCGCGGCCCGCCTCGACGGCGTCCGCCTGCTGGGCCTGGCCCAGGAGCCGCCGCGCGGCGACGACGCCAAGCTGTTCGCCGACGTCGTCACCGTGGCCGACGGCCTCGACACCGAGCAGCTGATCGCCGGCGCCCGCGCGCTCGAGCGCCGCCACGGCAAGCTGCACCGCGTGCTCGGCATCCTCGAGCCGCTGCAGGTGCAGCTGGCCGAGGTGCGGCAGGCGCTGGGCGTGCCCGGCACCTCGCCGCGCACCGCCGAGCTGTTCCGCGACAAGGCGCGGATGAAGGACGAGCTGCGCCGCCACGGCCTGCCGTGCGCGCGCCACAAGCTGATCCGCACCTGGGGCGACGCCGAGGCGTTCGTCGCCGAGGTCGGGCTGCCGCTGGTGCTCAAGCCGCCGGCCGGCATGGGCTGCAAGTCGACGTGGCGGATCGGCTCGCTCGACGAGCTGCGCGCCGCGCTGCGGGCGCTGCACGCCAGCCCCGAGCGGCCGGCGCTGGCCGAGGAGTTCTTGCGCGGCCGCGAGTACAGCTTCGAGACCATCACGATCGGCGGCCAGGTCCGCTTCCAGTCGTGCTCGCGCTACTACCCGACGCCGCTCGAGGTGATGGAGACGCCGTGGATCCAGTGGGTCGTCGTGCTGCCGCGCGACATCGACGGCCCCGAGTTCGCCGACGCCCGCGCGCTGGGCGTCAAGGCGGTGGCCGCGCTCGGCCTGGAGACCGGCTTCACCCACATGGAGTGGTTCCGCCGCGACGACGGCTCGCTGGCGATCGGCGAGATCGCCGCGCGCCCGCCCGGCGCGCACATCGTGCTGGCCAACGGCTACGCCCACGACGCCGACCTGTACCGCGCCTGGGCCCGGGCGGTGATCGACGACGCCTTCGACGGCCCGTGGACCCGCAAGTACGCGGTCGGCGTCGCCTACCTGCGCGGCGTCGGCCGCGGCCGGGTCAAGGCGGTGCGCGGCGTCGACCGCGCCAACGCGCTGGTCGGCCACCTCGCGGTCGAGTCGCGCCTGCCCACGATCGGCGCGCCGCGCTCCGACAGCTACGAGGGCGACGGCTACGTCGTCGTCCGCGATCCCGACGTCGAGCAGGTCAAGCGCGCGGTGACGACGATCATCGAGACGATCCAGATCGAGTACGCGTAGCCGCGGCCCGCTCGCCAGGGGCGCGGGGCCGGCGCACAATGCGCCCATGCCGATCGACCCCTCGCGCCCGTTCCACCCCGCCAACGTCGGCGTGCTGACCGTGTCCGACACCCGGACCGAGGCGAACGACGGCAGCGGCGGGCTGATCGTCGAGCTGCTGACCGCCGCCGGCCACCGGATCGCGGGGCGGGCGATCGTCAAGGACAACCGCGACGCGATCGGCGCCGCGCTCACGGCGTGGATCGCCGACCCCGGGGTCGACGTGATCATCGCCACCGGCGGCACCGGCGTGACGCCGCGCGACGTGACGCCCGAGGCGCTGGCGCCGCTGGTGACCAAGCCGATCCCCGGCTTCGGCGAGCTGTTCCGCTACCTGTCGTTCGCCGAGATCGGCACCTCGACCATCCAGAGCCGCGCCGAGGCCGCGCTGTGCGACCAGACCTACGTGTTCTTGCTGCCGGGGTCGACCGGCGGGGTCCGGCTGGGCATGGAGCAGATCCTGATCCCCCAGCTCGACAGCCGGCACCGCCCCTGCAACTTCGTGACGCTCCTGCCGCGCATCCGGACCGAGCGCGAGGACGGGCGCTAGCCGCGCGCGTTCGCGTGGCACCGGGCGAACCCCGGCGGCGGCGATAGCCGCGGCGGCGGTCGGCGTGGCATCCTGATCGCCAGGCCCGCCCGCGGCCCCGGGGACCCATGAGCCATCCGCTCGAGAGCGCGCTCAATCGCGCCTTGTCGATCCGCCTCAACCTGCAGATCACGCTGTCCAACCTGCCGGTGGTCGAGGAGTGGATGGACATCCACCTCGATCGCTTCCTGGAGCACCTGCCGACGCCGCCGGAGATGCCGCCGGGCACGATGGTCAGCTACCTGGCGATGCTGGGCAGCGACCTGCGCCGGCTGTGGTGGGGCGCGTGGGGCGACCCCGCGGGCATGGTGCCCAAGCTCGCCGACTACCTGAAGCTGTGCAACGTCGCGGCCAGCGACGCCGCGGTGCTCGACACGATCGGCGAGAAGCTCGAGCCGCGGCTGGTCGGTCCGTGGGTCGGCGTGTGGGGCGGCAAGGTCACGACCGGCTGGCACTTCGTCGACCCGCAGCCGTGGGCCAAGATCGAGCCGCTGTTCGGCACCCACGAGGCCAAGTTCAAGCTCAAGCAGTGGGTCGCCGAGCACAAGGTCGACCACATCGAGCGGTTCGCGCAGGCGATCGGCGAGCGCGCCTACTCGGAGTTCGAGTTCGCGATCCCCGGCGACAGCGTCGACGCCCAGGTCGACGCGCTCGAGGCGTCGTTCATCCACTTCGCCGGGACGCCGCTGCCGTCGGAGACGGTCGAGCTGTTCCGCGGCGCGCCGCACCCGGGCTTCGCGATCACCGTGCGGGTGCGCGGCGGCGCGGTGGTGCGCACGTCGGCGGTCGCGCCCGGCATGCCGCTCGACCTGGTCGATCGGCTGTGCCTGACGATGAAGACCGACCGCGAGGAGCGCCTCGAGCGGCTGCTCAACGCGCTGACCAGCGACGGCATCGTCAAGGTCGAGGTCGGCCGCGCCGGCGATCGCGGCGGCGTCGACGTCTACGTCGAGCCGGGCGAGGCGCGGCAGGGCACGCGCGGCGGCGGTGGCCCGGCGCCGGCCGAGCCGAGCAAGAGCCCGAGCCAGAGCAATTGACCAGCCCCGCACCCGGCGTCCGCGACGCGGCGATCGCGGCGTCCGACGACGAGCTGCTGCGGCAGTGCGAGGTCGACCGCTACCGGGCCAGCGGCCCCGGCGGCCAGCACCGCAACAAGACCGAGAGCGCGGTGCGGCTGCGCCACCGGGCCACCGGCGTCATCACCCACGCCGACGACAGCCGCTCGCAGCACGAGAACCGCGCCCGGGCGGTCAAGCGGCTGCGCGCGCACCTGGCGCTCGAGGTGCGCGAGCCGATCGACCTGGCGACCTGGGCGCCCAGCCCGCGGCTGGCGGGGTTCCTGGCCGGCGGCACCGCGCGGCTCGGCGAGAAGACCCGCCAGACCGCCGAGTTCTGGCTGGCGATCGCCGAGCTGCTCGACGTGACGCTGGCGTGCGGCGCCGAGGTCGCGACCACCGCGGCGCGGGTCGGCCTGGGCAGCGCCGCGCTGGCGAAGTTCCTGACGGTGGACCCGCAGATCGTGCGCACGATCAACCACGCGCGCGCCCAGCGGGGCCTCAAGGCCTTGCGCTGATGGGTCGCGGCCCGCGCGCCCGCGGGTCGCGTTGACAGCTACCGCATCGCGTGGGAAGCAGTCCGCATGCTGCACCGCCTCGGGTTCGCGCTCCTGCTCGTCGTCGCCGCGTGCGGCGGCAAGCCCAAGACTGGCTCGGCCGAGCACGTCGACACCATGGCCCACGCCGATCACGCGGCCCACGAGGGCGATCACCCGACGATGCCGCCGGCGCTCCACGAGTTCCACGAGCACCTGTCGCCGCTGTGGCACATGCCGACCGGGCCCGACCGCGCCACCGCCACCTGCAACGAGGTCGAGCCGATGGGCGCGATGCTCGACGGCGTCGCGGCCGCCGGCGCCCCCGAGGGCGTCGACGCCGCGACCTGGATGGCGCGGCTGGGCGAGCTGCAGGCGCGGTGGGTGGCGCTGACCGAGGACTGCGCGCAGCACGACGCCGAGAACTTCGACGAGCTGTTCGCGCCGGCCCACGACGCGTTCCACGCGCTGATCGAGCTCCTGCCGATGGCCGACAAGTGAGCGAGCGCTACTGGCACCACGGCGATCAGTACGCCGGCGATCACCTCGATCCGGCCGGTTGCCCCGACGATCCGCTGCCGCTGTTCCGCGACTGGTTCGCGGCCGCCACCGCCGCGGCGCCCGACAAGGTCAACGCGATGACGCTGGCCACCGTCGACGCCGACGGCCGCCCGGCGGCGCGGGTCGTGCTGCTGAAGGAGCTCGACGACCGCGGCTTCGTGTTCTTCACCAACTACGACAGCAAGAAGGGCCGCGACCTGGCGGCCCGGCCCCACGCCGCGCTGGTGTTCTTCTGGCCGGCGCTCGATCGCCAGGTGCGGATCGAGGGCGACGTCGAGCAGGTCACCGCCGCCGAGTCGGACGCGTACTTCGCGGTGCGCCCGCGCGGCAGCCAGGTGGCCGCGGTGGCGTCGCCGCAGTCGCAGCCGCTGCCGTCGCGCGCCGAGCTGGTGGCGCGGCTCGACGCGGTCGAGG
Source organism: Myxococcales bacterium (assembly GCA_016707895.1). Lineage (GTDB taxonomy): Bacteria > Myxococcota_A > Polyangia > Haliangiales > Haliangiaceae > UBA2376. Next base: position 702,553 of record JADJGV010000002.1, on the reverse strand, counting down.
CGACCCTGGATGGCGCCGCCCCGCCGCGGCCGGCGAGCTGGGGCGGCTACCGCGTGGTGCCGCGCGAGATCGAGTTCTGGCAGGGGCAGCCGTCGCGGCTGCACGATCGCGTGCAGTACCGCCAGGGCGACGCCGGCTGGACCCGCACGCGCCTCGCGCCGTGATCGCGTAACCGCGCCGCGCATCCGCGGTACGATCGGGTCGTGCCGAGTTCGGACGAGGACGCGCTCGAGGCCACGCTGCCGGCGTCGTCGGACGGCGGGGCCACGCCGACGCCCGCGCCGGCGCCGACGCCGTCGGCGCTGCCCGATCGCATCGGCCGGTACGAGATCAAGGACACGCTCGGCGCCGGCGGCATGGGCACGGTGCTGCTGGCGGTCGATCCCGTGCTCGGGCGCAAGGTCGCGCTCAAGGTGCTGCACCCCGATGGTCGCAACGACAACGAGACGACCCGCCGTCGCTTGCTGCGCGAGGCCCAGGGCATCGCGCAGCTGGTGCACGAGCACGTCGTCGTCGTCCACGAGATCGGCACCCACGACGATCGGGTGTTCCTGGCGATGGAGCACGTCGCCGGCCAGACGCTGGGGAAGTGGCAGGTGGGCCGGCCGTGGGCGGAGCTCGTCGCGACCTACGTGAAGGCCGGGCGCGGGCTGGCCGCGGCCCACGACGCCGGGCTGGTGCACCGCGACTTCAAGCCCGACAACGTGCTGATCGGCGACGACGGCCGGGTGCGGGTCACCGACTTCGGCCTGGTGGCGACCGTCGAGGACGCGACGACGCCGCTGTCGCAGACCGCGACCGCGCTGCGCCAGGAGTCCGAGCTGGTGAAGTCGCTGACCCGCACCGGCACCGTGGTCGGCACGCCGCGCTACATGGCGCCCGAGCAGCACCTCGGCCAGCCGATCGACGCCCGCGCCGATCAGTTCGCGTTCGCGGTGTCGCTGTACGAGGCGCTGTTCGGCCAGCCGCCGTTCATCGGCGCCACCTACGCCGACCTGGCCCGGCACGTGGTGGCCGGCGTCCCGCTGCCGATCCCGCGCGACACGCCGGTGCCGCCGGCGATCCGCGCGGCGGTGCTGCGCGGCCTGGCGCGCCAGCCGGCCGATCGGTTCGCGTCGATGGCGGCGCTCCTGGCCGCGCTCGAGGCGCCGCCGCCCGCGCGACGTCGCCGCTGGCCGTGGCTGGTGGCGGTGGCGTGCGCCGCGGTGGTCGCGGTGCTGATCGCGTGGATCCTGCGCAGCCGCGACGACGCGGCCCGCGCGCGCCGCGACGCCGCCCGCGCGCGCGCCGAGGTGGTGGCGCTCAAGACCGGCCTGCGCGACGCGAGCGAGGGCGCGCGGCTCCACTTCGATCAAGCCCAGGCGGCGTACGCCGGCCGGCGCTACGCCGACGCGGCGCGCGAGTCCCTCGCCGCGTACGCGCTGAAGCCGATGCCCCAGCTGCTCTACAACGCCGCCGCCGCCTGGCACATGATCGCGAGGACCGAGCTCGACCGCACGGCGGCGGCCGCCTCCGTCGATCTCTACCGTCGCTACCTGCGGGCCGCCCCCACCGCGTCCGACCGCGCCAAGGTCGAGCACGCGATCGCACGGCTCGAGCCGCTCGCGGCGGGCGACAGCGCCGCCCCGCGCCCGTGACCGCGCGCGGTCAGCGCCAGCCGGGTGGCAGCGGCGTGCGGCTGCGGCCGATCAACCCGTGCGCGTCGATCGTCATCACGCTCCGGCGGTCGGTGTCGCCGTCGTCGTCGAGGACGCGGCCCAGGAAGCGGGCGCCGGACATGGCCCCCTGATCGTAGTCGAGCATGACCGACGCGGGGTGACCTCCGCTGGCCAGGAGCGCCTGCAGCCGCGCGGCCGCCGGCCAGCCCAGGCTGAACGCGACCTCCCGGCTGGTGGCGATCGCGAACAGCGTCTGCCCCGGCATCAGCGGCACTGCCTGCACCTCGCCCGGGCGCGGGAACGGGCCCAGCGGCAGCGCGCTCTGCAACCAGCCCCACAGCGCGCCGACGTCGAGGGCCTCGAGCGCGATCACCACCGCGGCCTGGCCGTCGGTCACCTCCATCGCGACCGTGCCGCCGCGCAGCTGCCGCAGCGGCAAGGCGCCGAGCGCCGCGAGCGGATCGTCGACCGGGTCACCGCAGGCGCGGAACGCCGCCAGGATCGGCGCCGCGATCGCCGACGCGCCACCCACCAGCTCGTCGGCCGGCACCCGCCACGCGAACTGCATCCCGGGGCTGGCGTCGGCGAGCCAGTGGGCGACCGCTCGCTCGCCGGCGACCAGCGGCCGCAGCGCGTCGGGCAGCGGCATCGCGTAGCTCGCGACCAGCTCGTCGCCGTCGCGCCAGTACATCACGCTCATCGAGGGCACCACCGCGACGGCGGCGGCGGCCGCCGCCCGGCACGCCGCCGGCACCACCTCTCCGAGCTGCGCCAGGTCGTCGCTCGCGCGCAGCCGCGGCGCCGCGACGGCGGGGTTCAGCCACATCAGCGGCCACGAGTCCGCCGGGGTCGCGGGATCGACGTGGCCGCGCCGCCACCGCGGCAGCAACGGCGCGGCGGCCGGCGCCTCGTCGATCAGGTGGTCGAGGATCGCCTCGGGGTGCATCACCACCGACGCCGCCACCTGGTGCGGCAGGAACGCGACGACGATCGTCTGGGTGCGCTTGTCGCGCGGCGGGACCAGGATGTAGGGCACACCGTGCCAGGACGCCTCGGGCAGGCGCAGCTCGGCCCGCGCGCTGATCCGCTTCCAGGCGGCGTGGGCGGCGCGGCCGTCGGCGCGGAGTCGCATGACCGGGATCAGCCCCTCGCCGTACAGCACGAGCTCGCTCTCGCCCGGCAGCCATCCGACGCGGCGTAGCGCCGCGTCGTCGAACGGCAGCAGCTCGCGCGCGAACTCGCTGCCGAGCCGGTCCTCGACGCTGGCGCTCGCCGCGGCCGCGGGGCTCAACACCGCCTCGCGCAGCGCGGCCTCGACCATCGTCCGCACCGCGGTGACCTCGAGCGTGGCGGTCGACAGCATGTTCTGATCGAACGCCATCGCGTACGGCGTGTCGCTGGGCACCTGATCGATCACCCGCGCCGCGATCGCGGCCGGCTTGGGCGGCGGGGCTGTGGGTGGCGGCGCCCTGCCGCAGGCCAGCGCGGCCGCGGCGGCGCTCAGGACGACGACGCGCAGCGCGCGCACGGGACGACTCGCGAACGACTCGAGCGGCATGGACGACTCCCGCGACGCCCGCACGCGTCGCCGGGACGAGGGTATCACCGCGCCGCGACGGCGACGCGATCCCGCCCCGCGCGCGCCGATCGCCGCGCGTGTACGCTGCGCCGACCGTGTCGATCATCCGCGCCAAGCGCACCGTGTCCGCTCCCCTGCGCGCGAGCCGCCCGGCCGCCGCCACCCGCGCGGCCGCGCCGCCGCCACGCGCCGCGCCGTCGCTGCACGTGCTCGACGTGCCGTTCGCGATGCGCGCGGTGGCCGCCGCCGCCGGCGCGCGCTGGGACGCCGACCACGGCGTGCACGTGTGGGAGGGCGCCGCGCTGCCGGCCGCGCTGGCGCCGTTCGCGGCCGCGCCGTACTCGTGGGAGCGCCACGTCGAGCGCACGTTGACCGACGCCGCGCTGCCGCCGCCGTCGACGCCGACCGGGACGATCGCGCTGCGCGCGCACCAGACCGAGGCGGTCGCGGCGATCGCCGCCGCCCGCGCCGCCGGCCGCCCCGGGTTCTTGCTCGCCGACGACGTCGGTCTGGGCAAGACCATCACCGCGTGGGCCGCGATCCTCGGCGCGCGATCCTCGGCGCGGGTGCTGATCGTCTGCCCGCTGGCGGTGATCGCCCACTGGCGCCGCACCATCGAGGCGATGGGCGACGGCGGCAAGGACATCGTCGTCATCAACTACGATCGCCTGGGCAAGCTGTTCGAGGTCAGCGCCGCGGCGCGCAAGAAGGTCCGCACCAAGAAGGGCCTGGCCCGGGTCGGCACCGCGCCGGCGTTCGACGTGGTCGTGCTCGACGAGAGCCACCGCTGCAAGAACCCCACCGCGGCGCGCTCGAAGCTGGCCGCCAAGCTGGTGGCCGAGGCCGGCTTCTGCCTGTGGCTGTCGGCCACCGCCGGGCAGAACCCGCTCGAGCTGTCGTACCTGGCGCCGCTCCTGGCCGCGACCACCGGCGCCCGCGCCGCCGACCTCAAGGACTTCGAGCAGTGGTGCCTCGATCAGGGCCTCGGCATCAGCCGCGGCACCTACGGCAAGTGGCTGTGGCGCGGCGATCGCAACGACTGCGAGCGGGTGCGCGCGATGCTGTTCGAGCCGGCCCGCGGCCACGGCCCGGCCGGCCTGCGCCGCCGCCCCGAGGACATCGCCGGGTGGCCGGCGATCAACCGCATCCTCACGCCGATCGAGCTCGACGGCTCGGCGCGCGAGCTGTACCAGCAGGCGTGGACCGCGTTCCGCCGCGAGCTCGAGCTGGCGCCGCGCGGCCGCGATCCCAAGTCGGCGCTGGCGGCGGCGCTGCGGCTGCGGCAGAAGAGCTCGCTGCTGCGCGCGCCGGGCACGGTCGAGCTGGTGCGCGAGCTGCTCGACAACGGCCACCAGGTCGCGGTGTCGGTGGCGTTCGTCGAGACCCTCGAGGCGATCAAGGGCGAGCTGGGCAGCGGCCTGGGCGCCGTGCCGTGCGCGGTGATCCACGGCGGGCTGGGCGCCGCCGCCCGCGAGGCCGAGCGGCTGCGGTTCCAGCGCGGCGACGCCAAGGTGGTGCTGTTCACCGTCGAGGAGGGCATCTCGCTGCACCAGGGCGAGCACAACGACGCGCCGCGGTCCGAGGTGATCCACGACCTGCGCTGGTCGGCGATCCAGATGGCGCAGATCGAGGGCCGCTGCCACCGCGACGGCCGCTTCGCGCAGGTGTACTGGGCCTACGCCGACGGCACCATCGAGGACAAGCTGGCGCGGGTCGTCGCCGGCCGGCTGCAGGCGATGAAGGAGATGATCGGCGACGACGCCGAGACGCTGCGCGAGATCGAGCGGTTGCTGCTCGCGTGACCGCGCCGCGCCGCGTCGTCATCCTCGGGGCCACCGGCGCGCTCGGCAAGCACGTCGGCGCCGCCGCGCTGCGCGCCGGCCACCAGGTGACGGTGATCGTCCGCACCCCGGCGCGGCTGCCGGTCGGCTGGCGCGATCGGGTCGCCGTCCACGCCGCCGATCTGACGGCGATCGCGCCGGCGGCGCTGGCCGCGCTGCTGGACGGCCACGACCTCGCGATCAACACCGCCGGCAAGCTCGGCGACGGCGATCGCTTCGTCGCGCTGGTCGATCGGCTCGTGACCGCGCTCGAGGCGCTGCCGCCGGACGCGCGCCCGGCGGCGTGGTTCACCGCCGGCGCCGGCCTGCTCGAGCTCGGTGACAGCGGCCGCACCGGCATGGACCTGCCCGGCGTGCGCGCGCTGTTCTGGCCGCACGGCGCCAACCTGCGCCGGCTGCAGGCGTCGACGATCGACTGGCGGCTCTTGTGCCCGGGGCCGATGCTCGAGGGGCCCGCGCTCGGGCCGGCGCGCACGCGGCTGGCGATCGATCGCCTGCCGATGGCGGGGCCGCCGCTGCCGGCGGCGTTGCTGTTGCCGCGCTTCCTGGCGCAGCTCGGCGCGATGACGGTGCCCTACGCCGACGCCGCGGCGGCGATGCTCACCGACGGCGTGCCGCGCGGCAGCCGGGTCGGCGTCGTGCGCGCGTCAGCCGCGCCGTAGCTGCGCCGGCAACAGGCCGTGAAACTGATCGCCGGCGGCGCGGAAGATCCAGCCGAGGTGCACGCCGCAGCCGCCGCACGCGGCGATCTGCCAGCGGAAGCCGGGGAACCACGAGAACGCCGACTGCGGATCACCGACGTAGGCCAGGCCGGTGGCCAGCGCGAAGCAGCCGACGACGTGGACGAAGCCGCCGGGGTTGACGAACGTGTGCTCGTGCGCGCCGTTGACCGCGACGCGGTGGTCGTCGTGGGTGACCCGCCGCCCGCACGTCGCGCACACCAGGTCGCCGGCCGGCGCGTCGGCGTCCTCGTCGTCCGGCGCGCGCGCGACCGGCGGGGCCACGCGCGGCGGCGGCTGGGTCTCGCAGCGCACCGGGGTGACGATCACACGTCGAGGCTACCGCGACCATCCGGCGACGCACGCGCCGTGAACGCGCGGTCATGACGGCGGGCCAGGCGGGCGCCGGTCGCGGTCGCGACCGCTGGCCCGCGGGTTGCTGTGGTCGCGGCCATGCCCGCCTCCCCGCTCCGCCTCGCCGCGCTCCTCCCCCTCAGCCTCGCGCTCGCCGGCGCCTGCACCGATGACGACGGCGCCGGCGAGAAGCAGATCCAGGTCGACAACCAGGCCGACGTCACGCTGCGGGTCGAGGTCGGCGCGACCGACTACGGCAGCGTCCCCGCGGCCACGCTCACCGCGCCCCGGGACGTCGCCAACGGCGCGCTGGAGGTCCGCGTCGACGGCGCGCTGTTCGACACCTTCGAGCTCGGCAGCGACAACGTCTCGGGCCTGTGGACGCTGACGCTAGATCGGGTCGAGGTGCAGCCCGGCCAGTACCAGGTGTTCGGGGGCATCACCGCGGAGTGATCGCGCGTGTGGTACCTGATCGCGCATGCGTCGCCGCACCCTCGCGCTCGCCGCGCTCGCCGCGTTCATCGGCTGCGGCGGTGACGCGCCCGCGGGCCCGCCCCCCGGCGCGGTGCGCATCACGGTCACGTGGCCGGGCGCGTCGCCCGAGGCGGTCGAGCGCGAGCTGCTGACCCCGCTCGAGGACGCCACCGCCGGCTTGCCAGGCGTGGCGCGCGTCGACGGCCGCGCGGTCGAGAACGTCGCCGTCATCGAGCTGGCCGCGCGGTCGCCGGCCGCCGTCGAGCGGCTGGCCGCGGCGGCCCGCGACGCGGTCAGCACCGCCCTGCCCCGACTGCCGGCCGACGCCCGGCCGCCGATGATCACCCGCGCGTGGCGCACGCCGACGGTGCTCGCCATCGTGCCGCTGCCGGCGACCGACGATCCGCGCCGCGCCACCGACCGCGGCCGCGAGCTGCAGCGGCGCACCGAGGTGCTGGAAGGCGTGACCGCGGTCGACGTGTGCGGCCTCGTCGACGACCAGCTGCAGGTGCGGCTCGATCCGGCGCGGCTGGCCGCGTATGGGCTGACCGCCACGGACCTGCTGGCGGCGCTGCGCGCCAACACCGCGCTGCCGGCCGGGCGCATCGACGCCACCGGCGTCGCCACGACGATCCGCACCACCGGCGCCGGGCTCGCCGACCTCGAAGGCCTGCCGCTGCGCGACGGCGTGCGGCTGCGCGACGTCGCGGTCCTCGAGCGCGCCGCCGTGGCGTCGTGCGTCGGTCACACGCCGGCCGGGCCCGGGCTGATCGTCGCGATCGAGGTCCGGTCGCCAGCGACGGCACGGGCGGTGGCCGCGGCGCTGCGCGACGGCGGGGCCGAGGTGCTGCCGCCGCAGACCGTGGTCGGGCTGGTCGCGCTGCCCGACGCCGACGCCGACGTCGACGCGATCGCCGGCGAGCTGCTGCGAGCCGGCGCCGCCGCCGTGCGCGTGCGCCGCGAGCCGCCCGCGCTCGAGGTGCTGGTCGCGGCGGGCGTCGACGAGCGCGCGCTGGCCGCGATCGACGGGATCGTCGCGCGCCGCGGCCTCGGCGCGGTCCGCTGGGCCGGGCGCGGCGTGGTCGCGCTCGAGGCGCTGCTGCCGGCCGCCGACCTCGACGTCGCGCTGACCACCGGCGAGCGCGCCGTCGCCGCGCTCACCGCCGCCGGCTACCCGCCGCTCGTCGATCCGCGCCGGGCCGTCAGCCGCGAGATCACGATCGATCGCGCCCGCGCCGCCGACCTCGGCGTCCCGGTGGTCGCGGTCGCCGACGCGCTGCGGGTCTCGCTGGGCGACGCACCGCTCAGCCACGTCGTCGACGGGCCCGACGAGCTCGAGGTCCGGATCGCCTGGCCGCCCGGCGAGGAGCCGCACCTCGACCTGACCGTCACCTCGCCGCGCGTCGGCGCGGTCCCGCTGCGCGACCTCGTGACCGTCACCGCGCACAGCGGGCCCAGCGCGATCGTCCACCGCGATCGCCGCCGCGTCGTCGCGGTCTGGCTGCGCGTCCCCGCTGGCCGCCGCGCCGCCCTCGCCCGCGCCATCCACGACGCCCTGCCGACCGCGACCGTCGGCGACGCCTGGTAGCGCGCGGCGATCGCTCGTACCATCGCCGCGATGCCCGGCCTCACCGCGGCCATCGCCTCGATCGTCCATGTGGGCGGCTTCGCGCTCGCCGCCGCGTTCGGCGCGCTGCGGCTGGTCGCGCTGCGACGGCAGGACGTCGCCGCCACCCGCTTCGCCGACAACGGCAACGGCATCGCCGCGCTGCTGCTGTTCGGCGGCGGGCTGTGGCGGCTGTTCGGGCAGCTCGAGAAGCCGCTGGCCTTCTACAGCGCCAACCCGGTGTTCTGGGTGAAGCTGGGTGCGATCGCCGCGATGGTCGGGCTCGAGGTCTACCCGCAGTACGTGGTGCTGCCGTGGCACTTCCGCCACGCGCGCAAGCAGCCGATCGAGCCGCGCCCGGGCCAGTTTGCCCGGATGTCGCGCTGCGCGGTGCTGCAGCTCCCTTGCCTGGTGATCGCCGTCGCATGCGCCGCGCTGTTGGCCCGCGGCGTCGGCCTGCCCACGACCGCCGCCCCCGCCAGCGACCTGCCGGGGCGCGCGATCTACGCGACGCACTGCCAGGCCTGCCACCAGGCCGACGGCCGCGGCCTCGATGGGAAGCTGGCCGCCGACTTCGTCGGCGACGCGCGCGTGCTGGCGCGCCCCGACGACGCGCTCCTGCGCAGCATCGCGGACGGCACGGTCGGGCGCATCGGCGCGATGCCCGCGTGGCGGGCGATCCTCAGCGCCGAGCAGCAGCGCCAGGTGCTGGCCTACATCCGCGCCGCGTTCACGCCCTCGCCCCCACGCTAGCGTCGCGCCGCGGCCGCGCTACCGCCGCCAGCTCACGCCGACCGACGCGGCGCGCTCGCCCAGCGCGGCGACGTCGATCATCACCGACCAGGCGTCGCCGATCGACAGCGTCGCGCCGGCGCCGAGCTGCACGTGGTAGGCGTCGGTGCCGGTCACGCCGGCGCCGTCGATCGTCCACAGCACCGGCCCGCCGAACGCGCGGGCCAGCGCGTAGGGCATGACCGGGCCCAGCTGGCGGCCGGCGGTCGCGCCGATCCGCGCGTCGATCGCCACCAGGCCCTCGGTCGGCGCGCCGGCCACCCGCTCGGTGGTCGTGACCCGCGACGCGCCCAGCGACGCCGTGCCGTGCACGAACCACGGCCCCCAGGTCCACGGCCGCGCGATCGCGATCGCGCCGACCACGCCAGGGTCGAGCTGGTAGCGCCGGCCCTCGCCGGCCAGCGCGCCGTCGAGCACCGCGCCCAGCGACGCGCGCACGCTCCACCGCGACGGCCGCACCTGGCCGACGCTCACGGTGATCGCCTGCTGGTCGAGCTCGACGTCGCGATCGCCGTCGAACACCAGCCGGGTCGACGCCGCCGCGGCCGCGACGCTCACGAAGTACGTGGTCGTCGGCGGCGCGTTCCCCTCACAGCCCGTCGGACCGACGGGCGCACCGATGCCTCAAGCCTCGGCCAGCCGCGGGGTGGCGGGGAGCATGATCAGCGCGGCGGCGACCGCGACCCGGATGCGCATCGCGGCAGCTTGGCCGATCGCGTGGCGCGCGCAACCGCGCGGGCTATGGTGCGGCGATGCGCTCGCTGCTGCTGTCGTCCCTCCTCGCCGCCGCGTGCGCCAGCGCGCCGCCGCCGCCGACCGCGGTGCCCGCCGAGCAGGCGGCGCCGCTCCCCGCGCTGAGCTACCCGCTGCGCGGCGGCGGCACCTGGGCCAGCGCCGAGCTGGCCGGCAAGGTCGTCGTGATCGACGTGTGGGCCAGCTACTGCCTGCCCTGCAAGCACTCGTTCCCGCACCTCAACGACCTGGCCGCCGATCCCACCGTCGCAGTGCTCGGGCTGTCGGTCGACGAGGACGACGCCGCAGTCGACGCGTTCCTCGCCGAGGTCCCCGCCCGCTTCCCGATCGGCCGCGATCGCACCCAGACCGTCGAGGGCCCGCCGCTCGGCGTCCACCAGCTGCCCACCGTGCTGATCGTCGACGCCGCCGGCCGGGTCCGGCTGCGCCTCGACGAGCCCCGCGCCTCCGACTACGCCGCCCTGCCCGCCGTCATCGCCGCGATCCGCTAGGGCCGACCAAGGGGCCGCACCACCGCCAGCGCCGGTGCCACCTGCGCTGCGCCAACACTACGCGATCACTGAGGAAACACCGTCGATCCAGGACCTTGCCTCGCGCCGCTCGGGCGTGCTAGATCGCGCGCTCCCACAACTCCCACGGTTGCCGAGGACCTCGTCCGTGCCCGCCTAGCGGGTGTCAGGGGTCCGACGACGCGCCGGAGGCCCAACGGAAGAAAGCGAGCTACGACCATGACCATGGAAACGATGCAGGACGCCACTTCGTCCACCCCGATCGCGATGCGCCAGCTGCTCGAGGCCGGCGTGCACTTCGGCCACAACACCGGCCGCTGGAACCCGAAGATGAAGCAGTACATCTTCGGCGCGCGCAACGGGATCCACATCATCGACCTGACCCACACGGTCAAGCTGTTCAAGGCCGCGTTCAACGCGGTGGTCGACGCCACCTCGCGCGGCGAGCTGGTGCTGTTCGTCGGCACCAAGAAGCAGGCGCAGGACGTGATCGTCGAAGAGGCCAACCGCTCGGGCCAGCTCTACGTCACCCAGCGCTGGCTGGGCGGCACGCTCACCAACTTCAAGACGGTCAAGGGCTCCCTCGAGCGCCTCAAGACCCTCGAGAAGATGGAAGAGGACGGCACGATGCTGGCGCTCACCAAGCGCGAGCAGATCGAGGTCCGCCGCGATCGCGAGAAGCTCCTGAAGTCGCTCGGCGGCATCAAGGGCATGACCAAGCTGCCCGGCATGGTGTTCGTGATCGACCCGGCCAAGGAGCACATCGCCGTCGACGAGGCGCGCAAGCTCGAGATCCCGGTGGTCGGCATCACCGACACCAACTGCAACCCGGACATGATCGACTACGTCATCCCGGGCAACGACGACGCGATCCGCGCGATCAAGCTGTTCACCTCGCGCATCGCCGACGCGTGCGTCATCGGCGCGAAGGTGCACAAGGAGCGCGCCCACACCCGCGGCGCTCGCGAGGACCACGGCGACGAGCGCGTGATCCACGTGTCGTCGGGCGGCGACGGCCCGAAGGTCGAGATGGCCTCGGGCGGTCGGATGTACGGCGACAGCGAGGCCTCGGCCTCGCCCGACGCGCCGACGACCTGAATCCCGCGCCCCGTTCCCACTGACTGAACGCGCCGCGGCCAGGTCCGCGGCTTTCTCGCATCGAGCATCAGGAGACTCCCATGGCTGAAGTGACCGCCACGATGATCAAGGATCTGCGCGAGCGCACCGGCGCCGGCATGGCCGACTGCAAGAAGGCGCTGGTCGAGTGCGACGGCGACATGGAGAAGTCGATCGACTTCCTCCGCGCCAAGGGCCTGGCCAAGGCCGCCAAGAAGGCCGGCCGCGAGGCCACCGAGGGCGCCGTCGTCTCGTACATCCACGGCGGCGGCCGCATCGGCGTCCTCGTCGAGATCAACTGCGAGACCGACTTCGTCGCCCGCAACGAGGACTTCGTCGGCTTCACGAAGGACGTCGCGATGCAGATCGCCGCGATGGGCCCGCAGTTCGTCCGCCGCGAGGAGGTCGCCGAGGACGTCATCGCCCGCGAGCGCGCCGTGCTGGTGGCCAAGGCCGTCGAGAGCGGCAAGCCCGAGGCGATCGCGCAGAAGATGGTCGAGGGCCAGCTCAGCAAGTGGCTCAAGGACATCTGCCTGCTCGACCAGCCGTTCGTGAAGAACCCCGACAAGACCATCGAGCAGCTCCAGCAGGAGCTGATCGCGAAGATCGGCGAGAACATCAAGGTCCGCCGCTTCGCCCGCTTCGAGCTGGGCGAGGGCCTCGAGAAGAAGAAGGACGACTTCGCGACCGAGGTGGCGAAGGCCGCCGGCATGGCCTGATCCAGGTCCACGTCGCGTGACGCACGGGCTCGCCGCGAGGCGGGCCCGTCGTCGTTTCGGGGCGGCTAGCGGCGCCGCGGGCGGCGGCAGAGCGCGAGCAGGCCCAGCCCGATCAGCCCCATCGTCCCCGCGCCCGCGGGGCCGCCCGCCTGGCAGCCGTCGTTCGGCTCGTAGGGCCCGCTGCAGAACTGCGTGGTGGTGAGCGTGAGCGGCGCGGCGACGAGCGTCGTCCCGACGGTGACCGGCGTGAACGTCCCGCCGCGGAACCGCCGGAGGGTCAGGCGCTCCTCGCCGGTGGCCCCGGCGACGGTCTCCTCGACGGCGAGCAGCAGGTAGTCGCGGCCGTCGGTGGAGATCGCCCACGCCTGGCCGGCCAGCGTCAGGCTCGGCGCCGCGGCGGCCACGCCGGTCCGGCTGATCGTGCGGGCCGCGACCTCGTCCTCGGCGTGGATCGGCGTGCCGGTGTTAACGGGGTGCGTGGTCCACGCCGTGAAGCCGTCGCCGCCCGGGGCCGCCAGCAGCTCGAGCAAGAACTCATCGTCGGCGAGCGCCAGGTGGCCGCCCGGCGTGACGACACCGTCGCGATCGATCGTCGACATGTCGAAGCCACCGTCCGGGGCCATCACCAGCAGCAGCGCGGTGTCGCCGTTGGCGGCCAGCGCGACGCCGCGCGCGCCCGGGACCAGCACTACCGGCGTCGCGTCGAGGAGCCGGCCGTCGTCGGCGATGCGGACGCCGACCAGATCGGGGTTCGTGCCGCTGACGAACTCGGCGTCCGACGACGTGAACGTCGACCACATCACCCAGGTGACGTCGCCGATGCGCGTCGACGCGGCCCACGGCTTGTACGCGAACGCCGGGCCGAGCACGAGCGGCGTGGCGTCGAGCTGGACGCCGTCGGGGTCGAAGCGCACCGCCTTGAGGACGCTGGCCTCGGGCGGGCCGGCGACCCAGGTCACGACGAAGTGCGTGCCGTCGAAGCGCGCGCGGACGACGCTGTCGCCGTAGCTGCGGTAGTCGTCGAGGTGGATCGGGGCGCGCTCCGCGCCGTCGGGCTCGCGCAGCATCACGCCGACGCCCCCCACGCCCCACGTGTGCATCGCGGTGGTGCCGCTGCTGGTCATCGGCGGGGTCCCGACGATCGCAGCGTGGCCGAGGAACGGCACGCGGATCGACGACGTCGATCCGTCCGCGGCCACCCGGCTCATCGTGAACTCGCGCGGCACGTCACCGTTGGGCCCCTCGGGCGCCCAGCCCACCAGCGCCTCGCCCGCGCCGGCGGCCAGCGCGAGGTGGTAGTGCTGTCGGCCGCTGTACTCGGTCACCTCGACCAGCTCGCCCCCGGGATCGCACGGCTGTGCGGTGGCCGTGGAGGTGCCGGCCGCGACCACGAACCCAGCGATCACCAGGAGGCGCTTCATGCCCGCTGGTACAGCAAGGCCGAGGCCACCAAGCGCAGGCCCCGCACGGCGTCCCAGACGCGGCACCCGTCCTCAACCTGACGGATCGGCTGGTCGACCACCGTTCGATCCTGGACGGATCCCGCCACCAACCTCAACCATCTCGACATCCTGCGCACTGGACCGACCGTTGCACCAGTGGCGGACATGGACCGCCTCGTCGCGCTCGGGATCCTCGCCCTGCTGACCGGCGTGGCGAACGCCCAGCCAGCCGATCTGGCGGTCGGCGCGGCGCAGCTCGACCTGGCGCCGCGGCGCGACCTGCTGTCGGACGAGGCCACTGGCCCTTACTGGCACGGCGCGGCCTTCGCCCAGGTCACCGCCGGCACCGGGAGCGGCCCCGACGTCGGCGTCGGCGCCGCGGCGGCGGTGTCGGGCATCGGCTGCGACATCGTCAGCGGCGCGGTGCAAGGTCGGCTGCGGCCGCTGGCGGCGCAGCGCGCGGTCGGCAGCGCGCAGTGGAGCTTCTGCCTGTCGCGGGTCGGGCTGACGTTCGAGATCACCGGCGTCCACGAGCTCGGCGTCGCGCCGGCGCTCGACGGTCGGCGGTCGCTGTGGCGGCGGCGCTACGACGGCTCGACCGAGCGGGTCACGGTCGGCGGCGGCGAGCTGTGGAAGGGCGACACCCCGCACCGCCACGCGTTCGTCATGATGACGATCGGCCACGGCGTGGTCACGCAGCACGACGACACCGGCGACGGCCGGAGCGCGCAGCTCGAGATCGACATGTCGACCTACTGGTACCACTACGCCGGCCGCGCCACCGACGCCAAGGTCGAGGCGCTGGTCATCGAGGGCGCCGGGCTCAAGGTCGGCGACGACGACCGCGGCGGCACCGCGTTCACGCTGCTGCCGCTGCGCGCGCGGATCGATCGCGACGGCTGGTACGCCGCGGCGCACGGCGGCTGGGGCTTCACCGGCGGCCAGATGACCGCGTCGAGCCAGACCACGGTCGACGGCGAGGTGGTCGACGAGTGGACCGAGACCATCGACGGCGAAGGCCTGCCCGAGCTGACGATCCCGGTCGGCGGGCTGGCGGTCGGCGTGCGCACCGGGGAGTTGTGGGCCAGCGCCGCGGTCGCGCGCAGCGTCTTCCCGACGTTCGACGGCAACGTCGCCGCCGAGGACCGCGTGAGCGCGCGCTTCGACGGCACGCTCGGTGCCGGCAGCTTCGCGCTGGCGCCGTTCGCCACCCGCACCCGCACCTGGACCCGCGACGCCGGCACCTACGCCGACCGCGCGGTGGGCGTGTCCGCGTCGTTCGGCCACCCGCTGTCCGACGTCGTGCGCGCCGACGTCTACGGCGAGTTCGGGCTGTCGCCGTACGCGCGGCTCGACGGCGATCGCGCCCCGCGAGCCGCGGTCGGCGGCCAGGTGCTGGTGGCGCTGACGGCGCGGGTCGCGCGCTGACCGGAGCGCGTCGCCCGGGATGCTCGCGCGGCTAGCGCGGGCCGTCGAGGCAGTCGACGCGGCGCGGCTGATCCTCGCTGAGGCCCTTCTGGTGGTAGTCGACGCAGGGCCCCCCCGCGTGGGAGGTGGGCAGCGCGGTCGGCGCGACCGGCGCGACCGGCGCGACCACAGGAGCCGGCGCCGGCGGCACCGGCGCGACCGGGGCGACGGGGGCGACCGCGGCCGGCGGGGCCACCGCGCGCGGCGGCGGCGGCGGCGCGGCCCGGGGACCGCGGATCAGGGCCATGGCCGCCGCGCCCGCGAGGGCCGCGGTCACGACGATCGCGATCAACAGCACGGGGCGCCGCGCGTCGGGGCGCGGCGGCTCGACCTCACGCCGGATCTGGGGATCGACGATCGTGTCGCGGGGTTCCTGCATCCAAGCCAGCGTACCACCGGGTGCCCGGCGAGCCCTGGCCAAACGCCCGGCGCGCCTGTACGTTCCCGCGCACATGACCGCCGCGCCGCGACCAGCGTACAAACGGGTGCTCCTCAAGCTGTCGGGCGAGGCGCTGATGGGCAACCAGGGCTACGGGATCTCGCCCGAGACCATCCGCACCATCGCGTCCGAGGTCGCCGAGACCGCGAAGCTCGGCGTCGAGCTGGCGGTCGTGGTCGGCGGCGGCAACATCTTCCGCGGGCTCACCGAGTCGAGCAAGGGCATGGACCGGGCGTCGGCCGACTACGTCGGCATGCTGGCGACGGTGATGAACGCGGTGTCGCTGCAGGACGCGATCGAGCGCGCCGGCGTGACCACGCGGGTGCAGTCGGCGATCCCGATGTCGCAGCTGGCCGAGCCGTACATCCGGCGGCGCGCGATGCGCCACCTCGAGAAGGGCCGCGTCGTGATCTTCGGCGCCGGCACCGGCAACCCGTTCTTCACCACCGACACCGCCGCGGCGCTGCGGGCGATGGAGATCGGCGCCGAGATCTTGCTCAAGGCGACCAAGGTCGACGGCGTCTACGACAAGGACCCGCGCAAGCACGCCGACGCGCGGCGCTACGCGCAGGTGACGTTCACCGACGCGCTCAAGCAGGACCTCGGCGTCATGGACGCCACCGCGTTCGCGCTGTGCCGCGACAACGAGCTGCCGATGAACGTGTTCGACATGACCAAGGCCGGGAACATCCAGCGGGTGGTGTGCGGCGAGGACGTGGGCACCCGCATCGTCAAGGACAACGAAGGCTCGCGTTTCGCGTAGAGTCCAAGAGGAACCATGCTGAACGACATCACGACCGAAGCGGAAGACGGGATGAAGAAGGCCGTCGAGGCCTTCAAGCGCGAGCTGGCCAAGGTGCGCACCGGGCGCGCGTCGCCGGCGATGCTCGACGGCGTGCGCGTCGACTACTACGGCACGCCGACGCCGGTGAACCAGGTGTCGACGGTGACCGTGGTCGACGCCCGCATGCTGTCGGTGAAGCCGTGGGAGAAGTCGATGGTCCCGGCGATCGACAAGGCGATCCGCGCCGCCGACCTGGGCCTCAACCCGGTGGCCGACAACGACCTGGTGCGCGTGCCGATCCCGCCGCTCACCGCCGAGCGCCGCCGCGACCTGGTCAAGGGCATCAAGAAGACCTCCGAGGACGCCAAGGTGGCCGTGCGCGCGGCGCGCCGCGACGCGATGGACATGCTCAAGGACGCCGAGAAGGACAAGGCGATCACCGAGGACGAGAAGAAGAACGGCGAGAAGAAGGTCCAGGACCTCACCGATCGCTACGTCGCCTCGATCGACGAGCTCGAGAAGGGCAAGGAGAAGGAGATCACCGAGCTGTGATCGCCCGCGCCGCGCTGGCCCTGCTCTGCCTGGCCGCCTGCGGCGCCCCGCCTCCCGCCGATCGCCCGGTCCCGCCGCCGCCGCCCATCGACGCCGCCGTCGACGCGCCGCCGCCCGATCCCGCCACCGCCGCCCTCCTCGCCGCCCTCGCCGCCCAGCGCGACCAGGCCTGCGCCTGCACCGACGCCGCGTGCGCCGACGAGGCCGCCGCCCTCGCCGTCCAGTGGGGCCTCGATCACCCCGACGTCGTTCGCGCCGCCACGCCCAGCCCCGACGAGCAGGCCGCCGCCCAGGCACTCCTCGAGGCCGCCGAGCACTGCCTCGACCGCTGGCTGGGGACAGGATCCCCCCATCCAGATCACTGATATCTAAACGGTTTTCCGGGCTCGTGTGTCGCAGAAAGGGACACATTCCTGGGTCGTAAGCCGTTAGAATCGCTTGTGGAATCGCCTCGCTGACGACATTTGAGACGCTGTCGGGTTTCGCCTCAAGTCGAGTTCCCATAATATCCTAAGCGATTTCAAATCCTTGCCCCCGTAGAAGGTGTCCCCTTTTGCGACGCAAGAGGGCTAAGAAGTCCCACAATATCAACAGCGTAGATGGGTAGATCCTGTCCCCATGTGAAGCGTGAACGGGCGTTGGCGATCGGGGGTGGAACGCGGGTTGCGATGGGGTGGGGCATGCGCAACATCCAGCTCTCGGCGATCCTGGTCCTGGCTCTCCCTCTGCTCGGCGGCGCGAAGGGCGACGGGTGCGCGGCGAACTCGAAGTCGCCGGCGCCGGACGTGAACGGCTGGTGGGACGTGACGTACGACGACACGATCGGGGTGGAGGTGAAGATCGGCGCGGCGGTGTACACGCGTGAGCTCGGCGCGCAGGGCGGGGTCATCGACATCACGCACGAGGGCCGGCCGTTCCGCTTCAACCTCGACTGCGGCCGCCCCGAGGTGCTGTGCCCGAGCGAGGCGTGGCCGGCGTCGGTGCTGGCCGAGCAGCGCGACGCGGGCTTCGAGCATCGCATGTACGTGACGCTGCCGACCCAGCGCTGCACCGGCGCGCTCGAGCGGCCGGCCGCCGGCACCTGCGGCGCCGGCACCAACAACCCGGACTGCCAGGACGTGTGCACCGGCGACGTCGTCACCGAGAACCGCGAGACCTTCGGCGTGATCGGCGAGACCGGCGAGACGTTCCGGCTGTACCTCGGCGCCGGCATCGCGACCAACGGCTTCAACTGCGCCGTGCTCGGCTGGTCGGTGGCCGACGCGTCGCTGCGCACCGAGGGCACGGCCGACGCCGGCGACTGGAGCGCGGTCGCGATGGACGCCGGCCTGGTGACGATCGGCTACGCCGGCGGCT
Source organism: Myxococcales bacterium (assembly GCA_016707895.1). Taxonomy (GTDB): domain Bacteria; phylum Myxococcota_A; class Polyangia; order Haliangiales; family Haliangiaceae; genus UBA2376. Next base: position 684,393 of record JADJGV010000002.1, on the reverse strand, counting down.
GCCTGTGGGCCGGCGACCCGAACATGGACGGCCAGCTCGAGGCGCTGGTGGCCAGCGCCAGCATCAAGTTCACGACCGGCTTCACCGCGGATCGCCGCTAGCGCGGGGCGCCCACGCTACTCCGACGCAGCGACGTCGTGGCGGCGGCGCGCCTCTCGGCGCTTGCGGCCGAGCTCATCGGCGCGGCGCCGCGCGACCTGGAACGCGTCGGCGAGTGCGACGTAGACGTCGTCGTGCGCCTGCGGGCCGCGGCCGGGATCGCGATCGACGATGATGTCGTCACCGGGCACCATCAGGTGGACACGGACGTGGAACGGTTGGCCGTGGCTGTGGTGCCCGGGCGGGGTCTCGATCACGACGCGGCAACCGACGCTCTCCGGCGCGCCGGCCAGGAGCTGCTCCGCGGACTCACGGGCGCGGGCAGCGACGAACTCGGAGGGCTCCATTCCACGGAACGTGACCTCGATTGGCATGCCTCCACCGTGGGGCCGTGCCATCCCACCCGCAAGGGCCGAACATCGCGATACCGCGCGGCGATCGGGCAGTCCCCCGTCTCGAGCCGCGGAGCGCCAAAGCGGCGCGGCCAGTGCCAGATCGGCACGCGCGCGCGCCTTGCCTCGCGGACGCGCGCCGTCGAAGCTCGCACCATGCGCCCGTGGACCCGCCTCGCCCTCGCGACGATCGCCACCGCCGCCTGCGGCAAGGGCGACGCGCCGAAGCCCACCGCGCCGCCGGCCAACGCCGACGCCGCGCTCGCGGTGGCGCCGCCGCTCGACGCGCGCCCGACGGCCAGCGCCGACGCCGCGGTGGCCGCGGTGCCAGCGGTCGACACCACGACCGGCGCGTCGCCGGCGTGGCAGGCCGGGCCGCCGGTGGTCGTCGGCGACACCGTCGACGGCGCGGCGCTGCGAAAGGCCAACCGCGCGCGGCTGGCCGCCGATCGCTCGCCGGTGACGATCCTGCAGGGCGGCACCGCGCGCGAGCTGGGCCAGCGGCTGTGCGAGGCGGTCGTGCCCAAACGGCCGCCCGCCACGCCGGTCTTGCTCAAGCCCAACATGAGCGGCTTCGACTGGTTCAAGAACCCCAAGACCAACGGCGGCGACAACGGCGTCGCCGGCCGCACCACCGATCCCGAGTTCGTGCGCGGCGTGATCCGCTGCCTCAAGGCCCGCGGCCACACCGCGATCACCGTCGCCGACGGCTTCGGCGGCCAGCCCAAGGACTGGGACCGGCTGATCGACGTCTCGGGCTACGCCAAGATGTGCGCCGACGAGGGCGTGCCGCTGGTGGCGCTCGACGACGACGGCACGTTCGACGTCGAGGGCGATCAGCCGGGCAAGCCGCTGGGGCTGTCGGGCATGGCGGGCACCCACGTGCCCACGCTGCTGATCCCCAAGATCGTCGCCGCGCACCTCGATCACGGCCTGTTCATCTCGCTGCCCAAGCTCAAGGCGCACCGGTTCGCGGTGTTCTCGATCGCGATCAAGTCGCTGCAGGGCGCCGCGATGTACAGCGACGCCGCGCCGGCCTACCGGCAGAAGTGGCGCACCCACAAGGAGGTCGGCGCCGCGATCGACCTGGTGAAGAAGGGCGACCCCCGCGCGCGCAAGGTCTACGTCGCCGCGCTCGAGAAGTTCGCCGAGCGCATGGTCGACGTGTTCGAGGTCGAGACCCCGCACGTGATCCTCGCCGAGGGCGCGCCGGCGATGAGCGGCGACGGCTTCCAGGTGCTGTTCCCGTCGGCCGAGGCGATGGCCGTCGGCGGCACCAACCCGGTGCTGGTCGATCGCGTCGGCGCGCAGCTCCTGGGGCTGTGGGATCACGCCGGCCTCGCCGCCGAGCTGGGCGGCCATCGCACCTCGCCGCTGCTCGAGGTCGCGGCCGCGCGGTTCGGGATCGACCTCGCCGATCCGCCGGTCACCGGCGACGGCGCGGGCTTGCTGGCGCAGCGGCGACCGGCGCGGCTGTACGCGATGGGCGACTTCGTCGTCGACGACGTCGCCGCTGCCGAGGATCGCCAGGTCCACGCCGCCCGCGTCGACGACGCCGAGGTGCCGGCGATGGACGGCGCGATCGAGCCGATCTGGGATCGCGCCCCGGCCCACCGCTTCGCCACCGACTGGATGGGCGCCAAGACGCCGCACGCGTCGACGGTGCGCTTCCTGTGGTCGAGCCGCGGCCTGCACGTGCTGTGGCAGGTCGAGGGCACCGGGCTCAAGGTCGACACCAGCCGCCCCACCGACGTCGAGCGCGTGGGCCTGTACCAGGAGGACTGCGTCGAGGTGTTCATCGCGCCCGATCCCGCGGTGCCGCGGCGCTACTTCGAGATCGAGGTGGGCCCGTTCGGCCACTGGTTCGACATCGCGGTCGATCGCAGCGGCCGCCCCGGCGTCAAGAAGGAGGACACCGCGTGGTCCGGCGCGCTGACGATCGGCACCACCCGCGACGCCGCCGCCGGCACCGCCACGATCGAGTTCACGATCGCCGCCCCCGAGCTGATCGCGGCGCTGACCGCCGGCGCGGTGCTGCCGCTCGGCCTCGACCGCATGGAGGGCGGCAAGCCGCGCCGCTACCTGATGGCGTTCCCGGGTCGCACCGCCAAGCCCAACTTCCACGCGCCCAGCGGGTTCGGCACGCTCACGCTCGATCCGTGACGATTCCATGCGCCGGTCGCCGCCGGCCGCCGTTGCTCGGGTGACTCACCAAGGAGACCCCCGTGAACGACACGATCAAGAAGCTCTACAACGTCCTGGTCATCGGCGGCGCGCTGACGGCCGCCGCCTGCGATCGCCCCGCGCAGCGGCAGCCGACCACGCCCAGCCCCGACGCGCAGGCGGCGCCGGCCCCGACCGCCGCAGCGCCCGACGCTCCCGCGGCCGCGGCGCCATCGACCGCGCACGCCGCGCCGACGACACCGGCCCCGGCGGCGGCCCCGGCGGCGGCCCCGGCCCCCGCGACGCCCGACCCCGCGGCCGGCGGCGTGCGCGGCTGGTTCGGAGGCTGACGTGCTCGACGCGATCACCACCGCCGAGCTCGGCCGCCGCTGGGCCTACCGCGCGTCGGTCGAGTGGGGCGCGGCCCACCGCTTCGCCCGACTCGCCGAGCGCATGGCCGCGGCTGGCTGCGCGCCGGCGCTGATCGCCGCCGCCCGCGAGGCGGCGCGCCAGGAGCACGCCCACGTCGAGCTGTGCGCGGGCCTGGCGGCGCGGTTCGGCGCGGCGTGGCAGGCGGACGACGATCCCGCCCCCGAGGTCGCGCCGCCGAGCTGGTCGCCGCACGCCCGCGTGCTGTACGAGGTGATCGCGTTCTGCTGCGTCACCGAGACCTCGAACACCGCGCTGGTCGCCGACGGCCTGCCCGCGATCGACGACCGCGCGATCGAGCGCGCCGCGCGACGGATCCTCGCTGATGAGGTCCAGCACAGCCGGCTGGGCTGGCAGTTCCTCGCCACCCACCCGCTCGACGCCGCCCACGCCCAGGCGATCGCGGCGCACCTGCCGGCGATGCTGCGCGGCGCGGTGCGCATCGACCTGTTCCGACCGCACGCGATCGTCGGTGACGAGGCGGCGATGGCGCGCCACGGCTCGTCGCCGATCGCCCAGCGCCGGGCGGCGTTCCTGGCGGCGATGCGCGAGGTGCTGCTGCCGGGGCTGGCCGCGGCCGGCGTCGACGGCGCGGCGGGCGCGGCGTTCCTCGACGAGCTGGCGGCGCACGCGGCGTGAGTCGATGGTAGGGTGCGCGGATGGCAGGACGTACGCCACCGCCGCGCCGCGGCCCACGCCCCGCGCGCCCGCGCCCCCGCCCGAGCGGACCGCCGCCCGGCCCGCGCGCGCCCGGTGGCCCCCGCCGCGGCCTGTCGATGCCGCGCGCCCCCGGTCGCATCGACATCGGCGGCGATCGCGCGATCAGCGAGGCGCTGGCCGAGGCGCTGCTCGCGGCCGCCCACGACGACGTCGTCGCCGACAGCCTGACCCACCCGGTCCACACCTACCCGGCGCGCCTCCACCCCGCCACCGCGCGCGCGCTGGTCGAGGTGGTCAGCGAGCGCATGCCCGACGGCACCGCGCTGCTCGATCCGTTCTGCGGCTCGGGCACGACGCTGGTCGAGGCCCGCGCGCTGGGCGTGGTCGCGGTCGGCGTCGATCTCAACCCGCTGGCGGTGCGGCTGGCGCGGGTCAAGACCTGGACCCCGCCGGTGCCCCGCCGCCGCAACGCCAAGGACGCCGGCCTGCGCATCGCGGCCGAGGTGCTGATGTCGGGCAAGGAGGCGCGGCGCGCCGGGTTCTCGGCGGCGCCGATGCGCGCGCCCGAGGGCTTCGATCCCAACGCGCGCCAGCGGCGGATCGGCAAGTGGTTCGCGCCGCACGTGCGCCGCGAGCTCGAGGCCATCGCCACCGCGATCGACGACGTGCGCCACGACGACCCCGAGGTCGCCGAGCTGCTGACGATCGCGCTGTCGGCGGTGCTGTACAAGGTGTCGAGCCGCAAGAGCGACACCGACCCGACCTGGGTCGAGCGCCACGTGCCGCGCGGCGCGGCCGCCCGCTGGTTCGGCGAGCGCGTGTCGATGATCGTGGCCGGCATCCAGGACCTCGCGGTGGGCCGGATGCCGCCGACGGTGGTGCACGAGGCCGACGCCCGCACGCTCGGCGCGCTGGGCCTGCCGCGGATCGGCGCGGTCGTCACCTCGCCGCCCTACCCCGGCACCTACGACTACGCCGATCAGCACCGGCTGCGCTTCGACTTCCTCGGCATCCGCCACCGCGCCTTCGACGAGGGCGAGCTGGGCACGCGGCGCGGCTTCGCGTCGAACTCGCTCGAGGCGGCCCGGCGCTGGAAGGAGAGCCAGATCGCGTGGCTCGACGCGCTGGCCGGCGTGATGGTGCCGGGCGCGTGGGCGGCGTTCGTGATCGGCGACTCGATGGCCGGCGTGCGGCCGATGTACGCCGACGACGATCTGCGCGCGGCGCTCGACGATCGCCTGGCGGTGGTGGCGTGGGCGTCGCAGCAGCGGCCGATCCTCGGCGCGCTCGAGCGCACCGCGTTCGGTGAGCGCGGCAAGCGCGAGCACGTGATCGTGGTGGAGCGCCGCCCCGATCCGCGGCCATGACCCAGCTCGACATGTTCGGCGCGCCCCCGGCGCCGAAGCGCGGGGCGATCGAGCCAGCCGCCGTCGACGATGACACCCGGCGGCTGGGCGCGGCCGTGCCGACGACGGTGCGGCTGGGCACGTCGTCGTGGTCGTTCCCCGGGTGGGCCGGCGCGGTCTACCGCGACGTCGCCACCGAGGCGGCGCTGGCCAAGGGCGGCCTGGGCGCGTACGCCGCGCACCCGCTCCTCGGCGCGGTCGGCGTCGATCGCACGTTCTACGCGCCGGTCGGCGTCGACACGCTGGCCGCCTACGCCGCGGCGGTGCCGGCGACGTTCCGCTTCCTGGTCAAGGCCCACGAGGCGCTGACCCTGGCGCGCTTCCCGGCCCACGCCCGCTACGGCGCGCTGCGCGGCCAGGCCAGCCCGCAGTACCTCGATCCGGCCTACGCCACGGACGCGGTGATCGCGCCGTTCGTCGATGGCCTCGGGCCGCGCGGCGGCGTGCTGTTGTTCCAGTTCGCGCCGCAGCCCGCCGAGCTGCTGGCCGGCCCCGGCGGCAAGTCGGCGCCGCGCCGGTTCGCCGAGCGCCTGTACCGCTTCTTGCGCGAGCTGCCGCGCGGCCCGCGCTACGCCGTCGAGGTGCGCACCGCCGAGCTGCTGACCCCCGACTACGCCGCCGCGCTGCGCGCCGTCGACGCGGTGCCCGGCCTGGCGCTGTTGCCGGGCCTGCCGCCGCTCGACGTGCAGGCCAAGCTCACCCGCGCCCACGAGGCGGCGGCGCTGGTGATCCGCTGGATGCTGGCCGCCCACCACGACTACGAGAGCGCGCTGGCGGCGTACCAACCGTTCGATCGCCTGGTCGATCCCGATCCGCGCAGCCGCCGCGCCATCGTCGACCTGCTGCGCGGCGCGCTGGCCCGCGGGGTGCCTGCGACGGTGATCGTCAACAACAAGGCCGAAGGCTCGTCGCCGCGCTCGATCGTCGAGCTGGCGCGCGAGCTGGTCGACGGCGATCCGGTGCCGTTCTAGCCGTTCGCGCCCGCGAGAAATTGCGCGCCCGACGTAGATCCGGGACGATCGCCGCCATGGCGCGTCCGGTCGCGAAGAAGAAGCAGGCAGCTCCCAAGGCCGCCAAGGCCAAGCCCGCCGCCAAGGCCAAGCCCGCCGCCAAGGCCAAGCCCGCCGCCAAGGCCAAGCCCGCCGCCAAGGCCAAGCCCGCCGCCAAGGCCAAGCCCGCGCCGCCGGCCAAGCCGGTCGTCGTTGCGCCGCGCCGCGCGTCGACCAAGCTGCCAGCCGAGCGCAAGGTCGAGGCGCCCGCACCGCCGCCCGCACCGCCCGCGTCGACGCCGGCCCGCTTCGCGTTCACCGCCGTGCCGATCGTCCGCGACGCCGCCGGGCTCACGCCGCTGTTGCGCGCGCAGCTGGTCGTCGACGCCCGCCTCCGCGCCGGCCGGGTCACGACGCCCGATCGCATCCCGACCACGTACTTCAGCCCCGGCGTCGTGCGCTGGCGCGTCAGCGAGGGCAAGAAGGCCGCGTTCGACGTGGTCCATGACACCGCGTTCTTCCCCGACAGCGCCGAGCCGGTCGGCCTTGAGCGCATCGCCGGCGTGTGGCAGGCCACCGGCCGCGGCGGCGATCGCGGCCGCGCGCTCGATCTGCCGCGGATCGCGTGGGAGCTCATGCGCGACTGGCCTGGGCGCCGCCTGCCGCTCGGCCCCGAGCCCAAGCCCGGCGCGCGCGCCAAGCCGTTGCCGCCGGTCGACGAGCAGCCGTGGCCGCCCGACACGACGTTCGTCTGATCACGTCCGGCGGTACGTGCCCGCGTGCATCGGCGCCCAGGTCACGCCGTCGGGCGAGCGATCGATCGTGAACGTGAACACGCCGCCCTGCCACGCGTAGGTGAACCGCGACTGCCCGGTCGGCGTGCGCTCGGTGTACGTGTAGCGATCGCCTTCGAGGGTCGCCGGCACGCCGGCCTTCGGCACCACGCCGATGCTGTCGAACCAGAACGCGGCCAGCTGCCCGGTGTGGGCGTCCTGGGCGTGCACGCCGTGGCCCTGGTACGTCACCCGGCCGTCGCGCTCCTCGATGTACTCCAACGCCAGCGCGAAGCCGCCCGCGACCGACCGCACCGTCCAGGTCCCGACGGCGGGCCCGCCGACCGGGTCCCACGCCGACGGGAACAGCCGCTCGTCGCCGCGCCACGAGCCCACGAACAGCTCCGCCAACCGTTGCATCTCGCGACCGACCTTCGGCATCTCCATGATCGTCACCTCGCGCGCGATCGCGCCACGGGCCCCGCCGGCCGTCAAGCGCCTCCGCGCCAACCGTTAGAGGTGCGAGACGACCTTGCCCATCGCCTGGTACTCGGCGCGGGCCGCGCGGACCAGGTGCCGCATCGCGATCGGCCCGCCCTCGTCGGCGGCCAGGAACGCCGCGCGCACGGTCGCGTTCTTGATGTAGCCGCCGGTCATCTCGAAGCGCCGCGCCAGCGCGTCGACGTCGATGTCGGCGGCGACCTCGGCCTCGGCCGGCAACAGCGCGCGCCACAGCCGGGCCCGCTCGTCGGCCTCGGGCACCGGGAAGTCGACCTTGAGCGACAGCCGACGCCGGAACGCCTCGTCGATCGCGGTCTCGTGGTTGGTCGTCAAGATCACGATGCCGGCGTACGCCTCCATCCGCTGCAGCAGGTAGTTCACCTCGAGGTTGGCGTAGCGATCGTTGCTGGTCTGCACCTGCGTGCGCTTGGCGAACAGCGCGTCGGCCTCGTCGAACAGCAAGATCGCGTGGCCGGCCTCGGCGGCGTCGAACAGCTCGCCGAGGTTCTTCTCGGTCTCGCCGACCCACTTGCTCACCACCTTCGACAGGTCGATCTGGTAGAGGTCGAGGCCCAGCTCGTCGGCGATGATGCCGGCGACCATCGTCTTGCCGGTGCCAGGCGGCCCGGCGAACAGCGCCGACAGGCCCATGCCCTTGGCGACCTTCCGGCCGAAGCCCCAGTGCTCGTACACCTGCCGGCGGTGCTTGATGCGCGCGATGAACTCGCGGATCTCGGCGGCCGCGTCGTCGGGCAGCACCAGCTCGTCCCAGCCCTGGCGCCAGGCGATCCGCGTGCCCAGCGTCGCCAGCTTGGCGTCGAGCACGCCGCGCAGGCCGGCGTGGACGTCGGCGGTGGTCACGGCGTCGTCGCCGGCGCGGGCCGCGGCGCGCGCCACCGCCGACGCGCCGGCCTGCGCGATCACGCCCGGCGTCACCGCGTAGCGCTCGCCGGCCCAGCGCGCCAGCGCCGCCGGCGCTGGGCGCAGCGCGCGCAGCCACAGCGCCTCGCGCTCGGTCTCGGCCGGCACGCCCAGCTCGATGATCACCACGCCGCGGGCCATCGCCGGCGGTCGGCCGGTGATGCGACCAGCGGTGGCGACGATCGGCCCCGGATACGCCGGGCACAGCGCGTCGTCGAGCGGGCCGACGCCGGGCGGCGCCTGATCGACGCCCTCGAGCACCAGCACCGCGCGCGCCAGCATCGCCTCGCGCATCAGCGCCGCACCGACCGCGGCCAGCTCACCCGCCGATCGCGGCAACGCCGCCACCCGCACCCGCAGCGTCGCCACGCCGGCCGTCGCCGCTAGCGTCGCGACCAGCGCCTTGCGCCCGGCGCCGTCGGGGCCGCTCATCACCAGCACCGGGTGCCCGGGCCGCTCGATCGCCGCGCCGACCAGCCCGGCCAGCTCGACCAGCTGGCCCTCGGTGACCACCAGCGCCTCCGCCGGCAGCGGCGCGATCGGCTCGACGACGCGCGCCAGCCCGCGCTCCAGGCGATCGCGCCCGTGCAGCAGATCGACCACCCGCGCCGCGACCCGCGGCCGCCCCAGCGTGAACACCGGCGCGCCGCCGTCCAGCTGCACCAGCCCGAACCGCACCAGCGCGCCGTCGGCGCCCAGCTCGAACGGCAGCCGCTGCCGCGCGTCGGCGTACAGCACCTCGCCGAGGAACCCGACGTCGACGTGGCCGCGGGCCGCGTCCTTCATCAGCGCGACCGCCAGCCCGTGCAGCCGCACGTCGACCTCGATCGCGGTCAGCAGCACCAGCACGCCGACCTCGGTCGGCGACAGCCGGAACGTGCGCCGCACCCGCTCCAGCGGCACCAGCGCCAGCTCCGACACCGCCGCCCGCGCCGCGCTCTCGCCCTCGATCCGGGCCCGGCGCTCCGCCAGCCGCGCCAGCTCCGCCGCGTCCGCACCACTCCGCCGCCGCGCCGCCAGCCGCAGCGCCACCCGCACCGCCGCCAGCTGATCCGCGAGGTGCTCGCTCGCGTCGGTGTAGGGGCGCATGGTCGCCGGCGATCATGCCCGCCGCCGCCGGCAGGTTCAACGGAGGCCGCGGGGCTACTCGTCGAGCCCCGGCGGCGGGAACGGCGCCACCGGGATGTCCCAGCGGCGGGCCAGCGCCGCGAGCCGATCGGCCGACTCCGCCGCCGTCGGCCGGGCCGCGGGGTCGCGGGCCAGCATCGGCGCCAGGATCTCGCCCAGCTCGGGCGGGCCAGGGAACGACTCGAGCTGGCCGTCGATCGTGCGCTGATGGAAGTCAGGTCCGCCGAAAGGATCGCCGCCGGTCGCGAACCACCACAGCACCGCCGCCGCCGCGAAGGCGTCGCTGGTCGCCGTCGGAGGATCCGACCACAGGATCTCCGGCGCGAAGAAGCCGCCGGGCTCGAAGGCACCACCGAACTCGCCCTGGCGCGACGGGCTCATCTCGATGCGCCACAGGCGGGCATGGCAGCCCGCGTAGGCGTGACCATCCGCGTAGACGGTCTCGGGGCGGATCCCCTCGAGGAACACGCCGCGCTCGACGCTGGCCGCGACCGTCTGCAACAGGCCGGCACCGACCGCGACGGCCCGCGGCGCCGGGCCGGGACCGATCGCGCGGATCGGCGTCCCGCGCGGCCGCGTCTCGACGACGAGCACGAAGCCCTCGGTCAAGTCCTCCGCGGTGTCGACGCACGGATCGTCCGGGTCATCACCGGGCTGCGGCTGCCACGAGCCGGGGTCGACCTGCGTGACCGCCAGGAGCTTCGTCGTCCCTGGGACGTCGTAGGTGATCGCCGCGACCAGTCGGTCGAGGTCGCGCGGCTGCACGTGCGTGATCAGCAACGGTCGCGCGTCGCTCAGCCGGACGCCGTCATAGATGCTGGTGCCGACGATCAACCGCCGGCGGACCAGGAACCGGCCCTCGCCACACGTGTAGTACTCGGGGTAGGTGACGAGGCTCATGGCGGATCGACGTAGCTCACCGGGGGTGGACGATCCAGCTCACCGAAGCGCTTGAACGAGACCTTGTCGGTGTCGGTCTGGAACCCGCGTTGCCCGTAGAGATCGCCGCTCCAGATCGACTGGCCGCTCGCGCTGACGTCGATCTGCGCCTGGTAGAAGTAGACCTTCTGGCGCTCGCTGTAGCGGACCACGCGCGACTTGCTGATGTGGACCTGCACCCGCGGTCGCGTATCGCCGTCCACCGCGTTGGTGATCGTGCCATCCCAGTCCATGACGAACTGGGTGTGGAGCGTGTGCTCGGTGCCATCGACGACGGTGTGCAGGTCCATCGCCGACGGCAACAGGCCTGAGCCCTTGGCCTTGCTCGGGTCCTTGGCGATGTCGGCGAAGTCGATGCCGCCTTGACCGTCGGGCACGTCGAGCTCGAGGCGCTTGCCCTTGGCGTGGGTCGGGTGCGTGTGCGCGACCGACCGCACGTTGGGCGGCATGCTCACGTTGTCCGCGTCGCCGATGTACATGACGAAGCCGTCGCGGGTCTCGACCAGCGCCCACTCGCGCTCGGTGACCTTCAGCTTCTTCGGGATGTCGTCGATGTCGAGCGCCGCCAGCGCGTTCTTGTCGCCGGTGGCGAGCAGGTGGAGGATCGTCTCGCCCTCGCCCCGGGTCTTGAGCACCTTGCCGACCGCCCGCGACCCTGGGCGCAACAGGTCCTTGCCCCGGCGGGTCGGGTGCAGGTCCTTGGCGTGGGCCAGCTCGTCGTCGGCGAGCGTCCGGATCGGCTGGTGCGCCTCCCGCGTCGGATCGTCGGGGTCCTTGTAGGGGCCGCCCTTCCGCGGCGCGTCGGGATCAGGCCCCGCCGGCTTGTCGGCGTGCGGCTTGTCGACGTGCGGCTTGTCGACGTGCGGCGCGTCGACGTCGGGCGCGTCGGCGTCGCCGCCCATCTTCACGACCTTGCGCGCGTTCTTGCCGACCGCCTCCTCGGCCTCCTTCACCGCCTTGGCCGGCAGCTTGATGCTCTTGCGCAGCTTGCCGACGTAGGTACCGATCGAGCCGGCGGCGTCGGCCGCCTGGATCACCTTGATGAACGCGCCGAAGCGCCCGGCGCCGGCGATGACCGTGCCCTCGCCCATCGTCACCAGCGTGATGAACGCCAGCATCATCACGTAGCCCAGGAACTCGCCCTGGAAGTTGCCGCGGTCGTAGTCGTTCTTCGCCTCCCACTTCGCCATGAAGTCGGTGGCGATGCCCTGCATGATCTCCGTCTTGTTCTTCCACGCCGCGGACAGGTCCTTGGCCAGCTGCTTGATCTCGGAGAAGTCGCCGACCAGCATCTTGGCCGCCGACCAGATCATCGACGCCAGCTCGCCGACGCCCTTGAACAGGTCGGCCAGCGAGCCCCACGCCCCCTCGAGCAAGCCGACCACGAAGCCGGCCGCGTACTGGGCCCAGTCGATCGCGCGCTCGATCACGCCGACCGTCGAGTCCCAGGCGTCGCGCATCATCTCGCCGAGGTCCTGGACCGCCTCGTAGCTGTCGGACCCCGAGACGATCTTGCCGCTGGCGCGCAGCTGGTTGACGAACTCCTCCGACGGCACCCACAGCATGTGGCCCTCGCGGACCTTCGCCCGGGACCACAGCTCGAACGCCTCGTGGTTGTCCTTGGTCGACAGCGCCTTGTCGTCGACGTCGATCTGCCCGGCGCCCTTGCGGTACACGGCGCGGCGCCCGTGGTTGGCGTGGTAGATCGCCTGCACGTACAGCCGCGCGTCGGCGCCCCACACGAACTTCGGGTAGTGCTGCGCGGCGATGTCCTTGAGCATGTCGCCAGGCTTCACCTGGTACAGCCCCGCGGTCGGCTCCGGCGGATCGGTCACCACCAGGTGCGACTCGACGAAGCCCTCGCCGGTCGGGCTGCCGTCCATGCCGGGCGCGACCACGTGGTACCAGCCGTTCGAGGTCTCGCGGTCGGCGATGACCATCGTGCCGAACGGCAACAGCGTGCCCTTGTCGCCGGCCGGCGTCGCGCGCAGGTGCAGGCCCTTCTCGGCGCTCACCCGCGCGGTCTCATGCACCGCCTTGGTGGTCTCGCCGGGCGCGAGCTGCTTCCACACGTCGGCGCCGGCCGCGTCGCTGACCGCCTGCACCGGCTTGTACTCGCGCGCCGCGTGCTCGATGCGCTTGAGCATGCGCGTCCGGGTCTTCGTCGAGAACGTGTGGTGGAACGCGGTCGCCAGCTTGTCGGAGGCGGGCGGCGGCTGCACCGACAGCCGCGCCCACAGCGACGCGTAGACGTCGACGTCGAACGGCATCAACAGGCCGTCGAACTCGGCCGCGCGCAGGTCGGCCTCCTCTTGATCGCCGGCGGCGACCGGGCGCTTCAAGATCTCCAGCAGGTCCTTCTCGAGCCCGGGATCGAGCTCGGGCACCATGTCGCGCTCGGTCGCGGTCGCGACCTTGCGCTGCACCCGCGCGCCCACCGCCGGCCCGGGCGCCAGCAGATCCTCGGCGCTGCGGCCGGCGACCACGCGATCCGCGACCTGATCGGCGTGGGCCTCGAGCGCGGCGTCGCCGCCGGCGCCGTGGAACTGCACGCCCTGCTGCTGCTGCGCGACGTGCGCGGCCTCGTGCGCGGCCAGGTGCAGGTCGGGTGGCGCCGCGAACGCGACGTGATCGCCGACCGCGAGCGCCTGCGCGCCCTGCGCCCGCGTGATCGCGCCGCCCTCGCCGCCGACGTGGGCCGTGACCCCATCGAGCACGCCCGCGTGGGCGCCGAACGAGCCGCGGATGCGATCGCCGTGCGGCAGCGCCTCGCCGCTCGCCGGCAACCCCAGCCCGCCGTCGCCCGTCACCCGCCCCGCGCTCGGGTGCGCGTGCTGCACCGGCCCGCCGCCCGCCTCCGACGCCGCCCCGCCCGCGTCACGCGCCTCCCGCTCCGACGGCGTCAGCGGCAACGGCGCGCTGAGGAACTGCACCACGCGGGCGTCGCACTGGGCCTGGTAGTCAGCGTCGTTCGCCGGCGCGTCCACGCGGCTCGACGCCGCCTTCGGCTCTGCCGCCGCCGGCGCCGTCGCTTCCTTGCCTTCGTCTCGACGGTCCCAGGTCATCCGCGCTCCTGCCTGCCGCGTTCGGCCGCCACGCACCATGGCTTGCCGCAGGCTGCCGGATACTACGCGACGCCCCCCGCCGATCTACCTCGCCCGGCTCGACCACTGCACTCTCTCCCAGCGAAGGTGATCCGGCCTACGTTCGCTACGTCGAAGGGTCGACTCCACGCGATCGTTGCCGCCGGTTGCCGGGTGCCGACCACGCGCGATGGCTACGCTCCCTGGCGGTGCTGGCTAGCGTACCCGCTCGTGTCGCTGGCGGTCGCGTGCGCCGACAAGCCCGCACCGGCGCCAGCGCCGAGCGCGCAGGAGCAGCGCGGGACCGCCGCAGCCGAGCGCCAGCGCTACTTCGCCGACCCGGAACGCACGGTGGGCTGGCTGCGCGACCACCTGGCGCGCGCGACGTCGGTGGTCGGTTACGCCATCGAGCCAGAATGGCAGCACCACGCCGTCGGCGACCGCTCGAGGCCGACGACGATGGATCGCTCGCCTGCTTCGAGCCACACCACGCGCTGCACGTGGCCGAAGGCTCGCGCAGCTTCGACCTGATCATCTGCTTCACCTGCGAGTCCCTCGAGATCTGGGATCGCGGCGGCCTACTCGGCCGCGCCACGATGGGCCGCAGCAGCGCCGCGACCGTGTTCGATCGCCACATCCCGGCCCCCCGCGACTGACCCGCCCCGACCACGCGAGCGGTCCCGGCCTACGGACGGTCGCTGATGCAGGGGCGACCCTTGATGGCGAAGTCGATCGCTCCGAGCTTCGCCGCGAGCGTTGGCCCGTCGTCATTAGGTGCCGCCAGCAACTGCCGGCACGCCGGGCGAAGCGCGGGCGTGACGCAGGTATCGACCACGACCGCGGCGTACGCCACGGCCAGGCGCGCCTCGCGCTCCATCTCGATCACCATCCCTGCGAGCCCGGCTCGCCCGACCGGCTTGTCGACCGGCATCGCGTCGCGCTGCGCCGCCACCTCGACGATCTCCGATGCCATCGTCGCGTGCATGTGCAACAGGTTGCGGATCGTGTCTTCGCAGAACCCGGTCGGCGATGCCGTGAGTCGCCCCGCGCACGTACCAGCGCCACGCAGCCCAGCGACCAGCGCCTGCACCTGCTCGATGGCGACGCCCGCGTCGCCGCTGCCGACGAGCAACGCCACATCGAGCCGCTCAGGACACGCTGCGGTCACGCAGACGCCGTCGGCAGCGGCGAACGCCCGCGTGACGCGATAGTCCACGAGCAGGTCCATCACCTCGCGCTGGGCCTCCAGGAGCTGGTCGCCGCGCCCCTGCCCATCGGACATTCGTCGATGCGCCGAACGCGCGCGCGTTCGCGCCTCCGCATCCAGCGTCCGCTCGGCCACCGCACGGAGGCCGTCGCAATAGCCCTGGACGTCGACACGCACGCGCTCCCCGGGCGTGCCGCACGCGCCGAGCACCGCCGTCAGCACAACCGCCGCGGCCTGGCGACCTCGAGCCCGCCGAATCGCCTGGCTACCGCTCATCGCCCTCGGCCACCGGCGATGAGCCCGATCGTTGGTTGCGCGTCCGACCCGGACAGCGTCGCCGCGGCGCGGTGCGGATCGGTGCTCGGACCGAGACGAAGCCAGCCCTCGACGACGACCTCGTCGCCCACACGCGCGAGTTGGACCTCGCGCCAGCCGCTGGCATCCCGATCGGTGACGTCGGCGTCCCGCGGATCGAACAGCACGCGCGCCCGCAGGCCTTCCACCGCGACCAACTGGTCGCCGCATCGCAACACGAAGTCGGTCGCGTCGACACCTTCGTCCGACGTCACCGGGCTGCCTTCGCTGGTGTCGATGGTGCGCCACCAGTACGCCGCCCCCACCGCCGCGGTTGCGGGGACGGCGAGCGGCGCACCGATCGCCGCGACCCGCCCTCGCAGCGCGACGCGCCCGTCCGTCGACGGAAGGTGTCCGCGGGTCCTCGCAACCAGCCGGCGCAGCTGCCGCGGCGGCGCGGACCAGTGCACGTACGCCAGCGCCGCAGCAGGGCCGGCGCACAGCGCCGCGCCCAGCACCGCATGGTCATGCGTCACGAGGTACAGCGCCGGAATCCCACACACGATCAGCGCCACGATGTTCGCGGTCGCGTGCCGCTCGAACACCCGCCGCGCGGTGGTCGACCAACCAGCGACGCGTGGCTCATGCGTACACGCACAGGGCACCGACTTCGTCCGGCGCATCAGGGGCCAAAGTGCGGAAGGCGACGTGCAACCCAGTCGTCGTGACGCATGGAACCCGCTCCAACATACTCCACATAGTCCATCGCCACCTCCAACCTGGCCGCGCAGATGAATCGCACGTACTGCACCGCCGCGACGAGAGCCTTCCTGGAACAGTACTCGCGCACGACGGCGACGTGCATCGGCAGCAACTCGGCAACACTCGCGACCGATTTCAGCTCGGCATCGCCAATCGGCCGCCCCAACGCGCCAGCAAGGCGCGCTACCTTGTCGGGCAGTCGTCCGTGCACGGATGCCCAGGCCATGTGATCTACCCCGCCGAGGAGGACCTCCTCGACGTATCGCCTGATCCGGTACCCGCTGGAGCTCCTCAGCATTGCCTCCAACTCCGCACATGCCGCACTCGCGTCCTGTCTTGCGATGTCGCGCAAGCGCGCATGCTGTCCTTCGCCAACGTCGACAACGTCGTCGAATCGCTCATCCGACCCGCTCATTCGCTGGCTCCCCGTACGGTCACTGATCGAGCCCGGGCGGCGGAAACGGCGCGATGGGCACATCCCAGCGACAGGCCAGCGCCGCGAGGCGATCCGCCGACTCGGCCGCCGACGGCCGGGCCGCGGGATCGCGCGCCAGCATCGGCACCAGGACCTCGCCGAGTTCGGGAGGTCCTTGGAACGGCTCGAGCTGGCCGTCGACGATTCGCTGGGTGAAGTCCACGTTCGCACCACCGAACGGATCGCTGCCAGTGGCGAACCACCAGAGTACCGCCGCCGCCGCAAACGCATCGCTGGTCGGCGTCGGTGGTTCAGAGCACAGGATCTCCGGCGCAAAGAAGCCGCCGGGTTCGAAGGCTCCACGGAACTCGGCTTGCCGCCGTGGGCTCATCTCGACGCGCCATAGGCGTGCATGACATCCGCTGTACAGGTCGCCGTCCGCATACACGGTCTCGGGTCGGATCCCTTCGAGGAACACGTCCGCTTGTGCGGCGGCGCTCGCGGTCAGAAGGAGCCCGTGCCCGATACCGACAGCGCCCAGCGGCCCGCCTGGGCCCAGGATGCGAAGGGACCGCCCAACCGGCCGCGTCTCGACGACCAGCACGAATCCTTCAGGGAGGTCCTCCTTTGTGTCGATGCACGGATCGTCAAGGTCATCGCCTGGCTGCGGCTGCCACGAGCCGAGATCGATCTGTGTAACCCCCAGGAGCTTGGTCGTGCCTGGTACCTCATACGTGATCGCATCGATCAAGCTATCGAGTCGATGGGGCTGAACGCTGGTAACGAGAAGAGGCCGCTGATCGCTAGTCCGGATTCCGTCGTAGATCCCCGTGCCCAGAATCAAACGACGGCGAACGAGAAACCGCCCGTCACAGCATGTGTAGAACTCAGGATAGGTGAAGCAACTCATGGATCGACTTGGTCCGCTGACGGCGGGTACTCCAGCTCCGGGAAACGATGAAACTTCACCTGATCGTCGGCGGCAATGAAGGACCTTCGGCCGAAGAAGTCGCCGCTCCAGATGGCCTGCCCGCCAGCGCTGACGTCCAACTGCGCTTGATACCAGTAGCCTTTCCGGCCTTCGTTGTAGCGAATAACCCGCGACTTGCTGATGCGTACTTGTACGCGTGGCCGCGTGTCCCCCTCTACCGCGTTGGTGATCGTACCATCCCAGTCCATCACGAACTGCGTATGGAGCGTGTGTTCCGTACCATCGGAGACGACGTGCAGATCCATGGCAGACGGCAGAAGGCCCGTGTCCGCTGCCTTGTGGGGATCTTTCACGATATCCGTGAAGGCTACGCCGCCCTTTCCATCCGGGACGTCCAACTCAAGGCGCTTTCCCTGCTTGTGCGTCGGATGGCTGTGCGCTACGGAGCGAACATTCGCCGGCAAGTCGACCCTCGCCGCGTCGCCGATGTACACAAGAAACCCATCGCGCGTTTGCACGAGCGCCCACTCGCGCTCGGTCACTTTCAGCTTCTTCGGGATGTCCACGATGTCGAGTGCGGCGAGCGCGTTTCGGTCGCCTTGCGCGAGGAGTTGGAGGATGGCTTCGCCTTCAGCTCGGGTCTTCAGGACCTTGCCAACGGGGCGCGAGCCATCCGCGACCAGGTCTCGTCCGCGTTGAACGGGGCGCAAGTCCTTCGAGCTGGCGAGCTCGTCATCCTCGAGTGCGCGCACGGGATGATGCGGCTCCCGCGTCGGATCGTCCGGGGCCTTGTACGGGCCGCCCTTGCGCGGAGCATCGGGGCCTGCGCTTGCCGGCCTATCGGCGTGCGGCGCATCGGCCTGCGGCGCACCCGCCTTCGGCGCGTCGACCTCCGGCCCACCGGGGACCTTGCCGGCCGACGGCGCATCCGGCGCACCGCCGCCGCCCATCTTCAGCACCTTGCCCCCGCCCTTGCCGGCCGCGTCGACCGCGTCCTCCGCCTTGCCGACCGCCTTGGCGCCCTTGCGGAGCGCGCGGACGCCGTCGGCTGCCGTCTCGGCCCACGTGAAGATGTCGCCGGCGGCGTCGAGCGTGCGGATGACCTGCAACACCTTCGGCCACCGCCCCGCAGCGGCCGCGGCACCCTCGCCGGCCGTGGCGATGATGAGCAGGATCTGCATGGCGATGTAGCCCATCACCTCGCCGCGGAAGTTCCCGCGGTCGAACGAGCCGTGCTGGTTCCACTTGCGCGCGAAGTCCGCACCGAGCGCCTCGAGCAACTCCGGCGCCTTGTCGAAGATGTCAGCGACCTGGCGCCCGAAGTGCTGGACCGCGCCCACGAAGCCGCGCGACCACATCGCCTTCACGATGTCGGCGGTCATGCCGACCAGGTCGGCGAAGCCCATGACGAGATCGCGGACCGCGCCGTACGCGCCCTCGACCAGGCCCGAGAGATAGCCGACCGTGTACTCGGCGTCAGTGACCATCTCGATCGTGTGCTCGGCCATCCCCTCGATCGCGTTTCCCACCATCACCGCGGGCGACGCGTCGTGGAACGCGCGGAGCGTCGGCGCGTCCTTTGTTTCTTTGAGGACGAACTGGATCGGCTCGCGCGCGGCTTCCAGCATCATCACCAGCTTGTCCCCGTCGACCCGCCAGTCCGCACCCAGGCCACGGTCGGCGGCCACCACCGCGTCGTACGCTTCGTTGATCAGGTGAAGGCCGGCCTGCGCGCCGAGGCCGAACCCACGCAGGCGCGGCCATGACTTGTCCT
The DNA here is from genome assembly GCA_016707895.1 of Myxococcales bacterium. GTDB lineage: Bacteria > Myxococcota_A > Polyangia > Haliangiales > Haliangiaceae > UBA2376. The sequence continues at coordinate 665,527 of JADJGV010000002.1, read as the reverse complement.
CGCGTAGCGTCCCGGCCATCCGCTCGCGCACCGCGTGGATCAGCGCCTGGGCGTGATCACGGTCGCCGGTCGACAGCAGCTCACGGGCGGCCCGCAGGTTCGCGAGCATGTCGGCGTACGACACCGGCGCCGCCACGTCGGCGTGGTTGCGGCTCGCACCTACCAACTCTGCCGCCTCGTGCGCCCCCTGCGTCGCTTCATCGGTCGGCCGCGGCTTCCCGCGCACCTTGACCGAACCGGCCCGCGCGCCCGCGAGGTCGAGCACGTCGATGTGCGCGACGCGCCCCGGCCACCGCTTGGGATCCTGGTCAGGACGCGGGTGCGGATGAAACGCGACCTGGAGCGAGATCGCTTCGCCCGGCGCGAGCGCGGCGCCGCTCGTCGCGTCGCCGCCGGCGACGCTGAAGTCGTCCTCTTGAGCGTTGACACCCGGACGGACGACGAAGTCGCTGGGTTCCACCGGTTCGGCACCCCGGTTGACGAACGTGAGCGGCTTGTACGTCGTCGCGCCGACGGGCGTCGGACCGAACTCGACCGACGGATCAGTCGCCACCAGCCGATTCACGCTGGGACCGGTGACCGCAGCGGTCGACGCCGGCGCCGCGCCGCCGTTCGCGGCGGGTTGCGCCGCTGGGGACGCACCTGCGATGTAGAGCCCGCCGAAGGCCTGCACTGACTTCGTTGAAACAGCCTCCGCCGACGGCGCCCCCAAGAGCCCCGCCGCCGACTTGCCCGCCACCACCGCGTCCGCCACCACATCCGCCTGCCGCTCGTAGACATCGCCGACCTCGCCGACGCCGCCATACAGCTGGACGCCCTGGCGTTGCTGCACGACGTGGGCGGCCTCGTGAGCGGCCGTGTGCAGGTCGGGTTGGCCGGCGAACGCGACCTGGTTGCCGGTCGCGTAGGCGCTCGCGCCCATCGCACCGCAGGCGTCGGCGGCGGCGCCGCCGACGTGGGCCCGCACGCCAGAGATGTCGTGCGGGCCGAAGGCCGCCTGGATGGTGTCGCCGTGCGGCAGCACGGTCGCAGCACCCGAGACACCGCGCTCCGCGGCCGCGTGCACGCCGCTCGCATCACCGCCAGCCTCGCGCGCCTCACGCTCCGACGGCGTCAGCGGCAACGGCGCGCTGAGAAACTGGAGCACGCGAGCGTCGCACTGAGCCTGGTAGCCGGCGTCCACGACAGGCGCGTCCACGCGGCGCGTCGGGCTCGCGCCCACGCTCGCCGCTGGCGGTGCTGCTTCCTTGCCTTCATCGCGATGTTCCCTGCTCATGCGTGCCTCGATCTCCGGTGCCGCCGCTATCGGCCGCTACGCGCCGCGGTTTCCCACGGGATGCAGATAGTACGCCGCCCTCGCCGCCGATCTCCCCAAACCGCACCATGGTCGGACCGCATTCCAGCGACAATGCGAGCCAACCCACCGATTCTACGCGGTGGCATCCTTCCGGGTCGTGGATCTCGAGCATCGACGACTGGCCCGGCACTATCGCGCCGACCGCCGCTGAGCAACCCGCTTACGCCAGCGGGAACGGCAACGTGCCGGTGAGCTCGGGGCCGGTCATGCCGGCGGGGTTGTCCTTGGGGACGGTGAAGCTGGCGGTGCGCTTCACGGCGGCCGAGTTGTCGATCGGGCGCTCCATCGTGGTCAGCACGACGTCGAGCTGGGTCGCGGTGAACTTGGCGATGCCGAAGCCCTGGGCGTTGGTGTCGGCGTACTTGAGGTGCGGGTTGATCGTGCGATCCGACGCCGCCAGCGCCATTGTCCGATCGCGCGTCTGCGCGAACGTCCCGGCGGCGTTGGTGCCGTGGACCAAGAGCAGGTTCATGTTCTCGGTGAACGCGCTGCCGCCGCCGGCCGAGGCGTCGACGGTGATCAGCGCGCGGGCCGCCGCCGCCGTGCCGCCACGCGAGGCGCCCTCGTAGAAGCTGAACACCGAGTTCGACGAGATGCCCGCCGCGATGAACTCGGTGGCGACCGCGGTCGGCGTCGCCGCCGTGAAGTCGTCGGACACCGTGCCGGCGAAGTGCGCGTGGATGTCGCCGGTCAGGAGCACCACGTTCTTGATGTTGTTGGTCGCGAGGAACTGCGTCAGCTCGCGGCGCTCGCGCGGGTAGCCGTCCCAGGCGTCGGCGTCCATCAGGCGATCCGAGACCAGCGACCCGTTGGTGTTCTTGATGAAGAACCGCATGAACGGGACCTGGTTGCCCCAGACCTTCCACGTCGCCGTCGACCCCATCATCGTGGCCTTCCACCAGTCCTTCTGTGCCTTGCCCAGCATCGTACCGACCGGCGCGGTCGCGCGCGGGTTGGTCACGCCGAGAGACGAGACGACGCCCGTCGGATTGAGACTGCCAGCATCGCAGACGTCCACGTCGGCCGCCGGGACGACGTACCGCGGGTTGAAGTACTCGAAAGCGACCGCGGCCGTCTCCTCCGGGATCGCGTGGTCGCTCCGGTACGAGCGCTCGTCGGTGACGATCAGCTCGTAGTGCTGGCCGAAGCGCAGGCTGCGGTAGATCGTGATCGAGCCGACCGCGGCGACGTTGTTCGGCTCCGGCACGAAGTTGTCGATGTTCGCGGTCGTGAACGGCGCGTCGGCGACCGTCGCCGTCGCGAAGTCGTGGGCGTCCTGGGTGACGCCGGTGACGCCGAGCGCGCCCGTCAGCTGCGAGGGGACGAACTCGAACCACGCCTGGTTGGCGGCGTAGCGCCGCGCCTGCGACGGCTCGTCGAGCCCCTCGGCGTCGGTGTAGTTGGCCATCGACTGCCAGCAGTCGTCGGTGAACTCGTGATCGTCCCAGGTGTGGACGAACGGCCAGCGGGCGCGCGCGGCCTGCAGGTCGGGGTCGCTGGCGAAGGTCTTGTACAGGTGGCGGTAGTCCTCGACGGTCTTGGCGAAGTTCGAGGTGCCGGCGGTGCCGCCGCCCGACGGGAACGCGGCGACCGTGCGCGGCGTCCCGTCCTGGTTCATGACGGTGATCGGCTGGAAGTTCTCGTCCACCGCCGCCTGGAAGCCGTCGCCGCGGGTCTCGTAGATGAAGTCGCCCAGGTGCAACACGAAGCGGACCTGGTCGGCCTCGGGGCGGGCCATGTCGTCCTGCACCATCTGGCGGTAGGCGTGGTACTGGCCGGCGGCGTAGTCCTGGCAGCTGACCCACGCCATGCGGATCGGCACGTCGGCGTTGGCGGCCGGCGCGGTGCGGGTGCGGCCGTTGATCGAGTCGCTGCCGGCGATGAACCGGTAGTAGTAGATCGTGTCGGCGGCCAGGCCAGTGACGACGACGCGCACGGTGTGGTCGGCGGCGGCGGCGGCGGTGATCGACTGCATCACGACGATCGTCGCGAAGGCGGCGTCGCTGGCGACCTCGACGCGGAGGTCGACGCTGGCGGCGCCGGTCGCGGGCACGGCGCGCGTCCACAGCACGACCGACGTCTCGCGCGGATCGCCCGAGCCGACGCCCTGCGGGAACAGGAACGCCCCGACCGGCGGCGCGTCGATGCCGGCGTCGGTGGCGGGCTTGGCGTCGTCGCTACACGCGGCCACGCCCCCGAGGCTGGCGGCGGCGAAGAAGGTTCCGGACAGGCGAAGGAAGTCCCGACGGTTCATGGCCGACAGGATCGCCTAGCGGCCGGCCCCGCACAAGCGCCGGTCGCGGGGCCGTGGCGCCCGCCGCACCTACACGTCGGGCGGCGACCAGCGCGGCGGGATCACTGCACGGTGATCGAGCCGGTAAACTGGTGCGGGTTGCACCAGAACGGGAAGGTGCCGGCGGCGGTGAAGCGCAGGCACTTGGTCTCGTTGAAGCTGACCGTGAACTTGCCGTCGTTGGTGCCGGCCGGGCTGCCGCTCACGGCGCTGTGCGAGAGCGGCATCGTGAAACGCACGATCGCGTCGACCGCGATCGTGCTGTCGGTGATCGTGAACTGGAAGCCCGGCGCGCTGACCTCGCTGGCGATGGTGGCGCCGGCGCACGGGACCTCGACCACCGTCGTGGCCGCAGGCGCGTCGATCGCCACCGGCGCGTCGATGGTCGCCGGCGCATCGACGGCGCCCGGCGCGTCGATCGACACCGGCGCGTCGATGGGCGGGGTGGAGCCGCCGTCGTCGCCACAGGCGACAAGGAGCAGCGTGGTCGAGGCGAGGAGCGAGGCGAGGGTACGGCGCATCGGCGCACGATACCCGGCCCGCCCCGCTGCGACGAGCCGCCGCACCCCGAGAAAATCACCGAGGCGTGGCGCGCCGCACACGCGCGTGCGACGCGGTCACGCCTGGCGCGCCGGCGTGATCTCGTAGCCGATGTCGAGGTCGCGCAGCACCTGCCGCACGCCGTCGCCGTCGCGGGCCTTGGTCAGGAAGGCCAGCCGCTCGACCAGCTGATCGAGCCGCTTGGCGTCGAGCGGCACCGGCCGGCAGCGGAAGATCTTGCGCAGGTCGGTCGGCGCCAGGTTCTCGGCCGACGTCGACAGCTCCTCGAACAGCTTCTCGCCCGGGCGCGTGCCGACCACCTTGATCGGGATCTGCTCCTCGGTGAAGCCCGACAGGCGGATCATCTGCCGCGCCAGATCGATGATCTTCACCGGCTCGCCCATGTCGAGCAGGAACACCTCGCCGTCGGCGCCGATCGTGCCCGCCTGCAGCACCAGGTTGGCGGCCTCGGGGATGGTCATGAAGTAGCGGGTGGCCTCGGGGTGGGTGACCGTGACCGGGCCGCCCTGCGCGATCTGATCGCGGAAGATGCCGACCACCGAGCCGCGGCTGCCGAGCACGTTGCCGAACCGCACGCACGAGAACCGGGTCTTGGACCGCGGCGCGATCTCCTGGACGATCTGCTCGGCGAAGCGCTTGGTCGCGCCCATCACGCTGGTCGGGTTGATGACCTTGTCGGTCGAGATCATCACGAACGACTCGACGCCGTGCTCGTCGGCCAGCTCGGCCAGCTGCTTGGTCGCGAAGACGTTGTTGCGGACCGCCTCCCATGGGAAGCGCTCCATCATCGGCACGTGCTTGTAGGCGGCGGCGTGGAACACCGCCTGCGGCTGCAGATCCTTGAACGCGCGCTCGAGCGCCTTGGCGTCCATCACGTCGAGCAGGACCGGCGTGATCGCCGTGCCGTGGTTCTTGACCCCGGCCAGCTCGCGCTCGATCTCGAACAGGTTGGTCTCGTCGCGCTCGGCCAGGAACAGGCGCGCCGGGCCCATCGCGGCGAGCTGCCGGCACAGCTCCGAGCCGATCGAGCCGCCGGCGCCGGTGACCAGCACCCGCTTGCCGCCGTAGTGGCCGCGCAGGTCCTCGATCGAGAGCGACGGCGGGACCGGATCGCGCGCCAGCAGGTCCTCGATGCGCACCTCACGCACCAGGCCCGAGGGCTGGTCGGGGCCCGGGGCCTCGCCGTCGAGGAAGTCGTAGGTGCCCTTGACGATCCGCACCTCGACGCCCAGCGGGTTGCAGGCGTCGATGACCCGGGCGACGGTCTTGGGCGGGATCGACTTCGACGCGATCACCACCCGCTCGGCGCCGGTCTGGCGGACGACGCGGTCGGCGTCGCGCACCTTGCCCAGCACCCGCAGCGCGCCGATCTCCATGCCGGCCTTGCCGGGGTCGTCGTCGAGGAAGCCGATCGGCCGGATGCCGAGCTCGGGGTGGCGCGCCGCCTCCTTGACCACCGCCAGGCCGCCCTGGCCGGCGCCGATGATCAGCGTCGCCATGCCGGTCTCCCGGGTGCGGGTCCTCTCGCTGCGGATGCGCGGCACGAACCGCACGCCGACCATGCCGAGGAACGACAGCGCACCCTCCATGACGATGATCGAGAACGGGAAGATGAAGTGGCCGTTGAGCTGGCCGAGGAACAGGCGGCCCAGCAGCAACAGCGCGCTGACCGCCGCGCACGCCTGCGCGAAGCGCAGCGCCTCACCCAGGCCGACGTAGCGCCAGACCATGCGGTAGACGCCGAACAGGCGGTTGGCCGCCACCCGCAGCAGCGCCAGCACCGGGATCACCACGGCGAGCTGGCGGAAGAAGGTCGGCGGGATGCGCCCCTCGAAGCGGGCCAGGTACGCGGCGAGGCCGGCCACCATGACCAGCACGAGGTCGAGCATCAGCACGGCGGCCTGGCTGTTGCGCCCGCCGAAGGCGCGCCGGGAGCCCGACAGCGCCGGCGACGCGCCGGTCCACCGCGCCGAGCGATCCGGGCTGGGGCTCACGACGCCTCGGCCTTGGCCGGCGTGGCCGGCGCGTTCTCGCCGTAGCCGCCGTAGGCGTAGTAGTAGCCGCCGTAGCGCCGGTCGGTGATGTCCATGTCATTCAGGATCACGCCGAGGATCGGCGCGTCGATGTCGCGGAACTGCCGCGACGCGTAGGCCACGTCGTCGAGCAGCGTCTTGCCGGCCTGGGCCACCAGCATCACGCCCGACGACAGCCGCGCCAGCACCACGGCGTCGGTCACCGCCAGCACCGGCGGCGAGTCGAGCAGGATGCGGTCGAAGCGCGCCTCGAGCTCCGCCAGCACCTGCTTGAAGCGGTTGGTCAGGAGCAGCTCGGCGGGGTTGGGCGGCTGCGGCCCGCACGGCAGGATGAACAGGTTGGGGATGTCGGTCGACTTGATGACGTCGTCGATGCTGGCGTCACCGAGGATCAGGTTGGTGAGGCCGCGGTTCTTCGACACGCCGAGCGACTTGTGCAGGCGCGGGCGGCGCAGGTCGGTGTCGACCACCAGCACCCGCTGGCCGCTCTGCGCCATCGTCGTGCCCATGTACAAGGTCGTCGTGGTCTTGCCCTCGCGTGGGCGCGGGCTCGACACGGTGATCGTCTTCATCGGGCGGTCGGCGGCCGAGAACAGGATGTTGGTGCGGATCGAGCGGCAGCACTCGGCCGCCTGCGAGGTCGGGTTGCGGAACACGTAGAGGTCGCGGTCGGCCTGCGACTTGGGATCCTCGCCGTTGACCTCGGTGACGATCGGGATGATGCCCAGCAGCGGGGCGCCGACCAGCCGCTCGACGTCCTCGGCGGTCTTGATCGTGCGGTCGAGGTAGTCGAGCAGGAACGCCAGGCCGACGCCGAGCAGGAGCGTCGCCATGAACGCCAGGATGACGTTGACGCTCATCCGCGGGTACACCAGGTAGGCGCCGCGCGAGTACTCGTGCTCCTCGACGTTGGTCTGTTCGTTGCGGCCCTCTTGCTCGCTGGTGCGCTGCCGGCTGCGCAGCATGTTGACGTTGTCCTCGGCGGCCTTCTGTTGCCGGGCCAGGCGGTTGTAGTCGATCGCCAGCGGGCCCAGCGAGATCGCCTCCTGCTTGAGCCGCTCGAGCTCGGCCACCAGCGCGCCCTCGGTGGCCTGCGCCGCGGAGTAGCGGACCTCGAGCTCGCGCACCGCGCGGCGGGCCTCGCCCTGCAGCCCGGCGTAGATCTGATCGACCTTGCGCTGCTGCGCGGTGAAGTTGTCGCTCTTGGGGCCCCACAGGCTCTTGACCTCGTCGAGCTTCTGCTTCTCGAGGTCGTACTGCGACTTCATCTGGTCGTAGACGTCGGACGAGCCCACCAGCGCGAACACCGGCGACTCGATCACCTCTTCGCCCTTGAGCGACTGCGCCTTCCGGACCTGGCTGCCCAGCTCGGTGCGCTTGACCCGGGCGTCGCCCAGCGCGGCGCTGTAGCGGGTGATGTCAGCGGCGAGGATCGACTGCTTGTCCTCGAGCGACACCGACAGGATGTCGTGCGACTTGCGGAACTCGTAGAGCGCGACCTCGGCGCCGCGCAGGTCGGCCTCGGCGACGTCGCTCTCGGTGGCGAGGAACTTGGACACCTTGTCGGTGCCCTTCACGCGCTTGCCGCGCATGTAGCCCAGGTACGACTTGACGTGCTCGTTGGCCAGCGCCTGCGCCAGCGCGCCGTCGATGTCGCGGACGCTGATCGCGACGATGCGGCTCTCCTTGGCCTGCGACGCCGACAGCTTGCCCTTGAGGATCTCGGCGGCGAGGTCGACGCGGTCGCTGTCGGACAGCTGCGGGTGCTGGAGCTTCGGCACCAGCCGGTCGTAGAAGCGCTCGCGCTCGGGGGCGCCGGTCACCGGCAGATCGTCGCAGGCCTGGCGGCCGCCGTCCTTGCAGTACGGCCGCGCCACGGTCACCCGGGCCAGCGGGAAGCCGGTGATGATGTCGAGCTGGGTGTTGTAGTACTCCTGATTCGACCAGTAGCTGCCGGCGCCTAGCTCGAACACCTCGTCGACCTGGTTGCCGAACACCCGCGGCGCCTGCGGGTTGATCACGACCGTCGCCGACGCCTGGAAGATCCGCGGCAGGCGCATCGTGTAGAGCACCGCGCCGGTGACCCCGACCGCCACGCACGCGATCACCACCCACAGGCGCTTGCGCAGCACCTCGAGGTAGCGCCGCAGGCTAGCGGAGAGGGCCTCGGGCTCGGGCGGTGCGGCAGACTTCGACACAGTGGATCCTTAGACGCCCATGGTGTCCGGGGCGTTCAGGCGCACATCCTGCGACAGTTGTGGGAGCAGATCCAGCTCCTTGGCTGCGTCCCATGTACCTGAAATCACGGAGAGCCAATGAGCTCGGCGGCGCGCTTTCGTTCCCACGCGGCGGCCTGGGTGTGGCCGAGCGCGTCCTCGACCACCGCGAGCAGCCTGCGCAGCTCGGCCTCCAGCCGAGGAGAGCCATCGAGCTGGTCCACAACCGCGATCAGCGTCTCCCGCGCCGCCGGATGGCGACCGAGCTTTGACTGCAGGTGGGCCAGGTACAGGGCGACCTCCCCTCGCTCCGCCGCCGTGTCGGGCGGCGGCAGCGCGGCCAGGATCGCGACGCCGTCGGCCTGGCGTCCCATCCCGTCGAGCGCAAACGCCTGCATCAGCGCAGGCCGCGGCCCGGGCATGCGCCCGGTGAGGGCCCGCGCCGCGGCCAGCGCGATCGCCCAGCGACCGAGCTTGAGCGCCGCGGCGGCGCGGTTGAGCTGGACGTCGGCGCGGTCGGGGTCGCGAGCGGCGATCGCGTCGGTGTACGCCAGCGCGACGTCGTGGCGACCGCGCGCGGCCAGCGCGCTGCACACCCGCCCGACGTGGCGGGGATCGTCGGGCAGCGCCCGCGCCGCCTCCGGCACGCCGTCGGCGCCGACGCCGGGCAACCGCGCCAGGATCTCGTCGATGATCGGATCGATCGCCCGGGTGTAGACGATCGCCTGGGCGTACTGGCCCGCGGCCTGGTCCGGGCGCTGGGTCGAGGTCATCATCCGCGCGGCCAGCAGGTGCAACCCGCCGTGGTTGGGACGCAGCGCCAGCGCGTGGCGGATCATCGGCAGCGCGCGCGGATCGCGGCGCGCGTACAGCGCCGCCGCGACGTGACCGGCGGCCAGCCCATCGGCGGGGTGACGCTCGAGCACCGCGAGCGCCTCCGCTGGCGACGCGCCGGCGGGCAGCGCGGCGCGCTCGACCCGGAAGCCGCGGCCCAGCGGCGTGGCCGCGAGCACCACCACCGCCGCCGCCGCCGCCAGCAGGCCCGCGCGTCGCCCCAGCACCGCCCGCGCCACCGGCGCGCGGTGCTCGTCGGTGCCGAGCCGCGCCGGCACCAGCAGCGCGGCGATCGCGATCGCGGCCATCGCCACCGCGGGCATGGCCAGGCTGAAATCGACGACGTCGTGGATCGCGATCGAGGCCAGCGCCCCGAGCGCCCCGGCCTCGATCGGCCCGTGGCGCCACCGCTTCACCGCGGCCCGCGTGAGCGCGCCGAGCGCCAGCACCAACGCCAGCGTCGCGGGCACGCCCCAGTCGATCGCGGCCTGGAGGTAGGTGTTCTCGACGTAGCCGTAGGTCAAGTAGTCGACCGGGTTGCGCTGCGCGTAGACCGGCTCGAACGCGCCGTGGCCGATGCCGAGCCAGCGGTGCTCGACGATCATCGGCGCCGCGGTCGTCCACATCTGGTACTTGCTGCTCGGTTCGGCCAGCTCGGCGAGCTGCGTGTGATCGAGCTCGCGGGCGACGCCGCGCGCCGAGACCAACCCGAACAGCACCAGCGCGCACACGGCGACCACCATCGCGGGCACGGTGATCGACGCCGGCGCGCGCCGGTTGTCGTCGGCGAGGCCGGCCCGTCGCTGCGCCACCAGCACCACGCCGACGACCACCGCCCCGGCGACCAACCCGACGGCGCCCCCCCGCGAGGCGGTGAGCAGCGCGGTGCCGGCCAGCACCAGCGCCGCCGCGAACGCCCCCATCCGCTTGCCACCGCGCCACCCGAGCCCGAGCCCCAGCGCCAGCGGCACCACCATCGCGGTCAGCCCGGCCAGGTGGTTCTCGTTGATCAGCGGTGCCGGCACGACCTCGGCGTTGGGCATCGTGAACACCCCGTAGAGCCGCGTCGCGCCGACCAGCCGATGGCCGAGGGCGATCACCGCGATCAGCGTCGCCGCGCCCACCACCGCCGCCGCGAGCCACGGCCGCGCCCGCCGCTGCGACGCCAGCCGGGTCGCGCTCCACGCCAGCGCCAGGTAGCCGAGCAGCTTGGCGAGCTCGACCAGCGTCGCCGGCGGGTCCTGCGAGGCCACCACCCAGCGCGGGCCGGCCTCGCCGAGCGCGGCCGCGCGATCGCGGACCAGCGCCCACTTCTCCTGCGCGACGATCGTCGCGATCGCCTCGGGCAGGGGGATCAGCTGCGCCGCGGTCGCGATCAGCGCGACGCCGATCAGCGCGACCAGCGGTCCGGGCCGGCCGGTGCGCCGCGACGTGAGGTGCACGGCGGCCGCGCCCACCGCGGCCAGCGCCGCGACGCACGCCGCCCACCGGGTGGCGCCGCCGACCAGCACGCCGGCCAGCGCGAGGGTCGCGGCGATCGCGCCCAGCGCGACGCGATCACGCGTTCGCATGCCGGCCCACCCGTCTCACCAGAGGCGCTTCGGCACGTAGACCGAGTCGCCGGGCCGCATGTAGAACTGATCGTAGCGGTTGTTGAAGATGCGCTCGACCGGCACGGTGTACTTCACCACGCCGTCGGCGGTGCGCCGGGTCACCACCACCGCGTTGGGCTTGGCCATCGCGGTGAAGCCGTTGGCCTCCGAAACCGCCTCGTTGATCGTCATCTCGGGGCGCCAGATCAGCGTGCCGGGCTTGCGGACCTCGCCGGTGATCGAGACCTTCTTGCTCTTGTACTCCTTCACCTGCACCGTCACGTTGGGGTTGACGATGTAGCCGTCGGCGAGCCGGGTGCGGATCTCGCCCTCGATGTCCTTGGGGCTGCGGCCGTTGGCGGCCACCGTGCCGATCATCGGGAACGACAGCATGCCGTCGGCCGACACCGGGTAGACCTTGCTGACGTCCTCGAGCTTCTGCGAGCCGCCGCCCAGGTACACGGCGATGTCGAGCTGATCGTCGGGTCCGAGCCGGGTGTCCTCGACGTAGAACGCCTGGGTCGGGTACTTCGACGGGGGCGGATCCCCACAGGCGACGACGAGGCCGAGCGCCAAGGCGAGAGCGACGATGCGGGGCATGGACATCGGGAAGATAGAGACGTCGGACGGGTGGCGCAACGAAGGCTTAGACGTCACGCCGGGCCCGGCGTTCATCCCCCACGGCCGCGCCGCAGGCGCCCGTAATGTTTGCACGCGGGGAGCGTTCATGGCGCAATGCCGCCCATGAAGCTCGCGTTCCTGTTCGCCTCGCTCGTCTCCCTGTCCCTGGGCTGCGGTGGTCCGGCCAAGAAGGCCCCCGCTGGCCCGGCGCCCGACGACGTGCCGCAGGAGGTCACCTGCTGCATCGCGGTCGACGACGAGGGCACGGCCACCCACTCGGTGATCCCGCTCGAGCAGTGCCCCGAGGACCACCGCAACCCGGTCGACGCCTGCGACATCGGCCCCGGCGACGCCGAACCGGCCGAGTGATCACGCGGTGCGGCATAGGCCGCACATGACAGCGCCATGATGGGATCGTGACCATCCCGACCCCAGAAGTGGTCACGATCACCGTGTGCAGTTGTCGCCGTTGTCAGCGTACGTACGAACCGTTCGCCCCGAGTTGCCCGCGGAGGCGTTCGCGCCCGCGACGTCGCGGCTCCTGTGGCTGCCCTTCCACCTGGCGGTGATCGTCACCTGCACGGTGGCGATCGCCAACGGCTGGTTGCCCTGGGCGCTGGTGCCGCTGGCCTCGATCGCCATCGGCATCGGCTTCGGCGGCATCACCTTCCTGGCGCACGAGACGCTGCACGGCGGCGTCACCCGCAACAAGGTGCTGAAGAAGGTCGTCGGGTGGATCGGCTTCGCGCCGTTCGTGGTGTCGCCGCGCCTGTGGTGCGTCTGGCACAACCGCGAGCACCACGCCCACGCCAACCAGCCCGGCCTCGATCCCGACATGTACCCGGAGCTGTCGACCTACGAGCAGAGCCGGCTGGTCCGGCTGGTCACCGACGGCTTCTCGCTGGGCGCCCGGCGCTGGACCGGCGTGCTCAGCCTGATGTTCGGCTTCACGGTGCAGAGCGCGCAGATCCTGTTCGCCGTGCGGCGGTGGGGCTGGATGTCGCGCCGCGAGCACACGCTGGCGTTCGTCGAGAGCGCGCTCGGCGTGGCGATGTGGCTGACCGTGGCGTTCCTGGTCGGCCCGCTCGCGTTCCTGTTCGTGTTCGCGATCCCGCTGGTGCTGGCCAACGTCATCGTGATGGCGTTCATCCTCACCAACCACGGCCTCAGCCCCCTGACCCCCAAGGTCAACGACGTGCTGGTGAACTCGCTGTCGGTCACGCTGCCCCGCCCGCTGGTGTTCCTGACGCTCGGCTTCGGCTACCACGTCGAGCACCACATGTTCCCGGCGATGAGCACCCGCCACGCCCCGCTGGTGCGCGATCGGATCCTCGCCCACTGGCCCGAGCGCTACCAGTCGATGCCGCTGACCAGCGCGCTGGCCGCGCTGCACCGCACCGCGCGGGTCTACCGCGACCAGACCACGCTCACCGATCCCCGCAGCGGCGCGGTGTGGCCGACGCTCTTGCCGCGCTGACCCAGCGCCGTCAGTCGTCGTCGTCGCCGTCGTCCTCGTCCTCGGCGATCTCGTCGGCGTCGCTCGCCTCGAGCGCTTCGAGCTCCTCGGCGAGGGCCGCGCCCCGGGCCGCCGGCAGGTGCTCGAGCACCGCGCGCAGCGCGACGCGGTAGGTGTCGGCCGGCACCTGATCGGGTGCGACCAGCGGATCGAACCGCGGGTCGAGCACCTCGCCGCGCGCGGTGGCGGCCCGGGCCAGCACCAGCGCCGCCGCGATCGACGCGACGACGTCGCGGTCCTTGCCCCGAGGCACCTGCGCCGCGGCGGTCGCGGCGGCCCAGGCCTCGCCGGCGGCGCCGGCGCGACCGAGCACGTCGGCCGCGAGCAAGATGAAGCGGCTGGTGAAGTCCATCGCGTCGATCGTGTCGCGGGTGTCGTCCCACTCGATCGGCTTGCGGCGGCAGGACAGCTGGTGCGGCGCGGCGAACGCGTCGTCGATGAGCGCCACCCGCGCCTCGGGCGACAGCGCGGCCAGCGCGGCGTGCAGCGCCGCCGGCGCCAGCGCCTGACCGACGACGCGATAGATCAGCCACCACGCCGCGCGCGGCGCGCCGTCGACCAGGAGCGGCTGGTCGACCGGGCCCGCGCCCTCGCCGAGCATGCGCCGCGCGGCCTCGGCGGTCGGCGGCAGGCCGATCGCCTCGCCGTCGGGCCAGCCCACGGTGAGCAGCGCGGCCAGCGTCCGGCGGCGCGGCGCATCGAGCTCGTCGGGGTGCCACGGCAGGTCGAAGCCGTGGGGCTCGTCGTTGAACAGCAGCTTGGTCGCGCGGAAGGCCGCGGCGCGGCGGCCGTCGTCGTCGCCGGCGGCGTCGGCGCGTTCGAGATCGGCCAGCACCTCGTCGATGCCCTTGAGCGCCTGGCGGATGGCCAGCGCCATGCCGGCCAGCTGGCCGCGGTTCCACGGCCAGCCGCCGCGCACCGGCGCGGCCTCGGTCCGGGCGCGGTCGAGCACGGCGAGCGCGGCGGGCGGCGTGGCCGGGCCGTGCATCTGAGCCAGCGCGAACGCGGCCGCGGTGCGGATGAGCGGGCTGGGCGCGTCGAGGTACCCGGCGAGCACCGGCGCGTCGGCGCGCGACTCGAGGTAGCGCGACAGGTAGCCGAGCGCGAGCAGCAGGCTGGCCCGGGCGCGGCGGTCACGCTCGTCGCGCAACGCCGCGCGCAGCGCCGGCAGCGCACCCTCGGCGACCGGCAGGACGTAGGCGAGCACGTAGGCCGCGGCGCTGCGCACCGCCGGCTCGGGGTCGGCGAGGAGCGCGACGTAGGTCGGCCCGCCGGCCGCCACCGCGTCGAACGCTTGCGAGCGCCACTTGCCCGCGCCCTCGACGACGCAGCCCGCCGGGTCGTGCACCGCGATGCCCGCCAGCAGCTGGAGGATGCCGGCGCGTCCCTCGAGCCCGGCGTGCCCCGCGAGCGCGATCAAGAACGGCACCGCCGCGACGCTGGCCGAGTACACCGAGCCCTGGTGGTGGATGCTGCTCTCGAGGTTGTCGAGCGCGGTCGCGCGGTCGGCTGGGTCGGCGGCGCTCAGGGCCTCGAGCTGGAACGGCACGCCGCCCGCCGAGCCGTACGCGTGCTCGAGCGCGCCCCATTCGACGTCGTGCAGGCCCGCGAGCTGGACCCGCGGCGTCGGACGTTCGCGCGCGTCGTCGTCGTCCTCATCCGCGTCCTCCTCCTCCTCCTCTTCCTCCGCGCCCTCCTCCTCCGCGTCCTCCGCCGCGTCGGCCTCATCCTCCTCATCGTCCGCGCCGGCCGGCGTGAGCGTGGCGATCATGTTGTCGCTGCGGAACACCACCTCGGCGACCTCGCGCTCGGGCTTGGCCTCCTGGACCCACAGCCCCGCGCGCACCGCCGCCGCCAGCGTCGCGACGTCGCCGCCGCCCCAGGGCCCGACCGGCCCGGCCAGCGCCTCGATCGCCGCCGCCACGTCGGGCTGGCACGACCGCGGGAACGACGGCAGCCCGAACGTCTGGGCCAGCGCGGTCGCGCCGCGCACCACCGGGTCGACCTCGGGGCCGCGCACCGCGGGGTCGACGCGGATGCCCTCGAACGGCACGTCCGGCGACGTGCCCTGCTGGGCCTGGACCGACGCGCGCAGCCGCCCCGCCGCCAGGATCAGCGCCGCCTGCTGCCGCGGATCGGGCTCGGTCGCCGCGGCCTGCGCGAGCGCCGGCAGGGTCTGGTCGGCGGGCTCGAGCAAGAACGCCAGCGCGTAGGCCGCGGCCGCGCGCACCGCGGCGTCGGGGTGCGCCAGCCAGCCGCGCAGCGCGGGCCAGCCGTCGCGCAGCACCTCGTAGGCGTCGGTGCCGACCATGTCGCCGCCCTCGCGCTCGACGGTCGCCAGCGGCCCCAGCGCCAGCCGGGCCAGATCCACGATCCGGGCCGCGTCGGGGGCGGCCTCGAGGGCGCGCCAGGCGGCGCGGGCTTCTTCGACGATGGCGTGATCCATGACCGCTAGATGCCGCGCCCTGCCGATGTGACGCTGCCCGCGGTCGCGTGAGGCCACGGCGGCGGCGCGTTCGGCGATGTCGCGTGCGCGGGCGCCGCCAACCAGATCAGGCACTCACCAGGCTGGGTCGCGACGCCCGCGAGCGGCGCGGTGGTCGCCAGCGCCCAGCCGCGCAGCCACGCCTCGACGCGGGCCCGGGCCAGCGCGGGGGGGGCGCCGGGCCGGGGCGCATAGAAGCCCAGCTCGCCCAGCTGCGCGGCGAGCGCGCGGACCGCGCCCGCGAGACCACCGTCGACGGCCAGGGTGTAGCGCCCGCCGGGCGGCGCGACCGCCACCGGCGCCGCGGCGCCCACGCGCTCGATGGCCCGCGGCCCGCGGCCGTCGAGGTAGTCGCCATAGGCGGGCGCGAGGCGAGCGCGGCCCCGCCGCCAGATCGCGACGCCGCCCGCCGCCAGCACCCCTCCCAGCGCCGCGTCCCAGCGCTCCTCCGCCGGCGCGGCGAGGTCGGCGAGGCGCGCGCTGGCGAGACCCGCGTCGTCGCCCTCGAGCCACGCGCCGTACAGCGCGCAGATCATGGGCCAGGTGGCCGGCGCGTGACCCAGCCGCCGGTGCAGCTCGGCGAGCGGCGAACCGCCCAGCGCGGGCGGCGGCCCCACCGGCGCGCGGGTCCACGCCAGCAGCTCGTCGCGCCATCCGCGATGACTTCGCGTCGCGACCGCCGCGGCCTGTGGCGCGACCGCCGCGGGGGCGAGCCCCAGCGCGGCGAGCTGCTCATGCACCGAGCGTCGAGCCGGCGTCGCGGGCGCGATCGCCGCGGGCGCGATCGCCGCGGGCGGCACCGCCGCGACCTCACGCCGTGCGACCACCTCCGCGGCGCCGCTCTCGCCGAGCCGCACGATCCGCAAGGCGCCGCCGTCCAGCGCGACCGCGCACGCCGTCGATCGCTCGCCGATCGGCGCGACCGCCACCACCGGGCCCAGGTCGGCGGGCAGCGGCGCGACCACGCCACGACTCACGTCGATCGCCACCGTGACGCTGCCGACCTCGGCGGTGAGCCACGCGACGCGGGGGTCGCTGCGCACGCGACGCGGCGGCGCGTCCAGCGCCAGCTCGACCGCGCGGCCGTCCGACAAGCGCAGCGTGGTCAGCGCGGGGGCGTCGGTCGCGATCCACAGGGCGGCGCTGCGCGCGGTCACGCCGCACGCCACGGTGGCGTCGGGCAGCTCGAGCGCCAGCCGACGGTGTGGCTGCCGGCGCGCGACGTCCCACACCTCGGTGCCGCGCGGTCCGAACGTCAGCAGCTCGTCGCCCTCGAGCCCGAACGCCAGATCGAACAGCGCCGGCGGACGCAGGGACGCCAGCGTGATCGCGCCGCCCGCGCCGCTGGCGATCAGCGCCTCATCGCCGCGCTCGACCACCGCCACACGTCCAGCCCCGGTCACCAGCCGGGTCGGCGCCGACACCTCGAGGCGCGCGGCCACGCTCAGCCCCGGCGTCGCCAGCAGGGTGAGCGCGCTCCGCGCCGCGTCGCCGCCGTGGACCAGCAGGTGCCCGTGGATGGCGACGACGCGGTCACCGTCGACGTCGACCGCCACCACCGCGCTCCCGGTGGCCAGGTCGTACAGCGTCAACCGCCCGGCGGTGAGCACCGCCAGGCGGCCGTCGTCGGTCGTCGCGACGCAGGCGAACATCGGCCTCGATCAGCGCGCCACGATCACGGCATGACGTCCGAGCGCCGGAGCGCGACGCGCCCGCCCTCGTCATTGAACACCACGCCGTAGGTGTCGCCCGGGTCGACCGCGTCGCCGGTGGCGGTGATCCAGCCCGCGCCGTCGCTGATCGCGACCGGCTGCATCGGACCGATCGGTTCATCGGAGTCCCAGGCGTCACCCAGGTTGCCCTCCTCGTCGCGATCGAAGCCCGCGTCCTTGTCGAAGAAGCGGACGTAGACCGTGCGCCCGTTGGCGGGCTTGCCGTCGGAGTTGACCCGGAACCGCAGCGTCGCGCCCGACCAAGACATCCCCGACACCTGCAGCGGCAGCGCGACCCGCCCGCTGCCGGTGCCCTGCGTCTCGGTGCGGCCGATCGGCACCTCGGTGGGCTGGAACGTGCCCATCGGGCCGGCGTGCTCGCCCGCGTCGAGCCGCGAGGTGGCCGCGAAGATCACCGCGTAGACGTCGCCGGGATCGTCGTCGGTGCACGTCGCGGTGCCCAGGCCGCCGTCGGTGAGGGTGACCAGCTGGTGGCCGCCGATCTTCTCGTCGGTGTTGTTGAGCCCGGCGCCAGCGTCGCTGGCCAGGGTGCCGGCGGTGTAGCCGCTGGCGGCGCGGTCGAAGCCGAGGTCCTTGTCGTAGAACTGGACGTACACCTGGGTGCCGGCGGGGGCCGGCCGGCCCTCGACGGTGACGGTGAAGTTGAGGGTGTTGCCGTTCCACGACGAGCCCGCCAGCCGCTGCAGCTGGACGCGATCGCCGCCGAACACGCCGTTGCGCATCGAGCTCGCGATGTCGCCGGTCGACGTCGTGACTCCACCATCGGACGTCATCGACTCGCCGGCCGCGCCGCGGCGCTCGGCCGCCCGCAGGTCCTGCTCGTAGTCGCCCATCATGCCGCGCCAGATCGGCCCGTAGTCGGGGCTGGCCAGGATCTCGCCGACGTTGGGCGCGGCCAGCGAGATGTTGGCGGCCTCGGCGCGGCCGGCCGCGGTGGTGACGATCTCGCGCAGCGAGGCGCCGACGTCGTTGCCGATGATCGCGAGCTCGCGCCCCGTCATCGTGTCGTCGCCGTGGAAGTAGCCGCGCGTCGTGGGCAACCCCGGCGAACCCGTGACGGCGTTGAGCGCGTCGTGCCAGTGCTTGCTGCGGTTGAGGCCGAGCTCGTCCTCGCCGAGGCCGCTGGTGGAGATCCGATCGAGCGCGCGCGGCGCCATGTGGCCGGCGGCGAAGGTGTCGGCCAGGAAGTGCGCGGCGAACCCCTCCTTGAGGATGGCCTGCCGGATCAGCTGACTGGCGAGCTCGGTGTTGCCGGCCTGGGATGCCTGGAAGCTGCGCTGGGCCAGCGCGACCGCGGCGGCGTGGTGGGTGCGGTACTCCTCGCCGTTGAGGGGGTAGAAGTGGTTGATGTTGCTGGTGGCGACGTCGACCATCACCAGGAAGTCGTGGCCGACCGGGTCGTCGTCGTCGTGCTCGCGCGCCAGCGCCTCGGGGGTCTTGTTGTAGTCGCCGCCGAACTCGTTGGCGGCGCCGAACGAGATGCTCGATTCGATCGTCTCGGTCTGGTGGGTCTCGGGGTCGGTCAGGTGGCGATCGTTGGTCCGCACCCGGTTGACGTTCTTGCCGCGCTGCTCGAGCGCCACCAGCGTCGGATCGCTCGACTGCGTGATGCCGCCCGCGCCGATCGAACCAGGGGTGAACTGGTGGTTGTCGAAGGTCTCGCCCGGGCGGGTCGGGTTGAACGACTGGCGGAGGCGGTTGATCTCGCCGGTGCGGAACTCGGCGTTGCCGGTCGCCAGGATGGCGCCGAGGTTGCCGACCGCGCGGTGCTCGTGGCCGTCCCAGAACTGCACGGCCTGGCGCTGCACGCCGCCGCCGCCGCCGCTGCCGGCCACCGTGTCGAGCAGCGGCTCGGCCGAGCGTCCCGCGACGACCGCGTCGGCGACCGCGTTCGCGTGTTGCTCGTAGGGATCGCCCGCCTCGCCGATGCCGCCCTTGAGCGACACGCCGGCCCGCTGCTGGACGACGTGCGCCGCCTCGTGGGCGGCGGTGTGCAGGTCCGGTGTGCCGGCGAACGCGATGTCGCGGCCGGTGGCGTAGGCGCGGGCGCCGAGCGCGTCGTTCGCGGCGGCGGCCTGGCCCCCGACGTGCGCGCGGACGTCGCTGATGTCGTGGGCGCCGAAGCTCGCGCCGATGCGATCGGCGAAGGGCAGCGGTCCGCCACCCCCGGCGACGCCTTGGGCCGCGACGGCGTGGACGGCGTCGCTATCGGTGGCGCCGACGGCCGTCTCGGCCTGCCGCTGGACGTCGTACGAGTACGCCTGGTATCCGCCGCCGGGCACGGGTGGCGCCGTCGACGGGGTGGAGGCGGCGACGCTCGCCGCGGGACGACGGATAGGCTCGTCGAGCGTCGCGGCAGACGACGCTTGCTGGTCGACGTGTGGTCCGGATACAGCGGATACAGCGTAGCTGGTCACGGCGATGATCCCCCAGTGTCACCAGAGTACGCCATTCACGTCGCGGATCTCCCCACCGCGTCAGCGCTGCGATGTTCTGCCGCACGCTCCGATGATCTCGGAGTGAGACGGTGTGCGAGCGACGCCCGCAAACGACTACGCCGCCCCGCGTCGTCCGTTGTCAGGAGCACAGCTCGGGCTACCCCGAGCTGGCTCACTCCGGGACGAGCTGCAGCGCGATCTCGAAGCTGGCGTCGGTCGGCTCGCCGTCGCCGTCCTTGGGGATGTCGAAGCGCCAGTTGCCCATCTGCCCCTCGATGCACGAGTCGAGGCTGTCGGCGAAGCCGCTCACGCGCGGGCTGACGGTGCGGCCGCTCTCGTTGACCGTGAACGCCAGCTTGACCTTGCCGCGCGCGGTGGGATCGGTCTTCAGCAGCTCCTTGTGGCAGCGCTTCAGGCCGCTCATGTACGCGCTGGTGATCTTGCGCAGCACGGCGTCGGGGGTCAGCGTCGAGTCGTCGAACGTCTTCTTGTCCGACACCGAGATGCGGCCGGTCGGGACCTTCTCGCCCTTGCCGTCGGGGCCGGTGGCGCTGACCGGGCCGCCGGGGCCGGTGACGCCGGGGCCGGTGCCGGTGCCGACGCGCGGGTCGCCGTTGCCGCGGGTGCCGCGGCCGGCGGTGTTGCCGATCGCGGTCTGCGCGCCGCTCTTGGCGACCTCCGACAGCTGGTTGCCGAGGTCGCTGCCCGGCTTCTTGTTCTCCATCGCGCCGGCCAGGCCGCCGCCGGCCTCGTCCTCGGAGAACAGCGCGTCGGCCATGCGGGCCGACTCCTCCTGCAGCGCGACCGCGTCGTTCTCGTTGCGGCCGCCGCCGGCCTCGGCCGGCTTGCTGTCGCCCGCCGGCTTCTTGTCGCCGGCCGGCTTCTTGTCGGGCGCCTTCTCGGGCTGCTTGTCCTCGCCCTTGGTCTCGGCGCCCTTCTCGTCGCCCTTCTCCGGCACCGCCACCGGCTCCTGGAAGTCGACCGGCACCGAGTCCTCGGCGAACGTCTGCTTGGCCGCGCGGTAGGCGATGCCGCCGTCGCCCGGTGGATCCCACTGCCACGCCGCGATCATGAAGCCGAAGTGGATCGCCACCGACGCGGCGACCGTGATCGCGAGCCGCGGGTCGATGCGATCGGCCAGCGTGCCGCGCACCGAGTGCGGCAACAGCGGCCGGGGCTGCAGCGGCGGCTCGGTGACGAACTGGAACAGGAGCGTCAGGTCGCCCAGCGACACCTTGCCGCGCGCGTGGTCGCCGAGCGGCAGCGAGAAGTGCTCGCCGACCCGCCGGGCGCCGGCCTCGCGGGCCGCGGCCAGCGTCTGGACCTTGTCGCCGTCGGACAGGCGGCCGTCCATCTGCCCCGTGAAGTCGAGCGTGTAGCGCCCCTCGTGGGCCTTGAACAGCGTCCACTCGCGGGGCAGGCCCTCGAGCGGCACCGAGAAGGTGTTCTTCGACGTCTGGCCGACGGTGACGTCGCCGCGGTCGCGGATCAGCCGCTCCTCGACGATCTTGCCGCCGAGCAGGACGCCGATGCGCAGGATGCGCGGACGCGGGCCGTGGGCGTTGGGTGCGGTCGCCATCAGAAGGGGGCCTTGGTGACCGAGGCGAGGATCAGCGGCAGGAAGTCCTGCTTCAGATGCTCCCACTCGTAGTTGATGTTCTTGGCCTGCAAGACGTAGACGACGCTGGGCCGCGGGACCTTGCCGCACACCGCGATGACGGTGTCGATGACGTGGACCTTCTGGCCGTTGCGGTACTCGATGTGGAAGTTCTTCCCGTCGTTCTTCTTCTCGGTGTCCTGGTCGTCGCAGCCCTCGGCGCGCGCGGCCGTCGGGGCGGCCAGCGCCAGCGCGGCGACCACCAGCGCGACCGCCCTCACGGCCGGCCCCCGGCGTGGGCCGCGACGAACGGCGCGCGCTGCACGGTGGCCAGCACCAGGTCGAGCATCGACTGCTCGACCAGCGGCCACACGTAGTCGGGGCGCAAGGTCGCGCCCAGCACCGCGACCTCGGGCCGCGGCGCCCGCCCGTTCACGTCGATCGGCGTGTCGATGACGATCTTCTTGTGGCCGCCGTCGTCGACGACGTGGAACGCGACCGCCGGGTCGGCGCCCGCGGTCCCGGCCAGGGCCGCCACCAGCAACAGGGCGAGGGTCGGACGCATCAGCCACCTCCGGCTTTCTTGCGCTTCTTCTCTTCGCGCTTGATCAGCTTGGTGACGTCCTTCAGGCGCTCGTCGTAGAGCGCCAGGTCGACGCCGGCCATGTTCTTGTACTCTTCGAAGTAGGTCTTGGCCTTGTTGAGGCGGACCAGCGTGTCCATCGCGCCGCCGCCGTCGGGGAACGGATCGGCGTCGAGGTAGAGCAGCCCGAGGTTGTAGTACGCGGGGCCGTAGCTCTGGTTGGCGGCCAGCGCCCGCTTGTAGGCGTTCTCGGCCCGACCCAGGAGCTGGTTCTTGTTGGCGCTGCCAGGATCGTAGTCGGCGGCCTGGCCGCGGTAGGCCGAGCCGAGGGACGACCAGGTGGCGGCGTCGGTGCGGCCGAGCTGGCCGGTGAGCCGCTCGAAGGACTCGACCGCGTCGCCGTACTGCTTGTTCTCGAGCTGGTGGACGCCGAGGTTGACCAGCGCGCTGGCGAAGTTGCCGTCGAGCGCGACCGCCTTCTTGAAGGCGGCGAACGCGCGGGCCGGCTCGTTGTTGCGGTCGTAGACCAGCCCGTACACGTAGTTCAGGTAGGCGTTGTTCTCGACCGCGGCGCGCCGCTTGTTGTACAGCGTGTCGAGGATGACCTCGGCGGTGTCGGTCAGCCGCTTGAGGTAGTAGGCGTGGGCGATCGCGATCTGCGCGTCGACGTTGGTGCCGTCGACCGCCAGCGCCGCCTTGGCCTCGATGATCGCGCCGTCGGGGTCGGGCTTGGCCGCGGCCAGCATCGCCTTGGCCTGCCGCAGGTGGCGATCGACCTCGGTGCGGGCCTGGTCGGGCGGGATGTCGAGGTTGGGCGGGACGATCGGCGGCGGCTCGGGGTCGCCGGCCGCGACCGGGTCGCCGCCGTCGCCACCACCGCCACCCAGGTCGCCACCGCCGCCGCCGCCGCCCGTGTCGCCGCCGCCGCCCGCGCTCCCGCCGCCACCGCCGGTGGTGGGGACGCCGTCGCCGGTGGGGTCGCCGGTGTCGTTCATGCCGCCGGGATCGGCGGTCGAGCCCGACCCCGAGCCGGCGCCCGGCGTGGTCGGCTTCTTCTTGCTGCCGCCGCCACAGGCCACCGCCGCCGCGAGGGCGAGGGCCATGCCGATGGTGCCGAGGCGACGCACGACACTACCGACGCGCGAGCGGGATCGAGGATCTACCGAACTCATGGCGCCTCCGTGCCGTCGAACAGCTCCTGGTGCAGGACCGGGAACTCGTCCGGGAACTCGCGGTTGAGGTTCTCCAGCGCGAGCTGGCTCCACTTGTTGGACACGCCGTTCTTCTTCGCGAGGTTGACCACCTCGGTCCACTGCGCCTTGGCCTGGTCGACGTACTTGGCCAGGTTGCGGGCCAGGCCTTCTTCGTAGGCCGCGACCGCGCCGGCGTCGGGGTTCTTCTTGTCGAGGTCGAGCACGTACTTGGGCGTCGGCGACTGCGCCAGCTTCTCGGCGAACTGCGACAGGCTCTCACCGAAGCGCACCTTGGCCGCCATCGAGTACTCGGCCACGCCGTAGGCGTCGAGCGCGACGTACTTGTCCTGGACCTCGAGGGTCAGCTTCTCGAGCGCGGCCTTGATCGCCTTGGACCGATCGATGGTCTTGGCCACCTCGGTGATCTTGTACGGCTGGAAGGTCTTGGTGAAGTAGCTCTCGGCGAAGTACAGCGCCCACTCGCCGGCCAGCTTGGCGCCCTTGCCGCCCTTGACGCTGCCGCGGGTGACCCACGCGTCCATGGTCTGCCGGCCGGCCGCCTCGGCGTCCTTGGTCTTGCCCTTGCGCCGCCACAGGCCCGCGGTGTCGTAGTACGACTGGACGAACTTGTCCTCGTTGCCGGCGTCGGCGCCGTAGCCCCGGCGCCAGCGATCGGCGGCGGCGATCAGGCTCGAGATGTCGCCCGAGGTCTTGTAGATCATGACGACCTCCCAGGCGGCGTCGCTCTTCTTGCCGCGGTCGGTCTCTTCCTTGTCGTACTTGCCGAACAGGTCGACCGCGCGCTTGAAGTCGCGGTTGAGCTCGGCCAGGAACGCGGCGTTGTACAGCGCCTCGAGCGCGATCTGATCGGTGGTGCGCTGCGCCTCGCCCGGCAGCGGCGGCGGCGGCTTGATGCCGCGCTTCTTGGCGTCCTTGGCCACCGCGTACAGCTCGAGGTTGGTGGCGATCGCCGCGTCGTAGTCGAAGACGCTCTGCTGGCTGGCCGCGGTCAGGCGCATCGCCTCGAGGAAGTACGGGCTCTCCCGGTAGTTCTTCTCCTTGCTCTGGGTGAACTCCTTGAACAGCGCGATCGCGGTCTTGGGGCGGTTGGCCTGCATGTAGGCCGCGGCCGAGTTGTAGAGCGCGGTCGGGCCGTCGGCGTCGGCGGCCGGGGCGATCTTGTAGAAGCGGTAGAAGCTCTCGGCGGCCTCGAGGAACTTGCCGTCGGCGTACTGCTGGCCGGCCTTCATGAACTCGACCGAGCGGTTCTGGCTCTTGGCCGCCTCGATCGCCTTGGCGTCGCCGCACTTCTGGCTGATGAACTTGTTGTTCACCTCGGTGAACTTCTCGAGCTGGCCGGTCGCCTCGTACAGCGCGAGCAGGCCGTCCTTGGCGGCGATCGCCTCGGGCACGCCGCAGAACTTGGTCATGACCTTGTCCATGCGGGCGATCGCGTCGTCGATGTGCAGGTACGCCAGGCTGACCAGCGCGGCGTTGATGCCCTGCTGCGGCGCGGTCGCCGGGTCGTTGACGACGTTCTGGTAGTCGTCCCACTGCGCCTGCAGCTGCAGGTACAGCTCCGGGATCGACATCGGCGTCAGCGGCTGCGGCAGCGCCTTGAGCTCGTCGGAGGTCGGCACCCGCAGCTCGGGCAGCTGGCCGGCCGCCACCTGCTTGGCCACCTCGGCCTCGTAGCTGGCCAGGATGCTCTTGGCGGCGTCGAGGAAGAACGCCTCGGACAGGTCGCGGTGGTCGCGCACCCACTTGTACTGCTCGACCGCCTCCATGTAGCGCTCGCTGTAGAACAGCGCCTCGCCCTGGTAGTAGGTGAACTCGTAGGCGTAGTCGCTCTCGGGGTACTGCTTGACGAAGGTCTGGTACAGCTTGACCGCCGAGGCGTAGAGCGCGAGGTACTCCTCCTTCAGCGCCGGCTCGGTCTTGCCGCCGGCCTCGTACTCCTTGCGCAGGTTGGTCGCGGCCAGGTGGGTGTTGCGGGCCGAGGCGTACAGCGCGCGCTCCGCGATGCGGCGCTGGTTCTCCATCGCCTCGCGGTCCTTCTCGTTGGCGATGTACCAGGGCGTGCCCGGCGCGTAGCGGATGGCGAGCTGCGCGGCGGCCTCGTCGGCGGCCAGCTTGTCGCCCTTGGCCTCGAAGGCGTCGACGATCGCCTGGTGCACCAGCGGGTTGCGCGCGTTGAGCTCCCACGGCGGCCCGATCGCGATGCGGTACGAGTCGACGGCCTGGTCGTAGGCCTGGAGCTCCATGAACGCGCCGCCCATCGCCTCCCACACGTCGCGGACGTGGGGCTCGTTCTCGCGGCCCTTGTAGAACTCGCGCGCGCGGTCGAAGGCCTTGACCGGATCGGGGTCGGTCTCGCCCTTCCACGGATCGGTGAAGCCGATCGCGATGTACTGCAGCGACTCCTCGCGCAGCTCGAGCGTCGGGATCGCGCCCTTGGCGACGATGTCGTCGTAGAGCTTCACCGACTCGTCGAACTTCTGGATCGACTCGATGAGCTTGTCGCGCTTGTAGTACGACCAGGCCAGCTTGTAGAGCGCCTCGGCGTAGAGCGGCGAGTCCTTGGCGGTGCCGACGACCTTGTTGTAGGCGCTGATCGCCTCGTCGAGCTCGCCGGGGACGGTGAAGTGGTAGTCGGCGAGGCCGCGCACCCAGGCGTGGCGGACCAGCTCGACGTCGGCGTCGGGCCACGGCTGGCAGTCGCCGTAGGGATCGGTCAGCTCGGGCCGATCGATCCGCGCCAGCGCCTCCTCCTTGGTCGGCGCCGCGGTGGGCACGTCGTTCCACTTGAAGTGGTTGGTGCAGGTCAGGGCCAGGAACAGCACCATCGACCGGCGCTCATCCTTGGTCTTGCCGTAGTACGCCAGCAGGTACAGCACCGACGGCATCTGCCGGTAGTCGGGGAACCGGGTGACGATCTGCTCCCACAGCTCGAGCGACTTCGAATAGTCGGCGATCGGCTCGGCCGAGGGATCGGTCAGCAGGTCGAGCGCCTCGTCGGCGACGTCGAGGTACAGGTCGGCCAGCCGGAACATCGCGTCCGGGGTGAACTGCGGATGGTCGGGGTGATCGGCGATGAACTTCTCGAGCTGCGCGATGATCGAGCGCTGGCGCTCGGCCTTGGTCGCGGTCGCGTCGGCGATCCGCGAGGCGTAGCGGGCCTCGAGGTCGGCGGTCTTCTCGTCGAACGAGCGCAGCAGCTGATCGCGCAGCCGGCGGTGGTGCTCGTCGGCCTGGCCGACGTAGCGGCCCCAGTCGGCTTCGACCTCCTTGAGCGCGGCGCGCTCGGCGTCGGTGAGCGGCGTGGGGACCGCGCCCGACGGCACGCCGAGACCGGGGCCGGAGCCAGGCTGGTTCCAGGGGCCGCTGCCCGGGCCCTGCGCGCCGGGCTGGGCGACGACGGGGCCGGCGGCGACGGCGACGCCGAGCAGCGCGGCGATGAGGCGAGTGCGGATCACGGCAGACCTCCCGGCGTGGCGCCATCGGGCGGCGGCGGGGCCGGCTCGGGGGCCGGCGCGGGCGCGTCCTCCTTGGCCTCGCGGATCAGGTCGGCGAACTCGTCGCGCAGCTGCTTGATCTCGCGCTGCTTCTCGACGTTGAGCCGCGACAGATCCTCGTCGGACTCTTCCTTCTGCGACCAGCCGACGTCGACGACGCCGACGTCGGAGCGCACCAGCACGTCGTAGAACTTGGCCTTGACGTCGCGGAACGCGTTGCCGAGCACGGTGCCGCCGAGCGCGCGCGACTCGGCCTCGTACAGCAAGAACTCGCGGCGGTACGACGCCAGCTCGGCCTTCTCGTAGGTCAGCGTGTCCTGGACCTCGGTCAGCGCCACCTCGACGATCTGATCGATCGTGTCGTTGACGGTGTCGAGCTGCCCCATCGCCGCGTCGGAGCGGCGGATCAGGTCACCGATCTTGCCGCCGCGCTTGGCGTCGGCCAGCGTCAGCCGCGCCACCGCGCGGTGCTCGTCGGCGTAGGCGGCGCGCAGCTGATCGCGCAGCGTCCGGGCGCGCAGCGACACCTCGTCGCCGCTGCCGGCCTCGTCGCGGCCCAGCACGACCTCGCGGCGGATGCCGTCGAGCTCTTGGTGCATCTCGGCCATCTCGATGTTGAGCTCGGCGATCACCTTCTGCGCCTCGAGCTTCTGGGCGATCCACGCCTTCTTGGCGGCGGGGTCCGACGGCTCGGCCGACTCCTTGACAAACTTGTCGAGCGCGACGACCGTGGCCTGGGTGGTGTCGATCGTGACCAGCACCTCGGCCAGCTGGCGATCGACGTCGTCGAACTGGCCCTGGGCCTTCTCGACGCGCTGGCCGTAGCTGATCGCCGCGTCGGGCATCGCCTTCCACTGCGTCAAGAGCGCGCGCCGGCGCTGGGTCAGCGGCTCGACCGCGGCCAGCTGGGCGTTGGCGTTGCCTTGCTGCGCCAGCCGGTACTCCTCGTCGGCCAGCTTCTCGCGCATGCCGAGCAGGTCCTCGAGCAGCTCGGTCGAGCGCGAGCGCTTGGTGGCCAGCGACGGGAAGATGTTGACCCGGTTGGCCGAGCCGAGCACGGCGTCGAGCCGCTGGATCGTGCGCTCGGCCTCGTTGATCTCGCCCTGGATGTCGCCGAGGTCGGTCTCGACGGTCATCACCCGGTTGACGTTGGGCTCGTCGCGGATCCACGCCGCGGCGATCTCCGGCATCGTCGAGTTGGTGTGGAAGGTCTCCGACGCGCGGCCGGTGATCTGCGCCAGGAACGCCTGCGGGTCCTCGTTGGCGGCGATGATCTTGGCCAGCTCGTCGTGGGGCGGCGCGTACAGCTCGTGGGTCTCGCCGAACAGGCGGGTCGCCTTGTCGTACTCCTCGGTGCCGCTGGCGCTGCCGGTGTCGAGGCCGGCCAGCACCTTCTCGTGGATGCCCTGGGCCTTGCGCACGCGTAGGTTGCCCTCGAGGATGCGCACCGTCGGCAGCCGCTGCGAGGTCGGGTCGGCCAGCGCCAACAGCTCGAGCGCGCGCAGCGCCTTGTCGTACTGCTGCGACTTCACGTAGACCCACGCGACCTCGTAGAGCGCGTCGGGGAACAGGTCGCTCTTGCGGTCGAGCAGCAGGTAGCTGTCGATGGCCTTGGTCGGCTGATCGCGCTCGTAGTACAGGCGGCCCAGCGCCAGCTGCGCCAGCTCCTTGACCCGGGCGTCGTCGTCGGTCTTGGGCTCGCGATCGAGCAGCGCGGCCATGGCCTGGGTGGCCTTGCCGAGCTCCCTCATGCCGACGTACGCGGTGCCCAGGTAGTACTGGGCCTGGAAGCCGTACTCGGAGTCGGCCGGGACCTGCTTGAACCAGCCCTCGGCGCCGGCGAAGTCGTTCTGCGCGAACGCGTACTTGCCGCGGACGTAGGGCACCGACGGCCGCCGCTTGTCGGACGGCACCCGATCGAGGTCGGCCAGCCACGCGTCGACGCCGTCGGTGTCGCCGAGGATCAGCGACAGCTCGATCAGCCGCTCGAGCGACTGCTGGTAGTACTTGCTCGACGGCAGCTCCTTGACCAGCTGGGTGAAGTAGGTGCGCGACGCGACGCGGTCCTTCTTCTGGAACAGCGCCTCGCCGAGGTAGTAGAGCGCGGTGTCGTAGTCGCGGCCGCGCGTCGCTTGCGCGACGTAGTCGTAGAGCAGGAGCGCGGCGTTGTCGTAGTTGCCGACGCCGAACGCCACCTGGGCGTCGATCAGCCGGCGCGACATGACGTCGTCCTTCTTGGGCTGGCCGGTCGGCTTCTTGATGCCGCTGCCGAGCTCGCGGGCCTCGCCCTCGACGGTCACCAGCTTCTTGCCGATGTCGTCGAGCACGTCGGCGCGGACCGGGGCCACCGCCCCGCCGGCGCATGCGATGAGCACCGCGGCGAGCGCGGTGCGCGAACCGGACGCCATGGCTTACTTCTCCCCGGTCCCGGCGGTCACCTTGAAGTCGATCGCGGGGCGCTTCTCGAGCGGCGTGGTGCGGCCGCCCTTCTCGAAGCCCGACGCCTCGATGCGGGTGGCCTTGCCCTCGGCGGCGGTGAAGGTGTGGCTGGCGCGGACGGTGAACGTGTACTTGTTGAGGTACTTGAACACGCCGTAGCCGTGGCCGCGGTACACCGCGAGCGCGCTGATCGAGTGGCTGCCGGGCGAGATCGGGCCGGTGAGGATGTCGAACGACTTGGTCTTGTACAGGTTGGGGCTGGTGTCCTCGGAGCGGGCGAACACCTGGGTGCCGTCGAGGGCGTAGACCAGGCGGATCAGCCGGAACGAGCTGCCCATCTTGTTCTCGTGGACGAGCGTGGCCTGGGCGCCGACGCCGCCGCCGATGACGGCCTCCTTGAGCTGCGTGGTGCGGGCCTTGGCGCGCCAGGCGCGCTCCTTGAGGGCCTGCACGCGCTGCTCGAGACGGCGCAGCCGCAGGTTGACCGGCATCGACTCGGGGTCGACGGTGTCGGCGGTGGCGGTCTGGTTGGGATCGGTGGGATCGGTCGGCGTGGTGCCTGGCGTCGGGGCGCCCGTCGTCGGCGTGCCGGTGGCCGGCGTGCCGGTGGTCGGCGTCGTCGGCGTGCCGGTCGTCGGCGTCGTCGGTCGGTCGTCGGGGTGCCGGTCGCCGGGGTGCCGGTCGTGGCGGGCAGCGCGGTGGTCGGAGGCTTGGGCGTCGTCGGCGTGCCGGTCGGGGTCGCACCAGGCTGCGCTGCGACGGAGCCAGCGGCGAGCGCCAGCGCGAGGACAGTCACGGAGGTGCGGTCGAGACCGCGGCGGGAGATCTGGGTTTGACGCATGGGGCTCCGCACCGGCGAACCGGTCCACGATGGCCGAGGGACGGGTCGGCCAAATTCGAGTGGAATAGAGCAGTTGTAACACCCCGCAGGGAGCGGATCAAACTGCCGCGCCCCCGTCCTTGACCGCCGTCACGATCTTGCAGAAGTCTGAAATCCCGATGAATTTTGTCGAGATCGCGGCGACGGCTCAGACGCAGGTGATCGTGACGGCGTGGCTGTGACCGACCGCGCTCGAGGTCACGGTGACCCGGCGGTTGGCGGCCAGCTCCGCGAAGTCGGCTGCGGTGAGCATCACGGTGTGGCCGTGGGTGGCCTCGCCGGTGATGTCGTAGGTGCGCGCCGCGGGATCGGCGATGTCGGCGGCCGCGACCATCAGCGTGTGGCGCGCGGGCCCCGTTGGCGGCGCAGTCGGGCGGTGCGTCGACCGGGGCGTCGATCACGATAGCGCGTCGAGTTGGGCCTGGAAGGCGGCGCCGCGCGCGGGGTCGACCATGTGGATGTAGGCGATCGTGCCTTGCAGCCATGCGCGGAAGTCGGGATGGCCGGCGCGGTTCTGCGCGGCCAGCCCGGTCGTGCGGGCGCCGTGGAGGATCGCGCGGACCCGGCGCACCTGCTCGCGCGGGACGGCGAGCCGATCGTTGACGACCAGGCCGGTGACGGTGTGGCGGCCGCCGCGCTGGACCCGGCCCTTGGCCTCGTTCACCGCGAAGCCCTCGGCGGTGACGATGGCGCGGACCCGGGCGAAGATCAGCGCGACCTGGGCCGAGCCCGCGGCCGGCGCCGAGAACGTCAGGTCGTCGGCGTAGCGGGTGTAGGTCCAGCCGAGCTTGCGGGTAGCGCCGCCGAGGCGACGATCGAGCTTGCGCGCGACCAGGTTGGCCAAGGTCGGGCTGGTGCACGCGCCCTGGGGCAGCGCGCGCGGACCGGTGGCGACGTAGTGGGTGCGGCCGGCGAACTCGACCTCGACCCGCGGCGCCTCGGTGGTGAGCATGGCCAGGAGCGTCGCGATCGCCGGCGAGTAGCCGAGCGAGGCGAACAGGCCGCGGACGCGCGGGAACGTGATCGACGGGAAGAAGTCGGCCAGGTCCAGGTTGATGACGATGCGCTGGCCGACGTGGGGCCGGGCGTTGGTCACCGTCGAGCGCCCGGGGACGAAGCCGTGGGCGGCGTCGGTGATCGGCAGCTTCGCGAGGATCTGATCGAAGATCCAGCGCTGGGCCGCGGCGAGCTGGCGGTGCGGCGCGGCCAGCTTGCGGGTGCCGCCCGAGCGCTTGGGGATCGTGAAGTACGTGTAGTGGGTCTTCGCGGGCGCGTCGGCGTGGAAGCACAGCCATCGCAGGCGCGGCACGGTCAGGCCGAGCGCGGCGGCGAGATCGGCGGGCGCGGCCAGGACCGGCAGGCCGGCGGCGGCGAGCTGCTCGACGTGGCTGCGGCGGTCGGCGAGGCCGGCGGACACGCCGCGGCCGACGAAGATGATGTCGGTGGCGCGGCGCGCGGCGACGGCGGCGGCGCGGGCGGCGGCGCGGGCGGCGGCCGCGGCCTGCTTGGCGCGCTTGGCCTCGGCGCGGCGGGCGCGCTCGGCGGCGACCGCGGCCTCGCCCGACGCGGCGCCGGCGGCGGCGGCCAGGCGCATCGCGTCGTGGTGGGCGAGCCACAGGTCGCCGACGCGGTGGATCTCTTCGATCTGCGCGGCGGTGAGCAGGCCGCGCAGGATCAGGCCGCGGTCGATGATCGCGGTGCGCTCGTCGCTCTGCGGCGGGATGGTGTCGACCCGGCCGATCCACGGCGTCTGGTACGGGTTGATGCGCAGCGCGCGCTTGCGCAGCTCGGCGGCGGACAGGCCGAGGATGGCCGGGTTGCGGAAGCGCGCGCTGTCGTCGGTCGAGGTCGGCGCGGGTGCGGTGCGCGCGGCTGGCGGCGCAGGGGCGGTGTGCGCGGGGGCCGGCGCCGGGGTCGACGGCGTGGGCGTCGACGGCGGTGCCGCAGTGGGCGCCGACGGGTCCGGCTGCAGCGCGCCGCCGCCGCCGAAGAACCGTTTGACCTTGTCCCAGAACCCCATGTCAGTGTCGTGCCTCCCGCCCTCCAAGGAGATCCGCTCGCTCGACTTCGTGCGCAGGACCGCGACCGATCACCGAGGGCCCGGCGGTGCTAGCGGCTCCCAAGACTCTCGTGGTCGTCTCAGTGAGGAGCGCTAGCACCGCATAGGGCCCAAAAGAAAATCGGGCGTGGGTGAGCAATGGTGGAGCAAGTCCCGCCACGGCGGAACGCCGCAGCATAGTGGGCTCGTGCGCGCGGATCTCCTTGCAGGACGGGAGGTGCGAGGGACGATACATCAGGTCGACCGCCGGGGGTTGGACGCGACGACGCGCGCCGCCGGCAGCGCGCGATCGTCGGGCGCCGTGGCGTGGAGGCGCAGCGCCAGCAGGTGGCGGCACGGCCCCGCGCGCAGGCGGAAGCGATGGAAGTACGAGCAGGTGCAGCGGGCGCGGCCGAGCCGATCGTCGGCGTCGAGCACCGCCTCGCACGAGGTGCCGCCGACCTTGGCCACCAGCGCGCGGCGGCCGTCGCCGAGTGGCTCGCGGCGCTCGATCGTGACGCTGGCGGCGAGCCGGCGCCCGGCCACCGTCTCCTCGGGCTCGGGGCCGAGCGCGGCGTCGGTGATCGCGGCGTCGAGGATCGGCCGCCAGCGGTAGGCGTCGATCGCGTAGTCGAACGCGACCTGGCCGCGGCGCGCCAGCTCGAACAGCGCGGCCAGCACGGTCTCGCGCGGCTCGGGCACGGCGGCGGTCAGCGCGGCCATCGGCGCGACGTGGCGCGCGGCCAGGATCCGGGCCACGGCGTCGACGGCGCTGGCGTGGGCGGTGTAGCGGGCGAAGTGGCCGTCGAGGTTCGAGCCCCGCGCCCAGTCGTTGGCGGTCCAGCCCGACAGCGCCAGGGTCAGGCGCAGCGCGCCCATGCGCGCGATCCACACGCTCGGCAGGCCAGTGCCGAGCAGGCGCACGTCGTAGCGCTCGGCCAGCGGCAGCGTGCGCGCGAACGCCAGCAAGCGGCGCCGGCCCCACACTTTGATCTCCTCGGCGCGGTCGCCGGCGTACGGCGCGCCGCGCGAGGTGAGCGTGACGCCCCACGGCTCGATCACGACCTGCGGCGGCTGACCCGGCGCGAGCACGAACCGCAGCGCGCGCGGGCCGGTGCGCTCACGGTGGCGGCGCAGGTACGCCAGCAGCGAGTAGACGACGTCGGGCGACAGCTCGACGTGGCGCGCCGGCAGCGCCATCGCCGCCTGGAGCTGGCCGAACCCGCGCAGCCACGACGGCGGCAGGTCGATCTTCTCCTCGCGCAGCGCGGACGCCGCGCCGACCGCGGCGCTGACGCCGCCCGGGTCGACCTGCAGCCGGGTCGGTCGGTAGGTGCGGATGGTCTGGAAGTGCTCGTAGAGCGCCAGCGAGTAGTCGACGTTGGTGGTGCCGAGCGCGACCTCGGCGGCCGGGCGGAAGCCGTCGCGATCGACCGACAGGCAGCCGTAGGCCGACTCGTCCTTGCTGAAGCACTCGAAGGTGACGACGTCGGGGGCGACGGTCACGACCGGATCGCACGGCACCAGCGCGCGGAACATCGCCGGGTCGTTGCGGTTGAGCTCGACGGCCCAGGCGCGGCGCGCGGTCCAGTACAGGTCGTGCTGGCGGCGGAAGTCGGCCTCGAGGCCGGGCGGCGGCGGGCCGCCGGGGCCCCGGGCCAGCGCGTCGGCCTGGCCGCGCGCGGTGGCGGCGGCGCGCAGCGTGGCCTCGTCGGCGGCCTGGCGCGCCAGCCACGCCTGGTACGCGCGCTTGTCGCGCGGCTGGAACCGCAGATCGCCGACGACGATCTCGTGCAGCGCGCTCACCGCCTCGCGGAAGCGCAGCGGCTCGACCAGCTCGCCGTCGAACGCGACCGGCAGCCGCGCGACGTTGGTCGCGAACCGCAGGCCGGCGCCGCCGGCCAGCTCGCGCAGCCCCGAGCCGCCGTGGTAGCGGAGGTCGACCTTCACCGGATCACCTCGACGCCGACGGTGAGCGTCGGCAGGTGGACGCGGGCCCGGGCCGCCAGCGCCGGATCGCCGTGGAGCGCGCGCGCCAGCGCCGCCAGCGCCGCCGCGCGCTCGGGGGCGCGGACGCTGTGCAGCGCGAGCGCGAGCATCGGCAGCAGCTGCTCGGCCTCGTCGGGGTGCGCGACGACGCGGTCGGCGATCGCGCGCGGCACGCCGGCCTTGGTCTTGCTGCCGCGGTGGACCGCGAGGATCGCCGCCGACCACACCCACTGCAGCGTGGCCGGCGTGGCGGTCGCGTGCCAGCGGGTGGCGTGGGCCAGCACCGCGGCGCGGACGTCGTCGTACGGCGACTCGGTGAGCGCGAACCACAGCGCCGGCACCGCGGCGAACCGCGGGTCGGCGGCGGCAACCGCGAGCGCCGGCGCGCGGACCTCGGCGAACGGCGCGTCGCACAGGTCGCGGACGAAGGTGTAGTCGACCGCGGGGTGGGCGCCGGCGAGTTCGAGGGCCCACGCGGCGCCAGCGGCGCGGACGGCGGCGACCCGGGCCCGGGCCAGGCGCGCGATCAGGTGCAGATCGTCGACGGTGGTGATCGGCTTGGTCTTGGCCCAAGCGAGGCCGAGCTCCGCGACCGCGGCGATCGGCGCGCCGGCCAGGTCGAGGCACTGTGCGAGCGTGGTCCGGGCTGGCGTCACGACCCGCTCGACCGTCGCGACCACCGCGGCGACCACGTCGAGATCGCCGAGCGCGAGCAGCTCGAGCCAGATCGTCAGCGGCACGGTCTCGAGGCCGCGGGTGTGCGGCAGCCGCTCGACGCCGAGCGCGGCGACGTCGGCGTGGGGCGAGCGCAGGAGCGTCGCGACCTCGGCGAACGGCAGCGCGGCCAGCTCGGCGGCGTGGTGGGCGCGCAGCCAGGCCAGCGCCCACGCCCGGACCGCGCGGCTGCGCGCGTCGACGAACAGGCGCCAGACATCGGCGAACGCGTCCTGCCACGCCGCCGGGATCTGCGGCGCCGGGGTCAGCTCGTCGAGCCGGCGATCGGGCGCGAGGCGCAGGCCGCGCGGGTGGTGGACCAGCACCGGCGAGCCGCCGTAGAGCGCGTGGGTCAGGCCCCAGGCGTCGAGCAGCCGGGTGGTGGTGCCGAGCGCGGCGTCGGTGTAGCGGGCCAGCGCCACCAGCATCGCCGCGCGGTAGCGGGCCGGATCGCGGTAGCCGAGGTAGCGGAAGTAGCGCGCGGCCCGGCGCGCCAGGTAGCGCCGCGTCGACCGCGAGAACACAGGGCTGTCGATCGCGGGGCGGCCGGCGCGGACCAGGCTCTCGATGACGCTGGGATCGTCGCGCAGCACGTGGGTCGTGGTGGTGACGCGGGTCTGCCAGTCGTAGCGCGTGACCGCGACCAACGACCTCCGGGTCAGGCGATCGAACGCGACCAGGAACCCGGCCATCGCGCGATCGTCGTCGGCGGCCTCGGCCAGCTTGAACAGCTTCTTGATCAGCTGCTTGTGGTGCGGGCGATCGCAGCCGTCGTCGAGGTAGGCCAGGAGCTGGGCCCGGGCCCACGGCCGGGGATCGCGATACCAGCGTTCGGCCAGCGCGCCGAGCTTGGCGGCGGCGGTCGCGCGTCGCAGCTCGAGACCGAATCGGTCGTCGCCGCGGTCGAAGAACTCGTCGAGCAGGATGGTCGAGCCGGCGCCGGTCCACGGCTCGGCGCCGGCGAGGACCTGGGCCGGGCCGGCGTCGACGAAGCCGCGCCGGCGCTGCTGGCGGATCGCGGAGGTCGCGGCGTAGTAGGCCGCGTCGGCGTCGGCGTGCTCGACGGTGGCGGGCTTGGGCGGGTCACCGCCGATGGCCCCGACGCACGTCGTGACGACGCGATCGTCGACCTCGACCTCCCAGAACCGGCCGGTGGCGCGCTGCTCGAACCGCGGCACGCCTCGTGGATATCACGATCCGGCGCGGCGCCGGATCACTCCGGCCGCGGATGCACCAGGTCCCACAGCCGCGCGATCACCGCGTCGACGCCCTCGCCGGTGGCGGCCGACATGGTGTGCAGCGTGATGCCGCGGGCCGCGAACTGCGCCGTCAGCTCGTCGACCGAGCCGTGGGTGGTGCCGGCGTCGAGCTTGTTGAGCACGACCAGCTGCGGCTTGTCGGCCAGGTGCGGCGCGTAGCGGGCCAGCTCGGCGTTGATGACGTCGAAGTCCTTGAGCGGATCGCGCTCGGGCCCGGTGGTGTACGTGTCGTCGAGGATGTGCAGCAGCGCGCGGCAGCGCTCGACGTGGCGCAGGAACTGGTGGCCGAGCCCCGCGCCCTCGGCGGCGCCCTCGATCAGCCCGGGGATGTCGGCGATGATCAGGCTGCGCTCGTCGGACAGCCGCACCACCCCCAGGTTGGGCGCCAGCGTCGTGAACGGGTAGTCGGCGATCTTGGGCCGGGCCCGCGACACCCGCGAGATGAACGTCGACTTGCCGACGTTGGGGTAGCCGAGCAGGCCGACGTCGGCGAGCAGCTTGAGCTCGAGGCGCAGCGTGCGCTCCTGGCCCGGCGTGCCCGGCTCGCAGGTGCGCGGCGCCTGGTTCCACGGGGTCTTGAAGTGGATGTTGCCGCGGCCGCCCTTGCCGCCCTGGGCCACGACCGCGCGCGCGCCGTCGGTGGCGAGGTCGGCCAGCAGATCGCCGGTGTCGGCGTCGTAGATCACCGTGCCGACCGGCACCCGCAGCACCAGATCCTCGGCGGCCGCGCCGTACTGATCCTTGGCCCGGCCGTGCTCGCCGCGCTCGCCCTTGTAGTGGCGCTTGTAGCGGAAGTCGAGCAGCGAGCCGAGCTGGACGTCGGCGCGGAACACCACGCTGGCGCCGTTGCCACCGTCGCCGCCCGACGGGCCGCCCAGCGGCACGTTGTCCTCGCGGCGCATCGCCGACGAGCCGTCGCCGCCGTCGCCGGCCTTCACGTGGATCGTCGCCTCGTCGATGAAGTGCACTGCGGTGGAGACATAGGGCCAGCGCGTGGGCGGGTCAAGCTGTATGGTGGCGCCGATGCAGCTCGCCGCGCCGTCCGCCTGGGCCTGGACCCGCGCCGGACGGGTGTGGCTGGCGACGCTGGGGCGCGCCGGGCTGGGCCGCGCGATGCCGGCGTGGCTGGGCGCGGCGATCGTCGGTGGCGCGGTGTTCGGCGGCAACGGCCTGGCCCCGCGCGACGTGGCGGCCCTGGCCGCCGGCGCGCCGCGGGTGATCGCGGTGGTCGCGTGCGGCTGGCTGGTGCTGCTGACGCCGGCGGCGCGGGCGATCGTCGGTGCGCCCGGGCTCGAGCTGCTGCGCTCGCTGCCGGGGGCGCCGGGGCTCGAGGTGGCGGCGCGGCTGGCGACGGCGCTGGCGATCCACGCGCCGTGGGCGGCGGTGGCGATCGCGGCGCGCGGCGCGACCGGCGCGCTGACCTGGCTCGGGCTGGCGCTGGCGTCGCTGGCGATCGCGCTGGCGATGGCGCGCTGGGTGCGGGCGCCGCGGCGGCCGCGGTGGCGCGGCGCGGTGGCGGCGCTGGTCGGCGTGCACGCGCGGGCGATCGTGCGCCGGCGGGGCGGGTCGGTGCTGTTCGCGGCGGGGCTGGCGGTGCTGGGCGGCGCGCTGGGCGCGGCGCTGATCGAGAGCGCGGCGGTCGCGGCGCTGCCGTCGGCGACGCTGGTGGCGGCGGTGGCGGCGGTGGCGGTGGCGTGCGGGCTGGTCGCGGTGGGCACCGCGGTGGTCGAGGACGACCTGCGGCTGCGGGCGTGGGTGGCGGCGGCCGCGACCTCGCGCGGCGCGGTGGCCGGGGCGCGGGCGCTGGTGCTGGTGATCGCCGGCGCGCTCTTGGGCGCGGTGGTGGCGGCGGCGACGATCGCGATCGCGGCGCCGCCGGCGGCGCACGTCGCGGCGATCGCGGCGGTGTCGATCGCGGCCGGCGTCGGCGTCGGCCTGGCGATGACCGCGGTCGCGCGGCGGGCGATCGCGGCGCCGCACCCGGGCCAGACGCTGGCCGGCGGCGCGGGCGGCGTGGCGCTGGCGTCGGTGATCGCGATCGGGATGCTGTCGCTGCTCGGCGTGGCGGCGGTGGTGCTGGTCGGCGGCGCGGTCGCCGTCGGGGGGCGCGGGCGATGACCGCGGCGATCGAGGTGCGCGGGCTGGGCAAGCGCCGCGGTGACCGCTGGGTGGTCGACGACGTGGCGTTCGCGGTGGCGCCCGGCGAGCTCGTCGCGCTGGTCGGCGGCAACGGCGCCGGCAAGTCGACGACGCTGGCGATGATCGCGGGCGCGCTGACGATCGATCGCGGCTGGGTGGCGATCGCCGGCGCGACCTCGGGGACCCGGCGCCGCGTCGGCTACGTGCCCGAGGGCGCCGATCCGCCGGGCCACCTGACCGCGGCCGAGCTGTGGGCGCTGGTCGGCGGGCTGCGCGGCGGCGCGGCGCTGCCGACCGCGGTAGCCGACGCGCTCGAGCTCGCGCCAATCGCCGATCGCCGCTTCGAGCGGATGTCGCTGGGGCAGCGCCGGCGCGCGTGCCTGGCGGCGGCGCTGATCGGCGCGCCGCCGGCGCTGGTGCTCGACGAGCCCGACAACGGGCTCGACGCCGGCGCGCTGGCCGCGATGGCGACGCTGCTGGCGGCCGCGGCCGCCGCCGGCGCTGGCGTGCTGATCGCCACCCACGATCCCGCGGTGCGGGCGCAGGTGGCGACCCGCGAGCTGGTGCTCGACGCGGGCCGGCTGGTCACTTCGCCAGCGGCCGCTCGGCCGTGACAGCGGGCAAGAACCACCGCCGGCGCGCTACCGTCGGGTCATGCGGAGCCTCCCCATCACCGCGCGCTGGCTCGGGCAGATCCACCTCGGCGACGACGACGCGCCGACCACGCGCGCGATCCGCGACGAGGCCGCCTACGACGCGCTGATCACGACGCTGCCGACCCACCGGATCCAGCAACGCCAGCCGGCCCCGCGCTCGACCGATCCGCTGCGCGCCCGTCCGCCGATCGACTTCGGCCGCGACATGCTGATCGTGATCACCCGCGGCGACTCGATGGACCCGCCGACGCTGGCGGCGGTGATCGACGCCGGCGATCACGTGCTGGTCCGCTACGCCGCGACGCCGCCACCGCCGGCGGCCCGCTGCTACGGCATCGGCGGCTACGCGGCGGCGCTGGTGCCGCGGGTCGCTGGCCCGCTGGTCGCGCGCGCCGCGCGCACGATCGTCGACGCCGCCGACGTCCCCGCCGCGGTCGGCGAGCTGGTCACGCTGCGCGGCCCGCTCCACGCCACCCGCCGCCCGACCTTGCTCGGGGTCGACGTCGACGACCGCGGCGCCGAGGGCGGCCTCGTCGAGGCCACCGGCTGGCTCGAGCGCGAGGACGTGCGCCAGGACGAGCTCGACGCGCAGCTGGCCGCGCACGGCCAGTTCGCCCACCGCGGCGCCGGCACCTTCTACCGGCTGGTCGCGGTCGAGGGCGGCCAGCTGGCCAGCCCGCGGGCGGCGTATTGATCGCGTACGGGTGACGCCACGCGGCGATCGGCGGCGCGCGGGCGCGGGGCGGAGCGAGCG
The DNA here is from genome assembly GCA_016707895.1 of Myxococcales bacterium. Classification (GTDB taxonomy): domain Bacteria; phylum Myxococcota_A; class Polyangia; order Haliangiales; family Haliangiaceae; genus UBA2376. Next base: position 626,092 of record JADJGV010000002.1, on the reverse strand, counting down.
CGTATGATCGGGGCATGAGTCGTCAGGTCGCGTTGTGCGTCGCGCTCGCGTTGGTGGGTTGCCAGAAGACCGGCGGCGGCGGCGGCGGGCCGCCGGCCGATTGCGACAAGGTGGGGGCGGCGGCCGCGGCGTTCGAGCTGGGCAACTACGCGCCGCCGGAGACCCGGGCGCCGACGGTGGCGCGCTTCGTCAAGGCGTGCCGCGACACCGGCGTCGACGCCAAGCAGGGCGAGTGCCTGATGGCGGCCAAGGACGTGTGGTCGGCCGCGCTGTGCGCGCCGCGCATGTTCCCGGACGTCAAGGTCGATGGGCAGTGCGACGTGGTGGCGGCCAAGCTGCGCGGCGCGATGGAGAAGCAGCTCGGCGGCGGCGGGGGCGGGCCGCCCGAGATGGCCAAGCTCGCCGAGCGAGCGGCGGCGGCGATCAAGGACTCGTGCAACCAGGACGGCTGGCCGCCGGCGATGAAGGCGTGCCTGGCCAACGCCAAGGATCCGCTGGAGGACTGGAAGGGCTGCGAGCACCTCGCCAGCCCCGAGCTCACCAGCAAGCTGAAGGCGCGGATGGCGTCGGCGATGGGCGGCCGCTGATGGCCGGCGCGATCGCGATGGCCGCCGCGCTGGCCCGCACCACCGCGATCACCTGCCCGCACTGCGGCCAGCGCAAGCTGGTGTCGCGGCTGCGGCCGGCCGCCTTCCGCCGCTGCCCGCGCTGCCACAAGACGTTCCCCGACCCCAAGCCCAAGCCGCGCCGCTGACGGCGCCCGAAAACGGCGACGGCCCCGTCGAGGGGCCGCCGCAAGCCAGGCGAGGCAGGCGCTCAGTTCTTCTTGCCGACCAGCTCGAAGGTCGAGGTGGTCGCGTAGCCACGGACCTGGACGAACACCTTGGCCGGCTGGGCCAGGGTCAGCTCGCACGACTCGTTCGAGCCGTTCTTGTACGGGCGGCAGTCGTAGGTCGAGGCGGTCGGCTCGCTGCCGACGCGGACGTAGAGGTCGGCGTCCGCGGTGCCGGTCATCGAGAAGGTGTACGTGCCGGCGGCCAGGGTCGGGGTCGGGAACTTCTTGATCTCCGACTTCTTGACGGTGCCGCTGGCGTTGAGGCCGGCCCAGGTCTCGGGCTGGCCACCGCCGCCCGGGGTGAAGGTGTTGTCGGCCTCGCCGGTCACCAGCACCACCTGCGAGCGGTCGACGTTGGCGAAGATCTGCTCGTAGGTCTTGGGCGCCGCGTACGACATCAGGCCCTTGAACATCGCCATCGTCGCGCCCGGCATCGACGAGAAGAACGCCGGCATGCCGTTGTTGACGACGTCCACGTACTTGGTGCCGATCGGGTCGTCCGCGTTGACCGCCTTGTGGGCCTCGATGATCGAGCCGTCGACGTAGGCGTAGGTGTCGCAGCCGTTCTCGAACATGATGACGTACTGGCCGGCGACCCAGCGGCCGGCGCGGGCCAGCGCGCGGACGTTGGCGCCCAGGCCGGCGTGGCCGTTGTAGACGATGAAGTCGGCGCGGGTCGACAGCGACTCGTACTTGGTGCGGAACGCGGTCTGGCCGAGCGCGGTGCGGACGTTGTCGGTCAGCATCGCGTTGACCTGGACGGTCTTGCCGTCGGCCAGCGTGGCGCGGAACTCGACGTCGGTGACCGTGGTGCCGGGGTTGGTCGGCAGGGTCGCCGGCACGGTCACCACCGAGGCGCCGAGCTCGCGCTTCATCGACGCGATGAACTGGTTCCAGGCGTCGATGCCGGCGTCACCCGACGTCGCGCCGTCCTCGTACTTGCCGAAGATGGCGACCATCTTCAGCGTGCCGTCCTCCCACACCTTGTTGTACTCGGGGAACTTGCCGGTCGTGTTGATCGGCGACACCGACAGCGACGCGGTGGTCTTGAACACGTCGGCCGCGGTGAACGTGCAGCCCGAGCGCTCCGGGCGGAAGTAGTACCACATCGATCCCGAGTCGACGTCGTGGGCGCCGAAGTCGACGCAGCTGTGACCGTAGCTGGTCGCGAACGCGTCGAGCTTCGAGTAGCTCATGTCGAGCGGGAAGGTCAGCTTGACGCTCGAGGGCAGGTTGGTCTTGCTGCCCCACGAGACCGGCATCTTCGCGTGGTAGGTGATCTTGGTCTTGCCCGCCTCGGTGGTCTTCACGACGTTGGTGAGCTGCACCTTGTCGAGGCGGCCGACCGAGTTCTTCCCGTTGAGCTGGCCGATCGTGTAGAGGAGCTGGTCCTTCACGGTCTGCTCGGCGTTCCACGACGAGTCGGTCAGGAGCTGGCCGTCGAACTCCATGTCCATGAACACCGCGGCGGCGCTGGTGTCGGCCTTGCCGTCAGCGTCCTTCACGATCTCGCCCTCGTACGGGTCGTCCTCGGAGGTGCACGCGGCCAGGGGGCCGGCGACGAGCGGAGCCGCACACAGCAGAGCGAGGGACGAGATGCGCTTCATGCCGGAGCCATTGAGCAAGGCCGGTGCCATCGCTGAACCGGCCTAACCGATTGAAATCAATACGGCGTCTGCCGGCTGATCCAGTCGCCGGAGCGGGGTCGCGCGGCCCGATCAGCCGGCGGATCGAGTTGCCAGGGCCCCCCCCGCCGGCCGCGCCGCCAGCGGGGCGATCGCCAGCCGACACCACGCCACCGGAGATCCTTTGCCGCGATCGCGCGTGGTAGCCGCATGCGCCGCCTCGCCTGCCTCGCCATCCTCGCCGTCCCCGCGACCGCCCTCGCCCAGCCCCCGGAGCGCGGCTTCGCCGCCGACGGCCTGGCGATCGGCGACGTCGGCGACGCCCGCGCCGCGACCCGCGACTGGCTGGTCGGCCCGCCGGGCTGGGACGTCGGCGGCGAGCTGCGCTTCATCACCAGCGACGTCGGCCTGGCCGAGGGCCGCGCGCTCAAGCTCACCGACGTCGGGTTGGCGCGGGCCCGGGTCCGCTACACCGCGGCGCGCCGGGTCGAGCTGTTCGGGTCGCTCGATCTGCTGGCCAAGCAGCCGGCGTACAGCGACGCCAGCCCCCTGCAGCGCGCGACCGCCGGGATCAAGATCGCGGTGTCGCCGAAGTGGGCGCTGGCGGCCTCGAGCAGCGGCGGGCCGACGCTCGGCGACGACGGGCTGTGGGGCAGCGCCGCCACCGCGATGGTGTTCCGCGCGCACCCCGATCAGACGCTGTCGTTCCAGGTCAGCGGCGGCGCCGACGCCACCGCGCTGCGCTTCGACGCGACGCCCGACCAGTGGCTGGCCGAGGCCACCGTCGGCGGCCAGGTCATGTTCCACACGCCGAACGGCTGGTGGGGCACCTGGATGGGCGCCAACCTCGCGGTGCCGGTGGCGTCGTCGTCGGGGATCGAGCCCAACACCCGGCTCGACGTGACGGTCGGCTCGGTCTACGCCGTGGTGAAGGACTGGGACGTCTACGTCGAGGGCTCGATCGTCGATCGCGGCGACGCCGGCATGGCGGCGACGATGCTGCCGATCCTCGACGGCGGCTTCGATCAGCGCCAGCTCACCGTCGGCGTGGTCTACCGCATCGACCGCGGCAGCCGCAGCGGCGACGCGCCGCTGCAGCTCAGCCGCCGCTGACGTACCATCGGGGCGTGGCGCCCTGCGTCTTCTGCGCGATCGTGCGCGACGAGGCACCGGCCAGCGTGGTGTGCCGGCGCCCGGCGGCGGTGGCGTTCATGGACATCCGGCCGTGGCGCCGCGGGCACGTGCTGTGCGTGCCGACCCGCCACGGCCAGCGGCTCGGCGACCTGCCGCCCGACGACGTCGCGGCGGTGTTCGCGCTGGCCCGCGACGTGACCGCGGCGGTGCGCGCCGCCGGCCTGCCGTGCGACGACGTCAACCTGCTGGTCAACGACGGCCCCGCCGCCGGCCAGACCGTGGCCCACCTGCACGTGCACGTCGTGCCGCGGGTGCGCGGCGACCTGTGGCGCGCGCTGGCGATCGGCCCGCGCCGGCTGCTGCCGCCGGTGCCGCGGGCCGCGCTCGACGCCGACGCCACCCGGATCGCGCGCGCGCTCGGCGCTCAGTCGGTGTAGACGATCGCGTAGCGGATCACGCCCGCGAGGCCGCGGGTCACCAGGCCGACGTGATCGATCGCGCCGGGGAACGTCGCGTCGCCGGTGTGGCTGACCGCGCCGATGGTCCCGGTGCAGGTGGTCGCGTCGTCGCGGTGCTCGAGGCGGATCACCCCGACCACCGGCGGCGTCAGCGTGCCCTCGTAGGTGGCCAGCGTGGTGTTGCTGAACGCCGTGGCGCTGGTCGCGGTCTGGCTGATCAGGGTCGGCTGCGGCGAGATCAGCTCCTGGCGTATCCCGCAGCCGTTGCCGCTCGCGAAGTCGGCCGCCACCGGCGCGAACACCGACAGGTAGCTCGGCGCCTGGACCTGGGACAGGTTGAAGCCGATCTCGACGAAGACGCCGCCGGTCCCACCGCTCGGGATCGTCACCGGCCGCGTCATGCGCCCGACGGTCGTCGACAGCCCGACCTGGACGCCGTCGCCCGCGACCGACCACGTCCCGCTCACCGCGGTCCACCCCGGCACGAACGCCGACGCGGTGCCCCACGCTTCGAACGCGACCAGCGCGCTGGTCGGGACGGTCGGCCGCGGATCGCAGGCGTCGCCGAGGGCGTCGCCGTCGATGTTGGCCTGCGTCTGGTTGGCGAGGTGGGGACAGTTGTCACACGCGTCGGGGATGGCGTCGCCGTCCTCGTCATGGCCGCTGGTGCAGCCGGCGTCGACCAGCGGCGCGTCGACCAGCCGCGCATCGACCAGCGGCGCATCGGCCAGCGGCGCATCGAGCGCCCGCGCGTCGACCACCGCGCCGTCGACCACCGCGCCGTCGGGCGCCGCCGCGTCGACCACCGCGCCGTCGGGCGCCGCGTCGAGCACGCAGGTGCCGGCCAGGCTGCCGGCGCCCGCGCCGTACTCCTGGCAGGTCGCGCCAGCGAAGCTGCAGTAGCCGTTCGGCTCGCAGGTGCCGCCCGGGCAGTCGGCGGCGGTCCCGCATCGGTGCTCGGCGTTGAAGCACCCGGCAGCGAGCGCTACCCCCGCCACGAGTGTCAGCCAGCGAACCATCGTTGCCAGTTTACGCCAGACCCCTCCATTCGGGGTGATTCCTGCAACTCCACCCCTCGGCTAGCATCCGAGCCCTCATGCGATCCCACCTCCGCCTGCTGCCGATCCTGGCCGCCCTCGCCTGCGGCAGCCCGCCGAAGCCCCCCGCGCCGCCCACCGACGACCACGCCACCGTCGACCCACCGCCCACCGGCGGCGACGCCACGCCGGCCGCCGACGCCGAGCAGCCGCTGCCGCTGTGGCCGCAGGTGCAGCGCGGCACGCTGGCCAACGGCCTCACCTACTACGTCCTGCCCCACCACCAGCCCGAGGATCGCGCCGCGATGTGGCTGGCGGTCAACGCCGGCTCGCTGCAAGAGGACGACGACCAGCAGGGCCTGGCCCACTTCGTCGAGCACATGGCGTTCAACGGCACCGCCAAGTACCCCAAGCAGGCGATCATCGACTACCTCGAGAAGATCGGCATGGAGTTCGGCCCCGACGTCAACGCGTACACGTCGTGGGATCAGACCGTCTACCAGCTGCAGGTGCCGACCGACGACCCGCAGTTCGTCGCCACCGGCCTCGACATCCTGCGCGAGTGGGCCGGCAACATCAGCTTCGATCCGGTCGAGGTCGACAAGGAGCGCGGCGTCGTCCTCGAGGAGTGGCGGCTGGGCCGCGGCGCCGAGATGCGCATCTTCCAGCAGCAGGCGCCGATCATCTACGGCGGCACCCGCTACGCGCAGCGGCTGCCGATCGGCAAGCCCGAGATCATCAAGGGCGCGCCGCGCGACGTCGCGCAGCGCTTCTACAAGGACTGGTACCGCCCCGACCTGATGGCGGTGATCGTCGTCGGCGACGTCGACCCCGCCGCGATCACCAAGGCCATCGGCGATCGCTTCGGCGACCTCACCAACCCGGCCGGCGCGCGGCCCCGCCCGGGCGGCGGCGCGCTCGATCGCGGCGCCAAGATCGCGATCGACACCGACCCCGAGCTGCGGCAGGCCACGGTGTCGATCCAGGATCTGTTCCCGCACCGGCGCGAGGCCTCCGCCTCGGACTACCGCAAGTTCGTGCTCGACAGCCTGTACCACCGGATGCTCGGCGCCCGGCTGACCACGCTCGGCCGCAAGCCCGACGCGCCGTTCGTGATGGCGTTCTCGTCGACCGGCGACGAGACCCGCGAGTTCGAGGCGTTCTCGCGGTTCGCGATGGCCAAGGACGGCCGCATCGCCGACACCGTCGACGCGCTGCTCACCGAGGTGGCGCGGGTGCAGCGCCACGGCTTCACCGCCCCCGAGCTCGAGCGCGCCAAGAAGGCGTACCTGAAGGGCACCCACGACAGCGCCGTCGAGTGGGATCAGCAGGAGGCCTACGAGTACGCCGACGAGCTGACCCGCCACTTCTTCGAGCACGAGCTGGTGATCGGCCGGGTGGCCGAGGACGAGCTGGCCCGCACCTACGCGCCGCAGGTCACCCTCGACGAGGTCAACCACCTCGCCGACGCGTGGCAGGGCGGCGCCACCCGCGCGATCACGATCAGCGCGCCGGCCAAGGCCAAGGGCCTCCCCACCGCGGCCGAGGTCGAGGCGCTGGTGGCCGCGGTCGACGCCCGCGCGCTCGAGCCGTGGACCGAGGCCGAGCTGCCCACCGCGCTGATGGCGCAGGCGCCGACGCCGGGCAAGGTGGTGGCCGAGACCCCGGCCGACGATCTCGGCGTGACCCGCTGGACCCTGGCCAACGGGGTCCACGTGATCGTGCGGCCGACCAGCTTCGAGAACCAGCGGGTCTACGTCGCCGGCGAGAGCCCGGGCGGCACCGCGCAGATCGACGACCAGCGGTTCGGCAGCGCGCGCTTCGCGGTCGAGGCGGTGCAGAGTGGCGGCGTCGGCGCGCTGTCGAGCGATCAGCTCGAGCGCCTGCTGGCCGACAAGGGCGTGATGGTGTGGCCGTGGCTGGCCGAGGTCAGCGAGGGCGTGCAGGGCCAGGCCGCGTCCACCGAGCTGCCCTCGCTGTTGCAGCTCATCCACCTGCGCCTGAGCGCGCCGCGCAAGGACGCCGACGCGTTCGCCGCGTGGCAGCGCGGCCGCGTCGAGCAGCTCGAGCGCCGCGACGTGACGCCCGAGATCGCGATGAACGACGCGGTCACGACCGCGCTGTCGGGCGGCCACAAGCGGCGCAAGCCGGTCACCGCCGCCGACATCCGCGCGGTCGATCTCGACGCGGCGCTGGCCACCTACCGCGAGCGCTTCGGCGACGCCGGCGACTGGACCTTCACGATCGTCGGCAACCTCGACCTGGCGACGCTCAAGCCGCTGGTCGAGACCTACCTCGGCAGCCTGCCGGCCACCGCCCGCAAGGAGACCTGGAAGAGCATCGGCGTGAAGCCGCCCAAGGGCGTCGTCAAGAAGGTCGTCAAGCAGGGCCAGGAGCCCAAGGCCGCGGTGCAGCTGGTGTTCCACGACGAGGACACCTGGAGCGAGGACGGCGAGCGCGACGTCGGCATCCTGGCCGCGGTGCTGGAGATGCGCCTGCGCGAGATCCTGCGCGAGGACATGGGCGGGGTCTACGGCGTCGGCGTCTACGGCTGGATGCAGCGCGCGCCGGTGCAGCGGCGGCAGTTCGTGATCCGCTTCGGCTGCGCGCCCGAGAACGTCGCCAAGCTGCGCGACGCGGCGCTGGCCGAGATCGCCCGCATGCAGAAGGACGGCGTCGACCCGAGCTACCTCGACAAGGTCAAGGAGACCCGCCGCCGCAGCCACGAGCTGGAGCTCGAGGACAACCGCTACTGGCTGAACCTGCTGGGCGACGCCGCGCAGTTCGGCGACGACCCGCACGAGGCGCTCAGCCACGACGAGGCCGCCGAGCGGGTCACCAACGACAACCTCAAGGCCGCCGCCGCCCGCTTCCTGGCCAAGAAGCGCTACCTGTCGGGCACGCTCTTGCCGGCGAAGTAGCTGCTATCGTCGCGCGGTGATGAACTTCGCCGCGTCGCCTGGCGCCGCCCGCGCGCTGTCCCTGGTCGAGCGCCTGCAGCGCGGGTTCGCCGCCGCGCTGGAGGCCGCCACCGCCGCCGCCGGCCAGCCGGCGACCTTCGCGCCGGTCAGCTGGGTGCGCGACGAGGGCCGCCACGGCGGCGGCACCCGGCTCGGCACCGGCGACGTCGCGGCGATCGACCGCGCGTCGATCAACGTCTCGCAGGTGCACTACGACGACGAGCCGGCCCGGGCGCTGGCCTCGGCCACGGCGCTGTCGACGATCATCCACCCGCGGTCGCCGCACGCGCCGTCGGTGCACATCCACGTCAGCTGGACCGAGCTGCGCAGCGGCCGCGCCTACTGGCGGATCATGGCCGACCTCAACCCGGCGATCGCCAACCCCGACGACACGGCCGGCTTCGCCGCGGCGCTGCGCGAGGCCGCCGGCGATCTGTACGACGAGGCGCAGGCCCAGGGCGACCGCTACTTCTTCATCCCGGCGCTGGGCCGCCACCGCGGCGTGACCCACCTCTACCTCGAGGACCACGCCACCGCCGACCCCGCCGCCGACCTGGCGCTGGCCGAGCGGGTCGGGGCCGCGGCGACCACGACCTACGCGCGGCTGCTGGGCGCGGCGCTGGCCCGGGCCACGCCGATCACCGCCGCCGATCGCGCGGCGCAGCTCGCGTACCACACGCTGTACCTGTTCCAGGTGCTGACGCTGGATCGCGGCACCACGTCGGGGCTGTTGATCCACGATCAGAACGACGTCGGCATCCTCGGCTCGCTGCCCAGCCACGTCGATCGCGCGCTCTTGGCGTCGTGGCGCGACCGGGTGCCGGCGCCGCAGGAGCGGCTGGTCGACGCGCTGGTCGACGCGCTGCCCGACGCGTCGCCGGCGCCGGTCACCGACGCGGCGAAGCTGGCGCTGGCGGCCGCGGTGCGCCGCCACTACCAGGCCCACCCCGAGGCGATCGCGCTGCAGGCCACCGGCGGCGTCGCGGTGCCGACGGTCGCCAACCATCGGTAGCCGCCGGCGGGGATGCATCGGCCGCGAGAACGTTCGACTTCCCCATTCCCTGGCCCTAAGGTGCGGCCATGTCATTCGAGGATCTGGCCGCCGCCCACGGGTTCACGCTGGAGTATCCGCCGGCGGTCGAGGCCGAGGTCGAGGCGTACCTGAAGGCGCCCGGGCTCGACGACCCGGCGCTGGTCGACCGCACCGCGCTGCCGTTCGTCACGATCGACGGCCCCGGCACCCGCGACCTGGATCAGGCGATCCACGTCGAGGCCCGCGCCGGCGGCTTCCGGCTGCGCTACGCGATCGCCGACGCGTCGTACTACGTGCGGCCCGGCACCGCGCTCCACGCCGAGGCGCTGCGCCGCGGCGCCAGCTACTACCTGCCGGGGCTGTCGGTGCCGATGCTGCCGCGGGCGCTGTCCGAGGGCCTGGTGTCGATCGGCCCCGACGTCGATCGCCGCGCGCTGATCTTCGACGTCGAGTTCGACGGCCGCGGCACGGTCACCAAGTTCGGGCTCGAGCGGGCCCGCGTGCGCAGCCGCGGCAAGCTCACCTTCGAGGGCGTCCAGGCGTTCGTCGACGGCAAGGCCAAGGTGCCGGGCCCGCGCGCGATCGGCCCGAGCCTCCTGGCGATCGCCGCGCTGGGCGAGCTGCGCTGCAAGCACGAGGACCGCGCCCAGATGGTGCGCTACCTGCGCCCCGAGACCACGGTGCGCCTCGACGCCGCCGGCCAGCTGGTGATCTCGAGCGCGCCGCGCACCGCGATCGAGCTGGCCAACGAGCAGATCAGCATCCTGTGCAACGCGCTCGGCGGCCGCTTCCTGCAGGGCGGCCCGCCCGAGCTGGTGCAGCCGATCTTCCGCGTCCACGAGCCGCCCGAGGCCGACCGCATCGCCGGCTTCGAGCGGCTGGTCGGCCAGGTGGCGCGCCAGCGCGGCCTGCCCGACGATCCGTGGCTGTACCGCCGCGCCGCCGATCAGGGCATGGCCGGCTACCTGCAACACCTGCCCATCACCGGCCCCGGCGGCCGGCTGGCCCGCGCGCTGCACCGCCAGGCGATGCTGCTCAACGGCCGCTCGGTGTTCGCGGCCGAGCCGCGCGCGCACTTCGGCGTCGGCGAGCAGATCTACTCGCGGTTCACGGCGCCGATGCGCGAGATCGTCGGCATCCAGTGCCACGCCCAGGCCATCGACCGGATGCTGGGCAAGTCGCCGCGGTCGCGCGCCGAGGACGAGGCGGTGCGGGCCCAGGTGATCGAGGCCGGCAACCGCTCCAAGGATCAGCAGCGCGCGCTGAACCGCGACATCGACGCCCGCGTGCTCGCGGCGGTGCTGGGCCCCGAGCTGGGGCCGCCGTTCGACCGCCGGGTCCGCCACACCGGCACGATCGTCGGCTTCGCGCCCGGCCGCATCCACGTCGTCCTCGACGATCCGCCGCTCGACGTGCGGGTGCCGCTGATCGAGCAGGGCAAGCTCGAGCGCGGCGCGTGGCTGACCGTCGTCGACGACGGCGCCCGGCTGGCGCGCAAGGACGGCACGACGGTGTGCCGGCTGGGCGACGAGGTGCAGGTCGCGGCGGTGACGCCCGAGGCGGTGGTCATCGCCACCGTGGTCAAGCCGCTGCCCGAGCTGCACGACGAGCTGATCGACCAGGCCAGCGCGGCGCTGCGGGCGTGGCTGCCGCGGTTCCGCGCCGCCCACCCCGGCCCGCTCGACGCGGTGGCGCTGATCACCGACGCCGCCGGCGCCACCGTCCGCGCGGCGGCCTCGACGATCGCCGAGCGCGAGGCCCGCCTGGGCGCGCTGGCCGCGCGCGATCGCCGCGCCGTCGACCGCGCGCGCTGGGCCGTCGACGGCTGGAGCCGCGACGTCGCGCTCGAAGAGTTCGAGGGGGTGGCGGCGCTGGCCGCCAGCCAGGCCCGGGCCCACCGCGACCGCGCCGGCGACTTCGCCGACATGCTGCACGAGGCGCTGATGACCGCGCTCGAGGACGCCGACACCCACGGCCTGTTCGACGGCGAGACCTGCGCGCGGTTCGTGACCATCGCCGACTCGCCCGACGGCGCGGCGCTGATGCGCGACGCGGCGGGCCGGCTCAACCACCGCGGCGAGGCCGATTCGCTGGTCGCCTACCTCGCTCGCGGCGGCTGACGCGGCCGGCGAATGCCCGCGCCGCCCGGCGCGTTCTGCCGGGGGAAATCGTGCTACCCAGGTCGTGACCCATGGACAAGATCGTCGTCGAAGGCGGCAGCCGCCTGGTTGGAGACATCCCCATCGGCGGCGCCAAGAACGCCGCGCTGCCGCTCTTGGCCTCGGCGCTGTTGCCCAACGGGCCCAGCACGTTCAAGAACGTCCCGCTGCTCCAGGACGTGGCCACGATGGGCAAGCTCTTGCGCCAGCTCGGCTGCGAGGTGGACGGCAAGCACACGATGGTCATCCACCCGCCGACGGCGAAGAAGGCCAAGCTCGAGGCGCCCTACGAGCTGGTCAAGACGATGCGCGCGTCGATCGTCGTGCTCGGCCCGCTGGTCGCGCGCTACGGCCGGGCCCGGGTGTCGCAGCCCGGCGGCTGCGCGATCGGCACCCGCCCGATCGATCAGCACCTCAAGGGCCTGGCGGCGATGGGCGCCAAGATCCACCTCGACCACGGCTACGTCGACGTCGAGTGCAAGCGGCTCAAGGGCGCGACGATCGTGCTCGACATGCCGACGGTCACCGGCTGCGAGAACCTGATGATGGCGGCGGCGCTGGCCAAGGGCCGCACCGTCATCGAGAACGCCGCGCGCGAGCCCGAGGTCGAGGACCTGGGCCTGGTGCTCAACAAGATGGGCGCCAAGGTCACCGGCGCCGGCACCGCGATCATCACGATCGAGGGCGTCGACGAGCTGCAGCCGATCGAGCACACGATCATCCCCGACCGCATCGAGGCCGGCACCTTCGCGATCGCCGCGGCGCTGACCCGCGGCGACGTGCTCCTGCAGGGCGCGCGGGCCGAGCACATGGACGCGATCATCGCCAAGCTGCGCGCGGCCGGCTCGACCGTCACCGTCGAGGCCGGCGGGGTGCGGGTGCGCGGCGGCGGCGACATCCTGCCGATCGACATCACCACCCAGCCCCACCCCGGCTTCCCCACCGACATGCAGGCGCAGTTCATGGTGCTGGCCACCCAGGCCAAGGGCCAGAGCATGATCCGGGAGATGATCTTCGAGAACCGCTACATGCACGTGCCGGAGCTCAGCCGCATGGGCGCCGACATCCACGTCGACGGCCGCACCGCGATCATCCGCGGCGGCACCAAGCTGTCGGGCGCGGCGGTGATGGCCACCGACCTGCGCGCGTCGGCGTCGCTGGTGCTGGCCGGGCTGGTCGCCAGCGGCAAGACCGAGGTGCTGCGGGTCTACCACCTCGACCGCGGCTACGAGACGATCGAGAAGAAGCTGCGCGGCGTCGGCGCCAAGGTCAAGCGAGTGAAGGCGTGAGCGCGCCGCTGCGGCTGGCCCTGCCCAAGGGCCGCATCCTCGAGGACGTCGCCGCGATCTTCGCGCGCGCCGGCTACGACCTCAGCCCGGCCCTGGGCGACAGCCGCCGGCTGATGCACGACTGCGGCCCGGTGCGGGTGCTGGTGGTGCGCAACTCCGACGTGCCGACCTACGTCGCCCACGGCGCCGCCGACCTGGGCGTGGCCGGCTCCGACGTGATCGACGAGGAGGGCCGCGACCTGTACGAGCCGCTCGACCTGCGGGTCGGCCGCTGCACGATGATCGTCGCCGAGCCCGAGGCGGCGCGGCGCGAGCGCGGCGCGATGCACATCCGCTACGCGACGAAGTACCCGCGGATCACCAAGGACTACCTGCAGCGGAAGGGCCTGACCGCCGAGGTGATCAAGCTGTCGGGCGCGATCGAGCTGGGGCCGCTGACCGGCCTGTGCGACCGCATCGTCGACATCACCCAGACCGGCGAGACGCTGCGCCAGAACGGGCTGACGATCATCGACACGGTGTGCGAGGTGTCGAGCCGGCTGGTGGTCAACCCGGCGGCGATGAAGCTGGCCGGCGCCCAGGTGGCCGAGCTGATCGCGCGCCTGGGCGCCGCGGTCGCGCCGGCCTGAACGGCGGGGGCCGACAGGGCCGACCTGCCATGGCTCGCCATCCCGCCACCATCAGGGCGACTTATGGCTAGTTATGAGGCCCACGCGGCGCCACGTCGCCGGGACCGGCCCCGCTTGCGTGAGGTCGGGGGTAGCTGGGGCGGGTTCAGGCGGCGCCGGTCGCGGCGCGGCGCCCGCCCGTGTAGTATGTGTAAGCCGCCGTGTCATCTGATCTTCGGGCCCTCGTCGCGGAAGAGATCCGCGTCCACCCGCGGGTGGCGTACCAGGGTCTATTCAGCGGCGAGTCGGCGGCCGCCAAGCTGGCGGTGGCGCTGCCGCCCCTGCCCTGCTTCCGCAAGGAGTACGCCGGGGCGATCACGATCGTCGACTGGGACCACAAGCTGCCGTCGCAGACGCTGGCGCTGCGGGTGTTCGGCTACTACTCCGACGACACGCTCGAGGCCGGGCTCGAGGCCTACGACGATCGCCTCGAGGTGATCGCCGAGCGCGATCGCTACCCAGAGTTCGACGTCCCCGACTTCGATCAGCTCGCGGCCGACGAGGCCTACGAGATCGAGCTGTCGCCGTCGGGCACGATCGGCCGCTGCCGGCTGACCTCGGCCTGGCGCCGGACCATCGCCGCCTCCGACGCGGCGGCGGCGGTGGCGCTGGCGGCCAAGAGCGCCGACTACGAGAAGCTGGTGGCGTCGACGATCAACCGGCCGTCGTACCTGGGCGAGCTGGAGGCGGTGTCGTGGACCCCGCCGTGCGAGACCCAGCACGGCCGCTGGACCCTCGACGTCTGGTACCTGCTGGCGTTCGACGGCCGGGTCGGCACCGGCCGCTCGTTCCTGATCGACCTGGTCGACAACCTGGTCGTCACCTCGCGCGACTTCTCGGTCCGCACGGGCTGAGCGGGGCCCCCGGGCTCAGCGCGGGATCGTGCGGGTCACGCCCAGCGGGCCGTCGACGATCGACAGCTTGTCGGGCTCGATGATCCAGCCGCGGCCGCCGGCCAGGTGGTACGGCTGCGGGGCGACCGCGGTGCGCGGCACCGGCACGACGACGCGGGTGCCACCGTTGAACTCGAAGCCCTCGGCGATCACCCGCGCCGGGTCGCCCATGGTCTGGCGAGGCCCGTCGAGCAGCTTGGGCTGCTCGCCTTCGCCGGTCAGCAGGTTCCACGCGTAGACCACCTGGTCGACCTGCGCGCGGACCTGGCCGCCCTGACCGAGCCACACCGCCGACGGCGCCTTGGCCAGATCGGCCTTCCACGCCACGCGGTGCTCGTCGAGCGCCATCGTGTACAGGCGGGCGCTGCCGTCGGGGCGGGCCAGCACCTCGACCGACCACGCGCCGGCCATCACCGTGGCCAGCCCGGGCTTGGTGTAGACGGCGGGATCGGCGGGCTCGCCCTCGGCCAGATCGAACGACGCCAGCTTGCGCCCGTGCTCGATATCGAACGCGAACACGTTGGGGTGGCCGTCGCGCACGACCCGCACCGTCACCACCTTGCTGGTGGCGGCGATCGCCGGCGTCCCCACCGCGCCGGCGTAGCGCGGGATCAGCGCGCGCCAGCGCAGCCGATCGCGCCCGTAGACGTCGACGAAGTCGTTCTTGCTGCCGCGCTCGTGGCGGATCACCACCGCGCCGCCATCGGGAGTGGCGACCGCGTCGATGAAGTCGCCGGGCACCGGCCGCGAGCGGACCAGCCACCACGACCCGAGCGCACCGACGCCGACGCCGATCGTGAGGACGACGGCGACGACGAGACGACCAGAGAGACGGGCGGCCATGGCGCGGGCACGCTAGCACCCGCCCCCGCGGCCGCCTAGCGACCGCGCTGCGGCACCGCGACGCGACGCCGCCGACGCAGCAGCAGCGCGGCGTCCGGTCTTCGCCAGCGGCGTCACCCCCGCGGGCCGCGCACGCGCTCAGGCCGGCAGAGTGCGGCGACGGCGGCGCGGCGGCGGCGCGGCGGCGGGCTCGGGGTCGAGGTAGTCGGGCAGCCGCGGCGACCAGGTGGTCGCGAAGATGATCGAGGTCTCGATGCGGGCGACCTCGGCGCGGGCGCTGAACTCGTCGAGCGCCAGGTCGCGCAGGTGGCGGCTGTCGCGGACCGCGACCTGGACCAGGAAGTCGACCTGGCCGGCGACGTGGTGCACCGCGACCACCTCGGGCAAGGCCAGCGCGTGGGCGCGGAACGACTCGACGTCGTCGCGGACGTGCTGGCGCAGCGTCACCGCGATCATCGCCTCGAGGTCGATGCCCAGCGCCCGCGGGTCGACCTCGGCCCAGGCGCCGCGGATCACGCCGCGGGCGCGCAGCCGCCGCATCCGCTCCAGGCACGCCGACGGCGACAACCCGACCCGCGCGGCCAGCTCCTTGTTGGATCGCCGAACATCCTGCTGCACCGCGGCCACCAGGGCGCGATCGATGCGGTCCAGCGGGCTCCGGACCGGCTCCTTCCGCATTCTGTTCGCTGCCTTCGCCATGAGCCGCATCGTATACGGATAGCCATGAGCGCTACCACCTTTGATCCGGTCCGCGCCCTGGCCGCCGCCAAGCACGAGTTCGGCGAGCACGGCGGGGTCAACATGAGCATCGAGGCCTCGACCACGTTCACCGTGCTCGATCCCGGCACGATGCCGGAGATCTTCGCCGGCCGGCGCACCGCCGACCGCGACGGCTGCTTCCTCTACGGCCGGCACTTCAACCCCACCGTCTACACGCTGGGCCGCGAGCTGGCCGCGCTCGAGGCCACCGAGAGCGGCTACTGCTGCGCGTCGGGCATCGCCGCGGTCGCCGCCGCGGTGCTGCAGCTGTGCGACACCGGCGATCACATCGTCGCGTCGCGGGCGATCTACGGCGGCAGCCACGCGCTGTTCGCCGAGCTGTTCCCGGCCAAGACCGCGATCCGCACGACGTTCGTGCCGATCACCGACCTGGCCGCCGTCGAGGCCGCGTTCACCCCGCGCACCAAGGTGCTGTTCACCGAGACGCTGTCGAACCCGACGCTCGAGGTCGCCGACCTGGCGGCGCTGGCGGCGATCGCCCACCGCCACGGCGCGGCGCTGGTCGTCGACAACACCTTCTGCCCGGTGATGATCACGCCGGCCTTGCACGGCGCCGACGTGGTGGTCCACAGCCTGACCAAGTTCGTCAACGGCGCGTCCGATCTGATCGCCGGCGCGGTGCTGGGCTCGGCCGCGTTCGTCGGGCAGCTCATGGATCTGCACACCGGCACGCTGATGCTGCTGGGGCCGACGATGGACGCCCGCTCGGCGTTCGAGGTGTCGATGCGCCTGCCGCACCTGCCGCTGCGCATCGCCGAGCACTCGCGCCGCGCGATGATCCTGTGCGCGCGGATGGCCGAGCTCGGCGCCGCGGTCACCTACCCCGGCCTGCCGGCGCACCCGCAGCACGCGCTGATGAAGCGGCAGCTCAACCCGGGCCAGGGCTTCGGCGGGCTGTGCACGATCGATCTCGGCAGCCGCGAGCGCGCCAACCGCTTCATGGACCTCCTGCAGAACCAGCACCGCTTCGGCTTCATGGCGGTCAGCCTGGGCTACGCCGAGACGCTGATGTCGGCGTCGGCCAGCTCGACCTCGAGCGAGCTCACCGACGAGGCGCTGGCTGCCGCCGGCATCGGGCCCGGGCTGGTGCGCATGT
This sequence comes from Myxococcales bacterium, assembly GCA_016707895.1. Taxonomy (GTDB): domain Bacteria; phylum Myxococcota_A; class Polyangia; order Haliangiales; family Haliangiaceae; genus UBA2376. Next base: position 609,282 of record JADJGV010000002.1, on the reverse strand, counting down.
CGATCGGCATCACCGGCGACCTCGAGGATCGCTGGGTCGCGCTGCTGTCGGCGTTGCGCGCGGTCGGCGCGGTGGCGTGATCCTCAACGGGCGCGGCGGCACAGCGCGGTGAGGCGCTCGGCCAGCGCCGGCTCGAGGTCGCCGTCGGCGGCCAGCACCAGCAGGCTGCGATCCTCGCGCGCCTCGCGGCGGATGATCCGGGCCAGCTGCGCGGCCGCGGCGCGCCGCGCGGCGTCGGGGAGCTCCGGATCGAGCGCGCCCAGCAGCCCGCGCACCTCGTCGATCACCGCCGCCGCGATCGCGCGGTCCGGAGGCGGCCCGGCGCGGCAGCCGCGCGACACGCCCGCGGCCAGGCTGCAGCCGCCGCCGATCAGCGCGCACAGCGGGTGGCCGCAGGCGGGCGCGTCGCTCACCCCAGCCTCATGCGGGTGCGGACGATGCCGTCGTCGCCGGGCTCGGGTGTCACCGTCGCGGTCGGCGCCACCCGCCGCCAGAACGCCAGCGCCGCCGGGTTCTCGGGCCGCACCGTCCAGGTCCACGCGCCGGGGTGCGCCGCGAACAGCGCGCGCGCCGCGCGATCGCCCAGCCCGCGCCGCCGCGCGCCGGCGATCACGAAGAACTCCTCGACGTGCCAGGTGCCGGCCGGGTCGCGCGCGATCAGCGCGAAGCCCTGCGGCGCGGCGTCGGCGACGACCAGGTACGCCGCGTGGTCGACGCGATCCTCCCAGTCCGGCAGGTCGGGGTAGCGGTAGCGCGCGTCGGCGTCGATCGGCGTCGCGACCAGCGCGCTCCACTCGTGCATGTACAGCTGCAGCAGGCGATCGAGCCGCGGGTCGTCGTGGGCGACCGGGATCAGGGTCGGCATCACCCGGACTGTCGCACGCGGCCACCGGCGCGGGCGCCCGATGCGCCCGTGGTAAGGAACGGCATGCCGAGCGCCATCTTCGATCCGACTCGCTGGACCGCCGTCCCCGGCTTCGCGTTCACCGACCTCACCTACCACCGGGCCGTCGGCCAGGGCACGGTGCGCATCGCGTTCAACCGCCCCGAGGTGCGCAACGCGTTCCGGCCCAAGACCGTCGACGAGCTGTACGCCGCGCTCGATCACGCGCGCCAGACCAGCGACGTCGGCACGGTGCTGCTCACCGGCAACGGCCCGTCGGCCAAGGACGGCGGCTGGGCGTTCTGCTCGGGCGGCGACCAGCGCATCCGCGGCAAGGCCGGCTACCAGTACCAGGAGGGCGAGGGCGTCGTCGACGCCGCGCGCCTGGGCCGGCTGCACATCCTCGAGGTGCAGCGGCTGATCCGGTTCATGCCCAAGGTGGTGATCGCGGTGGTCAACGGCTGGGCGGTCGGCGGCGGCCACAGCTTGCACGTCGTGTGCGACCTGACCCTGGCCAGCGCCGAGCACGCGAAGTTCAAGCAGACCGACGCCGACGTCGCCAGCTTCGACGGCGGCTACGGCTCGGCGTACCTGGCGCGGATGGTCGGGCAGAAGAAGGCGCGCGAGATCTTCTTCCTCGGCCGCACCTACTCGGGGCAAGAGGCCGCGGACATGGGCATGGCCAACGCGGTGGTGCCGCACGCCGACCTCGAGCGGGTCGCGCTCGAGTGGGCCGCCGAGATCAACGCCAAGAGCCCGACCGCCCAGCGCATGCTGAAGTACGCGTTCAACCTGTGCGACGACGGCCTGGTCGGCCAGCAGCTGTTCGCCGGCGAGGCGACGCGCCTGGCCTACGGGACCGACGAGGCGCAGGAGGGCCGCGACGCGTTCCTCGAGAAGCGCAAGCAGGACTACTCGCCGTTCCCCTGGTACTACTGAGCGCGCGCGGCGCGCGCCGGCGATCAGCCGCGCAGCGGCTTCAGCGCGGTGGCCCAGGCCACGACCTGATCGAGCATCGCGGCCAGCGGCTTGGTGTGGACCGGGGCCGGCTTGAACGTCGCGAAGTTCTCGAAGTCGGTGTACAGCGACAGCGCGACCTGGCCGCGGACGTCGGCGATCTGCAACTCGGCCATGATCAGCCGCAACTGCTCGACCGCGCGGGTGCCGCCGGCGCTGCCGTAGGCGACGAAGCCGGCCGCCTTGTTGTTCCACTCGCGGTACAGGAAGTCGATGGCGTTCTTGAGCGCGCCCGACGGGCCGTGGTTGTACTCGGGGGTGACGAACACGTAGCCGTCGAACGCGGCGATCTTGGCCGACCACGCCATCGTGTGCGGCTTGGTGTACTTGCCCATGGCGGGCGGCATCGGCTCGTCGAGCAGCGGCAGGTCGTAGGCCAGCAGGTCGACGATCTCGAAGCTGGCGTCGGTGCGCTGGCTGGCGGCGTCGTACACCCACTGCGCGACGGCGGGCGCCTTGCGACCGGGGCGGGTGCTGCCGACGATGATGGCGATCTTGATCATGGGCGCAGCGTAGCGCCCCGCGGATGCAGGCCAAAGTCGACTAGACTGCTTCGACGATGTGGCTGCTGATCCGGCTCGTGCTGGCGGTGATCGGGTTCGCGGTCCGGCAGTGGCGGCGGCGATCGCCGCCGGCGGTCCACGGCCACCACCTCGGCGAGGGGTACTACCTGCAGGAGCACCGCGACAAGAAGCGGGTCACCGCGGTGACGATCGGCATGGCCGCGCCGTCGCCGACCTGGGTGCGCATGCACGCCGAGAGCAAGCTCGATCGCTTCTTCAAGCGGGTCGGCGTGGCCAACGAGCTGCAGACCGGCGACGCGCGGTTCGACGACCGCGTCTACCTGACGTGCGATCACCCGGCGGTGACCGAGCTGGTGGCGGCGTCGCCCGACCTGCGCGCGGCCGTGGTCGCGGCGCTGGACCTGGGGGCGTCGTCGGTCCGCTACGACGGCGCGACCGTGTGGATCGATCAACTCAGCGGCTCCGAGCCCACCGACGAGCAGCTCGACGCGCTGCTGCGGCTGCAGCGCGCCAGCGCGCCGATCGAGCACACGCCGCGCCGCTGGTTCGCCGATCCGTTCCTGTGGAAGGCGCTGCTGATCGAGGGCGTCGTGTGGGCGATGTTCGGCTACGCGGTCGGCGCGTTCGCCGAGGTCGTGATCCACCGCGAGGACGTCCACGTGTACCCCGGCCAGGTGATCGCGACCGGCCTCGGGGTCGCGGCGGTGGCGCTGCTGGCCCTGGTCGGCGTCACCTGGCTGGTGCTGCGCGGCTCGTCGCGCGGCCACCGGGTGCTGATCGAGAGCGCCGTGGTGCTGACCCTGGGCCTGCCGGTGGCCAGCATCCAGGTGCTCGGTGACACCAACCGCGCGCTCGACGACGCCCCGGCGGTGCGGCTGACCGCGCCGATCGACCGCTGCGAGGTGCGCGAGCACCGCGGCAAGCGCGGCAGCAAGAGCTACTCGTACCACCTGTGGTTGGGCGGCCGCCCGACGCCCGATCGCTTCGACCTGCCGTCGCAGATCCAGGTGGTGCACGAGCTGTGCAACGCCGCCGAGGCGCGCCGCGAGGTCGAGCTGGTGATCAAGCCCGGTCGCTGGGGGCTGCCGTGGTACCAGGAGATCTCGGCCGCCGGCGTCAGATGGGCGGCGCCGTCGTGACCGCGGCGTCGCGGCGCACGTGGCGCGCCCGCAACACGTAGCGCGCCGCGGCGGCCACGCCGAGGACGCCGGCGACGATCGCCAGCGGCGGCAGCGCCGGACGGTAGATCACCAGCGCGCCGAGCGCGGCCACCTCGGCCACGGTCGCGGCCTTGCCGATGGCGGCGGCCTGGAACGCGTGGGCGCCGCGACCGTGGACCGCGAGGCGGTACACCGTGGCCAGCGGGATCAGCACCAGCTCGCGCGCGACGATCAGCGCGACCAGCGGCCAGGGCGCGGGGTCGTGGTGCTGCACCGCCGCGATCGCGACCAGCACGAACACCTTGTCGGCCAGCGGATCGAGCCACTCGCCGGCCGACGGCGCGGTGATCCCGGTGCGCCGGCGCGACCAGCGCGCGACCGCCCCGTCGACCGCGTCGGTCAGCGCCGCCAGCACCAGCAGCGCGATCGACCACCGCCGATCGCCATAGGTCCACCAGAACCCGAGGGCGATCGGGATCCGCGACAGCGTGAGCACGTGCGCGAACCACATGGCAGCGGCCTCGCCATCAGTGTGAGCCTCGCGGTGGGCCATGTCCCGTGGCGCGTTGCCGCGATCGCGGTGATGTCGGGGTGATGTCGCAGCGCGGCGGGGGGCGGCCGTAGAAGGCCACGACGATGACCTCGCCGGCCGTCTTCGAGAGGACCCCATGAACGCCACGCCCACCCTCACCATGATCGCCCTCACCTTCGCCCTCGCCGCTGTCAGCGCCAGCGACGCCCGCGCCGACGCGCCACCACCCGCGCGCGCGCTCGGCGTCGACGCCGTGGTCGCCCTGCCGATCGGCGACTACGCCGACGTCGCCAGCGTCGCGGCCGGCGCGATGGGCCGGGCCGCGTTCCCCGCCGGACCCGCGGTCGCGACGGTCCGCGCCGGCGCGCTGCTGCACGCGATGAAGGTCGACGGCGCCAGCCTGATCTACGTCCCGATCTGGGCCGGCGTGCGGATGCCGCTCGGCGCGAGCGGCCTGTTCGTCGCCGCCGAGCTCGGCGTGACGATCGCCCACGCCGCGGTCGACACCGGGGTCGGCGATGGCGCCGACACCCAGACCGAGCTGGGCGCGTCGCTCGGCGTCGGCCTGCGCCGCGGCGGGCTCACGGTCGTCGGCGGGCTGCTGGCGCCCGACCTCGGCGACACCGCCGCGCTCGGGGCCTCGGCCGGCTTCGACTTCGCGACCTTCTGATCGGCGCGATGCGGCTCACCGGATCGCGGCGACGACGTGGCCGATCGGCAACGGACCGGGGATCGTCTCGGCCGCGACGACGGCGAAGCCTGCGGCGGCCAGCGCCGCGGCGAGCCCCACCGCGTCGAACCGCCGGTGGCCGGGGAAGCCCGTGACGGCCATGACGCGAGACAGCGCCGCCGCGGTGAACGTGCCGCGGTGCAGGTACGTCGGCGCCACCAGCACGCCGTCGGGCCGCAGCACCCGACGCACGCTGGCCAGCGCCGCCGGCAGGTCCGGCACCAGGTGCAGCACGTTGGCCGCGACCACCGCGTCGAAGCGGGCCGCCGGGTACGGCAGCTCGTACAGGTCGGCCCGGGCGCAGGTGACGTTGGTCAAGCCGGCGGCGCGGACCCGGGCCGCCAGCGCGTCGACCATGGCCTGCGCGTAGTCGGTGGCGATCAGCGCGCCGACCTCGGGCGCGATCGCCGCGGTGAACGCGCCGGTGCCGGCCGCCAGCTCGAGCACGTCGGCGCGGCCGCGCACCGCGGCGGCCGCCAGCGCCAGCGCGCGCGGCAGCGGCCGCCCGAGGAACCGCGTCGAGCGATCGTAGCGGCGCGCGTGGCGCTCCCAGTAGGATCGATCGTCCGACATCGCTACATCGTGTCGAGCGAGTCGCAGTGCGTCGCGAACAGGTGGCCGGTGACGGTGCCGGCGGCGAACGTCGCCGTGAGGTCGAGCGCGACCAGCCCGTCGGGATCGGCCGGGGCCGGCTGGCCGACGCACGCCGGGCATACGTCGAGCGCGACCGGCGTCGCGGTGGCCGCGGTGGCGGCGGCGCCGAGCGGACCGCCCAGCAGATCGCCGACGAAGTCGAGGACGTTGGCCGTGGTCGCGGCCGCCGCGGTCGTCGTCGGCACCGCCAGCTCGCCGAGCACCAGCGTGTAGTCCGGCGTCGGCGACGACGCGGTCGGGCAGCCCGCGGGGCCGCCCCGGTACGCCTCGACGTGCAGCGTCGGCGGCTGGCCGGCGGTCGCGGTCACGCCGTAGACGGCGCGGTCGAAGGTCCGGGTCGTCGCGCCGAACCGCGCGGTGAGCGCCGTCGTGCGGCACGCGCCGTCGCAGGCGGTCGGCAGCGCGGCGTCGGGGCCGCCGGCGGCGTCGGGGCCCGCGTCGGGCGTCGCCGCGTCGCCGCCGCACGCGCACACCACCGCGAGCCAGGCGATCGAGGTCTTGCGCATCACGCCACACCTTACTACGCGCGGCGGTGGCCGCCCGGGGGTAGCATCCGCCCATGGCTGCCTCCGACGCGTCGGCGATGTTCCAGGCCGGCGGGGCCGCGTACGACGGGTTCATGGGGCGCTACGCCCGGCCGCTCGCCCCGCGGTTCGCCGACGTCGCCGGCGTGGCCGCCGGCCAGCGCGCGCTCGACGTCGGCTGCGGCCCGGGGGCGCTGACGACCGAGCTGGTGACGCGGCTCGGCGCCGGCGCGGTCGCGGCGATCGATCCGTCGCCGCCGTTCGTGGCCGCGTGCGCTGCGCGCCACCCCGGGGTCGACGTCCAGGCTGGGCGCGCCGAGGCGATCCCGCATCGCGACCACGCCTTCGACGTCGCGCTGGCCCAGCTGGTCTTGCACTTCGTCGGCGACCCCGCGGCGGCCGCGCGTGAGCTGCGCCGCGTGGTGCGCCCCGGCGGCACGATCGCGGCGTGCGTCTGGGACTTCGCCGAGGGGATGCAGATGCTGCGGCTGTTCTGGGACGCGGCGATGGCGGTCGATCCGGGCGCGCCCGACGAGGCCCGCGTGCTGCGCTTTGGCCGCGCCGGCGAGATCGCGGCGCTGTTCGCCGACGCGGGGATGCAGACGATCGACGAGACGCTGCTCGACGTCGAGGCCGCCTACGACGACTTCGACGCGCTGTGGGCCGGCTTCCTGGCCGGCGTCGGCCCGGCGGGCGCGTACTGCGTGGCGCTCCCCGCCGCCCAGCGCGATCGCCTCCGCGACGACCTCGCGCGCCGGCTGGGCGCGCCGCGCGGCGGCTTCACCCTCGCCGCCCGGGCGCGCTGCGTCCGCGCCACCGCGCCGTGAGCGCCGCCGTCGCGCGGCGCCCTGGCACTCAGAACCGGACGCCGACGCCGATGCGCAACCGCAGGTCCTGGACCGACAGCGCCTCCGCGCGCGACGTGTTCGGCGCGTTGGGATCGGTGCTGTAGGTCTCGCGGTCGACGTTGCCGCTGGGCTGATCGACCCGCACCCGCTCGCGGCCGACGTTGTCGGTGGCGAACGCCTGCACCCGCACCCCGCCGAGCAGGTAGACGCGGTGGTTGAGCTGGTAGTGGTAGCCGAGCTCGCCGCGGGCGCCGAGGCCGCTGTTGTAGCCGATGGTCGTCGTGCGCGACTCGTTGTTGGTCATGTGCTGGACACGCTCGGTCTCGAACGGGAACACCGCGCCGAGCGCGAGCTGGGCGTAGACCTCGCCCGGGCCGATCGGCGCGCTGGTGCGCAGCCCGACCCCGAGGCTGGTGTAGTCGACCGTGTATTGCTGGGTCTCGCCGTTGTCGTTCTGCCCGGTGATCGTCGAGGCGTAGGCCCACTGCAGATCGCCGAAGACCGCGAGGTTGGGCGCGAACGCGTAGCCGCCGGCGAGATCGAGCGCGGGCCCGCTCGAGTGCGGGCTGTCGAGCTTGGTCCCCTGATCGACCTCGAGGAAGTCGCTGGTGGACAGCCCGTAGCCGTAGCCGAGGCCCAGCTCGACGAAGCCCTTGGCCGGGGCCGCCTGGGCGTGGGCCGTGGCGGCGGCCCCCAGCAAGAACACGACGGTCAGCGTCGACGTGCGGATGCGCATGAGCAAGCTCCTCAGGAAGTCTGGCTCGATCATCACGCGCCGCGCGCGTCGACACCACCCGATCCGTCGACTCGCCGCTGTGCAAAATAGGGACAGTCAGTGCGACGCGACGGGTCGCGGCGCGTGACGCGCGACCCGCGGCGCGGGCGCCGGTGCGACGGGCGGCGCAGGTTCGATCGCGAGCGCGGCGGCGGCGGCGCGGATCCGCGGCACGACCTGCTCCTCGGTGTAGCGGATCAGGTGCTCGCCCTGGATCGCCTTCTCGATCGCCCACGACGTGAACGCCGGCGACCGGCGCACCGCGGCCACCAGCAACCGCCAGAACAGCGCGCGCCGTGGCCCGGCGACGCCGAGCTGCCACAGCGCGCGGGCGGCGATGCGCGGGCCGCCGGCGCGGACGCGGGTGTCGGGGATCGGCGCCAGCGCGAGGTGGGCCAGGCACCGCGCCAGGTACGCCTCGGGCGCGTAGATCTCCGCCAGCAGATCGGCGTAGCCCTCGAGCAGCGCGCGCTCGTCCATCACCGGCGCGAAGTTCGGGCGCACGTATTGATCGCCGCCGCTGGCGGCGCGCAGCCGCCCCTCGCTGGCCAGCCGCTTCCACAGGGCGGTGCCGGGCAGCGCGGTCAGGAGGCCCACCATCGCCAGCGGGATCGGCGCGGTGGCCAGGAACCGGCGCTGCGCCTCCAGCGCGCTGGCGTCGTCGGAGTCGAAGCCGACGATGAACCCCGACATCACCTCGAGCCCGGCGCGGGCCAGGATCGCCACCGCCTCGGCCGGGCTGCGGCGCAGGTTCTGGGTCTTGCCGATGCCGCGCAGCGCGGTCTCCGACGGCGTCTCGATGCCGAGGAACACCGCGCCGAAGCCGGCCTCGGCCATCCCGGCGAGCAGCGCCGGCTCGCCGGCGAGATCGACCGACGCCTCGGTGTACAGCGCCATCGGCCGATCGTGCGCCGCCTGCCACGCCGCCAGCACCGGCAGCAGCATCGCCACCTCGCGGCGGTTGCCGATGAAGTTGTCGTCGACCAGGAACACCGTGCCGCGCCAGCCCAGCCGGTGCAGCGCCTCCAGCTCGTCGATCACCTGGTCCGGGGACTTCACCCGCGGCACCCGGCCGAAGATCTCGATCACGTCGCAGAACTCGCAGCGGAACGGGCAGCCGCGCGAGTACTGCACGCTCATCGACGCGTAGGCGGCGAGGTCGAGCAGCTCGAAGCGCGGGCGGCGCGCGGTCGCAAGCGCCGGGCGGTCGGTCGGCGCCGGCACCCGCAGGGGATCGGTGCCGGTGATCGCCACCCAGAGCTCGCGCTCGCGACCCTCGACCTCGCCGACGAACACCACGTCGGCGTCGGCGAACTCGTCGGGCGCGGTGGTCGCGGCCGGCCCGCCGACGACGGTGCGCCGCCCGAGCGCCCGGGCGCGCGCGATGATCGCGTGCATCGACGGCGCCTGGATGCGCATGCCGCCGATGAGCACCACCTCGGCCCAGGCCAGGGTGGCGTCGTCGAGCGGCGCCACCGCCAGGTCGACCAGCCGGACCTCGGCCGCTGGCGGCAGGTGCGCGGCGACGGTGATCAGGCCGAGCGGTGGCAGGGTCGCGCGCTTGTCGATGATCGGCAGCGCGTGCTGGAAGCCCCAGTAGGTGATCGGGAACGCCGGGTGGACGAGCAGGACGCGCATGCCGGTCACCGTGCGCCCGCGCCGGTCAGCGCGCCGTCACGACTCGGGCACGGCGCGACCACGCTTCTCGACGAGCGCGCTCCCCGTCGCCGCGACCTGACCGCCATCAAGTGCGGCGACGACGGCGGTCATCGGCTGTACCGCCCGCGGTCGCGCCAGCTGTACCGACCGCGGGGCCGCCGCCGCCGTACAGTCGGCGCATGGCCTACGCGTTCCGGATCGTCAACGTGTTCACGATCGCCGGCGATCGCTTCTCGGGCAACCCGCTGGCGGTGTTCGAGGACGCCCGCGGGCTCGACGAGCGCACCATGCAGGCGCTGGCCCGCCAGCTCAACCTGTCGGAGACGACGTTCGTCCTGCCCAGCGAGCGCGCCGACGCGCGGGTGCGCATCTTCACGCCGGGCTTCGAGATGCCGTTCGCCGGCCACCCGACGCTGGGCACCGCCAGCGTGGTCGCCGGCGGCCGCGACCAGGTCGTGCTCGAGATGAAGGCCGGCCTGGTGCCGGTGCGCCGCGGCGCCGACGGGGCGTGGACGCTACGCGCGGCGCAGGCGCCGGTCACCCGCGCGGTCGAGGCCAGCCGCGCCGACCTCGCCGCGATGGTCGGGCTCCCGGCCGAGGCGATCGCCGGCGAGCCGCGCTGGGTGTCGACCGGCGTCGAGCAGCTGATCATCCCGATCACGACGCCGGCCCACGTGCGGGCCGCGCGGCCGGTGCCGGCGCTGCTCGAGCGCTGGGGCTACTCGGCCGCGCGCGACGAGGCGATGGCCTACCTGTGGGCGCCCGGCGAGCCGCGCTGGACGGTGCGGTTCTTCTTCACCAGCGCCGGGGCCATCCTCGAAGACCCGGCCACCGGCTCGGCGTGCGCCAACCTGGGCGGCTGGTGGATCGCCACCGGCGGCGGCCTGCCGCTGACCGCGACGCTCGATCAGGGCGACCAGGCTGGCCGCCCGTCGCGGCTGCGCCTCGACGTCGACGCCGCCGGCGCGATCCACGTCACCGGCGCGACGATCGAGCTGGGCCGGGGCGCGATCGAGGTGTGATCGCCGGCGCGAGAAATAGTGGCGGAGAGCGGTCGAGCTGAAGACCGGCGCTCTACCACTGAGCTACCTCGAGCGAGCTCGAGAGGAGGATTCGAACCTCCGACCTCCGGTTCCGGATTGTAGAAGGAAGCGCGACCATAGCCGCCGAAGACGAGCGTAGCGCGGCCCGCGCCGCTCACGCCAGGTATTCGGCCATGATCACTTCCTGATCGCGCGGCGTGATGCCGGCGTCGACCGCGAAGACGGTGTCGGCCTCGGCCGCGGTCGCGACCCGGGTGCCGCGGGCGTCGGCGTGCAGCCCCCACAGCCGGTGCAGCGTGGTCTTGTGCAGCACGGTCATCGCCTGCACCAGCTGGCCCAGCGACGACCGGTTGCTCTCGATCGCCGCCATCGTCTGCGGCTGCGCGTCGTAGGCGACGTCGGTCCAGATGACCTCGCGCGTCGCGAGATCGAAGATCGCCGGCACGCACACCCGCCGGTCCGCGGCCAGATCGACCCGATCGACGACGGTCGCCGGCTCGAAGATCTCCCCCGAGCCCGGATCGAGGCGCGTCATCCAGCCGACGAAGCACTCGGGCAGGTTGCAGAACGGCTGCGCGGTGTACGCGTACGCGGCGGCCACCACGTAGCGCGCGCCGAACGCCAGCACCGACTTCACGTCGAGGTCGATGAACTCGCAGGCGCCGTCGGGCGCCGAGGTGATGTCGCCGCTGTGGGCGCCGCGGTACTTGGCCGACCGCAGGTTGGTCCACGAGATGTGCTCGCGGTAGCCGAAGTCGGCGCCGTACAGCGCCGCGGTGAGGTCGATGTCGACGCGGCCGGTCGGCTTGCCGCGCACCAGGCCCTCCTTCCACCACAAGAAGAAGCGGAGCGTGCCGCCGGCCGGCAGCGGCACCCGCGAGCCGCGCACCAGCGTGCGCAACGCCTTGCTCGCCGAGCGCTGCGAGAACGGCACCAGGTGCTTGTCGAGGCGCGGGTCGAGGTAGACCTTGCCCAGCGACGGGCGCCGCGCGAACCGCGCCCGCAGCGCGACCTCGCACGCGGCCACCACCGCGGCGATCGTGGCCGCCGGCAGCGGCGGCAGGCGGTTGGGCACCGCGATGACCTTGGCCGCGTTGCCCTTGGGGAAGATCGGCCGCACCGCCTCGGCCGCGCCGCGGTGCTCGAAGTGGGTCAGCACCTGCAGCAGCACCGGCGTCGCGACCTCGGCCGCGGTGGTCGCGAAGGCGGCCAGCACCGCGGGCCGCTGCGCCGGCGTCGCCAGCCGCAGCAGGTGATCGAGCCGCCGGGCCAGCTCACCGGGGCGGGTGCGCAGCCGGGCCAGCGCCGCCTCGACGTCGGGCGTGCGCAGCGCGCGCTCGACCTGCCGGTTGAAGGTGGCCGGGCGCTCACCCGCCCGCAGCCGCGCGAACGCCGCCGCCGCCTTCGGGAACCGCGTCGTCAGCTCGCCGGGGTGCAGTCGCTCGCCGAGGCGCAGCCACGCCTCGCGGTGGCGCCACAGGTCCTCGTCGGGCGCGGCCAGCCGATCGACGAGCGCGACCAGCAGCCGGCGCTCGGCCCGCCCGACGCTGCCGAACCGGGTCGGCGTGGCCAGGCTGACGTCACCGCCGGCCCGCGCCACCGCCAGCCGCAGCACGTCGGTGGCGGTGCGGAAGTAGCGCGTGAGCAGCACGTCGGAGGCGACCCGGTGCTCGAGCAGCACCGCGGCGGTGAACGCCAGGTTCTCTTTGTGCGGGATCGCGGGCGGCAGCACGTCGGTGAGGTCGGCGCCGTAGTGCGCGAGCAGCGCGCGCAGGTCATCCTTGTCGGTCGCCGAGATCGAGGTCGCGGCGCCGATCAGATCGCGCGCCATCGCCCGCAGCTCGCCGTCGTCGCCGAGATCGATGACCTCGAGCTCGACCGCCTCGATCAGCGGCGGTCGATCGGCGACCGGGTAGACCGGCAGGATCCGCAGCCCGACCCAGTCGCCCAGGTAATGCAGGAGCGCGTTGACGTACAGCTCGGCGTCGCTGGCCTCCATGACCTGGCGCGGGAAGTTGGGGTACATCGGGCGCCACTCGACGTCGGCGCCCTTGAGCTTGCGCAGCGTCGACACCAGCTGGCCGTAGACCGCGGCGAGGTCGCGCTCGGACAGCGTGCGCAGCCGGGCCAGCAGCCGCGGCGACGTCGTGTAGCCGAGCCGCTCGAGGTTCTTGAGCGCGGTCGCGACGTAGCCGAGCGGCAGCGCGTCGACGCCGGCCGCGACGACCAGCTTGCGACGTCGGCGCAGGAACAGCGAGTTCAGCGGATGCGCACCGGTGGCCGACACGCGACGAGCATAGCGCCGGTCGAGGTCCGATATGCTCGTCCGATGTCGCCCGTCCCGCCGCTCCCCGATCCGACGTGGGCCGCGCTCCCGACGCGGACCAGCGCGCCTCCCGGCGGCAGCGCGCGCGCCGCGGCGGTGGCTCGGCTGCAGGCGTGGGCGCTCGAGGGCGGCGCACGGCTCGACGGCGTGGCGCTCAGCGTCGACGCCGCCGGTGACGGCGCGGTGCGCGCGGCGCGCGCGATCGCCGTCGGCGAGCGGCTGCTGGCGATCCCACGCGCGCTGATGGTGCGCGACGATGAGCTGGCCGCCACCGCGACCGGCGCGATCGACCTCGGCCCCGAGGTCGCGGGGCCGCGCGACGCGCTCGCGGTGTGGTTGCCCCTCGAGGCGCGCCGGCCCGACTCGCGCTGGCGGGCGTTCCTCGACGTGCAGCCGGCGGCCTTCGCCGACCTGCCGATGTTCCGCGGCGGCGACGAACTGGCGCCGCTGGCCGGCACCGCGGCGCGACGGGCCGCGGCGGCCGCCCACGCCGACGTCGTCGACACCTACGCGCGGCTGCCGGTGGCGCTGCGGGCGCAGGTGAGCCTGGCTGACTACGCCTGGGGCCGCGCGATCGTCGCGTCGCGCGGCTTCAACGCGCCCGACACGCTCGACGATCGGGTCGCGTTCATCCCGGTCGCTGATCTGTTCAACCACCACCCCGGCCAGACGCGCTGGCAGTACGACCCGCTCACCGCGGTCTGGTCGGTCGAGGCGCGCCGCGCGTTCGCGGCCGGGGACGAGGTCCACTTCGACTACGGCGCCAAGGGCAACACCGCGCTGCTGGTCGGCTACGGCTTCGCCCTGCCGGACAACCCGGCGACCGCCGTCGCGCTGGCGCTGCCCGGCGCGCCGGCGATCACGGTGACCGCGCGCTTCGACGACGACGCGCGCGCCGCGCTGGCGACCGCCCGCCGACGCGCGGCGGGGCTCGGGCCGGTCGATGACGACGACGACGACGCCTGGCGCGGCGTCGAGGTCGAGCGCGCGGCGATGACCATGCTGGCCGCCGCGGCGCTGACCGCTCACGATCGCATCGCGCCGCCGGACGACACCCCGGCGAGCGACAGCTGGCGTCGGAGCTGTTCGGTGGTCCGCGCTGGCGAACGCGCGGTGCTGGCGGCGACCGCCGCGTTCGCGCGCGCGGCGATCGCGCACCTGGCCGCGCCGACCCGCGCCGCGCTCGTGGCGACCGCGGACGCGCTCGCGCCGACGCCTCACGGGCCCGACGCGCTGTTGCGCGGCTACCTGCGCGCGGCCGCCGACGCACTCGTCGTCGGCTGACCGCGTGGATCGCTCACGGCTTGGGGTGCGCGGCCAACCAGGTCCACAGCAGCGGCGGGCCGGCCTTGAACGCCAGGATGTGCGGCGCCTGATCGACCGTCCACAGCTCGACGCCGATGCCGGCGGGGCAGGCGCCGTGCGCGGTGGGCGTGGTCTCGGCGGTGGCGTCGCCGGTGACGTCGATCGCCGCGCCGGTCGTGGTGGTCGCGGCGCAGCCGTCGTAGGTCGCCCAGCGATCGCGCGAGCCCGCCGCCGACGGGTACGCGATGTTGGCGGTGCCGACCATGAGCGTGCCACCCGCGTACTGGATCGTCGCGTCGGAGGTGCCGTGGACCTGCAGCACGCTCACCGGCTGGCTCGGCGCGCAGCTCGCCGGCGTGGCGAACGTGGCGCCGGCCACCGACACGACCGCCGCGATCCGGTCGGCCTTGGCGCAGGCCATCCGGTACGCCATGAAGCCGCCGTTGGAGTGGCCGACCACGTAGATCCGCTTGGGGTCGACGTTGTACGCGGCGCTGATCTCGGTGATCAGCCCGTCGAGGTAGGCCACGTCATCGACCTGGCTGTTCTCGAAGTTGCAGCACGCGTCGGTCGCGTTCCAGAAGTGGCTGCCGCTGCTGTCGGCGGTCCCGGCCGGTGCGATCATCAGGAACCCGGCCGACGACGCGGCGGCGGTCAGCTGCAACAGCGGCGCGGCGTAGGTGGTGTTGGTGCTGTAGCCGTGGAGCACCAGCACCAGCGGCGTCGGGGTGGCCGGATCGTACGAGGCCGGGACCACCAGCGTGGCCGGGCGCGCGCCGCCGAACGTGGTCGGCCGCGCGTCGGGACCGCCGGCGTCGACCAGCGCGTCGGGCTCGCCCATCGCGTCGGGCCCGGCGTCGACCGCCGGGGATGGATCGCCTCCACAGGCGGCCAGCAGGGACACGACCAGACCACCGACGGCGATGCGCATGAGCCGTCATAGGTAGCACGCCGTCCATCACCCCGCCCGGCAGCGACCGGGTAGCTGGTCGGACGACTGCAGGCGCGCGGCAAGGATCGGTAGCGCGTCGCGGCGGTCGCCGGCGGTCGGGTACGCTCGGCGTGATGACCACCGACGATCAGGCCCCGCCCGACTGGCGCGCGCTCGAGGACCAGCTGCTGGGCGAGCTGCGCACCGCGATCGCCCGGCTCGCCGACGATCACGCCGACGAGCCGATCGCGGCGATCGTGCTGTGGGCCGACCCGTACAAGGGCTGGTACGAGGTCGTCGCCGACACCGCCGCGCGCAACGCCGCCGGCGCGCGGGCCCGCAACGCCGAGCTGCGCGCGCTGCTGCCCCGGTTGACCGGGGCCCCCGACCACTGGCAGACCGCGCGGACGACCGCGCTGCGCACCCAGGCCAGCACGTTCGATCCGCGCTACGGCGACTACGCGCTCGGCGAAGGCGAGCTGCACGAGTTCACGATCAGCGTCACGCCGTTCGTGCTCTCGCCGGCGTACGCCGCGCTCAACGTCGGCGGCGAGGACGGCTGGCTCGAGGGCCACGTCCGGTTCGTGATCGCCCGGGCGCTGACGCGGCTGGTCGCCGAGGACGGCCTGGCCCGGATCAACCGCGCGCCGGCGCTGCACCTCGGCTACGCGTACCCCGACTCGGGCGACGCGATCATCGTCGCGCTGGTCGCGGACGCCGACGCCGCCGCTGCCGACGACTGACCGCGCGCGCCGTCACCGCACGCCGGCGTCGAACGGGTGGAAGCAGTCGTAGGTCGTGCCCCGGCAGGTCCCGTCGACGCACGACACCGTGCCGCGGGTGCAATCGCACACGCCGTTGGTGCCGCCGATGCAGCGGGCGATCCACTCGGCGCTGAGCGCCCCGGCGGTCGCGTCGGCGGCCCACGCCGCCGCGTTCACCGCGGCGCCACCGCAGCTCGACGACCACGTCGCCCCGCAGTTGCAGGTCGGCGTGCCGCTGAAGTCGACCGGGTAGCCGTCGAGCTCGCAATCGCTCGGCGCCGAACACTGCCGCGACGTCGCGGCCGCGCGGGCGCGCAGCTGCGCGGCCAGCTCGTCGCACGTGAGCGAGCCCAGCCCCGCGTCGGGCCCGCCCCCCGTCCCGTCGAAGGTGCCGTCGGTCGCGGCGTCGATGGCGGGGCCGCCGCCGTGGTCGCACGCCGCCACGATCATCACCGCAAGCACGAACCTGCCCATGGCTCGATTCTGCACCGGGGCCGCGGTCGTGCGCCGCGCGTCGCGCGTCCCCGTGCGCCACGGCACATCCAGAGACCCAAGGCTTCGGCCCCGCGGGCGGTCCAAGCGCCCGTGCCCCCGCGCTGCCTGCTCGTCTCGTCCGCGCTGCTGGCCGCGGTCGCCGCCGTCGCGCACGCCCAGCCCACGCCGCGAGCCATCCCGCCGGTCCCGACGATCGCCAGCCTGGTGGCGTCGATCGACGCCGATCCCGATCCGCTCCACGCCGACTACACGCCGGCGGTGTGGGCGCTGTGCGGCCATGGCCTCGACGGCGCGCGGGCGGTGCTGTCGCTGCTCGACGCGGCCGACCCGATGACGCGCATGCACGCCAGCCGCGCGCTCGAGTGCGCGGTCGCGGCGTGGTTCGGCGTGCGGCGCGGCCAGACCGAGGATCCGCGCTCGGGCGCGACCCGCCGCTTCGAGGCCGCGTGGATGGCCAACGGACCGTACGCGTGGGACGGGCCGCCCGCCGCGCGACGGGCCGCCCGCGACCGCTGGGCCGCCTGGCTCACCGCGCACGCGAACGCCGCGCCGCCGCCGCCCGACCAGCCGAGCACCGCGGCCATCCACGCGGCGCTCGCGCCGCTGTTGCCCGCCGCGCAGGCGTGCGTCACCGGCGGCGGCCGGGTGACGGCCGCGATCACGTTCAGCAGCGCCGGCGCGGTCCGCCGGGTCCGCGTCGGCGGCGCCAGCCGGGCCGACGCGCGCTGCGTCGAGCGCGCGCTCGCCAGCGCGCGGGTCCCGCGGTTCACGAAGCGCACCTCGACGCTGATGATCGGCGTGACGCGCTGAGCTCGACGCAGGTCAGTCGCCCGCACCCGCGAGCTGCGCACCCCGGGCGGCGAGCTGCGCGCGGGTCGGCCGCGTCGCGCCACCCACCCGCGCGAACGGCGCCGCCGCGATCTGCGCGTCGGTGAAGCTGCCCAGCGCGGCGTACAGCGCGGCGGCCAGCGCCCGCGTCGAGCGATCGCCATCGCCCGCAGGGCCGCCGACCACGCCCACCGCGTCAGCGTCCCACGCCATCGCCAGCGCACCCACCACCGAGACCGCCTCGGCGAGGCAGCTCGGTTCGGTGGGATCGCCGCGTCGCGCCAGCTCGCTCGCCAGGTCGAGCAGCCGCGTGGCCTCGCCGTGGGCGATCGCCCGGGCGATGCCACCGCCAAACCCGGCGAGGGTGACGCGCTCGACGGCGCGCTCGCACGCGCCCGGCACGCCGCGCGTGATCAGATCGTGGTCCAGGTCGGTCAGCTGCGCGTACGCCCGCGCGGCGAGGTAGTACCGCCGCAGGCGCAGGAGCATCGGCGCGACGTCCGCGCGGTCGCCGGCGAGCGACGTCATGAACGCGCGCGCCTGCATCGGTGGATACGCGCGCGCGTAGACCGCCACCAGCTCGACGCGGGCCGCGGCCGCGACCGCCGCGGCGCCCGGCGTCGACGCGTACTGCTGGCCGTACTCGATCGCGTTCTTCAGCGCGGCCAGCGCGCGCGCGTCGTCACCACCGCGCCACGCGATCCGGCCCAGGCGCTGCTGCGCGTACCCCCACAGCGGGCTCGCGTGCGCCGCGCTCCCGGTCACCTGCGCGAACGACTGCTGCGCGAGCGCGAGCTTGGACGGATCGGCGCTGCCCTCGGCGAGGAACAGCTCGCCGAAGGCGAAGTACGCCTCGGGGACGAACGCCGACTGCGGCCAGTCCTGGATCAGCTGCAGGTAGGTCTTGCGCGCGCTGGCCAGCTGGCCCTGGGCCTCGTACGCGCGCCCCAGCAGCCACAGCGCCTCGTCGGCGCACCCGGTCGATCGGGATGGGTCGGACGCGACGGCCGCGGCGCACCACTTGGGGTACAGCTGGAGGCGCGAGGCGAGGTGGCGCGCCTCGGCGCTGGCCGCGGCCGCGACCGTCTGCTCGAGCGCGGTGCGCTCGCCGGCATCGGTGGCGGCCTCGAGACCGGCGACGGCGGCCGACCGCAGCTCGCGGTACGCCGCGGCGACGCCCAGGATCTGCGCCGGTCGATCGGGGGCGCGGCTGAATGTGCTCTGCAGCCGCGCCTCGCGCTCCGCGACGTCGCGGACGATCACCTCGAGCGCCCGCCCCGTGTGGACATCGCCCGCGCGCGGCGCGACCGGCAGCGGCGCCGTCACGGGATCAGGCGGCGTCTCGCCGGCGGGCACCGCGCGATCGATCGGCGCCGCGACCCAGGCGGTCAGCGCCCCGCCGTACCCCGCCCCGCCGTACCCCGCCCCGCCGTACCCGTCGTCGGCCCACGCGTCGGCGCCGTAGCCCGCGCCCGCGTACATCCCGTCCGGGCGCGGCTCCAGGCGCAGCAGGTCGCCGTCGCCGATGTCGCCGGTCCACGTGCCGTCGCCGGCGCGCGCGAACGTGGTGTCGAGCGGCCGCTGACACCCGCCGCCCGCGCAGTAGAACTCGCCGCGGAAGCCCACGCGATCGACGGCGTCGACGCTGATCGTGCCGCGCACTCGGTGCGAGCCCTCCAGCTTGACCAGCCGGGTCACGCCGGCCACGGTCGCGACCCGGCACAGGTAGGAAGGGAAGGTCGTGCCGTGGCTGGTCAGCGCGCACGCGTAGTCGCCATCCGGCAGCGCTGGCGCCGCGACTACGCCGCCGTCGCCGTCGGCGGGCCCGCCGCCGATCGATGGCCCACCGCCAGCGCCGGTGGTAACGCGCGGCCCGCACCCGACACCGACGGCGAGCACCCCGGCGCCCGCCACGACGATCCCTCGAACCAGCATGCCTCGTTGCATTCGTGTCCCCCGCGACGTCGTCGCGCTCGGTCGTTGCCCTGCCCCTACCCAGCGCCGCGACGATAACACCCGCCGCTCCGGGGCTGGGCGACGCCGCCGTCCACTCCGACGGACGCAGCCGGCGTGGCCGTCCACCGCCGTCGACAACGTCCGCGGCGGCCCGCGCTCGGCGGCCGGGCACGATCGGAACGTCGCTTGCAGACCTCTGCCGCACCTTGCACGTCACCACCGCTGTCACGGAGGGACTACCGCTCCGGAGGCCCTGCATGTCTCAGCCGCGTTTCGTGTTCGCCGTCGTCGCGCTCGCGCTGTGGGCCGCGCCGGCGCTCGCCGATCTGACGTGGACCGCGGAGGTGGTGCCGGGCGAGCCGACGGCGCAGCAGCGTCACCCGCCGCCGTCGATCCGGGTCAAGGTGGTCGGCGAGCCGCTGCCGGCCAGGGAGACCTGGGGCGCGTTCGTGCTCCGCCACGATCCGTCCGACGTGAAGGGCCTCGGCGGGGTCAAGCCGACGCGCGCGATCCCGTACCACCTGTCGACCGAGCCGCTCGGGCTGGTCGTGCTGGTCGAGGGCCACGAGTACTACTTCGGCAACGACTCCTACAAGCAGGCCCAGAGCTGCACGGACAGCCCGCCCGCGGGCGCGCCGCCGTGCAAGGTCGCCAAGGTCACGCCTGGGGTCTACGGCGCGATCTACGGAGGGCTGGCCGCCCTCGACACCGACGACGCCATCCCGACGACGGTCTCCAGCGCCGGCCCCCCCGGCTCCAAGGGCGCGCTGATCGTCTACAGCACCGACGCCGAGACCCGCTTCGAGGGCCCGCTGACCGATCTTTCCGCGGATCGGCTGGGCGACCCGCAGGTCCAGGAGGGCAAGACCTCGCGCGAGCTGGTCGCCGGGCTGCGGCTCGCGCAGCAGACGCTCACGCGGATGGGCATGCGGCGCAAGGCGCTGCTGGTGTTCTCCGACGGGTTCGACGCCAGCGGCGGCAGCGCGGTCGCGGGGATCAAGCGCCAGCTCGACGACGCCGGCGTCGAGGTGTTCGTCTTCTATCCGACCTACGTCACCGACTACATCCCGGACGACCCCGCGACGATCCGCACCTCACGCGCCGCGCTCGACAAGCTGGCCGACGGCAAGGTCGCCCGGGTCGACGATCAGGACGAGCTGCGCGCGGCGATCACCGAGGCGGTGCTGGCGCTCAACAGCCGCTACACGTTGGAGTTCCCCGGGCAGACGATCGATCCGCGGACGCGGACCAAGGCCGGCTTCGTGTGGGACGGGCGCGAGCACCCGTTGCAGCTCTTGTTGGGCGACGAACCGATCGTCAACTACGTCGAGCCCGCCGGCGAGCGCCCGGTGGTGGTGCTGATGGCGCCGCGGTGGGGCGGCGCTCCCGCCGGCGGGCGGTGGTGGCTGTGGCTGGCGATCCCGGCGGGGCTGGTGGCGCTGGGCCTCGGCGCGGCGGCGCGCCGACGGGCGCCGACGTCGCCGCCGCGCCCCGCGATCGCGCCCGCCGCGTCGATCGGGTCGATCGCGTCGATCGCCGCGGCGCCGCCCAACCCGGTGCGCACGATGATGGTCAACGTCACCGGCGGCGACGGCCTGCCCGTGGTGGGCTGGATCGTCCCGATCCAGGGCGATCGATCGTTCCAGACGTTCAAGCTGCAGTACGGCGAGACGCGCATCGGCACCACCTCCGACGCGCACATCGTGCTCGGCGACGGCTACATGAGCACCGACCACGCGCGGATCGTGATGTCGCCGAGCGGGTTCACGCTGGTCGACAACAACTCGACCAACGGCACGTTCGCGAACGAGCGCCGCGTGCAGCGCCATGAGCTGGTCGACAACGACCTGTTGATGTTCGGCAAGACCGTCTGCAAGTTCAAGACGATCCTCGGCACGTGACCAGGCGGCGGCCGGCACGCGCCGCGGCCGCGAGCGTCGGCGAGCCCACGCTCGTTGCAGCACGCAACCATTCGACATCGCGCCTGATTCCGGAAGGCCGGCGGCGAGTAGTGCCCCTGCGCGTGGCGATGCACGGTGGCGCCGTGCAACCGATCGACCTGCCCTTGTTCCCGCTCCACCAGGGCCACGCGCGCGACCGCGAGGACCTACGCCTCCTGTTCGAGCTCACCGCCGTGGTGGCGACCTGCGGCGCGGCGACCGGCGCGCTGCTCGGCTCCGCGGCGTTGTTGCGCCGCGAGTTCCTGACCTCGATACCACTCGTCGTCGCCGCGGCGACGCTGGCGGCGGCGGTCGTCGGGTTCCGCTGGCTGGGCCGCCGGCTCGCTGCGCGCTCGGCCGAGTCCCCGTTCGCCCGGGTCTTGCGGGTCCGGCCCCACGACGTCGTCGCCGTCGGCCACGTCGTCCGCCACGTCGCGTACGCGACCTACGGCGGCCCGCGCTCGGGCGACGAGCACGCGGTCCGGATCGTGCTCTCCGACGGCGCGCGGCTCGAGGCCGGCGACACCGCGCTGGGGACGGTGGCCGCGGTCATCCGCGAGTCGCTCGCGCGGCGCGGCGTCGCGCTGTCGCGGCAGCACGAGCTGTTCCCGCGCGGTACCGTCCGGGCATGACGGACGCCCCGCCGCTCGCAACCGCCGCTGCGCCGCGGCCCGGCTACCGGCTGTTCGCGGTGGGCGCGCTGGCCGCGCTGGCGCTGGCCGCGTTCACCGGCCACAAGCTGCTCGTGATGGCGAAGCTGCGCGGCGATCTCGAAGGCATCGAGCCGCGGACGCTGCGCCTCGCCTACCCGGTGCGGCGGCTCTCGGCCGACACGCAGGAGTTTGCGCTCACCGATCCGGCGCGCCGCGAGGACGCGTGGACCATCCAGCTGTCCACCGAGCAGGCCGCGCGCCACCGCGTCGATGACGTGCTCGTCGTGCGCTGCGACGGCGACGAGTGCTACCTGCCCGACTCGGTGTACGTCAGCGACGGCAACATGCTGTTCGACGCCGCGCTACTGACGCTCGAGCTGGTCGGCGCCGCCGTGTGCCTGTTGGTGTTGGCGGGCCGGTGGCGGGCAGCGCGGGCGGCGCGCCGCGGCGATCACCTGCCGCAGGTGCGGGTCCGGCGCTGATCGTTCACGCCGCGAAGAACGTCGTGGCCGCGGCCAACGCGGCCTGGTCGGCGGCGATCTCGCCGGGGCGGTTCGCGTGGCCCAGCAGCGCGCCGCGCCAGCGCATGTCGAGGTAGTCCGCGGTCCGGCGCAGCGCGTCGACCACCGGCGCCGCGGTGCCCGCGGCCTCGTCGTCGGAGTCCACCACCACCGCCCACAGCGAGCGGCCGGCCATCGTCTTGGCGAACGCCAGCTCCGGCACCCGCATCCACCCGCTCATGTGATCGAGGTACAGCTTCACTGGCCAGGCCACGCTGTACCAGTTGACCGGCGTCACGATGACCAGGTCGGTCGCCGCCAGGGTCGCCTCGACCCAGCGCAGCCCCGCGCCGCCGGGCGCTGCGTAGCCAGTCGTGTGTCGGGTGTCGAAGAACGGCGGCAGCGGATCGTCGATGAGCCGCTCCCACCGCGCGGTCGCGCCGGGCGGCAGGTGCGTGGCGGCGGCCCTCGCGAGCCGCTCGCTGTTGCCGCCGACCCGGGTGCTGCCGAGGACGAACAGGAACCGATGCGCCGCGTCCATGCCCCGGAGCTTGCGCCGATGCGAGGGCGCCGCAAGCCCCATTCCGCGCGGCGGATCGACGCGCGGCGAAGGCGCGCGATCGCGCGGGCGGCATTCCACGTGGGAGATCGCGCGACGGCGCAGCCGGCGTCCCACGTGGGAGATCGCGCGGCTGGCGCCGCCGGCATCCCACGTGGGAGATCGCGCGGCCGGCGCCGCCGGCATCCCACGTGGGAGATCGCGCGGCCGGCGCAGCCGGCAACCCATCGCGCGCGCGCCGAGTCGGACCATCGGTGCGCGTCCTCGGGTTGTGTCTGGCGGTGACCGTCGCCGCGTGCGTCACGCACCACTTCGGCGCCGGCGTCGCCCGGGACGACTGGCGGCGGCGGCGCGTCGACGCCGATCCGGTGGCCGATCCGAACCGCGAGCCCACCGGCAACCCGTGGGCCGAGCACGACGAGCACGGCGAGCACGGCGCCGCTCCCGCGGCCGACGACTGGACCGCGACGCCGGCCGCGCGGACCGTCGCGGTGGCGCTGGCGGCGCTCGCTGGTGGCTGGACGCCGCTGCTGATGTGGCACGGCACGTTCGAGGAGACGCCCGGCGTGGCGCGCCCGATCGCGCCGCCGACCAGCCCGTGACGCGCAGCCGCGCGGCGATCGGCGCTTGACAATATAGCCCATCGGCTATATTACATTTTGGCGATGCAAGCAGCCACCCTCGACCGGACGTTCGCGGCGCTGGCCGATCCCACGCGGCGCGCCATCCTCGCGCGGCTCGCCAGCGGCCCGGCGACCGTCACCGAGCTGGGCCAGCCGTTCGGGCTGCGCCAGCCCACGATCTCCAAGCACCTGCGCATCCTCGAGGAGGCCGGCCTGATCCGGCAGGGCAAGGACGCGCAGCGCCGCCCCCGCGAGCTCGTCGTCGGCGGCTCGCTCCAGGACATCGACGCCTGGCTGCGGCCGTTCCGCGAGCAGTGGGAGCGCCGCTTCGACAATCTCGAGGGCCACCTCGCCACGATGACCAAGCGCACGACCAAGAAGGAGCGCCCATGATCCCGCCCGCCGCGACCGGCACCACGATCGACCACCAGACGTTCACGATCACCTTCGAGCGCACGTTCGTGGCGCCGCCCGAGGACGTCTTCGACGCCTGGACCCAGCCCGCCCACCTGACGCGCTGGTGGGATCCGACCGGCACGCCGCTCGCGTCGTGCCGCGTCGACCTGCGCCCGGGCGGCGCGTTCGAGTTCGTCAACCAGGCCCACAGCCCGCCGTTCGCCGGTACCTACCGCGTCATCGAGCGGCCGGCGCGGCTCGAGTTCGACGCGCTCGGCGCCGCCGGCACCGTCAGCCTCACCGCACGCGACGGCGCGACCCACATGCGGGTCACGATCCGCTGCGCGTCGGCCGAGCACCTCGCCCAGTTCCTGCAGCACGGCGTCGACGTCGGCACCGCCAAGACGCTCGACAACCTGGTGGCGCACCTGCGCGCCGCCCGCGCCGCGTGAGCGCGCACGACGTGAAACCGCGGGCCCTCGGCGGTGTCGAATCGCCATGCGCCCCGCCGTCGCGGTCGTCCTGGGGTTCGTCGCGATCGAGAGCGGTGGCGCCGTCGCCCAGCCGGCTGCCCTCAAGCGCCCCGACGCGTCGCTGATCACGATCGTGACGCTGCCGGCGGTCGCGCCGGGGCGGCCGCCGCGCGATCGCGTCGAGGAGGCCGAGCGGTGGATGATCGTGGGCCGCGACCAGGGGCTCGCCGCGGCCGTGGCGGACCAGGCGCGGGATCCTGTCGCCGCCGCGACCGCGCGGCGGCGGGCCGCCGAGGCGTGGCGCGCGGCCACCGCGGTGGAGCTGCCCCCGCCGAGCGCGCCGCCGCATCGGCGAGCGCGGGCGCTGCAGCTCCGCATGAGCGCCCACGCCTGGCTCGGCGACGCGGCCGCCGCCGCCGACGACGCGGCGGCGCTGATCGCCGCGTGCCCAGGCTGCCCGCTGGCCGCCGACGCGGAGCTCCGGATCGGCGAGCGGGCGTTCGCCGCGGGGGAGCTCGACGCCGCGACCGGCGCGTTCACCGCGGCGGCCACGCACGCCTCGGCCGGGCTCGAGGTCCGGGGCTTCGCGCACTACCAGCTCGCCTGGGTGGCGCACAACCGCGGCGACCAGGCCGCGGTGAGGCGCCACCTCCGCCGCACGCTGGCTTACGCCGCGTCGATCGGCGCGCGCGGACGCCTGATGGCCAAGGCCGCCACCGCCGACCTGGCGACGCTCACGGCGTCGCCGTCGCCGTGACGGGGCGCTGCTCCGCCGCCGGTGCCTGCGGACCGATCGTCGCGAGCGCGCGTTCGCCCTCGGCCCGGCAGGTCGTCCCGACGACGCTGTCCACCTGGCCAAACGCGACCCGGTTGCCCCGCTGGTAGGCGATCATGACCGAGACCTGCGGCGCGGCGACGCCTTGATACTCGCCGATGCCGGCCGCCAGGGTCCAGCCGGCGATGACGAGCGTGTTCGTCGACGGGATCATCGGCACGGGTTGCTTCCCACCATCGACGATCACCCGGGCCCACTCGCGGGCCAGCTCCTCGCCCACCTCACCGCGTGCGGCTTGCGTGCGCGACACCCGCAACATGCAGAAGCCCGGGATCTTGTGCTCGCGCGTGCCGAGGTCGAACTGCATGTAGATCGCGTGCTGCGCGTTGGTGGCGTCGATGCGGCTCCAGCCCGCCGGCGGGACGAACCACAGCTCGTCGAAGTGCTCGCGTTGGTCCGCCGCCGCAGGCGCGACGGTCGTGGGCGCCACCACCGAGAGCGCCGGCACCGGCTGCACGTGCGGGCGCGCGGCGCCCGCGGCGCAGCCGACCAGCCCCGCGGTGAAGAGGAGGAAGCCGTGCTTCGAGTTCGAGAGCGTCATCGTGGAGGTAGCGCGCGCGCCGCGCACGATGTGACAGCGTTCGGAAGAAAAAGAGCCGTGCTCCGGACACCACCCATCATCGCGGGCACTTACAGGACGAGCACGTCCTGCAGCGCCGGCGCGCCGTAGTCGGCGCCGCCGGTGACGACCCGCAGGTTGGGCAGCACGTCGACGGCGCCGGCGCCGTGGGTGTGGCCGCACAGCACGGTCACGCGCGCGTCGGGGCGCGCGATCATCGCCGCGCGCAGCACCTCGCCGACCGCCGCGCAGGTGAAGAACGGCAGCCAGTCGTCGTCGGAGATCGCGCCCTCGTGCCAGCACGCGTCGCGGAACGGCGGCACGTGGGTCGCGACCACGACGTGCCGCGCCCAGGTCAGGGCCTCGGCCAGCGCCGGCGCCAGCGCCGCCGCCGCCTCGTCGCCCAGCGCGCCCAGCACCGGCGCCCAGGCGGCCTGCGCCAGCCCGGCCAGCTCGGCGATGTAGACGAAGTCGCTGAGGAACACGCGCGTGCCCGCGAGATCGCCGAGGCGGCCGTCGCCCCAGCCGTCGTGGCCGATCAGCGCGGTCGCCGCGTCGAGCCGGACCACGCCGGCGGCGGGCAGCCAGCGCAGGTGCGTGTGCCGCGCGGTGAGCGCGCGGGCCTCGGCGCGGACCGACGCGATCGACGCGCCGTAGAAGTCGTGGTTGCCGAGCACGAACCACACCGGGCGGGCCAGCGGGGCGGCCAGCGCCTCGAGCTGCGCGACCACCGTCGGGCCGGTCGCGATGTCGCCGGTCACGATCACGCCGTCGGCGCCGCGGGCGTCGATCGCCTGCGCCAGCGCGGCGACCTCGGCCGGCGTCACGAAGTCGAGGTGGATGTCGGTCAGCCACGCCAGGCGCACGCCACGACGTGACCACGCGCGCACCGACGGCGCAAGCGGCGCGCGCGGCGCGGCGGCGCGCGTACAATCACCCGATGCACGCGACCGTCCCGCTGACCGCGATCGCCGCCGCGATGGTCGCGCTGGGCGCGTGCGGCGGCGCGAGCGACGGGCCGCCCGACGCGTCGGTCGACGGGCCGCCCGACGGGGCATCGCTCGACGCCCCCGCCTGCCCGGCCGACATGGTCGAGGTCGGCGCCGCGTGCATGGATCGCTACGAGGCGCCCAACCGCGCCGGCGCGCTGCCGCTGGTGATGTACACGTTCGTCGAGGCCGAGGCGTGGTGCGCGGCGCGCGGTCGCCGGCTGTGCTTCGACGACGAGTGGCAGGCCGCGTGCGCCGGCCCCGACGGCCTGGCGTACCCGTACGGCGCGACGCGGGTGCCGGGCGCGTGCAACGACGACGCGACCTGGCGCGCGTACACCCAGTCGCTGCTGAACGGCTGGCCGGCCGCGGCGTCGAGCCCGACGATCGACTCGCTGGCCGCGCTGCTGACGGCGGCGCGAGCCGTGTCGCCGACCGCCGCCGCCGCCGCCGATCACGTCGACGTGCTGTACCAGGGCAGCGGCGGTGGCGCGCGGGCCGGCTGCGTCGGCCCCGCCGGCGTCTACGATCTGGTCGGCGACGTCGAGGAGTGGACCCGGCGCCGCGACGGCGGCCAGCCGCAGTTCCACGGCAACCTCAAGGGCCGCTACTGGGCCGAGGCCCGGACCTGCCAGAGCAACGTCCTGGTCCACGGCGACACGTTCCGCTTCTACGAGATCGGCTTCCGCTGTTGCCGCGATCGCTGAGGGGCGCCGGATCCGCTCTAGACTCCAGCGATGGTGCGGATCGCGCTCGCCAACCTGCCGTATCCCGGGTCACCCGATCAGTCGATCGCGCTCGCCGTCGACGCCGTCGCCAGCGCGGGCCGCGCCGGTGCGCGGGTCGTGTGCTTCCCCGAATGCTACGTGCCCGGATACCGCGGGCTCGGCCACGCGCCGCCCGCCCCCGACGCCGCGTTCCTCGAGCGCGCGTGGGACACGATCGCCCGGGCAGCCGCCGCCGCGGAGATCGCGATCGTGCTCGGCACCGAGCGCCTCGTCGACGGCGCGGTGGTGCCGACGGCGCTGGTGATCGACGCGCGCGGCGCGCGCCTCGGCTTCCAGGACAAGGTGCAGCTCGATCCGAGCGAGGACGACACCTACGCGCCCGGCCACGAGCGCCAGGTGTTCCAGACCGACGACCTCGCGTTCGGCGTGGTGATCTGCCACGAGGGCTGGCGCTACCCCGAGACCGTGCGCTTCGCGGCGCGGCGCGGCGCCCACGTGGTGTTCCACCCGCACTACCATCCCGCCGAGCCCGGCGGGTATCGCCCGACGACGTTCGCCGATCCGGCCAACACCTTCCACGAGAAGGCCGTGCTGTGCCGCGCGGCCGAGAACACCTGCTACTTCGCGAGCGTCAACTACGCCAGCGCGGGCTCGGCGACGACCTCGGCGATCGCCAACCCCGACGGCACCCTGCTCGCCTACCAGCCCTACGGCGAGGCCGGCTTGCTCGTCGCCGACCTCGACCTCGCGCTCGCCACCGGCTTGCTCGCGCGTCGCTGCAAGAGCTAGCCCGCCGCCGGCTAGAAGGCGACGCCGTAGCTCAACATCATCGGCATCGGCGAGTCGTCGACCGACGCCAGCACCGCGTAGTCGATGATCACCCCGGCCACCACCGCCACGCCGGACGCCAGCGCGCCGCCGGCCAGGCAGCCGAACGCGTCGCCGATGCCGCCGTGCTTGCCGCTCTTGCCGGCGCCACAGCCGATCAGGGCCGCCACCGCCGGCACACCGACCCGCAGGCCGAAGGCGAGGCCGGCGGTGCCCCAGCGCCCGTGGGCCGCGTGCACGATCGGGCTGCCGAACGCGTAGCCCGCGAACCCGATCGCGATCCCCGGCGCCGACTCGCCCGCGGCCGCGCTCGCGATCACCGCCACGCTGGTCACGTCGACGATCGCCATCGTGCCGCGATAGGTCTCGCCGTCCTCGCCCCGCGCCGGCCGCGCGGCCGACGTCGTGATCGCGGCCGCCGCGACGCCCGCGAGGATGACTCGTCCAGCCATGCGGGACGATCGCGCACCGCTGGCCGTGCCGCAAGTCGCGCGGCCCGCCGCCGTGGCGCCTCGCACAGCGCCGACCTCAGAAGGTCGCGTCCGCCGAGTCGACGATCTGGGTCTCGCTCCACGCACCATCCGCCACGGTCACCGTGCACCAGGTGCCATCGCCGCTGAAGCAGTTGAGGTACGGCGCGCCCGCGTGCTCGGTCAGCACCGTGTACGTACCCGCGGGCAGCGCCACGCGAAAGCGCCCATCACGATCGGTCGTGACGATGCCCACGTAGTCCGCGCTGCCGCGATCGATCACCGCCATCAGCGCGTGCGCGCCGCGCAAGACGTGGACCGGCGCGCCCGCGGCCGGCGTCGGCGCGTCGGCGCCCGGCGGCATCGGCGGCATGTGGTCGCCGGTGAGGATCGCGACCGTGCCGGCGATCCCCGACGAGCCGTCGCTGGCCAGCGGCGGTGGCGGTGCGGCCGCGCGCGGCGCCGGGGAGGAGGACGCGCACGCAGCGATCGAGAGGAGGAGCGTCAGTACAGCGAGGCGGGTCACCCTCGTGCATACGGACCGCCGACCGGCCCGGTCTAATCGTGCGCGGCCGCACACGCGTCGGGCGCCGTGCGATCCCTGACGTCAAGACCTCGACACCGCTGCGCGCCACCGCATCCGCGCGCGGTCGGCGTCGCGGCGCGCGAGATGCATGCGCACGATCCGTGGGTCGCCGCAACGACACCTCGTCGCCGAAGGTCTGCGCGTGGGCTCGTGATCGCGATCATGGCGCTCGGCGCGCCGCGGCTCGCGCACGCCGACGACGCCGATCGCGCCCCGGTGATCGCCATCGACCTGGTCTCGGACGTCGCGATCACCGCCCACGTGTTCGGCGTCGCCCGCACGGCGCCGGCCGGTCTGGTCGGCTACGCGCTCGGCGCGCCGATCGTCCACGCCGCCTACGGCAAGTGGGCGCGCGCCGGCCAGAGCCTGGGCGTGCGGCTCGGCCTGCCGCTGGTAGGCGCCGCGATCGGCTGCGGCCTGCACAGCGGCCAGCGCGGGGAGGACGACGAGGAGCTGAGCTGCTGGCCCGGCGCGCTGGCCGGCGTCGCCGCCGGCATGGTCGTCGCGCAGATCTTCGACGCCGCCTACCTGTCGCGCGCCAGCGACGAGCCGACCCCGCGCATGCTGTCGATCGGCGGCGCGTTCTGATCGCGGCGTCAGAAGAACGCGGTCAGTGGCCTTCGCGCTCGGCCACGACCGTCCCGTCGACGAGCGCGCGGTACGCGTGCGGCCTGAACGCGCGGCGGCGGCCGTTGCGCTACGCTGGCCAGCGCGCATGGCGATGAACAACACCAGCTTCGCGTCGTACATCAAGGACGGCTGCGGCCGCTGCGAGCGGTTCCAGACGCCGGCGTGCAAGGTGCACGCGTGGACCGCGGTGCTCGAGGCGCTGCGCGCGCTGGCGCTGGCCGACGGCCTGGTCGAGGAGATGAAGTGGGGCTTCCCCTGCTACACGCTCGACGGCAAGAACGTGCTGATGGTGGTCGCGTTCAAGGAGCACTGCGCGCTGCAGTTCTTCAAGGGCGCCGCGCTCGACGATCCCGACGAGCTCCTCGAGGCCCCGGGGCCCAACTCGCAGGCCGTCCGCATGCTGAAGGTGCGCTCGCTGGCGGACGTCAAGAAGCACAAGCAGGCCGCCAAGCGCCTCATCGACCTGGCGATCGCGTTGGAGCGCGCGGGCGGTGAGGTGGCGCCCCGCACCAAAGCCGAGCCGGTGCCCGACGAGCTCGCGCGGCGCCTGGCCGCCGACCCGAAGCTGCGGCGCGCGTTCGACGCCCTGACGCCGGGCCGCCGACGCAGCCACATCCTGCACGTCTCCGGCGCCAAGCAGCCGGCGACCCGCGAGCGCCGGGTCGACAAGTGCGCCGAAGACATCCTCGTCGGGCGCGGCTTCAACGAGCGGGTCTGAGCGTCAGCGCCGCGACGCAGCGATCATCGGGCGCGCATCCGTGCGAAGGTCTGGCCATGGCTCCTGTCGCGCCGGTCGGTCGCGCGCGTGCCCTCGCCGCCGTGCGGGCGGGGACGCTGCCCCTGTGGATGGGCTCACCCCATCCGTTCGTCGCCATCGTCGAGCAGGACGATCGGTTCCGCGTGCGCCGGCTGGTCGTCGACGACGCAGAGGCCGACGCCGCGCGCACCGCCGCCCTGGCCGCAGGTCGCGGCTGGATGCCCGAGGATCACCACGCGCTGGCTCAGCCGACCGGCGAGATCGTGATCGAGACCGCGACGCGCGACGAGCTGATCGGGCTGCTCGAGGCCATCGACTGGCCGGTCGCGTGGTGACGCGCGCCGACGGTCAGCGCCGCAGGTCGCGCGCGCGGCGGCGGCTCGCCTCGACGCGGGCGCGCTCGTCGGCCGTCAGGTCGCCGGCCAGGAGCTGATCGTAGATCGCCTCGGCCTCGGCGTAGCGGGCCTCGTCGACCAGCGCGTCGGCGGCCAGCGCGACCACCGCGCGACCCGGCACGCCGGCGTGGGCGCGTCCGTACGCCAGCGCGCGCGCGACGCTGGGCGAGGTCGCGTCGCTCGCGGTCGACTCCGGCACGCCGTCGCCGTCCTGATCGGCCTCGACCAGCGCGAGCGCGAGGTACTGCCGCGCCTCGGGCATCAGCGACGCGGCGTCGGGCTCGGGCCGCGCAAGGAACGCGTCGAAGGCGCGCGCCGCGGCGGCCATGTCGCCGGCGCGCCAGTGGGCCCACGCCACCTTGTACGCGACGATCGTCGCGAACGGCGCCACGGTCGCGACGTGCTGGTACGCGGCGACCGCCGCCGGCAGATCGTCGTCGAGGAACGCCTGCTCGCCGAGCCGGAACCAGCCCTCGTCCGCCAGCGCCGAGCCCGCCGTCGTGGCCAGCGCCTGGTACGCGTCGCGCGCGCCGGCGCCGTCGCCGGCCAGCTCGCTCGCGTAGCCGAGCTGGTAGAGGATCAGATCGCGTCGCGCATACGCCGGGAAGCGATCCCGCGCGTCGCGCAACGTCGCCTGCGCGCGCGTCGCCAGCGCCGCCACCGCCGCCGGATCGGCGTCGAGCGCGCGCTCGGCGCGGTCGAGGTCCAGCGTCCCCAGGCGCAACAGCGCGTCGGGCGTGAACCGCGGATCGTCCGGGTGCGCCTCGACGAACGCCTGCAGCTTCGCCGCCGCGTCGTCCGCCACCACGTCGACCACGGCCTTGCGCCCGACGACGATCACCGGCGCCGCACCCGCGCTCGCGCCGCCCCCGCCCGGCGTCGCCGCCGGCGAGACCTCCGCCGGAGCCTGCGGTCCCGGCGCTCCGCCGCCCGCCGTCCCACCGCGCGCCGCGCATCCACCGACCAGCAGCGTCACGATCATCACGTCGCGCAGGCGTGCCACGCGCCGAGTCTGCCACGGCCTGGCCGCCGCGCCCGTCGGCGGTTCACCGACGTCAACGGTGGGCCACGATGGCGTCGACCACCGCCTCGACCTCGGCGGGCGTGAGCCTCGAGCCACGGCCGCGCGGCGAGCCGCCGACCGTCTCGGCGCCACCCCAGCCGTCGGCCGCGTCGGGCGCCAGCCCCTCGGCCACGTTCAGCGCCGCGAGGATCGCCGGGACCGGGAACCAGGCGATGTACTCCGACCGGCGCCACAGCGCGTACGCGTAGCGATCACCGACCCGTGCCGTCAACTCGACCGCGGCGCGCACGCCGGCGGCGACCAGCCGCTCGCGCGCGTGGGGATGCGCCACCTCGACCAGCCACCACGCGCCGCCGCCGACGCGCTGGTACCCGCCCTCCAGCGGGACGGCGCCGGCGCGGCCGATCACGAACTGGTCGATGCGCAGGTGGACGTCGTCGATCACGCCGCGCATCTGCGCCGCGCCCATGCCGACCAGCCGCGCGCGCACGCGGGCGTAGGGATCGAACACCCACCGCACCTCGGCCAGCAGATCGCCATCGTGCGGCATCGGGAACGTCCCGCTCGACGAGTCGAGCAGGTCTTCGATCTGCGTCAGTTGCCGGACCAGCGGCTCGGCCGCCCGATCGGCGTTCATGAGGATCCAGGTGGCCAGGCAGACGTCCTGATCGCAGTCGTTGACCCACAGCACGGCCCGTCGACCACCGTCGTCCCGAAACAGATCGTACAGCCCGAGCAGCACCGCCCGCCGCACCTGCTCGCAGGTCGCGCTGGTGCAGCTGCGATCGACGGCCTCGTGGTGGTTGAAGTTGCGGCGCGGGCCGTCGTCGCGGACGTCGAGGAACGGCGCGCCGTGCACGTACCCGTCGAGCGCGATCGAGTACGGCGGGTGCGTGCGCAGGAACGCCTCGCGCGTCACAGCGGGGCCGGGCACGACCTGGAGTTCGATCATGGCAGCGTCAGGATGCCCTGCCCCG
This sequence comes from Myxococcales bacterium, assembly GCA_016707895.1. Lineage (GTDB taxonomy): Bacteria > Myxococcota_A > Polyangia > Haliangiales > Haliangiaceae > UBA2376. The sequence goes on along the minus strand of JADJGV010000002.1, from coordinate 576,406 downwards.
TGCGCGCCGGCCATCCCGGCGGTTGGTCGCCCACCGCGGCGCACTCACCGATACAGTCGGGCGATGCGGACCTTCGCGGTATCGGACGTGGCGCGGGCGGCGGGGCCCCGCGCGGAGCTCGATCGGGGCGCGGCGATCGCGTCGCTGTTGAGCGCGCCGGCGGCGCGCGTCGAGCAGGTCTACGCCAGCGCGGCGCGGCTGGTGGCGTGCACCGACGTCTCGCCGCTGGTGCAGATGGCGCACGACGCGTTCTACGAGCACCGACCGATCGCGCTGTCGCCCGACACGCTGTGGTTCACGATCGCGCAGGGCTTCGCGACCCACGTCAACGCCAACGCCGAGGCGCTGCGCGCGCGCTTCGTCCGCCACGCCGGCAAGGCGAAGCTGGTGGTCGAGCGCCCCGACTTCCTGCTCGGCCAGCCCAACCCGTGGCCCGAGGCGTTCGCCGCGTTCTCCGAGCAGATCGCCGGCCACGTCGGCAAGCTGCGCGACCTGGTGGTCGCCGACTTCTCGACGACCGGCCCGCTGGAGCGCGCCGCCACCGAGGTGCTGCTGATGGACACGTTCCAGGGCTACTTCGAGTACGAGATGATGTGCGGCTGCGGCATCCCGCAGGTCACGCTGCGCGGCACGCCCGACGACTGGCGATCGGTGCGTCGGCGGGCCCAACACCTGTCTGAATACGGCCTCGAGCACTGGACCGGCGCGCTGCTGCCGGTGCTCGATCACATCGTCGCGACCGCCGAGGGCGCTGACGACGCGCCGTTCTGGCGCTCGTTCTTCCACTACCAGAGCGGCTCGATGGGCGCCGCGCTCACCGGATGGATCAACGTGCTGTTCCCCTACCTGGTCGACTGGCGCACCAAGCGGCCCATCGCCAACCCGCACATGGCGGCCTGGCAAGCGAACTTCGCCCGCGCGCCGCGCGACTGGCGCGACACCCCGGGCCCCAGCCTGAGCGCGCTCCCCGGCGGCCTCGCCAGCGCCCCGGTCACCGTGACCGACGTCCGCACCCGCGAGCGCCACCCCATGCGCTTCGTCGCCGGCCTGTTCGGCGTCGTCGAGGACACCGACGGCACGCTCGCCCCCGAGTTCGGCTGGGCCGTCACCCACGACCCAGCGCCTGCCGCCGGCTGAGGCCCCCGCCCTGGCCGGGGTCGCCAAGCTCCCTCCGAGTCGCTGCGACCCCGATCCGAGTCGCTGCGACCCCGATCCGAGTCGCTGCAACCGCGAATGACGCAACCGCAAGCGAGCGCGGCCGATAGCTCGCGCATGGCGCATCGGATCCGCTGGTATCTGCCGTTGATGCTGCTCGAGGTGACGATCAAGACGCTGGAGGGGCGCTTCTGGCTTCGTCCAGATCCTCGATGTCGCGCCATCGTGCTGGGCGTCTTCGGCAAGGCCCTCAAGCACTACCCGGGCGTACGTCTCCACGGCTTCGAAACGCCCTCGAACCACCTCCACTACCTCGTCTCGGCCACCGAGCCGGCGCAACTCCCGCTCTTCCTGGACTTCGTTCACGCCAACATCGCCCGACAGATCAACCAGCTCCGCCAGCGCACAGGTCCGTTCTGGAGCCGACGCGGCATGGTGATCGCGGTGGTCGATGACGACGCCCAGATCGCCCGCCTGCGCTACCTCCTGGCGCAGGGCCCCAAGGCGGGGCTGGTGGCCTCGCCGAAGGACTGGGAGGGCGCCTCTTCGACCCCGGCGCTGCTCGGCGACATGGCCCTGCCCGCAACGTACACGTCTCTCGACGTCCGCCGCCGCAACGCCAAGCGCGCGCGTCCACTCCCCGAAGAGGAGCTCGGCGAGTCGGTCCCGATCAGGCTCGCGCCGCTACCGGTCTGGGGAGAAGCGCTCCGCCAAAGCCCTACGCGCGGCGCACGAACAGCTGGTTGCCAGCATCGAGCAGGAGTACGCCCACACCAAACCCCGCGGCGCCAAGTGGGTTCGCAGCCAGTCCCCCGACGAGCGCCCCGCCGACGTCGAGCGCTCCGCCGCGCCCCTCTGCCACGCCTCGACACTTGCGGCGGTGCAGCGGTACCGCACCGCGTACCGCACGTTTCGCGACCACTACCGCAGGGCGACATCGCACGACTCCAAGCAGCGCGAGCCAGCCAAGCGAGCGTTCTGCAGCGCCTACCCACACGGGGCCCTCGCCCGCGCGCGCTTCTACATCGCGCCACCGACGGCCTTCGTCCTCCCATGGCAGCTCGGCCCCGACGCCGCGGCCTCCGTGGTCCGCACCTGACAGCGCCTCCAGCCGCTTGATTGCGCCGATAGCGCGCGCCCACCGCGTCGCCGCGGGGCCACTCTTTGCCGCGATCCCGCGCGTGGTCTAGCCGCCCGCTTGCGTTGTCGCGTCGATCCCAGCCGCCGGAACCTGGTCAGCGAGGTGCGACGCATGCCGGCCTGGCGAGCGTCGCCACGATCCGAGTCGCCACGATCCGAGTCGCTGCGACCCGGCGGCGGGCGGGCGACCCGACCCGACCCGGCGGCGGGCGACCCATGATCCGAGTCGCTGCGACCCGGCGGCGGGCGACCCCGCGGCGGGCGACGACCCGACGGGCGACCCGGCTGGGGGCTGGCTAGAAGACGGTGCCGTCGCTCTCGACGCGGATCGGCGAGCCGCCGCCGGGGCGGCGCTCGCGGGCGAGCTGGCGGCCGGCGTGCCAGGTGCCGCCCTCGAGGATGCGGGCGAGCGGCAGCTGGTCGGGCGTGACCTGCAGCTTCTCGCGGACGGCGTCGGCGACCCAGTCGAGCAGGGCGACGGTCAGCGCGCGCCACTCGACGACGACCTCGGCGTCGACCGGGTAGAGGTTGCGGGTGATGGCGTCGTAGCGCGGGACGAGCACGCCGAGGTCGAGCAGCAGGCCGCCGTTGCGGTGCTCGGGCAGGCCGGTCATGGCGCCGTGCTGCACGACCTTGACGCCGCCCAGCTCGAACGGCTCGAACAGCGAGTAGGCGAGCCACTGCGAGAGCTGGTGGAACGGCACCAGCCCGGCCGACATGCCGGTGCCGCCGGCCGCCGGGTGGCGCCAGCAGTCGCCGAGGTTGACGCCGCCGAGCTCGAGGCGCCCCGGCCAGATCGGGCCCAGGCCCTCGAGCAGATCGCCGAGCAGGTCGGCGGCGCGCACCTCGCCGCCGCGATCCTTCACCACCTTGAGCAGGCCGCTGGGCCGGCCGCCGGGGAACAGCGCCGCGTTGTCGTCGAGCACCTCGCCCAGCCGCCGCAGCAGGCCGGCGCGCCCCTCGAGGCCGACCAGCGCGTTGTCGCCGACCGGCCCCACCTGCAGCGCGTCGCCCAGCGTGGCCTCGTCGATGCCGCGCAGCGCGGCGGCGTCGACCCGCAGCGGCAACAGCGCGTCGGCCGAGAACAGGCCGGCCTGGAACGCGCGCAGGCTGGCCACCGCGAGGCCCTCGCTGCGCGCCAGCTCGAGGCCGGTCGCCGCCTCGCGGTAGCGCCAGGTGTCGCCGGCCGCGGCGTCGAGCAGCACGCTGACCACGACCAGATCGACCAGCGCCTCGGCCGCGACGCCGTCGCCGCCGCAGGCCTCGGTCAGCTCGGCGACGCGATCGACGCCGCCGGCCCGGAAGTGCCCGACCCGGCCGTGCACCGGGATGCGCAGGTTCGGATAGTTGGCGCGGGTGACCGCGATGACCAGATCGGCCACCGCCTCGACCCGGCTGCGGTCGACGCGGAAGTGGCGCAGCTCGCCGAGCAGCCCGGCCTCGAGCACGTTGGTCGACCGCACCCGCACCGCGAGCGGCGAGCGCAGGTACGCGACCGCGGTCCCGGCGTCGGCCGCCGAGCCGGGCGCGATGAAGCCGCTGCCCAGATCGTAGCCGCTCACGAGGGCCGCCCCAGGTCCGAGGCCTTCACCCGCGCGTCGTGGTTGCTGTTCGACATGGACACCAGCCTTGGGATCGTGGTCACGCCGAGCGATGCAGGGCGTCCGGCAGCGAAGGGTGCGAGTCTGGCACGCCCCGCAGCGACGGTAAAGCGCGCCCCCGACGCCACCGTCGGCGGCTGCGACCGCGCGCCGCGCGCCGCGTGATCGAAACTCGCGCGGGCGATGAACGCCGCCGCGCCTCCGAGCGACCAACGGGTCAATCAGGCGGGCGCACAGCGAGGCGCCGCGAGGAGTCACCATGGTGTTGACCCGCATCACGCGGCGCGCCCGACGCGCGCTGCACGACATCGTCACGCTCGTCACCGCGCTCAACCAGTCGATCGCCGCCGGCCCGGCCGACGTCGGCCCGTAGCCACCCCCGCGCCGCGACCGCGCGCGCCGCTACTTCGGCTGCACGCGGGTGCGCATGTGCAGCTCGTGGCGCTCGCGGCGCGCCGGGTTGGCGACGCCGGCGGTGGGCTCGACCGAGGCGATCAGCCGCAGCTCGGCGGCCCGCGTCGGCAGCAGCCGCCCCGCGGTGAGCACCGTCGTGATCGTGCCCTTGGCCTCGAGGCGCGCGGTGCCGCCGTTGACCGCCTGCACGATCGGCGCGATCGCGGTGTCGGAGCTGATCACGGCGATCGGCCCCTTGCGGCTGACCAGCTTGGAGCGGACCGTCACCGTGACCTCCTGGCCGAGCAGCGTCGTCGGGTAGGTCGAGGTCCAGGTGGCGCCCAGGCCGATCGGCGCGGTGGGCAACGCGACGAAGGTGTCCATCGACTGCGCGACCTGGCCGACCACCAGCGGGGTGGTCGGGATCGGGTGCGCGACCACGACCTTGCGCGCCGCGACCCGGCCGTCGGGATCGACCGCGGTCGAGAACACCGCGCCGACCAGGGTCGCGATGCCGGTGGTGAGCGCGGGCGTCGTGCCGGGGCCGGTGGCGGTGGCCTCCTCGACGGTGAAGCCGTAGCGGAAGCGGCCGCTGGGCTCGATCAGCGTCACCGCGGCGGTGCCGCGCAGGTAGAGCGTCGGCTGGTCGGCCTCGGCGGGCTTGCCGGCGCCGTCGTCGGAGATCGCGTGGGCGCTGATCTGGTACGCGACCGGCTGCGCGCCGTCGGCGGCGGCGGTGAGCGCCAGCGGCGCGCGCTTGCCCTTGCCGGGCGCGACCAGCGTCACGGCCTCGACGTCGACGTCGAGGTCGGTCTCGAACGGCGCCGACTCGGGCGGCGGCGGCGCCTCGCCGAACGTGAGCGCGGCGGTGACGATGCCGCGGCTGGCCATCGCCGCGCCGCCGCCGATCAGGCCGCGCGCGGCGTCGAAGCACAGCACCACCCGGCCGGCGTCGCCGGCGGCGGCGTTCTCGATCGCGGTGCACCACGCCCCGTCGCCGAACGCGAAGGTCTCGATGCGACCATCGATCGCGGGCGCGTCGGCGGTGGCGTCGGCGTGGGCCTGGTACGACACCGGCGCGGGCTTGGCGCCGATGCGCATCGGCTCGCTGGCGGCCCACGCCAGCGCCGCGGCCTCGTCGTCGGGGACCTGGGTGACGGTGGTCAGGTGCTCGGTGAACCACAGGCCCTGCGCGGTGGCGATGACGCCGAACCGCGGCATCGCCCCCGACATCGCGCCGAGCTCGCGATCGGCCGCGCAGCGCAGGTAGCCGACCCGCGCGCGCTCGAAGCCGCGGGGCGACTCGACCGAGCAGGTGATCGTCGGCGGCGGCCCGGCGCCCAGCCACGTCGCGGCCGGAAACTCCCAGCGCGCGTCCGCGGCGAACAGCTTGGCGTAGGGCGCGCCGGCGTCGATCTCCAGCGCCTCCTCGCGGACCGGCTCGCTGGGCACGACGATCGGCGGGGCGGTGACCTGGCTGCCGCAGCCGACGAGGGCGATCACGAGACCGAGGCGCACGCGCATGGCGCGGAAGCTACCGCGAATCAGCGGCGCCGCACGACGTCGGCGGGCTCACGGCAGCCGCTCGAGCAGCGCGCGACCGGCGGCGGCGCGGGTGGCCAGGCCGGGGTCGAGCGCGACCGCGCGGCCCCACGCCCCCAGCGCCGCGTCGACGGCGCCGGCCACGCCCGCGGCGGCGGCCTCGTACTCGGCCTCGGCGGCCGCGGCCCACGCGGCGGCGGTGCCGACGGCGGTGGCGTGCTCGCTGGCGACCTCGGCCAGCGCCTGCGCGGTGTCGGCCCGGCGCGGGCCGGCCGGCGCGAGGGTCCGCGCCACGGCCCAGGCGGCGATCGCCGCGGCCCGGTCGCCGGCGAGCCGACGGGCCTCGACGGTGAGCGCGCGGGCGACCTCGCTGGCCAGCGCCGCCGCGGCGTCGGCGCACGCCGGGTCGGGGTTGCGGCCGGCCAGCGCGGCGAGCGACGCGGCCGCGCCCGCGCGGTCGGCGGCGATCCACGCGGCGCGGGCGATCGCGGCCTCGGCGCGGCAGGCGCCGGCGGCGTCGAGCAGCGGCTGGGCGTCGGCCAGCGCGCGCCGGGCCTCGCGCAGCTTGCCGACGTCGAGGTAGGTCTCGCCGAGGCGCAGCAGGTGCTCGCCGAGGTGATCGCGATCGATCGCGCGGAAGAACGGCGCGGCCTTGGCGGCGTCGCCGACCTGCGCGTAGACCCGGACCGCGTCCTTGAGGGCCTCGGCGCGCAGCGGGTCGCGACCGGCGCGAGCCACGTCGAGGAAGTCGGCCAGCGCCTGCTCGCCGTCGCCGAGGTTGAACGCGCACCAGCCGCGCTTGTAGCGGGCGTAGGCGCCGACCATCGGATCGGCGAACGCCCGCGGGTACAGCGCGGTCGCGGTGGCGAGGTCGCCGTCGTTGAAGGCCAGGTCGGCCAGCGCGACGATCGCGGAGGGCACCCAGCGCGACCGCGGGTAGACCTCCACCAGCCGCTGCCACGCGGCGCGGGCCTTGGCGTCGTCGCGGGCGCGCTGCAGCGCGACGCCGTGGCCGTACAGCACCGCGTCGGCCTGGGCCAGCGCGGCGAACCCGGGCTCGGCGACCAGCGCGGCGGCGACGGTCAGCGCCTCGGCCCGATGGGCGGGGTCGGGGGACGCGTCGAGCTGCTCGAACAGCCGGGCCCGCGCCGCGAGCTGCTCGGTCCCACGGCTGGCGGCCACCAGCTGCCGCAGCATCTCGAGCTTGCGATCGATCACCGCCGGCCCCCCCTGCCACACCTCGCCGACGCCGTCGGGGCCAGGCGCGGCGACCACGCCGTCGTCGCCGTCGTCGCCGTGGGCCATGTCGGCGTCGGCGGCCGGCAGGTCGGCGGCGGGGTCGGAGGGCGCGGGGCGCGGGTGGGCGCAGCCGACCGCGGTCGCGAACAGGGCGATGGCCAGGACCCGCATGCCCGCTCAGACAGGGCCGCGGCGATTCGGTTTCAGAATTGCTTGCGCGAGTCGATCAAGATGGTGACCGGGCCGTCGTTCACCAGCTCGACCTGCATGTCGGCGCGGAACACCCCGGTCGCGACCCGGGTCACCCCGGCGGCCCGGGTGGCGGCCACCGCGCGCTCGTACAGCGCCTCGGCCGGCCCCGGCTCGAGCGCGTCGACGAACGCCGGCCGCCGGCCCTTGCGCGTGTCGCCGTACAGCGTGAACTGCGAGATCAACAGCACCCCGCCGGCCACGTCGAGCACCGACCGGTTCATCTTGCCCTCGTCGTCGGCGAAGATCCGCAGGTTGACCAGCTTGTCGACCACGTAGGCGACGTCGGTCTCGGTGTCGCCCCGGCCGGCCCCCAGGAGCACCACCAGACCGTGATCGATCGCACCGACCACCTCCCCGGCCACGGTCACGGACCCCCGGCGACAGCGCTGGACGACGGCTCGCATGGCGTCTCATCGCCTGGTTGCGGGCCCAAGGCAACCCACCCCGGGGCCCCGCAGTCCAACCGCCGTCCCGGTTGTGTCCCCCCCAATGCCTGCTAGGATGCGCGCCCGCATGAGCCGTCTCGCTGTCTTGTCCGTCCTGGTCCTCGCCGCCGCGTGCGGCAAGGAGATCGGCGACGAGTGCTCCAGCAGCCTCGATTGCGGCGACGGCACCAACCAGGCGCTGGTCTGCGACACCACCTCGCCCGGCGGCTACTGCACCGAGCAGGGCTGCGACTGGAACACCTGCCCCGAGGAGGCGGTGTGCGTGCGGTTCTACGCGGCGTCGTTCGGCAACAAGCCGTGCGACCTGGCGGCCGAGGACCTCACCGAGGACCGCTGCACGCTCGACGAGGTCTGCACGCTGAAGGGCCAGTGCGTGCCGCGCACCTCCGAGGTCCGCTACTGCATGCGCACCTGCGACAGCAACGACGACTGCCGCGATCGCTACGAGTGCCGCACCGAGGCGCTGATGGTGTCGCACGGCGGCGAGCCGGTGCCGAAGCCGGGCGAGCGCCTCGGCGACAACCTGCAGAAGTTCTGCGCGCCCGCGCCGTTATAGAGAGAGGGTCTTTCGAAAAGCCCCTCCCCCACAAGACGTGGGGCCCCCACCCGAAACGCGAGACGCCTGGCCACCGACGCTGGCCGTGCACCCGCGAGAGGGGCTTTCGCAAAGCCCCTCCCCCACAAGACGTGGGGCCCCCACCCGAAACGCGAGAGCCAACGCACGAAGGCGGTGCGGTGACCCCGTGCGAAACGCGCGGCGCCGAGCCTCGACGCGGGCGTCAGTCGCCGCGGACGGCGATGACGCCGGCGGGGTCGATCGTGACGGTGAAGGCGAGCGGCTCGACGTGCTTGTCGTTGGTGAAGTACGTGTGCTGGCCGGTGACCCGGGCCTGGTAGCCGGCAGGGCCGTCCTGTTCGTCGACGATGCACAGCTCGGCGCCGATGTGGACGTAGGTGGCGATGACCCGGGCGGCGATCAGGAACTTCAGCAGGTCGCGGCCGGCGATGTGGCCGACGCCGAGCTCGGACAGCTGGCCGACGGCCTCGGTGCTGCCGGCGGCGAGGTTGGTCGCGTCGATCACCCGCAGCTCCGACAGCACCGCGGCGTTGACCACCGCCTCGGTGCGCGCGGCGTTCCACCACAGGAGCGGCGTCTGGCCGATCTGGTAGGCGGCGGTCGCGGCCACCGGGAGCTGGGTGTCGCGATCGATGTCGGCGGCGGCGAACCGCTGCTGGAAGTCGAACGCGGCGGGGCCCAGCGAGCGCTGCTCGGTGAGCACCGACTGGCCGTGATCGACGGTGAGCTGCTCGAGGCAGGACGGCGGCGGCTTCATCGCGACCTCTTGGGTGGGCGGCGGGGGCGTGGCGCGGGTGCCGCATGCGGCGAGCCCGAGCGCGATCAGGGCGAGGCGCGGCGACATGCCTCGAGGATACGCCAGCCGCGCCGGCCCCGGCCGCGGCCGGGGCGCGGCGAAACCGCGCGGAAACATCGATCGCGCACACTGGCGGCATGCGCACGCTCCCCGCCGGGGTCCAGATCCACCACGCCGGTGACCACTCGGTCGACGGCGTGCTCCGCCTGATCGGGCTGGCCAGCGACCCGGCGCCGCTCGAGGTCGCGCTGACCGCGATGTGCCGCGAGATCGCGACGATCGCCGACGTCGACGTGGTCAGCGCGTACGTCCGGGAACCGGACGACGGCGGCGACCGGCTGGTGATGCGCGGCAACCACGGCTTCCCGGCCGGCACGATCGGCGCGGTGCGGCTGCACTTCGGCGAGGGCCTGACCGGCCTGTGCGCCGAGTGCCTGCGGCCGGTGTCGGTGGCGGTCGGGCCCCAGGACAGCCACTTCAAGCTGGTGCCGGGCCTGGGCGAGGAGCGGTTCCCGGCGTACCTCGGCGTGCCGCTCACCACCAGCGGCCGCGCGCTGGGCGTGCTGGTGCTGCAGCGGCGCGCCCCCGAGGCGTTCACCGCCGCCGAGGTCACGCTGGCGATGGCGCTGGCGGCGCCGATGATGCTGGCGGTCGAGCGCCGGCTGGGCGTCGCGGCGCTGGCCCGCAGCGTCCGCCTCGACGGCGCCACCGTCGGGCCGGGCAGCGCGGTCGGCCGGGTGGCGATGCTGCCGACGCTGGCGTCGCTGGGCGATCGCGGCTCGCTCGACGTGGTCGGCGCGCTGGCCCGGCTGCCGGCCGAGCTCGACCGCGCGATGCGCCGGCTGCGCAAGCACGGCGACGCCGACGTGCGGGCCGCGGTCCACGAGGTCGAGCTGCTCTTGCTCGACGGCCGCCTCCACGAGCGCGTCGCCAAGGCGCCGCCGACCGTCGACGGCCTGGCCACGGTGGCCCGCGACTACGCCCGCGCGCCGTTCAAGCTGGCGGCGGCCGGCCGGGCCGCGCCGACGGTGGCGCGCGCCGCCGAGGTCGAGGACCTGCTGGTGCTGGTGGCGACGATGGCCGGCGACGCCGCGGTGCTGCCGCCGGGCGGCATCTGGGTCGGCGAGCGGATGAGCGGGCTGATCGCGCTGGTGGCGTGCGCGCGGGCGGCCGGCGCGGTGGTCGTCGAGGGCGAGGCGTCGCCAGCGGCGGCGGCGATCGCGCGCGCCGACGAGCTGACCGCGGTGGCCGAGGCCCGCGGGCTGCACGCCTGGGTGCGCCCCGGCGACCGCGCCACCGTCGACGCGCCCGGCGACGGCCCGGCCGAGGTGCGGATCAACCCCGCCGCGGTGGCCGTCGAGCACAGCCGGCGCCGACGCGACACCGAGCGCTGACGATCGACACCGCCCGGGCGCGCGCGTACCCTCGACGGGCTCGTGCCGCTCGGCGCATTCATCCTCCGCCGCCTGGGTCTGGGCCTCCTGTCGCTCCTGGGGGTGTCGATCCTGGTGTTCCTGTTCCTGCACGTGATCCCCGGCGACCCGGTCGATCAGCTGGCGGGGGGCGAGGCCACGCCCGAGCAGCGGCAGAAGATCGAGCAGTGCATGGGCCTCGACGTGTCGATGCCCGAGCAGTTCTGGAACTTCCTCGGCAACGTCGCCGACCGCACGCTCGGCCACCAGTGCCCCGATCCCAAGGGCAAGCCGACCGTCGCGGCGCTGATCGGCGACGCGTTCCCGCACACCGTCGCGCTGGCGCTGGTCGGGCTGGGGTTCGCGATCATGATGGCGCTGCCGCTGGGCATCTACGCGGCGCTGCGGCGCGGCACCTGGTTCGACACGCTGGCGGCGATCGGCGCGCTGTCGGGCATCGCGATCCCCAACATGCTGCTGGGGCCGCTGCTGCTCCTGTGGTTCTTCGTCGATCTGGGCTGGCTGCCGGGGCCGTTCGAGGTCGGCCCGACGGCGATCATCCTGCCGGCGTTCGCGGTCGGCACCCACCTGATGGCGATGCTGGCGCGCATGACCCGCTCGGCGATGGTCGAGGTGCTGGGCGAGGACTACCTGCGCACCGCGCGGGCCAAGGGCCTGCCCGAGCGCGTCGTCGTCTGGAAGCACGCGCTGCGCAACGCGATCATGCCGGTGGTCACGGTGGCCGGTCTGCAGTTCGGCAGCCTCTTGTCGGGCTCGATCATCATCGAGAACGTGTTCGCCCGGCCGGGCCTGGGCTCGCTGCTCCTGGCGGCGATCCGCGAGCGCAACTACCCCGTCGTGCAGGGCTGCGTGCTGGTGATCGCCGCCAGCTACGTGCTGGTCAACATCGCCGTCGACGTGGCCTACGGCCTGATCGACCCGCGGGTGCGGCGCGCATGAGGGCGTGGCAGCCGGGGCGGTGGTCACCCAGCGTCTGGGTCGGCGCGATCATGGTCGCGGTGTTCGTGCTGCTCGGCGTGTTCGGCCCGCTGATCGCGCCGTACCCGGTGGGCACGCGCGCGATGGACCTCGATCACATGTACGCGCCGATGTCGTGGTCGCACTGGCTGGGCACCGACAAGAGCGGCGTCGACACGCTGTCGCAGCTGCTGCACGGCGCCCGCGAGGCGCTGCTGCTGTCGACGATCGTGGTCGGCATCAGCGCGACGATCGGCGTGACCATCGGCATGGTCGCCGGCTACGCGCGCGGCTTCGTCGACGAGGCGATCATGCGGGTCGTCGACATCTTCCTGGCGTTCCCCGGCCTGCTCCTCAACATCGCGATCGTCGCGGTGGTGGCGCGACCGGGGCTGCCGCTGTTCATCGCGGCGCTGTGCGCCAACGGCTGGGTCGGCTACGCACGGGTCGCCCGCGGCCAGGTGCTGTCCCTGCGCGAGCGCGACTACGTCATGGCGGCGCGGGCGCTGGGCGCGTCGACGCCGCGGATCTTGTTCCGCCACATCGCGCCCAACCTGATCGCGCCGATCCTGGTGCAGGTGTCGCTCTCCTTCGGCAACGTGATCGCCGCCGAGGCGTCGCTGTCGTTCCTTGGCCTCGGGCCGCAGGTCGATCACACCTGGGGCGCGATGCTCGAGCAGGGCACGTCGTTCCTGTGGAAGCCGGGCTTCCGCCACTACGCGCTGGCCGCCGGCGCGGCGATCGCGTGGGTGGTGCTGGCCGCCAACCTGCTCGGCGACGGCCTGCGCGATCGGCTCGATCCGCGCCAGCGGGGGCGCGCCTAGTGCTGCGGGTGCGGCTGGGCGCGCTGGCCGAGCTGCCGATCGACGACCTGCGCGCGTTCACCGTCGCCGGCGTGACCTGGCCAGTGATGGCCGGGGTGATCGCCGGCGAGGTGGTCGCCACCGCGGGCGTCTGCCCGCACGAGGACGTCGGCCTCGACGGCGGCGAGGTCGCCGACGGCTGCCTGACCTGCCCCGGCCACGGCTACGTCTTCGACCTGCGCACCGGCGCCTGCCGCCACGATCGGTCGCTCACGCTGCGCCGCTACCGGGCCCGGGTGATCGACGGCGACGTGTGGATCGAATTGGTGTAGCGCCCACGCTCACATCCCCGCTGGGCGGGCTCGACCGGGGCATGAAGCAGCTCACCCTCGCCCTGCTGGTGGCCACCGCGGCCGCCGCCCTCCCCGCCGTCGCCCACGCCGCGCCGCCGGTCATCACCGACAGCTCGCCCCGCGGCCTGGTCGCCTACCCCGACGGCCCCGGCAGCTACCAGACCATCACCGTCTATGGGTCCAACCTGTCGCTGCCGACGACCACCGGCTATACGCTCGCCGCCGACGTCACCCGCTACGCGCTGTGGGACGGCGCCTGGCACGTCGCCGGTGACGGATGGCTGAGCACCGCCGGCTGGAGCTCCTCGAGCATGGGCTTCCAGGTGCCGCCGCTGCGCCACGGCGGCAACCTGATCCTCGCGGTGTGCCCGCGGGGCGAGAGCTGCGCGTCGTGGACCATCCCGGTGCGCGATCCGATCGCCGCGGTGCCGCGCTTCCGCGATCCGTCGTACCGCCACCCGGTGATCGATCCGTCGGTGCCGTCGACCGACTTCCGCCGCTTGATGCGGGTGCGCGCCGACAACCTCGACAACTACGAGTACACGACGTTCTGGGGGCTGAGCACCTCGGTCGGCTACATGAACGCCTACGAGGGCATCATCGACCTGTGGGTCCGCGACAACATCGCCGGGCACTACACGCTGTGGATCCGCAACCGCTACGGCTGGGGCGCGGTGGGCGTCGACCTCATCGATCGCCCGGTGCTGTCGACGATGACGCCGGCGCAGGTGACCTCGGTGCCCAGCACCGTGACGCTGGCCTTCCGCGACGCGTACACCGCGCCCGACAGCGCGAGCGCCCGGCTCGACGTCCCCGGCTGCGCGTCGCAGACGGTGTCGCTCACGACGACCAGCGCCACCACCTTCGCGTTCACGATGCCGACCACCTGCCGCGCCTGGTACGCGAGCTACGACGCGACGCTGACGGTCCAGAACATCGCCGGCTCGACCAGCGTCACGATCCCGGTGCGGCCGGTGACGGTGTCGCCCGGCGGCGGCGGCTTCGGTGGCTGGCGGTGAATCGACGCGCGGCGGCTCGCGCTACGCGGTGATCGCGGCGATCTGCTGGGTCAGCCGGAGCTGCGCGGGGCTGGGCTCGACGGTCTGCATCGCGACCAGCTGGGCCAGGTCGCCGTCGACCTTGATCTCACCGGCCAGGAACGCGGCGATGCCCGCCGCGGCGTCGGCGTCGACGAAGATCTTGCGGGCCAGGTCGGCGCCCAGCGTGATCGCGGTGGTGGCGGGCTGGTGGCCGCGGACGAACACGCCGTCCTGCAGGAACACCTGGGTGTCGCCGGCGGCGGTGGCGATCGTCACGTTGATCTTGGCCGCCTTGATCGCCGGCGGCAGGTCGAGGTCACCGGCGGCGGCGATCAGCGCGTCGACCTGGGTGAACCACGCGTCGGACAGGAACGGGTAGCGCATGGCGCGCACGGTAGCGGCGGCGCGGCCGCGGAGGGCGGCTCAGGCGCGGGTTCCGTCGTGTAGCATCGGGCGGTGACCCAGGTCGCGTTCGAGCTGGACCTGACCAGCGGCATGGTGCGTGACGTGCGCCCGAGCGCCGAGGCCGGGCGGCTGCGCGACGCGTTCACCTGGTCGGTGACCTGTGCCGACGGCGCGGTCGCCGTGTTCGCGCTCGGCCGGCGCGGCCTGGAGCAGATCGGGCGGTGCACGGTCGACGCCGCTGGCGTGGTGCGCGACCGGCTGGGCGCGGGCGACGACGAGCCCAACGACTACCAGTGGGGCCGGGTGATCGACGGCCTCGGCGTCGCGCTGGGGCGGACACTGACCGTCGAGGGGCCGCGGCGCACCGACGCGAGCCTGCGGCGCCGGCAGGAGCCCGGCCGACGCGGCGCCGCGGCGAAGTCCAGCGCCGCCAAGCCCGCGGCGAAGCCCTCGTCATCGCCGCCGCGGCGACGCGCGCAGCTGGTGGGCGTGGCGGCGATCGCGTCGGTGCCCGTCGGCATCGCGGTGTGGGTCGCGCTCACGCCCGAGCGCACGCCGCGGCCCAGCCCGCCGCCGCCGCCCGCGCCGGTGGTGGCGATCGCCGCCAGCGAGCCGGACGAGCCGGCGATCGACGCCGACGTCATCGACGCCCCGCCGCCGCTCGAGGAGGCGGTGCTGACCGCGCCGAGCCTGGCCGCGGCCGCCGCGGTGATCCGCGATCGGCTCGACGAGGGCGCGGTCGCCGACGGCGCGTGGCTGCTCGCGCGCTACGCCAGCGGCCGCGCGGCCTGGGCCGACTTCCACGTCGCCGAGCCCGCGACCTCGCTGCCGCTGGCGCTCAAGGACGGCGCGGCCGAGCGCGGCAAGCGGATGTGCGTCACCGGCCGGCTGCTCGACATCGCGCGCAGCGATCTGGACCAGCGGCCGGTCTACGCGGGCGCGCTGGTCACCGCCGACGGCGACACGCTGCGCTTCGTCGCGGTCGGCAGCACCGGCACGCTGGTCAAGCGCGACACCGGCACCTTCTGCGGCGTGGTCACCGGCCGGGTCGGCGACGCGGCGATGGCGGTCGGCATGTTCGACCTGCCCGAGAACGCCCGGCCGATCGTCGAGCGCTGAATCGCAGGAGGTTCGTCGCCGAACGGGGGCCCCTTGCGCGCTCGTGTTCATGGTGTACATTGGACACCATAATGCAACCGCGCCGCGCCTGCGACGAAGCGCCGCCGCCTGGCATCGCAGGGGCGGGGCGGTTGCACCGGACGCCGCTCCCGGGGACAGTGGCGGCAGACCGCTTTCCGTCGACGATGTCGACACCACCACGGGGGACTTCATGGACGAGCGCAACCAGAAGCGCGATCTCGTGCTCGCGCCGAGCGAGTACGCCTACATGCAGGACGTCACCAAGGGCGTCATCAAGACCTACACCGGCCCGACGGTGATCAACCCGACCGCGCAGGAGCGGCCGGTGGTGTTCAACCCCGAGAACAAGCGCTTCGAGCCATGCGGGCTCGAGCAGGCGGTGCAGCAGATCGCGATCGCCCCCGAGGGCTACTACGTCGTGCTCAAGAACCCGTCGGCGAAGAACGACCACCCGCCGCCAGGCGGCGTGTTCCCGTCGCCGGATCTCGAGGTCGGCCGCAAGATCAACATCACCGGCCCGTGCTCGTTCCCGCTGTGGCCGGGGCAGATGGTCAAGCTGGTGCCCGGCCACCACCTGCGCTCGAACCAGTACCTGCTGGTCCGCGTCTACAACGAGGACGAGGCGCGCAAGCACTGGGGCCAGGCGGTGATCAAGCCGGCGTCGGCCGAGGGCGCCGACCCGACCCAGCCGATCACCCGCGCGCCGGCCGAGCTCACCGTCGGCAAGCTGTTCATCATCAAGGGCACCGACGTGTCGTTCTACATCCCGCCGACCGGCGTCGGCGTGGTGCCCGACGAGCACGGCAGCTACGTCCGCGACGCGCTGACGCTCGAGCGCCTCGAGTACTGCATCCTCGTCGAGCAGAACGGCAAGAAGCGCTACGAGCGCGGCCCGCAGGTGGTGTTCCCCGAACCGACCGAGACCTTCATCGCGATGGACGGCCACCGCAAGTTCAAGGCCATCGAGCTCAACGAGATCCAGGGCCTGCACGTCAAGGTGATCGCGCCCTACGCCGAGGGCGGCAAGAGCCACCGCGAGGGCGACGAGTTCTTCCTCACCGGCAAGGAGACCGCGATCTACTTCCCGCGCGAGGAGCACTCGATCGTCCGCTACGACGGGCGCGACAAGCACTTCGCGGTGGCGGTGCCGGCCGGCGAGGCCCGCTACGTGATGAACCGCAAGACCGGCGAGATCCGCATGGTGCGGGGCCCGGCGATGCTCCTGCCCAACCCGGTCGACGACGTGATCGTGCGCCGGGTGCTGACCGACCGCGAGTGCCAGACCTGGTACCCCGGCAACGACGCCGTGCTCGGCTACAACCGCTCGCTGCGCCAGCTCGAGAGCGCGGCGCCGGCCGGGCGCGCCGGCGTGGTGTCGGAGAGCGAGATCCAGCGCCAGCAGAAGAAGGCCCCGGCGGCGCAGCAGGTGGCGGGCGCGCCGGCGGCGTCGGCGGCGCTGGCCGGCGACGTGCTCGACCGCGCCAACCAGTTCACCCAGCCGCGCACCGTCGTGCTCGACACCCGGTTCCAGGGCGTGCCGTCGGTCAACACCTGGGTCGGCTACGCGGTGATGGTGGTCGACAAGCAAGGCGGTCGCCGCGTCGAGCAAGGGCCGATCAACCTGCTGCTCGGCTACGACGAGACGCTCGAGGTGATCCAGCTGTCGACCGGCAAGCCCAAGACCACCGACAAGCTGATCGAGACGGTGTTCCTGCGGGTGCTCAACAACAAGGTCGGCGACATCTGCGTGGTCGAGACGTCCGATCACGTCACGGTCACGCTCGAGTACTCGATGCGGGTCAACTTCGAGGGCGAGCCGGCGCGGTGGTTCGAGGTCGAGAACTACGTGAAGTTCCTGTGCGACCACGTCCGCAGCGTGCTGAAGGGCGCGATCAAGAAGGTGTCGATCGAGGCGTTCTACGGCGCGTCGGTCGAGATCATCCGCGACACGATGCTGGGCAAGGCCGGCGACGGCGGCGCCCGCACCGGCATGCGCTTCGCCGAGAACGGCATGCGCATCACCGACGTCGAGATCCTCGAGGTCGCGATCGACGACGACGCGATCGCCGAGCTGCTCAACCACGCGCAGCACGAGGCGGTGCAGTCGAACATCACGCTCTTGCGCGCGCAGCGCGGCCTCGACGTGACCCGCCGCCAGGAGCAGATCGCGCGCGAGACCGCCGACGCCCAGGCCGAGACCAAGCGCAAGCTGACCGAGCTGGAGATCGAGCAGGTCGGCGCGCGCATGCGCATGGCGCTGGCGCAGATCCACGGCGAGCTCGACGAGGCCAAGGCCCGCCAGGCCACCGCGGTCGCGCACAACGCCGCGGTCGACGTCGACCACCAGGCGGCCCTGGCGCGGCAGCGCGCCACCGAGGAGGCGTCCGTGGCCGCCACCCGCGCCCGCCAGGTGCTGGCGCTCGAGGCGCTGGCCGCCGAGGTCGACGCGGTGGTCAAGCGGTTCGGCGCGGCCCAGGGCGGCTTCAGCGAGGCGCTGCTGGCGCTGTCGTCGCGCGAGACCCTGGCCAAGGTCGCCGAGGCCATGAGCGTGCAGGCCTTCGTCGGCGGCAAGACCGTCGTCGACGTGATCGACAAGGTCTTCGCCGGCACGCCGCTGGCCGGCCTGCTCGACAAGGTCAAGCACCGCAGCGCCGGCGCCAACGGCGACCCCGCGCAGCTGACGCCGTGACCGCGGGCACGTGACGGCGCGGCCCGGCGATTGCTGGCCGCGCGGGCGTTCGGTACCGTCGGACCGATGCCGCGCTACGAGTTCTCGGAGGGGACGTCGAACAAGTTCTGGGACATCCAGCTGAGCGGATCGAGCTTCACGACCACGTGGGGCAAGATCGGCACCGCCGGCCAGGCGACGACCAAGGCGTTCCCGTCGGACGACAAGGCGCGGCAGGAGTACGACAAGCTGATCGCCGAGAAGGTGAAGAAGGGGTACGCGCTGGTCGGCGGCGGCGCGACCCCGGCGCCGGTCGGCGCGACGCCGCGGGTGACCCCGGCAACGCCGCCCGCCAAGGCCGCCCCGCCCGCCAAGGCCGCGCCACCCGCCAAGGCCGCGCCGCCCGCGCCCTCCCCGGCCACACCCGCGCCGCCGGCCGCCGCGCCGCGCACTACCGGCGCGGTCGCCGTCGCCTGGACCGACGTGGCCAAGCGGCACCTGGCGCACGAGCAGCGCGAGCTGGTGATCGCGCCGCGGCCATGCCCGTCGGTGTCGGCGGCATCGCAGCCGGTCCGCGCCGGCTACCGCGACGCCAAGGCGGCGATCGCCGCCGGCCTGCAAGGCGGCGACGCGACGTCGCGCGACCTCGCGCAGCGCGTGGTGACGGCGCTCGGCAGCGACGGGCCGCTGCGCCGCCCCGACGTCGAGACCGCGGCGGCGATCCTGCAGCTGGTCGGCGTGCCGCAGTACCGCGCCACCGACGCCCACGCGCGCGTGATCGACCTGCTGGTGGCGCTGGGCGGGCTGGGCTTCGCGCTCGAGGTGTTCGCCGCGACGCAGGGCGACCGGGAGCTGGTCGACGAGCGCGAGGCGCGGCGGCTCCTGCCGGTGCCCGACCGGTCGCTGGAGAGCTACCTGCACCACCGCAGCGACCTGGTCCTGCACGGCCACTGGCTGCGCCTCGACGCCGCCGGGCAGGCCGAGGCTCGGGCCCGGGCCGAGGCGCTGCGCGCCACCGGCTCGCCGATCGTCCGGTCGGCGCTGGCCTCGGCGCTGCTGATCCCGGCGTGGATCGACCAGGACCTGGCCGACGCGCGCGCCAACCGCGAGCGCGCAGTCCTGTCGCCGCACGCGATCCTGGCGGCGAGCCGGCCCGACGACGTGGCCGCGTACCTGGGCGGGCTCAGCGCCGACGACGCGCGCACCTTCGACCGCCAGCCCGAGCACGTCGCGCGGTGGCACGGCTACGCCAGCCCCGGCATCGACGCGTCGCTGCTGGCCCGGTTCGGCGCCGACGCGGTGACGCCGCTGACGGCGCGCATCGTGCAAGTGGCCCGGCACCTGGACAACGCGCAGTACTACCTGGGCCAGCAGGTCGCCGAGCTGCGCCGCGCGCTCGAGGTGATGCGCTCGATCAGCGGCCACGCCGAGGTGCAGGCGACCGCGGTCGCGGTGTTCATCGCGGTCGGTGATCGCCAGGTGTCGCGCGACGAGGACGCGCGGCCGATCGCCCGCGAATGCCTGCTCGCTGATCCGCACGCCGCCCTGCCGCTGGTGCGCGCCCACGGCAAGGCCGCCTGGGCCCGCGAGCTGATCCCACAGCTCGAGCGCCTGGTGACGGGGCCGGCCCAGGTCGACTACGCCGATCCGGCGGCGCTGCCCGCGGCGCTGCGGGCGCCAGCGCCGGCCAAGACCAAGTTCCCCGAGTTCTGGAACGTCGAGCTCTTGCCGCCGCTGACGCTGGCCAGCGGCAAGGCCGTGCCGTCGCCGCACCTGGGCGCGCTGGTGGTGGCGCTGCGCGCCGATGACGCCGCCGGCCTGCGCGAGCTGCGCGACGCCGCCGATCGCAAGGCGCTGGCGCAGTTCGGCTGGGAGCTGTTCCAGCTGTGGCTGCAAGGCGGGGCACCGCCCAAGGAGAAGTGGGCGTTCACCGGGCTGGGCGCGCTCGGCAACGACGAGACCGCGCGCCGGTTGACGCCGCTGATCCGCGCCTGGCCAGGCGAGTCGCAGCACGCGCGCGCGACGCTGGGCCTCGACGTGCTCGGGCAGATCGGCTCGGACGTCGCGCTGATGATGCTCAACGGCATCGCCCAGAAGCTGAAGTTCAAGGGCCTGCAGGAGCGCGCGCGCGACAAGATGCGCGAGATCGCCGAGCTGCGCGGCATCACCGCCGAGCAGCTGGCCGATCGGCTGGTGCCCGACCTCGACCTCGAGGACGACGGCTCGAAGACCCTCGACTTCGGCCCGCGCTCGTTCCGGGTCGGCTTCGACGAGACGCTGGCCCCGTTCGTGATGGACGCCGCCGGCACCCGCCTGAAGGACCTGCCCAAGCCCAACAGCAAGGACGACGCGGCGCTGGCCGCCGAGGCCACCGACACCTGGAAGGCGATGAAGAAGGACGCCCGCGCGGTGGCGTCGATCCAGCTGACGCGGCTGGAGCTGGCGATGGGCAACGCGCGGCGCTGGTCAGGCGAGGAGTTCCGGGCGTTCTTCGTCGAGCACCCGCTGCTCTTCCACGTGGTCAAGCGGCTGGTGTGGGCGGTCTACGACGGCGACCAACCGACGACGACCTTCCGCGTCGCCGAGGATCGCAGCTACGCCGACCGCCACGACGACGCGTTCGCGATGACCGACGACGCCCGGGTCGGCATCGCCCACCGCCTGCACCTGACCGAAGCCGACGAGCAAGCCTGGACCCGGGTGTTCGGCGACTACGAGCTCGAGGTGCCGTTCGCGCAGCTCGGTCGTGAGGTGTTCCGGCTGAACGACGCCGAGCGCGCGGCCAACGCGCTCACGCGCTACGACGGCAAGAAGGTCGAGACCAAGAAGCTGCTCGGCCTGCTCAGCCGCGGCTGGTTCAAGGGCCCGGCCCAGGACGCCGGCGGCATCTACAACCTGTACAAGCCGCTCGAGGGCGGGCTGTCGGCCGCGATCAGCATGCACGACGGGCTCAACGCCGGCGGCATGGACTACGTCGACCCGGTGCAGACGCTCGAGACCGTCGACGTCGCCGCCAGCCGTCGCGAGTGGGGCGAGATCCGCGCGGACGCGGTGCCGCTCGGGTCGCTGCCCGCGGTCGTCGTGAGCGAGGTCATCCGGGACCTCGAGAGCCTGGGAGCGGCGTCGTGAAGAAGCCGAGCAAGCCCGCGACGGCCGCCGCGTCGACCGCCGCCGAGCCCGGGCCGGCCACCGAGACCCAGCGGCCGCCGGCCGAGGTGCTGTACGCCGCCGAGCTGGAGGCGCTGCGCGCCAGCGACACCTTCCCGCGCCCGCCGGGCTGGCGGCTGTCGCCGCGCGCGGCGCGCACGTTCATCCTCGGCGACGAGGCGCGCGGCATCCGCAAGAAGTTCGTCGGCCACCCGTCGCTGGTCGACCGCGCGATGATCGCGCTGTCGTCGAACCGCGGCCTCATGCTGATCGGCGAGCCGGGCACCGCGAAGTCGCTCCTGTCCGAGCTGCTGGCGGCGGCGATCTGCGGGCAGTCGACGCTGACCATCCAGGGCAGCGCCGGCACCAGCGAGGATCAGATCAAGTACTCGTGGAACTACGCGCTGCTCCTGGCCGAGGGGCCGACGCTGCGATCGCTGGTGCCGGCGCCGCTGTACCAGGGCATGCGCGACGGCACGATCGTGCGGTTCGAGGAGATCACGCGGTGCCCGCTCGAGGTCCAGGACCTGCTCCTGGCCGCGCTGTCGGATCGGGTGATGGCGATCCCCGAGCTCGAGGACGGCAAGCAGCTGTTCGCCAAGGTCGGGTTCAACGTCATCGCCACCGCCAACACCCGCGACCTCGGCGTCAACGAGATGAGCGCCGCGCTCAAGCGCCGCTTCAACTTCGAGACCGTGTTCCCGATCGCCGACTACGCGGTCGAGCTGGCGCTGGTGCGGAGCGAGACCCAGCGCCACCTCGAGCGGAGCGGCGTGCCGACGATGCCCGGCGAACAGATCCTCGAGCTGCTGGTCACCACCTTCCGCGAGCTGCGCGACGGCCGCACCGAGGACGGCCAGGCGATCGAGCGGCTGTCGACGGCGATGTCGACCGCCGAGGCGGTGTCGGTGGCCCAGGCGGTGAGCCTGCGCAGCCACTACCTGCAGGGCGCGCCGGCGACGCCGGCCGATCTGGTCGAGTGCCTGGTCGGCGCCGCGATCAAGACCGACAAGAACGACGTGGCGCTCTTGCGGCGCTACTTCGAGCAGCGCGTGGCCAAGCGCAAGGGCCAGCACTGGCAAGACTTCTACGCCGCGCGCCACGCGCTGCCCGCCTGATCATGGCCCGGCTGCGCGTCGTTGGGGTGCGTCACCACAGCCCGGCCTGTGCCCGGCTGGTGCGTGCGGTGATCGCCGAGGAGCGGCCGGCGGCGGTCCTGATCGAGGGGCCGAGCGACATGACGCCGCGGCTCGCCGAGCTGGCGCTGCCGCACCAGCTGCCGGTGGCGATCTACAGCTACTGCCTGCCGGCCCACGACGGCGATCCCGACGCCGTGGCCGGCAGCGGCGTGGTCGCCCAGGCCGGGTGGTCGCCGTTCTGCGCGTACTCGCCGGAGTGGGTGGCGCTCCACGACGGCGCGGCGATCGGCGCGCGGGTCGCGTTCATCGATCTGCCCGGCTGGCACCCGGCGTTCGCGACGATGGCCAACCGCTACGGCGACCGCGACCACCAGGTCGGCGCGGCCTTGCGCGACGCCGCGCACCGCCACGGCTTCGACTCGACCGACGCGCTGTGGGATCACCTGTTCGAGCAGCCCGGCGACGACGCGACGCTGGGCGCGCGGCTGGGCGCGTACTTCGCCGCGCTGCGCGGTGAGCAGGTGGCCAGCGAGGCCGATCGCGCGCGCGAGGACTTCATGGCTGACGGCATCGCCTGGGCGCTGGCCGAGGCCGACGCTGGCGGCGGCGGCGCCGTGGTCGTGGTGTGCGGCGGCTTCCATCAAGCGGCGCTCGAGCGGCTGGTCGCGGGTCGCCCCCCTCCGCCGGCGCCGCCGCGCGTCGAGCCGCCGCCGCCCGCGCTGGCGCGCACCGGCAGCTACCTGGTGCCGTTCTCGTTCTTCCGCCTCGACAGCTTCACCGGCTACGCCTCGGGCATGCCGTCGCCGGCGTTCTACCAGGCGCTGTGGGACGACCCGGCCGGCGCGCCGGAGACCATGGCGATGGCGGCGGTGACGCGGCTGCGCGGCCGCGGCCAGCGGGTGTCGACCGCCGACGCGATCGCCGCCGTCGAGCTGAGCCACGGACTGGCCCGGCTGCGCGGCCACGCGGCGCCGACCCGCTGCGACGTGCTCGACGGGCTGGCCGCGGCGCTGATCAAGGACGCGCTGCGGACGCCGGTGCCGTGGTCGGCGCGCACGGTGCTGGCCCGCGGCACCGATCCGTACCTGGTCGAGATCGTCGCGGCGTTCTCGGGCGATCGCGCGGGCGCGCTGGCGCCGGGCACGCCGCAGCCGCCGCTGGTCGCCGACCTGGCCGCCGAGCTGGCCGCGGTCGGGCTGGCGTTCACCCAGACCCCGACGCCGATCCGCATCGACATCTTCGCGCCCGACGCGGCGGCGCGGCGCCGCGTGCTGTACCGGCTGCGCTGGCTGGGTGTCCCTGGCGTGCAGCGCGTGCAGCGCGCCGACCTGCGGCGCGGCCGCACCCAGCCGGTCGAGGTGTGGCAGCTGGTCGAGGACGACCGCACCGCCGGCGCGATCATCGAGTGCGCGGTGTGGGGCGCGACGCTGGCCGCGGCGGCGCTGGCGCGGGTGTACCGCCACCTGCAGGAGCTGACCGGCGTCGCCGAGCTCGCGGCGGCGATGGAGGACGCGCTGCACGCCGGCTACGGCGCGGTGGTCGACCAGCTCCGCGAGCGCGCGGCCGACGCCATCGCGCGCGAGCCGCTGTTCGCCGCCGCGGGCGCGGCGCTGGCGCGGCTGGCGGCGCTGCACGTCGCCGACCCGGCGCGCGGCCTGGCCGGGCTGCTCGGGCAGGTGCTCGACCGCGCGCTGTGGCTGCTCGAGGGGCTGACCGGGCCGACCGCGGCCCTCGACGCGGCGGTGGTCGACGGCGTCGTCGCGATCCGGGCGGCGCTCGAGTTCGAGCTGCCCGACCACGCGCTGGTCGCCGAGCGCGTCGACGCGGCGCTGCACCGCCGGGTCGAGGCCGCCGACGCGCCACCGGCGGTGCGCGGCGCCGCGCTGGGCGCGCTGTGGTCGCGGGCCGACGCCGACGGCGCGGTCGCGGTGGCGGCGCGGGCCGACGCGCTGGTGCCGGCGCTGCCGCTGGCGGCGCTGGGAGACTTCCTCGGCGGCGTGATCGCGCTGGCTCGCCACGAGTTCGCGACCTCGCCGATCCTCGGGGCCGTCGATGCGCGGCTGCGCGACGCCGGTGACGGCGAGTTCCTGATCGCCTTGCCGCAGCTGCGCCGCGCGTTCGCGCAGTTCACGCCGCAGGAGCGCCGCGGCATCGCCCGCGCGCTGGTCGGTGATCGCGACGCGGGCACCGTGCTGGCCGCCACCGCCGAGCCGGCCGCGGTCGCCGCGGGCGTCGCGTTCGAGGCCGCGCTGGTGGCGGTCGCGGCGCGGGTCGGTGCCGTGGGGGTGGCGCCGTGAACCCGCTGGTGCGGTGGCGGCTGGTGCTGGGCAAGGCCGCGGCCGCCGAGCTCGACGGCCCGGGCGGCGTCGACGCGTCCGACCTGGCGCGCGACGCGGCGCTCGACTGGCTGTACGGTCGCGACGCGGCGCTCGGCGAGCGCGACGAGCGCGGCGCCGATCTATCGCCGTCGACGCTGGCGGTGCCCGAGTGGATCAACCAGATCCACGCGCTGTTCCCGCGCGAGACCATCGAGCGCCTCGAGCGCGACGCCGTCGAGGAGTTCGGGCTGCACGAGGTGGTGACCAACAAGGACGTGCTGGCGCGCATCGAGCCGTCGGAGACGCTGCTGCGCGCGGTGCTCCTGACCAAGCACCTGATGAGCGCCGAGGTGCTGGGGCTGGCGCGCGAGCTGGTGCGCAAGGTGGTGGCGCGGCTGATCGAGGCGCTGGCCACCCAGGTGCGCTCGACCTTCGCCGGCAGTCGCCAGCGGCGGCGCTCGTCGCACCGCACGATGCGCAACTTCGACCCGCGCGGCACCATCCGCGCCAACCTCGGCCACTGGGTGCCGGCGCGGCGCCAGCTGGTGATCGAGCGGCCGCTGTTCTGGAGCCGGCAACGCCGCCACGGCGAGCAGTGGCAGATCATCGTCGCGGTCGACCAGTCGGGCAGCATGGTGGGCTCGGTGATCCACGCCGCGGTCACCGCCGCGTGCCTGTGCGGCCTGCCGGCGATCAAGCTCCACCTGATCGCGTTCGACACCGAGGTCGTCGACCTGAGCACGCACCTCGCCGACCCGGTCGAGACGCTGATGAAGGTGCAGCTCGGCGGCGGCACCGACATCGCCCGCGCGGTGCGCTACGCCGAGGGCCTGGTCGAGAACCCGGCGCGGACGATGATCGTGCTGATCACCGACCTCTACGAGGGCGGCAGCCCCGACGATCTGGTCCGCACCACGCGCCGGCTGGTGGCCCAGGGCGTGCGGTTCGTGACCCTGGCCGCGCTCGACGCGACCGCGACGCCGACCTACGATCGTGAGCTGGGCCAGCGCATGGTGCGTGCCGGCGCGTCGGTCGGCGCGATGACGCCGTTCCAGCTCGTCGAGTACCTGAAGGGGGTCGTGAAGTGACGCGCGCCGATCTGCTGGCGCTCACGACCGACGCGCTCACCCGCCTGGCCAACGTCGGCCTGGTCAAGCGCGCGCTGAAGGACGCCGAGGCCGGCGCGGTGACCGACCTCACCGTCGACGCCGACGGCACGGTGGTCGCGGTCAGCAAGGACGGCGCGACCACCCGCTTGCCGCCGCGAGCGACCCTGGCCGCGGCGCCGTGCACCTGCGGCGCCGCGACGGTGTGTCGGCACCGGCTGACCGCGGTGCTCGCCTACCAGCGGCAGTTCGGCAGCACCGCGGCGGCGGCGACCGCGTGGGATCCCGGGGCGTTCAACGACGCCGAGGTGGCCGCGACCTGCGGCGCCGGCGTCGCCATCGCGGACCGCCTGGCCGCCGCCGGGCTGACCATCACCGTCGAGGCCGGGGCTGCGCCAGTGGCTCGCTTGCCGATGGCCACCGTGCAGTTCCTGGTGCCGGGGTCGCTGCCCTTCGCCAAGTGCGACTGCAGCAAGGGCGCCGCGTGCGAACACGTCGTCCTGGCCGTGCGCGGGTTCCGCCAGCGCCCCGACGGTGGCTTGGCGGTGTTCGGCGGCGGCGCCGCCACCGAGGGGGCGGCTCGAGCTGGCGTGACCGCGCGCGACGCGGTCGAGCAGTGGGCCGCGCAGATCTGCCAGTTCGGCGTGACCGCGCCGGGCGCCGCCGAGCGGACCGAGGCGCTGCGCGCGCTGGCGGTGCGCGAGCGGTGGGCGTGGATCGCCGACGCCTGCGAGGCCTACGAGCGCGAGGTCGACCGCTTGGCCGCCGCGAAGGCCAGCTTCCGCGCCGCGACGCTGACCGCGCTGGTCGGCGAGCTGCTGGTGCGGGCGCGCGCCGCGGCGGCTGACGTGCCCGAGCTGCGGCCGGCGTGGGTGCTGGGCAGCGACGCGCCAGCCGACGTCGCGATGGAGAAGGTGCGGCTGGTGGCGTTGGGCTGTCGCTTGGTCGCCGACGATGATCGCCGGCTGGCGTCGCTGTACTTCGTCGATCCCGACACCGCGACCGTGCTGGTGCTGGCCAAGGCGTGGAGCGGCGAGCGCCGCAACGGCCCCGAGCTCGGCAGGCTGTTCGCGTCGAGCCGGATGTCGATCACCGAGCTGGTGCAGGGCGAGCTGGTGACCCGGGCGGCGCGGCGCAAGGCCAACGGGGCGCTCGATCTCGGCGCGTCGCGCAGCATGCAGTCGACGCTGCTCCCGGCGGGCGGCGGCTGGGACGCGTTGCCCGAGCCGATCCTGGTGCGCGACCTGCGCGCCCACGCCCGCCGGCTCGCCGCGGGGCCGCCCGCGGTGGTGGCCCCGCGCTTGATCGGCCACGGCGTGGCGGTGGTGGCGATCGCGCGCGTCGCGCGGGTCGCGGTGAGCGCCGACGGGCTCGAGCTGATCGCGGTGGTGCACGACGCCGCCGACAACCCGCTGACGTTGTGCTGCGACTTCGAGGCGGTGTGCCCGGGCGCGGTCGACGCGCTGGCCGCGGCCCTGGCCGCCACGCCACGCTTCGTCGCCGGTGTCCTCGAGGCCCGGGCCGCTGGCTGGCGCATGCGACCGCTGGCCGTCGTCACGACCCGGCTGGTCGTCCTCGACGTCGCGCCGCCCCGCGCCGCCGCGCCCGACGCGCCCGCCGCCGATGGTCCGCACGACGCGCCCGGCGACCCCGGCGACGACCCGCTGCGACCGGTGCGGCGGGCCTGGCACGACTTCCTCGACGCGACGCTGCTGCAGGGGCTCCGCGCCGCCGCGCCGCTCGCGGTCCGCGCCGGCACGGCCGCGACCGCGCTGGCGATGTCGCGGCTGGCGCCGCTGCTCGGCCGGGCCGGTACCGGGGACGTCGCCGCGACCCTCGACCTGTTCGCCCTGGCCGCGCTGGCGCCTCACGCCGATCTGGAGCGACTCGCCGGCGCCAACGGCGACCCCGCGCAGCTGACGCCGTGACCGCGGGCACGTGGCCGCGTGGGCAGCGGTTTCCGCGCTAGCATCGCCGGATGCGCCAGGTCGCCATCGCCGCCGTGAGCGGGCTGTTCGTCGCCGCGTGCGGCAGCATCACCGAGCCCGAGGACGTCCTCGACTGCGGGGCGGTCGAGGGGCTGCTCGCGTGCAACACCTTCGAGGCCGAGGATCCGGCGTGGACCACGTTGGTCGACGGCGGCGTGGTGGTGCTCGACGATAGCGACGCCAGCGGCGGCATGAAGTCGCTGCACGCCACGGTCGCGGTCGGCGGCGGCAAGGCGGTGCGCGCCCGCAGCCTGGGCGCGAGCGATCGCTACTACGCGAAGTTCCACCTCAACCTGCCGACCGGCGCCGACGCCACCGGCATGTCGATCTTGCACCTGGGCGAGGCGGTCGCGCCGTTCGCCGGCACCAACGTCGAGATCGCCGCCGGCAACCTGGGCGTCGGCGTCTCGACCGCCAACGTCTTCGACTACCCGACGCCGATGCCGCGCGACCGCTGGGTGTGCGTCGAGCTCGAGCTGGTCGCCTCGGACACCGGCGGCCGGGTCATCGTCCGCGCCGACGGCGCGCTGGTCACCGATCGCACCGCGATCGACACCCGTCCCGACGGCGCGTTCGGCGACGTCGAGATCGGCCTGTCGTACGTCGCGGCCGAGGCCGCCAGCGGCACCACCGTGCTGGTCGACGACCTGGTCGTGGCCAGCCAGCCGCTGCCCAGCTGCACCCGCTGAAGACCGCCGCCGAGCAGTTACGCCGCCGCCCCCGCCGTGCGAGGATCGGAGCGGGTGCCGATCTCACGCGACGAGCTGCGCCGCGCCGGTGGCGAGCTGACCGAGGGGCTGTCCCCCGAGCAGATCGACGCGCTCACCGAGCGGCTGACCTGCGAGGCGTTCGCCGAGGACGTGGTGGTGGTGCAGGAGGGCGGCCGCGACCGCACGCTGTACCTGGTGCTCGAGGGCGAGGCCGAGGCCAGCCGCGGCGGCGTGGCGGTGGCGCGGATGCTGCCCGGCGAGTACTTCGGTGAGCTGGGCCTGCTGGTCGAGGCGCCGCGGGCGGCGACGGTGACCGCGACCGCGCCGCTCCTGGTGGCGACCCTGGCGCTCGACGCCTACCGCGCGCTGGCCGCGGCCCACCCGGCGGTGGCGCTGCGCCTGACCGAGCGGTTCGTCGCCGGCCTGCGCACGCGGCTGACCGACGTGTCCGACAGCCTCGGCGCGCTGCTGCGCGAGCGGTCGCTGCCGCGGCGCGCGCGCCTGCAGGTGACCGTGCTCGGCCACCGCAAGGACGTGCCGACCGGCGTCGCGGTGGGGGCGCTCCTGCCGGCGACGGTCGGCGACCTGCCGGTGGTCGCGGCGCTGATCGACCGGCGCCCGGTGTCGCTCGGCGAGCGGGTCACGTCGCCGTGCACGGTCGCGGCGATCACGCCGGCCACCGCCGATGGCGAGCGGATCCACCGCCGCGGCCTCGCGTTGCTGTTGCTCGAGGCCGCCCGCCGGGTCGACCCGATCGTCGAGCTGGCGTTCGGCCACTCGCTGGGCTTCGGCCAGCGCGTGCGGGTGCGCGGGCGGGTCAAGGACGAGCTGCCGGCGCTGGCGGCGCGGCTCGAGCGCGAGCTGGCGGCGCTGGTCGCCGCCGATCTGCCGGTGCGCGAGGAGCTGTGGTACGTCGACGAGGCCCGCGAGTACTTCACCGACGCCGGCTGGCCCGAGGTCAGCGCGCTCCTGGAGACCTGGCTGGGGCCGCTGGTGCCGGTGTCGACCTTCGGCCAGGTCCACGCGCTGGCGCTCGATCCGGTCGGGCCGTCGGCCGGCGCGCTGGGCGGCGCGCGGGTCTTGCCCGAGGACGGCGAGCTCTTGCTGGTGTACCCGCCGGTCAGCGCGGCGCGGCCGGTCGACGACGACGAGCTGCGGCGGACCCGGGCGATCCTGCAGCGCATGACCAGCGTCCAGGAGCGCTGGCTCGACGTGCTCGGCGTCGACAGCGTCGGCGCGTTCAACCGGCTGTGCGTCGGCGGCAAGGTGTCGGACCTGATCCGCGTCGCCGAGGGCTACCACGAGCGCCGGGTGTCGGAGATCGCCGACCAGATCCGCCAGAGCGGCGCGCGGCTGGTGGCGATCGCCGGCCCGTCGTCGTCGGGCAAGACCACGTTCATCAAGCGGCTGCGCACCCAGCTGCAGGTGCTCGGCGCGACGCCCTACGAGCTGTCGCTCGACGACTACTACGTCGATCGCGAGCGCACGCCGCGCGACGCGTCGGGCGAGTACGACTTCGAGGCGTTCGACGCGCTCGAGGTCGAGCTGTTGACCGATCACCTGGGCCGGCTGTGCGGCGGCGAGGAGGTCGAGCTGCCGCGCTACGACTTCCGCCGCGGCGCGAGCGTGCGCAACTCCGGCCGCACGGTGCGGCTCGGCGACCACGACGTGCTGCTGGCCGAGGGCATCCACGGCCTCAACCCGCGGCTGGCCGAGCTGGTGCCGCCGGGCGCGGTGTTCGCGGTGTTCGTCTGCCCGCTGACCCAGCTGCCGTTCGATCGGCTGTCACGGGTGCACACCTCCGACGTGCGCCTGCTGCGCCGGATCGTCCGCGATCGCCACAGCCGCGGCCACGACGCCGCGGCCAGCATCGCCCGCTGGCCCAGCGTGCGCGCCGGCGAGCGCCGCCACATCTTCCCCCACCAGCACCGCGCCGACGCGGTGTTCGACACCTCGCTGATCTACGAGCTGTCGGTGCTCAAGGTCTACGCGCAGCGCTACCTGCTCGAGGTGCCCAGCTCGCACCCCAGCTACACGATGGCGTATCGCCTGCAGCAGCTCCTCGAGCGCTTCGTCCCGATCTACCCCGACCACGTGCCGCCGACGTCGATCGTCCGCGAGTTCATCGGCGCCAGCGGCTTCGAGTACTAGACGCACCGATGACGTGGTACGCCCGCCACCTGTACGCGCCGCCGACGCCGGCGGTGCTGGCACGGCTGCGCGCCGATCGTCGCCTCGACGGGCACCGCTACCTGGTGCCGGACCTGACGCGGTTCGGCACGACGTCCCGCGAGGTCGACGCGGTGACGATCGGCCCGCCCGGCCAGCCGTCGGTGACCGAGTACCTCGACGTCGTCGACGAGCCGGTGCTGCCAGCCGGCGGGCTGGTCGTGGTGCGCGAGCTGAGCGGCCCCGACGACCCCGGCCGCGACTGGCTCGACACCGACGCCTTCGACGCCAGCGTCCTCGACGCGCCCGACCAGCGCCTGGCGCTCGACCCCGACGGGCCGTGGGCCGCGGCGCGGCGGTTCGCGCGGGCGCTGGCGCGCGCCACCAGCGCGACGGTGGCGCTGTACGTCACCGACTTCTGGGGCGGCGACTGCGAGGTCGCCGACGGCTGGGTCTTCGACGGCGATCGCGAGGTCGGCTACCACCAGGCGCCGCCCCACGCCCGGGCGCGCGTCGCCGACGGCGGCGCGGTGCGCGAGCGACAGATCGTCCGCGGCGATCCGCTGACGCTGACGCTGCTGCACTTCGACGCGCTGCTGGCGCGCGGCTTCTTCCAGCTCCACACCCGCGGCTTCCCGTGGGACGACTACCTCGACGGCGGGTGAGGCCAGGCGCGGCCCACGCGCCGGCCGCGCACGGAGCCACCGGCGTCACTGCGGCGTGAACGTCGCCTGCCGCCCCTTGTCCGCGTTCAGCGTGACCGCGCAGGTGCCGGTGCCCATGCAGCCGCCGACCAGCCCGGTCCAGCCGACGAAGGTCGAGCCGACGTCGGGCGTGGCGGTCAGGGTCACCAGCGTGTTGTTCGCGAACCCGGCCGCGCAGCTGACCCGGCAGTTGATGCCCGGCGGGTCCGAGATCACCGTGCCCGACCCGGTCCCGTCCTTGGTGTAGGTGAGCGTGAAGGAGCCGGGCGGCGGCGTGGTCGCGGTGGCGACGTTCGAGAGCGGCGACTCCTGCGACGCGTCGTCGGTGGTCTTGATCGCGAAGAAGTAGGGGGTGCTGTCCGTCAGCCCGGTCACGGTGATCGTCTGCTCGGCGCCCGCGGGACCCGGCGTCGGCTCCCCCGCGACCGGCGTCGCGGCGGCCCAGGTCGCGTCGGTGATGGGCGCGGTCGCCCAGCGCAGGTCGTAGCTCGCCGCCGTGCCCACGGCCCCGTCGTCGCCGGGCGCGACGAAGTAGACGGTGGCGGTCGTGGTCGTCGGCGTCGTCGCGGTCATGCCGGCGATCGCCGCGGGCGCGATCTCGTCGGGCGGCGTACAGGTCCCCGCCAGGTCGCCCGCCACCTCGTCGCCGTAGGCCCACCCCGACGCGCACCCGACCTCCGGGAAGGCGCACACGCCGATGGGCTCGCAGCGCCCGGCGGGGCCGCAGCGATCGCCGCTCGGGTCGCATCGATGCCCGGGCAGCGAGGGACATCCGCCGTGGGCAAACGCCAGCGCAACGAGCGCGATGGTTCGGGCCAGAGACGCACGCATCGGAACGTCGAGCATACGACAGGTCTCCGCCCTGATCACTGGGACGCGCACCACGGGGCGCCCGACCGCGCGGCTCAGCGCAGCAGGCGCTTGCGGGCGGCGCGCTGGATCGGTTCACGGGTGCGGTTGTCCTTGGCCAGCAGCTTGAGGTCGGCCTCGTTGACCCGGGCGACCAGCTCGACAGCGACCGGCACCGGCAGGGTCGGGTTGCGCACCAGCGCGATCGCGATCTCCGGGCGGTGGCCGTACTCGCGGCGGCCGGCGAGCTGGGTGAGCAGCTCGGTCGACACCGTCGTCATCCGCGCGATCGCCGCGACCTCGTCGAGCTGCAGCCCGGGGTTGCGCAGCACGTGGACGTGGATCGTGCGGTTGGGGTCGCGCAGCACCGCCTGGCGCGCGTCGCGATCGCCGTTGAGCGCGCGCTGGATCTTCTCGAGCATCTCGGCGGCGTGGTTGGCCCGGGGCCTGGCCGGCGCCGCGGCCACCGCCGCGATCTCGCCGCGCGCCAGCGCCTCGATCTGCGCCCGCGCCGCCGCGTCCACGCCCACCGCCACCCCGATCCCCGGGAACATCTGCAGCACCTGGGCCGCCACGCACACCGACGCGTCCCCGGCCGTCACCTCCAGCTCGACCGCCGCGAACAGCTCGACGTCCGCTGGCACCTCGCCCCGCACCAGCAACCCGCCCTTCGCCAGCTGCTGCGCCACGTCGACCTCCAGGGCCGCGCGGTCCGGATAGCTCGCGACCACTCGCATCACCCTCCACCCTAGCGCGATTTCGCCGCCCCGCCCGGGCGTGACGTCGTGACACATCCCGCCACGCCACCGGCGCGCTGGCGCCGCCACCAGCGTTCCTGGTACACGAGCCTCAGGTCGCCCGCGACGGACGGCCACGTCTCGACGAAGGAGTTGCCCGCATGATCGTCGGTGTCATCGGCTCAGGATCGATCGGTCCCGACCTCGCCTACGGCTTCCTCACCGCGGTCGCGCGGGAGCCCGGCGCCAAGGTGTACCTCGTGGACATCAAGCAGGAGGCCCTCGACGCCGGCGTCGCGCGCATCCGCGGCTACGCGCAGAAGGGCGTCGCGCGCGGCAAGCTCGCGTCCAAGGTCGCCGCCGCCATGGAGGCCGCGCTGGTGCCGACGCAGGACCTCGGCATGCTCAAGGACTGCGCCTACGTCCTCGAGGCCGCGTCCGAGGATCTGACGATCAAGCAGGCCATCCTCGCCAAGCTCGAGGCCGTCGTCGCGCCGAGCTGCCTCATCGGCTTCGCCACCTCCGGCCTGCCGCGCGCGCAGATCGCCGCCAAGGCGAGCCACCCCGAGCGCTGCTTCGTCAACCACCCGTTCTTCCCCGCGTGGCGCTCGCTGCCGATCGAGATCGTGCTGTCGGGCGACGCCGCGCTGGGCGCGCGGATGATCGCGACGATGAAGCACCTGGGCAAGGTGCCGATCCTCACCGCCGACGTCGAGTGCTTCGCCGCCGACGACATCTTCTGCAACTACATCAGCGAGGCGGCGCGCATCGTCGAGGCCGGCCTGGCCACGCCGGCGCAGGTCGACCGCATCGTCAACGACGCGATCGGCGGCGGCGGGCCGTTCAACGTGATGGACGCGACCCGCGGCAACCTGCTCACGGCGCACTGCCAGGAGCTGATGGAGCACGCGCCGACCGGCACGCCGTGGTTCAAGGCGCCGGCCATCCTGACCACGCAGGGCAACACGCCGTGGTTCGCGCGCGGCGCCGCCGTCGACGGGCGCTACGACGCCGCGCTGGCGCGCACCGTGCTCGATCGCATCCTCGCCGTGCTGTTCGGTCGCACCTACGCGGTGCTCGACGGCGGCACCTGCGAGGCCACCGAGCTCGACTGGCTGACCCGGATGGCGCTGGGCTTCCGCAAGGGCCTGCTGTCGCTGGCCGCCGAGTACGGCGCGGCCCGGGTCCACGAGCTGGTCACGACCTTCGCCCGCAACCACGCCGGCTTCCCGGTGCCGCCGACCCTGGCCGCCGGTGGCCTGGCCGCGGCGCGCGCCAACGTGCTGGTCGAGCGCGACGGCGACGTCGCGATCGTGCGGGTGTTCCGCCCCGAGGTGAAGAACGCGCTGTCGGCCGACACCATCGGCGAGCTGGCCGCGGCGTTCGCCGCGCTGGGCACCGACGCGACGGTCAAGGGCGTGGTGCTGACCAGCTACGACGGCGCGCTGGCCGGCGCCGACATCAACGAGCTGGCCGCGCTGCCGTCGATCGAGGCGTGCCGCGCGGTGTGCCTGCAGACCCACCCGATCTTCGCCGCGATCAGCGCGCTGAAGAAGCCGGTGGTCGCGGCGCTCGACGGCCCGGTGCTGGGCGGCGGCGCCGAGCTGGCGATGGCGTGCCACGCCCGCGTCGTCGGCAAGCAGCTCACGCTCGGCCAGCCCGAGGTCAACCTCGGCATCATCCCCGGCTACGGCGGCACCCAGCGCCTGCCGCGGCTGATCGGCGTCGAGCGCGCCGCGCAGCTGATCCGCACCGGCGCGTCGATCGGCGCGGCCGAGGCGTGCGCGTGGGGCTGGGCCCACGGCGCGCCGGTCGCCGATCCACTGGCCGCGGCCAAGGCGCTGATCGCCGACCACCTGGCCGGCAAGGTCAAGCTGGCGGCGGTGAACCCCGAGCCGATCCCGGTGCCGGCCAAGCTGCCCGCGGTCGACCTGGGCCACCGCTCGCTGGCGATCGACGCGATCGTCTGCGACGTCATGCGCCGCGGGCTGGCGCTGCCGCTGGCCGAGGGCCTGGCGCTCGAGGCCGACGGCTTCGGCCGGTGCAAGGCCACCGTCGACATGGACATCGGCATGAAGAACTTCACCCAGAACGGTCCGCGGGTCCCCGCCGCGTTCATGCATGAGTAGAGGAGCCACCACCATGGCCACCGACGATCGCACCATTGTCATCCTCGACGGCGGACGGCGTACGCCGCGCGCCGACATCCTGATCAACAACCGCGAGCCGGGCCTGTTCAGCCGGTTCTCGACCACCCAGCTCGGCGGCTTCGCCATCGCCGGCACGCTGGCCAACACCAAGCTCGATCGCGGGCTGGTCGGCCACGTCGTGATGGGCATGGCCCAGCACAGCCACCGCGACTCGATCTACGCGGCGCGCGGCATGAGCTGGCGCGGCGGGCTCGACAAGACCGTGCCGGCGTTGACCGTGGCCCGCATCTGCGGCAGCGGCGCCGAGGCGGTGGCGGTCGGCGCCGAGATCATCCTCGGCGGGCTGCGCCACGATCGCGAGCGGCCGTTCGTCGTGGTCGGCGGCGCCGAGAGCATGCAGTACCCGTTCACGCTGTACGGCGTGCGCGGCAAGAAGCTGGGCGAGGCGGTGCAGAAGTACGGCCCGATCGACGCCAAGGCGCTGCCGGCCGGCACCCACCTGCAGGACATGCTGCTGATGAGCCTGTACGACCCGTCGGCGGGCATGGCGATGGCCAACACCGCCGAGGAGCTGGGCCGCCGCTACCAGATCACCCGCGAGGAGGCCGACGCGTTCGGCTTCCGCTCGCAGACCCGGGCCAAGGCCGCCCGCGACGCCGGCGCGTTCCGCGAGGAGACCGTGCCGGTGGCGGTGCAGCTCGACGGCGCCAGCGACCCGATCGAGGTCGTCCACGACACCCACATCCTCGACGACGCGACGCTGGCCAAGATGGCGCGGCTGCCGGCGGCGTTCGAGGCCGGCGGCATCGTCACCGCCGGCAACGCCAGCGCGGTCGTCGACGGCGCCGGCGCGATGGTGATCGGCACCGCCGCCGACGCGGCCAAGCACGGCGCGGCGCCGCTGGCCCGGCTGGCCGGCGTCGGCGTGGCCGGCTGCGACCCGAAGATCATGGGCTGGGGGCCGGTGCCGTCGACCGAGCGCGCGCTGGCCGCGGCCGGCATCAGCGGCAAGGACATCGATCGGGTCGAGCTCAACGAGGCGTTCGCGCCCCAGGCGCTCGCGGTGATCCGCGACTTCGGCAAGCTGGGCATCGACGCCGAGAAGGTGAACCCCGAGGGCGGCGCGATCGCGCTGGGCCACCCGCTGGGCGCCACCGGCGCGATCCTGACGCTGACCTGCGCCTACGGCCTGCGCCGCGCCAAGCAGCGCTACGGCCTGGTGACGATGTGCATCGGCGGCGGCCAGGGCATCTCGCTGGTCATCGAAGCGATGTGATCACGGCGTCGACGTCGCGGCGGTGCACAGGAGGCCGAGCGCCTGCACGGTGCGCTGCCCGGCGGTGAGGGTGACGGTCGGGCGATCGCCGATGCAGCCGGGCGAGCTGGCCGACAGCCGCGCGGCGCCGGCCGGCAGATCGGGGATGACCCAGGTGCCGTGGGCGTCGCTCTGCACCGTCGCCAGGGTCAGGCCGTCGATCGCCGCGCTGATCACGACGGCGGCCAGCTCGGCGCCGCGATCGTCGGCGGCGCGGCCCGAGACGCTGGCCGCCGGCGGCAGCGCAGCCGAGGCGTTGCCGGCGAGGTCGGCGGTGACGGTCGCGCGGACGATCGCCGCGCCGCGATCGGGGACCACCAGCCACACCGCGTAGCTGCCGGGCGCGAGGTCGTCCCAGCGGAAGCGGCCGGCGCTGCCGAGGAAGCGCCGCGCCGGCAGCGGGATCGGCACCGGCACGCGATCGCGGACGACCGGGTGGCCGGGGCCATAGTCGCCGAGGAAGAACGGCGTGACGATCAGATCGTAGGGGTGCGCCCCGGCCAGCGTCACCTCGCCGACCAGCGTGCCGTGCCCGGTCGGCGGCGGCGGCAGCTCGGGCGGCGGCGGCACGTCGGCGGCCGGCAGCGCGCGCACGATCGGATCGGGCACCGCGAGCGCGTCGATGGTCCAGTCGGCGGCCTCGGTCAGCACCAGCGGCGCCCCGCCGCGTCGCGCCGTGAGCTGCCACCGCCCGGCGGTGATCGGCAAGCCGGCCAGCCCGTCGCCGCCGCTGACCGCGGTGGTCGCCAGCGCCTCGCCCGGGCGGCGCAGCTCGACGGTCACGTCGGGGAGCGCGGCGCCGGTGCGCGCGTCGACCACGGCGATCGTCACCGTGGCGTCGGCCACCGGCGGCGGGCTGGCGTCGGGCGCGACGGCCGCGGCGGCCACGCCGGCGTCGCGGTGAGGCGGCGCGGCGCCGTACGGGCGATCGTGCGCGGCCCACTGGTACGCCAGCGCGCCGAGGCCGAGGCCGACCGCCAGGCCGATCAACAGGCGCGCGCGTGACACGCCCCACTATTGCCACAACCGGCCACGCGACCGATAGGCGGCGCGGCCCGGACCTGCCAAGCTCCCGCGGTGGCCCGTCGGCTCGCGCTCCTGGTCCTGACGGCGTGTGGCGGCGGCTCGGCGGCCCAGCCGCCGCCGACCCTGCCGCGGCCGCGCGAGGTCGTCCGGCCGATGCCGCCGCCGCCGGCGCCCGCGGCGCTGTCGAGCAACGTCCAGCCGACGGCGTACCGCCTCGACGTCACCGTCGATCCCGCCGCGCCCGACTACCAGGGCCGCGTCGACATCGACGTGACGGTCGACACCGCCACCCGCACGGTGTGGCTGTCGGCCGGCGCCGACCTGCAGGTGACCGGCGCCAGCGTCACCACCAGCGCCGGCGACGCGGTCGCGACCGTGCTCCGCCCGCCCGATCAGCCCGAGCTGGTCGGCGTGACGACCGCGACGCCGCTGGCCGGCGCGGCGACGCTGCACCTCGCGTTCGCCGGGGCCTACCGCGAGCGCGACGGCCTGTTCGTGCAGGACGCCGGCGGCGCGCGCCTCGCGTACACCGACTTCGAGCCGAGCGAGGCGCGCCACGCGTTCCCGTGCTTCGACGAGCCGCGCTGGCGCGCGCCGGTGACCACCACGCTGCGCACGCCGGAGCGCGTCGCCGCGTTCGCCAACAGCCCGCTGACCAGCGCCACCCGCGAGGGCGACTGGGTCGTGCATCGGTTCGCGCCGACGCCGCCGCTGCCGACCTACCTGATCGCGTTCGCGGTCGGCGACTTCGTCGCGGTCGACGTCCCCGACGCGCCGCTGCCGACCCGGGTGATCGCGCCGGCGGCGCTGGCCCACGTCGATCACGCGCGCGCGCTGCTGGGGCCGATCCTGGCAGCGTCGACCGCGTGGATCGATCGCCCGTTCCCGTACCCCAAGCTCGACCTGATCGTCGTGCCCGACATGAACGGCGCGATGGAGAACCCCGGGCTGATCACGGTCGCCGCCGACATCGCGGTGGGGCCGAGCGACGCCGACGGCCGGGCGCTGCTGGCGCTGGTGATCGCCCACGAGCTGGCCCACGCCTGGTTCGGCGGCCTGGTCACGCCGGCCGACTGGCGCGACCTGTGGCTCAACGAGGGCCTCGCGACCTGGATGTCGGATCGCGTGCTGCGCGCGCTGCCGACGCCGACCCGGGTCGACGCCGAGCACGTCGCCGACCGGCTGACGATCGCCGGCGGCGACGGCGCCGACGGCCGCGCGCTGCGGCCCCGGGCGCTGGTGCACGCGCGGCAGGTGTTCGATCAGCTTACCTACCAGAAGGGCGCGGCGGTGATGCACATGCTGGCCGCGTGGCTGGGCGACGGCGCGGTGCGCGGCGCGCTGCGCGCCTACCTCGACGCCCGCCCGTGGGGCGTGGTCACCAGCGACGCGCTGATCGACGCGGTGGCCGCGATCGATCCCGAGGCGCCGGTGGCGAAGGTGGCGCGCGCGGCGATCGAGCAGCCCGGCGTCCCGGCGGTGCTGGTGGAGCGGGTGTGCAACGCCGGCCGCGCGCTGGTGCGGCTGTCACCGATCGGCCCGCCGCGCCCGACCCCGCTGTGCGTCCGGTGGGGCGGCGCCCAGGCCGGCCGCGGCTGCGCGGTGGTCGACGCCGTCGCCGCGATCGAGGTCGGCGCGAGCTGCCCGCCGTGGGCGGTGCCCGACGGCGAGGCCTACGCCCGGTGGGAGGTCCCGCCCGGCGACTGGGCGGCGCTGGCCGCCGCGCCGCTCACCGCCCCCGAGCGGGTCGACGCGCTGGCCGCGACCCTCGACGCGGTGGTCGCCGACCACGCCAGCGGCGACGACGCCGCCGCGATGCTGGCCGCGGCGATCTCCAGCGGCGACGCGATCGCGCTGGCCGCCGCGGCGCCGTGGGTGCCGGTGGTGCTGGGGGCGGCCGACGCGCGCCGCCGGCCGGCGCTGGCGCGGGCGGTGCGGGCCGCGACCGATCGCGCGCTGACCACGCTGGGCCGGCTGCCGACGCCGCGCGAACCCGACCACCGCGCCGCGGCCCGCGCGATCGCGCTCGAGCTGGCCGGGATCTACGGCGACGACCGCGCGGCGGTCCGCTGGGCGCGCCGCACGTTCGCCGCCTGGCAGCGCGGCGCGGCGCTGGCGCCGACGTCGCTCGGGCCGGCCCTGGCGATCGTCGGCCACCGCGCCAACGCCGCCCAGCGCCGCGCGCTGATCGCCGCCGCCAGCGCCGACGTCGACCGCAGCCGGGCCCTGACCCGGGCGCTGGGCCGCGCGCTGGCCGAGCTGCCCGCCGCCGAGGTCACGCCGCTGGTCGCCGGCGCCGACTCGCCGCTGCCGATGATGATCCGCGCCGAGGCGGTCGGCGCGCTGCTGGAGCGCCCCGATCGCGCCGCCGCCACGATCGCGGCGCTGCCCGCGGCCTTCGCCCCGCTCACGCTGTTCGCGACCCCGACCCCGTGCGCCGTCGCCACCCTCGACCGCAGCTTCTCGGACCAGCTCGAGGCCCGCGCCGCGGCCGCCGTCGCGCGCTGCCAGGCGGTCGCCCGCGCGACCGCCCGCTGATGCCCCGCCAGGTGTCTCGCGTCTTGGGTGGGGGCCCCATCGGGGACGTCCCCATCAAGCGGTCGCGGTGCGCGCGGACCGGCTCCCCACCTCCCTCACCCTGGGTTTGGCGACAAACCCTCTACTTGTAGTCGGGCTCGATCAGCTTGACCTGATCGATGCCGGCGTCGGCGAAGGCCTTCTCCAGCGACGGCCGGTCGCCCTGGCACACGATGAGCTCGCCCTTGGGGTCGAGCTCGTTGGTCAGCAGCATGCGCACCTGCGCCGGCGACACCGCGGCGATCTGCTTGACCAGCTGCTTGTAGTAGTCGGGCTTGAGGCCAAACCGCGCCATCGTCGCCAGCCGCTGGGCCAGCTCGCTCGACACCGTCGACTGCGCCAGCAGGTCCTCGATCAGCGCGCGGCGGGCCCGCACGAAGTCGATGTCGAACGTCGTGCCGGCGCGCAGCATCTCGACGCCGTCGCGCATCGCCTTGATCGCCTCACCGGCGCGCGGCGCGTCGACGTTGCCGCCCATCGTGTAGGCCGCCGGGCCGATCTGGGTCTGGCGGCGGGCGTAGGTGCCGTAGGTCGCGCCCAGCTTGAAGCGGATGTCACCCATGCGGGTGTTGAGCATCTCGGCGAGCACGCGGCGCGCGGCCTCCTGGGCGTCGATGCCGGCCGGCGCCGGGTAGCCGATCGTCACCGTGACCTGCGGGTTCTCGACGCTGACCACGCCGATGTACTCGGGGCCGGTGCGCGGGCGCGGCGTCGGGCCGATCGGCTGGTCGACGTGGCCCTTGCCCCAGCCACCGAACTGATCCGAGATCGTCGAGCGGGCCTTGGCCAGGTCGAACTTGCCGACGACGATCAGCGTCGCGTTGCCGGCCGAGTAGTGCTCGCCCTTGAACGACATCAGCCGGTCCTGGCCGATGCCGTTGGCCGACTCGGGGCTCAGCACCGCGCCCTTGGTGTACGGGTGATCGGCGCCGTACAGCGCGGTGTAGATCTGGCGCTGGTACTCGACGTCGACCTGGTAGTCCTTGCGCTTGAAGCGCTCCTTGAGCTGCTTGCGCCAGCCCTCGACCTGCTCCTGGCTGTAGACGCCCGCCGTGATCAGTCGCTCCATGCCCTTCAGCATCGGCCCGAGGTAGATGTCGAGGCCGCTGGCCGCGAACATCGTGTGGTCGGCGCTGGTGAAGCCGTTGATGCCGATGCCGATGCGTTGCAGCGCGTCGGAGTCGAGCGCCGGCGACAGGAACGCCGCCGCCGCGTCGGCCAGGCCCGGCACCGAGTCCGAGTGCGCGTCGCCGACGTTGAACATCAGGATCGCCGACACCAGCGGCATCGGCGACTCGATCGGCAGGAGCACGACGTTCATGCCGTTGCCCAGCTGGTAGCGCTCGACCCGGTCGAACACCGGCATGTCGGCCGCGACCTTCAGCGGCACCTTGGCCTCGCGGGGGTCGACCTCGGGGATCTCGCGCTTGTCGTGGCTCTTGGTCTGGAAGGTGACCTTGGCCCGGCGGTCGCCGTGGATGCCCGACTTGCTGGCCTTGAACACGATGATCTTGGCCTGGTCCCAGGCCAGCGCCTTCTTGGTCGAGCGCTCGATCAGCCCGCCGTCGAACTTCTGGATCCGCTCGAGCTGGTTGATCAGGTACAGGTCCTGCGAGGCGAAGTCGGTCTCGGTGTCGAACTGGATCGCGTCGCCCATCGTCGTCGTGCGGGCCGCCAGCGTCTCGAGCTGGCGGAGGAAGTTCGCCGAGGTGCGCGCCTTGAAGTCCTCGGTCTGCTGCCAGTTCGCGTCGTCGAAGTTGCGGTGGGCCTTGGCCGCCGCCTTCTTCACGAACTCCAGCGCCTCGCCCATCTTGTCGATGCCCTTCAGCTCGATGATCACGCTGAACACCGGCGCCTCCTCGCCGCCGAGGATCTGCGGGGTGACGTCGTACGCGAAGCCGTAGTCGAACGCCTGCCCGGCGGTCTCGATCCACGCCCGGTTGATGCCGTACTGCACCGCGCGGCCCTCGGGCGTGTTGGCCGCCGGCAGCGGCCAGGTCACCACGACGTACGGGCGCTCGATGTCGAGGTCGTACTCGGCGCGGCCGGCGGTGACGCTGGTCACCGGCGCGACCTCGACCCGCGGGCCGCCGACCCGCTTCTCCAGCCCGCCGAACCACTTCTGGATCGACGCGGTGGCCGCGTCCACGTCCATCCCGCCCGCGACGATCACCGTCGCGCGGTCCGGCGTGTAGTACTTGTCCATGAAGTCGCAGACGTCCTTGAGCGTGATGTTCGTCAGGTTGGCGTCGTCGCCACCGATCATCCGCGAGTACGCGTGGCGCTGCGGGTAGACCTGCTCGAGGATCAGATCGGGGATGCGCCCCTCGGGCGTGCCGCCGCGCTGGCGGATCTCGTTGCGCACCACCTCGCGCTCGCGCAGGAACTCGTCCTCGCTGATCGTCTGGCAGCGGAAGTGCATCCGCATCGCCTCGATCTTGATCAGGTCGTCCATGCGGTCGACCCGGCCCTGCATCATGTAGTGGGTGGTGTCCCAGTTGGTGTACGCGTTGAAGAAGCTGGTCAGCTGCCCGATCGAGTGCATCAGCGGCTGGGTGTCGGGCCCGTCCGGCTTCTGCTGGAACATCATGTGCTCGACGAGGTGGGCGATGCCGGCCTTGCCCTCGGGGTCCTCGCGCGAGCCGACCTCGTAGCGCACGTCGACCTCGACCAGCGACGTCGTCTTGTCGGG
The DNA here is from genome assembly GCA_016707895.1 of Myxococcales bacterium. Classification (GTDB taxonomy): domain Bacteria; phylum Myxococcota_A; class Polyangia; order Haliangiales; family Haliangiaceae; genus UBA2376. The sequence goes on along the minus strand of JADJGV010000002.1, from coordinate 533,839 downwards.
CATGATCACGAAGCGCAGGCCGTTGGACGTGAGCGTCCCGCGCTTCTCCCCGTAGACGAACGTGGTCTTGGGGACCTCGGGGTTGCACGCGATCAGCGTCGCGGCGGTGACGAGCGCCGCGGGTAGGAATCGGGCGAGCTGCATGGGCGGGGATCTTCATGGAAGTCCCGCCGATTGCAAGGCCACCGTCACTGGCTTCCGCGATGCGTCGGCGCCTCGCTGGGACGATGCCTGTCGCGGGACGTCCCAGGCGATCCGCGGTACGGTCGGGCGTGCGCGCGATCGCCGTCGCCTGCCCGCATTGCGGAGCGTCGCTGACGGTCCCCGGGGACGCGGTCAGCGTGAGCTGTCAGTACTGCGGCAAGCCGGCGCAGATCCAGCGCCGCAGCCGGATCCTCCAGGTGCCCCGGCCGCTGCCGCCGACGCCGTCCCCGGACTACCAGGTCGCGCGCCAGCGGGTCTCGCCGGCAGGCTTCCTGCCGCTCGTGCTCGTCCCGGTGGTGCTGATGGCGGGGCTGGTCGCCTTCGCGGCGCTCCGGGCGCGGTCGCGGGGCGGGGCGATCAAATCTGATCAGGCCGCGGCCGCGCGGGCGGGCCAGCCGGAGCTGTGGTGGGGCCTCGACGTGCCGCTGCTCGCCGACCTCGATGGCGACGGGACCCGCGACGTGGTCGGGTTGGTGCGCTACGTCGACGACGGCGACCGCGCCAGCATCGCGGCGTTCGCGGGCGACACCGGGGCGCTGCGGTGGCAGACCGAGCGGGTGGGCACGTTCAGCGACGCCAACCAGGCGCCGCTCGCCCTCACCGCCTCGCACGTGTTGCTCGCCTCGATCGACGGGCAGGTGCGCGGGTTCGATCGCCGCACCGGCGCCCCGGCGTGGACGGTCGCGATCGGGGAGAAGGTCGAGACGTTCTGCGCCGGCGACGCGCCGACGACCGCGCTGGTGGCGGCGGCCGACGATCGCTGGTGGGCGCTCGACGCCGCCGGCGGCAAGCAGCCGAGCACGCCGCGCCTGCGCTTCGACCGCCCCCACGAGTTCCAGTTCAAGGGGCTCGCGCGGTTCCTGGCGCTCGGCCCCGAAGGCGCGCCCGATCTCTGCGCGCAGATCGACAACCGCACCTGGCGCGCGCCGGCGGGGGTCACGTCGATCGATAGCTGGGAGACGCTGCCCGCGATCGACGGCATGACGTCGCGGCGCCTGGTGCGGCACCCCGGCGGGCCGATCGTGGCGGTCGGCGACAGGTCACCCGGCACCCCGGTGCCGATGGTGGCGCGGCTCGACGGCAAGCGGCCGCGCTGGGCCGTGGAGGTCCCGGCCAGCGACCCGCTGACCGCCCGCGCCGACGACAAGCACGTGGCGCTGTCCGACGCGACGGTGTTCGTGGCCTACCAGCACGGCAGCGGCCCGTACCGCGTGGCGGCGTTCGCCCTGACCGACGGCGCGCGGCGGTGGGACGTCGAGATGCGGCTGCGCCCGCGCGGCATCCCGGGCCTCCGCGGCCTGGTCGCCGCCGACGGCGTGGTGCTGGTGTCGACCGGCGACGCGCTGACCGCGCTCGACGACGCGACCGGCGCGGTGCGCTTCCGCATCGGCCACGAGTAGCGCGCCAGCGGTTACCGCGTCGGCCAGCGCCGCCAGTAGGCGGCCAGCTTGGGCGGCACCTGGGTCAGCACCCAGTCCCAGGTGGCCTCGGGCACCAGCACCAGGCCGCTGGGGTCGCGCGGGTGGGTGCTGACCGGCGCCACCAGGCCCGGGCGATCGTGGGCGGCGCGCAGCGCCTTGTCGAGCGGCGAGCCCAGGCCGATCAGGTTGCCGGCCAGCAGCCGCCAGCGCCGCGCCGGCGGCACCGGGCCGGGGCGCATCCGCACCGGCACCCGCGCGTACCACGCGACCATGAAGCCGAGGTGGCGCTCCGACGTGATGACCACCGCGTCGGGCGGCAGCCGGCCCGGCACCGCGACCATCGCCGCGACCATCGCCGGGTGCGCGTAGACCACGCCCTCGCGCGGCGCGGCGTCGACCACCCACAGCCGCACCAGCAGCATCGGCGCGATCACCGCGAGGCGCAGCGCCGGCGCCAGCCCCGCGGTGGCGCGGCCGACGACGATCGCCGCGACCAGCGCCGCCGGGGCGAACACCGCGACCCGCAGCCGGAAGCCGATGCCGTCGGGGTTGGCGATCGCCAGCACCGGGATCGCGGTGATCAGCACCACCGCGACCGCGCTCCACGCCGCGGCGCGATCGGCGGGCCGGGCGGCGGCGGCCAGCCGGGTCGTGAACCGCGCGGCGACCGCCAGGCCGATCGCGATCAGCGCCAGCGCCAGCGCGATCCGGGTCTGGTCGCCCAGCGCGAGCACGTAGTCGCGGCCGCCCGGGTGCGGCACGTACATCGCGGGCAGCGACCAGCGCGGGTCGCCGCCCAGCGCCGCGCGCAGCTCGGCCAGGTCGCGGCCGGCGATGAAGCGCGCGGGCGCCAGCGCGCCGAGCGCGATCGCCGCCAGCGCCAGCGCACCGCCGGCCACCGCCGCCGCCCGCCGCGCCCGGGCCGGGCCCCAGCGCGCGCGCAGCTCGACGACGATCGCCGGCGCCAGCAGCGCCACCACCAGCGCCGCCGCCATCTTGTGGGTCGCCACCGCCGCGATCGCCGCGGCGACCGCCAGCGCGATCGCCGCGCGGGTCGGGGCCTCCAGCGCGCGCAGCCCCAGCCACACCGCGGTCAGCGCCATCGTCACGCCCACGCCGTTCTTGACGAACTCCAGCGACAGGTAGAACGAGCCGCCGCTGGTGGCGATCACGACCGCGGCGGTCAGCCCGCCGGCGACGCCGCCCAGCCGCCGGCCGATCGCGAACGCGGGCGCGATCGCCAGCGCGCCGCCGATCGCCGCGACCAGCTTGACGCTGGTGATCACGTCGGTGACGTGGGCCAGCGCGGCCATCAGGTAGAACGTCAGCGGCGCGGCGGGGTACGCCAGCCCGCCGCGCTCGAGGAGCGAGCGCACCTGGATGGCGTAGAAGTAGCCGTCGATCCCGACCGGGTGCGGCGACGCGGTGAGCACCTGCCAGCGGTGCCACGCCGACCACGCGACCAGCGCCGCCACCGCCAGCCACGGGGCCACGAGCTCGGCGCGGGCGCGGGCGGTGGACACCGGCGCAGCCTACAGCGCCGGCCCGGTGCTACAAGAGGCCGATGCCATCTGCTGTCGTCCTCCTGTCGGGCGGCCTCGACTCGACCACCGCGCTGGCGATGGCGCGCGCCGAGGGCCTCACCTGCCACGCGCTGACCGTGCGCTACGGCCAGCTCCACGCCTGCGAGCTGGCCGCGGCCGCCCGGGTCGCCGCCGCGCTGGGCGCCGCCGAGCACCGCGTGCTGACCCTCGACCTGGCGCCGCTGGCTCGGTCGGCGCTGACCAGCCCCGACCTGGCGGTGCCCAAGGATCGCTCGCTGGCCGAGATCGGCGCGCCCGGCGACGTGCCGGTGACCTACGTGCCGGCCCGCAACACGGTGCTGCTGGCCCTGGCGCTGGCCTGGGCCGAGACCCTTGGCGCCCAGGACATCTTCGTCGGGGTCAACGTCCTCGACGCCAGCGGCTACCCCGACTGCCGGCCGGCGTTCATCGACGCGTTCCAGGCGCTGGCCCAGGTCGCGACCCGCGGCGGCGGCTTCCGGGTGCGCGCGCCGCTGATCGCCATGACCAAGGCCGAGATCATCCTGGCCGGCGCCCGGCTCGGGGTCGACTACGGCCTGACCCACTCCTGCTACGACCCGATCGACGACCGCGCCTGCGGCCGCTGCGACGCCTGCCACCTGCGGCGCAAAGGTTTCGCCGAGGCCGGCGTCGTCGACCCGACGCGCTACGCGACTTGACGCCCCGGCCATCGGCGGGGGACGCTCGGCGCTTCGATGAAGCTCGGCACGTTGCTCCTGCGCAACGCGGCGATCTCGCTGTCGCAGCTCGAAGGCGGGCTGCGCACGCAGGTGCTGTACGGCGGTCGCCTGGGCACCAACCTGGTCGAGCTGGGCTTCCTCGACATCGACACGCTGGGCGATCAGCTCGGCGAGCTGTACCAGATCCCGGTCGCGACCCGGGCGCTGCTCGACGCCGCGCCGCCCGAGGCGATCAACCAGATCAGCGCCCGCACCGCGCAGACGCTGGGCGCGATCCCGCTGGGCCACCAGCCGCCGTTCATGGACACGCTGGCGGTGGCGATGATCGATCCCCGCGACGAGCACGCGGTCGATCAGCTGGCCGATCAGACCGGCCTCGAGATCACGCCGTACATCGTCTCGGAGCTGCGCGCGCTGTACTACCTGGAGAAGCACTACGGCCTGCCGCGGCAGGCGCGCTTCGTGCGCCCGGGGACGCGCAAGAGCGTCGGCAGCGTCGACCGCCGCAAGACCCAGCCCGCGGGCGGCATCGTCACGCCGCCGCCGGTGCGGCTCGAGCCGCGCCGCAAGAGCGGCAACGTGATCGTCGAGCCCGAGCCAGCGCCGACGCCCGCGCTGGCGTTCACCGACGCGTGCGATCGCATCGACGCCGCGATCCACCGCGACGCGATCGCGACGACGCTGCTGGCGTTCGCCGAGGGCCGGTTCCCGGCGCTGGTGCTGTTCCTGGTGCGCGACGGCAACGCGCTCGGCTGGCGGGCGTTCACCGAGCGGCCGCTGGCCCAGCCGGTGAGCGCGCTGTCCCTGCCGATCGGCGGGACCTCGTCGTTGCAGTGCGCCAACGACGACCTGCGCCCGTTCCGCGGCAAGCCGCCGGCCGCCGCCGCGCCGACCGAGAAGGCGCTGTGGGAGTTCCTCGCGGTGCCGGCCGCGGCCGAGGTCGCGGTCGCGCCGGTGGCGGTGCGCAACCGCGCGGTCAACCTGATCTACGCGCACCCGCGCGGCGAGCGGTTCGAGGGCAGCCACGTCGACGAGCTCAACGAGCTCGCGGTGCGCGCGTCCGAGGCCTACGTGCGGTTGATCCGGCAAGCCAAGGGGTGAGCCTCGAAGGCTCAGCCGTCGCGCAGCTTGTGCGCGATCGCCGCCACCAGCACGTCGCGGATCGTGTCGTCGAGCGGGCGCGCCGCCATGATGCCCAGGGTCACCGGGTCGCCGCCGTTCTCGATGCGCAGCCCGGTGAGCCAGCCGGTCGCCAGCTGGATCGCCATCGACGGCGAGCGCGCCGTGCCCATGCGGTCGGCCTGGTGGAACGCGATCACCAGGCGGGCGGCGATGCCCTGCGCGTCGTCGAGATCGACCAGCCCGGCGCTGGCGATGACCAGGCCGCGGTCGTCGGTGAGGATCGCCGAGTCGACGCCGAGGTCGACGACGCACCACTCGATCAGCCGGCCCCAGCCGCCCGAGCCGGCCAGGTCATCGGGCGGCGCCGGCAGCGTGCGGGCGACCGGCGCGGGCGCGGGCCCCGCCGCGGGCGTCGGGAGCGGCGGCGCCGACAGGCGGACGAAGCTCGGCTCCGGCAGCGTCGGCAGGCGGCTGGTCGCCGCCTCGGGGCGGAGGCGGCGGGCCAGCGCGCGCAGCGCCTGGCGATCAGAGGAGGGAACGGCGCGGGCGGTCATGACCGAGCTCCTTTCCACCGAGGCGGGCCATCGTGACCTCGACCTCCTCGGCCAGCATGTCGAAGCGGCGGGCCTCGGGCGACGGCGCGCCGCCCAGGAAGCCGAGCGGGATCCCGGCCTCGCTCGCCTGCGCGAACGCGCCGTGGCGCGGGACGATCGTGTCGAGCACCGCGGTCAGGTCGTTCCACGCGTCGACCAGCACCGCCACCGACGGCTCGCTGGTCTTGTCGGCCATCGTCGCCAGCACCCCGAGCAGCTCGAGCCGCGGGTTGTCGGTGGCCTTGACGTGCTCGATCACGCGCAGCAGCTGCGCGACCGACCGCAGCGCCAGGCGCTCGGTCTGCAGCGGCACCAGCACGTAGTCGGCGACCCGCAGCGCCGCGCGGGTCGGCATGCCCAGCCCCGACGGTGTGTCGATCAGCGTCAGGTCGAAGCCGGCGTCGGCCTCGGCCAGCACCGCCTCGAGCCGCCCCGGCGCGTGCAGCATCAGCTCGAGCTCGCACACGTCGACCGGATCGAGCCGGCCGCGCGGCAAGAGCGACAGGCTGGGCTCGTGGGTCGGCAGCACCGCCTGCTCGACGCTGGCCTGGCCCGCCAGCACGTCGGCCAGGCCGATCAGCTCGCCGTCGCCCTTGGCCAGCGAGTGACCGACGCCGCCCTGCGGGTCGAGGTCGACCAGCAGCGTGCGTCGGCCGCGCTCGGCCAGGGCGAGCGCGAGGTTGAGGCAGACGGTGGTCTTCCCGACCCCGCCCTTTTGACTGACGATCGCGATCCGTCTAGGCATCGTGGTCCTCCGGTTGCTCCGGTTGCTCGGGTGCGCTGGCGAACCCGAGGGCGGCCAGGCGTTCCAGGTTGGCTGCGACCGCGCCGTCCTCGGGGCGCAGCGCGTGGGCGACCGCGAACAGCTGCGCGGCGGTGGCGTAGTCGCGCACCAGCAGCGCGTCGACCGCGCGGTCGCGGGTCACGGTGAACTCGTCGGCGACGACCCGCGCCACCGAGGCCTCGCTGCCGGTGGCCAGCGGCGTCGGCGCGGGCGGCGCCGTCGGCGGCGGCGCGGGGCGGGGGGCCAGCGCGGCCTCGGCGGCCACCAGGCCGCCGGCCGGTGGCCACGCGATCTGCTCGTCCTCGAACTCGTGGATGGCGAGGTCGAGCTCGGCGTCCTGCGCCGCCCCGCTGTAGCTCTCCTCGTCGTGCTCGCGGGCCGAGTCCATCAACAACGCCTCCCACCGGCCCTCGATGGTGCGCGGGCCTGGCGACCCGTGCAGCGTGCGGCAGGTGACCTCGGCGGCGGTGCCGAACGCCAGCCGCTTGAACGCGGGCGGGCCGGCGCCGTGATCGTCGACCGCGTGCCAGATGTCGCCGCGCACGACCTCGATGCGCCCGCGGCGACGATCGCGGCTGGCGACGTCGATCGCCACCGAGTGCTTGCCGAGGCACGCGAGCTGCAGGTAGTCGACCACCGCGAACGGCGCCACCGCCTCGTCGCGGCCGCCGATCCGCTCGCGCACCAGCGCGCGCAGCTCCTCGAGGGCGATCGGCTTCTCGCGCACCTCGACGTCGGCGTGGGGCGGGATCTGCGCGCGGAACGCCCGCAGGTACGCCGACACGAACACCACCGGCACCCGCGCCTTGCGCCGCCCCAGCTCGCCGATCAGCTCGATGCCCGAGCCGTCCGGCAGGTCGAGATCGGAGACGATCACGTCGGGCAGCGCGCGATCGAGCGCGGCGATCGCCTCGGCCAGCGTGCCGGCCTCGTCGACCTCGGCCGGGAGCTTCGCCAGGCCGCGGGCCATCGACGCGCGCAGCACGGTCTCGTCTTCGAGGATCAGCACGCGGGGCATGGCCGGCTCACCCGGCGGCCTGTGGATACAGGTCGTCGATCAGGTCGACGCCGCACGGCAGCGCCTCGCACCAGGCGATGAAGCGCTCGCACATCGCGCGGCCCTGGAACATCGCGCCGTGCTGCGGCGCGATGGTCTCGATGTCGAGGCGCCGCACCATCGCGCCCCAGGCGCGCATCGCCCGGTTGGACGCCATGTACCGGCGGTGGAAGCCCTCCATGAAGGGGACGTGGGCGTCGAAGTCCTCGACGATCCGACCCTCGGTGCCCAGCGATGCGCCGAGGTCGCCCGAGTACAGGATCTTGGCCACCGGGTCGTAGACCTGGAAGTTGCCCGGCGAGTGGAGGAAGTGGGCCGGCAGGATCTTCAGCAGGCAGCCGCCGAGATCGAGGTCCATGCCCTGATCGGGGATCGGCCGCAGCCGCTCCTCGACCAGGCGATCGAGCCCGAAGTGCGGGATGAAGCGGATCCACAGCTTCGACGCGTAGGCCTCGGCGTCGGTGGTCATCAGCCAGCCGTTGACGGCGGCGACGATGTCCGGGTCCTGGTGCGACAGGAACAGGTAGCGCAGCTTGGCGTGCGGGCCGAGCAAGCTGAGCGTCTCCGACAGCACGCGGTTGTAGACCTTGTGGCCGCCTGGATCGAGCAGCATCGCGTTGGCGCCGTGGATGATCAGGTGCTGGTTGGCCTGCACCGCGAGGCCACCCGAGAAGTCCTCCAGCAGCACGTTCTTGTGGTTGCCGGTGTCGAACAGGTTGATCGAGGCCATGACGTGCTCCTTCAGAGGATCCGGTCGATGTCCTCGACCGCCCGGGACATGTCGAGGAAGATGAGGCCCAGCTTGGCCTCCTTGGTGGTGAGGGTGAGCAGCATGGTCCCGGACTTGGCCTTGACCATCACGACGTAGCCGTTGGTGCCGCGGATCAGCACCTGCTCGAGGTTGCCGCGGCCCAGCTCGGTGGCGGCGCGCATGCCGAGCGACAACAGCGTCGAGCTCATGCCGGCGATCCGCACCTCCTGCACGTGCTGCGGCAGCGCGCTGGCGATCATGAGGCCGTCCTCGGAGACCAGCGCGCTGGCCTCGATGTCGGGCGTGCCGGACTGCAGCGTCCGGAGGATACGGTTCAGGTCATCGACGCGAGACATGAGTTCCCTCCTCGGGGGTAGAGACGCGCGGCGCGGCGATCACCGGGACCAGCGCGGTGATGCAGGTGCCGAACCCCGGCACCGACTCGATCTCGAGCTCGCCGCCGGCCTCGGTCACCGCCTGTCGCACCAGCGCCAGGCCGATGCCCGAGCCGTTGCGCTTGGTGGTGAAGAACAGCTCCGTGCAGCGGGTGTAGACGTCGTGGGTCATGCCGGTGCCGGTGTCGGCGACGGTGAGCGCCAGGGCCAGGCCGTTGGCGACCAGCCGGACGTGCAGGTTGATCGCGTCGCCCGGGCTGCAGGCGTGGATCGCGTTGGTGACGAGGTTGAAGACGATCGCCCGCACCACCGCCGGATCGAGCGGCAACAGCGGCAGGTCGACCACGTCGCAGCGGGTGTTGATGCCGGCCGCCCGCGCCGGGATCTCCAGCACCCGGAACGAGTCGCGGCAGGCCTGATCGACCGCCTGGTGGCGCCGCGAGCGCAGCGCCCGCCCGACCGCCCCGACGCCGTCGAAGCCCAGGCGCAGCCGGCGCGCCTCCTGCAACACGGCGTGGAGCTGGTCCTGGACCGGCCCCGGCGCGGTCTCCTCGATCAGGATCTCCACCGCCGCGTTGAGGGCGGCCAGCGGGTTCTTGAGCTCGTGGAGGATCGAGGGCAGCGCCTCGCCGACCATCGCCAGCTGCATCAGGCGGTCGCGCTCCTCGCGCAGCCGCTGCCACGGCGTGATGTCCTGGAACACGATCGTCGTCGCGCCGTCGGGCAACGACGACATCGAGAACCCGAGCGTGATCGCGGTGCCATCGCGCCGGGGCAGCGTGCGCTCGGAGCGCGCGACGTCGTTGGTCCGCGGCATCGGCCACGGCCCGAGGATCTCGCCGGCCGGAGTGCCGACCAGGGTGGGGCGGTCGAGGATCTCGCGGGCCCGGCGGTTGGCGCGCACGATCACGCCGTCCGCGTCGATGACCAGCATCGCCGTCGGGAGCGACTCCAGCACCGTCGACTCGTCGACAGCGCCTTGCTCGACCGGCCCCACGGCAGCTCCCATGCTGCGATCCCGTGAGCACGGCCTATGCCAGGGCGGGGCGCTCACCCCGCCGGGGTGAGTTCGAGAGAGTCCGATCGCGCAAGGCCCGGACGAGACCACGAGCCGCGGGTGAGCGACTTGACGATCGTCAAGTCGCCCCCACGCATCGGTTGCGGCGCGCTCCTATTTTTTCCGGTTCGGGGCGCAATCGCTGCGAGGATCGTGGCGGCCGGGCACCGAAAAGTTGCCCGGCGGCCCCGAGTCGGCAGGATGGCGAGAGGTCCGTGCTGCCCAGCTCGCTCACCGCCGACGCTCCCGCGCCGCCGCCGCTCGCCGCGCAGGCGGCCGTCGAGGACGTCAGCGAGCGCCCCTACGACGTCGTGCTGATCGGCACGATCCTCGGGCTCCTGGGCATCGGGACCGTCGAGATCTACGCCGCGACCGCGGCCGAGGCGATGGCGACCAAGGGCGACCCGGCGTTCTTCTTGAAGCGCCAGATCGTGTTCCTGGCGCTGGGCGCGTTCGCGATGTTCGCCGCGGCCCACATCGACTACCGCCGGCTGCGCAACCGTGCGTACTCGCTCCTGGCGTGCAGCCTGCTCGCGCTGGGCGCCACCCTGGCGATGCCGTCGCTCAACGGCGCGCGCCGCTGGCTGTTGATCGGGCCGCTGTCGTTCCAGCCGGTCGAGCTGGCCAAGCTGGCGCTGATCGTCTACCTCGCGCACAGCCTGCAGAAGAAGGCCGACAAGGTGAAGACCTTCACCATCGGCTTCGTGCCGCACCTGGTGGTGTGCGCGCTGATGATGGGCCTCTTGCTGCTGCAGCCCGACCTGGGCTCGTCGATCATCCTCGGCACCACGACGCTGATGATGCTGTTCATGGCCGGGGCGCGGGTGTCCTACATCGTGCTCGCGATCCTGGCGGCCATGCCGGTGGCGTACCAGCTGATCGTCGGCACGCCGTGGCGCATGCGCCGGTTCATGGCGTACTTCAACCCCGAGGCGTTCAGCGATCGGGAGGCCTACCAGATGGTGCAGGCCCACGTGTCGCTCGGCTCGGGCGGCCTCACCGGCCTGGGCCTGGGCAACTCGCGGCAGTCGCTGGGCTACATGCCCGAGGGCCACAACGACTTCATCCTGGCGCCGATCGGCGAGGAGCTCGGCTTCATCGGCGTGGCGCTGGTGCTGGGGCTGTTCGTGCTGCTGGTTTGGCGCGGCATGCGGGCGGCGCTCGGCGCCCGCGACACCTTCGGCGGCTACCTGGCGTTCGGCATCACCGCGATGTTCGGCCTGCAGGCCCTGCTCAACGCCGGCGTGGTGTTCGGCGTGGTGCCCAACAAGGGCATCACCCTGCCGCTGGTCAGCTACGGCGGCACCTCGCTGATCCTGACGATGTTCCTGGCCGGCCTGATCTTGAACGTCGGGCGCCGCCGCCCGCCGCCGGTGCCCAAGCGCGAGCTGGTCAACGCCGAGTACGCCAAGCGGCGCCCGCAGCGGGTCAAGATCGTCGTCGCGTAGGAATAGGCGTGGCGTCCCGGGCGTCGGGCTGCGCCGACGGGCATCGACGCCCGATCCGCGTTCCGGAGCACGCCCGTGACCTCGACTCCCATGGCACCGACCCGTTGGCTGGCCCCGCTCGCGCTCGCCGCGCTGCTGGCCCCCGGCTGCACGTCCACACGCCCGCCGGCGGCGCCGACGCCCGCCGCACCCGCGGCCAGCGAGCCGGGCATCACGCTCACGATCTTCGCCGGCTTCGCTGGCGAGCCGACGCGGCCACCAGGGTTGCCGCGGTTCGCGCCGCTAGATGACGTGTTCGCCGCGTGCCCAGCGGTCCGCGCGGCCACCGAGGTCTCGCTGCCACTGGCCGCGGGCGCCACGACGGCGCTGGCGCTACCCGACGGCGGGCGCACCGAGGTCCGCTGGGAGGACCCGACCAAGCTGCGCCTCCTGGTCACCGGCGTGCCGCGGGCCGAGCCCGGCGCGACGTTGACCTACCAGCTGATCGAGACCGGCGGGGCGGTGATGTTCTGGGGCCCGACCGGCGCGCCCGACGACGCTGGCCCCTGCGCGTACGTCGTCGTCGGCGACGGCGCGCCGGCCCGCTGAGACGCGCCGCCAGCGCTGTCCAACCGCGGCCGACGCGCTAGGTTGCCGGCCATGAAGCTCTACTTCTCGCCCGGCGCCTGCTCGCTGTCCCCGCACATCGTCGCCCACGAGCTGGGCCTGCCGCTGACGATCGACAAGATCAGCAACAAGCGCACCTCGGACGACCGCGACTTCTGGCAGATCAACCCCAAGGGCTACGTGCCGGTGCTCGAGCTCGACGACGGCGAGGTGCTGACCGAGGGCACCGCGATCGTGCAGTACCTGGCCGATCAGAAGCCCGAGGCCGGGCTGGCGCCGCCGAACGGCACGCTGGCGCGCTACCGCCTGCAGGAGATGCTCGGCTACATCAACTCCGAGCTGCACAAGTCGTACAGCCCGCTGTTCACCCCCAAGACCCCGGCCGAGACCCGCGAGGAGCGGATCGAGTACCTGCGCAAGCGCTACGGGTTCATCGAGCAGACGCTGGCCGGCAAGGCCTACCTGTTCGGCGATCAGTTCACGGTGGCCGACGCGTACCTGTTCACGGTCACCAACTGGGCCCGGCTGGTGAAGCTCGACCTCGCCGACTTCCCCAACCTGCTGGCGTTCCAGGCCCGGGTCGCGGCGCGCCCGGCGGTGCAGGCGGCGATGGCGGCCGAGGGCCTGATCAAGCGCGCGTAGCCGGGCTTCAGTAGAAGCCGTCGCGGCGGGCGTAGCGCTCGGCGCGGGCCGCGTCGTAGCCGTCGGCGTCGAAGCCGTCGCCCTGCAGCGCGCGCAGGATCGCGCCGCTCGACGGCAGCGCCGCGCGGTCGACGAAGCGCGCCGGATCCCACAGCTGCGAGCGCAGGAACGCCTTGCTGCACTGGGTGTAGGCCTCCTCGACGTCGACCAGGATGCCGAGGGCGGGCGGCTTGCCCTCGACCGCGCTCGGCGCGAGCAGGTCGCGGTCGGTGGTCAGCGTCGCGCGGCCGTTGACGCGGAAGGTGTCGCCGACGCCGGGCACCACGAACAAGAGGCCGACGTGGGGGTTGGCGACGATGTTGCGCAGCGAGTCGGCCAGGCGGTTGCCCGGCCGCTCGGGCACGAGCAGCGTGCGATCGTCGAGGATGCGCACGAAGCCCGGCGGATCGCCGCGCGGGCTGACGTCGCAGCGGCCGGCGCGATCGCTGGTGGCGAGCAGCACGAACGGCGCGCGCTCGATGAACGGCCGGGTCTCGGCGACCAGCCGGTCGGCGAGCTTGGCGCACACCAGCGGCGACGGCTCGCCCAGGAGCGCGCGCAGCGCGGCCTCGTCGTCGATGGTGGCGGCGGTGAGGCGGTGGGCCATGCCGCGAGTATGCCCGACCGTCGGAGGGACCCGCGGGTCCCGATCGAGCCTGACGCCCCGGGCCCTCGAGGTCTCGGCGTCAGTGCGCGGCCACGTGGCAGACCTTGGGGATACCTGCGTGGCAGTGGTACACGGCGCGCCGGGCGGGCCGCGCGCGGACGACGCAACCCGCGAGAAGTGCAGCAGCGACGGTAGCGAAGACGAGGCGGACGAGCATGGTCGGTTCCTTTCGGGTGGCCGCCGCGCACCGGCGCGGCAGCGTGTCCCAGCCTGGACAGCAAGCGTCGCGCCAGCGCGCGGTAGACTGCGGGCGTGCGGACCCGGTGCGCCCTGGTCGGTGTGCTCGCAGCGGTCGCGGCGTGCGGCGGCGACGGCGGCGGCACCCCCGACGGCGGCGCGATCGACGCCGGCCCCGACGGCGCGATCGCCGCGGATCCCCTCGACCCGGCGGTGCTGCACGTCGTCGCGATCGACATCGCCGCCGCCGATCTCGCGTCGTTCGACGGCGATCAGACCACGCGGGTGCCGTGCGACGTGCGCTGGGACGGCGCGCTGCTGGCGCGGTCGGCGTGCCGCAAGAAGGGCAGCGGCGGCTCGGTCGACGCGGTGGTGGGCAAGCCGGCGTTCTCGATCAAGTTCGACGAGCTGGTGGCCGGCCAGACGCTCGGGCCGTTCGACAAGATGGCGCTCGACAACGCGTTGCAGGATCCCAGCCTGCTGCACGAGCACGTCGCGTACGAGGTGTTCCGCCGCGCCGGCGTCCCGGCCCACCGCACCGCGATGGCGCGGCTGATCTTCAACGGCGAGCCGCGCGGGCTGTACGTCGCGGCCGAGCCGGTCGACAAGGAGTTCCTGCGGGCGCGCTACGGCGCGGCCAACGGCGGCGGCAACCTCTACGAGTCGCTGTCGGCCGACTTCGCGGTCGACCCCGACGGCATGGACCTCAAGGATCCGGCCGGGCGCAGCCGCGCCGATCTCGCGGCGGCGGCGGCGGCGGTGGTCGGCGCGAGCGACACCGAGTTCGCGACGACGGTCGGCGCGCTCATCGATCTCGACCAGGCGACGCGCTTCATCGCCGCCGAGCTGGCGCTGGCCGCCGAGGACGGCTTCGTGCTCGGCCGCAACAACTACTACCTGTACCACCGGCCCGACACCGATCGCTTCGTGCTCCTGCCCCACGGCCAGGACGTCATCCTCGGCAACCCGGCGCTGGAGCCCGACTACCCGCCGGCGGCCCGGCTGGCCGCGCGCGTCCGCGCGATCCCGGCGCTGTCGGCCGCGCTCGATCAGCAGCTGGCCGCGGCGGCGGCGCCCGGCGGCGCGCTCGACGACGCGGCGCTGGCCGCCCACGTCGACGGCGTGGTCGCGCTGGTGCGCGGGCTGGCGGTCGACGACGACTTCACCGTCGGCGACATCGCGACCTTGACCCGCGAGGCGCCGGTGGTGAAGGCGCAGCTGGCGTGGCGCGCGGCGCTGTTGCGCGGCGCGGCCGCGGCCCCGCGCTGCGGCGACGGCGTGGTCCACGCCACCGAGCAGTGCGACGACGGCGGCACCGCCGATGGCGACGGCTGCGACGCGACCTGCCGCCCCGAGTGCCGGACGATCACCGCCACCGCCGCCGACGGCGGCGCCACCTGGCGGCTGTGCCCCGCGGCGATCGATCAGGCCAGCGCCGCGGCGGCGTGCGCGGCGGGTGGCGGCGCGCTGATCGTGCCGGCCAGCGCGGCGGCGGCGGCGGTGCTGGCGCGGGTGGTACGGCGCGAGCTCGGCTCGGCCGACGTCTGGCTCGGGCTCACCGACGCCGCCGTCGAGGACACCTGGGTCGACGCCAGCGGCGCGCCGGCCCCGTACCTCGGCTTCACCGGCCGCGAGCCCACCGGCGGCACGTCGGAGAACTGCGCCGTGCTCGACACCGGCACCGCCGGCGGCTGGCGCGACACCAGCTGCGACGCCGGCTACCCGGCCCTGTGCCGCCTGCCGTGACGGGCGGCGCGCCTGCTATCCTGCCGGGGTGCAGCCGTCCGACACTAGCCCGGCCATGGCCGCCAAGCAGCTCGAGCTGCTCCGGGCGGCGGGGCCGGCCCGCCGTGCCGGGCTCGCCCTCCGACTCTCCGCGGCGTTGGTCGACTCGTCGCGGCGCACGATCGCACGCCTGCATCCGGAACTCGACGAAGAGGGTGTTCGGCTGCTGTGGGTCGAGCATCACTACGGCCGGGACCTGGCCGATCGGCTCCGCCAGCATCTCGCGGCACGCCGATGACCGCGGATCTCGCCGAAGCGCTGGCGCCGGTGGCCGACGCGCTCGATGCGCTCGGCGTGGCTTACCGCGTCGGCGGCTCGGTCGCGAGCTCGGCGCTCGGCGTCGGCCGGTCGACGTTCGATATCGACCTCGTCGCCGACCTCGCAGGACGGCACGTCGATGCCCTGGTCGAGCGGCTCGGCGAGGCCTACTACGTCGACGGTGACATGATCCGCGACGCGATCCGACGGCGCTCGTCCTTCAACGTGATCCACCTCGCGACGATGATGAAGGTCGACGTGTTCATCCTCAAGGATCGCGCGTTCGACCAGGCAGCCTTCGCGCGGTCGACGGCGTCGACCCTCGACGAGCACCAACGCCGGGTCTATCCGTTGACCACCGCAGAAGACATCGTCCTGCACAAGCTCGAGTGGTATCGGCTCGGGGGCGGCGTGTCCGAGCGGCAGTGGCAGGACGTCCTCGGCGTGTTCCGGGTCCAGGGGGCGACGCTCGATCGCGCGTACCTCGAGCGTTGGGCCAGCGACCTCGGTGTCGCGGATCTGCTCGCGCGCGCGATCCGCGAGGCCACCGCGGGGTGAGCTACAGCACGCCGCGCAGCACGCCGTAGGCGATGATCGCCAGGCCGGCGGTGTTGAGCACCGCGTTGATCGAGGCGAGCAGCCAGCCGGTCGACTTCTCGGCGAACTGATCGCCGGTGCCCTTGAGCCAGTTGACCACGCCGGAGAAGTCCTGGAAGGCCGAGGCCAGGACCAGCAGCCAGGCGCCGGTCGCCGCCATCGTCTTGCCGAGCACCGCGAACGACATCGCGAAGCCCAGGCCCAGGAGCATCAGGCCCTCCTGCAGCGACACCGTGTGCGCGACCAGCAGCCAGTGGTGCTTGGTCATCGGCTCCTTCATGCGCTTGAGCGACAGCACCCAGCCGAGGACGAACGACAGCACCAGGTTGAGGACGCCGCCGAGGACCAGCACGCGGATCGCATAGGGAGCCTGCATCGATGCGCATGGTACGCGAGAGCCTGTCGCACGGATCGCACCCGGTCGCAGGGTTGCGCACCACCGGCGCGGTTCGCCATGCTGCTGGCATGCGCCTCGCGCTCTCGCTGTCGCTGTCGTTGTCGATCGTCGCCGCCGCGTGCCGTCCGCCGGCGCCGCGCTGTCCGCCGGGTGCGCCCGCCGCCGCCGCGCCCGCCGCGATCGCCCCTGCGGCCCCGACCTCGCCGCTCACCGCCGAGCGCCGCGCGTGGTGGGAGTCGGTCCGCGCCGCCAAGGCCCCGCCAGCTGGCACCGCGGCCGCGACGCTGCTGCCTGAGCTCGAGGCCATGCTCGCGGCCACCGACCCGACGGTGCGCGACGGCCTCGGCTACGAGGTCCTGGCCGCGTGGCTGCAAGCGCCGGCGATCCTCGACGACGCCGCCGCCCGCGGGCTGCGCGATCGGCTGGTGGCGCGCACCGCCGCGCCGATCGTCGCCGGCGACGCGGTGTTCGCGCGATCGTTCGCGGCGCTCGTGTTGTCGGTGGTGGCCGCGCGCGAGGTCGCGCACCCGGCGTGGAGCGCGGCCGAGCTCGACGCGCAGATCGCCGCCGCGGTGGCCTACGCCGGCCGCGAGACCGACCTGCGCGGCTACACCGGCGCCGCCGGCTGGGCCCACGCCGCCGCGCACACCGCCGACTGGGTGAAGTTCCTGGCCCGGCACCCGGCGCTCACGCGCGCTCAAGCGACGCGGCTGCTCGGCGCGATCACCGCGCTGGCCGCGCGCGCGCACGGCGCCCGGTTCAGCCACGGCGAGGACGAGCGCATGGCCGCCGCGGTGCGCGCCGTCGCCCGCCGCGATCTGCTCGACGACGCCGCGCTGGACGCCTGGCTGGCCGCGGTCGCGGCGCCGCTGGTTGCGGGCTGGCCCGACCCGTTCGATCCCCTCGTCTACGCGACCCAGCGCAACGCCCGCGACCTGCTGGTGAGCTGCTTCGTCGCGCTGTCGTTCGACGACAGCCCCGGCGCGGCGCGCGCGCTCGCGCGGCTGACCGCGGCGATGAAGGCCTGAGTCACGCCGCCAGCGCGCGCTCGACGTCGCGCCGCGCGTAGCCCGCGGGCGGTTCGGCGCGCCAGCCGGTCAGCAGCTCGGCGACGATCGAGCCCAGGTACGCGTCGAGCGGCGGGTGCGCGAAGCCCAGCTCGGCCACCGCGCGCGCGGGATCGACGTGCGACATCCACGTCGTCGACAGCGGCGACACCTCGCGCACCGCCAGCCCGGCCGCCGCGATCTCCGCGGCCGACACGTCGACGATCCGCGGCCGCACGCCGACCTGCGCGCCCAGCCGCTCGAGCAGCTCGCGCACCGTCGGCTGCTCGGCCTGCGCCAGGTTGTAGACCGGCCCCGGCGGCGGCGCGTCGACCATGCGCGCCAGCGCGTCGACCACCGCGCCGCGGTAGACGTGGCGCGCGATCGCGTCGGCGCCCGGCACCAGCAGCGGCCCGCCGTCGAGCATCCGCCACAGGTAGCTCTCGAGCCGGCGCTTGGGATCGCGCTCGCCGTTGACCATCGGGATGCGGACGCGGGTCGACGGCACCGCCGCCGCGGCCAGCGCGTCCTCGGCGGCGCGCTTGCCCACGCCGTAGGCCCAGTCCTCGTGATCGGCCGGGCTCGGCGCCGCCGCCATCACCGGCCCAGCGTAGTCGTCCTCGCGCGCCGGCCGCGGGCAGCCCTCGCGCACCAGGTACACCTGGCCGGTCGACACGAACAGGTAGTGGCCGACCCGGTCGCCCAGGACCCGCAGGGCCCGCGCCACGTCGCCGCCGGTGAAGCCGGCCATGTCGATGACGCGATCGAACGCGCGCCCGGCCAGCGCCGCATCGAACGCGTCGGTCGATCGATCGGCCCGCACCCGCTCGACCCGATCGCCGAACGGGTCGGCCAGGTTGCCGCGATTGCACACCGTCACCCGGTGCCCCGCGAACAGGAGCCGCCACACCAGCGACACCCCCATGAAGCGATTGCCGCCGATCACGAGCACGTGCATCCGCCGACCTTGCCACAGCGGCGCCCGGGAATTGGCGCGGCGTCAGCGGTGGCGCCAGTAGCCGGGATGGCGCCGCGCGTGCATGACCGCGACGACTTCGACCATGCCGTCGCGCTCGCGGTAGATCAGGTAGTAGGGGAAGCGCTTGAACAAGAAGCGCCGGGCCTGACGCGCACCACGGCTCACCCCAGGATCTGACGCCGGGCCTCGAGCCAGTCGATCGCGACCACCGCCCCGTCGTCCAGATCGCGGACCCGCCGGGCCACTTCGACGCGCCAGGCCTCTTCGGTGTCGTCTTGGCTCTCGTCGTCGAGACTCTCGATCAACCTGGCTGCGACTCGCGCCCGCTCGGTCGCCGACAGCGCGAGCGCCTCCTCCAGGACCTTGTTCGCTTGAGCCACGTCATCAGGCTACCACCTGACACCGCGCCAGGCTGCGCCATCTCGAGACGCCGGGAGGGAATTGGCGCGGCGGATCCGCGTGCGCTAGCGTGGCCGCCATGCGCGTCCTCATCGCCGGCGGTGGCACCGGCGGCCACCTGTTCCCGGGCGTCGCGATCGCCGAAGAAGTGAAGGCGCGCGACGCGACCGCGGCGGTGCAGTTCGTCGGCACCCAGCGCGGCATCGAGGCCCGGGTGCTGCCCGAGCTGGGCTGGGAGCTGGCCACGATCCAGGTGTCGGGGCTCAAGACCGTCGGCGCGCTGGGCGCGATCAAGGGCCTGTTCAAGCTGCCGCGCGCGCTGTGGCAGGCGCGGCGCATCGTCAAGCGGTTCAAGCCCGACGCGGTGATCGGCGTCGGCGGCTACGCCTCGGGGCCGGTGGTGCTGATGGCGCGGCTGGGCGGCGTGCCCACCGCGATCTGCGAGCAGAACTCGATCCCCGGGCTCACCAACAAGATCCTCGGCCGCCTGGTGCGGCGGGTGTTCCTGTCGTTCGAGGAGAGCCGACGCTTCTTCAAGCCCAAGAAGATCGCGATGACCGGCAACCCGGTGCGGCGCGAGCTGGCCGCGCGGCTGCTCGCCGCCGGCGCCGCCGCGCGCCCGGCCGACGCCCCGCTGACCGTGCTGGTGAGCGGCGGCTCGCTCGGCGCCGTCGCGGTCAACGACCTCGCGTCGCAGGCGCTGATCGAGCTGGCCAAGGGCCGGCCGCTGACGATCGTCCACCAGACCGGCACCGCCGACGAGGCCAAGATCGCCGCGCGCTACCGCGAGGCCGGCGTCGCGGCCGACGTGCGCGCGTTCATCAAGGACATGGCCCGCGAGTACGAGCGCGCCGATCTGATCGTGTGTCGGGCCGGCGCGACCACGGTGGCCGAGCTGGCGATCGCCGCCAAGCCCGCCATCTTCATCCCCTACCCGTTCGCCGCCGACAACCACCAGGAGATCAACGCCCGCGAGATGGCCGCCGCCGGCGCCGCGCTGTCGTACAAGCAGGCCGATCTCACCGTCGCCGCGCTGCGCGACGCGATCGCGCCGCTGCTCGACGATCCTCGCCGGCGCGCGGCGATGGGCGCCGCGATGCGCACGCTGGCCAAGCCGGGGGCCGCGGCGGCGGTGGTCGACTGGTGCGGCGAGGTCGCGAAGCCCGCGCGTTAGGCTGGAAGATTCACCCCTGCGTGCGTATGTACGCGGGATGCACCCGGACGACCCGACCGACGGCGACGCGGCCTACCCGCGCGGCCTGCGCGTCGGCGCGGCCACGGTGTCGGCCGGGGGCGAGGTCGACGCCGCGCCTCCCCCGGTCGCGAGCGGCCCGGTGCTGGTGGCCGGCGCGCGCGTCGCCGGCCGGTACCGGATCGTCCGGCTGCTCGGCCGCGGCGGCATGGGCGAGGTCTACGAGGCCCACGACGAGGCGCTGGGCGTCGACGTCGCGCTGAAGGCGCTGACCCCCGAGCGCGCGGCCCGCGGCGACGGCGACCGCTTCGATCGCGAGGTGACGCTGGCCCGCGCGATCGCCCACCCCAGCGTGTGCCGCACGTTCGACCTGACCGTCGACGCCGACGGCCGGCGCTACGTGACGATGGAGCTCCTGGCCGGGCCAAGCCTGGCCGATCGCCTGCGCGACGGGCCGCTGCCGCTGGCCGAGGTCGGCGCGATCGTCGACGCGCTGATCGCCGGGCTGGGCGCGGCCCACGCCGCCGGCGTCATCCACCGCGACCTCAAGCCGGGCAACGTGCTGTTCGCGGGCGAGCGCGCGGTGATCACCGACTTCGGCCTGGCCCGCCACGAGGGCGACGAGCGCGCCAGCGCCAGCGACTTCGCGGGCACGCCGGCGTACATGGCCCCCGAGCAGATGGTCGGCCGCAGGGTGTCGACCGCCGTCGACGTCTACGCGCTCGGCGTGGTCGCGTTCGAGATGCTGACGGGGCGCCTGCCGTTCTCGGCCAGCAGCGCCGCGACGCGGCCCGCCGGCGCGCTGGTGCGCGGGCCGCTGCCGTCGGTGGGCGGCGCCGCCGCGGCCACCTGGGATCGCCTCATCGCCGCGTGCACCGACGTCGATCCGGCCCGGCGTCCGAGCGCCACCCGGCTGGCGGCGCTGCGCCGCGCCCCGGGGCGGCCACGGCGAAGGATCGCGGCGCTGGTCGGCGCGGTCGGGTTGCTCGCGACCGCCGGCGGCGCGGCGCTGGTCGCCACCCACCGCGGCGCGCCCGCGGGCCTGGCCCGGGCCGACGGCGCGCGCGTGCCGCTGGCCTACACCGTCGGCGGCCTCGGCCGCGACAACGTCAACACGCTCGCCTGGTACGGCGCGCGCGAGCTGGTGCTGGGCGGCTACAGCAGCCCCGGCGCGACGCTGGGTCGGGTCGCGCTGGGTCGCGACCCGCAGCTCGAGCGCTCGGGCTGGGTGGCGCGGGTCGACGATCGCGGCCGGCCGCGCTGGGCCTGGCGCACCGCCGCGTCCAACGACGTCCGGGTAACGGACGTCGCGGTCACGCCCGACGGCGACGTCGTCGCGACCGGCTGGTACCAGGACGAGCTCGACGCCGGCGGCCTGCGCCTGCCACGCCCGCTCACCGACCTCGACGGCTTCGTGGTGCGCCTCGACGGCGCGACCGGTCGACCGCGGTGGATCCACGCGCTCGGCATCCACCACAGCGGCGCGCCGCGCGCGATCGAGGTCGACGCCGCCGGCACGATCTTCGTCGCC
The DNA here is from genome assembly GCA_016707895.1 of Myxococcales bacterium. Classification (GTDB taxonomy): domain Bacteria; phylum Myxococcota_A; class Polyangia; order Haliangiales; family Haliangiaceae; genus UBA2376. The sequence continues at coordinate 512,429 of JADJGV010000002.1, read as the reverse complement.
GGCGAGTACGGCGGCGCGTCGACCTTCGGCGGCGCCGCGATCGTCGCCGACTCCGGCGGCACCCGCGAGGCCCGCGCGCCGTTCGTGCTGGCGCTCGCCGCCGACGGCCAGCGCCGCTGGGTCACCGCCGGCCGCGGCGCGGCGGCGCGGATCTTCGGGCTGACCACCGACGGCGGCCGGGTCGTCGTCAGCGGCCTGGTCTGGGGGCACACCTCGCTCGGCGACCGCGACCTGGGCGCGCGCGACGTCGGCGACGGCGTGGTGGTCGCGCTCGACGCCGCCACCGGCGCGATCGCGTGGCACCAGCGCATCGACAGCGCGCGCGCCGCCAGCGCGATGGCCTGCGCGCTGCGCGCCGATCGGCTGATCGTCGCCGGCAACTTCCAGCGCGAGGTGACGCTCGCCGGCGTCCGCTACCCGACGACCGGCTCGTTCGGCGCCTGGGTCGCCGAGCTCGATCCGGCGACCGGCGCGGCCCGCTGGTCGACCGCGGTCACCGGCCCGGGCATGGTCAACCCCAGCGACGTCGCGCTCGACGCCCGCGGCCACGCCTGGGTGATCGGCAAGTTCACGCTCGACGCCGGCGACGCCCCGCACCGGATCAGCAGCGGCGGCGACGAGGACGGCTTCGTGCTCGAGGTCGACCCCGCCGGCCGCACCGCCGGCCTCGAGCGTGTCGGCGGCCGCGGCGGCGAGCGCCTGCGCCGGATCGCCGCCCGCGCCGACGGTCGGCTGGCGATCGGCGGCCACTACGCGGGCCGCTTCGACGCCGGCGGCTTCGCGCTGACCAGCCGCGGCGATGTCGATGGCCTGGTGATCGAGCTCGACCCGCGCGTCACCGGCGCGGTGACGGCGGCGACCGCGATGTCACCGGGGAAGTGACAGGCCCGCACCGGCGCGCGCTGGCAGCGACGGCACGACGCTTGCTGACGTCATCGGTGATGCGCCACCTCGTGCTCGCCTTCGCGCTCACCACTGCCGCCTGCGTCGAGCCCGCCGCCACCACCGCCGCGCTCGACGAGGGCGCGACCAAGGGCGACCCCGCGCCGGATCCGCGGCTCGCCTCGACCTGCGCGCCGGTCCTGGCGCCGGCGACGGCGGTGCCGCCAGATGGCGTCAACGCGGCGGCCACGGCGTTCTTGCCGGCGGCGGGGCTGGTGGCCGTCGGCGCCGGCGTGCGGGCGTTCGGGAGCGACGCGCAGATCACCTGGCGGATCGTCGTGCCCACGAGCGGGAAGCTGTACGCGTGGGTGCACTCGGCCAACGACAACCCGATCACGCTGCGGATCGACGACACCGCGATGACCGCGCCCCCGGCCGGCGCCGGGTGGCTCGGCTACGCCCTCGAGATACCCACCGGCGAGCATCACCTCGACATCCAGCTCGCCGGCGCCGCCGAGTTCGACAAGATCGTGCTGGCGACCGCGCCGCTCGCCGACGTCACCGCGGTCAGCGCCGCGGTGACCGATCCACCGGTGTACGGGCCGCGCGCGTATCGCATGCGGGCCCTGCCGTTCGCCGCCGCGCGGTTCGCGGTCGCGCCCGCCGATCGCTACGCCGACGATCCCACCGCGTGGTCGCCGACCACGATGCCGGGCGGCACCGCCGCGCCGATCACGGTGCGCGGGACGCTCGGCCAGCGCGTCTCGCTGGCGATCGGCGTCGCCACCAACCCGGCGATGTTCGCGATCCCGGCGTCGGTCGAGGTGTCGCTCGACGAGCTGACCGCGGCCGGCGCCCCGACCCTACCGGCCGGGCTGATCGACGTGCGCGCGCTGTCGGTGCAGGACACGCGGGTGGCGGCGTTCCAGGAGATCGCGACCAAGACGCGGCCCACCGGCCAGCTGCTGGTCAAGGACGAGGCGTTCTGCGCCCGCGACGTGATCACCGCGGGCCCCTCGGTGCCCGCCGGCGTGCAGGGGCCGTTCGGCGGCGGCCGCGCGCGCGGCGTCCTGGCCCCGGGCGATCAGCGCCAGTTCTGGGTGACCGTCCAGCTGCCCAGCGGCGGCTTCACCGCGTCGACGCGCTACACCGGCGCGCTGCGGGTGGTGGTCGACGGCTTCACCGGCGACGCGATCACCGTGCCCGTCGAGGTGGTGGTCGACCCGATCGCGCTCGAGCCGGCGCCCGGCGTCAACGGCGCCTACTACTTCGGTTGCCGCGACGGCAGCGCCTGTGACGACGACTACCAGCTCGAAGTCGACACCCCGCGGATGCAGCGGCACCTCTGGGACATGCACGTGCACGGCCTCGACTCGATCTGGGCCCTCGAGGGCCTGCGGCTCCCCACCACCAGCCCGCGCCTGGTCGAGCTCGCGGCCAGCGCCGGCCTCGATCGCCTCGCGCTGCTGGCGGCGGCAAACGCGGGCGATCAGGGACTTCTGCCCTGGTACGACGCCGCGGCGCCCGGTCGGGTCGGCATCGGCGGCTGGGCGGCGGCGATCGCCGACGAGCCGCATGACGAGACGCAGGTGGCGACCGCCATCGCCAACAGCGAGGCGCACCGCCACGCGTGCGACGGCCAGCCAGCCAGCCCGCGCTGTCCGCCCGGCTTCGTCCACCAAAGCATGGTCACGGTCCACCCCGGCTGGCTCACCAGGCTCCTGCCCCACGTCGACCTCCCGCTGCTGGTGATCACCGGGCACGGCTATCCCGCGGCGGTCGATCAGGTCCACGCCGCCGGCAAGCCGGCGTACTACTACTTCGCGTTGCCGGGCGTCGATCCGCTGGTCACGCGCGTGTTCGCCGGGACCTACCCGCGCGCGCTGGGCTACCAGGGCATGTTCGTCTACGCCTACGCGGGGCCCCAGGCCATCCACGGCTTCACGATGGTCGTCGACGATGATCACGACCTGCCGGTCCCGACCCGGCAGGGCCAGGCGGTGCGCGAGGGCCTCGACGACGTACGGCTGTGGGCGACGCTGCGGCACGCGCTCAAGGCGCGCGACGTCGACTGCGCCACGCCGCCGAGCGATCCGACGCTGGCCACGGCGTGCGCGGTCGTCCGCGCCCGCGTCGAGTGCGCGCCGTACAACACGGCGTGCGACCGCGCGGCCGGCGCCCGCATCGACATCACCCAGTACGCGATCGGCCGAACCACTGCGGAGCTCGACGCCGATCGCGACGCGTTGCTCGCGGCGCTGGTCGCCGTGTCCGCGCCCTGACCGGTTGCGGTAGGCTGCCGCCGATGTTGCGTCCGTTCGCGGTCCTGACCAGCCTCGCCCTCGCCGCCTGCGGCAGCGGCGCCCCCGACGAGTGCGCCACCTACGCCAAGCGCGACTTCGAGTGCGGCGGATACCCGCAGAGCGAGAAGGCGATCACGCTCAAGCTCGCCGAGGGCTTCTGCCGCGAGATCAAGAGCGGCAACAAGGAGCTCGACATGCTGACCGGCATCAAGGCCGGCCCCGGCTGCGCCAAGTCGACGTCGACCTGCGAGGCGTACAAGGCCTGCATCGAGAAGGCCGAGGCCGCCGCGCCGCCGCGTTGATCGACGACGCTTCCCAGCGCCGCGCCAGGTGCCACACTGCGCCCATGGTGCGCGAGGCGAGGCTCGAGGACGCCGCGGCGATCGCCCGGGTGCACGTCGCCAGCTGGCACGCGGCGTACCGCGCGCTGATCCCCGCCGGACGGCTGGCGACGTTCACCGTGCCGGCGCGCACCGCGGCCTGGCAGCGCAACCTGCGGCCTGGCTCCGCGGTCCGCACCGCGGTGTTCGACGGCCCCGCCGGCGTGCGCGGCTTCGCCTCGGTCGGGCCCAGCCGCGACCTGGCCGGCTGGGGCGAGCTGTGGGCGCTGTACGTGGATCCGACCGCGTGGGGCCGCGGCGTCGGCAGCGCGCTGTTCGCCGACGCGCTGGTCGCGCTGGCCCGGCGCGGCCTGTCCGACGTGCTCTTGTGGGTGCTCGAGGGCAACGACCGCGCGCTCGGGTTCTACCGCGGCGGCGGCTTCGCCCTCGACGGCGCCCGCAAGGTCGAGGACGGCCTGCCGCAGCTGCGCCTGCGCCGCCGCGCGACGCCCTGACCCAGCCTCGGCCGCGCCGGATCCGCCGGGTTCTGGTATGTACGGCCCCGCACGGCACAAACCGACGCGACCACGCGTTGCATCTCCGTGCGCCACCCCCGCCCGCTCGTCGCCGAGGTCACCATGTTTCGCAAGCCTGACACCAAGATCCACTTCGTCGGCATCGGCGGCATGGGCATGTGCGGCCTGGCCGAGGTGCTGGCCAACATGGGCTACAAGGTGTCGGGCTCGGACATGAACGACACCGAGATCACCCGCCACCTGGCGGAGATCGGCTGCGCGGTGAAGCAGGGCCACCGCGCCGACAACCTCGGCGAGTCCGACGTCGTCGTCGTGTCGAGCGCGATCAAGGGCTACAACCCCGAGGTCGAGGCCGCCCGCGCCCGTCAGATCCCGGTCATCCCGCGCGCCGAGATGCTCGGCGAGCTGATGCGGATGAAGTTCGGCATCGCGGTCGCCGGCGCCCACGGCAAGACCACGTCGACGACGATGATGCACACCGTGATGATGGCGGCCGGCCACGACCCGACCGCGGTCATCGGCGGCCGCGTCAACTCGCTGGGCCTGGCCAACGCCCGCTGGGGCAAGAGCGACTACCTGGTCGCCGAGGCCGACGAGAGCGACGGCTCGTTCCTGACGCTGTCGCCGACGCTCGCGATCGTCACCAACATCGACGCCGAGCACCTCGATCACTACGGCACCTACGACAACGTCAAGAAGGCGTTCGCGTCGTTCTGCAACCGCGTGCCGTTCTTCGGCATGAGCGCGCTGTGCCTCGACAACGCCGGCGTGCAGGAGGTGATCCCGCAGCTCACCAAGCGGTTCACCACCTTCGGCGTCTCGGCCCAGGCCACGTACCGCGCCCGCAACATCCGCCACGAGGGCCTGGTCACGCGGTTCGTCGCGTGGCGCAAGGCCGACGAGCTGGGCGAGGTCGTGCTGCCGATGCCCGGCCACCACAACGTGCTCAACGCCCTGGGCGTGCTGGCGATCAGCGACTTCCTCGACATCCCGTTCGCCACCTACGTCGGCGCGATCGCCAAGTTCGAGGGCATCCAGCGCCGCTTCACGGTGCGCGGCGAGGTCGGCGGCATCACCGTCGTCGACGACTTCGGCCACCACCCGGCCGAGGTGCGCGCGACCTTGTCGGGCGCGCGCGCGTCGTTCGCCGGCCGCCGGATCGTCGCCGCGTTCCAGCCGCACCGCTTCACCCGCACCCGCGACCAGTTCGCCGAGTTCGCGCGCAGCTTCTACGACGCCGACAAGGTCGTCGTGTGCGACGTGTTCGCCGCCGGCGAGAAGCCGATCGACGGCATCACCTCGGAGGCGCTGGTGAAGGCCATCAAGGAGGCCGGCCACAAGGACGTCACCTACGTGGCCCGTCGCGAGGACGTCGCCGCGTGGATCGCCGAGCAGGCCAAGGGCACCGACCTCGTGATCACGCTGGGCGCCGGCAACATCCAGCTGTCGTGCAACGAGGTGATCGAGATCCTCGAGAAGACCCGCGGCCCGGCCACGCGCAAGAACCTGGTGCGGATCTGAACGCGGATTCGACAATCGACGGCGAGGCGTGGGGTTTGCCGGTGCGACGCTTGACCGAAGCGGCGGTGCGGCTCGAACATTCTCCCTTCAATCCAAGGGGGGATTTCTTCAATGCAGCAACGCAATCCACTGTACGCGGCACTCATCTGGCTCATTCCGATCGTCGGCATCTTGGTCTGGTTCTTCACCTGGTACCTGCCGACCAAGCGCGAGATGAACGCGAAGTACAACGCGGGCATCATCACCGGCTGGATCTGTCTGGTCCCGTTCATCGGGTTCCTGATCTTCCACTGGTCGTACGCCGGCGGCGCGGCCAAGGTGCACGGCAAGTACTCGCAGGGCCTCGGCTTCATCCTGATGCTCTTCATCTTGCCGGTCGGCGCGTACCTCCAGCAGGCCGCGTTCAACGAGGTCGCGGCTCGCGGCGGTGCCCCCGGCACCGCGATGCAGGCCCGCTAGTCGGCGCCGCGTCCCCGGCCATCAACGAGGGGGCTCGCGATGGCCGGTGACGACGAGCTGCTGATCGGCGACGACGAGCCGGACGACCGGCTCGCCACCGCGGAGCCAAACCCGCGATCGATCTTCGACGGCGCCGCCCGCGCGGCGCTGATCGAGGTGCTGGGCGACGACGTCGGCTTCGACGAGCCGATGCGCCGCCACACCACCGCGCGCATCGGCGGCCCAGCCGACGCGTTCGCGCGGCCGTCGACCCACGCGCGCCTCGCGGCGCTCTTGGCCTGGTGCGCCGCCCGCGGCGCGCCGGTCACCGTCGTCGGCGGCGGCTCCAACCTGCTGGTGCGCGACGCCGGCGTCCGCGGCGTCGTGCTCAACACCGGCCGCCTGCGCGGCCTGACGCTGACCTCGCCGACCACCATCGAGGTCGAGGCCGGCACGCCGACCTCGAAGCTGCTGCAGCTCGCGCTCAAGCACGACCTCGGCGGCCTCGAGTTCCTGGGCGGCGTGCCCGGCTCGGTCGGCGGCGGGCTGATCATGAACGCCGGCACCTACCTCGGCGAGTTCACCAGCGTCGTCACCTGGGTCGAGAGCGTGCGGCTGGCCGACGCCACCACGGTGCGCCGCGACCACGCCGCGTGCGGCTTCCGCTACCGCGCCAGCGACCTGCCGCACGACGAGCTCGTCGTGCGCGCCGGGCTGACGTTGCGGCCGCGGCCCCGGGCCGAGGCCGACGCCGAGATCCGCGAGCTGCGCGCCCGCCGCGCCGCGCGCGAGCCCAAGAAGGTCGCGTCCAACGGCTCGACCTTCAAGAACCCGCCGGGCCAGTTCGCCGGGCGGCTGATCGAGAGCGCCGGCTGCAAGGGCTGGCAGGTCGGCGACGCGGTGTGCTCGCCGGTCCACGCCAACTGGCTGGTGTCCACCGGGCGCGCCACCTGCGCCGACATGCTGACGTTGATCGAGCGCGTGCGCGACCGCGTGCGCGAGGTGCACGGGCTCACCCTCGAGCTCGAGGTCAAGGTCCTCGGAGAAGTCGTATGATCGAAGCCTATCGAAGCAAGCGCATCGGCGTCGTCCTCGGCGGTCTGTCGTCGGAGCGCGACGTCTCGCTCAAGACCGGCGCCGGCGTCCACGCCGCGCTCGTCGAGGCCGGCTACCAGGCGGTCGCGATCGACTGGCAGCCCGGCACGTCGCTGGCCGCGCTGCTCGCCGAGCACCGCATCGACGTGGTGTGGAACGCGCTCCACGGCACCTACGGCGAGGACGGCGCGGTGCAGGGCCTGTGCGCGTGCCTCGGCATCCCGTGCACCGGCTCGGGCATCCTGGCCAGCGCGCTGGCGATGGACAAGGTCGCGTCGAAGCGCATCTTCGAGAGCCACGGCATCCCGACCCCGCGCTGGAAGCTCCTGCCCGGCAAGGGCGCCGGCCCGGCCGACGGCAGCGACGGCCCGGAGCTGCTCGCCGACTTCGGCTACCCGCTGGTGGTCAAGCCCGCCGACGAGGGCAGCTCGGTCGGCGTGTCGGTGGTCGACGACGCCTCGCAGTGCGCCGCCGCGGTGGCGCTGGCCCGGCAGCACCACGGCCCGGTGCTGGTCGAGGAGTACATCGCCGGCACCGAGGTGTTCGTCGGCATCGTCGACGGCGAGGTGCTGGGCTCGGTCGAGGTGCGCCCGGCGACCAAGTTCTACGACTACGAGGCCAAGTACCTGCGCAACGACACGCAGTACCTGTTGCCGCCCGAGCTGCCGGCCGACGTGCTGGCCCGCTGCGAGGCCCACGCGCTGGCCGCGTACACCGCGCTCGGCTGCAGCGGCCACTCGCGCCCCGACCTTCGCATCGATCGCGCCGGCAACGCGTTCGTCCTCGAGGTCAACACGCTGCCGGGCATGACCGCCACCAGCCTGCTGCCCAAGATCGCCAAGCGCGCCGGCCTGACCTACGCGCAGCTGTGCGAGCGCGTCCTCGCCAGCGCGCGGTAGGCGCCACGCGGCGGTGGCGGCCGTGCTCGAGGCATCGATCGAGGTTGTGTGCTCCGCCGATCGCGCCTGGCAGCTGCTCGCCGACATCGGCGCGACGCCCGACTGGGTGCCCGGCATCGCCGAGGCCCGGGTCATCGACGGCGCGCCGCACCGCCCGAGCGTGGTGCAGTTCACCTCGATGCCGTCGACCGGCAGCCTGACCTACACGCTGCGCTACACCTACGACGACGACACCCGCACGCTGGGCTGGTCGCCGGCCACCACCGACGACGCCCGCGGCCTCGAGGGCGCCGCCCGCATCGAGGCGGTCGCGCCCGACCGCTGCATCCTGCACTACCAGCTCCGCGCCTGGGCCGGCCGCACCGTGCCGCGCTGGGCCCAGGCCGCGCTCGCCAGCGACACCGCCCAGCGGACCGTCGAGGCGTTCCGCCGCTGGGCCCAGACGGCGTAGCGCTCAGCGCGCCGCGACGTCGGTGATGTCGGTGCGGCGCTCGGAGCGGCCGACCCAGGCGCCAGCGAGCGTGGCGGTGCCCTCGCGGTGGCGCAGCCGGAGCGTGGCGCGGTCGTAGACGAACGTGCCGGTCGCGGTCACCTCGACGCCGTCGCCGAAGGTGCGGTGGTTGCCGCCGGCGAAGGTGACCGTGTCGGCGGTGGCCGCCATCAACGTCATCGTCGCCGTGCCGCTGGCCTCCTCGCCGAAGAACCGCAGCTGCGCCGCGGGGTCGAGCCCGACCTCGACCCCGGGCACCCAGGCGGTCCCGACGAGCGCCGACGACGCCATCGGGCTCCCGAGGTCGTTGTGGTCGCGGGCGACCGCCTCACGCTCCGCGGGGTCGAGCGCGGCGCCGTCGTCGCGGGTGATCGCGAGCTCGGCGCCGTCGACCGCGACCCGGTAGGTGTGGCCAGCCAGGTCGGGCCCGATCGCCAGCCGGCCGTCGCGGCGCTGCTCGACGTGGAACTGGTGGTACCGCGTGACCTGCTCGGTCACCGCGCCGTCAGCCACCGCCCGCACCTCGCGGCTGCATCGGAACTCCTCCAGCTCGACGATGTGCACGCCGTCGACCATCACGTCGTAGTGGTCGTACGACGTCTCGTCGAAGCGATCGCCGACCGCGCGCGGCACCGCCGTGAGCCGAAGCGGGGCCGGCGCCGCGATCGTGGCCGGCGCGGGGGACGCGGGGCTGGCGGTCGGCGCCGGCGCGCCACCACACCCGATCAGCACCAGCGACAGCAACGCGGTTCGCATCGCTCGGGGATACCACGCGGGCGGCGCGCGCCCGCGGGCGGCCCTACCCCGCTGATCGGATCTGATCACCCTGCCGCACCGCGGCATCGCGCTGTGCGCCACCCTGACGCAAGGCCCAGACCAGCGGGCCGCGCTTGTGCCGCGGGGGCGATCTGACGACACTCCGGCCGATGGCGCGCACCCCTACCGCGTACTGGGACTACATCCGGGTCGAGGAGCTCCTGTCGTTGCAGAGCGGGCTGGAGCCCGACGCGAGCAAGCTCGCGAACGACGAGGTCATGTTCATCACGATCCACCAGATCGACGAGCTGTGGATGCGGCTCGTGCTGCGCGAGCTGGTCGCGGCCCGCGACCTGTTCGTCAAGGTGCCGGTGCCCGAGCAGGCGCTGGCCTCGGCGGTGCGCGGCATCGATCGCATGTCGCAGATCCTCGGCCTCATCGCCGACCACTTCGCGCTGATGGAGACGATGACCACGCGCGACTACCTGGCGTTCCGCGACAAGCTGAACCCGGCCAGCGGCTTCCAGTCGGCGCAGCTGCGGCAGATCGAGATCCTGGCCGGCCTGCCCGAGACGATGCGCATCCCGCTCGGCCAGGAGAAGAGCTACATGGCGATGCTGAAGAACCCGGACGGCAGCGCCACGTCGGCGTCGCGCCGGGTCGAGGCCGCGCTGGCCGACACGCCGACCCTGGTCGACGCGATCTCGAACTGGCTGTACCGCACGCCGATCCAGGGCTCGATGCCGGGCCACCCCGAGGACGACGCCCGGGTCCGCGCGTTCATCGACAGCTACTGCGCGGCCCACGCCGGCAGCTCGCGCGCCGCGCTGGCGCTGGCCAAGGAGGCCACCCGCAACCCCGCCGACGCCGACCGCCTCGACGAGCGGTTCCAGCGCGAGATCGACGGCGCCCGCGACTTCTTGCTGGCCACCGACGTGGCCGAGCCCGATCGGGCCCGCGCCTCGCGGGTGCGCGCCGCGCTGATCTTCATCGAGAGCTACCGCGAGCTGCCGCTCTTGGCCTGGCCGCGCGCGGTGATCGACAGCCTGGTCGCGTTCGAGCAGGCGTTCGTGATCTTCCGCCAGCGCCACGCGCGCATGGTCGAGCGGATCATCGGCCGCCGCACCGGCACCGGCGGCTCGGCCGGCGTCGAGTATCTCGACAACACCGCGCTGCGCTACCGCATCTTCCGCGACGTGTGGGCGGTGCGGACGCTGCTGGTGCAGGAGTCGGTGCTGCCGCCTCTCGAGAGAACCCCGCGGCCTACGGCTTCGCGGTCGAGATCTGAGTTCCAGGAGTATCCGATGCGCATCCTCTGTCTCGGCGGCGGCCCCGCCGGCCTGTTCTTCGCGATCCTGATGAAGCAGGCGGACCCCCGCCACGAGGTCACCGTCTACGAGCGCAACAAGGCCGAGGACACCTTCGGCTGGGGCGTGGTGTTCTCTGACAAGACCATGGACGGCTTCCGGGCCCAGGCGCCCGAGGTGGTCGAGCAGATCGAGGGCGCGTTCCGCCACTGGGACGACATCGACACCTACTTCAAGGGCGAGAAGATCACGTCGAGCGGCCACGGCTTCTGCGGCATCGCCCGGATGAAGCTGCTGCAGATCCTCCAGGGCCGCGCCCGCGCGCTGGGGGTGACGATCCAGTACGAGACCGAGTTCACCGACCCCGACGTCTACGCCAAGCAGTACGACCTGGTGATCGGCGCCGACGGCGTGCACTCGGTGACCCGCAAGAAGCACGAGGCGCACTTCAACCCGCGGATCCAGGTCGGCGACTGCCGGTTCATCTGGCTCGGCACCAAGAAGAAGCTCGACGCGTTCACGTTCGCGTTCCGCCAGACCGCGCACGGCTGGTTCAACCTGCACGCGTACCGGTTCGACGACGAGATGTCGACGTTCATCGTCGAGACCCCCGAGCACGTCTGGCGCGCCGCCGGCCTGCACGCGATGACCGCCGACCAGTCGATCGCGCTGTGCGAGGAGCTGTTCGCCGACCTGCTCGACGGTCACCGCCTGATCTCCAACGCCCGCCACCTGCGCGGCTCGGCGGTGTGGCTGCGCTTCAACCGCGTGCTGTGCGAGCGCTGGTACAAGGACAACATCGTCCTGCTCGGCGACGCCGCCCACACCGCGCACTTCTCGATCGGCTCGGGCACCAAGCTGGCCATGGAGGACGCGATCGCGCTGGCCGCGGTGCTGCAGTCGACCGACGGCGACGTCCCGACCCGGCTGGCCCGCTACCAGGCCGAGCGCGAGGTCGAGGCGCTCAAGCTGCAGAGCGCGGCGCGCAACCGGATGACCTGGTTCGAGCACGTCGACCGCTACGTCGACCTGCCGCCGCAGCAGTTCGTGTTCTCGCTGCTCACCGGCAGCCAGCGGGTCGGCCACGCCAACCAGCGGCTGCGCGACCCGGCCTACATCGCCGGCGTCGATCGCGCGATCGCCGCCCAGAGCGGCGTGCCCGACCGCGCGGTGCCGCCGATGTTCACGCCGTTCCGGCTGCGGCACCTGACGATCCCCAACCGGGTCGCGGTGTCGCCGATGTGCATGTACTCGGCCCAGGACGGCACGCCCGACGACTTCCACCTCGTGCACTACGGCAGCGCGCGCCGGCGGCGGCGCCGGCCTGATGTTCACCGAGATGACGTGCGTCGGGCCCGAGGCGCGCATCACGCCGGGCTGCACCGGCCTGTGGAACGACGTCCAGGAAGCCGCGTGGAAGCGCGTCGTCGGCTTCGTCCACCGCGCCGGATCGACCAAGATCGCCTTGCAGCTTGGCCACGCCGGCCGCAAGGGCGCCACCCAAGCTGGCGTGGGAGGGCGCCGATCAGCCGCTGCCCGCCGGCGGCTGGGAGCTGATCGCGCCGTCGCCGCTGCCGTACCTGCCGGGGACGTCGCAGGTGCCCCGCACGATGACCCGCGCCGACATGGACGCGGTGCTGGCCGCCCACGTCGCCGCGACCAAGCGCGCCGCGCGCTGCGGGTTCGATCTGCTCGAGCTGCACTGCGCCCACGGCTACCTGCTGTCGTCGTTCCTGTCGCCGCTGACCAACCGGCGCGCCGACGCGCTACGGCGGCAGCATCGACGCCCGCTGCAAGTTCCCGCTCGAGGTGTTCGCGGCGATGCGCGCGGCGTGGCCGACCGAGCGCCTGATGTCGGTGCGGCTCAGCGCCCACGACTGGGCACCCGACGGCAACACCGGCGACGAGGCGGTCGAGATCGCCCGCCGGTTCCAGGCCGCCGGCGTCGACATCGTCCACGTGTCGTCAGGGCAGGTGGTCAAGCACGAGCGCCCGGTCTACGGCCGGATGTTCCAGGTCCCGCTGTCGGATCAGATCCGCAACGCGCTGCACGTGCCCACCATCGCCGTCGGCAACATCTTCGAGGCCGACCACGTCAACACGATCATCGCCGCTGGCCGCGCCGATCTGTGCGCGCTGGCGCGGCCGCACCTGGCCGATCCGTACTGGACGCTGCACGCCGCGGCCGAGCAGGGCGTCACCGACGTGCCGTGGCCGGTGCAGTACGACGCCGGCAAGCTCCAGCTCGAGCGCAACCTGGCGCGGGCGACCCAGCTGGCGCTGAACGCCTGAGCGGTATCTCCGGATCCGGAGCAGCGGCGACAGCGGGACCGCGAGGTCCCGCCGGGACCGTCGTTTCGAGAGGTTGCGGCGGCCTGTGGCGTGCAACGACGGGCACGCATGCCTATCGCTCCACGCGTGGTCGCGCTGCTGCTGTTCGCCGCTGCCTGCGGCTCGGTCGACGAGCACCCGACCACGGACGCCCCGCCCGGCGCGCCCGACGCCGCGGCGGACGCGGCCCCCGCCATCGACGCCGCGCCTGACGCCGGCAACCTGGTGCCGATGATCGATGAGGTCCTCGCGGCCCAATGCGGCGCGTACACGCCGGCGTCCGGCGTCGGCGCCGGCGACGACCTGCGCAAGGTCACGCTGACCAACCCCGACGCGGTGTGCAACGACGGCACCCGCGCGGTGATCTACATCGCGCCTCGACCGGCGGCACCAACGCCGGTCGCTGGGTTCTACCAGCAGGGCGGCGGCGGCTGCGGCACCGCCGGGAGCTGCGCGATCCGCTACTGCGGCGCCCAGAAGTACACAAGGCCAAGATGAGCACGCGGTGGACGCCGATGGTGGCCAACACCGACAACCAGGGGCTGTTCGACCGCGACGGGATCAACCCGTTCGGCGAGGCCAACGGCGTGCTCATGTACTACTGCAGCTCGGACAGCTGGAGCGGCACCAAGAGCGACACGATCCTCGAGAACCCGAACGACCCCACCCAGCGCTACCGCATCCACTTCCGCGGCCACACGATCGTGCAGGCGGCGCTGGATCAGCTGCTGGCCGGCCCGGTCACCTCCGACGACGGCGCGGTGACGCTGCCGCGGCTGACCGCCGCCAGCCTGGTGGTGTGGAGCGGCACGTCGGCCGGCGGCGCCGGCGCCGAGTACAACCTCGACTACGTCGCCGGGCGGCTGGCGCCCAACGGCACCCAGGTGCGCGGCGTGTTCGACGCCAACCTGCCGCCGCGCTCGAGCGACATCGACCCTGCGATCGCCGCGCAGATCGACGGCCAGGCCCAGACCATGGGCTGGCCGGTGGTCCAGACCGCCAACTGGGGCATGTACACGGACCAGTCGTGCCTGGCCATGCACGCCCCGGCCGACCAGTGGATGTGCGGCGACAACACCCACGTCGTCATGAACCACATCACGACCCCGTTCATCGCGCGCCAGGACCTGCGCGACCCGGTGATCGGCGGCAACTACACCGACCTCGGCGTGCCGATGCCGACCCTGGCCACCTGGTACCGCGCCACCGCGCTGGCGCTGCCCGGCATCCAGAGCACCGCCGAGGAGCGCGCCGCGATCACCACGCAGCCCGGGATCTACGCGCCGAACTGCAACCAGCACGTCGCGCTCACCAGCAAGGACTACTTCCAGATCACGACGGTGACGCCGCCCGGCGGGCAGCCGCTCACGTGGCGGGGCGCGATCACCGCGTGGCTCACCGGCACGCCGGTGTCGGTCGTCGACACCCAGCCGGCGACGCTGTCGGTGTGCGCCGGCATGATCGACAACGGCGAGTAAGCCGCGAGCCGCGCCGCGCGGTCTGTTACGCTGGGAGACGTGGCGCGCCCGACCAAGAGCCCTCCGCTGCGCGAGACCCGGAGTCCACCGCCGCGCGAGCCGTACCGCGAGCCGATCCACCGCGTGCTCACCTCCGACGAGCTGTTCGTCGTCTACCAGCCGGTGGTCGACCTGCGCACCCGGCGCGCCTTCGCCTACGAGGCGCTGGCCCGCACCACCGCGCCCGAGTTCGATGGGCCGATCAGCCTGTTCGCCGCGGCCACCAAGCACGGCGTCACGGGCCAGCTCGGGCGCAAGCTGCGCAAGCTGGCGGTCGACGGCTGCCCCGACACGCCGCTGTTCCTGAACCTCAACCCGGCCGAGCTCAACGAGGGCTGGCTGGTCCAGCCCGACGACCCGATCTTCCAGCACTGCGAGGACGTCTACCTGGAGATCACCGAGGACGTGCCGCTGTCGCACTTCGCGCAGTGCCAGAACATGCTCAACGAGGTGCGCGGCCGCGGCGTGCACTGGTGGCCGGCCTGAGCCTGGGCTCGCGCATGTTCAAGCTGGTGGCCAGCGTGATCCAGCTGTGCACCGACCTCGGCGCGAAGGTGGTGGCCGAGGGCATCGAGACCGAGACCGAGCTGGAGTCGGTCATCGCCGCCGGCGCCCGCTACGGGCAGGGCTACCTCTTGGCCCGGCCGGCGACGCCGCTGCCGCCGGTGCGCTGGCCGTCGGAGATCGAGCCGCGCAGCCGGACCGTCCGCATCAACCGGCTGCCCCGCTGAGCGCCGGCCCGGCGCGTCTTCGGCTACACTGGTGAGGTTGTCCCCGCCCGATCACGCCGAGCCCACGCCGCCGACGTCGGCCGACGCGCTGTCGGAGCTGGCGCGGGTCTGGCGCCGCTACGAGGGGGATCCCGACGGCGCGATCCGCGCGATCACCGAGACCGGGTGCACCGCCATCGGCGTGGCCCGCTGCAGCGTGGGCTGCTGAGCGACGATCGCCAGAGCCTGCGCTGCGCCGACCTGTACGAGCGCGACCGCGGCGTCCACGCCAGCGGCGTCGTGCTGGCCGCCACCGACTACCCGCGCTACTTCGCGGCGCTGACCAGCGAGGAGCCGATCGCGGCGATCGACGCTCACGCCGATCCGCGCACCAGCGAGTTCTCGGCCGGCTACCTGACGCCGCTGACGATCGGCGCGCTGCTCGACGCGCCGCTGCGCACCGGCGGCGCGCTGGTCGGCGTGGTGTGCAACGAGCACGTCGGCGGCGCGCGCGCGTGGACCACCTCCGAGCAGCGCGACGCGGCGTTCCTCGCCAGCCTGACCTCGCTGGCGCTCGAGCTGGCGCAGCGGGCGCGGCGCGAGGCGCTGCTGGCCGCGACGCTCGAGTCGACCGGCGAGGGCATCGTCGCGATCGACGGCCAGAAGGTGGTGGCGTTCAACCGCCGCTTCCTCGAGATGTGGGGCCTGGAGACGCCGCCGCGCGACGTCGACCTGATGCAGGTCCACATGGCGCAGCGGACCAACCAGCTCGACCGGTTCCTGGCCGGCGCCACCGACATCCTGGCCACGCCCGACGCCGACACCGTCGACGTGATCCAGCTGCTCGACGGCCGGGTGTTCGAGCGCACCGGCCGCCCGCAGCGGCTGCGCGGCGACATCGTCGGTCGGGTGTGGAGCTTCCGCGACGTGACGCTGCAGCGGCGGGCCGAGGCGGCGCTGCGCGCCAGCGAGGCCCACCTGCGCGACCTGGCGATCCGCGACGGGCTGACCGGCATCTTCAACCGGCGGTTCGCGCTCGAGCAGCTGGCGGCGGCGCTGGCCTACGGCGCGGCGGCGGGCGAGCGCGTCGCGGTGGCGCTGCTCGACGTCGACTACTTCAAGCAGGTCAACGACCAGCACGGCCACCTGGTCGGCGACGCCGTGCTGCGCGACATCGCCAAGGTGCTGGCCGAGCGCCTGCGCGGCAACGACCTGGTCGGCCGCTACGGCGGCGAGGAGTTCGTCGTCGTCATGCGCCGCGCCACCGCCGAGCAGGCCGCCGGCGTGCTGGACGGGCTGCGGGCCAAGCTGGCCGAGCGCCCAGGGACGCCCGAGCTGCCGCGCTACACGTACTCGTGCGGGGTCGCCCAGTTCCCCGACGACGGCGGCGACCCGGCGACGCTGCTGGCCCGCGCCGACGAGCGGCTCTACGCGGCCAAGCGCAGCGGGCGCAACCGCATCGTCACGGCCACGCCGCCCGCGTCCGACGACGGCTGATCAGGCCGCGCTCACGGCGCGATCGCGGCCGAGTGCACCATGTTCTCGGTGAACAGCGGGATCAGCAGCCAGCCGCGCTTGCTGTCGACGCCGATGTCGGCCGGCGCCTTCAGGTTCTCGGCCACCGGCTTCCACTCGCCGCCGGGCTTGCCGCGGTAGACCGCGCCGCCCTCCCAGCTCGACACCAGGTAGTCGCCGCCGGCCAGCGCCTCGATGCCGTCGAGCTGGCCCTTGGGCAGCTTCTGCCCCGGCTGCTTGACGCCCTTGGCGTCGACCGCGGCGATCTCGCCCGAGCTGAAGCTCACCACCCACAGCGTGCCGTCGGCGGCGACCGAGACGCCGTTGGGGCCGCCCAGCGCCTTGTCCTTGATGACCGTGCTGACCTTGCCGTCGGCGCCGATCTTGTAGATCGCGTCGTTGCCGAGCGACGCGAACTTCTCGTCGACCGAGGTGTCGGTCACGACCACGCCGCCGTCGGCGGTCGCCGCGACGTCGTTGAGGAACGCCGCGCCGTCGACCTTGATCTCGCCCTTGGCGGCGCCGGTCGCCAGGTCGAACTGCCGCACCACGCTGATGTCGGCGACGTACAGCGTGCCGCCGACGATCGCCATGCCCTTGGGCGCGTTCAGCGTCACGTCGGCGGCGGCGCCGTCGATGAACTTCAGCTTCTTGGTCTGGCCGTCGGGGCTCAGCTCGGAGATGAAGCCGTTGTCGTCGGCCGCGAACGGCGTGCCGTTGATGTTCGACACCAGGTAGCGATCGTTGGCGGCGTCGTACAGCACCGACTCCGGCGTGGCCAGGCCGTCCATGTAGTGGGGCAGCGTCGCCGGGGCGGCCGCAGCGTCGATCGCCGGCGCGGCGGTGCCGGTGCCCGCGCCGGTGCCCGTGCCAGTGCCCGCGGCGGAGCCGGTGCCCGCGGCGGTGCCGGCCGCGGTGCCAGCGCCAGCGCCGGCGTCCTTGTCCTTCTTCTTGCAGCCGCCGGCGACGGCGGCGGTCAACGCGAGTGCGAGTCCGATGGTGCGCTTCATGGGCGCGCACCTTACTACGATCGCGGCGTCACGCCGGCGGCTTGCCGCCCGGACGCGCCCACCGGCCGCGGCGCCGGCGCCGGCGTCGCAGCGCAGGTGCCGCCGCGCAGCGCTTGGGCCAGCGCCGAGAATCCAAACGCACCGCCGACCGTGCCGCCGATCAGGTGCGCGCCCTGCGGACCTGATCGTCCTTGAACGCGGCGACGACCTCGCGGCCCGCGAACAGCGCGGCCACCGCGATGAAGGTCAGCGGGATCTCGCCGGCCCTTGATGTTGGCCACCGAGCCCAGGATGACCATCGCCAGACGCGATGCCGCTGGCGCCACCAGGTACTGGTTGAAGAACGCCGCGTTGACCAAGCCGGTGATCAGCGCCGTCACGGCGATCATCGCCAGCAGCGACGCCGAGCCGTGCCGCTCCTCGAGGATCGGGCCGATGATCAGGATGATCGAGAAGTTGGCCAGCAGGTGATCCCAGCCCGCGTGGCCGAGGATGTGCGTGAACGTCCCGGGTACGCGCGCCAGCCGTCGAGCGTGGGGTGCGCGACGAAGTAGGCCTGGGTGCGGTCGGGCAACAGCTGCACGATCACCGCCGCCAGCGCGAAGGTGAGCACCACCGGGGCGTTGTAGGACACGCGCAGCTTCGCCATGCGTCGACCGTAGCACGCGCGCTCGGGCGCGGCCCCGCGTGCTACGACCCTCGCCGTCGTCGATGCTGTTCGCCGCCAGCCAGACCGACTTCGCCGGCGCCCAGGTCCGCTCGGCGCTGTTCTTCGACCGCACCGTGCGCATGCACGTCATGGACAAGCGGCGGCTGTTGTTCGACTCGCGGTTCGCGCCGCCGAGCCCGGTGGTGCGCGACGTGGTGACGGTCTACGCGCTCGCGGCGGGCATGCTCACGACCGGCGAGGTCACCGTCGCCACGCGCGGCCTGTGGGTGATGGCCGAGACCGAGCTCGAGCGCCCGACCCGCGGCGCGCACTGGTTCCGCAGCTGGGGCGAGCGCTCGGTCGCGGTCGAGCTGCGGCTGGCGCGCGCGCTGGTGAAGGGGCCGATCGGCCTCGCGGCCGGGCCGCGGCCGCTGGCCCCGACGACCTGGGCCGCCGTCGACGCGCTGATCGCGCTGGCCGGCACCCCCGCGGCGGGCGTGGCGCCGCTGCCGCCGGTGCAGGCCGCGCTGGCCGGGCTGGTCGCCGACGGCGTGCTGGCCGCGCCGCCCACGCTGACGCTCGACGAGCCGCCGGCGCTGACCCGGCTGTGGCAGGCCATCACGCCGGCCTACGACGCCTACGCCACCGCGATCACGATCGATCAGGTGGCCGCGACCAGCGGCCGCTCGAGCCGGCAGGTGCGGCGCGAGCTGAAGGCGATGGCCAAGGAGTTCGATCTGTTCGGCGGCGACTTCCGGCAGATCACCCGCATCCTGCGGCTGCGCGCCGCGCTGCTCCTGCTGAGCGCGCCCGACGCGTCGGTTGCCGAGGTCGCCGACCGCGTCGGCTACGGCAGCCCGGTCGCGATGGCCCGCGCCTTCCGCGACGCCGACCTGCCGGCCCCGAGCGAGCTGCGCGCGATCGTCCGCTACCCGGGCTGAGGCGGGGCTGCCCGCGCGCGGCGCTACGGAGCGCGCGGCGCCAGCCGCAGCGTCGTGCCGCCGCGGACCTGGACCTCGCCGGGCGCGACGATGACGTCGAGCCGCTCGCCGTCATCGGTGACCACCGGCCGCCCCTGGGTCCAGACCCGGAACCCCGTCGTGCGTCAGGCGCGCGCGCCGTCGGCCGTCGCCGCGGCGCACCGGCGCCCGACGCCCCGGCCACGCCCGCGCCTGCCGTCCGTCCCTCGATCCGCCTGCCGCCCTCGCTGGGCCGCGTGCGTCCAGCCGTCGCCGCCTCCCCGCGCCGCCGGCGGCAGTACGCGCGGCCGGCCGCCGCCGCGGGCCGCGTGCGACCGCGCGCGCGGGGCCCGCACCCGTCCGGCGTCGACGCGCCAGCGGCCCCCCCCCCCCCCCCGCGCGCGCGCGCGCCCGCGCCCCGACGCCGCCGGTCATGCGCGTGGCGAGCGCCGTTTGGTGGCGACCTCGTTCGCTCAGCACGACCGGCGGCCGGCGCCGCACATCACCGACGCGTCGCGCAGCGTCGGCCGGCGAGCGGGCCGCGAGCGCGCGGCGGCTCGCCACTGCCGCCCACGTCTCGCGCGGCGAGCCGCTCGCCGGTGGCCGGCCGCGGCGGGGCGCTCGCCCCCACCCCACCCGCGGGCTGGTTGTCGTCGCCGCCCGTGGCGCGCGCGACCTCGGCGGCACGCCGCAGCCGCTTGCGCTGCCCGGCGTCAGGTCGGTCGCGGCACCACCACCACGATGTTGGTGCGCAGGACGTCGGCCAGCATCTGGTACACATCGCGCGTCGACGCCGCGTGGAAGTCGAGGTCGACCGTGGGACCGCCGCCGCGCATCGGCCGCGGCGTGATCGCCAGCGACGGCTCGTGCGCGACCAGCGCGGCCATGGCGTCGGCGCGCTTCGCGACCTGGACCCGGCCGGTGATCGCCTTCCCGGACGGCGCCGTCACGTAGCTGGCGCCCGCTGGCGCGAGCGCCGAGCGCAGCAGGTCGGCGTCGACGTCCAGCGCGTCGACCTGCACGGGCCCACCTTCGACGTGCCCCGGCCACACCGGCAGCGTCGGGGACGCCGACTGGGCGCTGGTCGCGCCCGCCCCCACCAGGCCCGGGACTCCCGGGACCCCGCGCCGCGTGCCGCCGTCTATCGACGCTCGACGCCGCCACCGGCATGATACCGTCACCGGACGGGGGATCCGACGCGCGCCGCGTCGGGCGATTCGTGGTTGCAGTTGCGGAGGAGACAGGCATGACGCAGAACGGCGAGCACTCGACCTGGTTGCGGGCGGGCACGATCGTGGCAGCCCTCGGGCTGGCCGCGTGCGGCGGCGACGACGCGGTCGCGATCGACGCCGCGGTGCGGATCGACGCGCCGCCCGCGATCGACGCGGCCGCGATCGACGCGCCGCTCGCGATCGACGCGCCGCCGGTCGCGGTCCGCAGCATCCAGGAGCTGCAGGACGGCACGGTGCCGACCGGCGCCGCGGCGACGATCGACAAGGTGTTCGTCACCGCGCTGCGCATCACCCCACCCGGCAACCTGCTGGCCTTCGTGCAAGAGCCCGACGGCGTCACCACCGGCGGCCACACCTACCCGCAGTACGCGGGCGTGCAGCTGTTCATCTCGACCGCCGAGGTCGCGCAGTTCCCTGGCCTGGAGGCGATCCAGATCGGCGACTGCATCACGCTGACCGGCAACACGCTCGAGTTCCAGGACGACACCGAGCTGGTCACGCCGACCGCGTTCACGCTCGAGCCCGCGGGCAGCTGCGGCACCGCGCCGACGCCGCTGGTGATCCCGACCGGCGCGCTCACCTTCGACGCGCTGGCCACCGACACCGACGACGTGACCGCGGGCGATCAGCCCGGCGCGTCCGCCGAGATCTACGAGGGCGTGCTGATGCGGGTCACCAACGTCACCGCGCCCGCCGCGACCGACGGCACCACCGGCGAGTTCCGGGTGGTCAAGACCGCCGGCGGCGCCGGAAGCCTCGCGATCCGCGCGTTCGTCTACCCCAACGCCGGCCCCGTGCCGGCCACCGCAGGCCAGGCGTTCGCGTCGATCACCGGCGTCTACGCGCAGCGGATGAACTTCCAGCTGCTGCCGCGCACGGCCGCCGACCTGCAGTAGCGCGAGGCCCGACGGGTTAGGGGCTGCACGAGCGGACGCCGAGGTCGGTGAACACGTTGGTGCCGAGGCTGGTCCACTCCGTCGCCGGGTTGAACGCGTTGGTGCCGTTGGCGTCGCCGACGCTCACCGAGCACTTGCGACGCAGCGTCTGATCGAGCGTCGAGGTCGGCGCGGTGCCCCAGCGCGCCCGGATCGACGCCGGAGCTCGCCCGACCACGTCGACGCTGGCGCTACCGCAGAACAGCTCGATCGCGTCGTCGCCGTTCCAGTTGGCCACCGCGTTGCTCTGCAGGTCACACTGGCCCAGGATCGCGGCGACCGACGACGGGTTGCACACCACCAGCACGTCGCCGCCGGCGATCGTCTGGGTGAGCGCGACGGTGTTGCTCGGGGTCGGCGAGCCGTTGGTGTACAGCCGCAGCGAGCAACCGGTCAGGTTGCGGGGGGTCAGCGACGGGTTGGCGATCTCGACCGCCTTGTTGGTGCCGCCGGAGCCCTCGACGTACTCGCTGAAGAACAGCGTCTCGACCCGGCAGGTGGCCGAGCACCCGTCGAAGCTGACGCTGTTGCCGTCGTCGCAGGTCTCGCTCTGCGCCGGCTGGATCACCCCGTCGCCGCAGCGCGGCTCGTACTCGCACACCCGGCCGACCACGAAGCCGGTGGCGGCGCAGTTGGTGTCGTTCCATTGGCCGGCGGCGTTGAGCAGGTGCAGGCACTCGCCGTTGCCGCCGACCCCGACGTCGTCGTCGGGCTGGCCCGGCGCGAAGTTGGCGAAGCCCCACGGCTCGCCGGTCACCCACGCGAAGACCGCGTCGGTGTCGTTGGCGTCGTCGGTGGCGCCGATCCACGGATTCTGGGCGTCGCTGGCGGCCGCAGTCACCAGGCCCTGCTCGAAGGCGCTGGTGATCGTCGCCAGGTGGCCGGCGCCCGCCACGCAAGCGGCCTGCGCGGCGGCCTGGCTGTCGAGGTCGTCGTCGAAGCCGACGTAGCACGCGCCGGTGGTCGGGTTGGTGGCGAAGCGGTCGCCGCCCGGGAAGCGGGCGCCGTCGCACGGCGGCGCGAGCACGCACTGCGCGGTGCAGCCGTCGGTGCTGATCAGGTTGTTGTCGTCGCAGGCCTCGGCGCCGACCATCATGCCGTCGCCGCAGATCTCGTCGCACGCGCTGGGGGCGCCGGCGCAGGTCCAGCCGACCTCGACCGCGCACGTCGGCGAGCAGCCGTCGCCGGCGGCGTTGCCCTGATCGTCGCAGCCCTCGCTGCCCTCGACCAGGCCGTCGTTGCACACCGGCACGTTGACGACGGTGATCGCCATCGTCGCTGGCGCCGACGTCAGCGCGCCATCCGACGCGGTGAAGGCGAACGTCGCGGTGCCGTCGAAGCCGAGCGGCGGCGTGAAGGTGACCGTGGCGCTGAACGGCCCCGCCGGCGTGACCGCGCCGAGCGCGCCCACCGACGGCGCCGCCGGCGTGAACGTGACGCTCGGTGAGTCGAGGTCGGTGGCGGTCAGCGTGATCACCACCGGCGTCGCCTCGTTGGTCGTGGCGCTACCGGCGACCGCCACCGGCGCGTCGTTGACCGGCGTGACCGTGACGGCGACGGTGCCGACGTCGACCAAGCTGCCGTCGGACACGGTGTAGTCGAACGCCGCCGGGCCGACGTAGTTGGCCTCGGGCGTGAACGTCACGGTGCCGCCGGCGAGCGCCACGGTGCCGTGTTGCGGCGCGGCGACCGCGACCACCGTGCGGCCCGGACCGTCGACGTCGGTGTCGTTGGCCGCCAGCGTCGCCCCGGCCAGGGCCAGCGGGGTGTCCTCGGCGGTGGTCGCGACATCGTCGACCGCCACCGGCGGATCGTTCACCGGCGTCACGGTGATCGCGACGTGGCCGACGTCGCTGAGCGCGCCGTCCGAGACCGTGTAGTCGAAGCCGGCGGGGCCGACGTAGTCGGCGTCGGGCGTGAAGGTGATCGTCGCGCCGGTCAGCACCACGGCGCCGTGGACCGCGCCGGCGACCGCGGTCACCGTCAGCGCCGGGCCGTCGACGTCGACGTCGTTGGCGGTCAGCGTCGCGCCGGTGATGGCCAGCGGCGTGTCCTCGGCGGCCGTGGCGGTGTCGTCGCCGGCGACCGGGGCGTCGGGGACCGCGCCCACCGTGACCGTGACGTGGCCGACGTCGGTGCGGGCGCCGTCGGACACGGTGTAGTCGAAGCCGGCGGTGCCGGTGAGGTTGGGCGCCGGCGTGAAGGTGATCGTGCCGCCGACCAGCGCCACCGCGCCGCCGCTCGGCGCACCGACGGCGGTCACCGTCAGCGCGTCGCCGTCGGCGTCGGTGTCGTTGGCCGCCAGCGTCGCAGCGATGAGCGTCGCCGGCTGGTCCTCGGTCGCGGTGATCGCGTCGTCGATGGCGACCGGGGCGTCGGGTGCGCCGGTGATCGTCACGGTCACGGTGGCCGTGTCGGCGCCGACGCCGTCGGAGACGGTGTACTCGAAGCTCGCGCTGCCGTTGAAGTCGCCGGCCGGCGTGAACGTGACCGTCGTGCCGGCGAGCGCGACGGTGCCGTTGGTGGCGTTGCCGACCGCGGTGAGCGACAGCGCCCCGCCCTCGGGATCGGTGTCGTTGGCCAAGAGCGACGCGGCGGTCAGCGGCAGCGCGGTGTCCTCGACGGTGGTCGCGGCGTCGTCGCCGGCGACCGGGGGATCGTCGACGGCGGTGACGTTGACCGTGACCGTGCCGGTGCCCGTGGCCTGGCCGTCCGACACCGTGTAGTCGAAGGTCGCGGCGCCCAGGAAGCCCGCCGGCGGCGTGTAGCGGACCTGATCGCCGACGATGACGGCGGTGCCGGTCGAGGCGGTGGCCACCGCGGTGACCGCGAGCGGGTCGCCGTCGACGTCGACGTCGTTGCTCAGCAGCGTGGTCAGCGGGGTGTCGAGCGCGGTGTGCTCGAGCGCGACCAGCGTATCGGGGGCGACCGCCGGGGCGTCGTTCACCGGCGTCACCGTGATCGAGATCGTCGCGGTCGCCTGGGCCTCGCCGTCGAGCACCGTCACCGTCACCGCGTCGGTGCCGTGGTAGTCGGCCACGGGCGTGTAGATGAACGACGCGCCGCTGCCGGTCACGGTGCCGTGGGCCGGCGTCGCGTAGCGGTACTCGAGCGTGTCGCCGTCGGGATCGGCGGCGGTGACCGCGATCGTCACCGGCGCGTCCTCCGCGGTGGTCGCCGGGCTGCCGGCCACCGTCGGCGGCCGGTTGGGCCCGTCGGACGGACCGCACGCCGCCACCCAGAGCGCCACGGTAGGACACAGCCAGCGAGCCCGCATTGCCGCATCGTACTCGCCCTGAGCAACACGGGCGACTCAGGGCGCCGACCCGCGACGCCCCACCGCGCCGCGCGTGCGGAATTCCACTTGGTGCGCCGATGCAACACATGTTGCATGGACTCTATTGTCGCGTCGATGCAGCAACAAACGAGGCCTCAAGCATGAAGGAGTTGCAGGTACTTACAGCATCTTCCAGCTGGCCCCGACCTTGCTGAATGGCGACGCAACCATGCGCCGCCTGCTGACCGCCCTCACCGCCCTGATGCTCGCCACCGCCGCCGCCGGCTGCGTGGACGAGTCGACCGTCGACACCGCCGACACCTCCGAGGCCCTGACCTGGGCCGACACCTCCAGCCGCCCGTCGTTCGCGCTGTGGAAGAGCAGCGACGCGCAGTTCCGGTTCCGCCTGGTCGACGCCAAGGGCGCGCTGCTGCTCACCTCCGAGGGCTACTCGAGCCGCACCGCCGCGCTGACCGGCCTGCTGTCGGTGCTGAGCAACGGCGCCACCGCCGCGCGGTACGAGGTCAAGCCGACCACCGACGGTCGCGCGCTGGTGACCCTCAAGGCGGTCAACGGCGAGCTCATCGGCACCAGCGGCGTCCAGGCGACCGCCGCCGCCGCGCAGGCGACGCTGACCGCCACGGTCGGCGCGGTCAGCACCTACCGCACCGCGTGGGCCACCGCGACCGGGCGCCGCTTCGCGATCCACCTCGACGCCGGCGGCAAGCACTACTGGAACCTCCACGCCGGCAACGGCGCGATCGTGCTGCGCTCGGAGCGCTACGACAGCGAGGCCGCCGCGCTCAACGGCGCGTTCGCGGTCCTCGACAACGGCGCCAGCGCCGCCCGCTACCAGGTGCTCGCCTCGAGCAACGGCGGCGCGTACCTCAACCTGACCGCGACCAACGGCCAGGTCATCGGCACCAGCGAGGTCTACGCGAGCAAGGCCAACGCCGAGCGCGCGCGCGACTCGCTGATCGCGCTCATCCCCACCGTCGTCCTCCTCTGATCGCGAGGCCCACCATGTCGATCATCGTCCGCTCCGACGGCCCCACCCGCCGCGACACCCCGGCCCTCGAGCCGCTCCACCAGCGCCGCATGCAGCCGCGCACCCGCGGCGACAGCGTCCCGGCCCTGCTCGGCCAGGACGGCGCGCGCATCGCGACCCCGCCGACGCCCGACGGTCGCTGACCCGATCTCCACCGGCTGGCGGCGAGGCGCGAGGGGGGCCTCGCCGCCGGTCCGGTCTCCCTCTCCCGACACCGGCTCCGCGGTCGCTCACTCGTCGTCGGCGACGCGCCGCAGCGCCACGCCGCGCTTGCGCAAGAGCCGGTACAGCGTCACCGGATCGACGCCGGCCGCCGTCGCGGCCGCGCGGACGCTCCCGCGGTGCTCGGCCAGCAGCTCGATCAGGTAGCGGCGCTCGAGCGGCGCCAGCCACTGTTCGCGCAGCGCCGCCAGCTTCGGCCGCGCCGGTCGCGCCGGCTTGCGCGGGGCCGCCACCTGGAACGGCCGCGGCAGATCGTCGGGGCTGATCTCGGGCCCGGTCGCCAGGATCACCGCGTGCTCGACGGCGTTGCGCAGCTCGCGGACGTTGCCGGGGAAGTCGTAGGCCGCCAGCCGCGCCATCGCCGCCGGGGTCAGGCGCGGCGCGAGCTTGCCGTGGCGCAGCGCGGCCTCCTCGACGAACACCGACGCCATCACCTCGAGCTGCTCCTTGTAGCGGCGCAGCGGCGGCAGCTCGAGCGTCATCACGCCGAGCCGGTAGTACAGGTCGTCGCGGAACCGGCCGTCGGCCACCATCGCCTCGAGGTCGCGGTTGGTCGCCGCGACCAGGCGCACGTCGACCCGCTGCGGCGCCGCGTTCGAGCCCAGCGGCTGCACCTCGCCCTGCTCGACCGCGCGCAGCACCTTGGCCTGCAGCGCCACCGGCAGCTCGCCGACCTCGTCGAGGAACAGCGTGCCACCGTCGGCCTTCTGGAACTCGCCGACCTTCTCGTTGGTCGCGCCGGTGAACGCGCCGCGGACGTGGCCGAACAAGATGCTCTCGAGCAACGTCTCGGGGATCGCCGCGCAGTTGACCGTCACGAACGGCCGATCGGCGCGGCGGCTGGCGCCGTGGATCGCCCGCGCGACGAGGTCCTTGCCGGTGCCGCTCTCGCCGCGCAACAAGATCGGCGCGCGGGTCGGCGACGCCAGCTCGATGCGGCGCTCGACCTCGCGCCACTCCGGCGACAGCCCGCCGATCAAGAACGGCCGCCCGGTCTCCTCGCGGCTCTGGCGATCGGCCTGGGCCCGGCGCACGAACCGCGCGGCGGCCGTGGCCAGGTCGCCCAGCGTCTTCAGCACGTCCTTGGCCAGCGGCTCGGCGCGGCTGGCCACGGTGATCACGCCGATCGGCTTCTGCTGCCAGCGCACCGGCGCCGCGGCGATCGCGCGCACGTCGAGCAGGTAGCGGGTGTAGTGCGGATCGCTGGCGCTGTCGCGGCACAGGTACGGCGCGTCGTGCTCGAAGGCCCAGCCGGCGATGCCCGGGCGGTCGTCGGTGCGGATGACCCGGTCCGGCAGCGTGACCACCAGCCCCTCGACCAGGTGGTGCGACAGCACCAGGCCCCGCGCCTTCTTGTCCCACACGAACAGCGCCCCGATCGTGGCCCCGGTGGCGGCCAGCGCGGCCGCCACCACCGCGCGCTCGATGGCCTCGGGCCGCGCCTCGGCCAGCGCCTGCTCGAGGTCGGCGACGGTCACCCGGCGACGCTACCACGGGGGCGCCGTTGCGATCGGCAACGCCCCTTGACCCTGGCCCCAGCGCAAGTAGGCGGACTCACTTCGGCGGATCCGCGCGGCGCGAGCACGGCTTATGCTTGGGGGACCCGCATGCGCTCCGTCCTCGCGACCCTCGGCCTGCTGTACACCGCCGCGTGCCCCGCGAGCAACGAGCCGACGATCGACGATCCGTGCCTGCCGGGCGACCCGGCCTGCCCGCGGACCTGCGACCAGTTCCGCCCGGTCGGCGACTTCGAGCTGTGCACCGCGACCACCGACACCGGCTACTCGGTCGTGGCGCGCTACACGGGCGCCGGGACCATCGACGTCGACCAGACCGAGCTGCGGATCGCCGGTGACGACGTGCCGGCCAGCCAGGGCTTCGACGCCGCGACCTCGACCTGGACGCTGACCGCCCACGACCTGGCGCCCGGCAAGTACAGCGTGCTGGTGCGCGCGCGCACGACCACCGGCGAGCGCCCGCGCGCGCTGTTCGCGCCGCTGTGGATCGGCCCGGGCGGCTACGCCGACTTCGGCTGGCGGGACGCGATCCTCTACCAGATCCTCACCGACCGCTTCGCTGACGGCGACAGCCGCAACAACCTCGACAACGGGGCCGGCGACCTGGGCCGCGTCGACGACCCGCGCAGCCGCTGGCAGGGCGGCGACTTCGCCGGCATCACCGCCAAGCTCCGCGAGGGCTACTTCGACGCGCTCGGCGTGAACACGCTGTGGATCAGCTCGCCGATCATCAACTCGCACAACTCGCAGCCGTCGGTGGGGCTGAGCGATCCGCGGCGGTTCGCCAGCTACCACTCGTACCACCCGATCGCGACCGGCTACACCGACCGCGACGACCTCGGCTACGCGACGCCGATCGAGCCGGCGTTCGGCACCGCCGCCGAGCTGCACGAGCTGGTGCGCGAGGCCCACCTGCGCGGCATGCGGGTCATCCCCGACTTCGTCGTCAACCACGTCCACAAGGAGGCGCGGCTGTACGCCGATCACCCCGGCTGGTTCTTCGGCTACAACGCCTGCGACAACCGCTGGGACGTGGCGCGGATCGGCTGCTGGTTCACCACCGACATGCCCGACTTCGACTACGGCGGCCACCCCGACGCGGTGCGCGCGGTGGTCGATCACGCGCTGTGGATGATCCAGGAGTTCGACCTCGACGGGTTCCGCGCCGACGCGCTCAAGCACATGGACGACGTGTTCGTGCGCGCGCTCAAGGCGGCGGTGGTCGCCGAGATCGAGACCACGGTGCAGCACCACGAGCTGTCCGAGGAGCCGACGGTGTTCTACATGGTCGGCGAGTCGCTCGGCGGCTGGGCCCGCTACCACGTGCGGCCCGACATGGTGCAGGGCCAGGTCGACGAGGGCTACTACAACCAGACCAAGGCGTCGCTGCTCACCTTCGGCGCCAGCATGCGCAACCTGGCCGACTTCGCGATCGGCAACGACACCGCGTACCTCACGCCGCAGGACACGATGGGCGGCCGCGGCGGGTACCCGGGCGCGATCATGGGCAACTTCTTCGGCAACCACGATCAGGTGCGCGCGCTGACCGAGGCCCGGAGCAACGGCGGCGGCCACGAGCGGCTGCGGCTGGCGCTGACGTTCCTGTTCACGTCGCCGGGCAACATCCCGATGCTGTACCAGGGCGACGACATCGGGACCGAGGGCGGCCCGGACCCCGACAACCGCAAGATGCAGCGCTTCGACGGGCTGTCGGCCGACGAGCTGGCGACCCTGGCCCACGCCCGCAAGGCCGGCACGCTGCGCGCCCAGCACCCGGCGCTGCGGCGCGGCGTGCGCACCAACGTCGTCGTCGAGGACTGGTACTGGGTCTACAAGGTCAGCGACGGCAGCGACGAGGTCTTCGTCGCGATCAACCGCGACAACCCCAAGAGCTGGTCGCCGCCGGCCGGCTACGTCGACGGGCTGGGCAACTGCAGCGGCGGCACCGTGCCGACGCTGCGCTCGTGCATCTTCGTGAAGCCGTAGCCGCGCGCGGCGGCTACATCGGCTCGAACGTGATCGCGTACGAGTTCACGAGCGTGTTGTCGCCGTACTCGACGACCTGGGCGTAGACGGTCTGGCCGGCGCCGACGGTGTAGGTCAGGCCGGGGCAGCGGTCGCTGCTCGGGTTGCGGTCGTCGTTCTGCGCGAGGATCGCGCCGGCGGCGTCGCGGATGGTCAGGCTGGCGTCCATCGTGATGCCGCACGAGCGGCCGTAGCCGAACGTCGCCAGGCGCAGCCAGACGTCGAACTTCACCGCGCGCGGCGCGGCGCCGCTGTTGGTCACCGCGAACACGTCCTCGTCGCCGGGCGGCCTCATCGCGGCCAGCACGCTCAGCAGCGCGCCGCTGGCGACGTCGAGCGGCACCTGCGCGGCCTGCGCGTTGGCGTTGGTGACCGCGGTCGCGTCGAAGTCGTTGCCGCCGGGGTCGACCGAGCCCATGCCTTCGTTCGGCGTGCCGTCGTCGTTGGGCTCGCGCTCGCTCGGCTCGGTGCGGCACTGCGCGTTGCAGCCGTCGGCCGGCGTGGTGTTCTGATCGTCGCACTGCTCGACGCCGGTGACGTCGCCGTCGCCGCAGGTGTCGCCGGTGCAGGTGCCCTGCGCGGTGCAGGTGCCGCCGGTGCAGCTCGCGCCGGTGCGCGGCGTGTGGATCGGCGTCGGGCCGTCGCACTCGTCGAGGGTGCACGGGTTCTGGTCGTCGACCGGGTCGCAGGTGAGCGGCGCGTCGATGATCGGATCCTCGTCCTGGTGAGGACAACCAGCCAGCGATCCGAGGATCACCACCACAGACGCCGCGCGGATACCCATGACGGAGCAGCGTACGCGGGGGGCTCGCCGCGCCGCAACCGCGAAGGCCGGGAAGGCCGCGATTTCGTGCGCCGGTCACGATCGGCCTTGCGTCGGGACGACCGCTCCGTAGGATGCCGCCGATGTCCGAGCTCCGCCGCCTCGAGAAGCTGCTCTACCGCCAGGTCAAGGGCACCTGCGAGGGCTACCAGCTGCTCGCGCCAGGCGATCGCATCATGGTCGCGATGTCCGGCGGCAAGGACAGCTACGTGATGTTCCACCTGCTGACCAAGCTGGCGCCGCGGCTGCCGTTCGCGATCGAGCTCGTCGCGGTGCACCTCGACCAGGTGCAGCCCGGCTACGACGGCGCCCCGCTGCGCGCGTTCCTCGAGGCCAGCGGCCAGCGCTTCGAGATCCTGCGCGAGGACACCTACTCGGTCGTCACCGATCGCCTCGACGCCTCGCAGACCTACTGCTCGCTGTGCTCGCGCCTGCGCCGCGGCATCCTGTACACCGCCGCCGAGCGCCTCGGCTGCAACAAGATCGCGCTCGGCCACCACCGCGACGACTCGCTCGAGACGTTCCTGCTGAACCTCTTCTACAGCGGCAAGCTGCAAGCCATGCCCGCCCGCTACCGCACCGACGACGATCGCTTCGACGTCATCCGCCCGCTGATCGAGTGCCCCGAGCGCGACATCGCCACCCTCGCCGCCGAGCTCGCCTTCCCGATCATCCCGTGCAACCTGTGCGGCAGCCAAGACGGCCTCCAGCGCGACGCCATGACCGCCCTGCTCGCCCAGCTCGAGCAGACCAACCCCCACGTCCGCGCCATCATGGCCAACGCCCTCCGCAACGTCCGCCCCTCCCACCTCCTCGACCCCGACGTCGCCCGCGCCTGGGCCGAGCGCGCCCCCGACCTGCGCCCCTCCGTCGCCCCCGCCCCCCGCCCCCGCCACGCCAAGGCCCTGCCCGTGTTGGGACAGGATCCCCCCTCCTAAGATCAGACGATCGCTACGTTTTTTTGGCGTGTTGCGTTCCGAAAAGGGACACTTTCCATCCAGCCAAGCTCCTAAGATCACTGGGTTCCAGAGCTTCTCGCGCGAATGGCAACCGCAGATGCAAGCGGCCGAAACCCGCGTCATGCCCCGACAAGCGCGCCTGGTGATCCCCAACGTCCCTCATCACATCTACCTGCGCGGCAACAACCGTCGTCGCCTGTTCTCGACGAACGCCGATCGCACGCGCTTCATCGGATGCCTGGCACGTGGCCTGGAGACGAGCGCGAGCCGCCTGCATCAGCTCACGCTGATGGAGAACCACGTGCACATGATCGCGGTCCCGCCCGGCCCCGATGCGTTGCGCGTATTGATCCATCGGACCTGCCTTCGCTACGCTCAGGTCCGCAACCACGCGCGCGACGCCACCGGCAAGTTGTTCGAGGAGCGGTTTCACTCCAAGCCGATCCTCGACGACGCCTACCTGGCGACGGCGACCATCTACAACGACGTCAACGCGTATCGTGCTGGCGTCGTCACCGACCCGCTCGGCCACCTCTGGTCCACGGGACCGCTGCACGCCGGGCGCACGTCGATGGTCCCGCGCGACCTGTGGACCCCGAGCGCGTGGTACCTCGCGCTGGGCGCGACGACCGCTGAGCGCGCGACGCGCTACTGCGAAACGGTCGCCGCGCACGTGCGAGCGAGCAGCACGGAGCCAGGCTCCGCTCGAGCCCCGCGCTATCGGCTTCGCGTGGAGCGGCCGGACGGGACCTCCGCGCGGGACGGGGAGCCGCTTTGGCTCCCAAAAGCGGAGTAGTTTCGCCGCGCTACGGCGTGGGAAAGTGTCCCTTCCTGCGACGCACGGCGAGCGAATTCGCGAGCGATATCAGCGGGTTCGAGGGGTAGATCCTGTCCCCAGCAGGTGGCGGTCGAGCCAGCCGAGGACCTCGGCGTGCCAGCGCTTGGAGTTCTGGGGCTTGAGGACCCAGTGGTTCTCGTCGGGGAAGTAGAGGAAGCGGGAGGGGATGCCCTTGCGCTGGAGGGCGGTGAAGGTGGACATGCCCTGGGTGTCGACGACGCGGAAGTCGAGGCCGCCGTGGATGACGAGGGTGGGGGTCTTCCAGTTGGCGACGAGGTCGATGGGGTTGTGCTTGGCGTAGCCGGCGGGGTTCTCCCACGGCGTGCCGCCGTGCTCCCACTCGGGGAACCACAGCTCCTCGGTGTCGAAGTAGGCGAGCCGCTCGTCGAGGTTGCCGTCGTGGCAGATCAGCGCCTTGAAGCGATCGGTCTTGCCGTTGATCCAGTTGATCATGAAGCCGCCGTACGACGCGCCGGCCGCGCCCATGCGGGTGCCGTCGAGGAACGGGTACTTCTTCAGCGCGGCGTCGATGCCGGCCATGATGTCGTCGTAGGGCGCGCCGCCCCAGTCGCCGTTGATCGCGTCGGTGAACGCCTGGCCGTAGCCGGTCGACCCGTGGAAGTCGATCACCACCGCGGCGTAGCCGTGGCCGGCGAACACCTCGGGGTTCCAGCGGTAGTGGAAGTGATCGCCGAAGCTGCCCTGGGGCCCGCCGTGGATCAGCACCGCCACCGGCACCTTGGGCGTGCGCTTGGAGTCGAAGTTGGCCGGCTTGACCAGGTACGCGTAGACGGTGTCGCCCTTCGCGCCGGTGAACG
Organism: Myxococcales bacterium; assembly: GCA_016707895.1. Lineage (GTDB taxonomy): Bacteria > Myxococcota_A > Polyangia > Haliangiales > Haliangiaceae > UBA2376. The sequence goes on along the minus strand of JADJGV010000002.1, from coordinate 479,497 downwards.
TGAACTGCTCGTACGCGCCCCACGCGATCTTCGCGACCCGCGCGTCGTTGAAGTGGGTGATCTGCCGCGGCACGCCGCCGGTCGCCGGGATGCGGAACAGCTCGGCCGGCATCGTCAGCGTGTCGCGCAGGAAGACGATCTGATCGCCCGCGACCAGCGGCGACGCGTTGGTGCCCTTGTCGATCAGCGTCGTCACCTTGCCGCTGGTCGCGTCGATCGCGAACAGCGTGTGGTTGCCGAGGTCGTCGGCCGACGCGTACAGCGTCTTGCCGTCCTTGCTCCACTCGACGCCGCCCGGCGATCGGTCCCAGCCCTCGGTCAGCGTCCGCGGCTTCTTGGTCGCGACATCGTAGATCACGACCCGCTGGCGGTCGGCCTCGTAGCCGGCGCGCGCCATCGCCAGCACCGCGATCGACTTGCCGTCGGGCGCGTAGCTCGGCGCGTAGTCGTACGCGAGGTTGGCGCCGGTCAGCGCGACCGGCTTGCCGACGCCGTCGGCCGGCACCAGGAACACGTCGGTGTTGGTGGTCCAGGCGATCGCCTTGCCGCCGACCCGCGCGACGTACGCGACGGTCTTGCCGTCGGGCGCGATCGCGGTGTCCTCCATGCCGCCGAACGGATGCGTCGGCGTGTCGGTGGTCGCGCCCGGCAAGAGGTCGCGCGCGTCGTCGGGCTTGTCCGGCGACCACACGAACAGGTGCGAGTACTTGCCGTCCTCCCAGGTGTCCCAGTGGCGGAACAGCAGCGAGTCGTAGGCCTGCACGCTCGACGGCGACTTGACCGCGTCCCGCTCGACCGACGCCGCCGGCGTCCGGGTCTCGGGCCACACGTCCATCGCCAGCAGCAGCCGCTTGCCGTCGGGGAACAGCCGGAAGCCGTTGACGTCGATCGGCAGCTTGGTCACCGCTTCGGCCTCGCCGCCGGCCACCGCGATCCGCCACACCTGCGCCGAGCCGCCGCGGGTCGACGAGAAGTAGACGTGCGCGCCGTCGGGCGACCACGCCGGGCTGGTGTCGCTCGCGGGATCGGTGGTCAGCCGGCGCACCGTCGAGCCATCGACCGCCGCCAGCCACACGTCGGTGCGGCCCTTGTTGGCCGTCAGGTCGGTGTCGCGCAGCGAGAACGCCACCCACTTGCCGTCGGGCGACACCGCCGGCTCGCCGACCCGCTGCATCGCCAGCATGTCGTCGATGGTGAGGCCCTTGCCGGGACCCGCGACGGCCGGGGCCGCGGCGAGGAGGAGCGCCAGCGGCGCGAAGCGGAAGATCGACATGCCGTCGGGCTTAGCGGCCCGGCCGGGTCGGCGTCAAGCCGTCGCGGCCGGTCGCACCTGTCGCGCTCAGTCGATGTGCGCGGGCCGGACCACCTCGTCGAGCCGGGCCGCCCCGCCGACCGCGGTGCCGGTCAGCGTGAACACCGACGCGTCGCCGTCGCAGTCGAGGTCGCCGATCGCCGTCGCCGTGAACGAGCTGCCATCGGCGCCCGGCGTGAACGTGTACTGGTAGCGGTGCGGCTCGAGCATCGTGACGCCGAGGGTCCGCCACGGCTCGGCGGCCCAGTCGTCGATGACCGACGCGCACTTGTGGTCAGGTCCGGCGCAGCACGGCGTCGCCGGCGTCGGGCCGGCCGCGGCCGCGGGGAACCGGCCGTGCTCGTCGAAGTACATGATCGCCGCGTGGCCGATCCGCCGCAGCTCGAGCTCGGCCTCGACGGCCTTGGCCTTGCGCTGGTAGTTGACGAACGACGGGATCGCGATCGCGGCCAGCACGCCGATCACGGCCACCGCGCCGACGACGCCCAGCGTGATCCACAGCCACAGCAGCGACGACCGTCGCGGCGGACCGCCGGGCGGCGGATACCCCGGGTAGTAGCCCGGTGGCGGATACCCCGACGGCGACGGTGGCGGCCCTGGCTGCACGCGCGAACGCTACCACGCGGCCCGCCGCCGGCTCAGTCGCGGTTGGTCGGCCGCACGACCTCCGACAGCTCCGGATTGCCGCCGACGGCGGTGCCGGTGACCGTGAACACCACCTCCTCGCCGTCGCAGTCGAGGTCGCCCACGGCGGTGGCGGTGAAGCTCTGGCCGTCGGCCGACGCGCGGTACGAGTACCGGAAGTAGTGCGGCCGGTTCATCTCGAAGTACATCGACTCCCACGGCTCGCCGCGCCACAGCGCCGGGTCGGGCGCGCACTTGTGGTTCGGCCCCTCGCAGCACGAGGCGGCCGGCGTCAACGCGGCGTCGCCCTCGGGGAAGCGGCCGGTCTCCTCGTAGCCGACCTTCGCGCCCCTGCCGATCGCGTGGAGGTTGAGCTCGGCCTCGATGCGCTTGGACCGCTCCACGTACTCGTCGGCCTTGGGCACCACGACCGCCGCCAGGATCGCGACCATCACCAGGCCGGCGCCGACCACGCCGAGCACGATCCACAGCCACAAGAGCGACCGCTTCCGGGGCGGCGGCGGATAGCCGTAGCCCGGCGGCGGCGGATACCCCGGCGGTGGATAGCCCGGCGGTGGATAGCCGCCCGGCGGCGCGCCTGGAGGAGGTGGCTGCATCGCGCGAGCGTAACATCGCGCCCGCGGCGCGGCTCAGTCCCGGCCGGTGGGCGGCACCAGCTCGAACGACGGGCTGCCCCCGACGACGCGCCCGACCAGCGTGTAGACGACCTCGTTGCCGTCGCAGTCGAGGTCCCCGATCGCCGTCGCCGTGAAGCTCTGACCGTCGGCGGCGCCGGCGTACGTATACTGGAAGAAGTGCGGCGAGACCATCTCGAAGTCGAGCGTGGCCCACGGCTCGCCCTGCCACGCGATCGGATCGGGCTGGCACCGCCGCGTCGGGTCGGCGCAGCACGACGTCGCGGGCGTCCGCCCCGCCGTGCCGGGCGGGAACGCGGCGGTCTCGGCGTAGACCATGTTCGCCGCCTTCTCGATGGCGTTGAGGTTGAGCTCGGCCTCGCTACGCTTCGACTTCTGCTGGTACTTCATGAACGACGGGATCGCGATCGCGGCCAGGATGCCGACCACCATCAGCCCGCCGAGAACGCCGAGCAGGATCCAGAGCCACAGCAGGGAAGCCTTGCGCGGCGGCGGCGGATAGCCGTACCCCGGCGGCGGCGGCGGATACCCCGGCGGCGGATACCCCGGCGGCGGATACCCCGGCGGCGGCGGACCAGCGGGCGGACCAGGCGGACCAGGCGGCTGCATCCGCCGACGGTATCACTGCCCCGCGGCGGCGCGCGCCGCGGCGGTCTCGGGCACCCGCTCGTTGCGCTTCATCAAGATCGGCACCAGGTGGCGCGCGACGTGGGCGAACACGTCGACGTGCGGGTCGAGCATCTGGCCGATGCCCTGCGACGTCACCATCGCCACCAGCACCAGCGTCATGTCGGTCACCGGGCGCACGTGGTAGCGGCGCCCGATCGCGAACATCTCGTTGAACAGCGTGCCGTAGTCGAGCTCGGCGGCGTTCTGGCCGCGGAACTTGGTCGCGAACACCTCGACGTCCTTGGACAGCGCGTCCCAGTCGACGTCGCCCATGTACGTGTGGAACCGGCGCAGGTGCCCGACCAGATCGCCGGGCGTACCCATCGTCAGGCACTTGCCCATGTCGATGAACTGGATCAGCACGTCCTCGTGCAGGTGCTTGGCCAGGCCGACGTCGAACAGCACCAGCCGGCCCTCGTCGTCGACCAGCATGTTGCCGGGGTGCATGTCGGCGTGCAGGAAGCCGTCGTCGAAGCACATCTGGAACATGCACCGCCGCACCACCTCGGCCAGCGGCAGCTTGCGCGCCTCGGGCTGGGCGTCGATCTTGGTGCCGCGGATGAACTCCATCGTCAGGATCCGCTCGGTCGACGGCGCCAGCACCTCGGGGAACTTCACCGTGGTCCAGCTGGCGAAGTTGTCGTGGAAGCGGCGGTAGTTCGTGGCCTCGATGCGCAGGTCGGTCTGGTCGTGGATCGCGTCGACGAAGTGCTTGGTGTGGCCGACGGGATCGCTGCGCTTGAGCCGCGGGTGCAGCGCGATGACCTTGGCCCCCAGCATCAAGAGCGACGCGTCGCGCTCGACCTGGCGCCGCACGTTGGGCCGCAGCACCTTGACCGCGACCTCGCGGCCGTCGCGCAGGCGGGCGCGGTGGACCTGCGCCACCGACGCCGCCGCCACCGGCTGCTGATCGAACTCGGCGTAGGTGTCCTCGAGCGGCTTGCCGGTGTCCTCCTCGACGATCCGCCGCACCTTGGCGAAGGCGAACGCCGGCAGCCGGTCCTGCAGGTGCTTGAGCTGCGCGATGGTCTCGGCCGCGAACAGATCGGGCCGGGTGCTCATCACCTGGCCCATCTTGATGAACGACGCGCCGAGCAGCTCCAGCAGCGTGCGCAGCGCCCAGCCGTTCCACCGCGCCACCACCCGGCGGCGGCGCGCGCCGCTCCAGCACAGGCCGATCAGCAGCCCCAGCCGCACCAGCCCGTAGGCGACGAGGAACCAGAAGACGACGATGCCGACCCACACGATGTGGACGGCGTTACCCAGGCGGCGCACGCCCGCAGTGTAGCCCGATCGCGGTCAGCCCCGCGACGGCGCCAGCCCGCGCAGCGTCACCGCCGCCACCACCACCGCGCCGCCGACCAGCGCCCACGCCCCGGGGCGCTCGGCGAACAGGATCCACACCCACAGCGGCGAGACGATCGGCTCGACGATCGGGATCAGCAGGCCCTCGACGGCGGTGACCCGACGGATCGCCCACGCGTAGAGGATCGTCGGCGCGGTCTGCTGCAGGAGCCCCAGCGCCACCATCGCGCCCCACCCGCTGGCCGGCAGCGCCGGCGCGGTCAGCGCGAACGGCAGGCCGGCCACCGCCGCCAGCACGTGGCCGAGGATCATCGCTCTGAGCGCGCTGCCCCGGCCCTCCGGGTCGCGGGCGATCTTGCGCAGGAGCACGACGTTGGTCGCGAACATCACGCCGGCCGCCAGCGCCACGACGTTGCCGCGCACGTGCGCGAGCGACAGCTGGTCGACGAAGAACAGCGCGACGCCGCACAGCGCCAGGCCGATCGTCACCCAGTCGATGCGGGACGCCCGCTCGTGCAGGATCACCGCCGACAGCAGCGCGGCCCAGGCCGGCGCCGAGTACTGGATCAAGATCGCGTTGGCGGCGGTGGTCCACTTGTTGGCCAGCACGAACAGCCCGGTGGTCGCCGCCAGCGCCACCGCCGACAGCCACTCGGTGCGGGTCAGGCCGCGCCACGACGGCCGGTAGATCGCGATCAGCGCCGCGGCGGCGATCGCCGAGCGCAGCCCCCAGATCGCCGCCGGCGGCCAGGTGACGTACTTGATCAGCGCGCCGGCGGTCGACCACAGGAGGCCCACCGCGACCAGCGTCGCCACGGCCTGCGCGCGGCCGCCTCGCTCGCCGGCGGGCATCAGTCGACGTCGACCAGGTCGTCGTAGTAGTCGTAGATCGGGATCTGCGGCCGGCCCCGCCAGCGGTCCTTGAACGCGGCGAAGTCGGCGGCGTCGCTGCGTCGCTCCTCGTAGAGCTTGCATCCGCGGCAGTTCATCTCGACCATGGTGAAGGCCGCGAACCGCGACTCCGAGCGCTCGGCGGCGAAGCTCCCGCAGCGGGGACAACGAAACTCGTCCATGACGCGCCGCCACCTTACCACGCTCGCCGCGCTCGCTACGGCCGCCGCCATCGGCTGCGGCCTGCCCGACAGCGAGTACTTCGGCAAGGTGCCCGCGGTCGACGACCCGCACACGCTGACCTGGTGCAACAGCGGCGAGCCCGACAGCCTCGACCCGGCCGAGGGCCAGTCGACGACGGTCACGCCGATCATGTACGCGCTGTTCGATGGCCTGCTGGTGTTCGGCGACGACGGCCTGCCGGTCGCGGGGCTGGCCAGCCGGTGGGAGGTCGCGCCCGATCAGCGCCGGGTGACGTTCCACCTGCGGCCCGAGGCGCGGTGGAGCGACGGCCGCCCGCTCACGGCCTACGACGTCGCCTACCAGCTCGTGCGCGTGCTGCACCCGCTGACGGCGTCGGTCAACGCCGACTCGCTCGACTGGCTGAAGAACAACCTCGCGTACCTCGAGAACCGCGCGCGGGTGCTGGTGCGCGACGCCGGCGGGCTGCCGGCCGGCACGATCGTCGAGGTCGTCGCGGTCGACGGCAAGCCGCTGGCCGACTGGGGCGACGCCGCGCCGCCCGATCCCAACCAGCGCACCGCGAGCCGCCCGCTGCGGCTGCGCGATCTCGGCGCCGACGCGGGCGCCGCCTACGCCACCGTGCCGCCCCGCGCCGCGGTCACGATCATCGAGCTGAGCGGCCGCCCCGCGACGCTGCCCAACCCCGACGCCCGGACCTGGGCCTACGTCCACTGGGATCACGGCCTCGGCGTCTACGGCTGGGTGCCGGCCGACGAGCTCGACGGCGCGCCCACCGCCGAGCACCGCGTGCGCGTGGCGCCGGTGGCCGCCAAGCACGTGCCCGGCCGCGACGGCGCGTGGGCCGACCTGCAGGCCGACGCCGCGCGCCCGCGCGCCGAGGTCGAGGTCACCAACGCCGACCTGCTGATGCTCCCGGAGGTGCTCGGCGTCCGCGTCCTCGACGCCCAGACGCTGGTGGTCGAGGCCAGCGATCCGACGCCGTCGATCGTCGCGACCGGCGCGTCGCGGGCGATGCGGCCGACCCCGCGCGCCGCGGTGTCGCGCCACCCGCGCACCTGGACCGCGCCGGCGACGATCGTGTCATCGGGGCCGATGCGGCTGGCCGAGCACGCGCCGCGCGATCACCTGACGCTGGTGCGCTCGCCGACCTACCGCGACCCCGCCGAGGTCAAGCTCGACCGCCTGACCGTGCTGTCGATCGACGAGCAGGCGGCCAGCGCCAACCTCTACTTCACCGGCGTGTGCGACGCGCTGGCCGCCAACAACATCCCGCAGTCGTACCTGGCGGCGCTGTCGACCGGCAACCACGGCAAGCCGTACCGCGACTACACCGTCGCGCCGTACCTGGGCACCTACTTCGCGGTGGTCAACACCAAGCGCTTCGACAACGTCCACCTGCGGCGGGCGCTGACGCTGGCGCTCGATCGCTCGCGCATCGCCGGCTTCCTGCGCGGCGGCGAGATCGGCGTCGCGAGCTACACGCCGGGCACCCCGATCGCCAGCCTGTCCGACGAGGATCTGCGCGCGTGCGGCGTCACGCGGTCGACGCCCGGCGTCGCGCTGGTGATCGAGCGCGGCAAGCTCTGCTACGTGCCGCCGCCCGGCCTCGAGTTCGATCCGGCGCGCGCGCGGGCCGAGCTGGCCCAGGCCAAGGCCGAGATGGGCGATCGCTTCCCGAAGGAGATCGTCTACAAGTTCAACATCGGCTTCGAGGCCCACAAGCTGATCAGCGAGTACATCCAGGCGCAGTGGCAGGACGTGCTGCACATCGGCGTGCGGCTCGAGCAGCAGGAGTGGCAGGTGTTCCTGAACGACACCCGGCAGCTCGAGTACCAGGTGGCGCGGCTCGGCTGGATCGGCACCGCGCCCGATCCCGAGGTCGAGTTCGTGCGCATCTGGCGCTGTGGCAGCCCCAACAACCGCCCGGCCTGGTGCAACCCGGCGTTCGACGCGCTGCTCGACGAGGCGGCCCAGATGACCGACCCGGCCGCGCGGCTGGCCAAGGTCCGCGCCGCCGAGGCGATCCTGGTCGACGAGGCGCCGATCATCCCGATGTTCGTCTACACGCAGAAGCGCCTGCAGCGCCCCTACGTGCGCGGCCTACCAGGGAACCTGTTCGCCCAGCCGTCGCTGTGGCGGGCCTGGCGCGATCCCGACTGGCGGCAGCGGCGCTGACGGGTGAGCGCGGGGCGGCGTCGAAACATCACCGGACGCTGGCGAGCGGCTGACACGTACACCCTGGCAACCATGCTGAATCACTGGGCAACTTTACTGGCCCGACCGATGCAGATGCCGTGGGCATGACTCGCCTCGCTGTCGTCGCCGCCCTGGCTACCCTCGCCATCCCCGCCCTCGCCCGCGCACAGTCCGCGCCGGCGGCCGAGCCGGCGCCGACGACCGGCGATCGCTACAGCGAGGGGACCGCGCTGGCGCTGTCGCTCGGCGTCACCGCCGCCGGCGTCGCCACGGTCGCCGTCCGCCCCGACAACGACGTGCTGATGACGGCGGGCCTGATGATGGCGTACGTGGGACCGTCGGCCGGCCACCTGTATACCGGTGAGCTGTTCACCCGCGGCCTGGGCGTGCGCACCCTGGGCGTAGTGGCGACCCTCACCGGCGCGATGATCGCGTTCTCCGATTGCGGGCTGTTCGCGCCCCAGCCGTGCGAGGAGTCGCCAGTGGGGCCGACGATCGCGGTCCTCGGCGTCGCCGCCTACGCCGCCGGGACGATCGACGACATCCTGACCGCGCCCGGCCGCGCCGCCCGGATGAACCGCGCGGCCGCGACCCGCGTGACGCTCGCGCCGCAGCTCGCGCCCGGCCGCGCCGGCGTCGCCGTGGTCGGCACGTTCTGATCGCGCGCGCCGCCGTCGATGGACATCCGCCGCGCGCGGATCGATGATCGCCGCGCGTGCTGCGCCTGATCGTGAGTCGCCTGGCCGGCGGCGTCGCCGTGCTGGCGGCGGTCGCGACGATCACGTTCCTGCTGTTGCACGCGGCGCCGGGTGGGCCGTTCTCGCGCGAGCGGCGGCTGCAGCCGGCGGTGCAGCGCAACATCGAGGACCGCTACCACCTCCACGATCCGCTGTGGCAGCAGTACGGGCGCTACATGAGCGGGCTGGCCCGCGGCGACCTCGGCCACTCGATGAAGCGGCCCGAGACCGTCGGCGCGATCATCAAGCGGCACTTCCCGTACAGCCTGACGCTGGGGCTGATGGCGATCGGGTTCGCCGCGGTGTTCGGCACGCTGCTCGGCGTGCTGGCGGCGGCGCGCAAGAACACCTGGGTCGACTACACGGCGATGAGCGTCGCGCTGATCGGCATCTCGATCCCGTCGCTGGTGCTGGGCCCGATCGCGATCCGCTACCTGGCGCTGGAGCTGGGCTGGGTGCCGGCGGCGCGCGCCGACGGCGTCGTCGGCTACCTGGCGCCGGCGGCGGTGCTGGGGCTGATCTACGCCGGCACGATCGCGCGGCTGGCGCGGGCCAGCATGATCGAGACGCTGGGCGCCGACTACATCCGCACCGCGCGGGCCAAGGGCGTGAGCGAGCGCGGCGTCGTGTGGCGGCACGGGCTGCGGCTCGGGCTCCTGCCGGTGGTGAGCTACCTCGGGCCGGCCACCGCGGGGCTCATCAGCGGCTCGTTCGTCGTCGAGAAGATCTTCCAGATCCCGGGGCTGGGCTTCTACTTCGTCGACAGCGTCACCAGCCGCGACTACCCGGTCTTGACCGGCCTCCTGGTCTTCTACGTCGGCTTCCTCGTGCTGTTCAACCTGCTGGTCGACCTGGCCTACGGCTGGATCGACCCGCGCATCCGCCACAGCGAGCGCGCCGCGTGAGCGCGCCGCGTTCGCTCGGCCGCGAGGCGTGGCGGCGGCTGCGCAAGAACCGCATGGCGTTCGCGTGCCTGATCGGCTTCGCGGTCATCGCGCTCGCCTGCTTCGTCGGCCCGGTGGTGTGCGGCTGGTTCGGGCTCGACGCGACGACGCTCGACCTCGAGCTGCTGGCGGCGCCGCCGTCGGCCGCGCACCCGCTGGGCACCGACAACCTCGGCCGCGACCTGCTGGTGCGGGTGCTGGTCGGCGGCCGGATCGCGATCGTCGTCGGGCTGACCGCGACCGCGGTGGCGCTGGTGATCGGCGTGGCCTGGGGCGCGATCGCGGGCTACGCCGGCGGCCGGGTCGACGCGGTGATGATGCGCGTCGTCGACGTGATGTACGGCTTCCCGACGATCGTCTTCGTCGTCGTGATCCGCGCGGTGTTCGACACCCACAGCCTGGTGTCGCTGTTCGCGCTGATCGGCGCGGTGTCGTGGCTGACGATGGCGCGCATCGTCCGCGGCCAGGTGCTGTCCTTGCGCCAGCGCGAGTTCATCGAGGCCGCCCGCGCGATCGGCGCCAGCCCGGCGCGGATCGTCCTCTACCACGTCATCCCCAACACGCTCGGCACCGTCGTGGTCTACGCGACGGTGCTGATCCCGCAGGCGATGCTGACCGAGACCTTCCTGTCGTTCATCGGCCTCGGCGTGCAGGCGCCGCTGGCGTCCTGGGGCACCCTGGTCACCGAGGGCTCGACCCAGGTGGCGGTGTCGCCGTGGGTGCTGGCCGGGCCCGGCCTGGCCATGGGCCTGACGATCTTCGCGCTCAACTTCCTGGGTGACGGCCTGCGCGACGCGATCGATCCCCAGACCCGCTGAGCGCCCGCGCGCGCCGCCGCTACTTGCCGGCGCAGGCCTGGTAGTCGCCGCAGCTGGTGGTCGAGCGCAGGCACTCGGCGCGCTTGGTCACCTGGCCGGCGATGAACGGGTTCTTGTCGACCTCGAGCGCGGCGCACGCCGCGATGCACTCGCCCTCGTCGAAGCTCGACGCCTCCGACGGCTTGGCGCCGTTGCACTCGGCCTCGCGGGCGCAGATCGCGCGGCAGGTCTTGCTCTTGGGCGAGGTGCAGGCGGCCAGCGCGAGCGCGGCCAGCACGGGGACCAGAGCGAGGCGCATGGGCCGCGATGATACGCACGGTGTGGCGGCGGCGCCACGGTGTCGGCCGCGCACGCGCGCGCCGTGCGCGGATCGGCCACATCGGCGGCGGAACGGCGATTGCTACCATGCTGAGCATGACCGGCCTGCGCCGACGCTCGGTCGCCCTCGCCGCGGCCGCCAGCTTCGTGGCGGCGTGCTCACCCTCCTGGCCGCGGCCGGTGGCGACGGTCGATCATCGGCTCGCCGGCCACGCCGCCGGCGTCACCCGGGTCGACGTGCTGCCGATCGATCTGGCGGTGTGGACCGACGGCCGCCGCGGCGATCCCGAGGCGTTGCGGCTGGCCGCGGAGAGCGCGCTGACCGGCGCCGCCACCACGGCGCTCTACCAGCGCGGCTACCTGCCTGGCGCGCAGCTGCGGTGGGACGGCACATTCATCGGCGACGACGGCGCGCCTCACGGGGCGATGGCCCCCGAGCAGCTGCTGGCGACGCAGACCGTGCTGGCCGGCTACCACGACGCCGCCGCGCGGCTGGGCGGCTTGCCGCAGCCGCCGCTGCCGGCGCGGCTGGGCGCGTCGGGCGCCGAGGCGACGCTGTACGTCGGCGGCTGGGCGTACGTCGGCGAGGATCCCGCGGGCGACAACGCCGCGGTCAAGGTGCTGGTGATCGCCGCGGTGGTGGTGGTGGCGGTCGTCGTCGCGGTGGCGCTGGCCAAGAGCAAGCACAAGGGCGGCGGCAGCCTGGCCCGCGCCGCCGACGCGGTGGCCGACGCCGCCGTCGCGACCGGGCGGGTCGCGGTGCACGGCCTGGCCCGCGCGGGCAACGTCGCGTTCGAGGTCGGGCGCACCAGCGCGCACCTCGCCGATCACCTGCTGCGCACGTTCCCGGGCCGGGTCGTGCCGCACATGCTCGACCCGCGCATCGAGCTGTACGTCGGCCCGCGCGATCCCTACGGCCCGGCCGGTTGGCAGGCGGGCCCGACGACCGAGTGGAGCCAGCGCCCGGACGCGCCACGCCGCGGGCGTTCGGCGCTGTACCTGGAGATGACGATGGTCGACAATCGCGACGGCCACGTGCTGTGGCATGTCGCGCAGCGCTTCCCGGCCTCGGGCGGCAGCCCGGCGGACGTCACCCGCGCCGCCGAGGCGCTGCTGTCCACCCTGCCCGAGGCCCGATGACCAACCGCTTCGATCCCCCCACCAGCGTCACGCTCCGCCGCGGCCTGATGCGCCGCGGCCAGGACCTGGCGACCAAGCTGGCCGAGCTGATGGCCGGCACCGACGGCGATCGGCTGCTGCGCGCGCTCGGCCTCGACGCCAAGCCGGGGGCTCGCCCCGAGGAGATCCTGCGCGCCGCGCTCGAGCAGGTCGAACAGCGGCGCCGGTGGCTCGACGCCGACGACGACCGCTACGGCCGCTGCGACGTGTGCGGCGTCGATCTCGGCGCGGCGTCGTTGCTCGAGATGCCGTGGGCCGATCGCTGCCAGGCACATCCACCGGGCGCCGCGCGGCCGTAGCTACTGGCTACTTCTTCGGCGAGATCTTCTTCACCGTGAACGTCGGGCCGGTCATGCCGATGCCCATCGCGCCGCGGTCGACGGTGCCCTCGACGACGACCTCCTGGCCGGCCTTGACGCCCTTGGCGCCGACGAGCTGGTACTGCTCGCCCTTGGCGGTGACGAGCAACCAGTGGCCTCCCTCGAGGTCGCTCTTCTGGATCGTACCGGTCAGCTTGGCCATGGGCTGAGGCTACCGCGAAAGTCGCGGCGCGGCAGCCCATCACGTTCCCAGCCCCCGGCACGCTCCGGCGCGACCGACGCGCGCTACTCGAGGGTCAGCATCGTGCCAGCGGCGATGCCGGCGTCGTGCGGACAGGTGACGACCACCGTGGGGCCGTCGACCGAGGTCGCCGTGCAGTTGGCCTTCTGATCCTTGGCCGACACCATCACCGACGCGTCCTGGCTGTACGTCTTGCCGCCGGTCGGGATGGTGAAGGTCGCGATCAGCGACGCCGGGCCGGTGACGGTGGCGATCGCCTGGTCGGCGGTGGTGCGCGCGCCCTTGGCGATGTTGCCCTCGAGCTTGACCACGCCGGCGATCGGCGCCTTGATGGTCAGGCCGTCGAGCTTGGCGCGCAGCGCGTCGCGCTCGGCGGTGCGGGCGTCGATCTTCTTCTGCACCTCGGCCATCTTGGCCTCGGCCGCCTTCTGCGCGCCGGCGTTGGCGGCGGCCTGCGCCTTGTCGCGCGCCGCGGTCGCGTCCTTGAGCTGCTTCGGGTAGCGGACGGTCAGATCGTTGTCGAGGCCGGTCAGCTTCTTCTCGTCGGCCGAGCTCGCGCTGAAGCGCAGCAGCTCGTCACCGACCGCGACCTGCGCGCCGTCGGCGGCGACGAACGCGATCACGCCGACCTGACCGGCGACGACGTTCGACACGTCGCCCGGCTTCTCGGTCAGCGCCGCGGTGGGCGCCGGCGGGGGCGGCGGGGGCGGCGGCGGCGTGGGCGGCGTCGGCTGGGTCGGCTTGGTCGGCGCGGCGGTCTGGCCCTCGTCCGACTTCTCCCACGGCAGCGGCTTCTTCAGGACCTTGGTCCAGACCACGAAGGCGCCGGCCAGGAGCAGCACCAGCACCAGCACGAACACCAGCGCCTTGCTGGTGCCGGCCTTGGGCGGCTCGACCGGGGTCGCGACCTTGTCGTCGTCCTTGGGCGCGTCGACGCCGGGCTTCTTCTTCGACACGCCGACCGGGATCTGCGGCAGATCCGCCACCGGCCGGCCGGCCTGCTCGCGCGCCGCCTGGCTGGCGGCCTCACGCGCGGCGGCCTCACGCGCCGCAGCCTCGCGCGCCGCGGCGTCGCGGGCGGCGGCGTCACGCGCCGCGGCCTCACGGGCCTCGGCCTCACGCGCGGCCTGCTCACGCGCCGCGGCCTCGCGGGCCGCAGCCTCGCGCTCGGCGGTGTCGCGGGCCGCCTGCTCGCTGGCCTCGAGCTGGTCGAGCACGTCCTTGGGGATGTCGACCGCCTGCATGACCTTGGAGGCGCGCACCGCCTCCTTGACGTCGGAGGCCGACACCGCGAGGTGATCGGCCAGGTCGACCGACACCTCGTCCTCGTCGGCGATCGACTGCGGCTTGGGCAGGTTGGTCGGCCCGTCGTCCTCGGCGTCGGGCCGCGAGCTCGGCCGCATCGTCGCGGTCGGCATCGCCGCGGGCGGCGGCGTCGGGGCGTCGAACTCCATCATGCGGGCGTCGCCCGACGGGCCCAGCTCGGGGCCGTCGGTGATCGACGGGGCGCTCGGCTGGTGGGCGACGCCACCGGCGGTGCCCAGCTCGAAGTCGTCGACCGCGGGCAGGTCCTCGACCGCGCGCGGCGGCGCGGCGCCGGCGGTGCCCAGCTCGACGTCGCCGAAGCTCATCGGCGCCGCGGTCGGGCGCGCGGCCACCACGCCGGGGGCCAGCTCGGGCTCGTCGGCGGCGATGCTGGTCGTCGCGGCGCCCTCGAGATAGCCGAGGTCGCCGAGCGTCGAGATCACCGTCGCCACCTCGGCGGCGGACGGCTCGAGGCCCAGCTCCTCGCGGGCCCAGCGCTGGATGCCGGCGATGTCGCGCGCGCCGTCCATGGCGCACGCCAGCGAGTACTCGATCTCGAAGAAGCGGAAGCCGTTGCCGCTGTCGGGATCGACGACGTCGATGAAGCGCTTGCCGCCGTCGTCGATGGGCTCGGCCACCAGATCCGTACGGAAACGCGGATGCGCGATCGCGGTCATGGCTCCTCCGAAATCGATCCCGGCCATCAGCCGGCCTTGCGCAGCTCGGTCAGCACCAGCTTGGCCACCGCCTTGAGCGTGTCGAACACGCCGACGCCCTTGGTCGCGACCGCCTCGTAGTGCGGGACCTTGGTCGGGTTCAGCACCTCGAGCAGCTCCTCCATCGGCGCCGAGTTCGGCAGGTCGCGCTTGTTGAACTGCACGACGTAGGGGAGCTTGTCGAGGTCGTAGCCCTGCTCCTGCAGGTTGGTGCGCAGGTTGTCGAGCGACTCGATGTTGGCTTCCATGCGCTCGAGCTGCGAGTCGCCGACGAACACCACGCCGTCGACGCCCTTCAAGATCAGCTTGCGGCTGGCGTCGTAGAACACCTGGCCCGGCACCGTGTACAGGTGGAAGCGGGTCTTGAAGCCGCGGATCTCACCGAGCGACAGCGGCAGGAAGTCGAAGAACAGCGTGCGGTCGGTCTCCGTGGCGAGGGAGATCATCTTCCCTTTCGCCTCGGGGTTGGTCTTGTTGTAGATGTACTGCAGGTTGGTGGTCTTCCCGCACAGACCCGGCCCGTAGTAGACGATCTTGCAGTTGATCTCGCGCGACGAGTAGTTGATGAAGCTCATACGTCCCCGCGCCTAGTCGTTGAACAGGTTGTCGATGTCGTCGTCGGTGATCTCGGCGAAGACCGACGGCTGGTTGCCCGACTCGCTCTTCTTGACCAGGACCTCGAGGACGTGAGTCAGCTCGACCGCGGCCTTGCGCACGCGCAGGCGCACCAGGCCGAGCGACGAGCGCTCGTCGAACAGGACCAGCAGGATCACGCGGGCGCCGACGATCGAGATGTGGACGTTGGTCTTCTCGCCCTCGTGGAACTGCCCCGCGAACTCCTTCTCAGCGAGGAGGGACGCGATGCCACCCGTGGCCGCCACGTTGCCCGCGGTGAGCGACGACAGCGACGTGACGTCGAGCTGCTCGACCTCGCCCGACTGCGCGATCGCCTGGCCGTTCTTGTCGATGACGAGGACAGCCTTCGCGTTGGAGTCGCGCTGGAGCACGTCGCAGATGTTGCTGATCTGCGCTAGCTCCTCTTCGTACATCACCAGTTGGTTGGACATCGCGCCTGGGCTCCTACCGGCCTTTGGTCGAGTACAGTCGAACGTGGCCGGGGAGGCGGACGCCTGGCCCCAGCCAGCGGCCAACGTACCAGACGCCTGGAGATTCTTTCTACTATTCCGGGCAATTATCGCCCGGTCCGGATCCCTCGGCGATTCACTGGAACCGCGCGAGCGCCAGGGTCAGCGGCCCGTTGGCGGTCAGCGTGCAGGCGCCGGCGCCGGTGCACGCCCCCGTCCACCCCGCGAACGTCGAGCCTGGGTTCGGCAGCGCGGTCAACGTCACGACCGACCCGCAGGCCACGGTCTCGCGGCAGTCCGGCGCGCAGTTGATGCCTGCCGGGTTGGACACCACGCGTCCGGGCCCGATGACCTCGGCGCCGATCACGCAGTCGGTGCCGATCAGGCCGTCGGGGAACGTGAAACCGTCGGGGGGGCCGAGGGTGTCGACCGGCGCCGCGTCGACCACCGCGCCGCCGTCGCCTGCCGGCGCGTCCACTGAGGCCGCGTCACCTCCCCCGCCACCATCGCCCCCTGGCGCGTCGATCGCCGGCGGGCTGGTGCCGCCATCGCTGCACGCCGCGAGGAGCCCGACGATCAGGGAACCAGCCAGGAGGCGCATACCGGGAACGTACCCGAGCCCGCGCCGCGACGGAAGTTCCGGATCTGCGAGCCCCTCACCGCCGGCTCACTGCTGCAGGCACATCAAGCGCTGCGCGGTGGCGCACGTGAGGTAGCCGATGCCGCCGAACAGGTTCGACGGCGTCGCCGTATTCAGCTCGGCGAGCTGCGGCATGACCGTCGACGAGGTCGACGTCCAGTCGGAGCACGTGGAGGCGGCCGTACCGGTGGCGGTCAGGCTGGTCGCGCCCGACCACAGGTACCGGCGGGGGCTGGCGGTGACGTAGGCCCCGTTCGCGGTCTGGTTCGGAACGACCCGGTACGCGCTCGTCGCGGCGGCGAACAGCTCTGCGGCGGTGGTGGTGATCGCGATGCCGTCCGCACGCACCCAGGTCGCCCCGGTGGTCCCGAAGCGCGACGCCGCCGACGCGGTGGTGGTCGCCAGCAGCGCGCGGAACGTCCCCGTCAAGCCGGCCGACGACGCCTCGGAGGCACACACCGCGTCCGCGGACGCGATGCCTCCCCCCGGGGTCCAGGTGGCCGAGGTCATGAAGATCCGGCGGCCGGTGGCCGGGGTGACCGTCACCGTCGCCGCGCGATCGACGCCGAAGCAATACAGGTGATGGGTCGCGGTGCACGGGTTGCCGGTGTTGGCGGTCCAGCTGTCCGAGGTCCCCAGCGTCGAGCCCGCGGTCACGCCGCTCGGCGTCGTGCTGGTCCAGTTGGTACACGCGTTGTCCAGGGTGTTCCACGTGCCGGCGCCGATCGTCGCGGTCCACGCGCTGGCGAACGCTTGCGACGCGCCGGTCTCATCGAGCGTGATCGGGTAGAAGACCCGCCCCGCCGCCAGGTCGGCGGTGGTGTTGGCGAACGGCCGTCCGTCGACCAGCGTCCACCCGCTCGCCGAGCCGAGCCGCGAGATCGCGCTGGTCGCCGAGGTCGACAGCCACGCGCGATAGGTCCCGGCCCGCCCGGCCGCCGAGGCGCGCGCCTGGCAGATCGCGTCGGCGCCAGCCAGGCCGCCGAGGTTGCCGGTGTGGGTCGTCGAGGTGACGAACACCAGGTTCGGCGTGACCACCGCGGCGTTGAACGTCGCGGTGATCGTGGTGTCGCTGGTCATCGGCGCGGTGCAGGCGCCGGTCCCCGTGCACGCCCCCGACCAGCCGGCGAAGGTCGCCGTGCCGGCGGGGGCGGCGGTCAAGGCGATCGCGGTGCCGCAAGCGACGGTCTCGGTGCAGTCGGTGCCACAGGCGATGCCGGCCGGGCTCGACGTGACGGTGCCGCTGCCGGTGCCGGCCTTGACCACGGTCAGCGTGCACTGCGGCGCCCCGAAGGTCGCCGTCACCATCACCGCGCCAGTCACCGTGACCGTGCAGGTCGGGGCGGTGCCGGTGCAGCCCCCGCCCGACCAACCCTGGAAGGTCGACGCGCCCGTCGGCGTCGCGGTCAGCGTGACGGTCGTCCCGGGGGCGTAGGCCTCACTGCAATCGGCACCACAGTTGATGCCGGCCGGGCTCGAAGTGACCGTGCCGGTGCCAGCGCCGGCCTTCGTCACGACGAGGCTCTGGTTCTGCGCGAACGTGGCGGTGACCGACGCGGCGGCCGTCGCGGTGATCACGCACGCCCCGGTGCCCGAACACGCGCCGCTCCACCCGAGGAATGTCGAGCCGCCAGATGGCGTCGCGGTCAACGTCATGGTCGTGCCGTGATCGACGGTGGCGCTGCAGGTGCCGGGGCAGTTGATGCCGGCCGGGCTCGACGCGACCGTCCCGAGCCCGTTGCCCGCCAGCGCGACCGTGATCGGATAGCGCTGGCGGGTGAAGGTGGCGGAGATCGCGACGTCGGCCGTGATCGTCAGCGTGCAGGTCGTCGCCGTGCCGGCGCTGGCGCACGCGCCACCCCAGCCGTCGAACGAGGTCCCGACGTCGGGCGCGGCGGTCAAGGTCAGCGTCGTGCCATCGGGCACGGCCGCCGCGCAGACGCCGCCACAGTTGATGCCGCCCGCGCTGCTGGTCACCGCGCCGGTCCCGGTGCCGGCCTTCGACACGGTGACCGTCCGGGTCCCGGCAGGGGCATCGATCGGCGGCGCGTCGATGTCGAGGGCGTCGGGCCCTGGCGCATCGATGGTGATCGGCACGTCGACCGGCGCATCGACGGTTGGGTTCGACACCTCGCCACACGCGGCGAGGCCGACGACGGTCAGAGCAAGCAACAGACGCGACGACATCATGATCGGTCCCTCCAGATCGCGCCGACGGTACCAGAGCCGCCGCGCGCCGCGCATGGGATCGAACGCCGCACCGATTACAGCGACGTGCGGCCGGCAAGGGCCCGACCGATGGTCGCCTGGTCGCTGTACTCGAGGTCGCCGCCGACCGGCAGGCCGGTGGCGATGCGGGTGACGCGCACGCCCAGCGGCTTGATCAGCCGGGCCAGGTACATCGCGGTGGCCTCGCCCTCGACGGTCGGCGCGGTGGCGACGATGACCTCGTGCACCGGCGCGCCGCCGGCCGGCGCCAGCCGCCGCACCAGCTCGGCGATGCGCAGGTCGTCGGGGCCGATGCCGTCGAGCGGCGCCAGCACGCCGTGCAGCACGTGGTAGCGGCCGCGGTAGTGGCCGCCGCGCTCGATCGCGATCACGTCGGAGGGCTGCGCGACCACGCACACGACGTCGTTGTCGCGGCGGGTGTCGGCGCACAGCCGGCAGGGATCCTCGGCGGTCAGCGTCATGCAGGTCGAGCACAGCCCGATCTGCTCGGTGGCGTCGATCAGCGCCTGCGCCAGCTCGCGCACCTGCGGCTTGGGCGAGCGCACCAGGTGCATCGCCAGCCGGGTCGCCGACTTCTCGCCGATGCCCGGCAGGCGGGCCAGCTCGCGGACCAGTCGCTGGATCGGATCGGCCGCCATCGCGACCTCTTGCGTAGCACGAACCGCGGCTGGCGCGGATCAGGTCAGGTGCGCGCCGACGAACGTGACGATGATGGGGCGGCAGCTCCGCAGCGGCCGTCCCCAGCGCACGAACGCGTCGACCACCGCCGGCGCCAGGCCCGCGGCCAGCGGCACCGGCACCCGGGTCACCGCGATCCCCGGCGGCGCGGCCACCGGGCACACCTCGATCTCCAGCGCGCCGCTGGGCGCCAGCGCTCGCAAGGCCTCACGATCGATCGACGGCGTGAAGCGCGTCGGCGGCGCCGGAGGTAGCGCCCACCCCTCGCGCGAGTACCAGCCGCTGACCTCCAGCTCGGGCGCCGGCACCGGCGCCTCGTGCCGCGCCGTCCACGCCGCGAACCGCGGCCGGCAGCGGCCCATCGTCACCTTCGCGACCGCGGGCTCGCCGCGCTGCCACACCCAGGTGTCGATCTGCGCGGGATCGCCGGCGAACAACGCCGGCCGCGGCCGCGGATCCTGCAGGCACATGACGTGGCCGTCGGGCGCCCCCGCCGCGCACTCGACCAGCGCGGTCGCCTGCGGGGTCCCGACCGCGTAGCACCCGTCGCCGAGCGCGGCGACGGCGTCGGTGCACTGCGTCTCGTGGCGCGGGAAGCCGAACACCGCCACGCCGTCGTCGCCGCACGCCGCGCGCGCGGCCAGCGACCGGGCGTGCCGCGCGTCGTTCGTCGCACAGGCGCCAAGGATGAGGACGAGCACCGAGAGCGAGCGAGCGCGCATGCCGAACTCCACGCTCGACCCGCGCGATCGATCGGGCGCCGGCGCTGACAGCCGCTCGCCACGGTCCTGCGCGCGTCTCGTCGGCGGTCGCCCCCCGCGCACCGCTGAACGCTCCGGGCCGTTTCGGGTGGGGGCCCCGGCGAATGCCGGGGGAGGGTCTTTGCGAAAGACCCTCCCCTTGTCTCAGAACATCCCGGGCATGCCGGGGATGTTCATGCCGCCCATGACCTTGCTCATGTGCTGCTTGGTGACCTCGCGCATGCGCGCGTTGGCGGCGTTGACCGCCGACATCACCAGATCTTCGAGCATGCCGATGTCGCTGGGGTCGACGACGTCCTTCTCGATCTTGATCTTGGTGACGTCGAAGGCGCCGTTGACGGTCACGGTGACCATGCCGCCGCCGGCGGCGCCGTCGGCGGTCATGGTCAGGACTTCCTCCTGGGCCTTGGCCACCTTGGCTTGCATCTGCTGGGCCTGGCGCATCAGCGCCTGCATGTCGGGCATCTTGTTAGACATCGGTCTTGATCTCCTTGATCTGGGCTCCGAAGGTGTCGAGCACCAGTCGCGTCATCGGGTGGTTGCGGGCCTCGTGCTCGCGGCGCTGCCGCTCGGCGTGGGCCTTGGCCTTGGCGTCCTCGACGGTGGACTTGCCCACCGTGGCCGCGCTCTCGGCGGCCGTCAACAGCCGCACCGTCACCGCGATCGGCTTGCCGGTCACCTCGCGCAGCGTCTGGCGCACCGCCTCGACCTGGTCGGCCTCGCGCGCCATCTCGCCCATCGCGTAGTCGGCGGCGAAGCCCAGCTCGATCGCCTCGGCGCTCCAGGCCAGCACCCGCGCGTGCTGGTAGTGACCCAGCGTCGCGAACCGGCGCTTGGCCTCGAGCGCGTCGAGCACGGCGTTCCAGCGCGCGTTGGGATCGGCGCTGGCCGCGGCGGTCTCGACGACGATGCTCGAGCTGGGGGGCGGCGGCGGCGCGATCCGCTCGGGCACCCGCTCGGTGGTGCGATCGCTGATGTCGGCTGGCGGCGGCGCCGCCGGGCGCGGCGGCGGGGCGATCCGCTCGGGCACCCGCTCGGTGGTCGCCGGCGGGCCGTGGGGCGCCGGGCGATCGGTGCCCTCGGTGCGCACGCCGCGGGGCGGCGCGGCCGGCGGCGCGGCCGGTCGGCTGGGCGCGGTCCGGGCGCCGCCGCCACCACCGCCGCCACCACCACCGCCGAGCCGGCGCTCCATGTCGCCCAGCCGCTCGATCAGATCGCCCAGCGGCACCAGCGGCTCCGTCGTCGCGACGTCGATCAGCGCGAGATCGAGCGCCAGCCGCGGCTGCATGGTCTTGCCGAGATCGTCGCAGGCCCGCAGCATGCGCTCGAACATCTGGGTCACGCGCGCGCGGTCGAGCTGGCCGGCCTCGGTCGCCAGCTCGCGGCGCTCGTCGTCGGAGCCCTCGATCAGCGTCGTGGCCCCCGGCGCCGCCTGCAGCACCGCCAGGTCACGCAGGTAGCGGACGATCGCCCGCGCCAGCTGCACCTCGTCGACGCCGCGCTCGACCGCGCGCTCGGCCGCGGCCAGCGCCGCCGCCGCGTCCCCGGTGGCCAGCGCGCTGACGATCGAGCGGGTCAAGGCGCGGTCGGCGACGCCGAGCACGTCGGCGACGTCGGTCTCCTTGATCGCCTTGGCCCCGACGAACGAGATCACCTGATCCGACAACGACAGCGCGTCGCGCGCCGAGCCGCCCGACTCGCGGACGATCAGCGACAGCGCCGCCGGCTCGGCGTCGAGACCCTCGGCGGCGAACACCCGCGTCAGGTGCGCGTGCAGCCGGGCGCTCGGCACCAGCTTGAAGTCGTAGCGCTGGCACCGCGACAGGATCGTCACCGGCACCTTGTGCGGCTCGGTGGTGGCCAGCACGAAGGTCACGTGCGGCGGCGGCTCCTCCAGCGTCTTCAGGAGGGCGTTGAACGCCTCCGTCGTCAGCATGTGGACCTCGTCGATGACGTAGACCTTCTTGCGCAGCACCGCCGGCTGGTAGCGCACCGCCTCGGTCAGCTCGCGGATCGCGTCGATGCCGCGGTTCGAGGCGCCGTCCATCTCGTAGTAGTCGACCGAGCTGCCGTTGGCGATGCTGGTGCACGCGCTGCACTTGCCGCACGGCTCGGCCGACACGCCCAGCTCGCAGTTGAGCGCCTTGCCCAGGATGCGCGCCAGCGTGGTCTTGCCGACGCCGCGCGGCCCGCAGAACAGGAACGCGTGGTGCACCCGCTCGCTGGCGAACGCGTTGGCCAGCGTCCGCGTCACGTGCTCCTGGCCGACGACCTCGGAGAAGGTGGTCGGCCGGTACTTGCGCGCGAGGACGAGGTAGGCCATGGGGCCGGCGGACTATAGCCCCGAGGCGCGCGGGCGCGACGCCCCGGGCGCGCTCCCGGGGCGATTTTGCGCGCTCACTTGGCGATCGCCGGCGCGTGGTAGCCGAGGCGGCCCATCGCGTCGATCTCGCTCAACCCGTACGGCTGCAGGAACGTGTTGCGGAAGACGCCGGTGAGCTGACCCGACACCGGCATGCCGCGCGGCATCGGCTCCCAGCCGGCGTACTGGTAGCCGGGCCCGACGCTCCACGAGTTGTACATGAAGCCGTAGGCGTCGTGGATGATG
Organism: Myxococcales bacterium; assembly: GCA_016707895.1. Lineage (GTDB taxonomy): Bacteria > Myxococcota_A > Polyangia > Haliangiales > Haliangiaceae > UBA2376. The sequence goes on along the minus strand of JADJGV010000002.1, from coordinate 457,061 downwards.
CCGTGAAGGCGCACCGACGGCAGCCAGCCGACGGTCTTCTCGAGCAGCGTCGTCATCGTGCCGGTCCCGGGGCCGACCAGGCCGAAGCCGGCGCCGCCGTCCGTCTTGGCCACGGTCTCGAGCACCTGCTGCATCGAGGTGTTCGACGCCTTGGCCGCGACGTACGCCGACATCTGCGCGCGGGTCGGGTCCTCGAACTTGGCCAGCGTCTCGGCCGCGACGCCCTCCTTGGCCGCGGTCTCCTTGGCCGCGCTCTCGAGGTTCGACAGCTCCTGGCTCGATCGCACCTGCCCCGCGACGAACGACGCCGCGGCGTAGGCCCAGCCGATCGCTTGCTTGACCCCGGGGTCGAGCGGACTGAGCGGTGATGTCAGCGCCGCCACCGAGGCCCCGAGCAGGCCACCGCCGATCCCGCCCAGCAGCGGCCCGACGTAGCCGGTGGCGAAGCCGAGCGCGACCATGCCGATCGTCATCAGCGTCGGGTCCTTGAGGACGTAGCCGGCGACCGTGCACGCCGCGCCGACCACCGCGACCGCGACCACCCAGGCCGGCGCCGACGACGCGATCACCGTCGCCACCGCGACCACCGCCGCGATCACCGGCGCGTGGCCGGTGGGATCGGCGTTGACGATCGGGTTGCCGTAGGCGAACGCGTAGCGGTTGAGCGCCTGCGGGTTGGCGAGGTCGGGGATCATCGTGTCCGCCGACAAGAACCGGCCCAGCGCCGGGTCGTAGTAGCGCGCGTTCATGTAGACCAGCCCGCTCTCGGGATCGGTCTCGTGGCCACCGAAGCCGCGGCGGTTGTCGGCGGCGCCCTCGCTGGCGAGCTGCGCGCCGTAGGGCGCGTAGTCGTGGCGCTTGATCACCGCGCCGGCGGCGTCGGTCATCAGCTGCACCGAGCCGAGGTGATCGGCGTGGACGTAGCGGACGTCGCTGGCGCCCCGCACCTGCGCGAGCAGCACCGGCCCGGCGTAGACGTAGCGGGTGACGCCGTCGGGGCCGTCGTCGAGCAGCTTGCCCCACGACCGCGTGGTGCCGGCGGCGGTGGTGCGCGAGGTGCGCTGGCCGTCGGGATCGTAGGTGTAGCTGGCGCTGCCGTTGGGCCCGGTCAGCGCGGCCAGGCGGTTCTCGGCGTCCCAGGTATAGGTGCGCCCGCCGCCGGTGGTCATGTTGCCGTTGGCGTCGTAGGCGTAGCTGCCGCCGCCGGTCGCGGTGGCGGCGTGGCGGTGCGCCGGATCGGCGTAGGCGTAGGCGGCGCCGCCGGGGCCGCGGGTGAAGTTGCCGAGCGCGTCGTAGGCGTAGCTGGCCGACTGACCGCCGCTGACGGTGGTGAGGCGGTTGAGGTCGTCGTAGCCGAGCGACAGGTTGCCGCGGGCGTCGGTGGTCGAGCCCATCGACGTCACCCGCGCCGCGGCGTCGTAGCCGTAGCTCGCGTGGTACAGCGACGCGCCGGCGGCCGCGGTCACCGTCGACGAGGTCAGCCACTCGCGGCCCTGATCGTAGGCGTAGCGCTGGACCACGCCGTTGGCGTAGGTCAACTCGGTGAGCTGGCCGCGGGCGTCGTAGCGCAGGCTCGACGCGTAGCCCGGCACCGAGCTCAGGCGGCCGGCGCCGTCGTAGCCGTAGGTCACGACCGCGCCGTCGCCGTAGGTCAGGCGTTGCAGGCGACCGGCGACGTCGTAGGCCCAGCCGGTGGTGCGGCAGCCGCCGGTCACGCAGCGGGTCGAGCTGACGACGCGGCCGCCGGCGTCGTAGGCCAGCGCGTCGCTGCCGGTCGGCCAGGTCACCGACGTCGGCGCGTCACCGCCGGTGGCGCCGCGGCCGACCTCGTCGTAGCGCCACAGCACCTGCGCGCCGCCGGGCAGCGAGCGCGCGACGCGCCGGCCGACCGCGTCGTAGGCGAAGGTTAGGCGCTGGCCCTTGGCGTCGGTCTGCGCGACGCGGTTGCCGTCGGCGTCGTACTCGTAGCTCCAGCAGCCCAGGTCGGGATCGCACTCGCCGAGCTTGTTGCCCAGCGAGCTCCAGGTGCGGGTGCCGGTGTTGCCGGCGGCGTCGCGGATCGAGGTCAGCCGGCCCAGGGGATCGCGGCCGTAGCGCGTGCGCTGCTCGACGCCAGCGTTCCACTCGAGGTCAAGACCACCTGGCCCAGGCCGTCGGTGGCGCGGCGCACGGCGTGGTCGAGCTCGTCGTAGACCGTGCTGCACGCGCGCGGCGCGGCGAAGTCGGCGTCGGCACCGTTGAAACAGATCGCGTAGGCGACGTCGGCGGTGGTGCCGTCGGGGTTGGCGACGGTGATCAGCCGACCGGCGCCGTCGTAGGTCTTGGTCGTGTAGCGCGGCGTCTCGGTGGCCGGCGCGTACCAGCCCGACTCCTTCCACGGCCGGCGCGTGCCCTGGAAGTACTCGCGCAGCCGGGTGGCGCCGCCCTCGCGCACCCACTGGTACGCGCGCTCGAGGCCGTCGAAGTACTCGTCCTCCCACAGCCCGTCGGCGCTGCCGTCAGAGGTGATCGTGCGAAGCCGCTGGCTGGTCGGCGAGCCCCAGCTCAGGTACTGCCGCTCGACCCAGCCGCCGTCGGGCCGGGTCTCGCGGACCGCGCGCCCGAACGCGTCCCAGGTGCGCGTCGTCGTGCGGCCGTCGGGATCGGTGTCGGCGGTGGCCTGGCCGATCACCGCGTCGTAGCTGGTGGTGCGGCACCGGCCCAGCGCGTCGCAGCGGCGGGTCGGGAAGCGGTGGTAGATCGGGTCGTACTCGGTGGTGCGGGCGTTGCCGCGGCGATCGGTCTCGCGGATCAGGTTACCCCACGCGTCGTAGGCCAGCGCCTCGCCGACGTAGCCGCCGGTCTGATCGTTCCAGTAGCGACGGCTGGTGACGTCGCCGCGGGTCGGCGGCGTGGTCTCGGCGGTGGCGCCGTCGTACCAGCGCACCTCGCGCTTGAGCATGCGACCGGCGGTGCCGATGCCGGCGTAGACCTGCTCGTACGCGGGCGCCGCGACGACGTAGGCCGCGGTGTTGGGGTAGTAGCCGCGCACGGTGGTGCGCTCGTCGCCGCTGGCGTCGTAGTTGCCCCACTCGCGGGTCTCGATCGCGTTGCCGTAGGTGTCGTAGGCGAGCTGGCTGACCACCCGCTGGCAGGTGGTGCCGAGGTCGCACTCGAAGTCCCAGCGATCGGTGAGCAGCGAGGTGTACGGCGCCGCGGCGTTCTCGGCGTAGGCGTAGCTGGAGTAGCTCCAGATCCGGCCGGCGCTGTCGCGGAAGTACGTGACCTCGGGCTTGGCGATGCAGCCGACGTGCTGGTGGTAGTAGGTCTCGGTGTAGTTGCCGAGCGCGTCGACGACGCCGGTGACCTTGCGGAAGCCGAGGAAGCGCCGCTCGCTCGCGGCCCACAGCCCGCCGTCGTAGCGGTAGCTCGAGCTGGTGCACGCGCCGCGGCCGTCGCACGAGGTGACGCTCGACGCGGTCGGCACGATCATGCCGACCGGCAGGTAGGTGTTGGCCCAGCCCGACGACGGCGTGTAGCCGATCGCGGTGGTGCCGCCGAGGCCGTTGGTCAGGGTCGCCAGCAGGTCGGGCGTCGCGCCGCTGGCGCGGTCGATCGCCACCCACCCAGCCCAGCCGCCGCCGCCGTCGCGCGACACCGTCGCCAGATCGCGGAGGCCGTTGCCGTCGACGTCGAGCGTGAACACCTCGTAGCGCCGCGCGGCGCCGCCGTTGCGCATGTGGGCTGGGGTCGAGGTGCTCCACGCGGTCGACGCGAAGCCGGCGCCGGTCGACTGCTCGACCTCGATCCAGTCGCCCCAGCCGCCGCCGGCGTTGCGCGACGCGGTGACCAGGTCGGTCTTGCCATCGCCGTTCACGTCGCCGCCGGTGATCTGGTAGTCGCCGAGCGCGCCGCCGTTGCGCATGTGCGCCGGCAACGACGCCGGCCACGCCTGCGACACGAAGCCGTTGCCGGTCGACAGCTCGACCGCGATCCAGTCGCCCCAGCCACCGCCGCCGTTCTTGGTGACGGTGGCGAGGTCGGTGCGGCCGTCGCCGTTGAAGTCGCCGGGGATGACGACGTAGTCCTTGTGGCTGCCGCCGTTGCGCATGTGCGCCGGCGTCGCCGCGGCCCACGTGCGCGAGCTGAAGCCGGCGCCGGTCGACAGCTCGACCGCGATCCAGTCGGCCCAGCCGCCGCCGCCGTTGCGCGACACCGTCGCCAGATCGGTGCGGCCGTCGCCGTTGAAGTCGCCGGGTACGACCACGTAGTCGGCGACCGCGCCGCCGTTGCGCATGTGCGCCGGCGTGGTCGCGAGCCACGCCGCCGACGCGAACCCGCCGCCGGTCGACCGCTCGATCGCGATCCAGTCGGCCCAGCCGCCGCCGCCGTTCTTCGAGATCGTCGCCAGGTCGGTCTTGCCGTCGCCGTCGAAGTCGCCGGGGATCGTCTGGTAGTCCTTGTGCGCGCCGCCGTTGCGCATGTGGGCTGGGGTCGCCGCGGGCCACGCGCCCGACGCGAACCCGCCGCCGGTCGAGCGCTCGATCGCGATCCAGTCGGCCCAGCCGCCGCCACCGGTGGCCGACACCGTCGCCAGGTCCGACTTGCCGTCGCCGTCGAAGTCGCCGGAGAACGTGCGGTAGTCGCGGAAGCTGCCGCCGTTGCGCATGTGCGCCGGCGTGGTCGCGGCCCACGTGGTCGACGCGAAGCCGCCGCCGGTCGAGCGCTCGATCGCCACCCAGCTGGCCCAGCCGCCGCTGCCGTTCTTGGACACCGTCGCCAGATCCGAGCGGCCGTCGCCGTCGAAGTCGCCGTCGAAGGTCTGGTACTGGCCGATCGCCGTGGTGGTGACGTGCCATTGCCCGTTGCCGGCGTAGCCCGCCATGTCGGCGGCGCCGTCGCCGTTGTAGTCGCCGACGAAGTTGTTGGTCTGGCCGCCGCCGTGGCCGGCGTACATCGCGCAGCTGAACCCGCCGCCGGTCGACAGGCAGGTGTGCCACTGGCCGTTGCCGGCGTAGCCGCTCAGGTCGGCGGCGCCGTCGCCGTTGTAGTCGCCGACGAAGTTGTTGGTCTGCCCGCCGCCGTGGCCGGCCCACATCGCGCAGCTGAAGCCGGCGCCGGTCGAGAGGCAGGTGTGCCACTGGCCGCTGCCCGCGTACCCGCTCATGTCATCCGCGCCGTCGCCGTTGAAGTCGGCCACGACGTTGTTGGTCTGCCCGCCGCCGTGCCCAGCCCACATCGCGCAGCTGAACCCGCTGCCGGTCGACAGGCAGGTGTGCCACTGGCCGTTGCCGGCGTAGCCGCTCAGGTCGTCGGCGCCGTCGCCGTTGTAGTCGCCGACGAAGTTGTTGCTCTCGCCGCCGCCGTGCCCGGCCCACATCGCGCAGCTGAACCCGCTGCCGGTCGACAGGCACACGTGCCACTGGCCGTTGCCGGCGTAGCCCGCCATGTCGGTCGCGCCGTCGCCGTTGTAGTCGCCCAGCGCGTTGTTGCTCTGCCCGCCGCCGTGCCCGGCCCACATCGCGCAGCTGAAGCCGCTCCCGGTCGACAGGCACACGTGCCACTGGCCGCTGCCGGCGTAGCCCGCCATGTCGGTCGCGCCGTCGCCGTTGTAGTCGCCCAGCGCGTTGTTGCTCTGCCCGCCGCCGTGCCCGGCCCACATCGCGCAGCTGAAGCCGGTGCCGCGCGACAGGCACACGTGCCACTGGCCGCCGCCGGCGTAGCCCGCCATGTCGGTCGCGCCATCACCATCGAAGTCGCCCAGCGCGTTGTTGGTCTGGCCGCCGCCGTGGCCGGCCCAGTAGCCAGCGCTCGGCCAGCCGACCGCGCTGCCGTTGCGCTCGTGTTGCGGCGTGGTCGCGCCCCACGTGCCGGCCAGGAACGACGTGCCGCCGGTGGTCGGCGTCATCGTCATCGCCGGCATGCTCGAGCCGCTGAGCACCGCGCCGCTAGCGTCGACAGCGGCGTCGCGGCCGAACAGCTGCACGCTGGCCAGGATCGTGCGGCGGGTGGCGCCGCTGGTGGCGTAGCCGAGGCGATAGGTGCGCACGCGGCTGCCGCCGGTGGTGACGTCGATCGAGCGCAGCCGGTAGCTGGTGGTGCCGAGCCCAGCGCCGGTGGCGAAGGTGATCGGGTCGGGCCGCGCCTCGCGGTAGAAGCGGACGGTCGTGCCGTTGTAGGTGATCGCGTCGGGGTAGCAGTCGCCGCCGCCGCACCACCAGCCGTAGCTGACGTTGTTGCCGCGGGTGTCGTCGATCGCGACGACGGCCCAGCGGAACGTGCCGAGCCCGGTGCCGTACAGCGGCGCGTAGGTCGCGCGGGTGCCGTCCTTCTGCCAGACGTACCAACGATCGGCAGCGGCGTCGCGGCGCACCCGCTGGTAGCTCTGGATGCGCGTCGAGTGGGTACCGCCCAGCGACGCGTCGGCGACCAGCTCCTGGCCGTCGAGCACAAAGCCGTCGCTGGCGCCGTAGGTCGGCGTCGACTGCCGCGGCCCGACCCGCTCGATGATCGACAGGCCCGACAGCGACCAGCCGACGCCGACGAAGCCGTCGCCGCCGCTCGAGCCGTAGCTCAGCTTCAAGCGCGGCTCGAGGGCGTGGAACTCGGGCACGTCGATCGGCACCTCGGTGCCGAACGATCCGTAGAACGGCTCGACGCCATCGGCGCGCGCCGCGAGCGGCAGGGCCGCGAGGAAGAACACGACAAACGCGAGCGCACGCTGCTGCACGAGGCCTCCGCGGACGGAATGGACCCCACGACTCGTCCCCCACCGACCTTGGTAACACGCGCGGGGTGAACCGATCCATCGTCGGCGGCGCGCGAGTTTTTCGGCGCAGCGCGTCGAGGGGTGCGGCGAGTGCGACGCCGCCGCCGATGTGGGATCAGCGAAGCGCTGAGGTCACGGCCGCCGGCCGCGATCGGGATCCTGCGCGATCGCCGGTTCGACCGCCGGATCGGGCGGCGCCGGGGTCCCGGGCGCCGCGCGCACCGCGGTGCCCGCCGGCGGCCGCGCCGGGTCCGGCAGGTCGGTCGGCGCGACGTACGCGCTCGGCACCACCGGCACCTCACCCGCCACCGGTGGCGGCTGCGCCTCGACCGTCGGCGGCGCGCGCCCACGCCCCACGTCGGTGATCGGCGCCGCGGCGGCCCCCGACCCAGCCGCCGGCAGCTTCGGCGCCCGCGTCCCCTCGCGGATGCCGAGCAACAGCAGCACCGCCAGCGCGACGACGATCAGCGCGAGCGCACCGAGCGCCAGGCGTTTCCACATCGCTCCCACGATACACGACCCCGCGACAACGTGGAGCGGCGCCAGCGCCGGCGGCCGGGCTTACGATCACGGCATGTTCGAAGCTGCCGAGCTGGGCCAGTCGGTCGACAAGGAGACCTACGCGCGCGAGGTGGCGACGCTGCGCGAGGAGCTGCTGGCGGCGCAGCAGGAGCTGCGCAAGGCGGACTTCCCGGTGATCGTGGTGATCGGCGGCGTCGATGGCGCGGGCAAGGGCGAGACGGTCAACACGCTGCTCGAGTGGATGGACCCGCGCTACGTCGAGACCTTCGCGCTGGGGGCGCCGACCGACGAGGAGCGCGGCCGACCGCGCTACTGGCGGTTCTGGCGGGCGCTGCCGCCACGCGGCAAGATCGGCATCTTCTTCGGCGGCTGGCACTCGGCGCCGATCGTCGACCGCGCCTACCGCCGCATCAAGCCGGCCGAGATGGAGCGGCAGCTCGCCGAGGTGGTCGCGTTCGAGCGGCTGCTGGTCGACGACGGCGCGCTCCTGGTGAAGTTCTGGATGCACCTGTCCAAGGAGCGGCAGCGCAAGCGGCTCAAGAGCCTGGCCAAGGATCCGCGCACCCGCTGGCGCGTGACCGACATGGACTGGGAGCACTTCGAGATGTACGACCGGTTCGCCAAGATCTCGGCGCACGCGCTGCGGCGGACCTCGACCGGCGCCGCGCCGTGGACGATCGTCGAGGGCGACGACCGCCGCTACCAGACGCTGACCGTCGGCCGCCACCTGCTGGCGTGCCTCCGCGCGCAGCTCGCCGCGCGGGCCCCGGGCGCCGCCGCACCCGCGATCGCCGCCGCGCCCGCGATCACGTCCGCGCAGCCACCGCCGCCGCCGGCCGAGCCGCGGACCATCGTCTCGACCCTCGACCTCGGCCAGACCCTCGACGAGGAGACCTACGAGCACAGGCTCGAGGAGTGCCAGGGCGCGCTCAACCTGGCCGCGCGCAAGGCGGCCAAGGCCGGCATCTCGACGGTGGTCGTCTACGAGGGCGTCGACGCCGCCGGCAAGGGCGGCAACATCCGCCGGGTCACCGGCGCGCTCGACGCGCGCATGTACCGGATCGTGCCGATCGCCGCGCCCACCGAGGAGGAGCGCCAGCACCCGTACCTGTGGCGGTTCTGGCGCCACCTGCCGCGCGGCGGCAACGTCACGATCTTCGATCGCTCGTGGTACGGGCGGGTGCTGGTCGAGCGGGTCGAGGGCTTCTGCCGCCCCGCCGACTGGATGCGCGCCTACTCCGAGATCAACGACTTCGAGGAGCAGCTGGTCGGCCACGGCGTCGTGCTGGTGAAGTTCTGGCTGCAGATCGGCAAGGCCGAGCAGCTGCGCAGGTTCGAGGACCGCGCCGCCACCAACTTCAAGCGGTTCAAGATCACCGACGACGACTGGCGCAACCGCGACCGCTGGGACGCCTACGAGCAGGCGGTCAACGACATGGTCGAGCGCACCTCGACCGAGCACGCGCCGTGGACCCTGGTCGCCACCAACGACAAGCGCTTCGCCCGCATCCAGGCGCTCGAGACGCTGCACGCCGCGATCAGCCGCGCGCTGTGAGGCGGGCGTCAGCCGGGGTCACGCACGCGCGCCGGCAGGCGCAGCCGCTTGTGCCCCTCGAAGATCGTGACGATCTCGATGTGCTCGTCGTGGATCCAGTAGATGATTCGGTACGCGCCGACGATCACCTCGCGCAGATCGTCGCGCCCGAACTCGGGTACACGCCGCCCGGAGGCGGGCAGCGTCGCCACCTTCTCGGCTGCCTCGATCAGGCGAAGCACCCAGCGCTGGGCGGCGTCCTCGTCGTCGCGCTCGATGTATGCGGCGATCGCGTCCAGATCGGCCAAGGCCCGCGCCGTCCAGTCGATCCGCCTCGCAACCGGCCCCTCGGATCGACGACGCGTCACCGGCTTCGACGTGCGCGCTTGGCGAAGCGCGCCTTGACCGAGGCGTGGCTGTGGACACGGCCAGCCAGCGCGTCGGCCATGCCGGCGTTGACCGACGCCATGAAGCGGCTGTGATCGGTCAGCTCGTCGAACGCCTGCGGCGAGAGCAGGACGCCGGCCGGCCGACCATGCTGCGTGATCACGATCGGGGCGTCAGTCTCGGCGATGCGACGAAGCCACTCTGCGGCCTGGGCCTTCAGTTCGCTGATCGGGACAAAGTCCTCGGAGACGCGCGGCGTTCGCATGGCAGTGGGCCGATCTTAGTCCCGAATTCGGTCCGATGCCAGGACCATCACTCAGCCTGCGCGCCGCGCGGCGGCGGCCTCGGCGGCGGCGGCGAAGCGGCGGACGATCTCGCCGGCGGGCTCGATCGCGTCGATGCCGCCGACGCTCTTGCCGGCCTGGAAGAAGTCCTTGTAGCTGACGCCCTGCAAGGACGCGCGGCGCAGCTCGAAGACGCTCTTCACGCTGTAGTACATGCGCGCGTAGTGCTTGAGCTTGGGGTGGCGCAGCGCGCGCTTCATCAGGAAGCTGGCCTGGGTGCCGACCTTGTCGACGTACGGCGTGCGGATGACCGCGACCGGCACGCCGGAGATCCGCTCGCTGAGCACGATGTCGGCCGGCCGCGCCTTCAGGATCGCCTGCTTGTAGTCGTCGTGGGCCTTGCACTCGGTGGTCGCGATGAACCGCGTGCCGACCTGCACGCCGGCGAAGCCCAGCTCGAGCGCGCGCACGAACGCCGCCGCGTCGCCGACGCCGCCGGCGCACACCAGCGGCGCGCCCAGGTCGCCGAGCTCGGCCATCAGCTGCTCGGGCGAGCGCGACCCGGCGTGACCGCCGGCGTCCCGGTTCACGCAGATCAGCCCGTCGACGCCGCCGGCCAGCGCCTTCTCGGCGAACTTGCGCTCGGTGACGTCGTGGTAGACGACGCCGCCGACCGCGTGGACCCGCTCGACCACCCAGCGCGGATCGCCGAGCGCGGTCACGAAGAACCGCACACCCTCCTCGAGCGCGACGTCGATCCACTTGCGCATCCGGTCCTCGTAGACCTTCGACGACTTCTCGACGATCGCGTTGAAGCCGATCGGCTTGGTGGTCTGCGCGCGGATCCAGCGGATGCCGGCGCGCAGGTCGTGCTTGTGCACGAACGTCATCGAGATCGGCTGGATGATCCCCAGCCCGCCGGCCGCCGACACCGCGGCGATCAGCTCGGGGTTGCTGCACGGATACATCGCGCCGCAGATCAGCGGCACCTCGACCCCGGCGTGGCGGGTGAACGCAGTGGCCATCGACATCACCCCAGCCTAGCGCCGCCCGCGGGGTGAGGGGCGGTCAGGCCGGCGGCGTGTCGTCGCGACCGGCGCGGCGCGACAGCTACGGGGCGAGGACGCCGTAGGCCGCGACCAGCTTCTTCTTTTGGTTGTCAGCCCAGACGTGGACCGCCACGCCGTTGAAGATCTTGTCGGTGTACTCGGAGCCGGTCGAGTACTCGACGAACACGCCGGGCTTGATGCCGCCGGCCAGCTCCTTGGGCAGGTGGAACGCGTAGGCCTGGGACTCGCGCTGGACCTTCTTGCCGGTGTAGCGGCAGTTCTGGCGGTACATCGGCGTGCCATCGGGGCGCCAGCCGATGATCTTGTTGGTCTCGATGCACTCGCGCTCGTCCTCGGACCACCGCTCCGCCTTGAACGAGACGATCAGCCGGTCGCCCTTGGGCTCGACCTTCGAGACCACGCCGGAGTAGTCCGCGCGCATGCGATACGAGAAGCCGCTGCCGACGACGTCGCCGCCCATCGGGATGTCGATGAAGTCGGGCTGGATCGCGAACCGCTCGCGGTCGCTCATGACCTCGGCCAGCGCGGCGCGCATGCCGATGGCGACGGCGAAGCGTGGGCCACGGCGGGGCATGCCGCTGCCGATGAGCGCGGTGATCATCGCTTCACCCTGAGCGTCACCCTCGGCGACCAGACACTGCCGCAGGTACTCTGCGAGGATGCCACCGATCGGATCGGTCGCGATCGCGGCCATGTCGTCGACCGACTGCCAAGGCTTGGACCGCACGTAGCTCGCGAAGCTCTCCTGGGCCTTCGCCAGACAGCCGCGCTTGGCGCTCTTGCTGTTGCCGAACCACACCTCCTCGTAGGCCCGCGCGGCGTCGACCTCCGCCCGGTGCGCCTGGTAACCGGCCTGCCACTCCTTCCACGCCTTCGCCGGCGCGTCGATCAAGACGGCGCGGAGGGCCGGATCGCTCGCGGCCTGCTTCTCGAGCGCCGTATCGAGCAAGGCGATGCGCGCCTTCAAGACTTCGAAGTCCAGCTTCAGGCTGGCGCGGGCGGAGGCGTTGAAGTTGCCAGCCTTGACCTCGGCATCGAACTTGGCGTCGACGAGCAACGCCGCCTCCGGGCGGCACGCGGCCCAGGAGGCAAGGAACTGGATGTTGCTGATGTCATCCCAGTTCGCGCACTTGGCGAGCCGCGCCATCGTCATCAGCACCGGCGGGTCACCTTCGCGGTCGAGGTGCCAGACGGGCGCCCTCACGCCGGGCCCCGGACACGAGAACAGTGACGCCACGAGGCCCTGAAGATCGCGATCGCGATCCGACTCGTTGCTCAGGTTGTCCCAACGCTGGCACGTCTCGCGGATCTCGTCGTCGTGCTTGTTCTTGTCCTGGTAGGTGGCGAGCCACTCCACGATGGTTTCGGGGGAAGCGGCCGTCTCGTTCACCCACAGCTGGACGTACGCCGCGGCGAGGTCCTGGAAGCGCGGGTAGTCCGGGTCGGCGCACAGCGCGCGCGCCCCGCTCTGGGGGCTGTCGAAAACCGATCGCGAGCTGGATGGATCCATTCCGGAACGCACCAACCGGATCAACTCGCCACTCGATCCGAGGTCCGGCTCCTTGATCGCTGCACACCACGGCGCGCGGAGGCGCCCAACGGTCGGACGGCCGGGTGCAGCGGCGACCTTGGGCCGCACGTACTGCCGTGCCTGGAAGAGATCGAACCCATGCTGGTCGTTTCGATCGCATGGTGCAGGCGGGACGCCATCCGCGATTTCCTCTGGGCTACGGCTCTCTTCACCGCAGTCGTTTGGGATTGCCCGTACCTCTTCGTTCGACACCTCCCCGGATCCGCCGCCGCCGCCGCCGCCGCCGCCGCCGCCGCCACCACCACCGAACGGCGGTAGGCCGCTCGAAGTCACCTTGCAGCCTCCAGCTGCCACGATCATCGACGCCAAGAACAGTGTGCGAGACCCCATCTTCGGGGAAGACCCAGTGCGCTTCATGGCCCGTCCTCTCGTTTGTCCGAGACCGACGCTATCACATCAGTCACATTCCACGTTCTGGCGAACGGCCAAGATCATCCTCGGCCGGTGATTTCGACCCGCCAGCTAGCCCCGCCGCCGCTCGCCGAAAAAAGCTCGAGGGCGACTCGTGAGAGTCGCCCTCGAAGAAAAGTGGCCCCAGGCACCCACTAGTTCCGCTACCGTTGCTTCCTTCCGGACCTGGCGGGGTTCACAGACGTCGTGTCACCCGGGACCATAAATCGGGTGTAGCTCGATCGTCGCGGTCGTGACCGTTGCGGAGAGGGAGGGATTCGAACCCTCGGTACCTTTCGATACACACGATTTCCAATCGTGCACCTTCGGCCGCTCGGTCACCTCTCCAGACACTACAGAAGCACGCCCGGGAAAACGTCCCGGGCTCACGCACCGCGCACCGGGTGCACGGATCAACACGCGCGGAGGGGGCTCGGCGGCACACTCGCCGGCGCGGACGCCAGCGACGACCTCGAGCCGATGGTTCAGGCGCGGGTCGGTGCAGATGGTGAACAGGCTGGCGACGGCCCCGGCCTTGGGGTTGTCGCAGCCGTAGACGAGGCGGCGGACGCGGGCGTTGACCAGCGCGCCGGCGCACATCGGGCACGGCTCCTGGGTGACGACCAGCGTGGCCTCGACCCGCCAGTGGCCCAGGTGGGCGGCGGCGGCGCGCAGCGCCTCGATCTCGGCGTGCGCGGTGGGATCGCCACGTTGCTCGCGGCGGTTGTGGCCCCGCCCGATGACCGCGTAGCGGCCGTCGGTGGGCACCGCGATGATCGCGCCGACCGGCACGTCGCCATGGGCCCCTGCTGCGCGCGCCTCTTCGAGGGCGAGCAGCATCAGGTCGTCATCGGTGACGGGGTCGATGCTCATCAGCGGATCCGAGAGGGGTCGAACCTCTAACCCCCGGTTCCGTAGACCGGTGCTCTATCCATTGAGCTACGGATCCAAACACAAAAGCTAGGACATAGAGAAGCGGACACGAGCGGTACGGAGCGCTCGCAGCGGCCAAGTCAGCGGAGAGAGAGGGATTCGAACCCTCGGTACAGGGAATCCCCCATACGCCGGTTTAGCAAACCGGTGCCTTCAGCCACTCGGCCATCTCTCCTTCGACCATCGGCGGACCCGATGGACGAGCGAGAAAGAAAACGACGATCGAGCTATTCGGTTGTCAGCCTTGCGGAGGAGGAGGGATTCGAACCCCCGGAGCTTTCGCTCGGCGGTTTTCAAGACCGCTGCCTTCGACCGCTCGGCCACTCCTCCAGAGTGCCCAGAGGTGACGCGCAGTATATGGAGGGCCCTTCGCTTGTAAAGGATCTAGTGGCGGGATTTTAGGCCCTCGAACGCCCCCCCAACCTGCCGCCACCACGGCCCCGGGCGGCCAGGTGGCCCCGTCGATACAATCGCGGCGATGCCGCCGGCCCAGCCCTCACCCTGCCCGCGCTGCGACGGCCTCACCCCGGACCAGGCCGACCAGCTGGCGATCATCGGCGGCTCGCACCTGCCCTACTCCGAGCCCTACGGCGAGCTGCGCCAGTGCGCGAGCTGCGGCGCGTGGTTTCGCTACACTCGCGACCACGACAACGAGATCGGCTACGTCGCCGACGCGCCGAGCCTCGACCGGCTCGATCGTGAGCAGGCCCGGGCGCTGGCCGCGGCGGCCACGGCGGTCGCGCAGCGGCAGCTCGCCCACTTCGCGACCCGCGACGACGACTACGGCCGGCGCTGCGCCGCCGACTACGCCGACGAGCTCGCGCGGCTGACCGCGGTGATGACGGCGCTGGCGCTGGCTGCCCCCTGACGAAACCGACCGACCGGGTGGTGGCCGGTGGTACGCTCGGCACGATGGGAGCGGCCAAGGGTGCGTTCGTCGTCCTCGTGCTCGCGGTGGCCGGTTGCCGGCCGGTCTCGATCGTCTCTCAGCCGAGCCTGCCGACCCTGACGGGAGAAGGCACGCGCTGCCGGAACGCCGTCGGGCAAGACCAGCCGCTCGTCACCGAGTGGCCGGCGGCGGAGAAGGCCAACCTCGAGACCCAGATCCGGCTGGGCAGCGGCGTGGTGGTCTCGTTCACCGGCTGCACGATGACGGTGCTCACGCAGTGCCGCACCAAGGACCCGTACTACTGGGTGCGCACCACGCCGTCGTCGGACTGGATCGAGATCCGGAACCAGGACGAGCTGTACGCGAAGCTGCCGCTCGGCGCCGCGTCGCTGGCGGGCGAGCTGCAAGGCTCGGGCAGCTTGACCATGCAGACCACGATCGCCGGCCAGTTCCGGTTGGGCATCGCGCCCGGGGCGATGCCGACGATCGAGGGCGACTGCCAGGGCGCGACCCACGTCGTCGGCGGGCTCGCGATCGGCGCCTACCAGCTCGCCGCTGGTGGCACCACCACGGCCAGCCTCGAGGCCAGCGTCCACACGATCGGGGCCGCGAACGCCACCAGCACCGCCAGCAAGTCGATCATCCGCCGGGCGGGCGAGGCCGCGTCGTGCGCGAACTCGACCGACGCCGCGCCTGACGCCAGCTGCGCGTCCCCGATCCAGATGTTCCTGATGTCGGTGCAACCCACCGGCGGACCAGGTCAGCTCGCCTACGGACGACCGCCGCCGGCCGCCGGCGGGCCGATCGAGGTGCAGCTCATGTCGGCCGAGCCCGAGACGACGTGGGACGTGGTCGTCGACGGTCACAAGGTCTGCGCGACGCCGTGCACCCAGCGCCTCGATCCGTCGCGCACGCTGCTGTTGCGAGAGCAGTCGAGCATCTTGTCGCGCACGACCCGCGTGCAGCTGCCGAACCTCCGCGACTGGGCGGCGGTCGGCGGCGTCCAGGTGAAGGCCCACACGACGTCGCGCTGGAACCTCGCGGGGCTGTCCCGGATGGGCGGGGTGTTCTACGGCGTCATCGGCGCGGGTTTCGCGATCCCCTGCCTGACCAGCGACGACGACGACCGCGGCGTGATGTGCACGATGTCGGGCTTCACGCTCGGGTTCGGCGTCGGGCTGTTCGCGCTCGGCACCTGGGTGCTGGACAGCCCGGGCCGCGCCGACACCTCGCCGCTGTCGGGCCAGTTCTGACCCGCGCGCGCCGCGCGGCCTACGCGGCGGTGATGCGCTCGACGCCGCCGACGTACGGCCGCAGCGCGGGCGGCACGATCACCGAGCCGTCGGCCTGCTGGTACTGCTCGAGGATCGCCACCAGCGTGCGGCCGATCGCGATGCCCGAGCCGTTGAGCGTGTGGCACGCGCGCGGCTTGTCGCCGACCGCCGGGCGGTAGCGGATCTTGGCGCGCCGGGCCTGGAACGCCTCGAAGTTCGAGCACGACGAGATCTCGCGGTACGCGTCCTGGCCGGGCAGCCACACCTCGAGGTCGTAGGTCTTGGCGCTGCCGAAGCCGAGGTCGCCGGTGCACAGCGTGACGACGCGGTAGTGGAGGCCCAGGCCCTGCAGCACCGCCTCGGCCTGGCCGCGCAGCGACTCGAGCTCGGCGTCGCTGTCCTCGGGCGCGACGAACTTCACCAGCTCGACCTTGTCGAACTGGTGCTGGCGGATGAGCCCGCGGGTGTCCTTGCCGTAGGCGCCGGCCTCGGCGCGGAAGCACGGCGCGTAGGCGCAGAACCGCTTGGGCAGCTCGCCCGGCTCGAAGATGTGGTCGGCGTAGAGGTTGGTGACCTGGACCTCGGCGGTCGGCGACAGGAACAGGTCGTGGTCGCGATCGCTGGCCTGATCGTCCTCGACGAGCGCGCCCTTGATCGCGAACAGGTCGGCCTCGAACTTCGGCAGCTGGCCGGTCCCGCGCAAGGCCGAGCGGCGCACCATCGCCGGCGGCCACACCTCGGCGTAGCCGGCGCCGGTATGCAGGTCGAGCATGTAGTTCATCAGCGCGCGGGTCAGGCGCGCGCCCCAGCCGCGCAGCACCGTGAAGCGGGCGCCGCTGATCTTGCCGCCGGCCTCGAAGTCGAAGATGCCGAGCCCGACGCCGAGGTCGTGGTGCTCCTTCGGCGCGAAGTCGAGCACCGGCTTGGCGCCCCAGGTGCCCTCGACGCGGTTGTCGTGCTCGCCGGCGCCGTCGGGCACCGACGCGTGGGGCGCGTTGGGGAGGTTCAGCAGCTCGGCCTCGCAGCGGGCCTCGAGCTCGCCGAACGTCGCCTCGCGGCCCTTGATGTCCGTCGACAGCGCCTTGAGCCGCTCCCGCGCTTCGGTGAACTCGGCCGATTTCTTGTCGAGCTTGGCCATGCGATCATTGGCCGCATTGCGCTCCGCTCGCAGCTTATCGAGCTCCGACTGCACGCTCTTGCGTTCACGATCGAGGGCCTGCCACGAGTCGATGAGGGCGACAGCGGCGGGGCGGCGACGGACGTCTTCGATGCGGGCGGGGTCGAGCATGGTCGGCTTTCTGCCCCCGAAACGCGAGCGATCGAGGGTACTTGGACCGTGAAGCTACTGCCGCTTAACCCCGGGCGCAAGCGCCGGGTCCAACCGTCATGGACCTGGCCCTGCCCGCCGCGTGGCTGCGCACCGAGGACGCGGTGACCGACGAGCCGATCGACGTCGACCGCGCGCTGGTGGCCCGGGCCCAGCGCGGCGACCGGGCGGCGTTCGAGCAGATCGTCCGCCGCCACCAGCGCGGCCTGTGGCACCTGGCCCGGCGCTACCTGCGGTCGGACGCCGACGCCGCGGACGTGACCCAGCAGGCGTTCGTGCGCGCCTACCAGGCGCTGGCCAACTTCCGCGGCGACGCCAGCGTGCGCAGCTGGCTGTACCGCATCGCGATCAACCTGTCGCTCAACGCCGTGCGCGACCGCGCCCGCGAGCAGCCCAGCGAGCTGGCCGACGACGCGCTGACGATCGCCGCCACCGGCGCCGACCGCCTCGAGGGCAGCCAGCGGGCGGCGGCGCTGCGGGCCGCGATCGCCGAGCTGCCGCCCAAGCAGAAGCTGGTGCTCGAGCTGCGGGTGTTCGACGAGCTGTCGTTCCGCGAGGTGGCGGCGCTGGCCGACTGCACCGAGAACGCGGCCAAGGTAAGCTTCCACTTCGCGGTCAAGCGGCTGCGCGGCCTCCTCGGCAGCGAGGCGATCGAGCCATGAACGACGACCCCACCCTCGACGCGCTGCTGGCGACCTACGCCGAGACGCCGGAGGCGTTGACCGCCGCCCAGCGCGCGCGGGTCGAGGCCGCGCTGGCCGAGGACGACGGCGCGACCGTGGCCGCGGTGCGGGCGCTGCCGACCGCGGGCGCCGCGCCCGACTGGCGCGCCCTCGAGGAGCGCATCTTCGCGGCCACCACCCGAGCCCCGGCGCGGCGGCGGCCGTGGCTGTACGCCGGGGTCGCGCTGGCGGCGGCCGCGGTGGTGGCGCTGGCCCTGCGGCCGCACGCCGGGCGCTGGTCGTGGCCGGTGGTGCCGCTGCCGAGCGTCGCGGTGGCGCCGCCGCCCGCGCCGTCGCCGGTCGCCGACGACGATCCGGGGCTCGCGATCGACGACGATCCCGCCAGCGACCTCGACGGGCTGGGCCCGATCGACGACGCGTTGATCGACGAGGTGATCGCGTTCGACGACGAGGACGACGGCGACGACGAGCTGCCGGCGCTGGGCGCGACCTGGACCGGGTGGATCGACGAGTTCTCCGATGACGAGCTCGATCGCGCGCTGGCGTGGATCGACGCGCAGGAGGCAGGATGACGACGCTGCGAACCATGCTCCTGGGGGCGCTGGTGGTGGCCGGCCTGGTGGCGCCGGCGGAGGCCCGACCCGATCGCGCGCGGCCGCAGGTCGGCCAGAAGGCCGCCGGGAACGGCGGCAAGCGCGACAAGGTGAAGCAACGCATCCGGATCATGCGGGCGATGGTGCTGACCGAGCAGCTCGACCTCGACGAGGCCACCGCCGGCAAGCTGTTCCCGGTGCTCGACAAGTACGACGACGTGCTGGCCAAGCTGCTGGCCGAGCGCGCCGCGCTGCGCGACAAGCTGGCGACGGCGCGCGCCGCCCACAAGGCGGCCGACATCAGCGCGGTGCTCGATCAGCTGGTCGCCAACCAGCGGGCGCGGTGGACCGCCGAGGAGCAGCGCTTCGGCGAGCTGCGCGCGGCGTTGACCCCCGAGCAGGCCGCGACGCTGCTCGATCTGCTGCCGGAGGTCGACCGCAAGATCCTGCGCGGCCTGCGCGGCGCGCGCCTCGACGCTCCGGATGACGCGGCGCCGGCGCCCCGGGGCCGCCGGCGCGGGCGCGGCGGCGGTGCCGGCGACCTGGGCGGCAACCCGTTCGATACCCGCAAGTAGTCACCCGACCGCGCATCGCCCGCGCGGGCGGGGTACAATTTCGATCAGATGAAGGAAGTGGCATGCGCCGTGTGCGGCGCGATGTACCGCTTCCCCGCGGCTGACATTCCGCCGGCGGGCAAGACGGTGTCGTGTGCGAAGTGCAAGGCGCGCATCGTGGTCCCGGGCGACGTCGCCGGTGGCACGGGCGACGTCATCGACCTGGCCGATCTGCCCGCGCCGCGACGCCCGTCCCCCACGGGCGTGCCCGGTGGGCGCGTCGAGGCGGTCGATCTGCCTGCGCCCAAGGGCCCGTCGCCGTCGGCGATCGTCGATCTGCCGGCGCCCAAGGCGGTGCCCAAGCCGCGCGAGCCCGAGCCGTTCACGCTCGACGGCGTCGACCTCGTCGCGCCGGTCGGCCCCTCGCCGCGCGGCGCGCCCGCGCCGGCCGACGCCCCCAAGGCCACCGCGCGCGGCCCGTACACCGACCTGCCCGCGCCCAAGGGGCCGCCGGCAGGCATCGTCGACCTGCCCGCGCCCAAGGGGCCGCCGGCAGGCATCGTCGATCTGCCCGCGCCCAAGGGGCCGCCCGCCGGCATCGTCGATCTGCCCGCGCCCAAGGGGCCGCCGGCGATCAGCGACCTGCCGATGCCCAAGGGGCCGCCGGCGATCAGCGACCTGCCGATGCCCAAGGGGCCGCCGGCGATCAGCGACCTGCCCGCGCCCAAGCGCGCCAGCGGCAACGACCTGTTCGACGACCTGCCGGCGCCCAAGGGGCCGATGATCGGCGACCTGCCCACGCCCAAGCGGCCAGCGGCCGCGCCGCCGCCCGAGCCCAAGCGCACCGTCGGTGGCATGCCGCCGACGATCCCGCCGGCGCGCCCGCTGGCGAACAACGCGCAGCTGCCCGCGCCCAAGGGCTTCTTCGACGATCTCCCGGGCCCCGCCACCGGCAAGGGCGGCGTCGATCTCCCCGCGCCCAAGGGCTTCTTCGACGATCTCCCAGGCCCCGCGACGCCGAAGGGCCCCGACCTGCCCGCGCCCAAGGGCTTCTTCGACGATCTCCCGGGCCCCGCCACCGGCAAGGGCGGCGTCGATCTCCCCGCGCCCAAGGGCTTCTTCGACGATCTCCCGGGCCCTGCCACCAACCCGCCGGCCGCGCGCGTCGCGCCGCCCTCGCCCGCGAGCATGTTCGACGATCTGCCGCCGGCCAAGAGCCCGGCGCCGGCGATCGGCCTGTTCGACGACCTGCCGCCGCCCAGCGTGCCGCGGGCCGAACGCTTCCCGGCGCCGGCGCCGAGCGTCGCGCCCGGGGCCGCGCTCGAGGGGATCGATCTGCCGCCGCCGTCCGGCGGTTCGGGGATGATCGAGCTCGAGCCCACCAACGCCAGCGCCCGCAGCGTGCCGGCGACGCCGCGCACCCACGCGCCGTCGGAGCCGCCGCCCGCGCTCGAGCTGGGCGACGGCGATCCGCTCGGCCTCGACCTCCCCGCCTCGCCGGCCGCCGCGGCCGCCGCAGGTCGCGGGGTCGTGTCGTTCAAGGCCGGCGCGTCGACCTCGCCCGGCTCCGACAGCCGCGCGCCGGCGACCAACACCGGCGACATCGACCTGGCGGTGCCGCGCCGCGACGCGCCGGCGCAGCCCAAGGTCCGCGCCACGCCCAAGGCGGGGCCGGCCAAGGCCAAGCTGTCGCCACGCGCCGCGAAGCTGGTGCTGGCGGCGGTGCTGGGCGTCGGCGCGGTCGGCGCCGGCGGCTTCTTCATGTACAAGCGATGGGACGCGCAGCAGACGCGCGCCGCCGATCTCGATCGCAACCTGAAGGCCGCGCGCAAGGCGGCGCTGGCGAATGACGAGACCCACTGGCGCCGCGCGGCCCGCGCCGCCGACGACGTGCTCGCGCTCGACAAGCGCAACGCCGAGGCGCTGGGCATCGCCGCCCAGGCCGCGCTGGTCGCGTACGTCGAGGAGGGCACCCAGGCCGAGGCCCGGCTCGCGAACGGGCGGCGCCTGCTCGAGACCGCGACCACCAACGGCGCGCACCACCCGACCGTCGACAAGGCCGCCGCGGTGCGCGACCTCATCGAGGGCGACTACACCGGCGCGATCGCGGCGCTCAAGCCGCTGGCCGCGCGCGGCGACGCCGACGCGCAGCTGTACCTGGGCTGGGCCCAAGCGGGCGCGCAAGAGTGGGCCGCCGCGCAGCAGGCGTTCACGGCGGCGCTCACCGCGCGGCCGGTGGCCGCGACTTACGGCCTGGCGCAGGCGCAACAGGCCGGGGGCGACGTGGCCGCCGCCCACGCCAGCTACCTCAAGGTGATCGAGCTGGCGCCCGAGCACGTCGGCGCCCTGGTCGGCGAGGTGCTGACCGCGCCCAACTCCGATCTGGGCAAGCGCGAGACCTCGCTGCTGGCGATCCTGCAGCGCGCCGGCATCGACAAGGCCGACCCGCGCGCGGTGGTGCTGGCCTGGACCCGCGCCGGCGACGAGGCCCGCCGCGGCGGTCGCCTCGACGCCGCCCGCGATCGCTACCGCAAGGCGCTGGCGATCCTGCCCGGCGACCGGGGCGTGCTGGTGTCGCTGGCCGCCACCGAGCTGGCCGACGGCAAGATCGACGCCGCCGCCGAGGCCGCCGACAAGGCGCTGGCGCTGGCGCCCGACGACGTCGACGCCGCCCTGACCGCCGCCGAGATCGATCTGCGCCGCGCCAAGATCCCCGAGGCCGCGGCCCGGCTGGCGGCGCTGCGCGAGCGCAAGCCGCCGATCACCGCGCCGGCGCTGCTGGGCCGGCTCGACATGATCGACGGCCACCGGCTCGAGGCCGAGAAGAACCCCGCCGCGGCGCTGGCCGCCTACGAGCGGGCCGCCACGGCGCTGGGCGCCGGCGACATCGCCCCGACGATCGCCGCGGCGACGCTCCTGGGCCACATGGCCGACGCGGCCAAGACGCCGGAGGACGCCGCCGCGCTACGCGCGCGGGCCGACGCCAAGCTGACGACGATCGCCGCCGCCGCCACCAGCGACGCGGGCATCGCGATCGCGCTCGGCGTCGCGTACCTGTCGGCCGGCGCTGCGCCCCAGGCCGAGCGCTGGCTGCGCAGCGCGATCGAGCAACGCCCGACGGAGGTCGAGGCCCACTACCAGCTGGCCGAGGCGCTGCGCCGCCAGGGCAAGCAAGACGAGGCGGTGGCGACGCTGGTGAAGGCGTTCGAGCTCGACCCGAGCCGCATCGACCTCGGCGTCGAGCTGGCCCGCGGGTTCGAGGCCGCGCGCCGCGACGCCGACGCCGCCGAGCTGTACCGCAAGCTGCTGCGCCTGCCCGACGTCACCGTCGAGACCAAGATCCGCGCCGGCCGCTTCTTCGCCCGCACCGGCGACATCGCCGCGGCGCGCGCGCTCGGCGACGAGCTGCTCGCGGTCACGCCCGACGATCCCACCGGCCTGTTCCTCAAGGGCGAGGGCCTGCTCCTCGACAAGCGCTACAGCGAGGCGCGGCGCGTGATGCAAGAGGCCACCAGCCGCAGCCCCGACGCCCAGTTCCTCGAAGGCCTGGGCCGGGTCAGCGAGAAGTTCTCGGGCCAGACCGGCGACACCGCGGTCCGCGACGAGGCCCTGCGCGCCTACGACCAGGCCGCGCTGCTCGACGAGTCGATCGTCAACGCCTGGGCCGGCGCCGGGCGGATCCGCCTGGCCCGCGGCGAGTACGACAAGGCGATCACCGCGTTCAAGAAGGCGCTCGAGAAGGATCCCGGCAACGCCGACCTGCCGTACGGCCTGGGCATGGCCTACGTCGAGCTCGAGGACCGCGCCAACGCGGTCACCTGGCTGACCAAGGCCGTCGCCGCCCAGCCGCGGGCCGACGCGTACTACAAGCTCGGCGAGCTGTACTACGAGGGCGATCGGGCGGGGCCGGCGGCCAGCGCCCTCGAGCGCGCCACCACGCTGGCGACCACGGACGAACGCAAGGACGGCGTGACCGTGCCGTGGCTGACCGACGCGCTGTGGCTGCTCGGCACCGTCCAGCAGGTGATGCACAACGACGGCGCCACCATCCGCGCGTGGGAGGCGTACCTCGCGCGCAACCCGAAGAACCAGGCCCAGGCCGAGGAGGTGCGTCGCTACCTCACGGCCCGCGGTCGGTAGTACCCTGGCGGGCGTGCCGCCCATCCTCGACCGCCTGCGCGCCCGCGCCAGCGACGCGCGCTTCGCCCTCGACGTCCTGCGCAAGTCGGGGATGGTGCGGGCGTTCCGGCCCACCGCGCTGCCCGGCTTCGCCGCCGCCGCGCGCCTGACCAAGCCGGGGCCGCACCTGGCGACGCTGCTGCACGCGCGGATGCACCCCGACAAGGAGTGTGTCATCGACGGCGACCGCCGCTACACCTGGCGCACGTTCGATCAGGCGGTGAACCAGCTGGCCCACGCCATCGCCGCGCGCGGCGGCGCCGCGGCGCCGGTGGCGTGCATGCTGGGCAACGGCGCCGACTACCTGATCGCGCAGCAGGCGCTGGCCCGCGTCGGCGCGGTGGTCGTGCAGATCGGCTACCGATCGAAGCCGGCCGAGGTGGCGTACATCCTCAGCAACGCCGAGCCGGCGGCGGCGATCATCGGCGCGCCCTACGCCGAGACCTTCGCCGAGGCGATGCGCCTGGCCGGCAGCACCTGCCAGGTGATCGTCGCCGGCGCCGACGCCGCGCCGGCGGTGGGCGAGCGCTGGGACGACGCGATCGCCGGCCAGCCCGGCGACCTGCCGCCGACCGCGCGCGGCGGCGACGGCGGCGGCGTGATCGTCTACACCTCGGGCACGACCGGCAAGCCCAAGGGCGCGACCCGCAGCTGGAAGCAGACCGGCTTCGACGCGGTCGCCGACATGATCGCGCAGGTCGGCATGAACCACGACGACCGCCACCTGGTGGTGTGCCCGCTGTACCACTCGGCGGCGCCGGCGTTCGTCGCGATCACGATGTCGCTCGGCGCCACGACGGTGCTGATGAACCACTTCGATCCCGAGGCGTGCCTGGCGCTGATCGAGCGCGAGCGCGTGACCTCGACGCTGATGGTGCCGACGATGCTGGTGCGCATCACCGCGCTGCCGGCGGCGGTGCGGCGCCGCTACGACACGTCGTCGCTGCGGTGGATCATGAGCGGCGCCGCGCCGCTGGCCACCGAGACCGCGCGCCAGGTCGAGGCGCAGTTCGGGGCGGTGCTGTGGAACTTCTACGGCGCCACCGAGACCGGGCTGGTGACGCTGGCCGGCCCCGGCGAGCACACCGCGCGGCCCGGCACCGTCGGGCGCGCGATGCGCGGCAACCAGATCCGGCTGCTCGACGACGCCGGCGCCGAGGTGCCGCCGGGCCAGGTCGGCGAGGTCTACGTGCGCAACTCGATGCTGATCGGCGGCTACCACAAGAACCGCGACGCCACCGACAGGTCGATCAAGGACGGCTTCTTCTCGGTCGGCGACCTGGGCCGGCTCGACGCCGACGGCTACCTGTACATGGAGTCGCGCAAGCACGACATGGTGATCTCGGGCGGCGTGAACATCTACCCGCGCGAGATCGAGGACCACCTGCACACCCACCCCGCGATCCTCGACGTCGCGGTGGTGGGCGTGCCCGATCCCGAGTGGGGCGAGACGCTGCGCGCCTACGTCGTCCTGCGCCCGGGCCACGCGATCACCGGCGACGAGGTCGCCGACTACTGCCGGCGCGAGCTGGCCGACTACAAGCGGCCGCGCCAGGTGGTGTTCCTCGACGAGCTGCCCCGCAACCCGACCGGCAAGATCCTCAAGCGCGAGCTGCGCGATCGCCCGCTGTGACCGCGTCCTGGCCCTTCGTCGTCGGCACCGCCGGCCACATCGATCACGGCAAGACCGCGCTGGTCCACGCGCTGACCGGCATCGACACCGATCGGCTGGCGGTCGAGAAGGCCCGCGGCATCACCACCGAGCTCGGCTTCGCCCACCTCGATCTGCCGGGCGGCGCGCGGGTCGCGGTGGTCGACGTGCCCGGCCACGAGCGGTTCATCCGCTCGATGGTGGCCGGCGCGACCGGCCTCGATCTGGTGCTGCTGGTGGTGGCGGCCGACGAGGGCGTCATGCCCCAGACCCGTGAGCACCTCGACGTGTGCCAGCTGCTCGGCGTGCGCCGCGGCCTGGTGGTCGTCACCAAGCGCGACCTGGTCGACGACGACTGGCTGGCGATGCTCGACGACGAGCTGGCCGCCGCGTTCGCCGGGACCTTCCTGGCCGACGCGCCGCGGCTGGCGGTCTCGGCCCGGACCGGCGCGGGGCTGCCGGCGCTGATCGCGGCGATCGAGCAGGCGCTGGCCGGGCTGCCGCCGCGGCCGGGCACCGGCCTCTTGCGCGTGCCGATCGACCGGGTGTTCACGCTGCGCGGCTTCGGCACGGTGGTCACCGGCACCATCACCAGCGGCGCGGTGGCGGTGGGCGACGAGGTCGAGGTCTACCCGCGGCGGCTGGCGACGCGGGTGCGCGGGCTGCACGTCCACGGCGCGGCGGTCGAGCGCGCCACCGCCGGCCAGCGCGTGGCGATCAACCTGCACGGCGTCGCCACCGACGACGTGGCCCGCGGCGACGTGGTCGGCCACGCCGGCGCGCTCGCCCCCAGCCACCTGCTCGATGTCCGGCTGCGCCACGTCGCCGCGGCCACCGCGCCGCTGCCGCCGCGCAGCAAGGTGCTGGTCCACCACGGCACCGCGCAGGTGCTGGCGACGCTGGTGATCGCGGGCCCGCCGGTGCCGCCCGGCGGCGAGGCGGTCGCGCAGCTGCGCGTCGATCGCGCGACGCCGCTGGCCGCGCTGCCCGGCGATCGCTTCCTGTTGCGCGGCTTCACGCCGCTGGCCAACCACGGCACGACGCTGGGCGGCGGCGAGATCGTGCGGGTCCACGCCCCCAAGCTGCGCCGCGCCGCGGCCCGCGCCGACGAGCACGCGGCGGTGATCGCCCGGTTCGCTGCGGCCCGGGCCGCCGATCGGGTCGCGCTCGAGCTGCGCGCGTGCGCCGCGGCGGTGCCGGCGCGCCACGTGCTGGCGCAGCGCATCGGCGTCGCCGGCGCCGAGCTCGACGCGATCCTGGCGGCGCTGCTCGAGCGCGGCGAGCTGCTGGGCAGCGGCGACGACCTGCTGCACGTCGAGACGGTGGCGACGCTCGAGCGCACGATCGCCGCGCGGCTGGCGGCGGCCTCCGACGGCGCGGTGGCCCGCGAGGAGCTGCGCCAGCGCCTGCCGGCGGCGCTGTCGGTGCGCGGCTTCGACCTGGTGATCGGCGAGCTGATCCGCCGCGGCGCGATCACCGCCGACGCCGACGTCATCCGCAAGGCCGCCGCGCCGCGCCCGCGGCTCACCGGCGCCGACGCGACGCTGCACACGCAGTTCCGCGGCTGGGGCCTGGAGGCGCCGCGGCCCAAGGAGATCGCCGAGGGCCTGCGGCAGACCGAGGCCCAGCTCAAGCCGGCGCTCGACCGGCTGGTCGCGGCCAAGCTGATCGTCAAGATCAAGCCCGACTACTACGCCGACGCCGAGGCGGTGGCGGCGCTCAAGGCCCGGCTGCTCGCGTACCTCGAGGCCAACCGCGAGATCGCCCCGCAGGCGTGGAAGGACGTCTGCGGCACCACCCGCAAGTACTCGATCCCGCTCGCCGAGCACTTCGACGCCGAGAAGGTGACCCTGCGGATCGGCGATCTGCGGCGCAAGCGCTGACCGCGGACTCGTGCGTTACTGTGTGGCGATGCCCCGCGCCTTGCCCCTCGCGCTCGCCGCCGTCGCCGCCACCGCGGCGTGCAAGTCGAAGTCCGCCGCGCCGCCGGCGCCGCCGCCGCCCGCCCTCGACGCCGCCGCCCCGCCGGCGATCGACGCCGACGTCCCCGAACCCGCGAGCGGCGCCGACGAGCCGACCCTGCGCGCCGGCAAGCGCACCGGCCTGGCCAGCCCGACCGAGCTGCCCGAGGTCGCCACCGAGGAGCTCGTGACCGCGCTCCTGGCCGGGACGCAACCATGGACCCGCGTCACCGATCGCAAGTTCGGCGTGGTCGAGCTGCGCACGCTCGACGACGCCAGCAAGCCGGTCGCCGCGACGATGGGTCGCCTGTGCGGCGCCGCGCTCGATCCGGCCCTCGCGCGCCTCGGCAAGGTCGCCTCCGCGGCCCTGGCCGACACCGCGCTCGGCTACCAGCTGCTCTGCGACAACAGCGGCCTGGCGCCCGCGACCGGCATCCCGGTCGCCACCTGCGCGATCGACGCCGACGCCGACGGCGCCCTCGGCTTCGACCTCTTGTTCGTCCCCGACGCCACGCTCGGCCTGCGCCTCGTCGGCATCACCCTCCTCGACGCCACGCCGCCCCCAACCACCACCGCCGACGCCTTCGACGAAGCGCTGGGGCGCGTCGACGCGCGCTGCCCCTGACCTCCCAGCGGCCTCAGAAGTAGTAGCCGGCCGTCGTCCCGAAGAACGGGATCGTCCGCAGCCCGCCCTCGATGTTGATGAAGATCTCGTCGGTCGGCTTGATCTGCAGGCCGACGATCGCGTTCACGACCAGCATCACCGGGGGCAGGTCGTACGGCGTCGAGCGGTTGGTCGCGGTCGGGCTCTCGACGCAGGTGTCCTGCGCCGCGGTCGCGCAGCGGTAGTCGGTGCGCAGGATGTCGCCGGTCAGCACGCCGATGCCCGCGCCGCCGCCGTAGCGCACCGACAGCTGGGGGATGATCTCGGTGTGGTAGAGGAACGACAGCTCGGCGGTGACCCAGCCGAACCCGTCGAACTCGACGTAGTCGACCTCGTCGGTGGGGATCGTGTCGCCGTTCTCGATCCAGATGCCCTTCTCGATCGAGATCTTCTCGTACTCGAGGCCCAGCTGGACCTCGAACTGGCCCTTGCGCCGCGCCACCTCGAGGCCGAAGCCCACGTTGGACGCGCCGGCCGGTGCCTGCTTGACGAAGACCTCGATCAGGCCCTGCGGCACGCGCACGTTGCGCAGGCGGAAGCCGAGGCCGATGTTGGTCTTCTCGGTGGCCACGGGCGCGGCGGTGGCCGTCGGCGTGGGCGCGCTCGAGTCATCATCGTCGAGGGCCGCCTGGGCCTGCGCGGTGGCGGCGCCGGCGGCGACCGCCAGGAGGGTTGCGGCGATGGTCACGGTACGTCGGCAAGCTAGGTCGAGTCGCATGTCTTCCTCCGGCAAGCGCGTGGCATTATATAGAGGTCCCGCGCGCCCGCGCAGCGCGCGGTCGCCCAAACATGGCCCGATCCGCATCCAACCGGCCGCCCGCAGGTCCGCCTCGGTGGATCGCTGGGGTCGTCATGGCCATCGGGGCGCTCGGCTGCGGCGGCGGCGGGGCCGACGTCGGCGAGAGCTGCGCGACGGTAGCCGATTGCGCCAGCGGCCTACAGTGCCTGGATCACATCTGTCGGCCCGGCTGCCTGGCCAACGTCGACTGCGGCGATGGCCGGGTGTGTGATTCCCACACCTGCCGGCTGGTCGAGACCGAGGTGGGCGACAGCTGCAATGGCGAGGCGGACTGCGGCCCCGGCCAATCGTGCCGGCTGCCGATCGACGCGTTCGTCGCCGGCGACGGGACCTGCCAGCGCGAGGCCACCGCCGGTGGCGTGGTCGGCTCGACCTGCCAGATCGACACCGACTGTCGCGTCGGGGCCTGCGCGCTGGGGCGGTGCACCGAGCTGTGCGAGGTCGACAGCGAGTGCCTGCGCGGCTTCCAGTGCGTCGGCATCCCCCGGGTGTCGTCGGACGCCAGCTCGTTCCTCGGCGGTTACTACGGCTGCCTGCCCACCCGCGCCACGCTCACGTTCGAGGTGCCGCTGCGGCCCCAGGTCAGCCAGCCGCTGATCATCCCGGTGGTCAACAACGCGACGTCGCTGGTGCTGGTCGCCGAGGCGGCGCAGGCCGACGAGCGCATCGGCGTCACCGCGGTCACCGATCCCGAGAACGCGTCGATCTTCACCGCGCCCACCACGATCGCCGAGTACTTCGCCGGCGCGCTGCGCCACAAGCCGCTGCCCGGCGTCGCGGTGCTGCAGATCCCGTCGACGTCGGCGGTGGCGCTCCAGGCCGGCGTGTACACGATGACGATCACCAGCTCGTCCGATCGCCCGGGGGTGACGCTCGAGGGCCGACGGGTGCGGATCGTCGAGAAGCTCGGCCCGGGCGCCACCCTCGACCTGCACTTCCACTTCGCCGACCTGACCGATCACCCGTGCCTGCCCAACGTCCCGGCGCTGAGCCCGACCACGGCGCCGGTCGATCCGCAGTTCCAGACGGTGTTCCTGCAGCGCCTGCGCGACATCTTCGCCGCCGCCAACATCGCGATCGGCACCGTGACCTACGAGGCGACCGCCGCGCCGGTCGAGCTCGAGGGGCTGGCCAGCGAGCGCGCCGGCGAGCTGTTCGCGACCGCCGACGACGATCGCGGGGTCTCGGTGTTCTTCGTCCGCACGATCATGCCGGCCGGGCTCGAGGCCGTCGTCGGTGGCACGCCCGGCGCGCCGCTGCCGCGGACCGGCGCCTCGGGCGTCGCGATCGCCGCGACCGCGCTGTGCAACAACACCGACCCGGCCCGCCGCGACGAACCGGCCTGGGATCGGCTGGCGCGCACCACCGCCCACGCCATCGCGCGGCACCTGGGCCTGTACCGCAACCGCGAGCCCGAGCCCGAGGGCGCCGACGATCCGCTGATCGACAGCCCGACCTCCGACGACAACCTCATGTACTGGGGCGAGGACGGCGGCACCTCGCTGTCGACCGAACAGCGCGAGATCCTGCGCGCGAGCCCGGTGCTGCGATGAGGCTCGAACGCGCGCTCCTGGCGCTGACGGCGCTGCTCGCCACGGCGCCCGCCGCCGACGGCAACGTCCTGGCGCGCACCCGGCTCGAGCAGATCCTCTCGGGGTTCGACTACCTGCCCAGCCGCGCCGCGCTCGAGCAGGCCCTGGCCGGCGACCTGTCGCAGCTCCTGGTCGTGGTCAACTCGAGCGACCCCGCGGTGACCGTCGGCATGCGCGCCCGGGCCTACCGCGCGCTCGGCCAGTTCCCCGACAACATCGCCCGGGCCGCGCTGACCTCGGCGGTGGTGGCGTTCCGCGACAGCGACGATCGCCTCGAGCGCATCTACCTCATGGCGGCGATCGAGGGGCTCGGCGAGAACGGCGGGACCGACGCCGTGCCGGCGCTGGCGGCCAACCTCACCAGCGAGCTCCGCGACGTGCGCGCGGCGGCGGCGCTGGCGCTGGCCGCGACCTCCTCGCCGGCGGCCTGCTCGCCGCTGCGGGTCCAGAACACCCGGGAGACCAACCCCCAGGTCAAGGCCGCCCTGCAGACCGCGCTGGACCGCATCGACCCGCTGTGCCTGACCGGCGGGCGCTGAGTTCCAGGGGGCTCGTCGCCGAGCCCAGGTGGAGGCAGGTGGCTCACCGCGCCGCGTGAACCTCGAAGGCTCGTCGGGGACGTCGGGCAAAGCCGGGATCGAGCCTCCCCCCGCGACGCGAGACTCCCCGCGCGCCGACCGGTGCTCGACCGAAACGCTGACAGGCTCTGGGTTCCAGGGGGCTCGTCGCCGAGCCCAGGTGGAGGCAGGTGGCTCACCGCGCCGCGTGAACCTCGAGGGCTCGTCGGGGACGTCGGGCAAAGCCGGGATCGAGCCCTTCCCCCGCGACGCGAGACTCCCCGCGCGCCGACCGGTGCTTGTCCGAAAGCCTGACAAGGCCCCCCGCCCCTACCGCCAGGCGGCGATAGCCGTTGCCCCCGTCCGTAGGCGACCGTAGAATACAAGGTGGTCCGGGTGTGCCCGTCGCACCCGACCTTTCATGTCGGCATCGCGTCAGCCTCCGCCTCGCGCTCCGTCGTCGTCCACCGTCGGCGGGCGGTCGCGATCCGGCCCAGAGCCGACCGAGTCGCTGGCCCCGGGCGACGACGACTGGGACGGCGCGCCGCCCGAGCTGCCGATGGGCACCCGCGACGAGCGCCCGCGGTCGATCAACACCCGCATCGACAGCCCGGCCGCCAAGGTGCGCACCCCCGCCACCCGGCCGCCGCCGGTCCCGCGCGCCGCCGACCGCTCCGACGAGCGGGTCGGCCAGACGCTGGGCGTCTACCGCCTGCTCGAGCTGATCGGCAAGGGCGGCATGGGCTTCGTCTACCGCGCCGAGCACGTGCGGCTGGGCCGCGAGGTCGCGCTCAAGCTGCTGCGCACCGACTACGCCAAGCGCCGCGACGCGGTGAGCCGCTTCTTCCAGGAGGCGCGCACCGTCAACCGCGTGCGCCACCGCAACATCGTCGACGTCACCGACTTCATCGAGCTCGAGGACGGCACGACGTTCATCATCATGGAGCTCTTGCGCGGTAAGAGCCTGGGCGCGTGGTCGCGCAACGGCTTCGAGCTGCCCCGCGCGCTGGCCGCGCTGATCCAGATCTGCGACGGGCTGGCCGCCGCCCACGCGGTCGGCGTGATCCACCGCGACCTCAAGCCCGACAACATCGTGCTGGTGCCGACGCCCGACGGCGCCGAGCTGGTCAAGCTGCTCGACTTCGGCGTCGCCAAGCTGCTCAACCGCGACGACGAGGACATCGGCCTCGAGACCGCCGCCGGCTCGGTGATCGGCACCCCGGCGTACATGTCTCCCGAGCAGGCCGGCGGGCTCGCGGTCGATCACCGCGCCGACATCTACTCGCTGGGCGCGATCATGTACGAGCTGTTCTGCGGCCAGCCGCTGTTCCGCGGCCGCTCGTTCGGCGAGTACGTGCGCAAGCACCTGAACGAGCAGCCCACGCCGCCGCGGGAGACGCCGGGCGGGGCCACGCTCGACCCACGGCTCGAGGGCGTGCTGCTGCGCTGCCTGCAGAAGGATCCCGGCCTGCGCTACCCGACCGCCCAGGCGCTGCGCGACGACCTGATGCACCTGCTGGCCGCGATCGAGACCCGGCCCCACGATCTGATCGGCCTGGCCGACAGCGCGCGCGACTCGGGGCGCAGCTCGAACATCATGCCGGTCGCTGGCTACGCGACGATGATGGCGATGGGCGGCAGCCAAGCGCCGGGCCAGGCCACGCCGTACCCGGGCCCCGGCGCGTGGACCCAGCCGCCGCCGCCCCGGCGCTCGCGCTGGCTGTGGGCCGCGGGCGCCGCCGCCGCCCTGGGCGCGATCGTCGCCGGCGGGCTGATCGCCGCCTCGCGGTCGTCGTCGTCGCCGCCGCCCGCCGCGCCCGCGCCGGCCCCAGTCGCCAGCGTCCCCGCGGTCACGCCGATGACCGGCCAGGCCCCGACGACCGCGCGGGTGCGGGTGCGGGTCGACGCGCCGGCCGGCGCCCACGTCGAGGCGGTCGGCGCCGCGGTCGCGCTGTGCGACACCCCGTGCGTGCTGGAGATCGACCCCGCCGACGGCGGCTCGACGGTGCGCCGCGACTTCGTGGTGCGCCAGGACGGCTTCGCCGACGCGCCGTTCTCGATCGACCTGGGCAAGCCGCCGCCCGCCGTCGAGATCGCGCTCGAGCAGATCATCATGCCCGACCCGACGCCGGTCGAGGTCGACCCGCCCGGCGAGGCGTCGAGCGGGCGCCGGGATGGCCGCCGCGATCGCCCGCGCGAGACCGGTCGCGAGCCGGTCAAGGTCACGCCGCCACCGCCGCCGCCGCCGGTCGATCCCGGCCCGGGCAGCGCGACGCCGACCGGCGGCTCGGGCGGCGGCTCGGGCTCGGGCTCGGCCAAGAAGCCCAAGGACACCAAGGTCGATCCCACCGTGACGATCGATCCGTTCGCGGGGGGCGGATGAGCCGACGGGTCGCCGTCGGGGTGTGCGCCCTGATCGCGCTGGTGCTCGGGGTCGGCGGCGCGCGCGCCGAGGACACCGCCACCCGCGACGCCAAGAAGCACTACGCCAAGGGCGACAAGCTGTTCGCGCTGGGCAAGTTCGATCAGGCGCTGGTCGAGTTCGAGGCCGCCTACGAGGCCAAGCCGCTGCCCAAGCTCTTGTTCAACATCGGCCAGGCCCACCGCAACCTCGACCACTACGACCAGGCCATCTTCGCCTTCCGCAAGTACCTGCGCGAGGTGCCCGACGCCGACAACCGCGAGGCGGTCGAGAAGCTGATCGACGACCTCGAGGGGCGCCAGGCCGAGGCCGAGGAGCGCGAGCGGCAGCGGCAGGCCGACCTGGACCGCGAGCGCGAGCGCGAGCTGGCCCGCCAGCGCGCGGCGCGCGGCGGCGACAAACCGATCTACACTCGCTGGTGGTTCTGGGGCGGCATCGCCGCCGTCGCCGGCGCTGGCGCAGGGGGCTACTTCCTCCTGCGCGACGACGGCCTCCCGTCGACCGATCTCGGCAACGTCGTCTTCGACTAGCCGAGCGACAGCGAGGCTACTCTCTGGTCCATGCGGTACCCCGTCTCCTAGCTCGCCTGGTTATCGTGCGCTCGCCTCGTCCGTCCCCCTGGCTCTGGGGCCCCGCCGCCGTCGTGGCCGGGGCGCTGCTGGGCGCGTGCGGCAGCGACGAGCCGGTGATCGTCGTGCACCTCCAGGCGCGGCCGGCGGTCACCAACGTCACCGAGCTCGCGGTGGTGCTGGCCAACGACAGCTCGACGCAGAGCGAGGCGTTCGCGGTGTCGGGGCGGTCGTTCCCGATGTCGTTCAGCGTCCAGACCCCGGGCCGCACCGGCGACCTGACGATCGACGTGGTGGCCAAGGACGGCGGCGGCCTGGCCCGCGGCGTCGGCCAGCTGGTGGTGCCGATCGCCGACAGCCGCGTCGACGCCGACCTCTTGCTCGAGCCCAACGACTTCGTCGTCAACACCACCTACGTCGGCAGCCAGGACCTGGCGTTCCGCCTCGACGGCGGCGGCCGCCAGCTCGCGATCGGCGCCGACGGCGTGTTCACGATCGGCTGGTCGGATACCTGCCAGATGGTGGGGCGCTGCGACGTATTCGGCCGGCGCTACGACGCCACCGGCACCGCGGTGACCACCGGCATCGCCGCCGGCACCGGGCAGTTCAACATCAACCAGACCGACGGCGAGACCGGCTACGAGCCGTCCATGGTGACCGATCGCAACGGCACCACGCTGGCGGCGTGGACCACCTTCGGCGATCTGTTCGCGGTGGTGATCGACGCCGCCGGCAACCACGTCACGCCGATCGAGACCCAGGTGACGACGGCGACCTCGCCGGGCACGCCGGCGGTCGCGGTGTTCCCCGACGGCCGCTTCGTCGTGGCCTGGACCGACACCGGCACGATGGTCGGCCAGACCGTGGTCAAGGCGCGCTTCCTGTCGGCCACCGGCCAGCCGATCAACAACCCGATCACCAACACCCCCGACCCGTTCGTGGTGTCGACGACGGTGCGCACCGACGACGAGGCGCCCGCGGTCGTGACGCTCGGCAACGGCTCGGCGCTGGCGTTCGCGTGGCGGGTCGGCAGCGACATCCGCGGCCGGCTGTACGGCACCACCGGCGCGGCGCTGAGCCCGGTCGACCTGCTGGCCGCCAGCCACCCCGGCGACAACCTCGGCCCGCCGCAGCTGGCCCGCCTCGGCAACGACCTGGTCATGCTCTACCGCCACCAGACCATCAGCGGCGCGGCCGATCACGGCGAGCTGATCCTGCGCCGCTACACCGCCGCCGGCGCCGGCGTCGGCGCCGCGGTGATCGTCACCAACGACTCGGAGTCCGGCCCCGCCGCCCTCGCCATCGACGGCACCGACGTCGGCGTCGCCTGGTCGGCCTGCAACGAGGGCAGCGACGGCGCCGGCTGCGGCGTCCGCTTCCGCCGCTACGACGGCGACCTCGCCCCCGTCGGCGACGCGCAGCTGGTCAACTCCACCACGCCCGGCGATCAGGAAGACCCGTCGCTCGGCTGGCTCCCCGATCGCTCGGTCGCGGTCACCTGGAGCGACGGCAGCGCCACCGATCCCGATCGCGACATGACCGCGGTGCGCGCGCGGATCATCTACCCCGCCGCGCCGTAGGCGATCACGACCGCGACGCGTCGTCGACGTCGAGCGGCCCGCCCGCGGTGTGCCAGCCGCGCGCGAGCAGCGCCGTGCGCGGCGCCGCCGTCGGGCGACCGGCCTTGGCCAGGGCGCGCAGCCACGCGACGTCGGTGCGGGCCGCGGCCTTCCAGCCGTCGAACCACAGCCCGCTCGAGTGCGGATCGATCGCGCCGAGTTTGAGCCGCGCGCCGGCGCCCCGCGCGCCGAGCAAGACGTCGCGGATCGCGTCGCGCACCTCCGCCGCCGTGCGCAGCGGCCGCGCCTGGTAGCGCTGCGCGAACAGCTTGCCGCGGCGTCCCAGCTGCGCGTTGATGCGTCGCGCGAGCCGGATGGTCAGCCCCTGCATCCCACGCGAGAGCGCCTGCGTCCCGGCCGCCTCGACGACGAAGCGCAGCTGATCGCCGAGCACGCCGTAGTGCACGACGCGGAAGTCGTCGCGGTGCCCGGCCTCGATCGCGGCCCACACCGCCCGCGCGACCGCCGCGGTGCGCAGCGTCGGCGCGTCCTCGGCCAGCTTCACCGTGACGTACACCGGCGTCGCCGCCGCGAACCGCGCGCGCGGGAGGTGCGGATCCGACCCCGGCCGCTTCTTCCGCCCTGCGCCCGGCCGCCAGCCGCCGTGCCCGGTCGGCCGCCGCGCGGGCGTCGCTGGTGTCGGCGGCGTCATCGTGGCTCGGCATCTGTAGCGCCGGCGGTCATCGCCGTCAACGCAGCGCCGGTGGGTGTGCGCTCAGAGTCTGTGAGGCCTTCGGACGAGCAACGGTCGGCATCTCCAAGGCGACAGCGCTCCGGGCGGTCCTCGCCTCCCGATCCGCGCTCGCAGGCACTCGCCGCACTCGCCTGTCAGGGTCCCGGGGACGAGCTGTCAGGGATCAGATCAGTCTGTACCCCCTCACTGAATCTTCCTCGCGCCTTGACGTCTCGCGCCCAGTGCCTATATTGGCCCAATCATGAGGGCGAGGATGTCGAGGCAGCTGGGGTTGGCGAGGACCGAGGGCGCGCCGCGGCGCGCGGGCAACGCGAACGGTCACGGCGGCAAGCGCGCCGGCGCCGGGCGCAAGCGGACGCTGCCCGGCCCGGCCCGCGGCAAGCACCGGGCGCGGCCGTTCCACGATCGCCGCCTGCCTGTCCACGTCGTCCTGCGCGTCACCCGGCAGGTCGGCCGCCTGCGCCGGCCGCAGGCGTACGCGGCCGTCCGCGCGGCGATGATCGCGCTGGTCGGGCGCGCCGACTTCCGCGTCGTCCACCTGTCGATCCAGCGCCACCACATCCACCTGCTCTGCGAGGCCGACGACCGCCGCGCGCTGGCCAACGGCGTCCGCGCGCTGTGCGTCTCAGCCGCGAAGCGGCTGAACCGCGCGGTCACCATCGCTGGCGGAGTGCCGCGAGCCGGCCGCGTCTTCACCGACCGCTACCACGCGACGACGCTCAGCAAGCCGCGCCAGGCCCGCCACGCGCTGGCCTACGTGCTCAACAACTGGCGCCGCCACCGCGAGGATCACGCCGGCGTCGGGCAGCGCCGCGCGCCGCTCGATCGCTACGCCAGCGGCGTCGCCTTCGCCGGCTGGGCCGAGCGCGACGGCGTGCCGTTCGCGTGGCCCAAGGACTTCGAGCCGATGCCGACCGCGGCGCCACAGACCTGGCTCATGCAGGGCGGCTGGAAGCGCGGCGGCCCGGCACCGAGCCTGTGGGAGCGGCCGGGGCCGCTGGCCTGAGGCTTCGCAGCCGCGGATCTTGGGAGGTTCCCCGGCGGGGCATGACCCGACGGGGGACCGCGTTGCGACACGCCCTGTTGGGACTCAGTGCGCGACGTGATCGACCGTCGTGGTCGTCCACACTGCGCTGGCGGTGCGGGGGCACGGGCGCAGCCGGTACTCGCGCGCCAGCGACACCAGCGCGATGCCCTCGACCCACGTGAGCCAGCGGCTGCCGAGGCTCGCCCGCATCAGCCGCAGGTGATCGACGCACGCCGCGCCGCTGCGGGTCCACGTCGCCTCCGACGGCCCGGGCGCAAACTCGCGCGCCGGCCCGCCGTAGAATCGCCGCGCGTCCCAGCGCTCCCAGCGCACCGGCGTGCCCGGCCGCGTGAACGCGACGTCGCCGCCGTAGCGCGCGCCCATCATCTTGAGCGTGGCGGTGGTGAGCCCGCCAGCGACCGCGCGCGGCTCCCACGGATCGATCCCGAGCAGCCGCATCTTGGCGATCGCCGAGCCGGCGCACGCGATCTGGAACCACTGCTGCCCGATCGCCGCCGACGAGCCGGTCTCGGTGTACGTCTCGCCGCTGACGATCAGCGCGTGGTCGGTGCCCTGCTGCCACTGCTGGCCGACGGTGCCCGGGGGATTGTCCCAGCGGATCAGGCCACCGGACGGCGTCTCCAGCACCGGCACCAGGCCGTCGTTCTGCCACCGCTCCATCCACCGCTCGGTCTCCTGGCATAGCGGCGACGGCGTGACCGGCCCGAACGGCCGCGCGCCGTCGGGCGGCGGCTCGCCCGGCGCGGCGATCGCGCCGTTGGCCACCACCTCGAAGCGGTAGGTCGGCAGCACGGTCGCGCCCTCGACCTCCCAGGTCGACACCGTCCTGATCTCGGAGATGAGCACCCGCACCCGCATCGTCAGCGCCTTGTACGGCACGTCCAGATCGAACGCCGACCCGACCAGCGCCGCGTCGGCGCACACCTCGACGCCGTCGCGGACGCCTTGCAGGCGCCCGTCGACCGAGGCGAGCTTGATGTCGGTGCCGGCGCAGGTGCCGGTGCCCGACGGGATCAACTCCGGCCGCAGCACGACCCGCTCGGCGTTGGCCTCGCCGGTGGTGCTGAGCCCGCGGATGAAGGTCCCCCAGAGGATCGGCGTGTTGCCGCCGCAGCGGTAGGCGTTGCACCCGGCCCCTGCGACGCGGATCGAGACGGTGGTGGCCGCGAGCGCACTGGCGATCGCACAAGCAGTGACGAAGAGACGAGCTGGCATGCGAAGTGCTCCTGGACGGGTCGACGTGTGGGCTCCCGACTTCGGCCAACTCTG
This sequence comes from Myxococcales bacterium, assembly GCA_016707895.1. GTDB lineage: Bacteria > Myxococcota_A > Polyangia > Haliangiales > Haliangiaceae > UBA2376. The sequence continues at coordinate 419,258 of JADJGV010000002.1, read as the reverse complement.
CAAACCCACGGCCATCGCGCGACGCGTGTATGGTAGCGGTGGAGCGGACCGTGTCGCCATCTCGGTGCCAGTTGTAACCCGGCGGGTGACAGGCGCCGCCCCGACGGCCGCGCTACCATCGGCGGCGAGATGAGCGAGGACCGCCGACTCGCGCAGTCGACCGCCGCGTGGAGCGGCGCCGGCGACGACGTCTCACCGGCGGTCGGCGATGCCCCCACCGTCGACGGGCGACCGCCCGCGGTGCGCGGCACCGCAGGCCAGGCGTTAGCCGATGGGCGCTATCAGATCCTGGGCGAGCTCGGTCGCGGTGGCATGGCGGTGGTCCACGCGGCGTTCGACCGCCAGCTCGGCCGACGCGTGGCGCTCAAGCTGGTGCGACCCGATCGAGTCGACGCCGCCGGGCGCGCGCGCTTGTTGCGCGAGGCCCAGGCGATGGCGCGCTTGCACCACCGCAACGTGGTGCAGGTTTTCGACGCCGGCAGCGCTGGCGATCACGTGTTCGTCGCGATGGAGCTGGTCGACGGAGGCTCGTTGCACCGCTGGCTGGTGACCGCGCCGCGGTCGTGGCGGCAGATCGTCGAGCTGTTCGTCGGCGCCGGTCGCGGCCTGGCCGCCGCCCACGCCGCCGGCCTGGTGCACCGCGACTTCAAGCCCGACAACGTGCTCGTCGACGCCCACGGCGTAGCGCGCGTCGCCGACTTTGGACTGGCTGTCGCTGGAGCCGACCACGAGCGCGGCGATGGCGACGCGGTGGCGCTGGCCTCGGTCACCAGCACCGGCGTGCTGATCGGCACCCCGGCGTACATGGCCCCCGAGCAGCTCGATGGACGGCCGGCGACCGCGGCGGCCGACCAGTTCGCGTTCTGCGTCGCGCTGCACCGCGCGCTTCACGGGATCGCGCCGTTTGCCGGGGATACGCCGACCGCCCTGCGGGAGCGGATCGCCGCCGGAGCCCCTGACGAGAGCGACGCCGGGCGCGCACTGCCACGGTGGCTGCGCGCTGCGGTCGCGCGCGGGCTCGCGATCCGACCAGCCGACCGACACGCGTCGATGGCCGCGCTGCTCGACGTGCTGGCCCGCCTGCGCGGATGGCGGAAGTGGCGGGTGCCCATCATCGGGGGCGTCGCCGTCGCGGCAACTGCGACCGCCGTCGTGCTGGCCGCAGTTGCCCCACCGACGACCGATCCGTCGGCCGCGTGCGACGGCGGGCGGGACGAACTCACGGCGGTCTGGAATCCAGCGCGCCGTGCCGCCCTTGTGAACCGCTTCACGACGGCCACCGCCGACGTCCGAGACCTGGTGTTCGGGACGCTGCAACGGCACGCCGAGGCCTGGACCACCATGCACCGCCGCGCATGCGTCGCGCACGCGCGCGGCTCCGAGTCCGCGCAGACCCTGGACCAGCGCATGCGCTGCCTGCGGCAGCGGCGCGTGGAACTCGATGCCGCGGTCGACACCATCGCCGGGATCGAGAACGGCGACCGACGGCAAGCTGTGGACGTGACGGCGAACCTGGCGCCAATCGACGATTGCGGAAACCTGGAGCTCCTGGCTCGCGAACTGCCACCACCTGCCAGCCTTGACGTGCGCCGGAGGTCAGACGCGTTGCGAAGCGAGTTGGCCCGACTCGAGGCCGCCGATCGGGTCGGACATCCAGAGGCAGCTCTCGCAGGGCTGACGAACCTGATCCGCGAGGCGCGCTCGATCGACGACCCATCGTTGCTCATCGACGCCTTGCTGGCCCACGGCCGCATCGCCCAGGTCCGCATGGAGTACGGGCCGGCCGTCATCGCCCTCCACGAGGCCGAGCAGCTCGCGCTCGCTCATGGTGCGACGCGTGCGGGGATCGAAGCTGGCGCGCGCCGGTTGTTCGTCGAAGCGATGGACGGGCAGCGGCTCGACGCGCTCTCTGCACAGGCCGAGCTGCTCGAGCCGCTGGCGCAGAGCCTGACCGGCGATCACTTCGCGGTGCCCCTGCTCCTCAACAACCTCGGCGCGATGCACATGGCCCGCGGCGACACGGCGAAGGCGCGCGGCTACTTCGAGCGCGCCAAGGCGCTGGTGGACGCTATCCCGGAACCGCGCCTCGAGCTCCTCGTCGTCGATCGCAACCTCGGGCTCACCACCGGCGGCGCGGTCAGCGAGCGGCTCGCCCAGCAGACGCTGCGCAAGCTGCAGCAGCGCCTCGGCGCCGACAACCCGACGACGATCGAGGCCGCGACGACCTCGTCCCACCTGACCCGCGATCCGCGCGAGGCGCTCGCGATCGCCGACGACTTCATCGCCCGCACTGCCGCGCTCCAGCCGGGCGCCATCGAGATCCGCCTCGACGAGGCGCGCTACGCCGCCTTCCTCGCGCTCGAACTCGGCGACGTTGCCCGCGCGCGGGCCTGCCTCGAACCCGCGGTCGCCTTCTCGATGGCCGGCGCCTCAGAGCTCATCGTCGCCATCCACCGGCTCGCCGTCGCCGACATCGCGCTGCTCGACGGACGGATCGACGCGGCCCGCGACGCGTACACCGCCGCGAACCGCGTGCTGCTCAGCTCCCCCAACTGGTGGGACCGCGAGTACGGAGCCGCGGCGCTGGTCGGGCTGGCGACGATCGCGCGCCGCGGCGGGGACGACGCGACCGCTGCGCAGCAGCTCGATCGGGCGATCGCGATCTACGTCGAGGTCACCGGCAATGGCAACAACCAGGACCCGATGCGGCGGCTGGCGCGGGCGCGGCTCGAGCGCGCGGCGCTGGCGCGAGCCCACGGCGATGCGGCGCTGGCCGACCAGCTCGAGACCGCGGCGCTGGTCTACTACCGCTCGACCGAATCGCCGGCCTACGCCGACGTCATCGCCCGCCACGGCCGCGAGCCGCAGCCCGCGCCGCCCGCCCCGTAGCCGCGCGGCCGCCGCGGCGGTGAAGCTGGGGTCCAGCGCGCTGGCCCGCGCAACCGACGTTCGCGCCGCGCGCTGTTCTGACGCCGGCCTGCGGCCCGGCGTCCTCAGCCTGGCGCGACGAGCCCCGGCGAGGTTGCGAGCATGCGCGCCGCGGCGCGCCCGCCGGCTGGTACGCGCGATGCAGGAGTGCACGGCGATGTTCCAGCCGATCGCGCCGCTCGATCTGACCTACGTCGTGGGCGGCGCGCCCGATCCCAGCTTCGGGCGGTGCGGCCCGGGGGCCGACATGCCGTACCTCGGCGACGTCCGCACCCCGGCGTGCGCGCGCCACGATGCGCTGGTCGATCGCTACCTGGCCGGCGGCTCGAGCACGATCATGGCCCACCTGCGGGCTGCCCCGGCCCTGCCCGCGGCGGTCGGCTCGTACGTCGGCGTGCGGGCCGGCCAGCTCGCCGACCAGCTCGGCCGCTACCTGAAGTAAGGCGACGTGCTTGACGGGGCGCCACCGCCGCGCGCTGATCGCCCCATGAGCGTGCGGCCCCCCACGGCGCCGCCGGCGGTGACGGACGACGTCGACACGCTGGCCGAGGAGCAGGCGCGCGTCGACGACGACCTCGACCGCGTGAGCCTCGAGACCGTCGACGCGCGCCCGCGCCGCGCGCCGCCCCGGCCCACCACGCCGCCGTCGGCGGCCTCGAGCGAGGCCCAGGACGGGCTGGCCGCCGCGCTGCATGCCGAGGAGGTCGCGCGGGCCCGCGGCTGGTCGACGGTGATGATCGTCATGGCGCTGGCGATGCTGGCGTTCGTCCCGGCGCTGCCCGGCGACGCCAGCCGCAAGGGCCCGTTCGTGGCGACGCTGATCGCGCTGATCGGGCTGGGCGCGTGGCTGGTGCGCCGCTGTCGCAACCCGGCGCGGTACACGCCGGCGGTGTTCCGCACGTTCGCGTTCGCGATCGCGGCGGGGTCGTTCGAGGTCATCTACTACCTCGGCGTGTTCTCGCCGACGCCGCTGGTGGTGACGCTCGGCATCAGCTTCATCGGGCTCGGGCGCGATCGGATCGGCGCGCTGGTCGCGCCGCTGGTCGCGATCGCCGGGTACCTGGCGCTCGCGCTGGCCACGCTGACCGGCCTGCTCGACGATCGCGCGGTCGTCACCCCGACCGCCACCTCGGCCGCCGGGCAGGCCATGTTCACCGCGATGGTGCCGGTGGTGTTGCTGGTGGCGCTGTGGATGGCCCGGCTGTCGCGGCGCACGCTCGAGCACGCCCTGGCGCGCGCGCACGAGGCGGCGCTCCTGGCCAACCAGCGCGAGGCCCAGCTGGTCGAGGTCAAGCGCGACCTCGACCACGTCCTCGACGGAGGCGCCGGCGCCAAGGGCCAGCTCACCGGCGCCGCCGCCGGGCCGTGGCAGCTGGCCGAGGTGATCGGCCGCGGCGCGATGGGCGAGGTCTACGCCGCCACCCACGCGAGCGACCACCGCACCGCGGCGGTCAAGGTCCTGCGCGAGCTCGGCCCCGACGAGGCGCGCCTGCGCGAGCGGTTCGAGCGCGAGGGCGCGGTGATCGCGGCGCTGCAGTCGCCACACATCGTGCGGGTGTTCGACGCCGGCGTGATCCGCGCCATGCCGTACCTGGCGATGGAGCGACTGCACGGGGAAGACCTGGCGCGCCGGCTGCGCCGGGAGCCGCGGCTCGATCGCGCCGCGCTGATCACGCTGGTGCGCGAGGTCGCGCGCGGCCTCGACGTCGCCCACGCCGCCGGCGTCGTGCACCGCGATCTGAAGCCACACAACCTGTTCTGGTCGCGCGACCTGGGCGCGTGGAAGATCCTCGACTTCGGCGTGGCCAGCCTGGCCGGCTCGAGCGGCACGCTGACCCAGGCCGCGGTGGTCGGCACGCCGGGCTACATGGCGCCCGAGCAGGCGCGGGGCCACGGCGTCGACGCCCGCGCCGACGTCTTCGCGCTCGGCGCGGTGACCTACCGCGCGCTCACCGGCCGCCCGGCGTTCACCGGCGTCGACACGCCGCAGCTGTTGTTCTCGGTGGTCTACCAGCACCCCAAGGCGCCCAGCGCGCTGGCACCCGACGTGCCGCGCGCGGTCGACGCGGTGATGGCGGTGGCGCTGGCCAAGCGCGCCGCCGATCGCTTCGACCACGCGACCGAGTTCGCCGAGGCGCTTGCCGCCGCGCTGCACGGCGCCGCGCCGCTGCCGGTGGTCGAGCGCGCCGCGGGGCTGCTGGCCCGCCACCCGTGGGGCCGCGCGGCGACCGAGCGCTGAGGTAAGGTCCGGCGGTGGCGGCGACCCACGACTCCGACGCGACGCTGTCGCTGGGACCGCTCGCGACGCCGGCGCGCCCCGCGGTGGGCGTGCCCGACCTCGGGTTCGCGGCGCGCTACCAGCTGGGCGCCCGCCTCGCCGAGGGCGGCCTGGCGATCATCTACGACGCCCACGACGTCGTGCTCGATCGCAAGGTCGCGATCAAGCAGCTGCGCGATCCCGATCCGGGGCTGACCGCACGCTTCCTGCGCGAGGCCCGGCTCACCAGCCGGCTGGTGCACCCCGGGATCGTCCCGATCTACGATCTCGGTAGCGACGCCGACGGCGTGCTGTCGTACGCGATGAAGTGGATCGCCGGCCGCTCACTGGCCCACGAGCTCGCCGCGCGGCCGACCCTCGAGGCCCGGCTGGCCCTGGTGCCGGCGGTGATCGCGATCGCCGAGGCGGTGGCGTACGCGCACAGCCAGCGGGTGATCCACCGCGACCTCAAGCCGGCCAACGTCGTGGTCGGCGCGTTCGGCGAGATCGTCGTCATCGACTGGGGCCTGGCGCGCTCGCTCGACGAGCCCGATCTGCCGACGGGCGGCGGCGCGGCCCCTGCCCACCCGCAGCTCACCGGCGCCGGCAGCGTGCTGGGCACGCCGTGCTACATGCCGCCCGAGCAGGCGCGCGGCGAGGCCGTCGACACCCGCGCCGACATCTACGCGCTGGGCGCGATCCTGTACCAGCTGGTGTCGGGCGCGGCGCCGTACGACGTCAGCGGCGCGCACACCGCCGACGCCGGCGATCCGATCTGGGATCGCGTGGCCGCCGGGCCGCCCCGGCCGATCGCCGAACTGGCGCCGGCGGTGCCGCCCGAGCTGGCCGCGATCATCGAGCGCGCGATGGCGCGCGACGCGGGCGAGCGCTACGCCGACGCCGAGGCCCTGGCCCAGGCGCTGGCGGCGTTCCTCACCCACGACCACTCGGCGCGGCTGACCGCGGCCGCGCTGGCCCGTGTCATCGAGGTCGAGCGCGCCGCCGCCGGGCCGCCCGACGCCACCGCGGCGCTCACCGCCACCGCCGACGTCGCGCGGTTCGGCCTCGAGCAGGCGCTGGCCGCGTGGCCGGCCAACCCCGACGCCCGGGCCGCGCTCGACCGCTTGCGCCGCGCGCTGTTCGCGGTCGCGCTGCGCCGCGGCGATCACGCCGCCGCCGCCGCGCTGGCCGCCGAGCTGCCGCCCGACGACGATCGCCGCCGCGCGGTGGACGAGCTGGCCGTGCGCAGCGCCGCCGCCGCCGCGCTGGTCCACGATCGCGATCATCGGGTCGGGCTGCGCGAGCGGATGCTGGTCGCCACCGGCTTCGTGGCGCTGCTGATCGGCGCGTTCGTGCAGACCGTGCTCGCGGGGGCGTCGATCGGCGACCCGCTGCCGCAGCGCACGCTGCTGGTCAACGGCGCGGCGGTGGTCGGCGCGATGGCGCTGGTGGTGTTCCTGGCGCGGCGGCGGCTGTTCGCCAACGACGCGTCGAGCGGCGCGACCCGCACGTTCGTCGCCGCGGCGTTGGTCGCCATGTGCAACCGCGGCGTCGGCTACCTCACCGACGTGCCGTCGGCCCACGTGCTGCGGATCGACCTGCTGATCCTCGCCACCGCGATGGCGGCCTACGGGCGCGTCCGGATCGCGGCGCTGCCGCTGGTCGCGGTCGGCGCGTCGCTGATCTGGCCCGCGACCACACGCCTCGACTTCAACCTCGGCGTGCTCGCGGCGGCGCTGGCCATGCTGGCCCGCTGGTGGCGTCAGGGCCTCGCGCCGACGTCTTGAGCTGCCCCGCGTCGCGCGCGTGTGGCAGGCTGTCGCCATGCGAAGCGCGGCGCTGGTCTTGCTGGTCGCGTGTACGCGATCGACGCCTCACGCCGCCGCGCCCCCGCCGACGCCGCCGATGGCCGACGCCGCGCCGCCGCCACCCGTCGCGATCGCCGCGTCGACGCTGACCCCGCCGCTGCCGCTGGCCGTCCCTGGTCGGATCGCGGTGCCACCCGACGCGCCGCTGTACGCCACCGCGGCCGACGCCGCGGCTCACCCGCCGACGCCGATCGCGACCGCGGCGCTGGTCTCGGCGGAGCTGATCGCGGTCCACGATGACACCGTCGAGCTCGAGACCGCGGCGGACGCCGACGACTGCGTCGCCGATCACGCGCTCGGCTATCGCCTGCGCGTGCACGTGCCGCGCGCCGCGCTGGTGGCCCGGGTCGCGCACCCGCTGTCCGACGCCCACGTCGACGGCACCGGCTGGCTGTTGCGGGTCGGCGCGCCGGTCCACGTCTTCTCCGACGGCAGCCGCGCCGCGGTCGCCGGTCCCGTCGGGCTGGTCGCGACCGTGCCGGCCGACGCGCTGGCGCTGGCGATCGCGCCGCCGCCGACCCCCGTCGCGCTGCCGCCGATCGACGCCAGCCTCGCGCGCTGCCCCGACCCCGACGCGGCCGCCCGCGAGGCCGCCGAGCGCGCCGCCGCCGAGGCCACCGCCGCCGCCCGCGCCGCCGAGGAGCGCGCCCGCTGCGAGGCCGCGCAGGCCGCCGCCGCCGCCACGCGCAAGGGCGGCAAGCGCGGCGCCACCGCACCCGACCTCGCCGCGCTCGCGCTGACCAGCTGCGACGGCCCGCTGAGCGCCAGCAACTACACCGTCGTCGACATGACGTCGTCCGACCTGCTACGCGTCCCCGAGGAGCGCTGCCAGCTGCGCGACGACGGCGCGGCGCTGACCATCGGCGGCCGGCCCGCGCTCGCGGCGGCCCAGCTCGCGCGCGCACGCCACGACGTGGTCGTGGTCGATGGCGGCTACCTCGTGTGGGCCGGCGATCGTTGCGGCGAGCTGCGCGCGCGCACGACCCCGGGCGACGTCGCGCCCCTCGGCCCCGCCGGCGCGACCGGCGCGGGCCCCGCCACCACCCCGTGGCTGGTCGCGCGCGCCGGCGCCCAGGTCACCTGGCCCGACGGCAGCCCCGCCGGCACCGCCGACGGCACCTTCGCGTTCCTGGCCAGCGACGCAAGCGCGCGCGGCGATCGCCTGTGCATCACGCGCACGCCGATCGCCACGCCGATCTGCCACCGCGCCACCGACGTCGCCCCCGCGCTGCGCTGGTGATCGGCGCGTCGTCGTCGAGCCAACCGTGGGCGAGCGGCGAGCACCACGGGCGCTCAGGGCGAAGGCCCGGCGAGTTGACGCTCGGCCGCGTCCGCGCGCTGCCGGTGCAGCCCCGCCGGGTAGGAGGCGCGATAGCGCCGCAGCCGCTCGCCGGCGAGGCGTGTGTCGCCGATCGCCAGGTAGGCCTCGACCAGCAGGATGTCGCGCTCCTCGGCGAGCTGCCCCGCGGGGAAGCGGCGCTCGTGCGCCATCAGCACCCGGAGCGCGGCGGCAGCGCCCCCGCCCCGCAACGTGCGCCTGGCGCGCTCGATGAGCTGGGGCTCGGCGTCGACGTCGGGGCGCGCGCGCAGGTCGTCGACCGCCGGCCGGGCACCCGCGTCGATCGTCGCCGCAGGCTGGGCGTCGGCGGAGGGGCGCGGGCGCGCGTCCGCGGTCGATCCGGCCCCCGCGTCGAGCGGGACCGGCCGCGCGAGGCCCCCGGCGGCCACGATCGCCGGCCGGTCGGCCCCGGGCGGCGATGGCGACTTGGCCAGCCGGTCCACGACCACGCCGATCGCGACGCCACCGGCCAGCACGACCGCGAGCACGAGCTTGGTCCCGGTCGCCGACACCGCGCCGCCGCTCGCGCCACCCCCTGCCGGCGCCGCCATCGCGGCGTTGGGCACCATGGCCATCACCGCGACGAGGACGGCCGGTGCCGCCGCCTTGGCGAGCCGCGCCGTCGTGCGGCGCTCGCTCGCGGTCGCGACCGCCAGGTCTGCCTGGAGGTGTTCGCGCAGCAGCGCCCGCGCGCGGCGCAGCCGGTCCTTGGCGGTCTCGAACGGGATCTCGAGCAGCGCGGCGGCCTCTTTGAGCGTGTACTCCTCGAGCTCGTGCAGGATCACCAGGTCCTGGTCGCGCTCGGGCAGCGCCCGCAGCGCCGCCTGCACCGCGAGCGCGCCAGCGGCCTCACCCGGCTCCCCGACGAGGTCATAGTCGAGCGCGTGATCCACGTCGCCGCGCCGCCGCCGCCCGCGCGCGTGGTTGCGGTAGACGTTGCGCGCGATGCCGTACAGCCACGCGTCGAGCGAGTGGTCGCGGTCGTGCGTGTCGCGCTTGCGCCACGCGATGACCAACGCCTCCTGCGCGAGGTCCTCGGCGTCGGTGCGAGATGACCCGAACCGCACGAGGTGCCTGATCACGCGCTCGACGTGGCTCAGCTCGAACACGTCAACGCTGCCTCGGTTCGTCCAGCTGCACCGCCACCACCGCGACGACCGCGGCCGTCACCGACCGGCACGAGGTGCCGGTCAGCTGCTTGGGCCGGGCGCCGGGTACGGTGATCGTCGCCAGGAAGTCGGTGTCGCGGGGCTGGACCTCGACGGTGAGCGTCGGCGCCGCGTCCTCGCGCCAAGGCGAGTAGCCAAGCGTGACGGAGACTTCGTCGGCGAACTCGTCCGGGGACAGGCACCCCGACCCGCGCGCGCGGTACTCGAGCCGCGCCGCGCGGCGCGCCGCCACGGACGGCGGGGCCCGGGTGACGGACCGCTGGCGCAGCGCGACGCCGCTGACGTAGTTGACGCGATCGTCCGCGTGACCCACGTGGCGGATCTCGACGATGAAGGTGTCGGCACCTGCCACCGCGGCGAGGCGCCGAAGGTCGTCGGTGATGGCCGTCTCGCGAGGCGCGGTCGCGAGCCAGTAGCCGAGCTCGAACCGCCCCACCGCCTCGTACGGCGCGTCGGGCGCGATCGCGAAGGTGCCGTCGTCGATCGAGACTCCCGGCGGCAACGACGCGTTGTAGACGACGATCTCGACCGGCGGCGCCGGCGCGTGCTGTGCGTCTTCGTACGCCGCCGCGACCCGCGCCTGTGCCCCCAGCCCGTCAGTTCCGTAGGTCACCCACTCGTTGATCTGGGAGTACTGCAACGACCGCGCCCCATCGGAGCCGACCGAGTAGTAGTTCGGCTGGCGCACGGGCGCATGGTAGATGCCCGGCGTGCAGGCCCCGCAGGCCGCGGCGATGACCGCCGCGAGCGCGTCGCGCCTCACAGGGCCTCAGGTTCGCTCGGCAGCGACTTCGGACGGAGCACCATGTACGAGATCGCGCTGCCTTGCGCGCCGACGGCGTTCTGCGCCGACGCGTTCACGGCGATCCCGACCGCCGTCCCACCCATCGCGCACGCGCGCGGGCGCAGGAGCTCTCGGTTGGCCTTCGCGAACGGGTCCTGGGTGCCAGCGTCCGAGAAGGTGACGTAGCCGAGGATCTCCCATCGCTGTTCGACGGTGATCGTCGTCGGGTCGATCTGGATCATCTCGAGCTGGCAGTTGGGTTCGCGGGGAGGCGCGTGGATCATGCGGACGTCGGAGATGCCGGCCTTGGGGCCACAGGCGGCGAGCGCCAGGCCGGTGACGAAGAAGAGGGTGAACTTCATGACTACCGTTGTCCGCAGGGGGGCGGTTTGGGTGGCGCGCCCAGCAAGAATCTGGACTCCGAGAGGCGGGTGCGTGATTTCAGCCACTTGGAATCTGCGCCGCGCCCGCCGCCCTCGGACGCCGCCGCCGCTACTCCGCCTCGTCGGCGCGGTGATCGATGCCCAGCGCGCGCATCTTCTTGTACAGGTGCGAGCGCTCGAGCTGCAGGTCCTTGGCGGTGTTGGAGACGTGGTGCTCGTGGGCGTCGAGCGCGGCCAGGATGATCTCGCGCTCGGCCGCCGCCACCAGGTCCTTGAAAGGCACGCCCTTCTCGTAGCTGCCCTTGACCGCCTGCACGCTCGGCAGCGCGTCGCGCACGTCGGCCTCGGCGATGTCGTCGGTGTCGCCCGACAGGATCACCATGCGCTCGACGACGTTCTTCAGCTCGCGGACGTTGCCGGGCCAGTCGTGCTGCATCATCAGCGTGACCGCGCCGGCCTTCATCCGCTTGACCCGGCGGTCGTCGCGCGCGCAGCACAGCGCCAGGAAGTGCTCGATCAGCGCCGGCACGTCGTCCTTGCGCGCGCGCAGCGGCGGCATCTCGATCGGCACCACCGCCAGCCGGTAGTAGAGGTCCTCGCGGAACCGCCCGCCGGCGATCTCGGCCTGCAGGTCCTTGTTGGTCGCGGCCACCACCCGCACGTCGACCTTGATGGTGTCGTTGCCGCCCACCCGCTCGAGCTCGTTCTCCTGCAGCACCCGCAGCACCTTGGCCTGCGCGCTGGGGTTCATGTCGCCGATCTCGTCGAGGAACAGCGTGCCGCCGTCGGCCTGCTCGAACTTGCCGCGGCGGTCCTTGGTGGCGCCGGTGAACGCGCCCTTCTCGTGGCCGAACAGCTCGCTCTCGATCAGCTCCGACGGGATCGCCGCGCAGTTGACCTTCACGAACGGCCCCTTGGCCCGCTTCGAGCGGTCGTGGATCGCGCGCGCGACCAGCTCCTTGCCGGTGCCGTTCTCGCCGGTGATCAGCACCCGGCCCGACGACGGCGCGGTCTTGGCGATCTTCTCGACGATCGCGCGCATCGCCGCGCTCTTGCCGATCATCGAGTGCTCGGCCTCGGCCCGGGCCTTCCACCGCGCGTTCTCGCGGGCCAGCCGCCCGAACTCGAGGGCGTTCTTGACGACGATCTCCAGCTTGTCGCCGGTCAGCGGCTTCTCGATGAAGTCGTGGGCACCGCGCTTGGTCGCCTGCACCGCGGTCTCGAGCGTCGCGTTGCCCGACATCATCACGACCATCACGTCGGGGTAGGCCGCGCGGATCTTGGGCAGCACGTCGAGCCCGCTCTCGCCCGGCATCATCACGTCGAGCAGCACCATGTCGATCTCGCGCTCGGCCAGCTTCTGCAGGCCCAGCGCCCCGTTGCCCGCCACCTCGACCGCGTAGTCGTCCACCTCCAGCGACGTCTTCACCGTCTTGAGGATGTTGGGCTCGTCATCGATGACCAGGATCGTCGAGCGGGGCATGGCCGACGTCAGGCTATCACGCCGCCCCATGACGCTGGTTCGACCGCCGCCGCCGGAGATTTGACTCGGCCGGCCCGGGCCCGTAGGTTCCAGCCATGCGTCCCGTCGGTGGCTTCCGCTTCACGTTGTCGATCATGGCCGTCTCGGTGCTGGTGGTTGGGCTGGTGGCGGCCTGCACCAAGAAGAAGCCCAAGACCCCGGCCTGCGACGGCAACGACGACTGCAAGGACGGCCTCATCTGCGTCGAGAAGCAGTGCGTCGCCTGCGCCCAGGACAGCGACTGCGCCGACGGCCAGCGCTGTGATTCGGGCGCCTGCGTGGCCAAGCCCGAGTGCGCCAAGGACACCGACTGCCCCGACGGCAAGGTGTGCCAGGCCGGCACCTGCCGCGCCTGCGCCAAGGACAACGAGTGCGGCCCCGGCGGCAAGTGCATGGCGGGCGCCTGCCAGCGGCCGACCGCGTGCAAGACCGACGAGGACTGCGCCGACGACGAGGACTGCGTCGGCGGCTACTGCCAGAAGCCGTGGGCCGGCGGCGGCGACGCCGCGTGCACGCTGGCCACCGTGTACTTCGGCTACGACGACTCGGCGATCGCCCCGAGCGAGCGCGACCGCCTCGACGCCAACAGCGCGTGCATCAGCAAGACCCCGCAGAAGTCGGTCTACGTGATGGGCCACACCGACGGCTCGGGCACCGACGAGTACAACATCGCGCTGTCGGAGCGCCGGGCCCAGACCGTCGCCGACTACCTGGCGCGCCTCGGCGTCGACCCGGCCAAGCTGCAGGTCGTGCCCAAGGGCGAGACCGAGCCCACCGGCCAGGGCGACGAGAAGGATCGCCGCGTCGAGTTCCAGTGGCGTTGAGCCCCACCCGCACCGCGAGAGCCAGCATGTCGATGAAGTCACACTCTGGGGCGCTCCCCCTGGTCGTCCTCGCCGCCACCCTCGGCAGCACCGGCTGCTTCTGGGTCACCACCAAGAGCGAGGGCGCGTCCTTGCGCAAGGACGTCAAGCAGATCGACGAGCGCCTGACCATCAAGGAGCAGGACATCGACAAGCAGGTCGGTGAGCTGCAGAAGATCCTCGACGAGGCCACCAAGGTGCTCAAGCGCAACAGCGCCGACCTGGGCGCCGACGTCGACGCGCTCCGCAACGACATCCGGGTGTCGACCGGGCTGGTGTCGGCGGCCAAGAACATGATGGACGACCTGGCCGCGCAGGTGGAGAAGTACAAGGCCGCGAACGACGAGCGCCTCGGCGCGATCGAGGCCCGGCTGGCGACGCTCGAGGGCGGCGGCAAGCCGGCCGGCACCGGCGGCACCACCGGCACCAACCCGGTGGCCGGCCTCAACCCCGACGACCTGTGGACCCAGGGCACCGACGCCTTCAAGGCCGGCAAGTGGGACGAGGCCCGCGAGGCCTACAAGAAGCTGGCGGTCGGGTTCCCCACCCACAGCCGCGCCGACGACGCCCAGTACTTCCGCGGCGAGTCGTACTTCCAGCAGCAGGACTGGGACTCGGCGATCCGCGAGTTCCAGAAGGTCTACGACAAGTTCGCCACCAGCGACCTCGCCGACGACGGGCTGTTCCGCGCCGCCGAGGCCGCCGCCAAGCTGAAGAACTGCAGCGAGGCGCGCGCCTACCTGTCGCTGCTCAAGCAGAAGTACGCCTCGTCGAGCCTGGTCAAGAAGGCCGACGCGATGGACAAGGACCTCAAGGCGTCGGCCAAGAACAAGGCGAAGTGCACGTCGTGAGATCCCCGCGGCGAGGTCGTGCGTCCTAGCCGCATGCGCCTCCTCGTCGCCGCGGCCGGGGTCTGCCTCGCGTTCGCCGCCGCCGCCCGCCCCGCCGCGGCCTGCTCCAAGCGCCACCAGACGGTGTTCGAGCTGTTCGAGCTGGCCCGGGACGTCGCGGTGGTGAAGGTCGGGGCCGTGCCGGGTGCGCGCTACGCGGGGCCGGTCGCCCTCGCCGTCAAGCGGCGCCTCAAGGGCAGCGGCCGGCGCCTGATCGCGCGCGAGACCAACACCTCGTGCCGGACGGGCTTTCGCCAAGGCCGGACGGCGCTCGTGTTCGTGGCGGCCGATCGCTGGCCGGCCGGCGACTACGAGGGCTACGTCGAGCGGCCGAGCCCGGCGCTGCTGGCCGCGCTCGCGGCGTGGGCCGGCGCCGCGACCGACAGCGCGCGCGTGAGCGTGCTGGTCGCCGCGATCGACGGCCCGGTCGCCGCGCTGCGGATCGACGCGGCGATCTACCTGCTCGATCACCCGGCGCTGATCGCCGCGCTCACCGCCGACCACACGGCCGCGCTGGGCCGAGCGTCACGGCGCGGCGATCGCCACGACGAGACGGTGCTGGCCATCCTGGCGCGGCAGCACGGCCAGGCGTGGCGCGATGTCCTGGCCGCGCCGCCCGCGCCGACGCTGAGCAAGCCGTTGCGGGCGCTGGCCGACCACGACCTCGAGGCGGTCACCGCGGCGGGCACGCTCGCGGACCTGATCGCGCAGACACCGGGCGACTCCGCGCCGCTGCGCATCGCCGCCGCCGAGCGCTGCGAGCGCTTGCACGGCAAGCTGCTGGTCGAGTTCTCGATGTACTCGACCGGCCGCTCGGATCACGGCTGGCAGCAGCTGGCGATCGCCTGCCGCACCGGCGCACCGCCGCGCTGGTAGCGCGCGGCGCCAGGGCTCACTTCACGCCGAACTTCTCGGTCAGGTCCTTCATCGCGTTCGGCTTCTTCGGATAGTCGCCGCCGACCTTGGTGTGGCACGACGCGCACGAGACGTTCGCGTCCTTCTTCTTCCACTCCTTCATCGCCTTCTTCATGACGTCCTTGGCCGCCTTCTGGCCGCCGGCCTTGCACGCGTCGGCCAGGAACTTGGTCTCGATCTTCTTGGCCTTGCAGGGCGCGGCGGCGTCGGCGGTGCCGGGGCCAGCGACCGTGGCGAAGGTCAGCGTGGCGAGGAAGGTGGCGACGAGAGCGGCGAGACCGAGCTTGACCATGGGGAACCTCTGGAACGGAAGACGGACAGCCGACCCGGGGTATTCAAGGTCGGATGCGGCGGTAACCCTACCACGCGGCCCAGAATTCCCGGTCATTCCGGCGGGGTGCGCCAGGGTAGCGCCAGCGCGCGCGCCGCCGCCGCCGGGTCGGAGGCCGCGTTGACGGCGCTGATGGCGCAGGCCGCCGCCGCGCCCGCCGCGTGGAGCGCCCCAGCCGCGCCGACGCCGACGCCGCCGATCGCCACCACTGGCACCTGCCCGGCGCGGGCGCACGCCTCGCGCAGCCCGTCGACCCCGACCACCGGATCCGGGTTGGCCTTGGTCGCGGTCGGGAACACCGGCCCGAAGCCGAGGTAGTCGGCGCCCCCCGCGACGGCGGCCGCGACCTGCGCGAGGTCGTGCGTCGAGACGCCGATCAGCATGCGCGCGCGCGCCGCGCCCAGCGCGTGGATCGCGGCGGCCAGCGGCAGGTCGTCCTGGCCGAGGTGCACGCCGTCGGCGTCGGCGGCGAGCGCGACGTCGAGCCGGTCGTTGACGATCAGCAGCGCGTTGGCCGCGCGGGTCACGCGGCGGGCCATCTGCGCGGCGGCCAGCAGCTCGCTGGTGCGGGCGTGCTTGAGCCGGACCTGCAAGACCGGCGCGGCGCAGCCGGCGGGATCGACCAGCGCGGCGGCGAGCCCCTCGTCGTCGGCGTCGAGGATCGCGTAGAAGCCGCGGATGCGTGCGGCCAGTCGTGCGCGCACCTGGAGGGTCACGCGCCCGACGGTATCACCCCGCGGGCGATCGGGAACGCCGCGGGGGAGCCGCGCGTTACACTCGCGACGATGCGCGCGCACCGCTGGGTGGCTGTGGCCCTGACGATCGCCAGCTGTGGACGCGGCCGCAAGGCGGCGCCCGCGGCGACGCCGGCGGCCGACGCGGCGATGGCGGTGGTGCGCGGCGACGGGTGGCTGCACGCGCCCGATCCGACCTCGGCGCAGGCCGACGCGCTGGCGGCGTCGCGCGGCCTGCGCTGCCTGCTGGACGGACGCGACGTGCTCGACGACTTCGCCCCCGACCTGACGCCGGCGCTGGCGGCGGTGATCGCGCGCGCGCTCGTCGACAGCGCGCGCGACGACGGCGACGGTCCGCTGCAGGCGGCGTGGGCCGAGGCCGTGTCGCTGCACCAGGACATCGACGACCGCGCCGGCCTGCGGGTCGCGGTCGCGGCGTTCAGCCAGATCGATCTGCCCCGCGATCTGATCGGCGATCCCGCGCGCGCGCTGGCCGGCGCGCCGCTGCCGCCGCCGTCGTGGCACGTCGACCTCGAGGCCGTCCGCGACCAGGCGATCGGCGGCGACGTCGCCGGCGCGGCCGCGCGCTACGATCGCCCCGAGGCCCAGGCCAAGCCCGACGAGGAGAGCTTCTACGTGGAGCGCCGGGTGCAGGCGCTGGTGGCGCTTGGGCGGACCGGCCAGGCGCAGGCGCTGGTCGACGCGGCGGCGCCCGACGCCCGCAACGCGCTGCGCGGCGCGTGGCTCGAGGTGGCGCTGGCCCACGACGCCGGCGTGCCGGCCGCGGTCGACGCGCTGGTGGCGGCGCTCGACGCGACGCCGCCGGGGCGCGGCCTGCGCTGGAACCCGCGCCGCGCGCTGCGGCTGGCGCGGCGCCACGGCCAGGCCGCGGCGCTGGCGCGGCTGCGGCCCGCGATGGCGCAGGCGATCGCCGCCGACGAGGCCGGGCTCGCCGAGGCGGTCTTCGAGGACGCGCTGGCCACGCGCGACGACGCGACCGCGGACCGCGTGAGCCGGCTGGTGCACCGCGACTGGCGGACCTGGCTCGAGCTGTTGTACCGGGCGCCGATCGCCGACGCGCTGGCCGGCGTGCGACCCAAGGACATCATGGCGCGGACGCAGCTGACGCGGCTGTGGGTGCGCCACGCCGCCGAGGGCGGCGACCCGACGATCGAGGCGCAGCTGGCCGAGCGCGCGTGCGCCGGGCAGCCGCCGCCGGTCGCGATCATCGGGCCGCCCGCGCCGCCGACGCCGGGCGCGCTGCTGACCGCGCGTGACCTCCACCCCCGCGCGCTGCGGGCGTGCGACGGGATCGAAGGCGAGCTCCGGCTGACCGTCGGCGGGCGCGAGCTCGCGCGCGAGCGGTTCGATGGCGAGTGCACCGGGGCGTGCGACGCCGCGGCCAAGCGCGAAGGCCAGGCCGCCCTCGACGAGATCCAGGCGCGCGTCGATCGCGGCGAGGCGTCGCAGAGCGAGACCGACTACGACTTCACCAGCTGCATGTGGAGCGGCACGCGGGTCGGGCGGCGGGAGCGGGTCGGCGATCGCGACGTGGTCGTCCTGGTCGCTCGCTACATCGGCGCCCACGACATCGAACAGGACCACTACGCGCTCGCCACCGAGGTGTGCGGCGCGCTGTACGTCTCACCGACGTTCGGCGACACCTACGCGGGCGACTTCCCGCTCGACGGCCTGGTGATCACCACCGCCCGCGACGGCCGCCAGCTGATCGTCACCGGCGCCCGCGACGAGTGGCGCGGCGTGCTGCTCCGCGTGACGCTGCCGGGCGCCTGCCCCGGCGAGCCCGACGCTCGGGTGATCGACTCGGGCGGCTGAGCTAGCGCCGCCGGCGACGCGCCACCAGCGCGGCCAGCGCCAGCCCGCCCAGGCCCGCCGCGCCGACGCCGTCGCCGCCGGTCTGGCAGCAGCCACCCTCGTCGCCGTCGGCCGGCGCGCACTCGACCGAGCACGCGCCCCAGGCGCCGCCGCTGCAGGTCTCGAGGCCGGTGTCGCAGCACGCGCGGATCAGGCCGTCGTCGCTGGCGCCGTCGCAGTCGCGATCGACGCCGTCGCAGTCCTCGACCGCGCCCGGGTGGGTGGCGGCATCGGCGTCGTCGCAGTCCTGGCCCGGGCCGACGCCATCTCCGTCGGCGTCGGTCGACGGCGCCGCGACGACGGCCACCTCGACCCAGACGATCTCGCCGAAGCCGGCGCCGTCGTGGGTCATGCGCCAGCGCGACCGCACCACGCCGCTGCCGGTCGCGGTCATCGTCGCGGTCAGCTCGACCTCGGCGCCCGGCGCCGCGCTGGCCGCGATCGCCGCCGCCCCGAAGTCGGGGCCGTCGAGGTGCGCCAGCTGGTAGCCGGCGCCCCAGGTCGAGGTGCCGCGGTTGCGCAGCCGCCAGGTCTTGATGAACGGCACGCCGGCCACCACCTCGGTGCCGTCGGGGATGGTCACGTCGGCGACGAACGCCGCGTCGTCGACGAGGGTCGAGCCGCCGGCGCAGGTCGCGGTCGGCGCGCCGCCGTTCTGGTTGGTCCACGCGCTGACCGCGACGCTGCACGGCCCCGCGTAGGGATCCTCGGCCTGCCCCGAGTAGTACGAGCCGGTCTCGCTGACCGCGACCCGGGTCTCGAAGTGCAGGTGCGGCCCGCTGGAGTTGCCCGACGTGCCCGAGCGGCCGATCGGATCGCCGCACGCGATCGCCGCGCCCAGCGCCGGGATGCCGGTGCCCGCGGTCAGGTGGCCGTAGATCGTCTCCTCGCCGGCGCCGTGGTACAGCGCGACCACGTTGCCGAAGCCGCCGCCGTCGGTCGAGCCGATGAAGCCGTCGCCGAAGCCGTCGGTGCGGTGCTTGACGGTGCCGCCCGCGGCGGCGACGACCTGCGTGTTGCGCCCGACGCCGATGTCGGTGCCGCGGTGGCCGCTGTACGTGTTGTTGCCGCAGGCGTAGTCGGTGAGGTTGCCGTGATCGAGGTGCGCGTTGACGCCGGCCGGCGAGGTGGGCCAGCGGTACGGTCCGGCCTGCGCGGTGGTGGCCAGCGCCAGCGTCGCGATCAGCGCGCGGCGGATCACGGCGCCACCTCCAGCGCGGCCACGATCGCCGCGCGATCGAGCGCGCGGGTCGCGCCATCGATCACGGCCTCCACCCCGCCGGCCACCGCGCGCGGCCGCCGCCCCGGCCCGAGGTCGCGGGCCGCGCCGGTGGCGACGTCGAGCGCCCACAGCCGGGCCACGCCGTCGTAGGTGGCGGTGTAGATCGCGTGGCTCGCGTCGAGCCACGCCAGCTCGCGCCCCGGCACCGGCACGAACGCGGCGTCGACGACGCGGCGCCCGACGTTGGTCAGCTGCCGCGGCGCGAGCCCGGGCTCGGCGACGTACAGCGCGGCCAGCCCGCTGCGCGCCGACACGTACAGCACCTGCGCGCCGCCCGGGATCGGGAACGGCGACGACGCCAGCGGATCGTCGGCGATCACCCAGCGCGCGCCGCGATCCAGATCGAGCGCGACCAGCCGCCCAGGCGCGCCGCCCGGGCCGCCGCCCGGCGGGTACTGCGTGAACGCGATCAGCCGGCGATCCGGCGCGACCCGCGGATCGCGCGCGTCCCGCGCCACCACCTGCTCGGCGCCGCCCACACGCACGCGCAGCTCGCCGGCCGCGGTCGCCAGCACCAGCCGGCCCGCGTCGAGCCGCGCCGCCACCAGCAGATCGGCGCGGCCCAGCGGCGCCCGCGCGCCGTCGGCCGCGATGATGACGGCGTCACAGCGCGGGGCCGCTGCGTCGGTGCCGGCCGGCGCGGTGGCGCACGCCAGCGCGACGTCATCCGCGACCGCGGCGATCGTCGGATCGGCGGCCAGCGCCGCCCAGGTCGCTGCCGACACCGCGGGCCGCACGCCCAGCGGCGCGCGCGACGTGGCCTCGGTGCCGGGCGGGGTCGCGCAGGCCGCGACCAGCGTGATGACGAGCGCGCTCCCTCGCAGCATCGCCGGATCGTACGCCGGTCGGCGCCGGGTGTCCGGACCTCGACGCCGGGCGGTGACCGCCGCACACCCTGCTGCCCGGAAGCCGCCTCAACGCTGGCGCCACGCCGGCATGAGCTTCGCAATCTCTGGCGACATGCACCCGCGCCTCGCCCTGACCGCCGCCCTGTTCCTGTCGTTGCCGTCGCTTGCCATCGCCGACGAGGCCTCACCTCCCCCCGCCGCGCCGAGCCAGACGTACGTCTCGGCGCTGACGGCGGCCTCGGTCGATCAGTTCGTCGCCCTCGACGCCGGCGCCGAGATCGGCACCCGCCTCGCCGGCCCGTGGTCGGGTCACGGCTCGCTGCGCGTGGGCCAGGCCGGCGACTCCGAGGGCTCCGGCGGTCACTTCGAGCTCCGGGTCGGCGCCGAGCACCAGCGCTGCGGCGCCAGCGGCGCGGTGTGCCACCTGGTCGGGCTCGACCTGGGCTTCCAGGCCAGCACCTGGGAGAAGGAGGACATGCACGAGAAGCACAACGGCCCGCTGATCGCGCCGCGGCTCGGCCTCGACGTCGGCGGCGATCACCTGCGGCTGCGCCTCGCCCTCGAGGCGCGCGGCTACGTCAGCGCGGCCGGCGGGGCCATCCCCGGCCTCGGCGTCAGCGCCGGCCTCGCCTACCGGCTGTGACGCGATACCTGACAGGACGCTGTCAGCTTCGGCGCTAGACTGCGACCGTGCCTGCCACGCCCGCGTCTCGCCCGTTCGTGTTGCGCGCCCCGTACCAGCCGGCCGGTGATCAGCCCAAGGCCATCGCCGACCTGGTGGCCGGCCTCGAGCGCGGCGACACCGGCCAGGTGCTGCTCGGCATCACCGGCTCGGGCAAGACCTTCACGATGGCCAACGTCATCGCGCAGACCCAGCGCCCGACGCTGATCATGGTCCACAACAAGATCCTGGCGGCGCAGCTGTACGGCGAGCTCAAGGAGCTGTTCCCCGACAACGCCGTCCACTACTTCGTCAGCTACTACGACTACTACCAGCCCGAGGCCTACGTCCCGACCACCGACACGTTCATCGAGAAGGACTCGATCGTCAACGAAGAGATCGATCGCATGCGCCACGCCGCGACGTTCGCGCTGCTGTCGCGGCGCGACGTGATCATCGTGGCCTCGGTGTCGTGCATCTACGGCATCGGCGCGCGCGAGTCGTACGCGGCGATGACGCTGGACCTGCAGGTCGGCGCGTCGCGGCCGCGCGACGCGATCCTGCGCCGGCTGGTCGAGCTGCAGTACGAGCGCAACGACCTCGACTTCCACCGCGGCACGTTCCGGGTGCGCGGCGACGTGATCGAGATCTTCCCGGCCTACGAGGCCGACACCGCGATCCGGGTCGAGCTGTGGGGCGACGAGATCGAGTCGATCCACGAGATCGACGCGCTGCGCGCCGTCACGAAGCAGAAGATCGACGCGGTCACGGTGTTCCCGGCCTCGCACTACGCCACCCCGGCCGACGAGCTCAAGCGCGCGATCACCGACATCCGGGTCGAGCTGCGCGCGCGGCTGGCCGAGCTGACCACCGCGGGCAAGCTGCTCGAGCGCCAGCGCCTCGAGCAGCGCTGCATGTACGACCTCGAGTCGCTCGAGCAGATGGGCTTCTGCTCGGGCATCGAGAACTACACCCGCCACCTCACCGGCCGCGCGCCGGGCGAGCCGCCGACCACGCTGATCGACTACTTCCCCGACGACTTCCTGCTGTTCGTCGACGAGTCCCACCAGACCGTGCCGCAGGTCGGCGGCATGTACGCCGGCGACCGCTCGCGCAAGGAGGTGCTGGTCGACTACGGCTTCCGGCTGCCCAGCGCGCTCGACAACCGGCCGCTGCGCTTCGACGAGTGGCGCAGCCGGGTCAAGCAGGCGATCTACACCTCGGCGACGCCGGCCGACTGGGAGCTCAACGAGGCCCAGGGCGTGGTGATCGAGCAGATCATCCGCCCCACCGGCCTGCTCGACCCCGAGATCGAGCTGCGGCCGGTGGCGCACCAGGTCGATCACCTGCTGGGCGAGATCCGGGCCCGGGTCGAGGTCGGCGAGCGGGTGCTGGTGACGACGCTGACCAAGCGCATGGCCGAGGACCTGACCGAGTACTACGCCGAGGTCGGCGTGCGGGTGAAGTACCTGCACTCCGACATCGACACGCTCGAGCGCATCCAGATCATCCGCGACCTGCGCCGCGGCGAGTTCGACGTGCTGATCGGCATCAACCTCCTGCGCGAGGGCCTCGACATCCCCGAGGTGTCGCTGGTGGCGATCCTCGACGCCGACAAGGAGGGCTTCCTGCGCTCGACGCGGTCGCTGATCCAGACCATCGGCCGCGCCGCCCGCAACGTGAAGGGCAAGGTCATCCTCTACGCCGACAAGCGCACCGACTCGATCGAGCACGCGGTCAGCGAGACCGCGCGCCGCCGCGCGCTGCAGCTCGAGCACAACACCCGCCACGGCATCACGCCGCGCACCACCACCCGCAGCATCCTCGACGTCCAGGCCGCCGAGCCGATGCCCAAGAAGGGCAAGAGCGCCCGCGCGGTGGCCAGCGCCGCCGGGGTCGCCAAGCTGCCCGCGATCAGCGACCTCGGCACGCTGCGCACCGCCATCGACAAGCTGCGCTCGGCGATGAAGACCGCCGCCGACGACCTCGACTTCGAGCTGGCCGCCGCGCTGCGCGACCAGGCCCGCGAGCTCGAGCGCATGGAGCTGCAGATGCGGTAGCGGCGCTACGGCTCGACCTGACAGCGGGCCTCGACCAGGGTGCCGGCGGGGGCCGCGCCGGTGCGCACGACCTCGAGCGCCTGGTGCTCCGGCGTGGCCGGGCAGTGCAGCGGATCGGCGACCAGCTGCCAGCACGGCGGCCCGCCGGCGCCGCACGCCGGCAGCCCGACCGGGTCGGTGCGCACGCCGCCGACGACGGTGTACTGGGTGACCTCGCAGCGCAGCTGGACGCCGGGCGCGGCGGGGTCGACGTCGGCCAGCGTGCCGCGGAGGCAGGCGTCGCCCTGGGCGCGCCGCACCAGCTGCCCGAACGCGGTCAGCGCGTCGGTGAGGTTGTCGTTGCAGACCGTCGACGCCGCGTTGCGCTCGGGGAAGCCCTCGAGGAACGTGCGCAGCCGCAGCGCGGGGGCGGCGATGCCGGAGGCCGACGAGCAGCTCGCCTGCAAGCTCGGGCGGGTGGGGTCGTCGAGATCGGCGCCGATCACCGCGGTGCGCGCGTCGTCGACGTTGCCGGCGATGGTCGACACCACGACCTGCGTCGGATCGGCCTTGAGCCCGCGCACGAAGTCGATGTACGGCTGGACGGTCGGCATGTACGGCGAGCCGACGCGCGGCGCGCAGCCGGTCTTGGTGCCGAAGGCGCGCGGGTTGGTGTCGCCGGCGCACTGCACGCCGAACTCGAAGCAGCGGAACGACGTGCGCGGCCCCAGCGGCGACGAGATCGTCGCGTTGGGATCGCCGAACATCGCGCCGCCGTCGATCGCCGAGCAGTCGTCCTCGTCGGTGACGATCAGCACGCCGAGCATCGCGTTGGGGCGCAGGAAGCCCGGGTTGCGGCCGGGCGACAGCGCGCGCTTCATCGCCTCGAGCGGCTGCTCGAAGCCGCAGCCGGTGGTGCCGAGGCGGGTCATGCAGCTCAGCACCGTCGCGAGGTCGCCGCTGTAGTTGCGTGCGCGCGAGCCGTCGGGGTTGCGCAGGTCCTCGAGGAACGCGGCCTGCGGGCCGGGGCAGCCGGTGGTCAGCAGGTTGCCGTCGTCGCCCTGGGGTCGGGTCGCGGACGAGCAGCCGCCGATCTCGACGCCGCCGCTGCCGACGTTGGTCGACACCACGCCGATGTGCACGTCGGGCAGCCCGCCGGGCGCGGTGTTCAGGATGTTGATCAGCTGCGGCAGGTTGGACGCGAGCGACTGCTGCTCCTCCTGCATCGAGCCCGAGTTGTCGATCACCAGCAGCAGGTCGAGCGCCCGGTTCAGGTCCGTCGGCACGGTCGCCACCGCGGTCAAGCCGTCGGCGGCGTCGGGCGACACCGCCGCGTCCCCGGCGTCGATCGGCCCAGCGCCGCCGTCGTCGCCACATGCCGCCAGCGCCAGCGCCAGCAGCGCAACCCGGGTACCTCGCGTCGTGATGCTCATCGGTCAGTCCTCCTGACCGCGGGCGGTAGCAACCGTCGCGCCAGCGCGCGACCGGCGCAGGACCGGCTTCGCCGGGGGCCCCCCGTGGAGGATCGCGCAGCCACCTGCGCAGAACTGGGCAGGCCGGTCGCGGGTCGCGTCCGATCCTAGGCAGCTGTGATCGCGGCTACTCGATCACGCGGCCGAGGCGTTGCCAGCGGATGCCGTCGCCGTGGTACCTGTGTCACATGCCCAAGGCAGTCGACTGGTACTTCCATCGCAACGGTTGAACGAGCTGCAAACGATCGCAAGAGTTGCTTGCGACAGACGGGATCGAGATCCGCGAGCTGGTGCGCGCCGACAAGGCGCCGATCGCCGAGCCGGCCGCGCTGGCGCTGGTGCGGCAGGCCCGCCGCCTGGTCGTGGCCAAGGGCAAGCAGACCGTCACCATCGACGTGGCGCGCGACCGGCCCGACGACGCGACGCTGCGCGCGCTGGTGATCGGCCCCAGCGGCAACCTGCGCGCGCCGGCGGTGCGCGTGGGCGACACGCTGGTGGTCGGCTTCACCGCCGACGGCCTGCGCGCCGCGCTGGACTACTAGGAGGGTTTGTCGACAAACCCTCCCCCACGGGGTCACGCCCCCGTGGGTCCCCCACCCGATACGTGAGATCGTGCGCGGGGATCCGAGTTCTGACCAACCCTCTGCGCTGGCGTGATCACGCGGTCATCGCGTGCAGGCCGACGCGGTTGCCGTCGAGGTCGTCGACGATCGCGATGAAGCCGTTCTCGCCGATGCCCATGTGCGGCAGCACGACCTTGGCGCCGGCCGCGGTGGCCCGGGCCAGCGCCGCGGCCACGCCGTCCTTGCAGTCGAGGTAGATCACCGTGCCGGCGGTGCCGGGGGTGAGGTGCGGACCGTCGGCGACGATCGCCCCGGCGACCGCGTGGCCGCCGGCGGGGCACTGCGAGGGGAACACCGCGTGCGGCATGCCGCCGAAGATCTCGCGCTTCAGCGTCAGGGCCAGGGTGCGCTCGTAGAACGCGACCGCGCGGTCCATGTCGCGGGTCGGGATCTCGAACCAGTTGATGGCGTTGTAGGGCTTGGGATTGCTCGTGTTCGACATGCCCTTGCTTCTACCCGAGGCATTTGACAGCCTTCTGTCAGGTTTGACATGAACCGCAAGACCCGCCTGTTCGCCCTGGCCGAGGCCCTCCGCGCCCGCCGCACCGGCGTCACCGCCGAGGCGCTGGCCGAGCGGTTCGGCGTCACCGTGCGCACGATCTACCGCGACCTGGCGACCCTGCAGGACGCCGGCCTGCCGCTGCGCGCCGATCGCGGCCGTGGCGGCGGCTACGCGCTCGACAAGAGCTACCAGCTGCCGCCGATCAACCTGACCGCGCGCGAGGCCGCGCTGCTGGTCGCGCTCGGCCGCATGGCCAGCCAGCAGCGCCTGCTGCCGTTCACCGACAACCTCGAGGCCGCGCTCGACAAGGTGCGCGGCGCGCTGTCGACCTCGGCCCAGCGCGAGCTGCTCGGCCTGCTCGACAAGCTGCAGTTCGTCGGCGTGCCGGCGCTGCCGGTGACGCCGCCGGTGCGGCGCGCCGTCGAGACCGCGTGGTTCGAGGACCGCGCGCTGCGCATCCACTACCAGAAGAACGCGTACACCGTCGCGCCGCGCCTGGTGCGCATCCGCAACCTGGTGTTCGACCGCGAGCTGACGCTGCTCAACTGCGTCGATCTCGAGCTCGGCGAGGACCGGCAGTTCCGGCTCGATCGCATCAGCGCGGCTACCGTGATCGAGCCCGGCGAGCTACCGTCGGCGTGACGTGACCTACCGCCCCGACCTCGCCGCCTACCTCGCCCGGATCGGCTACGCCGGCCCCACGCCCCCGACGGTCGACACGCTGCACGCGCTGTCGCACGCCCACGTCAGCACGATCCCGTTCGAGAACGCGGACGTGCTGCTCGACCGCGGGATCGACCTCGACCCGGCGGCGGTCGAGGCCAAGCTGGTCGGCGCCGGCCGCGGCGGCTACTGCTTCGAGCACAACTCGCTGTTCTTGCACGTGCTGACCGCGCTCGGCTTCGCGGCGCGCCCGATCTCGGCGCGGGTGCGCATCGGCCGGGCCCGCGAGTTCACGCCGGCGCGCACCCACGTCTTCGTCCGGGTCGAGCTCGACGATGGGCCGTGGCTGTGCGACGTCGGCGTCGGCGCGTGGTCGCTGACCTCGGCGATCCGGCTGCGCCTCGACGAGCCGCAGCCGACGCCGCACGAGCCGCGGCGGATCATCGCCGAGGGCGCGTGGGACGGCTTCACCCGGCGCAGCCCCGACGCGCGGCTGTTCCACCAGGTGCGGCTGGGCGACGAGTGGGCCGACGTCAACGAGTTCACGCTCGAGGAGATGCCCGAGATCGATCGGGTGGTCGGCAACTGGTACACCAGCGCGCACCCGCGCTCGCACTTCCGCGATCGGCTGATCGTCGCGCGCGCCACGCCCACCGGCCGGCTGACGCTGGTCGATCGCACGCTGACCCGCCGCGCCCACGACGGCGCGACGGTGGTCGAGACGCTGCCCAGCTACGACGCCCTCCTGGCCACGCTGGCCGGCGAGTTCGGGCTGACGTTCCCGGCCGGCACGCGGTTCGCCAGCCCCGGGCTCACCGAGCTGGCGTGACCGGCGACGGCGCGATCCACCGCAGGTAGGCGGGGTCGCCGGGCCAGCGATCGAGCACCGCGCCGTCGGCGACCCGCACCAGCACGACGGTGGCCGCCCCGCTGGCCGCTCGGCGCGCGACGATCATCGCCTGGCCGTCGGGGCTCCACGCGAAGCCGCGGTCGGCGTCGCCGTCGGGGGTGAGCGTGCGGGTCGCGCCGGTGGCGACATCGACGATCGTGATCGCCGCGCGCCCGCCGCCCATGCGCACGAACGCCACCGCGCGGCCGTCGGGCGACCACGCCGGCTGCTCCTCCATCGCGGTGGTGCCCGGCTCGCTCGACAGCCGGCGCGCCTCGCCGCCGGCGGCGGGGATCAGGTGCACGCGATCGCTGCCGGTGCGATCCGACAGGAACGCCAGCTGGCTGCCATCGGGCGACCACGCGGGGTTCCAGTCGTCGCGGCTGGCGTCGGTGAGGCGGCGAGCGGCGCGGCCGGCCACCGGCTGGACGTACAGCTCGGCGTTGCCGTCGCGCGATGACGCGAACGCCACCCGCGCGCCGTCGGGCGCCAGCGCCGGCTCGAAGTTGCCGGCCGCGTCGTCGGTGAGCCGGCGCGGCGGCGCGGTGGGCGTGATCGCGTACAGATCGCTGTAGCTGGCGAGGTCGCTGGCGAACACCACGGCGCCGCCGGCCGCGCTGGGGTGGCGCACCTGCTTCGCGGTGGGGCCGAACCGCGCCACCCGGGCGCCGATCACGATCGCCAGCTGCTCCTGGTGGTCGTCCTCGTGGCTGCCCACGGTGGCGATCGCCAGCAGGCCGTCGCCGAGGCGGTGGCCGGTGACGTACAGATCGCCGACGCCGTCGCCCAGCAGCACCCAGCTCCGCGTCGCGGGATCGAGCCGCGCCGGCTGGTGGCGACCGTCGCGCAGCTGATCGATCACGACGTCGCCGCGCACGAAGCCGAGGTCGGGGACGCCGGCGTCGACCGGCGCCGCGCCGGCGTCGACCACCACCCGCACCGCGCCGCGGGTGGGCTTGCGGTCCTTGCACCCGCCCGCGAACAGCGCGAGCGCCGACGCGACCAGCAGCAGGCGAGCGGCCATGGCTCGACGTACCACGACCGCGAGCCGCGCGGCAGGCGGTGCGGCGATCGCTCAACCGAACTGTCGCCAGGGCGTCACGCGCGCCGCATCGTGCGCACACGTAGCGCCGCCAAGGTCTCGGCCATGTCGCCAGGACGATCGCTGTTGTTCATCGCTGGAGCGCTGGCCGTCGCGGCCTGTGGCCAGGATGCTGCGCCCGGACCGCTGCTCGCGTTCTCCGACGAGGCTCCCGGCAACAACTGCCTCGCGGGCGGCACCCGCGTCGACGCCGGGCGCGATGACGACGGCGACGGGGCGCTCGACCCCGGTGAAGTCGACGCGACGACCTACGTCTGCGACGGCACCGACGGCACCGACGGCACCGACGGCACCGACGGCACCGACGGCACCGACGGCACCGACGGCACCGATGGCATCGACGGGATGGACGGCACCGACGGCGTCACCGTGCTGATCGACGTGCGGCCCGAGGCGCCCGGCGCGAACTGCACGTTCGGCGGCAGCCGCGTCGACACCGGCCTCGACAGCGATCGCGACGGCACCCTCGACACCGCCGAGATCACCACCACCGCGTACGTGTGCGACGGTGCGCCGAGCGGCCCGGCGGTGGTCGGCTTCCGCGAGCTCGCGCGCTTCACGCTCCCGTCCGGCCCGATCGCCGAGATCGTGGCCGCCTCCGCCGACGGCCTGACCCTGGCGTACACCAGCGGTCCCGCCGGCACCATCGGCCTGGTCGACCTCACCCGCGCCGACGCGCCGGTCGCGCTGGCGACGATCGACGTCAGCACCGCGGTGGCCAGCGGCACCGGTGAGCCGACGTCGGTGGCGATCACGCCCGACGGCCGCTTCGCGCTGGTGACGGTCAAGGACACCACCGATCCGATCGGCCGCGCCGACGCCGGCGCGGTCGCGTTCATCGACCTCACCACCCGCGCCGTGGTCGGCACCGTCGCGGTCGGGGTCGGCCCCGACAGCATCCACCTGACTCCCGATGGCACCCGCGCGGTGATCGCGATCGAGGACGAGGAGAACCCCGACGGCAACCAGGTGGCACAGGCGCGCCCCGGCAGCGTGCAGGTCCTGACCATCAACACCGCCACGCCGGGCGCGTCGACGGTCGTCACCATCGCGCTGACCCCGACCATCGGTAACCAGCCGACCGACCCGCAGCCGGAGTACGTCGACGTCACGCCCGACGGCGCCACGGCCTTCGTCACCCTGCAGGAGAACAACTTGATCGCGGTGATCGACCTGGCCACCGCGACCGTGACCCGCTACATCGACGCTGGCTCGTCGATCCACGCCCGCGCGGACCTCACCGCGAACCGCGCCATCGACTTCTCGGCCACCGGCTTCGTCGGCCAGCTGCAGCCCGACGCGGCGTGCCTGTTCGCCGGCGGCAGCTTCTTCATCACCGCCAACGAGGGCGACGTCGCGAACAACGCGTTCGGCGCCGGGGTCTATTCTGGCGGCCGCGGCTTCTCGGTGTTCCGCGCCGACGGCGCGCGGGTCTACGACAGCGGCGACGCGCTCGAGTGGTACGCGCTGCGCGGCGGCGCGTACCCCGACGGCCGCTCGGCCAACCGCGGCATCGAGCCCGAGGGCTGCGGCACCGGGGTGTTCGGCGGCACCGAGTACGCGTTCGTGACCGGCGAGCGCAACGCCGCGCTGTTCGTGATCGACGTCAGCACGCCGACCGCGCCGGTCATCCGCCAGATGCTCGGCGCGCCGATGCGCCCCGAGAGCGTGCTCGCGCTGCCGCAGCGCGGCCTGGTGGTCGCGGCCGGAGAGGGCAACGGCACCGGCGGTGGCCTGTGGATCTACCAGGCGGTCACCGACGCCGCGGACGCGGGCAACGGCGCCGACGCCTACGACGCACGGTCCGACGGCGTCCCGTTCGCGGCGCTCGGCGCGCTCGCCGTCGATCCGGCCAGCGGCCTGGTGCTGGCGGTGCCCGACAGCGCGGTCGCGGCGCCGCGGCTGTGGTCGTTCTGGGTCGACCACGTCAGCCACCGCCTGCAGCTGGTCGGCGACCTGCCGCTGCGCGACGCGGCCGGCGCGCCGCTGGTCGGCTACGACCCCGAGGGGCTGGCGCTGTTGCCGGGTGGCGGCCACGTCGTCGCCAGCGAGGGCGTCGCCGGCAACGGCGCCACCGCCCCGTGCGTGGGCTCGGCGCAGAGCAACCGGCTGTTGTTCTTCGACGCCGCCGGCCGCCTCGACGCGGCGTACGGCGCCGGCGGGATCGTGGATCTGCCGTGCGGCGCGCAGCCCGGCGCGCTGGACTGGACCGCGGTGCGGGCCAACGGCTTCGAAGGCGTGGCGGTGGTCGACACCACCCCGGCGGTGGCCGGCGGCGTGCGCGTCTACGTCGCGATGCAGCGCGCGCTGACCACCGAGGGCCAGCTGGCGCGCATCGGCGAGTACGACCTCGACGCGCGGACCTGGCGCTGGTTCTTCTATCCGCTCGACGCCGATCGCGGCGGCGCCGCGGGCGTCCAGTCGCTGTCGGAGCTGCTCCACCTCGGCGGCGACAAGTTCGCGGTCATCGAGCGCGACCAGGGCTGGGCCGGCGACGCGGTGTCCAAGACCGTCCGGGTGTTCCGGCTCGGCAGCGGCACCGCCGGAGCCCCGGCCGACCCGGTCGAGAAGGCGCTCGCCGTGGACCTGCTGGCCCACCGCTTCCGCTTCGATCAGGAGAACCTCGAGGGCCTGGCGCTCGGCGCCGGCGGGCTGTGGGTCACCAACGACAACGCCGGGGGACAGGCGCCGACGTACTTCGTCAAGCTGGACCCCGGCGCGCTGGGCGTCGAGTACGTGGCGGCGCCGGTCCCCGGCCAGACGTCGATCGTGATCAGCGAGGTCAACTCGGCGGCCGACTACGTCGAGCTGCTCAACCGCGGCACCACCGCGGTCGACGTCGGCGGCTGGCGGCTCACCGACGCCGATCCGACCCACGTCTACCAGCTCCCCGCCGCCACTACGATCGCCGCCGGCGGCCGCCTGCTGATCGACGCGGCCACCAGCGCGGCCGCGCTGCGCCTCCCGTTCGCGCTCGACCCGGCCGACGCGATCGTCGTCTACACGCCGCCCGGCACCGAGGTCGCGCGCTACGCCTGGACCGCCGACGTCGCCGCGGCTAGCCGCTGCCCGACGGACGCGAGCGCCGCGATGTGGGCGCCGACACCGCCGACGCCCGGCGTCGCCAACGACTGCACGCCGCCGACCGTGGCCGGCCAGGCGACGATCAAGCTGAACGAGGTGGCGTCGACGCCGCTCGACTTCGTCGAGCTGATCAACACGGGCGCGACCGCGGTCGACCTCGGCGGCTGGAAGCTCACCGACAACGACCCGACCCACGTGATGGTCTTCCCGATCGGCACCACCATCGCGCCGGGCGCCCGGTTGCTGGTCGAGGCCGACACCAGCGCCGCCGCGCTACGCCTGACTTTCGGGCTCGGCGCGGCGGACGCCGCCAACCTGTACACGCCGTACGACGTGCGGGTCGATCAGCACGTGTGGACCGCCCACGTCGCGTCGGCCGGCCGCTGCCCCGAGGGCGCCGGCGGGTTCGTCGCCACCCCGGCGACGCCGGGCAGCGCCAACGCGTGCCCGTGAGCGCGCGCCGCGACGGCGCGTTGCGCGACCGGCGCGCGGAGTGATACAGCCAGGCGTGTACCCGACGCCGCGCGACGCCGCGACCGTGATCCTGCTCCGCCCGGCGGCGGCCGGCTTCGAGGTGTTCCTGCTGCGGCGCCGCAAGAACGCGTCGTTCATGGGCGGCGCGTTCGTCTTCCCCGGCGGCGCGGCCGATCCCGAGGACGGCGGCGATCTGCGGGTCACCGCGGCCCGCGAGCTGTTCGAGGAGGCGGGCGTGCTCTTGGCCAGCGCGCCGGTCGACCACGCGACGGTGGCGGCGCTGCGCGCGCGGCTGCTGGCCGGCGCGTCGATGGCGGCGCTCCTGGCCGAGGCCGGCCTGACGCTGGCGCCCGAGCGGCTCGCCTACTACGCGCACTGGATCACGCCGTCGGCGGAGGGCAAGCGGTTCTCCGCGCGGTTCTACCTGGCGGTGCTGCCCGACGGGCAGCGGCCCAGCTTCGACGCCCAGGAGACCGTCGACGAGGCCTGGGCGACGCCGGCCGACGCGCTGGCCCGGGCCCAGGCGCTGGCGCTGCCGCCGCCGCAGGTGCGCATCCTCGCCGACCTCGCGCCGGCCGCCAGCGTCGACGACGCGCTGGCGTTGGCCCAGGCCGCCGCGCGGCACCCGCACCCGATCATGCCGCGCATGGCGCCGCTGGCCGGCGGCGGCTTCGCGCTGCTCCTGCCCTGGGATCCCGGCTACGCCACCGACGGCACCGGCGACAGCGCGCCGATGCCGGCCGATCACCCGCTGGCGGTCGGGCCCAGCCGCTTCGTCCTCGAGGATCGCACGTGGAAGAACATCGCCGCACCCACCTCGACGACCGCGGGCTGATCGTCGGCGACCGCGCGCTGCCGTGGTGGAGCGCCACGTTCGCGTACGCGCGCACGCCGCGGGCCGCGTGGCCGCGGGCGCTGGCGGCGCTGCGCGGCCTGGGCCTGACGCTGGTCGAGCTGCCGGTCACCTGGGGCGTGCACGCGCGCCGCGGCGGCGGCTTCGACGGCAGCGGCGAGCGCGACCTGGGCGCGGCGATCGACGCCGCGGCCGCCGCCGGGCTGGCGGTGTGCCTCGAGCTCGGCCCGCTGGCGGCGCTCGAGGAGACGTACGCCGGGCTGCCCGAGCCCGTCGTACGCGACGAGGCGATGTGGGCGCGCGCGGCGCACGGCGGCCCGGCGTTCGCGCCGCTGGTGCCGCGGGCGTTCCCGCTGCCGTCGCTGGCGTCGACCGCGTTCACCGACGCGCTGGCCGGCTTCTACCGCTGGGTCGCGGCGATCGCCCTGCCGCGGCTGGCCCCCGACGGGCCGGTGGTGGCGATCGGCCTCGACGCCGGGCGGCCGTACCTGGCGCGCAGCGGCGCCTACGATCTCGACTACCACCCCGACGCGATCGCCGCGTGGCGCGCGCACCGCGACGTCGAGCCGCCGCGCCGGTTCGCCGCCGACGACGCCGCGACCTGCGCCGCGTGGGTGCGGTGGAACGGCCAGGCCGCTGCCCGCGCCGCGGCGCGGTGGTCGGCGATCCTCGACGAGGCCGGCCTGACCGGCGTGGCCCGGGTGGGCGTGGCCCCGCCGGTGGCGCCGCGCGACGACGACGACGCGACGCCGTGGCCGCGGCAGGTCGACCTGGCCAGCGGCACCCAGCCGACCACCGCGATCGCCGCGCGCGTGCAGGCCGCGCGGGCCCCGCACCTGGTGCGGCTGCCGGCCGGGCACTCGCCGCTGTTCGCGCCGACCACCGACGACGATCGCGCGGCGATCGCGCTGGCCGCGCTGGCCGCCGGTGCCCGCGGCGCCACCTGGACCGCCGGCGTCGCGCGCGATCGCTGGATCGGCGGGCTGGTCGACGCCGCCGGCGCGGTCACCGCCGAGGGCCGCCGGGTCGGCGCGCTGCTCGCGGCGATCGCCCGCCACGACCTGCCCGGCCTGCGCCGGGTCGTCGACGTCGCGCTGATCGCGGCCCGGGCCGACGCCCGGGTGGCCCGCGCCTCGTCGCTGGTCGCGCCGGTGCCGCCGGTCGCGCTCGAGCTGCTCGGCCTCGGCCCGGCCGGCGCCGCCGAGCTGTGCGCCGACGCCGACGCGCCGCGGGCCCGCCGCTGGGCCGACGCGATCGCCGACGCGCTCGCGCTCGGCCAGGTCGCCGCAGCGGTGGTCGCCGAGGACGCCGACCTCGCGGCGATCCCGGCCCGCGCGTTCGTCGCGCCGACGCTGCGCCGGATCGATCGCGGGCTGTGGCGCGCGCTGCACCGGCTGGCCGCCGATCGCCGCGTCGTCGTGTTCGGCCCCGACGCGCCGACGCTCGACGAGCTCGACCAGCCGCTCGGCGACGACCTCGCGCCGCCGCGGCGCGCCGGCCGCATGCGGCCCGGCTCGCTCGACGACCTGGCCGGCCTCGCCGCCGACCTCGCGGCGCTGGCCCCGCGCGACGAGTGGATCGCGACGCGCCCCGCCGGCGTCACCACCGCGAGCTTCGCCGCCCACGACGGCCGGGTGCGCGCGCTGTTCGTCGCCAACCGCACCGCCCGCGCCGCCCGCGCGATCGTCGCGATCCCCGCTGGCGCCGCGCTGCGCGACGCGCTCACCGACGCGCCGGTCGCGACCGTCGACGGCACGCTGGCGCTCGACGTGCCGGCGCACGCGACGCGCTGGCTGATCGTCGACTGACCGCGGCGCTACGCCAGCGTGTCTTCCGGCAGCGTGCCGGCCAGGAACTCTTGCTCGAGCGCGTCGATCGTCTTGGCGATCATCGCGGCGTCGGTCGGGCTCGAGCGGAACACGATGCCCATGCCGGCGACGTCGTCGTCCTCGGGCACGACGGTGTGCGTCACCCGCCCGACCACCGACAGCGGCTCGCCGCGGCCGGGGATCGTGATGATCAGGTGCACCTCGGCGTCCTCGGGCAGGGGCTCCTCGGTCATCACGAAGACGCCCTGATCGTTGATGTCGCGGGTGTGGGTCTTCACCGGGCCCTTGAGGCCGCCGTAGGTGACCGCCAGCCGCACCGGGATGCGCCGCCGCTCGCGCAGGTTGAGCAACCCGCCGCGGACGAACCCGTTCATGTAGTTCACCTTCTCGCGCTCGGCGGGCCCCAGCCCGACCAGCGCCACGCCCTCGCCGCGGTGGCCGATCACCTGGCCGCGCAAGATCACCCGCGGGCCACCGTCGCCGCAGATCAGGTCGACGCGCAGGCTGTCGCCCATCGCCGGCTTGGGCGCCGCCGCGACCGCGAGCGTGCCGTCGCGCGGGTCGAACACCCGGATCCACTCGGACGGCGAGTCCAGCCGCAGGACGACACGCACGCCCCGACGATACCAGAACCCGCTACTTGAGGGCGAAGTGCAACGTGCCGCGCTCGCCGGCGCGCACCACCGCGAGGTCGAGCTTCTTGGCCGACCCCAGCCGGGCGTAGGCCGCGGCCGCGTCATCGAGCGTGCGCAGCGGCGCGTTGTTGATCGCCGTGACCACGTCGCCCGAGCGCAGGCCCATGCCGTGGAAGTACGAGCCCGGCGCGATGGTCGTCAGGCGCACACCCGTGCCGGTGCGCACGAAGCCGATCGCCTTGTGCAGCGAGTCGAAGTCGCCGAGCGCGCTGGCCAGCTCGCCGCGCTTGAGGGTCATCGACTCCAGGCGGATGGCCTCGACGGCGGGGGCCGCGGGCGGGGCCGGCGGGGGCGGCGGGGCGGCGGGCTTCGCGACCACCGGCGGCTTGGCGTCGGGCTTCGCGGGCGCCGGCGTCGGCGTGGCCGGGGTGGCGATCGGCGCGTAGGGGTCGAGCGGCGCCGCGCTCCCGCCGGCGCGCTGGGCCGCGGGGGCGACGACCACGCGGATCTCGGCGGGCGTCGGCGCGATACCGGCGTACGGGTCGAGCGGGCCGGGGCCGGACGGCGCCGCGGCGGGAGGCGCCGGGGTCGACGTGGCGTAGGGGTCGAGCAGCCCCGGATCCGCCGGCTTGGCGGGCGCCGCGGGCGCCGCGGGCGTCGTCGGCTGCTCTGCCGGCAGCACCAGCTCGCGGCCGCTCACCCGGACGATCAGCTCGTCGTCGCCGACCTCGACGATCTCGTACTTGCCGAGCTGCTCGCCCTCGGTGACGACGACGTGCTTGTTGGTGGCCTTGTCGTAGACCAGCGCCTGGTGGGTCTCGGGGAAGACCTGGGTGACGCGCAGGGTCACCTTGCCGACGCGCTGCCGGGGGCGATCCTCGGCCAGGGCCGACCCGGCGGTGAGGAGCGCCAGCAACATCGCAGCGGCACGGACGCGCATGGCGCCGGGATGTGCAAGCGGCGTTCCGCTGGACGGCGGGCCTGCTCGATCACGATCTCGGGGCGTTAGCATGTGCGGTGTGGTCGGTGTTTCACGCCCGCCGCGGTCCCCCGTCACGGAGTGACGGTCCGTTGACGCTACTTGGCCTCGGCCTTCGGCTCGAGGTCGGACAGGTCGAGATCCTCGAGCTCCTTCAGGTCCTCGGCCGACAGCCCACCGGCCGAGACCGTCTCCTTGGCGCCCGGCGTCTCGTCCTTGTCGTCGCCGGCCTTCAGCATCTTGTCGGCGCTCTTGGGCGCCTCGAGCAGGCCCATCTTGGCCTTGAGCTCGGACAGCGCATCGTCGTCGTTGGCGCCCCCGGCCTCGAGGGCCAGGAACTTCGACTCGAGCGTGTCGCCCGACAGCTCGCCGGCCAGCTCGGCGCCAGCCTCGGCCTCGGCCTCCATCAGCGCGATGCGGTCGGCCATGCGGTCGAACGTGTCGAACGCGCTGGTGTCGCCCAGGCCCTGCATCGTGTTGGCGATCTGCTGCTGCGCCTCGGCGCGCTTCTTCCGCGCGATGAGGATGTTCTTCTTGCGCTTGGCTTCCTCGATCTTGTTGTTGAGGAGCCGCAGCGCGTCCTTCAACTTCTCGACGGCCTGCTTCTGCGCGACCCACTGGGTCTGGAACTGACCGGCGACGTTCTCGTGCTCCTGCTTGCGCGCGAGCGCCTGGCGCGCGAGGCCGTCGTCGCCGCCGCGGACGGCGACCATCGCCTTGCGCTCCCACTCCTTGGCCTTGTCCTGCTCGACGACGGTCTGCTTCTGCAGCTTCTTCTCGTCGGCGATGGCGACCGCGACGGCCTTCTTGGCGTCGGCCAGTTGCTGCTGCATCTCCAGCAGCACCTGGCTGAGCATCTTCTCCGGATCCTCGGCCTTGGTGATGAGGTCGTTGATGTTGGACTTGATCAGCGTGCCGAGTCTCGAGAAGATTCCCATGGATTTTTCCCGTGTTGCGCCGGTCTCTCGAGCGTACGGGAAGAACCGCCATGTTGCAACGCGGCGCCTGCGCGTGATACCTCGCGCCTTCGCCATGAGCGCCTTGCCACGCCACGTGGGCATCATCATGGACGGCAACGGCCGCTGGGCGCAGCTGCGCGGTCAGCCGCGGCTCGAGGGGCACCGGATCGGCGCCGAGAGCGTCCGCGACATCACCCGCGCCGCCCGGGAGCTCGGCCTCGAGGCCATCACGCTGTACGCGTTCTCGGCCCAGAACTGGGCCCGCCCCGCCGACGAGGTGCGCGGCCTGATGGACCTGCTGCGCGACTACCTCCACGACGAGCGCGCCGAGATCATGGACAACCAGATCCGGCTGCACGCGATCGGCGACCTCGACCGCCTGCCGGCGTCGGTCAAGGAGCCCCTCGACGCGCTGCGCCGCGACTCGGCCGGCAACCGCGGCATGGTGCTGACCCTGGCGCTGTCGTACGGCGGCCGGGAGTCGCTGGCGGCGGCGGCGGCGGCGCTGGCCCGGGACGTCGCGGCCGGCAAGCTCGACCCGCGCGCGATCGACGCGGACCGCTTCGGCGCCTACCTGCCGACCGCCGAGCTGCCGCCGCTCGACCTGCTCATCCGCACCAGCGGCGAGCAGCGCATCTCCAACTTCCTCCTGTGGGAGGCGGCCTACGCCGAGCTCATGTTCGTCGACGTGATGTGGCCCGACTTCCGCCGCGCCGAGCTGTACCGCTGCCTCGATCAGTACGCCGGCCGCGAGCGCCGGTTCGGGCTGACCGGCGCGCAGGTGGCGAGCGCCGACAGCGACGTCGAGGCCGGCGACGCTTGACCGTTCGGGCCCCGCGCGGTTAGCTGCGCGGCCGTGGCCCTCGGCAATCTCGCGTCGCGCTTCCTGGTCGCTGTCGTCGCGGCGCCCGTCCTGATCGTCTCGTTCTACCTGCACACGCCGGTGGTGACGTGGGCGATCGTGTTCGCGGCGTCGCTCTTGGCGATGTCCGAGCTGTTCGCGATGACGCTCGACGAGCGCACCGACCGGCTGGCGGCGCTGGGCTTCGGCGCGCTGACCTGCCTGGCGTTCTACTGGATCCACCCGGCGGCGCTGCCGAACGGCCGGGCGTGGCAGGTGCTGGCGGCCAACGGCAGCACGTTCCCGGTGCTGTTCCTCGGCGTGATCGCGCCCGGCCTGTACTACCTGTTCCGCTTCCGCGACATGTCGACGGTGGCCTCCCGCTACGCGTCGACGGTGTTCGGCATCTTCTACGCGGGCGTGCTCTTGACCTGCGCCGCGGCGCTCAAGCGCGACGGCGGCGGCAACCACGGCGGCGACTGGGTGCTGTTCGTGCTGGTGGTGATGTGGCTCGGCGACACCGGCGCGTACTTCGCCGGCCGCTTCCTCGGCAAGCACAAGCTGTACGAGGCGGTGTCGCCGAAGAAGACGTGGGAGGGCGCGTTCGGCGGCATCGCCGGCTCGCTGCTCGCGGCGATCGTGATGAAGCTGACCCGCTTCCACGACGCGCTGCCGTGGGTCGACCTGGTGCTGATCGCGGTGCCGGGCGCGATGCTCGGGCAGATGGGCGACCTCGTCGAGTCGCTGTTCAAGCGGTCGACCGGGGTCAAGGACTCGGGCTCGATCCTGCCCGGCCACGGCGGCATCCTCGACCGCATCGACGCGGTGCTGTTCTTCGCGCCGTACGTCTACGTGTACATGCAGGTCCGCGAGTTCGTCGCGGCGCTGTAGGCGATGGCGGCGTATCCTCGCCGCGTGCGCACGACGCTGCTCGCGCTGGGGCTGGTGGTCGCGTGCGATCGCAGCGACCGCGGCGACCGCGCGCCGATCGCGCCGCCGCGCGCCCTGGCCGCGACGCCCGTCGACGCTGGCCTGCCGCCGACCGCGTGGGCCGCGCGCTGCCGCGACGCGCTCCTGGCCGCGCGCGAGGCCGCCAGCCGGGTCGAGCCGGTGCTGGCCACGATGGCCGTGCAGCACGAGCGGCGCCCCGATCGCGAGGAGGTCAGCGCCCACGCCTACCCGCCCACCTGGGACGTCGCGCCGATCCACGTCTTCGCCGTGCGGCCCGCCGACCGGCCCGCGACGTCGGATCGCTGGCAGTCGTTCGCGACCGTCGAGCTGGGCAGCGATCACCGGACGGCGCAGCGGACCGTCGGCGACGTCGCGGTGGCGATCCTCGCCGACGGCTGGCAGCCGGTCGCGATCGACGCGGTGCTGGCGGCGATGCAGCCGTACCTCGAGCCGTGCTTCGCGCCGCCGCGGTGAGCCATCGCACGCGCCCGAGGGACAGGATCTACCCCTCCATCGCTATGAAATCATAGCTGAAAAATCGCGTCGTGTGTCGCGAGAAGGGACACTTCCCTGGGTCGTAAGCCGTCGAAATCGTTTGCGCTTTTCTCGTTGTCGTCGCCGCCGGAGTCGGTGGCATTTCGCCGCGCTTGGCCGAAAAATCACAATTGATTCTGTATGCTTGCGACCCAGGATCCTGTCCCCTTTTGCGACGCGGTGGACTGATTATCTGGAGTGATTTCGAAGTGATGGAGGGGTAGATCCTGTCCCCGGGTCGGGCGTTCTTCGGCGGATGGGACGATGGATGCTGTTGACGCTGGCGGCGTGCGGGGCGTCGGGGCGGGCGGCCCCGGCGGATGCGGAGCGGGCGGTTGCGGTGGATGCGGGGGTGGTGGCGGATGCGGCGGCGGCGGGGCCAGCGATCCGGGCGATCGGGGTGGGGGATCGGCGGAGCTGCGCGCTGGCGGAGTCGGGGGAGGTGTGGTGCTGGGGCGCGGTGGGGCTGGCGGCGGTGCCGGCGGCGGCGGTGGCGACGCGCGTCGGGCTGACGGGCGTGGTGTCGCTGGCGGTGGGCTCGCGGCACGTGTGCGTGGCCCGCGGCGACGGCACGGTGGCGTGCTGGGGCGACAACCGCGACGGGCAGCTCGGGGATGGCACGCTGGAGTCGCGCGACACGATCGCGACGGTGGCCGGCGTGAGCGGCGTGGTCGAGGTGGTGGCGGGCGGCGCGCAGACCTGCGTGCGCGATCGCGACGGCGCGGTGTGGTGCTGGGGACATCCGGGCGCGGTCGGACATGGGGGCGATCCGCGCAAGGCGGCCCGGCCCGGGCGCGTGGTCGGCCTGCGCGGCGCGACCCGGCTGGTCGCCGGCGACGACGTCGCGTGCGCGTTCGTCGCCGACGGTGGCCCGCGCTGCTGGGGCTTCAACACCACGGGGCTGTTCGGCAACGCGCCGGGGCCGATCCTGCGCGCGACGGTATCGAAGCCGCTGGCCAAGGCGATCGCGATCGGCATCGGCTGGCGCCACGTCTGCTTCGCCGACGCCGACGCGCTGGTCTGGTGCGGCGGCGCCGACGAGTTCGGACAGCTCGGCGATCAGCGCGTCCCCGATGACGCGCGATGCGATCCGTATGACCCGCGTGGCGTGGTGTGCCGCTGGACCGACGCGCCGCCGCCGCGTGACCCGCGCGATCCGCCGCGGCCCGATCGTTGCTGCCCCAAGGAACCGGCCGCGCCGCCGCGCCCCCACGAGCAGGTGTTCGCCGAGCGCCGCTGGTGGGTCTGGGCCGGCGGCGGCGTCCGCGGCGTCGCGCTGAGCGCCGGCCACGGCCGCAGCTGCGCGCTGACGCCCACCGGCGACGTCACGTGCTGGGGGCAGTGGTTCTACGGCACCGACTGGTCGTTCCGGCGGCCGCGCGTCGTCCCCGGCACCACCGGCGCGATCGCGGTGGCGACCGGCCAGCACCACGCCTGCGCGCTGCTCGCCGATCGCTCGGTGCGCTGCTGGGGCGAGCACGACGGCGGCGCGCTGGGCGTCGACGCCCCACGCGACTCGCGCGACCGCCAGCTGACCGCGGTGCCGGTGATCTTCCGCTGACCGCGATCAGCTGACCGCGATCAGTTGCGCGCGAGCATCAGCGCCGACTGGGCGTACGCCGAGGCGGCCCAGTACGCGGCGAGCGCGGCGAGCTTGTCGGCCGCGTCGCCTTCGCGGAGGCCGCGGGCGGTCTGGTAGTGGAGCTGGGTCTGCAGCGGCACCTCGCCGGTGGCGACCTGCGCGGCGTGGGCGTGCTCGCGCGCGCGCTGCTCGGCGAACTCGAGCATGTTGAGCAGGGCGCGCTCGTTGCCGATGGCGTAGGCGCGGCCGTCGAGCCCCACGCGCACGCCCAGCGAGTGCCAGCGCGACGCGAGCAGCGAGCTGCGGAAGTACGACTGCTGGCTGGCGGCCAGCGTGAACAGGCGCCAGCCGACCGAGTCCTCGCCCCACGCGGCCTTGAGCGTCGCCGGCACGCCGGTGGCGTCGCCGACGCGGCTGCCGACCGCCGCGACCAGGTAGTCGGGCTCGGTCGCCGCGGTGAGGTCGCGGCCGAGGTCGGTGGTGATGCCGCCCAGCGCCTCGACGTAGGCCAGGTTGGAGCCGGCGGCGGCGGCGAACGAGGTCGCGAGCCGCTTCACCGCGGGCAGCGAGCAGCGGTAGACCGCCGACGGCGCGGTCTCGATCTCGGCCGCGTCCTGGGTCAGGAGCACCGCCGCGCGCGCCCGGGCGATCGCGGTGGTCGCGGCCACGACGTCGCGGCCCACCGCGGTGAGCGCGTAGTCATCGTCGGGGTCCTCGCGCAGGACCTCGAGGCGCACCCGGGTGCGGCGGACCAGCGCCTCGGCGAACGTCTGCAAGCTCCAGCCATCGATGGCCGCGTCGAACGCCGACAGCATCTGCAGGTGGTCGCCCATCGTCGCCGGCTTGCGCGTGCCCACCGCGCGCACCGCGTCGGTCGCCGTCGCCAGCTCGGCGGTCAGGCGGTCGAGCTCGCGCATCGCGCCCTCGACGTCGCCGTCGACGGCGTAGCCGAGCACGGTCGCGGCGTCGCGGCTGGCCGACGCCGCGATCCACGCCGCCACCATGCCGTGATACGCCGGGGCCACCATCCCCTGCTTGCGCTGCTTGAAGGCGCGATCGTGGGCGACCGTCGAGCGCAGGTAGGCGCCCAGCGCCGCGGTGCCGAGGTCGTAGCCGCCGTCGAGCTCCTCGTGCAGCGCGTCGACCCGCTTGTCCCAGGCGTCGACCCGCGCGCCGACGCGATCCGCGATCTCGGCGGGCAGCTCCATCGCGTTGCTGGCCAGCGGCAGCGGCCGCGGCAGCGCGCGCCCGGTCATCAGCTCGATCGCGCCGTAGATGTCGGCGATCTCGACCGCCTCGGCGCCGCGCTCGCGCGCCAGCGCCACCAGGTCGACCTCGGCGCCGGTGGCCGCGTCGATCGCGAGCCGCTGCCCGACCGGGTAGCCCAGCCGGCGCTTGCCGGCGGCCAGCGCCGCCGCGAACTTCTGCGGGATGCCGCTGACCGGCCCGACGGTGCCGTCGGGGTTGATGGTCCCGGTCATCGTCGCGGCCGCGTCGACCTGCCAGCCGAGGATCGCCGCGACGAGGCCCGCCGACATCAGCGCCGACGCCGACGCGCCGTCGACGTGACCGCTCGAGGTCGCCTCGAACGCGAAGTCGGTGAGGTCCTTGTCGAGCACGCTCACCGCGACGTACGCCGCCAGCCACACGCCGGCCCGCCACTCGGGCCCGGCGCCGCCGGCGACGTCCTCGAACACGCCGACCTTCACCTGCCCGCTGGTGGCCGCCTGCACGATCAGGTCGACCGAGCCGATCCCGCCCTCGGCGTCGGCATTGGCGCCGCGCACGAACAGCGGCGACACCGTCACCCGCTGCGAGCCGGTGGGCAGCGTCAGCGTGGTCGAATCGCCGGCGCCGCCGGTACCGAGGATGACCGCGGTGGCGGGCGCCTTGGCGCGCTTGAGGTCCACCTTCGCGGCGGCGACGGGCCGCGCCGGCGGCGCCGGGCGACCTCCGCCACATCCGACGAGCAGGCCACCGACCGAGAGCAACGCGACGAGTCTTGGTGCATTCATGCCGCGGCTATCGACCGCACCGCGCCGCGGTTGCGTGCGACGCACTGACCGCGACCGATCGCCGCCGCGGCGCGCCCCCGCAGCGACGCAACCCCGCGTAAGCTCACGCGATGGCGCACTCGCTGGACTCGCTGCTCAAGCCCCGGACGGTCGCGGTGATCGGGGCGTCGCGCACCCGCGGCACGATCGGCGCCGAGATCTTCCATAACCTGATCGCCAACGGCTTCACCGGCGCGGTCTACCCGGTCAACCCGGGCGCGACGTCGGTGCAGGGCGTCCGCGCCTACCCCGATCTGCGCGCGGTGCCCGACGCCATCGACCTCGCGGTGATCGTCGTGCCGGCGGCGCGGGTGCCGGCGGTGATCGACGACTGCGTCGCGACCGGCGTGAAGGCGGTGCTGATCATCACCGCCGGCTTCGCCGAGACCGGCGACGCCGGGCGCGCCGTCCAGGACGCGATGCTGGCCAAGGTGCGCGCCGCCGGGATGCGGATGGTCGGCCCCAACTGCCTCGGCCTGCTCAACGCCGACCCCGCGATCGCCCTCGACGCCACCTTCGCGCCGACCTGGCCGCCCCACGGCAACGTCGCGTTCTCGTCGCAGTCGGGCGCGGTCGGCCTGGCGATCCTCGACTACGCCAAGGAGCTGGGCATCGGCATCCACCAGTTCGTGTCGATCGGCAACAAGGCCGACGTGTCGGGCAACGACCTCATCGAGTACTGGGGCGCCGATCCGCAGGTGCAGGTGGTGCTCTTGTACCTCGAGAGCTTCGGCAACCCGGCCCGGTTCCTCGCCACCTGCCAGCGGGTCGCGCGCGAGAAGCCGATCGTCGCCGTGAAGAGCGGCCGCACCGGCGCCGGCGCGCGCGCCGCCAGCTCGCACACCGGGTCGCTGGCCGGCAACGAGGTCGCGGTCGAGGCGCTGATCACCCAGGCCGGCGTGATCCGCACCGACACCATCGAGGAGCTGTTCGACGTCGCGATGGTGCTGGCCAACCAGCCGGTGCCGCGCGGCAACCGCGTCGCGCTGCTCACCAACGCCGGCGGCCCCGGCATCATGGCCGCCGACGCCTGCGAGAGCCACGGCCTGATCGTCCCCGAGCTGTCGGCCGCGACCACCGCCGCGCTGCGCGAGTTCCTGCCGCCCGAGGCGTCGGTCAAGAACCCGGTCGACATGATCGCCAGCGCCACGCCCGCGGCCTACGAGCGCGCGCTGCCGCTCTTGCTCGCCGATCCCGGCGTCGACGCGGTGATCGTGCTGTTCGTGCCGCCGGTCGGCACCGAGGCCGCGGCGGTGGCGGCGGCGATCCAGCGCGGCGGCGCCAGCGCGACCAAGCCGGTGCTGACGTCGTTCATGGGCATGCACGGCGTGCCGGCGGCGCTGTCGTCGCTGCGCGAGGGCCGGTTCCCGTCGTACGCGTTCCCCGAGGCGGCGGCGATCGCGCTGGCCCGCGTGGTGCGCTACGGCCGCTGGCTGGCCCGCGGCGCCGGCGCGGTGCCCGAGCTCGCCGTCGACGCGGCCGCGGCGCGCGCCGCGATCGGCGATCACCACGGCTGGCTGCCGCCCGAGGCCACGCGCGCGGTGCTGGCGGCCT
Source organism: Myxococcales bacterium (assembly GCA_016707895.1). Taxonomy (GTDB): domain Bacteria; phylum Myxococcota_A; class Polyangia; order Haliangiales; family Haliangiaceae; genus UBA2376. The sequence goes on along the minus strand of JADJGV010000002.1, from coordinate 374,990 downwards.
ACGGCATCGCGCAGCCGAGCACGCAGCTCGCCACCTCGGCCGACGACGCCGCGGCCGCCGCCGACGCGGTCGGCTACCCGGTCGCGATCAAGCTCGCCTCCGCGACGATCACCCACAAGACCGACGTCGGCGGCGTGATCCTCGACGTCGCCGACGCCGCCGCCGTGCGCCAGGCCTTCGCCGACATCCACGCGCGGCTGGCGACGATCGGGCGCGCCGCCGAGATGGCCGGCGTCACCGTGCAGCCGATGGTGCCGCGCGGCGTCGAGCTGTTCGTCGGCGCGACCCGCACGCCGGGCTTCGGCCCGCTGATCGGCTTCGGCATCGGCGGCGTCGCGGTCGAGCTGTGGAAGGACGTCGGCTTCCGGGTCCACCCGCTGACCGACGCCGACGCCCGCGATCTGGTCGACGGCGTGCGGGCGCAGGCGCTGCTCGACGGCTTCCGCGGCGGCCCGGTGGCCGATCGCGCCGCGCTGCGCGACGCCATCCTGCGCGTCGATCGCCTGATGGGCGACCTGGGCGCGGTGCTCGAGCTCGACCTCAACCCGATCGTCACCCGCGGCCCGGGCCAGGGCGTGATCGCGATCGACGCCCGCATCCGCGTGGCGTGATCAGCCACCGGTGCGACACGCCATCGTGGTCGAGAAGACGTCGAGGTCGGCCAGCGCGATCTCGTCGCGGTCGGCGACGCCGCGCGCGGTGGCGCCGGCGTGGTTGCAGCCGTCGGCGGCGCGACCGCCGATCGCGATCTCGTAGGCCTCGCCGCGGCCGATCGACAGCGCGGCGATCGCGAAGCCGTGGCCCAGCTCGTCGACGGTGAACGTGAACCGCTCGGGCGTCGGCGGCGGCTGGTAGGTGACGCCGGGCGGACAGATGATCTCCTCGCCGGCGGCGCTGTGGCCGATCATGCAGTCGCCGCTGCGCGCCCGCGCGGCCAGCGCGGCCTCGTTCCACACCTCGACCTCGACGGTCGTGCCCGGCATGAACGCGCGGGCGTCGAGCGACAGCGCGAAGCGCACCGGCGTGGTGGCCTGGGCGGCGGGCGCGAGCTGCTCGGTGCAGGCGGTGGTGGCGAGGGCGGCGAGCGCGAGGGCGGCGAGCGTGCGGGGCATGGGACTTCCGACGCGCGATCGCCGTCGACGATCTACGCCGGGCACGGCTGCGGGATCGCGACCAGCTCGAGCGCCGGGACCTCGACCGCGCCGCCGGTCGCGATGCCGCGCGCGGTGCCGCGCAGCAGATCGCAACCCTCGGCCGCGGGCCCGGTGACGATCACGGTGAAGTCGCGCCCGAGCATGAGCTGCCCGCTGGCGATCACGATGGCGCTGCGGCCGGCCACCCGCTCGGCGTACTGCTCGTGGAACGGGGGCGGCGGCGCCATGCACGGCGCGGGCGATGGCGTCGGCGCGGGCTCCGTCATCGGCATCGGGTAGCGCTTGCTGCAGCTGTAGCCGCTGCCGATCACCAGCTCGATCGTCAGCGTGGCGTCGGGCTTGAAGCGCAGCGGATCGAGGTGGATCGTGACCTGCGGGCTCGGCGGCGTTGGCGCCGGCGCCGGCCGCGGGTGGCTGCAACCGACCAACAAGGCGAGCGGCAAGACGCGGCGGAGCATCGCCGTTGAAACGTACCAGCCAGCCGTCGGCGCTGATCTGCCAGGGAATGGTCGAACCTTGACACCCGGCCTAGCGATCTCGAGCGCTTGGGCGATGGCCCAGGGGTCGCAATACCGCCCGCCATGTCCGCAGCCGCCCTCCCCGCGATCGCCCCTGTCCGCCACCAGCGCCGCCACCAGCTGCGCGCCGACTTCCGCGTGCTGCGCGGGCTGGCCAAGGCCGCGCTCGACACCGATCGGCCGCTGATGGCCCACGTCGTCGTCACCCGGCGCTGCAACCTCGCGTGCGGCTACTGCACCGAGTACGACAAGGTGTCGCCGCCGGTGCCGCTCGACGAGATGAAGGCGCGCATCGATCACCTCGCCGAGCTGGGCACGGTGTTCGTCACGCTCACCGGCGGCGAGACGTTGCTCCACCCCGACATCGTCGCGATCGTCCGCCACGTGCGCGCGCGCGGCATGACGCCGGCGCTCAACACCAACGGCTATCTGCTGACGCGTGCGCTGATCGACGCGCTCAACGACGCCGGGCTGTACGCGCTGCAGCTCAGCCTCGACAACCTCACGCCCAACGCGGTCAGCAAGAAGTCGCTCAAGCCGCTGCGCGGCAAGCTGCGGTTGCTCGCCGAGCACGCGCGCTTCCGCGTGCGCGTGAACACCGTCTTCGGCGCGGCGCCGCCGGCCGAGGCGCTGGCGGTCGCGCAGGCGGTGCACGCGCTCGGCTTCGACGCCAAGTGCTCGCTGGCCCGCGATCCGTCGGGGCGACCGCTGCCGGTCGACGCCGAGGCGCGCGCCGTCTACGAGGAGATCCGCGCGCTCGATCGCCACGGCACCAGCGTCTTCAGCGAGGACTTCCAGAGCGAGCTGCTCGACCGCGGCCAGGTCGAGTGGAAGTGCCGCGCCGGCGCCCGCTTCTTCACCGTGTGCGAGGACGGGCTGGTGCACCTGTGCACGCCCAAGATGGGCCTGGGCGCCAAGCCGCTGGCCGACTACGGCGTCGACGACATCCGCCAGGCGTTCGACACGCCCAAGCCGTGCGCCGCCACCTGCCCGGTCGCGTACGCGCACCAGGGCAGCCGGCTCGACGCGTGGCGCGGCCAGCCGCTCGCGCCGGCGCTGCCGCCGCCGCCGTCGTCGCCGGGGCGGGTTCACCTGACCGTGGTGCGCTGACGGCGCTCGGCTAGATCGCCCTGGCGGGTCGCGCGTTTGCATTCCCATGTCCGCGACTCCTGCCAAGCCCGCGAATCCTCCCGCCCTTCGCCTCGGCATCGTGCTGTCGGGGACCGTGGTCGCCGAGCAGATCGTGCGCGACCAGCGGCCGTTCTCGATCGGCCAGTCGGCCCGCGCCAGCATCCAGCTGCCGCTGCCGACCTTGCCGCGCAACTGGGAGCTGCTGACGATCACGCCGGCCGGCATCCGCCTGCGGCTGGCTCCCGGCATGGACGCGCGGATCGCGGTGGGCGACGCGGTGTGGACCCGCGCCGAGTGCGACGCCCACGGCAAGGTGGCCGCGGGCGCGACCACCGTCGTGCTGCCGCTCGCCGCCCACGGCCGCGTCGACGTCGGCGAGGTGCGCGTGCTGTTCCAGGGCGTGCGGCTGCCCGCGCCCGCACCTGCGCCCACGCTGCCGCGCGCGCTCAAGGGCACGCTGGCCGATCGCATCGACGGCCGCGTCGCCGCGTTCGCCGCCGCGTCGCTGGTAGCGCACCTCGGCGTGATGATCGCCGCCAACCTCAACGATCCGCCCGGCGAGCCGACGATGGCGCACCGCGCGACCGAGACGTACACCGACGACACGATCGCGCTGATCGACGCCAGCGATCCGATCTTCGACACCGATCCGACGCCCGAGCCCGAGCCCGGCACCCAGCCGGCGCCGACCAAGCCCGAGCCCACCGCGCCGACGCCGACCCACAAGCCGACCCCCAACACGGGCCGGCCGGCCGCGCCGACGCCGTCGGTGACCGAGCCGGGCGATCCGACCCGCATGGCCGATCTGCTGTTCGCCCCTGACGGCGACACCGGCCGCACGGTCGGCGACCTGTCGGCCAAGAAGCCCGGCACCGACCTGGCGCAGCAGCTCGACGAGATCAAGCGCAACGACCAGACCGCCAGCATCGGCGATCAGACCGGCCGCGTGCGCCCCGACGATGCGTACCGCCCCGGCACCAGCCAGAACCCGGTCGTCGATCCCGGCACCCGACCGGTCACCCCGATCGACAAGGGGCCCGAGACGGGCCCGCCCGGCCGCATCAAGCCGGTGCCGACCCCGCGCCCGCCCGGCGATCCGTCGGTCGACGGCATCATCCGGAAGATCTCGACGACCTACATGCCCAGCCTGCAGCGCTGCTAAGAAGTCGCTGGTGGGCGACGGCACGCTGGCCGGCAAGGTCTCGCTGACCTTCACCGTCACCGATCGCGGCGCGCTCACCGACGGCAACGCCGCCGGCGTCGACGACAACCTCGCGTCGTGCGTCGAGGGCGTGATGGCCAAGTGGTCGTTCACGCCGGTCATCGACGGCGACGGCGACCCGACCGACGTCGACGTCAAGCTCGGGCTCGTGCTGACCCCGAAGTGACGGGCTACTCGAGCTCCTTGCACGACGCGGCGTCGCCGAGCTGACACGCCCGCACCAGCAGGTCGTGCGACTTCACGCGGTCGGCCTTGGCGCCCTCGCCGCGGAAGTACTGGATGCCGGCGTTGCGGCAGCCGACCTCGTCGCCCAGCGCGCAGCCGCGCTCGAACAGGGGCAGCGCGGCCGCCGCGTCCTTCTTCAGGACCTTGCCGGTGTACAGCGCCATCCCGAGGTCGACGCACACGCCGGCGGCGCCCAGCTCGCACGCGCGCTGGTACAGCGGCAGCTGCTTGGTGATGCCGCCCTTCAGGAACGCCAGGTTCGAGCAGCCGTAGCCGGCGCCCAGCGCACAGGCCTGCTCGTACAGCGCCGCGGCCTTGGCCAGGTCCTTGGCCTCGCCGACGCCCTCCTCGGCCAGGCGGCCCAGGCGGTTGCAGCCGTCGCCGTAGTTCAGGCGGCACGCCCGCTCGTAGTACGTGCGCGCCTGCGCCGGATCGGCGGTGACGCCGCGGCCGGCCTGGTAGCGCGCGCCGGCGTCCGAGCATCCGGCGCCGTCGCCGCCGTCGCACGCCTCGACGAACCGCGCCAGCGCCTTGGCCGGATCCGCGGTCACGCCCTCGCCGTCGTCGAGCTTGAGCCCGGCGTTGCGGCACGCGACCGCCAGCTTGGCGTCGCACGCCTTGGTGTACAGCTCGAACGCCGCCGCGTCGTCCTCGCGCACGCCGACGCCGTCGCCGAGCATGATCGCCAGCTGGTTGCACGCCGCGGCGCTGTCGGCGCACACGCGCGCTTGAACATGCCGGCGGCGCCGGGCACGTCGCGATCGACGCCGGCGCCCTGGTAGCGGGCCATGCCGAGGTTGAAGCAGCCGACCGCGTTGCCGGCGTCGCAGCTCTGGCCGTAGTAGCCGACCGCCTTGACCTGGTTGCGCTCGACGCCGTCGCCGTGGTCGTACATGACGCCGAGGTTCTTGCAGCTCTCGCCGTGCTTGCGCGCGCAGCCGGCCTCGAACCGCTGGCGCGCGATCGTCCACTGCTCGGCGGCGATGGCCGCCATGCCGGCGCGGTTGCACGCCTCGCTGTCGCCGCCGTCGCACGCCACCGCCGGATCGACCGCCGCGGGCGGCGGGGTCGCGGGGCCGGTCGTGATCGCCGGCGCCTCCACCTTCGGCCCGTCGATGGTCCCGACGCCGCGCAGCACCTGCGCGACGCCTGCTACGAGCAGCGCCAGCGCCACCACTGCGCGCAGCGTGCGGCGGGCCGGGGCCGTCGACCGCAGCCGGACCAGCGCGAGCAGTCCGATCGCCGCCGCCGCGGCGCCACAGCCGAGCGCCACCCAGTCGCGGTAGTACACCGACGTCACCGCGCCGTTGCTCGTGCTGATGCGGGTCACCGAATGGCTGACCGCGAACGGCGCGCCACCCAGGGCCAGCCCCACCCACTCGATCGGACTGGGCACGGCTTCGACGGCGTTGACCTCGGGTTCGTCCACGGCCCGGGATACTATCGGAAGCGCCGCGCGCCATGGCCGATCCGCTCGCCGGAGCCGCCAGGGCCGCCAGGATCGCGGCTCAGGGCTTCATGCGCTTGGGGTCGAACCGCACGCGGTCGACGTGCTGATCGAACCACTGCTTGATCCACACCGGCAGCACGCCACCCTTCTTGCGCTGCCCCTCGGGTGTGCCGTCGACCTCGCGGTAGTATTCGACGTAGCACTCGGCGAAGTACTCCTCGGGCGCGTACATCGAGTAGTCCGACGGGGCGACCTGCGACGTGCGCAACGGCACCGAGTAGAACGCCTGGTAGTGCGGCTGCGAGACGAACACGCGATCGCCGTGCTGGTTGCGCTCGTGGTACTCGCTCTTGCGGTCGGCTCGGGCGTCGTCGACGAGCCCGACGCCTGCGTAGCGCGCCGCCAGCGCCGGGTGGTCGTCCGGCACCAGCTCCTTGACGGCGCGGCGCGTGAAGAGCGAGTCGACCCAGGCCTGGCGGATCGGCGCGCGATCCTTGGCAGCGACCTTGTCCCAGCCGCCGGCCTCGGCGGCCCAGGTCTCGAACTGATCGATCCCGTACTTCCGCCAGCCGGCGCGGTCGTAGATCACCTCGGTCTGCGTGCCGAGGATCTCGTCGACGGCGTGCCCGACCTCGTGCAGCACGGTCGAGGTGAACTTGTCCTGGACGACGGTGGCGATCTTGTACAGCGTCCCCTCGTCGAAGGCCCGCTGCTCGACGTGCCCGGCCGCAACCTGCGCCGCCAGTGCGGCGTCGTCGAACCCGTAGCGCTCCGCGACCTGCGCCCGGGTCATCCACGACGCGCGCTCCGGCGTCTCGTCGGTGGCCTTGTCGGGTGCCATCTCGTCGTCGATCACGATCGTCTTGAGATCCTCCGCCCAGTACCCACCGACGCCAACCCCGGCGTCGGTGGAGACGACCTGTTTGATGCGCTCCTGCTGCAGGTGGCCGTCGGGCAACCGCGACAAGGTCTCGTAGAGCGTGTGCAGCGTCGCCGACGCGTACTGCGCCGGCGCCGCGATCCCGAACCGCACCAGGAAGAGATCGCGCAGGACGTCGGGATCGGCGACCAGCGACGCGAGCTTGTCCAGCCAGTCCTCCTCGCGATCGGTCAGGCCGGCGGCGCGGGGGAGGCGCCGCAACCACGCCCGGGCCCCGGGCTCGTCGTCGAACAACGCCACGGCCACCAGCACCGCCGCGCCGGGATCCTTCGCGAAGGCGCCGAGCAACAGGAACCCCTGGGCGTCCTCGAACATCCAGCGCCGGGTGTTGATCGATCGCAGCAACGTCGCCGGCGAGAGCTCGGGGAACGCCACCGTCGGCAGCATGCCGATCAGCGCGCGCAGGCGATCGACGGTCGGCCACCGCGCCGGATCGGCGATCAGCGCCGGGATCTGACCGCGGAACTGGTGCACGAGCGCCATCGCGTCGGCGGTCTCGCTGGCGCCCTGATCGAGCGCTGCGACCGCGCCATCGATCGTCGCCTGCTGTCGCGCGTTGTCCAGCGTGGCCCCGCGCGCCGCGGCCTTCGCGGCGCCGTCCTCGTACGTACCGTCAGCGATCTCGGCCACGACGTCGCGCACCTCGTCACCGCCGCGCTGCGCGCCCGCGGCTCGCCCCAGCTCGTCGAACGCGGTCTGGCCTCGCGCGGTCAGGTGCTCGTAGCGCGGCAGCGCGTCGAGCGCCTCGGGGCGCCCGGCCAGATAGGGCGCCGCCTTGGGGCGCACCAACGGATCATCGAGCAACCGCAGCGCCAGGCTCGGGTCGCTCCCCGCCAGCAGCCGCTCGACGACCGCCGGCACCAGCGCGATCGCCTGGACCAGGCGCTTGGGCTGGCGCAACGAGGGCAGCACCAGCAGCGGGTCGGGGTGGACGTGCCCCGTGGCGCGATCGATCAGGTCGGCGTGCTCGAACACCTCCGCCTCCTCGCCGGCCGGGCGGGTCCGGAGGTACTCGACGACGCCGCGGTGGTAGCCGCGCGCCGGTGTGGCACGGATCGCGCTCGCGACGGTGAGGTCGAGCAACGCCAGCGCGCGGACCAGCTCGTCCTGGTCGAGGTGCGCCGTCAACTCGCTGACCGCCTTGGGATCGCGGGCGAGCGCCGCCCGTTCGGCGTCGTCGAGATCCGCCAGCCGCGCGACCCGGTCGGCCGTCGGGTCGTGGACCGCCGCGTCGAGCCGGGGCCGCGCCGGGCCCGTGATCTCGGCGTCCTCTCGCTGACCGGCGGTGATGGGATCCCACGACCACTCGCGAATCACCGACTCGCGCAGGCGGGCCGTGGTCGCGGGGTCGCCGCAGTTGTTGGCGAGGACCCGCAGCTGCTCCTGGTTGTCCTGGGCCGTGAGCTGCTTGGCCCACCTCAGCCCGGCGCCGTCGCTGCGCAACGCCCGACACGCGGCCGCGCACTCGGACGGTGATCCCGAGGCGACCAGCCACAGCGCGTCGGCGGGCGCCGCGTCGGCGATCCACCAGCGCCGCAGCGCCTCGTCGGGCGCGAGCTCCGCGGCCTTCACGTACGCGGTGTCGACCAGCGCGCGCAACGGGACCCCCGGCCCGAGCCGCTTCTTGATCGCGGCGCGCAGGCGGTCGTCACGCAGCGCCGCAGCCTGCTCGGAGTAGCCGAAGTTCGCCCACAAGGTCAGCAGGTGCGTCGCCGTGACGCCCGGCACCTCGAGCAGGGGCGGCACCACGACCGCGATCGGCTCGTACGTCAGGGTGGCCAGGATCTGCACCGCCTGCGTCGGCGTCGGAGGATCGCGACGCAGCGTGGCCAGGACGTCGGCCACCGACGCGTCTCCGCGCCCCCGCGCCAGCGCCGTGGCGTCGAGCAGCTCCGCGGCCGAGCCGCGGCGCTTCACCACCGCCTGGACCTCGGGCTTGTGCAGATCGCCCTCGGCGGCGAACTCGGGATCCTCGGTCGCGAGCGGCCCGAGCTTGGCCGCCAGCTTGGCCTTGGCGGTCGGGTCGCTCGTCGCCTTCCACAGCTCGGGCAGCCCGTAGTACGCGGACGCGCCATCGAGATCGTCGAGCCATCCCCACAGCTGCGCCTCGTCGCAGGTCTTGGCCAGCGCCGTGTCGGCGACCGCGGCCAGGCGGTGCGCGGCGAGCTTCGGCTCGGTGGTGGTCAGCCACCACCCCACGACGTCGGCGTTTCCGGTCAGGCCCGTCAGGTCGCGCACCAGGGTGGGCAACTCGTCGGCGAGCTTGCCTGGAAAGTACTTGCGCAGCTCGACGAAGGGCAGCCCCGTCAGGTCCGCGAGATCGGCGGCGCGCAGCCGCTCCACGTGCTTGCGGACCCGCTCCTTGCTCACCGGCGTCGCCCCGTACGGCGCGAAGGTGATGGCGAACGCCAGCGAGTTGCCGGTGGCCAGGAGCGTGTCCCACACGACGTCACCCGCGAACGCGCGCAGGTCGTTCATGCGCGCGACCAGCTGGGCCTTGCCGGTGGCGTCGAGCGACCGGGCCAGCCCCGGCAGACGCTCGCCGCCGGCGTGCTGGGTGAGGATCTCGTCGACCTGACGCCACGCCTCGGCCGAGTCGAGCTCGTCCTCGACGACGGCGTCGTCGCCGCGCGCGTTGCGCGGCCGGGCGCGGTGGGTGACGTGCTCGGGCTCGGCGTGCTCGCGATCGCGCTGGTCGCGGGTCATGTCAGGGCTCCTCGGGCATGGCGTGCACGGTCGGGTTCCACAGCAGTAGACGACCGGTGCCGACGCCGACGTCGCCCGGCGCCTCGGCCCAGGCCTGGCGCGCGGCCAGGTCGGTGACGGCGAACCGCGCCGTGTCGGGCCGGCCGTCGGCGGCCACCAGCCGCCCCAGCATGCCGACGACGACGTGATCGTCGGCGCCCAGGTCGATGATCACGCGGGTGCGACCGCCGCCGCGCTGGGCGCTGACGATCTTGGCGGCCAGGAGCCAGACCGGACACGGCGGCTGGTAGTCGCACTCCGGCGACCGGCGCCAACGCCCTTCGGCGGCGCGCACGCCAGCCCAGTCCCAAGGACCCGATGGCGCCGCGTCGACCGGGGTGGCGGCGTCCAGCGGCGCCGCCGGGGCGACCGCGACGGCGCCGCCATCGACCGCAGCGCCGCCGTCGATCACGGCGCCGGCGTCGCCCGAGACGCCGGGGTCACCGGTCGGGCGCGGCGCGCCGTGCGAGCAGCCAGTGAGCATCGCGGCGACGACGATCGGGACGCGACCCAGCCACACGCGGGTAGCGTACCATCGCCGGTCACGATCCTGTACCGTCGCGCGCGATGGCGACGTACGTCGGCACGCGCGACCATCTCGACGACCTGGTCGAGCTGGCGGTGCGCACCACGCGGCGCGCGGCGATCCGCGGCGCGGACGGGCGCGCGCGCGGCGACGCCGAGGTCGCGGTCGCGATGCTGGCCGAGCGCATCGACGATCGGATCGCCGCGACCGAGTCTGGCGGGCGCACCGTCCCGCTGGCGCGCGCCGCGGCCGCGTTCGCACTCACCAGCAGCGAGCTAGCGGTGGTGCGGTACCTGCTCGCGGCGGCGGTGGCGCCCGAGCGGCTGCGCGCGGCCGGCGGCCCCGACCGGGTCACCCTCGAGTACCTCGATGACGCGATCTACACGGCCGGCGACCGCGACGCGTTCGCCACCGAGCTCGCGACCCAGGGGCGGCTGTTCCGCCACGGCCTCATCGAGTGGGTCGAGCCCGGCGACCGCGCGGCAGGTCGGCTCGGGCGCGCGGTCCGTACCCACCCGCGCGTGATCGACCTGGCCTTCGGACACCTCGAGCTGGCGGCCGACGTGGCCTCGGTCGCCGCGCTCACTCTGACGCCGCCGGACGGCGCGGCCCTGCTGGTGTCGGACGTCGCGCGCGCCACCGCGATCGCGGTGGTCCGCGCGCAAGGTCAGCGCCGCGGTGACCCCGCGCTCGTGCTGCACGGCCTGCCGGGCTCCGGCCGCGGTGCGCTGGCGCTGGCTGCGGCGGCCGCCGCCGGACGCGCGGCGCTGACGGTGCGGTGCGGTGACCTGCCGACCGACGCGACGCTGGTCGACGTGCTCGCCGCGCTGGCGCGCGAGGCGACGCTGTTCGACGCGGTCGTGATCATGCGCGACGCCGAGCACCTGCTCGCGAGCCCGGACGACGGTCGTCGCGACCGCAGCCGCGCGCTCGACGCGGTGCTTGGCGGCGGGCCGGCGCCGCTGGTCCTGACCTGCGCGCCGCAACTCGCGCAGCCGCTGCTGCGCGAGCGCGCCGTCGTCGCCGTCGAGCTCCCGCTCCCCGACCGCGACACCCGCGCGGCGCTATGGCGGCGCGCCTTGCCCACGGCCTCCCCCGAGCTGGCCGAGCACCTGGCGGCCCGCTACGCGGTGACGGGCGGCACGATCGCACGGGCCGCGCGTGGCGCTGCGGTCCACGCGCAGGCGGCCGGTCGCGCGGTGAACGCCGATGACGGGCAGCTCGGGATCCGCGCCGCGGTCGAGGACCGGTTGACCCGCCTGGGCACCCGCGTCGACTGGCGTCCGACCTGGGACGAGCTGGTGCTGCCCGACGAGCAGCTCGCTGAGCTGCGCGAGATGGCGGGCCGCGTGACCCACCGCCGGCAGGTCTTGGACGACTGGGGCTTCGCGGCGCGGATCGGCAAGGGACTGGGTTTGCCGGTGTTGTTCTCGGGCCCGCCCGGCACGGGCAAGACGATGGCCGCGGCGGTGCTGGCCGGCGCGCTCGGGCTCGACCTGTACCAGATCGACCTGGCGCGGATGGTGTCGAAGTACGTGGGCGAGACCGAGAAGCACCTGGCCGCGGTGTTCGATGCCGCCGAGGCTGGCCACGCGATCCTGTTGTTCGACGAGGCCGACTCGCTGTTCGCGAAGCGGACCGAGGTGAAGTCCGCCAACGATCGCTACGCCAACCTCGAGGTCAACTACCTCTTGCAGCGCATGGAGGCGTTCACCGGGGTGACGATCCTCACCACCAACCTCGACAGCGGCATCGACCCCGCGTTCCGGCGTCGCCTCGCGTTCCACGTCGCCTTCCCGTTGCCCGACGCCGAGGAGCGGGCCCGGCTATGGCGCACCGTGATCCCGACGCGCGCCGCGTGCGCCGACGACGTCGACTTCGTCGAGCTCGGGCGCCGGTTCGCGATGACCGGCGGCTACATCCGCAACGCGGCGTTGCGCGCGGCGTACCTCGCGGCCAGCCAGCGGCAGCCGATCGCGATAGCGCACCTGATCGAGGCGGCTATCGCCGAGACGGCGGCGATGGGTCGCGTGATCCACGGCGGGGCCTGATGTCGACCTGGGAGATCCGCACGCTGACGTGCCCGCACTGCGACGGCTCGACCAGCGCCGAGCTGGCACGCGGCATCCACGGGTCGCGGGTGCCGGCGGTGCGGGCGGCAGTGTTGGCCCGGCGCTTCCATCAGGTCGCGTGCGAGGCGTGCGGCGCGCGGATCGAGGTCGCGCGGTCGATCCTGTACACCGACCTCGAACGCGGCCACTGGGTGATGGCGCTAGCGCCGTCGGCCTGGCCGGCCTGGCGCGATCACGAGCGCGCGCTGTTCGACGGCGTGGCCCGCGGCTTTACGCACGGCTCGCCGCTGGTCACCCACCTCGCGCCGAACCGGGTCCGCCTGGTGCGCGGCTACGAGGGGCTGCGGGAGAAGCTGGTGCTGTGGCAGCACGGCCACGACGACGCGCTGATCGAGTGCGTGAAGGCCCGCCTCCTGGCCAACGCCCCCGAGTTCGCCGCGGCGGGCTCGAGCCTGATCGTCGACGCCGTCGCCGACGACGGCGCGTTAGCCGTGGCGTGGTGGCCCGCGGCCGACGCGCCGCGCCCCACACGCACAGTCGAGGTGCCGGCGGCCTGGGTCGCCGACGCCGACCGCGATCGCGACCGCCTGCGCGCCCGGTTCCCCGAGCTCTTTGCGGGCGGCCTGGTCTCGCTCGCGCGCGTGGGATGACGGCGCACGCCGCCCCGACCCAGCCGGCGGGATACTATCGGAACCGCCGCGCGCCATGGCCGATCCGCTCGCCCCGACTGTGCCCACGCCGCCGGGCGACGACGCGCCCGGCGAGGCGACGCCGACGACGGCGGTCGGACACATGGTGCGCGCGGCGCCGGTGGCCGATCCGCTCGAGCGCGCGGTGGCGCGGGCCAAGGCGGCCGAGGCGCTGTTCGGCGAGGCGGCGGCGGTCAAGGTCGGGCGCTACCGGCTGATCGAGCGCGCCGGCGCCGGCGGCATGGGCGTGGTGTGGTCGGCCTGGGACCCCGAGCTCAACCGCGGCGTCGCCCTCAAGCTGGCGTCGGCCGGCGACGACGTCGCCCGCGCGCGCGCCCGCGACGAGGGCCGTGCGCTGGCCCGCCTCTCGCACCCGAACGTCGTGCCGATCTACGACGTCTTCGAGGCGCCCGAGGGTGTGTTCCTGGTGATGGAGCTGGTCAAGGGCAAGACGTTGCGCACCGTCGCCGTCGACGGCGCGCCGGTCGCCGAGCTGGTGCGCGCGTACCGGCAATGCGGCGAGGGCCTGGCCGCCGCGCACGCCGCCGGGCTGGTGCACCGCGACTTCAAGCCCGACAACGCGATCCTCGGCGCCGACGGCCGGGTCCGCGTGCTCGACTTCGGCCTGGCCCACGCCACCGACGACACCGGCGCGCCGCTGATCGCCGGCACGCCGCGCTACATGGCGCCCGAGCAGAAGCGCGGCGACGCGCTGACCGCCGCGGTCGATCAGTACGCGCTGTGCGTCGCGCTGCGCGAGGCCGTCGCCGCGCGTGGGCCGACGCCGCGCTGGCTCGAGCCGATCCTCACCCGCGGCAGCGCCGAGCGCGCCACCGATCGCTTCCCGTCGATGGCCGCGCTGCTCGCGGCGCTCGCGCTCGATCCCGCCGCGCGCTGGCGCCGCCGCGGCATGGTCGGCGCCGGCGTGGTCACCGCCGGCGCGATCGCGGTGGCGCTGGTCGGCCGTCGCTCGGTCGCGGCGCCCCCGCCGTGCCAGGGCGGCGAGGCCTCGATCGCCGGCGCCTGGGGCGGCGCTCGGCGCACCGCCGCTAACACCTTCCTCGCCGGGCTAGCCGGCGACTACGCCCGCGAGTCGGTGCCGCGCATCGTCGCCGCGCTCGATCGCTACGCCGACGACTGGGTGGTCATCCAGCGCGCCTCGTGCATGGCTCACCAGCGCGGCGAGGTCTCGACCGCAGCGTTCGACCGTCGCACCGCCTGCCTGGCCCGCCGCAAGGCCGCGCTGACCGCCGTCGCCGACGTCGCCGCCTCCGCCACCACCGGCTCGCTGCCGGATCTGGTCATCGCCGCCTCCGGCCTGCCCGACCTCGCCACTTGCGACGACGACGACGCGCTCCTGTCGCCGGTCGCACCGCCGACCGCGACCCAGGCGCCGGAGGCCGCCGCGATCGCCGACCTGATCGCCAAGGTCGACGTCGAGCGCGACGCCGCACGCACCGATGACGCCACCCGCGACGCCGAGTCGGCGGTCGCGCGCGCCGAGGCCCTCGGCTACCAGCCGCTGGTCGCGCGGGCGTTGCTCGCACGCGGACGGATCGCGCTCTCGGTGTTGCGCCGGGGCCGCGGCCGCGACGACTTCACCGAGGCGACCCGGCGTGGCCTCGAAGCCGGCGACGAGGCCCTGGTGATCGAGGCCTACGCCCGCGCGACGTTCGCGATCGGCACGACGTCGAACCCCGCCGAGGCCACCGCAGGGTTGCCCCTGATCGAAGCGATCGCCACGCGGCTCGGCGATCGCGCGGCGTTCCCGCGCGCGCTGCTCGACCACAACGTCGGCGTCGTCGAGCTCGCCCGCGGCGATCGTGCGCGCGCCTTGCCGAGGTTGCAGGCTTCACGCCAGGGGTCCGCGAAGCTCACCGGCAGCGCCGCGATCGAGATGGCGGTGGTGCTGCAGTCGCTGATGTTTGCGGTCGACGATCCCGCGGAGCGCGTCGGCCTCGGCGACGCGCTCGTCGCAGCGCGCCTGGCAACCCTCGGCCCCGGCCACCCGTTGACGCTCGAGGCAGATCTGATGCGCACCGGCGTGATGGCCGACTTCGACCAGGGGCGCCAGGCGATGCGTGGACCATGCGAACGGCTGGCCACGTTGCACCCCGAGCAACGCACCAGCATCCGCGAATGCGGCCACGAGCTGACCTGGCGCGCGGCGGCGGTCGGGGATCGCGACGCGGTCGTCGCCGGCGCGCGCCTCGTGCTCGCGGCCGCGACCCCTGACGCCAACGACAGCCGCATCGCGCGCGCCCGCGCCTACCTCGCCATCGCGAACGGCGACCCCAACACGGCGGTGCGCGAGCTCATCGCCAGGCCCTCGTTCGGGGCCGACGCACCGTGGTGGCAGCGCATGAGCGTCATCGATGACGCGCTGGCGCTGGCCACCGCCGAGCTAGCCCGAGGGCGCGCGGCCCCCGCGCAGGCAGCGCTCGAGCGCGCGTCACAGGTCGCGAGCGAGCTGCTCAGCGCCGCGCCGATCGACATGCGTCACCGCCTCGATGCAGTCACGGCGATCCGCCGCCGCCTGCCGTGATGGCGGTCGGTCAGGGCAGCGCCGGGCTGGTGGTCCGCAGGTAGTAGCTGGTCGGCGCGCCCGCGCAGGGGGGCGGCACCGCCTTGCCTGCGACCGCGCAGGCCTCGGCGATCTGCACGTCCATGTCGTTGGCGGTGCCGTTCGTGCGGTGGGTGTCGAGGCAGATCGCGCCAGCCGCAGTCCACCGCGCCTCGTAGCTGTTGACCGCGATCGGCGGGCTCGCCAGACCGGTGGTGCTGTTCCAGCGCAGCGGCGTGCCGACGACCGTCAACGCATCGCCGGTGTTGCACACGTCGGAGGTGTACATCTTGAGCATCGCCTGGCGCTGGGCGATCGTGGTCGGTGCCGTCGACGACTGGGTCGCGTAGGTGTGGCGGTTGAGGGCCAGCTTGGCCAGCACCGTGCCCGAGCAGCCGATGTTGAACCAGTCGCCCGAGGACGCGGGATCGCCAGCGGTCACAGTCAACGAGTCGCTGTTGTAGCGGTCGCCCGTGAACAGCACGGCCTCGGTGGTCTTACGCCACCACGTCCCCTCGCCGTCGAGGCGGTTGGGCGGGTTGTTGCAGACCGGCACGAGGTGGGTCGAGCTCGGGTAGACCATGCGCCACTGCAGCTCGTAGGTGTTCAGCAGTCCGGCGGGCGGCTGCCAGTACTCCTGCGCGGTGCTGGCCGCGGTGATCCTGATCTGGTACCTCGCCGTGACGAGGCCGTCGACCGTGCGCTCGACGTTGAACACCGCGCCGACCAGGTCGGGCCCGCTGAGCGCGGTGTACCAGCCGTGGATCAAGATGCTGTACCGCTTGCCCACCAGCGTCGTTCCGGAGACGTCGGGGCGGTAGGTCGTGGTCACGCTGCCCACCGTCTTGGTGAAGCTCGTGATCCGAAAGCCCTCATCGTTGGCGTAGGTGCCGGTCTCCTCGAGCTCGTGGAACTCGGTCGGGCCTAGGTAGGCCGAGTTGGAGCTGCAGCCGAGCTTCGGGCACTCGTCGCCGTTGCCGTTCTTGACCAAGCTCTGGTCCGTGCCGAGCGTCGGGTCCTCGACGCAGCCCGCCGCCGCCAGCGCCATCGCGAGTGCCAGAATGTGTCGCGTCATGCCGGGATTGATACGAGCAGCTGGGCCCTGTGACCGAAAAAGAGCGCGGGGTCACCCCATTTCGGTGACCCCGCGCGCCAACCGTTTGAGATCGCTGATCTAGTGTGCCTGGCTCTCGGTCCGGAAGGCCCAGGCCCCGGAGGCGTCCATGCAGGGCGGCGGGACCGGGCGGTTGACCCGTTTGCAGGCGTCCTCGATTTGCTTGGTCATGTCGTCGGCCGTGCCGTTCAGCCGGTGGGTGTCGAGGCAGATCGCGCCGTTGGCGGTCCACAAGGCCTCCTTCGAAGTCGTCGGGATCGCCTTGTTGGTGAGGCCGGTGGGGCTCCACCAGCGCAGCGGCGTGCCGCTGACCGTTAGCGCGTCACCGCTGTTGCACACGTCCGACGTGTACATCTTGAGCATCGCCTGACGCTGGGCCCGCGTGGCGGTGACCTGCGCCGACTTCGTCGCGTCGGTGTGCCGGTTGAGCGCGAGCTTGGCCAGCACGGTGCCCGCGCAGCCGATGTTGAACCAGGTCGTCGCCTCGGCCGGCGTCGATGCCGTGACCGTCAGGGTATCGGTGTCGTAGCGATCGCCCGCAAACAAGATCGACTCAAGCGTGTTCTGGGTGGGACCGTCTTCGGTCTCGCGGTTCGGCGGGTTCTTGCAGACCGGGACGAAGTCGGTCGTGGTCGGCACCACCTGCCGCCACTTGAGCTCGTAGGTGTTCACGTTCGTGATCGGCGCCTGCCAGAACTGCTGGCTCAGCGAGGCGTTGGTGATGCGGATGCGGTACTCGAGGGTGCCCGCGGCGTTCTTCACCACCAGCTCCGCGTTGACCAGGTTCGACCCGCTGAGCGTCTGGTACGTCCACACGCCAGCGACCAGCGCCCACCGGCTGCCGGTCAGCACGGTGCCGGTGACGTCGGGGCGCCACGTGACGCCGTTCTTGATGAGGCCCTTCAAGTACAGCCCCTCGGCGTTGGGATACAGGCCGGTCTCCTCCAGCTCGTGGAACTCGGTCGGCCCGAGGTACGCCGAGTTCGAGCTGCAGCCGAGCTTGGGGCACTCGTCGCCGTCGCCGTTGATCACGGCGCTCTCAGCCTGCCCGACCTCCGGGCTGTCGACGCACGCGGCCAGAGCCAGGGCGAGCGGGAGTGCCACAACGGTTCGCTTCATGCCCTATGGATGAAGGTCGGTCGGCGTTGTGACCGAAAATCGACGGCCGCCGAAAGCCTTATCCCGCCAGCGACTTCGCCCAGGTATCCATGTCCTCGACCGTGGCCAGCGCGGGCAGCGGGGCCCCCTCGCTGGCGGCCAGGGCGTCCTTGAGGGCGACCCGGGCGCGCGAGAGGCGCTGGCGGATGGTGGCGACCTGGGCGTCGAAGACCTCGGCCAGCGCGGTGGCGTCGAGGCCCTCCCAGTAGTGCAGCTCGAGCAGGGTCTGGGACTCGACCGGCAGCGTGCGCAGCGCGGCGCACAGCCGGCGGTGCTCCTCGTTGCGGGCCAGCCGCGAGCCGGCGGTGGTCGCGACCTCGGCGATCGACGACAGCTCGGGGTCGAAGCCGCGCTCGCGCTTGAAGGTGCGCAGCCAGCGGTACAGCTCGTTGCGCGCGATCGTGAACAGGTAGGTGCGGAAGCTCGAGCGGCCGGCGAACTGATCGCGGGCCTTCACCAGCGCGAAGAACGTCGCCTGGACCAGCTCGTCGGGCTCGTTGCACTTGTTGGCGAAGAACCGGAACAGCGGATCGAAGAAGCGCGCGAACAGATCGCGGCCGGCGGCCTGGTCGCCTGCGCGCCAGCGCTCGAGCAGCTCGCGATCCGGATCCATCACGGCAAGCGTATCACCCCGCCGGCGTGATCAGCGCGGCGTCGGCGCGGCGGTCAGGATCTTCTGGATCACCGCGTCGCCCTCGGCGGTGGCCGGCACCACCGCCGGCTGGATGCGGCGGGTCACCTCGATCCATCGGCTGTCCTCGGCGAAGATCTTGGTGAACATCGGCAGCGCGGCGTCGACGTCGCCGGCCGAGGCCAGCGCGACCGCGCTCCAGTAGCGGACCTCGGTCAGCTCGGGCGCGGCCGCCGCCGCGGCGCCGTAGTGCTGCTTGGCGCCCGCCACGTCGCCGCGCTCGACCGCGCCGTCGCCCGCGTTCATGTGGTCGTAGACCCGCTGCAGCTTGAGCAGCCGGCCCAGCTCGGCGATCGGATCGGCGGCGTCGTCGACGCGCAGGTCGACCAGCGTGTCGTGGGACGGCTCGGCCGAGGGCGTGCCCTTGACGATCAGCATCGCCGCCGACTGGCAGCCGCGGACGTCGCCGCCCGCCGCTTGCGCCGCCGCCAGCGTGGCCAGCAGGCGCTCGGCCAGGTCGCCGGTCGCGCCCTCGTAGGCGGCCCGCATCGCCGGCACGACGCGATCGTTGGCCATCATGTTGGCCTGCACCGAGTAGCCGGCGCCGGTGTGGTGGCCGGCGAACGCGATGTTGGCGGCGCCGGTGTGGGCCGCGACCTGGCCCTTGCCGTCGACGAACGCCACCTGGCGCACGTCGCGCTTGGCGTCCTCGGCCAGCAGCGCGGCCAGCGCGTCGGGGGCGCTGGTGCCGGCGCGCATCCGCTCGAGGCCCTTGCGCCCGTAGGCCGGCTCGGCGAACGACTGCGTCGCGATCGCGCCGACGCCGGGCTCGGCCCAGGTCACGCCGGCGCCGACCGCGAACCAGTGCGACTGCACCGCGACGCCGAGATCGCCGGTGACCGGATCGCGCGCGACGATCGAGAAGGTGTGCGTGGGCCGCATCGGCGCGCTCGGTGCGCCGCGCGCGGCCTGCACCTGGCCGACGTCGCGCAGACAGCTCGCGGGCGCCGCGGGGGCCACGGGCGCGACCGGCGGCGGGGCGGGCGGCGGCGGTGGCGACGGCACCGACGACTTCGAGCACGCGAGCACGGCGACGGCGAGCACGGCGATGCGACCCATGCCGCATGCTGACACAGCCGCTGAGGCGTCTGATAGCGTCGGCGCGATGCGCACGCTCTGGTCGATCGGTACGCTCCTGCTCGCGGTCGCTTGCTCGGGGCCGGCGGGCCTCGACGGCGAGCCCGGCCCCGAAGGGCCGCCGGGCCAGACCGGCCAGACCGGCCAGACCGGCAACACCGGGCCAGCGGGCCCCGCCGGCACCACCGGCCAGAACCTCTACGAGATCTACGGCACCGGCCAGCTCGCGGTGACCTCGGCGTTCACCAGCTACGTGCTGATCCCCGGCCTGCAGCAGGTGATCACCGTGCCCGACAACGCCGCGGTCCACGTCAGCACCAACGGCGGCATCCAGTGCACCGCCGTCGGCACCGCCTACTCGGTCGTCGACGTCGCGATCTTCGTCGATGGCATCGCGTCGAACCAGGGCGGCGTGCGCCGCGTGGTCGCCGCCAACTCCGCCGCGGTCGGTCAGATGATCGCCAGCTGGTCGATGGCCCGCTCGTACAACCTGGCGCCGGGCAACCACACCGTCGAGGTCAAGGTGATCGCCCCCGACCCCAACGCCGCCACCGCCAACGTCTCCAGCGCCACCGCGCCGCAGCTGCAGGGCGTCCTGACGGTGCTGGTGCTGAAGAAGTAGCTACTGCGGCCGCGCGACGCGCGACCACATCATCAGCAGGTTGCGCACCACCGCGCCGTCGGGCGCGGTCGCGGCCTCGGGCAGCTCGAGCGCCAGGCCGTACTGCGCGAGCCGCGTGAACGGGTTGGCGCCGTCGCTGGTCTTGAGCGGCAGCGAGGTGTCGGCCGGCCGAAAGCCGAACCGCAGCGCCATGCTCTGCGCCTCGTGGCCGCGCAGGTAGGCGATCAGCCGCTCGCCGGCCTTGGCCTGCGCCGGCGTGACCCAGTCGCCGCCGAGCATCACCACCGGGTGATCGCTCCACAGCGTCACCGGCGGGTAGTAGATGCGCAGGTTGCCCCAGCGCCCCTGCGCGTTCTCGAGCTGCGAGATCGCGAGGCTCTCGTAGACCACCGCGATGTCGTACTTCGACGGGCCGAACCGGACCATGTCGGTCATGAACGTGCCGGTCGACGCCTCGAAGGTCGGCACGCCCTTCTCGATCTCCTTGACCCACGTCTGGTACTTCTCGTCGAGCAGCTCGTCGACGGTGAGGCCGCTGGTCTTGGTGTAGTACTCGAGCGTCATCAGCAACAGCGCCTGCAGGCCCGAGTTGGACTTGTTGGGGTCGGTGTGGCCGAGCTTGACGAAGCCCCAGCCCGGCTTGCCGCCGATCGCCGACCAGCCCTTGGGCGACGTGACCGCCTTGTGGATCGCCTTCCACGTCAGGCCGTCGCCGCCCGACGCCGCCATCAGCACCTTGGCGCGGTCTTCCCACACCGCGAACACCAGCGGCGACAGCAGGAGCTGCTGCGGCCCGGCCTCGCCGTCGGCCGGGAACGGCCGCTTGCCGTACTTGGTCTGCCAGTCGGTGGCGAGCAGGTTGACGATCAGCGAGTCGGCCGGGCTCCACAGCACCGGCTTGAGGCTGCCGTCGAGGATCCCGGTGGCGGCGTCGAGCGAGCCCTTGCTGGTCGCGACCACGTCTACGTCGGGGTTGGCCTTCTCGAACTCGACGACCGCCGCGTCGACCCAGTCCTTCTTCTCGCTGGAGTACAGGAACTCGACGGTGACCTTGCCGACCGGCGCCGGGGTGGTCCCCGAGCCGCTGCCGACCGCGGGGCCCGGCGCCGGCTTGTCGCCGCCCTTCTTCTTGCCGCCGCCGCCGACCACGAGGATCAGCACCACGGCGAACGCGACGAACGCTCCGATGATCGCGACCTTCTGCTTCACGTCGGTACCTCCACCAGGGTTGCGAGGGTGTCCTCGAACGCCCGAAGCTCGATGTTCATCCGCTCCAGATCGCCGCTGACGTTGCCGGTGAGCGAGTCCGACGCCTGATCGTCGAGGGCCTGCAGCGACACCAGGCTGGTCGGCACGCCGCGCAGCGCCGCGACCAGCCGGGTCAGGTTGGCCAGGATGCGCTGGTGGGCCTTGGCGATGTCGTCGAGCGACTTCACCCGCGCGCGCGCCGCCTCGGCCGCCAGCGCGTACTGCTGGCGGGCGGCGTCGTCGGTCGCGGCCGCCACCAGCGCGTCGAGCTGGTCGACCTCGAGGGTGGCGTCGGCGCGGCTGGCCTTGGCCAGGTAGCGCGCCAGCGCGTCGCCGCGCAGGATCAGCGCGGCGGCGTGGCCGACCAGCTCGTCGGTGGCGGTCAGCGAGCCGGCGACGTTCTTGCGGATGCGGTCGGGGACGCCCTTGGCGACCCGCTCGATCTCCGCGCGGGCGGTGGCCACCGCGGTCGCCGCCTTCTTGAGCGCGGGGTCCTCGAGGGTCTTGGGATCCGGCAGCGTCGGCCGCTCGTCGCGCCCCGACAGCACCTTGCGGCGGAAGCCGCTGTTGGTGATGTCGACCGCGACCAGCGCCGCGTACGCCGCGCCGCCGAGCACCGCGATCGGCCAGCTGGCCAGCGCGACCGCGCCGACCACCGCGGCCCCGGCCACGCCGAGGTTGACCGGACCGCCGGCGGCGCGGGCGAAGACGCGAGCGAAGGGAGAGCGAGCCATGCGTGGAGATCTCAGAAGAACGTGCCGATGTCGCGGAACACCGCGCGGATGTCGGCGACGCTACCGCGCGAGAAGGTGCCGCGCGACTTCTCCGCGATCTGAGTGAGCGCGTCGGGGTTGGTCTCGGTGCCGTAGGCGATCGTGAAGATGCTGACCGCGGCGTCGCCCTCGACGGTGACCTGCTTGGTCACCTTGGGCAAGGTGGTCACGGAGTTCTCGTCGACGCCGTCGGTCATGACCACCATCGCGTGGATGCGGTGCGGGTTCTTGGCGACCTTGCCGCGCATCGCCGCGTGGGCCTCGGTCACCGCGTCGTACAGCGCGGTGCCGCCCGAGGCGATCGTGCCCTCGATGCGCTGGCGCAGCATCGCCCGCGACGGGCCCAGCTCGACCGGGCCGATCGGCGGGTAGACCTTGTCGTCGAAGAACACCAGCGTCACCCGGTCGCGGTCGTCGAGCGTGTCGAGGAACGTCGCGGCGCCGGCCTTGGCCTCGGCCAGCGGCTGGCCCTCCATGCTGCCCGACTTGTCGAACACCAGCGTCACCTCGCTGGCCTTCTTGGTGGCCCGCCACGCGGCGACCAGCTTCGCGAGCGTCGCGCCGTCGGGCACCGCCAGCAGCGTCTGCGGCTGCTGCGGATCGGCGCCGTGCGCGGCGTCGATCGGCGCCGCCATGGCGATGGCGGGATCGGCGGGGCGGAAGCCCAGCGCCAGCGCGCGCTCCTGCGCCGGCCGCGCCTTCACGAACGCGAGGAACGCCTGGGCGGCGGCGCGCTCGTCGGCCCCGACCCACTCGGCGTCGAGGATCGCGTACGGGTGGTCGCTCCAGAACGTGCCCTCGACCGGGTAGATCGCCACCAGCGGCGGCGACGGGGCGGGCGTCTTCGAGTTGGCCTCGATGACGAGGTTCTCGTACAGCACGGCCGCCGACAGGTACGTCGGGCCGCGCTCGACCATCTTGTCGATGAACAGGCTCGTCGACTTGCCGTAGTGGACGATCGAGTCCTCGACCTCGGTGAGGAACGCGCGGGTCGAGGGCGCGGTGAGGTCGTCGGCGGTCAGCCCGGTGGTCTTGCCGGTGCCGGCGTACGCGGCGGCCAGCACCGCGAGCAGCCCGGAGTTCGAGTACTCGGGGTGAGTGTGGCCGAGCTTGAACGTGCCCCACTCGGGGCGCTCATACGTGGCCCAGCCCTTGGGGTCGCGCGACAGCTTGACCAGGTCGGCCCAGCCGATGTCCTTGCCGGGCCAGCCCAGCGCCTCGGCCATCGGCTTCCACATCGCGATGACGATCGGCGACAGCACGATCGGCTCGCCGGCCGGCGCCAGCGCCTTGGTGTGGTTGTCGCGCGACAGCCACGCCTGGTTGAGCAGCGCGACGTACGCCGACGACGCCGGGCTGAACACGTGCGGCCGGCTCTTGCCGTCGAGGACCGCCTGCATCGCCTCGCCCGAGCCGCTGGCCGCGCCGACCGCCTTGATCGGCGCCCCGCCCGCGGTCTTGGGCCCGGTCGCGTTCCACGCCTTGATCTGCTCCTCCAGCCACGCCTTCTTCTCGCTGCCGTACGCGATCCGCAGCTCGACCGCCGGCTGGGTCGGCGGCGCCGGCGTCGACGACGGCGGGCCCTTCGAGCCGCCGCCGTCGTCCACCTTCTTCTTGCAGCCCGCCGCCGCCAGCACCCCGAACACCACCAGGATCGTCCACAACGCGCGCTTGTGCATGGTCACCCTCGGCGGTAGGCCTCGAATGCGACAGCGCGGTGACAACCGCGTGGCGCCGTCGAAACTCTTGGCGAGGATACCAGGCACTGGTACGGTCACACATGGCCACGGTGGTGCAGCTCCTTGACGAGGCGATGGCGCTCTCCGCCGCCGAGCGCGAGGAGCTGGCGGCGCACTTGCTCGACAGCGTCGAGGCCCCGCCCGGGATCTCGATCGACGATCACGCCGAGCTCGAACGGCGGGCCGCGGAGGCGCGCGGTGGGGCGCCGGGGGTGTCATGGGCGGACGTGAAGCGCGCGCTGAAGACCTGATCTCGTTTCGTCCGGCGGCGGCGCGGGAACTCATCGAGGCCGTCGCCTACTATGAGCGCGAACGCGAAGGCCGCGGTCAGCGGTTCGCCACCGCGATCGAAGGCGCCCTCGTCTTGATCGCTGGGCTCCCGCAGGCGCATCCGATCTTGCTGGCACCGGACATCCGTTCGATCAAGGTGCGGCGATTCCCGTATCGCGTCGTCTACGTGGTCCTTGCCGACACGATCGATGTCATCGCTGTGGCTCACGCGAAGCGACGCCCGGGCTACTGGCGCCGGCGCCCGATCTAGCGCTTGTATCAACGGTCGCGGTCGGGGTTCGCGGCACGAGCCAGGTGCTCCAGCGTCGCCGCCGACTTGCTCGCCGCGCGCAACCGCTCGCACATCGTCAGCTGTCGGTACCAGTCCAGCAACGACTCGTCGATCTCGGCCGCAGGGACCTCGGCCGCAGGCACCGACGGCGCCGAGCTGGCGGGTTGCGCGTCGCGCTGCACGGACACCAGCGTGCCTCCGTCGGCCCTGGACGACAAGCGCCGGGCGACGTGCCGCTAGCGCTTCCGGGGCGTGGTGGTCCTGGCCTTGGTGGCCTTCGCGGGCTTGGAGGGCTTGGTGGCCTTCGTAGGCTTGGTGGCCTTCGTAGGCTTGGTGGCCTTCGCGGCCTCGCGCTCGGCGGCGCGCTTGGCGCGCTTGGCAGGCTTGGCGCGCTTGGTCGGCTTGGCGCGCTCGGTCGGCTTGGCGCGCTTGGGGGCCTTGGTCACCTTCGCGAACACCCACTCCGGGTACGCGTCGTTTTCCGCGTAGTGGCTGAGCAGGCGGAGCTTCTCTTCCAACTTCGGCCTTCGCTTCCCGAAGGCCTCCAGGACCTCCAGCACGGTCACGACATCCATGAAGTACGCGAAGCCGGAGCCGGCCACGTCCTTTACTCTGTCTCCGTCCTCCATGTCGACCAACATGCATTGGGAATCGGCCTCCCTGAAACGGGTTGCAGCCAACCGGATCGGGGCATCGGGGCCAACCGGATCGGGGGTTCATGGGGCGCGCCCGCGACGATCTCATGACCGTCCGCGCGAACCACGCAACCGCCGCGCGGCCTGGTCGATAGCCCGGCCATGCGCCCGCGGTGGGCGCCGACCGGGGTGGCACATGGCGCATCGACAGCGGTTCTACGTGGCGCAGTTGCTCTACGAGGTGACGATCCGGACGCTGGGCGGCCACTTCTGGCTGCGCCCCGATCCCGCGTGCCGCGCGATCATCGACGGCGTCTTCGGCAAGGCACTCGCGCTCTACACCGCGGTCCGCCTCTACGCCTTCGACGCCCAATCCAACCACCTCCACTACCTCTGCTCGGCCGACCACGATCCCGATCAGCTGCCGCTCTTCATCGACTACGTTCACGGCAACATCGCCCGTCAACTCAACGACCTCCGCGATCGCGAAGGCGTCTTCTGGAGCCGCCGCGGCAGCGTCATCGCCGTCCTCGATGGTGACGCCCAGATCGATCGCCTCCGCTACATCCTCGCCCAGGGCCCCACGTCCAACCTCGTCGCCTCGCCGCGCGACTGGCCCGGCGCCTGCTCGACGCCCGCGCTGCTCGGCGACATGACCATCCCCGCCGTCTACCGCTCGCTC
The DNA here is from genome assembly GCA_016707895.1 of Myxococcales bacterium. GTDB lineage: Bacteria > Myxococcota_A > Polyangia > Haliangiales > Haliangiaceae > UBA2376. The sequence continues at coordinate 349,454 of JADJGV010000002.1, read as the reverse complement.
GACGCGCGCCGCCGCAACGCCCGCCGCCCGGAGCCGCACTCCGACGCCGAGCTCGCGCACGACGTCGCCATCACGCTCACCCCGCTGCCCATCTGGGCCGACCTCACTCCGGCCGCGCTCCGCGCCAAGCACGCCGCCCTCGTCGCCGAGATCGAGGCCGAGCATGCCGGCGCCGCCGTCCTCGGCGCGGGTCGCGTGATCGCCGAGGATCCCGATGCGACGCCCCTCAACAAGCTCGAGCCGTCGCCTGCACCGGCGTGCCACGCCTTCTGCGTCCGCGTCCGCGCGCGCTTCCTCGCCGCCTACGCCACCTTCCGCGACCACTACAAGCGCGCCTCCGAGCGTCTGCGCAAGCTCGCCTCCGCCGACACCGACGAGATCGCCGCGGCGATCACCGCCAGCTACCCGCCCGGCGCGCTCGTCCGCCCGCGCTGGTACATCCCCGCCCCCACCGACCTCGCCGCCACCTGGCTCCGAGGCCTCGACGACGCCGACCTCGCCCTCGCGTGACGGTCCGTCCGCTCGCCCTGCGCTGACGCGCTACCCACCCGCCCTCTTCGCTCGCTGCCCGGCCCACCAGGCCATCACCCCTGGTCGACCGGGCGGCCGCGCTTTCGGCGGGCGACGGAGGTGACTCCGCGACGCGATTCACCCCGCACGCGCGATCCGATGGGTTGCGACTCGGCTCTTGGGGCCGCACGCGCGATCCGATGGGTTGCGACTCGGCTCTTGGGCGACTCGGCTGGGCGACTCGGCTCTTGGGCACGCGCGATCCGATGGGTTGCGACTCGGCTCTTGGGTTGCGACTCGGCTGCGACTCGGCTCTTGGGGCCGGCTGGGGCCGGCTGGGGCCGGCATTCGATTCGGGGTTGCGACTCGGGCATTCGGGCGACCGCTCCGACCGATCAGGCCGGGGGCGCGCAGATGCTGAACGGCGTTTGCTGATTAGGAACGGGGATGCACGCCAGGTTCATCGGGCACTGCTCGGGCGCGGTGCAGATGATCGCGCACCCAGTCGCCATTGTGCTGCCCGGCTGCGAGAGGATGCACACCGGCCGACCGCCGGCGGGCCCTGTGTAGCCGGTCGCGCATTCGGTGCTCATCTGCCCCGAGCACATCGGCGTGCACCACCCCATCGTCTGGCTTCCGACTCCCGTGACGCCGGTGCACATGTTGCCCAGTGGGCACGCCACGGTTGGGCTACAGAGCATGCCGAGGGCGTTGCTGCCGCCGCCAGGGGCGTCGATACCGCCACCGGGCGCATCCGCCGCGCCGCCGCCATCGGTGGTCCGCGCGTCGACAGAGACGACGTCGTCACCGCTGCCGCTTCCGCCACAGGCCGCGAGGCCGACCGAGAGAATGAACGCAGACAAGATCGTATGCAGGTGCATAGGTACCTCCTGGCGCGGCACTGTGCATGGCCGCGCGGCGATCTCGAGATCGCTCGCTGGCCCACGCGCTGACACTCGCTCGCGCGAGACGCGACCGCGCTGCGCGTGCGATTCCGCCCGCCGTGATCAGCCATTGATCGAAACTGATCAGCCGCGCGGATCAGCGGCCCTGATCAGCGGCCGCGCAGATCGACGACGCACTGGTCGCCGTCGTACATGCCGTGGCCGTCCCACTGGGCGAGCCCGGGCGACAGCTGGCGCAGCACGTTCCACAGCGGCGCGACCAGCGCGAGCGTGGCGTCGGGGCCGCGGGTGCCCCAGTCGAGATCGGCGACGACGACCGCGCGGCTGGCGCGCAGGCGGGGCACGACCGCGGCGCCGTGGCCGGTCGACTCGACGACGCGGATCGTGTTGCGCAGGTCGTCCTCGAACAGGTCGCCGCTGGCCTGGTTCACCTCGACCTGTCCCAGGGACTGGTCGCCGTGCAGCAGCTCACCGAGGTCGATCTTCAGCGCTGGATCGACCGCCTGCAGGGCCTGGTGCAGGGCCTTGGACGTGATCGGCTGTGCGGCGTAGTACCGGACCATGTAGCCCACGGCAGCGAGCCTAACACCAGTCGACGGCTTGGAACCCGATGAGGCTCCGCTTTCTATTGGCCCATCGTCCCACAGTGGTTGGCCCAAACCAGTTGCCTTGCCCAGATTCTGAAACGTGTTTTTCGGGCGTCGATGAGGCAACTATTTCAATGGCATAGCGAAATGCTTCACAAAAGGACCGGGCTATTGTTGCATTCGTGGAGCTCGTGGCTCTAGGATGGGTTCGTGGAAGCAAGGCACCACATCACGGAGGCGTGTAAAATGGCGAATTCTCTTGGGAGCATTCTTGTCCCATTCGCGATGGCGTCCATCGCAGGCGCATTCTGGTCCGGCTGCGCGGATCCGATATCGGGGCCAACGCCAAGTTCGTTTGAGGAGATCAACCCCAGTGTGATTTCTTTCGACGTCGCAGATCTCGAAGGGCGATCGCTGCGAATCAATGAGGAAGGCAGGTACTTTGTTTCGCCGACAACGAAGGCCGACCAAGCACCCGGGGTGGCCGAAAAGCAGTTTGCTTGTGCACCCTACTTCGAGTACTGCAATCCAAGGGTGTGGCACGCCGGCGAATTCTGCTACTTGGGGGTCTGCTCACCTGTGACAATCGGCATCTGGGAGCCTGTCGTAGCGACATCGACGTGCGCCACGCCGGTCACGTATTGGGCGATGGGGGGCCCTGGTCACGCGGGACACGCAACCACGCCATCCAACATCGACGGGACGGCAAACTACAAGACATGGGAGCAGTGTGGAATCAACCTCTGCAATGCGCCCCAGGGTGAGTCCTGCAATTGGTAGAGAACCACGTCTAGGGCCGTGCCCTTGCCTAGCAGGCTAATGGCAAGGATCGCCCGTCGGCGGTGGGCGCGCTGGGCCGGCTATAGGGCCTCCTCGTAGTTGTGCGCCTTGGGGTAGGTGTCGTCGACCTGATCGATCGTCGGACCACCGGTGGCGCACTGCAGCGTCGACTCGAGCACCGTGGTGGTGGCGAAGTCGATGATGTCCCAGGCCTCGGGGCCGGGGATGAAGGCCGGGTCGCACTGGAACAGGAGGCCCGCGGCGGCGGCGCCGCACAGGTTGTAGTCGTTGGCGATCTGCAGGAGGTTCTTGCCGGCCGCGTTCTTGGTCTCGCACAGGTCCGAGAACGCGAGGTGCGCGCCACCGACGATGCTGAAGTAGTGGCGCGGCGTGGCCGACATCGACCACGCGTTCTTGACCGCGCTGGGCTGGACGATCGAGTCCATGTCGCCGGCCATGAACAGCACCCGCTCGAGCGTCGACGAGTCGGCGGCGGCCTGGTTGCCGGCCATGCCGATGACGACGCGGACGCCGGGGAGCGCGGTGGCGCCGGCGGCGGCCGACGCGCCGGCCGAGTGACCGGCGACGGCGACCCGGGTGGCGTCGACGTGGCCGGCCAGGAACGCCAGCTCGCCGGCGGGCGCGGCCAGCGCGGCGATCTCGGCGGCGATGTCGCCGGCCAGGTCGCGGCTGCCGGTCGGCGTGTCGGGGCACAGCATCGTCAGGACGTCGCCGAGCACGAGGCCCGGGTGATCGGCGGCGATCACGACGAAGCCGCGGCTGGCCCAGTGGGTGACGATCGGCAGCGACTGGTGGCGGAACGCGGCCGTGCCGTGGACGAACACCACCGCCGGGTACGGGCCGTGGGCGTCGTCGAGCGGCAGGTCGCGGTAGCAGTCGCAGTCCTGCCACGGGTTGTCGGCGTCGCTGATCGTGGCGCGCTGCGAGGCGTTGAGCGCCTCGCGGATGTCGTAGCGCGCGGTCGTCTTGCCGGTCTCGCTGCCGCGCACCGCCGGGTACCAGACCTCGACCTTGCCCAGCCGGCCGACGGTGACGGTACGGGCGCCGACCGGCCACGGGCCGCGGGCCGCGGGGTCGCTGGGCTTCGACAGGAGCGTCGCGCCATCGCAGCCGGCGATGTCCTGGACCGGCGGGTCGGTGGTGGCGTCGTCGCCCCCGCACGCGGCCAGCGCGAGCGAGACGGCGAGCTTGGTGACGATCGACGGGGCGCGCGGCGTCATGGCCAGACGCTAGCCCCGCGGGCGGGCGCAGATCCACCGCGGCGTGCGGAGCGGCGGTCGGCGGGCCGGCGTCGACGGTCGGCGCGCTGCTTACTCCGACTTTCCCCGAGCCGCGCGCGCCGGCGGCGGCGGTGATAGAACCGCGGGATGAAGCACCTCGCGCCTCTCCTGCTGATCGTCGCCGCGTGCGGCGGCAAGGCCGCCACGACCACGCCGGGCAACACCGGCGGCGCCGCCAGCGGCCCGCCCTACGCGGCGCTGTTCGAGCAGGGCAAGACCTGGACCTTCGCGCTGACCTTCAAGAGCCAGCCGCCGCCCGACATCGGCCCGCCGACCAGCGGCCCGGCCGGCACGATGACCTGCACGGTCGCGATGGCCCACGCGATGGACGGCAAGCAGATGGCGAAGATCGAGTGCACCGCCGACGGCGATCGCGTCGCGGGCGACGGCTACGCCCCGGCCGGCTACTGGGTCGCCACCGCCGACGGGCTGTGGCACTTCGACGGCAGCAAGTCGATGGACGAGGTCCACGCCGCGCCGCTCGATCCCAAGCTGATGCTGATCGCCGCGACCCCGGCCGAGCGCCAGCAGGAGAGCGGCGACATGGACAACGGCGACGGCCTCGAGATGGTCTCGGCCAAGGCCAAGGACGGCGGCTGGTGCGTCGGCTACGCGTTCGCGATGGGCGACGAGGCCGGCTGGGAGCTGTGCTTCGGCGCCGACGGCGGCATCGCCTCGGGCAACTGGTTCGACGCCGGCGCGACGACCAACGAGACCAGCTACGTCGCGAAGTAGCGCGCGCGGGCTACGCGTCGGGGTGGCGGGTGTCGACGTCGGAGTGGCTGAACGGCGTGGCCGGCTGGGCCGCGGCCGAGGTCTCCCACGCGCGGACGCCGTCGTCGGCGAGCAGCGCATCGCGGTACGCGGCGGCGCTGGGCGACAGCTCGATCGCGTAGGTGCGGAAGCGGGTGGCGACCGGGGCGTAGAACGCGTCGGCGATGGTGCGCGCGCCGAACAGGTACGGCCCGGCGCCGCCGAAGCGCGCGCGCGCGTCGCACCACAGCGCGTCGATCCGCGCGATGTCGGCGCGGGTCTCGGGCGGCAGATCGGTGGCGCGGGCCCGGCGGCGCAGGTTCATCGGCAGGTCGCGGCGCACCGGCGCGAAGCCGGCGTGCATCTCGGCGGTCACCGCGCGCGCGATCGCCCGGGCCCCCGGGTCGGTCGGCCACAGCCCGGCGGCCGGCGCCGCCTCGGCGGCCCACTCGGCGATCGCCAGGCTGTCCCAGATCACCAGGTCATCGACGTGGAGCGCCGGGATGCGGCCGGTCGGCGACACCGCCAGCACGTCGGCGATCTGGCCGTGGCCGTAGCCGGGCTGATCGAGGTCGACGTCGACGGTGTCGAAGGCCAGGCCGCTCCAGGTGAGGCACAGCCACGGGCGCAGCGACCAGCTCGAGTAGTTGCGGTTGCCGACGTACAGGCGGAGGTTGGGCATGGCGTCACCGTAGCGCCGCGGCCGCCACACCGGCCGTGGCGGCTACGACATTGTTCGCTAACTTCTCGCCACGGCCCGTGCGCCGCCGCCGGGCGCGCTAGCATCGCCGCATGGCCGCGCCCCGGGTCGCCGTCCTCGCCTACGACCAGCTGTGCACGTTCGAGTACGGCATCGCGGTCGAGCTGTTCGTGTTGCCGCGCCCCGACCTCGGCGTGCCGTGGTACCGGACGACGATCGTCAACGCCGACGCGCCCCGGCCGGCGCGGGGGCTCGGCGGCGTCGTGGTGCGGGGCGCCGGGCTGGCGGCCATCGATCGCGCCGACCTGATCGTCCTGCCGGGCTGGCGGCGCCACGAGACGCCGGCCCCGCGGCTGGCCCAGGCGCTGCGCCGCGCCGCCGCCCGAGGCGCGCGGTTCTTCTCGATCTGCTCGGGCGCGTTCTTGCTGGCGGCGTGCGGCCTGCTCGACGGCCGTCGGGCGACGACGCACTGGCTGTACGTCGACGAGTTCGCGGCGCGGTTCCCGCGGGTCACGCTCGCGCCCGACGCGCTCTACGTCGACGACGGCCCGATCCTGACGTCGGCCGGCAGCGCCGCTGGGCTGGACGCCGGCCTGCACCTGATCACCCGCGACCACGGCGCGCGCATCGCCAACGTCGTCGCGCGGCGGGTGGTCGCGTCGCCGCACCGGGCCGGTGGGCAGCGGCAGTTCATCGACGGCCCGGTGCCCACACCGGGGGAGCCGGAGCTGGCGCCGCTGCTCGACTGGGCGCGCCGCCACCTCGACCAGCCGCTCGGCGTCGACGAGCTGGCCGCCCGGGCCCACCAGAGCCCGCGCACGTTCCTGCGCCGCTTCGGCCGCGCCACCGGCACCTCGCCCAAGCAGTGGCTACAGCGCGAGCGGATGCTCCACGCGCGCCGCCTGCTCGAGTCGTCGCGGCTGTCGCTCGACGAGGTCAGCGCCGCGTGCGGCTACGCGACCGCGCAGGCGTTCCGGCTCGCGTTCCGGGCCGCGGTCGGCACCGCGCCGTCGCGCTACCGCGCGCAGTTCGCGCTGCGCCTGCCCGTGCCGGCCCGCGTCAGTCGACGATCTGGTAGGTCAGCGTCAGCGGCTGGCCGCGGCGCGTGAGCTCGAGCGTGAGGCGATCGGCGGCGCGCAGGCGCGTGTAGGCCTCGAGCGCGCGGTCCGGTGACGTCAGCGCGATCCCGTTGATCGCCCGCAGCGTGTCGCCGTTGGCCAGGCCCAGCGCCGCGAGCGGCGAGCCGGGCCGCATCGCGTACAGCTTGAAGCCGACCGGCTGGCCGTCGGCGATCGACGGCATGATGCGCGCCGCGCCGATCAGCTGCGCCGGACCGGCGAGCGCGCGATCGATCAGGTCGCGGGCCAGCGTGAAGTGCGTGGCGTCAACGCGCGTGATGCCAGCCAGCGCGGGCCAGCCGACCCAGCCGGCGACGAGCGGTGGCGCGGCCGGCGGGACCGGCGCCGCGGCCGGCGGCAACCCGGCGCAGCGCGCGGCGCTCGACGCGGGGCTGGCGACCGCGGGCACATCCACGACGCGCGCGTCAGCGAGGCGCACGCGCGACGGGGCCAGTGCCAGCGTGGCAACGACGGCGACCAGGCTCGCGCCGAGCGCGATGGACAAGTGGGAGGAACGACGGAGGAAGTAGACGGGGGACATGCGGCACCTCGGTTGAGATGCCGCGGGTAGATCAAGTTCGATGCCAGCTCACGGTGCGGCGGCGCGCACCGCGGGATCGCGGTGCTGCGCGGCGTGGGCCCGCAGGCGCTCGGCCAGCCGCGCGTCGGCGGCGTAGGGCGTCAGCGCGGCGATCGCCGCGAACGCGTCGGCCTTGCCGGCGGTCGCCACCACCGCGAGCAGGTGATCGACCGCCGCCGCGTCGCGCAGCATCGCCAGCGCGACGTAGCCGACCCGCGCGCGCAGCGCGGCCGTCGTGCGCTCGCACCAGCCGATCAGCAGCGGCACGGCGCTCGGGCGCTTGCTCTCGCCCAGCGCCAGCGCCGCGGCGGCGGCGCGATCGTCGTCGCGCTCGTCGAGCAGCCCGGCCACCAGCGGCAACGACCGCTCGGGCGCCAGCGTCAGCAACGAACCCAGGCAGGCGGCGATCACCTCGGGCTCGGGATCGCCGACGCGCACCTTGTAGCGGAGCAGCGCGGTCGCGTCGGCGTGCCCGGCGTCGCCGAGCGCGGTGGCGGCGCCGACCCGCGCCATGCGCTCGGGATCAGCGAGCAGATCGGCCAGCACGTCGAGCGCGTCGGGGCGGTAGGCGTGGGCGTACGCCATGGCGCACACCGCGCGCAGCTCGGCGCCAGAGTCCTCGCGCCCGCCCCACACCGGCTCGGCCTGGACCAACCGCACGCCGACCGGGAACACGGCGTCGTCCCAGCGATCGAGCTGCTCGAGCGCGCGGGCGATCGCGATCTTGCCGCGGCAGCCAGGATCGCGTGCGACGCCGTCATCGACCAGGCGCGCGAACGCCGGCGCCAGACCGTCGATCAGCGCGTCGAGCCCCCCGGCGCCGATCAGCCGCGCCGCCGCGGCCACGACGATCCCGACCTTGCCGCCCAGCGCGTCGCGCGCGACCGTTGGGTCGACCGGCGCCTCGCCGCGCTCCATGGCCGCGAGCTGCGCCAGCCGGGCGTCGACGGTGGGCCGCGGCGCGGCGCGGGGCTTCTTCACGACGCCGCGATTGTAGCCGCGATCAGCGCGCCCACAGCTCGAGCTGCGCCTTGCCGCCGCCCGGCAGGTTGCCGTAGCGGAACTCGACGCGGCGGATCGCGCGGCCACCGCCGGGCAGATCGATGTCGCGGCTCCACGAGCCCTGGCCGAACACCAGGCGGGTGCCGGGCGAGAAGGCGGTGCCGTCAGCGAACACCACCTGCACGTCGAACAGCTCGAGCGCGCTGTGCTCGGCCTTGAGCTTGATCTTGGTGAAGCGGCCGTCGTCGCGCCCGACGGGGATGACGTCGCGATCGACGCCGCCGTGGATCCAGCGCTCACCGAGCTTGTCCCAACCGGTCATGGCCTCGACGCGGGCGTCGTGGACGTCGTTGCGGCGCTCGGCGGCGCGCGGCCCGGCCGGGCGGGTGCGCACGACGCAGGCGGTGAGCGAGAGGGCGAGTCCGGCGAGGACGAAGGAACGAACGATGGTCATGCTGGCTCCGACCCGAGAAGCGCGTCCAGGGTTAGGTGGTGGGCGCCGCGGACGCACGATCGGCCCCCTCACCTAGCATCAGCAACCGCTGTGCCGGGCGCAACTAGCGGGAACACCATCGGCCACCGGGACCCGCAGGTCCCGGCCGGGTCAATCCTGACGCGCCGGGCGCGGCCGGATCGGCACCAGCCCGGGGCGCAGCGGCGCGGCGACGCCGGCCTCGAAGTCGATCCAGATGTTGGCGTCCTCGCGGCAGTCGTACTGCCGGCACTGCCCGGGCCGGTGCTGGTAGGCCCGGCAGCCGCCGTCGCTGCGGTCCTGGTAGCTACAGTAGCCCTCGGGGCCATGCGGCAAGTAGTACGGCTCGTCGATGCGCCACTCGAGCTCGCCCTCGCGCAGGTCCTGCTCGGAAAGCGAGATCGAGTACGCGCAGCACCGCCCGTGGCACAGGTGGATGCGGCTGGCGCAGTCGATCGGCGTCGACTCGATCGCGTACTTGTCGGGCATCGACTCGAGGCGCAGCGGCGGCGCGACCGTCACCTGCACGTGCTTGCGGATCCGCTCCAGCAGCCGCAGGTGCCCAGGGCCGAGCTGGCCGCGGGTGCGCAGGATCTCGGTCAGCGTGTCGACCGACGCCGCCACCTCGACCGCGACCCGCTCGGCGCGCTCGGCCGAGGCCATGGCCCGGCGCAGCTCGGCGCGCAGCTCGGCGAGCTCTTGCGCCAGGTACGTGGCCAGCTCGTCGCTCGTCACGGCGTCGCGGGCGTGTTGGCGTACGGCGCGTAGGTGCGGCACTGCTGGCCGCGCATCGACGGGCACGGCGGCAGCGTCGGCGGCACGGTGATGCCGCTGACCACCGGCAGCGCGACGCTCGACGGGTGCGCGGCGTCGTGGCCGATGTCGTAGCGCGGCGGGGTCGGCCACGGCTTGTTGGCGAAGAACCACTCGGCGCGGCTGCCGCCGGGGGTGTCGATCATGACGCGGACGCGCGAGCCGGCGCGGAACGCGTGCTGGATGCCGGCGGTGCCGACGCGGACCTGGGTCCAGGTGCCCGGCACCAGCGGCGCGGCCAGCGCCTCGGTGTAGGCCGGCGCCGGATCGAGCTCGGTGGCGGTCGGGGCGCTGCCGCGCAGGCTGGCGCGGATCCAGCCCGACTGCACGTAGACCTCCTGGCCGTCGGGGCGGATCTCGGTGAGGTTGACCTCGAGGTCGGCGTCGTCGACCGGCGACCGCAGCCACAGGTCGACCGACGCGGTGCCGTACATGACCGTGTCGGCGGCCAGCGGCGCGCTGTCGAACACCACCGCCGAGCCCGCGGCCGGCTGCGGCCAGGTGTAGTCGGGCAGCAGGTCCCAGACGTTGCCGCCCGGCGCCAGGATGCTCTTGCGGCCCGCCTCGGGATCGAAGGTGTACGACGACGCCGCGCTGGTCGCGGTCGGCGCGGTCGCGGCGAGCGAGCCGTCGGGCTGGGCGTACAGCCGCAGCGCGGTGGTGCCCGGCGCCGGCCACGCGGTGAACGAGTGCTCGAAGGTCGGCACCGGCTCGCCGATGGTCAGGCCGCCGGCGCCGCTCTCGAACAGCGCGCGCAGCTTGGGCTCGGCCTTCCACCGCGCCACCGCGGCCTCGTAGCTCGCCTCGCCGCTGAACCGGCTGGCGTCGACGACGAGGTCCTGGACCCCGAACACCTGATCGTAGAGCTGCGGGGCGATGCCGCGCGACACCGGGCGGTCGATCGGCACGCGCTGCGCGACGAACAGCTCGAGGAACGTGTACCACTCCTCGAGGACCTGGGGCTGGTAGGCGTCGATGTGCACGCCGTTGTACGTGTTCATCCGCACCGCCGGCGAGTTGACGAACTTGTCGAGCATCGTGAAGAAGAACGGCCCGGTCTGCTCGTCCTGCCACGCCGCCGACAGGAACACCGGCACCGTGATCTTGTCGGCGAAGGTGGCGATGTTGTAGCGGTCGTGCTCGGCCGGCACGTAGTAGCGGACCTGGCGCGCCTGCTCGACGTTGTCGATGTACTGGCCGTGCAGGAGCTGGTTCTCGGCGCACACCGTGTCGCCCTTGTCGACCTGGCTCTGCTCCCAGCCCTGGCCGTAGGGCTTGGCCTTCGAGATCACGTTGGTGATCCACGCGGTCGCGAAGCCATCGTTGAGGATGCCGCCGGGCAGCATCGTGGTGTTGGCGGCGCCGATCACCGACAGCGGCGCGATCGCCGCCAGGTGCGGCGGCTGGGTCGAGGCGGTGAACAGCTGGGTGATGCCGGGGTACGACAGGCCGACCATGCCGACCTTGCCGTTCATCACCCAGTCCTGGGCCGCGACGGCCTCGATCACGTCGTAGCCGTCGAGCAGCTGCATCGTCTCGAAGAAGTCGAACGCGCCGCCCGAGCAGCCGGTGCCGCGGATGTTGACGTTGACGGTCGCGTACTGGAACAGGCCCGAGATCAGCGACGACGGATCGTTGGGCGCGTCGCAGATCACCGGCAGGCCGTCGCACAGCCCGGCCAGCGAGCCGTCGCCGATCGGCTCGCCCGGCTTGGACGGCTCGTAGCCCGAGTAGCTGACCACCGTCGGGTACGGCGGCGGGCCGGCCGGGAACGTGATGTACGCCGACAGCGTCGTGCCGTCGCGGGTGGTGATGTACTGGTAGCCCTTGGTCAGCTTCTGGCCGCTGTAGAACGACTGCGGCTTGGCGCTGCCCTCGAGCGACAGCACGTCGAGCGCGCGGGTCGCCAGCGCGGGCGTCGCGGTGGTGGTCTTGATGACGTAGCCCTCGCCGGGCGGCAGCTTGCGGAAGATCAGGCTGCCGAGCGCGTCGGTGGTGCCGACGGCGACCTGGGCGCCGGTGTGATCGAACACCGCCAGCTCGGTGGCCGGCGGCGCGTGGGTGACGTGGAGCTGCTCGACCGACGACCGCACGTCGAACGGCGGCTTCTCGTCGTCGCCGCAGGCGGCGAGGGCGAGCGAGGTGACCAGGCACGTGGCTAGCAACGACCGCAAGGGACGCATGGAGGCGAAGCATCGCACAGGGGCTCCCGCCGTTGGTCACGCGTTCGTCACGACGGCCGGTAATGGCTGGCGCGCGATGGCCGGGAATCGCGCCGGCGGCGCGACCGGTTCCCGAGGCATGCGGTCCCGCTGCTGGTCCTGGCTCGTGGTCCTGGCCCTGACGCTGCTGGTCGGCTGCGACCACGCCACCAAGCTGGGCGCCGAGCGCGAGCTGCGCGGCGAGGCCCCGACCCCGGTGGTGCGCGGCGTCGACCTCGCCTACCACCAGAACCACGGCATCGCGTTCAACCTCGAGCGGGTGCTGCCGGCGCCCGGGCGCACCGCGGTGATCGTCCTCGGCGGGCTGGTCGCGCTCGGCCTGCTGGGTCGGGCGCTGTGGCGGCGCCGCGGGCAGGTCACGCTCGAGGTCGCCGGCTACGTGCTCGTGCTGGCCGGCGCGCTCGGCAACCTGGCCGACCGCCTGGCGCGCGGCTACGTCGTCGACTTCATCCACGTGCACCGCTGGCCGGTGTGGAACGTCGCCGACGCCTGGGTGGTGATGGGCGTCGGCGCGCTGATGATCGCGGGGATCCGGGCGGCGCCGCCGGCCACGCCGCCACGCGCGGCGTGACGTCGACCGGGTTCGACGCGGTGCGCCGTGGGAGGCCTACATTTGGGGTAGGCAGATTCGGACCTTTGTGATGACATCGCGGCCCCATTCACCCTACCGAGGCCCACGTGAAGGCAAGCCGCGCTCCGCTCATCCAGCTCTCTGCAACCCTGTTCGCGGTCGCGGTCATGGCCTGTGGGCCCGCGGCAGGCGGCGGCGACGACGACGACGACGGCACGGGCCCCGACGGCGGCAACAACCCGAACTGCGCGAACCCGGTCGCCGAGGTCTGCAACAACGGCATCGACGACGACTGCGACAGCATCGGCGACTGCGACGACGCGGACTGCTCGGCGGACCCCGCGTGCTCGAACCCGAACTGCGGCCAGCTCGAGACCGCGACCGGCTCGCTCGACCTGCCCGACGGCGCCTGCCCCGAGGACGAGACCCAGCCGTGCGCCGGCTTCGAGAACTCGATCAACTTCACCGGCTTCAGCCAGGGCCAGACCCTCAACGACGTCTCCAAGCTGCTCGGCGTGTGCGTGAACATGGAGCACTCGTGGATGCGCGACCTGGTCATCTACGCGCAGTGTCCCAACGGCACCCGCGTGATGCTGTCGGACTTCGTCGGCCACACCGGCGGCGAGGTGTTCGTCGGCCAGCCCAACGACTTCGACGAGGGCGCGCCGGTGCCGGGCGTGGGCTGGGACTACTGCTGGACGCCGACCGCGGCGAACCTGCCCTGGATCCCGTACGCCGACGCCAACAACTCTTCGCAGCTGCCGGCGGGCGACTACCAGTCGTCGCAGTCGCTGAGCGCGTTCGTCGGCTGCCCGCTCAACGGCAACTGGACGCTGCGCGTCGAGGATCGCTGGGGCGTCGACAACGGCTTCATCTTCCAGTGGTCGGTGAAGTTCGACGCGTCGATCGTCGAGGACTGCGCGAACTGGCCGGGGTGAGCCGGGGCGGCGCCGCGGCGGCGCGCGATCAGCGGCGCTTGTTCGCCTGGAAGCCGCGGACGACCAGCACGCGGTTGCCGCCGCCGAAGGTCGAGAACAAGAAGTCGCCCGACACCGGATCGATGGTGGCGCCCTCGGCGCCGGCCAGGCTGGTGATCAGGTCGCGGCGGGTGGCGACGATGGGATCGCCGAGCGCGTCGACCTCGTAGGTCACGACCCGGCCGCCCTGGTACTCGGAGATGATGACGCTGGGGTTGGCGAACAGCGGCGAACCGAGCGGCACGTAGGCGATGCCCTCGGGGCCGCCGACCAGCGACAGCCGCTGCACCGGCGCCGAGACGTCGTAGGTGCCGGTGGCGTCGGGCGTCAGCGTGAACTCGCACCACTGCCCCGACGGATACGACAGCGACTTCCAGCGCCCGGCGCCGGGGTGGCCGGCGGGCACGACCGCCAGGCCGCCGACCGAGCTCGGGATGCCGATCGGGGTCAGCGCGACGATCTTGTCGTCGACGGTGCTGCCGGCGCGCTGCATGCCGAGCTCGTTGGTCGGGTAGCGCGCGAGCATCAGCACGCCGGTGTCGGTGAACAGCACGCCGCCGTCGTTGTAGGCGCCGGCGCGGGCCAGCGTGGCCGGGCCGGTCAGCCCGACGATGTGGCCGTCGACGTCGCGCTGCACGCCGAGCCGGTAGATCGCGCCGGCGCTGCCGTTGGCGGCGCCACCGATGAGCAGCGTCGACGGATCGCCCGGGACGATCGTCAGGCCGCCGTAGTTGGTGGGGACGCCGGGCGCGCTGCCGAGATCGCGGATGTCGTAGGCGGGGTCGTAGAAGGGCGCGATGACGAACGGACAGTCGCTGTCGGTGGCGTTGTCGCAGCCCGGCGAGCAGCAGCCGTCGCCGGCGGCGCAGCCGGTGCCGGCGTGGACGCAGGCGACGTCGCAGGTGGCCGGCGTGCCGACCAGCGCGTCGGTGGTGCAGATCAGCGCGTCGGCGCAGGTGGTCGGGCAGTCGCCGTCGCAGGTCTCGCCGGGGTCGACGGTGCCGTTGCCGCACAGGCCGGCGTCGAGCGGTGGCGCGGCGTCGAGCGGTGGCGCCGCGTCGAGCGGTGGCGCCGCGTCGAGGGGCGCCGCGTCGAGGTCGGCGGCGTCGATCAGCGCCGCGTCGAGGGCCGCGGCGTCGAGCGGTGCGTCGAGGGCCGCGTCGGGGTCGGCGGCGTCGATCAGCGCCGCGTCGGCCGCGACCACGCCATCGGCGCTGCCATCGACGATCCGCGCGTCGATGATCGCGCCACCGCCGTCGCTGCACGCGACGCAGACCAAGCACAGCGCGACCGCAGATCGCTTCCCCATCGGCTGATGCTAGCGCGTCGCGCCGCCGAGCTACAGTGCGGACATGGACCTGGCCACCGCCGCCGCCGCGGAGATGCAGCGCGTCCACGGCGTCCATACGCTGATCCTGTACGGCTCGCGCGCCCGCGGCGACGCCACCGCCGAGAGCGACCTCGACCTGGCGGGGTTCGCCGACGTCGAGGCCACGTACCGCGACGCGCGGCGGTGGCGTGGCGTCGTGCTCGACGCGTTCGTCTACCCGACGGCGCTGACCGCCAGCGCCGATCCCGACTTCCTGAAGCTGCGGGGTGGCCGCCTCCTGCTCGACGACCGCGGTCTGGCGGCGGGGTTGCTCGCGCGGCTCGACGAGCTGGATCGCGCCGGGCCGACGCCGCTGCCCGAGCCGGAGGCGCGGATGCGGCGGGTGTGGGCCTACAAGATGCTGGCGCGGATCGGCCGCCGCGACGTCGAGGCGCAGTACCGCTACCACTGGCTCCTGTACCAGCTGCTCGAGGATCACTTCGCGCTGCGCGGCGCGTGGTACCGCGGCCCCAAGGAGGCGTTCGCGACGCTACGGGCGACCGCGCCGGCGACCCACGCGGCGTTCGCGCGCGCGCTGGCCCCCGGCGCCGACGCCGACGCGCTGGCGGCGCTGGTCGAGCACGTCGTCGGCCCCGACCCGGGCTGAGGCGCACGCCATCCGCCCCGGGCGGCGTCGCACGCAACCAGTTGCAACCGTCCGGCCGCGCGGGTGTCTGAGCGCGCATGGGATCGCTGCACGCGTGGATCGCGGTGCTGATGCTGCTGGGCGCGCTGAGCGGCGCCGACCTCGCGCCACGCCGCCGACGCGCCCGCCGAACCACTCGGTCGATCCGGCGATGGTGGCCGCCGAGGCGGCGTGGCGTACCGCGGAGGCGACCCAGGATCCGGCCGACGCCCCGGCGGCGTGGGAGGCCGCGGCGATGGCGTTCGGGCGGGCCGCCGAGGCGACGACCGGGCCCGACCAGGCCGAGGCGCGCTACGCCGCGGTGCTGGCCTGGCGCAACGCGCTCAACGTCGCGCCGCGGGCGCGCGCCGCGATCGACGCGGCGCCGCCGTCGCCGACGCTGACGCCCCGCGAGGCCGCGATGGTCGACGCGATCGACGCGTACCTGCCGCTGGCGCGCGCTGACGAGGTCGCCGACTTGATGTTCGTGCGCACGATGGTGTTCCACCGCCACGCGCGCCACGCCGACGTGATCCCGGCGATGGCGGCGATCGTCACCGGCCACGCCGACGCCGACGTCGCCGAGTACGCGGCCAACGTGCTGCTCGACGCGCTCAACCTGCAGGCCAGGTACGACGAGATGCTGGCGTGGGTGGTGCGGATGCGCGCCGACCGCACGTTGCTCGCCGGCCGCCCTGACCTGGCGCGCACGCTCGACGCGCTGCACGTGCAGGGGCTGCGCAAGCAAGCCGAGGTCGCCGAGGCGAGCAACGACGCCGCCGGCTTCGCGCGTTGCGCGGCGATCTACCAGCAGATCTTCCACGACGTGCCGCGGCCCGACCGCGCCGACGAGCTCCTGTACAACGGCGCGCTGTGCGCCGAGCGCGGCGGCGCGATCGCCGACTCCCGCGCGCGCTACCAGCGGCTGCTCAAGCGGTTCCCGCGCTCGCCGCTGGCGGCCGCGACCCGCGCGCGGCTCAAGGCGCTGCGCGGCCGGCGCTGATCACCGCGCCCAGCGCCGGTCGAGGCGCTGGTAGCCGTCCTCCATGCCGTGCTCCATGCCGGTCGACAGCATCATCGCGCGGGTCGCGGCGTCGGGGAGCTGCATGCGCATCGTCAACAGGGTGCCGTCGCCGTCGGCGGCGAAGGTCGTCTCGATGCGGTTGTCGGGCGTCGGATCGGGCAGGTGCATCCGCTCGATGT
This sequence comes from Myxococcales bacterium, assembly GCA_016707895.1. GTDB lineage: Bacteria > Myxococcota_A > Polyangia > Haliangiales > Haliangiaceae > UBA2376. The sequence goes on along the minus strand of JADJGV010000002.1, from coordinate 332,966 downwards.
GGACGGTGCGGTGCGGCGCGTCGACCTCGACGAACTCGCCGGTCAGGGAGAACCCCGCGCCGTCGGCGTTGGCCCACTCGTAGCGCATCTTGCCGCCCGGCCGCGGCTCGCAGACGCACACCGGCATGGTCCAGCCGTCGGGGCCGAGGCACCACTGCTGCAGCAGCGCCGGCTCGGTGTGGGCGCGGAACACCTCGGCCGGCGGCGCGGCGAAGCGGCGGGTCACGACGACCACAGTGTCGCCTTCGGTGCGGAGGGTGAGCTTGCTCATGGTCGTTCCTTTCGAGAGGGGTTCGCCGCCAGCAGTTGATCGAGGCGCTCGTAGCTGCGCTCCATGCCCTTGCGCAGCATCGCGAGGTACGCGTCGAGCTCGCCCAGCGCGTCGGGTGCCAGCCGACATGGGCGGCGCTGGCCGTCGACGCGGCGCACGATCAGGCCGGCCTCCTCGAGGACGCGCAGGTGCCGCGAGATCGCCGGCTGCGAGATCGGAAACGGCGCGCACAGCTGCGTCACCGTGGCCTCGCCCCGAGCGAGCCGGGCCAGGATGGCGCGGCGCGTGGGATCGGCGAGGGCCGCCAGCGTGGTGTCGAGGCCGTTCATATGACGCGTGCGTTATATAACGCACGAATTATATCTATGTCAAGCCGAGGCCACAGGGGCGCGCCGCGCGTGACAGACTGCGTCCATGATCGACGCCATCCCCAGCCGCACCGCGGCCTTCGTGGCGGCCGCGCGCAGCTACGGCGCGTTGCTGCCGGCCGACGCGCGGTTGATCGACGACCCGTACGGCGCGCGGTTCGCGGCCCGCGGGCGGTTCGATCCGGCGCCCCCGGCGCTGGCGGTGCGCCACGTCGCGCCGCTGCGCAGCTGGGTGCTGTACATGCAGGTGCGGACCCGCGTGCTCGACGACGCGCTGGCCGCGTTCGTCGCCGACGGCGGCCGCCAGGTGGTGCTGCTCGGCGCCGGCTACGACGCGCGCGCGCTGCGGTTCGCCGAGCTGTTGCGCGACAGCCGGGTGTTCGAGGTCGATCACCCCGCGACCCAGGGGCACAAGCGCCGGGTGCTGGCGCGCGCGGCGCTGAGCGCGCCGGCGGTGCGCTACGTGACCTGGGACTTCGAGGAGCGTCCCCTGGCCGAGCTGGCCGAGGCGCTCGCGGCCGCCGGCCACGACGCGACCCGCCCGACGCTGACCATCTGGGAGGGCGTGACGATGTACCTGACGCCGCGGGCGATCGACGCGTCGGTGCGCGCGATCCGCGGTTGGAGCGCGGCCGGCTCGGCGCTGGCGATCACCTACGTCACCCGCGACGCGATCGAGCGCCCCGGCCTCGCGGTGCGCGCGACCCGCGCGGTGGTCGGCGCGATCGGCGAGCCGTGGCGGTTCGGCTGGAACCCGGGCGAGCTGGCGCCGTACCTGAGCGCGCGCGGCTTCGCGCTGCGCAGCGACGCGTCGATCGCCGACGAGGCGACGCGGCTGTTGCCGCCTCGCTACGCGCGTGGGGTCGGGCGGCTGGGGCAGCGGGTCGCGGTCGGCACCAGCGGCGAGTCGATCGCGGTCGCGGCGTCGACGTAGCCGGCGATGAGCGGCGCGGTCACGCCGCGGTGGGCGGCGCGGCGCGCTCGACCAGCGGCAGCCCGACCTTCTGGGTCCACCACAGGAGGCCGGTCAGCAGCTGGCGGCGATCGTCGACGAACGACGGCTTCTTGCCCTCGAACGCGTGGCCGACGAACTGGAAGGTCCAGCCGACGGTGAACATCGGGATCGCGAGCGGCAGGCCGATCAGCGTCGCGCCGATCGGCAGCGACGCGGCGATCATCGGGATGCCCACCGAGTGGCAAGCCTGGTTGACGGGGTGCTGGTGATCGGCCTGGTAGCGATCCATCAGCGCGGACCATTCGGCGTTCAGCTTGACGAGGGCCATGACGTCTCCTTGGAGGGCAGCGCGATGCGCAGCATCGCCTCGACCAGCGCGTCGGTGAGCCGCTGGTCGTCGAACAGGGGGCGCCCGAGGACGTGCGCGTGCACGGTGCCCTCGAGCGTGGCGAGCAAGACGAACGCGGTGGCGGCGGTGTCGCCGGTGTGGCCCCAGCGGGTCAGCACCGCGGCGATCCGCTCGAGCAGGCGCTGCTCGCCGGCGGCGATCACCGCGTCGAGCGCGGCGTCGGCGTGGCGGCGCTCGGTGATGACGGCGTGCAGGCCGCGATCGCCGGCGTGGTACGCGACCACCGCGTCGATCACCGCGCGCAGCCGCGCGCGCACGTCGCGCGCCAGCGTCGCCGCGTCGACCGGCACCGCCACCTCGACCAGCCCGAGCGCGCGCTCGATCAGCGCCTCTTGCCGCGCCGCCGCCAGCTCCCGCAGCACGTCGTCCTTGCTCGTGAAGTACTGGTAGAAGCTGCCCGTCGCCGCCCCCGCCTCCTGCGCGATGCTCTTCGCCGTCGCCCCCGCATACCCCCGCGCCGCGAACTCCCGCTCCGCCGCCGCCACCAGCGCCGCCCGCGTCCGCACCGCCCGCCCCTGCGACGGCACGCGCTTGCTCTCCTGCGCTTCCACCCGCTGACCAGACCACGAACATGAACCCGAGGTCAAGTTCTTATTTGGGGACAGGATCTACCCATCCATCCCATCGCCACCACTCTTCTTTTTCGCCTTCGTGCGTCGCCAGAAGGGACACTTTCTACCCTGCCAACCATCCGGGATCGTTGGTGATTTTTAGCAGCCGAAACCTGAGCAAGTCTAGCTTGTTACGAGGGAGGAAGGTGTCCCTTTTTGCGACACAGTGCACCGAATTTCCCAAGTAATCGCAGGATGTTGGAGGGTAGGATCCTGTCCCTGGCGTCACATGGAGAGCCAGCCGGCTCTGAGGAGGGCGTAGTAGCCGATAGCGGAGAGGAGGTTGGCGGCGGCGAGGGGGACCCAGAGGCGGCGCATGTCGACGCCGAGCCAGCGGAGGGCGAGGAGGATGGGCTCCTGGCCGACGAGGGCGACGCCGAGGGTCATGCCGCCCCACGGGCCCCAGCGATCGGCGAAGCGGACGGCGCGCGGGGTGCGGGTGCGCGCGACCCAGCGGGCGACGAAGGCGATGCGGGTAAAGCGGTCGCTGAGGTAGGCGACGCCGACGCCCTCGATGTAGCCGAAGACGGTCATGACCGGGATCAGCGCCCAGGGGTCGAGGCCCCAGCGGATGCCGAGCAGCGCAGCGATGGACTGCCCGAGGATCAGGTTGGGCGTCATCGAAAGGGCGATGATGACGACCCACTTCCAGAGCATGCGCGCGAGTGTATCGCGGCACTCGGCACACCGCGGGTTGACGCCGCGCCGACGCGGCTCGACAGTCGCGGCGTGGCCCCGCCGTTCCGCTATCGCCTGCGCGTCCGCTACGGCGAGTGCGACGCGCAGCAGGTCGTGTTCAACGCCCGCTACGGCGACTACGCCGACGCGGCGATGATCGAGTACCAGCGCGCGGTGTGGGGCGCGACCACCGGCCCCGGCGCCGTCGACATGCAGCTGGTGCGGCAGGTCAAGGAGTGGCAGGCGCCGGCGCGCTTCGACGACGTGCTCGAGGTGCGCGTGACCACCGCGGCGATCGGCACGACGTCGTTCACGATCCGCTGCGAGTTCCGGCGCTGGCCGACCGACGACGCGGTGGCGACGTGCGAGACGGTCTACGTGGCGATCGGCGCCGACGGGCGCAAGCGACCGCTCACCGCGCCCGAGCGCGCGGCGCTGACGACGGGCGCGCCGGGCGTGCTGTGCGACTGCGCAGCGACCGGCGCGCCGTGACCCGCGGCCGGGCCGCGATCAGCGCGGCGCCCCGGCGTCGTCGTCCGCACCGCGCGGGCCGCGGTCGCCGCGCGGCGGCCGGGCCGCGATCAGCTCGTCGGTGGTGATGAAGCCGTCGCCGTCGGCGTCGAGGCGATCGATCGGCGGCGGCCGGCGACCGCCGGGTCGGCCGTCGACGAACTCGGCCACCGACAGCCGGCCGTCGCGATCGGCGTCGAGGCGATCGACCACCTCGACCGCGCGCGACTCGCGCATCGCCGCGCGCTCGGCGTCGGACAGCTGGCCGTCCTGATCGGCGTCGAAGGTCTCGAGCAGCTCGGCCTGGCGCTCGGCCCGGCGCGCCTGACGCTCGACCTGCCGCGCGGCGCGCTCCTCGTCGGTCAGCTCCTGCCACGCCCGCGGTGATGGCCGATCGGCGTCGGCGAACGGCCGGTCGCGGCGCGGCGCCGGGGGACGCACGGGCGTCGGGCGGGGCGTCGGCGTCGCCTTGCTGGTCGCGGCGGGCGCCGCGGCGGGCGCCGGCGCCTTCTTCTCCGCGCAGGCGGCGAACGTGATGACGGCGAGCAAGAGGAGACGACGCATGGGGACCTCGGGGCGCGGCTGCGAGTGAGACGAGCCTGCGCCGCAGGTTCTTCATCCGCAAGCGACGCGCGCCGCTCGCCTCGACGTCAGAAGAAGCCGAAGTAGTCGGCGCTGGCGACGGTCACGTCGATGGCGCGGCCCGGGAGCGCGGCGTGGCGCACCCGGGCGAGCCCGCCGCCACACGGGCCGAAGCCCGCGGCTGGCAGGGCCATCGTCGCCGCGGCCGGGATCGTGAAGCTGCCGGTGTCGGGCACCTCGCAGACCAGCACGTACCACTCGGCGCCGGCGTGGCAGATGTTCGCCCAGTTGAGCTGGAACCGGATGCGCGCCCCGTCGGAGGCCGCGTCCCAGGTGAGCGCGTGCGGCTGCCCGGGCACGACCCCGGCCGACGCCCCCGCGTACGGCGAGACCAGCGGCGTCACGCCGGTCAGCGTCGCGCTGAAGCCGGGCACGGCGCCGCCGCTGGCGCTCACCGCGATGGTGGCCGCGTCGGCGAACAGGTCGGCGGGCAGCCCGCCCGGCGACGGGTAGCTGTGGGTCTCGCCGTCAGGGACCAGCGTGATCGGCCGGGCCAGGCCGGAGATCGTCAGCGTGCCCGCCGAGTGTTGCGGCGGCGACCCGCACGCGCCGACCTGCCCGAGGCACGGCCGCGGATAGACGCGGCAGGTGCCGTCGTCGTAGCGATCGGGCTGGTCGGGCTCGGTGAAGGTCGCGTAGATCGACGCCACCGCGAGCGTCGGATCGAGGTCGGCCTCCTCGATCTGGATCGTGCCCACGACGTCGGCCGGCGCGTCGTCGCCGGGCTCGGCGCAAGCGGCGAGCGCCGCGAGCATCAGCGCGAGGGTTCTCATGCGCGATCGATTTGCAGCGCGCGTGCCAGCGTCAGCGACGCTGGGCGCCCGGCTAGCCACAGTATTCTGCTATCGCGCCCGCGGTCGCCGACGAGAATCTGCGCGGTCCGGCGCCGCCGGCCGCGGCCCGAAGATCGGGCGCAGCGCGGCGACCGCGGTCGCCAGCGCCGGCGGCGGCGTGGCGCTGGCCTCGACCTCCGCGGCGGCCGCCAGCCACAGCGCGCGGACCTCGGCGCGGGCGTTGAAGAGCAGCAGGCTCAGGTCGACCCGCGGACCGCCCCGCTTCAGCATGCTGGGATCGAGGGCCAGCTTGCGCTCGAGCTCGTCGAACAGGCTCTCCATGGGGATGGTGTACCGCCGCGGCACCCGGGCCCGCAGCGCCCCCGGGTACAATCGGGGCCATGAAGTCGCGCTTGGCCCTCGCGGGATGGACGATCGTCGCGGCCGCCTGCGGGACGCCGCCGCCGCCGCTCCCGCCGCCGCCGCTCGCGCCGCTGGTCGACGCCGCGCCGCCACCGCCGCCGCCGCCGATCGACGCCCCGGCGCGCCTCGACGGCGCGGTCGACGCCGAACGCCAGGCGCTCGGCGAGCGCTACGCGCAGGCCACCGGCATCAAGCTGTACTCACACCACCGCAAGCACCTGGGCAACCGCGACGGCGTGTTCGCGCCGCTGGTGGCCACCGCCGACGGCGGCGTCGTGGTGATCGGCACCCACGTGACGCCGCGCCGGGGGCGCGCCGGGATCTCGCTGGCCGTCGCGGCGCGGATCGACGCGACCGGCGCCGAGGTGTGGCGCCGCGACTTCGCGATGAAGGGCTTCGCCGAGTCCGAGGGCGGCAGCGCGGCGCTGGTCGACGGCGGCGTCGTGCTGTTCGTGCTCGAGTACGTCAACCCGGCGTGGGGCGCGGTCACGCGGCTGGTCAAGCTCGACGACGCCGGCGCGACACAGTGGGACTGGATCGGCCGCGGCAAGGGCGGCGCCGACACGCCGTTCGCCGACGTGCTGCAGCACACGGCCACCGGCACGATCGCGATCAACGGGCACATCTACGTCAAGAAGGGCACGCCGGCGCGCGACTGGCGCGGCGAGGTCGACGCGACCGGCGCGCTGATCCGCGACGAGATCGGCGGCCCGGATCCGACCGGGCTCGACTGATCAGCGGCGGCGGCGCCGCCGGACCAGCACCGCCGCGACACCCAGCGCTGCCGCGCCCGCGCCCGGCGTCGGGCTGGTGCCGCAGCCGCAGCCGCCCTCGTCGAGGTCGGGCTCCTGGCCGAGCGCGTACACCGCGCACATGCCGGCCGCGTCATCGGCCGTGAGGTCGCGCTTCGCGATCTCGCCGGCGGCCGCCTCGGCGTACATCGTCGACGTCGGGTCCGGGTTGTGATCGAAGCCGACCAGGTGGCCGAGCTCGTGGGTGAACGTGTTCTCGATGTCGGCGGTCGCGGGCTGGCCGAGCGGCGCGACGCTGAACGTGAAGCCCTGGCCGTTGAACAGCACGTCGGCGTCGACCAGCTTGCCGCTGCCGCACTCGAAGGTGGTCAGCGTCGCGGCGATCGCCGCCGCGCTCTGCGGCCAGCCGCTCTCGAGCCAGGTGACGACGTTGGTGTTCGGGCCCGAGCGCTGGTAGCCCACCATCGGCGTGGTCGTGGTGCCGGCGTCGGTGAGCTTGAGGTACGCGCAGTCGACCGCGTTCCAGGTGGCGACCGAGGCGTCGAGCGCGGTCCGCGCCGCCGCGGTGGAGACGTCGGCCGAGAGCGTGGCGGCGAAGGTCAGCGGCACCTCGATGGCGCGCCAGTACAGCGGCTTGGGATCGTAGCCCTGGCAGGTGGTCGACACCGCGGTCGTGGTGCGCACGTACAGCCACGGCTGCCACGGCGCGTGCTTGCCGCGCTCGCCGCCGCTGACGCGCCAGCCGTCGACGCCAGGCTCGACGTCGAGCATGACCCGCTCGCCCAGCGCGAGCTCGACCTCGGTCGACAGCCGCTGGCCCAGGCCGTCGCGGCTGCCGCCGACGTGCACCAGCTCGAGCCGCGCCGGCGCGGCGCCGGCCAGCACCGCGTCGACCCGCAGGGTCGAGCGCGTCATGATCACGCCGCCGACCCACTGGCTGTCCTGGGCCTCGACCTCGCCCGCGACGGTGGCGCCGCCAGCGGCGAGGATCACGGCGAGCGCGACGACGGGCATCCGCCGATGATAGCCCTGGTCGCGGCCCGGCCCGCGCGCGGGTAGCGCAGATCACGTCGGTTGCCAGCCGCCGCGCCCGGCGGTACACGAGATCCGTGCGCGCGGGCTGGCTGCTGGCGATCGCGACGCTGACGGCCGACGCCGCCGCGGAGCCGCCCCGAGCCGCGCGCCCGAGCGGCGTCGCGCTGGGCGTGTCGCTGCGGTGGCCGACGGCGCTGCCGTTCGTCGACGTCCGCGCGAGCCACGCGCTCGATCGGCACGTCGCGGTCACCGGCGCCGTCGGCTTCTTCTCCAGCGACGACCGCGTCTTCGGCCCACGGCTGTACGTGCAGTCCGGACTGCGCTGGTATCCGACGACGGCGACGGTCGCGCCGTTCCTCGGCGCCCACGCGGCCTACTACCACGAGTTCGACGTCGACTACTCGTACTCGGACGCGTCGCAGCGCGCGAGCACGTCGGTCGGCGGCGGGCTGTCGGCGGGGCTCGAGGCCACCTGGCCCAACGGCGCGATGGCGCAGGTCCAGGTCGTCGGCGAGCGGCTGCGCACCGGCGACGTCAACGGCGTCGCGGGCGAGCGCTGGGAAGTCGGCGCCGCCGGCGGTTGGCGCTTCTAGGCGCCGCGCACGCCTGCTACGGTCGGGTCATGGCGATCCGTCGCGCCGGCAGCCGGAGCATCGTCGTCGACGGGCGGCCGCTGCGGTTCGCGGTGTTCCGCGGCGGCGTGCGCGGCTGCCCCGACTGCGACCGGCTGTACACCGTCATCTGCGCCGACGATCGGCGGGGCAGCGTCGTGCGCCTCGGCGTCGACGATCCCGCCGGCCCCGACGTCGCGGTCACGCCGGCGATGATCGCCGCCGCGGCGCGCCGCGCGCTGGCCGAGGGCTGGCGGCCGGGTCACGGCACCGGCGTGTTCGCGGTCTACCCGGCGTTCGACGCCGCGGGCCACCCGACGCCGTGGGCGACCGCGGCGCCGTGAGTCAGCGCCGGATCGCCCCGTGCGGCGTGCCCTCGCCGTAGCCGGCCCAGGTCTGCACGCCGACCACGGCGCGCTCGCTGAACTCGGCGAGCGTGCGCGCGCCGACGTAGGTCAGCGCCGACTGCACGCCGGTGATCATGTTCATCAGCACGGCGCCGACGCTCTCGGCGCCCTCGCGGATGTAGATGCGCGAACTCGAGATGCCCTCGCGGAAGAAGCCCTTCTTGGCGGCCTCGAACGCGTCGAGGTCGGCGGTGCGGTCGCTGACCGCGCGGCCGCTGGCCATGCCGTAGTTCTCCTTGTACAGGTGGCCCTCGCGGTCCTCCTTGACGTCGCCGGGGCTCTCGAAGGTGCCGGCGAGCGCGGTGCCGACCATCACCCGCGCCGCGCCCGCGGCCAGGTACAGCGCCACGTCGCGCGGGTGGCGGACGCCGCCGTCGGCCCACACCTGCTTGCCCAGCGCCCGGGCCTCGCGCGCGCACGCCACGACGCTGGTGAAGGTCGGACGGCCGGCGCCGGTCTGCATGCGCGTCGTGCACATCGCGCCCGGGCCGACGTTGACCTTGACCACGTCGGCGCCGGCGTCGATCAGCGCGCGGGTGCCCTCGGCGGTGCAGACGTTGCCGGCGACCAGCGGCACCCGCTCGCCGATCTCGGCGCGCACCGCGCGCAGCGCCTCGAGCATGCGTCGCTGGTGGCCGTGGGCGGTGTCGATGACGATCGCCGCGACGCCCAGCTCGACCAGCCGCGCCGCCGTCGCCGCCGCCTCCGCCGAGATGCCGATCGCCGCCGCGACCATCAGCCGGCCCTGGGCGTCCAGGCTCGGCTTGAGCAGCTCGAGGCGGACGGCGTCGTTGCGGGTGAGCACGCCGCGCAGCCGGCCGTCGGCGTCGAGCACCGGCGCGGCCTTGACCCGCGCTTGCTCCATCGCCAGGAACGCGTCGCGGTTGGAGGTCGACGCCGGCAACGTGACCAGCCGCTGCGACATCAGCCGCGCCGCGGGCACGTACTGATCGCGGTCGCGCAGGTCGGCCTGGGTGACGATGCCGATCGGCCGACGCTCGTCGTCGACCACGACCACCAGGTCGTGGGACCGCTTGCGGATGATGCCCTGGACGTCGCGCAGGGTCGCGCGCGGCGACACCGCCAGCGGCGTGTCGAACCGGCTGTCGGCGCTGTGGATGTGGTTGACGATGCGCGCGACGGTGTCGAGCGCCATGTCCTGCGGCAGCACGCCGAGGCCGCCGAAGCGCGCCATCGTCTCGGCCATGCGCTTGCCGGTGACCGCGTTCATGTTGGCCGAGACGATCGGGTGCGAGCCACCCGCGAAGTCGGGCGGCGCCAGATCGGCGTCGAGCCGCGAGCTGCCGTCGAAGTAGCCGGGGTTGAGGAAGACGTCGTCGGTCGACAGCTCGAGCTGCTCGTCGTGGTCGGGGTGGAGGAAGCGCACGCCCCAGGGTACCGCCGCGCGGCGTGAACGGCGGCGGCGCCAGGCGGTAAGATCGCGGCGATGGACGATGCCCGAGGCCCCGCCGCCCTCGCCGCGCTGATCGAGCGTGCTCAGCCACCGCCGCTGCCGCGCGCGCGCCCGGCGCCTGCACGCCGCCTGGTCAAGCTCGCCTACCTCGACGGCGACGATCGCGGCGGCGCGCTCGGCCTGGTGTGGCTCGCGCTGCTGCTCGCCGGCGCGGTGCTGGGGCCGGCGTGGGTGATGCGCGGGCCGGGCTGGCTGGGCGCCGCGACCTGCGTCGCGGTGGCGATCGCGGTCATGACGTTCAGTCGCCGCGGCCAGGCGATCGCGCGGGACCGCGAGGCGCGGCTGGCCGGCGCGCTGGGCGCGACCGCGTTCCCGTGCGACGGCCTGATCGACTGGCTCACCGCCGACCGACCGCTCGCCGATCTGCACCTGCGCGGCGCGGTCGAGCCCGCGCTGGTCGACGCGGCGATCCGCACCATCGACGCCGACGCCACGACGCGCTGGCTGAGCCCGACCGCGGTGCGCGTCGCGCTGGCGCCGCGGCTGCTGCGCGCGGCCCGCGGGCGCGCCCCGGCGCTCTACGGCGGCGACCTGGCGCGCCTGCGCGCGGTGATCGATCAGGTGATCGCGCCGCTGGTGGCGACGCCCGGCGTGGCCCGCCTGGAGCTGGGCGGCGAGGTCGACGCCGACGCCAGCGGGCCGGCGTAACACAGCGGGTCCAAGGGGTTACGCGAATTCGACGACGCCGATGTCACCTCCGCGTGGGTCGTGACGGCTTGGGGACGACATGGAACTCGATGGCACCGACGATGTCGAGCTGTTCCGCCGCGTGGGCGGGGGCGACGTCGACGCGTTCGCCGCGCTCGTGCGCCGCCACCAGGCGGCGATGGTCGCGGTCGCGTTCGCGATCACCTGCGATCGCGATCAGGCGCTCGACCTGACCCAGGAGGCGTTCGTGAAGGCGTGGCAACGGATCCGCGAGGTGCGCGACCCGGCGCGCCTCGGCGCGTGGCTGTGCGGCGTGGTCCGGTTCCTGGCGCGCGATCAGCGTCGCCTGGATCGCCGGCGCGCGGCGCTGCGCGCCGAGGTGCCGCCGCCGCCGCCGACCGCCACGCCGCTGGTACGCGCGCTGACCGCCGAGGACGAGCGCCTGCTGTCCGAGGTGGTGCGCGAGCTGCCCGCGACGCTGCGCGAGCCGCTGCTGCTGCACCACGTCGCCGGCTGCTCGGTCGCGCAGATCGCCGCCGCGCTCGCGGTCGGCGAGGACGCGATCCGGCAGCGCCTGAGCCGGGGCCGCGCCGCGCTGCGCGAGCTGCTGGCGCGCCACGGCGCCGACGAGCCGCGCTTCGCCCGCGCCGCGCTGGCGCTGGTGCCGCCGACCATGTTCACCCCGGCGACGCTGCGCGCCGCCACCACCCAGGCCCCCGCGGGGGCCGCGAAGGAGTCGTTCATGGCCGCTCACCCCGTCCTCACCATCGCCGCGGTCGTCGCGGTCGCCGCCGGCGGCGGCGCGCTCGCGGCCGCGCGGCGCGACACGTCGTCGTCCACGTCGACCGCGGCGCCCACCGCCCCCGCCGCTGCGAGCCCGGTCGAGGTCACCGACGCGGCCGCGCCCACCGCGCCCTCGCGTGGCGATCGCGCCGCGCTGCGCGAGGCGATCCGCAGTGCCCGCGCGCGCGCCGCGGCCCGCGCCGCGACCGCCGCGCCCACCGCCGACGCGCCCACGCTCACCTACGACTTCGCCGGCGAGGCGCTGCGCGCCGACGCGGCGCCACCCACCGCAGCGGACGCCGCCCCGACGACGTCCGGCAAGGCCGCGATCCGCGCCGCGTTCCGCGCCATCCAGCCGGCGGTGCGCGCGTGCTACCAGGCCGCGCTCGCGCGCACGCCGGGGCTGACCGGCACGCTCACGGTGCAGGTCCGGCTCGAGGGCGCGGCGGGCGTCGGGATCGTCGCCGACGAGCCCGAGGTCCACGACGACCCGGCGGCGCCGATCGGCGACGCGACGCTGGCGGCCTGCGTCGGCGCGGCCGCCGCGAGCCTCGAGCTGCCGATGCCCGCCGAGGACGTCGCGGTGGTGGTCCATTACCCCTACCAGCTCGCGCCGTGATGGGGCGCGCGGCGCGGCTGACGGCGCGTCAGGCCGCTCCGCGACGTCCGTCATCGCGGACAACTCTCCAGCCATGCTCCGACGGTGGCGCTCGGGGCGAGCGCGCTCCTCGTCGAGGAACCGCCTCGCATGTTCCGTTATAACGGACTGTTTTCCGGTTGATTGGATTCGGTCGCTGCTGTCAGGCTGGCTTCGCCATGACCGCCACCGCGACCGCGCTCACCGCTGCCGACGTCCACTTCGACCCCAACGTCCCGGGCAACCCGGCCTACCACTTCACCATCCTGCCGCCGGGCTCGCCGGCGCAGGCCGGCTGGACCCAGCGCGCCGGCCTGGTCCCCGACGCGGGGCCCGGCACGCAGTGCGTCCACGCCGGGGTCCAGCCCGATCCGGCCTACGGCGCGGTGATGCCGCCGATCTACCAGTCGAGCACGTTCGCGTTTCGCGACGTGTGCACCAACGCCGGCTTCGACTACACCCGCAGCGGCAACCCGACCCGGGCCGCGCTCGAGGACGCGCTGACGATCCTCGAGGGTGGCGGCGGCGCCACCTGCACCAGCACCGGCATGAGCGCGATCCTGGTCGCGCTCAACCTGCTGCCCGGCGGCAGCCACGTGCTGTGCACCGTCGACTGTTACGGCGGCACGTTCCGCCTGCTCGAGCACGCGCGCGCGGCCTACGGCCTCGAGGTCACCTACCTCGACCTGGCCGACCTCGACGCGGTGGCCCGCGCGTTCCGGCCCACCACCCGGATGGTGTGGATCGAGTCGCCGTCGAACCCGTTGCTCCGCCTGACCGACATCGCGGCGATCGCCACCTTGGCCCGCGCCCGCGGCGCGCTGACCGTGGTCGACAACACGTTCCTGTCGCCGCTGCTGCAGCGCCCGCTCGCGCTGGGTGCCGATCTGGTCGTGCACTCCACGACCAAGTACCTCAACGGCCACAGCGACGTGGTCGGCGGCGCGGTGGTCGCGGCGCGCGGCCAGGTGGCGCTGGCGCAGCGGATCCAGAGCGTCAACAACCTGCTCGGCACGTCGCAGGCGCCCCACGACTGCTTCCTGGTGCTGCGCGGGCTCAAGACCCTGCAGGTGCGGATGCGCGCGCACGAGGCCGGGGCCCAGGTGGTGGCGGCGTACCTGGCCGCGCACCCGGCGATCCGCGCGGTCTACTACCCCGGCCTGGCCAGCCACCCGCAGCACGCGCTGGCCCGCCGCCAGCAGCGCGGGTTCGGCGCGATGCTCAGCTTCGAGCTGGTCGACGGCACCCGCGCCCGCGTCGAGCACGTGCTCAAGACGCTGCGTTGGTTCACGCTGGCCGAGAGCCTGGGCGGCGTCGAGAGCCTGGTCGCGCACCCGGCGTCGATGACCCACGCGTCGATGACGCCCGAGGCCCGCGCCCGGGCCGGGATCACCGACAGCCTGATCCGGCTGTCGATCGGGATCGAGGAGCCCGACGACCTGATCGGCGATCTGGCGCGCGCGCTGGGCTCGCTGCCGCCGGCGTGATCAGCGATCGCCGGTGGCGCGCGCGATCGCGGCCAGGAGCTCGTCCGCCGACCACGGCTTCGCGACGAAGCCGGCCAGGCCCTTGCCGATGAACCGCTGCGTCGCCTCTTGCTCGGTGTAGCCGCTCGACAGCACCACGCGCACGTCGGGCGCCAGCTTGCGCAGGGCGGCGAAGGTCTCCTCGCCGTTCAGCTGCGGCATCGTCATGTCGAGCAGCACACAGACGAAGGCGTCGGGGCGCTCGGCGAACAGCCGCAGCGCGTCGACGCCGTCGTTGGCGGTGGTCACGTGGTAGCCGCCGCTCTCGAGCACGCGGCTGGCGATGTCGCGGATCATCGCCTCGTCGTCGACCACCAGCACGTGGCCGGTCGCGGGCGGCGGCGCGATCACGATCGCGGGCGACGACACCGTCGCCGACCGCGCCCGGGCCGGCAGCAGCACCCGGAACCGCGCGCCCTCGCCCGGCGCGCTGTCGACGTGGATGGCGCCGTGGTGGCCGCGCAAGATGCCGAGCGTCGCGGCGAGCCCCAGCCCGCGCCCGGTGAACTTGGTGGTGAAGAACGGATCGAAGATGCGCGCGCGGGTGGCGGCGTCCATGCCGACGCCGTCGTCGGTCACCTCGCAGTAGACGTAGGTGCCCTCGGGCAGCACCTGATCGTAGCTGTCGCGCAGCTCGTCGAGGCCGACCACCACCGTGCCGGTGCGGATCGCGATCACGCCGGAGCGGTCGCCGATCGCGTCGCTGGCGTTGGTGACCAGGTTCATCAACACCTGGCGGATCTGGGTGGCGTCGGCGTCGATCACCGGGAGGTCGGGCGACAGCTCGAACCGCAAGATCGCCTTCTTGGAGATCACCGTGCCCAGCAGGTGGACCATCTCCTCGATCACGCCGTTGAGGCTGATCGGCTCGATCACGAACCGGCCGCGGCCCGAGTAGGCCAGCATCTGCCGGGTCAGGTCGGCCGCGCGCAGCGCCGCGGTCTCGATGGCCTTGAGCAGCGGCGCCACCGGCGACTCGGGGCGGAGCTGCATCATCGCCAGCCCGGCGTTGCCGAGGATGCCGACCAGCAGGTTGTTGAAGTCGTGGGCCACGCCGCCGGCCAGCACGCCGAGGCTCTCCAGCTTCTGCGAGTGCTGGACCTTGAGCTCGAGGTTGTGGCGCTCGGTGACGTCGGTGACCATCGCCAGCGCGCCGGCGTAGCGCCCGTCGAGCGGCGGCAACGGCGTGCTCGCCATCACCACCCAGACGTCGGCGCCGTTCGCGTGGCGCAGCCGGAACTCGTGGCGCTCGCCGATGCCGCGCTTGCGGCGCTCGACGTTGGCCGTGGCCTCCGCCTGGGCGCGCTCGTCCATGAAGTCGAACATCGACCGCCCCAGCATCGCGGCCGGGGCGTAGCCGAGCATGCGCGCCATCTGCTCGTTGACCAGCGTGGTGCGGTTGTGCTCGTCGATCGTCCACACGCCCTCCATCGTGGTCTCGATCAGCTGGCGCAGGCGCGCCTCGCGGTCGATCAGCGCGCGCTCGGCCCGGGCCCGCTCGATCTCGGCGGCGGCGCGGCTGGCCGCGGTCCCGAGCAGCGTGTCGAGCCCGGGGATCTCGGCGCGGCTGACCCGATCGAGCGCGACGATGATGCCGATCGCCTGGCCGCCGGTAGCGACGATGGGCACGCCGAAGTACGCCTCGATGCCCAGCTCGACCAGCATCAGGTCGGCGGGGAACTGCCGCTGGACGTCGGCCGGATACTGGCAGGTGCGGCCGCCGAGGACGCCGGCGCAGGGCGTGCCGGTCAGCTGGTAGGACGAGAACTCGCCCGGGCGCCCGTCGACCCACGACGCCGCCACCGCGATGAGCTCGGGCGTGGTCAGCTCGCCGACGAACGCGATCCGCGCGTCGAGCAGCTCGGCCACCGACCGGGCCAGCGCCGCGAAGAACTCGGCGCCGGTGTAGCGCGCGGTGCTCTCCAGCAGCCGGTGCAGGCGGTCGGGGACGGACGCGGCCGGGCTCATGGCGCCGAGCCTAGCCCGTCCGCGCGCGGCCGTGTCAGGTCGCGACCGGGGCCACGGCCGGCGCGGGCGCATCGACGCCGCGCCACCACGGCGCCGGCCCCCGCTCGTGGGCCGGCTCGAACGGCCGCCCCAGGGTCGGCGTCAGCACCCGCGCGCCGCCGGCGAGGGCCATCAGCGTCTCGATCGGCTCGGCCCACGGGTGCAGGCCGAGATCGAAGGTGCCCCAGTGCACCGGCAGCAGCGTCCCGCCGCCGAGCATCGCGAACGCCGCCAGCGCGTTGGTCGGCCCGAGGTGGACGCCGCCCCACGCCGGGTGCCACGCACCGATCTCGAGCATCGTCAGGTCGAACGGCCCCAGCCGCGCACCGATCTCGCGGAACTCGTCGGTGAGGCCGGTGTCGCCGGAGAAGAACAGGCGGCGCCGCGCAGTCGCGATGACCCACGACGACCACAGCGTGCGGTTGCGCCCGGTGAGGCTGCGGCCGGAGAAGTGCTGTGCCGGCGTGGCGGTGAACGCGACGTCGCGCACGGTGGTCGACTCCCACCAGTCGAGCTCGGTGATCAGCCCCGGCTCGACGCCGTAGGCCTCGAGGTGGGCGCCGACGCCGAGCGAGGTGACGAACGGCACCCGCCGCGCGGCCAGCTCGCGCACGCTGGCCTTGCACAGGTGATCGAAGTGGTCGTGCGACAGCAGCACCGCGTCGAGCGGCGGCAGCTCGGCGATCGTCGCCGGCACCGGGTGGAAGCGGCGCGGCCCCGCGAAGCCAACCGGCGACGCGCGCTCGCCGAACACCGGGTCGGTCAGCACGCGGGCGCCGTCGAGCTCGAGCAGCATCGTGCTGTGGCCGAGCCACGTGACGCGCAGCCCGTCGGACGACACCGGCCGGGTCCACGGCTCGTGCGGTCGCTCGATCGGCAGCGGCGTGCGCGGCCGGCGCGCGCGCCCGCCGAAGAAGAACTCGCCCATGATCGACCAGCGATCGCCGTCGAGCACCGGCCGTACGCCGTGGGTGTTGTGGAACCCGCCGTCGCGGTAGCGCGGCGAGGCCTGCGCGCGCTCGAGCCGGAGGCCGGTCAGCTTCGCCATGAGACCAAGCGTAGTCGCGCGCCGGCGGCTGTCGAGGCCGGCCTGTGTGAAGAAGCCTGAAGCGGCGCGGCGGGCGGCGGGGTGGGCGGGCCCCCGCCACCCCCCCCCCCCCCCCCCCCCCACCCCCGGGGGCCGCGCGCCCCGGCGCCCCCCCCCCCCCCGAAATCGTTCCCGGCCGCGCCGCGCGGCGCCCGCCTGTGGCACACCCGGGGCGTGCGCTCCCTGCGACGCCCGCTCGGCTCCACCGGCCTCAACGTCGCGCCGCTCGGGCTGGGCGGCGGGCCGCTCGGCGACCTCGGCATCTCCGACGCCGACGCCGCGCGGGTGATCGACACCGCCCTCGACGCCGGCGTGGATCTGATCGACACGGCGCCGAGCTACGGCGCGTCGGAGGATCGCCTGGGGCAGGCGCTGCGCGGGCGCCGCGAGCGCGTCGTGCTGGTGACCAAGGGCGGCTACGGCGTGCCCGGCGTGCCCGACTGGTCGCCGGCCGTGATCGCGCGCGGCGTCGACCAGGCGCTGGCGCGGCTCGCCACCGACCACCTCGACGTGTTCTTGCTGCACTCGTGCGATCGCGCGCGGCTGGAGGCCGGCGATCTGCTCGAGCCGCTGGTGGCAGCGCGCGCGGCGGGCAAGGTGCGCGCGATCGGCTACGCCGGCGACGGCGACGCGCTGGCGTGGGCGGTGCGCTGCCCTGAGGTCGACGTCGTCGAGTGCTCGGTCAACCTGGTCGATCAACGCGCGCTCGCCGACGCGATCCCGACCGCGGTGGCCGCCGGCAAGGGCGTGCTCGCCAAGCGCGGGCTGGCCGGCGCGCCGTGGCTGCCGCCGCCGGCCGATCGCGACGATCTCCAGCGCTACCGCCAGCGCTGGCTGGCGATGTACGGGGCCGACGCGCCGACGCCGGCCGACGCCGAGGCGCTGGCGGTGCGGTTTGCCGCGTTCGCGCCCGGCGTGGCCGCGGCGCTGATCGGCACCCGGCGCGCGGCCAGCATCGCGCGCGCCGCCGCCCACGCGAGCCAGGGGCCGCTCGACGCGAGCACGGTCGCTGCGCTGCGCGCGCGGTTCGCCGCCCACGACGACGGCTGGCACGGCGTGGTCTGAGCGCGGCCTACTCCTCGACGCGCTTGTGGCGCAACGACAGCGGGCGCATGTCGGTCCACACCGACTGGATGTACGCCAGGCACTCGGCCTTGGTGCCCGACGTGCCGTCGGCCTTCCAGCCGAGCGGGAGCTCACGATCGTTCGGCCAGATCGAGTACTGCTCCTCGTGGTTGATCACCACGACGTAGACCTGCCCGTCCTCGTGCGCGTCATCGCTCATGGCCGGCGAGCGTACACGGCGCGGGCGTCAGGCGTCGGCGGTCGCGCGCTCGAGCGCGGCCCACAGCCCGGCGCGGTCGGCGGGATCGTCGGCGGTGCCCGGCCGCAGGTGCGTGGGGGCCAGCGCGCGATCGTGCCAGAACCGACCGCTCGGGCCGGGCGGCGGCTGGGCGGCGGCGAGCCAGACGATCGTGTCGGCGCCCTCGGCCGGCGTGCGCAGGAAGCGCCGCGTGGCGCGGTAGAAGCCGGGGAGCGCGGTGGCGACGCCCGGCGTGTCGGCCCAGCCCGGGTGCATGGCGTGGAACGCGACCGTCGGCTCGCGCGCGGCCCACAGCTCGGTCAGCACGACCTGGGCGCGCTTGACCTGGGCGTAGGCGACGACGCCGTCGTAGCGGCGGGCCCGCCACTGCAGATCGTCGATGCGCAGGCGCTCGCTGTACATGCCCCCCGACGACACGAACACCACCCGGCCGCTGGCGGCGCGCAGCCGCGGCAGCAGCAAGCGCGTCAGCAGGTGTGGCCCGGCCAGGTGCACCGCGAAGTCGACCTCGAGGTCGTCGCTGGTGACCGCGCGCGCGTGGGGCAGCGCGCCGGCGTTGTGGACCAGCGCGTCGATGCGCGGCGCGTCGATCGCCGCCGCGGCGCGCCGCACCTGCGCCAGCTCGCCGACGTCGACCACCACCAGCCGGGCGTCGCCACCGAGCGCCGCGACCTCGGCCCGGGCCACCTCGCCCCGCGCGGCGTCGCGGCACAGCAACCACACCGTCGCGCCCCGCGCGGCCAGCGCGCGCGCGGTCGCCAGCCCGAGCCCCGAGGTGGCGCCGGTGACCACGCAGTGCTTGCCGGCGAGGTCGACCGCGAGCTCGGCCGGCGCGAACCGCCGCGCGCGGCGACGATGCCCGAGCGCGCTCCAGGCCCACGCGACGCCGGGCATGCGCGCGGCCGCGACCAACGCGCCGCCGGCGCGGATCCACGGGCCATCGGTGGCGGGCATGCTGCTTCGACGGCGGCGCGCCCGCGGCGGTTACGGTGCGCTACGCTCGCGCATGGTCGCGCCCGTGCTGATCAACCGCCGCGCCGGGCGGGCCAGCCCCCGCATGCTGGCCGCGCTCCACGCCGCGGCGCCGACGCTGATCGTCACCGACACCGCGGCCGAGGCCGACGCCGCGCTGGCCGCGCTGGTCGCTGGCGGCGCGCCGCGGATCGTCCTGGGCGGCGGCGACGGCACGCTGGTCGCCGGGCTCGCCGCGATCGCCCGGGCGGCTGCGGCCCGCGGTGCGCCGGAGCCGGTGGTCGGCGTGCTCGCGCTCGGCACCGGCAACGCGGTCGCGCGCACGATCGGCGCCCGCGCGCCGCGGCCCGGCGACGTCGCCGCCGCGCTGGCCCGCGGCGAGGTCGCGCCGCCGATCGCGCTGCCGATGCTCGACGTGCTGGGCCGGCGCGCGCCGTTCTGCGGCTTCGGGCTCGACGCGCAGCTGGTGGCTGACGCCGACGCGGTCGCAAGGACGCTGGCCCGCCGGCGGGTGCGCCTGCCGGCCGCGCTGCGCTACGCGCTGGCGGTGCCGCTGGTGTCGGTGCCGCGCTTCGTGCGGACCGCGCGCCCGACCGTGACGATCCACCGCCGCGGCGCCGCGGCGCACGTCGACGGCACCGACGCGACCGACGCGGTGCTGTGGTCGGGGGCCTGCACGCTGGCCGCGTGCTCGACCATCCCGTACTTCGGGTTCGGCCTGCAGATGTTCGCGTTCGCGCGGGCGCGCGCCGATCGCTTCCAGGTGCGCGCCGGTGACCCTGGGCTCGCCGAGGTCGTCCGCAGCGCGCCGGCGGCGTTCCGCGGCCGCTACCGCTCGACGCGGGTCCACGACTTCCTGTGCGACGCGGTCACGCTCGCGCTCGATCGCCCCGCGCCGTTCGAGATCGCCGGCGACGTCGTCGGGACGCTCGCCGCGGTCGACGTCCGGCTGGGGCGGCCGGCGCGGCTGGTCGCGATCTAGGCGGGACGATTCCAGCCCGACGCGGCCGCGATCCGGGTACGATGGTGAGATGCGTCGCTTGCTGGCCGCGAGCCTGTGCGCCGCGCTGGGGTGCGGGTTCCACCCGAGCGGCCTGACCGCCGACGAGGACGCGGCGTCCGATGGCGCCACCAACGACGGCGCCCCGCCCGATGGCGTCACCGTCGGCGACGGGCCCACCGTCGACGCTGCCGCGGTCGACGCCGCGCTCACCGACGCGCGCAGCATCGACGCCGTGCTGCCGATGTGCCCCACCGGGTACGGCGCGCTGGGCACGTCGACCTCGCGGTACCGCGAGATCACCGCGACGGCGTCGTGGACCGCCGCGGCTGCGGATTGCGCCGACGACGACGACGGCGGCGCCTTCACGGGGTTCACCCACCTCGCGGTGATCGGCGACGACGCCGAGCGCCTCGCGCTGACCAGCCCCCCGGCGATCAGCGGCAACACCTGGGTCGGGCTGAGCGACCAGCTCATCGAGGGCACGTTCCGGTGGGTCACCGCCGAGCCGACCGGCGGCTACCCGCAGGTCGGACAGCAACCGCCGTGGGACAACGGCGATCCCGACGGCGGCGATCCCATCGACTGCGTGCGGTTCAAGAACTCGTTCACCTACGAGGACAAGGCGTGCGGCGACGCCAACAGCTACCTCTGCGAGTGCGACGCGTTCCCGCCGCTGTAGCTGGTAGCCTCGGGGCATGCGCCCCCGTCACGCCGTCTGCGCCGCGCTGCTGGTGACCGCCCTGGCCGCCTGCGGCGACCGCGCCGCGCCGGTCGCGCCGGCCGCGCCGCGCAACGCGCCAGGTGAGCACGCCGCGCCGCGATCCGATCGCGATCCGCTCGTCAGCGCGGAGCGCATCGAGATCACCGACGTCTGGGTCGGGCTAGGGTGCGCCCACGAGTTCACCGCCACGCTGACGGCGCGCGGCGCGGTGTTCGAGGGCGAGGGCGCGCTGGCGGTCGGCTATCAAGGCGACGCGAAGGCGACCAGGACCGTGTCGGTCCCGCGCGCGACGATCGCCGCGCTGCAGACCGCGATGGCCGAGGCCCACGCGGCGATGGCGCACGCCGCGCCGCCCGAGGGCGAGCTGGTCTCGGGCTGGACCGACGACTACCCATCGGGGTCGATGACGTTCACCGGCCCCGCCGGCGTCCACCGCCTCGAGTTCCTCGAGCAGCACCGCATGTTGCAGTGGGCGCACGACGGCAAGGTCGAGCCGCTCGATCGCCCGCAGGAGCTGTTCGAGGGCAAGTCGTCGGCGATCTGGGACGCGTACAGCGCGGTGCTCGACGCCGCGGGCCTGCGCGCATGGATCGACCAGGCCTGCGGGCGCGACTAGTGCGCGGCGCTCAGGGGACCACGAACACGCCGTTCTGGCCGCCGAAGCCATCGGGCGCGGTGCCCGGCGCGGCCGGGTCGAGGGTCCAACGTCCGTCGACGACGAGCTTGTACTGGTAGCGGCCCGCCGCGAGCGCCGCGGTCACAGCGAAGACGCCGTCGCCGTCCGGATCCTCGAGCCGGAACGCCGGATCGCTCGGGTTCCACGCGTTGAAGCTGCCGGTCACGAAGCTCGCGGTCGCCGGCGTGTCGAGGCGGACGTTGAAGCGCACGCCCTGCGCGGTGACCTGGGGCCCGAGCGCGGTGAGGCTGGGGTCGGGACCGGCGTCGACCGCCGCGGTGCCGGCGTCGACCGCCGCGGTGCCAGCGTCGACCGCGCTCCCGTCCGGCGCCGCCTCGGCGCCGACAGCAGGCGGCGGGGTCGGCTGGGCCTGCTGGGTCAGCGGCTGGGTCATGGTACAGGCGAGCGCGCTGATCAGCGCGACAGATGCGAGGCGGTGGATCATTGGGGGGCACGCGATCCTACCCAAGTTGCCACGGAGGGGTGGCCGCGCGGCCGGCGACCGCGGCGCGGTGTCGCGGCGGGCCCAGATCGACGCGCGCGCTGCTGGCCACCGCGGGCGCCGTGGTTACGGTGGAGGCATGCGGAGCGCACCGCTGCTGCTGGTCATGGCCCTCGCTGGCGGGTGCAGCGAGCCGATCCTGAAGAACGCGCCCCACCCGCCGGCCAGCCACGTCGCGGGCGTTGCCGCCGCCGCCGCCGCCGCGGTCACGCTGGCGAACCCCGACGCCGCGGCGCACAAGAGCGAGGAGGCGCAGCGCGCCGGCGCGCCGCCGCCGCGGATCCACGCGGTCCACGAGACCGTCCCCGCCGACGTGCTCGATCGCCTCGATCACGCACGCCCGGACACGCCGACGCCGCTGGTTGCGCCACAGCCGTAGCGCGCGCTGTCAGAAGTACGGCGGTCCCGGTGGCGCGGGCGGTGCAGGCGGCGCCCACGCGTCGGCCAGCGGCGGCGCAGGCACCGGTGGGGGTGCCGCCTACCGCGGCGGCGACGATGATGCTCACGAATCCACTCGCGCGATCCGGGAGGGTCCACCAGCGGTGGCGACGGCTTCGTGCGCGCGTCGGGATCGGCGGCCGTCGAGCGCGCTACGCCCGCTCGAGGTACAGCCCGCTGTAGGTCGGCACGCCGTACGCGGGGTAGAACGGGATGTCGATCGAGCGGTCCAGGCACTGCCAGCGATCGCGCAGCCGGTAGCCGCGGGCGGTGAGCGACCCGACGAACGCGTCGGCGTTGAACAGGGTGCACGGCGTGAACGAGCAGCCGGTGTTCTGGAGGGTGACGCGCGTCGGCTGGTCGTACAGCGGGAGCTTGTTGATCAGCACGGCGCGAGGCAGCACGGGCAGGCGCCCCAGCAGGTGCGCGAAGGGCTCTTCGACCGACTGGATGCACCCCGCGGTCATGACGACGTCGACCGGTCCGGCGGCGGCCGGGTCCTCGACAAACGCGAGGTGCGGGGCGTCGCGCCGTTGCGCCAGCGCGCGGCCACGCGCGACCACGGCGGGCTGCTCGGCCACGATCCACCGCGTCGTCGGCGCGAGGGCGACGTAGTCCCGGTACAGGTAGTACTGCAGGCCGACGTGCCCGCCGAAGTCGAGGAGCGTGCACCCGCTCTCGAGCGCGGCCCGCAGCCAGAACAGGGCCGGGTAGTCGTGGGCCTCGATCGTCGCGTGCCGCGCGTAGGCGTCGTCGTCGAGCACGTACCCGACTGGCATCGTCGCGGGCGCGTCGCCGCGCGCCTCGGCGAACGACCCGTACAGGCCGCGGGCCAGGTTGTGCCACCCCGACGTGCGGGCGAACCGACGATCGTACAGACGGCGCCGAACGCCCACGACCGGCTCGTGGTCGCGCACGGTGGAGGCCACCGCCTTCAGGAGACCGATGGGGAACATGACGCTCGCCCGAGCGCCCCCACCGTGCGAGCGCGCGGGGCCGGCCGCACGCTGACATGATGTCGCAGGCGCGGGGCCCCCGCGGCCCGGGCGCTCAGCGGGCGAACAGCCAGCCGGCGAGCGCGACCTGCGCGGTGAACGCGAGCCAGACGATCGCCGCGAAGCCGCCCTTGGCGACCTTGTGGCGCTGGTGGTGCGCGTACATCGCGACGAGCGCGCCGAGCCCGCCGCCCAGCGCGGCGAGCATCAGCAGCGTGCGCTCGCGGATGCGCCGGGCGCCGCGGCGGGCGCGGGCCTTGTCGATCCGGAACGCGGCCCACGCGATCACGTTGATCACGGCGACGCTGGCGCCGGCGATCACCGCGAGCTGCATGGGCCCGGGGCGGGGCTACGGGACGACGACCATGCCGTGCTCGTCGCGATTGACGATCGGCCGGCCGTCGGCGTCGAACTGCAGGTCGCCGAGCCCGTTGTCGTCGAGGCCGGCCGCCTTGCGGGCCTCGGAGCGCGCCTGGCGCTCGGCTGCGCGGACCTCGCGCTGCTTGACGCGGTCCTTCTGATCCATCTCACGCTGACGTTTGGCCATGGTGGCCTTGCGGTTGACTGCCATACCGACTCCATCACGCCTGGGCGCGAGTTGTGGACCCATCTTGTACCACGCCGCCGCCCGGAGACCAACGAATGAAGTTGTGTTCAGCGACGCGTCGCGAAGCTGATCACGCCGCGCCCGGCGCCGAGCGCGCGATCGAACACCGTGTAGTAGCCGCTGAACAGCGGCAGCCCGAGGATCGAGCGGCCGCCCTGCGCGCCGCCGTCGCCGCACAGGTACGCCAGCGCCAACCCCGGGCCAGCGGCGTCGAGCTGCCAGTAGTCGGCCGGCGCGATCGTCAGCGTCGCCGGCGCGCCCTCGGCGCCTTGCAGCGTCAGCCGCAGCGGCGGCCACGTCGCCAGCGCGAGCTGGGCGTGTGCGAGGCCCGCGCCCCCGACCGCGTGGGCGCCGAGCGCCGCGGCGAAGCGCGGATCGATCGCGCCGAACGCGGCCACGACGCGCTCGAACAGCGGCTGATCGAACAGCACGCAGTTGGTGCCGCTGTCGACGATCGAGTTCGACACCAGCGGGCTGCCGGCCGGCGTCGGCGCGACGGCGATCGGCGGCTGATCGCCGACCTGCACCGCCACGAGGTTGGTGTTGTACCAGCGGTCGTCGACCACCGCGATCTGCGTGAAGCCGCCGGTGTAGAGCTCGGTCACCTCCTCGCCGCCGCCGATCACCAGCACGCCGTGGTTGAGGGGGTCGCTCGCCGGATCGGCGGTGGCCAGGCTGACCGTCGCGCGCTTGGTGTACAGCGCGAACTTGTTGCCGACCACGCCGGCCTGCTCGAGCTGCGTGAAGTACGGCACCAGCTCGACGACCGCGCCGGTCGCGATCTGCGCCGGTGGGTACTTCGCGGCCCAGGTGTCGCCCGGCATCACGTAGGCGGTGTCGAGCGGCGCGTAGGCCAGCCCGAGGATGCCCTGGGCGCCGCCGAACATGCCCGGCCCTTCGGCGTAGGTGACCGCGACGTGGACGTCGGCCAGGCGCAGATCGGCGGCGAGCCCGACCGAGGTCTGCACCACGGCGCCGACCCAGCCGCCGGCGCCGTAGCTGACCAGCTGCGCGAGGTTGGTGGTGCGCGCGTCGGGCGACGTCAGCGGATCGACGTGCTGGCCGTCGACCGCCAGCGTGCTCGAGCCGGTGTCGAGGATGACCGCGACCGGCGTGCCGGCGGCGCCGACCTCGACGACGCCGGTGTAGTCGCTGCCCATCAGGGCGTTGGTGATCGGCAGCTTGAGCGGCGGCGCCATCGGCTGCGGATCATATGCCGACGATCGGCTATCGTCGCCCCATGGTCACCGGCCTGCCGCGCTGGTTCTCGCCGACGGTCGCCGCGCTGCTGGCCGCCACCTTCGCGCTGTCGCTGGGCGCCGCGCTCGCCGACGGCTTCGGCGCGCTGGCGCTGGTCCCCGACCGGGTGTGGCGCGGCGAGGTGTGGCGCCTGGTGACGTGGGTGTTCGCGGTGCCGGGGCCGCGGGCGCTGGTGGCCACCGCGGTGGTGCTGTACTGGTTCGGCGGCGAGCTGGCCGCGCGCTGGCGCGAGCCCGGGCTGCGCCGCTTCGTCGCGGCGATCGTCGGGGTGACCGGGGTCGGCACGCTGGCGCTGACCGCGATGATCCCGGCGGCGCGCCACCTGCCGTACCTCGGCAGCTGGGCGCTGTGCGACGCGCTGGTGATCGCGTGGGCGCTGGAGTTCCCCGACCGCCGGCTGCGGGTCTACGGCGTGCTGTCGATCGGCGGCCGGGCGCTGGCCTACGGCACCGCCGGGCTCACCGCGCTGGCCGCCATCTACCTCGGCCCGATCGTCGTGCTCCCCGAGCTGCTCGCGGCGATCACCGCGCTGGCGTGGATGTCGGCCCGGCGCCTGTAGTCCACCTGCGGGGCAATGCGGGTCAGTAGCCGACGGCTTCGACGGGAGCGTCGGGGCTGGCGGGAAGGCCGGCTGGCGGGTGTCCGGCGCCGGACACCCGCGGGCTGTCCGGGGATGGCCGGAACCCGGACAATCCGGACGAGATCCGGCCGTTTTGTCCGAGACTCGGACACGCGGCGCGAGGTGTCGCGGGGTTGCGGCTGGCGCGCAGCTTGCTGAGGGGCTGGGCATGGTGGACGGTGCAGACGGTGGACCGAAGGTGAGCGACGTGGCGGCGGCTGCCTCGGCGGCGGCGGCGGCGGCGGCGGCGGCGCGGACGACTGGCGCGTGGTCGACCGGACGTTGCGCGGGCTGGCGCGGCGGCGGGCGGCGCTCGACGTCGAGGAGGCCGCGTGGCTGCGGCGCGCGCGGGCGCTGGGCGTCCATCGCGAGTTCGGCTTCGCGACGTTCTTCGAGTACGTCGAGCGCATCCTGGGCTACGCGCCGGGGCCAGCGCGGGAGCGGCTGCGGGTGGCCGACGCGCTGGCGGCGCTGCCGAAGCTGCGGGCGGCGATGTCCGCCGGCGACGTCGCGTACAGCGCCGCGCGCGAGCTGACCCGGGTCGCGACCGTCGATACCGAGGACGCGTGGCTGGCCGCGGCGGCGAAGCACACCGTGCGGGAGATCGAGGACATGGTGAGCGGGCGCCGGCGGGGCGACTCGCCGGACGATCCGCCCGACCCCGCCGCGCGGCTGCACGAGCTGCGGCTGCTGCTGCCCGCGGCGGTGCTGGGCAAGTTCACCGCAGCACGGCGCGCGCTGGAGGCGGCGTGCGGGCACCCGCTGACCGACGGCGACCTGCTGGCGACCTTGTGCGACGGCCAGCTGGCGGGCGCCGCCGGCTCCCACGTCGGAGATGCCGCGGCGGGCTCCCACGTGGGAGATGCCGCGGCGGCGTCCAGGCCCATGTATCAGATCGCGATCACGCGGTGCCCCGACTGCATGCGCGCGTGGCAGGACGTCGCCGGGCACACGATCGAGATCAGCGAGACGGAGCTGGCGCAGGCGTCGTGCGACGCCGAGTTGCTGGGGCGGGTCGACGGCGACAAGCCGGCGCGGGTGACCAAGACGATCCCGCCGCGGACCCGGCGTGCCGTGCTGCGGCGGGATCGCGGGCGCTGCGTCGTGCCGGGGTGCCGCAACGCGCGGTACGTCGACGTCCACCACATCGTGCCGCGGGTCGAGGGCGGCAAGCACACGCCGACCAAGCTGGCGGTGATGTGCTCGGCGCACCACAAGGCCGCGCACGATGGCCGCCTGCGGATCGATGGGACCGCGCCCGACAAGCTGCGGGTCACGCACGCCGACGGGCGGCCGTACGGGGCGCCGCCGCCGTCCCACGTGGGAGATGGCGAAGCGGCGGTGGCGCCGCCTCCTGCGGGAGGTGAGGTCGCGGCGGCTCCGTCTCAGGCCGGCGCCGAGGTCGAGGCGCCGCCGACCGCACGCCGTCGCCGACGAGCCAAGGCCCCACCGGCACGGAGGACGCGGGCAGCCGCCAAGGCGCCGCCGGTGCTCACGCCGCGCCCGGCACCAGCGTCGCCAGCACCGCCTGCCATTCCGGCGACGCCCACCGCGCCGGGAAGCAGCGGGCCAGGAGCTCGAGCATGATCGCCACCGCGGTCGACGCGCCCGGCGACGCGCCCAGGAGCGCAGCGATCGTGCCGTCGGCGCTGGTCACCACCTCGGTGCCGAACTTCAGGTCGCCGCCGCCCTGGCCGTCGCTCTTGATGATCTGCACGCGCAACCCGGCCACCTGGACCTCCCAGTCGTCGGTGCGCGCGCTCGGGCAGTAGCGCCGCAGCATCGCGACCCGCGCCTCGGTCGACAGCATCGCCTGGCCGACCAGGTAACGGGTCAGCTCGAGGTTCTCGAGCCCGGCGCTCAGCACCGCACGCACGTTGTGGATGCCGATCGAGCCGAGGAAGTCGAAGATCGAACCCTCCTTCAGGAACTTCGTCGTGAAGCCGGCGTAGGGTCCGAACAGCAGCTCCTGGGTGTCGCCGATCCAGCGGGTGTCGAGGTGCGGCACGCTCATCGGCGGCGCGCCGACCTCGGCCTGGCCGTAGACCTTGGCGTGGTGGCGCGCGATCACATCGCGGTTGGTGCAGCGCAGCCACTGCCCGCTCACCGGGAACGCGCCGTAGCCGCGCGCCTCGGGGATGCACGACTTCTCGAGCAGCGCCAGCGAGTAGCCGCCGGCGCCGATGAACACAAACCGCGCGCGCACGGTGCGCTCCTGCCCCGCGGTCAGGTCGCGCACGTCGACCGCCCAGCCGGCGCCGTCCCGGCGCAGGTCGACGACCTCGTGGTTGAGGCGCAGCGCGAACCCGGGCGCGTCGTCGAGCCAGGCGAACAGGCCGCGGGTCAGCGCGCCGAAGTTGACGTCGGTGCCGCGCGCCATGCGGGTCGCCGCGACCGGGCGGTCGACGGCGCGGCCGTCCATCACCAGCGGCATCCACTCGGCGAGCTGCGCGCGGTCCTCGCTGTACTCGAGATCGTGGAACAGCGGCGAGGTCGCGAGCCGCGCGGCCCGGGCGCGCAGGAACGCGACGTCGGCGTCGCCCTCGACGAACGACAGGTGCGGCACCCGGCGGATGAACGACGGCTGATCGGGCAGGTCACCGGCCTCGACCAGCGCCCGCCACAGCGCGAGGCTGGTGGCGAACTGGCCGGCGATCTTGAGCGCCTTGCCGCAGTCGACGGTGCCGTCGGCGGCGACCGGCGTGTAGTTCAGCTCGCAGTACCCGGCGTGGCCGGTGCCGGCGTTGTTCCACGCGTCCGAGCTCTCGGCGGCGGCGCGATCGAGCCGCTCGAAGGCCACGATGCGCAGCCCGGGATCGAGCTTGCGCAGCAGCGCGCCCAGCGTCGCGCTCATGATGCCCGCGCCGATCAGGACGACGTCACACTCGCTCGCTGTCATCGCCGGCGAGTGTAGCCGCCGGCGCCGCCGCGGGCGCGGCCACCACGGTCATGTCGGCGAGCGCCCCGGCCTGGCCCCGGCCGGCGACCCACCGGCCGCGCATCGCGTACAGCACCGGGACCGCCATGCGGCTGATGAACAGCGACGCGATCTCACCGGCCAACAGCGAGATCGCGAGGCCCTGGAAGATCGGATCGAACAGGATGACCGCCGAGCCCGCGACGACCGCCATCGCGGTCAGCAGCATCGGCCGGAAGCGCACCGCGCCGGCGTCGACCACCGCCTCGGTCAGGGGCATGCCCTCGGCCAGCCGCAGCTCGATGAAGTCGACCAGGATGATCGAGTTGCGCACGACGATCCCGGCCCCGGCCATGAAGCCGATCATCGAGGTCGCGGTGAAGAACGCGCCCATGCCGGCGTGGGCCGGCAGGATGCCGACCAGCGAGAACGGGATCGCCGCCATCACGACCAGCGGGGTCGAGAACGACTTGAACCAGCCGACCAGGAGGCCGTAGATGACGATCATCACGACCGCGAACGCCAGGCCGAGGTCGCGGAACACCTCGAGCGTCACCTGCCACTCACCGTCCCACTTGATCGCGGGGCGCGCGTCGTCCTTGGGCATCTGCAGGTTGAACACCGTGACCGGCTGTCCGTCGATGCGGCCGATCTTGTCGTTCATCGCCGAGATGGCGTAGACCGAGCTCTCGGCGCCGCCGGCGACGTCGCCGGTGACGTAGACCACCGGCAGCAGGTTCTTGTGGTAGATGCTGCGGTCCTCGTCGACGTCGACCGGGCGCACCAGCTCGCCGAGCGGCACGGTGGCGCCGGTGGCCGGCGCGCGCAGCCGCAGCGCCGCCAGATCGGCGGTCGACGCTACCTGGGCGTCGGGCACGTCGAGCACGATCATCACGTCCTCGCGCTCGAGCGGCGCGTGCAGCAGGCCGGCGGGCGCGCCGTCGGTGGCGATCCGCAGCGCGGTGGCGATGTCGTCGGGCGCGATGCCGTGCAGCGCGGCCTTCTCCTTGTCGATCGCGAAGCGCACCTTGGGCTGCGGGGCCTCGACGTACCAGTCGACGTCGACCACGCCCGGCGTGCTCTCGAAGATGGCGCGCATGTGCTCGGCCAGGCGTTGCCGCGCCTGCGGCGTCGGCCCGTAGACCTCGGCCACCAGCGTCTGCAGCACCGGCGGCCCCGGCGGCACCTCGACCACCGCGGTGCGCGCGCCGTACTTCTTGGCGACGGCGACCACCAGCGGCCGGATCCGGCGGGCGATGTCGTGGCTCTGGGCGGCCCGGGCGTGCTTGGGTAGCAGGTTGATCTGCACGTCGGCGACCGCCGGGCCGCGCCGCATGTCGTAGTGGCGGACCAGCCCGTTGAACGTGAACGGCGACGCGGTGCCGACGTAGACCTGGTAGTCGAGGACCTCGGGCTGATCGCGCACCGCCGCGGCGATCTCGCGCGCCACCGCCGCGGTGCGCTCGAGCGACGCGTCCTCGGGCATGTTGACGATGACGTCGAGCTCGCTCTTGTTGTCGAACGGCAGCATCTTCACGTGGACCGCGCGGTAGGGGACCAGCGCGATCGCCCCGACCAGCAGCGCGCCGATCACCGCGAAGAAGCTCCACCGCCAGCCGGCCCGGGTGACCAGGCGCCGCATCAGCCAGCGGTAGGCGCGGGTCAGCCGGCTCTCCTTGGCCTCGGCGTGGCCGTGGGCCGCGCCGCCGCCGAGCAGCCGGGCCGCCGCCCACGGCGTGACCACGAACGCGATCAGCAGCGAGAACGCCATCGCCGCGCTGGCGCCGACCGGGATCGGGCGCATGTACGGCCCCATCAGCCCGCCGACCGCCGCCATCGGCACGATCGCGCCGATCACCGCCAGCGTGGCCAGGATGGTCGGGTTGCCGACCTCGTCGACCGCGGTGATCGCGACCTCGCGCAGGCTGCGCCCGCGGTTCGCGGGCAGGTCGCGGTGCCGCACCATGTTCTCGACGACGACGATCGCGTCGTCGACCAGGATGCCGATCGAGAAGATCAGCGCGAACAGCGTGATCCGATTGAGCGTGTAGCCGACCAGGTAGAACACCAGCAACGTCAGCGCCAAGGTCGACGGGATCGCGATCGCGACCACCAGCGACTCGCGCCAGCCGAGCATGAGCAGCACCAGCGCCGACACGCTGACGACGGCGATCGCCATGTGCAGCAGCAGCTCGTTGGACTTCTCGGCCGAGGTCTCGCCGTAGTTGCGGGTGATCGTCACCTCGACGTCGGCCGGGATGACGGTCCCCTGCAGCCGCGCGAGCTGGGCCAGGACGGCGTCGGCGACGACGATCGCGTTGGTGCCGGGCCGCTTGGCGATCGACAGCGTCACCGCCGGCTGCTCGGCGCCGCCGCCGCGCGCGGCGCCCTGGCCGAAGAACACGTACTGCGCGGTGTCCTCGGCGGCGTCGGCGATGGTCGCGACGTCGCGCAGGTGGACCGGCACGTCGCCGTAGACGCCGACCACGGTGGCGCCGACGTCGGCGGCGTCGGCGAAGAAGCCGCCGGCCTCGACGATGACCTCCTGGTCGTGGGCGGTGAAGCTGCCGACCCGGCTCTGGCGGTTGGCGGCCAGCGCGGCCAGCCAGGCGTCGCCGACGCTGAGGTGGCGCGACGCCAGCGCGACCGGATCGAGGTGGACCCGGATCTGCCGCCGCAGCCCGCCGATCAGCTTGGTCTCGGACACGTCGACCGTGCGCTTGACCTGGGCCTCGACCTCGGCGGCGACCCGGCGCAGCTCCTGGTGATCGTAGCGCCGCGAGTGGAACGTCAGCGCCAGGATCGGCACGTCGTCGATCGACCGCGACTTGACCAGCGGCGCCGACGCGCCGGGCGGGATCTTGTCGGCGTTGCCCATCAGCTTCTGGTGCAGCTTGACCAGCGAGCGCTCGACGTCCTCGCCGACCTTGAAGCGGACGATCACCATCGACCGCCCGGGCTGGCTGGTGCTGTAGACGTACTCGACGCCCTCGATCTCCCACAGCAGGCGCTCGATCGGCGAGCTGACCCGGCGCTCGACCTCGGCGGCCGAGGCGCCGGGCATGGTGACCATGATGTCGACCATCGGCACCTTGATCTGCGGCTCCTCCTCGCGCGGCAGGATGATCGCGGCGCCGACGCCGAGCAGGATCGACACCACGATCAAGAGCGGCGTCAGCTTGGAGTTGATGAACGCCTTGGCCAGCCCGCCGGCCAGCCCGAGCTTGGGCGCCGCGGCGCTCACGACGGCCGCCCCGCAGCGGCGCCGGCGGTGACCCGCTGGCCGTCGACCAGCGCCGCGGGCGGCGCGACGACGATCGCGTCGCCGGCCGTGACCCCGGCGGTGATCTCGACGCGGTCGCCGGCGGCGTCGGTGATGACCCGGCCGGTGCGCACCAGGCGGAGCACGGCCTTGCCGTCCTGGACCACGAACACCGACGCCAGCTGGCCATTGCGGACCACGGCGCTCGCCGGCACCGTGACCGTCGGCACCGCGACCGACGGCACCATCACGCGGCCGAACGCGCCGACCCGCAGCGTCGGATCGGCCGGCAGCTCGAGCTTGACCAGCACGGTGCGGCTGGCGGGGTCGGTGGTGGGGGCGATCTCGACCACCGCGGCCGTGACCGCGGCGTCGAGCATGTCGAGCTTGACGTCGAGGCGGGCGCCGATCGCCACCTGCCGGATCAGCGTCTCGGGGATGGTGGCCTCGAACCGGAACGACGACGGGTCCTCGATCACGCACAGCGGCTGGCCGGGCAGGCCCATGTCGCCGACGTTGCTGCGCTTGGCGGTGACGACGCCGGCGATCGGCGCGCGCACGGTGGCGTAGCGGGCCATCGTCTCGGCCTCGGCCAGCCCGGCGGTGGCGATCCGGTGCCGCGACGCGAGCGCGTCGTACTCGGCCCCGGGGATGGCGCGCTGGGCCATCAGCTTGCCGGCGCGGTCGAGCTCGAGCGCCGCGTTGGCCAGCGCCTCGCGGGCCTGGTCGACCCGGGCGGACAGCTCGCGCACCGACAGCCGCGCGACGACGTCGCCGCTCGCGACGCGCTCGCCGATCACGCACCGCAGCTCGGTGATCTTGCCCATCACGCTGGGCGCGATCTCGACGCTCTCCTGCGCGCGCACCGCGCCGACCGCCGCGACGCCGCGTACCGGCGCCTCGGCGCGGGCCGGCGTGGTCTGCACGGCGATCACCGGGCGAGCCGCCGCGGGCGCGGCGCGCTGGTCACCATGACAGGCGGCGAGCGCGAGCAGCGCGCCGCCGAGGATCAGACTGCGTTTGACGCGGGGCATCGAACGCGTGAGAGCCGCGCGCCGGCCAAGAGGTTCGCGGCGGCGCATCCCCCTGGAATCGCGGCGGGACTCAGGGCGGCGCGGCGTCGGCGCCCGCGCCGTGGCGGGCGTCGGCCAGCACGGTCTCGAGCGCCCACGGGATGCGGCGGGCCAGCGGCGCCTTGCGCTCGGGGCAGTCGGCGAGCGTGCAGATGCCGCACGACCGCGGCACGCACGGGTCCATGTGGATGAACAGCTCGACCTCGCGATCGTGACCGTTGACCAGCCGCTCGATCGCGGTGATCTCCTGGTGGGCCTGGGCCAGCGTGTAGTACCAGGGCAAGGTCACGTGGCAGTCGACGTGCAGCACGGCGCCGTAGGTGATCGTGCGGAAGTTGTGGACGTCGATCCACGGCGGCCGGCGCGCGGCCTCGAGCTGCGCGATCACCTTGGCCGCCAGCTCATGGTCGGCCTCGTCCATGATCCCGGCGACCGAGCGGCGGAACACCCGCAGCCCGGTGAAGATGATGTAGAACGCGAACACGATCGCGAACAGCTGATCGAGCCACAGCACGCCGGTGATGCGGATCAGCACCAGGCCGACCACCATCGCCACCGTGCTCCACGCGTCGCTGAGCAGGTGCGCGCCGCTGGCCTCCATGGTGATCGAGTGCAGGCGGCGGCCGCGGCGCTGCAGGCCGAGGCCCATCACCAGGTTGAGCGCGCCGGCCGATCCGGTCAGCGCGATGCCGATGCCGAGATCGTGGAGCTGCTGGTGGGCGAGCAGCGCCTGCACCGCGCGCCAGATGATCAGCCCGCCGGCCACCATCACCAGCCCGCCCTCGATGCCGGCCGAGATGAACTCGATCTTGCCGTGGCCGTAGGGGTGCTCGCGGTCGCGCGGCTGGGCCGCGAGCCACAGGCTGTACAGCGCGAAGGTCCCGGCGGTGACGTTGACGATGCTCTCGAGCGCGTCGCTCAAGATCGTGTTGCTGCGGGTCAGGCTCCACGCGGTGAACTTGATCGCCAGGAGCGCGACGCCGGCCGCCACGACCACCGCCTGGATCCGCACGTTGCCGCGCGCCGTCGAAGCCATGCCCCATCCTACCGGGCGGCCGCGCGCCGGCCAGCGGCGCGCCCTGCGACCAAACGTCCGGGCGACGGAGCGCCCGGCGGCCCATCGCTTGCAACTCCACCGCTCGCCATGGCTATCCCTCCCGCTCGTTTCGTCGGCACCTCGGACCTCGTCAGCGCGCGCGCCTCGGGCGGCGTGCCCCGGCGCGGGCGGGCCGGCCGCCGCACGGTGTGCAGCGACCCGTCCGAGCACGAACGCAAGGTCGCGCGGGTCGTGCACGACCTGCGCGCGCGGCGGTCGATCCGCCCGCTGGTGCTGCAGAAGCGGGCGGCCTCGCACATGGTGACAAGACCGCACGACCGGCGGCGCACCGATGACAAGCTCGACATCCGCGACCTGAACTCGATCCTGGCGATCGACCCCGCGGCGCGGACCTGCGTCGCCGAGCCGGGCGTGACGTTCGTGGACCTGGTGGCCGCCACCCTGCCCTACGGCCTGGCGCCGGCGGTCGTCCCCGAGCTCGAGACCATCACCATCGGCGGCGCGGTGGCCGGCGGCTCGATCGAGTCGACCTCGTTCCGCCACGGCGGCTTCCACGACACCTGCCTGGCGTACGAGGTGGTCACCGCGACCGGCGAGGTGCTCACCTGCACCCCCGAGCACGACCCGCTCACCTTCCAGATGATGCACGGCACGTTCGGCACGCTGGGCGTGCTGACCAAGCTCACGTTCCAGCTGATCCCGGCCCGCCCGTGGGTCCACGTGGTCCGCCAGCGCTTCGACCAGCTCGACGCGTTCCTGGCGGCGATGCGCGCGCACCAGCGCGCCGACGACGTGGACTTCATGGACGGCATGATCTACGCGCCCGACGAGCTGGTGCTGACCGTCGGCCGCTTCGTCGACGAGGCGCCGGCGGGCCACGGCGAGCGCCCCCGCGCCGCCCGGGACGCGGACGAGGCCTACCTGGCCACCGAGGCGTACTACTTCCGAGACCGAGGCGTCGGACGCGCCAACCGGATGTTCGACGTCAACGCGCTGGGCCGGATCGGCCAGTGGTTCCAGCGCCTCGTGCACGCCGACCACCCCGACCTCACCCTCGACGTGCTGGTGCCGCTGAGCCGCGCGCCGACGTTCCTCGCCTGGTACCAGCGCACGATCGGCCACTACCCGGTGGGCTGCATGCCGTACCGTCCCGGCCACCGCTACGAGTGGCTGGCGCCGGCGGTGTTCGCGGGCGTCACCGACGACCTGTACGTCGATCTCGCGGTCGCGGGGGCGCCGCAGCCCGCCGGCCGCAACTACTACCGCGAGCTCGAGCGCGCGCTCGCCGGGTTCGGCGGGGTCAAGACGCTCCGCTCGCACAACTACTACGACGAGCACGAGTTCTGGCGGACCTGGAACCGGCCCAACTACGCGCGGGTCAAGCGCCGCACCGATCCCCAGAACGTGCTGCGCGACCTCTACGACAAGACCTGCCGGGCCAGCCACGGCCGGGCGTGAGCGCGCCGACCGGCTACGCGAGATCGCGGGCCAGCTCAGCGTAGAACTCGTCGTCGGTCAGGTAGTACGCCCACAGCGGCTGCGGCTCGGCGACGCCGCGCTGGCGCTGGAACTCGAGCAGGTCGTCGAACTCGCCGTCGTACCAGCCCCACAGGAAGCGCGCGCGCAGCGGGTCGAGGTTGCGCCGGCGCAGCTCGGCCACGACCTCGGGCAGCTCGTCGTCGTCGAACTCGTCGATCAGGTCGGTCGCCTCGTCGATCAGCGTCGCCAGGTGGGCCACGCCGGCCTTGGTCAGGTTCCAGCGATCGCGCCACCGGCTCATCTCCACCAGGCCGCGGCTCGACAGGTCGGCCAGCACCTCGTCGATCGGCGACAGCTCGGCGGGCAGGCCGATCGGGAACACGACGCCGCCGTCGGCGGGCTTGAGGTCCATCTTCTTCAGGACGTAGATGCCGGCGTAGGTGCGGATGGCGTCGGCGTCGACGACGGCGGCGGCGGGGCGGCGGATCAGTTCGGTCATGGGGCCTCGGGTGCGTGGGCCAGGCGCCAGCCGCCAGGGGCGACGAGGCGCAGGCGATCGTGATCGGCGTGGTGGTCCAGCCAGGAGTCGACCGGGCCGCGCCCATACCACAGCGGGCGGCCACCCGCGGCCGGCGGCGCGGGCAGCCGGGCGTGGTGCGGGTTGCACAGCGCCAGCACCACCGTCGACGCGGTGGGCAGCCGCGGCAGCCACCGCGCCAGGAACGCCGACAGCGGCGCGATCGCCCGGGCGTCGCCCAGCTCGAACTCGAGCTCGACGTCGTCGACGAGCGGCGCGCCGTCGTCGGCGGCGTGCAGCGCCAGGACCAGCGCGTCGTCGACCGCGGTCAGCGCGGCGCCGTCGTCGAGCCACAGCCGATCGACGAGCGTCCAGCCGAACCCGGCGTAGTCGGTGTCGACCTCGTCGCGGTCGTCGGTGAGGCCGAGCAGCTCGAGCGGCGGGCGCCGCGCGAACGGCAGGTCGGCCAGGGCGAGCGGCGGGGTCACGCCGTCAGGACGACGCGCGGCAGGGTGCTGGCGCGGCCGCCGAACCGGCTGCCTCCGCGCGACCGCGGCGGGGTGCGCTTGGTGCCGCTCGAGCCGCCGTAGCTGCGGCCGGTGGCCGACTTCTTGGCGAACCGGTCGGGGTACTGCGCGCGGTAGCTGGACCGCTGGCTGCGCAGCTCGCCGTGGCGGGCGGCGCTGGTGGTGTACGGCTGCGTGTACATCGGCACGTAGGTCGGCATCATCATGCTGGCGAGCATCGAGCCCATCAGCATGCCCGACATGATGCCGAACATCGGCGAGCTGTAGCCGGCGTAGTGCCCGTAGCCGGCGGTCTGGTACTGGCCCTCACCCTCGCCGGTGATGACCCGGGTGATCGTGAAGATCTTCTCGGGCTCGTCGACCTGGCCGTCGGTGTTCTTGTCGAAGAAGCCGGTGACCACCTGGGTCTTGGCGTCGACGTCGTGGACCGCGATCGACACCACCTCGTCGCCCTCGTAGATCTCGTTGATCCGCCGCTCGAGATCGGCCGGGCCTTCCGCCTTCTTGTAAGCGTCGTTGACCTTGTCCCAGTCGATCTTGACGTTGGTGTTCTCGGTGGTGGTCCAGCGGTCGGTGGACTCACGCTTCGAGGTACACGCGGCGGTGGTCGACGCCGCCACCAGGGCGACGGCCAGCACGATGCGAGAGGTGCGGTGGAGCATTGCGCACACCGTAGTGGCGGTATCCCACCTCGTCAACTGGCGGCCGGGGGGCCGGCCCAGATCGCGCCGTGGGCGTGGTCGTCGTCGCCGGGGGCCGCGCGCGCGACGTAATAATAGGCGCCGATCACCGCGCGGGCGTGCCCTGCGGGGCAGCGCAGCGGCGCCGGGTGGCCGTGCCAGTGGTCCTCGCCGTAGGCCATCACCACCAGGCGGTCGCGCCGCGGGGCGATCGCCACCTCGCGCCGGGTGCGCGCGCGGTCCCACAGCTCCAGCTCGCCGCCCCAGGCGTCGTCCCAGGCGGTCGGCAGGTAGTACAGCACCGTGAGCGCGCGATCGAGGTGGCGCGCGCTGTCGCGGTTGAAGTCGGCGTGCACGGCGAGGTGGCCGCCGGGCAACGTCGCCATCGGGCCGGCGCCGACGAAGTGCGGATCGGCGATCAGCCCGCGCTGCCCGCTGAGCGCGCCGAGGAAGTCGAGGAACGTCATGCCGCCGAGCTCGGCCAGGAGCCAGCGCAGCGCGGGATCGACGTCGGCGAAGTCGTTGCGCTGCAGCTGCGACAGCCGCGCGGCTTGCTCGACGTGGTCGCGCCGCTTCCAGTGCGGGTGGGTCGGCGGCGGGAACGCCTGGGCCAGCGCCGCCGAGCGCGCGTCGCCCAGCAGGCCATCGATGACGACGTGCGGGTACGGTCGCGCGGCGCGGTACGCGGCGTGGTGGGCGCGCCCCAGCGCGAGCAGCGCCGCGCGGTCGAACGACCACGGCGTGAACGCCGGCAGGCTGCGGACCAGCGGGGTCACGGCGCGGTCGGGGGCTGGGCCGGCACCGCCGCCGCGCCCCAGGCCGCGAGCTCGTCGACGGTCGGCCAGACGTCGGCCGGGCCGCCGGTGTCGGCGGTGGTCGGGCACGGCGCCGCGGCGGCCGAGAGCGTCGCGGTGGCGAGGGGCTTGCCGGTGCACACGTCGATCGCGGTCAGCGTCAGATCGTGCTCGACCCGGGCCATCGTCTCGGGGCGCGCGCCGGCGACGAGCTGGTACGGGCCGCAGGTGCCGACGGTGCGCGGCGCGGCCGGCGTGCCGCGCACGATCACCCGCAGCGCGCCCAGGGTCGCGCCGGGTGCCGCCAGGGTCGTCGGGTGCTCGGGCGTGCGCCCGTCGTCGACCCGCAGCGCCCACGCGGTCTCGTCGCCGTCGCAGCGCGCGACCAGCCCGGCCCCGAGCTGCTGCGTGACGAACGTCGACAGGTCCTTGCGGAAGCCCGGGTCGGGCGCGATCCGGACCTCGGCGGTCAGGTTGGCGCGGCGGGTCTTCACCTCGATCGGGATCGCCACCCCGCCGGCGGGCAGCGCCGCGTCGCTCACCCCCAGCGGCGGCTCGGTGCGCACGTCGGGGAACAGCGCGCGCGCCGGCCACGCGGCGAGCACGTCCCACAGCGCCACCGGCACCGCGCCGAAACCCTCGGTGAGCGCCACGGCCGCGCCGCCCGCGGTCACCGCCGCGCCGACGGTGGCCTGGACGCTGACCTGCGCGGCGCCGGCCGCGTCGACCTTGCACGCCGACGGCGACGGCCGCCCGGGGGCCGCGGTGGCCAGCTGCGGCGACGCCAGCGTGAGCGCGACCCGCGGCCGCGCCGGCGGCGTGGTGCCGGTCTCGTCCGTGGGCGTCGCGCAGCCGTCGATCACCAGCCGCGGCTGGTGCGCGCTCGCCGGCACGTCGACCGTGACCGTCTTGGTCGCGACGACCTTGTCGCCGCGCAGCGCCTCGATCTTGATCGTCGCCGCCCCCACGTCGAACTCGTCGGCGGGGACGCGGAGGCTCGGCACCGTCGGCCCGCGCTGGTCGATGCGGTGCGCGCCGACGCGCACGCCGGTGATCGCGCCCGACGCGTTGACGACGATCGCGTCGCCGTCGACGCGCGCCACCACCTGCCACGACGGCCCACCGCCGCCGCACGCCGCGAGCACGGCCGGCGCAATCAAGAGAGCCGTTGACCAACCACGACGACGCGCGCGCAGCGGCATGATCGTCGACGTTAGCGAGCGCTGCGGGGCGACACAAGCGGCGGCGGTCGCGCGGTGGTGAGTCGATTCGCGGCGCGGGCTGCTAGAGTCCGCGCGCATGGCCGCCTCCGCCTCGATCCGCCGCGCCACCCTCGATGACGTCGACGCGCTGGTGGCGCTGGTCGAGTCGGCGTACCGCGGTGAGGCCAGCCGCGCGGGCTGGACCACCGAGGCCGACCTGCTGGGCGGGCGGCGCACCGACGCGACCGACGTGCGCGCGTGCCTGGCGCGACCGCAGAGCCAGATCCTGGTCGCCGAAGACGGCGGCCGGCTGGTGGCCTGCGCCCACGTCTGCGTCGAGGACGCCGGCGGCTACTTCGGGCTGTTCGCGGTGACGCCGGGGCAGCAAGGCGGCGGGCTGGGCAGCGCAATCCTGGCCGCGGCCGAGCGCGTGGTCCGCGACGAGTGGGGCCTGGCGGTCATGCGGATGACGGTGATCGACGTGCGCGACGAGCTGATCGCGTACTACCAGCGCCGCGGCTACGTGCGCACCGGCGTCCACCGCCCGTTCCCCTACGGCGACGAGCGGTTCGGCGAGCCCAAGCGCGCCGACCTGCGGTTCGAGGTGCTGGAGAAGCGCCTCGCTGCGGGGTGACTTCGGTTCGCCGCCATGGGCGGTTTCTGGTCATGGTCGTGGTGAACTGCCCACACGGGTCGAGTTTCCACCACGTTCATCTAGTAATCACAGCCAGTTGAGCGTGGTCCAACCATTGCGTTTGCCGGGCGGCAATGCGTCACTTGTTCTTACCGCTGATCCTCCTCCCAGCCTGCGACAGCACCTTCACTCCCGACCCACCGAGCGCCGTGACCGGCCCCGCACGGGGGATGTCGCTGGCCTACACCCACACGCTCGTGGCCACGGTTCCGGAACCCGGCGCCACCCAGAATCTCGCGGTCTTCGGTAACGACGTGCCACGCCCGACCAACGGGCAAGGCGACGTCGAACCACTCGAGTTGCCCACCATCGTCAGCGTCGCGGTCGGTCGACGCCACGCGTGCGCGCTGTCGACGACCGGCAGCGTCCACTGCTGGGGCGACCACGGGCGCGGCGCGCTCGGCGCGAACCGGGCGTGCACGCCGCCCACCGTCGAGGGCGCCGCGCCCAACTGCGTCCTCGGCGTCGGCGGCGTCGCCGCGTTGCCGCCGGCCCGCGCGCTGGCGGCTGGCGACGACGTGAGCTGCGCGATCACGACCGAGGATCGCGTCGTGTGCTGGGGCGTGGCCAGCCGCGTGGGCGGCTCGACGCTGCCCGCGCTCGATCCCCCGACGCCGGTCCGGATGCCGGACGGCACCGCGCTGGCCGCCGCCCGGGTGGTCATCGGCGGCGGAGCGGTGTGCGCGATCGATCGCGGGCAGGCGCTGTGGTGCTGGGGCGACGGCTTCGGGGCCGCGCCCCAGCGGCAGGCGCAGACCGGCGTCGTCGACGTGGCGATCGGGGCGCACCACCGCTGCGTCATCGACGCGGCCGGCCTGGCGTGCTGGGGCGACAACCGCAACGGCCAGGTGGGTGACCTCACGGCAGCGCGCGGGTGCCCCCGGGGCGACGCGTGCGTGGTGCCCGACCCCCACCACGTCGACCTCGACGCCACGCGCGTGGTCGTCGGCGAACGCCACACGTGCGCGCTCGATCGCGGCGGGGTGGTGTCGTGCTGGGGCAGCAACGAGGTCGGCCAGCTCGGCCGCGCCGACGCGTTCCTGGTCGGCGCGATCGCGCCGGTCATCGACGACGTGGTCGAGCTCGCCGCGGGCTACGCCCACGCCTGCGCCCAGCGCGCGGATGGGCGGGTGTGGTGCTGGGGCTCGACCGACCTCGCCGATCCATCGGAGGTCCGGTGAACGCCATGCCGCACATCACCGCGTCCGCTTGCACGGCCATCATGGCCACCACCGCCGTCGCCGTCGCCGATCCCGGCGACGCGCACCGGGTCACCCCGCACGCGACCGTCGGCGGCGAGGTGCTCGTCGGCGCCGAGACGCTGAGCGCCGGCGCGCGCAGCCACGTCGGCGCCGACCTGGTGCTGGGCGACGCCGGCGTCAGACCCAGCCTCGGCGTCGGCGCGACCATCGGCTTCGGCCAGCTGAGCGCCGACGATCCACGCGCGCTCGACGGCTCGGTCGACTTCGGCTACCTCGACTACGGGCCCGAGCTCGCGCTGGGCCTGCGCTGGGTCGACGGCGGGCTCGTCGACACCCGGGTGTTCGTCAGCGCCGCGTACCTCGTCACCGATCTCGACGATCGGCTGATGCTCGATCCGATCGACGGCGTCGGGGGCACGCGCGGGCTGCGCGCCGCGATCGGCGCCAACTGGGCCGACGCGATGTGGCGGATCGCGGGCCAAGACCGCAGCAAGAACTCGGGCGACTTCGTCTTGTACTTCATGCCGACCCAGGCCGAGCTCGCCTGGGTGCGCAGCGGCGGCTCCGATCGCTTCGGTGCCACTCTGGCCTGGGGTTTCTAGCGCGCGGCGCGGGACCAGCCGCTGCGCTAGGCCGGGTGATCGATCAGAACGCCCAGCCGATCGCGACGCCGCCGAACGGCATCGACGTGCCCCAGGTCTCGCCGGCCTCGCACCCGGCGAGATCGGCGCCGGTGCAGTGGACGGCGTCGGGGTTGAGCAAGAAGGTCGGCCCCGCGAAGACCCGCGCGGCGACGCCGCCGCTGCGCCACTCGATGCCGAGCTCGGGGCTGGCCCACCACGCGCGCGCCGCCTCGCGGTAGGTGGCGTCGCTCGGCGTCGGCTCGCGGTAGCCGCCGGCCGATACGCACGCGCCGAGGTACAGCGCGCGGCGGGGGCCGGCCCACGGGCGGGCGCGCACGCACCCGGCGACCTGCGCCGCGGTGGCGCTGCGGCCGACGCCGGCGCCGACCGACAGCCAGCGCACCGGCGCGACGTCGACCGCCACGCCCAGGCCGAGCGGCGACGCGATGCCGACCTGCGCCTCGATCGTGCGCGGCGCCGCGGCCCAGGCGTCGGCCCGCGCGGCGGCGGCCGGGGCGGCCACGGCTGCGCTCGTGATCAGCAGCAGGCTCGCGCGGCGCATGTCCTCACGACGCTAGCACGCGCTCGACGGGGGCCGCGTGCTGGCGCGCACACCCGCGCGGGCCCGCGTATGCTGCGCGCGTGAGCCCTCGCCCGACCGCGCCGCGCACGCCGATCGCGACCACGCCGGTCGAGCAGCGCGGCCTCGAGGCGGCGGTGCGGCTGTTCACCGGCCGGTTCGTCGTGCCCGACAAGCAGGCGCAGCTCGCGCAGCGGCTGGCCACCGCCGCGCGCCGCGCCGAGACGCTGGCCGCGCTGCCCCGCTGGCTGGTCGGCGCGCCGTCGCCGCTGGCCGGCGCCGAGCAGTCGCCGGCGGGGCTCGAGGCGCGGGTCGGCGCGCAGGTCGGCGTCCACCTCGACGCCGACGGCGCGCGGCGCACCACGATCGGCGACGCGCTCGCGCTCGGCCGCGGCCACGCCGCGCTGTTCGTCGCCGACACCGGCCGCCTCGCGCTGGTGTTCCGGGCCGACTGCGCGCCGCTGCTCAGCATCCGGCTGTAGCCGCGCGACTCAGGCGAGCCACGCCGCGGGGACGTGGAGCTCGTGCACGTCGCGGCGGTGGGCGCCGTCGCCGCGGACGATCGACGCGTGGCCGAGCGGGCCCAGGTCCCACGCGAGCTGGACCCGCTCGTGGTGGCCGACGCCGGTGCCGGCGCACAGGTCGAGCCA
This sequence comes from Myxococcales bacterium, assembly GCA_016707895.1. GTDB lineage: Bacteria > Myxococcota_A > Polyangia > Haliangiales > Haliangiaceae > UBA2376. The sequence goes on along the minus strand of JADJGV010000002.1, from coordinate 289,985 downwards.
GCGCCAGCACCATTGCTCGACGAGGCTCGCGATCGAGGTCTGGCCGTCGTGGTGCGGCGCGCCGAGCCGGAAGCGCGCGGTGCCGCCATGGCGCGAGCACTCGAGGTGCATCGGCCAGGCGGTCGGCAGCCCGCGCCAGTTGCCGTCGTCGGGCGGCGCGATCGCGACGTCGGCGGCCAGCCCGAGCAGGCTGCGCAGCGTCGCCAGCGGCGGCTCGTCGCGGCGCAGCCCAACCTCGAGCACCAGGTCGCGCGAGTCGAGGCGCACCGACGGCCGGGTGTAGCCGAAGCTGGCGATCACGCCGCGGCCGGCGTACTCGCGGTAGCCGTCGCGCGCGGCGCCGCGCGCCGTCGGCGCCAGCCCGTCGGCGAGGTAGCTGCCGACCCACTCGAACATGTTGGTCCAGATGTCCTCGTCGGGGAACCGGGTGATCGTCAGCATCACGTGGCCGGGGCTGACCACCAGCTCGGTGCGCGGCGGCTCGTACAGGTGCGCGAGGCCGGTGCGAAACCGAAGGGCGCCGTGGAACTCGACGCAGGGCGCGGTGCCGCGCAGCCCGTCGGCCGCCAGCCCCGCGGCCTCGGCGGGCGTGGGCAACGGCGCCGTCATCGGGCCCACGCCGTCGACGTCGAGGAGGACGAGCAGCTCGCCGAACGAGAACACCGGGGTACCGACGTCGACCATCACGCAGGCCACGCTACACCCGCGTCGCCACGAAGCACAGCCCGGCGAACGCGGGCAGGTCGTCGCACGCGTCGGTCGGCGCCCCCAGCGCGCGATCGGGACACGGCGCGCGCCGCCGCGCTACTGTCGGGACGTGCGCACCGCCAGCGTCGCGATCTTGATCAGCCTCGGTTCCTGGGGTGTGGCCATGGCCCAGCCCGGCCAGACGCAGCCCCCGCCCCCCGCCGCGGAAGCGCCCATGCCGGCCATGCAGCCGCCGCCGCCGCCACCGCCGCCGCCGCGCCCCGCGCGTTCGGCGGGTGTCGGCGTGACCCTCGGGATCGCCGGGACGATCCTGCCGGCGGTCGCGTTCGGCGTCGGCGTCGAGATGGACGACACCGACGTCGGGGCGCGGGTGGCGATCGTGGCGCTGCTGGGCGGCCTGGTCCTGCCCGGCGCGGGCATGTACTACGCGGGCCACAAGAAGACGATCGGCCAGTACCCGCGGTCGGCCGCGTTCGTGACCCTGCTCCTGGGCCTGCTCATCGACGGGCTCGGTGACAGCAAGGAGGCCGACAGCTACTACGCCGTCGCCGGCGGCCTGTACGTGATCGGCGCGGGCATCGACATCGCGATGACGCCGGGAGCGGTCGCCGACTACAACGCGCGGCGCGCGACGCCGCTCGCGATCGCCCCGATCGCGGTGCCCGGCGGCGGCGGCCTGGCCGTCGGCGGCGCCTTCTGATCCCGGCGACGACGGCGCGCTGAGCGCGGCGCCGCGCTACGGCGCGCGCTCGAGCAGCGGCGCGCAGGTCGACACGCCGGCGCCGACGATCCGCATCGGCAGATCGGTGGCGATCCGCGCCGGGGCGCCGGCCTGCATCGGCACGGCGTGGACGCTGGAGACGCCGCCGACGGTGGTGAACACGTAGAACGTGCCGCCCCAGTGCGCGAACGCGTACGCCTCGACCGCGTCGGCCGCGTCGCCCAGCACCCACGGCGCGCCGATCGGCGCCGCGGTCGAGCGATCGAGCTCCTGGACGCGACCGCGCCCGGGCGCCGGGAAGTACGCGAACAACCGCCCGTCGCCCGTGCCGGTCAGCTCGGGGTGGTGGCCGTCGGTCTCGAGGGTCGCGACCGGCCTCCAGGTGGGCGGGAGCTGCGCGGTGTCGAGCCTGGCCAGCGTCTTGGTGCGGGTGCCGAAGGCGCCGGCGGCGACGAACAACGTCTCGGTGGTGGCCTTGGGCCCGTCGGTGACGAAGCCCATGCCGAAGGTCTGCGGCGCGCCGGCGGGAGCGCCGCCGCGGCCCACGCAGCTGCCGTCGATGATCGACGCGCGATGGACCCGCCCGTTCTGGTAGCCGAGCCACGCGACGCCCCGACGATCCACCGCCATCGAGTTCACCGAGCGCGACGGGTCGCAGCCCAGCGCGGCGATCTTGCGGAACGCATCGCCGGGCAGCTTGCGCGGATCGAACGCGTACAGGATGGCGTCGCTGTCGACCACGTAGACCAGCTCGACGTCCTGGACCGCGCAGGTGTCGACGCACGCGCCGTCGCGACACCCAGCGGCGCACGCCTCGACCTGCGCGCCCGGCGTGCCGTCGGCCCGACACGCCACGACGGCGTCGGCGACGCAGGTGCGCGCGCCCGGGGAGCAGCGCGGCGACGGCGCGACCGACGCGGCCCCATCGGGGCGTGCCGCCGGCGACGACGACGGCGCGTCGCGTCCCTTGCAGGAGACCACCAGGCCCAGGGCCGCGAGCGCCAGCGCGGTTCGCATCCCGCCACGATGCCACGGCGGGCGCCGCGACGGATCGCCGCAGGGGCCGCGCGCACCGCTGGCGCGGCGGGTGGCTCTCACCCGCATGACCCCCGCCGCCGCCGCCGCTGTCGCCGCTCCGCCGCCCCGTCCCAGCATCGTCGTCACGTTCCCGGGCGGCAAGCGGGTCGACGCGCAGGTCGGTGGCTTCACGATCGCCACCGATCAGCCGGCCACCGGCGGCGGCGCCGAGAGCGCGCCGGCGCCGTTCGACCTGTTCCTCGCGTCGATCGCTACCTGCGCCGGCATCTACGCGCTGGGGTTCTGCCAGGCCCGCGGCCTGGCCACCGACGGCCTGCGGGTCGAGCAAGAGGTGATCGACGATCCGGCGACCCACCTGCCGGCGGAGGTGCGGCTGCGGGTGATCCCGCCGGTCGGGTTCCCCGAGCGCTACCGCGACGCGCTGGTGCGCGCCGTCGATGGCTGCAAGGTCAAGAAGACGATCGCCCGACAGCCGAAGTTCGCGGTCACGCTGGCCGACGCCTGACCACCCTGGCCTTTGCGGCAAGATGGCGCGGCCAGCCGGGCGCTCCACAATCGCGCCACTCGCCGCGCGGGTCCGCGCATACTGGATCGTGATGACGTCCCCGCTGGCGGCCGCGACCGCGCCCCTCGCGGCCACCCTCAGCCCCGAGGTCAGCCGCCGCTTCCAGGAGCTGCCGTTCGTCGGGATGGCGATGACGTCGCCCGCGAGCAAGCGCTGGATCCAGGTGAACCAGGCGTTGTGCGACATGCTCGGCTACACGCACGCCGAGCTGCTCGAGCTCGCCTGGACCGACGTCACGCACCCGGCGGATCTCGGGGTCGACGTCGGCGCGTTCGACGAGGTGATGCGCGGCGCGCGCGACGGCTACCAGCTCGACAAGCGCTTCGTCCGCAAGGACGGCGGCGTCGTCCACGCCACCATCAACGTCAAGGCCTACCGCGCCGACGACGGTCGGGTCGACTACTTCATCGCCACGATCGCCGACATCAGCGCGCGCGTCGCCGCCGAGGCCGCGGCGCGCGACGCCGCCGCGCTGTTGACCAACCTCTCGCTCCAGGTCCCGGGCGTCATCTATCAGTATCAGCTGCTGCCCGATGGCCGGTCGCGGTTTCCGTTCGCCTCCGACGCCATCGCCGACGTCTACGAGGTGACGCCGGCCGAGGTCCGCGACGACGCGGCCGCGGTGTTCGCGCGGCTGCACCCCGACGACGCCGAGCGCGTCGCCGCGTCGATGGCGGCGTCGGCCGCGACGCTCACGCCGTGGCGCTGCACCTACCGCGTGGTCCTGCCGCGACGGGGCCTGCGCTGGCTCAGCGGCCACGCGCGGCCCGAGCGGCTCGCGGACGGCAGCACGCTGTGGCACGGCTACGTCACCGACTCGACCGAGACCGAGCAGGCCCGCGAGGCGCTGGCCGAGAGCGAGCAGCGCTACCGCATCCTGGTCGAGCACGCGCCGGAGGCGATCGTCGTGCTCGAGCCCACCGGCGCGTTCGTCGACGCCAACCCCAAGGCCGAGCGCCTGCTGGGGTGGTCGCGCCTCGAGCTCCTCGAGCGCGACGTCGAGGCCATCAGCCCGCCGCGCCAGCCCGACGGCCAGGCGTCGGGCGCCGCGGCCCGGCCGCTGATCGCGCGCGCGCTCGCCGGCGACCCGGTCAGCTTCGAGTGGATGCACCGCGACGCCGCGGGGCGCGATCTGCCCTGCGAGGTCCACCTGACCCGGATCCCGTTCGCGGGCCGCCTGCTGGTGCGCGGCAGCATGCTCGACATCAGCGAGCGCACGCGGTCGCGCGAGCACCTCCGCCGACTGCAGGCGGCGGTCGAGTGCGCGACCAGCGGCCTCGCGCTGGCCGATCGCGCCGGGCGCCTCACCTACGTCAACCCGGCGTTCCTGGCGCTGTGGGGCCACGCCCACGCCGACGAGGTCATCGGCCGCAGCGTGCTGGAGTTCTGGCGCTCGCCCGACGAGGCCGCGGCGGTGGTGGCGGCGCTGGGCCACGGCACCTGGTCGGGCGAGCTGGTCGCGCAGCGCACCGACGGCAGCGCCCGCACGCTGGCGGTGGCGGCGAGCGCGTTCACCGACGCCGCCGGCGCGGCCGCCGGCATGCTCGCCTCGTTCACCGACGTCACCGAGGCCCGCGCGCTCGCGGCCCAGCTGGTGCAATCGCAGAAGCTGGAGTCGCTGGGCCGCCTCGCCGGCGGCATCGCCCACGACTTCAACAACCTGCTGACCGTGATCAAGGGCTACCTCGCCGTCGCGATGTCCGGCCTCGCGCCCGACGATCCGATCGGCGACGATCTGCGCGAGGTCGACCACGCCGCCGACTCCGCCGCGGCGCTGACCCGCCAGCTGCTGGCGGTGTCGCGGCGGCAGGTCATCGCCCCGGTGGCGCTCGACCTCAACGCCGTGGTCCGCCGCATCCACGGCATGCTGGTGCGCATCCTCGGCGAAGACATCGCGCTGGTGATCGCGACCGCGGCCGAGCTCCGCCCGGTGCGCTTCGATCCCGGGCAGGCCGAGCAGGTGCTGCTCAACCTGGCGGTCAACGCCCGCGACGCGATGCCCCGCGGCGGCCAGCTCACGATCAGCACCGCCGACGTGCGCGTCGAGGCCGACGCACTCCACCACCCCGGCCGCTCGCCGGGTGAGTTCGTCCGGCTCACCATCGCCGACACCGGCGTCGGCATGCTCCCCGAGGTCCGCGATCACATCTTCGAGCCGTTCTTCACGACCAAGGACATCGGCAAGGGCAGCGGCCTCGGCCTGGCGATGGTGCACAGCGCGGTGGCGCAAAACGGCGGCCGCATCGAGCTGGACTCGTCGCCCGGGCGCGGGACCGTGTTCCAGATCTACCTCCCGGTCGCCACCGAGCCCGCGGCGGCCCAGCGCGATCGCCCCGCGGGCGGGCTGCCGCGGGGCCACGAGAGCGTGCTGCTGGTCGAAGACGACGCCAGCGTCCGCGGCCTGGCCCGCCGCCTGATCGAGCCCCTCGGCTACCGGGTCTACGAGCACGGGAGCGCCGCCGACGCGCTGGCGTGGCTGGCGGCGACCGACGCGCCCGTCGACCTGCTCCTCACCGACGTGATCATGCCGGCGATGAACGGCCGCGAGCTCGCCGATCGCGTCCGGGCGCTGCGCCCCGCGATCCGGGTGCTCTTCGTCTCGGGCTACACCGCCGACGTGATCGCCCACCACGGCGTGCTCTCGCCCGGCGTCGAGTTCCTCGCGAAGCCGTACACCCGCGAGGCGCTGGCCACCCGGCTGCGCGAGCTGCTCGCCGGTCCGACCCCGCGCGGGTGAGCGCCGCGCGCCGTCAGCCGCCGGTCGTGGGCTCGCAGCGCGCCGCGATCAGCCGCGGCGCCCCCGCGGTGCCGGCGATGCGCAGGTAGTACCAGCCACCGTCTTGGGCCGCGCCGGTCAGCGTCGCCAGCGTGTGCAGGCGCGGGTCGCGCGCGGCCAGCGCCGCCGTCGGGCGGAAGCGCACGCAGCCGTCGAGCGCGCTGGCCGTCGGGTCGCGCGCCAGCCGGACCTCGAGGCCGACCGCGGTCTCGAGCTCGGTCGACGACCACGCCCAGCGGGTCACGCGCGCGACGCCGCGCTTGATCTCGACCTGCGCCTCGAGCCCGTCCAGATCGAGGTGCGAGAACGCGACCTCGCCGCCGGGCGAGCCGTCGAGGCTGGCGCCCAGCGGCGTCCGATCGTCGCCGAGCTGGCAGTGGCCCACGCAGCGCACCGCCGCGCGGCCGTAGATCCGGCGCACGTCGGGCTGGAAGCTGACCAGCGGGATCGAGACGTTGGCGTCGAGCTCGATCGGCCCGGCCAGCGGCAGCCCGAGCGGCGCGGCGATCGGCAGCGCCGCGAGCTCGAGGCGGTGGTGGTAGGCGTAGAGCTGCACCGCGGTCGGCCCGATGTGCACGATGCTCTCGATCGGCCCCGAGGTCGGGCTCGGCGGATCGGCGCCGCCGCACCCGAGCAGCCCGAGCAGCGCGAGCGGCGCGCGCGCGGCGCGACGGCTCACGCCGGCTCGCCGTCCGGGAGCCCCGCCGCGACGCCGAGCTGCGGCGTGGTGGTGAAGAACCGGTCGCGTTGATCGTCGGCCAGCAGCTCGCGCGCGTCGCGGCCGTGGACGGTGGTGCCGACGATCATCAGCGACCGCTCGACCTTCTCGATCGGGTTGACGTTGTCCTGGATCACCGTGTCGAGCAGCGTCTTGTCGAAGCAGTGGGTCGCGGCCAGCACGACGTGCAGGCTGGCGTCGTCGATCGGCAGCGCGCCCGACTTGGTCAGCGCGTCGAGCAGGTCGAAGGCGCGGTGCTTCTCGGTGGTCTGCTCGCTCGCCGACAGCCGCGCGGTCTTGGCGGCGCCGAGCAGGCCCTTCTGCGCGGTGCGGGTCCACGGCTCGCCGGGGTTGATGATCGTCGCGCGCAGCGCGCCGTCGGTGTCGAGCGCCTCGAACTTCTGGTCGAGCTCGCCGGGCAGGCGGGTGTAGTCCACCGCGTCGCCCGGCGCGGCGCCCTCGCCGGCCGGCGCCGCGGCGCGGTCGGGGCGGGTGGCCGTCGGCGTGGTCGAGGCCGGGCGCGCCGCCTCGGGCGGGGGCGGGGGCGGCGGCGGCGGCGGCCACCGGCATCGGCATCGCCGGGGGTGCCATCGCCGGGGCCGACATCACCGGCGCCGACTGCGGGCGCGCGCCCGAGCGCGGCGGGGGCGGCGCGCCACCCGGCATCGGCGGCGGGCCGCCGAACGCGCCGCCGCGCGCGTAGTCGACCGGCGCCGACGGGTACGGCGCCGGCGGCGGCGTGCGGTTCAGCTCGGCCAGGCGCATCGCCTCGCGCTCGCGCTCCTCGTCGAGCTCGCGCTGCTTCGACAGCGCGATCATCTCCTGCATCCGGCGGACGTACTCGCGCACGCGGGCCAGCTTGGCCTCGGCGTCGGCGTCGGCCGGCCCGTCGTACGACAGCAGATCGCTGGGGATCTGGTACTCGATGAACAGGCCGAGCAGCTCCTGGGTCAGCTTGATCTCCTTGGTCAGGCTGTCGGCCGGGAGCTTGAGCAGCTTCTCGAGCTGCGGCTTGATATGGATGACGCACACGCCGAACAGCGTGCTCTCGAGCTGCATGCCGCGGTAGGCGCGCGCGAACCGCTGCTGCTCGGGCGACAGCGACTCGATCGCGTCGCGGAACTCCTTGGGCGTCGGGATCTGCTCGAGCATCAGCGGGATCTTCAGCAGGTCCTTGTTCTGGACGATGATCCCGAACCGCGGCTCGAACAGCTCGGCCGAGGCGATCCGCCCGACCAGCAAGATGAAGCTGCTGAACTGCCGCGCCCGCGCCACCAGCGCCAGCGCCGGGCCCGGCTGGCCCGAGAACTGGTGCGAGATCCACGCGTGCAGGTAGCGCTCGCCGAGGAACTCGACCCGGGTCGCGGCGTCGAGCGCGAAGCGCATCGGCCGCTGCGCCGTGCGCTGGTGGACGGTGGTCGAGATCGCCGCCGCGTCGCCCCCGCGCTCGGCCTCGATCGCGAGCACGCCCTCGGGGTCGTGGTCGGGGCGGCGCACCGCATACGAGAACGGCCGCGGCCGGTACGCCGGCTTGACCAGCTTCTTGTGGTGGAACTCCATGTAGCCGGCGAAGTCGGCCGGGGTCAGCTCCTTGCCGATCGCGGCGATCAGCTGGTCGCGCAGCATCGCCTCGACGTAGTCGACCGCGGCGCCGTGCTGCGCGCAGACCTGCCGCAGGTGCGCGAGCGTCACCAGCAGGCCGGCCTCGACGGCGGTGATCACCGACGCGTCGCGCGGGAACGCGGTGGCCAGCGCGCGGCACTTGTCGGTCAGGCTGCGCTGCTGCTCGGCGAGGAACGCGTTGGCGTAGGCGCCGGGCAGCACGCCCTCGTCGCCCACCGGGTCGCGCTCGAACAGCGGCAGCACCGGCACGAACACGTCGCGGTCGTCGATCGCGGCCAGGTCGAGGCCGTGCTCCTGCTGGGCCGGGAACAGCTCGCCGCGGAAGTAGGTGGCCACGTCGGCGCACCACCCGCTCACCTCGCCGAACGCCTCCAGCGCGGCCTCGATCGCCGGGTTGCGCCGCGGCGTGTGGCAGCCGGGGTCGGCGCGATCGATCGCGAACGCGGCGCGGCCATCGTCATCGAGCTGCGTGACCAGCCAGGTCAGGTTGAGATCGCGCGGCGGTCGCACCACGGCCTTGGGCCGGGGCGTGGCCTGCTGGGTGGTCTTGAGCTCGATGCTGCCGGCGCGGCCGTGGACGACGATGGCGTCCTCGGTGGCGGTGCCCGGGAACGCCACCAGCGCGTACTTGAAGTCGAAGGCCCAGAAGTACTCGACGACGGTGGTGACCACCTTCTCGGTCCGGGTGGTCTTGCCGAGGATCCCGCGCACCTCGGTGACGCGCTCCTCGGCCGACTCGACCTTGCGCGTGGTCTCGCGCAGGAACCGGCAGTCCTCCTGCGCGGTCAGCCGCAGCGTCACCGCGCGGGTCTTGGCCCACTCGCGCAGTTCGGCCAGCTGCGCCGCGGTCATGCCGAGCACCTCGAGGCACTGCACCGTGGCCGCCGTCGCCACGCGCGTGACCACCTCGGCCAGCAGGTACTTGTCGTCGTAGCGGTGCGGGACGTCGGCCGGGTACTCGGGGTGCCGCGTGTTGTCGAGCACCGTGCGGATCCGCTTGAGGGCCGCGTCGATCCGGGTCGTGAAGGCGTGCTGGTCGAAGGGCGGGGTGCTCACCGCGCGACTGTAACCGTGTTCGCCGGCCCGGCGCCGCCACTCCCGCGCCGGGCGACACCCACCGCGCCTGTGCGGCGGGTCACCGCTGCCAGCCGTTGCCGCGGGTCGCCGCGGCGCCGCGCCCGCGCCCCCGGTATCGTGATGGCATGGACGTGACGCGTGGGTCGCTGCTGTTCGGGCTCCTGGCCACGGCGGGGTGCATCGAGACGACGACGCCGACCGAGCCGGGGCCGGTGCCGGTGCCCGCGGTCGACGTGACGACGCTGCGGTGCGCCGCGCCGCCAGCCTGCGCCGCCACCGACGCGGCGACGGTCGACAGCTACCCGTCGGCGAGCGATCTGGAGGCGCGGCTGGTCGGGGCGTGGTGGTCGTGCGCCGCGCCGACGCTGTTCGGCCGCGGGATCGAGCTGACGCCGGACCGCCAGGTGTTCGAGCTGGCCGCCGCCACCGATGGCAGCGGCGCCTGCGCGCGCACCGGCCCGGCGATCGCCGCGTGGTCGGTGCTCGACATCTCCGAGCAGAACCCGCCCGGCACATACCAGCTCGAGTTCCACTGGGCCGACGGCCGCTGGAGCGTCATCATCCCGACGTTCACGACCGACGTCCGGCGCCTCGACGACGAGGTCAACGCCTGGCGCTTCGCGCGGCTGCAGCGCCCGGTCGCGCCGTAGCGACGGTCACGCCTCCTTGACCAGCGCCAGGCCGTTGATGCAGTAGCGCAGGCGCGACGGCGCCGGGCCGTCGGGGAAGACGTGGCCGAGGTGCGCGTCGCACACCGCGCAGGTGACCTCGACCCGCATCATCCCGTGGCTGTCGTCGCCGTGGTACGCGACCACGTCGGGCGTCGCCGGCTGGGTGAACGACGGCCAGCCGGTGCCGGAGTCGAACTTGGTGGTGGCGTCGAACAACAGCGTCGCGCAGCACGCGCAGCGGTAGCGGCCGGGCGTGACGCTCGAACACATCGCGCTCGTGTGCGGCCGCTCGGTGCGCCCGGCACGGGCGATGAGGTAGACCTCGGGCGCGAGCTCGGCGCGCCAGGTGGCGTCGTCTTTCTCGACGCGGGCGGGGGCGGGCGGGTTGCCGTTGCGGGCACGGTCGCTGACGGTGGTCCAGGTGAGCATGGCGCTGAAGCCTGGCACGGTTCGCCGAGCGCGGCCGCGCCGGCGCGGTCAGCAGCCCGGAGGCGGCGCGTCGCTGCCCGCCGGGTACGGGGCGGCGGTCCAGCCCGGCGGGACGCAGGTGTCCATGAACCACCAACCACGGCCGTCGGGATCGCGGGCGAAGGTGATCGCGTCCGCGCACGCGGTGTCGGCCGACATGCAGCCGACCGCCGCCGCGGGGCCGACGCAGACCGGCGACGCCTGCTGCGGTTGGCCCATGATCGGTGCGCAGCCGGGTTGCGCCGCACACGCCGCCGCCGGCGTCGCCGCGCAGGCCGTCGCCGCGTCGCTCGACGGCGCGCCGCTCGACGGCGCGTCGCTCGACGGGGCGCTGGCGGGCTGGGCGTCGCTGGCGACGCGCGGCGGCGCGGTGCGGCGACAGGCCGAGGCAACCAGGGCGGTGACGAGCGCGAGGGACGTGAGGGCGACGACGCGATGCATGGCTCCTGACACGCTGCACGACGCGCTTCGATCTGGCAATACGATCGACGCTGCGCGCGTTGCACCGAGTCGCGGCGCCCCCGCGCTACAGCCCGGTGGCGATCGCGAGCTGGTCGTCGCCGCCGCCGATCGCGAGGCCGGGGCGGCCGACGATCAGCGGATCGACCGCGCCGATGCGGCCCGGATCGCGCTTGGTGTACGGGATGCGCGACAACACGAAGCGCATGGCGTTGAGGCGCGCGCGCTTCTTGCAGTCGCTCTTGATCACCGTCCACGGCGCGTCCGAGGTGTCGGTGTGGAGGAACATCGCCTCCTTCGCCTCGGTGTAGTCGCGCCACTTGTCGAGCGACGCGAGATCGACCGGCGACAGCTTCCACTGCTTGAGCGGGTGCAGCTTGCGCTCCTTGAACCGGCGGCGCTGCTCGTCGCGGCTCACCGAGAACCAGAACTTGAACAGGTAGAGGCCGCTGCGCGCGAGCTGCCGCTCGAACTCCGGCGTCTGGCGCAGGAACTCCTGGTACTCGGCGTCGTCGCAGAAGCCCATGACTCGCTCGACGCCAGCGCGGTTGTACCAGCTGCGATCGAACATCACGATCTCGCCGCGGGTCGGCAGGTGCTGGATGTAGCGCTGGAAGTACCACTGGCCGCGCTCGCTCTCGGACGGCTTCTCGAGGGCGACGACCCGCGCGCCACGCGGGTTGAGGTGCTCCATGAACCGCTTGATCGCGCCGCCCTTGCCGGCGGCGTCCCGGCCCTCGAACAGGACCACCACCCGTTGGCCGGTCTCCTTGACCCAGGCCTGCAGCTTGAGCAGCTCGACCTGCAGGTAGTACTTCTGCCGCTCGTAGGCCTTCCGCGACATCAGGTTCTTGTACGGGTAGGCGCCCTCGCGCCAGCGGCGCGACAGCTCGCGGTCGGGGTCGCCGTCGGCCTGCTCGTCGGCGGTCGCGTACAGCAGCTTCTTGAGCGCCTTGCGCTCGTCGGGCGACGCGCCCTCGAGCAGCGCGCGGATGCTGCCGATGATCTCGCCGTCGGGCTCGCCCTTGGCGTGGCCGACCAGCGCGTCGCGCAAGGTCAGCGCGCGCTGGGTCTGCGAGCGCTCGAGGCCGCGATCCACCGCGTCGGTGGCCGCGGCGCTCGGCGTCAGGGACGGGAGGGTGTCGCCGGCCTCGACGTGCCGAGGCTCGGTGCCGTTGGGACCAGGGTGCGAAGACGTCATGACGCCGCGTAGCGTACCGCAGCGCAGCGACGCGATTCCCGCCGGCCCGGGACTGCGGCCACCGGTCGCAGCCCCGCGCGGTCCACACCGCGCGGCCGGTCGACGGGCGGGCTATGGTGCGCCGTGCCCGACGAACCGACCCGATGGATCCGCACCCCCGCCCAGCTCGACGAGCTCGTCGCTGAGCTCGCCGGCGTCCGCGCCATCGGGCTCGACACCGAGGCCGACAGCCTGCACCACTACGCGGAGCAGGTGTGCCTGATCCAGCTGACCGCGTACCGCGGGGCGTCGTGGCTGATCGATCCGCTCGCGGTGACCGACCTCGCGCCGCTGGCGCCGGTCCTGGCCGACCCGACGGTGGTCAAGGTGGTCCACGGCGGCGACAACGACGTCACGTCGCTGCGGCGCGACTTCGGCTTCACGTTCCGCACGATCTTCGACACGGCGATCGCGGCGCGGCTCCTGGGCGACGCCGAGGTCGGGCTGCAGGCGCTGGTGCGCGCCGAGCTGGGGGTCGAGCTCAGCAAGGGCAGCCAGCGCGACGACTGGTCGAAGCGCCCGCTGACCGCGAAGCAAGAGGCCTACGCGCTGGCCGACGTCGCGCACCTGATGGCGCTGGCGACGCGGCTGACCGCGCGGCTGGCCGAGGCCGGGCGCACCGAGTGGGCGCGCGAGGAGTTCGCGGCGCTGGCCGGCCTGGTGCCGGCGCCATCGACGCGCACCGAGCCCGACGGCTTCCGGCGCATCAAGGGCTCGGCCGCGCTGCCGCGGCGGCAGCAGGCCGTGCTGCGCGAGCTGTACGTGTGGCGCGAGGCGCGCGCCGCCGCGGCCGATCGGCCGCCGTTCAAGATCGTCGGCCCCGAGGTGCTGCTGGCGCTGGCCGAGGCGTCGCCGACGACCAGCGTCGAGGTGGCGCGCGCGCTGGCCTCGTACCCGCGGCAGGCCGGCGAGGTCGAGGCGGTCACCGCGGCGATCGCCCGCGGGCTGGCGCTGCCCGAGCGCGAGCTGCCCAACCTCAAGGCGGGCGAGCGGCCCACGCTCGCGCCGGCGGTCAAGCGCCGGGTGACCGCGCTGCGGGCGTGGCGCGACGCCGAGGCCGAGCGGTCGCGCCTCGATCCCGCGATCGTGATGGCCCAGCGCGTGATCGATCGCGTCGCGACCGCCGCGCCGCGCTCGCTCGACGAGCTGGCAGCGATCGACGGCGTGCGCCGCTGGCGGGTGGCCGCGTGGGGCCCCGCGGTGCTCGCCGCGGCGGCGTGACGCGATCGCAAACAACGGCGTAGGTCGGGCCACCACCTGCGACGCTGCGGGGCTGCGGCGCCCGCGACGTCGCCGCGATACGCTCGTGGAATGCAACGAGGCGCGGTCGTGGTCTGGCTCGGGTTCGCGGTGACGGTGGCGTGGGGTGCGTGCGGCCAGCCTCGCAGCCACGAGGAGGTCGACGCCGCCAGCGCGGACGCCCGCCTGGACGCCGCGCCAGACGACGCCGCACCCGACGCCGCACCCGACGCCGCACCCGACGCCGCGCCCGACGACGCCGCACCCGACGCCGCGCCAGACGACGCCGCGCCAGACGCTGCACCCGATGCGCCCATCGACGCCACGCCGGTCGACGCGCCGGTCGACGCGCCGATCTGCCCGGCCCCGACGCCGGGTGCCGTCGGCGGGCCGTGCGCGGTCGACTCGAACTGCGACAGCGTGGCCGGCCTCGGCGACGGCATCTGCATGCGCTTCCAGATCGCCGGCGCCACCTGGCCCGCGACCGGCTTCTGCGTGACCCAGATCGAGGCGTGCACCGACGACGCGTCGTGCGGCGCCGGCAACCAGTGCGTGACCGTGGGCGAACCGACGGGCGCGTTCCGCCTGTGCCTGCCGGCTTGCGGCGTCGGCGCGTGCGCGTGCCCGGCCGGACAGGCCTGCGCCGCCTGGTTCGCGGGCGCGCCGCTGCTCGGCGGCGACGTCGCGTGCCTCCCGGGGACGCCGACCGCGATCGACGGCGATGCGTGCGTGAGCTTCGGTGAGTGCGCGCCGAACTCGCGCTGCCTCGCCGATCGCTTCGAGTACCCGACCGGTCAGTGCCACCGCATCGCCTGCACGATCGGCGACGACACGACCTGCGCCGGCGACGGGCACTGCGTCGCGATGGCCGCGATCACGACCGGCGTCGAGGCCGGCACCGCCTGCGTCGATCGCTGCACCAGCGACGGCGACTGCCGGGCCGCGTACGGCTATCGCTGCGTCGACGGGGGCCTCGGTGTCGGCCGGTACTGCCGCCACCCCCACGCCGGCGACCCGTGCGCGATGGACGAGGACTGCGGCGTCCCGGGCGATTGGGACTGCAAGACCGGCCTCACGTTTCCCGGCGGCCACTGCACGCCCCGGCTCGCCTGCCCGGTGCCCGGCGCCAGCGCCGGATGCTCGCTGGGCCTGAGCGCCTGCTCCGATTCGGTCCTGCCAGGCGTCGCGACCGACAACGTCTGCGCCGATCGCTGCGGCGGACCGATCGACACCCAGGGCGGCTGTCGCGCCGGCTACGTCTGCCGCGACCTCGCGCCATCGCCGACCAGCGTGGTGCTCGGCTGCGTCGCTCCCTGACGGCGGGCACCTCGACCACGCGGGCGGCTACTCGACCTCGGGCGCGGCCGGCGCGTCGGCGTCACCCGCCGCGGTCGCCGGGCGCGTGGCCAGCAGCGGGATCGGCTCGACGCCGTCGTCCCAGCGCGCGTCGTGGCGGTCGGCGCCGGCCCGCGCCCAGTCGGGCAGGTGGGTGCTCTCCGACGACACCGCGTGCAGCCGCAGGCCGTCGCGCGGCGCGCCGCTGGGCGACAGCTCGACGTGGAAGTGCGCCATGTGCTGGGCGTTGTGCCCCGGACCGATGATCCGGTGGAAGTAGCTCGGCATCATCGCGGCGATGCCCATCATCACCGCGGCGTGGGTGCGGCCGGCGAAGTGGTGATCGTAGTCGAACCAGTCCGAGTGCCCGCGGCTGGTGTCGCTGGCGTCGGGCTCGGGCGCGTCGACGGGAGCGCGCGCCGCGTCGTCGGTCGCGGCGTCGGTCCCGCCGCGGCGCGGATAGCCGCTGCGCAGGTGGATGATCGTGCCGTCGGAGAACGTGAAGCCGGTGATGTCGCAGGCCATGCCCATCGGGTGGGTGTCCGCGTAGCTCATCGCGCCGCGCAGGAACCCCGACGTCCACATCCGGGTCGCGCCCATCCCGGCCAGCGTGGTCAGGAACTGCACCATCGCCAGCGCGAACTCGGGATCGAGGTGGATGCTGTTGTCGCCGTCGCTGTCGCCGGCGCGGCGCGTCGCGGTCTCGTCGGGCGTGAGCGCGTTGCCGTGGTTGTTGGTGACCTCCACGCCGGTGCGGTGCAGGTCGACGTAGAGCGCGTCGGGGTTGCTGTTGACGATGCCGTGGTCGTAGTGCTCGGTGGCGCGCTCGGCCGACTCGATCGACACGCTGCGGGCGCGCCCGAGCAGCGGACGGAACACCGCGTCCCACGCCGCGACCTGGGTGCGGAGCGCGCCGGCCGCGCCGTCGAGCGCGGGATCATCGGGCCAGCGCGGCACGGTGATGCTGTTGCGGATCAGCCGGGGCGGCGGCGCCAGCGGCATGCGGGCCGCGTCGACGGTGCCCTCGGCCGGCTCGGGCAGGTGCAGGTGGTGGGCGATGGCCTCGAGGGCGCGGCGCAGGCGCGGCCGCGCCGCCTCGAGCTCGTCGTGGGTGCTGCGCGGTCCCAGGCCGGCCAGCGCGGCGGTGGCCGCCCCGTGCAACGACTCGACCAGCGATCGGTAGGCGCGGAGCGCCGGCAGCGTGGTATCGGCGAGCTCCTCGGGGCTGCGCCCGTCGCGCGACAGCCGGGCGTCCCACCCCGATCGGACCAGGCGGCCGTCGCCGACCACGAACCCACCGTCGCGCAGCGTGGCCGCGGCCGCGGCGTCGGCGGAGTGGCTCCCGCCGGCGCCGACCAGCTCGGCCAGCGCGGCGTCGATGCGACGGCCCCACGCGATCACGGTGTCGGCGCCCTGCAGCGCCTGCGCCGCGCTCCAGTCGGCGACGCCCAGCGTCTCCATCGTCGTGAGGGTCTCGCGGAGGCGCGCGGTCAGCTCGGCGTCGACCTCGGCGCGGTGGCTGGCGCGCCACGCGCGGTTGATCCGCTCCCGCTCGCCGCGCGGCGGCGCGCGGTGGGTGGCCGGGTCGGCGGGGATCGGCGGCGGCGGGTCGTCGTAGTGGCCGAGGACGCGCTGCAGCTCGGTGCGGAAGCCCTCGATGCGGGTGCGCTGCGCGGCGGTGATGCGCGGGGCGCGCGGGTCGGCGGGCGCGGCGGCCCCGTCCGGGTCGGGCGCGGTGATGGCCGCGTCCGGGGCGGCCGCGTCGCTGGCGGCGGCGGCCGTGGTCACGCCGAGCGCCGCGAGGTCCTCGGCGGTCAGGTGGCCGGTGGGCGAGCGATCGGTGCCGCGCAGGTGCCACGCTTGCCATGCTGCGGCGGCCGCCGCGAACGCCGCGGTGATCGTGACCTCGACCTGGGGCGCACCGCGGCGGCGCGCGGTCTCGGTGCGGGTGATGGCGCCCGCGGGCGCGCCCAGCGCCGCGCCCAGCGTGGCGACCTGTGCGTCGGTGAGGCCGGCCAGCACCGGCGGGCGCGGGTGCCGCCGGTCGAAGGCGGCCAGCACCTCGCCGAGGTGCAACCGGCGGATCGACGCGCCGTCGAGCACGCCGTCGGGCACGCCCTGCGCGCGCATCGCGTCGGTGAGCGTGCGCGTGAAGAACGGGTGCGGGTGGGGCGCGTGCAGCACGACCTCCCACAGCGCCGTGATGACGCGGCTGTGCAGGCCCAGCGCGTCGTTGCGTGCCACCGCGGCGATGGCGGTGTCGTCGCGCTCGGACAGCTCGACTCCGCCCAGCTCGTAGCGGCCCCAGTCCTGCCGCGCCTCGGCGGCGTCGCCGGTGATGCGCGACCGCTCGCTGGCGATACGGAAGATCGCGCCCAGATCGGCGGCCGCCGCGTGGTGCACGGCGCCGGCGATCGCCAGGGCGTACACCCCCGCCGGTGCGCGGGTGCGGAGCCGGGCGGGGATGGCGGCCTTGGTCGCCGCCAGCTGGGCCACCGTCGATCGCTGCAGCAGCCCTTCGAGGGTGGCCAGCGGTTCGGCGGTCGCGCCCGGGGCCAGCGTCGCCTCATCCTCGATGCCGTCGCGGTTGCGGTCGGCGCGCTGCACCGCCGGCCCGCCGCCGGCCCCGCGGTGCGCCAGGGTGTCGAGCAGCGCCTCGGCGCTCTCGCCGCGCACAACGCGCGCCGCGACCTCGTCGGCGTGGCGCTCGTAGGCATCGCCGGTCGCGCCGACGCCGCCGGCCAGCCGCACGCCGCCGCGCTGCTGCACCACGTGCGCTGCCTCGTGGGCCGCCAGCTCGAGGCTCGGCGCCTCGGCGAACGCGACCGCGTCGCCGGTCGCGTAGGCCCGCGCGCCGATCGCCGCCGCCGCCTCGGCCGCCGCGCCGCCGACGTGGGCACGGACGCGGCTGACGTCGTGGTGACCGAAGCTGCGCTGGATCGCGCCGCGATGCGGGAGCTCGCCACCGCCGCCGGCGACCCCCGCCTCGGCGGCGAGGTGGACCGCGAACGGATCGTCGGTCACCGGTGTGGTGGCGGCGCGGCGCTGCACCGCCGGGGCCGGCTCGCTCGCGCGCCGCCGCGTCAGCAGCTGGCTGGTGATCGACACCTTGCCGGGGGCCGGATGACCATCGATCGCGGCGTCGGCGGCGAGGTCGTGGGCGGGCGGTCCGAGGTGCCAGTACACACCAGGTTCGACGGCGGCGACCCGCGATCTTCCCAACGCTCGTCAGCCCTGTCGATCCGCGGGGTTGGCGGCGCCGACCATGCCCGACGTCGGCCTCGCCGTTGGGCTCACGGCGCCGCGGCCGCGCAGCTCTCGCTGAGGCCGGCGTCGCACGCGCGCTGGAACCACGCGCGGCCCGCCGCGGCGTCGGCCGGCTCGCCGTGGCCCTCGGTCGCGAGCACGCCGAGGTTGTGGCAGCCGCGCGGCTCGCCGCCCTCGCACGCCTGGGTGTACAGCGCGTGGGCGCGGGCGTAGTCGACGGCGACGCCGATCCCCTGCTCGTACATGACGCCGAGGTTGTTGCACGCGAGCTGCTCGGCCTTGGCGCACGCGCCCTCGAACAGCGCCCGCGCGCGCCCCAGATCACGGGGCACGCCGCGGCCGTACTTGTACATGCGGCCGAGGTTGGTGCAGTAGCCCTGATCGCCGCGCGCGCACGGGATGCCGTACAGCTCGGCCGCGCGCGCCTCGTCCTTGGGCACGCCGCGCCCGTCCTCGGCCATCGTGCCGAGCGCGCCGCACGCCGCGGGCACGCCGCCGGCGCAGGCCCGCTGGTACAGCGTCGCCGCGCGGGCCAGGTCGGGCCCCAGCTCGGTGCCCTGGTCGAGCGACCACGCCAGCAGGTAGCAGCTCGCCAGCTCGTCGGCGGCGCACGCCTTCTCCAGGTAGCGCGCCGCCCGCGGCACGTCGCGCAGATCGGCCAGCTCGCCCTCGGCGGTCGCGTACAGCGCCCCGAGCTGCGCGCACACCTCGATGTCGCCGGCGACGCACGCGCGATCGCACGTCGCGAGGTCGGCGGGGTCGCAGCGCGGCGCGGGCGCCGCCGCGGCGCGGGGCGCGGCGGTCGGCGCGGGTGCGGGCGTGGGCGCGGCGCCGCCGCATCCGGCGGCCGCGAGGACCAAGGCGCAGGCGAGCTTGCTCATGGGCGCGAGCGTACAGCGTGGGGATCGCGGGCGGCCCGCGATCGCGATCTCGCTGCGAGGTCCGGAAGCGGCCAGCGCCGTCGGAACGCGCGTGGTCGAGTGACCGCATGCAGCTCCTCGTCCAGGGCATCCCCACCGATCACGCCGACCACCTCCGCCGCGGCGGGCTCGACGCCAACCACCAGCCGCCGGTCCGCACCCGCGCCGAGGGCGGCCGCAACCCGTGCCGCCACTGCCTCGGGCTGATCGCGCCCGGCGACCCGATGCTGGTGCTGGCCTACCGACCGTTCGCGGCGCCGCAGCCCTACGCCGAGGTCGGCCCGGTGTTCGTCCACGCGGACGCCTGCCCGCGCTACCGCGACGCCGCGCGGCCGGCGTGGTTCGCGCACCTGACGCCCGCGCTGATCCGCGGCTACGACGCGCGCGACTGGATCGTCTACCCGACCGGCGCCGTCGTCGCGGGCCCCGAGCTCGCCGACCGTGCGCGGGCGATCCTCGCCGATCCAGCGGTCGCGTACGTCCACGTGCGCTCGCAGTTCAACTGCTTCCAGGCGCGCATCGAGCGCGGGTGACGGCGCGCGGGTGACGGCGCGCCGCTCACGCCCCGGGGTAGTCGATCGCGACGACCTCGACCTCGCCCCGCGGCAGCGCGACGGTGTCGCCGACGCGCGCGGCCTGCAGCGCCTCGGCGATCGGCGACTGCCAGCTGATCGCGCCCTCGCGCGGCGCGGCCTCGATCGCGCCGACGATGCGGTAGGTCTGGCGGCGACCGGCGTCGTCGACGACGGTCACGCGCGCACCGAAGCCCGCCGCGGCGCGATCAGCCGGCGCGAGCACCTCCGCCGTCGCGAGGTGGTCGGCCAGCTCGCGGGCGCGATCGCTGCTCGCGCCGGCCAGCTCGGCCCGCAGCGCCTGCAGCCCGGCGGCGGTGACGGGGTTCGGCGTCGGCACCGCGACGCCCCGGCGCGTGACCGCGGGCGGCGGCGCGTCGTCGTCCTCGCGCGTGAAGGCCTTGCTCACCCGCGCAGCGTAGCGCCGATCGTCACGCCGTGGCGTCCGCCGAAGGCGAGCGTCAACAGCGTCGCGGGGCGCTGGCTGAGGTACCAAAGCGGTTGACCGATCAGCCGCGCGGTGAGGGCTTCCATGGCCTCGACCATATCGCGCGCGCAACCGCGCGCGCCGCGCACGCAGGGCGCCGCCGAGGCGCCGCGCGGAGCCGTGACGCGCCGGCCGCCAGATGTGCTACGGATGGCGCGATCGAGCGCTCGCCGTGACCACCCTCGCCCGCGCGATCGTCGCGCTCGCCCCGACCAAGCGCCGCCGCCTGCTGTGGTGCGCGTGGTGGACCGGCACCCCGACCATCGAGGCGTTCCGGCCTCCCGACGCCTGGGGCGGCGGCGCCACCACCGCAGCCGAGGCCGTCGCGATGGCCGAGCGCGCCGCCGGCCGACCGCTCGAGCTGGTCGACGGCCCATGGGCCGGCGCCTGGCGCCGGGTGCTCGCCGGCCAGCCGCCCTTCCCGACGCGCGCCGCGCCGCGCGTCGCCACCGCCGCGCCACGCGCGCTCGACCCGTACGCCGTGCTCGGCGTGCGCGCCGGCGATCCGTTGCCCGCCGTGAAGGCCGCCTTCCGCGCCAAGGTGCTCGAGCACCACCCCGATCGCGGCGGCGATCCCGAGGCCTTCATCGCCATCAAGCGGGCCTACGACGCCATCCTCCGCAAGCGCCTCGGCCGGCCGGCGCGCTGACCCGCGCATCGCGGCCGAGCACCTGGTCCCGCAGCCTGCGGAGCCGCGATCGCCGACCGGGCCGCGCTGAAGCCACGCGCAGTGACGCGGGCCGCGACCGGCAACCCGCCGTCGGCCGCGCGCACGCGATGCTCGGCGGCGTCGAGGATCACGTCGACCACCAGCCGCGCGAGCAGCGCGATCGCCAGGCCCAGCGTCGCCACGACCGCCTGCCCCGCGGCGGCGTCGAAGCGCGTCGCGTGCACACCGAGCCAGACGTGGACCACCGCGGCCAGCGCCAGGATCGACGAGCCGCTGGCCGCCAGCGCCCCCGCGAGCTCCGCGCGCCAGCCGTAGATCGTCAGCGCCGCCACCACCGCGAGGCCGACCAGCCCGACCGCGCCGCCGTGGGCCAGCAGCGGCTCGGTCGGCGCGCCGCCACCCGCGCGCCACGCCAGCGCGACGTGGCCGAACGCCAGCCCGACCGCGCAGACGATCGTGCAGATCGCGCTGGCGGCGTAGATCGACGCACGAACGGCGCGTCGCCGTCCGGTGAACCAGGTCGCGGTCGACATCACCGCCATGATGCCGCAGCCGGCGCGGCGCACGCCAACCTGTTCCGCGTCACACCCCGCCCCGCGTAGACTCGATCGGCCATGGGCAACGCTGCTTGCGACCACGACGCCGACGCGCCGAGCTTCGAAGACGACGTCCGCATCGCCCGCGCCGCGCTCGCCGCCGGCGACGTCGGCCACGCCATCCACCACGTCGCCGGCGCGGTGGCGAGCGGCGCCGATCGCCCGGCGTGCGCGGCGCTGATCGACGAGCTGGTCGCCGCGCTGGCGCGCGATCCGCTGGCCGCGGTGCCAGCGACCAACCTGTGGTACGGGCTCGGCGGCCTGCGCGCCGCGCTGCTGGCGCGGACCGGTCGCCACGCCGAGGCCATCCCGCTCGCGCTCGCGTGCCTGGCGGCGCGCCCCGACGCGCCGTTCGTGCCGTGGCTGACCGCCTGGGTCGCGCACCCCGGCGCCGCGGCGACGGTCGATCCGCAAGCCGCGGCGCGCGAGCTGGTCGCCTGCGTCCGGCACGAGCCGCTGGGCGCGGCGTTGCACGCGCTGGCGCTGTCGCTGCACCGCGCCCACCCCGACCACGACTACCTCACGTTCGCGACGGTGAAGCTCCACCGCGTGTGCTGGCGCTACGCCGACGCGATCGCGATCGCGCGCGCCGCGCTGGCCCGAGGCCCGCGCCCGATGACCGCGATCGCCCTCGCCGGCGCGCTGCGCGAAGACGGCGATCTCGACGGCGCGATCGCCGCGTTCGAGCTCGCGCTGCGCGATCAGCCCGACAACGCCGGCATCCTGCTCGATCTCGGCGATCTGCACCTGCAGCAGGGCCGCCTCGACGGCGCGCTCGCCGCCTACCAGCGCGCGCTGGCGCTCGAGCCCGACGAGCCGTGGGCAGCGCCGTCGGCGTGCTACGTGCGCTGGCGGCAGTCCGGGTCCGCCGACGAAGCCGCGGCGCTGCGGGCGTGGGCCGCCGCGCACCCCGACAACCACCGCGCCAGCGAGCTCCTGGCCGAGGTCGACGCGGTCTGAGCCGCAGACGCCGCGCGGCAAGCGGTGGCAGCGCGCCGCCGCGCCGCTCAGCCCGGGAAGGCGACCACCAGATCGCGCCACGCCTCGGCGCCCAGCGCGGGCGGGACGTCGGCCGGCGCCACCGCGGTCAGGGCGTCGAAGGTCGCGTACTGCGGGTCGCCGTGATCGAGCAACCACTGCCAGTCGTTGTACCAGGACGCGCCGCGCGGCTCGTCGTCGGGGCCGGTCAGCGCCTCGGCCATCGTCGTGGTCGGCATCGCCGCCGGATCGAAGCGGTAGAAGGTGACGCTGGCGATCGTGCCGGCCTCGCCGCTGGGCGGCGCGCAGGCGTAGTCCTCGAGGAACACCCAGACCTTGAGGCCGTGATCGCGCCACGTCCGCGAGAAGCCCTGCAGCAGGTTCGACTCCTCGGTGTCGATCTTCCAGCCGCGCTCGGTCAACGCAGCGTACGCGTGCTCGACGTCGGCGGTGCGCCCGACCAGCTGGTCGAAGCG
The DNA here is from genome assembly GCA_016707895.1 of Myxococcales bacterium. Lineage (GTDB taxonomy): Bacteria > Myxococcota_A > Polyangia > Haliangiales > Haliangiaceae > UBA2376. Next base: position 267,381 of record JADJGV010000002.1, on the reverse strand, counting down.
TGGGGTGCGGTCCTCTGCCACGTCCGGACGTTAGCAGCGCGGGGCGGCCTTGTGCCGCGCGCGCGGCTGTGGCTCGATCGGTGTGATGCGCCAGATCGTCACCGCCCTGTCCGTCGTCGCCACCCTCACCCTCGCCGCCTGCGGCGGCAAGTCCACCTCAGCGCCGGCGGCGCCGGCCGAGCCCACCCCGGCCGAGCCCGCGCCCGCCGACCCCGAGCTGATCTGCTGCACGATCGCGTCGGCCGACGAGACCGAGAGCAGCATGGTGCCGCTCGAGGAGTGCCCCGAGGAGAACCGCACGCCCGACGCGTGCGGCGCCGAGTGAACCGCGCGCCCGGCTAGGCCGCCGGGTGCCAGGCGAGGAAGTGGAAGAAGTAGATCGAGGCGGCGTGGGCCCGCGGCACGCCAGGGGCTTCGCCGATATGCTCGCCGCCCAGCCACACGCCGCCTTGCTCGTCGATCTCGCCGACCTGGCGGATCAACCCGTCGTCGTTGCGCCACACCTGACCCTCGGCGGTCACCTCGCCGAGCTCGCTGGTCCCGACCCAGACCTTGCCGGCGCCGTCGATCTGCCCGACGCACGCGCTGGCCGCCCAGACCTCACCGTTGTCCTCGATCGAGCCGACGTTGCGCAGGAGGCCGTCCTCGTACAGCCAGACCTTGCCGCCGGCCTCGTACTCGCCGAGCCGCTCGCCGCGGAGGTAGAGCGTCGGGTTCGACGGCGCCGCCTCGACCTCCTGCCCCATGCCGCGCGTGTCGGCTACCACCTGGCCCACCGCGACGGTCACCTCGCCGGAGCCGTCGGCCCACGCCGCGACCACCTGGTCGCCGTCGACGCTGACCACCTGCGCCGGGTAGAAGCCCGAGTCACCCTCGAACAGCACGTAGACGTCGGCGCCGGCCCGGACCTCGCCGGCGCGGGCGAGCGGCCGCACCTCATCGAGCCGCGGCGTCGCCGCCTGGCCGTCGCCGAAGCGCACGGTGCAGGTCGCGCCTTCGATCGAGGCGATCCGGCCGAGGTACCACTTGCCGTCCCAGTGCTGGGCGGCGACCTGCTCGTTGATCTGGACCATGCATCGCTCCTCTGGTTTGTGGACGCTCCCACCATCGTAGGTGAGGCGCCGGGGGCGCGTCCCCGCGCCGACGCCCGAAGATCGCGGCGGGGCCGCGACCAGCCGCCGCAGCGGGCCGGCCGACGATGCCGATGCTACCGTCGCCGGATGAGCCACCTGCCGTCCCGGCTGGAGATCCCATGACGACGCCGGCCGCGTTGCTCGCGGTGGCGCTGCGAGGCGGGGTGATCACGCTCGACGCGCTGCGCGCGCGCGTGCAGGCCAAGCTGTTCGACGACGCCTGGGGCCTGGCGCCGCTGCTCGACGACGGTGCGCTGGCCGGCTTCGAGGACGCGCTGCGGGCCGCCGGCAAGCCGCTGCACGCGGTGCGCCGCGAGTGGCTACGCCGCGGCGCGATCGCGCGGGCCTGGGGCGATGGCGGGTTCGACGCCGCGCTGTTCGACGACGCGCTGGCCACGATCCCCGCGGCGGATCAGCCGCCGTGGCGCGCCGGCGCCCGCGCCGCGCTCACCCGGCTGCTGGCCGACGACGACGCCGAGACGCGCACGCGCCTGGCGGTGGCCAAGCTGGCGATCGGCGAGCTGCCCGCAGCCGCGCGCGCCGAGGCGCTGGCGACGTTGCGCGCCGGCTACCAGGCCGATCTCGACGACGGCGCGTACGAGGAGCTCGACCTCGCGTACGGCGACCTCGACCCGACGCTCGAGCTGGCGCGCGCCTACCTGGTCGCCGGGGAGGCGACCGCCGCCGAGGCGCTGCTCGCCGATCGCGAGGCGCGCTGGCCGTCGTACTTCAACCACGAGGAGCAGGTCGACACCATCCGCGCCACCCGCGCGGCGCCGCCCGCCGCGCGCGCCGGGTTGCACGCGCGCTTCCTGCGCTGGGCGGTCGGCACCGAGCCCGAGGCCGAGTGGGCCGGGCTGTACGAGGCGCGCTGGTGGCTCGAGGGCCCGCTGCCCGATGCCGTCACACCCGACGCGCCCCTGGCCGCGCTGATCGCCAGCGCCACGATGGCCGAGGCGGTCGCCGCGATCGCGACGTCGCCGCGCACGCCGGCCGCGGTGCGCGCGCCGGCCGCGGCGCGCCTGCTCGAGCTCGCCGCCGGCTACGTCGCGACGCTGCGCGAGGTCACCGCCGGCGGGGCCGTCAGCGACTGGGGCCGCCACGCCACCGCGATCCGTCAGCTGCGCGCCGCGGCCACCGCGCTGGCGGCGCCCGGCGTCCGCGAGCGCGTCGCCGCCGACCGCCTGGCCGCGTGCGCCCGCGACTGGTCGGCGTGGCTGATCACCCAGGACGTGTCGGGCGACTCGCTGCCTCACGTCTACACCGCGATCGCGTGGGCCCAGCTCGATCGCGCCGCCGTCGCGCCGGCGTGCGCCCACGTCGCGGCGCTGCGCCACGGCGGCCTGCCGCTGATCGTCAGCTACCCAGGCTGGGACGCGCTGCTGCCGCCCGACGAGGCGATCGCCGTCGCGCGCGCGGCGCTGCACCGCTGAGCAGCGCCGCCTGACGCGCGCTTGCCGTGCGCCGCGCGATGCGGTACCCGCGTGGTGGTGCGCATCGCGATCGCGGGCTCCCACCAGGTCGGCAAGTCGGCGCTCGTCGACGAGCTGGCCGCGGCGCTGCCGGGCTACGCCACCGTCGACGAGCCGTACCACGCGATGGCCGAGGACGGCCACGAGTTCGCCGACCCGCCGTCGCGCGAGGACTTCGAGGCGCAGCTCGCCCACGCCCTGGCGGCGCTGGCCGACGCCGACGACCGCACGCTCTTCGATCGCAGCCCGGTCGACCTGCTCGCCTACCTGCTCGAGCACGACGAGGCCGACGACGTCGACCCCGACGCGTGGCTGCCGCAGCTCCGCGCCGCCGTCGAGGCCCTCGATCTGATCGTGTTCGTGCCGATCGAGGCGCCCGATCGCATCGCGGCCGCCGCGCGCGACGATCACCCGGCCTGGCGGCGCCGCGTCGACGCCCGCCTGCGCGCGCTGCTGGTCGAGGGGGCGCTCGGCGCCGACGTCGAGGTCCTCGAGGTCCAGGGCTCGGTGGCGCGCCGCGCCCAGGCCGTGCTCGCCCGCGTGCGGCCGACCCGCCCGCCGGCGCGGTGATACCCGGCGCACGAGCTGCCGCTGGCGCCGGTTTCGCTGTACCAACGGCCCATGAAGCTCGCCCTCATCGGAGGCGTCCCCGAAGCCCAGCTGGTCGCCGCGCTGGGCCGCGTCCGCCCCGGCAGCGACGGTCCCGCCGAGCGCAACGGCCTGGCGTGGGTGAGCCTCGGCGACGCGGCCGCCGCCGACGTCGCTGCCGTGCAGCGCGCGCTCGGCGCCGCGCTCACGGTGATCGAGGTCGACCTCGCCCCGCCCGGCCGCCGCGGCGGGCTGAAGGCGCGGCGCTACACGCTGCCCGCCACCGAGGTGGTCGATCTCTCGCGCTCGCTGGCGACGCTGCTGGACGAGTGGCGCGCCGCCGCCAGCGATGACGCGCCGCCGCTCGACGACGACGTCGCGGCGCTGCAGCTGGCGCTGGCCGCCGCCGAGGACGTCCACCCGCCGCCGCCGCCGCCGGCGATCCCGATGGGCGGGGGCGCGATGCCGCTCAAGCGCAAGGGTGGCGCCAAGCCGACCATCAGCCCGCGCCACGAGCAGTGGGCCAGCGCGCTGGTCGACAGCCTGCGGGCGTCGGAGAGCCTCGACACCACCGACGGCGCGATGCCGCTGCGCCGGATCGCGGCGGTGCTCGAGGCCCACGATCAGGGCGGCGCGCTGGCGCCGGCCGTCGGCGCCGCGCTGCTCGAGCTGCTGGTCGACCACGAGGCGGTCGAGGAGGTCTTCGCCGACGAGGCCGAGCTGACCGCCGCCGCGCTTGCCACCCGGCCGAAGTGAGCCCCGCGGTCGCCGCGGTCGATCAGTTCACAGCTGTTCGAACTCGACGACGCCGCGCAGCTCGGCGGGCAGCCCGTCGAGCTCGGCCTGCAGCGTCTCCCGCGCCAGCGCGGGCGGCGCCTTGACCACGAACAGGAACTCGCGGCGGACGAACTTGTTCTGCTCGCCGATGATGCCGCAGCCCATCCGGATGATCGCCTCGCGGTAGGCCTTCACCGACTGGTGGACCACCGCCTCGGCGACGCCCGAGACCTTGACGATGCCGGCGCGCTCGCGCTCGAGGATCCACACCAGCACCCAGCCGATCACCGTCGCCGGGATCGCGACGATGTAGATCTTCAGGCCGCAGCACAGCCCGATGACGGTCACCATGATCACCCGCCCGGTGTCCTTGGCGTCGCCGACCATCGTGCGGAACCGCAGCAGGCCACCGATGCCGAAGATCACGAACGCCATCGCCGGCTGGACCTCGACGATCAGCGCCACGATGGCCGCGACCATCGAGTAGGTCAGGAACGTCTTGGGCTGCTCGAAGTGCTCGAGGCTCGACATCCGCCGGCGGGTCGCGGGGTGGTACGCGATCACCGCGCCCAGCACGAGCGCGAGCACCAGCACGACCAGCATGTCGAGCAGCACCCAGCCCTCGCCGAAGGCGCGCCAGCCGTTGAGCAGCTGGTCGATGCCATGTTCAGGCGCGAGGTCCTGGCCGCCTGGCTTCACGCGCCGACGGTACCACGCCCGATGGCGGCTTCGGCGGCGCGCGCGGCGTCCGGATCACTGCGCCAGGTAGCCGCCGTCGACCGGGTAGTAGCCGCCGGTCACGAACGACGCCCGGTCCGATGCCAGCCAGGTCACGAGCTCGGCGACCTCGCTGGCCTCACCCAGCCGCCCCATGGCGTGCTGGCCAGCCAGCGCCGTGCGCTGCTCCGCGGTCAAGCCGTGGTCGAGCAGCGGCGTGTTGATGAACCCGGGCCCGACCGCGTTGATCCGGATCTTCTGTGGCCCGTACTCGAGCGCGGCGGTCTGGGTCAGGCCGAGGATGCCGTGCTTGGCGGCCACGTAGGCCGCGGCCTGGCGAAACCCGACCTGCGCCAGGATGGAGGCCATGTTGACGATGCTGCCGCCGGCCCGCGCCATGGCCGGGAGCTGGGCCCGCATGCCGTAGAACACCCCCGAGAGGTTGATCGCGATGACGTGATCCCACCCCTCGACCGGGTACTCGCCGACCGGCGCCGCGGGGCCGCTGATGCCGGCGTTGTTCACCGCGACGTGCAGGCCGTCGAAGGCCTTGAGCGTGGCCGCGACCAGGGCCTCGTGGTCACCGACCTTCGCGGTGTCGGCGTGGACGAAGAGCGCGCGGCCGCCCTGGTCGCGGATCTGGCGCGCGGTCGCCTCGCCGCCGGCGTCGTCGATGTCCGACGTGACGACGGCGGCGCCGGCCCGCGCGAGCTGCAGCGCGCAGGCGCGGCCGATGCCGGAACCTGCGCCGGTGACGATGGCGACCTTGTTGGCGAGATGCTTGGACATCGGGGCTCCGTGGACGGCGTGGCCCGCTGGACCGCGCCGTCGGGTTGATCGCGTCAGCGGCGCGGCCGGGGCGGCCGAAACGCTCGCTGCGCGCGAGCGCACGGGAGCGTCATGGCCCCGTCGTCGCGGCGCCGCTGATCGCGTTGGGTGTCAGGCACACCCGCATCGACTGCAAGGCCAGGGCCGCCGACGAGCGGCGGCGCCGGCGCCCGGCGCGTGGCCTGGATCACGGCGATCGCCCGAGCGCGCGGTTGGCCAGCCGCCGCGCGTGCAACGCTGGCGTCGACCCGCTCTAGTCGCGGCCATGATCGCCCGACCGCTCCTGCCCGCGCTCCTGCTCGCGGCGCTCGCCGCGTGCGTCGCCACCGATGAGCCGCCCGCGCTGGGCACGACCGAGCAGGCGATCACGATGTGGCGGGGCGATATCAAGACGCTGGTGCTGATCGCCGAGTTCGAGCAGAACGAGGCGCCGGCGACGCTGGTCGCGCGCGCCGCCGAGCAGATCAAGGGGCTCGACACCTTCATCCGCACCAACTCGTACGACCGCGCGTGGCTGGACTACGCGGTCATGGGGCCTTACCTGCTGTCGCCGACCGACTGCCACACCAACGGGTGGGATGGCTACAACGACGCCAAGATGCTGCGCGAGACCGCGCTGCTCATCGATCCGCAGGTCGACTTCAGCCAGTACGACCTCATCATCATGCTGTCGAAGGACGTGACGCTGTGCCCGCCGGCCAACTCTGGCTACGTGCCGGGCGGCACGCTCCAGCAGCAGGTCCCGACCGCCGAGCCGATCACCGGCGGCGTCGTGCAGATGGGGCTGCACGCGCTGGCGCCAGCCATGGTGTACGCGCATGAGTTCGGGCACGTCATGGGCGCCGCCCACCTCGACGCCCTCCGCTGCACCCGGCCGGACGGCACTCCGACGACGATGGCCCACACCAGCGCGCAGGGCGCGTGCGTCGGGCGCCCATCGTTCACCGACCTGATCGCGGTCGAGCCGATGGCCGGCCGCTACTCCCACTTCTCCGCCGCCAACAAGCAGCTGTTCGGCTGGCTCGATCCGGCCGACGTCGCGTCGACCCGCGACGGCACGTACACGCTGACCCCAGTGGCGACCGCCGGCGGCCTCAAGATGATCGAGGTCCCGCTGGTCAACTCGACCCATCAGAGCTACCTGCTCGAGTACCGCCAGCCGACCGGCTACGACGCCGCCGCCTACGCTGAAGGACCGACGCTGTCGGGCGTGTTCATGTACGTACGTCCGCCGGCGAGCGCTGGCCGCGGCCCAGCCATGGCGCTCGACCTGCCGCCCTACGAGAGCGGCCAGATCCAGGCGACGCCGCTGCCGCTGGCGTGGCAGCTCCCTGACGGCTCGTTCGCGCCGTCGTACATCGACAGCGCCCAGGGCATCGCGATCTTCGTCTACTCGATGTCGCCGACCGGCGCGGTCGTCGGCGTGAAGTCGACGCGCAACTGGGCGCGCAGCAGCAACGGCGGCAGGATCAGCGCGTCGTCGACCAGCACCCAGAGCGGCACCGGCCGCGGCTACGCCAACGACGGCGTCCGCGGCGCGCACTCCTGGGGCGGCTGGTGGCAGGCCGCGACCACGACCAACGTCGCTGGCGGTTGCTACAGCCCGTCGGCGTGGATCTACGCCGGCTTCAGCACCAACCGGACCATCCAGCAGGTCGACCTGTTCGCGCTGCAGGACAGCTACGCCGGCGAGTTCGAGCCGTTCCCCGGCATGCTCGCGAACTTCTACGGGCTGCGGCACTTCCACGTGCAGTACCTCTCGGTCACCGGCGCCTGGACCGACGTGCCCAACGGCTACGTCACCTGGAACAACCAGGTCTGGAACCAGCTCACCTTCGCGCCGATCAACACCCGCTACATCCGCGTGCTGATCGAGTGCGTCATGGGCAACCGGGCGCGGCTCGTCGAGCTCGAAGCCCACGGCTGGTGAACCCGGCACGCGGCGACGGCACGCCGCCGCATGTACGATCGGGGCATGGCCAGCCCGACCTCCGCCTCGCTCCCGCACCCGCGCGACCTCGAGCGCATCTGTCGCGGCCTGGCGACGCTCGACGCGATCATGTCGAGCGAGTGGGAGGCTCGGTACTACTCCTTCAACGCGGCGTGGGACCCGGCCGCGCAGGTGCGGATGGCGTCGATGCGCAACGGCTCGGGTGACGACTGGTTCATCGCGTTCACCCCGCACGGCACGTTCGTGAAGGCGTTCTGGCACGAGCACCCACTGACGCCCGCGGCGACGGTGTACGCCGGGCTGCCGGCGGCGCTGCAGCCGCAACGCGATGAGCCGGCGTTCACGACCGACCAGGTCACGTGGGGCGGTTGGCACGACGGCTCAGCGTGGACCCTCCGCGGTGATCCAGCCCCGCTGGCCGACGAGCTGGCCATGCTGGCGGGTGACGCCGCCGCGTATCGCGACTACGCCGCCGCATACTTCGAAGCGACCGTGCCGCTCGAGGTGATCGTCCACGTGCTCGCCGGCGCGCCGCTCGACGCGAGCATCGTGGCCCGCGTCAACGACGAACGGTCGCTCGCCGAGCTGCGCGCCGACCTCGTGGAGATCGGCTACTGACGCGCGGCGCCGGCCCGCCCCGGCGCGCGTGGTAGCGTCGCCGCCCTGCAAGCGGAACGCGATCGCTCGGCGGCGACCATCGTGGTCGTGACGTTCGTGGTGCTGGTTCTACGCGTACATCGGCAGCACCCACGCGACGTCGGTCGGTCGAGACCCGGCCAGCAACCTTTCCCGAGCCTCGGCGTCCAACCTCCATGACCGTGGAGCGACCGGTGGTGGCGGTGGCTGGCGCATCGGGGTTCGTCGGCCAGGCGGTGGGGCGCGCGCTCGGCGACCGCCTGCACCTGATCGCGCTGTCGCGTGGCGCCCGCGCCGGGTTGCCCGGCTACCGCGAGGCCCGGGCCTGCGACCTGTTCTCGCTCAAGGACGCCGAGGCCGCGCTGGTGGGCGTCGACGTCGCGATCTACCTGGTGCACTCGATGCTGCCATCGGCGCGGCTCGTCCAGGGCCGGTTCCAGGATCTCGACCTGATCTGCGCCGACAACTTCGCGCGGGCTGCTGAGCGCGCGGGCGTCAAGCGCATCATCTACCTCGGCGGCATCCTGCCCTCCGACACTGCCACGCTGTCGGCGCACCTGACGAGCCGGCTCGAGGTCGAGCGCGTGCTCGGCGGGCGACGCCCCGCGCTGACCGTGCTGCGCGCCGGCCTGATCATCGGCGCCGGCGGTTCGTCGTTCGAGATCGTGACGCGGTTGGTGCGGCGCCTGCCGGCGATGCTGGCGCCGCGCTGGACCTCGACGCCGACCCAGCCGATCGCGCTCAGCGACGTCGTCGACCTGCTCGGCTACTGCGTGGCCACGCCGGCCACGGCCGGCGAGATCTACGACGTCGCCGGCCCCGAGGTGGTCAGCTACCGCGCGCTGATGCAGCGGGTGAGCGTGATCCTCCGGCGCCAGCGCCGCATCGTCCCGCTGCCGATCATCACGCCGCGGCTGTCGGCGCTGTGGATCTCGCTGATCACCGGCGCGCCGCGGCGGCTGATCGCGCCGCTGATCGACAGCCTGCGTCACCACATGATCGCGGGCGATCGCCGGCTGCAGGCGGCCGCCGGGATCCCGGGCCTGTCGCTGGACGCCGCCGCGGCGCTGGCGAGCGCCGCCGCTGCGCCGCCGACGGCGTACCAGGCGCAGCGGGGGCGCGCGCGCGGGGTGCGGTCGGTGCAGCGCCTGCCCCTGCCGGCGGGGCGGGACGCGGCCTGGGTCGCCGACGAGTACGTGCGCTGGCTGCCCCGGGGCGCGCGGCCGCTGCTGCGCGTCGAGCGCGGCCCCGGGCCGATCCGCTTCTTCTTGACCGGCACCCGCGAGCCGCTACTCGAGCTGACCGCCGCCCCCGAGCGCAGCCAGCCCGATCGCCAGCTGCTTTACGTGACCGGCGGTCGCCTGGCCGCGCGCGGTGGTCGTGGCCGGCTCGAGTTCCGCGAGGGGCCCGGCGCGACAGTGCTGGCGGCGATCCACGACTTCGAGCCGCGCCTGCCGTGGTGGATCTACCGCGCCACGCAGGCGCTGATCCACCGCCTGGTGATGTGGCGCTTCGGTCGTCACCTCGCGCGCCTGGCGCCGGCCGCGCCGACGGCGATGGCCCGCGCGGGCAATCACGGCCGCGCGGCGGGCGATGCGCCGTCCGCCCCGTGATGAACGCATCGCCGACGCGCCCGCACCCGACGCGCCCGCACCCGACGCACCCGCACCCGACGCACCCGCGCCCGACGCGTCCGATCCTCGACGCCTGAGCATCACGGTGGCGCCATGACGTCGAGGTGCCGATCGGCGAGGTCGCGCCGCGCGACCACCCACGGCGCCGGACGACCGACCGACCCGCCATGGCGGCCAGCCCCGCACGCCCGCGCGTGGTCCCGCAGCGTGGCGATCGCTCGGCGACGACCATCGTGGTCGTGACGTTCGTGGTGCTGGTCCTCGAGCTCACCTCGACCCGGCTCTACGCGTACATCGGCAGCACCCACGCGACGTCGGTGGCGCTGTCGATCGCGCTGCTGGGCGGCAGCGTCGGCGCGCTGGTCCGCGTGCGCTGGCACGGGTGGGCGGGCGTGAGCCGCACCGCGCCGTGGCTGCCGGCCGCGCTGCTGGCGGTGGTGCTGGCCGAGATCGGCGGCGTCGCGCTGCCGTGGCTGGTGATCGTGTCGCTGCCGCCGTTCGCGCTGGCCGGGCTGTTCGTCGCCGACGCCTACGCCGCGCGCGGGCGCGACGGGGTGCGGTCGGCGTACGCGCTCGATCTGGGTGCGGCGGCGGGTGGTTGCTTGATCGCGCCGCGCCTGGTCGGCCCGCTCGCGCCGACCGAGATCGTGGCGGCGCTGGGCGTGCTGGGCGGCGCCTGGGCGCTGGTCGTCGTCGAGCGGCGGCCGCGCCTGCTCGCCGCCGCGGCGGCCCTCGGCCTGGCGCACGCCGGGCTGTTCGTCGCCGCGCGCGCCGGGGCGACGCCCGACGGCGCGCTGGCGGCGATGCTGCGCGACGGGCGCGGGTCGGAGAAGGCGCTCGCGGCGGCCGGCGCGACGCCGCGCGACGTGATCGACTCGGCGTGGAGCCCGCTCGGGCGCCTCGACGTGGCCCGCGTGCCCGGCGACGAGACCCGGCTCGGCGTCTACACCGACGGCATGAGCCCGACCTTCATGCTGCGCGCCGCCGAGGCCCGCGCCGGCGCGTTCGAGGACACCTGGGGCGCGTTGCTGGCGGCGCCGTACCGCGCGCTGCGCCCGGCGCGCGTGCTGGTGCTCGGCTCGGGCGCGGGCGCCAGCATCTGGCTGGCCCGGAAGTACGGCGCGACGCAAGTCGACGGCGTCGAGGTCAACCCGGCGATGCCCACCGTGCTGGCGCGCTGGCGTGAGTTCGCCGGCGACGTCTACCACCAGCCCGGCGTGCGGCTGATCATCGCCGACGCGCGGCGCCACCTCGCCGACACCGACGCGCGCTACGACCTGATCGAGCTCGCGCTGGCGCTCACCGGCAACGTCCACGCGCAGGCGGCCGGCCTCGAGGCGCACCTCTACACCGTCGAGGCGGTCGCGCTGTACCTGCGGCGCCTGACGCCCACCGGCGCGCTGGTGTTCATCCACAGCGACCCTGGCAACGCGTACCGCCAGCTCCTGACGGTGCTCGCCGCCCAGGCCGCCGCCGGCGTCTCGCGCGAGCGCGCGCTCGAGGGCATCGCGGTCTTGCGCGATCCGCGGCCCGAGACGGCCTATCGCTACCTGCTGGTCGTGTCGCCGGCGCCGCTGCCGCTCGAGGCGGTCGACGCGCTCGACGTCGAGCCGGCCGAGCTGCTGTGGGGACCGGGCGATCCACCCGAGCGCGCGGCGCAGCTGCTCGATCGCACGCAACTCGGCGCCACCGACGTCGACGATCTGGCGCCGGTCCACGACGAGCGCCCGTACTTCTTCCAGAACACCAAGGGGCTGATCTCGACCGCGCGGGCGCAGCCCGGCCGGCTGTGGGCGCTGGCCGGCGCCGCGCTGCTGGTGGCGCTGCTGGTCCTCGAACGCCGCGGCGATCCGCGGGGGTTCGTGCGGCCGGCCGCGATCGCCGCCGGCCTGGGCGCCGCGTTCATCGGCGTCGAGCTGGCGCTCATCCAGCGCTTCACGCTGGCCGCGGGCGGGACGCTGTACGCGACGTCGCTGGTGCTGTTCGGGCTGCTCGCGTGGTGCGCCGCCGGGGCAGTGCTCATCAGCGGCCGCTGGCGCCGCATGTCGCGCGGCGCCGCCGGGGCGTGCCTCACCGCCGCGGTGGTCGTCGCGGGCGGCGCGTGGCTCACGCGCGACCTCGCCTGGCTCGAGGCGATCGGCAGCGACACCGGGCGGGTCGCGTTGATCTGCGCGCTGCTCGGGCCGTTCGGCCTCGCGCTCGGCTGTCCGTTCCCGGTGCTGCTCGCGCACGAGGGCGCGCCGGCCGATCGCATCGCCAGCCTGTGGGCGATCAACGGCGCGGCCGCGGTCGCGGGCGGCACCGTCGCGGTGCTCGCGCTGCGCGTGGCCGGCGCGACCGACGCGCTCGGGCTGGCCGCGGCGCTGTACCTCCTGGTGGCGCTCCTCGCGCGCCGCGTCGGCGTGCCCGCGGACGGTGCGCAATGACGCCGTGGTCGGCCGGCGTCTGCGCGACCAACGGCGTCGAGCTCCGCTACCTGCGGACCGGCGGCGCGCATCCGCCGGTGGTGCTGCTCCACGGCCTGATGGGCAGCGGCGCGTGCTGGACGCCGCTGGCCCGCGCGCTCGCCGCCGAGTTCGACGTCGTCATGCCCGACGCCCGCGGGCACGGCGGCTCGAGCGCGCCCGCGTCCGGCTACACCTACGACGACCACGCGGGCGACGTCGCCGGGCTGATCGCCGCGCTCGGGCTCACGCGCCCGGTCGTGGTCGGCCACTCGATGGGCGGCATGACCGCGGCGGTGGTGGCCAGCCGCGCCGGCGCCGCGTTGCGCGGCGTCGTCCTGGTCGACCCGACGTTCCTGAGCCCGGCGCGCCAGCGCGAGGTGTACGCCAGCGACGTCGCCGAACAGCACCAGCGCGCGCGCGCGATGTCTCGCGCCGAGCTGGTCGCGCAGGCCCGCGCCCGCAACCCGCGGCGCGCGCTCGAGCTGATCGAGCTGCAGGCCGAGGCCCGGCTCGCGACGTCGCCGCGCGCGCTCGCGGTGCTCGCGCCACCGAATCCGGACTACCGCGCGGTGGTCGCCGCGATCGACGTGCCGTGCCTGCTGGTCATCGGAGACGCCCCGGTCGTCACGCCCGCGATGGCCGCCGAGCTGCAAGGCCTGAACCCGCGCGTGCGCGTCGCGCAGATCGCCGACGCCGGGCACGGCCTGCCGTTCGACCAACCGGCCCGCCTGAACGAGGTGGTGGCTGCGTTCCTGCGCGAGTTGCGCTAGCGGGGCGCCGCCCCCGCCGGCGCCACGACGATGAGGTCGGCGTCGAAGCACCGCCCGCGCAGGTGATCGGACAGGTGCTCATGGCCGAAGCGCCCGCTGTGCTGGTCCATCAGCGTCGCGCATTGCACCAGGAAGTCGGCGATCGCCCGCAGGTCGTCGGCGCCGGCGACGATCGTCGCCTCGCGCAGCGTCCGGGGCCCGGTGCGCTCATCGCCGTCGGTGGCGTCGTAGCCGAACAGCTTCATGGCCGCAGGTTCGCACGTCCGCCGGCCGCGGCGCCGCTACGGCGCGAGGCGCGCGGGCAGGTCCTTGGCGCGCTGGCTGGCGCGGAACTCGATGATGCGGATCTCGGCGCCGCCGCTGGCGACGAACGGGTCCTCGGCCATGATCGCCTCGAGCTGCGCGCGGCTGTCGCCCAGCGCCACGATGATGCCGCCGTCGCGCGGGATCTTGCGGCCCGAGATCAAGAACGTCCCGGCCGCGTAGTGGCGGTCGAGGAACGCGACGTGCGCCTTCATCATCGCGTCGATCTCCGCCAGCGGGACCTTGTAGGTGAGCTCGATGATGAACACCCCACGAGCTTGCCGCAGGTCGGGGCGACGAGCGACCCGCGGCGGCGGCCGAACCGCGACGTCATGGCGGCGTGGTCGTGGCGCGGCGTATCCTCGGGCCATGCCGCCGACCGTCGCCGCGCTGCTGGCGCTGCTGACCACGGAGCCGATCCGCGGCTGCCCCGGCCGCTATCGGGTCCGCGGCCACGCGGACCGCGACGTGCGCGCGATCGTCGGCCCGACGGTCGCGGTCGCGCAGCACGTCTCGCCCAACGCCCGCCACCCGGTGCTGGTGGCCCGGCTCCCCGACGGCGGCGTGATCAGCTACGCGTGGCCCGACGGTCGCTACCTGCACACGCTGTGCGACGCGGCCGGTTTTGAGCGCAAGCTCGCGCAGCTCGGGCTGGGGTGACGCGGACACGTCGGGATGACAGCGCGCGCGCGGTCGTGCGAGCCTGCGTGCGGGAGGCGTCTCGATGAGCACCGACACCGACGCGGATCGCGCCTTCGTGGCCGCGATCCAGGGCTACTACCGCGATCCGCGGCCGGCGCAGGCGGCGCGGGCGTTGGCCGTCGCGCTCGACATGATGGCGGTCGCACCGCCCGAGGCGTTCGCCCGCTTCGGCACGCTGATCTACCTGTTCGGGCGCATCGCGCGCGAGTCCGACGCGGCGCACGCGGCGCTGGTCGACGTCGTGGCCGGGTACCGCGGTCCGGACGCGCCGCTGGTGGCGCGGATCATCGAGGTCGCCGCGCCGTTCCCGGACGCGCTGACGCAGCCGATCGAAGATCCGATCCACCTCGATCTGCTGTGGGCCGAGTTCTTCGCGACCGGCCGTCGCGACGCCGTCGCGCGCATCGTCTCGCTGCTCGACGGCGGCGATCGCGTGCGAGCCCACGTCGCCGCGTGGCTCGGGGAGCGCGGCTGGCTGGCGGGTGGCCGCCGCCGCGCCCACGCCGCCGCGCTCGGCGAGCTCGGGCTCGAGGTCGATCTGGCGTCGCGCACCATCCGCACCGAGGGCGACCTCGACCTGTGGGCCTGGCGGTCCGCCGAGCGCCGCGTCCCGGTGTTCCCGGTGCTGGGCCTGCCGTTCCAGCTGTGATGCGACGCCATCAGTGGAACAGCGCCAGATCGGCGGCGAGCAGTGCGTCGCCCGGATCGCGCCGCGCCGCCAGCTCGGCGGTCAACCGGACCATCGGGTCGTCGTGCGCCTCCATCGCGCGCGCCTCCTGGGCGGCGCCGGGGAACAGGCGCGCCAGGTGCATGTCGGTGATCGACGGTCGGGCGCGGGCGGTCGCCGCCTGCGCCGCGAGGGCCGACCAGCCGGCGGCCTGCTGGTAGCGCTGCCACCGCGGGTCGCCCGCCGCGCGCAGCGCGGCCAGCGCGCCGATCGCGTCGGTGGCGCGGCGGTCTTGCCGCCACCGCTCGGCGTCGCGATCGGCGAGCACGATCGCGTCGATCGCGCAGGCCAGGGCGCCGTGCGCGACGTCGAGGGCCGGCCACCGCCGCGCCGCCTCCGCCAGGTCTTGCCCGCAGGCGTCGGCGGTGGCCGCGGCGCCGTCGATGACGGCCAGCCGCGACTGCACGACGCCGCGCACCAGGTGGCCCACCGCGCGCGTGCGGTCGTCCAGATCGCGTCGCGCCAGCGCCGCGGAGAGCCGATCGCGGTAGGCGCCCAGCGCAGCGCGATCCTGCGCGTCGTCCGCTGCGGACTGCGCGCGGCGCCGCGCGTCCGCGGCCGCCGACGTGTCGAGCGCGCGGGCCCGCCGCAGCTGCTCGATCAGCGCGGTCGCGGCGACGACGTCGCGGCGCACCGCCGCGTCCTCGAAGCCCAGCTCGTAGGCGTCGGGGTTGTTGGGCGCCAACACGACCACCTGCGCCGCCAGCGCGCGCGCGCGGACCCAGGCCCGATCGGCCGCCAGCTCGGCGCCGATCACCGCGGCGGTGTCGCGGTCGAGCAGCGTCGAGACCACCGCGCGCGCCGTGGCGCTGTCGAGCCCCAGCGCCGCGACGTCGACGCGCCGCCCCAGCGCTCGCACCGTCGCGCGGTTGCGCAGCACCGCCACGAGGTTGCCCACGACGATGGGGTCGGCGGGCGTGAGCTGGTGCGCGCGCGTCATCGCGGCCTCGGCCTTGTCCAGCCAGGCCACGTCCGCCGAGCAGCCAAACGCGCGCATGTACGCCGTGGCCGCGTTGTTGTAGCCCGCGCTGTTGACCGCGCTGGCGTGCTCGAGCGACGCCTTGGCCGACTGCGCGAAGAGCGTCGCGCAGCGCTGCCACTGACCCTCGCGCATCGCGCGCCGCGCGTCGAGCTCCAGCAGCGCGTTGCGCGCGAACAGCGAGGCCGGGTCGGCCTCGCGGTACCAGCGCTCGCTGGTCGCCTCGTCGGCCTCGGTCAACAGCCCGAGCAAGACCGCCGCCTCGGATCGCACTGCGGCGGGCGCCGACCCGAACAGCTTGGTCGCGACCTCGGTGGCCCGCGCGGTGCTGCCGAGGTTGCGATACAGCCGCGCGACCTCGAGCGTCAGCTGCGGGTCGCCCTGGTTCAGGATCGTCGCGAACTCGGCCTCGGACGCCTCGACCTTGCCGAGCCGCGCGTAGATCTCACCCATCGCCAGGTGGAACACGGGCTGGCCTTCGGCGGCGCCACGGATCGCGACGAACGCCCGCTCGGCCTCCGCGAGCAGCGCGTCACGCGCGGCGGCGTCGGCGGCCTGGGCGCGGCGGAGCTTGATCATGCCCAGCGCGAGCGCGCCCGCGACGACGTCGTCGAGCGCGGCCGTCGCGGCCTGCGCCGCGGCGACCTCGGCGTCGGCGCGCAGCGCCGCGGTCATCCACTCGCGCACGGCGTCCTCGCGGGCCGCGTCGGTCGCGCCGGGGGCCTCGAGGCGCGCCCGCAGCTCGGCCGGGATGGCGCCAGCGTCGAGCAGCGCCTCGAGCCGCTGCGACACCGCGCGCCCCGCCGCGTCGAGGGCGCCGTTCGCGGCCACGTAGCGCGGCAGGCGCTGGGCCAGCAGCGCGGTGAGGACGCCGTCGGCGACCTCGAGCTGCCCGCGCTCGGCCTCGAGCTGCGCCAGCAGCAGCCGCCCGCCGCGCATCAGCCGCCCATCGTCGCCGAAGCGCCGCAGCCGCACGACCCCGGCCGCCGCGTCGCCGGCGTCGGCGTCGGCGCGCGCCAACGCCATCGCGACGCGCTGGTCCCACGGCCGCGTCCGCGCCATCGCCGCCAGCGCGGCGGGCGTCAGGCCCTCGGCCTCCGCCTCCGGTCGCGCGGCGTCAGCGCGCGCGCGCGCCGCGAGCACCACCGCCCGCGTCGGATCGTCCGGCGCTGCCGCGGCCAGCCAGGCCTCGACCGCCGCGGGCGCGTCGTCGAGCAGCGACGGCTGCGCGGCCAGCCGCGCGAGGATCCGCCCGGCGGCGGCGGTCGCGGCCGACGACCGCGGCGGCGCCATCGCCAGATCCAGGGCCTCGGTCGGCTCGCTGACCGCCAGCGCCTCGGCGAGGCCGAGCCGCAGCGCGTCCGCGCGGGCGTCGAGCGACATCGCGCGCGCCACGTCGCCGGCGTCGTGCGCCAGCGCGGCGCCAACGCGCACCAGCGGCAGGGCCGCCGCCCCGTCGCGCAGGTCGGCGATCCAGCGATCGATCGCGCCGTCGATCGCGGCGCGGGCCGCGCCGCCGGCCGCGGCGTGCGGCAACGCCCGATAGCGGTCCACGACGCGCAGCGCCTGGTCGACGTCGGCCGCGGTCAGCGGCGACGGCGCGAGCGCCGCGGTCAGCTCGATCACCGCCGCGCCGGCGCGCTCGGCCCGGGCGGTGTCGACCCAGGCCAGATCGGGGCCGGTCAGCTCGCGGTCGAGGCGCGCCAGCGCGGCCTCCCGATCGCCACCGTCGGCGGCCGCCACCGCGGCGTCGAACCGCTGGCGTGCCAGGCGGGCGGGATCCGTCAGGTGGTGGTGGACGCCGAAGCCGGCGATCGCGAGCACCGCCGCCACCAGCACCCCGATCCGCGCGCGCCGCGCGAGCGTCGACAGCGGCATGCGCGCCAGGACGTGGTAGCCGCCGGGCGCGGGCTGCACGCGGTACGCCGCCAGCGGCACGAGCGGGACCCACAGCAACGACACGCAGTGGGTGGTCGTGTACGAGCCGTCGCGGTCGTGGTCGCGCTGGCCGTAGAAGCCGACGCCGCAGCCGTTGAGGCGCGCCAGCGTCGGGCCCTCGCCGCGCAGCGGCCGCGGCGCGGCGAGCTCGTCGCGGGCCGCCTGCGCGATGGCGTCGGCGCGGTCGCCGCGCAGCAGCACCTTGCACAGCGCGCGGGCCGCGCGCTCGCGATCCAGGCCGAACTGGTAGCGCGCGTGGATCAGCATCCGGAAGCGCGCCGGGTGGGCCTGGGCCGCCGCGACCAGCGCGCGCTGCGCCGGGACGCGCGCCCGGTCTTGCGCGCTCGCCAGCCAGGCCTGCGCCGCCGCGTCATCGCCGGCGGCGATCGCGATCGCCGCCGCGCGCAGGTACACCGCCACCAGGTCCGCGGCGGCGCCGCTCGGCAGCTCGTCGGACGGCCGCTCGGACGCCGACGCCATCGCGTCGAGCGCGGCCCGCAGCGCCGCGACCGCCCCGGGCGCGACCGGCGCCGCCGGTTCGTAGCGCCGCGCTACCTCCCAGGCGGTCTTGATGGCGGCGGTCCGCGCGCGCTCCTCAGCTACCACGGTGGCCTCCCGCGCAGTGGCCGAGGCACGACGGGCGCGACCGACGGGGGGCGCGGCGACAGGGGGATGCGGGGGCGAACATCGTGGCTCCAGGGTGGTGTGCGGCCGATATCGACCACTCCAGCCCACGGTTGCGTACGATCGACGCGCGCTCGGCCAGCCCCGGGCGACGTGCCCCGCCGGGCGGCGGCAACGCACCGGCCGGTCCCGGCATCCCAGCCTCCGATGTCGTCATCTCCCCGCGCGGGCCGCCCCGCATGACCGAGCCCGCGCTCACCCCGATCGTCCCCGATCGCATCTGGGCCATGGAGCGCCCGGTGTGGTTCAGCGGCGTGCGGCTGCGCGCGCGCACGACCGTCGTCCGGCTCGACGACGGCGGCCTGCTGCTGCACAGCCCGGCGCCGCCCACCGACGCCCTCACGGCCGAGCTCCGCGCCCTGGGCCCGGTGCGATGGCTGGTGATCCCCAACCAGTTCCACCATCTCGGCACGCCGCCGGCGGCGGCCGGCTTCCCCGACGCGCGGGTGATCGGCCCGGCGTCCGCGGCGGCCAAGAACCCGGCGCTGCGCATCGACGTCGACATCGCCGACGGCGCGTTCGGCGCCCAGCTCCCCGAGGTCGAGGCGTTGCCGCTCGCCGGCGTGCCGTTCCTCGACGAGACCGTGCTCTACCATCGCCCGACGCGGACCCTGCTGGGCGCCGACGTCGTGCTGACCGCCGACGCCGACGACCACTGGACGTGGCGCTGGGGCGCGCGCGTCACGGGTTGCTACCAGCGCGTGCGCGTACCGCCCGACGTCAAGAAGAAGGTCGCCGACAAGGCCGCCGCCGCCCGCGCCGTCCGCGCCATGCTCGACCGTCCCGCCCAGCGCCTCATCGTCGCGCACGCCGCGGTCATGACCGACGGCTGGCGCGATCACTTCGCGCACGCCTGGCGCCTGGTCGGCGTGGACGTCTAGGCGCCCCGATCGACTGGCACGCCGCTCGCAGTAGCGGACGTCATCTCAACGAGGGAGTGGCGTCATGGACATCATCTGGATGCTGGTTATCGGACTCATCATCGGCGCGATCGCCAAGCTGCTCATGCCTGGCAGCGACCCCGGCGGCTTCATCATCACCGCGCTCATCGGCGTCGCGGGCTCGATGGTCGCTGGCATGATCGGCCGCAGCGCAGGCTGGTACCGCCCGGGCGAGCCGGCCGGCTTCATCGCCGCGGTGATCGGCGCGGTCGCGCTGCTGGCCGTGTACCGCGCGGTGATCGTGCGCGGGAACACGCGCCCTGGGCACTGACGCTCGTCTAGCCGCCCCGCGCGAGCGGTGCGGCGGCGCCCACCGAGCGCCACCGCGCGCGGTGAGCCCCGCAAGCCATCGACGCTGCCGCCCGGGGCGGTACAGTCAGCCCATGGGCTCCTTGCGCGACGCGCCCCGATCTCGCCTCATCGCCGCGCGCGGCAGCGCCGCGGCGGTGGCCACGCTGGCGATCGCGTGCGGCTCGCGCGACGCAACGCCGGCTGGGCCGCCATCTCCCGCGCCGGGCGCGGTGCAGACCGAACCCGCCACCGGGGTCGACGCACGCGCGGCCGCGCCGATCGCGGCGGTCGACGCGACGGCGACGACCGCCGCGCCGTCATCCACGCCACCCGACCCGGCCGCGATCGCCGAGCAGCTCGTCCGCGAGGGCGCGCGGGTCGAGGCGCTGATCACCGACGAGGTGCCGGCCGACTGGTCGGGCGACGTGCTGCGCACGATCCGCCCCCACACGCGCGAAGTCCGCGCCTGCTACACGCGCCGGCTCGCGGACAAGCCGAGGCTGGCCGGCAAGGTCACCGCGGCGTTCGAGGTCGGGCCCGACGGCGCGGTCACGTCGGCGTCCGCGACCGGCATGGACACGCAGGTCGCCGCCTGCATCGCGGACGTCATCCGTGGCTTGCGGTTCCCGCCACCGGCTGCCGGCACCGCCAAGGCTACCTTCCCGTTCGTCTTCACGCCCGCGCCATGACGCGGCGCGCGTAGCCCGCGGCCCCAGCGCCGGGCCCGCTCACCGCCGGTAGTACGACTCGATGTGCCACGCCCCCTGACCGCCGGGCGCGTACTTGCCGAAGCCGAGGTGCGCCTGCTCGACCGCCACCGCGACCGCGAACGGGTAGCGGTAGTCCGGGTCAGTGCAGTCGAACGCCACGTACTTGTAGCGGCCGACGTGATCGTCGCCGTCGCCGTGGGCGCGCCAGCCATGCTTCTCGCTCCCGATCAGCTTGCACGTCGAGCTCGGGTACGTCGCGGCGAGGTACGCCTTCGCGGGGCCGATCAGCTTGGCCTCCTTGCCCTTGAGCGAGGTGCCCTCCTTCACGAAGCTGTCGAGCATCGGCGCCTTCGCGCGGACCATGCCGTCCCACGTGGTGATGTACGCGGCGATCTTGGCGTCGAGCGCCGGCAGATCGGCGCGGGGCGGGATGCCCAGCGCCCGCGCGTACGCCACCTGCTGACCGATGCGCTTGGCCAGCACCTCGTGGGCCTTCTTGCTCGGGTCCTTCGCCGACAGCACGTCGCACTCGTCGCACGGCCGGTAGTCGTTCAGGTACCAGTCCTCGCTCGGCTGCATGTTGCGCAGGAACTCCTCGACGGCCGACGAGGGATCCAGCGGCACCGCGCGCTCGAAGATCTGCTTGTGGCGCGCGACCACGTCGACCAACCGGCGCGGACAGTACCGACAGTCGGGCGTGAGCAGCGGCGGCAGGTCGGTGAACTCCTGCTTGAGCGTGCGGTCCACCTGCGCGTAGGCCGCGACGACCTTCTCGAACTCGGGGACCGCGTCGACCGCGGTCTCGTGAGGAGGCTGGAGCCCCGCCGACCGGTCACGGTCGAACGCCTCGGCCCACTCGAGCTTCATGTCCTTGAGCTGACGGACCGGCGCCAGCGCCTGCTCGAACGCCTCGTAGCGCCAGTCGTCGACGAACGACGCCTCGGGCAAGACGTTGGTGTCCGTCACGCCGCCGGTGATGTCGGCGCGGTAGCCGCCGGCCTCGATCGCCCGGATGGTCGCCGGGTAGAAGCCGCCGGCGACGTAGCGGACCTTCTGCCCGACCTTGTACTTCATCGAGGCGGGGTCCCACTTGCCCTTGATGTCGCCAGCGTCGATGCGGGTCTCGACGCCGGCCTGCATGATGCTCCACGTCGTCGGGCCGGCGCTCCACAGCTTCGCCACGAACGGCGCCGGGTCCGACGCGCGCTTGACGTAGACGTAGTCGTTCGAGCGGTAGCCGGTCGCGGCGGTGGGCGGCGGCGCGGGCGCGGTGCCCGCCGCGCGGAGGTCGGCGTCGGGCAGCCACGCGTCGTTGGCCGACGAGTAGCCGTCGAAGTGGATCAGGTAGCCCTTGCGCGGATCGCAGCGGACGACCGTCGACCGGACCCAGCCACCATCCTTCTTCGCGTCGACGCGCTGCTCCTTGCGGAACGCGGCACACGAGGTGTCGGCGACAGCGACGCGCGCGCCGGCGACGCTGGCCAGGACCACGACGAGCGAGACGATCCCGCGCAGAGCGAGCATGAGTGACCTCCGGGGCGCGAGCGTGGGTGCTCGCGGCGGTCAACTCAGCAAGGCCCACGCCAGCACGCCCTGTCGTCGTCTCACGGCGTTGCGGCGGCCGCGGCGCTCGGCCCTGGCGATCCGAGAGCACGTGCCGAGATCGCAGCACCCCGCGCGAGGCGTCAGGGCGAGAGGCGCGCGATCGCCTGCTGGAACGCCGGGTCGCTGCCGCACTTCTGCCCGGCCGACGCCACCTTCATCGAGAGCGTCATCAGCTCACTCATGTGCTTCTGCCCCCACGCCTCGACCCGGCCCTTGGTCGCCGGGTCCTGGGTGAGCGCCTTGCCGCGGGCCAGCGCGGCCGCGTACTTGTCGAGGACCGCGTTCATCCCAGCGGAGGTCTTGCCGCAGTCCCCGCCCGCGTCATCGACTGCCTTCCCGAGCGCGACCATCATCGTCAGGTACTCGGCCATCAGCGCCTCGAGGTCGGCGTCGGACATCGCCGCGGGCGTCCCCGTCCCCGCCGCCGGCGTCCCCGTCCCCGCGGTCGGAGCGGGCTTGGGTTGGCTCTTCTTCTTGCATCCGGTCACCGCGATCGCCGCGGCCATCAGCATGATCATCGAGAGGCGTCCTGTCGTCGCCGGTGCGGAGCGGCGCCCGCCCCCCCCCCTAGGCCCCCCCCCCCCCCCCCCCTCCCCCCGGCGCCCCCCGCCGGCCCAGCGGCCGCCGATGAGCGCAGCACCGCCGCGGTGGCCAAGCTGGTGCGCGCGCACGTCGCCGCGTCGATCAAGACGGAGGGCGCGTTCTTGGGCACGCTCGCCGACGGCGCCCACATCACCCGTCCCGACGGTAGCGCCGACAGCACCGCGTTCGGATGCCCCGACGACCCGGACGCCTGCAAGAGTCCATTCAACCTCTACGAGCGCGCGACCGACATCCTCGGCTCGTACAAGTACGCCTCGGTCGGGAAGCCCGCGATCTACGTCGACGACGCGAACCACGTCGCGTTCTTCCAGGTCGCCGTCAAGCTGTCGGTCGACGGCAGCCCGGGTGCTGACGTCGACGTCACGATCAAGGGCAAGACCACGATGCGCCTGACCGGCATGGCCGTCGATCAGCAGGGCGCGTGGAAGATCGCCGCGATCGCGTACGCGCCGTCCCTGCCCGACCGCCGCCTGCTCGACGAGGCCACGCGGCCGGCCATCCGCCACCTGGCTCCCACCACGGGCGTCGCGAAGGAGGTCATGTCCTGGGTCGGCCACTTCGCCGATCACGTGAGCCCGCGGGCGATCGGCGCCGCCGGGACCGGGCCCAAGGAGCTCGCGACCAAGCCGGCGGCGATCGCACAGCTCGCGCGGACCTGGGACAAGCTCCCGCTCGACATCACCTACCTCGCAGCGGTCGAGCGCGGCAACGCCGCGTTCCTGTGGGGCACCGCCGCCCGCAAGGTCGGGGACAAGGCGGTGGAGCTGGTGCCGATCATCCTGGTCGAGAAGGAAGGCGCGAGCTGGAAGTGGATCGCGATCAGCTGGGTGCCGCGCGGGATGTTCGAGGCCTCGCTGGGGCGTTGAGCGGCGCGCCGGCAGAGCCGCCGGCGTCGCACGCTGGCACGCGGCGTGCTGCGGAGCCCGTATCGTGGTCGCGCAGCCGCTACAATCACTGGCCTTGGAACCCGGCATCGTCCTCGACGATCGCTTCGAGCTGCGCGCGGAGGTGCGCGGCTGCGCGCTGGGCACGGTCTGGCGCGGCCACGATCGCGCGACCGGCGGCGTCGTCGGCGTCCGCGCCGCGCCCGGGCTGACCGCGGCGCGCGGCGACGCGCTGGTGGATGGCACCGCGGCGGGCGTGCTGCCGGTGATCGCGCACGGCGAGGCCGGCGGCGGCGGCCGCTACCTCGTGGTCGCGTGGCTCGACGGCGAGACCGTCGCGGCCCGGCAGCGCGCCGCGGGCCTGACCGCGCACCAGGCCGTCGCGATCGCGACCGCGGTCGCCCGCGCGCTCGCCGCGCTGCACGCGCACGGCGTGGCCCACGGGGCGATCACGCTCGACCACGTGATCCTCGCGGCCGACGGCGGCGTCGTGGTGCGCGAGCCCGCCGATCGGGCCAGCCAGCCGGCCGACGACGTCGCGGCGCTGGGTCGGTTGCTCGCCGCCATGGCCACCGGCCGACGGGTCGGCACGCCCGCGGTGCGCCCGCGCCTGCCGGCGCTGCCGCCCAGCCTGGCGACGGCGATCGACGAGCTGCTCGCGGACGCGCCCGGAGCAACTGCCGCCGCCGCGGTGGCCGACCGGCTCGCGGCGCTGGCCGATCTCGACGACACGATGGCGGTGCGCGCGGCCACCACGCCGGCGGCCGAGGAGACCGCGGACCTGCGCGGCGCCACGCCCCGCGGCCCGGCGTGGATCGCCGACGTCTCGGCCGGCGAGGAGGTCAGCGCCGGCGCCCCGGCCGCCGCGACGCCCGATCTCGATCGCGAGCGGCCGATCGCCGCCAGTCTGATCGTCCGCCCGACCGATCGCTACCAGCTGCGCGAGGTCGTGGGCCAGGGCGGCCTGGGGCGCGTCGTCGTCGCCCACGATCGCGAGCTCGATCGCCCGGTGGCGATCAAGGAGCTGCTGCGCCGCACGCCGGCCGCCGTCGAGCGCTTCCGCCGCGAGGCGATGATCACCGCGAAGCTGCAGCACCCGGGCATCGTGCCGGTCCACGACGCGGGCCGCTGGCCCAATGGCGCGCCCTTCTACGCGATGAAGCTGATCGAGGGCGACGACCTGGCGCACCTGCTCGAGCAGGCGCCGACGCTGGCGCAGCGCCTGGCGCTCTTGCCCAAGGTCATCGCGGTGTGCGAGGCGATCGGCTACGCGCACGCGCAGCGGGTCATCCACCGCGACCTCAAGCCCGGCAACGTCGTGATCGGCGAGCACGGCGAGGCGATGGTGGTCGACTGGGGCCTGGCCAAGGAGCTCGACGGCACCGACGACGGCGCCCGCGAGCCCGACGCGTACCGCGGCGACGGCGGCGCGGCGTTGACCCAGGCCGGCGACGTGCTCGGCACGCCCGCGTACATGGCGCCCGAGCAGGCGCGCGCCGAGCCGGTCGACGCGCGCGCCGACGTCTACGCGCTGGGCGCGATGCTCTACCACCTGCTCGCCGGCCACGCGCCCTACGCCGCGGTCGGCACCACCCAGACCGCGCCCGGCTTCGCGCGCCGCGGCATCCGCGAGCTGCTGGCCGAGCCGCCCGCCGCCCTCCCGGCGGAGGTGCGCGCGACCGTGCCCGAGCTGGCGGCGATCGTCGACAAGGCGATGGCGCGCGCGGCCGCCGACCGCTACCCGACCGCGCTCGAGCTGGCTCGCGAGCTGCGCGCGTTCGAGGCCGGACAGCTGGTCTCGGCGCACCGCTACACGCTGCGCGCGATGCTGACGCGCTGGGTGCGGCGCCACCGCGCGGTGCTGTCGGTCGCGGCCGCGCTGCTCGCGGTGATGGCCGGGCTCGGCGCGCTGGCGCTGGTGCGGATCGTCCGCGCCGAGCGCACCGCGCAGCACCAGCGCACCGCCGCCGTCGCCGCCACCGCGCGCGCCGAGGCCGAGCGAGCGCGCGCCGAGGCCGAGCGCGACGCCCTCGCGGTCACCACCGCCGAGCAGGTCTTGCCGCTCGATCCGACCGAGGCGATCGGCCGCTTGCCGCGCGCCGCGACGCTGCCGGCGCCGCTCGCGGCCCGGGCGCTGGCGGTGGCCACCGAGGCGACGGCGCGCGGCGTCGCGACCGCGCGGGTCCAGCTGCGCGGCTGGATCGTCGGGGTGGTCAGCGCGGGCGACGGCGTGGCCGCGGTGTCGGCCGGCGGCGACGTCGGGCTGTGGGACGCCGACGGTAAGCCGCGCTGGCGCCTCGCGCTGGGCGCGCCCGGCACGGCGGTCGCGATCGGCCCGCGCGGCGATCAGGTCGTCGTCGGCAGCGACGATCGCGAGCTGCGCTGGTGGCGCCCCGACGGCGTCACCGCCGTGACGCTGCCCGCGGTCGCCACGGTCGCGCGGTTCGTCGATGGCGACGAGGTGGTCGTCGGCACCGCCGACGGCGCGGTGGTCCGCTGGCGCCGCGGTGGCGCGCCGCGGGCGCAGGCCGTCCACGGTGGCGCGACGCAGGCGCTCGTGGTGCTCGACGGCGACGTCGCCAGCGTCGGCGCCGATGGCAGCGTCGCGCGGACCACCGCCGGCGGCGTCCGCTGGCGCGTCGCCGGCCACGGCGACGGCGACACCGACCTGGTCACCGACGGCGACGAGCTGGTGACGGTGGGGGCCGACGGCTGGGCCCGGCGCTGGCGCGTCACCGACGGCGCGACCGGCGCGGCGCGCGATCTCGGGGCGCCGCTCGAGCAGGTCGCGGTCGACGCGGCCGGGGTCGTCGCGCTGGCGACCGCGCCGGCGCGGCGGTTCCGCTGGACCGCGGCCGGCGTCGACACGCTCGCGCTCGAGTCGGCGATCGGCGGCCTGGCGTGGTCGACCGACGGCTGGCGCGCGTACGGCGACGGTCCGGCGATCATCCTCGAGCGGTCGGGCGACCGGGCCCGGCTCGACGGGCACCGCGATCGCGTCCTGGCGCTGGCCACCGTGGCGGGCGACCGCCTCGCCTCGGGCGACCGCGTCGGCGAGCTGCGGTTCTGGCGCTTGCCGGCCCCGCGCACGACGCCGCTCGAGGACGCCGCGACCGCGCCGGTCGCGTGCGGCGCCGGGTGGCTGGCCGCGCGGGCCGACGGCGCGGTGGTCACGGTCGACGTCGACGGCGCGGTGCGGCCAGTCGGCCACGTCGACGGCCGCCCGCGGCTGGTCGCCGCCGATCGCTTCGGCGAGGTGATCGCGGCGGCGTCCGACGCGCGGCTCCGGGTGTGGCGCCGCGGCGCGCTCGCGATCGACGTCGCGATCGCCGCGCCGATGCGGCTGTCCGTCGACGCCGACGGCGCCTTCGTCGCGGCGTTGTCCGCCGACGGCGCGGTGGCCTGGCGCGTCGCCGACGGCGCCCAGGTCGGCCGCATCGCCGACGGGCTCGAGTTCGCGCTGCCGATCGGCGGGCGCCTGTGGACCGCCAGTCGCGACGGCGTCGACGCGATCGCGCTGGCCGGGGCCGCGCCGCCGCTCGCGGTCCGGGTCGGCGCCAACACCGCCCTCGGCGCGGCCCACGTCGACGGCGGCGTCGCGGTCGCGAGCGTCGACGGCCGCGTCGCGGTGCTCGACGCGAGCGGCGCCGTGGTCGCGCGCGCCGAGCTCCGCGCCCCGATCCTGTCGCTGACCGCGCGCGGCGCGTGGATCTACGCGGGCGGCGCGGACGGCGCGGTGTACGGATGGCGGCCGGGCGACGACCAGCGGCGGACGTTCGCGGCGGGCCACGCGCGCTGGGTCCACGGCGTCGACGACACGACGCCCGCGCGGCTGGTGAGCTGGAGCCGCGGCGCTCCTGGCGTCCGCCTGTGGCGCACCGACGACGGCGCGACTGGCCTCGTGCCGACCACGTCCGCGGTGCTCGGCGCCGCGAGCGACGCGACCGGGACCTGGCTCGCGGTGGCCGAGAAGGCCGGGACCTTCCGCATCGTCCCGCTGGCCGACGCACCGCTGGCGAGCGCCGGGCGCTGAACTCTGAGCAGGGGTGCTCGGATCAGAGCAGGGGGCCGCCAGGGCCGGGGCGCCGGCGTCGAAGTTCCGCGCGGTTCGGCCGCCCGGCCCACCCCTCGGGGGTGGATCGAGCCGTGCATTGCCACGCGTGGTTCGTGTACGCTCCCCTACACTGGAGGACTTCGTCGATGCTCACCCGTGTCCTGTCACTCGCCGCACTCGCCTCGCTGGCCGCCTGTGTCGACACGGTCGACGAGCCGTCGCTCGGCTCCGCCGATCAAGCCGCGACGAAGTGCCTGACCTGCGATGACAACGGCCTGCCGCCGGGGAGCTGGCAGCAGGCGCCGCTGCAGCTCGGGCCGACCGTGCTCGGGCCCGCGGGCATCGCGTTGCCCAGCGGGACGATCCGCGCGCTGTGTCAGCCCGGCACCGCGACGACCACCGCCACGGGCACGTCGTGCGCGCTGGCCGTCGAGTGGAGCACCTGGGTCGGCGGCGATCCGGTGCGCAGCGACCTGCTCCGCTACATCATCCGCGTCGGCGCCGGCAAGGGCGACGTGGTCTCCAACCCGGCGACCGGCACCGCGACCGCCGGCGCATTCGGGCTCGCGCGCACGGCGCTCACGACGCCGTGGAACGAGCGCGTGCAGTCGATCATCACCGCCGGCATGACGGTGAACGTCGACTTCTACTCGTACGCGGTCGAGATCTGCATCAAGACCGAGTTCACGCCCGACTGCCCCGCCGCGTACTCGTACCAGGAGCTCGCCGCCGCCGGCAACCTGTTCGCGAATCGCCGCGAGGTCGTCATCGGCGGCCACGCCGCGAACGCGCCCGACGAGTCGCAGCGCGTGTGCCCAGGCGGCCTCACCATCTGCAACCACTACAGCGCGCGCACGCTGTACAGCGCCGCGACCTGCGGCTACGCCGGCGCGACCGCGCAGCGCTACCCGACGACGTGCACCGATCCGGCCGGCGGCCCGGCGTTCGACTACCCGGTGCAGGTGTTCACCACCTGGAACCCGGCGGTGATGGGCGCGGCGCCGTACGGCGGCCCGATGCTGTGAGCCGCGGGCGCGCGGCCGTCGCGGGCCGCCTCACGCGCACGCCGCGAGCCGGCCCGCGCCGTCGCCGCGTCAGCGTAGCCCGAGGATCTTGAGCTTCGACACCAGCGTCTTGCGGGGGATGCCGAGCAGCTTCGCGGCCTGGGTCTGGTTGCCGCCGACCGACGCCATCGCTCGCTCGATCCGATCGCGCTCGTAGGCGCGCACCGCCTCGTCGAGCGCCAGCCCGTCGTCGCCCAGCTCGGCCACCCGCAGGCCCGGCGACGATCCGCCGCCGGCCCGCACCGTCTCCGGCAGATCGGCCGCGGTGATCGCGCCGCCCTCGGCCAGCACCGCCGCGCTGGTCAGCGCGTGGCGCAGCTCGCGCACGTTGCCGGGCCATCGGTACGCGCGCAGCGCCGCCTGGGCGTCGTCGGCGATCGGCAGCACCTCGCGGCCGGCCGCGCGCAGCGTCTCGGCGACGAACCGCGCCGCCAGGATCGGGATCTCCTGGGGGCGCGCGCGCAGCGGCGGCAGCTCGATCTGCATGCCGCGCAGCCGGTACAGCAGGTCGGCGCGGAAGCCGCCGGTCGCGACCTCGCGGTCGAGATCGCGGTGGGTGGCCGAGACCACGCGCACGTCGACGGCGCGCTCGTCGACGCCGCCGACCCGGCGCAGCCGCTTGGTCTCGAGCACGCGCAGGAGCTTGGCCTGGAGCGGCGGGCTCATCTCGCCGATCTCGTCGAGGAACAGCGTGCCGCCGGCGGCCTGCTCGAACAGCCCCGGCTTGGCCGCCACCGCCCCCGAGAACGCGCCGCGCTCGTGGCCGAACAGCTCGCTCTCGAGCAGCTGCTCGGGCAACGCCGCGCAGTTGAGGCTGACCAGCGGCGCGCGCTTGCGCGGCCCCAGCGCGTGCAGCGCGGTGGTCGCGACCTCCTTGCCGGTGCCGGTCTCGCCGGTGAACAGCACGCTCAGCTCGGTCGGCGCGACCCGCTCGATCAGCCCGAACACCCGGTGCATCGCGCGATCGGCCACGATCACCTCGCGATCGCCGAACCGCAGCACGCGGACCGCGTCGGTGGCCGGGTACACGCCAGGTCCGGCGGCGCCGCGGGCGGCCAGGTCGGCGGCGGCGGCTAGCAGCGCCGGCGATGGCGAGTCGCCGGGGAACGTGGCGACGCCGATCCGCGCCGGGTGCACGTCGGCCAGCGCCGCCGCCAGCCGGTCGGCCTCGACCCGGGCCTCGGCGCGGTCGGTCTCGACCAGCATGACGTCGACCGCCTCGGCGTCGCGCGCGACGTACAGATCGAGGTCGGTGAGGTTGCCCGAGACCGCCCGCAGGGCCCGGCCCAGCGCCTCGGCGTCGCCGGGCACGAACCGGATCGCCAGCACGCTGACGCTGTGCTCGTAGCGCAGCGCCCGCTCGCCCTCGTGGGCCAGCCGGCGATCGAACTCGGCGGCCTCGAGCCGCAGGTCCGAGCGGAACGCCGACCGCCGCGTCGTCATCAGGTGGCAGGCGACGTCGCCGAACACCAGCGTCTCGCGCTCCCCGACGACCACCGGCTCGCGGCCGACCCGGCGCCCGCCGACCGTCGTGCCGTTACGGCTGCCCTCGTCGGCCACCGTCACCACGCCGTCGGCCTCGATGCGCAAGGTCGCGTGGTGCCTCGACACCGACCGGTCAGCGATCGTGACGTCGACCGCCTCGTCCCGCCCGATCGTAAGCGTCCCCGCCGGCGGCAGCGTGCGCTCCTCGATCGCCCCGTGCCGCAGCACCACCAGCACCCGCTGCTCCTCCCGCCGCTCGTCCAGCCCGGCCGACGCCATCGTCGACGTCCCGGTCTCTGGAGGTCGCGGCCCAGCCATCATCCGCGAATCTACACGCCACGACGATCGTCAACGGCGCCGGCGCCGCGCCGGCCCGCGGCCTGGACTTGCTGGTCGCGATGGCATGACCGACGCCTCGGCCGCCTCGGCGCACCACCACCCGCGGCGGGCCGCCCAGGGAGCCGGCCGCCGACTCACGCGGCCCTGGGCGATCCACGGCGCCGGCCGGCCCGGCGACCAGGCCGATCGCCCCGCGCCCTCCACGCGAGCTTCGTCGCGACCTGCTGCGCCGGCCAGCCTGCCCGGCGCCGCCGAGCGACGGCCGCTGGATCGATCACGACGTCGACGGCGTGATGGTGAGCGTCCCAGCGGTATGGGCGCGCACCTCCGTCGCCAGCGGCGCGGCGTGGACCGCTTTGCCGCAGGCCACCGTGTTCGCGCGACCGCTGGCGTTCGCCGCCCAGGCGCCACCGCTCGATCGCTGTGTCGACGCGATGGCCGCGTCGCCCCTAGGCTACGTGTCGGGCGTGGCGCGCATTCGCCAACCCCGCGCCCGGGCGGCCCGCGCCCTGCTGGTGCGCCACGCTCCGACCGATCCCGCGTGGCCCCAGACCTGGCACCTCCTCGCCGCGTGGCGCGCCGACCAGGTGATGTCGTGTGGCCTCGCGATCAAAGGCCAGCCCACCGCCGCCCTGCTCGCCGACCTCGCCGAGCTATGGCGCCGGCTGCGGTGAGGCGGAGTCCCCCGCCCGCGCTTCCTGAATCCGTCGGGATCTGCGTCGATGGGCGACGGCGACGAGAATCGGACGTGGGGCGTTGGGATCCAGCGGTACCGGGAGCCCTATGCGGGTGGCGCTGGTGGATCCGAACCGAACTTGCCGGTGAAGCCGAAGAAGTTCCCGTCCCCAACTAGCGCGGCGCTCGCATTGCCCGTCACCGCATCGTACCCCGGCGTGAACTTGATCGCGCCGGCAATCCCTTCGACGCCGGCCGACACGAGGACGATGTCTCCACGCCCAAACTCGATCACCGGCTCGATGAGCGCTGGCGGTACAGCGGTGTTCGGCCCGGTCGGCCCCGTGCATAGCCAGTACGATCCCGGCGTTGCGGTCTCGGTGTCCGCTTGGACTGAAGTCTCAGGCCGTGCCTCGGCGCGAGCGCCCGAGGGCTTTGTGGCGGATCTGCGCGGGAGCGGGGCTGGTGGCAGCGCTACCGCGGCGGTGTCGACCGCCAAGGCGGATGTCGCTCGGACGTCAGAACTCACATCAGCCGTGCTCGTTGCGGCCACATCCGCGATCCGTGATGTGAGCAAGTCGCACGCGCGACCGATACAACCCACCTCGCTCGCCACCTCAGCGCCATGGACGAACGTCTTGACCTCGACGCGGCCATCAGCCCCAATCACGAGTATCGTCTCGACGTCGAGCGACGCGAGTTCGTTGCTCTCTCCACGCGAGCGTGCCCCTCGCGGTACACGCGCCCCCTTCGTGGCATCGCGTGCTGCGCGCTTCTGCTCGCGCACCTCGTCGCGGTGCCGCCGTCGGGCCTCGCGCTGCTCGGCGCGCTGTGCCCAGGATTGCCTGGGGAGTCCGTCTTCGATCGTGTCAATCTCGGCGATCGCATCGAAGCGCGCGTCGATAGCCTCGTCGATGTCGCTGACCACGTCCACACGGCTGAACGGCTGAGTTGAGTCGAAGCCATCGTCGGCGGAGACGATATCCTTGACCCCGTACCAGCTGGACGTAGTACCGCCGTCGAGCAGCTGGAACTTCGCGATGAACGGGCGCGAGGAGAACAGCGCGGCGTAGCCGGTCGAGTCGGAGAGCGCGACCGGGTCGTTGTGCGCGTAGCGGTAGAAGTCGGCCGCGTCGTTGAGATCGGCGGCGGCCGCGAACAGGAGCGGGTCCGGCGCCAGGAAGCGGCCGGTGTCGGGATCGTACGGGCGCACGCCGGCGATGCGCAGCCCGGCCGTGGTCGACCAGGTCTGGTGGAAGCCGAGCTGGCTCACCTCGTCGCCCGCGGCGCCCGCGAGCAGCTCGCCGAACGCGCCGTGGCTGCGCTCGACCAGCGGACTCGCCGCGGCGCCGATCAGCTGGCGGCCGTCGCCGTCGCCCGCGGTGAACGGCGTGATCGCGCCGGTCTCCGACAGGAACGCGACCACGCCCTCGCCGGGGCCGCGCACCACGTCCTGCGTCGTGCCGTCGCCGCGCACGTGGTGCAGGACCTGACCCGACACGTCGTCGGATAGGTAGACGTCGGTGACGCCGTCGGCCGTGCGCGCCACCCGCTGGCCGAGCGCGTCGTGCAGCATCGTCTCGGTGGCGCCCGCCGACGTGGTGATCGCGCGCAGCTGCGCGTCGAGCCCCCACGCCAGCGCGTTGCCGCGCTGATCGACGAGCTGGCGCCCCATCGCGTCCCACGCGTCGGCCGGCAGCGACGTGCCGCCCACCGCGTCGAGCCGGTGGCCGGCGCGGTAGCTGTAGGCCTCGTCGCGGGTCGTCGCGCCGTCGATCGCCACCTGCTTGTGCGTGCGCAGGCCGGCGGCGTCGTAGGTGTACGCGATGGCGGTGGTGTGACCGTCCTCGTCGTGGGCCTCGAGCGCCAGCATGTCGCGGGCGTCGTACGCGTAGTACGAGTTCTCGGCCACGCCGTCGGCGGTGCGGGCGATCGTCGTCAGCCGACCGATCGGGTCGTGGTGGTAGGTCTCGGCGATCGTGGCGCCGCTCGGGCCGCCGATCGTGCGCCACGCCTCGCGGCCGTCGCGGTAGTCGCGCCGCACGGTCGTGCCGCCCGCGTAGTCCATCGTGTGGAAGCGCCCGGCGGGGTCGCGGTCGCGGTAGGCCACGATGGTGCCAGCGCCGGTGGCGATGCGGTCCATCCAGCCATCGGCGTCGCGCTGGTAGGTCACGACGTTGCCCGACGGGTACGCCAGCGAGGTGACGCGCCCGTCGGCGTCGTAGCTCCACGCGAACGAGTACGGACGGCCCGGCGCCAGGTAGTCGAGGCCATCGACGCGGTACGCCTTGGTCGCGACGCGCCCCTGGCGGTCGTAGGTCCACGCCAGCTCGCTCTCGACGTGGCCGTCGCGGGTGAAGCTCGCAGCGACGCGCCGGCCGACGCCGTCGAACCGGATCGCCGTGACCTCGCTCGCGCCGGTCGTGGCCCGGCTCCGCTGTACCTGATCGATGCGCAGGTTGCGCTCGCGTCGGAAGCTCGTGACGATGCTGTCGCTGGCGTCGCCGGTGGTCTCGGCGATGGTCAGCGCGTAGGTCGCGTCGTAGCTGCGCGCCAGCTCGGTCACGCCACCCAGCTCGACCCGCGTCGGCAGCATCTGCCCGTCGGTCGAGTAGTGCGCGGCGGTGACGTTGCCCTGCGCGTCGGTGAGCGTCGCCACGCGGCCGCCCGCGGTGTAGGTGGTGGTGACGCGACCGCTGGAACAGGTCGCGGGATCGGCGGCGCAGGCCGCCTCGTCATCGGCGGCGATCCAGTCGGTCTCGGCGATCCGCCGCGCGCTCGCCGGCGCGTAGTCGTAGCGCTTGACCGCGTGGACCACGCCGTCGTTGCCCCAGCGGCGGGTGCGGACCAGGAGGCCGAGTTCGTGCTGCGCCTCGATCAGCGAGCCGTCGGGCGCCTGCGTGACCCAGGTGCGGCCGAGCGCGTCGTCGAAGCGCCGCGTGACCTCGCCAGTGGGGGCGGTGGTGGTCACGGCGCGCAACGGCGTCGGCGCCCCGGCGATCGGCGCGACTGCGCCGCGGGCGTAGCTGGTGACGGTCTCACCCAGCCCATCGCGCTTCACGCCGATCACCCGGCCGTAGGCGTCGTAGCGAGTGCAGGTGGCGTGGCCGGCGCCGTCGGTCGTCCGCGCGACCAGGCCGCGGACGTCGTAGCCGACGCGGCGGGTGGCCAGCGTGGTCGCGCCGTCGACGTCGGCCTCCTCGATCAGCCGCCCCGCCGCGTCGTAGCGGCGCGCCACGCCCTGTCCCAGCGCGTCGACCTCGCGGGCGATCTCGTCGCGCGCGGTGTACGTCCACGCGGTGGCCATCAGCGCTGCCGGCGCGGCGCCGGCCAGGTAACCGTCCTCGCGCGTGCTCAAGCGGCCGAGCGCGTCGTAGCTCAACCGGTGGACCACGCCGTCGAGCACCTGCTCGACCAGGCGGCCGTTGGCGTCGTAGGTGTCGCGCTCGAGCTCGCGCGGCGTGGCCCGGGTCGGGTCGCCGAGCGTCACCCGCAGCACCCGGCCGGCGCCATCGTAGGTCGTCGCGCGCACCTCGCCGTCGGCGTCCTCGACCCGCACCGCGTTGCCGCGCGCGTCGCGCGCCGTGCGCGTGGTCGCCACCACCGCGTCCATGGTCACGGTCTCCGCCACGACGCGATCGAGGCGGTCGTAGGTGGTCGCGGTCTGCGCGCCGGTCGCGTCGACGAAGCTCGCGACCCGGCCGCGCGCGTCGTAGCTGGTCTCGGTCGCCGTGCCGTCGGGGTAGTCGACCGCCAGCGCGCGATCGCGCGCGTCGACCCACGTCGTCGTCACCGCGCCGAGGTCGTCGGTGGTCACGACCCGCCGCGCGCCCGCGGTGTCGTCGTACGCGGTCTGCCACGTCGCCCCGTCAGGGCCGGTGCGCAGGATCGCGCGGCCGATCGCGTCGTACCCGTAGCTGGTGCGGTTGCCGGCGGCGTCGATCTCGGCCGTCAGCGTGTCGTCGTCGGCGAGCACCCGCTGGGTGATCGCGCGCGTCGAGGTCGCCGGCACGCCGCACGCGCCGTAGGTCATCACCGCGGGGCCGGTGGTCGCGATCCGCCGGCCGTAGCCGTCGTAGTCATGCGCGGTGATCGCGCCGGTCGCATCGGTGGTCGTGCGCGGCGCGCCGAAGCCGTCGACCTCGTCGGTGCGGATCACCGCGCCGTTGCGCGACGTCCGCGTGATGCGACCGCGGGTCTCGACCGCGGTGGTCACGCCCGCGCGGGTGGTCCGCGCGACGCCCAGATCGTACGCGGAGGTGGTGGCCACGCCGTCGGGCGGCGTCAGCCGGGCCTCGCGGCCGAGCACGTCGTAGCGCGTCTCGGTGCGCGGCACGTCGCCGCTCCACGCGACCGCGGGCACGCGGCCACTCGCGGCCGGCGCCGCGATGGGCGCCACCGCGCCGTCGCGGGCGTCGAACAGCTCGGTCGCTAGCTCGACCCAGCCCGAGGCCGCCGAGCGCAACGTCACGCGCGACACCGCGCGATCGCCGTCGCGATCCGGCGCGCAGCCGTAGGCCTCGTCGAGGCTGGCGGTCCACGCGTCGCCGCGCAGCGGATCCCGGCGGCACACCACCGTCCGCCAGTCGCGGCCGAACCCGTCGACGTAGACCTTCTCGACGGTCTGCGTGCCGTCGCCGGCGTCGTGGACGTCGACGATCGCCGGGGCGTCGATCGCCGCACCGTGATCGTAGGCGTGGCGCGTGGTGTCGATCGCACCGGCGCCGGCGTCGACGGTCTCGAGCGTCACCCGGCCGGCGTCGTCGTAGGCGTAGCCCTCGACCAGGCCCGCGGCCGTGGTGTGCTCGATCAGCCGGCAGCGCGCGTCGCGCGCGTAGCCGTCCGAGGTCAGCGCGTCGGTGCGCGTCGCGATCGCGCCGCAGTGGTCGTAGGTGTAGTCGACCCGATGGCTCCCGCCCCAGCCGGTCTCCCAGGCTAGCGCGCCGCCGGCGAAGCCGCGCGTACGCGTGCGGCTGTGCGTGCCATCGGACTGGAGCGCGGTCGTCCAGTCCATGCCCGCGTAGGCGAACGCCGGGTACGTGATGTACTCGCGAACCGCGCCGGCGTCGTCCCGCGACCGAGTCGTCGCCAACCGGGTGGCCACCAGCGTCGCGTCGTGCGGGTGGTAGGTCCGCTCGGTGGTCACGCCGTCGGTCCGATCGGTGACGTCACCGAAGTCGCGGGTGCCCGTGGCCACGCCGCCCGTGCGGTCCCACGTCGTCGTCGTGACCTCCAGCCGCACCCCGGCCGACACGGTGGCCGGCTCGCCGGTGAACGCGCCACACGCGGCCCACGCGCCCGTGTCGGGCGCCGCCCCGGCTGTCGTCGCGAACGCGTAGCGACACGTCCGCACGACGGGGTTGAAGTACGGCGCCGCCACGTCGGCCGGGAGGCCGGTCAGCCCGAACTCCGCCATCGACACCTCGACGTCGTGCAGCGCGCCCGACGGCAGCACCGTCGCGCGCGATCGCTCGGTGCCGCCCAGCACCGCGTCGACGTGGTAGCGCCAGCGCAGCGCCACGCCCGACGTCCCGCGGGCCTCGGCGGTGCCGAAGCCGGCGCGCTCGCGGCTCGCGGTCGCGCCGTCGGTGAACGCGAACGTCGTGGTGCCACGCTCGCCGGTGATCTGCGCGATCACCGGCACCGCGCGGCCGAGGTCGTGGTGCGCCACCGCGCTCGAGCCCCAGGTGAGCTCGGTGCGCCCGCCGTGGGCGCCGATCAGCGCGGTCAGGCGGTTCTGCGCGACGCCGCGGGTGTTGCGGCTCCAGGCCGGCGCCGCTCCGCCGAACGCGCTCAGCGTCTCGGGGTGCGGCGCGTCGTGGCCCGCGACCTCGTCCGCGAGGCCGTCGCCGTCGAGATCGATGAACCCCGCGTAGGTCTGGTCCTTGCCGACGCCCAGGTACATCTGCCCGGTGCCGTGGTCGAGCGCGCTGGCCTGCGCGGGGCAGTCCCCCGAGCCGTCCAGGCCGAAGCCGACGCCTGCGGCGGTCGCGACCACGCCCGGATCGGGCAGCGCGTGGGGCAGCTCGGGGCTGCCGCACGCCTGGATCAGCTCGGCGCGGCCGCTGCCGTCGATGTCGGCCATGCCGAGGTGGTTGAGCGGCGCCGTGGATACCCAGGTGTAGGCCGATGACTCCTCGGTCCGGTTCTCGTAGCTCGAGACCGCGCGCGGGCCGTCGGGCCACGCGAACGATCCGCCGACGCCGGTGGGTGCGAGCGTGAATCGCCCGCGACCGTCGCCGAGGTACAGGCGGTTCAAGCCGCCGCAGGCGCCGGCGGCGTCGCCCCACGCGTAGTCCACGCCGAGCACGGTCGTACCGAGCGGGTCGCGCTTGGGCCACGCCAGCGCGACTAGACGATCCGTGACGCCGTCGTTGTTGTAGTCGCCGTAGCTCGTGTGCCGTCGTACGTACTCGGCGGCGTCGATCGCCTCGACACCCGCGGCACGGTAGAAGCCACCGGACCGCGGCACCGCACCCGCGATCGGGTACGCATCGGACGTATCGCTCATGCAGCCGTCGGTGAGCACGTCGGCCGCGGCCGGCGCCGCGCCCGCGAAGCCAGTGAGGCTGCGCGGGTGCGCCGGGTCGAAGAACGGCGCGACGCCGGTGTTGACGTAGTACTGGTCGCCGGAGACCAGATCGGGTCGGCCATCGGCGTCGATGTCGGCCAGCCGATCAGCTTCGAACAGATCGATGCCGAGCCACGCCACCCCGACCGGCGCCCCGGTCCAGCCGGCCGCGCTGCCGGCGACCGCTTGCAGGCCTGGCCCGTCGCCGAGCACCACCTCCGGGAAGCCGTCGTCGTCGAGGTCGGCGAAGAGCAACTTCGGCGGCTCCCACCGCAGCCCGGTGACCAGCGCCGCGAGCTGGTCCGCGCGCGCCGTGTCGCTGCCCAGCCGCGGCGCGCCACCGAGGCCGGGCGCGTTGCGGAAGACCGCTGGCTGGAAGGAGCATCCGCCGGGGTCGAGCAGCGAAGCGATCAGCGCCTCCGGATGCTCGGCATCCGGCTCGATCCGGACCGGCTCGCACGCCGTGTTGAACACGACGTAGTCGGCGCGCGCGTCGCGGTCGAGGTCGATGAACTGCCCGACCGACTGGTACTGCCGCGACGCGTGACCCGCGAAGTCGTAGTCGGCCGGGTGCAGCGCCGCGTCAGCCGGCAACGCCGCCCAGCCGGCGAAGGCCGCCGGTCCACCGGCCGCGCGATCGGCGTACTCCATGCGGCGCACCACGATCGGCGCGCCGGTCGCGGTGCCGTCGTCGGCGACCGGCACCCGCCACACCGTCGTGAGCAGCGACTGCGCGTCCCCCTGCGCCGGATCGTAGCCGAGCCGATACGCGTGGGCGACGTGGCGCCCCCCGTCATGGACGCTGGCCACGGTGATCGTCGCGAGCCGGTGCGCGCGCACCACCAGCGCGCCGTCCCGACCGTCGACGCGCGCGTCGGGGCGCTCCTCGTAGCCGAGCTCGATCACGTGCCGGCGGTCGTTGTAGTAGACGCGGGCCAGGCGCAGCGCGGTGGCCTGATCGTTCCAGGTCGGCGCCTCGTACTCGTAGTCGATCGCGTTGCCGCGCGCGTCGACCATCCGGGTCAGCTCCCAGCGCACCGGCTCGGTGCACGCCGCGCCGGCCCAGACGACGCCGTCCGGACACCCGTCCCAGAACCGGCCGCCGTAGGTGCGGGTCACGCCGTCGCGGGTCGCGGTCCAGCCGACGACGCGCGCCCCCGTGATGCTGATCGCGAGCTGCGCGCGGTACACGGTGAACGCGTCGTGCTCGGCGCGGAACGTGCCGTCCGCCTGCACGAACAGCTGCTGCCCATCGACGCGCATCTCCCAGCTCGTCGGGTCGTCGAGCACCACGCCGGTCAGGTCGGGCACGCCGCCGCCGGTGGCGCGCCGGACGATCGTCGAGCCCAGGCTCAGATCCCAGCCGGCGCCCAGCCAGCCGTCGACGCGCGTCGCGTCGTACTGCACGCGCAGCGGCGGCGCCGCGCCGAGCGCCGGCAGCGTCTCGAGCTCGATGCCGGGCTGGAAGCTGCCGCGGAACATGTCGACGTCGCGGACGTCGGGCAGCGAACCACCCTCGACGCCTTGCGCCGCCGCGGGTTGTCCGGCGCCGCTCATGGGCCACGTCGGCACGTTCTGGTCGGCGCGCCCGGCCGGTGGCGCGAGCAACGCCGCGCACAGCGCGAGCGCCAGCGCGCCGCGCACACGATGAAATGAATGCATGGGACCTCCTGGGTCCCCACTCAGCAGGGCTCATGCCACGCCGCGGACGCGCCCAAGTTCGCGACTCACCCGCCGCGCCCCCGGCGAACGCTCGGCACCGCTCAGATCTCGGCACCCGCGGCTGGCTCGCGGCAGCCCCCGCGGCCGCCGTGGCAAGATGGTCCCGTGCCCGATCTGATCTGGACGGACGAACGCGGTCAGCAATCCACGCAGCGCATCACGGCGCGCTCGACGAACATCGCGGTCCGGGGCGCGGCGACGATCGATCTCACGCCGATCGCGGCGGCGCCGCGCTGCCGGATGCTCTCGGTGTGGCTCGGCGCGGTCCGCGACATCGACCTGGCCCCGCTGGCGAACCACCCCGGCCTCGAGCGCGTCCACCTCGAGCTCGCCGGTCGGCCCGACCTGACGCCGCTGGCGAGCTGCACCGTGTTGCGCGAGGTGCAACTCACCTTCACCGGCCCGGAGCCGATCGACCTGGCCCCGCTCGCGCGGTGCGCGCGGCTCGAGCACCTCCAGGTCACGGCCAAGCACGGCGCCCTCGACCTCGCCCCGCTGGCCGCCGCGGGCTCGATCACCCGGCTCTCGGTCGCTTCGCCCGCGCCGCTCGAGCTGGCCCCGGTGCGGCAGATGCCCGGGGTGCGCAAGCTCGAGCTCGGCGGCACGGCCCCGCGCTACGACCTCGCGCCGCTCCGGGGCGTGCCGCTCGAGAGCTTCATGGTGAGCGCCAACGGCTGGCGCGAGATCGACCTCGCGCCGGTCGCGTCACCGACGCTCCGCGCCCTCACGCTGATCCCGCTCGACGTGACCACGCTCGACCTCGACGTGCTCGCCCCATGCACGGCGCTCCGCGAGGTCAACCTGAGCCCCGGCTTCGCGTCGATCCTGCGGGTCACGGGTCTGGCCAAGCTGGCCGACCTCGAGACGCTGCGCTTCCCCAAGTACGTCGACCTGATCTGTCAGGTCGACCACGCCGACGTCACGTGCGTCCCGCTCCGCAAGCACCTGCGCCGACCCACCAGCGGGATCTGACCGGGGGACGCCGTGGGGCCGCAGCGCGCCGCCGCACCTCACTGCCACGCGAGCTGATGAACCGGATGCCGCGCGTTGCCGCGTCATGCCCCGTCGACGCCGCGGCGAACCCGCCTCGCTGCGCCACCCCGTCGCGACGGCCTCCGGCGGGCGGCGCGCGCCGTGCTAGCGTCCGCGCCCACGATGGCTGCTTCATCGACGCCGCCCAAGCCGCCACGGATCTTCGCGATGTCGTTCGCCAGCGTGTACCCGCTGTACGTGCAGAAGGTGGCGAAGAAGGGCCGCACGCAGGCCGAGGTCGATCAGGTCATCACCTGGCTCACCGGGTACAGCGCCGCGCAGCTCCGCCGGGTGATCGACGCCAAGGTCGATATCGCGACCTTCTTCACCGAGGCGCCGCGCCTGCACCCCAACGCCGGCCTGATCACCGGCGTGGTCTGTGGCGTGCGCGTCGAGGAGGTCGCCGACCCGTTGATGCGCAAGGTCCGCTACCTCGACAAGCTCGTCGACGAGCTGGCCAAGGGTAAGCCGATGACCAAGATCCTGCGGGCCTGATCGGGGCCTCTCGCGGCCGGCGCCGGCGCGCCGCGCCATCGACGATGCGCCACGATGGCACGGTCGGCGCCGCGTGGCCGCCGACCGGACCGCGACAGACCCCGTGATAGCGTCCCGCGCCATGGAGCGGATGCCGACGTCTGGGAGTCTCTTCACCTTCACCTTCGCCGCGCTCGCGCTGGCGAGCTGCTCGTCCGACCCGCGGGTGGTCGCACGCGGCAACGACGCCTCGGTCGCGGTCGCGGCCGCGCCGACGCCGCCGCCGGCGCCCTACGTCGTGTCGCACGACGACCGAGCGAACGTGCCGGCGTTCTTGTGGGCCGACCCGGCGCTCAAGGGCAGCGTCGCCAGCCAGGGCATCGCCACCGCCGAGGGCGCGGCGCGCGCGCACCTGCGCGCGTACGGGGCCCTGTACCGGCTGCGCACGCAGGACGTCGCCACGCTGGAGCTGCGCGATCTGCACGACACCGGCGAGGGCGCGATCATCGCCCGGTTCGCCCGCCGCATCGACGACGTCGAGGTGTGGAACGAGGTGGTCGCGGTGGCGATGGATCGCGACCTCGACGCGGTCGCGCTGTCGGGCTTCGTGACCGGGGACCTGCCGACGCTCAACGCCAAGGGCGGCACGCGCCCCGGCTTCGCGCTGCCGCCCGGCCGCGCGGTGGCCGACGCGGTGACCGACGCCGGCGGGCTCGCGATCGACCTCGCGAGCGTCGACGCGCCCCGCGCCGCCGACG
The DNA here is from genome assembly GCA_016707895.1 of Myxococcales bacterium. Lineage (GTDB taxonomy): Bacteria > Myxococcota_A > Polyangia > Haliangiales > Haliangiaceae > UBA2376. The sequence goes on along the minus strand of JADJGV010000002.1, from coordinate 225,887 downwards.
GCGGCTACCAGGAGTTCGCCACCCGCGCGACGCGGGATCCCGTGCGGCTCAAGAAGGTGTGGTACCGCGGCGCGGATCGCGCGCTGGTCGACGCCTACTACGTCGAGGTCGACGCCGGCAACGACGCGACCGGCGCCCCGCGCTACTTCGCGTACGTCGTCTCGGCCACCGACGGCGCGGTGCTGTTCAAGAACGACCTGTCCGCCGCCGACCACCCGGTCACGTACCGCGTTTGGGCCGACCCCACGCCGGGCGAGCTGCCACTCCCCGACGACGGTCCCCAGGGCAACGCCACGACGCCGCTCCCCGGCGCAAGCACCAACGGCTTCACCGTGCCGTTCCTGCCGCCGATCAACGTGACGCTGTCGAGCCTGACCGCGCTCGGCGTCCACGACGACTGGCTGCCGCCCGGCGCCACCGAGACCCTGGGCAACAACGTCGACGCCTACGCCGACATCGCCACCCCCGACGGCTTCACCCCCGGCGTCGACTTCCGCGCCGACGTCACCGCCCCCGACACGTTCGACCGCGTCCTCGACACGGCGATCGATCCGGTCACCGTGACCGCGCAGAAGGCGGCGATCACCCAGCTCTTCTACAACGTGAACTTCTGGCACGACTGGTACTACGTGGCCGGCTTCGACGAGCGCGCCGGCAACGCCCAGATGGTGAACTACGGGCGCGGCGGCCTGCAGGGCGACGCGATCCGCGGCGAGGCCCAGGACGCCAGCGGCAAGAACAACGCGAACATGAGCACGCCGGCCGACGGCGCGCGCCCGCGCATGCAGATGTTCCTGTGGGACTTCTCGGCGGCCCGCATCACCGTGACCGCGCCGACCGCGGCGACGTTCGACACCGTCGGCCTGCCGTCGGGCTGGGGCGCCACCAACTTCGCCCTGCCGGGCACCACGTCGATCGTCCGCGGCGTGCCCAACGACGCCTGCACCGCGTTGACCGGCACCTACGCCGGCACGATCGTGGTGGTCGACCGCGGCACCTGCGGCTTCAGCGTGAAGGCCGCCTCGGCGCAGGCCGCTGGCGCCGCCGGCGTGATCATCGCCAACGTGGCGGCGTCGGCCAACCCGACCGTGGCGCCGGGCATGGCGCTCACCGTCGGCCAGCCCCCGCCCACGATCCCGGCGCTGTCGGTGAACCTCGCCGACGGCAACGCGCTGCGCGCGGCGATCGCGGGCGGGCCGGTCACCGGCGGCATGACCCGCACCACCGCGCTGCGCGACGGCGACATCGACAACCAGGTGATGGCGCACGAGTGGGGCCACTACATCTCGAACCGGTTGGTCTTCAACGCCAACGGCCTGGGCACCAACATGGCGCGCGGCCTCGGCGAGGGCTGGGCCGACACCCACGCCATGCTGCAGACGGTGCGCCGCGGCGACGACGCCGAGCCCACCAACGCCACCTGGAACGGCGTCTACGCGCTGACGGGCTACGCCGGCGGCAGCTTCGCCCGCAACAACCCCTACTACTTCGGCATCCGTCGCTACCCGTACTCGACGGACCTGACCAAGAACCCGCTGACGTTCAAGCACATCAGCGACGGCAACCCGCTGCCGGTCGGCCCCCCGGTCAACGCCAACACGGCGGTCAACTCGGAGGTCCACAACACCGGCGAGGTCTGGGCGACGATGCTGTGGGAGTGCTTCGCGGCGCTGCTCCGTGACACCCAGGGCGGCGCGCCGCGCCTGACGTTCGAGCAGGCGCGCGATCGCTGGCGCGACTACCTGGTCGCCGCCTACAAGCTGACCCCGGCCAACCCGACGCTGCTCGAGGCCCGCGACGCGCTGCTCGGCGTCGCGCTCGCGACCGACCCCGTCGACTACACGCGCTTCACCCAGGCCTTCGCCAAGCGCGGCGCCGGCGCCTTCGCGGTCGCGCCCGACCGCACCAGCGCCACCAACACCCCGGTCGTCGAGAGCTTCAGCGTCGGCGCCGCGATCGTCGCGACGACCGCGGTCGTGACCGACGACGTCGCGCCCGCGTGCAACGCCGACGGCGTCCTCGACAACGGCGAGACCGGCACGCTGCAGATCACGTTCCGCAACGTCGGCAACGCCGCGCTCGCGCCCACCACCGCCACCGTGAGCAGCCCGACCGCCGGCATCACGTTCCCCGGCGGCGCCACCGTCACCCTCCCCGCCGTCGGCCAGTTCCAGACCGTCACGGCGAGCGTGCCGATCGCGATGACCGGGCTGCCGGCCGCGGCCACCGTCTACGACGTCACCGTCACCGTGCCCGATCTCGGCGGCGGCGCGCCGGCGCCGGCCACGTTCTCGATCCTCGGCAACTACGACGTGGTCGCCAACGCCGCGTTCACCGACACCGTCGAGGCGTCGGCCACGGCGTGGCAGGTGACCAACACGCCGACCTCGCTCGGCGCCACCGAGATCTGGCAGCGGGTGACGGCGTCGACGACCGACCATCGCTGGGCGGGCGCCAGCGCGTCGCAGGCCGGGACCTCGGACCTGGTCTCGCCGCCGATGTTCGTCGTGACCGGCCAGCCGCTGGTGCTGACGTTCCGCCACCGCTACTCGTTCGAGTCGCCGGTCTTCGACGGCGGCGTCATCGAGATCACCAGCGACGGCGGCACGACGTGGACCGACGTCGGCGCCACCGCCGCCGGCTACACCGGCACGCTCGGCGCCACCTCGGCCAACCCGCTCGGGGGCCGCGCCGCGTACGTCAACCAGAGCGCCGGCTACCCCGCCTTCGCGCCGCGCACCATCGATCTGGGCGCGGCCTACGCCGGCAAGCTGGTGCAGCTCCGCTTCCGCATCGCGTCCGACGCCGGCACCAGCTCGCCGGGCTGGGACGTCGACGACATCCAGGTGGCGGGCGTCACGGCGCCGCCGTTCTACGCGGTGGTCGGCCAGCCGGCCGGCTGCAACAACGCGCCGGTCGCCAACCCCGGCCTGTCGCGCGCGGTCGGTGAGCTCACCGCGTCGCCGGCGTTCGCGCCGGTGACCGTCACCCTCGACGGCTCGGCCAGCTTCGACGCCGACGGCCAGCCGCTCACCTTCCAGTGGCTGCAGACCAGCGGCGTGCCCGTCACGTTGAGCGACGCGACGGCGCGGCAGCCCACGTTCACCGCGCCGCTGGTGGCCCGCGCGGCGAGCCCCTCGGCGCTGGTCTTCCAGCTGACCGTCACCGACGGCGTCAGCGCGAGCGCGCCGGCCTACGTCCAGATCAACGTCACCAACGTCAACCGCCCGCCGGTGGCCGCCGCCGGCGCGGCGCAGACGGTCGACGAGCGCGCGGTGGTCACGCTCGACGGGACCGGCAGCGCCGATCCCGACAGCGACGACACGCTCACCTACGCGTGGACCCAGACCGCGGGCCCGACGGCGACGCTGTCGTCGGCCACGACGGCGCGGCCGACCTTCACCGCGCCCGAGATCACGGCGGCGACCGACCTGACCTTCCGGCTGGTGGTCAACGACGGCGTGACCGCGAGCGCCGCGTCGACGGTGACCATCTCGGTGCGCGACGTGAACCGCGCACCAGTGGCCAGCGCCGGCGCCGCGCAGACCGTCGCCGAGTTCACCCCGGCGCCGGCCTACGGGCCGGTCACGGTCACGCTCGATGGCTCCGCCAGCGTCGATCCCGAGGGCAGCGCCGTGGCGTTCGCCTGGACCCAGACCGGCGGGCCGATGGTGGCGCTCAGCGACGCCGCGGCCGCCCAGCCGACGTTCACCGCGCCGGTCGTGCCGCGCGCCGGCACCACCACGCTCACCTTCGCGGTGGTGGCCACCGATGGCGCAGCGGCCAGCGCGCCAGCGACCACGACGGTGACCGTCACCAACGTCAACCGGCCGCCGGTGGCCGGCGCCGGGGCGGCGCAGACCGTCGGCGAGCGCGCGGTGGTCACGCTCGACGGGACCGGCAGCGCCGATCCCGACAGCGACGACGCGCTGACCTTCGCGTGGACGCAGACGGCCGGGCCGACCGTGACCCTGTCGTCGACCACGACCGCGCAGCCGTCCTTCACCGCGCCCGAGATCACCGCCGCGACCGACCTGACGTTCGCGCTGGTCGTCGACGACGGCCTGGCCGCCAGCCCCGCGGCGTCGGTGACCATCACCGTGCAGGCGGTCAACCGGGCGCCCGAGGCGGTGGCCGGCCCGGCGCAGACCGTCGTCGAGGGCACGCTGGTGACGCTGGCCGGCTCGGCCACCGACGCGGACGGCGACGCCCCGCTGACCTACGCCTGGACCGCGCCGGCCGGCGTCACGCTCAGCGACGCGACCGCGGCGGCGCCGACCTTCACCGCGCCGACGGTGACCGGCGACACCCCGTTCACGTTCACGCTGGTGGCGACCGATCCGGCCGCGGCCGCGAGCGCGCCAGCGACGGTGGTGATCACCGTGACCGACATCAACCAGGCGCCGGTGGCCAACGCCGGCAGCGCGTTCACGGCGCGCGGCGGCGACCTGGTCGCGCTCATGGGCTCGGCGACCGACCCGGACGGCGACACCCACTTCGCGTGGACCTGGACCGCGCCGGCCGGCGTCACGCTGAGCGACGCGACCAGCGCGACGCCGACGTTCGTGGCGCCGACCGTGACCGCCGCGACCACCTACGACCTCTCGCTGGTGGTGACCGACTCGCTCGGGCTGGCGAGCGGCGCGGCGACGGTGACCGTCACCGTCAGCCCCGCGCTGCGCACGCCGGTGGCCGACGCCGGCGCGACGGTCATCGCGACCCCGGGCGCGTCGGTGCAGCTCGACGGCAGCGCCAGCGCCGACCCCGACGCCCGCGCGCTCACGTACCAGTGGGTGCAGATCGCCGGCCCGACGGTCGCGCTCGACGACGCGACCGCGGCCCGCCCGCGGTTCGCCGCCCCCGCCACGAGCGCCGACCTGGTGCTGACCTTCCGGCTGGTGGTCACCAACCCCGACGCCGTGGTCAGCGCGCCGGCCACGGTGAGCGTGGTCGTCAAGGTCGCGGACGCCGACAACGGCGGCTGCGGGTGCAGCACCAACGGCGACGACGCGGCGCCCGGCCAGCTGCTCCTGGCCGGGCTGCCGATGCTCGTGCTGCTGCGGCGCCGCCGCGCGCGGCGCTGAGGCGGGCCGGGCGCGCCGCACCCACGCCGGCGCTGTGGCACGATCCCGCGATGCATCGCCGCCTGTCGCTCGTGGTCGTGGGAGTGGTGGCTTGCGGGTCGCCCGCCGGCAAGCCCGACTATCCCTCGCTCGCTGCCACGGCGCCGGCGGCAGCGCCCAGCGGCGGCGCCGCCGACCCGGTGCCCGAGGCGCCGGCGCCCGATCCCGCCGAGTTCGCGACGCCGACGTCGAACCCGACCGGCGCGCCGATCGCGATCACCTGGGCGCCCGCGGTGGTGGGCGAGCGGCGGACGCGCGACATCGCGCACCTCGCGCTGTACACGAGCGGCTGGGACAGCGACATCCGCCGCCAGCGCACCGTGCGGCACTTCCACGCCGACGAACGCGTCGCCGCCGTCGGCGCCGGCCGCGCGACCGCCCTCGAGGTGGCGTTCGACGACGGCCGCGAGACCGTCACGTTCGACGACGACGCCCCCAACCCGCAGACGCTGGTCTCCGGCGAGTACCGGATCGAGGTGCGCGGTGATGGCCCGGCGGTCGCGGTCAGTCGCGGCGGCTCGGGCTATCCGATCGGCGACCGCGAGCGCGAGGAGCTCGAGGGCATCTACGGCGGCGGCGAGCTGGGCCGCGACGCGCCGCTGCTCACGGTGCTGAAGGGCCGCACGCTGCGCGTCGGCGAGACCGTCACGCTGACCCCCGAGGAGCAAGCCATCGCCGGCGCCGGCGATCCGCTCGACGTCCCGATCTCCCTGACCCTGGCGGCCGTGGCCGACGGCGTCGCCACCTTCCGCTTCGCGTTCTTCACGTCGACGGCGCCCGCCGGCGCCGAGGTGCGCGGCGTGAGCCTGGCGTTCGGCGTCGAGGTCACCACCGGCCGCCTGCGCACCGTCGCGATCGTCGACGCCCGCGGCGACAGCTCGCCGCGGATGCGCTCGACCTCGCGCATGACCGAGACCACGGCGCTCACCTACTGAACCGCGCCCTCGCAGGTGGCGACGCCGGCCGCCGGTTTCTGGACGGAGGCGCCGCATCGATCGACACTCGCCGTCAGAACTTCGCCAGCCCGGGGCCCGCGCGGCCGGTCCCGAAGCGCGCGCGCCTGGCACCGCGCTTGCTGTATGTGCGAGCGTGCCGCGCTGCCACTCGCTCCAGGCTCGCCTCGCGTTCGTGGCGGCATGCGCCGCGATCGCGGCCGTCGCCTCGCCCAGGCCCGCGCGCGCGGACGAGGCCGAGCTGAACGCGCCGGTCACCGTGCTGATCGCCGAGGCCGAGGGCGGGGCGCACCACGTGGCGCTGCTCGCCCTCGCCGAGCAGATCGCGCACGCGCAGGGCATCGACCGCGCTGCCCAGGCGAGCGCGTGGCGGGACCGCACCCGCGATGGCTACGAACCCGCGACCGCCGCCGAGCTCGACGAGGCGGCGACCGTCGTCGAGCGCATCTGCTGGAGCGACGGGACCACGCCGCCGTACGCGCGCGGCGACGACGGCGCGGCGGTCAGCCAGGCCGCCGACACCCTGGCGCGCGCCGCGGGCCACCCGCCCGAAGGGCCGCGCACCAGGTACGACGCCTGGGAGCGGTTCGCTGGCGCGGCCCGGCTCGCGGCCCGATGCCTCGGTCGCGGCGGCGGCCCGACGCGGACCGCCAGCGTGTTGGCCTCGATGTTCCGCTCGCGCGCCGCGGCCTCCCACGTCCTGCCGGAGATCTACGTCGACGGCCTGCCCGCCGAAGCGCGCCTGCAAAGCGACGCCGTCGAGTTCGACGTGCCCGCCGATCACGACGCGCTGGTCCACGTCCGCTGTCACACGACGACGCGGTGCAGCCCGCTGGTGCGGATCCCGGCAGGCGAGGTGGTCCCCGCACCGCTGGCGCTCGTGGATCTCGACTTGCTGCCGGTGGTCGGCGACGCGCTGACGCTGACCTACCCGAGCGCCTACGAACGCAGCGCGCGCGTCGGCCGCGACGCCAGCGACATCGCGACCGTGCTCGGCGCCAGCGCGCCCCCGGGCGGGGCCAGCCTCGTGGTGCTGGATGAAGGCGCGGAGGTCCGCTTGCTGCTGTCAGACCGCGACGGCGCGCCGCGCGGCACGCTGCGCGCCAACTGGCCCGACGCGGCCGCCGCCGCCCGGCGGCTCGTCGCCGGCGAGTCGGGGCCGGCGATCGGCGCCGTGCGCGACGGCATGTACACGATCATCCTGCGCGAGCTGCCCGGCGCGCCGCGGCTGACCACGGGCTCGACGCGGTTCGACGGGCGGCCGATCGGCCTCCGCCGGTATTGCCGCGGCAGCGATTGCCGGTTCGCCGCGCCGCCCGGCCCGCTGCAGCTGACGATGCGGCGCGCCGGGCTCGCCGACGACGAGCTGGTGCGGTCGATCAAGCTCGACGCCGACCTCGACATCACGGTCGTGCCCGGCCGCCGCTACGCCGCCAAGTACGTCGGCGAGGGGCTGATGATCACCGGCGGCAGCGCCGCGCTCGCCACCGCGGTGGTGATGGGCCTGCTGAACAAAGCCGGCCAGTCGGTGTGCAGCGCCGCCACGTCTGGCCCCGACGACTGCGATCGCCAGTCGTTCACCAGCGACACCGCCGCCGCCGTGTTCTTCTCCGGCGTCGGCACCGCCGCCGTCGGCGCCTTCCTCTACTTCGTCGTGCACAAGCGGCCGAGCCTGCGCATCCGGAAGATCCGCGCTGAGCCTGCCTGAGCCGCGCGCTACCTGCGACGCGGGTCAGCGCGCGACGCCCTGGCGGCCGCGATCAGCGCGCCGCAGCCGGCGCCGGAATCGGCTGAGGGCGAGCGCGCGCGGCACCGGTGGCGCTGCGTCCGCGCCGCGGGCCCCATCGCTCCCGCGCAGCAGGTACCACGCGCTGGCGATCCCCGCCGAGCCGCTGATCAGCGTCAGCCGCCAGCCGATCGATGGCGCGCCCGCGCCGGGCGCCGTGACCATCAGTTCCAAGCAGCCGACGACCGCCGCCAGCGGGCCGACGAAGCACCCCACGCTGGCCACGACCGCCGCCAGCCACCGCCACCGCGCGCCACCGGTCCGCCAAGCGCCTGACCTCATGTCGCTTCTATCCACTGGGCCCTCCCGCCCCGCGACGGTCCGACGCGGGGGGTGCGATCCGATCCATCCGTCGCGACGGAAGCGTTAGTCGTCGTAGGACACCCCGATCAGCCCCCACAGCAGGCGGACCGCGCCGAGGAACGCCGCGACCATGCCGGCCAGCATCAGCGTCTCGCCGTCTCGCCCGAGGGCCATCCCGACGGTGGCCGCGAGCAGACCGCCGACCAGGGCCGCAGTGCCGATATAGACGCGGAAACGCGCCAGGGACGTCCGGGGCTGCGCGAACTCGTACTGCGGGTCGTTCATGGCCCCGCTATCGGCCACACGGCGCGGCGGTTGCGTGGCCGCCGCACGATCGCGACCGATTTCGGCGTCCCGTCGCGACACGCCGACCGATTGCTGGCGCGGACCCGAGCGCGTACGGTCGAGTGATGTCGTTCGTCGATCGGGTCCGTGACGGCAGCATCACGGCAGTCCGCGCCGCATTGGATGCTGGCGCGGCGATCGATGCGCCCGACGTCCGTGGGCTCACGCCGCTCATGATCGCCTGTGCCGAAGGCCATCGTGAGGTGGCGCGACTGCTGATCGATCGCGGCGCCCGGCCCGACCTCGCAGGACCGCACGGCGAGACGGCGCTCGGCCTGGCGATGGTCTGCTGCCGAGACATCGCCGAGCTGCTGGTCGAGCGCGGGGTGCTCGGCCGGCCGCTGCGTAGGCCCGCGGCGGGCACGCTGCTGCGGCCCGCCGACTGCGACGTCTGCGCCCGGTATCCCGACCTGATCGAACCCGAGGACCGGTGGCGCGGCGCGCCGGTCGACCTGGCCTGGCTCGAGATCGTCGACGAACGACGCTCGACCGAAGGCAAGACAAACTACGTCGAGCGAACGCTGCGCTGCCCGTGCTGCGGCACCCGTTACGAGCAGTACTACGCCTGCGAGGTCGAGACCGCCGGCGTGACGCTCCCGGACGTCACGCAGTCGATTCGCCGCCGCTCCGACCTTCCCACCGCGCTCGTCGGTGCGCTGTTCGTCGCCGAGGACGGCAAGCTCGCGTGTCGGATCGAGCGCGGCGATCGGCCAGACGGCGACGGCGCGCCGTTCCTCACGACGGTCTGGGCCGGCGTCGACGGTCCGGTCTTGCTCGCGCCGGTCCACACGACCTGGCGACCACCCACGGCGCTGCGCTCGGAGCACGCGCACGAGCGCCTCGGTCAGCTGCAGGCCGAGCTCGGCGTCGTCGGCGCCGGCAACCTCTACAGCCTCTACGTCGTGCGGCGCAACCCGGCGCCCGACGGCCCCGACGACAAGGAGTGGATCGCCGCGCTCCCCGACACGCCGCTCGCCGAGCTGCGGCTCTTCCCTGAGTACGGCAGCAGCCCGTACATGCCCGACGACTGGGACTGGCAAGACGGCTGGTGGTACCCGTACTCCACCTACCGGCCCGCGACGCCCGCCGAGCAGGCCGCCCACGACGCGCGCTAAGCTTGCGCCAATGCTGGTCACCTGGCGTGCCTCCTCGACGCGGGCTTGGCTGCCCCGACGTCGACGCCCACCTGGGGCGGAGCCACCGCGACCTCGCCTCCCGCAGGAGGCGGCGCCACCGGCGCGTCGCCATCTCCCACGTGGGACGGCGGCGGCGCCCCGTACGGCCGCCCGTCGGCGTGCGTGACCCGCAGCTTGTCGGGCGCGGTCCCATCGATCCGCAGGCGGCCATCGTGCGCGGCCTTGTGGTGTGCCGAGCACATCACCGCCAGCTTGGTCGGCGTGTGCTTGCCGCCCTCGACCCGCGGCACGATGTGGTGCACGTCGACGTACCGTGCGTTGCGGCACCCCGGCACGACGCAGCGCCCGCGATCCCGCCGCAGCACCGCGCGCCGGGTCCGCGGCGGGATCGTCTTGGTCACCCGCGCCGGCTTGTCGCCGTCGACCCGCCCGAGCAGCTCGGCGTCGCACGACGCCTGCGCCAGCTCGGTCTCGCTGATCTCGATCGTGTGCCCGGCGACGTCCTGCCACGCGCGCATGCAGTCGGGGCACCGCGTGATCGCGATCTGATACATGGGCTTGGACGCCGCCGCGGCATCACCCTCGTGCGACGCCGACGCGGCACCTTCCACGTGGGAGCCGGCGCCGGCCAGCTGGCCGTCGCACAAGGTCGCCAGCAGGTCGCCGTCCGTCAGCGGATGCCCGCACGCCGCCTCCAGCGCGCGCCGCGCCGCGGTGAACTTGCCCAGCACCGCCGCGGGCAGCAGCAGCCGCAGCTCGTGCAGCCGCGCGGCGGGATCCGGCGGATCGTCCGGCGAGTCGCCCCGCCGCCGGCCGCTGACCATCTCCTCGATCTCCCGCACGGTGTGGCGCCGCGCCGCCTCCCGCGCCGGCCCCGGCGCGTAGCCCAGGATGCGCTCGACGTACTCGAAGAACGTCGCGAAGCCGAACTCGCGATGGACGCCCAGCGCCCGTGCGCGCCGCAGCCACGCGGCCTCCTCGACGTCGAGCGCCGCCCGCCGTCGCGCCAGCCTGCGCAACGTCCGGTCGACCTCGCGCCAGTCGTCCGCGGCCGCCGCGCCAGCCGCGCCCGCCGCGCCCGTCGCGCCCGCCTCCGCCGCCGCCGCCACCTCGCTCACCTTCTGTCCGCCCGCTGCACCGTCCACCATGCCCAGCCCCTCAGCAAGCCGCGCGCCAGCCGCAACCCCGCGACGCCTGGCGCCCGCTGTCCGAATCTCGGACAAAATGGCCGGATTCGTCCGGCTTTCCGGCCATCCCCGGACAGCCGTGCATGTCCGGCGCCGGACACCCGCCAGCCCTCGCCGCCCCGACGCTCCCGCCGACGCAGCCCGCTACGTGACCGGGACTCGCGCCAACCATCAGCCCCGAGCTGATCAGGCTTGAGCAGCATCGTCGACGCCTGATCACGACGCGCGTGCACACTGTGGCGCCGCGCACGGCGTGGCGCATCGGCGCGATCCGCGAGTGATCGATGTGGCCCGCTCACGCCACAGCCTGCGCATGCCCGACGTCCCCGTCCACCCGCTCCTGGCCTCCACGTTCACGATCGTCGCCCTGGCGTCGCTCGCCCTCGGCGGCTGCGTCGAGGAGGACGCCACCCTCGCGCCGCCCGACGAGGCCCTCGCCGAGGTCGACGACGTGCCGGCGGACGCACCCAACCCGCCGGGCTCCAGCGCCCGGATCGTCGGCGCCGCGTGTCCGAGCCTCGCGCCGATCACGTCGCGGACCGCCCCGGTGCGGGGCACCACGACGCCCGGCCTCCCGCTGCCGTACCCGGCGTGTCAGACGCCGGTCGTGATCGCGCTGCGGTCGTGCGCGAACAACCCGAGCTGCCGCGACGTCAGGGCCTTCGGCGCGACGGCCGACGACGACGTCGACGACACCGCGGCGATCCAGCGCGCGATCGACGCGGCGCCGGCGGGTGGCGTCGTCTACCTGCCGGCTGGACGGTACGTCATCGACCAGGACGTGGCCGCCGTGCACCTGCGCGCCGACCGCGCGATCGCGCAGGCGCGGTTCGGCCTCCAGCTCCGCGGCAGGCGCGACCTGCACCTGGTCGGCGACGGCGACGACCGGACGATCCTCGAGGATCACTTCTCGCAGGACGCCTTCGACGCCGCGTCGGCCCACGACCTGGCGGTGTTCGTCGGCACCATCTTCGTCGAGGGCAGCGCCGACGTCACGATCGGCCGGCTCGGGCTGGTGTCGACGGGCGGCTTCAGCTGCGCCATGGCGCCCTACGCCGGCAGGGTGGACGGCATCCGGGCCGAGGCGACGACGCGGCTGACGGTGACCGAGGTCGCCGCGCGCCACTACAACAGCGCCGGCGTCAGCATCACCGACGACGCCGGCGTCCGGTCCCTCGATCCCAAGGTGGCCAACAACCTGCTCCAGCAGAACCGCGTCGCCGGGCTCTTGATCGGCCACACCACCGGCGCGCTCATCGTGCACAACCGCTTCTACAACAACGGCCGCCATGGCAACGGCGAGACCGCCTACGGCATGGCCGCCAGCGCCGCCGAGCCGCCGATCGACACCACGGTGCGATGCAACCTCGCTGACTACAACGTCCGCAAAGGCCTCGACTTCCACGCCGCGCTGGGCCAGACGCGCATCGTCAACAACGCCTCGATCGGCAGCGGCGTGGCCGGGATCTTCGTGTCTGGCTCCGCCGACAGGCTGGGCGGGACGATCACGATCGATCAGAACCGCGTCGCGACCATGTCGCCGGCGGTGACCGACGCCATCCACGGGCTCGGCGCCTCGGGGACCGGCGCCGGGGTCGTCGGGATCTGGACCTACCCGAAGTTCACGACCGCGTCGTCGACCGCGCCGACGATCGTGATCAAGAACAACACGATCGAGGACTTCACGGCCGCCGGCGGCACCCAGTCGTTCGCGCCCTTCCAGCTCCGCGCCGAGGCGCACTCCACCGGGAGCACGACGGTGTGGAACAACGTGGTGAAGGCCGGCGTCGTCCGCCAGTTCATCATGACCAACACGCCGGCCACGAGCGGCGGCCAGACGTTCCATGTCCGCGGCAACACGCTCAGCTACGAGCGCACCGCGTCGCCGGCCGGCGTCGCGGCCCAGCCGTTCATCGCGCTGTCCAAGGCGTCGAGCGTCACCGTGGTCGGCAACACCTTCACCGCGGCCGGCGCGCCGGCCACCGCCGATCAGTGGGACGACGCCGCCATCCAGCGGAGCGGCACCTGCAGCCTCGGCCTGACCCAGAAGGTCTACGGCGCGGCGCCGACCACCTGCGTCGTCACCGGCAACCGCTGGGTGCGCTGACCGCGCGCGCGCGGTCCTCACCACGCTGCCGGCCGCCATGGCCGGCCCGCGCGGGCCGTCCCAGCCGGGGCGGTTGCGCGCGGGCGCGGGACGCGGGACGCTCGCACGAGGGAGCCGCGATGAGCCACGTCACCGTCGAATCGATCGCCGCGCGCATCGTCGAGATCGGGCTGCTCGATCCCGACCGCGCGCAGTTCGGCGCCGAGCGCCACGGCCACGCACAGAACCCGCCAGCGGACGAGGCGGCGCTCGCCGCGTTCGAGCGCACCCACGGGCTACGGCTGCCCGCCGACTATCGCGCCTACCTCGCGCGCGTCGCCGACGGCGGCGCCGGCCCGTTCTACGGCCTGTACGACCTGGCGACCGCGGCCGCCGAGGGCGCCGCCTACGCTGGCGAGGTCGACGACCCGCTGGCCCCGTTCCCGGTCGACGCGGCCGGGCTGGCCGCGTTCGTCGCGCACCGGCGCGCGTGCCTCGATGAAGGCGACGACGACGAGATCGTCTATCCGCCGCGGCCCGAGCCGTGCCCAGGCCTGCTGTTCCTGTGCGAGTACGGCTGCGGCGGCTTCTACGCGCTGGTCGCGCGCGGCGAGCTCGCCGGCACGGTCTGGTTCGTTGACGACGCGCAGGTGATCCCGGTCCTCGACGGCGACCGCCCCCAGGCGTTCCTCGCGTGGATGGGCGACGCCGTCGACGCGCAGCTCGATGCGCTGCGCCCGGGCAGCTGCCCGCCGCGCCCCGCCGCGGTGTCGGCCTCGTACTCGTGCGACGGCTGCAGCGACATGGTCGCGCTCCCGCCCGACGCGCTGGCCAACCCGCACCTGAAGAAGCTGGTGCTGTCGCGGACCGAACTGGCCGAGTTCCCGCCCGAGATCCTCGCGCTGCGCGAGTTGCGCACGCTCGACCTGTCGATGACCGGGATCACCGCGCTGCCGGCCGCGATCGGCACGCTCCGCGCGCTGCGCAAGCTGCGGTTCAACTACAACGACTGGACCGACCTGCCCGACGAACTCGCCCAGCTCGACCAGCTCGTCGAGCTGTCGATCTTCTACGGCTCGACGGTCGAGGCCCTGCCGGCCGCGATCGCCCGGCTGCCGCGGCTGCGCAAGCTGCTGGTGTCGCACTGCGCGCGGCTGGCGACGCTGCCTGAAGCGTTCGGCGACCTGACGACGCTCGAGCACCTCACGCTCAACGACACCGCGCTCACCGCGCTGCCGGCGTCGTTCGGCGACCTGGCGGCGCTGCAGGTCCTGACCCTCGGGGCCACCAAGCTGCAGTCGCTGCCCGCTTCGTTCGCGCGGCTGCGATCGCTCGCGACGCTCGACCTCGGCGTCGGCAGTCTCGACCTCGACCAGGCCATCGACCTCGTCGCCGAGCTGCCCAACCTGCACACGCTGACCCTGCCGATGGCAGCGCGCTGGCCGGCGTCGGTGGCCCGGCTCGCTTCGGTGCGCCGCCTCCGCGTGGCCCCGAACTGGCCCCTCTACCACGCCGGCCAGCAGCGGCTGCCGGTCCCCGAAGCGCTCGGGTTGTTTCCTCGGCTCGAGGAGTTGGACCTCACCAACACCAACCAGGCCGACGGGCTGCCGGTCTCGCTGGGCGCGCTCACCAACCTGCGCACGCTGCGCGTCGCCGCCACCGCGATCCGCGACCTGCCCGACGCCGCGCGCGACCTGCCGATCGTCGAGCTCCACGCCAGCCAGTCGCGCGACCCGGCGAAGCCGTACGGCTTCACCGCCGAGGTTCGCGCCAAGCTCGCCGGCTGGTACCCGAGCGCACGCCTCGCGATCTTCTGATCGCCCGGACCACCGAAGGCGGTCCATCGGCGTCGACGCAACCGCCGGGACGGCGCGGTGTCGTGGTGGCATGCGACGGTGGCTCCGCGCAGTGATGGTCATCGGCGGGGGAGGCTGCGCCGCGGCTCAGCCGCGACCGCACCCGACGGACGCGCCGTGCGAGGTGGCGGGCCCGGCGTCGGCGCGGCGCGGTGGCGGCGCGCGCTCGGGGGCTGCGGCCCCCGGGTCGCGGTCGGGGTCGGCTACGACGGCTCGGTCGTGGCGGCGTGCGGCCATGCGCTGCGTGGCTTCGCGGCCGATGCCGGCGGCGACGGCACCGTCGGACCACCGTTGATCGATCGCGCGGGCGTCACCTACGCGACGCTCGGCGCGACGGTGATCGCGATCGACCGCGCCGGCGTCGACCGCTGGCGCCGCGGCCTCGATCCTGATCGGGCGCTGTCGGCGCTCGGCGTCAGCGCGAGCGGCGCGCTGCTGGTCGACACGACCGTCGAGCCGTTCGCGGCGGGCGACGTGGTGTTCCACCCCGATCCCGACCCGCGGTTGTACGCGCTCGATCGCCGCGACGGCGCGGTGCGCGAACTAGATCGCTCCCGCGGCTGGCCGACGACGGCCACGACCGCGAACGGTCGCGTACCCTGGCCGATCGCGCTCCCGGTGCAGGCGCCACCGACGTCCGCGCCCTACTGCGGCGGGTCGCAGAAGACGAAGTACTGCCCGTCCTCGGGCTTGCAGTTCTGGTCGATGTACTGCGAGACGTCCTCGCGCGCCTCCTCCTCGGTCGCGCCGTAGCCCTTCGCCTCGGTCCCCGAGCACGACAGGTGGCAGGTCACCTTCGGGGCGTCGCCGGCGGGCGCGGCCTCTTCACCGCCCGCGTTTGCGGGCCCTGCCGGCGCTGGCGCCGACGACGACGCGCAGCCTGCCGCGATCGCCGCGGCGAACACCAAGATCCCGAACACCGTCATCCGATCGCGCATGCTTGCTCCCTGTGAGGTTCGCGCAGTCGTCGTGCGACCACGCTCGCCCATCATAGCCAGGCGCCGCCACCGCTGTCTGGCGCTGGTCCCAGTTCCGCGCTCCCAGCGGGCGCGCCCAGATCGCGCGACGGCACGGGCTCGCCGGGCACGGCCGCACGCGGCGCGGCGACGTGTCGCGGCGCGCCGGGCGCGCGACGAGTGACACGGGCGCGGCCGCGACGCATGGTGACGATCGCGGGTCCACCGCATCAGGAGTCGACGCCATGCGTACGTCATCGTGCTTTGTCGTTGTGGTGCTCGGTCTGGCGGCGTGCGGCAAGGGCGAGTCGAAGCCGGCGGCGCCACCGCCCACGTCGGCCACCGCTGGGACCGCCGGCACCGGCGCAGCCGCGCCGACCCCATCCGCAGCGCCGGCCGCAGCGGCCAAGCTGCTCGGCAGCTGCGCCATCGCCGACATCGCGTGTTCCGACTACTACGGTTCGGGCGACGTGACGCCCATCAAGTCGGCCTGCGATGGCGTCGGCACGTGGAGCGACGGGCCGTGCCGGGCCGGCGCCGTCGGGACGTGCACCAAGACCGAGGCCGGCGGCGTCATCAACAAGGCGTCGACGTACCCGCCGGGCACGCCCGCGTCGTCCAAGCAGGCCTGCGACAACACGCCGGGCGGCGTGTACGCGGGCGGGTAACCGCACGCGCCCCGCCAGCCAGCAGAACGCAGACACGCCGCCGCGCCTCGGATACGCTCCGAAGATGGCCTCTCCCCGCGTCGTCCTCGCACTGGTCTCCACCCTCACGCTCGCGGCCAGCGCCCGCGCCGCCCGCGCCGGAGACGGCGACGACCTGGGTGACCTGCGCAGCGCGTACGCCAACCTTCGCGACAACGGCTGCGACGTGTCGAAGGTGGGCTCGCCGCTCGCGGCCCGCGTGCTGCGCAACGTGCCCTACGCCCTCGGTGGCAAGATCTTCAAGGCGCCCGAGCTCACGCGCGTGTTCAGCCTGGACGGCGACTGGTACGCGCCGACCACGAAGAAGGATCCCGCGCTCTCGACCGCGGACCGGACGTGCATCCGCGCGCTCACCACGCAGGAGCAGAAGCTGCGCAAGAAGCAGAAGAAGATCCCGGCTGGCATCGAGCTCGCGGTCACCGCCGACCGCGCCGCGATGGTGCAGATGGTCAACTTCGTCTCGACCGACTTCCCGAAGGTCCGCACCGCCGTCACGCGCAGCGGCGACCAGACCGAGTACACGCTCGCGTTCGAGACACCGTCGGGCGAGTCCGAGTCCGCGGTCGTCTTCACCTGCACCTTGCCGACCGCGCAGGCCAAGAAGAAGGCCCCCGACTGGTCCACGATCACGTGCTCGATGATGACCGCTGGGTAGCCCACCGCACCCGGCCGTTCGGGCACACTCGCGCGATGGGCAACACGCTCGAGTTTCACCGCGTCGTCAAGGCGCCTCCTGCGCGGGTCTACCGCGCGTTCCTCGATGGCCCGGCGCTGGCCAAGTGGCTCCCGCCGGACGGCTTCACCGCCACCGTGCACGCGCTCGATCCGCAGGTGGGCGGGCGCTTCCGCATGTCGTTCACCAACTTCGCCACCCAGCACCAACACAGCTTCGGCGGTGAGTACCTCGAGCTGCGCGAAGGCGAGCTGCTGCGCTACAGCGACCGCTTCGACGACCCCAACCTCCCTGGCGAGCTGATCGTCACCGTGCGCCTGCGGGCTGTGTCGTGTGGCACCGACCTGCACGTGACCCAGGCCAACATCCCCGAGGTCATCCCGCCCGAGCTGTGCGTGCTCGGCTGGCAAGACTCGCTGCGGCAGCTCGCGGCGCTGGTGGAGACCGCCGCGCCGTGACCGCCGCCGCGTGATCACCGCGCGCGTCGCGTAGCTGACACCCACCTCGTCTTCAAGTCGACGGCGTAACGTCGGTTCGGCCGTCCGTGCGCGCTGGTTGGGTTAGCATCGCCCGGCCATGGTGCGCCGCCTCGTCGCCCTCGCGCTGATCGTGCCCTGCGCGTGCGCCACGCCGCGCGCGAACAAGGTCGCGCTGGGCACCGGGCTGGCCTTCCTGACCAGCTCGATCGCGCTGGGCGCGACCGCCGACAGCGACGGCCCGGAGCTGGCACCGCAAGCGAAGCTGGCGCTCGTCGCGGTGGTCGTCGGCACGACCCTGACAGTCACTGGCGCGATCGGCCTGCTTCGCGGGCCCGGCCCGCTCGCCGACGAGACCGCCCAGCCGGCGCCGCGCCCCGAGGCCACGCTCCAGCGCGAGCTCGAGGCGCTGCTGCTGCGCGCCCTCGACGCCGCCGCCGCGGGCGACTGCGCGACGGTCGTCACCGTGACCGCCGAGCTGCGGCGGCGCGATCGCCACTACTATCAAGTCGAGGTCCTGTCCGAGCCGACGCTGGCGCCGTGCCTGACGCCCGGACCCGGTTGACCCGCGTGACACGACCGGCGCACCGGATCATCGTCGGCGCCAACCTGCTGGTCGGCTGGACGCGGTGACGGTCGCCGTTCGTCAGGGTGAGGGCGCCGCGGGGGGCGCGACGGCGGCGGCCTCGGCCTCGGCAGCCAGGCGCTTCCGCTTCAGCCGCTCCTCGCGCTTGCGAATCTTGACGCGCTCCTCGGCTTCTTTGACGTAGTCGAAGACCGGCGGATCGACGTGCCGGGCGTCGTAGACGCGCACGACCATCGCGCCCTCGACCGGCACCTCGAGCTCGCTCCAGCCGGCGGGCATCACGGGGTCGGTCCAGTCGTAGACCCACTTCGCGTCGAGCGCCGACAGGTTCACGCACCCGTGGCTGTTCACGTGGCCGAAGCGATCGTGCCAGTACGCGGCGTGGAAGTAGAGGCCCGAACGGAAGCGCGTCGCCCACGGCACCTCCGACACCTCGTAGAAGGCGCTCTCCTGCTCCTCGGCCGACATCTTGGTCAGCGACGACTTGGAGCGGATCCGGTAGATCGCGGGCGGCGTGTCATTCTTGCGCCGGCCCGACGAGAACAGCGTCGCGAAGACCGGGGTGTCGCCGTCGTAGGCGATCATCACCTGCTCGTCGCGGTCGAGATCGATCCACTTGGTGTGCGCGTCGGCGATGGTGGGTCGCCCGCGGGTGCGCGCGACGCGCAGGCTCTTCCGATCGATCCACTGGCCGTCGGCGACACGGACGAAGCCGTCGCGCTCTTCGAGCACAGGCACGAGGGCGCGATGCTCGAACGTCGCGCCCTTCGGCGCCTTCTTCTCCGCGGCGGTGCGCGCGACGACCTTCTTGCGGTCGGCGGCGTACACCCACGCGAAGGGCCACGCCGGGGGCGGCGTGGCGACGAGATCGATGCCCGCGAACGTCGACGGACGGAACTTCGTCACGTCGGTCGCCGCCACCCATCCGACGCTGGTCTTCACGTAGTCGGTGCCGTCGATCTCGACCGGTTCCTCGTCCCGCGTGACCATGTAGCTCGACTTGTGCTTGGGCTCGGGCAGCGGCGTGCCGGCGCGCACGGCCTCCGCGTCCTCGTAGCGCAGCGCGCCCTTGTCGATGCTGTAGTAGTCCTGCGGCACGAGGCGCCCAGGGGGCACGGCCGGCAAGGCGGTGGCCTTCGGCTCCTCAGCGCTCGGCTTGGCGTGGCGGGCGCACACCCAGCCGCGCGGCGCGGCCGCCAGCCACATCTCGCAGCGCTTGTCGCCATCGACCGCGTCGGCGACCGGCAGGCGCGTGCCCGCGACGATCTTGCCCAGCACGTCCGACTTCAGATCTGGCCCGGCGTACGCATGGGCGTCGCGGCGCAACGCGAACGACCGCGTGGTCGCCGGCCACTCGAGCTTCGCGAGCGTGGCCGCGTTCGGCGACGGCGGCGGCGGTGGCGCTGGCGGGGTCGGCGGCGCGACGGGCGCGACCGCGGGCGTCGCCACGGCGCCGTCAGGAGCGGCCGGCGACGCGGCGGCTGGGACCTGCGACGGCGCCGCCGCCTCGGCGTGCGGTGGGGCGTCGCGGTCGACATCGACGACGGGGCCACGCTGGCCGCCGCCGCAGGCGACCGCCCCCAGCACCAGGGCCAGCGCAAGGCGAGTCATCGATGCAGTCTCCCACATGGGCGTCCATTTCCAACGCCCGAGCGGCGGCGCGTGTTCCGCACCAGGCTACGGGCGCCCGATCATCAGCCGGCGGGCGACGTCGGGACTCACCGGGTAGGAGTTCAATGCCGTCTACACGCGGCACTGGCTCGACCTGCTGTCTGCCGTGTACCCGTAGCCAGGCCGACGGATCGCCCCATGCGCCGATCGATCGAGAGGCAGCTGCGCCCAACGCGGGCGACGTGAACCGATGGGCTGGGCCCGTCCGCTCGGTCCGCGCGGTAGTGTCGCCCATGGGAAGCATCGCCCGCGCGCCGCGCCCCGTGATCAACCGCCTGTACGAGGCCGCCAGCGGCGACGTCGGGGACGATGGCCGCACCCCGGTGTTCCTGAGCACGCGTGCCGATGGCCGCGACGCGATCACCGGCACCGACCGAGTCGACGGCGACACCCTGACGTTCACCTACCGCATCCTCGATCCCGCGCTCGATGACGACGACGTCGCGCGGGTCTACGTGATCGCGCACCTCGAACGCTTCGCGATGCACTACTACCAGACGCGCACTCCGATCATCGTCTTGCGCAACGAGAGCACCGGCGCCGGGCGCACCACCCGCTACCCCGACGCGTTCTGGCTCGAGCACGAGCGGTGACCGCCGAACACGGTGAGCCCTCGAGCCCCCACTCCGCGCGGCCAGCCGGATCGTCGCCGCTGGAGTATCGTCGGGCGATGAACGCGTCGCTGGCCGCCTTCCTCACGCAGTTCGAGCGGCAGGTCCGCGCCGCGCGCGGGACGAGCGCGGTCCGCGAGGTCGGGGCGTTGCCGTGCCCGACCGGCGAGCTCGGGCTGGGCGGGCTGCTCGACCGCGACGTGCCATCGCTGGTGCAGCGGATCCCGCCGGGTCGCTACGACGTCATCGAGGCCATGACCGCAGTGGCGAGCTGGGACCTGGCGCGCGCGAAGCTCGTGGCCCCGCCCAAGGCGAAGCTGGGCGCGTGCCTCGGGTTGCTGGTGCAAGCGGACGTGGCGCCGACGCGATGGCGCCACGCCGTCAACGCCGCACAGCGCGCCGTCGACCTGGTCGACCAGCCTTCGGCCGCGCACCATGCGGTCGCGTGGTGTGAGTGGCCCGCGCTCGGCGACGCCACCAGCTGGACCTCGTACCTCGCGTGGGGCCGCGCCCAGACCGCCGCCCTCCGCGTGGGCAACCTACGCGAGCGCGTGCTCGGGCCCGCGCTGCGTCGCAAGCGCGCCGCGCCCGAGATCTACGCGCCCGACGGCGAGGCCGCGTTCGCGCTCGCCGTCTCGAAGTCAGGCTCGCTCGGCGCGTACCCTGCGTTCTGGGGCGTCGATGCCGCCGACGCGCCGGTCTGCCTCTTCTGGTTCTTCGAGCTGGTGCAGGACCTGCTGACCGGCCTCACGCTGCAGCCGGATGGCCAGCTGACCTGATGCCGCGTTCTGCGGCGGATCCGCTCGGCAGCCAACCGACTCGCTGGCTCAGCGGCGCAGGCCGATCCCCCTGATCCGCTTGGCTGCGAACCGGCCGCCCCGGCTTCCGCGCCGGCATGCGACACTCGTGGCGTGCGCCTCCACGCCGCCATCGCGTCGCTCGCGCTCGTAGCGTGTTCGCCGCTGACGGTGCCGCGGGTGAGCACCACCGGCCGCGTCCGGAACCGGGACGTGGCCCGCACGTGCTCGACGAGCCTCGTCGCCCCGGTGTTCGACGTCGTCGGTCTCACGGTGCTGGGCGTCGTCCCGGCGATCGCCGGATTGCCCGCGATCTTCGGCGCCAGGCCGCCCGTGCCCGCCAGCCAAGGCGACTACCTGCTCGTCGGGGTCGGGCTGCTGCTCGGCGGCGTCGCGATCGCCGTGGGCTTTGGCGCGGCAGCGAGCTATGGGTTCACCAACGCCGAGCGCTGCGCCGACGAACGCGCCAAGCCGCCACCGCCTCCCCCGGATCGCGCGCCGCCCGCCGGCGACGGTCCCTGACGCGTCCTTCGAAGCCGATCGGCGGCAGCCAGGTTCACCGCGCGCCCGCGAGCAACGCCTGGCGCGGACGGGCCAAGCTGCCGTAGCCTCAGGGATAATCTTGGGGACGCGGCGCGAGTCGTCGCCGCGCCGCGCGCGTGCGAAGAGGTGGGCATGCCACGCCGCCCCGCCGCCGCGCCCAGCCGGCCGCCGATGAGGACTCCCCCGCGCCCACGCCTCAACTCGATCCCGGTCGCGCGCCTCGAGACGATCGAGCGTCGCGACCTCGCCGATGCCGCGTGGCTGGTGGGCGAGGGCCGCCTCGAGACGGCCGCGGAGGTCTGGCTCGCGGCCGCGCAGGTCGGCCACGCGCTCGGGCGCCCCCTCGCCGACGTCCGCGCGCGCCTCGAGACCGCCGCCCACGCCTTCGCCGACGCCGCCGCGGCCGGCGCGATCGAGAGCGTGCCGTACGGGTTCTGGCGCTTCCACAGCCTGTGCACCTGGGCCGGGTGCGTCGCCCCCTTGCGCCAGCTGCCTCGCGAGGCGTGGTCCGACGAGGACGGGTCGGCGGTGCCGGGGCTGCGCGAGGTCATCGACCTGCTCCTCGCCGAGGATGGCGGCGCGACGATCACGGCCGAGCTCGGCGCGCTCGCCGCGCGGCGCTGGAAGGAGCCGTTCGCCACGCGCGTCGCGCAGCCGCTCGCCGCCCTCCACCACGCGCTCCGCGTCGGCGACGCCGCCGCGTTCCAGGCTGGGTTGCGCGGGGTCGTCGACGGTCACCTCTACATGGTCCGGGGTGAGATGCGGCATGACACAGACGGGCTGATGTGCCTCGGGCTGCTCGGCCCGCTGCAGGTCGCCGTGCAGCGCGGCCTCGCGTTCGAGCTCGACACGCCGTACCTGCCGCTCGAGCTGCTCGCCCCGGGCTCGGGCGTCGTGGCCACCCCGCCGCCGCGTCCGACGACCGACACCCCAGCGCAGGTCGCGGTCCCGGCCCCGCGGGTCGATGTCGCGCAGCTGAAGATGACGCGCGATGACGCGCTCGTGTTCGAGCGGGAAGAGCTCGCCGCCGCGGCATGGCTCACGAGTCCGGCGCAGCAGCCGGCCGCGGCCGCCAAGCGCAAGGGTCGCGGCGCGGTCGCGGTGCCGACCGGTCGGCACGTGGAGGCCGCGATCGCGTGGCTCAACGCTGCGCAGACCGCCTTCGCGCTGGGACGTCCCCTGGCGGAGGTCCGGACGCGCCTCGAGGCCGGGGCCCGTGCGTTCGCCGAGGCCGCGACCACGGGCGCCGTCGCGCCGGGCATGCTCGCCCCGTACGAGTTCTGGCGCTTCCACAGCGTGTGCACCTGGGCCGGGTGCGCGGCGCCGCTGCGTCAGGTGCCGGGCGACCGCTGGGCCGATGACGCCGCGACGGCGCCGGGCCTGCGCGAGGTGATCGACCTGCTGCTCGCGGGCGACGGCGGCGCGCCGATCACGGCGGAGCTCGGCGCGCTCGCGGCGCGGCGCTGGAAGGAGCCGTTCGCCAAGCGCGTCGCGCAGCCACTCACCGCCCTCCACCACGCGGTCCACATCGGCGACGCCGCCGCCGCGCAGGCGGCGCTCGACGCGAGCCTCGACGGCCACCGCTACTTGCTCCGCGGCCCGCTGCGCACCAGCGCCGACGGCTTGATGTGCCTCGGCCTGCTCGCGCCCCTGCAGGCCGCGGTGCAGCGCGGGCTGGCGCTCAAGCTCGACACACCCCACCTGCCGATCGAGCTCGTGCTAGCGCCGGCGGCGGTGTGACCATCGAGCTGCCGGACGCGGTGCGCCAGGCGCCGCTGGCGACCGCGCCGCGCCTGACCTGGGCCGCGGCGGTGCGGCCGCACGACCCTGCGCTCGCCGAGCACATCACCGCGAGCATCGCCGCGCTGCGCTGCACGCTCGCCGCCAGCGGCGACACCGCCGAGAGCGACGCGCTCGTCAGCCGGGCCGCGCGGCTCCTGCGGACCAACCGCGCGCGCTGGGCGCCGGTCGAGGCCGGCGTCACGTTCGGGTTCGCGCGCGGCGCCCCCGAGCAGGTCCGGACCGACGGCGCGACGTGGCGGCGGGTCGGCGCCGCGCTGCGCGCGCGGTGGCCGGTGCTCCACCTCGACGCCCACGGGCCCGGCCGGGCGCTCGTCGGACACCTCGCCGGCCTGCGGTCGCTCGCGCTCGACGGCGCGCAGACGCTGGCCGACGTCGAGGCGCTGGTCGACGACCCGGCGTTCGCCGATCTGTGCTGGCTCGATCTCTCGGGCACCGGGCTCGGGCTCGCCGCGATCGACCACCTCGCCGCGCGCGAGACGCGCCTGCGCTACCTCGGCTTCGAGCACAACCCCGAGGGCAGCCCGACCGCCTGGTGGACCGACGGCGATGGCGGGCTCGCGGCGACCGGCGGCGGCGTCACCCCGCGGCCCGCGTGGGGGCGCCGCGCGTGGCTCGAGCTGCCGCCGTTCCGGTGCGCCGTGCTCACGCCCGAACTGTTCTACCCGTATCCCGATCTCTGACGTCGACGCCGTGAAGGCGCGCCTGCGTGTGACGATGGCGCGCGACTCAGCCAGGCGTCCGGCGTGTCCGGGACGACGTGATTCAGGAAGCGCGGCGACCTCGTGATGCGCGACCAGGTGCCACAGGGCAAGCGCCGCGCGCCGACGCGGGGACTCGTAGGATCGCTCCATGCGGACTGTGCTGCTGTGGGTCGTCGTGATCGCGATGGTCGGCTGCAAACGCGCGGCGCCACCACCCGGCGCGACGGCGACCACGGCGGCGGTCGCCGTCGACGCCGCGCCACCGGCGATCGACGCCGCGCCGCCGGCCCCGTGCGCCGGCCAGTGGGCCCACGTCGACCCGGCCTTCTGCACCACGGCGACCGGCCCGGCCACGCTCAGGCTGATGCTCGCGGACACCACGACCCCCGCGGCCCCCAAGATCTCGCTCCAGGCCACGACCACCGCCCGCTATGACGAGTGGGTCGCGGCCATGGTCGAGGAGGCCGGGACGCCCGACGAGCACCAGGGCCGGCGCGCGATCGATCAGGGCGATCTACCCGATGGCAAGTGGATGCGCTGGGGCGACACCTACCACGGGACCATGGGCTCGGCGCGGATCCGGGCGGTCGTCCGGCTGCGCGACCACACCGTCCAGTGCGAGGTGCTGTGGTCAGTCGGCAAGGTCAAGGGCAAGCCGGCGATCGACGACGCCGGGCGCGACGTGACCCCGCTGACCGACGCGTGCAAGAGCATCACCCCCGCGGCCAGCGCCGCCGAGTGCCAGGGCCGCTGGTACCAGCCCGATCTCGGCCTGTGCATGACGGTGCCGCCCGGGCTCGCCGCGACGCACGACATCGACCTCCCGGGGGTCCACCTGTGGATCGAGCCGGGCGAGGCCGGCTACGACGCGGCGGTGGCCAAGCTCGAGCGCGACGCGACCTCGGCCGACGGCACGTTCACCAGCGAAGTCCGCGAGCGCGGCCAGCTCGCCGCGGGGATCTGGATCCTGTACCGCAGCTCGTACCGCGGCGACGTCGGGGCCCACTACTTCAAGGCGATCCAGCGCTTCGGCGGACACCTCTACTCGTGCAACCTCGAATGGTTTCCGAAGGACCTGACCAACTACAAGCTCGACGCCAAGGGCCACGACGTCACGCCGCGCCTCGACGCCTGTCGCAACCTGCACGCGCCGTGATTGACCGCGTCGATCTGTTCTTCAAGGCGCAGGCCAACGCGGGCGGCGGCGGGCGGCGGGTCTAGCAGTTCCCCGACTTTGATCGCGTGGGCCGCCCAGACCGAGATACGTGTCCCCCGGTGCTTCAGTCGCCGCAGGCGCCCGTGGCGAGGTCGCACGTGTAGTAGTTCCAGGGTTGGCCGGGATCGGGCGTGCCCTGGTTCCACAACCCGGTCCCGCAGTCGAGGTCTGACCCGCACGCGGCCTTGCAGTAGTTCTGCGAGAACTGGGTCGTGCAGCGGAACCCCGGGCCCATCACCGCGCAGGCGGCGTCGTCGCTGCAGGGCACCGTGCACACGTCGCGCTCGGCGTGCGCGCCGAAGGCCTCGTTCGAGCAGAGGCTCGAGGCGCAGTCGTCGTTGCCATCGCACGCGGCGCCGCGCGGCAGCGGCGCCTCACCGACGATGGCGCGACACGCGCCGCTGGCCGCGCACGCGCCGCGGTGGAGCTGATTGCCGAAGTCGGCCGCGCAGTCGAGCGCGCTCGCACAGGCGCCCGCGGTCCGGCCGACCGACAGCGTGTACGCGGTGGCGGCGGTCGATGGCGACCACTCGCGCACGGCCACGTAGTAGCGGCCGGCGGGCAGGTAGCTGAGCCGGGTCGCCGCGGGTCGGCGAAAGGAGTCCATCCCAACCAGCGCGAGGCTGGCGTCGTACACCAGCAGCTGCAGCCGGTGACTGGCGTCCGTCCAGGCCAGGCCGAGGTCGAGCGCGTCGCCATCGGCGACGTCGATCCGGAACCAGTCGTACTCGCCCCCGACCCCGCACACCTGCCCGCTGCGCGCGACCTGCTGCCCCACGGCCACGGCGAGCGCCGTCGCGCCGGCGCGGCCGTCATCGCTGGGCTCGGCGGCGTCGTCGCCGGTGCACTGCGCCGGGCCCGCGACGCACTCGCCGCCACCGCAGATCGGCTCGGCGGGCGAGCAGTCGAGGTCGGTGGCGCACTCGGCGTACGCGACCCGCACCGTGTAGGGGACGCTCGCGGCCTGGCCGGCCGGCGCGACCAGGGCGACCATCACGACGTAGTCGCCGGCCGCCAATGGCCCCGTGGCGAGGCGGTTGTCGCCGTACGGGATGACCCCGCCGCCGGGGCTGAACGCCGGCCGCACGCGGAACCCGGCGGCGGCGTCGACGCGCACGGTCAGGCTGGCGGGCTCGGCGAGCGTGACCCGGACGTAGTCGTTCTCGCGGGACGGCGCGCTGCAGATCGAGAGCGCGGCGGTCGCGGGTGTGGTCGCGGTCGGCGCCAGGGCCAAGGGCGCGGCCAGGGCCCCGGCCGCGGTGTCGTTGCCGGGCTCGAAGGCGTCGTCGTCGATGCACTGATCGAGGTGCGTGCACGCGCCGTCGCTGCAGACCGGCGTCGTCGGGTCGAGGCAGTCGGCGTCGCGGACGCACGCGGTGGGGACGATCGCGGCGTCGACCGGGACCGGCGCGTCGTCGCCGGCGTCGTCGCCGCCGCGCGCATCGACGGGTGGGACCACCGCGGGCCCCCGGTCGCAGCCTGGCCCGACCATGAGGGCGAGGAGCATGGCGCGCAGCAGCACAGGTCCATGGGGCTTCATCCCGACGGTAGTGCCACCGGCGGCGGCGATGTGACGCGGCCGCCTTCGCCCTCGCCGTCTCGCGGCGGCGAAGCGGGTGCGTGCGCGCATGCCGCAGATCGGCGATGCTGCGCGCATGCGTCAGCATGTTCGAGTCGTTCTTCCCGCCGTGCTCCTGCTCGCCGCGAGCGCGTGCGGGTCACCGGCGGTGCGGGACCGCAGCCCCAAGCCCGATGGCGTCTACGAGGAGTTCAACGTCACGATGGTCGCCGGCGGGACCTGCGTGGCCGCGACCCGCACCCAGTTCGAGTGCCCGCCGGGCGGCACGTGCCAGGCGCCGCCCCCGAAGGCGGTGGCGTGCCCAGCGGGACTGGCCGAGGGCGAGACGGTCCGGCTGGTCATGACCAACGACCTGACCTGCAACGTCGAAGGTATCGCGACGCCGTGCCCGGAGCACGACGAGGGGCCGGTCGAGGTCCCGGCCGAGTAGACGTAGCGGATGTCTGCGGCGCGGCTACGCCCGCGCTGCGTCGAGCGCGAGGATCAGCCCGGCGATCGCCTCGAACTGCATGGCGCGGACGAGCCGCGTCAGTCCGCGGCCAGCTGCGTCATCTCTGGATAGTGGTAGACCGCCGACGTCGCCGGCGGCTGTCGCGAGGTCGCCACCATGGCCCGCGCGATCGTGTCGACCGTGATCGACCGGTACTTCTTCGGCGTCGCGAACGAGAACACCGGCAGCACCTTCTCGAGCAGCCACGGCGTGTGCTGCGAACCGATGATCATGCCCGGTCGGAACACGCTCACCACCGGCGGGCCGTCCCGCTTCACGGCCTCCTCGGCCTCGCCCTTCACGCGGGCGTAGCGCGCCATCCCCGCGGCCCCGGAGCCCGTCGTCTTTGCCGCCGGGTTCGCGCCCGCCGCCGACAGGAACGCCAGGTGCTGGACCCCCGCCGCGGCCAGGCCACGCGCGAACGCCGCGTTCAGCTCCACGTCGATCGCGCGGTGCTCGTCGATCGTCAGCTTGCCGGTGCCCGCGCCCACCCCGAGCGCGCTCAGGCCCACCGCCGCGCCCGCGCTCGCTTCCCGCGTCGCCCGCTCGAGCTCCGCCGGCGCCATCGTCGGCACCAGCACCTCGCGCAGCTCCACCCCAGCCGCCCGCGCCAGCGCCACCTGCGCCGGTTGCGACCGCCGCACGACGCTCACGATCGGCGCCAGCGTCCCATCGCGCACCAGCGCCGCGATCACCGCCCCGCCCACCGAGCCCGAGGCACCGAGGACCACCGCGCCGCGCTTGTTCGTCATCGCGATCTCGTAGCGCATTTCGAGCGCCCCGATCCGGTTGGCCCCGCGGATCCGCGCCGGCGCGCCGACGCCGAGGCGGACCTCGAGATCGGTCGACCGGAACAAGCCGCGGGGTGGGGGCGTTGGTCCTCGCAGATGCTCCTTGTCCGCACATCGACGCTGGTCGTGCTCGCGTACACGATCGCCTGTGGCACCGCGCGCGACGCGCCAGTCGGGCCGCCCGCCGTCATCGCCGACGCAAGCGCCAGCTCGCCGCTCGCGCTGGGCCCTCCGCCGACGCTATCGGCCACGGTCGCCGCCGTGCGATGGGTCGACCACGAGAGCCACCCATGCCCAGCGCCCGGCGACGACGAGCTCCGCCCGCTGCTGGCGGAGCTGCGCCGTCATCTCGTCGGGATGGGGTTCGACGCGTCGGCGGTCGAGGCGCCCGATAGCGTCACGTCCTGCGACGTCGCCGACGGCGTCCTGGTCCGGTTCCACAACGATGCCGAGGACGCCCGGCCGCGGAGTCCGGCGGCGCGGCTCCTCGCCAGCGTGTATCCAGGGCGCGACGTCGGTGACGGCGACTCCCCCGACGCGTTCCTGTTCTGGGTGCGCCCCGGGCACGCCCCGCGCTACGTCGGCTACCACGAGTTCGGACCGTTCGTGGACTTCGATGGCGACGGGCGCGCCGAGCTCGCGGTCGTCGCCGACTCCGAGACCGAGCGGGCCGCCGCGGTGTGGTTCGGCGGACAGCCTCCGCGCGTCGCGTCGGCGCGGCCGTACTTCCTCGACGTCGGCGCGGCCGGCGCCTTCGCGATGGTCGCCGGCGAGGTCGCCTGGCTCGAGTCGGCGGACGCGGCCTGGCAGCCGCTGCGCTCCCAGGCGATCACGTTCGCGCCGGCCGCGGTCGCGCGTCGTCCGGACCTGCTCGAACGCTCGGGATTGGCTGCGCCGGCGCCGGCCCACGCCGCGCCGCAGCTCGCGCTCCACGACAGCCCCGCGACGCGGGCCTGCCCGGAGGACGACGTCGATCAGCGGTCGCTCGCCTACGCGCGGATCTCACGCAGCGTGGCCGCGGCGATCGTGGCCGGCGGCGACGAGCGGTTCCTCGACGGGCCGATCGAGGTGACGCCGGGATGCGCGGCCCCGCCGGGTGTGCTCGTCCAGGTGCGGTACCTCACGGGCACGCTGCGCTGCGCGAGCCGGCTCGCCTGCGCGGTGACCCGCGCCGACCTGGTGACGCAGGAGTTCTGGTTCATCGAGTATCCCGGCGGCGGCGTCCCGGCGACGCACCTGCTGGCGACCCGCACCGGCACCACGGACGGCAACGAGACCGAAGGCGCGGCGCAGCTCCAGGCGCAGGCCTACGCGTGCGATCTCGACCGCGACCACCACGCCGACGCGTGCTTTGCGCTCGACATCATCGACCCGCTGGTCGATCCACAGCGGGCGGGAGCGAACTACCAGCGTTACCGCGGGTACACGATCCACGGCGCGGTCGTTCCAACGGCCTCGGGCGGCCCGCGCCTGGTCGCCGCCGCCAGCGCGCCGGCGCTCGCCGCCCGCTTCAAGGACGCGTCGCATCCTGTCGGGGACTCGCCGTGACGCGCGCGCCGGCGGCGGGAACGACGTCGACGCGCGCCGCCGCGCGATGTGATCTGGGTCGTTGGCGGCGGGGCGCGCGTTGCGCGACCCTCTGCGCATGAAGCAAGCGATCGCGCTGGCGGTGTGTCTGGCGGCGTGCGGCGCGGACGATGGCGGCGGGGCGATCGACGCGGCGGGTACGGACGCACCCGCCGTTCCGCTCCTCGGCACCTGGGTCCGCGTCCCGCTGGTCGGCCCCGACGGCGTCGAGCGGCTGACGTTCTCCGCGGGGCAGCGCTGGTCGGCCGAGGGCACGTTCGGGACCGACGCGGGCACGTACCTCATCGATGGCGGCACCTGGCTCACGATCCAGGGCGGCGTGCGCTGGCAGTACGAGGGCGACATCCTGATCGCGGGGGATCAGCTGATGATCAAGCCGTACCTCCCCGAGAGCGCGCCCGCCGGGATCGTCGGGGCGTGGGTCGCGGACTACGCGACGAGCGCGCTCGTCTCCGAGCGCCTGGTGATCGATGCCGCCGGCACCGCGTCGATCACCACGACCGTCCGGGGCACCCCGACCACCGTGACGGGCACGTGGACCGAAGAGCCGCGCGGCTTCGTCGTCGACGCCGGCGCGGCCCCGGGCAGCCCGTTCCACTTCCGCACGATGGGCGGCGCGGCCGTGGGCACCCAGCTGTTCGAACGCGCCCCGTGACCACCGTCGATCGCGCTACGCTGCGACCATGCGCGCGTGGGTGATCCCGACCGTCGCCATCGCCGCCGCGCCCGCCGCCGCATCCGCGCAGGTCGCGCCGCCGGCGATGACGCCGCGCTCGCTGGAGGCGATGCCGCCGACGTCGGCGCCGCCGCACGGCACGGTCTCGTTCTCGCCGATCCACCTCGCCGCCGACATGCTCGAGGTCACGGTCGAGGGCTCGATGCCGGGGCTGCCGCGCCTGGCCGTCGCGGTCATGCTGGGCGTGCGCGCGGACGACGGCCCCGACGAGCGCGCGAACTTCGGCATGTCGTTCGGCGCCTCGGTCGGCTACTACGTGCTCGGCTCGTTCTCGACCGGCGTGGCGGTCGGCCTCGAGGGGCAGTTCTCGTCGCTCGACCAGCAGGACGTCCCCGGCACGGTCACGCCGCTGGTGGTGGGCGACGGTGCCGAGGCGTCGCTGTGGGTCGGTGGCAAGTGGACCGCGTCGCTCGGCGCGTCTGTCACCGCGCAGCTCGGCGCCGCGTGGCGGCGTGACCTCGACACCTACGAGGGCGACACGGTCGGCCCCGATCGCGTGCGCCCCATCGCCAACCTGCTGGTCGGCTGGACGCTGTGACGAAGCGCATGCACGACGGTGACGTCCTGAAGCTCGCGACATCGTCCGAGGTGGAGCAGCTGAGAACTGCGAGCCGAGCCGCTTGCCCGTCACGAGGTGCGCCGGGCCCATCGGTGCCAGGGTTCGGATGTCCCTGCCATAGGTCACCAGGGCGGCGCGCGCGCCGCCGCCCAGGTGCGCGGCGATCCCTCGCGGGCCATTGCCGATCGCGTCGCGCAGCTCCCGGTACGCCCCTGGGACCGCCTTGACGATCCGGCACGGCTGCGGGCCGGCGTGGTCGATCGACCGCTGCCACCTCGGGTTGCGTGCGTATCGTCAGTTTCCGCGCTCACCGCCCTGCCCGGCCCCTGCGCTTCAGAACGTCCCGGACAGGCTCAGGCCGACGCGGCCCTGCGCGCCGACCGTCGGGCTGACGAACACCGACCGCCACGCCGCGTCGGCTCGGCGGTTGGCGCGACGCGCCGCGGAGGGGGCGTCGATCCAGTCATAGAGGCCGACGCCCGCCGCGATGCCGACCCCGAGCAAGGACAGCCCGGCGTTGCTGTGGCCGGCGCCGTCGGGGCAGGAATCACCGAAGCACAAGGTCGATGACGCGACCCCGTAATAGGCCAGCGCCAGCCCGGCGACCCGAAGCGAGGTCGTGATGAGGGCGTGCCGATACTCGCCGGCGTAGACGTGGCCAACGCTCGGACCGATGGCCGCGAGCGGTACTCCGACCAGGACCGCTCCGGCGGAGTCGTCCGCAACACCCGCCGCCACCAGCCCCCATCCAACGACGGTGGTGACAACCGCGAGGCCCCCGGCCAGCGGCGGGGACTTGTGCGACACCAGCTCGGGTGGCGGTGAAGGAGGGGTCGGGCCCGGTGGCGTGGCCTGGGCACGGCTGACCGCCGGCGCGAGCAGGAGCAGCGCGACGATGACCGCGCGCGCGAGTCCAACGCCGACCGCAGATGCACGAACGTCGTTTTTCAACATCGCACGAGTCTCACCATGTCCCTGGCGACTGGCAATTTCAACGGAGTGACTGCCCGGCCGTCGTAAGGCCGGTGTCATCGACTTGTCATTGCGACGTAATGCTGCGTGCGTGGCGTCGCATTCCGTGTCGCCGCCCTGCCCGGCACGAAGGCCCCACGCAAGAGTGAGCGTCGCCCCGCGCACCGTCCTGACTGGCTCGGCGCTCATGGCAACGGGTCGCCGAACGTCAGTTGCTCGGCGGCGGTGGTGAATGGCTCGGCGGGGTCGCGACGCGGCCATAGCACCATCGCGACGACGCTCACCGGTACCACGAATGCGTACCGCGGCATCTCGATGACCCACGCGACCATCGTTCCGAACAGCACGGCCCCGCCCACGATCGGCAACCACATGCGCCGGCGCCATCGCGGCCACAGCGTCAGCGCCCAGTGCAACAACCCATAGGCAGGAGGCAGGAGCGCGATCATCGGGACCACGACCGCCAGTAGCGCCAGCGCCGCGTAGCCACCGGCGAACATCAGGCGATCGCGCGTCCGCGTCCGGGCGTGCTCCGCCACGACGGCGGCGTTGCGGGCGCCGCAGCTCGGGCACGTCGCGTACTCCAGATGATGCTGCAGCGCCGCGAGATCCATGCGCATGTCGCCGCCAACGCTGCCCTTCGCGAGTGCGACCCTGCGGCGCGCGTGACAGGCAGGGCACTGGAAGGTGACCGTGGCCGGCCCCACCTCCGCGTTGGGGTCGTGGTCAGGACCATCGGCGGACACGTCGGGCGTCATTTGCCGGAGGTATCGACCGCGACGCAGCCCGGTTGCGCCGCCGGCGTCGCAGCCCGCGGCCGGGGTCCAGCCATGCGGTCTTGCCAGTCGATCCGGACCGGGCTTGTCCTGGCGTCATGCGGCGCCCGCCGCTTTGCCAGCAACCGAACGGCGATGCGGCCGATAGCCCGCGCGTGAAGGCCAGCCGCACGACCCTTTCCTCGGAACCTGACGGAGGATCTCGTTCACCATCGCGGTGGGTCGCACCCGGTCGCCGAGCGTTGACCGACGGGCGCGCGGACTGGTGGGCCTGACCGGCCCTGGGCTCGCGCTGGCCAAAGCGATGCACCAAGCGCTGGTCACCGACCGCGCCGCTAACACGGCAATCAACAAAGACGACGGCTACGCGGCGATGAAGTCCGCGCGCGACCGGGCGCAAGGCATGCTGGCCCGGCTGCGCGCCACGCCCCCTGCGGCGACCCGGCGCGAAGGCGCTGAAATGATCCGGGAACTCACGGCGCGCATCGATGACGTGCGTCGCAAGTACCGCGCCTACCGCGCCATCCCGTACGAGCGTGACGCGCACGAGGTCGGCGCCAGCGGCGCGCTGGCGTTCGAGGCCCAGGCGTGACGCGCATGGTCGGCGCTCCGCTCGTGTTGGCGGCGATGGCCTGCGGCGGCCCTCGCCACGCGGCGCCACCGACCGCCCGCGCCACCACGCCCGCGGCGTCGATCGCTGCGCCCGCGGCGCCGATCGCTTCGCCCCCGGCCGCGGCAGCGATCGTCCGACCGGCCGCGGCACGAGCGGGCACGCCGCTGCCGCCGGTTGCCCCCGCCACGACGGTGGCTGCCGCCGACCGGGTCGTACTCGACGAGCTCGATCGGGTCCGGACCGTGCTGGCCGCGTACGCCGCCGGCCCCGAGCTCGTCGCCCGGCTCGGCGGTTCGTTCGACGCCCGCACGGACACCGGCCTCACGATCACGTCGCCGCCGGTGTTCGCCTCGCTCGAGGTGTGGCCGGTCGGCTTCGAGCCGACCAGCGCCGACGAGTACGAGGAGATCGATGTCGTGATCCAGCTGCGCGCCCCCATCGCGCTCGCGGTGCTGGGCACGCGCGGCCCACCGTTCACGGGGATCGCGGCCCCACCGCCCGACGGCAGCGCCGCCTACGTCGCTGTCGACGACACCCGCTCCGCGCGCTTCGTCATCACGACACGCGTCACCTGGCCGCGGCCGCCAGCCGACATCGCCACCGCCATGACCGACCGGATCGTCATCGCACGTCGGCGCGCCGACGCCCCGCGCTGAACAGCGAGTTCCGACCGATGAGTGCCTCGATCGTGGGCGACGTGGCCGACCTACCATTCGCCCCGCCACCGAAGCTCACCCACGGCGCTCGTTCATCTACGCAGGTCAGCGTGGAGGCGCTTCTTCTTCCACGGCGCCGCCTTGCCGAGGTTGGTGAGCAGGCGCGCGCGCTCGTCGGCAGGGAGGGCGCGCACCTGCGCCACGAACGCCGGGTAGTGACGCATCGCGAACCCCGCGAAGAGCGGATTGCTGAGCGCGTCGACCTCGCGCCATCGCGGGCCGTGATCGATCGTCATGAACGCGATCACCCGCGGCAGCGCGCTCGGGCGTCCGTCGCCGCCCCAGGCCGCCACCATGTCCTTCGCGCCGGCACGCACCTGCGCGAGGAGCGTGCGCCACGGCTTCGGCCACGCCGGCGGCGCCGCGTCGGCCGCCGGGGGCTTCGCCACCGGCGCGCCGAGGTCGATGAGGACGCCCTCCCACGCCGGTTGCTCGACGCTCCACGCGCGGAGCGTGGCGATCACCAGCTTGCGCTTCGCGGGCGGGAGTCGGAGCACGCGCTTCACGAAGCTCGCGCGGGTGCGACGTCGCGACGGGATCGCGCCGTAGAAGCGCGACACTTGATCGTACCGGCCCATCCGAGCCTGGAACGCGGGCAGCGCCTCGGCGAACCACGTGCCGAGCGCTTCGGCGGGGAAGCGCCAGAGCGCGTTGTACGTGCCCTCGTAGACGCCATGATCGTGGCGCACGCGGATCGACGCGATGAGCGCGTCGAAGGTGGCGCGCCCTTCGGTGCCACGCACCGCGGCGACGAGTTCGCCGTGCGCGCGACCTCGGGCGGCGGTGCCGAGCCTTGATGCGTCGACGAGCGCGCGCCGCCAGGCGGCCGAGGGTGGGCGAAGGATCGGAGCACGTGCCACGCGCGGACGATACCGCGGGCATGGGTTCCTTTGCTCAGGAGCAGGCTTGACTCGATCGCGGTGACGGCGCTCCGCTGGGAGCCGGCCGACGACGCATCGCTCCGGGGGGGCTAGTTGTTGACGACGACACAGCCGTCACGAAGCGCCTCGGAGAGGAATTCGTGCAGGCCCTCCGCGTTGCCAATGACCTCAAGGAGTGCGTTCGTCTTGTCCTCGAGCGTGCGCTCCGTTTCGAGATCCATGGCGGGGACCAGGCGCTTCAGCTCGGCGAGGCGCTCGGGGGCGACCCGCCCGTGGCGATCGATGATCCCGGTGACTCGGATAGCGTCTTCAATACCGGCGGTCATGTGCGCCAACGTGACGAGATCATCGCCGGCGAAGCAGATGGGCCCTTCGTGGGCATCCGACACCCGCTCGACAAGCTCCACCAGGGCGTTGGCCCGCACGGGGTCCACCAGGTGCCATAGCGAGATTGCTTGCTCGAGCTAGTCCCAGCCGTAGCGAAGCCTGTCGACCACGTGGGCGTCTTCGAGCGCACTGGAGGCGAGGCGGACCTTGTAGAGTGTCATCGGCCGGACTTTCTCGGGATTCGGCGAGCAGCGACCGCCGTCACCCCGGTGTGTGCGGACCTCTCCCTACGGCTCCGCATCCCGTATCAACCGTGGACGACCGCGCAGCCGGAACGGAGAGCCCTGGCGAGAAATCCCTGCAGCGCTTCGACGGCGCAGATCACCTCCAAGAGTGCGGCGGTCTTGGAGTGCTGGGACCGGTCGAGCGCAAGGTCCATGGCGGGGACCAGGCGCCCCAGACTGCGCGGGCACGCGGGCGGTGTCCGACTCACGCGTCGCCGACGGACGGCCTCGCGTGGCAACGCCTACGGCGAAGGCGGCAGCCCCAAGAGCACCGCGCCAACCCACCAGCCGAGAGCGCGCGTCATTGGTACGCCTCACCCACGATCGCGCGGACGCGGGCCAGCCGCGGGTCTTCCACCTGCTGGTAGTCGACCGCGCGGGCGCGCTCTCCATCGCGGACCTCGAGGCGCACGAACACGCCATCCTTGACCAGCTCGGCGCTCCGGTATGCTGGCGCGAACGTCCACAGCCCGCTCGCATCGATCGCTTCGCGCAGGGCGCGCCGCTCGCTGCGCGAGAGCGTTCGTGCACGCTGGTACGCTGGCGAGATCTCACCCGTGCAGTCGTAGGCGCGCTCCGTCACCGTGGCGACCTCCCCGGCCACGTCGATCTTCACGCGCACGGCGGAGCTACATGGGTAGTTCGAGACTTCCTGATACCGGATCCACGCGCGCGCCGACGGCGCCATGACGTCCACGCCCGGCGGTACCGATACGGCGTCGGCGGCGACTAGCCCGGTTGGCTGTGCCTGTTCACCCTGTGGGTGTCCACCACACGCAGCCACCACGACCAGCGACGCGAGCAGCCGCTTTACTCGACACCTGGATCGCGCGGCGGGTACGCCCCGCAGTTCGGGTCCGGTTCGGCGTCGCATGCCCCGCTATCGGCCGCGGCGCGGCCCGGTTGCGTGCCCAGCGTCGCTTTCTGAGCGCCGGCGGTCGCGGTACCCGGCCCCAGTCCACGGCGCGTGTGTCGACGCCCTCGATCCCAGGCTACGTTGACTGCATGGCGCCCGTCGCAGACCCACCGCTCGACAACATGCGCGCCGTGTACCACTGGCTCTATGGCGAGCGCGACCCTGTGGCCGAGCTGCGACGGGCCGACGCCTACGCGGTGCTGGCAGCGGCCGTGTCCGAGCTCGAGCCGCTGCGGACCTGGGGACCGGTGGCGCCGTACGTGCTGTCGGACGCGTACGCGGTCCACCGGGTCGATGCCTGGCTCCGGCTTGGCTTCCAGCAACCGTTGCGCGACGACGAGCCGATCGAC
This sequence comes from Myxococcales bacterium, assembly GCA_016707895.1. Taxonomy (GTDB): domain Bacteria; phylum Myxococcota_A; class Polyangia; order Haliangiales; family Haliangiaceae; genus UBA2376. The sequence goes on along the minus strand of JADJGV010000002.1, from coordinate 188,795 downwards.
GTGACGGTCGACGCTTACGTCGAGCTGTGGCGCGGGCTGGGGCTCTCCGTGATCGCGCCTCCGACGTTCCACCCATTCTTCGTCGAGATCGTCGACGTCGAAGCCGCCGAGGATCCGGGCGCGGCCCCAACGCTGATCGAGCTGGTGTGGCCGTGCCTGATGTGGGGCCGGATGCTGTTCACGCGGGCCGGCGCCCGCGTGCGCGCCGGCGCCGACGTCATCGACCGCCAGGTCGCCTGCACCTCGACGATGTACTGGGCGCACGTGCGCCGCGACCGCCCGTGCCAGGACCTGTCGACCGGGTGGGGCTCGAACTCGCAGTGGGGGACTGACTTCCGGCGTGACTACGTCGACGGCGATCTGCTCCGTTACAACGTCGACGCGAAACCCGACCGCTTCGCTCCCAAGGCGCGCGACGATGAGCTGCTCCGCCACCGCTGCTCGGTGCGCGCGCCGGCGCTAGACGACGCCTTCCCCTACTACAGCACCGCCGTCGAGCCAGCGCCCGCGGCGCTGCGCGACTTGCTCCCGCCCTGAACGGTCGTCCCCAACGCCGAGCCATCGGGACGGTGGGCCGGAGCCGGTGCCCGGGTTCGTCTGCTCGCGCACCTGGGAGTCGCGGACGCCGACCCGACGGCCGGTCATACTGCGCTGCGACGCGTGCCACCAAGACGTCCACCTCACCCACGACGCCGAGGGCCGTCCTGTCGACTGGACTCGGCACTCGTCGATGTCATGCGCAGTGGTCACCGCGCAGCCATGGGTCGGCGAATCACGCTGAGGCTCGTTGGCATGGATCCTGCGATGGGACGCCGCCATGATGCTCAACACCGGCGGGAACCGCGGTCGCGTTGCTTGGGGCGGCTGGTTCTTGCACGGCGCCATCATGCTCGCGACCGCGGCGCTGACCACTTGCGACGGCTCGAAGCCGCCGCGCCAGGAGCTGCCCGATGGCTGCTACATGAACGGCGCGACAACCAAAGACGGCGAGCTAGCGCTGCTCGCGCTGAGCTTGCACCACTCGCGCTCCGATCGGTTGCGACCCGGGTCGTTGGTCGACGGCGCCGCGCTCCGGGGCGGCTAGTTGTTGACGACGACACAGCCGTCACGAAGGGCCTCGGAGAGGAATTCGTGCAGGCCCTCCGCGTTGCCAATGACCTCAAGGAGTGCGTTCGTTTTGTCCTCGAGCGTGCGCTCCGTTTCGAGATCCATGGCGGGGACCAGGCGCTTCAGCTCGGCGAGGCGCTCGGGGGGGACCCGTCCGTGGCGATCGATGATCCCGGTGACTCGGATAGCGTCTTCCATACCGGCGGTCATGTGAGCCAACGTGACGAGATCATCGCCGGCGAAGCAGGTGGGCCCTTCGTCGGCATTCGACACCCGCTCGACAAACTCCACCAGGGCGTTGGCCCGCACGGGGTCCACCAAGTGCCATAGCGAGATTGCTTGCTCGAGGTAGTCCCAGCCGTAGCGAAGCCTGTCGACCACGTGGGCGTCTTCGAGTGCACTGGAGGCGAGGCGGACCTTGTAGAGTGTCATCGGCCGGACTTTCTCGCATCAACCGTGGACGACCGCGCAGCCAGATCGGAGATCCCTGGCGAGAAATCAATCGAACCACCGCCATTGCCTCTGCTCGGCCGACGACGATCCCGACCAGCTGCCGCTCTTCACCGACTACGCCCACGGCAACATCGCGCGGCAGATCAAACGCACTGCGGGATCGCCAAGGCGTCTCCTGGGGGCGCCGCGGCAGCGTCATCGCCGCCGGACCGTCGTCATGCCATCGAGCGGCTCCTGGACCACGTCGATCAACCCGAACGCGCGCGCGTCCTGGGCGTCGAAGACGCGGTGGGCCGCCATGACATCGGCGATCTCCGCCTCGGTCCGGCCGGTGGCGTGCGCGAAGGTCGTAAGCACGGCGGCGGTAGCGCGCTGCATCGCGGTGGGCGCCGATGACAGATGCGCGGTGAGCGGGACCAGCTGCACCGTCGCCCGCGGGTACACGCGGCGCGCGCCCGGCTTCCCGGCCGCCAGGACCAGCGCGGCACCGCCGACCGCGCGGCCAGTACACACCGTCGAGACCGGGGTCTTTAGATCCCGGATCGTGTCGCAGATCGCCATCACGTCGCCGAGTGCACCGCCAGGTGAGTCGATGCGCAGCTCGATGTCGTGACCCGGCATGGTGTCGTCGAGGAATAGCAGCGACGCGATGATGACCTCCGTATTCGACTCGTCCAGTGGTCCGAGCATCGCGATGCTCCGCCGTTCGAGCAACTGTGCGCGCGGGTCGTCACCTGCGGCGGCATGAGCCGCGGGCCGGCGCTCGGCATTCGAGGCACGCTGGACCGACAACGCGAACATGACTGACGCGGTCAAGCCGCCGACCAGGATCAATCCGGCGCCGATGGCTCGCACGCCGAGCTCGTCGTACGCGCCCGCGCCCGGGGCCGACTCACCGCCCGAATGAAACGGCACGTCCTTTGTACACTCGTGCACACCGACCCCCAAGACGACCAGGCCCACCAGCCCGAACACCGCCGACAGCCTCATGGCGAGGAGCCTACCAGATGGTCCGCGCTCGCGGCGCGTAGCCGACCGAGTGGTCAGGCGACCCGGTCCTCCGGATGGGGCGCGACCGTCTCGAGGAGGTATTGGGTGTCGACCAACCCGGCAAGCAGCTGCGCCGAACTCGACCCCGCCGCGCTCCGCGCCAAGCACGCCGCCCTGGTCGCCGACATCGAGGCCGAGCACGCCGGCGCCACCGTCCTTGGCCCCGCCCACCTGATCAAGCAGGCCCCCGCCGGGACGAGATTGCCGCCGCGATCACCGCCGGTGGCTGGCGTGTCAGGCTGTGTCAGGCGAGGGCCTCGAGCTTGTCTGCCTCGCCGCGCGCGCGGGCGTAGTCGCTCGCGGTCAGACCGTCCGCGTCACGCGCGTCGCGCGCCGCGCCGACCGCGAGCAGTTCGATGAGGGCTGGGCATCCGTCGCCCTCTTGCGCCTCGGGTCGCAGCGGTCGCAGCCAACCGGACCGGTGCGACCGCGAGCCGGGCGCCTCGAGGCGCCTCGAGGGTTCCCGCATGATCACGGCAGCAACTTGCAGGCGCCCACGCCCTCGGCGACGCACTCGGCCTCAGTCGCACGTGCCGGCAATCCGTAGTAGTCGGTCCCTTCGATCTGATGGATGTAGGCCCACGCTTGGGCCTGCGACTGGCACGCCGCGAGCAGGCGGGTCCCCTTGTACTCCCGCTTCTCGAGAGACGAGATGCTGTCGCTAAGTCTCTTGCAGTCGATCTCGAAGCGGTCGCACGAAGAGTACTCGTTGCCCTCGGACGCGAAGCGCAAGCACCACCAGCCGGTGCCGGGCGGTAGCCAGAGCGCCGCTCGCATGGGCACAGGCGCCGACTTGGCGCTGACCGCGACACACGGCGAGACGCTCGACCTATCCTTGCGCTTGAGCTCGCTGCGGCGCAGCGCCTCGCACTCCGAGCGTTTCGCGACCGAGTACGCCATCCACATCCCAGTCACGTTGTTCTCCGCCCACAGGAACACGGAGTACGCCCACGCCTTCTTGTACGCCTTGCACGTTGTCCAGCTGAACTTGTCGGCCTCGCAGACCGCTTGCTCGCGCGTACAGATGAACTTGCCCGGGCACCACCACCCGGTCCCCGGCTCGAGCCAAACCTCACGAAAAGCGCCCGTGCGCTTGGAGCGATCGGGTGCGTCGTACTCATCGGCACGAACAGACGGGGCGAGGGCGATCAAGAGCGCAAGGCCCGCGAGCGACTCGAGCGAGTGGCGCATCATGGCGCCATCATGCCCCACTTCGCCCCCGATCCGATGCTCCGATCGGCCCCGCGATCCGGTTGGCTGCTACTGGTTTTGGTGGGCCGATTGGCTCCGCCCGCGATCCGCCGGCGATCCGATCAGCTGCGACGGCCGCCCCCCTCCTTCATGGCTCACGTACGATGTTCCGGCGCGGGATGAGCCCAAGTGCGCGGAGTTGTTCTAGCGTCTCCAACACTCCATCGATGCCGCCCCGCCCCGTACCCAGACCAGCCTGTGTCGCCAGTTGATCGATCTTGTCGGTCGTGAGCGGGCCCGGCACATCAAGAAGGTGCACATGCTCGCGCACCTGCAGGGCACCGCGAAGAGCCGCTACCGCTGCCGCCGCATGCCAACGGACTTCGCCGAACAAGTACGGAATCGACAGGATCGTAAGGCTCTCATCTGCGAGCATGCTTTCGGCAGCGCTCAAGAGCCGCTGTTCCGCCACAGGCGCCTCGGCGAGGGCACGCAACGCGTTCGCACGGCGCCGTGGCTCCGCCGACGCAAGCTGCTCGAGCAGCGCCCTTACATTCTCTTCGCTATTGAGTTCGTTCATGACCGCGCGTCCTTGACTGGGATTTCGCCTTCCGTATTTGCGCAACATCCACGGGTCATTTGGAAGCCGGCTGGCGTTACCGCAGGCTCTCAGGTCGCGACTAACGGTCCGCCACCTCGTCGATGCCCAGCAACTTGCGATCGTACTCCAGTAGCGCTGCTCGAGCGACGAGTTCGTCGAGCATCCACGCGAGCCGTCCCGGCTGCAATGTCGATCGATGGAACGAGTGCCCGCGCGGCGTCCGCCGGGCTTCGAGTTCGCGCACGAGCGCTCGATGCTCCGTCAAGGAGCCGTGGCCAGCTCTGGAAGCACGGCGATGTCGACGACGCGGTTCAGCTCGAGCCGAAATGCGTTGTCGACAAAGGTGCCAAAGCCAGGGAGGAACGCGACCTCTCCTCGCTGAACCTCGATTGGCCAGTTGTGTGTTGGGTGCTCTTTCATCTCACCATCTCCAACTTCTCTTGCCGAGCTCGAGACCTAGGGCCACGGCTCGCCGCTCCAAGTCTGGGAGGTCGGGTACGGTCGCGCGGGCCCATGCGTCGAAGGTTCCCCGACCGCCACTGCGGCCGAGCCCCGCCGCTTCGGCCTTCGTTCTCCAGCCCGCGATCCGATGGGCTGCCCCGCGATCCGATGGGCTGCAACCCGGGTCATGGGGGGCAACCCGGGTCATGGGGGGCCAGGGCCGCGCCGCCGATGAGCAACTCCGGTCATGGCCGGGCTATCAGCCGCCCCGCGGCGCGGCTGCGTGAATTCGTGCGCGCCGCGCCCGGCTACCGCTCGCGGTCTGGTCGATAGCCCGGTCATGGTCGGCGACATGCCATCCCCGCCGTCTACCGCTCGCTCGACGCCCGCCGTGTCAGGCGAGGGCCTCGAGCTTGTCTGCCTCGCCGCGCGCGCGGGCGTAGTCGCTCGCGGTCAGACCGTCCGCGTCACGCGCGTCGCGCGCCGCGCCGACCGCGAGCAGTTCGATGAGGGCTGGGCATCCGTCGCCCTCTTGGGCCTGCACGATCAGCGGCGTCTGGCCCATGGCATTGCGCGCCTCGAGGTCGGCGCCGGCCCGAACCAAGGGGCGCACCGCCGCCGCCCGGGCGAGGTGGAGCGGGCGGAGGCCGTCGTCGGTGGCCGCTTCAGGGTCGGCCCCAGCGGCGAGCAGCCGCTCGATCACGCGCACCGCCGCGGTCGGCAGCGTCACCACGCTGCAGCGCTCGGCCGCGACGTGGAGCGGCGTGAACCCGGCGTCGTCGCGCGTCGTGGCGAGTTCCGGATGAGCATCGAGCAGATCTCCGACGCGCACGAAGTCGTGGACCTCGATCGCCGCCTGCAGGGCGTCCGGCGGCGGCACGTCAGGGTCGGAGTCCTCGGCGTTCGCCACCAGCGCGCAGAACTCCCAGTCGGTGAAGGCGCGCGCGAAGTCGGCGCGCGTGACGAGCTCGGGCCGGCGCAGCAAGGCCGGCGGTGCCTCGTCCATCGACGTGAACTGTTCGCGGCCGTCGACCCAGGCGTCGACCCAGGCAGTGACGCGCTCATCATCCATGGCCTCGGCCGGCGGCGGCGGGAAGGTCGCCTCCGACGTGGCTTCCAGTTCGCGCGCGCTGCCCTCAAGGGAGCCCCAGCGCCGGCGCATCACGCAGAGGCCACCATCGGCTGCGGCCCCGACCTCGAAATCGGCAGGATCAACGCCGGCCGCTGTCAGTGCGGCGCCGAGCAAGCCAGCGAGGTCGTGCGGTTCCACCATCACGTCGACGCTATCACGACGACGAGGCATCACCGCGACCTCATCGACGGGTGGCAGCATCGACCGGCAGGGCCCTGGCCCTCCACAAGGCGGTCCGCCTCGACGCGTATGCCGCGCAGAGCACCCACCGCTGCGACCCGGTTCCTGCGCGATCCGATCGGCGCGCGATCCGATCGGCTGCGCCGCCTGGCTCGGTTCCTTCAAGAAATCGTGCCTGAGTGCGCAACCGTGCTGTGGTGCGGTCGATAGCGATGCCGCAGCGCCGAGATGATGGCGGTGCCGCGGCGCAAACCCGCGATCACACATTGCAAGGAGCTCGCAGCTGCGCGTAGGTACTCAGGTGTTCTTCTCGTTGATCGTGGCGGCCATGATCGCGCTCGGAGTGGCGCACGCTGGTGGCGCCCCCGCCGGCCCCACGGCAACCGACTCGCCGACGCCGAACGTCGGCACGGCGAACCCGGTAGCCAAGGACAACGCGCCGGGGCCAGGGGCATGTGCTAACGGCGCGGCTCCCCGTTGCTTCCGCCCACAGTGCCCGAACGATTCAACCTGTCCTGCGCAGGACCAGTGCATCGGCTCGTACACGTGCGCGCTCTACAAGACCGCTGCAGGGAAGCTTGGGTGCCGGATGCTTGGCGGATGCACGCCCACTGCGCCATTGATTGGGTTCTGAGCCATGCCCATCAAGACATCACATCTCCTCGGCGCTGGCGGCGTATTGATCCTGGTGGCGGGCTACGTGCTGACACGGCCAGGCTCTCCACCGGCAGCGCCCGCGGCCCGCGACGCGGCGGTGGGCCACCCGGACGACGTGTCGGCCGGGCCTGCGCCGCGACCGCGCCTGCCCGCGCCGCTGCCGAACCGCCCGCAGCTCGGCGCGCCACCGCTCGACGGCCTCCCCGCCGGCGCGACGCTGATCTCGGTCACCAACGCGAGCGCAGCCACCACCAACCCGGACGCCGTGCCACCCGTCGAGCCGCGCGCGGCCCCAACTGACGAGCCGCCGCCGATGCCGCCCGCGATGGCACGATTTCTGGCCGACCGCGACCGCTACATGACCACCGTCATCGCGACGCGCGTGGAGTCGTGCTGGCGAGCCATTCCAGGGAGCGGCGAGATCGAGTTCGTCTACACGCTGCGCGCCGCGTCGCTCACCGGGGAGACCAAGCTCGAGCCATCGATCGAGAGCGAGCTCGGCCATGACTCGCCGGTGAGCATCGTCGAATCGAGCTTGTCCCCCGACCAGAACCGCGCGGCGCTCGACTGCATGCTCGATGCGGTCGACGACTCCGCGTTCGTGACGGTGCTGCCATCGCCCGAGCTCGGCACGCTCGTCGCGCTGCACCAGCGCTGGCGCGTCGGCCCCCGGCCGCCTGGCGGTGATGCCGTGGGCCGCGAGGACGCCCATGTTGAGTCGCGAGCCGGACGGCCTCAGCCTTGAACTCCGGCGTGAACGCGCGTCGCCGACGCGGCGTCTTGGGGGGAGGGGGCGTGCTCATGGATACCTCGCTCATCTTGCCGGTGGTCGGATGGCAGGTATCCGGAACATGGGGGCAGGCTCAGGGCTCGGGCCGCTACGGGGCCTGTCGGAACACGGCGAGCGAGAGCGTGCGACCGGGCCCGGGCGCCACGACGATCAGCCCGTCCTGGCTGGCGACCGCCGCCGCGGTACCGGCGGCGAACGTCGACGCCCAAGCGTCGCTCGCGGCGCGGTGGGTGCCCGTCCGAAGATCGAAGACGTCGTAGGAGTAGTGCTCGGCGACCATCCCATCGGCCGCCTGTGGGCCATTGGCGAACCGGAACCAGAGCTCGTCGCCGGTGATGCCGAGGAACGTCTCAACGTTGCGTGGGCCCAGGCGCGCCAGCACGCTTGGGCCTTCGAGCGAGACGGCCCGCTCGAGCGACCCGTCCGCCACGCGGCGGATCTCGAGTCGCTCGCACACCTCGCAGCGTGCGGCATCCGACAGCAGCGTGGCAACGCGTCCATCGGGGGCCGCGATCAGCGCACCAAAGTACGAGTATGTCACCCCGGTTGCTTGCGCCCAACGCTCGGCGCCGGTGTCAATGTCGTAGGCGACGAGCCGGGCGCCTTGCTTGCCGTCGGTGTACTGGACCATCACGACCCGGCCATCGTCGCTCACGAGCGCGTCCGCAACGACGGCGGGCGTGGTGCCGACGCGCAGCGCCACCTCCCACGCCAGGGTCGCCGCCCCGGGTCGATACGCGCGGATGCGCGTCGCCGAGAGGTCGCCCGTCGTGAAGGCCCGGATCAGCAGCGGCGGCCCCCCCGGCGGGGTCACCGCCCAGACGGTGTCCCTGAACCACGGCACGCTGGGCCCTTCGGCGATACCGGCCCACGGGACCTCGTACCGCTGCTCGTTCGCCAGATCCTCGATGACGATCGCCTCCTCGTCGTCGCGCCGCACGAGCAGCGGCGCGGTCGAGGGGATGAGCCGCCCGGTGACGACCTCCGCGGTCGCTGCGCCAGCCACGCGCCGGGCGACGACGACCGCCGCCCGCTCGCCGCCGCGGATGGCCAGTGCGACGACGCGGCCGTCGGGGCTCGCGCCCGCGCCGGCGAAGGCCAGCGCCCCCGCGGGCAACGCCGCGTCATCGGGCAACCGCGCGAGGAGCGTCTCAGCCGGCGTCGCGGCCGGCCGCGACGGCTCATGGACCATCGGGGCACCTCGACAGCCGGCGAGACCGCAGAGCAGGCAAAGCACCGCGGCGCGCTTCATGTGGCCTCACGGTCGGGGTCCGGCAACGGCATCGCCGGGACGTCGCGCCCGCAGAAGTCGTCGAACGACATCGCACGGTTGCAGAACACGTAGATGCACCGGCGCGCCACGCCACAAGGCTAAGCGCCGCGCCCGCGGGATTCCAGCTCGGTTGACGGCTGTCACCGCTGCCACCCGGGGGCGTCGTGAGGCTCACACGCAGAACGGAACCAGCTCCGCGGGGATGAAGACGTTGCACTCGGCGCCGGCGCTGAGCCACTCGGGGCCCCACTCGTCACGCAACTCCTCGTCATAGGTGAAGCGTGCGTCGGCGAGCACGTCGGGGTGATCGAGGCACGACGGGAGGTCGAGCCAGCGGAACATCAGCGACATCGGGCACGCACCGTCGCGGATCAGCGCGCCCTGCATCTCTGCGATCAGCTCGAGGTCGGACTTCACCGGCGCCCCAAGCCGTGTCCCTGTCCAATCGAGCAGACGCCCCACGCGCCGATGTCTACCGGATTGGCCATCGACCACGCGCCGCGTGCGCCTGGCAGTGGCGCACTCCATGCAACGACCGGCGAACCCATGCGTCGATTGCATCCCGTGCTGATCATCATGGCCTCACTGGTGCTCGGGCACAGTGCCGCGATGGCGCAGCAGTGCCTCACTGGTACCGAGCCCTACGCCGGAGGCTGCAACGGCGTCTGCCCCGCCGATCACGTCCGCTCGGCAGTGTGCTCGTGTCAACGCGGTGGCGTGGTCACCGACTGCGGGCGCTTCGGCATGACCGCCGCGCCGACGATGACCTGCTCGTCCGGGGAGCTGTGGGGTGGCCTCTGCCACAAGCCGTGCGACGCCGGCTGGACACGTACCGCGTCGTGTACGTGCGCCCTGGGCTGGCGGGTCTGGACCGACTGCGGACGGTTCGGGCCGATCGGTGGGCCCTCGCTCGTGTGTCCGAGCAAGACTGATGCGTTCGGCGGCCTGTGCTACGGGGACAAGTGTCCCACGGGCTATCGCCGCTCGGCGGCATGCTCGTGCGAGGCTCCTCTCAGCGTGCTCACCGACTGCGCGCGGTTCGGCCCGACCTACCCGCCGGCGCCGGACGCGTTCCTGAAGCGACCGGATGATCGCGGCCTCTCCTGTGCACAGTTCTGCGGCAACGCGACCGGCAACCTCGGGCAGTACGGCACGTGCCTCGGTGGCAAGATCGCGAGCGGTGGCAGCACCGGTAGCAACGTCAACTGCGCGCAAGCGCCGGGGCCAGGGCAGACGCTCGACTGCTATTGCAGGGCTGTGCCCGCGCCGGTGCTCCCGGCCGGAGCCCGCGCGAAGGCAGGCAACAACGGGAGCGTGAGCTGCGGCGACTACTGCCGCAACAAGCAGGCTGACTGGGGCCGGTACGGCGAGTGCGTGACACCTGGCGGCGCGGTGAGCGCCGGACCACTCACCGGAGGTGCGATCGGCTGCGACCGGACCAGCCCCGGCAGCGATGTCACCTGCTTCTGTCGGGGGCCCGGTGGGCCGCTGCCACCGGTCGTCCCCCCTACGATCGTGAAGAACGCGACAGGGCGCGTCACCTGCGATCGGGTCTGCCGCAACATGGGTGGCGACTGGGGTCCGTACGGTCGGTGCGTGCAGGGCGAGGTAGTGAGCGGCGAGTACAAGGGCTGGATCGTCGGATGCGACGAGGAGAGCGGCGCCGGCAGCGTGGTCGGGTGCCGGTGTGAGCCGCGGCCACACCTGATCACGTCGCGGCCAACGGCCCTCGGCTGTTGCGCGCAGCTCGTCGCTGACGACCGCGCCGCGGGCGGAATCACGACGCTGCGGTCGTTCGGGTGCACCAGCCCGCAGCAGCGGGTGTACCGGGCCGATCTCGACACCTCACAAGGGTCCGACGACGCCAAGCGCCGGTGCGAGGCCGGCGAGGCCACGGCCGAGGTCCAAGGCGTCGCGATGAAGCCGAGCGCGTGCGGTCCGTACTACGCGTTCTTCGCGGTCGACGACACAGCGTGCCCCGCGACGGCTGATGTCCCCGCCGTGGCGAACGACCAGGACCGCCAGACGCGCGGCTTCTGCGTGCTGTGCGGAACGCCGCCGGGGTACGTCACCAAGACGACGTCCTATCGCTACGGCACCAAGGAGGAAGTCCGAACGGCCCTGCTCAACGAGCACGGCGTCGATGAGCACTGCAAGATCGCCGCGGAAGAGGGCGAGTGCCCGGTCGTGTGCGGGGACGGGTACCACGACGTGATCGCCGAAGAGTGCGACCGTGGCGGCGATCACCCGACCTGCACTGCCGACTGCCGGAAGAAGCCGGGCCGCGACGAGCCCGCCCGGCCCGCGCCAGCGGCATGGCTGCGGAGCACAGTGCTCGAGGCCGGCTCCGGATTCGTCTTTGGTCCACCGGCGATCACCAGCAGCAGCACGCGTGACGTGTGGTGGAACGCGGCCGAGCTGATCGCCGGCCGCGGCCTGGTGTCCCTCGGCGCCGCTGAACTGGATCAACTTCGCATTCCGCCGACTGACGCGTTCACGCTCACGCACGTGGTGCCGAAGGTCGGTGAGGTCATCGTCGTTCGGACCGACGCCGGGTATGCTGCGATGAGGTTCACGCGCGTCGGCAACCCCGACGGCGACCGAACCCTGGCGTTCCAGTGGAGCTACCCTCTCGACGATCGACGTCCCCCGCCACCCCCACCCGGTGGCTGCCCCCGCGGCTGTAGCGGGGGCCCCGAGGCCGGTTGTGGGCTGGCGCTGGTGCTCGTCCTGATCCTGCGACCACGCCGGAGGCACGCTTCCTTGAAGCGAGCCCATCTCGCCGTTCTGCTCATCGTGTCGACGGGCGCCATTGCCTGTGGCGGCGCGATCAAGGAGATCCCCGAGCTGTGCGGAACAGCCTCGGATGGGACGAACCCCGAAATCACGCTGACAGACATCACGCGCGTCGTGGTGAGACCACCTCCGCCGGTGATCCCCGCCGGTCAGGTCGCGTCGTTCGAATGGTCGGTGTGGGGGCATCACAATGACGCGCTCGCCAGCCGGACGCCGCTCATCTGCGGCGCCGTCTTCGCCCCCGGCTTCGTGCCACTCGGCATCGGCCTGGCGACGGCGTCGACAGGCGTCCCTGGCAACGACTTTCGAGCCGACGGCACGATCGCGATCTCGTGCACACCGGGCGGGCACCTCAAGCGGATGGATGGCGGCGGCGCGTGGTACGGCGAGGGAGACGCGACGATCAGCGTCGTGGTGAAGAAGCCGATCTCCCAGATGTTCATCGGCGCGCAGGTTCTCGGCGTCGGGCAGTCACACTACTTCCACGTGAAATGTGGGCCGCCCCTCCCGGACGCGCCCGCCGAGACGCTCGACCTGAGCGGCCCCGGCACCTGCAACGCTGGCGGCTCAGGGGCGGAGGCGACGTGGCTCGTCGTGGCGGTCCTTGCCCTGCGGCGCCGGACGAGGCAGCGCAGGCCAGCCGGGCGGCAGCCCAGCTAACCGCGTCAGGGCCTGCGATCCGATCGGCTGCGACCGTTGCGACCGTTGCGACCGTTGCGACCCGGTTCTTGGGGCGATTCGCCACCCCTCACCGCTGACGTGCGATCCAATGGCGACTCTGGGCAACCGCCAGAACAACCCGGACGCTGGGGCCGTGTGCTAGCGTCGACGCGATGCAGCTTCGCGGAAAGTACGCCATCGCTGCCGCGGGGCTCGGGCTGTCGGCGTGTTCTCAACTGATGGTGCCCGACGTCACGGCCGCGGGCCGATTTCGCAATGTGAAGGTGGCGCGCGAGTGCTCGTCGAGCCGGGCCGCCCCCGCGCTCGACGTCGGTGCGACCGTGATCCTCGGTGTCATTCCGGCGATCGTGGGCGTCGCCGCCATCCTCGGCGCCACGCCACCATTCCCCGACGCCGATCGGCAGAGCTACGAGGGTGTCGGCATCGGCCTCCTGATCGGTGGCCTCGCGTTCGGCGGGGGCTTCGGCGCGTCGGCGAGCTACGGGTTCGGCGCCACCACCCGGTGCGCTGACGAACGTGCGAAGCCGTTGCCACGTGCCAGCGGCCCGTCGCGCGCCCTTGCTCCGGGCTGATCGCTGACGGGCGCTCCGATGGGTTGCGACCCGGTTCTTAGGGTTGGAGCTCTCTACACGGCGGTCCGCCTCTACGCGTACACCGCTGCCGCCGGTCCCGCCCTCCACGACGATGTCCCCTGCCGACCGGGTCGTGCTCGACGAGCTCGATCGGGTCCAGGCCGTGCTGGCCGCGTACGTCGCCGGCCCAGAGCTCATCGCCCGGCTCGGAGGTTCGTTCGACGGCCGCTCCGAGACCGGCATCACGATCGCGGCGCCGCCGGTGTTCGCCTCCCTCGAGGTGTGGCCCGTCGGCTTCGAGCCGACCAGCGCCGACGAGTACGAGGAGGTCGACGTCGTCGTGCAGCTGCGCGCGCCCGTCGCGCTCGCCGCGCTGGGCACGCGCGGCCCGCCGTTCACGGGACTCGCGGCGATGCCGCCGGACCGCAGCGCCGAGTACATCGCGGTCGACGACACCCGCTCCGAGCGCTTCGTGATCATCACGCGCGTGTCCTGGCCGCAGCCGCCGGCCAACGTCGCCACCTCCACGACCGACCGGATCGTCATCGCACGCCGGCGAGGCGACGCTCTTCGCTGAGCCTCGACGGCCCCGCCGCGGACCAGCGTGTGGCTAGAATGGTCGGATGTCGACCGATGCCGACCAGAACGAGCGACTTCGCGATCACGACCGTCGTCTCACCGCCATCGAGTACAACCTCAAGCTGGTCATGGCGCAGCTGCGCATCGCTTGGCAGGAGCCGCCGCAGGCGACTTCGCTGCCGCAAGATGCCATCGACTTCCTCGCTCGTGGCGACAAGCTGCGGGCGATCCAGGTGCTGGTCGCCAAGCTCGGCGTCAGCCTCGCTGAGGCGAAGGCAATGGTCGACGGCAAGCGCTGACCGATGCGCATGTCCCACCGCTCATTGCTGCCGCCCTGAACGACCAACGACGAGCGCGGCCTCACCACAGCGCCGTGTGGACCGGCACCGAGATGATGATCTGGGGCGGCTACGGCCGGCGCGCTCGCCCGGCTGGTCATGGCGTCGGTACACTGCCCCCCGCCGGCGCGGCGCGCGACGACGACTGGGCTCCAGGTCGGCCGCGCGCCCTGGTCACGCGAATCGAGAGGCAACGAAGATGGGCTGGACGATCTGGATCCAACTGGTGCGCGGTCGCGCGCTCGACCGCGGCGAGCGCACGCGGCTGCGCGCCCACGTGCGGGCGTCGGGGCTCGTGGGTGAGGGCTACGCGTTCGAGGTCGCGCCCGCTGGCTCGAGCGGCGTGATCGCGCGCGCCGGGGGCAAGCTGGCCCGAAGCCTCGACCCCGACGAAGATCCGCGCGCGGCCAAGCTCATGGCCGCGCTCACCGAGCTGCACGGGCTGTTCGCGGACGCCCGGCTCGAGCTGGCCGACGACTTCCATCTGGTCGGCTGGGACGGCACCGCCGTGACGCTGGTCCAGGACCCAGACCAGGAGCTCACCGAGCCGCCCCGCGACCGCGCCGGGTGGACGATGGTCCCCGCCCGCCGGACGCCCACGGCGCGGCCGCCAGCCCGCGCCGCCCCGAAGCTGCCGCCCGCGCTCGCGGCAGCACTGGCAGCGATCGCCGCCGGCGAGGCCCCGGACGACCTGTCCGCGACGACTCCCGACGAGGCGCTGGTGCTGCTGCGGGTGATCGGCAAGGCCGCCGCCGGCAAGCACCCAGACCACGCGCTGCGCAACTCCCTCGACGTGGTGGCGAGCCACGTGCCCGCGCGGACGCTCGTCGACCTCGCGCTCGCCGAGGTCGCGCTGCTCGACACCGCGGCGTCGACCACGATCGCGCGAGCGATGGAGCGCCTGCCCGACCGCGCGGCGGTGCGCGAGCGCGTGCTCGCGGTCTGGCAGCTGCCGCCGCCAGCCAAGGGTCCCGACCGGCGCTGGGACGCGATCGGCTACGCGCTCCTGATGCCGCTGGCTCACGATCCGTGGTTGATCGCCCGGCTCGGTGACGAGCACGATGCCGCCGACCGCGACGATCCTGCGCTGTGGCGACGTGGGTACAACCGCGAGCGGATCCTGGCGCTGTCGCCCGACGGGGTGCGGCGACTCATCCGTCGCCGGCGCCGCGACCGGGTGGAACACCGTCGGCCGCTGACCTCGGGGCTCTTGTCCTACCTCTCGGGCGAGCGCTTCGACGTCGCGGTGCCGACGCTGCTGCTCGAGCTGGCGGTCGCTCGCGACCGCGACGATCTCACGCTGGCCCTCGCCCGGTACCGCGAGCCGCGCTTCCTGCTCATCCTGGAGCGCATGCTGGCCACCGATCAGTACGCCCGCGTGGTCGCGGAGGCGCTCCACCACTTCGACGGTGACGACGCGACCGCGATGTTGCTACGCCTGATCGACCACGCCGATCCGCTGGTGAGGATCCGCGCCTCCCAGGGTCTGGTCGGCCGGCAGGGCGCGCCGGCGCTGCCACGCCTGGTCGCCGCAGTCGAGGCCGCGCGCACGATGGGCATCTGGCGGCACGAGTACCCGCCGGGCGGCTGGTGCAACGCGCAGCTGCGCAGTCCGGCGGACGCGCTGGCCGCGCCGTGGACCTACCGGGGCCGTTGGCCCGACGTGACGGCCGTGGTGCTCGGCCCCGCCGAGGCGAGCGACCCGCCGGCCGCCGAGGCGATCGATCGCATGCTGTCGCCAAACCCCGACATCCGCCGCGACGCGATCGAGCTCGCCCACCAGCGGGCCATCGCGACCCGCGACGCACGCTCGGCGCTGACCCTCGCGCGCGCCGAGCGGCTGCACCGCGCGCTGTGCGACGCGGCTGGCCTGCCGACCGTGACCGGCGATGGCTCGACATCGCGCGTGCGAGTGAGCGGATTCTGGTCGAGCCCGGTGTGGCGCAAGCTGCTCGCGATCCCCTTCGATCCTGCGTACAAGTACGACTGGGTGACGTGGGACTGGCTGGAGGCGCACGCCGGCGAGCGCGTGGCGCAGGACGCCGCGGCCGAGCTGGCCGACGTCCGCGACGAAGCCTCGGCCAAGGCGCGGGCCGAGGCGTACGGGCTGCGTGCCCTCGCCTTCGCGCGCGCTGAGTACGAGGCGTGGACCGCCAGGGAGGCCGCGATCATCGACGCCATCGACGCGCCCGGCGGCTGACCCGTCCCGAGCGCTCGGCCGGCGCGGGGGTCGCCGGCTATCTCGCCGGTGTTGCGCTCGTGACCGCGCTCGCGTTCCGGCTCGAGCTCGACGTGACGGTCAGGGCCATGCTGGTGCTGATCCCGCCACTCACCATGCTCGTGGTGGACCATCGGTGCCGCCGCCGCGCTCGCGGTCGCATGCTGGTGGTGACCCGGCCAGGCCGGCGTATCGACGCACGGGCGGTCACGCGGGCGGCGGCGCAGCTCGGGCACCCGTGGGCCTCTTGCGAGGTCGTGCCCGGCAAGACGGCGGGCCTGTTCCATCTGCGGCTCAGCGTCGAAGGATGATCGCCCGAACGGGATCTAGCCGCGGGTCTTCCACCTGCTGGGAGTCGACCGCGCGGGCGCGATCGCCGTCGCGGACCTCGAGCCGCGTGAACACGCCGTCGTTGACCGGTTCGGCGCTCTTGTATGCGGGCGCGAACTTCCACAGTCCGGTCGCGTCGATCGCCTCGCGCAGCGTCCGCATCTCACTCTCCGAGAGCACGCGCGCCTGCTGGTAGGCTGGCGCGATCTCGCCCGTGCAGTCGTAGGCGCGCTCGGTGAGCGTGGCGACGACTCCCCAACAACCGGGTCGCGGCCAACCGGATCCGCGGGGTTGGGCGTGGGGCTACCCCACTCGCTGGGGCTTGCGCCGCTCGTAGTCGACGCCGCAGCGAGGGCAGGCGGCGGTAAGCAACGTCTCGTCGCCGGATCGGTACTGCTCACGTCGTTCGAGTACGTCACCACACACGAAACATAGATCTTGGGCCAGCGCGTGGTGCCACTCGTGCGGGGAAGGTCGCAGGACCGCCTCGATGAACGCCACCGGCGGCGCGTAGCGATGAACCGCCACGTAGTGGCGGATGAGCGTGGGTGCCGCGTAGCGTGTACCGTCGACGCCGACGGCGCGGATCTCGGCGTTTCCCCGCGGCATCGAGTCATCAAGCCCCCAACGTGCCCCGCGGCGCGGGCCGTCCGTGCCCGGGGGACAGAACTCGCAATCGTGAAGTCCGCGCGTGCCTTGGGTCGGTGCGTGCTCGATCAGCCCGGCGAGGCGAGGCACCAACTCCGCGGGCACATCGCCGGTCGGGAACACGTGCCCGCGTGCGAGCCACCCGACGTTGACCGCTGGTGCCTCGGGGCGCTGGCCGCGCAGGTAAGTGTAGGGGCTGAGGTCGGCGTACCAGGACATCGAGTCCTCCTGCTGCGATCCGATCGGTTGCGACCCAGTTGTCGGAGCCGGTTCGTATACCACCGCATCGCGGCTTCGCGGGCCACGGGGAAGTTGCCCGACTTGATCGCGTGGGCCGCCCGATCGGCTGCGACCGCTGCGACTCGCGATCGCGTAGGCCACCGTGCGCGGTCGTGCCCCCCTCGATCCGATTGGCTGCGCCCCGGTGCCCCGGCGATCCGATCGGCTACGACCCGAATCCAAGTCGCGTCCGCATCAGAGCGCGTCGATGATGACCCGATCTCCGTCACGCCGTGCGACCTCGAGACGCTCGGGATCGAGGGCGAGCGCGGGGCGTCGGTTCACGACGCCCGAGGCGCGCGTCACGACGTCGACGTGGCCGCCGTGCGCGATCACGATCCGCTGGGCATCGCCACCGAGCGTGGCGTCGAGAGTGGCTTCGCTCGGCATGTTGAGGTGCAGCGGGATTCGCACCACCGAGCCGTCGCGCAGGTCGTGGACCGCAACGCCGCGAAACGCTTCGATCGGATCCGGATCATCGTCGGGCTCCCACTCAGCGTCGCGGAAGATCGCGACCTGATTCGCACCCACCGGGCCGGCCACGAGCTGGTATCCCCACTCGCGCAGGCCCGGTCCCTGGGTCAACGCCATCTGGATCGCCATTTCGTCTTCAAGCGCTTGGTCGCCCATCCCGTGTCAACCGTGGACGACCGCACAGCCAGATCGGAGAGCCCGAGAGAGAAACCCTTGCAGTGCTTCGACGGCACAGATCACCTCCAAGAGTGCCGCGGTCTTGCAGTGCAGGGGCCGGTTGAGTTCGAGATCCATGGCGGGGACCTGGCGCTTCAGTTCGTCCAGACGTTCCGGAGGAGTCCGCCAATGTTGATCGACAATTCCGGCGGCCTGGATGGCCTCCCCGACCCCAGATAGCATCTGTATCAACGCGGCCAGATCGTCACCAGCGAACTGTGTGTGGTCTTCGCTAGCATCCGCCACGCGAACAAGAAACGAGCGAAGCGACTCGGCGCGCGCGGGATCCACCAAACGCCACAGAGTGATCGCTGCCTCGAGGCATGCATATCCATGATCCATCTCATCGACCACTTCGTCGTCATCTTGTGCCGGCACCCCAGGCGCCGAACGAATTGCATAGAGCGTAGCCATTACTCTTTGTCCTCATGTCGAATGCTTGCGTTCACAAGTTCGTAGAACAGCGCCTCAAGATCAGAAGCAGACACCCCCAGTGACCGATTGAACACTCGATTCGACGGCCCCCGCGTCATCTTCTTCGCCGTGGCATCGGTCGCGAGATCGATCGTGTCAGCGAGGTTTTCATCAGAGCCGCGCAAGAGCCGGATCTTCGCCTTACCGCTGGCAGCAGCGTGGAGCAGTTCGCTTTGTGTTTTCAGCTGGGCATCGGCCCTGGCGTGCGTGTCGCGGATCCCGGTCTTGATTTCCTCGCGCTCCAGGATCCTGGCCTTGCCTGTCACGGGGCGCTCGATAATCAGGATATCCATCTCGCCTCGTTCGAGGTAGAGACCATCGCCGAATTCTCTGAGTCCCGCGTTGGTCGGCCGCGACCCATCGGGATTCGGATGATTGGCTCGCCACTCCTCGGCTGTCGCCTCCGCTTGCTTCTCGTAGATCTTCACGCCATCGAGCACATCGGCGTTGGGATGAGCGGCTTGTGCCTCGGCCTTGAGAACCTTGGTCATCACCTTGTCGCGAAGGTCCGGAAGCTTGTCGCGCGGGGGCTTTGCACTCTTGAGGATCGCTTTGACCTCGGGATCGTTCATCAGATCGAGGTCGGCGATCTTCTGCTTCAGCTCAGCCATCCGCTCCTGCGAGCGCGCCCGGAGGACGACAGCGTCCCGCTCTTCGCCAACCGCCTTGCGGACCTTCGCGCGCGCGACCTCCACGTCGTTGCCGTCGCCACCCAGGCTACGGCGTAGCTCCTCCGCCGTCTTGCCCTTGGCCATCTTCTCGAGCTTGGCTTTCTCCTCCGGGGTGAGCCCCTCCGCGACACGCGCCAGCCACTCCTCGGGCGTCTCCACCTTCGGCGTCGCGGGTGGGGTGTCCTTCGCCGGGGGCGGCGGCTCGTCCGGGCGCGGCGCGGCGGGCGCAGGCTTCTCGTCGAGGTCGGCTTCCTCGCGGGCGCGCTGTTCCTGCGCGCGCTTCTTCGCGAGGGTCGCCTTGGCCTTGGCGATGTCGCCCTTGGCGCCGGCCAGGGCCGCGCGCGCTTCCGAGCTGTTGCTGTGCTCGTCGAGGAACTGCTTGCCGTCGCGGTAGCCCTTGATCCGCTTGGCCGCCTTGGCGGCGCCCCACGTCGCTGCCCACAGCAGGAGCTTGGCAGCGCCGCCGACGATGGTGGTCGCCATCATCGCCGCCGCGTGCTCCATGTCGACCACCGACTTCGCGCGGATGGCGGCCTTCAGGGTGTCGACCACCTCGCCGAGCGTCGTGACCGCGTCGAGCCCGAACTCGATCACCAGCACGACGTCGAGCGCGACGTTCACGCCGGGGATCTGTTGCAGGATCAGGATGCCGATCGCCGTGGCGATCATCTTGACCGCGTCGGCCTTGATGGCGTTCCAGACCTCCCGGCCCGCGGCGCTGAGGTAGCCGCGTTCGTGGGCCCACGTCAGGGCCCGTGTGATCGAGTCGGCGGACGTCGCGCTGGCGAGGCGGGCGTCGAGCTTGGCCAACTCGGCCCGGTACGCCTCGACGCCGTCGTGCGGCCACGTGGCGGCGGCGCCGCCGCCGCCAAACGCCTCGAGGCCTTCGCCGACGGTCCAGCTCAGGACGCGGAAGAACTTGCGCGCGACCGTGGCCGGGTCCGCGCCGGCCTGCTTCACAAACCGCAATGCCGCTTGTAGCTCGGCGAACTTGGCTCGCTGTTGCTTGTAGTAGGGCCTGGTGACCACGACCTCGCCGGCCCGGATCTGCCGGACCTGATCTGCGAGGTCGCGCTCGTGCTCGAGCAAGGCGCCGTAGTGCGCGGCGAGCCGCAGCCACGAGGCCATCGCCGCGGCGTAGCGCTCGGTGGGCTCGCTGGAGCCGGCGGCCAGGCGGCGGTAGGTCAGGACGTCGCGGACCAGCCCGTCGGCGTCGAGCTGTCGCGCCTGATCGAGCGTGAGCGGGAGCCCGCGCGCCCAGACGGTCGCGCCGATCGCGCCGACGCCGGCGAGCGCGCTGGCCCGCTCGGCCTGATACGCGGCCTCGAGCTCCTTCAGGTTCGCGTCGATGCGCAGCTCCTGGGCGATGCGCTCGGCCCAGGTCACGGGGAAGCCGGCGCCATCCTCCTCGAGGAGCGCGTTGCGGTCGCGCTTGAGGGCGAGGATGCCCAGGGTCAGCTTCTCGTCGCGCGCGAACTCCTGGCACTTGTCGATGAATGGAAACAGCACCGCGTCGTCGTCGACGTTCTCGGGGCGCATCAGCGTCAGGAGCAGGAGCAGCCGTGTGCCGTACGCCCGCTCGGCCGGGTCGCTCGAGTGCTCGAGCTGCGCGGCGGCCTCGACCTCGCCGTCAAGCGTCTCCTCGTTGCTCTGCGGCGCGGCCTGCAGTTGCGCGACGGCCTGGGCGACGGGCGACGGCGTGGCGGACGCCGCGCGCTCGACGGACGGGGCCGGGGTGACAGCAGGCGACGCGACCGCGATGCTCGCGGCCCGCTGGCCGAGCGTGTCGGCCTCTTGTTCCAGGCCGGGCGCGTCGTTGATGGCGACGCCGCGAGCCTGGCTCGTCGCGGCGACGCGGCCCTGCCGCTGCTGGATGACATGCGCCAGCTCGTGACCGATGAGCTCGCGGCCCGCCTGCGACTCCGGATCGTACTCACCGGGCGCCAGGTGCACCGAGTTGCCTTCGGCATAGGCGCGGGCGCCGATCGCGGCCGCGCGCGCCGAATCGGGGTGGATCAGCACGTCGCCGAAGTCAGCGTTGAACGCGCGCTCCATGATCGCGCGCACCGCGGGCGGCAGCGGTGCGCCGCTCGACGTGGCCGGGAGCCCGCGCGGGTCGGCCGTCTTGGCGCCGCGGAGGTCGCCCTTGGCCTGGATCGGTACGTGCAGCCCGAATGGGTCATCGAGTGCGGCGAGACGCGCCGCGCCGTGCGATGCCGACTTGCCGTCGATCTCCTTCTGCGCCGGGTGCTCGGCCCCGTCGCGCTCCGCGCGTGGACGAAAGCCAGCGGTCATGGTGACCTTGCCGGGGTAGCGCGGCGGGCTGTCCTCGGGCTCTTCGACCTCCGGCTCGGGCCGGTCAAACCGATGCGACCTCACGTGCGGCTCGAGCGGCAGGCGGTCAGGCCCCGCAGTTCGGGTCCGGTTCGGCGTCGCATGCCCCGCTATCGGCCGCGGTGCGGCCCGGTTGCGTGCCCGGCGGCGTTTTCCTGCCGCCAGCGCTCCCAGCTACCGGTCGGCGCGCTGGCCCCGGAGTCGCGCGCAGCCCGATCGTCCCGGGCCCGATCGGCTGCGACCGGGATCCGGGGGCCCGATCGGCTGCGACCGGGATCCGGGCGGACCCGGGATCCGGGGCGCTGTCTGGAACAACGGCGCGCAGGAGTGCGCGTGCGAGTGCGTCCCGTGAGCTACCAGATCAGCGGGGCCCCCACCACGCGCTGATCCAGATCGCCATCTTGGGTGCCGGTCGAGCCGTACGACGAGGCGCGCAGCGACGCACCGACGGCGGGCGTGGGCCAGCTCGGATCCCACCCCGGCAGCGCCGCCAGGTCGGGCCACGACAGGGTCGTCGTGCCGGTGGCGTCGGCCCAGCCCTGGCTCGCGGCGATGCCGATGTACAGGTTGGTCGGCCCGGCCACGATCATGCCCACGCCGTAGTCGGCCCAGCCGGTGCTCCAGTGCACCCCGGCGCGGTCGGCGGTGACCGGTGCGCCGTCGACGAACGCCAGCGCCGGCGCGGTCTCGCCGGTGACTCGCCGCTGGACGAACCGGGTCACGTCGCCGTCGGTGGCGACGGCGCCGACCACGACTCGATCGTCGGCGAGGCGCTGGGCGCCTGGCACCAGCGGCACCGCGGTGGTGGTGCCGAGCAACTGGGCGTAGCCGGCGTTGGCGGTGTGCAGCTCGCAATAGGTCGTGGGCGCCGCGGCGCCGGTCACGGTCAGCGACGTGGTCGCCAGGTCGAAGCCGCCCGTCGTGAGATCGAGATCGTGGGTGGTGTCAGCGGCGACCACCACCGCCCGATCGATCCGCATCCGCGTCGCGGTCGAGGCCATCACGTCGTAGGTGCCCGCTCGCACGTTGGTCTGGTAGCTGCCGGGGACGTGACCGACCCGGCCCCCGGCGATCCACACGGCGGCGTCGGGCGGCGTCACCGCCCCCTGGACGTGCAGCGGCGCGCTGGTGCTCCTGCACAGCTGTCGCACGGTACCGTCGTCGCCCGCGTCGTGGAGCTCGTGCACGAACACGAACGTCGGCGTCGGGCACACGAACGCCAGGGCGTGATAGCCGCGGGTCACGGTGAACGTGCCGTGGCCGCTGCCGTCGAGCGCCACCGCCTCCCACGGCCCGCCGCCATCCTGCGCCGCCACCAGGCCGACCGCCTCCAGATCGCCCTCGAACGCGATCGTGTACGTCGAGTCTCCATCATCGCCGCCACACCCCACGAGCACCACCGCGAGCACACCGGTACCGAGCGACCAACGCATCGTGGACCTCCGCGACCAAGCCTACGCCGGTTCCCCGGCCCGCCGCATCACCCGTCGCCTGAAGTCGGCTAACCTGGCTGGGCCACGTCGCCGCGGCTGCGACCGCCTAGCTGCGATCCGATCGGTTGCGACCCGGATCTTGGGCCGGGTGCTCCCTTCTTACGAGGCGGGCACGGCGCCATCGGCCGCCGTCTCGGCGAAGCTCTCGTCGAGCCAGGCCTCGTACCAGTCCAGAAACGAGATCGAACACTCCTCGGCGGGCGCGGCCGAGCGCATCGGCAACGCGGGTAGCGGGAAGGCGCTGTCCCCGATGTACCAGACGCGGCCACGTTGCTCGCCGGTGATGACGAGCTCGCCTTGCCACGCGCAGCCGTAGTCGCACAGCGTCAGACACCCATCGGGGTAGTCGTCGAAGTCGTAACCGAACAGGGCCACGGACTGCTCCGCCAGCTCGGTCCGCCGCCGCCTCAGCGCCTCGGCAGCGGCATGGTCGTCCCAAGGAAACGAGCGCGCCACTGTCTCGAGATCCTCGTCGAGGTCGAGAGGCTGGAGCCCGTAGCCCGGGCCCGGACCGCCGTTGCACAGCTGGAGCACGAAGCACCGGTACTCCTCGGGCAGCGTGACGCCTTGCCTCGCTTCCCAGCGTTCCAGGGCTGCCGCCTCGAGGGGCGCGTGGCGCTCGTAGCGATGCGTGTCCGCGCCAAAGACAGCGAACGCGGCGTCGTGCGCACGGAGCTGGTGCAGGCGAGCGTCGACGCGCGCCAGGCGGATCTCGATGGTCGTTGGCATCGCCTGGTAGAGACTACTCGCGCCCGACGTGAACGGGTTCCAGGGGGCGCGAACGGCGTCACGAACGCCCGCGTCGCCAGCCGGCTCGGGTGAGACTCAGACATGACGTCGCAGCGCAACACGAAGAGTCGAAAGGCGGGCGCCAGCCGGCTCGTCAAGGACGCCGTTGGGGTGGCTCCTCGCGCGGCGGCGAAGGCGCGCAAGCCCGCCGCGCCGAACGCCGCCCCGGGTGTCAGGCGCCACGTAAAATGACCCCCGCGCGCCACTAAAACTGACCCCTCCCCCGCGGAGGGTAAGCGATCAAAAAGACGCACGAAAACGAGGCCGGGACGATGGTCGTCCCGATGCTGGATCCCGAGATCGTGGAGCGGATCCGCCTACTGCAGCAGCTTCGCTGGGGCAGCAAGCGGATCGCGCGTGAGCTGGGCATCGCGCGCAACAGCGTGCGGAGGTACCTGCGTGGCGGCGTGCGATCCGATCGGTTGCGACCCGGTTCTCGGGAGCGAACCGATCGGTTGCGACCCGGTTCATGGGGGCGGCCACCAAGCTCGAGCGCCCGCACGCGCCGGCCGACCACTCCTTCTGCGCCCGCGTCCGCGATCGCGGCCCGCGCACTAGTGCTCCGACCGCGTGAAAACGAGCGTGTCGTACTTGAAGACGCGCCGAGCATCGGCGACGCGGAAGCGCCAGCGAATCGAGCAGCCTTCCTGCGTCGCGGCGCGACGCCAGGCGCGGACGTCGCGTCGCAGAGTCGCAAGGTCGGGGATCCGGCGCTTGCCGAGGCACTGGCGAGCAACGAGGCTCGCCTCCATCTCGGCGGGGCTGAGCCAGCCCGCGTGCCTCGGCGTGTAGTGGACCGCGACGCGCCTCCAGAGCGCGCGGCCCGTCCGCGGGCCGAAGGTGTCGCAGCAAGCCTTCTCGGTGTGCGTGCTCAAGTTGTCGACGACGAGGTGGATGCGCTTGGCCTTCGGGTACGCCTTCGAGATTCGGAGGAGCGCCCGCCCGAAGTTGCGGTTCTTGCGGCGAGCCGTCGCATGCGTCACCCGTCGCCCCGTCTTGGGCTCGACGATGCAGAAGATGTTCGCCGTCCCTCGACGCACGTACTCGTAGTCGGTCCGTGTCGGGCGGCCGGGCGCCATCGGCGAGCCAGACCGCGCCGCGTCGCGCAGCACGACCGGGCGTTCATCGAGGCAGACGACGGGCTCCCGCGGGTCCAGCGGCCGCGCGTACAGGCGCAGCACGTCCTCCATCCGTTCGACGAACTCGGCGTTGATCGCCGGCACGCACCACATTTTTTTCCCGCCACGGCTTGAGCTCGTGGTTCGCCAAGGTCACCCGAATGGTCTCCCTGCCCACCTTCCGTACGATCCCCCGCTTCATCACCTCGGTGGTCACCAGGCGGACGGTCCACCGCGCGTTCCCGTCGGGCGGCGGCCCGCAGACCAACGCCACGACCGCGGCCTCCTCGACGCTGTCCAGCTTGCGTGCACCGCCAGGCCGGGGGTCATCGCGGAGCGCGGCCTGCAGCCCGTCCGCCAGAAACCGCGTCAGCACCCGTCCGACCTCGCGGTGGTACCCGCCGACGGCGGCGGCAGCGGCGCGTACGGACAGGCCGGGTGGTGCTCAAGCGTCAGGATCCGACGCCAGGTCCTGGCCGACAGCTTCTCCCGCCCGCCTTCATCCGCTTCAGCTCCCGGTGGTCGCGCGCGGACAACTTCAACCTGGGGACTCGCTTCGCGTTGCCGGTCACCTCAACGCTTAGATCAGATTGCGATCCCGGCCGCAAGACCGCCCGGATCACAACCGCCCGGTCGAAGCACTAGTGCTCCGACCGCGTGAAAACGAGCGTGTCGTACTTGAAGACGCGCCGAGCATCGGCGACGCGGAAGCGCCAGCGAATCGAGCAGCCTTCCTGCGTCGCGGCGCGACGCCAGGCGCGGACGTCGCGTCGCAGAGTCGCAAGGTCGGGGATCCGGCGCTTGCCGAGGCACTGGCGAGCAACGAGGCTCGCCTCCATCTCGGCGGCGTTGAGCCAGCTCGCGTGCTTCGGCGTGTAGTGGACCTTGAAGCGCCTCCAGAGCGCGCGGCCCGTCCGCGGGCCGAAGGTGTCGCAGCAAGCCTTCTCGGTGTGCGTGCTCAAGTTGTCGACGACGAGGTGGATGCGCTTGGCCTTCGGGTACGCCTTCGAGATTCGGAGGAGCGCCCGCCCGAAGTTGCGGTTCTTGCGGCGAGCCGTCGCTGCGTCACCCGTCGCCCCGTCTTGGGCTCGACGATGCAGAAGATGTTCGCCGTCCCTCGACGCACGTACTCGTAGTCGGTCCGTGTCGGGCGGCCGGGCGCCATCGGCGAGCCAGACCGCGCCGCGTCGCGCAGCACGACCGGGCGTTCATCGAGGCAGACGACGGGCTCCCGCGGGTCCAGCGGCCGCGCGTACAGGCGCAGCACAGCTTGCGTGCACCGCCAGGCCGGGGGTCATCGCGGAGCGCGGCCTGCAGCCCGTCCGCCAGAAACCGCGTCAGCACCCGTCCGACCTCGCGGTGGTACCCGCCGACGGCGGCGGCAGCGGCGCGTACGGACAGGCCGGAGTCCAGGTGCTCAAGCGTCAGGATCCGACGCCAGGTCCTGGCCGACAGCTTCTCCCCGCCCGCCTTCATCCGCTTCAGCTCCCGGTGGTCGCGCGCGGACAACTTCAACCTGGGGACTCGCTTCGCGTTGCCGGTCACCTCAACGCTTAGATCAGATTGCGATCCCGGCCGCAAGACCGCCCGGATCACAACCGCCCGGTCGAAGCACTAGTGGGTGTTCGTCGTCGCGAGCATCAGGCCGAGGACCAGCAGCCCGTCGATCATGGCGCCGGCGACCAAACCTCCGATGGCGCGTGGCACGACCGACTGGTAGTCGGGCGTACCGCCGGTTCGGGCCGCCTCGGCTGCGGCACGGCGGTTGTGACGGTCCGCGGCGTCGGTCAGCGTCAACGGGAGCACCAGCGTACAGGCCGGCGTCAGGCTCGCGGCGACGACGATCGCGATCACGCGTGGGAAGCTCGACGTCGCCATCTGCTGATTGGACCACGAAATTCCGGGCCCCTGGTCCGATCGGCGGCCGTGGCTCCGATCGGGTGCCACCGGCGGCGCTTGCGACCGAGGCAGCAACCGCCGCGCGGCCTGGTCGATAGCCCGGTCAGCGCCCGCGGTGGGCGTCGACCGTGCGATCCGATGGGTTGCGACCCGGTTCTCGGTGCCGATCTTCCGGCGCGCCGGCCGACTCCCTGCGCCGGGCGTCTCGCGTCCCGGGTTGGCCCGGGTTGGGGTCCCGCGGGGGCGTGCCCCCGCGGGGAAGGGCTTTGCGCAAGCCCCTTCGAAGGGACTCAGTACCGGTTGACCGTCTTCATCGACACCGTGCCGCGCGGCGCACCCTGGGCGGAGCCGGTGAACGGGCCGTGCATCGTCAACTCGAGCAGGTGGCTGCGGGGCACGTCGATCTTGAGGGTGCCGGACAGGTTCATGGTCACGTCGTCGTCGGCGTCCCGCACCACCATCGCCATGGTCGTGGCCCAGGTCGCGGTGACGCCGTCGGTAGCCTGCAGGGTCATCGCCAGGCTGGCGACGCGGAGGTGGTTCCGGCCGTCGCCCATGCCGGCGCTCAGCGTCGCCAGCTCGTCGGCGGTCGCGTCGACCTGCTGGCCGACCTTCCAGGTGCGGCTGGACACGAAGCCCTCCATCGGATCCGGCTTGCCGAAGTTCGCGTTGTCCTGCCGGACCTGCTTGGCCTCCTTCGCCGACGGCGCCGAGCCGTCCTCGCGGCTGACCTTGAGCTTGCCGCCCGCGCGCCACACCAGGTAGGTCTTGCCGTCGAGTGGGCCGTACAGGTTCTCGGTCTTGCCATCCACGGTCTGCGAATCGCTCAGCTCCGCGTAGGTGATCTTCAGCTTGCGGCCGTCCCCGCCGTCGGCCGCAACGAGCTCCTTGACCAGCGTTTGCTTGCTGGTCTGCGTCACGTCGACGGTCCGGCCGGCGCCGACCTCGGCGGTGAACTTCCGGATCCGGGTGGTGACCTCGGTGACCGTGTCGCCGACCTTGTCCTCGACGTGCGGCACCCGGAGGCCCTCGTCCGACGGCGCGGCGGGGTCGTCGCTGGCGGGAGCGGCGCCCTCGTCGCCGGCGGGGTCGCCGGCGGCGGCGCGCTCCGACTTCTTCTTGTCGCAACCCGCGACGACCAGCGACCAGCAAGCGAGCAAGGTGACCGTGCGCTTCACGGACCGCACCATATCCCGAGCCGCGGCGCGGCGCGGCCCGGCGCGCGGGCCGCCGACTTCGAGGTAGTAGGAGTCCAAGCGCCCGCGCCCGCTGACCGCCTGCGCCGGGGCGTCCACCCACACGACATAGGGCCTAGCGGCCGGCCCCCACGACAACTTTCACTCAGGTTCCGGCCATCGCTCGACGATCCAGGACTCGTCGTAGCCCATGTCCTGCAAGTCCAGGACGTCGCCGTGCACGTTGCCGTGCACCCTGCGGTTGCGCAGCGTGTAGCCGTCCCGGTGCGCGAAGCGCGTGTCCTCGCCGACCGCTGCGACCCCGACGGCTCGCTCGATCTCCGCGAGCGCCGACTCGAGGCGCGGCCCGTTGAAGGCAGAGACGATCGGCTGCGGCCGCCCATTGAGATCATACGGAAGCCACACGTCGGATAGTGTCCACACGCTGATCGAGCTTCCGTACGGCATCACGGCGACAGAGACCCCGAGAACCCCGTCGAGCGCTCGGTCGCCCCGCGGTGACTCGACGATCGACTTGCCTGAGATCTCCAGCGTGCCCCATTGCTGCCGCTCGCGCAGAACCTCGACCCATGGCGCGAGTTCCTCCGGCACGGCGATCAGCGCCGTCGTGATCTGCAGTTCGCGTTCTGCCCGTGTCTCGGACGTGACGGCAAGCGGAAACTGGAGCAACGCGTGGTCCAGGAGATGCGATAGCGCGGCCCGCGTCATGTCCGCGATGCGTCGCCATTCCGCGGACGGCTGACTGGGCGCGACCTTTGGCAGGAGAAACGTCCACGCTCCGACGTAGTCGGAGCCATCGCCAATATTCATGAGCCACCTCCAAGAACGTTTCGCCTGGTTCCCGACCGGCCGGGTGGCAGCCGATCGGATCGGGGGCAAGCGTCTTCTTCTGCGCTGGAGCGTCCAGGAGCTGCACCGGCCGGGTGGCAGCCGATCGGATCGGGGGCTCGGATTCGGGCAGGTGATACGTCCACTCTCCGACGTAGTCAGAGCCTTCGCCGATGTTCATCGCATACCTCCTGAGAAGCGAGGCCTGCCATACCTCGATGATAGCGGGCGGTCGCCGCGCCTCGCAAGCGCGACCGGGAGCGCGGCCGATGGATTCCGTTCATGGCCCCAGCGCTCCGATCGGTTTCGACCCGGCTCTCGGGGTTCTTGGCGCCGACATCGCGCTCGCATGAGCACCACCCGTGCGCCCCCGCGCTGACGCGCCCCCCCCATTGCTCGCTGCCCGGCCCGCCAGGCCCCCTGTGCCAGGGCCCTGGTGCGGAGGCGCCGCGGGTGGCGTCTCCGATCGAGGGCGGCGCTGACTTCGCGTGTCGACGGTGGCGAGCCACTACAAGGGATCCGGTTCCGGCCAGCGCTCGGCGATCCACGACTCGTCGTAGCCCATGTCTTGCAGGTCGAGGATCTCGCCGCGCACCTCGTGGTTCGTCAGCTCGTACCCGTCGATGTGAGCGAACCGCGTGTCCTCGCCGTAGCCCGGTTGACCGACGATGGTCTCGATCGCCTTGAGCGCCGCGCGCAGGCGCGGCCCATTGAGCTCCGAAATGGCACGCTGCGCTTGGGCGTTCACGTTGAAAGGGAGCCACACATTGGCGGCGAACTTCGAGTCGTTCATCCGCGGCCTGGTGTCCATGGAAGACTTCAAGCTCCACGGCTGAGCCCAAGAACCGGGTGGCAGCTCAAGGGCCGGGTCCCGGCCAACCGGATCCGCGGCCGAGCGCCGCGATCACCCGCGTCAGCCGTCAGTTCGCGCGCGCTTCACGTCCCGTTCACGCTGAGCTCGTCGCGCAGAAGGAGGGCCATGTGCACAGCATGCCGAGTGTCGCGCGGCAGGTCGCCGACTCGTTCCCATGAGCAGTTGCCCGGGTCGGAGAAGTCGATCTGAAAGAACCACGGCTGCCCGTCTGGGGCGATGAGGTTACCGCAGTAGCAAGGTCCCTCATCGTTCAGCATGAAGCTCGCGAGCACCCAGGCCTGGACGACGACGCCATGCGCCTCCCAGAACGCGTACGCAGCGTCGGGAAGCTGCTTGGTTCGGAAGGCATCGTTGATACGTACGACGCCGTCGTAAGCTTGCTGCTCCGTGATCCGACCGAACAAGGCCACGCCGCATTGTAGTCGCCGCGTGAGCGCCACGCACGTCTTCGACGGCACGCCCGAGTTCCGCGAGGTCAAGCGCGAGGGACCACCCGACGACAACGCGTGGTACTGACGGCGGGCGCGGTTGGTGAGTGATGCCGACCAAGGCGAGCGACTTCGCGAGCATGACGGCATGCGAGCGCGCGCAAGACGCGGGCCTCGAGGTTCGTAGTAGGCTGCGCGCGTGGACGAAGGGCCCCGACGATCGGCGCCGGCGGACCGGGCGGGCGGGCCCGGAGACGTCGGCCTGTCGCGGTGCGTGCACCCGACGGTGGGGCGCCGGCGCTGGAACGCGTACTTCGTCTGCGGGTTCGCCGGCTATCTCGCCGGTGTTGCGCTCGTGACCGCGCTCGCGTTCCGGCTCGAGCTCGACGTGACGGTCAGGGCCATGCTGGTGCTGGTCCCGCCACTCACCATGCTCGTGGCGATCAAGCTGTCGCAATTGGTGTTCGGCGACGAGCGGATCGTCTTCTATCAGCAGACGATTGCCGTGGTTGCCACCACGGTGGCGGCAGTCGCGCTCGCTGGCGGCCCCGCGGCGCGCGCGTTCGATCTGGCCACGCTCGGCATGGGGCTTGGGCTGGCACTCGGTCGCGTCGGCTGCTTTCGCGTCGCCTGCTGCTACGGCCGCCGGGCGCGCCGCGGCGTTCGCTACCGCGCGGTCCACGCCGCGGCCGGCTTCCCTCCGCGGTGGGTCGGCCTGCCGTTGGTACCGCTACAGCTCATCGATGCCGCTGCTTCGCTCACCGCGACCATCGGCGGTGTCGCGACCCTGTGTGCCGGCGCCCCGGCGGGGACCGCGGCGTGCACGTACGTGGTCGGCTACGGCCTGTCGAGGTTCGCGCTCGAGTTCGAGCGTGGCGACCCGGCACGGCCGATCGTCGCTGGCATCAGCGAGGCGCAGTGGACCGCGGCCGCCACAGCCGGCCTCGCGGCCGCGCTGCACCCGGCCTGGTGGACCATCGGCGCCGCCGCCGCGCTCGCGGTCGCATGCGGCGGACTGGTCGCCGTCGACCGCTGGGACCTGGCCCCAGCGCTGACGCTCGGGACGGCGCACCACGTCGACGAACTGGCGGCGGCGATCGATCGGCGCGGAGCCACGACGAGCGCCGGTGTACGCGTCACCGTCGCTCGTCTACCCGACGGACGAACTGACGTGGTGGTGACCCGGCCAGGCCGGCGTATCGACGCACGGGCGCTCACGCGGGTGGCGGCGCAACTCGGGCACCCGTGGGCCTCTTGCGAGGTTGTGCCCGGCAAGACGGCGGGCCTGTTTCATCTGCTGCTCAGCGTCGAAGGATGATCGCCCGAACGGAATCTAGCCGCGGGTCGTCCACCTGCTGGTAGTCGACCGCGCGGGCGCGATCGCCGTCGCGGACCTCGAGCCGCGTGAACACGCCGTCGTTGACCGGTTCGGCGCTCTTGTATGCGGGCGCGAACTTCCACAGTCCGGTCGCGTCGATCGCCTCGCGCAGCGTCCGCATCTCACTGTCCGAGAGCACGCGCGCCTGCTGGTAGGCTGGGGCGATCTCGCCCGTGCAGTCGTACGCGCGCTCGATGATCGTGGCGACGACTCCGGTCACGTCGATCATCACGCGCACCGCAGAGCTACATGGCTGGTTCGAGACCTCCTGGTACCGGATCCACATCCGCGCCGACGCCGTGACATCCACGCCCGGCGGTACCCGCACCAAGTCGACGGGGACCAGCCCAGGCGGCGCCGCTTGTTCGTGTCGCGCGTGCCCACCACATGCAGCCACGACGACCAGCGCCGCGAGGCCACGCGTCATTCGATCCTCCAAGCGGCGCGCGAAAGATCGGGCTCCGTGATCCGGCCAAGCGCCTCCCAGAACGTGACGTAGTGATAGGGCCTCACTTCGAGCCCGCTGCCCATCACGCCGCCCGAGAAGTCGCCCGCCTTTCGTGAAACGAAGGCCTTCGCCACGTTGCCACCCATGGCCTCCTCGACCAGGGCGTAGTGCGCCGCCCGATACGGGTTGCTGTCCTCTGAGTATTCCTCGTCGAGACCCAGCATGTGCCCCGTCTCGTGCATGCCACCGCTGAATCGCTGCTGAGATGGAGTCGCCGTGAGGTGAATCTCGACTGTGCGGCCGCCTTCGCCGCCGATCGTTCGTGTGACTCCGTGACCCGGGTCCCGTGACGAACGGAGCGCGGCCGCGACCGATGCCGTACGAGCCTGCGCCAGGCCGTCAGCTTCGGTCTTTGCAGGCCGCGCG
This sequence comes from Myxococcales bacterium, assembly GCA_016707895.1. GTDB lineage: Bacteria > Myxococcota_A > Polyangia > Haliangiales > Haliangiaceae > UBA2376. The sequence goes on along the minus strand of JADJGV010000002.1, from coordinate 156,433 downwards.
CGCAACTCGACTTCGATCGGTGGCTCATGCACCATGGCCAGAGTGTCGCCAAGGGCTGCGACTGGGGCAACCTGTTCGGGGAGCAGGTCGGCTTGGTCCTCGCGAAACTGGAGCGGCGACGGCACAGCGCTCGCGATCTGACGCTGCGTCGTCGCTGCTGCTTTCTCCGCTGGGACCCCCGCGCTAGTCATCGTCTCTACGTGGGTGTCGCCCAAGGAGGCACGCCCGGCGATCTGCTTGGTGTTAGCGCGGCCGTCGCCCGTCGGTGCCGTGCCCTTCGGCGGACGAACATCTGCCTCGAGCTGTCCCTTCGTCACGACGAGCTTGAAGTGCGGGTCCGCGTCCGGATCGACCCACTCGACATGGACGACTGGCCTCGCCACGAGCACGTCCCATCCAGGGCGCGTACAGCGCATCAGGTGACCGGTCTCTGCGCTGCTCCACCGAGTCTGCACGAGCTGCTGGTACTGCGCCTGCCATCCCGCTGCTTCGCCTGGTCCCCAGACTGCCGTGCCGTCCTTCGAGTCTCGCGGATCGAAGGACATGCGGACCGTGATGTTCAGCGCCCCCTCGCCGGGTTTGTATTCTACGTCGAAGGCGCCGAGCCCGGTGCTGGGCATGTGGTTCTTGACCGCCATGCGTCGCCGCATGAACTGCTCCACCGTCGCCGACCTCGACGGCCCAGCGTTCGCGCACCGCTGCAGGCGCAACCCCGACGCGACCCACTTGCTAAACCGCTGCGCGATCGATCCCGATCTGCCCCCATGCAGCGAGGCCATCGCCCCCGCGGCGGCCTCGTCGGCGTGCTCCTCGTGACCAGCGTGCTCTCCCTCAAGTGGCGCGCGGCGCGCGGCCGGGTCCCGCGCCGCTTGGGCCTGCTGCGCGGTATGCGCCAGTTCATGGGCAAGCAGCGCATCGCCCTCGACCGTGCCGACCCCCGGCGCGCCAGCTCCCAGCACGACATGCGGACCGGCAGCGAACGCGACCGCACCGGCCTCGGCGGCTTTCGCAGCCGCTACCGGCCCCGTGTGGATTCGCGCGTCTCCGACGTCCGCGCCGAGCGCCAGGCTCATGCGCTGGGCGTTGCCTGGGTCGAGCGGTTGGCCGGCGCCGAGTTCGGCCTCCAACGAGGACAGGGTCTCGCGGCCATCCGGTGCTCGCAGGGCCTGGGCCGGTGTGGGGCCCCCCGCCGCGGCGGGCTCCATCGCCGCGACCTCCGGTGGTGCCGCACCCGTGTCACGCCACGTGCGCACGCCGGCGCGGACACGCTCCACGATGATCGGGATCATCGCTGCGGCGCTGGTGACCTCTCGTACGCCGGGCGCGAAACGGCGCAGCACAGCCTCGATGTCAGCGCTGGACCGGTTGGCGTACCGCTGGAAGTAGATGTCGATATAGGGGCACCCGACGGCCGAGAACTCTGGCCCAAGCTCGGCGTCGGCGGCCTCGGTGACGGCCTCACGCAACTGAGCAAGGAACGACCCTCGCGTCATCTGTCCCAGGGTGACGTGACCGCCATCCACCAGCCTCGCCGTCGGTGCCGCGCCGCGGACGACCGCTGACGCGACCTCGTCAGCCTCGCGCTCAGCGGGGCTATCGGCCGGGCCGACATCGACCTTGCGCGCGGGCGACGCCCGGCCGGCCGCGCCCTGCTGAGCGACGTGGGTCAACTCGTGGGCCATCAGGCCGAGGTCGGTGGGCGACTCACCGCGGCCCAGGAACACATCGGGCCCGTGGGCGAACGCTCGCGCACCAAGCGCCGCGCTTGCCGCCTCCGCGTGCGGGTCGGCGTGAACACGCACTGCCCCGAGGTCGACCCCGAGGTAGCCTCCCACCCGGCTTGCGACCGCTGCATCCACCGCCTGGCCGGCGCTCTTGCCATCGACCGCCTCGGTCGCGACATCGCTGAGTGTGGGCTGAGCCGGTTCATCGCCCCAAGCGAACGCGGACTCGGCGTCGATCGCCGCCGGTCCGGCGGACGGCCCCGGTCCGCCGGACGCCGCCTGCGCGCGCCGCACCTGACCGCGCGCCGCCGGACCGCGCCCCGGAGCCGGCCCCGGCGCCCCAGCCTGCTCGCCCTGGTCTTCCTCTGCGGCGCGAGGGCGTTGGCGCCGATTCATGGCGACCGGCTCCAGCATGAGCTCGATGGAGCCGCCGGACCGCGGTTGGCCCCCGCGCGCGCCGATCGGGCCGATGCCGTCCTCGTCATGGCGCGGCTATCGACCGGCCCGCCGTGTGGTTGCGCGAATTCGTACTGCCCGCACGCCGGCAACCGCCGCGCGGCCTGGTCGATAGCCCGGTCAGCGCCCGCGGTGGGCGTCGACCGGGAGTGGCAGATGGCGCATCGGCAGCGGTTGTATCTGGCGAAGTTGCTGTACGAGGTGACGATCCGGACGCTGGGCGGCCACTTCTGGCTGCGCCCCGACCCGGCCTGTCGCGCGATCATCGACGGCGTCTTCGGAAAGGCCCTCGCGCTCTACACGGCGGTCCGCCTCTACGCGTACGACGCACAGAGCAACCACCTCCATTACCTCTGCTCGGCCGACGACGATCCCGACCAGCTCCCACTCTTCATCGACTACGTCCACGGCAACATCGCGCGGCAGCTCAACGACCTCCGCGGGCGCGAGGGCGTCTTCTGGGGGCGCCGCGGCAGCGTCATCGCCGTGCTCGACGGCGATGCGCAGATCGAGCGCCTCCGCTACATCCTCGCCCAGGGCCCGAAGTCCAACCTCGTCGCCTCGCCGCGCGACTGGCCCGGCGCCTGCTCGACGCCGGCGCTGCTCGGCGACATGACCATCCCCGCCGTCTACCGCTCGCTCGACGAGCGGCGCCGCAACGCCCGCCGGCCCAACCCGCGCCCCGAGGCCGAGCTCGCGCACGACGTCGCCATCACGCTCACGCCGCTGCCCGTCTGGGCCGACCTCGACGCCGCCGCGCTCCGCGCCAAGCACGCTGCCCTGGTCGCCGAGATCGAGGCCGAGCACGCCGGCGCCACCGTCCTCGGCGCGGCTCACCTGATCGCCGAGGATCCCGACGGCACGCCCGCCACCAAGCTCGAGCGCTCGCCCGCGCCCGCGTGCCACGCGTTCTGTGCGCGCGTGCGAGACCGCTTCCTCGCCGCCTACACCACCTTCCGCGACCGCTACCTGCGCGCCTCCGAGCGCCTCCGCAAGCTGGCCAAGACCGACAGCGACGAGATCGCCGCCGAGATCGCGGCCCAGTACCCGCCAGGGTCGCTGGTCCGCCCCCGCTGGTACGTCCCCGCGCCAGACAACCTCGCCGCCACCTGGCTCCGCGGCATCGACGACGCCGACCTCGCGCTCGCCTGAGCGCCGCCCGCACGCCCTTGCGCTGACGCGCCACCCTCCCCCGCCCCCATCGCTCGCCGGCCCGGCCCGACAGGAGTCACCCCTGGCCGGTCGGGCGGCGGTGCCTTCGGCGGGCGACGCGCCCGAGATTCGGCGACGCGATTCGCCGACTATCACCCCTCACGTGCGATCCGATGGGTTGCGACCCGGTGCTTGGGGGTTGCGACCCGGTGCTTGGGTTCTTGGGGAACTCCTACACGCATAGAGCAGTCCACCGCTGCCGCAGTGCGGCCCACACTAGCAATCGTGGAAATTGGGAATCTGCCTCCGCGAGCAGCGTGTCTACCCAGTCACGCCAGTGGTTGTCTGGGCTAAGCCTGTGACGCTGAAAGAATCGAATCGCGCCATCAATTCCAACGTGATGGGCGTGCTCATCCCGCAGACTCGTCCTGTGACGAAGCGCAATTGCGTGATTGACGGCATGACGCGCTTCGGCAAGATACAGGAATCCGTCTCGCTCGCCAGGGGCATGCTCCGCAGCTCGCATCAACACCTTCGCGTATGTTGTATAGGTAAGCGGATGCTCCTCGACTCCGATCGCCTGTTCAGCATGCGATACAGCAACACTTAGGTTCCCTTCTTGCAACTCCAAGAGCGCCAACTGCTCCCAGTATCTCGAGTTCCACTCCCACGCGTCCTTGATGTTTGCATAAAACTCGCGACTCCTCTTCCCGAGCGTCTCGCTCACATTCGGATCGAAATCCAGCAGACGCCCAGCCAACCTCGCCTCTACCGTGCGTGCGATGATTGTTTTTCTAGAGACATAGGGCGCCAATTTGCGGGCCAACATGACAAAGCAGTCAAAGAGCTCACCCTCTGGCACGACAGCGCGCACAATTCGGCTTGCTATGACGCGATGCTGCGTATTCAGATATTCACCTGCATATCCAGTTCGGTACAATATTCCCTCCAACTCGCCGCTTCCGATCGCGCTAAATATGCTTCGTATTGGCTCTTCGGAGGCACCTTGCACCACGGCAGTCTTCACTGGGTAGCCAAGCGAGTGACCCAATGCAACCAAAGCCAGCACACGCCGCAGGCCGGGTGTCGACACTGAGTTCCACACCGAACGAACGATTTCATCAAATCGGCGCTCGCCGCCAGACAATTCACACATTGCGACAAGGAGGTCGCGGCCGCGGGCGAGCGCGACCAGCGCCGAATCAGGCCGCTTTCCTTTGAGACCTAGGAGCCCTTCGCTGCGCATCTTGCGGACTAGGTCCGTCGCCTCGCCGAGGCTCAATTCCTGAAGTCGCACTTGCTCAGGGCCCAGGCCGGCGAGCCGACTCCGAAGTCTGCTCGACCGGTTCTCGCGATCTGCGCCAACTATCGCAACTTGGAGGTTCCGCCCTCCGAGTCTCTCCATTATCAACAGTGCCGCCGGCCCTTTGATCCTCTCAAGGCACTCTGCTGCGGCAATTGTTGAGAGGCGCTCACGCCCGGAGAAGTAGAAACTCTTGATGCCGGTCTCCTCGAGCGTCAATGCAGCGCGCATCAGTACTGTTGTCTTCCCTCCGCCTGGAGCGGAGTCAAGGACCAGCAGTGGAGGCACAGCCGCCTTGCTCTCAACGAGTGTGCGAACGCGAGCGACGATCCGGTTCACATCGTGTCGTAGAATGTCCCTTTTTGCGCGCAGGTCACTCCAGGCAGGCTCAAGTCCGCGGAGGAAGTTGTCATGCTCACGGTCGGTTGGGAGTTCATCCTCACGCACCCACAGGAACTGTCGGTGAAAGATCCGCAAATCTCTGGCTGACGGCGAAGGGCTGTACAAGTCGCTTGAGGCGGTGGGGACCAATAGCTCTGTCGGAGTTGGGATTGGCTCGCACGCTTGAACAAGCCATTTGACGAAGTCGGACGCCGTCGCGTTGACATACGCAAGACCGAAGCGAGCCGCCGCAGCCTGAACGACGCTGTCTGCATTTGGGGAGACAAACAACGATGGCAGAGTCTCTCGAGACGGCTCGATTCCGCCGCGTCGGGCGAGGTGATGTTCGATGTCGTATTCGTCAAGGGAACATCCGAGAACGATGAAGGGAGAAGCTGCGAGTTCATCGGCAAATGCTGGCCCCCACGCGGTATGGTTCACGGTCGAGCGCCCATACTCGCTCGTGGAGAAGACGTACCCGCCGCTGGGGTGCAGCACCGAGCCATGTAGATGCACACATCGCACCTCGGCGATTGACTCGTTGGTAGCGTATGGCTCGCGATGGCCTGTGGAAACAAGGGCTTGCTTTGCATCCGGCGATGCGTAGAGCTTCTCTACCACGTCGTCGACGTTGAATGAGTAGATTGTTCTCCAAACCAACCGGTGAACTGGAATCTCGTGCGAGGCTACAATGCACCCTTTGAAGCGACTTGCCAGCGCATTCTCGCGTTGCGGCGTCGGCAGCGCCCCCCAAAGCCGTGCAAGGGGGTGATTCTCCGGCATCGAGAACTGCCGTGCGAGCTCATTTGATAGCTCCTGGCCAATGGGCAACGGGCGTCCGTCCGCGGAAGTCGCGACGCGGGAGAACCCCGCTCCGACGAGGAGAGAGTACTTAGCGCTGCGAACGCCCGCAATCAGCCGCTCCGATAGGTCCTTCTCGATCACAGGCCCTTCTCCTCGTTGGTATTTCACAGTGTAGCGCGGACACGAAGAATGTCAAGCCAGCGTAGGCGCCGGGTGCGGGCATCGTCGCTCAGACCGCGGCGCATCGTAAGCGCCCGAAAAGGGTGAGCGTCGCAGGGATCCAATTGGCTGCAACGTGAGCGATCAGCCGAGCACGCCGGCGCCGCCGTCCTCGGCATCGAGCGCTTGGTCACCCAGGATCCCGCCGCCACGCCCGCCACAAAGCTCGAGCGCTCGCCCGCGCCCGCGTGCCACGCCTTCTGCGCCCGCGTCCGAGACCGCTTCCTCGCCGCCTACGCCACCTTCCGTGACCGCTACCTGCGCGCCTCCGAGCGCCTCCGCAAGCTGGCCAAGGCCGACAGCGACGAGATCGCCGCCGCCATCACCGCCAGCTACCCGCCCGGCGCCCTCGTTCGCCCCCGCTGGTACATCCCCGCGCCCGACAACCTCGCCGCCACCTGGCTCCGCGGCATCGACGACGCCGACCGCGCGCTCGCCTGACCGCCGCCCGCCACGCCCTCGCGCTGACGCGCCACCCTCCCCGCCCTCATCGCCTCGCTGCCCGGCCCGCCAGGAGTCACCCCTGGCCGGTCGGGCGGCGGTGCTTTCGGCGGGCGACGGGCAGGAGATTCGGCGACGCGATTCGCCGACCATCACCCCTTACGTGCGATCCGATCGGTTGCGACCCGGTTCTCGGGCCGGGTTCGCGAGCACGTGCGATCCGATGGGTTGCGACCGCGATCCGAGCGGCACCTACCGACTCGCGCTCTCCAAGACGCACAAGCCATCCTGTATGTCTCGCTCCACCTTCTTGTATTTTGTACTCAAGACCCGTCCATCGGCGTACCTAACTCGCACGACCTCATTCCGATTGATCTTTCGACCAAGCCGTACAAACGGTTTCACGGGCTCCGCCGACTCAAAAACCGCCACGGACGCCCCTTTTCGAATCTCGCGCACGTCACCTCGCCCCAGCCATGTCCACTTCTTGTCCTCAGTGACCATCTCCAAGATCTGACGCGCGGCCGCCACTTCTTGCTCCTTCATCAGTGACACGCGAGCAAGTGCCATGCGAAAATAGGCGAACAAGACTCCTACGTCAGCAGGCCCCCGTGATGTGACAGAATCCAGCCGCCCCAGCAGCGACGACACTTCGTCGAATCGCCCCTCTTGAAACAGCCCATTCACGTGCGTCACAAGAAGCTGAAAATCAAGCCTGTCCAAAGCGGGCTCATCAGATCGATTTGCCAGATATGACACGTATCTCTCGAAGTACCGCGATCTCACCTGGGGGTCTTTTGCGTAGAAGGCGAGGAGTTTGGCGCTCACCGCAACATCCTTTTCGTCACCTGACGCCTCCGCTACGTCAAACACCCGCGCGACAAACTTGCGCATGATCTCAGGGCGTTCCATCAAGCGTGCCAGCAACGTCTCGTAGCCGAACCCAACAGCACGCATTTCGACCCACGAATCAGCCACATATTGCATCAGTCTATCGAACTGCGTTTCATCGATTTCGTAGGCCGCCGCTATCAGGGCATGCAAATCTGCGACTGTGAAGTGGAGCTCCGTAAAGCGGCGCGTCCGACTCGGCAAGAGCTTCTCTTCAAGAATCAGATCGACGCACTTTTCAAGCAATTCGCGTTGAACATCCGACTGCGTCGTCAAGCGCACGAGGTCGGCCAACAGGACCGCCTGCTCGGGCTGAGTCGCGACGTGTATCGCAGCCATCAGGTGTTGCCGCGCGGGCTCGATCTGCCCGTTGGTGAAGTAGACTCGCCCGAGATTGAACCGTGCAATGACTTCAACGTTGCGGGGCTCGTGTGTTCCTCGGCCAGGAGGGTACGGCGTTTTGATCACGGTTTCATAGAGCTCAATGACGCGGTCGCAATACTGCTTCGCGTCGGCGCGAAAGAGCGCAGACGCCAAGTTCAGGAGGTCTTGAACGCGCTGACGATCTTCTGTTGACGACTCCAAGCACTCTTCAAAACACTGAATGCTCTCTCGGTACTGCTCAAGCGAGAAGTGGCAAATGCCCTCCTTCCGACGCTGCGTGAAGTACAGGGCGGGGTATCTAGAGCGGTCCCAGCGCGCCCGCTCTAGCCATCCGATGGCTTCCGCGAACTTCCCTGCTTCGATTTCGCAGCAGAACAATCCGTCAATTGCATGAGCCCGCTTATCCTCGCTGGGATTGCCCGTGAGGAGGTATTCCTGATACAACGTCTTCGCTTGTTCCAGGCGCCCCAGTGCGCGGCGATCGTCAGCCATCTTTAGAAGGCCAGTTTTGGCGCGCTCGACCTCTTCGAGCCACTGGGTCGAGAGTGCCTTCTCCACGACCGGATTCTTGATGCGCACTTCTGACCGGTTTGAAGTTACGATTCCGGAGAGGTAAAGGCGCGACCAAGCGCTATCGGAGATGTGCGCGCCTTTTGAATACCGAATCTCAGTCAGCGCGCCACGGATTTCAGGCGACTGTTCTGTCAGTGTGCGGATGTGATCAATCGGCGCCCGGTCATACGATGTCAGGTACAGCGAGCGGACGACCTCATCAACGGTGGAGGGTGTCACGGTTCCTGCGAGTGCGCGGTCTTCTATTGCAGCGCATGTGTCCCAACTCATGCGGGGATTTCCGCGCGTCCAGTGAAAGATCCGCGCGGATACATCTGGGGAAAGTGAGAGGCCAGCCTTCGCAAGGAAGCACTCGAATTCTTCCTCGCTGAAATCGTCAAGGTAGATCTTCTCTCCAATGTTGAATGGAGACAATTTTGCATTCTTGATCAGTTCGCTTGGTTCGGCTACGCCCGACAGTACGTACGTCAACCTCTCGAATTCTTGAATATTGACGCGCGAGAAGTAGACGCTTCGAATCTGCGCAAAGATGTGATCCGAGAACGGGCTCGCGGTGAGGGAATCCACTTCGTCCAAGATCACGACAAGCTTTCCGCTCACGTCCCGCAGGAGGGCGCGGAGTTCTCGCTCATGCTCTTTGTGGTCGGGCAGGCCTTCTTTTCTTATTGCGCGGCACCGCTCAGCAGCCGTGCTCCAGGTGAAGTCTGACGAATCCAGCGCCGTGTCAATGATGTTGCGAAAGCACGCCTGTGCAGAAGAGAACTGATTCGAGAGGTCGACGTACAGGAAGTAGTCCCCGGCTTGCTGCAATTCGCGCTTGGCGTTGAGAAGAAGATTGGTCTTGCCCATTTGACGCGCAACTAGTACGTAGCCAGGCCGGCCCATCTCCTCGACGACGCGGCGCAACTGTCGGTCGGCGTCTCGGTGAACGTACAGCGCCGGGGGGATGATCGTCGCTGCGCCAAGTGCTTTGTTCATGTCTGCAGCTCACTTTGTGTCTGCGCGATAACCCTCGTTAGCGACCAGTCAGGGCAGCGCAGCATCGTGCGGAAACATGATTTGACGAAGCGCGGCGACCCACCTGCTGCGCGCGCGATGGATTCCCGATCCTTCATGCTAATCGACAGCCCCGTCTTTGGCATCAAAAACTCAATGAACATTGAGATATCATCAGATGTCCACAGGTTCATCTGCTCAAGAACTAGCCGTTCTTTGATGCGCATCTGCGTCGCGTTGAAGATCGGTCGGTTCACTGAGGACACAATGACATTGGCGGTTGTACCTGCGACCGCTAGCTCCGTGAGGAGTGCCCCAACAGCGGCATCAAAGTCATGCCCCTCGGCCTCTACCGACACGGGCACTTCGTCAAGATGCAGGATTGGCTCAACAACGTGGGTAGCTGTGACTATGCGCGCTATGGCTCGAATCAGGTCAGACACCGAGCGGTCGCGATGCTCCGCGAAAGGAACCTGCAGTCGCTCCGCAATATCGATCGCTAAGAATGTCATTACCTCTTGGAGTGGCCGATTGACGCAGCTTGCAAGGCAAATGTACCTGTACCGGGGACTGGACATTGCCTTGTGACGCACGAACGTTGATTTTCCGGCACCTGAGGGACCGAACAACCAAGTGTGTGATGCGGGCGCGAGACTGAGAACGGGTTCAACTGGCCGAACGAAGTATGATGGTTCACACGCCGCTTCGTATACGTCAAAGAGCGCGAGGGCATCGCTGGCCATGTGCGCTGGAGCCCCGCGCGCGCGACTGGGCGGGGCGGCCGGTAGCGCGACGCCACATGCCTGTAGGACATGCCTTGCCGCCTCGGTCCAGGTGATCGACTTCAGCTCGCCTCGTAGCTTCTGTGCGTCGCGGCGAGCCCCCTTCGGATCCCGTGCGATATTGGCGATCTGCTGTGCTACTGCTGTGATGTCGCTCTCGGATGGGCCCTCCGCTGCATGGCTCGCCGCGATGTCAACGTGGAAGAGGCATCCCAGAGCGGCTCCGCCATGGTCACGGGCAAGGTATTCATAGAGGCCACTGTTCCGAGAGGCAATCAGCGGAACGCCGACGCCGATGCTCTCCCAGCCGGTCAGACCGAACCCTTCGTGAATTGAGAGCATCATCGCCGCCGATTGTTCGCGCAGTGTAGTGAGCATTTCGTCACGACTCTCAATGAACGGACGAGCGATCACGGTTGCCCGCCTTTGCGCATGGCGGTCCGCGAGCGCTTGACACTCAGCTTGCTGAGCGATGACATTCGCGGCCCCAACGAGGGTCAGCACTGGATCGGTTCCGAGGTCACGGCCGTAGTCGCGTACGGCTCTGCCGAAGGCGGCGATCCCAAGGTCTCGCTGCTTCAGTCTAGCGCTCTTTCCGGTCAAGCGTCCGGCGAAGAAGAGCGAGAATTGATTTGGCTCGGTCAGAAACTTCGGCGCCGGAAGCCCTGGGATAATCTCGAATGGGCGTGGAGGAGTCCCGTCTGTTCTTCTGAGGAGGTCTTCTGCTGACTTGACGAGTTTCGGGCCTACTGCTGCGACCAGGCGTGCCCGCTGGAAGAGGCGATGTTGTTGCCGATACTTCTGCTCAACGACTTCAGCGGGAGCCTCAAGCGACTTGTACGCACGGAAGTTCATGTGATGAATCAGAAGGCAGGGAATCTCCGTTGAAAGTGCTGCCTGCGCGTCGAACGCCATCGAGCCTGAAGAGACGTCGTGGCCAATCCATAGGTCCGCGTTTCGGGCCCCTTGTGAATCGACGTGCGCCGCGACTGTCGGGATCATCGACTCATCGTATTCGTCACTTGCTATTCCCACTGGCGCCAAGCGGACACCCTCGCGCAACGCTTCGGCCACCTCAGTCGCTTCGGCAGCGAGGCTCACGCAAGTAACATCGGCGCCTAGAGTCGCCAGCGCCTTGCAGAGCTCGGCGTTGAAGGCGTTTATGCCCCCATGAAGGGGCCCCCACCGAGTGCAGAATGCGAAGACCGTTGGCTTCCCCAATGCACCTTGGAGTTTAGATCGCCGCTCGCGCGCTGGGTAGAGTGCGACACCATTCCGCGCTGTTCGCACAAAGCACCGCGAGGCTCCCCTTCCAGGGAGCCTCGATCGTCTACTCACCTACCCGCCGCTCACCCCTGCAGTACTAGCCTTCGCTCACGAACACCCGCTCGTGCTCCCGCAATTCGGGCACTTATGGCACGCCCCGTTCCGCACCATCAGCGTCCCGCACTCGTGACAAGGCGGGGCGTCCGTCTCCTGCACCCACGCCCGGTCCTTCCCACCAGCCGCCATCTCGAAGCTCATCGCGGGGCCCTGAACGATCGCCCCAGCCACCGCGGTCACCTTCGCCAAGGCAGCCTCCACGCCGTCCTTCGCCATCAGCGGAACCCGCGGCAGATCAAGCTGCGCTTCCCGAGCAGCCGGGTGCCGCTCGATCGGGTTGCCATCGACCGGGAAGCGGATGTTCAGCCACCGGAAGATGTAGTCCATGATCGACGTCGCGATCGGGATCTCCTGGTTGCCGGTAAAGCCGCTCGGCTCGAACCGCGTGCCCTTGAACTTGTCGACCAGGATCGGCAGCGGCACGCCGTGCTGCAGCGCCAGGCTGACCGCCGTCGCGAAGCTATCCATCAGACCCGCGATGACCGAGCCCTCCTTCGCCATCCGCACGAAGATCTCACCCGGCGTCCCGTCCGCGTACAGGCCCACCGTGATGTAGCCCTCGTGGCCGCCGATGCTGAACTTGTGCGTGAAGCTCATGCGCTCGTCGGCCAGCTTGTGCCGGCGCGCCACCGGCGGACCCGCCGGGCGCATCTTCTTCTCGCGCATCGCGAGGATCATCGCGCGCTCGTCATCGGCCAGCACGCTGAGCGGGTCGACCGTCGGGGCGATCTCGACTTCCGCGCGGCCCGTGCTGGTCGCCTGCTTCAGGTTCGTCGACAGCGGCTGCGTCCGCTTGCAGCCATCGCGGTACACCGCGATCGCCTTCAGGCCCATCTTCCACGCCTGGATGTAGGCGTCCTCGATGTCCTCGATCGTGCAGTCGTTGGGCAGATTCACCGTCTTGCTGATCGCGCCCGACAGGAACGGCTGCGCCGCCGCCATCATGCGCAGGTGGCCCATGTAGTGGATGCTGCGCGTCCCGTTGCTCGAGCGGAAGGCGCAGTCGAACACCGGCAGGTGCTCGTCCTTGAGGTGGGGCGCGCCCTCGATGGTGTCGCGCGCGGCGATGTGCGCGACGATCGCCTCGACTTCCTTCTCGTCGTAGCCGAGCTTGGCCAGCGCCTCGGGGACCGTGTGGTTCGTGGTCTTGAGCAGGCCGCCGCCGACCAGGCGCTTGTACTTGACCAGCGCGATGTCGGGCTCGACACCCGTCGTGTCGCAGTCCATCAGGAACGCGATCGTCCCGGTCGGGGCCAGCACCGTGACCTGGCCGTTGCGGAAGCCGTACTTCTCGCCGGTCTGGATGGCCTCGTCCCACGCGGCGCGGGCGCCGGACATCAGATCGTACGGCACGAACGCGCTGTCGATCTTCTCGACCGCCTGGCGGTGCTTGCGCATGACGCGCATCATCGGCTGCTCGTTCTTGGCGTAGCCCACGAACGGGCCCGTCGCGTCAGCGGCGATCTGCGCCGACTGGCGGTAGGCCTCACCGCACATGATCGCGGTGATGGCGCCGGCGTACGCGCGGCCGGGGGCCGAGTCGTAGGGCAGGCCGCGCGACATGAGCAGCGCGCCGAGGTTGGCGAAGCCGAGGCCGAGCGGGCGGTAGTCCCAGCTGTTCTGGGCGATCTTCTCGGTCGGATACTTGCTGTTGTCGACGATGATCTCCATGGCGGTGATCGTCGTCGCGCAGGCCCGGCGGAACGAGACGACGTCGAAGTCGCCGCGGGCGTCCTGGAACTTGCGCAGGTTGAGCGACGCCAGGTTGCAGGCCGAGTCGTCGAGGAACATGTACTCGGAGCACGGGTTGCTGGCGTTGATCCGCGCGGTGTTGATGCACGGGTGCCAGTCGTTGACCGTGGTGTCGTACTGGATGCCGGGATCGCCGCACACCCAGGCCGCCTCGGCCATCTTGTGCATGACCTCCTTGGCGCGGAACGTCTGGACGACGCGGCCGTCGATGACGGCGCGGGTGCTCCACTCGGCGTCCTTGAGGACGGCCTGCATGAAGTCGTCCGAGACGCGGACCGAGTGGTTGGCGTTCTGGTAGCCGACCGAGTCGTAGGCGCCGCCGACGACGTTGAAGCCGCCGTCGTAGCCGGCGTCGATCAGCGCCCAGGCCTTCTTCTCCTCGGTGGACTTGCACTCGATGAAGTCGACGACGTCGGGGTGGTCGACGTTGAGGATGACCATCTTGGCGGCGCGGCGGGTCTTGCCGCCGCTCTTGATGGCGCCGGCGAACGAGTCGAAGCCGCGCATGAACGAGACCGGGCCGGACGCCGTGCCGCCGCCGTTCAGGTTCTCCTGCGAGCTGCGCAGGTTGGAGAGGTTGGAGCCGGTGCCCGAGCCGTACTTGAAGAGCATGCCCTCGGTCTTGGCCAGCGTGAGGATGCTGGCCATCGAGTCCTCGACGGCGTTGATGAAGCACGCCGAGCACTGCGGGTCGTCCTCGACGCCGACGTTGAACCAGACGGGCGAGTTGAACGCCATCTTCTGCTGGACGAGCAGGTGGACGAGCTCGTCGCGGAACGCCAGCGCGTCCTTGGGGGTCTTGAAGTAGCCGTCGGCCTTGCCCCAGCCGTAGATGGTGTCGGCGACGCGGGCGATCATCTGCTTGACCGAGCGCTCGCGCTCGGGCGTGCCCAGGGTGCCGCGGAAGTACTTCTGGACCACGACGTTGGTGGCGGTCTGCGACCACGTCTTGGGGAACTCGACCTGGCGCTGCTCGAAGTACACCTTGCCGTCGGCGCCGCTGATGACGGCGTCGCGGAGCTCCCACTCGACCTCGGCGAACGGATCCACGCCCTCGCGGGTGAAGAAGCGCTCGACGGTGAGGCCCGGACGGGCGTCACGGATGACGCGGCTGGTGGTGCGCTTGGCGCGCTTGGTAGCGCGGGCGTCCTGGCCGTCATCGTTGGTCATGGTCGTGGTGTCCTCGTTCAGCATGGCCCCTCCTGGCGTCGGTGGAAACTGCAAGTGCGTTCGGCTCGGCTGCGGCTGTCTGGCGTTTGGCGACAAGGGACCCCACTGCAGATGGGTTGCATCTGCATGAATCCCCTGGATAAATACCGATTCGTGTCGTCCCGATGCCGCGCGCGTCACGAAACGCGCTGCGGAACCCGGTTCTAGACGGGTCGCTGCGGGAGCGCAAGAAAAGAGCTACTAGATTTGGGGGCCCAAGGGGGGCGACCTACTAGGGATGGTGTGGGTGCATACATGACAAGCTGTGGGGCGGGCTGTGGATTGTGTGTGAGATACGGTGGATTGAGGCGGAAATCCGGCGTCGATTCGGGGGGCTGGACGCGGGTGTGGAGAAGGCTGTGGACGCTGTGCCAAGCGTTGTGATGCGGTGCGTCACGGGGAGATCCCCGGGAGAAAAAAATTTGCCATGAGAGCGCGAATGAGTTGGAAACGGGGGTTTTGTGATCGGGCCGCGGAGGGCGTCGGAGGGGGGCTGGCGGGAGTGGGTTTGGGGAGGCGGGCTGGAGGCGGGCGGCGGAGGGAGTGGCTAGAAGATGAGTAGGATCAGCTGGTTGGATGCGGGAGTGGGAAGGCGGCTGGGAGGCTGGGTGACGCGCGGGGTATGGGCTGGAGGGCGCGGCGGCGTGGGTGATTTGGAGTCACCCGCTGCGTGTAGGTGCGCGCGCGGCTGTCGGGAGATCTGTCGCGCGACGTGGGGATGTCGGAAGGGCTTGCGGGGGTGCTGGACGATCTGCCGCGGTGAGGCGGTTTTTGTAAGCGATCTCGGATGGTTGGAGGGTAGGAAAGTGTCCCTTTTTGCGACGCATGTTGAGCGAAAAGTGCTTTGGTGTCGGGTGGTTGGATGGGTAGAGCCTGTCCCCGGGTGTCGGAAAGCCGTCAGGGGGCGGTGGGATATTGGGGGGTTGCGGGTGGCGCGAAGTCTGCAAAGCATGGGGGGTGATGTTCGGGAATCTGCAGCGTTGGGCCGTGATGGGGGCGCTGGGTGCGGCGCTGCTGTCAGGGTGTGGGAACGGCCAGGCGGCGCAGTGCCCGCCGGCGGCGAAGGCGGGGCTGGAGGTGCCGCTGGAGGTGAGCGCGGGGCTGTATGAGGTGATCGTGGAGATGGAGGGGGTGCAGGCGACGGCGTGGTGGGCGCGGCGCGCGGAGGCGCCGGGGACGCTGGCGCGCGAGGGCCGCGTGATGGTGGGCGTGGACCGGTGGCTGGCGGTGTCGGCGGCGGGTGAGACGCTGCGGGTGACCGAGTGCTGGCGCGGCGCGACGCCGATCGGCGGCTGCGCGGAGCTGGGCCCGCCGCGGAGCGGGACGATGGTGGTGATGCGCGACGGCGCGGAGGTGCTGCGGCTGGCGCTGGCGACGGCGAACGTCGACACGGTGGCGGAGGCGGGGTGCCCGACGCTGCACGCGGCGAAGGCGCGCTAGGCGTGGGCGCGGTCACGCGCGCGGGCGAGCGGCTGGGATAGGGTGAGGCGATGAGAGCGATCGCGATCGCGGCGGTGATGCTGGCGGCGTGTGATGGCGGCGCGGCGGTGGGCGACGACGGCACGCCGTGCCCGGACGTCGAGCTGGCGGGCGGATGGTTCCCGGTCGGCGAGCAGCCCGGCGTGTACGTCGTGGAGATCGTGCAGGGCGAGACGCACCTGACGGCGGGGTTCACGATCGCGGCGCCAGAGCCGACGCCGGCGATGCCGCGCGACGTGCGCGCGTTCGTGGCGCCGGACCGCTGGCTGCGGCTGACGACGACCAGCGGGGTGCGCGTGCAGGAGTGCCGGCGCGGCGGGACCGAGGCGTGGGGCTGCGACGAGCTGGGGCCGCCGACGGGCGGGCGGCTGGTGGGCTACCGCGACGGCGTGCAGGACGTGGAGCTGAGCTTGTGGGCGCCGTCGTGGCCGGTGATGCCGGTGGTGGAGGGGTGCCCGCTGCTGTTCAACGGGCACGTCGATCCGGCGCGGTGATCACGCGGGCAGCGGCGCGAGGTAGACGTCGGTGACGTAGGCGAGCGCGCGCGGCGCGGGGTGCGCGGCGAGCAGCGCGGCGGTGGCGGCGAGCAGCGCCGGGTGATCAGGGTGGCCGGCGGCGGGCAGGTACGAGACCGAGGCGACGTAGTCGGCGAGGCCGGCGGCGTCGACGGGGTGCTGGTGGTCGAGCGCGACGTGGCGGTGGCCGTGGCGGAAGAAGGCGGCGACCTTGGCCGCGCGCTGCGCGCCGACGTGGCCGAGGTGATCGTAGTCGGGCGCGAAGCGGCGGAAGATGGCCTCGAGGTCGCGCATGAACGGCGTGGTCGCGCGGCGGGTGTTCCAGGCCAGGACGACGGTGGCGCCGGGCGCGAGCACGCGGGCCAGCTCGCGGCGGGTGGCCTCGACGTCGAACCAGTGGAACGCCTGCATGACGACGGCGTGTTCGGCGGCGCGATCGGGCAGCGTGGTGGCCTCGGCGCTCCCGGCGACGACGGTGAGCCGCGGCGCGGCGGCGAAGCGCGCGGCGAGGTGCGCGCGCATGGCGGGGTTGGGCTCGACGGCGAACACCTGCGCGCCGGTGGCGAGCAGCAGCTCGGTCGACAGGCCGGTGCCGGCGCCGAGCTCGACGACGCGGGCGCCGGGGCCGAGGCCGGCAGCGACGAGCAGGTCGCGCAGCGCGGCGGGGTAGCCGGGGCGGCCGCGGGCGTAGGCGTCGGCGCAGGCCCCGAAGCGCGCGGTGGGGTCGGTCATGGGGCGGTCCACGGGGTGACTGTGGCGGCGCGCGGATCGATGCGCCAGATCGCCGCGCCCGGGAGTACCTGGGCGACGGGACCGCAGGGTCGAATGAGCGGGACGCGGTCGGCGCCGAGGTGATAGGCGAACGGGCCGCGGTCGGTCGCCACGACGAAGCCATGGGCCGCGAGTGACCGGGCGCGCCGCGACGAGGCGACGGCCGCCGCCAGGGGTGCGTGGCGCTCCTCGGCGATCGCCACCCGCGCGTGGTCGAGCGCGCGCGCGAGGCCGGCGCCGCGATGCGGGGGCGCGCACACCAGGCGGCTGAGGAACGCGAGGGGCGGATCGCGGTGGCCCTGGTGCTCGGCGAACCAGCCCCGGATCGGAGCGGCGAGCGCCGCGAGGTCGGCGAGGAAGGTCACGCGCGCCGCGGCGATCGGCGCGCCGGTGGCGTCGTCGCGTACGACGAAGTGGACGGCGGTGGCGTCGTCGAGGTCGACCATGCGGCCGTCCGGGTAGTGGCGGTGCAGGTCGGTGACGGTCTCGGCCCAGACGACGAAGCGCAACCGGTAGATCGCCTCCAGCAACGTCACGGCGTCGCCCACGAGGCGAGGGTATCAGGAACCGATCGCGGCGGCGGGGACGAAGGGGCGCGGGGCGCGCAGGCGCTTCCAGAGGTAGGCGGCGTAGGCGGCGCGGTGGCGGGTGGCGTCGGGGCCGAGCAGGCTGTCGGGGACGACGGCGACGGCGGCGTCGAGGACGGCGCGGGTGAGCGCGGCGGCGGCGGGCTCGTCGACGGTGGCGAGCGGCGCGGCGCGGGCGGCGAGGACGTGGGGGGCGCGGGGCGCGAGCGGGCGGCGAGGGGTGGCCTCGGTGAGCGCGGGCCACGCGTAGTGGAAGGCGAGCGCGGCGCCGTGATCGATCAGCCACAGCTGGCCGTCGGCGACCAGCAGGTTGGGGTTGGCGGCGGTGCGGTCGAGGTTCTCGACCAGGCCGTCGAGCCAGACCACGCGGGCGGCGGTGGCGCGATCGAGCGCGGCGAGATCGGTGGCGGTGGCGACGCGGGCGTCGGGCAGCCAGGCCAGGCCGAGGTTGTCGCCGCCGCTGCGCGCGACGAGATCGGCGAGCTCCTGGTGCGGATCGTCGGTGGCGAGCGTGCCGGCCAGCGTGATGATCGCGCGCGCGGGGACGGCGAGGCCGAGCGCGGCGGCCAGCTCGCCGACGATGATCTCGGCGACCAGCGGCGCGACGCCGTGGGCGTTGCCGCGCAGCTTGACCAGCCAGCGGGCGCCGGCGTCGTCGCGCACGACGATCGGCCACGAGCTGCCGCCGGCCAGCGCGCGCTCGAGGTGGACGGCGGGGTGGCGCGGCAGGGTCATGGGTCGACGTAGACCGCGAGGTACTCGAAGACGGCGGGGACGGCGAACGCGCGCAGGCCGACGGCGCCGGCGCGCAGCGTGGGCACGGCCGCCTGGGTCGAGGTGTCGAGGCCGTACTTCTGGTCGGCGATCAGATCGTGGGCGACGCCGAGGCAGCGCGGGGCGGGCTCGTCCTCGCACCGCAGCACCAGCCGCACCCGCGCGCCGATGGCGAACGCGCCGGTGGCCATCGGCTGCGTCAGCGCGAGCGGCGTGACCCAGTCGCTCATCACCAGCGTGGGGTCGACGTTGACGTCCGACAGCGTGTTGACGATCAGCACCATGCCGCGGGGGCGCTCGCGATCGGGGCTGGTGGGATCGATCGACGCCCACACGCCGATGCCTTGCTTGGGCGATGGCGCGATCTCGAGGCGGTAGATGGTGTCGATGGTGACGGTCTTGCGGCCGACCTGCAGCTCGGCGAGCGCGTCGCTGTCGACCGCGAGGTTGTCGATGCGGAGGTCGCCGTCGGCGACGACCCAGTCGGTGCCGGGGCTGAGGGCGTCGACGCGGTAGGTGAGCTCGCCGGGGCGCTCGAGGTCGGCGAAGCCGAAGAACGCGCGCAGCTGATCGGGCGCGCCGGCGCGGGGATCGCACGCGTCGGCGACGCCGTCGCCGTCCTGGTCGCCGCCGCCGTCGCCGCCCTCGTCGAGCTGCGGGCACGGATCGCAGGCGTCGCGCACGCCGTCGCGATCCTCGTCGGGCTCGCCGCCGGGCGCGGTGGCGCAGGTGGGGTCGGCGTCGATCGCCGGCCCGGCGTCGCGCAGCGTGGTCGGGTCGAGGCCGAACACCTGGTTGCAGGCCGCGGCGAGGAGCGCCGGGACGAGCGCGAGCCGACGGCGCATGGGGCGCGATGGTATCACCGCGCGGCGGCTGGTCGCAGCGGCGACCGCGTGGTAGCGAGGCGCCATGATGCGGATCGCGCTCGCGGTGATGGCGACGCTGGCGCTCGCCGCGTGCGACAAGCCGGCGCCGAAGCCCGGCGGCGCGGCGCGGATCGTGACGCTGACGCCGAGCGCGACCGAGCTGGTGGCGGCGCTGGGCGCGGCCGACGCGCTGGTGGGCGTCGACGAGTACTCGACCTACCCGCCGGCGGTGGCGGCGCTGCCGAAGGTGGGCTCGTTCGTCGCGCCGAACTTCGAGGCGATCGTCGCGCTGCGGCCGACGCTGGTGGTGGCCGACGACATCCACGACGACGCGGCGGCGGCGCTGACCAGCGCCGGCGTGCCGGTGGTGCGGCTGCCGATGCACGCGCTGCCCGACGTCGAGGGCGCGCTGACGACGCTGGGCGAGCGGCTGGGCCGCCCCGCCGAGGCCGCGGCGCGGCGCGCGGAGATCGCGGCGGCGAAGGCGGCGGCCGGCAAGCGGCGGGTCGGGCACGGCCACGCGGTGCTGATCGTGATCGATCGCGCGCCGGGTGGGCTCGACGGCATGATCGCGGCGGCCACCGGCACGTGGCTCGACGAGCTGGTGGCGATGACCGGCGCCGGCAACGTGCTGGCCGGCGCGGCGACGCGGTACCCGAAGCTGTCGGCGGAGGAGATCGTGCGCGCGGCGCCCGACACGATCCTCGACGTGTCGTACGCGGCCGACCCGGCGACCGCGGCGCGCGAGTGGGCGGCGCGGCCCGAGCTGGCGAGCGTGCCGGCGATCGCGCAGGGCCGCGTGCGGGTGCTGAAGGCGCCGTACTTCCTGGCGCCGTCGCCGCGGCTGGCGGCGGCGCTGACCGAGCTCGAGGCGGCGCTCGGGCCGTGATGGCGATCGCAGCGCGCCGCGCGCGCCGCGGGTAGGCTGCCCGCTTGCGCTTGGCCTCGTGGGTGTGCGGGACGATCATGATGCTGACGGTGGGCTGCGACGATCCCGGGCCGGCGCCGGCGGCGTGCGAGTGGGTCGCGGAGAGCTACGGCGAGTGCTCCAACTTCGGGCGGTGCGGCGGGCGCGGCGGGATGTGCTGCTACGTCAGCGATGACGAGTGGGTGGTGCTGATCGTCGATCCGGGGCGGTGCGACGCCGGCGTGCCGCTGCCGGACGCCGGCGCGGACGACGCCGCGCCCGGCGACGCCGCCGCGCGCTGATGCGCTGAGCCTCTCGCGCGCGGCGTGGTACCAACGGGCGTGCTCGCGCTGGCAGACGTGACCTTCGGCTACGACGCCCGCGCGGTGGTGCGCGGCGTGTCGCTGACGGTGGCGCGCGGCGAGCTGGTGGCGCTGGTGGGGCCCAACGGCGCGGGCAAGACCACGGTGGCGCGGCTGGCGGCGGGGCTGGTGCCGCCGCGCACCGGCACGGCGCGCATCGACGGTCGCGACCCGGCGACGACCGCGCGGCGCGAGGTGGCGCAGCGGCTGGCCTACCTGCCGCAGCGCTACGAGCTGGCGTTCCCGTTCACCGCCCTCGAGGTGGTGATGATGGGCCGCTACGCGCGGCAGCGCGGGCCGGGGCTCGACAGCGCGGCCGACGAGGCGGCCGCGCGCGCGGCGCTGGCGCGGTGCGACGTGGCGGGGCTGGCCGAGCGGCGGTTCGACGCGCTGTCGGGCGGCGAGCGGCGCCGCATCGTGCTGGCCCAGGCGCTGTGCCAGGGCGCCGAGGCGATCATCCTCGACGAGCCGACCGCGGCGCTCGACCCGGCCCACGCGATCGCGGTGGCGCAGGCGCTGGCCGACGAGCGCGGCCGCGGCGCGGCGGTGCTGATCGTGACGCACGATCTGGATCTCGCGGCGCGCTACGCCGATCGCATCGTCGCGATGGCGGACGGCGCGGTGGTGGCCGACGCGGCGCCGGCCGCGGTGCTGGCCGATCCGCGGGTGCAGGCGGCGTTCGGCGTGACGCTGCACGTGGGGGCGCTGCCCGGCGGCGAGCGCTTCGTGGTGGCGCGGTGAGCTTCGTCAGCGGCGGCGCGCGGCTGACGCGCGCGCGGTGGTCGCTGTACCTGTCGGTCGGCGTGATCGGCCTGGCGGTGATCCTGCTGCTGGCGCCGCTGGTGGGCCCCGGCGCGCACGGCCGCGGCGTGGCGCTGATGTCGCCGCGCGCGGTGTGGGGCGACGGCATCGACGCGACGATCTTCTGGCACGTGCGGCTGCCGCGCACGCTCGCGGCGGCGCTGGTGGGCGCAGCGCTGGCCGCGGCCGGCTGCGCGTTCCAGGCGGTGCTGCGCAACCCGCTGGCCGAGCCGTTCACGCTGGGCGTGTCGTCGGGCGCGTCGCTGGCCGCGGTGATCGCGATCCGGCTGGGCGTGGCGAGCGTGGCCGGCACCGCCGGCGTCGGCGCGGCGGCGGTGATCGGCGCGGTCGCGGCGGTGGCGCTGGTGTGGCAGCTGGGCCGGGTGGGCGCGACGCTGCCGCCGGCGACGCTGGTGCTGGCCGGCGTGACGGTGTCGATGTTCTGCGGCGCGGCGGCGCTGGTGGTGCAGGCCACGGCCGACTTCGCCGAGATGAGCCGCATGCTGCGGTGGATGATGGGCGGGCTCGAGTGGACGCAGCTGGCGACGGTGGCGCGCGCGCTGCCGCCGCTGGTGCTGGGCGCCGCGGTGCTGATCTGGCTGGGGCGCGATCTGAACGCGCTGGCCGCGGGCCCCGAGGCGGCGGCGTCGGTCGGCGTCGCGGTCGGGCGGACCCAGACGCTGGCGTTCGCGGCCGCGTCGCTCCTGGTCGGCACCAGCATCGCGATCGCCGGGCCGATCGGCTTCGTCGGGCTGATCGTCCCGCACGCGCTGCGCGCGACGGTGGGGCCCGATCACCGCGTGCTGGTGCCGATGTCGCTGCTCGGCGGCGCCGCGCTGGTGGTCGGCTGCGATACGATCGCGCGCGTGCTGGGCCAGCTGCCGGTCGGCGTGGTGACCGCGCTCGCGGGCGGGCCGTTCTTCCTCGTGCTGCTGGTGCGCGGCAAGCGCGGCAGCGCGCTGTGGCGGAGCGAGTGAGCGCGGTCGTCGATCACCTGCGCGCGTCGATCGCGCCGGCCAGCGCGGCGATGGCCGCGGCGCGCGCCGGCGATGGCGCGATGGCGGCGTGGCTGGCGGGCGCGCGCCACGCGCCGACGCCGCGGCTGATCGATCGCACCGCGCTGTGCGTGCTGCACGACCACGGCGTCGTCGCGGCCGGCGTCGACTTCGGCGCGGCGCACCCGACCGCGATCGCCGCGGCCGCGATCGTCGACGGCACCGCCGCGCTGGCCAAGGCCGCGCGGTCGGCCGCGACCGCGGTGGTCGTGATCGACGCCGGCGTCGCGACCGCGGCGCCGCTGCCGGCGGCGGTGGTGCGCGTGGCCCGTGGCGCGTCGGGCGACCTGGCCGCCGGCGCCGCGCTGACGCCGCTCGAGGCGGTGGCCGCGCTCGAGGCCGGCGTGGCGATCGCGACCGCGCTGGTCGAGGGCGGGCTCGACCTGCTGGCGCTGGGCGCGATCGGCGCGGGCAGCGACCTGGCGGCCGCGGCGGTGATCGCCGCGCTGACCGGCGGCGACGCGGCGCTGGCGCCGCTCGACGGGCGCGCGCTGGTGGCGGCCGGGCTGGCGCTGGTGCCGCCGGGCGCGACGCCGATGGACGTCGTGGCGGCGGTCGGCGGCCGCGACGTCGCGGTGCTGGCCGGCGCGATCCTGGCGGCGGCGGCGATGTACGTGCCGATCGTCCTCGACGGCGCGGTGACGCTGGCGGCGGCGCTGGTCGCGGCGCGGCTGGCGCCGGCGGTGACCGGCTACCTGGCGTGCGCGCACGCGGGCGGCGGCGCGGCCGGCGCGGCGGCGCGCGCGGCGCTGGGGCTGGCGCCGATCCTGTCGGCGGGGCTGGGCCACGGCGACGGCACCGGCGCGGTGATGCTGCTGCCGGTGATCGCGGCGGCGGCGTGACGCGCTCGCGGTGCGGCCGATCACGCGGGCGCGCAGCGCGGGTGGCGGTCGGCGTGCGCGGCGCCACGGCGCGCTGACCCGACCGCGCGCCAACCCCGCGGACCGCGGCGCGGCGCGGCGCGTGCATCGCGGACCGGCATGCGCGACGAAGAGCTGGCTCGCTTCGATCTCCGCCCGTCGCCGTGGATCGTCCATCGCTGGGTGCTCGGCCTGATGGGCGTGGGTTACGTGGTGTTCGCGGTGGCGGTGTGGGGCGGGCCGCACCGATCGGGGCTGGAGCGCGCGCTGACCCAGGTCGCGGTGATCGTGCTCGGCACCTGCGTGGCGGGGTTCGCGGCGCTGGCGTCGGCGATGGTGGCGGTGTTCGCGCGCCATCGCCACCCGCTGCTCACCGCGTACGCGGCGACCGCGGCGATCGTCGCGGTGATGGCCGCGGCCTGGACGCTGGCGCCCTGAGGCGCGCTACGGCTGGAAGACGGGCGGGTTGCAGCTGAGCGCGCCGTCGCAGGCGTCGTCGGCCTTGAGCGTCAGGAACCGCGCGACGATCGGCGTGAGCGGCGTGCGCGCGTCGCCGACGATCATGATCGTGCGCGGCTGCGGATCGGGGTTGGCCGGCACCACCACCAGCGCCGGCCCGCACTGATCGGTGGTGGGCGACGGCGCGGCGCCCGGCGTCCCGACGAAGCCGACGTTCCAGTCGCCCTGCACGCCGCCGCCGACCACGCGCCAGTCGCAGCCGGTGCCAGGCACGCCCGGCATGCGCAGCTTCTCGAGCTCGGCGCACGGGCCGGCCTCGGCGACGCCGACGTCGCACGCCGAGCGATCGACGCCGGCGCACGCCAGCGGATCGGGATCGAACAGGCACGGCAGCGTCGCCTGCAGCGGCGCGCACTCGGCGCTGAACAGGTGCGGGAAGCCGGCGTCGACGCAGCCGCTGGGCTCGGGCGAGATCCGGCCGCTGGTATCGTCGCAGGCGCGGGTGCCGATGTTGCAGCCGAGCGCGCCGCCGCGATCGATCGCGCACGGGATCGCCGGCGCCGGGCGACCGTCGCAGTTGGCGTCGCGCCCATCGCAGATCTCGGCCTCGCCGGTGATCGGCGTATGGCCGGCCATCTCCTCGTCGCAGTCGCTGGGGCGGGCCGCGCAGCTGAGCCCGTCCTGGCGCAGCGACGTCGCGCCGCAGCGCTGCGAGCCGCTGGCGTCGAGATCGGGGTCGCGCGGCGGCTCGCCGAGGCGCGGGACCTCGTCGCCGCACGCGCCGCTGCAGTCGAAGTCGATGTGCAGGCACGCGACGCTGGTCGGGATGTTGTTGGCGGCGCGGAAGGCGTCCTCGCGCTGGCCGGGGAACACCGAGCCGGGGTCGACGCGCCAGCCGTTGAGCATGACCGGGGCGGGGCCGTCGAGGCAGTCGCCGCAGTCGACGCCGTCGCTGTCGACGCCGCTGGCCATCGAGGCGTCGGCGGGATCGAGCGGCGCGCAGTCGACCGCGTCGAGCGTGCCGTCGCAGTCGCCGTCGTCCGGGCGACCGATGATGACCGCGCCGATGGTGTCGGGGTCGTACAGCGCGCACTCGCCGTCGGGCCCGGCCGGGGTGTACGGGAACGGGAGCAGCAGGATCTTCACCAGGCCGATCTGGCCGTCGACGAACCGCACCTCACCGCCGGCCGCGCCAAACGCGATCGGCTCGATCGCGTCGGGCGGGACGCCGCGGGTGATCGCCGCGGCGAACTTGAGGTCGCCGATCGCGGCGAGGTCGCCGTCGGGCCGGACGAAGTAGCGGAACGGCTCGTGGACCTCGGCGTACGGCTTGACCACGCCGCCGTCGTTGACGACGAAGCGCGGCTCGCCGGCGACGCCGGTGCCGACGTAGACCCGCAGCCGATCGGCGTCGGGCGGGACGTCGATGTTGGTCCACGACACCTCGACGATGATGCCGGTCTCGCTGGCGCACGCGCCGGCGAGCAACGCCAGCGCCAACCACGGGCGGCGGGTCATGGCTCGAGCACTCCTTCGCAGGTGGGGCCGTCGCACGCGCCGCCGTCGCCCGGCTCGAGCCGCACGAAGCGGTAGCGGGTGACGTCGCCGAGCCCGACCTCGAGCAGCACGGTGCGCGGCACCAGCTTGGGCGCGCGGGCGCGGATCCGCACCAGCGCGTCGCACGAGGTGGCGACGGCGCGGCTGACCGCGGCGGGGTCGGTCGACTCGACGAAGCCGACCTCCCACTCGCCGTGCTGCGTGCCACCGACGACGCGCAGCTTGCACAGCTGGACCATCGGCCCGACGGCCGCGCGCACCGACGCGAAGTCGTCGCACCGGCCGAGCGCGGCGTCGCTGCGGCAGAAGCCGTCGTCGGTGGCGGAGGCGCCGCCGGCGCAGGCCAGCGGATCGGGGGCGTGCAGGCAGGTCGCGCCCGGCGCGTCGAGCGCGCGCAGGCGTTGCATCACCTCGGGCCCGGGCAGCAGCGAAGACATGAGCGGGTCAGCCACACACCCCAGCCAGCCCTGGGCGCCGCGCTCGTCGCACGCACGGGCGCCGAGGACGCCCGGCCCGGGCGTCACGCACGGCAGCGCGATCAGCGTGGCGCCATCGCACGCCTGATCGACGCCGTCGCAGATCTCGGGGTCGCCGGGATCGCTGGCGACGAACGGCGCGCAGTCCTGGCCGTCGAGGAAGCTGTCGCAGTCGAGGTTGTCGGGGTCGCCGATCGCGGTGCCGTCGCGGCCATCGCTGGCGACGTCCCAGGCCAGGCAGCGCGCGCCGGCGCCGTTGACGTCGAAGCCGCGGCCGGCCAGCGCGATGGGCACGGTGCGCACCTCGCCGGCGGCGAACCGCACCATCCCCGGCGCCGCGCCGAACGCCCGCGGGCCGCCGGGGCCGGCGACGGTGGCGACGATCTGCAGGTCGCCGACCTGGTCGATCGCGCCGTCGGGGGTGAGCTGGTAGCGCGCGCGGCCGGCGAACTTGGTGATCGACTCCTCGTAGAACGCCTCGTCGCTGCGCACGAAGTCGCCGCTGCTGGTCGGGTAGCCGGTGTAGATGCGCAGCTGATCGTCGCGGCCAAACGTCGCGCCGAGCTCCGCGCTCCAGGTGACGTCGACGACGATCACCGCCTCGTCAGCGCACGCGGCGGCGCCGGCCAGCGCCCCGAGGAGCGCGAGCCCTGGCCAGCCGAGCACGCTCGTGGCGCGGTGCATCGGGGCCATGATACGCCAATCGCGTGCGGCGCGAGCCACCGCCGCGCTTGGCGTCGCCGCGGTCACACGCCGAGGGCGGCGCCGACCATCGCGCGGACCAGGGCCTGGGCCCGGGCTGGCGGCAGGTCGCGCTCGCGCAGCGCGTCCCACACCCGCCCACCGAGGGCGAGATCGACCAGCTCGAGCCGATCGGGCCGGCCGGCGAGCTCGGGGCCGAACACCCGCTCGACCTGGGCACGGCGGCGGGCGGCGTTGCCCGCGATCGCCGCAGCCACCACCGGGTACTCCGCGGCGAACTGCGCCGCCGAGGCGCGCATCGGGCGCGACCGCTCGAGCTCGCGGGCCCGCTCGGGCAGGAACGCGTCGAGCCGCGCGGCCAGCGGCAGCGTGGGGGACGGCTCGGGCGAGTCGGGGCGCTCCTGGTACAGCGCCGCCGCGGCCGCGAACAGATCGCCGCGCCGCGGGAAGTGCTGCGCGATCGACCGCAGCGACACGCCGGCCTGGCGCGCGATCTCGGCGGCGGTGGGGTTGATGTCGCCGCCGCGCAGGAGCGCGAGCACCGCCTCGAGGATCGCGGCGCGGGTGCGCACGGTGCGGGCGCGGCGCCCGTCGAGCTCGGCGGCGGGGGTGGTCACGGATCGTCGGAGGGAGGCGGCAGCCGGCCGGCGGCCTCGTTGTAGCCGTTGCGCGCGCGCGCGTCGTCGGGGTCGAGGGTCAGCGCCTTCTTGAAGCTGGCCTCGGCGGCGACCGCGTTGCCGCTGTTGAGGTACGCCTCGCCGAGCAGCGTGTAGATGCGCGCGCGCTTGGGCGCGGCCTTCGACGCCTTCTTGAGCTGGGTGATCGCGGCGCTGTACTGGCCCTGCGACAGCGCGACCTCGCCCAGGCCGATGATCGCGTCGAGGTTCTTGGGGTTCGAGGCCAGCGCCTTGGAGTAGTTGCTGGCGGCGCTGACCGGATCGCCCGAGCGCAGCGCGGCGTCGCCGGCCTTGGCGTAGAACTCGGCCATGCCGGCGGCCTCGTCGTCGGGGAGCGCGCCGCCGCCGCTGCCGGAGCCGGAGCCGCCGCCGGGGTCTGCGCTGCCGCCGCTGCCGCCGGTGGGGAACGGATCGTCGAGGGTGCGGCCGCTGCTGCCGGATCCGGAGCCGGTCTTCGGCGGGTCGGTCTTCGGCGGGTCGGTCTTCGGCGGGTCGGTCTTCGGCGGGTCGGTCTTCGGCGGGTCGACGACCGCGGCGGTCGCGGCGTCGGGCGCGACCCCGGCGTCGATCGCCGGCAGGTCCACCGCGGCGTCGACCGCGGTGATCGCCGCGACCGGCGGCGGCGCGTCCTTGCCCTTGTTCTTCTTGCCGCCGCCGAACAGCAGCACGGCGGCGATCAACGCCACCGCGGCGCCGCCAGCGATCGCGAACGGCTTGACCAGCGAGCGCTTGCGCCCGAAGCCCTCGTCGTCGGCGAAGCTGTCGCCCGGGTCGATGAACGACCGCGCGCGCTCGAGGCTGGCCGCGCCGCTGGCGCCGGGATCGCCGCCGTCGCCGGCGGCGAACCACGCGCCCGACAGCCGGCTCTCGGGATCAGGGGGCGCGCTGGCGCGGCGCGCGCGCGGATCCAGATCGTCGCGCGACGGCGGCGCGACGTCGGCCTCCGAGCCGTGGCGGACGCGCTCGGTCGGCTCGCCGACCGGACCCGACGGCGCGTCGGCGACGCTGACCGGGATCGACACGCGCTCGCTCGCGGTCGGCTCGGCCGGCGCGACCACCGCGGCGGCAGCCATGGGCGGGGCGACGGCAGGCGCGACCGGCGCGGCAGGCGCGACCGCGGCCGCGACCGCCGGCGCGGCCACCGGCGCGGGCACCGGCACGCCGACCGCCGGGGTCCCGGTCGGCCCGCGCCGCGCGGCGCTCGACGACGCCGCGTCCTCGATCGGCACGGCGCCACCGCCGCGCAGCACCTCGGCCAGCTTGGTGGCGGTGACGAAGCGATCCTCCGGCGACTTGGCCAGGAGGCGCGCCACCACCGTGTCGAGCCACGCCGGCACGTCGGGCCGGCGGCTCGCCACCCGGGGCGCCAGCTCGCTGACGTGGCGAGTCAGCACATCGAAGACGCGCCCGCCGACGAACGGCGGCTCGCCGGTCAGCATCTCCATCGCGATGCACCCCAGCGAGTACAGATCGGCGCGGCGATCGGTGGGATCGCCCTTGGCCTGCTCGGGCGACATGTAGCGCGGGTCCCCGAACGTCATGCCCAGGCTGGTCGACGCGGCGCCGCCGCCCTGCTCCACCAGCTTGGCCAGGCCGAAGTCGAGCAGCTTGACGAAGTTGGCCTTGCCGCGGCGGACCGCGAGGTAGACGTTGCGCGGGCGCAGGTCGCGGTGGACGAAGCCGACCGCGTGGGCGTCGACCAGCGCCTCGGCCACCTGGATCATCACGTCGAGGGCGCGGTCGACCGGCAGCTTGCCGTCGCGCGCCAGCACGTTGTCCAGCGTCTCGCCCTCGAGCAGCTCCATCGCGAGGTACAGGCGCCCGTCGCTGGTGCGGCCGAAGTCGTGGATCTCCACGATGTGCTCGTTGTCGATCTCGGCCACCGAGGTGGCCTCGCGGCGGAACCGCTCGATCGCGAGGTCGTCGCGCGACAGCTCGTGGTGCAGGACCTTGATCGCGACCTTGCGGCGCAAGGTCACGTGCTCGCCGCGGTAGATCGTCCCCGACTTGCCGGCGCCGAGGCGATCGACCACCAGGAACCGCTCGCCCAGCACCGCGCCGATCAGCTCATCGACCACCCCGTCGCGCACCCGCGGCGTCCCGCAGTTCGGACAGAACAGCGCGCTGGGCGCGAGTTCGCGACGACAGCTGGCGCACGGGACCGGGACCGGGTTCATGTCGGGGAGGGGCATCGGGGCTTCCAGGGAGGGGAGCCTCGGGAGGCTCAATATAGCGCACGAGGTCCGAGGTTTCCTGACCGCCACCGCTTGCTGTGCACGCGGTGGGCCAGGGTGCGCGCGCCCCGCCCCGCCCCGCCCCTGCTAGCAAGATCGCGCAGTTCGCCCACGCTTCAGGCACCCGCAAGCGTGTCCCGCTGTTCTCGATCACAGGAATTCATCGACACGCCTGTCGCGATCTCATCACGGTGTCGGATCGGGCCAGCGACTCACGCCAGCAGCCTCCACGCCAGGCCGGCCGCCGCACACGGGGCAAGCAGCCACACGCCGTGGACCTTCCACCGCAGCGTCGCGATCATCGCCGCGGCGGCCAGCACCACCGCGCCGACGTCGACCGACGACCACACCGGCAGCGCCACGCTCCACGGCCCCAGCTCGACCGGCGCGAGCCGCGCGAACAGCGTGTGCAGCGCGAACCACAGCGACAGGTTCGCGATCACGCCGACCACCGCGGCGGTGATCGACGCCAGCGCCGCGTGGGCGCCGCGGTGGCCGCGCAGCGCCTCGATGGACGGCGCGCCGACGAAGATCCACAGGAAGCTGGGCGCGAACGTCACCCACGCCGCCAGCGCCGCCGCCGCGACCCCGCCGCCCAGCCCGTCGACCGCCGCCGCCGCGACGAACGCGACGAACGGCAGCACCAGCACCAGCGGCCCCGGCGTGGTCTCGGCCAGGCCGAGCGCGTCGACCATCTGCCCGGGCGCGATCCAGCCCAGCGCGACCGCCCGCCCGCCGACGTAGGCCAGCGCGGCGTAGGCCCCGCCGAAGCTGACGAGCGCGGCGCCGCTGAACATCACCGCCTGCTCCGCGTACAGGCTCCCCGGCGCCAGCGCTTGCAGCGCGGCCACCGGCGCCAGCCAGGCCACCAGGCACGCCGCCGCGGTCGCGCCGGTGCTCCGCCACGACCGCCGGGTGTGGGCCAGGCCGCCGGCCGCCGCCAGCGCGCCGACCACGGTGTCGTCGTCGTGGGCCGCGATCAGCGGCGGCGGCGCCGGCAGCGCGTCGGGCGCCAGCCCGTGCACCAGCAACCCGACCGCCGCGGCGCCGGCGACGACGATCGGGAACGGCACGCCCGCGATCGCGATCGCCGCGAACGCCGCCACCGCGATCGCCTGCTGCACCGGCCGCCGCAGCGCGCGCCCGCCGATGCGCACCAGCGCGCCGGCGACCAGCGCCAGCACCGCGGCCTTGAGCCCGAACAGCAACCCCGCCACCCAGCCGAGATCGCGCCACGTCACGTACGCGGCGGCCAGCGCGATCACCAGCGCCAGGCCGGGCAGCACGAACAGCGCGCCGGCGATCAGCCCGCCTCGGCGTCGGTGCAAGAGCCAGCCGATGTAGGTCGCCAGCTGCTGCGCCTCGGGCCCCGGCAGGAGCATGCAGTAGTTGAGCGCGTGCAGGAACCGTCCCTCGTCGAGCCAGCGCCGCCGCACGACCAGCTCCTCGTGCATCAGCGCGATCTGCCCGGCCGGTCCGCCGAACGACAGGCAGCCGATCTTGGCCCACACCCGCGCCGCGGCGCCCAGCGACACCGGCGCGGGCGGCATCACTCGCCCTTGCGCATCAGCTCGGCCAGGGCCTCGTCGAGGTCTTCCTGCTTCAGCACGCCCTTGTCGATCAGCACCTTGATCAGCGCGTGCAGCTTGAGGTCGGGCTCCGGCAACCCCGGCAGCTCGACCAGCCGCAGCTTCGAGGTCGACGTGGTCTCGACGGTGTCGTCGGTCAGCGACCGCGCGTGGGGCTGGGTCGCGACCACCACGCCGCCGCCGTAGGGCTTGCCGGCGCGGCGCACCACCTGCGTCGACAGCTGCTTGTCACCCAGCTCGATCAGCTCGTCGATCGCCGACAGCGGCAGGAGCGCGACGTCGACGACGGCCCCGGTGGCCCGCTCGATCGCGGTGATCGCGCCGATGTCGGTGGGGTCGGCCATGGCCAGCCACAGCTCCTTGTCGTCGCGGTCGGGGCCGCCGCGCATCTCGAGCGGCACCACGCGGTGCTTGCGGCACAGCTCGCGGGGCACCAGGCGCAGCGCCTCGAGGTCGGGCTTCACCGCCCGGGGATCGACCGACAAGATCCGCAGCTCGCGACGAAATGCCGCAACCAGCGCCACCTCGTCGACCCCGAGCTCCCGGACCACCACCACCGCCAGCGGCAGCGACCGCTCCTCGGCCAGCTCTTGCGCGCGTATCACGTCCGCCCGGGACAGAAGCCCCGCGTCGACGGCGATCTGCGCCAGCGTCTTTGGCAATCAGCGCACCCGAGAGGATTCGAACCTCTGACCTTTGGCTCCGGAGGCCAACGCTCTATCCAGCTGAGCTACGGGTGCGTAGTCCGCTACACATACAAGGTTGCTCCTTCCCCTGCAAGGTCCCGGAGTTGGCATTGCGCGTTTGCGAGGACATCGGTAGGGTCCGGTCGCTTTCCCTTCCCCTTCCGAAGGTTGAATCATGGAGTCCAAGACCCAAACCCTCGACCGCGTCGTGATCCGGTTCGCCGGCGACTCGGGCGACGGCATGCAGCTCACCGGGACCGAGTTCACCAAGGCGGCCGCCGAGGCCGGCAACGACATCTCGACGTTCCCGGACTTCCCCGCGGAGATCCGCGCCCCGGCCGGCTCGCTGTTCGGCGTGTCGGGCTTCCAGCTGCACTTCTCGTCGAGCGAGATCCACACGCCGGGCGACGCGCCCGACGTGCTGGTCGCGATGAACCCCGCCGCGCTCAAGACCAACCTCAAGGATCTGGTCGACGGCGGCGTGCTGATCATCAACACCGGCGCGTTCATCGAGGCCAACCTCAAGAAGGCCAACTACGCGTCCAACCCCATCGAGGACGGCTCGCTCGCGAAGTACCGCGTCCACGCGGTCGACATCTCGGGCCTGACGGTGGCCGCGCTCGACGGCACGACGCTTTCGACCAAGGAGAAGGGCCGCTCGAAGAACTTCTTCGCGCTCGGCCTGGTGTTCTGGATGTACGGCCGCGAGCCGGAGACCGAGATCCGCCGCATCCTGCAGCAGTTCACCAAGCGCCCCGAGCTGGGCGACGCCAACGTCAAGGTGTTCAAGGCCGGCTACCACTTCGGCGAGACCGCCGAGGTGTTCCAGACGGTCTACAAGGTGCCGGCGGCGCGCTTCGCCCCGGGCACCTACCGCAACATCACCGGCAACGAGGCGCTGGCGCTCGGGCTGGTGGCCGGCGGTGAGCTGGCCGGCAAGGCGATCTTCTTCGCCGGCTACCCGATCACGCCGGCGTCGTCGATCCTGCACTCGCTCGCCAAGTTCAAGAACTACGGCGTGATGACGTTCCAGGCCGAGGACGAGATCGCCGCGATGGGCGCGGTGATCGGCGCGGCCTACGGCGGCGCGCTGTCGGTGACCGCGTCGAGCGGCCCCGGCGTCGCGCTCAAGGGCGAGGCCATCGGCCTGGCGGTGATGACCGAGCTGCCGGTGGTGATCGTCAACGTGCAGCGCGGCGGCCCGTCGACCGGCCTGCCGACCAAGACCGAGCAGAGCGACCTGTCGCAGGCGCTGTACGGCCGCAACGGCGAGGCGCCGATCCCGGTGATCGCCGCGCGCTCGCCCGGCGACTGCTTCTACGCCGCGGTCGAGGCGCTCAAGGTGGCCAGCCGGTACATGGTGCCGGTGATGCTGCTGTCCGACGGCTACATCGCCAACGGCAGCGAGCCGTGGCCGGTGCCCGACGTCACCAAGCTCGACCGCTTCGACGTCCACCACCCGACCGACCCGACCGGCTTCCACGTCTACGAGCGCGACCCGGCGACGCTGGCGCGCGCGTGGGCGATCCCCGGCACCGCCGGCTTCGAGCACCGCATCGGCGGCATCGAGAAGGACTCGCTCACCGGCAACATCTCGTACGACCCGGCCAACCACGAGAAGATGGTCCACACCCGCGCGGCGAAGATCGAGCGCATCGCGCAGGAGTGCGGCGAGCTCGACCTGCGCGGCGAGGCCTCGGGCGACGTGCTGTTGATCGGCTGGGGCGGCACCTTCGGGTCGCTGCGCCAGGCCACCGAGGAGCTGCGCGGCCAGGGCAAGAAGGTCAGCCACGCGCACCTGCGCTGGCTGTCGCCGCTCGAGCCAGGCCTCGAGAAGATCATCCACAACTTCAAGCACGTGGTGTGCGCCGAGCTGAACCTCGGCCAGCTGCGCGCGCTGCTCCGGGCCAAGTTCCTCCTCGACATCCAGGGCCTCAACAAGGTCCAGGGCCAGCCGTTCAAGGTGCGCGAGGTGGTCGCCGCCATCGAGCAGCTGCTCGGCGGCGCCCGCCTGTCCGAGGTCAACGTCCCCACCGCCCCCACCGCGCGCGCCTAGGAGATCACCATGGACGCCCCCAAGCTGGTGAAGCTGACCAAGAAGGATCTCGAGACCGATCAGGACGTGCGGTGGTGCCCGGGCTGTGGCGACTACGCCATCCTGGCCACGGTGCAGCGCACGCTCGCGACGCTCGGCATCAAGCGCGAGAACACGGTGTTCGTGAGCGGCATCGGCTGCTCGAGCCGGTTCCCGTACTACATGAACACGTTCGGGTTCCACACGATCCACGGCCGCGCGCCGGCGATCGCGACCGGCCTCAAGCTGGCGCGGCCCGAGCTCGACGTCTGGGTGATCACCGGCGACGGCGACGGCCTGTCGATCGGCGGCAACCACATGCTGCACGCGCTGCGGCGCAACGTGGGCCTGAAGGTCATCCTGTTCAACAACCAGATCTACGGCCTGACCAAGGGCCAGTACTCGCCGACCTCGAAGGTGGGCACCCGCGCGGCGTCGACGCCGTCGGGCTCGATCGATCACCCGCTCAACCCGCTGCAGTTCGCGATCGGGGCCGGCGCGACGTTCATCGCGCGCACCACCGACACCGACGCCAAGGGCCTGGCGGCGATCCTCGACCGCGCCTACAAGCACCAGGGCTCGGCGCTGATCGAGATCCTGCAGAACTGCCCGGTCTTCAACGACGGCGTGTGGGATCAGGTCAAGGACGACGCGGCCAACCACCAGCTGCCGCTGGTCGAGGGCCAGCCGCTGCTGTTCGCCGGCGGCACCAAGGGCATCCGGCTGTCGAGCGACCTGGTGCCGGAGATCGTCAACGTCGGCGAGGGCGGCGTCGCGCCCGAGGCGCTGCTGGTGCACCGCGAGCGCGGCAGCTCGGCCTACGCGCACCTGATCAGCAGCCTGACCCACCCGGACTTCCCGGTGCCGGTCGGCGTGCTGCACTCGCACGAGAA
This sequence comes from Myxococcales bacterium, assembly GCA_016707895.1. Taxonomy (GTDB): domain Bacteria; phylum Myxococcota_A; class Polyangia; order Haliangiales; family Haliangiaceae; genus UBA2376. The sequence goes on along the minus strand of JADJGV010000002.1, from coordinate 121,659 downwards.
GGCGACGTTCGACAGCATGGCGCACCAGCAGGTGGCCGACGCGATCGCCAAGCAGGGCAAGGGCGAGCTGGGTAAGCTGATGCTCCAGGGCATGACCTGGGAGGTCGGCGTCGACGGCATCCGCGCGTAGGCGGGGCGGGCGGTGGGGTTGAGGCGGGGCTGGTGGCGCCGAAAGCGCGACCGCCCCGCGCGCGGTCAGGCGCGAGGGGCGTAGGCGAGGCGGGCCCGCGCTACATCAGCGGCCAGTCGTTGGGCCGGGTGATGACGCGGTTGTCGGTGTAGCTGTAGCGGTGCGGCCGCTTGTAGCTGTGGTGCACCTCGTTGCTGGTGTCGACGATGTCGACCAGCTCGGCCTTCTTGTAGGTCTTGGGGCGGGCCACCATGACCGGGCAGCCCGCGCCGCGGACCACCGCCTCGGACACCGAGCCGAACAGCACGCGGTCGAGGCCGCGCCAGCCGTGGGAGCCGATGACGATGAGGTCGGCGCCGATCTGCTGCGCGAGATCGAGGATCTCCTTGGCCGGCTTACCGATGCGCACGTGGACGAAGAAGTGGATCTCGACGCCCGGCGCGCTGGTCTCGAAGACCGTCTGCAGCTTGCCGGTCAGGTGCTCGTGCACCTTCTCGGTGTAGGCATAGTCGACCTTGTTGGTCGGCAGGCCGGGGACGCGGTGATCGTCGTCGATCGCCACGACGACGTGCAGCACGTGCTGCGGCGCGCGCGACGCCAAGGTGATCGCCGCGGTCAGCGCTACCTCGGCGGTGTTGGAAAAGTCGTAGGCGACGACGACTTGCTGACCTTCGGAGATGTGCATGACGTGCTCCCGTTGCTGTTGACGACAGTGTTTGCACTCGTCGTGCCGGGGCAAGCTGCGTAGATCCACGGTGACCGCGGCCCCCACACTGCAAAGCCTGCGCGGCCGCGGCGCAAGCCGGCAAAGCCTGCGGCGTCGACCGTTCTCGCGATTCTTGAAGGCCCGGATATCATCGAGCCATGAAGCTGCTGCTGCTGGGAGCGATGGTTGGCGCGGCGACGCTGGTGGGGTGTGGCAAGGGCGACAAGGCGTCGACGGGCTGCAAGACCGACAACGACTGTAAGGGCGACCGCGTCTGCGTGGCCGGGCGCTGCGCCGACCCTGCGGCCAGGGGGGCGCCTGCACCGAGCCCAGGCGCGCAACCGGGCGCAGCGGCCGCACCCGCGCCGACGGCGCCGACCGCCGGCTTGGCGGGGGCCGACAACGACGAGGCGGGCGACGAACCGGCGGTGGGCGGCGGCACGCCCGCCGACGACGACGCCTGCGCCGCGGTGGTCGCGCACCTGGCCGAGGTGGTGCAGCAGGACGCCGCGATCGCGGCCGGCTTCGACCCAGCCAAGCACCGCGCGGACTGCGCCAGCAAGCGCGCGACGACCAGCCACCTGGCGTGCCTGATGAAGGCCACCACCATCCCAGCCACCGCCGACTGCGACCGCGCCGAGTTCGCCGGCGTCGACGTGCCGACCGACGTCGGCCAGGAGTTCGGACCCGGCGAGAGCCGGCCCGGCGGCAGCCAGGACGGCGACTACTTGATGTTCCGCGACACCGACGGGCGCTCGTGTGGCTTCCTGTATCGCGAGCACCACTGGGCCGGCGCGATGTTCGTGATGTGTGGCGGCGCGATCATCTCGAGCCCGCTGACCAGCCCCGCCGACATCCGCGAGGTGAGCGCCCTGCTCTCCAACCAGCAGCGCCGCGAGCACGAGATCGTCAAGTCCATCATGGACAACTACCCCTACGGCCGCGCCACCAAGGTCTACGACCAGAACGGCGTCTACCAGGGCACGCGGTACTAGGTCCTGACGATCGGATGGGGATCGTCGGGTCCGGATTGGGCTGACGATCGGATGGGGATCGTCGGCTCCGCTCCGGATTGGGCTGACGATCGGATGGGGATCGTCGGCTCCGGAGTGGCCTGACGATCGGATGGGGATCGTCGGCGGCGATTTCCGGCAACCGGCGGGCGGGGCGGTCGATAGCCCCGGCAATCGCGGCCATGGAGGTCGCGCGCGCTGGAGGCTTCGATGCGACGCAAGGCAGGTATCCCCGCACAAGGATTGGTGTTCTCGCAGGTGGAGGTGGGTCATGGCGTATGACCAGGAGCGCGGGGCCGCCCCGGCGGGGTCCGACCCGGCGGCGGCGAGCGGCGGCAAGGCGGCTGGCAAGCGGGCGCTGACCGACCGGCTGGCCCAGCGCGCGGCGCAGAAGAACCCGGTGCAGCAGGCCAAGCTGGGGTTCAAGCGCGACGCGTTCTCGAGCGCGCCGGTCGAGAGCCAGGAGTTCGCCCACGACGTCGCCGACAAGCAGGCGGCCCACGGGCTGAAGGTCGACGGCGTGGCCGGCCGCAAGACCGTCAAGGCGGTGACCGGCCTCGACCCGTTCGACTACCTCGACACCGGGCCCAAGAAGGGCGACGGCAAGCGGGCCAAGCCGCAGGGCGCTGCTGGCCACGGCGCCAAGGGCCAGCCGATCAAGCTGCTCGCGGAGCTCCAGACCAACAGCTACGTGGACGGGCACGAGTTCGCCGCCGGGCTGGGGCGCGACGACGGCATCACGCCCGAAGCCACCTTCCAGGTCACCTACGCCAACGGCCAGCCGATGCAGGACGTCGACGTCACGATCGTGTCGCTCCAGAGGGGCACCGTCATCCTCCGCTCCAACCGCCCACGCATGGTGTTCCCGCCGGACGCACAGGTCCTCGTCACCATCCCCGCCCCGCCCGAGCTCGAGCACCACGGCGATGGATCGATCGGCGACGACCACGACGACCGCCTGGAGGCGTGACCGCGGTACGATGGCCGCGGATGCAGAGCGGCGATCTGATCGAGGCGTTGTACGCGATCGGCATCGGCATGGTGGTCGGGCTCGAGCGCGAGCACAGCGAGGTGGCCGACGGGCTCGACGCCGGCGACATCCCGGCCGAGAAGGCCACGCGCCCGCCGGGTCAGATCGCCGCCGGCGTGCGCACGCTGGCGCTCTTGTCGCTGGTGGGCTGGCTCCTGGCGTTCCTCAGCGAGGGCATGCCGTGGGTCTTGCCGATCGGGCTGGTGTGCGTCGCGGCGATCCTGGGCGCGCAGATCATCGCCAACCGCGACCACAGCGGCATCACGACCGAGGTCGCGGCGATCGTCGTCGTGCTGCTGGGCGCCGTGGTCCACCACGATCGCGGCCTGGCGGTGGCGCTGTGCCTGGGCACCGCGATGCTGCTGGTGGCCAAGCCGTGGATGCACGCCTTCATCGGCAAGGTGCGGCGGGTCGAGATCACCGCGACCCTCCAGCTCCTGTTGCTGGTGGCGATCGTGCTGCCGCTGGTGCCGACCGCGCCGCAGGATCCGTGGGGCGCGCTGCCGCCGCGCAAGGTCGGCACGTTCATCGTGCTGATCGCCGGCGTGCAGTACGTCGGCTACGTGCTGACGCGCTGGCTGGGCGCGGCCCGCGGCAGCGGCCTGGCCGGCCTGGTCGGCGGCCTGACCTCGTCGACCGCGGTGACGGTGTCGATGGCCCGCGCCGCCCGCGCCACGCCCGAGCTGGTCGGCCCCGGCCAGCTGGCGACGTTCCTGGCCAACACGGTGATGCCGATCCGGGTCGCGGTGATCGCCTGGGCGATCTCGCCGGCGGTCGGCGCGCAGGTGGCGATCGCGCTGGCGGCGATGGCGCTGGTGCTGCTGGTCGCCGCGTTCGTCACCTGGCGCCAGGTCCGCCGGCACGCGCCGACGACGCCGACGACGATCATGCTCAAGAACCCGTTCGAGCTGTGGGGCGCGCTGGGCTGGGGCGCGATCCTGTGCGCGGTCCTCTTGGCCGCCCACTTCGCGATGCGGTGGTTCGGCGAGAACGGCCTGTACGTCGCCGCCGCGGTGTCGGGCGTGACCGACGTCGACGCGATCACGCTGGCCGCCGCCGACAGCGGCAAGACCGGAGCGATCGCGCCGGCGTGGGCCGCGCTTGCGATCACGATCGCCGCGGTGTCCAACACCATCGCCAAGGGCGCGATGGCGTACTTCGGCGGCGGCAAGGCGTTCGGCCGCCGCGTGGTCGCGGTGTTCGCGCTGGCCGCGGTCGCCACCATCGCCGCCGCGCTGGTCGGCGTCGCGCTGGCCTGACGGCCCGCTACGGGTGGGTGAACGACCGCGTGTACTGCGACACGCCGGCCTTGTCGAAGAACTCGCCGGTGAAGCGATCGTCGACGACGGTGACGTACAGGAAGCCCGGGATCGTCGCGTCCTGCCAGAAGAACTGGTTGCCGCGATCGCGCAGCGACGTGACGGTGGCGCCGGCGCCGTTGACGATCAGCTCGGTGCCACCCAGCGTGTCGGCCTCGTCGAGCCACTGCCGGCTGTGGTCGTGGCCGGCGAAGTACACCTGGCCGACGCCGGCGAGGTGGTCGTCGAAGAACGCCTTGACCTCGGAGCCGTTGAGCTGCGGGATGGGGTTGGGGATCGGGATGCCGAGCAGCTCGGGCGCGTCGTAGTTGCCGGCGTTGCCGTGCTCGCCGTTGGAGCGGTACGGGTGGTGGCCGGCGACGAAGATCCACTCGCTGCCGGCCAGCTCCTGCATCGCGGTCGGCAGCCACGCGGCCTGGTCGCCGTAGGTGGTGTTGCCCCACATGATCGCGTTGGTGTCGAGCATCAGGAAGCCGACGTGGCCGCGCTTGAGCGTGTAGTGCGTCGCCGGCATCTTCCACTTGGTCGACACCTGCGTGTAGTCGACCTCGACCTGGCCGAGGTTCCACTCGTTGCCGAGGCCGCCGACGTCGAGCCCGACGATGTTGCCGCCGTAGTCGTGGTTGCCGAGCACCGCGTAGAACGGCAGGTCGATGTCGGCGTACGGCTGCTCGAACTTGGTCTGCCACTCGGGCGAGCTGGTCGAGTCGACGCCCGAGTCGTAGATGTTGTCGCCCAGCATCAGCACGAAGTCGCAGCCGCGGGCCGCGCACACGTCGCGCATCGCCACCGCCACCGCGCGCTGGTCGGTGTTGCCCTTGCCGGTGTCGCCGATCGCCGCGAACCGCACCACCTTGGGCGGCGGTGCGTCGATCGCGGCGTCGACCTGCCCGCCGACCTTGGCGTCGGGGACGTCGATGTCATCGGCGGCGGGCGTCCCGCCACACGCGGCGGCGAGACAGGCGGCGAACAACACGGAGCGGCGCATCGCCGCAGACCTTAGCCGAGGCCGCCCCCGCGGTGGGGCGGATTCGCGCCGATCAGGGGGTGACGGCTTCGCGCACCGGCGCGGTGACCGCGGTGCGGCCGATCACGATCTGCTCGAGGTCGAGGCCGCCGGCGAACATGTACGACACCGCCTCGGACCAGCCGTAGACCTCGACGCCGCAGGTGCCGGGGCAGTCGAGCGTGTGCGGCCCGGCGCCGACGGTGACGCGGCCGGCCTTGTAGGTGCCGCCGCCGAACGCCGCCAGCTGGCCGCTGATGTCGGTGCCGTCGAGCCGCACCGTGCTGCCGGCCGGCGTGACGATCGACAGGATGTTCTCCTGGTACTGCTGCGGCACCAGCAGCGTGTACGTCGAGCGGTACTGCTCGGTCGGCACCGCGAACGCCATCGACGGGTCACCGACGTCGGTGTCGGTCTGGATGTTCGACAGCAGGTAGTGCGCGACCTGGATCGGCTCGTTGGCCGAGATCTCGACGTCGGCCGACGTGAACACGTCGCAGTACGCGCCCGCCGCCAGCGCCGCGGCGCAGCCGGGCTGCGGCGGGTTGAAGGTGACCGTGGTGTTGGGGCGCTGGGCGATCACCCGCACCAGATCGGGCACCGGGCTGGCGCGCGTCTTGGAGTGCGCGACGACGTAGACCTTGCCCCAGGTGCTGTTGGGGAACAGCTGATCCTCGAGGTGGTCGGCGCAGCACGGCGACTGCGCCTGGTTGGTCAGGTTGGTGGCCTCGTGGCCGCCGAACGCGCCGCACGCCTGGCTGCAGGTGATCGCGGTGCCGGTGAGGTCGCCGTTGCCGACCGCCTCGAGGGTCAGGGTCTGGAACTGGTTGAGCGTGAAGCTCTGGGTGGCGCCCGCGGCGATCGCCGGGACGTTGAGGCCGGCGCGCACGCCGGCGGTGGGCCGCACCATCACGGTGGTGGTGCCGGGGCCCGAGGCGACGACGGTGACGTAGCCGTTGTAGTCGTTCTTGAGCGGCCGCCGGACCAGCGTCTTGTAGCTGACGCCGGTGTAGTCGAGGTCGTAGGCGTGGGCCGGGATCAGCAGCGACGCGTCGTTGGAGAACACGCCGACGTTGTCGAGCGGGTTGAACTGGTAGGCGACGATCGGCGCGGACGACACCAGCTTGTAGGCCTTGGCCTCGATGCCCGAGAAGTCGAGCGACTGATCGGCCAGGCCCATCATCTGCGGGAACAGCGCCTTGACCTGGCCCGGCGCGACCATGTCGGTCGCGGTCTGGCCGGTCGCGCTGGTCAGCGTGACCGACACCGCGGTCGGCTGCGGGTTCGAGACGACGACCGCGAACGGCGACTTCTGCGCGTTGAGGACGCAGATGTTCATGGTCTGGCAGGTGTTGCCGGGCGAGTCAGCGCAGCTCATGCCGTAGTCGCACAGCCCGGCCAGCACGCCGCCTTGGGCGCACACCGGCATCGAGACCGCGGGGACGAAGCCCGCGCCGCCGGCGGGGTCGGGGCAGCCGAGCCCGGGGAAGAACTCGGTGCCGTTGACCTCGACGGCGTTGTCGAGATCGACCGGCCAGTACTCGCAGCCGAGGTAGCTGCGGCTGGCCTCGGCGTCGGCGCAGGTGGTGGCGCCGCCGCCGGTCATGCACTGGCCGGCGACGCAGGTCATCGGCGCGCAGTTCTGCAGCGGGCTCGGGCCGACCGTGCCGTCGGGCAGGCAGGCGTGGACCTCGGTGCCGACGCACACGTTGACGCCGGGTGTGCAGGCGCCACCGGTCGGGCTGTCGACGCGGGCGTCGATCAGGGTGTCGTCGTCGTCGCCGCCGCCGGTGACCGAGGGGCCACAGGCGACGAGGGATAGCAGCAGGCACGCGGGCATCAACGGGCGCATCGGTTCCTCCTCGGGCGCGCGCACGCTAACACGCGGTGCGCGACGGACCGCAGCGCCGATCCGGGTGTGTCACTCCATGTACGAAGCGGTAAGCGCGTGACACGGCGCGGCGGCGCTGATCAGCTGATCAACGCTGATCAGGGCTGATCAGCCCCTCGCGTCGACGCGGCCCTGACGTAGAGTGCCCGGATGTCGAGCTCGGGGCGCATGCCGCGCCAGATCCCGTTCATCATCGCCAACGAGGGGTGTGAGCGCTTCTCGTTCTACGGGATGCGCAACATCCTGACGACGTTCCTCGCGGCCGCGTTCTTCGCGCACCTCGGGAAGGACCAGGCCAACGCCGAGGCCAAGGACATCTTCCACGTCTTCGTGATCGGCGTGTACTTCTTCCCGCTGCTCGGCGGGTGGCTGGCCGATCGGTTCTTCGGCAAGTACTCGACGATCCTGTGGGTGTCGATGCTGTACGTCGTCGGCCACGCCTGCCTGGCGATCTTCGAGGACGAGCCCTACGGGTTCTACGGCGGGTTGTTGCTGATCGCGATCGGCTCGGGCGGCATCAAGCCGCTGGTGTCGACGTTCATGGGCGACCAGTTCGACCAGACCAACAAGCACCTCGGCAAGGTGGCGTTCGACGCGTTCTACTGGATCATCAACTTCGGCTCGTTCTTCGCGTCGCTGCTGATGCCGCGGCTCCTGCGCGGCGACGGGCCGGCGCGGTGGTGGGGCCTGACCCCGGCGTCGGTGGCGTTCGGCATCCCCGGCATCTTGATGGGCCTGGCGGTGATCGCGTTCTGGCTGGGGCGCAAGCGCTACGTGCGGGTGCCGCCGGCGCCGCCGGATCCGCACGCGTTCTCGCGGGTGATCGCGACCGCGCTGCGCGGCCCGCGCGGCGGGTTGCCGGCGGCGCAGGTGGTGGGCGGGCGCGCGCAGGTCGGGATCGGCGGCACGGTGCTGGCGATCGTCGGGCTGGTCGCCGCGGTGGTGGCGCTGGTCGGCTGGCCGCTCAGCACCAGCTTCGGCGGCAAGGACCTGGTGATCGCGATGTGCCTGGCGCTGGTGCTGGTGCTGGTCGGCGTGGGCGGCGGCGCGTGGATGCAGCTCGAGCGCGCACGCGGCCACCACCCCGACGAGGCGGTCGACGGCGTGCGCAGCGTGCTGCGGATCCTGGTGATCTTCGCCCTCGTGACGCCGTTCTGGTCGCTGTTCGATCAGAAGGCGTCGACCTGGGTGTTCCAGGCCGGCGCGATGTCCAAGCCGGGCTGGTTCGAGCCGGCGATGATGCAGGCGCTCAACCCGGCGCTGGTGATCCTGCTGATCCCGCTCAACAACGTCGTCGTGTTCCCGTGGCTGCGCCGGCTGGGCTACGACTTCGCGCCGCTGCGCAAGATGTCGGCGGGCATCGCGCTGGCCGGCGCGTCGTGGGTGGTCGCCGCGCTGTTGCAGGTGGTGCTCGACAACAGCACGTTCCTGGCCAGCGTGTGGCGGCCGGCGACGCCGGGCCCGAGCGCGACCTGGCGGCTCGGCACCGACATGCCGATCGTCTGGCAGCTGCTGCCGTACATCCTGCTCACCGCCGGCGAGGTGCTGGTGTCGGCGACCGGCCTCGAGTTCGCCTACAGCCAGGCGCCCAAGACGATGAAGGGCGTAATCATGAGCTTCTGGAGCCTGGCCGTCACCGTCGGCAACCTGTGGGTGCTGCTGGTCGACAAGACGCTGCGCACCGACGCCGTGATGGGCCACGTGGCGTCGACCGGGATGTCGATCACCGCGTTCCTGATGTTCTTCTTCGCGCTGTTCGCGTTCGCCGCCGCCGCGATGTTCGTCGCCGTGGCCCGCCGCTACCGGATGGTCGACAACTACCGGAGCTGAGCGTCAGCGCGGCGCGACAATCACTTCATGAACGCTTCGGGATCGAACGCGAGGTCCTCCTCGCGCGACTCCTCGGGCGGGCGCTTGCGCCACGACGAGCACTTGCCGCAGGCCATGCAGATGTCGATGTCGCGGCCGCCGGTCTTGCCGAACAGCACCCACTTCTCGACGCTCTGGAGCGCGTTGCACTTCGGGCACGGGTGGCGCAGCGGGTCCGACTGGCGGAAGCCGCGCTTGAAGATCGCGGCGCGGAACGCTTCGAGGTCGAGAGCCATGGGCCCAGGGTAGCGCACGCCGCCGATTTGATCAGGCCGGGCGGACGACGATCGCGACCATCGGCGTGACCCACGCCGCCGGCAGCGCCGCGGCCAGGCCGGTGCGCTCGACGAGCTGGGCCACCCGGGCCACGCCGCCCTGGCGCCGCGCGAACGCGGGGTCCTCGCCGATGCGGGCGATCGCCTCGCCGAGCACGCCCGGCTCGAGGGTGAGCTCGAGGCCGTGGCGGCGCGCGGACCGGCGCAGATCGCCGGCGGTGATGAAGTTGAGCGTGCGCCAGATGGCGTCGGCGGCGAGCCGCGGGCGCAGCCGCGCGGTCCACGCCGGGCGCCCCGGCACCAGCCACGCGCCGAGGTGCGGCTCGTAGGGCACGCGGTAGTTGGGGCAGGCGTGCAGCATCCGGCCCCCGGGCGCCAGCACCGCGGCCAGCGCGTCGAGGGTCGGCCCCAGCGGCCGGCAGTGCTCGAGGACGTTGATGCTGACGATGCGATCGAAGCGACCGTCGCGCGCGGGGTCGAGCGCGCGGGCCTCGCGGCGATCGAGCGGCGGCGCGTCCGGGTGGCGGGCGCGCAGCGCGGCGTGGACGTGATCGAACAGGTCGAAGCCGGCGACGATCGGCTCGAGCGCGGTGACCGCGAGGCCAGCGCGGGCCAGGATCGTCGACAGCGCGCCGGTGCCGGCGCCGACCTCGAGCACCCGCTGGCCGGCGGCCAGCGCCAGCCGCGGGCGGGCGAGGTGCCCCAGCGCCAGCCGCGCCTCGCCGGCGATGTCGGCGAGGCGGGCCTGCACCGCCGCGACCGGCAGGTCGGCGCGGGCGGCGACGGCGGCGGCGAACGCCGGGTCGGCCAGGGTCGCGAGCACCGGGGCCGCGGCTGCCGACAGGTCGACGGGCACGGCCATCGATACCACTTCCGGGCGCGGCTGTCGTACAACGCGGCGGTGACCGACGCGCGCGCCTCTCGCGGAGCCTGGTTGCGCGCGCTGGCGCGGCGGCCGGGCGCGGCGCTGATCGCGCTCTTGCTCGGGACCTACGCGTACTTCTACCAGGCCGGCGGCTGGAACCAGAACTCGCGGTTCGATCTGGTGCGGGCGATGGTCGAGGATCACCGGCTCACGATCGATCGCTTCGAGAAGAACACCGGAGACGACTCGAAGAAGGACGGCCACTACTACTGCGACAAGGCGCCGGGCGCGTCGTGGCTGTGCACGCCGCCGTACGCGATCGTCTACTGGCTGGCGGGCTCGCCGGCGCACCCGTCGACGACCTGGCTGGGCTGGGCGGCGTGGCTGTCGATCGTGATCGCGATCGGCGTGCCGGCGGCGATCGCCGCGGTGTTCCTGGTGCGGCTGGCCCGCGCGCTGTCGCTCGACCGCTGGCACGGCTACGCGCTGGCGCTGGTGTGGAGCCTGGCGACGCTGGCGCTGCCGTACTCGACGTTGCTCTACGGCAACCAGCTGTCGGGCTCGCTGTTGATCATCGGCTTCACGCTGTTGGTCGAGCTGCGCCACGCCGACGCCACGGCGACGCCAGCGCGGATGATCGCGATCGGCGGCTGCTTCGGCCTGGCCGGCGCCGTCGAGTACCCGGCGATGCTGGTGGTGATGCCGATGGCCGCCTACGGCCTGGTGGTGGTGTGGCGGCGCGCCGGCTGGCGGCCGCTGGCGTGGGCGGTGCTCGGCGGCGCGGTGCCGCTGGGGGCGCTGGCGCTGTACCACACGGTCGCGTTCGGCAGCCCCGGCACCTTCCCGTACAAGTACTCGGTGTGGAAGGAGCCGTCGACGGGCGTGTTCATGGGCATCGGCGCGCCGAAATGGCCGGCGGTGAAGGGCACGTTCTGGGGCCAGCACCGCGGGCTCCTGTACGCGATGCCGTGGCTGGTGCTGATGGTGCCGGGCGCGATCGCGCTGGGCCGGCGCTACCTCGTCGAGGTGCTGCTGGCGGCGTGGGCGGTGATCGCGTTCGTGTGGCTCAACGTGTCGATCAAGCCGTGGCACGGCGGGTGGGCGACCGGCCCGCGCTACGTGGTGCCGATGCTGCCGTTCGCGGTGCTCCTGTGCGGCGGCGTGCTGGTGTGGACCCGCGGGCGGGCGCGCGCGCTGCTGATCCCGGCGGCGGCGCTGGTGGGCGCGGCGGTGCTGTGGAGCGGCGCGCACATGTTCGCGGCGACCGCGGTGAAGCCGGAGCTCGACGAGAAGATCAAGCGGCCGTACTCGACGGTGGTGTGGAAGCACTGGTGGAAGGGCGACCTGGCGATCTCGCGGCAGAGCATCGACATGGCCGGCAACCCGCCCAAGGGGCCCAAGCAGGCCTGGAACCTGGGGCAGCAGGCCGGCCTGCCCGGCCACGCGTCGCTGGTGCCGCTGTACCTGTGGTGGGCGCTGTGCGCGTGGTGGCTGGTGCGCGCGCTGCGCCGCACGCCGCGCTGACGCCGGCCCGGCGGGTCGGTTACCCTGGATGGGTGATCGACGAGGCGGACCTGCCGACCGTCACGGTGCCGCGGGCGCCGGCCGACGATGGCGATCCGACGGCGGCGACCCAGAGCGAGCTGGCCGGCGGGCGGCGGCGCGCGAGCACGCTGGTGCCGGGCACCCGCATCGGCCGCTACGTGATCCACGCCAAGCTGGCGCAGGGCGGCATGGGCGTGGTGTATCGGGCCCACGATCCCGAGCTGGGGCGCGACGTGGCGCTCAAGCTGGTGCGGGTGCGCGCCGGCGCCGACTCGCTGGCGATCGCGCGCGAGCGGTTGCTGCGCGAGGCCCAGGCGCTGGCGCAGATCGCGCACCCCAACGTGATCGCGGTGCACGACGTCGGCGCCCACGATCGCGACGTGTTCATCGCGATGGAGCTGGTCGAGGGCACGTCCTTGCGAGCGTGGGGCGCGGCGCGCACCCGGCCGTGGCGCGAGCTGCTCGCGACGCTGATCGCCGCGGCGCGGGGCCTGGCGGCGGCCCACGCGGCCGGCGTGGTCCACCGCGACGTGAAGCCCGACAACGTGATCGTCGGCGCCGACGGCCGGGTCCGGGTGCTCGACTTCGGGCTGGCCCGCGGCGCCGGCGAAGGCAGCGACCTCGGCGTCACCCCTGACGGCGAGCTCGACCCGTCGGCGTTCGACGGCGACACCGTGGGCGACGCCGGTGACGGCAGCCTGCCCGCCCCGACCGGCGACCCGATCTCGCGCGAGCGGCTGCTGGCGCCGCTCACCGAGGCCGGCGCCGTGGTCGGCACGCCGAAGTACATGTCGCCGGAGCACCACCGCGGCGGCCCGGTCGACGCGCGTAGCGATCAGTACAGCTTCTGCGTGATGGCGTGGGAGCTGCTCTACCGCGCGGCTCCGTTCACCGCCCGCGATCGCGCCGCCCTGCGCCTGGCCAAGGAGCGCGGGCACCCCGAGCGCCCGCCGCCCGGCGCGCACGGCCCGGCCAAGCTGCGGCGGCTGCTGACGCGCGGGTTGGCGCCGGCGCCCGCGGATCGCTTCCCGTCGATGGCCGCGCTGATCACCGCGCTGGTGCGGCTCGAGGGCGCGGCCCGCCGCCAGGGCCTCGCGGCGGTCGGCGTGGTCGCCGCCGCCGGGGTGGTCGCGCTGGTGGCGTGGCGGCCGACCGCGCCCCCGGGCTCGCGCTGCGCGATCGACGACGCGCGGCTGCGGGGCGTGTGGGACGCCGCGCGCGCCGCCGAGGTGACCCGCGCGTTCGCCGCGACCCAGCGCCCGCACGCGGCCGGCACCGCCACCCGCGTGGCGGCGGCGCTCGACGGGTACACCCGCGACTGGCTCGCGATGCGGGCGGCGTCGTGCCAGGCCACCGCGCGCGGCGAGCAGTCGGCCCAGCTGCTCGACCTGCGCACCGCGTGCCTCGAGCGGCGGCTGGCCGAGGTGCGCGCGCTGACCGACCAGTTCGTCCGGGATCCGGACGGCGAGGTGGTCGACCACGCGGTGGCCGCGGTCGACGAGCTGCCGCCGCTGGCCACCTGCGCCGATGCCGCGGCGCTGCGCGACGTGACGCCGCTGCCGCCCGGCGCCGGGGATCGGGCGCGCCTGACCGCGCTGCGCGATCGCCTGGCGACCGCGACCTCGGCCCACGCGCTGGGGCGCTACGCGGCGGCCCTGCCGATCGCGCAGGGCGTGGTCGCCGAGGCGCGCGACCTGCGCTACCCGCCGCTCCTGGCCGAGGCGCTGTTCCTGACGGGCACGCTGCAGGACGACCTCGGCAAGAGCGCCGACGCGGTCGAGACGCTGGGCGAGGCCGCGCGGGTGGCGGCGACCGCCCACGCCGACGATCTGGTCGCGCGCGCGCTGATCGAGCTGCTGTGGACAGTGGGCCAGAGCCAGGCCAAGCCCGAGCAGGCGCTGGCGATGGTGGCGGCGACCGAGGCCGTGGTGGCCCGCGCCGGCGCCCCGCCGATCCGCCGGGCGCAGCTCCTGACCCGCCGCGGCTACCTGCTCGACGTCACCGGTGACAACGCCGGCGCGGTCGCGGCGCTGCGCGAGTCGGTGCGGCTGTGGGAGACCACGCCCACGGCCCGCCCCGTCGGCCTGGCCTCGACGCTGGTCAACCTCGGCGAGGTGCTGCGGAGCCACGGCGACACCGAGGCCGCGCGCGCCGAGTTCGCCCGCGCGCTGGCGCTGCAGGAGCAAGCGCTCGGCCCCGACCACCCCGACGTGGGCGCGACCCGCAACAACCTCGGCGCTGCGCTGTGGGCCGAGGGCCGCCTGGACGAGGCGCGCGACGACATCGAGCGCTCGCTGGCGATCGACGAGGCGACCTACGGGCCGGTCCACCCGCGGGTCGCGATCTCGCTGCTCAACCTCGGCGGCGTGCTCAACGCGCAGGGCCAGCCGTCGGCGGCGCGGCCGTACCTCGAGCGCGCGCTGGCCATCCAGCGGCAGGTGCTGGCGCCCGATCACCCCGACCTCGGCAAGGCGCTGCACAACCTCGGCGTGACCGTCGCGGCGCTGGGCGACCACGCGGCCTCGCTGGCGTACTTCGAGGACGCGCGCGACGTGTTCGCGCGCGCGCTGGGCGACGACCACGTCAACCTGGCGCTGCCGCTGACCGGCATCGCCGACGAGCTGGTCGCGCTGGGCCGCCGGCGCGAGGCGCTGGCGTTCTACCAGCGCGCGATCGCGATCCAGGACCGCGCGTACGGCGATCGCAGCCTCGACACCGCGTACTCGCTGACCAGCTACGGCGGCTGCCTGATCGATCTGGGCCGCGCGCGCGACGCGCTGGCGCCGCTGACCCGCGCGGTGGCGCTGCGGTCGGGCCGGCAGGTCGATCCGCAGGAGCTGGCCGACTCGCAGTTCCAGCTGGCCCGGGCGCTGTGGGACACCGGGCGAGACCGGGCGCGGGCCCGGACGCTGGCGGCCAGCGCCGCCGCGGCCTACGCCAGCAACGGCGACGACGACCCGGACCGCAAGGCCATCGCCGCCTGGCGGGCGGCCCACGGCGGCTGAGGCCGCCCCGACGCTGGCCGACCCCGCCCGCGCCGCCACGATCGACGAAAAGTTGCCCGCCGCGCGTGGCGCTTGGGACGATCGCGCCATGGACAAGGCCACCCTGGTCGCACAGCTCGTCGATCACCTGCGCGCGACGGCGATGACCGCCAAGGCGCTGCGCGACGACGCCGCCGTCGAGGCCCGCGAGGGCGCCACGCCCGCCGAGAAGCGCGAGGACGCGCGGACCGCGATCGAGGGCGGCGCGATGGCCCGGGCCCAGGACAAGCGGCTGCGCGCGGCCGAGGCCGCGGTCGAGGAGCTGACCGGCTTCCGGCCGCCGGTGTGGAAGGCCAACGCCCCGATCCACACCGGGGCGCTGGTCGAGATCGAGGACGAGGACAGCGGCGAGGGCCGCACGTTCTTCCTGGCCCCGACCGGCGCCGGCGTGACGCTGGCCGGCCCCGGAGGCGACGGCTTCCTGTCGGTCGTGACCCCGGCGTCGCCGATCGGCCGCGCCGTGATCGGCCGGCGCCAGGGCGACACCGTCGACGTGGTCATCGACGGCCGCGAGCGCGCGTGGACGATCGTCTGGGTCGGCTGAACCGGCGGCTGATCAGATGTCGATGTTGTGGGCGGTGGCGACGTTCTGGAAGCAGGTGATCGCCGTCTGGCACGCCGCCCCGGCGGGCACGCACGCGGTGAACTCGTCGATGATCGACGGCGCGAAGTAGCAGAACGAGCCCGCGTCGCCGCTGCCCGTGGGCGTGACGCTGCACAGGTTGTTCAGCTCGGTCGGGTCGAGGCACGCCGCGAACACGCCGCGGCACGCGGCCTCGTAGCGCTCGTGCGCGGCGGTCGGCGTGCACAGCGCCTCGCAAGCGTCGTTCGAGGCCCCGCACGCGAGCTGGGTGCTGCAGTCGACGACGTCGTTGAAGACGTCCTCGCGGATCACGCCGGTGACCGACGCGACGCACTCGGCGGTGCACTCGGCGAGCGGCGTGGTGCTGCCGCAGTCGATGCGGTGCTGGCAGTCGGCCGCGCACCCGTCCTGCGCGGTGTCCATCGACACCGGCCCGGTGCTGTCACCGCCACCGCAGGCCAGCAGCGCCGAGGCGAACGCGACCCCGAGTCCGTGGGAGATCCTCATGGCGACGATCCTCGCACGCGTCGGCGGCGCGCGCCTGTGATCGCCACCACCGATCAGCCAGCGGTGGCTGCGGCGGCCTCCGCCGCCTCGATCGCCGCCTCACCCTCGCGGTACGTCGGGTAGCGCAGGGTCACCTCCAGCTCGCGCTTCATGCGATCGGCGCGGACCCGGCGGTTGCGGTGCGCGCCGCGCGGCTTGCCCGGCTCGAGCAGCGCGCGCGACTTGGGCATCGGCAGGCCCAGCCGCTCGCACAGGAACGCGGCGTAGGCCTTCTGCGTGGTCGGCTCGTCGTCGGCGCACAGGTAGGTCGCGCCATGCGGGCCGCGGGCCTCGGCGGCGAAGATCACCTGGACCGCGTCGTCGACGTGCAGCCGCGAGATCGCGTGGTCGCCGCCGTCGAGCAGGCGGTAGTCGCCCTTGCGCAGCCGCGCGCGCACGCCGCGGCCCGGGCCGTAGACCGGCGCCAGCCGCAAGATGACCGCGCGGATGGCGTGGGTCGACGCCCGCACCGCGTCCTCGTCGGTGCGGACCCCGGCCATCGCGGTGTCGTGCAGGTCGATCTCGGTCGCGTCGTCGATCCACGCCTCGTCGTCGGGGTCGTGGCCGTAGAGCCCCGACGAGCTCAGGTGCACGAAGCACCCGATGCCCGCGCCCGCCGCGGCCTGGATCGCCTTGCGCGGCCCGTCGCCGGGCGGGATCGAACCGATCGGCGGCACCGAGTACAGGCACAGCCCGCCGCGCATGCCCGACATGATCTGCGGCAGCTGCTTGGGCAGCGCCGCGTCGAGGTACTTCACCTCGGCGCCCAGCTCGCCCAGCGGGCCCAGCCGCCCGGTCGAGCGCGCGCACACCCGCACGTGCCGCCCCGCCGCGAGGCCCGCGCGCGCGACCGCCGCGCCGATGTAGCCACAGCCGATGATGACGATGGGTCCGGTCACGTGTGCAGCATCTCACGGCGCGCCGGCCCGTGCAGCGACGCGGGCGTGCGCGACGAACCGCGGCGGCGTAGCATCGAGGCGTCATGCAAGACGCCGGCGCGTGGTTGACCGGACGTCGGCGGACGGTGCGGGCCGCGGTGCACCTGCTGTCCGCCATCGCGATGGCGACGATCGCGTGGGGCTTCCTGTTCGGCGAGGCGCGCCGGGCGTGCAAGTGCGACGAGCCGGAGCCGCCGACGCGCTTGCTCAGCCACGGAGGCGCGCTGGCGCTCGTGGCGCTGGCGGTGATCGCGGCGCTGACCTTTGTGTCGTGGCGCGCGCGCCTGGGCGTCGCGCTGTTAACCACCGGCGCGTCGCTGATCGCGTGGATCGTGCTGGGGCTCGCGTGGCTCCAGGCTGGCACCCAGGCGCCCGACGCCGCCGCGTACCAGGCCATGCTCGCGACCTCGCTGCTAGGCGCGCTGTTGCTGGGGCGACTGTTGCTCGACGTCGCGCTCGCTTGGCTGCAGCGGCGCGCCGACGCGCGGCCGACGCGTGAGCCGCTGCCGGTCGGCACCGTCCACCGCGGCTAACTCCGCGGATCGGCGGCGTCGACATCAGCCTACACGCAGATGGCCGCAACCCCGACGCGCGGGCCGCTGTCTGGGTAGCCATGAGCGTCTCGCACGCACCGCCGATGGTGACCGTGGGCTGGTACCCTGGACCGATGGATCAACGCCTGCAGCCGCGGCGACCGTTGCTCGGCGTGGCCCTGGCCGGCGGGCGCGCCACCTGGCACGTGGTGGTGCGCTGGGTCGTGATCGGCTTCGCCGCGCTGTCGGCGCTGCTGATGGCGACCGAGCGGCACCGGGTGTGCCACGCGTGGGGGAGCTGCGACGCCAGCGACTGGGGCGAGCCGCACACGCTGGCGTCCGACGTGGGCGCGCTGCCGTTCGTGATGCTGGCGCTGGTGGTCGCGCTGCAGCTCGCCGGGTATCGGCGCGGCCTGCTCGGCAGCGTGTTCGCGGCGCTCGGCGCTGCGCTGGCCGCGGTGGTGGCGTTCGGCGTCGCCGCGTTCGCGCACTTCCTGTCGCACGTCGATGGCGGCGGCGGCGCGGTGCTGTTTGCGTTCCTGGCGTTCTTGGTGACGCTGGCGCAGCTGGTGCTCGAGCCGATCTTGTTCGTCGGCATGCGCCGCGCGCTCGAGCGCGACGACCCGCGGTTCCCACGCGCCGCGGTGATCCAGCGCTGAGGCCGCGGGCGATGGCGGCGCCTGCGACACCTGCGACGGCGCGCGTGCGCAGGTGAAATCGCCCCAGGCGCGGTGGTAGATCCATCGCCCATGCGCATCCGCACCCTGGCAGCTCTCACCCTCGCACTGGCGCCGACGCTGGTCGCCTGCAAGTCGAAGAAGTCCGACGCCCCGAGCGGCGGCGGCACCGGCACCACCGCCGGCACCGGCACCGCCCAGCCGACGCCCCCGCCGAGCGGCCCCACCGCCGCCGAGGCCAAGGCGTTCATCGCCGACGTCGACAAGGGCCTGCGCCAGGTGTGGACCGTGCGCGACACCGCCGACTGGGAGCGCTCGACCAACATCACGCCCGAGACCGAGGCCCGCGCGGCGATGACCGCCGAGGCGGCGACCGCGTACCTCACCAAGAAGATCGGCGAGGCCAAGAAGTTCGAGCAGGTCGTCGCGCAGCTCGCGCCCGACGAGCAGCGCCAGTTCCTGTTGCTGCGCATCGCCGGCCAGACCGCGCCCGCCGACGAGGCCAAGGCCAAGGCGCTGGCCGAGACCACGACCGCGATGGACAGCACCTACGGCAAGAGCAAGGTGTGCACCGATCCCAAGCACTGCCGCACGCTGGGCGAGCTGACCGACGTGCTGGCCAAGAGCCGCAAGCCGGCCGAGCTGCTGACCGCGTGGCAGGGCTGGCACGACACCACCGGCCGCGCGGTGCGGCCGCTGTACGAGAAGTTCGTCCCGCTCGCCAACGAGGGCGTCGGCGCGGCCGGCTTCAAGGACGTCAGCGAGCTGTGGCTGTCGGCGTACGACATGAAGCCCGACGAGGTCGTGGCGATGGCCGACAAGCTGTGGGGCCAGGTCGCGCCGCTGTACAAGGACCTGCACTGCTACGCGCGGCGCCGGCTGTCGAAGTTCTACGGCGACAAGGTCGTCCCGACGACCGGCCCGATCCCGGCGCACGTGCTGGGCAACATGTGGGCGCAGGACTGGAGCAACGTCTACGACCTGCTCGAGCCCAACAAGGGCCAGGCCTCGCCCGACGTGTCCAAGGCGCTCGTCGCGCAGAAGTACGACGCGGTCAAGATGACCAAGCTGGCCGAGTCGTTCTTCGTCTCGCTCGGCCTGCCCAAGCTGCCCGACACGTTCTGGGAGCGGTCGATGCTGGTGCAGCCCGAGGGCAAGGAGGTCCAGTGCCACGCCAGCGCGTGGGATCCGACCTACGCCGGCGACGTGCGCATCAAGATGTGCACCAAGGTCAACCAGGAGGACCTGATCACCCTCCACCACGAGCTCGGCCACGACTACTACTACCTGCACTACTACAAGCTGCCGATGCTGTTCCAGACCGGCGCCAACGACGGCTTCCACGAGGCGATCGGCGACACGATCGCGCTGTCGATCACCCCGAGCTACCTCAAGCAGGTCGGCCTGCTCGACAAGGTCGCGGTGTCGCCCGAGGCGGTGATCAACCAGCAGATGTTCGTCGCGCTCGACAAGATCGCGTTCCTGCCGTTCGGCCTCGTCGTCGACAAGTGGCGGTGGGAGGCGTTCGCCGGGAAGGTGACGCCGGACAAGTGGAACGAGCGCTGGTGGGAGCTGCGCAAGCAGTACCAGGGCGTCGCGCCGGCGGTGGCGCGGGCCGCGACCGACTTCGACCCCGGCGCGAAGTACCACGTGCCGTCGAACACGCCGTACCTGCGCTACTTCCTGTCGACGATCCTCCAGTTCCAGTTCCACCGCGCGCTGTGCAAGGCCGCGGGCTGGACCGGGCCGCTGCACGAGTGCTCGATCTACGGCAACCCCGGCGCCGGCACCAAGTTCGCCGCGATGCTGGCGCTCGGCGCGAGCAAGCCGTGGCCCGACGCGCTCGAGGCGCTGACCGGCCAGCGCGACATCGACGCGACGGCGATCATCGACTACTTCGCGCCGCTCGAGACCTGGCTGCAGGAGCAGAACAAGGGCCAGGACTGCGGCTGGTAGCGCGCGTCAGCAGCCGATGCTGGCGAGCGCCGAGGTGAGCGCGTCGGTCGCGCTCTGGCAGGCCGGCTCCATCTGGACGCGCTGCGCCGGGGTCATGCCCGCGGCGGCGGCCATCATCGCCGCGCGGGCCTCGGCCATCGCGCGCTTGGTGTCGAGGGGAAGCGCGGGACACGCGGCGAAGTCGACGGTGCGGCGGTAGTACGCGTCGCACTGCGGCGCGCCCTGGGGCGGCAGCGCGAGCGCGAGCGCGAGCGCCGCCGTCGGGGCCAGCGCGGTCGGGCGCCGCGCGGCCATGCACAGATCGTTGTCAGGCGGTCGCACGCCGAGCTGCAGCGCGCCGCCCACCAGCGCCACGACGTCGTGATCGGCGGCGCAGGTCGCGACGGGGTGGACGCGCAGGCCGGGACAGCCACGCGCCAGCACGTCGACCGGCCGCTTCGGGCGCGGGCGCGCGCCCAGCCTGCAGGTCTTCGCCATGGCCTTGGCGGTCGCGGCGTCGTCGACGGTCAGCGTGCGCTGCGCGAAGTCGACGCGCGCGTCCCACGCGCCGGCCACGACGCTCGACGGTGCGACCAGCTCGTAGCCACCCTCGGTGCGCAGCTGCGCGGCGTGCTTGCGACAGGCGGGGTCGCGGAACGCGTCGACCGCGAGGACCCACGCGGTGTCGGTGATCGTGGCGGTGAGCTGCGTCGACGTGCCCTTGGTCGCGCCCGGCATGCACGCGCTGGCCCAGGCGCCAACGAGGTACGGCGGGCTCGGCGGCGGCGGCGGTTCCTCGGGCGCCGGCTGCTCGTCCCCCAGCGGCGGCGCCGGCAGCGCGACCGGCTCGGGCTCGACGACCGTGGGCGCGGGCGTGTTCGACGGCGCGGGCGGCGGCGCGTGGGCGCTCCGGCCACAAGCGGCGATCAGGGCGAGCGTGGCGAGGCGGCGCATGCCGCGAGGGTATCGGTTCGTCAGCGGGCGCGCAGCGGCCGATCCCAGCCCGCGCACAGGTTGCGGATGCGCGGCGCGACCTGCGCGCCGCTCGCTGACGTAGTCGGTGGCGGTCGGCTGAACGCGGGATCGATCGTGCGATCGATCTCGACGACCACGATCGTCGCGCGGCAGCCGATGCGCACGACGTCGCCGGCGAGCCGGGGCGGACAGGCGACGATCGAGCTGAGCTTCGCGGCGGGCCGCGGCGCCGGCACCATCAGCTCGACGGCGATCGCTACGACGCCGACCAGCGCGACCAGCGCGGCGACGCCCGGGCGCGGCAGACGGAGGGACGACGGCACGGTCGGCATGGCTCTCCCCGTCAACCAGCCCCGCCGGGCCGGGATTCCCGCCTCGACGCGCCCGCGATCAGCGCACCATGAGCGCCGGCACCGATGACACCCGCGGGGTGAGCGGGGGCCGCGGCGCCGGCGACGCACAGCCGCAGGTCTCGAGCGGCTGCGGGGGCGCGGGGTGCGACGGTCGCAGCGCCAGCGCGCCCGCCAGCGCCGCAGCCGCCGCGAGCACGACCAGCGCGGTGCGACGGCGCGCGCGCAGCGGGTTCCGGAGTGACGACGGCAACGCGACCATGGCGGTGAAACCCCGGCGACGCCGCGCGCCTTGGGCGCGACGCCCATCCACGCGGGATCACACATCGCAGATGCCCGTATCCGCATCTTCCACGTGGAAGCTCCGCCGCGCACGCCATCTCCCACGTGGAAGATCCGCGCACGCCATCTCCCACGTGGAAGATCCGCCGCGCACGCCATCTCCCACGTGGAAGATCCGCCGCGCATGCCCCCCCATCTCCCACGTGGAACGTCCGCCGCGCATGCCGCCCCATCTCCCACGTGGAAGATCCGCCGCGCACGCCCCCCCATCTCCCACGTGGAAGATCCCGCCGACGCACCGCGGCCTTCAGGACACGTGCAAGAGGCGGTAGTTCTTCTTGCCGCTGCGCAGGAAGACGTACGACTCGGTGCCCATCGAGCTCAGGTCGAGCTTGCGATCGGGCGCGCTCTCGCGCTGGTTGTTGACGTAGACGCCACCCTGGGTGATCAGGCGGCGCGCCTCGCCCTTCGACGCGCACAGCTCGGCGCGCACCAGCAGGTCGATCAGCCCCAGGCCGGCCTCGAGCTCGGCGCGGGCGATCTCGGTGACGCCGACCACGCCGGCGAGCGCGGCCAGGTCCGCGTCCTTGGCGTCGGCGAGGGAGCCGCCGAACATCACCGCGGTGGCGCGCTCGGCCGTGGCCAGGCCGGCGTCGCCGTGGATCCACCGCGTGATGTCCCGGGCGAGCTCGCGCTGGCAGTGGCGCTTGGCGTGATCGCGGTCGTGCTCGGCGATGATCTCGTCGAGCTCGGACAGCGGCCGGAACGAGAACTTCTTGAGCAAGGACGGCGCGATCGCGTCCTCGACGTTCACGAAGTACTGGAAGAACGCGTAGCTGGTGGTCTGGTCCGGATCGAGCCACACCCGCTCGCCGGTGGAGGTCTTGCCCATCTTCTGGCCGCTGGCGTCGAGCAACAGCGGCGCGGTCAGGCCCCACAGCTGCGGCCCGCTCAGGCGGCGCGACAGCTCGCAGCCGGCGGTGATGTTGCCCCACTGATCGCTGCCGCCGATCTGCAGCCGGCAGCCGTGGTCGCGCGCCAGCACGACGAAGTCCCACGCCTGCAGCAGCATGTAACTGAACTCGGTGTACGACAGGCCGCCGTCGCGCTGCTCGAGCCGCGACTTCACCGAGTCCTTGGCCAGCATGTAATTGATCGTGACGTGCTTGCCGACGTCGCGCAGGAACTCGAGGAACGACACGCCGGCGAACCAGTCGGCGTTGTTGACCAGCTTGGCCGCGGCGCTGCCGGCGTCGAAGTCGAGCAGCCGGCCGAGCTGTGCGCGGATGCCGGCGACGTTGGCGGCCAGCGTGTCGCGGTCGAGCAGGTTGCGCTCGGACGAGCGCCCCGACGGATCGCCGATCATACCGGTGGCGCCACCGACGACCGCGATCGGCGTGTGTCCGGCCAGCTGCAGCCGCCGCTGGATCACGATCGGCACCAGGTGGCCGACGTGCAGGCTGGCCGCGGTGGGATCGTGGCCGGCGTAGTTCGGCACGTTGCCCGCGGCCAGGGCGGCGCCCAGCTCCTCGGCGTTGGTGGTGTCGGCGATCAGTCCGCGGGCGGCGAGGTCGGGCAAGATGTCGGCCGTCATGGCGGCGGCACAGTACGTGCGGCGGCCAGGCCACGCAATCGCGGCGGGCCCGCCAGCCCAACCCGCGGGGCCCGCCTCACGCCAGCCGGACGCGGTCCCGCAGCGACGCCCAGGCCGCGGCCCGCGCGTGGGTGCCCAGCTCGAGCAGCCCGCGCACCTCGGCCCACGCGGGGTGATCGACCGGCAGCGCGCGGCCCGCAGCGGCGCCGGCGTAGATGCGCCCGAGCAACGGCGCGTCGGCCGCCAGCATCGGGGCGAGCGCAGCGGCGCCCTCGGCGGTGCGGGCCCGCACCTCGGCCAGCGCGACCAGCAGCTGGCCGGCGTAGCCGTCGGTGGCGTCGAGCGCAGCGGCGATCCGCTTCGCGAGGTCCTCGTCGCCGCAGGCCATGCCGGCGAGGAGGCCCAGCGCCAGCGCGCCGGCCTCGTCGTCCTTGCCCAGCACGTCGGCGAGCGCCTCCTCGAGCGCGGCCCGGGGGCCGGGCGGCGCGACCACGCCGGGCAGCTGATCGGCGTCGCGCGGCAACGCGATGCCCAGCAGCGGCAGCGCGTCGGGGATGCCGGCCAGGAGCGCCGCGGCGCGCTCGAGGCCGTGCGGGGTCGTGAACAGCGCCGCGGCCAGCGCGTCGACCAGCGGCGAGCCGTCGAGGTCCTCGAAGTCGTCGACGCTGGCCAGCTGCTCGAGCAGCGCGACGGTCAGCTCGCCCAGGGTCTTGGTGTCGGTGGCGCCGGTGGCGGCGAACACCGCGGCGCGGCGCACCAGGTTGGGATCGTCGGGGCGACGGGTGCGGACGCGCTCGAGCTCGCCGAGGTCGACCAGCGCCAGCGCGGCCGCGGCGGCGACCTCGGGCGACGGGTCGTCGAGCCGCGCGAAGATCGGATCGACGTCGCCGATCAGCGCCAGCGCGCGCAGCGCGGACACCCGCACCGGCGCCTGCGAGTGCTCGACCAGCGCCAGCAGCGCCGGGTGCGCGTCGGCGCAGGGCAGCTGGCACGCCAGCGCCGCGGCCAGGCCGCGATCGTCGTCGTCGCCGTTAGCCATCGCGATCACCAGCTCGGCGACCGGCGTGGTGTTGGCCGACTGCACGAGGCCGTCGAGGAACGCCGGCAGGAGCGGCAGCTCGCCCCACAGCCGCTGCGCCATCGCGTGCCACTCGGTGAAGCCCTCGACCGCGCTCGGCGCCACCGCGCCCAGCACGTGGGCCGCGTACTCGGCGTGCTCCCAGTCGGGGCGCAGCTTCATCCGCTCGAGGTCCTCGCGGCCGGCCGACTGATCGATCGCCGCCAGCTGCGCGGCGAACCCGGTCGGCGCGGTGGCGTCCTTGATGCGGTCGACCGCGGCGCCGAGCTGCGCCTGCGCGTGGATGCGCACCCGCTCGCCCTGGACGGTGCCGCAGCGGCCGATCGGCCCGAGCGCGGTGACCAGCTGGGCCAGGAGCGGCCGCGGCGAGCCACGATCGAGCAGCCGCACCAGCTCGCCGATGATGGCCTCGCCGTCGGCGGTGTCGTGCAGGTGCGGCGCCCACGCCAGCACGCGGCCGGCCTGCAGCAGCGCCTGGTGCACGGTGGCCTCGTCGGGGCCGGGCGCGCGCAGCGCGGCCAGCGCCTTGGCGCCCGCGGCCGGCGCCATCGCCGCGACGGTGGCGGCGATCAGCGCGTCGGCGCGCGGCGACCACCGCCACTTGGCCAGCACCGGCGGCAGGTCGTCGGCGCGCGCCAGCACCGGCGCGACCAGCACCGCGGCCAGGTCGTCGAACAGCGGCACCATCGCGCCCGGCCCGCACGCGCGTAGCATCGGCGAGCCGGCGGCCCACGCGGCCAGCTTGTCGTCGAGCGCGAGCATCGCGCGGCCCTTGGGATCGAGCAGGTAGGCCATCAGCCGCTCGACCGCGGCCTCGGGATCGAGCGGCGCGATCATCTGCTCGGCCTGGAGCAGCGGCAGGAGCGCCAGCCGCTCGCCATCGGGACACAGGAGCGCGGCGCGGCGGACCGCGGTGCGCGACACAAGCTCGGTCATGCCAGGAATCCCATCTCCGCGTACTCGAACTCGGCGGCGCGGACCAGGTGTTGTTGGCGGATCGGTCCGCCGTCGGCGGCCGCCGCGGTCGCGGCGCGCACCAGCGCGTTCATGATGTTGCCGCCGGCGAGCGGGAACCGCTTGGCCAGCACCGACAGCTCGACGTCGTCGGCGAGCTGCGCCTCCTTGGGCACCATGCCCTGCCACAGCCGCGTGCGCTGTGCCTCGTCGGGCGCGGGGAACCGCAACCGGAACCGGATGCGGCGGCGCATCGCCGGGTCGAGCGCGTTCTCGCTGTTGGTGGTCATGACGACGACGCCCTCGTGGGCCTCGAGCCGCTGCAACAGGTAGTTGACCTCGAGGTTGGCGTAGCGATCGTTGCTGGATCGCACCTCGGTGCGCTTGGCGAACAGCGAGTCGGCCTCGTCGAACAACAGCATCACCTGGCCGCGCGCGGCCTCGTCGAACACCCGGCCGAGGTTCTTCTCGGTCTCGCCGATGTACTTGTTGACCACCTGCGACAGATCGATCCGGTACAGCTCGAGCCCCAGCTCCTTGGCGAGGAGCGAGCAGATCATCGTCTTGCCGGTGCCGGGCGGCCCGGCGAACAGCGCCGACAGGCCGCGGCCGTAGGGCAGCTTGCGATCGAAGCCCCACTGCTTGAACACCTGCATGCGGTGGGCGGCGTAGTTGAGGAACTCGAACACCGGGCCGAGGATCTCGTCGGGCAAGATCACGTCGGGCCACTCGAGCGTCGTGCGCACGACGGTGGCCAGCGCGCCCAGCCGGTGGGCCAGGCGGCTGCGGATCACGCCGACGACGTGCTCCTCGGTCACGACGCCGCCGCGCTGGTGGACGTAGTCGAGCCGGCCCAGCTCGACCGCGGCCTCGCCGATCGCCGCGCACGACGCCGAGTAGCGCTTGACGATCGTCTCGAGGTCGGTGCCCGGCGCCAGCCGCAGCGTCGCCGGCAGGTGGCGGATCCACAGCTTGCGCTGGGTCTCGGCGTTGGGGAACGGGACGACGAAGCGCAAGATCACCCGGCCGCAGCGCCCCAGCCACTCGACCGAGCGCTCGCACACCACCGCCAGCGGCACCGTCGCCGCGCGCACCTGCGCGATCAGGTGGGGGAAGATGAACGCCTGGCCCTCGGCGTCGCCGTAGTGGTCGGCGCCCTCGAGCACCAGCACGCCCTGCTGCAGCCGGGTCTCGCGCACCAGCGGGCGCAGGGTGTCGGCGAGCACGCGCGCGTCGACCGGGAGCTCGCGCAGGTCGACGACGATCATCGGGCTGCCGAGCGCGCGGGCCGCGGCGCCGACCACCGCCTTGCGGCCGACGCCGGGCGCGCCGATCACCTCGAGCACGTGATCGGTGCGGACCAGCGCGCGGGCCACCTCGTCGATGACGGTGCGATCGGGAACGATCAGCTCGGCGGCGGCCAGCGGCGTCGCGGTGAACCGCGCGACGGTCCCGAGCACGGCGTCGCCCGGCGCGCGCAGCCCCTCGATGAAGTCGAGCACGCGCTCGGCGACCCGCAGCCGCTTGTACGCGAGCGGCGCCTCGGGCACCCAGCCCGGCCCCGACGCCAGCTCGATCAGCCCGCCGTCGACCAGCGGCGCGTCGCCGGTGAAGCGCAAGCGCACCTCCTCGGGGGTGTGCTCGACGCCGTCGGCGGTGAGCGCGACGAGGAACGCGACGTCGCTCTGCGCGGCCTCGCTCTTGTCGCCGGCCGACAGGTACGGGTTGAGCGCCGCGCCGCGCTCGATCGTCACCAGGATCGCCAGCAGCTCGAGATCGAGCGGCGACAGCCCGAACCGCTCGCGCACCAGCTCCAGCGGCAGCTCGACGCCGAGCCGACGCGCGTAGGCGGTGCGCGCGGCGATGTCGGCGCGCGCGCGCGCCAGCTGCTGATCGTACGCCGCCAGGTCAGGGTGGTTGCGCAGGGCGCGCGCCGATCGGCGGCGGTCACCTGCACGCGCTGCGGCGTCGCGCGACGCACGGCGGTCAGCCGCTCGATGTACAGCGCGGTCAGCGCGGCCCAGTCGGCGAGGTGCTCGCTCGACGAGTCGTAGCCGGGGCCGCGGTCGGTGGCGTCGACGGAGCGGATCACGCGGGGGTCATCGTAGCTCGACGAGCGCGGCGTCGGCCATGTCGGCGAGGCGGATCAAGCCGGCGGCCCGACAGGCGCGCGCCAGCTCGCCGACCAGCTTCCACGCCGTCGGCGGCCAGGTACCGACCACCGCGCCGGCGACGATCGCGTCGAGCAGGTGGGCGACGATCGCCGCGTCGCCGCTGGCGGCCGCGAGATCGACGGCGGCCTCGAGGTGGAACTGCCGGGCCTCGGGCTCGCCGAACAGCGCGGCCTGGCGCAGCCGCGCGCGCGCGCCCACCACCTGGCTGGCCGGGGCCGGCAGGCGCGCGGCCCGGGCGGTGGCGTCGGCAGCGGCGGCCACCGCGGCCGCCGTGGCGCCGGCGGCGACGTGGGCGTCGGCCAGCACGCCGGCGGCGCGCGCGGCCAGCTCGGCGTCGTCGCGCTGGTCGGCGTCGCGCAGCGTGTCGGTGGCCAGCGCGATCGCCTCGTCGAGCCGACCGGCGGCGACGAACGCCTCGAGCGCGAGCAGGTCGACCGTGCGCGCGATGTCGAGCCGGTCGCCCAGCCGGAACGCGTCGCGCGCGAACGCGAAGCACACCGCCGCCGCGGCGTGGTCGCCGGCGCCCGCCTCGACCAGCCCCAGCTCGGCCAGCGCAAGCGCGTTCAGGTCGACCCGCCCCAGCGCCACCGCCCGCTGCCGGCACTGATCGAGAGCCACCCGGGCCGCTGGCAGCCGCCCCACGCGCCGGCTGGCCATGCCGCGCACAAGGTACGCCGATGTAACCAATGGTCGGCGAATGTCGTCCGCGAGCTCCGACGTCCGGAGCAGGACGGCGTCAGCGGCGGCCTCACCGTCGCTGGCCACTCCCGCCTGGATGGTGGCGAGGGCCAGCAGCAGCTCGGCCTGCAGCTCCTCCGCTAGGTCGCCTGATTCTCTAGCGAGTTCAGCGGCTTGCCTCGTCCGAAGGAGCGCGTCGGCGCGCAGCCCGACCCTCAGGTCCAGGCGCGCCAGGTCGAGCAGCCGACTCCCCGCCAGCGCGTACTCGCCACCGCGCGCCAGGGTCGCGATCTCGGACCGCAGGCGTGCGATGGCCACCAGCTCCGCGCCCGTGGCAGTCATCGGAAACATTATAGAAAGCCAGGAAGGATCCGCGCAATCGCCCCGTACTACGATGCGCTTCGATGACTGCGCATCTCGACCAGCTGCGCGCGGGCCTCGCCGACGGTGAACCGTCGACGCGCGCCGAGCTCGCCGTGCGCCTCGCCGAGGAGACGCCGATCTTCGGCAACCACCTCGAGCCCGTCCGCGCGCTGATCCACGCCGCCGGCCCGCTCGTCGAGGCCGCCGCCGATCCTGCGCTCGAGGCGCGCCTGCTGTTCCGGCTCGCGGCGATCAAGCTCGCCGAGCTCGACTGGAGCGCCACCGACGCGGTGCTGTCGTCGGCCGGCGAGCGCATCGGCCGCGAGGGCCCGCTGATGTTCGCGATCGCCGCGCGCTCGTGCCGCGTCGGCATCCGCCGCGCCGAGCGCGCCACCGCCGCCGACACGCTGCGCGCGGCCGCCCAGCACGTCGCCCGCATCGCCGACCCGCGGCAGTGGGCGTGGCAGCTCGCGCTGGCGGAGCTCACCCTCGGCCTCGCCGAGGACGCGGTCCACGACGAGCCGGGTGATCCGGCGCCGTTCGACAACCTGCGCGACCTAGTCGATCAGCTGCGCCACGATCCGCGCTGGGTCGACACGGTGTTCACGGCGCGGCAGCTGCTGGCCACCGACGCGCTGGCCCGCGGCGACGCCGCCGGCGCCGCCAACCACCTGCGCGAGGTGGTCAAGGCCGCCCACGATCACGGCAGCCACGCCGACGAGATCGAGGCCCGCATCGCGCGCGCCGCCGCGCTCGCCGCCCGCGGCGATCAGGCCGGCACCGAAGAGGCCGATCGGGTGATCCAGATCGCCCGCGATCGCGCCCTCGAGCACGGCCTCACCGATCTCCACGTCGCGGCGTTGATCGGCCAGGCTGGCCTGATGAGCCAGCGCGGCAAGACCGCCGGCGCGCTCGATCGCTGCATCGAGGTGGCGCGCATCGGCGCCGACGGCGGCAACCTGGGCCGCTACGTCGCCGCGGTCGGCCTGATGTCGCAGATCTACCAGAACCACGGGGACTTCCCGTCGGCCTACCGCACGATCGCCGAGAGCTACCACGCGCTGCGCGCGGTGCAGGGCGACCAGGTCAAGCCGATGTTCGAGCGGCTCCTCGAGCCGCTGCGCGACCGCATGGGTCGCGACCGCTTCGCCAAGATGATCGACGACGTGAGCCGCGCCCGGCGCCTGGCCGACGAGCTCACCAGCACGAGCGCCTGAAGGAGACCACCATGGCCGAACCCGCCCCCGCCGGAGCCGCTGCGAACCCGCAGGCATCGATCGACAAGTTCGCTGCGAAGACACAGGAGGGGGCCGCGGCCGACGAGGCGATCGTCCATCGCGTCGAAGGGCAGATCGCCAACTCGCCGATGGGGTGGTTGCAGGGGCTGCTCGGCGAGGCCGGGTCCAAGGCTGACTCCGAGAAGGAGCAGGCCCAGGACAAGGTCGACGAGATGAAGGACGAGGTGGCGAAGAACGAGAAGGACGCGCCTCCCGACGCCGGGACGCCGCCCAAGCCGGGCACCGCGACCAAGCCGGCGGTGCCGGCGGCCACCGCGCCCAAGGGCGGCGACGCCGCGCCCGCGAAGAAGGGCGGCGGCGAGGGCAAGGGCAAGACCCCGGGCAAGGCCGGCGGCAAGCCCGCGACCAAGGGTGGCGCCGGGGGCCCCGCGGGCGGCGCCGCGGGCGGCGACATGATCGCGACCCTGGCCGGCGGCGACGGCGACATCTCCAAGGCGCTCGACGCCTACGAGCCCAAGTCGCCTGGCACCAAGGACACGATCGCCAAGATCAAGCAGATGGGCGACGTCGCCCAGGGCTTCCAGGGCCAGATCGACACGTACATCGGCTCGGCGGGCGACGGCCTCAACGGCGCGCTGGCCCGCGCCGGCAACTGGATCGGCGAGGGCAAGAACATCGCCGCGATCTGGACCAACAACCCGTACAAGAAGGCCGAGGGCTTCCTCGGCTCGCTGATGAAGGTGCTGTCGGCGATCAAGAGCATCGCCGGCGTCGTCGGGAGCATCTGCGGCAAGATCGGCCTGATCCTCACCGTCGTCGGTCTGCTCGGGATGATCTTCCCGCCGATCGGCGCCGCGGTGTCGGCGGTGGCCCGCATCCTCAACATCGTCGGGCTGATCTGCGACGTGATCTCGTTCGCGCTGTCGGGCGTGCTGACCGGCCTCAACGGCGTGCGGCTGGCGCAGCTGATCGCCGCCGGCGCGTCGCCCGAGGAGAAGGCCGCGACCGCCGATCAGATGATGAGCGAGGCCAACGACGCGGCCTCGGGCCTGATCAGCCTGGCGATGCAGTTCGGGCCCAAGTTCATGAAGGGCCTGTTCGGCAAGAGCAAGGGCATCCTGAACGGCCTGATGAAGCGGGCCAAGGCGATGCTCGGCAAGATCGCCGCGAAGATCAGCGGCAACGTGAAGAACTTCGCCGACAAGCTGTTCCGCAAGCTCGGCTTCGGCGGCGTCAAGGGCCGGCTGGTCGACGGCGTGTGG
Organism: Myxococcales bacterium; assembly: GCA_016707895.1. Classification (GTDB taxonomy): domain Bacteria; phylum Myxococcota_A; class Polyangia; order Haliangiales; family Haliangiaceae; genus UBA2376. The sequence goes on along the minus strand of JADJGV010000002.1, from coordinate 90,806 downwards.
CAGGCCGAGAAGGGGGCGATGAGCAAGGCCAAGGACTTCGTCGCCGACAAGGCCAAGAAGGCCGGCACCTGGGCCGCCAACACCAAGCCGGCGCAGTTCGTGAAGAAGACCGCGACCGCGATCGCCGAGTCGAAGCCCGGCCAGTTCGTCAAGGAGCAGGGCACCAAGGCGGTCGACTGGGCCAAGGACAAGGGCACCAAGATCTCGAGCTGGACCAAGGACAAGGTCGCCAAGATCAACGACTCGTCGTTCATGAAGAAGCTCGACGAGCGCGCGGCGAAGATGAACAACTTCGCCGACAAGATGGACCTGGAGAAGGGGGTCGAGAACCTCGGCAAGAAGGCCGGGTCGATCGGCGAGAACTGGAAGGTCACCAAGACCCTCAACCAGGGCACGCAGTCGCTCGAGGACCAGACCAAGGCGATGCAGAAGAAGTTCGCCGAGGAGAACCTCCAGAACCTCGCGGAGTCGCGCGAGGCGTGGATGAAGAAGCAGCAGCAGAAGCAGCTGGCGATCGCCGACAAGAAGCTGACCCAGGGCTCGGAGCTTCCGGACTGGGACAGCCCCGAGGCGCAGAAGAAGTGGCTGGAGGCCAAGAAGGCCACCGACGAGGCGCGCGCGCTCAAGAACGAGGCGGGCCAGGTCGGCGCGGTGACCAAGGCCGAGGCCAAGACCGCCCAGGACGCCGCCGACAAGACCGCCTCCGACTCGGCCAAGACCGCGAGCCAGGCCGAGGCGCTCGACGAGAAGATGCTCGAGAAGCGCAAGCAGGACCCGGCCGGGTTCGCCGACGACGCGCAGAAGGCGCGGGCGCGCCGCCGTGAGCTCGAGGGTTCGCTCGGCGGCGCCGAGACCAAGCGCAAGGAGCTGCAGGGCATCGCCGAGAAGGACCTGACGCCCGAGCAGACCAAGGAGCTGGCCGACCTCAACAAGCAGCTCAAGCCGCTCGAGGAGCTGCGCAAGCAGGACGACGGCTACTACAAGGCGCTGTCCGGCGGCGCCGAGCGGCCGACCGGGCCGAGCGGCGGCGTGATGGAGCAGGCCAAGTGGTACAAGGAGACCGGCGACAAGGTGGTCAAGGGCGGGCGCGCGGCGTCGGACCTGTGGAACGCGGGCAGCGGCGCGGTCGACGCCATGCAGGGCGAGGACGTGTCGTTCAACGGCGCCGGCAGCCAGTGGGCGGGCCCGTGGGGCTCGCTGCAGTGGACCCAGAAGAAGAAGCACAGCTGGGACAGCGCCGAGGAGTTCGACTTCAAGAACCCGCTGGCGTGGGACAAGGACGGCGCCAAGGAGGCGGCCAGCAAGCGCGCCGAGGAGAAGGGCAAGAAGATGGGCGGCGCGGCCGCCCTCGAGAACCCCGACAACTCCAAGCAGGAGTTCCACGACTTCGTCGTGAACAAGGCGACGCCGACGTCGATCGCCGCCAACGTGAAGAACATGCTGTCGGGCCTGAAGAAGAAGGACCCGGCGGCGACGCCGCCCGCGCCCGCGCCGGCGGCCAAGGGCGACACCGCGCCCGCGCAGCCGCAGCAGAGCGCGCAGCCGCAGCAGAACACGCCGCCGGCCGCGCAGCCGCAGGTCGACAACCCGCCGCCGGTGGCCCCGGCCGCGCCCCAGGCAGCCACCCCGGCCGCGCCGCAAGGCGCCACCCCGGCCGCGCCCCAGGGCGCCACCCCGGCCGCGACCCCCGACGCCACGCCAGCCGCGCCCCAGGGCGCTGACCCGGCCGCGGCGGGCGGTGGTGGCGACGCCGCTGGTGGCGGTGGCGACGACGGCGAGGCCCTGCCCTACTGGCCGCACCTGCTCGCCCCCGACGGCGAGTTCACGATGGCCATGAAGGACTTCGCCTTCATGCGCAAGATCGCCATCGAGTTCAAGAAGGGCCAGGTCTCGGCCAAGCAGAAGGCCGTCGACACCCTCGCGACCTACGGCAAGTACGACGAGTACGCCGCCAAGCGGAAGGCCGAGGCCCAGACCCACAAGGCCGACACCCAGGCCGCGGGCCAGGTCACGCAGCAGAACCAGGCCGCCGCCGGCGAGGGCGCGCAGCAGGCCGGCAAGGCCAACGACGAGCAGAACAAGGGCAAGGATCAGGCGGGCCAGAAGGCCGCGGTCGACATCCCCGAGCCCGAGAGCAGCGGCTTCTGGGGCCGCATCATCGGCCGCATCAAGCGCTGGGCGAAGAGCAAGGCGATGGCGGTGATGGGCTGGATCCAGGAGAAGATCGCCGACGTCATCCTGCGCGGCCTGTGCGGCGTATCGATGGCCGACATGAAGGCCTACTCGGGCGCGCTGAAGAACCAGCAGGCCCGCGCCAAGGGCGTGGCCGACACCGGCGCCGAGACCTCGGACAAGGCCGGGGCCAAGGCCGACGAGGTGAAGTCCACCTCCGAGAAGGAGACCGCCGAGGCCGAGAAGGGCATCGCCGAGGCCGACACCAACATCCAGGAGGCCGACACCTTCCTCCAGGACATCAACAGCTTCGAGCAGCAGCTCAAGGCCGAGTCGACCCAGGCCAACCAGTTCATCAGCCAGATCACCGCCGAGGTGCAGAAGAAGCGCGAGGAGAAGAAGGCGGCCGACGCGAAGGCCCAGGCCGACGCCGCCGCGGCCGCCGCGGCCCAGCAGCAGATGCAGGGCGCGACCGCTGACACCGACGGCGACGGCCAGCCCGACCAGAGCGTGCCGGCGCCGGCGGGCGACAGCAGCGCCGCGCCCGACGCCGCCAGCCCCGACGCCGCCAACCCCGACGCGACCACCGGCGACCCGGCGGCCGCAGCCGGCCCCGACACCGCGAACCCCGACACCGCCGGCGATGACGCCGACGAGGCGGCCAACGCCGCGCTGATCAAGGACGCGGCCAACTACGCGGCAGGCGCCGCCGACACCGGCGTCGCGCAGGTCGAGGGCAAGGCCGAGGACTACAAGAACCAGATCAAGGCCGCGACCACCAACCGCGACAAGAAGATGGCGGCGGCGATGGCGACCGGCTCGGCCGACATCGGCGACGGCGCGACCGCGATCGTCGCCGAGCTCAAGACCGAGGTCGGCGAGGCCAAGCAGCAGCTGACCGACATCGAGGGCGGCAGCGACGCCGCCGCCGACGCGGTGGTGGCGATCGCCAAGACCCTCGACGACCACATCAAGCACGCCAACGAGGCGCTCGATAAGGCGTTCCTGTCGCTCTACGAGAAGATCAAGGCGTCGGCCAAGACCACCGGCGCCGCCGTGATCGACAAGGTCAACGACGTGGCGTCGCCGGTGAACGACGCGGCCACGTCGTTCATGGACAACAACGAGGGCAAGGCCGACGCGGCCTACAACGCCGGCGCCGACGTCGTCGGTGCGGTCGCCAACCCGATCGCCGACAAGATGTCGAACGCGGCGGTGTGGGGGGTCGACAAGATGGCGCGCGTGCCTGGCCACATGGTCGAAGGCGCGCAGGCGTACGGCGAGTCGATGTCGCAGGCCGGTCCCTACGGCGTGCCGATGATGCCGATGTGACGAGAGCGCGGTAGCATCCGCGCATGGCTAGCTGGCGTGGCGTCAAGGAGCGGCTCGGCACCATCGTCGTGGTGCTGGGCATGCTGCTGGTCGGGTTGCTGGTGTGGTGGAACATGTTCGGCCAGGGGCCGTACAAGGACACCTGCCGGGTCAGCCTCGGCTGCCGCTCGTACCTGTGCCTCGAGCACGGGCTGCGCGGCGACGCCCAGGTGCCGGCCGCGGGCCGCTGCACCAAGGCGTGCTCGACCGACGAAGCGTGCGGCGAAGGCTACCGCTGCGTGAAGCTCGAGGGCCCCGCGCGCGACGACCTGCCGCCGTTCGGCAAGCCGTCCAAGGCGTGCATGCGCGTGCTGGCGCCGTGACCGCGCGCGGGCCGCGGAGTACGATGCCGCGATGGCCGAGGTCCCCTCGCGGCTGCTGATCGCGCCCGACGGCAGCCTGCTCGCGCGCGTCGTCGGCGACCACATCGATCTCATCAACGGCGCGACGCTCACCGCCGACAGCGAGGTCGGCATCGACCCCGCGGCCACCGACAGCGACGTCGCGCTGTGTGGCGCGCCCCTGCGGCTGGTGGTGATCGCGCGCCACGACGGCACCACCCGCATCCACGCGGTCGACCCCCGCGGCCCCACCGCCACCGGCGAGCTGACGATCAAGGCGACGATGCGGCTGGTCGCGACGGCCGGCGATCACCTGTGGCTGGCCGGGCCCAGCGGCTCGGCGGTGCTCGACGTCGTGCGCAAGGAGCTGGTGCTGTGGCCGCTGCCGCTGCGCACGCCGGTGCACGGCGCCGGCACGTTCGCGGGCAGCCGGTTCGTCGTGTCGACCGCCGGCATGCTCGAGGAGTGGGACCCGATCACGCGGGCGCCGGTGCGGCGGTTCCGGCTGGGCCGGCCGGCCCCCGCGCGCTGGGTCGGCGGCGGCACGCGCCAGGTGTGGATGGTGGCCAGCAACGAGCCCGATCGCATCGACGTGATCCCGCTGGTCAACCACGGCCAGCCGCCGCGGATCGACGTGCCCGAGCCGATCGCGCGCATCGCGAGCGAGCCCACCGGCGAGCAGCTGGTGGTGGTCGGCGAGAGCGGCACCGCGTGGCTGGTCGATCTGTCGGGCCGCGCGCCGGTGGCGCCGATCGAGGGCGTGGTCGTCGACGACGCGGGCTGGTTCGGCGGCCTCACCAGCGTCGCGATCGCGCGGCGCGGCGGCGGCGTCGAGGTGCTGCCGCTAGCCGGCCGCGTGCCCGAGGGCCAGCCGACGCCCCGCCCGCGGGTGGCCGTCCCCGTCGCGGCGGCCGACGCCGTGCCGACGCCGGTGGCCGCGGTCGGTGATCCTAACGTCGCCGACCGCCTGTCGGCCTGGCGCGAGCGCATGCGCGCCGCGGCGCCGCGGGCCGAGGCCAGCGGGCCGACCTTCGTCGCGCCGCCGAGCCCGCCGGGCTGGCGCGATCACGTCGCGGCCTGGGCCCGCGCCGTCACCTCGGGCACCTCGACCGAGCCGCCGGCGCTCGAGCCCGGCCCGCTGGCCACGGTGGCCGCGCGGTTCGCGCTCACCGACGAGCTGGCCGACGCGCTGACGCTGTTGTACGGCGCGCACCTGTGCGGCCAGGACGGCGTCGCGGTCGTCGAGCTGGCGGCGATCGTGCGCCGCCGCTGGGACGAGGCGCTCGGCCGCGGCGCGCTGGCGACCCGGGGCGTGGCGCGCTGGCGGCGGGGGCGCGCCCGGCTGGCCCGCCCGCTCGCCGACGTCCTCGACGAGCAGCCGCCGCGGCTCGGCGCGCTGGTCGCCAGCGAGGCGGTGCTGCCGCCGGGCCCGCTGGCGGTGCTGTGCGCGGACGACGACGTCGAACTCGCCGAGCTGGCCGCGGCCCTGGCGCCGCAGGTGGGCCCGGTGTTCGTGCCCAACGCGCTCGGCCAGGCCAAGCGCGAGGCGTTCGTCGCCGAGGCCCGGGCCCGCGGCGCCGCGCCGCTGGTGCCGTGGGCGATGGCCCGCGCGGCGCTGCCGCCCAGCGCGATCGTGATCGTCGCCGACGAGGACGCCGCCCGCGCGCTGCGCGCCCCGGTCATCGAGCGCTGGCCGCCGCGGTGAGCGCGCTCAATTCAGCTTGATCGTCTCGGTCGACAGCCGGATCAGCTGGTCCTGCAGGTCGTCGATCGCGAAGTCGCGCGGGTCGAAGGCGGCGCCGGCGTCGAACGCGCTGACCTTGTAGGTGAGCGAGCCGCCGGGCAACGGGGCGAAGTCGGTGGGCAACGTCACCGTGGCGCTGTCGTCGAGCACGACCACGCTCATCGCGCGGTTGGCGCTGCCGCCGCCGCTCGAGGTGTCGAACTCCATCACGTGGGCGCTGGCGCCGGTGACCCGCGCGAACGACGCGCTGGCGCGGTCCGACGACAGCCCGCTGGGCGGCGCCAGCCAGTCGCCGGCGGTCAGGCTCGACGCGCTGGTCAGCCCGCGGCGCAAGACGATCGACTCGGCGGCGGTGCCGTCGGTGGCGCTCTCGCGGGCCAGCGCGACCAGCTCGTAGCTCGAGCCAGCGAACGCGCTCAGGTTCGGCACGATCGTGGTGATCGTCGGTGGCGCGAGCGGCGGCACCCGCATCACCCCGGCCGCGCCGAGGTCGACCCCGACGATGCCGAGCGACGCGGTCAGGCCCGCGGGCGGCGTGCCGAACGCCACCGACGCGGTGGTGGTGGAGCCCGCGGCCAGCGGCGTCAGCGTGACGTTGGACTGCGCCTGGCTGGCGGCGATCACCAGGTTGGGCGCGGTGGCGAAGCCGGTCACGGTCACGACGTCGTCGTCTTGCGCCGCGGTGCCCCGGGTGTCGATGTCGGCCATGATCGCGAACACCGCGACGGTCCCGACCCTGGCGTTGATGCGCCACGCGCACGGCAGCGACGCCTGCGACGACTTCACGCACACGTTCGACGCCACCTGCGTGCCGCTCGGCGGCGGCGCCAGGTCGTTGTCGTTGGCGCCGAGCTCGCGGCTCTGTGAGTAGGTCACCAGCGCCGCGGTCAGGTGGTCGGCCGCCGGCAGCGGGAGCATGTCCCAGCCCGCGATCGTGCCGCTGATCTCGGCCTGCGGCGGCGCGGTGGTGCTGGCCGGCGTGCGGTCGAGCGCCGCGGTGACGTTGGCGCCGTCGGCGCCGACGTAGACAGCGGTGGCGTAGCCGGTGGCCTTGACCGCGATCGTCTGCGGGCCGGTCAGGTCGCCCTTGGCGACGAACAGCCCGGTGGCGTCGGTGGCGCCCTCGACGGTGCCGACCCGGACCGTCGCGCCGGCGATCGGCGCGTCGGTGTCGCTGTCGATGGCGTAGACGTTGACCAGGCCGTCGATGCCCGGATCGTGGACGCCGCCGCCGGGGATCAGCTCGGGGGACGCGTTGTTGCCGTCGTCACCGCCGCACGCGGCGGCCAGGAGCGCGAGGGTCAGAGACCAAGCCAGGTTCGAGCGCATCGTTCCTCCACACCGGTAAGCCGGGATCGGGCCGGGATCAGGGACTAGTGCACGCCACGTGCCCGAGGTCGTCCCCACGATCCTCGGCAGTTGCGCGGACCGTCGGACCGCACCGTCGGATCATTCCACAGCTTGTGGCCGACCCCAACATTCCCGTGGGGCCCGTGATCGTCGCTACGCGATGGTCCAGCGGTGGGCGGTGATCTGCCCGGCGATGCCCCGGAGCTCGACCGCCAGCCGCTCGGCGCCGCGGGCGGCGATGGTCGCGGCCACCGCCGGGGTCGCGGCGGTCGAGGCGGCCACCACGATCTGCCCGGCCTCGACCAGGCCTTGCAGCCGCGCCGCCAGGTTCACCGCGTTGCCGAAGTAGTCGAGCTTGGCGTTCAGCCGCACCGCGATGCAGGCGCCGGTGTTGATCGCCACCCGCAACCGCACCGGCGCGCCGGGCGCGAAGTGGCGCTGGATCGCCTCGGCGCAGCGGACCGCGTCGGCCGGATCGGTGAACGCGCCCATCGCCGCGTCGCCGATGGTCTTGACCACCGCGCCGCGGTGCTCGGCGATCAGCCCGAACACCACGCGGAAGTGATCGCGCACGGTGACGAACGCCGCGGGGTCGCCGCGCTGCGCATACATCGCGGTCGAGCCGACGATGTCGGTGAACAAGAGCGTCTGCTCGCCGACCGCGAGCTGCACGTCGGTGCCCAGGAACGCCTCGCTGAACAGGTCGCGGAACTCCTGCAGCGAGAACAGCCGCCCCGGGCGCAGCGCCAGGTCGGCGGGCGCGGCCGCCTCGATCACGAACGTCGTCGGCGCGGCGCGGTCGTTGACCAGCGTGAGCGGCGCGCCGGGCGGCGCGGCCACCTCGGCGAGCGCGGTCGCCGCGCGCCAGGTCAGCGGCGCCGTCCCATCGGCCGCGGCGATCTCCAGGTAGCCAGCGGGGGCGCGCTCGCCCTGCAAGCGCAGCCGGTAGCGCCCGGGCGCCAGCACCGGATCGATCGCCGCGGTCGCGCCCGCCGCCACCGCGCGCTGCACCAGCACGTGGGTCTTGGTGGCCGGCTCGGCGCTGCAGTACGTGCGTGGCGTGATCTCGCGCAGCGACGGATGCGCGCGGAACGACACCTCGACCGCCTCGCTGGTGCCGAACTCGACGTCGCACACCTTGCAGGCGCCGTCGGTGGGGATGCGATCGAGCGCGATCTCCGACTCGCGCACGCCGCGGCAGTGCGGGCACACCACGTCCCAGACCAGCTCGAGCAGCCCGACGCGGGTGGCGTGCAGGCAGGTCACCAGCAGCTCGCCCTCGTCGACGCTCCACCGCCGCGCCAGCGCGCGCACCTGCAGCCGGCACACGTCGAGATCGTCGCCGCCCTCGACCACGCCGATCACGCGGTCGGCGAGGTCGCGCGGCACCGGGCGCGCCCGCAGGTCGGCGGCCAGCGCGCGCAGCCGCTCGGTCGCCTCGGGCCGCACCGTGCCCGGCGTCACCAGCAGCGCCGGCAGCGGCAGCGCCGTGAGCCGGGTCGCGAGCCGCGGCACCTGGCGGCGGTAGGCGCGGCCCAGCGCCGCGAACGACCAGCGCAGCGCGGGCGCCAGGAGCGCGTGGCGCGGGATCACGCCGAAATAGACGTACAGCCGCGTGCGGTCGGCGCCCAGCGGCTCGAGGCGATGGATTGCGTACAGCGCGCGCATCCCGCCGCGCGAGTAGATCCGCGAGAACGTGAACCAGCGGTCCGCGACCCACTCCCACGGCACCTCGCGCCACTCGTGCGGGACGCCGTTGTAGCGCCCGCTGCCGTAGCGGACGCCGTCGACCTCGCGGAACTGCATCTCGGGGTTGCCGAGCGCGCGGTTGAGCCGCGACACGTCGGACACCAGCGGCCACAGCTCGGCGGGCGGCAGCGCGACGTCGATCGTCCACAGCCACTCGAGCCGGCGGCCCGCGCCGACGTCCGGCCACGGGTGGTCGCGCAGCAGGTCGTCGATCGCCAGCGGCGGTTCGACTCGCGTCAGCGCGATCGGGTTGGCCACCTGCCCAGTATCCACCCAACTCGCGCGGCGCGCATCGCCGCCGCACACCCGCAGGCAACGGCGGCCGCCGCGCCCGCGACCAAGCCGGCATGCGCCCCGCTCCCCTCGCCCTCCTCCTCGCCCTCGCCTGCGCCGCGTGCGCCCACGACGTCACCGCGCGCTTCCCGTCGACGCCGGGCCAGGCCACCGGCCGGGTCGCGCTGGTGTTCACCGACGTCGCCGACGGCGTCACCGTCGCGATCGACGGCGTGCTGGTGGTCCAGGACGCCCGCACCGAGCACGTCGTGATCACCGGCGTGCCGACCGGCTACGCCGATCTGTCGGTCGCCGTCGGCCCGACCGAGAAGACCGTGCGGGTGTGGGTCGAGGCCGACCGCGAGACCGCGGTGCCGATGGGCGCGATCGGCGAGGCGCCGCTGGCGGCGGTGCGCAGCCTGGCCATCTCGCTGGCCTCGGTCGCGCTGTACGCGCTCTTGCGGTAGGGAGCGCTACTCCCAGGCGATGTCGACGCCGTCCTCGCCGTCCTCGAGGGCGCTCTCCAGGAGCGCCAGCAGCTCGGGGTCGCAGCCGTTGTCGGAGAACAGCTCAAGCGTATCGGCGTCGATGTAGTAGTCCTGATCCTCTTCGTCTTCTTCCTCGAGCATGTCGACGAGGAACTGGAGTTGCTTGTCGTTGATCTGGCCGATGGTCTCGCCATTATCGACCCGGTACAGACGCGCCATGCGCCGAGTCTGCCCTCGGTCGGCGACCACGGTCAACGTGTCGCAGCGGCGGACGCCGCGCCCACGCACGATCGCGCTCGGGCATACTCCCCGGGTGACCGTCATCGACGTCCACGCCCACTACGAACCCCGGATGCTGGACGTGCCGACGATGCTGGCCCAGCTCGACGAGCGGGGCGTCGCGCGGGTGGCGCTGATCCCGTGTATGAACGATCCGCTGCCCGAGACCCCGCGGCGGCTGCTGGCGGTGGTGCGCCGGCTGATGCGCTCGCCGTGCCACCCGCTGGCCCAGGTCGTCGCCGAGACGACGATCACCCGCGGCGGCGATCTGCGCCTCGGCGGCGCGACCTACGCGATCTACCCTCGCCCCGACAACGCCAGCGTGGCCGCCGTGGTGCGCGCCCACCCCGATCGCTTCCTGGGCTGGATCTTCCTCAACCCGCGCGCGGCGGTCGGCCTCGACGAGCTCGAGCGGTGGCGCGGGGTGCCGGGGATGATCGGCGTGAAGCTGCACCCGCACTGGCACGGCTGGCCCCTGACCGACGCGATCCCGATCGCCCAGCGGTGCGAGGAGCTGGGGTTGCCGATCTTGATCCACCTCGGCTTCGGCGCGCGCGGCGCCTGGCGGGTGCTGGCCGACGCCGCGCCGCGGCTGCGGCTGATCTTCGCCCACGCCGGCATCCCGCACTACGACCGGCTGTGGGGCGCCATCCGCGACGACCGCCGGCTGGCGCTCGACGTGTCGAGCCCGTACCTCGACGAGGCCCTGGTGCGCGACGCGGTGGCCGCGGTCGGGCCCGAGCGCGTGCTGTACGGCACCGACGCGCCGTACGGCTTCCACGGCGCCGACGGGCAGTACGACTACGGCGCCATCCGCGGCTGGGTGCAGCGCCTGCGCGCGCCGGCCCGGGACATCGACCGCATCCTCGGCGGCAACACGCTGGCGCTGCTCGACCGCTGAGGCGCGATCAGAGCCGGTGGGCCCAGGCGGCGACCGCGGGCTCGATCAGCGCGCGCCGCGCGACGCACTGGCGCAGCCGCTCGAGCGACTGGTCGATCCGCCGCCGCGCGCCCGGCAGGGCCGCCAGCTTGGCCTCGGCGAAGGCCTGCGCGTCGGCCACCGACGCCGGGTCGCAGCCGCTGGTCAGCCAGCCGATCATGCCGGCGCGCGATTGCACCGGCAGCCGCGCCAGCAGCTCGTCGGCGTGCGCGCGCACGAACGCCTCGGCCACCGGGCGGGTGTCCTCGCGGCTGGTCGCCACGTAGATGATCTCGACCGCGTCGCGCACGTCGATCGCCGGGTCCAGCGTCAGCGCCAGCGCGGCGCCCAGGCGCGCCGGATCGGCGACGCCGCCGAGCGCGCGGGTCAGGTCGCGGCGCGCCACGCGATCGGGCTCGGCGCGGAACGCCGCCAGCAGCCCGTCGTGGATCGCGGGATCGGCCCGCACCGCGAGCCACAGCACCATCGCGCGCGTCGCCAGCGGCAGGCGCCGCCAGTCGGCCGCCGCCGCGACCGCGGCCTTGCGCAGGGCGGGATCGCCGCCGGTCTCGGCCAGGAGCGGCACCAGCTCGCCGCGGAGCCGCTCGCGCACGGTGTCCTCGTCGGCCCGCGGCGTCAGCCCCAGCCCGCGCGCGCCGGCGAACGTCCGCGCCACCCAGCGCGCGAACCGCGCCCGATCGGCCGCCGGCACCCACGGCCGCGCCCCGTCGACCAGCCGCGCCGCCAGCACCTGCTCAGGCGGCGTGCCCCGCTTGACCAGCGCCGGCAGCGCCGGCAGCACCACGCCGAGGTCGACGTCGCCCGCGGCCACCGCCGCGAGCAGGTCGCTCATCAGCGCCAGGCGAGGCGCGGGGTCGAGGCGCGGCGCGGCGGCCAGGAGCGTCGGCCACGCCGCCGCCGGCACGCCGCCGCGGTAGTAGCCGAGCCCGTCGGCGTTGGGCCAGGCCCACGTCGGGCAGCGGGCGAACTCCACCACGGCGGGCTCGGCGCCCAGCGTCGTGCACTGCCGCGCCCGCGCGCCGCCGATCTCGGCGAGCACGCACACCGGCAGCCGCCACACCGGCTGGGTGGTCGACGCGGCCGCGCCCACCGGCAGGTAGCGCGCCTGGGTCAGCACCACCGCCGCGCGGCCCGGCGCGCAGTCGATCGTCGCGGTCACCCGCGGCGCGCCGGCCTGATCGAGCAGCGACGACATCGCCGCGGTGACGTCGAGCTCCGGCGCCTGGGCGGCGATCGCCGCCAGGAAGTCGGCGGCGGTCGCGTTGCCGCCGGCGTGGGCCGCGAGGTACGCGCGGACGCCAGCCTGGAACCGCTCGGGCCCGACGTAGGCATCGAACATCCGCAGCACCGCGGCGCCCTTGCCGTAGGTGATGCCGTCGAACGCGGTCAGGATGTCGTCCTCGGAGGCGATCGGCTGGCGGATCCGCCGCGCGGTGGCCAGGCTGTCGGCGTCGAGCGCGCTGTTGCGCCCCTCGATCGCGTCGAGCGGCTGCACGAACTGGGGGAGCACCTTCGCGATCACCTTGGCCGGCAGCCAGCTCGCGAACGACTCGTTGAGCCACAGGTCGTCCCACCACACCGGCGTCACCAGATCGCCGAACCACTGGTGGGCCAGCTCGTGCGTGCCGACGCCGACGTAGGCGCGCTGGCGGCTGGCGGGCGCGTCGGCGGGCATCAGCAGCAGGCTCTCGCGGTAGGTGATGAGGCCGGGGTTCTCCATCGCGCCGAAGCCGACGGTCGTCGGGATCGCCACCGCGTCGAGCTTGGCGAAGGGGTACGCGCTGCCGAACCAGTCCTCGAGGCCGGCCACCAGCGGCGCGGTCACGCGCGCCGCGAACGCCGCGTCGGCCGCGCGGCCGGCCAGCGCCAGGATCCGCAGCGGCACGCCGGCGCGGGTGGTCCCGGCGTCGACCACGTCGAACGGCCCGACGGCGAACGCCACCAGGTACGACGGCAGCGGCGGCGTCGCCGCGAACCGCACCACCCGGGTCGCCCCGCGCGCCTCCTCGCTGACGATCGGCGCGTTGGACGCCGCCACCAGCGCCGCCGGCACCTCGAGCGTCAGCGTCCACGGCACCTTGGCGTCGGGCTCGTCGACGCACGGGAAGGTGCGCCGCGCGTACAGCGCCTCGTGCTGGGTGAACGCGTACCACGCGCCCGCGACCTGCTGCCGGAACGTACCGGCGGTGTCGACCTCGTCGAGGGCGCCGCGGTAGCGCAGCGTGATCACGACGTGTCCCGCCGGCAGCGGCGCCGCCGCGGTCAGCGCGACGCGGCCCGGCGCGCGATCGGTCCACACCCTCAGCGGCACGTCACCGGTGGCGGTGGTCGCGACCGCAGAGTCGATCGTCAGCCGCTCCGCGTGCAGCCAGACCGCCGGCGTGCCGGCCGCGAGCGTCCCGGCGATCGCGATCGAGCCGGTGAACGTCGGCTGCGCCGGGTCGATCACCAGGCTGGGCGCGTAGCTCTCGACGCGGAACGCGCGCGGCAGGCGCACGTCGGCCGGCGCCACCGGTGCGACCGCCAGCGGGTCGATCGCCGGCGGGTCGATCGCCGGGGCAGGCCCCACCGGCCCGGGCGACGGCGGGCGCGCCGGCGCCGCCGCGGGATGCCCGCCGCCACACCCCACGACCATCGAGACCAGCGCGACCGCGACCAACGACGTGCGAGCCATGGCCCCGACCGTAGCGCACGCCCCGAAATCACCGACCCCGCCAGGCGGCGGGGTCGATGACAGCCGCTGGCCGGCGGGCGTCAGGGCGCGATGCAGCCGAGGAAGACGTGGGTCGGACCGCCCAGCGGGTCGACGTCGCGACAGGTCAGGCCGGCGCGGCAACCGCCCTGGGTGTTCTCCGGACCACCGCAGCGATCCACGCAGAAGTTGAGGTCGGCCGGCGTGGGCCCGTCCCAGCAGATGCTCGACAGCGGTGCGCAGCCCTGGCTCGAGCCCGGCGTCGGGCACGGCTGGCGCACGGTGCAGAAGCCACCCGGGAGCGAGAACCCGCACCGCATGCCGACCGCGTCGTCGCACTGCGCGTCCATCGTGCAGGTGTCGCCGATCTGCGGGTGACGGCAGTACTTGCCGATCGTGCCGCCGCCGTCAACGCAGCGGTAGCCCTCACCCTGGCGGCAGTCGGTGTCGCTGACGCAGCGGTCCACGCAGATCGTGCCGGTGTTGAAGCCGGCGGTGATCTGCGCGAGGTCGACGCAGTGGCCGTCGCCGCCAGCGGCGCAGGTGCTGTCGTTGCCGATCGTGCAGCCGATCCGCCCGCACATGCCGCCCGGGAACTCGAACGAGTTGTTCTGGCACAGCGAGTCCTGCGCGCACTCGCCGAAGCCGGTGCAGGCCGCGCCGTCGATCGACGCCGCGTTGCCTGGCAGGCACGCCATCTGGCCGGCGCCGAGATCCGAGCCCGAGAAGCCGGTCGCGCAGATCTGGCCGTTCGAGCAGATGCAGGGGTCCGCGCCGCACGCCGGCATGCACGCCCGGAACGCGCCGAGCGGATCGTCGATCGTGGTGCACTGGTTGCCCGCGCCGCAGCTGTTCACGGTGCAGCTGTCGATCTGGTTCACGCAGTAGCCCTCGGTCGGCCAGACGATCGAGCCCTGGGCGCCGCGCAGGCAGAAGCCGTCACCGGCGCCCGTCGCGCTGTCGCACTGAGCGTCTGAGATGCAGGTCCCGCCGACCGTGCCGGCGGCCCGCGCCGGACAGTTGGCGTCGATCGCGGCGTCCACGGGGCGGGCGTCGATGGGCACCGCGTCGATGTCGGGGGCGTCAGCGACGGGGGCGTCGACGTCGCCCTCGTTCACCTTGCGGTTGTCGCCACAGCCGAGGAGCGGCGCGGCCAGGAGGATGGCAGCGCAAGCCAGGAGGTGCCTCATTGCGGGCATCCTACCCACCTTTGGGGGGCGGGCGAAATAACGGAGCGCACACGATCGCCGGGAGTGGGTGCCAGGAGGTGCAACGATCTCAGCGAGTTGTAACTCTCTCGGAGGAAGGCTTGACGCGCGGGCCCCTGTGAGTAAAGTCCGCGATTCCAAACGCGCGATCGCGGAGAATTCAATGTACGCGGTGATTCAAACTGGCGGAAAGCAGTACCGGGCCGAGCCCGGCCAGACCCTCTGGGTCGAGAAGCTCGCGGGCAACGCGGGTGACAAGGTGTCGTTCGATCAGGTCCTCCTGGTCGCCAACGACGGCAAGGTCGCGGTGGGCAAGCCCACCGTCGCCGGCGCCACGGTCTCCGGCTCGATCGTCGAGCAGGGCCTGGGCGAGAAGCTGGTGGTCTTCAAGTTCCGCCGCCGCAAGAACTACGTCCGTCGCAACGGCCACCGTCAGGAGCTGACGGCGGTCAAGATCGACTCGATCGTCGGCTGAGGAGCGAAGCGTCATGGCACACAAAAAGGGACAAGGATCGACCCGTAACGGCCGCGACTCGCTGCCGAAGATGCGGGGCGTCAAGCGCTTCGCCGGTCAGACGGTCACGGCTGGTAGCATCCTGGTTCGCCAGGTCGGCACCAAGTACCACGCCGGCGCGAACGTCGGCATCGGCCGCGACTGGACGCTGTTTGCCCTCGTCGATGGCGAGGTCAAGTTCGAGCGCTCGGGTCGCGACAAGACCAAGGTGGCGGTGTACCCCGCCGCTGCGGCAACCTGATCTCCCGAAGGTCTCGCGACCTTTGGTGACACGGCCCGATCGACCCTGCGTCGCATCGGGCGATCGCTGATCCGCGTTGACGCTTCCATCGGCCCGCAGAACGCGGGCCGATCGGCGTTTTCGGCCCCGGAGTCAATCCGGACCGCGGCTGGCGAGACAGATCCGCCCGAGCCCGGCTGAGGGCCGTTCCGCAGGTTCTACCTCCCGGACCCCGGGAAGAAACCTGGCGGAAACCTCGGCCCGCTAGCGTCGAGGGATGTCTGCGATCAGCTCTGGCGACACCGCGTGGCTCCTCGTCTCCACGGCCTTGGTCATGCTGATGACCCCCGGCCTGGCGCTGTTCTACGGGGGCATGGTCCAAGGCAAGAACGTCCTCTCGACGTTCATGCACAGCTTCCTCGCCCTGGGCCTGGTGAGCCTGCAGTGGGCGCTGATCGGCTACACGCTCGCCTTCGGCCCCAGCCAGCACGGGCTGATCGGCGGGCTCGACTTCGCCGGGCTCGACGGCGTCGGCACCGACGGCGCCGGCCGCACCGTCCCGCACATCCTGTTCATGATGTACCAGGGGATGTTCGCGATCATCACGCCGGCGCTGATCTCTGGCGCGTACGCCGAGCGGCTCAAGTTCGGCGCGTACATCGCGTTCACGCTGGCGTGGACCACGCTGGTCTACGACCCGATCGCGCACTGGGTGTGGGGCCCGGGCGGCTGGCTCGGCAAGCGCGGCGCCCTCGACTTCGCCGGCGGCACCGTCGTGCACTGGGCCTCGGGCGTGTCGGCGCTGGTCGCGGCGATCGTGATCGGCAAGCGCAAGGGCTACCCGTCGCGCTCGCACACCCCGCACAACCTGACGATGACCGTGCTCGGCGCGGGCATCCTGTGGTTCGGCTGGTTCGGCTTCAACGCTGGCGGCGCGGTCACCGGCAGCGCCGAGGGCGCGGCCGGCGCGCCGGGGCTGGCGTCGCTGGCGCTGGTCAACACCCACCTCGCGGCCGCCGCCGGCGCGCTGGCGTGGGCGGTGCTCGAGGCGATGCGGCAGAAGAAGGCCACGATGCTCGGCGTCGCCTCCGGCCTGGTCGCCGGCCTCGTCGGCATCACGCCGGCCGCCGGCTTCGTCAACCCGGGCGCCGCGATGGTCATCGGCGCCCTCACCGGCGCCGCGTGCTTCGGCGGCGTGCTGCTCAAGGGCCGCTTCCGCTACGACGACTCGCTCGACGCGTTCGGCGTCCACGGCGTCGGCGGCGCGGCCGGCGCGCTGCTCACCGGCGTGTTCGCGACCGCGGCGCTCACCCCAAGCGGGGTCGGTGGCGGCGTCCTCGCCGGCAACTCCAGCTTGCTGCTCGAGCAGGCCATCGGCTTGCTGGCCGCCGGCGCCTACGCCGCGATCGTCACGCTGGTGATCCTGAAGGTGATCGAGAAGACGATCGGCCTGCGCGTCGACGCCGAGGTCGAGTACGACGGCCTCGACAGCGCCCTGCACGGCGAGACCGGCTACGCGATCGGCGGCGGCGGCACGTCGCACCCGGCGCCCGAGGAGGCGCGGGTGGCCGACGAGGCGCCGGCGGCGGTGGGCGCGATCGCGACCGCCTGAGGACCGCGGGGACAGGCTCCTGGGTCGCAATTGCTTGAGATCTCATTCGATTTTGACTTGAGCGCGCAGTTCGTCCCGTGGCGTCCGTCGCGTCCCTCAAGATAGCGGCGAGGTGTCCGCGAAAACGGATTGACGGACGTCCGCTTGAACGGATAGAGTTCCGCTCATGCAAGGCAGCGCCGTCCGGCCAGGCAGCATCGTCAATCTCGACGACTACCGGCGCGCCCGTCACGGGCGCACCGACGCTCGTCCCATGCAACCGTCCACCGCGACCCAACCCACGCCGCCGATGTGGGTATACTGGGTCCCGGTTTGGATCTGGTGAAAGACAAGAAGCGTCGCGTGCGCGCTGGTTCCCCCACCGCCAAAGAGGCCGCGCGTCCTGCGCGTGGCAAACCCGCCGAGGTCGTGCCCCCGCCGTCGCCAAGCGACGAGGCGACCGATCTCGCGCCCGTCGTCGGCGGTAACCTCCGCCGGCTGCGCACCAAGCGCGGGCTGTCGCTCGAGCGGCTGTCGCAGCTGTCGGGCGTGAGCCGCGCGATGCTGGGCCAGATCGAGCTCGGCCAGAGCGCGCCGACGATCAACGTGCTGTGGAAGATCGCCCGCGCGCTCGAGGTCACGTTCTCGGCGCTGATCTCGAGCCGCACGGTCTCGGGCGCGCTGGTGCTGCGGGCCGACCAGGCCAAGCTCCTGTCGAGCAAGGATCGCTCGTTCACGTCGCGCGCGCTGTTCCCGTTCGATGAGCCGCGCCGGGTCGAGTTCTACGAGCTGCGCCTCGCGACCGGTGGCGTCGAGACCGCCGACGCCCACGCGCCCGGCACCAGCGAGAACCTGGTCGTCACCGCCGGCGTCGTCGAGATCGACGTCGCTGGCGAGAGCCACCGCCTCAGCGCGGGCGACTCGATCTTGTTCGAGGCCGACGCGCCCCACGCCTACCGCAACGCCGGCAAGGGCGAGGCGGTCATGTACCTGGTGATGACCTACGCCGAAGAGGTCGGGTAGCCGAGCGCAGCGAGGCTAGCTGGGTCTCCGCGCCGCCGTCGCTTCTCGATCACGGCGCGGCGGTGCGCGTGAAGCGCATCCGCCAGATCGGCAGCCCGGTCGCCTCGGCGTTCTGCTCGCGCCACGAGCGCACGCCGAACGGGTTGCCGGCGCGCCAGAACGTCCACGGCCCGGCCTGGTTCGCGTACCAGACGTCCTTGCCCTCGAACGCCTCGAGGCCGGCCAGCGCCAGGTCCCAGACGTCGGTCTGCATGAACACGTCGGCGCCCGGCGCGAGCCGCGACGCCAGGCCGGTCACCAGCTCGTCGTCGACCATCCGCCGCTCGGCGTGGCGCCGCTTGAACCACGGGTCGGGGAAGTTCACGTACACCCGCGCGATCGACGCCGGCGCGAACACCTCGGCCAGGTGCTTCTGCGCGTGGCAGAACACCGCCACCACCGGCGCGCCGGTCGCTGCGGCCTTCTTGTTCACCCAGTCGACCAGCTCGTCGCGGATCTCCAGCCCGACGTAGTGCCGGGTCGGATCCTGCGCCGCGCGCTCGAACAGGAACTGCGCGTCGGCGCACCCGACCTCGACCTCGATCGGCCGCCCCGGCTCGAAGCGCGGGCGCACCCCGCGGAACGTCTCGTAGTACGTGCGGGTGGGGTTGGCGTGCTGGCGGATCCGCATCGAGGCGGACGCTTCCTAACGCGGGACGACGACCGCGTCGAGCGCCGCGAAGCCGAACTGCCGCACGTTGAGCGGCGACTCCAGCCGCGCCAGCTCGTCGCGATCGACCCACTTCCAGTCGACCAGCTCGTCGTTGGGCACCACCACCGCGTCGTCGGGCACGTCGGCCACGAACACGAAGTTCATGTGCAGGCCCTTGCTGCCCGCCGGGTGCTCCTCGTAGCCGAGCAGCCCCCACGGCACGCCGTCGTGGGCGCCGGCCAGCGGCCCGAACCGGCCGATCAGACCGGTCTCCTCGCGCAGCTCGCGCACCGCCGCCTCGAGCGGCGTCTCGCCGGCCTCGAGCTCGCCGCCGATCGGCAGCCAGGTCTGCAGCCGACGATGGAAGATCGCCAGCACCTCGCTGCCCTTGCGGCGAGCGTAGACCGCGACCGAGAACGCGCGACGATCGGCTGTCATGGCAGGACCTCGAAGTCGAGGGCGTTGGAGCTGCGCCCGTCGACGGTGACGTACACGCTGGTGGCGCCGATCGCAACCGGCGATGGCACGGTCACGGTGATCGCGGCGTCGGCCCAGCGCACCACCGCCGCCCGGACCATCGGCGGCGACAGCCCGAAATCGACTGCGCCCGACGGCAACGGCTCGCACGCGCCGCGGGCGGTCGCGGTGCCGCCGCACAGGTCGCGGCCGGTCAGGGTCACGGTGGCGCCGCGGCGCGCCGCCGCCGGATCGATCGCGTCGAGCCGCGGCCCGTCGACCGGGGCGCACGCGCCCAGCGCGACCGAGGCCGCGACCAGCGCCCGCGGACCGCCGCGCCGCGCCATGCCTACTGCGGGACCTTCTTCCAGTCCTCGAGGAACCGCGCCAGCCCCAGATCGGTCAGCGGGTGCTTGGCCAGCTGCAGCAGCACCGACAGCGGGCAGGTCGCCACGTGGGCGCCCATCCGCGCCGCCTGCTGCACGTGCATCGGGTGGCGCACCGAGGCCACCAGCACCTGGGTCTCGAAGCCGTAGTTCTCGTAGATCTCGAGGATCTCGCTGATCAGCTGCATGCCATCGGTGGCGACGTCGTCGAGCCGCCCGACGAACGGGGAGACGTACGTCGCGCCGGCCTTGGCCGCGAGCAGCGCCTGGGTGGCGCTGAAGCACAGCGTGACGTTGGTCTTGATGCCCTCGTCGGCGCAGATCTTGGTGGCCTTCAGGCCCTCGGCGATCAGCGGGATCTTGACGACGATGTTGGGCCGGAGCGCCGCCAGCTCGCGGGCCTCCTTCATCATCTCGTCGCAGGTGGTCGAGACCACCTCGGCCGAGACCGGGCCCTTCACGACGTCGCAGATCTCGAGCAGCACTTCGCGGAACTTGCGGCCGGTCTTGGCGACGAGCGAGGGGTTGGTGGTCACGCCGTCGACCAGACCCATGGCGGCGGCTTCCTTGATCTCTCGGACGTCGGCGGTGTCGATGAAGAACTGCACGAGCGGCCTCCAGTTGCTTGCGCCAGCGGGCGCGGGGACGTAGCGTGGCTCGCGCGCACTCTACGCGCGGCGAGATCCGCCGGTCAACGGCGGCCCCCATCATGGCCAAGCACGTCATCGTCGGCTGCGCAGGACTCCCCACCGGCGTGGCGTGGTCGCGCTACTTCCAGCGCCTCCCCTACCTCGAGATCAACACCGTCCACGTCGGGCCGGTACGGCCGTCTGTGCTCAAGCGCTGGCGGCAGAGCGTGCCCCGCGCCCGCGCCTTCGGGGTGGTCGCCCCCGCGCTCATCACCCACGAGCCCGGCCCGCGCGGCTTCGGCCCGCGCGGCTGGCCCGTCGCCCCCGAGCGCAAGGCCGAGATCGGGCGGTTCCGCCCCGGCGAGCACCGCGATCAGGGCGTCACCGCGCTGCGCGAGGCCTGCACCACGCTCGACGCGGCGGTCGCCGTGTTCCGCACCGGCCCCGAGTTCACCCCGTCGGCCGCCAACCGCGAGCTGATGCGGCAGTTCTTCGCCGAGGTCGTGCCTGCGGGCGCGCTAGGCGACTGCGTCCGGGTGTGGCACCCGACCGGGCTGTGGGATCCGCCGGTGGCGCACGCGTTCGCCGAGGAGCTGGGCATCGTCTGCGCCCACGATCCGCTGGTCACTGATCCGACCGGCGAGTTCGCCGCGTTCTACGCCGAGCTCGCGGGCGACGACGCCTACTTCGTGGTCAGCGGCCTGGGCCGCTCGCGCCGCCACATGGCCTCGGATCAGCTCGAGGAGCTGGCCGAGATCGCGCAGCGCCACCAGCGCGCGTGGGTGGTGTTCGCCACCAACGAGCCGTTCGCCGACGCGATCCGCTTCGGCCGGGCGGCCAGCGCGCTCGATCACGGCGACGACCCCGCCGGCGACGATGAAGACGCAGACGCGTCGGCATCTCCCGATACCGACGCGCTGGAAGAAGAAGCTGAGTGACGTTGACTCGGCGCCGGCAGCGGCGAACGAGCGATCCGCGCTACAAGAAGTACGTCGCGCGGGGCACGGGAAGCTCTCCTGCGAGCTTCACTGGCTCGGGCCGCGGCGGTGGTACCGCGCGCGGGGCCGACGACTGGGTGGTCTTCTTGCTCGTGGGCTTCTCGGAGCCCTTGCGTTGTGCGGGTCGCGCAGATGGCTGATTACGCGCCATATTCCCCCCTTGGGATTGGTCACTTTCGAGGTTACGTAAGCGCGCGCTCCCGAGTCAATCCACCGCTTCCTTTCCTTTACATCGAAGCGGCGGAGCCCTAGAAATGTTCAACCCTGCTGCCAGGCGACGGTAACCAATGGAATTCACACACCTCATCGAGCCCGCCCTGACCGCATCGGTCGATCTGATCGTCTTGGTGGTGCACGGGGACCCGTCCAAAGACGCGCAGTGGAGAGCCTTCGATTCGGCGCTGGGTGGGGCCCTCACCGACGCCGCAAAGGCTGAGAATTTCGAAGGAAAGCCGTCCCAGGTCCTGACGCTCTGGACCAAGGGGCCGCTCAAGGCCCACCGCGTGCTGGCGCTCGGCGCCGGTTCCCGCGCCGACCAGAAGACCCATTCATTCCGAGATCTTGGCGCTGTGGCAGGGCAGACCGCGGCCAAGCTCGGCGCCACCTCGCTCGGGTTCGTGCTGCCGCCGGCCGGGGCCAAGCTGGTCGCCACGGTGCAGATGCTGGTCGAGGGCGCGCTCCTGGGCAGCTACAAGTTCTCGCGCTACCTGACCAGCGCGGACGCCAAGAAGCCGAATCCGCTCAAGTCTTTCGGCATCATCACCGACGCCAAGGGCAAGAAGCCGTTGGCCGCCGAGGTCAAGCAGGTGAAGGCCGCCATCGAGCGCGGGGAGACGGTGGCCCGCGCGGTCGCCAAGGCCCGGGATCTGATCAACGAGCCCGCCGCGTACATGACGCCGACTCAGCTCGCTCACGAGGCGACCGAGATCGCCAAGCGCCACCCCCAGCTGTCGATCACCGTGCTCGGCGCCAAGAAGTGCGAAGAGCTGGGCATGGGGATGTTCCTGGCGGTCGGCAAGGGCTCCGAGCAAGAGTCCAAGCTGATCCACATCACCTACAAGCCCGCCAAGAAGCCCAAGCGGAAGATCGCGCTCATCGGCAAGGGCGTGACCTTCGACTCCGGCGGCTACTCGCTCAAGCCCTCCAACGCCATGGAGGACATGAAGATCGACATGTCCGGCGCGGCCGCGGTGATCGCGGCGATGGACGCGATCGCGACGATCGGCTCGGAGCACGAGGTCCACGCCATCGCCGCCTGCTGTGAGAACCTGGTCTCGGGCCACGCCTACAAGCTGGGCGACGTGCTGACCGCGATGGACGGCACCACCGTCGAGATCAACAACACCGACGCCGAGGGCCGGCTGACGCTGGGCGACGCGATCACCTACGCGCGCACCAAGGTCGAGCCCGACGAGATCTTCGACTTCGCCACGCTGACCGGCGCGTGCATGGTGGCGCTCGGCCCGTACACCGCTGGCGTGATGTCGGATCACGATCGGCTGCTGAAGGACTGGATGGTCTGCGCGGAGCAGACCGGCGAGGACATGTGGCGCCTGCCGCTGAACCCGCGCCTGCGCGAGCAGCTCAAGAGCCCGATCGCCGACATGCGCAACACCGGCGACCGGATGGGCGGCGCCATCACCGCCGGCCTGTTCCTCATGAGCTTCGCCAAGGGCGCGCCGTGGGTGCACGTCGACCTGGCCGGGCCGGCCTCGGTCTCGAACGGCCGCCCGCATCAGCCCAAGGGCGGCACCGGCTTCGCGGTGGCGACGATCATTCAGTACGTCGCGCGATCGTAAGACTCGAGAATGAATAGCGTTTGTCGCGGCGCCGGGGGCCTGCGGCATTGACTCGCCCTCCCCGGCCTGCTACGCTCATTCGTCGCACGGGATCGGCGCCCCGAGGTCTACATTGAAGCAACAGTTTCAGGTTGGAGACAAGGCGGTCTACCCGGTCCACGGTGTAGCCGAGGTCGTTGCCTTCGAGAAGAGGGACATCGGCGGCGCCCAGACGAGCGTGTATATCCTCAAGATCCTTGAGACGGGTCTCAAGATCATGGTGCCGACCGCCAACGCCGGCGCGGTGGGCCTGCGCGAGCTGATCGCCGCCAAGCAGGTCAAAGAGGTCTACGCCATCCTGAAGTCGCGCGACGTGCCCCGGGACACCCAGACCTGGAACCGGCGCTACCGCGAGTACATGGAGAAGATCAAGACCGGCTCGGTCTTCGAGATCGCCGAGGTGCTCCGCGATCTGTGCGTGCTGCGGGCGACCAAGGATCTGTCGTTCGGCGAGCGGCGCATGCTCGAGACCGCGCGCGCGTTGCTGGTCAAGGAGATCGCGATCGCCAAGGGCGCGCCCGAGGACAAGGTCGGGGCCGAGGTCGACGCGCTGTTCTCCAAGCAAGCCGCGTAAGACGCGGCTTGGTGTTGTTGAGGAGGGTTTTTCGCAAAAACCCTCCCCCCACATGCGTGGGGCCCCCCACCCGTAACGGCCCGGAGCGTGGCTCGGGGGATCCGCGGTAACACGCGACGTGGGTGGTGACGCGCGAGTCGGGTGCCGCGATGGGCCCCTTGCGGTGGAAGCGCGGTGGGTCAGGGCATGCAGATCATCATGGGCATGCCGCCCATCATCATCATCATCGGCATCTGCATGCCGGTCATGGTCTGCATCTGGGTCATGCGCTCGCGCATGGCGTCGAGGTGCGCGGGGTCCATCGGCATGAGCTTCATCATCATGCCGTCCTTGCCCATCTCCATCGTCATCCGACACATCATGGGCATCATGCCCATCATCGGCATCATGCCCATCATCGGCATGCCGCCCATCGGCATCATGCCCGGCATCATGCCCGGCATCTGACCCATCATCATGCCCGGCATCTGACCCATCATCGGGTTCATCATGCCCATCGGCATCATGCCCGGCATCATGCCCATCTGGCCCATCATCGGGTTCATCGGCATGCCGCCCATCGGCATCTGCGGCATGGCGTTCATCATCGGGTTCATCATCGGCATGGCGTTCATCATGGTGGGCTCCTTGATGCGCCATCCTAGAGGTGCGGGGCTGGGTCGCAAGTTCCGCGCGGCCTGAGGCGCGCTTTCCTCCGTCGGTGCGGATGTCCGGTATCGCGGACGACGGCGGCGTCAGCCCCAGCCGAACAGCGGCAGCGCGACGCGCAGCCCGAGCCACACGACGACGAATCCGACCACGTCGAAGATGATCCCGGCGCGCATCATCTGCCCCATCGTCACGCGCCCGGTGCCGTAGGCCAGCGCGTTGGGCGCGGTCGAGATCGGCATCATGAACCCGAACGACGCGCCGATCGTCGCGCCCAGCACCGCGGCGACCGGCGAGGTGTGGGTGGCGTTGGCCAGGCCGATCGCGAGCGGCGCCATCAAGGTCGCGGTCGCGGTGTTGCTGGTCGCCTCCGACAGCACGATCGCCACGCCGATGCACAGCGCGACCACCGCCCACGTCGACGACGCGCCGGTCCACGCCACCAGCGCGCGGCCCCAGGTGTCGGTGAGCCCGGTCGAGCGCGCCAGATCGCCGAGCAGGATGCCGCCGCCGAACAGCAGCACGACGCCCCAGTCGATCCGCGTCGCCTCGTCCCAGGTCAGCGCCGGCCGCGGCTTGCCGGGCGCCCCGCCGGGCAGCACGAACAGCAGGCCACCGGCGAGGATCGCCACCACCTCCTCGGTGACGTGGGCCTTGGTCCAGCGCGCCGCCGCACCCGGCGCCAGCAGCTCGACCAGGCTGGGCGCCAGCCACCCGAGCACCGCGACCGTCAGCGCGATCGCGATCGACACCTCGCCCCGCCGCCACCGTGGCTGCGCCGGCGCGCGCAGCGTCACCGCCTCGCGACGGACGCCGAACACCGCGAACAGCACCAGCCACATCGCGATCAGCATCGCGATCGCGATCGGCGCCGCGATCATGACCCAGTCGGTGAAGCCGACGTCGACGCCGGCCGCGCGCAGCTGACCCAGGCCGATCAGGTTGGGCGGCGTCCCCACCGGCGTCGCCAGCCCGCCCATCGACGCCGCCCACGCGATCGCCAGCACCATCGCCGCCTGGTAGCGCGGCGACGTCCCAGCGGCCGCGGCCAGCGCGATCGGCAAGATGATCGCCGTGGCCGCGGCGTTGGACATGAACGCCGACAGCACGAACGCCGCGCCCGACAGCGCGATCACCAACGAGCGCGGCCCGCGCGCCAGCCGGCTGGCGGCGGCGGCGAGCCGATCGCCCAGCCCGTGCACCTTCATCGCCTCGGCGACGAAGAACGCGCCGACGAACATGAACAGCAGCGGCGAGCCGAACGCCGCGAACGCCACCTTGGGCGGCGCGAGGTCGAGCACCACCGCCAGCGCCGCGACCACCAGCGCCACCGCCGCCGCCGGCAGCGCCTCGGTCAACCACCAGCCGATCGCCAGCGTCATCAGCGCGGTCAGCGCCGGCGCCGGGCCGTGGCGGTCGAGGATCGCCACCAGCACCGCGGCCGACGGCGCCGCGACCAGGCCGATGGCGCGCTTGCGCCGCTCGAAGCGCGCGCCGGGGACGTCGTCGGGCAGGTCGGGAGAGACGTCCTCGGCGTCGGTCACCGCGCGGACGCTACCACCTACGCGGTGTGCTGGCGGAGGAACGCCACCGCGCGATCCCACGCGACCCGGGCCGCCTCGGGCGCGTAGACCTCGGGCCGCTGCTCGTTCATGAACGCGTGGTCGGCGTCGTAGACGTGGACGTCCATGGCCTGGCCGCGCGCCACCAGCGTGTCGCGGATGGCCTCGACGGCCGCCGGCTTGACCCAGCCGTCGTGCTGGGCGACGTGGGCCTGGATCGGGACGTCGACCTGGCTCCAGTCGGGGTTGGGCGGCAGACCGTAGAACGGCACCGCCGCCGACAGCCCGCGGATGAAGCACGCCGCCGCGAAGGCGTAGGCGCCGCCCATGCAGAAGCCGGTGATCGCGACCTTGCCGGTCGCGCGCGGGTGGGCCTTCAGGTACGCGACCGCGCCGGTGAGATCGGCGAGGCTGCGCTCGCGCGGCAGCGCCACCATCTGCCGCTGCGCCTCGGCGGGATCGCGGGTCACCGTGCCGCGGTACAGGTCCACCGCCAGCACCACGAACCCGGCGGCGGCCAGCCGCTCGGCGGTGGCGGTGATCTGATCGGTCAGCCCCCACCACTCGTGAACCAAGATCACCGCGGGCGCGCGCGCCTCGCCGGGCGGCAGCGCCAGCGCGCCGCTCGCCGTGTCACCCGTGGCCGAAGGAAACGAAACTCTCTCGATCATCGCCAGCTCCTGGTTCGTGCGTCGTGTTTATACTGCGACGCCATGAGCGGTACCAAGGGCGCGCGCAGCCGACGCTTCGAGGGTGGCCTCGCCGACGTGGCCCAGGCCATGAACGCGTCGGTCGACTTCGATCAGCGCCTCTTGCCCCACGACGTCGCCGGCTCCACCGCGCACGCGCGGATGCTGGCCGCGGTCGGGGTGCTCACCGAGGCCGACGCCGACGCGATCGCCGACGGCCTGGCCCAGGTGCGCGACCAGCTGGCCAGCGGCGAGCTGCCGTGGGATCCCGCGCTCGAGGACGTCCACATGAACGTCGAGGCCCGGCTGATCGACGCGATCGGCGACGCCGGCCGGCGGCTGCACACCGGTCGCAGCCGCAACGATCAGGTCGCGCTCGACCTGCGGCTGTATGCGCGGGCTGCGATCGCCGACCTCGACGCGCGCTGCGCGACCTTGCAGCGCGCGCTGGTCGAGCAGGCCGCGCGCCACGTCGACACGCTGATGCCGGGCTACACCCACCTGCAGCGGGCCCAGCCGATCCGCGCCGCCCACCACTTCCTGGCCTACGTCGAGATGCTGACCCGCGATCGGGCGCGGCTCGCCGACGCCGGCCGCCGGGCCGCGGTGTCGCCGCTGGGTTCGGGCGCGCTGGCCGCGACGACGTTCCCGATCGATCGCCAGCAGGTGGCCCAGGCCCTCGACCTGCCCGACGTCACCCGCAACAGCCTCGACGCGGTCGGCGATCGCGACTTCGCGATCGAGCTGGTCGCGACCTGCGCGCTGATCGGCGTGCACCTGTCGCGGCTGGGCGAGGAGCTGGTGCTCTGGACCTCGCAGGAGTTCGGCTTCGCCCGGCTGTCCGACGCGTGGTGCTCGGGCAGCTCGCTGATGCCGCAGAAGAAGAACCCCGACCTCGCCGAGCTGCTGCGGGCCAAGGTCGGCCGCGTGGTCGGCGCGTGGGTCACGCTGGTGACCGTCGTGAAGGGCCTGCCGCTGGCCTACAACAAGGACCTGCAGGAGACCCAGGAGCCGCTGTACGACGCGGTCGAGACCGTCGCCGCCAGCCTCGAGGTCGCGGCTGGCATGATCGGCTCGCTCGAGCTCGACGTCGCGGTGCTGCGGGCCGCGGTCGATCGCGGCTACCTGGTGGCCACCGAGCTGGCCGACTACCTGGTCAACAAGGGCGCCGCGTTCCGCGACGCCCACGACATCGCCGGCGGTCTGGTCCGGAGCGCGGTGGCCGCCGGCCGTGAGCTCGGCGAGCTGTCGCTGGACGAGCTGCGCGCCGCCGACCCGCGCTTCGACGCCGACGTCGCGACCTGGCTCGACCCCGCCCGCGCGGTCGATCGCCGGGACGTGATCGGCGGCCCGGCCCGCGGCCGGATCCTCGCCGAGATCGCGCGGCTGCGCGCGCAACTGGGAGCAACCTCGTGACGCGACCCCCCTTCCACTACCAGGACGACGCCCTCCACTGCGAAGACGTGCCGCTGGCGACCATCGCCGCGGAGGTTGGCACGCCGACCTACGTCTACAGCAAGCACGCGATCACCAGCGCCTACCGCGCGTACGACGACGCGCTGGCCGGCGTCGACCACCTGGTCTGCTACAGCGTCAAGGCCAACTCGTCGCTCGGCATCCTGTCGATGCTGGTGGCCGAGGGCGCCGGCGCCGACATCGTCTCGGCCGGCGAGCTGTACCGCTGGCAGCGGGCGGGCGGCGATCCCGGCAAGGTCGTGTTCTCGGGCGTCGGCAAGACCGAGGCCGAGATCAAGGCCGCGCTGGCCGCCGGCATCCTGGCGTTCAACGTCGAGTCGATCGAGGAGCTGGTGGCGATCGATCGCGTCGCGCGCGCCGCCGGCGTGATCGCGCCGGTCGCGCTGCGGGTCAACCCCGACGTCGACGCCCAGACCCACCCGTACATCTCGACCGGCCTCAAGCAGAACAAGTTCGGCATCGCCGCCGACGTCGCCCGCGACGTGTTCCGCCGCGCCGCCGGCATGCCCAACCTGCTGGTGCGCGGCATCGACTGCCACATCGGCAGCCAGCTCACCAAGACCGCGCCGTTCTCCGACGCGATCGCCCGCCTGTGCAAGCTGGTGCTCGACCTCGCCACCGACGGCATCGCGATCGATCTGATCGACATCGGCGGCGGCCTCGGCATCGACTACGGCAAGGACGGCGACGCGCCGCCGCCCAGCCACGGCGAGTACGGCGCCGCGGTCAAGGCCGCGCTGGCCCCGCTCAAGGCGCTGCCGCCGATCAAGCTCCTGGTCGAACCGGGGCGCTCGATCGTCGGGCCGGCCGGCACGCTGGTGACCCGGGTGCTGTACCGCAAGCCCGGCGAGACCAAGCACTTCACGATCGTCGACGCCGCGATGAACGACCTGTTGCGCCCGTCGTTCTACGGCAGCCACCACCCGATGCAGCCGGTGCACAAGAAGGGCGCCGCCACCCAGGTCACCGACATCGTCGGGCCGATCTGCGAGACCGGCGACTTCCTGGCCCGCGACCGCGCGCTGCCGGCGCTCGCGCAGGGCGACCTCTTGGCGATCGGCGCCGCCGGCGCCTACGGCATGACGATGTCGTCGAACTACAACACCCGGCCCCGCGCCGCCGAGGTCGTCGTCGACGGCAAGCGCTGGCGGATCATCCGCGAGCGCGAGACGCTCGAGCACCTGCTGGCCGGCGAGCGACCGTTCTCCTGAGCTTGCGGAGGTGCGTCGCCGCACCCCCGCAAACGCCGCGCGCGTCACAGCGCGACCTGGGCCTGCGCCAACACGATCGGCGTCGGCGGCCGCCGCGCGGTCATCGCCGCGAACGACGCGGCCGCGGCGGTGCGCAGCGCGGCCGCCGCCTCGAGCGCCGCCGGCGGGACGCTCTGGAACGCCAGCTCGACCTCGAGGCGCACCGCGCCTGGCGCGGCCGCGTCGAGGTGCACCACGTCGCTGCCCGCCACGAAGTCGGCGTCGTCGGCCACGCCGATCGGGATCGTGCGGGCGGCGTCGGGCGCGGTCGGATCCCAGCCGCGCGGCAGCAGCCGGTCGTCCTTGCCCATCCCCCACGCTTCGAGCAGCGCGTGGGTGGGCGCGCCGGTGCGCCCGACCTGCACCGCCTCCCACAGCGCGACCTCGGCGGCACCACCCACGCGATCGCGGTGCGGCAACACCGCGTCGCCAGGATCGAGCCGCGCGCCCGCGGCGTCGACGAGGTGCCCCGCGCCGTCGACGCCGCCGCTCTCGAACACCACCGCCCCGGCGGCGTCGAGCGCGCGGATGTGCAGCCACATGCGGCGCCCCGGGTAGCCGGTCGGCAGCTTGTGGCCGGTGAGGTTGGTGACGCGGATCGCCGCCCGCACCCGCCCCCCGACCACGGCCGCGTCCGCGATCGCCAGCGTCGCCGCCGATCGCCCCATCGCGATCGCCGCGTCGACGCCGGCCCGCAGCGTCGCTGGCGCCACGGCGCTGCCGGTCCAGGCCTGGTTGTCGGCGAGCAGCGCCAGCATGTACGCGTTGGCGCCCAGGAAGGTGTGGCGACCGATCGGCTGGCGTGGCTCGAGCCACGGGGGCATCGGCGACAGCTTGGCGACGATCGGGGCGCCGTCGACGTCCGTCGTCGGCGCGTGACACGCCTGGCAGGTGACGCCGGCCCGCGCCAGGCCGGACGCCCGCCACTCGAGGTAGGTGGTCTGCTCGTTGACCTCGGGGCCGATCGGCTGGCCCGCCGCGTCGAGCGGTCGGGTGATGACGGTGTGGCACGAGGCGCACAGCTCGCTCTGCGTCACGTGCGCGCCCTCGACCGGGGTGTAGCCGACGTGGCGCTGCATCGGCATCGGGAACGGCCGGGCGTGCGGGCCCGCGAGCTGGCGGGCGCTGGTGGTCGCGAACAGGCCGTCGTAGGTCGCGGGGGTGCCGAGCCCGGCGGCCGCGATCTGGTGGCAGGTGGTGCAGCCGACGCCCTCGCGGGCGAGCTGCCCCGCCGCGCCCGGATCGCTGGTGACGGTGGTGAAGTCGATCGCCGCGCCGCCGCGCGCCAGCTCGCGCGCGCCCATCGGCGCGTGGCAGCGCGTGCACAGATCGTCGACCACCGCCACGCCGCCGGCGTGAGCGGCGCGCTCGCCGCTCCACACCGCGAGCCAGTACGGGTCGCGCGCCGACCAGTTCATCATCGACGTCGCGTAGGCCGTGACCGGCGAGACGTCACGCCCGGCACCGTCACGGATGACGCCGCCGGCGGCGCCGTGGCACGGCGCGCAGCGCTCGCTGGTCGCGAAGTCCGCACCGTCCACCGCGGCGGCCGGCGGCAGCGGCGCCAGCCGGCCGGCCGGCACGTCGACGGTCGCGTCGGCGTCGCGCCGCGACCCACCGCACGCGGCGGCGAGCACGACCGTCGGGATCAGCAACGCTCGGAGCAGCTGGGCACGCACGCCAACAGGCGTAGACCCTGGTCGTGGCGACGCCAAGGCGCGCCGACGCGGCGGGTTGTCACGCGAACGGCTTGCGCAACGATCGTGTTGCCCTGCGCGTTGCAGGCCGTTTCATCGCGCGGGGCGTAGGCCGCGCGCGGTCGTCACGCCGCGCGCGCCACGGTCGCGAACCCCGCCTGCACCTGCGCGCACAGCTTGACGATCGGCTGCGGCAGGCGCGCGCGCAGCGCCAGCCCGATCTCGCGGGTGACCGCGACGTCGGCCAGCGGCCGCACGGCGATCTGCGGATCGGCCCGCGCCGATCCGGCCGGCACGATCGCGACGCCGACGCCGGCGGCGACCAGCGCCAGCGCCCACTCCTCCGACGCCGCCACCGCGACCGGCTCGACCCGCGGCTGCCGGCGCGCGAACTGCCGGGCGTGCTCGCAGTGGCAGCGCTCGATGAACGGCTGGCCGATCAGGTCGGCCGCGCGCAGCGTCGGCCGCAGCGCCAGCGGGTGCGCCGCCGGCAGCGCGACCACGAACCGCTCCGACCACAGCGGCCGGAAGGTCTCGCCCGCCCGCAGCATGCCGCGGCTGATCACCCGCACGTCGCAGCGGGCCTCGGGCTCGACCAGCCGCAGCTGCAGCTCGGGGGCCGCGGCCAGCGCCCGCAGCAGCTCCCGCCCGCGGGCGGCGTCGAGCGATCGCAGCACGCCGACCTCGAGCGGGGCCCGCGCCGCGGGGGCGCGGAACGCCGACCGCAACGCCTGGGCCTCGGCGATCAGCCGCCGCGCGGTCGGGTACAGCTGATCGGCGGCGGCGGTCGGCGCGACGCCGCGGCGGTGGCGCAGGAACAGGGTCGCGCCCAGCTCGGCCTCGAGCGCCGCCAGCGCCGCCGACACCGACGGCTGCGAGATGTGGCTGCGCCGGGCCGCGGCGCTGACGCTGCCCTCCTCGAACACCGCGACGAAGTAGCCCAGCTCGCGCAGCTCCATAGGCACAGACTATGGCACACCCATCGAATACGTCGTTCCGCGATACCAGGATCGGCCGCATCATGGTGGGCATGCGCGTCCACCACCTCAACACCGGCACGATGTGCCCCCACGGCCAGCGCTTCGTCAACGGCACCGGCAGCCCGTTCGGCCGCGCGCGGCTGATCTGCCACTCGCTGCTCCTCGAGCTCCCCGACGGGCTGGCGCTGGTCGACGGCGGCCTCGGCACCGGCGACCTGGCCGATCCCGCGCGCCTGGGGCGCAGCTGGGTGTGGCAGGCCGCGCCGCGCCTCGATCCCGCCGAGCCGGCGCTGGCCCAGGTCCGCGCGCTCGGCTTCGATCCGCGCGACGTGCGCCACCTGATCCTGACCCACCTCGATCTCGATCACGCCGGCTGCGTCCCCGACTTCCCGTGGGCCACGGTCCACGTCCACGACCGCGAGCTCGCCGCCGCGCGCGACCGACCGACGGCGCTGGCCCGCCGCCGCTACGTGCCGGCGCAGCTCCCCGACCCGAGCCGCTGCCGCACCTACGGCGACGGCGGCGACACCTGGCGCGGCCTCGACGGCGTCCGGGCCCTCGGCGACCTGCACCCCGACGTGCTCTTGGCCCCGCTGCCCGGCCACACCGCCGGGCACTGCGGCGTCGCGGTACGGAGCGATCGCGGCTGGCTGTTCCACGCCGGCGACAGCTTCTTCTTCCACGGCCAGATCGAGGCGACCCCGCACGCGCCGCTCGCGCTGCGCTACTTCCAGCGCCGCGCCGACGCCGATCGCGCGGCCCGCCGCGCCAACCAGGACCGGGTGCGCGCGCTGGCGCTGGCCCACCCCGACGTGCGGGTCTTCTCGGGCCACGATCCGGTCGCGTTCGACGCGGCGGTGGCCGCCGCCCGCCGCTGAGGGCCGCGTATACTGCGCGCCGTGGCCGAGAAGGATCGCCTCGACAACCTGCTGGTCGCGCGCGGCCTGGCGCCGTCGCGGGCCCGGGCCCAGGCGATCATCCTGGCCGGCAAGGTCGAGGTCGGCGGCGTCGCCGCGCGCAAGGCCGGCGATCGCTACGCGGTCGACGCGGCGATCACGCTGCGCGAGGAGGACCACCCGTACGTCTCCCGCGGCGCGCTCAAGCTGGTGAAGGGCCTCGACAGCTTCGGCGTCGATCCCACCGGGCTGGTCGCGCTGGACATCGGCGCCTCGACCGGCGGCTTCACCGACGTGCTGCTGCGCCGCGGCGCGCGCAAGGTGTTCGCGATCGACGTCGGCTACGGCCAGCTGGCGTGGTCGCTGCGCAGCGATCCGCGGGTGGTCGTGCTCGATCGCACCAACGTCCGCGAGCTCGACCCGGCGACGATCGGCGAGCCGTGCGACCTGGCGGTGATCGACACCTCGTTCATCTCGCTGACGCTGGTGCTGCCGCACGTGGCCGCGCTGCTGGGCCCGCCGAGCGGCAAGCCGATCGTCGCGCTGATCAAGCCGCAGTTCGAGGTCGGCCGCGACCTGGTGGGCAAGGGCGGCGTGGTGCGCGACCCCGAGGCCCGCGCCGGCGCCATCGCCAAGGTCGGCGACTGGGCCCGGGCCCACGGCTTCACCGTCGGCGACACCGTCGAGTCGCCGATCACCGGCCCGGCCGGCAACGTCGAGTACCTGCAGCTGCTACGCAGTCCGTGACGCGTCGACCGCGAACAGCCCGCGGATCTCGTCGGGGATCTTGCGCGGCCGCCCGCTGGTGAAGTCGATGAACGCCCACGTGGTCGCCGCGCGCAGCACCTCGGCGCCGTCGCGCGCGCGCCGCATCGCGGTGCGGCGGATGCACGACACGCCCTTCCAGGTGTCGACCCAGGTCTCGACCACCACCTCGTCGCCGACCAGCACCTGCGCCAGGTAGTCGAGCTCGTGGCGGCGCACCACCCAGCCGGCGCCGAACCGCAGGTAGGCGTCGTGGTCCCAGCCCAGCGCGGTCGAGTGCGCCACCGCGACGTCGAGCACCCAGCGCAGGTAGACCTGGTTCGAGACGTGATCGAGCTCGTCGATGTCGGCCGGCTGCGCGACGACGGTGATGGCGTGACGGGTGTGGGGCATCGCGGGATCAGTAGGTGGGCTTGATCGACACGGCGACGATCAGCGCGATCGCCGCCAGCACGCCGCCCGCGATCAGCGCCAGGATCGGCCCGCCGATGCCCCACATCGGCATCAGCGCGGCCACGCCGAACGGCGCGGCCACCGCGGCGATGGTCCAGCTGGCCGCGGTGTGGCGCCCCTCGGGCTCGGCCAGGCGCCCGCCGACGATGCCGGCGACGCCCCAGGCGCCGAACAGGATGCCGTAGGTGATCGCGTAGCCGCCGTCGAGCATCGCCGCCGCGCACACGCCGGCGCCGATCAGCGCCAGGATGCCGAAGGTGCCGGCCTTGGCCATGCGCGCGCCGTCGAGCCCGTCGGGGCGCGCCAGCAGCCCGCAGATCAACCCGAGGATCAGCGCCGGCACGCCCCACGGCAGGCTCGGCAGCGAGCGCGCGCCGCGCAGGCTGGCGTCCGAGCCCGGCACCGGGCCCGCGGCGCTGACCAGCTCGACGGTGAGGCCGCGCAGCGTGCGGGTCTGGAGATCGCGGTTCTGCACCTTGGGCGCGCCGGGGCTCGTGCGGTCCATGCTCGGCCGCACGCGGACCGAGGTGTCCTCGAAGGTGTTCTTGATCACCAGCTCGCACGCCTGGTCGTCGATGGTCACCGGCAGCCGCGTCCCGATCGTCGGCGGGCCGTGGGCCACCACCTGGTCGCGGATCGCGATCGCCAGCTCGCCGCTGTCCAGCGGGCCCAGGCGCAGCTGCACGTCGGTGCCAGGGATCGTGCGCCACGCGTCCTCGCTGATCTGGGTCTCGATCGTGCGCGCCGGCTTGCCGCACCCCGCCGCCAACCCGATCAGCGCCAGCACCAGGACGATCGCGTGGCCAGGCCGCTCGCTCACGCGCGCATCATGGCACCGGGCCGGCGCTAGCGACAGGCCTCGGACCAGCCTTGCTCGCACGCCCGCGCCAGCACGCCGAGTCTCCGCCGACGTCGCAGCTGCGCCTCCGTAATCGGCCTGTCATGGCCGCTGCGGCCCGTGGCTCCTAGTGTCGCTGACATGACCCTCCGTTGGACCATTGGCCCCGGCCAGGCTGTCGCCGCGCTGGCCGTCGTCGCACTGGCGTGCAGTGATGTCCCGCCCACCATCGTCCAGCTGCGTGTCGTCGCCGACCCCAACCTCGCGCTCGACCAGCTCACCGTCCGCGCCGGTGATGCGCCGCCACAGACGATCACGGCGACGCCAGCGCTGCGCGTTCCGGTCCCGGATGAATGGGCGGGCACGGCGACGCTGTTCTCGGTCGACGGACTCCGCACCGGGGAGCTCGTCGGCAGCGGCCTGGTCACCGTCACCCCGGTGCTCCACGTCGAGACCGCCGCCGAGGTCACGCTCGTCGCCGTCGGTTGTCCCACGTCCTGCACGCTCGACGCGACCCGCTGCGCCGGCGACGCTGTCGAGACCTGCGTCCGCGGCGACGACGGCTGCCCGACCTGGGGCGCCGCCGCGGCCTGTCCTGGCGAGGCACCGATCTGCTCCAACGGCACCTGTGCCATGACCTGCAGCGACGAGTGCACCGCCGGCGCGACCCAGTGCGACGGCGCCAGTGCCCAGCGCACCTGTGCCAACGTCGACGGCGACGGCTGCCTCGAATGGAGCTCCCCCGTCGCCTGCGACGTCGGCGAGGTCTGCGACGGGATCGCGTGCACGGCCGCGGCCACGCTCACCGTCGTCAAGGACGGCGCCGGCTCGGGCACCGTCACCGCGGCGCCCGCCGGCATCAGCTGTGGCGCCGACTGCACCGAGGCGTACGCGGTCGGTACCGTGGTCACGCTGACCGCCGTACCCGCGGCCGCCTCGACCTTCACGGGCTGGTCCGGGGGTGGCTGCAGCGGCACCGACCCGTGCGTCGTGACGCTCTTCGCCGCCGCCACCGTGACGGCCAGCTTCACCGGCGCGTGCATCGACGAGTGCACCGCGAGCGCCACCACGTGCACCTCGACATCCGCGCAGGCGACCTGCGGCAACTTCGATGCTGATCCCTGCACCGAATGGGGCGCGCCGAGCGCGTGCGCCGTCAACCAGGTCTGCGCCGGCGTCGCATGCACCCCGACCGCCGTCGTCACCGTCGCCAAGACCGGCACCGGCGCTGGTACCGTGACCTCGACCCCGGCCGGTATCGCCTGCGGGCCAGACTGCAGCGAGGCGTTCCTCGCCGGCACCGTCGTCCAGCTCGCCGCCAGCCCCGCAGCCGGCTCGACCTTCACCGGCTGGTCGGGTGGTGGCTGCTCAGGCACCGGTGGTTGCACGGTGACCGCCAGCACCACGACCACCGTCACCGCGACCTTCGCCGGCGTGTGCGTCGACGAGTGTACGGCCGGCGCCTCGTCGTGCACTGGCGCCACGGCCGAACGCACCTGCGGTGACTTCGACGCCGACGCCTGCCTCGAGTGGAGCGCGCCGATGGCCTGCGCCGCCGCCGAGGTCTGCAGCGGCCTCGCCTGCAGCGCCGCCGCCGCGCTCACCGTCGCCACCGCCGGCACCGGCGCCGGCACCGTGACCTCGAGCCCCGCGGGCATCAACTGCGGGTCGGACTGCTCTGAGAGCGTCGCCGTCGGCACCGTCGTCACGCTCACCGCCACCCCTGCTGTCAACGCCACCTTCGCCGGCTGGTCGGGCGGCGGCTGCGCGGGCACCGGCGCGTGCGTCGTCACGGTCGCCGCCGCCACCACCGTCACCGCGACCTTCGCCGCCGTCTGCGATACCCTCACCTGCGCGGCGGAGGTCGTCGCCTCGGGGAGCGCCTTCCACCTCGCGAGCGACGACACCCACGTCTACTGGACCGACCTCGCTGGCGATCAGGTCAGGCGCCGCGCCAAGGCCGGCGGCCCGGTCGAGACGATCGCCACCGCTCAGGATGGCGCCATCGGCATCGCGGTCGACGCGACCCACGTCTACTGGACCAACTTCTATGGCGACCAGGTCATGCGCCGCGCCAAGGCCGGCGGCCCGGTCGAGACGATCGCCACCGCCCAGGATGGCGCCATCGGCATCGCGGTCGACGCGGCCCACGTCTACTGGACCAACTTCTATGGCGACCAGGTCATGCGCCGCGCCAAGGCCAGCGGTGACATCGAGCCCCTCGCCGTGGGCCAGGACGGTGCTTCGAGCATCGCGCTGGACGCGACCGACCTCTACTGGACCAACAACGTCGGCAACCAGGTGATGCGCCGGTACAAGGGCGGCGGCGCCGTCGAGACGCTGGCCTCCGTCCAGGGCGGCGCCCAGGGCATCGCGGTCGATGCCAGCCACGTCTACTGGACCAACAACGTCGGCAACCAGGTGATGCGCCGCCTCAAGGCCGGCGGTCTGGTCGAGGCCATCGCCAGCGCCCAGCGCGGCGCCCACGCGATCGCCCTCGACACCAGCCACGTCTACTGGACCAACGACGTCGGCAACCAGGTGATGCGCGCGCTCAAGGCTGGTCGCAGCAGCGAGCTGCTCGCCGCTGACCAGAACAACGCCTTCGGGCTCGCCCTCGACGCGACCCACCTCTACTGGACCGCGATCGACAACCAGGTCGTCAACCGCCTCTCGCGCTGCGCCTGCGGCCTGTGACGGCCGCCGCCGTCGGTGACAGCGCGCAGGTACGCCCTAGCGACAGGCCTCGGACCAGCCTTGCTCGCACGCGCGCGCGAACCGCGCGGCGACCTCCGCGGGATCGGCCGGGCCGCCACGGCCGGCCTCGAGGTTGAGCCCGAGGTAGTAGCAGCCGCCCGCCGCCGACTCGCCTTCGCCCTCGTCGCACGCCCGCGCGAACAGCGCGTTGGCGCGCGCCACGTCCGCCGGCACGCCGACGCCGCCCTGGTAGCAGGTGCCGAGCACGGTGCAGCCGCCCTGGTCGCCGAGGTGACACGCCCGGCTCGCCGCCGCGAACGCCTCGTGGTCGCCGTCGCGGTCGCGCATCCGCGTCGCCGCGAGCACCCGACACGCGCGCGGCTCGGCGAGCGCGCACCCGCGCCGCAGCGGCGCCAGCGCGGCGGTGACGTCCTCGCCGATGCCGTGGCCCTCGGCCAGGCTCGCGCCGTAGGTGGCGCACGCCAGCCCCGCGCCCAGCTCGCACGCCCGCGCGTAGGTCGCGAGCCCGGCGTCGTGATCGGCCGCGACGCCGACGCCGTCGTAGGCGACGACGGCGAGGATCAGGCACGCGTACGCGCCGTCGAGCTCGCAGCCGCGGCGGGCGTAGCCCAGCGCCTGCGTGTCGTCGCCGAGGCTGGCGTCCTGCAGCCACAGCCCGGCGAGGAACCCGCACGCGTCGGCGTCGTCGGCCAGGCAGCGCTCGTCGAGCGCGTGCAGCGCGCCGGGCACGTCGCGGGTCAGGCCGGCCGCGCCCTGGTAGCGCAGCAGCTCGATCGCGACGCACGCGCGGGCGATCTCGGCGTTGCACGCGGGGCGCAACAGCGGCAGCGCGCGCGCGGGGTCGCGCGGCGTGCCTTCGCCGTTCATGATCATGACGCCCTGCCAGGCGCAGCCCTCGTGCAAGCCCAGCTCGCACGCCCGCGCGAACTGCGCCAGCGCCACCGCGTCGTCGCGGTCGACGCCATCGGCGTGGTAGGAGCGCATCGCCACCGCCTCGCAGCCGCGCGGGTTGCCCGCCGCGCACGCCGCCGCCTGCCCGGCCGCGTCGTCGGGCACCGCGTCCGCCAGCTGCAGCGGCACCGTCTCTCGCCTGGCGCCGCCGCACGCCGCCAGCATCGCGATCGGCAAGATCCAGCGCATGGCGGATGCTACCGCGCCCGCCACCCCGGCGGTCACTCGGCCGCGAGCACGATCAGCTTGTCGCCGGCGGCGACGCGCACCGGCGCGTGCTTGGCCGGGTTCACGACGACGCCGTAGGACGAAGCCGCGTCCTTGGCCTGCGCGCCGCGCCGCAGCCCGATCGCCACCTCGCCGCGCCGCAGCGCCGCCTCGACGACGGTGTGGTACGGCACGTCGACGCCGGCCCGCACGTACTCGGTGGCGGGCTTGAGGTACAGCTCGTGGCCGCCGGCGGTGAACAGCTCGTTGAACACCTTCACCAGGTGGCGGTTCTCGGCGACCTGCGACACCATCAACGACACCAGCGTGTTGCTGACGATGAAGTCGTCGGCCTCGGCGACGCTGGCCAGGTCGCGGTTCTCGATCGACAAGATCTCGCTGGTGATCGGCACGTTCTTGCCGTGGACCCGGGCCAGATCGCGCAGGTGGAGCAGCGTGATCATCGTGCGCGCGTCGGCCATGTCCTGGGTGCGGCCGCTGGTCTCCGACAGCAACAGCACGGTGTCGAAGCTGCCGACGTCCAGCGTGTCGAGCAGGGCCCGGTCGGTGGGGTCGCCGGCGGTCGCGCGCACCGTCATGTTGGTGGTCGCCAGCTGGCCGAGCACGTCGAGCGCCTCGCCGGCGCCGACGACGAGGGTCTCGCTGCCCGGGCCGACGTAGGCGTCGAGCTCGGCCAGCACCCGGGGCAGGCGCAGGCTCGCGCCCAGCACCAGCGTGCGCTCGCGCTGCCGCGCCAGGGCCGCGGCGTCGGGCACCACGGCGGCCTCGTCGGCGGTCAGCCCACGGCCGTTGGCGACCACCGTGTCGTCGTCCTCGCTGATCGCGATCACCTGGTCACCCGCGGCCATCACCCGGTCGAACGCCGGCGGCACCAGCACCTCGCCCGCGGCGGTCACCACGCCCATCACCGACGAGTCGTCGTACGCCAGCACGACGTCGCGGAACGACTTGCCGACCAGCTTCGACTCGGGTCGCACGTACATCTCGACGCCGCCGAAGTCGAGCAGCTCGGTGTAGACCACCGACAGGCCCGACTGGCGGCCGGTCTGCACCAGCAGCCGGCTGATCAGCGGCGGCGCGACGATCAGCGCCGCCGCCGGGCCGACCACCATCCGCGCCACGACCTCGGTCTTCTCGTCCGACAGCTCGGCGACGAGGTGCAGCGGCCGACCCGCCGACAGCTTGGTCACCGCCATCAGCACCTTGAGCACGACCGTGTCGGCCTCGTGGCCGGCCAGCGGCGCGCCGTCGGGCGCGGTCTCCGGCGCCAGCACGATCACCGCCTTGGAGTCGAGCAGGCTCACCAGCTCGAGCGCCGCGAGCGCGGTCGGGCTGCCGCTGCGCGTCACCACCCGCAGGCGCAGGCCCAGCTCGGCGATGTGCTCGTCCATCGCGACCTTGTCGCGGTCGGCCAGCACCACCACGCACGCGTCGCGCTGGTTGGCGGCGGCGGCGGCGAGCTCGGACAGGAGCGTGTCGATCTTCGGGCTCCAGCCGAGGAGCACGACGTGGTCGTGCTCGATCACCACGCTCTTGCCGCGGCGCAGGTTCTCGATCAGCGCGCCGAAGCCGTTGTTGAGGATGCCGATCAACGCCGACAGCACGAACAACCCGCCGACCGTCACGAACAGCATCACGAACAGGAAGGTCCAGCTGCCCGCGTCGCCGCCCACCGCGCCCGCGTCGAGCGCGTGCATCAGCGCCTTCCACAACAGCCGCCCGAACGAGTCGTGCGCGCCCTGCTCGTCCGCCGGCACCACCCCGCACACCACGATCGCGAGCGCCGTGATCCCGACGAGGATCATCGTGGTGACCGTGAGCAACAAGATCTGCGCCCCCGTCCCCCGCGCCATCAGGTTGTCGAAGCGATACCGCACCCGCTGCCGAAGACTCGCCATGGCGCGGACCCTACCCTCCCCCTCCGACGCTTGGCCCTCCCCGTAGTTCAGTAGCGCAGGAACGCGCTGGCCCAGGTCAGGCCGGCGCCGAACGCGACCAGGCACACCAGGTCGCCCGGCTTGATCTTGCCGAGGCCGATCGCCTCGTGCATGCAGATCGGGATCGTCGCCGCCGTCGTGTTGCCCGTGCGCTGGATGTTGTTGTGCATCTTGTGCTCGGGCAGGCCGATCATCTTGGCGACGAACTGGTTGATGCGCAGGTTCGCCTGGTGCGGGATCACCATGTCGACGTCGTCGAGCTTCAGCCCGTTGGCGATCATGCCCTCCATGATCGCCTGCGGCATGCGGGTCACCGCGTGCTTGAACACCTTCTTGCCCTGCATCGCCGGGTAGTGCTTGCCCGCGGCCATGTCGGCCTCGGTGATGCGCGGGTGGTTGCGGCTGGCCGGCGCCTCGGTCCACAGGATCTCGG
The DNA here is from genome assembly GCA_016707895.1 of Myxococcales bacterium. Classification (GTDB taxonomy): domain Bacteria; phylum Myxococcota_A; class Polyangia; order Haliangiales; family Haliangiaceae; genus UBA2376. Next base: position 49,758 of record JADJGV010000002.1, on the reverse strand, counting down.
CGTCGGTGCCGTCGGCGTGCAGGTGGGTCGACATGATCAGGCGCTTGTCGTCCTCGGCGCGCCCGACCACCACCGCGCCGGCGCCGTCGCCGAACAACACCGCCACGTCGCGGCCGCGGGTGGTGAGATCCAGCCCGGTCGAGTGCACCTCCGACCCGATCACCAGGATGTTCTTGTACAGGCCCGAGCGGATGAACGCGTCGGCCATCGCCAGGCCGTAGATGAACCCGGTGCACTGCTGGCGGATGTCGTAGCAGGGGATCTCGCGCAGCCCGAGCAGCCGCTGCGTGAACACGCCGCCGCCCGGGAAGTTGTAGTCGGGCGACAGCGTCGCGTAGATGAGCATGTCGATGTCCTTGGCCTCGACGCCCGCCTTCTCCATCGCCTCCTTCGACGCCTTGGCCGCCATGTCCGAGCCGCCCTCGCCGGGCTCGACCCAGCGGCGCTCCTCGATGCCGGTGCGCTCGACGATCCACTCGTTGGTCGTCTCCATCATCGTCGACAACTCGGCGTTGGTGACCACCCGCGGCGGCAGGTACGCACCGATGCCCATGATCCGGCTGCGATAGCTCATCGCCCCTTCCTACACCGATCGTCCCGGCCCTTCCACTGCCCGCCCCATACACCATCCGTCGCGCCCACCGGTCGAACCACCGGATCAGGCGGGGAGCTCAGACGTCAAGGTTGCGGACGTTCAGCGCGTTCTCTTCGATGAACTGCCGCCGCGGCTCCACCATGTCGCCCATCAGCGTCGAGAAGATGTCGTTGGCGTTGTTCACGTCGCCGATCGACACCTCGAGCAGGTTGCGCCGCGCCGGGTCCATCGTGGTCTCCCACAGCTGCTCGGCGTTCATCTCGCCCAGGCCCTTGTAGCGCTGGATCTGCAGGCCCTTGCGGCCCAGCTCGTCGACGTACGTCGCGACCGCCTCGAAGGTGGGCACCGCCACGGCGGGGCCCCCGTCGTAGCTCACGGTGAACGGCCCAGCCAGGATCGAGCGCAGCTCCTCGTCGACCTTGCGCAGCTCGGTGAACTCGGCCGATCGCACCAGGTCGATGCCGATGATGGTCTCGCGGCGCACGCCGCCGACGCCGGCGCCGGCGCGCAGCTCCCAGGTGCCGTGGCCTTCGTCCTTGCGGACCTCGAGGCGTAGGCCCGCCAGATCCGGGAACCGCCCGGCGAGGTCGTCGGCGACCCGCGCCGCCAACAGCTCGACCCGCTCCTGATCGCGCAGATCGTCGGCCCGCAGCCGCAGCTCGGCGAACGCGCCGATGATACGGCCGTCGCCACGGCGCTCGATGAGCGCGCGCATGCGGCGGCCCTCGTTGATGCGCTTGATCGCGTCCTTCAGCGGCTGGCCGGTCAGCGGCACCGCCTGCCCGTCGCGGGTGCCGGTCACCGTGGTGTCGTCACCGACCGCGTCGAGCACGAAGTCCTCGAGCGCCGCCTCGTTCTTGAGGTACCGCTCGGTCTTGCCGCGCTTCACCTTGTAGAGCGGCGGCTGCGCGATGAAGATGTGCCGGCGCTTCTTCATGCCGGTCGGGTCGTCCTCGTCGGGGTGCTCGAACAGCTCGTGGAAGTGGCGGAAGAAGAACGTCAACAGCAGCGTGCGGATGTGGGAGCCGTCGACGTCGGCGTCCGTCATGATGATGATGCGGTCGTAGCGGAGCTTGGCCAGGTCCTTCTCGGGCCCGACGCTGGTGCCGAGCGCGGTGATGAGCGTCGCGATCTCCTGCGACGCCAGCATGCGATCGAAGCGCACCTTCTCGACGTTGAGGATCTTGCCCTTGAGCGGCAGGATCGCCTGGAACGCGCGATCGCGCCCCTGCTTGGCCGAGCCGCCGGCGCTCTCACCCTCGACGATGAACAGCTCGCACTTGCGCGGGTCGCGCTCCTGGCAGTCGGCCAGCTTGCCCGGCAACGACGTCATCTCGAGCGCGCCCTTGCGCTGCACCAACTCGCGCGCCTTGCGCGCGGCCTCGCGCGCCTTGGCGGCCAGCGACGCCTTGTTGATCACCATCCGCGCTTCCTTGGGATGGCGCTCGAGGTACTCGCCGAGCTTGTCGGCCACCACCGCACCGACCGCGGTCGCGACCTCGCTCGACACCAGCTTGTCCTTGGCCTGGTTCGAGTACTTGGGATCGGAGACCTTGACCGAGATGACCGCGGTCAGGCCCTCGCGCAGATCCTCGCCGGACAGCGTGCCGTTCTTGTTGTCCTTGCCGAGCAGCTTGAACTCGCCGGCGTAGTTGTTGATGGTGCGCGTCAGCGCCTGGCGGAAGCCGGTGAGGTGGGTGCCACCGTCGCGGTTCTTGATCGTGTTGGTGAAGCAGACCAGCTGCTCGTTGTAGCTCTCGTTCCACTGCAGCGCGACGTCGACGGTGACGCCCTCGTGCTCGGCGCAGAACGCGATCACGTCGGGGTGGATGACCGTGTTGGTCGCGTTCATGTCGGTGACGAAGGTGGCGATGCCGCCCTCGTAGACGAAGTCCTGGCGCTTGTCGTTGCGCTCGTCGTGGATCGAGATGCCCAGGCCGCTGTTGAGGTACGCCAGCTCGCGCAGCTTCTGGCCGAGCTGCTCGTAGCTGAACGCGATGACGTTCTTGAAGATCGTCGGATCGGGGTGGAACGTCACCGCGGTGCCGCGCTCGGTGGTCGGCGCGAGCCGCTTGAGCTCGGTGACCGGGATGCCGCGCGCGTACTCCTGCTCCCAGGCGTAGCCGTCGCGCCAGATCTCGAGGCGCAGCCAGTCGGACAGCGCGTTGACGGCCGAGACGCCGACGCCGTGGAGGCCGCCCGAGACCTTGTAGTTGTCCTGGTTGAACTTGCCGCCGGCGTGCAGCACGGTCATCACCAGCTCGGCGGCCGGCTTCTTCTCCGTCGGGTGCATGCCGACCGGGATGCCGCGGCCGTTGTCCTTCACCGTCACCGAGTTGTCGACGTGGATGACGACCTCGATGTGCGTGCAGTGACCCGCCAGCGCCTCGTCGACCGAGTTGTCGACCACCTCGAACACCAGGTGGTGCAGGCCGGTGCCGTCATCGGTGTCGCCGATGTACATGCCGGGGCGCTTGCGGACGCCCTCCAGCCCCTTCAGCACGCTGATGTCGGCCTCGGTGTAGTTGCCGGCGTTCGGCGGCGGCACCGTGCCCGGGGCGGAAGTCTCGGAATTAATTGTGGGTTCAGCCATCAGACTCGACTCGCCGTAACCTTCGATTCCTACCACGATTCGACCCATCGACGAAGGTCGAACGACCGCTTTCGATCCGGATTCAAGCAAAAGAGATCACTCAGGAAACCGCCGCCGCGGGCCCTCCGGATCCCCCTCCATGCGCCGCCGCCATTCGTCCGACGCTCCCCATCCGATCGTCGGGAGTCGTCCGACGCTCCCCATCCGATCGCCGGGAGGAAGCTAACTAGCTGGAACGAATAGGCGGCGGCTCAGGTGACGGCGCCGCCGGCGACCTGGCGGTCGATGCGGTCGGCGGCGATGCGGACGTGGCGCGGGTCGGTGGTGGTGATGAAGCACTGGCCGGGGCGCTGGCTCAGGTACGCGAACAGGAACTCGTTGCGCGTGTCGTCGAGCTCGCTCGAGACGTCGTCGAGCAGCAGCAATGGCGCGTCGCCATGGGTCGCGGCGAGCAGCTCGAGCTCGGCGATCTTCCACGCCAGCACCAGCGCGCGGGTCTGGCCTTGCGACGCGAAGCTGGCCGCCGGGTGGCCGTCGAGGGTGAACAGCAGCTCGTCGCGGTGCGGCCCGGTCGACGTCGAGCGCCGCCCGAGGTCCTTGCCGCGATCGGCGGCGAGCTGCGCGACCACCGCCGCGGGATCGGGCGCGAGCTTGGTCTCGTACGCCACGGCCGCGGTCAGCGCGCCGCCGGTGATGGCCGCGTACACCGCGGCCACCCGCGGCCCCAGCTCGGCCAGGAGCTCCTGCCGCGCGCTGACCACCGCCACCGCCAGCGGCGCCAGCTGCTGGTCGTAGACGTCGAGCAGGTCGCGGCCGCCGCGATCTCCCTCGGCGATCCCGCGCAGCACCGCGTTGCGGCTGCGCAGCACCTTGTCGAACGCCTGGGCCGTCGTGAGGTAGCTCGACCGCCGCCCGAACACCGTGCGGTCGAGGAAGCGCCGGCGCTCGGCCGGCGCGCCGCGCACCACCGCGAGATCCTCGGGCGCGAACAACACGACGTTCATCCCGCCGAAGTAGCGCGCGACCGGCCGCACCGGCTTGTCGTCGACGATCGCGGTCTTGCGGTGGGGCTCGATCACCACCTGGTAGACCCGCTCGAGCTCGCTGCGCACCACCCGCGCCTTCAGCACCGCGCGCTCGTGGCCGTGGCCGATCACCTCGGCCAGCGCGCTGGTGCGGAACGACCGCAGCGCCGCCAGCACGTACACCGCCTCGAGCAGGTTGGTCTTGCCCTGCCCGTTGTCGCCCGCGAACACGTTGAACCGCGGCCCCGGCTCGAGCTGCAGCGGCGCCAGGTTGCGGACGCCGTGGAGTTGCACCGAGGTGACGAGCACGTCCGGCGAGCCTACCGCATTGCGGCGGTCACGCTCACGGCAGCGAGTAGCCACCCGGCGTCGGTGGCGGCAGGCCCTGCGGGAAGCGCCACGCCCTCAGCCTGCAAGGCACCGAGGGTTGATCACGATACCGATCCGCGCTGTGGGTTCTCGCGTTTCGGGTGGGGGCCCCACGTCTTGTGGGGGAGGGTCTTTGCGAAAGACCCTCCAAGGTCTCAGATGCGCATCGGCATGATGACGCCGAGGTAGTCGTCGCCCGAGGCGGGCTTGACCAGCGCGGGGTCGAGCTCGCCGCCGAGGTCGATGTCGACCTGGTCGCTCTTGATCTGGCCCAGCAGCTCGATCATGTACTTCGGGTTGAAGCCGATCGTCATCGCCTCGCCTTTGAACTGGGCGTCGACGTCCTCGCGGACCTCGCCGAGGTCGGGGTTGTCGCTGGCGATCGTGATGTGGTCGCTGGCGAACGACATCTTCACGCCGCGGGCCTCCGACGACATCAGCTGCGCGCGCTTGACCGCGTCGGTGAGGCTGTCGCGGCTGATGGTGGCGCGCCGCTTGTGGTCCTTGGGGATGACCTGCTCGTAGGGTGGGAACTGGGCGTCGATGAGCTTGACCGCCAGCACCAGGTCGTCGACGGCGAAGAAGGCGTGGGGCGTCTTCACCGCGAGCTTGCAGGTGGCGGCGCCGTCGAGGATCTTCTTGATCTCGAGCAGGCCCTTCTTGGGGATGATGACCCCGGCGGACAGCTTGGGCGCGCCGGGCAGGTCGCGGTCGACCTTCGACAGCCGGTGGCCGTCGGTCGAGACCATGCGCGCCTTGGCGCCGGTCGACTCGAACAGCACGCCGTTGAGGTGGAACCGCGTCTCGTCGTTGCAGACCGAGAACAGCGTCCGGTCGATCATCTCGCGCAGCGTCGCCGCGTCGACGTCGCCGAACGGCGCCTCGCGGTGATCGGGCACCTTGGGGAAGTCGCGGTCGGGCACGCCGACGATGCGGTACGCGACCTTGCCGGCCTTGATCTCGGCCCAGTTGTTCTCGACCTTGCGGAACGAGATGTCGTCGACCTTGGGCAGGTTCACGACGATGTCGTGGAGCGCCTTCGCACCGACGGTCAGGCTGCCGTCGACGCCGCCGGTGATCTTCAGCTCGGCCGACAGCGAGACGTTGAGGTCGGTCGCCGTGACGAGCAGCTTGGACTTGCTCTGCACGCGGAGCAGCACGTTGGCCAGGAGCGGCATCGTGCTCTTGCGATCCGCGATGCTCTGCGCGAGGCGCAGGCCGCGGACGAACTCGGCTTGGTTGATGCGGAACTCCATGACGGTCTCCTCGTGCGAGGCTCTGATCCAGCGATCTGGTTTCTGGGATCAGAGATCAAAGAAAGAAAGGCAGAAGTAGGATCAGTAGGTCGTGTGGACAGTGTGGATAGCGCGGGAGTGAGCGGAGATCGTTGCGGCTTGCGGGTAGGTGGCGATGTGGGTGGGCGGGCGATCTAGCGGGCGGTCAGCGGTCGGTGTGGCTGTGGATCAAGTCAGGTCACAGATTTCCCCACACGCAGGCAGCTGCTGGATCCTCAAGGTTCTCCACAGGGGGATGGCGCCCGTTTACCACGGCGGTCCGACGCTCGGGTCAGCGCAGGAGCGTGGCCTCGATGGCGTGGATCTCACCCCGCAGGCCGGGGTCGTCGGGCAGGCGCGCCACGATCTTCTCGACCGCCGAGATGATGGTGGTGTGGTGCTTGCCGCCGAACGCCCGGCCGAGGTCCGGGTAGCTGTCCTTGGTGTGCTGGCGGGCCAGGTACATCGCCACGGCGCGTGGGCCGGCGATCGACCGGTGGCGGCGCGGGCTCTTCAGGTCGCTGCCCTTGACGCCGTAGTAGGCCGCCACGGCCTTGATGACCGTCTCGACCGTGATGTGCTCGCGGGGGCGGGCCAGGGCGCCACCGAGCGTCTCGTGGGCGAACGGCAGGTCGATCTCGCGCTTGGACAGCGAGGCGTACGCGGCGAGGCGGATGAGCGCGCCCTCGAGCTCGCGGACGTTGGACTTGATCGAGCTGGCGATGAACAGCGCGACGTCGTCGGGCAACGGGATGGCCTCGACCGCGGCCTTCTTGCGCAAGATGGCGATGCGCACCTCGAGCTCGGGCGGCTCGATGTCGGCGAGCAGGCCCCACGCGAACCGGGTGCGCAGGCGATCGGCGATGTCGGCGATCTCGTGCGGCTTGCGGTCGGCGGTGAGGACGATCTGCTTGTGGTTGTCGTGCAGCGCGTTGAACGTGTGGAAGAACTCGTCCTGGGTGCCGTCCTTGCCGGCCAGGAACTGCACGTCGTCGACGAGCAGCACGTCGACGCCCTCGCGGTAGCGGGTGCGGAACTCCTGCATCTTGCCGGCGCGGATCGCGTTGACGTACTCGTTCATGAACCGCTCGCTCGAGATGTACGCGATGCGAGCGTTGGGGCGCAGGCCGAGCTGGGTGTGCCCGATGGCGTGGAGCAGGTGGGTCTTGCCGAGGCCGACGCCGCCGCAGATGAACACCGGGTTGTACTTGGGCGGGTACGCGCTGGCCGCCGCCTGGGACGCGGCGAACGCCAGCTGGTTCGACGGGCCGGCGACGAACGTGTCGAAGGTGTAGCGGGGGTTGAGCGTGGCCGAGCGCAGCGAGTCGACCTCGACGGGCGCCGGGGGCGCCGCCGCGGGCGCGGGGGTGGAGTCCTCGACGACGATGCTGGCGATGGGCGGGCCGCGGTGGGCCTCGTCGGCCGCGAACTCGACGCGGATCGGCACGCCGGACACGGTGCGGATCTCGTCGAGGATCGCCTCGAGGTAGTTGGACTCGAACCACAGCCGCACGTAGGAGTTGGGGGCCCGCAGCTGGAGCGTGCCGGCGTCGTCGCTGACGAACTCGATGGGCCGGAGCCACATGTCGTAGTTCTGCGGCGAGACCTTGGACGACAGGCGGCCCAGGGCAGACTCCCACAGCTCGTGGAGCGCTTGGGTCACGCGCACCCTCCCGGGCGGACCAGAGTTATCCACAGGGCGGGGGTAGCTCCCCCGCGGATCCCGCAACTGGCCAACAGATTCAATGGCATGAATGAACAACGCTCCCTGAAAATCCGCATGCTAGACACGAGTTATCCTCAGCCGAGAGGCAGACCAAGGCCTCCCGGTGCTCCTCCGCGAGGTCCGCACTCCGAGAGGAGGGGACCGCGCGTGTGAACGCGACGTTCCGGTGACGCGTTCGCCGGCGTTCTGTAGCAAACCCAGAAGTGCCGGTGCAAGGCTGAAAGGTGAAGGAATTGGAACCCTTCGATCTCAAACCCACTCCGGACCCACAGGCTGGGCTCACGCCGCGCCGACTTGTGGATAACTGGTGAAAGTCACTCGCCAGGACCACTTCGCGGCGGCCCGATGGCGTGGTGCGGCGTGGCGGCGCATGTCGCAGGCCACTCCGGAGCCTCCAGAGGCGTCCTCGGTCGCATTCTCGCGGATCCTTCGGGCACCAGCTTGACACCCCGGTACTCGTTGGGTATCGATCCGCGTTCCGCACTGACCGGAGCCACGCGATGTCGAAGCGCACGTACCAGCCACACAATAAGAGCCGCAAGCGCACCCACGGGTTTCGCGCTCGCAAGAAGACCCGCGGAGGCCGCGAGGTCCTGCGTCGCCGCCGCGCCAAGGGGCGCAAGCGCATCTCGGTGACCGCCGCCAAGAAGTAACGGCGGCGCATGGCCGCGCGCACCAGCAGGCGGCCGCACGCGATCTCGAAGGCGATGCGGTTGCGTCGCCGCCCGGAATTCCTGGCGGTGCAGGCGCACGGGCGCAAGGTGCATGGCACCGCGTTCCTGGCGCTGGTCGCGACGAGCTCGACGAGTCAACCTACCGGGCGCATCGGCTTTACTGTGACCAAGCGAATCGGCAACGCCGTGACCCGCAATCGGATCAAGCGCCGCACCCGCGACTGGTTGCGGCGGCACGGGTGGGCTCCCGTCGGCAAGGACGTGGTGCTGATCGCCAAGGAGGCCGCCGCGACGTTGTCGACGCCGGCCCTGCAGGCCGATCTGCGTCGGCTGTTCGAGAGAATCGCGTCGTGCTGAGGCGCGCCCTCACGGCGGTGTTGCTCGCGCCGATCCGCTTCTACCGCCGCTACCTCTCGGGGCTGAAGCGGGCGCCGACCTGTCGGTTCTTGCCGACGTGTTCGGAGTACGCGCTCGAAGCGATCCAGCGACGCGGGCCGATCGTCGGCCTGGGCAAGGCGGCGTGGCGGATCGTCCGCTGCAACCCGCTGTGCAAGGGCGGGTATGACCCGGTCGACGGGTGCCGGCACGATCTCCGACTTGACGCTGCGGAGCCGCAGCCGGGGCAACGCTGATGGAAGACCAAGGCAAGCGCATCGTCCTGTTCGTGGTGATCGCCGGGGCGATCTTCCTCGGCTGGCAGTTCCTGTTCCCGCCGGAGAAGCCGGCGAAGAAGGCGCCGGTGACGGCGACCGACGCGCCCGCGGTGCAGAGCCCGACCTGGGGCGCCGGCAGCGGCGCGCCCACGCCTGCGCCGGGCACCGGCAGCGCGCCGGCCGCGGGCAGCGGCGCCCCGGCAGCGCCGCCCGCCGTGCAGCCCGCCGAGGCGCTCGCACCCGAGGAGACCCTGCAGCTCGCGACGCCGCGGATGCAGCTGACGTTCTCGAACATCGGCGGCACGATCAAGCGCGTCCACCGGCTCGACGATCCCATGAAGGGCGGCCGGGTCAACGACGACCTGTTCATCTCGAACCAGCCCGGCGTCGGCTTCGCGGCGACCTCGTTCGTCAACTCGACCTATCCGCTGTCGCCGCTGGCGGCGTGGAAGGGCGAGGCGGTGTCGCCGACCAAGGTCCGCTACACCTACGAGCGCGACGGCCTGTCGCTGGCGAAGGAGTACGAGGTCCTCGCCGACGACTGGATGGTGAAGGTCACGCTCGACATCAAGGTCGCGGCGGCCGCGTCGCAGCGGCTGGCGGTGTCGATGTTCGCGATGGCGCCGCAGGTCGAGGGCCAGCGCAAGTGGCCCAAGATCCCGTGGACCAAGTGCGACATCGGCGGCAGCATCTACGGCGTCAACCCGCACTCGGCCAACGGCCCGCAGACCCGGTCGGGGCGCGTGCGGTTCTTCGGCGCGGCGACCCCGTACTTCATGTTCGCCCTGGCGCCGCGGCCGGACGGCTCGTCGACCTACGACTGCAACGTCTACCCGCTGCCCGCGGTGAAGGACGCGGCGCAGGTCGACCTGGTCTACGCCGAGACCAAGATCCCGGCCGGCGAGACCATCCGCAAGGAGCTGTACGGCTACTTCGGCCCCGGGTACCTCGACAAGTTCGAGCACGCCGACGAGGTCGCCGGCTTCAAGATGGGCCTGGGCGACACCGTCGACTTCGGCTGGTTCAGCTTCATCTCGAAGCCGCTGTTGTGGCTGCTGCGGCACATCTTCGCGCTGGTCGGCAACTGGGGCATCGCGATCATCCTGCTGACGGTGATGGTCAAGCTCGCCACGCTGTACTGGACCAACAAGTCCATGAAGTCGATGAAGGCGATGGCGGCGCTCAAGCCCGAGATGGAGGCGCTGCAGAAGAAGTTTGGCGACGACCGCCAGAAGATGCAGCAGGCGCAGATGGAGCTGTTCAAGCGCCACGGCGTCAACCCGCTGGCCGGCTGCCTGCCGATGCTGCTGCAGATGCCGATCTGGATGGGGCTGTACCGGATGCTGTCGCACGCCGGCGAGCTGCACCAGGCGGTGTTCATCCCCGGCTGGCTCGACGACCTGACGCTGCAGGACCCGTACTACATCCTGCCGGTGTCGCTGATGGGCCTGATGTTCCTGCAGTCGAAGCTGCAGCCGACCACCGGCGACAACGCGCAGCAGAAGATGCTGACCTACGGCTTGCCGCTGATGTTCGGCGTGATGGGCCTGTGGTTCCCGGCGGGCCTCACCGTGTACATCACGACCAACACCGTGCTCGGCCTGTTGCACACGCTGTACATGAAGCGGTCGTCGCCGCCGCCGGTCAAGCCGGCCGCGCCGGCCGCCAAGGACGAGACCGAGGAGCTGCCCGCCGCCAAGGCGCTGGCCAAGGGCGACAAGGCCGCCAAGGTCGAGGCCGCCGACGAGGGCGACGCCGCCGAGGGTGACGCCGACGAGGGTGACGCCGACGAGGGCGACGCCGACGAGGGCCCGGCCAAGGGCGCCCAGGACAAGGCGCCGCGCGCCGGCCAGGGGCGTCGCGGCAAGCGTCGCAACAAGCGCCGCTGAACAGATTTTCGTCGGCGATCGCATCGCCGGCACAGCCACCGAGGTAGCCGTGACCGAAACCGTGAACTCCACCGACGTCGCCGAGCGCGCTTGTGACTTCCTGATGGGCGTCCTCGATCGCATGGGCATCACCGCCGACATCGACGTCAACGAGTCGGACGAGAAGATCGTCCTCGAGATCCAGACCTCCGATCCCGAGGTGGTGATCGGGCGCAAGGGCCAGGTGGTCGATGCGCTGCAGCACCTCGTCAGCAAGGTCGTCTACCGCGAGCGCTCGGGCGAGAAGGGCAAGCCGATCATCGTCGACGCCGGCGGCTACCGCGACAAGCACGTGCAGCGGCTCGAGGCGCTGGCGCAGCGCATGAGCGAGAAGGCGCTGGCCGCCAAGCAGATCGTCGAGCTGTCGCCGATGTCGGCGCACGACCGGCGCATCGTCCACATGGCGATCGCGAACATCGACGGCGTGTCGAGCCGCTCCGAGGGTGAGGGCGACGACCGCCACATCCTGGTCGTGCCCGACGGCCTCGACGCGAAGTAGCGTGGCGGCCGGCGGCGGCGACACGATCGCGGCCATCGCGACCGCCAGCGGGCCGGCCGGCGTGGGCATCGTGCGGGTGAGCGGGCCGGCGGCGATCGCGATCGTCGGCCGGCTGACGGGGCGCGCGCCGGCGTCGCTGCCCGACCGCGTGCTGGTGCGCGCGGTGGTGCGCGGGCTCGATGGGGCTCGGCTCGACGACGGGCTGGTGGCGGTGATGCGCGCGCCGGGGTCGTTCACCGGCGACGACGTGGCGGAGCTGCAGGTCCACGGCGGCCCGGTCAACCTCGGGCAGGTGCTGGCGGCGGTGGTGGCGGCGGGGGCGCGGATCGCCGAGCCCGGCGAGATGACCCGGCGCGCGGTGCTGGCGGGCAAGCTGAGCGTGAGCGCGGCCGAGGCGATGCTGGCGGTGGTCGAGGCGCGCAGCGAGCGCGGGTGGGCGCTGGCCCAGGCCCACCTCGGCGGGGCGCTCGCCGATGAGGTGGCGCGGACCCGGCGGCGGGTGGTCGACGCGCTGGCCGAGCTGGAGGCGCACATCGATTTTCCGGAGGATGACCTGCCGGCCCTGGCGGCGGCGCGGCTGCGCGGCGAGCTCGACGCGGCGGCGCGGTCGGCGGGCGCGCTGGCCGCGAGCTTCGGTGCCGGGCGCGCGGCGATCGAGGGTCTGCGGGTGGCGATCGTCGGCGTGGTCAACGTCGGCAAGTCGGCCTTGCTCAACGCGCTCGTCGGGCGCGAGCGCGCGCTGGTGTCACCCGAGCCGGGGACCACCCGCGACTACGTCGAGGTGTCGGTGGTGTGGGACGGCGTCGCGGTCACGTTGATCGACACCGCGGGGTGGCGGGGCGAGGCCGACGGGCTCGAGGCGCGTGGCATCGCGCTGGGGCGGGCCCGCGCCGCGCAGTGCGACGTGGTGCTCGAGGTGATCGCGGCCGGCGAGCCGCCTCGGCCGCTGAGCGCCCCGGCGATCGGTGTCGCGAGCAAGGTCGACCTGGGCGGCGCGGTGCCCGACGGCTGGATCGGGACGTCGGCGGTGGCGGGGACGGGGCTGGCGGCGCTGCGCGCGGCGATCGTGGCCCGGGCGGGGTGGGCCGACGACAGCGAGGCCGGCAGCGCGGTGGTGCTGACGGCGCGCCAGCGCGACGCGGCGGCGCGGGGGGAGCAGGCGCTGGCCGCGGCGGCGACCGTGCTGGCCGAGGGACGCCCGCTCGAGCTGGCGGCGGTCGAGGCGCGGGCGGGGCTGGTGGCGCTGGCGGCGCTGGCGGGCGAGGGCGTCGGTGAGGACGTGCTCGACGCGCTCTTCGCGCGGTTCTGTATTGGCAAGTAAGCCCGGGCACCGACAGCGGCCACGGGCCGTCGCTATGGTCGGCCGATGCTGCGTCCCGGCTTCGCGCTCGTGCTGGCAACCCTGGTCGCGGCGTGCGGTGACGCGCCACCGCCACCGTCCGCGCTGCGGTCGATCGACGGCCGGCTGCGCGACGGCGACGGCCGCGAGGTCTTGCTGCGCGGGGTGAACGCGCGCGTGGCGGGGTTGTTCGACGTCGAGTTCACCGATGGGCGGACCAAGCTGGAGGACATCCCGCCGTTCGTCGAAGAGGACTGCCGGTTCCTCGGTGAGGAGCTCGGGCTCGATCACCTGCGGCTGCCGATCAACTGGAGCGCGCTCGAGCCGACCGACGACGCCTTCGAGCCGGCGTACGTCGATCGCATCCTCGCGGTCGCGGCGATGTGTGCGCGGCACGGGGTGATGACCGTCGTCGACTTCCACCAGGACGGCTACTCGAAGGAGATCGGCGAGGACGGCGCGCCGCTGTGGGCGATCCAGCCGCCGCCGACGCAGCTGCTCGAGGGGCCGCTGACCGACCTCGGCGAGCGACGGATGAGCCAGCAGGTGGTGATGGCGTTCCAGACGTTCTTCCGCGACGAGGCGGGAGGCTGGGACCAGTTCGCGGAGGCGGTGGCCTACGTCGCGGCGCGCATCGACATGCAGCCGGGGATCGTGGGGCTCGAGCTGTACAACGAGCCGTACATCCTGTTCGCGGACGAGACGCTGGTGGCGTTCCACCGGCGGATGGCGGCGGCCGCGCGCGCTGAGGCGCCGGGGCTCGCGGTGTTCTTCGAGCCGGCGGCGCTGCGCAACATCCTCGACAGCGACCAGGCGTCGCCGACGATCGACGTCGCCAACGCGGTCTACGCGCCGCACGTCTACACCGACGTCTTCGAGGACGGGTGGGCCAGCGAGGACGTCGCGGCGGTCGAGGCCAGCGTCGCGGGCGCGCGCGGCGAGGCCACGGCCCACGCAGCGGCGCTGTACGTCGGGGAGTTCGGACACGACGCGACGGCCCACGGTGAGAAGTACGTCGCCACCGCGCTGGCGGCGTTCGATCGACAGCGCGCGTCGTGGGCCTACTGGCTGTACGAGGAGTGGTCGCAGGGGAGCTGGGGCCTCTACGACGCGACCACGGCGCCGGTCGGGCGAGGTGCGTTGCGTGCCGATCGCGCAGCGGTGCTGGCGCGGCCGTACCCGGTTGCGGTCGACGGCGATCTGGGCGCGGTGGAGTACGACGCCGGCGCGCGGCGGTTGCGCGTCACCCTCGACGGCGCGGGCCAGGGCATGCACGTGCTGGCGGCGCCACGCACGACGTACCCCGGCGGCGTGGCCGTGACGTGCGATGGCGCGGCGGTGCCGGCGACCGCCGCGCGCGGGCGCGTCGAGGTGGCGTGTGCGGGGCGCGAGCTGGTCATGACCCCGTCACCGTAGCGCGGCGGGCGCGGTGAGGAGGGATGGGCGCGGGGGCGGCCGACGCGCGGCTACGGGCACGCGTCGGGGCTGCGGCCTATCGGCGTGGCGGGGCGGGGACGGAGGTGCGCGCGGTGTCGTTGCTCGGATGTGCGGCGCGGGCGGGGCGTGGGGCGCATGCGCGGCGTGGGCGGAGGCTTTCACTGGGATGGGCCTGCGTGGCCGTGCCAGCGCGGGCGAGGAGCGCGCGGATGCGCTGCGGCTGGTCAGCTGGGCGCCGTAGGCGGGCGGGTAGGTGCCGTAGGCGGGCGGTGGTGTGCCGTGCCGTGCCGGTAGCTGGCCACCCGCTCGACCGGCTCGACAGCGTCGGGCGGATGCGCTCTAGTCCGCGCGTGCCGCGGCTCGACTTCATCGCTGGCGAGCTCGCGGACCTCGAGGCTCGCGATCGACGCCGGCGCGTGCGAGTTGTGGAGTCGCGGCGGGGTGCGGAGGTGGTCGTCGACGGACAGACGCTGGTGAACTTCGCGTCGAACGACTACCTCGGGCTGGCGGTCGACCCGCGGCTGGCGGCGGCGGCGGCGCAGGCGGAGGCGACGCTCGGCGTCGGGGCGGGCGCGTCGCGCTTGATCTCGGGGCACACCGGGGTGACCGCCGCGCTCGAGAGCGCGATCGCGGCGTGGGTCCGGCGGCCGGCTTGTCGTCTGTTCAATTCAGGCTATGCGGCGAATACGGGTCTTATTCCTAGTCTGGCAAGTTCGGGGGACGTGATTTTCTCCGATGACCGCAACCACGCCAGCCTTATCGACGGTTGCCGGCTGTCGCGCGCGACGATCGAGGTCTACCGGCACAACGACGTCGACGATCTGCGTCGGCGGATGGCTGCGAGGTCGGGACGCCGCCGGTTCGTCGTGACCGAGAGTCTGTTTTCGATGGACGGTGATCCGGCGCCGCTCGAGGAGATCGTCGCCGTGGCCCACGCAGGCGAGGCGGCGGTGATCGTGGACGATGCGCACGCGCTGGGCGTGCTCGGCGAGGGCGGTGCGGGACTGGCGCCATCCAGTCAGGCCGATGTCATCGTCGGCACGCTCGGGAAGTCGGTGGGATCAGCGGGTGCGTTCGTCGCTGGCTCGGTCGGCCTGGCGGACCTGCTATGGAATCGCGCGCGGCCTTTGGTGTTCTCGACCGGGATGACGATCGGCGCGCAGGCAGCGGCGCTGGCGGGTGTGGAGATCGCGCGCGGGGCGGACGGCGCGCGTCGCCGCGCCATGTTGACCGAGCTCCGTGCCCAGCTCATGCGCGGGCTCGGCCTCGCCGACGGACTTGGGGCGATCGTCCCGGTCATGCTCGGAGCCGACGCGGCCGCAGTCGCCGCATCGACTGCGCTCGAGCGCGGCGGCTTCTGGGTCCCCGCGATCCGTCCTCCGACCGTCGCGGAAGGCACCGCACGTTTGCGCGTGACCCTCAGCGCGATCCACTCATCCGCGCAGGTTCGTGCGTTGGTCGAGGCGCTTCGCCCATACGTTCGCTGAGCGGCCGTTGGGTACGTGGCTCGGGCGACTGATCTCAGCCGCCCGTGTTCCACGTGGAACATCGCTGCGGCGCTGGAGTTCCTGACGACGCGCTATGCGGTCGCCGGTCCGCGATCTTCAATCCGGACGCTCGCGGATGTTCCACGTGGAACATCCGCGGCGGATGCACGGGGATAGTGGCCGTCGCACATGGATCGACTGGAGATCGTCCGGACGCGATCTCCCGAACGAACAGGCCCTTCCGGCCCATGTTCCACGTGGAATATCGAGTCGCCGACAGAAGGCATGTCGCCGGCGCAGTCCCGAGCAAGCCCACCTGATCGTCCGCGCGCGGCCGCCGAGCGACCGACCGTCGGCCGGTGGCGTGGAACATCGCCGGGCGCCAAGGGGCTGTTGATCTGGAGTTGCTAGCGTTTGGTGGAACGGCAAGTCACCGATGATCCATGTCCCGCGGCGCCATGCATCTTCCATGTGGAGTATCGGAGGCGTGTTCCACGTGGAACACCCTGGAGGGCGAATCCCCCTCTTGGCAACCGACTACCGGCATCCCGCCCCGGCCAACCCACGCCCTCTGGGCCCAGGCATCCGCGGCCAAGGGTGAAGGCGACTCCACCGCTCCGGAGTAGGCAGATGCTCTGGGCTTTCGACCAAGTGCTCCTGGCAGAATCCGCGCTCCACCCATCCTCTCGATAGTATCGAGCCGCCCCTAGGACGGAGTTCCGCACCGAACTACGCGGAACAGCGGCTGCTGATTGGATCGGAGCAAGGGCGCGCGCCGACTGGAACGGCCACGCCGGACGGTGGGCGACGGGCGCGGCGGGTGCGCGAGCTGTTCCACGTGGAACATGCGCCGGGCAGATCGTCGATCGGGATGCCGTTGTCGCTCATCGCGCTAGCACGACGGTCGTGGGCCAGCGTCCAGCCGGTGGAGCGGGGCGATGGAGGGGAGCGTCGATCAGGAAGATCGCGGCCGGGCTCTGCGGGGGATCTTCAAGAACTCCAGGGCCGCCCGCGATAGGCTCTGCCCGTGCCCGTCGATGTTCCACGTCTCTGGTTGACGGGCGGCGCTGCCCAGCCCGGACGATCGCCTCGGGGCTCCCCAAGCTTGGGACAGTGATGGTGACTTGCCTTCCGTCGGCGCCGCGATGTTCCACGTGGAACATGTGCCAGCGCCCGATGATCGGAGGGCACCGTCCCGCCGGCGCAGCACGATGATCGGAGGGCAGCGTTCAGGCTGAAGAGCCGCGGCCGGATTGGACGGTGATCTTTAGGAGCGCCAGGATCACCAACGGCGACAGCCCCTGCACCTAACGCCGATCCATGGCGGTGCGGCCAGCACATCGCTGGATGTTCCACGTGGATGGGATTTCGCACCGCGGTACGGCGCGTGCCGTCGAGAGCGCGGTTACACACATGCTGTGGGGGAACTGTGGGCCGCGCTCGGAATGCTGAGCAGACGCGGAGGCTTGGTCGAATCGGCTCCACAACGAAGGGAGGGGTGTTCCACGTGGAACATAGCCAAGGCGACCGCCACACGAGACATGCGCGGACAGCCGCCACCCTGCCGGTGGTGCTGGCGCCGCTGTCTGCACCTATATATAAGGTGCACGTGGACTGGTCTGAGCGAGACAAGCGGGTCCTCTGGCATCCATTCACCCAGGCAGCGGAGTGGAACGCCGGCGCGCCACTCGTCATCGAGCGCGGGGAGGGGAACTACCTGATCGACACGGCGGGGCGCCGCTACTTCGACGGCGTGAGCTCGCTCTGGGTGACGACCCACGGACATGGAGCGGTGGCTGACGCGATCGCGGCTCAGGCGCGCCTGCTCGACCACTCGACCATGCTTGGACTGACCCATCCACGTGGGATCGAACTCGCGGAGCGACTGATCGCGATCGCCCCTGTCGGCCTGTCGCGGGTCTTCTACTCCGACTCGGGGTCCACGGCCGTCGAGATCGCGCTCAAGCAGGCGTTTCAGTACTGCGCCCAGACGGGGCAGCCGCAGCGCCGCCGTTTCATCCACCTGGCCGAGTCCTATCACGGCGATACCCTGGGCGCGGTTGGGGTCGGCGGGATGAGCCTCTTCCACCGTGTTTTCGGCCCCCTGATCGTCGCCGGCATCTCGGTGCCCACCCCTGGGCTACATCCAGACTCCGCGCTGGCCGCGCTCGAACGGACCCTCCGGGATCACGGGCACGAGGTAGCGGCGATGGTGATCGAGCCGCTGATCCAGGGCGCGGCCGGCATGTTGGTGCACCCACGCGGATACCTCAAGGCCGCGGCGGCGCTCTGCAGAGCGCATGGTGTGCTGCTCATCGTCGATGAAGTGGCGACGGGCTTCGGGCGCACGGGGACGATGTTCGCCTGCGAGCAGGAAGGGGTCAGCCCAGACTTCATGTGCCTGGCGAAGGGCCTGACAGCTGGCGCGCTCCCACTCGCCGCCACGCTATCGACTGAGCGGATCTACCAGGCGTTCGTCGCTCCCCGTGCCGAGCAGCAGACCTTCTTCCACGGCCACACCTTCACTGGCAATCCGATCGCGTGCGCGGCCGCGCTGGCCAACCTCGATCGCATGGCCATGCCCGGGTTCTTCGATCGAGTCAACGCCGCGGCGGCCGCACTGGCCGGGCACCTCGACCGCATCAGGGCGCTCCCGGTCGTCTACCAGGTGCGCCAGGTCGGCATGATGGCAGGGATCGAGCTCCGCGAAACCAACGGAGCGCCACTGCCCGTGGAGCGCTTCTTTGGTTCGGTCGTCTGCGAGCAGGCCCGTACCCACGGGGTCATCCTCCGACCGCTCGGTGACGTCATTGTCTGGATGCCCCCGCTGACATCGACCACCGAGGACCTCGCCCTCCTCGCCCACGCGACCCAGCTGGCGATCGAGGAGACGCTCCCGTGAAGTACTTCGTCACGGGGACCGACACCGGCGTCGGAAAGACCTACGTCACGGTCGCGATGACCGCCGGGCTCCGCCGGGCAGGCCGGCCTGCCCGCGCGGTCAAGCCGATCGAGACCGGGTGGTCCCCAGGAAACACCGATGCGGAGCAGCTAGCGGCGGTCTCGGGCATGTCGCTGCAGGAGTCGCTGTGGCAGAGCTTCAAGGCGCCACGATCGCCAAAGGCGGCGGCGGCGCTCGAGGGAAAATCCATCGATCACAAGGCGATGACGACCTGGTGCGCTCGACAATCGGGTGATCCCCTGTTCATCGAAGGCGCGGGAGGATGGGCGGTGCCGATCTGCAAGGATGTTCGCATGAGCGATCTTGCGGTCCGGATCGCCGACGCGGTGATCATCGTCGCGCGCGCCGGCCTGGGCACGGTGAACCACTCGATCCTGACCATCGAGGCCGTCGCCCAGCGCGCACCGCTCACCGGCGTCGTGCTGTCGCGCCGCCCCGAAGACGCGGTCGACTTCACCCGCGAGAACGCCGACGAGATCGCCGCCCAGACCGGGGCGCGCGTCGCGGTCTTCCCCGACGATGAGAGTGAGATCCTCGCCTGGTTCCATGGGGGATTCGACGAGCAGCCGACCCACCCGATGGGCTGAGGTCCCGCAGGGAGCTGTCGAGGTTGGACTACGGCACGACTACGGCACGCGCCGGACGATCACGGCACGCTGTCGATCGCCGGCGGCGTAAGGGTGACGCTCGTCGTTCGGTCCAAGCGCGACCTGCTCGCGTGCTTCCATTCCGAGCACCCGGCCACCCCCGCGCACGAGCTGCTGACCGAGCGCGAGCCACTCGTCGAGTGCGAATGTCGCCCGTGAGGTGGCGACGTCGAAGCCACGATCCACGTCCGGATCGACGCGACGCGTCACAATCTCGACATTGGCCAGGCGAAGCTCGCGAACCGCGGTCGACAAGAATGCGGTCTTCTTGTGGATCGGCTCGACACCGCGCAGGGAGATCGTAGGGCGGCAGGCGCCGAGCACGATCAGCGGGAAGCCGCCTCCACTGCCGACATCGACGAGTGAGGCTGCCTCACCGAGGTGCGGTAGCAGCGCGAGCGAGTCGACGACGTGCTGGGCGATGTCGTCGAGGCTGCGCGCGGCCGACAGGTTGATGCGCTGGTTCCAGCGCTCGAACAGCTCGACGAACTGCACGAGCGCCGGGGCCGCGGTCGGCGCCCCGACGGACGTGGCCGCGCGCGCGAGGACATCACGCCAGGACATCGGCGATCACTTTGCTCGCGAGCGGCACGACGAGCAACTCGTCGCGGCCGGCGATCGCGGTGGCGAGATCCGGAGCCCACCGCGCGTAGCTGCGAGCGACCGTCGCCGCTGGTAGCGTCGACACCAGCACCACCTCGTGGTCGCGCGGCAGGCGAGGCGCGATGCCGAGGTGGTAGATGCCCTGGTTCACCACCTCGATGGGACCGAGCCCGTCCTCGCACGGCGCGACGATCACCACGCGGCCCCCGGGGCGCACCCACGGCGTCACCGCGGCGAGGCACTTGCTCGCCTGGTACAGCGACCGCGTCACCGGATCGCGATCACCGACGACCACGCAGCCCGACGGCCGCGCCGCGGCCCGCAGCCACCCTCCGGCCAGCGCGGCGCCGGCGCGGAACGCCGCGCGGACGTCGCCGGCCACCGCGGCGCGCACGACGTCGTGACGATCGGCGACGCCGTCGAGCAAGAAGGCCCGCGGCGCGGCCAGCGCGGCGGCCTCCTCGAGGTCGAGCCGACACGGGTTGTCGTCGACGGCACCGCCGCGCGCCGCAGGATCGCGCTTCCACTCGTGGTTGCGTCGCGCGCTCGCGGTCGCCGCCAGCCCCGGGAAGATCGCCTTCGCGCCGGCGCCAAAGCCCGCGAAGTAGTGCGCGCGGATCACGCCCGTGGCGACGACGAGGTCGGCCTCGACGCATGCGCGGTGGACCACGACCGGCGTGCCGCGCGACGTCGCGCCGACGGCGACCAGCGCCGCGCCGTCGAGCCCGTCGTGATCGACCACCGCGACGTCGCGCAGGTGGCCGAGGCCCACCGACGCGAGGCCGCCGCTCACGCCGTGAGTGCCGCACGCGATCGCCACGGTCAAGCGCACGTCCGGGAGCCGCGCGCGCACCGCGTCGACGAAGGCTGCCCGCGGCTCATCGCGCGTGCGGTCGCTGACGATCAGCGTCACGCGATCGC
Source organism: Myxococcales bacterium (assembly GCA_016707895.1). Taxonomy (GTDB): domain Bacteria; phylum Myxococcota_A; class Polyangia; order Haliangiales; family Haliangiaceae; genus UBA2376. Next base: position 29,026 of record JADJGV010000002.1, on the reverse strand, counting down.
CCGGGCGCACGCGCGCCTCGAGGGGCGCGCTGCCGATCGGCGTGGCGAGCGCGGCCTCGCACAGCGCGGCGATCGGCGGCGCGGGCGCCGGCGCGGCGACGTCGAGCACGGTCACCGCGGCGTCGACGTCGGCGCTGACCTCGCCGCGGCCGAACGGGAGCGCGACCCGGGGCATGCCGAGACAGTACCAGGCTCGGTGGCGACCCGTCGGCGGGTCGGATACCATCCGCCACAACCGCACGTGTCGAAGCAGTCACTCCTCTTGGTCGACGGCGACCCGCGCAGCCTGCGCGTGCTCGAGGTGTCGCTCAAGAAGGCCGGCTTCGTCGTCACCACCGCGGTCAACGGCAAGGACGCCCTCGACAAGGTCGAGCTGTCGCCGCCCGACCTGGTGATCTCGGAGACGCTGCTCGACGAACTCGACGGCTACGCGTTCTGCCAGCGCCTCAAGGCCAACCCCGAGTGGGCCGACATCCCGTTCGTGTTCCTCACGGCGCAGACCGAGATCGAAGCCAAGATCAAGGGCCTCGAGCTGGGCGTCGAGGACTACCTGACCAAGCCGATCTACATCAAGGAGATCGTCGCCCGCGCGCGCATCCTGATCCAGAAGCGGCAACGCACGCGGATCGAGGAGCGCCGCGACGGCCGCACGCGGTTCTCCGGCCGCATCAGCGACATGCCGGTGGTCGACCTGATCCAGACCATCGAGATCAGCCGCAAGGCCGGCCTGATCTACTTCACCGGCGAGGCCGGCAAGCAGGCGGCGATCTACTTCCGCGACGGCAAGGTGATCGACGCCGAGGCCGGGCCCCTGCAGGGCGAGGACGCGGTCTACCGGCTGCTGACGTGGAACGAGGGCGAGTTCGAGGTGGTGTTCCGCACGGTTCGCCGGCGCGAGGTGATCGCGGTGTCGTCGCAGGCGCTGCTGATGGAGGGCATGCGGCGCCTCGACGAGTGGGGCCGCCTGAGCGAGCAGCTGCCCGGGCTCGACATCCGCTTCGAGATCGACGCCCGCGAGCTGACCCATCGCCTCGGCGACGTGCCCGACGAGCACAACGCGATCCTGCGGCTGTTCGATGGCCGGCGCACGGTGATGGAGGTGATCGACGCCAGCGACTACGGCGACCTCGAGTGCCTCGAGGTGATCGCCAAGCTGTTCTTCGAGGGGCTGCTGACCGAGCTGGGGCCGGGCAAGCCACAGCACGCGACCGGCGAGTGGACGGTGCCGTCGTCGGTCCTCGACGAGACGCCCGGCCTGGAACGCGACGCGGTGACCGCCGATCTCGGCGAGTCGCTGGGCGAGGTCTCGGGCGCGACCAGCTCGGGTGACGAGCTGGTGATCGGCGAGGAGCTGCCCGAGCTGGCCGTGCCAGCCAGCGCGGAAGGGCCGGCGGCGGAGCCAGCGACCACGTCCGGATCCGAGCCGACGCCTGCGCCCGGCGCCGGGAGCGGGACGCCGACGGTGTCGGTGTCGGGGCCTGACACCGAGGTCCCCGCCAGCCCCGAGGCGTCCGAGGAGGACGAGGCGTCGTTTGCCGACGTCCGGCTGACGCCGCCACCGGTGGACGTGGAGCTGACGCCGGCCGCCGAGCTCGCGCCACCCGCGGCGCCCGACGAGGCGGCCGATCCCGCGGCGCCCGCGACGCTGGTCGCACAGCTGGCGGTCGGGGAGCACAGCGACGACGCGCCGCCGCCCCGCCGCAAGAGCCTGATCGAGAAGGCCATCGACGAGTCGGATCTGGTGGGGATGGGCCTCGGCGACGTCGACGCGCTGCTGGGCATCACCTCGAGCCCCGCGCTGGCGGTCCCGACGCCGGTGGCGAAGGTCGACTCCGATCCGGTGCCGCATGCGATCTACAGCGACGACCCGACGCCGCTGCCGCCGCCGATGGCGATGGACGTCGACGACGAGCTGTTGCCGCGGGCCACCACCTCGGGCGGCGCGGAGGTCGCGCAGGTCGCCGGCGAGGTCGTCGCTCCGGCGCCGGCCGCCGACACCGAGCCGGCCCGCGAGCTGATCACGATCCGACCCAAGCGACAGACGCGCGAGCAGCCCGCCTTGCTGCCGGCGAGCGACGCGCCCGCCGCGGCGATACCGGCGCGGTCGCCCGCGCCAGCGGCGGCCACCGTCACCGAGCCGCCGGCGCGCGCGGCGTCCACGCGGAGCGAACCGCTGCCCGATCGCGTGAAGGTCGAGCGCACCGAACCCGTCGAGTCGATCCCGCCCAACCAGCGTGGCCCGCGCTGGCCGGCGATCGCCACGGGCCTCGGCGCGCTGGCGATCCTGGCGTTCGTGGTGGTCAAGTCGGGCCGCGGCGGCGGGACCCACGCGCCGGTCGACGCCGCTCCCGGCTACGTGCCGCTCGACGCGATGCGCGCGCTGCCGCCGCCGCCGCCGCCGCCAGCCTTGGATGCGGCGCTGGTGCCGCCGCCGTCGGCCGTGGATGCGGCGCTGGCGGCGCAGCCCGCCGATGCCCGCGCGGTGCCGACCGATGCCGCGTCAGCGATCGGCGCGCTCGACGCCGGCGGCGACTACAAGGCGCCCCTCGAGGGCGCGCGCCGCGCGCTCGACGACGGCGACTACGATCGCGCGCTGGCCTTGGCCGACGAGTCGCTGGCGGTCCGCCGCTCGGCGCGCGGCTACGTGGTGCGCGCCGACGCGCTGCGCCGGCTCGGCCGCGTCGATCTTGCGGTGCAGGCGGCCGACGCGGCGATCAAGGCCAACGCGTCGTACGCGCCGGCGTGGGACCTGAAGGGCAAGATCCTGTGGAGCGCGCGCCGTTACGACGAGGCGCGCCCCGCGTACGAGCGCTTCTTGCAGCTGCAGCCGACCGGCGAGGCCGCCGACACCGTCCGCGCGCTCCTGGGGAGCAAGTGATGCGGGTGCTCGGCCTCGAGAGCTCGTGCGACGAGACCGCCGCGGCGGTGGTCGAGGACGGCGTGCGCGCGTTGTCCGACGTGGTCGCGTCGCAGCACGACGTGCACCGACCCTACGGCGGCGTGGTGCCCGAGCTGGCGTCGCGCGCCCACGTCGTCAACGTCGTGCCGGTGCTCGATCAGGCGCTGGTCCAGGCCGGCGTCGGGCTCGACGAGATCGATGGCATCGCGGTCACCTACGGTCCAGGGCTGGTCGGCGCGCTCCTGGTGGCGGTGCAGACCGCCAAGGCGCTGGCGTGGGCCCGCGGCATCCCGCTGATCGGCGTGCACCACCTCGAGGGCCACCTGTCGGCGATCTACCTGGAGCCGGCGGCGCCGCCGATGCCGCACCTGGCGCTGATCGTCTCGGGCGGGCACACCTCGCTGGTCCGCGTCGACGGGCACGGTGTCGTCGTCGAGCTGGGCCGCACCCGCGACGACGCGGCGGGTGAGGCGTTCGACAAGGGCGCCAAGCTGCTCGGGCTCGGCTACCCGGGCGGCGCGGTGATCGACCGGCTCGCCGCGACCGGCGATCCGAAGGCGGTGGCGATGCCGCGGGCGATGACCGCGCGCGCCAACGACGACTTCTCGTTCAGCGGCCTGAAGACCGCGCTGCTCCACCACGTGCGCGCCCACGGCGTGCCCGAGGGGCAGGCCCTCGCCGATCTGTGCGCGAGCTACCAGGCGGCGATCGTCGAGGTGCTGGTCCGCAAGACCCGGCGGCTGGCGCGCCGCGAGGGCCTGACGCACGTGCAGGTGTGCGGCGGCGTCGCCGCCAACCGCGGCCTGCGCGCAGGCCTGGCCGCCGCCGCCGCCGAGGATGGCTTCACGCTGTACGTGCCGCCGCCGGCGCGCTGCACCGACAACGCGGCGATGATCGCCGCCGCCGGCTACTACCGCCTGGCCCGGGGCGAGCGCGCCGACGCGCTCCTCGGGGCCACCGCCAACCTGCCGCTGCCGCGGCGAGCCGTCGATGTCGCTCCCTGATCGGGGCGGGCCACCGTTCCCGGCCGCCGGCGCGCTGCTCGACAAGTACGGGCTGCGCGCCAAGAAGCACTTCGGGCAGAACTTCCTCACCTCGGAGCGGGTGTTCCGGGCGATCGTCGACGCGACCGTGCGCACCGACGACGAGTGGGTCGTCGAGATCGGCGCCGGCCTGGGCACGCTGACCGCGCGGCTCGCCGAGCGCGTGCCCGAGGGCAAGGTGATCGCCCTCGAGCGCGACCCCGACATGGTGGCGGTGCTGCAGGCCGAGCTGGGTCACCTCGACAACATCCAGATCGAGCCGGGCGACGCCCTGCGCTACGACCTCGCGGCGTGCGCGCGCTGGCACGGCGATCCGATCGTGGTGTGCGGCAACCTGCCGTACCACGTGGCGGCGCCGCTGATGTTCCGCACCGTCGCGGCGCGCGCCCACGTGGCCCGCGCGGTGTTCATGGTGCAGAAGGAGATGGCCGATCGCATCGTCGCGCCGCCCGGCAACAAGACCTACGGCGCGCTGTCGGTGATGCTGCAGTCGTTCGCCGCGTGCCGCACCGTCGTGCAGGCGCCGTCGGGCGCGTTCACGCCGGCGCCCAAGGTCGACTCGGCGGTGGTGCGGTTCGACTTCACCGCCGCGCCGACGCTGGACCTCCCCGACGAGGAGCACTACCGCGCCGTGGTGCACGCGGCGTTCGGCCAGCGGCGCAAGACGCTGCGCAACGCGCTGCGCGCGGTCTACGCCGAGGCCGCGGTCGACGCCGCGCTCGCGGCGACCGGCATCGACGGGGTGCGACGCGGCGAGACGCTGACGTTGGTCGAGTTCGCGGCGCTGGCCCGCGCCATCCCAGCCGCCGCGCAGACCGGCATCCTGGTCGAGGATCACGGCGAGTGAGCGCGGCCGATGCCTGAGCTGCCCGAGGTCGAGTCGGTCCGGCGCGGGCTGGTGCGCCGGCGGCTGCGCGGGGTCGCGGTCGCCCGCGTGCGCTCGAGCGGCAAGCCGCTCCGGCTGGCGCGGCCCCAGCCCCTGGCGGCGCTGCGGCGCGCGACCCACGGCCACCGGGTCATCGACGTGCGGCGGATCGGCAAGTACCTGCTGCTCGACCTCGACGGACGGTGGTCGGTGCTGGTGCACCTGGGCATGAGCGGCAACCTGCTCACCGCCAAGCGCGCGGAGCCCTGGGCGCCGCACACCCACGTCGTGTTCGAGCTGGCCGACGGCCGCGACCTGCGGTTCGTCGATCCGCGCCGGTTCGGCATGGTCGACGTGGTCGAGCGTGGCCGGGAGCGCGCGCACCCGGCGCTGGCCGTGCTGGGCCCCGACCCGATCGCCGAGGGGCTGCCGCCAGATCACCTGCGTACGGCGTCGGCGACGCGGTCGACGCCGGTGAAGCAGTTCATCCTCGATCAGGGTGTGCTGGCCGGCGTCGGCAACATCTACGCGTCGGAGGCGCTGTGGCTGGCGCGCATCGCTCCGACGCGGCCGGCGCGGCGGCTCGGCGGCGAGGGCGCCGCGGCGCTGACCGTGGCGATCCAGGACGTGCTCGAGTTCGCGATCGAGAACGGCGGCACGACGCTGCGCGACTTCGTCGGCGCCGACGGCGTGCCCGGCGACAACGGCGAGTACCTGCTGGTGTACGGGCGCGCGGGCGAGGCGTGCCCGCGCTGCGGGACGGCGATCAAGAAGGCGATGCAGGCGGGGCGTGCGACCTACTGGTGTCCAACGTGTCAGCCTCGGTAGGGGTCTATCGATCGATGCGTAAGCCGGCCTGGTCAGCCTCGTTGCCACTGCGGTTTGCCCCCGCGGCGAGCCTTGCGGTAGTGTCGGCCTCGACCGCCCCAGGCAACCGCGCGATTCCGTTGCCCAATCGAACCGCATCATGCTGACGGAGCCCGATGAAGACCTGATGGTCCGCTACCAAGCGGGCGAGGTGCGGGCGTTCGAGGTGCTGCTGGGTCGTCACCGCAAGCCGGTCTACAACTTCATCCTGCGCTATGTCGGCGACAAGGAGACCGCCGAGGATCTGCTGCAAGAGACCTTCATGCGCGTCATCAAGGGCGCCGAGGCCTACAAGCGGCAGGCCAAGTTCACGACGTGGCTTTACACCATTGCGCGGAACCTGTGCGTTGATCAGACGAGACGACGCAAGCACCGCAAGCACGCCTCGCTCGACGCGCCGTTGGCCGCCGACGAGGACAGCGGCACCTTGCTCGACGTCGTCGCCGGGAACGAGATGCCGTCCGATCGCAAGACCGTCAACAAGCAGCTGCACGCCAAGTTGCAGCAGGCGATCGCCACGCTCGGCGACGAACAGCGCGAGGTGTTCCTCATGCGCGAGTTCCTCGACATGCCGTTCAAGCAGATCGCCGAGGTGGTCGGCGTCCCCGAGAACACCGTGAAGAGCCGGATGCGGTACGCGCTCGAGAAGCTGCGGCTCGAGCTCGACGAGTACAAGGACCTCGCGAAGGCGGCGCCGTGAGGGCGTGATGACCGACGATCTGTCGCCCGACGACGACGACCGGCTCGCGCGGCTGTACCGCGAGACCGACGACGACGCCGAGCCGCCAGGCGAGTGGTCGTCGCTGCGCGCGATGATCGGCGCGGCGCGCGAGGCCGGCTTCGACGAGGAGCCGCCGGCGCGGATCGACGCGCTGCTGATGGCCGCGGCGCGCCACCACGCGCCGGCGCCGCGGCTGCGCTGGTGGCAGCGGCTGGCGGCGTGGATGAAGCCGACGATGATGCATCCGGCGATGGCCGGCGCGCTGGCGCTGGTGGTGGTGGTCGGCGCCGCCGGGGTCATGTATCGCCGGGGCGATCGCCAGGTCGCGCAGCCCGCGCCGCCGGCGATCGCGCCGCCGCCGGAGGGCGCGCGCGCGCCGCAGGCCGCCGCGGTGACGCCGCCCGTCGACGACGCGCCCGTTGTCGTCGGCGCCGGTGAGCTCCGCGCCGACGGTGACGCGGTAGCCGGTGGGCAACCGAAGACCGCGCCGGCCGCCATCCGCCCCGACGTGCGCGCGCCCGACCCGACGCCGAAGCGCCCGCCGATCGAGCGCAAGCCCGCCGGCGGGGCGACCGCCAGCGGTGGCGCACCGCCGACGACCATCGCGACCGAGGCCACGGGCGAGGCGGAGGGCGGCGACGCGATCGCGATCCAGGACCGCGGCGCGGCGCCGAGTGACAGTCCGATGGTGGCGGCACCATCGCCGCCGCCGCCGCCGCCGCCGCCACCGCTCGCCACGAAGCCGCCCGCGCCGGAGCGCCAGACCACGGCCGCGGGCGACAAGGGGCAAGGGCCCCAGGCGTCGCTCGGCGAGCTGCTGCGGCAGGCGCAGGTCGCGGCCGGCGCGCGCGACTGCGTGAAGGTGCGCGCGGTGTCGGCCCAGGTGCTCGCACGTGATCCCGCGTACCACCGCGACGTCTTTGCGAAGGATCGCTCCATCGCCCCCTGCCTGGCGGCGCAGATCGGTTATTGACTTCCGTTCAAGAGCCGCGACAATGGCTCGATGCGCTCACGCCTGCTCGTGCTCTTCGGTTCGGTCGCGCTCGCCGCGTGCGGCGGCGACGACGCCACCTCGGGTGACCCCGACGCGCCTGCCACCGGCGTCACCTACTACCAGGACCTCAAGCCGATCATCGACGCGAAGTGCCTGGGTTGCCACGCCGCCGGCGGCATCGGGCCGTTCGAGCTCGACACCGTCGACAAGGTCTCGGAGATGGCCGGCGTCATCATCGAGAACGTCGTCGCCAAGACCATGCCGCCGTGGCCGGTCAACGCCGACTGCAACCAGTACTTCGGCGACCGCTCGTTGACCCCCGAGCAGATCGCGCTGTTCCAGGCGTGGCAGCGCGACGGCTTTCAGGCCGGCGACCCGGCGCACCCGGGTGCGCCGCTCGACGTCGAGACGCTGCGGCTGAGCCGCGTCGATCAGACCCTGCGGATCCCCGCGCCGTACACGCCCCAGACGACGGCCGAAGAGCCCGACGAGTACCGCTGCTTCGTGATCCCGTGGACCGAGGCGACGACGAAGTACGTCACCGGCTTCGCGGCGCTGCCGGGCAACCCCAAGGTCGTGCACCACGTGATCGCGTTCTACGCGAAGCCCAACGAGGTCGCCGCCTACCAGCAGCTCGACGCCGACGAGCCGGGCGCGGGCTACCGATGCTTCGGCGGCACCGGCGGGCCGTCGCGGGCGTGGCTCGGCGCGTGGGCCCCGGGCAGCCTCGGCAGCGACATGCCGGCCGGCACGGGCCTCGAGGTCCAGCCCGGCTCGGCGATCATCCTGCAGATGCACTACAACGTCCTCGAGCCGAGCCCCGACCCCGACCAGACCCAGATCCAGTTCAAGCTCGACGACGCGGTGACCAAGGTCGCGACGATCCAGCCGTGGGCCAACCCGCAGTGGCTGGGCAGCCAGCTGATGCACATCCCGCCGAACGCGGCCGACGCCATGCACAGCTTCGAGTTCGACGCGACGCTCGCCACCGGTGGGCCGTTCCAGATCTACTCGGCCGGCCTGCACATGCACCAGCTCGGCACCCGCATCAAGGCGACCGCCACCACCGCCGCGGGCGTCGAGCAGTGCCTCGCGCAGATCGACGACTGGAACTTCCACTGGCAGGGCACCTACGCGCTGCGCGCGCCGCTGACGTTCAACCGCGGCGACAAGCTGAAGGTCGAGTGCCACTGGGACAACACCGTCGCCAACCAGCCGATCGTCGGCGGCACGCCGCGCACGCCGACCGACGTGTACTGGGGCGAGGGGACCGGCGACGAGATGTGCCTCGGCGTGTTCTACATCGCGCCGCTGTGATCTGAGCCCGGGGCGGCGGTCGGTCAGCCGTCCTGGTTGCGGGCCCAGGTGCGGCGGGCCTCGTCAGGGAGACGGCCGTAGCGGCGGCGGAAGCCGTCGAGGAACGCCCGGGTGGCGGCGTTGAGGTAGCCGCCGCCGGCCAGCTCGCCGAACTCGGCGCGGTAGCGCGCCGCGATGGCGGCGAAGCGCCGGTCGCGCTCGTCCTTGGCCACGATCGACGCCGCGGCCACCGCGCAGTGCCGGCTCTCGCCGCGATCGTAGGCGCGCAGCTGCGGGAACTGCTCGCGCAGCGGCGCGAACATGCGCGCGCCGTCGGCGATGATCCGCGCGCAGCCGGGCGCCTGGGCGATCAGCGCCGCCGCGCACTCGCGCTCGAGCAGGTTGAGCTCGCCGCGCTCGACGCGGGCGTCGATCTCGTCGGCCTCGACCACCCGCAGCGCGACGAACGGCGCGCGCGCGCGCACCAGCGCCGCCAGCTCGGCCCGCCGCGCGATCGCGGCCTTGCCGGTGACGGCCTTCGAGTCGCACACGCCGGCGCGCGTGAGCGAGCGCGCGGCACCGCCGTCGAGCACGACCACCGCGACCACCATCGGCCCGAGGATCGGGCCGCGGCCGGCCTCGTCGACGCCCAGCGTGAGCGCGCCGCGGGTCGGCACGCCGACGCCGGGGAGGCCGAGCTGATCGGCGCCGCTCATCCCGCCACCCGAGCGCTGATCTCGCCGAGCGCGCGCGCCAGCCCGACGTCGAGCTCGAACGCCTCGAGCTCGTGGTGCGCGACCACCTGGGCCGAGGCGACGCCGGCCTCGGCCAGCGCGCGCTGGCCGGCGCGCGTCAGCGGGTCGACGACGATGCTCTCGAGATCGGGCGCCGCGCGGTACAGCGCGTGGTGGACCGTCTCGGGCTCGAGCGCCAGGCGCGGCAGGTCGTGCTTGAAGAAGCCGTCGACGGCGCCGCCGGCCAGGAACCCCGCGACGTAGGCGCGGGCGTAGGCGAGCGGCGCGGTGGCGGTGGCGACGGCGCGCTCGTGGGCCCGGGCTGCGACCGGGATCGCCGCGCGCAGATCCTCGGCCACGCGCTCGGCGGCGGCGCGCAGCATGGCCTCGTAGCCGTCGGCGAGCAGCGCGACCAGGTAGTCGCGATCGGCGGCGGTCGCGGAGTGGCTGCCGAACGGGAGCTGGCGCGGTCGCACCAGCTCGATGACCTCGTGGGCCGCGCGCCGGTACAGCTCGCCGATCGCGGTGGCCAGCGCGCGGCGCTCGCGATCGACGACGGCGTCGGCCCACGCCGCGGCCGCGGCGGCGATGCGCTCGCCCACGGCGCGCTCGGCGTCGCCTCGGGCCACCGCCGCCGCGCGGGCCTCGGCCAGCGTCGCCTGCGCGGCGGCGATCGTGGCGGCGAGCCGGCGCGCGACCGCGCCGCGCTTGATCGCGCGGGCCTGGGCGAAGAACCGCTCCTCGAGCGCGCCGGCCAGGGCCCGCCAGCCGCCGTCGTCGCTGCCGCCGCCGGCGCGCTTCCACGCCAGCGCGCTGCGCGCCGAGAACGGCACGATGTGCTCGACCCGCTCGCCGAGCTGGCTGCCGACGTAGGCGATCACCTCGTCGACCTCGGCCGGCTGTAGCTGGTCGCGCTTGTTGAGCACGCCCAGCACGCGCTTGCCCTCGGCGCGGATCGCGTCGAGCGCCTTCTTCTCGCTGGCCTTGCCGCCCTGGCCAGCGGTGAAGACCCACACCACCGCGTCGGCGCGGGCGATGAAGGCGCGGGCGGTGGCCTCGTGCTCGGGCAAGATCGAGTTGAGCCCGGGGGTGTCGATGATGTGGACCTTCGCCAGCGCGTCGAGCGGCAGCGTGATCTCGACGCGATCGATCGCGCGGGCGCCGTCGGGCGTGAGCGCGCGCAGCGCCGCGTGCAGCTCGTCCCAGCGCAGCGCGCGGGCGCTGCCGTCGGGCGCGATCAGCCGGCCGCCGCGCTCGTGGCCGTACTTGACGACGTTGATCGTGGCAGTGGTCGGCGTGATGCCGGTGGCGGCGACCTCGTCGCCGATGAACGCGTTGACGAACGACGACTTGCCGCTCGAGAACTCGCCCATCACGGTCACCAGCAGCGGCTGCTCGAGCTCGGCCAGCGCGCGCGCCACCGCCGCGACCAGCCCGGCGAGATCGGCGCGTCGCGCCAGGACGCGGCTCAGCGCGTCGGCCAGCCGGGGCAGATCGTCGTCGGCCGGCACCGCCAGCACCCGGGCCAGCGCGTCGGCCAGCGCGGTGCGGGCCCGGCCGCTGGCCGGCGCCAGCGCCAGCGCGGCGCGGGCCGAGGTGATCGCGGCGTCGTGCTCGCTCAGATCGGCGGCGGCGCGGCTGTCGGTCAGCAGCACCTCGACGTCGGCCGGCGCCCCGATGAGCAGCGCCCGGGCGGCGGCGGCCTGGCCCGCGGCGCGCAGGTCCTCGGCGCGGGCGGCCAGCGCGATGGTCGCGCCCGGCTGGGTCGCGAGCAGATCGTTGGCCCAGCGCACCGCGCGCGCGCGATCGCCGCCGACGTGGGCCGCGGTCACCGCCGCCGCCAGGGTCGCGGTGTCGGCACCGAGCGCGAGGGCGCGCTCGTAGGCCGCGAGCGCGGCGTGGGTGTCGCCGAGGGCCGCGGCGAGGCCCGCCAGCCGCGCGTGGACGTCGGCGCGGCGCGGATCTAGCTCGAGCGCCTCGAGGTAGCGCAGGTGCGCGGCCGCGTGGTCGCGCTGCGCGAGCGCCGCGTCGCCGAGGCCGAGCCGCGCCGCGATCAGCTGGCGCCGCGCCTCGGGGCCGCTGCCGGCCAGCGCGGCGTCGACCGCGAGGCCGAACATGCGCGCGGCGTCGAGCGCGCGCTGCTCGCCGAGCGCGAGCCGGCCCAGCGCCAAGAGCGCGATCGCCGGCGGCGGCTCGCTGGCCGCGGCCCGCTCGAGGTGGCCGCGGGCCTCGTCGGCCGAGGTCCGCGGATCGGCCAGCAGCACCTCACCGAGCAGCGCCCGGGCCAGCGCGTCGTCGGGGGCCTCGGCCACCGCCTTGCGCAGATCGCGCACCGCCTTGTCGGGCTCGCCCAGCCCGCGCCACGCCTGGCCCAGCGCCAGGTACGCCGCCGCCAGCAGGCCGCGATCGCCGCCGGCGGCGTCGACGCCCCGGCCCAGCAGCTCGACGGCGGCCGGCAGCTGCCCGAGCGCCACCAGCGCGCGGCCGCGCCCGATCAGCGCCTGCGCGTCGCCGGAGCGCAGCGCCAGCGCGCGCGCGAACGCCGCCGCCGCGTGCTCGTCCTTGCCGCGCACCAGCTCGATCTCGCCGAGCAGCGCCAGCGCGCCGGCGTGCTCGGGCCGCTCGCGCAGGAGCGCCTCGAGGGTCTCGACCGCGCCCGCGGGGTCGCCGCCCACCGCCTGCTCGCGCGCCAGGTCGAGCTGCTCGCGGTAGCTGTCGAGGAACAGCTCGTCGACGGTGTCTCCGGCCTTGCGGGCGACCCGCGACCAGAGCGAGCGCAACGTGTCGGCCGGCCCGGCCATCAGTCGCTCGTGCCCGCCGGCAGCTTCCACAGGTCGGTGCGCAGCTCGCCGAGGCCGATCCGCAGCGCCGCCACCTGGGCGATCTGCTCGGCGGTCGCGGCCTGCAGCTCCGCGGCCTCGCCGCCGCGGTACCTGCGGTCGGCGATCGTGCGCTCGAGCACCTCGGAGATGCCCTTGTACAGCGCGTTGCCGGCCGACGTGACGAACTCGCGCAGCCGCGTCGCGAAGTCGTCGACGCACTTGTCGAAGTGCGGCTTCATCGCGCCGGCGGCGTGGAAGATCGCGCCCGGCACCTTCTCCTTGGCCTGGGCGCGGATGTCACCGGCGATCTTCGACTTCAGCACGATCGCCAGGATCGGCGCGGCCAGCGTGAGCAGGCCGCCGGCCAGCACGTTGACGAAGATCATCAGCGTCGTGCCGAGCGCGCCGACCGCGTAGATGCCGACGTCGTACTTGAAGCTGTCGACGTCGATGTCGACCCGCGCGTCGTCGGGGCCCAGCCGCTCGGCCAGCGCCGCCGACGCCGCGGCGACGTTCTGGTTGGTGATCGTGATGACGTCCTCGGCCAGCCGCTCGAGCAGCGCCGCGAGCTTGGCGCCCTCGAGCTCGGCCCACTCCTTGAACTTGTCCTCGATGAACGCCGGCAGGAACCGCTTGATGTCGTCGGCGTCGACGTGGTCGAGCTGCGGCACCAGCGACGAGACGAAGCCCTGGGCGAAGGCGTCAAGGTCGGCGCCGACGTGGCCCTTGATGGCGTTGGCGTCGGCCTCGATCCGGATGTGCAGCTCGTCGAGGGTCTTCTTCGACGCGTCGAGCTGCTGCCGCACCAGCCCGACCCGCTCCTCGAGCTGCTCGATGGTCAGGTCCCACGCCTTCATCCGCACGCCGAGGTTCTGCTCGAGGTAGCCGGCGGTGCGGCTGGCGTCGACCGCGGCGTTGTCGAGCAGGATCCGCGCGCGGTCGCCGGCGAGGAAGGTCTTGAGGTGGGCCAGGAGCGCCGGCATGCCGCTGTCGTCATCCTTGCGGATCAGCCACGACCGGGCTGACAGCGGGAACACCGGGGCGCCGGGCGCCAGCCGGGCCACGCCCTCCCTGACGTAGGCGGTCACGGCGGCGCGCTCGTCGTCGGACAGCAGGTCCATCTTGCCGAGCACGAAGATCAGCCGCTCGCGGGTGCCGTCGAGCATGTGCGACGCCAGGAACGTGCGCTCGCTGTCCTTGAGCGCCTGGCCGGCGTCGAGCAGGAACAGCACCGCGTCGGCCCGCGGCACGTAGCCGTAGGTCACCTCGGCGCGCTGCTCGTTGAGGTCGTTGACGCCCGGGGTGTCGACCAGCACGACGTTGTCCTTGAGGATGTCGCACGGGTAGCCGAGCTCGACGTAGGCCACCTCGCTGGCGTGGCCGCCGGCCACCGTCACCCACTCGCGGATCTCCGACGGCGTGAGGTCGACGTGCTCGCCGGACTGCAGCACCACCTGGGCGTGCGGGATCGCCGCGTGCAGCACCTGGTTGATCGCCGCGGTGGTCGGCGTGATGCCGGTGGGCAGCACGTCGAGGCCGAGCAGCGCGTTCACGAACGTCGACTTGCCGTGGTTGAACTCGCCGAGCACGACGATGTGGAAGCGCTCGCCCTCGAGCTTGGGCACGCGGTTGACGCGGATGTCCCGCGCCAGCGTGACCATGCCGACCGCGTCGGCGACGTCGGCGAGCTCGCGGTAGCGGGTCAGGACCGCGGCCTTGGTTTGCTTGTGAGAGTCGAGGAGCATGGGGCCTCGGGGAGGGAGCGGGGAGATGACCGTCGCGCGCTTCGGGTTCAGAACAGGCTGAGGAGGTCGGTGACCTGCTTGTCGATCGCGTCGGTCGACGGCAGGCCGTCGGTGGGCAGGTTGCGCGCCGACGCGTACAGCGCGCCCTCGGCGAACGCCCGCAGGGCGGTGATGCGCTTGGGCAGGAGCGGGTTGGTGCGGAACAGCTCGGCCAGCTTGCCGACGCCCTTGGCCGCCGGCGGCTCGCGCAGGTAGCCGGCGACGTCGAAGTCGGCGGCCTTGCCGCCCAGCTCGAGCTTCACCATCATCCGCAGCGTGGCCTCGAGGTCGCCGCTGGCCAGGAGCGCCGCGCGGTCGCAGGTGATCTCGGCGCGCCGGGCCCAGGCCCGCAGCGCCATCGTCGCCGGCTGCACCATCCACCGGACGTAGAACGCGGCGGCGTGGCTGACGTAGTGCAGCGCGGTCACGTACGGCACGTGGCCGTTCTGGATGTGGCCGAGCTGGTGGCCCAGCGCCGCGGCCAGCTCGTCGTCGGTGAGCGCGGCCGGCACGTCGTCGCGCACGACCACGTACGACTGCTCGTCGGTGCCGAGCGTGGTCAGGGCCGCGGCCCAGCCGGCCGGGGCCACGTACACCGACGGCGTGTCGAGCTTGAGCCCGGCGGCGGCCCGCTTGGCGGCGGCCCAGATGCGCGGCGCGCTGTCCGAGGCCTTGGCCGCGGTGGCCAGCAGCTCGTCGCGCGCGCGGTCGTTCCACAGCCGGGCGGTGGCCTCGATCGCCATCGTCACCGGCCGCGCGCCGATGAACGAGCGGCGCAGCTTGCGCTCGCCAGCGAACGCGTAGGTCGCGCCGGTGTAGGCGCGGTGGACGACCTCGCCACGTCGCTCGTTGACGTAGCGGGCGAAGTCGAAGTCGATCATGCCGGCAGTATGCCTTATTACGTCACCCCGGGCCGGCCTGGGCGGCCTCGGCGGCGGCGGCGCGGCGGCGGGCGATGACCAGCGCCACCGCCCCCAGCAGCACGGCGAACCACAGCGTGGCCAGCCGGGTCAGGATGGTGGCGGTGGTCGCGGTGCCGCGGTCGACCCCGACGGCGTTCTTGACCAGGAGCAGGGTCATCGCCCCCTCGGTGACCCCCAGCCCGCCGGGCAGGAAGCTGAGCGCCCCGGCGATGGTGGTGGCGGCGTAGATCAAGAGCGCCATGCCGACGTCGACCGAGGCGCCCGGGAAGCCGCCGACGATGATCGCGAAGCCCAGCCCCTCGCAGGTCCAGGCCGCCACCGACAGCAGCGTCGACCACGCCAGCACCCGCGGCCGGCTCAGCGCCGCCAGGCCGTCGTAGACCTCGAGCAGCTTGGGCCGCAGCCCGGCCAGCCGCCGCGGCGTCGTGATCAGCTCGATCAGCCACACGCCGAGCGCGCGCCACAGGATGATCGCGAGGCCGATCGCGATCACCGCCGCGCACGCGACGACGACCTCGACGGCGACGCCGTAGATCGCCACGCCGATCACGGCGAGGCACAAGAGCGCGATCAGGTCGCTGACCCGCTCGGCGATCACCACCGACGCCGAGCGGGCGATCGGGATGCCGACCAGCTGGCGCAGCAGGTAGCTCTTGATCAGCTCGCCCAGCTTGCCCGGCGTGACCGCCATGCTGAACCCGGCGACGAACACCAGCGCGCTCTCGCCGAGCGGCACCGCGAGCTGCCGCGTGCGCAGGTAGCCCTGCCAGCGGACGAAGCGGAGCGCGTAGTTGGCCAGCGCCAGCGCGAGCGCGGCGGCGAACGTGGCCCAGGCGAAGCCGCCGAGGCGATCGCGCACCTCGCGGATGTCGCCGACCAGCGTCAGCGCGGCGATCACCGCGGCGACCGCGATGATCAGCGTGACGATGCTGCGGGTGCGCGTGCCGGCCACGGGCCGGGGTTGTAGCGGACCTGGGGCGGCGACGCGAGCCCGCCCGCCTGATGAGGCGGCTTGACCCTGCGGGGCGCACGCCATAGGGTCGACGCATGGCGAAGGCGAACACCGTGCTCGTGGTCGACGACGATCCCGAGATCCAGACGATGCTGTCGGCGCGGCTCACCTCCCGCGGCTACGACGTGATCACCGCCAGCGACGGCAAGGAGGCGCTGACCGAGGCCAAGCGCCGCCGCCCGGCGCTGATCCTGCTCGACGTCATGATGCCGGGCAAGAACGGCTGGGAGGTGGCGCGGGCGCTCAAGCAGGATCCCGTCACCGAGGGCATCAAGATCGTGATGCTGACGGCGATCGGCGAGAACGTGAACGAGCTGACCTCGCCGCTGTACGGCGCCGACGCCCACTTCGACAAGCCGTTCGACTTCGCGCAGCTCGAGGCGAAGATCGCCGAGCTGCTGGCGTGAAGCTGCTGGCGTGAAGGTCGCGCCCGGCCGGTGAGGCGCCGGGCTACTCGTCTTCGTCGCCGCCGCCGGCCGAGGCGCTGAGCAGCTTGACCGCCTTGGCGTACCAGGGGCTCGAGCTGGGCACCATCTTGGTGATCCGCCGCGCGAGCGACTTGGAGTCCTCGGGCTTGCTCTTCTGCAGCTTGAGCGCGGTCGCGTAGAACTCGCCGGCGCGGCGGTCGAGCGACGTGCGCACGCCCTCGATCATCGGCGTGCCGCCGGCGCCGACGTTGACCGCGTCGTCGGCGGCGGCCTTGGCCATCTCGTAGTTCTGCTTGGCCATGTACGACGCGGCGGCGCGCGGCGCGACGTCGGCGATCTTGTCGCGCAGGAGGCCCTGGTGGGTCCCGCCGGCGCGGCGATCGGCGGCCATCGCCTTCTTGTACGCGGCCAGCGCCTCGGGAGCGCGCGAGGTGCCGAACGCCAGCGCGGCGTTGAGGTTGGTGCCGATGGCGTCGTAGTCGGCGGCGCGGGTCTTGAGCGCCTTGGCGTCGGGATCGGTCGACGCGCCGATCGCGTCACGCAGCGTCGTCGCGGCGCCCTTCCAGTCCTTGGCCTTGTACAGGCCCTCGGCCTTCTTGGCGGCGGCGGTCAGCGCCTTGGGCGTCGCGGCGACCGGCGGCTTCGGCGGCGGCGTGTCGATGTCGAGGTTGCGGCCCGGCGACGTGATGCGCGGGCGATCGGGCTGCTTGGGCACGACCGGGCGATCGGGCGGACGCGGCGGCGTTGGCGCGGGCCGGGCGACCTCGGGCTTGACCACGGCGGGCGTGGGCGGCGTCGGTGTGGGCGCCGGCGTAGGCGGCGTCGGCGTGGGCGGCGTCGGCGTGGGCGGCGTCGGCGTGGGCGGGGCGACGACCGCGGGATCGGGCGTCGGGGCGACGACCGCGGGATTGGGCGTCGGGGCGGGGATCGGTCCGGGCGCGACGTCGACAGCGCCGCTGCCCGAGCCAGCGCCGGTGGCGACCGCCGAGTCGGGCGGCGGGTTGGCGGCGCTCGCGCCCGGCGTGGGCTC
The DNA here is from genome assembly GCA_016707895.1 of Myxococcales bacterium. GTDB lineage: Bacteria > Myxococcota_A > Polyangia > Haliangiales > Haliangiaceae > UBA2376. The sequence goes on along the minus strand of JADJGV010000002.1, from coordinate 11,608 downwards.
GCCGCCGCTGAGCAGCGCGCCCGCGGTCGCGGCGGCGACCAGCGCGGCGACGCCAGCGCCGATCCACAGCATCCGGCGGCGCTGCGGCGGTGGCGACACGGTCCACGGGTTGATCGTCTGGTACGCGCGCGGCTCGACCTGCGCGGTCGTCGTCATCGGCCGCACGCCGCCCGCGAAGGGCGAGAACCCGGGCATGCTGGGGCCGGGGTTCGGCGTGGTGTACGGGCCGGACATCGGCGCGGCCACCGGGGCCGACGGCGCCGCGGTCAGCGGCGCGGGGATCGCGGCGACGTTCGGCCGCGTCGGCGGCTGGCTCCCGGCGGCGGGCGGCGGCGCGACCGCCGCCGCGGTGGTCACGCGGGGCACCGGCGGCGGCACGGTCGCGGGGCGGGCGCGGCCCGGCGGCGGCGGCGGCTCGGTGCCGCTGGCCCGCTTGCGCGTCGGCCCGGGGGTGCGATCGCGGACCGGCGCGGTCACCGACGCCGGCCGATGCCGGGGCGGCTCGGCCGTGGTGGCGGCGGCGACCTGCGACGGCCGGACCGGCGCCTTGCCGGCGACCGTCGCGGCCTCCTCCTCCTTCTGTCCCCAGCCGGCGAGCGCGGGCTGGTGCGCGCTCGGCAGGTGATCGAAGCGCAGCACGGTGTTGCCGATCTCGATGCGATCGGCGTGGTGCAGCTGGCAGCGGCCGTCCTCGAGGCGATCGTTGATCAGCGTGCCGTTGCCCGAGCCGTTGTCGTGGACGACCCAGGCGCCGCCATCCCAGCCCAGGGCGAGGTGCTTGCGCGACACCGCGATGTCGGTGAGCACGACGTCGTTGTCGACGGCGCGGCCGATGCGCACCTCGAGGCCGGAGCGCAGGTCGAAGACGCGGCCCTGGTCGGGACCAGCGATCACCACCAGCTTGGCGGCGGCCGCGGGATCGGGCGGCTGGGGTGAAGGCACCAGCGCCAGCGGCGGCAGCGGTCGCGCGGCGTCCTCGATGGTCGACTCCTCGACCACCGCGCTGCGCTTGCCCGAGGTCGACTGCTCGGCGACCGTGGTGCCGTCCTCCCACTGCTCCTCGATCGAGCTCGAGGCGGCGATCGGCGTCGGCGCCTCGTCGGGCGCGGGCTCGATCGTGGTGCGCTCGTCCTCGAGATCGTCGAGGCCAGCGCTCGCGCCGATCCCGCCTGGCAACACCGACAGGTGCGCCGGTGCACGGCCGGTCGAGCCCGGAACGCGTCCCATCGTCGGAAATTCTACGGGGCCGGCCGTCGAGATTCAACGACGCGTTCGTTTTCGCACCTACCTCGGCCTACCTCGCGCCGTCGTCACCGTCGCTGCCGCCGGCCGTGATACCCACGATCCATGGACCTCCCGTTCCTCCGGAGCGACGGGCGCACCGACGCCGTGCGCCTCGCGCCGTCGAAGATCATCGGCATCGGCCAGAACTACCGCGCCCACGCCGCCGAGATGGGCAAGGGCATCCCGACCGAGCCGTTGATGTTCCTCAAGCCGCCGTCGGCGCTGCTGGCGCCGGGGCAGACGATCGAGCGGCCCGCCGGCTACGCGCGGGTCGACTACGAGGGCGAGCTGGGCGTCTTGATCGGGCGCCGCGCGCGCCACGTCGACGTCGCCGACGCGCTGGGGTTCGTCGAGGGCTACCTGTGCGTCAACGACGTCACCGTCCGCGATCTGCAGGCCAAGGACGGGCAGTGGACCCGGGCCAAGGGCTTCGACACGTTCTGCCCGGTGGGGCCCCGGGTCGTCGCCGGCCTCGATCCGCGCGACCTGCGGATCACGACGCGGGTCAACGGCGTCGTGCGCCAGGACTCGCGCACCTCCGACCTGATCTTCGACGTCGCGACGCTGATCGCGTTCGTGTCGCGGCACATGACGCTCGAGCCGGGCGACCTGATCTCGACCGGCACCCCGGCCGGGGTCGGCAACCTCGAGGTCGGCGACGAGGTCGAGGTCGAGATCGAGGGCGTCGGCGCGCTGCGCAACCCGGTGGGGGCGCCGCGATGAACGAGCTGATCATCGGCCTGGGCGGCAACCTCGGCAGCGACGATCAGCTGCTGGCGCGGTTCGACGACGTCGCCGCCGACTTCGCGCGCCGAGGCCGGGTGCGCGCCTCGCGCGTGTACCGCAGCGACGCGCTGGTCGCGGGCGATCCGCCGTTCCTCAACGCCGCGCTGGCGGTGACGCCCGACGAGCGCCTCGCCCCCGAGGAGGTGCTCGCCCTGACCCAGGCGCTGGAGCAGCGCCACGGCCGGCGCCGCGAGCACGAGGCGTACTGGGGCCCGCGCACCCTCGATCTCGATCTGCTGGTGTGGGGCAAGCTGCAGCACCGGACGCCGACCTTGCGCATCCCGCACCCGCGGGTCCACCAGCGCAGCTTCACGCTGCGCCCGATGATCGATCTGCTCGGCGGCGACTTCGTCATCCCCGGCCACCACGAGACGTTGACCTGGCTGGCCCACGCCTGCGCGCCGCCGATCACGGTGACCGACTTCGCGATCGTGATCCCGCGCGCGCCGGCGCCGTGATCACGGCAGCGGGTCGCGCCACCAGCGCCGCACCTGCTCGAGCGCCGCGGTGCGGGGCAGCCCGGCCGGCAGCGCGTCGAGCAGGTGGCGCCCGTAGGCGCGGCTCACGACGCGCGGATCGAGGATCGCGACGATGCCGCGATCGTCGCGGCGCCGGATCAGCCGGCCGAAGCCCTGCTTGAGCGCGATCGCCGCGGCGGGCAGCTGCAGCTCGACGAACGGATCGCCGCCGCGCTCGGCCACCAGCGCGCCCCGCGCCGCGACCAGCGGGTCGGTGTGCGGCGCGAACGGCAGCTTGTCGATCACCACCAGCGACAGCGCGTCGCCGGGCACGTCGACGCCCTCCCAGAACGACGCCGTGCCCAGCAGCACCGCGCCCGGCGTGGCGCGGAAGCGATCGATCAGCACCGCGCGCGGGGCGTCGCCCTGGCGCAACAGCGGGTAGGGCAGGCCGGTCAACAGGCGGGCCGCGGTCTCGAGGGCGCGGTGGCTGGTGAACAGGAAGAACGCGCGGCCGCCGGTGATCGCGCACAGCTCGACCGCGCGCGCCACGACCTCGGCGGGCAGGCCGTCGCCCGACGGCAGCGGCGGCAGATCGCGCGGCACGTACAGCAGCGCCTGCCGGGCGTAGTCGAACGGCGACGCCACGGCCAGCTCGTCGACCTCGTCGCGGTGCAGGCCCAGGCGCTGCCGCGTGTAGTCGAAGCCGGTCGCGGTGGCCAGCGTCGCCGAGGTGAACACCGAGGTGGGCGCGCCGGTGACGATGTGCCGGCGCACCAGGTCGGCGACCGAGATCGGCGCCGCCGACAGCGCCGTCGCGCCCGGCCGGCTCTCGCCCCAGTAGACGTGGGCGCGCTGACGCTGCTCGGCGAGCTCGGCGAGGTCGTCGCGGACGACGCGCGCGCGCCGGGCGATCGCGGCGACCTGCTCGCGGCGCGCCGCGGCCAGCTCGTCCTCGTCGTGATCGGGCGGCGGCGGCAGCGCCTCGAGGTCGCACGCGCGGGCCAGCTCCTCGAGCGCGGTGTCGAGCGCGAACCAGGCGTCGCGGCGCGGGCCGCGGGCCAGCAGCTCGGCCGGCAGCGGCACGCGCGTGCCGTCGGCGACGGCGGCGGTGAGCGCCCGGCGCACCTCGGCGAAGAACGTCGCCGCCGTCGCGTCGACCTGGTGCAGCGCCGCGTCGTGGCCGCTGGTGAACAGGTCGGCGGCCAGCGTGATCCGCGCGTCGCGCACCAGCGCGCCCAAGGTCGCGGTCGCCACCCGCCGCCCGAAGTGCTCGGTGGCGACGTCCTCGAGCTGGTGGGCCTCGTCGAAGATCACCACGTCGTGATCGGGCAGCACCCGCGCGCCGGGGTGGACCGCGCGCAGCGCGAGGTCGGCGAAGTACAGGTGGTGGTTCACCAGGATCAGGTCGGCCTCGGCCGCCTTGCGCCGCGCCTGGGTCACGAAGCAGCGCTCGAAGTACGGGCAGCGCGGCCCCAGCCGGCTGTCGGGCGTGGTCGTCACCTCGGCCCAGACCGGCGCGGCCTCGCCCAGCGCCTCGAGCTCGGCGCGATCGCCGTGCTCGGTTTCGTCGGCCCAGGCCAGCACCGCGGCCAGCTCGGGGCTCGGGCGGCCGCCCTGGCGGCGCACCTCGTCGAGCTTGCGCCGGCACAGGTAGTTGCTCACGCCCTTCACCGTCGCCGCCGCGAACGGGCGGCCCATGATCTGCCGCAGCACCGGCAGATCGTGGCGCACGATCTGATCCTGCAGCGCGCGGGTCCCGGTCGACACCACGACCCGGCGGCCCGACTCGAGCGCCGGCAGCAGGTACGCCAGCGTCTTGCCGGTGCCGGTGCCCGCCTCGACCAGGAGCGGCCGGCTGTCGGCGATCGCGGCGGCCACCGCGGCGGCCATGCGCCGTTGCTCGGGGCGATCCTCGAAGTGAGGGATCGCCGCCGCCAGCGCGCCGCCGGGAGCCAGCCGCTCGCTCACGCCTTGGGTGCTCGCGCGGCCTTCTCGTCGAGCCCGCTGACGCCGAAGCGCCTGCCGAGCTCCTGCCACACGTCCGCGACCGGGACGTCACACGCCGCGAGGCCGACGATGACGTGGAACAGCAGATCGGCGGTCTCGTGCACGACCTTGTGCGGGTCGATCGTCGGCGCGGTCAGCTCGGCCGCGAGCTCGCCGTGCTCCTCGGCGATCTTGCCGAGGATCTTGGGCAGGCCGCCGTCGAGCAGCGATCGCGTGTAGCTGCGCGCGCCGACCGCGGCCTTGCGCGCGGCGATCACCGCGGCGAGGCGATCCACGATGTGCGCGGCCGGCGCGCCGTCGTCGTCGTCGCCGCCGTCGCGGTGGAAGAAGCACGCCGTGGCGCCGGTGTGACAGGTCGGGCCGTCGGGACGAGCCCGCACCAGGACCGCGTCGTGGTCGCAGTCGATCCGCACCTCGCTGACCCGCAGCACGTGGCCCGACGTCTCTCCCTTTTTCCACAGTGCCTGGCGCGACCGCGACCAGAAATGCACGGTGCCAGTCTCGTTGGTGAGGCGCCACGCGTCGTGGTTCATCCACGCCAGCATGAGCACGGTGCCGCGATCGGCGTCCTGGACGACGGCCGGCACGAGGCCGCGGTCGTCCCACTTGGGCTCGGGCAAGGGCATGCCCGGTTGTGGAAGGAGCGGCGTGCGAAGTCAACTTCGCAGGCGTGCGAGCGCTCGCCCACGCCGGGTGATTCTCAAGCGCGCGCAGACTCGCTATGGTGCCGTCCGTGAGCTCAGGCCAGTACCGCATCAAGCGGGCGACGGAGGCGGAGGTCGCGCGCGGCGGCGACGACAGCGCCGGCAGCGGCGCGACGCTCGCCCGGGTGGCGACGACCTCGTCGCCAGCGCTGCCGCTGCCGCCGCTGCCCGAGGACGACCTGGCGCTCACGCGGGCGCCGACCGAGCCGTTTCCGCCGGAGCTCATCGCGCAGATCGCGACGCGCGCGGTGGGCACTGATCCGCCGCCCGCGCGCACGCGCTTGCCGGCGCCGAGCGCGCCGCCCGCGCCGCCCGCGCCGCTGGCGAGCACGCCACGCGGCGCCACGCCACCACCGAGCGAGTCGCCCGGCCGCATGGTCAGCTTCGGCACCACGACGCTGCTGCTGGTGCCGGCCGGCGATCGCATCGCGCTGGTGATCCCCGGCGTCGTCCGCGTCACTGGCACCCGCGAAGAGGCGCTGGCGCTGGCGGAGGCGCTGGCCGCCCCGCCGAAGCGCTGAGCGTCAGCCGCGTCGCTCGCTGACGCCGTCGGGGCGGGTCGCGAACCGGCCGGCGTCGACGGCGTGGACCGGATCGGGCGCCGGCCACGGCCAGCCGCCGAACTGCGTGCGCTGGTAGTCGGCGAACGCCTGCTGGATCTCCTCGCGCGAGTTCATCACGAACGGGCCGTACTGCACGACCGGCTCGCCGATCGGGCGGCCCTGCAGCATGAGCAACTCGGCCGGCGCGTCGCCGTTGGTGATGGTCACGGCCGGGGCGCCGTCCCAGAACATGCCGCGCTTGGGCGGCACCGCGGTGCCGTCGACGGTGACGCCGCTGCCGGCGAAGAAGTACAGCGAGCGGCGCGCGCCGGCGGGCCCGGCCGGCAACGTCAGCGTCGCGCCCGGGCTCATCGCGACGGTCCAGATCGCGACGCCGCTGGTGGGATCGGACGCCCACGACGCCGGCGGCGGCGGTGGCGACTCCGGATCGCCGGCCACGAGCACCAGCTCGCTGGTGCGCCCGGCGGCGTCGGTGATCGTCCGCCGCGGGATCGTGTCGCCCCACAGCATCGTGAAGTGCGGCGTCGCCATCTTCGACTTGCGCGGCAAGTTGAGCCAGATCTGGAACAGCTCGACCGGGTTGTCCTGATCGCGCTCGAGCAGCGGGAACATCTCGCAGTGGACGATGCCCTTGCCCGCGGTCAGCCACTGCACGTCGCCCTTGCCGAAGCGCGCGGTGGCGCCCAGCGAGTCGGAGTGGTCGATGTAGCCGCGGCGCGCGATGGTCACGGTCTCGAAGCCGCGGTGCGGGTGGGCCGGGAAGCCGGGCACGACGTCGCCGTGGTACATGCTCCAGCCGTCCTTGCCGCTGAAGTCGGCGCCGATCTCCCGGCCGGCCAGCGACGCGACCGGCGCCAGGCGCGCGTCACCGCGCGGGTAGTGGTCGTTGTGGTGCACGCAGAACAGGAAGGGGTCCGCGGTGACCCACGGGAAGCCCAGCGGCTTGACGACGAAGTCGGCCATGGCGGCGATCGTGGTGCCCCGGGCGCGGCGCGGCAAGGCGCGCCCCGCGGGACGATGTGTTCGCGCGCCGGCATGATGCGCGAGATCACGCGGGTCGTCACCGCCGTCGGTTCGACCGATCGGACGCGCCCCGATTCAGCTATCTTGACGCCATGATTGGACGCAGGGGTCTCGGCTGGCTTGCTTGTGCCGGGTTGCTCGTCGGCTGTCTGACGCCCCGTCAGACCGCGGTCGTCGGCGGCAGCGGCGTCGCGCTGAGCGTCGTGTCGATCGTGGCGCTCCAGCCGGTCGAGTGCGGCGCGATCGTCGAAGGGGACGACGGCGGCTGCGGCCGCGTGAGCTTCCCGGTCGGGATCGCGGCGGGCGCGCTGGCGATCCCGCTGCTCGTCGGCGCGGTGATCAACCTCATCGCCGGGCCGGTCACCCCGCCGTCGCGCGTGGCGCTGGTCGCGCCGCCGGAGTGACCGGCGCGGTCAGGCGTCGACGCGGCGGACCGGCAGGCCGCGATCGGCGAGGTAGGCCTTGGCCTCGGCGATGGTGTGGTGGCCGTAGTGGAAGATCGACGCCGCGAGCACCGCGTCGGCGCCGCCGATCGCCAGGCCGTCGGCGAGGTGGGCCAGCGCGCCGACGCCGCCCGACGCGATCACCGGCACCGGCACCGCGTCGACCACCGCCCGCACGAACTCCAGATCGTAGCCGGCGCCTGAGCCGTCGCGGTCCATGCTGGTCAGCAGGATCTCGCCGGCGCCGCGGTCGGCGACCTCGCGGCACCACGCGATCGCGTCGACGCCCGTCGGGGTGCGGCCGCCGTGGCTGAACACCTCCCAGCCGCCATCGGGCCGGCGCTTGCCGTCGACCGCGACCACGATCGCCTGGTTGCCGAACCGCGCCGCCGCCTGATCGATCAGCGTGGGCGTCGCCAGCGCCGCGGTGTTGATCGAGATCTTGTCGGCGCCGGCCAGCAGCAGCCGCTCGACGTCACCCACCGCGCGCACGCCGCCGCCGACCGTCAGCGGCACGAACACGCAGGCCGCGGTCCGCTCGACCACGTCGACGATCGTGGCCTTGCCGTCGGGCGACGCCGAGATGTCGAGGAAGCAGATCTCGTCGGCGCCGCCGGCGTCGTAGCGCAGCGCCTGCTCGACCGGATCGCCGGCGTCGCGCAGGTCGACGAAGCCGGTGCCCTTGACCACGCGGCCGTCCTTGACGTCGAGGCACGGGATCACCCGGCGCGCCAGCATCAGCCGACCTCGCGCGCTGCGGCGATCGCCTCGGGCAACGTGAAGCGCTTGTCGTAGAGCGCGCGACCGACGACCACCGCCGGCAGCCCGGCCCGGGCCAGCGCCCGCAGGTGGTCGAGCGTGGCCACGCCGCCCGAAGCGATCACGTCGATCGTCACGCCGGCGGCCAGCGCCGCGGTGGCGGCGACGTTGGGGCCGACGCCGGTGCCGTCGCGGGCGACGTCGGTGTACAGCAAGCCTGCGGCGCCCCACGCCGCGGCCTGGCGGCCGAGCTCGATCGCGCTGACGTCGGAGGTCTCGACCCAGCCCTCGACCGCGACCATGCCGTCCTTGGCGTCGACCGCGACGATCACCCGGCCCGGCAGCGCCTCGCACAGCGCGCGCACCATCGCCGGCGACTTCACCGCCGCGGTGCCCAGCACCACGGCCGCGGCGCCGGCGTCGAGGACGGCGCGCGCGGTCGCGGCGTCACGGATGCCGCCGCCCACCTGCACCGGCACCGTGCTGGCCGCGCACACCCGCGCGATCACGTCGGCGTGGCGGCGGGCGCCGGCGAACGCGCCGTCGAGGTCGACCACGTGGATGCGCTCGGCGCCGCCGGCGACCAGCTCGGCCACCAGCTCCTCGGGGTGCTCGCGGTAGACGGTGACCTCGTCCTTCTTGCCCTCGCGCAGCCGCACCGCGCGGCCGTCGAGCAGATCGATCGCGGGGATGACTCTCATGACTGCACGAACGCCGCGAGCAGGGCGAGCCCGGCGCGCTGGCTCTTCTCGGGGTGGAACTGGCAGGCGAAGACGTTGTCGGCGCGGATCGCGGCGCAGAACCGCTCGCCGTGCTCGCTCGACAGCACCACCCGCGCCGGGTCGGCGGGCACCGCGTGGAACGAGTGCACGAAGTAGTAGTGGGTGCCGTCGACGTACCCGGGCAACAGCGGATCGGCCGCGTGCGCGCTGACCCGGTTCCAGCCCATGTGTGGGATCTTGATGTCGTGGTGCGGCGGCACGAAGCGCACGACGCGGCCCGGCACCAGGCCGAGGCCGCGCACCGGCCCGTGCTCCTCGCTCTCGTCGAACAGCACCTGCAGCCCGAGGCAGATGCCGAGGTACGGCACGCCGCGCGCGACCGCGTCGCGGATCGGCGCCTCGAGCCCACGCTCGGCGAGGCCGGCCATGAACGGCGCGAACGCGCCCTGGCCCGGCACCACCAGCTTGTCGGCGCGGCGCACGACCTCGGGATCGCGGGTCACCACCACGTCGCCGCCCACCGCCGCCAGCGCCTTCTCGACCGAGCGCAGGTTGCCGCCGCAGACGTCGACGATCGCGATCATGTCGTCAGCGTCCCCTTGGTCGACGGCACCGCGCCGGCCAGCCGCGGGTCGACGCGCGACGCCTGATCGAGCGCCTTGGCCAGCGCCTTCCAGATGCACTCGATGACGTGGTGCGGGTTGCCGCCGTAGTGCAGCAGCACGTGCAGGTTGCACTCGGCCTTGATCGCGAACGCCGACCAGAACTCGCGGGCCAGCGCGCAGTCGAACGTGCCGACCCACTGGCCCTGCAGCCCGGGCACGCGCCACTCGAAGGCCGGCCGGCCCGAGAAGTCGATCGCCACGGTCACCAGGGTCTCGTCCATCGGCAAGGTCGCCCAGCCGTAGCGCGCGATGCCGGCGCGGTCGCCCAGCGCCTCGCGGAACACCTGGCCCAGCGTCAGGCCGACGTCCTCGACCGTGTGGTGGGCGTCGATCTCGATGTCGCCGCGCGCGTGGACCGCCAGGTCGAACAGCCCGTGCCGCGCCAGCGCGTCGAGCATGTGCGACAGGAACGGCACCGGGGTGTCGAGCTGCCGGACCCCGCTGCCGTCGAGCCCCAGCTCCACGGTGATCTGGGTCTCCTTGGTGTTGCGCTCGACGCGGGCGGATCGCGGGGCGGCCACGCGATCTTCTAGCACGGACGCGGCGTTGCGCGGTGGCGCGGTGCGTCGCTGTCACATCGCGAGCCACCGGAGGCACTTCCCCTGCGCCCCCGTCACGCTCGGCCAACGACACCAGGTCCCGCCGGGCGACCGATCCACAGGAGTTCCCGATGTCTCCGCTTGGCATGCCCCGTCGCTCCATCCTCGCCGCCTCGATCATGACCTTCGCCGGCCTCACCGCGTGCGCCGACGAGCCCGTGGCCGACATGCACATCACGCGCTTCGCGGCCGTCAGCGCCCCGGACCGCGCCGCCGCCCTGCTGGCCGTGAGCCAGGGCATCGACTATGCCCGCGCCGCGCTCGCCATGGCTGAACTCGACTCTGTCAACGGCTGCCCCGCGGTCGTGCGCGAGCCGCGCGACCAGCGGGTGACGTTCACCGCGCCCCCCGGCGGGTGCCGGGGCCAGACGACTGGCACCACCTACCACGGCGTCGCGGTGGCCGTGAACGCGCCGGCCGGCGGCGAGGGCGGCGCCAGCCCGCTGCCGGCGTCGCCGATGTCGCTCCGCTTCACCGACTTCCGTCTCGAGGCTGGCGGCGACCGCCTCGCGCTCCACGGCAGCATCCTGCAGACCGTGGCGGAGCCGACCGGCGCCTACGACGTGCAGCTCTGGCCGCTGGAGTTCGGCCTCAACGGCGGGACCGTGACCATCCCGCAGATGGTCCTCGACTGCGCCATGCTCCCCGGCACGGGGCGGCATGGCTGTGCCAGTCCGAACGGCGCCCGCGGCCAGCTCGCCGATGGCAGCGAGTTCGTCATCGTCGTCGATGTGCAGAACGGGGACGACGGCCCGGCTGGGTTCGTCGAGCTGCGCGGCGAAGACACGTTGCGCGTGGACTTCGTGACCCGCGACGCCGAGGGATGCCTGCCCTACCGCATCGACGGCGTCGAGGCCGGCAAGCTCTGCGCCCCCTGACGCGGCGTCGCGCGGTGCCGCGAGAATGCCAGCGATACGATCGCAGGCGTAGCGGCTCTACCTGGGCGTCGCCGCGCTCGAGCCACGTCACAACCTGGCGTGCCGTGGTCACAACCGTCCGGCCCCGACTCTCTCCGCAAGAGGACCCCACCATGGACCAGCTCACCCACGGACCCGCGCTCGACGTCGAACCCGCCCTGGACAGCCCCACCACCAAGGGCGGGGCCGGCAAGTCGACCCTGACCTCGCGCCTGAGCTCGCAGGTCGTGTTCCGCGTCGCCGATCCGGAGACCGCGCGCGCGCTGGGCGAGGCCTTGTCGGGCGGCATGCGGGTCGCGCGGGCCGCCGCCCAGGCCGCCGGCCTGCGTGACGCCAACGGCGTCGCCGCCGACGCCGAGGCCGCGGTCGACCGGGCCGCGTCCTCGACAGGCGCGCCGCTGCCGACCCACATCCAGCGCCAGTTCGAGGGCTCGCTGGGCGCCGACCTGTCGGGCGTGCGGGTCCACACCGGCGGCGAGTCGCAGCAGGCGGCGCAGGCGGTCGGCGCCAAGGCCTACACGGTCGGCAACGACATCCACTTCGCGGCCGGCAACTACCAGCCGGACGATCCGTTCGGCATGCACCTGCTCGCCCACGAGGTCGCGCACACCGTCCAGCAGTCGGGCGGCGCCCAGCGTCGACAGCACAAGCTCGAGGTCTCGACGCCGCAGGACG
>JADJGV010000001.1:297500-1107269 GCA_016707895.1 Myxococcales bacterium | reverse complement strand
AGCTGCGACGCACAGGTCGCAACGATACCTGGCCCCCCCTGGCTTTTCGATCAGCCGGCGACCGCAACGACCGACCCCAGCGCCACCGGCGGATCGACTAGCCGGCAGCGTCGTCCAACACCGCGAAACCACGTTGGTCTGGCCCGTGTGGCCGATGGCACGCCGGCTGCTCTACAGCTGCCGCATGAAGCGCCTCCTGTCCGCCTGCCTGCTCGCGTCGCTCCCCGTCGTCAGCGCCTGCTCCGAGGCCGCCGACGACGCCGAGGCCAACCTGCCCGGCGACATCGACAACAACCCCGACGCCCAGGGCGAGGGTGGCAAGGGCGACGCGTGGAACGCGGACAACGACCCGGCGCAGCTCGCGCGCTCGCTGAACTACCGCCTCGCCGACCTGCCCAAGCAGGGCAAGCTCGACAAGCCGGTGTGGAAGGATCGCTACCCGACCGCGCCGGCCAACCTGCCGGTGGCCTGGTCGGACACCTACTGGCCGACGGTGGAGGGCTCGACCAACCACCGCTGGATCGACCGGCAGACCAAGTCGCCGCTCGAGAAGTACGACGCCGCGTACAACGCCGCCACCGGCTGCGCCACCCAGCCCGCGCAGATGTGCGGCGCCACCGCCAAGGCCGACTGGGACCAGTACTTCACCTGCGCCGGCCCGGCGGCCAAGTGGCAGATGAAGTCGTTCCAGTCGCTGTACGAGCAGATCGACGGCATCGACAACGACGGCGACGGCAAGAAGGACGAGTGCGACTCGTCGGACGACGAGGGCGCCCAGGGCTGGTGGGGCCTGTGCCACGCCTGGACCCCGGCGTCGTTGCTCGAGCCCGAGCCCCAGCACGCGGTCACGCTGAACGGCCAGACCTTCGAGGTCGCCGACATCAAGGCGCTGACCGTCACCGTCTACGACAAGACCAGCGCGCTCATGCTCGGTGGCCGCTGCAACGCCGAGACGATCGATCACGACGCCAACGGCGCCGACGCCAACACCGAGTGCATGGACGTCAACCCCGGCGCGCTGCACGTCGTCCTGACCAACTTCCTCGGCCTCAAGGACATGGCGGTCATCGAGGACCGCACCGCGTCGTCGCAGGTGTGGAACCAGCCGCTGGTCGGCTACTCGATCTCCAAGCAGGTCAAGGTCACCGCCACCGCCGCCAACGCCTGCGTCGGCGCGACCGGCTCGACCTGGAAGTTCAACACCTCGGCCAAGAGCCTGTACGAGGTCGTGCTGACCACCGACTACCTGGTCGAGGGCTCGGCGTCGAAGCAGCCGCTCGGCATGGCCGACTACACCAGCCACGACACCTACCACTACATCCTCGAGCTCGGCTCGACCGGCAAGATCATCGGCGGCAAGTACTGCACCGACTCGGTCGAGGATCACCCGGACTTCCTGTGGACCCCGACCGCGGTGTCGACCTCGAGCTACGGCCGCAACCCGTTCGTCGACCTCGCCAAGGTCCGCCAGCTGATCAACCTGTCGGTGTCGTCCGCGACCCCGCCGCCCGCCGGCAACATCAAGACCTACCAGTCGACCACCGCCGTCGAGATCCCGGACAACGCCGCGGCCGGCGCGTCGAGCGACATCACCGTGCCGGACACGTTCACCTTCACCTCGCTGTCGGCGTCGGTCGACATCAAGCACACCTACCGCGGCGACCTGCGCGTCTCGCTGCTGAAGGACAACACCGAGGTGGCCGTGCTCTCGGACAAGGTCGGCGGCTCGGCCGATGACCTGGTGCAGACCTTCACGTTCGCCCCGGCGCAGCTCGGCGGCACCACCGCCGGCAAGGGCAAGTGGACGCTCAAGGTGGTGGACACCGCCGCCCAGGACACCGGCCGCATCGCCGCCTTCAAGCTGGACTTCACCACCGCGCGCTGAGCGCCATCCGCGACCGTGACGCACCGCCCGCCCGGCCTGACCGCCGGGCGGTCGGCGTTTTCGGGTCAGCGTTGCGGGGCGACGCCCGGCAGGTCGTCGACGTACTTGATCTTGAGGTCCTCGAAGATGTCGACGAACTCGACGGTGAAGTCCTGGCCGACGTCGACCCACTTCCAGCGCCCGCAGCGGTCGGGCATCGTGTCGACGATCTTGACGTGCAGGTCGGCGAGGTTGCGCACCACCTTGATCTTCACGTCGGCGTTGAAGTCGACGCGCTTCACCTTGCCCCACAGCGGGACGCCGCCCCAGGTGCAGCTGGCGGTCAGCGTGGGGCGCGGCGGGGCGGCATCGACCACGGCCGCCGTCGGCGTCGCGAGCGGCGGAGGCGGAGCGCCGGCGGTCGGCGCGGCGTCGCGTCGACCGGCGCGGGCGTCGACCGGCGCGGGCGTCGCGTCGATCGGGGCGGCGTCGATCGGCGCCCCGTCGCGCAAGGCCGGCGTCGCGTCGATCGGCGCGGCGTCGATCGCCCCGGCCGCGATCGGCGCGCCCGCGGGCGCCGCGTCGGGTGGCGCGGCGTCGGTCGCCCCGCCACGGGTCGCGCGGATCGCGAGCGCGGCCCCGGCGATCGCGAGGCCGACGCCGCCGATCGCGAGGCCGCGGCGCCGCGCGCGTGGCGGCGGTCGCGGCGGTGGTGGTGCGACGCGCTCGCTGGCGGGCGGGGTCCCGCGCCGCGCGTTCACCGTCGCCTGCTGATCGACCGCCGGCGTCGGCGCGACGTCCTCCACCGGCGTCGGCGCGACGTCCTCGACGTTGGTCGTGATCGCCTGCGGGGGGCGCGGCGGGGGCGCGGCGGGTCGCCACGGCTCCGCAGGCAGCCCCGGGCGCAGCTCGGTCAGCGCGTCGGCCATCGCCCGGGCATCGGCGAAGCGCGCGTCCGGCTGCTTGGCCAGCGCGCGCAGGATGACCGCCTCGAGCGCCGCCGGCATGTCGGGCCGGTGCGCGCGGGGCGCGCCGGGCTCCTGCTCGACGTGCGCGCGCATGACCTGGTAGTCGGAGCGCGCGTCGAACGGCAGGTGGCCGGTGGTCGCTTCGTACAGCACGACGCCAGCGGCGTAGACGTCGGCGCACGGCCCGACCGCCTCGCCGAGGATCTGTTCGGGCGCCATGTACGCCGGCGTGCCGAGCAGGACGCCGGTGCGCGTGCGCCGCGTGGCGCCGTCGCCGAGCTTCGCGATCCCGAAGTCGAGCACCTTGGTCCGGCCCGAGGCGCTGACCATGATGTTCTCGGGCTTGAGGTCGCGGTGCACGATCCCGGCGGCGTGCGCGGCGTGGAGCGCGTCGAGCACGTCGCGCAGCACCTCGACCACGCCGGCCAGCGGTCCCGCGCCGGCGCCGAGCAACGCCCGCAGCGTCTGCCCGGTCACGTACTCCATCACGATGTACGCGCGGCCGTCGGGCAGCCGATCGTGGTCGAGCACGTCGACGATGTTGTCGTGGCGGATGACGTTGACCGCGTACGCCTCGGCGAACAGCCGGTCGACCAGCTCCGGCCCCGCCGCGTCGGTCAGCACCTTGATCGCCACCCGGCTGCCGATCGCCGGCTGGACCCCGAGGTAGACCCGCCCCATGCCGCCCGCGCCGAGCAGCCGCGCCACCCGGTAGCGCCCCACCGTCGCGCCCAGCATCGGATCGCTCGCGGCGACGCAGGCGTGGCCGTCGCTCGGGCACGCGCCCGGCGCGTCCTGGCCCAGGCCGCACTCCGGGCACACGTAGATGGCTAGCGCCACCACCGCGTCCCGTCGCGCCGTCGCGCGCGCCGTTCGATCATCGCGGCGAAGCTACCACGCGACGTGCGGGGCGCCGGCGCACGCGGTCACGGCAGATCGTCGCGCAGCAGCGCCGCCGCCGCCGCCACCAGCTGCGCCCGCGCCGCGTACCAGTGCGTCTCCGCCGCGCCGTGTGGCCGCCCCGCCGCCAGCCACAGGTAGTAGGCCCGCGTGCGGATCGCCTCGTCGCTCGGCGCCAGCCGCGCCACGTCCCAGAACAGCTCGCACGCCCCCGCCTCCTCATCGAACGGCACCGCGCCGAACGCGTCCTGCCGTCCGTCCGGCACCGCGCGGTAGCGGTAGCAGCGCTGCCGCAGCGGACACGCTCCGCCCGGGCACATCGTCACGTCGGGCATGCCGCGAGGATAGCGCGCGGCGCGCAAGCTGCGTGGCGGCGCGCGTGGCCGCCGTGGCGGAAGGCGGTGGATCCGCGAACCGACGCGACGTATGCCGTCGTCGGGAGCGCCGAGCTCGCGCGGCTGTGGCGCGCGATCATCGACGAGCAGGACCTCGGGTACGTCGACTGCGTCGCCACGGCCGGGTTGTCCATCGACGCCGACAACTACGCGGATGTCCTGCGCGAGCTGCTGGTCCTGCGCAAGGCCCTCGCCGCTCGCCGCGCTCGTCGCACCAGAGGACGTGCCCGGTCTGTGGCGAGCGGCGGCTGCACCGCTACTGCCAGGTGGGCGCGCGCCTGCCGGCGACGCTGTTGCCGTCGCCGTTCGTTGCCCGTGGGGCGAGCTGGGAGTGGTGCAGTCACTGCGGGAGCTACGAGCACGCAACCGTGCTGGTCCCGGCGTGGTGGCAAAGCGACATCGCCGTGGACGAGCGGCGCCTGACCGCGCTGCCCGATGCGCTCGAGGCGGTCGTGGTGGAGCGTGCTCGATGAGAGTTTGCGAATGGCGCTGTTTGCTGAATGACATGCTTGACGGCAATGGCGATCTGGCGTAACAGGCAATCATGGATGGGATGGTGAGTGGCAGTGAAGGTGAGGCGGTGGCGGCGTTCGACGGCGGGGCCGCGCTCTGCGGCGGCCGGGCGCAGGCGGCGGCGCGGCGGGCGGCGCACGCGGCGCTGGGCGATCGGATCGCGGAGCAGGCGTATCAGCTGGACGCGGCGATGCATCGGCTGCTGAGCGATCTGCGCGCGTTCGACGCGGCGGGCTACTGGGAAGATGCGGGCGCGGCGTCGTGCGCGAGCTGGCTGGCGTGGCGGGTGGGCTGGGACCCGGGCACGGCGCGCGAGCACGTGCGGGTGGCGCGGGCGCTGGGCGCGCTGCCGCGGATCGACGCGGCCCTGCGCGCTGGGCGCCTGTCGTACTCGAAGGTGCGGGCGATCACCCGCGTCGCGACGCCGGCGACCGAGGCGGCGCTGCTCGAGGACGCGCACCACACGACGGCGGCGCAGCTCGAGCTGATCTGTCGGAAGCTGCGCGCGGTGCAGCGGCTGGGCGCGCTGTCGGCCGACGACGTGCGCGCGCGGCGCACGGTCACGCGGCGCGATCGGGACGACGGGATGGTGGTGATCGAGGCGGTGCTGCCGCCCGACGAGGCCGCCGCGGTGTGGGCGGCGATCGAGCACGAGGCGGCGCTGGCGAGCGAGGCGGGCGGGGCGGGCGGGGCGGGCGTTTCCGCGGAAGCGCGGCCGGCGGTGGCGCGCGTGGACGGGCTGGTGGCCATGTGTCAGGCGGCGCTGCGGGGCGACGCGCCAGAGCGCGCGCCGGTCGAGGTGGTGCTGACGATCGCGCGCGACGCGCTGGCGGGGACTGCGCGCGATGCGGCGGCACCCGGGCCGGCGCATGCGTCTGCGGCGCTCAAGGTCGGCGCGTTCGCCGACGGCACGGCGATCGCGGCGGAGACCGCGCGTCGGCTGGCGTGCGACTGCGGCGTGGTGACGCTGATCGAGGACACGGCCGACCAGCCGCTGTCGGTGGGCCGGCGCACGCGCACGATCCCGGCCGCCATCGCCCGGGCGCTGGCCCGCCGCGACGTCACCTGTCGGTTCCCGGGCTGCACCAGCCGCCGCTTCCTCGCGGGCCATCACCTGACGCACTGGATCCACGGCGGGGCGACCGCGCTCGACAACCTGTGCCGGCTGTGTCCGTCGCACCATCGCTTCGTCCACGAGCACGGCTACCGGGTGGAGCTGCGCGACGGCGAGCCGGTGTTCTTCCACCGCGGCCGACAGGTGCACGCCGAGCCGCCGCGCGCGACCGGCGGCGGGCGCGCGATCGACAGCGCGCGGGCCTGGGCCGCGATCCGCGCCAGTGAGGCGGCGCGGGCGATCGACGCGACCACGGGCCAGTGCGCCTGGGACGGCGAGGCCGTCGACTACGCGTGGATCGTCGACGGGCTGGTCCGCATGGCAGCGGCCGAGCGTGGCCCGGGCTGCGCCCTGGCGGGCGAACCGGGTTAGCCTGCTAGACGCCGCGCAACAGCGCGGCGAGGGCGGTGCGCTGGCGGGCCGAGAGCGCGGCCGCGATCTGGGCGAGCACCTCGCGCTCGCGGGTGGCGTGGGTCGCGTAGGCGGTCGTGAAGCGCTCGAAGATCGCGGCCAGCGCCGGCGCGGTGCCGGTGCGCACCAGCTCGCCCATGCGAGCGAGGGCGCCGCAGATCGCGTCGTGGGCGTCGACCAGGCCGGTCACCGCGGCGGCGAACGCCGGCACGTTGGCCGCGACGAACGGGACGAGCGCCTCCTCCTCGCGAGCGAAGTGCAGGAACAGGTCCTCGCGCAGGCTGGTCACGGCGGTCGCGCACGCGGCGCGCACCGCCGCGGTGGGCTCGCGCTCGAACCGGCTGACGACCACGCCGAGCGCCCGGACCTTCACCTGCAGCGCGGCGTGATCGTGCTGCAGCTCGAGGGTCGGCGGCGCGGCCGCAGGGGGCTTCGACGGCCGCGCGCGCGCAGCGGGCGCGGCGGGTTTCGACGAGCGCGGCGGGGGGCGACGGCGGGGCGCGGGGCGGGCCATCGCGCCATCGTACTCCAGCGCGGCGGCGCGCTCGGCGCCTTCGCGCCGACGTCGTCTACTTCGCGGCGACGAGCTTCGCGGCGAACTTGCCGGTGAACGTCGAGTCCTTGGTGGCGATGCGCGCCTCACCGCAGACCCAGCCGTCGCCGATCTTGGTCAGCTCGACCTCGCCGGCCTTCATGCCCTCGAGCGTGATGCTGCCGAGCATGATGTTCGTGAACGTCCGGTCGGCGACCGACGGATAGACCAGCTGGTCCTGCTTGGTGTCCATCGAGTACACGCCCGGGACGATCTCCTTGGGCGTCTTGGCCTGGGCCTTGAGGTCGATCTTGGCGAAGCGCAGGTTCAGCTGCAGCTGGCCGCCGCGGGGCTGGTCCCACAGCTTGTCGGGATCGACCTGGTAGTTCGCCAGCGTGACCTTGTACGTCAGGCCCTTGCCGTCCTCGTTGGTGGCGTAGGCCGACACCACGTCCATCGGCGCGGCCAGCGTCTTGAACTTCGCGTCGAGCTTGCCGCCGTGGACGCAGCCCTCGGGCAGGCCGTCGAACGCTTGCTTGGCGGCGAACTGCGGCACCTCGGCGAGGCCGTCGTCGGGCTTGGGCGGGGTCTTGTCGTTCAGGTGCTTGACCTCGACCGGGCTGGCGCGATCGGCCAGCGTGCCGTCGCCGAGCTGGCCGAAGCGGTTGATGCCCCAGCACAGGACCTGGCCGGTCTTGCGCAGCGCGCAGCTGGTCTGGGCGCCGGCGCTGACGGCGGCGGCGTCGGTGACGCCGACGACCTGCGTCGGCTTGCTGACGTCGCTGCCCATCTGGCCGTTGCCGAGCTGGCCGCGCTGGTTGCCGCCCCAGCACCAGACGGTGCCGTCGACCTTCACCGCGCAGAAGTGCGTGCGGGCGGTGAGCCCGACCACGCCGGTCAGGCCCTCGACCGGCGCGGCCTTCAGATCGTAGCCGCCCCAGCACAGCACGGTCTGGGCGTTGGTGATCGCGCAGGTGTCGTCGCCGCCGGCCTTGGCGGCCAGCGCGGCCACGTCGACCGCGCCCTCGATCTTGGTCGGATCGAGCTGCTTGCCGGAGTAGCCCCAGCAGCTGACGGTGCCGTCCTTGTGGGCGACGCAGCCGTGGTTCTGGCCCGACGCGATCGCGGCGACGTCCTTCACCGGCACCAGCGTGATCGCGCTGTTGTCGACCTTGGTGTCCTTGCCGACGCCGAGCGCGTTGAAGACGTTGCCGCCCCAGCCTTTGACGGTGCCGTCGCCGAACAGCGCGAGGCCCTGGCCGCCGCCGAACGAGATCGTGACGGCGCCGGTCAGCCCGGGGAGCTCGGCGACGGTGGCCTTCTCGGCGGGCTGCGGGTCCGGGAACATCCCGCGGTAGCCCCAGCACGAGACCTTGCCGCCGCCGTTGATCACGCACGCGAGGTCGCCCGAGTCGCCGGGGTCGCCGCCGACGAACAGCTTGGTCGCGCCGCTGACGCCGGGCACGTCGACCGCGCTGGCGGCCTGGCCCTCGACGCGGCCGGTGCCGAGCTCGCCGGCGTCCGAGCGGCCCCAGCAGCGCACTGCGCCGCCGTCGACGAGCGCGCACGAGACGTGGGCGCCGGCGGCGATCGCGGTGGCCTTGATCGCGGGGCCGCCGCCCTTGCCGTCACCCTTGCCGCCGCCCTTGCCCTCGCCCTTGCCGCTGCCGCCGCCCTTGCCATCGCCGTTGCCGCCGCCCTTGCCGTCACCGCCCTTGCCGGCGACCGGCGGCGTGCCGGGCTCCTCTTTCTTCTTGCCACAGGCGCCAGCGGTGACGAGCGCCACGATCAGGATCAACGGACGGAGCTTTCGCATGCAGGGTCCCCCTTTGCCCGGCGATGGTGCGCCCGCCGCGGTCCGGGCACAACCGCGAGCGGCGCCTAGTCGCCCGGGTCGCCTACTCGACGAACGCCAGCACGCGCTCGAGGCCGCCGTGGACGATCACGCCGTCGGCGACGGCGGCCAGCACCGGCTTGGGCCGGAACGCGACGCCGAGCCCGGCGGCGGCGAGCATCAGGCGGTCGTTGGCGCCGTCGCCGATCGCGATGACCTGCCCGGCGGCGAGCCCGTGCTGCGCGCGCAGCGTCTCGACGACGGCGGCCTTGCCCTCGGCGGTGACCACCGGGCCGACCACCTCGCCGGTGAGCGCGCCGTCGGCGACGCCCAGCGTGTTGGCGAAGGCGTGGGCGAAGCCGTGATCGCGCACCAGCACGTCGGCGGCGAAGGTGAAGCCGCCCGAGGCGATCGCGAACACGACGCCGCGGGCGCGCAGCGCGGCGATCATCGCGGCGGCGCCGGGCGACAGCGGCAGGCGCGTGGCCAGCGCGGCCAGCGCGGCCACCGGCAGGCCGGCGAGCTGCCGCACCCGCTCGCGCAGCGACGCCTCGAACGCCAGCTCGCCGCGCATCGCGCGCTCGGTGATCGCCGCGACCGCGTCGCCGACGCCGTGCATCCGCGCCAGCTCGTCGATGACCTCGATCGACAGGATCGTCGAGTCCATGTCCATCACCACCAGCGCTGGCGGCGCGGCCGGCGCGACCCGCGCCAGCAGATCGATCGGCGCGGCGCCGATGGCGGCGGCGGCGGCGGCCCGCAGCGCGACCGCCCCAGCGCGATCGACGGCGCGATCGACACCGTCGCGCGGGCAGGTGAACACGGTGACGTGCTGGCCGGCCGTGGTCCGCACGTCGATGCGCGCGACCGGCGCGACGGCGTCGGCGATCGCGATCGCGATCGCGGGGTCGATCGGCGCGTCGGCCACGGCGTGCAGCAGGTACCCGGCCACGGCTCCTATATATAGGAGCGGGCTCGCGCGTGTAGGTGTGACGGGGTGGCGAATCGACGTCGGAACTTCAACCACCACCGGCTCGTAACCGACTGGAACTCCTGGCGCATCCGCCTGGTCCGGCCATTGCTCTACCCGGTGGCATGAAGACGCTGCTGCTGGCCACCCTGATCCTCGCCCCGCTGACCGCTGGTTGCCTCGCCGACACCACCGATCGCTTCCTGCGCCTCGGCGAGGCCGACGGCGCCGTGGACGCGCCGCGCGACGAGCTGAGCTGGTCGTACGCTGGCGGCTCGGCGGCGGTCACCGCGCCGGGCGCGATCGCCTACCCGCACCGCATCAGCGTGAAGGTCGACGTCCAGCGCGCGGTCGACGAGCGCGCGTACCCCGAGGCGGTCGCGATGGGCGCCGTCGAGGTGGTGCCGGGCTCGGCGTGCCGGGTGACCCGGGCCGCGGTGTGCGACGGCGACGCGTGCCTGGCCGAGCTCGAGCTGACCCAGCCGGGCGTGTGCATGGTGCGGGTCCACGCCGCGACCTCGGACGGCGAGCAGCTCGCGCAGTGCTGGTATCGCGCGGCCTGGGAGGGCGACGCCGCCGATCAGGCCGCGGCCGACGCGCTGTCCGAGATGGCCGAGCAGCAGCGCGCGACGTGCGAGGACGGCCTGTGACTCAGGACATCGCGGCGAGCAGCGCGCGGTAGGGGCCGGCGCGCAGCCCGATGGCGTCGACGGCGGCGGCGGGGTCGGCGACCAGCTCGGCGTAGGTGACGTCGAAGCCGGCCGGGACGAACAGGCGATCCCAGCCCAGCGCGCGCGGGCCCGCCGGCTTGTCGGCGATGCGTCCGTCGCAGCTGGCGTGGAACACCTGCACCGCGGCGTCGGCGCTGGTGCGCAGCGCGACGCACAGGATCAGCCGCACCGGGGTCTCGCGCAGCCAGCGGCAGAACCGGCTCTCGTTCTCGGAGTCGAGATCGAGCCGCAGGCTGTTGCCCTCCATCGTCACCAGGTCGGTGGCCTCGGCGAAGCACGGGAAGCCGTCGTCGACGGCCATCACCATGTCGCGGGCGCACTGCTCGGGCTCGGGGGTGCTGGTCGAGTAGCCCGCCGGCAGGCCCGCCAGCTCGAACCGAAGTTCGGGCACCGTCCGCCGCACCTCGGTGGCGCGGAGCTCGGTGCCGTCGACGAAGCGCGCGGTCATGGCGGCATGCTCCCACGGCGGTCCCCGGGCTGCACGCCCCGGCGGTTGCGATCGCCGACGACCCGGACGATGATCGCCCCATGCAGCGCGTCGTCGTCGTGGCCCTGGCCTGTGCGCTCGGTGGGTGTGGCGGCGCGCCGGCGACGGCGCCGGAGCTCCCGCGCGGATCGGCCAAGGAGGCGAAGAAGGAGATGCGCGGGCTGGTCGACGAGTGCTACCGCGTGCTCAAGGACGGCTCGCCGACCGAGGTGATGGGCCTGCTGGCGCCCGACCTGTTCTTCGTCGGGCCGGGGCCGGCCGACGTCGGCCTCGATCGCGCGGCGACGATGGAGCTGGCCGGCGCGCTGATCGACGCGCGCAAGAAGCACAAGCTCAAGTCGTTCGGCCTCGAGGTGTTCGGCGGACCCGACGGCCACAGCGCGTACGCGATCGATCAGCTCGAGTACGACGGCGTCGCGTTCGCGGTGACCGCGGTGGCGGCCGAGGTCGACGGGCTGTGGTCGCTGACGGCGATCGAGGTCGCGCGCGCGATCTCGAGCAAGCGGCTCGACACCGCGGTGGCGCCGGGCGAGCTGCCGCGCTGGCGGCCGAGCGGCGACGCCAAGGCCGCGCACACCGACGCGCCCAAGGACGTGGTGGCGGCGCTGGGCCTGGCCGGCGACAGCGTCGACGATCGCCTGACGCAGTACGGCGACGGTCCCGACGCGGCGTTCGTCGGCCCGTCGCCCGACGAGGTGATCCTGGGCCGCAAGGCGCTGGGCAAGAAGTGGAAGAAGCGCGCGCCGCGGTGGGCGGTCGACGCGACGGTGGCCGGCGCCTCGCCCGACGGCGGGCTGGTGTGGGTGGTGGCCAACGCCGACCGCGTCGACGACGACGGTGGCGGCAAGCGCGATCGCGGCGATCGCGACGACGAGCGCGAGCGCGAGCGGCCCGACGACGCGCGGCCGACGGCGCCGCGCCGGCTGTTCGCGATCTACCGCGACGACGGCGGCGAGGGCGGCTGGGGCCTGGCGGTGCTGCACGAGGCCGCGGTCGTCGCGCGGTGACGCGCGGGGCGGTGGCGGCGCGGCGGCGAGCCGGTCACAGGTCGGCCGGGGCGGCCTGGCCGAGCAGCACCCGGGCCGCGGTGGGCAGCACGCGGTCGGCGACCATGCGGTGGGTCAGCAGCACCTCGAGGTCGGCGACCGCGCGGGCGATCGGCGACGCGCGGCCGATCGCGGCGCCGCCCACCAGGTGGAACGCGGCGCGCCCGAGCTCGGCGCAGGTGGCGGCGGTGTGGGCGGCGGTGGCGCGCAGCGCGCCGCGCAGATCGTCGTCGACGGTGCCGGCCTCGGCGGCGGCCTGGGCTCGGGTCGCGATCGCGCGGGTCGCGGCGGCGGCGGCGTCGAGCCGGGCCCGCAGCGTCGCGTAGCTAGCCAGCGCGGGCGACGGCGGGGCCTGGCCGGCGCGCGCGGCGGCGAAGCGGGCCGCCACCAGCCCGAGCGCGCGCTCGGCGATGCCCAGGCCGACCCCGGCGATGCCCAGCGCCAGCAGGCCGAACAGCGGCACCCGCGCCAGCGGCTCGTCGACCCACGCGGCCTGATCGAACACCGACGTGACCGCGGTGGTCGGCAGCAGCGCGTCGACGACCAGATCGTGGCTGCCGGTGCCGGCCAGGCCGATGGGATCCCAGGTGTCGACGATCGACACGCCGGTCGCGTCCATCGGCAGCGCGCACACCACGTGGCGCGGCGGCTCGCCGACCAGCGCGCCGACCAGCGCCCACGACGCGTGCTGGCAGCCCGACGCGTAGGGCCAGCGGCCGCGCAGCCGCAGGCCGTCGCCCTCGGGGGTGAGCCGGCCACCGGGCGCGAACACGCCGGCGCAGATCGGCGCGGCGCCGGCGCCCCAGATCGCCTGGGCGGTGTCGGGCGGCAGGTAGCCGGCGAGCAACGTCGAGGTCGACGCCGTCATCACCACCCAGGCGCTGGCCGCGTCGCCGGTGGCCAGCGCGGTCAGCACGTCGACGTAGTCGGCCGGCGCCAGCGCCAGGCCGCCTAGCGCCCGCGGCACCAGCAGCCGCCAGTAGTCGCCGGCGGTCAGCGCGTCGATCACCGCGGGCGCGAGCGCGCGGGCGCGGACGTGATCGTCGGTGTGGGCGGCGAGCGTCGAGGCCAGCCCGCGGGCGGCCACCACCACGGGGTGATCCATGGTGACGCTGGTAGCACGACCGCGGCGCGCGGTGCGGGGCGGCGACGGGTTCGCGTACACTCGCCGCAATGGGCTCCCTCGCCTCTGGACTCGCCGTCGCCGCGCTGGCGGTCGCCGCCGCGTGCGGCTCGGTGTCGACTACCACCGACGCCACGCCGATCGACGCGGCGATCGACGCCGTCGCCACCTGCGATCCGGCGTGCGGGCTGCACGCCACGTGCGCCGGCACCACCTGCGGCTGCGACCCGGGCTACAGCGGCGACGGCCACACCTGCGCCGACGTCGACGAGTGCCAGACCGGTAACGGCGGCTGCGACGTCAACGCGGCGTGCACCAACACCGCCGGCGGGCGCACCTGCACGTGCCAGCCGGGGTTCCTCGGCGACGGCGTGACCTGCCGCGCGATCTGGCAGCGGGTCGTCGGCTTCCCCGGCATCACCTACGCGCCGTTCGAGGGCCTGAGCGCGGCGCTGGGGTCGAAGCTCTACCTGGCAACCGACGCCGGCATCAACACGTCGTTCTTCCGCTCGTTCGACACCGCGACCAACCAGCTGTCGACCCCGCTGTCGACCGACACCGGCGACTTCTGCCAGTGCGGCTACGGCCAGATCTTCGTCGGCAGCGGCGCCTCGATCTTCATGTTTGGCAACAGCGGCACCCGCTTCGACCCGGCCGCCAACACCTGGACGCCGCTGGCGGGCTACACCAACCAGGACGGCCGCGGCGAGGCCGGCGGCGCGGTCGATCCCGCGACCGGCCGCATCTACGCGGTGGGCGGGCGCGACGCGTCCGGCGCCTACGTCGGCTCGGCGATCTCGATCACCTCCGGCGGCGCGGTCGCGGCCGAGCCCGGCGCGGCGCCGTTCGGCTGGCGCAGCCCCAGCGTCTACGTGGTGCCGGGCGCGCCGGTGCTGTACGCGGCGGGCGGCCTGCCGGACGACAACAACAGCCGGCACCTGGTGCGCCACCCGCTGGGCACCGCGACCTGGGAGCTGCTGGCCGACGCGCCCGGCGATCTGTTCCCCGAGCGCGGCATCGGCCACGCCGCGCCGACCTTGCTGTTCGTCGGCACCGACGCCGGGCTGTACCTGTTCGACACCGGCACCAGCGCGTGGCGGCCGCAGCCGCTGGCGGTGCCGCCGGGCTTCCAGCGCGCGATCAGCGCCGCCGGCTCCGTGTGGGCGGTGACCAGCTCGCCGACCGCCGGGCTCGAGATCTTCAAGCTGCTCGCGACCGAGTAGCCCGCTCCCGGGTGGGCACGGCGCGTGTGACGGGTTTGCGACGCGGGCGCCGCCGGTCGGTCATCGTGACGTCACCTCCGAGCGATCGCGTCGTGTGATGTCACCGAGTCGGTACATGGAGTCCGTCGGAGCGTCATCGAGGGCCGGCATGGTCACCCGCGATGTTCGGTGGCTTTGAACAGGCGAAGGACGAGAAGGCCCGCAAGCGCTGGTTCGCGTCGGCGGGCACGTCGCTCATCGTCTATGTGATCGTCGGCGTCGGCCTGCTGGTGCTGGCCCGGCAGACCGTCGCCAAGCCCAAGGAGGAGCCGCCGATCGACGTGTCGTTCCACGCGGCGCCCGACGTGCCAGAGGTCAAGACCGAGGCGCCGCCGCCGCCGCCGCCGCCGACCAACCGGCCCCGCGTCAAGCGCCCGGGCAAGGCCGCGCCGACCTCGCCCCAGAAGATCCCTGACGCGCGCCCCGACGAGACCACGCCGACCGGCGCGATCGACACCGGCGTCGGCGAGGAGTACGGCGATGGCGACGGTGAGGTGGGTGAGCCCACGCCGCCGCCGCCGCCGCCGCCGCCGCCGCCGCCGCCGCCACCCCCGCCGCCGCCGCCGCCGGTGATCGAGGAGGCCGAGGTGGTCGTCGCGCCGGCACCGCTGCCCGGCAACCAGCTGCCCGCGTACCCCGCCGACGCGCGCAAGCAGGGTCGGCAGGGCGACGTCATCTTGAAGGTCCGGATCTCGGACACCGGCCAGGTGCTCGACGTCCAGCTGATCCGCGGCGACGAGCCGTTCGCGTCGGTCGCCATCGCCGCGGTGCGCACCTGGCGCTACCGGCCGGCGCTGGTCGATGGCCGGCCGGTCGCGTTCACCCGCCGCGTCCAGATCCCGTTCCGCATTCGCAGCTAGCCGCCCGCCGAACCCAGGAGTCCATCATGAGCTTCAGCCTCGTCGACGTCTTCACGCACATGCAGCCCTTCGCGATGGCCATCGTCGCGGTGCTGCTCCTGATGGCCATGGCCGCGCTGTCGATCTTCGTCGAGCGCATCTGGGTGGTGTTCAAGTCGCGCCGTCAGGCCAAGGCGTTCGGCGCGGCGGCCTCCGCCGCGCTCGAGCGCCGCGAGCTGGGCAGCCTGGTCCAGCTGTCGGAGAAGTACGAGGGCTGCCACCTCGCGACGATGCTCACCGCCGGCACCCGCACGTATCTCGCCGCGGTGGCCAAGCCGGGCGAGCTGGGCCCGGTGGAGCTGACCCGGCGTGAGCTCGCGCGTCAGGCCGACGCGGTCTCCGCCGACGTCCGGCGCGGCATGAGCCTCCTGGCCTCGGTCGGCTCGGTGGCGCCGTTCGTCGGCTTGCTCGGCACCGTGGTAGGCATCATCTCGGCGTTCCAGGGCATCGCCGCGGAGGGCTCGGGCGGGCTCGGCGCGGTGTCGGCCGGCATCGCCGAGGCGCTGATCGTCACGGCGATCGGCCTCTTGGTGGCGATCCCGTCGGTGCTCGCGTTCAACCTGCTGTCGTCGCGCGCCGACACGCTGCTCCTGGCGATCGATCTGTCGCGCGGCGAGTTCCTCGACTACCTCGAGAACCAGAGCGGCGGCGGCGGCGAGCACGGCAGCGGGGCCAAGCGTAACGACGGCGCCGACGTGCGCCGGGCCGTGGGCGTCGAGGCGCGCGCCAGTGCGTAGGATCGAGGGCGCGAAGCCCGACATCAACGTCACGCCCCTGGTCGACGTCGTGCTGGTGCTGCTGATCATCTTCATGGTGGTCATCCCGCAGATGGAGGCCGGCGCCACGGTGACCGTGCCCGGCGCCGCGAATCCCGACCCCAAGAGCGACGTCAACCACCCGCCGATCACGCTGTCGGTCACCGCCGCCGGCAACCTGTACCTGGAGAAGCGCCAGGTCACCCGCGACGAGCTGCTCGGGCTGCTGCGCGAGGGCCACGCCCGCGCGCCCAAGAGCAAGCTCGTGCTCAAGGGCGACCGCGCCGTGACCTACGCGACGATGCGCGCGCTGTTCCGCGACTGCCAGGGCCTCGGGTTCCCCGGGGTGTCGCTGCAGGTCGGCGACAAGGGCAAGGGAGAGAGCTGACATGGCGATGGATCTGGCCACCGGCGGCCGCGGCAGCAAGCACGCGGTCCGGCCGTCGATGAACGTCACGCCGCTGGTCGACGTGGTGCTGGTGCTGCTGATCATCTTCATGGTGATCGCGCCGATGATGGTGAAGAAGTTCTGGCTGCACGTGCCCAAGAAGGAGGCCGCGGCGGCCACCGAGGACACGGCCAGCGACGGCCCGGTGCCGGTGGTGCTGACCGTCCGCGCCGACAAGAGCGTCTGGATCAACAAGGATCGCGTCGAGCTCAAGGAGCTCGGCGAGAAGCTCAACCGCATCTTCGCCGCGCGCACCGATCGGCTGGTGTTCTTCGACGCCGCCGACGCGGTCGCCTACGGCGACGCGATGCGCGTGCTCGACGCCGCCCGCGGCGGCGGCGCCGCCAACATCGCGGTGCTCACCGAGTCCGCGGTTCGCTGACACGTCGCTCGATCGTTGCGACCTCGCCACCGAGCCACGACCGCTTCGCAACTACACCACTCCATCATGCGCCCCGTCTCAACCATGTCGTCGCGCCGCGTCCGCCTCGCCGCTCTCCTGTTCGCCGCCGTCGCCGGCGGTGGCAGCGCGCACGCGCAGGGGATCGATGCAGTGACGCCGACGCCCGCTCCGGTTCCGGTTCCGGTTCCGGTTCCGACTCCGGATACGGTTCCGGTTCCGGCTCCGGCTCCGGCTCCGGCTCCGGTTCCGGCTCCGCTTCCGGATTCCGACGCGCCGCCCGCGCCCGACGCGCCGCCCGCGCCCGACGCGCCGCCCGCGGTCGCGACCGGCTTGCGCGGCACGATCGTCGACGCCGAGACCGGCACGCCGCTACCCGGCGTGTTCGTCGAGGTGGTGGGCGGCGACGCCGCCGGCGCGAGCGCGACCACCGACGACGACGGCCGCTACGCGCTGCCGCTGCCGCGCGGCAGCTACACGCTGCGCGTCCGCGCCGACCTCTACCAGATCCGCCGGGTGCGCAACGTGCGCGTCGGCGGCGGCGTGACCGAGCTCGACGCCAAGCTGCGCCTCGACGACCTCGCGGTCGAGGAGGTGGTGGTCGAGGCTGAGCCCGATCGCAAGAGCGAGGCGGCCAACCTGGCCGAGCGCAAGCGCTCGGCGACGGTGCAGGACGCGGTCAGCGCGCAGGAGATCAGCCGCACGCCCGACTCCAGCGCCGGCGACGCGGTCAAGCGCGTCGTCTCGGCCACCGTCGTCGGCGGCCGCTACGTGTTCGTGCGCGGCCTCGGCGGGCGCTACTCGACGACGCTGCTCAACGGCGTCGTCTTGCCGTCGCCCGATCCGGACTCGACCGCGGTGCCGCTCGACCTGTTCCCGGCGGCGCTGGTCGCCAACCTCACGGTCGTCAAGAGCTACACCCCCGACCTGCCGGGCGCGTTCGCCGGCGGCGATCTGGTCATCCAGACCAACACCTACCCCGAGCAGTTCGAGCTCAAGGCCAAGGTCGGGTTCGCCGGCGACTCGACGTCCACCTTCAAGGATCGCCTCGACTACCGCGGCGGCGGCACCGACTTCCTGGCCTTCGACGACGGCACCCGCGCGCTGCCGGGCGCCGTGCCGACCGATCGTCCGCTGCGCGTCGCCCAGGGTGGCGTCGACGCGCCGACCGCCGAGCGCGTCGGCGAGACGTTCCAGAACGTCTGGAACACCCGCGCCCAGTCGGTCGCGCCCAACCTGAGCCTGGCGGCGCAGGTCGGCGACACGCTCAAGGACGCGTGCGGCCGCACCTACGGCTACCTCGGCACGGTCAACTACGGCTACAAGCAGGCCATCCAGCGCGGCAAGGTCGCCTCGGTGCGCCTGTCCGAGGGCCAGCTCGGCGTGCGCGAGCGCCTCGACAGCGACGTCGGCACCGCGACCGCGTCGCTGGGCGGGCTGCTCAACGCCGGCGTGGCGTTCGGCCCCGATCACAAGCTCGATCTCCTGACGCTCTACACCCGGACCGCCGACGACCGCACCCAGGAGGTGCAAGGGTTCTCGGAGTCCGACAACCAGAACATCCTGGGCCGGCGGTTCGCGTTCGTGACCCGCGCGATGAGCTTCACCCAGCTCACCGGGCGCCACACGCTGCCGGCCTACCGGCGGCTGCGCCTCGATTGGGAGGCCAACGTCGCGTTCATCCAGCGCGACGAGCCGGACACCCGCGACATCCAGTTCGACCTGCTCGAGGACGGGCGCCGGCGGTTCCAGACCGGCCCCGGCTCGGGCGAGCACTTCTTCTCGCGGCTCGACGACACCACCGGCGGGCTCGGCGCGAGCGCGGCGTTGCCGCTGGCCGACGTCGAGCTCAAGGTCGGCGGCACCGGGCAGTGGTCGCAGCGCGACTTCGCCGCCCGCCGCTTCCGCTTCAACCTGGTCGGCGGCGATCCCGACGTGGTGTTCCTCGATCCCGAGGAGATGCTGAACGCCGACCACGTCGGCCGCGAGTTCCGCATCGAGGAGCGCACGCTGCAGGCCGACGTCTACGCGGCCGACAGCTCGCTGGTCGGCGGCTTCGTGATGGCCGACGTCAGCCGGTTCGAGCCGCTGCGGCTGGTCGGCGGCGTCCGCTACGAGCGGTCGGCGCTGACGCTGACGCCGGGCAGCCCCTACGCGATCACCTCGCAGCCCGAGCCCGGCATCGACCGCGCCGACACCCACTGGATGCCGGCCGCCAACGTGATCTACGCGCTGGCCGACACGATGAACCTGCGCGGCGGCTACAGCTTCACCGTCGCCCGGCCGCAGCTGCGCGAGCTGGCGCCGTTCCTGTTCTTCGACTTCGTCCGCCGGCGCGCGGTGTCGGGCAACGTCGATCTGCGCGACACGCGCATCCACAACGCCGACGTGCGCTGGGAGTGGTTCCCGGCCGATCGTTCGGTGCTCGCGGTCAGCGCGTTCGCCAAGCAGTTCCGCGACCCGATCGAGAGCGTCATCGTCAACACGTCCCAGGGCGACGTCAGCTACGCCAACGCCGACGGCGCGTCGCTCACGGGCGTCGAGCTCGAGGCCCGCGGCAGCCTCGGCTTCCTCGGGCGCGGGCTCGACGCGCTCCGCGGCAGCGCCAACCTGACGCTGATCGACTCGCAGATCGAGCTCGGCCCCGAGGCGGCGGCCCAGACCAACCAGCAGCGTCCGCTGCAGGGGCAGTCCAGCTACGTCGTCAACCTCGACCTCGGCTGGGAGGACAAGGGGCTCGGCGCCGACGTGTCGCTGCTCTACAACGTCTTCGGCGCCCGCATCGCCGAGGTCGGCGTCGAGGGCCTGCCCGACGTCTACGAGCAGCCGTACCACCGCGTCGATCTGACGGCCAGCCAGCGCCTCCCCCGCGACCTGAAGCTCAAGGTCGCGGCTCAGAACCTGCTCAACCAGGCCGTCGTCGTCAAGCAAGGCGACATCACGGTCCAGGAGTACCAGCCGGGCGTCGCCGTGAGCGCGTCGCTCGAGTGGTCGCCGTAACTCGAAAGGATCTCGTATGTCGAAGCAGCTCTGGTTCTCCGTCGCGGCCGCCCTCGGCCTCGCCGCCTGTGGCGGCGATGACTCCTCGACCACCCCGGTCGACGCCCCGCCGGCGATCGACGCGCCGACCGCGACCGACGGCACGCCGCTGCCGACCGCGGTCGACGTCACGGCCGACATCACCGCGTCCACCACGTGGACCGCCGATCACATCTACGTGCTCAAGACCCACATCTTCGTGCGCTCGGGCACGCTGACCATCGAGGCCGGCACCCGCATCCTCGGCGACAACGGTTCGTCGATCGTCGTCACGACCGGTGGCAAGATCGATGTCCAGGGCACCGCCGCCAAGCCGGTCGTCATGACCAGCTCGCAGCCCGAGGGCTCGCGCCTGCCCGGCGACTGGGGCGGCCTGGTGCTACTCGGCACCGCGCCGATCAACATCACCGGCGGCACCTCGCAGATCGAGGGCTTCCCGGCCGGCACCACCGGCACCCAGTACGGTGGCACCAACGCCGCCCACGACTGCGGCAAGGTCAACTACCTGCGCGTCGAGTTCGCCGGCTTCGAGCTGGCGCCCAACAACGAGCTCAACGCGTTCACGGTCGGCGCCTGCGGTACGGCGACGGTCATCGACCACGTCCAGAGCCACCTCGGCTCCGACGACGGCGTCGAGGTCTTCGGCGGCACGGTCAACCTCAAGCACATCCTGGTGTCGCAGGTCCAGGACGACGGCCTCGACTGGGACTTCGGCTGGGTCGGCAAGGCGCAGTTCGTGATCGTCCAGCAGAGCCCGTTCTCGAACCAGGGCTTCGAGGCCGACAACAACGGCAACGCCAACGACGCGCTGCCGCGCTCGGCGCCGACCATCTACAACGCGACCTTGGTCGGTTCCGACCGCCAGCCGGGCGGCGCCAACCAGAAGCAGGTGGGCATGCACCTGCGCCGCGGCACCGCCGGCCAGATCTACAACAGCGTCATCACGTCGTTCGCTGACTTCCCGGTCGACGTCGACGGCGCCGCCGCCGTGGCCCAGACCCCGGCCAACCTGTTCATCAAGAACTCGATCTTCTTCGACAACGGCAACCAGACCACCTGGGCCGACGCGACCGACAACGACGGCGGCTTCGACGAGGGCGCGTACTTCAAGAACGAGCCGACCAACAAGCAGGTGGACCCGCGCATCACCAGCGCGCTCAACCTGGCCAGCCCGAACTTCCACCCCGGCGCCAACTCGCCGGCGATGACCGCCGCCAACGCGGCGACCCCGCCCAGCGACGGCTTCTTCGACGCGACCGCGACCTACCTCGGCGCGATCGGCGGCGCCGACGACTGGACCCTGGGCTGGACCTCGTACCCGGCGAACTGAGCTCCAGGGAGGTGTGTCGCCACACCTCCCCTCGGCGGGGCCAGGTCCCCGCCGAGCCTCCCCTCCGAGACGCGAGATCCTCCTCGGGACGCCGCGTCTTGATCAACCCTGTGAGGCATCGACCATCCCTATGCCCTTGGCTTCGGCAGAGCCCGTGATGGCGGCGCGCCCCGCGCGGGTGACGGTGGTGATCGCGGTCGGCGCCGACGCGCGCGACGCGGTCGCGCCGACGCTGGCGGTGCTCGGGCGCGAGGCGATCGACGCGACGGTCACGCCGCTGGCGTCGCTGCTGGCGGCGCCGGCCACCGCGGGCGTCGTGGTGGTGACCTGGGGCGCGAGCGCGGTGGGCGCGGCCGGCTTCGACGCCGTGGCGGCGTGGGCCCACGGCGTGAACCCGCCGGCGGGCCTGATCGCGGTGGTCGGTGACGGCGACGTCACGGCGGCCGAGCAGGCGCTGCGGGCCGGCTACGACGACGCGGCGGGGGTGGGCTGCTCGCCGCGCGAGCTGGCGGCGCGCATCCGCGCGGTCCACCGCCGGGTGGTGCGCACCCCGACGCCGGGGGGCGGCCGCGGCGGGCGCCGCCTGGTGCACCGCAACCTGGTGCTCGATCCCGACAGCTGCGAGCTGTGGCTCGACGGCAAGCCGATCCCGCTGACGGTCACCGAGTTCACGATGGTGGTGGCGCTGGTGCGCGCGCGCGGCGGCGTCCTGACCCGCACCGAGCTGCTCGATCAGGCCTGGGGCAACGACAGCCTCGAGGTCGGCGAGCGCGCGGTCGACAACGTCGTCTTGCGGCTGCGCAAGAAGGTCGGGCGGCCCGAGCTGATCGAGACCGTGCGCGGCATCGGCTTCCGGCTGGGCCGGCTCGACGACGACGGCTGAGGCGCGCGCTCAGCGCCTGTAGGTCTTTCGGCTGAGCACCGACCCATGCGATAGGCGTTTCGCGTCTTGGGAGGGGGCCCCGTCGGGGCATGACCCGACGGGGGAGGGCGTGGCGACACGCCCTCTAGGAACTCAGCTCAGCGGCGCGCACGCGTAGAGCGCGCGGCACAGCGCCAGCGCGCGGGGCGAGCGCACCCGCCAGTCGAGGCGGTTCATGACGTAGCCGATCGTCACCTCGGCGACCGGATCGCACCAGCCGAGCGCGCCGCCCATGCCGGGGTGGCCGAACGACGCGAGGTTGGGCGAGAACATCGTGGGCTCCTCCTTGACGAAGCCGTGGGTCCAGCCGATCGGCTTCTGCAGGACCAGGTCGCGCTCGGCCCAGCCCTGGCGCTGGTGCAGCGGGGCCAGCGCCGCGGCGCCGACGTAGCGGCGATCGGCGACGACGCCGCCCGACGCGAACGGCAGGTAGGCCCGGGCCAGGCCGTGGGCGCTGGCGGTGGCCGACGCCCACGCCAGCGCGGCGCGCCGCACCGGGATGGTGTCGTAGACCGCGATGCCGGCCGGCCCGGTGCGCGGGTTGAGGAACGCGGCGCGCGGCCACGAGCCGCGGCGCAGCACCGCGCGCGCCAGCTTGCCCTCGGTCGATCCGCCGAGCGCCGCCACCAGCATGTGGCCGAGCCGCGCGCCGGTGCTCGGCGGGTACAGCGTGGCGATCCGCTCGTCGACCGCGGCCGGCGTGCCCAGGTCGACGTCGGCGGCGAGCGGCGCGAACAGCTCGCGGCGCAAGAACCCGCCGAGGTCGTCGCCGGTGAGCCGCTCGAACAGCTCGCGCACGTACATGCCGAAGGTGATCGCGTGGTAGCCCTGGCGCGTGCCCGGCGCCCACGCCGGCGCCTGCTGCTCGAGCGCGCGGCGGACGTGGTCCTGCCGCTCGGGCCGCACGCAGTCGTCCATGGTCAGCGGCGCGTCGAGGCCGAGCAGCCCGGCCTGGTGGTTGACCAGCGTGCGCACGGTGATCGCGCCCTTGCCGGCGGCGGCGAACCCCGGCCACGCGGCGGCGACCGGCGCGTCCCAGTCGAGCGCGCCGCGATCGGCGAGCAGGGTCAGCGCCATCGCCGCCAGGCCCTTGGTCACCGAGAACACCACCGTCCGTGTGTCGCGCGTCCACGGCCGATCGGCGGCGACGTCGGCGCGGCCGCCCCACAGATCGACGACGCAGCGGCCGCGGTGGTAGACCGCGAAGCCGGCGCCGATCTCGTCGCCGCTGGCCAGCTGCGCCGCGAACCGCTCGGCCACCGGCGCGAAGCCATCCGCGTAGCCGCCGCCACACGGCGCGGGCGCCGGGTTGGCGAGCGCGGTGGTGAGTTCGGTGCTGCGCTCAGTGCTGCGCCCCGCGGTGCGCGCGTCGTTCGACATCGCGCCACGATACGGCGCGGCCGCGGTCGACGTCACGCGTCGGCGCGGTACATGACGTCGGAGCGCAGCACGTACTTGGTGCCGGCGGTGACCTCGGCGCCTTCGTGCAGGAGCTGGTGCTGGAACCACAGCGCGCGGCCCTGGCGCGGCGCCATCGCGACGCCATGATCGAGGAAGCCGGTGGCGCCGCCCTGGCACCCGTCGTCGAGGTAGATCAGCAGCGTCAGCAGGCTGGCCTCGCTGGCGTCGCGCATGAACGCGCCGTCGTAGTGCGGGGCGAACCGCTGGCCCGGCGTGTAGCGGTAGCCGCGGAAGCGCTCGTTGAGGCCGACCGCGCGCCGCCCGCACAGCCGCGCCGGCACGTGCGGGGCCAGCCGCGCGAACAGCCGGGCCCCGAGGTCGACGTCGTCGAACATCACCCGCGCGTTGTTGCGCACGTCGGGCCGCATCACCGCGCCGCGCACGGTCGAGATCGGCGCGGCGTCGGGGCCGAGCGCCTCGATCCGGGCGATCAGGGCCGCGCACTCGGCGGCGGTGGCGAAGCCGTCGACCGCCGCGGCCAGCGGGGCGCTGCCGTCGAGGCGGTCGCCGGCGACGTAGGGACGGGCGAACCCGGGGATGAGGATCTCGGCCTGCATGTTGTTAGTGTATGCAAAACACGAACAGGCGCAAGCGTGATCGTCCTGGCGGGCGGGCGTCGCCCCGCGGTCAGGGCCGCGGGGTGGGGTTGTCGCAGTGCTCGACCACCCGCTCGACCCGGACCGACTCTTCGACGATCTCGATCGCCGTCGGGTCGGTGACCCCGAGGCCGGCGATCACCGTCGGGGGCGGCGGCGCTGGCTGGCCGCAGCCGTAGCCGCAGGCGTCGACCTCGCGCACGTAGGTCTTGAGCGTGGGCCGCAGCCGCACCACCGCGACGTGGCCGTCGCCGCGGCGCAGGTAGACGTAGCCGATGCCCAGCTCGCAGCCGCACGCGTCGCCGGCCGCGCAGGTGGGGCCGGCGACGCCGAGGCTGCCGTCGGCCATGCGGTAGAGCTGATCGTGATCGCCCTGGCCGCGGACGCGATCGGCCACCGCCACCGGCGTCGCGGGGTCGGGCGCGGCCGACGGGTCGACGGCGCGATCGCCCCACAGCTGGTAGGCGCTCGGCTCGAAGCGCTCGCCACCGAACCGCCGCTGGGCGCGGGCGATCGCGCCGTCGCTGGCGCGCTGGTTGTGGAGATCGAGCGTCGCCTGCGACGGCACGGCGGCGCAGCCGGCGAGCGCGGCGAGCAGGGCGGGGAGGCCGAGGCGGTGGGACACGTGCTCCCAGAACGCGTCAGGGGCCGGCGGGCTTACGCGGGGGCAGCGGCGCGGCCCGCGGCTGGCCCAGCACCCGCGCGGCGCTGCGCGAGGCGACGCCGCGCGGCAGCACGCCGGTCAGCCAGCACGACAGCCGGTTGAGCGCGCCGGGCACGACGGTCTTCTTGCCGGCCAGCATCGCCCGCACGCCGCGCTCGGCGACGGGGTCGGCGTCGAGCATCGCGGCGCGCGACAGCCGGCCGTAGTCCCCGGCGCCGGCCAGCGCGTGGAACTCGGTGCGGGTGCCGCCCGGGCACAGGCAGGTGACGCCGATGCCGCGCGGGGCGAGCTCGTAGTGCAGCGCCTCGGAGAAGTTGCGCACGAACACCTTCGACGCGCCGTAGGTGGCGAAGTTGGGGATGGCCTGCCACGCGACCACCGACGCGACGTTGAGCAGGTGGTGGCGCGGCGTCGCGGTGGCGGCGGCGACGAACGCGTGGGCCAGCGCGACCGGCGCGGCGACGTTGAGCGCGATCAGCTCGGCGTCGCGGGCGGTGTCGACGTCGGCGAAGGCGCGGAACTGCCCGAAGCCGGCGTTGTTGACCAGGATCGTGATCGGCCGGGCGGCGGTGGCGCGCTGCCACAGCGCGGCCGGGCCGTCGGCGGTGGCCAGGTCGAGGGCGATCACGTCGACGGCGACGCCGTGGGCGCGGGTCAGCTCGGCGGCGAGCGCGGCCAGCGCGTCGGCGCGGCGCGCGGTCAGCACCAGGTCGGCGCCGCGGCGGGCCAGCGCCCGGGCTAGCGCGGCGCCGATGCCGCTCGACGCGCCGGTGATCAGCGCGCGGTGCCCGGTCAGCGCGGCGGTCGGCTCGGCCATGGCGCGACCGTACTCGATCGCGCGCGCGGTGCGATACGCTCGGCGGATGTCGACCTCGTTCTTCGAGCAGCTCATGCAGGAGCACCGCGAGTGGGAAGAGGAGCGGCGCATCGACGACGCGCGGGCGCGGGCCGATCGCGCGCTGGCGGCGGCCAACGAGCACGCGCTCGACGCGTCGCTGGCGGTGCAGCGGCTGGAGCAGCGGCTGGCCGGTCAGGCCCGGCAGCTCAAGGCCCTGCGCGCGGTGGTCGGCGTGCTGACCACGATGCTCAAGGAGAGCGGCGCGGTCGACGGCGCGATGCTCGACCTCCGGCTCGAGGCGGCGGTGGCCAACAGCGAGGAGGAGATCGAGCGCGCGGTCACGGTGGCGTGCCAGCGGTGCGGCGCGCAGGTCGACCGGCGGCGCACGGTGGTCACCGGCGCCGGCACGGTGTGCGACCGCTGCCACGCGGCGGGCTGACCGCGCGACGGGTGGCGCAACCGGCGCGCTGCGGGGGTGGGCGCGGCGCAGGAGCGCGCGAGGGTTGCGCGAATGGGCGGCCCCGGGCTGGCACGGCGAGTGCTGCGTTACCGGGCATGCGGTCCTTCGCGCTCGCTGCC
The DNA here is from genome assembly GCA_016707895.1 of Myxococcales bacterium. Classification (GTDB taxonomy): domain Bacteria; phylum Myxococcota_A; class Polyangia; order Haliangiales; family Haliangiaceae; genus UBA2376. The sequence goes on along the minus strand of JADJGV010000001.1, from coordinate 1,081,188 downwards.
TCGCTGATCGCTTGCTCCGCCGCCGGGTGCGGCTCGCGCTCGGACGCCCGCGCCACGGTGTCGAACGGCGGCGACGGCGGCGCGGCCGGGCGGCCCCCGGTCGTCGCCGACGCCGGCAGCCCCGACGCCTCGACCGAGGTGGCCCGGCACATGGCCGAGCACCTGACCCGGGTGAGCCGGATGCAGGAGGCGCTGGTGCGCGGGCAGCTCGAGATCGCGCGCGACGAGGCGCGCTGGCTGGTGGCGCACCCCGAGCACGTCGGGGTCGCCGACGCGGGCGCGGCGGTGGCGCGGCTGCGCGGCGCCGCCGAGGCGGTCGTCGCGGCGCCCGATCTGCCGGCGATGGCGGGCGCGACCGCGCGCCTGGGCGCGGCGTGCGCGGCGTGCCACGAGGAGCGGGGCGTGATGGTGGCCTACGCGTGGGCGGCGTTGCCCGACGACGAGCCCGCGCTCGCGCGGCAGATGCAGCGGCACCAGTGGGCCGCGGCGCGGCTGTGGGAGGGCGTGGTCGGCCCGGCCGACGAGCTGTGGCGCACCGGCGCGTCGACGCTCGCGACGCTGCGCCTCGACGTGGGCAGCCTGGCCGCGGGCGCCGACGCCGAGGCGGTCAAGGCCGCGCTGGCGCGGGTGCGATCGATGGCGACCCAGGCTGGCGCCGTCAAGGATCAGGCGAGCCGGGTCGCGCTGTACGGCGAGCTGCTGACGACCTGCGTCGGCTGCCACGCGGCGGTGCGCCCGGCGGCGCGGCCGATGCCGTGATCGATCACGGGGCGGGGGCGTCGACCGGCGCGTCGCTGCCGTCACCCGGTGGCGCGATTGCCGACGCGATGTCGGCCCACCACGCGGCCAGCTCGAGCTCGACCGCCGCGAACGGCTCGAGCCCGACCACCGCGTCGTCGGCCCAGACGCCGACGATCAGCCACAGCGCCTCGGGCGTGCGGCGCAGCACCTCGACCGTGCGCGCGATCGGATCGACCAGCCACGCGTGGCCGACGCCGGCGCGCGCGTAGACCGCGAGCTTGCGGGACCGATCGAGGCGGCGCGTCGATGGCGACAGCACCTCGCACACCCAGTCGGGCGGCGTGGAGATGCCGCCCTGACGAGGCACCGCGAGCAGGCGCTCCTGTCGCCACGCGGCGAGATCGGGCACGAGGACGTCGTCGCCGAGGCGGAGCTCGGGTTCCGTCATCACGACCCATCCGCCCGGGCCCCCGCGACCACGGTTGAACGGTCCCCACAGCTCGCCCTGGATCGCCGACGCGACCCGGGTATGAGGTGCCGCCGGACGCGGGCTCAGGTAGACCACGCCGTCGATCAGCTCGGCGACCTGGTGCTCGGGCGCCGCGACGACGTCCGCATACGTCGCCCGGCGCGGGGGCGGGGGCTGACTCATGCGCCTAGCGTAACGTGAAACGAACGGCTCGACCACGATGATCCTCCTCGGGCAGCCCTCGCAGCCCGAACCGCGACGACCCGGAATTGCCTCGCTGGCGCTCGGCTACCGCGCCCACCAGCTCGGCGGTGGAGTGCGCCCGTCGTCGCCGAACAGCCCCTCGCGCCGCAGCTCGAGGAAGTCGGCGATGCCGAGCACGCCGCGCGGCTCGAGCAGCGCGCCCAGCGGCACGCCGCGGGGCCGCGGCGGCGGCACCCGGCGCCGGGTCCGCCGCCACAGCGTCAGGCGGCCGTCGGCGCCGTCGTGCGCGACGGGATCGCCGGGCGCCAGCGGCGGCGCGGGCGCGGCGGGCGCGGCCGCGGCCTCGACCGCGCACTCGCCAGCGATCGGCTCAGGCGGCGGCATGGCCCGCTCCGATGTTGGCGACGGCCTGCTTGGCCTGCTTGATCAGCATCGCGCGCATCGCCTCGGCCAGCGCCGGGTTCTCCTCGAGGTGCGCCTGCACCTTGTCCTTGCCCTGGCCCAGCTTCTGGCCGCCGTACGAGTACCAGGCGCCGGACTTCTCGACGACGCCGAGCTTCTCGGCGGTGTCGACCAGCTCGCCGGGCTTGTTGATGCCGACGCCGTAGAGGATCTCGAACTCGGCCTCGCGGAACGGCGGCGCCAGCTTGTTCTTGACGACCTTGACCTTGACCTCGCTGCCGACCGACTCCTCGCCGCGCTTGATGACCTTCTTCTTGCGGATGTCGAGGCGCACCGAGCAGTAGAACTTGAGCGCGTTGCCGCCGGTCGTGGTCTCGGGGTTGCCGTAGACCACGCCGATCTTCTGGCGCAGCTGGTTGATGAAGATGACGGCGCTCCGCGTGCGGCTGATGATCGCGGTGAGCTTGCGCAGCGCCTGGCTCATCAGCCGCGCCTGCAGGCCCATGTGGGCGTCGCCCATCTCGCCCTCGATCTCGGCCTTGGGCGTGAGCGCGGCGACCGAGTCGACGACGATCAGATCGATCGCGCCGGTGCGCACCAGCGTGTCGACGATCTCCAGCGCCTGCTCGCCGTTGTCGGGCTGCGACACCAGCAGATCGTCGAGCTGCACGCCCAGGCGCCGGGCGTACTCGACGTCGAGCGCGTGCTCGGCGTCGATGAACGCGCACACGCCGCCGGCGCGCTGGGCCTCGGCGATGGCGTGCAGCGTGAGCGTGGTCTTGCCCGACGACTCCGGCCCGTAGATCTCGATGATGCGCCCGCGCGGCAACCCGCCGGTGCCGAGCGCCACGTCGAGCGCGATCGACCCGGTGGGGATGACCTCGACCTCCTGCGTCTGGCTGCCGTCGAGCCGCATCAGCGACCCCGACCCGAACTGCTTGTGGATGACCTTGATCGCCTCGGCGATCGACTTCTGCTTCTTCTCCTGGACCGACATTCCTACCTCCGCCGCTCGCCCCTTACACGCCGCGTGCCACGCGTAACCCCGCGAGACTTCGTCGCCCGTGTCCGAGATCCGGACATCTTGTCCGGCCGGCCGCCCACTCCCGGCCGGACACCGGACAGCCGCCACTGTCCGGCCCCGGACAGCGCGGGGGCGTGACGATCGGATGGGGATCGTCGGGCGGGCCGCCGTGCGCCGTGACGATCGGATGGGGATCGTCGCGCGACCTGACGATCGGATGGGGATCGTCGCGACCTGACGATCGGATGGGGATCGTCGCGACCTGACGATCGGATGGGGACCGTCGGGCGCCCCTACGTCCCGCGCGGGCGGGGCGGCGCGATGGCGGCGGCGAGGGCCCGCCGGGTGATGCGCTCGGAGCTGGTGGCGGTGACGGCGCGCTCGACCGCGGCCTCCAGCTCGGCGCGGCCGAGCGGCTTGGCCAGCACGTCGCTGACGTTGCGCAGCAGCAGGTCGTCGGCCATCTCACGGACACGCGCGACGTCACCGCCGGTCACCAGCAGCACGGGGACGGTCAGCTTGCGCCGCAGCATGTCGGCCGCGAGCTCGAGCCCGTCGATCGGCCACAGCCGCACGTCGATGATGGCCAGATCGAAGCGGCCCTCGGACAGCATGGCCAGGGCCGCGGCCGGCGCCGCGGTGGCCTCGACGCGATGGTGGGCCAAGAGCCGCGTCACCGCCTCGCAGAACGGGAGGTCGTCGTCGACGAGCAGGACGCGATGGATGGGTGGCACGTCGGGCACCCTAGCCCTCCCGAGCGGCGCGGTGCGGTTCAACCCGGGTGCGCGACGGTCGCTCGCCGGGTACGCGGCCGCCGCGGGCCCCTGGACGTCGCCGCCCGCACTACGCGTGGGTGTCGACGAGCGCGCCCTTGCCGTCGGGGTCGGCGGCCTTGGCGGCGCCCTCGATCAGGGCGACCGCACCTTCGCCGTCGCGCTTCTGCTGGTCCAGGGCCTTGCGCGCCACGCGCACGGCGTACTCGACCCCGGTGTCGGGGTTCGGGCCGATGGTGTTGTCCATGGCCGGTGCATCGGCCGCGCCGACGATCGATACAGGGGCGCGACGGTCGGATGGGGATCGTCGGGCGCGTTGACCGGCCGCGCCTCCGCGGGCATCGTCGCGGGGTGAAGGACCTGCTCGACCGACTCGACGCGTGGCTGGCGGCGCACGCGCCCGCCATCGCCACGTCGCTGCAGCCGGCGGCGCCCGCCAAGGGGGGGCCGTGGTCGCGGCTCGAGGGCGAGCTCGGCTTCACGCTCACCGAGGACTTCCACGCGCTGTACGCCGCGCACAACGGGCAGCGGCTGAAGGGCCCCGGGCTGTTCGACGGGCTGCGCTGGCTCACGCTCGATCAGGTCCTCGAGCGGTACCGCGACGACGACGGCGACCACGGCGCGGCCGACTGGCCCGACGCCTGGGTCCCGCTCGCGGGCGACGCGACCCGCACGCTCGTCGTCGACTTCGGCGAGGCGCCCGCGCCGGTGCTGCTGGTCGACCGCGACGGCGTCGGCGAGCCGCTGGCCGCCACGCTGCGCGGCTACCTGACCAAGGTCGTGGACGACGCGACGGCCGGGCGCCGGCAGCTCGTGCCCGGTCGTGGCCTCGTCGTCGTCTGACGGTCGCCGCCCGGCGGCTCAGTCGAACGACACGCGGACGCTCGCGGTCGTCTCGACCGGCTCCATGCCGATCGCCGTGACGATCACCGCGGCGCCCAGGGTGACGTACCCGCCACCGGTGGCCTCGGCGGTGTGCTGGCTCAGGTCCAGGTCGTAGTCGACGTGGTTGCCGTCCATCGCGCCGCTCAGGTCGGGCTGGACATCGCCGTGGCTGGTGCGGAGGCGGTCGTCGCCGGTACCCGCGGCGACGCCGCGCAGGTCGAAGCGCCCGACGATCGACCAGGCGGCCGCGCCCCCGACCATCTGTCCGAGCGGCGCGCCGAAGTAGCAGCGGACATGGACGGTGCCGGTCTTCGAGACGTGCCAGATCGTGGCAGGGCGCGGGGCGTCGGGCGGCGGCAGCGGCTGGTCGGAGGCGACGCACGAGGGCAGCCCCGGCGCCGGGGGCGCCGCCGCGAGCGCTGCGGCGTCTTCACGAAAGCGCGGCCCGAAGTCGACGAGCGGGGCGAACCACTCGTACTGGCTCTGCATGGTGAACTGCTTCTCCGAGATCTGCTCCGCGAGCGCGGGTTGACCATCGGCGAGGGCGCGCGCGTGGGCGCGCGAGTAGTCATCCGAGGCGGCTTGGTGGAGGGGGGCCAGGACCGAGCGACGGTAGGCCTCGTCGCCCTCGATGGTCTGGCTGCTGTACGAGAGCACGCTGCTGAGCTCTTCCCAGCGAGAGCCGTCGTCGGCCTGGTAGAGCGAGGTCTGCGACTTCACCTGCCGCGCGTGCTGGTCGCGTTCCTCGGCCTTGTGGTCGCGGAACAGCCCGCAGGCGGAGAGCGTGGAGATGGCGATGATGGTGGTGATGCGGGGCGTGCGGTTCATCTGGGACACGGCGCACTCGTACGGCTCCGCACCGCATCGAGCCATTACCGCGTGATTACAGGTGGCCCACGCGGTGCGAGGGCCCACGATCGGCTGGGATCGTCCGGGCGCGGCTGACGATCGGGATGGGGATCGTCGGGAATCGTCTGGGCGCGGGTGTGCAACCATCCACCCCGATGCGGTACCGGCGCGATCCGATCCCCGACACGCTGGCGGCGTACGCGGCGGGCGAGCCGGCGGCGTTCGGGCCGCTGCGGCTGGCGTCGTCGCTCGAAGGGCCGGCGAGCGACGAGGAGATCGACGCGGCGGGGATCGACGGCGTGCCGGACGAGCTGCGGGCGCTGTGGCGGCGCTGCCGGACGGCGCGGCTGTACAGCGACGTCGACTACGGCCAGTGGGGGATGGTGCTGCTGTCGCCGGCGCGCTGCCGGGAGCTCACGCAGCAGTACCGCGAGATCTCCGAGCGCGACGCGGCGCCGGGTGATCTCGTGGTCTGTGAGTTCCTGGGCGACTCGGAGCTGGCGATCTACGCGCGGGACGCCGCGGGTGAGCCGCGCGTGCTGATCGCCGATCCGCTCGAGACGCGCCGACTGGTCCGTCGCGGGGCCGTCGCTGGTGGCGCTGTTGCAGGGCTTCCTGGTCGCGGCTGGCGACAAGTACTGGGAGTTCCATCTCGACCGCGGCGCGCGGCTGCGCAAGGCGGTCCACGATCAGGTCGCGCTGCTGGCGGGGCGGCTCGCGTGTCCGGTGCCGTCGCCTGCCGCGATCGACCGCGCGCTGGTCCGCGCCATCGCCAAGCACGCGACGGCGAACACGGTCGCGAGCGGCATCCTGACGCGCGCCGAGGCGGTCACGCTGGTGATCGCCCACCTGCAGTCCGACGCGATCGGCGTCGAGCACGGCATGGCGCACTACGACGATCCGGCGCTGATCGCGGCGGTCGAGGCGTTCGTGTTCCGCGCGGCGTGAGCTAGGCTAGCGGCATGTGCGGCCGCTACCCCTCGACGCGCGCGGCGCCGCTGATCGACGCGATCGAGGCGGCGCAGGTGGCGGACGCGGCGGTGGCGGGGGTGCTGGCGAAGGCGCCGGGGATGCCGAAGGGGCTGACGTCGTGGTGGGCGCCGCGGTGGAACGTGGCGCCGACGCAGCCGGTGCGCGCGATCGTGCTGGCCGACGGCGCGCCGCGGCTGACGCTGGCGCGGTGGGGGCTGGTGGCGCCGCCCCGCGGGCCGTCGCTGGCCCCGATCATCAACGCCCGCGCCGAGAGCGTGGCGACCAGCCGGCTGTTCCGCGGCGCGCTGGCGTCGGGGCGCTGCCTGGTGGTCGCCGACGGCTTCTACGAGTGGCGCGACCAGGACGGCGCGCGGGTGCCGGTGCGCATCGCGCCGGCCGACGACGATCGCGCGATCACGTTCGCGGCGGTCGCGCGCGACAGCACGCGCGACGGCCTGACGATCACCGAGCTGGCGATCATCACGACCGCCGCGGCGGGGCTGGTGGCGCCGATCCACGAGCGCCAGCCGGCGGTGATCGCGCCCGGCGATCGCGCCCGCTGGCTGGATCCGGGCGTGCCGGTCGCCGGCGTCGCCGATCTGCTGGCGCCGAGCGCGCTGGCTGGCTGGGCGGCGATCGACGCGCCGCGCTGGCTCAACAACGCGCGCGTCGAGCACGATGCGGCGCCGTCCTGAAGGAGCCCATGTCCACCGAGCCACCCGCCACCGAGCCACCCGCCGCCGCGCCCCCGCCCACCACCGGCACCCGCCTGACCGTCACCTCCGGCAACGTCGAGGGCGCGACCCTGCGCGTGCGGGTCCACGGCGGCCAGCACGACATCACCGGCAAGCGCGGCGCGCTGGCCCACGGCCAGATCGTCACCTGGACCGCGGTCGAGATCATCGCGACCGCCCGGCGCGGCAGCGCGGCCACCGTGCGCTACTGGCGCGTCGTGCCGGGCGCGACCGCCAACCGCATCGCCGAGGGGCCGCTGGAGGTCGTCGGCGCGTTCACCATCGAGGTGCAGCGCAGCGGCACGGCGGCGAACGAGGCCTGGGACGCGCGCTGAGCGCGCCCGCGGCGCCACGCCCCCCCGAAACCGGGGCGTAATTGGTGGCGGGCTGGGACGTCGCCATGCGGTTGAACGGTCGCGCAGTCCTGACCATCCTCCGCCGGCGCCGGCGCGCCAGGCCGAGCCCGAGGACCCCCCCCGCGCGCGCCCACCCGCCCCCCCCCCCCCCCCCCCCCCCCCCCCCCCCCCCCCCCCCCCCCCCCCCCCCCCCCCCCCCCCCCCCCCCCCCCCCCCCCCCCCCCCCCCCCCCCCCCCCCCCCCCCCCCCCCCCCCCCCCCCCCCCCCCCCCCCCCCCCCCCCCCCCCCCCCCCCCCCCCCCCCCCCCCGCCGCCCCCCCCCCCCCCCCCCCCCCCCCCCCCCCCCCCCCCCCCCCCCCCCCCCCCCCCCCCCCCCCCCCCCCCCCCCCCCCCCCCCCCCCCCCCCGCCCCCCCCCCCCCCCCCCCCCCCCCCCCCCCCCCCCCCCCCCCCCCCCCTCCCCCCCCCCCCCCCCCCCCCCCCCCCCCCCCCCCCCCCCCCCCCCCCCCCCCCCCCCCCCCCCCCCCCCCCCCCCCCCCCCCCCCCCCCCCCCCCGCCCCCCCCCCCCCCCCCCCCCCCCCCCCCCACCCCCCCCCCCCCCCCCCCCCCCCCCCCCCCACCCCGCCCGGGCTGGCGTCACCGGCCCCAGCCGTCGAGCGCGGCGGTGATCGCCCGCTGGCACGCGGGCTCGGGGCCGGGCGTGCCGCGCGTGGCGAGGGCGCGGTAGGCGTCGGCGACGCGGGCGGCCAGCGCGCGGCCGCGATCGTCGCGGCGCACCAGTTGATCGGCGACGCGGACGTAGACCACCGGCACCAGCGCGTTCTCGAACTCCGAGCCGCCCCACGGCAGGCGATGCCACGTGACCAACTCGGCGTCGCCGTCGCCGTCCAGATCGTCGAGCCACGGCAGCGGCGCCAGGCGATCGGCGACCTCGACCAGGTGGCGCCACGCGACGGTCGACGCCATCAGGCAGGCGAAGCGCGGGCGCGGGCCCGCGATCACCAGGCCGACGTTGTAGAAGCGGCCCGAGCCGGCGGGGCCGTCGACGAGCAGCGCGGCGCGGTCGCCGGCCATGCGCCCGGTGACGCAGTCGGGGCAGGCCGCGGCGTCCGGCGCGAACTCGAGCGGGCACTCGTCGGGGAAGACGTCGTCGGGCGGCGGCGGCGTGAGCGCGATCGTCGGTGGCGCGGCGTCGGCGAGCTCGTCCCACGCCAGCGGACAGTCGGGATCGAGCGCCGGACGGGTCACCACCGGCGTCAGCTCCGGAGGCGCCGCCACCGCGCGGTTCTCGACGGTCGACCCCGTCGGCGCGCCGCGCGCCGCGCACGCGCCCAGCGCACCCAGCAGCGCGAGCGCGAACCGGAGCCTCACGGTGGCGTCAACGCGCCAGCCCTTGCCGCGATTCCCGATCACGGGCAGTCGGCCGGCACGCCGCTGCCGGGCGCGGTGGGGTCGAAGCCGTCGCTGCAGAAGTTCTCGGGGGCCTGCGCGTAGTGCGCGTCGATGAACGCGCCGAGCGCGGGCAGGTCGAAGCAGTCGGAGCGCAGCGACCAGCCCCAGGCGCTGGCGGCGAACGTGGTGTCGAGCAGCGGATCGGGCGTGACGATGAAGCGGTTGCGCACCGGCGCCGTGCACAGCGGATCGGCCGGCCGCGCGTCGAGGTACGCGACCAGCGCGGCGACGTCGGCGGCGCAGCCGCCCGGGCAGTTGTAGGTGACGACCACCGCGCCGTGCTCCATGGCGTGGACCCAGAAGCCGCGCGGCACGCGATCGGCGTAGGCCTTGAAGCGCGCCCACAGCGGGTAGTGCGGGCCCGAGGTCGGCGGGTTGGTGGCGTAGGTGATCGGCGTGCACTGCGCGACGTGGGCGCCGGCCGCCAGCGGGGAGCCGGCGACGGTGGTGGCGCAGGCGCGCGCGTCGTCGCCGGCGTCGAGCGCAGGCGCGCCGTCATCGCTGGGCCCGTCGAGCGCGGCGCTGTCGGCGGGTGCACCGTCGCCGCCGGCGTCCACGGCGGCCGCGTCCACCGCCGCCGCGTCGGCCACCGCCCCGTCGATCACCGCCCCGTCGACGTCGTCGGCGGCGGGCCCCCGGTTGTCGCCGCACGCGGCCAGCCCGAGCAGCGCGACCGCGATCAGGCCGAGGCGACGATCCATCGGCCGAGCCTGGGGCCGGCCCGGCCGTCGGTCAAGCCTGTGCCATAGTGCCCCGCGCATGAAGCTCGACGCTCGGATGACCATGTTCATGACGCTGGTCGGGGTGTTCCTGACCTGCCTGATCGTCGGCAACCTGATCGGCGGCAAGCTGACCGAGGTCACGCTGTTCGGGCGCACGTGGATCATCTCGGTCGGCGAGATCCCGTTCCCGCTGACGTTCATCCTCACCGACCTGATCAACGAGTTCTACGGCCGCAAGACCGCGCGCCGGGTGACGCTGCTCGGGTTCGCGATGATCGGCCTGACCGTGCTGATCATCCAGCTCGCCGATCACGTGCCGTTCTCGCGCAACTCGGCGGTGACGCCGGCGGCGTTCGCCAACGTGTTCTCGAGCGCGCTGACCATCCAGATCGCCTCGATGGTCGCGTTCCTGACCGCGCAGTACGTCGACATCGGCGTGTTCTTCCTGATCAAGAAGGCCACCGGCGATCGCTTCCTGTGGCTCCGCGCCACCGGCTCGACCGCCGTGTCGCAGCTCATCGACACGGTCTTGATCGTGTCGATCGCGTTCGGCTGCAGCTTCGGCGGCGCCTTCCCGTTCATCCACCGCAGCCCGATGCCGTTCGACGTCATCACGACGATCATCGTCACGTCGTACCTGGTGAAGGTGACGGTCGCGGTGCTGGTGACGCCGGTGATCTACGCGCTGCACGAGCTGATCGAGCGGGTGTGGCACCTGCACCCGCTGCCGGCCGACGTCGCGGCGGGTGATCTATGAGCGTCATCGGCCGCGCCTGGGACCGCCGCGTGCTGCCGTGGCTGGTCGAGAAGGCCTGCCGCAGCACCACCATCCTCGCCGAGCGCAAGCGCTGGGTGCCCCAGGCCGCGGGCGAGGTGCTGGAGCTGGGCGTCGGCTCGGGCCTCAACCTGGCGTTCTACGACCCGGCCCAGGCGCGGGCGGTGGTCGGCATCGATCCGTCGCCCGAGCTCCTGGTCCAGGCCCGGTCGCGGGCCGAGGCCGCGGCGGTGCCGGTCGAGCTGGTCGAGGCCGCCGCCGAGCGCCTGCCGTTCGACGCCGACCGCTTCGACAGCGCGCTGGTCTCGTACACGCTGTGCAGCGTCGCCGATCCGGCGGCCGCGCTGGCCGAGGTGCGCCGCGTGCTGCGGCCGGGCGCGCCGCTGTACTTCGTCGAGCACGGCCGCTCGGACCGGCCGCGGGTGCGGGCGTGGCAGGCGCGGGTGACGCCGGTCTGGCGCCGCATCGGCGGCAACTGCCACCTCGATCGCGACATCGCCCAGCTCCTGCGCGACGCCGGCTTCGCGCTGACGACGCTCGAGGAGGGGCACGTCGAGGGCGGCGGCCGGCTGACGTCGTACACGTACCAGGGCGTCGCGATCAGCCCGTGAACGACGCGGCGCGGCGCGCGGCGGGACGGTGCGACCGTCGCTGGGACTGTCTTGGCTGTCGCACGCCGACGGCGGCGATCGGTCGTTGTCAACGCGGCGCCGGCGCGGTACCGCCTTGTCACCGAACGACCGCGCCCCTTCTCTGGAGTGAACCGTGACGAAGCACCTCCTCGCCGCGACCCTGTTCCTGGCAGCCTGCGGATCCAAGTCCGACTCGTCGAAGACCAAGCCGGCCGAGACCGGCTCGGCGGCGGCCAAGCCGGCCGCGCCGACGCCCGCGCCGGCCCCGACCAAGCCCGAGATCGGCACCTGGGGCTTCGACACCGCCGGCATGAAGCCGTCGGTCGCGCCGGGCGCCAGCTTCTTCCAGCACGCCAACGGCACCTGGCTGGAGCAGACCCAGATCCCGGCGGACAAGTCGAACTACGGCATGTTCACCGCGCTGGCCGATCGCAGCGAGGCGCGCACCAAGGAGATCATCCTCGGCGCCGCGACCGCGGCCGGCCCCGAGGCGAAGAAGGTCGCCGACTACTACCAGAGCTTCATGGACGAGGCCGCGATCGAGGCCGCCGGCATCGCGCCGATCCAGCCCGAGCTCGACAAGATCGCCGCGATCAAGGACGTCGCGGGGCTGCTGGCCGCGTTCGGTGACGCCGCCCGGCACTTCCGCCGCACGCCGTTCCGCACCGTCGTCGGCCAGGACGACAAGGACCCCGAGCACTACATCGCCAACCTCAGCCAGGGCGGCCTCGGGCTGCCCGACCGCGACTTCTACGATCCCAAGGCCGCGCAGTTCGCCAAGGTGCGCGACGGCTACAAGCAGTACCTCGAGACGATGCTGACGATGGCCGGCGTCAAGGACGCCGCGCCGCGCGCCGCCGCGGTCTACGCGCTCGAGGAGAAGATCGCCGCGACCCACTGGACCCAGGTCCAGAACCGCGACCCGCAGAAGACCTACAACAAGCTGACGCTGGCCGAGCTGGCGAAGGCGGCGCCCGGCGTCGACTGGGCGGCGTGGGCCGCGACCGTCGGGCTGGCCGACGCGCCGGCGCTCAACGTCAACCAGCCGTCGGCGATCGCCGGCACCGCCAAGCTGGTCGCGAGCCAGCCGCTCGACGTGTGGAAGGACTACCTGACGGTCCACACCGTCAGCGCCGCCGCGCCGTACCTGGCCAAGGCCTTCGTCGACGCGCAGTTCACGATGTACGGCAAGGTGCTGTCGGGCACGCCGGAGAACAAGGAGCGGTGGAAGCGCGGCGTCGACGGCGTCACCGGCGCGATGGGCGAGGCGGTGGGCAAGCTCTACGTCGACAAGTACTTCACGCCGGCCACCAAGGCCGCCGCCGATCAGCTGGTGCAGAACCTGCTGGTGGCGATGGGCCAGCGCCTCGACGGGCTCGCCTGGATGAGCGCCGAGACCAAGGCCAAGGCCAAGGCCAAGCTCGCCACCTACAACCCGAAGATCGGCTACCCCAAGCGCTGGCGCGACTACGGCAAGCTCGAGGTCAAGGCCGGCGATCCGGTCGGCAACGCGGCGCGCGCGGCGGCGTTCGAGTACGACCGGCGGCTGGCGCAGCTGGGCCAGCCGATCGATCGCGACGAGTGGGGCATGACCCCGATGACGGTCAACGCCTACTACAACCCGGGCCTCAACGAGATCGTCTTCCCGGCGGCGATCCTGCAGCCGCCGTTCTTCGACGCCAACGCCGACGCGGCGGTCAACTACGGCGGCATCGGCGCGGTGATCGGCCACGAGATCAGCCACGGCTTCGACGACCAGGGCGCGCAGTACGACGCCAAGGGCGCGCTCAACAACTGGTGGACGCCTGACGACGCGGCCAAGTTCAAGGTCGCGACCAACCTCCTGGTGGCGCAGTACAGCGCGTACTGCCCGGTGGCGGCGGCCGACGGCAAGCCGGCGCAGTGCGTGAAGGGCGAGCTGACGCTGGGCGAGAACATCGCCGACCTGGCCGGCCTGACCGTGGCCTACAGCGCGTACCAGCTGTCGCTCGGCGGCAAGCCGGCGCCGGTGATCGACGGCATGACCGGCGATCAGCGGTTCTTCCTGGGCTGGGCCCAGGTGTGGCGCCGGCTGTACCGCGATCAGGAGCTGGCCAACCGGCTGGTGACCGATCCGCACAGCCCGTCGGAGTTCCGGGTGTCGGTGGTGCGCAACCTCGACGCCTGGTACGAGGCGTTCAAGCCGGCCGCGACCGACGCGCTGTTCCTGGCGCCCGACGCGCGGATCAAGATCTGGTAGCTAGCGCTTCACGACGAAGCCGTCGGCGTCGATCCGCACCGCGCCGTCCTTGAGCAGGCGGCCGACCGCGCGCTTGAACGCCTTCTTCGACAGGCCGAAGCGATCGCGGATCTCGTCGGGCGACGAGCGATCGCCGACCCGGGGCGGGGTGGGGCTGGCCAGCGCGGCGAGGATGGCCTCGGCGTCGTGGGCCAGCTCGTGGTAGGCGTGGCCGCGCAGCGACAGCACCAGCTTGCCGTCGGGGAGGATGTGGGCGATGCGGAAGGTGCCGGCGTCGCCGCGCTGCAGCCGGTGCGGCTCGTCGGCCGGCACCACGCCGACGAAGGCGCGCTCGAGGATCGCGAACAGCCCGACGCCGGGCTCGTCGCGCCAGGCTACCCCCTCGACCCACTCGTCGAGCTCGAAGTCGCCGCCCTCGGTGAGCAGGTGGTGGACGCGCATCGTCGCGGCCAGCCGCTCGGACTTGTCGAGATACAGGCCGAACGGGTGCCACGCGCCGACCTCGAGCTCGCGGGTCTGCTCGGCGAACGGCACGAACAGCTCCTTGCCCAGCCCCCAGTCGACGTAGGTGCCGTGATCGGCGCGCGCGGTGACCTGCAGGAACGCCACCTCGCCGATCGTCAGCTTGGGCGTCGCGGTGGTGGCGACGACTTGCTCCTCGGAGTCGCGGTAGACGAACACCTCGAGCGCCTGGCCGACCGCGGCGTCGGCCGGCAGCTCGCGGGCCGGCAGGAACACGGTGGCGGCGCCCGGGCGCGGCTCGACGGCGAGGAAGCCGCCGGCGGTGCCGATGCGGTCGAGGGTCAGCGTGACGCGCTGGCCGAGCAGGCCTTCGGGAGTCATGCGCCCATCTACTCCCGAAGCCGCGCGGACGCCAGTCGTTCGATGACGGGCGGCGGGGTCAACGGGGCGGGGCCCAGGTGCCGAACAGGCGATCGACCCACGCCAGCGTCGGCGCGAAGTTGGCAGCAGGCGCGGCCTCGTCGTGGTGGCGGCGGTGGATGGCCGGCGTGGCGAGCCAGTGGTCGACGAGCGTCGCGGGCCAGCGCAGGTCGGCGTGCAGCGCCAGCGTCCAGGCGCGACGCGCGACGATCACGCCGGCGGCGGTGAACGGCGACGCGCCGACCGCGGCGGTCGCGGCGGTGACCGCCAGGGCGAACAGCGCGGCGTCGACGGGGTGGATGCGCCAGCCGCGGTGCCAGCGCACCGGCCCGGGCGCGTGGTGCCAGCGGTGGAACCGCCACAGCCACGGCGCGGCGTGCATCGCGCGGTGGACGGCGTACAGCGCCAGCTCGACCGCGACGAAGGCCAGCACGAGCTGAGCGGCGCTGGTGGCGGTGGTGGCGGGGACCAGCGCGCGGACGGCCCGCACCACCGCGAGGTCGACGGCCAGCAGCGCGGCGGCGGCGCCCAGGCCGCCGGTCCACGGCGCACGACCTTCGAGCAGCGCACCGAGCAGCGCCCCGATGGCCAGCCAGGCGAGCCACCCGAGCGCGAGCGTGGCGACGACGCTAATAGTCCTCCTCGACCGCGGCGAACCGCCGGGCGACGGTGCCGATGAACGTCGCGGCCACGCCCACGCCGAGGACGATCAGCGCGGCGGCGATGATCCGCACGCGCCGCGATGGCCAGCGCGCGGGGGCGATGGCCTCGGCGGGGAGGCCGTGCAGCTCCGACGACATACGCGCCGAACGCGCGATCGCCGCCGGCTATTGACGCCGCGGCGCGCGCCGTGGTACCCACGCGGCGATGCGCAACACTCGACACCTCGGCTCCACCGTCCCGGCTCCGGCCATGCCGGGCTTCGTCCGCGGCGCGCTGATGGCGCGGTCGCTGATGGACGCCTACCAGGCGCGGCCCAAGTTCCAGCAGACCGAGTACCTGACGTGGATCCACGCCGGCAAGCTCAACGACGAGAAGCGCAAGCGGCTGGCGCTGATGCTCGACGAGCTGGCCGCCGGCACCGGCTTCCAGGGCAAGCCGTGGACGCCGCCGCCGGCCGAGAAGTAGCGCGCGAGCGGCGCGGTCAGGGGAAGCCCAACGCCAGGGCGACGGGGCGCTCGGGCGTGACGCCGCGCTCGTCGACGGCGTACCAGCGGCCGCGGCCGGCGGCGAGATCGACCTCGAGGAAGCCGGGGCGATCGCGCCGGCACAGCGTGCCGGGGTTGAGCACGGTGAGCGCGCCGAAGCGGCGGATCATCGGCTCGTGGGTGTGGCCGCCGACCATCCAGCGGTAGACGCCGTCGGCGCGCAGCTCCTCGAGCGCGAAGTTCGACGCCAGCGCGTAGCCCTCGTCGTCGGGGCGCAGCCGCTGCATGTCGTCGGCGCCGACGCCGTGGCACAAGAGCAGCGGCCCGGCGACGGTGTCGAGGTGGCGGGTGGCCGGCAGCGCCGCGAGCCAGGCCAGCGCCGCGGGGCCGGCGGTGAACGGCTCGAGCGGGTCGCCGTCGATCAGCCAGCGCTCGTGGTTGCCGCGCACCGCGATCACCTGGTGCTCCTGCAGGAGCGCGACGCAGGCGCCGACGTCGTCGGGGCCGTCGACGATGTCGCCGACCGCGAGGGTGGCGTCGGGGCGGGAGGCGGCGGCGTGGGCCAGCACGTGGCCGAGCCGGGTGGCCTCGCCGTGGATGTCGCCGATCAGCACCAGCCGCGCGAGCACCGTGACACTGTGCCACGGGCAGGCCGCGACGGCGTGGTGGCGAGCCGCCGGGCGATCGCGCTAGGATCGTCGATCGTGGGGCGAACCTCGATGGTGTGCGCGCTCGCGGTCCTGGCCTCGGCCTGCTACGCCGAGGTCGGCGCTGGCTACTTCCCCGCGGTGAAGACCCACACGGTGGCCGAGACGACCGTCGACGCCGACACCAGCGGCCTCGGGCTGTCGGTCAAGGTGGGCTTCTACCTCGACGTGCCGCTGCGCTGGATCCGCTCGGCGATCGGCGTCGGCCTGGTGCCGGCGGGCACCGGCCCGCGCGCGGTGCTGCCGACCGACGGCGACAACGTCGGCGACCACGCCGACGAGCTGCGGGTCGACGTCGGCGTGCCGTGGTTCTGGCGGCGCCTGCAGGCCCGCGCCACCTTCGCGACGTCGACGGTGACGTACACCAAGGTCAAGCGCGGCGCGGCCGACGAGTACATCGACATGGACGCCGAGGGCGGCGGCTGGTTCCTCGGCGGCTCGCTGTCGTACGTGCACCGAGGATCGACGCTGATCGGCTCGCTGGGCGTCGAGCGGCGGCACATGGAGATGGCGCCGACCGGCGATCCCGGGCTGCGCGAGGTCGACTACCGCGCGACCGGCGTGGGCGTGCGCTTCATGATCGCGTGGACGCCGAGCGGGCGCTTCATGCAGTACTACACGCCGTCGGACATCCGGCAGTCGGCGGTCGGGGCCAACGCCGGCTGCTACTACCGCAGCTCGTGCGACGTCGACGGCCACTGCACGTCGAGCTACTACTGCCCGTGAGCGTCCCGCGAGTGATCTCGGTGGCGTAGCGCGTTCACGCGAACGCGGGTCATGAGCGCGAATCGTCCTCGACGGTGACAATCGTCGTCGACGCGACGCGAACGAACCTCAAGCGCTTGTCGCGTTGCGTCAAGGGTCCGCACCCTGGATGGGCGGTGGCAGGTGGGGCCTGGGTGCGGCCCACAGCTCGTGGCTCTGGAGGTTCGACAGATGGTTCGCACGTCGCTCGCGATCGTCCTGACCCCCTCGCTCATCGTCCACCTCGCGCAGGTCGGTGGCGCCGCCGCGCAACCGGTGTCAGCGCCGGCGGTCGATGGCGCCGAAGCGCCGGCCACCGAGCCGACGCCGCCAGCTGACACCGCGCCGCTGGCCGTGGTGGAGCCCGCGGCGCCCGCGGCGTCACCACCGGACGCCCCGCCACCGCCGCGCTGGTTCGAGCGGGTCACGATCAGCGCGCTGGTCGACGGCTACGTCGCCGCGCCGCTGACCGGCGAGGTCGACGCGCCCAGCCGGCTGCGGGTGTTCGACGCGGCCAACGCGACGTTCGCGCTGGCGTACGCCGAGCTGGCGCTGGCGCTGCCCGCCGAGCCGGCCGGGCTGCGCATCGACCTGGGCTTCGGCCCGGTGGCCGATCTGGCGAGCCTGGAGTCGATCACGACCGGCACGCCGCCGACGACGGTGACCGGCCCGTCCGAGGTGACCAAGCACGTGCAGCAGGCGTACGCGAGCTGGAAGCTGCCGACCACGCGGGCGATCGTCGTCGACGCCGGCAAGTTCGTCACCACCGCCGGCGCCGAGGTCATCGAGGCCAAGGACGACTGGCTGTACACGCGCTCGCTCTTGTTCGGCTACGCGATCCCGTTCACGCACACCGGCGTGCGCGCGACGGCGACGGTGACCGACACGCTGGCGGTGCAGGGCCTGGTCGCCAACGGCTGGGACGTCGGCGTCGACAACAACCGCGCCAAGACCTTTGGGGCCTCGGCGCTCTACACCGACGCGGCGGCCGGCCGCAGCGCGGCGGCGACCGTGATCGTCGGCACGGAGGCCGATCGCGTGCGGCTGCTGGCCGACGCGGTGGTCGGCGTCACCGCCGGGCCGGTCGCGCTCAACGCCAACATCGACGTCGGCAAGGAGGGCGACGCGTGGTGGTACGGCGCGTCGCTGATGGCGCGCTATGCGGTGTCCGCGCGCCTGCGGCTGAGCGCACGCGCCGAGCACTTCCGCGATCCCGACGGCGTCCGCACCGCGATCGTCGACGGCGTCGCGGTCACCGAGGCGACGCTGGGCGCGGCGGTGCCGGTCGGCGGCAACGGCGAGCTGCGCCTCGAGGGCCGCGTCGACCTCGCCGACGCCGACATCTACGACGCCGACACCGCGTCGACCCACGCCACCGTCACCGCCGCCGCGCTGGCCTGGTTCTGAGCGACGATCCCGCCGGGGCGGGCCGTCGGCTCAGCGCCGGTTGAGCTCCATCAGCAGGCGCAGCACGTACCAGAACAAGGTCGCGATCGTCGAGAACAGCATCAGCGAGGCGGCGACGTGGGCCTGAGGCGGGAAGGTCGACATGACCTGCGAGGTCTGGAACAGGATGTAGCCGGCCATGAGCAGGATGATCGCGCCCGAGAACAGCGCGCCGAGCTGGAAGCCGAACAGCATCGACGTGAGGATGACGCCGAGCGCCGCGAAGCTGGCGATCATCAGGGCGCCGCGCAGGAACGAGAAGTCCTTCTTGGTGACGAACACCGTCAGCGTCAGGCCGACGAAGATCGTCCCGGTGATCAGCGCCGCGGTGAAGACGAGGTGGTGGAAGTCGGCGGTCGAGCGACTGGTGTAGTAGGCCAGCCACAGCATCGGCTGCAGGATCAGCGCCTCGCCGACGACGCCCAGCGTCAGCCCGACGTACTGCAGCGCGACCGAGGTCGGCGACTGCGCCAGGCGCTGCGCGGCCCAGCCGATCGCCATGAACAGCAGCATCACGATCAGCCACGAGCCGCCGCCTTGCAGCAGCGAGAACGAGATGCGCTCGCTGGCCTCGGTCTGGAGCAGGCCGGCGGTGAGCGCGACGAACGCGATGAGCGCCACGCCCAGGTGGGCGTAGGTGCGGCGCAGGAACGAGACGCGCTGGCTCACCCCGAGGGTGGCGACCGCGCCGCGGATGACGCGAGCTTGTGCGAGGGCCATGGTGACGGGGAGTATAGGGCACGCGGGGAGGGAAGCGACCCGCTGGCGACGGTGCGGAATCCGCACGCGGCGGCGGAAGCTGCACCCCGCAGGGGGCGGCGCGGTGGCCAACCCCGCGATCTGCCGATGGTACGATCCGTGCTGTGGCCAGCGACGTGACCTCGTCTGCGCTCGCCGCCGCCGAGCCCGGCGCGCGCCGCACCGGGCTGTACGCGCTGCTGGCGCTGATCGTCGGGGTCGCGGTGGCGCTGGTGGTGACCAGCGCGCTGGCGTACCGGCGGGCCCGCGAGGTCGAGGGCATGCTGGGCCGGGCCCAGGCCGAGGCGCTGCTGCGGTCGCTGGCGCCGAGCCTGCGCCGGGGCGTCGACGACGGCGACCTGGCGCGGCTGCTGGACGAGCGCAAGGGCGACGGCCTGCGCTACGTCGGCGTGATCGGGCCGGGCGGTGAGCTGATCGCCGAGGCCGGCGCGTCGCTCGAGCCGGCGACCCTGCGACCACCGCCGCCGGGCGGGCCGGTCGCGGCCGGGCGTCGGCTGGGGCCGCGCTGGCGGGTGTACACGCCGATGCCGCCGCGGCCGCCGGGTGGACCGCTCGGGCCCGATGGTGGTCCGCCGGGCGCGGGGCCCCCGGGCGGCGGGCGCCCGGTGCCGGCGGTGATCGAGGTCGAGGTCAGCGTCGGGCCGGCGCTGCGCCGCGACGCGACCCGCACGCTGGCGGTGGGCCTGGCGTCGGCGCTGGTGCTGCTGGGGGTGGCGGTGGTGCTGGCCCGCTGGGTGCGGCACCGCGAGCGGCTCGAAGCGCGCATCGCCCACGACCGCCGGCTGGCCGCGCTGGGCCAGATGTCGGCGGTGCTGGCCCACGAGATCCGCAACCCGCTGGCGTCGCTGAAGGGGCACGCGCAGCTCCTGGTCGAGAGCCTGCAAGGCTCGCCCGCCGGCGCGCGCGATCGCGCGAAGGCCGAGCGGGTGGTCGACGAGGCGGTGCGGCTCGAGCGGCTGACCAACGACCTGCTGGAGTTCGCGCGCACCGGCCGCATCGAGCGCGCGCCGTGCGATCCTCGGGCGGTGCTGACCGCCGCCGCCGCCCGCGCGCCCGAGCGGGTGACGATCGTCGCCGACGCCGCGCCGACGACCTGGTCGCTCGACGCCGGCCGCATGACCCAGGTGCTGGCCAACCTGATCGGCAACGCGCTCGAGGCGGCGCCCGACGCGCCGGTCACCGCGACGGTCGCGGTCGACGCCGGCGCGCTGGTGTACCGGATCCGCGATCGCGGGCCCGGGCTACCCGGCGACGTGGGGCGGCTGCTCGAGCCGTTCCACACCACGCGGGTCAAGGGCGTCGGCCTCGGCCTGACCGTGGCCCAGCGGCTGGTCGAGTTGCACGGCGGCACCCTCGCCGGCCGCACCCACCCCGACGGCGGCGCCGAGTTCACCGCCACGATCCCGGCGGGAGGTCGCTAGTGGGGCGGGTGCTGGTCGTCGACGACGAGGAGGGGCTGCGCGCGTTCCTCGCCGAGGCGCTGGCCACCGCCGGCCACGAGGTCGCGACCGCGGCGTCCGGCGACGAGGCGCTGCGCCGGCTGGCCGGCCAGGCGTTCGAGCTGGTGATCACCGATCTGCGCATGCCCGGCACCGACGGCATGACCGTCGTGCGGCGGGTGCGCGCCGAGCAGCCCGAGACCGAGGTGATCGTGCTGACCGCCCACGGCACCGTCGAGTCCGCGGTCGAGGCGATGAAGCTGGGCGCGTTCGACTACCTGCAGAAGCCGCTGGGCAGCCCGGCCGAGCTGCGGCTGGTGGTGGCGCGGGCGCTCGAGCGGCGGCAGCTGGTGGCGGCGCGCGATCGGGCTCGGCTCGACGACGCGCCGGCGACGTTGACCTGGGGCGACCCGACGATGGCGGCGGTGGTCGACGCGATCCGCAAGGTGGCGCCGACCCACGCGACGGTGCTGTTGGCCGGCGAGAGCGGCACCGGCAAGGAGGTCGCGGCGCGCGCGGTGCACCAGGCGTCGAGCCGCGCCGCCGGCCCGTTCGTCGCGGTCAACTGCGCGGCGCTCTCCGAGTCGTTGCTCGAGAGCGAGCTGTTCGGCCACGAGAAGGGCGCGTTCACCGGCGCCACCGAGCGGCGGCGCGGCCGCATCGAGCTGGCCGACGGCGGCACGTTCTTCCTCGACGAGGTCGGCGAGCTGCGGCCCGAGCTGCAGGCCAAGCTGCTGCGCGCGATCCAGGAGCGGCAGATCGAGCGGGTCGGCTCGAGCCGGACCATCGACGTCGACGTGCGCTGGATCGCGGCGACCAACCGCGACCTGCCGGCGATGATGCGCGCGGGGACGTTCCGCGAGGACCTGTACCACCGGCTGGCGGTGTTCCCGATCGCGCTGCCGCCGCTGCGCGCGCGCCGCCGCGACATCGGCCCGCTGGCCGACGCGCTCTTGGCCCGGGTGTGCCGTGAGCTCAAGCGGCCGGCGCTGGCGCTCGACCCGGCGGCGCGCGCGGCGCTGGTGGCGGCCGACTGGCCGGGCAACGTGCGCGAGCTGGCCAACGTGCTCGAGCGCGCGGTGATCCTGTGCGAGGGCGCGACGCTGGGCGTCGGTGATCTGTGGCTCGACACCGCCGCGGTGGCGCCGGCGGTGGTGGCCGGCGCGGCGCCGATCGGCGGCACGCTCGACGACCTCGAGCGCCACGCGATCGAGCAGGCGCTGGCGGCCAGCGGCGGCAACCGGCGCCGCGCGGCCGCGCAGCTGGGCATCGGGCTGCGCACGCTCTACGACAAGCTCAAGCGCTACGGCCTGTCGACGTAGCGGCGCGGCGGGGGGCGGTCGCGCGCCGGCGATCCGTGCGATCGCGTGAACGTCGCGGCGGTCGCTGGCCACGGGTGCGAGATCCGCAGCGACGCGGCGCACCGCGCGGGCGGTTCCCGCACCGGCGAAGCGCGCGATGACGGCGGTCCGCGGGGTTCGGCGTGGCGCGGGCCTTGCTGTTCAGGTCGCCATGCCGATCCCCACCCGCATCCCCATCCTCTTCGCGCTCGCGCTCACCGCCGGCCTCGCCGCGTGCACCGACGCCGACCCGGGCGGCGCCGACGCCAACGTCGACCCGCTGCCGCCCGAGGTGACGGCGGTGCTCGACCTGCCGGCGACGCCGTACCCGTACGCGGCGGTCGAGCTGCCGGCGCACTACCGCACGCCGATGGTCGCGGGCATGGACAACACCCCGGCCGATAACCCGATCACCGACGCCGGCGCGACGCTGGGCCGGGTGCTGTTCTACGACGTCGCGCTGTCCGCCAACCGGACGATCTCGTGCGCGTCGTGCCACGATCAGACCCACGCGTTCGCGGATCCGGCGAAGCTGTCGGTCGGGTTCGCCGGCGGCCACACCAGCCGCAACGCGATGTCCGTGACCGACGCGCGGTTCTACCGGCCGGGGCGGTTCTTCTGGGACGAGCGCGCCGCGACGCTCGAGGATCAGGTGCTGATGCCGATCCAGAACGCCACCGAGATGGGGCTCACGCTCGACGAGCTGCTGGCCCGGGTCGGCGCCGCCGCGTACTACCCGCCGCTGTTCGAGCGCGCGTTCGGCGACCGGACGATCAGCGCCGACCGCATCGCCCGGGCGCTGGCGCAGTTCTCCCGCACGCTGGTGTCGTACCGCTCGCGCTACGACGTCGCGGTCGCGGCCGCCGGCGACGTGCGGATGCCGCTGCCCGGGTTCACCCCCGAGGAGGAGCTGGGCAAGCAGGTGTTCTTCGACCGCGACCGGGGCGCGTGCGCCGGCTGCCACCTGTTCAACGGTCCCCCGCAGCCCGGGCCGCTCGGCAACCAGGCGATCTTCTTCATCGACATCCCGACCAACAACGGCCTCGACGCCACCACCGCGGTCGACGACACCGGCGTCGGCGGCCAGACCGCGGTCGCCCGCGACCTCGGCCGCTTCAAGTCGCCGTCCTTGCGCAACGTCGCGCTGACCGCGCCGTACATGCACGACGGCCGGCTCGCGACCCTCGCCGACGTCGTCGAGCACTACCGCCACGGCGTCGCCGCGCACCCCAACCTCGACCCGCGCCTGCGCCTGCCCGGCGGCGCGCCGCGCAACGCCACGCTCACCGACGCCGAGGCGCGCGCGCTGGTCGCGTTCATGGGCACGCTGACCGACGAGCCGCTCACCGTGGACCCGTGGTTCACCGACCCGTTCCGGTGATCGCCAGCGCGGTCCGCAGCGCGGCCAGCCGCGGCGCGGCGTCGGTGATCGCGTGCTGCGTGCACACCGGCGTGGCCTCGGCCAGCGCGGCGGCGGCGGCGACGCGATCGCGGCGCTCGAGCTCGAGCTCGGCGACCGCGACCAACCCGAGGCAGTGGTCGCCGCCGTAGCCGAGGGTCGCGCCGGCGGTGGCCTGGTGGCGGAACGCGTCGATCGCCCCAGCGACGTCGTGGCGCTGGCGCAGCACCTGGCCCAGCACGTCGTACGCCGAGCCCCAGGCGCGGCGGGTGAGCACGTCGCGCACGATCGGCTCGGCCTCGGCGGCGCGGCCGAGCTTGACCAGCGTGTCGGCGGCGTTGACCCGAGCGGTGTCGGTGTTGTGGTGGGTCGGGCTGTGCCAGCGCAGGTTCAGCTGCTCGTAGCGCTGGAACTGGGCCAGCGCCTCCTCGTAGTGACCGCCGGTGTACGCCAGCAGGCCGAGCTGGTTCACGACGCCGGTCGCTTCGTAGGAGTCGCCGCCGCGCAGCGCGCGCCAGCGCCGCGCCGCCTCCTCGCAGTCGCGCACGCCGCGCTCGAGCTCGGCCGGCCGCCGCCAGCCGGCGCGGCACCGACCCTGGGCCAAGAGCGCGTCGAGCTCGGGATCGCCGCCGGCGCGGGCCAGCGCCGCGGTGGCCAGCCCCAGCGCCAGCTCGTGGGCCGCCAGCTCGCCGCCGTTGGCGTGGACCGACACCAGGTGCACCAGCGCCTCGGCCAGCGCGTGATCGTCGCCGCGCGCGATCGCGAGCGTCGTGGCCTGGTCGAAGGTGGTCAAGGCGGCCTTGCGCTCGCCGTCGTCGGACTGGGACTCGGCGAGCAGCAGCAGCGCGTCGAGGCGCACGCCGGCGTGACCACCGGCGGTCGCCGCGGCGACGATCGCCGCGCACGCGGTGGCGGCGTCGGCGAACCGGCCGACGTGGTGCAGCGCGCGGGCGTCGGCCAGGCGCGCGGCGAGCGCGCGGGCCGCGGCGCTGCGGTCGGTCACGGGTGTCCCGGCGGCGCGGACGCAGGCCCGCGGATCGGGGAGGCGGTCGGCGGTGACGATCGCGTCCTCGGCGACGGCCCCGGTCGCCTCGCCGAGCAGCGCGACGGTGCTCTCGACCTGCCGCCGCTGCAGATCGAGGCAGCCGCCGCGGGCGGCCTCGACCTCGCCGCCCTGGCGGCAGGTGGCGAGGCGCTCGTGGTCCCAGCGGGCCTGCCAGCGGGCGACCGCGTCGGCCACCGCGGTGGTCGCGGTCGCGGCGAGCTCGGGCGCGGCCGCGCGCAGCGCCGCCTGGACCTTGGCCGCGGCGGCCGGCGTCCACACCGCCCCATCGGTCGCGCAGGTCGGCCCGCGGTGGTCGCGGGTCACGGCCGCCGCGGCAGCGCCGGCGGCGATCACCGCCACCGCGCCGGCGATCGCGATCGTGCGGGTCCGCCGGCCCGGGCGCGCGCGCTCGAGCGCGTCGAGCATCGCGGCGACCGACGGCCAGCGCGCGGCGGGATCGGTGGCCAGCCCGCGCGCGACCACCGCGCGCACGCGGGCGTCGATGCGCCGCCCGGGCGGCAGCCGCGGATCGTCGATCTCGATGGCGCGCAGGAGCGCGTCGACGCTGTCGCCGTGGAACGGCCGCGCGCCGCACAGCCCGCACCACAGCGCCACCGCGAACCCGAACTGATCGCTCTGCGGCGTGGCGTCGCCGCCGCGCAGCACCTCGGGCGCCATGTAGGCCGGCGTGCCGGCCAGCGCGCCGGTCATCGTCAGCGCGATGTCGTCGCCGTGGACCTCCGGCAGCGGCCCGGCCAGCGCGCCGGTGGCCAGCCCGAAGTCGGTGATCCGCGCGCGCCCGTCGGCGCCGACCAGCACGTTGTCGAGCTTGACGTCGCGGTGGACGATGCCGGCGGCGTGGGCCGCGGCCAGGCCACGGCCGGCTTGCGCGAACATCGCCAGCACCTCGTCGGTGGTGCGCGCCGCGGCCAGCAGCCAGGCGCCCAGCGTCGGGCCCTCGATCAGCTCCATCACCAGGTACAGCTCGCCGTCGTGGCGCGCCACCTCGAACACCGCCACGACGTTGGGGTGGGCCAGCTTGGCCAGCGCGCGCGCCTCGCCCAGCAGCCGCTGCTCGAGCCGCTCGTCGTCGTCGCTGTCGAGCGAGCGCCGCAGCAGCTTGAGCGCGACCGCGCGGTCGAGCTCGGCGTCGCGGGCCCGGAACACCAGGCCCATCGCGCCGGCGCCGATGGGGCGCTCGACCAGGTAGCGCCCGATGCGCAGCGGCGCGGTGGTCGCCCCGGGCTCGTCGGCGCTGACCGCCACCACCACCGCGCGGCACTCGGCGCAGCCGTCGAGGTGGTCGATGATGGCGGCCCGGTCGGCGGCCGCGCTGGCGCCACCGGCGAACGCCAGCAGGCGGTCCTCGGAGGGGCAATCGGTAGGGGGCGACGCGGACACGGCGATCACCGGGTAGACCGCGGTCCGCGTGGTCGTTGCACGCGTCGCGGTGGGCGAACATACGATATCCTCGATCGGTGGCGGTCCCCGACGCCGTGCTGACCTGGCTGCGCGACGGCCGCCGCGCGCATCCGGGCGTGAAGCTCGACGACGCGGCGTTCCTGGCCGCCGTGGCGGCGCGACCGCCCGGCGACGACGCCGCGGTCCAGGGCGCCGATCTGTTCCTCGCGGTCGCGTGCGCGGTGGGCGATCCGGTGGCGGTGCAGCGCTTCGAGCGCGAGCACCTGGCCAAGGTGGGCGTGTGGCTCAAGCTGGGCGCCGGGCAGGACGACGTGGTGGCCGAGGTCCGCCAGCGCGTCGCCGCGCGGGTGCTGGCCGGCGCGCCGCCGCGCATCGCGCAGTACGCGGGCCGCGGGCCGCTGTGGGCGTGGGTCCGGGTGGTCGCGCTGCGCGAGCACGCCCGGCTGCGCACCGAGCGCAGCCGCACCGAGGGCCGCGAGGTCGGCGACGACGACGGGCTGGACCAGCTGGCCCGGACCGGCGAGCTGTCGGCCGAGCTGCTGGCGCTGCGCGCGCGCTACCAGGCGCCGGTGACCGCGGCGTTCCGCCACGCGATCGCCGCGCGGGCGCCGCGCGATCGCACGCTGCTCCGCCTGGCCTACGTCGATCAGGTGTCGCTCGACGCGATCGGCCGCATGTACGGCGTCAACAAGAGCACGGTCAGCCGCTGGCTCGCGACCTGCCGCGCCGAGGTGCTGGCCGCCGCCTGCGATCACCTGCGCGCCGCGCTGGGCATCCCCGCCGCCGACGTCGAGAGCCTGCTCGGGCTGATGCCGCGCGATCTCGACGTGTCGCTGAGCGGCCTCCTGCGCGCCTGAGCGGGCCCGGGGCGGGCGACGGCCGGTCGATTCTCGTGCAACGCCCGCCGCGACCGCGGTCCACCAGGCGCCGGCCGTCCCGGCACTGGAGCCTCCATGATCTCGCGTGCGTTCGTCCTCGCCTCGCTGTCCGCCTCGCTCGCCGCCTGCGCCGCGTCCTCGTCGCCGGGTCCGGCCAGCCCCGGCCCGGCGGCGGCCGCCGTCACCAACACTTCGATCGCGACGGCCCGCCCGCTCGCGGTCGGCGACGTGATCGATCTGGTGCTGCCGTGCACCGGCCACGTGTACTTCGGCCCGGCGCAGTTCACCGCCGAGGGCCAGCGCCTGACCATCGACGCGCAGGTCCAGTCGGTGACCGGCGCGCAGGTGTGCGGCGGCGGCGCGTTCGTCGACGGCCGCGACGCGCAGCAGCAGGTCGGCGGCACCGGCTGCGTCGACGGCGCGGCGCCCTACGCGAACACGCTCGACTACGCGTACACCCCGGGCGCCGGCGGACCCGGCGCCAACCCGATCTACCTGGCGCAGTGGACCGCGAGCGCGATCGGCGAGGAGCTCACCACCGCGACGTGCGACGCGCTGCGCCTGCACCTCGAGGTCAAGGCCGCGCCGTGACCGCCCGCGCGCTGATCGCGCTCGCGCTGGTGGCCGCGTGCGGCGGCCCGACCGTGAGCCAGCCCGACGCCGGGCCCGACGCCGGGGTCTTCGACGCACCGCCGGAGCTCGACGCGCCGCTCGCGCTCGATGCGCCGTGGATCGACGCGCCCCCCGGCGTCGACGCTGGCTCGGTCGCGTGCACGGCGCCCCCGGCGGCGCCGGGCGCCAGCGCGGTGGTCGGGCCGGCCGGCGGCACGGTCGCGGTCGGCGCGGCCGCGCGGCTGGTGATCCCGGCCGGGGCGCTCGCTGCCGCGACCACCGTCACGCTGCGGCCGGTGGCGATCGATCTGCCGTCGAGTCAGCGCGCGCTCACCGCCGCCTACGAGGTCGGTCCGGCCGGGCTGGCGTTCGCCGCGCCGGCCACGCTCACCTTCCAGCTCGCGGCGACGCTGCCGGCGATCGACGACGTCACCGTGCGGCAGGGGCTCGCGGCGGGCCCGTTCGCCAGCGTCGTCACGACCCGCAACGGCAGCGCGTACACGGCGGCGGTGCCCGGCGCGACCGTCGCGTTCGCGGCCCGGGTCACCGCGGCGGCGCCGGCCACGTCGACGTGCGCCGCCACCGCCCAGCCCGCCGATAACGCGTACCTGTTCCAGAACGTCGCGGCCAGCGGCAACTACTTCACGTCGTACGCGCGCGCCACCAGCGCCGGCTTCGCGGTGTCCGCCACCCACCAGGCCGACTCGCTGTGGAACCTGTTCGGCTACGGGTACACCTCGACCGGCGCCGCCACCGGCACGATCAACTACACCAACAACGTCGTGGCCTCGATCTTCGGTGGCCACGTGGTGCCGGCGGGCAGCGACGTGCTGATCGCCTACGACTCCAACCTGACGATGGGCAGCGAGGTGTGGGTCGCCCGGAAGTCCGCGACCGGGGCCGCGGTCGGCGCGCCGGTGCGGGTGTCGCAGGACCCCGCGGTCTACAGCGTCGAGCCGCAGGTCGCGGCGCTGCCCGGCGGCGGCGCCTTCGTGGTGTGGCGCGCGTTCGACCAGCCCCCGGGCGCGTACCTGCGCGCGGCGGTGCTCGACGCGTCGCTGGCGGTGGTCGACCGCTTCGACCTGACGCCGGTGGGCGCCGCCAGCGCGCCGGGGAGCTTCGCGCTGGTGGCGTCGGCCGCGGGCGTCGGCGTGGCGTGGCAGTGGGCCAGCAACACCGGCAATGGCGTCCGCTACCAGGGCTTCACGCTCGCCGGCTGCCCAGCCACCGAGGTCATCGAGGTCGGGCCCGTCGACGATCTCGCCCGAGACCGTCAGCGCAACGCTGGTCGGCGATCAGGTCGTGATCGCCAGCGCGGGCAACACCGCGCTGGGCGCGTCGCGCGTGCTGCGGGTGCGCACCGTGGGCCTGACCACCGGGCTGCTCGGCCCCAGCCGTCGCTTCGACGAGGTCGCGCTGACCCACGCCGGCATCACCGCGCACGACGGCGGCTTCCAGGTCGCCGGCGCCAGCGGGCTCGGCGTCACGCACGTCTGGCTCGACGCCGACCTCGATCGGCGCAGCGCCCCGGTGGCGATCGGCACCACGTCCGCCGTCTACCAGCCGATGTCGATCGCCGCCAGTACGAGCGGCGCCGCCGCGCTGGTGACCTGGGTCGACCAGATCGGCGGCGGGACCGCGCGCGGGCACGTGCGGGTGGTGGCGTGCACGCCCTGATCGGCTAGCGTCGGGGCGCACCTGCCGATGTCGGATCGGAAGCGCGCAGCGCGTCAATCGCAGCCGAGGACCCCACTCGCAGTGGTCGCGGTGAGCACGATCGTGCTGGTCGGCACCAGCGGGTCGTTGATCGCCACGGTGAGGCCGAACGCCGCGCCGCAGGTCAGGCCGCCAGGGATCGGAATGGTCCAGGTCGTCCCGCTGCCGGTCGCGTTGCTCGATCCGGAGCCGGGGCTCTCGGGGCTGGTGGCCAGCACGGCCTGGAGGATCGTCACCGGCTGGTTGAAGGTGACGGTGAGCGCGCCTGACGTGCCGGTGGTGTAGCCGGCCCCGTCGGCCGTCGCCGGTGCGCTCTGCACGAGCGCCGCGACCGCGGGCGCGGCGCCGCCGGTGTCGGTGTAGGTCGTGTCCACGCCATCGATCACCGACACGGAACGGAAGGCGAGCGCCAGCGTGGTCGAGCCGCGCGTCAGGTTGACGATCGTCGCCTCAGCGTGCCAGTGCGCGGTGTTCTTGAACGCGGCGGGGTCGATCAGGCAAATGCCACCTACGACATGGCCGGCCCATGCCTCGACCACGTTCACGCCCGAGTTGACGCGGATCGGGGTGTTGACCCCTTCCCGCATCCGGAACTCGCGGTTCAGGCCAAGCGCGACGTGGGTGATCTCGAGGAGGACGCAGTCGTTCGACGGGTCCGCGTCCGGCGCCGTCGAGACCTGGGCCTCGGTGTCGCTGGTGTCGGGGGCCTCGAGTCCGACACAGGCCGACAACAAGCACGCAACAACAGCGATACTGGTGATTCGCATACTGACTCTCTTACGCAGGCGGGCGCGGGCGGGTCAAGCCGAAGTCCCAGCCTCGACGGGTTTGTAAGGGCGCCGTAAGAAGGCGCGCGTCGCGGTGCCGGGGTGGTGGCGTGCACGCCCTGATCCGCTAGCGTCGGGCCTGCGGCTGGCGTATGTCCTCCGACGTGCGCACCTCGCTCGTGAGCCTCGCCCTGGTGATCGCGGCGTGCGGCGGCGGCCGACGCTCGGCGTCGCCGCTCCCGTCGCCGGCGCCCGACGCGGCTCCGACCTCGAACCCGGAGCCGCCCGTGACCGCGACCGATGATCCGTACCTGTGGCTGGAGGACGTCACCGGCGACAAGCCGTTGGCGTGGGTGAAGGAGCACAACGCCCGGAGCCAGGCCGAGCTCGAGGCCGCGCCGGGCTTCGGCGCGCTGCGCGATCGGCTGCGCGCGATCTACGACTCGAAGGACCGGATCCCGTACGTCGGGGCCCGCGGCAAGTGGCTCTACAACCTGTGGCAGGACGAGGCCAACCCGCGCGGGCTGTGGCGGCGGACGACGCTGGCCGAGTTCAAGCAGCCGCAGCCGGCGTGGGAGACGGTGCTCGACCTCGACGCGCTGGCCAAGGCCGAGGGCGAGAACTGGGTGTGGAAGGGCCCGACCTGCCTGCCGCCCGACTACACGCGCTGCCTCTTGAGCCTGTCGCGCGGCGGCGCCGACGCGGTCGTGATCCGCGAGTTCGACACCGCCACCAAGCAGTTCGTCGACGGCGGGTTCGCGGTGCCCGAGGCCAAGACCGACGTCGCCTGGGTCGATCGCGACACGATCACGATCGGCACCGACTTCGGGCCGGGGTCGATGACCGACAGCGGCTACCCGCGGTTGATCAAGGCGTGGAAGCGCGGCACGCCGCTGGCCGAGGCCACGACGATCTTCGAGGGGCTGACCTCCGACGTGGCGGTGTTCGCGTACCGCGAGTGGGACCACGGCAAGACCCGCGACTGGATCGGCCGGACCCCGACGTTCTTCACGTCGATCACGTCGCTGCGCGCCGGCGACGCGCTGACCGCGATCGCCAAGCCCGACGACGCCTCGGTCGACGCCTGGGACGACCAGCTCCTGATCACGCTGCGCAGCGCGTGGACCATCGGCGACCGCACCTGGCCGGCCGGCGCGCTCCTGGCGACGCCGCTGGCCGACTTCCTCGCCGGCAAGCGCGACTTCGCGATGCTGTACGAGCCGCGGCCGAACACCTCGCTCGACAGCGTCGCCACCACCCGCACCGCGATCGTCGTGACCGAGCTCGAGGACGTCAAGAGCCGGGTCTACGTGCACCGCCACGGGCCGCGCGGCTGGACCCGGGAGGCGATGGCGGTGCCCGACGTGGGCGCGCTCGGCGTCAGCGCCTACGACGAGGACACCTCGGACGACTTCTGGTTCACCGAGACCGGCTTCACCACGCCGACCACCTTGTCGCTGGGCACGATCGGCAAGCCGGCGCGGACCCGGCTCAAGGCCAGCCCGGCGTACTTCGACGCCAAGGACCTGGTCGCGACCCAGCACTTCGCGACGTCGGCCGACGGCACCAAGGTCCCGTACTTCCAGGTCGCGCGCCGCGACCTGCCGCTCGACGGCTCGACCCCGACGGTGCTCACCGGCTACGGCGGCTTCGAGATCTCGCTCACCCCGGGCTACGACGCCACCGGCGGCGCGGCGTGGCTCGAGCGCGGCGGCGCGCTGGTCACCGCCAACATCCGCGGCGGCGGCGAGTACGGCCCGACGTGGCACCAGGCCGCGCTGACCCACGATCGCCAGCGCGCCTACGACGACTTCACGGCGGTCGCCGAGGACCTGATCGCGCGCAAGGTGACGTCGACGCCGCACCTCGGCATCGTCGGCGGCTCCAACGGCGGCCTGCTGATGGGCGTGATGCTGACCCAGCGCCCCGAGCTGTTCGGCGCGATCGTCTGCCAGGTGCCGCTGCTCGACATGCGGCGCTACCACAAGCTCCTGGCCGGCGCGTCGTGGATGGGCGAGTACGGCGACCCCGACGACCCCGCCGACTGGGCGGCGCTGGCGAAGTTCTCGCCGTACCAGCAGGTCAAGGCCGGCGTGCGCTACCCGCGCACGCTGTTCACCACCTCGACCCGCGACGATCGCGTGCACCCCGGCCACGCGCGCAAGATGGTGGCGAAGCTCGACGCGCTCGGCGTCGACCTCCTCTACTACGAGAACATCGAGGGCGGGCACGGCGGCGCCGCCGACAACGCCCAGGCCGCGTACATGGAGGCGCTGGGCTACACGTTCTTCGCCCGGCAGCTGGGCCTGAAGTAGCCCGCCGCCGCGGCGATCACGGGCAGGTCATGCCGCGGGTCGTCCCTTCGATCTGCCAGCCGACGCAGGTGCCGGTCGAGTGGACGGTCAGGCGATCGGCGCCCTGCAGCGTGAGGTCGATGCGCTGCCCGCCGCCGGTGGTGCTGGCGGTGACCGTGCCCGACACCCGCGCGCCGCCGACGCCGACCAGCTCGAGGCCGCTGTTGGTGAACGCGCACGACGGGTGCTGCGGGTCGGTGCAGTGGATGTACAGGTCCGAGCGCACCGTGACGCCGAGCAGGCTGGCGGTGAGGTCGGCGTCCCAGGTGGCCAGCCCGTCGGTGCGGCGCAGCCAGCCGTCGAACGTCTGCGTGGCCTGGCCGTCGCCCAGGCCGAACTGGGTGAACGTGTAGAGCGTGTCGTCCTGGAAGCGGTAGTCGAGCTGGTCCCAGCCGATCGGGTTGTCGACCGCGCCGCTGCCCTCGAGCCGCGTGCCGTCGGCGCGCGCGCAGCCGCCGGTGACGGTGGCGACCGAGCCGGCGATCGTGATCGTCGGGCACGGCTCCACCTCGAAGGTGTCGCCGAACTGATCGATCATGCCGGTGGCGCGGAACAGGTCGGTGCCGCCGGCCGCGTCGATCAGGCGCACCAGCTCGGCGTCGGTGCGATCGGCGAAGCGCAGCGTGGGCTGGACGTCAGTCGAGCCGCCCTCGCCGCCGCACGCGCCGAGCGCGACCAGCGACGAACAACCGAGGACCGCGCAGGCGCGAAGCATGGACATGAGGCCTCCCGACCTCCCACGATAGCAGGGCGTGTGCCGGGGCCGGGGCCGGCGCGGTTCGCGGGGTTGGGCCGCGGGGCGCCGCCGGCGTGTGTCTGGGCGTTCACGGCGGGTGGCGCGGCGGTGTCGCAGCGCTGCGCCGGCGCGCGGCGCCGTCAGCACGGGTCAGGCCGCGGGGGCTCGCCTCGGCGGCCGCCGTGCGTTGAGATGATCGCGATGCGGCGATCGAGCGCCTGGCTGGTGTCCGCGGCGGTGCACGGCGCGCTGGCGGTGGCGGTGATCGCGCTCGGGCGCGGGCCGCGGCCGGCGCCGCGGTTGGCGCCGACGCGGGTGACGCTGGCGTCGGTCGGGCCCGCGCCGGTGGCGTCGCCGCCCGCGCCGGTGGTGGTTCCGCCCCGCGGGGCCGAGGGCGGCGGTGGGCGACCGGTGGCGCGGGCCGCGCGATCCCGGGCGCGGCCGCAACCGGCCCGTCCCGTCGCGTCACCATCGCCGGTGGCGCCTGCCGCGCCGCCGCTGCCCGCCGCGGTGGCGTCGCCGCCGGCCGCCATCGCCACCGCCGCTGCCGCCGGGCCCGCCGAGCCGATGGCGGCACCGGCGGCGTCGCCCGGCGCTGGTGGGACCGGCGGTGGCGCCGGTGGCGGACGCGGCGGTGGCGTCGGCGCGGGTGACGGCGCG
Source organism: Myxococcales bacterium (assembly GCA_016707895.1). GTDB lineage: Bacteria > Myxococcota_A > Polyangia > Haliangiales > Haliangiaceae > UBA2376. The sequence goes on along the minus strand of JADJGV010000001.1, from coordinate 1,047,908 downwards.
GGTGACGGCGCTGGCCGCGGCTGGAGCGCGGCGCTGGCCAGCGCGTCCCGGCTCGCGCGCACGCCGCGCCGCTCGCTGGCCCGGCCGGCGCGGCTGATCTGGCCGGTGCGCACCGGCGACGCGTCCCAGGGCACGCTGCTGACCGCCCGGCTGCGCGTCGACGACGACGGCTTCGTGGTGGGCGTGCGCCTGCCGGCCGCGCCGCTGCGCCGCCGCGAGCAGGACGCCGCCGCCGCGGTGTGGCGGTTCCGCTACGACCCGGCCCGCGACGACGCCGGCCGCCCGATCGCCTCGACGGTCGAGCAGGCGTTCGTGCTGCGGCGCTGAACCCGCTGTCACCGCGGCGCGGACTGAGCGTATCCTCGGCGCTGGAGGTTCCATGCGCGCGCGCTCGCTCTTGATCATGGCCGTGCTGACCGGGGTCGCGTGCGGCGGCAGCGACGACGGCGGCACGCCGCCCGATCCCAGCGTCGACACCGACGGCGACACCATCCGCGACGGCGACGAGGGCGTGGTCACCGCGGTCGACACCGACGGCGACGGCACGCCCGACTACCAGGACGCCGACGCCGACGGCGACGGCATCGACGACTACCGCGAGGCCGGCGACGCCGACCCGGCGACGCCGCCGATCGACAGCGACCGCGACGGCACGCCCGACTTCCGCGACACCGACGCCGACGGCAACGGCGTGGCCGACGGCGCCGACGGCACCGGCGACTTCGACGGCGACGGCACGCCCGACTTCCAGGATCCCGACGACGACGGCGACGGCCTGCCCGACTCGGGCGAGCTCGGCGACCCGGCCGCGCCGCGCGCGACACCGACGGCGACGGCCAGCCCGACTTCCACGACACCGACAGCGACGCCGACGGCCTGCCCGACGCCGGCGAGGGCCTGGTCGACAGCGACGGCGACGGCGCCCCCGACGCGATCGATCCCCGCAACGACGGCCCGCCGCCGACGGTCACGTTCACCGCCATCTCGACCACCTTCAACAGCCCGATCGGCATCGACTACCACGAGCCCACCGACTCGGTGGTGATGTCGGTGAACTACTCGGCCGGCACGCCGCTGAACTTCGAGCGGGTGCAGCTCGACGGCAGCCACGTGCCGTTCTCGGGCGTCATGGGCCTGACCGACGAGGTCAAGATCGCCACCGCGCGCTCGGGCAACGTCGGCGGCTTCATCGCCGGCGACCTGTTCGTCGGCAACGGCATCGACGGTGAGATCGTGCGCATCACCGACGACGGCGCCACGGTCATCAACCCCTGGGTCAGCCTGCCCGGCGCCGGCAACGGGCTGATGCGCGGCTCGCTCTACGTCGACCGCACCGGCGTGTTCGGTGGCGATCTCATCGCGGCGACCACGACCGGCGAGGTGTGGCGCATCACCTCGGCCGGCGTGCCCACCCGGCTGGCCGCGGTCGGCGTGCACCTCGAGGGCATGATCGTCGTGCCCCCGTACCCGGCGCGGTTCGGACCGCTGGCCGGCAAGATCATCGCCGGCGCCGAGGCGCAGGGGGTGATGTACGCCTTCGACGCCACCGGCGCGTCCACGACGTACAACCTCGGCGGCTTCGCGATCGAGGACATCGATCTGGTCATGCCCGACGAGAACTTCTTCGGCGTCAACTACGGCACCAGCCGCCTGCTCGGCGTCGGGCGCGACGACTGGCGGTCGATCGTGGGCGACGTGCTGCTCACCACCGAGACCGTCGCCGCCGGGGTCAGCGGGCTGGCGCGGATCTACTGGGACGGCGCCAACCTGTCGGCGCAGCTGTTGCCGCTGGGGCCGACCTCGGCGCCGGTCGGGCAATGGGAGCACACCACCTTCGCGGGCGCCGGCATCGTCGAGATCCCCTAGCCGCGCGGGTCACGCGGCCGCGGCCGCCTCGATCGCCGCGAGCAGCTCGGCGCGCTCGACCGGCTTGGTCAGGCAGCGCCGGCCGGGCTCGTCGACGAACGCCCGCGCCTCGTCGGTGAACACCCCGCCGGTCAGGAACACGAACCGGCTCGCCAGCGCTGGCGCCTCGGCGATCGCCCGCCGGTACAGCTCGATCCCGGTCATCTCCGGCATCATCAGGTCGCACACGATGACGTCGAAGCGGCGCAGCGGGCCGCGCGCCAGCGCGTCGCGACCGCTGGCCGCGACCTCGATGTGGGCGCCGCCGATCAGGCGCGCCACGGCCCGGCCGACCAGCGCCTCGTCGTCGACGACCAGCACCGTCCGCGGCGGCCGCGGCGCGGGCGCGGGCGCGGGCCCGGGCGCGTCGACCACCGGCGCGGCGCACGCGGGCAGCTCGACCCGCACGGTCGTGCCGTGGCCCGGCGTCGACGCGACGTCGATCGTCCCGCCCAGCTCCTCGACGATGCCCTGGCTGATCGACAGGCCCAGGCCGGTGCCGTGGCCGGCGTCCTTGGTGGTGAAGAACGGATCGAAGATCCGGGCCAGCACGTCGGGGGGCATCCCGACGCCGGTGTCGACGATCTCGACGACCACCCGCTCGGCCGCCGCGCGGATCGCCACCCGCACCTGGTTGGCGTCGGCGGCGCCGGCCGGGATCGCCTGCGCCGCGTTGACGATCAGGTTGAGGAACACCTGGCCAAGGCGCGCCGCGCTGGCGAACACCGGCGGCACCTCGTCGAAGTCGCGCACCACCTGCGCGCGGTGCTTGAGGTGGTGGCCGGCCATCGCCAGCGACACGTCGACCAGGCCGCGCACGTCGACCGGCGCGGCCGCCGCCTGATCGTCCTTGGCCAGCGCGAGCAGCTGCTGCACCACCCCCTTGATCCGCTCGGTGCCGGCGCCGATGTCGCGCAGCATCGCCTGGGCCTCGGCGGTGGCGTCCGGCGGCAGCCGGGGCGCGAGCCCGGCCAGCGCGTCGCCGAGCAGCTCGGCGTTGCCGGCGATGAAGGTCAGCGGGTTGTTGATCTCGTGGGCGGTGCCCGCCGCCAGCGTGCCCAGCGCGGCCATCCGATCGGCGCGCACCAGGCGCTGGTGGGTCACGGCCAGCTCGGCGCGCGCGCGATCGAGCGAGGCCTCCTTGGCCTCGAGCGCCACCCGCTTGGCCTCGAGCCGCTCGGTCAGCCCCGCGCGCACCGCCGCGCCGCGCAGGGTCTCGAACTGCGTCGCGACCGCGGCGAACACCAGGAAGCCGTACTCGAACAGGTGGATCGAGCGGAGGCCGGCGGCCAGCAGCGTGTCGTGCGCCCCGAGCGCCATGAACGTCAGCACCGGGAGCCGCAGCCAGCGCCGCATGCCGCGCAGCTCGACCGGCAGCGCGCGCACCGCGCGGTACAGGTGCCGGCCGGTCCACGCGATCACCAGCGCCAGCGCGATCAGCCCCGGCCCGGCGCGCCCGACCCAGAAGCGATGCCCGAAGGCGTCGTGGCGGAGCTGCGGCGGACCGACCACGAACCATGGCGTCGCCACCGTCGCGAGCGCCAGCAGCGCGGTGACCACGCCCAGCCGGAACGCCGTCCGCGAGCGCGGTCGCTCGGTCAGCGTCTCGACCGCGGCCACGCCGAGCGGCATCAAGAACATCGGTACCGCGTACAGGCCGCGCGACAGCGCCAGCCCGTGATCCGGCGAATCGGTCGATAGGTGCGCGATCCGCAGCACCCCGAAGGCGATGCCGCTGGCGCTGATCAACACCCACGGCAGGTGCGAGCGGCTGCCGTCGAGGCGCCAGACCATCAGGTGGCGGAGCAGGAGCATCGCGAGCCCGCCGACGACCAGCAAGGTCGCGACGTTCTCGGGGTGGGATGCCAGCACCGCCGCCTAGTATTGGTCGTCGGCGCCAGCCCGCCAGTGGGCTAAACGTCGCGCCCACATCGACGGACACGTACGCCCGTCGCCTTGCCTCCCAGGCGACCGCGGGGCTACCGTTGCGCTGGGGATGCGGCTGCGCCGAAAGATCACGGTCGCGTTCTTCCTGGTCAGCGCCCTGGTCAGCCTGCTGCTGGCCGTCTTCCTGTACCGCTTCGTCGAGCGCCAGCTCCGCACCGAGCTGCGCAGCCGGCTGCGCAACATCGCCACGCTGGGCGCCCGCACGATCGACGCCGACGCCTACGGTCGGCTGCGGGCCCAGGTCGACGAGCTGTCGGGCGAGCAGGTCCGGGCGATCGAGCGGCAGCCCCGCGGCGACTACCAGCGCCTGTCCGATCAGCTCAACGCGATCCGCGCCGCCGAGCCCGGCCTGATCCGCTACGTCTACGTGCTGGTGCCGACCGACGACCCCGATCACCCGCGGTTCGTCGTCGACGCCGACGTGCTGGCTGGCGCGCCCGACGATCCCGAGCTGTCGCACTTCGCCCAGCCCTACGACGTCGCCGACGTGCCGCTGCTCAAGCAGGCGCTGGCCGACTGCACCCCGGAGATGGAGACGTCGTTCGTCTACGACCCGGAGTTCAAGGTGCACTCGGTGTCGGCCTACGTGCCGCTGCCGGGCCCGCGCGACGGGAGCGGCCGCTGCGCCGGCGTCATCGGCGTGGACATCGTCGACACCGACATGCGCGCGGCGCTGGGCCGGGCCGGGTCGCTGGCGATCAAGGTGTCGCTGGCGGTGATCGCGCTGGCGCTGGTGGTGTCGATCATCATGGGCACGATGCTGACCCGCTCGGTGATCGCGCTGTCGCAGGCGGTCAAGCGGTTCGCCGAGAAGGACTTCGCGGTGCGCACCCACGTCGCGTCGAAGGACGAGATCGGCCAGCTCGGCAGGAGCTTCAACGCGATGGCCGAGACCATCCAGAGCCACAGCGACAACCTCGAGGCCCTGGTCCGCGATCGCACCAGCGAGCTCGAGGCCGAGAAGCAGACCTCGGACCGGCTGCTGCTCAACGTGCTGCCGGCGCCGATCGCGACCCGGCTCAAGCAAGGCGAGGGCGTCATCGTCGACCGCTTCGAGGCGGTGACCGTGCTGTTCGCCGACATCGTCGGCTTCACCGCGCTGTCGGCGCGCACCTCGCCCGAGGCGCTGGTGGCGATGCTCGACGAGCTGTTCACCCGGTTCGACGCGCTGGCCGACCGCCACGGCCTCGAGAAGATCAAGACCATCGGCGACGCCTACATGGTGGTGGCCGGCGTGCCCGAGAAGACCGACGATCACGCGGTGCGGATGGCGCGGATGGGCCTCGACATGCTGGCGACGCTGGCCGACTACGCCACCACCAACGGCGTCGAGCTGACGATCCGCATCGGCATCCACTCGGGCCCGGTGGTGGCCGGCGTGATCGGTCGCAACAAGTTCATCTACGACCTGTGGGGCGACACGGTGAACACCGCCAGCCGGATGGAGTCGCACGGCCTGCCCAGCCGGGTCCACGTGTCGGAGGCGACGGTGGCGGCGCTGGCCGGCCGGTTCGAGGTCGAGGCCCGCGGCGAGATCGAGGTGAAGGGCAAGGGGCTGATGGCGACCTACTTCCTGGTGCGCGAGCCGGAGCGCGTCGCCGAGGTGGCGCCGCCGCCGCAGCGCGACGGCCCCGGCGACGGCCTGGCCCCGACGATCGCGCGCGCCACCACCGCGACCGGCGCCGCGCCGCTGACGACGTGGACGGTGACGCTGCCGCGCTCGGCGGCGGTGGTCGCGTCGTTCACCCGCGAGGGCCTCGGCCACAAGCTCAAGAAGATCGTCAAGAAGGAGCTGCAGACCGGGGACAAGGCGTTCGACGACGCGGTGTTCATCGCGACCGACACGCCCGAGGCGACCGCGGCGCTGCTCGCGACGCCCGGGGTGCGGGCCGCGGTGGCGGCGATCGTCGCCGCGGGCGGCGCCATCGCGATCGACGCCCGGCGGATCACGATCGAGGTCGCCGGCCCGGGCAGCGACGAGCTCGAGGCCCACGTCGGGACCGTGACCCGCGCGCTGGTCGCGGCGTGAGCGCCGCCGCGGCGGCGCTGGTGGATCGGCGGCGCGACCGCGTGCTAGCGTCGCGTCGACGATGACCGAGCCCGAGCAGAAGCTGCAAGCGGCCTTCCGTGAAGCCCTCGACCTGGGCGCCGACGTCGACGTGGCGACGCTGACCTACCGCGGCATCGCGCAGTGGGACTCGGTCGCGCACATGCAGCTGGTGTCCACGATCGAGACCGCGTTCGACCTGATGCTCGACACCGACGACGTGATCGGCATGTCGAGCTACGACAAGGCCAAGGAGATCGTGCGCAAGTACGGCGTGGCGCTGTGATCGGCTGGCCGGCGGGGACGCGGCTGCTCGCGGGCAAGACCGCGTTCGTCACCGGGGCCAGCCGCGGCATCGGGCTGGAGGTCGCGACCACGCTGGCCGCGCTGGGCGCCGACGTCGCGCTCGGTGGTGTCCGGGATCCGGACGGCCTGGCCCGGACCGCGGCCGACCTCGCGGCCCGCCACGGCGTGCGCACGCTGGCGCTGCCCGGCGACGTCGCCGACCCGGCGGCGGTCAAGGCCTGCTACCAGGCGATCTTCAAGGCGTGGAAGCAGCTCGACGTGCTGGTCAACAACGCCGGCGTCCTCGAGGGCGCGCTGATCGGGATGATCAGCGACGAGCTGATCGACCGCGTGCTCGGGACCAACACCCGGGGCGCGATCCATCACCTGCAGGGCGCGGCCCGGCTGATGGCCCGCGCCAAGCGCGGCGCGATCATCAACGTCAGCTCGATCATCGGCGTGCGCGGCGACGAGGGCCAGGCGGTCTACGCGGCGAGCAAGGCCGCGGTGATCGGCCTGACCCTGGCCGCGGCCAAGGAGCTGGCGCCCCAGGGCATCCGCGTGAACGCGGTGGCGCCGGGCTACATCGAGACCGACATGATCAAGGGCCTCGCGCCCGAGGTCCACGCGCGGCGGCTGGCCCAGATCGGCCTCGGCCGCGTCGGCACCGCGACCGACGTCGCCAACCTGATCGCGTTCCTGGCCTCGGACCTGGCGGCGTACGTGACCGGGCAGGTGATCGGCGTCGACGGAGGCATGCGCCTCTGATGCTCGGGGCCGGCCGCGCCGACGCGATCGCGCTGATCGACGCCGCCACCGCGACCCGGGTGAGCTACGGCGAGCTGCGCGCGCGGGTCGACGCCGCGGCGACCGCGTTGGCGGCCCGCGCCGGCGGCGGGATCGCGTTCCTGTGCTGCCAGAACGACGTCGCCACCGTCGTCGACTACCTGGCCGCGCTCACCGCCGGCGTGCCGGTGGTGCTGCTCGACGCGCGCCTCGCCGCCGCCGCGCTCGACGCGCTGGTCGCGCGTTACCAGCCCGCGGTGGTGCTGGGGCGCGCGGTCGCGCTGCCGCCGCCGACGCCGCGACCGGCGCCGCACCCCGCGCTGGCGCTCTTGCTGTCGACCTCGGGCTCGACCGGCAGCCCGCGGCTGGTGCGGCTGAGCCGGGCCGCGGTCGAGGCCAACGCCCGCGCGATCGCCGCGGCGCTGGCGCTGGGTCCGGGCGAGGTCGCGCCGACCAGCCTGCCGCTGCACTACTCGTACGGCCTGTCGGTGGTCAACAGCCACCTCGTCGTCGGCGCGACGCTGCTGCTGACCGACGCCGGGCTGGTCAGCGACGAGTTCTGGCGCGCGTGCCGCGAGCACGGCGCGACGTCGCTGGCCGGGGTCCCGTACTCGTACCAGATGCTGCGGCGCCTCGACCTCGGCAAGCTGGCGCCGCCCAGCCTGCGCACGCTGACCCAGGCCGGCGGGCGGCTCGACCCCGCGCTGGTGCGGCATTTCCACGGCGTCGCGGCGGCGCGCGGCGGGCGGCTGTTCGTGATGTACGGCCAGACCGAGGCCACCGCGCGGATCAGCGTGCTGTCGCCGGACGAGCTGCCCGCGCACGCCGGCTCGGTCGGCCGCGCGCTGCCCGGCGGCGCGCTCGCGATCGATCCCGACGGCGAGGTGATCTACCGCGGGCCCAACGTGATGATGGGCTACGCCGAGGACCGCGCCGACCTGGCGCGCGGCGACGAGCTGGGCGGCGTGCTGCGCACCGGCGATCTCGGGCGGCTCGACGCCGACGGCCGGCTGTGGATCACCGGGCGGGTCAAGCGCATCGCCAAGGTGTTCGGGCTGCGGGTCAACCTCGACGAGCTCGAGGCGTGGCTGCGCGGCCAGCCCGACGCGCCGGTGGTGGCGGCGATCGCCGGCGACGACAAGCTGCGGGTGTTCGTCGAGGGCGGCGCGCCCGACGCGCTGGCCGCGATCAAGCGCGCGCTGGCCAGCCACACCGGCGCCCACGTCACCGGCTTCGAGGTGGTCGGCGTCGCCGCGCTGCCGCGGCTGGCCAGCGGCAAGATCGACTACGCCCAGCTCGAGGCGACGTCGGCGCGGTGAGCGGGCCGCGCCGGGCGCGGTCGTCACCGGCGACCCGGCGGCGTCAGGCGCCGGCGTCGATCGCGGTGGCGACGTCGGTGAGCACCGGCGCGATGGCCGCCAGCGGGCGCGCGAACAGCTCGAGCTGATCGGGATCGGCGAACACCGCCGCGAAGTCGGCCGGCGCGAACGCCCGGGTCAGGCGCGCGGCGAAGGTGTCGCGCAGCACGCGCAGGTAGTGCTCGACGTCGTAGTCGCGGCGGGGATCGAGCGCGGCGCGATCGAGGTCGACCAGCGCGCCGCCGCCGCCGCGGGTGCGGTAGCAGCGGATCCGCTCGCCGACCCGCCAGGTGGTGCGCCCCGCGGCCAACAGCGCCTCGTACGCCAGCTCGCGCCGCTCGCCGCGGCCGGCCTGGTAGTCGTCGGGGCTCCGGCTCAGCCGCACCAGCGACGACACGTCGAACGGCGGCGCCCGCAGGCCCCGCACCGCGTCGACGCTGGCCAGGTACGCCGCGCGCACGCCGGGCACGTCGCCGACCAGCAGGCGGGCGATCGCCGCGCGCAGGAACGCCTCGCCGAACGGCTCGGCGCGGCTCGAGCGGAACGCCACGCCGCGCAGCGTGAGCGCGCCGTCGTCGCCGAGCAGCGCGTAGTTCTTGGGCTCGTGCGACAGCATCGCGGCGTAGCGGCCCTCGAACTCCAGCCGGACGCGCGGCGGCAGCAGCGCCGCGACCTCGGCCACCGCGCGGCGCTCGTCGGCCTCGGCCCAGTGGGCCGGCACCGCGCCGTAGACCCCGTCGGTGTCGGCCTCGAGCAGCCGCACGCCGCGCGCGGCGAGCTCGCGGCAGATCAGCGCCAGCGTCGCGCGCCCGTGCCGCGTCACCTGGTTGGCCGCGTGGACGTCGGCGAAGCGGGTCAGGCCGCCGGCGGCGAGGTAGCCGTAGGCCGAGTTGATGACCAGCTTCATCGCCGCCGACATCGCCTCGTGCTCGGCGCGCGCGCGCGAGCCAGGTGGGGCCGCCTTGCCGCGATCCTTGGCGTCGAGCCGGCGATCGACCAGGCGATCGACCAGCGCCAGCAGCGCGCCCAGGTGATCGCGGGCCGGGCCGATCCGGTGCTGGCGCATCAGCGACGGGTACAGGCTGGCGACGTCGGCCTTGATCACGCGGTGCGCGACGCCGGTGGCGAACAGGTGCAGCGCGGCGCCGCTGTGCGGCGTGCCGTCGCCGGCGGCGTGGGTCGGCAGCGCGGCGCCCGAGCGCAGGTACGCCCGCACCAGCAGCGGATCGATCACGCCGGTGGCGGCGCCGGCGTCGGCGACCCGCTCGTAGCGCCGCGGCACCAGCCGGGCCAGCGCGAACGCGGCACCGCCGAGCAGCCGGGCCAGGCCGGCGACCTCCTCGACGTCGGCCGCCGCGTAGCGCCGCACCCGCGCCGGGTCGCGCAGGTAGGTGGCGTAGATCGCGTCGCCGCGGATCAGCTCGCGATCGTCGGCGGCCAGGCCGAGGTGGCGGGCCACCGCCTTGAGCCCGTGGCCCGGCAGCTCGCGGGTCGCGAAGTCGTGGCGCAGGGTCGCGTCCATCGTGTCGATCAGCTCGCGGCCCGGCGCCAGGTAGCGCACGGTGCGGCCGCCGAGCGCGGCGCCGCGCTGCGCGCCGCGGGTGCGCAGGCCCGGGCCGCCGGTGCGGCCCAGCGTCAACGGCACGCCCAGCCGGCGCGCGCGCTCGACCAGGAACGGCAGATCGAAGCCGTGCAGGTTGTGGTTCTCGATCACGTCGGGATCGGCGTCGGCGATCGTGGCCACCAGCCGCGCGATCAGCGCCGCCTCGCCGGCGTCGTCGTCGGCCTCGGCCTCGAGCGTGCGGGTCGCGCCGTCGGGCGTGCGCACCGCGATCAGGAAGATCCGATCGCGCGCGGCGTCGAGGCCGGTGGTCTCGAGGTCGAGCTGCAGGCGCGCGAGCTGATCGAAGCCGAGGTCGCGGAAGTAGGTGCGGCCGCTGGCCACCAGGTACTGCTCGTCGGGCGGCAACGCCAGCGCCGCGTCCTCGCCGAGGTCGCGCAGGTGGCTGACGGTCCGGCCCAGGCGCCGGCTGGCGCCGCGCAGGACCGCCGAGGTCAGCGCGCCGAGATCGGCGGCGCGCACCAGGTAGCGCAGCGCGCCGGGCCCGGCCAGCTCGCGGTAGGTCACCTCGGCGCGGTGATCGCCCTCGCGCCCGAGCCGCGGGCCCAGCGGCTCGAGGTCGTCGAGCCGGTCGAGCACCAGCCATGGCCGGAACCGCACGTCGTCGCGGACCAGCCGGCCGTCGACGCGGCGCCAGACCTGGGCCCGGCCGTCGGGCTCGGCCCACACCGACACGATCGCCGGCGTCGGGTCCCAGCCCTCGAGCCAGTCGTCTTCGATCGTGCGCACCACGGCCCGACATTGCAGCACGCCGATCGGGCGGTGAATACCGGCGGGGGATCGCCCGTCACAATCGACACCGCCCGTGGCGCGCGCGCCACATCGTGGCAACCGAGTCGACAGCCGCGCCGGCCGCGCCGGCGTCATGTCGCGGCGTTGGCCCGCGTCGACGCTGGTACATGCCTTGCTGCGCTCGGCCGCATGCCGTCCATCAAGCCGCCGCTCATCCTCATCTGCGTGACCGTGCTCACGTCTGGCGCCGCCGCCGAGAAGCTGACCGGCCAGGTGCTCGATCGCACCTCCGGGCAGCCGATCGAGGGCGCGGTGGTCAACATCGCCAACAGCGCCGGCGCGTCGCTCACGACCTCGACCGCCGCCGACGGCAGCTACGGCTTCGACGTCGCGCCGGGCCGCTACCAGGTGACGTTCCTGTACGGCCACGCCCGCAAGGCCGCGACCGTGCTCGTCACCGACGGCGCGCCCAGCCACCTCACCGGGCGCCTCGACGGCGACGTCGGCGAGGTGATCATCCTCGACGAGGAGCACCGCCCGGCGGTCGCGCCCGAGCCGATCCGCAGCATCTCGGACATCCGCACGCCGCCCTACAGCGACCGCGCGATCCTCCAGGACGCGTGGACCCGGGCGTGGCTGCTGCTCGACGTCGACGAGCGCGGCGCGGTGACCCGCCTGAAGTTCCTCAAGCGGCCCGGCTTCGACCTCGAGCCCCACGCGATCGCCGAGGGCTTCAAGCTGAAGTTCCGGCCCGCGCGCGACGGTCAGGGCCGCGCCGTCTCGACCTACGTGCTGTGGCCGATCGAGTGGCCGGCCCAGAGCTGGCTGCGCTACGCGCAAGGCCAGACGACGCGCATGCCCGAGCTGAAGCTCAACGGCTACAACAAGGCCGCCTACGTGCCGTGCGCCGGCAGCGGGCCGTGGGCGATGGACTCGATCTACAAGGGCTACCGCGACTGCACGCGCCCCGACCTCAACGCCGCCAAGCGCGAGTCGTGGATCGTCCCGGTGCGCTGATCCTCACCGCGCGAAGGTCAGGCCGCCGACGAAGAACACGCCGAGGTCGCGGGTGTCGAGCGGCGCGCCGGGGCACCCCTCGACGCACAGCGACGCGATCGTCGTGCGCGACGGCGCGTCGGCGTAGAGGAAGCGGGCCTGGTAGAAGACGCCGATCATCCGCGGGCGCTCGCCGCCGAACTTGATGCGGTACTCGGCGCCGACGCCGAACGCGACGTCGCTGCGATCGACGTTCGTTCCGCCGGGCCAGCGCGCGCGCTCGAGGCCGAGGCCGCCCTCGAGCCAGACCACGCCGCCGGCCCAGACCTTGGCCGACAGCTGCTTGCCGAAATCGATCGCGTCGTAGCGCAGGGCCGCGCCGACGCGGTGGAGCGTGCCGTCGCGCAGGTCGTCGCCGCCGAGCCCGAGCCCGTCGTACTCGCCGAACGCCATCCAGTCGCCCCAGCGGTGGCCGGCCTGCACCGCGACGCCAGCGGCGCCGTCGTGGACGCCGCCGACGCCGTACTGGCCGAGCATCACGGCGACGGTCATCTGCAGGCCGAGCGGGCGCGGCGTCGGCGGCGGGCACCCGTCCTCGCCGCAGCGGTCGTACAGGTCGGGGGGCGGGGGATGGGCCAGGGCGGCGCTGGCGGTCGCGAGCGAGCCCAGGGCGATGACACACGCGGTCAGGCGAACCATGGCGGCTGGTACGCACGAGCGGGGCCGGCGATCCAATCATCCATCCAAGGACCCCGCGGGTCCCGGGGTCGCGGCGCGGTCAGCCGTCCGGCAGCATCGCCGCCACGTCGAGCAGCGGCGCCAGGTCGGCGAGCGAGCGGTCCGGATGCAGCAGCCCGGGCAGCGCGGTCACCGGCGCGCCGTCCCTGGTCACGAACCGATCGGCAACCGCTCGCCCGCCAGCAGGCACGCCACCGTGTCGCCGGTCCACGCGTACAGCCCGTACTCGCGCTCGAGGCCGACCTCGAGGCGATCGCGCCGCACGCGATGAGCTATCGCGCCTCCCCCCTCGCGGTGGCGGCGCCAGTTGTTGCGCACGTCGACCAGCGCGTGGCGCGGCCGGCAACTCCACAGCGCGCTCGGCGCTGGCGGTCTCCCCGGCGGGATCGCCGACCCGCGCGGCGATCGCCGGTCGATCTGCGCCGCTGAATTCTCCTCGGCGCTTGACGTCGGGCTCGTCTGTGTTATATTCGCCCAATCAAAATGGCGGCGAAGCGGGCGCGACAGCTGGGGTTGCCAAGGACCGAGGGGGCGCCACACCGCGCGAGCAATCCGACCGGCCACGGTGGCAAGCGCGTCGGCGCCGGGCGCAAGCGCACGCTGCCCGGCCCGGCGCGCGGCAAGCACCGCGCGCGGCCGTTCCACGATCGCCGCCTGCCGGTGCACGTCGTCCTGCGCGTCACGCGGCAGGTCGGCCGGCTGCGTCGGCCGCAGGCGTACGCGGCGGTGCGGGCGGCGATGATCGCGCTGGTCGGGCGCGCCGACTTCCGCGTCGTCCACCTGTCGATCCAGCGCCACCACATCCACCTGCTCTGCGAGGCCGACGATCGCCGCGCGCTGGCCAACGGCGTGCGGGCGCTGTGCGTCTCAGCCGCGAAGCGGCTGAACCGCGCGGTCACCATCGCCGGTGGGGCGCCGCGAACCGGCCGCGTCTTCACCGACCGCTACCACGCGACGACGCTCGAGAAGCCGCGCCAGGCGCGCCACGCACTGGCCTACGTGCTCGACAACTGGCGCCGCCATCGCGAGGATCACGCCGGCCTCGGTCAGCGCCGCGCGCCGCTCGACCGCTACGCCAGCGGCGTGGCCTTCGCCGGCTGGGCCGAGCGCGACGGCGTGCCGTTCGCCTGGCCCAAGGGCTTCGAGCCGATGCCGACGGCCGCGCCGCAGACCTGGCTCATGCAGGGCGGCTGGAAGCGCGGCGGCCCGGCGCCCAGCCTGTGGGAACGCCCCGGCCCGCTGGCGTGAGGCACCACGGCGCGCGCGGCGGTCGGTGCCGTCCACCGCGGGTGCCCGCGCCCGGTGACGCCGTGGAGATGTGGCGAATGCCCATCCATCCCCCAGGACGCGAGACGGGTGCTCGCCCGCAGCGCGTGCAAGGGTCGTCGCCGAGCCCAGGTGGAGGCAGGTGGCTCACCGCGCCGCGTGAACCTCCAAGGCTCGTCGGGGACGTCGGGCGAGGCCGGGACGGGTGGCGCGCGTTACTCGGGCACCTCGCCGGTGGTCATCTCCTCGGCGAGCTCGCGGCCGTGGGTGACGGCGTAGCACAGGCCCTCGAGCAGGAGCCGCGTCGACGCGAGCACGTCGTCGCGGCTGCGCGCGCCGCGGCGGGCGGTCAGCGGGGCGAACAGCCGCTGCAGCGCCGGCTCGTCGAGCGACCACGCGTAGCGCAGGTGCGGCCGGGCCGGGCCCGCGAGCGCGTCGAGGAACCGGTCGATCAGCGCGCCGGCCTCGGCGGCGAGCTCGCGCTGGTAGGCGACGAGCGCCGCGCGCTTGGCCGGATCGGTCTCGGCCTCGGCCAGCGCGTGGGCGCGCTCCATGCGGTCGATGACGTCGGCGATGGCGCCGGCGCGATCGCGGACCTGATCGAGCTTGCTGTTGAGCGTCGCGCGCACCAGCCCCAGCCGCGCCTCCCAGCCCATCGCCACGGTCTCGTACATCAGCTTCAGGTACTGGTAGCTGAGCGTGAGCATCGTGCCGGTCGTCGCCAGCCCGGCGCCCCAGCTGGCGCCGCCCAGCTCGCCGAGGCTGCCGACCAGCTGCATGCCGTTGGTGATCACGCCGCGGGCGCCGTCGACCTTGGCCACCGTCGACGTCTCGCTCGAGAACAGATCGATCGCGCCCTCGACGATGCCGACCGCCGCGGCCAGCCCGCCGATCGTGCCGTTGAGCTTGCCCGAGGCCTCGTCGAGCACCAGCGCCGCGGCGTGGCGCTTGGCGGCGTCGGCGCGCTCGAGCAGCTGACCGAAGATGAAGGTGGTCTTGGCCTCGAACACGTCGATCGCGGTGCCCAGCGTGCCGACGCCGGTGTCGCTGGTGGTGCTCTTGCCGTTCCACAGCTGATCGTGGACGGTGGGGCCGGCGCCCAGCCCGGCCAGCTGCTGCAGCGCCGCGAGGCTGGCCGCCAGCCGCGCGCTCGCGGCCTGCGGTCGCGCGGGGTCGAGCACCTCGCCGTCGAGGACCCCCGCGCGGTCGACCCGCAGCCGCTGCTGGTGGGCGATCAGCTTGGCCTGCTCGCGCGCCAGCAGGTCCTCGACGTGCTGCGCGCGCTGGCCGCCGCCTTCTTCGAGCGCGAGCTGGTGCAGCGGCCGGCGCAAGAGCCCGCGCACCCGCACCAGCAGCTCGAGCCGCTCGCTGGGGTCGCCGAGCTCGTCGACCACCAGCCGGAGCAGCGCGCCGACGTCGGCGTACTCGTCGGGGCACGCCGCCAGCACCGCCGATCGCCGCTCGGTCAGCACCGACTCGGTCATCATCGCCACCCGATCGACCGCGTCGCGCTCGAGGTCGGAGAAGTCGGTCGCGACCTCGTCGCGCTCGAACGAGGTCGGGGCGCCGGTGGGCGCCGGGGCGTGGACGCGCTTGGGAGAGGCCATCGCCGCGTGCCATCGCAACCGGCGCGCCACCGCGCAGGGCGCACCACCGCGCGGATTGGCTGCGCGCGCTGCGCAGGCCCGGCGCAGTGAGCAGTTCGTGCTCGCGGTGTCGCCGAGGAGGTTGATCCCTTTCGATGCTGAGCATATGTTCAGTATCGCGTGTCCGCCCCGTACGTCCCGCTGTGGTGCAAGACCAGCTTCTCGTTCCTCGAGGGCGCCAGCCAGCCCGACGAGCTGATCGAGGAGGCGCACCGCCTCGGGCTGACCGCGATCGGGGTGGCCGATCGCGACGGGGTCTACGGCATGGTGCGCGCGCACGTGAAGGCGCGCGAGCTGGGCGTGCAGCTCCTGCCCGGCGCGACGTTGACGATCGCCGCCGCCGGCGCGGCGCTGGTGCCGTCGCCGGTGGGCGCGCCGCGGCCGGCCGGGCTGCACGCCACCGCCGAGGACGACGGCGCCGACGGCGCGATGAGCCTGGCCCGCCGCGGCCGCACCCGCCGCGCGCCGCGCAAGCGCCCAGCGTCGACGCCGGTCACGGGCGAGCTGTACGGCAGCGTGACGCCCGCGCCGGTGGGCGGCCCGACGACGATCGTCGTGCATGCCGCCGATCACGACGGCTGGCGCAACCTGACCCGGCTGATCACCGCCGGCCGGCGCCGCGCGCCCAAGGGCACCGCGCTCCTGGCGTGGGACGAGCTGGCCGCCAACGCGCGCGGGCTGATCGCGCTGTGGGGCGGCGACGGCAGCCTGATCGCCGACGGCGACGACGCCGCGTGGCAGGCCAGCGCCGGGGCGATCGGCGGGCTGCGCGAGGCGTTCGGCGATCGGCTGTACGCGCTGGCGACCCGCCACCGCCGCGCCGCCGAGGTGCCGATCGAGGCGCGGCTGCGGGCCCGCGCCGCGCAGCTCGGCCTGCCGATCGCCGCCGCCGCCGAGGTGCTCTACCACACCCGCGCGCGGCGCCCGCTGCAGGACGTGCTCACCTGCATCCGCCACGGCGTCACGCTCGCCACCGCCGGCCGCCGGCTGCGCGAGAACGATCTGCACGACCTCAAGGCGCCGTACGCGTTCACCAAGCTGTGGGCCGACGACCCGGCGGCGGTGGCGCGCACCGGCGAGATCGCCGCGCGCTGCCGCTTCGACCTCGGCCAGATCCGCTACCGCTACCCGCTCGAGAAGCTGCCCGGCGGCGCCACCACCAGCGAGCACCTCCGCGCGCTGACCTGGGCCGGCGCGCGCGGCCGCTACGGCGGCGAGGTGCCGGCCGACGTCGCGCGCCAGCTCACCGCCGAGCTGGCGCTGATCGAGGAGCTCGACTACGGCGGCTACTTCCTGACGATGTACGAGATCGTCCAGTTCTGCCGACGGTCGGACATCCTGTGCCAGGGCCGCGGCTCGGCGGCCAACTCGGCGGTGTGCTTCTGCCTCGGCATCACCGCGGTCGATCCGGTGCGGATGGGCCTCCTGTTCGAGCGGTTCCTGTCGCGCGAGCGGGCCGAGCCGCCCGACATCGATCTCGACATCGAGCACGAGCGGCGCGAGGAGGTGATCCAGCACGTCTACCGCGCCTACGGCCGCGATCACGCGGCGATGGTGTGCAACCTGATCCGCTACCGGCCCAAGAGCGCGGTGCGCGACGTCGGCAAGGCGCTGGGCCTGCCCGAGACCGCGCTCGATCGCGCCGCCAAGCTGTTGTCGTCGTGGGGCGACGTCGAGCCGAGCGCGATCGCCCAGGCGCTGGGCCCGGGCGGCGGCACGCTGGAGCTGCTGGCCAAGCTGGCCAGCGAGATCCTCGAGTTCCCGCGCCACCTGTCGATCCACCCCGGCGGCTTCGTGCTCGGCCACGAGCCGGTCCACGACCTGGTGCCGATCGAGAACGCCAGCATGCCCGGGCGCACGGTGATCCAGTGGGACAAGGACGACCTCGAGGCCCTGGGGCTGTTCAAGGTCGACCTGCTGGCGCTGGGCGCGCTGCACCAGCTCCACCGCTGCTTCGATCTGATCCGCGCGCACCGCGGCGTCGAGCTGTCGATGGCGACGATCCCGCCCGACGACGTCGACACCTTCGACATGATGTGCGCCGCCGACACCGTCGGGGTGTTCCAGATCGAGAGCCGCGCGCAGATGGCGATGCTGCCGCGGCTGCGGCCGCGCACGTTCTACGATCTGGTGATCGAGGTCAGCATCGTGCGGCCGGGGCCGATCACCGGCGGCATGGTCCACCCGTACCTGCGGCGGCGCCACGGCGAGGAGGAGGTGATCTACCCGCACGCCTGCCTCGAGCCGGTGCTGGCCAAGACGCTGGGCGTGCCGCTGTTCCAGGAGCAGGTGATGCGGCTGGCGGTGGTCGCCGCCGACTACACGCCGGGCGAGGCCGATCAGCTGCGCCGCGACATGGCGGCGTGGCGGCGCTCGGGGCGGATCGAGCAGCACCGCGAGCGGCTGATCGAGCGGATGCAGGCCAAGGGCATCGCGGTCGAGTTCGCCGAGCGGGTGTTCGAGCAGATCAAGGGCTTCGGCGAGTACGGCTTCCCCGAGTCGCACGCGGCCAGCTTCGCGCTGATCGCCTACGCGACGTCGTACCTGCGCCGCCACTACCTGCCGGAGTTCACCGCCGGGCTGCTCAACGCGCAGCCGATGGGCTTCTACATGCCGGCGACGATCGTCGGCGACGCCCAGCGCCACGGCCTCGAGGTGCGGCCGATCGACGTCGGCACGAGCGCCTGGGACTGCACGCTCGAGCCGGCCGCCGGCGGCGATCTGGCGGTGCGGATGGGGCTGCGCTTCGTCACCGGCCTGACGCTGGGCGACGGCGAGCGCATCGCCGCCGAGGCCCGGCGCGCGCGGTTCGCGTCGGTCGAGGACTTCGTGCGCCGGCTGCGGCTCGACGATCGCGCCTACGCGGCGCTGGCCGAGTGCGGCGCGCTGGCCGCGCTGATGCCGGGCCAGGATCGCCGCGACGCGCTGTGGCAGGTGCGCGGCTGGGCCCGGCGCCAGGACGACGCGCTCACCGTCGCCGCCGCCGAGCCCGAGGTGCAGTTCGCGCGGCTGTCGCGGCTGGAGACGATCGGCTGGGACTACCGCGCCAGCGATCACTCGACCCGCGGCCACCCGCTGGCGCCGCTGCGCGACTACCTGCGCCGCCGGCGCTGGCTCGACGCCCGCACGCTCGCGGCCGGCAAGCACGGCGCCCGGGTCGACCACGTCGGCCTGGTGATCTGCCGACAGCGGCCGTACACCGCGGCCGGCGTCACGTTCATGACGCTCGAGGACGAGACCGGCTTCGTCAACCTGGTGGTGTGGAGCCAGGTGTTCGAGCAGCACACGCTGATCGTCAAGAGCGCGGTCTTGCTGGGCGTCACCGGCCGCCTGCAGGTGCAGGAGGGCGTCGTCCACCTGGTCGCCGAGACGCTGTGGATCCCCGAGCTGCCGGCCGCGGTCGCCACCGCGCCCAGCCGCGACTTTCATTGAGAGCGCTGAGCATCTCCAGGCGGCGGGCGCTGGTGATGTCGGCGTGATGTCGTGGTCGGCGGAGGGGGCGCCGTAAGAGGGGGCAGACCGTCCAGGAGAACTGCCCGTGAAGACCATCCCTAGCCTGCTCGCCGCCCTCTGCATCGCCGCCGCCGTCCCGGTGGCGCTCACCGCCTGCACCGACGACGCCTGCGCCGGCGACTCGTGCGTGTGCTCGGCCGAGAGCGACTGCGCGCGCACCTGCGGCAGCGGCGCCGACTGCAACGTCGCCTGCAACGGCGCGCCGAGCTGCGACGTGACGTGCAGCGCGGCGGCGAGCTGCGACGTCAACTGCGCCACCTCGGATCGCTGCACCGTGGCCTGCCCCGACAGCGGGTGCTCGGTGGCGTGCCCGGCCACCGGCTGCGTCGTCGACAACTGCCCCGACCCGTCGACCTGCACCGTGACCTGCGGCGGCGGCGGCGTCGCCACCTACGACGGCACCAACGCGACCTGCCCGTGACCGCCGCGGCTACCACCGCGCGCGCCGGGTCCGTATCATGGGGCGTGGACGCGCCGCGCATCCGCTGCCAGCTCGTGCTCGCCGACGGCGTGGCGCGGCGGGTGGGGCCCGCCGGGCTCACCATCGGTCGGCAGCCCGACTGCGATCTGGTCACCGACGACCCGGTCGCCAGCCGGCGGCACGCGCTGGTCCGCCTCACGATCGTCGGCGCCGAGGTGGTGCCGCTGGGCAAGGGCCCGGTCGAGGTCAACGGCGTCGCGACCACCGCGATCACCGCGCTGGCCGACGGCGACCGCCTGGCGGTGCCGGGCCTCGCGCTGGCGGTGCAGGTCCGGGTGGCGCGGCCGAACCCCGACGCCGGCGCCGGGTTCCAGCTGACGCGGCTGCGCGGCGGCAGCTTCGGCCTCGGCCACAGCCCGTTCGTGGTCGGCGGCGGCGGCGGCGACGACCTGGTGGTCAAGCGCTGGCCGCCCGGCGCGTTGCGTCTGCACCAGATCGACGGCGAGCTGTACGCCGAGGCCGTGGTCGGCGGGGTCACCGTCGACGGCGCGGCGCTCGCGGTCGGCGAGGTCGCGCCGGTCGCGCCGGGGGCGCAGCTCGCGCTCGCCGGCGAGGTGTTCGTGGTGGCGGCGCCGCCGGCGGCGCTGCCGGTGACCGCCGAGGCCGCGGCGCGCGGCCTGCCGACCGCGGTCGCGATCGAGACCTTGCCGCGCGGCGGCCGGGTGGTGTTCACGCTGGCCGACGGCGCGCGCGCGGTGTTCCTCGCCGATCGCCGGCTCGACCTGCTGGTGGCGCTGGCGCGCCCGCCGGGTGGCTACACGGCGGGTGACTTCATCCCCGACGACGTCGTGCGCGGCGTGGTGTGGCCGCGCAACCTCGGCGTCTCGCGGCAAGAGATCAACATGCTGATCAGCCGGTGTCGGCGCGACCTGGTCGAGGCCGGCCTGCCCGGCGCCCGGCTGCTCGAGCGCGCGCCGGGCGGCGGCGGCACCCGCCTGGCGCTGGCCGCCGGCGCGGTCGTCAGCATCACCTGACCGGCCCGCGGCCCCGCCGCCACCGGTCGCGCGCGCGGGAGGTTACGATGAGCGCGTTGTCCAGCCGGCCCGATCATGCGGTGCGCCTCGGCCGCTACCAGCTCCTGACCGAGCTCGGCCGGGGCGGCATGGCCGAGCTGCACCTCGGCCGGGTCCACGGCGCCGGCGGCTTCGCCAAGGTGGTGGCGATCAAGCGCATCCACCCGCACCACGGCCGCGACGCGCGCTTCGTCGAGATGTTCCTCAACGAGGGCCGCATCGCCGCGCAGCTGGCACACCCCAACGTGTGCCAGGTCCACGATCTGGGCGAGGTCGACGGCGAGCTGTTCCTGGTGATGGAGTACCTCGAGGGCGTGTCGTGGGAGGAGGCGATGGCGGCGCTGCCGCGCGCCGGCGACGGCAGCGATCTGCGCTTCATCGTCGGCGCGTTCGCGCAGCTGTGCGAGGGCCTGCACTACGCACACACGCTGCGCGCGCCCGACGGCCGCGCGACGCCGGTGGTCCACCGCGACGTCTCCCCGCAGAACCTGTTCATCACCACCGCCGGCGTGGCCAAGGTGCTCGACTTCGGCGTCTCGAAGGTCCTCACCGAGGATCGCGTGACGCGGTCGGGGGTCGTGAAGGGCAAGCTGACGTACATGCCGCCCGAGCAGCTGGCCGATCAGCCGCTCGACGCGCGGGTCGACGTGTTCGCCGCGGGCACCGTGCTGTGGGAGGCGATCACCCGGGCGCGGCTGTTCAAGCGCGAGACCGACTACCTGGTATGGAAGGCGATCACCGAGGAGCCGATCCCGCCGCCGAGCGCGCACCGCCCGGAGCTGCCGCCGGCGCTCGACGCGGTGCTGGCCCGGGCGCTGGCCCGCGATCGCGACGCGCGGTACGCGTCGACGATCGAGCTGGCGCGGGCGCTGCGGGCGGCGACGATCGGCCTCGGGCCGCCGCTGGATCAGGCCGAGCTGGGCGAGGCGGTGCGCCGCCACTGCGCGACGACGCTCGCGACCCGGGCGGCGCAGGTGAGCGTGGCGCTGACCGAGCCGAGCGGCGATCCCGATCCCGACGCCGCGGCGACGCTGCGGATGCCGACCGGCCCGGGCACCGAGGCCACCAAGCCGTCCCGGCCGCGCGTGATCGCGCCGACCGCGTCGGTGGCGCTGCGCGACGCGTCGGTGGCCAGCGCGACGCCGGCGCTCCGGCCGGCGCGGCGCGGCGTGGCGGCGCTGGTGATCGTCGGCGCGCTGATCGCCGCGGCCGGCGCGGTCGCGGTGGCGGTGCGCGGCTGTGGCGGGGCGCCGCGGGGTGGCGCGGCCCCGGGCGCCGCGGTGGCGTCGCTCGATGCGGGCGGCGCGGTCGACGCGGGCGTCGCGGTGGCGGCGGCGGTCGACGCGGGCGTCGCGGTGGCGGCGGCGGTCGACGCGGGCGTCGCGGTGGCGGCGGCGGTCGACGCGGGCGTCGCGGTGGCGGCGGCGCCGCGGCCGGCCGGCTCGCTGACCATCGACTCCGATCCGTACGCGACGATCTACCTCGACGGCCGACGGCTCGGCGACACGCCGCTGTTCCGGCAGCCGGTGTCGGCCGGTCGCCACCGGGTGCGCGCGGTGCGGGCCGACGGCGCGGCGCGCACCTTCACGATCACCATCGCGCCGGCCAAAGAACTATCCTACGGGCAGATCGCATGGTGACCTCGCGTCCGCTCCGCCGTTGTCTCGTCGCGCTGGTCGCGGTTGCGCTGAGCGCGCCGCTGGTGGCCCGCGCCGACAGCCCGGCGCTGGCCGAGGCGCGGCTGGCGATCCGCCAGGTCAAGTACGACCGCGCGCAGGCGCGCCTGGTCGAGGCGCTGCACGAGGGCGGCCACCGGCCGGCGGAGCTGCGCGAGATCCTCCAGCTCGCCGGCACCACCGCGATCGTCCTCGGCCAGCGCGAGGTCGGCGACCAGTACTTCCGGCAGCTGCTGGCGCTGGCGCCCGACGCGGCGTTGCCGGCCGGCGTCGCGCCCAAGCTGCGCGACGCGTTCGTCGCGGCGCAGGCGGCGATGGCCGCGCTCGGGCGGCTCACGGCCCACGCGCGGATCGACGCGGGCGGCGCGCTGGTGGTCGAGGTGACCGCCGATCCGTTGCACCAGGCGGTCGCGGTCGACGTCGTCGGCGGCGCCGCGGGCGATCGGCGCCCGCTGCAGGCCGGGCGCGCGGCGGGGCCGACGCCCACCGATCTGACCGAGGTGCGCGTCCTCGACAGCTACGGCAACCAGCTCGTGATCATCGCGGCCGACGTGATCGAGCGGCAGGCGCCACCGCCCGCGGCGCCGCCCCCGACGGCGGTGGCCACGCCCGCCGCGATCGCCGTGCCACCCCTCGCGGGCGCGCCCGGGCCGACCGACGGCGTGGGGCCACGGTCGGCGCCGCCGCCCGTCGAGCGCCCGCGCTGGCGCCGCTGGAGCACCTGGGCGATCCCGACGGTGGTCGGCGCCGGCGTCGGCGTCGGCTTCGCGATCGGCGCGAAGGCCGCGCGCGACGAGCGCGATCGCCAGCTCGGCGAGCCGGCCGGCCAGTTCAGCGACGCGTACGCCGACGCGGTCGCGGCCGCCGAGGATCGCCAGCTGATCAGCAACCTGGCGTTCGTCGCGACCGGCGTGATCGCGGTGAGCGGCGCGGTGATGGTGCTGACCTGGCAGCCGCCGGCCCGGGTCACCACCGCGCTGCGCGTCGACGCCGACGGCGCCGGCGTCGTGGTCTCCGCCCGCTGGTGAGCGGGCGGCCGGCACGGGCTTGGCCCAACCCGTGGGCCAGCTCGCCCAACGGCGCGCCTGGCTACGTCGGCGGGCATCGGCATCAGCGAGACGCTGGCCGGCTACATGATGAACCTCCGCGCCTCGTACCCGTGACCGCGACGCGACTCTGGCGTTGATCCCCGCGTGGGACGGTCGCTATGATCGTCGCATGGTGCGTTTCGGCTGTGCGTCGGTGCTGGTCCTCGCCCTGGGCTCGTGCGGCGGCGACGGCGGCGACGACCCTGCCACCGCCAGCGCCCGCGACGTGTGCCTGCAGATGACCAACCAGTTCCGCGCCGACAACGGCAAGCCGGCGGTGGTCCACTCGGCGGTGCTCGAGGCCTACGCCGACGAGGGCGCGGCCTACGACTTCCACCACCCCGATCCCCCGCACGCCCACTTCCGCCTCGACAGCGGCGGCGGCATCGCGTTCGCCGAGAACCAGTGCCCGCGCTGGGACCTGGGGTTCGGCGGCGGCGACCTGGCCCAGCTGGTCGGGGCCTGCATGCAGGCGTTCTACGCCGAGGGTCCGGGCGGCGGACACTACGAGAACATGATGGGGAACTACGGGACGCTGGGCTGCGGCCTGTACCAGGAGGGCACCGAGGTGACGATCATCCAGGACTACGGGCGGTAGCCGAGCGTCAGCGAGGCTATTTCTGGGTCTGCGCCGGCCACGCTCCTCGCCGAGCGTCAGCGAGGCTATTTCTGGGTCTGCGCCGGCCACGCTCCTGGCCAGCCGCCGGTTGGGCTACGATCGCCACTCGATGCGTCGGGCGTTCGTGACCTCGCTGCTGTTCGCGTTCGTCGGCTTCGCGCTGCTGTTCGGGACCGAGTTCTTCCTCGAGTGGCGCGCCGCCGGCTACCCCGGCCTCCACGACATGAGCTGGGCCGGCGAGAACAACGCCAAGCTGGTCGACGTGCTGTCGCCGATGGCGCGCGCGTACAACAACGTGCTGGCGATGCTGCTGGCGACGATCGGCCTGGCGATCCCGCTGACCGCCAACATGCACACGCCCAAGCTGATCGATCTGTTCCTCCGGGACCGGATCAACCGGGTCGTGCTGTCGTTCATGGCGCTGGGCGCGGCCCACGTGCTGTTCGTCGCCTACATCATCGGCCCGCGGTTCGCGCCGCTGTGGTCGGTGCGGCTCGCGGTGCTGGCCGCGCTGGTCGGCTGGGCGATCCTGATCCCGTACTTCTTCTATGTCGTGCGGTTCCTCGATCCGTCGCGGGTGGTGCGCCGGCTCAGCGAGGAGGTGGTCCACCACCTCGAGGGCGTCGCCGCCGGCAAGCGCGACCCGGTCGGCACCCAGGAGCAGGTCGCGGCGCGGATCGATCAGCTCGGCACGCTGGTGATGAAGTCGCTCGACCGCGGCGACCGCGGCGTCGCACGCGAGGGCATCTGGGCGCTCAAGCAGCTGATCGACCAGCACGCCAAGCACAAGGCCAAGATGCCGCGGGCGTGGTTCCGGGTCGACCGCGCCGACTTCGTCGGGCTGTCGGCCGAGGCGCTCGACATGATCTACGACGACCGCACCTGGTTCGAGATGAAGTGCGGGCTGCAGCTGGCCCACGGCTACCAGGTGGCGCTGCACAAGGCGTCCGACGCGGTGTCGAGCATCTCCGACGCCAACCGGGTGATCGCGGCGCGCGCCGCCGAGCGCGGCGACCACGAGGCGCTGGCGCTGGCGGTGCGGTTCTTCAACAACTACCTGCGCGAGGCGATCAAGGGCAAGAACGTCCACGCGGTCTACGACGTGTTCCACCAGTACCGGCTGCTGGCCAAGGACGTGTGCGACCGGCCGGCGCTGATCAAGCAGATCGCCCGCCACTTCATCTACTACGCGACGATGGCGCGGCAGTACGGCCTGGTGTTCGCACCCCAGCTGGCGATCTTCGACCTCGGCTACATCGTCCGGCGCGCCTACGAGGCCAACGCCGCCGCGGCGCCCGACCTCTTGACCAGCGTGCTGGCGCTGCCGCACCACACCCGCGGCGACACCCACTCGCTGGCGGTCAAGGCCAAGCTGATCCTCGGCGCGTTCCTGCTCGGCAACCGGCTGGTGCCCGAGGCGGCGCGGGTGCGGGCCAACCTGAGCGACGTGCCGCGGCTCGAGATCGAGCACGCCACCGACGAGCTGCTCGCGGCCGAGCGGGTGTTCTTCGAGGTCACCGACCACCAGATCAACCTCGAGTACGTGCCGCCCGAGCGCCGCGAGCCGCTCAAGCAGTTCGCGGCCGAGCTCCTGGCCGACATCGACGGGCGGGGCCACTGATGGCCGGCGCGCCGCCGGCCAGCGACGAGCCGCACACCTGGACGCTGGCGTTCGCCGACCCGGCGCGCGAGGCGGCGTTCCTCGACGACTACGCCCGCGAGATCCGCGGCTTCTACCGGATCGCGCTCCTGGCCGTGCTGCTCCTGTGGTCGGCGTCGGTCGGCTTCGATCTGCAGGCCGAGGCCGCCGACCGCACGCCGCTGTTCGCGATCCGCTTCGGCGCGGTGACCCCGGTGCTGGTGGCGGCGCTGGTGGTCGGGTTCTTGCCGTGGCCGTGGTTCCGGCGGCTGTGGCCGACCGCGGCGGCGGTCGCGTACGCCGCGGTGCAGGCCGGCGTGATCGGGCTGGTGGCGTACGCGCCCGGCGAGATGAGCCAGCTGGTGGTCGGCGGCTTCCTGCTGACGGTGCTGATCGGCGCCGCGATGGATCTGGCACGCGCCGTGCGGATCATCGGCATCGCCAGCCTCGGCGCGGTGGGCATGGGCGTCGCGCTGGCGCGATCGCCGTCGGTCGGCACCCGCGCGCTGTGGATCGACCTCCTGTGGATCGCGGTGGCGGTGGTGGGCGCGGCGGTGGTGGCGGTGCGGTTCGAGCAGGCCCGCCGCCGGCGCTGGCTCGACCGCGGCATCATCGAGCGCGAGCGCGAGCGCACCGAGGCGCTGCTGGCCAACCTGTTGCCGCCGCCGATCGCCGAGCGGCTCAAGGACGGCCACCGGGTGATCGCCGATCGGCTGTCCGAGGTGACGGTGCTGTTCGCCGATCTCAAGGGCTTCTCGGGGCTGTCGACCCGGGTGCCGCCCGATCAGCTGGTGTCGCGGCTCGATCGGGTGTTCTCGGCGTTCGACGAGCTGGCCCGCGAGCACGGCCTGGAGAAGATCAAGACCATCGGCGACGCGTACATGGCCGTGTCAGGTGCGCCGGCGGCGCGCGCCGATCACGCGACCGCGGCGGCGGCGATGGCCACCGCGATGATCGCGCGGCTGCGCGAGGTCGAGCCCGAGCTGGAGCTGCGGGTCGGGCTGGCGTCGGGGCCGGCCGTGGCAGGCGTGATCGGGCGCTCGAAGTACAGCTACGACCTGTGGGGCGAGACGGTGAACCTGGCCAGCCGGATGGAGTCCCACGGCGTCGCCGGGCGGGTGCAGGTGGCGGCGCGGACCCGCGAGCTCCTCGGCGACGCGGTGGCGTGCGAGGCCCGCGGCACGATCGAGGTGAAGGGCCTGGGCGCGATGCCGACGTTCCTGCTGGGCGCGGGCGGCGAGCCAGGGGCTTGATCGGGGGCCCGCGAGCCCGGGCTTGACAAATAGAACGACCGTGCTATTCATGGTCTCGTGAAGAAGGGCGAGACCACCCGCCAGCTGATCCTCGA
Source organism: Myxococcales bacterium (assembly GCA_016707895.1). Lineage (GTDB taxonomy): Bacteria > Myxococcota_A > Polyangia > Haliangiales > Haliangiaceae > UBA2376. The sequence continues at coordinate 1,021,204 of JADJGV010000001.1, read as the reverse complement.
CCGCGCCACCGAGCTGGCGCGGACCGCGGGGCTCGAGGGCGTCTCGATCGGCCGGCTGGCCGACAACCTGGGGCTGTCCAAGAGCGGCCTGTTCGCCCACTTCGGCTCCAAGGACGCGCTGCACCTGGCGGTGGTCCAGCACGCCCGCGACGAGTTCGTCGCCGACGTGATCGCGCCGGCGCTCAAGGCCGCGCGGGGCGAGCCCCGCCTGCGCGAGATGTACCAGCGCTGGATCCTGTGGGGCGCGCGCCCCGGCGGCTGCGTGTTCGTGTCGCTGTCGGCTGAGCTCGACGACCGGCCCGGCCCGGCCCGCGACGCGCTGGCCGGCGCGCTGCGCGACTGGCTCGACACGCTGGCCACCGCGGCCAGGATCGCCGTCGACGAGGGCCACCTGCGCGCCGACACCGACCCCGGGCAGGTCGCCTTCGAGGCCTGGGGCATCATGCTCGCCACCCACGACGCCGGGCGCTTGCTCGGCGATCCCAAGGTCGCGGTCCGCAGCCAGCGCGCGTTCGACGCGCTGCTGGCGCGGCACCGCTAGCCGCCGCAACCCGGGAGGACTCCGATGGCTATCGTCCGCACCGAAAATAGTACGAACGTTCGTGTTAATAGCCTGCTCGACGGCTTCCTGCGACCGCCCGCCGTCGATCGGCCGACCCGCGAGCGCGCGCTGCTCGACGTCGCCGACGAGGCGGCCGCGCTGCCGGGCGGCGTGCGCGCGTGGGCCTGGGGCCGCGGGCCGACCACGCTGGTGGTCCACGGCTGGGGCGGCCGCGGCGCGCAGTTCGCGGCGCTGGTGGCGGCGCTGGTCGAGCGCGGCCGGCGGGTGGTGGCGTTCGACGCGCCGGCCCACGGCGACAGCCCCGGGGCCCACGCGACGCTCGACGACTTCGCGTGCGGCGTCGCCGCGGTCGCGGCCTGGGCCGGGCCGCTCGAGGCCATCGTCGCGCACTCGTTCGGCGCCGCGGCGGTGACGATCGCGCTGGGGCGCGGCGTGGCCGCCGGGCGGGTGGCGTTCGTCGCGCCGTTCTTCCAGCTCGTGGTGTCGCTGCAGCGCTTCGCGGTCCACGCGCGGCTCGACGCGGACGCCAACGCGGCGTTCCTGGCGGCGCTGACCGACGCCAACCACGGCCACGGCGTCGACGCGCTCGACGGGCCGCGGCTGGCGCCGGCGCAGCGGGCGCCGCTGCTGGTGGTGCACGATCGCGACGACCGCGAGGTCAGCCACCGCGACGGCGCGATCGCTGCCGCGACCTGGCCCGGCGCGCGGCTGGTGACCACGGTCGGCCTCGGCCACACCCGCATCCTCGACGACGTCCACGTGGTCGGGCTGGTGCGCGACTTCGTGAGCGGCGCGGCGGCGCCGGCCAGCTTCGTCCTCGACGAGGGCTGGCGGCTCGAGCGCGAGCTGGCCGACCGCACGCTGCGCCCGCACCCGGGCGCGGTCGTCGGCCGCGGCGCGTGACTCAGCCGTTGCGGCCGGTGGCCAGCGCGTGGGCCCACTCGGGGCGCCCGCCGTCCTGCGCGCGCCGCGCGGCCGCGGCCCAGTCGTAGACGACCGCGCGCAGCGTCACGTCCCAGCCCGCGGGGCCCCGCTCGACGATCGCGTAGCGCGCGTGCGGGCTGCCGGTCTCGACGCCGGTGGTCGGGTCGTCGTCGTCGCGCCACGCCGGCAGGCCGACGCTGCCGGGGTTGACGATCGTCGTCGCCGCGTCGAGCGCCACCGCGCGCGGCACGTGCGAGTGGCCGCACAGGATCAGCGTCGCGCCGGCGGTGATCGTCGGCCGAGCCCGCGCGCCCACCTCGGCCGCCGTGGCGGCGCGCACGCCGCTGGCCGCCGCGCGATCGAGCGTCTCCAGCCACATCGTCAGATCGTCGTCGGGCGTGCCGTGGCACAGGTGGACGTCGTCGAGCCGGCGCGCGGCCGGCAGCGCCCGCAGCCACGCCCGCTGCGCGTCGTCGAGCTGCGCCGCGGCGAACGCGTCCGACGGCCCCAGCCGCGGCCCGCCGGCCAGCACCTGGCGCTCGTGGTTCCCGGCGATCGTCGGCAGCGCCAGCGGCATCAACCGCGCCAGCGTCTCGCGCGGCCACAGCGGCCCGCTGGCGATGTCGCCCAGGTTGAGCGTCGCGTCGACGGCGTGGCGCGCGACGTCGGCCAGCACCGCCTCGAGGGCGGGCAGGTTGCCGTGGATGTCGGACAGCACGGCGAGGCGGGGCATCGCGCGAGGCTAGCGAGGCCGCCGCCGCGGTGGAAGGACCAGGTCGCGCACGGCCGGTAGACCAGCCGCGCGGCGATGGCGCTACCGCGGCGCGAAGTTGCCGCTGACCAGCGCGGCGACCGACACCGCGGCCAGGTAGCAGCCCAGCCCGGCGGCGACGAACACCGCGGCGATCGACAGCAGGTGCTGCTGGCGGTTGCGGCGCCCGATCACCACCACCGCGGTCTCGATCAGATCGTCCTGCAGCTCCTGGCTGACCCAGCGCAGCGCGGTGATCGTGCGGATGCACACGACCAGGCCGATCATCACCAGCGCGATGCCGGCGACCATCAGCCCCGCCGCGACCGAGCCCGAGCGGATCATGTGTGCGCCCGAGAAGCCGGTGACCGTGACGGTCAGGCCGCACAGGCCGACCAAGATCTGCGCGTAGGTCTTCACCGTCGCGATCTGCCCTGACAGGAACTGCACCAGCTGGGTCGGCTGCGTGGCGAACAGCGCGTGCAGGCGGCGGGCTTCTTCGCGGACGTCCATCCGACCACCCACGCTACACGACGGCGTGCGCCGGCGACAGGTCGCCGCGGGCCGTCAGAACTGGGTGTCGATGCCGAGCACCTGGTACAGCGGGCAGTAGCCGGTGGCGGCGGTGGCGAACGGGACGGCGGAGACGCCCATCAGCACGCCGCTGGTGGTGTCGCTGAGGTCGCCGGTGGCCAGGCCGTAGACGCCGGTGCCGGCGAGGCCGAGGCCGATGACCGTGCGCACGACGCGATCGACGGTGCCGACGTTCTTGGGCAGCCCGAAGATCGTGGTCTCGCGGGCCGGCCCCGGCTCGGGCATTGGCGCCAGGCCTGCGTCGCCGGGCAGCGGGTCGGCCGCGGCGGTGCGCAGCGGGCGTGCGCGGCCGAAGTCGACGTGATCGTCGGCCAGCGCGGGGGCGGCGACGGCGAGGGTGGCGAGCGCGGTGATGGCGGCGAGCGTCGAGCGGGACATCGCGAACTCCGTGGTGGTCATGCCTCCCAGGAGCCGCGGGGCCGCGCGGTGATTCGCGGCGCGGGTGTGGCGAACGGTCGCGGTCAGCGCTTCTTGGCGGCGGGCTTCTTGGCGGCGGGCTTCTTGGCGGCGGGCTTCTTCGCAGCGGGCTTCTTGGCGGCGGGCTTCTTGGCGGCGGGCTTCGCAGCGGCGGGCTTCTTGGCGGCGGGCTTCGCAGCGGGCGTCGTCGCGGCCGGCGCGCCCTGGCCGCGCGCGGCGCGGACCGCGGCCAGCACCTCGTCAACGTGGCCCTTCACCGAGACCTTCGGCCAGTGCGCGAGCACGCGGCCGTCCTCGCCGATCAGCACCGTCGAGCGGATGATGCCGAGCATCGACTTGCCGTACATCACCTTCTGGCCCCACGCGCCGTACGCGGCCAGCATCGTGCCGTCGGGGTCGCTGAGCAGCGGGAAGTTCAGCTTGAACTTGTCGCGGAACTTGCAGTGCGAGGCGATCGAGTCCTTGCTGACGCCGAAGATCCGCGCGCCGAGCTTCGCGAACGTGGGGCTGGCGTCGCGGAACGCCTCGGCCTCGATGGTGCAACCGGGCGTGTTGTCGCGGGGGTAGAAGTAGATGACGACCAGCGAGCCGCGCAGCGACAAGAGCGACACGGTGTCGCCGTCCGACGACTTGAGCGCGAAGTCCGGGGCGAGTTGACCGACGGTGAGAGCCATGGCCGAACCGTATCACCGGCGACGCCGCGGTTGAGTCCCCCCAGCCCGGGTGCTACCACTGCGGCATGCGCATCGTGCTTGGCCTGGTCACCGTGCTGGCGCTCGCCGCCGGCTGTCAGAAGGACGCGTCGCCCGAGGCGTCGGCCAGCGCGCCGACCGCCGCCGCGACCGCCCCGACCGCGGCCGCGCTGCCGGCCGCCACCGCGCCGATGGCCGCGATGGGCGATCACGCGTCGTGCGGCGGCTCGTGCGGTGGCATGTGCGGCAACCAGGCGTGCGGTGGCTCGTGCGGCGGTGGGGCGGCGGCGGCGGCGCCGGTCGCGCCGGCCGACGCGCAGTGGACCGCGCTCCACGTCGCCGGCATGCACTGCGGCGGCTGCGTCAAGCGGGTCAAGAACGCGCTGGCCAGCGTCGACGGCGTGCTCGGCGTCGAGGTCGATCTCGCCAAGGCCGAGGTCCGGGTCGCGACCGCCAAGGGCGGCGACGCCCGCGCCATCGCCAGCGCGCCGATCACCGCGCTCGGCTACCAGGTGCTGGCCAACTGATGCGGCGGCTGGCCGCGCTCGCGGTGGCGCTGGTCGCGTGCGGCGCGCCGCGCGCGTCGGGGCCGGCGTGGCCCAAGAGCGCTGGCACCGTCGAGGTCACCGATCCGGCCGAGGACGGCGGCGAGAGCCTCGCGCCGCGCTCGACCGAGCACCCGGCGGCGGCCATCGAGGTCAGCGAGGAGCCGACCGTGGTCGCGGTGGTGCCCGAAGCGGTGACGCCGGTGGTGGTGCCGGTGACCCCGACCACGGTGACCGTGCCGACGCCGACCGGCGAGACGATGGAGCTCCAGGTCGAGGAGATCACCATCACGCCGGGCGACCTCCAGGTCGATCCCTGATCGCGGCCAGCGCGGCGGCGACCGCGGCCGGCTCGATCGGCGCGGCCAGCGCGGCGGCCAGCGCCGCCACCTGCGCCGGGTCGGCGCCGGCGGCCTGCACGTCGACGAGCGCGGCGCTGGGAGCACGGCGACCATCGACGATCCACGCGACGCGGCCGTAGGGGACCCGCGCGATCGTGCGGCGGCCGTGCCACCACGGCACCACCAGCGCCGGCAGCACCAGCAGATCGCTGCGGTCGACGTAGATCTGCGCGTCCTTGCCGAGCAGCGACGCCACCGTCGCCGCGACGTCGGGCGACAGCTTGGTCGCGGCCACCGCCGCCGCGGTCAACGCCAGCGCCAGGCCGAGCTTCCACCGACGCAACGTCCAGTCGACCGGCGCGCCCAGCCGCGCCGCCGCGCGCAGCGCCAGCGCCAGCGCCGCGGTCAGCACCAGCGGCAGCGCGATCACGCCGCCGACGTCGCTGAGCTTGCCGGTCCACGTCGCCGGCAAGGTCGCGTGGGGCTTCCACCACCAGTCGTTGATCGCCACCAGCGCGATCGCCGCCAGCGGCACCGGCGCCAGCAGCTCGGCGCAGGGCAGGCCCGGGCGCAGGCCGTCGGCCCCGGCCAGCCAGCGCCACGCGCGATCGTGGGCGCGCCGGCCGAGGCTCACTCGACGATGGTGATCGGTTCGAGGTCGAGGCCGGCCGGCGTCGCGTACGACGTGTAGCTGCCGAGGCCGTAGGCGATCACGCCGAACGGCATCGCCGCCGCGATGTGGTGGGTGCCGCCGTCGAGCAACGCGACGCCGATCTCCCGGCCGCCGATGGCCTGGAAGCTCGCGGTCAGCGGCGCGCCGTCGAGCGTGATCGCCAGGCCCGGCGGCCGGATCACCATCAGGTGGTTCTGGCCGTTGGTGCTCGCGTTGTACGAGGTCGGCATGATGAACGTGTAGTCGCTGCGGTACTGCTCGGCGGGGATCAGCAAGGTGACCGATGGATCGCCGCGGGCCGCGGCCGGCGTCGTGGTGTTCTGGCCGACCATGTACTGCGCCACCATCACCGCGTGGGTCGCCTCGACGCGGAACGGCGTCGTGGCGTCGAACTGCAGCAGCTCGCCGGCGTTGAGGCCGCCGCCGCCGACCCCGCCCTGGGGCGGCGTCACCGTGACGGTGGTGCCGTCGAACCCGGCGATGACCCGCACGATGTTGGTGCCGACCAGGCCGCCGTCGCCGAGCGGCGCGCCGACGTAGTCGGTGCCCCAGGTCTCGACCGGCGGCAGCTGCTCCTCGAGGTGGTCGCAGGCCTGGGCGTAGTAGGGCGCGTAGGCGCAGGTGTGGCCGCCGAAGACCTCGATCGGCCCCGACGCGGTGATCCGCGTGCCGGTCAGATCGTGATCGGTCTCGGCGCAGGTGTCGAACATGTCGCAGGTCTGGCCGAAGATCGGGATCGTCTCGCACTCCTCGACGTGGTGGAACCCGGGGCGGCCGGCGACGCACTCGGGCGGCGGCGCGGCGGTGACGTGGGCGACCTCGCCGCGGTTGATCGTGAACGTCAGCGTGCCGCCGCGTGGCGTCGCCGCGATGCGCCCCGACACGTCGGCCTGGATCGCGCCGGCCGCGGCCAGCGTCACGGTGGTCGGCGTCGGCGACACCCCGACGATCGCCAGGTAGCCCGGGTAGCGCACGCTCGAATAGTCGCTGCCCGCCCAGTTGACGGTGCCGGTGCGGCGCGACAGCGGCACCCAGCTCATCCCGACGTAGCGCCCGGTCAGCGCGTGGGCCGGCAACAGCAGCGACGCGTCGTTGGTGTAGCTGAAGGTGTCGGCCACCATGTACTCGAACGGGTTGTACTGGGTGGCGATCACCGGCACGTCGGAGCGCAGCCGGTACGCGCCGTCGGCGACCAGCAGGCTGGTCCAGCTGCCCTGGCCGATCGCGAACGACTGGCCTTCGATCCACGGCAGCACGATCGCCTCGAGGCCGCCTGGCGGGATCGTGGCGTCGGCGACGGTGGCGCCGCCGCGGGTGACGTGGACGGTGGCGGCCTGCGGCGACGGGTTGGCGACGACGACGCGGAAGTCGAAGGTGGTCGACGACAGCTCCGCGGTGTTGGCCAGCGGCACCGGCCAGTACTCGCAGCCGACGTTCGACGCCGAGCGCTCGGCCTCGGCGCACAGGTCGGCGCAGAAACCGTCGCTGCTGCAGCCGACGTTCCAGTCGGCGCAGTCGCGGCCGACGCCCAGGCCGGTGCCCTCGGCGTTGCACACCATCGACACCGTGCCGTCGCACTGCCGCGAGCCGGGCACGCAGGTCACGCACCCCAGCAGCGGGTCGCACGCCTGCGGGCAGGTGACCGGGTCGAGGTGGGTGCGGCCGTCGGCGGCGCACTCGTAGTGGACCGCGCCGTCGCAGCCGCCCGCGCCCGGCGTGCAGGTGCCGGGGGGCTGGTTGCCGTCGCTGCCGCCGGCGTCGTCGTCGCCGCTCCCCGAGGCGGTCGGCCCGCACGCGGCGGCGCACGCGGTGGCGATCAGGGCGATCAGGACGAGCCGTGCGCTGCGCATCGCCCGAAGCTACCGCAGGCGCGCGGCGCTGAACGCGCCAACTTGCTGCGGCCGATCACCGCGGCGGCGGCAGCGCGGTGAACGTCTTGGCGCGACGCGACCAGCGGTGGCGGGTGGCCGCGGCGTCGGGGCCCGAGACCATGGCCACCACGCCGCGGCGGATCGTCAGGTCGGTGATCGGCGTGCCGGCCGGGAGCTCGGCCAGCCGCACCGGGGCGCCGCGGCGCCACGCGTAGACGACGAGGTCGGTGCCGACCGAGGGCTCGGCGCGATCGGCGATCCAGGTGGCGCGCTCGATGACGACGAACGCCTCGGGGCGGCGATCGCCGTCGAGGTCGGCGTAGTCGACCGACACGATCCGGGTGGAGATGGTGTCGTGGGGCTTGCCGAGGTCGCTGTACAGGTGGACCTCGTTGCGGCCGCCGACCAGCCGGCCCTTCCACGCCACGCCGTCGAGCGTGCACCAGTCGACCGCGGTGATCGTTCGCGGCGGCGCGGTCGGCGGGGCGCCGCAGGCCAGCGGCGTGGGCGGGGCGGCGTGGCTGGTCGCGGCGAGCCACCCGAGCCCGAGCGTCGCCGCGAGCGTGCGTCCCATGCCGGGAGCCTAGCGCGGCCCTCGGCGCGGCGCCGTCACAACGCGATGCTGTTGATGCAGAACTTCGGGCCGGTCGCGGGGAAGAAGTAGCCGACCGCCATGCACATCTCGTCGGTCTCGGCCGACGAGCCCTCGGTGACGGTGCGGTTGGTGGTGTTGTTGTAGTTGCAGCGGTAGCTCAGCGAGCCGGTGGAGAACGAGTAGAACGGGTCGGCGGCCCAGTCGACCGTGCCCGGGTGCTCCCAGTCGTCGGACTGGAACACCATCGCGGCGCCGTCCTTGACCTCGGTGTGGATGGCCTGCTTGTGGGCGTGGGTCGACATGCTGAAGAACTTGGCGCCGGCCGGCACGGCGCAGGTGCCGCCGGCGGTGCCGGTCGAGTTCGCCGGGATGCTGATCTGCGTGTTGTAGGTGATGAACGCGGCGGCCGGCGTGTACGTCTCGCTGGCGGCGTAGGTCTCGCCGTCGATCACCACGTGCGCCGCGATGTCGGCGTCGCCGGCGTTCAGGTAGTGCATCTGCACGTAGACCTTCTGGCCGGCGGGCACGGTCATGCCGACGCCGGTGGGCATGATGGCCTCGTTGGTCGGGGTCTGCGCCGAGTAGGTCCAGTACGGCACGCCACCGCCGCCGCCGATGCCGCCGCAGCTCTGGTCGATCGTGCCGTCGGGCTTGCCCGAGTCGCCGAAGAACAGGATCAGGTGGTGGCTGCCCGGGGTCATCGTCGACGACCACCGCTTGACGCCGAGGGTCTCGGTGGTCGGGATGGTCGTGTAGTAGCAGTACGTGACCTCTTCGCCGGCGTGGATCGTGATGTCCGGCGTGGTGATGCGGAAGCTCGAGCCGGGTGGGTTGGTCGCCGCGTCGACGGGGACGGTGTCATCGCCTCCCTGGTTGTCGCTGCCGCAGGCAGCGAGGGCGATGGCGAGTGGAGCAGCGGTCAAGAAGCCAAAACGACGCATGGAGCCTCCCCGGCGAAGATTGCGTGCGGCAAAAGGTAGCAGCACGCGCGGCTCCGCCGTCAACGGCGAACGGCTCGCGTTGGGCTCGCGTTCTGCGCGGTGCCGCGAAATTCGCCAGCGATCGCGGCAGGTTGGGACCCCGGATCCTGTCCCTTTCTGCGACGCGGCGCGGGCGAAAAGGTGTGTGATCGCGAGGGGTTGGGACCCCGGATCCTGTCCCCTAGGAGAGGCGGTCGCGGTAGTCGTGGTAGCCGAAGCGGCGGGAGACGTGGACCTCGCCGGTGGCGGGGTCGTGGGTGGCGATGTCCGGCAGGCGGACGCCGTTGAACATGGTGTTCTTGACCATGGTGTAGTGGGCCATGTCGAGGAACACGAGCTTGTCGCCGATGGCGAGGGGGCGATCGAAGGAGTAGTCGCCGATGACGTCGCCGGCGAGGCAGGTGAGGCCACCGAGGCGGTAGGTGATGGCCTTCTCGTTGGGCTCGCCGGCGCCGACGATGACGGGCCGGTACGGCATCTCGAGGACGTCGGGCATGTGGGCGGTGGCGGAGGTGTCGAGGATCGCGAGCGGCATGCCGTTGTCGAAGACGTCGAGGACCGAGGCGACCAGGACGCCGGTGCCGAGCGCGACGGCCTCGCCGGGCTCGAGGTAGACGGCGACGCCGGGGTGGCGGGCCTTGAACGCGGTCAGCAGCGACACCAGGTAGTCGGTGTCGTAGTCGGGGCGGGTGATGTGGTGGCCGCCGCCGAAGTTGACCCACTTCATCTGGTCGATGAACTCGCCGAACTTGGCCTCGAACGCGGTCAGCGCGCGGTCGAGCGCGTCGGGGCCGAGCTGACACAGCGTGTGGAAGTGCAGGCCGTCGAGCCCGTCGAGATCCTCGGGGCGCAGGTTGGCGCGGGTGGTGCCGAGCCGCGAGCACGGGCCGGCCGGATCGTAGAGCGCGACCTCGACCTCCTGGTGCTCGTGGTTGACCCGCAGCCCGCACGACACGACGTGGCCCGCGGCGCGCGCCGCCTCGACGATCGGCCGGGCCCGCCGCCACTGGTTGGGGCTGTTGAGCACGAGGTGATCGACCAGCGTCACCACCTCACGCAGATCGTCGTCGCTCCACGCCGGCGCGTAGGCGTGGACCTCGCCGCCGAACTCCTCGCGGCCCAGCCGGGCCTCGGCGATCGACGACGCGGTGGTGCCCTTGAGGTAGCGCTTGACCAGCGGGAACGTCGCCCACTGGGCGAAGCCCTTGAGCGCCAGGATGATCGTCACGCCGGCGCGCTCCATCACCGACGCCAGGAGCTTGAGGTTGTCCTCGAGCGCGCCCAGATCGGTGACGTAGGCCGGGGTGTCGACCTTGGCCAGGTCGAGGCGCGCGGCGACGTGGCCGCCCAGCGCGGCGCCCGCGCTCAAGCCGGGCGCTCCTCGACGTGCCACGGCAGGCCGCGGGCGGCGACGTCGGCCAGGAACGGATCGGGGTCGAGCTGCTCCATGTTCCAGACGCCGGGCTGGTTCCAGATGCCCTTGGCGATCATCACCGCGCCCGACACCGCCGGCACGCCGGTGGTGTACGAGACCGCCTGGGCCCGGACCTCCTGGTAGCAGGCGGCGTGGTCGCAGATGTTGTAGACGAACACCTTGCGCGGCTTGCCGTCCTTCTTGCCCGAGACCAGGCAGCCGATCGAGGTCTTGCCGGTGTAGCCGGGGGCCAACGACGCCGGGTCGGGGAGCAGCGCCTTGAGGAACTTGATCGGCACCACCGGCGTGCCCTGGTAGTCGACCTCGTCGATACGGGTCATGCCGACGTTGCCCAGCACCTCGAGGTGCTTGAGGTAGCTCTCGCCGAAGGTCATCCAGAACCGGATGCGCTCGAGGCCCTTGAGGTTGAGCGCCAGCGACTCCAGCTCCTCGTGGTAGAGCAGGAAGCTCTTGCGCTCGCCGACGCCGGGGTAGTCGAACATCATCGACACGCTCAGCGGGTCGGTCTCCTTCCACTCGCCCTTCTCCCAGTAGCGGCCGCGGGCGGTGATCTCCCGGATGTTGATCTCGGGGTTGAAGTTGGTGGCGAAGGCCTTGCCGTGCGACCCACCGTTGCAGTCGACGATGTCGACGTACTGGATGGTGTCGAACAGGTGCTTCTGCGCGTGGGCGCAGTACATGTTGGTGACGCCGGGGTCGAAGCCCGAGCCCAGCACGGCGATCAGGCCGGCCTGCTTGAACCGCTCCTGGTACGCCCACTGCCACTTGTACTCGAACTTGGCGACGTCCGGCGGCTCGTAGTTGGCGGTGTCGAGGTACGGCGTGCCGGTCGCCAGGCACGCCTCCATGATCGACAGGTCCTGGTACGGCAGGGCGACGTTGATGACGACCGCCGGCCGCTCGCGCTCGAGCAGCGCGGCGGTGGCCTTGACGTCGTCGGCGTCGATCGCCGCGGTGCGGACGGTCTTGCCCTGCAGCTGCTGGATCTCGGCGGCGATCTTGTCGCAGCGCGACTTGGTCCGGCTGGCCAGCAGCACCTCGCCGAACACGTCCGAGGCTTGCGCGCACTTGTGGGCGACGACGCCGCCGACACCGCCGGCACCGATGATGACGACCTTCTTCATGGGGGCGGCAACCTAGCACAGCCGGCGGTGGCGGCGATGTAACCCGGGGCCCGTGGGGTGCGTCTCATGGCCGCCGCGATCGGGTCGGGCGGCGAGCGAGGAGCACCGTCGAGCATGTCCGTCCACATCACCGTCGCCGCCGCCGCCCTGGCGCTGGCCGCCTGCTTCACCGAGGCCGCCGAGCCGCCGGCGCCGGCGCTGCCCGCGCTCGCCGAGCCGCCGGCCCCGACCCCGGTCGCCGCCGACCCGACCCTCGGCCCGCCCCCGGCCGGCGACACCGTCGCCCGGGTCGAGGTCGCGCAGTACGTCGGCACCTGGTACGAGATCGCCACCATCCCGCAGGGGTTCCAGGCGCGGTGCGCCGCCACCACCGCGACCTACGAGCCGGTCGACGCCGGCAGCGTCTCGGTGTGGAACCGCTGTCGCCTCGACACGGTCGACGGCGCGCCGATCGAGATCCGCGGCAGCGCGCGGGTGGTCGAGCCGGCGTCGAACGCGCGGCTGGAGGTCGACTTCGGCTTCGCGCGCGCGCCGTACTGGATCGTCGATCTGGGCGTGGCCGCGCCGGGCGAGCCGTACCCCTGGGCCGTGGTGTCCAACCCCGACCGCTCGGCGCTGTGGATCCTCGCGCGCACTCCGAAGATTCCCGACACGCGCTACCAGGCGCTGATCGACCGCCTGGCCGCGCGCGGCTTCGAGCCGGCGCGGCTGCGGCCGACGGCCCAGCCGGCGCCCGCACCCTGAGCCCCACGGCGGGGCCGGTCGATGTATGGTCGCCCGGTGACCGCGGGGGATCGCGTCCCAGACGCCGTGCTTTCGTCGATCGCTGCGCTCGTCGCGGCCGACGACGCCGACGGCGTCGATGGCGACCCGCGGCTGGGCCGCGCCGCCACCGCCGCGATGCCGGCGCTGCTGGTGGTGATCGACCCCGGCGGGCGCTTCCTGTGGGTCAACCGAACCATCCCCGGGCTGTCGCGCGCCGACGTGCTCGGGCGATCGATCTACGACTTCACGCCCGAGGACGATCGCGCCACCGCGCGGGCCGCGCTCGAGCGGGTCGTCCGCACCGGCCAGCCCGACCACTTCGTCGGCTACGGCCCCGGCAAGCGCGGGCCGCGCTCGCGGTACCAGAACTGGATCGCCCCGATCGCGACGGCCGGCGAGGTGGTCGCGATGGTGATGATCACCCGCGACGTGTCGGAGGACTGGGCGCTGTACGACGCGCTGCGCGACCGCGAGCAGCGGCTGTCGCTCGCGCTCGACGCCGCGGGCATGGGCACGTGGCGGTTCGATCTGGCGACCGCCGCGCTCGAGCTCGACGACCGCGCCCGGGCGATCTACGGCGTGGCCGCGGGGCGGGTCGACGGGCGGACCTTCACCGCGACCCACATCCACGTCGACGACCGCGCCGCGGCGCAGCGGGTGGCGCTCGACGCGCTCGGCACCCGCCGCAGCTACAGCGCCGAGAACCGGATCGTCCGCGACGACGGCGCGGTCCGCTGGGTCGCGATCACCGGCTCGCCGGTGATCGACGAGGCCGATCAGGTGGTCGCGCTGATGGGCACGGTCACCGACATCACGGTGCGCCGCGAGCACGAGGCGCGGGCCCGCCAGGCGCAGCGGCTCGAGGCGGTGGGGCAGCTCACCGCCGGCATCGCGCACAACTTCAACAACATGCTGGCGGCGATCATCCCGGCGCTGGCGATGGTCGAGCGCGAGGTGCCGCCGCCGCTGGCCCACCTGATCCGCGGCGCGTCGCAGGCCGCCACCCGGGCCGCCGAGCTGGTGCGCGAGCTGATGACCCTGGCCGGCTACCGCCGCGAGGCGCGGCGCGCGGTCGAGGCGCCGGCGACGATCGTCGAGCACACGCTGCAGCTGTGCCAGTCGACCTTCGACCGCGCGATCGCGATCGTCGTCGACGTCGCCGCGGGCCTGCCGGCGGTCGAGGTCGACGCCGGCCAGATCGAGCAGGCGGTGCTCAACCTCCTGCTCAACGCCCGCGACGCGGTGCGCGGCCGGCCCGACGCGATGGTCGCGGTGCGGGTCGGCCCCGGCGTCGACCCCGACGCGCCCGGGCGGGCGATGGTGGCGTTCATCGTCGAGGACAACGGCCCCGGCATCGCGCCGGCCGACGTCGAGCGGGTGTTCGATCCGTTCTTCACGACCAAGGAGATCGGCGCCGGCACCGGGCTGGGGCTGTCGACCGCCTACGCGATCGCCCGCGAGCACGGCGGCGGGCTGCGCTACGAGCCGCGGCCCAGCGGCGGCGCGCGCTTCGTGATGACCTTGCCGGTGAGCGCGACGCCGCCGACGCCGGTGGCGATCGCGCCGGTCGTCCCCGCGACCGGCCGGGGCACCGTGCTGGTGGTCGACGACGAGGCCTACCTGCGCGACGCGGTGTGCGCGGTGCTCGCCAACGCCGGCTTCGCGACCGTCGGGGCCGATCGCGGCGAGGCGGCGCTGGCGGCGCTGGCCGAGCGCCCGGCGCAGGTGGTGCTGCTCGACGTCAACATGCCGGGGCGGCCGTGGCGCGAGCTGGTGCTGCAGCTGCGCAGCCGCCACCCGACGGTGAAGATCGTCGTCTTCACCGGGGCGGCGCTGGCGCCCGACGAGGCGCTGGTCGACGGCTGGCTCGCCAAGCCGGCGACGCCTGACGAGATCATCGGCGCGCTGGTCCGCGTGCTGGAGCGGTGAGACGCCCGGCGGCGGTGCCCGCGGCGCCGCGCTCGTGCGACAGTGCGGCATGACCGACGAGCCCGACGACGAGGCCCCCAGCCGCCGCCAGCTGGCCCGCAAGGCGCGGCGCGACGACGGCGATCAGTCGTCGCGGCTGGCGCGGGCGCTGATGGAGATGTCGAACGCGGCGCTGGGGCGGCTCGGGCTCGATGAGGCGCTGCGCGGCGAGGTCGACCGCGCGCGCCGCATCACCGCGCTGGTGGCGCGGCGGCGCGAGGAGCGGCGGCTGGCCGGCGTGATCCGCCGGGCCGACGGCGACGACCTCGAGGCCCGGCTGGCCAAGGTCCGCGCCGGCGGCGACGCCCACAACCGGCCGTTCCACCAGGGCGAGGCGTGGCGGGCCCGTCTGCTCGACGAGGGCGCGCCGGCCCAGGCCGAGTTCGTCGCCGCGCACCCCGGCGTCGATCCGATCCGGCTGGCCAAGATGGTGGCCGACGCGATCAGCGAGCGCGCGACCGAGCGGCCGCGCGGCGCCGGGCGGGCGCTGTTCCGCACGGTGATGGCGGCGTTGACCGCGGTGGCGCCGGAGGCCGAGGCCGACTCCGACGTCGGCGATGACGCCGACGCCGACGCCACCTGACCGACCGCGCGTGGCATGCTGCCGGCATGCGCAATCGGTGCTCGGTGTTCGTGCTGGCGATGACGCTCGCGATCGCGGCCTGCGGCGGCAAGGGCAAGGACGACGGGGCCAAGGGCGGCGGCGAGGCCGGGCTGGCGTCGTGCAACTCGCCCAAGTTCAGCGAGTGCAAGCAGTACAACCAGGCCAACCGCGCGCTGGGCGACGACATGCTGAAGAAGCTGTGCGTCAACTTCGAGGGCACCTACGCCACCGTCGGCTGCGCCACCGCCGACCGCGTCGGCGCGTGCAAGAAGGACGAGGGCACCAACGTGTTCTACAAGGGCCACCTGATGCCGCCGGCCGATCTCGAGGCGATGTGCGCGAGCACCGGCGGCGTCTGGCAGAAGCCGTGAGCGGACGGGCGACGCGACGATGAGCAAGCGCACCCGTCCCAAGCCCCGCCCCGAGCCGGTGCTCGGCCCCGAGCACGGCCCCACCTTCGCCGAGGTGGTCGAGCGGATGGCGCTGGTCGCCAAGGCCTCGGGCCTGACCCGCGAGCTGATCGCCGACATCAACACCGCCGCCGCCGAGCACGCGCGCGTCACGTTGTCGGTCGTGTCTTGCTACACCTGCGACGCGCCCAAGGCCTGCTGCTCGCTGCTCACCAGCGCGTACCTGTACGAGGTGGTGCCGATCGCCGCGCGGCTGATCCGCGAGGGCCGCGACACGCCCGAGCTGCGCGCGCAGCTCAAGCAGCGCGCCCACGCGATGGAGACCACGCCCAAGAAGGACTACAAGCTGCCGTGCCTGTTCCTCGGCGACGGCGAGCTGTGCACGATCTACGAGGATCGGCCGAGCGTGTGCGGCAGCCACCTGGTGACGTCGCCGGCGTCGCACTGCAGCGATCACGCGACCGTCATGATCACCAAGCTGTCACACCCGTCGCAGACGACCATCCCGCCGCAGGTCGACGAGGTGTTCCGCCAGGAGGCCGGGCTGCGCCCGCTGGGCGAGAGCTACCGCGGCGCGCTGCCGCGCATGGTGCTCCTGTGCCTCGAGGCCTGGCACCGCCGCGACTACGCGACGTTCCTCGCCGAGCGCGTGCTGCCGGCGTCGCACCGCTTCGAGTGGGCGGTCAAGTAGCCGCCGCCGCCCTCCTCAGTCGTCGGCGTCGCCGGGGTCGTGCTGCGCGGGATCGGCGACCGCGGCGTCGGCGGCCAGCGCCGAGGTGACCTGGTCGCGCAGCTTGCGCGGCTTGAGCTTGAAGAGGCCGCGGCTGGCCTTGCGCGCGGCGTCCTTGCCGGCCAGCAGGCGATCGTGGACCGCGCCGAGCAGCGCGGCGGCGTCGTCGGCGCCGCCGCCGTACAGCCGCACGTAGTCCTTGGTCATCAGGTGATCGACGACCGGGCTCAGCTGATCGTCGAGGGTGGCCAGCGCCTCGCGCCACGCGGCGGCGTCGGGCACGGCGTCGAGGATCGCCAGCTGGTAGCCGAGCTCCTTGGTGCGGCGGCGCCAGCGGTGGACCGCGCGATCCGACTGCTTGGCGCGCTTGCGGGCGTTGCGGGCGCGGCGGTAGGTGCGGGCCAGGCCGCGGGCCAGCTTGCGCGGGCGCAGCGTCTCGGGCAGCGCCGCGGTCAGCGCGTCGACGTGGGTCGCGGCCTCGGCCACGGCGCGCTCGAGCTCGGCCACCAGCGCCTCGGGCGCGACCAGATCGGGGGCGGCGCTGGTGTGCAGCGCGGTCGCGGCCACGCCCAGCTCATGCTGCGCCGCCACGCCGTCGACCACCGCGCGCGCGACGTGCTGATCGCGCGCCGGGCCCAGCGCGCGCCGCGCGTCGCCCAGGCCGCGGGCGATGTCGACGCGATCGCGCTTGGGCAGCGCGCGGCCGACCAGATCGACCAGCGCGCGCAGCTTGCGCAGCGACTTGCGGACGGTGTGGATCGCCTCGTGCGGATCGGCGGTGGCGGTGGTCAGCGCGCCGCGGGCCTCGGTCAGGGCGGCGGCGGCGGCGCGCACGACGCGGGCGCGCAGGCTGTCGTCGGTGGCGATCGGCCCGAGGTGCGAGGTGTCAGGATGGGCGTCGGGCGGTGGCGCGGACATGGCAGGACGATACCAAGCCGCGCCCCCATCCGGATCGCGGCGGGGTATCGTCACGACAATGTCACGCGACGAGTTCCCCGAACCGGTGGCGAGCCCGTACCTGGTGCCGTTCGATCGGCCGTTCGACGCCGGGCGCGCGCCGACCCGGCCGCCCAAGGGCGGCCCCGACAAGCAGGCCAACCAGGAGGCGCTGGCCAAGGCGATCGCCCGGCTGGCGAAGCTGCAGGAGCTGCTGTACGCCGACGATCGCTACTCGCTCCTGTGCGTGTTCCAGGCCATGGACGCCGCGGGCAAGGACGGCACCGTGCGCGCGGTGATGTCGGGCATCAACCCGGCCGGCTGCCAGGTGTTCGCGTTCAAGGCGCCGACCGTCGAGGAGCTCGATCACGACTTCCTGTGGCGCTGCCAGCGCGCGCTGCCCGAGCGCGGCCGCATCGGGGTGTGGAACCGCAGCCACTACGAGGAGGTGCTGGTGGTGCGGGTCAACCCGAAGTTCCTGGCCGGCCAGCGCCTGCCGCACGGCGCCGACGACCTCGACGGGCTGTGGGCGCAGCGCTACGAGTCGATCCGCGACTTCGAGCGCCACGCCGCGCGCAACGGCACGGTGATCGTGAAGTTCTGGTTGAACGTGTCCAAGGACGAGCAGCGCGATCGGCTGATCGAGCGCATCGACGAGCCCGAGTCGAACTGGAAGTTCAACGCCGGCGATCTGGCCGAGCGCGGCAAGTGGGACCAGTACATGGAGGCCTACGGCGCCGCGCTGGGCGCGACCTCGCGGCCGTGGGCGCCGTGGTACGCGGTGCCGGCCGACTCCAAGTCGTTCATGCGGCGCGCGATCGCCGAGATCCTGGTCGACACCCTCGAGCGGCTGCCGATGGCGTGGCCCGAGGTGAGCGCGGCCAAGCGCGCCGAGATGCAGGCGCTGCGCGCGCAGCTCGCCGCCGAGTAGCGATCTCGGAGCCTGGCGCTCTTTCGGTCGAGCACCGACTCATTCTCGGACGAGCAACGGTCCGCGCGCCGGGCGTCTCGCGTCGCGGGGGGAGGCTCGATCCCGGCTTTGCCGGGATCGAGGGGGGCTCGCGCACCGACCCACGCGCCGGGCGTCTCGCGTCCTGGTGGGAGGCTCGGCGGGGACCTGGCCCCGCCGAGGGAGGTGCGGCGACGCACCTCCTGCAACTCAGTGGCTGCCGGTCGCGGGGCCCGGGCGCTTGCCGGCCTCGCCGCTCTTGAGCAGCGCGATGCGCAGCGCGATCGGCGCGGTCAGCTCGTTGGTCGCGACCACGCCGATGACCAGCGCGAACGCGGCGTCGCCGAAGGCCGGGAACGCGCGCCGCACGAGCTCGGCCAGCGCGAGCGCCAGGCCGGCCTGCGGCACCAGGCCGATCCAGGCCAGCCGCCGCACCAGCGGATCGACGTCGGCGCCGCGGGTGCCGATCCGGCTGCCGGCGTAGAACGACGACGCGCGCACGACGACGATCACCAGCACCGGCACCACCAGCGCCGACAGCGCCACCAGATCGAGCTTCGCGCCGGCCAGCGCGAAGAACACCAGGTACACCGGCAAGGACGCCGCCTCGAAGCCGTCGAGCAGCTTGTGGGTGTCGGCCTTCGACACGTTCTCCAGCCACAGCCCGGCGGTCAGCGCGATCACCAGCGAGTCGAGGTGCACTGCGTTGCCGACCTCGGCCAGCACGAAGCACAGCATGATCGCGAACAGGCCGACGCCCTGGCCGACGTGCAGGATGAACCGGCCGAGGATGACGCCGACGAAGACGCCGACGCCCATCGACCCGAACACCTCCCACGCGATGCCGCTGATCGCGGCCTTGACGTCGACGTTGCCGCCGATGATCGCGGTGGCGAGCGACGACGCGACGCCGAAGGTGATGATGACGGCGAGGTCGGCGACGATCACCAGCGCCAGGATGGTCTTGGTCAGGACGCCGTCCGCGCGGGTCTCGCCGATCATCGCCATCACCACCGCCGGCGACTGCGCCGACAGCGCGACCCCCATCGTCAGCGCGACCGCGGCGGCGTGGCCGAGCGGCATCGCCGCCAGGAACGGCACCAGCGGGCGCACCGCCAGCAGCGTCGCGGTCAGCACCAGCATCGTGCCGAACACCGCGTACACCGAGATCCGGCGCACCGTGCCGAGCAGCGGCCGGATCTTGCGCAGGTTGAGCTCGGCGCCGGCGTTGAGCGCGAGGATCGCGGTGGTGATGCCGCTGACCAGCTTGAGCTCGCCGGTCATGTGCTTATCGACCAGCGCCAGCACGTAGGGCCCGACGATGATCCCCGACGCGATGTAGCCGGTGAGCTTGGGCAGGCCGATCCGGCTGACCAGCTTGCCGGTGAAGTACGCGGTGAGCAGCAGGAAGCCGAACGCCAGCTCGGTGCCGCCGGCGTGCAGCGCCTCGGGCGCGAAGCTGCGCGCCGCCTCCATCAGGCCGGCCAGCGCCAGCAACACCAGCAGCGGGATCACGTCGGCCCCCGCTCGTCGTCGAGCTCGTCGCGGTAGGTCGGCCCGGTGGCCGCGGCGTCGTCGTCGAGCTCGTCGATCGTGGGCGCGGCGGCGTCGACCGGGCCGGGGGCGCCGGTGGCGGTGGCGGGCCGCGCGGTGGGCGGCGAGGTGAGCTGGACCGCGACCTCGGTCATGATCGCGCCGCCGATCACCACCGTGACCAGCCACGCGCTGGGGATGCCGCCGGCCGAGCCCTGCAGCGACACCACCAGCGCGATCGCCAGCGGCGACAGCGGCGACACCAGCACCCGGTTGTCGGCGTAGCCGCGCGGCAGCAGCGCGCCGACGGTCGACCGCGCCGCCAGCACGCCGAGCGACTTGCCGATCACCCGGGCCACGACGAACGCCGGCACGATCACCCACGGCTTGGACGCGGTCACGTCCCAGGTCGCGCCGGCGACGACCAGGAACAGCAGGTGGATCGGGCGCTCGAGGTGGTTGAGGATGCGGAAGATCGCGTCGCGCTGATCGCACGGGAAGTTCACGACCAGCGCGCCGGCGATGAAGCAGATGACGATCGGCGACAGGTACAGGTAGCCGGCCAGCCCCGCGCCCAGCGAGACCGAGCCCAGCACCACCGCGAGGAACTCGCCCTCGCTCTGCGGCACCCGCACCATCGCGAAGATCAGCACGCCGACCGCGACGCCCAGGCCGATCGCGACGAACAGCCAGCCGGTGCCGGGCAGCGCCCAGCCGGCGGCCCCGGCCGGGCGGAAGTACGCGGCGACGAACAACAGGCCGATCACCCCGACGATCTCGTCGAGCTGCGACAGCAGGTGGTCGACGCTCTTGCCCTCGCGCCAGGCGCCCGAGGCGAAGCCGCGGAACCGGCGCGGCGCGGTCATCGCGCCGGCGGCGCCGATCACGATCGCGTCGCGCCAGAACTCGGGCTGGCGCCAGTCGGCCAGCCCCAGCGCCAGCGCCAGGCCGGCGGTGGTCGCGGCGACCGCCGCGAACGGGCCCAGCGCCTCGACCACCACCAGGTAGCCGGTGCCGCGCGGCACGCGATCGAGCAGGCGCACGTCGAGCTGCGCGCCGATGATGAAGCCGAGCCAGCCCAGCCCGAAGTGCAGGATCGGCTCCATGCGATCGAGGACGTCGCCGGTGAGGATGCCGATCGCCGGCTGGCGGATGATCACGCCGAGCGCGACGAACGGGAAGCCGGCGGCGATCACGCCGCTGATGCCGAGCCGGCGCTCGAGGGCCACGACCTTCTTGTGGCCGCCGAGGTAGGCGAGCGCGAACACCGCGGTCAGGCCGAGCACCAGCCGCAGCACCACGCCGGTGCGATCGTGCGGCTTGGCCGGCGGCGTCGCGCTCGGGGGCGCGGCGGCCGGCGCCACGCCCGCGTCGATGGTGGGCCCGGCGGCGCCGGCGTCGACCACGGTGGGCGCGGGCCCGGCGTCGAGCGGCGCGGCCACGGCGGGCGCGGGCCCAGCGTCGATCGGCGCGGGGCTCGCATCGAGCGGCGCGGCGCCGGCGTCGATCAGCGCGGGCGCGGGGCCGGCGTCGCTGGGCAGCTCCGCGACCGCGGCGGGGCCGGCGTCGATCGCCACCGGCGGCGGCGGTGGGTTCGCCGCGTCGGCGTCGCCACCCTGCGCGTGGGCGCGTCCGGTGGCGGCGACGATCAGGGCCAGGGCGATCGCGACGGCGATCGCGAGGGGCGCACGACCAAGCACGCGCGCAGCTTAGCCGAAGCGCGCTACCAGGCGCAGCGCTCGAGGGCGTCCATCGACGTGGCGGCGAGCACGCATTGCTCGAACGCGCGCGTGGGCACCTCGCTCTTGCAGCGCTCGATCAGCCGATCGGCCGGCGTCACCAGGTACGCGTCGACGCCGCTCTTGAGGCGCAGCTCGTCGGCGGCCTTGGTGATCTTCTTGCAGTCGCCGAGCCCGATCGGGTGCGGGCACGCGTTGATGTCCTGCCGGGTCTTGGCCCGGCTCAGGCACTCACCGTCTTCGCGGGTGAAGCTGGCGCTCTCGCACTCGCGGCGCACGTCGGCGGCGAAGCGGTCGCGCTCCTCGCGCGGCGTGTAGTTGTCGAGGAAGATCGGGCCCAGCGCGTCGGCGACCTTGGCGCAGTCGGCGGGCGGCGGCCGCACGCACAGGTTCGACAGGCAGGTCAGGCCGGGATCGCACGAGCGATCGGGGCGGCAGTCGCCGCGCTCCTGGCCGACGACCGGCGCGGCGCTGCCGTTGGCCTTGCCGCCACCGCCGCCGCCACCACCGCCGCCCTTGCACGCCACCGCGCCGCTGGCCAGGGCCGCGACGATCACCACGACGAACGAACGGCGCACCGATGTCATCACGAACTCCTGTCACGAGACCCGCGCGAGGTGTCGCGCGGCGGTTGGACGACCCGGCGGCGAGCCGGCTTGGGTCACATGTTATCGAACTTGGCCATCGCGGCCTGCACCGCGGGATCGCCGCTGCACTTCTCCATGCCCGGCTGCACCTTGGCCATCGCGGCCCCGACCCGGTCCTTGCGCGCGTCCATGTACGCGTCGGCCTTGGCGTCGACCTCCTGGTTGCCCTCGAGCAGCTTGGCCTTGGCCAGGAGCGGCTGGTGCTTGTCGATCGCCGCGGTGATCGCGGTGGCCATCGCGCCGCAGTTGGCTTGGTTGGCGTCGACGGCGGTGCCGAGGTCCTCGATGAACACCAGGGTCTGCTCGAACATGGCCTCGAGCTCGGCGTCGCTCGGCGTCGCCGCCGGCGGGGGCGTGGCCGGATCGGTGCCGGCGTCGGTGACCGCCGGCTCGGCGGGCGCCGGCGGCGGCGTGGTCGCGGCCGGCTTGGGCTTGCTGCAACCGAGGGCGGCGACGGCGATCAGGGACGCGACGTACAAACGCATGCCCGGACGATGGCACGGGCCGTGGGCGCTCGCCACCGCCGGCGCGGGCGGATCGCGCCTAGAGCTCGGCGAAGCGCTTCATCACCGCGTCGAAGGCGGGCTGCCCGGTGCAGGTCTGCCCGGCGGTGGCGACCTTCATCACGTGCGGCATCACGTCGTCCATGTGCGCCTGCATCCACGCCTCGGCCTTCTGGTCCATGGCGGCGTTGCCCTTCCACCGCTTGGCGGACGCCAGGAACTCGCCGTGGGCGTCGAGCGTGGCGTCGAGGCTGGCGGCCAGCTTGCCGCAGTCGCTGCCGGCGGCATCGACCGCGTCGCCCATCGCCGCGAACATCGCCATCGCCTGGCCCATCATCGCCTCGACCTCGGCGTCGGTCGGCGCGCCGGCGTCGGCGGCCGGCGACGTGGGCTCGGGCTCCGTCGGTGGCGTGGGCGCCTCCTCGGCGGGCTTGTTGGCCAGCGTCGGTTGCGACGCCGGCGCCTTCGACGAGCCACCGCACGCGATCAGACACATCAACCCGGCCGCGACGAGCTGCTTCATAGGCCGCCGAGCATCGCACGCTGGCGGGCCCGCGGCACGGACTGGCACGCTCGCGCGGCTAGTTCAGCTCCTCCATGCGCTTCATCACCTCGATGAACTTCGCGTCCGAGGCGCACTTCTGACCGGCGGTGCCGATCTTCATCATGTTCGGCATCAGCGCTTCCATCTTCCCCTTCATCCACTCCTCTGCCCGCTTGTCCATCTCGGCATTGTCCTTCCACTTCTTGGCCGACTCGATGAAGTCCTTGCTGTCGTCCATCACCGTGGCCATGCCATCGGCGAGCTTGCCGCAGTCGCCAGCGGCGGCGTCGGTGGCGGCGGCCATGGCCTCGAACATGGCGATGGCCTGGTTCATGGTCGCGTCGAACTCGGCGTCGGAGACGGTGCTGGCGTCGAAGGGGGGCTCAGGCGCGGGCTCGGGCGCCGCCTTGGGCGCCGGCTCCGGCGTGTTGGCCAGGGTCGGCTGCTGGGCCGGCTTGGAGGACGATCCACCGCACGCGATCACGCACATCAACCCAACCGCGACGAGCTGCTTCATAGGCCGCCGAGCATCGCACGCGGACAGGCGCGCTGCCACGGACTGACACGCTCGCGGCCGTCCACGCGCGGACCCGAAACGCCGACGAGCCGACCGCGGGTGCGATCGGCTCGTGGAGAGCGTCGGCGCGACGAGCGCGCGTCGGCTGGGAGGACCTACTTCAGGTCGTCCATCCGCTTCATGACCTCGGCGAACTTGGCGTCCGAGCCGCACTTCTGGGTCGCGGCGCCGATCTTCATCATCGACGGCATCATCGACTCCATCTTCCCCTTCATCCACTCCTCCGCCTTCTTGTCCATCTCGGCGTTGTCCTTCCACTTCTTGGCCGACTCGATGAAGTCCTTGCTGTCGTCGAGGACCTTGCTCATGCCGTCGGCGAGCTTGCCGCAGTCGTCGCCCGCGGCGTCGACGGCCTTCGCCATGCCGTCGAACAGGCCGATGGCCTTGTTCATCATCGCCTCGAACTCGGCGTCCGACGGCATCGCAGCGCCACCAGCGGGGGCGGCGGTGTCGCCAGCCGGCGCGGCGGTGCCCGCGGCCGGGTCGGCCGGAGCGGCAGTGCCCGCGGCCGGAGCGGCGGTGCCCGCGGCCGGAGCGGCGGTGCCCGCGGCGGGAGCAGCGGTGCCCGCGGCGGTGCCCGCGGCCGGCTTGTTCTCGGTGGTCGCGGGCTTGTTGCCCTCGTCCTTCTTCTTGCAGCCGGTGAAGGCGATGGCGGACGCGAGGAGGGCAATGACAGTCAGGCGCTTCATGTTCGGTTTGGTCCTTTCGCGCGCGAGGCGCGTTCGTGCGCGGTCTATCCCATAGCCGCACGACGCCGGCAAGAACAACAATGTCATCGCGCGCTTACAGCCGCGATTACAAGTTGAGCGTCGGCATGCGCTCCATGGCGTCGACCACCGATGGCTCGTCCTTGCAGCGCACCAGCCCGGGCCCCATCGCCTCGACCAGCGGATCTACCTCGGCGGAGCGCGCATTCATGGCCGCGACCAGCAGCTTGGACGACGCCGGGTCGTGAGCCAGCGTCAGGGCCTGGTCGAACAGCGGCTGGCTCCGATCGAACAGCTGGCCCAGGGATGTACCCATGGCCTTACAATCGTCACCCTGGGAGATCTGCACCATCGTCGCCAGCACCTCCACGAAGGCGTCGGCGACCTCCGCGGCCCCAGCCTCATCCACCGTCGGGGTAGGTTCGGGCGCCGGCTGGGCCGGGGGCGCCGTGGTCGGCGGCTTGCTGCCGCCGCCGCAGGCCACCATTAATAGGAGCAACGCGCGCGCCTTCACGGCGCCATCGCATGGGCTGGGGTCAGCATGTCGAACGCGACCAGCCCCGCGTCGCCGGCGATGACCAGCTGCAGGTCGTCGTTCTCGAGCAGCGGCAGCCGGACGAAGCGCGGCGACTGGCCGGTCAGCCCGGTGCGCACCAGCGCGGTGAGTTCGTCGCCCGGCCGCGCCGCGCCGAGGGTCACGGACAGCGTCACGCCGCCCTGGAACGGCACCAGCGCGAGCACGTCGGGGTAGGCGTCGGTGTTGGCGTGGGCGACGATCATCCGGCTCGGCACCGCGGGCAGCGGGTAGTCGACGACCTGGTCGGGGATCAGCAACGCGGCGTCGCCATCGCGCTTCGCCCGGTACGACACCGCGCGCACGCCGGTGTCGGTGGGGATCGGACCGACGAGATCGATCGCGTTGGGCCCCGGGACCGCGACGGTGACGCTGCCGACGAACGGCAACACGGTCGGCGCCCCGATGTTCGACACCGCGTAGCGCGCGACGAAGCCGGTGTCGTCGGCGACGGCCAGCACGGCGATCGCCAGCGCGGCCTGATCGACCGTCACGCACAGCACGTCCTCGAGGGCGGCGCCGGGGTGTTCACCCCAGAAGGCGGTGAGGCGCTGCGCGAGGGCGCCGACCGGTTCGTCGTCGGCGGCCGGCGCTGGGCCGGGCGCGGTGAACCCCTGCCAGGCCGCGGCCGTGCGGACGAGCAGCCCGGCGTCGACGAGCGGGTTGCCGCAGCTGGGCATCGCGACGAGCTCGTCGGCGGTCGCGCCTGGCCCGGCCGCGATCGGCACCAGCGCTGGCGTGGCCGGATCGACCCGGTACCAACCGTCGCGCGTCAAGGTGACGATCGCCGACCCGGCGGGACGGCGGAAGCCGGCCAGCGCGCGCGCTTCGCCGGTCACCGCCGACGTGATCGCGCCGCGCAGCTTCAGGGTCCTGTCCTCCTCGGTGATGACCGCGATGCGCCGCGGCTGGCCGGCGACCTCGACCAGGCTGGCCGCCACCACGTCGTCGGGCGGGCCGGAGGTGACGAACGCCCAGTCGGGGCGCACGGCATTGGCCTCGGTGGCGGCGATGGTCCGCGGCGCTGCCAGCACGGCGGCTGGCACGAACGCGGCGACCCGCTGGACCCGATCGGGCCAGGGCACGCGGAGCACCAGCTCGACCGGGCCGACCGCGGCGCTGGCGTCGGCGGGCATGGTCTGGGGGAGGTCGCCTCTGAACTCGCCGGTGATCTCGTCGACCCGCGTCGTCTCGCCGAACGGGAGGTCGGCCGGGTGCTCGATGGTCCGAAGCGAGAACCGCGCCGCCAGCGGGTCTAGCGCGGCGTGGCCCGCGGCGAGCTCGCGGGCGTAGAACGTGAGGCGGTCGCCGGGGCCTCCGCTGGTGGTGCGCGGCAGCGTCAGGCTCGGCGACTGGTCGGGGGTGAGCACCACCCGCGTCACGATCACCGGCTCGGCGACGATCGCCAGCTCGACGTCGGCGTCGATGTCGCCATGATCGCGGCAGCCCGCGGCGATCCGCCGGTGCTCCGCGTCGTAGCCCTCGAGCACGAACAGCTTGGGGCCGAGGCGCGGCACACCGTCGAGCGCGTGGGTGCTCGCGCCGTTGGGGAAGGTCACGGCGGTCTGCAGCCCCAGCGCCAGCTCCGCGTCGTCGACGTCGCCGTCGCGCAGCGTGGCGCAGGCCTGGTTCGTGAGGGTGTTGACGGTCACCCGCACCTCGGTCACCTGGTCGCGCAGGCCCAGGTGCGCCGACCAGTCGATCGCGATCGCGATCGTCGGATCGCTACACCCCGCGGCGACGAGGGGGGCGAGGACGGCCAGCGCGCGACGCATGCCGCGATCCTACCATCGGTCATCGCCGTGCCCCGCGCCGACGCGCGCGACGCGGATGCGTTATCCTCGCGCTCGTGATCGACCGCACCACCATGCTGACCACCGGCGTGGCGACCACCGCGACGCGGGGGCGCACCGCGCCGCGCAGCTGGATCGCCCGCCTGGCGTCCGGCGGCCAGGTCGCGCTGGGCGCCCGCACCGTCGTGCTCGGCGCCCACGCGTCGTGCGACCTCGTCATCGATCAGCCCAAGGTGTCGCGCCGCCACGCCGAGCTGACCGCGGTCGGCGGCGGCGTGCGGGTCAAGGACCTGGGCTCGACCAACGGCACCTGGTGGCAGGGCTCGCGCATCACCGAGCTGGTGGTGCCGGGCGGCTCGACGATCGAGATCGGCGGCGCGGCGGTGCGGATCGTCGCGGCCGACGCGCTGGTGCTGCCGCCCTCGAGCAAGACCCGGTTCGGCGCGATGGTCGGGCAGAGCATGGCGATGCGCGAGCTGTTCGCGGTGCTCGAGCTGGCGGCGCCGTCCGACGCCACCGTGCTGGTCGAGGGCGAGAGCGGCACCGGCAAGGAGCTGGTGGCGCGCGCGGTGCACGACCACTCGGCGCGCGCGCGGGGGCCGTTCGTGGTGGTCGACTGCTCGGCGATCGCCGAGCACCTGATCGACTCGCACCTGTTCGGCCACGTCCGCGGCGCGTTCACTGGCGCCGAGCGCGACCGCAAGGGCGCGTTCGTCGAGGCCTCGGGCGGGACGCTGTTCCTCGACGAGCTGGGCGAGCTGCCGCTGACGGTGCAGGCCAAGCTGCTGCGCGCGCTCGAGGCGCAGACCGTGCAACCGGTCGGCGCCGACAAGCCGGTCGCGGTGGACACCCGCGTGGTCGCGGCGACCCACCGCGATCTGGCGCGCATGGTCGACGCCAAGGAGTTCCGGTTCGATCTGTTCTACCGGCTGGCGGTGGTGCACGTCGCGCTGCCGCCGCTGCGCGAGCGGCCCGACGACCTGCCGCTGCTGGTGGGCGCGTTCTACGCCAGCAAGCGCGCCGAGCCGGGGCCGATCGACGGCGACAACCTCGAGCGGCTGCGCCGCCACGCCTGGCCGGGCAACGTCCGCGAGCTGCGCAACGCGCTCGAGCGGGCGTGGGCGCTGTCGGGCGGCGCGGTGCCGTTCCGCCAGCTGCGGCTGTGGGTCGAGGCGGTGGCGGCGCCGGGCGGCGCCGGGGGTGGCGGCGAGCAGATCGACACCGCGCTGCCGTTCAAGGACGCCAAGGAGCGGTGGAACGACGTCTTCGAGAAGCGCTACCTGACCGCGGTCCACGCGGCGCACGGCGGCAACATCACCCACGCCGCCGAGCACGCCGGGATCAACCGTCGGCACTTCCGCGAGCTCCTGTACAAGCACGGCTTGCTCGAGCGGCCGCAGGCCGGCGACGACGAGTGAGGGCGTGACCGAGGTCGCATGATCGGGACGCGCCTCGGCGACTACGAGATCCTGCACGCGCTGAAGTCGGGCGGCATGGGTGACGTGCTCCTGGCGCGGCGCCGCGGCGTGGCCGGGTTCGAGCAGGTGTGCGCGATCAAGACCGTGCGCGCCGAGCTGGCCGCGACCGAGCTGGCGCGGGCGATGTTCCTCGACGAGGCGCGCCTCTTGGCGCGGCTGACCCACCCCGGCATCGCGCAGATCATCGACTTCGGCGAGCTGGGCGGCACCGCGTACATGGTGATGGAGTACGTGCCGGGCATGAGCTTCCGCACGCTGGGCGAGCGGCGGCCGCCGCCGGCGGTGCTGTGCCAGGTGATGGCCGCGGCGTGCCGCGGGCTGCACGCCGCCCACGAGCTGCGCGATCTGGTCAGCGGCCAGCTGCTCGGCGTGGTCCACCGCGACATCAGCCCCGACAACCTGATGCTCGGCTACGACGCGCGGGTCAAGGTGCTCGACTTCGGCATCGCGCTGGTGCGCGGGCGGCAGGCGCCGGTCACCGAGTTCGGCACGCTCAAGGGCAAGCCGCCGTACATGTCGCCCGAGCAGATCAAGAACCAGCCGATCGATCGCCGCTCGGACGTGTTCTCGATGGCGGTGGTGCTGTGGGAGCTGGCGACCGGGCGCCACCTGTTCACCGGCGACTCGATCTACGCCGTGGCCAAGGCGGTCGAGGAGCAGCCGATCGCGCCGCCGTCGACGATCGCAGGGCCGCTGCCCGACGGCTTCGACGACGTCGTGCTGGCGGCGCTGGCGCGCGATCCCGACGCGCGGCTGGCCACGGCCGCGGCGATGGCCGAGGTGCTGGAGCGCATCGCCGGCGCTGCCACCAACGTCAGCCTCGAGGCGTGGGCCGAGCGCGCGCTGGCCGGCGAGCGCGAGCACCACCACCGCTGGCTCTCGCGGGTGCTGGCCGATGGCCGCGGCGATGGGGCCGCGGTCGGGCGCCCCAGCGGGGTCGCGACCGCGGTCGACGCGGCGGCGGCGGAGCCGATCGCGCGGCCCGCCAGCGCGGCGGGGTTCGACACCCGGGGCGCGACCGCGCTGGCCACGGAGCTGCCGGCCGCGCCGGCCACGGGCGCGCGCACCGCACCGGCTGGGCCGTCGACGCGGATGGACGCGGTGACCGAGCTCGACGATGCGGCGCCAACGCCGGTGGCCACGCGGTCACGGCGCGGCGCGGTCGCGGCGCTGCTGTTCGTCGCGGCCGGGCTCGGCGCCGGCGGGCTGTGGATCGCGACCCGCGGCGGCGCGGTCGCCGGCGGCGTCGACGGGGGCGCGGTGGTGGATCCCGACGCGGCGGTGGTGGCGGTCGCCGACGCGGCGCCGCCCGACGCGCTGGCGGTGCTGCGGGCGGTGGTCGACGCCCGTGAGCCCTCTCTCGACGGCGGTGGCCGCCGCCGCGACGCCGGCCCGCGGCCGATCGACGCCGGGCGACCGGTGGCGCCCCCCGACGCCGCGCCGATGGCCACCGCGCCGGTCGACGCCGCGCCGCCCGCGGTCACCGCCACCGGGTTCCTGGCTGTCGGCGAGTGGTCGCCGGCCGCGCTGGTGGTGGTCGACGGCGTCGTCTGGGGCGAGACGCCGATCCTCAAGCGCAAGCTGCCGGTCGGTCGCCACCAGGTCGAGCTGCAGAGCCCGCTCGACCGCGCCGTCGTCCACCGCGCGACCGTCGAGATCGTCGCCGGCGAGACCGCGCGCGTGCAGCCGCGGTGACGGGCTGCGGCGCGCGGTGGTCGTCGCGCCGGAACACGCGGCACAGACCTTGACCCCAGCGCGGGTCGCGTCCGAGGCTTGCCGAGATGAGGAACCCCACTCGAGCGACGCGTGCGCGCCCAGCCAAGCCGCGGTCGGCCGCGGAGATCCGCGCCGGTGGACGGGGCGGTGGCGCCAAGCCGCGCCCGGCGACCAACGCCCGATCCGCGCCGCCGCGCGTGAGCGCGCCGCCGCCAGCGCTCAGCGACGCCGAGCGCGTGCAGCTGGTGCGGCCGTTCGTGCAAGGCGACACGTTCGAGATCGACCGCGCGACCACGCCGGCGCTGCACG
Organism: Myxococcales bacterium; assembly: GCA_016707895.1. Taxonomy (GTDB): domain Bacteria; phylum Myxococcota_A; class Polyangia; order Haliangiales; family Haliangiaceae; genus UBA2376. The sequence goes on along the minus strand of JADJGV010000001.1, from coordinate 991,218 downwards.
GGCTGGCCCGCACCAAGGTCAAGCACCTGTGGCTCCGCGACAAGGTCCAGCGCGCACCGGGGCTGGCCGACGTGCTCGAGGCCAGCGCCACGGTCGAGTTCGTGCGGATCAAGACGCCGACGGTGCTCGATCGCGTGCCGCGGACGTCGCGGCTGGCCGCGTTGACGATCGCCGGCGCCGCGACCCGGGACCTCGAGTTCTTGCGTGGCTTCCCGAAGCTCGAGCGGCTGACGCTCGGCGACCGGCAGACCAACCTCGCCAGCTTCGCCGGGATCGAGGCGTGCCCGGGGCTCACGTACGTGAAGGCCAAGCAGCACCTCGCGCGGTCGCTCCAGCCGCTGGCGGCGCTGCGGAAGCTCGAGGTGTTCGTCGGCCCGACGGCCAAGCGCCTGACCAGCCTCGAGGGGCTGTCGCAGCCGTCGCTGTTGCTGGTGGACGTCAACCTCACGCCGATCCAGAGCCTCGCGCCGCTGGCGTCGGCGCGCGGCCTGCTCGCCCTCAAGGCGCGCGGCGCGCGGTTCACGTCGTTGGCGCCGATCCTGGCCTGCCGCCGTCTGCAGACGCTGTACGCCGAGCGCTCGGCGCTGGCGTCGGTCGAGGGGCTCGGCGCCGCGCTCCGCGATCTGCGGCTCCTGTGGATCGGCGACACCCGGGTCGACCAGCTCGCTGGGCTCGCCGGGCTCACGCGCCTGCTCGAGCTGGATCTCACCGGGCTCAAGCGCGTCCGCGACTTCGGGCCGCTGGCCGGCCTGACCCAGCTCCGCTACCTGAACCTGTTCGACACCGGGTTCGCCGACCTCGATCTGCTCGCGGCGTTGCCGAACCTGCGGCAGGTGCGGCTCGGGCGCACGGCGGTGTCGCCTCGCGACCCGCGGGTCAAGCAGCTCGACGCCGCGCTGAAGCGGCGCGGCGGTCGCGCGGGCGGGGTCCGCTTCGAGGCCACCAGCGCCGCGACCAGCCTCGGCAACCGTGACGCCGCCTACTGCTCGCTCGCGTACGACGCGCGGTCCAAGCACAACGGCTGACCGCGCGCCGCCCAGGCTGGTCGAGTTCCGCGGGACCGCCGGGATCACGGCGGGACGATGCGGAACTCGATGCGGCGGTTGCGGCGGCGGCCGTCGTGGTCGCGGTCGTCGGCGACCGGGCGGTCGGGGCCGTAGCCGATCGCGGTGAGGCGATCGGCGGCGACGCCGTGAGCGACCAGGTAGGCGGCGACGGCCTCGGCGCGGGCCCGCGACAGCGCGAGGTTGTCGTCGCGGTCGCCGTCGCTCGAGGTGTGGCCGCTGATCTCGACGTGCAGCGCCGGCGCGCGGGTGAGGATGTCGATCGTGCGATCGAGGATGGGCCGCGACGCGCTGGTGATGCGCGCCGAGCCGCGCTCGAACTCGATGCCGGCCAGCTCGGCGAGGATCTCGTCGGGGCAGCCGTCGTCGTCGTTCCAGCCGTTCATCGATTCGGCGACCAGCGGGCAGTGATCGACGGTGTCGGCGAGCTGGTCGCCGTCGTTGTCGGGATCCGGACAACCGTCGGCGTCCTCGAAGTCGTCGCGGTCCTCGGCGTCGACCGGGCAGCGATCGTCGGCGTCGAGCAGCTGATCCCCGTCGCGATCCCGCGCGACGATCGGCGCTGGCGGCGGTGGCGCGGCGACCACGAGCCGCTTCGGCGTCGCGGCGCCGAACGTCCACGTCAAACCTAGCTGGAGCTCGCCGTCGCTGGTGGCGCCGCCGGCGGTGCGGCCAGGGACGATCACGTGGCGCAGGTCGAGCCGCGCCGCCAGCGTGCGGGTCAGGCCGAGCCGGACGCCGCCGCCCCAGTGCAGCGCGCGGTCGACGTCGTCGTCGAGCTGCGGCGCGCCGCCGCGGACGCCGATCACGCCGGCGCCGGCGACCACGAACGGCCGCACCCGACCGCGGGTCAGGTACGCGACGCCCTGCAGCCGCGCGGCGAACACCGTGGCGGCGTCGCCGAGCACGTCGTCGGCGGTGGGCACGACGACCAGCTCGCCCTCGACCGCGAACCGCCGCGCCAGCGGCACGCCGACCCGCACGCCCAGCAGCGCCGACGACTCCGGGCCCGGCTCGGGCATCCAGTCCTCGACGCCCAGCTCGACGTCGTCGGCGAAGCCGTGGCCGCCGGTGACGACGCCGACCTCGACCGGGCCGGCGGCGGCCGACCCGGCGAGCAGCATGAGGGACGTGACGATCGTGACGGGCTTCATTGGCAGGCTCCCCACTCGACGCCGCCGATGATCGTCGACGTGTTGGTGAATCCCTGGCAGGTCGCGCCGCCGGTGCAGTCGCCGGCGACGCCGACGCGGCAGGAGCGCTCGCAGGTGGTGGTCGCGCCGCGCTCGACGCACAGGTGCCCGATCCGGCAGTCGCGCACGCTCGCGCAGGTCGCGCCGACGCCCCCGGCGCCCGCCGGCACGCACCGCGTGAAGTCGCCCGCGGCGTCGTCGATCGGGGCGCAGTTCCAGGTGGCCGGGCATCCGGCGCCGGAGCGCGGCGCGCAGGCCTGGCTGCAGAAGACGCCGCCCGGGACCGGGTTGCCGGCGCCGTCGCTGAGGCGGATCGCGCAACGGCTGCCGGAGGCCGGCGCGCAGTCGCCGTCGTCGCGGCAGAACTCGAGGCACGACCCCTGGCTCGCGGTGTTGAGGCAGCTGTAGCCGGCGGCGCACTGCGCCACCGCGGTGCAGGCGTCGTCCTCCACGCCGCCGCTGGTGACGTCGCGGCACGTCGTCGTGCCGTCGTTGCGGAGGTCACAGGCGCGGCCGGCGCAGCCGCTCTGCGGCACCAGCGTGCACGCCAGCGGCGGCGCGTCGGGGCCGGCGTCGACCGGCGGACGCGCGTCGGGGTTGCCGGCGGCGTCGGCGGCGGTGGCGGCGTCGACGTCGTCGAGGCCGAGGTGGGGAGGATCGTCGCCGAACGCGCAGCCGGTGGCCGCGGCGTAGGCGAGCGCTTGCAGCAAGAGGAGTCGTCGCATCACGACGGATCGATGCCGGCGGTGGGCCCAAGTCGCACCAAGACTGCGATCAGCCGCGTCGCGCGGCTGGGGACGCGCGTCAGTTCGGCGCGCCGACCGGGCTGCCGCCGACGGTGCGGCCGTCGGCGATGGCGGCCGCGATCGCCGCCGGGCCCAGGTCGAGCTCGCCGGCGGCGCGGCCGGTGGCGGGCGCGCAGCGGGCGTTGATGAACGCCTCGAGGATGATCCGGCGGCGCGGCAGGAACGCGGTGGTCAGCGCCGGCGACAGCCGGTGGTTCTCGTCGATGTGGGTGAACTCGAGGCTGGCCGGCCACACCAGGCCGCCGCCCAGCGCGACGTTGCTCGACTGCTGGTGGCAGCCGGCGCAGGTCTGGGTGGTGGCGCGGTTGAGGATGTCGGTCGCGGTCAAGCTCGAGCCGAGCTGCCGCAGCTTGGTCTGGACCTCGGAAGGCAGCGGCTCGAACGCGAACATCGTGTAGTTGACGTCGGCCCGCGACGCCACGCTCTCGTACTCGTTGAACTGATCGCCGGGCGCGATCGACAGCGCGTTGACCGAGGCGCCGGTCAGCCGCGACACCTGCGCGACGAACTGCGAGCGGAACGACGCGCTCTTGGGGTGGCCGCCGGTGAACAGCTCCTCGGCGGGGTTGGCCTTGACCGTCACGTGCGCGAACGCCAGCCGACAGGTCGTCGGGTCGCTCGAGTTGGTGCAGGTGCGGCGCAGCTTGAACTCGCGCAGCTGCCACTCGATCGAGTCGATGAAGAAGTTGGTGCGCACCTGGCCGGCGCCGTGGGCCGCGGTGGCGCCCAGCGCCAGGCCGTAGCTGTGGGCGGCCACCACCGGCGGGAAGCCCGGCACCGCGGTGCCATCGAAGTAGAACCGCTCGAGCTTGTCGGCGCGCGAGATCGGCGACGGATCGGTCGACAGCGCCTGCCAGAACCGCGCGACCGGCAGGCACGCGTCGATGCCGGCGGCCGGCGTCGGGTTGGGCAGCGCGCCCTCGAAGATGATCAGCGCGCGGCCGGCGATCGCCGGCGTGCGCGATTGCATGCCGAAGACGATCCGGTACTCGCCGCAGTTGCTGCCGTCGGCGGGCGCCAGGTCGAAGCGGTTGAACAGCCCGAGCGGCACGAACTCGACGGCGCCGCCGCCGGGCAGGAACGGATCGACGGTGGCGAGCTTGGCCTCGGGCTGGCGCGGGCACGCCAGCCCGAAGCGCTCGGGATCGACCCCGGGGTCGTCGCAGTCGCCCGACGCCGGGCTGGCGTCGAAGGTGCGCATCCACTGCTGGTACAGCGCGCGCGAGGTCTGGCCGGCGCCGATGCTGGCGGTGGCGCGCAGCTGATCCATGACCCGGGCGAAGCCGAAGCGGGCCAGCGTCGTCGGATCGTTGACCACCAGCGACGGGTTGAACGCGGTGCCGCTGACCGGGCAGGTCTCGACCGGGCGGGTGTCGATCGGGGTGTCGACGATCACCGGCGTGTCGGTGGTGGCGTCGGGATCGACGAGCACGCCGGGATCGCAGGCGGCGAGGGTGAGCGCGAGGGCGGCGAGGGAGGTGCGGCGGGGCAGGTGCACGGGGAGCCTCTGGGGACTCGGGGGGACCTCGACGATCGCGCGGATCGCCGCGGCGGTGAAGCGAATCTGTCGACGAGCCGCCGTCGGCGTGGCGCCGGTCGCAGGCTGTCGAAAAGCTGATGCGGTGTGTCCGCGGTGACGCGCTGCCGGCGACCGGGCGGCTCGACGGTGGGGCGGCGCGCCGGCCGGGAGCGGCGCCGGCGTCGCCGAAAAACTGACATCCCTGACCACCTGGCGAGGTGACGCTGGCGGGCGCCGGGCGTAGCGTCGGCGCATGAAGATCGCAGTCCTCGGTTCGGGAACGGTCGGCGAGATCCTCGCCGACGGCTTCATCAAGCACGGCCACGACGTGGCCCGCGGCTCGCGCGACCCCGGCAAGCTCGCGGCGTGGGCCCAGCGCTCGGGCGGGCGCGCGGCGACCTTCGCCGACGCGACCGCCGGCGCCGACGTGGTGGTGCTGGCGGTCAAGGGCAGCGCCGCCAGCGAGGCGCTGACCTTGGCTGGCGACCTCACCGGCAAGGTCGTCATCGACGCCACCAACCCGATCGCCGACGCGCCGCCGCAGGACGGCGTGCTGCGGTTCTTCACCAACCTCGACGAGTCGCTGATGGAGCGGCTGCAGGCGCAGGTGCCGGGCGCGCGCTTCGTCAAGGCGTTCTCGTGCGTCGGCAACGCGTTCATGGTCAACCCGTCGTTGCCGGGCGGGCCGCCCACGATGTTCATCTGCGGCAACGACGCCGACGCCAAGGCGGTGGTGCGGTCGATCCTCGATCAGTTCGGCTGGGACACCGCCGACATGGGCACCGCCACCGCGGCCCGCGCGATCGAGCCGCTGTGCATGCTGTGGTGCATCCCCGGCATGCGCGGCGGCGGCTGGAGCCACGCGTTCAAGCTGCTGCGGGCCTGAGGGCGCGGGGGCGGGACTGTGATCCGCGGTCGGCGATCGGGGCGCCCGGCCCCGCCGCCAGGTAGCTGATCGCACACGGGCCGCGGCTGGCACGCCGGGTGCTGAGGGCTGGGTGGTCCCCCACCGGAGCTCGTCATGTCCAAGCCCGCGTTCACCGCCATCGATCCCGCCGCCCTCGACGCCGTCACCGGCGGTCGCCGCTCGTCGACCTCGTCGCGGTCCTCCTCCTCCGACGACCAGCTGCTCGACGCGCTGAACGACATCAAGGGCGCGCTGGCCGACCTCGGCAAGCCGCCGGCGCAGGCGTCGAACGGCCTCGATCAGCTGCTGCCGATCTTGATGATGCAGCTGCTCAACCCCAACCGGGGCGGCGGCGGCAGCGGCCCGGGCTGCGGCGGCGGCAACGGCTGCGGCGGCGGGCGCTGGTAGCCAACCGCCGCGCGTCGCTCACTCGCCGGTCGGCGCGTCGGCCGGCGCGGCATCGGGCGCCGCGTCGGGCTTGGCCGCGGGCGTCGCCGCGCAGGCCTTCCACACCTTCAGCTCGCCGGCGTCGGTGGTGACGACGCCGATCGAGCCGGCCGCCGGGGAGCCGGCGATCACCACCAGCTCGCCCGGGCCGCCGCGCACCAGCGCCGACTCGCCGGGGTTGCCGTTGGCGCGGGTGCCGTCGGTCTTGTCGTCGCCGGCCCACAGCGCGACCAGGTCGATGGTCTTGGTGACCGCGCCGGTGGCGACGTCCTGGATCGCGATCGTGCCGGCGCCCTCCTCGAGGAACGCCCACTGGGTGCCGTCGAGCTGGACGCCGGCGGTGCCGTAGGTGCCGAAGTCCTTGCCGCCGACGTCGGCGAGCTTCTTGCCCTTGGCGGTGTACAGCGCGCCACGGGCGTCGGGGCCGGCGCACACGCTGGCGCTGACGTAGACGGTGTCGCCCAGCATCGCGGCGCTGCCGCACTTGTAGTCGCCCTTGGCGTACTTGATCGCCGCGAGCTTCTTCTTCTTGGCGACGTCCCACACCTCGGCGACGCCCTTGCCGGCGGCCGCGTCGCCCAGCATCGCGACGACGGTCGTGCCGGCGTCGTTGGTGACCGCGAGGATCGGCTCGCTGGCGCCGCGCCCGACCTTGGGCTTGAGCGTCGTGCAGCTGGCGTCGCCGCTGTCGGCGGTGACGCACACCTTGACCTCGGTGGGCGTGGTCTGCAGGTAGGCCTTGCCGGCCGCCAGCGAGGCGCTCTGGGGCGAGGGGGCCTCGGCCAGGGCGGCGTACTTGCCGTCGGTGAGGCCGACCGAGAAGCAGGTCGACGCCTCGCCGCCGTCGGAGGCGCAGAACTGCGCGTCGGTGCCGTTCGAGGTGGCGCTCGCGATCAGCGCCGGCTCGGTGGCCGGCACGCACACCGGCGGCGGCGGCGGCGGCGGCGGCTTGGGCGCCTCGACCACGGCGGGCTTCTTCACCTCGGCCGGCTTGCCCTTGCCGCCACAGGCGGCGGCGAGCCCGGCCACGGTCACCAGCATCGGACGGAGCTTCATGGGCGCGAAGCTAACACGGGGTCGTCGCGGACTACCCGTCGCCGCTGGTACGTTGCAACCCCATGCAGCGAACCCTTGGACCGTGCCTGGCGGTGCTGATCGCGGCGGCGTGCGGGAGCGGCGCGCCGGCGCCAGCGACGATCGGCGCGCGCGGCGGCGCGGCGGCGCGGGCCGCGGCGATCGTGTACTTCCCGTGGGGCCAGGACGCCGTCTTCGAGGCCGACTGCTGGGCGCCTGGCGCCGACGGCTGCGCCGCGCTGCGCGCGCAGGCCGAGGCCGGCGGCGAGCTGGTCGTCGGTCCGGGGCGGTTCACGCTCACCGGGCGCCGCGACGAGGAGTGCGGCGCGTCCGGCGACGTGGCCTCGGTGGTGGGCTACCGCAAGACCGCCGGCCCCGACGACGCCTACCCGACGATCACCGTGTACCCGGCCGGCGCCGACGTCGGGCTGGTGATCCACGCCGCCGACGGCGCCAGCGTCACGCCGGCGCTGGCCGCGGGGCTGGCCGCGCGCGCGACCGCCGACCTGGCGGGCACCGAGCGCGCCCGGCCGATCGCCGCCGCCGAGGTGCGGGTGCGCCAGGCGCTCGAGCTGAACGTCACCGGCGGCCCGGCGCCGGAGCTGCTGATCAGCGCCCACGTGCCGCTGCCCGAGGACGACGGCTCGGGCTACACGTGGTCGGCGCTGGTGCTGGCGGTCGACGGCGATCGCGACCACCTGACGTCCTTGTGGACCAGCGACCTCGAGCTGTGGAGCGTCGACGCGAGCTACGACCTCGACGGCGACGGCCGCCACGCGTTCATCTGGACCGCGGCCTACTACGAGGGCGCGGCGTCGGGCGCGGCGGTGATCGCCGACGGCGAGCTGAAGGCCGGCGCGACCGTCGGCTGCGGCGCCTGAGCCGCGCGGCGCGCGGTCACCGCGGCGGCAGCGCGTCGAGGTGCGCGTCGAGCTCGATGCGCACCGCGGTGGCCTCGGCGACCGTGCGGGCGCGGGCGCGATCGATCGTCAGCACGGCCGGCGCGGCGTCGGCGGCGACCTGGCGGCCGACGAACAGCGCGGTGAGCACGTCGGACAGCGCGGCGCCGAGCGCGGCGTGGGTGTCGGTGGTCGAGCCGCGGATCGTCGCGACCACGTCGCCGAAGCACGGCTCGAGCCGATCGGGGCGCGGCGCGCAGGTGACGTCGAGGCCGGTCAGCTCGACGTCGGTGGCGATGCGGTCGTCGCCGACGAACGCCAGCCCGGCGCGGCCGACCGCGGTGGCCGGCGTGACCTGTGCGCGATCGCCGATCGCCACCGCGGCGACCACGTCGAGCCGCAGCCGATCGGGCGGCGCCGGCGCCACCGTCGGCGGCAGCGCCAGCCGCAGCGGCGACAGCCGCAACGTCAGGTAGGTCTCGACCACCGGGTGGCGGTTGAAGCGGCCGGCGAGATCGAGCGCGTCGAGCTGGCGATCGAGGAAGCCGGCCCGCCACAGCTCGTAGAGCGCGCCGTTGATGCCGTCGAGATCGAGGTCGATGGTGATCCGCGCGTCGGCGGCCGGCGGCGGGAACGCGACCGGGCCGCGGCGCGGCGGCAGGATCGGCAGCGCCGGCGCCACCGCCGCGACCGCCGGGGTCAGCCGCCAGCGCAGCGGCAGCGCGGCGTAGCGACCGGCGACCACCTCGACCGGGCGATCGCCGCACACCTCGATGACCAGCTGGCCGCCGCCGGGCAGCGGCAGCGGCGGCGGCGGGCCCAGCGCGGCGAGCAGCGCGGTGTCGAGCTGGCCGCGGGCGAAGCGGGTGGCCAGGCGATCGATCCCGAGCCGATCGACCAGCCACGCCAGCGCGCGGTTGTCGACGTCGACGTGGGCGCGCAGCCCGATCGTGAAGCCGAGCTGGCCGCGGTCGGTGCGCGGCATCGCGCCCAGCACGACCACGATCGCGACCCGCTCGAACACCACCCGGGCCTCGGCGCGCAGGTAGCCGGCGGGGCGCGGCGCGGCCAGCGCGGCGGCCGGGAACATGCCGCTCTCGAACGGCACGTCGAACACGCCGACCCAGCGCAGCGCGACGGTGTCGACCCGCTTGAACTTGCCGATGCCGAAGACGTCGAGCGCGCCGAGCTGGGCCGCCAGCTCGCCGCGGACGATCGCCGCGATCGTGCCGTCGCCGCCGTCGAGCAGGCGCTGCCCGACCGCGAGCCGCCCGGTGCACGGCGGCGCCGCCGGGTCCTGGAACGGGCCGACCAGCGTCGGCACCGCGACCGTGCGCTCGATGCCGCCGCGGTAACGCGCGGTGTAGCGCGTCACCACCAGCCCCGGCGCGGCGCCGTCGCGGGTGATCGTCGCCGGCACGCCGGCCGGCACCACGCCGGTGGGCGCGGCGTCGGCCACCAGCGGCTGCGCGCCGTCGACGGCGAGCGCCGGGCGGGCGGTGCGCGCGATCCAGGTCGGCACCAGCGCGGCGTGGGCGATCACCAGCGCGACGCCGGCGGTCACCGCGATCGCGCCGCCGCGCGCGCTCATCGCGCCAGCACCCACACCACGGTGGCCAGCTCGAGCGCGACCACCCACAGCGTGCACGCGACCACCGACGCGGTCATGCCGCGGGTGACGGCGTCGGCGTCGGGCTTGCTCGCGGTGCCCTTGGCCACGACGTCGGCGGCGATGCCCCACGCGTACATCCACACCAAGAGGCCGGCGCGCGCCGCGTAGACCGCGCGCTCGGGCCGCGGGTCGATCAGATCGGCCGTGAGCAGCGCCCACGCGTCGGGCATGCCGAGCGAGCGGCACACCAGGTAGCCGCCGACGATCATGCCCAGCGCGAACAGGCAGGCGATGGCCAGGTACGCCAGCCCCAGCGCCAGCCACGCCGGCGCCCACAGGTACGCCTTCTGATCGATGCCGAGCGCCTCGAGCGCGAGGGTCTGGCGGCCCAGCGCCATCGACCCCAGCCAGGCGTTGGTGGCGCTGCCCGACGCGGCGACGAACAGGATCGCCGACAGCGCCGGCGCCAGCGCGATCACGTAGCTGCCGCCGATCTGCCGGATCAGCGCGTCGGGGCGCACGCCCGCGCCGCCGATGCGGCTGATGACGTACAGCACGGTGTAGCCGATCAGCGTCGAGACGATCGCGTAGAACAGGAGCGGGCGCACCAGCGCCTGGGCGCCGACGCGGCTGGCCACGGTGACGCTGTCGCGCGGGCGCCGCAGCAGCTGGCCCGGCAGGTGGCGCAGCGCCCAGGCCGCGACCGCGAACGGGCGGGTCACCGGCTGCGCCACCTCGGCGGCGCGGTGCAGGAGCGCGCGGCCGCGCGGCGGGCGGCGCGGCGGCGGCCGATCGCCGTGGGTCTCGAGGTGATCGACCAGGGCGTCCTCGAGCGCCAGCAGCCAGCGGCCGCGGGTGGCGTCGTCGACGCCGTCGCGCTCGACCGGCCCCGGCCAGGTGTCGGGGAACAGCCGGGTCAGCTTCCGGTCCTCGAGCGACAGCAGGTACAGCGCGTCGGCGACCCCGGCGGCCAGCGCGACGTCGTGGGTGACGACGATCGCCGCGGCGCCCAGCGCCTCGACCTGCTGGCGGATCAGCCGGGCCAGCTGGCGCACCCGGTGCGGGTCGAGGCCGACCGACGGCTCGTCGAGGAACAGCAGCCGGCGCCCCGACGCGAGGACCCGGGCCACCGCGACCCGCTGGGCCTGGCCGCCCGACAACGAGCCGACCGCGACGCCGGGGCGCGCGACGTCGGCGCCCAGCCCGACCCGCGACAGCCACGTCGCGGGATCGCCCTCCGGGGTGTCGGCGTAGCGCAGCGCCAGCGCGATGTTGCCGGCGACGTCGAGGTGATCGAACAGCGCGCCGCGCTGCGGCACCAGCCCCAGCTGGCCGCGGTCGAGCTCGACCACCTCCGACTCGACGTGGAAGCCGGCGGCGTCGAGCTCGGCCCGCTCGAACAACACCCGCGCGAACGTGGACTTGCCGGCGCCCGAGCCGCCGAGCAGCACCGCGACCTCGCCCGGCGCCAGGGACAGCGACAGGTCGTCGATCAACACCCGGCCGTCGGGCAGCTCGACGCGCAGGCCGCGGACCTGGAGGCGCGCGGGAGCGGGAGCGGGTTCGGTCACCGCGCGACACTACCCTGGAAGGGGCTCTCGCAAAGCCCCTTCCCCCGCTGGCGCGGCGCTTGCTGAGGGTCGGGCCCATGCACGCCGCCGCCATGACCCAACCCCTCGCGTGTCCGTGGCGTCGCCTCGATCGCGCGTCCCGGATGCGCATCTCCCTCGAGCGGCGCGCCGCGCTGGTGGTGGAAGATGAACACACACCTGTCCCGCGGCTCGACGCTCGGGTGTTCGAGGTCGAGCGGGTCGCGCGCCTGGCGCTGGTCGGCGCCGACGGCGGGGTGGTCGAGCAGCGGCTGGTGGTCGCCGGCGCGCGCGACGAGTTCGCGCGCCGCGTGACCGAGGCCATCGAGTGGGCGACGTCGATGCACGCCGCGCTGCGGCTCGAGCTTCGCTACGACGCCGACCCGGGGTGGCAGTGGATGTGCGCCGCGGTGCGCGACGCGTGGGCGCACCTCGACGAGCAGGTGTGCCGCACCGCGCTGCCGACCACGCCGGCCGAGCTGGCGATGGATCGCCGCCGCCGCGTGGCGTGACTGCCGCTACGGCTGGGGCGTCGGCTCGGGGACGCAGCGGACGTAGGCCAGCCCGCACTCGTCGGGATCGTCGGCGACGCCGTCGCCGTCTTGATCGAGGCCGTCGACGCAGGTCGCGGCGGTGCGGTAGGTGGCGGCGCACGCCTCGTGGCGCGAGCAGCTCCACGCGTCGAGGCCGGCGCAGCCGGTGACGTTGTCCTGGTTGACGTCGGTCGGGAAGCAGCCGAGGAACGGGGTCGGGCGGCTGCACGCGCCGATGCCAAAAAAGCAGTCGTGGTCGTAGGCGCCGCGACAGGCTGGCGTCGCCAGGCACGCCGGCTCGGCCAGGTCGACGCACGGGCTGGCGCACGCGCCCCACGACAGCGCCGACGGATCCCAGACGCAGGGATCGGCTGGCGCGTGGAACTCGCAGGTCAGCGTGGCGGGGTTGATCAGGCGATCGGGCGGCGGATCGACGCCGCAGCCGGTGTCGTCCCCGAAGTCGAGGGTGCAGGCGGCGAGGGGGAGGGCCGCGAGGAGGGGGAGGAGGGCGCGCACGGTGGCCCGATTAGAGCAAGGGACAGGCCACGGGCACCACCACGGCGTGGGTGAGGCGTGATCAGCGCGACAGACGCGCGGCAGGCGTGCGGCAGGGACTGAGGCTCAGGTTTTCGCGGCTGTCAGGCGCAGTCCTGAGGAAAAACCGCCGGTCAGATCGAGGTGCTATCCAGGGCCCGTGCTGCGGGTCCTGCACACGTCGGATTGGCACCTCGGGCACGCGCTGCACGATCTGCCGCGCGATCGCGAGCACGCGGCGTTCCTCGACTGGCTGTGCGACACGATCGCGGCCGAGGCCATCGACGCGGTGCTGATCAGCGGCGACGTGTTCGACGCCGGCAACCCGCCGGCCCGAGCGCTGGCGGCCTGGTACGGGTTCGTCGCCGCGGCGCGGCGGCGCCGGCCGCACCTGACGGTGGTGGCGATCGCCGGCAACCACGACTCGCCGGCGCGCCTGACCGCGCCGGCGCCGCTCCTGGCCGCGGCCGGCGTCCACGTGATCGGCACGGTCGGGCGCGACGCCGACGGCGCGATCGACGCCGGGCCGCTGGTGGTGCCGCTGCGCGACGCCAGCGGCGCGATCGGCGCGCTGGTGGCGGCGGTGCCGTACCTGCGCCCGGGGGATCTCGACGCCGACGGCGATCGCGGCGACGCGGTGCGGGCGGTGTTCCGCGAGGTGCTGGTCGCGGCGCGGCGGCAGCGGCGGCCGGGCCAGGCGCTGCTGGCGATGGGCCACCTGCACCTGGCCGGCGGCCTGCCGTCGAAGTCCGAGCGCGGCATCGTGATCGCCGGCGAGGAGGTCATCGGCGGCGCCGCGTTCGCCGACGACGTGGCCTACGTCGCGCTCGGCCACCTGCACCGCGCGCAGCGGGTGGGCGCCGAGCACGTGCGCTACGCCGGCTCGCCGATCCCGCTGGCGATGGCCGAGGCCGACTACCACCACCAGGTCGTGGTGGTCGAGCTGGCCGGCGATCGACTGTCCGGAATCCGGACGTTGCCGATCCCGCGCACGGTGCCGCTGCTGCGGGTGCCGCGGCGGGGCGCGGCCGCCTTGCCGCAGGTGCTGGCCGAGCTGGCCGAGCTGGCGCCGCTCGACGAGGCCGTCGATCCCGAGCTGCGGCCGTTCCTCGAGGTGCGGGTGCGGCTCGACGCGCCAGCGCCGCGGCTGCGCACCGACGTCGAGGCCGCGCTGGCCGGCAAGCACCCGCGGCTGGTGAAGATCTCGGTCGAGGCCGGCGGCGCGCGCACCGCCGGCGCGCCGCGCCCGGCCGAGGTGCTGGCGCAGCTCGAGCCGCGCGAGGTGGTGGCGCGGCTGTGGCAGCGCGAGCACGGCGGCGAGCTGCCGCCGGCGATCGCCGCGGCGTTCGCGGCGCTGCACCGCGGGCTCCCGGCGCCGAGCCCGAGGCCCCGCCGCCCGGCCGCCGCCCGCCCCCCCCCGCCCCCCCCCCCGGGGGGCCCCCCCGGGCCAGCCCCCGCGGGGGGGGGGCGGGCGCCTGGCCCTCGCGGAGAGGCCACATGAGGCTGCTGGCGATCCGCGGCGCCAACCTGGCCAGCCTGGCCGACGAGTTCGAGGTCGACCTGGCCGCCGAGCCGCTGGCGTCGGCTGGGCTGTTCGCGATCACCGGCGCGACCGGCGCCGGCAAGAGCACGCTGCTCGACGCGGTGTGCGCGGCGCTGTTCAACGTCACGCCGCGGCTCGAGGGCCGCAGCCGGTTCGAGGTCGGGCGCGACGGCGTGGCCGCGGTGGGCGCCGCCGACGTGCGATCGCTGTTGCGCCGCGGCGCCGGCGCCGGCTGGGCCGAGGTCGACTTCGAGGGCCGCGATCACCGGCGCTACCGCGCGCGCTGGGCGGTGCGGCGCGCCCACGGCAAGCCGACCGGCGCGTTCCAGGGCCAGGAGACCTCGCTGGTGCGGCTCGACGACGGCGCCCGCCTCGGCGGCACTCGGCGGGAGACCCAGAAGGCGATCGAGGACGCGCTCGGGCTGACGTTCGATCAGTTCCGGCGCTCGGCGCTCTTGGCCCAGGGCGACTTCGCGGCGTTCCTGCGGGCGGCGCCCGGCGAGCGGTCGGCGCTGCTCGAGCGCATGACCGGGACGTCGCTGTACGGCGCGCTGTCGATGGCCGCGCACCGCCGCGGCCAGGAGATCGCCAGCCAGCGGCGCGGCCTGGCGGCGGCCGGCGAGCTGACGCCGGTGCTCGACGCCGACGGGCGGGCGGCGCTGGTGGCGCGGCTGGCCGACGCCGAGGCCGCGGTGGCGGCGTGTGCCGCCGACGAGCAGCGGCTGCTGGCGGCGGGGCGCTGGCGCGAGGCCGCGGCGCGGTGGCGCGCCGATCACGCGGAGGCCGTGACCGCGCGGGCGGCCACCGACGCGACGCTGGCGGCGCTGGCCGAGGTGGCGGCGCGGCTGGCGCTGATCGATCGCCTGGCCGCGGTGCGCGCGCCGTGGGCCGACGCGGCGGCGGCGGCCAGCCGGGTCGAGAGCACGGCGGGGGCGGGGGCGGCGGCGGCCGACGCGCAGGCGGCGGCGGCGGCGATCGCGCGCGCGCGCGAGGCGGGGGCGGCGGCGGCCGAGCGGGCGGCGCGGGCGGCGCGTGAGGCCGAGGCGGGGGCGGCGGCGGCGATCGCGGCGGCGCGGGCCGCGGACGCGGCGGTGGCGGCGGCGGCGCGGCGGGACGACGACGCGGCGACGGTGGCGGCCGACGCGGCGGCGCGGCAGCAGGCCCACGCGGCGCGGCAGCGGGCGCTGACGACGGCGATGGCCGGCGCGGCGCGCGATCGCGATCGCGCGGCGGCGGCGATGGCCGCCGAGCCGCTGGCGGCGGCGGTGGGCGATCGCTGGCCCAGCCTCGACGCCGCGCTGGCGACGCTGATCGAGCGCGGCGCGGAGCTGGCGGCGGCGCGGGCGACGCTCGACGCGATCGCGCCGGCGCTGCACGACGCCGAGGCCGAGCTGGCGGCGGCCGACGACGAGCGCGGCGCGGGCGAGCGGGCCCTGGCCCAGGCCCAGGCGCGGCAGGTCGCAGCCGAGGCCGAGCTGGCGGCGGCGCCGCTGGCCCCGGCGCAGGCGCAGGCGCAGGCGTGCGCGCGGCGCGCGGCGCAGGTCGCGGGGCTGGCGGCGCTCGCCGATCGGGCCCGGCAGCTGGCGGCCGCCGAGGCCACCGCGCGGGCCGCCGCCGCGGCCGCTCGCGCGCAGGTCGCGCGGCTCGCCGTCGAGGACGAGGCCGTGCGCGGCCGCGCGCAGGTGGCGCGCGCGGCGTGGAGCGAGGCCGACGCCGCGGCGGTGCGGCTGCGCCACGCCCGCGGCCTCGACGCCGAGCGCGGCGCGCTGGTCGACGGCGAGCCGTGCCCGCTGTGCGGCGCGGTCGAGCACCCGTGGCGCGGCGACGCGGTGATCGACGCGCTGGTCGCGGCGCAGGAGGCGCGGGTCGCCGAGCTGGCAGCCGCGCTGGCGGCGCTCGAGGACGACCTCGCCGCGCAGCAGCTCGCCGCCGCGGTGGCGCGCGGCCGCGCCGAGGCCGGCGACGACGAGGCCGCGCGCCTCGCGACCCAGCGCGCCGCGGTCGCCGCCGACTGGCGCGCGCAGCTGCAGGCCGCGGGCGAGCTGCCGCTGGCGGCGGTGCCGGAGTCCGACGCGGCCGCCGGCTGGCTGGTCGAGCTCACCGCCGCCGCGACCCAGGACCTCGCCGCCGCCGAGGCCGCGCGCACCGACGCCGAGGCGCGCGCGGGGCGCGCGGCGACCGCACACGCCGCGGTGCTGACCGCGCTGCACGCGTGCGGCGTGGCACGCGATCGCGGCGATCGCGCGCGCCGGGCGATCGCCGAGCTGGTCGCGGCGCGGGTCGCCGCCGAGCGGGCGCGCGATCTGGCCGGGCAGGAGTGCGGCGCCGCGCGCGCCGTCGTCGAGCAGGTCGTCCCGGCCGCCGCCACCGCCGCGCCGGCGACGCTGCGCGCGACGCTGGCCGCCGCGCTGCCGCGCTGGCAGGCGGCCGCGGCGCGCCACGCCGCCGCGCTGCGCACGCTCGACGAGCACGGCGCGACCCACGCGGCCGGCGTCGCGCTCGGCGCCGAGCTCGATCAGGCGGTCGCGGCCGCCGCCGCGCGCGCGGCCGCCGCGCAGGCCGAGCACGCCGCCGCCGTGGCCGCCCGCGCGGCGCTGCTCGACGGCGTCGCCACCGACGTTCGGGTCGCCGCGCTGGCCGCGGCGGTGACGTCGACCGAGGCCAACGCCGCCGCCGCCCGCGCCGCCAGCACCGCCGCCGGCCTGGCCGCCGCCGCGGCCGCCGCCCACGCGGCCGCCGCCACCGCCGCCGCGACCGCCGCCGCCGCCGAGCACGGGCAGGCCGAGCGCGCGCTGGCCGCCGCGCTGGCAGCGCTCGACGTGCCAGCCGCCGTCGCCGCCGCCGCACTGGCGATCGACGCCGCGGCGATCGCCCGCGATCGCGACCGCGTCGCGGCCGCCACCCACGCCGCCGTCGCCGCCGCCGCCCGCGTCCACGAGCTCGAGCGCCAGCGAGCCGCGCTCGACGCCGCGCGCCCGACGCTGCCCGCGCTGCCCGCGCTGCCCGACCTCGATCTCGACCTCGCGCCGGAGGCGTGGACCGCGCGGCTCGCCGCCGCCGCTGCCGCCGCCGCCGCCGCGCGCGAGGCCGCCGCCGCGCTGCACGCGCAGCTGCGCGCCGACGACGCCGCCCGCGCGCACCGCGTCGCCGCCGCCGCCGCGCTGGCCGACTTCGACGCCGCGCACCTCGCCGAGGAGCAGCTCGCCGCGCTGATCGGCTCGGCCGACGGCAAGCGCCTGCGCGACTTCGCCCAGAGCCTCACTCTCGAGACGCTGCTGGCGGCCGCCAACGCGCACCTCGACGACCTGGCGCCGCGCTACCAGCTCGAGCGCGTGCCCGGCGAGGACCTCGAGCTGCAGGTCATCGATCGCGACATGGGCGAGGAGGTCCGCTCGCTGGCCAGCCTGTCGGGCGGCGAGACCTTCCTGGCGTCGCTGGCCCTGGCGCTGGGGCTATCGTCGCTGTCGACCGGCGGCACCACCGTCCGCACGCTCTTGGTCGACGAGGGCTTCGGCACCCTCGATCCGGTCACGCTCGACACCGCGCTGGCCGCGCTCGACACGCTCCGCGCCAGCGGCCGCCAGGTCGGCATCGTCTCCCATGTCCCCGGCCTCGACGAGCGCGTCGGCGCCACCGTCGAGGTGCGGCCGGTCGGCGGCGGCAAGAGCGTCGTCGCCATCCACGGCCCGCGCGCGTAGCTACCGGCGCTCGCCGAGCAGCCGCGCGCGCGCCTGCCGCCGCGCCTCCCACACCAGCGACTGCACCATCGACTCCTGCTCGGCGGTCGGGCGCAGCGCGACGCCGCTGAACACGTGCTTGGTCTGCGCGACGATCTCCCGGGTCACGCGCGGCGGCAGCCGCTGCGCCGCCAGCGTGAACGCCTGATCCAGCGGCGGCGCGTGGCGGTGCTCGTCGATGCAGAACACGTCGAAGCGCACCTTGCGGGTGCGGCCGGCCGCGACCGCGACGCCGTCGACCGGCGCGTCCTCGCTGCCGGCGCGGATGCCGCCCACCATCGCCAGCCGCTGCGGCGGGTCGCCGCTCGGATCGTCGGGCAGGAAGTACAGGCCGCTGGCCACGAAGGTGGCCTCGGCGCCGCCGCGGTTGTGCAGCTCGACCGTCATCTCGCCGTGGACGCCGCGCCCGTAGGCCACGACCCGCAGCTCGAGGCCGGGTGCGCCCGGGACCGGGTGAAACTGATCATCGGCCGCGGCCGCCCCGGTGAGCGCGGACAACGAGATCAACGAAACCAGGGCCAGGAGCGATGCACGCATGCGGACCTCCGAGCCGGGAACGCGCTGGCGCCCCCGGCTATTGCAGGATCCGACACCGCCGCGCGCCACCCGGTTGCGTCGACCGCCTAACCACCAGGGTTTGTGAGTCTTTCGGCCCGCGGCCCGTCTCGCGTCGCGGGGGGAGGCTCGATCCCGGCTTCGCCGGGATCGAGGGGGCGCTCGGCGACGAGCCCCCTGGAACACCGATCACAGGCTCGGCGTGACGCCCATCTCGGTCAGCAGGTGGTCGGCGCCGTCGATCGCGTCCATCACCCACAGCGCGTAGCGGATGTCGGCGTGGATCGAGCGGGTGATCTTGGGGTCGAACACCACGTCCGACGACACGCTCTCGGTGGTGCCGTCGAACAAGAGCCCGATCAGCTCGCCCTTGCCGTTGAGCGTCGGCG
Organism: Myxococcales bacterium; assembly: GCA_016707895.1. Taxonomy (GTDB): domain Bacteria; phylum Myxococcota_A; class Polyangia; order Haliangiales; family Haliangiaceae; genus UBA2376. The sequence goes on along the minus strand of JADJGV010000001.1, from coordinate 972,817 downwards.
AGCCCGAGTTGCCGCCGGTGGTGTCGACGTCCGACAGGAAGTCGACCGGCACCTCGCCCAGCGTCGGGTCGGCGTAGGGGCCCCAGGTCTTGGCCTTGATCGCCGCCAGCAGCGCCGGCGGCGCGTCGAACGGCTCCTCGCCCTTGTCCTTGGCCGGGATCTCCGACGCCAGCGTGAACGGCAGGCCGTCGCCGCGGCGCTTCACCGTCCCGTAGGTCACGCGCAGCGTCGAGTTGGCGTCGGGCGCCAGCGCGCCGTCGAGCGCCTCGCGCATCGCGATCGCGTACTTCGGCGCCAGCAACAGCCGGACCCCGGCCCGCGCCTCTTGCTGCGCTTCGAACGCCTTGAGCGCCGGCCGCATCGCGACCGCCACCTTGATGAACGGGTCCTTCGACTTCGCCAGCTCCTTGCTGGTGCCCTTGGTCAGGAGCTTGATGCGGACCTTCTCGTCGGTCAGCGTCGTCGCCTTGTACCACTCGCCGATCCGCTGATCGATCAGCGCCTCGTCGAGGGCCTGGCCCTTGGCCGGCGCCAGCATCGTCACCAGCCACGGCCGGTCGGCCTCGGGGAGCGCCAGCGCGCGCTTGAGCGACAGCTTCATCAGCGCGCGGTCGATGTCGGGATCGAACTGCTGCGCCATCTGCTTCTGCTGATCGAGCAGGTCGGGCAGGTCGCGATCCTGGAAGCCGGCCTTGCGGTCGGCGTCCTTCTTGGGCCGCTCCTCGGCCATCCGCACCAGCAGGTTGGCGACGCCGAGCATCGTCGAGCCGCTGGCCGCCCGCCCGAACACGCCGTCGACCTTGGCCGACTTGCGCGCCTCGGTGAACGTCTCCTCGAGCGCGGCGATCGCCTTCGCGTAGTCCTCGTTGCCCGGCTTGGCCGCCCAGGCCCGGACCCGCTCGTCGAGCTTGCGCTTGACGTCGAGCGCGTCGCCGCGGGTCAGCCCGGCCAGCACGCTCTGCTGGTTCTCCAGCGCGTTCTGGACGAACTGCTTGAACATGTTCGCCTTGATCGCCGTCATCCCGCCCTTGGCCGCCAGCGCCGTGAGCACGTCGTAGAACTCCTGGATCTGCTCGATGCGCTGCGGGTACGAGAAGTCGACGTCGAACTTCACCTCGGAGTAGGTGGTGATGCGGTTGGTCTGGCCCGGGTAGCCGGCCACCATCACGAAGTCGCTCTCGGCGAGCGGCGTGGTCGCCACCTTCAGCCAGTGCGCCGGGTGGTACGGCACGTTGTCCTTGGCGAAGTCCGCCGGCTGGCCGTCCTTGCCGACGTAGGCGCGGTAGAACGAGTAGTCGCCGGTGTGGCGCGGCCACGCCCAGTTGTCGATCTCGCCGCCGTAGTTGCCGATCGCGCGCGCCGGCGCGTGGACCAGACGGATGTCGCGCAGCTCGAGCTGCTCGATCAGCTGCCACTCGGCGCCGCGGTAGAAGCTCTCGACCGAGCACTTGATCGCGGGGCGGCCCTTCTCGCACGCGGCCAGCTGCGCCTTCTCGCGCTGCTCGACCTCCTTGGTGCGCGCCACCGGGTCGGCGATCGCGGCCAGGCCGTCGGTCATCTCGGCGGTGATGTCCTTGCTGCCCTGGGTGATGTAGACGTGCTGGGTCGGGCCCGCCGACCTCTCCTCGGCGCGGGTCTTGGCCAGGAAGCCCTGCTCGACCAGGTTCGACTCCGGCGTCGAGTTCACCTGCAGCGCCTGCTGCACGCAGTGGTGGTTGGTGATGATCAGGCCGTCGGGCGAGACGAACGAGCCGGTGCAGCCGCCGAGCGACACCACCGCGGCCAGCGGCTCCTTCATCGGGTCGGCGAGATCGGCGGCGGCCAGCGGCACGCCCATCGCCTTCAGGTTGGCGGCGTGGATCGGCAGCGTCATCTGCCGCGGCATCCACATGCCGCCCGGATCCATGTAGGCGCGGCGCGCCGCGAGCGCGGGATCGACCGGCGCGCCATCGCCGCCGCCACCGCCACCACCGCCGCCGCCGCCGCCACCACCGCCACCGCGTTGAGTACGAGCGCCGCCGCCACACGCGACCGCGGCAGCGACGAGGACAGACACCAGGATGCGAAGCTTCACGGGCGGTTGGTACCACGCCCACGCCCCCACCCATTCCTGACCGGCGCTGACGACGGCGTCGGCGAGACGTCGCGTCACACCTGCGACCGCCTGCGACGCCTGCGACGGTCCGCCTGAGGGCGCAGGCCTACCCCGCGATCGGCGGCGGCGGCACCAGGTAGTCGCGCCACGGGCCGGGGTCGCCGGCCTTCCCGTCCATCGCCGCCCGCGCGATGTTGTACATCTCGCGCGCGGTCACGTAGTGCAGCTTCCACCGCGCGCCGTCGTTGTAGCGCTCGGTCAGGTGCGCGTGCATCGCGCGGCCGTCGGCGCCGAGCAGCGAGGCCGCGGCCTTCTCGAGCGCGCCGTGGGTGTGGACCTTGACGAACACCCAGTCGGGGCGCCCGGCGACGTGGATGCCCTGGGCGATCCACGAGTCGACCCGCGCCGCCGTCGGCGGATCGTCGCCGGTCAGCGCGCCGTTCTCGATGCGCAGGCCCCGGCCCTTCTTCACCAGCGCCAGCGGCCCGGTGATCATCAGCAGCCGATCGTCGTAGGCCACGCCCAGCCGCGCCGGCTCGCCGGCGTCGTAGCTGCGGCGCCGCGCCAGGTCGCCGGTCGGCCAGTACAGCAGGTTGACCATGTCCGACTGGCACGGGTCGGGCGCCGACGGGAACGTGTAGTCGGCGTAGCAGCCCAGCTTCCACAACAGCGGCAGCTCGGCGTCGACGCCGCACCACCGGCGATCGGGGCGGCCGTTGGCCAGGCTCCAGTTGCCGTGGATGAACGCCCACGCGTAGCCGGCGCCGCGCCGCGACAGGTGGCCGTGGGCCGCGAACTTGGTCAGCGTGTCCTCGAGCTTCGCGGTCAGCGTCGCCTCGGTGTCGCCGTCGTGGTGCAGGTGCACCTCGACCTCGCCCAGCCCGGCCTTGGTCAGCACGGCGAGATCGTCGAGGAACTCCGGGCGGTACTCCTCGCCGGGGAAGAAGTACGAGTGGCGCGGCGGGTGGCCGTCGGCGTCGCGGAACTCGCCGAGCGCCGGGTAGCCGTCGCGCCAGGCCCGCACCCGCGCCGCGCCGGTCACCGCGTCGGCGCCGGCCCACAGCGGCTCGTAGTGATCGCACAGCGCGAACAGCACGTGGCGCGGGCCGTCGACCTTGGGGGCCAGCGCGCGCCGCGCCAGGTGACGGCCGTAGCCGCGCAGCCAGGTGTGCAGGTTCTTCTTGCGGAGGCGGGACAGCACGCGGGCGGCGATGCTACTACGACGTCGATGGATCTGTACGGGCGGCTCCTCGGCAACGTGCTCTACCCGGGCTGGGAGCGGCTGCGCGGGCGTGACCCGCACACCGTCGGCCGCCTGCTCGAGCGCACCCAGCACGCCAGCGCCGCCGAGCTCGCCGATCTGCAGTCGGGGCTGCTGCGCCGGCTGGTGCGCCACGCCCACGCTCACTGCCGCTACTACCGCGACCAGTGGGACGCCGCCGGCGTCCGACCCGAGGACATCAAGGACGTGCGCGACCTGGCGCGGCTGCCGGTCCTCGAGAAGCCGGCCGCCCGCGCCAGCGACGAGGCCCGCCTCGCCGACGCGCCGCCGTGGCCCAAGGTGGTCAAGCACACCAGCGGCTCGACCGGCACGCCGCTGACCGTCCGCTACAACGAGGAGTCGCGGGTGTGGCGCGACGCCACCCGCTGGCGCGGCTACGGCTGGGCCGGCTATCAGCCGGGCCACCGGGCGTTCCACTACTGGGGCGTGCTGGCCACGCCGACCACCGGCTGGAAGAAGTGGAAGGTCGAGCTCGACCACACGCTGCGCCGCGATCACTACGTCGACTGCGGCCGCCGCAGCCCCGCCGATCTCGACGCCGCGATCGCCACGCTCCGCCAGGTGAGGCCCGACGTGATGCTGGCCTACACCCAGGGCGCCGCGGCCTTGGCCCGCCACGTCAACCGCACCAACGCCCGCACCTGGGACGACCTGCCGGTCATCTGCGGCGCCGAGCGCCTGTGGCCCAGCGATCGCGACCAGATGGTCAAGGCGTTCGGGCCCGGCATCTTCGAGAGCTACGGCTGCCGCGAGGTGATGCTGATCGGGCACGAGTGCGACCGCCACGACGGCCTGCACCTCTCGATGGAGACGATGATCGTCGAGCTGCTGGTGCGCGAGGGGGGCGGGCTGCGATCTGCGCGTCCAGGTGAAACCGGCGAAGTCGCGGTGACCGACCTGCACAACCTCTCGCACCCGCTGATCCGCTACATCGGCGGCGACCGCGCGGTCATGCGCGCGCCCGAGCCGTGCGCGTGCGGCCGGACGCTGCCGCGGATCGGCCCGATCGACGGCCGGGTCACCGACACGCTGCGCGACGGCGCGGGCCAGCCGGTCAACGGCCTGTTGTTCAGCATCCTGTTCGTCTCCCTCGAGAACGAGGCCCGAGAGTTCCAGATCGTCCAGCGCGCCTCGGGCGACGTGATCGTCCGCGTCGTCATGACCAAGCCCGGCGCGCGGATCTCGCCGCACCTCGATCGCATCGCCGGCGAGTTCCTCGGCAAGTACCTGCCGGGCATCCGCTGGAGCTGGGACTACGTCGACGAGATCGCGGCCGGCGCGGCCGGCAAGCGCCACATCGTCGTGGTCGAGCCGCGCCCGGCTGCCTGACGACGCCCCGGTCGCTACCCGACGGGCGCTTGGCGGTGGTCGACCCGGTGGGCGACCCTCGCGGGGATGAGGAAGTTCTTCGCCTTGCTTGCGGCGATGGCGATCGCCGCGTGCGCCACGCCCGATGATCGGCAACCCGAGCCCGCGGTCGCCACCGCGCCGGCCGAGCTGGTGACCGCGTTCGGTCCCGGCTCGCTGATCATCCCGATGGACACGACCTACCAGGACGCCGGCATGCTGCGCGCGTTCGGGTTGGTGTACCGGCTGCTGCAGAGCAACGTGCCGGTGCACTGGGTGGTGCTGACCGGCAAGGCCGACCAAGGCATCGACTTCACGATCACCGCGCCGTCGACGGTGCGGACGCGCACCGCGGCGGGCGCCGGCGCCGCCGTGGCCTTGCCGGCCAGCTACCGCGGCGGGCCGTTCGTGATCGCCGCGGCCGATGCGGCCGCCGCGCTGCCGATCATCGCGGCGTGGAAGTCGCAAGCCGCCGACGTCGCCACCCCGACCACCGTCCACGAGCTGACCGCCGGCAGCTTCAGCGCCGACGTGCAGCGCACGCTGACCGCCGCGCCCAAGATCGCGGTGTTCCAGGACGGCGCCGAGGCGATCGCCTACGCCGACCTCAACGCCGCCGGCATCCCCGACTCGACCGGCGCGGCGTGGGCCACCGGCTCGGTCGACGAGCTGTCCGAGAACGAGCTGGTCGGCCCGACCGGCGACGGCAACACCGGCGGCAGCGGCGGCGACGGCGTGCTCAACGCCGGCGGCACCCAGAACTACTGCCACATCACGTCGATGCACTGGGACGGCAGCCCCAACGGCGCCGCCGCGACCAACGAGGTCGTGCGCGAGGTCCGCACCTGGCTCGACGGCAGCGCGACCACCCACGGCTTCATGCAGTGCGCGGCGATCGCGACCTTCGAGAACAGCCCGCGCGGGCGCTTCATCACCACCGCCGGCGTCGTCGAGGACACCAACGCCACGCTGCCCGAGGCCGGCCAGTCGCTGGTCAACCGTATCCCCGACGAGCTGGTCGCGCAGTACCACGGCCCGATCGCCGGCGACTCGGGCACGATCGGCTCGATCGGCCTCAACGGCGGCGGCTCGGACTACCGGGCCAACACCGAGATCCTGATCAACCAGGGCAACGCCTCGACCGCGCTGGCCAACGCCGCTCGCGTGATGTGGGCCTCGGGCTACCTCGACGGCGACACCACCAACGGCCGGCTCACCTACCTCGCCGGCCACAACTTCTCGGTGACCACGCCGGTGTCGGCCAACGCCCAGACCAACGGCGTCCGCCTCTTGCTCAACAGCATCTTCGAGTCGCCGTGCGCGGTGGCCACCGGCCAGCCCAACCTGACGCTGACCAAGGCGGCGCCGGCCACCACCGCCGGCAACACCATCACCTTCACGCTGAACTACGCCAACACCGGCAACGCCCCGGCCTACAACGCAGTGCTCACCGACGTGCTGCCGGCCGGGACCACGTTCAACGCGGCCTCGAACGGCGGCACCGTCGCCGCCGGCACCGTGACCTGGAACCTGGGCACGCTGGCCATCGGCGCGACCGGCTCGGTCACCCTGACGGTCAACGTCAGCGCCGACGGCACCTACGCCAACTCGGCGACCCTCGCTTATCGCGCCGGCACGACGCCGCGCTCGGTCACCAGCAACACCACCTCGACCAGCCGCGACGCTGACGTGCCGGTGGCCAACCCCGACACCTTCACCGTGGCCGAGGACAGCTCGACCGCGCTCAACGTCCGCGCCAACGACACCGGCCTGGGCGACACCCCGATCGTCACGACGATCGCCGCGGCGCCGGCCAACGGCACCGCGACCGTCAACCTCGCCGGCACCATCCAGTACACGCCGAACCCCAACTTCACCGGCACCGACACCTTCCAGTACACGATCACCGACTCGACCAACCAGTCGTCGACCGCGACGGTCACCGTGACCGTCACGCCGGTCAACGATCCGCCGACCGCGGCGAACGACGCCGTGACCGTGGCCGAGGACGGCGCGGCGACGGTGATCAACGTGCTGGCGAACGACTCGACGGCGCCTGACACGGGCGAGACGCTGACCGTGACCGCGGTGACCCAGCCCGCGACCGGCGGCACGGTGACGCTGGTCGGCGGCGTGGTTCGCTTCACGCCCGCCGCGAACTTCAGCGGCACGACGACGTTCACGTACACCGTCAGCGACGGCAACGGCGGCACCGCCACCGCGACGGTCACCGTGACCGTCACCCCGGTCAACGATCCGCCGACCGCGGCCAACGACGCGGTGACGGTGGCGGAGGACAGCGCCGCGACGGTGGTCAACGTGCTGGCCAACGACTCGACGGCGCCGGACACCGGCGAGACGCTGACCGTGACCGCGGTGACGCAGCCCGCGACCGGCGGCACGGTGACGCTGGTCGGCGGCGTCGTGCGGTTCACGCCGGCGGCCAACTTCAGCGGCACGACGACGTTCACGTACACGGTCAGCGACGGCAACGGCGGCACCGCCACCGCGACGGTCACCGTGACGGTCACGCCGTTCAACGATCCGCCGACCGCCGCGAACGACGCCGTGACCGTGGCCGAGGACAGCGCGGCGACGGTGGTGAACGTGCTGGCCAACGACACGACGGCGCCTGACACGGGCGAGACGCTGACCGTGACGGCGGTGACCCAGCCGGCGACCGGCGGCACCGTGACGCTCACCGGCGGGGTCGTGCGGTTCACGCCGGCGGCCAACTTCAGCGGCACGACGACGTTCACGTACACGGTCAGCGACGGCAACGGCGGCACCGCCACCGCGACCGTCACGGTGACGGTCACGCCGGTCAACGATCCGCCGACCGCCGCGAACGACACGTTCACGGTCGCCGAGAACAGCGCCGCGACCCCGCTCGCCGTGCTGGCCAACGACACGGCGGCGCCTGACACGGGCGAGACGCTGACCGTGACCGCGGTGACCCAGCCGGCGACCGGCGGCGCCGTGACGCTCACCGGCGGCGTCGTGCGCTTCACGCCGGCCGCCGGGTTCAACGGCACGGCGACCTTCACCTATACGGTCAGCGACGGCAACGGCGGCACCGCCACCGCGACGGTGACGGTGACGGTCACGGCGGTCAACGATCCGCCGACCGCGAACGCCGACGCCGCGACCGTGGCCGAGGACAGCGCGGCGACGGTGATCGACGTGCTGGCCAACGACTCGACGGCGCCTGACACGGGCGAGACGCTGACCGTGACGGCGGTGACCCAGCCGGCGACCGGCGGCACCGTGACGCTGACCGGCGGCGTCGTGCGCTTCACCCCGGCGCCGAACTTCTTCGGCACCGCGACGTTCACCTACACGATCAGCGACGGCAACGGCGGCACCGCCACCGCGACCGTCACGGTGACGGTCACGCCGGTCAACGATCCGCCCACCGCGGTCGCCGACGCGGCCAGCGTGCCGCGCGACGCCCCGGCCACGGTGGTCGACGTGCTGGCCAACGACTCCATCGCGCCTGATACGGGCGAGACGCTGACGGTGACCGCGGTGACCCAGCCGGCGACCGGCGGCACCGTCACGCTGACCGGCGGCCAGGTGCGGTTCCAGCCCACCGCCGGCTTCGTCGGCACCACGACGTTCACCTACACGATCAGCGACGGCAACGGCGGCACCGCCACCGCGACGGTGACGATGACCGTGCGGGCGCCCGACCGCGACGGCGACGGCATCTCCGATGACGCCGAGACCGCCGGCGGCAGCGACCCCGACGACGCCGACACCGACGACGACGGCGTGATCGACGGCGACGAGCCGATGCCGTACGTCGACACCGACGGCGACGGGCTGATCGACGTCCGCGACCCGGACAGCGACAACGACGGCCTGTTCGACGGCACCGAGCTGGGCGTCACCACGCCGCACCCCGACACCGACGTCGGCGCCGGCCACTTCATCCCCGACGGCGACGCCGGCGCCACCACCACCGATCCGCTCGACCGCGACACCGACGACGGCGGCGTGTCCGACGGCGCCGAGGACACCGACAAGGACGGCGTCGTCGACCCCGGCGAGCGTGATCCCAACGTCCCGGCCGACGACGTCACCCCGCCCGCCGACGACGACATGGACGGGCTGACCAACGCCGAGGAGGCCGAGCTGGGCACCGACCCGCAGGACGCCGACAGCGACGACGACGGCGTGCTCGACGGCGCCGAGGCCAACTACAGCGACGACACCGACGGCGACGGGCTGATCAACGCGCTCGACCCCGACAGCGACAACGACGGCCTGTTCGACGGCACCGAGGTCGGCGTCACCACGCCGCACCCCGACACCGACGTCGCGGCTGGCCACTTCCGGCCCGACGCCGACCCGTCGACTCACACCAGCATGGTCGATCGCGACACCGATCACGGCGGCGTGCCCGACGGCGCCGAGGACACCGACAAGGACGGCCAGCGCGACACCGGGGAGCGCGACCCGCTCGACCCGGCCGACGACGCGACCCCGCCGACCGACGACGACATGGACGGGCTGACCAACGCCGAGGAGGCCGAGCTGGGCACCGACCCGCAGGACGCCGACAGCGACGACGACGGCGTGATCGACGGCGCCGAGGCCAACTACAGCGACGACACCGACGGCGACGGGCTGATCAACCCGCTCGATCCCGACAGCGACAACGACGGCCTGTTCGACGGCACCGAGTCGGGCGTCACCACCGCGCACCCCGACACCGACGTCGGCGCCGGCCACTACATCCCCGACGCCGATCCGTCGACCCACACCGGCCCGCTCGACCCCGACACCGACGACGGCGGCGTGCCCGACGGCGCCGAGGACGTCGATCACAACGGCCGCATCGACGGCACCGAGACCGACCCGCTCGATCCGAGCGACGACAGCACCGTGCGCGACGACGACGGCGACGGCCTGTCGAACCCCGAGGAGGTCGCGCTGGGCACCGACCCGCAGGACGCCGACAGCGACGACGACGGCGTGCTCGACGGGGCCGAGGCCAACTACGCCGACGACACCGACGGCGACGGGATGATCAACCCGCTCGATCCCGACAGCGACGGCGACGGCATCACCGACGGCACCGAGGTCGGCGTCACCACGCCGCACCCCGACACCGACGTCACCGCCGGCCACTTCACGCCCGACGCCGATCCGTCGACGCACACCAGCATGGTCGTCACCGACACCGACCACGGCGGCGTGCCCGACGGCGAGGAGGACACCGACCACGACGGCCAGGTCGACGCCGGCGAGCGCGACCCGCTCGATCCCGCCGACGACCAGCCGCTCGATCGCGACCACGACGGCGTGCTCGACGTGGTCGACAACTGCCCCGACACCGCCAACCCCGATCAGGACGACCCCGACCAGGACGGCCTGGGCAGCGCCTGCGACGACGACGACGACGGCGACGGCTTCGTCGACGGCTACGGCGTGTCGGGCGGCGGCTGCTCGACCAGCGGGCGCGGCGGCGGCGGCGGCGTGGTCGTGCTCGGCCTGGCGATCGCCGGGGTGATCGTGCGGCGGCGGCGGCGGGTCGCGGCGGTCGCGGCGGTCGGCCTGGTGGCGCTGGCGCCCGCGGCCTCGGCGCAGGTCGCCAGCGAGAAGCAGGACTTCTCGATCGAGCGCTTCGAGCTGTCGAGCGACACCGGCGGCATCCTCGGCGTCGAGGGCGCCGGCCTGGGCGCGCGCTGGGGCTGGGACGTCCACCTGTGGATGGGCTCCGCCAACGACCCGCTGGTGGTCTACATGGACGACGGCGGGCGCGAGCGGGTCGGCGCGCTGGTCAGGCAGCGCACCGGCGGTGAGCTCGGCGCCAGCCTGGTGCTGCACGAGCGCATCGGGTTCGGTGTCGACGCGCCGCTGATCGTCGCGCAGTCGCGCGACGCGATGGTGCCGGGCGTGGTCGGCACGCTGCCCGACGTCGGCGGCGTCGGCCTGGGCGATCTGCGGCTCAGCCCCAAGCTGCGCCTGTTGCGCCAGGGCCACGAGGGCGTCGATCTCGCGGTCGTGCCCGAGGTGGTGCTGCCGACCGGCGCCGGCGAGAACTACCGCGGCGACGACGGCGCCAGCTTCGCGCCGTACCTGGCGCTGTCGCGGCGCCACGCCCGCCTGCGCTGGGCGATCGATCTCGGCTACGCGTTCCGGCGCCAGACCGGCGTCGGCGGCCTCGTCGTCGACGACGAGCTGCGGGCCAAGGCCGGCGTGGGCGTGCAGGTGGTGCGGCGGGTCGAGCTGGCCGCGACGGTGTCGGCCGCGACCGCGGCCAAGGCACCGTTCGACGACTTCGCGCGCAACCACCTCGAGCTGGTCGGCGGCCCGGTCGCCACGCTGGGCGGCGGCTGGCAGCTGTTCGGCGCCGGCGGCGTCGGCCTGCGCGAGGGCTACGGCACGCCCGACTGGCGGGCGCTGGGCGGGCTGCGGGTCGGCGTCGGCGACGGCGCGCCGGTCGACTGGGATCACGACGGGCTGATCGCCACCGATCGCTGCCCGCGCGACCCCGAGGACAAGGACGCGTTCCAGGACGAGGACGGCTGCTCGGATCCCGACAACGATCGCGACGACGTGCTCGACGTCGCCGACGGCGCGCCGATGGATCCCGAGGACAAGGACGACTTCGAGGACGCCGACGGCGTGCCCGATCCCGACAACGATCAGGACGGCATCGCCGACGCCGGCGACGACTGCCCGCTGGTGGCCGAGAACGTCAACGGCTTCCAGGACGAGGACGGCTGCCCGGACGAGAAGGACTCCGACGGCGACGGCAACCCCGACACCACCGACCAGTGCCCGACCGATCCCGAGGACGTCGACAAGTTCCAGGACGAGGACGGCTGCCCCGAGGACAACGACGGCGACGGCGTGCCCGACGCCACCGACGCCTGCCCGACCGAGCCCGGCCCGGTCGACAACCAGGGCTGCCCCGACAAGGATCGCGACGCCGACACCGTCGTCGATCGCCTCGACAACTGCCCCGACGAGCCCGGCACGGTCGCCAACCACGGCTGCAAGGAGAAGCAGCTGGCGGTGCTGAGCGGCGGCTCGATCGAGATCCTCGACGTGGTCTACTTCAAGACCAACAAGGACATCATCCAGAAGCGGTCGTTCAAGCTGCTCAGCAGCGTGGCGGCGATCATCGCCAACCACCCCGAGCTGCCGTCGATCACGATCGAGGGGCACACCGACGACCGCGGCGACGACGACTACAACCTCGACCTGTCGCAGCGGCGGGCCGAGGCGGTGCGGCGGTTCCTGATCGGCAAGGGCATCGACGGCGCGCGGCTCGAGGCCAAGGGCTACGGCGAGACCCAGCCGCTCAAGCCCAACGACACCAACGCCAACCGCTCGGCCAACCGCCGCGTCGAGTTCAAGGTCGGCAACGTCGCCTCGGCCAACAGCGGCCCGACGACCGACACGATGGACAAGGACCCGAAGAGCCCGCCGCCGGGCGAGCTGCCCTGAAGGCGGGGCGCCCCGCCCCGGCGTCTTCGCCGTGGCGCAGGGGTGCGCGGTAGCGCGCAGGGGCGGCGGCGCGGCTTCACGCCCGCGTCACGGCGGGGTGGCGGTGGGTTCACGCCAGGTGGCGCAGGTTGGTGGCATGACCATCCAACCGCATGCCTCGCGCCTCCAGGTCGCCACCATCGTCGGCTTCACCGTCGCGCTGACCGCGGGCGTCGCCCAGGCCGGCCCGCCGGTCGCCGCCGGCCGCGTCGATACCGGCACCCGCAGCGTCACCCCCGCGCCCGCGCGTCCGCACCACGTGCGCATGATGCTCGAGCTGAGCGCCATCTTCGCGGCGGGCAACCGCTGGTACTGGCGTGACGGCGGCGAGCCCAACCGGGTCGACTGGCAGCTGCCGTGGGGCGCCGAGGCGCTGCAGGCCAAGCTGGCGAGCACCGACGGCTGGCGGTTCGACGGCAACCCCTACGACATCAACGCGCTGGGCCACCCCGGGTTCGGCACGATGACCCACTTCCTGGCGCGCGAGAACGGCTACGGCCTCGGCGAGGCGTTCCTGATCTCGACGCTCGCGTCGGGCACCTGGGAGGTGGCGTTGGAGTGGGCCGAGTACGGCAGCCTCAACGACATGGCGACGACGTCGACCGCCGGCGTGCCGCTCGGCGAGACCGCGTACCAGGTGCTGCACCACCCGCGCGCCACGCGGTTCGAGCTGCGCAGCGGCGTCGGCACCGAGAACGGCGCGGCGTTCGCCACCATGGGCGTCAGCGGCGAGCTCGACCGCATCCCGACCCGCGGCCACGGCACCTTCCGCGGCGGCCGGCGCGTGGCGTTCGCGGCCGATCTGCCGAGCGACGAGCGCGGCGTCCGCGCCTACGACGGCGGGGCCCGCGCGATGATCGCGGGGTACTACGAGAACCGCGGCGACCGTCAGCTGGTGGCCGGCGTGGCGACCCGCTTCGGCTATCGCAAGCAGGCCGATCGCAGCGAGCGCGCGTGGGACCTGCTCACCACGGTGGGCGCCGGCCCGTCGCTCGAGTACCGCCTGCGCCGCGGGGACCTCACGCTGAGCGTCGGCGCGGACGTCGCCGTCGAGTTCGGCATGCTCAAGGCGCAGGCGTTCGACGCCTGGCGCGCCGAGCACCCTGACGCCGTGACGCGCAACGTGATGAGCGGTCGGGCGCGGCCGTACTACTTCGCGGTCGGCGCGTCGGCCGACCCGCGGGTGCAGCTCTCGCTCGGGAACTACCGCGCCAGCGCCCGGGTGCTGGGCCGGGTGTTCGGCTCGATCGACGGCGCTGATCGCGATCAGGAGATGGTCACCGGCCAGGTCCACTTCACCGATGACGAGGCCGCGGCCGAAGCGCGGATCGGCTACGCGCGCGGTGATGTGTCGCTCCACCTCGACGGTCGCCTGCACCGCCGCGGCGGTCGCGCCGACGAGATCGTCGCCTCCAGCCGCGAGCAGACCGCGCTGGTGACCCTCGCGCTCCGGCGCTGAGGCGAGGGACCAGGCCGGGCACAGGTCCGGCCAGTCGTTCGGGCTGGCAGCGGCGGTTGCGGCGCCGTAGCCTCGTTGGATGGGTGGACTCGAGCCGGTTTCGTCGAAGGCGGGCGTACACGGCGTGGTCGGGATCGCGGCGGCCTTCGTGGCCACCGTCGCGATGACCACGCTGTTGCTGGCGTGCGGCCACGGCGTGTTCGTCGTGCAGCGGTCGGTGGTGGCGCTGGTCGGCGTCGGCATGTTTGCGGTCGCGGGCGCCGCGACCGCGTGGACCGGGCGCGGCGCGCTGGCGCCGTGGCCGGCGCGGGTCGCGGTGGTGACGGTCGCGCTGCTGGCGGCGACGATCGTCGGCGCCGGGCTGCTGTGGAACGACGCCCGGCCGCGGGCCGGCGAGGACGCCGCCACGCTGGCGGTGCTGCACCCGCTGCCGATCGACGGCGTGGCCGGTTGGCTGGCCGGCGGCGGGAGCGCCGTGGTGCTGCTGCTGGCGGCGAGCCGCCGGTGGCGCTCGGTCGGCACGCCGACCTGGCTGCGGGTGGGGCTGGTCGCGAGCGCCAGCTTCGCGGTGGCGCTCGGCGCGTGGCTGGCGATCTACGCGCAGGTCGGCCACTACCCGACCCACCCCGAGCTGGTGATGATGGGGCCCGACAGCGCCGCGATGGGCGGCGTGATCGCGTGGCTGGTGGGCCCGCCGCTGCTGGTCGCCGCGGTGGCGGGCGCGCTCGCGGCGCGGCGGCGACGGCTGTCGTCGCGCGCGGTCCGCGTCGTCGTCGGGCTGGTCGCGCTCGCGCTGGTGGTGGCGCTCGGCAGCGCGCTCGGCCCGCACTCGCGCGACGCCGACATCCACGAGGAGCACGTGATCCGCGACGCCGCGCCGCTGCTGATGGCCGCGATCTGCCTGGTGGTCGCCCACGCGCTGGCGATCGGCGTCGCGCACCTGCGATCGCTGGGCCGCGAGCCCGGCCGCGCCGCGCCGTGGCAGCAGGTCGGGACGATCGAGGCCGTCGACGGCGCGCCGGCGGTGGCGCACCTGCACGACCGCGGCTGGCTGGCCGGCGTCGACGTGAGCGCGCGCGGGTTCGCGCTGCACACCGCCAGCGGCGTGCTGCCGGTGCCGGCCGGCGCCGCGGTGATCGCGCCGCTGCCGGTCGCCGCGATGGCGATCGCGCCGGGCACGTCGCTGCCGGTGCTGGCGTCGGGCGCGCGGGTCGAGGTCACCGGCTTCGTCGCCGGCGACGCCGCCGACGGCTACCGCGCGACCGCGCGCCCCATCGCGGGCACCGGCGGCATCGTCGTGCGGGCGCCGCGCGGCCTCGACGACTCGCCGGTCACCGAGTTCCTCGCCCGGGTGTGGCGGCCGTGCCTCGCGGCGCTGGTCGCGACCATGCTCGCGGCGGCGCCGGCGCTGGCGTCGCTGATCGCCACCGACGGCGACGACGACACGGTCGGCGAGGGCCCGCCCGCCGAGCCCGACTGGTGCCAGGCCCGCGACGTCGACTGATCTCGATCGCGCCGCGGCCTCAGGGCGCGTCGGGCGCCGACAGCTGGAACACGTTGCCCTCGGGATCGGCGCATTCGGCGTAGCGGCGCGCGGCCCAGCGCCACGCCGGCCTGGTGGCGCCGCCGTGCGCGACCACCGCGGCGCAGCCGGCGTCGAGATCGTCGACCTCGAAGCACGGCTTCAGCGCCACGTCCTCGCGCCACGCCAGCGGCGCGTCGGCCGGCGGCGCCGTCAGCGCGTGCGGCGGCGCCTGGTGCACCGCGATCCCCGCCGCCGCCGGCGCGCCGACGATCGTGAACCCCTCGGCCGGCTCGGTCCGCGGCCACCCCAGCACCGCGGCGTAGAACGCCGCCAGCCGTGGGTGGTCGGCGGCGAAGATCAGCGTGTGGGCGAGGCGGGCGGCCATCGGCCGAGGGTAGCAGCCGCCGGTCGGGTGCGTCGGTCCGTCGACCGAGGCCGACGTCGGACGCTGCGACCCGCCCCGGGCTCGACGTGCGGCGTCGGTTGAGGGCATGATAGCGACATGGGGGAATCACGCACCGCGTGGTGGCTGCGCGTCATTGCGATCGTCGCTGTCCTTGCGGGCACGGCCAGCGCCCAGCGCTCGCGCAAGCCCGAGGCCGAGGTCCTGTTCAAGCAGGGCAAGGCGGCGATGACCGCCGGCGACCTGACCACCGCGTGCACCAAGTTCGAGTCGAGCAACGCGCTCGACGCCCGCGCGAGCACGATGATGAACCTGGGCGCGTGCTACGAGGCGCAGGGCAAGGTGGTCAGCGCCTGGTACGCGTTCGACGAGGCCAGCCGCCTGGCGGCGCGCAAGGACGACGAGGCCGGGCTGGTGACGCCGGCCAGCGACAAGGCCAAGGCGCTGGCCGCGCGGCGGTCGTCGATCGAGATCGTGGTGGCACCCGAGGCCCGGGTGGCGGGCCTGACCATCACGCGCAACGACGAGCCGATGGTCGAGGGTCAGTGGAACAGCCCGGTGTTCGTCGACGGCGGCGAGTACACGATCGTCGCCCGCGCGGCCGGGACCGAGGCCTGGACGGCGCGGGTGGCGGTCGCCAGCGAGCGCGACCAGAGCCGCGTCGAGATCCCGAAGCTGCGGGTGACGCCGCCGGTCGTCACCCCGCCGCCGCCCGACGTGACGCCGCCGCCGGACCCCGCGCCGACCGTCGTCCCGCCGATCGACCTACCCGCTGATCGGCCGGTCGCGGTGGTCCCTGGCCGCTTCACCCCGCTGCGCATCGTCGGCGTCGGGGTCGGCGTGGTCGGCCTGGCCGCGCTCGGCGGCGGGATCTTCTACGGGCTCAAGGCCAACGATCGCGAGGCGGCCGCCGACGCGCTGTGCTCGACCAGCGTCTGCGACGACCCCGACGGCATCCGGCTCAACGAGGAGGCACAGGACGCCGCGTCGACCTCGAACCTGCTGCTGATCGGCGGCGGCGTCGCCGTGGTCGCCGGCGCGGTGCTGTGGTTCGTCGGCGCGCCCGCGAGCGGCGGCGCGCAGGTCGCGGTGCGTCCGCGGCTGAGCGCCGATCAGGTTGGGCTGACCATCACCGGGGGGTTCTGAGATGCGCGGTTCCATTGTCTTGGTCGCTGGTCTCGCGGCGGTGCTGACGGCCGGGTGTAGCGTCGACGACAAGCGCACGGGGACCGTCGACGCCGCCGCGGTCGACGCGTCGGCGCCCGATGGACCCATCGTCGACGCGGCGGTGGACGCGTCCCTCGACGCGCCTGGCGCCGCGGCGCTCAGCTGGAGCGTGGCGACGTACGGGACGATGCCGCCGACCGTCCTGATCGACGGCGGGACCGGCGTGGCCACCATGATCCTCACCAACACCGGCACCGGGCCGGTCAGCGGCCTCACCTTCACCGCCGTCCCCACCGGCGGCGCGTTCGCCATCACGCCGCGCGCCGAGTGCGCGGGGACGCTGATGCCTCAGGACGTCTGCCACGTCGACGTGACCTTCGATCCGTCCACGGTCGGGCCGACCTCCAAGCAGGTCACGGTCAACGCCGCACCCAACCTGGCAGCCACCGCGACCGTGAGCGGCACCGGCGGCGCGCGGGTCCAGTTGACGATCACCAACGTCGCGGTCGGGACCTCGACCACCACGGGGCGCGTGACCTCGTCGCCCGCAGGCATCGACTGCGGCGCCGGCATGACCCAATGCGAGGCGGTGTTCACCACCGCGCCGGTGACGCTGACCGCGATCGACACCGTCGGCACGCTGAGCGACTGGGGCGTGCCAGCCTGCGGCGTCGCGGCGCCGTGCGTGCTGCCGCTGATCACCAGCTCCACCATCACCACCACCTTCCACGCGCCCTGGACCTACACGATGGCCGGCAGCAACGATCAGGCCGAGGGCGTGGCGTTCGATCCCGCCGGCGGCTCGGTGGTGGTGGGCGGCTTCCGCAGCAACGTCGGCTTGTTGCTCAGGCTCGATGGCGCGACCGGCGTCTTCGGCTCGGAGACGACGTTGGCGGGCGCACCAGTGCGGCGCGTGCTCGACGTCGCGGTCGCCGCGAGCGGCAGCGTCGCCGAGGTCGGCGAATGGAACGCGGTCGGCAACTACGACGGCGTCAAGTCCGAGCGCAGCGCCGACTTCGCCGTCCAGAGCGGCCTCCAGAACTTCGGCGACACCCCGGCCGAGCGGCTGACCGGGGTGTGCTTCGACGGCAGCAACCGCGTGCACGCGATCGGCGTCACCGACCCAGGCGTCAACATGATCTGGGGCCGGTGGCCGGCGCAGTCGGGGACCTCCGACTACCTCCACAACAGCCCGACGGCCGCGCGGCCGGGCACCGGGCTCGACATCGCCTGCACCGCGGACACGGCGTGGGTCGTCGGCGCCAGCAGCGGCATGGGCTGGATCGGCCGGATCGATCCCTCCGGCAACGCCGGCACGATCGCGATCGAGCAGGCCGTCGCCGGCACCACCCACGCCGGCGGCGTCGCGACCTTTGGCACCGGCGTCGTGGTCTCGGGACACAACGGCACCACGGAGGTCGTGCGCCGCTACGACGCCACGCTCGGTGTGCTGTGGACCCAGACCTTCAGCGGCGTGGCGAGCGGTTCGGCGGTCGCGGTCGATCCGGTCGGGGGCATCGTCTATGCGGCCTTCACGGACGCCAACGGCTGCACGCTGCGGCAGCTCGACGGCGCCACCGGCAACGTGGCCTGGACCCGGAGCGGCATCGCCGCGGCGTGCTTTGATCTCGCGGCCAACGCCGACGGCGTGGCGGTCGCGGGCTACGTGGGCACCGCGGCGCGCGCGCTGTGGGTGCGCAAGTACTTCCACTGACGTCCAGGGCGCATCCTGGCGCCACGCCTCATCGCCGGGCCGTCGGGTTGGCGAGGCCTGGCGGGTGTCCGGCGCCGGACACCTGCGGCTGTCCGGTGGATGGCCGGATGCCGGACAATCCGGACGAAATCCGGCCGTTTTGTCCGATATTCGGACAGGCGGCGCGCGATGTCGCGGGGTTGCGGCTGGCGTACGGCTTGCTCAGGGGCCAGGCATGGTGGACGGTGGTGACGGCGGACAGAAGGTGAGCGCGGCGGCGACGGGGCCGGCGGGCGCGGCAGGCGTGGACGACTGGCGCGAGGTGGACCGCACGTTGCGCCGATTGGCGCGGCGGCGGGCGGCGCTCGACGTCGAGGAGGCCGCGTGGCTGCGGCGCGCGCGGGCGTTGGGCGTCCATCGCGAGTTCGGCTTCGCGACGTTCTTCGAGTACGTCGAGCGCGTGCTGGGCTACGCGCCGGGGCCGGCGCGCGAGCGGTTGCGGGTCGCCGACGCGCTGGCCGCGCTGCCGCAGCTGCAGGCGGCGATGACCGCCGGCGACGTCGCGTACAGCGCGGCGCGGGAGCTGACCCGGGTCGCGACCGTCGACACCGAGGCGGCGTGGCTGACGGCGGCGGCCGACACACCGCGTGAGATCGAGGAGATGGTGAGCGGGCGGCGGCGGGGCGACTCGCCGGAGGATCCGCCGGACCCGCCGCGCGGCTAACGAGCTGCGGCTGCTGGTGCCGGCCGCGGTGCTCGGCAAGTTCACCGCGGCGCGGCGCGCGCTGGAGGCGGCGTGCGGGCACCCGCTGACCGACGGCGACCTGCTCGCGACCTTGTGCGATGGCCAGCTGGCCGGCGCCGGCTCCCACGTGGAAGGTGCCGCGGCGGCGTCGCACGAGGGAGACGCCGCGGCGTCGTCCAGGCCCATGTATCAGATCGCGATCACGCGGTGCCCCGACTGCATGCGCGCGTGGCAGGACGTCGCCGGGCACACGATCGAGATCAGCGAGACGGAGCTGGCGCAGGCGTCGTGCGACGCCGAGCTGCTCGGGCGGGTCGACGGCGACAAGCCGGCGCGGGCGACCAAGACGATCCCGCCGCGGACCCGGCGCGCGGTGCTGCGGCGGGATCGCGGGCGCTGCGTCGTGCCGGGGTGCCGCAACGCGCGGTACGTCGACGTCCACCACATTGTCCCGCGGGCGGCGGGCGTGCGTCACACGCCGACCAAGCTGGCGGTGATGTGCTCGGCGCACCACAAGGCCGCGCACGATGGCCGCCTGCGGATCGATGGGACCGCGCCCGACAAGCTGCGGGTCACGCACGCCGACGGGCGGCCGTACGGGGCGCCGCCGTCCCACGTGGGAGATGGGGACGCGGCGCCGCCGCCGGCAGGAGGTGAGGTCGCGGAGGTCGGGGAGCCGCCAGCCGCACGCAGGCGCCGACGAGCCAAGGCCCCAGAAGTAAGGAGAACAGAGGGCGAGGGCCGCTAGCGGATCCTACCGCGGGCTGATCGTCTCGCCGGCTGGCGGCAGCGCGCGGGCGCCGTCGGCGCCGATGCCGTGGATCGCGGGCAGCGCGCCGACCTCGCCGGTGATCAGGCGGGCGCCGCGCTGGAAGGTCAGCCACGACCACGCCCAGGAGAGCATCACGAAGAAGCGGTTCTTGAAGCCGATCAGATAGAAAATGTGGATCACCCACCACAAGAGCCACGCGAAGAAGCCGTGGTGGCTGCGCGCGCCGATCTGCGCCACCGCCGACGCGCGGCCGATCGTCGCCAGCGAGCCCTTGTCCTTGTAGCGGAACGGCGCGCGCTTGCCGGCGGCGAGATCGGCGCGGATCATCCGCGCGGCGTGGCGACCGCCCTGGATCGCGCCCTGGCACACGCCGGGCACCGGCTTGCCGTCGAACGCGCACGCCGCGAGATCGCCGACGACGAACACCTCGGGGTGGCCGGGGATCGACAGGTCGCCCTCGACCTTCACCCGGCCGGCGCCATCGAGCGGCACGCCCAGCGACGCCGCCAGCGGCGACGCCTTGACCCCCGCCGCCCACAGCACCGTGCGCGCGTCGATGCGCTCGCGGCGGCCGTCGGCCAGCTGGACCTCGACGCCGTCGGCGTCGACCGCGGTGACCTTGGTGTTGCAGCGGACCGTGACGTGGCGGCGGCCCAGCGACGCCTCGGCGGCGGCGCCCAGCTTCGGCGTGAAGCCGCCGAGCACCCGCGGGTTGCCCTCGACCAGCAGCACCTCGACCCGGGTCGGATCGATCGTGCGGAAGTCCTTGGCCAGCGTGTGCAGGCCGATCTCGCCGAGCGCGCCGGCCAGCTCGACGCCGGTCGGGCCCGCGCCGACGACGACGAAGCGCAGCCACGCCGCCTGCGCCGCCGGGTCGGCCTCGCGCTCGGCCGCCTCGTAGGCCAGGAACACCCGGCGGCGAATCTCGAGCGCGTCCTCGATCGACTTCAGCCCCGGCGCGTGCGGCGACCAGTCGTCGTGGCCGAAGTACGAATGGGTCGCGCCAGTAGCCACGACGAGATAGTCGTACGCCAGCTCACCGTCGTCGAGCGTGACGACCCGCCGCACCGGATCGATCCCGCGCGCGTCGGCGAGCAGCACCCGGGCGTTGGCCTGCTTGGCCAGCACCGCGCGGATCGGGTAGGCGATGTCGCTGGGGTTCAGCGCGGCGGTGGCCACCTGGTAGAGCAGCGGCTGGAACAGGTGGTGGTTGCGCCGATCGACGAGGGTCACCCGGACCGGCGCCTTGGCCAGCGCTCGCGCCGCGGTCAGGCCACCGAACCCGCCACCCAGGATCACCACGTGCGGTTGTGCCATGTCCCTGGATGCGCCGGATCGTGCCGTCGACGCAAGTCGCAAATTATTCGTGGCCCGTCGAGCCCGGGCCGGGAGCGGCTGTGCCACCCTGCGTGTTCTCAACTCGAGCGGAGTATCACGATGGGTTTTCTCGACAAGCTGAAGGGCATGTTCGGTGGCGCCAAGGCCAAGGCGGAGCAGGCGATGGGGCAGGGGAACCACGGCCACAACCACGATCACGGCCACGACCACGGCCACGATCACGGCCACGATCACGACCACGGCCACGATCACGAGGAGGCCCACGCGACCGACGCGGCCGATCAGTTCGATCTCGCCGGGTTCAACCCCGACGACGAGGAGGCGTTCTTCCACGCCGTCCAGCAGATGGAGAGCGAGGGCATGTTCGGCGGCACCGACGAGAGCCGCGCCGAGATCATGAGCCGCTACGGCATCCGCGACCGCATGCACTGGCAGGGCGTGCGCGACTCGGTGTACTCGGTGCTCGCGCGCAAGCACGGGTCGATCGAGGAGGTCTCGCAGCGCGAGATGAACTGGCGCATGGGCCAGATGCAGCGCCAGCAGCAGGCCAACACCGCCGGCGCCGCCGCCAAGGGCGAGCTCAACCCGGTCGAGGGCATCACGCTCGAGAAGTGGGCCGCGATGAACGCCGCGATCGTCAGCGGCGCCAACGTCGAGGACATGCTCAAGGCCAACGGCATCGACCAGGGCAAGTGGGAGCGGGCGTCGGCCGAGTGGAACGCGCGGATGGCCCGCGACACGACGTTCTCGATCACGACGGTCTACGGCAACGCGTTCCAGGCCGCGTCGCAGGGCAAGTACGGCAACTACGCCCGCGAGGCCAACGCCGCCCGCGCCGCCAACCGGGAGATGACCATGGAGCCGCCCATGACCATCGAGCAGTACTGGGAGCTCCTGTACGAGCAGGACTACGGCAGCAAGCAGGGCAAGGATCCGATCGCGGTGCTCAAGGCCTCGGGCCTGACCGTCGTCGACTGGACCGATCTGTCGTCGTACATGGGCTACTACATGAACCGCACCGTCGTGCGGAACTGGCAGCAGTTCAACGAGATGCACGAGCGGGTCAAGGCCAAGTTCGCGGCCAAGTACCCGGGCGTCACGTCTGACGTCGACATCCGTTTCTAGTCGAGGGTCTTTCGCAAAGACCCTCCCCCACAAGACGTGGGGCCCCCACCCGAAACGCGAGAGGTGACCGATGTCGGCGCTCGCACGCTGGGACGCGTTCCTCGCACAGATCCAGGGCCGGCACGCGCAGGTGCGGGCCGACGCCGAGGCCGAGGGCCGGGCGTTCATCGCCACGGTGGCGGGCGGCGGTGACTACCTGCCGCTGTCGCACCAGCTGGGCGCGGTGAAGCACCGGCTGCAGGACCTCGAGCGCAAGATCATGGACACCTGGCACGCCCAGGTCGACGACGCGATCCTCGGCGAGGGTAACCCGGTGGCGGTGCGCGACGCGGCCTGCGCCAAGGGCATCGCGATCGGCCACGCGCTCGAGGATGCCCGCGACGAGTTGGAGATCGGCCTGATGGCCGAGCTGGCGCGGGCCCGCTACGCGGCGGCCCAGGCGGCGCTGCGGCCGATCGTGTGCGGCGGCTGCGGCGCGACCTACCAGCCGCCCCACGCGTTCCGCATGATCGAGATGGTGTGCGCGTGCGGCGCGACGGTCCGCTACGATCCCGACGAGCTGATGCGCTCGGCCGGGGCCATCGGCACTCACCCGATCTCGCAGCAGGCGGCGGTCGCCGAGTGGCGCGCGATGGTGGCCGCGGATCGGGCGCGGCGGGCGGCGCGCTCGCCGGCGCCGCTGCACCTGATCCAGGCCGACGAGGCAGCGCAGATCGCCTACTGGTACCGCTACCTCGCCGCCCGCGCGTGGTTCGAGCCCGAGCTGGGCCGCGATCCGGCGATGGAGGTCCAGAAGCGGATGGAGCAGTGGTACCAGTACACCGCCGATCACGAGGCGGCGTGGGTCGAGGCTGGCCGCCCGCGCGCGGTGTGAGCGCGCGCGGCGTCAGAGCTTGATCAGCCGCGGCGTGCCGCGGCGGACCTCGACCTCGGCGGCCACGGTCAGGTCGGTCGGGTCGGGCAGGATCAGGTGGGCGTCGTCGAGGTGGTGGAACGTGCCGTGGACGCGGCTGCGGTCGACGTCGAGCACGATGAAGCCGCGCCGCGACACCTCGACCCACTTGAGGTGGCGGTTCTCGGCCAGTCGCTCGGCGATGGTCGGCGCGAACGACTCGGGCAGCCCGGGCGACGCGATCGCCGGCGTCACCAGCTCGACCGCCAGCGCGCCGCGACCGGTCGCGGGGTCGTAGGCCACGGCGTCGGTCGGGTCGCGGGTCAGGTCCATCGCCCACGACGAGTGGATGTCGCCGGTGAGCACGACCACGTCGGGGATCGCGCCTTGCTCGATCAGATCGAAGAACCGGGTCCGGGCCGCGGGGTAGCCGTCCCAGGCGTCGGGGTTCACGAACTGCGGCAGCTGGCCCATCATCACCTGCTGCCCGACCAGCCGCCAGGTCGCGGTCGACGCCGGCAGCTCGGTCGCCAGCCACGCCTCCTGCGCGGCGCCGAGCAGCGTGCGCGTCGGGTCTTCGAGCGGCGGGCCGCCCACGTCGCTCTGCAGATCGCGGCCGAGCAGCCGGGTGTCGAGCATGAACAGGTCGACCAGGTCGCCGAACGCGAGCTTGCGGTAGATGTGGCCGTCGGCGCTGTCGCGGATCGGCATCCACTCGCGGTAGGCCTGCAGCGCGGCGGCCTTGCGGTCGGCGAACGCGCCCTCGGTGTCGGGCTGGTGGTTGTTGGCGCCGCCCTGCCAGCTGTTGTCGGCGACCTCGTGGTCGTCCCAGACCACGATGAACGCGTGGGCGGCGTGGACCGCCTGCAGGTCGGCGTCGCGCCGGTACTGCGCGTAGCGGGTGCGGTAGTCGGCCAGCGTGAGGATCTCGTGGGCCGGCTCGTAGGGGCGGGTCTCGCCGTACTCGGCGGTGCCGTACTCGTAGATGTAGTCGCCGAGGTGGACGACCGCGTCGAGCGCCTGCGCGGCGAGCGCGCGGTAGGCGTGGAAGTAGCCGTGGGCCAGGCTCGCGCACGAGCAGACGCCGAGCCGCAGCTGCTCCTGCGCGCCGGCGCTGGGCAGGCGCGCGGAGCCGACCGGCGAGGTCTCGTCGAACGCGGTGAAGCGGTAGGCGTAGCGGGTCCCGGCGACCAGGCCGGTGACGTCGACCTTGACCGTGAAGTCGCGGCTGTCGTCGGTGGTGGCGGTGCCGGTGGCCGCGATGGTGGCGAAGTCGTCGGTCGACAGCTCCCACACCACCTCGACCGGGGTGCCCGCCGGCGCGGTCGAGACCCGGGTCCAGATGATCAGGGCGGTCGGCGTGGGATCGCCGCTGGCGACGCCGTGCACGAACACCGCGGGCGGCGCGTCGTCCTCGGCGCAACCCGACGTCAGCGGCAGCGCCGCCACCATCGGGACCATCGTCGTGCCCTTGAGGAACCACCGGCGTGACAGCGTCATGGCGCGGACACTACCCGCGAACGCGCACGGCCGCGTCGCAACGCTGTCACACGGCTGCCGCACACGGCTGCCGCACACCGCGCCGCGGCGCGCCGCTCAGGCCTTGGGCACCTGGCCGCTGGCCAGCATCCGCGCGATCAGCACGTCGGCCAGGCCGGTGGTGCCGCCGGCGCCGCCGACCGCGACGTCGGGCACCAGCTTGACGCCGGCGTTGGCCAGCACGGTCGCGATCTCCACCGACGCGAACGCGTCGCCCAGCGCGGCGCGGCCGACGGTGAACGCGTCGGCGCGGGCCTCGCCGATCGCGCGCTGGGTGGTGGCCTCGGCCTCGCCGCGCGCGGCCAGCGCGGAGGCCTGGGCCCGGCCGTTCATCTCGGTGGCCGCGGCGTCGGCCGCGGCGCGCAGCCGCATCGACGCGGCCTCGGCCTCGGCCCGGGCGATCGCGGCGGCGGCCTCGCCCCGCGCCGCCTCGACCGCGGCGGCGGCGTTGGTCTGGGCGATCCGCACCAGCTGCTCGGAGCGCACCACCTCGGCCTGCATGTTGGCGACCGCGCTCTCGCGGGCCAGGGCCTGGCGCTGGACCTCGGCCTCGCGCTGGGCGCCGTAGGTCCGCTGCAGCTCGTCGGCGATCTTGCGGTCGGTCTGGGTCTTCATCAGCTCGGCCGGGGGCCTGGATGTCGCCGATCAGCGCGTCGATGCACTCGACGTCGTACTCGCCGAGCGCCGCGCTGATGTGGGTGTACGCCTCGTGCTGCCGCTCGGTGCGCGCCGACAGGAACTCGAGCACGCTGACCTGCTGCGCCGAGTTGCGGAAGTAGTTGCCGACCACCGGCTGCAGGACGTGGTCGACCAGGTTCTGCATCGAGCCGACCCGCGAGATCACCCGCGGCGCGTCCTTCATGCCGATGTGGATGATCGCCGAGACGTCGAGCGAGAACGAGAAGCCGTCCTTGCTGCGCACGGTGATCGACGCCAGCCGGTCGTCGTAGCGGTGGGCCTCGGTGCGGCCGGCCCAGTTGAGGACGATGTTGGTGGTCGGCACCAGCTCGACCTTCATGACTTGCGGGTTGAGCGGGTGCTTGCCGGGCAGGAGCGGCTCGATCCAGACGCCCTTGCGGCCGCGGTCGACCAGGTCGCCGTGGGTGAAGTCGGCGCCGGTGACGTCGAGGTGCTCGTCGCCGACGTACGAGACGACCACGCCGACGTAGCCGATCGGGATCTCGGTGAGCTCGTGCAGCTCGACCCGGGCGAACCACGGGTTGACGTTCCACGCGCCCGACAGCAGCACCTGCTCCTGCAGGCCGCGGCAGCCGCCGGCGTCGATGAACGCCTGCGCGCGCTGGAAGCCGTCGTGGCCGGCCACCGGCGGGCCGGCCAGATCGCCCGGCGTGATCGGGCGGCCGTCGAGGACGGTGACGATGCCGACCGCGTCGGACGGGACCTGCAGCACCTGCAGGTCGCGCGCGCCGAGGCCGTGCTGGGTGGCGTTGGCCGCGGTGATGATCTTGAACGCCGCCGGGTTGATGCGGTAGGTGCCCGCGGTGAGGATCGCGAGCTGCCGGCCGCGCTCGCCGCCGCCCTCGAGGAACGCCCGCGCGTCCTGGAACTGATCGCAGGCGACCGCGCGGCCGAGCACCCGCTCCGACGGGATCGAGCGGCCGTCGTTGGCGACCACGCACGCGATCTGGCCGGGCGCGACGGTGACCAGCGGCACCCGCTCGACCTTGAACTGCCAGCGCCACAGCGGGAAGTGCCAGCCGGGGGGCAGCAGCGCGGCCTGGTAGCCGGCCTCGCCGCCGGTGGCGATCAGCCGGCCCGGCGGGAGGGGGTGGCCCAGGCGCTTGACGACCAGGCCAGCCTCGCGCTCGCCGATGACGCGGACGCCGAGCGCGGCCAGCCCCAGCGCCAGCGCCGCGGCGGCCAGCAGCACGAACGTGAACGGTTGATGAGCGATGAACGCGAACATGACGACCTCCTTCGGTCGCCGTGGAGAGAGAGCACGGGGCGTGCCGCCGGGCCCCGCCCGCAAGGCCGCGAAACCGCATGGGGACACGCGTTGAAAACAGAAATCGAATGCTGGTAGCGTAAAACAAATGACGAGCGTCACCCTGGTCTGGCACGGCGCGCCGGCCCCGTCGGCAGCGCTGGCGCGGGCGCTGCGCGACGGCGGGGTGTCGATCGCGCCGCGCGGGCAGGCCGCCGACGTCGCCGTCCACGCCACTCCCGGGCCGCGGCTACCGCGCGAGGGTGTGCGCGATCGGCCGTGGCTGTGGGTGTGCGCGCGGCCGGTCGACGCCGCGCAGGCGCTGGCGGCGACCCGGGCCGGGGCCTACGACGTGATCGCCCTCGACCACCGCGACGCGGCCGCCCGGCTGATCGCCCGGGCCACCGAGCTGGCGCAGCCGGCGCCGCGGCTCGAGGCGCCCGGCGTGATCGCCGCGTCGGCCGCGATGCAGGCGGCGCTCGGCGAGGCGGCCCGCGCCGCCGCGACGTCGATGCCGGTGCTGCTGACCGGCGAGACCGGCGCGGGCAAGGACGTGCTGGCGCGGCTGATCCACGCGCGGTCGGCCCGGGCCCGCGGGCGGCTGGTCGCGATCAACTGCGCGGCGGTGCCCAACGAGCTGATCGAGTCCGAGCTGTTTGGCTACGTGCGCGGCGCGTTCTCGGGCGCGGTGGCCGACTACGACGGGCAGCTGGCCGCGGCCGCCGGCGGCACGGTGTTCCTCGACGAGATCGACGACACCCCGCTGACCTTGCAGGCCAAGCTCCTGCGGGTGCTCGAGGACCGGGTCATCAGCCGGCTGGGCGAGAACCTGTGGCGGGCGATCGACTTCCGGATCATCGCCGCGACCAACCGCGACCCGGCGCTGTTGATCGAGCGCGGCGTGCTGGCCGACGACCTGTACCAGCGCCTGGCGATCATCCAGATCCACCTGCCGCCGCTGCGCGAGCGCGCGGACGATCTGCCGGGCCTGGTGCGGCACTTCATCGAGCGCTACTACGCCGACGAGCCCGGCCCGCACCGCCACGCCGTGGCGCACGTCGCCGACGCCGCGCTGGCGGCGATGGCCGCCTACCGATGGCCGGGCAACGTGCGCGAGCTGCGCAACGTGGTGTACCAGGCGCTGGTGAGCAAGCGCGGCGGCGACGAGCTCTTGGCCGCCGACCTGCCGCCGCGCTTGATCCACGGCGACGCGCCGGGGGCGGCGGGCGGGCTCGACCGCGCGGCGATCGATCGTGCGCTGGCGGCTGGCGGCTTCAACCTGCGGGCGGCGGTGGCCGCGCTCGAGCGGACCGCGCTCGAGCTGGCGCTGGCGCGCAGCGGCGGTCGGGCGGCGGCGGCCGCGACGCTCCTGGGCGAGGTCGGCCGCGGGCGGGCCCGCGACCCCGGCGCGACGGTGCGCGCGATGATGCGGCGGCTGCGGGTCGGGTGACCCGCGCGGCTTACGCGGTCGCGAACTCGGCCGGCGCGAGGTCGGCGATCGCCGACAGCTCGGTCAGCCGCTCGACGCAGCGGCGCAGGTGGGTGCGGATCTTGTGGTTCTTCGAGTAGACCGTCTTGAGGCTGATCTGCATCTCGGCGGCGACCTCCTCGGCCTCCATGCCGCGCGCGTAGAACAGATCGAGGAACTGGCGGTCCTTGGCGCTGAACTCGTCGAGGATCGTGTTCAGGTGGCTCCACCGCTCCTTGTCGAGCAGCATGTCGAGCGGGGTGCGGTCGTACGGCGCGTGCGGGTCGTACGACGCGTCGAGCCGGTCACCCGCCGGGCGGCGGAAGCTGCCGCGCAGGAAGTCGTAGGCGGTGTTGACCGCGATGATGCCGATCCACGAGCCGAGCTTGGTGCCGCGGGTCGGGTCGTACATCCGGAGCTTGTGCATGTCGTCGCGCAGGAGGCCCATCAGGACCTCAGCGAACACCTCGTCCGCGTCGGCGTTCGACGCGTACGGCGCGCACTTGTTGGTGACCTTGGTGATGCACCGATAGATCAGCCCGCGGTAGCGGCGGACCAGCTCGTTCCAGCCCCGGTGCTCGTTGCGCAAGACCGATGCGAGCAGCTCGCGCTCCGTCCAGTCAGAGGCGATCGGGCTCTGGCGAATGGCGAGGATGGGCATCTTGGCCGACCGTATGAGCAAGCTCGATGCCACACCCAACCTACTGAAACTCCATCCTCAAATCCGGACCCATCGGCTTCCAGCACCATCCTCAGGTCTATTTCACCAGCGCCAGGGAAGCTTTTGCCAGGGAGTTCCGTACAACAGGTCAGCGGAAAAGCGGGGACAGGATCCGGGGTCACACCCTGTTGATTTCACTCGCGATTTTCGCCGCACCGCGTCGCTCCAAGGGACACTTCCCTGGGTTGCAAGCGGCCGAAATGACTGATCATTCGGC
Source organism: Myxococcales bacterium (assembly GCA_016707895.1). Lineage (GTDB taxonomy): Bacteria > Myxococcota_A > Polyangia > Haliangiales > Haliangiaceae > UBA2376. The sequence goes on along the minus strand of JADJGV010000001.1, from coordinate 943,581 downwards.
GATGGTGACTTTCACCAGCCCAGCGCCCCCGGCAAATGGTCGACCGCCGGACCGCCGCCCCGCAGGGTCGCAGGCTCCGGAGCGGCTATCGCTCTGACGTACGATGCGGCGATGATGCGGATGAGAGCCGTGGTGGTCGCGCTCCTGGCCAGCTGCGGCAGCGATCCTGGCCCGATCATCGACGCGCGTCCGGGTGACGCGGCCGCCGTCGATGGCCAAGTCGCCGGTGATGGCGGCCAGGCCGACGGCGCCGACCCCGACGCCGGCGCCATCGACGCGGCCGCCATCGACGCCGCCCCGCTCGACGCGGCTGACCTCGACGCCACGCCGCTCGACGCCACGCCGCTCGACGCCGCGCCGCTCGACGCCACGCCGCTCGACGCGGGCATCGACGCCTTCGTCTGCCCCGCCGACGGCGTCGCCTGCGGCGGCGGCACCGGCATCTGCTGCGGCGGCGCCTGCGTCACCGGCGCGTGCTGCACCGCGGCCGACTGCGGCCCCGACCCCGGCGGCTTCGTCTGCACCGCCGACCACGCCTGCGTCGACGTCGCCGGCACCCTCGATGGCCTGCTGTGGCTCTTGCCGTGCGCGCCCGGCGCCAGCGGCACCTCGTGCGCGACCACGCCGACTACCAGCGCCAGCGCCACGATGGGCGGCACGCCCGGCGTCACCTACGACGTCACCGTGCGACTGCGTGGCGTGATCGAGCAGAAGACCTACCCCGCTGGCTGCGTCAGCGGCGCGTGGTCGAGCGGCGGCGCGATCAACGGCGACCCGTACAACGTCTACCGCATCACCGTCTCGTCGCCCGCGCAGACCTACTACGTCAACGCCGGCACCTCGAGCATCACCCACACCTGGGCGCTCGACTACCAGCAGACCTTCCGCGTCGACGCCGGCGCCACCGTGACGCTGTTCGCCGACGCGGTCGACGGCGCCGAGATCCGCAACCTCGACGCCACCGGCACGCCGATCTCGATCCCCGGCACCGCGGTGGCGCAGCCCTACGACGGCCAGTTCGTGCAGCTCGACGTGGTCGCGGTGACGCCCGACCCGGTCGCCAGCGGCGCCACGATCGGCGGCGGCAGCCCCAGCTTCGCGTTGCGCTACGACGGCGCCCAGGTCACGACCATCGCCAACGCGCCCGACCTCGGCCCGCCCGACGTCACGATGCAGGCGTGGGTGCAGGTCGGCGCCCTGGCCGGCGGCTTCAACACCGTCTTCGGTCGCACCTACGGCGGCGGCAACCTCGACAGCTACACGATCTGGTCGATGGGCGGCCAGCTCCGCACCGGCGTCGCCGCGGCCAACGGCTTCCAGCAGACCGCGGTCGCCTGGACGCCCGGCGCCGCGTGGCACCACCTCGCGACCACCTATGACAGCGCCGCCGGCGCGGTGACGATGTACCTCGATGGCCAGCCGGTCGCGTGCTTCCCGGCCACGGCGCCGCTCGGCTACGACCTCCACGACCTGCTGATCGGCGCCGACGTCGAGAACGGCGCGATCGACGGCTTCTGGGCCGGCCCGATCGACGAGGTCCGGCTGTTCTCGACGGTGCGCACGCCGGCGCAGATCTGGGCCGACATGCACACCCACCAGCTCGGCCCGACGCCGGGCCTGGTCGGCGAGTGGACCTTCGACGAGGGCAGCGGCCAGACCTCGGCCGACACCAGCGGCCACGGCCACGCCGCGACGCTCGGCACCAGCGCCGGCGACACGGTCCGCGACCCGGCGTGGGTCGCGCGCTGACGCACCCGCGCGCGCCTGCGATCCAGCGACGCCGCTGCGACGACCGAGCGACCGTCGCAGCACGGCGCGCCGCGCCGCCGTGATCGTGCGTCGCCGCGGGCTTGGCGATCGCGCCGCGGTGGCACGCGCGTCGCAATGCTCGCGCCGCATGCACACCACCAAGCTCGCCGTCCTCGCCATCGCGCTCGTCTCGGCCGCCGGCTGCGCCGGGACCTCGCCGCGCACCGCCGCGCAGCCGACGCCGCGCGCGGCCGACCGCTTCGCCCACCGCGTCGCCGCCGAGCTCGGCGGCCACGCCCGCGCCGACCTGCGGCTGTGCGTTGGCGGCGACGGCGCCGTCACCGACGCGTCGGTGGTGCGCACCAGCGGCATCGCCGCGCTCGATCAGGCGCTGCTCGCCGACGCGCGCACGCTGCGCTTCCAGCCGCGTCCGGCCCGCGCCGCCGACACCTGTCGGCGGGTCGGCATCGTCTACCGCCCGCGCTGATCCACGGCCAGCCACGAACCGCGAGTTTGACGAGATGTCACCGCGCGGAACCCTGATCGTCGCGCGTCGGCGCGATCGTCATGCCATGGCGATCGCAGATTCGGTCTTGCGGATACCTCGCCGCGCCGTTCGGCTGGGCGTCCTGATGGGTGAGCGCGCGGTCGAGCCCGGCCCGCGGGCGGGTGCGCGGCTGTCGTGGTTCGCCGCCAACGTCCTCACGATCGGCGGCGTCGTCGTCGACGGCGCGGCGCCACCAGCCGACATCGGCGCCATCGTCCTCCCGCGCGTCGATCGGCTGTCGGCCTTCGTGGCCCTGTCGCTGGCGTCGGTCGACGCGATCGGCCCGTCGCTCACGCGCCTGACCGGGCTGGGCCGGGTGCGGCGCTGGGACCCCTGGCAGGCCCACCGCTACCCGGTCGTGCTCCTGTCGGCGGACGACGCCGCCGAGAGCTGGCGGTTCGGCAAGCGCCCCGTGGTGCACGCGTCGATCAAGGTCGAGCCGGTCGTCGGGCCGATCGGCCTGCTCGGCTCGGCGGCGCGCCGGGTCACCCAGGTGCGGGTCCGCTGGCACCTGGCGGCGTGAGCGCCGGCCGCCGCTACTCGCGGTGGTACGGCTCGCCGCGGACGATCCGGAAGCCGCGGTAGAGCTGCTCGAGCACCAGCACCCGCACCAGGCGGTGGGCGATCGTCATCTTGCCGAACGCGAGCAGCCGCGTGGCGCGCGCGCGCACCGCCTCGCCCAGGCCGTCGGCGCCGCCGATCGCGAACACCAGCGGCGCGCCGCCGCCGTGGCTCTGCTCGCGGGCCAGCACCGCGGTCGCGAACTCGGTCGACGACAGCGCGTCGCCGCGCTCGTCGAACGCGTACAGGTGCGCGGTCGCCGGCACCGACGCCAGCAGGTCGGCGACGGTCTTGTGCTCGGTGACCGCCAGCGTGCAGTAGGCCTTGAGCCGCTTCCGGTACTCGTCCTCGGCGGCCCGCAGGTAGTCTTCCTTGAGCCGCCCGACCGTCGCCAGCGTGATCTTCACGCGTAGTCGTCGGCCGCGACCCGGGCCTCGGCCGGCACCTCGATCGGCACCCGCGGCGCGTCGACCCACAGCCCCTCGAGGTCGTAGTGCTCGCGGGACGGGTGGTGGAAGACGTGGACGATCAGGTCGCCGAAGTCGAGCAGCGCCCACTGCCCCGAGCGCTTGCCCTCGGTCGACAGCGGCCGGATGCCGGCCTCCTTCATGCCGACCGAGATGCCCTCGCAGATCGCGTCGACCTGGCGATCGGAGCGGCCGCTGACGACCAGCTGGTAGCTGGCGTAGGTGCACAGGCCGCGCACGTCGAGCAACACCGGCTCGAGCGCCTTCTTGTCGAGCGCCAGCGCGAGGGCGCGCAGCGCGTCGGACAGGCCGGCGTCGTCGGTGCGCGGGGTGGTCGGGGTGGCGTCGTCGTCGCCCTGGGCCCGCGCCGGGCGCGGGTCGGTGTCGGGGCGGCTCTTGGCCTTGGGACGGTCACTCATGGGACGTAAGCATCAGTTGAGGTCTCCGGGGTTGGGACGCCGCGTCACCGGATCTGGCCGGTGCCGCGGACGACGAACTTGCTGGTGGTGAGGCCCTCGGCGCCCATCGGGCCGTAGGCGTGGAGCCGGGTGGTCGAGATGCCGATCTCGGCGCCCAGCCCCAGCTCGCCGCCATCGGCGAAGCGGGTCGACGCGTTGTGGACCACGGTCGAGCTGCCGACCTCGGCCAGGAACCGCGCGGCGGCGGCCTCGTCGGTGGTGACGATGGCCTCGGTGTGATCGGAGCCGTGGCGCTCGATGTGGGCGATCGCCGCGTCGAGGTCGTCGACCACCGCCATCGCGACGATCAGGTCGAGGTACTCGGCGTCCCAGTCGGCCGCGCTGGCCGCGCGCACGCCGGCGCCGCCCAGCCGCACCACCTCGGCGTCGCCGCGGATCTCGACGCCCTTGCCGCCGAGGCGCGCGCACAGCCGCGGCACCGCGACCTCGGCGATCGCGCGATCGACCAGGATGGTCTCGAGCGCGTTGCACACGCCGGGGCGCGAGGTCTTGCCGTTGTCGGCGATCGCCAGCGCCATCTCGAGGTCGGCCGCGGCGTGGACGTACAGGTGGCAGACGCCCTTGTAGTGCTTGATCACCGGCACCCGGGCGTGCTCGGCGACGAAGCGGATCAGCCCCTCGCCGCCGCGCGGGATGCACAGGTCGATCAGATCGTCGAGGCCGACCAGCGTGCGGATCGCCTCGCGATCGGTCGACGGCACCACCGTCACCGCCGCCGCCGGCAGGCCGGCCGCCTCGAGGCCGGCCGCGACCGCGCCGCCGAGCGCCTGGTTGGAGTGGAACGCCTCGGAGCCGCCGCGCAGGATGCACGCGTTGCCGGCCTTGAGGCACAGCGCGGCGGCGTCGACGGTGACGTTGGGCCGCGCCTCGTAGACGATCGCGATCACGCCGAGCGGGATGCGCATCCGCGCGATCCGCAGGCCGTTGGGCCGGGTCTCCTCGCGCTCGAGGCGGCCGATCAGCTCGGGCTGGGCGGCGATCTCGTCGACCGCGGCGGCGATCGCGGCGAGGCGGCGCTCGTCGAGGCGCAGCCGATCGATCATCGCGGGGGCCAGGCCGCGGGCGGCGGCGCCGTCCAGGTCGCGCTGGTTGGCGGCCAGGATCGCCGGCGCCTGGGCGCGCACCGCGGCCGCGATCGCCACCAGCGCGGCGTGGCGCTGCGCGGCCGGGGCCTTGGCGACGACCCGGCTGGCGGCGCGGGCGGCGGAGGCGAGGGAGCGAAGATCGGCTTCGGTCACGAGGTGCGACTGACGCTCACGGAGCATCACACGAGCACGAGATCGTCACGGTGGATGGCCTCGTCGAGCGTCTTGTAACCAAGCGTCGCCTCGATGTCGGTCGAATGCAAGCCCCGGATTCGGGCCAGGTCGGCGGCCGGGTACGCGGCCAGCCCCCGCGCCACCTCGCGGCCGTCGGCGGTGACCACGCTGACGGTGTCGCCGGCGGCGAAGTCGCCGTCGAGCGCGGCGACGCCGGCCGGCAAGAGGCTCTTGCCCTGCTCGCACAGCGCGCGGCGGGCGCCGTCGTCGATCACGATCCGCCCGGCCGGCTTGGCGCCGTAGGCGATCCAGTGCTTGCGCCGGCTGACCGCCTCGCCGGGCACGAACAGCGTGCCGACGTCGGCGCCCTCGAGCACGTCGAGCAGCACCCGCGGCGCGCGGCCGGGCGCGATCACGCACGGCACGCCGAGCCGGGTCACCATGCGCGCGCTGCCGACCTTCGACGCCATGCCGCCCGAGCCGACCCCGTCGGCCCGCGACGCACCTGCCACGGGCGCGGCCTCGCGCTCGATGTCGCGCACGATCGGCATCCGCACCTTGTGCTCGTCCCAGACGCCGTCGACGTCGGTCAGGATCACCAGCGCGTCGGCCGAGGCCAGGCTCATCACCAGCGCCGACAGCTGATCGTTGTCGCCGAACTTGATCTCCTCGACCGCGACGGTGTCGTTCTCGTTGATGATCGGCACGACGCCGCGATCGAGCAGCGCGCGCAGCGTGTTGCGCGCCGACAGGAACCGGCCGCGATCGCCGACGTCGTCGTGGGTGAGCAGCACCTGGCCGATCAGCCGATCGTGGGGCGCGAACGCGTGCTCCCAGTGCTGCATCAGCCGGCTCTGGCCCACCGCCGCCGCCGCCTGCAGGCCGGGCAGGTCGGCCGGCCGCGCCGGCAGCCGCAGCGCCTTGACGCCCAGCGCGATCGCGCCCGACGACACCAGGATCACCTCGACGCCGCGATCGATCAGCGCCGCGACCTGATCGGCGATCGTGGCCGGGCGGCCGGCCGGGCTCTCGGCCAGGAGCCGGCTGCCGATCTTGACCACCACCCGCTTCACGTCGCGCAGCGCGGCCCGCTCGGGCGCGAGCGCGGTCATGGCTTGCCTCGCCACGTCGCCTCGAACCGGTCGATCGCGGCGTCGAGGAACGGGTTGACGTCGGCGGTCAGCTGCAGCTCGATCGCCGCCACCGCCTTGGCGAACCAGCCGTCGCGATCGGCCAGCTCGCGATCGACCAGCGCGTCGACCTCGTCGACGGCCTCGGCCAGCGCGACCTCGTCCTTGCCGCGATCGAGCAGCTTGCGCAGCCGCCCGCCCGACGCCAGGTCGGCGATCGCCAGCGGCGCCTTGGCCGCGGTGCGCGCCGCCACCAGCGCGCCGCGCCGGAACGGCTCGAACGACAGCCCGCCCGGCGTGGTCGCCAGCGCGCCGCCGATCGCGTCGGCGATCGCCAGCGCGCGCGGCCCGTCGAGCCCGAGCCCGGTGTGCAGCCGCGCGCAGTAGTGATCGAACAACGTCAGGCTGGCGAAGGTGCGCGAGGCCGCCTGGGCCCGGCGCATCGCGGTGATCGCCATCATGACCCGCTTGATGCTCTGGCTGGCCAGCCGCAGCGCCAGCGCCGACGACGTCAGGTCGACCCACGACGCCGGCTGGCTGCGGCCGTGCACGAGGTTCTTCACGGCGGTCGGGTCGAGATCGATCTGGTAGGTGGCGGCGATGCGCTTGTAGGCGCCGCCCAGCACCGCCTCGCGCAGCCAGTCGTCGAGGAACGGCACCGGCACCAGGCTGGCCGCGGTGGTCGCGAGCGCGCGGGCCACCGCCAGGCGGCGGTGGGCCTGCAGGTAGTCGCGGCGCAGGGTCAGCGTGGTCACTTGCTAGCCCCCGGTGCGGCCGGCGTCGGTGCGGCCGGCGTCGGCGCGGCCGGCTCGACCGGCGCGGCCTCGTCGATCGCCGCCTTGCCCTGCGGCGGCGCGATGCCCTTGAGCAGCGCGTTGCGATCGTCGACCTCGCGCGAGCGGGTCGGGGTGGCCACCACCTGATCGGCCGCCGGCGGGGCGATCGTCGGCGCGGCGATCGCGTCGACCTGCTGCTTGACGGTGATCGCCATCGTCAGCCGCTTGCCGTCGCGCTCGAAGGTCACCTCGCCGGTCACCGCGGCGCGCAGCGCGACGCCGAGCTCGTCGTCGAGCACCAGCTCGCCGCCGATGCCGACCACCTGCACGCTGTCGCGCCACGACCGCTGCCGCAGCGCCTCGCGCGCCGCTGACCGCGGCGACGGCGCGAGCTTGAGCTCGAGCTTCTGGCCGGCGCGGCCGGCGACGGTCTCGGCGCCTTTGGCGCTGACCTCGAGGCCGCGGGCCAGGACGTCGACGTAGTCGCCCAGCACCGCCGCGAGCTGATCGCGGATCGCCGCCGGCTCGTCGTCGGTCTCGGGGCCGCGGCCGTGCCAGCGCGCGTAGCGCGGCCGCAGGTACAGCCGGCCGCCCTCCCAGATCACCTCGCGGCCGTCGTCGGCGGTGTTGTCGGCGGTGGCGTGGTACGGGCCGGCGGCCGCCGCCTCGATCGTCACGGTCTCGCCGAGCTGCTCGAGGGTGGCGTCGCCGTCCTTGACCGTCACCGTGCTGGTGATGGTGAGGCGGTGGTCGCCGAGCTTGGCGGCGGCGACCCGCCACGGCTGGGCCAGCGCCCGGGCCAGCTCGCGGCCGTCCTTGCTCGCGCGGGCGACGTCGATCGGCGCCGGGGCGGTGGCGATGGGCGTGACCAGGCCCGGCGGCTCACGATCGCCGCTCCCGCCACCGCAGGCGGCGATCGCGGCGATCAGCATCCAGGCGCAGGCGCGCTCCATCGCCCGTAGATAGCGTCCGCACCCCCGAGGGTCAACCCGCGCCGACCGCAGGGTGGTACCGTGGAGCCGATGCAGCCGTCGCCGCTGGACGACCTGGCCCACAGCCCGGCCGCGCTGGTCGCGGCGTTCTTGTTCGGGACGCTGTGGGGCAGCTTCGCCAACGTCTGCATCTACCGCTGGCCGCCGACCGACGCTCACCCCAAGGGCCGCTCGGTGGTCCACCCCGGCTCCCACTGCGGCGTGTGCGGCCACGCCGTGCGCTGGTACGACAACGTGCCGATCCTCAGCTGGCTGTGGCTCCGCGGCAAGTGCCGCGACTGCGGCACCGCGTTCTCGGCGCGCTACCTGATCGTCGAGGCGGTCGCCGGCGCGCTGTTCGCGGCGGCGTGGTGGTTCGCGGTGGTGGCGCGCGAGCCGATCGAGCCGATCGCCGACCGCGCGGCGCGCTTCGCGATCGGCGCGGCCTTCGCGTGGACGATGGTGGTGATCATGTTCACCGATCTCGATCACAAGCTGGTGCTGCCGCTGCCGTCGTACCCGGCGATCCCCGTGTTCTATGGCCTGGGCTTGCTCTTGCCCGAGCGCCACTGGCCCGACGGGCTGATCGGCATCGCGGTCGGCTATGGGATCGTGCGGCTGATCGCCGACGGCTTCTACTACCTGACCGGCCGCGAGGGCATGGGCTACGGCGACGGCGTGATCCTGGCGGTGGTCGGCGCGCTCCTGGGCTGGCGCGGCGTCGTGGTCGGGCTGTTCGGCGGCGCGATGCTCGGCACGGTGATCGCGGTGCCGACCCTGCTGCTGGCGCGCCGCCGCGGCGCCGTCGACGCCGCGGCCAAGCCGGCCGCCGCGCCCACCGAGGCCCCGCCCCCCGAGGCCGCCAGCACGACCGACGCCAGCGCGGACGCCGACGCCGACGGCGACGCCGGCCTGGCCCGGGTCGAGGTGCCCTTCGGCCCGTTCCTCGCCATGGCCGCGCTGTTCTGGTGGTTCGCCGAGCCGTACCTCACGGTGCGGTTCCTCGGCCACTGACCGCCGCGGCGCTCACGCCGTGAGCGACGTGACGATCGCCGTGGCCACCGCGCGGCCCGCGTCGATCGCGCCGCCGGGCAACGTCACCCCGCCGACCACCGCGTGGCCGCCGCCGCCGTGGCTGGCGCACAGCCGGCCGAGGTCGTGGCGCCGCGCGCCGCCCCACGGGTTCCAGCCGACGCCGACCTTCACCGCGCTGTCCGAGGCCAGGAGCGTGACGGTGTACGTGCAGCCCGGGAACAGGTCGTACGCGGTCAGCCCGGGCGAGCCGATGCTGCGCCCGACCAGGTCGAACAGCACCACCTCGCCGCGCACCTGCCCGAGCTTGCGCCAGCGCGCGCGATCGCCGGCCCGCCGGGTCAGGATCGGATCGAGATCGGCCCGCACCCACGGCGCGCGATCGATCGCCTCGAGCGGCTCGCGCTCGAGCGCGGCGATGAAGCGCGCGATCAGCGGCGCGTTGCGGACGCTGGCCACCCACACCGCCAGGCGGGTCGCGGGCGAGCCCAGCGCGCACGCGGTCGCGGCGTCGGGGTAGGCGGCCGCGTCGACGATGTCGGCCCACGCCGTCAGCTCGGCGAGGTGCGGCGGCGGCGTCCACCCGTAGCGCGCGGCCAGCGTGCGGGTCACCACCCCGGCGCACGACGGCGCGGTCGGCTCGAACGCCATCTGCTGATCGCGCCGCGCCTCGAAGTGCGCGGCCAGCTCGGCCGGGTGGAACGCGGTCGCGTGGTGATCGAACCACCAGCGCATCGCCGGGTGCGGGCAGTAGCGGAAGTCGACGCAGGCGTTGTCGTCGCCGTCGATCGCGGCGTCGGCGAAGGCGTCGCCCAGCTTGTGGTGCAGGCCGACCGGGACGATCGTCGCGTCCGGGCGCCGGGTCCGGTAGAACGCCGCGAACAGCGCCGCCGACGCGGCGCCGTCGAAGCAGGCGTCGTGGAAGAACAGCTTGAGGGTGGTCACGACGGCGCGCCCATCACATCGGCGGCGGGTCGTCGCAGCTCCACTGCACGTTGTAGCTGTGCACGATGGGCGTCGACTCGCGGTCGTCCGAGATCAACCGCAGGATCAACAGCAGGTACTTGCCGTCGGGCACCGGGCCCGGCGGCTGCTGCAGGTCGGCCGGCGACATCGTCCACGGCCCGAAGATCGGCTGCTGATCGAGGGTCAGCAGGTCGTCGCCCGAGCGCACGTAGACCTCGACCCGGGTCCCGGGCGGCGTGGTCTGGGTCCAGGTCACGGCCACCCACTTCGCGGCGCGCCCGCTGGCGCAGCCCTGGATCGGGACGATGTACTCGCCCTGCGACCGCGTCACGGTGCGCAGCCCGAGGCCGGTGAAGTCCGAGTAGGTGTACGGGTGCTGGCCGACCGGGAAGGTGTCGACGGTGTTGCCGGTCATCGGGTGCGCCGCCGGCTCGCCGGTGGTCTGGTCGATGTGCAGCCGCGACGCCGTCGACGAGCTCTGGTTGACCGCCCAGACGTCGCCGTCGAAGTCGACGCCGGCGCCGACCGGCACGTTCTGACCCGGGATGTCCCACACGCCGGTGGCGGTGGCGGTGTCGGCGTTGATCCGCACCAGCCGCGAGCCGGTGAACGACGGGTTGGTGTGCAGCGCGCCCCAGACGTTGCCGCGGGTGTCGATGCCGATGCCGCGCACCGCCCAGCCCGGCGTCAGGCCGGCCAGCGCCACCGAGAGCCAGGTGTTGGTCGCGGGGTCGTAGCGGAACGTCTCGTTGGTCGGGTAGCCGCCCAGCCACACCCGGTTCTGCAGGTCGACCGCGATGCCGTAGGAGCCGCCGGCCGACTGCTGCATCACGTACGACAGCGGGGCCGGGTTGGCGCCGGTGTCGATGCGCGCGAGGTAGACCGCGCCGCAGCAGCCGCTCGGCGCCCACAGCCGGCCCATGCCGTCGATGGCCGCGCCGTACGGGCTGATGTTCACGCCGAGCGCGGTGGCGAAGCTGCCGGTCTGCGGCACCCGCTGCAAGAGCGCGCCGGTGTTGCCGTCGATCTGGTAGAAGGCCTGCTCGCTGAACATGCCGACCCAGACGTTGCCGGGGTTGCGCTGGCCCGGGTCGGCCATGCCGGCGTCGATCGCCAGCGCCCGGGCCTGCCAGTAGTTGGCGTCGCCCTGGTTGCCGACCACCACCGTCATGGCGATGCACTCGTCGGCCTCGCCGAAGAACTCGGCCGGGTTGGCCGGGTCGATCCGGTTGTTGCCGTCGACGTCGCGCGAGGTGTCGATCATGCCGTTGGCGTTGGCGTCGACGCAGTCGGCGGTCGCGTTCCAGATCTTGGTGATGCTGGGCTGGGCGCCGGGCGCGCGGTTGGCCACCCAGACGTCGCCGTAGAAGTCGACCGCGGTGCGCGACGGGCGGTTGGTGGCGTAGCCGCCGCCCGCGGTGCCGTCGCTGTACAGCGGGAAGTTGCGGCCGGTGTGGTTGACGACCCGGGCGTGGGTCACCGTCGCGTAGCGGCCGACCTCGGCCCCGGTGCGGGTGTCGAGCTTGGTCACCGTGCCGTCGTGATCGTTGGCGATCCACAGGAAGTGGTTCTCGATCGTCGAGCTGTCGAGGACGATGTCGCCCATCGGGTCGACGCCGACGCCGTCGCACTCGATCGACGGGTTCATCGCGGTGCAGGGGAACGGGTCGGTGTCGACGCCGGCGCCGTCGCAGCCGGGCAGGCAGTTGCCGCACGCCGACATGACGCCCTCGTCGGTGGCGCTGTCGCAGTCGTCGTCGGAGGCGTTGCACACCTCGTCGTTGGGCAGCACCTGACCGAGGCACAGGTTCCAGGTGCCGGTCGTGGAGTTGCAGGTGCGGGTGCCCTTGACGCAGGCGCCGGTGCCAGCCAGGGCGGGCGGCCCGTCGAAGCACGGCACCGGGGCGGTGTCGACCGCCGGATCGCAGGGGCAGCCCTGGTAGATGCCGGCGGCGCAGCAGTCGTCGTGCAGCGCGGGATCGCTGTCGTTGCAGTCGGCGCCGGCCGGGCAGTTGGCGCCGTAGTGGTCGCCGTCGAGGTCGGTGCCGCCGACGCATTCGGGGGCGTCGCCGGGCGTGCTCCCGCACGAGCAGGCCGGCACGAACGCGGAGGCGATGACGAGGGCGAGCGCGGCGAGCGCGTCGGTGGTGCGCATGAGGTCTCCAGCCCGGCGCCGAGCGCCAGGCGCCCATTGTAGTGAGATCGGTGGCCGCGACGCCAGCGGCGAAGGCCCGGCCCGGTCGATCGTGGTCGATCGGGGGGGCGCCCGCGCCGGCGCCCCGGGCTATAAGAGCGCCATGAGCATCACGGCCCACGCCTGGCTGCATATCGGCCACATCATCGGCTTCGTCGCATGGATCGCGGGGATGCTGGCCACCCTGTACCTCCTGCGCGTCCACGCGATGGTCGAGGGCCCGGCCCGCGACGTGTGCGCCCGGCAGGAGGGCCGCACCGCGATGATCATGGATCTGGGTGCGACCCTCGCCTTGGTGTGCGGCTTCTGGATCGCGTTCGGCACCACGCCCACCGCGTTCAAGACCGGCGGCTGGCTGCACGTCAAGCTGACGATCGTCGCGCTGACCCTGTTCGCGATCCACGGCTTCACCCGCGCCCAGGTCAAGCGGTTCCGCATCGGCAACGTCAAGGAGCTGCCCCGGGCCCTGCCGTACGTCGTGATGGTGGCGGCCGCCGCGGTGATCGTCCTCGGCGCGCACCCGACCCTGCTGCGGAAGTAAGCTCGGCGTCGGTGGCGACGCCGACCCTCCTCCACGTCGACCTCGACGCGTTCTTCGCGGCGGTCGAGCAGCGCGACGATCCCGCGCTGCGCGGCAAGCCGGTGCTGGTCGGCGGCTCGGCCCGCCGCGGCGTGGTCGCGGCCGCCAGCTACGAGGCCCGCGCCTACGGCGTGTTCTCGGCGATGCCGATGGCCGAGGCGCTGCGCCGCTGCCCGCACGCGATCGTCGTGCCGCACCGGATGGAGCGCTACGCCGAGGCGTCGCGCGGGTTCTTCGCGATCCTCGCCGACTTCTCGCCGGCGGTGGAGGGGCTGTCGTTCGACGAGGCGTTCGTCGATCTCACCGGCAGCGAGCGCCTGCTCGGGCCGCCGCGGGCGGTCGGCGAGGCGATCAAGGCGCGGGTGCGCCGCGAGCTGGCGCTGGTGGCGTCGGTCGGGATCGCGCCGACCAAGATGGCGGCCAAGATCGCCTCGGACATCGACAAGCCCGACGGCCTGCGCGTCGTCGACCCCGATCGCGTCGCGGCGTTCCTGGCGCCGCTGCCGATGGGCCGGCTGTACGGCGTCGGCGAGGTCACCGCGCAGGCGCTGCGCGAGCTCGGCCTGGTGACGATCGGCGACGTCGCCAGCTACCCCGAGGGCGCGCTGGTGGCGCGGCTGGGCCCCAACGCCGGGCCGATGATCGCGGCGCTGGCCCGCGGCGAGGACCCGCGGGTGGTCGAGGACGAGGCGCCGCCGGTGACGATCGGCCACCAGGAGACCTTCGACGACGATCTGTGGGAGCAGGACGAGCTGGAGATCGTGCTCCTGCACCAGCTCGACCGGGTGGCCGAGCGGGTGCGGCGCGCCCAGCTGCGCGCGTCGGTGGTCGGGGTGATCGTCAAGTACGACGACTTCCGACAGATCACCCGGCGCACGACGCTGGCCGATCCGACGACCGACGCGGCGGTGATGGCGCGCGCGGCGTTCAAGCTGCTCGCGGCGGTCGACATCGCCGACCGGCCGAAGCGGCGGGTGCGGCTGCTCGGCGGGTTCGCCGCCGGGCTCGAGCCGCGCGATCGGCCGCGGCAGCTGGCGCTCGACGAGGCGGCCCGGGCCCGCGGCGAGCGGCTGGGCGACACGCTCGACAAGCTGAAGGACCGCTTCGGCGGCGCGATCGTGACCCGCGCCGTGCACTTGTCCCAGGGAGGTGTGTCGCCACACCTCCCCTCGGCGGGGCCTGGTCCCCGCCGAGCCTCCCCTCCGAGACGCGAGACCGACGTCGTCCCTGGCGTGGGCGAGCCCGGGCCGCGCAAGAAGTGAAGGCTGGCGGCGGGTTGGGCGCGATCGACGGATCGCGGTTCCCATTCCTGCGCGCTCGCGTGTCAATGGGACGAAGCCCCCCGCCGCTCCTCACCCCCAGGCCCCCATGCGCCCCCTCCTGTGCACCCTGTTCGCGCTCACCGCCGCCGCGGGCCTCCCCCGGCGTCGCCCGCGCCGACGACGTCGTCAGCTACGCGCTGGTCGTCGGCTCCAACCGCCCCGGCCCCGGGCAGGCGCCGCTGGCCTTCGCCGAGGACGACGCCCGCGAGGTCGCCGACGTGCTGCGCGACCTCGGCGGCTACGCGCCGAGCCGCGTGCAGGTCGTGCTCAACCCGTCGGCGCGGGCGCTGGGCGCGGCGATCGACGCGCTCGATCGCGCGGTCGCCGCCGACGCCGCGGCCGGCCGCACGGCGCGGGTGTTCTTCTACTACTCGGGGCACGCCAAGGCCGCGGGGCTGTCGCTCGGCCCCGACGAGTTCGCGCTCGAGACGCTGCGCGCGCGGCTGTTCGCGACCCGCGCCGCGCTGACCGTCGTGGTGCTCGACGCGTGCCAGAGCGGCGCGTTCTCGCGGATCAAGGGCGCCGAGCCGGCCGCCGACTTCTCGTACAACTCGCGGGCGCGGCTCGACGCCAGCGGCGTCGCGGTGCTGGCGTCGTCGACCGGCAGCGAGCTGTCGCAGGAGTCCGACTTCCTGCGCTCGTCGTACTTCACGCACCACTTCCTGGTCGGGCTGCGCGGCGCCGCCGACGACAACCACGACGGCCAGGTCTCGCTCGACGAGGCCTACCGCTACACGTACCACCAGACGCTGGTCGCCACCGCCGCCACCGCGGTCGGCAGCCAGCACGTGTCGGTCGAGGTCGACCTCAAGGGCGCCGGCGAGATCCCGCTGGCGTTCCCCGAGAAGGCGACCGCGACCTTGACCCTGCCGGCCGACGCCGAGGGCCAGGTGCTGGTGGTCAAGGCCCCGGCGCGCGCGGTGGTGGCCGAGCTGCAGAAGCGCAAGGGCGCCGCGGTGCAGGTGGCGGTGGCGCCGGGGCGCTACCAGGTGTTGCTCCGCACCGCCTCGCGCGTGGTGCGCTGCGACGCCACCGCCGGCCCGGGCGCCGCGCCGATCGATCTCGGTCGCTGCGCGGTCGACGCGCCGATCGCCAGCGCGACCAAGGGCGGCGGCGCCGCCGGTGGCCCGCCGTGGCTGATCAGCGCGACGCTCGGCCTCGGCGGCGGCCGCGCCGACGCGTACACCGATCGGCTCGAGGAGTTCGGCTACCACGAGCAGCTCGGCGTCGGCACCCGGCTCGGCGTCGACGTGCTGCGCCGGGTCCACCCGAACGTGCTGGTCGGCGGGCAGGCGGTGCTGTACGGCGGCGACGAGTGGCGCCGCGACACCGATCTCGAGCCGCTGACGATCCGGTGGAACACCGGCGTCGTCGGCGCGATCGGGCGCGTCGAGCACCGCGTCGGCCCGGTCGCCGGGTTCGCGCAGCTCGGCGCCGGCCTGGCGGTCACCGGCACCACCTTCGTCGATCAGGACGGCGCGGCGACCGACGAGACCCACGTCGGCCCCGCCACCGCCGGCGCCCTCGGCGTCGACTGGATCATCGGCGCCGGCGTCGGCGTCACCGGACGCTTCGACGCCAGCTACGCGCCGTCGTTGCCCAACCTCCTCGGCGATCGCCACGACACCGGCCAGCTCGGCCTGTCGATCGGCGTGGTCGTCGTCCGCTAGCCGAGCGCCAGCGAGGCTCTCTCTGCGTCTCCGCCGGCCAGCCTTCCCGCTCGCTCCGCCCCCCAGGACCTCCCATGCGCCACCTCCCCACGCTCCTCCTCCTCGCCGGCGTCGCCGTCACCAGCGGCGGCGCCACCGACTGCGGCCAGGTCATCGACGACCGCGGCTTCGACCTGTGGTGCGGCGATCGGCTGTGCCGCTGGAACCTCGAGAAGGGCCAGATCGCGCCGGTGCCGACCTGGCACGAGGGCGACCACGGCGTCGCGATGATCGGCGCCGACGTCGCGATCTCGCAGCTCACCGAGGTCGCGTCGACCGACGGCACCTGCGTCGGCTTCGACCTGGTGGCCGACGTCGCCGCCGACGCTGAGGTCCACCTGCTGGTCGACGTCTACGGCGACGGCACGATCGAGCGCGACGAGCGCATCCCGACCAGCGCGTGGCGGCCGGTGTCGTTCCGGCTGCGCATGCCCGCGTTCTACCAGGGCGTGCGGTTCCGGCTGACCAAGGTCGGCGGCCACGCGGTGCTGGCCAACATCGGCGCGGCGATCGCCGACGACGCCGAGTGCGTCGGGCCGGCGCTGGTGGCCGGGCCGCGCCCCAACGGCGTGAGCTGCGGCGACGACGCCGAGTGCGCCAGCGGTGACTGCGTGCCCGGGCCGCTGGGCTCGGCGTGCGGCGCGTGCACCACCGACGCCGACTGCGCCGGCGGCGACGTCTGCGGCATCGTCTCGTACGCCGAGGCGTCGCGCGGGCTGTGGGCCGCGTGCGTCGCGCCGGCCTCGACCGCCACCGGCCTGGCCTGCACGATCGACGCGCAGTGCGCGACCGGCATCTGCGCCGGCGGCTACTGCAGCGCGTGCCGCGACGACAGCACCTGCGGCGGCGGCACCTGCGCGCCGCTGCACTACGTCGTCGCGCACGCCGATCGCGACCCCACCGACATCGCCGGCGCGCTGCACTGCACCGGCGGGCCGCGGGTGGCCAGCGGCGGCGCCTGCCTGGCCGACGGCGACTGCGCGTCGGGCGCGTGCGTCGGCGACGTGCTGGCGATGTGCACGACCTCGTTCTTCCCGCGGGCCTGCACCACCGACATGGAATGCCCGGGCTACGCCTTTGGCAGCGAGCCGGCGTGTGTCAACGTCGGAACCCGCGGTGGCACCTGCCAGTGAACACGCGGCCGCGTACCAGCGCTTCGGGCCCGCGCTCGTGCGCAAGGCCGAGCGCATCCTGCGCAACCGCGAGGACGCGGTCGACGTCGTCCAGGCGCTGTTCACCGAGCTGATCGCGCGCGGAGCCGCACCCGTGGACCTCCCCTACCTCTACCGAGCCGTCACCAACCGGGCGCTCAACGTCGTGCGCGACGCGCGCGGCCGGGCCCGGCTGCTCGAGCGGCAGCAGGCGGCGCTGGCGCCGGCGCCGCGCGCGTCGGGCGCGCTGGTGGTCGGGCTCGACCTGCTGGCGCGGCTGTGCGATCGGCTCGACGACGACCACCGCGACGTGCTGGTGGCGCGCTACGTCGACGAGCTGACCCAGGACGAGATCGCCGCGCTGTACGGCGTGTCGCGCAAGACCGTCGGCAAGCGGCTGGCCCGGGTCGACGCCGCGGCGGCGGCGCTGGCCGCGGAGGGCGCGTGACCGCCGCGACCTGCATCGGCGAGCCGGTGTCGTGGCTGCGCCTCGAGCGGCTGGCGCTGGCCGAGCTCGACGCGCCGACCGCCGCGGCGGTGCGCGCGCACCTGGACGCGTGCGCGGCGTGCGCGGGCGCGTTCGCGCGGATCGCCGACGACGCGCGGCCGTTGCCGCGGCTGCCCGCGGTCGAGCCGCGTGGCGCGTGGGCGCGCTGGCGGCTCGCGATCGGCGGCGTGGCGCTGGCGGCGGGCGCGGCGGTGGCGCTGGTGGCGCTGCGTCCCGCGGCGGTGGCCCCGCCGCCACCCGGTGGCGTGCGGGTCAAGGGCGCGGGCGTCGTCGTGGTGCGGCTGGTGCGCGAGCGCGACGGCGTCATCGCCTTCGATCCCGACGACGTGCGCGACGCGGATCGCTGGAAGGTCGAGCTGACCTGCGCGCCGGGCGGCGCGGCGTGGGTCGACGTCGCCGTGGTGCAGGGGCGCGACGTGGCGTTCCCGCTGGCGCCGCAGCAGATCGGCTGCGGCAACGCGGTGGCGGTGCCGGGCGCGTTCCGGATCACCGACGGCGCGGCGGAGGTGTGCGTGGCGCTGGCGCCGCGCGCGCCCGATCGGGAGAAGCTGCGGGGTGGGGCGCGCGAGGGCGTGGTGTGCCGGAGGTTGGCGGCGGGGAAGTAGCGGGGACGGAGACGGGATCGGGGACGGGGACGGGGACGGGGACGGGGACGGGGACGGGGACGGGGACGGGGACGGGGACGGGGTCGGGATCGGGATCGGGATCGGGATCGGGATCCGAGGCGCCGGGCCGTGGCCCGGCGCGAGCCGGCTAGCGGCGGGGGTGGCGGAGGCGCCAGAGCATGGCGCAGAGGCGATCGGCGAGGGCGAGGGCGGCGGTGGCCGCGGCGGCGGGCACGTAGCCCCAGTCGACGGCGACCTGGACGGCGGTGGCGGCCTCGGCGCACTCGCCGGCGGCGATGCGGAAGCGGGCGGCGCGGTCGCGGCCGTCGCGGCGGTTACCCTCGGCGGTGTTGAGCGCGGCGCTCGTTGCGGCGCGGCGCAGCTGATCGGCGAGGTTCTTGTCGCGCAGCTCGATCTGCGCGACGAGCGGACGGACGGCGACGATGAACTCACGGGCGACGGACAGGGCTTCGAACATGACGGGCTCCTTGGGTGTGGCTCTCACCCGCCACGCGCCCTGGAGCGCACGGGCCGTGCCCACGACCAGCCGAGGGCACTGGAGTCCCCGCCTGGTCGTGGGCGCTGCCCGCTGCGCGACGGGCGCGCAGGGTGAGCCACGCCCAAGGAGCCGGCGTGCGAGATGCGACCTGCGCACGTGAGGCGGCGTCGGTGTCGCGCGTGTCGACGGCGGTGCGCGCGCAGGCTCGCAGAGGTGCGCGCGTGGCTGCTGCGCGCGTGCAGCCGCGCGGTGCGCGCCGACGAGCTGCCCGCACGTGCGGAGCAGCGGAGTGAGGACGAGGAGCACGAGACCGCGCAGGTGGCCTCCGTGGTTGGGGCGCCCTTCGCGGCCCCCGCGCACGTCCCGCGCCGTCGGCCGCAGCAGGCGCGCGCGCGGCCGAACGTCGCGACGCGGCGGCCGACGCACGGGCCCTGCGCGTGTGGCCGCGGCCGGGCGAACCCCAACCACGGAGACCCACCATGCTCGATGCTCAGTTCCTGGCTCTCGATCTCATCCGCGCGCTGCGCCCGCTGTGCGAGCAAGTCGCGCGGCAGGGGGCCGACCTCGCGGATCAGCTGCGGCGCGCTGCCACCAGCGTGGCGCTCAACCTCGGCGAGGGCGTGCGCCGCACCGGCCGCGACAAGAAGCGCGCGTACCGCATCGCCGCCGCCGAGGCGCAGGAGGTGCGGATCGCCCTCGAGGCCGCGGTCGCCTGGGGCTGGCTGGATGACGCGGCGGTCACCGCGGCGCGCGCACTCGCGGATCGCGTCGCGCGCGTGACGTACGCCCTCGCCCGGTGAGCGCGGCGACGCGGGGCCGCGCGCCCCGCTTTCGGCCGATGGTGACGGGGACGGAGACGGTGACGGGGACGGTGACGGGGACGGGGACGGGGACGGGGACGGGATCGGGATCGGTGACGGGATCGGTGACGGGATCGGAGACGGAGACGGGGACGGGATCCGGACGTGGATGTCGTGATGTCGGGTGGCGGCGGCCGTGATGGCGGTGGAAGTCGGTGAGTTGAGTGCGGCGCGCGGGTTGCAGTGGCGGTCGGGGTGCGCGTCATCGCCGTGCTGATCGCCGTGCTCGCGGTCGTGACCAACGCCCGCGCTGAGCCGCTCGGCACCCACGTCGCGCCCTGGGCGCCGACCGGCGAGGTGGTCGAGGCGGGGAAGGTGCGGTTCGAGTACACGGTGGTCGCGCACGTCGGCGCCGCGGTCGGCGTGGCGCCGGGGCTGGAGCTGCGGGTCGGCGCGGGCGCGCTGATCCCGCCGGTGCAGCTCTACGAGGCCGACGCGGCGCTGCGCGGGCAGCTCGTGCGGGCCGGCGCGCTGCGGGTCACCGTCGGTGCGCAGGCGATGGTGGCGTCGCTCGATGCCGCGAGCGGGCGGCGCTGGGGCGGTGAGCTGGGCGTCGGGCTGTACGGCGCGCGGGGGCACGTCGCGTGGACGCGCCGCCGATTCCTGGGTGGCGCCGAGGCGATCGACGTCGATCTGGTGACGGCGTCGCTCGACTTCGGCGCCGTGCGAGCCGTCGCCGCGGCCGGGCGCATCCCGGGCGTGCCGCCGGCGTGCTCGGGCGGCGCTCGCGCCCGCGGCCAGGTCGAGTGTCCAGCCGCGCCGGCGCTGGCCCACGCCTTCGCGGCCGGCGTGCAGTTCCACGGCGGGCGGGTCAGCGGCTCGATCGGGCTCGCCGCGGCGCTGTACTCCAACTATCCGCCGGTGCCGCTGCCGTACTTGATCGTGTCGATCCCGTGGTCGCCGTGATCACGGCGGCGTCGCGCGGCCGTGGACCAGCGGCAGCCAGGTCGCGACCGTGGCCGTCGGGCCGATCGCGATCACGGTCCACGCGCCGCTGCGCCACGCCTCGACCCGATCGCCGCCCTGATCGTCGTGCAGCGTGCGGCTCTGCAGATCGCGGGCGCGCTGCAGCACGACGGTCACCTGATCGGCGCCGATCTGGTAGCGGATCACCGCGGCCGGGCGGCGCAGGATCGCGATGCGGCGCGCGCCGAGCGGCACCAGGCCGGCGCCCGCGGGCACCGGCGGGTCGCGGCCGACCGCGCCCTTGGCCCACGCCACCAGCGTCGTGGCGTCGGGGCGCTCGAGATCCCACGGCGCGCTGGCCCGATGGGCGGCCAGCGCGCTGGCCGCGACCTGGTTGTGGCGCGACGGGAACAGCGTGAACACGGCGACCACGCAGCCGATCAGCACGGTCACGGTGAACAGGAACGACACCGAGACCCGGCGCTTGTCGAGGCGCGGCGGCGTCGTCGGTGGCGGCGGCGCGACCGCGGGATCCTCGGCGTCGGCGTCGACCAGCTTCACGGAGCCCCCGGCGCGCGCCCGAAGCGCGCGGCGAAGTCGCGGATCAGCCGCGCGGCGATGTCCGGCGCGGCGGTCGGGTCGGCCAGATCGATCAGGTGGCGGCACAGCCAGTCGGCGTCGGGGTGGGCGGCGGCCAGCGCCTGGGCGGCGGCGCGGCAGTCGTCCGCGGCCTGGTAGTGCACCATCGCGCTCTTGCCGCGCGGGTACTCGACCAGGCCGGTCCGCACCCGCACCTGCAGCACGCCCGGCCCAGGGGGCGCGTGGGCGTCGGCTGCGGTGAGCGGGTACCACCGCCCGAACTCCATGCGCGCATGGTAGCACCGCGGTCCATGGCCAAGGCCCGATCGCTGGCGCTGCCGTTCGCCGCGCCCCCCGCGGTGCCGCCCGACGTGGTCGCCCACGGCGACAGCCTGGCGTTCGCCACCGCCCACGCCGGCGCCGACCTGGGGCTGGTGTACATCGATCCGCCGTTCGGCACGGGACGCATCCAGCGCGGCCAGGCGGGCCGCTACGCCGACGACGGCGACGACCCCGAGGCCCACGTCGCCTGGCTGACGCCCTGGCTGATCGCGAGCCGCGACGCGCTGGCCCCGACGGGCTCGCTGATCGTCCACCTCGACTGGCGCGCGGTGCACCACGTCAAGGTGGCGCTCGATCGGCTGTTCGGCCGCGCCCACTTCGTCAACGAGATCGTCTGGTGCTACTCGGTGGGCGGCAAGAGCCGGCGCGGTTTCGGCAAGAAGCACGACACGCTGCTGTGGTACGCGCGCGGCCCCGGCTACGCCTTCTATCCGGACCAGGTGCGCGTCCCGCGGCGGGGCGGCTCGCACATGAAGGTCGAGCGCGACGACGACGGCCGACCGGTCCAGGTGAAGGTCGACAAGAAGACCGGCCGCGTCTACCGCTACCCGGTGGCGGACGGCAAGGTGCCCGAGGACTGGTGGACCGACATCGAGACGCTCAACCGCTCGGACCGCGAGCGCACGGGCTGGCCGTCGCAGAAGCCCCAGCGCCTGCTCGAGCGCCTGATCAACGCCACCACGGCGCCCGGCGATCGCGTCGCCGACTGGTTCGCCGGCAGCGGCACCACCGCGGCCGCAGCCCAGCGCCTGGGCCGGCGCTTCGTCGTCGCGGACGCCGCCGCCGACGCGATCGCCATCATCCGCGCCCGCCTCGACGCCCAGGCCGTCGCGCTCACCGCCGCCGGCACCCCGCCGCCACCGGTCGCGTATCGGTAGCCCTCAGGCGACCTCGCGGCGCCTCGGTGGCACCGCCGCGCCGAGGCGCCTCCCTCGCCTGACGCTCGAGAGTCGCCCGCGCGTCTCTCGCTCGCGTCTCGCTCGCGTCTCTCGCTAGGCGACGGCGCGGGCGTCGTCGGGGGCGGCGAGCTCGACGTAGATGCGCTTCAGGATCGGTAGCTCGGCGCGCAGCTTGACCTCGATCGCGTCGACCAGGGTCGCGACCTGCTCGACGGTGGTGCCCGGGGCCACCGCGATCTTCATGCCGAGCAGCACCTCCTCGGGGCCGAGGTGCATGGTGCGCACGTGGACGAGGCGCTCGACGCCGGCGGTGGCGGTGACCAGGTCGACGATGGTGGCGCGCTGGGTCGGCGTGACCGACTGGCCGATCAGCAGCGCCTTGGTCTTGCGTGCCAGGAACGCCGCCACCCCGAACAGCGTGACGCCGACGACGATCGAGCCGACGCCGTCCCACACGCCGTTGCCGGTGAGCTGGGTGAGCAAGAGGCCGGCGAACGCCGAGACCAGGCCGACCAGCGCCGCGATGTCCTCGAACAGCACGACGATCACCACCGCGTCGCGGGCCTCGTCGATGGTCTGCTTGAGCGAGCGGCCGGCCTTGATGTGCTTGAACTCGGCCAGCGCCGCCGACAGCGAGTACAGCTCGAGCGCGATCGACACGCCGAGCACGATGTACGCGACGGTGCGGCTGCCCATCGCGCCGTCCGGGTGCAGCACCTTGTGGATGCCCTCGTACAGCGAGAACGTCGCGCCGATCGTGAACAGCGACACCGCGACGATGAACGCCCAGAAGTAGCGCTCGGCGGCGTAGCCGAACTCGTGGATCGCGTCCTCGCGGCGCTCGGACTTGCGCATGCCGAGCAGCAGGAACACCTGGTTGCCGGAGTCGGCCAGCGAGTGCACCGCCTCGGCCAGCATCGACGCCGAGCGCGAGATGAACGCGGCGACGAACTTGGCGATCGCGATGCCGAGGTTCGCGACCAGGGCCTTGACGACGACGGACTGGGAGCCAGCGCTCATGTGCGCCGCACCCTACTACAGCTGCACGCCCTCGTACTCGTCGGCGTCGGGCTCCTCCACCCCGGCGTCGCCGTCGGCGGCCGGCGCGGGCCCGGCGTCGTCATCGGCGGCCGGCGCCGGGCCGGCGTCGCCGTCGTCCTCGGTCGGCAGCGCGCCCGGGTCCTGGCCGCCGCCGAAGTAGTACTCGTCGCCCATCTCGTTGAGCTTCGGCGCGTCCTTGTCGGCCTCGGCCTTGGCCTCGTCGGACAGCGCCCCCAGGTCGACCCGGTTGCCGCCGGCGCTGGCGTCGCTCTGCCGCTCGCCGTCCCACGGGAACGACTCGTAGAAGGCGGTGCCGCGGCTGATGTTGACCAGCCCCTTGGAGAAGGTCGGCACGAACATGAACACCACCAGCGCGGCGGTGGTCAGCGCCAGGCCGGGCAAGATGGCCCGGGAGACCTGGCCGAACGGCTTCTTGAACAGCGCCGCGGCGACGAACAGGTTGGTCGCCACCGGCGGGGCCAGGTAGCCGATCTCCATGTTGACCACGAACACCACGCCGAAGTGGATCGGGTCGATGCCGTAGGTCTTGACCGCGATCGGCGCCAGGATCGGCGCGAACACCAGCGTCGCCGACACCGAGTCCATCAGCGCGCCGAGCACGATCAGCAGCACGTTGACGATCAGCATGAAGCCGATCGGCCCGATGTCGTTGTCGGTGAGCAGCTTGGTCAGCGACTCCTCGACGCCGATCTCGGGGATCAGCTTGTTGATGCCGAACGTGAACGCGATGATCAGGATCAGCATGCCCATCAGCCGGCCGGCGTTGGCCAGCGCGGCGAGCACCTTGGGCAGGTTCAGCTCGCGGTGGATGATGGTCGTGACGATCAGCGCGTAGACGAACGCCACGGCGCCCGCCTTGAACGGCGGGAACTTGCCGGTGTAGATGCCAGCGACGATCACGATCGGCAGGAGCAGCGCCCAGATGCCCTCCTTGGCGGTCTCGCCCAGCCGCGGCAGCGAGAACGTCTCGCGGTTGGCGACCCGCATGCCGACCACCACCGAGTAGCCCGACAGCGCGAACATCATCGCGACCGCCGGCAGCGCCGAGGCCAGGAACATGTCGGAGCTGTCGACCGCGGCCACGCCGGCGCCCATCACCGACAGCGAGTAGATCATCAGGATCAAGGACGGCATCACCAGGCAGCCCAGCGAGCCGGCGGTCATGACCAGGCCCAGCGAGAAGTTCTCGGGGTAGCCGGCGCGGACCATCGCCGGGAACATGATCGAGCCGACCGCGATCAGCGTCACCGGCGAGCTGCCGGTGATCGCCGCGAACACCATGCACGCGAACACCGCGGTGATGCCGAGGCCGCCGGGCAGCCAGCCCAGCGCGGCGCGGGCGAACTCCACCAGGCGGCGCGCCATGCCGCCCTCGGTCATGACCGCGCCCGAGGCGATGAACAGCGGGATCGCCAGGAACTGGTCGCGCCCCATCAGCGACTCGAACGGATCGATCATCCACCCGCCGAGGTCGTCGAAGCTGTGGATCAGGTCGGTCAGGCTCGCGAACGCCGCCGCGGTCGCCGCGCCGACGATCACGAACAGCGGCGCGCCGATCAGCGCCAGGACGATGATGACGATGAGGACGGTCATGACGGCAGCCGCTCCTCGATCGGCTCGGCCTTGCCGGTGGCGGTGGTGACCGCCTGGGCCAGGAGCCGCACCGCCATCGCCGCGAACGCGTAGGGGACGATCACGAACGCCTTCCAGGTGGCCAGCCACTGGTTGGCGTCGACCTTCAGGCCCTCGTGGCGCTGGGCCCGGACCAGGTCGACCGCCAGCCAGAACGCGGCCGCGCAGAACGCCGCCGCGACGAACAGCGCCAGCGCCTTGACGTAGGGCAGGGCCCGGGCCGGCCAGATCTTCTCGCCGAACTCGAGCGAAAGGTGCGAGCGCTCGTACGTCGCCATCGACGCGCCCAGCAGCGCCACCCAGATCATCATCACCAGCGACAGCTTCTGGGCCCAGATGAAGCCGCCCGCGAAGCGCTCGGTGTAGAGGTACACCGCGCCGGCGAGGAGCACGGTGGCCGCGGCGGCGATCCCCACCGAGACGCCCCATGACCACCGGGTCTCACCCGGCTTGACCGCGCGGGTGCGCACCGCCAGCAGGCACAGGCCGGCGAGCAGCGCGACGTCCTTCCATTCGCGGCGGTTGCCGAAGGTCTCGGTGATGACGGCGGCGAACACCAGGAGCGCCATCGTCAGGAAGATCCCGCCGCACAGCAGGCGCTCGGCCTGGTGCCACAGGTAGTCGACGCGCCGGAGCGTCGGGAAGGTCGGCGTCCACGCCGCGGGTGGCTCGTCTGCCATCCGCGCATCGTACGTTAGTCGGGGCCGAAAACGCCAAACCCCGGCGCGCGGCCGGGGTTCGAGGCGCGGGCCGGCGCGCGGCCGCGCTACTTGGCCTTGGCCTTGGCCTTGAAGTCGGCGAGGCCGGCCTCGATGATCTCGACGATCTTCTTGGTGGACTCGCTCTTGCCCTTGACCGTCCCGCGCACGCCGGCGGTGGCCTTGACGAACGCCGCGCGCTCGGCGGGGGACAGCGTGATGATCTCGACCGGCGTCTTGCCGTCGCCCTTCTTGATGATGTCGACCAGCTTCGGGTTCATCTTGCGGATCGCGGCGCGGCCCTTGCGGGTGATGGCCCGGCCCTCGTCGAGGAGCAGCTTCTGCAGGTCGGCCGGCAGCTTGTCGAACCAGTCCTTGTTGAAGGCGATGACCGCCGGCTGGTAGATGTGCGCCGACAAGGTCACGTGCTTGACCTTGGTGTGCCAGGCGCCGGCCACCATGTACAGCAGCGCCTGATCGAAGCCCTCGACCGAGCCGGTGGTCAGCGCGGTGGTCACCTCGGTGGTCGGGATCGCCTGGGCGGCGGCCTGGAGCTGCTTCCACATCTCGATGTGGACGTAGGACTCCTGCGACCGCATCTTCTTGTTCTTGAGGTCGCCCGGCTTGTGCACCGGGAACGACGCGCCGAAGTGGCGGAAGCCGTTCTCGCTCCAGAAGCCGAGCACCAGGCCCTTGGCCCGGAACTTCTCCTCCATCGGCACCATCAGGAACTTGTCGAGGACGTAGTCGGCCTCGTTGGCGTTGTTGAACAGGAACGGGATCTCGATCGCCGCCAGCTCCTCGACCAGGGTCGCGACCGCGCCGGTCGACGCGCCCACGCCCGAGAGCTGGCCGCGGGCGGTCATCTTGACCGTTTCGTTCTCGTCGCCCATCGTGCCGCCGAGGAACACCCGGACCTTGATCCGGCCGCCTGACTTCTTCTCGATGGTCTTCTTGTAGCCCTTGAGCAGATCGGCCCACGGGGTCTTGTCCGGGGCGACGGTGGCGATCTTGAGCTCGAACTTGTCGTCGGCCAGCGCCGGGACGGCGGACAGGGCCAGGCAGGCCAGGGCGGCGGTGACGACGGTGCGGCGGCGAATAGACGTGGTCATCGGTTCTCCTCGACCTCGGGACCGTAGACGGCCCGCCGGCGGCGGTCAACGCTGGGTATTGTGACGTCCGGGGTGACCCGCTGATTCACCGGGGGGCCGGCAATCGAGCCCCGTGGCCTTGCGGTCCTGCCGTGATCCAGGGAAAATCGGCTGACGCTTCGCGCTCCGGCGTTCGAAGCGCTGCCATGATGAAGGACCACGCGTGAAGCTCGAGGCGGTGATGCTCACCGACGTTGGGGTCGTGCGCGACCACAACGAGGACTCGGTGTACGTGGACCCGGCGGCCCGGTTCTTCGTCGTCGCCGACGGCATGGGCGGCCACGCCGCCGGCGAGGTGGCGAGCGCCATGGCGGTCGAGACCGTCAAGAAGACGCTCGACGCGGCGGTCAGCCTGGTCGACGCCTTCGTCATGCGGCCCACCGACAACGCCCGCAAGGCGCTGGTGCAGCTGCTGCAGAGCGCCGTGCTGGCCGCCCACCAGGCGGTCTACCAGCGCGGCAGCAAGGAGGCCGACAAGGCCGGCATGGGCACCACGCTCGACGTGGTGCTGGTGGCCGGGCGCGAGGCCTTCGTCGCCCACGTCGGCGACAGCCGCACCTACTTGATCCGCGACGGCAAGGCCGCCCAGCTCACCACCGACCACACCGTGGCCGAGGTGCTGGTGATCGAGGGCAAGCTGACGATCGAGGAGGCGCTGGTCTCGCCGTACCGGACCGTGCTGGTCAACGCGATCGGCGTGGCCGCCGACGTCGGCGTCGAGATGGCCCACCTGCAGCTGCGCGAGGGCGACAAGCTGCTCTTGTGCTCCGACGGGCTCCACGACTACTTCCTGGTCGAGCAGGAGATCGCCGACATGCTGGGCGCCGACCCCGCGGTCGACGCGATCGCCAAGATGATCGACGCCGCCAAGGAGCGCGGCGGCCACGACAACATCACCGGCGTGATCGTGACGGTGATCGACCTGATCGACGCGGTCCCCAACCCGATCGGCGACGACAGCACCCAGCCGGTCGATGTCGGCAGCGTCGGTGGGGCCACCTGGAGCGAGGACGAGTCGACCGAGAACATCTCGCCGCGCGAGCTCGATCGCCTGGGCAGCGCGTTCGGCAAGAAGAAGCCGGCGTCCGAGGCGGCGACCCGCCCGACGATGCCGATGACCGCGCCGGTGCCGCCGCCGCCCGACCTGCCGGGCAGCGAGGTCGGCGCGCTCGACGCGACCGATCCGGCGATCCCGGTGCAGCCCAAGCTGGTGGTCGGCGATCGCGCCGTCGACGGCGAGGGGCCGACGGTGCGCGGCGGTGGGCCGACCTTGCCGGCGCCGGTGCGCGACAAGCTCGCCCACGACGACACCGGCCCGACGCCGAAGACCGACGGCGACAAGCCCGGCTCGTGAGCGCGCCGATCGCGCTGCGCCGCGCCGGCCCCGCCGACCACGCGGCGCTGTTGCCGCGCACCCGTGGGCTCAACGACCACGAGGGCATCGCGATCAGCGACGCCGCGCTGGCCGCCGCGCTCGCGCGCTTGCTCGCCGACCCGGCGATCGGCGGCGCCTGGCTGATCGAGCGCGACGGCGCGGTGGTCGGCTACGCGATCGCGACGTTCGGCTTCGACCTCGAGTACGGCGGCAAGGACGCCGTGATGACCGAGCTGTGGATCGATCCGCCGGCCCGCGGCGGCGGCGTCGGCGCGGCCGCGATCGAGCTGCTGACCGCGACGTTGCGCGACCTCGGCGTCGGCGCGCTGCACCTGCAGGTGCGGCCCGAGAACCCGGCGCGCGCGCTGTACGGGCGCTCGGGCTTCGTCGCGTCGCCGCGCATCGTCATGACGCGGAAGCTGTGAGCCTGAGCCGTTCGGCCAGCGTCGCGGCTCCTGTCGGAGGCGAGGCTGCGCGCGCGCGATCGTCGACGGCGCGATGGCTGACGGCGTGGTCATGGCGATGCGCCACCCGGTCACGTGCGCGACCGCGCATCGGTGATGCCGAGCCACCGCAGCCGATCGTTCGCAGCGGCGGCGTGGCGCGTGCGACCTCGGCAGCGCGCGCGCGCTGACAGCCGCTCGCCGGGGCCGCGCCGTGCCTGGGGTCGATTGTCCGCGCGGGATGGTCGATGGCTTGCAACTCGTCGGCGCATGCCTCACCGCACGACCCTGACGATCTTGCTCGCGACCGCCGCGCTGGCCGGTTGCGCCGAGCTCCCCGACGCCAGCGATCCCACGCCCGCCGATGGCGCGGCTACCCAGGAGCTCGCCGGCGCGTACTGCACCGGGCTGACCACGGCGGCCTGCGAGCGCAAGATCGAGGACGGCGTCGCCGCCGAGACCCGCGCGATGGTCTTCGCGGGCGGCACCTCGGCGACGCGCCCGGTGCGCATCGCCGACGGCTGGCAGTACGCGCGGCCCACCTGCGTGCGCGCGCCGGCGACCGCGACCGCGCCGGCCCAGGACTGCACCGACGTGCCTGGGCTCGAGTTCGCCACCGACGCGGGCTGGGCTAACGCGCGCGATCAGGTCGCCGCCGGCTTCAACGTCGTCAGCGGCTACGACGCGCCGCCGACGCTGGCCGGCGTCGCGTTGCCTTCGATGGCGACCGTGCTGCGCGCCCAGCGCAAGCTGTTCGCGGTCCACGTCTCGACCCAGGATCCTCGCGACACCCCGGTCACCAAGGCCTGCGGCGAGGCGCCGTACACCGGCACCCCTGCGCAGGAGACCCAGATCGCCGCCTGCGTGGCGACCTGGATCGCGCGGTGGTCGGCGCCGTTCGAGGCGACCGCGCGGGTCCCGGCCAGCCACGGGCTGCCCGCGGGCTACGACGCGATCTCGATCGACGAGGTGCTCTACGACCAGTTCGACGGATCCGTCGGCAGCCAAGCCTTCACCCGCGCGCTGCGCGACCTCCGGCTCAAGTACCTCGACCGCAAGAAGCTGATCTTCGTGTTCGCCGGCTACCACGTCGCGGCCAGCGGCGATCCGACGCTGGCCCCGCTGGCTACCTTCCTGAGCCCCAACGACCAGCGGGACCTCAACGTCAAGCGCCGCGCGTTCAAGCGGGCGTTCAAGGCCATCGGCATCTACGCCAACCTGGTGCTGATCGAGACCTATCCGTACAAGGTCGAACACCTGGGCCGGTTCGAGGCGTTCGCCACCAACATCGCCCGCCTCGAGCCGCGGGCGGTGGCCTCCGACCCGCCGACCTGGAGCGAGCGCCTGGCGCCCAAGCTGGTCGAGTTCGCGTACGTCGACGCGCTGCGCCTGGGTCAGGTGTGTACGCCCAACCCGGTGTGCGGCAACCGCGTCGTCGAGTGGGGCGAGGGGTGCGACGGCACCGCGGGCTGCAGCGCGACGTGCGCCGTCGTGACCGCGACGCCGGTGTGCGGCAACGGCCGGCGCGAGGCCGGCGAGGCGTGCGACGACGGCAACCGGGTGAGCGGCGACGGGTGCGCCGCCGACTGCACGATCCGCGCGCTGCACGAGATCTGCTACTGCGAGGCGGCGCGGACGCTGTTGCGCGACAGCATCCGGGCCACGTTGCTGCTCAGCCACGACGGCAAGATCGCGCGGGGCATGGGCGCGTACAGCGTCAAGCGCGCGACCCCCGGCCTCGACCGCGACATCAGCGCGATGATGGCCAGCTACCCGGTGGTGCCGACCCTACCGGCGGTGGTGCCCGAGCGCTGCCGCGAGTACGTGCCGTGAGCCGTCCGACGCGCGCCGGGGCTCTGGTGATGGCGGGCCCGATCTGAAGCCGCGCCGAAGGCGTGCGACGGCCGCCACGCCGCGGTCGATCGCGGTGAATGGTTGGCCGGGCTCGCGCCACAGAGCTTCCATGCGCGCGTGGTGCGCGCCAGGAGTCGCCCCCGATGCCCCGTCCGATCCTCGCCGCGCTGTTCGTCGTCGTCGCCACCGCCGCCACCGCCACCGCCCAGCCCGCGCTGACCGCGCCGGCCGCGGCGCCGCCCGCCGAGCGCCCCCCGTCGAGCGGCGGCGAGGCGGCCGCACCCGAGCGCTGGCTGGCGATCGGCGCGCTGTCGCTCGACGGCGCCCAGGTCGACGGGGTCCGGCTGCAGGTCGACCTGCTCGGCGGTGGCCTGATCTCGGCCGGGCTGGCCGGCAGCGTGCTGGCGCGCGGCGATCAGGTGATGGACACCGAGGTGCCGGCGTTCACCGGGCTGGGCTACCTGGCGGCGACCGTCCGCCTGACCGGGCCGCTGTCGCTGCGCGGCCAGCTGGGGATCGGCGGCGAGCTGAGCGCCCACGCCACCGACCAGGCCAGCGCGATGAGCGCCGACGCGCTGTCGACCACGCTCGTCACCGAGGGCGCGCTGACGCTCGGGCTCGACGTGGGCCGCCACTGGGGCCTGACCGCCGGGCCGATCGTGCAGTCGGCCGAATCGCCGGCGGTCGGCGTCGACGCCAGCACGGTCACCTGGTTCGCCGGCCTGCGCCACCGCTGAGGCGATCCCCTGAGGCGCTGGCCTCGCGCGACCGCGCGCGCCGACTGGCGCTGCGACCGCGCCGTCTCACGCGTCGCCGAAATCGACACCACGCCGCCGATCCTGCCTTGCCTTCTGGGTCGTCGTTGTTATATTCGCCCAATCAAGATGGCGGTGAAGGCGATGACGAAGGGGCGGACGCGCACGAGGAAGCCGACGCAGCTCGGGCTGCCTGGGGCCGATGCGCCGCCGCGGAAGGCGGGCAGCAAGCCGACCGGTCATGGCGGCCGGCGGAAGGGCGCCGGTCGCAAGCGGACGCTGCCGGGGCCGGCGCAGGGCGCGCATCGCACGCGGCCGTTCCACGACCGGCGGTTGCCGGTGCATGTGGTCTTGCGCGTGACGCACGAGGTGGGGCGGCTGCGGCGGGCCAAGGCGTACGCCGCGGTGCGGCTGGCGATGATCGCGCTGGTGCTGGCCGGGCGCACCGGCTTTCGCGTGGTGCACCTG
The DNA here is from genome assembly GCA_016707895.1 of Myxococcales bacterium. Classification (GTDB taxonomy): domain Bacteria; phylum Myxococcota_A; class Polyangia; order Haliangiales; family Haliangiaceae; genus UBA2376. Next base: position 912,052 of record JADJGV010000001.1, on the reverse strand, counting down.
TCGATCCAGCGGCACCACATCCACTTGTTGTGCGAGGCCGACGACCGCGTCGCGCTGGCCAATGGCGTGCGGGCGCTGTGCATCTCGACGGCGAAGCGGCTGAACGCGCTCGTGTCGCAGGACCGCGGCGTGCCGCGGCGCGGGCGCGTCTTCACCGACCGCTACCACGCGACGACGATCAGCAAGCCGCGGCAGGCGCGTCACGCGCTCGCGTACGTGCTGAACAACTGGCGCCGGCACCACGAAGACCACGCTGGGCTCGGCGAGCGGCGAGCCCAGGTCGATCGGTACTCGAGCGGCATCGCCTTTGGCGGCTGGGCCGAGCGCGACGGCGTGCCGTACGCATGGCCGAAGGGCTTCGCGCCGCTGCCGACGGCGACGCCGACGACGTGGCTCTTGCAGGAAGGCTGGCGACGTGGCGGCGCCGCGCTCAGCCTGTGGGAGGTGCCGGGGCCGGCGTGACCGCGACGGCGACCGAGGCCGCGATGGTCGCCAGCCGTCGAGCGGGCGCGGCGGCGCGTCGCGGGCTCAGCGTCCGGTCGTGTTGCAGCGGTCGAGCTGGACGCGCGCCCAGTCGGGCTCGTGCATCGTGCGGCCCACCGGGTTGCAGCCGCCGGTGATGCTCTGCATCGACACCTCGAGCCGCGAGCCCAGCTCGAAGCGCATGGGCACCTGGGCGCCGGCGTCCGAGCGGAAGACGATCGGGCTCGAGGCGCGGCCGTCGGGGTGGACGATCTGCACCTGCACCTGGTGGTGGCAGTCGCTGATGCTCGACGTGGTGGCGACGACGTCCTGGGTCTGGGTCGAGATCACGGTCGAGCCGTCGACCTTGAAGTTGCCGGCGAAGCACATCACCGCGTCGTTGTAGTCGGCGTCGCCGCCGGCGCCCTGGTCTTCGAAGTTGATGCCGACCCGGACCACCGGCGTGCCGGGGATCTGCGTCGCGTCGGTGACGATCGGCGGCGGCTGGGTCGGGACGACGATCGGCGGCGGCGCGGGGGCCGGGGCGGGCGCCGGCGCGGGGGTGACGGCCACCGGGGTGGCGCGGACGCGGCCGGTCGCCACGAAGCGCGCGGTGCACCCGCCGATGGCGGCGACCGAGGCGAGGGCGATGAGCGAGCGGGCGGCGAGCGGGGACATGGGAGTCAGACGCCGGTCGGCGGGCCGCGATTCAAGCCGGCGCTGGCCGCGATGTCGGGCACTTGGCCGTGATACCAAGGAGCCGTGGCCGCCTCGCCCGATGTCCTCCGTCGCTCCGCGTTCCTGTCGACCTTCGCTCACCAGGGCGCGGTCTACCTGTACCACGACCTCTACGGCTACCTGCTGCAGATGTCGCCGGACCTGGTCGAGTTCATCGATCAGTTCGCCGAGCCGCGCACCGTCGCCGACGTCGTCGCGGCGCACGCCGATCGCTTCGAGGGCCAGGCCCAGCAGTTCGTCGACGTGTTCTACCAGCACGCCTGCCTGATCGAGCCCGACGACGACGAGCGCGCCGGCATCTGGCCGATGATCGCGATCAAGGGCAAGTGGAACGTGTGGCGGCGCCACGGCGACCGCCTGACCATCTACACCGCGTGGGGCGACCGGCCGATCCAGCGCCTCGAGCTCGATCCGATCGACACCGCGATCTGGGACGCGTGCGACGGCGAGATCCGGCTCAACGAGCTGCGCGCCAAGCACGACGCCAAGCGGGTGGCGGCGCTGGTGCACCGGCTGACCCACTCGAGCGTGCAGGCGCTGAAGCTGTCGGCGTTCCCGATGTCGATGTACGCCAAGCGGCCGGCGCTGACGCCGAGCTACATCACCTCGACGATGCCGTACCCGAGCTGGGCCCCGGGCCAGGCGCTCGACGCGCCGGTCACCGACGTCGCCACCGACGGCTACTACCAGCAGGTCGCCGACGCCGAGCAGCAGTTCGATCACACCGAGACCACGCTGTCGCACCTGTTCCGGGTGCAGCACCCGGCGCTCGGCGGCCGCACCTACGGCGCCGCGCTGGTCGGCGCGTTCCTCGATCGCCTGCCGGCCCACCGGGTGCGGGTGCTCGAGATCGGCGGCGGCCTGGGCTACGTGGCCAAGGCGGTGTGCGAGGCGCTGATCGCGGCGGGCCGCGAGGTCAGCTACACGATCCAGGAGATCTCGCCGCAGCTGGCCGAGGCGCAGCGCGCTCGCACCGCCGGCCTGCCGGTGACGGTGCAGCTCGGCGACGTGCTCGCGGCCGAGCACCCGGCCGACGGCTACGACCTGATCCTGTCCAACGAGATGGTCGGCGATCTGCCGGCGGTGCAGCTGCACCGCACCGACGTGGGGCTGACCGCCGACGGCGGCGAGGTCGACCCGGCGCTGCTGGCCGGCCTGGGCCGCCCCGGCGAGCTGGTGCGCGACCTCGGCATCAGCCTCGACGACGCGCCCGATCCGTTCTACCTGTTGACCGGCGCGCTCGAGCTGATGATCCGGATCGGCCGCTGGCTGGCGCCCGAGGGCGTCGCGATCGTCACCGAGTTCGGCGAGCGCCACATGTGGCCCAAGCTGTCGTCGCACCTCGACCACCCCGAGCTGTCGACGCACTTCGGCCACCTGCAGACCGCGGCGATCACGCTGGGCCTGACCGCCAAGATCGAGTTCGTGATGGACCTGATCGATCTCGACCGCACGCTCGACGGCCTGGCGACGACGCGCTCGCACTTCCGCGCGCTGGTCGCGCTGTTCGCCGACGCCGGCGTCGCGCTGCCCAAGGTCGGCTACACCCGCGAGCTGCTGGCGGCGACCGCGTTCGGCAAGCTCGACCTCGCCGACGTCGGCGAGCTGCGCTGGGATCGCATCGAGGATCGCCTGATGGGCCTCGTGCCCCACGAGTTCAAGGCGGTGGTCTGTCGGAAGGCCGGCGGCAACTAGCCGAGCGTCAGCGAGGCTAACTCCGGGAGCCCTCGCGTCTACCGGAGGTCGGTCCCCGTCCCCGTCCCCGTCCCCGTCCCCGTCCCCGTCCCCGCGACCGCGACCGATGCTGGAGCACGCGAGGAGCACGAGAGATTAACCTCGCTGACGCTCGGCTAACCCATGGTCTTGCGGGCAGCGCCGAGGCGCGGTGCGGCGGCGAGGGCGCGGATCTGCTCGGCGATGACGAGGCCGAGACGCGGGCCGGCGTCGAGGAGGCGCGCCCCGAACTGCGTGAGCAGGGGCTGATCGCGGGGGCTGATGGCGCCGAACACCGCGAGCGCGGCGGTGGCGGTCTCCTCGAGGCCGCGGGCGAACATCACCAGCTCGAGGGCGTTCATGCCGGTGCCGTCGTGGCCGAGCCGCGCGTCGATCAGCACCAGGTCGGGGTGATCGCGGGTGAGCTTGGCGGCGGCCTCGCGGCCGTCGCGGGCGGCGTCGACGGTGGCGCGCGGGTGGGCGCGGCGGACCGCGCTCCAGATCGCGCGGACCCGATCGCCGTCGTCGTCGACCACCAGCACCCGCAGGCCGCGGCGGCCGGCGGCGACGCGCTCGGCGATGATCTCGAGCTGGCCGACCACGGCGCCAGCGCTGGGGGGACGGGCCTCGGGATCCTTGGCGACCAGCTCGGCGAGCAGGTCGCCGAGCTCGGCCGGCAGATCGGTGCGGCCCTCGGTGACCGGCGGCGCCGGCGCGCGCGCGTGGGCGGTGAGGAGCGCCTGGGTCGAGTCGCCGGCGAACGGCGCGCGGCCCAGCGCCAGCTCGAGGCCGAGGCAGCCCAGGCCGTACAGGTCGATGCCGATCGCCGCGGTGGGATCGGTCGGCGCCGCGCGGCCCAGCACCACCTCGGGCGCCAGGCACAGCCCCGACGGGCCGACCGCCGCCACCTGCCCGAGCGAGAACCGCCCGAAGACCAGCCGGCGCAGCCCGACCAGCGCGATGGTCTCGGCGTCGAGATCGCCGATCGTGAAGCCGGCGGTGTGGATCGACTCGACGGCGCGCGCGACCCGGGTGAACAGCGCGAGCAGCTCGTCGGCGCTCATCCGGGCGCCGGCCGCCGCGTAGCCGCGCAGGTGCTCGCGCAGCGTCGTGCTGAGCAGGCGCTCGCCGGCGACGAACTCGACGCCGCGGTGGTTGCCGACCGAGTACACCGCCGCGGCGGCGTCGCTGGCCACGCCCGAGCAGCGGCGCGCCTCGGCCAGCAGCGACGGCGTGCCGGCGTCGCGGTACGCGACCTTCAGCAGCACGGTGCGCTCGAGGAGCATGTCCCAGGCCTCGAGCAGCGCTGCGCCCTCGGCCCGCGCCACCTCGCGGCGGGCGGTGTACTGCGACGCCACGACCTCGCCGGCGGCCACCACCGGGTCGGGGCTGTCGCGGAAGCCCGCGGGCGTCTGGAACGTCCGCGAAGGGCCTCGCCCGCCGACCGGGAGGTTGCCGCTGCCACTCATCGCCGTACTGGGGTGAGTATCACGGCCTCTGATGATTTTGACTAGCGGCTGTACCACCTGGCCCCAGAGAACAGCCTCGCTGGCGCTCGGCTGCCTCGCGACCACTACCGCCCGCGGGCGTCCTCGACCGCGCGCCACATGTACCAGGCGGCCAGCGAGCGGAACGGTCGCCACGGCGCCGCCAGCGCGGTCAGCCGCGCGCCCTCGGGCGCCGCGCGCAGGCGGAGGAAGTGGCGCAGGCCGGTGCGCACGCCGAGGTCGCCGACCGGCCAGACGTCGGGGCGGCAGAGGCCGAACATCAGGAACATGTCGACCGACCACGGCCCGATGCCGCGCACCGGCAAGAGCAGCCGCGCGACCGCCTCGTCGTCGGCGGTGAGCAGCCCGCGCGCGGTGACGCGCCGGTCGCCGAAGTGCGCCGCCAGGTCGAGCAGCGCCCGCGCCTTGGCCTCCGACAGGCCGGCGCTGCGCAGCCGCGGCAGCGGCGTGGCCGCGAGCGCCGCCGGCCGCGGGAACCGCTTGCGCGGGTACAGCGCGCAGACCCGGCCGTGGATGGTCTTGGCCGCGGCGCCGGCCAGCTGCTGGTAGATGATCGCCGAGCCCAGCGACGCGAACGGATCGCGGGTCGGCGTCAGGGTCGGCACGCCGTGGCGCGCGATCAGCGGCGCGAAGCGCGGCTCGGCGGCGCACAGGTGCGCGGTGGCGGCCGCGAGATCGTAGGTCATCGCGGCGCGATTGTGCCACGCCGCCTGCTACACCCGGGCGTCCATGCTGGCCTACGCGCTGGTGATCGGCTCGGCGCTCTTGCACGCGTCGTGGAACGCGCTGGTCAAGCGCACCCGCGATCCGGCCGCGTCGGTGCACACCGTCGTCGCGACCGCCGGCGCGCTCACCGCGATCGCCGCCGCTGGCGAGTACGCCGTCACCGGCCGCGGCGGATCGGGCACCGCCCTCGGTCTGGCCGCGATCGCCGGCGTGCTCGAGGCCGGCTACTTCCACGCGCTGGGGCGCGCGCTGACGCTGGGGCCGCTGGGGCCGGTCTACACGATCTCGCGCGGCGGCGCGGCGCTGCTGGTGTGGCCAGCGTCGATGCTGGCGTTCGGCGAGCGGCTGACCCCGCTCGGCGCCGGCGGCAGCGCGCTGATCGTGCTGGGCCTCGCGGCGTCGACCTCGGTCGCCACCGTGCCCGGGCGCGCGGTGCGCTACGCCGTCACCTGCGCCGGCTTCATCGCCGGCTACAACATCACCTACAAGTTCGCGCTCGAGTCGGGCACCAGCCCGATCCTGGTGTTCGCGGTGTCGATGGCGGTGGCCACCGCGCTGGGCGCGACGCTCGGCGGCCGCGCCTACCGAACCGCGTTCGCGACGAACCTGCGCGACGCGCCGTGGGCGACGCTCGGCGCCGGCGCGATCTGCGCCGCCGGCTTCGTGCTCCTGATGTACGGGTTGGCGCGCGGCGGCGCCGCCTACGTGTTCACGCTGCGCAACACGTCGGTGCTGTTCGCCACCGCGCTCGCGTTCCTGCTCGGCGAGCGCCCCTCGCACCGCGCGCTGGTGGGCGTCGGGCTGGTGTTCGCCGGCGCCGTCGCCCTCGGCGCCTCGCGCTGAGGCCGTCCTGCCGCCGAAAATGCGCCGGGCCGGCTGGTGGGCCGGCCCGGCGATGGTTGGCGGATGCGGATCTCGCGTTTCGGGTGGGGGCCCCACGTCTTGTGGGGGAGGGGCTTTGCGAAAGCCCCTCCAAGGTCTCAGCGGATGGGAATGGTGACCGTCTGCAGGTCGAGCGCGGTGTTGCCGATCGAGAGCTGGCGGTTGGTGATCGGCGCCGAGTCACCGATCGACAGGCCCGCGGCGTTGAGCGCGGCGACCACGACGGTGTACGCGCGGCCCACCGGCACCGGGGTGGTGGTGATGATCTGGTTGGCCTCGCCGGCGGCGCACGGGGTCAGGTCGTCGTCGAAGCCGAGCGAGCCGCCGGCCTCGGTGGCGAGGATCGACACCTTGTCCGCGCTGACCGCGGCGCAGGTGGTGGGCGCGCCCTGGCGGGTCAGGTTCCAGCGCGCCGCGAAGAACGCGCGGTCGACGAACAGCGAGAAGTCGATCGGCGTGACCGCGCCGGCGGTGACCGTGATGGTCTGCTCGGCCGACATCGCGTACTTCACGACGCCGCTGACGTCGGTGACCTCGAGCCAGATGGTGTACGTATCGGCGGGCAGGTCGAGGAACGGGCCCGCGCCGTCGGTGCAGGTGAGCTTGCTGGTGTAGGGCGTGTCGCCGGCGCGCTCGGCGTGCACGACGATGGTGTTGTCGGTCGGGCACTGGCCGGCGATGAGCGCGTTGTTGTTGTTGATGTCGCTCGACGCCAGCGTCCAGCCGACGTCCAGATCACCGGTGGTGGGGTCGGTGTCATCTGCGACGATGATGCAGCCGGCGAGCTGGCTAGCAGCACCCACGAGCATTGCCGACAAGACTAGGTTCTTCATTGCGGTCTCCCTGTGCATGGCCTCATCGGCCGGTGAGGTTCGGCGGGCACTATCCCGCGCAAGCGTGACTGCTGCAAGCCACGCGCCGGACTGGCGCGGGCACGTGTCGGGTAGGTGTGATGGTCGCTACTGGGCGCAGACGCACGGGCGTGCGCCACAGTCGTCGACCTGCACCACAAGCAAGAGCGCGTCCAACGTCACGGCCTGGCCGATCGCCACGTCGCGCCAGATCGGCGGCGGCGCGGTGAAGGTGTCTGGATTCGCGGCCTTGCCGTCCAGGCACTCCGGACTGATCGACAGCCCGACCGAGCCGGTCGGCAGATCGAACGCCGTCACGCCGTGGTTGTCCTCGCAAGGGAACGCCACCCAGCGGGTGTCGCGACCGTTGTCCCACCACAGCCGGATGCGCCCGATGCGCTCGCCCGCGCAATCCGAGATGTCTCGGTCGAGCGTGCTGCGCAGGGCCCAGGACAGCTCGACCGCTCCGCCAGTTGGTTGGGTGCATCCGTGAACTCCGAGACACACGACCGTCGCCAGGATTCGCCACACTGTGGCGCGGAAGCGGCGGCGTGGTTCGGGCGGTTCGACCGTCGGGGACGCGGGCATATTCACAGGCGCGGGGCTTCCAGGTCGTTGACCCGACGACGAGGCCCATGCTATCCCGTAACCACCGAAGATGCCAGACATTTCCAAGCTCGTCGGGCTCGCTGTCGACGCCGCCGGCTCGACCGACATGGTGTCGCTCATCAAGCAAGCGCACTGGATCGTCAAGCTGACCATGGCGCTGCTCACCGGCATGTTCCTGGTCGGCGTCTACATCATCATCTACAAGACGCTGTACATCCGGCGGGCGTCGGTGGAGTCGGTGATGTTCAACGAGTCGTTCTGGCGCTCGCGGGACATCGAGCAGATCTACAAGCACGCGCAGATGCTGCGCAATAGCCCCATCTCGCAGATGTTCGTCGCCGGCTACACCGAGCTGGCCAAGCTCAACGCCGACGAGCGGATGAAGAACGACAAGGAGGGCAACCTCGAGAACATCGAGCGCGCGCTCCGCAAGGCCCAGACCGTCGAGACCACCCGGCTCGAGTCGATGACGCCGTTCCTCGCCACCACCGGCTCGGCGGCGCCGTTCATCGGGCTGTTCGGCACGGTCATCGGCATCATGACCGCGTTCCAGTCGATCTCCGGCAAGGGCAACGCCACCCTCGACACCGTCGGCCCGCACATCGCCGAGGCGCTGTTCGCGACGGCGATCGGCCTGGTGGCGGCGGTGCCCGCGGTCATGGCGTACAACTACTTCGTGCGGCGCATCCGCGTGCTGCGCTCGGAGATGGAGACGTTCGAGCAGGACTATCTCAACATCATCAAGCGGCACTTTCTGCATTGACGTTCTGCATTGACGATGCCGGTCGGCGGCCGCGGTCGCACCGCGGCGTAGACCCCTGCGGCGCGGCGCGCGTCGGATCTCGAACCAAGGACGCTCTCCATGGGCATGAAGGCCGGTAGCCACGACGAGATGAACAGCGAGATCAACGTGACGCCGATGGTCGACGTCATGCTGGTGCTGTTGATCATCTTCATGGTCACGGCGCCGATGATGAACACCGGCGTCGACGTCGACCTGCCCCAGGTGACCGCGCAGAAGCTCGAGGACCCCGAGGGCAAGCTGGTGCTGTCGATCAAGGCCGACCGCAAGATCTACCTGGGCGGCACGCCGGTGAAGTGGACCGAGCTCGGCGCCAAGCTGGCGGCCAACGAGAAGGTGAAGAAGGAGGGCGCGATCCACGTCGAAGCCGACAGCACGTTGCCCTACGCCGTCGTCGTCACCGCCATGGCGGTGGCCAAGCAGGCCGGCGTGCCCAAGGTGCTGCTGCTCACCGACCCGACCACCAACCTCAAGCTCGACGATCTCGAGGCCGGCCGATGACGCTCACGGGCTCCCAGCTGCACACGTTCTCCGGGCTCGGCACCGCGCTGGTGACCGCGGTGGCCGGCGTCGCGGTGTGGTGGGCCGACAGCAAGGCCGACGACGAGAAGCCCAAGGCCGATCCGTTCGCCGACATGGAGGTCATCGACGCGGCGCTGGCCGAGAAGGCGCCGGCCCAGGTGGTGCAGCCGCAGAAGAAGTTCCGCACCCCCGATCCGGTCAAGCCCGAGGGGGTGTCGCACGACGAGAACGCCAAGCCGGTCGACAAGCCCAAGGACGATCCCAAGGACGACATCGACATCGACAAGGTGCTCAACCGCAACCGCGACGACGACGACGACCTCGACGTCGGGCCGACCACCCAGCCGGTGGTGGGCGCGTTCGACGGCGACGAGCAGGGCTGGGGCGACGAGACCCGGGGCGACCCGTACCTGGGCGCGCTCAAGAGCGACCTGTTGCGCAGCTGGGAGTACCCCGAGATCCTGTCGGAGGTCGGCACGCCGGTCGGGTGCATCCACCTCGAGCCCGATGGCACGATCCCCGAGTTCGCGCTGCGCGAGCAGAGCGGCAACGCCGAGCTCGACGACTCGGTCGAGCGCGCGCTCAAGGAGCTGCAGAAGAAGCGCGAGAAGGATCCCAAGCCGGTGCCCGCGCACCTCGTCCCCAAGACCAGGAAGTGGATATGCTACCGAATGAAGGTCTCGTGACCCGCGCGCTGCTGGTGATGGCGGCGCTGGCCCTGACCGCGCCGGCGACCGTGGCCACCGCCGACGACGGCGTGATCATCGACGTCAGCGGCGCCAAGCGCGGCCGCTACCCGATCGCGGTGCCGGTGGCGGTCGACTCCGACGGCGCGGTCGCGGCCGAGGTGGCGTCGGTCGCCAGCTTCGATCTCGGCGTCGCCGGCTACTTCAAGGTGCTCGACCCGGCGTCGTTCCTGGCCGACCTCGGCGCCGAGAAGCTCGGCATCGATCCGGCGAAGTGGAAGGACGTCGGCGCCTACGGCGTGATCAAGTACCGGGTGGTCGCGACCGGCGACAAGCTCGACCTCGAGGCCCGGCTGTTCGAGGTCAGCAAGGGCAACAGCGCGGTCCTGACCAAGACCTACCGCGGGTCGAAGGCCGACCTGCGCAAGCTGACCCACGCGTGGTGCAACGAGGTCGTCAAGTACTACACCGGCGAGTACGGCTTCTTCGGCTCGCGCATCGCGTACGTCGCCAAGAAGCGCGGCGCGTCGCAGGTGATGGTGGCCGACTTCGACGGCGCCAACCCGTACGGCGTCACCCGCAACAGCTCGACCAACGTGCTGCCGGCGTGGTCGCCGGGCGGCGGCTCGATCGCGTTCACGTCGTACATGCGCAACAACCCCGACCTGTACGTGGTCGGCGCCGGCGGCGGGCGGCCCAAGAAGCTCGCCAGCTACAAGGGCATGAACACCGGCGCGTCGTGGTCGCCCGACGGCTCGAAGATCGCGGTGACGCTGTCGAAGGACGGAAACCCCGACATCTACGTCATCAGCGCCAGCGACGGCTCGATCCTCACCCGGATCACCGACAACAAGGCCATCGACACCTCGCCGGCGTGGTCGCCCGACGGCGGCTCGATCGCGTTCGTCAGCGATCGCGAGGGCGGGCCGCAGATCTTCGTCGCGCCGGCCGGCGGCGGCGGCGCCAAGCGGGTCAGCAAGAACGGCAGCTACAACACCACGCCGGCGTGGTCGCCGGCCAAGGGCGCCCGGGTGCTGGCCTACACCACCCGCGACGGCGGCAGCTACGACATCGTCACGCTCGACCTGGCGACCGGCGCGATGGTCCGCATCACCCAGAACGAGGGCTCCAACGAGGAGCCGAGCTGGTCGCCCAACGGCCGCGCGATCGCGTTCGCGCGCACCGGCGGCGGCGGCTCGGGCGTCTACATGGCCCCGGCCGACGGCAACGGCAAGGCGGTCAAGGTGCTGTCGGGCTCGGTCACCGGCATCGACTGGGGCCCCGCGCCGAAACCTTGAGAGGGTCTTTCGAAAAGACCCAGGTGGGGGGCAGGTGGTTCACCGCGCTTCATGAAGCACGGTGTTTCGACGGGGACGTCGAGCCCCACCCGAAACGCGAGATCCTGGTTTGGTCCACCCTCCGACAGGGCTGGACGGCGGCGCGCGGGGGTGAGATCGTCGAGACATGAGGCAGGGACCCTCGTGGACGACGGCCGTGGTGTGCCTGCTGATCGCCGCGTGCGGCGCGGCTGACGAGCGCATCGATCCCGACGACCTCGCGCTGCGCGACCTGCTGGGCGTGCAGCCCAAGGTGGTGGCGAGCTGGGACGAGGCGCAGCGCGCGGCGGCGCGCGAGGTGCTGGCCGGGGGCCTGGCCGCGCGCGAGCCGGTGGCGCTGGCGGCGCGGCTGGCCGACGATGAGGCGGCGCTGGTGCGGGCGCTGGCCGCCAGCGACGAGGTGCTCGACGACGCCGGCGACGACGCCCGCGGCCTGGTGGTGGTGACCCCGCCGCGCACCGCGCTGGCGGTGATCGACAGCCCGACCGCGACCGCGCTGCTGGTCGCCGAGCCGGCCGACCCCGCGGTCAGCCTGGACCTCGATCCGCGCGCGTGGACCTGTCCCGCGCAGCCGTGCGACCTGGCGGTGCTCGCGGCGCTGGCCGCCGACGCGGCGCCGGGCGCGCCGCTGGTGCGGGTGCGGCCGGTGGTGCAGCTGGCGACGATCGCGGCGATGACGGTGGGCGCCGACGGCGTGCCGATCCTGCTGGTGAACCCGGTGGTGACCGCGGTCGGCGTCGAGGCCGCGGCGGTGATCGGCGGCGCGACCGCGGCTGGCGCGGCGGCCCGCGGCGCGCCCGCGGCGCCGGCGCTGCCGCCCCGCCGCTGACCCGCGGCGCGTGGACCTACGGCACCACCCGCGGCGCGTGCTCGACCCAGGTGGCCAACGACTGCGCGACCTGCCTGGGCGGCGGGCTGTGCGAGCCGGTGTGGGGCACCGTGTCGGGGATGGAGGCGTGCACGATGCTCGAGGCCAACGCGCCGCGAAACTACGATCTGGTCTGCGTCAACCTCGCGGTGTCGCTGGCCGACGTCCGTGCGTGCCTCCAGGACCGCGCGCCGAGCTGCGCGATCGACGACAACGCGATCGACCTGCCGGCGGAGCTGGAGAACAACGCCAACTTCGTCGACAACGTCGCCTGCCAGACCGCGCTCGACGTCTGCCTGAACCAGCTCTACGGGAGCGGCTCGTCCGACGGGTGTGGCAGCTGCGACGGCTGCGACTGCGGCGGCTGCAACGACACCAGCGGCAACGACAGCTGCAGCCTCAACGATCAGAACATGGACACCAACAACTGCGGCGGCTGCAACGGCGGCGGCTGCAACGACAGCGGCGGTAGCTGCAACGGCGGCGGCGGCAACGGCAGCTGCAGCGTGGCCGGCGCTGGCCGCCGCGGCCCGGGCCTCGGCGTCGCGCTGGTGTGGGTGCTGATGCCGGTGCCGGTGGCGCTGCGGGCGCGCCGACGCGCGCGGCGGTCGCCGGCGAGCGTGCCGGCGATCGATCCGCCGATCGATCCGCCGGCGCCGACGTGAGGCCGTACGTCGTCGCGTGGCTCGAGCGGTTCCTGCCGCCGGCCGTCGCGCAGGTGCTGGCGCCGACGTGGTTCACGATGGTCGGCGTCGCCGGGCTGCTGACGCTGCTGGTGCTGCTGCGCCGGGCCCGCGCCGACGGCGTCGATCGCGGCTCGGTGGCGACCGTGGTGCTGTCGGCGTACCTGGCCGCGGTGGTCGGCGGCGTCACGATCCCGGCGCTGATCGCGCTGGTCGAGCGCTCGCTCGACGGCCAGCCGCTGCGGCTGCGCGCGGTGGGCATGACGTCGTTCTGGGGCTACCTCGCCGGTACCGTCGCCGCGGTCGAGGCGTGTCGCCGCACCCGGCTGTCGCTGGGGTGGCTGGGCGATCGGATGACGCCGATGCTCGGCGTGTCGCTGGCGCTGATCCGCACCGGCTGCTTCCTGGCCGGCTGCGACCACGGCATGATCACCGGCGCCGCGTGGGCGGTGCGGTTCCCGGCGGGCAGCCCGGCGTGGCGCGATCACGTCGAGCGCGGGCTGGTGCCGGTGACCCGCGACGTGTCGTTGCCGGTGCACCCGACGCAGCTCTACGAGGCGCTCCTGGGCGTGGCGATCGCGATCGTCGCGGCGGTGATCACGCGGCGGCGCGAGCGGGTCGGCCACGGTCGGGTGTTCCTGGGCGCGGCGCTGGCGTACTGCGCGGTGCGGCTGGCGATCGAGAACCTGCGCGGCGATCGCGTGCGCGGCTTCGTGCTCGGGATGTCGAGCGGGCAGGTGTTCGCGCTGGCGGTGCTGTTCGCGGTGCCGCTGGTGTGGCTGGCGCGGCGGGGCGCGCCACGGGTCGCGCGGGGCGAGTGACGCGGCGGTGGCCCGGCGCATGCAGTATCGGCAGGCATGAAGCGCACCGCACCACCTCCGCGCCCGCGCGGGCCGGCGATCCTGTTCTTGCTGACCGGCCTGGCCGCGGTGATCGGCGGCGGGCTGCTGGTGGTCCGCCCCGACGGCGGGTGGCTCGGCATGTCGCGCGCGCTCCTGGAGGAGACGCCGTTCGGCAGCTTCCTGATCCCCGGCCTGGTGCTGGCGCTGGTCGTCGGCGGCTCGCAGCTCGCAGCCGGGCTGGCGCTGGTGCAACGGCGCAGCAACGACGTGCGGTTGGCGTTGGCCGCGGCGCTGGTGCTGGCTGGGTGGATCGCGATCCAGGCGCTGATGCTGGGCGTGGTCATCTGGCTCCAGCCGCTGGTGTTCTTGATCGCGATCCTCGAGGCCGGCATGACCGCCTCGGCGCTGCCGCGCAAGGACCGGCGCGGTCGCGGGCCGATGCGTGCAAGCCGTGCGTGATCAGGCGCGGAGCAGGCGGGCGACCGGCGCGGCCAGCTGCACGCCGGCGATCACCGCGAGCGCGGCGGCCGGCAGCCAGAACGCGGCGTAGTACAGCGTCACCGGCTGGACGCGCGGCCCGGCGAGCGCGTAGGTGGCGATGGTCTGCGCGGCCAGGCCGAGCCCGCCCACGCACAGCGCCAGCGCGCCGACCAGGCGGCCGCGGACCGCGGCGATCGTGCCGAGCGTGAGCGCGCCGGCCAGCGCGACCGCGGTCGCCGCGGTGGCCGGGACCACGGGCTGGATCCACGCGTAGACCAGCAGCATCGGCACCGCGACCAGGCACGCCATCGTGAGCAGTCGCAGCGTCCGCATCAGCGCGGCGTCGCTGGTCCACGTCGCGTGGCTCGGGCCGGCGACGAACGCGTGGCCGATCGGCGCGAGGTTGGCGACGATCAGCAGGCCGGCGATGACCGCCACCAGGTAGCCCCAGGTCTGCTCGAGCACGACCAGCGACCACGCGGCGTGCGGATCGACGTGGCCGCTGAACGCCCAGAAGTTGATCGCGTTGAGGCCGCCCGAGCCGATCGCCGCGGCGCCCAGCGCGAGGTACAGCCAGCGCGCCCACATGCGGCGGCGGGCCAGGCCGACGGCGCCGGCGACGATCGCCGCCGCGAGCGTGACCGCGAACCGCGCCGACGGGTACGCCGCGAACCGCACCACCGGGTGGCCGGTCAGGTGCGCGACGATGAAGCCGACGTTGGCGCCCAGGAGGGCGATCGGGATCGCGATGCGCAGCCAGCGGCGATCGAGCGCGATCGCGATCAGCGAGGCCAGCGCCAGCGCCACCAGCCCGAGCGACACCGCCAGGTTGAACGGGGTGAGCCACGCGCTCGACGGGGCGAGCAGGTGGCGCGCGGTCACCGCCGCGAGCCCGAGCGCCGCCGCCGCCGTCCCCAGGCTCAGCCACCGCGACGCGCTGCGACACTGCGGACGAGGCTCGGCCATGGTGATCGAACGAACCGGCGGCGCCGGCGATCTATTTCACGGCGCCGGCGCGGCCCAGTCGGCCCACGACGTGTGCAGCGACGGCGCGGCGGCGTTGGCGGCCAGGCGCGCGAGGTAGCGGCGGCGCGGCCAGGCCTCGGCGCCCAGGCTGGCCAGGTGGTGGGTGGGCACCTGGCAGTCGATCAGCTCGAAGCCGCGCGCCGCGAGGCACTCGGACAGCGCCCACAGCGCCAGCTTCGACGCGCCGCTGGTCCGGAAGTACATCGACTCGCCGTGGAAGAAGCGGCCGAAGGTCAGGCCGTACAGGCCGCCGATCGGCGCGTCGCCGTCGTAGACCTCGACCGCGTGGCCGACGCCGCGGCGGTGCAGCTCGACGTAGGACGCCATCACGTCGGGCGTGATCCAGGTGTCGGCCTCGTGGGCGCGCGGCGTGGTCGCGCAGCGGCGCATCGCGCCGGCGAAGTCGCGATCGAACGCCACCGTCCAGCCGCGGCCGCGCGCGTGCTGCCGGGTCTTCTGGCTGGCGCGGACGCGGCCAGCGCCGACGACGCCGCGCGGATCGGGGCTGTACCAGGGGATCGCCGCGCCGCCGCGCCACGGGAACAGCCCGCGGCGATACGCGGCGATCACCGTCTCGGGATCGAGATCGCCGCCGACGAACACCAGCCCGTGGGCGTCGGCGGTCTCGGGGTCGGGGAGCGCGTACGCCATCGCCAGCGGCGAGCATACTGTGACGGAGGTCGCGCGGCGCGCGGGGCGGGGCGGCGCCGCGTAAGCTGCGGCCATGCGATTCCATGGACTGTGCGTGGCGAGCCTGTGTGCGGCGGCGCTGGCGGGGTGCGGCGACGACGGCGGCGACCCGCCGGCGTGCGTCGCGGTCGGCACCGGGGCCCGCGGCTACGACGCGCTGGCCTACACGCTGGCCGCGCGCTTCGACTGGGCCACGACGACGCTCACCGCCCACGAGCAGCTGACGATCGCGTGCCGCGCGCAGCCGATGATCGAGCTCGACGCCGAGGTGGCCATCACCGCGGTCGCGATCGACGGCCGGCCGGCGCCGTTCACGGTCGACGCGGCCGCCCACACCGTCGCGATCGACACCGGCGGCGTCGACGGCCCGGTGACGCTCGCCATCGACTACACCTCGACCCCGTCGGACGCGCTCTTGCTGCGCGGGCCGCGCGACGACGATCCGGTGGCGACGCCGGTGCTGTTCACCGACTCCGAGCCCGATCGCGGCCGGCGCTGGCTGGTGGGCAACCACGACCCGGCCGATCGCGCCACCTTCGCCGTCGAGCTGACCGTGCCGGTCGACCACGACGTCGTCGCCAACGGCGAGCGCGCCGGCGATCGCATGACCGCCGACGGTCGCGTCGTGAGCTACGCGATCGCCGAGCCGATCCCGACCTACCTGATGGCGTTCGCGACCGGCGAGCTCGATCACGTCGAGCGCACCGGCGGCCGCGTGCCGCTGGCGGTCTGGTTCCGCCGCGGGCTGGCCATCGACGCGCAGGCCAACCTCGACATGCTGGCCGAGCAGCTGGCGACGTTCGAGGCCTTGCTCGGCCCGTACCCGTGGTCGCGCTACGCGGTGGTGCTGGTGCCGCAGTACGGCGGCGGCATGGAGAACGCGACGATCACCTTCGACAACGAGCTGTCGGGCCAGGGCGTGCTCGGCTTCGGGCTGTCGGCGCACGAGCTGGCCCACCAGTGGTTCGGCGACTGGGTGACGATGCACGGCTACGACGACGTCTGGGTCAAGGAGGGCATGGCGACCTTGCTGGCGGCCGAGGCCGACCGCGCGCGGCGTGATCGCGACGGCACCGGCCGCTGGTTCGGCACCGACTTCAACTTCAACCCGGACGACGCGGTGGTCGATCCGCTGCTGACCGGCCTCGACAAGTACACCTCGGGGCCGTACGAGCGCGCGGCGTGGATCATGACCCAGCTCCGCGCCCGCATCGGCGACGCCGCCTTCTGGGCCGGCGCGCGCAAGGTGCTGGCCGACCACGCGCTCGGCACGATCACCGGCGAGCAGTTCGTGCGCAGCTTCGCGCCGGCGCTCGACGAGGCGACGATCGCGCGGGTGCTGGCGACGCTGCCGCGGCGCGGCGCGCCGACGATCACCGTGACGGTGACCCCGGCGGCCGGCGGCACCACGCTGGGGTTCGGGCTCGACGATCCCGATCAGCTGCTGCTCGCGCCGATCGAGGTCGGGGCGGTCGGCGCCGACGGCACGCCGGCCGCGCGCGCGGCGCTGCCGACGACCGTCACCGTGCCCGACGGCGGCTACCTGGCGCTCGACCCCGACGGCGTGCACCCGTACTGGCCGTACGTGTTCGGGCCGTGGACCGAGTACTTCGCCGAGATCGAGCCGCGGCTGGCGCCCGGCGCCGCGGCGGCGCTCACCGCGTTCGCCAGCCGGGCGCCCGCGCAGCAGGAGCGCGGGCTGTACGCCGGCCTGCCGGCGACGACCGCGGCTGGGTTCGCCGCGCTGTACGACGCGCTCGACTCGACCGAGGCCCAGGCGACCGCGGCCACCGGCGCGTGCGACGTGCTGGCCGCGCTGACCGGCCCCGCCGCGATGACCTTCGCCCAGGCGCTGGCGCCGGCGCTGCAGACGCCGGCGATCACCCGCTACCAGGGCGGCTTCGCGCGGTGCGGCGCGCTGGTGCCGGGGCTGATCCTCGGCGCCGAGCTCGAGGCGCTGGCCGCGGCGCCGAGCGCGGCCAACGCCGCGCGGCTCGACTACCTGATGGCCTTCGACTACGGCGCGGCGCGCACGCTGGCCGCGCTCGGCCCGGTCGCGACCGGCGCGCCGAGCCTGCGCTTGCGCGACCGCGCGGTGGCGCGCCTCGCCGCCCAGCTCGCGCCGCCCTACGCCGCGGTCGACCCGGCCGACGCGCCGACCTGGCAAGCGTTCTTCCGCGAGCGCTACGCCGCGATCACCTCGCTCGGCCGCCTGATCACGGTGTGGCGGGCGTCGCTGCGGCTGGGCGACGTGGCGGCGCTGCCGCTGCTGGCGCCGCGGCTGCGCTCGGTGCCGATGCCGTCGTTCTATCAGATCGACTTCGTGTGCCAGGCCCACGACCTGGCGCCGCCGGCCGACTGGGCGGCGTTCCAGGACGCGCTGCAGCCGTGGTCGACGCTGCCGGCCGACGTCGCGTCGGTGCTGGCCGATCCGAGCCAGTGCGCCAACCGCCGGGCGGCGGCGCCGCCGCTGGTGGAGAGCGACGATCAGGCCCCGCTCGACCGCGCCCGCTGGCTGCGGCGCGCCAACGCCCGCTGACGCAGCGGCTGCGCGGGCGATGCACCGCTTGCGGGTCTGCCTGCGGGGCGGTGGCGCTGGAGCCTGTGCGCGCGGGCACGGCGGATGCAGTCGACGAGGGCATGCGCGTCGCGGTCTGCCTGGTGGCGATGGTGGGCGCGCTCGGGTGTGCGCCGCGGCTCCCCGCGCCGCGCCCGCCCGCGGTAGTGACCGCCCTGGCGGCGCCGGTCACGCCGCCGCCGCCGGCCGCCGAGGACGCCGCCAGCCCCGAACCGCCGAGCCCACCTCCGTCGCGCCCGCGGCTCGACGTGGTGATCGCCGAGGAGGTCGCGGTGCTGGCGCCGGCGACGATCTTCTACTTCCTCACCACCAACCTGCAGCGCGAGGACTTCGAGCTGGCGTGGGACTGGCCGAGCTGGCGCACCAAGCTGACCTCGTTCGACGCGGTGGCCTTCGACACCGGCAACTGGCAGTCGAACACCTTCCGCCACCCGCTGCACGGCGTGCTGACCTACCAGGCGGTGCGCGCCAACGGCCACGGGGCCGTCGCCGCGACGCTGGTCGACCTCGCGTCGACGGTGATCTGGGAGTACGTCGTCGAGTACCGCGAGCGGATCTCGCTCAACGACGTCATCGTCAACAACGCGTCGGGCGTCGCGCTGGGCGAGCCGATGTGGCAGTTCGGCTTCCTCGGCGACGACCCCGGGGCCAACCCGCTGCGCCGCGGCCTGGCGTGGCTGCTGTCGCCGATCCAGCGGCTGCACGCGGCGCTCGGCTACCGACCGTGGCGGCGCCCGGCGCCCGGGTGGGCGCGCCTCGAGCTCGCGCTCGGCGGCGGCGCGGTCGACCACGGCGCGGGTGCGGTCGGCGAGCTGCGCGCCGGGCTCGACGTCGCGGTGCGCCGGGCCCCCTACCTGGGCCGCGCCGGCGTCGGCAGCTCGGCGGTCGGGCTGGGCGGGTGGTCGCGGGTGGTGTGGTCGATGCGCGGGCGCGCCGATCAGCTGCGCCAGACCCACGTCAGCACCGTCGCCAGCTACGACGGGCGTTACCACCGCGCGCTCGACAGCGCCGGGCGCGGCGCCGACCGCTGGCTGATGCTCGGCGTCGGCTTCGACTACGACTCGCGCTCGCTCGACGCCGAGGGCCGTGATCGCATGGCGGTGTTCCACGTGTTGCAGCCGCGGATCGCCGCGACGCGCTGGGATGGGCCGGCGCGCTCCCTGGGATGGGAGCTGGCGCTGGGGTGCGACGTCGGCATGATCCAGGCCCACGTCTTCGGGCCGGTGCTGCCGTTCGCGCCGTTGCCGCAGACCGCGGTGCTGCGCACCCGCGGCTATTACTACGGGGCCGGGCTCTCGCTCGCCGCGCGGCTGGTGTGGGTGACGCCGCTGGCGACGGTCGACCTCGAGGGCGCGGCCACCGCGCTGACGTCGATCGACGGCTACGACCGCAAGGAGCTGTTCGGCGCCGAGAACGATCCGCACGACATCGCCGACCAGCGGCTGTGGGGGCGGGCCACGCTGGGTACGCCGACCCAGTGGCTCGACGGCGTGCGCCTCGAGGTGGCGGCCGAGGCGGCGCTGCGGCGCGGGACGTGGCAGGGCGCGGCGCGCGTGACCCACGAGGTCGACCTCGGCGCCGGCCTGGTGGTCCCGTTCTGACTTTCAGAGGGCGTGTCGCCACGCCCTCCCCCGCGGGGTCATGCCCCCGCGGGGCCCCCACCCGAGACGCGAGACTCCCGGCGCGTCGACCGGTGCTCGACGCGAGACGGGCAGCCCGGCGGCTACGGCAGCGTGACGTCGACCCACACCGGCCAGTGGTCCGAGCCGGCGACGCTGCGCTCGACGTGGCCTTCGCCGACGATCAGGCCGCGGGTGTAGATTGCGTCGAGCCGCGACTCGACGCCGTACTTGCGCTCGGTGGGGCCGACGTTGGCGGTCGGGGCGGCGAAGCCGAGCTCGGCCATGTAGTCGTCGAGGATCGGCGCCTGATCGGTGTCGACCACCTGGGCCGTCGGGATCAGCGGCACGGTGCCGTCGTCCCACAGGTACGGGTTGGTGTTGACGTCGCCGGCGACCAGCACGGTGTCCGGCAGATCGATCACCGCCGGGCGCAGGTGCAGGATGCGGTCGGTGATGTTGAGCCGGGTCTCGAGGTGGACGTCGACCACCGGCAGCGCCAGGTCGCCGAGCTCGATCGCCGCCCGCAGCGCGATCCGCTGCTGGCCCTTCTCGATCATCGGCAGGTCCATCTTCGCCGGCGCGGTGATCGGGAAGCGCGACATGATCGCCAGGCCGTGGGTGCCGGTGCCCTTCACCCGCCCCGGTACGTACAGCCACTGCAGGCCGAGCGCGTCGCCCAGCCGCGCCGCGCGGGCGGCGCTCTCGGCGGGGTAGTCCTCTTCCTCCTGCACCAGGTAGACGTCGGCGTCGGCGATGTTGGGGTTGCCGCGGATCGCCGCGGCCAGCGCGTCGGCGTCGGCGCCCATCTCGACGTTGAACGACACCACCCGCAGCGTCGCGGGCCGCGCCATCTCGACCGGGAGGCCGTCGGGCGGCTGGCCAGTCTTGGCGGTCAGCGGCCCGGCGACGGTCGCGACGTCGACCCACGCCGCGGTCGGGCCGACCTCGAGGCCGCACGCGCCCAGCGCCACCACGGCCGCCGCCGCGACGCCGCACCGCCCCGCGCGGCTCACAGCGACCACCCGAGATCGACGCCGAACCACGGGGCGACGCCGCCGCGCCCGACCTCGACCATCGCGAACACGCGGGTCAGCACGTGGCGCCGGTACTCGTAGCCGGTGGTGAGCTGGCCGCCGACGCCGTTGGAGCTGGTGCCGCTCCACTCGGGCACCGGCGACGGGGTCACCAGCCGCGCGAGGTGCGGGCCTGCCTCGACGAACCAGCGGTGGCGCGCGCCGCCGACCGGGTACAGCGTGACGAACGGGCTGAGCGAGTACAGCCGCTGGCCGTCGAGCAGGTTGATCGAGCCGACGGCGCCGACGCCGACGCGCCGCGAGATCTGGTAGCCGTAGCCCAGCCCGGCGACGCCGCCGGCGCGCCCGAGGGCCTCGACGTAGATCGCGTGGCGGGCGCGGCGCGTCGGCGACGCGGGCGGGCCGGTGTCGACGCTGCCGAGGTCGACGTCGGCCGCCGCCGAGTTGAGCGGGGCGACCGCGGTCGGCACCGACATCGGCGTCGGCTGCGCCCGGGCGTCGGTGGCGGCGAGGGCGCCGACCGTCGCGAGGACGATCGCGGCCCGGGGGTACTGCGACATGACGTCCACTATGGCGGCGGTCGCGCGCCGCGACCAGCGAAGATTCTGCGCGCCGGCCGCGCAGCCCTTGCCGCGCTCACTTCGTCGACGGTGCGGTGCGCAGCTCGACCTGGAGCTCGCCCATCGTGCGCGGCAGCAGCGGCAGCGCGACGCCGCGGATCGCGCGGGCGATGCACGCCTTCACCTTGCGCTCGCGCGCGGGCGTGGTGCCATCGCCGCTGCGCGCGTGGAACTGCCACGCCGGCAGCCACACCCGCGTGCGATCGCGGCGGCGATCGACGTTGAGCCGCACGGTGCGTGGGCGGCGATCGCAGGCCGCGATGGTCGCGGCGCGCGGGTCCAACCCGGCGGCCAGCGTCGTGGCGGGCGCGCGCCAATCGACGAACGCCGGATCGACCGCGGGCGCGGGCGTGCCCGCCGCGGCGATGGTGTAGGCAAACCCGACCTGCGCCAGCGTCGGCGGCAGCGGCGGCAGGACGACGCCGGCCACCGCGCGCCCGAGGCAGCGCTCCTCGGGCGTGAGGCCGCGGATGCCGACCGCCGGCATCGGCATCGCGACGACGGTGCGATCGTGGCGGTCGCGGAAGACGATCATGCCGATCGTGCGCGGCGGCGCGCCGGCGAGGCACGCGCGCAGCGTGTCGGCGTGCGCGTCGACCGCGGCGGTCAGCATCGCCGGCGCGTCGTCCCAGCCGGGCGGCGCGGCGGGCTGCGCGGCGGCGGGGCCGGTGGCGAGCACCGCGGCCAGCGCCAGCCACCTCACGACGCCGCTCCGACGCAGGCGCCGCGATCGTCGAAGTGGCAGGTGGCGTCGGCCGCGCGCGGCGCGCAGATGCCGTCGCACACCAGCTCGACGTGGAACGCCTCGGTGCACGCGTCGCCGACGCAGAAGCGCCCGAGCTGCGCGGCGAGCGGTTCGTCGCCCCAGAACGGGTGGGTGACGGTCCAGCCGGCGTCGACGCGCACGCCGACGCCGCAGGTGTAGACGCAGCCGCAGGCGTCGGCGACGACCGGCAGGCAGCGGCGATCGGGCGTGGGCGCGGCGGGCGGCGCCGCGGGCGCGCTGGCCGCGCGGTTGGCCGGGGCCGCGGGTGGCGCGGCGCGGTCGGCGCCGCACGCGGCGAGGGGCAGGACGAGGGCGACGATCCAGCGCACGCCGGCGACTGTCAGCGACTCGCGGCGAGGTGTCGCGGTCATCGCGCGTGCGGCGCGGCCGGTTCGCTGGGCGGCGGCGGCGGGGCGGGGCGGTCGCGTTTGAGCGAGCCTGTGGGCGACGACCACAACAGCCCGGCGATCGCGATCAGCGCGACGATCGCGACGATGAACAGCACGCCGAACGGCACTCGATCGCCGAGCGTGCGGCGGCCGAAGAACCGCCCGGCCGAGCGCCGCGCGATGGTGGCCTCGACGGTCCGACCGAGGTCGGCCGGCGCCGCCGCCGGTGGCAGCGACTTCAACAGCTTCATGCTGTCGCGCACCTCCTCCAGCTCGGCCCGCAGCGCGGGATCGGCGGCCAGCGCCGCGTCGACCTCGGCGCGCTCCTCGGCGGTCAGCGTGCCGTCGACGTAGTCGGACAGCATCGCCTGCAGGCGCTCGTCGGTGGCGGGGGCGGCGTCGGTCATGGCCTTCCTCGACTGGGTAGCGCGATCATGCCAGGTGCCTCGTGATCTTCTTGCGCAGCGCCAGGCGCGCGCGGTGCAGGCGCGACTTCACCGTGCCGTCGGGCAGCCCGGTGATCTCGCAGATCTCCTCGATCGACAGGTCCTCGATCTCGCGCAGGATCACCACCGCGCGGTGCTCCTCGTCGAGCGAGTTGATCGCCTCCTGCAGCACCACCTCCATCTGCGCGCCCTCGACGGCGCGATCGGGGCGGCGCATCGGCCCCGGCGGCCCGGCCTCGGCCACCGCGCCGGCGTTCTCGTCGAGCTCGTCCTTGCTGCGGTCGTGCCGGCGCGCCAGGTACTTGATGCGGTTCTTGCAGTGGTTGACCGCGACCCGGTACAGCCACGTCGAGAACTTGGCCTCCTCGCGGAAGCTGTCGATGGTCTTGAAGACCGTGATGAACACCTCCTGCGCCACGTCCTCGGCCTCGGCCCGGTTGCCTAGCATCCGGTAGGTCAGGTTGTAGACGCGGTCGCGGTGCTCCGAGACCAGCTCGCGGAACGCGCGCTCGTCACGCTCGCGCAAACGGCGAACGAGCTCTCGGTCGCGGACTGACATGCGGCGGGTCGAGCATAGCCGAAACCACCTCGGCCTCGGCGGTGGACACCGGCGGAAGCGTTTGGTTCCCCGTCGGCGACGGATTCGTCCGCGGCGCTGGCGCGGCCGCTACGTGCGCGGCCCGAACACCCGCAGGCTGGCGCTGATCTGCAGATCGTCGCCGCCCTTGACCTGCTTGCGCAGGCCGACGTCGAGGCCGAACTTCACCGTGGCCATGCCCAGGCCGCCGGTGACGTAGGTGCCGTCGACGACGTCGTGGACCGCGCCCGCGCGCAGCGGGTAGCCGTTCTGGCCGCCGGCGGTGGTGACGAAGTACTCGAGGCCGCCGCCGTAGCGGCCGGTGTCGCCGTCGGTGTCGAGGTTCCAGCGCGCGTCGAACGCGGCCACCAGCTGCGGGCTGGGGCGGAAGGTGGCGCCGCCGGCGACGGTGCGGGCGATCGCCAGGTTCTCGGTGCCCCACAGGTTGGAGCCGACCACCGCGAGGTTGAGCTGATCGGTCAGCCGCACCACCGCGCCGAGGTCCCAGTTGAAGCCCTTGACGTCCTCGCTGCCGTCGGCGGCGGCGCCCTTGGCGTTGAGGTACTTGGCGCCGACGCCGACCATCGCGCGGGCGTTGACGACGCGGGCCAGCGTGAGCCCGGCGACGTGGGTGCGCTGGTGGCGATCGTCGGCGGTGTCGCCGCCCGCGTAGCGGTAGTAGAAGCAGCCCGGCGCGGCGTTGGTCGAGTCGCAGGCCGAGGCCGAGATCAGCGTCGCGGCGTCGGTCGAGCGGTAGCCGTAGCTGCCCTCGAAGCTGAGGTCGCGGGTCAGCGGCAGCCCGGCCGGGTTGAGGCTGACCGCCTGCGCGCCCGAGACGTCGCCGCGGCGGGCCTCGCCGGTGGCCAGCTCGCGCGGGCCGAGCGCGTCGCTCAGCAGATCGGCGGCGGCCGAGGCGGGGCCCGAGGCGAGGGCCAGGAGCCCGACGGAGACGATACGGCGCGCGCGCATGGCCGGAGCCTTGCAGCCGGATCGCCGCGGGGCAACAAATCGGCGCGCGCGGCGTGGCCGGCCGCACGCGGATCGATCGCGCGCTGCCATTTTGACGCTGCCGCCCGGCGCGGCCATCCTCGGGCGATGAGCTGGATCGTGATCGGCCTCGGGGCCGTGGTGGCGCTGGTGGCGCTGGTCGCGGCCGTTGGCCTGACCTTGCGCGCAGATCACCAGTGCGCGCGGACCATCGCGATCGCGCGATCACCGGCCGAGGTGTGGGCGGTGATCGCCGATCCCGCGGGCTATCCGGCGTGGCGGCGCGACCTGACGCGGGTCGAGCTGCTCGCCGACGGCGGGTTCCGCGAGCACGGCCGCCACGACGCGATCGCGTACACCCTCGAGGACGATCGCCCGCCGACCGCGGGCGCGCCCGGCCGTCGCGTCACGCGCATCGTCGACGCCGGCCTGCCGTACGGCGGGCGGTGGATCATCGCGGTCGCGGCCGAGGGTGACGCCACCCGGGTGTCGATCACCGAGGACGGGTTCATCCGGAACCCGATCTTCCGGGTGCTGTCGCGCACCGTCTTCTCGGTGGCGTCGACGCAGGAGCGCTGGCTCACCGCGCTGGCGCGCCACCTGGGCAGCGCGGCGACGCCGACCCCGACGCCGCCGGCGTCGTAGCTACACCGCGACCGGGAACTTGATGAACGGGTGGTGCTGGTAGCCCTCGAGCCGGACGTCGTCGAACGTCATCGCCAGCATCGGCTTGTCGGCCAGCGCCAGCGTCGGCAGCGGGAACGGCGCGCGCTCGAGCTGGGTGCGCACGCCCTCGACGTGGTTGAGGTAGATGTGGGCGTCGCCCAGCGTGTGGATGAAGTAGCGCGGGCGCTTGCCGGTGTCCTGGGCGATCATCGCGAGCAAGAGCGCGTACGACGCGATGTTGAACGGCACGCCGAGCGCGAGGTCGGCCGAGCGCTGGTAGAGCTGCAGGTCGAGCCAGTCGCCGCTGACGTACAGCTGGAAGAACGCGTGGCACGGCGGCAGCTTCATCTTCGGCAGGTCGGCCACGTTCCACGCGCTGACGATGATGCGGCGCGAGGTCGGGTCCTTGCGGATCAGCGCGACCGCCTCCGCGAGCTGGTCGATGCCGGGCCGCTCGCCGTCGGCGCCCCACCGGCGCCACTGGTGGCCGTAGATCGGCCCGAGGTTGCCCTCGGCGTCGGCCCAGGCGTCCCAGATCGGCGTGTGCTGGGTGAGGTCGTCGTGGATGTTGGTCGAGCCGCGCAGGAACCACAGGAGTTCGCGCACCACCGCCGGGAACAGCACCTTCTTGGTGGTGACGATCGGGAAGCCCTCGCGCAGGTCGTAGCGGCTCTGCGCGCCGAAGATCGACAGCGTGCCGGTGCCGGTGCGATCGGTGCGGCGCTCGCCGTCGGCCAGGACCATGCGCAGGAGATCGAGGTACGGGCGCATGGGTGGCGTATACCACCCGCGTCCGACGGCGGCGTGGTACGAGGAGGCGTGGTCCCCGCGGTCGCGCGCTTCGGCGAGCTGGTCGAGCGTTACGATGGCTTCCTGTTCGACGCCTACGGCGTGCTGGTCGACGCCAGCGGGCCGACCGCCGGCGCCGCGGCGGCGATCGCGGCGGTGCGCGCCGCCGGCAAGCCGCTGGCGGTGGTGACCAACGACGCGTCGCGGCTGCCGGCCACCGCGGCGGCGCGGTTCGCCCGGGTCGGGCTGCCGATCGCCGCCGACGAGGTGGTGTCGTCGGGGCAGATGCTGGCGCCCCACGTCGCCGCGGCCGGGCTGGCCGGCGCCCGCGCGCTGGTGCTGGGCACCGCCGACGCCCAGGCCTACGCCGCCGGCGCGGGGCTGGTGGTGACCGCGCTGGCCGACGACGCGGCGATCGACGCGGTCGTCATCTGCGACGACGCCGGCTTCGACTTCCTGGCCGGCATGAACGCCGCGCTCACCGCCAGCGTGCGCGCGCTCGACGCCGGCCGGCCGCTGGCGCTGATCGTCGCCAACCCCGACCTGGTGTTCCCGCGCGGCCCGGGCGCGCTCGGCTTCACCGCCGGCACGATGGCGGCGATGATCGACGCGGTGCTGCGCCGCCGCTACGCCGCGCCGCCGACGTTCGTCGCGCTGGGCAAGCCGGCGCCGGCGATCTTCGCCGCGGCCCGGGCCCGGCTCGGCGATCCGCCGCGGCTGCTGATGGTCGGCGATCAGCTCGAGACCGACATCGCCGGCGCGCGCGCGATCGGCATCGACGCGGCGCTGGTGGCCGGGGTGTCGGTGTGGCGCGACGGCGTGGTGGCCGCCGCGCTGGCGCCGCACTGGCTGCTCGACGCGCTGTAGCGCGGCCGCGGCGCCGCGCTCACGACGCGGCGAAGTTCCAGGCCTTCACGACGATCGCGTGGGCGGCCAGGTGCGCGTCGAGGGCCTGCCACGCCGGCGTCGCGCGGGCCGCGGCCAGCGCCGCCAGCGACGGCGCGTCGATCGCGATCGCCAGGTCCCACTTGGCCGCGGTGTCGTCGGCGGGCACGCCCAGCCGCAGCGCGAGGTCGGGCAGGGCGGCGAGGGCGCGGGCCACCGCCAGCGCGGCCGCGCGGCCGGCGTCGGTGGCGTCGGCGGGGGTGAGGCGGACGAAGCAGTGGTGGGTGATCATGGCGGTGGCTCGGCGGTGAGGCGCTGGGACCAGGTCGCGAGATCGTCGGGCAGCGGGCAGTCCCACGCCAGCGGCGCGTCGGTGATCGGGTGGCGCAGGCCGAGGTGCGCGGCGTGCAGCGCCAGCCGCGGCGGCCGCGGGCGGAACTGCCGCGCGACGTCGCCGCCGTGCTGCGCGTCGCCCAGCACCGGGTGGCCGAGCGCCGCCAGGTGCAGGCGGATCTGGTGGCTGCGCCCGGTCTCGAGCTCCAGCGTCAACCGCGTGACGCGACCGCCCGCCATCACGTCGCGGGCGCGGACGTGGGTGACCGCGCGCTGGCCCGCGATCGGCTGATCGATCGTGCCGACCTCGGCGCCGACCGCGCCGGCGACGAACGCCAGGTAGCGGCGGGTCAGGTCGTGGTCGACGAAGCGCTGGCCGAGCACGCGGTTGGCCGCGGGCGTCTTGGCGAACACCAGGAGGCCGCTGGTCGGGCGATCGATGCGGTGGACCAGGAACACCTCGCCGGCGTCGGGGCGGCGGCGCAGGCGATCGAGCGCGTCGCCGCGGTCGCTCTCGGGCGTCGGCGCGGTCACCATGCCAGCCGGCTTGTCGACGACGATCAGGTCGGCGTCCTCGTAGACGATCGGCAGCGCCAGCTCGGGCCCGGCCGGCGCGGCGCCGACCGCGCGCTCGAACGCGCCGCCGAGGTTGGCCTCGACGGTCTGGCCGGCGCGCACGATCCGCCCGGCCTGCTTACACCGCGCCCGATCGACGAACACGCCGCCGAGATCGATCAGCACCCGGGCCCGGCGGCGCGACAGCCCGGGCACGCCGCGCGCCAGCGCCTGATCGAGCCGCGCGCCGTCGACGTCGGCGGGGATGACGAAGCGCACGGTGTCGGCCATCGCGGCGCATCTTGCGGGCCGGATCGGCGGCGGTCAACGCCTCGGCCCCGGCGCGACGCCGCGGCGCCGGTGATTTCGCGCTAAGGTCCGCGCCGTGAAGACCTTCCTGCGCTCCGTCCTCGCCGCGTCGGCGGCCTCGTTGTCGCTGGCCGCGTGCGTCGTGCACACCAACCCGCCGCCGCCCCCGGGCGACCGCCCGCCGGCGCCGGATCCGATGCTGACCGCCGACGGCCAGCACTTCGCGGTCAGCCGCACCTACCAGGGCGAGTGCGCGCCGGCCGGCAGCCGCGGCGGCTGCTATTCGGTGACGCTCGATCCCGACGGCGCCTACCGCCACATGCTGCTCGACGCGCCGCTCACCGGCACCTACGTGATCGCCGGCGACAAGGTCAACTTCACCCCGGCCGGCGCGGCGCCGCCGTCGTCGATGACGCTGTCCGGAGACCGGACGCGCCTCGACGACTACGTCTACCAGCCGCCGGTCGGCCAGGTCCCGATCGTCCAGTAGCGCGCGCCGCGCTGGCTAGCGCGCGAGCGCGCCGAGGTCGAGCTCGACCAGCTCGCCGCGCGCGCCGTCGACCACGACCAGCCGCTGCGCCGCGGCGTCGAGGCCGAGGCCGGCGATCCGTCCGACGCCGAAGCGCGCCAGGTCGTCGGTGGCGGTGAGCGCGTACGTCGTCAGGTCGTAGCGGTACAGCCGGCTGCCGGCGCCGAGCAGCAGGCCGTCGGCGTCGGCCACCATGCCGCCGGCGTCGAGGTCGTCGGGCAGGCTGCGCCAGGCCACGTCGGCGCCGGTGTCGGCGGCGTAGGCGGCGACCTCCGAGCGCAACAGCGCGCCGGCGGCGTCGAAGGTGCGCGGCTGCGCGTACAGCCGCGCGGCGACCGGATCGTAGGCGACCGCGGTGGTCCGCTGCTCCTCGTCCTCGGGGAAGCCGCCCGGCTCGTAGCAGAAGTACTGGCGCATCGTGTCGGCGCCGAGGTCGAGCAAGTAGCCATCGCCGATCGCGGTCAGCGCGAACCGGCCATCGCCGAGCGCGACCACGTCGGTGAACGGCGGGCGCACCGGCACGTCGGGCGTCGGCAGCGCGGCCAGCGCGCGCACCAGCGTCGCGGTCCCGTCGGGCGCGAGCCGGTACAGCCCGGCGGCGTCGTCGAGCACGAGCCGCGCGCCGTCGGGCTCGATGGCCACGCCGGCGACGCTGGGCGCGGTCAGCCCGGCCGCGCGCAGCTCGACCCGGCGCGCGACCGGCTCGGGCGGCGGATCGGCGCAGGCGGGCGTCAGCAGGGCGGCGACGAGGAGCGAGCGGGGCAGCGGCATCCGGTGGCGAAGCAGCAAGCGACGTGCCGCCGCGCGGCCCGTGGGATGTCGCGGCGTTCGCGCGATGGGGCGCCAGATTCTCGCGGCCCCCCTCGAGAATCTGTCGCGGTGCGCGCCGGGGCCCGCGATACACTCGGGGCGTGGAGGCGATGCCGGTCCTGATCACCGTGGGGCTCATCGGCGCCGTGGCGTGGATGGCGCTGGCCAGCCGGGCCAAGCGCAAGAGCGTGCTGGCCGAGCTGGCCGGGCACCTGGGCGGCCAGGCCGGCAGCAACGACGTCCGCGGCGCGCTCGACGGCGTCGGCGTGCACCTGCAGCTCACGACCCGCGGCTCGGGCTCGTCCTCGACCCAGTGGACCTACGTCGACTGCCCGCTGCCGCCGGGCTACCCGCTGACGATCCACCTCGAGGAGCACGGCTGGTTCGATCGCGGCAAGATCGCGCGCGGCGACATGGTCGACGTCGAGGTCGGCGAGCCGGCGTTCGACGAGAAGTTCCGGGTCGAGGCGGCGCCGGCCGAGGTGGTGCGGCGGCTGCTGACGCCCGAGGTGTGCGCGTACCTGTTGCGGTTGGGCCGCGTCGAGCTGGCGACCCTGGACGGCAACGTGCGGCTGGCGATCCGCGGCTGGCTGGATCAGGCGGACGCGGCGCGCGAGGCGATCGCGATCACCGTCGCGATCGCGCGCGGCGTGCGGTCGGCCCACACCGCCGCGGACGCCGCGGTGGCGCGGCCGATCGTCGGCGGCGCGTACCGCGGGTTCGCCGACGAGTCGCCGGTGCGCGCGGCGCAGGCGGCGCGCGCCGACGAGGTGGCGAAGGTCGAGGCCGTCCGTCGCCAGCGCGCGGCGACCCGGACGCTGGTGCTCGTGATGGTGATGATCGGGATCGGCGTGCTGGCCGCGATGATCATGGCCGGCTGACGGGTCAGGTCGCGAACGCCACCCGGCGGATCGCCGCGGCCAGCTCGGCCGGCACCTCCTCCTGCAGGAAGTGCCCGGCGTCGGTCCGCGTGACGTGCGCCGCCGGCAACTCGCGCTCGAGGTGGCGGATCACCGAGCCCAGCACCGGATCGCGCGTGCCCCACACCAGCTCGACCGGGCCGCGGAACCCGAGCGCGCACGCGTGGGCGCGGTTCAGCGCGGCGATCGAGACGTGGTCGGGGCCGTCGGGCACCATCTGCGCCAGCGCCAGCGGCGCGACGCGATCGCGCAGGTGACGCAGCGGCCACGCGTAGGCCAGCGCGGTGAGGCCGCGGATGCTGTGGCGATCGCCTTGCGCCAGGTGCAGCACCGGCAGCGGGAAGGCGAGGCCGCGGAACAGCGCCGGCGCGATCACCGGTAGGCGCGCGAGGCGGTGGAACGCGGTGGGCCGGAAGCCGGGCCGTGGCGGGCCGATGACGGTGTTGGCCAGCACCAGGCCGCGCAGCCGCGCGGCGCGATCGGCCAGCGCCGCGAGGCCGATCGGTCCGCCCCAGTCCTGGCCCGCGAAGCACAGCGGTCCGGGCGCGACCACGTCGAGCAGCCGGCCGACCCAGGTGGCGTGAGCGGACAGCTGGTGCGCCGCGGCGGCGTGCGGCTTGTCGGACAGCCCGAGGCCGACCAGATCGGGCACGACGATCCGCAGCCCGGCGCCGGCCAGCTCGGCGACCACCTTGCGCCACAGGAAGCCCCAGGTCGGGTTGCCGTGCAGCAGCACCACCGTCGGGCCGTGGCCGTCCCAGATCATCACGTGCATGCGCACCCCGCCGACGTCGATCAGCTGGCGCTGGTGGCCGGGCGGCAGGCGGCGCTCGATCCAGGCCGGCAGCGGCGGGGCGTGCATCGCGGGGATGGTAGCGCCGAAACGCGCGCGGGGCGCCGCGTGGCGCCCCGTCGTGCAGATCGCGCTCGATCGCCTACCAGTCGTCACCGTCGTCGCCGCCACGCCGCCGCGCGCCACCGCCGCCGCGGCGAGCCTCGTCGCGCCGGCCGCCGCCACCGGCGGGCTTGCGGCGATCGTCGCCGCCGCCGGGACCGCGCGGCGGGCCACCGCCGCCAGCCGGGCGTGGGGCGCCGAAGCCACCGCCGCCGCCGCCGCCGCCGAAGCCACCACCGCCGCCGCCCGGCGGGCCACCGAAGCCACCGGGGCGCGGGCCGCCGCTGAAGCCGCCCGGGCGCGGGCCGCGCGGGTCGCGCTCGCGGGCCTCGTTGATGCGCAGCGCGCGACCGTCGAGGTCAGCCCCGTCGAGCTCCTTGAGCGCTTGCTGCGCGTGCTCGGCGGTGGCCATCTCGACGAACGCAAAGCCGCGGGACCGACCGGTCTCTCGATCCATGATGATCGAGACGCTCGCGACTTCGCGGCCGTTGCTGCCGAAGAGCTGCCGGAGCGACTCCTCGTTCGTGTTGTAGTTCAGGTTGCCCACGTAGAGCTTCGTGCCCATGGAACTCTGAGTCTCCTGCGCGGTTGCCGTTTCAGTTGGGTGGTCGGTCTAGGTTCGGGATGGATAGGCGGCGTGCGCGGGTGACGGGTCGGCCGCCTCCCTCGATAAATATCGCCAGAAGTTCCGGGGCCACGCAACCGGATCCGACGCGGTCGTCGCGACACGGCTGTCGCGGCCGCGCGCCTCGGGTTGCGACTCGCGCGGCGTAAACCCCCGACATGCCTTGTGCCACTCCGGCACCGGGCTTGCGATACTGGGCGCCATGGCTCTGGACGTCTGTGGCTCCTGCGATGGCCTGGTCCCGGCGCGCGCGACCGCGTGCCCCCACTGCGAGCGGCCGCGCGGCGGCGGGCGCGGCGCGCTGGCCCGCGCGCTCGGCCTGGTCGCGAGCGGCGTCGCCACCGTCACGCTGATGGCCTGCTACGGCGGCCCGGCCTACGTCGACGACTGCGTCGATCAGGACGACGACGGTTGGTTCCCGGCCTGCTACGCGGCCGCCTGCGATCCCGAGGTCGATCCCAACTGCGACTGCGACGACAGCCGCCCCGACGTGTACCCGGGCGCCGCCGACTCGCTCGGCGACGGCATCGACCAGGACTGCTCGGGCGCCGACGGCCCCGGCAAGCGCCGGGTCGACGCGGCGGTCGACGCGCCCGGCGATCTCGACGGTGGGCTCGACGCGGCGCCCTGAGCCCTGTCAGCGCTCGGTCGAGCACCGCTCGACGCGCCGGGAGTCTCGCGTCCTGGGGGGAGGCTCGGCGGGGACCTGGCCCCGCCGAGGGGGGCTGGGCGACCAGCCCCCTGGAACTGATCGCGCCGCCGCCGCGGGGCTCGTGGTACGAGACGCGCGTGATCTACCGCGCGCTGTTCTGGCTGGTCCTCCGCCGCCTGTCGGCCGAGACCGCGCACCGCCTCGGCTTCGCGCTGCTGCGGCTGACGATGGCGGTGCCCGGCGCCAAGGCGTTCGCGCGCTGGCTGTGCGCGGCGCGCGATCCGGCGCTGCGGCTGACGGTGTTCGGCCGCGAGGTGGCGTCGCCGCTCGGGCTGGCCGCCGGCTTCGACAAGGACGGCAAGGGGCCGGCGGCGCTGGCGGCGCTGGGCTTCGGCTTCGTCGAGCTGGGCACGATCACCGCCCAGGCCCAGCCCGGCAACCCCCGGCCGCGGATGTTCCGCCTGCCCGCCGATCGCGCCCTGATCAACCGGCTCGGCTTCAACAACGGCGGCGCCGAGGTCGCGGCGCGGCGGCTGGCGCGGCGGCCGCGCGGCGTCGCGCTGCTCGGCCTCAACATCGGCAAGACCAAGATCGTCGACGAGGCCGGCGCGCTCGCCGACTACGCGCGCTCGGCCGAGCTGCTGGCGCCGCTGGCCGACTACCTGGTGGTCAACGTCAGCTCGCCCAACACGCCGGGGCTGCGCGACCTGCAGGCGGTCGACAAGCTGCGGCCGCTGCTGGCCCACGTGCGGGCCACGCTCGACCGCGCGTCGCCCGATCGCCGCGTGCCGCTGGTGGTGAAGATCGCGCCCGACCTCGCCGACGACGACATCGACGCGGTCGCCGCGATGGCCCTCGAGCTCGGCCTCGACGGCATCATCGCCACCAACACGACGATCGCCCGCGGCGGGCTGGCCACGCCGGCCGACGCGGTGGCGGCGCTGGGCGCCGGCGGCCTGTCGGGCGCGCCGCTCAAGGCGCGCAGCCTCGAGGTGCTGCGCCGGCTGCGGGCCAAGGTCGGCGACCGCCTCGTGCTGATCGCGGTCGGCGGCATCGAGACCGCCGACGACGCCTGGGCGCGCATCGCCGCCGGCGCGACGCTGGTGCAGGGCTACACCGGCTTCGTCTACGGCGGGCCGCTGTGGCCGCGTCGGATCCACCGCGGGCTGGCCCGCCGGCTGCGCGCCGCCGGGCTGCCGTCGCTGCGCGCCGCGATCGGCGCCGACGCGTAGCGCACGCGCGCGCTCACCGCCGCGGCGGCGTCGCCTGGGTCGGCACCCAGGTCGGCAGGCCCAGCTCGCTGGCCAAGAGCGCCGCCAGCGCGTTGGCGTCGTCGAGCGAGTCGGTCACCGCCAGCAGGAAGTCCTGGACGCCGGCGCGCACGCGCACGTGCCAGATGACGTTCGACCACGAGCCGTCGTAGACGCCGACGCAGAAGATGTGCGAGACGCCGTCCTTGCGCAGGTCGACGCCGGGCGCGCGGATGTGGGTCGGCGAGATCGTGATGCGGTTGCGGCGCCGGCGCAGCAGCACCGACAGCGCGGTCGGCGTGCCGCCCACCAGCAGCGTCCAGGTCAGCCCCGCGACGTGCGTGACCGCCAGCAGCCCCCACAGGCTCGACCACACCACCGCGCCCACCGACACCCGGCCCTCGCCGCGGCGCCGCGGGAACGCGATCTGCAGCGTGCCGCGGACGCGCCGCTCGACGAACGGGTGCGCCGAGCTGCGGAACGGGCCGTCCTCGGCGACCACCGGCGGCGGCGGCGGCGCGGCGGCGCGCACGATCGCCATGCCCTCGGGCGGCGGCTCGGGCTTGGGGAACGTCGGCACCAGCGGCACGAACATCGGCGGCGGCATCGGCGGCGGCGGCCGCTCGAGCTCGACCGGCACGTCGCAGTTGGGGCACGCGATCGCGGTGGCGCCCGGCGGCACCTCGGTCCACGGGAACGCCCGGTTGCACAGCGGGCAGGTGCCGGCGATCGACAAGGCGAGCCGAGTCTAGTTGCAACCAGCGCGGGTGGCACCGCGACCCGTCTGGCAACCGATGACGGCGACCCACCGCTCGGGTACGATCGCGACAATGCGCGCGCCGGCTTGGTCAGCGATCGTCGCGGGGGTGGCGCTGGCCGCCGCGGTCCCGGCGACCGCGGGCCCGCCCGACGCGCGCCTGTGGGAGCAGGCCGAGGCCGACTTCGAGGCCGGCCGCTTCGCCGAGGCGCTGGCGGCCTTCGAGACGTTGTATCAGCTGAACCCGCAGCCCGAGCTGCTGTTCGCGATGGGGCGCTGCCACCAGCAGCTCGGCGATTGCGCCCGCGCCACCGCGCGGTTCCGCGCCTTCCTGGCCACCGGGCCCGATCCGGCGGCGCGCCAGGCGGCCGAGGCGCGGATGCTCGCGTGCGCACCGGTGGCCCCGCCGCCGACCCCGATCGACGCGGCCCCGATCGACGATGGGCCCGCGCCCGCCCTGCCGCGGCCGGTGGCCGAGGCGGCGCCGCGTCCGCGCCGCACCTTGACGCTGGGCCTGGCCGGCGCCGGGGTCGCCGCTGGCGCCGTCGCGATCACGCTCGAGGTCATGGGCCGCGCCGCCCTCGACGCGTCGACGGCCCAGGGCGCCGCGGGCGATCGCGCCGGCCGCGACGCCGAGTACGATCGGGCGCAGCGGCTGCACGTCGGCGCGCAGGTCGGCGCCGTGGTCGGGGTCGGCTGCGTCACCGCCGCGGCGGTGCTGTGGTGGCGGCGGCCGGCGGCGCGCCCGGCGGTGGCGCTGGTGCCGCGGCGCGATGGCGGCGCCGTGGTGTGGAGCGGCGCATTCTGACCGCGGCGCGCGCGCTGCTGGTGGCGGTCGTCGCGGCCGGGTGCAGCTACGACCGGCCGCCGCTCGTCGACGTCGACGCGACCGCGGGCGACGCCGCGGCCGACGGCGCGTCGGGCGAGGTCGACGCGGCCGGGGGCTGCGTGATCGATGACGACTGCGCCAGCGGCATCTGCCAGGCCGGGACCTGCGCGGTCGTCGATCAGGTGAGCTACGTCGCGCCATCCGGCGTCGACGCCAACCCCTGCACCGCGGCGGCGCCGTGCGCGACGATCGACCGCGCGCTCGCGGTGCAGGCGGCCACCGGGCGGCCGCTGGCGCGGGTCGTCGTCGAGTCCGGCGCGTACGCCCAGTCGGTCACGCTCACCGCGATCGCCGCGCTGATCGTCGGGCGCGGCGGGGCGGTGCGCCAGCCGACGATCACGCCGCGGGACCGCGACGCCGTGACGATCAGCGGCGCGACCCTGACGCTGCGGCGCATGACGATCACGGGCGGCGGGGGCAACGGCGACGGCGTGCGCTGCGCCAACGGCTCGGTGAGCCTCGAGGCCGTGGCCCTGCAAGACCTGGGCGACGACGGCCTCGACGTGCGCGACTGCGACGCCACCCTGACCCGGGTCACGATCAGCGGCAACGGCGGGTTCGGCGTGCGCGCGCAGCGGCGGGCGCTGGTGATCCGCTCCTCGGTGCTGCGCGCCAACGCCAACGGCGGGCTGCGCACCTCGCCGGTCGACGCGCTGACCGTCACCGGCACGGTGTTCGCGCGCAACGGCCGCCCCTCCGTCGGCGGCGTCGGCGGCAGCGCGGTCGGCGGCGCCGAGCTGTTGGCCAACGGCGCGGTGCTGTTCGACAGCAACACCGTCGCCGACAACGACGCGGCCAGCGACGCCACCCGCGCGATCGTCTGCGCGAGCACCGGCAGCTACACGCTGCCCAACAACCTGCTGACCAACGCGCGCACGTTCACCACCGCCTGCCCGCTGACCCACTCGCTGTCGTCGGCGCTGGCGACGCCGACCGGCACCAACCGGCCGATCGCCGCGCCCGCCTACGCGGCGCCGACCGCCGGCGACTACCACCTCACGCCGGCCAGCGAGGCCCGCGGCACCAGCACCGCGCCCTCCGCGATGGCGGCCCCCGATCTCGACGGCGAGGCCCGCCCGCGCGGCGCGCTCGACGTCGGCGCCGACGAGCTCGACTGATCGATCCGGGCGGCGCGCTGCCAGGTCCGCCGAACGGGCGTCGAATCTCTGCCAGCCTGGCAGGCGTCGACCGTGCCGACGCGCACACCCACACCCGCCGGGCGCGCCGGCGGGCCTCACGGCGCTGGTCCTCGCCTTGCAATACCGCGCCGCATGTCGTCTTCGCCGCGCGCCCGCATCGAGTCGTTGACCGCTCGCGCTCACGCCGAGGCCTGGTCGCCGCGCACCGACCTCGACTGGTGGGGCGGCGGCCCGGTGGTCCCGGCCGGCGTCAGCGCCGCGGCCTACGTCGACTCGGTGAGCCAGCTGTTCCACGCCGAGCAGGCGTCGCTGCGCATCGCCGCCGCGCTGGTCGGCCGGCTCGGCGATCCCGCCGCCGAGGCGTTCCTCGCGACCCAGGTCGCCGACGAGGAGCGCCACGCCCAGGCGCTGCGCGGTTACCTCGAGCGGCTGGGCGACGTCGCGCCGATCGATCGCCACCTGGCCGCGGTGGTCGCGCACGCCCGCCGCGCCGACGGCCCGCCGTGGGTGCAGATCGCCGCGCTCGACGTGATGCTGGCCCACGAGGTGATGCCGCTGCAGCAGCGGCGGCTGGCCCACGGCCGCTGCCCGCTGCTGCGCCAGATCGGCGCGCGGCTCGCGGCCGACGACGTGCGCCACGCCGCCTTCGGCGTCGCCTACCTCGAGCTGACGCTGCCGACCGTCGCCGCCGCCGAGCGCGCCGCCGGCCAGGCCTGGCTCGCCGAGCTGTGGCAGCTGTGGACCGTCGCCGTGCTGGCCCGCGCCCGCCCCGCCGGCAGGCCGCTGCACCCCGATCGCGGCGCGCTGGCCGCGCTCGCCACCCACGCCGCCGCGCTCTTGCGACAGCTCGGCCTGGTCGGTGAGCTGTCGGCGCCGGCGCTGGCCGGGGCGTGACGTGACGATCAGCCGAGTCGTCGATAGGCGTCAAGAATTACACGGATCGACATCGCGACGGCTTCGCGGTGTGGCTCGTTGTACTCGTCGACGATGCTATGGGCCTCGGCTGCGTAGTCCATGCAGCCATCGGCGTCAGGATCGCTGAACGAGCGCTCGAGTTGCCCTTGGACGAACGCGACGAGGTCAGAGCGCATCGCGGCGGCTCGCCGCAAGGCGTCCACGATCAGCGA
Source organism: Myxococcales bacterium (assembly GCA_016707895.1). GTDB lineage: Bacteria > Myxococcota_A > Polyangia > Haliangiales > Haliangiaceae > UBA2376. Next base: position 874,478 of record JADJGV010000001.1, on the reverse strand, counting down.
GGGCTTCATGTAGCGGACCAGCCAGCCGATGTCGTGCGCGTCGCGCTTGCGATCGAACCGTCGGTCGAGGCGCGCCTGGAGCTTGGCTGCGAGGATGGCGACCAGGCCCGCGATACGTAGCGGTCGCGGACCGTCGGGCGTCTCGACGTTGATCACTACCGGCGCCTGCATCGCGAACTCGTAGCCGCGGAAGAACTGCTCCGGGGCGCGCGTCTCGAAGCGCGCCACGGCGGCCACGGCGGCGGCGTCGCGCGCCTCGATCCCGGCGGGCACCGGCAGCGCGTCGAGTTTGAGCCCGCCTTTGCGCCAGGCGAACTGGCTGCGCTGTGGATCTGGTTGCCAGCCGGCGTCGAGCAGAGATTGGTGGATGTCGTCGATCGTCGTGCGCGCACCGATGACAAGACCGATCGCAAGGTCGCAGTCGGTTGTCTCGCGTGGCGAAGGTGCCTCATCGAACCCGTCGGGATCCAACGCCTCGAGCAGCAGCGGCGGCACGAGACCCCCGACGAGCACGGTGGAACTTCCCAGGCCCGCCATGCGCTCGATGACGTCCATCAGGTGCGCGACGTCACCGGCGACCAGCGGTAGGCGTTGGATCATCGCGCTGACTCCAAGAGACGTTGTCGAACGAGCTGGCCCGTCTCGCGTTCGCGTTCGCTGTTCGACGTTAGCAGGTCGACCACGGCCTGCCACGGCGATACCAGGGGCGGTGTGCCCGGGCGAAGTCGATGCAAGACACCGCGATCTGCCGGCGCGACGAGCACGACGAGCGGGGACCGCTCGTCGCGATACCAATCACCCAGCGGGAGATGATCGACCACGTCGAGGTTGGCGTAGGCGAGCGTCGGACCGCCAGCGAGGTGGTCCCCCCCGAACTCGCGCACGGCGGCTGCGCCCGACACCGCCAGCAGGCTCCCGCGCTGACTCAAGGCGGTCGAGAGACGTGTCAAGAGGGTGGCCGCAGCTCGGTCGGTGCGCACGCCGAGCGAGCGAAGGGGGGTTTGGTTTCGTCGTGCGCGCTCATCGGCCGTTAGTTCGTCGACGATGCGCTGTGTGTTGCGGACCATGAGCGGGCCGCGAGGCGCGCGGCGGCGCAAGTAGCCTCGCCGCACGCACTCGTGCACCAAGCGCACCGTCGGCGTTCGGCTGAGCTGGATGGCGGCGGCGAGCTGATCGGGAGTGACCATCGCACCATCGCCAAGGTGGAGGAGTTCGAGGCAAAGCGCGTAGCCGCTGCCGCGGAAAAGCACGATCCCGGCGGGGCGGCCGCGTGCGCGGGCAATCGATTGTGTCGTCGCCCACGTGGGATCGAGCAATGCGAGGGTCGACCGGAGCTCAGGTGAAAACGCCGCCAGGACCGAGAGGTCGAGGCGGCGCGCCAACGCCAAGCCATCCAGGCTCAGGGCGAACTTCCGATCCTGGTCCAGGTCGAGGCCCTCGAGCCAAGCCTTCGCCGCTTCTGCAGGGGGAACGTCGGCGATTCCGAGCACCGTCTCGTTCGCACTGCGATCGCGCGTCAGCCATGCTGCGAGTGACGGACGAACAGGGAGCGAGAGCGCTCCGTCGATTTCCTCCGCGGCATCGACGACGCAGACCCTGACACCGGACGCGATCAGGCTCTCGACCTGCTGTCGCTGTGCGGCGCGGCTCTCCGGAAGGCGTGCCGCCGATGCGGCAACTCCGGCGCGTGCCAGCAGTTGCTTCACGATCGTCGCGACGGTCAATCGGCTGGCGAGGATGGTGGTGGTCATGCCGGATCCGCGAAGAGGCTGCTCGCGATGATGTCGTCGAGTTGACCGTTCGCGGCCAAGCGTGCGAGGTGAGGGTACGCGGCCAACGGCGCGATCGAACTCCCCCGGGGGCCGCGGACGCAAAGCCTTACCTCGTGCGGTTGAGCCAGCCGCACGATTCTGCTCGAGTGGGTCGTCACGATGAGCTGTGTGCGGTGTGAGACGCTCCGCATGACATCGATGAGTCGTTCGGCGAGGTCGGCGTGCAAGTGGTTCTCGATCTCGTCGATCGCAAGCAGCGTCGGAGGCGTCGGCTGCAGGACCAGCGCCAGCAGTTCGATGGCTCGGACCACGCCGCGCGGTGCAACCGACGCGGCGAGGAGGGGGCCGCTGTCGTTGATGCGAAGCCCGTCTTGGGCGAGGACCAGATCGCGAACGCCCGTGACCTCGCGAACGTGGCGAACGAGTGTCGCGAAGGCTGTTGGGGCTTCGCGAAACGGTTCCCACCTGGGATCCGGTGAGAGGCCTCGTGGGGCGGCTTCCGGGAGCTCGACATGCCAGCGAGCGAGTTCTTGCCGCAGGCCCATCAGCTGCCATTGCTGGCTCGGTTCCGACGCGCTCGTTAGCGCCAGCTGGTCGGGACGCATCATGTGGTCCGTCGTGGTGCCGTCGGCCTGGCGCCAGCGTCCTGAGCCCTGGTCGAATCGCGCGAGTTCGTCGCGTCCCTGGAGCATCAGCTCGGAGCGCGCGTGGATCCGCGCTCGGCAGCCAACCTCGACTCGCCACTGGACGCTCGTGGGCTCGGGGTGAGTCGTGCCGGCACGCGACAGGTCGGCGGTCACACCGAGCATGACCTCCTCGGCGCTTGCCGGGACGTGAGGCATCAGCCGCGCGAACTCAGCCAGACCAGCGCGCGCCATCGTCGCGAGTGCCCTCATCGCGACCAGCGCTGTCGTCTTGCCGCTGGCGTTCGCGCCCACGAGGAACGTCACCGGCTCAAGGTCGAGCGTCGCCGGTCGCGAGTAACTTCCGATGCCCCTCCAGCTCACCTGCGTGGTCCTTGTCGCGATCGGCAGTTGCGGCGCAGCTGCTGGCATGGGCGCGGTGCCCGGGCGCAGCTCGGACTTCAGGAAGTCCTCAAACGTCTCCCAGTAGAGCGCGCGGGCGTCGATCACTTCCGTGGCGTCCGGGGTTGTGCGCCAGAGGTCGAGGAGCTGCCGGACGCGCTCGGGGCGGATCGCCAGGTCGCGTGCTACCTCCGAGATCGGGATCGCGGGCGCCTCGGGGACGTAGCGCGCATGCAGCATGGCGATCAGTCGCTCGAGATCGTGGAGGTCTTCTCGCGCGTCTGGTTCGTCATCAAGTGCCATCGCTGCCGCGATCCCTGGAACGAGTCCTCGTTCGAGCGGGCGAAGCAGCGCCGTGCCTTGGTGGTGGCGCAAGATCGTGTCGACGGCCTCAGACGCGTCTCGGACCGCGGCCCCGTCGGCCTTCAGCGCAAAGACCAAGTGGTCGTGTGTGGTTCGGCGAGAAGCGCGCCATGCACGATACGCGTGCCTAAGGGCTTGTTTTTCAAGCCCTGCCAGGGGATAGTGCACCCACTTTTTGTAGTCGATGCCCATTTATCTATTGGTTACACTACCGCAACCAGCAAATCACTCCACGTTATTTTGTGGTCGAAGTTAATTATATGAGACGATAACCCGTCATCGACTACGAAAATAGCCGAATCAGCTCGCCGACGTCGCGGGCTCGCGCCGGCCGAGCATCAGCGCCACACCGAGCGCGCCGACCGCGCCCAGCAGGTAGGCCCAGACGTCGCCGTGGCCGTGCTCGATCAGGTAGCCGGCCAGCGGCGGCGCGGCGATCGAGGTGATCGACGACAGCGACTGGGTGATGCCCAGCACCGTGCCCTGCTCGCTGGCGTCCGCGGCGCGGGTCACCAGCGCGGTCAGCGCCGGCCGCAACAGCGCGTTGCCGATCGACGACACCAGCGTCGCGGCGACCAGGAAACCGATCGCCGAGCTCACGCCGAGCAGCGGGTAGCCGATCGCCGCGGTGACGAACCCGACCAGCGCCAGCTTGGTCTCGCCGTGCTTGGGCACCAGCCGCCGCATCAGCCCGCCCTGGATCACCAGGCCGACCAGCGCCGAGCCGGCGAACGCGAAGCCGATCTCGCGCGGCCGGAACGGGTGGCCGTCCCAGGTGTAGTGCCGCTCGGCGAACAGCGCGAAGCCGCCGATGAACAGCGAGAACGTGAACATGTAGACCAGGAACAAGAGCAGCAGCCAGCCCAGCGTCGGCCGGCGGAAGTACGCGCCCAGCTGACCCAGCGCGAACTTGCGCGGCGCCGCGGCCGCCGGCGCGTCCTCGCGCGGCAGGATGAACAGCGTGCCGGCGATCGACATCGCCGACAGCGTCGCCGCCATCCAGAACGGCGCCGCCAGCGAGTGGTGGGCCAGCCAGCCCGAGATCACCGGGCCCAGCGCGAAGCCCAGGCCGAACGCGATGCCGATCAGCGCGAACGACTGCGCGCGCTTCTCGGGCGCGGTGTGATCGGCGATGTAGGCCTGGGCGATGGCCAGGTTGCCGGCGGTCGCGCCGTCGAGGATCCGGCCCAGGAACACCATCCACAGCGCGTCGGCCTTGGCCAGCATGATGAACCCGGCCAGCGTGCCCAGCTGGCTGATCAGCAGGATCGGCCGCCGGCCGTAGCGATCCGACAGCCCGCCCAGGATCGGCCCCGACACCAGCTGGCACACCGCGAACGACGACACCAGCAGGGTCGCGGTCAGCGGCGACGCGCCGAAGTGCTCGGCGTAGATCGTGAGCAGCGGGTAGACGATCGTCATGCCCAGCACGTCGACCAGGACGATCAGGAAGATCGGGAGCAGGGGAGAGCGGCGCATCCGGGGCTCGTATTCCTACACCAGCTCGGGCTCGCGGCCGGTGAGATCGATGTCGCGCCAGCGCCCCGAGCGGAAGCGCCAGGTCATCGCCGCGGCCAGCGCGGCGAGGTAGCCGATCAGACAGAGCATGATCGCGGTGGTGCCGCCGTCGGCCAGGTACACCACCGCGAACGACGCCGGCACGAACACCAGCCACGCCAGCGCCACCCGGGCCCACAGCGTCCACGCGGTGTCGCCGGCGGCGCGCAGCGTCTCGGACACCGTCATCGCCACCGCGTCGAACAGCTGCCACGCCGAGCTGATCGCCAGCATCGGCGCGCCGACCGCGACCAGCTGGCCGGCGTCGATGCCCTGCTTGCTGTCGTCCTGGGCGAACAGCCCCATCACCGCGTCGGGGATCGCCAGGTAGAGCAGGCCGATCGCGCCCATCCACGCCATGGTGACGCTCAGCGTGAGCCGCAAGATCCGCCCGACCGCGGCGTGGGCCCCGGCGCCGATCGACTGGCCGGCCAGGATCGCCCCGGCGGTGGCGACGCCGAACGCCGGCATGAACGCCACCGAGTTGACCTGCATGATCACGTTGAGCGCGCCGAACGCGATGGTGCCGAGCTTGGCCACCGCGACGTTGAGGAACAGCGCGAACGCCCCGAACTCGAGGAACCAGTTGAAGCCGCTGGGCAGGCCGAACCGCAGCACCCGGCCCAGCTCGCGCCACGACCACACCGTCGGCGCGGCGCCGTCGCGCGGCCAGCGGCGGAACTCGACGAACAGGTAGGCGAGGCCGAGCCAGCTGGCGATCGACGAGGCCAGCGCCGCGCCGGCGACGCCCATCGCCGGCGCGCCGGCGTGGCCCTCGATCAACAGCCAGTTGAGGCCGATGTTGGCCACCATCGTCAGCAGGCCGGCGCGCATCTGCATCTTGGTGTTGCCGAAGCCACCGAACCAGTTGCCCAGCGCCTCGGTGCCGACGATCGCCGCCGCCGAGGTCAGGCGGATCTGCATGTAGTCGGTCATCTGGTCGTGGACCCGCGCCTCGTGCGGGAACCAGCCGAGCACCGGGCCGATCAGCGGCAGCGCGAGCAGCCCGAGCACGCCGGCGCCCAGCGCCAGCGCCAGCCCGTACCACGCGAAGCGGCGGGCCTCGGCGGCGCGGCCCTTGCCCACCAGCTGCGCGACGAAGCTCTGGATGATGAAGACCGTGCCCATCGGCAGGATCACCGCCGAGAAGCTGTTGATCGCGCCGCCGGTGGTCGCGGTCAGCGCGTCGTCGCCCAGCGGCGCCACCATGTACGCGTCGCTGAAGCCGACCACCGCCTGGGTGGCCCGCGCCAGCACCACCGGCCCGGCCAGCGCCAGCAGCGAGCGCAGCGTGACCGTTGGGGCGGTGGGCGTCGACACGAGCCGCGCAGGCTATCCCGGATCACCCGAGCGCGCCATCGCGGGCGGGGCCGCACTCCGACGGGACGGCCGCTTGTAACCGCGCGAGGCGTCGAGCGTAGTCGGGGCCATGAGATCGCTCCCACTCGTCGCGACCGTCGTGCTCGCCGCCTGCGGCGGCCACGCCAACCACCCGACCGAGCCGATGGACAAGCAGCTCACGTCGATGATGGCGTCGATGGAGATGCCGGTGGACGACGGCGCGACGTTCGGGCCGCTCGCGGTCGGCGCCGACCACGCCAGCTACGTCAAGATGAACACCGCGCCGGTGGCCTCGGAGACCCACGGCGGCCGCCTGGTCGACACCTACGTCAACGCCGTCGGCGCCGCCGCGTACCTCGATCCCGAGGCCGCGATCCCGGTCGGCACGGTCATCGTCAAGACCTCGATGGAGGTGCGCGCGGGCCAGGTGACCGGCGAGGCCGGCCCGATCTTCGTGATGGAGAAGCGCGCCGCCGGCTTCGATCCCGACCACGGCGACTGGGCCTACGCGATCCACTGGGCGGCGCCGCCCGATCGCTGGGCGGCCAAGCTCGGCGGCCCGATCTACTGGCGCTCGCCGTCGCCCAAGGTCGGCTACTGCGTCGAGTGCCACGACAACTACGACCGCAACCTCGGCGACGTGCCCGGCGACCAGAAGGTCAAGGCGCTGCCGTAGTCACGCCGCGGTCGGATCGAGGGCGAGCGAGACGTTGAGCGCGGCGGCGGCCTGCATGCCGGCGGCGGCCGCGAGGATCGCGGCCTGCCCGCGGGTCGTGAGATCGCCGGCCGCGTAGACGCCGGGCACCGACGTCTCGGGGCGCAGCGGCTCGACCTTGACGTAGCCGTCGTCGTCGAGGGCGACGCCGAGCGCGCGCACCAGCTCGACCTGCCGCTGCGGCGGGTGGGCGAACAGGATGTCGCGCGCGATCGTCGTGCCGTCGGCCAGCTCGACGCCCGCGAGCGCGTCGCCGCGCGCGACCAGCCGCGTGATCGGCGCGGTGTAGAGCGCGATGCCCGCGCCGGCGAGGGCGGCGGCGGCCGCCGCGGGCACGTCGACGGCGCCGCCGGTGAAGACCGCGACGTCGGCGGTCCACGCGCGGGTCTGCAGCGCGAACGGCACCAGGTGGGCGGCGGTCGCCGGCAGCACCAGGTAGCCCCAGCGGCGGTCGCGCGCCTCGTAGCCGTGGCAGTACGGGCACTGGACGATCGCGTGGCCCCACAGCTCGCGGAAGCCGGGCAGCGGCAGCGGCTGATCGATCATGCCGGTGGCGAGCAAGACCCGGCGGGCGTCGACGGCGCCGCCGTCGGCGAGGGTCGCGCGGAACCCGCCGAGCGCGCCGGCGATCGCGGTCACCGCGACGTCGCGGACCTCGACCGTCGGGTAGGCGGCGAGCTGGGCGCGCGCGATCGCCCGCAGCTCGGCCGGCGGCGTGCCGTCGCGGGTGAGGAAGTTGTAGACGTGGGTGGCGGCGGCGTTGCGGCGCGGCGCGCCGTCGATCACGAGGACGCGACGGCGCGCGCGGCCGAGCGCGAGCGCGGCGGACAGGCCGGCGGGGCCGCCGCCGATGATGAGGACGTCGTGGATCATGGAGCGCTCCGGGTGCGGGCGCGCCTGGGCGCGCGGTGGTGGTCGACGTGGCGCCGTGCGTGCTGATGCGTGTGCTGATGGGCGGCGAGGCGGGCACCGACCTCGGCGTGGAGCGCGGCGAGCGTGACCTCGCCGAGCCGCGCGAGCAGCAGGGCCTCGGCGGCGTCGAGCGCCTGGCCGACCGCGGCGTTGACCGCCTGCTCGATCAGGCAGCCGGGGGCCTCGGTGCGGTTGCCGATCGCGAGCACCGACGGGCTGCCGAGCGCGGCGTGGACGTCGCGCAGCGTCACCCGCGCCGGGTCGCACGCGAGCGTCCAGCCGCCGCCGTGGCCCTTCTCCGATCGCACGTAGCCGTGCTCGCGCAGCCCCGCGAGGATCCGCCGCACGACGACCGGGTTGGTCGTCATCGCGTGCGCGAGCGCGGCGGACGTCATCGGCCCGTCGTGCGCGTGCATGTGCAAGAGCACGTGCAGCACCCCCGACAACCGGCTGTCCCGTCTCATGCAACATATGATGTTACATGATGCCGCGCCTGTCAAAACCTGGTGCTCGAGGGTGGTCATCAACACCGGCGTGCGGCCGGCGGCGCAGCGCTCGAGCGTGGCGATCTACCTGATCGGCGATCGGGCGGTCGCCGACGGCAGGTGGGCAAGCGGTGGGAGGCCCTGAGCGATCGCCCGCCGAAACCGCCGCGAGACACCGGCGACGCGAGGTGGTTGCAGGAAATCTGATCGCGTAGGCACGCGGAATCGCCCGAAGATTTTTGGAACCGGCGGGGCGGGGCGCTGTCTATCACCCAGAACGCCAACGCAGCGCTGGACGGCGCGCGAGGCGGCATGCGCTGGCGCGAGGTCGCGACCAGCGCGCTGGGACCCGCCCTTTCGGAGGACGTCATGGCCACGCATTTGCCCGCACCTACCTCTCCCCCTGTTCCTGCCACCGCGGTCGAGGTCGTCACCTCGCTGGGTGGCTCGGTGGTGTCGATCGACACGCTGACCGCCGCGCCCACCGCGCACCGCCGCGGGCGGATCGCGCTGATCGCCGGCGTCGCGCTCCTGTCGCTGGGCCTGGCCACGTTCTTCTACGGCCTGCGCGCCGCGGCCCACGACGCCGCCGCGCGCGAGCAGTGGATCGCCGAGAAGCGCCCGGCGTGGGCGTTCCGCCCGACCCGCCACAGCGCGGCGGTCGACGTGCTGGCGCTGGCCGGCGCGATCACCGGCCTCGGCTGCATCGCCACCAGCCTGCTGCGCAAGCAGGCCGCGGCCCGCACCCGGCTGCGGGTCGGCCAGAACGACGGCGTCGACATCCCGCTGGCCGACGCGCCGCCGGAGCAGACGCTGGTCGAGCACGCCGCCGGCGGCTTCGTCGCGCCGCTGGCTGGCCTCGAGGGCGACGTCGCGTTCGGCGGCACCAGCACCACGCTGGCGTCGATGCGCGCCGCCGGCCACGTCGCGCTGCCGCTGTACGTGGGCACCGCGCTCAAGACCCAGGTCGGTCAGGCGTCGTTCTGGGTGCGCGGCATCGAGGCGCCGGTCGCGTCGGTGCCCGCCGGCGTCGCGTGGGAGCGCGGCCCGCTGGCGTTCCTCGCCGCGTCGGCGGTGGCCCACGTCGCGCTGTGGGGCCTGATGTCGACCGCGTCGGACTCGATGACCGGCGCGCCCACCGACATGACGATCCGCGAGGACGCCAGCGACCGCTCGGTGCTGGTGTCGACCGAGGACTTCACGCCGCCCCCTCCCGAGGACGGCGACGCCGACGAGGGCGGCACCGAGGGCACCGCGTCGGCGCCCACCGCGATCGCGCTCGAGACCGGCACGCTCGGCCACGACGTCATCAACCCGACCTCGGCCAAGATGCGCGTGATGGATCGCGGCCTGACCCCGCGGATGTCGCGTGAGGCGGCCATCGCCGCGGCCACCGAGGCCGGCATCCTGTCGTCGGACCTGTTCGCCGGGCCGGTCAGCGTCGCCGACGGCGGCAGCCTCGCCTCGGGCTTCGACGACATGGACATCACCGGCGGCCTGTTCGACGGCGGCGGCACCGGCGCGCCGGTCGGCACCTTCGGCGTGGGCGTGCGCGGCGCCGGCCACGGCTGCGGCACGATCGCCGGCGTCCCGTGCTCGGGCGTCGCGTCGGATCCGTTCGGCACGCTGGGCCGCGACGACGGCCGCAACTACATCGGCCGCCTCGGCGACGGTGGCAACGGCGGGCTGCGCCGCCGCGTCGCGCTGCCGCCGGCCGTGAAGATCGGCCCGCCGAACACCTGCGGCTCGGACGGCGTCTGCCTCGACAAGGACCTCATCCGCCGCTACGTCCGCCGCAACATCGAGAAGATCTCGTACTGCTACGAGAAGCAGCTGCTCGCGACGCCCGGCCTCGAGGGCACCGTCACCGCGACCTTCACGCTCAACGGCAACGGCCACGTCGTGCAGTCGACCGCGACCGGCGTCGACGCCACCGTCTCGAGCTGCATCGCCGCCGTGATCTCGAACGTGCAGTTCCCCAAGGTCGGCGACACCGGGCTGTATCCGATCAAGTACCCGTTCGTGCTCCGCCCCCGCGGCTGAGCGACGCCCGGTCCCGGTCCCACTCCGTCCCTCCGTCCACGTCCTCGCCGCCGCCGACCTCGGCGGCGGTCGCATTTTCGGGGCGCCGTGACGATCGCTACGCCGCGCCGCTCGGCGGTGTCGCGGTCAGCGGCCAGAACCGGCCCGCGGCCACCACGCCGTAGACCCCGGCGCGCTCGTCGGCGCGCTCGAGCAGCACCTGCTGCGCCGCCGAGGTCAGCCGCGCGGCCACGCGGCCGTCGCGCACCCGGGCCCGCAGCCGGTCGTCGGCGTCGACCACCAGCGTCGGCAGGTCGAGCGGCGCGGCGGTGTCGTCGTCGACGTGGGCGATCGGTCGGTCGCCGTCCCAGCGCACCGCGGTGATCCGCAGCGGCGTGTCGTCGACGTCGACGTAGGCGTAGCGGACGTCGTCGAGCTTGATGATCGGCTGGCCGTCGGCGCGGACGTCGAGCCAGCGCAACAGCGCCCGACGCAGGCCGGCGTGGGTCACCTCGTCGCCCTGGTGCCACAGCCGGCCGGTGGCGTCGATGCGCAGCCCGATCCGGCGCAGGCGCTCGAGGACGTCCGGCGGCAGCGGCGGCGTGGTCACGATCGGCGATCGGCGGCCTGCAGCCGCACGATGCGATCCTTGGCGAGCAGCTTCTGCTTCTTCAGCGTGCCGTACTCGACCTGCTCGACCGCGGTCAGCGAGCGCTGGCTCTCGAGCTCGCGCAGGCGGGCGTCGAGGCGGCGGTGTTCGGCGAGGAGATCATCGAGCGCGAGAGAGGAGACGTCCATCACCGGTGCGTTCACGTCGGGCTCCGGCCGCGTGGGCGGCTGGATCAACGCTAGTGCATGGCCGATCCCCGCGCAACCACGGAACTTGACGCGCCAACGCGCCACCGGCGACGTCGGTCTGAACACCCGGCGCCGTGAATCACCGCGCCGGGGTACCGTCCCACCTCCATGCCACGCACCCTCGCGCTCGCCGCGGTCGCGCTCGCCGCGCTGACCTCCACCGCCGCCGCCAAGCGGATGCCGCCGCCGCCGCCCGGGCCGGTGACGATCACCTCGACCAGCCGCCCGCTCACCGACCACCTGGCCGCGCACGAGGCCGCGCTGATCGCGTGCGCCAAGCGCGAGCGCGGCGCGGTCCTCAAGGCCACGGTGCTGGTGCGCTGGGACGCCGACGGCACCACCGGCGCGCTCCGGGTCGGCGGCTCGACCGCGCGGTTCGGCCGCTGCGCGACCGCCGCCCTGCGCGGCCAGATCCCCGGTGTCAGCGGCCGCGCATCGGCGCGGGCCAAGCTCGTGATCGATCGCAAGCGGCTCGGTGGCGCGCCGCGCCCCGACGACGGCACCGCGGCGCTCGCCGGCTGCCAGGTCGACAGCGACTGCACGATCTACTTCCGCACCTCGGCGTGCGTGCCGACCGATCCGATCGCCGTCGCGACCTCGCAGCTCGACCGCGCCCGCGCGCTGTTCCCGCCGAAGCACATCGAGTGCGCGATGGGCGGGCCGCAGTACGAGCGCCTGCGGCGGCAGAACGAGGGCCGCTGGACCGCGAGCTGCGTCGCGGCGCGCTGCGAGCTGCGCGAGCACGCGATCGACCCGCGTGACCCGCTCGACGGCCTGGGCAAGCCGTAACGCGGACGTCAGCGCTTGCGGGCGCCGGGGACGCCGTCGGGGTACTTGACCTCGGCCTCCGACGGGCGGATGTACGCGGGGGCGCCGTGGTGCAGGCGATCGACGCGGTCGCCGGCCAGCGCGGCGCGGGCGACGCCGAGGCCCGAGGGCGTGCGCGGCGCGCCGTGGCGGGTGACGTGGGCCGGCAGCGCGGCCAGCGCGTCGGCGTGGGCGAGCAGCGCGTCGCCGGCCAGGTGGGCCGGCTGGTCGAGCGCGGCGATCAACTCGGCCGGCGGCAGCACCCGCTCGGGGCCGACCGCCACCAGCCCGCCGTCGGCGCGGCGGAAGCTCCCGGCGTAGATCTCGCCGCGCCGCGCGTCGAGCGCCGCCACCAAGAGCGCGTCGTCGGCCGGCGCCACCGCGGCCAGGTCGTAGGCGAGCGCGGCCAAGGACGACGCCAGCCACAGCGGCACGCCGAGCGCGTAGGCCAGGCCCTTGCCGGTGGCGAGGCCGATGCGGAGGCTGGTGAACGAGCCGGGGCCGGCGCCGACCGCGATCGCCGTCAGCGCGCCGGGCGCGACGCCGGCCTGGGCCAGCGCCTGCTCGCACACCAGCAGCACCCGCTCGGTGCGCACGTCGGGATCGCCGCCGACCACCGCCAGCGGCGCGCCGGCCAGCGTCACCACCGCCGCCGACGCGGTGAGCGTCGACGTGTCGATCGCCAGGATCGCGCTCATCGGAACACGTACTGCATCATGTCGTTGCGCAGCGCGAGCACGGTGATGATGCCGATGAACGCCAGCCCGGCCGCCTGGATCTTCTCCTTGGCCCGCGGCGACAGCCGCCGCCGGCTGACGCCCTCGATCACGAACACCAGCACGTGGCCGCCGTCGAGCACCGGCACCGGCAGCAGGTTGATCAACCCGAGGTTGACGCTGATCAGCGCGATCAGCAGCAAGAACGAGTCCCAGCCTTGCTCGCCGGACACCGACGCCACCCGGTACATCGTCAGCGGGCCGCCCAGGCTCTCGCTGGGTGAGTCGCCGCCGAGCACCTTGAGGAACCCCAGCGCCATCAGCTTGATCGTCTCGCCGGTGCGCTCGACCGCCTTGGACACCGCGTAGCCGAAGCGGCCGTCGATCGGCACCATCTTGCCGCGGCCGCGCTCGACGTCGTTGCGCGCGCCCAGCACCAGCCGCTCGACGGTGTGGCCGTACTGATCGAGCTCCTTGCGCCACACCTGGGTCAGCTGCGCCGCGCGCTCGACCACCTTGCCGCGCTCGGTGCGGCGCCAGCCGATGGTCCAGGTGCGCTCGGGATCCGACAGCAGCTTCTGCTCGAGCACCGCCCAGTGCTTGACCGGCTGGCCGTCGACGGTGGTGACCAGATCGCCGACCCGCAGCCCGGCCAGGTCGGCCGGCGTGCCGGGGTCGACGTGGGCCAGGAACATCTCGGCGTTCTCGAGCCCGGTGTACGCCGATCGTCCCAGCGTCGCGTCGATGCGCGTCTCGGGCATCAGGTCGGCGAAGCGCGCCGACAAGAGGCGCACCTGCGGCACGCCCGGCACCTCGGTGCCGCGCAGGTACACCAGGTTGGTGCGCCGCGCGCCGCGGCCGAGCCCGGCGGCGACGCCGCTCCAGTTGTCGACCGGGCGGCCGTCGATGTTGACGATCAGATCGCCGGTGGCCATGCCGGCGCGGCCGGCCGGCGAGGTCGGATCGATGATGCCGACCATCGGCACGAACGGCGCCCGGGTGATGCCGATGCGGCCCTGCGCCGACACCTGGCCGTCGCGCTTGCGCACGACGTCGGAGGTGGGCACGACGTACTTCTCGAACACCCGCGGGCCGCGCTGCAGCTTGAGCGTGACCTCGTCGCCGCCGTGGACGCGGATGGCGCGCTCGAGGTCCTCCCAGTAGCGCACGCTCTTGCCGTCGACCGCGAGCACGGTGTCGCCGGCCTCGATGCCGGCGCGCGCCGCCGGCGAGTCCTCGAAGACGTCGCCCACCACCGCCGCCGGCAGCTCGGTGTGGCCGGCGAAGAACACGAAGTAGATCAGGATCGGCAGGATCAGGTTGGCGGCGGGGCCGGCGAAGATGATCACCAGCCGCTGCCACAGCGGCCGGTTGGCGAACGAGCGCCCGCGATCGCGCGGCTCGACGTCGGGCCCGTCCTCGACGCCGAGGATCCGCACGTAGCCGCCCAGCGGGAACACCGCGATCTGGTACTCGGTCTCGGCGCCGCGCAGCCGCACCAGCGGCCGGCCATAGCCGATCGAGAACCGCAGCACCCGGACGTCGAGCAGCTTGGCCGCGACGAAGTGGCCGAGCTCGTGGATGACCACGAGCACGCCGACCAGGAGCAAGAAGTAGACGAACGACATGGCCGCGGGCGGGGAGCGGCGTACCACGGCGCCCGACGCCGGTCGATAGTCGTCACGTCAGCGCGGCGGCGGCCTCGGTCAGCGTCGCGCGGTGCGCGGCGTGGGTGGCCCAGAACCGCGCCGCGACCTCGACCAGCCGCGCCGGCTCGCGCTCGCCGACCAGCGGCAGCAGGTCTTGCTCCTCGGCCAGGTGGTGGTGCTCGGCCAGGTGGTGCAGCGGCGCGGCGACGTCGAGCGCGGCCAGCGCGCGGGCCCGCCAGCCCGGCGCGCCCGCGGCCAGCCCGGCCACCGCCGCCGCGGCGCGGTCGATCGCGGCCAGGAGCTTGGCGTGCTGGCCGGTGTACAGGTCGGCCGGCCAGCGGGCGGCGTCGTCGAGCAACGGCACCAGCAGCGCCTCCTCGGCGGCGGCGTGGTCGGCGGTCAGCGCCTGGTACACCGCCAGCACCGCCGCGGCCCGGGCGCCGTCGCCGATCAGCACCAGCTCGCGGAACTGCGCGAAGACCCGATCGAGCTCCTCGTGGACGGCGACCAGCGACGCGACCGGCGACATGGCGCCAGCCTACCGCGGACGCCGGTCAGCGGGCGGTTGTCTCGGGTGGCAAACCCTCTGAGGTCACGGGCAGCCGGCGCGGGGGTAGTCGATGAACGTCGCGGTGTAGTAGGCGCCGGGGGCCGGCCGCAGCTCGACGCCGTTGACGATGATCACGTACTCGAGCTGGGCCTGGACGTACATGCCGTCGGCGGTCGGCGTGGTCGGCACCACCGGGCACTGGTACGGGCGGAACGGATCGAGGCTGCGCAGCTCGACGGCGTAGCGCGCGTCGTTGCCGTACCGGCCCAGCAGGTTGGCGTACAGCGAGCGCAGCGGCTCGCTCGAGCCCCGCGGCCGCCAGCGCAGCGTCGCGTCGAGCTTGCGCCACAGCTCCGGATCGTCGCGGTCGGTCACGCCCGGCGACCAGGCGCGGAAGCAGACGTTGGTGATCGCCGCGCGCTGGCGGGTCCAGGTGTCGAACGCCAGGCCGCCGGCGGCGTCGGGGCCGGCGCACGGGTCGTTGGTGTCGCGGCTGATGCGCACGGTGGCGGCGCCCAGCCACTGCGGCGGCAGCAGCAGATCGAAGCGGTAGTTGGCGCCCTGGTTCGAGTCCCACGCCTGGCAGCCGGGCAGCGCGGTGTTCTCGAACCACACCTCGAACGAGCGCGCGGTGGTCGGGATCGACACCAGCAGCGCGCCGGCCTTGATGCTCGCGCTCGAGCCCTCGCCGGTGTTCCAGCGGACGTGCGCGGTGATGTCCCACAGGTCGAAGCCGCCGCGCGAGTTGCGGCAGGTCGTGAGCCGCGCCGGGTCGTACTCGAGGCGGAGCTGGCCGCCGGGCACCAGCGCGCCGTGCTGGGTGACGGTGCGGTCGGCGGCGAAGTTGATCCGGGCCGGCGCGGTCGGGCCCGCGGCGGGGCACACCGCGTCGTTGCGCGGCACGGCGAAGTTGGTGCCCCAGTTGACCTGGTAGTTGTCGAAGTCGCCGGGCACGCGGTTGTGATCGAACAGCCGGCCGCCGCCGGTCATCCGCGCGAACGGCATCACCTGGATGCGGGCGTTGGTGAGCGCGGTGCCGCTCATGCCGGGGCCGGGCAGGTGATCGTCGAGCCGGACGTGGAACCGCACGAAGCCCGGCGTCGCGGGCGTCGCGCTCGGCGTGGTCGCCACCTGGTACCAGGTCGGGTCGGAGCCGTACTGGAAGACGACGGCCGCGGTCGCGCCGTCAGCCACCGCTGCGGCCGACAGCTCGACGTCGCCCTCCCAGATCCAGCTGGTGCCGCTCGACTGGTAGCCGCCGGTGCCGTTGCCGAGGCGGGCCAGGTCGCGCAGCACCACGTGGCAGGCGCGGTCGGCCTGGTCGACCGCGCCATCGACGCCGGTCAGCGGCGCGGGCGCGGCGGTCAGCTCGGTGTCGAGCGCGGGGTCGTCGACGCAGGCGGCGGCGGCGCAGAGGGCGAGGACCAGGGGCAGGCGAGGCATCGCCCCGGGCCCTCGCAGATCGCGTGCCAGCCCGGGGCCGGCGGCAACTGCGTGAGATCGTGCGGTCGGCGGCCGGCGGTGGCGGCTGCGGTGGCCACCCCGGCGCTGACAAACGCAACGTCGCCGGGACGGGTCTGCTACGATCGCCGCCGCGTGGCCCTGAAGTCCTCCCTCAGCTCCGAGGAGAAGTCCGCCGAGATCGAGGAGGCGCTCGACGCCCTCGACAAGCTCGTCGACCGGCTGAAGGTCATGTACGAGCAGTACTTCATGGGCATCCAGAAGCAGGCGCCGGCCCACCTGCACACCGACGCCGAGCGCCGCATCCGCGACGTCGCGCAGATGCAGATCCGCAACACCGCGCTGCGCTACCGGTTCGCCACCATCCAGCAGAAGTTCGGCTCGTACAACACGTACTGGAAGCGCACGCTGCGCGAGATCGAGTCGGGGCGCTACCTGCGCAACCTGTCGAAGCTGCGCCGCCAGGTGCAGCGCACCGGCGAGGCGCTGCCCGAGGAGATCCTCGCGGCGATGCCCAAGCGCATGCGCGAGGCGATCGAGCGCGACCGCGCGATCGCGCTGGCCGACGCCAAGCGCCGCAACCTGGTCGAGGCCGAGCCCGCGAAGGACGACGACACCCAGCCCGACCAGCCGCGGTTCGCGCCGCCGACCGCGCCGCCGCCGCCGCGGCGTAGCAAGGGCCTCACCACCGATCCGTTCGCCGATGCCGGCGACGAGGACATCGCCGCGGCGCTGTCGAGCCTGGCCGACGAGGCGCTCGCCGCGATCGAGCCCCGCCCCGCGCCGCCGCCGCCGACCCGCCCGCCGGCGTCGCCGTCGCTGCCGCCGGTGGCGCGCCCCGCCCCGACCGCCCCGCCGCCGGTGCCCCGGCCCGCCGCGTCGATCCCGCCGCCGCTGCCGCCGCGGCCGGCGCCACCCAGCGCCACCGCGCCGCCCCCGATCGGCGCCGCGCCGCCCCGCGGCGCCACCGTGCCGCCACCGATCGCGGCGGCGCCGCGCCCGTTCCCGCGTCCGCCCGTGCCGCGCTCCGCCGACGTGCCCGGCATGACCGAGGCCGAGACCCGCGCGCTGTACGCGAAGTTCGTCAAGGCGCGCGAGGTGGTCGGCGACAAGTCCGAGGGCTTCTCCTACGACAAGCTGGTGCGCACGCTGCAGAGCCAGGCGCCCAAGATCCTCGAGCAGCACAAGGCCCAGAAGGTCGAGTTCAACGTCGTCATCCGCGACAACAAGGTGATCCTCAAGGCCAAGCCGCGGTGAGGGGGCTCGGCGACGAGCCCCCTGGAAGTCAGAGCTTGTCAGTGTTTCGGACGAGCACCGGTCGGCGCGCCGGGAGTCTCGCGTCGCGGGGGAGGCTCGGCGGGGGCATGACCCCGCCGAGGGGGGCTCGGCGACGAGCCCACTGAAACTCAGCTCCAGCCGTCGTAGCTGCCGCCCAGCGGCAGCAGCACGTCGAGGATCTCGCGGGTGAAGCGATCGGGGTGATCGCCGTCGAGCGCGTCGGTGCGGTGGAACTCCAAGGACCAGCACTCGCGGTCGTCGGCGTCGTCGCGATCGCCCTCGACCTCGTCGCAGCGGAAGCCGGCGGCGGTCAGCGCGGTGGCGGCGGCCTGGGCCGCGGCCTCGCTGGCGAAGTACGCGAGGTGATCGATCGGCCGCGGTCGCTCGAGCGCGTCGCCCTCGGCCGCGAGCCGCGCGACCAGCCGCTGGTTGTCGATGGCCTGGCGCACGTGGGGCTCGGGCTGCATCGCGGCGTGCCCGCTCCACGCGGGATCGTCGTCGAGCGACCAGCGCGCGGTGCGGGCCAGCTCGATGCGCCCGGGCAACGCCTGCAGATCGGCGCGGTGCTCGGACGGCGCGTAGCACACCAGCGTCCAGGCGTCGGCGTCGACCCGGCGACCGACGTAGATCGCGTCGGCCTGGGTCTCGAGCAGCTCGACCAGCACGTCCTCGATCGCCTCGAGCTTGGCCGCGTCGTCGGCGATCGGGCGCCCGGTCGCGTCGCGCAGGCCGATGGCCAGCGCGATCTCCACCCGCACCGGGTGGCTCGCGACCGGCGCGTGGGCCAGCGCCGCGAGATCGATCGCGTAGCGCGCGGGCTGTCCCTCGACCTCCCGCTCGTACGCGCCGAAGTGCTGCGGCCAGCGCTCCATGTCTCGACGGTACGCGGGTCGGCGCCCGTCGACAACCGCGATCAGCGTGTGGCGCGTGGCCACGCGGCAGACAGCCGCACCATCACCGTCGCGCCGCCCAGCTCGTCGCCCTCGCGGTGGCGCACGCCGAGCTCGATCGCGCTCCACGCCAGCGCGCGGTAACGCACACCCCACGCGAACGCCCAGCGCGGTGCAGTTTCTGCGGCGGTCGGCCCCAGCTGCGGTAGCCATTGCAGGTCGGCGAGGATCGTCGTGCGCGGATAGATCTCCGGCGTCCACTCCAGGCCGACCAGCGGGCGCACGCTGGCGCCCGGGCCGCGGGTGACGGTGGCGCCGTCGGCGCCGCGGTGCGCGCTGGCCCAGGTCGACGCGCCGGCGTGCAGGCGCACCGGCCCCAGCCGCTGCGACAGCACCACGAACGCCTCGCTGGCCCGGGCCCGCTCGCGGTAGCCGAGCGGCACCCGCACCCCGGCCGCCACCGCGCCGTCGCGCCATGGCGTGAGCGCGAGCTTCCAGCCGGCGGTGGGCTGGCGCACCGGCTCGACGGCGCGCGCCGGGCCGGCGCACGGCGCGCACGCGGTCAGCTCGCCGTCGCCGCGCAGGTCGACCTCGACCAGCCGCGCGTAGCCCAGCGTGATCCGCGCGCCCGAGCCGCCGCGGTGGTCGCCGTCGAGCGCCGCGGTCAGCGACGTGCGCGGCTGGGTCCACGCGGTCGGGATCGTCAGCACCGTCGGCCCGCGCCCGAGCGCGCCGTCGTCGGCGGCCGCGCCCGACGCCAGGGCGGCCACGATCAGCAGCGGGACGGTGCGGCGCATGGTCGGTGGGCGAGCGGGGTTGCGCGCTAGCGGCGGCGCTGGCGATCGACCACGCGCTCGATCGAGCGGTTGATGAGGGTGAGCTGCCCGAAGATCTGGGCGTCGAGCAGGTTGGCGTCGCCGATGTCCGGAACCCGGACACCCGACTGCAGCTGGGCCCAGCTGGCGAGATCGTAGCGCACGCCCCACGACAGGATCGGGCGCAGCCGGGTGCGGTTGGGTGCGCTGCAGGTGAAGCAGAACTCCGGCATCCAGGCGTAGTCGATCAGGATGTCGGCGTCCTCGACCGCGCGCACCGCGACGCCGCCGCCGACCCGGAACTGCCGGCCGAGCCCCTGGTCGTGCAAGAGCACCGCGCCCTCGTCGCCGGTCTCGACCGACGCGTCCCAGAACGAGCCGTTGAGGTGCACGGTGGTGCGGGTGCCGACGTGGCCCGACGCCGCGAGGTGCAGCTCGGCGATCCGCGCGCGGTGGTTGTCGGCCTCGTACTCGAACGACTTGCGGAACCCGAGCGCCAGCGCCGGCTGGTGGCGGAACAGCCGATCCTCGGCCAGGCCCATGCGGAAGGTCGCGGTGTAGAACGGCGCCAACCGCCGCGGCGTCAGCCCCGACGCCTCGCGGCCGCGGATCAGGTCGGTGACGGCGACGCCGAACTCGGCGACGTCGCCGAGGCCGAACCGCATGTCGCTCGACAGCCCGCCCGAGGTGTCGACGCCGCTGCGCGAGTAGATGACGCCGGCCGGCAGCATCGCGCCCGACGGCGCGAGCAGCAGCTCGGGCAGGTCGATCGGCGGCGGCGGCGGCTCGCTGGCCGGCACCTCGGTGATGCTCTCGATCGGCGGCGGGGCGCCCAGCGGCGGCGGCTGGTCGACGGGCGGCGGCGGCTGGTCGACGGGCGGCGGCGCGTCGGTCGGGGTGCCGTCGGTGGGCGGCGGCGTGCCGTCGGTGGGCGGCGGCGTGCCGTCGGGCGGCGGCGTCGGCAGCGGGATCGGCACCGGCAGCGGCTGCGCGGTGGCGACCCCGGCCGTCAGCGCGACCGCGCCGGCGATGAGGAGCTTGGGGACGTTCATGGACACGGCGTTCCTCCTTGGGTGCGTCACTCGCGGGACTCGCAGAACCCTCCGGTCAGGCGGCAGGCGATCGCGCCCCACGGCACGAACACCTCCCCGCCGACGCGGATGTCCCATTGCACGAACGACTCGAGGCCGTCGGCGGGCTGGCCGCGCGCGACCTCGAGCTGGTAGCCGATGCTGGCGTCGAGCACGACCGCCGGCAGCGCCGCCCAGCGCACGCCGACCCGGCCGAGCAGGCCGTAGTCGACCTGGGGCGCGGCGTCGACCGCGGGATCGAAGCGGAACTGCGGCGCCAGGCCGATCTCGGCGATCGCGCGGGCGCTGTCGGACGCGGCGAGATCGAGCCCGAACGTCGGCAGCACCATGAGCCGCTTGGCGGTGCCGGCGGCGTCGAGGCCGGGGCGGACGATCTTCGCCGATGACACCCGCGCGCCGGTGTGCAGCGTCACGCCGGTCAGCGGGCCGCGCAGGCGCAGCCGCGTGACCAGGTACAGATCGGTGACCGACTCATCGACCGGTTGGTCGGCGATCGTCTCGCGGCGCGGCACGCCGAGCCGGAACGCGATCGCCACCGCCGGCACCCACGGCCGCTCGCGGAACGGCGCCTGCAGCTGCACGCCGACCGCGGGGATCGGCGCCTCGATGTCGCCGATGCCGACCGCCGAGGTGTGGCGGTACTCGATCTGCGCGACGTCGCCGAACCCGATCGCCGCGACGCCCGCGGCGGTGAGGATGCCGGGCTCCTGCAAGAGGCTCGCGTCGCCCGACAGGCTGAGCTGGTACGCGCCGACGACGTCGGCCACCGGCATCGCGAACAGCCGCGGCGAGCGGAACGGGCCGGCGAAGATCTCGGCGGCGGTGGCGCGGCGCTGGCGGAGCGGCGCGGGCGCCTGATCGTCGGCGTGGGCGACGCGGATCGCGCCCGGCCCACCGAGCGACACCGCGAGAGAGAGGTACAGCGCACTGCGCATCGCGTGCCCTGACGCATTGCAAGGCGAATGCCGGATGTTCGGATGGTCCGGCCATTGGACACTGCAACATATCGAGATCGTTGTGCAGATCTGCTAGTCGAGGGGCCCGAACGGGCGGCGCACCTACAGGTCGCCTGTGAACTGTTCGACGCGGCAGGCGTCGAGACTTCGCCAGGTTCCGACTGCGTCACGGCGGTGGCGGTGCGTCGGCCGCGCGCCAGCGGCGCGTCAGCCATTGCGGTGCACCGCCGCGGGCACCATGATCGAAGTCCATGATCCTCGCCTGCGCCGGCTGCGATAGTCGCTACGACGTCAGCGGATACGCCGCCGGGCAGGCGTTCCGCTGCCGGTGCGGCACGGTCACCGAGCTGGCCGCCAGCGCGCCCCAGGCCGGCATGCTGGCGTGTCCGCGCTGCGCGGCGCCGGTCGACGCGACGCACGCGCAGTGCGAGTACTGCAAGGCGGCGTTGCTGCTCAAGGCGTGCCCGCGCTGCCTGTCGCGGGTGTTCCACGGCCACAAGCACTGCCCGGAGTGCGGCTCGCAGATCGATCACGCCGCCCACGGCGACGCCCGCGCCGACGCGCCGTGCCCGCGCTGCGATGCGCCGCTGCACGCGCGCCTGCTGGGCGACGTCGTGATCGACGAGTGCCGCGGCTGCGCCGGCGTGTTCCTCGACAAGCTCGCGATCGAGCGGGTGGTCACCGATCGCCGCCAGGCCCGGGCCGAGGCGCTCCTGGGCGCGCTGCACCGCGCCGACGTGCGCCCGGTGCAGCCGGGCCAACGGATGTACGTGAAGTGCCCGAGCTGCAAGGTGGTGATGAACCGCCGGCAGTTCGCCACCGGCGCGCGCGTCGTCGTCGACGTGTGCCGCAGCCACGGCACGTTCTTCGACGCGGGCGAGCTGCCGCGGATCATCGAGTTCGTCATGCAGGGCGGCCTCGAGGCGGCCGAGCGCGTCGAGCTGCAGCGGCTGCGCGATCAGGCCCGGCGCGAGCTGCAGTCGGCGCAGTACGCCGCGATCACCGAGAGCCGCAGCTCGACCCACGCCAACGAGCACAGCGGGCGCTCGGGCGCGATCGTGATCGAGCTGCTGGCGTCGTTGTTGCGTTGAGGTCGCGCGGCCCGCGGCGCGACCCGCCGCGGCTCACGGGCAGCCGGCGCCGGTGCGCGTGACCGTGACGGTGTCGGCGCCGACCGGCCGGCCGCGGCGGTCGCGCGCCTCGAGCGCGAGCAGGTTGGCGCCGCACGCCAGCGGCGTCGTCACCCGCCACCCGGTCCGGCTCGGCCAGGTCGCGGTCAGCGGGGCGCCGGCGCGGTGGATCGCCGCGACGTCGACCCAGCCCGCGCCGTCGAGCGTCGCGCTCGGCGCCGCCACGGCGAAGGCGGCGCCGCCGTTGGTGGTGATCTGGAAGGCGATCGGCGGGATGGCCCGGGTCACGGCGTCGGGCGCGCCGCGCATCACCCAGTCGGCGCGGGCCGCGACGTACTGCAGGTGGCCCGCGAAGTCCTGGCCCGGCAGCAGGCCGCCGAGCTGGCTGCTCCACGGCGCCAGGTACGTGGCGTTGAACGCGGTGGTGATGATGTCGTTGAGGTGCCCGTAGTACAGCCGGGCCCACGCCGGCTGCGCGACGAGCCGCGCCAGATCGCCGTTGCCGACGACCGGCCCCTGGGGCGAGCCGAGGAAGTCGAGGTCGTGGGGGAAGTACAAGAGCCGGCCGTCGCTCGGGCGCACGAAGAAGTCGGCGTTGTGCTGGGCGCCGCTGGCGTAGTTGTCGATCGCGCCCGACAGCGTCGCGAACGCCGTCGCGCGCAGCCACTCGTCGACGTCGATCACCCGGTCGAGCTCCTGCTCGAACTGCGGCGACGGCAGGCTCCACGCCTGGAGCGCCCGGATCAGGCCGCGGTAGTCGTCGCGCCAGCGGTTGTTCTTGGCGATGAAGCACTGGCGGTACGCCTCCTCGTCGGGGCCGAGGTCGCGCAGCGCGGTGCCGACGACGGCGTCCGGTTGCGGCAGCTTGCGCCCGGTCGGCGTGCCGTCGTCGGTCGTCAGCGGGTAGTAGACCAGCTCGTACTCGAACAGCGCGCCATCGCCGCCGCGGTCGAACTGGAAGTCGAGCAGCAGATCGCCGTAGCGCGCGAGCTGGAGCTGCGCCGGGCCGGTGTGCTCGCGGCGGGGCGGCAGCACCTGGATCAGATCGTCGTACTGGGCGTGCACCGACCCGGCCCGGTTCATCGCCTGGTTGAACAACAGCTCGCGCTGGCCGAAGCCGACGCCCTGGGAGCGATCGATCATGACGCTGGGGTGGATGCCGCGGAACGGCTGCTCGGGCGGGAACCGCAGCGCGAACCCGACCCGCACCACCTCGGGGCGACCGCGCTCGCTGCTCTTCAGCCGCAGGCCGACGTCGTAGGTGACCTCGCGCTCGTCGGAGACGACCGTCGCGCCGATCGGATCGTTGCTCATCAGGTTGGCCGGCTCGAACAGCCAGGCGGCGTCGGCCGGGGGCACGATGACGCGGAGGTTGTGCAGGCCGCTGGTCGCGGCCAGCCCGTCGTCGACCTTCCACAGCGCCCGCGACGCCGGCCCGGCGGCGGGCGCCATCGCGGTGGCGCCGGCGGCGTCGGCGCCGTCGACCCAGAACTGCACGACCGTCCCCGCGGCGGCGCCCGGCACGGTCGCGGCGAACCCGCCGCCGCCGGTCGCGGTCATGGCCTGGCGGGTCGGCGCGCCGCCGTCGATCGCGGTCCACAGCGTCAGCCCGGCGACGCCGTCGGGATCGGCGGCGGTCACGGTCACGGTCACCGGCTGACCGGGGCGCGGCACCGCCGGCGTGTGGCGCAGCTCGCGGTAGGTCGGGCCGAGGTCGTCGATCGCCGCGCTGTTGCGCGCGCCCGGCGTGCCGCGCCGCCCGGGCACCGCCAGCGTGGTGGTCCGCGCCAGGCGATCGAAGTACAGCCGGGTGTTGAGCAGGTTCGAGCCCGATCGCCACCGCGCCCGCAGCGAGATCCGGTAGGTCCGTCCGTTGGTGATGACGTGGCCGCCGCCCAGCGTGGTCTCGACGTGGTTGTGCATGTGCTCGGTGGGGCCGGTGGCCACCAGCCGCAGCACGTGGTTGCCCGGCGCGGTGGGATCGTCGATGACCTCGCCGTGCCGGTGGTTGCCGAGCAGCCGGAACCCCGCGGCCCCGGCCTCGAACGCCCCATCGGCGATGAGCTCGGTCGCGGCCCCCGCGGGATCGACCACCACGCTGACGTCGTCGATCAGCACCTCGCCGGCGTCGAGCAGGCCGATCACCAGCTCCTGCCACGCGCCGTCGGGGCCGACCGCGCTCGGTGTGGCGACCTGCTGGTAGCTGATCGTCTGCCAGCCGCCGCGGGCCGACTCGTCGCTGGCCGCCCACGCCGCGCCGGCGTCGTGATCGGCGCGGAGGTCGCGCAGCTCCAGGCTGGCGCCGCCGCCGTCCGCGGCCGCCGGCCACGCGCCGCCGTCGTGGTAGCGCACCTGATCGACCGGGTTGCCGCAGGCGTCGCGCAGCACCAGGTGATCGCCGCCGTCGGCCAGGCTGCCGGCGTAGTCGCCGACCACCGGCGCCGGCAGGCCAGGCTCGGCCGCGGTCAGCGCCGCCGCGTCGTTGCTGATCAGCAGGTAGCCGCCGGCGGGGACGACCGTCCCGGCCGGCAGCTGGTACGCGACCGCGTCGACCAGCTGGTAGCCGCCGACGTCGACCGGCGCGGCGCTGCGGTTGTAGAGCTCGATCCACTCGAGCGGATCGCGCGCCAGCGAGCCGTCGGGCTGCGCCGCCGGCGGTGGGTGGTACATGAGCTCGTTGATCACCAGCTCGTCGTGGGTGACGAAGACGTTGGCCGCGCCGGGGGTCGCGACGTCGGGGTAGCGCCAGTCGTCGTGGGTGGCGGCGCGGCCGCGCGGCACTGCGACGACGTCGAGGCCGTCGAGCACGGCGGCGCGATCGGCGCGGTACAGGAACAGCTTGTCGCCCACCGTCGCGCCGAAGCCGAGCTCGGCCTGGGTCACCAGCATCACCTCGCCCGGCGCCAGGGTGCGCGCGGCCAGCGCGTGCTCGGGACCGGCGCTCGACGCCACCACCACGCCCGCCAGGTCGACCGGCGCCGCGCCGCGGTTGGTCAGCTCGATCCAGAACTCGGTGGCGCTGGCGCCGGCGACCTCGTTGAGCGCGACCCCGGGCGGCGGTCCCTCTGGCGCGGCGGCGATGACCGACGCCCGCAGCGCGGCGTCGAACGCCAGGTCGGGATCGCCGCTGGTCGCCTGGTGGACCTCGACCGCCAGCAGGTTGTCGCCGCTGGCGAGCGCGCTCGCGGCGATGGCGCGGCCGACCTCGAGGGTCGCGTCGGTGACCGCGCTCGAGGCCAGCGTCGTCGCGCCGGCCGCGCCGGCCGGCATGCGGACCCGCGCCACCTCGACGCCGTTGACGTAGACGATCGCGCCGTCGTCGATCCGCAGGTCGAGCCACGGCTCGAGGGTCAGGCCGGCGGCGATCTGGAAGTGGGTGCGGTAGTAGGTGGTGATCGCGCCCGGCGGCACCGCGGTGGCGCCGCGCGGCGGGATGAGCGGGCGGCGCGAGCGGAACAGCGCGAAGGTGGTGCGGGTGTTGGTCTCCGACGCGCTGGCGAAGGTGTCGGGCCACAGGTAGCGCGCGCTCGGCGCGAACTGCCCGCTCAGCGCGCCGCCCCACGGCGCCGAGCCGTTGTCGGCGGCCGCCAGCGGCGCGGCCCAGGTGGCCCCGGCGATCACGCTCTGCACCAGCGCGGGCGCCGGCGCTGGATCGGTCAGCGCGCCGCCGGGCGCCGCGCCGGGCGGGCCCAGCGCCCACTCGAAGCTGCCGGTGTCGGTCGCCACCAGCGTGCCGTCGGGCAGCGCGACCTGGCCGATCACCATCTGCGGGCCACCGTCGTCGCCGGGCGCCTCCCACGCCGCGACGAACAGGTGATCGTCGGCGCCGGCGGTGAACGTCCAGGTCTCGGGCGAGGTCCAGTCGCCGATCGCGTCGCGGCCGATCGGGCGCAGGTCGGCGCCGTCGGCCTTGCCCACGTAGAGCGCGACGAAGTTGTCGGCGGTGAAGCGCGCGGTCGCGGTCACCGGCGGCGGCGGCGTGGCGCTGGCGAAGAACGCCGCGGGCGCGGCCGGCCACGCGGCGTCATCGAAGCCGGGCGCGGCCCAGCCGGGCGGGGCGGCGCTCGCCGCCTGGTAGCGCCAGGTCGCGCCGAGCGGCACCAGCGTCTGGACGGTCTGGGCCAGCTCGCTGGCCGGGGCGTTGACCGCGCCCGGCGTGCCGCCGAGCCGCGCGCTGGCGGTCCACGCCTCGGGCGGCTCGCTGGCGGACTCGGCGGCGCGCTTGGCCAGCGACGGGCCGGCGCCGTCGGGGGGGATCGGCCACGGCGCGACGTCACCGTAGCGCACGGCGTCGAGCAGCCGGCCGTTCGCGTTCCACAGCTCGATCGCGCCGCCGTCGTCGGGGAGCCGTCCGGTGAACACGCCGATCGCGCCCGGCACCCCGGGGCCGTCGGCGACGACGACGAAGCCGCGCGGGCCGACGCGGGCGCCGTCGGGAAACGTGTACGCGATCGCGCCGGCCAGGCGCGCGCCGCTCAGATCGACGTCGATCGCGAGCGGGTTGTACAGCTCGATCCACTCGCCGGGGCTGGCGGGGCCCGGGTGGTACATGACCTCGTTCAGCGTGACCGCGCCGCCGACGCCCCGCTCGGCGCGCGCCCACGGCGCCAGCGTCTTGGCCGCGCACAGGCCGACGGCCGGCGGTGGGGGTGGCGGGGCGCCGTCGTCGCCACACCCGAGCGCGGCGACCACCAGGCCCAGCACAGCCAGCCTGCCGCGGTGCATCTCCCCAGCGTACACCGACCCGTCGCGCGCCCGCGAGTCCGGACGGTCCGACGGTCCACCGCTCTTCTAGCCCGAGACGATCCGGTTCACGCCGCGCAACCCGCCCGACCGTCACGCGCCGCCCGGGAGGCCGGGCGGACAGCCGTCTCGGGTGGGGGCATGACCCCGCCGGGGGAGGGTTTCACGAGAAACCCTCCCATGGATTCAGTCGTCGTCGAGCGCGTCGTCGAGGGCCTTGGCCAGCCGCTCGGCGTCGGAGGCCGACAGCTGCGGCGGGTTGAAGGCGCGATCGGCCTGATCGACCAGCGCCATGACCCGCGCCTCCTCGACCGACATCGACGACTTGTCGTTCTTCAACCAGTCGTCGATCTCTTCGGTCAGCCGCTTCTTGCGGGCGTCGGCGCCGCGCGGGCCCTCGCCGGGCAGGTTGCGGCGGTACGACACCGTGCCGTAGGCGTTCGCGAGGTCGATGCGCATGTCGGCCATGCTCTGGTAGCGGCGGGCCGGGTCCTTGGCCATCGACTTCAGGATCAGCCGCTCGGCGCCCTCGGTGATCTCGCGGTGCGGGGCGAACTCGCGCGGCGACGGCACCGGCGCGTGGATGTGCTTCTGCAGCACCTCGTTGCCGGCCTCGGCCTCGAACGGCGGCCGGCCGCACAGCATGTCGAACAGCATCACGCCGACCGCGTAGATGTCGGTGCGCAGGTCGACGTCGTCGCCGCGCGCCGCCTCGGGCGACATGTACTCGGGCGTGCCGAACACCGCGCCCTGGATGGTGTCGACCCCGAGCTCGTCGGGCGCCAGGATCTTGGCGATGCCGAAGTCGAGGATCTTCACGAAGTCGTAGCTGCGCTCGCGCTCGGTGACGTAGCCCGAGGCGCTGGTGCCGGTGGCCATGCGCACGATGTCGCGGCGGCCCGGGCGCTCGAGCAGCATGATGTTGTCGGGCTTGAGGTCGCGGTGGATGACCCCGACGTTGTGGGCCGCCTCGAGCGCGTACGACATCTGGTTGACGATGTTGAGCGCGCGGTGCAGCTCGACCGCGCCCTCGCGCTCGATCAGGTCCTCGAGGCTCTTGCCCTCGAGGTACTCCATGACGAAGTACACCAGCCCGTCGGGCAGCACGCCGAAGTCGGTGACGTCGACGATGTTGGGGTGGTTGATCGACGACGCCGCCCGGGCCTCGCGCAGGAAGCGGTTGACCGCGTCCTGGTAGCGGGCGAACTGCGGGTGGAGGATCTTCACCGCCACCGGCTTCTTGATGTAGACGTGCTCGCCGCTGTAGACGGTGCCCATCCCGCCGCGGCCGAGGATCTTGTCGAGCCGGTAGTTGCCCACCGCGTTGCCGAGCCGGGCGAGGTCCTGCTCCTCGACCAGCATGGCCGAGTCGTGCAGGCAGAACCGCTCACCGGTGGGGAAGCGGGTGTGGCAACGCGGACAGACGCGCACTCGGGGGTCCTCCTCGGCTCTCAGGCGGCGGACGCGTCAGCTCACAGGCGGTAGCGAGCGAAGAACAGCATGAAGCGGTCGTCGTAGAACGCGGGCGCCTCGAGCGGGCCGTCGGCGTCGGGATCCGGCGGCTTCAGGTTGCCGAACGAGAACTCGGCGCCGGCGTCGAGGCGGTTGTTGGGCGACAGCTGGATCGCGGCGGTCGCGGGGATGACGGCGTTGTCTTTCTTGAAGTTGAAGCCGGGGATCACCAGCGACGCGTGGAGGATGAGCGCGACGATCGGCTGCGGCTGGATCACGACGCCGACGTTGGGCGTGAAGTCGGGCTTGGCGTCGAAGTTGATCGAGAACGCGGTCTCGAGCGCGGTGACCGCGACCTGCTCCTTGGGCGCATACCGGAACGGGAAGCCGATCGGGATGTTCGCCTTCGTCGACCCCGGCGCGTGGGACAAGCCGAACCCGGCGCGGAAGTCGACCAGGTCGTAGACGATCGAGCCTTCGAACGCGGCGTACGCCGAGAAGAGATCGAAGTTCTTGATGCCCTTGAACCCGGCGCGCAGCTCGACGTTGTCCTGCATGCCGTAGCGCAGGTCCGCCGACGCGCCGACGCTCTCGAACGCCGTCTCGTTGCTGACGTCGAACCCGAACCCGCCCTTCACCTCGGTGATGCCCTTGGTCATCGTCAGCGGGCGCTGGATCTCGCCCTGCGGGTAGGTCTTCAGCGTGTACAGGCCGCCGGCGGTGATCGGCGGCTGGTCCTCGTCCTCTTCCTCCTCCTCGTCCTCCCCCTCGTCCTCCCCACCGTCCTCGCCGTCGTCGCCGCCGTCGTCCTCGTCGTCTTCGTCGTCATCGTCGGCGTAGGCCGGCGCGACGTGCAGCGGCCCGATGATCGGAAACAACCCCGCCGCGAGTCCAGAGACCGCGACCAGAACGAGGCGCAAGCTGCGGGTGCGATCGAGCATTTTCCCTTCCTCGCTCGCGAGGTTAGCGCCCCGCGCTGGACCTCCGCAAGCCGCGGCACGGGCTTTCACCAGCGCCGGCCATCACCGTCGACGAACGGCGCCACGCGTCCCCCGAAAACGCCAACGGCGCCGGTTGCCGCGGCGCCGTGACGAGGGTCGCATCGCTGCGACGCAAGCTAATCTACGTGCGTGACCTCCGAGCCCGAGGGCCCGGCGTGATCACTTCTTCTTCGCCTTCTTGGCGGGCGCCTTCTTGGCGGGCGCCTTCTTGGCGGGCGCCTTCTTGGCGGGCGCCTTCTTGGCCGGGGCGGCCTTCTTGGCGGGCGCCTTCTTGGCCGGGGCGGCCTTCTTGGCGGTCTTGCGCTTCGAGCCGCCGACCTGGCGCTCCTTGCGCGCGATGTCGCCGTCGCCGTCGACGAAGTACAGGTACTTCGAGTAGTCCATCTCGACGCCGGCCTTGACCAGCACGCTGGCCTTGCCCTTCGGCTGGCCCGGCTTCTTGCGCGGCACCTGCCAGATGTCCCCGTTCTTCACGTAGTACATCATGTCGTTGTTGCGGGTGATGCCAGCCTTGTGAACCTTCTCTGCAGCAGCCATTGTCAGTCCCTCCCGATAGGGTGGTGGTCTTGTGATCCCTCGCCCGGATCGGGTCTCGAGGGATTGCGCGGGACGCTACGCGAGGGGTCTGACAACGATCTCCGACGAGGGCTCGTCGGGCCCCGCCATGATCTCCGTCGAGGCCACCCGACCGGGGCGAATCCTCGACGGTAACAGTTGGTTTTCTCGACGAGAATTCATCCGGGGCTGAACGGGCGCGCAGTCACCGTCGAGGAATCGGATCATCCTCGTCGAGACGTGCGCGCGACGCGCCCAATGCCCCGTCGACAGACCAGCACCTGGCTCTCGCTGCCGGGCCCGAGCGGCCCCCCGACGAAGTCGCCGTAGCGCTCGACCATGCGCAGCCCGCCGTGGGCGATCAGCGCCTCGAGCTCGGCGGGGAAGTACTTCCGCTGGCTGAGCAGCACGACGTCCTCGGGGCCGCCGGCGACGGGCTGGTAGTAGAGCCGGATGATCGCGATCTGGCTGACCGGATCGTAGTCGTGGTTGGTCGTGTACCAGGTCGGCACCCCGGTGACCGGGTGGGTGAACCGCGTGCGCGACCAGCGCCTGGTCGGATCGCGGGCCAGCCACCCGGGGTCGGGCAGCTGCACGTCGAAGGCGAACGCCCCGTCGGGGGCGAGGTGCGCGCGCACCCGGGCCAGGCAGGCGTCGAGCTCGACCCGCGTGTACAGGTGCTCGAGGACGTTGAAGCCGGCGATCACCAGCGGGAAGCGACGGCCCAGCGCGAGGTCGCGCAGGTCGCCGCGGGCCGCGGTCACCCGGGCCGCCAGCGACCGCGGCTGGCGCTCCAGGCGCGCCGCCAGGCCGGCTAGCATGGACGGCTCGGCGTCGACCGCGGTCACGTGGAAGCCGGCCCGGGCCAGCGGGACGGTGATGCGCCCGGTGCCGCAGCCCAGCTCGAGCACCCGGCCGCCAGGGCCCACCAGCCGGTCGGCCAGCCCGACGTAGAACGCCACGTCGTCGCGGCGCCGCCGGTACTCGTAGTCGTACAGCGTCGCGTCGCGGTAGTGCTCCTGCGCGCCCAGCGCCACCGCCAGGCCGCGGTCGGGCATCCGCCGCGCGCCGCGGGGGCTCACGGCACCGGGGCGGCCGCGGGCGCGTCGTCGTCGCGGCGGCGCCGGCCACCGCGGCGGCGCCGGCGGCGCTTGCGGTTGGGATCGTCGTCGTCGCTGCTCGCGCCCGCCGCGTCGTCGTCGTCGCCGTCGGCCGGCGCGGCCAGGGCCAGCGCGGCCCCGCCCCGGGCGGCGGCCAGGAGCCCGTCGAGCTGCACGGCGTCCTCGAGCGACTCGCGCCCGCCGCCACCGGCGTCGAGCGGCAGGTTCTTGGCCCGGGCCGTGGCCACCCGGCGCAGGCCGAACAGCGCGTAGCGCACCCGCTCGGCGTCGCGTCGCGCCACCGCCAGCTGATCGAACAGCGGCTGGGACACCTCGATCACCGCCTGGTGGGCGTCACCGGGCTTGATGGTGGGCGAGGTGATCGTGTCGGCGACGAACGGCACCAGCAGCGCCGCGATGAGCTGGGAGTTGGCCGGCTCACCGCCCCGGCGGACCAGGTCGTCGAGCTGGGTCAGCATCGCCCAGGCCAGCGCGCGCCGGCGCTCGAGCTCGCCCGGCTCGCTCAGGAACGACAGGCGGGGCGCGGGGCGACGGGTCGGCACCGGCCGATCGTCCTGCCACACCCGCCGCCAGGCCCGCTCCTCGTCGTCGAGGTCGAGCTCGTCGTCGGCGACCTCGGCCTCGGCCTCGGCGCCGCTGCCGCCGCCGTGGTACAGGCCGGCCAGGTACGGCGACAGCACGTCGAGCACGCCCGTGGTCAGCGACAGCTCCAGCGAGCGGCGGGCGGCGGCGCCGCGCATCAGGCGGTACACCTCCTCGACCACGCGCGGCGGGGCGCTCTTGCGGATCTCGTCGCGCTGGCGCAGCAGCGCTGCGTAGGTCGCGGGCTCGATGTCCAGCTCGCAGCGGGCCGCGAACTTGATGGCGCGCAGCATGCGCACCGGGTCCTCGCGGAAGCGCACGTCCGGGTCGCCGATCGTCCGCACTAGCCGGGCCTCGAGATCGGGCAGGCCGCCGACGTGATCGATCACGTCCTCGCGCTCGAAGTCGTAGAACAGGCCGTTGATGGTGAAGTCGCGGCGGCGGGCGTCCTCGGTCTCGGTGCCGAAGACGTTGTCGCGGCGGATGAGCAGGTCCCCGTCGTCGTCGCCCTCGTCCTCGCGCGGGTTGGCGCGGAACGTGGCGGTCTCGATGATCTTCTTGCCGAAGAAGACGTGGGCCAGGCGGAAGCGGCGGCCGATGATGCGGCAGTTGCGGAAGGTGGCGCGGATGTCGTTCGGGGTCGCGCTGGTGGCGACGTCGAAGTCCTTGGGATGCAGGCCGAGCAGCAGGTCGCGGACGCAGCCCCCGACCAGGTACGCGGTGAAGCCGCCCTTGGTCAGGCGCCGCACCACCCGCTCGGCATCCCCATCGATCAGCGCGTGATCAAGCGCGGGCATGTTTCGTGGTGGGTAGCACGTCCGCGGATCGGTGGGCAAGGCAGGCAGTCGAGGCCCGCGGCCGATCTGGCCGGCGCCGAGGGCAAAAAAAAACCGCAGCGACCGGGGGGACAGCCTGCTGCGGAGCCAGCGAACGCGTTAGCGTGCGACTGCCTCTATTGATAGTCACCCTCGGCGCCAGTGGCAAGGGCAAATTTCACCGCTGGCAAAAAATACCGCCAAGATATGTATCCTGCCCCACGCAACTGATGATGTGAGTCGATGTGGATGCATTGATTTCAGCATCTTGAGGTGCAGGCGCGGATTCCATCCGAGGTGTAATCGGGCCGATCCCCGCCGCTCAATCGGCGCCGAGCCGCACCTCGCCCCAGGGATCGAAGTACGGGGGCGTCTTCGCGTCCAGCGTCAGGGCGCCGTCGCCGATGAGCGGGCTGAAGCCGTCGGCGGTCACCATGACCGTGTACGTGCCGGGCGCCGGCACCGGCTGCTTGAGGTAGACGGCGCCGTCGGTGCCCGAGCGGCCCCACGAGATGACCTGGTCGTCGAGGCGGTTGATGTCGACGTCGCCGGCGTCGACGCCGGGGCGCAGGATCATCAGCAGCGCGCCGGGGATGGGCTGGCCGTTGGCGTGCGCGACGATGTGCGTCGACAGCCGGACACCCTCGGCCTCGGCCTCGATCGCGGTGGGCTCCAGATCGATCGACGTGTGGCCGTCGCGCGGGGTCCAGCCGGCGCGGACGATCGCGAACAGCGGCGCGGCGGCCAGGATGGGCCGCACCAGGCCGGTGGTGGTGGACTGCAGCTGGGTGCCGGCGACCGTGGTGGTGACCCGCACCGCGGAGGCGACGCCGACCAGCGCGCCGGTGTCGTCGACCACCGGCCCACCCGAGTTGCCCAGCGTGATGACCGCGTCGGTCTTGATGTAGTTGTCCGACGGGCTGCCGGGTTCGCCGGCGAGCCCGCGCACCGCGCCGCCGCTGACCGCCAGCGCGCCGGCGGTCACGTCGGGGAAGCCCAGCACCCACAGGCGCTGGCCGCGGTCGAGGCCGGTCTCGGTGCGGCGGTCGAACGCCGGCCAGGCCGCGGCCTGGGTCGGGCTCCAGGGGCGGCCGTCGAGGTCGACGTCGCACTTGATCAGCGCCAGGTCCATCTCGGGCCACAGCTTGGAGCGGCTGGGGCTGCCGGCGCACACCAGCGCCGGGACCTGGCCGACGCCCCGGGCCCGGGCGATCGCGAACACCGCGTGGGGGCGCTGCTTGTCGACCAGCAGGTGGTGGTTGGTCAGCACCGAGCCGTCGGGGCCGATCACCGTGCCGGTGCCGCCGCCGACCGCGCGCAGCTGGCCGTCGACGACGTCGGCGACGACGACCTCGACCGTGCGGGTCAGCGCGACGCGCACCGGCTCGGGCAGCTGCAGCCGCTCGGCGGGCGCGCCCAGCGGCTTGCCGGTCAGCGAGGCCACCCG
This sequence comes from Myxococcales bacterium, assembly GCA_016707895.1. Classification (GTDB taxonomy): domain Bacteria; phylum Myxococcota_A; class Polyangia; order Haliangiales; family Haliangiaceae; genus UBA2376. The sequence goes on along the minus strand of JADJGV010000001.1, from coordinate 840,369 downwards.
CAGCGACGGCTCGATGGTCGCGGCGACCTGGGCGATGGCCCGCGGCGGGCCGTACAGCGTCACCGCGTACAGCCGCTCGCTGTCGACGGTGGCCAGCTCGATCGCGTGGCCGACCCGGGGCTCGTCGCCCTTGTTGGGGGCGAACGTGTAGCGGAACGAGGTGCGCAGCCAGCTGTGGCGGCCGTGGGTGCGGACCCCGCTGCGATCGGCGGCGTACAGCTCGCCCCAGCGGGTGCGGCGATCGAACTCGAGGCTCGTGATGACGTTGGACCAGGGCGGCTTGGCCTCGATCCGCACCTCCATGCGCACGTCGGGATCGAGCGACGACGTGTAGACCACGTGGTAGGGCAGGTCGCCGTCGCCCCGGGGGCGCGCCGACGGCGCCGGCACCAGCCGGGGCGCGACCCGCGGCACCTCCTCGGGCGCGAGCCAGATCGCCGGCCGGGTGAAGGTCAGGCCGCGGGACTGGAAGGTCTCGACGGTGGGCGCGATCAGCCGGCGGTGCGCGACGCCGGCGCCGGCGACCATGGCCAGCGCCAGCGCGATCACGATGAAGTCGTGGCGGTGGTACGGCGACGCGGGCCCCAGCGCGTAGGCGACCTGCCGGGTGACGTCGGCCATCGCCGGGCCGATCGTCTGGGCCCGGCGCCACGCGCGCTCGGCCAGCGACTCGTCCTCGATCGCCGACATCGACGTCGACGCGCTGGCGTCGTCGCCGGCCAGGGCGCCGGAGCTCGCGGCGTCGGCGGGAGCGGGCGCGCTGGGCGGCGCGGGCGGGGGAGGCGGGTCGCGTTCGTCGGTCACCGTGCGCCCTCCTTGCGGAACGGCGAGTCGTGCAGGAGCCGCTGGACGAAGATGATCAGCAGCGCGAACACCGCCACCGCCAGCGCCGCCGCCAGGCCGACGCCCTTCCACGGGTGGCTCGCCAGGCCCTGCGTCATGACCCAGTCGACCACCAAGCTGAACACGCCGTTGAGGCACGCGGCGCCGACCAGGCCGAGGAACAAGAGCACGCCGCGCGACACCGGGCCGCGGCGGGTGAACTTGGCGCGGCCGAGCACGTAGCCGAGGAAGCCGGCGAACGACGCGTGGGCCAGCGTGGTGATCACCGCCTCGGCGGCGCCGGTCGACAGGTAGATCGTGCCGCCCAGGCCCTGGAGCCGGTGGTAGTTCAGCCACACCGCGTAGCCGGTGCCGACCGACATCATGTAGACGACGCCGTCCATCGGCTCGTCGAACTCGGGCGAGGTGTAGATCGTGTACCGGACCACGACGTACTTGCACAGCTCCTGGGCCAGGCCGACCACCGCGATCGCGTGGACGACGCGCTCGAGCGCGAACGGGCCCAGCCCGAACTGGCCGAGCGGCTGCGGCGGCGCCAGCTGGTAGATGACGAAGTCGGCCAGCGGCGCGGCCACCAGCGTGCCGAGCAAGAACACGCCGAACACGAAGTGCATCGGCTCGGGCTCGTAGCGATCCTGGAGGTAGAAGAACGCCAGCCACAGGCTGGCCGGCACGCCGGCGACGACGATCGCGACCACCGGCGACATCCGCACCGGGCCGCGCAGCCCGATCACCTGCTCGATCAGCCAGGCCAGGCCCACGAACAGCACGAGGCCGACGACCAGCGCCAGCTTCGACCCGACCAGGAGCCGGGCGCGCCGCAACGACCAGCGAGGGAGCGGTGCCGCCACGCCGATATTGTAGACGCCCGGGTCGCGGCCCGCGACTTTCGGGGTGGTAGACTCGCGTCCGCATGACCAAGAAGCCCGCGGCCGCGGCCATCGACCGTACCAAGAAGCCCGAGGAAGGGCTTTTGACCCTGCCCGAGCTGGCCGCGTACCTGCACCTCGACGAGAAGACCGTCTACAAGCTGGTGTCGACCGGCAAGCTGCCCTCGGTGGGCGGCGACCGCCAGTGGCAGTTCCGCAAGAAGGACGTCGATCTGTGGCTCGAGCGCGAGCTGCTGGGCGAGGAGGAGCACTTCACCGAGGTGCCCGACGGCATGAAGCTGCCGCTCGAGGACCTGCTGCCCGACTCGGCGATCATCATCGACCTGAAGGCGCGCACCTCGGTGGCGGTGATCGAGGAGCTGGCCGCCCGCGCCTACGCCAACGGCTGGCTGACCGACAAGCCGTGGTTCGTCGGCCAGGTGGTCGAGCGCGAGTCGCTGGCGTCGACGGCGATGGAGGGCGGCGTGGCCTTCCTGCACACCCGGGCCAAGGACAAGGGCAAGATCGTCCGCCCGTTCCTGGTGTGCGGCCGGTCGTGGGAGGGCATCCAGTTCGGCGCGCCCGACGGCCGCAACACGTTCCTCTACTTCTTGATGGGCCTGAAGTACGACAAGCTGCACTTGCCGATCCTGGGCCGCCTGGCCCGGGCGCTGCGCAACCCGCAGACCATCGCCAAGCTGCGCGCGATGTCGTCGCCCGACAAGCTGCGCGCGCTGCTCCTGCGCGAAGACGAGCTGGCCCGCACCGGCATGCTGCCCGACCTGCCGCCGCCCGGCGAGTTCAAGCCCAGGCTCGACAAGACCCTGCGGCTGCGCGCGATCCGGCGCATCGACTCGGCGCAGAAGGCCGAGGTCGAGGCGGCGGCGGCGCCCAAGAAGAAGCCGCGGGCCAAGAAGAAGAGCTGACGTCGGTGCGTCGGGCGGCCGCCGTGCGAAGATGCCGGGCCATGAACAAGCTCGGCATGATCGTGATCGCGGTGGGGGTGGTGCTCGGCGGCTGCGGTGGTTCGCAGAAGGGCAGCGCCAAGGACGCGTGCGGCGCGGCCGCCGCCAACATCGGCGAGATCTTCAAGCGCGAGGTCGCGGGCGAGGTCGAGGGGATGGCGCAGATGATTCCCGAGATGCAGCAGCTGTTCGCCGATCACTGCGTCGCCGACCGCTGGTCGCCCGAGGCGATCGCGTGCATGCAGAAGGCCGGCGATCACGCGGCGCTCGAGGCGTGCGAGCCCACGATCACCAAGGCGCAGCAGGACTCGCTCAAGGCCGACCTCGAGGCCAAGATGAACGCGGCGCAGGGCGGCAAGGGCGACATGATGATGCAGGCGCCGGGCGGCGGTGACGCCGAGGGCGGCAGCGGCGGTGGCGGCGGCGGCGGGGACCCCTGCGGCGACGGCGCCGACCCCTGCGGCGGCGGCGAATAGTCCGAGGCGACGATGGAGGGCATCCGCGACGGCTTCGTCGGCGACGACTGCTTCGTGTGCGGCCTCTTGTGGCCGGGCGCGCGGCCCTGCGTGCGCTGCGGCGGCCGGAGCGGCTACGAGAGCGCGCGGATGATGGACCCGGGGCTGGTGCGGGTGCGGCTGGCGCGGGCGATCGACCGCTGGGAGGCCGAGGGCGACGCCGACAGCCTCGCGGCGCTGCTGACCGAGGTCCACCGCGACCAGCCCGAGTCGCTGGAGGCGCTCGAGGAGCTGGGCGGCGATCTCGAGCGGCTGCGCCGCGCGTGGGAGCGGCTGGCGCCCGACGAGACGCCGTTCGCCGATTGACAGCGATCGCGGCGGCGGGCTCTGATGGCCCGATGCGCGCGCGCTCGTTGACGATGCTCCTGGCGATCGGCCTCGCGGCCTGCGGCGACGACGGTGGCGGCCCGACGACCCCCGACGTGTGGTTCGACCTCGACGGCGCGCTGACCGGCGCGGCGTTCTTCGACGCGCCGTTCCCGTCGGATGTCCGGCTCGATCCCGACGGCACGCTGGCCTACGGCGGCTTCCCCAACGCCGGCGACGCCAAGATCGTGCGCGACCTGCTGACGGTGGCCGACGCCCGGGTCGGCGCGCCGCTCATGCCGATCACCTACTTCCGGTTCGGCAAGGCCACGCCGGCGTGGCAGTCGACCGACGTGATCGCGGCGGCGCCGACCGCGCCGATGCTGCTGGTCGACGTCGATCCCGACTCGCCGACGCGCGGGCGGCTGGTGCCGGTGGTGGCGCAGGCGCTCGAGACCGACTTCTTCGCGCCCAGCTACCTGGTCGGCGTGGCCCCGCGCCCGGGCTTCGTGCTGACGCCGCACACCACCTACGCGGTGGTGATCCGCACCGCGGCGCTGCCCGGCTTCGCCCCCCCCGACGCGATCGTCGACCTCGCCGCCGGGCGCACGCCGGCCGGGGCGCGCGGCGCCGCCGCCGCCGCGGCGATGGCGCCGCTGTGGCCGACCTTGACGATGATCGGCGTGCCCGCCGCCGACGTGCTGACCGCGACCGTGTTCACCACCGGCGACGAGACCGCGGTCGCGTTCGCGCGCTCCGAGGCGGTGCGCGCCGCCCACGACGCGGTGATCGCCAACCTCCACGTCGACACCGACGGCAACCACACCGATCCCACCAGCAGCTACTGCGAGCTGGTCGGCGAGGTGACGTTCCCGCAGTTCCAGACCGGGGCCGCGCCGTTCTTCACCGACGGCGTGTTCGTGCTGGACGGCGCCGGCGCGCCGATCAAGCAGGGCGACCTGACCGTCCCGCTGACGATCACCATCCCGGCCGGGCCGATGCCGAGCAACGGCTGGCCGCTGTACCAGTTCTTCCACGGCTCGGGCGGGCTCAGCTCGGGGCTGGTCGACCTGGGCAAGACGCTGACGCCCGACGGCGAGCCGGTCGTCGGCGAGGGGCCGGCGTTCGTGGTCGCGCGCTACGGCATCGCCGGGGCGTCGAGCGCGCTGCCGGTCAACCCCGAGCGCCTGCCGGGCGCGTCCGACTACGCGTACCTCAACCTGCAGAACCTGGTCGCGTTCCCGTACACGTTCCAGCAGGGTGTGATCGAGCAGCGGCTGTTGCTCGACGCGCTGCTCGCGCTGCAGATCCCGGCGGCGGCGCTGGCGCCGTGCCGTGGCGCCGACGCCACGGTCCACCGCTTCGACGGTAGCAAGCTGGTGGCCGGCGGGCAGTCGATGGGCGGCATGTACACCAACCTGTTCGGCGCGATCGAGCCGCGGGTGCCGGTGCTGGTGCCGACCGGCGCCGGCGGGTTCTGGAACCTGATGATCCTCGACACCGGGTTGATCGAGGGCGCGCGCGGCCTGCTGGCGTCGGTGCTGCAGGCCGACGCCGACAAGCTCACGTTCATCCACCCCGCGCTGGGCCTGCTCGGCAGCGGGTGGGAGATCGCCGAGCCCGGCGTGGCGATGGCGCGGCTGGGGCGCCTGCCCCTGCCCGGTCACCCGGTGCACCACGTCTACGAGCCGGTCGGCAAGGGCGACGTGTACTTCCCGACGACGATCTACGACGCCGCGGCGCTGGCCTACGGCAACCAGCAGGCCGGCCCCGAGACCTGGCCGACCATGCAGCCGGCGCTCGCGCTCGACGGCCTGGGGGGGATCGCGACCTACCCGGTGACCGCCAACGACGGCGCCGGCCACACCCGCGTGGTCGTTCAATACGAGGGCGACGGCGTCGTCGACCCGCACTACCTGTACCGGCAGATCGAGGAGGTGAAGCACCAGTACGCCTGCTTCTTCGACACCTACCTGCGCACCGGGACGCCGGTCGTGGTCGCGCCGGGCCCGCTGAGCGCTCCCTGCCAGTAGCGGCCGCGTCGCGCGGCTCGCGCTTAACTCCGACGGCGGTGGCGGGTCGGATCGGCATGCGCACCAAGCTCCTCACCCTCGCCCTCCTGTTCTCCTCCCTCCTCGCCGGCAGCGCGCTGGCGCAGCCGGCCCCGCCGCTCGCTCCGCCCAGCGGCCCGGTCGCCCAGGGCGCGCCGCACGGCGCCGACGCCCAGGCGCGGCGCGGCGGTCACCGCCGCCTGCCGCCGGCGCTGCGCGCGATGCTGATCCAGCGCTTCGACCGCGACGGCGACGGCCGCCTGACCGGCCCCGAGCGCAAGCAGGCCAAGCGGTTCGTCGTGAAGCACCGCCGCCAGCTGCGCCAGGCGGCGGGCGGGCGCGGCGGTCAGGGCCGGCGTGGCGGTCAGGGGCGTGGCGGCATGGGCCCGGGCGCGATGGGCCCGGGCGCGATGGGCCCCGGCGGCCGCTGAGGCGCGGCGGTCAGCGGCGGCGGCGGCGGCGGACCAGCAGCGCGGCGGCGGCCACGCCGAGCGCCAGCCCGGCGCCCGCGCCCCGGCCGCCGGCGGCGCAGGTGCCGTCGATCTCGTCGACCTCGGGCTCGATGACCTCGCAGATGCTCGAGCAGGCGTCGCCGTCGTCCTCGTTGCCGTCGTCGCATGCCTCGCGGCTGTCGACGACGCCGTCGCCGCAGAACGGGCGGCGGCAGGACGCGCGGCACTGATCGGCGCCGTCGCCGTTGCCGGCGCCGTCGTCGCACTGCTCGGTCGGGGTGAGCTGGCCGTCGCCGCACACCGAGCGCGGGTTGGCGACGATGCACACGTCGTCGAGGTTCCAGCCGCCGAGCTCGAAGCCCTCGTCGGAGTCGAGGATCCACCGCACCGCGACGGTGCCGTCGTGGATCCGCGACGACAGCGGCACGTCCTGGAACAGCCAGGCCTTGTCCTCGTGGTGGGTGGTGTGGCTCGAGTTGCCCTGCGACGACAGGTTGGCCCAGGCCTGCTCCTGGTTGACCTCGATCGTCGCGTGGTCGTAGAAGCCGTCCTCGACGTTGAGCCAGCGGCGGTACTGCAGGTGGACGTCGGAGTACTGGCCGACGTCGATCACCGGCGTCTCGAGCCACATCAGCGCCTTGGCGCGGTAGGTGGGATCGACGAACGACAGGCTGGTGCCGACGATCCGCGTGCCGGAGAACGCGCGGGTCGGATCGCCGACGCCGGCGCCGCCGCCGGGCACGCCCCACTGCCAGACCTCGGGCGCGTCGCCGCCGACCCGCCAGCCCTCGGCCAGCGGGTTGCGCTCGAAGTCGGTGCAGTACAGCGGCACGACGTCGCCGTGGTACAGCTGGTACCAGGGGTCGGCGCGGTTGTCGGGGTAGACCATCTCGCTGCCGTCGGCGAACCGCACCCGGAAGCGGAAGAACAGCGCGCCGCCGTCGGCCGGCAACGTCAGCGGCGCGGTCCAGACGTCATCGACCGCGGTGGCGGTCGAGCTGCCGGGCGGGCCGCCGTCGCGCGGGCGCCACTCGAGGCCGACGCCGCTGATCACGTCGCCGCAGCGGACGTCCTTGCCGATCAGCGTCAGCCGCACCGGCTGCGGCGCGGTGACCGCGCTCGGGACCGAGCCGGCGGCGTCGATCTCGCCCTTGAGCGTGCGCAGGCCGTGGCGGCCGAACGCCGCGCGGATCGTGCACTCGTGCGGCGTGCCGTTGCTGAGGTCGCCGTCGTCGTCGTCGGCCGCGAGGATCTCGATCAGCGTCGCCGGGATGCTCGAGGCCCGGCGCACCGCCGCGTAGAACAGCCGATCGGCCAGGCGCACCGCGGCGTCGCGGTCGCCGCTCTCGGCGATCAGCGCCTTGCGCAGATCCCACATCGCGCCGCCGAAGATCTGGCCGGTGCGGTGGATCTCATCGACGTCGCGCGGCCAGACCCACTCGGAGTCGGGCGGGTCCAGCTCGCGCAGCGGCGTGTCGGTGCGGAAGAACCCGCGGCCCATGCCGCTGTCGTCGGTGATCGTCGCGGCCAGGTAGTCCGACAGGCCCTCCGAGAACGCGCCGTCGAAGAAGCCGACGCCGCGGATGATCGCGTGGCTGTGCACCGAGTGGCCGAACTCGTGATAGACGACGTCGGCGAGGCGCGCGGTGTTCTCGCAGCGATCGCTGGCCGCGAAGAAGTTGATCGCGGTGCCGTCGGAGAACGCGTTGCACTCCTCGGCGATGTTGACCCGCACCGGCAGCCGCTCGTCGAGGAACGCCAGGTCGGGCGCGAACCGCCGGGCGTAGGCGCGGACCAGCGACGCGTGGACGAACGCCGACAGCTGCGCGTCGACCGCCGGGTCGCCGGCGGCGCTCCACCGCAGCGTCGCGTCGGGGGCCAGCGTCGCGGTCTGCCGCGCCAGCTCGCCGGCGCGGTTGACCAGCTCGACGTCGGGGCCGGTCGGCGTGAACGTCAGCGCGCCGGCGCCAGCGCCGGCCCAGGTGAGCCGGCCGTCGGCGTCGGTGGTGAGCGGGGCGCCGTCGACGGTCACCGCCAGCCGCGGCGCCGGCAGGTCGCGGCGCGCGCTGCCCGGGTAGCGCGCCGGCACGTCGAAGGTGACGGTGCCGGCGGCCGACGGCGTGAGCGACCGGCGCACCAGCGGCGCGCCGGTGGCCGGATCGACCCACACCCGCCACGCGCCCGCGGCGCTGGCGTCGACGACCAGCGGCTGCGCGACCCGGTAGCCGAGCACGCCGCGCTCGCCCACCAGCGGCACGATCTCGAGGCCGCCGTCGGCGCGCGTGGCGATCCCGGCGGGATCGAGGCCGAGGTCGGCGGCGGTGGCGGGGCCGGCCAGCCCCACCAGCGCCTGGGCCGGCTTGGCCGCGGGCCAGCTGACGCGCACGTCGGGCAGCGCCTCGGAGCCGATCACGAACAGCCGATCGCGCTTGAAGCGGAAGCTGACCTGGCCGCCGACGACCGGCAGGCCGGCGTGGCGCTGCACGAAGCCGATCGTGCGCAGGTCGCCGTCGAGGTCGTTGGCCACCAGCGCGAAGTCGCCGAGGCTGGCGCCCGGCGCGAGCAGCGCGAGGTTGGCGCCGAGCACGCGCCACGCCGCGGCGGCGGCGATCGTGGGATCGGCGACGCTGCCGGCGACCAGCAGGCCGCGGCCCCAGATCCGCGACGGCACGCCGGTCGCGCGGTCCCAGGTGGCCTCGGTCATGCCGGGCAGGCCGGCGATCAGGCCGGCCCACGCCACCGCGCGGGCCGGCGGCACCGCCTGGTACGCGACGTCGACGTGATCGCGCACCGGCTTGGCGACGCCGGCGGCGGGCAGCACCTCGATCGCGCGCGCGTGGCTGGCGCGGGTGCGATCGGTCAGCGGCGTGGCGTGGGCGGCGGTGGCGCCGAGCAGCGCGACCATCCCGAGGCGGCGAGCGAGCATCCGGGTATCTTGGACGAAAACCCGCGGGTCGGGTGCACCGTCGTCGCTGACAGCCCACGGCAGCGTGCGCGACCCGACACCGCGGTCGGCGCGGTCAAGCCCCGACGACGGCCAGGGCGTCGGCCCGGGCCGCCCGCACCGCGCGCGCCAGCGCCAGCTGGCCGCGGGCCCGCACCAGGTTGTGGGCGCGGCGCGACGGGAAGCGGGCCGGGTCCCAGCCGAAGTAGCGATCGTCGAAGGCGTCGGTGGTGAAGCGCGCGGCCAGCTCGACGCACACCGTCTCGAGCCCGACGACGATCGCCGCGCGCTCGGCGGCGCCGACCCGGTCGCCGACGACGTCACGCCACGCGCCCAGCGCGGCGGCGAAGATCGCGAGGTCGAAGCCGACCGCGCCGGCGTCCTCCCCGCGCGGGTTGCACCACGAGCGCATCGCGTCGCCCAGCTCGAACGCCAGCGTCTGCTGGCCCAGCGTGTCGAGGTCGACCAGGCACACGCCGCGCGCCGGCGCGTCGGCGCTGAACAGCAGGTTGGAGATCTTGAGGTCGCCGTGGCAGTGCCGCAGCGGCAGCGCCGGCATCGGCGGCAGCGCGGCGGCGGCGGCCAGCACGTCGTGGCCGAGCTCGACCGCCTCGGCGACCGCGCCGCCCTCGACGCGCTCGCGCAGCCGCGCCAGGTGCGCCGGGGTGTCGTGGACGCCGGCGCGGGCGAACGCGTAGTCGTACGACAGCTCGGCGACCGCGCGGTGGAAGCGCCCGACCAGCTCGCCGCCGGCCGCGGCCAGCGCCGGCGAGGTCACCGCGTGGTGGGCGACGCCGTCGACCCAGGTCAGCGCGCGCCACACCCGATCGTCGTCGGTGATCCACGCGTCCCCGGCGCGGGTGCGGAGCAGCCGCGGCGTGGTCAGCCCCGCCCGCGCCAGGTGCGCGGTGACGTGCTCGAGGTCGAGGTTGACCTCGCCGGCGAAGATCGGATGCAGCCGCTGCACCACCGCGATCGGCGCGCCGCCCCGGCGCACCGCGTAGGTGGCGTTGATCAGCCCGCCGCTGAGCGGCTCGACGGCGTGGTCGTCGTCCCAGCCCCACGCGGCGCGGACCGCGGCCGGCGCGGTCACGGCGTCGGCACCAGCTTGACCGCGGGGTTGGCCGGCCCGGTGGCGGGCACGGTCGTCGTCACCGGCGGCGTCGGCGGCTCGATCGCCAGGAGCTCGAGGTCGAACACCAGCGGCCCCGCCGGGCGGCCGGGCTCGTGGTTGAACGCCAGCTCGACCGGCACCCACACCCGCGCGCGATCGCCGACCACCATCTGGGTCAGCGCGTCGACCCAGCCGGGGATGAACTTGCCGACCGGTGCGTCGATCGGCACGCCGTGCGGGATCGAGCTGTCGAACAGGTGGCCGTCGGCGGTCCACCCCGAGAAGCTCACCTTGACCGTGTCGGCGGGCGTCGGGTGGACCTTGCCGGTGCCGGCCTTGCGGATCACCAGGCGCGCGCCGCGGGCGGTGGTGCGCGCGTCGGCGGGCGGCGCGGCCAGCTCGGCCCGCGATGGCGCCGGCGGCGGCGCGGCCTTGGGCACCAGGTCGGTCACCTCGAGCTCGTAGCACAGCGTGCCGCGGGGCAGGCCGGGCAGGCTCTGCTCGGTCAGGCTCGGCGGCAGCCACACCCGCCGGCGCTCGCCGACCACCATCAGCGTCAGCGCCTCCTCGATGCCGCGGAACTCGCGGAAGCCCAGCGTCGTCGTCGGGCGCTTGCGCAGCTCCGACGAGTCGAACAGGCGCCCAGTCGCGTCCCACGCGGTGTAGTGGTAGGTGACGAGATCGAAGCTGCGCGGGTGCGTGGTGCCGGTGCCGGGCTTGACCACCAGCGAGCGCAGCCCCGACGGCGTGGCCGCGGCGGTGGCCGGCGGCGCGCCGACGTCGGGCGGGGTCGGCGGCGACGGCTCGAAGCCGACCAGCTCGATCTCGTAGATCGTCGCCTCGGGCGTGCCGGTGGGCTGGCCGGGGTAGCTGAGCTCGGCCGGGACCCACACCATCGCGCGCTCGCCGACCTGCATCGACTGCACGGCGGCGGCGAACCCGGGCGCCGTGGTCGCCAGGTTGCGCGGCAGCGCGCGCTTGCGGGCGGCGGTGGTGATGAACGTGTCGCCGTTGGGGCGCCAGCCGCTGAACTCCAGCTCGACGTTGTCGTTGCGGCCCGGCCGGCCGCCGGTGCCCGCGCGCAGCCGCTTGATCAGGACCCGCGCGGTCGGCGCCTCGACGACGCCGGTGATCACCTCGGCGTCGGCCGGCACCGGCGCCAGCGGCAGCGGCGGCTTGACCTGCGGGCGCGCAGCCGGGCCGGCGTCGTCGGTCGCGACCGCGACGCCGCCGTCGGAGCCGCCGGTGGCGGCGGGCGGCGCCGCCTTGCGCTGGCACGCGGCGAGCGCGAGCGCGAGGGCGAGCGCGGCGGTGGCGCGGGCCGCGGTCACGCCGCCCCCCACGCGTCGCGGGTCAGGTTGCGGGCGCCGGTCGCGGTGACGACGACGTTGTCCTCGACGCGGACGCCGCCGAACGGCCGCAGCGCGGCGATCGCCGTCCAGTCGAGCAGCGGCTTGCGATCGTCGGCGGCCAGCGGCGCCAAGAGCGCGTCGATCACGTAGCAGCCGGGCTCGATCGTGAACACCTGATCGACGGCGATCGCGCTGGTGTTGCGCAGGAAGCGGTTGTCGGGGCGCGGCGGGCGCAGGCGCATGCCGACGTCGTGGACCTGCACACCGAGCGAGTGGCCGAGGCCGTGCGGGAACAGCGCCCGGGTGACGCCGCGCTCGACCAGCGCCGCGGGATCGCCCTTGCCGATGCCCAGCTCGACCAGCGCCGCCGCCAGCAGGTGGTGGGCGCGATCGTGGAGCGCCTCGTACTCGTCGCCGGCGCGCACCTCGCGGCACAGCTGCTGCTGCAGGCGATCGAGCTCGTCGACCAGCGCCGCGAACAGCGTGGCGCCGACGCCGGCGCCGCGGGCCCAGGTGCGGGTGATGTCGGCGCCGTAGCCGAGGTAGCGGGCGCCGGCGTCGACCAACAGCGAGTCGTCGATCAGCGTGGCGGCGGCGCGGCGGTCGTACTGCGTGTGGTGCAGCACCGCGGCGTGGGCGCCGCGGGCGACGATGTTCTGGTACGGCGCGTCGACCTCGGCCTGATCGCTGGCGGTGAGGTAGGCGAGGTGCAGGCCGAGCTCGCTGACCTCGCGCGCCGCGAACAGCCGCGCGACGTGGCGGTGGCCGCGCACCGCGCGGGCGGTGGCCTCGGCGAGGCACGCCACCTCGTAGGCGGTCTTGCGGGTGCGCAGCGCCTCGGCGGCGGCGACGACCGCCGGCGGGTTCAGCGCGACGCCGTCGACGTCGGGCACGCGCTCACCGATCATCGCCACCCGGCCGCGCGGCAGCGCCGCGACCGCCGCCGCCAGATCGCGGACGGTGATCACCGTAAAGCGGTCCCAGAAGACTTCTGACTCGGCGCGCGGCGCCGACTCCCAGTAGTCGCCGGTGTCGACCCGGATCAGCCGTGGCCGCGCGCTGCCGTCGACGATCACGAACGCGTCGGGCTCCGGGAGCGGCAGCCAGTGCGCGAACGCCGGGGTGATGACGGTGGGCCAGGCCTGATCGTCGAACCGGCTGCGCGGCGCCGCCTGGCCGGCGGCCAGCACGAGCGCGTCGAGCTGGTGGGTCGCGAGGAGCTCGCGGTAGCCGCGGCCCAGGGTCGCGAGGTGGTCGTCGTACAGCGCGCCGAGGTCGAGCATGCGAGGCTGGACCCTACCTCTGGGGTGATGGCGCGTCGAGGGGTCGGGCTGCTACCGTCGACAGGTGATCGACCCCATCGTCGCGGCGAGGCGCGCGTGACCGACGACGGCGTCGTCGAGCCGCTGCTGGCCGGGACCACCAGCGGCCTCACCGCGGTGGATCGTGCGCGCGCCGGCGCCGCCGCGTCGGTGCGGGTCGCGATCGCGGCCAGCGCCGGCAGCGCGATCGAGCACGTGATCGCGACCATCGGCTACCACGCCGCGCGCGCGACGCCCGAGCCCGCCGCGGTGACGGCGCTGGTCGACCGCGCGCTGCCCCACGTCGTCTTGCTCGACACCACCGTCGCCGCCGCCGCCGCGGTGCTGGCGGCGCTGATCGCGCAGCGCCACCACCCGCCAGTGATCGCGATCGATCGCGGGCCCGGGCCGCGCGGCGACGGCGATCGCTGGTTGGCGGCCGGCGCCGATGACTACCTCTCGATCGATCAGCTCACGCCGGCGATCGTCCGTCGCACGATCGAGTCGGCGATCGCCCGCGGCCGGGCCCGCGAGCTGCGCCAGCGGGTCAGCGAGCTCGATCGCCTGGGCGCGATCGCGACGCTGGCCGCCGGCGTGGCCCACGAGGTCAACAACCCGGCGGCCTACGTGCTGATGAACCTGACCACCAGCCTCGATCACGTCGCCGAGCTGCGCCAGGCGATGGTCGACGCCGGCCCGCCGCCCGCGGCGCTGGCGCCGCGGCTGGCGTTGTTCGACGAGATGACCGAGATGCTCGAGGACAACGTCCGCGGTCTCGAGCGGATCGTCGCGATCGTCCACGCGCTGCGGGCGTTCGCGCGGCCCGAGCCCGATCGCGTCGAGCCGATCGACGCGGCGGCGGTGTGCCGCGAGGCCTACGAGCTGCTCGGCAGCCAGCTGCGCCACCGCGCGCGGCTCGTGCTCGAGGTCGCGCCGGTGCCGACGATCGAGGCCGACGCCCGCAAGCTCACGCAGGTCGTGATCAACCTGCTGGTCAGCGCCGCCGAGGCGATCCCGCTCGGCGAGCCCGACCACGAGATCCGGCTGGCGCTGCGCACGCGCGACGGCTGCCTCGAGCTGGTGGTGAGCGACAGCGGTCGCAAGCTGACGCCCGAGGCCCGGGCCCGGGTGTTCGAGCCGTTCTTCGCGGGCCGCGGGCCCAGCGCGACCGGTGGCCTCGGGCTGGCGACGGTGCGCGCGCTGGTCGAGCGCATGGGCGGGCGGATCACCGTCGCCGCGGGCGCCCGGGGCGGGACCGACTTCGTGGTCGTGCTGCCGACGCGGCCCGACGCCGGCGTGGCCGCGGTGCCGGTCGCGGTCCCGCCGCGGCAGCGCGCGCGGGTGCTGATCATCGACGACGAGGTCGCGCTGACGCGCGCGATGCACCGCCAGCTGCGCAGCCACCACGACGTGACGATCGAGCACGACGCGCGCGCGGCCACGCGGCGGGTCCTCGAGGAGGCCTACGACGTCATCCTGTGCGACGTGATGATGCCGGGCGCCGACGGCCTGGGCTTCCTCGAGGCGCTGCGCCGCGACCGCCCCGAGTTGGTCGGCCGGCTGGTGCTGATGACCGCGGGCATCGCCGATCCGATCCGCGAGCTGGTGGTGGCGCGCGGCGGTCAGCTGATCGACAAGCCGGTGCCGATCGAGTCGTTGCTCGGGCTGATCGAGCGGGTCCGCGGCGGCTGATCGGGCGCGCGGCGGTTAGTTGACGCGCGCGGCGGCCTGGGCGCGCGCGGCGGCCACCGGGGGCGGCGGCGCGACGGTGGCGGCGCGCTGGCGCGCGGGGTCGACGCCGAGCTGGCCGCGGGTCAGGAACGACAGCCGGCGCATCGCGGCGTCCTGGATCCGGGTCGGCGTCAACGCCAGCAGGCCGAGGACGACGTTGCCGAACCACGGCGCGACGTAGCGCGCGGCCGGGCGGCGGCGACGGATCGCCTTGTGGATCGCGCGGGCGATCACCTGGGGGCCGACCGCGGTCGCCTCCATGCGCTTGCGCAGCACCTCGGCCTTGGCCAGCGCGCCGGCGTACGCGCTGTCCTGGAACTGGGCGACCGGGCTCATCGCGGTGTCGCCGAAGTTGGTGTGGATGGCGCCCGGCTCGATCAGCACGACGTCGATGCCGAACGCGTGCAGCTCCATGCGCAGCGCGTCGGAGAGCGACTCGAGCGCGTACTTGGTGGAGTTGTACGCGCCGAAGAACGGCAGCGTCATCTTCCCGCCCATGCTCGAGACGTTGATGATGCGGCCGCGGCCGCGCGCGCGCATCTGCGGCACGAACGCGCGCGTGACCGCCATCAGGCCGAACACGTTGGTGTCGTACTGGCGGCGCAGCTCGGCGTCGCTGATCTCGGTCAGCGGGCCGGCGACGCCGAAGCCGGCGTTGTTGACCAGCACGTCGACGCCGTGGCCGTCGGTCAGGCGATCGACCTCGGCCACCGCGGCGGCGATCGACGCCGCCGACGTGACGTCGAGCGGGGTGATCGACAGCTGACCGGGCGCGTCCTTGCGCAGCGCCTCGAGCTCGGCGACCCGGCGGCCGGTGGCGATGACGTGGTAGCCGGCCGCGGCGAGGTGCAGCGCGGTCCGGCGACCGATGCCGGCGGTGGCGCCGGTGATGAGGACGACCTGGCGGGCAGTGGCGGTGGACGAGCGGGCGGTCGAGGTCATGGCGAATCTCCTGTGTCGTGACGAAGGGTTGGTGAGCCTGGGCGGCTCAGGAAAGCGGTGGTCAGGGAATGAATATTCATTCCGTCACTGTCGAAACGCTAACGATTGCAGCACCATGGGATGCGCATCAGGCGCGGATGGCTTCCCAGACGCACTGCTCGGCAGTGCGCCAGGCGGCCTCGTCGAGGGTCAGCTTGCACTCGCCCGCGAAGCGGACGAGGCCGATGAACGCCCCCATGACGATGCCGATCAGGACCATCGGGTCGGCGTCGCGGACCTCGCCGCGGCGCTGGGCCGCGGCCAGGAAGCCGATGCCGAACTCGCGGATGCGGGCCTCGATCGCCAGGCTGTCGGCGTCGAGGTACGAGCGGTGGTTGTGCAGCTCGAGGAACGCGAACCCGAGCGGCTCGTCGACGGCGTAGCCGGCCATCCGGTGCCACAGCGCCTTGAACTGCTCGCGCGCCGCCGCGTCGACCGGGAAGTCGCGCAGCACCCGCGCCGTCAGCAGCTGCTTGTGCCCGCGGTACAGCTCGTTCACCACCGCCTCCTTCGACGCGAAGTGCCGGTAGATCGTCCCCGCCCCCACGCCCGCCCGCTCCGCCATCTCCGGCACCGTCGTCCCGTGGAAGCCCCGCTCCACGAACAGCTCGAGCGCCGCCGCCAGGATCGCCTCCCGCTTGTCCCCCACCGCTCTCCGCGGGCTCCGCTCTTCTGCCTGCCTCATGTCGACACGGAATGAATATTCATTCTTCTTCTCGAGGTCAAGCGGAATCTGCGATCGCCTGGGGCCGTCCATTCCGAGGGGAGCATCTATGCGTCCGACATCATTTCGCCTTTCAGGACGCCCAACTCCCTGCCCATGGACACCCTCGACCGGGCTAGTAACGTGTCCAGAATGCCTCCGAAGCGTGAAGACGAGTCATCGGCGCTTGCGAACGGCGCGGGTGCTGACGTGGCGGAGGCTGATGGGATCTCGAGCGCGATCGTCGCGGCGATCGAGACCTGTCGCGATCTCGGTGTCGACCTGGCTGAGTTCGCGGCGTTCCTCCGGGCGCAGCACGCGACCGCGCCGCCTCACGTGGCCGACCTGTATCTGGCGTGGGCCTGCGCGCGCGGCGCGCCGCGGGCGCTCGCCGCCTTTCACGACGCCTACGACGCGATGCTGGTGACGACGCTGCAGCGCTACGCCGTCGCCCACGACGAGCTGCTCCAGCAGATCTGGATCAAGCTGTTCGTCGCACAGGACGGCGTGCCGGGGCGGATCGCCCGCTACGCAGGGACTGGGCCGCTCGCAGCCTGGCTCCGCACGTTCGCCGTGCGCATGGCGCTCGACGCGCAGGCGCGCGCGCGCCGCGACGATCCCGTCGACGAGCCGGTCGCCCTCGACCCGCGCGGCCCCGCCGCGGCGCTCGATCGGGGCCGCCACGGCGCCACGATCCGCGCGGTGATCGAGGCGTGCCTGGCGACGCTGCCGCGGCACGACCGGATGGTGTTCAAGCTGCACGTCATCGACGGCCTCAGCCTGGATCAGGTCGCGGCGCTGGTCGGGCGCCATCGCTCGTCGCTGCACCGCACCGTCGAGCGGGTGCGCGCCCGCCTGGGGGCCGACGTGCCGCGGCGCCTCGCCGCCGAGCTCGCGGCCCCGTCGGCCGAGGTCGCGGAGCTGGTGGCGGAGTTCTGGAGCCAGCTGTCGCTGTCGGTGGCGCGGATGCTCGGCGACGACCCGCCGCCGGCGTGATGCCTGGGCACCGTCAGAAGGGGCCGGCGACCACGACCATCGCACCGGACTGGTTCGGCGCGACGCCGAGCTGGGGCGACGCGGTGGCGCGATCGCGCAGCGTGAAGCGCAGCCCGCCCGCGACCAGCAGCGCGGCGCCCGCGCCCCCCGCGACCATCGCGAGCGCCCACCGATCGTGGGCGCGACGCTCCGACGCGACGAACTCGTCGAAGGTCGGGCCGAAGCACGGGTCACCGGCGCACTCCATGCCGCGGGCCTGGACGTACAACACCGCGCCGGTGACCGCGGCGGCGACGCCCGCGACGACCAGCACCTGACCGACGCGATCGTCGAAGAGCGCGAGGCGGGCGGGTGGCGGCGCGGTCACCGTCCCGGGGGGCGTGGTGAGCGGCGTGGCGCGCGCCGGTGGAGACAGGCCGTCCCGACAGCGCGCGATCTCGGTGCGCGCGCTCGCCGCGGCGTTCGGGCCGGGGTGGGTCGCCAGGAAGCGATCGAAGTACGGGACCGCCGCGGCGCAGTCCCCGCGCGCCACGTGGACCCGCCCGATCACATAGAGCAGGTTCGGCCGCGGCGCTTCGGCCAAGGCCGCCTCGAACTCGCGGAGCGCGGTGTCGAGATCGCCGGCGTCGAACGCCGCGTTGGCGCGCGCCTCGCGGGCGGACGGCTGGGCCGCCGCCGGGGCGGCGCCCGCGATGAGCGCGATGAGCGCCGCGAGCCCCGACGCCGCGACGGCGAGCGACGTCAATCGCATGGTGGATAGAGCCCGTCCGGGTCGCCGCAGTCGTGGGCCGGCTTGGCGGCGTTCGCGCGCCGTCGGCGTGGGGCGCCCTTGGCGGGTGCCGGCGCGACCGCGTCGGTGGCGCTCGCCGTCGGGGCGACGCGGGGCGGCTCGAGCGTGGCGCTCGCCGGCGATGGCCGCGGCGCGGGTGGCGTCACCGCGGCGCCGGTCTCGTTGGCTAGCGCGCGCGCGGGGGCGTCGCGCGTCACGTAGCGCGTCGTGACGGCGAGCATGACGCCAGCCGCCAGCGCCGCCACCCCCCAGCGCCAGCGCCGTCGACGCGACGGCGGGGCGGAGATCGCGCCCGGGCGATGCACCGTCGGCGCCGTCGGGTGGGGCGACGCGTCGGGGCGCGCCGCGGCGGTGGCGCCGTCGCCGCCCGCGGCCAACCAACCTTCGAGCGCACCCTGCCACGACCCCCAGAGGCCGTCGGCCGGAGGCGTCGGCGTTGGCGCTGACGCCAGCCGCTCGCCCGTGCCGGTCGCGTCGGCCGCCGCGCGCAGCTCGGCCCACGGTTCGGGGCGCGCTCCGAACACGTCCCGCATGAAGGCGCCCAGCGCGAGGGGCGACATGGTGCGCCGCTCCTGCGCGGCGAGCTGCTCCAGATCGAGGATCAGCTCGGCCGCCGTCGGGTATCGATCCTCGCGGCGGCGCGCGAGCGCGCGCGCGACGATCGCGTCGAGCGCGGCCGGCAACTCCGGGCGCCGCGCGCTGGGACGCGGTGCCTCGCTCGCGAGGGCCTCGATGATGCCGTGCTCGCTCTCGGCCTCGTACAGCCGCGTCATCGTCGCCAGCTCGAACAGCATGATGCCCAACGCGAACACGTCGCACCGGCGGTCGAGGGGCTCGCCCTTGCACTGCTCGGGCGCCATGTAGCCGAGCTTGCCGCGCACCACGCCGGAGCGGGTCTCGACCGACCGCGTGACCGCGCGGGCGATGCCGAAGTCGACCACCTTGACCGCGCCGTCGAAGCCGATCATGACGTTGGACGGCGAGACGTCGCGGTGCACGATCGCGAGCGGCACCTCGTCGGGGGCTCCGTTTCTCGTGCGCGTAGTGCAACCCGGCCGCGGCGCCCGCCACGACGGTCAGGACGAGGTGCAGCGGCATCGTCCGTTGCTGCGCGACGCAGCGGCGAAACAGCGCGCGCGCCGACTCGCCGTGGATGTACTCCATCGTGAAGAAGTAGGAGTCGACCATCCTGCCGATGTCGAAGACCTGCGCGATGTTCGGATGGTGGAGCTGGGCGGCGAGGCGCGCCTCGTCCAGGAACATGGCCACGAACTCGGGATCGCGCGCGTGGTGCGCCACGATGCGCTTCAGCACGACGTGGCGTTCGAAGCCCGCCAGGCCCACGACCCGCGCGAAGTACAGCTCGGCCATGCCGCCGCTGGCGAGGTACCCGAGCAGCTGGTAACGCGGCGCGCCGTCGTCGAGGTCGGAGCGTCCAGGCGCGGGCACCTATACAGCATCCGCGTCGAGTCGAAGTTGTCAAGGCGCGCCTTGTCCGCGACCACCGCGACTCCTATCCTCGGTGCTGCCGGCGATGCGCACCCTTCGAACGATGGTCCTCGTCGGTAATCTCGCCGCGATGGGGGCTGCCTGCGGGAGCCGCGCCACGCCTGCGACGATGGCGATGACCTCGCGTGTCCGGGGCGATGCGTGCTTGGCGGCTGCGCGTTCGCCGATCCGAGCTGCGCGGCCGGGGTCCGCTGGGAGGACGAAGCGCCCGAGGGCGGGATCTGCGTGCCGGACCACTTCGGCCCGTTCGCGTACGCGCTCGCCAACGGCGGCGCGGCCGTCGACCTCGCGGGCATCACCGCCGCCGTGGAGCTGCCGGCCGGACGCGCCACCATCGACACCACGACCGGCGCGATCACGCGTGAGGGCGCGACGGTCCGCGGGCCGGGGCAGGGTGTCGTCGATGGCGTCAGCTTCACGATCGTCGCCAGCGGCGTGGCGGCCCTCGCCTCGCCGCGCTTCGTGGTCGCGGCCGGCGCCGACGTCCGGGTGATCGGTGACAACGCGCTCATCCTGATCGCCACCGACGAGGTCGACGTCGCGGGCACGATCGACCTCGGCGCGACGGCGCCACCGTTCGGCGGTCCCGGCGGCGGGCGCGGTGGCGTCGCCTCGCAGCCCGCGACCGGCTGTGGTCCTGGCTCGCAGCCGGTCGGGCCCGGCGGGGGCAGCGGCGGCGCCAACGCCACCTGGGGCGGGGTCGGCGCGGTGACCGTGCTGCCCGGCGACCCGACCATGTGCGCCAGCCCCCTCGCCGAGCCGCTGGTCGGCGGCAGCGGTGGTGGCGCGGGCAACAACGGCCTCGCCGCGGGTGGTGGTGGCGGCGGCGCGCTCCAGATCTCGGCGGGCCGGGCGATCCGGATCCACGGGGTGATCGACGTCGGCGGTGGCGGCGGCGCGGGCACTGCGATGGGCGGCGGCGGCGGTGCGGGCGGAACGATTCTCTTGCAAGCGCCGCTGGTCGAGCTGGCCGGCGCGCGCCTTGCGGCCAACGGTGGTGGCGGCGGCGGTGGCGGTGCGAGCGCGACGGCGGGCGCCGATGGCCCCGTTGGGACCGCCACCGCCAGCGGCGGACGAGCGGGCGGCGGCGCCGGTTCGTCGAGCGGCACCAACGGCGGGAACGCGACCGACGCGACGCAGCTCGGCGGCGGGGGCGGCGGCGCCGGCGTGATCCGGATCGAGACGCTCGCGGGGACGCCGGTCGGCGAGCCCGCGTTCATCAGCCCGTGGCGACCGCTCGGCGCGGTGGACTCGCCGCCGACGTTCGGCCGCATCCTGCTGCGCTGAGCGGCGCGTGGCGCATCCGCCGCGCCGGCACGCGTAGTTCGCGTATCGCTCGCTACGCTTCGCACACCGCCGCCATGCGCGCGTCGATCGGACGTGCGATCGGGCGAGATGGCGATGCCGCCGCGCCGTCTTCTAGACATGGCGCCCCACGCACCGCTGCTCCCACCCGGGTCCGATCGCGGTCGCTGGCGTCGCGCGCACGCGGCGCCGCGGGTCTGGGTGCTGGCGATGCTCGGGGCAGCGGCGTGCCTCACCGAGGGCGTCGAGCCCGCCCCCGTGGCGGCGTCGCTGGTGGGTGGGCGGCCGCTGCTCGGGCTCGCCGACAAGTGCCTCGACGTCCGTGGGCGGGTCGCGGCGGACGGGGCGAGCCTGGTGATGTGGTCGTGTGGTGGCCAGGCGAGCCAGCGCTGGGCCCTGGTCGGCTCGACCATCCGCGGCCTGGGCGATCGCTGCGTCACGGTCGACCCCAGCGCGGCCGGGATCCGGTGGGGACAGGGGCGTCGCGTCGAGCTCCGCACCTGCACCGGCGCCGCGACCCAGCAGTGGACGGTCCGCGTCGACGGCACGATCGCCGGCTACGAGGGCAAGTGCCTCGACGTCGCCGGCGCCAGCACCGCCGATGACACGATCGCCGTGGTGTGGCCGTGCCTGGGCGGCGCGAACCAGCGCTGGCGCTTCGCGGCGGGGGCGCGGCCGTTCGGCACCCACGGCGGCTACGTCACCGCCGGGGTCCGCCAGCCGACAGGCGCTACGCCGGCCACGCTCGATCAGGTCACGCTCGCGTTCTACCGCCAGTGGAAGGCCGCGCACCTCGTGCCGGGCTGCGTCGCGGGGACCTACCGTGTGAACAACGCCGCCAGCGGCCAGCCGATCCGTGTGTCGTCGGAGGGCCAGGGCTACGGGATGCTGGTCGCCGCGCTGATGGCCGGCGCCGACCCCGACGCCCAGCTGATCTTCGACGGTCTCTACCGATACGTGAGCAGCCACGGCGTCGCGGCCCAGCCGTCGCTGATGGCGTGGGCGCAAGACGCGGCTTGCCACACCGCGCCCGGCGCGACCACCGCCACCGACGCCGATCTGGACATCGCGTACGCGCTCCTGCTGGCCGACCGTCAGTGGGGATCGGCCGGCGCGATCGACTACCGCGGCGCGGCGCTGCGCATGCTCGCCGCGATCCTCGCCACCGACGTCCACCCCGCCGGGTCGTTGCTGATCGGTGGACCGTTGCCCGCGACCGACCGGCACTACGACGGCACGCGCACGTCCGACGTGATGCCGGGCCACCTCAAGGCGTTCGCGGCGGCCACCGGCAGCGCGCGGTGGATCGCGATCAGCGATCGCGCGTACGCGACGCTGAGCGCCCTGCAGGCGGGCTACGCGCCGGCGACCGGCCTGGTGCCCGACTTCGCCGTCGGCGCGAGCGGCGCCGCCCCGCGGCCAGCGCCGCCGGCGTGGCTCGAAGGGCCCAACGACGGCCACTACAGCTGGAACGCGTGTCGGGTGCCGCTGCGGCTGGCGACTGACTACTTGCTCAGCGGCGACGCGCGCGCGCGCGCGGTCATCCAGCGCTTGAACGCCGGGATCCGCCGCGCGACGGCGGACGTGCCGGCGCGGTTGCGAACCGGCTACACGCTCGACGGCGTCGGCTACGGCGGCGGCGCGGTGATGGCGTTCCTGGCGCCGCTGGCGGTCGCCGCGATGATCGAGCCGGCGGTCGGCACCAACCAGCCGTGGCTCGACGCCGCGTGGGCCGCGGTCGTGCAGCAGCCGCCCACCGACTACTACAGCGACTCGCTCAAGCTGATGGCGATGCTCGTCGTCTCCGGCAACTGGTGGACGCCGTAGCGCGGGCCCCGGCCGCGTCGAACCCAGACCGCTCACCTCGGAGAAGTGCCATGACCGTCCTTCGCCTCGCTGTCGCCTTCACGCTCGTCGCGACCGGCTGTACGTCGCTCGATGATCCCGACGCCGACGGCGACGGCCCGGCGGCGGCGCTCACCGGGGGCAGCCCGATCGTCGGCCTCGCCGGCAAGTGCCTCGACGTGCGCGGCCGCGCCTCGATCGACGGCGCCAGCGTCGTGATGTGGTCGTGCGGCGGCCAGGCGAGCCAGGCCTGGCTCGCCAGCGGCGCGACGATCCGTGGGCTCGGCGACCGCTGCCTGGCGGTCGACACCACCGCCGCGGGGGTGCGCTGGGTGCAAGGCCGCCGGGTGGAGCTGCGCGCGTGCACCGGCGCGGCCAACCAGCAGTGGACCGTCCGCGCCGACGGCGCCGTGGTGGGCTACGAGGGTAAGTGCCTCGACGTGGCGGGGAGCAGCACCGCCGACGACACGATCGTCGTCGTGTGGCCGTGCCTCGGCGGCGCCAACCAGCGGTGGCGCGTCACGCCGCCGCCGCCACCGCCACCGCCGCCGCCGCCGTCCGCGAGCGCCGAAGCGGGCAAGAGCCACTTCATCGCGTACCTGACCAGCGACTCGGCGATCACGCCGTTCGTCGCCAGCCCGACCGCCGCGCAGCAAGCGTGGATGCGCGCGCACTACTGGCGGATGTTCGCGTTCTCGCCGTACTTCGACAGCCGGCTCGCGTGGTCATCGCCGGCGTGGGTCTACAAGGACTCGTACGCGATCTACCCGACCGGTGACGCGGCCACCGCGGTGACGCTGGCCAACGCCGCGCAGTTCGTGCTGAAGGACCGCGCCGGCAACCGGCTGTTCATCCCGTACGCGTGCGGCGGCGGCACCTGCTCTCAGTACGCGGCCGACATCGGCAACCCGCAGTTCCGGGCGCTGTGGATCGCGCAGGCGCGGGCGGCGTTGGCCAAGGGCTACCGCGGCCTCCACGTCGACGACGTGAACCTCGACTGGCGCATCTCCAACGGCGCCGGCGCGGCGGTGCTGCCGATCGATCCGCGCACCGGCGTCGAGATGACCTTGGCCAACTGGCGGCGCTATTTCGCGGAGTTCATGGAGCAGGTCCGGACCGCGTTCCCCGGCGTCGAGATCGTCCACAACTCGCTGTGGTGGGTGTCCGACGCCGATCCGTTCGTCGCCCGGCAGCTCGCGGCGGCCGACCTGATCAACATCGAGCGCGGCGTCAACGACAGCGGCATCACGCGCGGTGCGGGCCCGTTCGGCTTCGAGACGCTGCTGGCGTACGTCGATCGGCGCCACGCGGCGGGCACCGACGTCCTGTACTTCGCCTACGGCACCACCCGCGCGCAGTGCGAGTACAACCTCGCGAGCTACTTCCTGACCAGCTCGGGCGGCGACGGCACGACGTGTCGCTACCAGGAGAGCCCGGGCGCGTGGTGGGCGGGCTACGACGTCGCTCTCGGCGAGCCCCTCGGCGCGCGGGTCAAGCTCGCCAGCGGCGTGATGCAGCGCGAGTACCGCGGCGGCGTCGCGCTGGTCAACCAACCGGGCAGCCCCAGCGTGACGGTCACGCTCGCGCGCCCCTACAGGACGACGACCGGCGCGCTGGTCAGCAGCGTCACGCTCGGGCCGGCGGCGGGCGCTGTCCTGGTGATCCCGTGACGTCGCGCGAGCCAGCGTTGCCATCAAGGAGCCCAACGATGCTGACGTCTTCGATGCGCCGCTCGTCGCCGATCTTGGCGTGCCTGCTCACCATCGCCTGCGCGAGCGCCTGCGCCGACCTCGACGAGGTGCCCGGCCGCGAGTCGTCATCCGACGACGTCCCCTCGGTGAGGGGGCCGGCGCGCAGACGGCGACCAGCGTCCGGTTCGCCGCGATCGGCGACTACGGATTCGCCGGTGCCGCCGAGGCCGCCGTCGCGAACCTGGTCCGGAGCTGGAACCCGGACCACGTCATCACGCTCGGGGACAACAACTACGAGGTCGGGAGCGCGACGACGATCGACGCCAACGTCGGCCAGTACTACCGGAGCTACATCTTCCCGTACACCGGCAGCTACGGCCCGGGCGCGACCACCAACCGCTTCTGGCCCGCGCTCGGAAACCACGACTGGGGAACGCCCGGCGCGACGCCCTACCTCAACTACTTCACGCTCCCGACCAACGGCGCGGGCGAGCGGTACTACCAGGTCGTGCAGGGGCCGGTGCACTTCTTCGTGCTCGACAGCGATCCGGCGGAGCCGCACGGCACGTCGAGCACGTCGATCCAGGCGCAGTGGCTGCGCGCCGCGCTGGCCGCGTCGACCGCCCCGTGGAAGATCGTCTACTTCCACCACGCGCCGTACTCGTCGGGGAACCACGGCAGCACGCTGGCGATGCGCTGGCCGTTCCAGGCCTGGGGCGCGCACGCGGTGCTCGCCGGCCACGATCACCACTACGAGCGCTTCAGCATCGACGGCATCCCATACTTCGTGAACGGCCTCGGCGGCCGCAGCTTGACCCCGTGGGCGCCGCGCTGCCAGGCAGCCTGGTCCGGTACAACGGCGGGTACGGCGCGATGCTCGTCGACGCCAGCGCGACCGCGGTCTCGTTCCAGTTCATCACCACCAGCGGCGCGGTGATCGACGCGCTGACGCTGACCAAGGCGGCGACGACGTACTCGCTGAACGTCACGGCGGTGAACGGCGCGGTGGCGCGCAGCCCGAACCAGCCGGCCTACGCGGCCGGCGCCGCTGTCACCCTGACCGCGGCGCCGAGCGCGGGCTACCAGTTCATCGGCTGGTCGGGCGACGCGACCGGCACCACCAACCCCCTCACGGTCACGATGACCGCGAGCAAGACCATCACGGCGAACTTCGCGGCGATCGGCGCGTCGCGGTACGTGAGCGACCTGGCGTGGGTGCCGGTGGCCAACGCGTGGGGCCCGGTGGAGAAGGACCGCAGCAACGGCGGGCAGCTGGCGGGCGACGGGCGGGTGCTGACGATCAACGGCGCGACGTACGCGAAGGGGCTCGGCGTCACGGCGCGGGCGGAGGTGACGGTGCCGCTGGGTGGGGCGTACCGGACGTTCACGAGCGACGTCGGGATCGATGACGAGGTCGGGCTGACCGGCAGCGCGGTGTTCGTGGTGGTGGTCGACGGGGTCGAGCGGTACCGCAGCGCGACCCTGACCGGCGCGAGCGCCAAGGTGGCGGTGGCGGTCGACATCACCGGCGCGCAGACGCTGAGGGCTGATCGTCGAGCCGACGGCCGACGGCGGCTTCAACGACTACGCCGACTGGGCCGGCGCGATGGTGACCGCCAACGCCACGCCGCCGCCCGGTCCACGCTACGTGAGCGACCTGGCGTGGGTGCCGGTGGCCAACGCGTGGGGCCCGGTGGAGAAGGACCGCAGCAACGGCGGGCAGCTGGCGGGCGACGGGCGGGTGCTGACGATCAACGGCGCGACGTACGCGAAGGGGCTCGGCGTCACGGCGCGGGCGGAGGTGACGGTGCCGCTGGGTGGGGCGTACCGGACGTTCACGAGCGACGTCGGGATCGATGACGAGGTCGGGCTGACCGGCAGCGCGGTGTTCGTGGTGGTGGTCGACGGGGTCGAGCGGTACCGCAGCGCGACCTGACCGGCGCGAGCGCCAAGGTGGCGGTGGCGGTCGACATCACCGGCGCGCAGACGCTGAGGCTGATCGTCGAACCGACGGCCGACGGCGGCTTCAACGACTACGCCGACTGGGCCGGCGCGAGGGTCACGCCGTGACCCTGCCGACCCGGTCGCTGGCCGGGTGGCGACCTTTGCCTCGCGGACCGCTGTTGAGCCCGGTGGAAGAGCCATTTAAGAGAACGCTGTTCCTTTGTTTACGATCAGATATCGCTTTAATTACAATTCATTGTAGAGATCCATGAACGAGGCCGTGCAATTTTCAGTTGACTAAAGAACGTCGTTCTCTTAATAAAAGACCATCGTTCTCTAATCTGATCCCATGATCCAGTCCAGCCAACCCAGTCAGCCCAGCTCCGGCCGTTCGCCTGGTCACGCCGTCGTTTGCGCGGCGACCACGCGCGCGCCTGGTGCGCCGTGGCCCGTCGTGCGTCTGGTGGGCTGCTGCATCGCGCTGGCCGCGTGCGCCGACCCGGGGCTTGGCGTCGCGGAAGACACGATCGTGAACGGGCAGGTCGACCTCGCCGATCCGGGCGTCGTCGCCCTGACCTGGAACGGCCGGCACTTCTGCTCGGGCACGCTCATCAGCGCTCGGGTCGTGCTCACGGCCGCTCACTGTGTTCCTCCCAACCTCCCGTTCGAGGCCGACCCCGCGAAGCTCGAGGTCTACTTCGGCCCCCGCGTCGGCGAGGACTCGTCGGGCTTCGCCGCGGTGGTCGCGGCGACGGCGCACGCGGCGTGGACCGCCGACGGGAGAGCGACGACGTCGGCCTGCTCGCTCTCCGTGACGGCGCGCCGGTCCCCGCCGTGCCGTTGCCCACGACGCCGCTCAGCGACGTCGACGCCGACGCGCCGGTGCGGGTCGTCGGCTACGGGACGACCACGCCGGACGCGACGGTCGCAGGCGCGAAGCACACCGGGGACGCGCGGCTTGGCGCCGTCACGGGAACGTCGATCCATCTCGCCGTCGACCTCGCGGTCACCTGCCGAGGCGACTCCGGCGGCCCTGCGCTCATGGTCCGCGACGGCGTCGAAGCCATCGTGGGCATCCACTCGCGGTCGGATTGTGCGGCGAACGCCATCGATGAACGGGTCGATCGCCACCTGCCGATGATCGCGGCGTTCGTGGCGGCTCACCCCGCCGAACCCGGCCCTGGGCCAGCCGCCGGCTGCGTCGCCGACGGTGCCTGCGAGCTGGTGTGCGCGACGCCGGATCCCGACTGCACCTGCGCCGACACCAACAGCTGCCCTAGCCCCCCGGCAGGTCACGCCGCCGGCTGCGCGGCGACGCCGGCGGCGCCGCGCGCGCCTTGGATGGTCGTCGCGATCGGCGCGCTGATGGCGAGTCGCCGTGCGCGCCGTGACCGCGTGGCGGCTGCGCCGGTGCATGCCGAGGCGTCCGAGCCATGAAGCGCCTCGCCGACCTGGCCCTCCTCGCCGCCGCGTCGGGCTGCACCGACGCGCGCGAGGATCGTGGCAGCGCGGCCGCGCCAGTGATCGGTGGCATGCCGACGGTGCCGGGCGCATATCCCGCCACCGGGGTGTTGCTGGGCGCGGTCCTCTGCACCGGCACGCTGATCGAAACCGACGTCGTCCTGACCGCCGCCCATTGCCTCGATCCCCGGGGCGCCGTGGCCGCTCGCGCTGGCGCTGGTGGTCAGTCGCCGTCGCCGGTCAGTCACCCGTCGGCCGCGGGGCGAGCCACAGGTCCCGCCAGCGACCGCCCCTGTTCCTGAACTGCGTGTCACGGGCACCCCGGCCAGCCGCACGGTGCGCCTGGTTTGGGACTGCGCCGATCTGCCCCCCTTGTAGGAGTACCCATATGCGAACGCCCCGATCGCGCAAGGCGATCATCTCCCTCCTCTCCATGAGCGCGCTGGCCGCTGGCTGCGTCGAGCCCGCCGAGTTGCCGGACGATCCCGCGGCGCCCACGACTCCTGACCTCGGCACCGCCGAAAGCGCCGTCGTCTCGACCATCCGCACGCCGCGGACGGCGAGTCCCCCGGTGTGCACCACGGCGTCGCAGGCCAACTGCGTGTGTGCCAGCCAACCGCCGCTGACATCACGCACCGCGCCGATCTCGAACGCCGGGGCCGGCACCTTGCTCGAAGGCACCGGGCCGGGCATGCCAGTGACGATCCCGGCGATCGCGGCTGACGCGAGCATCAACCACCCGGGCGTGCCGGCGGTGACGTGCCCCAGCGTCCCGACGCAGCCGACCGACACGACCGCGGGGGTCGATCCCTCGAGCATCCCCAACTGTGTGGCATCCCCAACGGCGTGCACCAGCGTCGCGGCGTTCGGTGCGCTCGGTAACGACGAGTTCGACGACACCGCGGCGATCAACGCGGCCGTCAACAGCCTCCCCGCGAGCGGCGGGACGCTGTTCCTCCCGGCCGGTCGCTACTACGTCAACAGCGGCCTGTCCGGCAGCGTTGCGCCGACGGCGACCAGCTACGGCATCCAGGTCGTTGGCAAGACCAAGGTCAAGGTGGTCGGCGTCGCTGGGCAGACCACCATCGTCGACACGTACGATCACAACGGGGGGGCCATCGAGAATTCGCACGTCGGGGCGCTGCACATCAGCGGGGGGAGCGATGTCACCGTCGCCAACATCCGGATGGAGTATTCGGTCGGCTACACCTGCGCGACGCCGGCGGCGGGGATGACGGACATCGGGTTCAGCAGCGGCATCTACGCGCGGAACGTCGTCAACCTCAGGGTCTACAACGTCGAGGTCCGCGGCTTCACGCGCGCCGGGGTCTACGTTTCCGGGGCGGCGCCGACGCCAGGGGCCTATGGATCGACCCGTCCGTACGTCGGCTTCAGTTTGCTGCAGCAGAACCGGCAGGCCGGCATGACGTTGGGCTACGCCACCGATGCGCTCGTCGAGAGCAATCGCCTTCACAACAACGGCAAGAAGGGCGACGGGACGACCGGCTACGGCGTCGCGAACCACATCGTCGAGCCACCACGCAACACCACTGTGTCGTGCAACCTGGCCGACTTCACCATCCGCAAGGGGATCGACATGCACTCGGCGCTCACCGACCCGGGCAAGCAGACGATCGTCCGCTACAACAAGTCGGTCGCCGCCGGCCTGGCCGGCATCTACATCGGGGGCTACGAGGGCATGTTTGGTGGGTCGATCGTGGTCTCGCGCAACTACATCACGCGCGTGCGGCCGTCGGTCACTCAAGGGACGCACCAGGTCGTGCCGGCTGACATCCACTACGACATCGCAGGCATCTGGCTCTATCCCAAGTTCCGCGACGACGCGACGACGAAGCCGGGGCTGGTCGTCACGACGCCGAATCTTGCCGTCGTCAGCAACGTCATCGAAGACTCCACCGGGACCGAGCCGGCCAAGAACGGCACGGCCAGCGAGTTGTCGTACCAGCCCGTGGTCATCGGCACCGAAGCGTATTCGCAGGGCACGGCGCGGGTGGCGCTCAACTCCTTCAACTCGCGCAAGCAACTCAGCCACGTGAGCCGCCTGATCGGGAGCAGCGCGGAGTCTGGCGCCGGCATGGCCTACACTGTCGAGCGAAACTCGTTCTGGTTCTCGACCAACGCGCCGGTCATCGTGGGGAGCCTCTACGCGCCCTTGATCGGCCTGAGCCAAGCGACGTCCGCGACGGTCGTCCGGAATCGCCTCGAGCAACTCCCGGGCAACTCGGCGGTCCCGACGTGGAGCGACGCGGCGATCCTCCAGGCCAACTGCCGCCAGGGCGACACGGTCTTCTCGTACTCGCCGCTCGCGGCAGGGACGACGTGCCTCGCGACGGGCAACGTCGGGAACATCGTCGCCCGGTGACGCACCTGCGCCGCTCGGCCGTGCGTCGACACGAACCGAGCTGGCGCCGTCGCGCGCGCGCTACGCGACGCCGTCGCGCGCGCTACGCACCGACAGCCTCGAAATGGCACGCCTCACACCCCCCACGACAGGAGTTCCGCATGCGTTCCCCCTCATCGTTCCTCCGCCACGCCACCTGGCTCGCCGTCGCGGCTGCCCTCGTCGCGGCCTGCGTCGATTCCGCCGAGCCGTCCGATGACGATCTGGTCGACCCGGGCAACGACGCGACCGGCACCGACGCGAGCGCGCTGTTCGACCCCGCGCTCGACAAGGACCCGTGCGCGAAGCTCGCCAAGCCGCCCGCCGGCGCGGTCGTCGCGAGTCGGCCGCTGGTCGCGTTCCCCACGCCGATCCGGTTGATGGATGGCTACGGCGACTTCCGCACCAAGCCGGGCTGGCGCTACCCCGGCGAGCACTGGCCGACGGGCGCCGACGCCGCCACCTCGATGGAGGGCGTGCTCGACACGATGAACGTCATCGGCGGTGACACCGCCGACGCCGCCTTCGTCAAGCGCCTGCGCGCCGAGGGCAAGGTCTTCGCGTTCCACTGCACGGACTACTTCCCCCACCGCAAGCTCGCGTCGGGGCTCGAGGACCCGATCCTCGCCGAGCCCTACGACGGGGTGAACCCGTCGCCCACGCACCTGGACTACATCAACGCGAAGAGCGACTACCTCGCCGAGAAGTGGGCGCGGCCATTCCTCGAGGAGCTCGGCGGCGCGCTGCCGGGTGGGTTCGACGCGATCATGATCGACGAGGTCAACGGCGAGGATCGCGACGGTACGGTCTCGTCGCGGTTGTTCGTCCAGTCCCTGCGCAAGCTCCGCGCGCGCATCGGCAACCGGCGGGTGATCGTCTACTCGACCGCCGCGGCCGCGGCGTCCGGAACCACGATCGGTCCATTCAACCCGAGCGGGTACACGTTCCGGTCGGCGCTCGCCGCCATCGACACCTGGGCCGACCTGTACGTCGTCGAGGTCTACGTGCGGGCGTTGACGAACGTCACCGGCGCGACCTTCGACGCGCTCGCCAGAAACGTCGGGGTGCGTCGGCCCACGCTCGCGCCCAAGACGATCTTCGGCCTGGGCATCGGCTGGAACTACCTTCGCTACCCGTGCGGGTATCGCGTGGGTGACTTTGTCGAGCACGGGACGCCGCTGTGCGCCGCTGGGCGCACGCTGCTCCGCGACCAGCTGGCCGGGATCCGCGCCGGCCTCCACAGCAAGAAGATGCCCGGCGTCGGCTTCTACATCTTCTACCAGGCCGACGCCGGCACGATCCCCGTCGTCAGGGCGGCCGCCCGCGACTACTTTCCGTGATCGGCGCGCCGCCGTGACCCGCGCGCCTACCGCGGCGCGATGAGCGCGAAGACGCGGCCCCGGAGCGCTTCCCAGGCGGCGTCGGAGGTGGGCCAGCGGGGCGGGCCGGCGGCGGGGATGATGGTGCGGACCAGCGCCACGACGGCGGGGCGGCCGGCGCTGGCGACGGCGGCCTCGAGGACGAGGCGATCGGTCAGGCCGCGGCGGAGCTGGGCGAGGCGGAGCGAGGGCATGGGGCCGGGGTAGGCGAGGACGCCGTCGAGGGCGCCGTGGTCCTCGCCGTCGTCGAAGGTGCGCGGGTCGGCGACGAGGTCGTGGGCGGGGGCGAGGTCGCGGCCGCGGTTGTGGCGGTCGCGCCAGTAGAAGGCGTCCCACACGTACCAGATCGGGATGTCGTGGGCGAAGCCGAGCCAGCCCCACGAGCGCAGCGTGCCGGCGTCGTCGGCGTCGACGACCATCGCGCCGGCCCAGCCCGGCGCGCCGTTGTACGTCCACGCGCGCTCGGGCGGCAGCGTGCCGCCGCGGACCGCGTCGGAGGCGATGTAGACGTCGATCGCGTCGCCGAGCGCGGGCGTCGGGCCGTGGGTCACGGCGTAGAGGAAGCGCCCCGGACCGCCGCCGGCGGCGCGCACCCAGCCGCTGACCTCGCGCACGCGGGCCTGGGCCTCGGCGGTGCGCGGCTCGTCGATCGGGATCGCGAACGGCACCACGCCGGTGCCGGCGGTGCGGGCGATCCACCCGCGCACCTCGGCGTCGACGCCGGTCGCGTCGCGCGGCAAGAGCACCGGCACGTAGCGCAGGCCGGCGATCAGCGGGCGCCGCGCGTCCCAGCTGTCGGCGGTGAGCTCGGGCGACGCGATCACGCCGTAGCCGCGCAGCAGCGCCGCGTAGTCGCGCTCGGCGGCGAGCGTCGCGTCGGCGTGGTTGCTGCCGACGACGCGCGCGATCTCGTTCGGGTTGTAGTAGGCCCAGACCCACGGCCGGTCGTCGACCGCCGGCAGCGCGATCGGCTCGACGGTCAGCTCGACCGCGAACCGCTGGTCGCCGACCACCAGCTCGCCGCGGTGCAGGCCCGCGGTGGCGTCGATCGGGATCGCGACGTCGAAGTACGCCATCCGCGGCGTCGCGACGGGGCCGGCGACCGGCGTCAGCCGATCGGGGTAGCGGCCGGCGCCGCGGCTGGTCCCGTACATCGCCGTCGACGGCGACGCCACGACCGCGTGGTCGACCGCGAACCCGCGCACGTCGGCGTCGGCGACGGTCAGCGCCACGTCGACCGCATCGGCCGGCGGCCGCAGCACCTCGACGCCGAGCACCTCGCCGCGCGCGCCGCGCAGCCGCACGGTCGCGCCATCGAAGATCGCCGAGGTCGCCGGCAGGTCGTCGCGCCACCGCGGCCGCGCGGTCTCGGTCAGCACCTGCAGCGGCGGACCGCCCTGCACCTGGCACGCCGCCGTGGCGAGCGCGGCCACCGCCAGCGCAGCTCGCGCGGTCACGAGTAGCGATCGTTCCGCCACGGGTACGCGGTGTTCGAGTAGCCGCGCTCCTCCCAGAACCCCGGCCGATCGTCCTCGAGGACCTCGAGCCGCGACACCCACTTCGCGCCCTTCCACGCGTACAGCTGCGGCGTGATCACGCGGCACGGCCCGCCGTGCTCGACCTCGAGCGGCGCGCCGTCGAAGGTGTGGACCAACAGCACGTCGGGCTTGAGCGCCTCGGCCAGCGGCAGGTTGGTGGTGTAGCCGTCGTAGGCGTGGCACATGACGAACCGCGCGGTCGGCCGCGGCTCGGCGGCGGCCAGCACGTCGGCCAGCCGCACCCCGCGCCAGCGCATGTTCATGCGCGACCACTTGGTCACGCAGTGGAAGTCGCTGACGTCCTCGACCTGCTCGAACGCCTCGAGGTCAGCCCACGCCAGCGTGCGCGGCGCCGCGACCGCGCCGTCGACCGTCAGCTTCCACGTCGCGCGCGGCACCTCGGGCTTGATGCCGAGGTCGAGCACCGGCCACTTCTTGGTCTCGTACTGATCGGGCGGCAGCTGCGGCATGCCGTGGCGGTTGGTCGGCCCGCTGCCCATCGGCGCGTCGTCGGCCAGCGACGGCGTCGCCTGCATGTCGCGCTGGAACCGCTCGCGCAGCTTCAGGCGCGCTTCGACGATGCGCGCCAGCTTGTCGTCCTCGGCCATGGGGCCGACCTTGCCACGACTGGTCACTACTTGCTCGCCCCGCGGCGCCGCTCGGCGGCGGCGGTGGCCTTGGCCATGGCCCACGCGCAGATCGGGCAGGCGGCGATGACGTGGCCGCGCGCCGGGCAGTGCTGCCGGCCGAAGTAGATGATCTGCAGGTGGGCCGCGTTCCAGCGATCCTCGGGGAACAGCGCCTTCAGGTCGCGCTCGGTGGTGACGACGTCCTTGCCGCTCGACAGGCCCCAGCGCGCGGCCAGCCGGTGGATGTGGGTGTCGACCGGGAACGCCGGCACGCCGAACGCCTGGGCCATGACCACGCTCGCCGTCTTGTGGCCGACGCCGGGCAGCGCCTCGAGCGCCGCGAAGTCCTGCGGCACCGCGCCGCCGTGATCGCGCATCAGCGCGGCGCCCAGCGCGCGCAGGTTCTTGGCCTTGGTCGGCGCCAGCCCGCAGGTGCGGATGTGGCGCAGGATCGTCGCCTCGGGCAGCGCCGCCAGCGCCGCCGGCGTCGGCGCGTCGGCGAACAGCGCCGGCGTCACCAGGTTGACCCGCGCGTCGGTGGTCTGCGCCGACAAGAGCACCGCGCACAGGAGCTGGAACGGATCGCCGTGATCGAGCGGGATGCCCGGCTGCGGGAACCGCTCGTCGAGGATCGCCGCGATCCGCGCGGCCTTCTCGCGCTTGCTGGCGCTAGCCACCGGCGCCTCGCAGCGCGGCCAGCCGCTGGAGCAGCTCGGGATCGCCGGGCACCGCGGCCAGGCCGCGCTCGAGCGTGGCCATCGCCGCGGCGCGATCGCCGCCCCCGGCCTCGAGGTTGGCGCCGGCCAGGTAACAGCGCACCCGCGTCGGCGCGACCCGCTGGCCGTCGGCGAAGTGCGCGCGCGCGGCGTCGAGCGCGCCGGCCTTGACGTCGAGCTGGCCGAGGTAGAAGTGCGCGTACTCGGACCGCGGGTCGACCGCGAGCAGGCCCTGGTACGCGGCGCGCTCGCTGGGCAGGCCCATGCGCCGCGACGCGCCGCCCCAGGTGCGGAAGTGATCGGCGGCGACGTCGGTGGTCGCCAGCACCGCCGCCATCGACGCGAACGCCAGCGCGCCGGCGCCGAGCCGCCCCGCGATCGCCCGCGCGCCGCCGCGCCGCGCCGCGAGCGCCGCGCCAGCCACGAGCGCCAGCCCGACCAGCGCGGCGCGCGCCAGCGGCAGCGGGTGGCGCAGCACGTGGATCACACCGGCGATCAGCGCCGCGGCGGTGACCGCCAGCGCCGTGCCCGCGGGCACGCGCGCCAGCGGCGCGACCAGCCGGCGCCCGAACCGCAGCGCCGCCTCGGCGGGCGCGCCCGGCACCACCAGCAGGTAGCTGGCGATCATGTAATAGGAGAACAGCCCGATATCGAGATCGATCAGCTCGATGCCGAGGTGCAGGCCGACGCCCAGCGGCGCCGCGACGAACCACAGCCGGCGGTGCCAGATCGTCGCCGCCAGCGCGACCTCGGTGGCCAGCACCAGCACCGCGACGGCGCCGAACCCGAGCCCGTCGATCAGCGACCGCATCCGGCCGGGTTGGACCTGGCTGGCCAGGAGCTTCCCGTCGAGCCACGCGGGATCGACCTTGGCCACCGCGGCCCACAGGTAGACGATCGCCAGCTGCACGAGCACGAGCCGCAGCGCCCACGACCGCAGCCAGCGCCGCCCGTCGGCGCCGACGCTGGTCGGCGCGGTCGGCACGAAGCACAAGAGGAACAGCACCAGGCACATCAGGTAGTGGTGCTGGTACGAGTCGAGCTGGCTGACGAAGTACGCGTAGGCGTAGAGCGCGGCCGCCAGCGGCAAGAGCACCCGCACCGCGACGCCGACCGCGCACAGCGCGAACGCGATCGCGAGCAAGCCGTAGACGAAGCTCATGCCGGTGCGGTCGGGCGCGGGCAGGAGCGGCAGCGGCAGCTGCGGCACGTTGAAGCCGCCGGCGCCGTAGCGCGGCGCGTGGGCCAGCTGCAGCACCGCGTCGATCGCGTGCAGGCCGAAGAAGCACAGCCGGAACAGCGCCCAGCTGGCCCACGACAGCTCGAAGTCGAGCCAGAACCGGCCGCGGGTCGCGGTCGGCAACGCCGCCGCGCGCACCGGCGGGCGCGCGGCGGCCGGCGCGGGGGCCGTCGACGCGGTCGCGGCGGGCGACGCCGCGGGCACCGCCGGTCCGGGGCCGGGGCGCCTTTGCTGGGAGCGGGTGCGCTTGGCCATCTACAACCGCGGGATCGTGCACAGGTCGAAGCCGCCGACCGAGTACGGCTCGCCGCGCACCGGCTTGCAGGTCAGGAACGCGGTCACCGTCGATCCCGGGTGCTGCTTGCACAGCCGCGCCGCCATCGCCTCGATCACCGCGCGGCGGCCGCGGCGGGCGATCGCGATCCACGCGTCGTGGAACTCGCGGCCCAGCTCGATCGGTCGATCGTCGACGCGCAGCTCGACGTCGCAGGTCAGCGAGCGGGTCGACGAGAACATCCGCCACGCGAACCGCTCGTCGTGCTCGTCGTGGCGCACCAGGTAGTAGTGCAGCGGCAACAGCAGCTGCAGCGCGACGACCCCGGCGATGAACGCGTGCGGCCAGGCCGGGCGGAACCAGGAGCGGAGCGTGGAGATCACAGCGGCAAGGACGGTTGCGCCGCGGGCACCGAGCGTCGCGGCGCCTCATGATACGTCAGGTCGTCGTCGACGCGCGCGCCGGCGGGCAGCGTCATCCGCACCACCACCGCGCCGGCCTCGAGCGAGGCCAGCGGCACGCCGTCGCACCACAGGACCGCGTTGCCGATCACCGCCGGCACCCGCGGCCCCGGCGTGACGATGCCGACCAGGTTGAGCGGGTCGGTGGCCGCGACCTTGACCAGCTCGCGGCCGATCGGCGGCGTGCGCACCGCGCGCAGCTCGTCGAGCGCTTCGGGCAGCGCGAACTGCTCGCCGACGAAGCCGGTGACGAAGCGCCCGCCGCGGATCTCGCCGCGGGCCTCGAGCCGGCGCAGCGCCATCGCCAGGTCGCGCCACGGCGGCAGCGCCGGCTCGCGCACCAGCAGATCGCGGAACACCACGCCATAGCGGGCCAGGAGCTGCCGAG
The DNA here is from genome assembly GCA_016707895.1 of Myxococcales bacterium. Lineage (GTDB taxonomy): Bacteria > Myxococcota_A > Polyangia > Haliangiales > Haliangiaceae > UBA2376. The sequence continues at coordinate 803,675 of JADJGV010000001.1, read as the reverse complement.
CGGACGCGTCGGGATCCAGCGCCTCGGCGCGCGGCGCGCCGACCAGCGACCAGCGCCCGGCGGCGGTCGGCAGGCTGCGCATCGCCACCGCCGGCCGTGCCCGCTCCTTCTCGCGGGTGCGCCGCACCGCCTCGCGCCACGCGTGGGACGCCTCGACGGTGCCGCGGGCCGGCTGATCGAACCGCGTCCGCAGCGGCTCACCGCGCTTGCGCTCGATCAGCACCCGCATCGACGCGAAGCCGTCGGCGGCGGCCAGCCCGGCGGCGACCAGCTCCCACAGCGCGTCCTCGACGGCGTCGGGGGCCAGCCCCACCGCCGCGACCAGATCGGGCAGGAACGCGGCGCCGCCCTCGCGCAGCCGCGCCGCCACCGCGGTCGCCTCGGCGCTCAGCGCTGGCGCGGCGTCGGCGTCGGTCGCCAGCGGGGCGCGCAACCACGCCCCGTCGGCGCGGCGGAACAGCGCCAGCGGCGCGGCCCGCGACGGCGCGACCCGGCCGCCGCTCGCGTCGCCCTCGGACTTGCGCGCCGACAGCCGGCACCACGCGATCGCCCCGCCCAGGCACAGCTGATCGAGCCACGTCGCGTCGTAGCCGTTCAGCCGCGCCGGCAGCACCTCGCGCTCCCACGCGCCGGCGGCGGTCTCGAAGCCGCTCAGCTGATCGAGCACGCGGCTCAGGCCGTCGGCGCCGATCACCTGCGTGCCCTTGGCCACCCGTTGCCAGCGCAGCAGGAACCGCATCAGCGCGCTGGCGTCGACCGGCTCGATCTCGCGGCGCAGCCGGGCCAGCGTCAGGCGGTGGATGCGCGCCAGGATCCGCCGGTTGCACCACTCGACGGTCGCCAGCTCGTCGTCGGCCGCGGCGATCGCGGCGGGCACGGTCATCGGCGGCGGGCCGACGCCGCGCCCGCTGAAGTTGCCGCGCAGCACGTCGCCATCGGCCTCGAGGCCGAGCAGCGCCTCGAGCACCGGCGCGGCGGCCAGGCCCAGCATTGCCGCCAGCGCCGCGGCGGTGCGTGGCCCGCTCGCGTCGAGGTGCGCGGCGACGATCCGGCGCAACGCGACGTCGGGCTCGTGCGCCGCCGCCCAGCTCGGCGTCGGCAGGTCGGGCGTGGCCACCGCGTCGGGCACCATCGCGCGCACGGCGGCCAGCCGCTCGGTGGCGACCCAGGCCAGGCCCGCGGGGCGGGCGCCGTCGGCCGGCCAGGCCAGCCGCGTCGCGCGCCCGGCCGCGACCAGCGCGTCGAGCCAGGCCGGCTCGCCCAGCGTCGTCATCCGCGCCGCCGGCACCAGCCACAGCGTCTGCAGCGCGTCGTGCAGCTCGTCCGGATCCCGGACGACCGGCGCGACCTCGTCCTCGGCGGCGGCGATCGCCTCGGGCGCCAGCGCGCCGGTGGTCGCGGCGAGCTCGGGCGACAGGCCGCGGCGCAGGTTGACCGCGCGGGTGCGGCGCTCCTCGAGCGGCGCGTCGTCGAGGAACGCGTACGGGTTGGCGTTGATCAGCTCGTGGCACAGCGGCGACGGCTCGACCGAGTCCTTGGCCAGCACGGTGATCTCGCCGCGCTCGATCGCGGCGCACAGCGCGGTCAGGCCGGCGCCGTCGAGCGCCTCGGTCAGGCAGTCGCGGATCGTGTCCTGGACCAGCGGGTGGTCGGGGATCTCGCGATCGCCGACGATCGTCTCGAGGCAGGCCTGGGCCTGGGGGAACACCACGCTCAGCAGATCGGCCGCGCGCATGCGCACCAGGTTGGGCGCGACCTTCTTGCCGCCCAGGCGCCGCGCCACGGTCAGCGCGCGGGTCACGTTCCACCGCCAGCGCACCTCGAACATCGGCTGGTCGAGCAGCGCCTGCACCAGCACGTCCTGGGCGATCGTCGACGGCACGTAGCCGAACACCGTCGCCAGCGGGAAGCTGTGCGGCTGGCCCAGCGAGATGACGATGCCGTCGTCGGTGGCCGCCGCCTGCAGCTCGAAGTTGAAGCCGCGGCAGAACCGCTTGCGCAGCGCCAGGCCCCAGGCCCGGTTGAGCCGGCCGCCCAACGGCGCGTGGATCACCAGCTGCATGCCGCCGCCCTCGTCGAAGAACCGCTCGGCGATCAGCAGGTCCTTGCGCGGCAGCGCGCCCAGCGCGGCGCGGCCCGCCGCCAGGTACGCCACCAGCTGCTCGGCGGCGCCGCGGCTCATCGACGTCTCGGCCACCAGCCACGCGGCGATCGCGCCCCACGCCTCGCCGGCGCCCAGCCGGCGATCGAGCTCGGCGCGCAGGTCGCTGACCTCGTCCGACAGCTCGCGGGTGCGGGCCGGCGCCTCGCCGAACCAGAACGGGATCGTCGGCGGCTGGCCGTGGGCGTCCTCGACGAACACCCGGCCGTTCTCGACGCGGTGGATCCGCCACGCGGTGTTGCCGAGCAGGAAGATGTCGCCGGCCGACGAGTCGATCGCGAAGTCCTCGTCGACGTCGCCGACCCGGGTGCCGCTGGGGTGCTCGACCACCGCGTAGTTGGCGTTGTCGGGGATCGCGCCGCCCGAGGTGATGGCCAGGAGCCGCGCGCCGCGCCGGGCCTTGAGCCGGCCGCCGACCCGATCGCGGTGCAGCAGCTGGCCGACCCGGCGCCGATCCGACATGCCGTCCGACAGCATCGTCAGGAGCTCGTCGAACTTCGCCCGGGTCAGCGCGGCGTACGGCGCCGCGCCGGTGACCAGCGCGAACAGCTCGTCCTCGCTCAGCTCCTCGGCCGCGCACGCCGCTACCATCTGCTGGCACAGGATGTCGACCGGCGCGTCGCGCACGGTCAGCTCGTCGAGGTTGCCGCGCCGCACGCCGCGGATCAGCGCGCCGCACTCGACCAGCTGGTCGCGGGTCATCGCGAACAGCCGGCCCTTGGGCGTGGCGCCCAGCGAGTGGCCCGAGCGGCCCACCCGCTGCAGCAGCGTCGCCAGCGACCGCGGCGAGCCGATCTGCACCACCAACTCGACGGCGCCGACGTCGATGCCGAGCTCGAGCGAGGCGGTGGCCACCGCGCACTTGACGTCGCCGGCCTTGAGCCGCGCCTCGGCCATGAACCGCCGCTCGCGCGACATCGAGCCGTGGTGCGCGACCACCTCGGTCTCGCCGAGCCGCTGCTCGAGCGCGTGGGCCACCCGCTCGACCAGCCGGCGGGTGTTGACGAACACCAGCGTCGTGCGGTGGTGGCCGACCAGCTCGGCGATGCGGTCGTAGACCCGGCCCATCTGCTCGAGCGACGCCACCGCGCCGAGCTCGTCGTCGGTGATCTCGATCGCCAGGTCGATGTCGCGGCGGTGGCCGCCGTCGATGATCGTCGGCAGCGGCCGGCGCCCGCCGAGCAAGGCCGCGACCCGCTCGATCGGCCGCTGCGTCGCCGACAGCCCGACCCGCACCGGCAGGCGCCCGGTGGCGTGGTGCACCAGCCGATCGAGCCGCTCCAGCGACAGCGCCAGGTGGGCGCCGCGCTTGTCGCCGGCGATCGCGTGGATCTCGTCGACGATCACCGTGCCCACCTGGCTCAACGCGGCGCGCCCGCGCTCGGTGGTGAGCATGATGTAGACCGACTCCGGCGTGGTCACCAGGATGTGCGGCGGCCGCTTGGCCATGCGCGCGCGCTCGGCCATCGGGGTGTCGCCGGTGCGCACGCCGACCTCGATGTGCGGCAGCGCGACGCCGGCCGCCGCCGCCCGCGCCGCGATCTCCGCCAGCGGCACGCTGAGGTTGCGGTGCACGTCGTTGGACAGCGCCTTGAGCGGCGACACGTACAGGATGTGGACGCGATCGGGCAGCGGCGCGCGCAGGCCGTCGCGTACCAGCGCGTCGAGGCAGGCCAGGAACGCGGCCAGCGTCTTGCCCGAGCCGGTCGGCGCGGCGATCAGGGTGTCCTGGCCGGCGGCGATCGCCGGCCAGCCGCCGCGCTGCGGGGCGGTGGGCTCGCCGAGGCGCTCGCGGAACCAGCCCGCGACCAGCGGGTGGAAGCCGGCCAGGGCGTCCGGAGACTGCACGGATATACAGTAGCCGGCGCCGCGGCCGTCGACAACCGCCGGCGCTACTGACAGCCGGCGTTGGCGATCGCGGCGATCTCGGCGTCGGGGATCCGGCGGTTCCAGATGCGCACGTCGTCGATCTGGCCCTCGGTGGCGCCGCCACCGTCGACGCCGTCGCGGCCGATCTGGACGCCGGCGCTGGCGTTCTGGATCTGGTTGCCCGAGCCCGACACGTTGTTCTCGGACCGCACGCCGTTGATGAACAGCCGCAGGCGGTCGCCATCGAACGTGCAGGCGACGTGGTTCCACGCGGTCGGGTTGGCGAGCGTGGCGGTCACCGTCGGGAAGCTGGCGACGCCGAGCACCACCAGGCACTGCACCTGCGTATTGCCGCCGAGGTCGCGGGCGTACGACAGGCCCCAGGCGTTGTCGGCGTCGAACCAGAAGCGTCGGCCGTCGCCGATCTGCGCGGCGTGCGCGAGCTTGACCCAGGCCTCGACCGACATCGCGGTGAGCGCGGCGGCCGGCGCGCCGGTGCGGACGAAGACGCCGGCCGACAGATCGAGCGCGGTGCCGTGGTTGGGGCAGCTCGCGACGTAGTTCGCGGCGTCGGCGCGGGCGATCGAGATCGGCGGGCTGTGGCCGTCGACCGGCGCGCCGCTGCCCTGATCCATGCGGAAGCAAGCCTGCAGCCCGCCGCTGGTGCAGAACGGATCGGGGGCGGCGTCGATCGGCGGGGCGGCGTCGATCGGCGGGGCGGCGTCGATCGGCGGGGCGGCGTCGATGGCCGGCGCGTCCACGTCGGCGGCGTCGATGGCCGGCGCGTCGATCGCGGTCGCGGCGTCGATCGTCGCCGGCGCGTCCACGTCGGCGGCGTCCACCGCGGTCGCGCCGTCGGGATCGCCCGCGCCGTCGGGGCCGCCGGGGCCGTCGACCTCGGCGCTGTCGGTGGCGGCGTCGCCGTCGCTGCTCAGCCCGTTGGGGGTGAACGCGCACCCGGCGACCGCGAGACAGCTGAGGGCGAGCGCGCGCATTGCCTCCCATTGTAACGGCAACGCGCGGCGGCGGAAGCGACCTAACCGAGCAACGACCGATCGCCGGTGTAGTGATAGGTGAGCTGCGCCTCACCGTAACGGTGCGTGCGACCGACCGGGCACGCGTCGCGCACCGCGAGCCACAGCCGCCAGCGCTCGCGCAGCTCGGCGCCGTCGCGGGGCGGGCCGGCGGCCAGGGCTCGGGCCAGCGCCGGCGCGCAGCCGTGCGCGCAGTCACACGCGCGCGCCACCGGCGGTCGGGGCGGCGGGCCGTCGACGTCGATCACGATCGCCGCGCGCAGCCCGAACCACGGCCCGAACGTCGGGTGGATCGCCAGGTGGCTGGGCGCGAGCGCCGCCAGGCCGGCCACCTCGGCCAGCCGCTGCATCGCCACCCGGCGCGGGGGCGGCTCGGGCGCGAAGCGCAGCGCGGTGGCCGGGCCGCCGGGGCCCACCGCCCGCGCGACCGCCGCGGTGATCACGTCGGCGGCGTAGCGATCGAGCGGGTCGGGCGCGGCGGCCAGCGCCGGGTCGGCCAGCGCCGCGCGGAACCGCGGCCACAGCGCGGCGGTGTTGCCGATGACGATCACCAGCGCCCGCGGGCGACCGAGATCCGGCAGCCGCACGTCGTCCGGAACCCGGACGTTGTAGTCGGCGGCGGCGGCGGTGGCGCACAGGTCGAAGCCGCCGGCGGCGCAGGCCTCGGCGATCGCCGCCACCAGCGCGGCGGTCATCGCGCGGCCGCGGCCGCGATCTCGAGCGCCGAGCGGGCCACGCCGTTCCACAGGCGCACCTCGTCCAGCCTGCCGATCAGCGGCACCGACGGCGTCGTGACGTCGCCGTCGCCGTTCTGGCCCAGCGTCGTGCCGTTCTGGCCGCCGGTGCCGACCGCGGTGGTCGCGCCGACCGGGACCCCCGGCACGCCGTCGACATAGACCGTCAGCGTCGTGCCGCTGTGGACGCAGGCGACGTGGTGCCAGGCGTCGCGCGACGCCGGCGGGCCCCACGCGGTGCTGTTGGCGTTGCAGTAGGGGGTGACCGCGTCGGTGGTGCTGCCGACCGGCGGGTGCCATCCGAGGAACAGCGAGTACTGGCTGTCGTTGTCGAGGAGGCCGACCCGGCGGTCGCCCGAGGCGCCGGTGGTCGGTGGATCCTGGGTGTAGTAGACGAACATCTCGATCGTGAACGGCGACGCGATGTCCAGCGCCGGCGCCTCCTCGAACCACAGCGCGCTGGTGGCGCCGAGGCCGGCGGCCAGGCCGACCCGGCCCGCGACCGGGGTCACGTTGGTCGACAGGAACGGCTGCGGCCCGTTGCTCACCCGGTTGGTGGTGGTCCCGTCGTCGAACGGCAGGCACAGCACCAGCGCCGACTCGCCTGACGGGCAGAACGCGACGGCGGGCGGGGCGTCGGTGCGGGCGTCGACGCCGGGCGGGCCGTCGAGCGGCGGGCGCCCGTCGCTGGGCGCGGCGTCGACGTCGGCGGCGTCGATCCCGCCGTCGCCATCGCCGGCACCCGACGGCGTGAACCCGCAGGCGGCGAGCGCGGTCAGCCCCACCAGCGCCGCGGCTTTGACGGCGTGGGCCAGACCTGCTGAACTCGGGGGCGTGCGGAGCATCATCGTGGTCGCGATCGCCGTGGCGCTGGCGGCGGCGTGCAGCGCGCCTGACCTGCGAGTGTCCGACGATCCCCGCGGCGAGGTCAACGGACGATCGTTCGAGTTCGTGAGCACCAAGCCCGACGGCACCGAGTGGACCTTCCGCACCCGCGGCAACTCGCTGTGGGTCGCGGTGGTCAACGAGACCAAGACCGACGAGCTGGGCACGATCGATCTGTCGGCCAAGGAGCGGCGCACGCTGTGGAAGCTGATCGATCTGGTCGACGTCGGCGGGCGCAAGAAGGGCAAGCCCGATCCCGAGCACGGCACCGTGATCATGCGGCTGCGCGAGGCCGACGACGAGGGCGCCCACGATCTGATCTCGGTGCAGGTGTCGCGCCGGACCAAGGATCAGGACGTCATCGACCTGGCCAACTACCTCATCGACCTGGTCGCCAAGCACAAGCACGTCGAGGCGCAGTTTTGACGCCGCCCGCGACGCTGTACTGCGAGCGGCTCGGCCCCGCCGACGCGACCCGGCTGATCGCGTTCACCCACGGCATCTACGGCAGCGGCACCAACTGGCGATCGATCGCGCGCCAGGTGATCGCGCGCGTGCCGGGCTGGGCCGCGGCGCTGGTCGATCTGCGCCTGCACGGGCGCTCGGCGGCCGGCGCGCCGCCGCACACCGTGGCCGCGTGCGTCGCCGATCTGCAGGCGCTGTTCGCCGGGCTGGCCGCGGCCGGGCCGCCGGTGGTGGCCGCGGTCGGCCACTCGTTCGGCGGCAAGGTCGTGCTGGGGCTCGACCTGCCGATCCGGGTGATCCTCGATTCGACGCCGAGCGCGCGCCCCGGCGCGTGGGACGCCCCCGGCAACAGCGTGCGCGCGGCGTGGGCGTCGATGGCCGCGCTCGATCGCACCTGGGTTCGGCGCGAGGACTTCGTCGCCGCGATGGTCGCGCGCGGGCACCCGGCGCCGATGGCCGGCTGGCTGGCGATGAACCTCGAGCCCGCCGACGGCGGGTTGCGGCTGCGCCTCGATCTCGACGCGATCCGCGCGCTGGTCACCGACTACTACGCGGTCGACGCCTGGCCGGCGATCGAGGCGGCGACCGGCGCGATCGCGATGGTGGTCGCCGAGCGTGGCGACACGGTCAGCGCCGCCGACCTCGCGCGCCTCGAGCACGCCCCCGCCGCGGTCACGACCCACGTCATCCCCGGCGTCGGCCACTGGCTGCACCTCGACGCGCCGGCCGCGGTGGTCGAGCACGTCGTCGTGGCGCTGACCGCGTGAGCGGCCGGGGCGCGCCGACGCGCTACTCGAACATGATCGTGACCGCCAGCGCCGACGGGATGTCGATCGGCGTCGCGGCCTTCAGATCGGGCGGCCCGGTCAGGCCGGCCGGCTGCGGGCAGCCGTCGGCGGGCTTGGCCGCGGCGCACCCGCAGTCGTCGCCGAGGCAGGTGCTCCACGCGGCGGCGCGCAGCCAGTAGTCGGTGGCCGGCGGCGGGCCGGCGCGATCGACGCACGCGGTCGGACAGCCGCCCGTGGCCTTGGCCAGCTTGCGCGGCGTCACGACCTGGCCGTCCCAGCGGACCACCACCTCGCCGTCGCCCTCGATCCGGATCGCCCGCGGCCCCGGGCATTCGGTCGGCGGACCGCAGCGACCGGCCGCCGAGTCGGCGCAGCTCACGGTCACTTCGTCCACCGGCACCTGCACCCCGGCCTTGGTCTCGAGGCGGGCCGGCAGGCTGGCGCACGGCGCCGGCAGCGCGACCCAGATCGGCGCGACCCGGTGGTTGCGCAGCTTGATCGTCACCGGCTGCGGCTTGGCCATCGGCGGCGGCGGCGCGGGCGGCGGCGCGGCGTCCTTGCCGCCACCGCACGCCGCGACCAGCACCGCGATCAGCGCGACCCGGGCGGTCACGCGTTCTCCTCGGGCGTCGGCGTCGGCGCGACGCTCTCGGTCCCGGGCGGCGGCGGCTTCACCGGCTTGGGCGGCAGCAGCTCGTCCTCGGTGTCGACCGACGCGGCCAGGAAGATCGCCGCGTCGAGCTTGCGGAAGTTGCGCTTGCGGTACCACTGCAGCGCGTGCTCGTTGTTCTCGGCCACCTCGAGCACCAGGTGCGACAGGCCGCGCACCTTGGCCAGGTGGTGCAGCTGCTCGAGCACGAAGCCGCCGACGCCGCGCCCGTTCCAGTCGGGGTGGACGGCCAGCTCCTCGACGAACAGCGGCCGCATCTTGCGCCGCTCGAAGTAGCCCTCGTTGATCCAGCTGTCGGCGCCGAGCACGTCGTGGGCGCACTCGGCGTAGGCGACGATGTCGTCGCCGACCTCGAACACCAGCTGGTCGACGCCCTCCTCGTCGTAGGTCTTGAGGAAGCGCTTCTTGGTGCGCGGCCGCTGGTACTCGACGGTCTCGAGGTTGACGTGGTGGAAGCTGATCTTCAGGAACTCCCACACCCGGTTGAGGTCGCGGCGGTGGATGCGCCGCACCTCGATCATCGGCGGCGGCGGCTCGGCCTTGGTGCTGCGCTTCTTGCGCGGCGCGGGCTTCTTCGGGCGCCCGGCGGCCGGGCGCTTGGGTTCTGCCATGGCGGGGATTGTACAGGCCCGCGCGGCCTACGGGCAGACCTGGGCTTCGAGGGCCAGGCCATCGAGCGCGAAGCGGCTGAGGAGCGCGAAGTTGGTGGTGACCTGGAACCGCAGGACCAACGTCTCGCCGGGGTGGCCGCCGCTGGTGGCGGTCCAGGTGAAGGGCAGCCAGGCGCAGATCGGCGCGGTGTTCGAGTTGGTCTGGGTGAGCAGGGTCTCGACCGCCACCCCGGCCGGGGTCTCGAGCCGGGCCGTGAAGACATCGGCGTCGGTGATGATGATGTCTTCGGTGACGAAGCAGTTGTAGCCACGCAGCCGCAGGCCGGTCGAGCTGGCCGGGATGGTGACGGTCTGCACCAACACGTCGTTGGCGTTGTTGGTGGCGCCGAGCAGCGCGGCGAAGGTGCCGGCCTGGGGCGCGAACGGCATCTGCGCCGAGGTCCGGATGATGGTCGAGGTCTGGGTCCACGGCACCACGCCGGCCTCGAAGCCGCCGTTGCCCAGCAGGTTGGTCCAGGTCGGCGTGCACGGCGCGTCGATCGGCGTGGCGTCGATGATCCGGGCGTCGATCGGCGCGGCGGCGTCGATGACTCGGGCGTCGATCACCGCGGCGTCGAGGGCGGGCGCGTCGAGCGCGGCGGCGTCGACCTCGGGGGCGTCGAGCGCGGCGGCGTCGATCGGAGCGGCGCCGTCCACCGGATCGGCGGCGTCGACCTCGCCCGGGGTCCGCGCCGACGCGCAGCCGAGCGCCCCGGCGATCACCAGCGCCAGCACCACCGCCCCCCGCATTCGGTTCCAGGGGGCTGGTCGCCCAGCCCCCCTCGTCGGGGTCATGCCCCCGACGAGCCTCCCCCCAGGACGCGAGACCTGCTTCCGCACTCAGAGCCCCATCTGCTTGGCGATGATGACCTTCATGATCTCGTTGGTGCCGGCGTAGATGCGCTGCACCCGCGCGTCCATGAACGCGCGCGCCACCGGGTACTCGAGCATGTAGCCGTAGCCGCCGTAGAACTGCAGGCAGGTGTCGATCACCTCCTGGCTCATGTCCGAGGCCCACCACTTGGCCATCGAGCACTCGGTCACCAGCTGCTTGCCGGCGACGTGCTGGCGGACCAGCTCGTCGAGGAACACCCGGCCGAGCTGCACCTTGGTCGCGCACTCGACCAGCTTGAACTGGGTGTTCTGGAACTTCGAGATGGGCTTGCCGAACGCGGTGCGCTCCTTGGTGTAGGCCACCGTGTCCTTCAGCACCTGCTCGGCCGCGGCCTGCGAGCCGATCGCCACGCACAGCCGCTCCTGCTGGAGCTTCTGCATCAGCATCATGAAGCCGGCGCCCTCGGGGCCCAGCCGGTTGGCCTGCGGCACCCGGCAGTCCTCGAAGAACAGCTCGCTGGTGTCCTGCGCCGCCATGCCCATCTTCTCGAGCCGCTTGCCCTTCACGAAGCCCGCGCGGCCGGCCTCGACGACGATCAGCGAGATGCCCCGGTGGGCGTTGGCCGGATCGGGGTCGGTCTTGCACGCGACGATCACCAGGTCGCACAGCTGGCCGTTGGAGATGAAGGTCTTGGCGCCGTTGATGACGTAGTCGTCGCCGTCCTTGACCGCGGTGGTCTTGATCGCCGCGAGGTCGCTGCCGGTGCCGGGCTCGGTCATCGCGATCGCCAGGATCAGCTCGCCCGACGCGCAGCCGGGCAGCCAGCGCTGCTTCTGCGCCGGCGAGGCGAAGCTGTCGAGGTAGGGCGCGCAGACGTCGGAGTGCAGCGCCATCGCGAAGCCGCTCTCGTAGGCGTAGGCCAGCTCCTCCATGATGATCGTCGAGTGCAGGAAGTCGCCGCCGGGGCCGCCCAGCGCCTCGGGCAGCCACGGGCACAGGAAGCCCTGGGCGCCGGCCTTGCGCCACGCCTCGCGATCGACGATGCCGGCCTCGGCCCACCGCTTCTGGTGGGGCCGGATCTCCTTGTCGACGAACTGGCGGAACGCCTGCCGGAACAGGCCGTGATCGGACGAGAACAGCGTGCGCTCGAGGGCCATCAGGCCGTGAATATCATGCCGCTGGCGTCTCGACGCCAACACCATCTGTCTCGACCCCCGGCGCCGCGGCGGCGTGTATCGTCCGCCCATGCGCAGCCTGTCCTTGCTGGTCCTGCTCCTGCCGCTCGCCGCCTGCGGCAGCGACGACGTCGCGGTGGTCTCGCCCGACGCGGCGATCGACGCCGCCGGGTGCGACCCGACCACGGCCCTGCCGACCCAGTGGCGGCCGATCGCGATGGTGTCGACCGGCGCGGTGAACGTCACCACCGCCGGCGGTGTGACCAGCGGCACGATCGACGCCACCGCCGGCGGCACCGCCGCGGCCGCCGACAACCCCTACGTCTACCTGGACCTGATGGCCGGCACCAAGGTCGACCTCACCGACACCGCGTCGCTCACCTCGACCGCGTGGCACGTCGGGTTCAAGCGCGCCGGCATCAAGCTCAACGGCGGCGACTCGGGGCCGGGCCAGGTGGCGGCGGCGGTGGTCAACGCCGCGACGCTGGCCGAGGTCACGACCGCGCCGGGCGCCGTCGAGCTCGACGACTGGGCCGACCCGGCGTGCGCGCTGGTGGCCGGGCCGACCGGCGAGCCCGCGACGGTGATGTCGACCTGGTACGACTACAACGATCAGACCCACGTGCTGACGCCCAAGGCCCAGGTGTGGGTCATCCGCATCGCCCCCGACGTGTTCCGCAAGCTGCGGATCGTCACGTACTACGGCGACACCGCCAACCCGATGCGCGGCGCGTTCTACCGGGTCGAGTGGGCGCCGCTGTGAGGCTGGCGCTGGTCGCGGCGCTCGTCGCGATGCCGGGGCTGGCGATCGCCGATCGCGATCCGTGGCAGGCCGGCACGACGCCGCGGTCGTTCGCGTGGCCGACCGGGCGGGTCCGCGTGCACTACGTCACGACCACCGCCGACGCGGTGCTGCCCACCGACAACGACGGCAGCGGCGTGCCCGACTTCGTCGAGGAGGCGGCCCGGCGTGGCGACGAGGCGCTGGCGGCCTTCGCGGCGATGGGGTTCCGCGCGCCGCGCGCCGACGGCACGCTGGGCGGCGACGATCGGCTCGACATCTACCTGAAGGATCTCAACGGCGCCGACGGCAGCTTCGCCGCCGACACCTGCACCCAGACGCCGTTCACCTGCGTCGGCCACGTGACGATCGAGAACGACTTCGTCGGCTACGGCTACCCGTCGACGTCGATGGCGCTGCGCATCCTCACCAGCCACGAGCTGTTCCACGCGGTGCAGAACGCCTACGACGGCGATCAGCCGATCCAGTGGTCCGAGGGCTCGGCGGTGTGGGCCGAGGAGGCGGTGTTCCCCGAGCAGGACGACTTCGAGCACCTGGTGGCGGCGTTCCAGGCCAAGCCGTTCCGGCCGTTCGATCGCGCCGGCGCCGGGTTCGGCGACCTGTACCCGTACGGCGCCGGGCTGTGGGCGTACTTCCTCGAGGCCTGGGCCGGCGCCGGCATCACCCAGGCGGCGTGGGCGCGCTGCGAGGACACCGGCGGCGATCCGCCGTTCCTGACCGCGATCGACGGCGAGCTGACCGCGCGCGGCCGGGCGCTGACCGACGCGTGGATCGACTTCACGCGGTGGAACGCGCGCACCGGCAGCTTCGCCGACGGCACCGGCTACCCCGACGCCGGGCGGCTGGCCGCGGCGCTGCGCGAGGCCGCGATCGTCGCGCCCGGGACCGCGACGGTGATCGTCGAGGGCTTCTCGGCGCGCTACCTGCCGATCACCGGCGTCGGCGAGTCGTCGCGGATCGAGGTCAGCGCGCAGCGGCCGGTGGCGATCGAGGTGCGGGTCATCCACGGCGACGCGACCGTGACTCGGGGTGGCGATGGCGACGACGTCGCGGGCCTGACCCACACGATCGACGTCGCGCCGACCGGCGCGCCGGTCGACCTCGAGGTGATCGTGACCAGCGCGGTGCGCGGCGGCATCCAGCAGGAGACCACCGTGGCGATCGCGCCGTACACCCCGCCGCCGCCCGACGACGCCGGCGGCTGCGGCTGCGCCACCGCGACGCCGCCGTCCCGCCTCGACCTCGCGGGCGGCGGGCTAGCGCTCTTGGCGCTCGGTCGCCGCCGCCGCCGCCGCTAGCTCACAGGTGGCTGGTGGCGTCGTCCGGGTCGCGGCCGCGCAGCAGCTCGTCGCCGTCGGCCCAGCCGTCGCCGTCGCGATCGAGGCCGATGCGCGCGCCCGAGCCCGGCGGCACGCAGGTGAAGGTGGCGCCGCCGTAGACGCCGCCGACCAGCGCGCGCAGCGCGGCGTCGTCGAGCCGCGGCAGCAGGCTGACGTCGGCCCGCCACTGGCCGCCCTGGTACAGGAAGCCGGTGGTCAGCCCGAACCAGCCGGTGGCCTTGGCCACCAGCTCGCACTCGCCGGTGGCGGCGCGCGCGAGGAGCAGGTCGAGCCGGGCCGCGGCCGTGCTCGAGCCCGGCGCGTAGGTGATCTGCTGCCCGACCACCGGCGCGAAGTTGCTGTCGAACGCCATCATGAACTCGACGATGTCGCGGCGCAGCGCGAAGCCGCCGTCCTCGACCAGCACCGGGCCGGTCGGCGAACCCAGCGAGTTGGGATCGACGAACGGGATGCCGAACGGGTTGGGCGGCACGACGGTGCCGTCGGCCAAGGTCACGTTGGTCAGCACCTTCAAGAACACCTGGCCGGTGAAGAAGTGCTCGAGCGTGCCCAGCGAGCCGTCGTGCTGGAAGCCGAAGCCGCGGATCTGATCGGTGGCCGGGCCCTGCTGCAGGATGATCGTGCCCGGCTGCAGCGAGTCCGGCGACGAGCCGAACATGCCGACCTTGGTGTACATGTTGCGCAGGTGCGGCACCTTGAAGATCTGCGCCTCGAACTCGAACGACAGCCGGCCGTCGCTGCCGAAGAACCCGGGGTGCGCGGTGGCGCCGGCGTTGGCGGTGGGATCGAGCGTGTGGCACCCGTTGCAGTTGAAGAAGCGGTCCGACGGTAGATCGACCCGGGCGCCGCTCGGCGTCGTCGTGTGGTTGAAGTAGAAGTCGCGGCCGGCCTGCTGGTTGGCGGTCAGCGAGTTGTCGAGGTTGCGGATCGGGTTGGGTGGGTAGCTGGCCGCCAGGATGAAGTCCGCGAAGTCGTCCATGTCGCCGGTCGACAGCTCGGCGTCGCGGCCGAGCAGGCCGGGGAACGCGACGTTGAACGACGTGAACGCCTTGTGCTCGTCGTAGATGCCGGCGTTGGGCTGGGCCGACACCACCGGCGCGCCGGTGGCGGGATCGAGGAACGGCGCGCCGGTCTGCTGGATCGCGCCGTTGCGGTCGCCGCGCCAGTGCATCGCGCCGTGGTTGTCCATGCCGCGCAGGCTCTGGGTGGTCATCGGGCCCTTGACCGGCATGTTGAAGCGGAAGATCGGCGCGAACCGCGGCAACAGCGCCGCGATCACCGCCGGCGCGATGGTGTGGACCACGCCCAGCGAGGTGATCGACAGCGGGATGCCGCCGGGGTTGCCGAGGTCCCAGGCCAGGTCGTCGTTGTCGCCGCCGACGTGGCAGGTCGAGCAGGCGGCGACGCCGTGGCCCGACGAGAAGTCGGCGTCGTACAGGTACTGGCGGCCGACCTGCACCGACTCGGGCTCGGGGTTGAACATGCCGACCTTGCCGATCTCGGCGCGGGCGCGCAGGTCGACGATCGAGATGCTGTTGTCGAAGCGGGTCAGCACGAACGCGCGATCGCCGTCGCGATCGAGCACCACGCCGCTGGGCCCGCCGCCCGACAGGCCGATCTGATCGTCGAGGTCAGGCGCGATCGTGCCGGCCTCGAGGTCGGCGGTGCGGTACGCGGCCAGCTTGCCCGAGCCCTGGGCCACGACGTAGAGCCAGCGGCCGTCGCGCGACACCACCGCGTCCTGCGGCTGCGCCACCGACCGCGCGCGCTCGGCGGCGTCGCCCTCGCCGGCGTAGTCGATGTGCGGGTTGAGGTCGCGCGGCGTGACCGCGCGGGTCGCGGGGTCGAGCACGGTGACCCGGTGGTCGACGACGCGGCCGCGGACCGAGGTGAAGCCCGGCGCGTGGCCCTCGAAGCGGGTGTGGTTGTGGGCCTCGGTGTTGGTCACGTAGACCCGGCCGGTGCGCGGGTTGACCGCCATGTTGAACAGCACGGTGCCGACGTGATCGAACGCGGCGCCCTTGGCCACCGGCGGGTTGGCGGTGGCGTCGATCGCGAACACGTCGTGATCGGGCAGCCGCACCTTCACGTAGGCGTCGAAGTTGGTGCCGTAGGGGTCGAGCCAGTGGCCGTCGACGTACTTGACGATCAGGCCGGTCGGCGGCTGCGGGATGGTCAGCGGGCCGAGCTGGATCGCCGCCGGGCCCGGCATGACGCCGCCGTAGACGATGCGCACCGCCTCGGCCGACACCGCCGTGGTCTGGTTGCCGGAGTGGAAGGCGGCGGCGTAGACGGTGGCGCCGTCGGGCGACACCGCCAGCGCGCGCGGGGTGTCGGCGAAGAACGTCAGCTTGGTCAGCCGCGTGCCGCCGGCGGCGGCGCCGAGGTCGTCGGCGTCGAACACCCAGACGTCGGCGCGGCCGACGCCGGCGGTCTGCAGGTCGTACGGGTCGGGCGAGTTCTGGCCGCGGTGGGCGCAGGTGATGAACGCCCGGCGCTTGCCGGGGCCGGCGAAGACGATGTCGCGCGGCTCGTCGCCGACCAGCAGCGTGCGCACGACGCGCGCGCCCTGGCCGAAGCCGGGGCCGAGCCGGACGATCGACACCGAGTCCGAGAGGTGGTTGGTGACCCAGACCTCGGTGCTGGAGCGGACCGCGATCGCCGTCGGCTCGAGGCCGACCGTCACCGAGCCGGTGTGGATGAGGCGGTCGCCGTGGACGCGGTAGATCTCCAGGCGGTTGTCCGGCGTGTTGAGCGCGAACAGCGTGCGTCCGTCGGGCGACATCGCCAGCGGCCGCACCTGCAACGTCTCGAACAGCGTGAACGAGCGGCCGCTCGTGGGCACCGGTTCGACGGTGGCGACCTCGGCGGTGTGGTCGTCGAGCGCGGCCTGAGGCTCGGCGCACGCGACCAGGGCAGTGACGAGTCCCGACGGCAAGAGCCAGCGATGCGTCATGTTGTCCCTCCTGAACGCCCACCGTCGCAAAGAACCGATGTAGGCGGAAAGTCGTAAGAATTGCGGTCGCTGATGCAGTTGCTCGACGGCGCGTACCGTGCGCGGGTGTGCCGGCGCCGGCGTGATGTCCGGCTTCCGGACCACGCAGCACCACCTCCGCCGACCTGATCACGACGCAGGATCGGTACGACGGCGCACGCGCGCGCGGCGCCGTGAGCCAGGGTCGCACGCCTCACCGCGGCGGGATGAAGGCCGGCGTGCGGGCGGCGCGCACCCGGACCTCCAGCGCGCCCCGCGCCGGCGCGCGCGCTGGTTTGTGCTCCAACGTTCTCGGCGGTCAGGGCAAGAGCGGCGCGAGCTGCGTCGCCGGCAGCGCCGCGCGCAGCACGACGGCGTCGCCGTCGAAGCCGAGCGCGAGCAGCGCCAGCTCGTCGGTGCTCGGCGCGGGCGCCGCGCCGCCGGTGAACCCGGCGCGCACGACCGGCGCGTCGACGGCGATCACGTAGCTGTCGTGCGCCGCGCGGGCCAGCGCGAGCGTCGCGGCCAGCGCGGGCGGCGTCGGCCGTGGGCGCTTGCGCGGCAGCGCCACGTCGGTGAGCTGCCGCAGCTGGCCGAGCGAGTCGCCGCCCATCGCCATCGCGAACAGCGGCCCCGGCACCGCGTACGCGACGTCGAGCTGGCCGCCGTACAGCGCCATGCCCGGCTGCATGGCCGTGCTCGACGAGGTCGAGCGGGCGCGCGCGAACCGGACGCCGCGGTAGCGAGCCGCGTTGGTGTCGACCTGGGTCTGCATCAGGCCCTGCTGGCCGCGGCCGAGCGCGGTGAGGTAGTCGAGCCACAGCGCCTGGGCCGCGGCGCCGTCGCTGATGTCCCACAGCGCGGCCACCGCCAGCTTGCCCGGGATCGGGACGGCGGTCACGGCGTTCTCGCCGTTGGCGAGCGCAGGCCAGCGCGCGAACGCGGTCATCGCGACGTCCGCGATCTCGGTCCCGCCCATCGCGATCAGGTTGGGGCGCGACAGCTCGAGCATCCGCGCGAACACCGCGCTGGTATCGAGGCGACCGCCCATCGCCACCGCCGCGGCGGGCATGCGCTCGAGCAGCTTGAACTCGCCCGGGCGTTGCTGGCGCGCGAACGCCGCGATCGACCCGTCGGGGCGCGGCACCAGCCGCAGCGCGAGCCCGGCCCGGGCGCGGTCGGCGGTGAGGTCGAGCTCGACGCGGTCGAGCTGCGCGAACACGTCGGCGTACCAGGCCAGCCACGGCGCCATGCCAGCGCGCGCCACCGGCGGCTGCATCGCGACCATCTGGTCGAAGAACGCCTGCACCTCGGCGCGGTAGTGGGTCATCACGGTCGCCACCGCGATCGTCACGCGGGGCAGCGCCGGCGGCGCGGTCGCGACCGCGGTGGTGAGCGCGTAGGGAGCGGCGGCGCGCAGGCCGGCGCGATCGCCGATCGCCGCCCACCCGCCGTGCAGCACGACCTCGAAGCCCAGCGCCGCGACCTGCGCGCGCAGCGCCGCCTCGTCGGCGACCGCGACCACCGCGATCACCGGCACCGCGTGGGCCCGCGGGTCGAGCAAGAACGCGCGCACCGGGCGGGTCAGGTCGACGCCGCGCAGGTCGACGCCCTGGCTGGCGGCCAGCTGGATCGCCGCGGCCGGCGACAGCATCGCGCCGATCCCGGGCTTCACCGCGTCGGCGTAGGCGACCAGCGCGGTCAGCGTCGCCAGCGGATCTCCGACCGAGGCGGTCACCAGCAGACCGTCGGGCGCGGGCTGCGGCGTGGCCGGGATGATCGGCAGCGCGTCGACCGGCGTGGGCGCGACGGCGAGCGGCGCGGGCGTCGCCGCGGGTGGGGGCGCGTGGCGGATGGCCGGCGCAGGCGCGGCGGCCGGGCCGCAGGCGGCGACGGCGATGAGCAACGAGATCAGGCGATGGCGTGCGCGCATGACGGCCGAGCCTATCGGGAATTTCGGGCGCGCACCGCGGCCGCGGCGCGGTGGAAGGCGATGACTTGGCCTCGCCGCTCCGGTACGATGGGCGGATGCTGGAACAAGCCGTCCGTCCTGGCCAGGCCGACACCGAGGTCGAGCAGCTCCTCGCCGAGCGCGAGGAGCAGAAGCCCAAGAAGGGCGCCGGCGCCGACGCGCGGCTGGCGGTGCAGGGCAAGGGTGAGCTCGGCGGCGACGTCCAGGGCGAGGCCGAGCGCGGCGTGAGCGGGCAGGGCCAGGCGCTGCCGCACCTCGACCAGATCCAGCAGTCGTTCGGGCGCTACGACGTCTCGGGCGTGCGCGCGCACACCGACGACCAGGCCCAGGCCTCGGCGCGGGCGATCGGCGCCGACGCCTACGCGACCGGCGATCAGGTCGCGTTCGGCGGCAAGGCCGACCTGCACACCGCGGCCCACGAGGCCGCGCACGTCGTGCAGCAGCGCGCCGGCGTGCACCTGGCCGGCGGCGTCGGCCGGGCCGGCGATCCCTACGAGCAGCACGCCGACAAGGTCGCCGACGCGGTGGTCGCCGGCGAGCCGGCCGAGTACCTGCTGTCGCAGATGGCGGGGCCGGGCGCGGCCAAGGCGGGCGCCAGCGGTGGCCCGGTGCAGATGAAGAAGGCGCTGCCGACCGGCGAGGAGGGCTTCGACAAGATGTGGGAGGCCCACCCGCACAACTACCAGGACGATCCCGAGCAGAACACCTCGAGCGAGACGATCCTCGAGGAGCACGGCCTGCCCGACTACGTCACCAACACCTGCGCGGTGCGGCTGTCGATCATGCTGAACGACATCGGCGAGACGATCACGCCGGCCAAGGCCAAGGCGGCGGGGATCGAGCGCAAGCCGCACTACAGCGCGAAGTCGAAGATGTACTACCTGCTGTCGGCCCGGGAGATGTGGACGTACCTGTCCGCGCACTTCCGCAAGGCCGACGTCACGTTCCCGCCCAACGGCAAGCGGTTCAAGGACGAGACCGAGTTCCAGGACTCCTTCGACAAGGAGGTCAAGCCGCTGCTCGCCGGCAAGAAGGGCATCGTCGCGTTCGACAAGATCTTCAGCTACAGCGGCACCGGCCACGTCGACCTGTTCGACGGCGAGTCGCTGTCGGACGCCGGCAACTGGTACCCGTCGCAGCGGCTGATGCTGTGGTACATCGCGGTGGCGTGATCGCCGCCGCCGGCATCGTCGCGAGGATGGCCGCCGCGTGACCGCGACGCTGGCCCGCCAGGAGTACGACCTCGAGGTCCACCGCGCGTACCTGCAGGCGATGCGCGCGGTGGTGCGGCGCGAGCCCGCGCCCGCGGTCGACGTGCGCGGCGAGCTGGAGCGCGAGCTGGCCGAGGTCGAGCGCGCGATCGCGGCGCTGCCCGACGAGCCGGCGGCGCGGCCGATGCTGGCGCTGGCCCGGTCGCTCCGGCTCGACGCCGACACCGTCGCGCTGGTGTGGGCCGCGGTGGCCTTGGCCGCCAACCCGCCGATGCGGGTCCACGCGCTCGAGCTCGACGAGCGCGCCAGCTTCGGCATGACGCTGACGCTGTTCTGCCGGATGATCGAGCTGCCGGCCGACCGCGCCCGGGCGCTGGGCCTGGCGTTCGTCGGCGCGCATCCGCTGGTGCGGGCGGGGCTGGTGCTGATCGGCCACGGCGATCGCGTGACCAGCGCGTGGACGCTGGCGCCGGCGCGCGAGCTGGTGACCCACCTGGCCGGCGCGCCGCGCGTCGATCCCGACTGCGTCCGGCTGACCGCGATCCCCGACGTGCTGCACGACGCGGCGCAGGTCGCGGCGCTGACGGCGATCGCCGAGCCGATCGCGACCGCGGCCGCCGCGGCGGTGTTCGTCGAGGGGCCGACGCTGACCGGGCGCCGCACCGCGATCGCGCTGGCGTCGCGGCGCCCGGCGCTGGCGGTCGAGGTGGCCCGCGCGCCCAGCGCCGCCGCCCTCGCGGTGATGCTGCGCGCGCTGCGCCGCGAGACGCTCCTGGTCGGCGCGATCCCGGTGGTGGTCGGCGTCGACGAGCTGGCGGTCGGCGAGGGCGGCAAGGACGAGCGGGCCCTGGTGATCGCGCAGTTCGTCGACGACAGCGACGGGCCGGTGGTGCTGGTGTCGGCGCGGCCCGGCCTCGACCTCGGCATCCGCGCGCCGACCGTGCGGGTGAGCTGGCCGGTGCCCGACGTCGAGACCCGGGCCCGGCTGTGGGGCACCCACGGCGCCGACGTCGAGGCCGCGCGCACGCTGGCGATCCGCTTCCCGCTGGGCGCTGGCGCGATCCGCCGCGCGGTCGACAGCGCCCGGCTGTTGCACGTCGGCAAGGCCGCGCTCGACCTGTCCGAGTTGATGGCCGGCGTGCGCCACAACATCGCCGAGAAGCTGGGCACGCTGGCCGATCGGGTCGCGGTCAAGCAGGGCTGGGCCGACCTGGTGCTGGCCGACGACGTGCTGGCGCAGGTGCGCGGGCTGGCGGCCCGGGTGCGCCACGCCCACGTCGTCTACGAGCAGTGGGGCTACCGCAGCAAGATGCCGCGCGGCGTCGGCGTCGCGGCGCTGTTCTCGGGCCCGCCCGGCACCGGCAAGACGATGGTGGCCGGGCTGATCGCCGCCGAGCTCGAGCTCGACCTGTACCAGGTCGACCTGTCGAAGGTGGTCAGCAAGTGGGTCGGCGAGACCGAGAAGCAGCTGGCGATGATCTTCGACGCCGCCGAGGCCGGCCACGCGCTGCTGTTGTTCGACGAGGCCGACGCGCTGTTCGGCCAGCGCACCAGCGACGTCAAGGGCGCCAACGATCGCTACGCCAACCTCGAGGTCAACTTCCTCTTGCAGCGCATCGAGCGGTTCGGCGGCGTCGTGATCCTCACGACCAACCTCGACACCGCGATCGACAAGGCGCTCAAGCGCCGGCTCGCCGCGCACATCGTCTTCCCGCACCCCGACGACGAGGAGCGGGCGCAGCTGTGGCAGCGGCTGCTGGCCACCGACGGCGCGCCGCTGGGCGACGACCTCGACTACGACGCGCTGTCGCAGCTCTACCCCAAGATGTCGGGCGCCAACATCCGCAACGCCGCGCTGGCCGCGGCGTTCCTGGCCGCCGCCGACGGCCGCGGCACGATCGATCAGGAGACCGTCGTGGCCGCCGGCCGCGGCGAGTACCTGTCGATGGGCCAGGTGCTGGCGACGACGCGGCGGTGAGCGTGGCCGCGCGCGCGTCCTCGCCGATCGATCTGGTCACGCCGGCGCGGCCGGTGGCGATCGAGCTGATCGGCGGCCGCGGGCACTACCAGCGGGTGATCGCGGCGGTGCTGGCGGCCGAGACCAGCGTCTGGATCGGCACCGCCAACCTCAAGGAGCTGATGATCGAGGACCACCGCGCGGCGCCGGGGCGGCGGCGGCAGGTCGGCAAGGTGGCGTATCGATCGATCCTGGCGGCGCTGGCCGAGCTGGCGGCGCGCGGCGTGGAGCTGCGGGTGCTGCACGCCGATCGCCCGTCGCGACCGTTCGTGGCCGCGCGCGCGCAGCACCCGGGGCTGGCGGCAGGCCTGGCGCTGCGGCAGTGCCCGCGGGTCCACTGGAAGATCGTCGTGGTCGACGGCGCGCTCCTGTACCTGGGCTCGGCCAACTGGACCGGCGCCGGCCTGGGCGCGCGCGGCAGCGGCCGGCGCAACTTCGAGCTGGGCGTGGTCACCGACGACGGGCCGCTGCTCGATCAGGTGCAGGGCCTGTACGATCGGGTGTGGCGCGGGGGCGAGTGCAAAGGCTGCAAGCTGCGCGACCTGTGCCCGAAGCCGCTCGATCTCGTCGAGGTCGCGCCGCCGCCGCCGCCGTCACCGAAGTCGCCGCCGAAACGCGCGAAGGCCGCGACCAAGCGGTCGCGGCGCAAGCGCGAGTGACGACGGATCAGGCCAGGCCGCGGTCGGGCTTGATGAGCGCGACGATGCTGGCCGCGAACCCGGCGAGGCCACCCACCAGGAGGAGCTTGGCGCCCATGCCGGCGACCTTGCCGAACGGCATCTCGGCCTCGAACTGGACGATCGTGATGATCGCGATGACAAGGCCGAGGACGGCCGCGCCGGCCGCCCGGCCGCGACCGAAGGACTTGGCCATGACGCCGGTCGTCGCCAGCGCGATCAGGCCGAGCGAGGCGAGCAGCGCGATGAAGGTCGGCGCGGCCTTCGCCTTGCGGAGCTCCCAGAACGAGGCCTTGATCGGGCCGACGTCGATGAACGGGAGGAAGACAGCGATCAGGCAGATGGCACCGAGGGCGAGCAGGACGAACTTGATGGGCTTCATGACGGTATCTCCAGTGGGTCGGGTTCGGGTTATCGGTGCCGAGCCCTAGTGCAGCCCCGGTGCCATCGCGTAGGTGCCTGGAACCTCATGTAGGTGGCCCTCGGGTTGGGTCCGGGTTGGGTCCGGGCCGGCCCGGGTGCCATCGCGGCATGGGTCGGTTGCGACCCGATCGCCCGCGCAGTACACACGCCCGATGCCGGTGCCCGCTCCCTGGACCGTGCCCGCGGCGGCCGCCGGGGCCACGCTGGCGGCGGTGGTGCGCGACGCCAGCGGCGAGCCGTGGTCGGTGGTGAAGAAGTGGATCGCCACCGGCAAGGTGCTGATCGGCGGCGCCGCGGTGCTGGCGATCGACGCGCGCATGCGCGGCGGCGAGGCGGTCGAGGTCCGGCTGGCCGCGCCGAAACCTCGCGATCCCCTGCGCGAGGCCGACGTGGTCCACGACGACGCCCACGTGATCGTCATCGACAAGCCGGCCGGGGTGTCGTCGGTGCCGTACGACGATCGCGAGACCGGCACCGCGATGGACCTGATCCGCGCGGCGTGGCGGCGCATGGGCAAGCAGGCGACCCAGACCCCGCTGCACGTCGTCCACCGCATCGACAAGGCGACCTCGGGCTTGTTGATGTTCGCCAAGAGCAAGCGCGGCGAGCTGGGGCTGGCGGCGCAGCTGCGCGATCACTCCTGCGAGCGCACGTACGTCTGCGTGGCCCACGGCGCGGTGCGCGCGCAGACGATCGAGTCGTGGCTGGTGGCCGACCGCGGCGACGGCATCCGCGGCTCGACCTCGCACGCCCACCAGGGCAAGCGCGCCGTGACCCACGTGCGGATCCTCGAGCGGCTGCGCGACGCGACGGTCTGCGAGATCCAGCTGGAGACCGGCAAGACCCACCAGATCCGCATCCACCTGTCCGAGAACGGCCACCCGCTGGTCGGCGAGGAGGTCTACGACAAGGACTTCCGCAACGCCGGCGGCGTGGTGCTGGCGGCGCCGCGGCTGATGCTGCACGCCGCGACGCTGGGCTTCATCCACCCGGTCAGCGGCGAGCGGCTGCGCTTCGAGCGGCCGCCGCCACCGGCGATGCGCGACTGGATCGCGGCGCGGCGCTGACCAGGCGGCCGCCGTCGACCCGGCAGCCGGGGGCCAGGCGACCGTGACGGCCGTCGCACCCGCGTCGGCGGTCGCGCCCGCGCCGCCCGCCCGCGGGCGATGATGGCCCGATGAGGCGCTGGCTGTTGATCGCGACGCTCGGCTCGGTCGGCTGCTGGTCGAGCAGCGGCGACGACATCGATCCCGTCGTCGCGATCGACTTCACCTCCGATCAGCCGCTCGACCGGATCGAGGTGTATGCCTCGGATCTGGCCGCCGAGACCGGCCCGATCACGCCCGGTCGGCGCGCGCGCGGCGATCTCGCGTCCGAGCCGGCCCTCGTCGGGTACGCGCTGACCTGGGGACGTGACTTCACGGGCGGCGGCGCCTCGTACCACCTGGAGTTCGACAGCTTCTACCTGCCGCGCCAGGTCGTCGCGATCGGCCTCCGCCGCGACGGCAGCGGCACCCTCCAGGTGGTCGCGGCGGGGGACGTCATCGACCGCGTCGGCGTGCTGACGGCGCGCCGCGCGGCGGAGGTCGAGGCGTGGGGCGGAGCCGGCGGTCGCTGTGTCCGGTTCGCGGACAGCACGCCGCGCTACTTCGTCCGCGGCAGCGACTTCGACTGCGACGGGTTGCGCGCCGACGCCGACTGCGAGGATCGCGACCACTGCGACCTCGACGCGCCCACCGCGGCCGCCCGTGCCGGTTGCGTGATCGACCGTTGCCAGCCCTGCCTCGACGACACGCCCGGCGCCTGCGCCATCGGGAACCACACCGTCTGTCGCGACGA
The DNA here is from genome assembly GCA_016707895.1 of Myxococcales bacterium. Lineage (GTDB taxonomy): Bacteria > Myxococcota_A > Polyangia > Haliangiales > Haliangiaceae > UBA2376. The sequence continues at coordinate 779,154 of JADJGV010000001.1, read as the reverse complement.
CGCGGCCGGCTCGACCGCCTACACCTGCGACGCCGACCCGGCATGCAGCGGCGCGTCGACCTGTCTGTCCGAGGGCTCGTGTGGGGCGGGCTTGTCGTGTCGCGGCGACTGGCCCGACACCGATCCGCGCGCGTGCCTGTGGGCGCGGTGGATGCAGGGCGCCGCCTTGCCCGACGCGATCATCTGCGATCTGCCGACGCAGCCCAGCGAGTTCGATCCTACCAACTCGCTCCTGTGCCAGCCGTCGTCGGTGGTGGAGGTGTCGCTGCCCTACACGGCCTGCGCCGCCCCGCGCGTCGTCATCGCCATGGACGCCTACGAAGACACGACGGCGTCGATCACGCCGCCGTGTACGCTGCGCATCGAGCTGGCCCCCACCCAACGCGTCGCGCTGACCGAGCGCCCGGTCGTCGTGACGTTCGACACGGCCGCGGGCGTCGCGACCGCGCGGTTCCAGCTCGTCCCGAAGCTCGGCACCTGCGGCACCACCGGCGCGTGTTCGCGCCTCCCCGCGACCGGCATCTGCGAGCGGTGACGGCCGCCCGAGGGCTTCAGCGCAGCGTGCCTGACAGCGCCAGGCCGGCGTGGCCCGGCGCCACCGTTGGCGCCAGCGCGACGTCGCGCAGGCCCAGCGGCAGCCGCACGTCGGACGGCATCGGCACCAGCGCCGCGGCGATCGCGCCGACCGCGACGCCGGCGCCCAGCGCCGCCAGGTCGGTGCCGCGCAGCGACCGCTCGGGCGCCAGCGCGTAGGTGAGGCCGATGCCGAAGCCGGTGCCGACCACCGCGCCGACGATGACGTCGGTCGGGAAGTGCTGGCCGGCGCGGATGCGCAAGACGCCGGTGGCGGCGGCGACCGCGCCGGCGCCGCCCCAGATGCCGAGCCGCGCGGTGTCGTCGTGGCTGGTCGGGTTGTACAGCGTCGCGCCCGAGGTGACCGCGGCGAACGCCAGGCTGGTGTGGCCCGAGAAGAACGAGTGATCGTTGCCGCGGGCCTGGGCGGTGTACTCGACCACGCCGGGGTGGCGGTTGTACGTGTACGGGCGGTCCCGGCGCGCCACCAGCTTGACCACGCCGGCGGTGAGCGCGGTGGCGCCGACCGCGCTGACGTACGCGGCGCCGCGGCGCAGCGCGTCGTCGCCGAGGCCGCGGCCCAGCTCGAGGCCGATCGGCAGCGCGAGGGCGGTGACGAAGAACGCGTCGCTGGTGGCGTCGGCGGTGGCCGAGAACTGCGACACCGCGAGGCAGTCGAGCCCGTTGACCGGGCACGGCTCGTCGGCGCGGGCCGCGGTCGGGGCCAGCGCGGCGACGACGAGGGTGGCGAGGATGGCGGTCCGCACGATCAGCCCTTCACGTTGATCTCTTGCGCGTCGTGGATGAAGGTCTCGATGATCGTCGACATCTGGATCGACGCCTCGCGCTGCGCCGCGGTGTCCTTGGCCGGGTCGCCGGTGACCAGCACGCTGTCCTGGATGCGACGGAGGTCGACGAGCATGGCTTCGTAGTAGCGGTCGAGCAGCGTGATCTTGGCGTCGACCGAGGAGGTGTCCTCCTGCAGTGTCTCACCGATCTTGAACACGGTGGCGGCCCCGAGCGCGATCAGCGCGGTCAGGCCGACCGCCCGGCTCTCGCGATCGCCGTCGAGCGAGATCACCTCGCCCATCGTGCCAGCCAGGCCGGCGGCGCCGAACCCGAACGCGGCGGTCGACAGCCCGCGGCGGCGCGCGCGCACCTTGTTGCGGCGCTCCTTCAGCAGGCCCGCCTGCAGCTGGTACATCTCGAGGGCCTGCGCGAGGTGCGCGCTGACGTCGGGCGGCGTCTGGCCGGGCAAGGGCAGCAGGTTCGACGCGGCGAGCAGCGAGCCGCGCGAGGCCGACAGCTTGCTGCGGTCGGCGATGGTGTACTGCGCGCCGCAGGCGGTGAGGAACGAGGTCGCGACGGCGAGCGCGACCAGGCGAGTGCGGGACATGGGGCCTCCAGGTGAGTGAAGGCTCATGGTGCAATGGCTGGACCACGCCGAAGGCGACGACGGTCCAAGTGGTTGCGACGCGCGGCGGTGATGGACCTCGCACAGCCTGGCGAGGCTCTGACGCGGCGCGCGCAGCCGGCTACGCGGGCGCGGGCAGCGCGTATGTCACCGAGGCCTGCGCGACCAGCACCCGCGGCGCGTCGCCGCCGCGCAGGTGGACCTCGCCCACCGCGAGCCGCGCGCCGAGCTTCAGCATCCGCGCGGTCGCGTGCAGATCGGCCGGCGGCGGCTTGCGCAGGAAGTTGATCGTGAGGCTCGAGGTCACGGCCAGCGGCTGCGGGCCGGTCATCGCCAGGACGAGGAAGTACATCGCGGTGTCGGCCAGCGTCATCAGCGTCGGCCCCGACAGCGTGCCGCCCGGGCGCAGGAACGCGTCGCGGTAGCGGACGACGCAGTCGAGCTCGTCGTCGCGGATGGCCTCGATGGCGCAGAACCCGCGCGCCTGCGGGAAGCTGGCGACGAGCAACGCGTCGATCTCGGCGGCGGTCATGCGCGGCATGCGCGCATGGTACGCGCGCGGCCGGGGAGCGGGCCGGCCGCGCGCCGTCGCGACCTTACTTCTTGAGCGCGATCTTCTTGGGCTTGGCTTCGGCGCGCTTGCCGATGGTCACGGTCAGCACGCCACCGTCGAGCTTGGCCTCGACGCGCTCGGCGTCGGCGGTGTCGGGCAGCGAGAAGCTGCGCGAGAACGAGCCGTACTGGCGCTCGTAGAGGAAGTAGGTCTCGCCTTCCTTGCGCTCCTCGGCGGCGCGGGTGCCCGAGATCGCCAGGATGCCGTTGTGCAGCGACACGTCGAGGTGCTCCTCCTTGACGCCGGGCATGTCGGCCTTGACGACATAGGCCTCGGGCGTCTCCTTGACCTCGAACGTCGGGGCGAACGTGGCGACGGGGCGCTGGTCGCCGAACGGATCCCACGCGAACAGGTCGCGGGCCAGGGCGAAGGGGTCACGGTAACGGACGGGGGCGGTCTCACGACGGACGAGTGACATGGCGTGCTCCTGTAGAGGGAGGGTTCGCGGAGCCGGGTTCGCGGTGACTGTCACCAGCGCCTCGACTGCTGACCATCTCAATAACCACCGACGCGCGCCGTGCAACGGGTTGACCGCGACCGCCGGCGTGGTTAGGTCGATGACGATCGTGCGCCGTGGCCGCCGCCGCCGGGCGTCTCGATCCGCAGCACCGCGCCGGCCGCGGCCCGCACGTGGGCCGCGCCGCCGAGCGGAACGCCGTCGAGGGACGCGCGGCCCGGCTGGCCGGGCTCGCCGCCAGCCAGGCCGAACGGCGCGCGGGCGTGGCGCTGCGCGATCAGCGCGATCTCGGCCGGGGCCAGCAACACCAGCTCGCGGATCACGCCGTCGCCGCCCGGCCGCGCGCCGGCGCCGCCCGAGCCGCGGCGGATCGCGAAGCGGGCCAGCCGCACCGGCACCCGCCGCTCGAGGATCTCGGGGTCGGTGATGCGGGTGTTGGTCATGTGGGTGTGGACCGCGCTGGCGCCGGGCGCGCGCGGCGTGGCGCCGGCGCCGCCAGCGATGGTCTCGTAGTAGGCCCAGGCCGGGCCGCCCAGCGTCAGGTTGTTCATCGTGCCCTGCGACGCCGCGGCCAGGCCCAGCGCGCCGAGCAGCACGTCGACGATGCGCTGCGAGGTCTCGACGTTGCCGGCCGACACCGCGGCGCCAGGCGGCGGATCGAGGATCGAGCCGGGCGGGATGATCAGCTCGAGCGCGCGGAGGAAGCCGGCGTTGAGCGGGATCGCGGCGTCGACCAGCGCGCGCACGACGTACAGCGCGGCGGCGACGGTGACCGCGCGCGGCGCGTTGAGGTTGCCGGGGTGGGCCGCGGCGCTGCCGGTGAAGTCGAGGCGCAGCCGGGTCGGCGCGACGGTGGCCGCGACGACGATCGGGCTGCCGTCGTCGAGCGCGTCGTCGAAGCGGCGGACGCCGGGCGGCAGCGCGGCCAGCGCGCGGACCGCCAGCGCGTGGGCGTGATCCTGGACGTGGCCGAAGTACGCGAGCAGCTCGCCGGGCGGGCTGGCGGCGATCGCCTCGGTGACCAGGCGCGCGCCCAGCTGGTTGGCGGCCAGCTGCGCGGCGAGGTCGGCGAGGTTGTCGGCCGGCACCCGCGCCGGGTAGGGGCCGGCCGCGAGCGCCGCGCGGATCGCGTCGGTGGCGAGCTCGCCGGCGACGACCACCGGCAGGTGGCGCAGCACGACGCCCTCGTCGGCGAGCGCCCGCGCGTGGGGCGGCATCGAGCCCGGGGTCAGGCCGCCGACGTCGGCGTGGTGGCCGCGGTTGGCGACGATGAACGCCAGCGCGCCGGCGGCGTCGTGGACCGGCGTGATCACCGTGACGTCGGGCAGGTGCGAGCCGCCGGCCGCGGGGTCGTTGCACGCGTACGACGTGCCGGGCGGTGGCGCCGGGTGCGCGGCCAGGAGCGCGCGCACGGTCTCGCCCATCGCGCCGAGGTGGACCGGCACGTGGGGCGCGTTGGCGATCAGATCGCCGCTGGCGTCGAACAGCGCGCACGAGAAGTCGCGGCGCTCGCGGATGTTGACCGAGGTGGCGGTGCGCTCGAGGGCGGCGCCCATCTGCGTCGCGATCGCCATGAAGCGGTGGCCGTAGACCTCGAGCAAGACTGGATCGGGATGTGCGGGCGGCGCGGGCGGGGCGGCGCGGGCCGCGGGGTGGGTCGCGCCGGCGTGATCGTCGAGGTGGACGTCGCCGGCGGCGACGCGGGCCCGCCAGCCGACGTCGACGACGATCGTGGTGTGGGGATCGAGCAGCAGCGCCGGGCCGTCGACGTGGGCGCCGGGCGCGAGCGGCAGCGCCAGCACCGGCGCGTCGTGCCACGCGCCGTCGGACCACAGCCGGGTGCGCGCCGGCGGCGCGGGTGGTGCGAGGTCGCCGCGCGGCGGTGCGACCGTCGCGGCGGCCCGGGCCCGTCGCTCGCTGCCGCGGACCAGCTCGAGCGCGCCGCGGTGGGCGAAGCCGAACCGCGCGCGGTGGGCGTCGTCGAAGCGCGCCGCGACCGTGGCGGCGTCGGCCAGCGGCACCTCGATCGCGGTGTCGGTGCCGGCCACCCGCACCGCGACCGCGCGGGTCACGCGATCGGCGTCGGGCAGCGCGGCGGCGCCGGCGGCGCCGTGGCCGTCGAGCGCGTCGGCCAACGCGGCCAGCGCGACGTCGGTGAGCGGGGCGCCGGCGCCGTCGACCTCGGCGCGCCACGCGCGATCGGCGTGGCCGATGCCCCACGCCGACAGCAGGCTGGCGTGGCGCGGCACGACCACGTGGCGGATGCCGAGCGCGCGCGCGACCGGCCCGACGTGCATGCCGGCGGCGCCGCCGAAGCCGACCAACGTGAAGCCGCGGGCGTCGAGGCCGCGGCCGATGCTGACGGTGCGCACCGCCTCGGCCATCTGCGCGGTGGCGATCGCGAACAGCCCGGCGGCGGCGTGGGTCGCGGGATCGTCGACGGTCGGCGCCAGCGCGCCGCCGAGCGTGGCCAGCGCGGCGTGGGCCGCGGCGCGGTCGAGCGGCCACGGGAAGTGCGCGCCCGGCAGCCGGCCGAGCGCGAGGTCGACGTCGGTGATCGTGATCGCCGCGCCGCCGTGGCCGTAGCAGATCGGCCCCGGGCGCGCGCCCGCGCTGTCGGGGCCGACCGTCAGCGCCAGCCCGTCCCAGCGCGCGATCGATCCGCCGCCGGCGGCGATGGTGTGGATGTCGAGCGCCGGCGTGCGCAGCCGCAGCCCGGCCACGGCGACGTCGGTGACCGCGGCCGGCTCGTCGACGACGGCGGCGACGTCGGTCGACGTGCCGCCCATGTCGAACGCGATGCACGGGCCGAGCCCGCCGCGGCGGGCGAGCGCGCGGGTGGCGATGACGCCGCCGGCCGGCCCCGACAGCACCAACGCGCGGCCCCGCGCGTCGGCCGCGGCGACCAGCTCGCCGCTCGAGGTCATCACCTCGATGGTCGCCATCGGCAGCGCCGCGGCGAGCGCGGCCAGCTCGGCCGCGACGATCGGCGTCAGGTACGCGTCGATCACCGCGGTCTCGGCCCGGGCCAGGAGGCCCGGCGTGGCCGCGACCTCGTGGCTGCAGGTCACGTGGGCGAAGCCGGCGGCGCGCGCGGCGGCCGCGATCGCGTCCTCGAGCGCCGGCGCCGCGTGGCCGTGCATCACGACCACCGCGAGGCTGGTGCAGCCGGCCGCCACCAGCGCCGCCAGCCGCGGGGCGAGCGTGGCGGGATCGTCGACGGCCAGCGTCGCGCCGGCCGGATCGGCGCGGGCCTCGACCTCGAGCACCGCCGTCGGCAGCGGCGTCGGGCGGACGATGTCGAGCGCGAACAGCGCCGGCCGGGTCTGGTCGCCGATCGCCAGGAGGTCGCCGAAGCCGCGGGTGATGGCCAGCGCGGTGGGCGCGCCGCGGCGCTCGAGCAGCGCGTTGGTGGCGACCGTCGTGCCCAGCCGCAGCGCGTGGGGCGGCGGCGTCGGGCCCAGCACCGCACGCACCGCGGCGACGATCGCGTCGCCCTGCGACGGTACCTTGGCGGTGCGCAGCTCGCCGGTCGCGGCGTGCGCCGCGATCGCGTCGGTGAAGGTGCCGCCGCGATCGATCCACACCGCCCACGCGGGCGCCGGCGCGCTCACCCGAACAGCATCCGCGCGCAGCAGCGCGGGCGCGCCGCCGGATCGTCGACGTCGGCGACGAAGCCGGCCGCGCCGACCTGATCGCCGATCGCGAACAGCCGGGTGTGGATGCGCACGCGGTCACCCGCGAAGCTGGGCTTGCGGTAGGCGATGTCGAGCGCGCGCACCAGCACCCGCCGCGGGCGCTCGCGCTCGGCCAGCCGGCGCAGCGCGGCCTCGGCGAACAGCCGCGGGTACACCAGCGAGTTGACGTGCTGGTTGGAGTCGGTGTGATCGAGCCCGAACGCGGTGACGACCGGGTCGGGGTGGTACTGCGCGTCGATCGCGGTGGCCTCGGCCGGCAGCTCCATCGCGGTGGTCGGCGCCGGCGCGTCGTACACCGCGTCGGGCACCGCGGGCATGCCCGGCACGGCGAACCGCGTGACCTTGCGATCGGCGGCGGTGGCGAACAGCCGGGTGAAGGTGTGCTCGGCGAACAGCGTGCCGGCGACGACGGGCGCGCCGGGGCCGGTCGGCGGCATCACCCGGCCGGCCGCGCCCCGGACCTCGACCCACATGTTGAGGAACAGCTTGTCGACCGCGCCGTCGACCTCGCGCCGCGCCAGCTGGTAGCCGCCCGTGGCGGTGGCCGGCGCGTCGACCCGGATCGTCGCGTCGGTGCCGACGATCGTCAGCCGCGACAGGATCGGCACGATGCCCTGCGCCTGCAGCGCGCGCTCGGACGGGTGGCCGGCCAGCAGCTTGGCCCACACCGTCCACCCCAGCGCCGGCGGGAACGCGATCGCGGTCATCCGGCCGTCCTGCGCGACGTCCTCGTAGCGCAGCGCGAAGTCGGCGGTGGCGACGCGATCGGGCGCCAGGTCGGGGCGCGGCGGGGCGGGGAACGGCGACGGCATGCCCAAGCGTACCAACCTGGCGGCTCTCGCGTTTCGGGTGGGGGCCCCACGTCTTGTGGGGGAGGGTCTTTGCGAAAGACCCTCTCAAGGTCTCAGCCGACCGAGCAGCCGCTGCCGACGACCAGGTCGGTGACGTCGCCGCTGCGCAGCGACATGCAGGCCGCGCCGAAGAAGACGATCTGGTTGGTCACCGGATCGTAGTCCCAGCCGTTCTGGTGGGTCGGGTCGCGCATGATGTTGACGCCGTCGAAGCGGACGAACATCGAGTTCTCGTCGGGCTGGCCGGTCAGCGTGTACGTGCACGACAGGACCGCCGACCCGATCGCGTCGAACGCGGTGGCCAGCGACGCGGCGTCGTCGGCCTGGTAGTACTGCGTCGGCGCCCCAACCTGGGCCGTGCCGCCGGCCATGGCCATGGCGTCGAGCGCGGCGGTGTCGACGCCGCTGCCGAAGCCGACGACGAAGGTCTTGATGTCCGGGGTGCCGGCGCGCAGCGCGTTGACGGCCAGCAAGCCGCTGTTGCTGGCGCCGCACGACTCGCTGCCGTCGGTGAGCAGCAGCACGTAGTTCTCGCGGGTCGGGTCGTGGAGGCCGGCGTAGGTGGTGAGCGCGTTCAGCGTCCCGCCGATCGGCGTCAGGCCGCCGGGGCTGTTCATCGCCAGCGTCGTGTTGATCGCCGCAGCGGTGCCGACGTCGGGCGCGACCAGCACCGCGCCGGCCGCGCAGGAGCCACCGGCGGGCGGCTCGAACAGGTCGAGGCCGAACCGCACCTGGGCGCCGTGCGAGGCGAGCAGGGTCCCGACCGCGTTCACGGCGATCTGCCACTTCGACAGGCTCCCGACGGTCGAGCTCATGCTGCCCGAGCGATCGAGCACGATCAGCACGTTGGGCGGCACGCCCTCGGCTTCGAACTGCTGGCCGCGGCAGGCGCAGAACCCGCCGATGCAGCTCTCGCCGTTGGTGCAGCTGTCGTCGTTGTCGCACGGCCCGCCGGTGTTGCTGGGCACGCACACGCCGGTGGGCCCGCAGTAGTTGCCCATGGCGCAGTCGCCGTGGGTGTTGCACGGGATCGGCTCGCACACGCCGTTGGCCGGGTTGCACACCAGGTCCGGGGTGCAGCCGTCGTTGACGCAGTCGGGCGGCGGCGGCGTGTCGACGCGCGCGGCGTCGGTGCCGTCCTGGCCCCCGGCGTTGCCGCCGCACGCGAGGCACGCGACGGCGAGGGCTGACCACAGCATGGTTGAGCGAGCGAACATGAGGTTGAGTATTTCTCCGAGTCCACGACCCAGGGCAAGCGCGAACCGCGCCTCACCCCTCGGATCCGCTGGTGCCAGGAGTCTCGCGTCGTGGGGGCGGCTCGGCGGGGGGATGACCCCGCCGAGGGGGCTCGGCGACGAGCTCCCTGGAACCACGGTTCAATTGAGCTCGGCCGCCGGCAAGAGCGGCAGCTCGCCCCGGCCGCACGCTGGGCACAGGTCGGGCGGGTGCAGCGTCCACGCCGGCCCGGCCTCGAGCAGGTGATCGCCGGGCACGCCGCGGCGGTTGAGGATCGCGCGGAAGCCGGGGCCGTCGAGGGCGCCGAACACCAGCACGCCGGTCACGGTGGCGCCGTGATCGGCCGCGAGATCGAGCAGCGGCTCGAGCGAGGCGCCGGTGGTGACGACGTCGTTGACCACCAGCACGCGATCGCCGGCGCGGACGTTGCCGTTGTAGAGCGAGCGGGCCGGCCGGCGCTGCAGGTCGGTGCGCGCCACCGCGATGCCGGCGCCCAGCCGCTGGGCCAGCGCGTCGCCGAGGAAGAAGCCGGCCGACTCGGGCACGATCACGGTGGTGACGTCGGGCTCGATCCGGCTGACCAGGTGATCGGCGACCAGCCCCAGCAGCTGCGGCGAGCGCGACAGCGCGCGGAAGCGGATGAAGTACTCGGTGTGCTTGCCGCCGTGCAGGCCGAAGTGGCCGTGCAAGAGCGCGCCGGTGTCGGCCAGCGCCCGGTGCATCAGCTCGGGCAGCCCGCGCCGCGGCGTGACCACGACGACGTCGCGGGCCTCGTCGAGGCCGACCGTGCGCAGCCGCCTCACGCGACCTCGATCGCGGCGACGCCGTCGGGGAGCACGGTGCCCGCCACCGCGTAGCAGTGGACGCTGTCGGCCCGGTGCAACAGCGCCCGGGCGTGCTCGCTGCCGCGCTCGGAGCGGGCCAAGGACGGGCTGTCGTAGACCATCGCGAACGGCCGGTCGCGCGGCGCGATGCGATCGACCTCGCCGGTCAGCCAGTCGGCCGACGCGATCAGGCGCAGATCGTCGAGGCCGCGGCGGGCGATCGCGATGTCCCAGCGCGAGCGCATCAGCTCCGAGCGCACCACCACCAGGCCGCCGATCGGCGCGCGGGCCCGCGCCAGGTCGATGACCGGGATCGCCGGGCGATCGTCGGCCAGCGCGTCGGCCAGCGCGTCGGCGACGACGTCCTGCAGGTGCAGCTCGGCCATGGTCACGGCCTGGTCGGGGCCGACCACCGCCAGGCCGGCGTTCTTGGCGGCGCGCAGCGCGGTGTCGATGACCCGCGGGATCGCGGCGCGGTCGAGGTGCTCGGCGAGCGCGTCCTCGAGCGCGGCCTTCGACGCGCGGCCGCGGCCCAAGAGCTTGGCCAGCAGGTAGGTGGTCGCGACCACGCCGGCGTCGAGGTCGGCGCCGGCCACCACCGGCGCGCGCGCGCCCTCGGAGAGCGTGCGGTAGCCCAGCGGGGTCAGGCGGCACGGGCGCTCGCGGCCGTCGCCGGGCGGCTCGACCCGCGGCCGCTCGACCAGCGCGGCGCGCTCGAGGCCGGCCAGCACGTGGCTGATGCGGCTGCGCGACAGCGCCGTCGCCAGCGCCAGCTCGCTGGGGCGCGCCGCGCCGTTGGCCAGCGCGGTGAGCACCTTGCGCCAGCCGGCGCGCAGCGCGATGGCGCGGGTCAGCGGCGCCAGCTCGTCGGCCTCGGCGCCGGCGACCGCGAAGCTCGAGGCGATGTGCTCGACCGCCAGCGCGAAGCCCTGGGCGAACGCGTCGCCGCTCGGCCGCTCGAGGTGCCGGCGGACCTCGTCGACCTCGGCGGTGCGGTGGTGGGCCAGGTCGCGGCCGATCGCGCGGGCCGCCTCCGCGAGGTCGGTAGGGTCGCTGGAGGACAGGAGCTCGAGCACTTCGTCGCGCAGCATGACGACCTCCCACGGGTAAGCGAGGCAGCGACCGGTTGCACAGGTTGGTCAGGAAGGTTCGCCCGACGCGAGGCCCCATCGAGGGGCACCGCGGTGGGCGAAGTCCAGTGTGGTCGTTAGTTTACGTTGTCGTCAACAAAGTAATTCACGAGTAGTTGCTACTCAAGGGGTGATCGACCTCGAAGCTGCTGCCCACCTCGTAGACCACGCACCGACCGACCTGCCGATCCGCAACGATCACGGGATCTTCCCGGGTGGGTCGGCCGACGATCGCCTGGACCGGCCCAGCGTTCGCCACCACGGTGTGAGCCTGCGGATCGCGGGCTAGCCGCTCGGCAAATGAGAGGAAGTCAGCGTATTCGACGCTCATGGCCGGGACCAGCAACAGCCGGGGCGCGAGCTGCGCGATCAGGTTCTGCCAGTCGGCCCGGAGGAGGTCCTTGCACACCACCATCGCCACGGACAGCCGCTCCGACAGCAGCACCTCGACGGTGTCACCCGGCGCGATGTGCTCGTAGCGGTGCACACCGCCGTCGCGCAGGAAGTAATCGGACATCTTGGCGTGCTCGGCGATCACGCGGCCGTGCGACACCAAGGTCGCCAGGTTTCGGCCGGGCGCGTCGCTGTCGGTGGGGCGCGCGACGTGGCGGCTGCCCAGCACCACGAGCGGCAGCTCGGCGACGGCGGGGTCGGCCAGGAGCGCCGCGTGCTCGGCGTCGGTGAGCGCCAGCTCGGGCAGCACCGTGATCGTCGCGCGCGCCGCGCGGGCGTGGGCCAGCGCGGCCTGCACCCGCGCGCCGAAGTCGTCGGCCACCGGCCGCACGCCGTAGAACCGCGGCGCGCCGTCGGGCGCGAGACGATCGAACGTGAAGTCCGCCAGCGGATCGCGCGACAGCGACGCGATCGCGATGCGGGTGCCGGCGCGCACCACCGGCAGGTGCGGCCCCAGCCAGCGCAGGCGCACGCGCAGGCCCGCCGTCGACGTCGGCGCCAGCGTCAGCCACTCGCCGCGATCGGCGGCGCGCCCGCGCGACGCCGGGTTGCCGGTCGGGCGCGGGTAGTGGGCCGCCGGCGAGTCGACGATCGGCCACGGCTCGCCGGGCGCGATCTCGCGATCGACGCCGCGGAAGTACGGGACGATCAGCGCGCGGAACTGCCGCTCGAGCCAGCGCGCGGCGAAGAACGCGACCAGCGCGCCGGGCAGCGGCGGCGCGCTGGCGGCCAGCTCGTCGGCGAGCGGGCCCAGCACCGCCGCGGGCCAGCGCTCGCGCGTCCGCTCGGCGAGCAGGCGGTACAGGCGCGCGTCGAGATCGGCGGCGGGGTAGAAGTGCGCGGCGAGCGCCTTCTCGCGCGAGATGAACGCCTCCTCGGCGCGGCACACCGCGAGCAACGCGGCGATCACCTCGGTGACGTGCATCGTCGATCGCGCGCGCAGCTGTCCCAGCGCAGGGCCGAGAGAGCCCAGCGCGAGGTTGGGGCGCGAGGTGAGGCGATCGCTCACGGGAGGAACCTAACGTCCGGGACCGCGGGGCGCATCCTGCCCGGCCGGGGCAAGCGGCGCCGACGTGGCGACCCGACCTGACCCGGCATGCCGTTTTGGCACAGACGTGACCGCGGTTACGCACACGCAGCCCACGAAACACCGCCTTCGGTCGGCGGGAATGTGGCCCGAGAGGTGCAGGTTGTCCAGCCATGACTCGCCAGCCGATCCGCCGCGCCCTCTCGATCGAGCTGGCGTCAGAGCCGACGTCGCGCAGCGCGGGCAGCGCCGGCGGCGCGCGGCGCGCGTGGCGCGTCGGGCGCTTGCGCGTGGTACAGGCGCTGGCGCCGATGGCGATGCGGCAGGTCGTGAGCGGCGGGCTGCGCGCGCTGGCGCTCGAGCCGCACCGGGTCGCGACCTTCGCCGGGCTCCTCGACGCCGTGGCCCGCGATCCCGACGTCGTGCTGCTGTCGGATCCGTTCGACAGGGTGTCGGGCTTGGCGACGATCGCGACGCTGCGCACCGCCGGCTACGACGGCGCGATCGTGGTGCTGGGCCACGCGGCGCGGGCGCTGCGGACCAAGCAGCAGGCGCTCGGTCACGTCACGCTGTTGCCGGATCCGATCACGGGTGCGACCGTCGCAGGGCCGTGGCTGCGACGCTGCCTGGCGGTCGCCAACCCGCTCTTGGGGTGACGCCTCACCCGCGCACGGCGCGCTCGAAGTAGTCGAGATCGATGGCCGCGGCCCGCGCGACCGCGCCGTCGACCAGGCCGGCGCGGACCAGCCGGGCCAGGTTGCGCTCGAGCGGCACCATGCCGGCGTCGCGGCCGGTCTGCAGGTGCGTCTGCAGCATCTGCAGCTCGTCCTTGCGGATCAGCGCGGCGATCGCCGGCGTGATCGGGACCCGCTCGAGCGCGACCGCGCGGCCGCCGTGGCGGGTGGGCAGGAGGTACTGGGTCAGCACGCAGCGCAGCGCCGCGGCCACCTGGGTGCGCGCCTGATCTTGCTGGTGCGCGGGGTACGCGTCGATCAGCCGATCGATCGCGCCGCCGGCGCCGGGCGCGTGGACCGTGCCCAGCACGAGGTGGCCGGTCTCGGCGGCGGTGAGCGCGATCCCGATGGTCTCGGCGTCGCGCAGCTCGCCGACGACGATCACGTCGGGCGCCTCGCGCAGCGCGGCGCGCAGCCCGCTGGCGAAGCTCGGCGCGTGGCGGCCGATCTCGCGCTGGTGGATCAAGCAGCGATCGGGCTCGTGCAAGAACTCGATCGGATCTTCGAGCGTGACGACGTGGCGGGCGCGGTGGTGGTTGAGGTAGCCGACCAGCGCCACCAGCGTGGTCGACTTGCCCGAGCCGGTCGGCCCGGCCACCAGCACCAGCCCGCTGCGCTGCGTGACCAGCGCGGTGAGATCCTCGGGCAGCCCGAGGCTGGTCAGGCTCGGCACGTCGGTGCGCAGCAGGCGGATCGCGACGCCGACGCCGCGCTCGTGCGCGAAGCCGTGGCCGCGGAGCCGCGCCGCGCCGACGGTGGCGCCGAAATCGACCGCGCCGTCGCGCGCGAGCTCGTGCGCGGCGGCGTCGCCGCCGAGGTGGGCCACCAGCGCGCGCAGGTCGTCGGCGCTGGGCGCGGCGTCATCGAGCTCGACCAGGTCGCCGTCGATGCGGACCCGGGGCACCAGCCCGCTCGACAGGAGCAGGTCGGACGCCTGGCGCGCGGCGGCGTGAGCGACGGCGGCCAGGAGCGCGGCGACGCTGGCGGCGGGGCGGGCGGCGGCGGCGGCGGCGTGGGCGGACGGCGGCGACGCGGCGTCGCGCGCGGGCGGCGGCGGCGTGGCGACGGCGGGGCTCGCGGTGGCGCGGCCCGGCGCGGGCGGCGGGGCGCTGGGCGCGGCGGGCGGCGCGACGGCGGCCAGCGCCGGCCGGGCCTGGCGCACCAGCAGGCGGAAGCCGGCGGTGGTGCGCTCGATCGCGATCGCGTAGCCGTCGGCGCCGACCGCGTGCTGCACGTCGGCGCTGCCCTTGGCGTCGAGCGCGGCCCGGGTCGCGGGCGGCACCAGCTCGTCGACGAACGCCATCACCATGACCGGATCGATCGGCGGCATCGCCATCGGCTCGGCGTGGCCGCCGCGGCGCAAGGTCGGCACCTGGCCGGTCGAGATGATCATGGCCTCCGCGCCGCGCAGCGACATGACGCGGAGGAGCGAGTCGATCGCAGCCATGGCGGTGAGCCTAGCACCGCGCGTGCCGACGGCGCCGGGGCCCGCAGGCGACCCGCAGGAGGCCTGCGCTGCCAGGCTGTCGTGGCGGTCCGCGATCGCGCGTCAGCGCGTCAGCGCGGCGGCCCATTCGCGCCAGCGCGGCGCCATCGCCGGCCGCGTGAACAAGGTGAAGTGATCGGGATCGAACGCGTCGCCGGCGGCGCGGCCGACGACGTGCACCGGCGCGGCGGGCAGGCCGGCCAGCACCGCGTGGGCGTCGGCCGGCGTGCACAGCCGATCGCCAGCGCCGACCCAGGCCTGCACCTGGGCGCGCACGCCGGCGACCGCCGCCAGGTAGTCGACGCCGCCGGTGGTGGCCCACCGCCCGGTACGCGCCCAGCCCGCGAGCTGCGCGACGTAGCTGGCCGGCTCGTCGGCGGTGCCCAGCCGGAGCGCGCGGATCGGCGCGTAGCCGAGCGCGCCCGCGACCGCCCCGTAGGTCGCCATCAGCGCCCGGCGGCGCCACGGCCCGCGCTGGCCGGGCAGCCAGACGCTGGTCGCGATCAGCGCCACGCGGGCGACGTCGACGGTGCCGGTGCCGAGCGCGGCCAGCGCCACCAGGCCGCCCAGCGAGTGGCCGAGCAGGCCGACCTCGGCGCGCGGGCAGCCGGCGGCGCGCGCGGTCGCGGCCAGCGCGCACGGCAGGTCCATCGTGACGTAGTCGTCGAAGGTCCAGCGATCGCGCCGCGGGTCGGGCGGCCGGCTGGCGCCGTGGCCGCGCCAGTCGAGGACGAACACGTCGAGGCCGTCGGCGGCCAGCGCCGTCGCGAGCCGGTCGAGGTAGCGGCCGTCGACCATCATCGCGTGGGTCAGCAGCGCGGCGCCACGGCCGCTGCCGACCGGCGGCGTGCGGCGCAGCGCCAGCGCCACGCCGTCGGCGGTGATCGTCCGCAGCTCGCGCGCGCTCGCCACGTCAGAAGTAGTAGCGGGCGCCGAGGCCGCCGTTGAGCGCCAGGCCGAAGCCGTTGATCGCCTCGTCGTTGGAGCCGAACCGGAACTCGGCGATGCCGGCGACCTCGACGAACACGTCGAGCGGGATCTCCTTGAAGTCGAACAGGAGGCCGGCCACCGCGCGGGCGCCGACGCGGAAGTCGTCGTCGGCGCCGCGGCCGGCGCGGTGCTGCAGCAGGCGCACGCCGGGGCCGACGTAGGCCGGCAGCGTGAACGCCTCGCGCTCCTCGAGGATCCACGGGTGGAAGACGTAGTCGGCGTGGGCGTGGAAGCCGCCGGTGACGAACGTGAAGCCGAGCGCGCCCTGCACGGCCTGGTCGTCTTGCAGGTACAGCTTGCCGCACACCCCGGTGGGCTCGCCGATGATGATGCCGAGGCCGAGCGACCCCTTCTCGACGCCCTCGTCGTCGGCGTGGGCCGGCGCGGCGGCCAGGCCGGCGGCGACGACGGAGGCGAGACACAGGCGGACGTTCATGGCGCCACGGTAGCCGTGTCGGCGCGACGCGGCAAATCCTCGACGAATGTTGTACAAATCGGGCGTGGCCAAGCCGGGGAAGCGCAAGCAAGCGAGCGGCGGCCGCGGCCCCAAGAAGAAGGCCGCGGCCGACGACGACGCCAGCGCCCGCGGCGATCGCAGCAAGCGCCTGCTCGACCTGGTGATGCTGCTCCTGCGCGCGCGCACGCCGGTGACCTACCGCGAGATCCGCGAGCAGTTCCCCGGCTACCAGACCGCCAACGCCGAGGCCGGGCTGCGCGCCTTCGAGCGCGACAAGGCCGACCTGCTCGAGCTGGGCGTGCCGATCCGCTACATCACCCCCGAGGAGGACGACTCGCTCGAGGACGGCGGCTACGTGATCGACCTCAAGCGGTTCCGGCTGCCCGAGGTGCGGCTGACGGCCGACGAGGTGTCGGCGCTGGTGCTGGCGGCGTCGGTGGCGCGGGCCATCCCCGGCGGCGCCTACCCCAAGGTGGTCGACCTGGCGCTGCGCAAGCTCGCCTTCGACCTCCCCGACAAGCCCGACACCCCGATCGAGCTGTTCGAGTCGAGCCGGGCGCCGTCACCCGTGGTGGTGCACTTCCCGCCGGTGCGCGCGGCTGCGGCCGAGGAGCTGGGCGAGACCTTCGCCACCCTCGAGGCGTCGACGCGCTTCCGCAAGCGGGTGACGATGACGTACCAGGCCGCCGGCACCGGCTCGACCTCGCGCCGCGACGTCGATCCCTACGGGCTCGTCTACCGCGAGGCCGCCTGGTATCTGGTCGGCTGGTGCCACCTCCGGCGCGAGGTGCGCAGCTTCCGGGTCGATCGCATCCACGAGGCCGTGATGGCGCCCAAGCCCAAGAGCCCCGACTTCGAGCGGCCGGCCGGCTTCGACGTGCGCGCGTTCGTCAACCGCTCGCCGTGGACGTTCACCACCGAGCCGGTCGAGCAGGTGACGCTCGAGCTGTCGGCGCTGGCCGCCGACACCGCCAACGAGGACTTCGGCCCGGCGGCGCGCCGCGCCACCGACGGCGGCGTCGTGACGATCACGTTCCCGTGCGGCAACCCCGAGTTCGCGGTGTCGCGGATCCTCGCGGCCAAGGGCGCGATCGTCGTGCGCGAGGGCGCACGGCTGGTGCAGCGGCTGGCCGACGAGTTGACCGCGGTGGCGGCGAGGTACCAGCTGTGAGCGCGCGCGACGTCGCCGGCAAGCTGCGCCGCCTGCTGTTCGTGGTGCCGTACGTGGCCAAGCACCCGAACGGCGTCGCGGTCGAGGACCTGGCCAAGAAGCTGGGCGTCGATCGCGACGAGATGCTGGCCGACCTCGAGCTCCTGACCCAGGTCGGCCCGCCCGACGGCGATCCCGGCGAGTACTTGCTGGTGTCGGTCGAGGACGGCCGGGTGTTCATCGACCTGGCCCACCGGCTGACCCGGCCGCTGCGGCTGACCCCGGCCGAGGGCTGCTCGCTCCTGCTCGGCATCCGCGCGCTGCGCGGCAGCGGCATCGCGCCGTTCGACGCGTCGATGGAGTCGGCCGAGCGCAAGCTGCTGGGCGCGCTGGGCCGCGACGCGGGCGAGGCCGAGACGCTGGCCACCGGCACCGTCGTGTCGGCGCCCGATCAGGTGGTGGCCGGGCACCTGCGCCGGCTGGTCACCGCGGCCCGCCGCCACGTCACCGTCGAGATCGACTACGTCAGCGCGTCGCGCCACCAGGCCGCGCACCGCCGCATCGATCCCTACGGCATCGTCCACCACGCCGGGGAGTGGTACGTCGTCGGCCACTGCCACAGCCGCGGCGACGTGCGCACCTTTCGCATCGATCGCATCGCCGCGCTGGTCGACACCACCGAGCGGTTCAAGCCGCCGGCCGACTTCGACCTCGAGGCCTACCGGCGCGAGCGGCTGTACGTGCCGTCGGCCGACGCGGTGAACGTGCGGGTCCACCTCGAGCCGCTGGCGGTCACGCGGATCGGCGCCAACTGGCCGGTGGGTGAGGTGACCACCGAGGACGACGGCTCGGCCGAGATCCTCATCGACTGCGAGGGCTTCGAGTGGGTGACCGGCTGGGTGCTGGGGCTGGGGCGCCACGCCTGGATCGTGGGGCCCGACGAGGCGCGCGCCGCCATGCGCGAGCGCATCGCCCGGGTGCGGGCCGCGCTGCCGATGTGAATAGGCGCACGTCGGCGGCCGTCCGTGCAGACAGCCGTTCAATCGAGGGACCATGCGCCGCCTCGTCTGTCTCCTGGTCGTGTCCATTCCTGTGATCGCGCACGCCGGTGAGCCGGTCCGCGTCTACCTCAACCGCGATGGCGCCACGCTGCGTGGCGGCCACGACGACCCCCGGGTCGGCACGTCGAGCATCGCCTCGTCGGGTGACGGCGGGCAGCTGACGGTCCCGCGCTACGCGGGCAGCGATCGCGCCTGGCGCAGCACGGTGGCGTGCGTGCAGCGGCACTTCGCCCCGTTCGCGGTCGACATCGTCGACGAGCGCCCGGCCAGCGGCGCGTACTCGATGATCGTGGTCGGCGGCTCGCCCGACCTGATCGGCATGGGCGACGGCGTGTCGGGCATCGCGCCGGCCGACGGCGTCGTGCTGCGGCGGGCCATCGGCTACGCGTTCTCGGACCTGCTGCGCAGCGACCCGGAGTCGACCTGCGACACCGTCGCGCACGAGATCGGCCACACGCTCGGGCTCGACCACGCCACCGCGTGCCACGACCTGATGAGCTACGACGACTGCGGCGCCAAGTCGTTCGTCGACACCGCCAGCGCGTGCGGCGAGTTCGAGGAGCGGACCTGCGACAGCGGCAAGCCGACCCAGAACTCGTACCGGATGCTGGTCGCGAACGTCGGCCTGCGCGCGACGCCCGCCGCGCCGGCGGAGGAGGAGCCGGAGGAGGAGGAGGAGGAGGAGGTCTGGGAGGAGGAGGAGGAGGGTGACGGATGGGGCGATGAGGGCGACGCCGACTCCGGCTCCGGCTCCGGCTCCGACTCTGGCTCCGGTTTCGATTCCGACTCCGACGCCGGCTCCGATGCCGACGCTGGCTCCGACGAGCATGGCGGCTGCGGCGTCGCGGACGAGCAGCCCCGGGGGCGGCGCGGGCGGTCGATCACGCTCGACACCGGCGGCGACACGCTCGCTGGCGACCGGTGGATCTCGATCCGCGCCCACGCGTCGGCGCGGCGGGGCGTGGCCGACGTCGAGCTGTGGTGGGCGACGCCCGACGGCGAGTACGCGTGGTCGTGCGCGGCGCCGCCCGACGACGCGCCGGTGCGCTGCACCCGTGACGGCGACGACGTGACGTTCCACCTCAACGTCGGGACCGGCCTGCGCACGGTGGCGGCGGTGATGGTCGACCACCGCGGGCGCCGCACGTTCAGCGACGCGCGCACTCTCACGCTCGAGTAGCCGCGGTCACTCCTGACCGCCGCGGTGGCGCTGCCAGCCGCCGCGGCCGTGGGCGGCTCGTCGGCCTCGAGTGGCGGCTATCGGCGAACCGCGAGAGGTACGAGGCACCTGTCGACCGCCTCGAGGAAGTAGGCCAAGCCGTTGTCCTTGCCGCGCGCTACCAGCGTCTCGAGCGGAGGCTCTTGCCAGCACCGTGCCTCGCGGTCGGCATCGCCGCGCGTCAGCAATCCGAGCACGCGCTTGGCGCTCCGCTTCGCCGTCTCATCCTGCGCGTCGAGTTGGTGGGACTCCTCGACCGGCGAGAACCCGAGTTCGCGCCGAAGGTCCGCCACCCGCGCCCGCTCCTCGTCGTCCGTAGGCTCAAATCCTGCGATCGCCCATGCCTCGCGCATCCGACACGGCAGCCCGACGACGATCGCAAAGTCCGCCCACGACTCCGCGTCGTTTACCGCCTGTGCGATGCCGCCGCGGCGCTCATCCGGTTGCTGGTCGAGATCCCACAACAGCACGACGCCGACGAGGGCTGGCTCGACCCGCCGGAGCGCGCGCACGATGCGAAACACGCTGCTCGCCATGAGGGCGCCAGGCATGTTCGGCGCGCCATCGAAGTGACCGTGGCGGGCTCGTACCCCGAAATGCCGCCGGTATCGGTCGACATCGTGGATGTCGAAGAACGCCTGGTCGTCAGGATCGCGATGCCAGGTACGGACCTCCGCCGGCGCGCTGTCTAGTAGGTCGCCAACCCATCCGGGGCAGCCCGCGCGGACCACGCGATCGATCAGGTCCGTCGCTGTCCGAAAGTCTGCCGCCGCCTCGGAAAACACCGCCACACGCATCGCTCTACTCCTCCACAACCCACGACCGTTCCGGATCCAGACTCCAAAGTTGCCCAGGCGTCAGCGTTCCCCGCGTTGCTGCTGCCTGGGGGTGCGCCGCCAGTGGTTTGGTACGAACCGTCCCATCGCCGGCCAGGGCAAACACGTGAATATCCGACAGCGCCATCTCGTCGAGGACGTACGGCGAATGCGTCGTCGCCACGATCTGTACGTCGGCGAACGCTGGCATCGTGAGCATCGTGCGCAGGGTGCGAACGAGCTCCATCTGCGCACGGGGATGCAGCGCGTGGTCGAAGTCGTCGAGCAAGATCACGTTCGGGCGACGGGGCTGATGCAGGATCGCCAGGATCGCGAGCACGACGAGCGTGCCTCGACTCGCACCCGACGCCGGGACCTTGGGCGCGCCGACGAAGTCGAACACGAGCCGATTCACCACACGACCACCATCAGCATGCTGGCGTATCGAGAACCGCTCCACGGATGGAACGAGCAGGCGTAACGACGCCTGGATCTTCTCGTACGCGGGATCCTCCGCGAGTCTGAGCGCGGCGAGGATGGCGCCGGTATTCGCTCCATCTGCGGCCACCACGACCGAAGGATCAGCGACGACGTCACCTCGCGCCACGCGCGTCGCGTCGAGGCTGTACAGCGCGATGTTGCCGACGACGTCGAGGGGGCTTCGCCAGCCACCCTGGATGGCGCTCTGGCTCGCCACGATCCCTCCGGACTCGACCCACCTGACCGTCAGGTCGGTCGTCCCTTGGGGATCGCGGTTGGCCGTCAGGCGAGCGGTGCATGACACTTGTGACGGCTGATCCGTCGTCTCGATCTCGAGGCGGACGCTACCGCCCCCGGCACTGGTCGCGCTCAGGCGCATCTGCGTTTGGCTCCGACGCACGATGTCCTGGGCGAGGCCAAACCGTGTCATCGCCTCGACTGGTCCCGACGCGAGGCCACCCAGGATCGCGAGCGCCTCCAGGACACTCGACTTACCGCTGGCGTTGTCGCCGACCAACATGGTGAAGGTCCCCAAGCGCACGCCGGTGCGTCGGTGGCCCTTGAAGTCGCGGAGGTCGAGCCCGGTGATCATGACGCTGTCCGCTTCAACGTCGCACAGCGCGGAGGCGCTGTCACGTTCCTCGGCGTCGCCGATCCGCGAGCGTCAGGCGCGGGCGGCGGCGAACGCCTGCATCGCGTCGACCAGCGCCTGCACGCCGCCCAGCTCCATGGCGTTGTAGATGCTGGCGCGCATGCCGCCCACCGAGCGGTGCCCGGCCAGGCCCGTCAGCCCGCGCGCGGTGGCGAACGCGACGAACGCGGCGTCCTCGGCGGCGTTGCGGCCGCGGAACGTCACGTTCATCTGCGAGCGGGCGTCGGCGCGGACCACGCCCCTGAATACCGGCGAGCGATCCAGCGCGGCGTACAGCAGCTCGGCCTTGGCGCGGTTGCGCGCGGCCATCGCCGGCAGGCCGCCGAGCTCGTCGATCCACCGCAGCACCTCGGCCAGCACGTAGATGCCGAAGGTCGGCGGCGTGTTGTACATCGACTGGTTGGCGGCGAAGGTGCGGTACTGCAGCATCGTCGGCAGGTCGCGGGCGCCCTTGGCCACCAGCTCCTTCTTGACGATCACCAGGGTCACGCCCGCCGGGCCGAGGTTCTTCTGCGCGCCGGCGTAGATCAGCGCGTAGCGCGCGACG
This sequence comes from Myxococcales bacterium, assembly GCA_016707895.1. Classification (GTDB taxonomy): domain Bacteria; phylum Myxococcota_A; class Polyangia; order Haliangiales; family Haliangiaceae; genus UBA2376. The sequence continues at coordinate 757,287 of JADJGV010000001.1, read as the reverse complement.
TCGATCGGCCGGCTGAAGATGTCGCTCGACGCGTCGCACACCAGCGGCACCCCGGCCGGCGCCGCCGGCTCGCCGGTCCACTGCGTGCCGTAGATGGTGTTGTTGCTGGTGAAGTGCGCGTACGCCGGCGCCGCCGACCAGGTGGTCTCGGCGGGGCCGGGGATGTACGTGTGGCCGGCCGCGGCGCTCGAGCACGCGACGTGGACGGTGCCGAACCGCCGCGCCTCCTCGACCGCCTTCTCCGACCACACCCCGGTGACGCAGTAGTCGGCGGTCGCGCCGCCGAGGAAGTTCATCGGCACCATGAAGAACTGCGACGACGCGCCGCCCTGGAGGAACAGCACGTCGTAGTCGTCGGGCACGCCGGCCAGCTGGCGCACCAGCGCCTCGGCGCGGGCCAGCACCGCCAGGAACTCCTTGCCGCGGTGGCTGTGCTCGAGCACGCCGATGCCGCTGCCGTCGAGATCCCACAGCGCCGCCTGGGCTCGTCGCAACACCGCCTCGGGCAACACCGCCGGACCCGGCGAGAAGTTCCACGTCCGCGTCATCATCGCCTCCGTCGACGCGACGGCCCGCGACTACTTGCGGGTGTCGTCGAAGTAGAACAGCGTGATCGCGAGGCAGTGGAAGGCCTCGTCGCTCGACTGCGTGACGACGAACTCCACCGGCTTGCAGCTCGGGTGCTCGGCCATCCACTTGGTGACCTTCTCACCGAGCTGCTCGCGATCGGCGACCATCGTGGCCGAGAAGATCTTGAGCCCGTTGAACTTCACGTCCTTGCGGACCGTGAGAATACCCGTCGAGTTCGCTGCCATGATCGAGGGCACCCTACCAGCGCGCGTCGCCGTCGGCTAGCCCCGCCCGTAACACAGTTGCGCACGCCCCGACGGCGTAGCTGGTCCGGCCAGCCGCTCAGGCTCGCTGTTCTTTGATGATCTGGTGGATCTCGTCGTCCGTGAGAACGCGATTCCCACGCTTCGCGGCGCCGAACACGGCGGCGACGAGTTCGGTCGTCGGCTCGATGCCGCGCTTCCGCAGCCAGTAGATCACGTTGGACTCGCCCGAGTAGTGGCCGACCTCGATCTCCTGCTCGCGGCCGAAGCGGCCGGCCGGGACCCCCGAGTAGATGCGATCGGCCAGCCAGCCGTGGCCCTTCTTCTCGGCCTTGATGATCGCCGCGGCGTGGACGCCGGTGGCGGTGCGGAACGCGTCGCCGCCGGCCATCGGGTACTGCACCGGGATCGGCACGTGGGTCGCCTTCGACGCGGTCCGGCACCACAGCAACAACTTCGACAGGTCCTGCTCGGGCAGCTCGCCCAGCAGATCGAGGTTGAGCAGGATCTGATCGAGCGCGGCGTTGCCGACCCGCTCGCCGATGCCCAGCGCGGTGCCGTGGATGCGATCGGCGCCGTACTCGATCGCGAAGATCGCGTTGACGACGCCGAGGCCGCGGTCGTTGTGGCCGTGCCAGTCGATGCCGACGTCGGGGCGGCCCATGCCGTCGAGCAGGTTGCGCGTGAAGCGCAGCAGGTGCTTGATGCCGTCGGGCGTGGCGTGGCCGACGGTGTCGCACACCACCAGCCGCTGCGCGCCGTGCTCGACCGCGTTGGCGAACAGCTTCGACAGCACCTCGGGCCGCGACCGGGTGGTGTCCTCGGTGACGTAGCCCACCGGCAGGTCGTAGCGGCGCGCCAGGTCGATCGCGTCGGCCGACAGCTTGAGCATCCGCGCCAGGTCCCAGTCCTCGGCGTACTGCCGGATCGGGGAGCTGCCGATGAACGTGAGCACCTCGATCGGCACGCCGACCTTCTGCGAGATGTCGACCACGGCCTGCACGTCGTTGACGTGGGTGCGCGCGGCGCAGGCCAGCTTGATCGGCAGGCCGGCGTCGCGGGCGTGCTCGGCGATCGTCGTGCAGTCCTCGACGGCGCGGCGGCCGGCGCCGGGCAGGCCGATGTCGATGTAGTGGATGCCGAGGTCGCTGGCGAGATCGATCAGCCGCAGCTTGTCGTCGATCGTCGGGTCGACCACCGACGGCGACTGGATGCCGTCGCGCAGCGTCTCGTCGAGGAACGTCACCTTGCGCTTGGGCGACAGCGATCCGACCTTGTCCTGGGCGTTCCAGTCGTAGATGAGGTCGCGCTCGGCCGCGAGGTCTTCGGAGTGCTGGGACATCACATCACCATCGACATGATCAGGATGACGATTGCGGCGACGGCGACGATCATCGCCATCACCAGGAACCATCCCAGTACCATCGCCAGGGCCGCCAGCGCCACGCCCGCGACCGGCAACACCAGCGTGCGCTCGCGCCGCGCGACCGACACCACGGCCAGCACCAGCGCGAGGCCGAAGAACGGCACGGTCAGCCGGTGATCGGGCATCGACCACAGCGGGTCCTGCACCATGAAGGTGACGACGAAGCCGACCGCGCCGACCACCAGCGCCGCCAGGCCGGTGGCGTTCTTCGCCACCCATTGCGCGGCGGGCTCGGGGCCCGCGGCGGCGGCCGCCGGGCGCAGCGACGGATCGGGCGTGGTCATGCCCGAACTATAGCGCCCGGTTGGCGTCCGCGGTGATGCCGAGCGCCTGGCGCAGCTTGCGGAACTCGGTCGAGGCGGCGAACGCGGCGAGGTCGCCGTCGGCGGCGTCGGCCAGGCCCAGCGCCACCGGGATGTCGCCGCACACCAGCAGGCCGAAACGATCGGCGGTGCGTCCCAGCGACTGCGCCCACCGCGACAGGTTGTGCTCGGGCGAGCGGGCGAACAGCCGCCCGACCAGGCCGCTGGCCTGGCGGCGCACGTCGGTCGGCAGCAGGTCGAGCGCCGCGGTGATCTCGTCGGGGGGGCGCGGCGTCGGCGTGGTCTCGCGGAACAGCGCCATCACCAGGCTGCGCAGCGTGCGCGCCGGCCGCGACGCGCCGATCGCGCGGCCCGGCCACAGGAACGTCGAGGCGCGGCCCAGCCGGAAGCCCAGCGTCGCGCGGTCGGGCGCGGTCAGCGCGTCGTCGCCGGCCAGCAGCACCAGCTCCTGGGTGGCCCCGACGTGGACGTCGGCGCCGAAGTCGGGGTGCGCGAACACCGGCGGCACCGGCAGGCCGAGCAGCTCGGCCATGTAGTTGCGCAGCGCCGCGAACGCCGGCGGCAGCTCGGCGTCGGTCAGGCGCGCCGCCGGATCGACCGCGAGGTCGGCCAGCGTGATCGGGTGCAGCGCGTGGACCGCCGGCGCCAGCAGCTCGGCCAGCGCGCCGATGTCGGCCTCGTCGTCGGGGTGGTGCAACAGCGCCCACAGCTCGCGCGACAGCGTCGTGCGGGCCCGCGGCACCGCGCGCGGGCGCAGCTCGTCGTAGGTCAGCCGCTCGCCCTCGCTCGGTTCGCCGCTGGCCACCGCCAGCGACGCGGCGATGAAGTCGGCGTCGCTGGTGCGCCCGGGCAGCGGCGTCGGGATGCGCCGGATCGGCCGCGACGTGCCGCCCAGCCGCGCGGCCTGCGCGTAGGCGTTCTTGGCCGCGGCCGGCTCGTCGAGGTGATCGCTGTACAGCGCGCCCAGCCGCTGCCAGATCGCGGCGTGATCCTGCGGGGTGCCGGCGCCGGCGCGCAGCAGCCGGCGCAGCGCGCGCTCGAGGGCGCGGCCGGCGCCGCGGCGCAGGTACAGCGCGGCGATGCCGTCGAGGACCTGGGCCTCGCCGGGCACCGCGCGGGCGGCCCGCTCGAGGTGATCGAGCGCCGCCTGATCGTCGACGCCCATCGCCAGCTCGATCAGGCCGAGGTGCTGGTGGGCGACGCCGAGGTTGGGCGCGACCCGCAGCGCGCGGCCGAGGTAGGCGCGCGCGGCGTCGGCGGCCTCGGGGGTGCGCTCCTCGCGGTGCCACACCGCCCAGCCCAGGCCGGCCAGCGCGTCGGGATCCTCGGGCCGCAGCCCGAGCGCCGCCTCGAACTTGCTGGCCGCCGCGGCGGCGTCGCCGCGGGTCAGCAGATCGAAGCCCGCGGTGCGCAGCCGGTCGCTCTCGACGCCGCGATCGGTGAGGTCGCCGCCGGCCAGCTCGCGGTCGTAGGCGGCGCGGCGCTCGTCGGTGAGCAGCACCTCGCGGGCCTGCTCGTACGCGGCGTGGACGTCGTCGAGCAGGCTGGCGTCGTTGCCGAGCTGGAACCGCGCGTAGAAGTCGCGCGCGAACATGCTCTGGCGCTCGGCCACCGCCGCGGCGATCTCGAGGTCGCCGGCGTGGGGATCGACCAGCAGCACCGCGTAGTGATCGAGGTCGCGGATGCGCAGCGCCTCCGAGGTCAGCGCGGCGCGCGCGGCGCGGGTGGCGTCGTCGTCGAGCAGGTCGTTGTCGAGCGCCTCGTCGGCGAGGTCGAGCGGATCCCCGCCGGTGGGCATCGGCGCGATCGTCGACAGCCCACCGAACAGCTCGGCGTACAGCGGCGAGCGCTCGCCGGTGTCGCCGCTGCGCAGCGCCAGGGCCGGGCCGACCCGCGGGATCGCCGGCACCACCGCGTCGGTCAGCACCAGCGCGTCGACCACCGCGGCCGGCAGGCCCTGCTCCATCAGGCCGCGGGCGGTGACGCCCTCGGGCAGCCGCTCGGGCACGCGCGCGCCGTAGATCGCGCGGAACAGCGGCACCAGGCGCTGGCCGCGCGGCGTCAGCTCGAGGAACAGGTCGGCCAGGAGCTGGCTCGGCGGCTGCCCCTCGCTCGAGGTGTCGCGCAGGCCGGTCAGCACGGTCTCGGGGATCGACAGCACCAGCCCGTCGGGGGCCAGCGGCCGGGTCTCGAACCGCCACGCGCCGTTGGCCCAGCGCAGCGGCGACAGCAGCCGGTAGCGGGTCTGCGCGGCGAGCTGCTCGAGCAGGCGCTCGGGCGTGAGCAGCCCGGCCTTGACCAGCGCGTCGCCGACGCCGCGCCCCATCGCGTGCGCCTCGGCGACCGCGGCCTGGTGCTGCGCGGTCGTGATGACGCCGCTGGCGACCAGGAAGTGACCGAGCGTCTCGTCGCGGCCGCTGGTCGCGACCAGCTGGCCCTCGTACATCTCGATGGTCTTGACCACGCGATCGCGGCGGACCAGGAACCGGCCGGTGATGCCCGCCTCGTGCAGATCGAGCAGCACCGCCGGCAGCGGCCGCAGCTCGAGATCGCCGGCGTGGCGGACGCCGTGGGCCGCGGGCCCGGGTCGGGACTCGTCGCTCATGCCTCGGCCACGTGGCAGGCCACCTGCGCGCCGCCGAGCAGGCGGGTCGGTGGGATGAGGGTCATGCACGCCGGGGGCTTGTTGGGCACCGGGCAGCGCGGGTGGAACGCGCAGCCGGGCGGCGGCGCCAGCGGGCTGGGCACGTCGCCGGTCAGCACGATCCGCTTGCGGGTCGCCGCCGCCGCCGGATCGGCCACCGGCACCGCCGACAACAGCGCCCGGGTGTACGGGTGGCGCGGCGATCGGTACAGCTCGTCGGCGCTGGCCAGCTCGACGACGCGGCCGAGGTACATCACCGCGACGCGATCGCACAGGTGCTGCACGATCTTGAGGTCGTGGCTGATGAACAGGTAGGTGAGCTTCTCGGCGGCCTGCAGGTCCTGCAGCAGGTTGACGATCTGCGCCTGGATCGACACGTCGAGCGCGCTGATCGGCTCGTCGCAGACGATGAAGCTGGGCGCGACCGCGAGCGCGCGCGCGATGCCGATGCGCTGGCGCTGGCCGCCGGAGAACTCGTGCGGGTAGCGGGTCGCGGCGTCGGCCGGCAGCCCGACCTTCCGCAACAGCGCGGCCACCCGCTCGCCGCGCTCGCTCTTGCCGAGCTCGGGCTGGTGGATCTCGAGCGGCTCGCCGACGGCGGCGCCGACGCTCATCCGCGGGTTGAGCGACGCGTAGGGATCCTGGAAGATCATCTGCATCCGTCGGCGCAGCGGGCGCATCGCGGCGTCGGACAGCCGGGCGATGTCCTGCCCGTCGAAGCGGATCGCGCCGCGGGTCGGCGCCAGCAGCCGCAGCACGGTGCGGCCGAGCGTCGACTTGCCGCAGCCCGACTCGCCGACCAGGCCCAGCGTCTCGCCGGGCGCGATCGTCAGCGACACGTCCTCGACCGCGCGCACCAGCGCCGGCTGGCGGGTGAACGCGCGCCACAGCTTCACGTGCGGCGGCGCCGGCTCGCGCGGCCACGCGATCTTGGTCGCGAAGTGCTTGCTGACGCCGGCCAGCTCGAGCCGCGGGGTCACGCCGGCACCTCGACGGGCACGTGGCAGCGGACGAGGTGGGGCGCGCCGTCGCCGAGCTGCACCAGCGCCGGCTCCTCGGTGCGGCAGCGATCGATCGCCGCGCCGCAGCGATCGACGAACTTGCAGCCCGGGGGCAGCGCGTGCAGCGGCGGCACCATGCCGGCGATCTCGGTCAGGCGCGCGCGGGGCGGCGCGGCGCCGTCGCGGTAGGGCGCGCCCTCGGCGCGGCCGGCCGGCTGGTAGCTCGGCACCGAGCGCAACAGGCCGGCGGTGTAGTGGTGGCGGGGCCGGGCGAACAGCGCGGCGGTCGGCGCCTGCTCGACGACGCGACCGGCGTACATGACGATCACCTCCGCGCAGGTCTCGGCGACGACGCCGAGGTCGTGGGTGATGAGCAGGATGCTCATGCCCAGCTCGGCCTGCAGGCCGCGCAACAGCTCGAGGATCTGCGCCTGGATCGTCACGTCGAGGGCGGTGGTCGGCTCGTCGGCGATCAAGAGGTCGGGCTTGCACGACAGGGCCATCGCGATCATCACGCGCTGGCGCATCCCGCCCGACAGCTGGTGCGGGTAGTCGTCGACGCGGTGCTCGGGGGCCGGGATGCCGACCTTGGCCAGCATCGCGATCGCGACCTGGCGCGCCTCGCGCCGCGACTTGCCCTGGTGCAGCCGCACCGCCTCGGCGACCTGATCGCCGACGGTGAACACCGGGTTCAGCGAGGTCATCGGCTCCTGGAAGATCATGCCGATGCGATCGCCGCGGATCGCGCGCATGTCCTTCTCGGGCAGGGCCAGCAGGTCCTTGCCGGCGTAGCGGATGCTGCCGCTGGCGATCCGCCCGGGCGGCGACGCCACCAGCCGCATGATCGACAGCGCCGTGACCGACTTGCCGCAGCCGGACTCGCCGACGACGCCGAGCGTGGTCCCGCGCGGCACCGCGAACGACACGCCGTCGACCGCGCGCACCGTGCCCCGGTCGGTGCGGAACTCCGTGACCAGGTCACGGATCTCCAGCAGGGGCTCGGCCATCGCGACGACGATAGCGCAGCGGCCGCACGCCACGGCGCGGCCGTCCCCGAAAACGAAACACGGCGACCGAGGTCGCCGCGTTTCGTCTCAGTGGGGCCCGAGCAGCCCCACTTCTTCTACCCGCTGATCACCCGCGGTAGCCACCGCCGCCGCCGCCGCGACCGCCGCGACCACCACGGCCACCGCCGCGATCGCCGTAGCCGCCGCCGCCACCGCCGTCGTAGCCACCGCCGCCACCGCCGTAGCCGCCGCCGCCGCCACCGCCGCGGTCACCACCGCCGCCATAGCCGCCGCCGCCACCGCCGTAGCCACCGCCACCGGCGCCGCCGCCACCACCGCGGTAACCGCCACCACCGCCGCCGCCACCACCGCGGAAGCCACCGCCGCCGCCACCGCCGCCACGGGCCGGGCGCTCCTCGGCCTCGTTCACGCGCAGGGGACGGCCGTCGAGCATCTGCCCGTCCATGCCCTCGATGGCCTTCTTGGCCTCCTCAGGCGAGCCCATGGTGACGAAGCCGAAGCCGCGGGGGCGGCCGGTCTCGCGGTCGCTCACCAGGTGAACGTCCGAAACCGTGCCGAACTCCTCGAACGCAGCGCGGACGGTCTCGGTCGACGTGTTGAAAGAAAGGTTGCCAACGTACAGACGGGTGCTCATCTCGATCTCGCTATCCTCTGGCCTTCGTCACATGACACCGCGCTCGAGGGGCCGACCTCGCTGGCGGTTCGCAGTCAGAGCTGCAACCACTGCTTGCCGAACCGTCGCTCTGCGTGTCCGAGAGGCACAAAGACCCGAGACCCGAGATGAATCGACCGATCAAACCGTGGCGATTCCGCTTTTACCTTGGCCCGGAAACGCTCGCAAGAAGGATCATCGGCGAGCGTTGACAATCCCGCGGCGGCGCGGCGTCACTCCGGACGAACACCAAGGATCTCGAACTCTTGGTGGAGCCTCTATTTGCAGGTCGCGACGCCGGGGAGCTCCATCTGGAAGCTCTCGGCGGGGATCTCCAGCCCCAGCTCGCGCTGGTTCCACTCGACGATCAGGTCCGATTTCTCACCGGGCGAGCGGAAGCGCGACTTGTCCGGAACCCGCCGCGACATGCCGGCGGCGTCCTTGACGGTCGAGAAGCCGGTGTTGTCGATGCGCCACTCCTGGACGCCGGCCGCGGTCTTGACCTCGCTGGAGATCACGTCGGCGCGGCCGTCGCGCGCGTCGAGCACGATCTGCTGGGTGCGGCCGGCGTCGCCGGTGAGCTCGAGCACCTCCTTGCCGGCGCCGGCGTCCCAGCGCACGGTGCCCTTGGCGCCCGGGATGATCGGCGTGGCGCCGACCGCCAGCGTCATGAAGTCGTCGGGCGCCAGCGCCACCCGCAGCATCGCCGCGATGGTGTCCTTGCTGCACGGTCCCGACAGCTGGCAGTTCTTGTTGAGGTCGAGGAACGCGTAGTCGGTGCCGTCGCACGCCAGGTCGCTCATCGTCGACTCGCCGGCCGGCGACAGCGCCTGGATGCGGACCCGGGCGCCGGTGGTGCCCATGATCGCGACGGTGCCCTTCACGCGCTCGTCGTTGAGCCAGTAGTCCATCGTGGTGTCGTTGGCGCGGAACGACGTCACCTGATCGGCGGTGGCGGTGATGCGGGTCAGCAGCTCTTCGACGGTCAGCGGCGCGTACGGGCGCTTCGACGGGCCGTGGCTGCAGGCGGCGAGGGCGAGCGCGGCGGCGGCGGGGAGGGCGAGGCGGGGCATGTGGAGGTGATAGCAGAACGCGCCGGTCCGCCGCGCGCTTACGCCCCGCCACCGCGCGTGGCGGCGATGGCGATCACGCCGGGCGCGCCAGCGACCTCGCCACCGTGAATCGCACCGCCAGCCCCGCCGTCCTACCGCCCCGCTACTGCAGCTCGCGCTCGAGGAACGCGAACAGGTCGGCGTTCTGCTCGACCGCCTGCTTCACCGCGTCGGCGCCGCCGTGGCCGGCGTTCCTCTCGATGCGCAGCCAGGCCGGGCGGTCGCCGGGGATGGCGTGCTGGATCGCGGCGGTGAACTTGCGGGCGTGCATGGGATCGACGCGGTCGTCGTGGTCGGCCGACATCATCAGCAGCGCGGGGTAGCGGGTGCCGTCGACGACGCGGTGGTAGGGCGAGTAGGCGAACAGCGTCTTGAACTGCGCCGGGTCGTCGGCCGAGCCGTACTCGGGCACCCAGGTCGCGCCCGAGCCGAACTGGTGGTAGCGGATCATGTCGAGCAGCGGCACCGCGCACACCACCGCGCCGAACAGCTCGGGGGCCTGGGTCATCGTCGCGCCGACCAGCAGGCCACCGTTGGAGCCGCCGTAGATCGCCAGGTGCTCGGGCGAGGTCCAGCCCTGATCGATCAGGTAGCGGGCCGCGGCCTGGAAGTCGTCGAACACGTTCTGCTTGTTCGCGCCCATGCCGGCCTTGTGCCAGTCCTCGCCGAACTCGCCGCCGCCGCGCAGGTTGGGGATCGCGATCATGCCGCCGCGCTCGAGCCACACCGCGCGCGCCGACGAGAAGCCCGGGGTCAGGCTGACGTTGAAGCCGCCGTAGCCGTAGAGCTGCACGCGGTTCTTGCCGTCCCTGACCGCGTCCTTCTTGTGCAGGAGGAACATCGGGATCGACGTGCCGTCCTTGCTGGTGTAGCGGACCTGCTCGGCGACCATGCCCGAGGTGTCGATCGGCAGCGTGACCCGCGACCACTCCTTGGTCGCGCCGGTCTTGATCGACGCCTGGTAGGTGACCGCGGCCTCGGTGAACGACGCGTAGGTGAAGTACGCGGTGTCCTCGTCGGGGTTGCCGGTCAGGCCGCTGGCGGTGCCCAGGGGCGGCAGGTCGATCGCGCGCACCCGCTTGCCGTTCAGATCGTGGATCGCCAGCGCGCTCTGCACCTCGTGCAGGTACGACAGCACCAGCTTGTCGCCGATCACGGCGACCGACTCGAGGGTGTCGGCCGACTGCGGCACGATCTCCTTCCAGTCGGCCCGGGCCGGCTTGCGCGGATCGACCGCGAACACCCGGTAGCGCGGCGCGCCGTCGTTGGTGTTGACGTAGAAGCGGTCCTTCCACACCGTGATCTCGAAGTTGGCGGCGACGCCCTCGATCAGCGGGGTCCACGGCGCGGTCGGCGTGCGCGCGTCCTTGAAGTACAGGTCGCTCGAGTTCCAGCCGTGCTGGACCGCGGCGACCAGCCACTTGCCGTCCCAGGACACCGAGCCGCCGAGGAACGTCTGCGGGTTGCCGGTCTTCCCGCGGATGATCGGATCGTTGGCCGGGTCGGTGCCGAGCGCGTGGTAGCGCAGCTCGGCGAAGCCGGGGCGGTTGGCGATCGTGACGTCGCCGCCGACCGGCGGCACCCACGTGTAGTAGAAGCCCTTGTCGTCCGGCGTCCACGACGCCCCCGAGTACTTGGTGCCGGGGATGACGTCGGGCAGGTCCTTGCCGCTGGCCAGGTCGCGGACGTAGGTGACGGTCTCGTCGGCGTTGTTCTCCTTCTTGGCGTAGGCGACGTAGCCGCCGCTCTTGCTCGGCCACCAGCCGCCCAGGCCGCTCGAGCCGTCGGCGCTCCAGGTGTTGGGATCGAACAGCACCTGGTCGGCGCCCTTGGCGCCCTGCTTCCAGTAGACGACGTTCTTCTCCTTGTCCGCGTGCTTGCGGGTGAAGAAGAAGCGGCCCTTGCGGTGGGTCGGCGCGCCCAGCGCGTCGAAGTAGAACACCTCGCGCAGCCGGGCGGCGATCGCGTCGCGGCCGGGCAGCTTGGCCAGCTCGCCGCGGGTGTACGCGTCCTGCGCGTCCATCCACGCCTCGACAGCCGGCTGCGCGGCGTCCTCGAGCCATCGGTACGGATCGGCGACCGCCTGGCCGTGGAGGGTGTCGACGATGTCGTCGCGGCGGGTGGCGGGGAACGGCTTGGTCACGGCGGGCGGCTCCTCGACGGGCGGCGGCAGCTGGATCGCGGGATCGGGCGGCGTCGGCTCGGCCACCGCGGCCACCTTGGGCGCGGGCTGCGCGCAGCACGAGCCGAGGACGATCGCCGCGAGCGCGGCGGACAAAGACGAGCGCATGGCGAGCAGGCTAGCACCGCCGCGCTGGCCCTGAGGAGTGCGACCGCCGTGCGACCGCCTGCGACGCCGGTCGTCGCGGATCGTGCTCGCTGCGTCCCACGGGCGAGATCGACGGGCGGCGTCTCACGTGGGAGAACGGCGGGCCGCGTTCCACGTGGGAGATCGGCGGGCCGCATTCCACGTGGGAGATCGGCGGGCCGCGTTCCACGTGGGAGATCGGCGGGGCGGCGTTCCACGTGGGAGATCGGCGGGGCGGCGTTCCACGTGGGAGATCGGCGGGGGTACGTCCCACGCGGGAGATCGGCACGGCCGCGTCCCACGCGGGCGCACGTGGTCGACCGCACAACGCGACCTACAGCCGGCGCGGCTTGCGCACAGTGCTTGCAAGCGGCCTGCGCATGCCCTCTGTCCCGAGCTTCCGTCCGCAGGACATCCGCAACATCGCCCTCATCGGCCGCGCCGGTGCCGGTAAGACCACGCTGGCCGAGGCGCTGCTCCACCGCCTGGGCGCGATCACCCGGATGGGGTCGGTCGAGGCCGCCACCACGATCAGCGACTTCGAGCCCGAGGCCCAGAAGCACCACCACTCGATCAGCGCCACGCTGATGTTCGCGACCAAGGACGGCCGCGAGATCAACGTGATCGACACCCCGGGACACCCCGACTTCGTGGGCCACGCCCTGGCCGCGCTGCCCGCGGTCGAGACCGCGGTGCTGGTGATCGACGCCGGCGCTGGGATCGATCTGGCGACCCGGCGCCTGTACAACGCGGCCGGCGAGCTGGGCCTGGCCCGCATGGTGGTGGTCAACAAGATCGACCAGCACCTCGGCCGGTTGCCGCGAGTCCTCGACGAGCTGCGCGCCGCGCTCGGCCCCAACCTGCACTGCGTCAACCTGCCCACCGCCGGCGGCACCGACGTCATCGACTGCTTCGACCACGCCGCCGGCACCGCCGACTTCGGCTCGGTGGCCCAGGTCCACCAGGAGATGCTGGAGTCGTCGATCGAGGTCGACGACGCCGCGCTCGAGCGTTACCTGGGCGGCCAGCCGATCGACCTGCCCGCGCTGCGGGCCTGCTTCGTCACGGCGATGGCCCGCGGCCACGTCGTGCCGGTGCTGTTCACCAACGCCACCACGCTGGTCGGCATCGACGACCTGGCGCACGTGCTGCTCGAGGAGGGCCCGAGCCCGGTGACCGGGCGGCCCCGGCGCATGCGCCAGGGCGACCGCACCGTCGAGCTGGCCTGCGACGCCGACCTGCCGCTGATCGCCCACGTGTGGAAGATCGCGAACGATCCGTACGCCGGGAAGCTGGCGATGGTCCGCATCATCCAGGGCACGCTCGACGGTCAGACCCCGTTCATCGCCGCCACCGACCGCAAGCCGCGCAAGGCCGGCCAGGTGCTCAAGGTCGAAGGCCGCGACCACCCCGAGGTCGAGGGCGGCGTCGCGTGCGCCGGCGACCTGGTGGCGCTGGCCCGCATCGACGAGCTGCACGTCGACCAGATCCTCCACGCCCCCGGGATCGCCGAGGATCTGGCCCCGGTGCGGCCGCCGTACCCGGCGCCGGTGCTGACGCTGGCCCTCGAGGCGGCGACCAAGCAGGACGACGTCAAGCTGGGCACCGCGCTGCAGCGGCTGTGCGAGGAGGACCCCACGCTGCAGTACGGCCAGGACCGCCAGACCCGCGACTACACGCTCAGCGGCCAGGGCGAGCTGCACCTGAAGGTGGTCATCGAGAAGCTCAAGAACCGCTTCGGCGTCACCGTGACCACGCGGGCCCCGCGGATCTCGTACCGCGAGACGATCGCGGCCAAGGCCGAGGGCCACTACCGTCTCAAGAAGCAGACCGGCGGCGCCGGCCAGTTCGCCGAGGTGTTCCTGCGGGTCGAGCCGCGCGGCCGCGGCGAGGGCTTCGAGTTCGTCAACGACGTCTTCGGCGGCGCTATCCCGCACCAGTTCCTGAGCGCGGTCGAGAAGGGCATCGGCGACGCGCTCGAGGCCGGCACCCTGTCGGGCTCGCCGGTGCAGGACGTGCGCGTGGTGATCACCGACGGCAAGGCTCACTCGGTCGACAGCAAGGACATCGCGTTCCGCAGCGCGGCCAAGATGGCGTTCCGCGACGCCTACGCCCGGGCGCGGCCGCTGCTCCTCGAGCCTATCGTCAACCTCGAGATCATCGTGCCCGAGCTGCACACTGGCACCGTCACCACCGATCTCAAGAACATGCGCGGCAAGGTGCTGGGCTTCGACACGCTGCCCGAGGGCGTCGTGCAGATCCACGCCCAGGCGCCGCTGGCCGAGCTCGGCAACTACGTGGGCCAGCTGCGCGGCGCGACCGCCGGGCAGGGCAGCTTCACGATGGAGCTGGCGCACCACGACGTGGCGCCGCCGGCGATCGCGCAGAAGGTCGCCGCCGCGTACAAGCCGCACCCCGAGGAGTAGGGGCGCGGCGGCGGCGGCGGCGTGGGTTTGTAGGGCGACCGGTGGCGGCGAGCGCGGCTCGCCGCGGCGCCGGCGGCTACTCGTTGGTGACGATCTCGATGGCCAGCGTGGGCCGGCTGTCGAGGTGGATGAGCTGCTTGCCGACGTGCAGCGTGACGCGGCCCGGGAACGCGGGGTCGTCCTTCACGTGGGAGACCGGCGCGACGTCGAGCGTGGCGCGGGTGACCCCGGCGGCGTCGACCAGCGCGCCCATGAAGCGCTGCTGGCGGCCCTCGATCGAGATCTTGAGGCGGGATCCGTCGGCCGCCTCGGCGGCGAAGCGAGCGTCGGAACCGGAGACCTCGACCCCGGCCGCACCGAGGGTCTTGGCGATGAGCTTGATCGTAGTGTCCATGGCCCCAGCGAAATGCATGGGTCGCGCCACGGCGAGGTGTGGAGTGGTGCGCGGCCCGGCGCGCGCGGGTCCGCAGATCGTGCGCGTCGTCCGCATCACCGCGCAGGCTCCGCGGTGTTCGCGCGACGGCGTGTCGCGATGACAACCGGCCCGCGTGGCCCGCGGGGTCAGCCCCGGCGGTGGGCGGCCGGGGTCGTGCCCGTCCACCGCCGGAACGCCCGGGTGAAGTTGGCCAGCTCGGTGTATCCCAGGCGCGCGGCGATCTCCCCGACCGACAGCGCGCGGTCGTCCAGCAGGAGCAGCGCCCGCTGCCGGCGGACGTCATCGACGATGGCCGAGAACGTGGTGCCGCGGTCGGCCAGCTTGCGCTTGAGCGTGCGGGTCGACAGGCGCAGCTCCTTGGCCACCGCGGGCAGGCCGGGCCCGCGTTCGAGGCGCGCGGTGACCGCGGCGCGCACCCGGGCCGGCAGGCCGGCATCGACGATCGCCGCCAGCTCGCGCTCGCACTGGCCCCGGGCAAGCTCGAGCGCCACCGGGTCGGCGCTGGTGATCGGCAGGTCGAGGATGGCGCGGGCGAAGCGAAGCCGGTGGGCCGGCCGGTCGAAGCGCAGCATGCCCGCCGCGAACGGCACCTGCGCGACGAAGCCCGGCGCCGCGAACCCGCACTCGGCGGTGCCGACCAGCGGCTTGCCGGTGAGGGCGCGGCCGAGCTGCCACAACCCGGCGGCCAGCGACAGCACCGCGAACTCGCGCAGCGCGCCCAGCGGCACGCGCTCCTCGATCACCAGCGCGGCGTCGGCGCCGGCCTCCTCGAGCACCAGCCCGACGGCGGTGGTGCGGGTCGCGGCGTAGCGCACCGCCAGGTCGATCGCCGCGCGCACCGTGGGCGCGGTCATCGCCGCGAAGCCGAGGTAGCCGTGGGTCGACAGCCGCATCTGCCAGCCGGCGTACAAGGCCAGCGCCGGCTCGCGGGTCAGGCGGTGGGCGCGGGCCACGACCTCGGCGCACACCTCGATCGGCACCCGCGTGGTGGGCGCGTCGAGCGCGGCGGCGGTGATCGGCAGGCCGCGGGTCAGCGCCGCGGCCGGGACCTGCCAGCGCGCGCACAGCGCGATCACGTCGCGCACGTACGCGCCAGGGATGTCGGCCGGCGAGGTCATCGAGCTTGGCCCCAGATGATAACTGGTCGGCACGCCCGGACCTACGGCGATCGACCGCGCTCGGTCACGCTGCGATCATGATCCCACGCCGCGACGTCGACTTCGGTCTCGAGCCCGCCGCCGTGCCACGCGACTGGGCCGACGGCTGCCCGTACGCCACCACGATGCTGGCGGCGCTGTCGCTGCTGTTCCCCGAGGGCGAGCGGTTCTTCGTCGACTCGGTGAAGCAGCTGCGCCACGAGGTCGAGGACCCGGCGCTGCGCGCGGCGATCGCCGGCTTCATCGGCCAGGAGGCGATGCACGGCCGCGAGCACCGCGTGCTCAACGACATCACCGCCGCCCACGGCCACGCCGAGGCCGCGATGGTCGAGCGCCGGCTGCGCGGCCTGCTCGAGTTCGCGCGGCGGGCGCTGCCGAAGCGCTCGCAGCTGGCGGTCACCTGCGCGCTCGAGCACTTCACCGCGATCCTCGCCGAGAACCTGCTGGGCGATCCGCGCCAGCAGGCCGACCTCGATCCGTCGGTGCGCGCGCTGTGGATGTGGCACGCGCTCGAGGAGAGCGAGCACAAGGCGGTGGCGTTCGACGTCTACCGCGCCGCCGGCGGCGGCTACTGGCGGCGCACCACGACGATGCTCTACACGACCGCGATCTTCTTCGCGGTGCTGGCGCTGGTGCAGGCGCGGATGATGGTGACCCGCCGCGTGCTGTGGAAGCCGTGGACGTGGACCCGCGGCGTCCGCAAGATGTGGCTGTACCCGGCGTACTTCACGCGGATGGTGCCGGCGTACCTCGACTACTTCCGGCCGCGCTTCCACCCGAACGATCGCGACACCGACGCGCTCTTGGCGCGCTGGCGCGACGCGCTGTTCGGCGCCGACGGCGCGCTGGTCGATCGCGCGGCGGCGTGATTTGCCGGGCTGTGCCAGGCCGGCCGACTGGCTGGTGCGTAGGAGTGGACATGCCCTACCTCCTCCGCGCGCTCGCCTCGTCATGCGTGGTCATCGCCCTCGCCGCGTGCGGCGGCAAGCGCGCCGCCCCGGCCACCACCCCCGTCAGCGAGCCGGCGCCGGCGATCGACGCCAGCGGCGCGTGCCCCGATGGCTACGTCCTCAACACCTGCCCCGGCGACCCGACGTGCCCGGAGTGCGCGGTCTGCGGCCCGCCGGTGTGCGTCCCGGCGCCGTGAGTCACTCCAGCCGCTGCAGGCGCTCGTCGCTGGCCTCGACGGCGAGCTCGTCGCCGCGCAGCGTGACGCCGACCGACTCGCTGCCGCAGGTGCACGGCCCGGCCGGCTCGAAGCTCGAGGCCGCGCGCGGCCGGTGGGCGATCGCCGGCACGGTGATGCGGTAGTGGCCGCCGCCGACGCGGGCCCAGCGGTTGTGCTGGCGGGCGCACGCGGCGATGACGTCGGCGGCGTCTTGGCACGACGCCTCGACGCTGTTGATCGGCAGGTCGACCCGGCCGTCGGCCTTGAACTCGACCTGCTTGCCGCGATCGTTGGCCCAGCGGCCGACGATCGGATCGGCGGCGCCGCCGCCGCAGGCCGCGGCGACGAGCAAGAGCGCGGCCGCCGCGCGCATCGTCTCGGGAGGGGGCCCCGACCGGGGCGTGTCCCCGGTGGGGGGAGGGTTTGGCGACAAACCCTCCATGATCAGGTCCGCCGGAGCAGCAGGCTGCCCAGCGAGTACCCGGCGCCGAACGACGCCATCAGGCCGTAGCTGCCGGTCGGCAGATCGTCGTGGTACTTCGAGAACGCGATCACCGAGCCGGCCGACGCGGTGTTGGCCAGGTCCGACAGGATCAGCGGGGCCTCGAGCGAGTTCGGCTCGCGGCCGAGCAGGCGCTGCGCGATCAGCGCGTTCATGTTCTCGTTGGCCTGGTGCAGCCAGAACCGGGCGATCTGCGCCGCGGCCACGCCCTCGGCCGCGAGGTGCTCGCCGATGAACTTGGCCGCCAGCGGCACGACGTCTTTGAACACCCGCCGGCCCTGCTGGTAGAACAGCTTGTCGTCGGCGAACTGCCGCGTCGGGTCGCAGCGGTTCAGGTAGCCGCCGTTGTTGCGGATGTTCGACGAGAACTTGCCCATCGAGCGGGTCGACAGGATCTCGTAGCTGCCGGGGCGGGCGCGGTCGAGCGGCTCGACGACGACCGCGACCGACGCGTCGCCGAAGATGAAGTGGCTGTCGCGATCGCGCCAGTTGATGAAGCCGCTGGTGAGCTCGGGCGTCACCGCCAGCGCGCACTTGGCCTTGCCCAGCTGCACCGCCTCGCTGCACATCGTGATCGCCATCGTCGCCGACGAGCAGCCGAGCGCGATGTCGACGCCGAAGCCGGCGCCGCCGACCGCGTCGAGCACCTCGATGGCGATCGACGGGTACAGGCGCTGGAGGTTGGCCGCGCCCAGCACGACCATGTCGACCTCCTTGCCCTCGCGCTGGGCCTCGGCCAGCGCGCGCTTCGCGGCGTTGACCGCGAACTCGGCCTGGTACGACAGCTCGTCGTCCCGGCGATCGGGGATGTTGGGGATCATCCGCGCGGGATCGAGGATGCCGGTCTTGTCGACGACGTAGCGCTGGGTGATGCCCGAGGCCTTCTCGATGAACTCCGGGGTCGACTCGCGCAGCGCGGTGAACGTGCCGGCGGCGATCTCGGCGGCGCGGGCCTCGTTCTCCCGCCGCACCCAGATGTTGAACGCGTCGCACAGCTCGGCGTTGCCGAGCAGGGTCGGCGGATGCCACACGCCCGACCCGGTGATCGCGGTCCCCGTCGTCTTCTGCATGGCGCGCACGATACACACCGCGCCGCGAGGGTCAAACCGTCGGCGATGACATCGACGGTCGACGCTGGTCCGACCGCGGTCAGACCGCGTGCGGACGCTACGCGCGGGTCAGCTCGGCGAGCGCGCCGCGCAACAACTGTGAGCCGGGATCCGCGGCGATCGCCATCTTGATGTTGAGGATCGCCGTGGCGCGGTCGCCGGTCCGCAGGGCGCCTTCGGCCCGGTGGTACAGCGCCAGCGCGCGCGCGTTCATCGCGCGGGCCGGGTCGAGCTCGGGCGCGGCGCCGGCTGGCGGCGGGGTGGTCGGGGCGGGGCGGCGCGCGGGCGGGGCCGCGGCCGGTGGCGGGGTGGTCGGGGCGGGGCGACGCGCGGGGGCCGGCCCGGTCGGCGGCGCGGCGGGGGCGGCGGGGGCGACGCGGCGCAGGTACGCGGCGGCGCCGTCGGCGGTGCGCAGGTCGGCGTACGCCCCCGAGACCCGCGCGTACATCCGCACCAGGCGATCGAGCTGCGCGGTCGGCAGCGCGGCGCGGAACAGATCGGGGTGCCGCGTGCGCGCGATCGCGTGGTACGCGCCCTGGATCGCCTGGGGCGCGGCGGTCGGCGCCAGCTCGAGCCACTCGAAGTGCGAGCGCCGATCGGCGCGCGGCTCGACCTCGTCGAGCCACGCCAGCACCTGCGCCGGGGTCCACGCCATCAGGCGGCCCCGCGGGTGGGCGCGCCGAGGATCGTCAGGTCGGCGTCGCACGACGCGCCGGTGTCGGCGTCGCGGGCGCGCACGTGGAGGATGCCGTCGGTGTCGACCCGAAACGTCACCTCGATCTTGACCTCGCCGCGCCGACGCGGCGGCAGCTCGTCGAGCACCAGCGTGCCCAGCGGCTCGTTCTCGGCGAAGCGCTTGCGCTCGCCGCGGCCGCACTCGATCACGACCCGGGTCTGCTGATCGTGGGCGGTCGTGAACACCCGCGTGCGCTCGATCGGCGTCGGCAGGTTCTTGTCGAGGATCGGCTCGCTGTAGCCGCCGGCGGTGGCGATGCGCAGGGTCGCCGGGGTCACGTCGAGCAAGATCGGGCGCGCCGGCGCGGCGGCCTTGGCCCACGGCACGTCGCCGTGCGCCAGCGGCGACAGCGCGGCGGTCGGCACCGCGTCGCGGGTGGCCATGCCGCCGCCGCGGTACAGCGCGCCCGACAGGCTGCCGGCCTGGATCGCGGCGCCCTGGGCCACCACCTCGTCGGGGTTGATGCGCAGGGCCGGCTCGCGGCCGAACAGCTCGGCCAGCCGCCGGCGCACCAGCGGCACCCGGGTCGAGCCGCCGACGCACACCACCTCGGTGATCGCGCCGGCCTCGAGGTGCGCCGCGGTCAGCACGTTGCGGGTCAGCTCGATCGTCCGATCGACGTAGCCGCGGATCAGCTCGTCGAGCTGGGGCCGGGTCAGCCGGAACGGCAACGACAGCGATCGGCCGCGGTGCAGGAGGCCATCGACCGTGCCCTCGGCGGCGGTGGCCTCCGACAGGTGGATCTTGATCGCCTCGGCGGCGATCGCCAGCCGGGTCATCAGGCCGGCGTCGGGGCGCGGGTCGACGCGCAGCTGCCGGTTCATCTCGGCGGCCAGGAACTCGGCGATCGCGCGGTCGATGTCGTCGCCGCCGAGGAAGAAGTCGCCGTCGGTGGCGAGCACCTCGAACACCTCGTCCTTGATCGCCAGCAGGCTCACGTCGAACGTGCCGCCGCCGAAGTCGAACACGCAGACGGTCTCGTCCTTGTGCTGGCCGAAGCCGTAGGCCAGCGCCGCCGCGGTCGGCTCGTTGAGCAGGCGCATCACCTCGAGGCCGGCCAGGCGCCCGGCCTCCTTGGTGGCCTGGCGCTGGGCGTCGGTGAAGTTGGCCGGCACGGTGATCACCGCGTCGGTGACCGCCTGACCGAGCTGGCGCTGGGCGCAGGCCTTGAGGTGGGCCAGCACGTGGCTCGACACCTCGGGCACCGTCACCCGGCGGCCCTCGATCACGATCAGCGGCTGCTGGTTGGGGCCCTCCTCGACCGCGTAGGGCAGGCCGGTCAGCGCGAGCTGGACCAGCGGCGTGCGCACGTTCTGACCGATCAGCCGCTTGGCCGAGTAGATCGTCGTGGCCGGGAAGTCGACCCGCTGGTGCTTGGCGTCGAGGCCGACCACCACCGAGCCGTCGGGCTGGAACCCGACCACCGACGGGTGGACCCGCTCGCCGGCGGGGCCGAGCGCGAACTCGACGCCGGTCGGCGTGGCGATGGCGACCACCGAGTTGGTGGTGCCGAGGTCGATGCCGACGGCGAGGCCCATGGAAATAGTATCGGGCGATCGGCGCCGCCGCGCCACTTCGCGCGTTGCGGCTCGGCCGCCGCGGCCCCACAGTCCCGGCGTGACCTCTCCGCATTCCTCGTACCGCTTCAAGAACGGCGTCACGATCCCCAACCGCGTCGCGCTGGCGCCGCTGACCAACCTGCAGAGCCACGCCGACGGCACGCTGTCGGACGTCGAGCTGGCGTGGCTGGCCCGGCGCGCGGCCGGCGGCTTCGGGCTGATCGCGACCTGCGCGGCCTACGTGGCCAAGGACGGCCAGGGCTGGCCCGGCGAGCTCGGCGTCGATCGCGACGATCAGGTGCCGCGGCTGCGCGAGCTGGCCACCGCGCTGGCGGCCCACGGCGGCCTGCCGGTGGTGCAGCTGTTCCACGGCGGCACGCGGGCGCCGTCGAGCCTGACCGGCCAGCAGCCGTGGAGCGCCAGCCCGTACCACGAGGACGGTCCCGACTTCGAGCCGCCGCGGGCCGCCACCGAGGACGACCTGGCGCGTACGATCGAGGCGTTCGCGGACGCCGCGGCCCGCTGCGAGCGCGCTGGCTTCGGCGGCGTCGAGCTGCACGGGGCCCACGGCTACCTGCTGTCGCAGTTCCTGTCGTCGGCGATGAACCAGCGCACCGACGGCTGGGGCGGCGACCTGGCCGGTCGCGCGCGGCTGATCCGCACCGTCATGCGCGCGGTCCGGGCCAAGGTGTCGCCGGGGTTCGTGGTCGGCGTGCGGCTGTCGCCCGAGGATTTCGGTCAGGCCCGCGGCCTCGATCTCGACGAGTCCATCGCGGTCGCGCGCTGGCTGTGCGAGGACGGCGCCGACTTCATCCACCTGTCCTTGTGGCGCAGCGAGCGGATGACCGCGAAGCGCCCCGACCAGCACCCGATCCCGCTGTTCCGCGCGGCGATCCCGGCCGACGTCGCGATCATCGTCGCCGGCGCGATCTGGACGTTGGCCGAGGCCCAGGCCGCGCTCGATCGCGGCGCCGACCTGGTCGCGCTGGGCCGCGCCGCGATCGTCAACCCGGACTGGCCGCGCGCGTCGGCGACGCCGGGCTGGGAGCCGCGGCGCCCGCCGCTGACCATCGCCGAGCTCGAGGCGCGCGCGGTGTCGCCGCATTTCGGCGGCTACCTGCGGCGGTGGAAGGGCTTCGTCGCCGATTGAGGGCTTGTCCGTTTGCTCGGACGAGCAACGTCGACGCCGCGGTGGCGCGCGGGCCCGTGTCATACTGCGCGGCGATGCAAGGCGTGCCCCGGCTGGCCGCGCTCGCGACGCTCGCGCTCGTCGCGTGCGCGCGCGGGCCCAGCGACGCCGAGCTGGAGCGGCTGCACGCCGAGGCGGTGGCCGCGAACGAGGCCGAGGTGGCCAGCCACGCCGATCAGGTCGCGGCCGAGCCGGGCCGGACGCTGACGATCGCCGGGCAGCTCGACGGGCCGGGCGCGACGCTCGACTGGGCGGCGATCGACGCCGCGGCCCAGAGCCACGTGCGCACGGTCAACCCGCAGAACCCGACCGAGCGCGATCGGGTCATCGACTTCCGCGGCGTCCTGGTGCGCGACCTGCTCGATCGCTACCGCGCGGCGGCCGGCGTCACCGAGGTCACGTTCGTCGCGATCGACGGCTTCCGCTCGACGATCGACCTGGCCGGGCTGCGCGGCTTCCGGGTGCTGCTGGCGATCGCCGCCGACGACAAGCCGATCTCGCGGGCGTCGGGCGGGCCGATCTTCCTGGTGTTCCCGCACAGCGAGGCGCCCGCGACCGTCGCGTTGTACCCGGACCGCTACTGGAGCTTCTACGTCACCGACGTGATCGTCGGCACCGAGCCGGCGCGGCTGGCGGTGGGTGAGCGCGGCTTCGACGCGGCGGCGCTGGCCGCGCTGCCGTCGACGGCGCTCGACGGGCCGGTCGGGTGGAAGGTGCACTGGCCGTCGACGCCGGTGCACCTGCGAGGCGTGCGGGTGCTCGACGTGCTGCGCGCCGCCGGCGTGACCTTGCCGCCGGGCGGCCGGGTGATCGTGCGCGGCAAGGCGTCGATCCACCACGACCCCGCCGATCCGCTGGTGCTGGCGATCGACGATCTGGATCGGTGCGGCTTCTTGCTCGCGACCCGCTGGGGCGCGGACGACGCGCCGATCTCGGCGCGGCTGGGCGGGCCGATCGCGCTGGCGGTGCCGCCGGCGTGCGCGGGCACCTACGGCGATCGGTACTGGATCCCGTACGTCGAGGCGCTCGAGGTGGTGGGGGGCGCGCCGTGAAGCTGCGGGTCGGCCTGACCGCGCGGCTCGCCACCGCGACCGCGCTGCTGATCGTGGCGATCGTCGCGGTCGTGGTGTGGCAGTGGACGACGTCCGAGCGGCGGCTGGTGCGCGATCAGAAGCGCGCCGAGGCCCGGGCCCTGGCGATGGCCATGGCCGACATGCTGATGAACGAGCTGGACGACGAGAACTGGAGCCAGGTCCGGGTGTCGACCGAGCTGCTGCTGACCAAGAACCCCGACGTGGTCTACGCGCTGGTGCACGATCACCGCCGCGACGATCGGGTGGTGGCCGGCGCGCCCGGCGACCTCGAGGGCGGGTTCATCCCCGACCTGGTGCCGCTGGCGGTGACCCGGGCCGCGATCGCCGCGACCAGCGTGCGCGCCGCCGAGACCTGGCTGTTGCGGCCGGTGATGGTGGGCGAGGCGCGCCGCGCCGGCCGCGGCGAGCGGATCGCCGAGGTCGCGACGCCGGTGACGATCGCGTCGGGCAAGACCATCGGCACGCTGCGGGTCGGCGTGTCGCTGGCGGCGGCCGACCGCGCGGTGGCGGCGGCGGTCGAGAAGGCGCTGTTCATCGGCGCGCTGGCGCTGTTGTTCGGCGTGGCCGGCGCGATCGTCTTGGCCCGCCGGCTGGCGCGGCCGGTGCGGCACCTGGCGGCCGACGCCGCGCAGATCGCCGCCGGTGACCTGGCCCACCGGGCCCGGGTCGAGCGCGCCGACGAGATCGGCCAGCTGGCCGACGCCTTCAACGACATGGCGGTCGCGCTCGAGGGCTCGTTCGGCCGGCTGCGCAAGACGCTGACCTCGTTCGAGCGGTTCGTGCCGCGCAAGTTCCTCGCGGTGGTCGCGCCGGAGGGCATCGAGAACATCCAGGTCGGCACCAGCGCCACCCGCACCGTCGCGGTGCTGTTCTCGGACATCCGTGGCTTCACCCGGCTGTCCGAGGGCATGCCGCCGGTGAAGCTGTACGCGATGCTCAACGACTACCTGGAGCGGATGGGCAAGGCGATCGACGAGGCCGGCGGGTTCGTCGACAAGTACATCGGCGACGCGATCATGGCGCTGTTCGACGACGAGCACACCGACCGCCTGCTCGACGCGATCCTCGGCATGCGCCGCGAGCTGGCGGCGCTCAACGCCGAGCGCGCCGCCGCCGGGCTGCCGCCGATCGCCAACGGCGTCGGCGCCCACGGCGGCGAGGTGGTGATGGGCACGATCGGCTTCGCGTCGAAGATCGAGTCGACCGTGATCGGCGACGCGGTCAACGTCGCGTCGCGGGTCGAGGGCCTGACCAAGGACCACGGCGTCGCGGTGCTGGTGACCGACGCGGTGGTCGCGCGCCTGCGCGAGCCCGGCAAGTACCGCCTGCGCAAGATCGCGTCGAGCGTGGCGCTGCGCGGGCGGGTCGACCCGGTCGACCTCTACACCGTCGACGACTGAGCCGGGGCGCGGTCGCGTCAGGGCACGAACGCGACGCAGGTGTGGTTGCCGGCGCCGGTGGCGATGGTGGTGCGGGCGAACGTGGTGGGGTTGTACTGGTAGATGTTGCCGCCGTAGTCGAATGCCCACAGGCGATCGATGACGGGGTCGTAGGTCCAGCCGTTGTTGTCGATGCCGGCCAGGCCGGTCGCCAGCGCGGTCGCGGCGCCGGTCGTCACGTTGATGCTGTAGACGCTGGCGCCGCTGAGCGCCGCGGTGAGGCCGACCAGCCGGCTGCGGGTGGAGTCCCAGGCTAGACCGTTGATC
Source organism: Myxococcales bacterium (assembly GCA_016707895.1). Lineage (GTDB taxonomy): Bacteria > Myxococcota_A > Polyangia > Haliangiales > Haliangiaceae > UBA2376. The sequence goes on along the minus strand of JADJGV010000001.1, from coordinate 732,878 downwards.
GTGCCGCTGGCGCCGGTCGCCCCGACGAGCGTCGCGGCGCCGGTCGTAGTGTTGAGGCGGTACAGGTTGCCGTCGCCGGCGACGCCGTAGAGCAGGCCGTTGCCGGCGTCGTAGGCGAGCGCGAACATGTCGGCGATGTTGTGGACGCCGGCCATCGTCGCGGCGCCCGTGGTGAGGCTGACCCGGTACAGCCCCTTGGCGCCGCGGCCGTCGACCACGTACATGACGTCGGTCGTGGTGTTGTAGGCGCAGTCGCCGAACGCGTAGGCCGCGCCGAGCGCGCCGACGTCGGTGAGCGCGCCGGTGTCGGGGTTGCCGCGCTGGAAGACGTCGTCGCTGTCGCGGATCGTGTAGAGCCAGCCGCGCACGATGAACGTGGCGGTGACGCTGCGCGCCGCTGTCATCGTGACCGCGCAGGTGCCGGTGCCGGTGCACGCGCCGCTCCAGCCGCTGAACGCCGAGCCCGACGCCGGGGTGGCGGTGAGCGTGACCGCGGTGCCGTGGTTGTAGACCTCGGTGCAGTCGGCGCCGCAGGTGATGCCGGCCGGGTTCGACGTGACGGTGCCGGCGCCGGCGCCGGCCCGCGCCACGGTCAGCGTGTACTGGTTGAGCGTGAAGGTGGCGGTGACCATCTGGGCCGCGTTCATCGTCACCATGCACGCGCCGGTGCCCGCGCACGCGCCCGACCAGCCGGTGAAGGTCGAGCCGGCCGTGGCCGCCTGGGTCAGCGTGACCACCGTGCCGGGCGCGAAGGTCGCCGTGCAGGTGGCGCCGCAAGCGATGCCGGCGGGGTTCGACGTGACGGTGCCGCTGCCGTTGCCGGCGCGCGTGACCACCAGGCTGCGATCGAGGGCGAACGCCGCCTGGATCGACAGGTCGTCCGTGACGGTCGTGGTGCACGTGCCGGCGCCGGTGCAGCCGCCGCCGGTCCAGCCGACGAAGGTCGACCCGACCGCTGGGGCCGCGGTGAGCGTCACCTGGGCGCCGTGATCGACGGTCAGCGTGCACGGCCCCGGGCACGCCAGGCCCGGGGGGCTCGACGTGATCGTGCCGCTCCCGTCACCGGTGGGCACCACGGTGATCGTGTCGCGGGCGACGACGAACGTGGCGCCGACGGTGGTGGCCGCGGCGATGGTCAGCGTGCAGGTCGGCGCGGCGCCGCTGCAGGCGCCGGTCCACGTGCTGAAGGCGGCGGCCGCGCCGGGCGTGGCGGTGAGCGTGACCATCGCGCCGAGGTCGAACGTCGCGACGCAGGTGGCGCCGCACTGGATGCCGGCGGGGCTCGAGGCCACCGCGCCGTCACCGGTGGTGGTCACCGTCAGCGTGCCGGTGGTCGGGGCATCGGGCTGGGACTCGACTGAGCCGCAGGCCGGGACGGCCAGCAGCACCATCGCGGCAAGGACGCTGAGCTGAGCGCGCATGGGGCACCTCTGACCACACGCTAACCACGCGGGTGCGGGGCGGCGCTGCGACGCGGCGCCTCGGTGCGCCGCGCGATGGCGGCGTTAGGTTGATGCCGGGCACGGCTGGTCAGCGCGGGCGCCGCGCCAGGAGCAGCACGCCGTCGTCGACGAGCGAGCCGCCGCGGGCGAACGCCGCGATCATCGGCGCGGTGGCGGTGCGCATCGCGGCCAGCGCCGGGTGGCCGGCGAAGTGCAGGCGGGCCAGCGTGTCGGCGACCGCATCGGCCTCGGCGGGCGCGACCCGCACCGGCGCGCGCACGCGGGTCAGCTCGATCGCGAAGCCGGCCGCGCCGAGGGTCTCGGCGGCCAGCGCCAGCAGCCAGCCGTGGTGCGCCGGTGGCAGGCCCGCGATCGCGGCCTCGGCGTTGTAGATGTCGACCAGCTGGTTGTCGGGGGCGGCCTGCACGATCGCGACGCGGCGCCGCGCCAGCCGCGCGAGCTCGCGCACCGCCTGGGCCGGGTCGTCGCAGTACTGCAGCACCCAGGTGGCGATGGCGGCGTCGGCGCTGGCGTCGGGCAGCGGCACCGCCTCCGCGCGCCCGGCGATCGCCGTCAGCCCGGGCGGCAGGTGCGCGCGCTGCTCGGCCGACGGCTCGACGATCGTGACCGGCGCGACCTGGGCGGCGAGGGCCTGGGTCAGGAGGCCGGTGCCGCCGCCGACGTCGATCACCCGATCGGCGCCGGCCAGCACCGCGCACAGCCGCGCGATCTCGTCGTCGATGATCAGCCGCCCGGCCAGCTCGCGCCACGCGGTCGGATCCAGGCGCTCGGGGCCCCAGAACCGCGCCGGCCACGGCGTCGGCGACGCGCACAGCGGGTGCTCGCGCCAGGTCGACATGGCCGCAGCGTACGCCGGCCGGCGGCCGCGCGCAGCGCTTGCCCGGCCGAGGTCGTGGCCCGATAGTCGAGGTCATGCTCATGCGGCACCTGCGCCACGCCTGCACGCTGGCCATCCTCGCGGCGTGCGGCGGTGACGACGGCAGCGCCGTGATCGATGCCGCCGCTGGCGACGACGGCGCGGCGATGGATGCGCCGGTGGGCGACGCGGCATCGAGCGACGCGGCGATCGTCGACGCCCCCGCCATCGACGCGCCCGCCGCGCTCGACGCCGCCGTGGTCGACGCGCCCGCGCTCGACGCGGCGGTCGACGCCCCCGCCATCGACGCGCCCGCGCTCGACGCGGCTGCGATCGACGCGGCTGCGATCGACGCGGCTGCGATCGACGCCCCCGCGCTCGACGCCGCGCCGCCGGTCGACGCCGCGCCGCCGGTCGACGCCGCCGTGGCGCCGCCGTGCGCGAACGGCCCGGGCCGCGTGCTGTGGCGGTTGTCGTGGCCGGCCGGCCAGGGCGGCTACGCCCGGGTCGACGCCTGGGCCGCCGCGTGCGCGTACTCGCTGGCCGATCCGGCGTGCTCGCTGTCCGGCGAGCCCCACAACTACGCGTCGTTCGGCCCTGGCATCGTCTTCAACAGCACGACCGACTACTTCCGCGTCCGCTTCAGCGTGGCCGGCCTGAGCTTCACCAGCGCCACGCTCTACCTCGCCGCCCACGCCGACGGCAGCGGCCTGCCGCGGCTGCAGGTGCAGTCGCAGCTCCACGGCGAGTACCTGTTCCAGCCGACGGTGCCGATCAGCACCCACCGCCTGTACGCGATCGACTGGTCCGCGTACCTGGCGCCGACCGACACCCCCAGCCTCACCGCGGTGACGCTGCGTCCCATGCCGACCGGCGTCGCGGTGTCGGACCTCGAGCTGTGCGTGCAGTGACCCCGAGGCGCGGGGCCGCGCTTCGATCAGCTGATCAGTTCTGATCGGTGCGCGACGCAGCGCACGGCGCCGTCCGCCGGGTGGCCGATCGCGCGGGCCGCGGTGCAACCGGCGCCCGGGCGTCTGGTCCACTGGCGTATGCCTTCACCGCGCCTCGCCTCGACCTACCTCGCCCTCGCCCTCGCCACGCTCGCGACCGCTGGCTGCGGCCGCGAGGATCCTACCGCCGGCATCGACGCGTACGTGCCGCGGATCGACGCCGGCATCGACGGTCCGGAGCTCGCGATCTGCGACACGGTCACCCAGCAGTGCCCGACCGGCGAGAAGTGCGCGATCGTCCGCACCGGCACCACGCCGCCGATCGGGCCGCGCTGCGTCGCGCTCACCGGCGCCGTCGCCGAAGGCGGCGCGTGCACCCAGGCCGACGATCGCGACGACTGCGGCGTCGGCCTGACCTGCAGCCAGGGGCTGTGCCGGACGCTGTGCCACGGCCCGGCCGACTGCGAGAACGGCGGCGAGTGCCTGCAATACGCGACGCTCCGCGACGGCACCTGCGAGCTGCCGTGCGCGCCGCTCACCGCCGGGAGCTGCCCAGCTGACCAGACGTGCGACGCGCGGCTCGGCGTCGGTGGCAGCCCGGTGTCGACGTTCTGCCGCGCGGTCGGCACGCAGCCAACCGGCGCGGAGTGCTTCCAGGGCTGCGCCCTCGACTACTCCTGCAACAACAACTTCGCGTGCGCGCCGATGTGCAACGCCAGCCACCCGTGCGCGACCGGCACCTGCATGACGGTGCCGGCGCTGCCGGCGTTCGGCGTGTGCATGTGAGCCCCGTGGAGCCCCAGGCGCTCAGGTCGCGTTCACGCCGAGGATCGAGCGGGCGATGATGCGGCGCTGGATCTGGCCGGTGCCCTCGAAGATGTCGTAGATCTTCGCGTCGCGGTACCACTTCTCGACGGGGTGGTCGGGCTCGAGCGCCTCCTCGCCCAGCAGCGTCAGCGCGCGGGCGGTGACGTCCTGCGCGACCTTGGCGCCGTAGGCCTTGGCGATCGACGCCATCCGCACGTTGTCCTGGCCGTGATCGGCCATCCACGCCGACTTGTGCACCAGCGCGCGCGCCGCCTGGATCTCCATCTCCATCTCGGCCAGCTCGAACGCGACGTGCTGGTGCTGCTTCAGCGCGGTGCCGTGGATCGTGCCGCCCTGCACCCGCTCGACCAGGTAGTCGAACGCGGCGCGGGCGATGCCGACCGCCTGCGCGCCGACCATCGGCCGCGTCGAGTCGAGCATCTTCTTGGTGTCTCCCAGGCCCTCGCTCGACGCGCCGATGCCCAGCATCATGTCCTTGTGCACGCGGCAGTCCTCGAAGTGCACCTGGGCGGTCTCCGACGCGCGGATGCCGAGCTTGTGCTCCTTGCGGCCGGGGATGAGCCCCGGCGTGCCGCGCGCGACCAGGAAGCCGCGCACGCCGGCGCGCCCGGCCGACGGATCGGTCTGCGCCCACACCACGTAGGCCGCGGCCGACTGGCCGTTGGTGATCCACTGCTTGTGGCCGTTGATCACGAAGTGGTCGTCGTCGGGGCGCGCGGTGGTCGACAGGCCCGAGATGTCGGAGCCGGTCGACGGCTCGGACAGCGCCATCGCCGCCACCTTGATGTGGCCGTGCTCGTCGTCGCCCTTGAGCAGGCGGCGGAACTCCTGCTTCTGCTCCTCGGTGCCCATCCGCGCCACCGGCGACGCGGCCAGGCCGCTGCCGCCGATCGCCAGGCACACGCCGGCGCAGCCGTAGGCCAGCTCCTCGGAGCCGACCACGCCCAGCCGCGACTGGCTCTTGGGCTTGTTGGCGCCCTCCTCGTCGTCCTTGCCGGTCAGCGCCTTGCGGCCGTCGACCACCGCGGTCTGGGTCATGCCGAACGCCTGGGCCTGCTTCATCAGCGCCCACGGCATCGACTCCTCGCGGTCGTGCTTCATCGCGACCGGGCGGATGTACTGCTTGGCGAACGCGCCCAGCATCTGGCGCACGCCGGCGAGCATCGCGTTGTCGTGGAAGATGTCCATGGTCAGATGCCTCCAGCGCGGTCGGGATCAGCCAGCACGCGATCGAAGCGCTCGTCGCCGAACAGCTGCTCGTAGGGGCGGGCGTCGCGCATCAGCTTCTCGACCGGGTAGTCGTTGACGAAGCCGTAGCCGCCGTAGATCTGCACCGCGTCGACGGTGGCCTGGCGCACGGCGTCGCCGGCGACCACCCGCGCGCGGCTGGCGGCGTCGGCGGCGGCCGCGATCGACGCGCCGTCGGTGGCGCGGTCGCACAGCCACGCGGCGTGGAGCGCCATCAGCCGGGCCGCGGTGGCCGCGGTCAGCGCGTCGTCGCGCAGGCCGATCAGCGACTCGAAGCGCCCGATCGGCTGGCCGAACTGGACGCGCTCGCTGGCGTAGTGCCGCGCGTGCTCCATCGCCGCGACCGCGACGCCGGCGGCGCGGGCCGCCAGGGACGCGCGGTACCACGCGCCGATCAGCGCGACCGCGTCGGCGCCGCGGGCGACGACGTGGCTGGCCGGCACCAGCGCGTGCTCGAGGGTGAGCGTGCCCCAGGCCGCGGCGCGCCACGCCGACGGCGCCTGGGCGGCGACCCGCTGGCCGGCGGTGGCGACGAGCAGCGCGACCGGCGCGCCGTCGAGCGTCGCGCACAAGAGCACGTGGCTGGCGCGGCCGAGCGCGGGCAGCGGGCCGACCTTGCCGGTCACGCGCACGCCGTCGCCGTCGGCGGAGAGCGTCAGCGCGCCGCGGCTGTCGCGGCCGGTGGTGGCGAGGCCGCCGGCGGCCAGGCTGGCGAACAGCTCGGCCTTGGCCGCGTCGCTGCCCCACCGCGCCACCGCCAGCGCCGGCTCGACGTTGCACTCGAGCAGCGCCGCCATCGCCGAGCAGCCGCGGCCCAACTCGAGGCCGCGCAGCGCGCGGGTGACGTGGCCGTAGGCGCCGTCGAGCAAGCCGCCGGCGGCCTCGGGCACCGCGTCGAGGTAGAAGCCGAGGTCGCCGGCCACGGTCGCCAGCTTGCCCGGCGCCTCGGCCGCGCGGTCGGCGTCGCCGGCCCACGCCCGCAGGTCCTTGTCGACGAAGCGGCGCACGGTCTGGACGATCAGCGCCTGGTCGTCATCGAGTGCGAAGTCCATGGCGGCAGCATACGCGCCGGCCGCACCCGCGAAAGCCGCCGCCGCCTTTCTTCGCTTTCTTGACCGCGGGTCAATACGCCGCGCCGGCGCTCACCGCTGCCAGAGGATCGCCAGGTCGAGCTCGATCGCGTCGAACGGCTTGGCGCGGACCCGCTGGGCGGCGGCGGCGGTCAGCACGATCCGGTAGGTGTCGCCGTCGAGGCGCAGCACCTCGAGCGTCTGGGCGAGGCCGTCGACGAACCACACGTGGCCGACCCGGTTGCGGGCGTAGGCGGCGAGCTTGCGGGTGCGATCGAGGCGCGCGGTCGACGGCGACAGCACCTCGCACACCCAGTCGGCGGCCAGCGTGAAGTACGGCAGCTCGATCGGCACCTCGGGCATGCGCTCGCGGCGCCAGCCGGTCACGTCGGGCACCAGCACGTCCTTGCCGAGGTGCAGCTCGGGCTCGAACAGGATGACCCAACCACCGGGGCCGCCGCGGCCGCGCTTGAACGGCGGCCCCAGCTCCTCGGCGATGGCCGCCGCGGCCAGCGCGTGGAGCGGCGCCGGGCGCGGCGAGACCACCAGCTCGCCGTCGACGATCTCGCCGACCACGTGCTCGGGCAACGCCAGCACGTCGTCGTAGGTCGCCTCGCGCGGCGGCGTCCGCGTCATCGGGTTCATCGTAGCACCCGGCCCCGCGCTCACTTCCGCTTCTTGCCCTTGGCCGGCTTGCCGGCGGCCTTGGCGCCGGCGGGCGGCGCGGACTCGAAGCCCGGCTTGCTGGCGGTCGCGGCGAGCTTCGCGCCGGTGGCGGGCAGGCGCCAGGCCTGGCCCCACAGCCCGCCGGCCTTGCTCATCGCCGGATCGAGGTACGGGTCGGGCGCGCTCTCCGGCACGGTGACGTCGATCAGCTTCTTGCCCGCCGGCAGCGCCAGGCCCGCGGCCTGCTCGGCGTGGGGCAGCGCGAAGCCGTCGGCGCCGACGGCGAAGGTGAAGGTGCGCAGCACCTTGCCCTTGGCGCGCCAGTCGCAACTCCACTGCCCCGGGTGATCACCCATGGCGATCAAGCCGGCGCTGATGCGGGTCGGGTCGACGTCGGCCGACGTGCCCCAGGTCAGGCCGCCGATCCAGATCCTGTACTGGTTGACGTGGGCGATGCGCGGGTTGACCTGCGGGTCGCGCCAGTCGGTGGCCTCGAGGATGCTGCTGTAGCCGCCGCTGGCGCGGAAGTCGGCCAGGCGCTTGCCGTCGACCGAGCAGCGCAGCGTCTCGGCCTCGGGGGTCGCCCCGCCCTCGGTGGTGGCCCAGCCGTAGATCTGCACGCGGTGGTCTCCGGCTCCCCAGTCCTCTTCGGAGATGAGCGCGCTGGTCGCCAGGTCGAGCGGCATCACCTGGTACTGCGCGTAGTACAGGCGCTTGTCGTTGCGCATGTACCAGTTCCAGAACCGCCCGACCTTGAGCTGGTGGGTCGACAGCGTCGTGACCGAGTCGTCGGCGTCGCGGGTGAACTTGAACACCGCGGTCAGGTCGCCGAACGCGTCGAGCTGATCGGTGCCCTCGCAGTTGAACTGCGCGCTGTCGCCGTTGGCGTCGACGTCGCACGACGCGGTGGTCAGCTTCTTGCCGCCGGCGATCCACTCGACGTCGACGCGATCGGCGCGGGAGATCTCGCCGCTGGCCGCGTGCACCCGGCCGTGGATCCGCAGGTGGTACTTGGACGTGATGCCCTTCTCGACGTCGTTGCGATCCTCGGCCAGCTGGATCGTCAGCTCGGTGGGGTCGCTTGTGTACGCCTGATCGGCGAGCGCGGTGCCGGCGAGGGCGGTGGTGAACAGGGTCGACGCGATGGCAGTGCGGAGCATCATGGGAACCTCGGGGGTGGCGTTGTGCCGGGGGGTAGGGCCGGCGTTGCCGCTGCTATCGGCCGGGGCGCGCGGCGGTTGCGTGGCCCCCGCGTTATTCTCGCGACCGATGCCAAACCCCAGTCGTCGCGACCTGTTGCGCGGGTCGGCGGCCGCCGCCGCGCTCGCCGCCTGCCGCCGCTCGCCGCAGGTCCAGGTGCCGCGCATCGCGGTCCCGCGCGGCGTCCAGGCCGGCGATGTCGACGGGGACACCGCGGTGGTGTGGGCCCAGAGCGACCGGCCGGCGCGGATGCGCGTCGAGTGGGACACCAGCGAGCGGTTCGCCCGCCCGCGTCGGGTCGACGGCCCGGCGGTCGACGCCGCCGGCGACCTGACCGGCACGATCGCGCTGGCCGGCCTGCCCGCCGGGCAGACCATCGTCTACCGCGTGGTGTTCGAGGACGGCCGCGATCGCAGCGCGCCGGTCGTGGGCCGCTTCGTGACCCCGCCGGCGGCCGGGACGACCTGGCGGTTCGCGTGGTCGGGCGATACCTGCGGCCAGGGCTGGGGCCGCAACCCCGAGCTCGGCGGCCTCCGCATCTTCGAGGCGATCCGCGCCGCGGCGCCGCGGTTCTTCTTGAACTCGGGCGACCTGATCTACGGCGACAACCCGATCCTGCCGGCGGTGACGCTGCCCGACGGGCGGATCTGGCGCAACACCACCGACGAGATCCTGGCCCGGGTCGCCGAGTCGCTGGCCGACTTCCGCCACCGCTTCGCCTACAACCTCGACGACGATCACCTGCGCGCGCTGTACGCCGAGTGCGCGCAGGTCGTGCAGTGGGACGATCACGAGACCCACAACAATTGGTACCCGGACCAGACCCTGGCCGACGACCGCTACCGCGAGCGCGACGCCTCGACGCTGGCCGCCCGCGCGCGCCAGGCGTTCTTCGACTACACGCCGATCCGCCGCGGCCCGGCCGGCGCCGGCTCGCCGATCCAGCGCGTGCTGCGCTACGGCCCCGACGTCGAGCTGTTCGTGCTCGACCTGCGCAGCTTCCGCACCGCCAACGACGCCAACGATCGCGACGCCGACGGCGCGGTCATGCTCGGCGGCGCGCAGGCGCGGTGGCTGGTCGACGCGCTGGCCGGCTCGCGCGCCACCTGGAAGATCGTCGCCAGCGATCAGCCGCTCGGCGTGATCATCCCCGACGGCGACGGCGCGCAGCCGCCGCAGGAGGGCTGGGGCCAGGGCGCCGGCCCGCCCCGCGGCCGCGAGCGCGAGCTGGCGTGGGTGCTGGGCGAGCTGCACCGCCGCGGCGTCGCCGACGTGGTGTGGCTGACCGCCGACGTGCACTACGCCGCCGCGCACCACTTCGATCCGGCGCGCGGGCAGGCCGGCGACTTCACGCCGTTCTGGGAGTTCATCGCCGGGCCGCTGCACGCCGGGACCTTCGGGCCCAACCCGCTCGACCCGACGTTCGGGCCCGAGGCGCGCTTCGTCTGGGCGCCGCCGCCGGGCGCTGGCAACCTGGCGCCGTGGGACGGCCTGCAGTCGTTCGGCACCGTCGAGGTCGACGGCGCCAGTCGCGCCCTGACCGTGCGGCTGCACGGCCCGGCGGGCGAGGAGAAGTACGCCGTCACGTTGCCGCCGACCGGCCGGTGATCGCGGCCGCCGGCGCGCTCGGGTCAGGGCGCGATCAGCGCGTCGACGCGCGCGGCGTGGATGCTCCCGGGGAAGCTGGCGTGGAACGCGGCCGCGCGACCGCGGGCGGCGTCGCGCTGGCCGCGCGCGACGAGCTCCTCGATCGCCAGGACCTCGCGCTCTTCGCGGAGCGCGCCTTCGGGGTAGCGGAGCCCGTGTTCGGCCAGGTTTCGACGCGCGAGCGTCAGGTCGCCGGCCCGCAGCGCTGCCCGCGCGGCGTCGAGGAGCGCCCGCTCGCGGGCGACCGGATCGGCGGTCGGTAGCGGCGGGGGCGTCGGGGCGCGATCGCGCGGCTGAGCGGGCGCGCGGGTCAGGCCGCCGTCGCCGGCGTCGGGCGCGTCGGGCGGCGCGGTGGCGTCGGGCGACGCGGCGGCATCGACGACGACGGGGGCCGGTGGCGCCGACGTCCCGGCGTCGCGGCTGACCGCGAGGGACGGCGTCGCGCGATGGGTGAGCCAGCGGGTGATGCCCGCGCCGCCGATGGCGCCGATCACCAGCCCGATCGCCAGCGCGGCCTTGGCGCTCACCGGCGCGGCGGTGCCCGTCGGCGTGGTCGTCGTCGGCGTGGCCGGCGTCGGCGCGGCGGGCCCGGTCAAGGCCGCCGCCGACGTCCCGATGGCCGCAGCCATGCGCGCGGCCATCCGCTGGCGCTGGCCTTCGGTCGGGCCCGGTTGCAGCTCGTCAGCCAGGAGGGCCGCGCGCACGATCGGGTCGAGGGCGTCGGGGTCGGTCATGGCGATCCTCCCGTGGCGGGGCGGCCGAGGCGTTCGCTGATCGTGATGCGGGCGCGGCGCAGGCGCGAGTACGCGGTGTTGAGCGGGATGTCGAGCGCCTCGGCCACCGCCGGCACGGCGCCGCCGTCCAGGTCCACGGCGATGAAGACCGCGCGGTCGTCGTGGGCTAGCTCGGCGAGCGCCGTCTGCACCAGGGCCATCGCCTCCCGGCGCTCGGCGAGGCGCTCGGGCGAGTGACGCCCCGAGTCGGCGGCCTGGTCGGCGCCGGCGTCTTCGGTCGGCTCGGCGCGGCGCGCCGGCGCGCGGCGATAGTCGCTCACGACGCGGAACGCGAACCCGAACAGCCAGGGCTTGATCGGCCGCGCGCGGTCGTAGTCGGCGAGCTTGCGGTGCACGGCGATGAAGACCTCGTGGGTCACGTCCTCGAGGTCGCGCTCGGCCACGCCCAGCCGGCGCACGCTGTGCCAGACGTAGTCGAGGTAGTGACGGTAGATCGCGGCGAACTCGTCCTCGCCGGCGCGCTCGGGCGTCGTCACCATCGCCATCCGACGCCGAGATCGACCGCGAGGTCGATCGGCGTGGCCTCGGCCCAGACCCTGCCCGGCGACGTGATGTCGACCGCGGGGAGCGGCAGCCCGAGGCGCAGGCCGGGGCGCACGAGCCACACGTCGGACAGCGGCAGCGTGACCGCCACCCGCGCGGTCACCAGCGCGTACGCCGTGCTGTCGTCGCGCAGGTCGGTCGTCGTGAAGTCGCCGTTGGACTGGACGATCATGATCTGCTTCGAGCCGACCCCCGCGCCCACGCACGCGTCGACGAGGCCCAGGACGCGACAGCCATCGAACGAGACCTCGACGAGGCTGTTGTCGATGGTCGCGTTGGCCACCTGGCCGCGCGTCCTGGCGGTCCACACGCGCGCCTCGAGGCGCCAGCGGCGCACGCGGTAGCCAACGCTGACACCGCCGCCGCCGCTGACCTCGCGCAACGCGCCGAGGTGCGTGCCGCCGTGGAGCACGAGCTCGCTGCGCGGTGGGCCACTCGGCGCGGGCGCGACGGGGGTCCACCAGGGCCGGGGCGCGAGCGGCGCGGGTGCGGGGACCGCCGGCGCCGGCGTGGTCGGCGGCGCCACGGGCTGCGGCGGCGGGGGCTGCGGCGGCGGCCCCGCCTCGACGGCGACCGCCACCGCCAGCTCCAGCGGCGGCATGACGCCCTCGCAGCGGGCGCTCGGCGGCAGGGTGCGCGTCGACGGTGGCTGCCCCGGCGTGGCGAGCGTGACCACGGCCTGATATCCCGCCGCGACGCGGGTGATCGCGATCGCGATCGTCCGCGGCGCGTCCGCGGTCACCGGATCGTAGCCGAGCTGGGCGATCACGCCCGCGCGGACCGCGAGCGCGTCGGGGCACTCGCCGGGCGCGGCGTAGGCGAGCTGGATCGTCGGCTGGCTCGACGGGGGCGCGTCGCGCGGCTGCGCACGGGACGCCGTAGCCGCGCACAGCAGCACGCTGGCGCCGAGCCATCTCTGGGCGCTGCCCATGCGGGCGGCAGGCTATCACGCCCCGCGATGGGTCACGGATGCCACTGCACCCCGCTGCCAGGCTGATCGACGATCGTCGAGCCGTAGATCATCCAGCCGCCGAAGCCGCCGAGCGCCAGCGCTGGCAGCCCGAAGCCCAGGGTCGCCCCGACCTCGCCCTGCGCGGCCGAGGCGATCGCGCCGATCCCGACGAACGTGCCGAGCAGGACCAGCGGCCAGCCGACGAAGCCGCGCCACCCGTCGTTGTCGTGGCGGCCGATGCTGTGCCGGTAGACGCTCGGCTTGTCGTCGATGTTGATGAAGCCGGTGCTGGTGCGGGTGTCGTCGTCGACCAGCGTGAAGCGGAGCTCCTGGGTGCCCGGCGCCGCGTCGACGACGCACGGGGTGACGCACACCCGCGTCGCGACCTGCAGCGCGCCGGCGAACGGGTTCACGCCGGCGACGCCGGTGACGCTCCCGCCGCGCAGGCGCTCGACGATCGCGGGCCCCTCGGCCACGTCGAGCACGACGCGGGACAACCCCGCGCCTGGGGCGCCGCCGGTGTCGACGTCGGGCATCACCTTCCGCGGGGCGGCGGGGGCGCCGATGTTGTGGCGGCGATAGCAGCCGGTGGTCGAGGCGAGCGCGAGCGCGACGGCGAGGAAACGGAACTGCGAGCGATACGTCATGCTTCTGCTTGGGAGCAGCGCGTGAGATCCGTTTCGGCCGGAGAAAAAAAGCGCGAGGTCGAGCGCGAACGCCCGGCGCCGCCCCGGAGGCTGGGCCCGGCCTGACAAAATTGCCGCAGCAACCCCCTTGCGAGGCGGCCCGCGACCGTCTAGTTTCCGCCGCCGTAGGCGGGGTAGCTCAGGGGTAGAGCAGGGGTCTCATAAGCCCTTGGTCGGCAGTTCAAATCTGCCCCCCGCCACCATGGGGCCTCGCGGCCCGCGTCCCTCGAGGTGTCTCGCCTCGGTCCGGATGCTAACGTTTGAATCCACTCGGGGATCGTCTAATGGCAGGACAGCAGCCTTTGGAGCTGCTCATCAAGGTTCGAATCCTTGTCCCCGAACGCATTACAGGGAGGTGTGTCGCCACACCTCCCCTCGGCGGGGCCAGGTCCCCGCCGAGCCTCCCCTCCAAGACGGCTGTCCGCCCGGCCTCCCGGGTGACGCGTGACGGTGGGGCGGGTTGCGCGGCGTGAACCGGAGGTGGCGGAGGTGGCGGAGGTGGCGGAGGTGGTGGACGTGGCGGTGGCTCAGTGGCACGTCGCGGGCATGATCGTCGCCGCATCCTGATACAGTCCGGGCCGGCGACTCCATGAAGCTCGACAAGACCTGCGCGCTGTTCTTCGGCACCAAGATCGACTCCAAGACCCGGGAGGCGTTGGCCCAGGCCAAGCCCGGCGACAAGAAGTACTTCGACGGCAGCTCCGAGGAGTTCCTGCGCATCATCGACACCGGCGAGGAGAAGTGGATCGGCAAGGTGGTCAAGGCCGGGCCGGTGGTGACCGAGGTCGAGGACATCCAGCGCAACATCGTGTCGATCATGCGGCGGGTGGCGCCCGGCGCCCGGGTGTCGCCGTCGGGCATCCGCATCTTCGTGCTGCAGGGCGCGACGATCGGCGCCGCGATCATCGACGACGAGGCCGACGAGGCCGATCCGGCCGCCAGCGGCCCCTACATCACGTTGTGAGCGCGTAGGCCAGGCCCCAGCGGATGCCGCGGTCGCACACGATGACCTGCGGCGCGTCGAGGCGGGCGGCCAGGCGGGCGAAGATGGCGGCGCCGGCGGCGATGACGTCGGCCCGCGGCGCCTCCATGCCGGGCAGCGCTCGGCGCTCGGCGGTGGTCATCGCCAGCAGGCGCTGGGTCCAGCCCTCGACGGTGGCCGGCGCCAGCGCGTGGCCGTGGACCCGATCGGGATCGTAGGCCGGCAGCTGCAGATCGAGCGCGGCCAGGGTGGTCGCGGTGCCGGCCGAGGCCACCAGCGTGACGCCGGTGGGCAGGGTCGGCACGAACCGCGCGAGGTGGTCGTCGATGCCGGCGAACAGCGCCGCGGCGTCGGCGTCGGTGGGGGGATCGTGGGGCAGGTGGCGCTCGGCCAGGCGCACCGCGCCGATCGGCACGCTGACCGCCGTGACCACGCGGGCGCCGTCGGTGACGATCACCTCGGTCGAGCCGCCGCCGACGTCGGCCACCACGAACGGCTTGCCGGTCAGCGCCGGCAGGCTGCGGCTGGCCGCCAGGAACGCCAGCTCGGCCTCGCGCTCGCCGGCGATCGTCGCGATCGGCGCGCCGAGGATCGCGGCCGCCGGCGTCACGAACGCCGCGGCGTTGCCGGCCTCGCGCAGCGCCTGGGTGGCGATCACGTCGACCTGGGTCGCGCCGTGGTGCGCGATCAGCGCGGCGTACTCGCGGCAGATCGCCAGCGAGCGCTCGATGGCGTCGGGGTGCAGCCGGCCGCTGGCGTCGAGCCCCTGGCCCAGCCGGCCGAAGCGACAGCCGTCGTAGACCCGGGTCAGGCCACCGTCCGCGTCGACCTCGACGATCAAGAGCAAGAGCGTGTTGGTGCCGATGTCGATGACGGCGCGGCGCATCGCCGGGTTGTACAATGGCGCGTGGAGTTCCGCGATCGATGAAGGTCCCGCTCGTCGTCCTCACCGGCTTCCTCGGCGCCGGCAAGACCACGCTGCTCAACCGCGTGATCGCCGCGCGCGCGCGCGCCGGCGACGCCGTCGGCAAGCTGGCGATCGTCGTCAACGAGCTGGGCGCGATCGGCATCGACGCCGACCTGCTGCCGCGCGGCGCCGCCCGCCAGGTCGAGCTGCCCGGCGGCTGCGTGTGCTGCGTGCTGGCCGACGAGCTCGATCGGACGATCGTCGACATCCTCGACGCCAACCCCGAGGTCGACACGATCCTGCTCGAGACCACCGGCGTCGCCGAGCCGGTGCCGATCGTCTGGACCCTGGAGCGGCCGCCGCTCGACGCCCGGGTGCGGGTGGCGGCGATCGTCACCGTGGTCGATCCGCTGTCGTGGCCGGCGGCCCAGGCCACCTCGACCGCGGCGCAGATCCAGGTCGAGAGCGCCGACGTCGTGCTGGTGACCAAGCTCGACGTCGCGACGCCGGCCCAGCTCGCCGCGACCACCGCGTCGGTGGCGGCGCTGGCGCCCCACGCGCCGGTGGTCGCCCGGTCCACCGACGCCGCCGCGGCGTGGCTCCTGGCGACGCTGCGCGATCCGCCCGAGCGCGACGGCGCCCGCGATCACGCCGACCACGCCGACCACGATCACGGCCCCGACCACGGCGTGGTCAGCGCCGCGCTGGCGATCACCGCGCGGCTCGACCTCGAGGCGTTCGAGGACGCCATCGCCGAGCTGCCGCCCAGCTATTTCCGGGTCAAGGCCATCGTCCACGGCGTCGACCCCCGGACCGGCGACCCCGGGCTGCGCTGGGCCGCGGTGCACCGGGTCGGCGGCCGGGTGTCGAGCGAGCCGGTCGCGGCGCCGGGCGGTGGCGCCCGGATCGTCGGGATCGGGAGTGGCGTCACCGACGCGCCGCTGGCGGCGTGCGTGGCGGCGGCCGTGCTACCGTCGGACCCGGGCCCGCGATGACGCTCGACGAACGTCCGCATGCGAAGACGCTGCGTGATCTCCTTTTGGAGGTGCGCGGCGGCTACGTCTTGCATCGGCCGATCCTGGTCGACGTCACGCCCTCGGCCGACGGCGACGCCGACAACACGATCGAGCGCACGCTGACGATGCAGATGCCGGTGTCGGGCGAGCCGCAGCTGGCCGCCGAGCTGGCCGGCTGCGCGTTCATGCTGGTCGGGCCCAACACGCTGCACGGCGCGGCCGACGCGCCGGTGACGATCGGGCGCTCGCGGCGGTGCGACCTGCGCATCGACAACGAGTCGGTGTCGAAGGTGCACGGCTCGATCAGCTACGACGAGGCGCGCGGCTACGTCGTCGTCGACGAGAACTCGCGCAACGGCACCCGGGTCAACGGCCAGACCCTGGCGCCGGGCGCCGCGGCCGCGGTCTACGCCGGCGCCCAGGTGGCGTTCGGCGACGCGACCTTCGTGTTCATCGATCCGCCGACGCTGCGCAAGCTGGCGCGCCTGGCGACATGAGCGGCCAGGCGCGGGCGCTCGCGGTGAGCGCGCTGGTCGCGCTGGCCGCGTGCGGCCAGGATCCGATCGCGGTCGCCGATCGCGGCGGCGCCGATCACAACCGCGCGGCGCTGCTGGCCGCGGCCCGGCAGTGCCGCACCGCCGGCAACACCCCCGAGGCGTTCGCCGCGTTCGCGCAGAGCGTGCTGACCTTGCGGGTGGGCATGGACGAGACCGTCGCCGAGGAGGCCGAGCTCCTGGTGCTGGGGCTGGCGCTCGACGCGGTCAGCGCGCTGCCCGGCGCGGCCACCGGCGCCGAGGCGCCGATCCTGAAGGTGTGGCCGATCGGCCTGGCGCCGCGGATCACCGCCCCGGTGCCGGGGCGGCCGCTGTCCGACGCGTGGAGCGAGTACATCGCCGGCGCCGACGAGGACGTCGCCCGCTACGTGATGCGGCTGTGCGGCGCGCAGCTGGCGCGCGAGTGCGGCCACGTCGTGCCCGAGGGCCAGGCCGCGGTGGTCGCGTCGGTGGCGATCGAGCGCTTCACCGATCGGATCCGCGCGGCGGTCGCGACCTGCCTGACCTGCGGCCACGACGTGTGGAAGCATCGCATCGCCGGCTGGGAGGCGCTCGATCGCGCGGCCGTGGCCTACGTGCAGCCGGCGCGGCAGCGCAGCGCGGTCGAGCGCTGGCCGGTCGCGGGCCCCGGCGCCCGGCCGCTGCCCGCCGGCCCGACGCTCGAGCTCGACGACGACGGCGCGATCTGGGTCGGCGACGAGTCGGTCAGCCCGACCGCGCTGGTGGCGTTCCTGGCCGCGGCCCGCCGCGAGGCCGCCAGCGACACGCTGCGGGTGCACCTGACGCCGGCGGCGCCGGCCGATCGGCTGCGCATCGCCATGGCCCAGGCGCGCGCCGCCGGCTTCACCCGGGTCGCGCTCACCGCGCGGGTGCCGCGCTACCCGTGGACGCTGGTCGCGTACCTGCTCGACGTCGACGCCGCGCTGCCGGTGCGCGACGCCGACCCCGTGCAGATCCTCGCCCGCGTGCTCGACGTCCGCTCACCGCAGTGAGCGCACGGTCAGCGGCGCGACGCCGGTGAGCTCGAGCGAGCCGTCCTTGCCGATCCGGATCTCGGCCTCGGGCGTGGCCTCGACCTCGGCGCGGCTGTGGCGCGCCGTCAGGAGGTGCAGCGTCTGGTTGGCCGAGCCGCGCAGCCCGTGGCCGAGCTTGTCGGCCGGCTGGTAGCGCCCGTCGACCAGCACGTCGAGGTGGGCCAGCACCGCCGGGCCCAGCGCGTGCGCCGCCAGCTCGTCGCGCCGGTAGCCCGAGAACATCAGCGTCGAGCGGCCGCGCCGCCGCGCCGCCAGCAACAGCTGGAGCGCCGCCGGCGCCTGCTGCATCGGCTCGCCGCCCGACAGCGTCAGCCCGTCGACCGCGGCGGCGTCGAAGGCCGCGATCACCTCGTCGAGCGCGATCGTCGGGCCGGCCGCGGCGTGGGTGGCCGGGTTGAAGCAGCCGGCGCAGCCGAGCGTGCAGCCCTGGAACCACACCACGAACCGGCGCCCGGGGCCGTTGGCCCGGCTGGCGCTGGCGGTCGCGTGGATCCGCGCGATCACTTGGTGACCGGCGACGCGACCGCCGGCCGGGCCCGCAGCCCGAACCGCTGCGGCACCGCGTCGAGCTCCTTGAACAGGAGGTCGGGCGTGGTCACCGAGCTCTCGATGCCCGACGACGGCACCGCGCCCTCGTCGACGCCGCCGATCTTGTGATCGAGGTAGCTCTCGGTCGAGGCCAGGAAGTTCTTGACGATCGACGCCTTGCCGGCGGCGATCACCTCGCGCCACGCCTTGACCGGGATCTCGCCGAGCTGGACGCCGCGCACGAGCGTGCGCTTGCGGCCCGGGCCGAGCTTGTAGGCCAGCGCCGCGGGCGGCGGCAGGTCGGGGTTGGCGTTGGTGATCAGCTGGATCAGCTCGCGCTTGGCCAGCTCGGTGGTCGCGGTGATCGCCGAGTCGTCGAGCTGGCTGATCACCAGACCGTAGTCGACGCCCGCGGCCTTGGCCTGGGCCAGCAGCTTGCCCTCGAGCGCGGCGGTCGGCAGCCCGCCCTTGGCGGTCACGGTCAGGTTGGTGGCCGTGCCGTGGAACGCGCCGCCCGGGGCCACCCGGCGGGCGTGGCCGTTCGAGCGGTCCTTGGCGGTGGGCACGGTGCGCGCGGTCAGGAGCGTCACCAGCGCGCCGTCCTTGATCACCTCGATCCGCTGCGGCGGCACGCCCTCGTCGTCGATCTTGTAGCCGCCGATCACCGAGGTCGTTCCCGAGCGCGCCGCGGTGGGGTCGTCGGCCACCGACAGCATCGGCGCCAGCACCCGCGCGCCGACCTTCTCGGCCAGCTCGCCGCCGAAGCGCTTGGCCTCAGCGGGCGGCAGGCCCAGCGGCACCGGGGTGCCGTCGAGCTGGGGCGCCAGCGACCAGCGCACGACGTCGGCCGCGGCCGGGCCCTCGAACAGCACCGGCCCGGTGTACGCGCCCAGCACCGGCGCGTCGATCAGCGCGCGCAGGTCGGCGCTGAGCTGCTTGGTGGCGGCGGTCAGCTCGGCGTCGCTGGGCAGCTCGGCCGCGGTGGCGCCGTAGCGCGACAGGTACTGCGCGACCTCCTGGCCGTCGGCGGCCTGGCCGTTGACCACCATGATCAGGCCCGACGCGCGCCGGGTGTCGTGGGTGCTGGTGCCCTCGCTCGACAGGTACCAGCGGCGCTCGAGGTACGAGGTGATCGCCACCCGCGAGTCGCGGATGTGCGGCTGATCGCGGAACTGCGCCGACAGCTTCTCGGCGCGGGCGCTGATCTCGGCCTTGGTCTCGAGCACCGGCACCAGCACCGCGTCCTCGCTGACCAGCGCCGGCACCTCCGACCACACGGGCGGCGGGGTCGAGCCCAGCCCGCCGGCGGTGCGCGCGTCGAGCTTGGCCCGCAGCTGCACCAGCGCCTCCTTGTAGGCCTGGTCGGTGACCAGCCACGCGGCGCGGCGGGCGATGCGCGGCGTCGCCTCGAGCGGCAGGTTGGTGCCGGCCGAGCCGTCGAGGCCCTCCTCGCGCGGGATCACGAAGTTGCCGTTGTCGAGCCCGTCGTACTGCACCCGCACCCGGCACTCGATGTTGACGAAGTGGCGCTCGGTGGCGTTGGTGATGAAGCCCAGGCTCGCGATCGCGTCGTTGACCTCGACCTCGGTGACCTTGTAGCTGATGTGGAACGGCTTGGGCGCGTCGGGCAGCGCCAGCCGCGCCATCGCGCGATCCATCTCCTCGGCGATCGCGTCGATGATCTCGGGCGTCACGGCGGTCGACGGGCCGGCGGTCGCGGCGGGGGCCGGCGGCGCCTTCTTGGCCAGCGCCGGATGGACGGCGACGGCCAGCGTCGCCACGACGAACAGCGACGCCTTCATCGGGCACCTCCGGTCCGGATCGCCGGCGGGCCCAGCACCGGGGGCCGATCGGCGGGGATGAACGACTTCTCGATCTCCAGCTTGTCGAGCAGCAGGCTCGGGGCCGAGGCCGACACCGGCACCCAGCCGCTCTCGGCGCCGCACACGCCGTTGAAGGTCTCGACCTCGCGGCTGGCGGCGCGGATCGACTGCAGCGCCACCAGCGGCGTGCCGCCGATGTCGACGCCGCGCACCAGCTCGCGCCGGCCGTCGGGGTAGATGCGGTACGCCATCACCGGGTTCACCTTGAACGCCTGCGGCGCGAACGCCGAGGTGTTGGTGAAGCCGCCCGAGATGTCGGTGAAGACCATGCCGTAGGGCCGGCCCTGCTTCTTGATCTCGGCCAAGAGCAGCTTCTCGAGATCGACGCGCTCGACGGTCTTGGTGGCCGCCACCACCAGGTTGCCCTGGCGCGCGACCGGGTCGAAGCCGGCCTGCTTGCGCCCGTGGCCGTTGGACGTGGGGCCGGCGGCGATCGGGTTGCGGCCCATCAGGAAGCCGACCAGCTTGCCGTCGTCGACCAGGTGGGTGAGCCGCGCGCGGACGCCCTCGTCGTCGAAGCGGTAGAAGCCGTTGAGCTGCAGGCCGTTGAGCGTGACCAGCGTCGGATCGTCGTAGACCGACAGCCAGCTCGGCATGATCTCCTTGCCGACCTGGGCCGAGAAGGTCTGGCCGCTGGTCTCGTCCTTCTGCCGGTGGCCCTCGATGCGGTGGCCGAACACCTCGTGGAAGAACACGCCGGCGGCGCGGCCCTCGAGGATCGCCGGGCCGACGTAGGGATCGGCCAGCGGCGCCTCGTGCAGCGCGTCGAGGTCGGTGTTGACCGCGTCGATCAGCGTGGCGAGGCCGGCGTCGTCGGGGAGATCGGCCGGGGTGCGGCCGAACGCCTGCTCGAGGCGGTTGAGGTTGTCGCCGTCGTCGGCCTTGACCCCGGCCGACACCGACAGCTGCGCGGTGGTCCACGACTGCTGGGTCTGGGTGCCGTCGCTGTTGACCATCCACGCGGTGTTGAGCGTGAACACCACGCCGCAGCTCCCGCGGGTGGCGTGGCCGCGCAGCGCGCGCTCCGAGCAGCGCTTGAGCCGATCGACCCAGCTGGCCTTGTCGAAGGTGAGCGTGGCCGGCGCCTCGGCGTAGACCTCGGGCGGCGCCGGCGAGAAGTCGGGCTGCGCCGCGCGGTTGCCGAGCGTGCGCTGATCCTGGCGGACGTAGGCCAGCGCCAGCACCCCCTCGCGGTAGCGGCGGTCGGTCTCGAGCCACAGGTGGTTGGCGATCGCCTCGCGGTCGGCGCCGAACGGCACCGTGGCGCGGCGGCGCAGCGGCTCGTTGAGGCCGTTCTCGTCGTTGGTGATCGCGCGGGTGTTGTCGAGCGCGGGCGTGCCGACGCGGATCTCGACGTCGAGCACGCGGTCGGTCTCGTCGCTGTCGCCGACCAGCGCGCCGCCCTCGGCGTCGAGCTGCACGACCCGCTGCTCGACGATCTGGTACTGCAGGAAGTACGCGGGGTCGGGCTGCTTGCCCAGCGTCGCCATCCACCGCGCGTTCTCAGCGGCCATGATGTCGAGCAGCGGCGAGCGCGCGGCGGGCGCGTGGTCGCTCATCGGATCGTCGGTGGTGACGTCCAGGCGGGTCGGGACGTCGGCGAGCTGCGGGGTGGTGTCGACGGGTGGGTGGTCGATGGGCGGCGTGACGACCTTCTTGCCGCCGGGACCGCACGCGGCGATCGCCGCGACGAGGGCCCACCGAGGAGCATGACGGGGCATATGCGCCAAGCGTAGGGGCCGCGTCGCCCGCGGTCAAACCCGAGGCGTCGGGATGGCCGGCGACGAGCGCCGCGCCGCGATCAGCGAGGCGTGGATCGCGGCGCCCAGGCACACCGCCTGCTCGGGCGGCACCCCGGCGTGGATCGGCACGCCGAAGAACTTCTGCACCGCCTCGCGCACCGCCGGCATCTGCGACGACCCGCCGCACAGGTAGACGCCGGTGAGCTGGTCGCCGGTGATGCCGGCCTTGCGCAGGGCCTGCTGGCACACGTCGAGCGTGCGGCGGATGATCGCGCCGGCGGCGCGGGCCAGCGTGCGGGTGTCGAGCGCCAGCTTGAGGTCGACCATGCCGTCGGTGGTGCGTAGCACCTCGCGGACGTGCAGCGTCGTCGACGACGCCGTCGACAGCGTGCGCTTGGCCTCCTCGCAGGCGAACCGCACCCGCTGGTACTCGACCGCCTGCCGGCGCAGGTCGACCTTGTGCTGGCGCCAGAACTGGTTGGCGGCGGCCTCGGCCACGACGGTGTCGATGTCGTCGCCGCCCAGCCAGGCGTCGCCCATCGCCGCCACCACCTGGAACCGCGAGCGCGACACGTCGACGATCGAGAAGTCGAAGGTGCCGCCGCCGAAGTCGTAGATGCCGATCAGCCCGGCGAACCCGGCGATGTAGCGGTTGGCCAGCGCCGCGGCGTTGGGCTCGGCGATCAGCCCGACCACGTCGAGACCGGCCAGCTTGGCGGCGGTCTCGAGCGCCCGGCAGCGGGTCTCGTCGAAGCTGACCGGCACCGCCAGCACCGCCTCGGTGACCGGCTGCTTGAGGTGCTGCTCGGCGATGCGCTTGGCCTCGGTCAGGAGGTGGGCGCACAGCTGGGGGATGGCGTACGACTCGCCGTCGATCTCGACCACCACCGCGCCGTCGTCGGCGGCCCGCGACGGGTACGGCGCGCCGCCGATCAGCGTCTGCACCTCGCGGTCGGCGTGCTTGCGGCCGAGCAGCCGCTTGGGCGAGGCGATCGTGCGGCCGGGATCGGTGGTGATGCGGGCGCGGGCGGCGGCGCCGACCAGCACCTGGCGCGGCTCGGGGAGCGACACCACCGACGGGAACGACCGGGTCCCATCGCCCGGCGTCAGGATCGTCACCTTGGTGCCGATCGCCGCGGCCACCGACGTGTTGGTGGTGCCGAGGTCGATGCCGACGATGGTGGACTTCGAGCTCATGCGCGGAGGGCCATCGACTCTACCACCCTCGACAGGTCCGCGGGGGCGCGCCGAATTGGCGCGGCGGCGATGGGGCCGGGTATACTGGTCGCCTTGGCCGAACCCGACCGACGCTCGATCATCGTGCTGTCCCACGATGGCCAGCTCCTCGACCTGCTGACCCGCCTGTTCGAGGCGCGCGGCTTCGCCGTGGCGCTGGCGGCCACCGTCGGCCAGGCCCTGGCGCACCTGGGCAGCGAGCGCGAGTTCGACGTCGTGGTCGCCGAGTGGGACAGCGCCTACGCCGGCGGCGGCGAGGTGTACCGCTGGGTGCTGGAGCGGCGCTTCGATCTCCGGGATCGGTTCGTGTTCCTGACCGAGGACCCCCCGGCCGACTTCGATCGCGTGGTCGCGGGCCGCTGCCTGACGGTGCGGCCCCGCGAGACCGCCGAGATCGTGCGGCTGGTGGTGGCCACCGCGGCGCGGGTGGCTCGCCCGGCCGAGCTGGCGGCGGACTGGAGCGGCGGTGGGCCGAGCCTGTTGCTCGCCGACGACGACCCGATGCTGCTGGCGGCGATGGCCGACCTCCTGCGCGAGGCCGGCTTCACGGTCACCGCGGTCGACAGCGGCAAGGCGGCGATCGCCGCGCTCGACCGCGACGAGTACGACGTCGTGCTGGTCGAGTGGCACATGGCCAACGGCACCGGCGCCCAGGTGTTCCAGTGGGTGGTGACGTTCCGGCCGTGGCTGGTCGACCGGCTGGCGTTCTTGATCGAGCGCGGCGAGGAGCGCCAGGCGGTCGAGGCGCCAGGCCGGCCCAGCTTCTGGAAGGGCGCCGACTCGGGCGACCTGATCGCGGGCCTGAAGCGCATCACCGGCCGCTGAGCGCGCCGGCCCGCGCAACCGCGCGCTCAGCAGGGTGTCCCGTCGGCGGACGTCAGATCGATCGCGCGCGTCGGCCGTTGGATCGGCCCGCGGGCGCGGTGTGCCCGGCGTCCGCCGAGGAGGATCCCATGCAGCGCACGAGCGTTCTCGCCATGTTCGCGGTCGGGTGGTTGGCGTGCGGCGGCGGCCGGGGCCACCGCGCCGAGCCGATCACCGCGGGCGAGGCGCCGGCCAAGGGCGGCGCGGTCGCGACCCCGAACGGCCCGCCGCCGGGCGACGACGTCGAGGCCGAGATGAACGCGATGGGCGGCGCCACCTACGCCCAGCCGGCCGCGACGTTCCGCCCCGGGCATGTCACCAAGCGCGCGGCGCCGAAGCCCACCAAGACCGCCGCCGGCTTCGAGATCCAGTTCCCGAGCCGCGGCACGATCACCACGCCGGCGGTGTACGACGGCCGCGTCTACGTGTCCGGGGGCTTCAAGTCCAAGGAGTTCTACGCGTTCGAGGCCCGCACCGGGAAGCCGGCGTGGGGGCTCGACCTCGACGACGACGGCCCCTCGACCGCGGCCTGCGCCGACCTCACCTGCGTGATCAACACCGAGTCGTGCACCGTGTTCGCCCTCGACGCCAGGAGCGGCGAGCAGCTGTGGTCGTGGTGGCTGGGCGATCCGCTGACCAGCGCGCCGACGATCGCCGGCGGGCTGGTGTTCACGTCGTACCCGGTGCAGGCGGTCGACGACCCGGCCAAGCCGCGGCCGCCCCGCGCGACCCACGCGCTGGCGGCGTTCGAGCTGCGGACCGGCAAGCTCCGGTGGCAGCGCTGGCTCGACGCCGACGTGATGTCGTCGCCGGTCGCGGCCGGCGAGTTCCTGTACGTCTCGACCTTCGGCGGCACGGTCATGAAGCTCGAGCCGGCGACCGGCAAGATCCGCTACGCGGTGCGGGCCAAGGCGACCTCGGCGCCGGTGGTGCAGTTCGTCGACGGCAAGGAGTCGATGTTCTACACGACGCGGCTCGACTTCGACGACAGCGTCGTCGAGGGTCAGCTGCGCTCGCCGGCCGAGGCGATCATCCGCACCGACGACAACCACCCCGAGACCCGCTACACCACCGGCAAGAAGAAGGCCGACTACATCGACGCCTCCAAGCAGGCCGGCAGCACCTACGCCGACGACGGCAAGAGCCAGGACGCGCACAACGGCTTCTCGGGCGGCGCGCCGGTGTCGGCCAACGCCGCCGCGGCCGAGGCGACGATCGGCCAGGGCAGCGTCTCGACGATGCAGGCGTTCCAGGGCTCGCGCATCCTCAGCCTCGGCCGCACCAACGTGAACACGATGGGCGACGAGGTCATCGCCACCGACGCCGAGAACGGCGAGCGGCTGTGGGCGGTCAAGCTCGACGGCGACGTCGTCCGCGACGGCGGCTTCCTCGGCACCGCGCCCGCGGCCGCCGGCGACCGCGTGCTGATCGCCACCCTCAAGGGCGAGGTGCTCGAGCTGGCGCCGGCCACGGGCAAGGTGGTGCGCAAGCACGCCATCGGCGCGCCGGTGCGCTCGCAGCCGGTCGCCGTCGACGGCTGGATCTACGTCGGCACCGAGGACGGCCGCCTGGTCGCCATCGACACCAAGGACGCCTCGCTCACCGGCTGGCCGATGTGGGGCGGCAACGCCGCCCGCACCGGCGTGGCGGCGAAGTAGGGACGCTAGCCCGGCGGCAGCGGCGGCAAACGACTACCGCGCGGTGCGCATCGCACGCATCCGCATGATCAGCGCGCGTTCACGGGCGGCGTCGCTCTCTTCGACCGAGCGATAGCGGGTGACGCCTGGGGGGAACAGCGGCGGCAGTCGGCTGGCGAAGGCCCACAGTTCCTTGATGCGCGCGTAGGTGGCGGGATCGGTGGGGGCCCGCCGCGGGGGCGCGGGGATGTCGGCGACGTCACGAAACCGCTGGACGCTCATCGCGGCTTCTCCGGCGCGAGGTCGAAGGCCTCGGCCAAGCGCTGTGCGTCCTGCTGGTCGACCGGGCGCACGGTCCCGCGCTTCATCCGATGGAGCGTGGCTGGCGTCGCGACCGAGATCGCTTGTCCGTCGACATCGTAGCGCTCGCGTTCGAGGTTCTCGTACGTGAACCGTTCGCCGAGACGGGTCAAGATGTCCATCGGCGGACCGGCGCCCGGTGGTACGTAGCGCACCGCTGGGTAGTCGCCGCACAGGTCCTCGGCGACGATCTCGTCGATCGAGGGATCGTCGTACACGGCGTGCAACGCCGTGCGCAGCCGGGCCACGTTGGCAGGATCGGGGGCGATGAACACGTCGAGATCCTCGGTCGTACGAGCGAGCCCGTGGAAGTTCAGCGCGACGCCGCCGATCACGACATAGTCCACCGCCGCCGCTTCCAGCGCGGCGAGGACTCGCATGACGGCGTCCCACTGCATCGCCGCGATCGTAGCGTGTTTGCGCGGGTGACGCGACGACGGACTGGTCGGCCCCGCTAGCCCGGCGGCAGTGGCACCGCGGCGGCGAACGCGGCCGCCAACTCGGCGGCCGACGGTCGCTGCCCCGGATCGGCGGCGAGGCCGCGGGCGATCAGCGCTTCGAGCACGGGTGGGCCGTGGTACGCGCGCCGCTGCCCGCCGACGATCGCCGACAGCTGCATGAAGGCGGACTCGCCCTCGAACGGGTGCGCGCCGGTCGCCATGTGCGCGATCACCGCCGTCGCCGCGAACACGTCGCTGGCCAGCGTCGGCGGCCCGCCGCGCAGCACCTCGGGCGCATCGTACAGGTAGCGGTAGGGCGTGACCGAGCCGACCGACCGCGGCGCCTGGCCGGCCATGAACGCCTCGCCGCGCGGCGCGAGGCCGGTGATGATCGTCGGCCACGGCTGCGCGGAGCCGCGCGTGACGAAGATGGTCTCGGGGCGGAGCCCGCCGACCGGCGTCGGATGCGTGGCGAGGTAGCGGAGCAGGGCAGAGGCGAGGTCGCAGGCATCGTCGCCGTGGAAGGGGATCCACCACGTCGACAGGGGGTGACCGTCGGGCAGCGGCTCGACGATCGCGACGAGTTCGTCGCTGGCCCCCTCGACCGGACCGATCGCGACGAGCGGCGTGAGCCGTGGATCGTCGCGCCGCGCGAGCCGGGCCTCGACCGTGGCGAGCGAGTCGCGCTGGGGCGAGGTCAAGGTCGCGAGGCCGTAGTTCCCGTCCGCGGCCATGGCGAGGTAGACGCCGCGCTCGGGCGCGCCCGCGAGGAGGCAGACGATCGTCCAGGCGCCGCCGGCGACCGTCAGCCCGCACGGGTAGTCGTCCGAGTAGGGCGGGGGCGGCGCGATCCCGCGCGCGATGCACGCCTGTCGGATCCACGCGCGCAGGTGCGCCCCAGGCACGAACTGCCAGAGGTCGTCGGCGTTCCGGCCCACGACCCAGGTGTCGTCGTCCTGCGCGGTGGCGTAGTCGGCAAGCAGCGGCGAAACCTCGCTCGCACGCTCGGCTGGAGCGCAGCGGGTGCCGCTCGGAAGCTCCAAGACGTCGGGGATGATGCCGATCGTACGTCCTGGACCATCCGTGACCGACTCAGCGAGCTGCCCTGCGGCGACCATGGTCTTCCGCGGATGACTGGCGATCGGCTTCAGTCGCCAGGGCCACACCTGCAGCGGTCCGCGCATGACCGCACGAATCGCGAGCGTCGCGGCCCAGCCCGCGGGCTCCCCATCGCGGATCTGGGTGGCGTCCTTGAACGCTTCGAACACGCTCCAGCCCGCGAAGTCCGCACGGGCGAGGCCGTCCTCGATAGTCACGCCTTCCAGTGCGGCCAGGCGTCCACCCGCCATCGTGACGAGGACCCAACTCACTCCGCAGCCAGCACACGCGTACGACTCCAGGAAGGTGTTGTCGTCATCGCTCGCGCCTGGCCGAAGCACGTACTCGTTGCAACCCAGGAGTTCGTCGCCGACGTGCGCGTGGTCGCCGCCGTATACGGCCGAGGTCTGGAAGATGGCCTCATCTACGGTATTGCATTGCGCGCAGTGCACTAGGCCGATGATCGAGCCGTCCATCGCTAGTCCTTCTCGGCAGGCGGATACACCACGAACGCACGTTACCCCGGCGGCAGCGGGACGGCGGCAGCGAACGCGTCGGCCAACTCGGCGGCCGACGGGCGCAGCGCGGGATCGGCGGCGAGGCCGCGGGCGATCAGCGCCTCGAGCGCCGGCGGCCCGTGGTACGCGCGGCGCTGGCCGCCGAGGATGGCCGACATCTGCATGAAGGCGGACTCGCCCTCGAACGGGTGCTTCGCGGCCGCCAACGCGAGGCGTAAGCGATCAGCGCGGTCAGGCCTCAGCGCGTCGGCGTGGTGCGGTTCGTCTCGATGCGGGGCGAGGCCGCGGTCGGGGTGCCGGACGGGGTGATGCCGGTGGGCGTGTACGTCTGGAAGCGGCCGGCGGCGCCGCCGCCACCGCCGGGGCCGCCAGCCGCGCTGCCGGCCAAGCCAACGCCTGGCGTGGTGGTGCCGAACGAGCCCGCGCCGCCGCCGCCGGAGCCCGCGCCGGCGCTGGGCGCGCCGATCGCGCCGGTGGTGGCCGAGCGGCTGCCGTCGGCACCGTCGACGCCGTTCGCCGACGCGGACGTCATGCCGGAGCCGCCGCTGCCGCCGTTGGCGAAGAAGTTGCCGGTCAGGCTGACGCCGAGCCCCTGGATGACGACGTAGCCGCCGCCGCCACCGCCGGTGCCGCCGAACGCGCTGCCGACGGTGATGCCGCCACGGCCACCGGGGCCGCCGCCGCCGCCGGCGTCGATCGTGCCGCTGACCGCGACGGTGCCGCGGCACGAGATGAGCGTGACGGCGCCGCCGCCGCCGCCGCCCGACGGCGCGCCCAAGACGACGCTGTTGCTCGGCACGCGCACGCCGCCGGTCAGGGCCGCGAGCAAGAACGGATCGTACGCCGCGCCGCCGGCGCGTCCGCCGCCGGCCGCGGTCTGGCTGCCGGCGTTGGCGCCGGCGGTGAAGCCGCCACCGCCACCGCTGCCGGACGTGCTGATCGAACCGCCGCTTGCGACCGACTGCGACCCGCCGCCCGGTCCGCTGGCGGCCAGGTTCGCCGAAGCATCGAGTGTGCCGGTCACGCGCAACGTCTGATCGCTGACGAGCGCCAGCGCGCGCGGGCCGGTCACGGCGACGTTGCCCGGCCCGACGGTGATGGTGCGCGCGCGGATCACGCAGATGGCCGGGCCGGTGGCCTGGGTGACGATGCCGCCCGTGCACAGCACGTCGAGGTTGGTGTCGATGGTCGTCGCGCTCACGGTGAAGTCGGTGACGGTCGCCGGCGCGTCGCAGATGTCCGGCAGGTAGCGCGGCTCGAGATACGCGCAGTGCGCGGTCGGCGTCGGGTTGCAGGACAGGGCGCACGTCTCGCTGCCGGCGGGCAAGCCGTCCGCGCCACACGTGCCGACGGAGTTGCCGATGCAGGCCGTGTTGTTGGGGACGCACATGTTGCAGCGCCCCGCGGTGGCGTTGCACCCGGGGGCGCCGCAGTCGGTCATCGTGGTGCCGGTGCCGGTGGCGTTGCACACCACGGCGGCGCTGCCCGAGCAGGTCTGGAACTGGTTGGGCGTGCAGCTGAAGGCATCGATCGGCGTCGCGTCGATCGGCACGGGCGCGTCGATCAGCGGCGCGTCGACCAGCGGCGCGTCGATCGTCGTCGGGGCGTCGAACTCCACCACGGCGGTGTCGCCCGTCGCGTCGATCGCCGCGTCGGGGTCGGTCTTGTCGACGGAGCCGCACGCACCCGCGGCCACGAGGATGCCCATCCAGATCAGAGAACGCATGAGGGCGAGCTTGCCACAGCCCCCGGGGCCGGTGGCCACGAACCGCGGCCGAGCGTGGCCGGCGCCACGCGGCTACTCGGCGTCGAACATGCCGTCGCGGTAGGCGACGATCTCGCCGGCGACGGCGGAGGCGGCGACGGTGAGCGGCGAGGCGAGGTAGAGCTGGCCGGGGCCGCTGCGGCCCTTGTAGTTGCGGTTGATCGCCGAGACCGTGACCTGGTCGCCGCGATCGGAGACGCCGGGGCCGCAGCCGATGCAGGCGCCGCAGCCGGGCTTGATCAGCTCGACGCCGGTGCGCGCGAACAGGTCGAGGTAGCCCTGGGCGCGGGCGTAGTCCTCGACGTCGGTCGAGCCGAACTGGATGTAGAAGCGGACGCCGTCGGCGATCTTCTTGCCGGCCTTCTCGGCCTCGGCGATCACCCGCGCGTACATGTCGATGTCGTCGCGCTTGCCGGCGGTGCACGAGCCGCCGTAGGCGATGTTCAGCTTGACCCGGCCCAGGCCGTCGATCCGCGCGCCGTTCTTGGGATCGGAGGCGACGCCGCGATCGGGATCGCCGGGCGTGGCCACCATCGGCGCGATCGTTGCCAGGTCGATCACGTGGACGCCGCCGTCGTGGTGCGCGCCGGGATCGGGGCGCACGACCTTCGCGGCGAGCGCCGCGCGATCGACGCCGGGCCGGTGGCCGGCGATCCAGTCGACCATGACGTCGTCGACCTCCATGATCGCGCCGCGCGCCGAGCACTCGGTGGCCATGTTGGCCAGCGTCGCGCGCTCGTCGGGCGACAGCGCGAACAGGCCGTCGCCGCCGAACTCCATCACCCGGTTGAGCGTCTCCTCGCGCTTGGCGTGGTTGGCCAGGATGTAGAGCATCACGTCCTTGGCCGTGACGCCCGGCGCCAGGCGGCCGGTCAGCTCGAAGCGGATCGACTCGGGCACCGCCAGCGGCGTGAAGCCCCAGTAGGCCAGCGCCGCGTACTCGGTGGCGCCGACGCCCCACGACAGCGCGCCCGACGCGCCGCCCATGCAGGTGTGGCTGTCGGTGGCCTGGACGAAGTCGCCAGGGTCGATGAACTGCTCGCGGGCGATCTGGTGGCAGATGCCGGGCGACACGCCGTCCTTGGCGCCGAAGTTGCGGACGCCGGACTTGGCAGCGAACGCGCGCTGCCGCACGCGCAGCTCCTCGATCTTGTCCGAGTACTTGGCCATCGCCGCCACGCCGTCGGCGTAGATCAGGTGGTCCTCGAAGACCGCGAACTTCGACGGGTCCTTGAGCCGGTAGTCGTCGCCGTACTCCTGGGCCAGGAACCAGTCGACCTGGGCGGTCGTGAACTCGTGGGAGTAGCCGGCGTCGACCTTGACCAGCACCGCGTCGCCGGGCTTGACGTACGCGCCCTGGCCGGGCAGCAGCTTGTGCGCCAGCACCTTCTCGGTGAGGTTCATCGGCCGCGCGGTGGTGCCGGTCGGCGGCACCGCGATCTCGCCCTTGGCCAGCTTGGCCGAGAACGGCAGCAGGCCGCCGGCCTCGATGATCAGCGCGGTGATCGCGTCGTGGCCGTGGGTGAACTCGTCGAGCGCGACCGCCTCGCCGGCCTCGAGCCGCGCGATCAGCGCGTGGTCGCCCATCAGCTGGCCGATGTTGATGTTGTTGCGCGCGTGGATCGGCGCGAACGACGACGCGATCGCCAGCCGGCTGCCGCCGTAGACCTCGCACTGGGCGGCGGTTTCGCGCGAGCTGCCGACGCCCTTCTGGGCGCCGGCGACGATGACCTCGAAGCCGCCCGTGGCCAGCGCCTCGGCGGGGATCAGCCGCTGGCCGTTGACGATCAGGCCGGCGTAGGCGTTCTTGGCGATCGCGGCCGGGTCGTAGTCGAAGCACACCCACGCCGGGGTCATCGCGTCGGTGTTGATGTCGTCGAGCAGCTCGTCGGGCCGGAGGTCGGCCATGCGCAGCGTGAGCTCGCCGGCCAGCTGGCGGCGGATGCGCTCGGGGTCCTTGGTCAGGTAGAGGACCCGCTTGCCGGGGGAGAGCGAGAACGTACGCGGCGCCGACATCTGCCGCGGTCTTACCATGCGCGCGCGCCGCGGCGCTCGGGGTTGCGCGCCGTCGCGGCTCGACGCGACGCACCGCGGCGAAGCCTTGCGGGCCCCCGGGGCCCGTGCGAACGATCGGGGATGACGACGACGACGCGCGGGTGGGTCGACGCAGCGGTGACCGCGGCCGACTATCGGCTGACGGGCGCGATCTTCGAGCTGGGCGAGGTGACGCTCGCGCGCGAGCGCGCCTACGACAACGTCCACCTGCTGTTCGCCGCGCGCGGCCGGCGGCTGGTGACCGAGGGCGGCTTCGAGCTGGCCAACGTCCACGCCTGCCTGCTCGACGCCAGCGGCGCGGTGATCGTGCGGCGCGGCCACGACAGCTACCGGCAGAGCGTCGTCGGCGCGGTCGTGCGCTGGGGCCACGAGCTGGCCGACGACCACCTCGACCGCGCGGTCGCGGTGGTCTACGACGTCGAGACCCGGCTCGATCTGCGGCGCCCGCTGGTGCGGGGCCAGTTCGGCGGGCTCGACCTCGACCGCGAGGATCGGCAGCCCCTGCCGTTCACCGCGGCGCCGCTGCCGCGCGATCCGCTGATGGAGGTCGGCGTCGCGCTGGCGTTCCGCCGCAACGAGATCGAGATCAACGTCGTCGCCGAGTCGGCGCTCGCCCACGACGGCCACTCGTCGTACCTCGACTTCGACGTCCTCGACGAGGCCGGCGAGATCGTCGGCAGCCGCACGCTGTCGCTGTCGATCCGCGCCGGCGATCGGGTCGGGTTCGCCGACGCCGGGCTGCGGATCGAGAAGCGGGTGCAGCGCGAGATGCGCGGCTTCGCGCTGCGTGGCCGGTCCGAGGTGCGGGCGCTGACCCGCGTCGGGCCGCTGCGCCTCGCGCGGTGAGCTACAGCCGCCCCGCGGCGATCGCCCGCGCGGCCTGCTCGGCCAGCGCCTTCACGCCGTGGATGAAGATCGCGAACCGCGGGTCGGTGGTGAGGCCCTTGGCGAAGCGATAGTAGATCTGCTGCGCGACCACCGCGGTCTTGAACAGGCCGTAGGCGTAGTAGAAGACGGCGTCGGCGACCGGCCGGCCGCTGGCGGCGACGTAGCGGGCCAGCACCCCGGCCCGGCTCATCATGCCCGGCAGGTGGGTCAGCCCGAACCGCAGCATGTGCATCGGCTGGGCGTCGTCGGCCTGGACCCAGTAGCCGAGCGAGGTGCCCAGGTCCATCAGCGGATCGCCGACGGTGGCCATCTCCCAGTCGAGCACGCCGACCACGTGGGTCAGGTCGCGGTCGAAGATGATGTTGTCGAACTTCCAGTCGTTGTGGATCAGCGCCGGCGCGCCGTCGGCCGGCTGGTGCGCGGCGAGCCACGCCGCGACCTCGAGCACCACTGGTAGCTCGTCGGTGCGCGAGCCGTGGTAGCGCTCGGTCCAGCCCTCGACCTGGCGCCGGACGTAGCCGACCGGCTTGCCCAGCCCGCCCAGGCCCGCGGCCGCGAAGTCGACCGCGTGCAGCTCGGCCAGCGCGTCGATCAACAGCGCGCACAGCCGGCGGTTGGTGGCGGCGTCGAGCGTCAGGTCGCCGGGCACGTCCTTGCGCAGGATGACGCCCTCGCGCTCCTCCATGACGTAGAACGTGCAGCCGAGCACGGCCTCGTCGGCGCACAGCGCGAGCGGCCGCGGCGCCTTGGCGTAGACCGGCGCCAGCGCCGACAGCACGGTGTGCTCGCGGCCCATGTCGTGGGCGCTCTTGACCTTCGAGCCGAACGGCGGCCGGCGCAGCACGTAGCGCGCGGCGCCGCGGCGCAGCTGGTAGGTGAGGTTGGAGTGGCCGCCCGGGTACTGCAGGATCTCGAGCGGCGCGTGGCCGCCGAGCACGCCGTCGAGCCAGGCGCCCAGCCGCGCGGCGTCGAGCTCCTCGCCCGGCCGCGGCGGCCGCGGCGCCGCGCTCACGCGCCCCCCTTGCCGTACTGCGCCAGCAGGCGCTTGGCGACGACCATCTTGTGCACCTCGTCGGGGCCGTCGTAGATGCGCGCGCCGCGCTCGTGCACGTAGTAGTGCGCGAGCAGCGTGTCGCTGGTGACGCCGAGCGCGCCGTGGACCTGGATGGCGCGATCGATCACCCGCATCATCACGTCGGCGACGAAGAACTTGATGATCGACACCTGATCGCGCGCGGCCTGGAAGCCCTGGCTCTCGATCGTCCACGCCGCCGACAGCGTCATCAGCCGGGCGGCGTCGATCTCGGCGCGGGCCTCGGCGATCCACGCCTGGATGATCTGCCGCGACGCCAGCGTCTTGTCGGGGGCGATCTCGCGGCTGACCGCGCGCTGGCACATCAGCTGGAAGGTGCGCTCGCAGATGCCGATCCACCGCATGCAGTGGTGGATGCGGCCGGGGCCCAGGCGCTCCTGCGCGATCAGGAAGCCGGCGCCCTGGGGCCCGAGCAGGTTGGCCTTGGGCACCCGGCAGGCGTGGTAGCGGATCTCGCCGTGGCTGGCCCAGCCGCCGCCGGCGTCGCCCATGATCGGGATGTTGCGCACCAGCTCGAAGCCGGGCGTGTCGGTCGGCACGATGATCATCGACGCGCGCGCGTGCGGCGTGGCCTCGGGGTTGGTCACCGCCATGACGATCGCGAAGGCCGCGCCGTCGGCGCCGGTGGTGAACCACTTGTGGCCGTCGACCACCCAGTGATCGCCGTCGAGCGTGGCGGTGCACGACAGCAGCACCGGGTTGGAGCCGGCGTTCTCGGGCTCGGTCATCGAAAAGCACGAGCGGATCTCACCCTTGGCCAGCGGCGCCATCCACCGCGCCTTCTGCTCGGCGGTGCCCCACTTGTGCAGCACCTCGAGGTTGCCGGCGTCGGGCGCCTGGCAGCCGAACGCGTAGTGGCCCAGCGGCGAGCGGCCGATGCGCTCGCTCACCAGCGCGTGATCGACCAGGCCCAGGCCCATGCCGCCGGCGTCCTTGGGGATCTGCGGGCCCCACAGCCCGGCGGCCTGCACCGCCGCGCGCAGCTCGGCGAGCAGCGGCGCCGCCTTGACGAAGCCCTGCTCGAGCACCGCGGCCTCGGCGGGGATGATGCGCTCGGCGAGCAGGCGGTCGACGGCGGCGAGGGTGTCGACCAGGTGGGACGGGATCGCGAAGTCCATGGGCAGCTCCTGGAGGCGCAGGCTAACGAAACGTGACGAGGTCGTCGGCGAGGTGATCGACGTGGTTCCAGCCGAGCAGCGACAGCTCGCGGTCGGCGCCGCGGGCGCGCCACAAGAGGTCGCTGACCGACGCGTTGCGCACCATCCGCCACAGCGCGACGGTGGCGCGCGGATCGAGGCCGAGCGTGCGGCGGGCCACCACGCCGATCGGGCCGCCCGACGTGACCGCGACCGCGACCTGGCCGCGATCGGCGTGGCGATCGAGGATCTCATCGGTGGCGGCGTCGACCCGCGCGACGAACCGCGCGTAGGTCTCGAGATCGCCGGTGTCGAGCGTGCCGGCGGTCCAGGCGTCGACCATCGCCCACAGCGCGCGATCGGCGAGCGCGCGGTCGACCCGGCCGCCGTCGATCAGGCCGCGCAGCGACGGCTCGGCGGCCACCACCTGTGGCAGACATCGGGCCAGCAGCTCGAACGCCGGGTACTCGGCCAGCCCGGGCAGCACCACCGGCTCGGGCAGCGGGTGGCCGGCGGCGGCGGCGGCGGCGCGCAGGTGGCGGGCGGTGTCGAGCTGGCGCTGCATCGGGCCGACGTAGATCGCCGACACCGGCGCGCGGCGCGCGGCCCACGCGGCGCCGACGGCCTCGGCCTGGCGCACGCCTAGCGGCGACAGCACGTCGTAGTTGGCGGCGCCGTAGGAGGCCTGACCGTGGCGGACCAGTCGCAGGGTTCCCACCCGCGCACTCTACGCCGCCCCGCGCCGCGACTGGCGTCAGCGCTTGAACAAACGATCGACCCACGACTGCCGCCCGGCCCGCGACGACAGCGCCGCGCGCGCGGCCTCGAGCTTGGGATCGAGGGTGATCGCCCGCCGCCACTCCTCGCGGGCGCGCTTGGGCTCGTTGGCCAGCGCCGCCTCGTGCCCGCGCGCCAGCGCCAGCAGCGCCCGGTAGTGGGCGTTCTGTGGGTACCGCTGCGCCAGCTCCCGGGCCACGGTCCGGGCCTCGGGCCACTTCTGCAGCTGCATCAACGTGCGCAGGTGAGCGACCAGCGCGTCCTCGGAGTCCACCGATGGCATCTCACCTGATCCGTTGGGCATCCGCATGGGCACCCCGTTGGTGTGATCGGGCTCGGGGAAAGTCGCAGCAAATCGATCCGATCGCTGCCGATTTCTTGGCCCGCGGCGTGGACGCCCCTAGCGTGATCCCATGATGCGCCGCTGGTTCCGCCGCCTGTTCCCCGATCGCCGCGTGGCCGCCTCCCGGGAGCCGGTGTTCTTCGAGGCGCGGCTCGAGCTCGACGTGGTCGATGTCGAGGGAGTCGCTCGGGATTTCGGACCGGGCGGGCTGTTCTTCGCGACCTCGGCGCCGATCGCGGCCGGGGTGCGCGGGCGGCTGCGCCGGGGCGGGAGCGCGGATCGCATCCCGGTCCGGGTGACCGGCCATCGGCCCGCCGGGGCGGGGCGGCCGGCCGGCCTCGGCCTCGCGTTCGAGTGACCCCGCCGTGACGATCGCCCTGTGGGCGCCGCGGGTCGACCCCGCCTTCGCGGCGGCCATCGACGCGGCGGTGGCGGCGGCGGTCGCGCCCGACGCCGAGCGCGTCGACCGCGAGGACGTCTACCCGCTGGCGGCGGTGCAGGCGCTGGCCCGGGCCGGCTTGACCGCGGCGGGGTTCCCGATCGCGGACGGCGGCGGCGGGCGGCCGCTGCGCGACCTGGTGGCGGTGTTCGAGGCGGTCGCCGCGGCCAGCGCCGCGACCGCGACCTCGCTGGTGACGATCTTCCAGGCCGGCGCGGCGATCCAGCTGTTCGGCGGCGACGCGCTGCGCCGCCGCTACCTGCCGCGCATCGCCGCCGGGCTGGTGTGCAGCTTCGCGATGACCGAGGCGCGCGGCGGCAGCGACGTGCGCCGCCTCGACACCCGGGCCCGGCGGGTCGACGACGGCTGGGTGATCGACGGGCGCAAGGCCTTCGTCACCAGCGCCTCGGCCGCCGAGCTGTTCGTGCTGCTGGCGCAGACCGACGCCGGCGTGACGGCGTTCGCGGTGCCGGCCGACGCGCCGGGGCTGGGGCTGGCGGTGACCCCGGCGACCCGCACGATCGGCCTGCGCAACGGGCCCCACGTCGACCTCACCCTCGACGGCGTCCGGGTTCCGGACGACCACCGGATCGGCGAGGACGGCCACGGCGTGCGCGCGGCGGCGACGGTGCTCGACCACTCGCGGGTGCTGGTCGCGGCGATCGGCTGCGGCATCGCCCGGGCCGCGTTCGACGGCGCGCTGGCGTTCGCCGATCACCGCCAGGTCGGCGATCGCCACGTGATCGAGCTGCAGGGCATCCAGTGGTACCTGGCCGAGCTGCTGGCCGAGATCGACGCGGCGCGGCTCCTGACCTACGAGGCGGCCGGCCACCTCGACGCCGCCGGCCCGACCCACCACCTGCCGCGCGACGCGCCGGCGCGCCGGGCCGGGCTGCTCGACATCCAGCGCTGGTCGGCGTCGGCCAAGCTGGTCGCGACCCGCACCGCGGTGCACGCCGCGCTGCAGGCGATCCAGATCTGCGGCGTGCGCGGCTGCCTCGAGACCGCGCCGTTCGGGCGCTACCTGCGCGACGCCAAGACCTACGAGATCGCGGGCGGCTCGTCGGAGGTGCTCAAGAACACGCTGGGCGACTACCTGGTGGCCGCGGTCGACGGGCCGGGCTGACCCGCGTCGGCGTAAGCTCCATGTAAGCTCGGCCCGTGCCACCGTCGCGCGCCATGAAGCTCTGCTGGTCGCTGCCCCTGTGCTGGTTCGTGATCGCGTGCGGTGATTCGTCGAGCGGCGACGACGTCGCGGTCGACGCCGGGATCGACGCCCACGTCGGGCGCCCCGACGGCGTCGCGCTGTGCTACTCGCCGGCCGCCGACGCCGACCCGGCGACGACCGGCTTCTGGACCGCGCTGCGCGCCGGCGATCGCGCCGCCCGCGACGCGGCGATCGCGGCGCTCGACGCCGCGGCCACCGCGGCGCCCGCCGAGGAGGAGTTCCACCTCTTGCTGGGGCTGGCCCACCTGTGGCGGCTGGCCGAGCCGCTGCCCGGCGAGCTGACGCCGGCGATCCAGGTCGCGTCGGCGACCGGCGCCCGCGATCACCTGCGCCGCGCCTACGAGCTGTGCCCGACCGACCACCGCATCGCCGCGTGGCTGGGGCCGGTGCTGATCCGCTACGGTCGCGCGGTGAACGACCCGGCGATGGTCGCCGAGGGCGAGGCGGTGCTCGACACCGGCATCGCGCATTACCCGTCGTTCGTGCTGTTCTCGAAGCTGCTGGTCCACGCCGACGCGCCGCGCGACGCGCCCGAGTTCCAGCAGGCGCTCGACGCGGTGCTGGCCAACGGCGACGCCTGCAGCGCGGTGGTGGCCGACCCGGCGTGCGAGGACCACCCGCACGCGGCCCACAACCGCGAGGGCGGCGTGGTGTTCTTCGGCGACGCGCTGGTGAAGGCCGGGCGCCGCGCCGAGGCCGAGGCGATCTACATGGCCGGGCTGCGCGAGCCGGCCTACGCCACCTGGGACTACCAGACGCTGTTGACCGAGCGGCTGGCTACCCTCGACGCGCGCATCGCCGCCTACACGACGCCCGACACCGCCGACGACCCCGTGGCCGCGTGGGCCGCGACCAACCAGTGCGCGATGTGCCACACCGACTGACCCGCCGGGCCCGTCGGGGCGCGGTCGGCGGTGGTGCTACGCTCGCGTCATGAAGCTCGCCGGCGACTACCGCTTCGAGGCCGCGGTGCGCGAGGTGTGGGACGCGCTGTTCGATCCGGCGGTGCTGGCCGCGGTGATGCCGGGGTGCGAGAAGCTCGAGCGGGTCGACGGCCAGTTCGTGGGCGAGATCAAGGTGAAGATCGGGCCGGTGTCGGGGACGTTCGCCGGCAAGGTCGACCTCAAGGACATCGACGAGCCGCGCCGCTACACGATGGTGGTCGACGGCCGCGGCAGCGCCGGCTTCGTCAAGGCCACCGCGGTGGTCGAGCTGGAGGCCGACGGCGACGGGACCAAGATGCGCTACCACGCCGACGCCCAGGTCGGCGGCAAGCTGGCGTCGGTGGGCGAGCGGCTGATCGACGCGTCGACGCGGGCGATCGTGAAAGAGGCCCTGGCGGGGCTGCACACCAACGTGAAGATCCGCGCGGCCGCGTACAAGGAGGAGGCGGAGAAGGCGAAGGTGGAGGCGGAGGGATCGAAGCCGGAGCCGCAGCCGGAGCCGCAGCCGGAGCCGGAGCCGCAGCCGGAGCCGCAGCCGGAGCCGGGATCGGAGTCGGAGCCGGAGCCGGGATCGGGATCCGGATCGCCGCCGGCCCCGGCGCCGAAGATCGAGTACGCCAAGGTCACGCAGGGGCAGATGGCGGCCAGCGTGGCCAAGGAGGTCGGCCGATCGATGTGGCCGGTGTTCCTGCTCGCGGCGCTGGTGATCGCGGCGCTGATCTACCTGCTGGTCAGGTAGCGCGCAGCGCGGCCAGCGCGGCCGGCGTGTCGACGTCGATCAGCACGCCGGGATCGTCGACGGCGACCGCGAGGACGTCGTCGGCGTGGCGCTCGAGCAGCGCCCGGGCGCCGACGTCGCCGGTCAGCCCGCCCATCTCGGCGAAGTAGCGGCGCGCCCACAGCACCGGGTTGCCGCGCTTGCGCTCGAAGGTCGGTACGACGATGCCGGCGCCGTGGCCGGGGGCGAAGGCGGCGCACAGCGCGTCGAGGTGCGCGGCGGTGACGCGCGGCATGTCGCCCAGGCACACCAGCGCGCCGTCGACCGCGCCGACCGCGGCCAGCCCGGCCCGCAGCGACGTCGACATGCCGGCGGCGAAGTCGGGGTTGTGCACGATCGTCACCGGGCGATCGGCCAGCGCCGCCGCGACCGCCTCGGCCTGGTTGCCGGTGACGACGACCACCGGCCGCGCCCGCGAGGCCAGCGCGGCGTCGACCGCGTGGCGGACGATCGGCGCGCCGTCGATCTCGGCCAGGAGCTTGTTGGCGCCCATCCGGCTGGCGCGGCCCGCGGCCAGCACGATCGCCGCGATCGTCGGCGGCGTGGGCGTGGTCACGGCGTCGTCGCGCGGCGCCGGCCGGGCGGTGATCTCCTCGAGCAGGCCGCCGACGCCGAGGCCGGCCAGCGCGGCGCCGTCGATCGGCAGGTCGGCGCAGACGTGCTCGAGCACCCAGTCGAAGCCCGAGCGGCGCAGCGAGCGCGCGCAGCCGGGCACGCCGATCACCGTGGCGGCGCCCAGCCGGCCCAGCATGAGCAGGTTGCCGGGATCGACCGGCATGCCGAGGCGCTCGACCACGCCGCCGGCGCGCTCGACCGCGGCCGGGATCACATCACGGCGATCCATGATCGCGGAGGCGCCCAGCGCCAGCACCAGCTCGACGTCGTCGGCGGCCAGCGCGGCCAGCGCGTCGGCCACCGCGGCGGCGGTGTGCGGCACCCGCAGCTCGCGCACCAGCGTCGCGTCGACCCGGGTCAGGCGCTCGCGCTGCGCGGCGGCGACCCGATCGAGCGCGCGGTCGGCGGTGTCGGCGACCTTGGTCAGCACCAGGCCGGCGCGGCGCGCCCGCCACGGTCGCACGGTCACCGCGCCGCGGGCGGCGGCGGCCGCCGCGTCGACCAGCGCGCGCGGCGCGGCGAACGGGATGATCTTCACGGTCGCCACCATCGCGCCGGCGGCGGTGGGCGCGTCGTCGGCCACGGTCGCGACCGTCACCGCCTCGTCGAGCTGGTTGGCGCGCCCGATCGCGTCGGCGGCGACGCGCACCACGCCGCCGGCGGTCGCGAACAGGTTGGCGCGCCCGGTGTGGGCCGCGGCCACCCGCACGCCGGGGCCGGCCAGCGCGGTCGCCACCGCCGCCGCCGCCGCGTCCTCGTCGAGATCCCCGGGGTCGAGGCGCGCGGCGATGACCTCGGCGAAGCCGGCCGCCGCCAGCGCGGCCAGGTCGGCGGCGTCGAGCACGCGGCCCTTCTTGAGCACGCGCGCGCCGGCGTGCAGCGTGTGGGCCAGCACCGCGCCGGCGGCGTCGGCCACCGGCACCGGCCCGAACCTCACGCGGCCCCGCGCAGGCTGGCGATGATCTCGCCGAGGATCGACACCGCGATCTCGGCCGGCGAGCGGGCGCCGATGCGCAGGCCGACCGGGCCGCGCAGCCGCGCCAGCGCGGCGTCGTCGAAGCCGGCCGCGGCGAGCCGGGCGCGGCGCGCGGCGTGGGTCTTCTGCGAGCCCAGGCAGCCGACGTAGAACGCCGGCGTGCGCAGCGCGGCGATCAGCGCCGGGTCGTCGAGCTTGGGATCGTGAGTGAGCGTGACCACCGCGGTGCGCAGGTCGGGCGCCAGCGCGGCGATCGCGTCGTCGGGCCAGCGGCCGTCGAGGGTCTGGCCTGGGAACCGCGCGGCGGTGGCCCACGCCCGCCGCGGATCGACGATCGTCACCGCGAACCCGGCCAGCGCGGCCATCGCCGCCAGCGGCTCGGCGATGTGCACCGCGCCGACCAGGATCAGCCGCGTCGGCGGCAGGTGCGGCTCGATCAGCACCTCGCCGCCGTCGACCTCGGCCACCAGCGCGCGCTCCTCGCGCAGCGCCTGGGCCACCGTCGCGGCCAAGGCCGGCGGCGCGTCGTCGACGGTCACGACCCGGGCGTCGGAGCCATCGAGCCACGTCGCGAGCGCGACCACGCGGTGCGCGGCGCGCGCGGCGATCAGCTCGGCGAGGACCGCCGCCTTCACGTCACCGCCTCGACGAACACCTCGACCTTGCCGCCGCACGCCAGCCCGACTTCCCACGCCGCGGCGTCGCTGACGCCGAACCCGAGCCGCTGCGCCGGCGCGCCGGCGATGACGTCGAGCGCGGCGGTGATGACCGCGGCCTCGATGCAGCCGCCCGACACCGAGCCGACGAACGCGCCGGTGTCGTCGACCGCGAGCTTGCTGCCGGCGGGCCGCGGCGAGCTGCCCCAGGTGCGCACCACCGTGGCGATCGCGACGCCCTTGCCCGCGGCCTTCCACGCCGCCGCCTGCGCCAGCACCGCGCCCGTGTCGTGCGTCGCGTCGGCCATGCCGGGGTAGACTACCGCACATCGTGCACGCCGACGCTCGCTCCGACCTCGCGGCCTGGCGCGCCGAGGTGCCGGCGCTGGCGCTGCCGGTGCACGGCCGGCGGCTGGTCTACCTCGACAACGCCGCCACCACGCTGATGGCGCGGCCGGTGATCGACGCGGTGGCGCACGTCGCCACCCACCTGCCGGGCAACGTCCACCGCGGCGTCCACGCGCTGGCCGAGGCCGCCGACGCGGCGTTCGAGGGAGCGCGCGCGACGATCGCCCGCCACCTCGGGGCGCGCGCCGACGAGATCGTCCTGACCAGCGGCACCACCGCGGCGATCAACCTGGTGGCCCAGGCCTGGGGCCGCGCCAACCTCGGCCCGGGGGACGCGGTGGTGGTCACCGCGCTGGAGCACCACGCCAACCTGGTGCCGTGGCAGGCGGCGTGCGCCGAGCGCGGCGCGACGTTGCGGATCGCGCCGATCGACGACGCCGGGCGCGTCGATCTCGCCGGGCTCGAGGCGCTGCTCGACGCGCGGGTCAAGCTGGTCGCGGTCGCGCACCTGTCGAACGTGGTCGGCACGATCGCGCCGATCGCGGCGATCGCCGCCCGCGCCCACGCGGTCGGCGCGCGGCTCCTGGTCGACGGCGCGCAGGCGCTGCCGCACGTGGCGATCGACGTCGCCGCGCTCGGCTGCGACTTCTACGCGTGCTCGGGGCACAAGGCCTACGGCCCCACCGGCACCGGCGTCTTGTGGGGGCGGGCCGAGGTGCTGGCCGCGATGCCGCCGTGGCAGCACGGCGGCGAGATGGTGGCGGCGGTCGAGGCCACGCGCGCGCGCTACCGCGAGGCGCCGGCGCGGTTCGAGGCCGGCACCCCCAACATCAGCGGCGTGATCGGCCTGGCGGCGGCGCTCGATCACGCGGCCACGCGCGATCGCGCCGCGGTCGCGGCCCACGAGGCGCGGCTGCACGCGCGGCTGCGCGCCGGGCTCGCCGCCACCCCCGGCGTGCGCGTGCTCGGCGAGCCCGAGGCCGCGGTGGTGGCGTTCGAGGTCGCCGGCGTCCACCCGCACGACGTCGCGACGATCGTCGATCAAGAGGGCGTCGCGGTGCGCAGCGGCCTGCACTGCGCCGAGCCGCTGCACGCGCGGCTGGGCGCCGCGGCCAGCGTCCGCGCGTCGCTGGCGTACTACAACGGCGACGACGACGTCGACGCGCTGCTGGCGGCGCTGGCCCGGGTGCGCGAGGTGTTCGGGTGAGCGACGCCCTCGCGCTGTACCAGGCGACGATCGTCGAGCACGATCGCCACCCGCGCAACCACGGCCCGCTGGCCGGCGCCGATCGGGCGGCGACCGTCGACAACCCGCTGTGCGGCGACGTCGTGACGATCGAGCTGCGCCTGGCCGACGCGACGATCGCCGCCGCGGGCTGGACCGGCCGCGGCTGCGCGCTGGCCCGCGCCGCCGGCTCGATGCTGACCGTCGCGCTGGCCGGGCTCGACGCCACCGCCGCCGCCGCCCGCCTCGACGCGCTCGAGGCGCTGGTGCGCTCGACCCCCGACGCGCCGGTGCCCGACGGGCTCGGCGACCTGGCCGCGTTCGCCGGCGTCCGCGGCTTCGCGTCGCGCCGCGGCTGCGTGCTGATCGCGGTGCGCGCGGCCCGCGCGTGCCTCAGCGGCT
Organism: Myxococcales bacterium; assembly: GCA_016707895.1. Lineage (GTDB taxonomy): Bacteria > Myxococcota_A > Polyangia > Haliangiales > Haliangiaceae > UBA2376. Next base: position 689,508 of record JADJGV010000001.1, on the reverse strand, counting down.
GATCGCGGGTCGGCCCAGCGCGGCGGCGAGGGCCCTCAGGCTGGCCAGGTCGTGTACCGGGCGGTGCTCGTCGACGTTGGGCAGGAGCGCGCGCACGCCGGCGGCGCGCGGCTCGAAGCCGGCGAAGCGCAGGAGCGGGTTCAGCCAGATCAACCGCCGGCACGAGCGGCGCAGCCGCGCGGCCTCGACGGCCAGCACGCCGGCGTCGTCGCGCTCGAGCCCGTCGGTGACCAGCAAGACCACCGCGCCCTGGCCGAGCACGCGGCGCGACCACGCCAGGTTGAAGCGGCGCAGGCTCTCGCCCAGCCGTGTGCCCGAGCCCCAGTCGGCGACCTCGCGGCCGCACTGCGCCAGCGCGCGATCGACGTCCCGGCCGCGCAGCGCGCGGGTGACGTTGGACAGCCGGGTCGCGAACAGGAAGGCGTGGCCCGGGTGCTCGCCGAGGTACGCGTGCAGGAACCGCAGCAGCATCTCGGAGTAGCGGCCCATCGAGCCCGAGATGTCGCACAGCGCCACCAGCGCCGGCGGCCGCTCGCGGCGGCGGCGCCGGGCCAGCGCCACCAGCTCGCCGTCGTTGCGCAGCGCGGCCCGCACGGTGCGCGCGCGATCGAGCTCGCGGCCGGTGGCGCGGGGCTCGCGGCGGCGGGTGACGATCGGCCGCACGTCGAGCGCGAGCGTCCGGATCACGCGCCGCGCGTCGGCCAGCTCGGCGGCGGTCATCTCGTCGAAGTCGCGGCGGCGCAGCACCTCGTCGTCGGAGTACGCGAGGAACGCGTCGACCTCGGCCGGCGGCGGCGCGGTCGTCGGCGGCGGGGCCTGTGGCTGCGGCGGCCGCCACGCCTCCGACAGCCGGCGCGACAGGTTCTTGGCCACCGGCGTGCGCACCTGCGGCAACAGCAGCGACAGCGCGCTCGCGGCGCCCATCGGATCGCGCCAGAACAGCCGGAACGCCTCGTCGAACAGCGGGTGATCGGCGTGGCGGCGCACCAGCGCGGCGTGCAGCGCCCAGTAGAACTGCTCGCGGCGGGTCAGATCGATCGCCGCGACCGCGGCCTGCGCGTCGAGCGCGTCGCCCGGCCCGACCCGCAGCCCGGCCCGGCGCAACAGCCGCGTGAAGTGCAAGACGTTGGCGGCCAGCACCTCGCCGCGCACCACCACGCGGGGCTCGACGTCGGTCACGGCGCCTTGGCGTGCTCGACCAGCGCCCGCGCGGTCGCGCCGCTCACCTTGGCCAGGTCGTCCTGGTACTTCAAGAGCACGCCGAGCGTCGCCTCGACGGTCTCGGGCGACAGCTCGATCTGCCCGAGCGCCACCAGCGCGTGGCCCCAGTCGAGGGTCTCGGCGACGCCGGGCAGCTTGAACAGGTCGCTGGCCCGGAGCCGCTGCACGAACGCGACGATCTGCGCCGCCAGCTTGGCCGGCACCTCGGGCGCCCGCGCGGTCAGGATGGCCAGCTCGCGCGCGGCGTCGGGGTAGTCGATCCAGTGGTACAGGCAGCGCCGCTTGATCGCGTCGTGGATCTCGCGGGTGCGGTTCGACGTCAGGATCACGATCGGCGGCGCGGCGGCCGCGATCGTGCCCAGCTCAGGGATCGTGACCTGGAAGTCGGCCAGGAACTCCAGCAGGAACGCCTCGAACGGCTCGTCGGTGCGGTCGAGCTCGTCGATCAGCACCACCGGCGCGCCGCGCGGATCGGGGCCCAGCGCGTCGAGCAGCGGCCGGCGCAGCAGGAAGCGCTCGCCGTACAGCTCGCGCGCCAGCGCCTCGCGCGCCGCCGGCGTCGCCTCGCGCTCGGCCAGCCGGATCTCCAGCATCTGCCGCGCGAAGTTCCACTCGTAGACCGCGCTCGCGGCGTCGAGGCCCTCGTAGCACTGCAGGCGGATCAGGCGTCGGCCCAGCGCCGCGGCCAGCGTGCGCGCGACCTCGGTCTTGCCGACCCCGGCCTCGCCCTCGAGCAAGACCGGCTTGCCCAGCGCCAGCCCGAGGTACAGCACCGTGGCCAGGCTGGGATCGGCCAGGTAGCGGTGCTCGGCGAGCAGCGCCGCCAGCCCGTCGACGCTGTCGGGCGCGCCGCTCATCGCAGCGCGGCGACCGCGCGCTTGGCCATCACGCCGATCAGGTGAGCGCGGTACTCGGCCGAGGCCTCGGCGTCGGCGTTCAGGTCGTCGGCCGGCACGGTGATGCCGTCGAGCGCGCCCGGCGTCATCGACGAGGTCAGCGCCGCCTCCATCGCGGCCGACCGGAACACCGTCGCGCCGGCGCCGGTGATCGCGACCCGCACGCCGCCGGCGGTCTCGGCGACGAACACGCCGACCACCGCGTACTTCGACGCGCGGTGCGCGAACTTCGCGTACGCCGCGCGCCTGGGCACCGGGAAGTGCACCGCGGTGACCAGCTCGCCGTCGGCCAGCGAGGTCTCGAACAGCCCCTTGAAGTAGCTGTCGGCCGCGTGTTTGCCGCGATCGGTCACGATCGTCGCGCCGAGCCCGAGCAGCGCCGCCGGGTAGTCGGCGGCGGGATCGGCGTGGGCCACCGAGCCGCCGAGCGTGCCGCGGTTGCGCACCTGCGCGTCGCCGATGTGGCTGGCCAGCGCGGCCAGCGCCGGGATCGCCTTGGCCACGTCGGCCGAGCGCGCCACCTGATCGTGGGTGCACAGCGCGCCGATCGCGACGGTGCCGCCGTCGACGCGGATGTCGGCCAGGCCGGGCAGGCGGGCCAGCGACACCAGCGCGGGCGGCTCGGCGAGGTCGAGCTTCATGACCGGCAACAGGCTCTGGCCGCCGGCCAGGTACTTGGCGCCGCTGGTGCCCGCGACGAGCGCGACCGCGTCCTTGATCGACGCGGGGCGGTGGAACTCGAAGTCCTTCATGGTCAGGCTCCCTTCCCGGCCCGGGCGGCCTGGATCGCGCGCCACACCTTCTCGGGGGTCGCGGGCATGGAGATGTCGGTGACGCCCAGCGGGGCGAGCGCGTCGAGCACGGCGTTGATCACCGCGGGCGGCACGCCGATCGCGCCGACCTCGCCGACGCCCTTGACGCCGAGCGGGTTGTGGGTGCACGCGGTGACGTGGTTGCCGACCTTGAAGTTCGGCAGGTCGGCCGCGCGCGGCATGCAGTAGCCCATGTACGTGCCGTTGGTGAGCTGGCCCTCGGCGTCGTAGACCGCCTCCTCCAGCAGCGCCTGGCCGATGCCCTGGGCGAGGCCGCCGTGGGCCTGGCCGTCGACGATCATCGGGTTGATGATCACGCCGACGTCGTCGGCGATCGTCACCGACGCGACCTCGACCACGCCGGTCTCGGGGTCGATCTCGACCTCGACCAGGTGGGTGCCGCCGGGGAACGTGAAGTTCTTGGGGTCGTAGAACGCCGACTCCTCGAGGCCGGGCTCGACGGTCTCGATCGGGTAGTTGTGCGGGACGTAGGCCGCGAACGCGACCTCGCCGAACGCCTTGACCCGATCGGTGCCGACGACGCGGTACTGGCCGTCCTTGAACTCGACGTCGGCCACCGACGCCTCGAGCAGGTGCGCCGCGATCTTCTTGCCCTTGTCGACGATCTTGTCGAGCGCCTTGACGATCGCCGAGCCGCCGACCGACGCCGAGCGCGAGCCGTAGGTGCCCATGCCGAACGGGATGCGGTCGGTGTCGCCGTGGACCACCTCGACCTGATCGGTCGAGACGCCGAGGCGATCGGCGATCAGCTGCGCGAACGTGGTCTCGTGGCCCTGGCCGTGCGAGTGGGTGCCGGTGAACACCGTCACCGAGCCGGTCGGGTGGACCCGCACGTTGGCCGCCTCGTACAGGCCGGCGCGGGCGCCGAGCGCGCCGACCAGCGCCGACGGCGCGATGCCGCAGGCCTCGATGTACGTCGACATCCCGAAGCCGCGGAGCTTGCCGTTGGCCTTGGACGCCGCGGCGCGCGCGGGGTAGCCGGCGTAGTCGCCCTGCGCGAGCGCGAGGTCGAGCGTGGCCTGGTAGTCGCCGATGTCGTACTGCAGCGCGACCTGGGTCTGGTAGGGGAACTGGTCGGCGCGGATCAGGTTCTTGCGGCGCAGCTCGACGCGGTCCATGCCGAGCTGGCGCGCGGCCTGCTCGACCAGGCGCTCGAGCAGGTAGGTCGCCTCGGGGCGACCGGCGCCGCGGTAGGCGTCGACGGCGACGGTGTTGGTGAAGATCGCCTTCACCTCGGCGTAGATCGCCGGGAAGTCGTACGGACCCGACAGCAGCGTCGCGTAGAGGTAGGTCGGCACCGCCGGCGCGAACGTCGACAGGTACGCGCCCATCGCCGCGTAGGTGTGGACCCGCAGGCCGAGGAACTTGCCGTCGGCGTCGAGCGCGAGCTTGGCGTTGGAGATGTGGTCGCGGCCGTGGGCGTCGGTGAGGAACGCCTCCATGCGGTCGGAGGTCCACTTGACCGGCCGGCCGACGCGGCGCGACGCCCACAGCACCAGCAGCTCCTCGGCGTAGTGGAAGATCTTCGAGCCGAACCCGCCGCCGACGTCGGGGGCGATGACGCGCAGCTTGTGCTCGGGGACCTTCAGCGTGAACGCCGCCAGCAGGAGCCGCGTCAGGTGCGGGTTCTGCGACGTCGTGTACAGCGTGTACTGATCGTTGGCGCCGTCGAAGCTGCCGTTGGCGGCGCGCGGCTCCATCGGGTTGGGGGCGACGCGGTTGTTGACCAGGTCGAGCTCGACGACGTGCGCCGCCTTGGCGAACGCGGCGTCGGTGGTGGCCGGGTCGCCGATGTGCCAGTCGAAGCACACGTTGCCCGGCGCCTCGTCCCACACCTGCGGCGCGCCGGGCGCGATCGCGTTGGCCAGCAGGCCCGCCGCGGGCAGCGGCTCGTAGTCGACCTCGACCAGCGCGGCGGCGGCCTTGGCGGCGGCCTTGGTCGACGCGATCACCATCGCGACCGGATCGCCGACGTGGCGGACCTTGCCCTGGGCCAGCGCCGGGTGCGGCGGCTCGACCATGTTCGAGCCGTCCTTGCTCTTGACCAGCCAGCCGCAGGGGATGCCGCCGAGCCCGTCGGCGGCGACGTCGGCGCCGGTCAGCACCGCGAGCACGTCGGGCGCGGCCAGCGCGGCCTTGGCGTCGACGCCGTTGACCTTGGCGTGGCCGTAGGGCGAGCGCACGAACACCGCGAAGCTCTGGTTGGGCAGGGTGACGTCATCGGTGTACTGGCCGCGGCCGACCAGGAAGCGGCGGTCCTCCTTGCGCTTGACCGCGGCGCCGATGCCTTGCGCGTTGCCCATCACTTGCCTCCGTTCATGTCACCGGCGCCGGCGCGCACGGCCTTGACGATGTTGTGATAGCCGGTGCAGCGGCACAGGTTGCCCTCGAGCCAGTGCCGCACCTCGCCCTCGCTGGGGGCCGGGTTGCGCGCGGCGAGATCGCACGCGCTCATCACCATGCCCGGCGTGCAGAAGCCGCACTGCAGGCCGTGGTGCTCCTTGAACGCGGCCTGCATCGGGTGCAGGTCGTTGCCCTTGGCCAGGCCCTCGATGGTGGTGATCGCGGCCCCCTCGGCCTCGACCGCCAGCATCGTGCACGACTTCACCGAGCGCCCGTCGACGTGGACGGTGCAGGCGCCGCACTGGCTGCTGTCGCAGCCGACGTGGGTGCCGGTGAGGCCGAGGTGCTCGCGGAGCGCCTCGACCAGGAGCGTCGCGTTCGCGCAGTCGATCGTGCGCGGCTGTCCATTCACGCTGAGTGTCAGCTTGGGCATGAAGTCCCCCCTTGGCCTCCGACGTTCCTCCTTCCCGCGCGGCGCCGCAATCGAGCGCGCGCGCGATCACGTGATGGCGTGCCGCGTCATGGCGGGGGTGTGTCTGTCAGCTCACGATCGTGGCGCGAGGCGGTCATGGCGCCGGCTCCAGGCCGAGTGCGAGGGCGTGGATGGCGCACTCGCCCTCGCGGCCGCGCACGACCCGCTGACCGCGCCACGGCCCGCGGTGCTCGGTGACGACGGTGGCGTGGCCCTCGTCGCCGTCGTCGGGGTGGTGGTAGTAGACGACGACCCAGTCGTGGGTGTGGCCGAGTTCGTGGGCGCGCGCGGTGTTCGAGTAGAGCGCGGTCCACACCCAGCCGTCGCGCTCGTCGTGCAGCACCGGCAGCCAGGCGGCGCCGTCGGGGTTGTGGCGGCGCGGCGCGATGCGCGGCAAGTGATCGGCGGTGGCCGCGCCGCGGTAGCGCGCGTCGACCGCCAGCAGCAGCGCCACCGGCGGCGGGGTGAGGCCGTGGTGCGCGGGCGGCGGGCCCGGCTCGACGTCGGGTGCCGGCGGCAGGTCGGCGCCGTGGACCTCGCCGCGCAGGCGATCGAGGATCGCCGCGTGGCCGGTGCGCACCAGCTCGATGATCACCGCCGACAGGTGGCGACCGATGTGGGGTAGCGCCTCGAGCCCGGCCCGGCCGTGGTCACGGAACACGTCGGTCAGCTCGCGGGGCAGGTCGGTGATCGTCGCGGCCGCGTCGTGCCACGCGCGCACCCGGTACGGCGACGCGCCCTGCTCGGCCAGCAGCGCGGCCACCTCGTCGAAGATCCGGGCGATGCGGGCGTTCACCACGGGCGCCATCCAGTCTGCCACGGCGGGCGACGTCAGTAGGTCCAGCCCAGCGCGCCGAGGCCGATCACGTTCAGCGCGATCGCCACCGCGTAGATCGCGCCGATCGCGATGAGCTTGGTGCGCATCCGCCGCGCGCCGATCACGAGCAGCGTCGCGACGTAGAAGTGGAAGTAGCCGAGCAAGAAGATCAGCCAGACCCCGACGGCGGTGCCGTCCCACCACGCGTACTCCCAGACCAGCAGCCCGCCGGCGTTGAGCACCAGCTCGACCGCGACGCAGAACGCCGCGTACGCCACCGCCCAGAACCAGCGCTCGGGCACGCCGAGCACGCGGGCCCGCGGGTCGGCCGACAGCGTGTTGGCGTAGACGATGCCGGCGATCGCGAACATGAACATGATCTCGAGGTTCCAGCCGACCATCGTCCGCAGCGCGGTCGGCCCGGGCGCGGTCCACAGCGCCGAGCGATCGCTGAGCACCAGGATCCACCCGTTGATCGACTCGTTGACGAAGTCCATCCCGAACAGCGTCAGCCCGGCCAGCACCGGGTTCCAGTCGCCGCTGCCGCGCGCCTTCTTGATCTCGGTCGCGTAGATGTAGAAGGTGATCGCGAGCAGCGGGATCGCGTACCACTGCAGCGTGTGCGGATCGCGTAGCCCGGTGAGGGCGCGCTGCGACGCCTCGGTCATGCGACGATCGTAGGCCCGCGACGGCGGGCGGCCCCGAGGGCAATTGTCGCAGCCGGCTCAGGCCATCGCGGTGGCGACGCGCGTCAGCGACGCCTGGCGGGCCGCCAGGGACGGCACCAGCGTCGACAGCATCAGCTCGTCGGCGCCGGTCTCGGCGGCGAGCGCGCGCAGCCGGGCGCCGACCTGCGCCGGGCCGGTGATGACCGCGCCGGTCAGGAACTCGTCGGCGATGGCTTGCTCGGCCGGCGAGAAGCGGTGCGCCAGCGCCTCGTCGATCGTCGCGATCGGCGCGCGCTGGCCGGTGCGGGTGCGCACGATCGCCAGCCGCAGCGGCGCGGCCTGACGGCGGGCGTCGTCGTCGTCCTCGCCGCACACGCAGGTCACGGCGAGCATCGCGTAGGGCGCCGCCAGCTCGGCGCTGGGCTCGAACTGCCGGCGGTACAGCGCCAGCGCCTCGGCCGCCTGGCGCATCGCGAAGTGGCCGGCGAACGCGTAGCGCATGCCGAGCTGCGCGGCGATCGTCGCGCCGGTCAGGCTCGAGCCCAGCATCCACATCGTGCCGGCGCCGACGTCCGACGGCATCGCGGTGATGGCGCGGAACGGGTGGCGCTCGGGGAAGCCGCCGCGCTCGAACGCCAGCAGCTCGGCCAGCAGGTGGTTGACGTCGGGATCGTCGGAGCGGCGCAGCGCGGCCGAGGTGACCGGGTCGGTGCCCGGCGCGCGGCCCAGCCCGAGATCGATCCGGCCCGGGTAGAGCGCCTCGAGGGTGCGGAAGATCTCGATCACCCGCAGCGGCGTGTGGTTGGGGATCATGATGCCGCCGGCGCCGACCCGGATGCGCGCGGTGGTCGCGGCGATCGCGGCGATCAAGACCTCGGGGGCCGAGGTCGCGATGCTCGCCATGTTGTGGTGCTCGGCCACCCAGTAGCGGGTGTAGCCCAGCTCCTCGGCGGTGCGCGCCAGCGCCACCGAGTCGCGCACCGCCTGGCTCGGCGCGACGCCGGCGCCGACCGGCGACAGATCCAGGACCGACAGCGGTGGTTGCATCACGCCCACCATGGCCCGCCCGCGGCGCGGCGTCGAGGCGGGCTACGGCTGCTTGGCGAACAGCTCGGCGAAGAACGCGCGCATCGCCGCCCACGAGCGGGCGTCGGCCGCGGCGTCGTAGGCGCAGCCCTTGGACGGATCGGCGCCGGCGCCGCGATCGGTGAAGCAGTGGACCGCGCCGCCGTACGCGACCAGCTGCCAGTCGACCTTGGCGGTGGTCAGCTCCTGCTCGAAGGCGGCCTTGTCGGCGGGCGCGACGAAGCCGTCGGCGGCGCCGTGCAGCACCAGCACCTTGGCGCGGATGTGCTTGCCGTCGGCCGGCGTCGGCGAGTCGAGGCCGCCGTGGAAGCTGACCACGCCCGACACCGCCGCGCCGCTGCGCGCCAGCTCGAGCACGGTGGTGCCGCCGAAGCAGTAGCCGATCGCCGCGGTGCGCGTCGCGTCGACCTTGGGCTGGGCCAGGAGCGCGGTCAGGCCGGCGTTGACCCGACGGCGCAAGAGCGCGCGGTCGGCCTTGTAGGTGCCGGCCTGCTTGGCCGCCTCGTCGCGATCCTTGGGCCGCACGCCCTTGCCGTAGATGTCGGCGGCGAACGCGACGTAGCCGAGCTTGGCCAGCTGCTCGGCGCGGGCGCGGGCGTTGGCGTCGAGGCCCATCCACGCGTGGACCACCAGCACGCCCGGCCGCTTGCCCTTGGCGGCGTCGTCCCAGGCCAGGTAGCCCTCGAGGGTGGCGTCGCCGTCCTTGTACTCGACGAGCTTGGTGCGCACCTTGGCGTGCGCGGGGGTGGCGGTGGCGGCGGTGATCGCGACCAGCGCGACGGCGAGCAGCGAGACGATCCAGGTGCGCATGGGCCGCACCTTGCCACGGGGCGCCGGCTCACGCAGCGAGCAGCGCGTCGGCCAGCGCCGCGACGTGGGCCAGCAGGCGATCTTGCGCGGCGGCGCCGAGCGCGCGCCAGCCGTCGCCGAACGCGTGCTCGAGATCGATCGCGACGTCGAGCACGACCTCGTCGCGGATCGCCGCCGGGGCGGCGCCGACCTTCGAGCGCGCGCTGGCCAGCCGCGCCGGGTTGACCAGCCGCGCGGCCCACGCCGCCAGCACGTCGTAGCCGACCGCGCCCGGCTGCCACGCGGTCGACTCGTCGAAGCGCGCCTCGTCCATCTCGGCGATCTTGCGCTTGACGATGGGCCGCAGCGCCGGCGGCGCCCGCTCGTCGCGCTTGAGCACCAGGCCCTCGGCGAGGTTGCCGTCGAGCGGCGGCAGGCCGAGCGCGGCGGGCACGCGGGTCGGGGCGCGCACCGGCAGCGCCTCGAGATCGACCAGCCGGCCGCGCCCCACCACCGGCGGCGTGGTCAGCCCGGCCGCGGCGGCCAACCGCTCGACCTCGGCGAACGCCAGCAGCTCGCCGTCGTCGTCGTCGTCGCGCGCCACCAGCAGGTCGAACGGCGCCCAGCGCAGGTCGGGCGCGTACCACACGCCGGTCTGCACCGGTTGCAGGCCCGGCACCGCGGGCACCGCCGGGTGCGGGTAGCCGCCGCCGAACAGCTCGCCGTAGCCGACCACCTGTGCGGCGCCCAGCTCGGCGGCGATCGCGCGGAGCGCGGCGCTCAGCTCGGCGGCGATCAGCTGCCAGCCGAAGAACGGCTCGTCGTCGGCCAGCCACGCCTTGCGCTTGCCGAACCAGGCGCGGTCGCCGACCGCCGCGACCACGAAGTTGGCGCCGTGCAGCTTCTCGGTGGCGACCCAGGTGCCGCCGCCACCGCCGGTGACGCCGCGGGCCGACATCTTGAGGAACGGGCGGAAGCGCGGCGCGGCCATGGCGGTCACACCAGCGCGAGCAGCTCGGTCAGCGCGGCGATCTCGTGATCGATCAGCGCGCGATCGGCGGCGGGCTTGCCGTGCGGGTTGAACCAGCAGGTGGCGATGCCGGCGGCGCGGCCGCCACGCAGATCCGACGTCAGGCTGTCGCCGACCATCACCGCCGAGGCGCGCGGCGGGTCGGCCAGCTGCGCGAACGCCACGTCGAAGATCGCCGGCGCCGGCTTGGCGACGCCGACCTCCGACGACACGACGACGGCGTCGAAGTAGGCGTCGAGCTCGAGCCGCGCGATGCGCGCGCGCTGCACCTCGGCCAGGCCGTTGGTGACCAGCCCCAGCGCGAGGTCGGCGCGGTCGGCCAGCGCCGCCAGCACCTCGCGCGCGCCCGGGTACAGCTCGCCGTGCTGGCCCATGCCGATCAAGAACGCCTCGGCCAGCACCTGCGGGTCGGCGTCGAGCTCGGTCGCGGCCACCAGCCGCTCCCAGCGCACCAGCTTGATCGCCGCGGTGGGCAGCTCGCCGCGCTCGACCGCCGCCCACAGCCCGCGGTTGATCGCGTCGTAGGTCGGGAAGTAGCGGGCCGGCTGGTCGACGCCGACCGTGGCCAGCGCCTGCGCGAACGCCAGCGCCTCGGAGGCGTCGGAGTCGAACAGCGTGTGATCGAGATCGAGCAGCAGGGTGGCGTACGGCATCGACGGCCCGCGCAGTCTACCGCGCGCCGCGGGGGGCGCTCACTTGTGGATCTCGAACCACTTGGGCTCGACGACCAGGTAGCCGTACGGGCCGGGCTGGCCGTAGGCCACGTGCCACGCCTGGAAGCCGCGGCCCTCGCCGCCGTCGAACCACGGCGTCGGGGGATAGGCCGCGGTGGTGGTGAGCCAGCCGGCGAGGTGCGTGGCGGCGGCGTCGAGCGTGGCGTCAGCGAACCACGGCTCGGCGTCGCGCAGCGGCCCCGGGAACCCGCCCAGGCGCGCGGCGATCGCGACGCGGTCGGGGCGCACGCAGAACCCGTGGAAGACCGGGGCGCCGTCGCGCCACGCCCACGCGTGGTGGCTGCAGTCGACGTGCAGCCGCAGCGCGGTGGTGAGCAGCGGCAGCGACGGCGTGGGGCCGTCGAGCGCGAACCGCGGCTCCCACGACGGCTGGGCGAACGGCGTCGGCAGCGCGGACGCTTCCTGGGGCTCGTGGGTCATCGTCGGCGCGACCCTAGCACCGCGACCGCGGGCCACGGGGCGGTGGCGCGCCCACGGCGGCGCCGGTAGGCTCACCGGATGGGGCGCTCGCTCGCGATGCTCGCGTCGGTGTCGATCGCGTGCGCCGGCGCCGCGGCGCCATCGGCCACCGCGCCGGGGGCGCTCGAACCGCCGGCGGTGATGGTCGACGCGGCGCCGTCGTCACCGCCGGTGGATGCCGCGCCGCCGGTCGACGCGCCGCCGCCGATCGCGGCGGTCGCGACGTTCGCCAACCTGCTGACCGCGGGCCCGGCGTCGACCGACGCGGTCGCGGCGTCGCTGGCGCCGCTGGCGGGGCCGCTCGCAGCGTGCGCGCGCCACGCCGCGGGATCGGTGGCCGTCGAGGTCCGGATCACGATCACGCCGGCCGGCGTCACCGCGCTGGCGCCGCAGGGCCCGGTCGCGCCCGAGCTCGCCGCGGTCGCCGGCTGCGTGGTCGACGCGGTGCCGCGGGTCGCGGCGGCGCCGTCCGACGACCCGACGTTCGCCTACGCGGTGGTCGCGATCGATCGCGCCGACCAGGCGCCCGCGGTCCGACCCGCGCTGCCCGAGCTGCGCGTCGACTTCGAGGCCGCGTGCAGCATGTTCGCGCGCTCGGGGGCGATGGACCGTCCGTTCGAGGAGCGCTGGGACGTCGCGCAGGTGTACTTCCGCGACCACGTCCGCCATCCGCTGCTGTACCGGATGGCGTGGGAGATCGCCAACGCCGCGCCGCAGGTCCGGGCGCGCATCCCAGTCGACTATCGCGCGCGCGTCAAGCCGCGCCGCTGCGACGACCCGGGCTGGTGAGGTCGGACGCCGGGCCGATCGTGCGCGCCGACGATTGGCAGCGCGAGCGGTCGGCGTCACGCTAGCGCGATGTCCGAACCTGCGTTGCTGGTCACCGGCGCGGCTGGCCACCTGGGCCGCCGCGTCCTCGAGATCCTGCTCGACGTGCCGGGCGCGCGCACGCTGATCGCCACCACGCGGCAGCCGGCCAAGCTGGCCGATCTCGCGGCCCGCGGCGTCGACGTGCGCGCCGCCGACTTCGACGACGAGGCCGGGCTGGCCGCGGCGTTCGCGGGCGCCGGGCGGGCGCTGCTGATCAGCACCGACGCGGTCGACGCCCCCGGGCGCCGCGCGGCGCAGCACGCCGCCGCGATCCGCGCGCTCGCGGCGGTCGGCGTGCAGCACGTCGTCTATACGTCGCTGGTCGACGCGCCGACGGTCGGCGCGGTGGCGGCCGATCACCGCGCCACCGAGGCGGCGCTGCAGGAGTCGGCGCTCGACTTCACCGTGCTGCGCAACAACCTGTACGCCGAGCTGGCCCTGGCGGCGGTGCCGGCGGCGATCGCGACCGGCGCGCTGGTCGACGCGCGCGGCGACGGCGCGGTGGCGTGGATCTCGCGCGACGACTGCGCCCGGGTCGCGGCGGCGATGTTGCTCGAGGCCGCGCTGGGGCGTCGGCTGGTCCACGTCGCCGGGCCGGTCGCGGTCACCAGCGCCGAGCTGGCCGCGCTGATCGCCGAGCTCAGCGGCAAGGCGGTGGTGCACCGCGCGGTCACCGTCGACGAGCGGGTCGCGGGCCTGGTGGCCGCCGGCCTGCCCGAGGGCGCCGCGCGGACCTACGCCGCCTTCGACGCGGCGATCGCGGCCGGCGAGCTCGCCAAGACCTCGACCGCGGTCGAGCGCCTCACCGGCACCGCGGCGCGGCCGCTGCGCGAGCTGATCGCCGCGCAGCTGGCGGCGTAGCGACCTCGCCTCGGCGTGCTACGAGGGCGCATGCGCTACTTGCACACGATGGTCCGCGTCCGCGATCTGCCGGCGGCGCTGCGGTTCTTCTGCGACGGCCTGGGGCTGCGCGAGCTGCGCCGCCGCGATCACGAGGCCGGGCGCTTCACGCTGGTGTTCCTCGGCACCGAGGCCGACGGTCCGGAGCTCGAGCTGACCCACAACTGGGACCACGACGCGCCGTACACCGTCGGCCGCAACTTCGGCCACGTCGCCTACGAGGTCGACGACATCTACGCCGCCTGCCAGCGCTTCATCGACGCCGGCTACCCGATCAGCCGGCCGCCGCGCGACGGCCGCATGGCGTTCGTGCGGTCGCCGGACCTGGTGTCGGTCGAGCTGCTGCAGCGCGGCGCGGCGCTGGCGCCGGCCGAGCCGTGGGCGTCGATGCCCAACGTCGGCGAGTGGTGAGCGCGCGCGAGCCAGTCGGCTAGGGCGCGGCGGGCGCGGCGCGGCCAGCCTCGAGCACCCGGGTCAGCGAGTCGAGCGCGGTGCGCAGCTGGCGGCGCGCGGTGCGCCACACCACCGGCATCAGGCGCTTGAGCAACCCGTGGGCGTGCAGCTCGACCCGCACGTCGAGCTGGCAGCCGTCGGCGGTCGGGGTGATCGCCCACTCGACGCGGGTGCCGGCGAGGTCGCCGTCGAGCGCGACGTCGGCCCAGCGCCGCGCCGCCTCGTCCATCGCGACGATCTCCAGCGTGAACCGCTCCTCGGCCAGCGGCGTTCGCCGCAGCTTGTGGACCCGCGTCCCCACCACCGCCGGGCCCGGCGGCTCGGAGCGCGCCTCGAGGACGAAGTCCTCCCACGCCGCCTGGTTGTCGTAGACGCGCAGGTACGCGAAGACCTCGTCGGCGGGCCGACGGATGCTCACGCTGCGATGGGTCTCACGCATCTCGGTCGCGCCAGCATACCCGAGCGCGGCGCGGCGCGCTGGAGGTCAGCGCTCGTCGGCGAAGGTCTTGCCGCGCGCGGTGAGGGCGACCCGCAGCAGCGTCACGGCCTTGGGCGTCATGCCCGGCAGCGCCGCGACCTCGCGGCTCGAGAGCGTCGCGAGCTGGTCGACGTTGGACAGCCCCGCGCGGGTCAGCGCGCGCAGCGGGCCGCGGCCGATGAGCTTGGGCATCCCGGGCGGTGCGGCGGCGCTGACCATGGCCCGATCATGCCACCGCTGGGCCCGCCGCGGTCGCGCCAGCATGCCCGCGCGCGCTCGGGTACGATCGCGCTGACATGATCGAAGGCACCTGTCATTGCGGTCGCGTCGGCTGGCGCTTCGACGGGCTCCCCGCGTCGACCACCGCGTGCAACTGCACGCTGTGTCGGCGCTACGGCACGCTGTGGGCCTACGACTACGAGGGCGAGCGGATCACGATCCGCGGGCCGGTGGCGACGTACGTGCGCGCCGACATGCCGGCGTCGCTCGAGATCCAGTTCTGCCCGAGCTGCGCCGGCGTGGTGTGCTGGCGCGCGCTCGCGGTCGACGCCGACGGCCGGCGCCGGATCGCGGTGAACCTGCGCCTGACCGAGCCGGCCGCGATCGCCCACCTGCCGATCGATCACTTCGATGGGCTGGTCGCCTTCGACGATCTGCCGCGCGACGGCCGCTGCGTGGCCGACGTCTGGTTCTGACGGCGAGGCTACCGCGCGGCCGCGACGCTGGCCCGGGTCGTCAGGGCGCCGACCGCGGCGGCGCACAGCGCGCGGACCGGGTACACCTCCTGCTCGATCCCGTCGACGCGCACCAGCCGCGAGTGGGCGTCGGCGGCGGCGACCGCGCGGACCTCGGGCAGCGCGGCCGGTGAGCCCAGCCGGGTGAGCGCCGCGCACGCCCGGGCGCGCAGCGTCGGGTCGCGGTGGGGCAGCAGGCGGCGCGCGAGCGGCTCGCCCTCGGGCAGGTCGAGCGCGACGAAGTACTCGAGCAGCGTCGCCTGGAGGTACGGATCGCGCTGCGCCAGCGCGAGATCGGCGAGCGGCCGCGCGAACTCGCGGTGGCCCGCGCGCGCGAGCCAGCGGGTGGTCTCGCGCACCGAGCGGTACGGCTCGTGCGGGCAGTACGCGAGCGACGCGCCGAGCGGGCCCAGGTCGCGCGCCGCCAGCCACGCCGCGAAGGCGGCCTTGAGCGGGACGCCGGCGCGCTCGAGGCGCGCGAGGTGGGTGCCGTCGGCGGTCGCGCACGCGCGATCGTCGCCGCAGGTGGGGCCGATCATCGACCCGGCGAACACCAGCTCGGGATCGCGGCAGGTGAGCGCCCGGTCGACGAAGGCGCGCGCGTTGCGCCAGTAGATCGCCCGGCTGACCTGGCGCGCGTCGTAGTCGCGCCAGGCCACCGCCAGCTGCGCGCACGGGGTGCGGGCGTCGACGCCGCGCGGCGTCGGCTGGCGGGGCGCCGTGTGCGCGCACGCCGCCGCGGCCAGCGCGACCACGAGCAAGGGTAGCGAGGAGGACCTCATGGCGGGCGACCGCTTCGCGGGCGGTCACCGATCGAGTCGACCGCGGCCGGCGGAGTTCGAGGGGCCAACCCGGGCGGTGGGCGTGATAGATCCCTGCACATGCGCGTCGGCCTCACGCTCGGGTTCGCACTCCTCGCCGCGTCGTGCGCGGCCCGCAGCACGCCGGCCGCGGCGCCGGCGCCGGCCCCCGCCACCGGCTACGACGCGGCGCTGGCCGAGCGGCTGGGCGCCGACGAGCTCGGGATGAAGGCGTACGTCGTCGCGTTCCTCAAGCCCGGCCCCAACCGCGACCAGCCGCCCGACGAGGCCAAGGCGCTGATGGCGGGCCACCTGGCCAACATCGAGCGGATGGCCGACGAGGGCTCGCTGGTGCTGGCCGGGCCGTTCCTCGACGACGGCCCGTACGCCGGCATCTACGTGTTCGCGGTCAAGACCGTCGAGGAGGCCGCCGCGCTGACCGCGACCGATCCGGCGATCAAGGCCGGCCGGCTGGAGATGGAGCTGCACCCCTGGTACGGCTCGGCCGCGCTCGGCGAGCTGACGCCGCTGCACCGGCGGATCCAGCGCACCTCGCTCACCGACGCGAAGTGAACCGGCGCGCGCCGCGTGCCATGATGACGGCGCGGTGGGCGCGTTCTCGACCCTCTGTGCGTTCGACCTGGCGCGGTACCGCGCGACGGTGGTGCCGGCGGTGCGCACGCTGCTGGCGACCGGGCATCGCGACGCCGCGCTGGCGGCGGGCTTCGACGCCACCCTCGCGCGGCTGCGGCGCAGCGAGGCCGACTACGCCGACCACTACCAGCGCCACCCGAAGCTGTCGATCGAGCTGGACGGGCTGGCCGCGGGGCTCGGCATCGAGCTCGCCGCGGTCTGCGCCTTCCTGGACGACGATCTCGCCGTGCGCGAGGCGCCGCCGGGCGGGTGGCTCGACGTCCACGCGCGCATCGACGGTGCGTGCGCGGCGGCGGGCTGCGCCGTGCGGGCGCGCTGCCCGATGCACCGCGACCAGCGCGGCCCGGCGAAGGCCGAGCAGTTCGGCGGGCTGATCAAGGACGCGGCGTTCGCCTGCTGCGTCGAGGCGCCGGCGCCGGTCGAGCTCGGGCGTCACGCGACGCTGGCGTCGTTCAGCGTCTGGTACGGGCTCGAGCGCGGCGTCGATCCGTGGGGCACCGAGGTGCTCGAGCGCGCGTACCGCCAGGGCGACGACCCGCTGGCGCGGCTGCTGGTCGCGCTGTCCCGCCGCGGCGCGGGTTGGGGCTGGGGCGATGGCGGCTTCGGCGAAGGCCTGCTGGGCTGGCTCGACGCCGGCGAGGCGGGGACGCTCGCCGCGCTGCTGGCCGGCTTCGACCTGGCACCGACCGCGCCAGCGCCCGCCGCGCTGAGCGAGCACGACGCGTCGGTGGAGCTGCCCGCGGCGCGCGCGCCGATCGCGCGGATCGGCGCCATGGCCGCGGCGTGCGCGGCGCGTGGCCTCGGCGTGCAGCTGCGGAGAGATTGAGCCATGCCGCGCAACCGGGCCGGGGCAGTCGGTGTCCTTGGGGGGACGATGTGGTCGACGCGTCAGCTGCGTGCGTTCGTCGTGGCCGCGACCGTCGCGGGGCTCGCGCTCGCGGCGCCGTCCGCGGCCACCGCCGACGACGATGTCCCTCGGGCGGCGCTGACCGTCGACGAGGTCGCGCGCACGCAGTGCTCGGCCGCGGCGGTGCGGCCGCTGTCGGACCAGCTGCTGGCCGAGGTGGCGTGTCTGCGGCCTGGCGTCCTGGCGGCCATCGACGACATCCCCGGCGTCGAGCTGGGCATCAACGCCGCGCCGCTGCTCGACGCGGCGGCCGCGCGGGCGCTGCGCGCCGCCGCCGATGGCTCGCCGCTGTGGATCTACTCGACCACGCGCACGCTCGCGCAGCAGTACGTCTACCACCACTGGTACCGACACCGGCGCTGCCCATCGGTGGTGGCGCTGGCCGCGCCGCCCGGTCGCTCGAACCACGAGTCGGGCCTGGCGATCGACGTGCCCGACTACGCGGCGTGGAAGGCGCGCCTCCGCGGCGCCGGCTTCCGCTGGCTGGGCCGCCGCGATCGGGTGCACTTCGACTACCGCGGCCGCGGCGCCGGCGACCTGCGGCGGCTCAGCGTGCGCGCGTTCCAGCGGCTGTGGAACCGCAACCACCCCGACGATCGGATCCGCGAGCACGGGCGCTGGGACGCGGCCACCGCGCGGCGGCTCGCGCGCGCGCCGGCCGACGGGTTCGCGCGGGGGCCGACGTGTCGCTAGCGGCGCGCCGGCCGGCGGTCGGTCGTCCTGTCGCGGCGCTGGTCGCCGGGCTGTGCCTCGCGTGCGGCGCTGGGGCGCAGGCTCCGACGCGCGTGTCCCCTCCGCGCGAGGCGCCCGCGCCCGCGACGGCGGCCGACTCGGTCGATCCGTCGATCCCCGCGGCGGCGGCGGCGGCGGTGGCCGACGCCATGACCCTCGGGATGCGCCTCTACGCGCAGGATCGCGCGTCGGCCGCGGCCACCGACGCCGCGCTCGCCGGCGGCATGCCGCCGACCGCGCAGGGGTGGATCACCCGCCTCGCCGCCGACGGCTGGCGCGTCGACTTCTACGGGACGGTCGAGGGCCAGGCGGCGTCGCTGGTCACGGTGCCCGTCGATGACGCCGGCGTCGCCGGTGCGCCGGTACGACACGGGGCCGGCGAGCCGCTCGACGACGACGGGCGCGCCATGGTCGCGGCGCGCGCGGCCGCGATCGCGGCGTTCACGCCGATCTGCGGCGGCCGGTACAACGTCGACGTCGTCCCGGGCGCGCTCGTCGGCGCGCCCGGGTGGCTCGTCTACTTCTCGCCGGGCACGACCGATCCCGACGCGGCGGTGCTCGCCGGCTACGTGCGGATCGCGGTGGCGGTGGGCGCCGACGGCCCGGTCGTCACCGAGGTCAAGCCGCTGTCGAACACCTGCGTGATCATGGGCAAGCCCGCTGCCCCGCCGGCGTCCGCGGAGCTCGTGGCGCTGGCGGTCTCGCACTTCGTGACGCCGACGGCGACCGAGGCCCACGTGTTCGCGTCGCTGCGCTACCGCCAGCCGGTGATGGTGGTGGTCGACGGCGGGGTGTTCGTCGTCGACGAAGGGCGGGTCAGCTGGGAGGCGCTCGCCCGCGCGCCGTGACGGCGCGCCGCGTGCCGCGAGCTGGCGCCCGGGTGAGTCGTGCGAGACTCGTGGCGATGCGTCTCCCCTCCGACATCGCCGCCTACCACCGCGAGCAGGCCCGCGGCGATCGCGCCATCTGCGCGCTCCTGGCCCGCGAGCTCGACGCGGCGCTGGTCGGCGCCGAGCGCAAGATCTGGCATCGCCACCCGGTGTGGTTCCTGGCTGGCAACCCGATCGCGGGCTACGCGAAGCGGAAGGACAGCGTGCGGCTCCTGTTCTGGAGCGGGCAGTCGTTCGCCGAGCCGGGCCTGCACCCGGAGGGCACGTTCAAGGCCGCCGAGGCGCGCTACGCCAAGGTGGGAGACGTCGACGTCGCCGCGCTGCGGCGCTGGCTGGCTGAGTCGCGCACGGTCCAGTGGGACTACCAGCACATCGCGAAGCGCAAGGGCAAGCTGGTGCGGCTCAGGATCGCCGCTGTGGGCTGAACGCGCGCGCCAGCGCGCTCACGGCGTCGGCGCGGGCGCCGGCGCCGGCGCGTGGACGACCTCGTACTTGAGGCCGTCGGGGTCCTTGAAGAACACGGCGTAGTAGCCGGGCGGGGTGTACTCGGGGTACTCGCGCGGCGGCGCCACGATCGTCGCGCCGATGCGCTGCAGCTCGACGTGCAGCGCGTCGACCTCGGCCCGCGAGCCGGCCTTGAACGCCAGGTGGTGGAGCGCGCCGGGGCGCCGCCGGTGCACCGGCTCGTGGGCGAACGCGGCCCGCGGCGAGGTGATCGCGAACGCCAGGCGCGGGTGCTGATACTCGACGACCTCGAAGTCGTGGGCGGCGATCGTCGCCTTGCCCTTGCGCATCGGCACGAAGCCGAGCAGCGGCATCAGCTGGTCGTAGAACGCCTCGGCCGCGCGCACGTCGCGCACGGTCACCTGGATGTGATCGATCACCGGCTCCATCGCGCGAGCCTATCGCCGTTCGGGGCGGCGCGGCCGACGTCGGCGGCCGGCGCGAGCTCAACGCGGGCGCGGTCCGAGCAGGTCCCAGCGGTTGCCGGCGATGTCGCGGAACACGACCACCCGGCCGTAGGGCTCGTCGCGCGGCTCGGTCACGACCTCGGCGCCGGCCGCGCGCAGGCGCCCGAGCGTCCCCTCGAAGTCGTCGACCCGCAGGAAGAACCCGACGCGGCCGGCGTGCTGGTGGCCGACGGCCGCGCGCTGGGCCTCGCCGTCGGCGCGCGCGAGCAGGAGGCCGGTCTGCGCGCCGGGCGGCCGCACCACCACCCAGCGCTTGCCGCGGCCGTCGTTGGTGGTGGCTGGCACGTCCTCCACCAGCGCGAACCCGAGCACGTCGACGAAGAACGCGATCGCCGGGTCGTACTCCTCCACGATCAAGGCCACGAGCTCGAGCGTCATGGTCCACAGCATGCCGCGTTCGATGAAACCGCGCCGCCGCCGCGGTGTCCGACCGACATGCGCGCGTGGGGCCTGGCGGTGTTCGCGATCGGTGCGGCGGGCGTGGCGATGGCGCAGCGCGCGACACCTCCGACGCCGGCGCCTGGTCGGCTCGCGCGTCCGGGCGCGCTGTACCTGATCGTCGTCGAAGACGGCGCGGCTCGCTGCCAGCGCTGGGACGTGGTCCCGGGGGCGGCCGGCCAGGGGCAGCTCACGCGTGAGGTCGCCTTCGGCGGTGAGGTCGGCGCCGAGTGGCTCGACTTCGAGATCAACGCGGGCGGCCTGTCCCTGACCGGCCGCGGCCGGACGGTCGCCAAGCGGGCGGTGTCGATGACGTGCACGGTCCCGCTGCCGGTCAGCGAACTCGACGGCGCGCTCGCGGTCGGCGCCAGTCGATGGTTCCTCGACGCGGCGGGGTGCGCCGCGGCGCTGGCGCGCCACGCGCCGGTGGCGATCGATCTGCGCGACTGCGAGCTCGAGCCGCTCCTGGCCGCCGAGGTCCGGCAGGCGACGAAGCGCGACTTCGAGGCGTTGCTGCGCGGCGGCGGCGACGTGTACTTCGACGACGACGGCCGCTGCGTGGCGGCCCACGTCCAGGCGTCGCGGCAGCAGCCGGCGGGCGGCGCGTCGGGCCAGTTCTGGCGCCCGATCGTCGCGCGCGGCGTGCGCGGCCGCGGGAGCGTGGGCTACCGGCTGCTGACGGCGCGGGACGAGCTGCTGTTGCTGGGGCGCAGCGCGACCTTCCCCGACAGCAGCTACGGCATCGGTTGCCTGCGGCAGACCCACCTCTTCTACGGCCGCGGCGAGGTGTTCGTCGATCGCCCGCTGTACCTGACCCGTGACGGATGTCGGGCGGCGGTGCGCGCGGCGCGCGAGCGAGAGGCGTGGCTCCCGGCGGAGCCATCGTTCGACGCGACCCCGGCGCGCACCGAGTCGATCGAGGCCGCCGAGGCGCCCGCGCCTGGCGAGACCTCGCCGGTGCGCCGCGAGGCCGAGGTGCCGGCGCCCGGCGGTCCGACGAGCGACGACCACGTCGGGCTCCCCGTCGGCTGCTGACATGCACCGCACCGGCGCGCGCGTCGTCGCGATCTGGCTCACAATGGCGCGATGAAGCTCGGACCGCTGCTGGCGCTGATCACCTGCGCGGGCGTGCTCGCCGGGTGCGGGCGCGCGACGCGCGGCGACGGCGCGGGCGCCGGGAGCCAGGCCCCGCCGCCGCTCGCCACCGTGTCGCTGGGCGCGCCCGCGTCGGCCGCCACCGCGACGGTCGTGTTGCTCCACGGCTACGGCGCCGGCGGGGACGATCTGGTCGATCTGGCGCGCGCGCTGCCGGTGCCGGCGACGGTCCGGTTCGTGATGCCGGCGGCGCCGCTCGCGCTCGACGCCGCGGGGACGTCGCGCGCCTGGTGGCGCCTCGATGGCGGGCCGCGCGGCGCGGCGCACGACCGCAGCGACGAGGTCCCCGCCGGGCTGGCGGCGGCGCGGGCGCAGGTCGACGCGCTGCTCGACCGCCTCGAGGCCGAGGGCGCGAAACGGATCGTGCTCGGCGGGTTCTCGCAGGGCGCGATGCTCACGGTCGACGTGGCGCTGCACCGGGCGCGGCCGCTGGCCGGGCTCGCGGTCCTGTCGGGGACCCGCATCAACGGCGCCGCGTGGCGCGCGCACCTCGACCGCGTGCGCGGCACGCCCGTCCTGATCTCCCACGGCACCGGCGACGCGGTGCTGCCGTTCGCCGTCGCGCGCGACCTGCGCGACCAGCTGGCCGCGGCCGGCGCCGCGGTCGAGTGGGTCGAGTTCCCCGGCGGCCACGCCATCCCGGCCGAGACCCGCGATCGGCTGGCGCAGCTGATCGCGCGCGTCGCCGCCGCGCCCTGAGCGTCGGCGATCGGCGCGCCGGGCGCCTCGGGTGTAGCTATGATCGCCGCGTGCGCACCCGCCGGTTCGCGATCGTCCTCGCCGTCACGGCCGCCTGCAGCGACGGATCGCCGGCCATCACCGACGGCAGCGTCGATCGTGGCGGCGCCGACGCGGTGGTCGACGTCGACGCCGGGGGTGACGCGGCGGTCACCGACGCCGCGGCGGTGGATGCGCTCGACCGCGACGCGGACGTGAGCGACGTCGCGGCGGTGGTCGACGCCGCGGTCGACGTCGATGCGGACGTCGGCTCGGTCGACGCCGCCGTCGAGCCTGCCGACGCCGGCACCACCGGCGCCACCGGCTGCGCCGACGGCACGCGCGAGGGCCTGGTCGATCCGGTCGCGTTCCCGGCGGTCGCCGCGTGCGCTGGCAGCTGGACCGGCGACGTCGGCGGCGCCGGCGCGCTGTGCGCGGCCGGCTGGCACGTCTGCCTCGGCAGCGAGCCCGCGGTGGCCGCCGTGACCTACGCCGCGGCCACGGCGTTCGCCGGCTGCTTCGCGATCGATGCCGCGCAGGACAACTTCGTGTGCCGGCCCGACTGCTCGGCGCAGGTCGCCGCCGGCGTCGACACCGCCGCCAACATCGACCTCGCGGGCGTCGGCGCGAGCTGCGCGTTCCAGTTCCCGGGCGGTGGCGGGTGCCTCGCCGACGGGCGCATCGATCACAGCGAGAACACCGGCACCGGCTGCGACTTCGCGCCGGGCGTGACCACCGGCGTCGTGTGCTGCCTGACCGTGGTCGCCGAGTAGCCGCGGGCTCAGCGCACGATCACCTTGGCCGCCAGGCCGGGGCTGGTGTTGCCGGCGCGGTCGGTGGCGCACAACCGGTACGACCACGTCGACCCGACGGTCAGCGGCCCGTGGGTGAAGCTGGTGGTCGTGCCCTGCGCCAGCAGCGTCCCGGTCGCGCACCCGGCGGCCGGCGCGGTCGCGCCGCTCGCGGCCACCAGCCGGAAGCTCGCGAGGCCCGAGGTGGCGTCGGCGCCCGACCAGGTCATGGCCACGCGACCGCCGCTGGTGGTGCCGCTCAGCGCCAGGCTGGGCGTCACCGTGTCGAGGACGATCGTGTCGCTGACCGGGTTGGCGACGTTGCCGAACCGATCGCGGAACCGGACCGCGACCGTGCGCGTCCCCTCGGCGCCGATCGGCAGCGTCGTCGCGACGGTGGTCGCGTACGCCACGTACGCCCCGCACGGCTCACCGATGCACAGGTCGGCCACGCCGCTCGCGTCGGTCGCGGCGAGCGTGAGCGTCACGTTGCGGCTGCGGGTGTAGGTCGCGCCCGCGTTGATCACGACGGTGCCGGTGGGCGGCGTGCCGTCGGGGACCGCCAGCGTGAGCGCGCGCGCCACGTCGAGGCGCGGCGTGCTGCGACCGTTGCGGGGGTCGACCACGGCGCGGCCGCCGCTGACCATGCGGGCGATCAACTGGCTGGCCGACTCGGCGGGGAACGCCGCGTGCAAGACCGCCGCGGCGCCGGCCACGTGCGGGCTGGCCTGGGAGGTGCCGGCCATCCGGTAGCCGGCGGCGTCGATCAGCGCGCCCGGCGCCAGCAGCTTGAGGAACGGGGCGCTGTTCGAGAAGCACGCGACGCGATCGGCGGCGGTGACCGGATCGTTGCAGACGCTGTAGCCGATCGCGCCGACGTTGGCGTCGTAGACCGCGCCGACCGACACCGCGTCGGGCGCGCACGCCGGCGACGAGATCGCGTTGGTGGTCGCGTTGTTGCCCGCGGCCACCGCGGTCACCACGCCCGCGCTGCGGCCGGTGGCGAACGCGACCGCCATCGGATCGCCGGGGCACGGCGCGGTGGCGCTGCCGCCGCCGAGGCTGAGGTTGACCGCGGCGACGTTGTAGGTCGCGCGGTTCTGCAGCACCCAGTTGTAGGCGGCGAGGATCGTCGTGGTCGACGCCGTGGCGCCATCGAAGACGTCGAGGCCGATCACCCGCGCGCCCGGCGCGACGCCGACGACGATGCCGGCGACGTTGGTGCCGTGGCCGCTGGCGTCGCGGCTGCCGTCCTCGACGGCGAAGTCGCGGGCCACCGCCACCTTGCAGCCGGCCGGGACGCCGGGCGCGGTGCAGCCGAACGCCGCGCGGGTGTAGTCGACGCCGGTGTCGAGCACCGCCACCGTGGTGCCCGCGCCGACCTTGCCGCCCGCCGCCGCGGTCGGCTGACCGATCAGCGGGAAGCTCTCGGCGTCGAACGCCTGGTAGTACGCGACCGGCGTCGCGCTGACCACCCGCGCGTCGTCGAGCAACGGCGCCAGCGCCGCCAGCCCGGTCACGGTCATCGGCACGATCGGCAGCGCGTCCCAGCGGTCGTCGATGGTGGCGCCGCCGTCCTCGGCCAGCGCCTCGATCAGCCGCTTGGCGTCCGGGCCGCGGGCCGCGGCCGTCGGGTCATCGGCGATCACTAGCAGCAGCTGCGTGGCGCGGCCCGCGACCAGCTCGTCGAGGGCGTGCGGCGCCAGCTTGCCGCGGGCCGCGGTGGTCAGGGCGTCGGGGCCGTCCTCGGTCCCCGGCGGCGCACAGCCGGTGATCAGCAGGATCCCGAGGCTCGAAGCGAACAACGCGCGATGGTGTGCGGGCAATGGTCCTCCTGCGCTCGAGCCGAGCGCTTGGCCCTGCCATCGACCGCCCGCGGCGATCGTGAAGGGGCGATCTCACCGCGCGCGCGATCGCGCGAGCCGGACGTGGGGGCGGCGCCGGCATCCAGCGACGTTCGCGCACACCGCGGTCGATGCCGCTGCGCCGACGTGCGAGGCTACCCGCAGGAGTTACGCATGCCCGAGCAAGGCACGATCAAGTGGTTCAACGACGCCAAGGGCTACGGCTTCATCGTCCGTGAGCGCGGCCCCGACGTCTTCGTCCATCACGCGTCGATCATCGCCGAGGGGTTCCGCACCGTCGCGGAGGGCGACCGCGTCACGTTCGACGTCGTCGAGGGGCCCAAGGGGCTCCAGGCCAAGAACGTCGTCAAGATCGTCTGAGGCCGCTGGACGCGTCGCGGTGCCAACCTGACGCGCGCGCCGGCGAGACGATGTCGCGGTGGCGATGCGCGCCGGGCTGACCACGCGGCCTCGCGGGCTTGGCGCGCGGCACGGTTGCTGCTCGGTGCGCCGGCCATGGCGCCATACCGCGACGCGACCGACTTCGTCCGAGCTCAGGCCGAGGCCCTGCGGGCCCGTCGGCGCGACGAGCTGCACACGATCCCGACCGGCTGGCGCAGCGTCTACGTACAGCGGGCGGCGCGCCTGGCCGCGGGCGCCGCCGGCGTCGTGGGCGCGATGGCGCTCGCCGGGATGATCGCGGCCGCGCGACCGCGCGATCCCGCCGCCGGCGACGCGGTCGTCGTCGGGCTGGTGCTGGTCTGGTCGGCCGTGCTCGGCGCGGGCGCGACGGCCGCGCTGGTCGCGGATCACCGGCTGCGATGGCAGGTCCGCGCGGCCCTCGCGCGCACCCGCGATCCGTACGACGATCTCATCCGGCTGCGCGCCGCCGGCCCCGCCGCGATCGAGCGCCGGCTATCGTCGCGGCACGCCCGCGCGAGCTGGATCCTGCCGCTGGCCGCGGCGACCTTGCTCGTCCCGCACACGCTGCACGCGATCGTCGTGGGGCTGTTGTTCGCGTCGCGGCTCGAGCCGGAATACGTGCAACTGACCGCGTTCGGGGCCGCGCCGGTCTTCGCGTACGGCCTCTACGTCGCCTGGGACTTCCCGCGCAACCCGCGGGTGCGGGACGCCGTCCACGGCGCGCTGGTCGCGGGCTTGTTCCCGCTGTTGCAGGCCTCGGCGTTGATCGCGGGCGCCACCGCCATCCCGATCGTGCTGCTCGTCCATCGGCCGATGCGCGCCATCATCGAGCGCGAGCGGGCGATGGGCCTCGGCTAGCGGTCGCCGCGTGCGGCGGGGGCGAACACGTCGGCGGCCTTCACGACGGTCGTCCAGCGGGCGAACACGCGCTCCATGAGCACGCGGTGGAGCTCGGCGTCGCGGTCGGCGCAGCAGTCCTCGACCACGACGACGCGGTAGTCCGCGTCGGTGGCGTGGCGGACCGTCGACAGCACCACGCCGCTGGTCGCGATCCCGGCGAGGATCAGCGTCGTCGTGCCGTTGGCCCGCAGGATCAGGTCGAGGTCGGTGCCGAAGAACGCGCTGACCCGGCGCTTGGTGACGACGACGTCGCCCGGGCGCGGCGCGAGCGCGGCGTGCACCGCCGTCCCGGGCGCGCCCTCGGCGAAGCGTCCCCCGTCGCGGACCGGCCCGAAGGTCGGGCTGTGCGGACCGACCTCCGGGTAGCCGTCCCGGTAGCCGACGACGACGTAGATGACGCGCACCCCGGCCGCGCGCGCGTCGGCCAGCAAGCTCGCCGTGCGCGCGAGCAGGTCGTCTGGCGTCGGGGTGGTCATCTCGACGACGGCGGTCTGGTAGTCCATGACGACGAGGGCGGCGGCCTTGGGATCGACGAGCGACGGGTGCATGGGGCCTCCAGGTGGTGCACAGATGGCAACACAGTGTTGCCATCTCGCGATGACGATAGGCGACGCACGGGGCGATCGCAAGGCGACACCGTGTTGCCATCGCCGCCCGCGCGACGGTAGCCTGACCCCCGATGTCACCGCCGGGCGGACGTCGGACCAAGGGGACCCTCGGCGGGCGCAGCGCCGTCGTCGTCCGCAAGGTGCTCGACGCGGCGATCGGCGAGCTTGCGCGCGCCGGGTACGCGGGGTTCCGGATGGACGAGGTCGCGGCGCGGGCGGGCGTGAACCGGACCACGGTCTACCGGCGGTGGCCGAACCGGCGGGCGCTGGTGACCGACGCCGTCGCGCGCATGTGGGCGCCGGTCAGGAGCCACCCGTTGCCCGACCGCGGCGCGCTGGAGCCCGACCTGATCGAGGCGTTCGCGCGGCGCTGGACCTTCGGTCGCAGGCTCGAAGGGCGGGCCTGGGCGCGGCTCCTCGACGAGCGCCTGAGTCCGGACGTCCGCGCGATCGTCGGCGACGCGATCGACGAACGGCGCGCCGAGTGGCGGGCGATCGTCACCCGCGCGATCGCGCGGCGCGAGCTGCCGCCCGAGACCGACGCGCAGCTCGTGCTGGACTTCGTCCGCGCGATCGTCGACGCCCGGCGCGCCGCGCGACTCGACCCCGCGTGGCTGGAGGCCGCGGTGCGGACGGTGGTCGAGGGCGCCCGCGCGGGTACGCTGGCGCGCGCGTCGGGCCGCGTCCGCGCGACCGGCGCGGCGCCGCTCAGCCGTCGCCGCGCGGGTCGGCCGGATCGCGCGTGAAGCGCATCTGCCAGTTGACCTCCCAGGTCGCGCCACCGTCCGGCGAGAACGCCTGCTCCCACCGCGGGTGCGCTGGGTCGTCCACCGACCAGTCGAACCGCACCCGGATCGGTCGGCCGTCGAGCGTGTCGGCGCATTCGAACCGGCCGCGGCCTTCGTGGAAGCGCCCCACGACCGGCGGATCGAGGCGGTGCGGGTCGCGCGCATCGAGCCACCAGATCGACCACTGCGCCGAGGCGGCATCGTAGCTGCGCAGCGTCGCGGCGCGGTAAGTCCCGGACGGCAGCTCGAGCACGTTGTCGTCGATGTTGCCGCGACCGCCGAGCAGCGGCCACGTCGCGCAGGTGCCGGCGAACTCGGTCCAGGTGGTGCAGCCGGCCAGGCGCGCGTCGAGGCGGCGGTGGGCGACCCGCCACCGGCCGAACAGGAAGTCGAAGTCGTTGGGCATGTGCCGAGAGCAGGCGCCCGCCGCGTGTCAGCAGGTTGTCAGGTTTGTGCGAGCACGGTGTCGCGCTGGCGATGCGCGCCGGGCCGACCACGCGGCCTCGTGGGCTTGGCGCGCAAGCCGCGGGTCCGGGACGCCGTCCGCGGCGCCGTCGTCGCCGGCCTGTTCCCGCTGTTGCCGCTGTCCGCGCTGATCGCCGGCGCGACCGCCATCCCGATCGTGCTCGTCGCCCATCGCCCGATGCGCGCCATCATCGAGCGCGAGCGGGCGATGGGCCTCGGCTAGCGCACGCGCGTCGCGGGAGCCGTCAGGCGGTTGCTGGTAACCTCGGCCAATGGACGAACGCCTGGAGCGCTTGCGAGCGGCGATCGCCGCGGCGACCTCGATCGAGGCCGGTCCGCCGGCGACGTCGGCCGACGTGGCCGCCTTCGAGGCGGCGTACGGCATCGTCATCCCCGACGAGGCGCGGCGGTTCTTGCTCGAGGTCGCCGATGGGCTCCGCCTCGATGGCGAGCCGATGCTCTACGGGCTGGCCGACCTGCGCGTCGCGCAGCCGCGGTCGGCGGTGCCAGCGCGGCCGTTCCCGTACGGCGACGCCGACGCCGACGCGATCCGCGCGGCGATCAACGCCGCGGGGCCCGCCGGCCCGCTGGCCGATCCGCGGGTCATGGGGCTGCAACGCGCGGGCGATCCCGACGGCTGCCTGATCCTGACCTGCAACGGCGGCAACGACTTCTCGGCGCTGGTGGTGACCGGCGCCCAGCGCGGCGTCATGTGGCGCACCGGCGAGCTCGACGCGCCCGAGTGTCGTGAGCTGTATACGGCGGGCGGTGGCGACGCGCCCCTCGGGTTCCTCGACTGGATCGGCCCGTGGGCCAGCTGCTTCCTCGGCGTCGACCTCGACGCTGGCTGATCCGCGCGCCGGCGTCGGATGGCCGTCAGGGTGTCGCGGCGACCTGCCACGGGTGGGTGGGCTGCAGCACGGCCTCGACCAGCGCGTCGTGGCGCAGGTGGGTGATGGCCTGGTACGCGGGGTCGGCGACCATCGCGAGGAACGCGGCGCGGCTCGGATACCGGACCAGCAGCACCGCGTCCCAGGCCTGGCCGGGCTCGGCGATGAGCGCGGCGTCGCCCACGCCAGCGTAGAGGAGCGATCCGCCGACCTTGGCCAGGTGCGGCGCGGTGGCGCGCATGTACGCCTCGTAGCCGGCGCGGTCGCCGTCGCGGAAGCGCAGCAGGTTGAGCATCACCACCGGCGCGCCGTCGTCGGGCTGGGCCAGGAAGCGCTGCAGGTCGCGGCCGGTCGGGTCGATCGCCATGGCGACGAGCGTACGCCCTCGCGGCGAGGGGCGCCGGCTCAGATCAGAGGAGGTTGATGAAGTCGAGGCCGTCGTCGAAATGGAAGATGCCCTGTCGGCCGTAGCGCGGGAACGGCGTGCTCTGCCAGACGCCGCTGGCCGACTTCCCGTTGAGGCCGCCGCTGTTGGTGCCCGGCCAGTAGCTGCCCCAGGCGAGCCGCCAGTTGCCGACCCACAGCCACATCCCGGCGATGAACCCGAAGCGATCATAGTTCTTCATGTAGAGGATGCCGTTGCCGATGAAGCAGATCCGGTCCCCGGTCCAGTCGGTGCGCGAGTACACCCAGAGCGACTCCCAGGCGCACGAGGTGTCGCGGGTGGCGGTGCCGGAGACCCCGCCGAACCCCGCGTTCACGACGACCCCCGTGTCGGGCGCGCCAGGCGTGGCCCCCGACCGGCTGGCGGCGGCCGCCACCATCCGCGCCTTCATCGCGTTCTGTTCGCGCTCCTCGCGCACGGTGATCGCGCGCGGCTGCGCGAACGTCACCGTGCCATCGGGTTGCAGCGTGGCCACGATCTCGTGGAACACCGCGTCGTCAGCGACGGGCACCTCGTCGGGGTTCGCGTCGGGGTCGTCGACGCACGCAGTGAAGAGGAAGGCGGCGAGGCAGCATAGGAGGAGGTGGGGTTGGATGCGCATGGTCGGTCGGACACGCTGGCCGCCGGCGGCGTTGCGCGCGGGCTCGCCCGAAACGGCGCCCGCTGCGGCCTCCCTCACACGCTTGATCAGGTGATCAGGAATGATCAGGCGCGACCTCACCGCGCGCCGAAACGATCCACGAAGTAGGCGTGCTCGTCGAACGTGGGCGGCGGCGCGGGCCGGAGGCCGCCGCACCCGGACGGCGCCAGACCTGGGCTCCCCTGGACGCGCGGCGCGGCTGGTCGATGCAACGCCCATGAGGTTCACCATCGCCGTCGTCGCTGTGGGTGCGCTGGTCGGGCGCGCCGCCGCCGAGCTCCCGCCTCCGCCGCCTGGGCCGACCACCGGGGCCGGCCGCACGGTCGCCAAGTTCCTGGAGCTGTACTACGGCTACAGCCGCGACCCGGACTTCTGCATCCGCAGCATGCGCTCGGCCGCCGACGCGTTCACGCGCAACCGCGCGACGATCGCCGACCTGGGCCCCGCTGGCGCGGAGCTCGGGGCGTATCTCGACCAGCACCTCGGGCCGTACTTCGCGCCGCAGTGGGAGGGCGTGCCCGGCTTCGGCACCTACGCGGAGGTCGCGGCGCGTCGCGAGGCCACCGCCGCGTGGATCCGCGCCAACGTCCCGCCGTCGACGCCGATCGCCAGCGTCGCCGACGCCGAGCGCTACGCCGCCGCCGAGAACGCGTTCTTCGAGAAGGTCGAGGCCGAGCGGGCGTGGACCGAGGCGCTGTTCGCCGCCGGCCCGTGCGTGCGCTACTTCGCCAACCACTCGAACCTGGATCCGCAGCTCGGCGACTTCGGCGCGTTTCGCCACTGGATCGGCGACGCCTCGATCGCGCAGATGGTGATCGACGCGCGCACGAAGGCCTTCCCGCGCATCGACGGCCACGCCCGCGGTGCCAGCACCCTGACCCACCACGTCAAGGGGCCGTTCGCGACGGCCAGCGCGCTCGGCGACGCGCTGGGGATGGTGGTCGGCAGCGTCCGCGACATCGACGCCGACGAGCCCCGCGTCGCGCTGTACCAGACGCTCGCCGACCGCCTGCGGCGGGGCGCGGCGCCGATCGCCCAGGCCATGGCCCAGCGCACCCAGATCCGCGCGCGCCTGGTCGAGTGGTTCCAGGCCAGCTTCCCGCGCATGGGGGTCTGGCCCGCGGTGAAGGACGGCGCGGCGGCGCCGCTGGTGAAGGCGTGGGCAAAGCGCGCCGGCAAGGTGGTCGCGTCGCGCGTGACCGACCGCATGGCCGGGTTCGACGAGGTCCGCTCCGAGTTCGCCGGCAACCACTACCTGCGGCCGGTGCGGTTCCGGGGCAAGACCTTCGGCTTCCAGGTGGTGTTCGCGGGGCCGCCGTGGGACGGATGGCCGTCCATGGGGATCCCGGCCGCGGAGATCTGCCACAGCCTCAGCGTCAGCGCGGTCCGGTACGACGCCGGCGCCGACGTCGAGCTCGGGCGGTGGGTCTATCACCTCGGCACCACCAACCCGATCCCGTGCGCCAACAAGGAGCGCGTGTATACGCCGTGAGGTCGCCGCGCTCCGATCGACGCGCTGAGAGCCTCGTGAGGTGACGGGGCGCGCAGGGGAGGGCATCATCAGCGCTGGCTGCGATGACGTCCGGACCGCACTCGCCACGCCGCTGGGTCGGTGCGCGCCTCGTGGTCGGCTCGCTGCGCGCGGTCGCCGCGGTGATGCTCGCGTGTGGCTCGGGGCGTCCGAGCGAGCCGGCGACCGGTGGCGCGGTGCCCTCGCCCGCGGTGGCCGCCGTGGCGCGTGCCGACGGCGGCGGCGCATCCGACGCGCCCGCGGCGCCCCCCGCGCCGGCGCCGTCCGGGGAGACCGCGGTCGTGGCCGCGCTCGCCGCGGCGATCGGCCGGGACGACGGTCGGGCCCTGGCGGACGTCGTCGATCCCGACTTCGGCCTCACGCTCTACGCGACCCAGGGCGTCGGGTCGGGCCACGTCGTGCTCGACGCGATCGCCGTCGGGGAGACCACCGCGCCTTCGCGTCGGCCGCGGCGCGCGCCGCCGGGCGCCCCGGTGGCGTGGCCCCGCTCAGGCTGGGGCGGCGTCGCGGCCGCGATCGAGGCCGGCCTGGATCGCGTCGCGATCGAACCGCCCGATCCGTCGAGCCCGTCGTTCGGGTTCTGTCGTGGCCAGTACGGCCTCCCCGGGGATGGCGCGCCCCGCGGCGCCTACCTGCTCCGCGATCGCGACGATCGCGACCTGCACATGCTCGACACGCCCGATCGGGCCCCCCGCGTACCGCCGCTGACCGGATTGACCATCTTCGGGAACGCCCGCATCCAGGTCGCGCTGCGCCCGACGGTCGTCGGCTGGCGCGTCGTGCACGTCGTGATCGACGATCGCTGCCGCGGGGCGCCCGATCCATGACGCTGGCCGCGACGCGTCGCACCGTGTCGCACGGCTGTCTCTTCCCGGGCACCGCGCGCGGAGCGTAGGGTCCGAGGCGGAGGACCCATGCGCCCGCACCTGCCGCTCATCCTCGCCGTCGCCGCCTGTTCGGCGGCCTTCGGGTGCCGCGCCGGCACGCCGATGGCGCCGGCCGACGCCTGCGCGGTCTGGTAGCCGGCCGCGAAGTGCAGTACAGATAGACGTGCCCGACGATCGCAACCGTTCGGCCCCGCGCGCCGCGACCGAGCCGGCGCGCCCCGCGTGCGCGGTCTGCGGCGTCGAGCTGATCGCGACCGACGATGGCGAGGGGTTGTGCGTCGTGCACCGGCGGCATCGCCGGCTGGTGCAGCGGTCGCCTCGGCCGAGCGCGGCGCCACCCCCGCGGTTCGCGCACGAGGTGCGGGTGATGCGCCGGCCGCCGCCCACGCCGGCCCCGCGCACCGGGCGGCTACGGACCGAGCCGCTGTGACGCCGCTGGACCACGACGTCACCGAGGCGGTGCGCTCGCTCGAGGACGCCGCGGTGGCGCTCGCGGCCTGCGTCGAGGGCATCCAGCCCGAGGACTTCCGCGAGCGCGCGCGGCGGGTCGCGGTCGCGCTCGGGCGGCTGTACGTGGCGGCGCTGGCGAGCGCGGCCCTGGTCGAGTCGGCCGGGCCGATCACCCAGCCCCACGAGCTGCCGGCGGTCCCGCGTCCGGCCGGCTTCGGGCTCGCGCCGGGCGACGACGCCTATCGCGCGACTCGACACGCGGTCTACCGGGACGAGTACGGCCGGGAGCGCGACGTGGAGGACCACTCCGTCGCCGCCGACGTCCTCGAGATCCATGGGTTCGTGGCGCGCTACCTCCAGGCGATCGCGGCGGGCACGCTCGGCCGCGACGACGCGATGCGGTCGATGAGGGTGTCGTTCTTCGCCGTGCAGCCGCTGATCCCCCGCGTGCTGCGCGCCCTCGACGAGCTCGCCAGCTGGTAGCGACCCGATGTGCTCCGACCCTCGGCGCGGTCGGCGCGTGCGCCGGCCCAGCTCACGCAAGGGTCGCGAGCGCGCCGGTTCTAGCCGGAGGCGTCGCGCGGCCGCACGCCGAACCGGCGCTTCCACGGGTTCCTTGGGACCACCGTCGAGGCGCCATCGGCCGATCGAGTGCGACACCGCGAGGACGCCCGGTCCCAGAAGCGCGACAAGTGACGGGCACCGAACAGCGCTTGGCGGGGCGCACGATACCGCGACTCTGGCTGATCACCTCCACGCCGCGACACCGTGCCTCGGAGCGGTCGGCGCGCGCGCCGGCCCGTCATGTGATGCTCGTGGCCTCGGAGGTTCGCCATGGGAGTGCACTTCACCAACCGGCGCGTGATCGATGGGCTCGAGGAAGACGCCGAGCCCGAGGCCGTGTGGCTCCGTCCCGACATGTTCACGGCCATCGAGCGGCAGCAGCTGGTCGCCGCCCTCGCCGACTACGGCCTCGAGGGCGACGAGGCGGCGCTGTTCGCGCGGTCGATGGAGGACTTCGACGGCCTGGCGGAGACCCGCATCGAGTGGTGGGACGTCGTCGACGACGCCGGCGCCCCCGCCTACCAGGTCTGGCTGTATGGCGTCGATTGCGGGTCGGTCCTGCGCCACGGCACGACTGACAAGGTCGGCCGGCTGTGCCAGTTCGGCTGGGACGAGGGCGACGCGGCGCTGGCCAGCGCGCTGGTGACCGCGCACCGCGAGATCAAGCAGCAGGGGCTCGCCTGCATGCTGGCCAAGTTCGACTTCGCCCCCGCGGACTGACGTTGAGGTGGCGCAAGGGCCCAAGGGGCCCCAGGGCAACACGATCTGATCGCGGCCCGGCCGGATCCTGACGCTCGGGACCGCCTCACGGATGGAGCGTCTCGCCGCGGGCGAGCATCGCGACGAACTGGGCGATGCGCTTCGCCCGGGTCTCGGCCTTCTTCGCCGTGTGCACGCGGAAGAGCACGGCGAAGCGGTTGGCCGCGTTGAGCGTCGCGAAGCGCGCCGCCGCCCGCTTGTCCGCCGCCAGCGCGGCCGCGAGGTCGTCGGGCACCGTGATCGTCTTCGAGCCGGCGTAGGCCGCGTCCCAGCGGCCGTCGGCCTGCGCGCGCTCCACCTCGGCCAGCCCGGCGGGCTGCATCGCGCCGGACGCGATGAGCGCGAGCGCCTTGTCGCGGTTGATCTTCGACCACAGGCTCTTCGGCTTGCGCGGCGTGAACTTCTGCAGCCAGTGCGTGGCATCGAGGCCGCGCTTCTGCCCGTCGATCCAGCCCCAGGCCAGCGCGACGGTCAGCGCCTCGGGGTAGGTCACCGACGCTGTCCCCGACGCCTTCTTCGCGAGCTTCAGCCACAGGCCGCCTGAGTTCGCGTGGTGCTTCGCGAGCCACGCGTCCCAGGCCTGCGGCGTCGCGAAGGCCAGCGTCGGGGCCTCCGGGGTCGGCCTCTTCGAAGCAGCCGTCGTGCGCGCCATGGCGAGCGAACGCTACCAGAACACAGCACCGCGCCCCGCCGTGCTGGGCCAGTGTCCGGACCGCCAGATCTCCATCGAGCCGCGGTCCGGCCACGGCGAACTTTCACCATGCGACCGCGCGGGCGCGGCCGACCGTGGCACGCCGTGGTGGTGCGCGGGTTGCAGTCGGTCGTTGCATGCGTTCGTCGCTCGTCGTCGTCTCGCTCCTCGTCGCGACCACCAGCGCCGCGGCCGCTGAACCGATCGCCACGGCCTTCGCTGGCGGCGTCGTCGGTGGCGGCGACACGCTCGGCGGCGCCGTCGGCGCCCGGCTCGGCCTGCGGACCGCCACCGGCACCTGGGGCGGCCACGTCGAGGCTGCGGTGGTCCGCTACGCCGGCTTTGGTCCGCACACGGGCGCGCGCGGCTATCACGCCGCGATCGCTGCGCAGCGCCGCGCGCCGAACCAGCGCTTCCACGGGTTCCTCGGGGCCGCGGTCGAGGCGCGATCGGCGCGGGCCGAGGACACCGGCGCCGAGGAGCAGGTGACCGCGCTGGGCCCGACCGCCGGCGTCGGCGCCAGCTTCGGCCCGGTGCAGCTCGAGCTGTCGCTGGCGGTGCCGCTGATCACGCTCGCCCACACCGGCGACCCCGGCGCTGAGGCGCAGGTCGGCGCGCAGCTCATGGTCGCGGTCGGCGTCGGCCTGCCGTGACGGCGCGCGCAGCGTCGCGCGCTCCTTGAGGGCGGGCCGCGCTTGCGGTGCGCCTTGTCCCGGGCGAGGCTCGCCGGCGATGCCTGCGTTGCGCGTGCTGTGCTCGATGTCGCTGTTCGGCATGGCGTGTGGCGGCACGTCGTCGCCGCCGGCCACCGCTGCGGCCACGGCCGACGTCGACGGCTGCGCCGGCGCGGCGATCGACGTCGATCGCGCGCAGCAGGCCTGCGCGACCGAGGCCGCTGACAGCCCGGTCCCGCCCGCGGCGGCGCTGGAGCTGGCCCTGGCCGACGTCGACGTCGCGAGCGGCCAGGCCACCGAGCTGATCGTCACCGCGCGCAACCGGAGCGGGCAGCCGATGGCCCTCGTGCTGTCGCCGGTGTGCAGCTTCGGGGTCACCGTCTACGACCAGCAAGGCCAGATCGCCGACGAGGAAGGCCCGCCCGCGGCCCTGGCGGGCTGCCTCGCGGTGGTCGGCACGTCGATCGCGATCACGCTGCCGCCCGACGGCGTCTTGACGAAGCGCGTCCCGTGGACGGCGCGCAAGATCCGCCAGGCCTGCACCGACGACATGTGCGCCGACGCGCCCGGCGCGCCGATCGCGCCTGGCGTCTATCGCGTCGAGGTGGCCACCCCGTTCAGCGATCCGGTGGACGGCTCCGCGCACCATCGCAGCCCGCGCATGGTCTCGGCCCGGCTCGCGATCAGCGCGTCACGCTAGTGCGCCGATCGCTGCTCCTGATGATCGCCACGGTGGCCGGGCTCGCCCAGGTCGCGGCCGAGCCGGCGACGCCGGTGGGGGCCATCGCGGGCCTGGTCGTCGACCGCGACGGCCGCGCGCCGCTCGCTGGGGTGACCGTGGTCGCGACCCCAAGCGGGCCGCGCGCCGGGGCCGGCTGGGCGGCCGCCATCACGGACGGCGACGGCCGCTACCGCTTCGAGGGGCTGCACCCCGGCAGGTACACCCTGACGGTGTACACGGTTGAGCAGCAGTTCGGGCGACCGAACGTGCCTGTGCGCGGTGGCGAGACGACCACCGTCGTGCACGTGATCGACGCGTGGCCGACGGGCACCGAGCGATACTGCCTGTCCAACGCCGCGTGCCCGGCGTGGCAGGTGTGCTCGGTGAGCCTGGGCGAGTGTGACTCCGCGCTCGCGCCGGCCGAGGTGTGCACCGGCGTGTGCCGCGCCGGCTGGGTGCACGCCGCAGCCCGCGTCGCGGGCGTGGTGGCCATCGATGGGGACGCGGACCTGACGACCGCGTTCGGGCTCGAGGTGGTCCCGCCCGGGCTGCACGGCCGGCTGTCGGTCGCGGCCGACTGGCGTACCGACGGCGCGTGGCGCCTGGGTGGTGCCGTGTGGACGCACCCGCGCCCGGGGCTCGCGGCGAGCGTGCGCATCGACGCGGTCCAGGCCCGCGGCCCGTGGCACGCCGCGGCCGCCGGCCGGCTCGAGTGGGCGCCGCGCGGCTGGCCGTTCTCGGTCATGGCCGAGCTCGGCGCCGTCGCCGCCGATGGCCTCCCCGTGTTCGCGACGGTCGGCCTCGCCGGCTGGCTGCGCCTGCCGTGACCGCGCGTGACCGCGCTTGGGAATCGGCCCGGCCCGCCGCGGGTTGTCTGGCCGTGCGTCCGCCCGCGCTGGTCGTCATCATCGCGCTGGCGGCCGCGACGTCCGCGGCCCGGGCCGACGAGTTCGTCGACGTGGGCCATCCGGTCGAGGTCGGGGGCGGCTACGTGCTCGACGTCGATCGCCGCGGGCTGCGCGTGCGCCAGGGCAAGCGGCGGGCGCCGCTGACCATCGCCGGCGGCCGCCCGTCGCCGCATGCCACGGTCGAGGTCACGCGCCGCGGTGCCTCCGTCACGCTCAGCTTCATGCCGACCTGCTGGGACGTCAGCGAGACGTTCTCGCCCGATCAGCTCGAGGCCCGGCTGGCGCACGCGACCGGCGTGGCGCTGCGGCGCCGCGATCCCGACGGCGCGCTGGCCGAGCTGATCCGCGCCCACGCGCTCGACCCCGGCTTCGCCCCGGCCGCGTCCGAGCTGGCGCGGGCCCTGATCGCCGCCGGCCGCCTCGACGATGCCGCCGCCGTGTTGCCGATCGCCGACCCGGTCGCGCGCCTGGTGGGCGCGATGACCGATCCGACCCTGGCGCCGCTGCGCGATCACCCATCGATGATCGCGGCTCGAGCGGCCACGCCCGGCGGCGCGGCGCTGGGGCCGACCGGGATCGGCGTCACCGCGGCGGGCGATCTGGTGGTGCGCGAGGCGCTGGGCAACCACGGCGCGTGCTGGTCCGAGGATGCGTTGCGCGTGCTCGACGGTCAGACGTTGCGCGAGCGCGCGCGCATCCCGCTGGTCGGCGCCGCCGACTTCCACGGCGATGGCTGCGACGCGCGGCGCGCCCACACCGCCGCTGGCCGCCGGCGCATGCGCGCGCGCCAGGCGCTGGCCGATCAGGTGCTGATCGCGCTCGGCACCGTGCCGGCGATCGGCGAGCTCGCCACCGGCGAGACCGACTGGACGCGCCACGTCCGCAAGCTGCGCTTCGCCGCGGCTGATCTGGGGCTGGTCATCGGCGCCGACGGCGCGGCGCGCTGGTTCCGCGACGGGACGCTGCTCGCCGAGCACGGCCCCGGCACCGCCCCGGCGGCCGACGGCGGCTTGGTCACCGAGCCGGTGGTGGCGCTGTTGCCGGATCAGCGGCGCGCGATCCTGCAGGTGAACCAGACCACCTGCGAGTGGAACGAGGCGAGCGTCGTCGTCGCGATCCCCGCGTCCTGACGAGCGCGCACCCGCACCGCCGCTGCGGCGTCGCGGAAGGTCGAGCGAGGCTACCGGTGAGCCACTCCTTGTTGAACGTCGGCCTCCGCGAGCGAACCTCGACCCGCAGCCCCGAAGGTCGGGCCGAGGTGCTCCGCGAGCGGTGCCGAGACGACGGGGCGCAACAGCTTCCGGCGCAGCCACTCCGAGAGGCCGCGCTCGAGCCAGCGGTTGCCGGCGTACGCGAGCACGACGCCCGTGACCAGCGTGAAGGCGAAGAAGCCGCCGCCCGTCGTCAGCGCCTCGTGGGGGTACAGCCGTCCGACGACCTGTGGGAGGCGATGAAGCAGGTACAACGAGAACGAGACGTCGCCGAGCCACACCAGCGCCGGTGGCACGCGCCAGGGCGTGATCTTGTCACGCAACGCGAGCGTGAGCACGAACAGGGCTGCTGGCAGGCCCCAGTGGATGGGGCCGTGGCCGCGCCGGTACCCGGACAGCAGCATCCACAGGAAGAGCGCGCCAGTGAGCGCGGCGAGGCACGTGGCGACGTCGCGGTCCTTGAGCGACCATCGCGACAGGTAGAGGTGTCCGATCGCGGCGCCCGCGCCGAACTCCCAGAGCAGCGGACTGGTCAGCAGGCTCGCGTATCCGGCGACGCCGTACCCGGTCATGCCGTCCATCTGCACGCCTCCCGCGAGCATCCACGGGAGCGCCACCGTGCACGCGGCGATCAGCGCCAGCAACACGCAGGGCCTGGCGCGGCGCGGCGCAAGCAACGTCGCGGCAAAGACGCCGTAGAACAGGATCTCGTAGTTGAGCGTCCACCCGACGTCGAGGATCGGTGCGCCGAAGTACGGGGCGGTCCCGCCAGCGTCGCGCGGCATGAACGTCAGGGCGTGCGCCGCGTCGCGCAGCGATGGCTGGAAGTCCGGGTGCCCGCTCGGGAACGCGAGCAGGCAGACCGCGACGTACGCCACGGCGTAGACGGGCCAGACCCGCACAATGCGTCGGACGAGGAAGCGGCCAGTGTCTCGCAGGCTGCCGCGCAGCGTGGACGTCGTGTAGACCATGATGAAGCCACTGACGACGAAGAACAGATCGACGCCAGCCGCGCCACCTTCGAACATGCGTCGACCCGCGTGGAGGTAGGCGGGACCATCGACGTAGACGCGTGCGTGATAGAGCACGACCGCGAGCGCCGCCAGACCACGCACGCCTTGGATGAATCGCAGGTTGTCTCGCCCGGCCCCCGACATCTGGTCAGTCTCGCCGGGGACGTGGATGGGCGCAACGCCGCCGTGTGCCGCACAACGCAGCATCGCGCGCGGCGTGTCACCCCGGAGGGGTGAGTCGGGCTGCGGTCAACAGACTGGGGCGGGCGAGCGATGGGCCCGCGTCGGCGTAGCGGCCCCGCCGATGGTGCGCAGGCCGGCCAGCGGGTGCCTCACCGATGGAGCGTCTCGCCGCGCGCGAGCATCGCGACGAACTGGGCGATGCGCCTGGCGCGGGTCTCGGCCTTCTTCGCCGTGTGCACGCGGAAGAGCACGGCGAAGCGGTTGGCCGCGGTGAGCGTCGCGAAGAACGCCGCGGCCCGCTTGTCGGCCGCCAGCGCGGCCGCGAGATCGTCGGGCACCGCGATCGTCTTCGAGCCGGCGTAGGCCGCGTCCCAGCGGCCGTCGGCCTTCGCGCGCTCCACCTCGGCGAGCCCGGCGGGCTGCATCGCGCCGGACGCGATCAGCGCGAGCGCCTTGTCGCGGTTGATCTTCGACCACAGGCTCTTGGGCTTGCGCGGCGTGAACTTCTGCAGCCAGTGCGTGTCGTCGAGGGCTCGCTTCTGCCCGTCGATCCAGCCCCAGGTCAGCGCGACGGTCAGCGCCTCGGGGTAGGTCACGGACGCTGTCCCCGACGCCTTCTTCGCGAGCTTCAGCCACAGACCGCCCGAGCTCGCGTGGTGCTTCGCGAGCCACGCGTCCCAGGCTCTCGGCGTCGCGAAGGCCATCGTCGGTCTCTCCGCCGCGGGCGTCTTCGAGCCAGTTGTCCGCGCCATGCCGTGGCGGACGCTACCAGAACCCCGCGTCCACGCGGTCGCGCCCGGCCTTCAGCTGCGCGGCCACCTGACGTACGCTTCGAGGCGTGATCAGCCCGCGTGTCACCACCCTGAAGAAGCGCCTCGACCGGCTGGCCGCAAAGGCCGACGGACGGCCTGCGGCCACGGAGCCACGCGAGCGCAAGGTCTTCGACGCGGCGCTGGCGAATTTCATCAAAGGCGGGGACGCCCTCCTCGACAAGGCCACCAAGCACCTCTGGCGCTACTACCGCGCGACGATCGCGGCTTTCAGCGACATCGAAATCGACGACTACGAGATCCCGCGCCTGGCCCGTGACGCCGACATCTGGAAGCACGTCACGCTGTCGCTGCCCCCGTCCTTTCACCTCGGACGACAGTCGAAGTACGAGCCCGGCATCTCGTACTTCTCGTTCGAAGGCGGGGTGAGCTGGGAACCCGAGCACGGGCTCCAGGTGGTGTTCGAGCACGGTCGCCGCGTCTGCAAGGTCGGTCCGTACGACGGCCACCTGACCCAGGCCCACGCCTTCGGCGATCTGTCGCTGGTGCGGGTGGTCTTCAAGGATTGAACCGGTCGTCATGGCCAAGGGCTTCTTCACCCAGGGCGTGGTCGTCCTCTTGCGACGGGCGCCATCCCTCGACGAGATCGTGGCTACGTTGCGCCGTCACGTCGTCGTGACGCGCACCGACGATGCCGCAGCGCTCGACCTCGCCGGGCCCTCGCTACGGATCCCGTATCGGCCCGCGTCGAACGGCTACGTGGCGATCGATGTCCAGCCGCGGGTGTGGCCCGATCACATGGGGGACCCCAGGAACGAGCCGATGCTTTTCGGTGCGTGGAGCATGGGCCACTTCGGGCCGTTCGCCTTCCCCGGCGGCCTGCAGCGCGCGGCCGCGCACGCGTGGAGCTGGGCCGACGGCCGAAACGTGCCCTCACAGCACCGCGCGTTCGTCCGGGTCCGGCTCACCTACCTGTTCGGGGCACGCGACGACGCGCGCGTCATCCCCGAGGACTGCGATCCCGCTCACGAGCTCCGGTTCGTGACCGGGGTCGCGCGGACGCTGCTCGATCACGAGGCGGCGCTCGCCTACTTCAACCCCAACGGTGAGGTCCTCGCCGATCGGGCCCACCTCGACGCCGTGCTCGAGGGCAGCGCGGCGCTGCAGACCCTGCCGATCAACGTGTGGTGCAACGTGCGCTTCTTCAACGCGGCGGACGGCTGGTTCATGATGGACACCGTCGGCATGGCGCAGCTCGATCAGCGGGACAGCGAAGCTTGCTTCCCTGGCGGCCGCTACGAGCCCGGCGAGGTCAGCCACTTCTTGTTGAACGTCGGCCTCTACCTGGCCGAGCACGGTGACGTCATCGCCGACGGCGACACGATGGACGGACCGGGCGGAGTGCCCTGGCGCGCCACGCGCGTCGATGAATGCCGCGCCGAGCCCCCGCGAGCGGTGTTGCGATGGCTGCCGCTCGACGGGACTCGGCCGCCGCGCGCGCTGGTGGTGCCGGGCGGCGCGGCCGGCTCGTGAGACGCCCCCGCGCGCCCGGGGTGATGGGGTCGCCGCGTCGACGGGCGCCGCCGGGCGATCGCGCACGAACGCCGTCGGCGGCCCGCGCCAGGTGCGTCGTCAGCGGAGCGCGTCGGCGAGGGACGCGAGCACCTGCGGCTCGGTCGCGAAGAAGCGATGGTAGCGACGCTCGGCGCGATCGCACTGCGCATCGACCTCGCGGTCGATGATCCCGGCCGGGACGCTCATGGCCCGTTCGCGCCAGTAGTCGTAGTCGACGACCGCCGGCCCGACGAGTTGACGGATCAGCCGCGCGGCGCAATCCACGGCGGGAAGGGCGAGGGCGTGCGCGGCGGCGCGCGTGGCGATCGCGAGCGCACAATCGTCGACGTCCCAGACGGTGACGAGGGCCTTGTAGTCGCCGCGCTCGAAGGCGGTGACGTCGGGAGCTTCCGCCGCGCGCGCGACGAGCAACCGCAGCTGATGGGCCCAGGCGTCGGTGGTACCGAGCGTCATCGCGGGCGCTCCGCGCAACGCGCTGGCGTCCGCCAGTGCATCGGCCGCCTCGAGCGCAAGCGAGGTCACGACGCGGCAGGCCCAGTCGGCGAGCGCCATCCGACAGTCCCCCGCGGGCCGCCGCGCGTCGACGATCGCCAGGAAGGCGCTGTCGCCGGCGAGTTCGGCACGAAGGCGAGCCAGGACGTCATCCTGGCTCGGCGGTGGCAGGTCACCGCATGCGCGCAGCGCGGCGATCGCGGCGTCGACCTCGAGGAGCGTGTCGCGCCGACGGGCTTGGTTGCGGGCGCGGCGGACCTGTTCGGACGCCTTGGCCGACCGCTCCAGGCGGTGGAGGGCCGCGGCGATCGCCAGGAGCCCCGCCGGCTCGGTGGCGTCGGGACGGGCGCGCGCCGCCTCCAGGTCGGCCTGCGCGCGCGCATGCGTGCTGTTGGCTCGCCGACACGGCGGGCAGCGACGCGGGCGCTTGTCGATGTAGACACCGTGCAGCTCGTACGAGCGCCGCTGCGCCTCTGGCTCGAGCACGAACGGCGCCCCACACGCGCGGCACAGGAAGGCGCGCGGCAGGTACGCCAGGCGCGGTCGTCCGGCGTCGAGCAGCGTCTGCCGGGCCGGCTGCGCGGCCTCGGCACGTCCCGCGGTCAGGCACCCATCGCAGGCCCACCGCCCGGGCTGCAGCGGCCCATCGGCCAGCTGGGCCGCAGCCA
This sequence comes from Myxococcales bacterium, assembly GCA_016707895.1. Taxonomy (GTDB): domain Bacteria; phylum Myxococcota_A; class Polyangia; order Haliangiales; family Haliangiaceae; genus UBA2376. Next base: position 646,570 of record JADJGV010000001.1, on the reverse strand, counting down.
TCGGTCGCGCGTGATGGCGGGCCAGCACGTCGCGCCACGCGCGCTCGGCGTCGGTCCGTCGGCCGCGCGCGTCGCCGCAGCCTGGGCACGCCGACGGGTCGGCCCCGAGCACCGGCTCCCAGGCCAGCTTCTCGATCAACTCGTCGACGGGGACCTGCAGGCGCTGCACGTCGCGGCCCGGCAGGCGAAGCGTCGCGCGGTGCCCGACGAGCTCGAGCGTCGCGACGGGCGTGTCGGCGCGGCGCAGCGTGAGCGGTCGACCCGCGACCACCTCGAGCGCGCGGGTGCCGGCGCGGCACGCCAGCAGCTCCTGGAGCACGGCCATGCTCACCTCGGCGCTCGGTGCGCTGGACACGGGACGATCCTGCACCACCGGCGCGGCGTGGTCAGGGCGGCGCGCCGTAGAACTGACGCAGCACGGCGTACAGATCGGGGGCGCGGGTGCGCAGCAGCGCAGGTCGCTCGAAGTAGACCTCGCTGACGACGGCGAAGAACTCGGCCTCGTTGGTCGCGCCGTAGTCGCGCAGCGCCTTGCGGAGCGCGCGATCGCCGCGCCGCAGCTGGGAGAAGCGCGCCTGCATCACGGTCGCCCACGGCCGGTAGTCCTCGCGCGCGTGCAGCTCGGGCGTGCCGTCGAACAGGCCGTCGCGGGCGTCGAGCACGTGGGCGAACTCGTGGGTCGCGGTGTCGAGCCCGTCGCGATCGTCGCGCAGCCCGCGCCGCACCGCGTCCCACGCCAGCACGACGACGCCGACGCGCCCGTGGGCCTCGCCGAGCACCGCGCCGTCGCGATCGGGGTGCCGGTAGGCGCGCGGGTACACCACCAGCTCGGTGACCGCGTCGTAGCGAGCGACGTCGAGGTTCAGCACCAGCCGCGCGGCCGCGGCGACGATCGTCACCCGCACCTCCTCGTCGATCGTCATGCCGCCGGCCGGGATGAAGTGCTTCTCGGCGAGCAGCACCTGCATGTCGCCGTGGAGCTTGGCGCGCGCGGGGTCGCTCAGCCGCGCCACGAACGGCGCGTTGCGCGCGAGGATCGCGGGCCACGTCGGCGGCACCGGCGCGGCACGCAGCGCGCGCCGCCGCCGTCTCCGGAAGTAGCCGAACACGGGGGCAGGCTACCAGACCGGGCGCGGCACCTCGCCTCACCTCTGACCCCCGGCGGGAGTGATCGTACGATTCGTGCACAGGTGTCGGGCGGGCAGGCAGCTGCGCTAGCCGGCCGCGCCTGCCGCGACGTGGCGAGGCCCCAAGGAACTCAGGGGCCTGCCGGCGCCGCGTGGGCCGGCACGGGCGCTGCAAGTGGTCGCGGCGACGATGACGACGCGCGCGGGAGCGGCCGAGAGCGGCGATGGCGAGGTGGAGTGGCGCGACCGCGTCGAGCTGCTCGTCACCGAGTCGAACGGCGCGTCGAGCCGCGTGCTGTGCATCCCGCTCGAAGGCGACGACACGGCGGTGGACGCCGCACCGCCGGCGCCGGAGCGCCAGGAACTCCCGGGCCGAGGCCCGTAGTCCGCCCGCGCGGCGGGTGGCTAGCGCGCGGCCGCGCGCTGGTGCTTCACGGTGTCGGCGAAGTGCCGGAAGCGCGAGACCTTGCCGTCCTCGCCGAACGTCCACAGGTGCATCTCGTACTCGCGGAACCGCGCGCCGGTCGCCTTCGACGCGATCTCCATCGAGATCACCGCCGCGACCTGGCGCTCGTTGGCGAGCAGCGACACCGGGGTGAACGCCAGGAACTCGAGCGCGGTCAGCGCCTCGAAGAACCCGACGACGTGGCGGGTGCCGGTGCCGGGCCGGAGCCACGGCACGCCGTAGGCCTCCCAGCCCTCGGCGTCGTGCTCCCACTCGATCCGCTCGTCGAGGTGGGCGAGGATGGTCGGGATGTCACCGCGTCCGAAGGCCGCGTAGATCGTCTGGACGGTCTCGAGGTTGCTCATGCCCGGACGTACGAGCGGCCCGGCGCGGTGGATCGCGCGATGTGCGCGCTCGGTCCGAGCGTCAGGCCGCGGCGGCCAGCAGGTCGTCGAGCTGATCGAACGCCTCGACCATCCCGTCCTCCGCCCCGCGGCCGCCCTCGAACGCCTCCTTGGAGGGGTAGAGCTCGTGGACGACCACCAGGGTCTTGCCGTCCTTCTCCTCGAAGGTCACCGTGGTGATCTGGGTGCCGCCGGCGCCTTCCTCGTTGGTCCAGACCAGGCGCGACGCCGGCACCACCTCGGTGTAGCGGCCGTGGAAGGCCATCGGCTCGTCGTCGCCGTGGCGGAACACCAGCCGGTAGGTCCCGCCGACGCGCACGTCGAGGTCGCAGGAGACCAGCAGCGGGGCGAAGGCCTTGGGGACCCACCAGCGCACGAACAGATCGCGGGTGGTCCACGCCTCGAAGACGAGGTGCGCGGGGCCGTCGAAGGTTCGCGTCAGGACGAGCTCGCGCTCGGAGATCTGTTCCACCAGCGTGCGGTTCTTCATCGGGGCTTGCTCCGTTTCTTCAGTTCCTCGACCACCAGGTCCAGCTCGTCGAAGCGCGCGTCCCACAGCTCGCGGAAGCGCTCGATCCACGCCGCCGCTTCCTCGAGGCGGCGCGGCCCGAGCTTGCAGGTCCGCACCCGCCCGATCTTCTCGGTGGTGACGAGGCCCGTCTGCTCGAGGACGCTCACGTGCTTCTTCATGCCCGTGAGCGTCATGCCGAACGTCTCGGCGAGGTCCGTGATCGACGCGTCCGACCGTCCGAGCCGCTCCAGCACGCCACGGCGGGTGGCGTCCGCGAGCGCGGCGAACGAGGCGTCGAGCGCCTGCGCATACTGAACCATCGGGTTCAGTGTATGGCACACCGAAGGACCGGGCGCAATGGCCCCGCTCGAGCCGCGGTGCGCCGGGTGGGGACGGCGCCTGGCCCGACGCGCAGCGCCGCGAACGGGAGCCTTGCCCGCTGGTAGTGTCGCGACCCGATGAGCTACGACCTCTGCTTCCGCCCGCCGGCCGGTCGGCCGATGCCGTCGGCATCGCAGCTGACGGCGTGGTTCGCGAGCCGCGCTGGCTACACGATCGCGTCGGCGCAGGCGATCTACGAGAACCCGGACACCGAGGTCTACTTCATCTTCGACCTGCCGTCGGCGACGGGCGATGGCGAGGCGCCGAGCCTGGCGTTCAACCTCAACTACGCGCGCCATCGTGGCTTTGCGCTCGAGGCCGCCGCGGAGCTCGAGGTCCTGGTGCAGCAGTTTGGGCTCGAGGTAGAGGACCCGCAGGTCGACGGGCTGGGGGAAGGGCCGTACGACACCGCGGGCTTCTTGCGGGGCTGGCAAGCCGGCAACGACTACGCGCTGCGGGTGTACCTGAGCAAGGGCGGTGGTGCGTCGGTGGTGCCCACGGTCCCGGCCGCGACGCTCGAGCGCGCGTGGCGCTGGAACCTCGCGCGCAAGGACCTGCAGGCCCGGCTCGGCGAGGACGTGTTCGTGCCGAAGATCAGCTTCTTCGAGCTGGAGGGGCGCGTCCAGACCGGCGCGGTGTGGACTGACGCGATCCCGGTGGCGTTGCCGCCGACGGACCAGCTGATGCTGTGGCGCGAGCAGCTCGCGCCGCGCAAGTTCCTGCGCCGCGTCCCAGACCTGTGCGTTTGTCCCTACGCCGCGGCGGAGGCGCTGCTGCGCAAGTTCGCTGTTCCCGGCGATGGGTACCAGCGCATGACGTACCGCGAGCCCCCGTCCGAGGTCAGCGACTTCGTGCGCGCTCGCAGCCCGTGGCGTGGGCCCCTGGCGGGGATCGCCGGCGACCAACTGCTTGAAGCCGAGGTGGTCGCCCGGGCGTGCGCGCCGGGCGCCTAGGCCGTCACGCTCGCGCGGGGCGCGGCAAGCTCCACCGTGCGGCGCGACGTTGGTTGTGCTGTGATCGGTGGCCGTGCTTCCCGTCACCTTGCCCCCGACCATCGCGAAGCTGCGGCACGCCGGCGCCTATCAGGTGCACGTGCCTACGGGCGAAGGCATCTGGGGCGGGGCGATGCTGCCGGACAGCCTGCCGATCCTCGAGGACGGCATGGGCGACGCGCTGCTGCTCCGCTTCGGTCCGCACGGCCGGGCGCGCGAGGTCGTCGAGTGGCATCACGAAGGGGCTCGGTGGCACCCGTCGGACCTCGTGCGTGGATTCGCCGCTCCCCAGGACGCGAAGCGGCGCGCCGCGGAGCGCGCGCTACGCTCTGGCCTGCTGGCGTGGTGCATGCGTCATGGCGGAGCGCCGCTGGCCGAGACCCTGGGTGTGCCGTGGACGACGTTGGCGTTGGGGCTCGAAGACTCCGACGTGCTCGACGCCGACCTCCGCGCTCGGACGGTGAAGGCGGTCGGTCGCCCCGCGTCGAAGCTGTTCTCGCAGGACTGGACGCTCGCCGGGAAGATGGCCCGCGCTGTGCGGCGCGCCGAACTCGCGTGGCCCGGCGCGGTCATCGGTCGTATCGCCGAGAAGCGAGGTGATGTGGCGGGGGCGATCGCCGCCTACCGTCGCAGCCTCGATGGGTTCGCGTCCACGCGCGCCTTCACCGCGGACTGGGATCTGGCGACACGGCTGAAGAAGCTCGGCGCCCGGAGCCAGGCCCACGGCCCGGTCGCGCTTCGCAGGCGGTGGATGGCCGTCGGCCGCGCGCACCTCCGTGGCGGTCGTCCGTCGCAGGCCTACGACGCGTTCTTCCGGGCTGGCTGGAGTGACTTCTACTCCAACGACATCGACGTCGTCCTCGACCATCTGGCGAAGGCCGCCGAGGCTGCAGGCAGCATCGCGCTCGCGGCGCTCGCGCGGCTGCACCGCGCCAGCTGCGCGTGAGCTGAGCCAGCGAGAGTCGGGGCGGGACGCGGGTGGCTCGTCAGCCACGGGTGGTGTTCAAGGACTGACGATGCCGCTTCGCCGATCAGGCCGGTCGCGACTTCTCGACCTCGGCGCCCGCCGGCGCGCCCGCGGCTGGCTTGCGCCCGACCAGGCGGGCCCAGAAGCCCTCGCCGCGCGCCCGCGACAGCAACCAGTCCACCTTCGCGGACAGTCGACGCGCGTCGAGGGCGCCGACGACGACGTCGAGCACCTCGCCGTCGTGCACCAGCACCATCGTCGGGATGGAGCGGATGTTGAACGCGGCCGCCAGCTCCGGTTGCGCCTCGGTGTTGACCTTGTAGAAGCGCACCGCGGGCTCGTCCCCGGTGTGCTGCGCGGCGACCGCTTCGAAGTGCGGGGCGAGGGCGCGGCAGGGGGCGCACCACGGCGCCCAGAAGTCGATCACGCCGGTCCCGCCGCCGGGGCTCATCAAGCGCTCCACCGCCGCGCGGCTCGTCAGTTCGGTGTACGGCTTGGCTGGGGTCGTGGTTCGCGCCATGGACGGTGAGAGCCAGCCGGCGGCTGGAGGGTTCGCGCCATCGGGAACCTGGGGCCGGCTGAAGGCACCCAGCCCGACGCCTGCGCGGGTGCGGCGATCCGGTGGATGGGAGCGCGCACCATCACCGCGCGCGGTCGGTCACGGCCCGGCTGGCGATCCCCGCGCCGCGATAGAGGCTCACCCCGGCGGCAGCCGCTTGTAGACGCGGCCGGTGCCGCGCTTCTTGGGCGCGTTGAGCTTGTAGCCGCCGCGCGGCACGGTGATGCCGAGGGCCTGGTTCACCGCGGCGTAGTCGGCGTCGAAGGCGGGCGTCGCCGCGACGTGCGGCAACACCAGGTCGAGGAACGCCGAGGCGTGCTTGCCGCGCAGGTGGGCGTGGATCGACGACGGCGGAAACGGCGCGGCGACGAGGCCGCTGGCGACCCGCAGCCGCGCCGCCCAGATGGCGCGCACGCCGACGCGCGTCGCGAAGTCGTCGAGCATCTCCCGGTCGTGGGCCTCGACGAACGGCGACCAGGCGTCGAGCGCGGCGGCGGCCGCGGCGGCGTCCTCGACGAGCCACCGCCACTCGACGTGGAACACGCCGCGGTGCTGGCGGGCGCCGCTGGTGTGCGGAGCGCCGAACCGCTGCCACGCCTCGGCCGCCAGCGCGTCGTGGGCGTGGTCGGCCCGGCGCACGGCGCCGGTGGTGTCGAGCGTGGCGCGACCGCTGCCGGCGTAGGCGGTGTCGCGCTCGATTGGGCGGCCCAGCAGATCTTCGACCAGCGCGCGGCCGGCGGGCTCGAAGACCGACAGCTCGGCGGTCGTCTGCACGACCTCGGCCGCACCGGCGAGCAGCCCGTCGATCCGCGCCCGCGCCGCCCGGAAGCTGCGGGCGCGCAGCCCGAGTCCGCCGTAGGGGGCGCAGTAGAGCGCGAACGGCGGGGCGTCGTCGGGGACGAACACCCTGCGACTATACCTCCGGCATCGGCATCGTCGGGTGACTCGCGGCCCGCGTCTCCGATCGGCGCGCGTCGGTGGCGCCTCAGTGGCGGTTGTAGTTGTCGACCAGGTAGTTGTACTGCTTCACCGCGTCCTCGTGCTCGGACGGCGTCGCCGGCGTCGGCTCGGCCAGCTTGCGGTCGATGACCTTGCTGGCGGCCAGGAACGACTTGCTGTAGTTGCGGACGTTGGTCAGCGAGCCCCACTTGGCGGCCTCGTCGGCGTGGGCGGCGGCGTAGGCGTCGGCCTCGTCGACCAGCTTGCCGTAGGCCGCGAGCTGCGCGGCCACCTGCTGGGCGTCGGGCTGGCGCGCGTCGACCAGATCGAGCAGCGAGCTGGCCTCGAGCATCAGCGTGCCCAGGATGACCTCGAGCGTCCGGCCGTCGCGCTGCTCGGTCTCCGCCAGCGCCGCCTGGTGCCGCAGCCGGTTGCGCTGCTTGACCATCGCCTGCAGCGTGTCGTGGGCGCCGGCGAACGCGTCGACGGCGGCCATCACCTTGGGGTGCAAGAGCTTGGCCTTGGCGCCCTGGTCGTCCTTGTGCTCGCCCTTCTTGTAATAGGCGTCGAGCTCGTCCCAGGCGGCGCGGAACACGACCAGCGCGGCCACGTAGTCGGCGCTGGCCTTGTCGAGCTCGGGGACCGCGGGCGTCAGCGCAGCGGCGGCCTTGACCTTGCGCTCGCACGGCTCAGACGTGCCCAGGCCCATCAGGTTCATCGGGCGGTTGGGCAGCGGCACGCCGGTCGCCGGGTCGACGTCGCCCAGGTAGCCGTCGCGGACCTCGAACACCCGGCCCGAGTTGTTGTTGAGGCACTCGATGGCGGCCTCGAGCTTGGCGCCCTCGGCGCGCGCCGGGTCCGCGGCCGGCGGCGTGGCGGTCGTCGGTGCGCCGGTGCCGGGCGCGCCGGTGCCGGCCTGCTTGCCAGCGCCCGACGGCGAAGACTTGCCGCAGCCGATCGCGGCCAGGAGCGCGAGCGCCAGCGCGGCCAGGGGGTGGGACAGCGTGAAGCGACGGTTCGACATGGTGAGGGCGACGGGCACGGGGCCCGATATTCCCGTGAGCGTCGCGCCGGGCGCCACCGAATCCGGCGAGGCGGCCAGCGCGATCGCCAGATCGGCGTCGAGAGCGGCGTCGGGGCCGGTCGCATCGATGCGGCGGCGGGGCGACTGGGTCGATCGTCGGATGGCAGCCGATCGGTGTAGGGGTTCACCGATAGGGGTGCATCGAGTGGTTGCGACCGTTGCGACCGGTGCGTCGAGGGGCTCACAACGGCAGGTAGGCGTCGCTACCAACAAAGTCGGTGAGCTCGTTGGGGGCGTCGTCGCGGACGAAGGACGTGAGCGCATCGACCGCGGCGCGGAGCCCGGCGCACGCCGGATCTGGGTCCGCGGTGCCGGCCGGATCCATCGCCGCCACCGCGGTCACATCCGCGCCGGCGCTGACGCAGAAGTACCGGCCGGGCACGACGTTCGCTCCGGTCGCGGTGACCCGGAGCAGGAACGAGGTCCCGGGTGTCTGCGAGTTGCCGACACCGACGATCGAGACCGTGTCCTGGCCGGTGGTCTCCTCGACGTCGCGCACCAGCGCGCGCAACGTGAAGTCATGGCTGAGCTGGTTGCCGACGATCGAGGTCCGGAGCCCGAAGCCCAGCCCTCTGCCGGGCGTGGCCACGGGGTAGCGCACGACGGTGGCCATCTCGATCGCCACATCACCCGCGACGTCGTCGTAGTGGCCCTGGACCACGCCGAGCGAGGTGCTCTCGGCCTCGATCCATCGGTACGCGAGCAGCGCGTGGTGGGAGGTCCCGTCGTCACGGGTCGCGACGCCGGCGCCGTTCGCCGGCTCGCCCTGGCGGTTGTTGATGGCGCAGGTGTACGTGTCGTCGACCCCGAGCGGAAACGGCGGTGCGATCGAGCGCGGCGCGCTGACGACGCAGTCGCGCGTGGCCTCGCGTGCCAGGTCGGCGATCTCGAGCACTCGGTACAGGTTCGTCATGTCGACGCCGACGTCGACCGCCGGGTCGTAGCTGCGAAGCAGCGAGTAGATCGCCTTCAGGACACCCGGAGGTTCGGCGGCGGGCGCGGGCGTGCCGCCGAGCCCGGTCGGCTTGGCCGCGGTGGCGGCCACCACCGGCGTCGTCTCCATCGCCGCCTCACGGAAGGAGCTGTCGACCACGGCCTCGCTCCCGCAGCCGCCCACGAGAACGCTACCCACCAGCACCGCTAGATGTACGCGCATGGGGATCCTCTCGGCGCCTCAGCGTGCAAGCTGTGGACCGTCGAGATCGAGGCGAACCACCGCCGGCGAGGCGCACGGTGTGCGTGCCCGTCGCCGCCGGATGCAGGCTGTGCGTGGCCGCGACGCGCACCCGGCGACGTTCGTCAGTACACGTGTGGCAGCCGGGCGTCGCTGCCCCCAAGGTAGTCCGCGGGCCACGCCGCTTGGTCCCAGCCGTGCAAATCGAGCTGCTGTTCTGCGTGAGAGGCCAGCCGCGCAAGGAGCGCAGGGAACGTGTTCGTCAAGACCGCTCGGTCTGCGTGCGGCTTTTCCGAGGACACGATCGCAACGCCAACAGCCTGCTCGCGAACCGCTTCGATCTCGGTGTCGTTCTGGACAGTGAGGCGCCACGTGAGCGCGAGAAGTGCCTTGTCCCGGAGCAGCTCACTCTCTGAGGCAAGGGGCCTGAGTTCGTAGTCGACGACATCCAAGGACAGGCGTTCGTCTCGCGACCGAACGGGGAACGCCTCGCCGACGAGGCCCCAGAGGCCCGATCGTGACCGCGCGTGTGGGGGCGTGCCCCGCTGGAAGAAGTCCGACGCCTCGTTCATCGCGACAGGAACGTAGCAGAGCGTCTGCGCCCGCGCCGGAGGCCTCCGCGAAGACCCGTCGCTCGCCCGTTGGGGCGCCTCGCGTCCCTGCTGGCCGGGTGGCTGGGGCGGCCGGTTGCGACCCTCGATTGGCGGCCCTCGATCGGGGGACTTACGACGCCCGGCCCAGGCTCAGCAACGCGAAGAAGTAGTAGAGCGCGCGCAACCCATACGTCTCCACCAGGGCGAACTGCGTGGCTGCCGCGCCCCCGAGCCCGATGCCCACCATCGGACCGTCGCGGTCGGTCGCGGCATCGGGAAAGTACCAGTCGACCCCGAGCCACACGTGGCGCGTGTGGAGGCGCAGGCCGAGTCCGCTCCGGGGGTTGGTTCCCCACCCACGCGTCGCCCCCACGCCGACCGTGAGCGCCGTCGACACCGGGAGCTCGAAGTCGGCGGAGAGCCCGGCGAATGCACCGCCGGTCCCGAGGTCACCGTGGGCGCCGAGCTTGAACACGAGCCGGCGCTGCGCGCCGTCGCAGGTCAGCGCCAGCCCCGCGCCGACCGCGTGGCGAACCATGAACGTCTCGGCCTGCCCCGTCCACACCGACGGCTCGAAGTAGCCCTTCAACAATCGACAGCGTCGGACCGGCGTCTGCGGCGGGGGCGGCTCCTCGGTCGCGTCCGCCGCGAGCTGCGCGCCTTGGGGCATCGCGACCGGCGGCGATGGTGGCGGCGGTGTCGTGTCGACCCCTTGCTGGCAGCCGTTGATGATCGGATCGACCGCGAACGTCGTGGCGTAGTAGGCGGGATCGAGATCGCGCACCGCGGCGGCCAGCGCCGGCAGCGCGGCGCATTGACCGTGGCGCGCGACGCTGCGGGCAGTGCGGGTCAGCGTCTCGACGCGCGACGGAGGAGACGGCTGAGCACGCCCGGCCGTCGCGAACGCGCAACAGCACATGGCGACGGCGCAGGCGTTGCGCGTCCGCGCGTCGATCCCGGTCATGGACGCGGGGGTTGCATGGCGTGTGCCTTCTCCGGGTCGCAGCGCTGCGACCCCAGCGGTCGGGGCGACCCCGCTGGTCAGCCGTGGTCGTGACCGCAGTCGCCCTGGCACTTCTCGGGATCGTGCTCGTCGTGCAGGGCGTGTTCGGCCGTCTCGCCCAGATGCACGTCGACGCCCATCGCGGCGGCTGGCCGCTCCGAGCGCCATGGTCCCGGGTGGCGGTCCGGCACGGCCGGCGCGACCGGGTGCGGTTCCTCGACGTGCTCGGCGTGGCCGTCCTCCGCCCGCGCGGTTGGCACGGGGCCGTCGCCGCCGGCGCCGAGCTTGTCGAGCAGGCTCTTGAGCGCCTCGCTCTTGAGCGTGTCGCGCGCGCCGCCGCCGCTGCCGGCCTGGGTCGGCCCCCACCACCACTTGGTCTTGCCCTTCCACTCGCCGTACTTGGCGACGCTCTTGTTGTTCAGGGCGGACGTGTAGACGTCCATGCCGGTCGCCTCGATGGTGTCGCCGACCGAGGGGGTCGGGTGCTTCTTCTCGGCGGCGGCCTTGGCGGCCGCGAGGCTCTTCTCCTTGGGGAAGAACGGCCCCTGGAACGGCAGGCCGATCTCGTACTTCCCGTTGTTCACCGCGAGATGGACGTGATTGTCGTTGTCCGGGAACACCGAGCCGATCTGCCCCGGCTCGAGCCCGTCGAGCAGCTCGATCACGTCCTGCTCGCTGGCGAACGCCTTCTTGTTGTCCTTCGCGTCGCCGAAGTTGAGGTCGATGGCCGAGCCCTGCGCATGGCGACTCTGGAACTTGAAGCCCATGTCTCCGCGCGCCATCGTGCCCAGCTGGAACAGCATCTTCACCTTCGGCGCCCCCTCGTCGATCCATTGCTGGATCCGCGAGGCGGCCAGCGTGCACAGCACGCCGAGGATGGGTGTGTCGGCCATGGCGATCGCGTACAGCCCTTGCCCGTCTTTCTTGGCATCGCCGATGCGCTTGACGTTCTTGGCGGGGCTCCTGACCTTGTCGGGATCGTCCTCCTGCGAGATGACCGTGTCGTGGCCCTCGGCGAGGCGCTTGAGCTGCGCCTTCGTCTCCGAGAACGCGCCGATCAGCTTGGTCTCGATCGCGGCGAGGAGCCAGGCGGCCTGGCCCTGGTCGCCGCCGAGGCCGCTGGGATGCCAGGCCAGTAGCGCCGCGATCGCCGGATCGGTCGACTGCGCCTTCGCCGTCTCTGCCACGACCTCCGCCTCGGGGACGGGCACCATCTGCTGCGTCTGTGGCGCGGGCTGCGCCTGCGCGTCGACGTGCTCGACGACCGTCTTCACCAGCTCGGGACCGGGCTGGCCGCGCTCGAGCGTCGGAGGCTCGAGCGCCTCCAGGCTCGCCGGCGCGGCGACGGGCACCTCCGCCACCGCGGCCTTGACCGGCCGCTCCGCGGCATGCGCCAGCGCCGGCTTGCGCGCGAGCAGCGGGCGCACGTGCAGGTCGCGCATGCGCAGCCACTCGTCAGCGGCCGGCGTGCCCGCCTGCAGCTTGATCCCGCGCAACGACGGGTGGCGCTGCCAGAAGACCTCGTTGGTGATCTGGTTCTCGTCGTCGGCGCCGCGCCCGACCTCGTCCGCTGCCACCTGCGCCGGATCGACGTCGCTGGCGGGTCCGAGCGGCCCCGCCGCGTCGACGCTGGCGGGCGGCGCCGCCACCGGCTCGGCCAGGACCTCGGTCGTGGCGAAGGCGTGGACCACCTCCGCCACGAAGTGATTGCCGAGCGCGCGATGCAGCAGCTCCATGATGGCCGCTTGCTCGGTCGGGTGCGCCTCGACGATCGCCGCCACCTCGCGCGGCGACGGCTGCCCGCGCGCGATCAGCTCGTGGACCTGCGCCAGTCCCACGCCGGCGGCGTGATCGGGGGTGGACGCCTCGCCACCGACCTGGCGGTGGTCGTCGACCTGCTGCTCATGTGTGTGCTGGCCCGAGCCCATGGTCGCGTCCTCCCGCCAGAGCAACGATGTCTCGTGATGGTACCAGACACCCAGGGGCCTCCAGCGCCCGATCGGAGCGTGGGCTACCGCCGTGCGGCCTTCCTGGCGTCGGGCTTCTTGCCCGCGGGCTTCGTCGCGGCGGGCTTCGTGCTCGTGGGCTTCTTGCGCGGGGCCCGCTTCGCCGCGGCCGTGCTGGTCGCCGCCTGCTTGCGCGTGGCGGGCCCGCGCTTGCCGGCGGCCTTCGGCCGGCGCAGCGCGGCGTCGAGCGCGGCGACCAGCGCGGCGTCGTCGGCCTCGGCTCCGAACTGCTCGATGGTGGCGACCACCTTGGTGGTCCCGGCGCGGAAGACCGTGCCGCTGTCGGTCATGCAGCGCCAGGCGTCGTAGCGCACGACGCCGTCGGCGTCGGCGAGCTCCCACAGCTCGACGAAGCCGCGGAAGCTGCCGGTGGAGTCGGCGTCGCCCGGGCCGAGCCGGGTGGCGGCGTCGCGACGCTTGCCGTCGTAGCGGCGACCGCACTCGACCAGCTGACGGGCGCGCGGCGGGCTCAGGTCGGCGGCGGCGCCGGGCCGGGTGACGCGGGTACACGTGAGCGTCGGTGCGGTCGCGTCGGGCTTGCGCGCCTTCGCCGCCCCGCCCGTGAGCTCGGGGTGCGCGGCCACCAGCTTCGGGCACGCCGCGAGCAGCAGCGCCCGGTCGCTGGTCGCGGACAGCACGTCGAGCAGCTCGAGCGATGGGTAGCGCGCGAGCAGCGCGGCCGGGCCCTTGACCTGGTGGGGCGACGCAGCGCATGCGGCGACCACGGCCGCGACCCGGCGGTCGGGAGCGATGGCCGCGACGCACTCGGCGAACACCCGCATGCCCGCGGTGGTGCCGGTGCTCGCCACCGGGAGCAGGATCTCCCAGCGCGGCTCGATGGCGACGCCCGCGCGCGCGAGGGCGAGGAAGACCAGCAGACGCGGCAACGGCGGTCGACGCGCCGCCGCCACCAGCGCGTCGGCGGCGGTAGGCGCCCACGCGCGGCCCTCGGCGCGCAGCTCGCGCGTCAGCGTGAGCTGCGGGTGCTCGACCAGCGCGGCGCCCTCGATGCCGTAGGGCTCGTCGTCGAGCAGCTCGACGCAGGCGGCCAACCGCCGTGCGATCGGGAGCCGGTTGAGGATCGCCACCCCGCGCGTCAGCGCCGCCCGCTCGCGCGTGCGCAGCGCGAGCGCCAGGGTCCGCCACAGCGGCTCGCGGCCACCCGCGGCGGGGCGCTCCAGCTCGCCCGGCGGATCGACGCCGACGTAGCGACCGAGCGCGGCGCCGGTCGGTCCCAGGGCCCAGCCGGTCTCGGGCTCGAGCGTCCGCGCCAGCCGGAGCGCGGCCCGCTGGGCGGGCGTGAGCGTGGCGCCGTCGGGGAACAGCGGCCGGGTGTCGTCGGGACCGTGCTCGGTGCGGTAGCCGACGGAGGTCACCAGCTGCTCGAGCAGGTCGCTGCGCTCGGCGTCGCCCTTGGCGGCGGCGGCGCGCTGGTACAGGGCCCGCGCCTCGGCAGGTAGGTCGCGGAGCAGGCGCGCGGGGGCGGCGTCGGTCATGGGGGCCTCGTGGAGGTTCGGGCGCGAGGGCATCATCGCACGGCCTCGCCTGTCGGGTGGCGACTCGGCAGCTGCAGCGCACCTATCGGGTGGCAGCCGGCATCGATGGCCTGGTCGGGCTCAGCGTCCACGCCGCCGAGCAGATGACGGCGATCGCAACGCGGATCAGCCGCGCGCACGGGCTGGCCGGCGGCTTAAACCCCCACCGTCGGGTCGCGCTGCGCGGCATCGCTGCGCGGTGACCGGACGGATCGTCACGACGACCTGACCAGCGCGCAGCCGTCGACGGCGCCGGCGCGGCGCGTGGCGCACTCGCGCGCGGCACGTCCCCTGCACAAGCCCCCGCGCATGAAGCAACTCCTCCTCGCGACGCTGTCCACGTTCACCCTGGCCGCCTGCGTCGAGGCGTCCGAGGCCACCGCCCCGACCGAGCTCGTCGCGCCGGAGGCGTCGCTCGCCGACCCGTCCGCGATCACCGCCACGACGCCGCTGTCCGACGACCCCGCGGCGCTGGCCCCGCAGTGCGGCGACGGCGCCATCACCTACTGGGACTGGGTATGCCTGAACGACGGCCGCGGCTGGCTGTTCATGGCGGTCGGGTACCGCGACTACCACTGCAACGCCGCGCCCGGCACCCCGTACTTCGAGTCGTTGGTCGGCCGCGCCACCACCTGCTCCAGCTCGGATCGCTCCGAGTGCAGCACCGCCTCGCCGAGCGCCGCCTGCACGTGGCAGCCGGTCGGGGCGCACTGCCGCATCACGCGCCCGACCACGTACTGCTGGGTGCGGGCGCCGCAGCCGCTGCCGCTGCCGGTGTTCCGCTGAACGGCGCGCCGATGTCGGGGTGGCGGCGGTGGCCGGCGATCTCGCCGTCGGCGGGCTCGCGGCGACGCGAGCCGCAGTAAGCTCGGACCATGGCATCCCTGATCGATCGGCTCGCGTCGTATGCGGAGTACCACCGTGACCGGCGGAACATCGCGACGCACTTCGTCGGCATCCCGATGATCCTCGTCGGCACGCAGGCCGCGCTGGCGAGGATCGGCGTGGGGCCGGTGAACGCGGCCGCCGGCGCGACCGCGCTGGCGGCGCGCTACTACCGCGCGATCGATCCGACCTACGGCGCGGCGATGGCCGCCGTGCTGGGAGCGACCTGCGCGCTCGGGACCGGGATCGGGATGTTGCCCCTGCCGGCGTGGGCCGGCGCCACCGCGGGCCTGCTGATCGGCGGCTGGGCGATCCAGTTCCTGGGCCACGCGTTCGAGGGTCGGAAGCCGGCGTTCCTCGACGATCTCCGCGGGCTACTCGACGGGCCGCTGTTCCTGGTGGCCGAGGTCGCGTTCGCGGTCGGCCTGTCGCCCGAGCTGAAGGCCGAGGTCGAGCGGCGCGCCGGCCCGACGCGCTGGGGCAAGGTCGCGACCACGGCGGTCGCGTCCGCCGCCTGAGCGCCGGTGGCGCGCTGGTGCAGGGCGCCCGCGGACACGGGGCGCGTGTCTGGCCGTCCACGACCGCGTGGGAGGTCAACGCATTCGCGTGGATAGAGTTGGCAACGAAGCTGCAATACCGGGGCGCCGATGCGCAACCGCTTCCTCGCCGCGACCCTGCTCTTGCTCGCTTCCTCCGCCTGTGACGACGTCGAGGCGCTCGGCCCCGACGCCGGCGAGGCGACCGTGGACGCCGGCACCGATGGCGCCGCGCCGCCGGTGGCAGTCGTGGCGCAGGAGCTGCCTGACGCGCCGTCGCTCACCGCGCTGACCTGGGCCTCGGGACAGCTCGGCGTGGTGATCGGCAGCGGCGGCAGCACCGCGCAAGGTCGCATCGAGCAGCTCGCCAGTGACGACGGGGTGGTCATGCTGCGCCGCGGTCACCGCGCCGAGCCGGACGAGGCGGCGATGATCGGCCAGGTCGTCACGCTGTTCGAGCAGAGCGGCGCGCGCTGCACCGCGACCGTGACCCGCCTGGTCGAGGTCGCGGAGTTCGTGCCCGACCCCGAGCTCGGCCGGCGGAGCAAGGCCGCGCTCTGGCGGGTCGCCGAGGAGCGCGGCGCGGTGACCGTGGTCGCCGAGCTGGCGAGCGCGTGCAACGATCCGCTCGTTGCCGGCGAGCCGGTCGACGACCGGGCCGCGACCGCGCCGGTGGTCGCCGAGCTCGAAAGCCCGGTCGCCGTCGACGCGATCGCGCGGCTGCGCGCGCTGCCGCGCTTCGCCGCCGCACAGGACGCGTATCGCGCCGCCCCGTACGACTACGACCCCGCGCGTCCTGACTGGAGCGAGGAGGCGGAGCCGCTGGTCACCGAGTTCACGCTCGACGGGCGGGCCTACGTGACCGCCGCGCTCGAGCGACCCGGCTCGTGCGGCGACTTCTACGCCTCGATGTTCGCGGTCTGGCTGCGCCAGCCCGACGGCGACCTGCGCCTGATCATCGACACCGACGATCAGCCCGGCGGCTACGACCTGGCCTTCGACGTCGACCGCGACGGCGTGCCGGAGCTCGCGCGCGTGCCCGAGCCCGAGGTGGTGTACGAGACGATCGAGTACGACGGCTGCGGCTGCTGAGCGTCGGCCACCTGGAAGCTGGGCGCCGGTTCGAGGAGCCGTCACGCCGCCGCGATCGCGCTCGCGCGTGGAGGTCGATGAATCGAGCTTGACCGGCTGGTGGGTGCGAGATACCGAGTGGCATGGACCGGGTCGTCAACCAGCATCGACGCCTCGGGCTCGACGAGCCGGGGCGGCGGTACCTGCGACGTCACGACGACCTCGCGGCGCGAGAATTCGACGAGGCGCGGCGACCGGCGGAGGAGCCGGCGGCGTGGACGTGCGACTGCGATCAGTGCGCGTACATCCTGTCGCCCGCCGACTTCATCCTGCACAGCGCGGCGGCCAGCCTGGCAGGCTTCGAGCGTCCGGGCTTCGCGCGCCTGCGGCATGGCCGCGCGCCCGTGGCCGCCAGCGCGCCATCACCGATCGCGGGGGACCTGGCCAGCGTGATGCTGGTCCACCTGCGGGCGGTCGTGATCGACGGTCTCGACGTCACGTTGGACGCCAGCGCCTGCGGCCAGGCGGCGCGTTCGGGGCTCCGGCTGGCCGCGCGTGACACGCCGGCGCTCGCAGCGTGGTGCGCGGCGCGGCCAGGGGCGGTGGCGATGCTGCTGGCCCTGGCGCCGTTCTGGATCCGCTCGCTCGATGGCTGGGCCCCGCCCGCCGACGCCGATGGCGAGGACGTCGGGCTGGCGGTCATGAAGCACCTCTTGGTGCGCTACCCTGTGCCGGTCCCGCTGTACGCGCCGTGGCGAGGGACCTCGCCACCCCCGTTCAAGTGGGCCGTGTGGCTGGTGGTCCTCGGGCAGGGCGGCAGCCTGCACGACGCGGCGCGGGTGTTCGGCTGGCGGGTCGCACGCGCGCTCACCGGCTGGCTGGCGCAGGCGCCGGTCGAGCTCGGCCCGGTCGAAGCGGTGATGTGGGCCGAGCTGCGGCGCCTGCGCGTCGGCGAGCCGGTCGTGCGCCGCCTCGGCACGCACCCCGCCTATTTCCTCGATCCGACCGACGATGGCGAGGGCGCGCTGCACGACCCCTTCGGCGACGACCGGGCGCCGCTTGCGCCAGCGAGCCGGGCAGCCCAGCGGCGGTTCTGGGACGAGACCGTGGCCTGGCTCCAGCGCCACGGCGAGGCGTTGACCGACGCCGACACCATCGCCGTGCTCGACTGGGCGATGCACTGCCACATCGAGGGCATGCGCCCGGGTGGCGTGCCCTTTCGCTGGCGCGGCCGGACTGCGGCCAGCGTCCTGGCTGACGCGCGCTCGTACCATCAGCGGGTCACCGCTGGCCGGGGCTGGGCCAACGGCGCGGCGATCGCGTGGGCCCGCCATCGCGACGACTGGGCGCACGAGGACGTCGATGGTCGCTGGCTGGTCCGGGAGCTGTGCAGCGGGGACGCGCTGGCCGAGGAGTCGCAGGCGCTGCTGCACTGCGTGTTCGGCTACGCGTACCGGTGCGTCCAGGGGTTGTCCCAGATCTACTCGGTGGCGCACGACGACGAGCGCACCCTCACCATCGAGCTCGACGCACGCGGCGACGTCGTCCAGGTCCGCGGCCGCTCCAACCGCGCGCCCACCGAGCGCGAGCTGCAGATCGTCGCGCGGTGGCGGAGCGCAGCGCCGGTCGTCGCTTCGGCGCGCGCCCGGTAGTGGGTGTCCGCGCTCGACGGCGGCGAGCCAGCGCTGGTCGAGCGTCGGGCGCGCCGCCTCGCGGCTACTGCCCGGACTTCGAGCGGCGCCGCTTGAGGAGCCTGGCGGCGGCTTGCTTGCGCAGCTTCGCGAGGGCCTTCTGCTCGGGCGTGGGGGCGTTGGATACGGCGGGCTTGCGTTTGCTCATGGGGCCGCACCCTAACCGATCTCGTGGTCGTCCTCCACGCGCTCGGGGCACTAGCGCGACACGGGCCTGTGGGCCGACACCCGATGGAAGGCTCTGCTGCCTCCGCTGCCACCCGGAGGACGGGCTCAGGCTCCGTCGTACGGCTTGAAGCCCACGTAGCCCGCGCCAGGCGAGCTGTCGTTGGACGCGGCGACGCGCTCGAGCTCGTCGCGCTGAGCCGAGAGGAAGGCGATCTCGCGGTCGAGCCGGCCGCGCGTCGTGGGATCGGTGACCCCGCGGCGCTCGGCGAGGCGCGAATTGATCACCGCCCGCAGCGCCGGCAACGTCATCTGCGCCTCCCAGGATCGCGTCCCGGGCTGCAGGTGCGCCGGCGTCGGCGATAGCTTGAGCGCGATCGCGATCGCCGCGATCAGCGCGCCGACCAGCGCGAGGATCGCGAACAGCACCGAGCGCGTCGCCAGGTACACGCCGATCGCGACGAGGATCGGGGGCCCGAACAGCAGGGAGACGCGCAGCGCGATCGCGACCGGCGAGGGGCGGGCGTGGGCGCGCGAGCGTTCGAGCAGCTCCTCGGTCCTGCCCTTGAGCGCCTCGAGGCGAGCGATCAGCTCTTCCTTCGAGGGCGGCGGTGCTGCATCGGTGGCGTCGTCGGCGGGCATGCCCGACTCTACGCCTGCCGCGGCGCCGCCGGTATGCCCTGGTCGTTGGTCGCGACGCGAGTCGTGTGGAGCGCGGGGCATCAGCGCGCCCCGCCGACGGCGCCGACCACCAGCAGCGCGAGCGAGATCGTCGCCACGAGGCCGAGGGTGGCTACCTGGCCACGCGGGGCTCGGTCGAAGCTGACCAAGCAGAGCACGAACGAGACCAAGAACACGGGCAGGGTGACGAGCAGGAGCATGGGGACCTCGTGGGGAACGCGGTGACGCAGGGGCGGCGCTGGTCGCCGCCTGCCGCGTGTTCCGTTTCCGGCGCTATCGGCCAGGCGCTGGCCCGGTTGCGTGCAATCGACGTTCCGGCCCCCTTTTCAGCTGTCGTCCGCTAGCCGCCGGCGCGAGCATATCGATCGCCTGTTCTTCGACTGGACGCCCAAACAGCCCGAGGCGGAGCCGACGTCGGTCGTCTACCTCGAGCGCTGGCCGCCTGATCCCTATCGGACGTGCTCGCCATGACCAAGCACGACACCCGAGCGAGCAGCCGTCGAGCGGCCCCGGCTTGCCGTTCTCCGGGTGGCAGCTGATTTGGGGCCGAGATCAGGTCGGTCGGAAGTCAGCGCGTGCCGAGGTGGCCGCTCACGACCGCGAGGGCGCGGGCGGCCGGCTCCGGCCGGGTCGCCGAGCCCACGTCGAGCGTCGCGTAGTACGAGCGCGCCGCCTCGGCGCTCAGCAGGAGCGAGAGGTGATCGCCCAGCTCCCACTGCCGCGCCACCGACGCCCCGGCGGTCCAGTCGCCGTGCTGGTCGTCGTGGCGGTACAGCTCGGTGTGAGCGGCGAAGCCGGTGACCTGCACGCCCGGCAGCCCGCGGTGCAGCTCGACGCTGGCGTCGAGGCGATCCTCGAGCGCGAACGCGCCGTCGACGGTCGGGAACAGGTCCCGCCGGTAGCTCGCGCGCCACGAGACGGCGTCGCGGCGCTGGGCCGCGGCCACGCCGCCGCGCGGGGTGAACACGTCGGAGCTGTGCGGCGGCGGCGCCATCGCGGGGTCAGGGGTGGGGGCGGCGGCGGGCGCGCCGACGGCGCCGACCGCGAGTCCGAACGCGAAGTCCATCGAGATCCCGTGGCCGACGCGCAGGCCGTCGACGCGGCCGAAGTCGAGGCCGCCGACCGTGAGGTCCTCCTCGCCGCTGGCGGCGGCGCGAACGAACAGCCCGAGCACCGCCAGTTCGTCGGCGGGGACATGGGCGACGGCGTCGGGGTTCGCGGGGGCGCCGAAGATGATGTGCTCGGGCGGCGTGATGCGCATGCCCTCGAGCGAGAAGCCGTAGCTGGTCTGGGTCAACGCGCCCTGGCCGACCCGATCGACGTCGACGTGGAACGGGAACAGCGCCGAGCCATAGGGCAGCTTGCTGTCGCGGCCCTCGAACGCCGAGCCGTCGATGCGCCAGTTGTGCGCGGTGTACTCGCCGCGCAGCAGGCTGCGTCGCGCCGACAGCGACGGCTGCACCGCGTACGCGAGGTGATGCTCGACGGTGAGCCCGGGCGCGCCGCGATCGAACACGACCGCGCGGAACAGGCACGCGGTGGTGGTGACGTCGGCGCTGTGGTGACGGCCGTCGCGATCGGTCGCGGCGTAGACCGCGCCGCGCGCGCGCAGGTAGCGACACTTGTCCGACAGCCCGCCGGTCGCGAGCTGACCGCCGACCGCGAGGGTCGCGAGCTGGCCGTCGTTGCGATCGGCGCTGGCCGCCGCCGACGCGAACAGGCCCGCGCTCCAGCCCGTGCGCGGCGCCATCAAGGCGGCCAGGGCGCGGCCTGACAGCGCGAGCTGGTATGACGGCTCGTCGCGCGCCGGGGGTGTCCACTCTTCGACGGGTTCACCGGCGGACGCGGTGGCCGCGGTCGCGATCACGAGCACATAGGCGGGCCAGGAGCGCACGATCTCTCAGCAGAGCAAGCGCTGGGCCCGGCGGACTAGTTCGACGACCCGTACTGGCTGGTCACCTCCCGTACGGACGCTGCCCGAGCCGATGGCGGATGCGATCGATGGCGCGGGGCACGGGCGCGTCCTTGACCCACGGCTCGGGGCTGAACGACGGGTGCTTGGCGGCGTGAGCGATGGCCGCGGCCCGTCGCCGAGCGTCAATGTCGAGCAGAAGCGCCAGGCTGGTGGCGTCGCCGACGTTGGCCAGCGCCCGGCCGGCGGTCGCCAGGATGCTCGGGCGCCAGCACCACGTCAGCGAAGTCGAGCTCCCGGGCCATTCGGTGGTGAGCATACGCGCGCGCGGTCCTTGGGCGAGCCGGCTGACCGCCGATGGCTTGCGCTGGCACGCCGATCCGCGACAGGCTCGGGCCGCGCGATGACCCACGATCGCTGGCGCCTGCCCGCCGAACCGTGCCTCCGCGGCGTCGACAGCTTCGCCGCGCTGGCGGCGGTGCGCTTCCGCGCCGGGGTCAACGCCGCCTGCTGGCCACGCAGCCTGGCCGGCGACTTCGGGCAGGTGGTCGCGGCGCTCGAGGCCCGGCTGGCGACCGACGATGACGGGGTGGTGCGGATCGACGAAGCTGCGCTGGCTGCGTTGGCGCTCGATGCCGGCGGCGAGGCGGCGGTCCAGACCCTCCGGGGCGATCTGCGTGCCCTCGATGACCTGGGGCTCCGGCCCGAGCTCAGCCTGGTCCGCGCGTATCCCCGCGCCGACCGCGGCGCGGTGATCGGCACCGACGTCTGCTCGTGGCACGTCGACCGCGCACCGCACGAGCTCGACACCTGGTTGTGCACCTACCACGGCGCGCCCAGCCTCGGCCTCCCGCATGACCAGGCGCGCGCGCGCGTCGACGACCCCGCCTGCCGGGCGCGGCTGCGCGCCGAGTTCGGCGGCGACGAGGGCGAGGCGTTCGACGACTACCTGCGCGAGCACAGCTACGACCTTCACTTCGCGCCGCTCGCCGGTGCGCGGGCGTGGTCGTTCGGGGTGGGCAACCTGTGGCGGATCGCGACCGCGTGGCCCGGCAGCCCGGTCCCGCCGTGCCTCCACCGCGCCCCCGACGACGTCCCCGGGCAGAGCCGGCTGCTGTTGATCTGCTGACGCGACGAACATCGCCGCCGAGATCAGGGAGGACGACCACGAGATCGGTTTCCGTGCGGCCCCATGAGCAAGCGCAAACCCGCCGTACCCAGCAACCCCACGCCCGAGCAGAAGACGCTCGCGAAGCTGCGCAAGCAAGCCGCCGCCAGGCTTCTCAAGCGGCGCCGCTCCAATTCCGGGCAATAGCCGCGAGGCGGCGCGCGCAACGCTCGAGCCGCAGGACCGGTGTACGGTGCTCGGATGGCTGCCGAGTCGGTTCGTCCGTTCCTGCCCGCGAAGGACTTCGCGGCGTCCAGGTCGTTCTACGACGCGCTGGGCTTCACCAGGGAGCTCGACGCCGACGGCGTGGCGATCTACCGCATCGGCACGAGTTCGTTCCTGCTTCAGCGGCACTACCAGAAGGAGTGGGCGGAGAACTTCATGATGCAGCTCCTGGTCGACGACCTCGATGCCTGGTGGCAGCGCATCAGTGCGCTCGATCTGCCTGCGACGTTCGGCGTGCCCCCGCCGAAGGCACCTGCAGTGCAGCCCTGGGGCTTGCGCATCGCGTACCTGGTCGACCCGTCGGGCGTGCTGTGGCACATCGCGCAACGGCGGCCCGCCGTGCCGCACGACCTGTAGCTGCCCGGGTTCCCGCGATCCGATCGGCTGGCCCAGCTCCGATCGGCTGGTATCCGGAGGGCGATCGCTCGTGCTTCGGTTCTCGGCCGCGCAGCGATTTCCCTCGCGGTGGGCGCGACCTGCGGGCCGAGCCCGCTCTATCCCCCCATGAGAACCATGTTCGTCTGGGAGATGCTCATCGTGAGTGTCGCCGCCGCGTGTGTACCGCTCGCTCCGCAGCCAGCACCCTACGGCGGCGGCCCGGCGCCGAACGCGCCACCGCCGGCGCAGGCGGCAGGCAGCTGGGGCTGTACGCAGGTCTTCGAGTGCTTCGCCACCTGCGCGGGTGACCAGGCGTGTGCGCAGGCCTGCCTGGCCTACGGCGACGCCACCTCGCAGGCTGCCGCCCTGGCCGGCCTGCAATGCGTGGTCGATTGCAGCACCAGCGCCGAGGCGGACTGCGTCGACACCCAGTGCTCCGACGAGATCGAGGCCTGCGGCAACACCGGACCTACGGTGGCCACACCCTCGCCGGGAGGCCTCCCGTCCGAGGCCCCGCGGCCCACGTACGCCGACCCCGCCGGCGGCGCGTACGCCGCCGATCGCCCACGCCAGCCCGTGACGCAGTCCGGCGTGCTGGCCTGGCTGACCGGGGAGTGGATCGGCAACAACCACCAGTTCGTCTTCTATGGCGACGGCCGCGTGCGCCGGAGCGGCAGCACCGCGATGTACACGGACAAGGGCGTCTACGGCTGTGTCTCCGTGATCAACGAGATCGGCTCGGTGATCCAGGACGGCGACTACCTCGTCATGTCCTTCGACGCGATCGACAAGGACCACTGCCGCGATCACGAGCGCGGCGCCGCCATGGTGGTGCGGTACCTGATCGACTGGAAGGAGAACTACAGCGACCCAACCGGTCCGCTCCAGATCATCCTGCGCGAGCAGCAGTGCACCCGCGGCGGCACGATGTACTGCGACGACCCACTCCGGCGCCGGTAGCTCGGCGACCGCTCACCGGCGGGCAAGAACGGCGCGCGACCTCCGGCCCGAGCCCGCTCTATCCCTCCATGCACCCGCGCGCGCCCGCCCTCCTGCTCGCCCTCATCCTGCCCGCCTGCGACGAGGCGGCCGCCGTCCTCCCCGACGCGCCGACGGCGCGACCCGACGCACACCGGATCGACGCGGAGGGGCCGGACGCGCTCGCGGTCGACGCCTCGGCCGCCGACGCGGCGGCGCCACGCCGGTGCGTCCGCGTCAGCGTGAGCACCTCGGGCGCGCAGACGAACGGGCCCAGCTACGTCGGCATGGCCGAAGGTGTCCACCGCTACCTGACGACCGACGGCGCCGTGATCGCCTTCCAGTCGGAGGGGGCGCTCGCCGCCGACGACACCGACACGCTCCAGGACATCTACCTGCGCGATCCCACGGCGGCGACCACGACCCGGGTCAGCGTGGCCAGCACCGGCGCGCCCGCGGGCGCCCGCAGCGTCGGGCTCGCGCTCAGCGGGGACGGGCGGTTCGTCGCGTTCCACTCCGACTCGAGCGCGCTCGTCCCCGGGGACAGCAACGGGGTCGACGACGTCTTCGTCCACGACCGCGTCTTGCACGAGACCGAGCGCGTCAGCGTCTCCTCGGACGAGACCCAGGCGAACTGCGGCAGCTATCGACCCTCG
Organism: Myxococcales bacterium; assembly: GCA_016707895.1. Classification (GTDB taxonomy): domain Bacteria; phylum Myxococcota_A; class Polyangia; order Haliangiales; family Haliangiaceae; genus UBA2376. The sequence goes on along the minus strand of JADJGV010000001.1, from coordinate 622,504 downwards.
CTGTCGGCGGATGGACGCTTCGTCGCGTTCGACTCCTGTACGACGAGCTGGGCCGAGGTCGCCGGCAAGACCTTGGCGGTCCTCGACGTGTTCGTCCGCGACCGACTGACCGGCACCACCATCCTCGTCAGCACCCATCCGCTCGGCGACCCCGGGGCGCGTTGGGACCACCACAGCACGGATCCGGTCCTCAGCGCGGACGGGGCCGTGGTCGCGTTCGCGTCGCGCTCGTCGACCATCGCCGACAAGGGCGGCACGTCCACGTCGTCCGAGATCTACGCGCACGCGCTGGCCACCGGCGCGAACGAGTGGGTGAGCCGGCACGGGCCGCTCCTGGGGCAGCCACCGGACAGCTTCCACCCATCCGTCAGCGGTGCCGGCCGCCACGTCGCGTACGAATCGGTCGAGACCACCCAGGTCGCCGGCGACGGCAACCAGGACCGGGACATCTTCGTTCGCGACCGCCAGACCGGTGTGACCGAGCGGGTCAACGTCAGCTCGACCGGGGCCGAGGCCCAAGAGCTCGGCACGACGACCGGCCAGGGCAGCCACACCGCCTCCATCAGCGACGACGGGCGCCTCGTCGCCTTCGTTTCCTACGCGACCAACCTCGTCGGCGGCGATGGCAACGCGACCCGCGACGTGTTCATCCGCGATCGGCTGCTCGGCCTGACCACCCGGGTCACCGGCGACGACGGCGCCGAGCCGGACGGGGCCAGCGAGGGCCCCTCGCTCAGCGGCGATGGGCAGTGGATCGCCTTCGTGTCGGGTGCCACCAACCTGGTCGTCCCGGACACCAACGCGATCACGCCGGACTTCTACCTGTGCCCGGTCCCCTGATGCTCACGCCGTCAGCCACCCCGGCCCGAGCGCGACCACCCGGGCCCTCACGTCAGCAGCCGCTCGAGCGACACCTCGAGCTTGCTCTGGACGAGGCGGACGATCGAGTCGACCTCGTCGATCGAGATCGCCAGGCGCGCCGCCACCTCGGCTCGGATCGCGGCGGCGAGCTGGTCACGCGCCGCGCTCACGCGCCGCGCGGCGGTGGAGCGGTGGAGGCCGTACAGCGCCGCGATGCGATCGATCGACCAGCCGTCGACGACGCTGTAGCGCAGCAGCGCCCGCTCCGCCGCGGGCAGGCCGACCAGGGCCGCGCGGATGGCCGCGTCGACCTCGGGCTTGTAGCGCGCGCGCATCTCGAGGAGATCGGGCCCGTCGCCCGGCGCGATCAGGCTGACGATCGCGTCCTCGTCGAACTGCACCAGGCGTCGGTCCTTGCCGATCAGCTTCACCAGCTCGCGGGTGGCGATCACCCGCAGGTAGCTCTGCAGATCGCATCGACCCGAGAACGCCGAGACGGCGGCCTGCCGTCCGGGCTCGGAGGTGAAGACGAGCCGTCGCAGCTGGCCCGCGACCTCCTCGACCAGCTCGGGGCGTGCCTTCAGGCGTGCCCCGGTTGCCCGCAGCTCTCCCGCCAGCAGGTCCCGGTCGAGACGACGAATCGCCAGCTCATCGCCGGCGGCACAGGCGATCGCCAGGTGAACGTGCGCCGCCCGGACGGTGGCCAGCTGCGCCGGCGAGACCAGGACGCCGAGCCGGCGCGCCAGCTCGCGCGCGAACAACCCCGGATCGACCTCGAGATCGGGAAAGGCGGCGACCGCCTCGGCACGGAGCCGCTCGAGCTGCGCCTGCAGGGCCGGGCGATCACCAAAGCCGGGCCACAGCTCCACTGGCACCGCGGCGACGAACTCCTCGACGAGAGATCCGGGTGCCACCGACGCTAGCGTACCATCGAAGCTCGGACGTGCCCTCGACCGCCCTGGGCGAATGCCCCGATGACGACGTGCTGGGCGCGCTGGCCGGCGGCGAGCTCGCGCCCGCCTCGCGCGAGGCGCTGGCGATCCACGCGGCATCCTGCGCGGCGTGCCACTCGATGGTCGTCGCCCTGGCCGATGCCGCCTGGACCCAGGTGTCCGCGGGCGACGCGCGCGACCGCCCCGGGCACGACGAGTTCGCGCTGCCACCTGGCGCCGTGGTCGGCCGCTACACCATCGAGCGTCGGGTCGGCGCCGGCGGCATGGGCGTCGTCTACGCGGCGACCGACCGTGAGCTCGAGCGCCGGGTCGCGCTCAAGTTCGTCCGCCACGGCGCCGGGGATCCCGCGGCCCGTGCCCGGCTCGTGCGCGAGGCCAGGACGCTGGCGAAGCTGTCGCACCCCCACATCGTCACCCTGTTCGATGCGGGCGAGCACCACGACCACGCGTTCGTCGTCATGGAGTACGTCGACGGCGGCAGCGTGCTGACCTGGGCCAGGCAACGCGGCCGCACCACCGACGAGATCATCGACGCCGCGCTGGCGGTGGGCCGCGCGCTGGCGGCGGCCCACGCCGCCGGCATCGTCCATCGCGACGTCAAGCCGGACAACGTCCTGATCGGAGGCGACGGCGGCGTGCGGGTGACCGACTTCGGGCTGGCTCGCGCCGAGTTCGATGGCGCGGTGGTCGACGACGACGCGGGCGGCCCGCGGTCCCTCGCATCGACGCCGCTGACGCGGACCGGCGCCATCCTCGGCACGCCGGCGTACATGGCGCCCGAGGCGCTGCGCGGGGTCGGCTCGGCGCAGACCGACCAGTGGTCGTACTGCGCGATGGTGTACGAGCTCCTGGCGGGGACCCGGCCCTTTCCCGACGACGCCGGCCGACGCGCCGTGGCGATCGCCGAGGGACAGCTCCAGCCGCCAGCCCCTGGCCGAGCCTTGCCGTCGCGCGTGCGCGCCGTCCTCGCGACCGGCCTGCGCGAGGACCCGTCCGCCCGCTGGGGCGACATGCGGTCCCTGCTCGACGCGCTCGGGCGGGCCCGGGCACGGCGACGTGGCCTGGCGGTCGGCATCGCCGTCGCCGGCGCGACCGTCGCCGTGGTCGCCGCGGCGACCGGCGCGATGGCCTGGCGGGCACGCGGACCCGACGCTTCCCGGTCCGAGGCCTCACCCCGACGGCTGGTCGGCTGGCGGGACGAGCGACCCGGCTGCGCCTGCCCGCTGTCGGCGTGCGATGGCCACTGCGTGTCCGAATGCGACGCCGCGGCGTTCGTCGTCGGTGATCCGCTACCCGGGATCAGCCTGCCCAACCGGCAGGAGGCCCTGCATGGCGCCTCGTCCGGCGGCGACGTCGTGCTGTACCTGGCCGGGGCGGGGTGCGCGCTCGATCGGCTGTTCGTCGCGCGCGCGCTCGACGGCACCTTCCGCGAGACCGATCTGACCGACCAGCTCGACCGCGCGCAGGTCGACCTGTTCGAGGGCTGCTGCACGCTGACCCGCGACGGCCAGGGGATCGTCATGACGACCCCGGCGCGGGACGCGTTCGTGGAGGTGCGCCTGGACGGCGAGCACCTGCACCCTGCCGCCCCGCTGCTGCGGCTGGCGCTGCCGACCGACGCCAACGTCGGCCTGCCGGTGCTCAGCGCGGACGGCCGGACGCTGTACTTCTACCTGCACCACGCGGGAGGCCAGCCTGGCTACCCCGGGCCCCTCGATGGCATGTACCAGGCCGATCGGGACGACGTGACCGTGCCGTTCCATGACTGGGCGCGGATCCCTGGCGGGGCCCACGGGTACGACTACGTGACCGGCGTGTCCTCCGACGGCCTGTCGCTCTTCCTGGCTGAGGAGTACTCGACGCGCGTCCTGGTCCGGGCCTCGACCACCGACGACTTCGCAGGTCCCAGGGACAACCTCCTGCCGATCCAGCTCGACGGCTGGCGCGCGGTGCCGGTCGACGGGTGCCGCCGCATCTACACGACGATCTCTCGCGGTGGCTGCCACAACGAGGACATCACCGTCCTCGAGGGCGGCCCGTAGCTCGATGCTTGGGCGGTGTCATCGTGAAGGGATTTGCTCGACGACTACGTACCCACCGTCAACGTGGCGATCGCCCCGCACGCCCTTGAGGCCGCGCGACCCGACACCCACCCGACACCCGCCGCCGCTACGGGCGGATCGTCGCGCCGACGGCGGTGTAGCCGAAGCCAAACGACACCGCGTCGTTCGTGCCATCGGCGTTCACGTCGATGTCGGCGGTGAGGAGGCTATTGAACGTCGCGCTCACCTCGAACAAGCTGACCTGGCAGTCGCGCGGCATTTCGATGTCGAGGAGCGAGAGCATCGATGCGCCCGTCGAACCGGAGACGCAGCCGCACGTCGGCGGTGTCCGCGGAGCCGGGCAGTCTCGGGCGATGAGGGCGGTGAACGTCGCATAGAGCGCGGGATGCACGATGGCCTCGATGTCGGTCTGGCGGATCGCCCCTGCGAGCTTGCCGGTGGCGAGCCCGTCCGCGCTGGCCCCGGCCTCGCTGGTCCCCAGGACCACCGGCAGCTGTACGACGGGGCCACCCGCCCCGAACGTCATCGGCAGGACGTGCGTGCCGCCATTGCCGAAGAACGTGCCCCCGACGAGGTCGCCGGCCAGCGGCGTGCCCGGCGTGACACCGGCGGCCAAGGTGAAGCTGCCATCGCCCGCGAAGTGACGCCGACACACGGCGTCGGACGGACTCGCGCAGGCCGTCGGCATCGGGTTGGCCCCGACGTCGAACACGAGCGTCGCTGGTCCTGCGCCGATCGGATCGGTCGCGCCGAGGCGCGCCAGCAGCAAGATCTCACCACGGTCGACGGCGGCCGCGTTCGCAGCGTTGAAGTCGAGCCCGGGCGCGAAGCTCTCGAGAGCTCCCAGGAGCGCGCCCAGTTGGTTGTCGATGCCGCCGTTGGCGTCGCCAGCGATCCTGTCGACGTCGAGGCCGAGCGTCGTCGCCTCGCCCGTCGTGCCCGGCACGTGGAGCGAGCTCGCGACGTAGGTGAAGGTCGCCGGCGTGGGCGCTGCGTCGATGGGCGCGTCGGGTACGGCGGCGCTGTCGGGGCTGGCGTCGACGGCCGTGGCGTCGTCAGGGCCGGCGTCGACGGCCGTCGTGTCGTCACCACCGCACGCGAGCAGGGAACAGGTCAGGAGCGCGAGGAGGGTGATGCGGGGCATGCACCAATGTACCTGAACGCCTACGCTCGCTGCCCACCAGCGTCGGGTGGCACCGGTGGCACCCGATCGACGCAGGCACGATCGACCCAGCGGCACCCACGGCGTCGAGGTGCGTGCGCTCGCGCAGCTCGGCGAGCGGGCCGCGTTGCGGTCGGCAGGTCGCCGGCGAGCCCAGGCCGTCGCGGGCGCACAACTGCGCGCAGCGCTACGGCTTCTGGGCGACCCGGGCGCGAGTAGCCGGCGCTGGCCCGCTGGCCCACTGTGCGTGTGCATGTCCCACCGTTGCTGGCTCTATCCTGGACTCTTCCTGCTCCCCTGCGTGGTCGCCTGCTCGGCACCCCAGCAGCCGTCGGCGAATGGCGCCGGCGGCATCACCGCGCCGGCCCCGATCGCGTCGGGTGCGACGTTGACCGCCGGCTTCGCGCGCGTCCGCGGCGAGGCTGGCGACGTGCGCCTCGGCGACCGCGCCGAGACGCCGCTCTGGGCCGCGGGCGGCGGCCTGCAGAACGGGCTGATCAACTGCGTCGGCTCCAACCCGGTCAGCGTCGAGCCGGTCTACACCTTCTCGCTGGCGACGCGGCTGGCCTCGGTGCGGATCCGCACCGAGGGCCGCGAGTCGCTGCTGGTCGGCCCCGGCGAGCTGATGCGGTGTGGCGCCGAGCACGCGCTCGACGACGCGCCGGCCGGCGAGTACCAGCTCTTCGCGATCACCGGCGCGCCGGCCGCGATCGTCATCGAAGATCCCGCCGCGGAGCGTGCCGCGCTGGCCGAGACGATCGCCGCGCTGCCGCGGGTGACGCTGGCGCCCCGCGTGCTCAATCCGGTCTTCACGACGGCCCGCACCGGCCGTGCCTTCGACGCGCGTGACGTCGGCCTCGACTGCCTGGCCGCGCCGCACGGGCGCGTGCTGGTCACGCCGGTCGCACGGCTCGACGTCGCCGATGCCACGACGCTGCGGGTGCCCGGGCCGCGCCTCGTCGCGGCCGGCCCCGGCGGCACGAGCTGCCGGGGCGACGTGGCGCGCGGCGAACAGGTGCTCTATGCGATCGCCGAGACCATCGCCGACCCGCCGGCGACGCTGGCGCTCGAGCTCGACGCCAGCGCCTTCCCGCTGGCCTATCCGGATGCCGAGCAGCGGCACGATCTGGTCGCGTCGCCGCCGGCCTCGCCGCGCCTGCTCGAGGGCCGCGCGCGCGCGGTCGCCGCCGATCGGCCGTCCCGGCTCCCCGCGGCGTGCCCCGCGGCGCCGCTCGCGCCGGACCTGACCGTCACGGTCGCCGCTCGCACCGAGCTGCGACCGCTGTGGAGCGAGCCCGCGCCGACCCTGCGCATCGTGGGGCCGCTCGACGACAGCACCCCGGGCGTTCGCTGCGGCGCGGCGCCGGTCGAGCTGGCGCCCGGGCGGTACGCGATCTGGATCAGCGCGGTCGAGGGCACGGCCTACCGCCTGGTCACCAGCGACGAGGCCACCGCGATCGACCCCTACCAGCCGCTGGGCACGCCGCCCGAGGCGCCGGCGCTGGCGGCGCGCCAGCTCGACCGCTACTACCCGTTCCTGAGCCACGAGTACCGTCCGCGCCACGCGTCGCTGCCGGCGCTCGGCGACGACCCCGAGCTGCACCTGTTCCTCACCGCCGCCGAGGCGCTGTTCGCCTATGCCGCGCGCGACACCGGGCCGCTGCAGGCGGGCGAGCCGGTGCTGATCGTCGAGGCCGGCCCGGCGCGGACCCGCGTCCGGCTCGCCGCCGGCGGCACCGTCGAGGTCGCCACCGCCGATCTCACGATCGAGCGCCCGGCGTCCGTCACGGTCCGGCTGCAGCCCTTGCAGGTCGACGACGTCAGCGCCGCCGCCGCCTCGGCGGGGCCCGGCGACGCCCCGGCGGTGGCGCGCTACCAGAAGGTCTTCGACCGCTACGCGGCCTGCTTCGATCGCTACGTCGAGAAGCACGACGAGTCGGGCGACTGGGACGTGCTGATCGTCAAGAGCGGCCGGGTGGTCAGCATGGATCAGGAGATCGCGCGCGCCGCCAATCGCGCCTGCGGCGCCGGCGAGGTCGACGCGGAGGCGGCGCGGCTGGTCAAGGAGATCAACCGCAGCCACGCCGCGCAGACGGCGCGCAAGCTCGAGCGGCTGCGCGCCCGCTTCGGCGCGTGATCGACCGACCGGCGCATCGCGCGGCGACGTCGTTGGCCGGTCGGCGGCCGCCGCGTGCTCGGCGATCGCCACGCACGTGCCGAAACTTCGGCAGCACCGCCTGCTGGCGCGCCCGGGGGTGCTCGACCTCGTGTCGACGCAACCAAGGGATTCGAGATCTTGTCGCGATCGCCAGGGGCGTCCCGTGGGCCAACGCCCTGGCCCCGTAGTTGCTCGTTGGTCCAACCATGCCCCGCCGATACGCCGCGCTCGTCACCACCGCTGCCCTCGCTGCGACGCCAGCCTGTGTCATGTCCAACGGGGCGCGCACCGCGACCATCGTGGCGGGCCTCGGCAGCATCGCGCTCGGCGCGGTCGCCAACGACAGCGCCGGGGTCGACTCGGACGGCAACGGCAGCAACGACAACCCGTTCAACGACGATCACGGACAACAGGCGCTCGGCAGCGTCATGATCATCGGTGGCGTGATCATGTTCATCGCCGGCATCGCCTCTCATCCGCCAGCGGCGCCGCCACCACCGCCACTCGAGTCATCGGTCCCGGTCGGAGCCCGCGACCTGCCGGGCGGCCGGGTCTCCGACAACGTCTTGCGCCTCGCCCGCCAGATGCGGAGCCTGGCCGCGCGCCACGAGTGCGCGGCCGCCGCCACGCTGGTCGCCCGCATCGCGGCCGAGGATCCCGCGTACGCCGCGGAGCTACGGGTCGCGATGCCCTGCCACGGAACCCCGACGCGCCCCGTCGTCCCTTGAGCCCCCGTCGGCTCCGGGGCGCCGTCGGCTCCGGGTGGCAGCGGTGGCAGCGGTGGCAGCGGTGGCAGCGGTGGCCGCCGCTCGCCGATCCGATCGCGCCGCCTCACGCACCCGCGGGTCGCGGTCGGTGAGGGCCGGCGAGAGGCCTGATGGCATGCTCTGCAAGCACTCTGCCCACGGTGGCTTCCACTCCACCTCGCAGGCTGCCACTCACGTCATAGGCGATCGGGAAGACCGCTTCAACCTGAAGACCAAGGAACGCAGCGAGTGCCTGCGGACCACGTTCGGCGTAGTCGAAGTCGTGATAGCGGGCCAGATGAAACCACCGTCCGTCGTGCGCTACTGAAACCGTGGCGCGGCTGACGCCGTCCGAGGGTGGCGCCGCGTCGGGATGGAGCGCGTGCCTGGACTGTCCTGCGGCGATCGGAGAGCATCGGAGTCATGGTGCTGTCTTTGGTCCCTCGACGCCGCGGTAGCCAGCGCCTGGTCGTCGCGCTGGTGCTGGGCGCGATCGTCGCCCGGCCGCTGCCCGCCCGCGCGTTCTCGACCCGCGTCCACATCGCGCTGGCCAACCAGGTCCACGACGCCCTGCGCGCCTCCGGCGACGGAACGATCCAGCTGCGGCTGTCGGGCGCGACGGTCATCCTGCCGGCCGCCGACGCCGCCGCGATCCTGGCCCACCCCGAGGCGTTCCGCGCCGGCGCGATCGGACCCGACAACACGGTGTTCCCGGGGTTGACCGATCCCAGCCACGGGGTCGCCCAGGATCCTTTCGGGCAGTGCCAGCTGGTCTACGAGGCGGCGGTGACCAGCGAGGAGCGCGCCTACGCGCTCGGTTGCTTCCTCCACGGCGCCAGCGACGCGGTCGCGCACCACTACGTCAACTACTTCGCTGGCGAGACGTTCACCCTGGCCCCGCTCGAGGACGGGCGCATGTTCGGCTACGGCAACATGGTCCGCCACATCGCCACCGAGGCGATGATCCAGGACGCGCTGTACCGCCACGCCCCGGCGGCCTTCGACGCCGCCGCGCTGGCCCACACCATCCCGCGCGACTTCGTGCTGCGCACGTACTTCGATCTCGACAGCCCGGCGTGGATGCGGGCCAGCGAGCACGCGCGCGGCAAGCTCGACGACGCTCGGAGCCTGGCCGGCCCCGACGCCACGTTGCTCGAGGTGATCGACGACGCGGGGCTGGCCCCGGCCGATCACCTGGTGCTGCTGCCGGTCTACCTCGACGAGCTGCGCGGGCTGCGCGCGATCGTGCGCGCCGACCTCGAGCGGCGGATCGCCGCGCTCCAGGCCGACGGCGAGCTGCGGGTCATGGCCGGACCCGACGGCACACGGGGCACGCCCGACGACACCACCGCGTGCACCGCGACCTGCCTGACCAAGTGGGCGACCTACACCTCGCTGGTCGGGATCCTGGCGCCGCGGCGCGACGCGACGGGCCACGTCCTGCCGTCGGCGTTCACGGCGATCATGGACAAGCTCGATGACGACCTGGCGCTCACGCCGCCGGCGCTGGTCGACAGCATCGCCGAGGTGTCGGACCTGCTCAACCGGCCGCTCACCGCCGCCGGCTCGAGCCTCGATCTCACGCCCGCGGTGGTGGAGACGGCGTTCGCGCCGCTGACGGACCAGCTCGATCGCACCACGACGATCGACTACCAGGGGATCAAGGTCGCGATCTTGCCGACGGCGTTGCTCAACCTCGACGGCACCGGGATCGATCTCACCGCGCTGATCCGCGGCTTCTTCCAGCCCTACGTCGACGAGATCAAGGCGGTGATCCGCGACCGCGTGCTCGGCGAGGCCCGGGCGTTCCTCGAGGGCTTCATCGTCGAGTACCAGGCCACCAGCGCCGCCTACGTGACCGCGACCGAGGCCCGGATCGACGAGCTGACCGACCCCGCGCTGGGCGGCGGGTGGTTCGACGAGATCGACGGCACCGGGCTCTGGGGCTACTCGTTCAACCTGGTCGCGGCCACGCTGGCCGAGCACGACGTGATGTTGTCCGCGGGCGACGAGGTCGCGGACGCCCCGGCGTCGTTCGACGCGTCGCACACCCTGGCCTGGACCCAGGCCGCGCTGTGCGAGAATCTCAGGCCCGCGGTGTTCCCGTTCGGCGTCGACACCACCGCGCTGCTGACCGTGCGGACCGACCGCGACTACCCCGCGAGCCCGGGGACCGACAGTCCGATCGAGTGCCACGACGGCGCGTTGACGAGCTTCGGCACGCCCTCGGTCGCGGCCTGCGAGCTGATCGGACTCGACGCGCTGATCGCAGCGCCGGCCCACCGTGGATCGCTGACCCGCGCCTACCCGCCGACCTTCGCGGCGGCGCCGCCCGGATGCCGCGGCGTGGTCGTGCCCGGCCTGCCGCTCCCTCCCGACGCCCCGGACGGCGACGAGGCCGGCGGCTGCTGTCAGACCTCGGACGGCGGCGGCGCCGGATCGCTGCTCCTGGCGCTGGGCGTGCTGGTCGGGCTCGGGAGCCGGCGACGAGTCCGGAGGCGGCGCCTGCCGCTGAGCTCGGTCGCGGCCGCGCTGTTGGTCGTGGGCTGCGGCGGCGATCCGGGCGGGATGGGCGGCGATCCCGACGCCCGTGAGGCCGACACCGGCGTCGATGCCGAGGACCACAGCGGTGCGCTGGTGGCAGCGCTGGGCGACTCGGTCTGGCGCGGCAGCCAGACCCGACTCGAACGCCACGGTCCGGTCACTCGTGCCTACGAGCTCCACTTCCGCGCCAGCACGCGTGAGTGGGTCGAGATCCGCAACCCGTTCGGCCCGGCGCGCCAGCGCACGCTGCGCTCGTTCGTGGTCGAGCCCGACGGCGTGACCGTGCGCTCGGTCGTGCGCAGCCCGCTCGGCTGGCCGCACAACCCCGACAACGGCCGCGAGGACGTGTTTCGGGTCGAGGTGGTGGACGGCGGACCGCGCGTGCTGCGGCTGACCGACCAGGTCGGCAACGTCGAGCAGTTCACCGAGGGGGCGATCGCGCCGCCGGTCTCGGGCCTGACCGCCGAGGTCCGCGCCTTCGCGACCGGCGACGGCTCGCCCCACGATCGGTTCTGCGACAACGCCGGGTTCGGGGTCGGCTCGGACGGCGATCGCCAGGCGATCTGGGACTTCGCGCGCGGCGTGACCACCGACGAGCTGCTGGCGGCCGATCACGTCGCGGCCACCCGCGTCGGCACCTGGGCCGGGCACCCGTGGGCCATGACCGATCTGCTCGGGTTCCGACCCGAGGATCCCGGGGGCGGCACCCCGTGGTCGTACACGCAGAACTTCACCGTGCGCTACACCGGCCGCCTCGCCCACCCCGGCGGCGACCTCGGCTTCCAGGAGCGCAACGATCACCTCGAGGACGTGTTCTGGATCTGGACCGGCGCCGACGTCGGCAGCCGCGACCCCGCGCGCCTGTTCATGGAGGTGCACAACTACCCGACCCCCAACCGCACCGCCTGCAACGGCACCTGGAACCCGATCCACGATCAGTGCTTCGGCGTGTTCCCCGCCGGCGCGCTGCCGATCGAGATCATCGTCGTTCGCTGCACCGAGCCGCTCGAGGATCCGATGCAACTCGAGATCACGTTCGATCCGCCCGAGACGCTGACCACCGAGCCGGTGTTCGGGGACCTCGATGCGGCGACGTTCACGCCCAGCCTGACCCCGGCCTTGTTTCCCGGGCCGTTCGCGCTGTAGCGCGAATCGCCCCAACTTCGGCTGGCATCAGGCCGGCGCGCTACTCGAGCTCGTACAGGTACACCACGCCGGCGTGGTTCGCCGAGTAGACCTGGATCGCCAGCGTGCGGTTGTCGCTGTCGGGATCGGGCGATCGGCGCGGCGTGAAGCGCGCGCGCTCGGTGGCGCTCGCCGCATGATCGGAGAGCCCGACGCCGACGTGGAGGTCGAGGCTCAGGTTGACGTTGGGATGCCCCTCCTTCTCGAACGTCGCCGAGCCCCGGACGTCCTCGGCGAGCACCAGGAAGCTGCTCATGATCTTGCTGCTGCCGGCGGCGGTGCCGGTCAGCTCCATCGCGAAGGGCACGCCCTCCTCGAGCCGCTCGGGCGGCGGGGTCCACGACAGCGTGAACGTGTTGCGGTTCCCCGTGGCCGCGAACACCTCGGTGGTCGTGATGCTCCGCTCGGTGACCGTGCCGCTCAAGCTCGACACGTCGTCGCTGCGCGCGATGGCGCCGCCGGGCGGCGAGATCTCCACCTGGGTTCGCTTCCACGCGAGCCGGGTCGAGCGCTCCATCCGCACCGCCAGCGGCAGCGCGCCGTCGGCGAAGCTCACGGGCAACAGCCAGACCGCGCGCACCTGGTCGTCGACGGTCAACCGCACGCTAGCGCCGCCGCCCACGAGGCGTTGCTTGCCGGCGGCGTCCTCGGCGATCATCCACAGCCAGCTCGCGCCGCCGAGCTCGGCCGTGAGCGTCTGCCGCGTTCCGCTCGGCACCGTGGGCGCCACCTTGATCGCCCCCGCCACCGCGTGGCGCCGCCCGGTCAACTCGCGGGTCACGCGCACGGGCTGGTCGCCAGCGGGGCCGATCGCGAGCGGCGTCACCATCCGCTCTGGCACCTTCAGCGTGTCGGCCGGGCGATCGTGCAGGGCCCGCGCGCCGACGCGCTGGTGAAACAGCACGTCGATCACGAACTGCCGGTAGATCGCGTCGAGCGATGCGCTGGGATCCAGCTCGCGGATCGCGCGCTCGAGCACCTGCGTGTCGTCGGTGGCGTCCTGGTAGGCTTGCCCGAGCACCCGGTTCACGGCGGCGCCGCCCAGGCGCGCCGTGAGGTAGTGCATGAAGATCGCGCCGGCGTAGGCGTGGGTGACGTCGGGAGCGCCGACGGCGAACGGATCGTAGACCAGCGGGACGAAGCAGAACTCGGGGTCGAGCGCCACGTCACCGTTGGTGTACGCCGGCGCCACCACCTGCGCGGCCCAGTTCGCGGTGGCCTCGGCGATGAACCCCGACCATCGGCCACGGGCACCGTCGCGCAGCGCGCGCTCGCGGTAGGTCCACTGGATGGCGTGGAAGAACTCGTGGACCGCCGCGTCCCACGGCGTTCCCGGCGTGAGCTCGCGGTAGTCGATCTGCAGGAGGTCGTGGCTGTGGGCGACGCCGCTGGGCGTGAAGCCGCCGGCGTAGAGTGTGCGCAGGTAGTCGAGCGCGGTCACCTCGACCAGCAGCCGCTCGTCGGCGCCGGCCGGCGGCGCCGGGAACGGCTCGGGGCGCGTGCCGTGTGGCGTCAAGCTGCGGTACGCGCGCTCGAGCGACCGGTAGAGCACGTCGACCATCGCCGGGTCTTTCGGCGGATGCGCGTCGACCACCGCGATGTCGAAGGGCAGGCTTGGGTGACGCTTGACGATGCGGCTCGGGCTGGCCAGCACGGCGATGGCGGGCCGCGAGAAGTGCGGCAACCGTAGCGTGACGACGTGGCGATCCGGATCGACCGCTGCCACCGGCAGGCGCGTGTACCCGGTGTCCGTCGCCAGCACGCCGATCAGGTCGGCGGCGGTGCGCCCGGTCGGCAGCCGCGTCGGATCGTAGGCGATCGCCACCTCGACCAGCGCGCCGAACACGCCGGGGCCGGCGTCGAGATCCCACACCGGCGACACCACGATCAAGTTGGCGTCAGGCGACGGCGGTGCCGCGGTGAGCACGCCGACCCGCACGTCGGTGCCCGCCGTCACCGCGCCCGGCGGAAACACGATCCGGATGCCGTCCGAGGTGATCGCGCCGCCGCCGCGATCGATCGTGGCCTGCGTGCGAGGTTCGACCGTGGGCGCCACGGCGACCGGAGGCGTCGCGCCGTGGTTCGCCCCGCCCGCGCGGAGCGTGAGCACCGCCGCGGCCACCGCGCCGCCGACGACGAGCGCGACGATCCCGGCGATGGCGAGCCCGCGGCCGCGGCGGCGTGGCGCTGGCGCTGGCCCGCTCGCTGGCGCGTGGCCCATCCACGCCTGGCCGCATCGCCCGCAGAACCGCGAACCCGGGACCATCGGGGTGCCGCAACCGCCGCAGAACACCTGCCGATTGTACCTTCGTCGTCCCCGAATCGGGGTAGCCGCCGCCAGGTCGGGGGCGCCGCTCGCGCCGACGCGCCGCGCGCTACACGTTGAACTTCGACCAGATCGGCTTGCCCTCCGTGCTCAGGTCGAGCGCGGCCGTGTCCATCCAGCCCGCCCGGAAGCCCGCGTTGCCGCGGCTGTATTTCACTCTCACCCGGTCGGACTTGACCTCGAGCACCTCGACCCGGTCGGAGGGCGACAGCCCGTGGCTGTCGATGGTGACCCGCTGGTTGAGCTTGTAGCGCTTGTCCACGGTGACCTGTGGGAGCGGCGCATCGACGATGGCGATCGAACTCGACGCCTCGACGTCCTCGCTGCGCTGGCCGGTTCCCCAGCTCTGCCAGTCGCCGGCCTCCTCGGGCGGCGTGGCCTCGTAGTGGCTGTCCTTGTAGAAGACGACGATCGGCTCGCCGTCCACCGGGCTCTGGATGACGTGCTTCGTCTTGTTCGCGACGTCGCAGATGCAGATGGGGCGATTGACGTAGTACGCCAGGACGACCGGGACCAGGTCGCCCTCGTCGCCTGCCCACTGGTGGTTGGTGAAGATCGTGGTCAGGAGCATGTTCAGGTCGCTCCCGTACTTCGTCATCTTCTTGCGAAGGGCCTCGTTGGTGAGGAGGAGATCCGTCGCGAACTCGCGCAGGAGCATGGCGTCGATGCCGAGCTTCCCCGCCACGATGACGGCGTTGTACAGGCAGTTGCCGTCCGGCGCGATCGTCGATGACCTGGGTACGAACTTCGGCTTCTGGCCCGAGGGTTCCTTCGGGAGGCGGCGGCTCGGCGGGGTCGTTGACGGCAGGGACCGTTCGTCTGGCAGCGACTGCTCGTCTTGCCCGCTGGACACATCTTCGAGGATCTTGAGCTTGTCGCGGATCGTCTCGAGCTTCTGTCGGTCGGACTGTAGATAGGTCTTGGGGACCTCGCCCGTCAGGCTCGTCTGCAGGGCCGTGATGATCTGCTTGTGGGCGGCGTGGAACACGCTGAATGAACGCGTGTTGAAGTTCGGGTCGTTCGCGTCCTCGCGCTGGTAGGGGCGCCGGCTGGGGAAGCCCTCCGGCGGCGACTTCGGCGCTGACTCCTGCGGCTCCTGCTTGACCGGGGCCTGCTTGCCCACGTGTCCGAACTTCGCCTTGATGGACTCCATGTTCACGGAGCTCTCGCCGCGCGACTGGTTCCCGGAGCCCTCGCCGCCCGACGGTGTCGCGCCGCCGGCGCCCAGGTGCTCGAGCTCCATCTCGACGTTGAAGCGCTCCGGGGAGGTCTCGCGGCTCAGCTTCTCGAAGTAGGCTTCGAAGCCCTTGGCGTCCGGGATCTCGAGCGGGATGTCCTCGGGCTTGCAACCGACGGTGTGATCGCACGAGAGTTCGATGTTGATCACGCCGCCCGACTTCGGTCGGGCGCACAGGTTGAATTTGCGACGGAAGCCCATCAGGACCATCTTCGTCTTGAGTTCGGTGAAGACGATGGGCTCGACGTCCTCGCGGTCTTGGACCCCCTTCGCCTGCATGTCCCCTTCCACGCCGACCATCGCCTCGCGCGCGCCCAGGTTCCATGGGTCGAGGTCGTCCCAGCCGGACTGGAGGAACGCGCCGATCTGAGTGGGCGTGGCGTCGGGGTTGAGCGAGAAGCCGACCTCGTGCCGTCGGTAGATGTCCGTCAGCGCGCCCTCACGGTCTTCGGGATAGTCCTGGTTAGGCTTCGGTTCGTGGCTGGGCTCATGGACCTGGTAGCCCTTGCCTGTCTTCACGTTGAGCTTCGACGCCGTGCTGCTGCGGCGCTTGCGGATGCCGATCCCCGAGCGCAATGCCCGGCACTTGTCGTCGTCCATGTACTCGTCCGTGAAGACCAGCGTCTCCGTGGGCGTCAGGGACCAGGTGAACGACCCAAGCAACGGGTCCTTGGTCATGATCTCGTTGATGCTGTCGCCCATCAGCAGGAGCTGCAGGACTGTCCGGTCGAGCGCGTCCTTGCTGCCGACCTTCAGCGTCGCCTCGCTCTCGATGCGGGTCTGGAGCTTGAGCTGGATCTCCTTGCTGGAGCGGTCCATGCCCAAGGTCGGCGTGTCGTGCTCGTCGAGATCCAGGAACCGGGCCGGGACCAGGGGCGCGAGGTCCGGGTTGGTCTGGAGGTAGTCCTGCGGGAAGGGCAGCTCCAGGTTGTTGGGTGGGTTCTGGGGCAGCGGCTGCTCCATGAACTCGTCCGGCTGCATCCGGTCGTCCTGCTGCGGCGCCAGGACGGCCGACATGTCGACGATGCCGTTCTGCCAGGGCGTGCTCATCGCGGTCACGCCGTACATGTGCTCGCCGCACGTCGCCGCCAAGGGATCCGCGTCGCGGGACTTGTAGGAGGGGGTCCGGCCGGCCTCGTCGTAGCGGCAGTTGATCCCGAGCGCGATCCAGACATCGGCCCGCTGGATGTCCTTCAGCGAGACGTCCTGGTGGCGTCCCATACCCAGGCGGGTGGCGGCGGCCCGCTTGAGACAATCGATGTCGTACTGGAACGTGATCGTGCGCAGCGCGGACGGATGCGGGGCTCCCCCGTATCCGCCGAAGTCAGGTCTGAACTGGTAGCCGTGAGGGCTGCCCTCGCCCACGTCTGGGAGCGGCTGACCTCCCCGCTGCCACGCCGGGTTCTGGACATGTCCGTCGTCGTCGTCGCGGGGGCCGACGAAGGTGGCCGGCTGCAGGGTGTCGGCACGGGTCGAGGTGACGACGCGGCTCGTCCAGGTCGCACGGTCATACATGTTGCGGGTCTGGAGCGTCACCTCGACCGTAAGGACGTTGTCGTCGAGGGCGGTCGCGCGCGGTCGCCCCACGAAGCCGGTGCTGCACCCCTTGTAGACCTCGTGCGAGCCGACCCGCAGCTCCTTCTCGAACTCGACCGCCCCGAGGTCGTCGAACGTGGCCTTCTTCCCCTGGTGCTGGCCGGACAGGATGGTGAGGCTGGTGTCGTCGATGGTGTCGATCTGGGTCCCGCGCGGGAGGAGCACCTCGTCCTCTCCGATGCGGACGGTCAGCGCCCGGTTCGCCTTGCCTCTCTTGAGCTGGACCGTGTCGGACGAAGGCGCCCCGCTCCGTGCGGTCGCCGGCAGACCGATCGGCTCGCCGCGCGCCGCGCGCGCGCCATGCTCATCGGCTTCGCGCTCGAGCGACGCATCGGCGTTGATGGCGGTGCCGCCGCGGGCCTGCGGCGTCGAGACCCGACCCTCGCGCTGCTGCACGACGTGGCTGAGCTCGTGGCCGAGCAACTCCTTGCCCTCCTGCGAGGCGAACTGGAGGCGCCCGGGGGCGAACGTGATCTCGCTACCCTGGGTGTAGGCGTCGGCGCCGAGGGCCGTCGCGCTCGCGTCTTCGCGCACGCGCACGTTGGAGAAGTCGGCGGAGAAGGATGCTTCCATCTGGGTGCGGACCGCATCGGGCAGGGCGCTGGCGGCGGACGCGCCTGCGGTTCCGGCGTCGGTCCCGGCGTCGGTCCCGGCGACCGTCCCGCGGCGCAGCTGGACCGGTGCCTCGGCGTGGGCCACCGCGGGTACCGCTTCGTTGTGGAGGCCGAACGGATCGTCCGTCAGCTGCGCCGTGGCGGCGGCCGGAGGCGCCGACGTCGCCGCCCGCGCGGCGATCTGGCTGCGCTCCCTGCGCTGGATGGCGCTGCTCAGCGTGCGCTTGCCAGGCAAGCCGCGGTTGGCGCGGGCGGTCGAGGCGTCGCTGCGCTCCTCATGGGCGTCGTCCTGTTGCCTCATGCCTGACCCCCGCGCGCGGTCGACGCGATCCCGGCCTCGTCTAGCTGCCTGCCATTCGCCATGACGACACCCTAGGTCGTCAGGTGGGCGCCTCCGATATCAGGTCGATAGCGCGTGTTGGTCGGGCCACGCGCGCGCTTGGGTGAGCGGGCGATGGCGCAGCGGCCACCCTCCGGGGCGGCCGGGACAGGTTTCACGCAACCGCGGCGCGCGCCGGCCGATATCGCGCGTATGTACGAGAAGTACCGCGTGTACCGTCGCAGCCCGTACGAACTCGATGGCCACGAGGTCGGCGCTGGCGCGGTCGCCGCGTTCGAGGCATCGGGATGAGCGTGGCGAGGAATGTCGCGCGCTGTCGGTGCCTGGTGCTGGTCGGGATGGTTGCCTGCGCGCCGACGACCTCGTCGCCTCGGCCGACGCCGCCTCGGTCCCCCGCACTCGGCGAGGCGCCGCCGGGGCCCCAAGTCGCGGTCGCGCCAGCAGTGCGCGTCTCCACACCCGTACCACCGCCACCACCACCTGCGCCGCCGCCGCCGGTCGTCGACGCCAAGCAACGCGCGGTCCTCGATGCGCTGGAGGCCGTTGCGAAGGAGCTCGACGCGCCGCGCGCTCCGGCGGATCTCGCCGCGGCGCTAGGGACGATCGATAAGACCACTCTCGCGCAGCGCGAAATCGAGGTAGCGCCGCGTCACGCCGCACTGTCGCGCATACGAGTCGATCGTGGCCGCCGCCCGACCGAGAACCACGTCGAGGTGACGGTGCGCACGCCAACGAACGCGGCGATCATCGGGACTCGGTTCGGCGTCCTTGGCGACCTGTACTGGCTGACGACGTGTCGCCCGCTTCCCGACGGTGGGCATATCTCGATCGACGTGTGGCTCGATGGGACAATCGAGCCGCTCGAGGCCGAGCCGACGTCCGTCGTCTTCCTCGAGCGGTGGTCGCCGTCCGCCTACCGAACCTGCGCGCCATGAATGCGCTCACCCGTTTGCGAGCCAACTGGAGTATTGAAAGGACAGTGTCTATGCGCATGCGGATCGCCGTCTCTGTTGCTGCCTCCCTTGCAGGATGTGGCGCCCCCCCACTTGAACGTGATGATGTCGTGGGCATCCCGCCCGGGACCGCCACCGGTGCCGGTGCGTCAGGTGTCTACATGACGAGCGTCCGCACCATCGAATGCTGTGGGCGCTGTTCGCAGTTCACGTGCATCGCCGGCTACGGTGGCGAGACGGTGACGCTCTCTCAAGTCGACGGCAGCTTGATGTTCGATATCGGCGACTTCTCGGTGGTGGGCGGCATCGACGTCGATGGCGCCTTCCGCGTGGGCGACATGTACGCGTATCGCGACATCGTTGATTCGTTCAAGGAGTTCGGCTTGATCGAAGGCACGTTGACCGGGGGCCATCTGTCAGGGGTGTTCAAGGATCGGATCGTTGGCACCCATGCCGGTCGGCGTGTCGATTGCACTGTCGCCGCCGAGCTTACTGGTGATCGCGTCCCATGAAGCGCTGACGTGGGTGGCCGGAGGGGGCTGCCACCCGGAGGGGCGGCTTTCACTCGGAGCGGGCGAACCGAACCGACGCCCTCTTCAACACGCACAGCCCACGCCCTTGTGACAGGTGCGACCGTACGGGATGCACGAGTTGCCGCACGGCTGACTGTTCGAGCAGACCTTGCAACACGTCTGGTCACGCATCGGTGCGCGCGCCGATTCGTCGCGCTTGGGCCGGCGGCGTCGCTTGGACGGTGTCGGTGTCGTGGTCGGTGGTGCGGGGGAGGGCGTGAGGTCGAGCGCGGGTTGCGGGGGCGTGCGAGGTGCGGGCGGCGTCCGCGAGGCCGCCGAATCGGGGGGCTCGCTCGAGCAGCTATCGGTGGCGGCGCCGACCAGCCCAAGCACGATGAGCCCGGCGAGGACCACGAGTCCGCCGAAGGAGCCGGCGGGGACACGGGGCGTGCGGGCTCGCTTCGGGCGACCGCTGAGCAGCCGCTGAACGGCGCGGATGTCGGCGCGCGTCACGAGTTTCCGGCGGCCCATCGGTGGATGCTGCCTGCGACGGCAGAAGGGGGCAATCGCCGCCGCGGGGTGGATGGGGCACGGGTTCGCTGGAAGCCGCCGTCAAGGGCCGCGCCCTCCCACCGCCGGTGAGACCGGCACGACCGCAGCGTACCTCACGCTCGGCCACGACATCGGCGGGCGGCCAGCTGTGCGGCAGACCGAGCGCGGTCTACTCGTCGAGGTTCGGCGCCTCGATGAACCTGCGGCACGCCGGGCAGGTGAAGATCGGGCCGTAGTCGCCCGCGCCCTTCTCGAGCTCGGCGCCGCTGCAGAACGGACACACCAGCTTGCTGGTGCGGCCGGCGGCGATCTGCTCCATGACTTCCATCAAGC
Organism: Myxococcales bacterium; assembly: GCA_016707895.1. Classification (GTDB taxonomy): domain Bacteria; phylum Myxococcota_A; class Polyangia; order Haliangiales; family Haliangiaceae; genus UBA2376. The sequence continues at coordinate 602,369 of JADJGV010000001.1, read as the reverse complement.
GTTCCTGCTGTCCCATGCGCGCAGGATACAAGACGACGGCGCGCGGGGTGGCCATGGGATGCGGGCGGTCCCCTCCGTTCCGATCGGCCCGTCCCGATCGGCTGCCACCCACCTGGCTCACCGCCAACGTCACGGCGCGCACGCCCCTTTCCGATGGGCTGCCACCCGGAGGAGCTGCCCGGAGGAGAGGGCTGCCACCCGGTTGGACCGATCGCCGGCGCTGATCAGCTGCGACCCAGAGCTGACAGTGAGTTACAACGAGGTCATGGCTGCGATCCGCATGGGCCGCGCGCGGCAGATCATCGCGTGCGTCGCTGCGGCGGTCATGCCGGCGTGTGGGAACGCCGCGCGACCAGACGACCGACCCCAGGTGCCGGCCTGGGCCTATCCGACGAGCGCGCCGACCGCCTCGACGCCTGGCGCGACGCCCGCGACACCGCCGCTCGCCGACCCGACACCGCTGCAGGTGCCGGGCAGCGTGCAGGCCTTCACGAAGGCCCAGACGCTCGACCTCTTCGCCCCGCCCGACTGGTTCCCCGAGTCGCACCCGCCGATGCCCGAGGTCGTCGCGCGTGGCCGCAGGCCGACGGTCCAGGCGTGCGCGTTCTGCCACCTGCCGACCGGCATTGGTCGTCCCGAGAACGCGGCCGTGGCGGGGCTGCCGGCGGAGTACATCGCACAGCAAGTGCGCGACTTCGCGAGTGGCGCGCGACGCAGCGCCTGGACGGGCGCCTACAAGCCAACCGACTTGATGGTCGCGCTGGCGAAGGAGGTCTCCGAGGCGGAGCTCGCCGACGCGGCGGCGTATTTCTCACGCCTCCCGATCAAGCGCCGCGCGGAGATCGTCGAGGTCGAGCGCGTGCCCGAGACTCGCCTCGGGTTCGTGTACGTGGTGATCGACGGCGCCGGTGATGAGCCGCTAGGTCAGCGGATCATCGAGGTCGCGCAAGACCACCATCGGCACGAGCTGCGCGATCCGCAGGTGCCGTATCGAGCGTACGTGCCCAAAGGCAGCGTCGCCCGAGGCCAGGCGCTCGTCTCGACCGGCGGGGACGGGCTGACGCTGCCCTGCGGCAGTTGCCACGGCCCGGAGCTGCGCGGCCTGGGGCTGATCCCGCCGATCGCCGGCCGTTCGCCGACCTACCTCCTGCGGCAACTCCTCGCGTTCCGGACCGGCGCCCGCGCGACGCCGGCTGGGGTGCCCATGCAAGCCGTCGTCGCCAAGCTGCAGCTGGCGGACATGATCGCGATCGCGGCGTACGTCGGCACGCTCGAGCCTTGAGTCACCCAGGGCCGTCGATCGGCTGCAGCCCAGAAGGGGAGGGGATCGCGATGCTCGACCCCAAGGCATCGGCCGGCTGCCACCCGGTGGACGGGGGTGCGATCGCCTGCCACCCGAGCTGGGGCCCTCCGCTCCGATCGGCTGCCACCCTGAGAATGGGGCTGCCACCCTGAGAATGGGCAGCGCGCCTTGGTCAGGACGACCGGAAAGCGGGACCCCACAGTTCGAGGGTCAGGGCTCGTCATCGAGGCAGGACAGATGACGCCCCATGCATCACACATTTCAAGCAACCGCGACGCGCGGCGGCCGATATCGCGTGCATGTACGAGCCCCGCGAGTCGAAGTCGAGCACGGCGAACCCCGCCGAAGGGGGCGGTCGGCGGCCGGCGCCCGGGAAGTCGCCGCGCACTGCGCGCCTGACCAGCACCGGCCCATCCGATGCGACCGCGGGCGCTGACCTGGGCGGCGGGGCGCCCATCCCCGTCATGGGCGCGATGCCCGCGATGGATGACCCGTTCGGGCTGCACCTGCCGATGAACGAGACGGCCTTCGCGGGTGATGACGGCGTGCCGCCGACCGACATGTTCGCGGACCAGCGGGCGGCGCTCGCCGATGCGCTCGAGCGCTTGATCGCGCGAGCCGAGTGGCCGGCGCTGCGCCCCGAGGCGCGCGGTGCGGCGGCCCCTGGCGCAGACGGCCGCGCGCAGGCGCGCCGCCGGGGCGAGATGCCGGACCTCACCGGCACGGGTAGCGTCGCGTCGATGGACACGTGGGCTCGTGGCCTTCGCGTGATCGCCAGCTCCTGGGACGGCCTCGACGCAGACCAGCGCAAGGCCGCCCTCGAGCAACTCGCGACGACGGTCTTGACCGCGGCAGACGTGCCGCCGGCGCCGATCGTCGCCCCAGAGACGTGGCGCACCCAGGCCTCCTTCGACTTCCGCAAATGGCGGATCGTGCTCCTGGGGTCACTGCTCCAGCGCTCGCCACTAACCGAAGAGGCGACGTGCGAGTTGGCAGAGGTGATGGCCCACGAGGCCCGCCACGCCGAGCAATACTTCCTGGCGGCACGCTGGCTAGCTGGAGGAGGCGCCACAGCGGAGGAGATCGTCGCGACGATCGAGCAGTTGCCGATCTTCATCGCCGAGCAGGCGGTCGCGATCGGCACGCGCGGGCTGTCCGGCCCGGCGATGGCCCTGGCCAGCTCGATGCACCAGGCGCTCGGGTCCGATCATCCCAAGCACGTCAGCGACGCCAAAGACGACGGGTACGATGAGATGCGCGCCGCCCGCGACGCCGCCCGCGAAGTCGCCGCGCGGTTGCGAGCACGCCCCGCCACCGCGACGCTGGAGGAGGGACGCGCGGCGTGCGAGAACCTCCAGGTGTCGATCGCCGAGGTGCTGCGCAAGTACCGCGTCTACCGCCGCAGCCCGTACGAGCTCGATGGTCATGAGGTTGGCGCCGGTGCCGTCGCCGCGTTCGAGGCGTCGCGATGAGTGGTCCGCACCGCGCCGCGCGTGGTTGCGCCTCGCTCTTGCTCGTGTTGGTCGCGTGCGCGCCCACGGTGTCGCAGCGGCCGCCTGAAGCCAGCAAGCGGTCGAGGTCCGCCGTGACCGGCGCCGCGGTCGCGCCGTCCACGCACGCACCCGCGCGAGCCCCGTTGCCGGCGCCCCCGCCGTTGCCGCGACCGCTCCCGCCGCCGCCCGCGGTCGACGCAGAGCAACGTGCGATCCTCGACGCGCTCGAGACCGTCGCGCGGACGCTCGAGACGCCGCACCCACCCAAGGAACTCGCCCAAGCGTTGGGGACGATCGTTCCGTCCACGGCCGACCCTCAGGAGGAGGACGCTACGTACTGGATCGAGGTCAAGCCGCTGGACGCCGCCTTCCGCCGCATCCGGGTCGGGATCTACCGTAGCCCGACGGAGGGCCGCGTGGAGGTCACGGTGAGGACGCCGACGAGTGCGGTGATCTTGGGGACGCGTTTCGGGGTGCTCACAGAGGCCGGGCTCATGCCAGAGTTCGAAGATCCGTACTGGCTGACCACCTGTCGCCCACTGCCCGACGGGATGGCGTTGTCGGTCGACGTGCTGTTCGACCGGAAGCCCGCGCTCGCCGAGGCCGAGCCGACATCGGTCGTCTACCTGGAGCGTCAGCGTGACCCGTATCGAGCATGTTCACGATGAAGCGCGTCGTGCGCGGCCGATGCTTGGAGTTGTTTGGGTTCGTCGTGTGCACGGGGCGCGTGGCCCCAGCGCTGTGGCTCGTCGCGCTGGGCGCCTGCGCGGCGACGGCGTCTCGGTTGAAGTCACGACCGGCCACCGCATCGCTGGAGGAGGGGCGCGCGGCCTGCGAGAGATTGCGGGTGTCGATCGCCTCCCCCGTTCCGATCGGCTGCCACCGCTGCCACCAGCTGCGACCCGGAGGAGGGGCCCGTGCAGGGTGGCTCGAGGGTCTCTTGAGTGGTTGCGACTCTCGATTGGGGTATTGACCGCGGCGCCGGCTCCGCGCCGGCGCGCCGCGCGGCCGCGAACGCTGGCCACGCGTTACAGGCTGATGGGCAGGGTGTACGTATAGTCGACGTCGAGCCTCGGCGATTCGGCAGAGACGCCGCCCGTCGAGATGTAACTGCCCATGAACCTGGCCTCGATCGTGTCGCTGCCGATGCCGAGATCAGACGATGGGATCACGACCGAGGTGACGTTCGCAGGGTCGCTCACGGTACCGTGAAAGAACCGGGTGTCGACCTGCACCAGGCCAGCAATGTCTGGCGACCAGGGCTGCCACCGCACGGTGATGTCGTCAGGGTACCTCGGCTGCGAGGGCGTGAGGACGACCGGCGGTGGCGGCTTGAACACCAGATCGGCATCGCCCGTCGACCAGGTCACCGCGACGTGGATGAGGGTCAGTTCGCTGCCGAACGTCCCATCGTGTGAGCCGAGTGATGGATCGTAGGTGAGCTCGCGCTCCGCGCCGATCGGCCCCGCGACGACCGACGCGCCGGGCGGCGCGATCACGAAGAGGTCGTGTCTTGCGTCGAGGCGCCCGAGGTGGCAAGTCACGAACTCAGTGGGATCGCCGTGCTGGACGATGTGGGGGGTGGGATCGACCGGCACCACGTCATCGCTACACGCCGGCACGAGCAGGAGCGGCAAGAAGCAGCTGACGAACAAGATTCCGCGCATGGGCCCGACTGTGGCATACGTCAGGACCATCATTCTATCAGTGTAAGCGCTGCGTAATTTGTGCGCAGCGTCATTGGCGGCGAACGGGTGCCCCGCTCGGTGATGGGTGCGGCTGGGTGCGGCTGCTTCTCCGATCGGATGCCACCCGGAGCGGCGTCACCCGGAGCCACCCGGAGCGGTCGAGCGGGCTCCGCCCGTGCTGGAAGCGGGCGGTCGGCGGTCGGCGCCCGGCAAGTCGCCGCGCACCGCGCGCCTGACCGGCACCGGCCCATCCGGTGCGACCGGGGGTGCTGACCTAGGCGGCGGGGCGCCCATCCCTGTCATGGGCGCCATGCCTGTGATGGATGACCCGTTCGGGCTGCACCTGCCGATGAACGAGACGGCCTTCGCGGGTGATGACGGCGTGCCGCCGACCGACATGTTCGCGGACCAGCGGGCGGCGCTCGCCGACGAGCTCGACCGGCTGGTCGCGCGGGCCGAGTGGCCAGCGTTGCGCCCCGAAGCGCGCGGCGCGGCGGCACCCGGCGCGGACGGCCGAGCGCAGGCGCGCCGCCGGGGCGAGATGCCGGACCTCACCGGCGTCGGCAGCGTCGCCGCGATGGACACCTGGGCCCAGGGCGTCCGGGCGATCGCGAGCACGTGGGAGCGCCTCGATGTCGATCGGCGGCGGGAGGCGCTCGAGAGCCTCGCGACGACGGTGCTAGCTGCGGCCGACGTGCCGCCGGCGCCGATCGTCGCACCGGAGACGTGGCGGACGCCCGCGTCGTTTGACTTTCCAAGCTGGAAGATCGTCATCCGGCTGTCACTGCTCCAGCGCTCGCCGCTCACCGACGCAGCCGCTTGCGAGCTGGCCGAGGTGCTGGCTCACGAGTCCCGCCACGCGGAGCAGTACTTCTTGGCGGCGCGCTGGCTGGCTGGCAAGGGTGCCTCGGCCGACGAGATCGTCGCGACGATCGCGCACCTCCCTGGCGCGATCGCCGAGCAGGCGGTCGCCCTTGGCACGCGCGGGTTGTCTGGTCCGGCGCTGGCGCTGGCCAGCTCGATGCAGCAGGCGCTCGGCCCCGATCATTCAAAGCACGTCCGCGACGCCAAGGACGACGGCTACGACGAAATGCGCGTCGCCCGCGCGGCTGGCCTCGAGATCGTGGCACGGTTGCGAGCACGACCGGCCACCGCATCGCTGGAGGAAGGGCGCGCGGCGTGCGACAGATTGCGGGTGTCGATCGCCGAGGTGCTCGAGAAGTACCGCGTGTACCGCCGTAGCCCGTACGAACTCGATGGCCACGAGGTCGGCGCGGGCGCGGTCGCCGCGTTCGAGGCGTCGCGATGAGCGTGGCGTGGCGCGCCGCGCACCGTCGATGCCTGGTGCTGGCCGGGATGGTTGCCTGCGCGCCCACGACCTCGGCGCCCCGTCCGACGCCGCCGCGGTCCCCCGCAGTTGGCGAGGCGCCGCCCGGGCCCCACGTCGCGGTCGCGTCGGCCGTGCGCGTGTCCACGCCCGTACCACCGCAGTCTCTTGAGTGGTTGCGACCCTCGATCTCGGGGGTTGCGACCCTCGATTGGGGGGTTGTCGGAGCGCGCGCGTATGCTTGCCGAGCTTGTCGAATGGCATCAACACGAAGGAAGAAGCCAGGGCGTTCCTCGCCGATTTGATCGAGCGTGGCCGCGCGATCTCGCCGTCGGGCGAGGACGAGATCGAGGCGTGGCGCCGCGAGGCGACGCGCCGTGTCGCGGAGCTGTTCCCCGGTCAACGGGTCTCCGCGGAGTTCAACGCGATCTCGTTCATCCCCGACGCGCTCTTCAGGGGCCACAAGGTGAGCCGAACCCCTGCGGACTGGGCGAACGCATGCGCAAGCGGACTCGCGGCTTCCCTGAAGGGGCTCGGGCTGATCTTATCGCAGGACGTCGACCTGTTCTGGAAGGAGCCGGTCGCCAGGAAGTCCGCAGCACCGCCTCCCATGCACGCCGTGCTGAGAGTGTGCGATCGCTTCCCGTCCGTGGTCGCTCGCCTGAGTGGCCGGAGGACCAAACGCGAGGCGCTGGTGATACGGGACGAGTACGACGTCCAGTACGTTCTTTGTGCGCTTCTCGCCGTGCACTTCGACGACATCCGCGATGAGGAACCCGGAGGTAGCGTAGCGGGCTCCTCCTCGCGTGTGGACTTCCTGCTGAAGCGCGAGCGGATCCTCATCGAGGTCAAGATGACGCGAGATGGGCTCGGCGAGAAGGAACTGGGAAAACAGCTCATCGTCGACATTCGGCAGTATGAGGCCCACACCGAGTGCGACGCGCTCGTCATCTTCATCTACGACCCTGAGCGGCGCATCGTGAACCCGACTGCGCTGGTCTCGGATCTCGAGGCCACGCAGTCGCGGCTCAGCCTCCGCGTCCTCGTACGGACCTAGGTGCTCGGGATCCCGCTACTCCATCCTGCCAGCCTTCACCGCCTCCGCGATGGCCGCGGTGAGAAGCGCTGGGTCCTCCTTCGCCGCTGTGACGACGTCCGCGATGGAGAGAAGCGTGGCCCGCGTCCGCGACCAGACGCTCAGGCCATCCGCTTCCTCGTCGAACTCGATCTTGGGGAGCAACGCGGGCTGGCGGAGCGCGAGCAGGCCGTAGACGATTCCGGCCCAGGATGGGCCGCCGCCCTGGTAGCCCGAGGCGGTCAGGAACTCGGCGCTGGAGTCGGGCTCGTCGACGTCGTAGTAGTCGTAGCGAAAGCGATTGTCGGCCTTCACGATCGTGCCGCGGAGCTGGCGTCCCTTGTGCGTCAGCGGCTTACGCGGGCTCGCGGGCTGGGGGGTGCTGTGGAAGAGGTCGCGGCGAGCGATGGCCTCGGCCACCAGCGCGCCATGGCCAGTGAACGTCTCGTAACGGATCTGGACGACCTGCTCGAAGCAATGCGTTTGGTCTTCACGCCGGTTGTAGGCCTCGAGCGGGGCTTCGGCTGGATAGGCGATGCACAGCGTGTCGTCGTCCAACCAGCGAGCCTCGATCGGCATGCCAGGGAGACTCACGTCGAAGACGCCGCCGCCGCTGCCGTGCTGGTGGAACTCGACGAGGACCTGCGTGTACCCGTTGTCGACATCGCGCGGGTAGACGGTGGCCGACTTCGAGCGGTCTGGGCACCAGACCGTGGTCGAGGTCGACTTCTTCCTTGGGGCCATGCTGGAACTCCGGAGCCCTCAGGCCGACGCGAGCCAGTGGCTCTGGCGCAGCTCGTAGTAGCAGGGGACGCACACGACGAAGGCGTCGTTGAACGCCCTGAAGGCTTCGGTCAGCTCGCCCTCGGAGGCGAAGAACTGCTCGCAGGCGAAGCACCACGCCTGCAGGTCGTTGGGGTCGTCGGAGTTCTCGACGAAGCCGACGCGCTGCACCCGCTGCTGGACGTGGTGCGTGCAGACAATCGCGCATCGACCGCGACCATGCCGGTCGCAATTGATCCACTCGTCGTCTTCGTCGTTCGACATCCGCGGCGCTTCGCCGCCAGTCTACCTCAGTCCCGCCGGTACATCGTCACTACTCGGCCTCGCCCTCCTTGCACGTGGGATAGCCAGACGCGGCCCTACCGGAAGTCGTCCTCGCGGGCCCACTTCCAGTAGCCGATCGGGAGGTCGAGCCCCTCGAGCGGCACGGTCTCGATCGCGCGGTGGTCGTTGTCAGTGACGCGCACCTGCAAGAGGACTTCGACGCGATGGCTTGGGCCGGATGACAGCGGCCAGAAGCCCTCCACCAGGTCCATGACGTTGTGCAGCGCCGTGTCGACGGCGTCCGTGACCGCGGCCCGCGTCGCGTCGGAGGCGTCGTTGGGGATGCGAGCGAGCGCCTCGTCGCGACAGTGCCGCATGAGGAAGTAGCCCATCGTGTTGGCGGCAGTCTCCTCCCGACGGAAGCGGTCGGTGGGCCACGCGGGGTAGGGCAGGGGCTGGCTGACGTCGACGTCTACGGCCGGCGGAGCTTTCGCGGGCTCCGATGGCTTCGCGGGACCTGCCTTGGCTCTCACCGCCGCGGGCCGGCGCGCCTTCGCGGGCGCCGTCGCGTTCGGCGCTGACTTCGCCGCGCCCTTGCCCTTCCCGGCGGCTGGGCGGGCGTGCTTCTTCGATTGCTTGGGCACGCCCGCCTCGTCGCCTCAGTCCCGCCGGTACATCGTCACGACACACGCCCCGCCCAAGCCCAGATTGTGCTGCAGCGCGACCTTCGCACCAGCGACCTGCCGCTCGCCCGCCGTCCCGCGCAGGTGCCACACCAGCTCGGTGCACTGCGCCAGGCCGGTCGCGCCCAGCGGGTGCCCCTTGCTGAGCAAGCCACCGCTTGGATTCGTCACGAACTTGCCGCCGTAGGTGTTGTCGCCGTCCCAGATGAACTTCTCGGCCTCGCCCTCCTTGCACAGCCCGAGCGCTTCATACGTCAGCAGCTCGTTCGCCGTGAAGCAGTCGTGCAGCTCGACGACCTGGACGTCCTGCGGGCCAATCCCGGTCTGCTCGTAGACCTTCTGCGCCGCGTTCTTGGCCATGTCGTAGCCGACCATCTTGATCATCGACTTCTCCTCGAAGCTCGACGGGTAGTCGGTCGTCATGGCCTGCCCCGCGATGTAGACCGGGTTGCTGATCCCGTGCTTCTTCGCGAAGTCATCGCTGCACAGCACCGCAGCCGCCGCGCCGCACGTCGGCGGGCAGCACTGATAGCGCGTCAGCGGATCGAAGACCTCCGGCGAGGCCATGACCTCCTCGACGCTCAGCACGTTCTTGAACAGCGCGTAGGGATTCCGGGAAGCGTGCACGCGCGCCTTCGCGCTGATCTTCGCGAACGTCTCGCGCTTCGTGCCGTGCTTCCAGCGGTACTCGCGGCCCGCGCCGCCGAACATCTGGGCCGCCGGCGGAGCCTGATTGAACCCCTGCACCTCGCTCATCAGGTTCGCGTGCTTGTCGAGCGGGTTGGTACGATCCGTCCACTTCGCCGACAGCGCGCCCTTCTCCATCTGCTCGAAGCCCACCGCCAGCACGCACTCCGCCAGCCCGCCCGCCACCGCCTGCGCCGCCAGCATCAAGGCGCTGCTGCCCGTCGAGCAGTTGTTGTTGACGTTGAAGACCGGGATGCCGGTCAGCCCGATCTCGTAGACCGCGCGCTGGCCGCAGGTCGAATCTCCAAAGACGTACCCAGCATACGCCTGCTGGACCTCCCCGAACGGGACCTTGGCGTCCTCCAACGCGGCGCGCCCCGCCTTCGAGGCCATCACGTTGTACTCCTCGGACTCGCCGGGCTTGGCGAACGGGACCATGCCGACGCCGATGACATTCACTTTGCGGGTCATAGCTTCTCTCCTTCTCTGACGCTGTGTGATCGGGTCGGGTTGACTACAGGAGGCCCTTCAGGAGCCCCAGGCGGTGCGCGACGGAGACGTCTCCGTCGACGCGCAGCTTGCCGTGCGTGTACAGGCCGTGGACATCGCCCGCCGACAGCCCCGCCAGGTCCTCGTCCTTGAGCGTGAGCGTCGTCTTCGCCGTGCCGAAGTCGGCCGGCGACACCGCCGCGCCCTCCACCGTCCACTCCGAGCCCGGGTCGACGATCTTGAACAGCACGATCGCGCCCAGCTCCTTGGCCAGCTCCGGCTTCTCGCCCAGCCGCTTGCTCAGCGCCGCGAAGAACGCCGGCGCCTTCGCCGTCGGGCCCGCCGCCGCCGCCGCCCCCGCCTTGCCCGGACCGCCGCCCGCCGCGCGCGCCTTGATCGCCGCCTGCTTGGCCTGCTCCGGATCCATCTTCTGCAGGAAGCTGAGCTTCTGCGACGCCATCACGTTGCCGCTGATCTTCAGCTTGCCCGTCGTGAACAGCTTCATCGGGTCCGACTTCCCCGTCGTCATGTCGATGAAGTCGGCCTCGCTGATCTCCAGCGTGCAGTCCGCCGCGCCGTGGCCCTCGGTGACCGCGCCCTTGCCGGTCTTCAGGTCGATGACCCAGGCCGAGTCCGGGTTGGTCACCTTGAACAGGTAGCTGGCGCCGATCTTCCCGACCAGCTCCGGGTTGCGCTCGACGTGGTCGCGGATCGCGATGAACACGTCCCAGGTCGTCGGCACCATGTCACCCGCCGGCGCGACGCCACCACCCTCCGTGCCACCGCCGCCCGCGGTCGCGGCACCACCGCCGCTACCGACGCGCTTCTTCATCTCGGCCAGCACCAGGTCCGGCGTGATCTTCTTCAGGAAGCCGAGCTTCTGCGACGCCATCACGTCGCCCGAGATCTTGAGCTTCCCGGTCGAGAACAGCTTCATCGGGTCGGCCTGACCCGTCGCCATCGCCATGAAGTCCGCGTCGCTGAGCTCGAGCGTGCACTTCGGCGCCGTCCCGGCCCCCGGCGTCACCGAGCCCGGCGGCGTCCCCAGGTCGATCGTCCACACGCTGTCCGGCCCGCTGAGCTTGAACTGGAAGACCGTCTTCACCTTCTCGGCGACATCCGCGTTCGCCTTCACGAACCCGTTCATCGCGTTGAAGATGTCCGTCGAGATCGGCATCGCGTTCGCGGCGCCAGCCCCGGCCGCACCCGCCGCCGCCGCCTTCGGCTTGGCCGCCGGCTTCGGGATCTCCTTCCAGAACTCGACCGCCGCGTTCGAGATCACGACCTCGTTGCGCTCCTTCACCTTGGTCTGGAAGACGATCTTCTGATCGCTCTCCTTCCACATCTCGGTGACCAGCGTGTCGCCCGGCAGCACGGTCTTCGCGAACCGCACGCGGATCGACTTCATGAAGTCGGGGTTGCCCTCGGGCGCGAAGCCGGCGAGGACGTGCCGCCCCGCGTAGCCGAACGAGCACAGGCCGTGGAGGATCGGCTTGTCGAAGCCGAAGGCCTTGGCCATGCCCGGGTCCGCGTGCAGCGGGTTCCAGTCGCCGCTCAGGCGGTACAGCAGCGCCTGGTGCACCGGGACCTGCTCCTCGATGACCTTGTCGGGCGCGCGATCCGGCGGGACGTTGACGTCGGCCGACGGGCCGCGGTCGCCGCCCCAGCCGCCGGCGCCGCGCACCAGCGTGGTGATCTCGTTGCGCACCAGCTCGTTGCCGGCCTCGTCGTAGCTGACGATCTCCTGGACGACGAGGGCGTTCTTGCCCTTGTCGAAGATGTCCTTCACCCGGCCGCGGTGCGTCAGCTTGGCCGCGCGCGGCAGCGGGCGCTTGAGTTCGGTGTACTGCTCGCCGTGGAGCACGCGATCGAGCCCGAACTCGAGGCCCGGCGCGCGGTGGCCCTCCTTGCCGAGCTTCAAGATGACGTTGATGGCCGGGATGACGCCGTAGGTCGGCAGGGCCTTCATGCCCTTGCCGTGCATCTCGTAGACGAGCTGCAGGTCCTTGTCGTCGCCGGGGTCGGTGGCGGCGCCGACGCCGAGCGCGTAGATCGCGAGGTCGCGCTCGTCGTAGCTCGACTGCTGCTCGGGGAACTTGTAGCCGAGCGCGGCGTCGACGTCGATGAACTGGTTGCCGCCCTTGGACGGGCCGGCCTCGAGGTTGGCCATGATCGGGCCCATCGACTCGGTGACCGAGCCGGGGTGCTCGGTCTTCTCGAACGACGTGATGTCCTTCCACGCTCCGTCGACGCCTTCGGGCGTGATCGGGCGGCCCAGCCGGAACGTCTTGCCGCTCGAGCGCTCCCAGCGCAGCTTGCCCATGAAGCCGCCGCCGACCTCGAACAGGCCGCCGGTCTCCTCGGACGACTCGTGGCACAGCCGGGCCACCAGCGGCGACACGAACTCGGGCTTGAGCGCGTCGATCAGGTTCTGCGGCAGCACGGTCTCGGTCATGCGCGAGCCGGCGATCGGCGCGATCGTGTTGACCAGGACGTTCTTCTTCTTGCCCTCGAGGGCGAGGGTCTGGGCGAAGCCGTGGATGCCGAGCTTGGCCATCGAGTAGTTGGCCTGGCCGAAGTTGCCGTAGATGCCGGCGGCCGACGCGGTCATGACGATGCGGCCGTAGCCCTGGTCGCGCATCAGGCCCCAGGCGGCGGCGGTGCACTTGTAGCTGCCGAAGACGTGGACCTTGTAGATGAGGTCCCAGTCGGCCTGGCTCATCTTCTGGAACGAGACGTCGCGGAGGATGCCGGCGTTGTTGATGAGGATGTCGACCTTGCCGAAGGCGTCGACGGCGGTCTTGACGATGGCGTCGCCGTTCTCGACCGAGTCGTAGTTGGCGACCGCGGTGCCGCCGGCGGCCTTGATCTCCTCGACCACCTTGTCGGCGGCCGAGCTCGACTTGCCTTCGCCGGTGAAGCTGCCGCCGAGATCGTTGACGACGACCTGGGCGCCGCGCGACGCGAGCAACAGCGCGTGCGAGCGCCCCAAGCCGCCACCGGCGCCGGTGACGATCGCGACCTTGCCATCGAACCGCAGTTCCTTGCTCATCGAATGTTCTCCCGTGCGTTGTCGGTGGTGCCAGTGTTCAGGTGGGCGACGGCGCGGCGGCCGCGGCGACGATCGCCGGAAACATGCGCCGCCAGTGGGCGACGAGCTCGTCGGCGCGGCCTTGCTCGCCGTGCAGACAGGCGGTGGTGGCGGCGCCGATCATCACGTGCAGCGTGAGGTCGAGCGCGACCGCGTAGCCGGGCGCGGCGGCCAGGGCCGGGCCGAGCATGACGCTGGTCTGGTGGATGATGCGCTCGCGCACCAGCTTCTCGATCGGCGTCAGCGCGGCGCGCAGCTCGGCGTCGGTGCGCGCGGCGGCGCGCAGCTCGATCGCGACCTGGAACATCGGGCCGGCGAAGCTCTCCCACAGGAGCTCGAGCACACGGTCGATGCGGGCCGGGCCGGTGGGCAACGACGTCGAGCGCTGCTTGAGATCGCGGCCGCGGCGCTCGGCGAGGTGGGCGATCGACGCGACCAGCAGCGCCGCCTTGCTCGGGAAGTGGTGGAGCAGCGCGCCGCGCGAGACGCCGGCGCGGCGCTGCACCTCGAGCGTGGTGGTGCGCGCGAAGCCGAGCTCGACGAGGCTGTCGACCGCGGCCTCGAGCAGCGCGTGACGCATCTCGTCCCGGCGCTGGGCCTGGGTCCGAGGTGCGCGCGCGGGCTGCGGCGTCATCGCGGGAAGGCGTACCGCCGGAGAAACAGTCAGTCAAGACTGTTTGTTTTGCGGTGTCGGTAAGGTCCTGAGATAAAAGAGGATTCGTCGACCTTACGCACCTTACGTGCGGTGGCGGCTCCACACCGACGCGATAGGCGCGCGTCAGGTGGTTGGCACCCTCGAGCCCAACTTGTTGAAATTGCGTCGGTCCGACCAGTGGCATCGAGGGTGCTTATGCCTGGCGCCATGCTCCGGACTCTCATGCTGTTCCTCTCGATCATCACCCTGACCAGCGCGTGCGCGATCCGCGGCAACGGGCAGGGCGTCGCGTACGTGGCTGACGGGACCCTCGTGGTGGCGGGCGTCGCCCTGCTCGCGCAGGGCGAGCCCGAGCCCAACGATCCCGTCGATGTGCTGCTCGACCCGGAGAGCGACTCGACCGATCTCGTCCAGCCGGGGCGCTTCACGCACGAGCTCGGCGCGGCCATGTTGATCACCGGCCTGGTCGCCGCGGGCCTGAACCTGTACCTGAACGTCGAGGACGACAAGCCGGACCCGCGCGGCGCACAGGCCGCGGCGTTCGCGACGACCGAGCTGCCGCCGCTGGTGGCGGGGCCGGGCGCGAACCCGGAGGCGGTGCGGATGGCGCAGCAGGCGCGGCGGCTGGCGCTGGCGGGACACTGCAAGCCCGTCCGGGTGCTCGCGGCGCAGGCGCGCTTGGCCGACCCGATCTACTTCCGCGAGGTGATGTCGGTCGACCTGGCCATCCGCGCGTGCCTGTGAAAGGCGCGGGCTGACGATGCTTCGCCACCTGTCCAATCGCCGACGTCAGACGGCCGGCCGGTGCATGCGTAACCTATCGGAATGTCGCGGTCGGACCAGCGGCATGGGCGATGCAACTGCACCGGGCATGCGTCGAATCCTCCCTCTGGCCGCGCTCATCACCACCCTCGCCAGCGGCTGCGCGCTGCGCGGCGAGTACCGCGGCGTGGCGTACGTGGTCGATGGGACGATGGTGGCGGCGGGCGCGGCGCTGGCCGTGGCGCCGGAGCCGGACGAGTGGGAGAAGGACAACACCTCCGGCGACGGCCTGAGTGATGGCATCGGCCAGCTCTTCGCGGCGCCGTTCTTCGCCATGCACGAGGTCGGGGCCGGGATGATGATCGTCGGGCTGGCCGCCGCGCTGGTGAACTACCAGGTGAACGTCGACTACGTGACGCCGGAGGACGCGGGCGCGCAGGCGGCGGTGCTGGGCGCCGAGGAGCTCGAGCCGCTGCCCGAGATGCCCGGCGCGCACCCCGACGCGGTGCGGATGACCAAGCAGGCGCGGCGCGCGGCGGTGTCCGGCCAGTGCGGCCCGGTGCGGCTGCTGGCGCCGAAGGTGTACGCGAGCGACGCGGCCTATTATGTCCGCGTGTTGCGGCAAGACCCGCCGATCCGCGCGTGCCTGTGACGGCGCGGCGCGCGCGTCACGCCTTGGTCGCGGTCACCAGGAAGACGTCGTAGCGGCGGTCGTCCTTCACCACCTGGGTCGCGGTGGCGAACTCGATGGCGGTGAACCCGGCGCCGGCGAGGCGGCGGCCGAGGTCGGCGCGGTCGAAGCCGTGGTGGAACACGCCGACCGCGTCGTGCGGGTGGAACGTGCTGGGCTCGACGTCGAGGTCGGCCAACGCGAGCCGGCCACCGGGCACGAGGTGCGCGGCGAACGCCCGCAGCATCCGATCGGTGTCGGCGACGTGGTGCATCGCCATCGCGCTGATGATCAGATCGACGGGGTGATCGAGCGGGCGCTCGAGGATGTCCTGGCAACGGATCTCGACCTTGCCGCGCAGCTCGGGCTTGGCGGCGAGCTGCGCCAGCATCGCCTCGGAGATGTCGACCGCGTACACGGTCGCGACGTGAGGCGCGACGTGGGCGCAGACGAGGCCGGTGCCGGCGCCGAAGTCCATGACCCGCATGTCGGCGGTCAGCGCGACCCGTGCCCGCAGCGCGGCGCCGACGCCTGCCGAGATCTGCGTGGGCACTGCGTGGGTGTCGAAGTCGCGGGCCTTGTCCTTGAACAGATCGATCGGCTGGTGGGTCACCGCGGGAGGGTAGGCTGCAAGGCGCGCCGTGTCGACCGACCCGCGGCGTTCGGTCGCGGCCGGGGCCAGCGGCACCTGCGGCCCGTGGCGGGCGTACCATCGCCGCAGGTGCACCATGGCCGAACTCCGACCCTATCCGTTCGCCGCGCTGGTGCGGCGCGCGCTGCGTGAGCTCGACGAGCGCGGCGCGATCTTCGACCTCCCGATCGCCAAGGGCTTCTACGGCAGCCCCGCGCACGATCTCGCGGTGCGGTTCCACCGCCACGCGCCGGCGTCGCCGCTCGGGCCCGCCGCCGGGCCCCAGACCCAGATGGCCCAGAACCTGGTGCTGGCGTGGCTGGCCGGCTGCCGGGTGATGGAGCTCAAGACCGTCCAGATCAAGGACGAGCTGGTGATCCCGCGGCCGTGCATCGACATGCAGACGGTGGGCTACAACGTCGAGTGGAGCCAGGAGCTGCGGCTCGAGCAGTCGGTCGACGAGTACGTCAAGGGCGCGATGCTGATCGAGATCCTGCGCGCGACCGGCAAGCTGCCGCTGGCGCCGGGCTTCGAGCGCACGGTCTACGACATGAGCGTTGGCTACGATCTGGCCGGCATCCAGAGCCCGGCGATCCAGCGCTTCATCGCCAGCCTCAAGGACGCGCGGCCGATCGTCGACCGGCTGCGCGCCGAACTGCCGGCCGAGTACGCGCAGTACCGCGACCTCGACTACCCGACCAAGCTGGCCGACACGCTGACCCTGTCGACGTTCCACGGCTGCCCGCCCGACGAGATCGAGCGCATCCTCGGCTACCTGCTCGAGGAGCACCAGCTCGACTGCAACGTCAAGCTGAACCCGATGCTGCTCGGGCCGGCGCGGCTGCGCGAGCTGCTCCACGGCGTGATGGGCTACAAGGACGTCGTCGTGCCCGACAGCGCGTTCACGCGCGACGCGTCGTGGGCGCAGATGCGCGGGTTCGTCGATCGGCTGGGCGCCAAGGCGGCGGCGCTGGGGCGGTCGTTCGGTGTGAAGTTCACGAACACGCTGATCGTCGAGAACAACCGGACGTTCTTCCCGGCCACCGAGCAGGAGATGTACCTGTCGGGGCCGCCGCTGCACGTGCTGGCGATGAACCTGGTGGCGGCGTTCCGCCAGGAGTTCGGTGCGCGCTTCGCGATCTCGTTCTCGGCCGGGATCGATCGCGGCAACTTCGCCGACGCGGTGGCGCTCGGGCTGGTGCCGGTGACGGTGTGCAGTGATCTGCTGCAGCCCGGCGGCTACGCGCGGGCGGCGCGCTACGCCGAGCCGCTGATCGCGCGGATGACCGCGCTGGGCGTGCGCACGATCGACGGCTACGTGGTGAAGGCGTTCGGGCAGGGCGCGGCCGGGCTGGCCGACCTGACCGACCTCGACGACGCGACCCGGGCGGCGTGCGCGGCGGCGCTCGACGATGGCGACCTCGAGGCGGCGGCCGGGCCGGCGCTGCTGGCGCGGTGGGCGGCGGCGACCGCGCTGCACAACACCGCGCACCACGTGCCGCGGGTGACGGCCGACGCGCGCTACGCGTACGCGGCCAACAAGAAGCCGCCGCGCAAGCTGGGCAGCCACCTGGCGCTGTTCGACTGCGTCACGTGCAGCAAGTGCATCCCGGTGTGCCCCAACGACGCCAACTTCACCTTCGCGCTGGCGCCGGCGACGCAGCCGATCGTGTTCGTCAAGCACGACGGCGCCGGCTGGGTGGCGCGCGAGGCCGGCGCGTTGACCGTCACCCGCGAGGTGCAGTTCGCGAACTTCGCCGACTTCTGCAACGAGTGCGGCAACTGCGACGTGTTCTGCCCCGAGGACGGCGGGCCGTACGCGATCAAGCCGCGGTTCTTCGGCAGCGCCGAGGACTGGCGGCGGTTCGCGCCCCGCGACGGCTTCGCGATCGAGGTGGTGGCCGGCGTGCGCCGGGTGCTGGGGCGCATCGACGGCCGCGAGCTGGCGATCGAAGCCGCGGGCCAGCGCGTGCGCTACAGCGGGCCGGGCTTCGCGGTGACGCTGGACCCTGCGGACCCGGTGGCGACGCTGGACGGCTGGGCCGACGGTGAGCTCGATCTGACGCCGATGCACATCCTGCGATGGATCGACGCCGCGGTGTTCGCGGCGCCGACGGTGAACTACCTGAACGCGGCGGCGCCCGAGGTGGCGTCGTGACCGGTGGCGTCGTGACCGCGCTGCGGATCGACGGCGACCGGCTGATGCGTCGGCTGTTCGCGCTGGCCGAGGTCGGGGCGATCGACGGCGGCGGCGTGTGCCGGCTGGCGCTGACCGACGCCGACCGCGCCGGGCGCGACCTGGTGGTCGGCTGGATGCGCGAGCTCGGCCTGGCGGTGACGATCGATCGCGTCGGCAACGTGCTCGGCACCCGGGCCGGCACCGCCGAGCTGCCGCCGGTGGTGATCGGCTCGCACATCGACACCGTGCGCACCGGCGGCAAGTACGACGGCAACTACGGCGTGCTGGCCGGGCTGGAGGTGATCGAGCGGCTGCGCGAGGCCGGCGTCGCGACCCGGCACCCGATCGCGGTCGGGTTCTTCACCAACGAGGAGGGCGCGCGGTTCCAGCCCGACATGCTGGGCAGCGCCGTGCACCAGGGCGCGCTGGCGCTCGACGCGGCGCTGGCGACGGTGGCGATCGACGGCGCGACGCTCGGCGACGAGCTGGCGCGGATCGGCTACGCCGGCGACGCCCCGGTGGACGCGGTGCGGGCGGCGGCGTACCTCGAGCTGCACGTCGAGCAGGGGCCGGTGCTCGAGCGCGAGGGCGTGACGATCGGCGCGGTCACCGGCGTGCAGGGCATCTCGTGGAGCGAGCTGACGCTGGGCGGCGTGTCGAACCACGCCGGCACGACGCCGATGTCGATGCGCACCGACGCCGGCTACGTCGCGGCCGAGATCGCGTGCTTCGTGCGGCGGCTGGCCCGCGACTACGGCGGCGCGCAGGTGGCGACGGTCGGCCACCTGACGGTGCGGCCCAACCTGGTGAACGTGATCCCCAACCAGGTGGTGATGACGATCGATCTGCGCAACACCGACGAGGAGGTGCTGCAGCGCGCCGAGCGCGACACCTGGGCCTTCGTCGAAGCGACCGCCGCCGCCGAGGGCGTGTCCGTCGCGCGCCGCACGCTGGCGCGGTTCGCGCCGGTGGCGTTCGACCCGGCGATGATCGATCGGGTCGAGGCCGCGGCCAGGGCGCAGGGGCGCTCGGTGCGGCGCATGCCCAGCGGCGCCGGCCACGACGCGCAGATGTTCGCGCCGCACTGTCCGACCGGCATGATCTTCGTGCCGTCGGCGGGCGGCATCAGCCACAACGTCCGCGAGCACACCGCGCCGGACGATCTGATCGCCGGCGCCGACGTGCTGCTGGCGGTGGTGCGCGAGGTGGCGGGGGGGTAGCGTGGCCACGGCCACCACGGCTGGGCGACGATCGCGATGGAGCGTCGTGGTGGTGTTGCTCTGCGTCGCGTCTGGGGGCTGTTCGTGGATCGGCATGACGCGCGCACCGGCGCGTCCGACGTCAGGGCCGGTGACGTGCAGCGGGCTCGCCCTGCCGGCGATCGATCTGGTCACCGCGACCGCCGCGGGCGTGGTCGGCGTCGCCGCGGTGCAGGGCGCCAGCAGCGGGCGTAGCGGAGGCAACGCCGGGGCGCTCGGTGTGCTGATCGTGCCGGCGGGGCTCTACCTGGCCTCCGGTCTCACCGGCATCGCCTGGGCGAGGACCTGCGCGCGGGCCAAGGACCGGGCCACGGCAGCGCCCGCGAACCCGCTGCCGGCGCCGACCGCGGAGCCGCCGCGTCGGCCGTCGACACGTCATGGCGGCACGTTCGAGGTCGGCCTCGGCGCGGGGTGGCGGCTCCCCGATGGGCGCGTCAGCCGCGACTCCGAAGTCCTCGGCGTGCGCCCGGGGATCGACTTCGCCGGCCCGAACCTCGGCGTCGGCGGCTGGGTGAACCCCCGCCTGGCGATCACCGGCCGCGTCGCCGTCGTGCGGTGGACCGACCTGCTCGACCTCGGCAAGTACAACGCGGTCGTGGTCGCGGCCGCCCAGTACTGGGTCAGCCCCCGGGTCTGGTTCGGCGCCGGGATCGGGCTCGGCTTCGGCGGTGACGCGCTCGGGCCGGGGGCCGACCTGCGCGTCGGCTACACGTTCGCGCGCGGCGCCACGCGCACGCTCAACGTCGCGCTCGAGGTCACCCCCACGTACCTCACGTACAGGCGGGGGCCGGAGAACCCGGCCTTGCCGAGTGATCTGGGCGCGGTGACCGGTGTCGTCCTCGTGCTCGGCTACCAGCGGCTGTAGGATCTGCGCGCGTTCCAGGCGCACGCTCGCCGTCGTCGAGCAGCCGCATCGGTGCCGACGTGTTGCTGGCGATGGTGCACGAGGTGGCTGGGGGCTCGTAGCGTGTTGTCGACCTTGCGCGCGGGTCCCATACTCACCGCATGGACTACTCGAAGCGCCTTCGCGAGCTGCTCGAGCGCGCGCCGCCGCGCGACGCCGCGATGATCCAGCGCCAGCGGGAGTCGTTCGTCTACGGCAACCTCCGCATGGAGGAGCCGCACCTGACGCGCACCGAAGTGGTCGCCGGGATCGCCACGGTCGACGCGCGACGGTAGCCGCGATGGGGGGATGGGGATGGGACGACGCGCCGACCGATCCGGGGCGTGTGCTGGCCGCGGCCAACCTGGCCGCGCTGTACGCGCGCATCGAGCAGGATGCCCAACCGCGTGCGGCCACGCGGATCACCGCGTCCCAGGTGTGCGCCTATCACGAGCTCGCCCTGTCCGGGATCCTCGACCCAGGGCAGCTCCGGACGCGCGACGACGTCGTCGGGAGTCGCTTCGGTGCCATCGTCCTCCATGAGCCGCCGGCGGCTGCCGAGGTCCCTGGGCTCCTCGATTCTGCGTGTGCGGAGAGCGAGCGCCTGTTCGCGAGAGATCCCGTCCGCGCCGCGGCGTCGCCTGGGGACGACGCCGGCTAGTAGATCGTCGGCCGGCGATCGCGCGCCAGGTCCCAGCCCGACGGGTCGGGGCCGGTCAGCGCGTCGAGGTCGAGGTCGGCGATGACGAGCTCGGGCGGCGCGGGCAGGGTGGGCACCACGCCGGCGGGGCCGGCGACGTAGCTGGCGCCGAAGTACGGCTGGGTCCACGGCAGCTCGACGCCCTTGCGGTTGGAGCCGGCGATGTAGACGCGGTGGCGGGCGGCGTCGACGGGGAACTCGAGGTCCCACATGCGGCGCGACTTGGCGCCGAAGGTGACCGCGGGTGACAGCACCAGCTCGGCGCCGTTGGCGGCGAGCGCGGCGATCACGCCCTCGAAGTGGCGGTCGTAGCAGATCGCGACGCCGATCCGCGCGACCGGCGTCTCGAACACCGGGAAGTAGGGGTTGGTCGAGCGGTTGGCCGGCCAGGCGCCGAGATCGCCGTCGGAGGCGTCGTAGTAGAAGGTCTCGGTGAACGCCCCCTGCTCGTTGGCGCCGACCGGGATGTGGGTCTTGCGGTAGCGGCCGAGCACCGCGCCGTCGCCGCTGATGACCACCGCGGTGTTGAAGCGCCGGTCGCTGCGCGGATCGAGCTCGTAGATCGGCGCGACGACCACCGCGCGCGTCTCGCGCGCGACCTGGCGCAGCGCGGTGACCGTGGGGCCGACGATCGCGTCCTCGGCCAGGCCGCGCCACATCGCGTCCTTGCCCAGCGCGAAGTACGGCGCGGTGAACAGCTCGCCCAGGCCGACCACCTGGGCGCCGAGCCCGGCGGCCGCGCGGATCAGCGCGACGTGGTGGTCGACGTTGGCCGCGCGGACGTCGTCGAGGTGATCGGCGAGCCGGCCGAGCTCCTCGACGGTGTGCGGCATGCCGCGGTAGGCGTTGCAGGTCTCGGTCATCGCGACGCGGACGGTGCGGGTCATCGCTCGACTCCGGTGAGTAGCGCCGCCACCCCGGCGGTGGCGGGCAGATCCAGCGCGTGGAGGCCGGCGAGGCCGGCGGCGCCGGTGGCGCTGGCGGGGACGCCGCCGGCGTGGGCCTCGGCGCGGGCGGCGACGAGCGCGGCCTCGTCGACCACGACCGGCCAGCCGCCGGTGGCGAGCGTCGCGCGCACGATCGCCAGCCAGTCGTAGGTCTCGTCGTCGAGGATGCCCGACGCGACCGAGCGCGGCGCCGACTCCCACGGCCACATGAACTGGGCGCGGGCGGCGGCCGCGGCGGCGACGGCGCGATCGAGCGCGGCCGGCGGGGCGTGGGCGTGGAGCCAGCGCGCGGCGTCGGCGTCGGCGGCGGTGCCATCGCGCGCGTCGTCGTCGGCGGGGCGCACCGGCGCGCCGAGCTGCTCGGTCAGCCCGCGCGCCACCCGGCGCCACGCGCGCACCAGCGGGAAGCACGCGGCGGTCTGGACCGCGTGGATCGCCGGCGTCATCGCGAGCACGCCGCGGGCGTGGGCCCAGGCCAGGCCGCGGGCCACGGCGGTCGCGAGCGCGCCGCCGCCGATCTGGATCGCGACGTGGTCGAGCGGGCCCTCGCCGAGCGCGGCGTGCTGCTCGGCCAGCTCGAGGCCCAGCGTCACGCCGCCGTCGATGGTGAGGCCGTTGTCGCTGCCCTGGCACGAGAACGGCAGCGCGCCGGCGCGCACCGCGGCCTGGAACCGGTGGTAGCAAGGATCGCCGGGCGGATCGTCGGCGCGGCGCGGGCACGCGGTCAGCTCGGCGCCGAGCGCGGTCAGGCGCGCGACCACGACGGCGTCGGCGGTCGGCGGCACGAACACCTGGAGGCGGCGATCGATCGCCCGCGCGACCACCGCGGCGGCCAGCGCGGCGTTGCCGCAGCTGGCGATGGCCAGCGGCCGCGCGCGCTCGGCGGCGGCGGTGAGCCCGGTGCGCTCGGCGACGTCCAGCCACAGCGCCAGGCCGAACAGGTGGCGCGCCTTGTGCGAGCCGGCGACGTGGCCGGTCTCGTCCTTCCACCAGCGGGTCGGGGCGGCGGCGCGGTACGGCGTGATCGCGAAGCCGCGGCCGTCGACCGCGGCGACGGCGCGATCGAGCGCCTCGACCCGCGCGACGTAGGCGTCGTCGGTCATGCCGCGGGCGCGCGCGACGTGCCACGGGTAGGCCAGCGCGCGGTAGCGGACGAACGGGTTGCCGGCCGGCTGCCCCGAGGCCGGCTCCCACGGCGGCGCGTCGGTCCGGGCCAGCACGTGGTCGCCGCCGTCGCCGGCGCGCGGGCAGCGGAACGGCCGCGGCTCGTCGAGCGGGACCGCGTGGCCGCAGCCGGTGCAGGCCAGCGCGGTCACGACGCCGGCGCCACCCCGACGTCGGCGTTGAACTCGCGGATGCGCTGATCCCACAGCGGCACCGCGGCCCGCAGGCCGCGCCAGAACGCCTGATCGCGGCGGCGCTCGAACTCGGGCAGCGGCACGCCCTGCTGCTCGACCCAGGTGAAGTAGCCGAGGTTGAAGATGCGATCGCGATCGATCGGCGTGAGCGCCTGGGTGTGCGCGGTGGTCGCGCCGCGCAGGTGCTCGTCGAGGGCGCGCTCCGCCGCGGCGCGATCGAAGGCGCCGCCGAACCGCTTGGCGATCGCCTTGTCGACCTCGGTGGCGTACATCGCCGCGCCGTCGGTGGCGACCGTGACCAGCGCGTCGTCGGCGCCGAGCCCGAGCTGCTTGGCGGTCTTGATCGCCGCCAGCACGTTGCAGATCGACGACAGCCCGAAGTGCGCCAGCGCGGCGATCACCGCGGGCTCGACGCCGCGCGCGGCCAGCGCGGCGCGGCCGGCCTCGGTGTTGAAGACGACGTTGAGCTCGTCGGTGGCGCGATCGCTGACCGCCACCGCGACGTCGGTGTTGGTGACGTTGTGGATGAACGGGATGTGCTTGTCGCCGATGCCCTGGATGTTGTGCTCGCCGAAGCCGTTGTAGAGCATCGTCGGGCACTCGAGCGCCTCGACCGCGACGACCTTGGCGCCGTGGTGGTCCTTGAGGTAGTCGCCGGCGCCGATCGTGCCGGCCGAGCCGGTGGCCGAGACGAACGCGGCCAGCCGCAGACCGGGGCGGGTGGCGGCGGCGGCCGCGAACACCCGCGCCATCGCCGGGCCGGTGACCGTGAGGTGGACCAGGTGGTTCGCGAACTCGGAGAACTGGTTGAAGATCACGTTGCCGGGGTCGCGATCGAGCGCGGCGCAGGCGTCGTAGATCTCCTTGACGTTGCTCTCGGTGCCGACGGTGCGGACGATGTCGCCCGGGTCGGCGACCCAGCGCTCGAGCCAGCGGAAGCGCTCGGCGCTCATGCCCTCGGGCAGGACCGCGACGCCGCGGCAGCCGAGGATGCGCGAGATCGCGACGCCGCCGCGGCAGTAGTTGCCGGTCGACGGCCACACCGCGCGGTGCCGGGTGGGATCGAACTGGCCGGTGACCAGCCGCGGCACCAGGCAGCCATAGGCGGCGAGCACCTTGTGGGCGGTGATCATCGGGAAGCGGTCGCCGAACGCGACGATGATCGGGCTGGCCACGCCGGTCAGCGCCGGCGGCAAGACGACGTGCTCGGGCACCGCGACGCGGGTGCGCCGGTCGCCGCCGTTGTGCCAGTGCACGCGGAACAGGTTGGCGGGCGCCGCGTCGTCGGGCGCCGCGGCCGCCAGCGCCGCGTCGTGGGCCGAGGTGATGGTCGTCGGGTCGGCCAGCTCGCCGAGCGTCGGCAGGACGATGCGGCGCTCGCGGAACAGGGCGACGGTCCGGTCGCGGGTGGCGCGGTCGACGATCTCGGTCTCGAAAGCAGGTCGGGTCATGCGTTTGGACTCGGAAGAGTAGGAGGGCGGGACAGGTCAGAACGGATCACAGCGCGGCCATGCGCGCCCACAGCGCGGGGGCGACCTCGCGGGCGCGGGCGCGGACCTCGGGCAAGGCGGCGGTGGCGCGCGCGACCGCGGCGGCGTCGGGCGGGGCGACGGGGCCGCCGAACCGCTCGGCCAAGAGGACCGCGCCGGCGCCGGGCCGGGCGGCGACCCGCGCCGGATCGTCGCCGTGGGCGGCGGCCAGCTCGGCGAGCGCGGCCTGTTCGTCGGCCATGTTCGCGGGGTAGCCGTCGGTGCCGAGCGCGACCCGCGTCGACGCGGCCAGCGCGGCCGGGTAGCCGACCTGGTTGCCGCGGTTGGAGCGCGGGTTCTGCACCAGCCAGACGCCGGCGTCGGCGCAGGCCGCGACCTCGGCGCGGGTGAGGTGCACGCCGTGGGCGAAGATCGAGCCAGCGACGAGCGCGCCGTGGCGGGCCAGGCGATCGATCACGCCGGCGTAGCCGCGGGCGCGGGCGTCGGCGACGTCGGCGCCGTCCTCGGCGACGTGGACGTGGAGCACGGTGCCGAGCGCGCCGGCCAGGGCCGCGGCCTCGGCGAGGGTGTCGTCGGAGACGGTGAACGACGCGTGCAGCCCGACCGCGACCCGCACGCCGGGCCGGCGGTTGGCGCGGGCGAACCGCGCGCACTCGGCGAGCCCGGCCTGGGCCTCGGCGCGGCCGCCGTTGCGCTCGGTGGCGCCGTAGCACAGCACCGCCGGCATCGCGAAGCGGGCGCAGGCGTCGGCCAGCACGTCGAGCGAGCCGTCGATGAACGCCGGCGACTCGTGGTGATCGATCAGCCCCGCGCAGCCGGCGGCGACCGCCTCGGCGACGTACAGCTCGGCCGACGCCGCGAGCGACGCCGCGTCGAGCGCGCGATCGAGCCGCCACCAGACGCGCTCGAGGATCTGCACGAAGCTCGTCGGCGCCACCGCCGGCGCCGGCATGCCGAACGGCGCCAGCCCGCTGTACAGGTGGGTGTGGGCGTTGATCAGGCCGACGGTCACGGCGCGTCGTCCTTGGGCTTGCGCTTGCCGACGCTCAGCGCGCGGGCCGCGGGCGCGTCGCGCATCGGCAGCGCGTAGCGGCGGACGCCGTCGAACGCCGCCAGCGCGCCGGCCACCGCGCCGGCGGTCGGCACCAGGCCGATCTCGCCGACGCCCTTGGCGCCGAACGGCCCCTCGGGCTCGGGATCCTCGACCAGGATGATCTCGACCGCGGGCATGTCGCGCGCCCGCAGCACGCCGAGCTCGCGCAGCTTGTACGTGGTGGGCCAGCCGTCGACGACCGGCAGGTCCTCGGTGAGCGCGTAGCCCAGGCCCATGTGCACGGCGCCCTGCAGCTGGCCCTCGCACAGCGCCGGGTTGACCGCGCGCCCGACGTCGTGGGCGGCGATGACGCGCTCGATCCGGCCGGCGGCGTCGAGGATGCACACCTGGGTCGCGAACCCGAACGAGGTGTGGGTCTTGATCTTGCCGGCGGCGTTGACCGCGCCCGGCGCGGTGGTGTCGTCGACCTTCACGTCGGCGGCGAACACCTCGCCGACCAGCGCGGGCAGCGCGCGGCCGGCGTCGAGCGCGGCCCGCAGCTTGCGCGCGGCGCTGACCACGGCGTTGCCGCCGAACAGGGTCGCGCGCGAGCCGGTGGTCTGGGCGCAGCCGAGCGCGAAGGTCGAGTCGACCTTGGGCCGGAAGATCGACGTCGGCAGGCCGGTGACCTCGGCCGCGAACTGGCTGAGCACCGTGAGCAGGCCCTGGCCCATCTCGGTGTAGCCGTTGTAGAGCGACACCGTGCCGTCGGCCTCGGGCACCAGCCGCGCCTTGCCCCACTCGACGGCGCCGTTGCCGATGCCGCTGTTCTTGAGCCCGCACGCGATGCCGACCGCCCGGCCGGCGGCGCGCGCCGCGAGGTAGGCGTCCTTCACCGCGAGCAGCGTGCGCTTGAGGCCCACCGACTTCTCGAACACCTGGCCCGAGGCGAAGGTGTCGCCGATGTCGACCGCGTTGCGCCAGCGCAGCTCCCAGCCGTCGAGCCCGACCTTGGCCGCCAGCAGATCCATGCAGCCCTCCATCG
Organism: Myxococcales bacterium; assembly: GCA_016707895.1. Classification (GTDB taxonomy): domain Bacteria; phylum Myxococcota_A; class Polyangia; order Haliangiales; family Haliangiaceae; genus UBA2376. The sequence goes on along the minus strand of JADJGV010000001.1, from coordinate 575,874 downwards.
CGAAGTGGGCCTGGTTGGCGCCGAAGCCGCGCATCGCGCCGCACGGCGGGTTGTTGGTGACCGCGGCGATCGCGTCGATGTGGACGTTGGCGACGCGGTACGGGCCACAGCCGTGGCCGGCGGCGCGCTCGAGCACCTTGGCGCCGACCGAGGCGTAGCAGCCGGTGTCGCCGACCATGTGCGCCTTGACCGCGGTCAGCCGCCCGTCGGCGTCGCAGCCGACGGTGTAGGTCATGGCGATCGGGTGGCGCTTGGGGTGCAGGCGGATCGACTGCTCGCGGGTCAGCGTGGTCAGCACCGGCCGGCCGGTGAGGAACGCCAGCAGCGCGGTCTGCGCCTGCACGGACATGTCCTCCTTGCCGCCGAACGCGCCGCCGTTGGGCACCAGCTCGACCGCGAGGTCGTCCTCGGGGATGCCGAGGAACGCCGCGCACTGGCGGCGATCGTCGAACACGCCCTGGCCCTGGCTGTAGAGCTTGAAGGTGCCGGGGCGCGGGCCGGGCTCGACGAGCGCGCTCTCGGGCTCGAGGAACAGGTGCTCGATGCGCTGGGTGGTCCAGGTGCCGGTGACGACGTGGGCGCTGGCGGCCAGCGCGGCGTCGACGTCGCCGCGGCGGATCTTGGTGTGCGACAACACGTTGCCGTAGACCGGGTTGACCTGCGGCGCCCCGGGGGCGAGCGCGGCCTCGGGCGAGGTCACCGCCGGCAGCACCTCGTAGGTGACGTCGACCAGCGCCGCCGCGGCGCGGGCGGTGGCCTGATCGACCGCGGCGACCGCGGCCAGCACGTCGCCGACGTAGCGGACCTCCTCGCCCTCGGCGACGAAGCCTGGCCAGTCTTGCTTGATCAGCCCGTACCAGCGCTGGCCCGGGACGTCGCGGTAGGTCGCGACCGCGATCACGCCGGGGTGCGCCGCGGCGCGGGTGGTGTCGATGCGGACGACGCGGGCCCGGGGGTGGGCCGCGAGGTGCAGCGCCCCGAACAGCATGCCGTCGCGGCGCAGGTCGGCGACGTACGGCCGATCGCCGAGCGCGAGGTCGTGGCCGCGGAAGCGGGCGACGCTGGCGCCGACCCCGCCGTCGGGCAGCGGCGCCGGCACCGGCTCGCCGCGGCGGGCCCGGGCCAGCAGCTGCACCGCGTCGATGATCTTGACGTAGCCGGTGCAGCGGCACAGGTGCACGTCGATCGCCTTGGCGATCTCGTCGCGGGTCGGATCGGGGCTGTGATCCAGCAGGTGCTTGGTGCGCACCATGATGCCGGGGATGCAGAAGCCGCACTGCATGCCGGCCGCGGCGACGAACGCGTCGGCCATCTGCTGCCGCTCGGCGGCGGACAGGCCCTCGAGCGTGAGGACGTCCTTGCCCGCGGCCTTGGCGGCCGGCGTGGCGCAGGTGGTGACGGCGCGGCCGCCGACGATCGCGAGGCAGCACCCGCACTGCCCCTGGGGCGCGCAGCCGTCCTTCACCGAGTGGACGCCGCAGCGCTCACGCAGGGTCTCGAGCAGCGACTCGTCGGGGCGCGGCTCGACGGTCACGGGGGCGCCGTTGAGCGTGAAGCTGATGGTCACGGGACCTCCTGGCGAGGCCAGTGTACGCCTGGGCGCGACGGGGCGCGGCGCGGGTGGCGGCGTCGCGGCGGTGCGGCGATCCACCGCAGCTGCAAAGCTGCACGACGCGGTCGGGAGTGCGCTCGCGATCCGGTTTGCAACGATGGTTCGCTGGGTATGATGAGGCGGGAAGGAGGCGACGATGGCCTGGAGACGCGTGCGGACCGACACCGGGGGTGGCGGCCATTTCGCAGGGGACCTCGACGTGATCGCGCAGGGGTGCGCGGCGGCGCTGCAGATCGGCGGCGTGCTGGTCACGGCGATCGAGGGTGATGCGCAGCGCGTGCTCGGCGTCCACGGGCTGCCGCGCCACGTGCTGCGCGGCGCGACGCTGGTGCCGGCGAACCCGTCGTGCCGCGTCGTGGCCGCGACCGGCAAGCCGCGGCTAGTGCAAGACGGTCGGGTCCGCCAGGTCGACGATCCGGCGCGGCTCGGCGCGGTCGCGTACGCCGGCATGCCGGTGGCCGCCCACGCGGTCGCCGCGCCGGTGGTGCTGGCCGCGATCGATCGCGCGCCGCGCGCCTGGTGCGAGCGCGACGTCAGCGTGCTGCGCGGCTTCGCGGCGATCGCGGCGGCGACGATCGACGCCCAGGCGCTGCAGCGCCGCTGCGCGCGGCTCGAGCGCGAGCGCGACGAGGCCGACGTGTTGCTGGCGATGGCGACGCTGGGCGCCAGCCCGACGCTCGGCACCGCGCTGAGCCGGCTGGCGCGCCACGTCGGCTGGGCGTGCGTCGAGGCGCTGATGATCGACGGCGACCAGCTGCGGTCGCACGGCGCCCACATCGACGACCTCGCGCTGGAGCCGCTGGTGGCCGAGGAGGCCCGGCCGCGGGACGTCGCGACGCTGGCGGTCGAGGCGGCGCAGGCGCGGGCGCCGCTGTTCGATCACGACGTCGCGCGCGCGCTGGGGCCGACCCGCGGTCCGCAGGCGGTCGCGCTCGGCGTGCGCACGGTGGCGGCCATCCCGATCCTGGCGCGCCACGAGGCGATCGGCGTGCTCGAGCTGATGACGCGCGCGCCGGCGCCCGAGCAGGCGGTGCTGCGCGCCATGGCGCCGCGGCTCGCGACCGTGCTGGGGCAGGTGCTGGATCGCCGGCGCCACCTGCGCGCGGCCGACCGCCGCACCGCCGAGCTCGAGGTCATCGCGTTCCACGACGAGCTGACCGGCCTGCTCAACCGGCGCGGGTTCTTCGCCGTCGCCGAGAGCCAGCTCGCGCGCGCGCAGCGCCACCACCGCCGCGCGGTGTTGCTGTTCGTCGACCTCGATCACCTCAAGCACGTCAACGACGTCCAGGGCCACGCCAGCGGCGACGCGCTGATCCGGGGCGCGGCCGGGGTGCTGCAGGCGGCGTTCGGCGACGAGGTGGTGGCGCGGCTGGGCGGCGACGAGTTCGTGGCGCTGGTGCTGACCGACGAGCCCGAGGTCGAGGCCGTGACCCGGCGGCTGGACGCGGCGCTCGCGCACGCGCGGGCGACCGACCCCGCCGCGACGCCGCTGGCGTGGAGCGTGGGCGCGGCGTCCTTCGAGCCGGGCGCGCCGTGCAGCCTCGATCAGCTGCTGGGCCGCGCCGACGCCCAGATGTACGCGGCCAAGCGATCGCAGTGCCGCGGCGGCGATCGCGGCTGACGCGCGGTCGTTACTGGACGACGACCGTGCCGACGAACTGGTGCGGCTCACACTTGAACGGGAAGCTGCCGGCGGCGGTGAACTTGAGGCACGCGGTGGCGCCGAAGTCGACCCGGAACAGGCCGGTGGTCGACACCGCGTTGTGCGCCGCCGGCATCTGGAACTCGACGACGTCGCCGACCGCGATCGTCGCCGAGGTGGGCGAGAACGCGGTGAACGACGGGGCGGTGAAGGTCGCGACCGGCGTGCTGCCGGCGCAGGCCACGGTCATGACGGTGGAGGGCGCGGCGTCGACCGGCGTGCCGGCGTCGTCGCCCCCACACGCGGCGAGGCAGAGGGTGGCGAACAGGGCGTAGGTGCGCATCCCCCATGGGTATCGCGGCGTGGCGGCTGGTGTCGACCCCTGGGTCTGCCGCGGTGCGTTGCCGCCGTGGCGCGCCGCGTGATACCTCTAGATCAGGGGGGACCTCCCCTCGAGGAGTCACCATGGCCGAGGCGCGAGTCATCAAGCGGTACGCGAACCGCAAGCTCTACGACACGCAGCACAGCCGCTACGTGACGCTCGACCAGATCTCCGAGATGATCCGCGCCGGCGACGAGGTGAAGATCGTCGACAACAAGACCAAGGAAGACCTGACCTCGGTCACGCTGGCGCAGATCATCTTCGAGGAAGAGAAGAAGCAGCGCAGCTTCATGCCGCTGGGCGCGATGCGCAACATCATCCAGAACGGCGGCGAGTGGTTCGCCGAGGCGCAGCGGCGGGTGACCAGCGTGCTGCCGTTCAAGCGCGGCGAGGACGAGCCGCCGCCCGAGGCCGAGCCCGAGGACGACGCCGGCGACGAGGGCGCGCCGCGCCGCCGGGAGCTGGTCGTGCTGCGCGAGTTCCGCCATTGGGTCGACGAGCAGCAGCGCGCGCTCGACGAGTGGCAGAAGCGCGTCGACAACAAGGTCCGCACCGCGATCGGCGGCATCTCGCCGTTCTCGGGCCTGCACAAGGACGTCCGCGCGCTGTCCGATCGCATCGCCGAGCTCGAGGCCAAGCTGCAGGCGATGGCCGACAGCGAGGGCCGCGAGTAGCCGCCGTCGGCGCGTGACCGCCGCCGCGGACGCGATCATCCTCGACCGGCTGCGCCGGTACGCCGATCGCGCCCTCAAGGTCCGGCAGCTGACCGCGCTGCTGGCGGCCGACGCCGACCTCGCGGTGGCCGCGACGCTGGCGCTCCTGGGGCGCGCGGGCGCCGGCGACGACGATGCCGAGCTCCTGGCCGCGGTCGGCTGCTTGCCGGCGGCGCTGGCCGAGCTCGACTACCCGGCGCGCCACGCGCTGTACGTCGCGGCCCACGCCGCCGGCGACCGGGTGCTGCGCGGCATGATCCTCGACGCGTCGCCGCCGACGGCGGACGCCGCCGAGGTCGATCGCCAGCTGCGGCCCGAGCGGCCGCTGCGCAACCGCGGGCGGCCGCTGACCTTGGGTGAGCGCAAGGCGCTGGCCCGCCGGCCGCGCGGCGACGCGCTGGTCGAGCTGCTGCGCGATCCGCACCCCGACGTGGTGGCGATCCTCCTCGACAACCCCCAGCTCACCGAGCGCGAGGTGGTGCGGGTGGCGGCGATGCGCCCGGCGGTGCCGGCGGCGCTGGCGCTGGTGGCCGAGCACCGCCGATGGTCGACGCGGCCCGGCGTGCGGCGCGCGCTGGTGCTGAACCCGCACACGCCGGTGCACGTGGCGCTGCGGCTGGTGGTCACGCTGTCGCCCGCCGACTGGGGCGACGTGGCCGAGGCCAACGGCCTGGCCGACGCGGTGCGGGCCAGCGCCCGCGAGCTGCGCGAGCGCCGCGAGCCGCGGCGCCGCTAGCTAGCTCTCCTTCTTGACCCGCCGCCGCACCACCACCTCTTCGACCTCGCCGTCGTCGTCACCGCCCGACGACAGCTCCTTGGCGCTCTTGCCGTCGAGCGCCTTCTTCGAGACCTCGATCTCGTCGTCGCCGGCGGCGGCGCGCTTGAAGTTCTTGATGGCCGAACCGAGCCCATGGCCGATCTGCGGCAGCTTGCTGGCGCCGAAGACCACCATGACGATGAGTAGGATGATGAGCAATTCGCCCATGCCGGGCATAGCGGACTCCTGCGCCGGCTCAAGCCGACTGCGCGCACCCTAGCACGCGCTAGAGGAAAGTGGCGACCCCGACGGTGGGGCGGGTCCCACCGTCGAGGGCAACCCTGCGCAACCGTTGGCGGATGTCGCAAAAGTGGATCGCCCGCACGGCATTCTTTACATTCGTGCCATGTCGTCGGTGCGGCTCTGTCTCTCGGCCCTGGCCAGCCTGCTCCTGTCCACGGCCAGCGCGCGCGCCCAGCCGGACGTCCACCCCGCCGGCGTCGAGGGCCAGGCTGCGGCGGCGCCGCCGACGGCGCGCGCGCCGTTGGCCCCGCAGCCCGACGAGCGCGCCGCGGTGCGCGGCTGCCCGCTCGGCCAGACCTGCCGGCCGTGGCAGGACGAGCTGCGCGAGTTCGAGCTCGAGGCGTTCTCCCAGGCGGCCGGCCCGTGGATCGAGGGCGGCGAGCCGCGGCGGGCGACGTCGCCGACCGCGCTGCGCCCCGACCTGCCGTGGCTGGCCAACCTGACGATGCCCGACCTGCCGGTGACCTGGGATCGCCGGGTCATCGACTACCTGGTGTTCTACAAGGACGACCCGCGCGGGCGCCGCATCATGCGCGGCTGGCTGGAGCGCCAGGGCCGCTACCGCGACGTGATCCTGGCGGCGCTGCGCAAGGCCAAGCTGCCCGAGGACCTGCTGTACCTGGCGATGATCGAGTCGAGCTACGACTCGACCGAGCGGTCGCGGGTGGGCGCCAGCGGGCTGTGGCAGTTCATGCCGGCGTCGGGCCGCATCTACGGGCTGACGATCGATCGCTGGGTCGACGAGCGCAACGATCCGGTGCGGGCGACCGAGGCGGCGACGGGCGCGTGGGCCGACCTGTACCAGCGCTTCGGCAACTGGGACCTGGCGATGGCCGCGTACAACGCCGGCTACGGCGCGGTGCTCAAGGCGATCGCTCGTTTCAACTCCAACGACTTCTGGGCGCTGGTCGACTACGAGAACGCGCTGCCGTGGGAGTCGGGGATCTACGTGCCCAAGGCGCTGGCGGCGGCGATCGTCGGCCACAACCTGGCGACGTTCGGGTTCGCCGACGTCGACCTGGGCGCGCCCGAGCGCTGGGACGACGTGACGGTGCCGTCGTCGATCGCGCTGGGCACGATCGCCAAGGCGGCGGGCTGCGGCGTCGACGATCTCAAGCGGCTGAACCCGCACCTGCGCAGGCACCGCACGCCGGCCGGGCGCGCGTTCGTGATGCGGGTGCCGGCCGGCGGCGGCGCGGCGTTCGCGGCCAAGCTGGGCCAGCTGCGCGGCGACTGGGACACCGTCGACACCTACGTGGCGCGCTACGGCGAGCGGTTCGAGGACATCGCGACGCAGTTCGGGATCTCGCGGCAGAAGCTGCGCGCGCTCAACGATCTGGATCACGACACCGAGGTCACCGGCGGCACCGTGCTGGTGGTGCCGCGGGTCGCGGCCGACGTGCGCAAGAAGAACCTGGCGGCGGCGGCCGACGATCTGTACGGCTCGGGCGTCGACCACAAGCCGGGCGAGGCGCTGATCGTCGCGGTGCCCGACAAGGACGCCGAGGTCGCCAGCGCCCGGCGGGTGTTCTACCGGGTGGTCGCCGGCGACGAGCTGGGCGTCGTGGCCAAGGCGATGGGCGTGAGCGCGCGCGACCTGGCGACCTGGAACGGTCTGACGATCGACGCGGCCCTGCAGCCGCGCATGGTGCTGCAGGCGTTCGTCGCGCCGGCCTGGTCCGAGGATCAGGCGCGGGTGGCGCTGCTCGACGAGACCCGGCTGGTGGTCGTGACCCGCGGCAGCAAGGAGCACCTCGAGCTGTCGGAGGGGCGGTCCGGGCGGCAGCGGGTCGAGTACGCGCCGACCAAGCGCGAGAGCTACGAGCAGATCGGCAAGCGGTTCGGGCTGAGCAAGCGCGACATGGCGCGCATCAACCGCAAGCCGCCCGACACCGTCGTCGACAAGGGCGAGCTGGTGGTGGTGTACAAGGTCGTCGATCGCAGCCGGTCGGAGCGCGCCCAGAAGCAGTGGAAGCAGCTGCCGAAGGGCCAGCGCAAGGGCAGCGGCAAGGGCGCGGCCGGCAAGAAGGTGAGCGACGCCGGGGACGCGGGCGCGGGGGACGCGGGGGACGCGGGGGACGCGGGGGACGCGCCTGCTGCGGCTGTCGCGGCCAGCGCGGCCGCCACGCCGGCGGCGCAGGCCCGGCCCGGCGATGGGCCGCCGACCCGCAAGCGCGGCGGCGATGACGCGCCGGCCGCGCAGGCCGCGCCGGTGGTCGAGGGGCCGAAGGTCGAGGCGCCGGTGGTCGAGGCGCCGGTGGTCGAGGCGCCGGTGGCCGAGGCGCCGGACGACAGCGGCCCGGTGACGACGCCGCAGTAGCCGCGATTGCGGGCGCCGGGCTTGCGCCCTCGGCCCGGGTTGTCGAGGATGCCGCCATGCGATGTGCGGTGATCCTCGCGGGTGGCAGCGGCACGCGGCTGTGGCCGGCCAGCCGCCGCGCGCGGCCCAAGCAGTTCCTGGCGGTCACCGGCGGTGACACGCTGATCGCCGCCACCGTCGCGCGGGCGCGGTCGGCGGCCGGGCGGGTGATGATCGTGACCGCGGCCGATCAGGCGCACCTGGTGACCGCGGCGGTGGCCGACGTCGAGGTGGTGGCGGAGCCGGCGGCGCGCAACACCGCCGCGGCGCTGGGCCTGGCCGCGGTGCACGCGCTGGCCCGCGATCCCGACGCGGTGATCGGCGCGTTCCCGGCCGACCACCACATCGGCGATCCGGTGGCGTTCGGCGTGGCGGTCGAGCGCGCGTTCGCGACCGCCGAGCGCGACGACGTGATCGTCACCATCGGCATCGCGCCGACCCGGCCAGACACGGGCTTCGGCTACCTCGAGCTGGGCGACGGCGAGGTCGCGCCGGGCGTGCGGCCGGTGGCGCGCTTCGTCGAGAAGCCGGCGCAGGCGGTGGCCGAGCAGTACCTCGCCGGCGGCCGCCACCTGTGGAACGGCGGCATGTTCTTCGTGCGCGCGGCGCGGCTCCTGGCCGAGCTCGATCGGTTCGTGCCGGCCACCGGCGTGGCGATGCGCGCGATCGCCGCGGCGCTGGCCAGCGGCGACGCGCCCGCCGAGATCGCGGCCCGCTATCCGACCTTGCCGTCGGTGTCGATCGACGTCGGCGTGATGGAGCGGACGACCGGCGTGGTCGCGGTGCCCGGCGACTTCGGCTGGAGCGACGTCGGCTCGTGGACGACGGTGGCCGAGCTCGCCGACAAGGACGCCGCCGGCAACGCGATCGTCGGCGACGCGGTGGTGGTCGACGGCCGCGACAACCTGGTGGTCAGCGAGCCCGGCGCCGCGGTGGCGGTGGTCGGCGTCAGCGGCGTCGCGGTGATCCGCGCCGGCGACGCGGTGCTGGTGGTGCCGGTGGCGCGCGCGCAGGAGGTGCGCGCCGCGGTCGACGCGCTGGTGGCGGCGGGGCTCGAGCGCTTCCTGTAGCCGCGCTTCCGAGTAGGATGGGCGCCGATGAACCCGCGCATCTTCCGTGAGTACGACATCCGCGGGGTCGCCGACCGCGATCTCGATGACGCGCTGGTGACGACGCTGGGGCGCGCGCTCGCGGCCCGGGTGGCGCGGACCACCGCCGGGCGGCGCCCGCAGATCGCGCTCGGCCGCGACTGCCGGCTGACCTCGCCGCGGCTGCGCGACGCGCTGGTGGCCGGGCTGGTCACCGGCGCCGACGTGGTCGACGTCGGCGTGGTGCCGACGCCGGTCCTGTACTTCGCGGCGCACACGCTGCCGGTCGACGGGGCGGCGATGATCACCGGCAGCCACAACCCGGCCGAGGACAACGGCTTCAAGCTCCTGTGCGGCAAGGACTCGCTGTACGGCGTCGAGATCGCGGCGCTGCGCGACTGGATCGCGGCGGCGCCGCCGGCGGGCCCGGCGATCGGCGAGGTCAGCCACCACGACGTCACGCCGGCCTACCTCGACGCCGCGGCCGCCGGCGTGCGGCTGGGCGCGCGCCGCCCGAAGCTGGTGCTCGACGCCGGCAACGGCGCCGGCGGGCCGACCGCGCTGGCGCTGTACCGCCGGCTGGGCTTCGACGTGGTGCCGCTGTACTGCGACTTCGACGGCCGCTTCCCGCACCACCACCCCGACCCGACCGTGCCGGCCAACCTCGCCGATCTGATCGCGACGGTGGCGGCCACCGGCGCCGAGCTGGGGCTGGCGCTCGACGGCGACGCCGATCGGCTGGGCGCGGTCACCGGCGACGGCCGGATCCTGTGGGGCGATCAGCTGATGATCGTGCTGGGGCGCGCGGTCGCGGCCGAGGTGCCGGGCGCGGCGTTCGTCGGCGAGGTGAAGTGCTCGCAGGCGATGTTCGACGAGCTGGCCCGGGCCGGCGGCCGCCCCGAGATGTGGAAGGTCGGCCACTCGCTGATCAAGGCGCGGATGAAGGCGACCGGCGCGGCGCTGGCCGGCGAGATGAGCGGCCACCTGTTCTTCGCCCACCGCTGGTTCGGCTTCGACGACGCGATCTACGCCGGGGCCCGGCTGCTCGAGGTGATCAGCGGCGGGCCGTCCCTGGCGGTGATCGCCGACGGGCTGCCGGTGACGGTGACCACGCCCGAGCTGCGGGTCGACTGCCCGGACGATCGCAAGTTCGCGGTGGTGGCGGCGGTGACCGCGACGATGCGGGCCCGCGCCGACGTGCTCGAGGTGATCGATCTCGACGGCGTGCGCGCGCGGTTCGCCGACGGCTGGGGGCTGTGCCGGGCCTCGAACACCCAGCCGGCGCTGGTGCTGCGCTGCGAGGCCACCACCGCCGCCCGGCTGTCCGAGATCCGGACCATCATCGAGGACGCGATCGCCGCGGCGGTGGCGCCGTGACGGTGGTCGGCGTCGATCTGGGCGGCACCAACCTGCGGGTGGCCGCGGTCGAGGACGGCGCGATCGTGCGCCGGCAGCGGGTGGTGCTGGGCGAGGCCCGCGGCGTCGACGCGGTGGTGGCGGCGATCGCCGAGCTGGTGGCCGAGGTGGCGGGCGCCGCGGCGGTGGTGCCGGTCGGGGTCGGCGTGGCGGCGATGCTGGCCGATCGCCGCGGCACCGTCGTCAACGCCCCGAACCTCGGCTGGCGCGACGTCGGCTTCGGCGCGGCGCTGGCGGCGCGGCTGGGTGCGCGCCACCCGCTGGGGGTCTACAACGACGTCAACGCGATCGCGTTCGGCGAGCTGGGCGCCGGCGCCGGCCGCGGCGCGCGCGACCTGCTGGCGGTGTTCGTCGGCACCGGCATCGGCGCCGGCGTGATCGCCAGCGGCGCGCTGGTCGAGGGCGCCAGCAACTGCGCCGGCGAGCTGGGCCACGTCAAGGTGGCGGCCGGCGCCGGCGCGGCCCGCTGCGGCTGCGGCGCGGTCGGCTGCGTCGAGGCCTACGTCGGGGGCGCGGCGCTGCAGGCGCGGATCCGCCGCGAGCTGGCGGCCGGGGCGTCGCCGGCGGTGCTGGCGGAGGCCGGCGCGGTCGACGCCGCGCACCCCGGCCACGTCGACGCGCTGGCCGACGACGACCCGTGGGCGCGGGCGCTGTGGGACGAGTGCGGCGCGTACCTGGCGCTGGCCATCGGCAACGCGCTGACGATCCTCAACAGCGATCGGCTGGTGCTGGGCGGCGGCGTGCTGGGGCGGGCGCCGCGGCTGCGGGCGCGGCTGGTCGCCGGGCTGCCCGCGGTGGCGCCGGCGGCGATCGTCCGGCCGCTGACGATCGTCGACGCCGCGCTCGGCGACGACGCCGGGCTGATCGGTGCGGCGCTGCTGGCCGGCGCCGGCGTGTCGCTGATCTGAGTTCTCTGGAGGGCGTGTCGCCACGCCCTCCCCCGTCGGGTCATGCCCCGACGGGGCCCCCTCCCAAGACGCGAAACGCCTGGCGCATGGGTCGGTGCTCGGCCGAAAGACTTACAAGCTCTGACGGCGCGCGGCAGGTTCACGCCGCACGCCCCGCCCGACCGCGATGCGTCGCCCGGGACGCCTCGAGGACACGCGTCGCGGCGGGGATGCTCCGCGGGGGCATGACCCCGCCGAGGGGAGGCGCGGCGACGCGCCTCCCTGGTCAACGCTCGTCGGCGACCTGGCGCGCGATCGCGCCGACGGTCAGCGCGTCGTTGCCCACCAGGCGGTAGCGCAGCGCGCCGGCGCGGTCGACCACCAGCACGTGGGGCAGGCCGCGGATGCCGTAGGCCTGGGCCACCGGCGTCACGCCGTCGCCGACGTCGACGGTGCGCACGACGATGCGCGGATCGCCGGCGATCGCCTGGCGCAGGTTGGCGTCGACCACCGCGCAGCCGCCGCACCAGTCGGCGCGGAAGTCGACGACGTTGACCACGCCCGGCACCAGCGCCGCCTCGACGTCGACCAGCTCGCCCGGCTGGTTGAGGGTCAGGAACTGCGGCGGCGGCGGCGCGGAGGGCGCGGCGGCGCGGGCGCCGCACGCGGCCAGCACGACCGCGAGGGGCAGCGCGCGGGTCATCGGTCCTCGCAGACGACCGCGCGGAGCTCGGCCAGCGCGTCGGGCCCGAGCCCAACCTCGACCACCGGCTCCACCGCGAGCGCGCCGCCGTTGACCAGATCGCTGGCGTCGATCCGCGGGATGCGGTCGACGTCGATCGTGACCTCGCAGGCTGCGATCGCGCCGCCGCCCGGCGGCAGCCCGGCGATCCGGTAGCGCCCGTAGGGGCGAGGCGGCGCGGTGTCCTCCCACAGCTCGAGGTCGATCGTGACCCGATCGGCGCGGTCGCGGGCGATCAGCCGCACCTCGCGGGTCGGCGCGATCGCGCCGGCCGGGATCATCGGGGTCAGCGCGCTGCCGGCGCCCAGCGAGAACCCGGGCGTGATCACGTCGACCGTGACCGCCGCCGGCTCGTCGACGAACATCCGCGCCAGCCACGCCGCGCCGCGCACCGCGACGGTGGCCGGGTCGTCGACCGGGTGGGCGGCGTGGCCGTACGGCGCCAGCAGCCGCGCGGCCAGCGCGCGGTCGGCCGCACCCCCGCCGATCACGACGACGTCGGACAGGCCGGCCGGATCGATCGCCGCGGCCGCCAGCGCGCGCGCCGCGGGGTCGTCGTCGTGCGCGTCGTTGGGCGTCGCGGCGTGGCCGACGACGTCGATCATGCCGTCGATCGACTCGACGACCGTGGCCCGGGTGGCCCGGGCGCCGCGATCGATGATCAAGAGGCGCGCCGGGCGCTGATCGGCGATCACCACCGCGGCGGCGCTGGCGCTGGCGACCAGCCGCACCATCGGCACGCCGGCCGCCAGCACCGCGTCGCGCAGCGCCCGCCGCTCGAGCGCGCCCAGGTCGAGCGGCACCGCGACCACGGCGCCGACCACCGGGCCGTGCGCGGCGATCGCGGCCACCACGCCGGCGCGCACCAGGTGCGCGGCCAGCTCGACCGGCGAGCGCGCGACGCCGTCGACGATCGGCCAGGCGACGCCCGCGACGCCGTCGGCCGCGGGCCGGGCCAGCCAGTCGGCGACCGCGTCGACCCGCTGATCGGGGCGGCACCCGCGCAGCGCGGCGTCGGTGCGGCGGGTGCCGTCGACGAAGCCGAGCGCCGCCGGCAGCTGCGCGACCACCCGCGGCTGGCCGTCGACCAGCGCCGCGACGCGCAGCCACGCCGTCCCGAGCTCGATCCCCAGCACCGTCATCGGTAGGCCTCGCTGATCAGCGCGACCGTCACCGGCACGCCGAGCTCGAGGCTGGCGAGCAGCCGGTGCGCCTCGTCGGCGTCGGCGTCGGCGGCCAGCGCCGCGTGCACCGCGCGCACCGCGAGGTCGGGATCGCCGGCCGCGCACGCCGCCTGGGCCCGCGCGATCTCGACCAGCGCGGCCAGCCGCCGGTCCTTGGGGTAGACCTGGCTGGCGGCGGTCGCGATCTGGCTGGCGCCGGCGTGATCGCCGTCGGCCAGGCGCTCGCGGATGGCGCGCACGAAGCGATCGCCGGGGCCGGAGCGCGCCTGCCGCAGCGACTGCTCGATGGTCGCGGTCGGGGCGGGGGCGGGGCGGACCGGCGGCGGCAGCGTCGCGCCGGTGCGCGGCGGCGGCGGCAGGTCGAGCTCGAGGGCCAAGGGCGTGGGCGGCGCCGGCAGTGACAGCCCGGTCACGTCGATGGCGGCGGCCCGCGGCGGCGGCGTGGTCGCGCCGCGGGCCGGCGGCGGCGTGGTCGCGCCGCGGGTCGGCGGTGGCAGCGTCGCGCCGCGGACCGGCGGCGGCAGCGTCGCGCCGCGGGTCGGCAGCGCCTCGACCGAGTCGTCGACCGGCGGGGTCAGCGGCACGACGTCGAAGCCGTCGCCGGCGTCGGCGTGGCTCTCGATGGCCAGCGCGCCGATCGTGCGCACGCTGGTGCCGGCGATCACCGCGCGGTGGTCGGCGCACACCGTCGTGCGCAGCCGCTCGTACGCGCGGGTCACGTGGATCATCGTCTCCTCGGCGGTGAGCCGCAGCGCGGCGCTGCGGAACCGGGCCACCGCGTCGGGGTGCTCGCGGCGCACGCGCTGCCGCCACGCCGCGCGCAGCTCCTCGAGGGAGGGGCCGCGGCTGCACCCGAGCACCTCGTGGGCGGCCTGCTGCCGCAGCCGGCGCAGCTCGGCCTCGCGCGCGGCCAGGGTCGCCGACAGGTCGCCGTCGCCGCCGCCGATCCGCGCGTCGGCCACCATCGCGCTCAGCCGCTCGATCGCGGCCTTGGCCCCGGCCAGCACCACCACCGCGGCGTCGGGGCGATCGCGCTGCGCCGGTGTCCCGACCACGCCGTCGAGCGCCACGACGATCTGGTTGGGCAGCTCGATCGCCAGCGTCACCGGCGCGCCGGGCTCGGCGACGAACGGCACCTTCATCGACAGCCGGCCGTCGGCGCGCAGCTTCTTGTGCAGGAACGCGTCGACCTGATCCCACCGCGCGCAGCGCACGCGCAACAGCCGCGGCGTCATCGCGCCGGCTCCCCCCGGCCGATGCGCCACGCCGAGGTCACCGCGGCTTCCCTGGCCGGGCGCCCGGCGCCGGCACCAGCTCGACCGAGCGCTCCAGCGTCCCGCGCAGCGGCGCGCCGCGCAGCGGCAGGCTGGGGTCGCCGCCGTTACGCCAGTCCTCGGCGGCGATCCGCACGAAGCCGGGCAGGTACCCGTCGCGGGTGAGCTTGAACTCGTAGTCGCGGGCGGCCTCGACGCCGGCCAGCTCCATCTGGTTGGTCTGCCCCACCAGCAGGTACACCGCCGCGCCCTGCGGCGAGGTCACGACCTTGAGCCGCCCCTTGCCCTTGGCCGGGCCCGGCGGCTCGGTCGGCGGCCCCGGCGGCATCGCCGGCAGCGGCTTGGCCTCGCCGGTCAGCGGCTCGAGCTTCACCTCCAGCGTGGCGCGCAGATCGTCGTCGGGGCCCTCCCACGTCGTGCCCGCGACGTGGACGTCCACCGGCTGGTAGCCCTCGAGCTCGACCCGCAGCTCCCAGACGTTGTTGGTGCGCAGCGGGATCGACTCGAACGGGCCGCGCCCGAGGAGCAGCCACACCGCCGCCAGGTCGGGCGACGACTGGATGCGCATCGTGCCGGGCTTGGCCTTGGCGTCGCGCAGCCGCTGCTCGAGCTGGCGGTTGGACTCCTCCTTCTCGGCGCGGCGCTTGGCCGCCGCCGCCTTGCCCTCCTCGATGTCCTTGCCCTGCTGCTGCATGCGCGTGTAGATGAACCAGCCGCCGACGACCAGCACGACCACCGAGATCGCGCCGACGATCCACGAGGTGTTGCTCTTGAGCTTGGGCGGCTCGAGCTGCTCGACCAGGTCGGTGGGCGCCGCGATCACGCGCCGCGGCGGCGGGGCCGGCGCGGGCGGCGGGGCCGGCGCGAGCGTCTCGCCGGTCGGGTCGGGCGCCGGCGCCGTCTCGCCGGTCGGCTCGGGCGCGGGCAGGGCCGGGCTGCGCCGGCCGCGGCCGGCCGGCTCGGGCCCCGGGTCGGGCGCCGGGGTCATCGCGATCAGCTCCGAGATCGGATCGCGCGCCGCCTGGCCGGGGCCGTCGTCGACGTGGGTCAGCGCGTCGTCGCCGCTCTCGTCGAGGTCGTCGAGCAGCGCGTCGAGGCCGCCGGTGCCGCGGCCGCGCCGCGGGCTCGGGGCGCTCGGGGCGCTCGGGGTGCTCGGGGCGCTCGGCGCGACCGTCGGCGGCGCCGCCGCGGTCAGCTCGGGGGCCGCGGTCGGCCGCGTCACCTCGACCGCGCCCGGCAGGCTGGCCAGCAGGTCCTCGATGCCGTCGTCGCTGGCGGCGGCGTGCCCGGCGCGCTCGATCAGCGCCCGCGCGACCTCGCTCGGCGTCGCGACGTCCCAGCGGTCGTCCTCGAGGGCCTCGCTGAAGTTCTCCTGCAGCTCGATCGCGTTGGCGAACCGCCGGTGCAGATCGGTGTCGAGCGCGCGCTGCACCAGGCGCTCGACCGCCGGCGTGGTGTCGAGCGTCCCCGGCGGGGTGTTGCCCGACAACAGCGCGAACAGCAGCGCGCCAAGCGCGTAGACGTCGGCCACCGGCCCCGGCGCGTCGCCCAGCGCCACCTCGGGGGCCAGGTAGCCGCCCAGCCCGCGCAGCGGCACCGCGTCGGAGCCGGCCGCCGCCGCGGCCATCGCCGCGTGGCCCACCGCGAAGTCGGTGACCTTGACCACGCCGTCGTCATCGATGAGCACGCTGCGCGGGTGCAGCGCGCCGTGGGTGATGCCGACCGCGTGGGCGGTGGCGACGCCGTCGATCACCGAGCGGGCGATCGCGGCCGCGACCCGGGGCGGCAGGCCCCGGCCGCCGCCGAGCACCTCGTCGAGCGCGCGCCCCGGCTTGACCGCCTCGGTGACGATCACCAGGTCCCGGCCGTCCTTGGCCACGACGACGGTGCCGACCACCGCGCGGTGGTGGAACGCGCCCAAGAGCGACGCCGTGCCGGCGACCAGCGCGTCGTTGAAGTGGGCGTCGGCGGCCAGCGCCGGCGCCACCACCAGCAGCCGGACCTCGCGGCGGCCGTCGCCGGTGGCCCGGTACAGATCGCCGTACACCTGACGCGCGATCAGCTCACCGACGGTGAAGCCGGCCAGGGATCGTTGCCCCGCGGGACGAACCACGGGGGCGACTATACCGCCGCGCGGTGAGCGGCGCGCCCGGACAGGCCGAGAATCGCGGGGCGAATCGTGGTATCTGCCCGGGCCCATGAAGCACCGGATCGCGTCGATCGTCTCGGGTCAGGTCGCGGTTGGCAGCCGCGTCGTCGTCGAGGGCTGGGTCCGCACCCGCCGTGACTCCAAGGCCGGGGTGTCGTTCATCGCCGTCCACGACGGCTCGTGCTTCGATCCGCTGCAGATCGTCGCGCCGGCCGACCTGCCGGGCTTCGCCGACACCGTCGGCAAGCTCACCACCGGCTGCGCCGTCCGCGCCACCGGCGAGCTGGTGGCGTCGCAGGGCAAGGGCCAGGCGGTCGAGGTCCAGGCCACGGCGATCGAGGTGGTCGGCTGGGTCGACGACCCCGATCACTACCCGATGCAGCCCAAGCGCCACACGATGGAGTACCTGCGCGAGGTGGCGCACCTGCGGCCGCGCACCAACGTGATCGGCGCGGTCACCCGGGTCCGCCACACGCTGGCGATGGCGGTGCACCGGTTCTTCCACGAGCAGGGCTTCTTCTGGATCCACACGCCGATCATCACGGCGTCGGACGCCGAGGGCGCCGGCCAGATGTTCCGGGTGTCGACGCTCGACGCCGCCAACCCGCCGCGCACCGCCGCCGGCGGCGTCGACTGGGACAAGGACTTCTTCGGCAAGCAGGCCCACCTGACGGTGTCGGGCCAGCTCAACGTCGAGACCTACTGCATGGCGATGAGCAAGGTCTACACGTTCGGGCCGACCTTCCGCGCCGAGAACTCCAACACCCGGCGCCACCTCGCCGAGTTCTGGATGATCGAGCCCGAGCTCGCGTTCGCCGATCTCGCGGCCGACGCCGACCTGGCCGAGGCGTTCTTGAAGTCGATCTACCGCACGCTGCTCACCGAGCGCGCCGACGACCTGGCGTTCTTCGAGAAGCACGTCGATCCGACCTGCCGCCAGCGCCTGACCGCGCTCGTCGAGTCGACCTTCGCGCGGATGGACTACGGCGACGCGATCAAGGCGCTCGAGCAGAGCGGCAAGCAGTTCGAGTTCCCGGTCGCGTGGGGCATGGACATGCAGGCCGAGCACGAGCGGTTCCTCACCGAGGAGGTCATCAAGGGCCCGGTCGCGGTGATGAACTACCCGAAGGACATCAAGGCCTTCTACATGCGGCAGAACGACGACGGCAAGACCGTCGCCGCGATGGACGTGCTGGCGCCCGGCATCGGCGAGATCATCGGCGGCAGCCAGCGCGAGGAGCGGCTCGACGTGCTCGACGCGCGCATGGACCAGATGGGCCTGCCCAAGCACGACTACGGCTGGTACCGCGACCTGCGCCGCTACGGCACCGTGCCCCACGCCGGTTTCGGCCTCGGCTTCGAGCGCGCGATCCAGTACGCCACCGGCATCGAGAACATCCGCGACGTGATCCCGTTCCCGCGCGCGCCCCGCCAGGCCGAGTTCTGACCGATCCTGCTACTCGAGGTCGCTCTCGTCGAGCGTCTGGACCGGGTCGAGCGTGAGCTCGAGGTCGACGGTGCTGGGGCTGTGGCGATCGAGCTCGGTCGAGGTGTAGCCGCTGGCGCTGCTGGCGACGATGGTGTCGCCGCTGCGCGCCTCGAGCGAGAACCGGCCGTCGGCGGTGGTCTCGGCGGTGGCCGAGTCGCCGGTGCCGGTCGCCACCACCATCGCGCCCGCGACCGGGCGGCGGTCGGCGTCGCGGACCACGCCGCGCACCAGCACCGGCTTGTCGTCGGGGAAGTCGAGGTCGAGCGTGGTCGCGCCGCCGGCGGCGACGGTGGCCTCGAGGAACAGCGCCCGGCCGCCGTGCTCGACCTGGAGGTTGAGCTGGCACGCGGGCACGCCGTCGAGGTGGTAGCCGCCGCCGACCACGCTGACCACCCGGCGGAACTCGATCGCCATGACGTCGTCGCCCAGGCCGCACGCCCGCGCGGTCAGCGTCACGGAGCCGTCGCTGACGCCGACGACCTTGCCGGTCAGCGCGCCGGTGCCCGACATCCGCAGCTCGAGGCCGTGGGTGGGCGCGCTGACGTGGGTGATGGTCGCGCCGACGCCGTCGGCGGTGGTCGCCACGCGGTACTGGCCGGCGGGCAGGCTGTACACCGCCCAGTTGCCGTCGGCGTCGGCGCGCTCCTGCTGGTTCATCGTGCCCTCGGACTCGCCGCCGACGTCGACGAACGCGAACGGCACCGGCCGGCCGTCGGCGGTGACCACCCGGCCGCTGAGGTCGGGCGCGGCGTTGGGGATCACGAACACGACGTCGTCGTAGCGCCGGCCCTCGCGGCACTCGAAGCGGCGCGGCGGCGACGGCGGCGACTTCCACGGCCACGCCCGCAGGAACAGCGTCTGCTCCTCGCTGGTCGACCACACGAACGCGCCGTCCTCGCCGAACTCGCCGTCGGGGAAGTAGCTGGCCCCGGCGTCGGTGTCGCTCACGCCGCGCTCGAGCGCGCCGTCGGCGACCGGCTTGCCGTCGGCCCGCACCACCCGGCCGGCGATCACGCAGCCGGCCTGCATCGTGATCTCGGTCTCGGCGGTCTGGCCGGCGTCGACGGCGACCATCGCGTACGCGGCGACGCCGCCGTAGCGATCGTGGAACGCGTCGAGGCGGTAGGTGGTGGCCGCGACCTCGAGCTGGAAGCCGCCGGCGCCGTCGGTCTCGGCGACGTCGGTGCCGAGCACCGGCCGCGCGGTGCCGACGTCGTCGGTGGCGAACGCGCGCACGATCGCGCCGGCGATCGGCTTGCCGTGGGTGTCGATGACGCGGCCGTGGACCTTGCCCGAGCGCTCGACCTCGAGGTCGACGCCGTCGGTCGACGTCCGCAGATCGAGCGCCGCGGCCAGCTCGAGGCGGGTGGCGGCCACCTGCTCGGGCCGCGGCCGCGCCGGCAGCCGCTCGCGCACCGGCGGCGCCGCCGACATCACGCCGTCGCCGCGGACGAACGGCCGGTAGCGGCCGGCCGGCAGATCGATGCTGTAGCGCCCGGCGACGTCGGCCACCGCGCTCGACTCCGAGCTGCCGTCGGCGAACACCACCTCGACGTCGGGGACCGGCTTGTGGCTGGTGCGGTCGACCACGGTGCCGGTGACCCGCACCAGGCCGTCGGCCGGCGGGGACAGCGCGATCGGGCCGAGCCGGCGCCGCCCCGGCGTCTGCCAGCCGTTGGGGCCCAGCCGCCACGGCAGCGCGGGGCCGGCCTTGGCGGTGCCGCCGGGCTTGCCGTGGCGCGGCGCGGCGCGCCGCTCGGGCCACGCGACGATCGCCACGATCACCGCCACCACGGCCGCCGCCAGCCACCACCATCGACGCTGCCGGGGGAGGGGTGGTGTCACGGGGGCGGCCATCGCTGGGATAGGGACGCCCGAGGCGCCCCCAAGTTTCAGGAAATCAACCCGCTGGCCGCCGCGGTCATTCCCGCCGCCGCGCCATCACCGGCCGACGTCGACCACCAGCACGGTGATGTTGTCGCGGCCGCCGCGCTGGTTGGCCAGGTCGATCGCCGCGTCGGCGCACGCCTCGATGGCGTCGTCGCCGATCAGCTCGACCACCTCTTGATCGTTGCGCAGGTAGCCGTGCAGCCCGTCGGTGCACATCATGAAGCGATCGCCAGGGGCCACGTCGACGTCGGCGGTGTCGACCTGGACGTAGTCCTTGTGGCCGACCGCGCGGGTGATGACGTTCTTGGCGGTCGACTTCTCGGCCTCCTCGGGCGTGATCAGGCCGTGCTTGAGCTTGTAGTTGATGAGGGTGTGGTCCTCGGTGATCTGCATCGAGACGGGCCCACGCAGGCGGTAGACCCGGCTGTCGCCGACGTGGGCCGCGAACGCGTAGCCGCCGCCGATCAGCATCGCCGAGCAGGTCGTCGACATGCCGCGCTTCTCGGGCGACAGCTCGGCCATGCCGTAGACCATGTAGCAGGCCGACTGGACGCCGCTCTCGAGCAACCGCCGCACCTCCCAGATCGCCTCGTGATCGCCGGCGGCGATGTCGGCGGTCAGGCGCTCGAGGTTGCGGGCGGCGCCGCGCACCCACATCTCGAGCTGGTCGATGCACTCGCGGCTGGCGACCTCGCCCTTGTTGTGGCCGCCGACGCCGTCGGCGACGACGTAGAACCCCATGCGATCGTCGCGGAAGTACGAGTCCTCGTTGACCGCGCGCCGGCGCCCGACGTCGGTCCGTCCTACCGAACGCAGCGCCACGGTTTGGCCTCTCACCATCGCCGTCCATCATACCAGCAGGATGTCGTGGCCGGCAGCGTCGGGGCGGGCTACCTTGTAGCGGATGGGGTACCAGCTGGCCAGCACGCTGACGCAGGCGCGGGAGACCGTGCTGGCGAGCTGGGCCCACCGCTACGAGCGCGGCGGCAAGCGCGGCCCCGGCGCCCGGCCGGCGCGCCAGCACGCGCCGATCGTCAGCGGGCTGCTCGAGGGCCTGGCGGTGGCGGTGGCCGGCGACGCCGTCGACCTGCGCGCCGGGCTGCCGGCGCTGCGCGATCTGGAGAAGGCGATGGTGTTCGCCGGCGCGACCTGGTCGGCCGACGGCGCCAGCGGCTTCGAGGTCGGGGCCGTGATCGCCGCCCTGCGCGACGCGGTGCTCGAGCACGCCGATCTCGAGCTGGCGCCGGCGGTGACCGATCTGTTCGAGTGGCTGACCATCCTGGCGCTCGACGCCTACGCCACCGCCGGTCGCCGCGCGGTGGCCGAGCGCGCCGCCGAGCAGCTCGAGGCCGGCACGCCGGTGGTGCTGCTGACGCCCGACCTGCCGGCGGTGTGGCTGGTCGGGGCCCCCACCGAGGACGCGCTCGACAGCATCCTGGCCCGCGCGATGCTGCTGGTGGTCCGGGTCGGCGCGCCGTCGCTGGTGCTCGACGTCAGCGGCCTGGCCGACGCCAACGCCCGCGCGGTCACCGCGGCGATGGCGCGGCTGTGGGAGCATCGCCGCATGGGGCAGGTCGAGCTGGTGGTGGTGGGCGCGGCGACCGAGGTGGCCGATCGGTGGCGGCGTGAGGCCGACGCCCACAAGGTCGCCACGTCCTGGTTCGAGCGCTGCGACGACGCGCTGGCCCACGCCGCGCGGCGCGCGGGCATCAGCATCCTCCGGAGGTCGTGAGGTTTCGGCGCCGGCGCGCGATCTACGCGCCGCGATGGCGCGTCGTCCGCGCCGGCCTGCTATGATCGACCACTGCCGTGGGAGATGAGTTCCCAGCCCGGTTCGGTCGCTACACGCTGATCGAGCGCATCGCCGTCGGTGGCATGGCCGAGCTGTTCAAGGCCACGGCGCCCGGCGAGCACGGCTTCGAGCGCCACGTCGTGATCAAGCGGCTGCTGCCGCACCTGGCGCGCGAGCCGGTCTACACGGCGATGTTCATCGACGAGGCCAAGCTGACCGCGCGGCTGTCGCACCCCAAGATCGCCCAGACCTACGAGCTGGGGCGGGTCGACGACTCGCTGTTCATCGCGATGGAGTTCGTCGACGGCATCGACGTGCTCGGCCTGCTGCGCGAGCACGCCTGGCAGCGCAAGCGCCCGCCGACCGAGCACGCGGTGTGGATCTGCCACGAGGTGCTCGACGCGCTCGACTTCGCGCACAACCTCGCCGACGAGCACGGCCAGGCCCTGGGCGTGGTCCACCGCGACATCTCGCCGTCGAACCTGCTCTTGTCGCGGCGCGGCGACGTCAAGCTGGTCGACTTCGGCATCGCCCGCGCCGGCGGCAGCGGCCGCCACCACCGCACCAAGTCGGGGACGCTCAAGGGCAAGTACGGCTACATGTCGCCCGAGCAGGTGGTCGAGCAGCCGGTCGACGCGCGGTCGGATCTGTTCTCGGTCGGCGTGGTGCTGGCCGAGATGCTGTGCGGGCGGCGGTTGTTCGCCGCCGCCGCCGAGCTCGACGTGCTGCTGATGGTGCGCGACGCCAAGCTGACCCGGCTGGATCAGTTCGGGGGCCACGTCCCGCCCGGCCTCGACGTGATCCTGCGCAAGGCGCTGAAGAAGGATCCGGCCGAGCGCTGGAGCAGCGCGGCCGAGCTGCGCGACGCGCTGGCCGACTGGATGTTCCAGGAGCGGCTGCGGGTCACGCCGCGCCACATCGGCGAGCTGGTCGAGTCGCTGCACGACCAGGTGTGGCGGCGCAAGCGCGAGACGATGGCGCAGAGCGACGCCGAGAACGCCGCGCTGGCCGCCGCCGCGCCTGGCCTGGTGGCGCCGCCGCGTCGCCCCCGGCGCCAGAGCGAGCGCATGCCGGCGCTGCTCGACGCGCGGATGACGCTGAGCGACACCGGCGGCGTGGCCGCGCTCGACGGCATCCCCGGCGGCGAGCTGAAGATGACCGACAGCCTGCCGATCATCTCGATCGAGGAGGTCGAGCCCGAGCGCGACGCCGGTCAATCGGCCGGGCCGCTGGCGATCGGCAGCGACGGCGCGCTGGATCTCGACCTCGGCCTCGACGCGATGACCAGCGGCGTCGAGCCCGACGACCTCGGCCTCGGGCCGGCCGGCGCCCGCGGCACGATCCCGCCGCCGTTCGACGGCGACGGTGACGGCGGGCGGGTGTCGGTGGCGACCCAGGCCGCGGTGTCGGCGGCCGGGTTCCTCGACACCGACTTCGGCGACCTGGCAGACGAGATCGAGGCCGCGGTCCATCACCTGCAGCTGCCGGTGCCGATCGCCGCCGCCGAGGTCGAGGCGTCGGTGCGCTACGCGTCGATCGAGGACGCGATCGCGGCGGTGTCGCCCGAGGCGCCCGACCCGGCGTCGATCGACTTCGACGAGACCGAGGTCGAGCCCGACCACGCCCGCTCCGACGCGATCCGGCTGCCGAGCGCCGAGGAGATCGTGGCCCGCGCGACCCAGGCCGCGCCGCCGCCCGAGGCCGAGGTCATCACCACCACGACCGAGGAGGGCGACTTCACGACGGTCGCGCCGATCGCGCTGTTGTTCCGGCTGGCCTCGACCCAGGCCACCGGCCTGCTGGTGGCGTCGGTCGGCGGCATCAAGAAGGAGATCTACATCCGCGCCGGCGTGCCGGAGTTCGTCTCGTCGAACATCGCCAGCGAGCTGTTCGGCGCGTACCTGGTGCAGTGCGGCGCGCTGTCGTCGGGCGAGCTGGCGATGGCGCTGGCGATGATGCCGCACTACGGCGGCAAGCTCGGCGACACGCTGGTCGGGCTCGGCCTGCTCAAGCCGCTCGAGGTGTTCCGCCACCTGACCGTGCAGGTGCGGCAGAAGCTGATCGACGTGTGCACCTGGACCAAGGGCACGTTCGGCTGGTACGAGGGCCGCGCGCTCGAGCGCAACGCGTTCCCGCTCGACCTCAACCCGTTCGAGGTGCTCGGCGCCGGCGCGATGGCGATGCGCGACGAGCTGGTGGTGGCGTGGATGGGCGAGCACGCCGCCGACGCGCTGATCCACCGCTTCGTCCGGCCGCCGGTGCCGCCCGAGCGGTTCGAGATCGTCGGGCTGCCGGCGCTGTTCGCCCGCGTCGACGGCATGCGCACCGTCGGCGAGCTGGTCACCGAGTCGCTCGACCCGGCCACCCAGCGCCGCACCGCCCGGATGCTGCTGCTCCTGCAGCAGACCGGGCTGACCACCACCGAGTCGTTGTAGCCGAGGCTCAGCCCGGCGGGCGGCAGCGGCCCATGCCGTTGCACGACCAGCCCGACGGGCAGTCGGCGGGGCCGGCGCAGCTGGTGGTGCAGCGCATGCCGACCTGCATGAAGTTGTAGCAATACGCGCCAGCGCAGGCGGCGGCGCACGGCGTGTTGTCGGTGCAGGTGATCGCCGCGGTCGGCAGCACGCACGCCATCGGCGCGTCGATCGCGCCGGGGGGGGCGTCGATCGTGCCGTTGTCGCCGTCGAGCCCGGCCGGGGCGTCGATCGGCGGCGTCGAGGTGTCGTCACCGGTGCAGGCGGCGGTGGTGACCAGCGCGGCCAGGGCGAACAGGAGGGCCTTCATGGGACCACTATCGCCCACCCGCCGCCGCGGGCCGCGTTACATGGGTGTGACAGCGCGCGGTGGGGTCAGCGGGGGCGCACGGCGCGCGGCAAGAGCGCCCAGTACTGGCCCTTGCCGCCGAGGTGGCCGGCGACGTCGCCGTCGGCGGCGTCGGGGCCCCAGTACAGATCGGCGCGCACCGCGCCCTTGATGTTGCCGCCGGTGTCCTGGGCGATCACCAGGTGGCGCCACGGCTCGGTGCCGCGGGCGCCGACCCGGGGCGCGTCGGTGTCGATCCACAGCGGCGTCGACGCGGCGATGAAGTTGCGATCGACCGCGGCCGAGCGGCGCGGCGTCAGCACGACGTCCTGGGAGCCGACCGCGCCGGCGCGGGTGCCGAGCTTGAAGAACACCATCGAGGCGTCCCCGTCGATGATCGCGTGGACGCCGGCGCCGTGGGACGCGAGCGCCGCGCGGATGCCGGCCATCGTGCCCTGGCCCTTGGGCAGCTCGCCGCGGGCGCGCAACAGCCGCGCCGGGCCGGTGTAGGGCTGGCCGTTCTTGCCGTCGTACTCGACCCACACCTCGCTGCCGTCGTCGAGGATGGCCCGCCCCGAGCCCTCGATCCGCAAGAACAGCTCGTCGATCGGGTCGTCGACCCACAAGAGCTCGAGGCCGCGGCCGGCGAACGCGCCGGCGCGGATCTCGGCGCGGGTCGGCAGCGGCTTCAGCCCGCCGGTCGCGGGATCGACCACGCCCCACTCCTTGCGGCCGCGGCCGGTGGGGCTGCACTTCGACCAGTCGATCATCGCCAGCTCGGGCGGCCGCCGGTAGATCGGGTGCTGGTACTGGTCGTGCTGCGTGCGCGACGCGCGCAGCGGCTGGACGAAGTACGCGGTCATCTTGCCGACCGGGCCGCGCTTGCCGTTGACCTGCCACGGCGCGAACTCGCGCTCGAACATCGCGCGCGCCGCGGCGTCGTCGCCGGCCGGCAGCGCGGCCACCGCGGCGCACGCCGCCCGCCACTGCCGGGCCCGGCCGAAGCGGTGGTCGAGGCCGATCCACGCGCCGTCGGGCAGGGTCGCGAGCTTGTCGCACGAGCGCGCCAGCGCGGCGGCCGCCTCGGCGTGGTGGTCGTCGGCCCACGCCGGCAGGTCGGTCCACCGGGCCGCCGCCAGCCGCATCCGATCGATCAGCGGCGGCGGCCGCGGCGTGACCTTGGGGCAGGGCGGGTCGAGCGCCGCGACCGGCGCGACGATCGCCGCCGCGACGTCGGGCAGCCGGGCGTCGACGGGCGGTGGGCCGGCGTCGAGCGTCGCGGGCGGCGCCGCGGTGGCGGCGGTCGCGGCCGGGGGCGCGGGCGCGCCGCGGTCGCCGCAGCCGAGGGCTAGCACCAGTCCGAGCGGGGCGAGGCGACGCACGCCTCGATCCTACGCGCGGCGGGGCCGGCGTGTTCCCGATTTCGGCGCGCGCGGTGCGTGCGATCACCGTGCGTGCCCTCGACGGCTGGCGCGCGCGGTCGATTCGATCCACGTGTCCCATCCACCTCCGCCCCCCGGCGCCGAGCGCCGGCAGCACCCCCGCGCCCCCGTCGAGGCGGCCGTCACCCTCACCCACGGCGACCTGATCGTGTTGACCTCGATCGTGGACGCGTCGCTGGGCGGGGCGTTCATCGCGGCGCCCGACGATCTCGCGGTGGCGGTCGGCGACCTGGTCGTCATCGACTTCGGCAAGACCACGCGGATCTTGCAGGAGGCGCGGGTGGTCCGGGTCGTCGCGGGGCCGCCCCGGGGCTTCGCCGTCGCCTGGCGCGAGGCGTCGCGCGACACGCTGGCCGCGCTGCGTGTCATCTTGCCGATGCCGCGGCCGCGGCTGGCCGCCCCGCCGCGGGCGTACACTGCCGGCGATGTCCGTCCGCGACCGAACGCCCCGTCCGCCCGCGGCGAAGTACATCACGCCCGAGGGCGCAAGGAAGCTCCGCGATGAGCTCGAGTGGCTGTGGACCAAGGAGCGGCCGCGGGTGACCCAGGCGGTGTCCGACGCGGCCGCGCTCGGCGACCGCTCGGAGAACGCCGACTACATCTACGGCAAGCGTCGGCTGCGCGAGATCGATCGGCGCGTCGAGTACCTGGCCAAGCGCCTCGACGTGCTGACCGTGGTGACCGAGGTGCCCAAGGATCGCGGCCGCGTCGCGTTCGGCGCGTGGGTGACGCTCGAGGACGACGACGGCGCCGAGGCGGAGTACCGCCTGGTCGGCCCCGACGAGTTCGATCCCAAGCAGGGCTGGATCAGCGTCGACTCGCCCGTCGCGAAGGCGGTGCTGGGCCGGCGCGAGGGCGACGAGGTCACGGTGGCGCGGCCCAAGGGCGCCGCGACCTTCACGATCACCGCGGTCCGCTACGGCGCCTGACGCTCGCCGGCGCGCGCGCTTGCCCGGCGCCGCCGCGCCACCCACAATGCCGCGATGTCGCCGCCCGCGCCGTCTCGCCGCTTCGGTGGCGCGCTCGCGGTCGGCGTCGGCATCTTCCTGTCGCGCGTCGCCGGCCTGATCCGCGAGCGGGTGCTGGCCCACTACTTCGGCCTGGGCGACGCCGCCGGCGCGTTCCGCGCGGCGATGCGCATCCCCAACCTCTTGCAGAACCTGCTGGGCGAGGGCGTGCTGTCGGCGTCGTTCATCCCGGTCTACACCCGGCTGCGCGCCGCGGGCCGCGACGACGACGCGCAGCGGATGGCGCGCGCGGTCGGCACGCTCCTGGCGCTGGTCGCCAGCGCCGTGGCGCTGCTCGGCGTGGTGGCGTCGCCGGCGCTGGTCGACGCGATCGCGCCCGGGTTCCACGGCGCCACCCGCGACCTGACGGTGCGGCTGGTGCAGATCATGTTCCCGGGCGTCGCGCTGCTGGTGCTGTCGGCGTGGTGCCTGGGCGTGCAGAACAGCCATCGCAAGTTCTTCCTGTCGTACGTCTCGCCGGTGGTGTGGAACGCGGTGGTCGTCGCCGCCGCGGTGATCGCCGCGCGGCGCTACGCCGGCCACGCCGACGACCTGGTGGTGGCGGTCGCGTGGGGCGCGGTGCTGGGCTCGGCGGCGCAGCTCGCGGTGCAGCTGCCGACGGTGTGGCGGCTGCTGGGCGGCCTGCGGCCGACGCTCGCGCCCGGCGATCCCGGCGTGCGCGCCACGCTGCGCGCGTTCGGCCCGGTGTTCATCGGCCGCGGTTCGGTGCAGATCTCGTCGTACCTCGATCAGATCCTGGCCAGCTACCTGGGCCCGGCGATGGTCGCCGGCATGAGCGCGGCGCAGACGCTGTACGTGCTGCCGGTCAGCCTGTTCGGCATGGCGGTGTCGGCCGCGGAGCTGCCCGAGATGGCGCGCGTCACCGGCGACGCCGAGGCGATCGCCGCCGCGCTGCGGGCCCGGCTCAAGAGCGCGCTGCGCCGGGTGGTGTTCCTGGTGATGCCGTCGGCGATCGCGTTCGTCGCGCTGGGCGACGTGATCGTCGGGCTGGTGTTCCAGAGCGGCCGCTTCGACGCCGGCGACACCCACGCGGTCTGGATCATCCTGGCCGGCTCGGCGCTCGGGCTGTCGGCCGGCACCCAGGGCCGCTTGCTCGCGTCGGCGTTCTACGCGCTGGGCGACACCAAGACCCCGCTGCGCGCGGCGCTGGTGCGGGTGGCGATCACGTTCATCGCCGGCTGGGCGTTCGCGCTGCCGCTGCGCCACCAGCTCGGCTACAGCGCGGTGTGGGGCGCGTTCGGCCTCACCGCCAGCGCGGGCGTGGCGGCGTGGATCGAGTACGAGCTGTTGCGGCGGTGGCTGGCCCGTCGCATCGGCCACGTGCCGGTGCCGGTCGGGCTGGTGCTGGGCTCGTTCGCCGCCGCGGCGGTCGCGGGCGCGCTGACGTGGATGGTGATGCACGCGGTGGCCCCGCGCGGGGTGCTGGTGGCCGCGGCGCTGGCGCTGCCGCTCTACGGCGCGCTGTACCTGTGGCCGATGGTGGTGTTCCGCGTGCCCGAGGTGGCGGCGGTGACCGGCCGGCTCCGGCGCCGCCGCGCTGGCTAGCGACGGGCTGAGATCGCGACGCGATTGTCAGGATCTGGCAGGGGCCTGGTGAGTGGTCGACGTTCGACGTTCGTCACGTTGTCAGAGGGCGCGTGCGATTTCAGCGGGTTGGGATGCGTTCGTGGACATGGCGCGGGGGTTGCTCTACGGCTGGACCATGAACAAGCTCGCTGCCCTCGCTTTCATCGTGGCGTCGTCGTCGGTCGCGCTCGCGCAGGGGACCCCCGCCCCGGCCCCCGCGCCCACCACCGCTGCCGGGCCGGTGGTCGTCGTGTCCCCGGCGCCGGTCATCGTGACCCAGCCGGCCCCCGCCGCGCCGGCCGCCACCGCGCCGGCCGCGCCGGCCACCGCCGCGCCGCAGACCGAGCCGTGGGAGAACGTGAACCACATCAACGGGCAGCTGGTGCCGGTCGGGCAGGAGAACGACTACCTCAAGAAGTTCAAGAAGTGGAACGTGTCGACCAACCCGCTCGGCTGGGTGCTCGGCAGCTACGGCGTGTCGGTGAGCTACGGGCTCAACCAGAACATCGCGATCCGCGGCGACGTGAACTACTACAGCCCGCCCGGCCAGGACGGCAGCTTCAAGACCTCGGGCGTCGAGCTCGGCGTCGGCCTGCCGCTCTACTTCCGCCGCACCTACCAGGGCCTGTTCCTCGAGCCCGGCATCATCTCGCGGACGTTCAAGGACACGTACTCGTGCGACGGCTGCGCGGTCGCCGACGAGACCACCAACACCACCTTCGGCCCGCAGGTGCTGGTCGGCTGGCACTGGACCTGGTCGAGCGGCCTGAACTTCGCGATCGCCGGTGGCGTGGGCCGCAACTGGTCGGCCAAGGACACCGAGTTCGGCTCGGACGAGGTCTTCGGCAACGGCTACATGCGCTTCGGCTACGCCTTCAACTGATCCACGACGGGGCGCGCGCGCGCCCTTCGACCCAGGCGCAGACATCCACCCACGGCGAGGCGCGGCGGCACCCGCGCCTCGCGGCATTTTCGGATCACGGCACGCGCCACAGCTCGGCGTACGCCGCGGCCGGCTCGTAGCGCGTGCCCGACGCGGTGGTCGCGGGCAGCGGCTCGATCACCAGCAGGCGGTTGCCGGCCTGGCGCACGAACGCGCGCGCGCCGGGCCCGCCGTCGATCACCGCCGCCGGACCGCGCGCCGCCACGATCGGGTGATCGCCGTGGGCCGGCGCCGCGCTGCGGGCGTACGCCGCCGCGCGGCTGGCGCCGACCGGCTGGCCGGCCTGCAGCGCCGCGATCGCGGTCCGGACGTCGGTCTCTTCGTCGAAGCTCGCGGCACGCAGCGGCGCGACGAACCCGCGCAGCGCGCCGCCGCGGATGCTGACGCGCGCGAACGCGTAGCCGCGGGTGCCGCTGGTCGGGCGCAGCGCGACCCGGGTGCCCAGCCACACCGCCGGCGCCGCGGTCGGCCACGCCGTCACCCGCGACGCCTCGGCGTAGGCCGCGGCGATCCGGGCCGCGTCGTCGCGCGGCAGGCCCGGCTCGTCGGGCACCGGGGCGATCCACGCCGCCAGCCAGGCGGCGTCGAGATCGTCGATCGTCGACGCGGGCAGCGGCGGGATCATGGGGCGGTCGGCCCCGCCGCCGGGTGCTCGGGCGGGATGTCGACCAGCGGGCCCGGTGCGTCGGGCGCGCTGCCGGTCGCGCTGCGCAGGTGCTCGATCAGCTCGGGCCCGAGCTCGCCGCCGACGAAGCTGCGCACGGTCGCCTCCCAGAAGGCGCGGTTGGCCGCCGGGTGATCGAAGTACTGGTTCACCCGCGCGTCGATCGCGGCGAGCATCGGATCGTCGGCCGCGATCGTCGCGCCGGCGTCGACGCGCTGCCAGCACGCGTTGACCGGCTCGGCGACGCCGTTGGTCGCCCGCTGCGCCAGCGCCATGGCCAGGCCGTTGAGCCAGTTGCCCTCCTCGACGTGGCCGCCGCCGGCGTGGGCGTGCTCTTCGCCGGGGCGGTTCTCGATGTCGCCGTGGTCCTTGGCGATCTCGCTGTGGCTCGGCGGCGTGTAGCTGGCCGGCGCGATGCCGGTGTAGTGGCCGGCCTCGCCGCCCCCGGCGCCGCCGTCGCTGACCCGCGGCCGCCCGGTGGCGGGGTCGAAGAACTCGCTGACGTTGCCGAACATGTCGGCGAGGCGCTGCCGGGCGTCGCGGAACGCGCCGTCGGCGACCGGCCGCCGGTTGCGGCTGACGTTGGTGCGGGCGCGGACCGCCGCGACGAACTCGTTGATGATCGCCGTGCCGCGATCGAGGGCGGCGTTCCACAGCGTCCCCAGCGCGCCCTCGATCAGCGCGTGGATGTGCTGCTGCGCGGACTCGACCGCGGCGGCCGCGGCGGCGCCGACGATCGGGATGTTGCGCGCGGCGGCCTTGAGCAGATCGAGCGGGCCGTGGCCGTAGGCCCACCGGTACAGGTCGCGCAGGTTGTGCTGCCGGGTGCGGAGCGCTTGCTCCTGCGCCTGCAGCTGCGTGACCAGCCCGCGGATCGCGCCGGCGGTGGCGTCGGTCGCGCCGGTGACGTGGCCGGCGACGTCGCGGGCGCCGGCGTCGATCGCGGTGGCGCCGCCGTGCAGCGCGGTGGCCGCGTCGCCGCCGACGCCGGTGTGGCGGCGCAGCAGGTCGGCGCCCGCGGCGAGCGAGTCGAGCGCGCCGCTGCCGACCGCCGCCAGGCCGCGCACGCCCCCGGCGGCCACCGCGCCGGCGCCGTCGACGACCGCGGCCCCGCCGGCGCCCAGGCCCGAGATCGTCGCGATCGCGGGGTGGAGGAAGTCGGCCATCGCCGCGCCGTAGGCGCTGAAGTTGGCCGGGTTGGCCGGGTCCAGCTCGATCCAGTCCATCGTCGCCAGCATCAGCGGGCTGGGCTCGTCGGGCTTGACCCGGAACGGGTCGAGCGCGCGCCACTTGGCGCTGAGCTCCTCGGCCAGGCTGTCGATCGTGTCGGTCAGGTTGAACGAGCCGGTGGTGATGACCTCGCGGTCGCCGACCGTGAGGTTGGGCGCGGTCGCGTCGCCGGCGGCGTCGTTGGGGTGGACGTGGGAGTCGAGCACCCGGCCGCCGACGCCGGCCACCGCGCGCAGGTCGGTGGTGCCGACGCCCTCGAGCGTCCGGTGGTTGTGCGCGTCGCGGTGCTCGACGGTCGCGGTCGCGACCCGCAGCCCGCCGGCGCGGATCAGGAGGTTGATCGCGATCTCGCAGAAGTTGGAGTGCGCGTAGTAGTCCTGCAGCGTGTGGACGCCGCTCGAGAACATCCGCGGGCCGTGCAGCGTCTCGGGCGACGGCGTGCCGTCGGCCAGGCGCAGATCGCGCTGGGTGCCGAGCCGCGCGGCGTTGCGCAGCGTCTGGGTGCACCAGTCGCGGCTGGCGTAGATGTAGTTGGGGATCGCGGTCTCGTCGACCTGGAACGCGGCGGCGTCGCTGGCGTTGGCGACGTGGTGGCCGCCCTCGAGGGTGTGCGAGTTGGTCCGGTAGCGCTCGTCGCGATCGGCGTAGGCGTCGTGGGAGCTGCCGGCGGCGTGGACGGTTGCGCCCGGGCCGGAGATCGACGCGGCGTTGTCGGGGTTGGCGCCGTCGGCGTGGTGGGCCGGCATGTCGGCGACGCCGCCCTGATCGATCACGTCGGAGCCGCGCAGGCCGGTGGGGTTGTCGATGTGCTCGACCGGATCGTAGGTGCCGAACTGGTGCAGATCGACGCCGCGCCCGAAGTCGTTGATCGCGATCAGGTTGAGCACCTGCATGATCGGTCGATCGGGCGCGGTCAGGCCGAGGCCGACGGTGGTCGGCACCAGCAGCTGCGACAGGTCGCGCTCCCAGTTGCCCATGCGCGCGGTGCGCACCTCGGTGTCGCTGAGCGCGCCGGTCTTGCGCAGCGCGGTCTCGGTGAGCAGCGCGTGGCCGCCGCCGCCCGGCGTCGGGCCCTCGTCCTGCGAGAAGAACCGCACCCGCGGCTCGGCCGACGTGAGCGGCGCGCGGTGGCCGGCCAGCGCCGCGGTCGCGGCCGCGCTGGCCTCGACCTCGTGGACGTCGCCGGTCTGGCCGGTCTCGAGCGCGGCGTGGGCGGCCGCGTCGGCCTGCCGCTCGGCGGGATCGTCGACGGCGCCGACCCGCTTGGCCTGGGGCGTCGGGGCGGCGCCCTGCTGCGCGACGTGCGCGAGCTCGTGGCCGATCAAGAACTGGCCGCTGGACGAGCCGGGATCGTACTGGCCAGCGCCGAAGAACACGTCGGCGCCGTACGCGAAGGCCCGCGCCCCCGACGCGTCGACGGCCTGCTGCGCGGCCCGATCGGTGTGGACCCGCACCGCCGATAGATCGGTGCCGTAGGCGGCGCCGAAGTGATCGCGCACCGGGCCGGGCAGCGCCTCGCCCGGACCCTTGGCCGCGATCGCCGCGCTCGCGACGTCGCCGCGGTCGCCGGCCGCGGTCGCGGCGCCGTCCGCCGCCGGCGCGGCCTTGCGACGGATCGGGGCGAGGCCGTCGGTGCGGTGGCGCTTGCCCGGGGCGGCCCCGCCCCCGCCACGGTCGTGTTCGTCCAGCGCGCGGTTGCGGTCCAGGTCGTACGCCATGAAGGGTTGACGGGGGTGCGGTCGGATCTTCCCGCCGCACCGCGCGGTTGCTCCACGGTGGAGCAGGTGCTCCGAAATCGCGCCTCGACCGATTCCGGGCCCGGCGCGCAACCGTCCGAATTCGTTGACGCCGCGGGTGGCGCAGCGGGTGCAATGAGGTCTCCCCGTCGCGGGTCGATTCCCCTCGCGACGAGGAGACCTGATGTCGCACGAACTGTCGATCCACTTTCATGGCGTGCGCGGCTCGATCGCCGCGCCGGGGATCAGCACCTCCCGCGTCGGTGGCAACACCAGCTGCGTCGAGGTCATCGCCGGCGACACGCGGATCGTGCTGGACGCCGGCACCGGCCTGCGCGCGCTCGGCGACCGGCTGATCAGCAGCGGCCCCTCGGCGACGACGATCCTGCTGTCGCACCTGCACTGGGACCACATCCAGGGCCTGCCGTTCTTCACGCCGATCTACGTCCCGGGCAACTGGGTCGAGGTGGTCACCGGCGCCAACGGCGTGATGCCGCTCGAGCAGGCGCTGCGCCGGCAGATGTCGGCGCCGTTCTTCCCGGTCGAGTTCGACGACGTCAAGCCGCAGCTGCGCTGGCGCGAGCCGCGCGTGAGCGAGGCGTTCGCGATCGGCGACGTCCGGGTGACGATGGCCAAGCTCAACCACCCCGACCCGGTCTACGGCTACCGCCTCGACTACGCCGGCGCGTCGATCGTCTACGCCACCGACACCGAGCACTTCGCGTGCGTCGACCCGCACCTGGCGCGGCTGGCCCACGGCGCCGACGTGCTGATCTACGACGCGCAGTACACGCCCGAGGAGTACCCGGGCAAGGTCGGCTGGGGCCACTCGACCTGGGAGGCGGCGATCCGCCTCGCCAACGCCGCCGGCGTCCGCCAGCTGGTGCTGTTCCACCACGACCCGCGGCGCTCCGACGAGCAGGTCGCGGCGCTCGAGGCGCGGGCCGCGACCATGCGGCCGGGCACGACCGCGGCCCGCGAGGGCGGGGTGATGCGCGTCGAGACCCGGGCCACCCGACGCACCGAGGCGTCGATGCCGGCGGTGCAGGTGGCGTGATCGGCCCGGTCGGCGCGCGGCGCGCTATGCTGCCGGCACGCGCGATGAGCGAAGACGAGCAGCGGTTCGAGCTCCTGGCCGATCTCGGGGCGATGATCGCCCGCGAGGTCGAGCTCGACGAGCTGCTGGCGTCGTGCGCCGATCGGGTGGCGCGGGCGATCGGCGCCGAGCGGGCCACGCTGTGGGTGGTCGACGGCGCCACCGGCGAGCTGCGGGCCCGGCTGGCCGACGCGCTCGAGCTCGACGAGCTGCGCCTGCCGGTCGGGCGCGGCGTCGCCGGCGCGGTGGCGCGCACCGGCGAGGCGGTGATGATCGCCGACGCCGCCCGCGATCCGCGCTGGCACGCCGAGATCGATCAGCGCACCGGCTACACGACGCGGTCGATGCTGTGCGTGCCGGTGCGCGGCCCCGACGCGACCCTGCGCGGCGTGCTGCAGGTGCTCAACCACAAGGGCGGCGCCTTCGCCGATCGCGATCGGGCGTTCGCCAGCGCGCTGGCCGACCAGATCGGGCGCGCGCTCGAGTTCACGACGCTGCGCGGCCACCGCGAGCGGCCCGGCGTGGCGGTGCGCGGGCGCTACAACCACGTCGTCGGCCAGTCGCCGACGATGCGCGCGGTCTACGACGTGATCGCCCGGGCGGCGCAGACCGACGCCACCGTGCTGTTGCGCGGCGAGACCGGCACCGGCAAGGGCGTCTTCGCCCGCGCGATCCACGTCAACAGCGAGCGCAAGGACGCGCCGCTGGTGGCGGTCGACTGCACGACCTTGCCGGCCAACCTGGTCGAGAGCGAGCTGTTCGGCCACGAGCGCGGCGCGTTCACCGGCGCCGACGCCCGGGTGATCGGCAAGGTCGAGGCGGCCGCCGGCGGCACGCTGTTCCTCGACGAGCTGGGCGAGATCCCGCTCGAGCTGCAGGGCAAGCTCCTGCGCTTCGTCCAGGAGCGCAAGTTCGAGCGGGTCGGCGGCCGGGAGACGCTGTCGAGCGACGTCCGGCTGGTGGTCGCGACCAACCGCGACCTCGCGGCGATGGTCAAGGCCGGGCAGTTCCGCAGCGACCTGTACTTCCGGGTGCGGGTGATCGAGATCGAGCTGCCGCCGCTGCGGGCCCGCGGCGACGACGACATCCTGCAGCTGGCCGAGCACTTCGCCGCGGTCTACGGCCGTCGCCACCGCAAGGTGGTGCCGGTCCTGACCGACGACGCGCGCCAGGCGCTGTGCGCCCACGGCTGGCCCGGCAACGTCCGCGAACTCGAGCACGCGATCGAGCGCGCGGTGGTGCTGGCCCGCGGCACGGTGATCGACGCGGTGACGCTCGGGCTCGATCGCAGCGAGGCGGCGGCGGCGGTGGCCGGCGTGGTGGTGCCGCACGAGCTGGCGCTGGCCGAGGTCGAGCGCCGCTACGCGCAGGCGGCGGTCGAGCGCGCGGGCGGCAACCAGTCGGCGGCGGCGCGCAGCCTCGGCATCGGCCGCAACAAGCTGGCGCGGCTGCTCAAGGGCGACGGGGCGTAACGGTTACGGTCGCGGTTACGGTGTGACGGCGCGCGCCGGCGGCGTGACGCGCGCAAGTGGCTGGATCGCGACGCGACCGCGGGCGCGCCGCCGCGTGGCACGGTTCGTGGAATTGCCCGACGCGAACCCCTGGAGGCCTCCGTGTCGAAGCTGTCGCTGGTCTGCGCCCTCACCGCCGTCGCCGCCGCCCTGATCGGCGTCGGCGCCACCGCCCGCCCCGCCGTCGCCGGCGCCAAGCCCAAGGTCGACCTCCTGTGCGGCGTCTACGTCGACGGCGACATCACCGACGTGGTGCCCAGCGCCCGGCGCCCGCGGCTGACCCAGCCGGTGGCGTGCGTGCTGCACCTGCGCAAGCCCGGGCGCGCGACCTACCAGGCCAACCTCGCCACCCGCCGCCACCTGCGGGCGCCCAACGGCGACGCCACCGACGTGTTCACCGACGGCGTGTTCGCCCAGGTCGCGCACCCGGCGGGCGGCGACGCCACCGATCTCGAGCTGGTGATGGTGCCCGGCCAGGAGAACGACAACGGCGAGGTGCTGTTCGCGACCTGCGAGGACTTCGACATCGTCGGCCGGCTCACCGACGACGCCGGCGCGGTGGTCTGGGAGCAGACGCTGAAGGTGGTGCAGGGCTGCCCGCGCCTCGACCCGCCGCCCGCGCCGCTGCCGCCGGGGCGGTTCAACGGCGCCGGCGTCGGCAACGACGTCGTCGACTGGATCCTGTCGGGCGACGGCTCGCAGCCGTGGCGGGCGTTCGCGGTGCCGGTCGGCGCCCAGACCTACTACGTGATCGGCGGCTGCAGCGGCGTCGAGATGCAGGCGACCTGCGAGGCCACCGTGTTCGACGCCCGCGGCGCGCGCAAGAAGCAGGTCGCGGTGTCCATCACGCTACCCTACGGCGACGACGAGCAGCTCGACCTGACCGAGCTCGAGCTGGCGCGCGCCGACCTCGATCAGGCGCTCGACCACGCCGGCGGCGTCGAGTTGATCGCCCACCCGCTGGGCGCGCGGCCGCTGACCTACGATCCGATCGGCCTGGCCTGGGACGCCCGCCGGGCGACGCTGACCATCCGCGACCGCGGCAAGGTGTTCAAGAAGGTGAAGGCCCCGCGCACGCCGCGCGGCATGCGCATCGACGAGGTCGCGCTGTATTACCAGGAGGGCGGCGACCCGGTGTTCGGCATCCTGCGGGTCCAGCGCAGCGAGGTCGAGGGCATCGGCAGCGACGCCGCGCTGGTGCCGACCCGGCTGCCGACGATCGACAACGAGTGAGCCGCGAGCGCGCTGCGGCCGCGCGGGGTAGGGTGGCGCATGGCTGAACCCAGCGCGGATCGAGACATGCGCGGCGCGCGCCGGCCGGTGATGGTGCTGGCCGGGCTGCTGGTGGCCGGGGTGCTCGCGGCGTCGGCGCGGCCGGCGCGGGCCGAGCGGCGGCCGCCCACGCCCTGGCTGCGGCCCACCGTCGTCTACGAGATCGGGCCCGCGTACATCGCCCAGAACGATGGCCGCTACGGCGACCAGGGCACGCCCTACACCGCCGCCGACGTCGGGCAGCAGGACAACCTGGTCAACGTCGCGCGCACCAGCGTGGAGTTCGCCGCGGGTCGGCACACGGTCGTGCTGTTGTACGCGCCGTTCGAGGTCGTCACCGAGGCGCGCCTGGCGGCGCCGCTGCAGTTCCGCGACGAGCGGTTCGACGCCGGGGCCGTGGTCCGCCATCGCTACCTGTTCGACGGCTACCGCGCGTCGTATCTGTACCGCGTGCTCGCGTCGAGCCAGCTCGAGTGGCAGGCCGGCGGGTCGCTCCAGATCCGCAACGCCGACGTCGCGTTCACGTCGGTCGCGACCGGGCAGCGCGCGCACCAGGACGACATCGGCCTGGTGGGCGCCGCGAAGACCCGGCTGTGGCTGCGGCCCCGGCCCGGGGCGGTGTGGGGCTGCCTCGACGCCGACGCGCTGTCGACGTTCGGGCTGATCGACGGCGTCTCGGGCGGCATCTACGACGTCAGCCTCACGGTCGGTCAGCCGGTCGGCCGCGGCGTGGCGCTCACGCTCGGCGCCCGCGTGGTCGGGGGCGGCGCCCGGGTCGAGGCACAGGCCATCGACAACTGGGCCAACTTCGTGTCGTTCACGGCGGGCGCGCGGATCGAGCTCGACACGCTGCTGCGCGGCGCGCGCTGAGCAGCGACGCGCCCCGGGCCTGCGGGTGCGACAGGGCTGCGACCGTCGCACCAGGTGTCGGTCTCGACGCGACCTGCGCCGCAAGTCCGCGGGGTTGCTTCGGGTGGGGACGCGGGCGGGGCGGCGGCGGTTGGCGCGCATCGTGAAATAGCGATCGGTCGCCAGGACGTGTCAGCCGACTCGCACCGTGGCGCATCTACCCGAGCGAGGAGCCAGCCATGACCACCACCAACCGCTACGACGAGATCATCGTTCGCAACCGCTCGAACCGCGTCCGCGACCTGGCCTTCGGGCTCGTGCTCGCGATCGTCACCGCGTTCGCGTTCGCCTCGATCGGCACCGCGGGCAGCTCGGCGCCGGCCCACGCCGACGCCGCGCACGCCAAGGCGTGCACCGTCACCGTCGTGACCTGCTGAATCGCGCCCGGGGGCGGGCAGCGGGCCGGTGCGTGCTACCATCGCCGGACGTGCACGGGGACGACGCACACCGGGTGAACGACTGATGTGGGCGGCGATCCGCCTGATCCGCGCGACGCGGGTGTTCGGGACGATCTTCCTGAGCTACCTGTGGGCGCTATCGTTCGCGCGGCTGTGGCCCCACCGGTTCGGCACCCCCGAGCGGTGGAAGAAGGTGCACCGCAAGAACGCGCGCCGCATGTACAAGGGCTTCGTCCGGCTGCGCGGCGTCTACATCAAGCTGGGCCAGATCCTGTCGATCATGGGCACCTTCTTGCCGCGCTCGTACACCGAGGAGCTCGAGGGGCTGCAGGACGAGGTGCCGGCGCACCGCTACGCGACGATCGCCAAGGCGTTCGAGAAGGCGCTGGGCAAGTCGCCGAAGGCGGCGTTCGCCAGCTTCGAGGAGCAGCCGATCGCCGCCGCCTCGCTGGGCCAGGTCCACGAGGCCCGCAACGCCGACGGCGAGCGGCTGGCGGTCAAGGTGCTGTACCCCAACGTCGCCGACATCATCCGCATCGACCTGCGGGTGCTGGGCTGGGCGCTCAAGGTCTACAAGAACTTCGTCCCGATCAACCAGATCGAGCGGGTCCACGAGCAGCTGGCCGACATGCTGGCCCGCGAGACCGACCTGGCCAACGAGGCGCGCTGCCTGACCCGGATGTCCAAGAACTTCGCCGGCGACGCCGACACGCTGTTCCCGGTGGTCCACCCCGAGTGGAGCTGCAAGACGGTGCTG
Organism: Myxococcales bacterium; assembly: GCA_016707895.1. Lineage (GTDB taxonomy): Bacteria > Myxococcota_A > Polyangia > Haliangiales > Haliangiaceae > UBA2376. Next base: position 536,841 of record JADJGV010000001.1, on the reverse strand, counting down.
ACGATGTCGTTCATGGACGGCGTCAAGATCAGCAAGAAGGACGCGCTGTCGACGCTGGGCCTCGACCCCTACGCGGTCGCGACCAAGCTGACGCAGGTGTTCTACAAGCAGCTGTTCATCGATCGCTTCTTCCACGCCGATCCCCACCCGGGGAACTTCTTCGTGCAGAAGGGCCCGGGCGGCGAGGCGCGGATCGTCGTGCTCGACCTGGGCTCGGCCACCGAGCTGTCGCCCAACCTCGCCGACGGCATGCTCGACATCCTGCAGGGCCTGCTGACCAAGAACGACGACATGGTCGTGCGCGGCATCGAGACCATGGGCTTCGTCGCCGAGGGCGGCGATCGCGCGCTGCTCGAGCGCACCGTGCGCAAGTACTTCGAGAAGCTGCTCAACCTCAACATCACCGACTTCTCGAAGATCGATCCCAACGTCGCTCAGCAGCTGGCCGACCCCGACATGAAGCGCGACGAGCTGCGCGACCTGATGAAGTCGATCGCCTACCCCGAGGGCTGGTTCTACGTCGAGCGCGCCGCGGTGATCATGTTCGGGCTGTCGTCGCAGCTGGCGCCCAAGCTCAACACCGTCCAGGTCGGCATGCCGTACGTGATGCGGTTCATGATGGCCCGGACCGCCGAGCGCCACGCCAAGCCGTCGGCGCCGTCGGCGGCGGCCGCGTCGCCCGCCGACGCGACCTGATCAGTTGCCCGGGCGGGCGGCGTCGACCGCGGCCTTGATGGCCTTGACGCGGTCGCTGGTGATGTTGAACGACACGACGCACAGCCCGAGCAGGTTGCGCTCGAACGGGTGCAGCACGTCGTCGGCCGCGGCCATCGTCGCCATCGTGTACAGCACCTTCTCGCGCAGCGCGGCGCCGGGCAGGCGGGTCGCCAGGTTCGACACGAAGTCGGAGATCGCGACCGGCGTGGTCAGCGTGGCCATCCGCTCGTTGGCGCCCTGGAGCAGCGCCTTCAGCACGTCCTGGCCGACGCCCCACGGCAGCGCGGTGACGATGGCGTCGAAGCGGCGGATCTCGTCGGGCGTGACCTTGCCGTCGGCGTAGACCACCAGCATCAGGGCCTCCAGCACCGCCAGCTTGCCGGAGTCGTCGAGCGCCGCGAAGTCCGATGCGTCGAGTTGCATGGGCGCAGCATGCCATCGATCGGCGGCCGCGGTCGCTTGTCGCGGGCGTTCACCGGGCCCGCGATGAGCGTACGATGGCCACGATGACCTCACCCCGCTGGATCGTGATCGCGGCGTTGCTCGCCGCCGGGACCGCGCGCGCCGACCAAGAGGAGCCCGACGTCCGCGGCGCGATGGCCGACCGCCTGCTCGACGTCAACGTCGGCGACGCGCCGTACACCTGGGCGGCCGCGGTCGAGGCCTGCGGCATGGACTGCGAGTACGCGGCCTGGGGCGGCTGCTGGCTCGACGCCGGCGCCGTCGACTGCGAGGTCCGGGTGCAGGACACGTCGGCGAAGAAGCCGAAGGTGTTCACGGTGCGCGCGGCCGATCGCGATCCGGCGGCGCTGGCCGCGGCGCGGGCCAAGCTGATCGACGCGCTCGGGCAGGTCGGCTACAACCCGATCTGGCTCGACGAGCACCGCTTCGAGACGCCGCCGGTCGACGTGGCGATCTGGAACGTGACCTTCCGCTGGAACTGGAAGAAGCAGACGGTCACGGTGCTCAACGGCAAGAAGCGCTACAAGGCGATCAAGGCGCCGAAGCTGCGCAAGGGCCTGGGCGTCAGCTCGGCGGCGATCTGGTACCACGTCGCCGACGAGGGCTCGGCCGGGTGGGCGCTGCTGCGGGTCCACGGCGAGGGCGACGAGGGCGAGCAGGGCGACGCGACGACGCTGGTGCCGCTGCCGGGCCTCACCGGCCCCTGACCGCGAACGGCGGGAATCGGCGGCGGCGCTTGCGCGTTGTCGCGACGCCTGCGAGCCTCGCTCGGGGCCGTCGCGATCGACAGACGATCGCGTGGTCGCGCCCGCAAAGGATCCGGTCCATGTCCCACGCCAGCTCGCTGTCCCGTCTCGTGGGCGCGCTCGCGCTCGTGCTCGCCGTCGGCTCGGCCGCCGCCGGTGAGGCGGTCGAGCGCCGCCTGTACACCGACACCGCCGAGGCCAGCTCGTTCCTGTGGGGCGACTGGAACCGGTTCATCGAGAACTACCACCCCAACTACGTCGGCGACGACGACGCCAAGACCGCGTGGGTCGAGGGCAGCGCCGGCAGCGGCGCCGGCGAGTGGCTGCGCCTGCAGGTGACGCCGCTCGAGGGCACCACCACCGTGCGGCTCAAGATCCGCAACGGCTACCAGAAGTCCAAGGGGCTGTTCGCCGCCAACGCCCGCGCCAAGGACGTGGTGGTGCGGCTGTTGCCGTCGAAGACCGAGCTCAAGGCCACGCTGACCGACAAGGACGGCTGGCAGGAGCTGACGATCGCGCAGCCGGCCGGGCCGATGCGCGCGGTCGAGCTGAAGGTCGGCTCGGTGTACGAGGGCTCCAAGTACAAGGACCTGTGCATCAGCGACGTGCAGGTGTTCGCGACCGCGACCACGCCCGACAACCCCGGCTTCGAGAAGAACAAGAAGAAGGCGCTGCTGGCGTGGCGGGCGGCGCGGCTGGCCGCGGCCAAGGCCTACGGCAGCGCCAAGGTCGCGCTGCCGCTGCACCCGAGCTACCAGGTGACCACCACCGAGGTGCAGAGCGCGTGCAGCGACTGCGACCTGGCCGGCATGCTCGCGGCGGCGGCGGCCAACCCGAAGTTCAAGGAGTGGAAGGACGCGCTGGCGATGGGCAAGACGGTCATCGCCGAGCTCGACACGCTGCCGGCGGCGCAGCTCGCGCCGGTGGCCAAGACCGCGCTGCCCGAGGCCGATGGCTTCGAGCGACCGGGGCTCGACCAGCTCGCTGGCAGCGAGGGCCCCTGGTACACCGACCGCGCGCTGCGCCTGCCGGTGCTCGACAAGGCCGCGGTGATGAACGCCAGCGATCTGCGCGTGCTCGACGCCAAGGCCGCGAAGACCCCGACCCAGTTCGTCGACACCGTCGACAAGAAGTGCAAGAAGGACGCGGCGTGGGTCAAGCGGGTGGTCGGCAGCGACCCCAACGCGCCGGCCCAGGTGCGGGCGCTGGTGATCGGCCGCTGCGGCATGGTCGAGGGCCGCGAGGGCTACTACCCGTCGGCGGCGCTGCAGGTGCTGATCTACGGCGCCGACGGCCGGCTGGCGGTGGTCGTCAGCCAGGGCGCGATCGACGCCTACCGCTGGTCGACCGGCGAGAGGCCGATGATCAGCGGCGGCCACGCGCTCCTGGCCCAGGGCTCCGAGCTCGACGCGGTGCAGATCACGCCGTGAGCCGCGGGCGGCTGGCCGTGCTGGTGATGGCGGCGGCGGCGACCGCGTGCGCCCCGGCGCCGCGGCGGGAGGCGGTGCCGGCCGCGGCGCCGCCGGCGTGGCAGGTGCGCGCCCGCGGCGGGCAGGTGGCGATCGAGACCGGCACCCGCGACCTGGCGCTGAACGACGCCGCCGCGTGCCGCGGCTGTCACGTCGGCATCGCCGATGAGTGGCAGCACAGCCGCCACGGCCTGGCCTGGACCAACGGCATCTTCCAGCGCGAGTACGGCCCGGCGCCCAAGCCGTGGTGCGTGAACTGCCACGCGCCGACCACCGCGCAGCAGGAGGGGCTGGCGATCGGCGACGATCGCCTGGCCGCGCAGGGCGTGGCGTGCGCGACCTGCCACGTGCGCGGCGGGCGGCTGGTGGCCAAGGCCCGCGCGGCCGGCTCGCCCCACGACACCGTCGTCGACGCCAGCTTCGGATCGCCGGCGTTCTGCGCCGACTGCCACGACTTCACGTTCCCGGTGCTCGACGGCGCCGGCCGCGCGGTGGCGATGACCGATCACCCGATGCAGTCCACGGTGACGTCGTTCCGCGCCGGGCCCTACGCGCGCGAGCCGGCCGGCTGCCTGACCTGCCACGGCTCGCGCCACGACCACGCGTTCCCTGGCGGCCACGCGCCCGACATGCTGGCCGGCGCGTTCGTCGTGAGCTGGTGCCGCGGCGCCGCGGCGCTCGAGGTCGAGCTGACCAACGCCGCCGCCGGCCACCGCATCCCGACCGGCGACATCCACCGCCACCTGCTGTTGCGGGTGTGGCGCTCGTCGGCGCCGGCCGGCGTGTGGGAGGCGTTCTTCGGCCGCCGCTTCGAGGAGGCCGAGGGCGGCGGCAAGCGCACGGTGTGGGACTCGGGGCTCGACCCCGGCGCGTCGCGGCGGTTCCCGGTCGACCTGGCGGCGCTGGCCGACGGCGACCCCGAGGCCGATCCCGCCGAGCCGCTCAACCTCGAGCTGACCTACGTCTACATCGCCGACGAGTTCCCGCGCCGCGATCGGATCCCGAGCGAGCCGGGCACCGCCAGCGTCGTGCGCTGGCGCGAGCCGCTGGCGGCGATCCCGCCGTGCGCGCCGGCGTCGCGCTGATCACGCGCCGTCGGTCGCCAGCGCGGTGGCGGCCTCGATCGCGATCGCGGCGATGGCCGCGCCGAAGTCGAGATCGATGTTGGCGAGCGTGTCGTGGCTGTCGTGGTAGCCCTGCCGGTCGATGTCGTAGTGCTCCATCACCAGCGCGATCGGCAGGCCGAGATCCGACCAGCACTGCGCGTCGGTGTTGAACACCGTCGACGACCAGTGCCAGTGCGGGCGCAGCTCGCCGACCAGGGTCGGGTGCGGCGCGATCGCCGGCACCCGGGTGCCACGCTCGCGGCGGCGGTAGGGGCGGGCGCTGGCCCGGGCCGGCGCGCGGTTCCAGCGGGCGGCGCCGCGGTTCCACGCCTCGGTCGCGCGGTGCAGCGCCGCCGCGACCCGCATCGCGTCGGCGCTCTCGCCGGGCGCGATCTGGAAGCGGTAGCCGGCGCGCGGATCGCGGTGGGCGATCATGTCCATGACGATCGCGCCGGCGATCTCGACGCCGCCCAGCGCGATCGGCCGATCGCTGCCGGCCTCGTGGATGGTCAGGTCGCCGGCGACGATCGCCCGCGCGAGGTGGCGGGCGCCGAGGCTGTCGCCGGGGAACTCCTCGCCGGTCAGGTGGACCAGCCAGACGTCGTGGGCGAGCTGGCCGGCGGCGCTCATCGGCAGCAGCACGTCGGCGGCGAGCAACAGCGCCGCGGTCGCGCTGTGGTTGTCATCGGCGCCGGCGGCGGCGTGGCGGGTGCCGGCGGCCAGCGCACGCAGCTTGCCGTCGTAGACGTCCTCCATGTACGCGGTGTCGTAGTGATCGGCGAGCACCACCGCGCGCCGGCGATCGCGGCCGGGGATCACGCAGATCACGTTGCGCTCGCGCGGGCCGTGGAGCTGGTTGGCGACCCAGCCGTGCGACCACGGCATGTCGAACTCGGTGGTCCAGCGGAACCAGTGGTGGCCGACCACCGCGCGGTGGCGCAGGCCGGCGCGGGCGATCGCCGCCTGGTGGCGGCGGGCCAGCTCGTCAGCCAGGCCGTCGAGATCGCGGCCCGGGCCGGCGGGGGCCACGCCGTCAGCGTTGTTCTTGGCGCGCCAGGTGGCGTGGGCCAGCGCGGCGATCGTCCGCCAGTAGCGCTCCTCGAAGGCGCGGGTCGCGGTGCGCGCGAAGGTGCGCGGGCGGTCGGGCGGCGGCTCGCGGCGCGCGACGGCGCGATCGATCGCCGCGGTCACGGTGCGCGCGGCGGCCGGATCGGCGGCGTGGTCGGGCAGGGCGGCGCGCCACGCGTCCCAGCGCGCGTCGCGATCGGCCGACACCAGCCGGATGGCCAAGGACGGCGGCAGCGCGGCGCCCAGCCGGCCGCGGGCGTCGAGCAGCTTGCGCACGTCGTGGCGGGCCTCGGCGTGGCCGACGAAGCCCCGCTCGAGGGCGGGCCACGCCGGCCGCTCGTCGGCGCGCGGCCACAGGTGGATCGGCGGGGCGCCGGGGCGGCTCGCGACCAGCACGCCGGCGCCGACGTCGACGAGGCCGGGCGCAGCGGCCGGCGCGTCGACGACGAACGCCAGCGATCGGTGCCAGACCACCTCGCGCGCGCCGACCCGCATCGGCGGCCAGTGGAAGCGGTAGCCGAAGTGACCGCCGCCGGCGACGGTGCGCGCGGCCGCGGCCAGCTCGGCGCGATCGGCGCGCGGCCCGTCGAGCACGCGGCGGTAGGCGGCGGTCCACACCTGCGCGTTGCGCGCCAGCGGCTTGTCGTACAGGCCGAGCACGCCGGCATCGATCGAGAACAGCGCGTCGGCCACCCGGTCGGCGTAGTCGACCGCGGCCTCGTCGTCGGCGTCGCGGCGGACCCGCTGCCAGCGGTGGGTGCGCCGCACGCGATCGCGCACCGCGCCGTGGGTGATCGCGCCGGCGTGGCCGCCCTGATCGAGCCACCCCGACTGCGGCACGCGCAGGCCGCGCAGGCCCGCGGGGACCGCGCGCAGCAGCGGCAGCTGCATCGCGCCCGGCAGCTCGGCGGCGAGGCGGCGGTAGCCGCGGTGCCCGGCGAACGCCAGCGCCACCGGCGACGGCACCAGCGCGATCGCGCCGCGGGCGGCGGCGCGGCGCAGCGCCGCCGGCAGCCGCGCCCACGGCCGGAACGTGATCACCGCGCGCACGCCGCGCGCGCTGGCGCCGGCGTCATCGACGAGCAGCGACCGGAGGCACCGCGGGATGCGCTCGTCGCCCCAGCCCGGCAGGTCGGGATCGTCGCCGGCCGGCAGGACGCGGACGCCGGCGCGCCGCAGCGCCGCGACGCTCGGGCGGCGCACGTCGACGATCGGCGCCACCAGCGCGGCGAGCCGGGCCGCCGCCGTCGCGCCGTCGAGCTCGTCGGCCGCGCGCGGGCCGCGATGGAACCCGGCCCAGAACGCGGGGCCGGGGCCGAGGTCGGTCGCGCCGAGCAGCGTCCACCGCACGCGGCCCTTGTCGTCCTGGGTGCGGGTGAGCGCCACGCCGACGATCGCGATCAGGGGCGCGGTCGGCAGCGCGACGTCGGGCAGGTAGCGGTTGCCGGCGATCAGATCGCGCGACAGCCCGCGGGTGTGGGCGTCGTCGTCGAGCACCGCCGCCAGCTTGGGCGCCAGCGCGGCGGCCAGCGCCGCCAGCCCCGGCTCGAGCTCGTGGGTCGCCTCGCGCGCGGTGATCCGCCAGCCGTGATCGTCGCCGGCGACGCGGGCCTCGCCGACCAGCGCGCCGGTCGGCTTGCGCGCGACCAGCGGCGCCGGCATGAACTCGGAGTAGGCGGGGAACGGCGGGACGGCGGCGCCCCGCGGCCACGGCTCGGCGAGCAGCGCCGGCCAGCCGGCCGCGCGCTCACCCATGGCCGCGCTCACCCATGCAGCAGCCGCTCCAGCCGCTCGAGCTGCGCCGGCGACAGCTCGCCGCGCAGCGCGGCGATGGCCTTGTGGCCGCCCGACTCCCAGTCGTGATCGACCTCGACGTGCTGGAGCACGCGGGCCAGCGGCAGCTGGCCGGGGAAGCCGTAGCGGCGCACGAACGCGCGGAAGTAGCGGGCGTGGCCGTCGTAGGCGGCGTTGGCCAGCGCGTGCGCGACCAGCATCAGCCCCATCAGCGCGACGTCGATCGCGTCGAGCCGGCGGGTGCGCGGCAGCCGCAGCTTGGCCGCGAAGTGCTGCCAGCCCTCGTACACCGCCATCGCGGTCAGCGCCGGCTGCGCGGCCCGCGCGTAGCGCACGCTGCACGACATCCGCACCACGTCCTGGCCGTCGAGCCGCGCCGGCGTGAACCGGGTGCAGCGGAAGTCGCCGGGCCGCGGCACGTGCCAGCCCGCGGCCACCACCCGCTGCTCCTGGTTGACGGTGTCGAGGAACTGGTTGTCGTACGACAGCGAGTTCAGCATCAGCGCCGCCTCGAGCACCTTGCCGCCGTCGAGCTCGCGCGGCGCCAGGTCGACGCCGCGCGGGTGCAGGTGGGGCGGGTCGGGGACGAACGCGTCCTCGCCGGTGGCCGGCGCCAGGTCGCGGTAGCCGGCGACGTTGCAGAACCGGTCGAAGCGATCGAGCCGGCCGTCGCGGTCCTCGTCGACCACGCCGGCCACGTAGCGGGCGTCGCCCGGGTAGATGAAGTTGTCCTCGGTGCGGCGGTCGGCGACCGCGCCGTCGCGGAGCTCGCGCCAGGTCTTGCGCGCGGCGATGCCGCCGAGCAGGTGGCGGAACATCGCCTCGTCCTCGGGATCCTCGGTGGGGTCCTTGGTGGTGACGATGTGCGCGCGCGGGTAGCGCTCGCGCAGCGCGTTGTAGAAGTGCTTGCCAAAGCACATCACCAGCACCAGCAGCTTGTCCTTGCCGTCGTCGTGCTGGTGATCCTGGGCCAGGTTGCGCGGCACCCGCGCCCACCAGTCGGAGTGGCCGAGGAACATCACGCCGTCGACCTTGGGGTCGTGCAGCGCCGCGAAGATGCCCTCGCCCTTCTGCCGGTAGTCGAGGTGGAACGTCGTCGGCACGCCGGCGACGACGTCGTCGCGGCGGTAGAGGATGCGCTTGGCGCCGACCTGGCGCACGACGCGGAAGCCGAGGCGGCGGAACACCGCCTTCCAGTCGGCGAAGAACACGTCCTGGATCTGGCACAACAGCCGGACCTCGGTCCGGCCGTCGGCGAACCAGGCGCGGTACGGCGGGCTGGTCGGCGTGACCCGCTGGCGGCCGGTGGCCAGGAGCGCCCGGCCCTCGTCGTCGAGCAGCCGCCGTACCCGATCGAGGTTGGCCACCATCGACGCCCGCAGCCGGTGCGACACCGTGCGGTGCAGGATGTCGCCGTACTCGACGAGCGCGTCCTTGGCCAGCGCGCGATCGACCCGGGCCGCGCCCTCGAAGACGTCGAGCAGCACGGTCGCCGCCGCGGCCTCGAACCGCAGCCGGTGGGCGCCGCGGCGCTCGGCGCGCTGGCGGACGATCCGCTCGACCACCTTGCGCTGCCAGGCCCGCGGCACCTTGGCCTCGGCGGCCAGCGGCCGGCCGCGCTCGTCGTGGGCGATCGCCCACAGCTCGAGGCCCGAGGCGAACGCGTCGCCCCAGCCGGTCAGCGTGTCGCGCTCGCCGACCAGGTGGCCGCTGGCGTCGATCGTCACCGCCGGGTGGAACCACGCCGGCGTCACCCTCCGCTTCGGCATCACCAGCCTCCGGTCAGCGGCGGCCCCATCACCGCGCGCACGGTCACCAGCAGCGTGTCGACCAGCAGATCGCGCAGCTGCGTGCGATCGGCCTGGCCGCGCAGCAACCACTCGAGGCTGGCGGCCTCGACGAAGCCCAGCCAGCCGCGCACCGCGATCCGCACCATCGGCACCTCGCTGGCGGCCAGCGTCGCCAGCGGCGTGCCCTCGACGTCTTGCAGCAGCCGCTCCATGTAGCGGGTGCGGGTGCCCTCGACCACCGCGGCCACCTCGGGGTCCGAGCCGATGCCGCCGCGCAAGAGCGCCGAGAACGGCCGGGCGTGGGCGACGACGAAGTCGAGGTACGCGTCGAGGCCGGCGCGGATGCGCTCGAGCGGCGGCAGCTTGGGATCGGCGGCGCCGACGGTGCGCGCGACCAGATCGTCGGCGGTGGCCTGCAGGCCGGCGACGTACAGATCGCGCTTGGTCGGGAAGTAGTGGTAGAGCAGGCCCTTCGAGATGCCGGCGGCGCGGGCGATGTCGTCGATCGACACCTCGTCGTAGGTGCGCTCGGCGAACGCCTTCTGGCCCAGCTCGAGCAGCTGCGCGCGGCGGGCGTCGTTGTCGAGCCGGATCCGCCGGCCGGGGCGGCGCTTGGTGACCCGGGCCACGGCCTTGGCGAGGCGGGCGGTGCGGCGTCCGGTGCGAGCGAGGGCCACCGACCATGGGTACCGCGGGGCGGCGCCGGCGCGCAACCGCCGCGGTCCCGCATGGTTGCGGCCGGACGTCACTTCGCTATTGACTTGTGGTCAATAGCGACGCATCCTGGGTCGGCAAGATGACGACCACCACCACCGCCCCGTCCTTGCCCGTCAACCCCGGCACCGCCGCCGCCACCGCGGTCGACCGCGCCGAGCGCCCGCCGATCACGCCGCGGCCCGGCCCGCGCGAGTTCGACGGCGTGCCCAAGCATTGGTTCGCCGGCCTGCCGGTGCCGACCCAGATCTCCAACGGCGTGAACCTGCTGTTCCCCGCCGGCGAGCGGTTCTTCGTGCGCTCGGTCTACCACTACCTCGATCGCATCGACGACCCGAAGCTCAAGGAGGCGATCAAGGGCTTCGGTGGCCAGGAGGGCCGCCACGCCCGGTCGCACGAGGACTTCTTCGCGGCGATGCGCGGCCACGGCTACGAGATCGATCGCTTCCTCAAGGTCTACGAGTGGCTGTCGTACACGCTGCTCGAGCGCCTGGCGCCGCCGCCGCTGCGGCTGGCCGCCACCGCCGCCGCCGAGCACTACACCGCGATCATGGCCGCCGGCGCCGCCGCCGACGTGCCGCTCGAGCTGGCCCACCCGGCGATGCGGCAGCTCTTGTACTGGCACGCCGCCGAGGAGCTCGAGCACAAGTCGGTGGCGTTCGACGTGCTGCAGCAGGTGAACTCGTCGTACGCGCTGCGGGTCGCTGGCCTGGCGATGTCGACCGCGATGCTGGTGTCGATGTGGTGGACCGCGACCCTCTACCTCCTGTGGCAGGACGGCATCACGCCGTGGAAGGCGGCCAGGAGCCTGCGCGCGATGCGCGAGGTGCGGCCGAGCGAGCCGATCTTCCGGCGGGTGTTCCTGCGCGGCATCCGCGCGTACCTGCGCCGCGACTTCCACCCCGATCAGGACGACAACTACCACCTCGCCAAGACGCTCCTGGCCAAGGCCGAGGCGGCGCGGGTCGAGGCGGCGGCGGCGACCACGGCGGTGTCGGCGTGACGCTGGACGGCGCCCTGTGCGTGGTGACCGGCGCCGGCAGCGGCATCGGCCGCGCCACCGCGGCGGCGCTGGCGGCGCGCGGCGCGCGGCTGGTGATCTCGGACATCGATCAGGCGCGGCTCGACGAGGTGGCCGGCGAGCTCGGCGCCGCGGTGGCGATCGCGCGGCGGGTCGACGTCGGCGATCGCGCGCAGGTCGCGGCGCTGGCCGACGCCTGCCACCGGCTGCAGCCGGCGGTCGACGTGCTGGTCAACAACGCCGGCGTCGGCCAGGCCGGCGGCATCCTCGACACCACGCTCGACGACTGGGACTTCACGCTGCGGGTCAACCTGATGGGCGTGGTCTACGGCTGCCACTACTTCGTGCCCAACATGGTCGCGCGGCGCCGCGGCCACGTCATCAACGTGTCGTCGATGCTCGGCTTCTACCCGACGCCGCGGGTCATCGCGTACCAGGCGTCGAAGTTCGCGGTGCTCGGGCTGACCTTGTCGATGCGCGCCGAGCTGGCCGACACCGGCGTCCGCGCCACCGCGATCTGCCCCGGCATGATCAACACCGCGATCATCGACGCCACGCGGTTCGCCGCGCGCGAGGCCGGGCTGCGCGCGACAGCGAGCAAGCTGTTCAGCGAGCGCGGCTGGCCGCCGAGCCGGGTGGCCGACGCGATCGTCGGCGCGATCGGTCAGGCGACCGCGGTGCGGCCGGTGGGCCCCGAGGCGTGGGCGGCGTGGGGCATGGAGCGGCTGGCGCCGCGCGCGCTCGGCGATCGCCTGGGGCGGGCGATCCACCGCCGGGTCGAGCAGCGCAAGGCGCGCGCCGGCGCGTGACCCGCGCCAGGGGCTAGGCCTTGGCCGCCGGCGCGCGGCGGCCGCCGATCACCAGGATCACCGCGGCGATGACCAGCGGCGCGGCGATCAGCGTCGGCCGGGTCAGCGGCTCGTCGTAGAGCAGCACGCCCAGCATCACCGCCAGCACCGGGTTCACGAACGCGTAGCTGGTGGCCACCGCCGGCCGCGCGTTGCGCAACAGCCACGCGTACGCGGTGAAGCCGATCAGCGAGCCGGCGACCAGCAGGTAGACCAGCGCGCCCAGCGATCGCGCGCTGGCGTGGGCCGGCCAGCCCTCGCCGCGCGCCGCGGCGGTGACCAGCAGGCACACCCCGCCGAGCAGCATCTGCGAGCCGGCGCCGGCCAGCCCCGGCGCCAGCGCCAGCCGCTTGGCCAGCACCGACCCCAGCGCCCAGCACAGCGGCGATGCGCACAGGATCAGCGCGGCGCCTGGCGTCGCCGCCAGCTCGGCGCCGCCGACCAGGATCGCCACGCCGCCCAGGCCGACGCCGATGCCCAGCCACTCGCGGCCGCTGGGCCGCTCGCCGGTGGCGGTCGCGAACACCGCCATCCACAGCGGCATCGTCGCGCACACCAGCGCGGCGATCCCCGACGACACCTGGGTCTCGGCGATCGCGACCAGGCCGTTGCCGCCGACGCACAGGAGCGCGCCCACCGGCAGCGCCGCCAGCCACTGCTGGCGGCTCGGCCACGCCGCGCCGGTGGCGCGCGCGACCACCAGCAGGATCGCGCCGGCCACCGTGAACCGCGCCGCGCCCATGCCCAGCGGCGGCATCGACTCGACGACGACCCGCATGGCCAGGTAGGTCGAGCCCCAGATCACGTAGACCGCGGCCAGCGCGAGCAGCAGCCGCGACGAGCGCGCGGCCGGGGCGGCGGCGCTCGGGGCGATCGCGGCGATGGGGCCGGTGGACATGGCGGCCAGTGTGGCATCGACCGCGATCGCGGCCAGCGACAGTTGCGATCCCGCCGACCAGCACAGATCGCGCGCGCGCCGACATCCCACCGGTACACACCTGCGCGCTCGCTGTGCCGGCGGCGGCGCCGGGATCTGTGCTGGTCGCGTGCGGTGGCGAGCGATACACTCGCGCGGCGATGCCCAGCGACTACCTGTACGAGCAGCTGGCGGCCGAGCTGGGCGACGCGATCGAGCGCGGCGCGCTGCGCGCCGGCGGCAAGCTGCCGTCGGTGCGGCGGCTGGCCGAGGATCGCGCGCTGTCGGTGGCGACGGTGGTGCAGGCGTACAGCGTGCTCGAGGGCTCCGGGCTGATCGAGGCCCGCCCCAAGTCGGGCTACTTCGTGCGCCGGCGCACCGACGACGGCGACGCGCCGCGGCCGCCGCGCAAGTCGGTGACCGCGACCCGGCCGGCGGTGTCCGACGGCATCGCGCGGCTGATCGCGGCGCTGCGCGACCCCGGCGTGGTGCCGCTGGCGGCGGCGTACCTCGACCCGGGCACGCTCAAGGTCGCGCAGCTCAACCGCATCGCCGCGGCGCTGGCGCGCGAGGTGTCGACGCTGGGCGCCCGCGACGACACCCCGCCCGGGCTGGCCACGCTGCGGCGGGCGCTGGCGCGGCGCTCGGTCAGCTGGGGCGCGCCGATGACCGAGCACGACTTCGTCGCGACGATCGGCGCCACCGAGGCGATCACGCTGGCGCTGCGCGCGGTGGCCCGGCCGGGCGACGCCGTGGTGGTCGAGTCGCCGACCTACTTCGGCATCCTGCAGACCATCGAGGCGCTCGGGCTCAAGGTGGTCGAGGTGCCGGCCCACCCGCGCACCGGGATCGATCTGGCGGCGCTGCACGACGCGCTCAAGGCCACGCCGATCCGCGCGATCGTGACGATGCCGACCGCGGCCAACCCGCTGGGCTCGATCATGCCCGACGAGGCCAAGGCCGCGCTGTACGCGCTGGCGGTGCGCCACGACGTGCCGATCATCGAGGACGACGTCTACGGCGAGCTGTGCTTCGACGGCGCCCGGCCGCGGCCGATCAAGGCCTGGGACCAGGACGGCCGGGTGCTCCTGTGCGGCTCGGTGTCCAAGACGCTGGCGCCGGGCTACCGGGTCGGGTGGATCGCGCCCGGGCGCTACCAGGACGACATCGAGCGGCTGAAGTTCTCGCAGTCGCTGGCGTGCCCGACCCTGACCGGCATGGCGGTGGCCGAGATGCTGTCGTCGGGCAGCTACGATCGCCACCTGCGGCGGCTGCGCCACGTGGTCGCCGGCCAGGTCGCGCGCTACCGCGAGGAGGTGCTGGCCCGCTTCCCCGAGGGCACGCGGGTGTCGGCGCCGCGCGGCGGCTTCGTGCTGTGGGTCGAGCTGCCCGGCGCGGTCGACACGCTGGTGCTGCAGGAGCGCGCGCTGGCCCGCGGCGTCGCGATCGCGCCGGGGCCGATCTTCTCGGCGCGGCAGCAGCGCTTCAGCGCGTGCCTGCGGCTGTCGTGCGGGCAGCCGCTGACCCCGCGGGTGGCCACCGCGCTCGATCTGATCGCGCACCTCGCCCAGGATCTGGCGGCGCGCGGCGCGCGCGCCCACCGCGGCAGCGCCTGATCCGATCCGGAACCGCCGCGTGCGATCGGCGGCGCCCGGGCCCCACCAGCGGCGATCGCCGTGGCAGGATGCGCGCCGATGCGCTGGCTCGCGATCGCGCTCCTGACCGCCGCCTGCAGCGGATCGGCGACCCCCGAGGTCGACGCGGCGGCCGACGTCGACGCCGCGGCCCCGCCGGTCGACGCCGCGCGCCCGCCGGCCGGCGCGTCGCGCGGCAGCTTCCAGCTCACCTACTACTGGGTGACCTCCGAGGACGACTTCAGCGGCGCCGCCACCGTCACGCTGTACCGCCCCGGCTGTACGGCGCTGGCCATGGTGCGGCCCGGCTTCGCGTCGGCGGTCGACATCGAGGGCACCGGCCGCCTGACCGACGGCCGGCTGATCAACGTCGACGGCAGCTGCGGCTGCGCCCGCTCGCCGTGCTACGTCGAGCCGCCCGCCGATCACCCGTGGGGCACCGGCGTGCAGGATCGCCCGCTGGTCCCGTACCGCTCGATCGCGGTCGACCCCGCGGTGATCCCCTACGGCACCAAGCTGTGGGTGGCCGAGCTCGACGGCGTCGCCGTGCCGGGCGCCGCGCCGTGGGGCGGCTTCGTCCACGACGGCTGCGTGCTGGCCGCCGACACCGGCGGCGGCATCGTCGGCATGCACATCGACTGGTTCGTCGGGCTGATCAGCAGCTACCGCGCGCTCGACGGCGCGCTCGGGCTCGATCGGGTCACGCTCCACGACGGCGGAGCCCGCTGCCCGTGATCGAGCCGGTCGCCTGGGACGACGAGCTCGAGCTCGAGCTCGACCTGCCGCTCGACGCGCCCAGCCTCGACGCCGATCACCCGACGGTGCGCGCCGCGGTGGCCGACAAGCTGTCGGTCGCGCCCGCGGGGCTGCCGCCGCTCGAGGTGCGGCGCCGCGCGATCGACGCCCGCCACCGCCGCGTGCGGTTCCACCTGACGGTCGGCGCGCGGCCGGCCGAGCCGCCGCCGCTGGCCGCGCCGCTGCCGCGGGCGGTGACCGGCGACCCGGTGATCGTCGTCGGCGCCGGCCCGGCCGGGCTGTACTGCGCCTACGAGCTGGCGCGCCACGGCGTGGCCTCGATCGTGCTCGATCGCGGCAAGCTGGTGCAGGCGCGCCGCCGCGACCTCAAGGGCCTGACCCAGCACGGCCGCGTCGATCCCGACAGCAACTACTGCTTCGGCGAGGGCGGCGCCGGCACGTACTCCGACGGCAAGCTCTACACCCGCGCGCACAAGCGCGGCGACGTGCGCGACGTCATCGAGATCCTCGCGCTGCACGGCGCGCCAGCCGAGATCCTGGTCGACGCCCGCCCGCACATCGGCTCGAACCGCCTGCCCAAGGTGCTGACCGCGATGCGCGAGCGGCTGGTCGCGCTGGGCGTGCGCTTCGAGCTGCCGGCCAAGGTGGTGGGCTTCCTGGTCGAGGACCACCGCGGCCAGCGCCGGGTCGCCGGCGTGCGGCTGGCCGACGGCCGCCAGCTCACCGGCCGCGCGGTGGTGGTGGCGACCGGCCACTCGGCCCGCGACGTCTGGCCGCTGCTGGTCGACGCCGGCGTCGCGCTGGCGGCCAAGCCGTTCGCGGTCGGCGTGCGCATCGAGCACCCGCAGGCGCTGATCGATCGCGCGCAGTACGGCAGCGCCGCCGGCCACCCGCGGCTGAGCGCGGCGCCCTACCGGCTGGCCCACACCACCGACGGGCCCGGCGGGCAGCGCGGCGTGTTCTCGTTCTGCATGTGCCCGGGCGGCTGGATCGTGCCCGCGGCCACCGAGGTCGACGGCGTCGTGGTCAACGGCATGAGCCTGTCGCGCCGCGACTCGCCGTTCGCCAACAGCGGCCTGGTGGTGGCGATCGAGGAGGCCGACCTGGCCGCGCTCGGGCTGACCGGCCCGCTGGCCGGCGTCGAGCTGCAGCGCCGGCTCGAGGTCGCCGCGGCGCTCGCCGGCGGCGGCCAGCTCAAGGCGCCGGCGACCCGGGTGGCCGACTTCGTCGCCGGCCGCGGCTCGACCACCGCGCCGCCGTCGAGCTACGTGCCCGGCGTCACCGCCACCGACGTCGGCGAGGTGCTGGCGGCGTCGGGGCTGGATCTCGCGGCGCGGCTGCGGGTCGCGCTGGGCCGCTTCGATCAGCAGCTGCGCGGCTACGTCTCGGCCGACGCGGTGGTGGTCGGCGTCGAGTCGCGCACGTCGAGCCCGGTGCGGGTGCCGCGGGACCCGACCACGCTGGCGTCGCCGACCCTGGCCGACCTGTACCCGGCGGGCGAGGGCGCGGGCTACGCCGGCGGCATCGTCTCGGCGGCGCTCGACGGCATCCGGGTCGCGCGCGCGATCGTGGGCTGATCGCGCGCCGATCGTGGGCTGACGCTCGCCGGCGGCCGTGGTACGCGGAGGGATGCGCGCCGCCGCCGCCGTGATCCTGGCCACGCTGGCGGCCTGCGATCTGGTCGACGGCGGCCTCGCGACGCCCGACGCGGCGATCGACGCGGTCGCGACCGACGCCTACCCGCCGCCGCGCGCCGACGTCGTGCCGGCGGTGGGCTCGGCGACGACGCTCGACGTCGCCTGCTGGAACATCGAGAACTTCCCGGCGACCTCGCGCACGCCGGCCTACGTCGCCGACCTGATCACCAGCCTCGACCTCGACGTGATCGTCGTCGAGGAGATCGCCAGCCTGGCGGCGTGGCGCGAGCTGCTCGATCGCCTGCCGGCGTACGACGCGGTGCTGTCGACCCACGCCTACACGCCGACCTCGTACCAGAAGATCGGCCTCATCTACCGCGCCGGGCTGGTCAGCGTCGGCGCGCCCGAGCTGTTGTTCGTCACCGACACCTACGGCTTCCCGCGGCCGCCGTTCCGGGTGCCGGTGACCGTCGGCGCGCTCACCGTCGACGTGATCGGCGTGCACCTCAAGGCCGGCGCCGACGCCGCCGACGCCGACCGCCGGGCCGCCGCGGCGCGCACGCTCGACACCTACCTGCGCGGCCACCTCGCCGGCGCCGGCGACCCCGAGTTCGTGGTGCTCGGCGACTACAACGAGGCGCTGACCGACGGCTCCCAGGTGCTGGCGCCGCTGCTGGCGCCCGACGCCTACCGGATGCGCACCGCCGCGGTGGCCAGCGGCGGCGCGGCCAGCTTCATCCCGTCGGGCAAGGTGATCGATCACATCCTCACCAGCGTCGCCCTCGACGGCCTCGCCGGCGATCGCGCCGCGGTGATCCCGCCGCTGGACGAGCAATTCCCGGGCTACCTCGGGACCGTCAGCGATCACCTGCCGGTGGTGCTGTCGATCCCCGGGCCGTAGCACTCTAGGCTATCGTCGCCGCGTGATCGGCCAGACGCTCGGCAGCTACACGATCGAGCGCGAGCTCGGTCGCGGCGGCATGGGCGCGGTGTACCTGGCGGTGCACGCGATGCTCGGGCGCAAGGCGGCGGTGAAGCTGCTGCGCCCGGAGCTGTCGCGCGATCCGTCGACGGTGCAGCGGTTCTTCACCGAGGCCCGGGCCGCCAGCGCGATCAAGCACCCGAGCATCGTCGAGATCTACGACTTCGGCGTCGCGCCCGACGGCGCGGCCTACATCGTCATGGAGCTGCTCGACGGCGAGTCGCTGGCCACCCGGCTGGCGCGGCTGGGGCGGCTGCCGGTGGCGACCGCGCTGGTGTTCGCGCGGCAGATCGCCACCGCGCTGGCCGCCGCGCACCGGGCCGGCATCGTCCACCGCGACCTCAAGCCCGACAACGCGTTCCTGGTCGCGGACCCCGAGGTGGCCGGCGGCGAGCGCGTGAAGCTGCTCGACTTCGGCATCGCCAAGCTCACCGGCGACGGCGGCGTGGCCCACACCACGACCGGCGCGATCATGGGCACGCCGCACTACATGTCGCCCGAGCAGTGCGAGGGCTCGCGCGCGGTCGATCACCGCGCCGACCTGTACTCGCTCGGTTGCATGCTGTTCCAGATGATCACCGGCCGGCTGCCGTTCGAGGGCGACGGCGTCGGCGGCATCATCGGCATGCACCTGTACGTCGCGCCGCCGGCGCTGCGCACGCTGGCCCCCGACGCGCCGGCCGCGGTCGAGGCGCTGGTGGCGCGGCTCCTGGCCAAGGACCCGGCCGGGCGGCCGGCGTCGGCCGACGAGCTGGCGGCGCAGCTCGGGCAGCTGGGCGCGACCAGCGGCGCCCCGGTGGTCGCGTCGACGCCGGCGCCCGCGGTCGGCGCGCCGATCGACCTCGGCGTCGCGGCGACGCTGCCCAACACGCCGATCGGCGCGGTGCGCGGCCCGGCCCCGACGGCGCCCGCGGCGAGCGCGCTGGCCGCGAGCGCGCCTCCGAAGCGCCGCGCCGGCGCGTGGATCGCGGCTGCCGTGGTGCTGGTCGCGGGCGGCGCGGCGATCGTCACCCGCGGCGGCGGCGGCGGCGCCCGCGCGATCGACGCTGGCGTGCCCGCAGACGCCGCGGTGTTCGTCGACGCCGCCGGCCCCGACGCCGGCGCCGAGGCGCTGTACGCCCAGGCCCAGCAGGCCATCGCCGATCGGCGCTGGGACACCGCGCTGGCGCTGGCGCGCGATCTGGGCGCGGCCGACCACCCGATGGCGCCGGCGCTGCTCGATCAGGCGCAGCGCGGCAAGCGCGCGGCCGACGCGGTGGCGGCGATGGCGGCCGCGCTGGCCGTCGGCGACTACCACACGGTGCGGGTGAACCTCGACGTGGTCTACGACTTCACGCTCGACGGTGATCCCGATCGCGCCAAGGCCGACGACCTGCTGGCCCAGGCCCGCCCGGCGGCGCTGGAGAAGGCGGAGGCCGACGTGGCCCGGCTGGTGAAGGCCGGCGCGTGCATGGACGCGCGCACCGTCGCCGCGCGGGCGGCCGCCGATTGGGGCGCGGACGCGGCCAACCGCATGACCACCAGCGCGCAGCACTGCCGCGCGCGCGCCACGCCGCCGACCGATCCGCCGCCGACCGATCCGCCGCCGACCGATCCGCCGCCGACCGATCTGCCGCCGCTCGATCCGCCGCCGAGCAAGGGCGACCCCGACCTCGCCGCGCTCGCCGACGCCGTCGCCGCCGCCGTGCGCGACGGCCAGTGGGCGGCCGCGGTCAAGGCCTGCGCCAAGGCGCCGCTCGCCCGCGCGCCCAAGGACCTGCGGCTCGGCCTCGCGATCGGCTGCGGCCTGGCGGCGTGCAACGTGGGCGACGGCAAGCTCGCGGCCCGCGCGCTGGCGATCGTCCCCGCGGCCCGGCGCGGGCGCGTGATCCAGGCCTGCATCGATCACGGCGTGCTGCTGCCGCTCGATCTGATCACGCCCGCCAAGCCCTGACGTTCAGGGAAGGACTTCAGAAGAAGTCGCCGCTGGCCGGCGGCGCGGCGGCCGGCGGCGGGCGCACCAGCTCGAGCAGCGCCCGCGCCAGCGGCACGATCGCGTCGACGTCGGTGCGGGCCTCGGGCGGCAGCAGCGTCCACTGCTCGACGATCGCGTCGATCTGATCGCTGAGCCCGAACAGCCGCTCGGCCTTCACGAAGGACTCCTGGAACACCTCGCACACCAGCTCCGGCAGCACCGCGGCGTAGGTCACGGCGCGGCCGAGCTCGGCGGCGATCTTGGCCTTGAGGTCGGTGTCGTGCTTGATCAGCACGCCGCGCTGCGACAGGAACGCGAGCGAGTCGAGGTACTTGTCGAAGCCCTCGCAGTCGAGCCGGTTGCGCGCGGCGTCGCCCGGCTCCAACACCTCGCGGAAGTTGGCGAACTCCTTCCGGGTGTCGGAGCGCAGGTAGAAGAAGACGTCGCGCTCGATGAAGTCGACCATCGCCGCCACGACGCTGCGGTAGTTGGCCTCGGCGACCGCCGGCGGGGTGGCGCGATCCTGGAGCGTGCGGTTGAAGCCGCGGACCGTGCGCCGCAGGTCGGCGGTCGCGCGGCGCACCGCGAGGCCCTTGCCCAGCGTGTCGCGGTGGCCGGGGATCATGCGCTCGGGCTCGACGTGCCCGAGGAAGCACTCGTAGACGGTCGCCATCACCGCGAAGACGCCGTCCATCAGCGCCGTCGTCGCGTCGTTGAGGTCGACCAGCGCCTGCTCCGGGCGATCGTGGGACAGCGCGTCCGAGAACCGCCGATCGAACTCGCGCAGCTCCGAGCTCAGGCCGTACTGCAGCGTGTCGATCTCGCGGACCAGCGACTTCCACTTCTGATCGTCGGTCATCGTGCGCACCGCGAGGATGCGCGGCGACGACGGGCGGGCGGCGGCCTGGGGCTCGGAGGGCGGGTCCTCGTGGCGCAACACGCCGAGCATCTCCAGCAGCCGGCGGAAGTGGCTCAGCACCGCGTCGGCGACGATCTGGATCTGGGCCTCGCCGTCCTCGCGGACGTAGAGCGCGGCGTCGAGCTCGCCCAGCGCGCGCACCGCCTCCTCGCCGAGCTGCAACAGCTTCTGCACCTTGCGCCGGATCCGGCGATCGGTGATCGCGCCGAGCAGCTCGGCGAGCGCAGTGTTCTCCGCGACGTCAGACACCCCGCTGAGATTGTAACGCGGCGGCGCCGGTCCATGCCAATCGGCGTGCGGCCAGGCGGGGCTCGGGAGTTCTCTGACGTCGACGCTGAGCGTCAATACCCGAGCAGCGAGCCGATCTGGAACACCAGGAAGCTCGACACCCAGGCCAGCACGGTCATGTAGCCGAAGACGAACGCCGGCCAGCGGTAGCCACCGGTCTCGCGCTTGATCACCGCCAGCGTGCTCATGCACTGGCAGGCCAGCGCGAAGAACACCATCAGCGACAGGCCCACCAGCGGCGTGTAGCGCGGCGTGCCGTCGGCCTTCCGCTCGCTGGCCAGGTGCTTGCGCAGCGAGCCCTCGTCGTCGCCGACGCCGTGGATGACTCCCAGCGTCGACACGAACACCTCGCGCGCGGCGAACGCGCCGATGATGCCGACGCCGATCTTCCAGTCGAAGCCCAGCGGCTCGATCGCCGGCTCGATCGCGTGGCCCAGCCGGGCGCCGTAGCTGTTCTCGAGCAGCGCGCCGTCGCGGGCGTGCTCGAGCTCGGCCTTGGCCTCGGGGCTGGGCGCGGCGGCGATCTGCGCCTGGTAGTCGGGCGACCCCGCGGGCAGCTCGCGCGGGAAGTACAAGAGCGCCCACAGCGCGATCGTGCACGCCAGGATCACCGTGCCGGCCTCGCGCAGGAACGCCCAGGTCTTGGTGCCCATCATCCGCACCACGTCGCGCATCCGCGGCGCGCGGTACGGCGGCAGCTCGATCACGAACGGCAGCCGCTTGGCGCGCAGCGGCTTGACCACCCGCGCCAGCACCCACGCCGCCGCCAGCGACGTGACCAGGCTGAACCCGTACATCCCGACCATCAGCAGGCTCTTGGTCGACAGCCCGCCGACGGTGTGGCTGGGGAACAGCGCGGCGATCACCAGCGTGTACACCGGCAGCCGCGCCGAGCAGGTCATCAGCGGGATGACCAGCATCGTCAGGATGCGATCGCGCTGCCGCTCCATGGTCCGGGTGGCCATCACCGCCGGCACCGCGCACGCGAAGCCCGACAGCATCGGCACGAACGCCCGGCCCGACAGCTTCATCGTGCGCATGATCCGGTCCATCAGGTACGCGACCCGCGCCAGGTAGCCGAAGTCCTCGAGCAGCCCGAGGAAGAAGAACAACAGCAGGATCTGCGGCAGGAACACCACCACCGAGCCGACGCCGCCGATCACGCCGTCGACGACGAAGTCCTCGATCACGCCGTCGGGCAGGACCGCGCGCGCGCCGTCGCCGACCCAGCCGAACGCGGTCTCGACCGCGGCGATCGCCGGCTCCGACCACGCGAACAGCGACATGAACAGCACGAACATCACCGCGCCGAAGATCACCAGGCCCAGCCCGCGGTGCAGCAGCACCCGATCGACCCGCGCGGTGCGGCGGCGATCGACCTTGGCCTTGGCCAGGCCCGCGACCTGCTCGTCGAGCCAGCGGTAGCGGGCCGCGATCACCTCGTCGTCGAGCGCCGCGGTCGGCGCCGCCGCCGCCACCGCCGCCCGCACCGCGGCCGGCACCCGGATCAGCTCGTCGTCGCCGACGCACTGCAGCGCCCACACCGCCAGCGCGTCGGTCTGCGGCCAGGACGCCGGCAGCGCGGCGCGCACGGTCGCGATCTGGGCGGCCAGCGCCGGCGACGGCTGCCACCGCACCACCGGCGCGGCCGGCGCGCCGGCGTCGACCGCGGTGATGATCGCCGTGGCCAGCGCGTCGACGCCGGCCCCGGTGCGGCCGACCACCGGCACCACGGCGCAGCCCAGCACGTGGGCCAGCTCGGTGGCGTTGGGCGCGGCGGGGCCGGCCTCGTCGGTCATGGTCAGCGCGACCACGCAGCGCGCGCCCAGCTCCTGCAGCTGCAACAGCAGGTACAGGCTGCGCACCAGCTGGGTGGCGTCGACGCACACCACCACCACCGCCGGCGCCGGCTCGCCGTCGAGCCCGAGCGCGACGTCGAGCGCGATCTGCTCGTCGGCCGAGCGCGCGACCAGGCTGTAGGCGCCGGGCACGTCGACGACGTCGATGTCGGGGCGCTTGCGCAGCGCGCCGACCCGCCGCTCGACGGTGACGCCCGGGTAGTTGCCGACCTTGGCGCTGCCGCCGGTCAGCCGGTTCCACACCGACGTCTTGCCGGTGTTGGGGTTGCCCAGGAGCGCGACGGTGGTCATCGCCGCACGCGGATCTGCGCGGCCTCGTCCTTGCGGATCGACAGCCGCCCGCCCCGCACCTCGATCTCGAGCGGATCACCCAGCGGCGCGATGTTGGTGATCGCGACCTGGGTCCCCGGGCACAGGCCGAGCTCGAGCAGCCGGCGCCGGAAGCCGCGCTCGCCATCGACCGCGACGATCGCGACCTGGGCGTGGCGTTCGACCTCGGCCAGCGTGAGCATCGCCGGAGGTCTAGCAAAACTGAAAGTCGTTTTCAAGTTTGCCGGGGCGCGGCGTAGTGCCGCGCGGGGCGCCGGCCCGGGGCGGGTGCTATGGTCGAGGGGATGGAGGCCGCGCATACCGCAACCCTCCTCCTGTCGCAGAGCTACGAGCCCATCAAGATCATCTCGTGGCAGCGGGCGATCACGCTCTTGTTCCTGGGCAAGGTCGAGGTCGTCGAGGAGTACGCCCACGACGTGCGCTCGGTGACCGTGATCATCAAGATCCCGGCGGTGGTGCGGCTCCTGCGCGCGTTCCGCCGGCACCACAAGCCGGTCAAGTTCTCGCGGGTCAACATCTACGCCCGCGACGGCTACACCTGCCAGTACTGCGGCGTGCGGCTGTCGGTCAGCGAGCTGACCTACGACCACGTCGTGCCGCGCTCGCAGGGCGGCGCGACCGACTGGACCAACATCGTCACCTGCTGCCACGAGTGCAACCGGGTGAAGGGCGGGCGCACGCCGCGGCAGGCCGGGATGCAGCTGCGCGCGCAGCCGGTGCAGCCCAACTGGGTGCCGGCGGTGACGATCCGGGTCAGCCTGCGCTCGGTGCCCGACGCGTGGCGCGACTACCTGTACTGGACCGGCGAGCTCGATCGCGAGTAGCCGCGCCTGGTCCCGCGCCTCAATACGTCGCGACGGCGGCGGTCGGGCTCGCCGCGCCGAGCAGCTGCGCGTTGCGGGTGCGGATGACGACGCGCCCGGCCGCGCCGCCGCCGCCGCCGCCGTTACCGTCGCCGTCGTTGTCGCCGCCCGCGGTCGGCGCCGTGTCGGTGCCGCCGTCGCCGCCGCGCGCGCCGTAGCTGCCGCCGCCCGAGCCGCCGCCGCCGGCGGGCGTGGTGCCGACCGCGCCGTCCTGCCCGCCGCCGCCGTCGTTGAAGTCGGCGCCGCCGCCGCCGCCGCCGCCGTTGGCCGCGATGGTGCCGTCGAGCACGACCTGCGGCGCCTGCAGGTAGATCGCGCCGCCGCTGCCGCCGCCGCGCCCCGCGGTGTACTGGAACGCGCAGCCGTGGCCGCCGCCGCCGCCGCCGCCGCCGGCGTTGATCGTGCCGGTGATCGCGATCGCCACCGCGGCGTAGAGCTGGACCGCGCCGCCGCCGGCGCCGGCGGGTGACTCGCTGCAGTCGCCGTCGGCGCTGCCGCCGCCCGAGCCGCCCTCGAGCGCGGTCAGCATCGCGTCGCCGTACGCGGCGCCGCCGCCGCCGTCGCCGTTGCCGTCGTTGCCGCCGATCGCGCCGGCGGTCGCGAAGCCGCCGCCGCCGCCGCCGGTGTCGTTGAACGTCCCGTGGCGCTGGCCGTCCTGGCCGCGGCCCGCGCCGCCGCCGGGGCCGCCGCCGCCGGGCCCGGGCGTGCTGCCGTGGCCGCCGGCGTCGAGCTCGCCGGCGATCGTGATCGAGCGCGCGATGATCACCAGCGGGCGCGAACCGACGACGCGCAGGCCGGCGGTGATGCGCAGATCGCGGACGTGGGCGATCGCGAGCTCGGGGCCGCCGCCCTCGGCGGGCGCCTGCATCAGCGTGAGCCCGGGCGCGCTGCCGGCGGTCACCGCCAGCGCGGTGGTGTCGAGCGTGACCGCGGCGGCGATCTCGACGTCGGCGTCGCCCAGGTACTCCTGCGCCAGCGCGACGTGGTGGACGTCCTCGTGCGGGCCGTCGGCGCCGGGCGGCGCGTCGATCGGATCGGCGCCGTCGCCGCCGGGCGCGCCGTCGACGCGCGCCGCGTCGCCGCTGGGGACGAACGCGCACCCCGTGAGGGCCAGCGCGCAGGCGAGCGACAGCGTGGTGGACGACATCGAGGCGCTCAATACGTCGTGCGGCGCGCCGGCGTCGGGCTGATCATGACCGCGTCGCTGGCGGGCAGGCTGCCCTGGTAGCGCAGCACGATCACGCCCGCGCCGCCGCCGCCGCCGCCGGTGTTGCCGTTGACCGCCAGGTCGCCGGCCGCGGTGGCGTCCACGCCGAGGAAGCCACCGTTGCCGCCGCTGGTGCCGCCCGGCGTGCCGGTGCCGCCCGTGCCGCCGAGCGCCACGGTCAGCGCGGCGGCGCCGTTCTGGCCGGGGTTGCCGGGGCCGCCGCCCCCGCCCGCGCCCTCGGCGCCGGAGCCGCCGCCGCCGTTGGCGGTGAGGAGGCCGAGCCCGGTGATCGACGGCGACTGCAGATCGATCTGGCCGCCAGCGCCGCCGCCGCTGCCGCCGTTGGAGCCCGAGCAGCCGGCGCCGGTGGTGCCGCCGCCGCCGCCGGCGTGGACGCGGCCGGTGATCGAGATCGACGTGGCGGCGTAGATGAAGACGGCGCCGCCGCCGCCGCCGCCGCGGGCCGGCGTGGTGCAGCTGCGTGGGGCGTCGCCGCCGCCCGAGCCGCCGCGCAGCTCGGTGGGGATGCCGGGGCCGATCGCGCCGCCGCCGGCGCCGCCGTTGACCGGGCTGCCGGTCCCGCCGACGTTGCCGCCGCGGAACCCCGGGGTGCCGTGGCCGCCGCCGCCGCCGCCGGCGTCGCTGCTGCCGCTGGTGGCGCCGGCGCTGCCCATCGTCGGGCCCATGCCGGGGCCGAAGCCGCCACCGCCCGGCCGCGCGAACTCGGCGCCAGCGTCGATGCCGCCGCTGATCGACACCGTGCCGCCGGCGACGATCGCCAGCGGTCGGCTGCCGCGCACCGAGAGCGTGCCGCTCACCACCAGGTTGCGGACGTGCAGCACGGCCACCGCGCCGCCGCTGGTCTGGGTGCCGGCGGTCAGCGTGACGCCGGCGGGCAGCGTGATCGCGCTGGTGAACGTCAGCGTGTCGGTGTTGAGCCCGGTGGTCGGGATGGTCAGGTCGCCGGTCCCGACCACCGCGTCGACGTCGATGAGGTACGCGATCACCACCGGCGGCGCGGCGTCGATGGGCGGCGCGGCGTCGATCGGCGGGGCATCGATGGGCGGGGCGTCGATCGGCGGGGCGTCGATCGCGGCGGCGTCGATCGCCGCGGCGTCGGTGCCCGCGGCGTCGATCGCGGCGGCGTCGGTGCCCGCGGCGTCGCCGCTGGCGTCGGCCACCGCGCCGTCGACCTCGGCGCCGTCGGCCGGCGGGGCGTCGATCGTCCCGCTCGCGCCGTTGGGCGTGAACGAGCACGCGGCGATCAGTCCGAACACGCACAGAGACAGCGGGTGCCGCATCGGATCCTCTCGCGGCATGGTACACGATCGCGCCCGCCCGCCATGCGCCTGGTGTTCGTCTGCCTCGGCAACATCTGTCGGTCCCCGACCGCGGAGGGAATCCTCCGACATCTGTTGCGCGAAGCGCGGCGCACCGACATCGAGGTCGACAGCGCGGGCACCGGGCGCTGGCACGTCGACGAGCCGCCCGATCCACGCGCGGTCGCGACCGCCCGTCGTCGCGGGGTGACGCTGGATCACCTCGGTCGCCAGTTCACGCGCAACGACTTCGCCACCTATGATCTGGTGCTCGCGGTCGACGTGCCGGTGGCACGCGCGCTCACCAATCTTGCATCGCCCGAACACCGCGAGCGCATCCGGCTGGCGCGCAGCTTCGATCCCACGGCGCCGCCGGACGCCGAGGTCCCCGATCCGTACTACGGCGACCAGGCCGCGTTCGACCAGGTCTTCGACGTCTGCCTGGCCGCGTGCCGCGGGATCCTGGCGGCGTTCCCGCCGCCTACTTCGCCCGGCTGACCTTGTTGCCGACGCCGGTGCGCGCGACCTTGGGCGACTTCTTGGTGAAGCCCTTCTTGTAGGTCACGCGGTTGCCGCTGCCGGTCACCGCGATCTTGTCGGCGGCGTCGATCGCGACGGTGTTGGCGCTGCCGTTGACCGCGACCTTGGCGCACCCGCCGGTCACGGTGACGTCGTTGCTCGAGCCGTTGACCACGACCTTGCCGCCGTCGCCGCAGTCGACGGTCACGGTCTGGGCCGCGTCGTTGATCACGTGCTCGGGCGCGTCGGCGCGAGCGATCGAGGCGGCGGCGAGCAGGGCGAACGCGACGGCGAGCTTGGTCATGGTGGCCTCCGCCCTCACGCTACCCGATCCCCGGACACCACGCCGCGCCCGGTGACGCGCCTTCGTGGTGTCACGCTGCGTCAGACCGAGTAGGCTGCTGCCGATGTCCGAGCCCACGCCTGCCGATGACGTCCGCACCGTCGCCGCGGCCCTCGAGCGCCTGGCCGCCCAGGCGCTCGCCGCCGCCACCACCCTCACCGCCGGCGGTGAGCGCATCGACGACCACCAGGTCGTGGTCGAGAAGGTCGCGTCGGCGGCGACCGACGCGCGGGTGGCCCGCTCGCTCGTCACCGCGCTGGCGGCGCACCCCCGGGCCGACGCGGCGTTCGTCGCGCCGGCGCAGGTCGCGATCGCCGAGCTGGCGCGCAGCGCCCGCGAGCGGCTCGACCCGGTCGCGGCCGAGCTCGGCCTGCCCGACCCCGCGTACACCGCCGACGAGCGCGCCGCGCTGGGGCGGCTGGGCCGCGAGGACGCGGTCCGCGCGATCGGCCAGGCGGTCGCCGCGACGAAGGGCAAGAACCCGTGGCCGCTCGACGCGACCTTGACCGAGGTGCGGTCGAGCGTGCGGCAGTTCGCCGACCGCGAGGTGGCGCCGCAGGCCGAGCACATCCACCGCACCGACGAGCTCGTCCCCGATCGCTTCATCGCCGCGATGGCCGAGCTGGGCTACTTCGGGCTGTCGGTGCCCGAGGCGTTCGGCGGCCACGAGCTGGGCAACCTGGCGATGATCCTCACCACCGAGGAGCTGTCGCGGGCGTCGCTGGCCAGCGCCGGCTCGCTCATCACCCGCCCCGAGATCCTGGCCAAGGCGCTGCTCGCCGGCGGCACCGACGCCCAGAAGCGCGCGTGGCTGCCGCGGATCGCCGCCGGCGAGATCATGGTGGCGATCTCGGTCACCGAGCCCAACGTCGGCTCCGACGTCGCGGCGGTCGCGTGCCGCGCCACCCCGGCCACGGTCGACGGCGTCGCCGGCTACGCGATCACCGGCGCCAAGGCGTGGTGCACGTTCGCCGGGCGCGCCGACGTCATCGCGCTGCTGGCGCGCACCGATCCCGATCCGGCCAAGGGCGCCAAGGGCCTGTCGCTGTTCATCGTCGAGAAGCCCCGGTTCGATGGCCACGAGTTCAGCGCCAGCCAGCCGGGCGGCGGCCGGCTCACCGGCAAGGCCGACCGCACGCCGGGCTACCGCGGCATGCACTCGTTCACGCTGGCGTTCGACGACTGGTTCGTCCCCGCCGCCAACCTGGTCGGCGAGGCCGGCGGCCTCGGCCGCGGCTTCTACCTGCAGATGGCGGGCTTCGCCGCCGGCCGGTTGCAGACCGGCGGTCGCGCGTGCGGCGTGGCCCAGGCCGCCCTCGAGAAGACCGCCGAGTACGTGGTCGCGCGCGGCCAGTTCGGCAAGCCGATCATCGACTACCCGCTGACCCAGTACCAGCTGGGCCGGATGGCGTGCCGGCTGGCCGCCGCGCGCGCGATCACCTACGAGGCCGCGCTGGCGATGGACGCCGACGAGCGCGCCGCGGCGCCGCTGGCAGCCCAGGCCAAGCTGTTCGCGTGCGACGCCGCGGTCGAGATCACCCAGCTCGGCCAGGTGCTGCACGGCGGCTGGGGCTACGCCGAGGAGTACGCGATCAGCCGCTACGTCGTCGACGCGCTGGTGCTGCCGATCTTCGAGGGCGTGCGCCCGATCCTGGCGCTCAAGGTGGTCGGCCGGGCGCTCCTGGCCGGCAAGGCCTGACCGCGCGCCGCGCGCTCACTCGGGCGGCGCCTCGTCGGGCGGCGGCGCGCGATCGTCGTCGCCGTCGGGTGGCCCGCCCGGCGGCGGCCCCGGCGGGCGCACCGCGGCCAGCTCGGCCGCGCTGATCGCGCCGTCGTGGTCGGCGTCGATCGTCGCGAAGTCGGGGCCGCGGTGGTGGCCGGGGCCGGGCCGCGCCGCGAACTCGGTCGCCGACAGGGCGCCGTCGCCATCGGTGTCGAGCATCGCGATCCGCTCGGTCACGCGCGCCAGGTGGGCGCTGGCCCGCTCGTCCGCCGACAGCGCGCCGTCGTGGTCGGCGTCGAAGCGATCGAGCATCGCCTGGTGGTGGGCCGCGCGCCGCGCCTCCATTTCGGCGCGATCGGGGCGATCGCCGCGATCGCGATCGCCGCCGTGGCGGCCGCGGTGCCGCGCGGCGGGTTCGTCGGGGGCCAGCCGGCTGCTGGCGCCGGTGGTCGGTGCGGCGTCTTCGGTGCAGGCGCCGGCGAGCAGCGTGGCGGCCAGGGCGAGCGTGGACAGCATCGAGCGGGACATCGTGACCTCCTTGACGCCCGCGGTGATTGCACCCGCCGCGCCAACGCTATCCCCGCGACGGCGCAGGCGCGGGCGCGGCGGCGGCCTGCGGGTTCCGCGTGCCGACTGCAGGTTCCGCCGGTGCCGCTAGCGGGAACGGCCCCGCCAGCGCGCGGTACAGCGCGATCCGCGCGTAGACCGCCTGGGTGGCGGCGGCCAGCCGCGCGCGGGCGACGCCCTGGTAGCTCTGCTCGGCGGCCAGCACGTGGAGCTGATCGGTGGCGCCGGCGACGTACTGCGCGCGCACCGCGGTCGAGGTCGCGGCGGCGAGCGCGAGCTGGCGATCGAGGCTGGCCACCAGGTCGGCCTGGGCCGCCTCGTCGACCAGCGCGTCCTCGACCTCGACCGCGGCGGCGACCACCGCCTGCCGGTACGCCAGCAGCGCGAGGTCGACGCCGCCGCGCGCGCGATCGACCGCCGCGGCCCGGCTGCCGCCGTCGACCAGCGGCGCGACCAGGTTGGCGGCGAGGTTGGCCAGCCAGCCCTCGAGCTGGCCGGTCGAGGCGAGGCTCGCCGACAGCGACACCCGCGGGTAGCGCTCCGCGACCGCCTGGGCCACCGCGCGATCGGCGGCCTCGACGCGCGCCCACGCCGCGGCGACGTCGGGGCGCTGGCCGAGGATCGTCGCCGGTACGCCGGTGGCGGGCAGCGCGGGCAGCGTCGGGAGCGCGGGCGCCGCCGGCAGCGCCGCGTCGGGCGCCGCGCCGCGCAGCGCGTTGATCGCGTGCACCTGCGTGCGCACCGCGGCCCGCGCGACCGCGAGCTGGCCGCGCAGCGCCTCGACCGCCTGGGTCTGGCGCAGGCGATCGCTGTCGGGCGCGACGCCGCCGCCGACCCGCGCCGCGACCAGCGCCAGCGTCGCCTCGCTGGTGGCGAGGTCCTGCGCGAGCAGGGCCACCTCGGCGACCGCGGTCGCGCGGCGGTACCACGCGGTCGCGAGCTGCGCGGCGACGGTGATCGCCGCGGCGTCGACGTCGGCGCGCGCGGCGTGGGCCGAGGCGGCGGCGGCGTCGCGGCCCGCGGCCACGCCGCCCCACAGGTCGAGCTCGTAGCTGGCGGCCACGCCGACCGACACGCTGGTGCGCGTCGCCGCGCCGTCGAAGCCGCTGGCCGCCGCGCCGCCGCCGACGCTGGCGTCGACGCTCGGGGCGCGCGCGGCCCCGGCGGCCCGCGCCGCGGCGTCGGCCTGGCGCAGCCGCGCCCACGCCATCGGCACGTCGAAGCCGTCGACCAGCGCCTGATCGATCAGCGCGTCGAGCGCCGGGTCGCCGAACGCGGTCCAGAACCGCGGCGGGGCGGGGCGGGCGCCGGTGGTCGAGAACTGGCCGAGCGCGGTGATCGGCGTGCGCGGTTCCGGGCGCTGTCCGCCCGCGCACGCCGACTGTACGAGTCCGGACACCAGCATCGACGCGATCAAGCTGCGCGGTCGCATGCGCCGACGCTGTGCAAGCGACGCGCCGCGCGCGGCCAGGCTGCGAGCGCTGCAGGGCCTGCAGGTTTCGCAGGGGCAGGTCCGCGCGGCGGCCTCGGGGCGGGCGCGGCCGCTGGCTCGCCGCTTGCTCACGGGGATACAGTGATCACCGACGTGTCGCTCCGCTGGCTCCCGCGCCTGTCCCGCGCCGCGGTGGTGCTGGCCATCGGCGTGGTCGGGGCGGCGCTGGTGGCGATCGTGTGGATCACCCACGCCAGCGTGGTCGACGCCCGGGCGACGATGCTGCGCGGGCTGGCCGCCGACGCCGGCGCGGCCGTGCGCGCGCGCATGATGGAGAGCGAGCACGAGGCGCCCGCCGCGCGGGTGCGCGACGCCTTCGAGGCCACCGCGGCCCAGCACGTCCGCTACCTGGCGCTGATCGAGGACGGGCGGATCGTCGCCGCGGCCGGGACGCCGAGCGCCAGCCCCGAGGCGCTGCTCGCGTGGTTCGCCGCGGCGCCGGTCGCGGTCCCGGTGGTGACCGGCGCGCGGATCCGCGTGGTCTACAAGCGCCCGCCGCGGGCCAACCGGCCGAGCCCGCCCGGGCGCGGCCCCGGCGAGGTGCTGCTCGAGATCGATCCCGCCGAGGTCGATCACCTCGACACCGTGGCCACCTGGTCGCTGGCGATCGGCGTCGCCGCCGCGCTGACGCTGATCGGCCTGGCGCTGGTGCTGGTGCGCTGGTCGCTCGGCCGCGCGGCCAGCGTGCGCACCGTCGAGCAGGCCCGCCACCTGGCCAACCTCGGCCAGATGTCGGCCATCCTCGCGCACGAGATCCGCAACCCGCTGGCCTCGCTCAAGGGCAACGCCCAGCTGCTGGCGCGGGCGCTGCCCGAGGGCGATCGCGCCCGGGCCAAGGCCGACCGCGTCGTGGACGAGGCGGTGCGGCTCGAGCACCTGACCAACGACCTCCTGGCGTTCGCCCGCTCGGGCGAGATCCGCGTCGCCGCCGCCGATCCGGTGGCGCTCCTGCGCGCGGCCGCCGAGGCCGCGGCGCCAGGCCGGGTCGACCTCGCCGACGCCGACGCGCCGCGCAGCTGGCCGCTCGACGCCGATCGCATGCGCCAGGTGCTGGTCAACCTGCTGGAGAACGCCGCCGAGATGAGCGACGGCCGGATCGACGCCGCCGTCACGCGCGGCCCATCCGGGCTACGCTTCGTCGTGCGCGATCATGGCCCTGGCCTCCCCGACGGCGAGCTGGCGCGGGTGTTCGAGCCGTTCTTCACCCGGCGCACCCACGGCACCGGGCTGGGCCTGGCGGTGTGCAAGCGGCTGGTCGAGCTGCACGGCGGCACGCTGACCGCGACCAACCCCGACGGCGGCGGCGCGGCGTTCACGATCGACCTGCCCAAGGCGGTGCGGTGATGGCGCGCGTCCTGGTGGTCGACGACGAGCCGGGGCTGCGCGAGTTCGTGGGCGACAGCCTGCGCCTCGACGGCCACGACGTCGTCGAGGCCGAGGACGGCCGGGTCGCGATCAAGAAGCTCGACGAGCGTGGCTTCGACCTGGTCGTCACCGATCTGCGCATGCCCCACGTCGACGGCTTGACGCTGATCAAGAAGCTCAAGGCCGAGCAGCCCGAGGTCGAGGTGATCGTCATGACCGCGTTCGGCGCGGTCGACACCGCGGTCGCGGCGATGAAGCTGGGCGCGTTCGACTACCTGCAGAAGCCGCTGGGCGGCCCCGACGAGCTGCGCCTGGTCGTCGAGCGCGCCCTCGAGCGGCGCCGGCTGCTCGACGCCAAGGCCGGCGCCAGCGCCGACGACAACCTGCCGCCGCTGACCTACGGCGATCCGGCGATGGCGCCGGTGGTGTCGGCGATCGAGAAGGTCGCGCGCACCAGCGCCAGCGTGCTGCTGCTCGGCGAGACCGGCACCGGCAAGGAGGTCGCGGCGCGCGCCATCCACGCCAGGAGCGATCGCCGGGCCCGCCCGTTCCTGGCCGTCAACGGCGCTGCGCTGGCCGAGCACCTGCTCGAGAGCGAGCTGTTCGGCCACGAGCGCGGCGCGTTCACCGGCGCGGTCGAGCGCCGCCGCGGCAAGATCGAGCTGGCCGACGGCGGCTCGTTCTTCCTCGACGAGGTCGGCGAGCTCAAGCTCGAGCTGCAGGCGAAGCTGCTGCGGGTGCTGCAGGAGCGGCGCTTCGAGCGGCTGGGCGGCACCCGCAGCCTCGACGTCGACGTGCGCTGGATCGCCGCGACCAACCGCGACCTCGGCGCGATGATGGCCGGCGGGCGCTTCCGCGACGACCTGTACCACCGGCTGGCGGTGTTCCCGATCCGCCTGCCGCCGCTGCGCGAGCGCAAGGGCGATCTGGTGCCGCTGGCCCGCGCGCTGCTCGCGCGCATCGGCCCCAGCGTGCGCGGCCGGGTGCTGACGCTGGGCGCCGACGCCGAGGCGCGGCTGGTGGCGTGGCACTGGCCGGGCAACGTGCGCGAGCTGGCCAACACGCTCGAGCGCGCCGCGATCCTCACCGAGCGCGACGTGATCGGCGCCGGCGACGTGTGGCTCGAGGCCAGCGCGCCGCCGCCGGCGTCGACCGAGCCGGCGCCGCCGGTCGCGGCCGCGCGGCCGCTGGTCGAGCTCGAGCGCGACGCGATCGTCGCCGCCCTGACGTCGGTGGCCGGCAACCGCCGCAAGGCGGCCGAGGTGCTCGGCATCGCCGAGCGCACGCTCTACGACAAGCTCAAGCGCTACGGCATCGAGTAGCGCGCGGGGTTTTGCCGGTCGCTGCAGGTCTGCATGCAGGACCTGCAGCACGCCCGCGCAACCGCGCCTCCCGCGGGCGCTCGCCGACGGAACGGGGCTTGCAATCTCGTCGGGCATGGCCTCGCATCCGACCTACGCGCGCACCGCCGTCACGCGGCGGCTCCTGACCGTGGCGGCGCTGGTGGCCGTGGCGGTCGCTGGCTGGCTGGGGTGGCAGCGCTGGCGTGGCGGCGCGGCGCCGGTGACCTACACCACCACGCCGCTGGCGCGCACCACGCTGGTGCGCTCGGTGACCGCGTCGGGCACGCTGTCGCCGGTCGAGATCTCGACGGTCGGCAGCCAGGTGTCGGGCCGCGTCATCGAGGTGCTGGTCGATCACAACGATCGCGTCGCCCAGGGCCAGGTGCTCGCGCGCCTCGATCCCCAGGTGCTGACCGGCGAGCGCGCCCAGGCCCGCGCGCGGCTGCAGGCCGCGCAGGCCGAGCTGGTGCGCGCCAAGGCCACCGCCGCCAACGCCCACGTCACCGCCCGGCGCACCGCCAGCCTGATCGCGTCGGGCGCCGTGTCGACCGCGGACGTCGACGCCGCCCAGGCCGCGGCCGCGGTCGCCGACGCCGCGGTCGCCTCGGCCCGGGCCAGCATCGTCCTGGCCCAGGCCCAGGTGCGCAACGCCGAGACCAACCTCACCTACACCACGATCACCGCGCCGATCGCCGGCGTCGTCATCTCGCGCTCGGTCGATCCCGGCAACACCGTCGCCGCCTCGCTGCAGGCCCCCGAGCTGTTCGTGATCGCCGGCGACCTCGCCCGCATGGAGCTGCACGCGTCGGTGGCCGAGGCCGACGTCAGCCAGCTCGCCGACGGTCAGCGCGTCGAGCTCGCGTTCGACGCCTACCCCGAGCGCACGTTCGCCGGCGCGGTGCGCCAGATCCGCAACCAGGCGGTCACCACCAACAACGTCGTCACCTACGACGCGGTGGTGTCGGTCGCCAACCCCGACGGCCGCCTGCGGCCCGGCATGACCGCGACCGCGACCTTCGTCGTCGACCAGGCCGCCGACGCGCTGGTGGTGCCGGTGAAGGCGCTGCGCTACCGGCCGGCCACCGCGGCGACGGCCAAGCCCACCCGCGGCGCCCGCCCGAGCCCCGGCGTCTGGGTGCTGCGCGACGGCGCGCCGGCGCGGGTCGCGGTCACCACCGGCCTCAGCGACGGCACCTCGACGGTAGTCGTCGGCGCCGGCCTGGCCGAGGGCGACGCGATCATCACCGCCGACTCGCGGGCCCGCACCGCCCCTGGCGGCGCCGGCGCCGGCAGCGCCAGCCGCGGCAGCAACCGCACCAGCGGCCCGCCGGGCCCGCCCCCGATGTTCTGAACCACCGAGCCAACCATGCCCGCCACCGCCATCGCCACCTCTCCCCACCCGGTCATCGAGCTCCACGGCGTCACCCGCGTCTACGGCGAGGGCGAGCACGCGGTGCACGCGCTGCGCGGCGTCGACCTGGCGATCGGCGCCCGCGAGTTCGTCGCGATCATGGGCGCGTCGGGCTCGGGCAAGTCGACGCTGATGAACCTGCTGGGCTGCCTCGACGCGCCGACCGCCGGGCGCTACCTGCTCGACGGCGAGGACGTCGGCACGCTGTCCGCCGACCGCAAGGCCGACCTGCGCAACCGCACGCTCGGCTTCGTCTTCCAGAACTACAGCCTGCTGCCGCGCACCACCGCGCTCGACAACGTCGCGCTGCCGCTGCTGTACGCCGGCGTGCGCCGCAAGGACGTCCGGCCCCGGGCCCGGGCCGCGCTCGAGCGGGTCGGGCTCGGCGACCGCCTGCTGCACCACCCCAACCAGATGTCCGGGGGCCAGCAGCAACGCGTCGCGATCGCCCGCGCGATCGTGACCCGCCCGGCGGTGATCCTCGCCGACGAGCCGACCGGCAACCTCGACACCCGCACCAGCCTCGAGATCATGGCCCTGTTCCAGGAGCTGTCGCGCGAGGGCATGACGATCGTGCTGGTCACCCACGAGCACGACATCGCCGCGTTCGCGACCCGGGTGGTGGTGGTCAAGGACGGGCGCATCGCCGGCGATCGCCCCCAGGTCGCCGCCGCCGCCGCCGCCGCGCTCGCCGCGCTGCCGGAGGAGCCGTCGTGAACCTGCTGCGCACCATCGCCATCGCCCTGACCGCGCTGTCGCGCACCAAGACCCGGTCGCTCTTGACCGTGCTCGGCGTGATCATCGGCGTCGGCGCGGTGATCGCGATGGTCGCGATCGGCGAGGGGGCCAAGGTCCGCGTCGCCGAGCAGTTCGAGGCGATGGGCCAGAGCACGCTGATCGTCACCAGCGGCTCGACCCAGAGCGGCGGCGTCCGCGGTGGCGCCGGCAGCCGCCCGACGCTGACCTGGGCCGACCTGGCGGCGATCGCCGCGCTGCCCGAGGTGGCGGCCGCGGCGCCGCAGCTGCGCACCAACGCCCAGGCGGTGTCCGAGATCAGCAACTGGCAGACCCAGGTCAACGGCACCACGCCGGCGTGGTTCGTCGTGCGGTCGTGGGACGTGTCGGCCGGCGCGGCCTTCACCGACGCCGACGTCGCGGGCGCGCGCAAGGTCGCGGTGGTGGGCCAGACCGTCGTCGACAACCTGTTCCCCGGCGTCGATCCGATCGGCCAGACCGTGCGCATCGCCCGCACCCCGTTCACCGTGGTCGGCGTGCTCGAGCCGAAGGGCACGTCGGGCTTCGGCCAGGACAACGACGACCTGATCGTCGTGCCGACCACCGCGTTCGCCGGCAAGCTGGCCCCGTCCAACGCGCGCTTCCTCACCGGGCAGATCATGGTGATGGCCACCGCCCGCGACCGCACCGCCGACGCCAAGGCGGTGATCGAGGAGCTGCTGCGCGGCCGGCACCAGCTGCGGGCCGACGCCGCCGACGACTTCGCGGTGCGCGACCTGACCGCGGTGGCCAAGGCCCGCGCTGCGTCGACCGCGACCATCACCTCGCTCCTCGCCGGCGTCGCGCTGGTCAGCCTGCTGGTCGGCGGCATCGGCATCATGAACGTCATGCTGGTCAGCGTCACCGAGCGCACCCGCGAGATCGGCCTGCGCATGGCGGTCGGCGCCCGGCCGCGCCACATCCGCCAGCAGTTCTTGATCGAGGCGGTGGTGCTGTCGCTGGTGGGCGGCGTCGTCGGCATCGCCGCCGGGGTGCTGGCCGGCAAGGGGATGGCCGCGAAGTTCGGCTTCCCGCTGCTGGTGCGGCTCGACGTGGTCGCGCTGGCCGTCGGCGTCGCCGGGGCCGTCGGGGTGGTGTTCGGCTGGTACCCGGCGCATCGCGCGGCCCGGCTCGATCCCATCGTCGCCCTCCGCCACGAGTAGGGGCCGCAGCGGGCCAGTCGCAGCCGCACCTACCTCGTCGGGTTGGGATGTCGGTGGGGTAGGTGTGATCTCGATCGGCTGCGGGGTACCCGGCGCTGGCTGTAGAATTTTGGGCTATGCAACGAGTGCTCGCGTGGCGCGGGGCCGCCACGTTCTTCCTGTTGTGCGCGCTGGTCCGCGTCTCGCACGCCGGCGAGCCGCTCAAGCCGTACGTCTTCTTGATCGTCGACACCTCGGGGTCGATGGACACCGCCACCAATTTCGGCCCGCCGAGTTGTCCCGGCTCGACCGACACCCGCCTCGATCACGCCAAGTGCGCCATCGCCGGCATCGCCAACAGCTACGGCGACATGGTGCTCGGGCTCGGTCGGTTCCGCGAGACGTCGACCGACACCACCCCCGGCGACGGTTGCGCGATGAACGGCATCGACTGCACCGCGTGCGACGAGGCCTCCGGCTCGGGCTGCACCACCGCGATGGCGAGCGACGCTCGCCTCGAGGTGCTGACCGGCATGTACGACGGCAACAACAGCGACCTGGTCACCTGGAACAACTTCTCCGCCGGCACCTGCACCAGCACCGCGATCGCCAACAACCCCGAGATCTACATCGCCGGCTGGACCCCGATCGCCGGCTCGCTCAAGGGCGCCAAGCGCTACTGGCAGGGCCTGCAGGCCACCGACGGCACCACGCTCCTCGCGTCGGGGCAGCCCGGCTTCGACCCGATCCGCAACGACCCGCTCAAGAACGTCTTCCTGCCGAGCGGTCGGCAGTGCCGACCCTACATCGTCATCTCGCTGACCGACGGCGAGGAGACCTGCACGACGTTCGGGAACACCACCGCCGCCGCCACGGCGCTGTTGACGACCGCCGTCGACACCCGCACGTACCGCATCGAGACCAAGCCCATCGGCTTCGGCGTCACGCCCGGCAACGCCCAGATCGAGGGCGTGGCCCACGCCGGCGGCGCCGCCGACGGCGCTGGCAACGAGGGCCTCTACGCCTCGAACGAGGAGGAGCTCCAGGTCGCGATCTCGACGATCCTCGCCGAGGCGGTGAAGTTCGAGCAGTGCAACAGCCTCGACGACGACTGCGACACGCTGATCGACGAGGACTTCCCCAACCGCGGCGGCGCCTGCGACAACGGTCTGCTCGGGCGCTGCCGGGGCACCGGCACCTACGTCTGCACCGCGTCAGGCGCCGGCACGACCTGCAACATCACCAACCCCGGCGCGACGCCGACCACCGAGATCTGCAACAACATCGACGACAACTGCGACGGCCAGATCGACGAGGGCCTGATCTGCAGCTGCTCGGGCGTCGAGATCTGCAACAACGCCGACGACGACTGCGACGGCCAGATCGACGAGGGCCTGGTCCGCGGCTGCGGCACCGACGTCGGCGAGTGCTCGGCCGGCACCCAGACCTGCGCGGCGGGCAGCTGGGGCACGTGCACCGGCACCGGGCCGGTCGCCGAGTCGTGCAACAACCGCGACGACGACTGCGACGGCGTCGTCGACGGCCTGGTCCGCGACTGCTCGGCGATCCCCGGCGGCAACCCGATGGCGGGCATCTGCCACCCGGGCATGCAGACCTGCTCGACCGGCAGCTGGGGCACCTGCGTCGGCGAGGTCGGCCCGGCCACCGAGTCGTGCGACACCATCGACAACAACTGCAACGGCATGGTCGACGAGGGCACCGGCGGCGCCGACTGCTCGAGCTCGTGCGGCGTCGGCCAGACCGTGTGCACCAACGGCGTGCTCACCTGCGAGGGCTCGACCGGCGGCGGCCCCGAGGTGTGCAACGACTTCGACGACAACTGCAACGGCCTCATCGACGAGGGCGTGCCCGACATGGGCCCGTGCACCATGGGCCCCGGCGGCGAGCCGCTGTGCATGCCCGGCGTCCTGCGCTGCGTCGGCGGCACCTACGTGTGCCAGGGCGGCGAGCCGGCGATGACCGAGACCTGCAACTGCGAGGACGACAACTGCAACGGCCAGGTCGACGAGGGCACGCTGTGCGGCGGCGGCGCCACCTGCACCCACTGCCAGTGCGCGCTGCCGTGCGCATCGGGCGAGTTCCCGTGCCCCGAGGGCCGGGTCTGCGTCGACAGCTTCTGCATCGCCGATCCGTGCTTCAACGTCACCTGCGACCCGCTGCCCAACGGCGACCAGACCGTGTGCGACGCCGGCACCTGCGTGCGCGCCTGCGATCAGGTCACCTGCGGCGCCGGCGAGGTCTGCGTCGGCAGCCTGGGCGAGTGCCGCCCCGACAACTGCCTCACGTTCCCCGACCGCTGCAGCGCCACCCAGCAGTGCGTCGGCGGCACCTGCGTCGACGACCCGTGCGCCGGCGTCACCTGCGGCGGCAACCAGTACTGCCAGGGCGGCCAGTGCGTCGGCAGCTGCACCGGCGTCACCTGCCCCACCGGCGAGCGCTGCGATCGCGGCATGTGCGAGGCCGACCCGTGCGGCGGTCCGTGCCCCGGCACCCAGGTGTGCAACGAGACCAGCCACACCTGCGTGAACGACCCGTGCCTGGGCCGCCCGTGCCCCACCGGCGAGGCGTGCAACCCGCAGAACGGCATCTGCGAGCGCGACCCGTGCCTGGGTGTCACCTGCCCGGGTGCCAACGAGATCTGCGTGCAGGGCACCTGCGCCACGCCGCCGCCCC
Organism: Myxococcales bacterium; assembly: GCA_016707895.1. Classification (GTDB taxonomy): domain Bacteria; phylum Myxococcota_A; class Polyangia; order Haliangiales; family Haliangiaceae; genus UBA2376. The sequence continues at coordinate 497,069 of JADJGV010000001.1, read as the reverse complement.
CGGTCGACGCCGGGCCGGTCGACGAGGACCGCGTGACCACCGGCGGCGGCGGCGGCTGCTCGACCAGCGGCGGCTCGTCCGGCGGGCTCCTGCTCGGGCTCGCGCTCGCGCTCGGCCTGCGCCGGCGCCGCGCGGCCCGCGCCGCGGGAGGTGGCCAGTGATCCACCGCCTCGCGCTCGCCCTCACCGCCGCCGGCGCGCTGATCGCGGCCGGCTGCGGCGTCAACGACTACTGCCTCAACTGCGGCACCGACGCCGGCGACGGCGACGCGATCGTCGGCGACGCCACCGCCGACGGCAACGACGGCAACGTCACGCCGCCCGACGCGTGCGTGCCGACCGGCGTCGAGACCTGCAACGGCATGGACGACGACTGCGACGGCATGGTCGACGACGGCGTCGCCACCGTCGGCGATCCCTGCGGCACCGACGTCGGCGAGTGCTCCGCCGGCGTCATCGAGTGCGCCGCCGGCGCGCTGCGCTGCACCGGCGTCAGCGGCAGCCCCGAGACCTGCGACAGCCTCGACAACAACTGCAACGGCATGGCCGACGAGGGCAACCCCGGCGGCGGCGTGCCGTGCGGCACCGACGTCGGCGAGTGCGTCGCCGGCACGACGACGTGCGTGGGCGGCGCGATCGACTGCGTCGGTGACGTCGGCACCGTCGGCGGCAACCCCGAGATCTGCGACGGCAAGGACAACGACTGCGACAACAACTTCGACGAGGGCCTGCCCCCGCTCGGCTCGTGCGGCACCACCGGCGTCGGCGAGTGCGCGCTCGGCACGCTGACCTGCGTCGGCGGCGTGCCCACCTGCGTCGGCGACGTCGGCCCGACGCTCGAGCTGTGCGACACGCTCGATCAGGACTGCGACGGCAACCCGACCAACGGCTTCAACCTCAACACCGACCCGCGCAACTGCGGCAGCTGCAACCGCGTGTGCGATCTGCCCCACGCGGTCGAGGGCTGCGGCGGCGGCAACTGCACCGTCGCCAACTGCGACCCCGACTTCTACAACGTCAACGGCATGGCCGCGGACGGCTGCGAGTACGGCTGCCAGTACCAGGGGCCGACCGAGGCGTGCAACCAGCAGGACGACAACTGCAACGGCCAGGTCGACGAGAGCCTGACCCCGCCGGCGATCTGCCTGTCGCTCGGCGCCTGCGCCGGCACGATGCCGGTGTGCACCGCCGCGGGCTGGGACTGCGCCTACGGCCCCAACGTCAGCACCGACGCCGCGGGCGACGTCGTCCCCGAGAACCGCTGCGACAACATCGACAACGACTGCGACGGCCGGGTCGACGAGGGCCACCCGCTCAAGGGCACGGCCTGCACCGACAGCGGCGTCGGCGTCTGCCAGGGCCGCGGCACCTACGTCTGCGACGCCGGCAACCCGACCGGCGCGGTGACCTGCAACATCACCCAGCCCGGCGGCACCGCGTCGGCCGAGCTGTGCGACAACCTCGACAACAACTGCAACGGCACCATCGACGACAACGCCGCCCAGGACTGGGTGTCGATCGGCGGCGGGCGCCAGGTCATGAAGTGGGAGGCCTCGCACCCCGACGCCACCGCCACCGCCGGCGGCGCGGTCACCGCGCGCGCCTGCTCGAAGAGCGGCGTCTTGCCGTGGACCAACGTCACCTACGGCCAGGCCCGCGCCGCCTGCCAGGCCGTCGGCGCCGACCTGTGCACCGAGCAGGACTGGCACCGCGCCTGCTCGGTGGTCTCCAAGTCGACCTACCCGGTCGCCGCGCCCGGGGCGTCGCCGGCCTACGTCTTCATCGAGGCCGAGGACTTCCTGAGCTCGACCACCGGCACCGTCGTCGGGACCGGCGCCGGGGTCCACGCCTGGGTGCCCGACTCGGCGCCGTCGGACTACTCCGGCATCTCGGCGATGCGGGCCTCGCCCAACATCGGCGCCAACGTCTCGGCGGCCAACGCCCCGACCCAGTCGCCGCGGCTCGACTACCAGCTCGGCTTCCCGGCCACCGCCGCCGCCACCAACTATTACGTGTGGGTCCGCATGTACAGCGCGGTCGGCGCCGACGACACGATCCGCATCGGCATCAACACCGCGCTGCCAGGCACGCCGACCGTGCAGATGGTCACGCCCACCAACGGCGCGTGGGTGTGGGTGCGGTCGACCGCGTTCTCGATCCCGGCCGCGGGCGGCAACCGCTACCTCAACATCTGGATGCAGGAGGACGGCATCAAGGTCGACGCGATCGTCGTCACCCGCAACACCTCGACCACCGCCCCGACCGAGACCCGCACGCACGGCGGCACGTGGTCGTACGCGGCCAACCCGACGACCTACCAGCTGGGCGTGTGCAACGAGGACAACTACGACACCAACGGCGCCGTGGCCGGCGATCAAGACGACGTCCTGGTCGGCGGCAACCGTGCCAGCTGCTACGCCGACTGGGGCGGCGCCAACCGCATCCAGGATCTGTCGGGCAACGTCAAGGAGTGGACGATGGCGCGCCTGCCGGGCATCAACCCGCTGCGCGGCGGCGCCTCCAACAACGAGGGCACCGGCATCACCTGCGACCTGGCCTTCACCTCGGCCGGCGACACCTTCTTCTTCCCCAACGTCGGCTTCCGCTGCTGCCGGTGACGCGGGCCAGCAGGTAGTCCACCGACGTTCGGTCTGGGGGCTTGTCGGCCGGCGGCGGTCGCGGAACGATGCGGGCGCATGTCGAAGCGTACGCTCGCCGCCGTGGTCGCCGTGGTCGTGGTCGGGCTCGTGCTCTGGTGGTGGCGCGGCCACCGCGCGCCCACCGCGTCGACGCCCGCCGTCGCGACCGCGCGGCCGGGCGGTGATCCGCGCGGTGGCGCCGCGGTGCGCGGCCTGGCCAGCGATCCGCGCGGCCTGGCGCGGGCCAGCATCGCCGGCGTGGTGCGGGAGGCCGACGGCGCGCCCATCGCCGGCGCGCAGGTGTGCACCGCGTGGAGCGGCAAGGGCATCACCGACGACGACGGCCACGAGCCGCGCTGCGCGCGCAGCGACGCGACCGGCGCCTACCTCCTCGACGAGCTGGTGCCGGCGACGCACCGCCCCGCCGCCAGCGCGCCCGGTCACCTGCCGCGGGTCTGGCTCGATCCGCGCGATCGGCGGCCCCGCCTCGAGCTGGCCGCCGGCGAGCGCAAGGCCGGGGTCGACTTCGTCCTCGAGCGGGGCGGGGTGCAGGTCAGCGGCGTCGTCGAAGACGTCAGCGGCGGCCCGGTCGTCGGCGCGGTGGTCGGGGTGCACGGGCAGCGCTACTGGGGCGCGCTCACCAGCATCACCCACACCGACGACGCCGGCCGCTTCACCGTGTGGACCGAGCCCGGCACCGTCACGATCGCCGCGTCGGCCGAGGGCTACACCGACGGCACCGCGCAGGCGGCCGCGCCGTCGGCGCGCGTGACCCTCTACCTGACGCCCGAGTCGACGCTGGCCGGCGTGGTGGTGACGGCCGACGATCGCCGCCCGGTGGCGGGGGCGATCGTCGACGCCCAGGCCTGGATGTCCGGCGCGGGCAGCGCCACCACGCGCACCGACGACGCCGGCCGGTTCCGCCTGACGCGGCTGGCGCCCGGGCGCTACAAGCCGACCGCGACCGGCGACGGCTGGTACGGCGAGCCGCGCGAGAGCGTGCTGCTCGGCCTGGGCCAGAGCGTCGACGGGGTCGAGATCGTCGTCGCCGCCGCGTTCGCGGTGCGCGGGCAGGTGCTGATCGACGGCGCGCCGCCGACGCCGTGCGCCGACGGCGACGTCTGGCTCACCGACCGCGCCACCGGGCGCGACGCGAGCGCCGAGCTCCTCGCCGACGGCAGCTTCGCCGCGACCGCGGTGCGCCCCGGCCACTACGTCGCGCGGGTCCGCTGCGTCGGCTACGTGCCCCGCGATCGCTACGATCCGATCGACGTCGTCGATCGCGACGTCACCGGCGTCGCGCTCGCCGTGGCCGCGGGCGCCGCGCTGCGCGGCACGATCACCACCAGCGCCGGCGCGCCGGTCGTCGACGCGCAGGTGTCGGTGCGGACCAAGGCGGGCGATCCACGGGCCCAGCGCGTCGACGGCAACGCCACCAGCGGTCCGGACGGCGGCTACGTCGTGCGCGGCCTGCTGCCGGGGACGTACACGGTGACGGTGTGGACCACCGCCGCGCGCCAGGCGGCGCCGCCGCCGGTCGCCACGGTGCCGCCCACCGGCGACGGCGTGCTCGACGTGGTGCTGCCGGCGTCGGGCGAGATCGGCGGCACCGTGGTCGACACCGCCGGCGCGCCGGTGGTCGGCGCCCGGGTCAGCTCCACCGCGACGTCGTGGTCGTTCGGCAACGACGCGCTGACCGGCGACGACGGCGCGTTCGTCCTGCGAGCGGTCGAGCCCGGTGTGCGGCGGGTGACCGCACGGCGCGGCTGGCTCGACGAGCTGCGCCGGCCGGGGACGACCGACGACGATCTCCAGGGCGAGGCGGTGACCGTGGTGGCCGGGCGACGCGCCACCGTGCGCCTGGTGGTCGAGGCCGAGGACGGCGTCATCGCCGGCGCGGTGCGCGACGACCGCGGCCAGCCGGTCGGCGACGCCTGGATCTCGGCGACCCGCGAGTCCGACGCCGCCGGCGCCGCCGCGGGCGACGCGCAGCGGGTCGGGCGCTGGGCGTGGGGTGGCGGTCAGCGCCCGGTGGTCACCGGCGTCGACGGGACCTTCGCCATCGCGCAGCTGGCGGCCGGCGCCTACACGCTGCGCGCGTTCCGCAAGGGCGGCGGCGAGGCGGTGGCCGAGCACGTCGCCGTCGGCACCCGCGACGCCCGCTTGACCATCGCCACCACCGGGTCGGTGGTCGGCACCGTCGTCACCGCGGACGGCCGGCCGCTCGACGAGTTCTCGGTCGCGCTCGAGGACGAGGTCACCGGCTTCTCGCGGAGCGAGACGTTCTACCGCACCGACGGCGGCTTCGCGCTGCGCGAGCTGCCGGCCGGGCGCTTCGTCGCCACCGCGCGCGCGGCCGGCGCCCGGGTGCAGACCACGCTCGAGCTCGCGGGCGGCGAGCACAAGGCCGGCGTGGTGTTCACGCTGACGCCCAACCTGCGCGTCGTCGGCCGCTTCGTCGACCTGGACAGCGGCGCGCCGGTGGCCGGGCTGCGGGCGTTCGCCAGCCCGGTCAAGGGCGACGACGCCGGCTCGTTCTTCGGCGCCGGCGCCGAGGATCGCCGCGACATCAGCGGCCCCGACGGGCGCTTCGTGGTGGTCGACGCGCCCATCGGCCTGGCGCAGGTCGGCGGGCGGCAGGTGGATCGCACGGGCCCGTACGCGCTGTCGCGGTGGGTGGTCGAGCTCGGCGCTGGCCCCGAGGTCGACGTCGGCGACATCCCGGTGGTCAAGCGACGCATGCAGCCCGGCGACGAGGCCGGCAGCTTCGGCATGACCTTCGTCGATCCGGCACCGGACGCCGACCCCCGGGCCCGCGCGCTGTCGGTCAGCCACCTCGACCCCGGTGGTCCGGCCGTGCGCGCGGGGGTCGCGGTCGGCGACCTCGTCACCACGATCGACGGCCACGACATCCGCGGTCCGGCGACCAGCCTGATCGGCCCGCTGTTGCGGGTCAAGGTGGGCACCGCGGTCCGCTTCGGCCTCGCGCGGGGCGTCGAGGTGACCCTCACCGCGGTCGCCGATCAGTAGTACCGGCGACTCACTCCACGCCGCGCCCTCCAACCGCCGTTCACAGCCAGTGGCCGAACCACTCGACGCCGCGTGCTAACCAGCGAGACTCACTCGCGACCAGCGTTGGCGCGGCGCGGCGCGGGTTTTGGGCCCAGGCTTGCACTGTCACCGGGCACGACCTTACGATCTCCTTGGAAGGGGTTCCTATGAAGACTTCGACGCTCATCCTCGCCGCCGCCGCCATCCTCGCTCCTGCCGCCGCCCTGGCCCAGCCCATGGCCGCCCAGCCGCAGCCGATCGGATACGCGCCGGCCAACCCGCAGCCGACCACCGCTGGTGGGTACCACGAGCGCGGCGGTCGGATGATGCTCGGCTTCTCGCTCGGCCTGGGCAGCATGAAGGTCGGCGACGCCGACGTGAACTGCGCCAGCTGCGACTACGATCCGGTCGCCGGCGAGTTCGACTTCCACATCGGCGGCATGCTCAACGAGCGCCTCGGCATCATGTTCGAGGTCCAGGGCAACGCCCAGACCGTCGAAGAGAACCGGTTCGGCGCCACCAGCCTGGTCCAGGCCAGCGCGATGGTCGCGGTGCAGTACTGGCTGACCCCGCAGCTGTGGATCAAGGGCGGCATCGGCGGCGCCAACCTCGGCTACTCGTACGACAACGGCAGCAGCCAGAACAGCGACTCCGAGTCGATCGCCGACGGCGGCGCCGCGATGGGCGCGGTCGGCTACGAGCTGCTCAGCGCGCCGCGCTTCTCGATCGACGCCCAGCTGCGCATGATCGTCGGCAACTACGATCAGGGCCAGGACGTCTCGGGCGGCTCGATCGGCGTCGGCTTCAATTGGTTCTGAGACCTGAACCGCTGGCGTGAAGCGGGGCGGCGCCGCGTGTATGGTCGCGGCCGATGCGAGCGAACCCGAACTTCCAGAAGCTCCCCCGGCCGGCTACCTGTTCCCCGAGATCGGGCGCCGCGTGCGCGCGTTCGCCGCGGCGCACCCTGACGCGCAGGTGATCCGGCTCGGCATCGGCGACGTGACCGAGCCGCTGGCGCCGGCGATCGTCGCGGCGATGCACGCGGCCGTCGACGAGATGGCGGTGCGCGCGACGTTCCGCGGCTACGGCCCCGAGCAGGGCTACGACTTCCTGCTCGACGCGATCCGCGCCCACGACTACCGGTCGCGCGGCGTCGAGATCGGCGCCGACGAGATCTTCGTCTCCGACGGCAGCAAGTGCGACAGCGGCAACCTCCAGGAGCTGTTCGCCGCCGACGCGGTGATCGCGATCGCCGACCCGGTCTACCCGGTCTACGTCGACTCCAACGTCATGGCCGGCCGCACCGGCGCGCCCGGCCCCGACGGTCGCTACCCGGGCCTGGTGTACCTGCCGTCGACCGCCGCCACCGGCTTCGTGCCCGAGCCGCCCAAGGGTGGTGGCATCGACGTCGTCTACCTGTGCTCGCCCAACAACCCGACCGGCGCGGTCATGACCCGCGACCACCTGACCGCGTGGGTCGCGTGGGCGCGCGCGCACGACGCGCTGATCGTCTTCGACGCCGCCTACGAGGCGTACGTCCAGGACCCCGCGCTGCCGCGCTCGATCTACGAGATCGACGGCGCCCGCGAGTGCGCGATCGAGCTGCGCAGCTACTCCAAGCGCGCCGGCTTCACCGGCGTGCGCTGCGCGTTCATGGTGGTGCCCAAGGAGCTGCGTGGCGTCGGCGCCGGCGGCGAGCGGGTGTCGCTCAACGCGATGTGGAGCCGCCGCCACTCGACCAAGTTCAACGGCGCCAGCTACGTCGTGCAGCGCGGCGCGGCGGCGTCGTACAGCGCCGACGGCATGGCCCAGACGCTGGGGCAGGTGGCGTTCTACATGGACAACGCGCGGCTCCTGCGCGAGGGCCTGACCGCCGCCGGCTTCACGGTGTTCGGCGGCCAGCACGCGCCGTACATCTGGCTCGGCACGCCGGGCGGGGCGCGGTCGTGGGACTTCTTCGACGAGCTGCTCACCAAGGCCCACCTGGTCGGCACGCCGGGCTCGGGCTTCGGCCCCGCCGGCGAGGGCTACTTCCGGCTGTCGGCGTTCAACTCGCGGGCGAACGTCGAGGAGGCGGTCGCCCGGATCCGCCGGGTGTTCGCGTGAGCCCGCGGGCGCGCTAGATGCGGGTCGCGCTGATCTCGGATCTGCACGGCAACCTGGTCGCGCTCGACGCGGTGCGGGCCGACGCCCGGCGGCTGGGCGTCGACGCGGTGGTGTGCCTGGGCGACGTCGCGACGCTGGGGCCGCACCCGCGCGAGGTGCTGGCCGCGGTCGACGAGCTCGGCACGCCGACCATCCTGGGCAACCACGACGAGTTCTTGCTCGAGCCGGCGCTGATCGCGCGCTACACCGAGGCGCCGATCATCCACGACGCGGTGGCGTGGTGCGCGGCGCAGCTCACCGACGCCGATCGCGCGCGGCTGGTGCGCTACCAGCGCGAGCACACGCTGACCGACGGCGCGGCCACGCTGCACCTGTTCCACGGCTCGCCGCGCTCGAACGTCGAGAACCTGCTGGCCACCACGCCCGAGGCCGACCTCGACGCGATGCTGGCCGGGCGGACCGCGGTGGTGCTGGCCGGCGGCCACACCCACGTGCCGATGGTGCGCTTGCACCGCGGCATGTACCTGGTCAACCCCGGCTCGGTCGGGTTGGCGTTCCGCGAGTTCGCCCACGGCGGCCCGCCGGTGCTCTTGCCCCACGCCACCTACGCGGTCGTCGAGCTGCGCGGCGCCGACGTCGCGATCACCAGCCGGGTGGTCGAGCTCGATCGCGCCCGGCTGCGCGCGGCCGCCACCGCCGTCGCGCACCCGCTGGCGGCCATGCTGGCCGCCGCCTACGCCTGAGCCGTTCGCGGCCCGCTCCCGCGTGCGCGCGCCGGGGCGTCGCGCGATACTCGTGGCGTGGTGTCCGTGCTCCGCCCCGCGATCGCGCCGCCGACGATCCGCCGCGCGACGCCGCTCGATCACGCGTGGATCATCGACCTCGGCAGCCGCGCGTTCGCCGACCTCGGCGACTACCGCGAGGTGCTGCCCGCCTGGCTGCGGCAGGCCAACGTCGCCGCTTGGATCGACGACCCCGGGCCGCGCCGCGGCTTCACGATGCTCGCGTTCTACCGCGACGACTTCTCCGGCGATCACGTCGCCGACCTGCTGGCGATCTCGGTCGAGCCGGTGTGGCGCCGCCACGGCCTGGGCCGGGCGCTGCTCGACCACGCGCTCCACGTCGCCCGCGCCACCGCCAAGGCTGGCCGGCTCACCGAGCTGCGGCTGTGCGTCGCCGAGGACAACCACCGCGCCCAGCGGATGTACGAGCGGGCCGGCTTCGCGCCGGTCGCCCTCGACGTCGGCCGCTACGGCACCGGCCAGCGCGCCATCCGCATGACCTTCCCGCTGCGGTGACCGTGCGCAGTCCGCTACGACCGCGCGCCGCGCAGCTGGTAGCGGGCGGCGTGCTCGGCCCGGACCGCGCCGGCGTCGTCGAGCAGCCAGCGCATGCACAGCTTGGCCGGCACCGGGATGATCTCGGGCGTGCGGTAGGTGCCAAACACCAGATCCCACAGCGGCGTGGTGACGCCGTGGTTGGTCTTGGGGTCGACGAAGTGGTGGTGGAAGTGGTGGCGGCGCGCCCACCGCCCGTAGCGGCCGATGCCGGCGTGGGTGTGCTCGCGCCGGTGCAGCACCTCGTAGGTCCCGTACATGACCAGGAGGCCGCCGACCGCCGCCGCGCCGTGGGCGCCGGCCAGCCACGCCGCCGGGCCGCCGATCACCACCGCGACCAGCGCCGCCAGCGCCGCCTTCTTGGGCGTCGGCGCGAAGTAGTTGCCCTCGGCGTGGTGGCGCACGTGCTCGACGCCGAACGGGTTGCCGCGGTAGCGCGGGTCGTGGCCGAGCCAGCGGTGGATGACGTACTCGAGGAACGTCCAGCTGAACATGCCGAGCGCGAAGGTGACGATGAGCGAGGTCATGGGAGCTCCGGGGTGAAGCTGGCGCGCAGCGCGTGATCGACCGAGCGCGGCGCGGCGCCCCAGCCGATCAGCAGCGCGCGCAGGCCGCTGGCGACGATCGCGTCGACGTCGATCGCGGTCGGCGCGGCGCGGGCCATCTTGGGTAGCTGTGACAGGCCGTGGACCATCGCGAACACGCACAGCGTGCGCTCGATGGCCGCGCCGGCGTCGAGCGCGCCGGCGGTGGCGGCGGCGTCGAGCGCGGCGGCCACCGGCGTCAGCGCGGCGACCACCGCGGCGGCCGTGAGCCGGGTGTGCTCGGGATCGCCGACCAGGATCCGCGGCTCGGCCATCGCCACCGCCAGCAGGCCGAAGCGGTGGGGCGCGCCGCGCACGAACCCGCGGTAGGCCGCGACCAGCGCCGCGACCCGCGCCAGCGGGGTGGCCCGCGCCGGCACCGTCGCCTCGACCGCGCGCAACGCGGCCTCGACCTGGCCCAGCGTCCGCGTCACCAGCAGCGCCACCAGCGCGTCCTTGGACTCGACGTAGCGGTACAGCGCGCCCGGCGTGTAGTCGACCGCCGCCGCCAGCCGCGCCATCTGCAGGCCCTCGAGCCCCTCGCGCGCCACCACCTCGAGCGCGGTGTCGAGGATGCGCTCGAGGTTCGCCTCGCGCCGCCGCGCCCGTGGGGTCGCCTCCACTTCGTGAATCACGAGCAATAAGTAAATCAGATTTACGAATCGCGCAAGCGCGAAACCGGCGCCGCGGCGATTTCGGCGTCACATCCGGCGCCGCCCCGGCCATCCACCGCATGGACATGCTGCTGCGCCGCGACCTTGGCAACCTGGGGCTCGATTCCGAGGGCGACCGCGTCAGGCAACTGCCTGGAAAGTCGACGCTCACCTCCCGGCTCGCCCCGGCCACGCAGCTCACGGTGCTGCGGCTCTCGGACCCGGCGGTCGCGCGGGCCCTCGGCGAAGGCATCGCCGGGCGCGACGCCAACGGCGTGGCCGCGGGCGCCGACGCGGCGGTCGAGCGGGCGGCGGCGTCGACCGGCACCCCGCTGCCGACGACGCTGCAGCGCCAGTTCGAGCGGTCGCTCGACGCCGACCTGTCGCGCGTGCGGCTCCACACCGGCGCGGCGTCGCGCGAGGCCGCCGACGCGGTCGGGGCCCGGGCCTACACCGTCGGCCAGGACATCCACTTCGCCGATGGCATGTACCAGCCCGACGACCCGTTCGGGCTGCACCTCCTGGCCCACGAGGTCGCGCACACCGTCCAGCAGGACGGCGCCGCGCCGGTGCGGCAGCACCAGCTGGTGGTGTCGACGCCGCAGGACGCCGCCGAGCACGAGGCCGATCGCGCCGCCGACGCGATGGTGCGCGGCGAGCCGACCACCGTGTCGCGCAGCGCCGGCGTCGGTCGCGTGGTCGCGCGCGAGCCCGCGCCGGCCGCCGCGCCGAAGCCCGAGGGCGCCAAGCCCGAGGGCGCCTCGGACGCCGAGAAGGCCCGGCGGCCGAAGCTCGAGGGGCAGTCGATCTCGAAGGGCATCCTGCCCGAGCTGGGCGGCAACATCGGCTTCACGTGGAGCGACGGCGCGGTCGGCACGCTCGGCTTCACCGGCGAGAAGAAGAAGGAGCTCGTGAAGAAGACCTACAACCAGCAGATCCCGCTCGCCTCGGGTGTCGTCGGCGAGCTCAAGGGCGAGATCGGGATCAGCGCGAGCGCGTCGGCCGATGCGACCTTCAAGACCTCGCTGACGCAGGCCACCGGGCCGCGGGCCGCCGACACCGACATGCTCACCGTCAGCGCGGCGGGCGGTGGCTCGCTGCAGGCGTCGGCGACCGGATCCCTGAAGCTCGGCGCCGGCATCGGCGCGGCGAACGTGCTCAGCATCACCGGGGGCGGCTTCGTCGCCGTCTCGGCCACGGCGTCGGCCGGGATCACGGTGACCGGATCGATCGAGAACGTCGAGGATCAGGTCACCGGCGCGATCGACGTCGAGATCGGCGGCGGCATCGACATCAAGGCGGCCGGCGGCGTCTACGTCGACCTGAACTCGCCCGGCGACGTCTACAACATCTACAAGTGCAACCTCGGCGAGGCGACGATCGGCAGCCTGAAGCTGTCGGGCGGCGGGCGCGTCACCGGCGAAGGCGGCCTCGTGCTGCGGCCGTTCGCGTTGACCGGCGAGTGCTCCTTGGTGCCACCGACCCGCGTGGTCGAGACGCGCAAGGCCACGCCGGAAGAGCGCAAGAAGATCGCCGCGCAGCACCCGCAGGAGGGCGCGGCGACGGGCGCGTCCGGCAACCGCGCCGACGAGGTGCCCGAGGACCCGCAGGTCGCGCTGAGCGACGAGGAGCTGTGGACCGGCGGCATGGAGCGCGCCCGGACGATCATGCACGGCCACGTGGGCGAGACGGTGCCCATCGCGGATCCACACAGCGGCGGCGCGATCGTGCAGGCCAAGGTCGGTGGCTACGTGCTGCCGGCCCGGGTCGCCATCGCCGAGAGTGAACGCCGGCGCCTGGCCGAGCACGGCAAGGCCATCGATCGCGTGACCAGCGCCCAGATCGCCGCCGTCCGGTCGGGCGTCGTGTACCGCGCCAACATCATGGACGGCAGCGCCAACACCGTCGATCAGGTCGCCGGTCGCATCATCGGCGCCGGTGGCTTCGAGGTCGACCTGGTGAACCCGGCGCTCGAGCTGAAGGACGCGCCGATGGAGCCCTGTCGGAAGTAAGCCGCACGCCGCGGAGGCTCGGGAGGCTCGGCGGGGGCATGACCCCACGAACGCCGCGTGGCCAGGCGTCTCGCGTCGCGGGGGGAGGCTCGGCGGGGGCATGACCCCGCCGGCGGCTCGGCGACGAGCCCCCTGGAGTTCAGTGCGCGGCCTGCGGGTCGACCGGGGGCAGCGTCTCGACGACGCGCCAGTCGACGACGCCCGACGGCTCGCGCAGGAACTCGTCGGGGTTGGCCACCGCGAGCGCGATGCGCAGCACCTCGTCCATGTGCTTGACCGGCTTGACCGTCAGCTCGGCGAGCACCGCCTCGGGGATGTCCTTCAGGTCCTTGACGTTGTCCTCGGGGAACAGCACCGTCGTGATGCCGGCGCGGTGGGCCGCGAGGATCTTCTCCTTGAGCCCGCCGATCGGCAGCACCCGGCCGCGCAGCGTCACCTCGCCGGTCATCGCGATGTGCTGGCGCACCGGCACCCGCATCAGCGCCGACGCCATCGCGGTCGCCATCGTGATGCCCGCGCTCGGGCCGTCCTTGGGGATCGCGCCCTCGGGGAAGTGGACGTGGATGTCGACCTTGTTCTGGAAGTCGCGGGGCAACCCCAGCGTATCGGCGCGGCTGCGCAGGTAGGTGATCGCCGCCTGGGCGCTCTCCTGCATCACGTCGCCGAGCTTGCCGGTCAGCGTCACCTTGCCCTTGCCCGGCACCACCGTGACCTCGGCCGGCAGCAGGTCGCCGCCGACCATCGTCACCGCCAGGCCGTTGGCCAGGCCGATCTCGTCGCCGCCCTCGCGCTGGGTCTCGCGGTACTTCTCGACGCCGAGGTAGCGGGCCAGCGCGTCGGGCGACACCTCGAAGGTCGCGCCCTCGGGCTTGCCGCCGGCCAGCCAGTCCTTGGCGATCTTGCGGCACACCGTCGCGATCTCGCGCTCGAACGCGCGCACGCCGGACTCCCGGGTGTAGCGGTGGACCATCCGGGTCAGCGCCTCGTCGGTCCAGGTGATCGCGAGGTGCTTCACGCCGTTGGCCTCGGCCTGCTTCGGGATCAGGTACTGGCGCGCGATCGCCAGCTTCTCCCACTCGGTGTAGCCGGGCAGCTCGATGATCTCGAGGCGGTCCTGCAGCGGCAGCGGGATCGCGTGCTGGTTGTTGGCCGTCGTGATGAACATGACGTCCGACAGGTCGTAGTCGAGGTCGAGGTAGTGGTCGTTGAACGTCGTGTTCTGCTCGGGGTCCAGCACCTCGAGCAGCGCCGCCGCCGGGTCGCCGCGGAAGTCCATCGCCATCTTGTCGATCTCGTCGAGCAGGAACACCGGGTTGTTGGTGCCGACCTTCTTGAGCGACTGGATGATCTTGCCGGGCAGCGCGCCGATGTACGTGCGGCGGTGGCCGCGGATCTCGGCCTCGTCGCGCACGCCGCCCAGCGACTGCCGCACGAACTTGCGGCCGGTGGCGTGGGCGATCGACCGCGCCAGCGAGGTCTTGCCGACGCCGGGCGGGCCCACCAGGCACAGGATCGGGCCCTTCATGTGATCGACCAGCGCCTGCACGGCGAGGTACTCGAGGATGCGCTCCTTGACCTTCTGCAGGCCGTAGTGCTCGGCGTCGAGGATGCGCTCGGCTTCGGCGATGTCGTGGCGATCCTCGGACTTCTCCTCCCACGGCAGCGCCAGGATCCAGTCGAGGTAGTTGCGGACCACCGTCGCCTCGGCCGACATCGGCGACATCATCTTGAGCTTCTTGAGCTCCTTGCCGCAGCGCTCCTTGGCCTCCTTCGACATCCGCTTGGCCTTGATCTTGGCCTCCAGCTCGGCGAGCTCGTTCTTGAACTCGTCGCGGTCACCCAGCTCCTTCTGGATGGCCTGCATCTGCTCGTTCAGGTAGTACTCCTTCTGCGACTTCTCCATCTGCTTCTTCACGCGGGTCCGGATCTTCTTCTCCACCTGGAGGATCTCGATCTCGGCCTGCATGAGCTCGTACAGCCGCTCCAGCCGGCGGGTCGGCGACGCGGTCTCGAGCAGCTCCTGCTTGTCCTTCAGCTTCAGGTTGACGTGGGCCACGATCGTGTCGGCCAGGCGGCCCGGCTCCTCGATCGTCTGCACGCTCATCAGCATCTCGGGCGGGATGCGCTTGTTGAGCTTCACGTAGGTCTCGAACACGCCCTGCACCGAGCGCACCAGCGCCGCCAGCTCGACCGATCGCTCGTCCGGGTCGGGCCAGGTCGCGACCTCGACCGTGAAGTGCGGCACCGCGCCCTCGAAGCGGGTGATCTCCGCGCGGGCCTTGCCCTCGACCAGCACCTTCACGGTGCCGTCGGGCAGGCGCAGCAGCTGGATGATGTGGCCGATCGTCCCGACCGCGAAGATGTCCTCCTCGCGCGGGTCGTTGGTCTTGGCCTTCTTCTGGGCGGCCAGCACCAGCTCCTTGTCGCCGGCCATCGCCTCTTCGAGCGCGCTGACCGACTTTTCGCGGCCCACGAACAGCGGGACCACCATGTGGGGGAACACGATGATGTCCCGCAGCGGGAGCAGGGGCAGCGTACGGACCGAGGACTTGCCGCTCATGGGCACCTACTCTATGCCGGTGGGACACGGTGGCAAGTTCGGGGGAATGTCGGTGTGGCCGGCACTTCACTCCCGAAGGTCAAGAATCTTGATTTGTTGGGTGCGTGGTAATCCTGCCACGGCGATGGTGGTCTGATTGCCATGGTCGCCGCTGCCGGGTGTTTCGGGCCGGCGAGCGATCACGGGCACTCCCACCGCGGGGGTCGAGGGCGCTTACAGTTCTGCGCCGCGGAATGCCGTGTGCTGTTCGCCGGTCCTCATGGAGTCCGCGCGCGCGATCTTTCTCGTGGTGGATGGGGCGCGGGGCCAAGCGCTGACCCGCGCCTGGGTGCGCTTCGACGATCCCGCGGTGGCCGAGGTCGACCTGTACTATCGCGCGGCGACCGACGTGGCGCTGGTGGGCGTCGGGCTGCGCGGCGACAGCGATCGTGGGCGGTGGATCGGCCGGGTGGTCGCGAGCGGCGTCGCGGTGATCGATCCGGCGCGCATGAGCGAGGGCGATCGCCGCGCGTTCTTCGGGGCGTACCTGGCGAGCTACGAGCGCATCGCCGAGCGGTGCCCGGGGATCGCCGCGGCCATGACCGCGCTGCGGTGGCGCAGCCAGACCCCGAAGGCCGGCGCGCGCGGCACCGGGCCCGAGCCGGTGGTCGGCGCCGAGACCGCGCCGGCGCTGCCGCCGACGCCGCCGGCCGGTGGCCGCAGCGACCCGACCCGCGCCACCGCGCTGGGGCTGGGCGCGATCCGCGATCCCGCGCCCGAGGTGCCGGCCATGCCGTCCCTGGCCGACGCGCGGGCCGCGCTGCCGGTGCAGCGGAGCGTCCAGCCGCGCGCCGAGACCGTCAACTACCGGGGGCGGGCCACCGCGCCGCCGCCGCCGCGGCCGTCGAGCGAGGTCGAGCGCGCCAGCGCGATCGTCGTGCGCTTCCTGCGCGGCGGGCAGTGGTCGCCGGCGCGGCTGCGCTCGCTGTCGGCCAAGGGCGCGTACCTGGTCACCGGCGCGCCGCCGCGGCTGGGCGACGAGGTCTACGTCGCGCTCGACCTCGACGACAAGTCGGCGCTGGCCCGCGGCGCGGTCTACCACGTGACCTCGGCGCGCGACGCCTCGGAGACCGGCTCGTCGGGGTTCGCGGTCCGCTTCGCACCCGAGCCGTCGGCCGCGCGCAGCCGCCTGCTCGAGCTCCTGCAGCACGCGCGGGCCCGCGGCGTCGTCATCAAGCCGCCGCCGCCGCGGGCGTCGATGCGGTTCCCGGTGCGCTGGCCGGTGGCGCTGCGCGGCGCGCACCCCAGCCACGTCGACGCCCTCGACCTCTCGCTGGGCGGGCTGTTCGTCAACGCGCCCGGCCTGCCGGTCGACGCCGCGGTGGGCGTGACCGTGCCGCTCGACCTCGGCGATCCGCCGATCGAGCTGGTGGCGCGCGTCGTGCGCGTGATCTCGACCGGCGCGGCCGAGGCCCGGGGGCTGGCGCCGGGGGCCGGCCTGCACATCGCCGAGGTCACCGACGGCGATCGCGTGCGCTGGACCCGGTTCCTGACCCGGATCGAGCGGCGCACCACCCGCACCGTCGTGGTCGGCGCCGCCCTGCCGCGGCTCGAGGCGATCACCCGGGTGCTGTCCGACGCCGGCTACGCGGTGGCGCCCTGCGCCGACCCCGGCTCGCTGATCCGCGCCGCCGAGCGCGGCACGCTGCCCGACGCCGCGGTGATCGACGACAGCCTGCTGGCGCAGGGCGTGGCCGAGGGCTGGCTCGAGCAGATGTTCAGCGCGCACCAGGTCCCGTGCATCACGCTCAAGGGCGAGGTGACCCGGGCGCGGGCGGTGGTCGATCGGCTGCTGGCGGTGGCGATCGGATAGAGCGCGGGCGCCGCCCGTGCGATGCTCGCAGATCATGCGGACGCTCCTCTGCCTGACCGCCCTCGCCGCGCCGCTGGCCACCGCCCACGCCGACGAGCCGGGCCCGCCCGCGGTGCTGGCGCTGACCGAGCGCACCTTCGCCGGCGGCCACGAGGTCGCGCTGCGCCGGTTCGACGCCGACGGCGCCGCCCGCGCGGTGCAGGCCGGGATGCCGCTCGGCACCTACCACCTCGCCGCCCACGCCGGCACCGGGCGCTGGGTGCTGTCGTTCCACCAGCTCAGCAACGGCGACCCGCTGACGATCGGCGGCCTGGCGGTGTCGAAGCCGGACGATCGCTCGACGCTGGTGTTCGGCGAGCGCGACCAGGTCGTCGCGACGATCTACGGCGACCCGGCGTGCACCAGCAAGGTCAAGGCCTGCTTCGAGTCGCCGGTGCGGTTCTCGCCCGACGGCGCCTACGTGTTCGTCCAGAGCGAGGGCTCGAGCTGGGCCACCTGGGGCCGGTGGACGTTCGCGCCCAAGCCGATCCGCGCGGCGATCGCCGACGCCCGCACCGCGGCGGCGCTCGCGGTCGACGATCTCGGCAAGCGGGCCGCGTACCAGGGCAAGGGCGGGGCGGTCTACGTGACCGCGTGGCCGGCGCCGGCGGCCAAGGCGCGCAAGCTGGTCGCGGCGAAGAAGGCCACCGTGACCTTGCCGCTGATCATGAGCGCGGCGGTGCCGGTGGGCGATCACCTGTACTGGTTCCGGCGCGATCCCGCCGATCAGGCGGTGGGCGTCTACGAGGCGTGGAGCCTGACCGCGCGCAAGGTGGTCGCGACCCAGCGCGCGGCCGCCAGCTACCCGCTCGTGCGCGGCGCGCTGGTGCCGGTGCCGGCGCGCGGGTCGGTGGTGTTCGTCGACGACACCGGCTTCGAGCGCGGCACGCTGTGGGAGCTGGGCCCGGCTGGCGCCACCGCGCTGGCCGCCGACGTGCGCCAGGCGCTGGCGGTGTCGACCGACGGCCGCTTCGTCCTCGCGACCCGGCGCAAGGATCCCGCCGCCGGCAACGCGGTCGGCAACGGCGAGCGGCTGGTCGTGATCGACACCGTCGCGCACGCCGAGCGGGTGATCGACGCCGGCGACGACGCCGCGATCACGGCCGGCGCGTTCGTGCCGTGATCGACGGGTGCGCTACGCTCGCCGGCGATGTCCGCCGAGCCCGCCGCCCACGCCGCTGACGCCGCCGACGCCGCCGTCGAGGAGGAGCGCCACGCCACCAACCTCGAGCTGTTCCTCGACCTGGTGTTCGTGTTCGCGGTCACCCAGATCACCGGCCTGGTCGCCCACGACCTGACCCCGGCCGGCGTCGGCCGCGGCGCGCTGATCGCCGGGCTGGCGTGGTGGCTGTGGTCGCAGTACACGTGGGCCGGCGCCGCGCTCGACCTGCAGCGCCACGCCAGCACGCGGCTGCTGGTGCTGGTGACCGTGCCGCCGACGCTGCTGATGGCGATCGCGATCCCGACCGCGTACGGCGACGGCGGGCCGTGGTTCGGCGCGGCGTACCTGACGGTGCAGTGGCTGGTGCTGGCGATGCAGGGGGCCGAGGCGGTGCGCCACGCCGAGCGCCGCGGCGCCTTCGTGGCGTACGCGTCGATGGCGTCGCTGGCGCCGGCCGCGGTGCTGATCGGCGGCCTGCTCGACGGCGACGCCCGCACGATCGCCTACGCGATCGCGGTCGCGCTCAACGTCGGGGCCGCGTTCCGCGGCGCCGGCGGCGAGTGGGCGCTCAACCCCGGCCACTTCGCCGAGCGCCACGCGCTGTTCGTGATCATCGCGCTCGGCGAGGCGCTGGTCGCGATCGGCGCCACCGCCACCGAGCTCGGGCTCGATCGCTCGACGGTGCTGGGCGCCGGGGTCGCGGTGATCGGCGCGTGCGTGCTGTGGTGGACGTACTTCGCGTACATCCCCGAGGTCACCGAGCACGCGCTGTGCGACGCCCGCGGCGGGCGCCGCGGCGTCCTGGCCCGCGATCTGATGACGCTGGGCCACTTCCCGATCGTCGCCGGCATCATCGCGTACGCGGTGGTGGCCAAGCACGTCGTGCGGCACCCCACCGCGACGCCGACGGTGGCCGATCGCTGGCTCCTCGCCGGCGCGGTGGCGCTGATCCTCGGCGCGTACCTGCACATCCAGTGGCGCACGGTGCGCGGGCTGGCCCCCGAGCGGCTGGTGGCGATCGCGGTCGTCGCACTTGGGTGCGCTTTCGGCGGCGGGATCCCGGGCGCGTACCTGGGCGCGACCGCGGTCGTCGTCGGGATCGCCCACGGCATCAGCCGTCGTCGCTACCAGCGCCGCGAGCCAGCCCACGTTTCTCACGCCGGGTGAGCTGGTCCGACCCGCGCGATCGTCGCGATCGCTTGCCATCGCCACCGCGGCTCGGGTTACCGTACGGCATGCGCCGGCTGTTCCTCGCGTGTGCGCTCGGCGTGGCGATGGGGGGCTGCGGCGGTGACGGCGACGGGGGCGACCCCGGCCGCGTCACGCTGCACCGCCTCAACAACGTCGAGTACGACAACACCGTCCGCGATCTGCTGGGCACCGCGCTCACGCCGGCGCGCGACTTCCCGGCCGACGATCGCGGCTACGGCTTCGACAACGTCGCCGACGTGCTGCGGCTGTCGCCGCTGTCCGTCGAGCTGTACGAGAGCGCGGCCGAGGCGCTGATCGCCGACGCGCTGGCCACGCCGACCGCGTCGACCACGCAGAGCTTCGAGATCATGGGCGACGCCGCGGTGGGCAACGTGCAGGCCGGCGGCTGGCTGTTCTTCTCGGCCGGCACCGCGTCGATCACCGCCGACACGCCGGTCGCCGCCACCTACAAGATCGCGGTGCGCGCCTACGGCCAGCAGGCCGGGCCCGATCCGGCGCGGCTGTCGATCGAGGTGCCCAACCAGCCGCTGCAGATCATCGACGTCACCGCGGTCGCGGCCAGCCCCGCGACCTACGAGTGGTCGGTGGCGCTGCCCGCCGGCCACTCGCTGATCTCGGTCGGCTTCGTCAACGACTTCTACGACGCCGCGACGATGGCCGATCGCAACCTGTGGATCGACGGCGTCACCGTCGAGGGCCCGCTCGACGGGCCGGTGATCGACGGCGGCCGCCGCGGCCGGGTGCTCACCTGCGCCGCGCTCGACGATCGCGCGTGCCAGACCCAGATCCTCACCGGCTTCGCGCAGCGCGCCTGGCGCCGGCCGCCGGCGCCGGCCGAGATCACCGCGCTGCTGGGGCTGGTCGACGTGGCCCGCGCCGAGGGCGACGACGCCGAGGCCGGGCTGCGGCTGGCGCTGCAGCAGATCCTGGTCTCGCCGCACTTCTTGTTCCGGGTCGAGGTCGATCCCGACCCGCGCTCGCTCGTGCCCCACCCGCTGAGCGACTGGGAGCTGGCGTCGCGGCTGTCGTACTTCCTGTGGTCGTCGATGCCCGACGACGCGCTGTTCGCCGCGGCGGCCGCCGCCACGCTGCACGAGCCGGCCGAGCTCGACGCGCAGGTCCGGCGCATGCTGGCCGATCCCAAGGCGGTCGCGCTCACCGACAACTTCGCCGGGCAGTGGCTGTTCATCCGCGCGGTCGGCGATCAGGACCCCGACTACGCGCTGTTCCCCGAGTACGACCAGGCGCTCGAGGACGCGATGCGGGCCGAGACCCGCCGGTACTTCCAGGAGTTCCTGCAGGGCGGCGCGCCGATGGACCAGTTCCTCACCGCCGACTTCACGTTCGTCAACGACCGGCTGGCGACGCACTACGGCCTGCCGCCGGTCGGCTCCGACCAGCTGCAGCGCGTGTCCCTGGCCGACACCCCGCGCCGCGGCTTCCTGATGCAGGCCGGCTTCCTGCGGGTGACCTCGCGGCCCAAGCGCACCTCGCCGGTGCTGCGCGGCAAGTGGATCCTCGACAACCTGCTGTGCACGCCGCCGCGACCGCCGCCGCCGGGCGTCGAGGCGCTGCCCGACGGCATGACCGCGACCGGCTCGGTGCGGCAGCGGCTCGAGGCCCACGTGTCCAACCCGATCTGCGCCAGCTGCCACCGGGTCATGGACCCGCTCGGCTTCGGGCTCGACAACTTCGACGCGATCGGCCGCTACCGCACGATGGACAGCGGCTATCCGATCGACGCCTCGGGCACGCTGGCCGACGGCACGCCGTTCGCCGACGGCCGGGCCATGGTCCAGGAGCTGGCCACCAACCCCGCCGTCTACCGCTGCATGGTCGAGAAGCTGTACACGTACACCGGCCGCTCGCCGTTCCGCATCGAGGCCAGCGAGCAGATCGACGCGATGACCAAGCGCTTCATGGCCAACGGGTACTCGCTGCCCGAGCTGATCGTCGATCTGGCCACGTCCCCGTCGTTCACCAGCCGTCGAGGTGAGCCGTGAAGTTCAGCCGTCGTCGCTTCCTCGGCGGTGCCGGGGCCATGATCGCCCTGCCGTTCTTCGCGTCGCTCGGTCGATCGCGCCCGGCCCGCGGCGCCGCCGCCGCGCAGAAGCGCCGCTTCGTCGGGTTCTACCTGCCGTGCGGCATCGTCATGAGCAACTGGACGCCGGCCACCGAGGGGGCCGGCTGGTCGTCGCCGATCCTGGCGCCGCTCGCGCCCTACGCCAGCCAGACGCTGGTGCTGTCGGGGGTGAGCAACCTGCCGGGGCGCTCCGAGGGCGGCGGCGATCACGCGGCTGGCACCGGCGCGTTCCTGACCGCCACCCACGTGCGCAAGACCGCCAACGCCGACATCCTCAACGGCACCTCGGTCGATCAGGTGCTGGCGCCGATCCTCAGCGCGGGCCTGCAGTACCCGTCGCTCGAGCTCGGCACCGACGGCGGCGCCGCGGTCGGCGACTGCGACACCGGCTACAGCTGCGCCTACGCGCGGTCGATCGCGTGGGCCGGCCCGACGACGCCGCTGCCCAAGCAGACCAACCCGGCGGCGGTCTTCGATCGCCTGTTCGCCGGCTACGACCCCGACGCCTCGGCCGCCGAGATCGTCAAGCGTCAGCACTACCGGCAGAGCGTGCTCGACGCGTCGCTCGACCAGGCCACCGCGCTGCGCGGCCAGCTCGGCAAGACCGATCAGGCCAAGCTCGACGAGTACCTGACCTCGGTGCGCGAGGTCGAGGCGCGGGTGGCGCAGCCGATCCAGGTGTGCCGCCCCGGCGAGCGCCCGGCCACCGGGCTGTCGTTCGCCGCGCGGTCGCGGGCGATGATCGACCTGATCGCGATCGCCTTCAGCTGCGACCTGACCCGGGTGGTGACGTTCATGCTCGGCAACGCCGGCTCGAGCAACACCCACCCCCAGATCGGCGTCACCGAGTCGCACCACGAGCTGTCGCACCACATGAACAGCGCCACCAACCTCACCAAGCTCACCCAGATCAACACCTGGGAGATCGGCGAGCTGGCCTACCTGGCGCAGAAGCTCGCGGCGATCGACGACGGCGACGGCGCCACCGCGCTCGACAACACCGCGGTGTTCTGCTCGTCGGAGATCGAGGACGGCGACGCCCACCGCCACACCAACCTGCCGGTGGTCGTGGTCGGCAAGGGCGGCGGCAGCATCGCCACCGGCGTCCACCGCCGCTACACCAGCGGCGGCGTGATGGCCGACCTGTTCATCGCGCTGATGAAGGGCCTCGGCCACGACGTCGCCACCTTCGGCGACGACGGCACCCGGCCGCTGGCCGGCGTGCTGGCGTAGCGCGCGGTCACGGCGGCGGCGGGAAGCGCGTGTAGTCGAGCCACACGCCGGCCAGCGGGGCCTGGGCGTGGCAGCGGCTCCAGCACAGGTCGCTGTGGCGCTCGGCGCCGCCCGGCGTGTCGCTCTGGGTGAACAGCCAGCCGCCCTCGTCGGCGGGGTCGGGGCCGGCGCGCAGCTTGCGCATGATCGCGACGTAGCGCAGCGCGCCCGCGGTGCCGCCGTCGTCGTCGCGCACCTCCTTGACCAGCACCGCGTCGTGGGCGGTGGGGCCGGCGGTGCGCGCGACGTCGTTGACGTAGATGATGCGGTAGGTGTCGCCGTGGCCGGGCGCGTCGCCGAACGTCTCGATCTTCAGCCACGTCGTGTAGTCGCCGAGCGGCGGCGGATCCACGGCCTCGGTGCAGGCGGCGGCGGCGAGCGCGAGCAGCGCGGCGGTCCTCACCGCAGCCCCGCGGTGACGGTGATCGCGCCGGCGCCCTGCTCGACGTAGTCGGCGTCGCCGTCGGGGCCGTCGACGTCGGCGCCGTCGTCGAGCCGCGCGGTCAGCGGGTAGGTGCCGGGGGCGATGCCGGTGGTGTCCCACGCGAGCTGGCCGCGGCCCGACACCAGGTCGGCGATCGGCCCGATCCCGGGCTGGCCCTGCTCGTTGACGACCGGCCCGAGCACGGTGCCCACCACCAGGTCGCGATCGGCGTCGCGCAGCTCGTAGGCGAAGGTGATCACCGCGCCCTGGCGGCCGACCTCGGTGAACGTGAGCGTGGGCGGCGCGTTGTCGGGGCGGCCCGGCCCGCGCGGCGCCTTGAGCGAGCCGTCGACCAGGCCGGCCCAGTTGCGCAGCACGCCGATCTCGTCCTCGGCCAGCTCGCGCCCTGGCGGCATCGCCAGCTCCCCCGGTGGACGGAAGGCCGCCTTGGTGCGCCGCGCGATCGCGGTGGCGTTCTCGCTCGCGCCGCGGATCAGCTCGCCCGAGGCCAGCAGCGTCGGCCCGAACGAGTCGAGGCGGAACCCCGGCGTCGCGAACCCGCTGGTCGGGTAGCCGTGGCAGCGGACGCAGTTGGCGGCCAGCACCGGCAACACGTCGACCTGCCAGCTCGGCTGCGCCGGCACCGGATCGGTCGCGCAGGCCGCGGCCGCGAGCGTCACGACGAGGAGCGGGCGCGGGGTCATAGGTAGTAGTGCAGCTGGAGCAGCGCCAGCAGGTTGGGGTGGGTGGTGTCGCCGCCGGTGGCCTCGGCGCGCGTCAGCAGGTGCAGCTCGGTGTGGGCCCACGGGAACGCCTGCAGGTTCAGCTCGAGGGCGTTGCGGGTGGTGCCGCCGAACGTGACGTCGGGCGCGTACCGCTGCAGCGCCGCGCCGATCAGGTAGCCGGGCAAGAACGGGCGGGTCACGCCGAGGTAGCCGACCAGCTGGTAGCGCACGAAGCCCGTCGCCAGGCGCTGCCGCTGCACGTCGACCTCGGCGAGCACCAGCAGCTGGGGGCCCGCGAGCCAGCGCTTGCCCACCGCGCCGACCAGGTAGCGGCGGTCCTCGGGGCCGAACGCCGCGCGGGCGTGGCCGGCCACGGCGCCGTCGTCGAGCAGCCGCTCGAGCGACGCGGCCGCGCCGCTGGCGCGATCGCCGGCCGCCAGCTCGGGCACGGGGTTGCCGATGAACGCCGACCCGAAGGCCTGCCAGCGGCCGCGGGTGTACTCGCCCTCGAGCGCGTACGGCTCCTCCAGCAGGTACATGTCGAGGTGGCGCCGCACGTACGCGGTGTGGTCGTGGGTGCGGAGGCCCAAGGTCGGGTAGAAGCGCCCGGCGCGCACCGACCACGGCGCGTCCTCCTGGTGGAACGCGACGAAGTGCTCACGCGACACCAGGTAGCTGGTGATCGGCGCGTCGGCGTTGCGGCCGCGGGCCGCGCCGTTGCCACCCACCGTCAGGTTGATCGACACCGGCCCCACCGCGACCCGCCCGTAGAGGTCGGCCTGCATCGGGAACGCCAGCAGCTCGGCCGCCTCGCCGTCGAGCTGCTTGCCGCCGAGCGCCCCGCGCAGATCGCCGCCGAGCTGCAGCCAGTCGGGCGGCGTCCACGCGCCGTGCAGGAGCCGCCCGTCGCCGCGGCCGCTGAGCGTGTCGCCGGCTTCGTCGCGGCCGTAGTCGGTCAAGAGGCCGCCGCCGTCGGGCGTGACGTGGCACTCGCCGCAGCGGGTGGCGCCCGTGGTGAACTGGAGTTGCGGGTAGGCCCTCGCGGTGCCGGCGGCCAGCGCCAGCGCGAGGACGATCAGCGCTACTCGCACGACGCGCCCTCGAGGATCCACCGCTCGATCACCGCGATCTCGCCGTCGGGCAGCGGCGCGTCGGGCGGCATCACGGTGGTGCGGTCGCCGCGCAGCAGGTACATCAGCCGCGAGCTCTCGGGGTGGCCGGGTCGGACGAAGTTGCCGATCGGATCGCCGGGCAGGGGCGGCGCGCCGCACACCCGGCCGACCAGCACCGCGTAGGCTGAGGCCGAGGTCGACAGATCGACCGCGGCGCGGGCGGCGGTCTTGCTGTGGCACAGCGCGGTCGCGCAGCTCGGCTCGACGATCGCCGGGTAGACGTAGCCCCAGTCGGCCGGCCGGTCGCTCGCGTCGTCACACGCGGCGAGCGCCGCCACGAACCCGAGCGCGAGACGGCTGCGCGGTGACAACGACATGACGGTAGCCCAGGTACGCCGCGCGATGGAACCGGTTACGGCCGCGTTGGCGCGCGTGAGGCGTCACACGATCGTTGCGACCGGCGCCGGCGCCGCGGTCGCGCCCGTGTCAGACCACCGTCGGGGCGTTGGTCGCGAGCCCGGTCGGCGCCAGCGCGGCCTCGCCGATCGGCGGCGGCGGCTGCGTCGGGTGCCAGGTGCCGGCGCACGCCAGCGCCGCCAGCGCCGTCGCCAGCGCGGCGCCGTCCGCCGGCCGCTGGTCGGGAGCCTTGGCCAGGCACGCCAGCACCAGCTGCTCGACGTCGCGCGGCACGTCGGGCGCGCGCAGGCTCGGCGGCACCACCGGCTCGTTGACCGCCGCCAGCAGCAGCGCCGCCGGGGTCTCGCCCCCGAACGGTGGCGCGCCGGTGAGCAGGTAGTACAGCACCGCGCCGAGCGCGTAGACGTCGGCGCGGGCGTCGGCGCCGGCGCCGCTGGCCACCTCGGGCGCGATGTACTGCGGCGTGCCGGCGACCTCGCCGACGCGGGTCATGCCGACGTCGGTGGCGTGGCGCGCGATGCCGAAGTCGATCACCTTGACGAAGTCGAGCTCGCCGCCGGCCTGCGTGATCAGCAGGTTCTCGGGCTTGAGATCGCGATGCACCAGGCCGGCGCGGTGCGCCTCGCCGAGCGCGCGCGCCGCCTGGGTCACCAGGTGGACGGCGCGGGCCGCCGGCAGCCGGCCCTCGTGCTCGACCAGGTGGCGCAGGTTGGCGCCGTCGAGCAGCTCCATCGCGTAGTACCAGAGCCCGTCGTCGGTCACGCCGTAGTCGAAGACCCGCACGGTGTTGGGATGCGACAGCATCGTCGTCGCGCGCACCTCGCGCTCGAACCGCGCGATCATGTCGGGGTCGCTGCGCTCGGGGCGCAGGATCTTGACGGCGACGTCGCGGCCGAGCGTCGCGTGGAACGCGCTCCACACCTCGCCCATGCCGCCCTTGCCCAGCCGGCGGCGCAGCCGGTAACGGCCGATGCTGCGCGACTCGAACACCTGCCGGCGCAGCATCCAGCCCTGGTGCGACAGGAGCAGCGAGAACCCCGACAGCCCGAGCGCCGCCACCATCGTGACCGCGAACGCCAGCGCGGGCGCGCCGCGGATCGCCAGGCCTGGCGACGGCGGCGCGAACAGCTGCCCGGCGGCGAACGCCAGCGCGGTCGCGATCGCCGGGATCAGGTTCTGGCGCCAGTGCCGCTGCAGCATCGCCAGGCCGGCCAGCGGGTACGCGACGCCCAGTGTGTAGGGGCTGCCCGGGCCGCCGAGGTACGCCGACACCGCGCCGATCAGCGCGGCGATCGCGGCGCAGATGAACCCCGACAGGATCGTCATGCCGCGGACCGTCCGCGGGCGCCCCAGCCCGAGCAGGTACGGCCCCACCAGCACCGCGACGCCGGCGACGCGGATGATGGCGATCGGCCAGAACGGCGGATGGTAGAGGTAGCGCGCCATCAGCACATCGGTGCTGATGAACCCGAGCCAGATGAACACCGCGAGGCGCGCCGCGAACTGCAGCCGCGCGGCGTCGGCGGCCAGCTCGGCGTTCGACGCCCAGCTGACGCCGGCGGGGCTGGAGCGCTCGCCGCTGATCATCCCGGCGAGCGTATCGCGCGCCGCCGTCGCCGCGCCACGGCCACCAGCACCAGCATCCCCAGCGGCGCGGCCTGCGGCGCGGTCGACGTGCCGCAGCAGCCGCCGTCGTCGGCGGGCGTGCCCGGCCCCGGCTGGCAGCGCCCGCGATCGTCGCAGGCCTCGTCGCGCGGGCAGTCGTCGCTGGTGCGGCAGTCGAGCGTGCACGCGCTCATCGTCGAGCAGTACTGGCCGCCGGGGCAGTGGTCGTCGAGCGCGCAGCTGCCGGCGGCGTCGAGCGGCGTCGGCTGGGCCCCGGTGAAGCACACGTTGACCGTCATCGTGCCGGCCGAGGCCGGCGCGCAGTGGTGCGTCAGCGGGCAGTCGGCGTTCGTGTCGCAGAACCGCGAGCAGTAGCCGCTCGACAGATCGGTCGCGGTGAACAGGCAGAAGTCGTCGCACTCGACCTTGTCGTAGTTGCAGGCCGCGCCGATCGGATCGATCGGCGTGTCGCACAGCCGGCCGGCCGCGGTGGTGACGCAGGCCTGGCCGCCGGGGCAGCCGCTGCCGTCGGCGGCGCACGCGTTCCCCGCCACCGGGTAGATCGAGCACAGCCCGGCCTGGTCGTCGGCCGACGGCTGCCGCTGCCCGCCCCACGGCGTCCACGAGTAGTACATCGTGTCGTGGCTGCGCATCGTGTGGCCCAGGCCGCTGAAGTGGCCGAGCTCGTGAGTCAGCACGGCCTGCAGATCGAACGTGCCGCCGGCGGCCAGCGCGCCGCTCGGGCCGATCGCCCAGCGGAAGTGCTGACCGTTCATTGCCACGTCGGCGGTCTGCTGCCCGTCGAGGATCGTCAGCGCGGTCGCGCCCGCCGCCTCGGCGCCGTAGATCCAGCCGCTCTCGATGAACAGGATCGCGTTCTGGCCGTCGATCGCGACGCCCAGCGTGGTCGGCCCGGCGTCCTGGTAGGTGATCGACGCGCACGGCACGTCCTGCCAGGTCTGGAACGCGGCGTGGATCGCGTCGGTGATCTGGGGCAGCGTCAGGTCGTCGCTGCCGGCGGTGTTGATCAGGTACGGCACCGGCATGCGCGCCGCCGGCCACACCATGCCGTTGGTGGTGAACGCAGCGGCGTCGGGGTGGGGCCCGGGGAGGAATGTCGGCACGCCGGCGATCGTGCGCTGGTCCCACTTGCCCTGGCTCCAGCCGTAGACCCGCCAGGTCGCACCGTCGGCGTTGTGGCGCAGGAAGAACCGCGCGCGCTCACCGACCCGGTAGCGCGGCATGCCGAGGATCACCTGGCGCACGCGGCCGAGGTCGCCGCCCGGCTGGACGATGGTGAGCGTCGCGCCGTCGTCGGCGGTCAGGCTGATCGCGGTCTCGAGGTTCTGGCCGTCGGCCGTCCAGCGCGCGTCGATCGCGGTGACGGTGGCGATCACGTCGCGCTCGGCGCCGGCGGACAGCTCGACCGGGGACAGCGGCAGGACGACGGAGGCGGAGGCCGGCGCGGCGGCGGTGGCCGCGGTGATCGCCAGCGCGCCCGCGATGATCGCCGCGCGCCTCACCGGCGGCGGCGCCGGGTCACGAGCAGCCCGACCGCGCCGGCCAGGCCGAGCGCCCCCAGCATCCCGCCGGTCGTCGTCGTGCCCGTCGAGCAGCACCCGCCGCCGTCGCCGTCGGCCGCCAGGCACTGCCCCAGGCTGTTGCAGGTGCCGCCGCCGCAGTCGTCGTTGGTCCGGCACTCGAACGTGCAGCTGTGCAGCTGCGTGTCGCAGAACTGGCCGATCGGGCACTCCGCGTTGCCGTTGCAGCTGCCGCCGGTGCCCGCGTCGGGCCCGGTCGTGCCCGCGTCGGGGCCGGTCGTGCCGGCGTCGGGGCCGGCCGTGCCGGCGTCGGGGCCGGTCGTGCCGGCGTCGGGCGTGCCGCCGCTGTCGGAGACGACGGCGCGGATGATCCAGTCGCCGGGGATCAGTGCGCTCTCTGCTGCATACCAGTTTGTGCCGAGCCCGATGTCCCCATACAGGAAGTTGCGGTTTGGCGTGAGCCCATCGGCGTCGCGCGCGATCGACGGTGCACCGTTGTGCTGAAACTCGATCCCGACGCGGAATTGTGCGGGTACGACCACGTTCATGCCCGTCAGATCGAGCGCCGACAGGTTCGAATCGGACCCGGTGACCTGGAAGTCGCCCTCGAACAGCATCGCGCCAGGCGTTACCGCGCCGCCGCTGTCGTCCCACACGTGCAGGGTAACGGTCTGTGTGGCGGCCGCGCCGCCGAAGAACAGCACCACCTGCTGCAACGTCCGCCCGGCTGACGGTGCGACGAACCGCGACGCGCCGATCTCGCCAGCGACGAAGCCCAGCTGCACGCCCGCCGTGCCGCTGGTGAAGCCGTCGTTCTGCAGCGTGAGCTGCGCGTGCGCCGGCGCGGCCGTCGACCATGCCGCGGCCATGACCGCGAGAGCGGCGAGGAGTCCCTTCATCGGACCATCGTGCGCCCAACGGGCCCGACTGTGCAACTCCATCGCTAGGGCAGGTTCAGCGTGTAGCGCAGGATGCGCCGGTTGTCGTGATCGGACACGTAGAGGTGGCGGCCGTCGAACGCGAGCCCCATCGGGTTGTTCAGCGTTTGGTCGGTGGGGGCTTGGTCGACGACCGCCGCTGTCGTGGTCGCCTGACCAAGGACGTAGCTTGCCGACGCCCCGGAAGCCGTTGGCACAGGATCGTAGAATAGGACGCGGTCGTTCGCACCATCGGCGACGACGAGTGCGCCGTCGATGATGATCGCCGCTTGCGGCCCGTTGAGTGACGCGGCGCCCGTGCCGCTAGTCTCGGTGCTGAAGGTCGGCTGCCCGACAACGACATCCGCAGGTGTGCCGCTAGCCGCGGGGATGGTGTTCCAGATCATGACGCGGTGCTTCGGCCAGTCCGAGATCACGAGGCGGTTTCCGTCGGAGAAAACGCCCAGCGCAGGCGTGAACTCAGTCGCGTTTGTCGTGACGCCGCCGACCATGAGCGCGGATGCCGGCGCAGCGTTGGCTGTCGGGAACGCCGTCCAGCTCCACATGCGCGGCGATGTGAATCCTCCGCGGATCAAGACCCGAGTGCCGTCGGTCCAGACCGCTGTCGGCACGCGAAGTTGATTTGGGCCCGTGCCGAGCGTAGTGCTCGTGAAGTCTGGCTGGCCCAGTACGAGGTCGGCGGCTTGGCCGGGCGTCGACGGCAGCGATGTCCAGACCAGCGCACGATTGTAGGAGTCCACGCTCATGACGGTCGTGCCGCTCGCGGCGACGCCAGTGGGTTGGAACATCGAACTCGCCGTTGCATTCGTCGCGGCCCCGTTGGTGAAGCTCGTCTGGCCCAGCACGTAGGTTGCCGGTGGGTCGGACGTCGTCGGGCTGCTCCAGCCGAGGACCCGGTGCCGGAAGTAGTCCGTCGCCCACAGCCGTCCGCTGGCGAACGCGATGCCGTCGGGCTGGAACGATTGCGCGGTGACGCCGCGGTCCGTGTTGGTACCGAAGCTCGGCTGCCCGATGACAAGGTCTGCGGCCTGGTTGTTCGTCACCAGCGGGCCGGTGCGCACCGGGCGCGCGTCGACCGCATCGATCGGTGCGTCGGTGGCGTCGCCAACCGGCGGCGTATCGATCGGTGCGCCGTCCGCCGGCCCATCGCTCGCGTCTTCGCCGATGACTGGGAGCTCCGGGAAGCGGCAGCCCACGAACAGGACGGCCAGGCCAAACGACGACACGACACGACCACGCGACATGGCGCGAGCCTACCCCAAGAGAGCGTCACAGACGAGTTCCGGTCGTACCTGTCTTGCGCTAAGGTCGCCCTGCATGAAGAACCTATGCACGGTGCTCGCGGCGGTGGTGCTGGTGGCGGCCGGCAGCGGGCGTGCGGCGGCGCAGTCCGCCGAGGCTGAGACGCTGTTTCGGGACGGCAAGAAGCTGATGGCCAAGGGGCAGTTCGCCGAGGCGTGTCTGGCGTTCGAGGGGAGCTTCAAGAAGGACCCTGCCGCCACGACGCTGCTCAATTTGGCCGACTGCCGCGAGAAGAACGGCCAGCTGGCCAGCGCCTGGGGGCACTTCGTCGAAGCCGCGCGTCTGGCCCGCGGCCAGGGCGCGATCGAGAAGTCTGCGCGCGATCGCGCGGACGCGCTCGAGCCCAAGGTCTCGTACTTGGTCGTCGCGGTGCCTGACGACGTGCGGGTGGACGGCCTCGTGGTCAAACGGGACGGCGTCCCGATGGATCCGGCCGAGTGGAATCGCAAGATGCCGATCGACGGAGGGCGACACACCGTCGAGGCGCGCGCGCCGGCGCACGAGCCATGGTCGACGTCCGTCGTCGTGGAGCCCTCGGGCGACGAGCGGTCGCTGACCGTGCCGGCATTCCGGGCGATGCCGCTGACGCCAGCAGCTGCCAAGGGCATGACGGGGCGGCGCAAGCTGGCGCTTGGCGGATGGGCGCTTGGCGCGGCCTCGCTCGGTGGCGCGCTCGCGTTCGAGCTGTCGGCGCGATCGGCGTACGACGACGCCAAGGCCGCGACGACCAACCCGGCGCGGCAGTCGGCGTACGACACCGCGAACGACCGTCGTCTCTACGCCGGTGTCGCGCTGGGTGTTGGGGTGGTGGCGGCGGCGGCCGGCACGCTCCTTTGGATCACTGGCGGCCGCGCCGCGCCCGGCGTCGATGTGCAGGCCAGCGTGGGTCGCCACGGCGGAGGGATGACGTTGAGCTGGGCGTACTAGGCGAAGATCGGCAGGAACCGGGGTTATGCGAGTCGCTCCGAGCGCTCTTCGCGAAGAGGTAGGGCCGGTGTTCGATTCCGTATGGATCGATGCATCGTCTTGTATCGCAAGTAATCATATCGACTTGCGTCACTTCGCCGGCTGAGGTTACGCTCACCGAAGATGTCGGTTGGTGCGGTTTACAGTCGTCTCTGGCCGGGCGCTTGTCGCTGCATAGTGATCGGACCGGACTCGGGGAGCGGGCGATGACGTGGCATCTCGCGTCGCTGTTCCAGTCGCAGCTCCGCACCGCCGAGGACGAGGCGGAGCGCGCGCACGAGGTGGTGATCGGCGTCGTCGTCGACATCAAGGACCCGTCGCGACTGTGCCGGGTGAAGGTGAAGATCCCGGTGCTCGGCCCCGACGCCACGTGGTGGTGCCCGGTCGTCGCGATCGGCGCAGGCCGCGATCGTGGCTGGTTCACGCTGCCCGAGGTAGACGACGAGGTGCTGGTCGGCTTCGAGCATGGCGAGGTCGCCCGGCCGATCGTCATCGGGCAGATCTGGAACGGTTCGGACAAGCCGACCGAGGCGAACCCGGGCGGCGACAACCCGCGGCGCGTGTTCGCGTCGAAGTCGGGGCACACCGTCACGTTCGACGACAAGGACGGCAAGCTGGTGATCGCCGACGGCGCCGGCATCGGCACCGTGACGATCGCCAAGGACGCCGGCATCACGATCGAGGCCAAGCAAGGGTGCGTCGCGATCCAGGCCCAGGACGAGGTGACGATCGTCGCTGGTGAGATCGCGATCACCGGCAAGGCCGCCGTCGACTTGATGGGGAAGTCGACCGGGGTCAACGGCACCGGCAAGGCCGGCGTGAAGATCAACGGCAACATGGTCGCGCTCAAGGGCTCCACCATCGACATAAACCCCGGTGGGGTCGCCGCCGCCGCCAAGGCCGACGCCACGGTCGCCGAGGTGCCCGACAGCGATCCCGCGACGGGTTCGGGCGGCGGCGCCGACGGCGGCCAGGCCAGCGCGCAGGCCGGAGGTGGTGCCAGTGGTGGCGGAGGTGGTGGCAGCGCTGCTGCGGGTGGTGCCGGCAACGCCAGCCCGGGCCCCGCCGCGGCGGAGTCGGCCGCGACCGAATCGCCCGAGCCCGTCCCGGCGCTGCTGTCTGCCCGCTGGGTCCAGGCCAAGGTCCCGGTTGGCGCCACGGTCGAGCTGGCGGCGATGTGCCTCGACCTGGCCGGCCAGTCCGCGAGCTTCGAGATCCGGCCGGCCGACGGCGGTGCACCCGTCGCGACGGTCTCCGGGACGTGCGGCGACGCGGTCGCCAACGCCACGTGGACCACGCCCAAGGACACCCGCGTCGCGCAGTACACGTTCACGGTCACGGCCGGTGGGCAGTCGGCCGAGAGCGACGTGCTGACGCTGGTGAAGCCCTTCGCCGCGACGCTGATGCTCGACGAGCTGCCGGCGTTCGGCGTCGAGGTCGAGCTCGAGACCGTCGAGACTGGCGAGCGCGTCCGGGCCACCGCCGACGCCGACGGCAAGGTCGCGATCGCCGAGGCCGCGATCGGCACCTGGAAGCTGCACCTGGTCAGCGCGGAGGACGCCTGATGCCCACCATCAAGACCACGACCAAGGCGTTCACCGAAGGCGTGGCGGTCAAGGACGACCAGCCGACCATCGAGTGGGAGTCGACCGGCTACCTGCACGTCCGGTTGATGGATGAGTTCGGGCAGGCGCCGCTCGCGGCGTACCTGGTGTCGGTGCAGGTGCCGGGGCAGGGCACGGTCGAGCTGACGACCGACAAGGACGGCGTCGTGTTCCACGAGCACGTCCCGTTCCAGGACTACGAGCTGGCGCTCGAGACCGCGAAGGTGCACGCCCCCGCGGTCGCGACCCGCGACGAGCGCCACGAGCGCCACGTCCCCGGCGTCCAGCTCGGGTTCGTCAACCTGTACATCGGCGACGACGCGTTCACGCCGATCGCCGACGCGCGCTTCACCCTGTCAGGCCCGGCGTCGGTGACCGTGTTCACCGACGACGCCGGCATGGCCTCGCATCCGGCGCCGCTGCCGATCGGTGAGTACGAGCTGCGCGGCGAGGCCGGCCACGCGACCGTGAAGCTCGGCCCGCGGCGCGACGGGATCGCGCTGGTCGCGCTCACGCCGTCGGAGGCGTCATGAAGTTCCACGGTCGGCTCCACCCGGGCCGCGTCACCGACCTCAACCAGCCGATCGAGGTCCGCATCCACCAGCCGCGGAAGGCGGCGGACGTGACGATCAAGATCTGGGAGCTCGACGCGTTCCTTGGCGCCGACGGCAAGCCCCGCCGCGAAGGGACGCCCGACGACCTGCTCGCGACGTTCGTCGGCAGCATCGAGCCCGCGCCGCCGGGTGGCGGCCGCAAGCCCGACTGGCGCGCGTTCAAGGTGGCATCCGCCACGATCGAGCCGGCGCCGCCCGACGCGCTGATGATCAAGCTGCGGTTCCCCGGCAGCGACACGGTCTACGACGTCCCGATCCTGTCGGAGGCCGCCGAGATCGAGGGCACCGAGTACGAGCTGGGCCTGT
Organism: Myxococcales bacterium; assembly: GCA_016707895.1. Lineage (GTDB taxonomy): Bacteria > Myxococcota_A > Polyangia > Haliangiales > Haliangiaceae > UBA2376. The sequence continues at coordinate 462,954 of JADJGV010000001.1, read as the reverse complement.
CGATCGAGATCGGCGGCGCGGAGCAGTTCCGCACCAAGGCGCCGACGCTGCTGGCGCCGGCGAAGGTCGTACCGCGCGTGCGCGAAGTACTGATCGCAGGCTTCGATGACAACGGCGACCCGCTCCGCGATGGTGCACTCGAACTCCCGCCGACCGAGACGTTCACGGTGGTCGGTCGCGCGCCGGCAGGCTTCGACGAAGACTCCCCCGACCCTGCGGTGCTCGACGCCAGCCTGGAGAAGTCGGTCCCGTTCGACGTGACTGGCGGATTCCTGCGCCGCGTCGCGCAGGCCGCGGACGATGGTGCAAGCGTCGCGTTGGCCGCCAACCGCCGCCTGCGGGCGTTCTTCGGCGCCAAGGATGACCGCCCGCTGGTCGCGCGCTCCGTGCCGATCGAACCCGACGGGACGATCACCGTGTACCGGGTCGACACCAGCCATCGGCGCACGTTTTATGCGGGCGGCGGTGTGGCCCCGACTTCGACGCGTGTGGGCGAGCGCTCCGTACCCGGGGTCAGTTCACCACTGGAAGGTCGCCCGCGGGCGCGCCGCGCCGACTTGCTAGGAGCGAAGCTGCGATGACGAAGAGCGAGGCCACCGGTCTGGACGTCCTCACCGAGGACCTGCTCGCCGATCACGAGCGGCGCCTCCTCGGCATCGCCGCGTCGGTATTCTACGGCGACACCGGTGCGCAGCTCGAGCTCGACCCGACGACGAGCAAGATCCACGTCGGCTTCTACCTCGCAGCTCGCCGCTTCCCGGCGAAGCAACGCGAGCATCGCCCGCACCGCGACGCGAAGCTCGCTATCAAGATGCGCTACCTGCTAAGCGTCGACGCTCAGCCGCTGACCGTCACGGCCGCCCCGAGTCGGACCGACCCGGGCGACCTCGACTACGACGTCGCGCCCTGGGCTGCGTCCGGCGATGTCATCGTGGTGCCGCTGATGCACTACAGCCAGCTCGTCGACTTCGCCTACGACGACCGCAACGAGCTGCGCCAGAGCGGCCTGCCCGCATCGTGGGCCAGCGCGTTCGGGGACATGACGCGCGAGAGTCGCGAGGTCTACAAGGAGGCGGTCCAGAACATCCGGTACGTCCCGCCTGCGCTCAACAAGCTGAAGCCGATGAAGTACGCGCGCATGCTCGCGGCGCACGGTACCTACGACTGGTTCACTGGCGGCTACTTCGGCAAATGGAAGCCCGGCAAGGAGCTGCACGAACCCACGCCCGCGACGTTCTCCGACGATTTCTTGCGCGCGACCACCGACGAGGTGCGCCTCGCTCGCGGCCACGACTACCTGATGGTGGCCAGCCAGGCGAGCTACCAGTTGTTCGAGGTGATCCGTCGCCCGGCCGGCGATCTGGTGCTGCACGAGGTGCTCGGCGGCTACGGCACTGCCCACGGCGATCTCGACTGGAAGGAGCCGCGCACCGTCGTCCTGTTCCATAGCATCGACGGCGTGGCGGAGTTCAAGCAGCGGTCACAGCGCGTCTACCACGTCGACCGGCCGCAGGGCGGGTACCGCCTGCTGCTCGATCCGCGCGGCATGGTGCAAGACGTCGCGACGACGTCGGGCGCGGGGCTGATCGGCCTGAACGACTCGTTCGACTGGTTCGTGGAGATGTGCGCGACGTTCTTCCGCAACCCGATCCAACCCGTCGACCTCGGCCACCTGCCGGACCTGGTGCAGTCCCCTTCATATCAGATGCTCAAGCGTGAGCTCGACGCTACGGCGAGCTCTCTGATGGATGGGCTCAAGGGCCTCGGCGACTTTAGCGCCGAGCTGACCGTCGAGCGACGCAAGCAGGTCGAGGCGCTCTTGGCTCGGCCGGAGGTGCTGATCTTCACGCAGGGGATGCCGATCAGCGACACCACTCGCCTGGTCGGCGCCGACGCGAGCTGGGTGTACCTGCGCGACCTCACGGACGGGTCGGTCTTCGCGCTGCACCTGACGGAGTTCGTCCAGAACTGGCGCATCGTCACCATCTCGAAGCAGGTCTACGAGGGCAGCGCTGGCGTCATCCCGCTGTTGAAGTTCTTGTTCGCGCTCGCCGCGATGGCCTTCGCCGCGCCGGTGGCGCTCTCGTACACGACCGCGATCAGCGTCCGCACCGTGGTCCACGAGCTCACCGTCGGCGAGTTGACGTCGATGGCGATGAAACGGATCGCCAAGTTCCTCGCGCCCGCGCTCGCGGCCGAGATGACGGTGCTTGTGCTCAGCCTCTTCGAGAAGGCGGGGCACTCGAACGATCTGAGCCGGCGCTGGAAGGCGTTTGCGGAGGGCTTCTTCGAAGGCTACATCGTCCACACGTTGCAGGACGAGTTCCTGAGCAAGCTGTCGGTCGACAACCTGCCGGGCCCCAAGGCGTACCGCGCGTACCAGATGGTGAAGCGGGCATACCACGCGGTCAACAAGGTGCAGGAGGTCGTCACGCTGCTCGAGAACGAGCTCGACACGCCGGCAGCCAAGCGCGGCGTCGCGATCTTCGAGAAGGCGATGACCCGGACCGTCCGCGGCTCGCTGCTGCTGATCTCGGCGCTCTACTACATCCACGAGGACGACCTCGGGGCGATCATGGATGGGTACGCGGGGGATCCCGACGTCGCGCCGCCCGAGGCGGCGATCTGGCACCACGAATCAGCCAAGCAGATCGCGGAGATGGCGCGCAACCTGCTGCACGAGATCGAGGTCGGCGAAGGCAAGCTCGATGGCTTCTTCGCCGCGCTTGATGGCACGAAGCCGTACGTCTTTGGCGCGGCGGTGCTGTTCAATCTGAATACCGGCGTCAGCATGGAGGTTGCCAAGGCGCTGGGTCGGCAGACCATCCGGGCCTGGGAAGCGCGCCCGGAAGCGATGAAGCGCCTCGAGGAGAAGGTCGCCAAGGCGCTCACCCACCCGACGGTGCTGAAGGTCGTCGGTGGCCTGTTGCTCGCCAGCGGGATCGTGCATGAGGTCTCGACCCGCGGAAAGGGCATCAAGAAGGTCGGCCACGCGATGTCGACCGTGGCGGAGATCCTCAAGCCGTTCCTGGCGGAGCTGGTCACCCAGTGGCCGGGGTCGACGCCGACGCGGGCCAAGGTCCACGGCGAGCTGACCGGCAGCCTGCTCGGTGCGTTCATGTTCAACCGCTTCCTGTTCGGAAGCGAGGACGAAGTCGCCGAGGCCAAGAAGGCGGGCCATCCCCACGTGGGCCAGCGGTGGATCAAGCTCATGGATGAGCCGTGGGCCGGATCGATGGTCCAGCGCAAGCTCAAGGTCGGCGTGATCGGTCCGTTCCTCAAGGTGTTCCTGAAGCGGTACCTGTCGCTCTTCGAACAGGTGCGGAAGCACGGTCACTTCCAGGATCGCCAGCACACCCTCGAGACCTTCGGCCGGCTGCTGACGGTCGGTGAAGACGCTGCCCTGTCCAGTCAGCGGCTCGAGCGGCTCGCCAAGTTCCGCACCCACGAGGAGTCGGTGTCGTTCAGCCTGGCCGAGCTGGTGAAGATCCTATTCCGGCTGCGCACGATGATCGGGAAGGACCTCGCGGACTACTTGAAGGAGCGACATGAGCGCGACGGCCTGGCGCCGCAGGATTTCCTGCCGGTTGAGGTCAGCAAGCTGATCGCCGCCGCCGAGACGCTTGGGCTACCCGAACTCGTCGAGAAGTACTCGCGGGAGTTGTACGTGGTAATGTCCGCCCACATCGTGATGGCCTTGAACGAGCTGGAGGGTGCGCTCGACGCGCTGTTCGAGCCGTTCACCCAGTCTCGTCGGAGCTGGATGGACCTGCTCAGCGAACTCGGCTTCGACGTGGGGGACCTCGATGCCGTCTTGCGCGAGTTCGACACCGCCGCCAAGGACCGCATGGCCGCCTTCAAGGCGGCTGGAGCTCCCCCTTGAGCCGCCTGAGCGCAGCATCGCTCGCGTTCGTTGTCGTGGCATGTAGCGCGAAGCGAGGACGAGACGTCGTGGGAGAACCCGTTGGCGTCGAGGCAGGCTCCGCGGTCCGTAGCGTGTGCGCCGCCGACCCGGCGCCGTGTCCGGGAAGATGCAACGAGCAGGGCTACTGCGAGCAAGACCTCGGCTGGGGGCCGGAAATCCGACTGCCGGCGACATCCTACGTCGTGGATTACCGTGGGCGCATGCACAGCATGACCGAGTTGTCGCTGTACGAGTTCCCTGCCCCATTCTGGATCGACAAGCGCGAGCTTAGCCGCGAACACATGGCGAAGTGCTCGACCTGCTCGCCTCCGGCTGGCGAACCTGCCGGCCCTGCCCAGGTGACACGCGACGATGCCGTTGCGTTTTGTCAAGCGGCTGGCAAGCGCCTTGCGACCAACGCCGAGTGGGAGGCTGCTGCGCGCGGGCCGACGACATGTCACGACCCGAACGAGTTGCGCTTCTCCGATGTTCGCTGCAACACCCGCGGTGTGCCGTGGATGGCGGACTCCCTTGGGGATGTTGAGTTCGCGCGCTTCGTCGCGACCTTCTGCGACAACGCCCTCATCGCCGACTGCGGCGCGCCGACCGGCCCGCGGCCTGTCGCCGATCGCCCCGCCGGGGCAAGCCCGCTCGGCGTGCAGGAGATGATCGGCAACGTCTCCGAGTGGATCGCCGACATGGACGGCGACGAGGGGCTGGTCAAGGGGGGCGACTGGACGACGCCCGGCGACGAAGGCATGTACTCGTACGTCTCGATCGGCGCCCGCGCCCGCGAGAAAGTCGATCGCAAGTTCGGCGTGCGCTGCGTCCGCGGCCCGGTCATGGACGTCAAGCCGCGGCTTCGCAAGAGCGCCTTTGGCGGCGGCGAGTAGCGATCGCAAGACGCATAGACGGTCTCACCGCTGGTTCGGCCGGCGATCTGCCGTGCACGGGCGGGCGTGAAGAACGGCGCGGTCTTCGTCCAGACCCACAACGACTTCGTCTGGGACGCGTACCTGATCGAGGTCGCCCAGATCGTCTACGGGAACACGGCGGGCGTCATCCCCCTGGGTGGGCTGGTCGCGGCGTGCGCGGCCGCGCCGTTCGTGGTGACGGCGATCGGGCCGGCGGCGATGGCGCGCTTCATCACCGAGGAGGGGGCGAAGCGCGCCGCCGGCGAGTTAGCGAAGCGCGCAGCCATGCGGCTGGTGCCGGCGCTGGCCGCCAAGATGACGTCGCTGGTGACGTCGCTGTTCGTCTACGCCGGTGGCGAGGACGAGCCGAACGGCGACGTTCACAAGTGGCGCGCGTTCGCCGACGGCTTCTTCCGCGGCTACCTGGTGAACACGCTGTACGACGGCTTCGTGCGCGGGTCGATCGGCACGACGCTGGCCGAGGGCATCCCCGAGTACCGCTACTACAAGATGGTGCGCCGCCTGCAGCACGTCATCGAGCGCGTGCACCAGGTCGTCCAGACGCTGGAGCGCGAGCTGACCAAGGAGAGCGCGCGCGCTGGCGTCGAGCACTTCAAGAAGGCGATGGGGCACACGGTCAACGGCGTGTTGCTCTTGATGTCGAGCCTCTATCACCTCGAGCACGACCAGGTGAACCCGATCCTCCACCTGTTCGGCCAGGAGATCGATCAGGAGCCGCCCAACCCGGCGGAGTGGGAGCTCGAGGCCGGGTTTCAGCTCGGGGAGATCGCCGAGCAGCTGGCCAACGAGCTCAAGCTGCACGACCTCGACGACGTGCTGGCCGCGCTGCGGCGCAGCCGGGCGTTCCCGGCGCTGCTCGCGGCCGGGATGCTGAGCCCGCACATCTGGAAGACGATCGCTTACACGTGGGGGAATCGACCGTTCACGTGGAAGAAGTGGGAGGTGAAGTGGATCCGGCCGGCGCGTCCGGCGATCATCATGGTGGCGATCGCCTCGATGATCGGACTGCTCATGTACGCGGACGACCAGCTCGACGACAAGCTCTTCCCGACGCTGCAGGAGCTGCTGATCGGCCTGGTGCGCGACCTGCCGGGGCCGACGGCCGACCGCGCGGAACTCAACGGGGAGGTCGTGGGTAACGTGGTTGGGGTGTTCATGTTCAACAGCCTGGTCTTTCAGGCGACGAACCGGGCGCCGCAGAAGAAGAAGTGGAAGGACAACAACGCCGAGGAGAAGTGGCACAAGCTGACGAGCACGCCGCTGGTCGGGTCGAGCATCCAGCGCAACCTGAAGATCGGCACCGTCGGTCCGATCTTGCGGCTGTTGCTGCGGCGCTACGTCACGCTGTACGAGGACATGCGGGCGAAGGGCGTCTTCGGCATGGTGCAGACGGAGGAGACCATCGAGACGTTCTTGGATGCGGTGGATGACCAGCGGCTGGAACGCGAGAACATGGCCCGCCTGCAGGTGTTTCAGACCGCGGAAGAGTCGGTCGGGTTCAGTCTCAGCCGACTGGTCCGGATCCTGTTCCGCCTGCGGACGCTCCTGGCGCGCGACCTCGAGGTCGCGCTCGGGAAGACGGCGCGCAGCGTTCTAGAGAAGCAGGGCATCATCGAGGACGTTGAGGCGTTCAAGCGGCTGGCGCAGGTGAGCGGGATGTCAGCGGCCGTTGAGAAGCACGCGACGCTGGCGTACAAGACCTTCGCCATGCACCTGCACGCCGCGGTGTCGCAGCTCGAGGAGGCGCTCAAGCATCTGATGACGAAGTTCACTGCGGACGAGAAGAGTTGGCTCGAACTTCTGAGAGAACTCGGCCTCGATATCGATGTCGGCAAGGCGCAGCACTTGTTCGACGAGGAGATGAAGCGGCTCGAGGTGCTTCGTGCGGGTGGCCCATGAAGATCGTCGCCGCGGTCGGCACCGTCACCTTGATGCTCGCTTGGGCCGGCTGCACGGGATCCGCACGCAAGGACAAGGCACCGGCACATCGCGATGCAGTGCCAGCGCCGGGCACGTGCAGCAACGACGCGGCGTCGTGTCCTGGAGACTGCAACGCACAAGGCTACTGTGAGATGGCCGGCGAGTTCGGGCCGGAGGTGCGGCTACCGCCCGCACGGTACGCGGTGAAGTACGAGCTTCGCGCGCACGAGGGCATCATGAACAAGGACCCCGCCCTGCTCGTCTTGGCGGAGCCACTCTGGGTGAGCAAGCGGGAGAGTTCGGTGGGCGATTACCGCAAGTGCAAGGGATGCTCGCCGAAGGCGTTTCTGGATGGTCAGCCCGATGACACCCCGCTCGAGCTGTCGTTCGCGGACGCGCAGGCGTTCTGCAAGGCGACAGGTCGTAGACTGGCGACGCCTGAAGAGTGGCAGGCCGCGGCGCGTGGGCCGTCGCCTTGCACGGATCCTCTTGAAGTTCGGGACGACCGGGACGGCACCACGTGCAACTTCCGGCGTTACCCGTGGGGCGACGATCAGACGCCGGCCGCGTTGTGCAAGTACGGATACAACTCGGTCTGCGAGGCACGTCAGGGCCCCCACCCGATCGGCCCGCACCCGGACTACGCCAGCGCGACCGGTGTCGAGGATCTCTCCGGCAATGTCGAGGAGTGGGTCGATGGGGCCTACGAGGGGCGCCCGGCCTACAAGGGAGGGCACTGGGACCGCATGGGCCGCGATCCATCCGAACTCTGGTTGGAGCTGGGCGTGCCCGGGACCGAGTACGACGACTACCAGGCACCCCCCGACCCGACCCGCCTCGGCGTCCGCTGCGTCCGCGGCAATCCGAAGTTCGAGCTGAAGCTGCGCCCCGCGCCGATCTGATCGTGGCGAAGAGCCTCTGCCCTGCCCATGGCCGCAGCGGTGACGTCGCTCGATGCGCTGGGCCGGCTTCCGGCCGTTCGCGGCGTGGCCCAAGGTCGAGGGCACGGTCGGGCGCACGTTCTGGGTCGACCTGAACGGCGACGGCCGCGCCGACGCGGTCATCGCGCGCGGCGACGCGCTGGTGTGGTTCCCGTCGAAGACCGGGCCGCTCGACGAGGTCGAGCGCGAGTTCGGCGAGCCGGTCGTGGTGCCGCTGCCGAGCGGCGCCGAGGCCGCGCCCGGCTGCGGGCCCAACCCGCAGCTCGATCTGTTCTTCGCCGACATGACCGGCGACGGCCTGGCCGATCTGGTGCGCGTGCGCCGCGGCACGGTCGAGTACTGGCCGTCGCTCGGCAACGGGCGGTTCGGCGAGCGCGTGGTGATGGGCGGGGCGCCGACGATCCCGACGGCGACCGGGTTCGACAGCGCGCGGGTGCGGCTGGTCGACCTCGACGGCAGCGGCACCGCCGACGTGCTGTACCTCGACGACGGCCGGCTGTGGCACTTCCCCAACCTCGGCGGGCGCCAGCTCGGCGCGCGCCGCGAGATCGGCGCGCTGCCCGCGTTCGACGGGCGCAGCGCGGCCATCGCCGACCTGGCCGGCGACGGGCGGCCGTCGCTCCTGTGGTCGGCGACCTCGCCGACCCGCGGCCACGCGCTGTCGTACCTGCCGCTGGTGCCGCCGACGCCGCCCGGCATGCTGATCGCGATCGACGATGGCTGCGGTCGGCGCACAGAGCTGGCGTGGGGCAACTCGGCGACCCACTACCTGCGCGACGCGGCTGCTGGCGTGCCGTGGGAGACGCGGCTGCCGGCGCACCGGCCGGTGGTCGACGCGCGGGTCGAGTACGATCTGATCGGTGGCACGTCGGTGACCACGCGCTACCGGTACCGCGACGGCTACTTCGACGGTGCGGGCGGCGCGTTCCGCGGCTTCGGCCGGGTCGAGACGCTCGATGTGCCGCAGGTGTTGCCGCGCATCGGCGGCGGCGGGCTCGGTGACGGCGGGCTGCCCGGCGCCTCGGACGAGCCGGCGTTCGCGCCGCCGCTGTTGACGCGGACCTGGTTTCACCTCGGCACCGCGATGTGGAACCACCACCGGCCGTTCGAGCCGTACGACGGCGACCCGCTGCTGCCGCCGATCGCTCCCCACGTCGAGGCGCCGGGCGCGCACCTGCCGGCCGATGCGGCGGCGGCGCTGCGGCTGCTCGCGGGCTCGGTGGTGCGGCGCGAGCGCTGGGCGGTCGACCCCGCCGAGGCGCCGGTCGCCCATCCGTTCGACGTCGAGCAGGCGAGCTACCAGCTCGTGCTGTCGCAGCCGCGGCGCGGCGCGCAGCGGCCGGTGTTCGGCGTGGTGCCGCGGGTGCGCCGCGTCGCGACGTACGAGGGGCAGGGCGGCGATCCGCGCGTGACCGAGGAGCTGGTGCTGGCGCACGACGCCTGGGGCGCGCCGACGCGCACCGCGCAGGTGGCGTGCGCGCGGCGCGGCGCGGTCGACGATCCGGCCCAGGCGCGGACCTGGGTGTCGGTCACCGACACGGCCCGCGCCGACGTCGACGTCGACACGCAGTTCTTGCTGGGCGCCGAGCTCGCGACGACGCAGCTCGAGCTGGTCGGCGCGACGCTGGTCGGCGGTCGCCTCGGCGTCGAGGTGCTGACCGCCCCGGCGGTGCTTGCGGCCCTGGCCAGCCCGGCGCCGTTCGAGGAGGCGCTCGATCCGGCGGCGGCGGCACCGGCGGCGCGGCGGCTGACCTGGCAGCGCACCTATTACTGGGATGCGGCGCGCGCGGCCGAGGCGCCGTTCGGCGTGGTGCCCAAGGCGCCGCGCGTCCATCACGCCGAGGTGGCGTGCCTGACGCCCGGGCTGGTGGCGGCGCTCGCGCCGCGCATCGACGCGGCCGGCGTCGCGGCGCTGGGGTACGTGCTGGCCGACGGCCACTGGTGGCAGCGCGGCCCGGTGCAAGAGGTCAGCGGCCCGTTCGGGCTGGTGACGCGCACGGTCCGCGGCGACGGCGCGACGGCGCAGCAGGTCTACGACGACGATCAGCTCGTGGTGACCGCGCAGATCGACGCGCTCGGGCTATCGACCACGTCGATCATCGACTACCGCGTGATGGCGCCGGCGCGGACGATCGATCCCAACGGCACGACGACCAGCGCGGTGCACGATGGCTTCGGCCGCGTGGTCGCGAGCGGCGTCGAAGGCCATGTCGGCGCGCAGCCGTGGAAGACGGGCACGGCGATCGGCTGGACAGCGGGGGCGGCGACGGTCGCGTCGGTGCTGGCGGATCCGGCCCGCTATCTGGCGGACGCGGCGACCGCGACGTTCATCGATGACCGCGCGTGGGCGCGGGACGCGACGCCGGTCGCCGAGGTGACGGTGGCGCGCAGCGCGCTGGTCGATGACGGCGCGGGCGGCGGCGCGGCGAGCGGACCGCTGGAGGTGCGCGTGCGCTACCTCGACGGCTTCGGGCGCGTGCTGCAAGAGAAGGTGCAGGTCGAGGCGGGGCCGGCGATCCAGCGCGACGCGAGCGGGCAGGTGATCGTCGACGCGGGCGGCCGGCCGGTGCTGGCGCCAGCGGCCGAGCGGTGGCGGGTGTCGGGGCACGTGGTCTACGACGCGAAGGGGCAGCCGGGGCGGGTGTACGAGCCGTACTTCTCGCCGAGAGCGGCGTACGAGGGGGACGCGGTGCTGGCGCGGTTCGGGGTGTCGACGGTGACGACGTACGACGCGGTGGGGCGGACGGTGCGGGTCGATCTGCCGAACGGGACGCACGCGACGACGGCGCCCGCGGCGTGGGCGACGACGGCGGCGACGCCAGGGGACAACGTGCTGGATTCGACGTACCGGGTGGTGCGGGAAGGGCGGCCGGTGGATGATGCGGAGCGGGTGGCCTACGAGCACGCGGCCGGGCACGCGGGGGACGCCGACGGTGACGCACGTCGACGCGCGGGCGTGGTGTGCGCGACGCGGGCGGTGGGCGACGCGAGCGCGGCGGACGCATGGACGCGGCGGTGCTGGACGCGACGGGGCAGGCCAGCGCGGTGATCGACGCGCGCGGGCTCACGGCGTTCACGTACGTGCGCGACCTGCGTGGGCGGGTGGTGGCGCAGGGGAGCGTGGACGCGGGGCCGACGTGGGCGGTGGCGGACGCGTACGACCGGCCGGTGTGGACGTGGGACGGGCGCGGGTTCGCGGTGACGCGCGGGTTCGACGTGGCCGACCGGCCGACGTCGGTGTCGGTGACCGGCGGCGACGGCGCGACGGCGATGGACGCGATGGTCGAGACGTATCTATACGGTGACGGCGCGGCCGACCGTGCGGCAGCGGTGGCGGCGAACACGGTGGGACGGCTGGTGGAGGTGAAGGACGGCGCGGGCGTGGTGAGCGTGAGCTCGTACGATCCGCTGGGCGCGGTGCGGGCGCAGGGGCGGCGACTGCGCGTGGCGGTCGACGAGGCGCCGGACTGGCGCGGGGCGGAGGCGGTGGAGAGCGAGGTGCTGGCGACGGCGGCGCGGACCGACGCGCTGGGGCGGGAGGTCTGGACGCAGCTGGTCGACGGGACGGTGCGGGCGACGGTGTACGCGCGGGGCGGGGCGCTGGTGGCGGTGCGGGTGACGACGCCGGACGGGGCGCAGGTGGCGACGCCGATCGTCGCGGACGTGGCGCGGGACGCGCACGGGCGGGTGGTGGCGACGACCTTGGGCAACGGCGTCGGGCAGACGTGGGCGTACGACCCGGCGAGCGGGCGGCTGGTGGCGCAGGACGCGGTGCAGGGGACGCGGGCGTACCAGGGGCTGCGGTGCACGTACGATCCGGACGGCAAGCTGGTGCGGATGCTCGACGTGGCGCAGGACGGGCCGGGGGCGCTGGTGCCGGGCGCGGTGAGCGCGCGGCGCGACTTCGGGTACGACGCGCACGGGCGGCTGGTGGCGGCGACGGGCCGGGTGCACCAGGCGCTGCTGCCGCACGATGGCCCGACGACGGCGGGGTGCGTGCACGGCGCGCGGCACCTGTCGCTGAACAACGGCGCGGCGCTCGAGCGGTACACGCAGCAGTTCACGTACGACGCGGGGGGGAATCTCACGCGCGTGCAGCACGCCGGCGCGACGGCGAGCTGGGCGACCGACTTCTGGGTCGCGGCGAGCTCGAACCGGGCGACGGCGGCGGAGGACGGCAATGGCGTGCCGGTGGTGAACCCGGCGGCGATGTTCGACGCCGGCGGCAACCTGCGCGAGCTGTGGCACCTGCGCGCGCTGGGCTGGAGCTGGCGCGGGTGCCTGACGCACGCGACGACGGTGGCGCGCGCTGGCGGGCCGGTCGACGACGGCGAGCGGTACGCGTACGGCGCGGACCGCGTGCGCGTGCGCAAGGTGGCGACGCGGCTGGTCGTCGGCGGGGCGGAGCCGGTCGTCGAGACGCGTGAGGTGGTCTACTGCGGCGGCGGCCAGGAGCGCGTGCGAGTGCGGCGCAACGGCACGCTGGTGCTCGAGCGCTGGACCACGCATGTCAGCGACGGCGACCGCCGGGTCGCGGTGATCGACCGGCACGTCGTCGACACGCTGGCCAATGAAGTCGACGCCATCGGCCCGGCCCGCGTGCGCTACCACCTGACCACGCCGCAAGGCTCGACCGCGGTCGAGCTCGACGAGGCCGGGCAGCTGATCTCGTACGAGGAGTACCTGCCGCACGGCGGCAGCGCGTTCATCGCCGGCGATGATGTCCGCGAGGTCGCGCGGCGCGACGTCCGCTACGCCGGCAAGGAGCGCGACCGCGCGACCGGCCTGGACGCGTACCCGCAGCGCTACTACGCGCCCTGGCTGGGCCGGTGGCTGAGCCCCGATCCGATCGGCCCGAAGGACGGGTTGAATCTGTACGCATTCGTCGGTGGCGACCCGGTCGGGTATGTCGACCCGGAGGGGACGGAGAAGCGCAAGCGAGGTGAGCTGCCGCTGGCGACCGCCCCAGCGGAGTACGCAGAGCAGCCCCAAGCGACGGCTGACTGGAAGCCGGACTTCTCCCAGCCTCCCCCTGCGCAGAGTGCCTCGGGCGGCGCTGCGACGACGTCAGACGCGGGTTCCAAGCGTGCGGACCGAGCGGCCGGGCTCATCGAGCAGTCCAATGCTGACTGGAATCAATTCTGGGAGGATTACGACGACCTCTACGGAGACCCATGGCGGACATCAACGAACCTGGAGTCCGAGTCGAACAGCGCCCCTGATGGTTCGGTCTGGCTATGGAATGCCAAGCGAGAGAAGTTCGTCGTGCGCATGCCAGACGGGACAGGCGCGTGGCAGCTGCAGGACGGCGACACTCTCGACAACATCACCTATCTCGATGGCGGCTCAGCGACGGGTGGGATCTTCGGAAGTGCGCTCAAGCTCTTGACCGGTGGGCTGACCTTTCAGACGGAGCTCGACGGCGGCGCTGTGCAGAAGGTCCAGCTATGGCCGAGCCTTGGCATGTCAGAAGTCTCGATCACCGCAAACGGCGACACCTACCACATCCTTCGTGATCCGTCGGGACAGGTCAAGCGCGACGTCGAGATGACCTGGCCCGCCAGCGGCGAGCGGGTGCGGTACGAGCCGTCTTCGACGGCGGTCTTCGAGGACATGTTTGGCGGGTCCATGCGCTGGCAGGCGGACCCTGAGATGGTCGCCGACTACTACTACCGGATGGAAGTCGCAAAGGTGACCGGGTCGCTGCGGGGCTTCTCCAGCGGCGCCGGGCTCATGCTGGGTGCTCCGAGGATCGCCGCTCAGGCGTACATGGAGAGCGCGCTCACAGTTCTTGGTGCGGCGGCGAGTGGCGTGAACGCCTACGACCAGTATCGCGCGGGAAACTATATCGACGCTGGATTCAGTGCGCTTGGAGCGGGGCTTGCGACCGCTGGTGCACGGGGCAGCATGCGCGTCGGACGTGCGATGGCCAATGCGGAGGTCAAGGCAGCGGCGGAGTTCGATGCAACAGTGAGTGCAGACAGTTCGGGCGCAGATCCGGATCGCGCATCGGGCTGGGAGGCATTTCGCGAGAAGGCGCAGAGGTTTCAGGATGCGGCTCGCGCGCGATACGGCGACCACGGCTTTGTCGGCGTGGCAGGGGAGTCGCCAGCGCCGGTCGGCACAGCCGAGCCTAGCGGCGCGGCCGTCGGAGCGAGGAGCTCGGGTACAGCCACGGTGTACTACTACGGTGGGCGAAGGGGGCGTGTTCACTTCTCTGTGAAGGTCAACGTCGACGGCGCCATTGAGACGCACCTGGTGGAGGACCCTGCTACGGGGCAGACTCGAGTCATGAAAGTCTTGAATGGGGATCTGCCCAAGCCCACGGCCTCGATGACGGTGAATCTTGGCGATGTCGACGCGGCGACGAAGCGGCAGTGGCGCCAAATCGCAAGAGGCGATCGTGGTCCGATGTCGTTCTCGGGAAGTCGAATTAATCACTGTGGCGTGCCCATCTGTGAAGTGATCGCGGCGGGCGGTGGCGATGCTCCAGTAAGTCCTGCAAAGGCGCAGGAGTTTGTTCGTGGACTTTTTGGCATTCCGATGCCCTGAAATGGAGAGCGAAATATGGGAATCATGATATGTCCTATTCATCAAGGGCAGCCTGTTGTCTACGGCTGCCGTCATGTGATGTCAGCATTTCGGGCTCGGTCTCACGTTGAGGTGTTCCAGATTCCCGGTCGAGACGTAATTCCCTGGTTGCTCTGTGGTGCATGCCGATCTGAGTTCGCGGCGGTACTTGCCGACAGGGTCGAACAGGAGAACCGGAAATACTACGGTTACGACAACCCAGACAGTCTTCCAGGTATGACGGGTGACTGCGTGGAGTGCGTGGATGCGTGGCTTGTGTCAGTTGGGGAATTGCCGATTCCCGATGCTCCAGGTCCCGTCGTCGGGGATTCCATGGGGGATCGCTCGGAGGGCACCGAACAGAGTTAGGATCGCATCAACGAGTCGCGTCCCCGGCGCCGTCCCCAAGGCCCCCAAGAACGCGAAGGGACAGCCGGGGGCAGCCGGGGCGGGTGTACGAGCCGTACTTCTCGCCGAGAGCGGCGTACGAGGGGGACGCGGTGCTGGCGCGGTTCGGGGTGTCGACGGTGACGACGTACGACGCGGTGGGGCGGACGGTGCGGGTCGATCTGCCGAACGGGACGCACGCGACGACGGCGCCCGCGGCGTGGGCGACGACGGCGGCGACGCCAGGGGACAACGTGCTGGATTCGACGTACCGGGTGGTGCGGGAAGGGCGGCCGGTGGATGATGCGGAGCGGGTGGCCTACGAGCACGCGGCCGGGCACGCGGGGACGCCGACGGTGACGCACGTCGACGCGCGGGGCGTGGTGTGCGCGACGCGGGCGGTGGGCGACGCGAGCGCGGCGGACGCATGGACGCGGCAGGTGCTGGACGCGACGGGGCAGGCCAGCGCGGTGATCGACGCGCGCGGGCTCACGGCGTTCACGTACGTGCGCGACCTGCGTGGGCGGGTGGTGGCGCAGGGGAGCGTGGACGCGGGGCCGACGTGGGCGGTGGCGGACGCGTACGACCGGCCGGTGTGGACGTGGGACGGGCGCGGGTTCGCGGTGACGCGCGGGTTCGACGTGGCCGACCGCCCGACGACGGTGTCGGTGACCGGCGGCGACGGCGCGGCGGCGATGGACGCGATGGTCGAGACGTATATATATGGCGACCAGGCGGCCGACCGTGCGGCGGCGGTGGCGGCGAACACGGTGGGGCGGCTGGTCGAGGTGAAGGACGGCGCCGGCGTGGTGGCGGTGACGGCGTACGATCCGCTGGGCGCGGTGCGGGCGCAGGGGCGGCAGCTGCGGGGGAAGGTCAACGAGGACGCGGACTGGCGCGGGGCGGAGGCGGTGGAGAGCGAGGTGCTGGCGACGGCGGCGCGGACCGACGCGCTGGGGCGCGAGGTGTGGACGCAGCTGGTCGACGGGACGGCGCGAGCGACGGTGTACGCGCGGGGCGAGGCGATGGTGGAGGTGCGGGTGACGACGCCGGATGGGGCGCTGGTGGCGACGCCGATCGTCGCGGACGTGGCGCGGGACGCGCACGGCCGGGTGGTGGCGGCGACCTTGGGCAACGGCGTCGGGCAGACGTGGGCGTACGACCCGGCGAGCGGGCGGCTGGTGGCGCAGGACGCGGTGCGAGGCACGCGGGCGTACCAGGGGCTGCGGTGCACGTACGATCCGGACGGCAAGCTGGTGCGGATGCTCGACGCGGCGCAGGACGGGCCGGGGGCGCTGGTGCCAGGCGCGGTGAGCGCGCGGCGCGACTTCGGGTACGACGCGCACGGGCGGCTGGTGGCGGCGACGGGCCGGGTGCACCAGGCGCTGCTGCCGCACGACGGGCCGACGACGGCGGGGTGCGTGCACGGCGCGCGGCACCTGTCGCTGAACAACGGCGCGGCGCTCGAGCGGTACACGCAGCAGTTCACGTACGACGCAGGGGGGAATCTCACGCGCGTGCAGCACGCCGGCGCGACGGCGAGCTGGGCGACCGACTACTGGGTCGCGGCGGGATCGAACCGGGCGACGGCGGCGGTGGATGGCAATGGTGTGTCGGTGGTGAACCCGGCGGCGATGTTCGACGCGGGCGGGAACCTGCGCGAGCTGTGGCACCTGCGCGCGATGGGCTGGAGCTGGCGCGGGTGCCTGACGCACGCGACGACGGTGGTGCGCGCTGGCGGGCCGGTCGACGACGGCGAGCGGTACGCGTACGGCGCCGACCGCGTGCGGGTGCGGAAGGTCGCGACGCGGCTGGTCGTCGGCGGGGCGGAGCCGGTCGTCGAGACGCGTGAGGTCGTCTACTGCGGCGGCGGCCAGGAGCGCGTGCGGGTGGCGCGCAACGGTACGCTGGTGCTCGAGCGCTGGACGACGCACGTCGGGGATGGCGACCGGCGGGTCGCGGTGATCGACCGCCACGTCGTCGACACGCTGGCGAACGAAGTCGACGCCATCGGCCCGGCCCGCGTGCGCTACCACCTGACCACGCCGCAAGGCTCGACCGCGGTCGAGCTCGACGAGGCCGGCCAGCTGATCAGCTACGAGGAGTACCTGCCGCACGGAGGCAGCGCGTTCATTGCCGGCGACGATGTCCGGGAAGTCGCGCGGCGGGATGTCCGCTACGCCGGCAAGGAGCGCGATCGCGCGACCGGCCTGGACGCGTACCCGCAGCGGTACTACGCCCCCTGGCTGGGCCGGTGGCTGAGCCCGGATCCGATCGGCCCGAAGGACGGGCTGAATCTGTACGCGTTCGTGGGTGGCGACC
The DNA here is from genome assembly GCA_016707895.1 of Myxococcales bacterium. GTDB lineage: Bacteria > Myxococcota_A > Polyangia > Haliangiales > Haliangiaceae > UBA2376. The sequence continues at coordinate 445,975 of JADJGV010000001.1, read as the reverse complement.
CGGTCGGGTATGTCGACCCGGAGGGGACGGAGCGGAAGCGTGCCGCAGATGAGGAATGCCGCCCACGACCAATGGTCGTTGGCGTGGGCGAGCAGGCGGCCGATGAATCCCAAGCGGCGACTCCGGCATGGAGATGGAATGACTGGCAGACGTGGCGACCGTCCAGCACGAAGCCCTCGCGCGACACGCGGGGTTCGTCGCCTGTCGCGCCATCGACCGCGCCTGAGTCGTTGGTCGATCCCCGTGGCTACGACTTCGGCGCGACAGACGACAAGGCGACGGCGGATGCTGCACCATTCGATCCATTCGGAGGGGGGCGTTCCGGGGGCATCGCGCCGCGAAACGACGAAGGCCAAAGCGCCCAAGCCACACCGCAGACAGCGCCGGCGCCGATCGGGCTCGGCCTTGTGGGGCACATTCCGGTAGAGCCGTTGGTCCCGGCTCCTGTCGCGCTGCCACCTTCTCCAGTGGGAACTCCCGCGCCAGCACCGGCCCCCGTCCCGAGCGTCCCGTCGGTGTCTCCTGTGGCCGGTCCGGCGGCCGTAGCTGGTGCATCGACGATTGGTGAAGTCCTCGTTTCTACGGGCGTTGTTGGCGTTGCCATCGCGCCTGGCGTGGCGATTGGCGGCGTGGGGTATGTCAGCTTCACGCGTGGCAACTCAATCGGGCAGTTCGGGACGCCTTACGGAGGGCCTCGCGATTGCCTCGGTGCGCCGGTGCTCTGCCAGCAGCGCGGTAAGCCGTCGGAGCCCGTCAGCCCCGGCATCCCAGTTCGGGGCGGCGATCCGGCGCCCAGCCTCGAGCCCGGGGCCGATTCCCACCCGTTGCCATCTCGCACCCAGCCCATACGTGTTCCCTACCGCTGGGTGCCGTACTCGCCCTTGGACCCTGCACCCGGCGAACGGCCAACGCCTGCCAGCGTGCCAGAGGCGGACGCACGACCGCAAGGGCAGCACGTGCCGGCACCAATTCCGCCGGCGCCCGTGCCATCATTGCCGACCGCAACGCAACCAAGCCCGAGCCCCGGCCCAGCGAGTGCACCTCAGCCATCGCCGACTTCGCCAAACCCGCCGCCGCGCCAAGCGGTCAACCTCGACACGGGCGCGATCATCGCGACCACTTCGTTGAAGCGACCATGGCAACTACTCGCCATGAATGCGTTTCTTGTCACGAAGGAACCGCTCGTGACACAGACTGCACTTGGTGAGTTCTTCACTGGACCGTACAATGCTGCGGGACCAAACGAGCGGCTCGTCATCGCACTCTTCCTTATGTCGGTTCGTACAATCCCGGATTCCCCCTCCGCCCGTGTCATGGCACTCAATGTTGGATCAAGGTCATTGCAGAAGAAGCTCGGTCAGAATGATAGGATAATATTTGGGACTGGCGATCAGCTCGGTATTCCAACGGTTACGGCTGATCAGAAGTTCGTCGGTGCCGCTGCCAAGCAAGGGGTGTTTCTCTGGGTCCAGATGATTGCTCCGCCCCCGCGATATCTCGGCATATAGTCACCGGAGGTTGCCATTGTTGCCACGCCCGCTGCAAGTACACGCCTACGATTGGCCGATCGTCTTTGTCCCGATCCAGACCGGTATTTGTGTTCCACCGGGGGGGTGTCAAACGCATCCGCCACTCGAAGGCGCCGGAATCCCACTCGAAGCGCCGGTCGACATTGGTCGTCAACTCATGGCGGCGGCAGGCGTCGCGGCAGTGAACGATATTGACGCACTCCTTGCCGCCTGTCGACAAGGATTGAGGGTCGATCGCACGCGCGTGGCGGAGATGCGCCCAGGCTGGATCCCCGCGGTAATGGCGCTTCCACGCTCGGAAGTGTTTGCTTTCGAGGGGCGGGGGCCGGCCGATCGGTTGCCGATCACGTCGACGCGCGAACTCCCCTGCGCGATTATGTGGGTGCCGCCTGCGCCGGCTGCGCCAGCGTGTGACTGTGTTCTTCAGTGGACTACGGTCGATGTGCGGCTGTACGTCGATCTGACGGATCTCTACTATGCAAGCCTGCTCGTGCCGACGGAGCGGGGGCTTGTCTATACGACTCAGGTTGGGGGCGTTGTTTGTGAACAGAAGGAGATTACGGGTGTGTTGCTGCCGTCGGGACTCACGGCAGAGGACTCAGAAGCGATAATCGACATGCGTATCGCCACGGGCGCCGAAGGAATCGATGCGGATGTCGCTGATCAGCTCGATCGGATCCTCATGCGAGGTCGGCACGAGACGATCGTTGTCGATCGCGCGCGCATGGGGGCTTCGTGGGAAGCGTGGGTCTTCGTTGTGATAGATCCCAACGAGGAGCGTGGTCCGCCCTTGTCCGCGGTTCTAACATGGTGTAATAGCGACTAGCGCTCGCTTGGGACCGCCCGCCCAGGAGGAGTCTGCGATGACGTTGCTCGAGTTCGTCGACGTGAAATGGACGGTCATCTCGCGGAGACCGAGTCGCAACCCATCGGATCGCGGCCGAGCTGGACGAAGACCAAGACGAAGACCAAGGGACCGAGTCGCAACCCATCGGATCGCGCGTGCGGGGTGACGCGGAATTGGCCCTCCGTCGCCTCCCGAAAGCGCGGCCGCCCGACCGGCCAGGGAGGAGGGCCTGGCGGGCCGGGCAGCGAGCCGTGGGGGCGTGGAGGGTGGCGCGTCAGCGCAGGGCGTGCGGACGGGACGTCACGCGATGGCGCGGTCGGCGTCGTCGACACCGCGGAGCCAGGTGGCGGCGAGGTCGGCGGGGGCGGCGATGTACCAGCGCGGGCGGACGAGCGCGGCGGGCGGGTAGTTGGCGGCGATCACGGCGGCGATCTCCGCGGTGTCGCCGGTGGCCAGCGCGCGGAGGCGCGCGGAGGCGCGCTTGTAGCGGTCGCGGAAGGTGGCATAGGCGGCGAGGAAGCGGTCGCGGACGCGGGCGCAGAAGGCGTGGCAGGCGGGTGCGGGTGAGGGCTCGAGCTTGTTGGCGGGCGTCGCGTCGGGATCCTCGGCGATCAGGTGGGCTGCGCCGAGGACGGAGGCGCCGGTGTGCTCGGCCTCGATCTCGGCGACGAGCGCCGCGTGCTTGGCGCGGAGGGCGTCCGGGGTGAGGTCGGCCCAGACCGGCAGCGGGGTGAGCGTGATGGCGACGTCGTGCGCGAGCTCGGCGTCGGGCCGCGGGTTGGGGCGGCGGGCGTTGCGGCGGCGCGCGTCGAGCGAGCGGTAGACGGCGGGGATGGTCATGTCGCTGAGCAGCGCGGGCGTCGAGCAGGCGCCGGGCCAGTCGCGCGGGGAGACGACCAGGTTGGACTTCGGGCCCTGGGCGAGGATGTAGCGGAGGCGATCGATCTGGGCGTCGCCGTCGAGGACCGCGATGACGCTGCCGCGGCGGCTCCAGAAGACGCCCTCGCGATCGCGGAGGTCGTTGAGCTGGCGGGCGATGTTGCCGTGGACGTAGTCGATGAAGAGCGGGAGCTGATCGGGATCGTCGTCGGCCGAGCAGAGGTAGTGGAGGTGGTTTGATTGGGCGTCGTAGGCGTAGAGGCGCACGGCCTGGTAGAGCGCGAGGGCCTTGCCGAAGACGCCGTCGACGATCGCGCGGCAGGCTGGATCGGGGCGCAGCCAGAAGTGGCCGCCGAGCGTCCGGATCGTCACCTCGTAGAGCATGTTCGCCACGTAGAACCGCTGTCGATGCGCCATCTGCCACTCCCGCTCGGTCGACGCCCACCGCGGGCGCCTGGCGGAGCTATCGACCAGGCCGTGCGGCGGTTGCGTCGTTTGTGCGGAGGCGGGCGCGTCGGCCGGGCTACTCGGCGACGCCAGGGCTGTCGCGCCAAGAGGCCAGGGCGGCGCGGAGGTCACGGCCGCGGGCGAAGCCGCGCGCGTCGATGAGGTCGACGCTCGCCGCGGCGCGGGCCCATTCGTCGGGAGAAGCGACCGCCGCCAGCTTGGTCAGGTCGTCGCGGTCGCGTGGTCGGCGGGCGTCGTCGAGCGAGACGAGTTTCATGGCGATCAGGTGCCCGACCCGGGCGACCGGCGCGACGACGCCGTCGCCGATCTCGATGGGTTCGGCGGCCGCGACCACCTCGGGCTCGATGCCGGAGGCCGCGAACAGCAGGTCGAGCACGGGGCCGCGCCCTTCGAACCGCAGGCGTGCGGTCGAGAGGCGGCCCCGGGCAACTTGCTCGATCGTCGCGGTGAGCTGATAGCCAGCCTGCCGCAGTCGCCAGACGTAGGCTTCGGCGGCGGCGTCGTCCGCGACGGCGATCGCGAAGTCGAGGTCGCGGGTGAACCGCGGCTCGGTGCGGGTCGAGACCGCAATGCCGCCGACCAGCGCGACGTCGATGTCGCTGGGCCTCGCGACGAGGAACGCGCGGAGCGCGGTGGCCAGCGCGCTCATCGAGAGCGTGGGGCCGTCGCCTGGCCCCCTGGCGCATCCGGCAGGCCTGCCGGCTCGTGGGGCTGACGGGTGAGCCACGCGTCGAGACGCCGGGCGAGCCGCTCGGGGGACTCCGTGGGGTGCTCGCGACGCAGCCTGGCGGCCATCATCGCGACGCCGAAGTCAAAGAGGTCGAGGGCCTCCTGCAGGCGGTCGCTGGGGGTGCCTTCCACGCGCACGTCATGATCTTGTCGGGCGCGTCGGCATTGTCAACCACGACGGTGCCCAGGACGGCGGCGACGCCCGCGACCGAGTCGCCCGGTCGCCCGCGACCCCGCGACCGAGTCGCAGCCCATCGGATCGCAGCCGCCAGCCCCGCGACCGAGTCGCAGCCCATCGGATCGCGCCCCGCGACCGAGTCGCAGCCCATCGGATCGGCGACCGAGTCGCAGCCCATCGGATCGCAGGCCCCATCGGATCGCGGGATCGCAGCCGCCAGCCCCGCGACCGAGTCGCAGCCCATCGGATCGCGGGATCGCAGCCGCCAGCCCCGCGACCGAGTCGCAGCCCATCGGATCGCGGGCCCCGGCCCCGCGACCGAGTCGCAGCCCATCGGATCGCGGGCCCATCGGATCGCGGGATCGCAGCCGCCAGCCCCGCGACCGAGTCGCAGCCCATCGGATCGGCCCATCGGATCGCGGAAGGTCAACGAGGACGCGGACTGGCGCGGGGCGGAGGTGGTGGAGAGCGAGGTGCTGGCGACGGCGGCGCGGACCGACGCGCTGGGGCGGGAGGTCTGGACGCAGCTGGTCGATGGGACGGTGCGGCAGACGGTGTACGCGCGGGGCGGGGCGATGGTGGAGGTGCGGGTGACGACGCCGGATGGGGCGCTGGTGGCGACGCCGATCGTCGCGGACGTGGCGCTGGACGCGCACGGGCGGGTGGTGGCGGCGACGCTGGGGAACGGCGTCGGGCAGACGTGGGCGTACGACCCGGCGAGCGGGCGGCTGGTGGCGCAGGACGCGGTGCGAGGCACGCGGGCGTATCAGGGGCTGCGGTGTACGTACGATCCGGACGGCAAGCTGGTGCGGATGCTCGACGTGGCGCAGGACGGCCCGGGGGCGTGCGGCCCGCTCCCAGCGTGACCCGGTTTCAGGCTTCAGACGGTCAGCGCGTCTTCGCGGCGCGCTCATCGCGGAGGCGCTGCTCGTCGTCGAGCACGGCGCGATCGCCGAGCGCGGTCGCGACGAAGCACGCGGCCTCGTCGCTCGGATCTTCCATCAGCCCGTCGAGCACGATCGTCTCGCGCTCCGCGGGCAAGGTCTCCCAGCCCATGCGCTCCATCGTCGTGACCTCGATCAGGCGGCCCTCCCTGATGACGTACGTGGTGAGGTCGACGTCGAGGCCATCCTCGGTGGCGCTGTCCTCGAACCGGCGGCTGATCGTCCCGGTGGCGTCGATCAGGCGGAAGGGGCCGTCGATGAGGAATCCCGTGCCGGCTCGCCAGATCACGGCGCGACTATACCGGCGACCGGGGCCGATCGCATCCGGCCGCCGGATACCGCCGGCGGCCGCGGCGGTCGGGTCAGGGCGTCGCGGAGCCGGCGCCCGAGCCGGCGGCGGGGTTCGGCGTCGGCAGGCGGAGGGCGTCGTTCACGGCTCGCTGCGCGGCGGCGATGGCCTGCTTCTCCTGCTCGGAGATCAGCGTGCCGAGCTGCGCCTCGAGCTGCGTCGTCAGCTCGGTGATCATCGCCTGCGGCTTGTCCTTGAAGTCCTTGAGGAACGCGTTCGCCGCGGTGAACTGCGCCTTGGCCTTGGTGCAGCTCTCCTTCAGCGTGTCCGAGCCGCCCTGCATCTTCGCGATGGCGCACGCGCCGATCACGATGTCGGAGACGTCCTCGAGCTCCTGCTCGAGCGGCAAGACCACCTGCTGCAGCGTCGCGACGACCTCCTTGCTCACGCCGTCGACCACCTCGTGCACCTGCTTGGTGACCTGCGCGCGCACGTCCGCGAGCTGCTTCGCCGCGCCGGTGTCCTTCATGAGCGCGTCGAGCTCGCCCTCGAGGTTGCCGAGCCGGACGGCGCCATCCTGCAGGCTCTTCTGGAGCGTGTGCAGCTGCTTGACGGCGTCACCGAGGACCACGATGACCTCGTCGACGGCCTTGAGCTTGTCGCCCCCGGTCGCCGCCAGCACCTTCCACTCGTCGAGCTGACGCATCGCCGTGAGCAGCTCGAGCGGCGCCGCGACGACCTCGGCCTGGTCGAGCAGCTTCGCCAGCTCGTCGAGCCGCGTCTGTTGCTGACCGATCGCCGCGATCTTGTCGGCGGTGATCACCGGCGTGCACGCGTCGGCCTCGACCAGGTTGCCCGGCGGGCACTTCGGTCCAGCGGCGACGGGCGCCGATCCGGACCCGGACCCGACGGCGCTGCCGGTGCCCGTGCCGGGACCGGCGTCCTTCTTCTTGTTGCAGCCCGCGAGCGCGAGCAAGCCCAGCAGCAGAACCGTCGCAAGGCGTCGCATGATCGGACCGTAGCACTGGATCCGCGGGGACGACGGGCGCGCAGGGGCCGCGTGGCCGCAGGCGGCGCGTGCATCGCCGCCGCGGCTAGCGCGTTGACACCCCGCGGCCGCGATCGATACTCGCGGTCCCGCGATGCCTCAGCCGCTCGATATTTCGGTGGCGTTGCTCCGCCCGCTGGCGGCGCGGCTCGATGAGATCGGGGCCGATGGCGCGGGGCTGCTCGCGGCGCTGGCGATCGATGGGGCGACGCCGGCGGACGCGTTCGTCGCGGGCGCCGAGGTCGATCGGCTGCTCGAGGTTCGGGCCGAGCGCCGCGGCGACCGCGCGTTCGGGCTGACGCTGGCCCAGGCCGCGGTGGCGCAGCCGCTCGGGTTGCTCAGCCACCTGCTGTGGCTCAGCGGCACGCTCGGTGACGCGCTGGCGCACGCGGTCAGGTACTACGGCGCGGTCAGCCGACGCACGCAGGTCACGCTCGACGTCGACGAGCGCCGCGAGCTCGCGGCGCTGCGGCGACGACCGGTCGCGGGGGTCCCGTGCGGCGCGATCCTGACCGAGTTCGCGTTCGCGTCGATGGTGCTGCGGGCGCGCGCGGCGACCGGTGGCCGCTTCGCGCTGCGCGCGGTCAGGTTCGCGCACCCGGCGCCAGCGCCGGTCCCGGCGATCTACCGGGAGGTCTTCGGCGTGCCCGCGCGGTTCGCCGCCGGCGTCGACGAGCTGCGCTTCGCGCGCCGCGAGCTGACGCGCGCGCTGGCCAGCGCCGATCCCATCACGGCGGCGGCCTTGGAGCCCAGCGTGGCCGTGCTCGCGACGCCGCCCACCGATCTGACCGCCCGCCTCCAGCGCGTGATCGCGCAGGACCTCGCCGCGCCGCCGACGCTCGCCGGCGCCGCGGCCCGGCTCGGCGTCAGCCCACGCACGCTGCGCCGGCACCTCGAGCGCGAGGGCGCGTCGCTGCGCGTGGTGATCGACGACGTCCGGCGGCAACACGCCGCGCTGTTGCTGGGACGCGGCGCGGCGATCAAGGAGGTGGCGATCGCGCTCGGGTTCTCGGAGCCCAGCGCGTTCAGCCGAGCCTACAAGCGCTGGCACGGACGGCCGCCGTCCGCGATGAGCCGCTGACGGGCCGGGCACCGCGGTCACGCGTTTGGCCCGCTGCGGTCATGGGCCGGCGGGGTCGCCGGTGGTCCAGTCCGCCGCCATGCGCTCCAACGTTGCGACCATCCTCCTGATCTCCGCGCTCGCCGCGTGCGACGGCGGCGCCAAGCCCGGCGACGGCGACGTCGACGTCGACGCCGACGTCGGCGCCCCGGCGGCGTTCATCCCGCAGCCGACCGGCGTCTGCCCGCCGCTGGTGAACGGCGACGTCACCTTCGCACCCGCCGGCGTCCCGCCGCGCAAGGTCAAGCTGGCCTTCACCGAGGGCGGCGCGGCAGGTCCCTTGCTCCTCTACTGGCACGCGACCGGGAGCGCGGTGGAGGAAGCCGACTACGCGCTCGGCGCGACCAAGGCCGCCATGATCGCGAGCGGCACCTTCATCGCCGCGCCGTACTCCGACGACGCCGCCGGCCAGTTCGAGTGGTGGATCGTCAACCAGAGCACGCGCCAGGACGACTTCCTGGTGGCCGACGAGGTGGTGGGGTGCCTGGCGCAGGCGGGGCGGATCGACACCCGCCGGATCCACGTCATGGGCATGAGCGCGGGCGCCTTGCAGACCACGGCGATGTCGCTGTTCCGCTCGTCGTATGTGGCCTCGGTGGTGACCTTCTCCGGCGGCATCCCTGCCCAGTTCACGCCGCCGCCGCTCGATCCCGGCAACCTGTTCGCGGCGCTGATCTTCCACGGCGGGGCCAGCGACAACGCCTTCAGCACCGACTTCCGGATGGCGTCGGAGACCTACCGCTCGATGTTGACCGCCGCCGGCCACTACACCGCCGTCTGCGACCACGGCAACGGCCACACGATCCCGCGCGACGCCGCGCCCGCGGTGGCCCAGTTCTTCGCCGACCACCCCTTCGGTCAGACGCCGTCGCCCTACGCCGCCGCCGGGCTCCCGGCGTCGTTCCCCGCCTACTGCGCGCGCTGATCCGCACGAGGTCCACGTCGCGCGTCAGCGGTGATACCCACGGGGCATGCAGCGCGCCGAGCTCGAGCACCTCCGCCACCACGTCTTGCACCTGCACAAGGCGCTGATCGACGACGCGCGCATCCAGGTCGAGCGGCTCGAGGGCCGGCTGACGGCGCACCAGTTCTTCGAGCGCCTGACCAGCGACCCCGCGCTGGCCTGGCTGAGGCCGCTGACCCAGGTGATCGTGGCGATGGACGAGTGGCTCGACGACGCCGAGGCCACGGCCGCCGCGGCGGTCGAGCTGGCGGCCGAGGTGGCGCGGCTGCTGGTGCCGGCGGACGACGGCGAACGGTTCCAGCAGCAGTACGCCGTGCTGCTGCAGCGCGAGCCGGCGGTGGTGCTGGCCCACGCGGCGGTGGGCCGGGCGCTGCCGCGGCGCGGGGCCGCCTGAGGACGCCGTGGGCGCGGGCGCGGCGTGGTACGCTGCTGGGGTGCAGCGCGAGATCAAGCGCTTCCGCTCGTTCGACGAGGCCGAGGCCGCGGAGGCGGCGTACTATGCGTCGCTGTCGCCCGACGAGCGCGTCGATGTGCTGCTCGATTTGATCGCGGCGCATCAGGAGGCCGTCGGTGAAGCTTCACAGGGACTTGCGCGAGTTTGTCGAGTTGTTGAACTCGCGCGGGGTTGAGTACGTCGTCGTGGGCGGTCACGCCGTGGCGTTCCATGGCCACCCGCGGTTCACCGGCGACATCGACTTCCTGATCGCCGCGACACCCGACAACGCCGCGCGCGTGCTCGGCTGCCTCGCGGCCTTCGGGTTCCCTGACCTCGGGCTCACCGTGGACGACCTGCTGCGGGCGGGGCAGATCGTCCAGCTCGGGCGTCCCCCGAACCGGATCGACCTGCTGACGAGCATCTCGGGTGTCGAGTTCGACGAGGCCTGGCGGACGCGCGTGCCGGGCACGCTCGACGGCCTGCCAGTCGTGTACCTCGGCCGCGACGCGCTGCGCGCCAACAAGCTGGCGTCGGGTCGCGCGAAGGACCTCGCCGACATCGAGGCGATCGACCGGGTCGCCGGGGCGCGGTCGGACGACAGCTAGCGACCGCGAGCGACGCGCGCTGGTCCCGCTGGTGCGCCCGCGGCCGGCGGGCGATAACCGGGGGGCATGTTCAGCTCGCTGCACAAGATCGACATCGTCGCGACCAGCCCGACGGACGGCGGCGCGACGCTGCTGGTGCAGACCGACCATCGGACGCCGGCGGAGGTCGGGGCGGACCAGGGGTTGTCGATGATCTTCGCGCTGACGCGGATGCTGGTGCCGCGCAGCGGCGAGTACGCGACGGCGACGGTGCGCTACACGTGCGTGGAGGCGGTGCACCCGCTGCTCGAGACCGCGGCGGCGGCGTGCGGCGCCGAGCTCGAGGGCGCGCGGCAGGCGCGCGACCTGACGGCGGTGGCGCGGCAGGATCCGGCGGACCTCGCCGACGCGGCGTTCGCGACGATGGGCCGGCGGGTGATGGCCGAGCGCGGGCTGGCGGTAGACGAGGGGGGGCTGACCGAGCTGGTGGAGGCGATGGCGCGGCCGCCGGCCCTCGACGACGACGAGCTGGGGCACTACACCGCGCTGGTCGAGCTGGCGGCGGCCACCGGCGAGGTGCTGCGGGCGCGGTTCGGCGGGCGGTGGGTGCGCGACCTCGCGCAGCACAGCGTCGTGCCGTTCGTGTTCCAGCTCGCCGTCGGCAACGACATGCGCGCCAACGTCGTCGGCAAGGCCGAGAAGTACTTCCGCTTCGGCGCGATCGACAGCCCGGTGCTGCTGCTGCGCGGCGGCGAGGACGCGACGGTCGATGAGGGGCCGCTCTTGTTCACGCTCAAGCCGGCCGGCTGGGAGCCGGCGGCCACGCTGGTCGCCGAGCCGATCGCGCCGGGCCTCGAGGCCGCCGGCGCCAGCGTGCCGCTGATGGTCTACGGCCACGATCGCCCGAACACCTTCGCGATGCTGGGCAAGGACAAGGCCGACGTGCCGCCGTTGCCGACCTTGCGGGCCCAGGCCCTGCGCACGCTGGCCGAGCTCGAGGTCGAGACCGAGCGGCTCGACGTCCGCGGCACCGAGATCGTCGTGGTCCACGGCAGCTACTTCGCGGCCGAGAAGATCCTCGACGCGGCGTTCCTGCGCCGGCTGCACGCCGAGCTCGGGTGCGAGCTGCTGGCGGCGGCGGTGCCGGAGAAGTCGCGGCTCTTGGTGACCCAGGGCGTCGCCGCGCCGGCCGCGCTGGCCGGGTTCATGGCGGTGGCCCAGGGCATCTACGACGCCGACGAGGGCGGGCGGCAGCTGTCGCCGACGGTGTTCGCGATCCAGGACGGCGCGATCGTCGGCGTGCTGACCGCCGACGGGGCGTCGCCCCGCGCGACAGGCCCGGCGGGCGATCCGCCCAAGAAGCGCAGCTTCTGGCGGCGGCTGTTCGGCAAGGGCTGATCCGGCCGGCGATCAGAGCGGGACGCCGATGGCCTTGCAGGTCTGCTCGGCCTTCTCCTTCTTGTCGTAGTAGCGGTTCACGGCCTCCATCGGCTTGCCCTTCTCCTGGACACACGCGAAGACCACGCCGTCGGTCGGACACGCGCCTTCGAGGAAGACCTGACCTTCCAACCCGCAGCGCGCCTTGACCTCCTTCGCGGTCCACGCGCTGCCGACGTACTCGAGGCAGGTCGGCACCGACGCCATCGGCACGGCGCGCAGATCGCAGCTCGCCACGACCTTGGCGGGCCCGCCACCGCCGCCACCGCCGCCGCCGCCGCTCTGCTCCTTCGCCTTGCCGCACGCAGCGAGCGAACACATCAACACCATCACGATCGTCCGGATCATCATCGTGCGAGCATAGGTTGGGAGGGCACGTCGCAGCGCCGGGACGCGGCCGGAATGTCGATGATACCGTCGGCCGATGGGGAAGCCGCGCTACATCGCGCATGGTGACAAGCCACGGGACGGCTCGCTGCAGGTCCTGTTCATCCTGTTCCGGTTCATGCTGTACGCGACGCTCGGCGTCGCGCTCGAGGTCGCGCTGTACAGCATCGCGCGCGCCGGCCGCGAGGTGCCGCTCCTGCGGCTGTTCTTCCAGTTCCAGTGGTCGGTCGATCCGCGGCTGGGCCTGGACGGGCCGTGGCACACGCCGCTGAAGGTGCTGTTCGGGCAGTCGTCGTTGTGGATGATCCCGGTGTATGCGCTGCCGTCGTTGACGATCGAGCAGTGCTTCCGGCGCGGCATGTTCAAGTGGCCGTGGTGGCTGCGCGCGCCGATCTACGGCCTCATCATCATGTTCTTCGAGTGGTGGACCGGGCTCGCGCTCAAGGCCATCACCGGCTACGCGATCTGGATGTACACCGACGCCGGCAACGTCATGGAGATGACGTCGTTCTACATCTGGCCGATCTGGATGCTGGCCGGCCTGACGATCGAGCGCATCTACCGCGAGCTGATGGATCCCGGCCTGCGCGCGGCGCTGCAGCACGAGCTGGAGAACCCGCCGCCGCCGCCGCTGTGACGGCCGTCAGCTTCGCCGTCAGCCCCGGAAGCCGGGCACCAGCATCGCCGACATGCGCTCGGGGTTGCGCACGCCGTGGGCCGCCATCCAGGCCTCGGCCTCGGTGATCAGCTCGGCCCCGGCGGCGCCGCCGCGCACCTGGCCGAGCCGGCGGCGGGCGGCCGCCGCGTAGAGCGCCATCTGGTTGGCGTCGAGCTGGGCGATGGCCTGCTCGAGCAAGGCCATCGCGGGCTCGGCCTCGGCCTTGACCCCGGCGACGCCGGCGCGCAGCAAGAGCGCCAGCGGCTGCGACCAGGCCATGCGCTCCTTGTCGATCTTGCCGGCGGCGCGGGTGGCCTCGGCCAGGAGCGCGCGCGGCTGCGACTCGGCCAGCGCGGCGGCCAGCGCGGCCGCGCCGCGGACGTGCCACGACTCGAGCCGCTGGTGCTGGTTGTGCAGCATGCCGGCGGCCTCGGCGCGGGCGGCCTGCTCGAGGCTGGCGGTGCGCGCGCGGACGCCGTCCTGCGCGTACAGCCGCACCCGCGCCAGCTGCAGCGGGCCGGCGCAGTCGCGGATGTAGCCGCCGTTGGGCCAGCGGCGGATCGCCGCGGCCAGCGACGCGTCGACGTCGTCGGGCCGATCGTCGGCCAGCTCGGCGACCGACAGGCCCTGGACCCGGACCGTGTCGGCCTGGAACAGATCGCCGCGCTCGTCGGCCTCGACCACCGCGCGCAGCCCGCGGGCGCCGAGCGCGCGCAGGTCGCCCAGGTAGAACAGATCGATCGCCGCGAACAGCTCGCACATCGCGCGCTCCCACGGCGTGCCGGGGCAGCCGTCGCGGAAGATCGCGTCGGCCGCGTCCATCAGCTCGAGCGACTCGCGCCAGCGGCCCGAGTGCTGCGCGACGATGCCGGCGGCGCCGGTGGCCATCGCCAGCGCGTGCGGGTGGCCGAGGCGCTCGGCCATCTCGCGCGCCCGCGCCAGCACCTGCGAGCCGAACGGCCGGCGGCCCGGCGCCAGCGCGTACAGGTAGCCGGCCTCGAGCGACAGCGCCCGCGACACCCGGTACGGCTCGCCGGCGGCCAGCGCCAGCTCGAGGTGGCGGCCCTGCAGCGCCGCGCCGAGCAGCGGGTCGACCACCGCGAAGCCGCCGGCCGCGCCCCAGCAGGCGTCGATCTGGCGCAGCCGCTCGGGCGACAGCTGGCTGGCGTCGCGCTCCTTGAAGTTCATGCCGCGCAGGCGCAGGCGCGTGCGCGTGAGCAAGAACGCGATCAGCGCGCGCCGCGGCGTGGTCGGGTACGCGATGCCGACCTGATCGAGCACGTCGCGCAAGGTGGCGACGCCCTCGTCGACGTGGCCGGCCTTGAGCAGCTGCTCGGCGGCCTTGCGCCGCAGGTCGAGCATCTCCGACGGCGACGCCGCCGCGGCCGCCGCGAGGTAGGCCTCGGCGCCGTCCTTGCCGCGGCCGGCGTTGACCAGCGCGTCGGCCAGCCGCACGGTCAGCGCCTGGCGCTCGCCGTGGCGCGCCGGCAACAGCTCGAGCGCGTGGCGGTACAGGCGCACCGCGCGATCGAAGGCCAGCGCCTGATCGGCCGCCTGGGCCGCGCGCACCGTCCAGGTGGCGGCGCGCTCGGTCTCGCCGGCGCCCAGCCAGTGGCCGGCCAGCACCTCGGGGTCGGGCGGGTAGTCGCTGCCCTCGAGCGCGATCGCCAGCGCGTGCTGGTGGCCGCGCCGGGTGTCGGTCGGGAGCCGGTCGGTGACCGCCTCGCGGATGCGGTCGTGGTACGGCTCGACGGTGTCGGCGCCGCGCACGCCGCTGGTGCGGATCAGCCGCTCGGCGCGCAGCATCGCCAGCGCCGCGGCGAACTCGGCGGGCCCGAGCGACGCGGCCCGCGCGGCCGAGGTCTGGCGCAGCGGGCCGCCGGCCACCGCCGCCACCTCGATCAGCGTGCGGGCGTCGGGCGGCAGCGCGCCGACCCGCGTGACCAGCGCCTCGTCGAGCCGCAGCCCGGTGGCGTGCTCGCCGGGCGCGCCGCCCGAGCGCGCGAACCGCACCAGCTCGTCGATGAACAGCGGGTGGCCGTTGGCCTCGCGGGCGATGTCGGCGGCGCGGCTGGGGCTGACCGTCGAGCGCGCCAGCAGCTGCCGGGCCAGCGCCTGGGCCTCGTCGGCCTCGAGCGGCGCCACCTGCACCCGGCGGATGCGGCCGGGGTCGATCGTCGCTGCGGTGTCGGCGCCCTCGGGGCGGACGGTGGCGATCAGCAGCAGCGGCGGCGCGTCGGGCGCGCGCAGCACCTCGGCCAGGAGCGCGCGGCTGTCTTGATCGGCCCACTGCATGTCGTCGATCGCCAGCACCAGCGGGCCGCGCGCGCTGAGCCGGGTCAACAGCTCGCGGATCGCCGCGAACAGCTGGGCGCGCAGGCCCTGCGGGTCGGGGCGGGCGTCGGTGGCCTCGGCCATCGTGAACGCCTTGAGCTGGCGCAGCACCGGGAACACCTGCGCGACCAGGCCGGCCTGGCGCGGCAAGAGCGCCTCGGTGGCGGCGTCGTCGAGCCGCAAGAGGTAGCGGCTGATCGCGTCGACGACGCCGTCGAACGCCTTGTACGGCACGCTCTCGCGCTCGTAGCAGCGCCCGGCCAGCACGATCACGCCGCGCTCGGTGGCGGCCAGCGCGTCGAGGAACCGCCGCACCAGCGCGCTCTTGCCGACGCCGGACTCGCCCTCGACCAGCACCGCCACCGGCGCGCCGTCCTGGGCGTCCTCGAACGCGGCGTCGAGCAGCTCGAGCTCGCGGCGGCGGCCGACGAACGGCGGCTGGTGCGACGACGACGACGACGACAGCGCGATCTCGCCGGCCTCGCCGGCGCCGAGCCGGGCCAGCACCTCGCGGCCGCTGGGCCGGGCCCGCGGATCGATCGTCAAGAGCGCCATGCACAGCGCGTCGAGGTCGCGCGGGATCGCGCGGGTGCGCGCCCGCGGCCGCGGCGGCAGGAACATCTGCTTGTCCATGATGACCTGCAGCCACGAGCCGACGTACGGCAGCCGCCCGATCAGCGCCTCGTACAGCAGCACGCCCACCGCGTACCAGTCGGCCTCGGGCCCGACCCGCTCCGACGCCGCCTGCTCGGGCGCCATGTACGACGCGGTGCCGACGATGTTGTCGTCCTTGCCGCGATCGTCGACCGCGACGTCGGACACCAGCCCGAAGTCGAGGATGACGACGTGGCCCTCGGGGGTGACCCGGATGTTGGCCGGCTTGATGTCGCGGTGGACCTTGCCGGCGTTGTGCAGCACGCACAGCCCGCGCGCCAGCTGCACCAGCGCCGAGCGCAGCCGCACCTCGTCGAACGCGTGGGGCGGGCCGGCGTCCTCGGCCGGGACCTCGCGGGTCCACGGCTTGGTCAGCGCGGCGCCGCGCATCGTGATCGCCGAGCCGGTGGCCGGGCCCAGGCTGTTGCTCGAGGTGTTGCCGGCGGCGCCGCTGCGATCGCAGACGTAGGTCATGAAGTCGACGCCGGGGACGTACTCCATCGTGAAGAACCACGCGCCGCGGTCCTCGAGCAGCTCGCCGAGCGCCACCAGGTTGGGGTGGCTGAGATCGGCCAGTGCGCGGAACTCGTTCTTGAACCGCAAGAGCGCCTGGCCGTCGAGGTTGGCCAGCGTCTTCAGCGCGACCCGGCGCCCCGACTCGCCGTCCTGGACCTCGTAGACCACGCCCATGCCGCCGGCGCCGATGCGGCCCAGCACCGCGAAGCGGTCGGTCCCCTGGAAGTCGCCGTCGGAGTCCTCGGCCACGCCGGGCGAGGATACCAGGAAGGGCGGGACCCGCGCCGACGCAGGGGCGCCGCTGATCGCGCCGCCACCGATCGGCGCGCGCGGCGGCCGCGTATATATTGCGCCGAATGCACGCCAACGAGCTGCTGGACGTGGTGTTCCGCTGGGCGCACCTGATCGCCGGGATCATGTGGATCGGCAACTCGATGCTGTTCAACTGGCTCGATCGCAACCTGATCGCGCCGGGCCCGGGGGCCAGCAAGCTGTCCCAGGGCAAGATCTACATGGTCCACTCGGGCGCGTTCTACGAGGTCGAGAAGACGCTGCTCGAGCCCGGCGAGTTGCCCGACCAGCTGCACTGGTTCAAGTGGCAGAACTTCACGACCTGGGCCACCGGCATCTGCCTGCTGGTCGTCGTCTACTACATGAACGGCGCGGCGTTCCTGGTCGATCCGTCGGTGCGGGCGATGGGGCAGGGCGAGGCGATCGCGTGGTCGGCGGGGTCGCTGATCGCGGCGTGGGCCATCTACGACGCGATCTGGATGACGCTGGGCAAGCGGTCGCCGGCCGCGGCCACCGCGCTGGCGTTCGTGCTGCTGTTCGCCGCCGCCTACGGCTTCACGCTCCTGTTCAGCGGCCGCGCGGCCTACGTCCAGACCGGCGTGATGATCGGCACCGTGATGACCGGCAACGTGTGGATGCGCATCCTGCCGTCGCAGCGGTCGCTGATCGCCGCGACCAAGGCCGGCCAGGTCCAGGACGAGACGCTGTCGCTGCGCGCCAAGCAGCGCTCGATCCACAACAACTACCTGACGTTCCCGCTGTTGTTCATCATGATCTCGAACCACTTCCCGTCGACCTACGGCCACCACCTGCGGTTCTACGTGCTGGCGATGGTGATGGTCGGCGGCGCCGGCGTGCGCCACTTCATGAACGTGCGCTACGCCGGCCGGCTGTGGATGGGCCCGGCGCTGGGCATGGCCGGGTTCGCGATCGCGGGCTTGATGATCCTGACCCGCATCCGCGAGGCGCCGGCCGTGACCGTCACCGATCAGGTGTCGTTCGCGCGGGTGCAGGAGATCATCCAGGCGCGGTGCGTGCAGTGCCACAGCGCCAAGCCCACCGACGATCAGTTCGTCGTGGCGCCCGGCAACGTCATGTTCGACACCGCCGAGCGCATCCAGGCGATGGCCGCGCGGATCAAGGACCGCGTGTACACCAACCAGACCATGCCGTTCCTCAACAAGACGCAGATCACCCCGCAGGAGCGCGCCGAGCTCGGCGCCTGGGTCGATCAAGGAGCCAAGCTCAAGTGACGCGCATCGATCGCGTGGTCCGCTCGCAGCGGGTCGTGGCCGGCGGACGCATCGCCCCGGCCGCGATCCACATCGCCGCCGGCCGCATCGCCGCGGTGGCGCCGTGGTCCGACGTGCCGGCCGGCGCCGCCCTCGACGACGTCGACGACCTGGCGGTGCTGCCCGGCGTGGTCGACACCCACGTCCACCTGAACGAACCCGGGCGCACCGAGTGGGAGGGCTTCGCCACCGCGACCCGGGCCGCGGCCGCCGGCGGCGCGACGACGCTGGTCGACATGCCGCTCAACTCGATCCCGCCGACCACGACCCGGGCGGCGCTGGCCGCCAAGCGCGCCGCGGCCCGCGGCCAGTGCGCGGTCGACGTCGGGTTCTGGGGCGGCGTCGTGCCGGGCAACCTCGGCGAGCTGGCGGGCATGGTCGCCGACGGGATCCGTGGCTTCAAGTGCTTCCTGGTCGACAGCGGCGTCGAGGAGTTCGGCTGGGTCGACGAGGCGGCGCTGGCGCCGGCGATGGGCGAGCTGGCGCGGCTGGCCTCGCCGCTCCTGGTCCACGCCGAGGTGGCGGGCCCGATCGACGCCGCGGCGCCCGGGCTGCGCGACGCCGATCCGCGCGCGTACGCGACCTACCTGGCCAGCCGGCCGCCGGCCGCCGAGGAGCAGGCGATCGCCCTGGTGGTGCGGCTGTGCCGCGACACCCGGGCCCGCACCCACGTCGTCCACCACTCGGCGGCGACCGCGCTGCCGCTGTTGCGCGGCGCCCACGCCGAGGGCCTGCCGCTGACCGCCGAGACCTGCCCGCACTACCTGACGTTCGCGGCCGAGGACATCGCCGACGGCGCGACGCCGTGGAAGTGCGCGCCGCCGATCCGCGAGCGCGCCAACCGCGAGCTGCTGTGGCAGGCGCTGGCCGACGGCACGCTGGCGCTGGTGGCCTCGGATCACTCGCCGTGCACGCCGGCGCTCAAGCGCCTGGAGGCCGGCGACTTCGTGGCGGCGTGGGGCGGCATCGCCGGCCTGCAGCTGGCGTTGCCGGCGGTGTGGACCGCGGCCCGGGCCCGCGGCCACACGCTGGTCGACGTGGTGCGCTGGATGTGCGAGGCGCCAGCCCGGCTGGCCGGGCTGACCGGGCAGAAGGGCGCGATCGCCGTCGGCGCGGACGCCGACCTGTGCGTGCTGGCGGACGACGAGGCGTACTGCGTCGAGCCGAGCGCGATCCGCCACCGCCACCAGGTGACGCCCTACGCCGGCGCGCGGCTGGTGGGCCGGGTCCACGCGACCTACCTGCGCGGCGCGCGCATCTACGACGGCGCCGAGGTCGACGGCGTCGCCGGCCAGCTGCTGTAGGCCGCGGCGCGCCGCCACGCGCGACGGCCCCCGGCGCGCGCGGCGATCCCCACCGGTCCCGACCCGTGGCCTGACGTCCGAACGCGCCCCGGCCCGCCGGCCAGCCTCGCACACCCCTACCGCAACACCAGGTCAGGCGGGGACAGGTACCCGCCCCGGCGCGCCGGCCGGGACCTGGTGCGACGACCTGCTACCCCACCGTCGGGATCGCCCGACGCGTCGTCGACGGTGTAGCGGACCTCGGCCTCGACGCCCCAGGTCGGCGTGTAGCCCTCGATCGGGTTGTAGAACGCCGTCGAGGTGCCGGTCTCGTCGGTCATCACCGCGCACAGGTGCGCGGTGATCGCGTCGCACGGGGTGCGGTACCAGGCGATCGTGCCGGTGTGCACCTGGTCGCCGCAGCCGATGAGCAGCGTCGTCGCGACCGCAGACCAGATCTCCCTGAGCCGTCCCCGCCGCCCCTGTGCCGGGCAGCGGGTGCCATCCCGCCCGGCCCTCCTGCGCACACCACCACTGACGTCGACCTCCGCCGAGGTCCGCCCCCCAGGTGACCCGGGCCGGGCGACCGTCCGCTCGGCCAGGACGATCGACCACCCAGTGTCCCGGCGTCTGCCGCGGGCCGGCGATTACGGACTCGGCCGCGCCCGTCCCCAATACCCTGCACGTCTCGCCGCCGCACCCCACCCCGCGCCCCATCAACCCACCGCCGACCACGCTCTGGGGACCAACGCCCCCCGACCCCGTCACGCTGGCCGGCCGGCGGTCGGTCGCGGTAGCGTGGCCGCGCATGACCACCGACCCGAGCTTCCTCGACCTCCCCGACCTCGCGCTCGACGAGGTCGGCGGCGCCGCGCTCTCGTGCAACGACGAGTTCTTCGCCGAGAAGGAGAACCTGCTCAAGCCCCACGCCGCGGAGTGGAAGGATCACGTCTACACCGATCGCGGCAAGTGGATGGACGGTTGGGAGACCCGGCGCCGCCGCGAGCCCGGCTACGACTGGTGCGTCGTGCGGCTCGGCATGCCCGGGGTGATCCACGGCGTCGTGATCGACACCGCGTGGTTCCGCGGCAACTACCCGGCCGAGGCGTCGCTCGAGGGCTGCGAGCTCGACGATCCGCTCGACCTGCGCGCGCTGGCCACCGCGACCTGGACCGAGCTCTTGCCCACGAGCGCGCTGGCGGGCGACAGCAAGAACCGCTTCGCGATCGCCCACCGCGGCCGGATCACCCACCTGCGCCTCAACATCTTCCCCGACGGCGGCGTCGCGCGGCTGCGGGTCCACGGCGTCGTGACGCCGCGCCCGGCGCAGCTCGCGGGCACGATCGATCTGGCGGCGCTGGAGAACGGCGGCTGGGTCGAGTCGTGCAGCGACATGTTCTTCGGCTCGCGCAACAACCTGATCAAGCCGGACCGCTCGCGCACGATGGCGGACGGCTGGGAGACCCGGCGCCGCCGCGGCCCCGGCCACGACTGGGCGCTGGTGCGGCTGGCCGGCGCCGGCGTGATCGATCGCCTCGAGATCGACACCTCGCACTTCAAGGGCAACGCCCCGGGCCGCTGCCTGGTCGAGGGGCGCGCCGCCGATCGCCCCGACGACTGGCGCACCATCCTGACCACGCCGCTGCAGCCGCACACCCGCCACCGCTTCGCCGACGAGCTGCGCCGGGTCGGGCCGGTCAGCCACCTGCGGCTGAGCGTGTTCCCCGACGGCGGCGTGGCGCGGATGCGGGCGTGGGGCGAGCTGGTGGCGGCGCGGCCGGCGGGCCTGGCGGCGCTCGACGGGCTCGACGCGGCGGCGGCCGAGGCGGCGCTCCTGCGTTGCTGCGGCGCGACCGCGTGGGCGCGGGCGGTGGCGGCGGCGCGGCCGTTCGAGGACGCCGCGGCGCTCGAGCGGATCGCCGAGCGCGCGTGGTGGGCGCTGGGCGAGGCCGACTGGCGCGAGGCGTTCGCGGCGCACCCACAGATCGGCGCGCGGCCGGCCGCGGGTCACGGCGCCTGGGCCGCCGGCGAGCAGCGCGGCACCGCGGCGGCCGCCGACGCCACCCGCGCGGCGCTGGCCGAGGCCAACGCCGCCTACGCCGCCAAGCACGGCTTCATCTACATCGTCTGCGCCACCGGGCGCAGCGCCGACGAGATGCTGGCCGATCTGCGCGCGCGCCTCGCCCGCGACACCGCGAGCGAGCTGCGCACCGCCGCCGAGGAGCAGGCCAAGATCACCCGGCTGCGGCTGCGCAAGCTGGTGGCCGAAGGTTGATCGCGATCCTGGTACGCTGGGCGCGCCGATGATCACCACCCACGTCCTCGACACCGCCCTCGGTCGCCCCGCCCGCGGCGTGCCGGTCCGCCTCGAGTTTTTCGCCGGCGGCGCCTGGCGCGAGCTGGGCGCGGGCGCCACCGATGACGACGGCCGGCTGCGCACGCTGACCCCGCCGGGGCCGGTCGCGCCCGGCCGCTACCGCATCGGCTTCGACACCGGCGCGTACTTCGCGGCGTGCGGCACGCCGGGGTTCTTCCCGGTCGCCGAGATCCAGTTCGAGATCGTCGACGGCGCGGCCCACTACCACGTGCCGCTCTTGCTCAGCCCGTACGGCTACTCGACCTACCGCGGCAGCTGAGCGGTTGACCGCGCGCGCGGCTTCGCGTGCAATCGGCGGATGCGAACCACGATGATGATCGCGCTGGCGGTGGCCGTGCTCGGCTGCGGCGGCAAGAAGTCCGACGGCGGTGGCGGCGGCGGCGGCGGCGGCGGCAAGGCCAAGGACGCCGATCCGGCGGCGGCCAACGCGGCGGTGCCGGCCGAGCTCAAGGGCAAGCTCGAGTTCGACACCGCCAAGGACGCCAAGGACGGCGTGGCGTGGGTCAAGCCCAAGGGCTGGAAGGAGGGCGCCATCCCCGGCATGGTCAAGCCGCCCGACGACGCCAGCCTCGGGTTCATGACCAAGTACGCGGTCGGCACCAACTGCGACGGCACCTGCGAGCCCAAGGACTGGGCCGCGACCGTCGACAAGGTCGAGTTCGCGCAGCTCGCGAGCGCTGGCACCGTCGAGAAAGACGAGAAGGGCGACGGCACCCGCACGATGATCGTCGCGATCGGCGATCGCAAGGACCTGCGCATGGCGTGGTGGAAGGCCGGCGCCAAGCGCTACGTCAGCTGCAGCGCGTCGCTCGAGAAGGAGATCGCGCCGGCGCTGGCCGCGTTCGAGGCCGCCTGCAAGGCGACCGTCACCGGCCTGTAGCCGGCGGGCGAGGCGCGCTACTGCGCGGCGGCGGCGGCCGCGGCGGCGCGGGCCTTGCGGCCCTCGAGGATCTTCACGAACGAGCGGCCGCGGATCTCCTCGAGCGTGAGCCCGGTGGCCAGCGCCTCGTCCTCGGTGACCGCGCCGCACGAGATGCCGCGCAGGAAGTAGTTGAGCAGGCCCTGGCCGGTGGCGGCGTCGTCGAACACGTCGCCGATCAGCGTGGCCTGGGCGGCCTTGTCGACGAAGTTCTTCAGCCGCGCCGACGCGGCGGCCGCGCCCTCGAGGAAGAAGTTGTAGACCGTGCCGTAGCGGGTCGGCAGCTGCGCCGGGTGCAGGTCCCAGCCCTGGTAGAAGCCGGTCTCGAGCGAGTGGCGGACGTCGGCGGCGTGCAGCCGCCACGCCGCGTGGACCGCGTCGAGGTTGGCGCGCTGCTGCGCGTCGGTGAGCGTGCCGCCGGCCGGCGCGCGGTGCGGCGCCACCGGCATGATCACCGTCGCGCCGTCGGACAGCGCCACGCCGGTCTGGGCGAACGACACCTTCATCATGTGCTTGGCGAAGTCGCACGCCGACGCGCTCATCTTCTGGTGGGCGGCGGTGATGTCGCAGTTCGCGGTGTAGTCGTAGGTCCCGAAGTGCGCGCCGGTCATGCGGCCGGCGGCGGCGTCGAGCAGCCGCGGCAGCATCGACCGCCCCTTGGGATCCATGATGCAGTGGGTGGTCTCGACCATGATCTCGACCTTGAGCGAGCCGGCGGCCAGGTCGAGCTTCTCCTCGAGCTCACCGAACAACCAGACCAGCGTCTCGACGTCCTCGACGCTGGTGATCTTGGGCAGCGTGACGACGAAGTTGTCCGGCAGCGCGCCGCCGGTGGCGCCGACCAGCTCGGTCAGGAAGATGTCGAGCGTGCGGATCGAGCGCGGCGCCAGCTCGCGCGAGTACGGCTTGACCCGGATGCCGAGGAACGGCGGCAGGCTGCCGGCGGCCAGGCCCTTGGCGACCTCCTGGGCGGCGGCGACGGCGTGGCCGTCCTCCTCGGCGTCGGGGCGGATGCCGTAGCCGTCCTCGAAGTCGATCCGGAAATCCTCGACCGCCTCGCGGGCCAGCTTGGCGGTGACCCGCTCGTGGACGGTCTTGGCCAGGTGCACCGGCGCGCCGACGACGCTGGCGAACTGCTCGGGCTCGGCGCCGTAGGTCTCGAGCGCGCGGCGCGCGAGCTGCCCGAGCTTGCCGGCGGTGTCGGCGGTGAACAGGTGCGCGCCGCCGTAGACCGTGTGCACCGGCTGGCGCGCCCCGGAGTCGCCGAGGTAGCGAGCCGCGACCTGATCCTGGGCGGCGTGGATGCGAGCGAGCGCCTTGGCCAGGCGCTTCGACGACAAGGACGTGCGCGGCGTGGTCATCGGCCGCTGTATATCACGGGCCGTCGGTGACCGAGGTTCGGCGTCAGGGCGTGGCGCCGTACAGGGCGCCCATGCACTTGCCGTAGGCCTCGGCGATCTCGCCCGCCGTCTTCATCTGCGCGTCGCTGGCCTTGGTGTCCTTGTGCTGCTCGCCCATCGCCATGAACTTCTCGGTGACCCGGTCGGCGCACGCCTTGTCCTGGCACGCGCACATCTCGTCGCGGAGCCCCGCCAGGGCGGTGAGCGCCTGGGCGGCCGCGGGGTTGTCGGGGGTGGCCACCTTGGTCGCGCACTCGGTGAACGCGGCGTTGGCGACGTCGCGGGCGCGTTGCTGGTCCTCCGAGAGCGTCACCCCGGGCTGGCTGGAGGTCAGCCAGGCCTCGCGCGCCTCGGTGACCTGGCCCACGCACGCGGCGTCCTGGCACGCGCACACCTCGTCGCGGTAGGCCTCGAGCTTCTCGACCACGGCGCGGCTGGCCGGGTCCTGGTTGGGATCCTTCGGCGCCGCTTGCTTGCTGCAGGCACCCAGGACCACGGCGAACGCGACCACGCCGAGCTGCTTCATGGTCGTCGACGATACCAGAGCGGCGGATCAGGGCGTGGCGCTGAGCGCGGCCATCATGCACGTGGCGTAGGCCTCGGCGATCTGGCTGGCCTGCTTGATCTGCGCCTCGCTGGCCTTGGTGTCCTTGTACTTCTCGCCCATCGCCGCGAACGTCTCGGCGACATGGTCGGCGCACGCCTTGTCCTTGCACGCGCACATCTGGTCGCGCAGCGTCGCCATCTCGACGATGGCCTGGTCGGCATCGGTCCGCTTGGGCGTCGCCGCCTTCACCCCGCACTCGGTGAACGCGGCGTTGGCGGCGTCGCGGGCGCGCCGCTGCTCGGCCGACAGCGTCGCCTCGCCGTAGCTCGCGGCCAGCCACGCCTCGCGCGACTCGCGGACGCCATCGGCGCACGCCTCGTCCTCGCAGGCGCACACCTGGGCGCGGAAGCCCTCGAGCTTCTCGACCGCGGCGCGGCTGGCCGGGTCCTGGTTGGGGTCCATCGGTTTCGGCGCTTGCTTGCTGCAGGCGCCCAGGACCACCACGAACGCGAGCACCCCGAGCTGCTTCATTGGTTCGACGATATCAGAGTTACGGCTGCGGCAGCATCGGCGCGATCACCGCGGTCACCGCCTCGAGCTGCGCGTTGGAGATGCGGGCCACGACCCGCAGGCCGTCCTTGGTCTTGCCCAGCCGCACCGACTTCATGGCGTCCTTGAGCGGCTGCATCGACGGCGGCAGGCGGCCCAGCTCGCTGCGGGCGCGCTTCCAGCCGCTGACGACCTGATCGGCGCCGCCGTCGGCGCGGACGTCGACCGTGACGTCGAACGCGATCCCGTCGCTGATGTCCATGCCGCCGTAGATCAGCCCGACCTGATCGCCCCACGGCGTGCCCTCGCCCGAGCCGACGAAGAAGAACGTGCGCGAACGATCGACCTTGGCCAGCCACGCGCCCATCCGCGGATCGTTGGCCAGGTTGGCGGTGGCCAGCGTCGCTTGATCGCGCTCGAGGTCGGCGCGCCCGAGGTCGACCGCCACCGGCTCGAGCGCCCCCGGCTCGATGCGCAGGCTGACCACCGTGTACACGCCGCCGGGCACCGCCAGGTACGGCATCGCCATGGTCATGCCGCCGCGGTTCTCGAGCGTGACGGTCATGAACTTGCCGTCGGGGTCGCGCGTCACCGGCAGGCCGGCGTCGCTCGAGCACTTGCTGAACCCGGCCAGGTCGATGCCCTTCATGTACATGGCCATCCGCAGCACGCCGTCGCGGAAGCCGCCGGCGCCGGCCATCGTGAAGTTCGAGCGCGCGAGGCACGCGTTCCACTTGGCGGAGACGGGATCGATCTGCGCGGACATCCGCCCCAGCGGCGAGTTCGCGGTCCAGTCCTGCAGCCCGAAGTAGTTGCCGCCGAAGACGATGTCGCCGCTGGCAGGCAGGTGGGCGAGCAGCTCGGCCTCGCTGGCGCTCAGCGCGCCGGAGCCCTTGGCCGCGGGCATGCCGCGGTCCTTCTCGCAGCCGCTCGTCGCCAGCGCGACACCGAGGATCAACCAGGTGGCCTTCATCGCCGCGGTCGTAACACGCCAGGGAAGGTCGGCGGCGGCGGTTTCGTAGATCCAGACGAGCCCCTGCGGCGCGGTGACGCGATCCGTGATCTCAGCTACTTGGCGCCCGCGTCGAACGGTAGGACTTGACGGAATTGCCTTTGAAAGGCATTTTCAATTTCGAAGCGCTGATCGAATCCTGAAGCCGGCCGAACCCCACGACCATGATCGTCTGCCTCTGCCACGCCGTCCGCGACCGCGACCTCGACGCCGCCATCGCCGACGGTGCGTCGACGGTGGAGGAGGTCGGCCGCGCGTGCGGCGCCGGCACCGGCTGCGGCGCGTGCATCCCCGACGTGGAAGATCGCCTCGCGCACGGTAACGGCTGCGGCGATTGCCCCCGCTCCCTCGCCTCGGTAAGGTCGCGCACCACCGAAGCGAGGGAGGCCGCGCCATGAAGGGTCACGCCGAGGTCATCGACCTCCTGAACGAGCTGCTCACCAACGAGCTCACCGCGATCAACCAGTACTTCATCCACGCCAAGCTGTGCGCCAACTGGGGCTACAAGAAGCTGGCGGCGAAGGTGCGGGCCGAGTCGATCGACGAGATGAAGCACGCCGATCAGGTGATCGAGCGGATCTTGTTCCTCGAGGGCATCCCCAACCTGCAGCGGCTGGGCCGGCTGCGGGTCGGCGAGACCGTGCCCGAGCAGTTCGAGGCCGACCTGGCGCTCGAGCACACCGCGATCGGCAAGCTCAACGAGTGGATCGCGACCTGCCGCCGCCTGGGCGACAACGGCACCGAGGACCTGCTGACCAAGATCCTGGTCGGCGAGGAAGAGCACACCGACTGGCTCGAGACGCAGGTCGAGACGATCAAGCAGATCGGGCTCGCGAACTACCTATCGCAGCAGCTGTGATCCGCTACATCGCGTAGCTGACGTAGAACTGGCCCTGGGCGGCGGCCTCGGGGCTGACCTCGAGGTGGTTGGTGGTGGGATCCCAGGTGTCGCGGTTGGCCTGGTAGACGGCGCTGTAGTTGCCCATCACGTGGGCGCGCAGGCTGGCGCCGAAGCTGGTCTGGCCGAGCCGCAGCTCGCCGCCGACGCCGACGAAGCCGAGCGGCAGCGCGCGGCTGTCCTCCATGGTGTCCATGCCGCTGGTGAAGCGGAACGAGGTCATCTCCAGGCCGGCGCCGAGCTGCGCGTAGCCGATGAAGCGCCGGGTCTCGACGATGTTGGCGCCCGCGGCGACCGTCATCAGGCCCGACAGCCGGCTGCGCGACTCGCCGGCCGGCACGTCGGCGGTGCCGGTCGGGAAGCCCTCGGTGAAGTAGACGTCGGCGCCGCCCTCGGCGAAGAACCGGCCCAGCGGGCGGCGGGCGAACACGCCGAGGCCGTTCATCCGGCACGCGTCCCAGGCGACGTGACCGGTGGCGTCGACCGAGTCGGGGTTGCGGAAGCCGTAGCCGCCGACCCGCGCGCCGACGGTGATCGGGCCGTGATCGGCGGCGGCGGGGGCCGCGGCGGCGGCGAGGGCGAGGACGACGAGGACGCGGTGGCGCATGCGCGAGGCGATGAGCAACGCCCGGGCCGGCCCGATCGTCAGCGCGGGTTGGCGCGCGCGTGAACCGCCGGTCACGATCGCCGCCGGAATTCGCGACGGCCGTGGCCGGATCCGGCGCTGCCACATTGGCGCGGACGAGGGCGGGGCGCGTGCCGGGCCGGCGCGGGCCCGCGCTGGTGGCGTGTGGCGTCGCGCGGTTCGGCGGCCGCCCGGGGTGGCCGCGATGTTGAATCTCCGCTCGCCATGACCGACGTCGTGTGGAAGAGCCTGATGCTGGGGCTGGCGGCGGCGGCGGTGTTGCTGCTGGCCACCGGGCGCCGCGAGGTGCCGGCGCCGCCGGGGCCGCCCGGGGTGGTGGTCGTCGACGTCGCGCGCGCCGCGGCGGGCGACCACCTGCTCGACGTGCTGGGGCTGGTGCCGGGCGAGCGGGTGACGGCGATCGACGATCGCCCGGCCTCGACCGAGGACGTGGTCGCGGCGTGGCGGCTGACGACGGCGGGCGACTACCTCGACCTGACGGTGGCCGGCGCCGGCGGCGCGATGCGGCGGGTGCTGGTGCTGGCGCATCGGTGACGTGGGTCGCAGCCGCGCGCGAACCTGCGCGGCGACGCTGGCTCCCGCCGCGCGCCCTCGCGATAGTCGGGGCATGGTCCGCCGCGCGCTGCTGCTCTCGCTGCTGGTGGCGGCGTGCGGTCAGGCCGGCACGGACGCGATGATCGACGCGCGCCGCGACGGGCCGGTCGACGCCGACGACGGCGATGGCGGTGACGGCGACGGCGGCGATCCCTTCGCCTGCGTGCCCGTCATCGGCGACCTGCAGGCCGCGCCGGAGCTGGTCGCGATCCGCAGCGGCTCACCGGACGGCGTCGAGCTCACCGACGGCGCGGTGGTGCCGATGATGGCGCCGCCGCAGGGCGGCATCATCCTCCTGGTCGGGGTGCGGGCCAAGAACGTCGACGGCTGCGCGCTGCAGCTCACGGCGGCCTTGCGCGACCCCGGCACCAACCAGGTCATCGCGATCGAGTCGCGCCCGGCCCAGCTCCGCCTCGGCGGCGGCGGCTGGGGCGTGCCGGTCGAGGCGCAGTTCTTCTCGATGGCCAACCTGGCGGTGTGCCCGGCCGCGGCGGCCACCCGCGACGTGTTCGATCAACCGTGGCGGCTGGAGCTGACCATCGACGACCGCGGCCGCGCCGCCACCACCGCGGTGACGATCGCGCCGAGCTGCGCCGACGTGTCGCCGATGTGGGACTGCCCGTGCCAGTGCGCCGCCGACTACCAGCCCGGCACCTGCAACGCCCCGCCCGGCGGCGGCTGATCGAGCGAGCACGAAGCACGGCGCCGGGAGTCTCGCGTCTCGGGGGGAGGCTCGGTGGGGACCTGGCCCCACCGAGGGGGGCTGGGCGACCAGCCCCCTGAAATTGACAGCGCGCGCGCCGCGGGCGATGACCCCGGCATGCTCGGAATCGATCTCACTGGCAAGCGCGCCCTGGTCGCCGGCGTGGCCGACGACGGCGGCTTCGGCTTCGCGATCGCCAAGGCCCTGGCCGAGGCCGGCGCCACCGTCGCGGTCGGCACCTGGCCCCCGGCGCTCACGATCTTCCAGACGATGCTCAGCCGCGGCAAGTTCGACGCGTCGATGACGCTGTCGACCGGCGCCAAGATGAGCTTCGCCAAGATCTACCCGCTCGACGCCGAGTACGATCGGCTCGACGAGGTGCCCGCCGAGGTCAAGGACTCGCGCCGCTACCGCGAGTGCGGCGACTTCACGATCCACGGGGTCGCGGCGCAGATGCAGGCCGACTTCGGCGGCGTCGACATCGTCATCCACTCGCTGGCCAACGGCCCCGAGGTCAAGAAGCCGCTCACCGAGACCAGCCGCAAGGGCTACCTCGCCGCGCTGTCGGCCTCGGCCTACTCGTTCGTGTCGATGGTGCAGGCGTTCGGCCCGATCATGCCGGCCGGCGGCTCGTTCCTGTCGCTGTCGTACATGGCCAGCCAGCGCGTGGTGCCGGGCTACGGCGGCGGCATGTCGTCGGCCAAGGCCGCGCTCGAGAGCGACACCCGCACGCTGGCCTACGAGGCCGGCCGGGCCCGGGGCCAGCGCGTCAACGTGATCTCGGCCGGCCCGTTCGCGTCGCGCGCGGCCTCGGCGATCGGCTTCATCGATCAGATGGTCGACTACGCGCAGCGCAACGCGCCCATCGCGCGGGCGATCACCGCCGAGGACGTCGGCGCGACCGCCGCGTTCCTCGCGTCGCCGCTGGCCGCCGGCATCACCGGCACGACGGTCTACGTCGACATGGGCTTCCACAGCATGGGCCTCGCGGTCGACCGCGAGGGCGCCAAGCCGGCCTAACCAGCGGACGCGCGTCGCCCGCGCCGCGGGCTACTTGCCCTTGCCGGCGGCGCGCTGCGCGAGGATCGCCCGCTGCTGGGGCGACAGCTGGGCGTCGCAGGCGTAGAACGCCAGCTGATCGGCGGCGGCGGCGAAGCAGGCGCGGGCCGCCGCGCTCCAGTGATCCTCGGTGCACGCGCGCACCATGCTGTCGCGCATCGGCGCCAGCAGGCCGCGCACGCCGGTGCGCTCGGTTGGGGTCAGCTCGGTCGACCGCTCGACCTCGGCGTGGCCCAGCTCGTAGAAGCGGTGGCCGACCTCGCCGCAGGTGCGCTCCCCGGCCGGGTGGCGCTTGCACGCGGTGACGAGGCACAGCGCGGCGAGGGCGAGGGTGGTGCGCACGGGTCGGTTATCGAAGCGGCGGGGGCGCGAGTCAAGAAATCCGAGGGTTGGCGAGCCGCGCCCCAGCTTCACGGGTCGGGGACCAGCGCCGGCAGCGTCGTGGCGATCGTGAAGCTCTGCTCGGCCGGCGCTGGCGTGACCTTGACCATCTTGCACTTCACCGGCAGGTCGGCGGCGTGGTTCTGGAAATAGCCCATGCTCTGCTGCGGGCCGCCGAGGCCGGGGGGCAGCACCGCCACGCACAGGCTGTAGTCGCCCGGGCGCACGTTCGCGAAGGTCGCGGGGCGGCCGCCGAACAGGATGCTGAAGGTCGACGATCCGGAGGTCTGCAGCGCCGAGGCCAGGCCCAGCTCGTCGGCGTTGGCGGCGGTGATCGTGCCGGTGAGCAGCCAGGCCGCGCCGCCCGGGACGTCGCCGTTGTCGGCGGTGACCGTGGTCGAGACGGTCACCGCGCCCTTGTCGACGGTCAGCTCGACCGTCGCTGGCGTGGTGGCGTCCACCTTCACCTGCTTGGAGTAGAAGGTCATGCCGCGCATCGGGGTGCCCAGCATCGCCGACACCTTGTAGGTGTCGGGGGCCAGCTTGTCGAAGCGGAAGGTGCCGTCGGCGCCGCTGACCACCGAGTAGGTCGCGTTGGGGGTGTTGACCGACTGCGCGCTGATGATCGTGTCGGCGGCCGCGCCGGCGTCGTCGCTGACCTTGCCGGTCAAGACGCCCCAGCCGGCGACCACCAGCTCGAGCGTCAGCTCGTTGGGCGAGCCGCGCACCACCCGCAGCGCCGCCGAGCGGCCGAGGTCCGGGTGCTCGGCGACCACCGCCAGCGGCGCGGGCCCCAGGCCGGTCAGCCGGAACTTGCCCTCGGCGTCGGTGACCGTCTCCTTGTTGCCGGCGCGGCCGGGCGGCCCGCCGAACGCCGCGGTGTTCGAGCTGCCGGTGCCGAAGATCTGGCCGCCGGCGTAGACCGTGGCGCCGACCACCGGTTGGCCCTTTAGCGTGACCCGCCCGGCGATGGCCCGGCCCTTCTTCACGACGATGTCGCCGGCGTCGGCGAGCTTGCCCTCCTCGACGACGACCTGCACCGTCTTGGGATCGAACTCGGGGCCGCGGATGGTCAGCGTGTACGTCATCGGCGCCAGGTCGCGCAGCTCGAAGCGGCCGTCCTTGGACGCCACCGGATCGCTGGTGAAGCCGACGCCCACCGAGAACGGCGTCGGCACGGTGCCGTCGGCGAACGCCACCTTGCCCTTGATGCCGCCGTCGGCGGGCAGGACGATGCGCAGGTTGGTGGTGCCGGTCTGCGCCTTCTCGCCGTCGATGCCGAACATCCGGCCGCGGTTGCCGGCGCTGCGGCTGGCGCGGACGTTGTACGCGCCGGGGGCCAGGCCGACGATCTTGAACTCGCCGCCGGCGTTGGTCAGCTCCTGCGGCATGCCGCGCAGGCGGAACTGCATCGGATCGCCGCCGGTGCCCGAGCGGAAGTCGGGGAACGCCGACACCTGCACGCCCTCGAGGGGCTCGCCGGTCTTGTCGACCACGACGCCGGCGATCGTGCCGGTCTGATCGATCGTGATGACGACGTCCTTGACGTCGCCGCGGGACGCGTCGACCGCGACGTTCTTCGACGAGCCGGTCTCGGCGATCGCCACCGCGTCGAGCGGCTTCTTGGGCAGCCCGCGCACGACGAAGGCGCCGTCGTCGTCGGAGAACACCTGGCGCGGCTCGGCGCCGACCATGCCGCGGCTGGCGACGGCGATCCGGACCCGGGCGCTGGGCACCGCCGCGCCGGCGCCGTCGACCACCTTGCCGGCCACGGTGGCGCCGGCGGTGAGCTTGATCTCGACGCCGTCGACCGCGTGGCTGCCGTCGAGCGTGACGATCGCGCTCGAGCCGGGCGCGAAGCTCTCGTGGCGGGCGATGAAGCGGAAGCTGCCGGCGGGCAGGGCGGGGAAGGCGAAGCGACCGGCGGTGTCGGTCAGCACGCCGTCCTTGCGCTCGTCGGCCTGGACGTTCCAGTCCGACGCGCCGGAGTACGCGACGCGCGCGCCCGGCACCGGCTGGCCGGCCTCGTCGACGACGCGCCCGGCGACCGCGGCGCCGGCGACCAGCGCCAGGGTCAGCTCGGTCGGGCCGGCGCCGACCTGCGTGAACTGCCGGCTCGGGGCGAAGCCGGGCGCGGCGGCGACGACCTCGTAGCCGCCGGGCACGACCACCGCGAACTCGACGGTGCCGTCGCCGCCGGTCTGGGCGGTCTGGGCGTCGAGGCCGCGCAGCTCGACGGTGGCGCCGCTGATCGGCGCGTCGGTGCCGGCCTTCCCGGCCTTGTCGACGGTGGTCACCTTCACCGAGCCGGCCGGGTGCAGCTTGAGCACCACCGGGTCGCTGGTGGCGGTGAGCTTGGCGGTGACCGGGCCGCCGACGCCGGCCGGCGCGCGCGCGACCAGCGTGTACGGGCGCCCGACCAGCTTGTCGAAGCCGAAGCTGCCGTCGGCGTCGGTGGTGGTCTGGCGCGACGGGTTGGTCGACACCACGACCGTGGCGCCCTCGACCGGCTTGTCGTCGGCGCCGAGCACGAGGCCCTCGAGGCGCAGCTCGCCGGCCGGGTCGTCGTCGATGAGGATCTGCGCCTCGCCGGCCTCGGGGCCGGGGCGCGGGCCGCGATCGGGGCCGGGGCGCGCGGTGCCGGCGCCGGTGCCGGTCCCGGCGGTGACGCCGGGGGTGGGCTTGGCCTTGGGCGTGTCGCCCGACTTGCGCAACACGAGGAACCACACGGCGGCCACCGCGACGACGACGGCGGCGATGGCGGCGAGGAGGCGGGGCTTCATCGCCGCGCACTATGACAGACGCCGCGCGGGTGTGGCGTCGGTGATGTTCCGATGGCGCGCGGGGAAAGCCGCCGTAAGGGCTACGCCTCGACGCGGCGCTTCCATGGACTCGGTCACGATCCCGCCACGGCCGGCCTGTTGTTCTTGTGCCCAACCCGCGCCCGCGATAGAACTGCCGGAACTTTCACCGCAGATCTACGGGGAGAATCTCGATGAGACTAGTCAATCGCTCTACGGTCCTGTTCCTGGGTTCGATCGTCTCGACCGGCCTCGTCGCCTGTGGTGGTGACGACGGCGGCGGCGACGACGTGATCGAGGGGACCGACAACCTGTACGTCGTGTCCAAGGTCCAGCTGCCCGCGTCGGCCAACGAGGCCACCTCGCTCGGCCTCGACATCGATGGCGTGGCGGGCGATTCGAACATGGGCATCGACAACCAGCTCGGCACGTTCCTCGGCTCGCTCCGCGGTATCGCCCCGGGCCTGAACCTGCAGATGTCGCTCGACGAGTCGGTCGACAAGGGCACGCTGGTGCTGCTGTCGAACGTCAAGGCCACGGCCCTCGACAACGCGTCCAACGCGGGCATGTGGGTCTACATCGGCGACACCACCGCCGGCACGATCACCCCGGCGCCGTGCACGGACATGAACGACACGGTCTGCCGCCACCACCTCGACGGCAGCGGCATGTTCGCGGTCAAGGCCGGCACCGCCACCGACACCAAGCTGGCCGGCACCGTGATGGCCGGCACCTTCAAGGGTGGCCCCGGCACCATCAACCTGCAGCTGTCGCTCAACGCCGGCAGCCCGCCGCTCGACCTGCCGCTGCAGCAGGCGCGCG
The DNA here is from genome assembly GCA_016707895.1 of Myxococcales bacterium. Taxonomy (GTDB): domain Bacteria; phylum Myxococcota_A; class Polyangia; order Haliangiales; family Haliangiaceae; genus UBA2376. Next base: position 412,400 of record JADJGV010000001.1, on the reverse strand, counting down.
CCGAGATCAAGGTCTCGGCCACCGGCTTCACCACCGGCTCCAAGCTGGGCGGCGGCATCAAGCAGTCGGACATCGAGGGCAAGATCCACCCGGCGATCGAGTCGATCGTCGACGATCTCGTCATGCGCGACTGCGGCGCCGCGCCGCGCACGCCGCCGACCTGCGGCTGCATGTCGGGCTCGACCGGCGCCAGCGTGCTGTCGTTCCTCGACACCGCCGCGCCCAAGGACTGCGACATCTCGCTGGCCGAGGTCACGATGACCCTCAACAGCCTGCTGACCACCGACATGGACCTCCTCGGCGGCGACGGCATGCCCGGCACCGACGGCGTCAACGACTCCGTCTCGCTCGGCATCGGCGTCCAGGCCGTCAAGGGCACCTACACCCTGCCCGCGCAGTGATACAGAGAGGGTTTTTCGCAAAAACCCTCCCCCGGCATTCGCCGGGGCCCCCACCCGAAACGGCCCAGAGCGTTCAGCGAAGGGCCGGGTAGGGACCAGACGCCCCGCCTCGTGCGGGGCGTCGGCGTTCCGGAGCCCCGGCAGCGGCGAGCAAGGCTGGAGGGGCGCGAGACCACATACGCCCCACGAAGTCGCTGGGGGCGGCGGCGGCGACCCTGGCGATCAAGTCGTCGCGATCAAGTCGTCGCGATCAAGTCGGGGCGAGGCGAAGGCTGATCGGCGCCAGGGCTCCCGTGGAGGGAGACGGGCGCGGGCCCCGCGCAGGGGTTGGGGACCCACCGGAGGCATCGTTCGTCCTGTATGGGTGGAGGACCCACTCTGGCGGGCTGTCGCCCGTCGACCGGAGCGGGATGGCGCCGTCAGCCGCCCGCCGAACCTCTCCGCCTTCAGGCTCCGACCGTCACGCGCCTCCGCCTCCGCCTCCGCCTCCGCCTCCGCCTCCAGCCGACCGCCTCACAGCGACGAGCAGACGAGCTCGCCGGAGGAGGCGCGGGCCTTGGCCTTCACGTGCTGGCCGTCCTTGTACTTGCGCCAGGTGCCCTCGGAGACGTTGCAGGTCCGCGTCTTCTTGCCGTCGGAGAAGTCGAGGGTGTAGGTCGCGTCGCGCGCGCCGGCCCGCCGGGCGCCGATCACGGTCTGCGCCGGCTGCGGCGGCGCGGCGGCCCACTTCACGTCGAGGCCGGTCCCGGCCTGCTTGAGCTCGTCGACCGCGGTCCAGCGATCGACGCGGAAGTCGCAGTGGTCGTCGTAGACCGGCTCTTCGCGGGTCTTCGGCGTGCACTGGTTGACCTCCTCGAACGTGCCGTCGCCCTTGTCGCGCTTGACCATCGTGCACGACTCGCCGTCGGGCACGCTCTTGGTCGAGCGCTTCTGCTGCGAGCAGGTGATCGCGCGCGCGTCGCTCGGCACCTCGTTGCGCCAGCCGCTCTGGCCGACCTCGCGGTACTCCTCGACGGTGATCACCGTCGCCCAGCGGTGGCCCTTCACGTCGAGCTCGATGTTCTTCTTGCGGATGCAGCGCCACCAGATCGCCACCGACATCAGCAGCACGAACGCCAGGATGTACCAGCCCCACGGGCGCCCCTTGGCCGCCGGCGCCGCCTTGTGCTGGAGGATCAGCGGCACCGCCTTCATGCCGTCGAGCGGCGCGCCGCACTTGCCGCAGTTCTTGGCCTTGGCCGACTGCGCCGTGCTGCACGAGCTGCAGACGCGATCGGCGCCGGTGAACTGGTGGTTGGCCACCGCCACCTTGTCGGCGTCGCTCGGGAAGTACCGCTTGCTCGCGTCCTGCGGCGCGCCGCAGTTGGGGCAGTGGCGGTGGGTGACGCCGAGGTTCTTCTTGGTGTCGCAGTGGGGGCAGTCCCACAGCATCTCGTAGCTGCCGAGGGACTCCTCGCGGGGCGTCGTCGGGGTGCTCATCGCCCCGATCATCCCACGAACCGCGCAGACGGTGTGTCCGCCGGCGCCGCCAGCGGTGTCAGCGGCGGCTGCGCGGCGCGCCGAACGTCGCCTTCTTGGTCTGGCGGGCGCCGTCGCGCAGGATCTCGATCACCGCCTCCTGCCCCGGCACCGCCTCGCCCAGCACCAGCATGAAGTCCTCGACGTTGCGCACCTCGGTCACGCCGATCTTGACGATGCGATCGCCCTTCTGCAGGCCGGCCTGGGCGGCCGGGCCGCCGGGCACCACGTCCGAGATGAGCACGCCGGGGATCTTGCCGTCGTCGCCGTAGCCCGGGATCGTGCCCAGCGAGGCGCCGCGCATCGGCACGTCGCCGATCGCCGGCGGCGCCGCCACCTTCCGGTAGGTCAGCGTCGGGGCCTGGTCGAGCGCCAGCGCCGTGTCGGCCACCACCGCCGCCACCTGCGCGATGCCGGCCGCGTTGGTCAGCGGCGAGTCGTCGGTGACGCGGTGGTAGTCGAGGTGGCTGCCGGTGAAGAAGTGCACGACCGGCGCGCCCGCCGAGTAGAACGACATGTGATCCGACGGGCCGTAGCCCGAGCCCGCGAGCTGACACGCCACGCGCTGCCCCGCGCACAGCGGCGGCATCAGCGCGCCCCACTCGGCCGCCGACTCGGCGCCCAGCACCTGCACGGTGTTGTCGCGCAGCCGCCCGATCATGTCCATGTTGAGCATCGCCACCGGCTGGCCGGCGTAGGGCGTGTGCTTGACGAAGTGCCGCGAGCCGAGGATGCCCATCTCCTCGCCCGAGAAGCCGATCAGGTAGACGTCGCGGCGCAGCGTCGCGGCCTTGGGCGCCAGGCGCCGCGCCACCTCGAGCAGGCCGGCGATGCCCGACGCGTTGTCGTCGGCGCCGTTGTGGACCGCGAGGTCGGCGTCGAGCGCGCCGGTCTGCGGACCGCCCATGCCCAGGTGATCGAGGTGGGCGCCGACCACCAGCGGCGGCGCGCCGGCCGCGGCCTGGCCGCCGCGGATGACCGCGACGACGTTGTGGGTGGTGGCCTTCACGTCGTCGAGCTGCACCGTGAGCGCCACCTTGTGCTTGCCGGTGGTCAGCGGCAGGCCGAGCGCGGTGGTCACGACCACGACCGGCAGGCCGGCGTCGGCGCCGTCGTGCGGTGCCAGCCGGGGCAGCGCGGCCTCGGTCTTGCCCGGCGCCGGCAGATCGACGACGACCATCCCGATCGCGCCGCGCTGCCGCGCCTGCATCGCCTTGTATGACAGGTCGCTGAAGCGCGCGGCGTCTGGCTTGGACAGCGCGTCGGGCGCGAAGCGCCGGACCACGACCACCTTGCCCTTGACCGACTTGCCCTTGTAGTCGTCGATCGCCTGCTGGCCCTTGGCCGCCTTGCGCACGATGCCGTAGCCCACGTAGACCGTGTCGCCGCTGACCGGCTGCGACGCCGACACCGGCGACGGCGCGAAGGCCTCGGCCGCGACCGCGGTGCCGTCGACGATGAGCGCCGTGGCCGCGCCGCGGGCGACCGCGACCGTGACCTCGAACGGCTGCAGGAACTCGCCGCCGGCCAGGCCGCCGACCGCGCCGACGTCGCGCAGCTCGCCGACCAGCCACTTCTGGGCGTCGTCGAGCCCGACCGTGCCGACGCCGCGGCCCTCGCGGGCGTCGTCGGCCAGGTAGGCGACCGCGCGGGCGGCGTCGTCGGCCGGGGTCGCGGTGAGCGGGCCGCGCGCGTCGTCGATCCAGTCGGCGACGAAGACGTTGGTGTCGCTGTTGTGCTTGCCCGGCGCCGGCGGCGGCGAGCCGCGGTTCGACGAGAACGCCAGGCGCTTGCCGTCCGGCGAGAACATCGGGAAGCCGTCGAAGCCCTCGGTGTACGTGATGCGCTCGAGGTTGGCGCCGCTGGTGTCGACCGCCCAGACGTCGAAGTCGCGGCCCCGGGGATCGGCGGCGTTCGACGCGAACAGGATGCGCTGACCCGACGGGTGGAAGAACGGCGCGAACGACGCGGCGTTGAGGTACGTGACCTGGCGGGCGTCGCTGCCGTCGGCGTTGGCCACCCAGATCTCGAGCTTGGTCGGGCGCACCAGGTGCTCGGCCAGGAGCGCCTGGTAGTCGGCGAGGTCGGCGCCGGTCGGCCGCGACGCGCGCCAGACGATCTGCGAGCAGTCGGCCGAGTAGAACGCGCCGCCGTCGTAGCCGGGCGCGTTGGTCAGTCGCTTGACGTTGCCGCCGTCCTTGTCCATCCGGTACAGCTCGAGATCGCCGTCCTTGTCGGACGTGAAGATCACCGCGCCGTCCTTGCCGCAGATCGTCGCCTCGGCGTCGTACACGCCGGGCGTCCCGTACAGCTTGCGCGGCGCCTTGGGGTCACCGCCGATCGTGTTGGCGTAGATGTCGTAGTCGTAGAGCGCCCAGACGTAGCCCTTGGAGTGATCGGGCGGCGGCGGGCACGCGTCGCCCAGCGCGTGGGTCGACGCGTAGAGGTACTCCTGGTCGCCGGGGAAGTAGTACGAGCAGGTGGTGCGGCCGGTGCCGGTCGACAGCAGCAGCGGATCGCTCGGCCCGCTGGCCGACATCGTCATGATGCGATCGCAGGCGTAGTCGTCGCGCGTGGTCTGGAACATCAGCTGGTCGCCGCCCCACGCCCAGTAGGCCTCGGCGTTCTCGCCGCCGGCGGTGAGCTGGGTCAGCGCGCCGAAGTGGACCTCGCGCGGGTCGCGCAGATCGGCCGCCGGCGGCGGCGGCGGCGTGACGTCGGGCGGCGGCTTGGGGGTCTGGGCGGTGGGGGTCGGGCAGCACGCGGCGAGGAGGATCGCCAGCGGGCCGCCGACGAGACAGACGGGACGACGCATGGCGCGGACTATACGTGACTCGGGTGGAATAGGCGGCGGCGGTGGCGCGTTGGCGCGGCGAGGAGGTTCGTCCATGACCGTGATCCCGAAGTCGAAGTGGTTCGGCGGCAAGGCGCTGATCGCGCTGGGCCTGGTGTGCCTGTCGACCGCGCCGCCGCTGTCGACGTACATCGCCAGCCGCTCGTGGGAGCGGGTCAAGGTGCGGCCGGTCGAGCGCACCATCCGGGTCACCGGCTCGGCCAAGCAGCGCATCACCAGCGACCTGATCGAGTGGAGCGCGACGGTCTCGGCGACCGCGCCCGACAAGCTGGCCGCGTACCGCAAGCTGCACACCGACGTCGAGGCCACGGTGGCGTACCTCAAGACCCAGGGCGTGCCCGACGGCGAGATCTTCCCCGACTCGGCGACCATCGAGGAGCAGTTCACGACGGTCTACGAGGGCACCGGCGACGATCGCATCGCCAAGCAGGTGCTGACCGGCTACCAGGCCCGGCAGTTCGTGTCGGTGCGCTCCACCGACGTGCAGCGGGTCGAGCGGGTGTCGCGCGAGATCACCCAGCTGCTCGAGAACAACATCAGCGTGACGTCGAACGCGCCGGCGTACTTCTACACCAAGCTCGGCGACCTGAAGATCGAGATGCTGTCGGCGGCGTCGAAGGACGCGCGCACCCGCGCCGAGAACATGCTCAAGAGCGCCGGCGGCGCGTCCTTGGCCAGCCTGCGCGACGCCGACATGGGCGTCATCAACGTCAACCCGGCCAACTCCAGCGAGACCTCGTGGGAGGGCAACAACGACACGTCGTCGCTGGAGAAGGACGTGATCGCGATCGTCCACGTGACGTACGGGCTGCGCTAGCGGCCCGCGTAGCCCGGGCGAGTCGCCGCGCCGACGCGCGGCGCGCGAACGTCCGCCGCCGCTGGCGTTGGGGATCGCGACCGGCGATAGTGCCGCCGTGCTGTCGATCCACGACGCGAGCGCGCGCATCCAGGCGGCGATCGGGCGCCTCCCCGCCGAGGCGGTGGCGCTGCGGGCGGCCGACGGGCGCATCCTGGCCGAGCCGATCGTCGCCGGCCGGCCGCTGCCCGGCTTCGCCAACTCGGCGATGGACGGCTTCGCGGTGCGGGCCGCCGACCTGCCGGGGACGCTGCCGGTGGTCGGGGCGATCGCCGCCGGCGCGCGGTCCCCGGCCGAGCTGGCGCCCGGCACCGCGGTGCGGATCATGACCGGCGCGCCGGTGCCGGCGGGCGCCGACACGATCGTGATGTTCGAGGACGCGACCGCCGACGGCGACCGCGTGACGCTGCCGGCGGCCCGGCGCGGCGACCACGTGCGCGCGATCGGCGAGGACGTGGCGATCGGCGAGCTCGTCGTCGCGGCCGGCGTCGCGCTCGGTCCCGGCGAGCTGACGGTCGCGGCGGCGCTGGGCTGCGCGACGGTGCCGGTGGCGCGGCGGCCGCGGGTCGCGATCCTGTCGACCGGCGACGAGCTGGTGGCGATCGACGCGGCGCCGGCCCCGGGCCAGCTCGTCGACTCGAGCTCGTACGGCCTGGCGGCGGCGGTGCGCGCCGCCGGCGGCGAGGCGATCTACCTGGGCGTGGTCGCCGACGACCGCGCCGCGACGATCGCCGCGATCGCGCAGGCGCTGACCGCGGACGTGGTGGTCACGACCGGCGGCGTCTCGGCCGGCGATCACGATCACGTGCGCGACGCGCTGGCCGCGGCCGGCGTGACGCTCGACTTCTGGAAGGTGGCGATGAAGCCGGGCAAGCCGTTCGCGTTCGGCCGCGCCGGCGCCACCGCGGTGTTCGCGCTGCCGGGCAACCCGGTGTCGTCGTTCACCGCGTTCGAGCTGTTCGTGCGGCCGGCGCTGCTGGCGATGCAGGGCGCGGCGCGCACCACGCGGCCGCGGGCGCCGGTGGTGCTGCCCGACGGCTACCGCAAGCCGGCCGGGCGCGCGCACGTGGTCCGCGCGGCGCTCGCCCGCGACGGCGCGCGGCTGATCGCGACGCCGCACGCCAAGCAGGGCTCGGCGATGCAGTCGTCGTTGGTCGGCTGCGACGCGCTGATCGAGATCGCCGCCGAGGTCACGGACATCGAGCCGGGGGCGACCGCGCCGGCCTGGCTCCTGGGAGCTACCTGATGAGCGACGAACCGCTGCGCTTCACCGTCACCGCCGCCGACGCCGATCGCCTCGATCGCGTGATCGCGCGCCGCTTCCCCGGCGCCAGCCGGCGCCGCGTGATGGCGCTGATCGAGGACGGCGGCGTCAAGATCGGCGGCCGCCGCGGCAAGAAGGGCGAGCGGGTCGCGGCCGGCGCCGAGATCACCGTGCTGCGGCCGCCGACCGACGACGCGGCGCTGGCGGCGACGCCCGATCCCGAGGCCGAGGCGCGGCTGGCCTGGCTGCACGTCGACGCCGCGCGGGTGGTGGTGGGCAAGCCGGCCGGCATGCCCAGCCAGCCGCTGGCCGCCGGCGAGCGCGGCACCGCCGCGGGCGGCATCGTCGCGCGCTACCCGGAGTGCGCGACCGCGTCGACCGACGCGCGCGACGGCGGGCTGGTGCACCGGCTCGACATCGGCACCTCGGGCGTGCTGATCGCCGCGCGCACCCGCGCCGCGTGGGACGCGCTGCGCGCCCACTTCGGCGGCGGCGCGGTGGCGAAGACCTACCTGGCCCTGTGCGAGGCGCCGCCGGTGTCGCGCGAGTGCGACGCGCCGCTGACCCAGCGCGGGCCGCGGGTGGTGGTCGATCACGCCGAGGGCCTGCCGGCCCACACCCGCTGGGACGTGATCGCGCGGGCCGGCGACCGCGCGCTGGTGCGGTGCCACGCGTCGACCGGGCGGATGCACCAGGTCCGCGCGCACCTGGCGGCCTGCGGCGCGCCGATCGTCGGCGACGTGCGCTACGGCGGCGGGCCGATGCCGGAGCTGATCGAGTTCTTCCTGCACGCCGAGTCGGTGCGGCTGCCGGACCTGACGGTGACCGCGCCGCTGCCCGACGATCGCCGCGCGGTGCTGGCTGCGCTGGGCCTGGCCGACGCGGTACCGTCGGGCGCATGAAGCTCGCGCTGCTCGCCGCCCTGAGCCTCGCCGTCGGCTGCGGCCCCGACGGCAAGCGCGTCACCGTGATCCAGGTCGAGGACGAGACCGTCGGGCCGGTGGCGCCGACGGTGCCGGGCGCCGAGGCGCTGAGCTTCGCCGCCGCCGACGGCGTCGCGATCCACGGCAGCTACTGGGCGCCGGATCGCGCGACCGCCGCGTGCGTGGTGTTCGCGCACCAGCTCAGCTCGACCCGCGCCGAGTACGTGCCGGTGATCGCGCGGCTCAAGGGCCAGGCCCACCTGTACGCGATCGATCTGCGCGGCCACGGCGCCAGCACCCAGGGGCCCGACGGCGCGCTGACGTGGAAGGGCTTCACCGCCGAGGACTGGCTGCAGCTCGAGGACGATCTGCGGGGCGCGCTCGACGCGGTGCGCGGCAAGGGCGCCGGCGAGGCGTGCGTGGTCGTCGGCGCGTCGATCGGCAGCTCGGCGGCGCTGCGGCTGGCCGGCGCGGCGCCCGGGCGCGTGACCGGCGTCGTGCTGCTGTCGCCGGGGCTCAACTACCGCGGCCTGGCCACGCCCGACGCCGCCCGCGCCACCCGCGCGCCGGTGCTGATCGTCCACAGCCAGGAGTCGGGCGCGGTCGACGCCGCCACCGCGCTGGCCAACATCCTGCGCGATGCCCCGACCCCGGTCGACGTGATCGCCGACCCCGGCACCGCCCACGGCATGAAGATCGTCGCCGGCGATCCCGCCACCCTCGATCGGGTGGTCGCGTTCATCGCCGCGCGGCTGGGCGCGTAGCCGGCGATCAGGCCGCGGCCGGCGCGCCCGACGGCAGCGCGCGCGCGTGGCGCAAGGACAGCCCGACGCGATCGCCGGCGGCGAGCCCGAGCGCGGCGAGCTGGCGGCGCTCGATCGCGGCGTAGACCGGGCCGTCCACCTCGGCCACCGCGACCTCGACCCGGGCGGTCGCGCCCAGCGGCGTCACGCGCACGACGGTGCCGACCAGATCGCCGGGCCCCGGCGCGCGCACCAGCTCGAGGTCGTGGGGCCGCACGTAGGCGCGGTCGCCGCCGACGCCGGCCGGCAGGTAGGTGACCGGCCCGAGGAACCGCACGACGAAGTCCGACGCCGGGTGGTCGAAGATCTCGCCGGGCCGGCCGACCTGCTCGATCCGGCCGCGGTTCATGATCACGACGCGGTCGGCGACCTCGAAGGCCTCCTCCTGATCGTGGGTGACGAACACCGTCGTGACGTGCAGCTCGTCGTGCAGGCGGCGCAGCCAGCGCCGCAGCTCGGTGCGCACCTGGGCGTCGAGCGCGCCGAACGGCTCGTCGAGCAGCAGCAGCCGCGGCGCCGCCGCCAGCGCCCGGGCCAGCGCGACCCGCTGGCGCTGGCCGCCCGACAGCTGGGCCGGCATCCGCCGCTCGAGGCCCTCGAGCTGGATCAGCTGGACCAGCTCGCGCACCCGGGCGTCGATCTCGCGCCTGGGCCGCTTCCGCACCCGCAGCGCGAACGCGATGTTCTCGTAGACCGTCAGGTGGCGGAACAGCGCGTAGTGCTGGAACACCAGCCCGACGTTGCGGGCCCGCGCGGTCTGGCCGACCAGATCGGCGCCGTCGTCGCGCACCGCGCCGACGTCGGGCGCCTCGAGCCCGGCCAGGATGCGGAGCAGCGTGGTCTTGCCCGAGCCCGACGGGCCGAGCAGCGCGACCAGCTCGCCGCCGGGGATCTCGAGGCTGACGTCGTCGAGCGCGACGAACCCGCCGAAGCGCTTGCCGACCGAGGTGATGGTGAGCGTCATGGAGCGGCCTCCGTGGGGACCAGCCGGGCGGCCGGCGCGTCGTCGGGATCGAGCGGGGCGGGATCGAGCGGCGCGGCGTCGACGACGCGGGCCCGGTGCTCGACCAGGCGCTTGGCGGCCAGCGTGACCAGCGCCAGCAAGAGCAGCAGCGACGCCACCGCGAACGCCGCCGCGTAGTTGTACTCGTTGTAGAGGATCTCGACGTGCAGCGGCACCGTGTTGGTGCGGCCGCGGATGTGCCCCGACACCACCGACACCGCGCCGAACTCGCCCATCGCGCGGGCGTTGCACAGGATCACGCCGTAGAGGAGGCCCCAGCGGATCTTGGGCAGCGTCACCCACCAGAACATCTGCCAGCCGCTGGCGCCCAGCACCCGCGCGGCCTCCTCCTCCTCGGCGCCCTGGGCCTCCATCACCGGGATCAGCTCGCGGGCGACGAACGGGAAGGTGACGAACACCGTGGCCAGCACGATGCCGGGCAGGCCGAAGATGATCGTCAGGCCGGGCCAGTGCGCGCGCAGGGTCGGGCCGAGCAGCCCGTGGGCGCCGAACAGCAGCACGAACACCATGCCCGAGATCACCGGCGACACCGCGAACGGCAGGTCGATCAGCGTCAGCAGCAGCGCCCGGCCGCGGAAGCGGAAGTGGGCGATGGCCCAGGCCGCGGCCACGCCGAACACCAGGTTGAGCGGCACCGCGATCGCCGCGACCTTGAGCGTCAGCGCGATCGCGTCGCGCGCGGCGGGATCGGTCACCGCGCGGCGGTAGACGCCGAGCCCTTGCGACAGCGCCTGATCGATCACCACCGCGATCGGCACGACGACGAACAGCCCGAGGAAGCCGAGGGCGACCGCGATCAGCAGGCGCCGGACCCAGGGCGGCTCGGTGGGGGCGCTGGGCGGGCGCGCCGTGGCGCCGCTGACCAGCCGCGAGGGGGCCGCGCCGGCCACGGCTACGCCGCCGCTCCCCGCCGCCGGCTCCACGCCTGCAGCAGGTTGATGCCGAGCAAGAGCGCGAACGACACCACCAGCATCACCAGCGCCAGCGCGGTCGCGCCCGCGTAGTCGTAGTTCTCGAGCCGGGTCATGATCAGCAGCGGCGTGATCTCGGTCGACATCGGCCGGTTGCCGGCGATGAACACCACGGAGCCGTACTCGCCGATGCCGCGGGCCAGCGCCAGCGCGAAGCCGGTGAGCGCGGCCGGCGCGATCGCCGGCAGGACGACGCGGGTCACGGTCTGCCAGCGGCTGGCGCCGAGCATCGTCGCGGCCTCCTCGAGCTCGGGCTCGAGCTGCTGCAGGAGCGGCTGCACCGAGCGCACCACGAACGGCAGGCCGGTGAAGATCAGCGCGATCGCGATGCCGTAGCGGGTGTAGACGACGCGGACGCCGTGGTCGGCGAGGACGCTGCCGATCCAGCCGCGCGGCGCGAGCGCCGCGGTGATCGCGAGGCCCGACACCGCGGTCGGCAGCGCGAACGGCACGTCGACCAGCGCGTCGACGACGCTCTGGCCCCAGAAGCGGTAGCGCACCAGCACCCAGGCCACGACGGTGCCGAGCACCAGGTTCACCGTCGCCGCGGCCAGCGCGGTGCCGAACGTCAGCTGGTACGAGGCGAGCGCGCGCTTCGACGTGGCCAGCGCCCAGAACTGCGCCCAGCCGAGGTCGGTGCTCTTCCACACCAGCGTGGCCAGCGGCACCAGCACGATCAGCGACAGCCAGGTGAGGGTCCAGCCCAGGGCCAGGCCGAAGCCGGGCAGGGCGCCAGGTCCGCGGCGCGCCATCTCAGTTGCCGGCGGTGTAGATGCGGTCGAACACGCCGCCCTCGGCGAAGTGCCGCGGCTGGGCCTGCCGCCAGCCGCCGAACACCTGATCGATCGCGAACAGCCGCAGCGCGGGGAAGCGGCCGGCCGGCGCCGCGGCGGGATCGCGCGGCCGGTAGTAGTGCTTGGCCGCGAGCTGCTGGCCGGCCGGCGAGTACAGGAACTGCAAGTACGCGGTCGCGACCTCGCGGGTGCCGCGGCGATCGACGTTCTGATCGACCACCGCGACCGGCGGCTCGGCGAGGATCGACACCGACGGCACGACGATCTCGAGCCGGCCCGGGCCGAGCTTCTCGACCGCGAGCAGCGCCTCGTTCTCCCAGGCCAGCAGCACGTCGCCGATCTCGCGCTCGACGAACGTGGTGGTCGCGCCGCGCGCGCCCGAGTCGAGCACCGGCACGTTGCCGTACAGCGCGGCGACGAACGCCTCGGCCGCGGCCGCGTCGCCGTGGGTGTGCTCCAGGGCGTAGCCCCACGCCGCGAGGTAGTTCCAGCGGGCGCCGCCCGAGGTCTTGGGGTTGGGCGTGATGACCTGCACGCCGGGCTTGATCAGGTCGTCCCAGTCCTCGATGGCCTTGGGGTTGCCCTTGCGCACCAGGAACACGATCGTCGACGTGTACGGCGCGCTGCCCGACGCCAGGCGGCCCTGCCAGTCGGCGGCGATCAGGCCGCTGCCGGCGATCGCGTCGACGTCGTAGGCCAGCGCCAGCGTGACCACGTCGGCGTCCAGCCCATCGATGACCGCGCGGGCCTGCTTGCCCGAGCCGCCGTGGGACTGCTCGATCGTGACCGCCTGCCCGGTCTTGGCCTTCCACTCGGTCGCGAACGCGCGGTCGACGTCGGCGTACAGCTCGCGGGTCGGGTCGTACGAGACGTTCAGCAGCGTCACCGACTTGCCGGTGCCACCGCCGCGGTCGTCGCCGGTACAGGCCGCGCCGGCGAGCCCCACGGCCAGGGTCGCGAGCAGCAGGCGGCGAGCGAGTGGCGGGCGCATGCCCACCTGTATCCGTTATAACGGACGGTCTGTCAAGATGGATGAGCGTCCGCGATGACGGATGGGTGAATCGGAGCACTGGCACTGCGCTCACCGTTTGCGGGAGCGATCGATCGTCACACGCGTGATCGCCATCGACGGGGGTGACTACTGCCACGCCTGATCGAGATGACGCGACGAGTCGTCGAGGTCTCGACGAAGTACACGACGTACGGGAAGCGCTTTACGAACTCTCGGCGGACCACTCCACCGTCAAGCACGGCGACCGCGGCGGTGGCGAACTCGGTTGGCGTGCGATGCGCGCCAACGTACGTTCGATCTCGCTGATGAACTCGAGCCCGAGGCCTTCGCGCTCGCCCTCGTACCACGCGGCCGCCTCCGCGAACTCCGCCTGGGCGACCGGCTCGACCCAGAAGTCCCTCACCTGCGTGTGCGGACCGCCGCAACCACGGCCTGGGCCCGCGCGATCGACTCGTCGCGTGAGAGGGCAGGGCCGGCCGACGCGAGCGCGACCGTCGCGCGTCGGACGAGCTCGTCGACCGCGCTCGGTGCCTCGGTGCGTCGGCCTGCGTCGAAGGCCTCTTGCAGCAGCGCCGCCTCGATGTACTCGCGATCTTCGAGGGACATCGCCCGGATCTGGTCGAGCACGTCGTCGCGTGTCACCGGTTGGCCCATGATCGGAGCATAGCGCCCTTCGCCTGGGACGTGGCGGCGCGCATGCCAGGGCCGGGGGGACAGCGGAGGTCGGGATAGGATGCGACGATGACGCCCCTCACGCCGGAGTTCATGGCTGCGCTCGCCGACCTGGGTCTGGCGGAGCACGCCGCCCGGGTGGCGCCGTTCGCGACGCCGACCGTGGCGCTCGTGGCCGACGACGCGGCGCCGCGGGTGGGGGGATCGCGGATCGGCGGTGATCCCGACGTGCCGGAGGGCTTCGTGTGGCCGTGCCACCGCTGGCCGCTGGCCGAGGTCGCGGGCTGGCCCGACTGGGCGCAGCGCGACGTGGCGGCGGCGCGGGGGCAGGGGCAGGTCTACGACGACGGCGACGCGCTGGTGATGCCGCTGCCGTTCGTGCTGCAGCTCGACCTCGCGAGCGTCGCGCCGCTCGAGGCGCGCCTCCCGGCCCGTGGCGCGCTGCTGTTCTTCGCCGCGGTGACCACCGACGTCGAGGACGCGCGCTACGCCAAGCGGGTCGCCGCGGCGGTCGTCCACGTCGACGGCGCGCTGGCGCCGCGGCCGCACCCGCCGACCAGCGACGCGCCGCCCGCGCGCGCGATCGCGCTGACCCCGCGCCGCGCGCTCGCCTGGGACGTCCCGTACGAGCAGCTGGTCGAGCTGCAGCGCGAGCTCCCGCCGGCGGCCTACGCGGCGCTGGTCGCCGAGGTGCCCCACGCGCTGTTCCCGGCGCCGCGCGACGAGTGCGTCGGCGCGATGCCGCCGCCTGGCGAGGTCGCGCTGTTGCGTGTCGACGAGGACGATCGCGCCGGCTGGTGCGTCGGCGACGCGTCGTGGGTGACGTTCGTGCTCGACGCCGACGATCTGGCGGCGCTCCGCTTCGACCGTGCGCGCGCCAGCGTCTACATCGGCTAGCAGGCGCACCTAACGTGCGGGCAGCCGCGGCAGCGCGGCGAACCCGCGCTGATCGTGGGCCGGGATGACGATCAGCTCGGGGAAGCGCGCGGCCAGCGCGGCCACGTGGCGGATGCCGGCGCGCACCGCGGCGGCGTCGAGGTCGGCCGCGCGGCGCATCAGCCACGGCCGCTCCTGGCGCAGCGTGATGCCCTCGCGCTGCCAGACCAGATCGCCGACGAACGCCAGCCGACGGCCGTCGGGCAGGGCGACGAAGACGATCACCGAGCCCGGCGTGTGGCCGGGGGCGGGCACGACGACGATCGCGCCGTCGCCGTAGACGTCGTGGCTGCGGGGGAAGCCGAGGTACGGGCCGCCCTCGAAGTCGTAGACCGCGAGCCGCGCCGGCGGGATCGTGCGCGCGACCGCGGTGATCCAGCCGCCGCCGTCGATGAACGCGCGCTCGGCGGCCGGCACCAGCACCGGCACCCCGGGCAGATCGGCGACGCCGCTGACGTGATCCCAGTGGGCGTGGGTGAGCAGGATGCCGGCGAGCCGCGCCGGGTCGCGACCCGCGGCGGCGAGCTGATCGGCGGCCGGCGTCGACCGCGCGTAGTCGGTCACGACGCGGAACCGCCACGGCATCAGCGCGATCTGGCGCGCGAGGTCGCGGCCGAAGCCGGTGTCGATCAGCAGGTCGCCGCGCGGGTGGACGATCAGCGCGGCGGCCATCGCGAAGTCGCGGCGATCGCCGAACCCGCCGCCGCGGTAGGCGAACGCCGCGGTGCGGTGGTTGACGCCGGTCGGCAGCTGGTAGACCGCCAGCCCCGGCGGCGGCGTCGCCGGCGGTAGGTCCCCGACGTAGGGCGCCGCGGGCGGCAGCGGCGCGCCGCAGAACGACAGCAAGAGCGCGCCGACCGCGGCGTTCAACGCCAGCGCGCCGCCGCCGAACCAGCGGCCGTGCCGCGCGAACACGTAGCCGGCGAGCGCCGGCGCGCCGAGCGCGAGCAGCTGCAGCGCGCGGATCGGGATGGCGGTGCCACGGCTGGCGATCTGGATCGCCGCGAACGCGACCACGAGCGGCGCCACCAGCGCCGCGCCGCGCACGGGCCACCGCCGCGCGGGGCTCACTCGATCATCGCCACCGCGCGAGCGTCGGCCTCGGCCTCCTCGGCCAGGCGGCGCAGCACGTCGACGAAGCTGATGATGCCGACCAGCACGCCGGCGGCGTCGACGATCGGCACCGCGCCGAAGCGGCGCTCGACGATCACCCGGGCCACCGCGCCTAGGTCGTCGTCGGGACCGGCGGTGATCGGGGCGGTGGTCATCAGCGCCGTCACCGCCGCGTCGGCCGCGGGCGCCGGCTTGGGATCGTGGCCGCCGACCATCGGGCCGCGCAGATCGCGGTCGCTGAGGATGCCGACCAGCTTGCCGCCGGCGTCGACCACCGGCAGGTGGCGCAGGTGGCGCGCGACCATCAGCTCGCCGGCCTCGGCGGCGGTGGCGGTGCTGGCGATCGTGATCGGCGCCGGGGTCATGATGTGCGCGACACGGGTCATGGCCTGATCACTGTCGACCGGTCCGGCGATCCGCGCAAGCGGCGCGGGCCGCGACCCACGACCGCAGGCCGCTGGGCGCGGTTCAGCGCCTCAGGCGCTCACGGTGACGATGACCTTGCCGCGGGCCCGGCCGCGCTCGAGCTCGGCGAAGGCCTCGGCGACCTTGGCCAGCGGGTAGGTCTGGTGGATCACCGCGCGCAGGCTGCCGTCGTCGACCCAGCGCGCCAGCTCGGCCAGCTCGTCGCCGTCGGGGCGCATGAACAGGTAGCGGTAGCGGACGCCCAGGCGGGCCGCGGCGCGTCGCCGCTTGCCGGTGGCCATCCACAGGAGCGGTCGCAGCGCCGCGGGCAGGTGCGCCTTGGCGAATGCCGCGTCGGGCATCCCGCTCACGCCGACCACCACGCCGCCCGGCTTGCACAGCGCCAGCGACGCCACCTCCGACGCGCCGCCCAGCGTGTCGAGCACGACGTCGAAGTCGCGCGCGCGATCGGCGATCTTGTCGCGGGTGTAGTCGATCGCCAGGTCGGCGCCGAGCGACGTCACCAGCTCGGTGTTCTTGGCGCTGGTCGTGGTGGCGACCCACGCGCCGAGGCGGTGGGCGATCTGGATCGCCAGCGTGCCCACGCCGCCGGCGCCAGCGTGGATCAGCACCCGCTGCCCGGGCCGCAGCTCGGCGACGTCGCGCAGCGCCTGCAGCGCGGTCAGCCCGGCCAGCGGGATCGCGGCGGCCTCCTCCCAGCTGCCGCGGCGCGGCCGCCGGGCGATCACCGCCTGGTCGGCGGCGACGTACTCGGCCAGCGCGCCCATGCGGTCCTTCTCGAGCCGCGCGAACACCTCGTCGCCGGCCTTCCAGCCGGTCACCTCGGCGCCGACCTCGTCGATGACGCCGGCCACGTCGCAGCCGAGGATCGCCGGCAAGGTCGGCTTGATCACCGGCTTGGCCTTGCCCTGGCGCAGCTTCCAGTCGATCGGGTTGAGGCTGGCGGCGCGCACCCGGATGCGCACGTCGCGGGGCCCGACCGCGGGTAGCGGTCGATCACACAGCCGCATCACTCCGGGGCCGCCGTAGCGGTCCATCACGAACGCTTGCACGCCGCGAGGGTACACCGCGGCGGGCCGGCATCGCGCGCGGTTGACCAACCAGCTAAGCTCCCCCTCGATGCATCCCCTGCACGACATCGTAGTGCCGGCGTCGATCGAAGAGTTCGTCCCGGTGGTGATCGAGATCCCCAAGGGGTCGAAGCTCAAGTACGAGATCGACAAGGCCACCGGCATGTTGATGCTCGACCGGGTGCTGTACTCGTCGGTGCACTACCCGGCCAACTACGGCTTCATCCCGCAGTCGCACGCCGACGACGGCGATCCGCTCGACGTGCTGGTGCTGATGCAGGAGCCGGTGGTGCCGCTGACGATCGTGCGGGCCCGCGCGATCGGCGGCCTGCGCATGCGCGACGACAAGGGCGGCGACGACAAGATCATCGCGGTGGCGATCGACGACCCGGCGTTCAACCACTACACCGACGCCAGCCAGCTGCCGCCGCACCTGGTGGTCGAGCTCGATCGGTTCTTCCGCGACTACAAGATCCTCGAGGGCAAGACCTCGGAGGTCGACCGCCCCTACGACCGCACCGAGGCGCTCAAGATCATGCGGGCCTCCCTCGACGCCTACCGCGGCAAGTCGGCCTGGAAGAAGGGCTGAGCCCTCACGGCCCGGGCGGGTGACGGTACAGCACGTAGCGGTACGTGCCGACCAGCCACATCGCGCCGGTGGCGTCGTCGACCTTGCTCGCGACCTGCTCGTCGACCACGTGGGCGCAGCTGCCGCCGAGCCGCGCCACCTCCTGCGCCAGCCGGGCCTCGGCCCGCTCGGTGAGGCTGCGGTAGCAGCGGCCCCACAGCGCGTCGCGCTCGGCCCACGACACGTGGGCGTGCTCGCTGGTCGCGATCAGCTCGTGCTCACCCTCGATCTGCTCGGACAGCGGCGGGAGGTCCCGGCGCCAGTAGACCACCTTGGTCATGCTGACAACGTGGGGCCGGGGTCGACGGTCGCCATGCGACGCATCGCCGCGCGGCGCGGTCTCGCGCTCGGCGGGGACCAGGCCCCGCCGACGGAGGTTCGGCGACGAACCTCCGATCGTCTCGCGTCCTGGAGGGAGGCTCGGCGGGGACCAGGCCCCGCCGAGGGAGGTTCGGCGACGAACCTCCTGGAATTGATGCGCTGGTCGAACACGGTGGTGCACGCGGCGGGCTACCGGCCGGCGGCGCCCCGCGCCACGATGGACGCCGATGTCGGAGCCAACCTCCCCTGGGCTGACCCGCCGCGATGTGCTGTCGCTCGGCGTGGCCACCGCCACCGCCGCGGTCGGGGCCGCGGCCGTCCCCGCCTGTGACGCCGACGGCGATCGGCGCGCGCGCCCCGCGACCCGGATGCCGGTGGCGTTCGTGCCGCACGGCGGTGGCCCGTGGCCGTTCGTCGACACCGGCATCGGCTCGCGCGCCGAGCAGGATCGGCTGGCCGCGTACCTGCGTGGGCTGGCCGCGGTGCCGCCGACGCCGCCCAAGGCGCTGGTGGTGATCTCGGCCCACTGGGAGGAGCCGGTGGTCACGGTGATGACCTCGTCGCGGCCGCCGATGCTCTACGACTACTACGGGTTCCCGCCGGCGTCGTACGAGATCACGTGGCCGGCGCCCGGCGAGCCCGCGGTGGCGGCCCGGGTGCGCGCGCTGCTCGAGGGCGCCGGCGTCGCCACCGCCGAGGACGCGACGCGCGGCTTCGACCACGGCACGTTCGTGCCGCTCAAGCTGGCGTACCCCGACGCCGCGGTGCCGACCGTGCAGGTCAGCCTCAAGCGCGGTCTCGATCCCGCCGCGCACCTGGCGATCGGCCGCGCGCTGGCGCCGCTGCGCGACGAGGGCGTGTTCCTGGTCGGCAGCGGCATGACCTATCACAACATGCGCGGCTTCGGCGATCCGCGGGCGCGGACGCCGGCCGCCGAGTTCGACGCCTGGCTGCAGGCCGCGGGCACCGCGCCGGCCGTCGAGCGCGACGCCGCGCTGGTCGCGTGGGCCCAGGCGCCGGCCGCGCGCGCGGTGCACCCGCGCGAGGAGCACCTGCTGCCGATGATGGTGATCGCGGGCGCCGCCGGCGCCGATCGCGGGCGGGTGGCGTACGCCGGCACGATCCTCGGGCTGCCGCTGTCGGCGTATCACTTCGGCTGATCGACGTCGCGACGTCGCGACGCCGCGCTCGGTGACGTCGCGGTCGCGGCGCGTCGACCTTGCGGCGGCGATCGCATCGCAGCGAGCCGCGCTCGGTGATCGCGACGATCGCGAGCCCGAAGCGTTGCCGGCGCCACACCGCGCGGTCACGCGCGACGGCCAACGTGCCCCGGCAACCAAGGAGCACGCGCATGCGAGTTCGATCGACGATCCTGATGGCGATGCTGGCGGCCCACGCCGCCGGCTGTGGCGACAGCGAGCACGAGGGCCCGATCGGCCCGATCGGCCCGGCGGGCCCAGCGGGCACCGATGGCACCGACGGCACCGACGGCACCAACGGCACCAACGGCACCAACGGCACCAACGGCACCAACGGCACCAACGGCGCCAACGGCGCCGCGTGTCCGCTGGGCGGTCGGTCGACCTCGGCGATCGAGGGCGTCCCCGGCGCGGCGCCGCTGTCCGCGGTGGTCGCGCTGGGCTACTGCGACGCGGCCAACACCGGCGCCACCAACGTCGCCGACTACGTCAAGGAGCTGGTGCGCCGCACCGGCCAGGGCACGCTGCCCGCCGACTTCGGCTTCCCGCTCGCCGCGGCGTCGACCGACACCGTCCGCGCCATCAAGGGCCTGGTGCCCGAGGTGGTCGTGAAGTGGATGGATCCGCTGACCTGGGACAACATGGCGGGCGCGACGGTGACGCCGCGCTTCGGCGCCAACGCCGACTACATCGCGTACCTCGGCGACGGCTGGGACGCCGCCGGCACCCCCCACTGGCAGGGCAGCGACGCGTCGGCGTGGATGTGGGTCAACCACGAGTACATCTCGGGCTCGCGGCCCAAGGCCACCGCCGCGCCCAACTCGCAGCACCTGATCTTCGCGCGCTTCCTGTCGTACTGGGGCGCGATCACGGCTGCGCCGACCGCGGCGACCTGGTCGACCCAGGACCTCACCGCCTACGTCGATGAGTACAAGAAGCAGGTCGGCGGCTCGTGGATGCACATCGTCCGCGATCCCGCGACCGGCTCGTGGGCCCTCGACCGCGCCAAGCCGGCGCGGCGCTACGACGCCACCGACGCCACGCTGGTGAAGGTGAGCGGCCTCGACGTCAGCGCCGACCACGACGACCTCGGCGCCGCGCTGCCCGAGGACGTGGTGGTCGGCATGCAGGGCAACTGCTCGGGCGCGGTCACGCCGTGGGGCACCATCCTCAGCGGCGAGGAGAACGTCGGCTCGAGCTACGGCGACATCGAGACCGCGTGGAGCTCCAGCCAGAAGTTCCTGACCGGCCAGGGCTTCGACCCCGGCGCGCCGATCGCCTTCACCACCGCGCCGTCGACCACCGGCGACTTCGTCAGCCCCGACCCCAACGCGTCGCACCCGCGCGACGCCTACGGCTTCATGGTCGAGGTCGATCCCGGCGTCGCGGCCGACGAGTACTACGGCAAGACCACCGCCGGCGTTGGCCACCGCAAGGTCGGCGCGCTCGGCCGCGCGGCGTGGGAGAACGCGACCTTCGTGCTCGGCGCCGACTGGAAGCTGGTGCCTGGCCAGCCGGTGGTGTTCTACGCCGGCAACGATCGCCGCGGCGGCCACATCTTCAAGTTCGTGTCGAGCCAGCCGTACGCCGCGGGCATGACCAAGGCGCAGCAGCGGGCGCTGCTCGACACCGGCAAGGTCTACGTCGCGCACTTCGCCGGCCTCGATAACACCCAGGGGCGGCGGCTGGTGGGCGGCGCGGTGCCGAGCGAGCAGGCGCCGGGCCAGGGGCGGTGGATCGAGCTGTCGCTGACCTCGACCGACGTCGCGCCGAACGCGACGGCGATGGGCGAGGCGACCCGCGCCGTCGGCGCCGCGCTGGCGGACAACCAGTGGAACGGCATCGGCGGCTTCACCTCGAACGCCGACGTGCGCAAGGCGCTGTTCACCGCCGCCCTCAAGGTCGGGGTGATGGAGCTCAACCGCCCCGAGGATCTCGAGTGGAACCCGCGCGATCCGTCGGGCACGCCGCGGCTGTACGTGGCGTTCACCAACCACGATCGCCAGGTGGCGCTCGACGCCAGCGGCAAGCTGTACCCGCCGGCCACGCACTCGACCATGTCGCCCAACCGCGGCGACAAGGTCGGCGGCATCTTCGCCATGCAGGAGGCGAGCCCGACGACGCCGGGGACGTCGGCGACGTTCACCTACTGGCAGGTGTTCGCGGGCAGCGACGCCGGCGGCCTGTGGGACGCCGCCGACCCCGACAACCTGATGCTCGACCGCAGCGGCGGCGTGTGGTTCGGGACCGACGGCAACTTCGGCACCAGCCTCAAGCGCTCGGCCGACGCGATCTACTACCTCGATCTCGACGGCAGCCACCGCGCGACCCCGACGCCGACCTACGGCCTGGCGTTCCGGGTGGCCGCGGTGCCGTCGGACGCCGAGGCCAGCGGCCCGGCGTTCTCGGCCGGCATGGGCACGCTGTTCATGAGCGTGCAGCACCCCGGCGAGGATCAGACCTCGGCCTGGCCGGCGCGCTGAGGGCGACGATGCGCGCCGGCCTGCTCGTGGTGGTGGTGCTCGCGGCGTGCGCCGACCGCGGGCCGGGGCCGGCCGGTGACCCGGCGGCCGTCGATCCGCTGGCGACCGCGCGGGCGCGGGCCGGCGTGGTCGACAACGTCGACGCGGCGATCCCGCCGATGTGTTACACGCGCACCGACGGCGCGTCCAACCCGTGCTGGGTGTGCCACACCGACGGGCGCGGCCGCGACCGCTTCGACGACGGCGACCTGCAGGAGCGCTACGCCTTCGCCGACAGCGCGCGGACCAACCGGTGGCTGAACCTGTTCGTCGATCGCCGGGCGACGATGGCGGCGATCGACGACGCGGCGATCCTCGATTACGTGCGGCGCGACAACTACCGGCCGCTGGTGGCGGCGATGGCGGCGCTGCCGCCGAGCTACGCCGGCTTCCGTCCTGATCTCGACCTGGCGCGAGGGTTCGCGGCCGATGGCCTGGCCCGCGACGGCAGCGGCTGGCGCGCGGTGCGCTACCACCCGTTCCCCGGGGCGTTCTGGCCGACCAACGGCTCGACCGGGGATCTGTTCATCCGCCTGCCGCCGTCCTTCCGACGGGGCGCCGACGGCGGCGACGCGCCGGCGATCTATCGCCTCAACCTGGCGCTGGTCGAGGCCGCGGTGACCGCGCCCGCGCCGACCGGGCCGGTCGATCGCGAGGTCGACCCGATCGACGAGCGGCCGATCGGCTTCGATCTCGATGGCGACGGCGCGATCTCCGCCGCGGTCACGCGCGTGCGCCGGCTGCCCCCGACCTACGCCGGGGCCGCCGGTGGGGAGCCGGTGGTCGCGCAGGAGTACCCGCCCGGGACCGAGCTCTTGCACTCGGTGCGGTACGTCGACCCCGACCAGCCGACGCTGATGGCGGCGCGGATGAAGGAGCTGCGCTACGCGCGCAAGGTCGAGCAGCTCGACGACTGGGGCCGGCGCCGCGCCTACGACGAGGTCGCCGACGAGAAGAGCGAAGGGCGGGCGCCGCGCTACCAGGGCGACGCCACCGTCGGCTTCCTCAACGGCTTCGGCTGGCAGTACCAGGGGTTCATCGAGGACGCCGGCGGGCGCCTCCGGCTGCAGACCGACGAGGAGCACCGCGCGTGCCTGGGTTGCCACGGCGCGCTGGGCGTGACCGTCGATCACTCGTTCGCGTTCCCGCGCAAGGTGCCGGGCGGCGACGGCTGGCGGCCCCAGGACCTGCGCGGCCTCCACGATCGGCCGCAGCTCGGGCACGCGCGACCCGAGATCGCGACCTACTTCGCGCGGGTCGGCGGCGGCGACGAGACCCGCGCCAACGACGAGCTCCTGGCGCGGTTCTTCCCCGACGGTCGCCTCGACGAGGCGGCGCTGGCGTCGGCGGCGGTCGGCGGCACGCGCGATCTGGCGTGGCTCCTGGCGCCCAGCCGGGCCCGCGCGCTGGCGCTCGACAAGGCGTACCTCGCGGTGGTGCGCGAGCAGAGCTTCACCCGCGGGCGCGACGCCGTGCTGCGGCCGGCGACGCGGGTGCACGCCCGGGTCGACGACGAGGACACCGGCCTCGGCGCCAGCGGGCGCACCTACCGCGACGCGCGGCTGTTGCTGGCGTGGTGAGTCAGCGGTTCGCGACGCCGCGGGTGTCGGGCGTCGTCGTGCGGTAGGCGCCGGTGCCGTCGGGCACGCGGGCCCACGAGCCGCCGGTCGGCGCGTCGCCGCTGGCCCAGTCGACGCCGGCGCACGGCGTGGCCACGCCCACCTGGTAGATCCACACCGCGTCGCCGGCGCCCAGGCCGAAGCCGTTGGTGGCGTCGGACACCTCCTGCACGTGGCGCGCGCCGGGCGCCAGCACGGTGGCCGGGAGCGGGACCGCCCCGGCCAGGTCGGCGGCCTCGTCGGTGAAGCGGAACTGCGCCAGGTCGATCGGCGCGTCGCTGACGTTCATGAGCTCGAACCAGTCGTCGGGGACGCCGGCCGCCGCGACCTCGTTGACGGTCAGCGGACAGGGGCCGCCGGGGGCCGCGTCGGCGAGCGCGGCGTCGACGGCGAGCGGCGACGCGTCGGGGCTGGAGGTGGCGGCGCTGCACGCGGCGACGGCGACCAGCGGGAGGGTGATGGCGATCGATCTCATCATTCGGAGTCCTCGAAGCTGCCGTGGACGCGCAGCAGCGCGCGGGTGACGTCGATGGCGCCGGGCGCGCCGGGGATCACCGCGGCGGCGCCGTCGGCGGCCTGCCGCTCGAAGGCCAGCTCGACCCGGGCGCGCGACGCCAGCGCCCACCACGCGGCGGCCTGGAGCGTCCAGCCGGCCTGGTCCTCGCCGCCGCCCTCGACGACCAGCCGATCGACGCGCGCGGTGAGGCCGGCGTCGGCGATCACCGGCGCGTCGAGCCAGGCCGTGGCGGCCAGCGCGCGCGCGTCGGGCTGCGCGCCGACGCCCCAGCCGCGCACCAGCTCGATCCCGGCGGCGCCGCGCGGGTGGTGCCACCCCAGCGCGCCGCCGAGCCGGTGGCTGCGCACCGCCCCGGGGCCGACCGAGCCGTCGCGGCCGTAGGCCACCAGCGCCAGCTCGCCGAGCGCCGGCGCGCGCCACGCGAGGCGCGCCACCACCGAGGTGGTCTTGCCGCGGTTGCGCTCGACGTCGCGCGCGCCCTCGCCGTTGCCGACCACCAGCCGCACGCGCAGCCACGCCCCGGCCGCCAGCGTCACCTCGGCGCCCAGATCGCTCGGCGCGACCAGCGCGGCGGTCTCGGTGAGCGCGCGGCCCAGCGCGCGTTCCGGATGATCGTCGACCGCCGCCGTCCACGGATCCGGCACCAGCCCGAGGCGGCCGGTCAGCGTCAGCGCCGGCGCGGCGGTCCAGCGCCCGCCGAGCGCGGCGTGGCGCAGCCGCAGCACCAGCGAGTTCCCGTCGAGTCCCATCGCGCTGTCGGGCCCAGCCGAGCGGATCGCCTCGAGCGTGATCGCGCCGATCCCGTGCGCGCCGGCGGTAGCGTCGCCGCCCAGCTCGGCGCGATCGAGGTCGAAGCGCGAGGCGGTGACGCCGCCGGTCGACTCGACGATGGCGGCCGCGCTCACCGCGGCGCGGCCGCGAGCGGTGACCCCGGGCTCGGCGATCACCGGCGGCGTCAGCGCCGCCGCCAGCAGCACGAGCGGCGCCTTCACGGCGCGCCGCCGAGCAACGGATCGCGGGCCAGCGCGTCGGCGAAGCGCGCGGCGTCGCCGCGCACCCGCGCGGCGTCGACCTCGGCGTCGCGCTGCCAGGCGGTCGCCAGCGCGTCGGCCTGGCCGCGCAGCCGCGGCGCGATCACCGCGGCGGCGGCGCCGCCGGCGACGGTCGGCGCCCGCCCGTGGGCCCGGGCCAGCGCGCGCCCGGCGGCCGCCGCCAGCTCGTCGAGCCCCTCCGCGTCGTCGGCGAGGTCGGCGAGGTCGACGCCGCGCTCGTAGCCGCTGCGGCTCCGCACCCGGAACGAGCGCGGGGCGACCGTGGCGCCCCCGAGCAGCACGTCATCGTCAGGCGCCGCCGCGAGCGTTCGTTCGGCGACCACCGTCCGATCCGCTTCGGTCAGGCCCAGCGCGAGCGCCGCGGGGACCGGCGGCATCCCCACGGGGGCCGTGGCCTCCTTCAGCTCCACCAGCAGGTCGTCGTCGGCGCGGTCGCTGGCCCCGCCGAGCAGCGCGTAGTAGCGCGGCGCCGGGTAGCTGGCGACCCCGGCGCCGAGCCGGCGGCTGATCCCGAGCAGCGCGCCGGCCGGCACCAGCGCGCCGCGCCGCCAGTCGCCGACCGCGGCCTCGACGTCGGCGCGCTCGCGGCCCGCCACCGGCACGGTCGTGTCGATCCAGGTGCCGTCCTCCGCCGGCGGCTCCACGTCGCCGTAAAACATCGTGCGGCGGCCGGCGGCGTCGAGCCGGGTGTAGTCGGCCAGCCGGGCGCCGGCGTCGCCGGCGGTGGCGGCGCGCGCGCACAGGTCGGCGATCACCGCCCCGCCGCGCTCGAGCGCGACCGGGCCGCCGTCGGCGAGGCGCACCAGCTCGGCGGCGTAGGCGTGGGCCGCCAGCTCGACCAGCCGGGGGCCGTGCGCCGCCAGCCCCGCGTCCTCGGCGCCCAGCATCAGCCCGAGGGCCAGCCGGCGGCCGTCGAGCCACCACGGCCCGCGGGTCGCCGCGTCGTAGTCGTTCCAGTCGACGTAGATCGATCCGTCGGCGCGCCGCCGCGTGCCCAGGTTCTCCAGGTGCGGATCGCCGACGATCCACAGCCACGCGCCGTCGTCGGCGGCGAACGGCGACGCGCTCGCGGCGGCCCCGGCCGCGGTCACGTCGCGCCAGTACAGCCCGGCGGTGCCGCGGAAGAAGTCGAAGGTCCGCGCCGCCATGATCCGGTACTTGGCGGCCACCTGCGCCGGATCGCGGTCGAGCCAGCGCTGGTTGTCGCGGGTCAGCGCGTCGATCACGAACGCCTGCCGATCGTCGGCGCCCGGCGCGCTGCACGCGCCGGCGAGCGCCAGCGCGAGCACCAGGCCGTGGCGTGACCGCATCGCCCCATCACACCGCCGCCCGGTGACGCGCCGACGACGGCGGCGCGACAACTGCCCTCGCCCCGGTGGCGGCCCGGTGACGGCGCCGTCGCGGCCGCCGGCGCGCCCGCGATGTTGCCCGATCGCTACCGGGCGGCCCGCGCGCGGTCACCGAGCGGGCCCAGGGTGCAAGGCGAGGAGGCCGACATGTCGATGCACGCGGTGATACTCGACGAGACTCCCAGCTGGCGGGCCGACCGCCCGGCGTTCCCGCGGCTGGCGGCGGCGGTGCGGATGGGGCGGGCGCTGCACGCGCGCGGCCAGCGGCTGCGCGCCGGCTGGTTGACCGCCGCCGCCACCGCGCGGTCTTGGCGCGCGCCGGGCACGCCGAGCGAGCGCGCGACCCAGGCCGCCGAGATCGCCGCGCGCCTGCTCGCGCTCGACGGCGTCGAGGTCGATCGCGTCGGCGTGGTGCCGGCGCGGCCAGCGATCGTCGTCGCCGGCACCGACGAGCCCGCGCTGCTGCGGGCGATCCTGGCCGGGACCCCGGCCTTCGTGCTGTCGGCGGCGCCGGTGTTGCCGGCGTGGCTGGCGCCCCGCCTCGGCAACCACGTCGTCACCGACGACGACGTCGCGGCCACCCGCCACGCGCTGGCCGCGCTGCGCGCCGGCCTGCCGGTGGTCACCACCCGGGCGCTCGCCGCGCGCCTCGACCTGCTGACCGTCGCGCGCATGGTGCGGGTGCCGATCGTGCCGGTGATCGCGCGCCGCCGCGGCCCGCGGCCGCCCGAGGTGCGCGTCGTGGTGTGCCCGCCGCTCTACCCGCTCGCGGGCGAGGCCCACGCCGGGGCGCTGGCCCGCGCGCTCGACGTCACTGCCACATCGCGACCAGCGGACAGCTGGTGAGGCCGGCGTCCTTCGCGGCCCGGTTGAGCGCGTCGATCCGCGCCGCGTTGTCGGCGCCCAGCCGGGCGAAGTTGATCAGCCAGGCGTGGCCGGTCTCGCTCTTGACGGTCTTGGCCAGGTAGTTGGCGACCAGGTAGTCGCGGTTGTCGGGGCTGTCGGTGGCCGCGCCCGAGCGCTCGAAGGCGTTGCACAGGTCCTCGGCCTCGTCCTTGGTCAGCATCGCGACCACCGCGGCGCCGGGGGCGGCGGCGGGGCCGGTCTTGGGCTGGCCGACGGTGGCGGGGGACGGCGGGCGGCCGCTGCCGGTGGCGGGGGGCGACGAGGTCCCGGTCTGGCAGGCGGCGGCGAGGACGGCGACGATGACGGCGAGACGCACGGCGGCAGCATGCCCCACCGCTGCCGGTGCGTCCATGTGCCGCAACCGTGCAGACCACCCGGCGAATCTGATATGACTCGCTTCGGCGACCACGGCGTCGCCCGTCAAGGAGACCGAAGCAATGGCCTACGTCGTCGCCGACCCGTGCGTGAAGTGCAAGTACACCGACTGCGTCGCGGTGTGCCCTGTCGACTGCTTCTACGAGGGCAAGAACTCCCTCGCGATCAACCCCGACGAGTGCATCGACTGCGGCGCGTGCGAGCCTGAGTGCCCGACCACCGCCATCTTCGAGGAGAGCGAGCTCCCGGCGAAGTGGGCGGTGTACAAGGACATCAACGCGCTGGTGACCGGCGCCAAGGGCCCCGGCGACATCGACAAGTCGCAGCTGCCGAGCAACCTGGCCGCCGCGGTCGATGGGGTCACGTCGTGGCCGAACATCACCGAGCAGAAGAAGGCGCTGCCCGGCGCCGACGAAGCGGCCAAGGAGGACGGCAAGATCGCCGCCCTCACGTTCGACGCGCCGTAACGTCATAAAGAGCGGGTCTTTCGAAAAGACCCTCCCCCACAAGACGTGGGGCCCCCACCCGAAACGCGAGAGCGTGGCGCGGGGCGCATGTGCTCGCTCGATGCGTGAGCGGTGACTCGGGGCGCCGTGCTCGTTCGCTGCGTGAGCGGTGACTCGCGAGACGTGAGAGCGTGGCGCGGGGCGCCGTGCTCGTTCGCTGCGTGAGCGGTGACTCGCGAAACGCGAGAGCGTGCGCGGGGGCATGTGCTCGCTCGCGACGCAGCGCCGGGGCGATCTGTCGCGCCGGTGAGGTGGCTTCGCGCTTGGCGCGGCGGGGCGCGTGCGCCATCGTTGGCGTGATGCACTTCGACGCGGACTACCTGGAGCACGCGCACCTGCGCGATGGCCGCGAGGTGGTGCTGCGCCTGATCCGCCCCGGCGACAAGGAGCGGCTGCGCCGCGGGTTCCTGGCCATGTCGCCGGAGAGCCGCTACCGCCGGTTCTTCACGATCAAGCACGAGCTGTCCGACGACGAGCTGCGCTACCTGACCGAGCTCGACGGCGTGCGCCACTTCGCGATCGGCGCGATCACGCCCGAGGGCGAGGGCCTGGGCGTCGCGCGCTTCATCCAGATCGACGGCGAGCCCGGCGTGGCCGAGGCCGCGGTGGCCGTGCTCGACGGCTGCCACGGCCAGGGCCTGGGCTCGCTCCTGTTCCAGCGCCTGATCGCCGCGGCCGCCGAGCGGGGCGTCGAGCGGTTCCGCTGCGAGATGCTCGGCATCAACGCCAGCATGAGCGAGCTGGTGCGCTCGCTGGCGCCGACCGCCACCGCCGACGTCGCCAGCGGCGTGGTGTGCATGGAGTTCCAGCTGCCGCACGTCGCGCCGACCAACCCGGCGCACGAGCACCCGCGCGAGAGCGGGCTGTACCGCTTGCTGGCGCTGGTGGCCAAGGGCGTGTTCGAGTGGCGCGCCCGCTGGCAGCGGATCGGCGAGCGGCTCCTGTGGGGCGACCACCCGCCGGCGCTGCCGCCGCCCGCGATCGTCGAGACCCAGGCCGCGCACGACGACAGCGACGACGAGCTGTGACGGCGCGCGATGCGGCGCTACGCGTGGGTGACCAGCACCGAGCAGCCGGCGTGGCGCATGATCTGGCTGGCCACCGAGCCGAGCAGCAGCCGGCGCACGCCGCTCGAGCCGTAGGTGCCGATCGCGATCAGGTCGGCGCCGAAGGTGCCGGCCTCCTCGACGACCACCTCGGCGGCCGGGCCGTGGCGCAGCGAGAACCGCAGCGGGCGACCGGCGGCGACCTCGGCCGCGACCAGCGCGTCGCCGCGGGACTGCGGGCCCTGGGTCAGCGCCTCGCGCAGCGCCGACATCGCGTGGGTGCGCTCGCCGAGCGCGGCCAGGCCCATGCTGCCGGCCGGGTAGTGCCACGCGTACAGCGCCTCGACGTCGGCGGTCGCCAGCGCCAGCTCGCGCGCCACCGCCAGCGCCTTGGCCGCGGGCGCGCCGAAGTCGGTGGCCCACAGCACCCGGCCGAACGCGCCGCTCTGCTTGCCGCGGGCGATCAGCACCGGGCGCGGCGCGCGGTGGGCGACGCTCTCGGCCACCGAGCCCAGCACCAGCCGCTTGACGCCGGTGCGGCCGGCGCTGCCGACGACGACCAGCTCGACGTCGAGCTCCTCGGCCACGGCGCAGATCACGTCGGTCGGGCGGCCGGGCTTGTGGACCGGGGTGGCGGTGACGCCGGCGGCGGCGGCGCGCTCGACCCGCTCGGCCAGCTGGGCGGCGGTGAACTCGGCCATGCGTTGGGTGAACTCGCCGAGCGCCAGCGGGTTGGCGTCCATCGTCAGCACCGACGCGTCGTGGGCCTCCTCGACCGACAGGATCGTCAGCGCGGCGCCGCAGTGCGCCGCCAGGCCGATCGCCCGATCGAGCGCGAGGTCGGACGGAGACGAGAGATCGGTGGCGGCGAGGATGTGGCGCATGGCCCCTCCACGATGGGCCCCCTGGCGCCAGAGTCAACCGCCCGGCGGCGAAACGGCCAGGCCAGCAGCGCGAGGTAGCCGCGCGGCGCCGGCTCGGGGACGCCGAGCGGGTAGGCCTCGGGGCCCGTCGGGCGGTGGTAGGTGCCGAAGACGACGTCGATCCACGGCGCGAGGTTGGCGAAGTTGGCGGGCGCGGCGTCGCGGGCGTGGTGGTGGTGGTGCAGCGCCGGCGCGCCCAGCACGAAGCGCAGCCAGCCGACGTCGAGCCGCAGGTTGGCGTGGATGAACAGCCCCCACGCGCCGCGGATGACCACCAGCGCGCCGACCTCGCGCAGCGACAGGGCGAGGATCATCGCCGGCAGGTTCTGCACGAGCTGCGTCGTGACGCCGTCGAGCGGGTGCTCGCGGTGCGCGGCCAGCCAGTCGAGCGAGGTGGTGGTGTGGTGGACTGCGTGGAACCGCCACAGCAGCGGCACCGCGTGGCACGCGCGGTGCCACGCGTAGACCAGCAGATCGCCGGCGACGATCGCGATCGCGACCTGCGCCGCCAGCGGCAGCGCCGCGACGTCGTGGCGCCAGCTCGCCGGCACCACGTGATCGAGCTGGCCGCGCACCGCGGTCAGCGCCGCCAGCGCCAGCGTGCTCCACGCCAGGTACTGGCCCGCGAAGAACGCCAGGTCGACCGCGCTGTCGGCGCGCCACGGCCGCTGCGCGGCGCGGGCCGGGAACGCGCGCTCGAGCGGCACGAACATCACCGCGAACAGCGCCAGGCTGACGCCGGCGATCACGATCAGCGCGATCACCGCGGCGCCTGCTGGTGCTCGAGGAACGCGCCGCCCGACTTCGACGCCGGCAGGTAGACCTCGGGCGGCGGCGGCGGCGGGGCGGCGGTGGCGTCGGCGCCGGCGTCGGCGGCGGGCGCGGCGGCCGGGTTGGCGGTGGGCGGCGGCGCCGACGACTGCGCGCGGCACGCGAGGAACGTGAGCAGCCCGAGCGCGAGCGCGAGGGCCAGGACCTGGAAGGCGCGGTGCATGGCGCGAGCATGCCGCGCCTGACGTCAGGGCGGTGTCAGGATCGGCGCCGGCCGCCCCGTCACTCGGTGATCGTGAACGCCTTGATCACGCCCATGTGCTGCATGCTGGGCGCGGCGCTGTCGGTGATCATCGCCGGGGCCACGTCGACGAGCGGCGCGTAGACCCGGGTGTCGAGCACCAGCCCGTCGGGGTAGCTGGCGGCGCCGACGGTGACCGCGGCCTGGTACGGGCGCAGATCGTCGTCGGCCAGCACCCAGTCGTAGGGTTTGGTGCGGCCGGCGTTGGTGTCGCCGTCGCCGGCCTGGTCGGCCGGGTGCGGCGGGGCGGTGTCGACCACGGCGCCCAGCGCGCCGATGCACGCCTCGCTGCGGGCGTCGGTGTTGAAGTCGCCGCCGATGATCAGGAAGTCGGTCGGTGGGACGTGGGTGGCCACGTACTGCGCCAGCGCGGTGGCCTCGCTGTTGCGGACGCCGGCGCCGCTGGTGAGCAGGTGCACGCTGACCGCCCACAGATCGCGCGGGCCGGGGATGTCGATGCGCGCGTACACGAACTCGCGGTTGCCGACCTGCGGATCGTCCCAGCGTCCGTCGGCGATGATCGGGTAGCGGCTGACCACGCCGTTGGGGATCTGCACGCCGGCCTCGCGGCTGAAGAAGAACTGCGGTCCGAACGCCTGGTCGACGAACGCCCGCAGCTCCGCCGGCGTGTTGCCGCCGACGTTGAACTCCTGCATGAGCGTGATGTCGGGGTCGAGGCCGTCGAGGATGCGGGCGCCGGGCGCCTCGTACGCCTGGAAGTTGCCGCTGGTCAGGTTCGACGCCATCACCCGCAGCGTGACCGGCAGCGGCAGCTCGGGTGCGTCGATCGGGATGGCGTCGATGGCGGGCGCGTCGATCGGGAGGGCGTCGACGTCGGGCGCGTCGGTGTCGACCGCGTCGGTGTCGACCGCGTCGAGGTCGGGCGCGTCGAGAGCCGGCGCGTCGAGATCCGGCGCGTCGAGGTCGGGCGCGTCGAGGTCGGGCGCGTCGAGGTCGGGCGCGTCGCGCAGGTCGGCGTCGATCACGCCGCTGTCGCCAGCGTCGATCGTCGCGCCGCGGTTGTCGCCGCAACCCGCGGCGACCGCCAGCGCGAACGCGATCCACGACGCGAGGCGCGATCCGACAGCAGCGCGCGGGTACATCCAACGCCCAGGATACCAGCCCCGACGACCGGGCGCGCTCAGCGGCGGTCGTCGTCGGGCTTGCGCTCGGGTAGCGACGCGCGCACCGCCAGGCCCAGCAGCAGCGCCACCGCCGCGACGATCCAGAACGGGTACGGCGCCTGCCATCCCTCGAGGCCGTGGCGCAGGTTCACGCCCAGCAGCGAGCCCACCGCGCCGATCGGCAAGAACGTGGCGGCGATCCGGTTGAGGCGGTGCTGCGACGCGACGACGTGCTCGGTCTGCCGGGCGTTGTCCTCGGCGGCGGCGGCGATCGCGTAGTCGAGGCCGGCGCGGGCGTGGCCGGCGATCAGCTCGACCGAGCGCTCGTTGTCCTGCGCCGCGTCGCGCACGGTGATCAGGTCGCGGTCGGCCTTGGCCAGTTCGCGCGCCTCCTGCAGCGCCGCGCTCTGGGCGCGCGCCACGCGGGCCAGCGGCGCCGCCGCGTGCATGATCGCGAACCAGTCGCGGGCGCGCTGGGCCTTGGCCGCGCGGCCCTCGAGCGCGTCGATCGCCGTGGCCAGCTCCTCGACGTGGGCGCGCAGCGGCGCGATCGCCGTGGCGCCGGAGCCCTGGGCCCGCCAGCCGCCGTCAGGCTTGCGCCAGAACAGCCGCGCCTCGTTCTGATCGGGCGCGTCGGGGTGGGGCAGGCCGTGCAGGATCAGCAGCAGGTGGCCGTCGGCGGCCATCGCGCGCTGTCGTCCCGCGCGCGCGCCCAGCCGCTCGCGGAACACCTTCGGGACCTCCCAGCTCGGCGGAATCGGACCAGCTGCCATCGCCGCCACGGTAAGGATCGCCGTCGACGCGCGCGAGGGCCGCCCGCGACACGTGGCGATCGTGTCACCGCGGCGTCACGTGCGCCCCGGCGATGGTCCGACGACTGGCCGCCCTCCCCGGGGGCGCCGATCGAGCGCTACCATCGCGGCATGGGCGAACCCCAGCTCGTGCGCGCGTCGACGATGGCGGACGGCGATCGCGGAATCGTGCGCTGGCGGCGCGATCACAACGCCGAGCTGCTCACGGTGAGCGACGACGGGGCGCGGGTCGCGTGGTCCAGGCCGTCGACCGGCGCGCACACGCCGGCGTGGGTGCCCATCGAGAGCGAGGCCAGGCTGTTCGGCGGCGCCTTCGAGCTGGAGTACGTCGTGGAGGAGATGGCGTCCGGTCAGATCGGCGTCGGGTTCCTGCTGGCCTGGGACATCGGGCCCGACTGGGGCTTCTTCGGCTACCTGGGCTCGAGCCCGACTGGGTGGGCCTACGATCTGTCGAGCGGCGACGTGGTGTGCGCGACCCGGTCGATCGAGGGCGGGCTGGGCAAGAGCGCCGATGGCCACACCGGCGTGGTCTCGCTGCGGCTCGACCTGCCCACCCACGCCATCGGTACCGCGACGTTCGCCGTCGACGGCCGGGCCGCGCGGCCGATCGAGCTGTCGGAGGGCGCGGTCGTGATCCCGGCGGCGTGCCTGTTGCGGCCGACCCAGGCGGTCCGGCTCACCGCGCGGACCATCGCGCGCTAGCGTGGCGCCGGCGCCGCCGCGGACGGCGCCGCGCTACGCCAGGGTCGGGGGCTCGATCGTCGGCGCCTCCTGCACCGGCTCGGGGTCGAAGGCGCGGTAGCCGGCGGCCTCCTTGAGGTGCGGGCGCTCGATGCGATCGGCGCCGGCGAGGTCGGCGATGGTGCGGCTGACCTTGATCAGGCGATCGATCGTGCGCGCCGACATCGATCGGCGCTGGGTGGCGAGGCGGGCGAGGTACTGCTCGGCGGCGGGGCTCAGCGCGCAGGTGGCGCGCGTGGCCGCGGGGCCCATCTCGGCGTTGATGGCGACGCCCCACGGTGCGAGCCGGGCGCGCTGGCGGTCGCGGGCGGCGATGACCCGATCGCGGACCGCCGCCGACGGCTCGCCGGGCGCGGCGCCGCGCAGCTCGGCCAGCGCGACCGGCGGCACGTGGACGTGGAGGTCGATGCGATCGAGCAGCGGCCCCGACAGCCGGCCGCGGTAGCGCTCGATCGCGGTGGCGCTGCAGGTGCACTCGCGCAGCTTCGAGCCGGCCCAGCCGCACGGGCACGGGTTGGCGGCGGCGACGAACAGGAAGCTGGCCGGGAAGCGCAGGGTCGCGTGGGCGCGGCCGATGACCACCTCGCGATCCTCGAGGGGCTGGCGCAGCGACTCGATCGTCGCGCGCTGGAACTCGGGCAGCTCGTCGAGGAACAAGACGCCGTGGTGCGCCAGCGTGATCTCGCCCGGGCGGGGCACGCTGCCGCCGCCGAGCAGCGCCGCCGCCGACACGGAGTGGTGCGGGCTGCGGAACGGCCGCTCGTCCACCAGGCCGCCCGGCGCCGCGCCGATCGCCGAGTACACCTTGGTCACGGCCAGCGCCTCGGCGTGGCTCATCGGCGGCAAGATCGACGGGATGCGCCGCGCCAGCATCGACTTGCCGATGCCGGGCGGGCCGACCAGCATGAGGTTGTGACCGCCGGCGACCGCGACCTCGAGCGCGGCGCGCGCCAGCAGCTGCCCGCGCACGTCGGCCAGATCGAAGCTGGCGCTGCGCGGCGCGCCGAGCCGCGGCGTGGCCCGCCGCAGCGGCACGCCGCCGACCACCATCGCGACCACCTCGGCCAGGTGGTCGGCCGCCAGCACCTCGATGCCCTCGACCACCGCGGCCTCGGCCGCCGACGCCGCCGGCACGACGATGCCGCGCAGCCCCAGGTCGCGCGCCAGGATCGCCGCCGCCAGCGCGCCGCGCACCGCGCGCAGCGTGCCGTCGAGGCCGAGCTCGCCGAGCAGCATCAGGCCGTCGACCGGCGCCGGGTCGAGCTCGGTCTCGGCCAGCAGCACGCCGATCGCGATCGGGAGGTCGAACGCGGTGCCGGGCTTGGGCAGATCGGCCGGGGCCAGGTTGATGGTGATCTTCTTCTGCGGCAGCGCCTGGCCGATCGCCTCGAGCGCGGCGCGGATGCGCACTGCGCCTTCGCGCACCGACGGCGTCGGCAGCCCGACCACGTGGTACGACGGCAAGCCGCCG
The DNA here is from genome assembly GCA_016707895.1 of Myxococcales bacterium. GTDB lineage: Bacteria > Myxococcota_A > Polyangia > Haliangiales > Haliangiaceae > UBA2376. The sequence continues at coordinate 377,580 of JADJGV010000001.1, read as the reverse complement.
ACCACGTCGACCTCCACCTCGATCGGGGTGGCTTCGATCCCTCGCAACGTCGACGACCTCATCCGCGCCAGCATGGCCCGGCGCTCAGCACGCCGCGTGCCACGCGCAACCCCGCGGACCCGCGTGGGCCGCTGTCCGGTTTTGTCCGAAGCCCGGACAAAATGGCCGGAATCCGGCCAGCCGCCGGACACGCGGCGCTGTCCGGGCCCGGACACACGCGACCTGCTAGCCCAGCACCCGAGTCGCCAGCGTGTAGACCAGGTAGGCGCCGGCGCCGGCCACGGCCAGCATCGCCACCATCGCCCACCGGGCCTTGGTCGACAGGGGCTCGAGGTCTTTGCGCATCGCGACCCGCATCCCGACCATCAGCGCCACCCCGGCCACCCCGGCCAGCGCCAGGAGCAGCCCGATCACCTGCGGCGGCAAGTACGGCACGGCCCTGGGATACCACGCAACCCATCGGGATCCATCGCGAAGTTCGCGTGCGCCGGGGGCGGCCGAAAATCCGCCGTGGCTGTCAACCGACCGCGGGGGGCGGGGCTCTTTGCCATACAGTGTTCGCGCGAGGACCACTCGTCTTGACGACCGACTCCGCGCCCCTCGCGCCGGGCATCACCGAGATGCGTGCGCGCCTCCTCTCCGATCTGGCCGCCGCGCCGGCGCGGAAGGCCTACGCCATCGCCTACGACCTGCTCGGCAACCGCGCCGAGGCCGAGGAGGCGGTGCAGGACGCGCTGGCCCGGGCCTGCGAGAACCTCCATGAGCTGCGCGACCCCGACGCCGCGCCGGCGTGGTTCTTGCGCATCGTCACCACGCAGTGCCTGCGGACGCTCCGCCGTCGCCGCCTGCGCCGCGCGGTGTTCGGCCGCTGGCTCGAGCGGGTGTCGGACGAGGGCGAGGCCACGCCGGTCGAGGGTGACGGCCTGCCCAGCGACGCGCTCGGCGCCCGGCTGCACGCGCCGGCGCCCGAGGCCGCCGACGACGCGCTCGGCAGCCGCCAGGACGTCGCGGCGCTCTTGGCCCGGCTGGGCGACCTGCCCGCCAAGCAGCGCGCCGCGCTGGTGCTCCGCTACGGCCACGATCTGCCGGTGCCCGCGATCGCCGAGATGCTCGGCGTGGAGCAGGCCACGGCGAAGACCCACCTGGTGCGCGGCCTCGCGCGCCTGCGTGAACTGCTCGAGGTGTCGCCATGACCCGCTGTAACCTCGTCGCCGGCGCCGTCGCGACCGGCGCGCCCCTCACCGACGCCGAGCGCGCGCACCTCGACGGCTGCGCCGACTGCGCCGCGCTGGTCGCGACGCCCCGCGCGCTGGCCCAGGCGCTGGCCCGCACCGCCCGCGCCGCCGATCCCGGCCCCGGCTTCGCCGCCCGCATGACCGTCGGCGCGCACCGCCGGCTGGTGGTGCGCCGCCGCCGGCGGATCGCCACCGTCGCCGCCGCCGCGATGGCCGCCGCGGTGATGCTGTTCGTCACCGTACGCCAGGTGCAGCGGCCCGCCGCCGATCAGCGGCTGCGCCCCGCGCTGGCCGCCGCTACCCCCCAGGCTCCCGAGCAGACCGCGCGCGCGCGCGAGCTGCTCCAGCTCACCCGCTTCGATCGTGCCATGGCGCCGGCCGCGCGATGGGACGACATCGAGGCCCCCCTGCGCTCGCACCGGGCGCTCTTGAATCTGCACCGTCACCCCGTGACCCCCGTCGGAGGAACCCCATGACCCGCAGTCGCATCGCCCTGGCCTCGCTCGTGGCAGGCGCGTTCGTCACCACCACCGCGCTGCTCGGCTCGGCCGCCGCCCAGCCGGCCCCGCCGCCGCCGGCCCCGCCGGCCCCGCCCGCCGCGCCCAGGGCGCCCAAGCCGCCCAAGCCGCCCAAGCCGCCCAAGCCCGGGCAGCTCGACGCGCAGATCAAGGCCGAGTTCAAGAAGGGGATCGCCGAGGCCATCCGCGACATCGAGGGCGAGGACGGCATCCCCGACGCGATCAAGACCCGGATCCTCGGCTCGCTCAAGCGGGCCCAGGCCAGCGGCAACCCCGCCGATCTCGTCGACCTGTCGCAGCTCGGCAACCTGCGCGGGCTCGACGATCTCGGCGACATGATCAACGGCGAGATCGAGCGCGCGCTCAAGCAGGCCGGCAAGCGCGGCAACGTGCGCATCGGCAAGCGCGGCGTGACCATCGACCTCAGCGACGACGATCACCAGTGGTCGTGGAGCTGGGACGACCAGGCGTCGCCGTTCGACGACCCCAACCTCGACTGGCTCAAGGGCACGCCGTTCGCACCGGACGACGACTTCGACATCCCCGACCCGCCCGACCCGCCGGACTTCGACGACCTCGACCTCGACCTCGACCTCGACCTCGACGTCGACGACGTCCAGCTCGACGCCGGCAAGATCGCCGCGCTCGAGAAGATCGCCGCCGACGAGGAGAAGGCGACGCGGCCGGCGCAGCAGAAGGTCGTCGAGCTGGGCCGCCAGCTCAAGAAGGTGGTCGGCGGCGCCGATCCCAACCAGGCCGAGATCGATCGCCTGGTCGACGCGATCACCGCCGAGGAGGCGAAGATCCGGAAGGCCCGCCTCGGCGCCTTGACCCAGTCGCGGAAGGTGATCGGGAAGTAGGCCGCGGCGCGGTCGCGGCCATCACCGCGACCGCCCGCTCGAGCTCGGCCGGCGTGTTCGGCGCGAACACCAGCCGCAGCGCGCCGGGCTCGTGGCCGTCGAACGTGTAGCGGGCGCCGGGCGCGATCAGCACCCGCTGCGCGGCGGCGGCGGCGGCCCAGGCCGCGACGTCGACGCCGGGCGCCACCGCCGCCCACAGCGAGATGCCGCCGCGCGGGCACGGCGCGGCCACCACGCCGTCGAGCTTGGCCGCCAGCGCCGCGACCAGCGCGTCGCGCCGCGCCTGGTACAGCACCCGCATCCGGCGCATGTGGCGCTCCAGCTCGCCGTCGTCGATGAACTCGGCGACCGCCGCCTCCATCGGCTGATCGCCCTGGCGATCCATCGCCGCGCGCCACGTCGCGAGCTGGGCGATCACCGGCGGCGGCGCGACGACGAAGCCCAGGCGCAGCCCGGGCGCCAGCACCTTCGACAGCGTGCCGACGTAGACCACGTGGCCGTCAGGATCGTCGGCGGCCAGCGGCGTCACCGGCCGGCCGTCGTAGTGGAACTCGTGGTCGTAGTCGTCCTCGATGATCACCCAGCGGTGGCGGCGGGCCAGCGCCATCAGCGCCAGCCGCCGCGCCGCGCTCATCGTCACCGTCGTCGGGTACTGGTGGTGCGGCGTGGTGTACAGCGCGCGGATCGGCGCGCGGGCGTGGGCCCGGGCCAGCGCCGCGACGTCGAGGCCCTCGCCGTCGACGCCGATCGGCACCAGCTCGGCGCCGGCCAGGGTCAGCGCGTGCCACGACGGCTGGTAGCCGAGCGCCTCGACCGCGACCCGATCGCCGGGGCGCAGCAACGCCCGCGCGCACAGGTCGAGCGCCATCTGGCTGCCGCGCGTGACCAGCACGTGCTCGGCGGTGGCCGGCACCGCGCGCAGCGTGCGCACCAGCGCCGCGAGCGCCGCGCGCAGCGCCGGGTGGCCCTCGGGCGGGCCGTAGCCGAGCAGCGTCCGGCCCGAGCGCCGCACCACGCGCCGCCAGGCCCGGGCCAGCGCGTCGACCGGGAAGCCGCGCGGGTCGGGCACGCCGGCGTCGAGCGCGATCACGCCGCGCCCATGGGTGGCGACGCCGCGCGGCGCGATCGGCGCCGGCGGCAGCGCGAAGCCCGCCCGCGCGCGGTGCGGCGGCGCGGCGCGCCCGACCTGCGCCGGCAGCGCGTCGGAGACGAACGTGCCGCGCGCCGGCTGGGTGGCGATCCAGCCCTGGGCCTCGAGCTCGGCCAGCGCCGCCAGCACGGTGTTGCGGTGGACGTCGAGGTCGCGGGCCAGCGCCCGGCTCGACGGCAGCCGCGCCCCCGGCACCAGCACGCCGCGGCGGATGTCGTCGGTGATGGCCCGGGCGATCGCCAGGAAGCGCGGCCCGGTGGGGGCGACGCGCGGCGGCCGTGGGCGGTGGACCATGACGCGCGCGATCGTACCCGGCGGCGGCGGGCGGCGAGAACTGGTCTAGCCGAGTTTGCGAGACTGGTACTCCTGGATAGACCAGCGCCGCGGCAGGGTAGGGGCATGCGTCGCACCGAGTTCGAGATGACCCCGGCCGAGGCCCGCGGCTTCCTGGCCACCCAGACCGCGTTCCACCTGGCGTCGACCACGCCCGACGGCGAGCCGCTGTTGCGCACGCTGCACGGCGTGGTGGTCGACGACTACCTGGCGTTCCACAGCGCGCCCAAGGGCGAGAAGACCGGCGCGGTCGGGCGGGCCGCGGTGGCGGTGGCCGAGGAGCTGGTCGCGACCGTGCCCAGCACGTTCTTCGACCCGGTGAAGGCGTGCCCGGCGACCACCTACTACCGCAGCGTCGCGGTCCACGGCGTCATCGAGGAGCTGACCGATCCGCCGCAGAAGGCGCGGGCGCTGCAGGCGCTGATGGAGGTGTTGCAGCCGGGCGGCGGCCACCGGCCGATCACCCACGCCGACCCGATGTACCGCGCCGCGGTCAACGGCCTCCTGGTCGCGGGCCTCCGGCTCGAGCGGGTCGCCGGCAAGGCCAAGCTGGCGCAGAACCGCACGCCGGCCGAGGTCGCCGCGCTCTTGACCTCGCTGTGGCGGCGCGGCGAGCCGGGCGACCCGCGCGCGATCGAGCTGATCCGCGCCGCCAACGCCGCCGCGCCGCCGCCGCCGTTCCTGGCCGCGCCGCCCGACGTGACGCTGCACCCGTGGCTGCCGGCGGCCGCCGCCGACGAGGTCGCGGCGCTGCTCGACGGCACCTACTGGAACACCGGCTTCACCCGCGCCCAGCTCGCCGCGGCGCAGCGCGGCTCGACCGCGTGGGTCGGGGCCAGGGACGCGGCCGGCGCGATCATCGGCAGCGCGCGCGCGATCAGCGACGGCGCCAAGCGCGGCTGGATCTACGACGTGATCGTCGCGCCGGCGTGGCGCGGCCGCGGCGTCGGCCAGGCGCTGACCCGGCTGGTGCTCGATCACCCCGCGGTGCGCGACACCGCGACCGTCATGCTCGGCACCCGCGACGCCCAGGCCTTGTACGCGAAGTTCGGCTTCGTCGACGTCGCCGCCCGCCCGCCGCGCGGCTTCACCACCACCGACATGGTGCGGGTGCGGTGAGCGTCCGCCGTCAGCTCACGACGGATCCGGCTTCGGCGTCTTCGGGCCCGACTTCGGCAGCTTGGGCTGCGCGGCGAGCGCCGCCGGCACCTCGCCGGTGAGCGAGTCGAGGAACGCGCCGATCAGCTTGACCTCGTCGTCGGTGAACGCCTTGCCGAGCTGCAGCCGACCCATCTCGCGGATCGCGGCCGGCAGGTCGGCGATCTTGCCGTCGTGGAAGTACGGCGCGGTCTTGGCGACGTTGCGCAGGCTCGGCACCTTGAACATGAACTTGTCGGTCTCGACCTTGGTCACCGCGAACCGGCCGGTGTCGGTGGTGTCGGCGTACGGCGCGGTCAGGCCGGTCTTCATGTACATCGTGCCGCCGAGCAGCGGGCCGCTGTGGCAGCCGGTGCAGCCCGAGGCCATGAACACCGCGAGGCCGTGCTTGGCGTCGTCGGACATCGCCGCCTCGTCGCCGGCCAGGTACTTGTCGAACGGCGCCGGAGTCGCGAGCTTGCGCTCGAACGCGCCGATGGCCTTGGCCGCGTTGTCGAGCGTGATCGCGTCGGGCTGGCCGGGGAACGCCTTGGCGAACGCGTCGGCGTAGCCGGGGATCGACTGCAGCACCGCGACCACGTGGGCGTCGTCGGCCATCGCCATCTCGACCGGGTTCATCATCGGCCCCTTGGCCTGCTCCTCGACGGTGGCGGCCCGGCCGTCCCAGAACTGGGCGAAGTGGCCGGCGGCGTTGAGCACGGTCGGCGAGTTGCGGGTGCCGAGCTGGCCCTTGTGGCCCTTGGACGTGGCCAGGCCGTCGACGCCGAACTTGTCGAGCGCGTGGCAGGTGTTGCACGAGACGTCCTGGTTCTTCGACAGCCGGGTGTCGAAGTACAGCTGCTGGCCGAGCGCCACCACCGCGTCCGACGCCGGCGCCGCGGCGTCGTCGAAGTTCGCCGGCAGCGGCTTGAACAGCGCGGCGACCTGGGCCTTGTCGGGCGTGGTCGGGGCGGCCGGCGCCGGCGGCGGCGTCGGGGCCGGCGCGGTCGGCGCGGCCGGCGCGGTCGGCTGCGCGGTGGGCGGCGGCGCCTTGGCCGCGGGATCGCCCTCGGACGACTTCTTGCCGCAGCCCGCGGCGGCGACGGTGACGGACAGGAACAACGCGACACGAAGTTGCGACTTCATGCGCGCACCTTGCCGCCTTCGCCGGCGGCGACCAGATGACGAACCGTCGCGCGCCACTCCGCCGCACCCGCGCGTTGTGGCCGCCACATCGGGCGGGCTACGCTGGCCTCGATGTTCGATCGACGCTGGTACGGGACGATCGCGTTCGCGCTCACGCTGGCCGCCTGCGGTGGCCGCAACACCCCCGGCGGCGGCGATCCCGACGCCGGCGACGGGGCCGACGCGGTGCTGGCCGACGCCGGCGTCGACGCCGACCTGTGCACCGGCGGCACGCTGTGCGGCTCGCCCGCCGCCTGCTGCGCCGCCGGCAACGAGTGCGTCGACGATCGCTGCCTGGCCGCGTGCGCGAGCGGCGTCCACTGCGGCGCCGACCTCACGGCCTGCTGCAACGCCGGCGAGGTGTGCCTGGCGGCGGCGTGCGTCGTGCCCGGCGCGGCGTGCGGCGACTCGTACGACTGCGAGCCCGGTCAGTTCTGCGAGCCGACGCTCGGCCAGTGCCTGCCGCAGCCCGACCCGTTGACCTGCGAGCTGGTGCCGCAGTTCAACGACCTGATGGTGACCCAGGAGTGGGCCTACACCGCCGACCAGATCATCTCGATCCCGGTGGTGGCCAACCTCGACGGCGTCGGCCCGCCCGAGGTGGTGGTCAACCTGACCCAGCAGGACGGCGCCGGTTTCCCCGGCGGCCGCGTCGCGATCCTCGACGGCCGCACCGGCGCCGTGCTGGTGCCGCCGATCGCCCACAGCCCGCCGACCAGCTACGGCTCGCACGGCCGCTCGACGATCGCGCTGGGCGACGTCTCGGGCGACGCCCGCCCCGACGTGATCTACGCGTCGCGGGTCGACGCCGCGTTCAAGAGCCTGATCGTCGCGATCGATCGCACCGGCGCGGTCCTGTGGACGTCGCACGATCCGGGCGGCGCGGCCCACCGCTTCACGATCGAGAACGCCGCGGTGACCTTGGCGAACTTCGACGCCGATCCGATGGCCGAGGTCGTCATCGGCGGCGCGCTGCTCGACCACGACGGCACCGTGCTGTGGGATCAGGGCGGCAACGGGGCCGGCCCGACGCTCGGCACCAACGCCACGTACACCGGCGGCATCGCCGCGGTCGCCGACCTCGACGGCGACGGCCGCCCCGAGATCATCACCGGCAAGCAGGCGTGGCGCGTGACCTGGAACGCCGGGCCGCCGGCGTCGGCGACGGTCACCGCGTACTGGACCTACGCCGGCGCCGACGGCTACCCGGCGATCGCCGACCTCGACGGCGACGGCCACCCCGAGGTGGTGCTGACCGCCAGCGCGCAGGTCCACGTGCTCGACGGCCGCACCGGCCTCCTGTGGTGCGGGCGCGATCCGACCGGCGCCGCGTGCACCACCGCGGCGCTGCGCACCCAGCCGCTCAACATCCCCGGCGGCGCCACCCAGAACCGCGGTGGCCCGCCGACCATCGCCGACTTCGACGGCGACGGTCGCCCCGAGATCGGCGTCGCCGGCGGCCACAGCTACTCGCTCTACGATCTGGCGCGGCCGGGCGAGGACCTGACCGGCGTCACGCCGGCGCCGGCCGCCGGCGCGATCTTCGCGCGCTGGTCGCAGGCCACCCAGGACCTGTCGTCGAACGCGTCGGGCTCGTCGGTGTTCGACTTCCAGGGCGACGGCGCCGCCGAGGTGGTCTACAACGACGAGTGCTACATGCGGGTGTACTCGGGCACCGACGGCCGCGTGCAGCTGACGATCCCGTCGACCACCGGCACGATCCACGAGTACCCGCTGGTGGTCGACGTCGACGGCGACGGCAACTCCGAGATCATGGTGGTGGCCAACGACTCGAACGCCGCCGCCGACTGCCCGGGCGTGACGCCGCGCCGCGGCCTGTACGTCTACGGCGACGCCCGCGATCAGTGGGTGCCGACCCGGCGGGTGTGGACCCAGCACGCCTACCACGTCACCAACGCCACCTCGGCCGGCAACGTGCCGATGGTCGAGGATGACAACTGGTCGCTGCCCGGCCTCAACAACTACCGGCAGAACGTCCAGGGCGACGGCGTCTTCAACGCGCCCGACCTCGCGGTCGACCTGTCGATCGGGCTGGACACCTGCGACGGCGGCCAGCTGGTGCTGCGGGCCCGGGTCACCAACCGCGGCGCGCTCGGCGTGCGCCCCGGCGTCGCGGTCGCGTTCCACCGCGGCACCTCGGCCGCCGGCCCGGTGGTCGGCAACGCGATCACCGCCGTGCCGCTCTTGCCCGGGCAGTCGACCATCCTCACCGCGACCGTCGCCGATCCGCCGACGCCGACCGACTACTTCGTCACCGTCGACGCGCCGCCGGGCATGGTCGCCGAGTGCGACGAGACCAACAACGACGACGTCGCGACCGACGTGCAGTGCCCGCGCGTGGATTGAGCCGGCTCACCCGCGCAGCTGCCGCATCGCGGTGGCCCAGTCCTCGAGGTGGTGGACCCGCTGGATCCGGCCGCCGGCCAGGGCGTGGATGTCGATGGTGTCGATCCGGAACGACCGCGAGCCGTTGACCTCGAGGCCCATGAAGTTGCCGCGCGGCGTGCCGGTGGCGACGCTGCGCACGACGACGTGGTCGCCCTCGACGACGAACTGCTGCGGGGTCCAGGTCAGATCGGGGACCAGCTTCCAGAAGAACTCGATCTGCTTGATCAGCGCGGCCTTGGGCTTCACCTCCTGGCTGTTGATCGACTGGAAGTCGTCGGCGAGCAGCGCGGTCAGCACCGCGGTGCTGTCGCCGCCCGGGCTGACGGTGAGGGCCTGCTGGTAGAAGCGCGAGACGGTGGCGACGGCATCGGAACGGTTCATCGGGGCCTCCTCGGCGAGCGCGGGGTGCGCCGCGTGTGAGGCCACGATGGCGCCGCCGGCCGTGTTCGACTAGTCACGATGGTTGCCGGTCACTGTGCGATAGAATCGAACGATGCTCGATCAGCTCCGCGCGCTCGCGGTGTTCGCGAAGGTCGCCGACCTGGGCTCGTTCCGGGCCGCGGCCCGCGCGCTGGGCCTGTCGCCGTCGGTGGTCAGCCACCACGTCCGCGAGCTCGAGGCCCGGCTGGCGCTGCCGCTGGTGCACCGCTCGACCCGGCGGCTGGCGCTGACCCCCGACGGCGAGCTGCTGGTGGCCGAGGCGCGCGCGATGGTCGACGCCGCCGAGCGCGGGCTGGGCGCGGTGACCGGGCGGGGCGCGACCGTCGCCGGGACGCTGCGGGTGACGGCGCCGGCGTTCCTCACGACGACCCGGTTCCCGCGCGACCTGGCCGAGTTCGCGCGGGCGCACCCGCGGGTGCGGCTGACGCTGGCGTTCACCGATGCGCCCCGCGACCTGCTGCGCGACGGGCTCGACCTCGCGCTGCGGCTGGGCCGGCTGGTCGAGAGCACGCACACCGCGCGCAAGCTCGCCGAGATGCGCCGGGTGCTGGTCGGCTCGCCGCGCTACCGCGCCGCGCACCCGGTCACCGCGCCGGCCGGGCTGGCCGCGCTCGACGTGGTCCACCTGAGCTCGCGGCCCGCCGAGTTCGTGCTGACGTCGCGCGACCGCCGCCACACGGCCACCGTCGGCTACGCGCCGCGGGTCGCGGTCGACAGCGCCGACGCGATGCGCGAGCTGGTGCTGGCCGACGTCGGGATCGCGACGCTGCCCGAGGTCACGGTGCGCGCCGACCTGGCCCGCGGCCGGCTGGTCGAGGTGTTGCCGGGCTGGCACGCCGCGGCGGTGCCGGTCTACGCGGTGTGGCCGCACAGCGCGCAGCGGACCGCGCTGTCGACGCGCTTCGTCGAGTTCCTGGGCGAGCGGGTCGCTGCGCTGTTCACGCCGCCGTGAGGGGCGGCCTCGATGGAACTCAGCGCGCCATCATCGCCGCGAACTTGGCGTTGAGCGGCGGATCCTGCGCGAGCTTCTGGCCCCACGCGGTGGCGACCGAGGCGTAGCCCATCATGTCGAGCCCGAACTGGCCGAGCGCGCCCATCATGTTGCCGGTCTGCATCGCCTTCATCAGCTTCACGTAGTCGGACAGCCGCGCGACCTTCTGGCCGGGGAACACCACCGGATCGGGATCGCCGCCGCCGCCGGTGGCGAGCTGCTGCTGCGCCGCCTGCGCCGCCTGCACCTCGGCGGCCATGTCGAACTTCTTGGCCTCGAGCTGGATCATGCGCACCGACGAGCCGCCGGTCTTGTTGTCGAAGATGCGCGCCTTGTACTCGGTCAGCCGCTGCTTGGTGACGTCGTCGACGTCGGGGAAGGTCAGCCAGGTGACCACCAGCGGCGCCTCCCAGCAGCAGAAGCCCTCGCGCGGGATCTGCTGGAACAGCCAGCCGAACGCCTGCACCACCTCGGCGCGGATCGCCGGGTCGCGGCGGGCCAGCACGCCGAGCGCGATGATCGCCGCGCCGGTGGTCCAGTCGCTGGGGCCGTAGAGCAGGCCGTACAGCGCCTGCTGGCGCGGGCTGCCCTGCCACGGCGTGTGCGGGTCGCAGTGCGCGATCGTCAGGGTCGTCGCGATCTGCGCGCGCTGCACCCACGGCAGCACCCGCCACGCCGAGCCGGGCGGCCGCGGCGGGAACACCAGCGTGCCGAGCAGCTCGCGGATCGCGGCGCTGCCGCCCAGCTTGGCCGCGGTGCGCTCGGCGATCGGCGTCCACACGTCGAGCGCGAACGGCTCGCTGGCCAGGTTGTGGATCGCGGTGACGGTCGGGAAGCTCGGCCGCTCGATGCCGGGCTTGGGCTGGGTGCCGTCCCACTGCCAGATCTGGAACGGCACCTGGGCCTTGGGCTGGCGCGGGTCGGGCTGCTGGATGGTCTCGACCTGGTAGTCGAAGCCGACCTGCGGGCCCCACATCTCCATCTGCAGCCAGAACGCGCCGACCACGCTCGGCGACTCGACGTGGGACAGCTTGAGCCGCACCGTCGAGCCGTGGTGCTGGGCCGGGTTGTCGAACATCTCCTCGAAGATCGCGTTGAGCGCGTTGGCCGAGGCGTCGGCGGGGTGGGGCAGGCGGTTGATGAACAGCCGCGGCGGGTCGAGCTTCTCGTACAGATCCTCGGCGCGGTGGTTGGGCGGCTCGGCCTCGGTCAGGCGCAACAGCGCCAGCTTGGTCGCCGCGTCCTTGTTGCCGAGGTAGCGGAGGTACAGGAGCGACGCCGTGGCCCACGGGTGGTCGGGCTCCTTGCCGGTCGCGGCCTCGTACTGGCGCTGGGCGTCGGCCAGGCGGTCGGCGTCGAGCATCATGTCGCCGCAGTCGAGGTGCGCGCTGACGTCCTTGGGGTCGTGCTTGATCGCCTGCGCGAACCACTGGGCCGCCTCGTCGAGGCGCTTGGCGTCGCGCAGCGCGTTGGCCACGCCGACCGCGGCTTTCCACGACGGATCGATCTGGTAGGCGTGCTGGGCGAACTGCAGCGCCTCGCCGGTGGCGCCGATGCGCCGCGCGACCATCGAGCTGCCGAACCACAGCATGCCCTCGGCGGGGTGGAGCTGGCGGATCGCCGCGAGGATGCGGGCGCCCGACTCCAGCGTCGGCTTGCGCGGATCGTCGGCGCCGGTCGGGATCGGGCACTTCGACGCGATCTTGAGGATGTCGACGACGATGCCGCCGATGATCTCGTCGAGCGGGATCGACGCCAGCACGCCGGGCTGGCTCATCCACCACTCGCACCACAGCATGTACGGGATGTCGGGGCGGATCTCGGCGACGTCGGTGATGAGGTCCATCGCCTCCGACCAGCGCCGCATCCACGCCAGCACGTAGCTCTTGTTGGCGGCGTCGACGAACGACACGTCGCCCTCGAGCTGCACCAGCGCCATCGGATCGGGCGCCGCCGCGATGATCTCGTTGAGCACGGCCATGCGCTCGCGGTGCATCGGGTCGTGGGTCAGCGCGCAGCCGATGTGGTGCAGCGCGTGCGGCAGGTCGCGCTGCGCCAGCGCCTGGCGGGCGAGCGCGGTGTCTTGGTCGGCGTTCCCCTCGCGCGGATCGGACATGGCAAAAGGATGGAGCCTTCTGCCGCCGCGGTGTGACGCGGCATGCTGGAAAAAAAGCCGGGCCCGCGCGGCCGGTCAGACCTGCGGGGTCACGGCGTTGCCGTGGATCCACAGCGGCACGTCGGCGCCGCCGATCTCGAGCTCGTAGTAGCCGTCCATCGCCTGCCGCACGGTGCCGGCGTGGAGCAGGCCGTCGGCGAGCGCGACCAGCACGCGGGTGCCGGCCGGGTAGGTCGACGGCGCGGCGGGGGCGGGCGGCGCGGCGGCGGGCGCGGGCGCGGGCGCGGGCGGCTCCTCGGGCGCGGGGCCGTTGGCGGTGTCCTCGACCAGCACCACGTCGTTGCCGCCCAGCCAGCCGACCGCGTCGGCCGGGCCAGCGGCCAGGCCGGCGGGCTCGATCGATGGGCTGGAGGTCGGCGCCGGGGCGGGCGCGCCGCCGATCGCGCCGGCCGCCTCGACCTTGCCGCCGATCATGCCGGAGGCCTCGACCTTGCCGCCGATCATGCCAGAGGCCTCGACCTTGCCGCCGATCATGCCGGAGGCCTCGACCTTGCCGCCGATCATGCCGGAGGCCTCGGCCTTGCCGCCGATCATGCCGGAGGCCTCGCTCTTGCCGCCGATCCACCCCGAGGCCTCCTGCGGGCGCACCGACGGATCCGGCACGTGGACGGGCGGTGGCGGCGGTGCCGGGGGCGGCGGCGGCGCCACGTGGGCCGGGGCCGCGTAGGGCGGTGTGCCGGTCGGGGCCCACTGCGGCACCTCGATCGGCTGCAGGTTGGGGCCGACCTGCGCGATCTCCAGGCTGGCGAACCGCACGAACTGCACGCCGTAGACCGCGCCGGTGGTCGGGTTGTACGCCGACAGCTCCTCGGCCAGCGGCGCCCACATCGACGGATCGGTCACCGCGCGCGGCGAGCCGGCGATGGCGATCTTGCGCGGCAGCACCTTGCCCAGCAGGCGCTCGACGCTGGTGCCGACGCTGGCCATCAGCCCCGCGTTGACCCGGTCGAAGGGCAGGCCCACGAACTGCGCGATCAGCATGCCGGGATCGCCGACGCGCACCAGCACGCTGCCGGTGGCGCGCACCGTGACCTGGGTGCCGGTGCCGGGCAGCACGAAGCCGGTCACCATGTCGAACGGCACCTCGACCGGGCCGGTCAGCACGAAGTAGATCGCCAGCGGCTTGCCCGGCTCGGGCGACTGCCACTGGTGGCGGCCCGGGCCCAGCATCCCGCCCACCGACCACGCCGGGCACAGGACGACGATCTCGTCGGCGCCGCACGACACGTCGACCGCGGGGCCGACCGAGTACGGGTACGCGTACACCAGCTGGTCGGCGGCCACTGCGTCACGGGCGATCATCGGGCGCAAGGATTGTAGCGGACCCGACGTGCTGTCGACAACGCGGATCGCGCCTGGACGCGCGCCCCGTCGAAGATCACGCCTCGGGGCTGGGCTCGGCCGGGGCCACGGCCAGCCCCACCGGGTGGATCCGCACGCGACGGACCCGGCGCGGCGACGCCTCGATGACCTCGAGGATGGTGCCGTCCTCGGTGGTCAGCCGCTCGCCGGCCTGCGGGATCGAGTGGGCCAGCGACATGCACAGGCCGGCGATCGTGGTGCGATCGGCGCCCACCGGCAGGTCGAGGTCGAGGGCGCGGTTGACCTTGCGCACCGGGGCCCAGCCCTGCGCGATCGCCGTGCCGCTGGCCTCGCGCTCGACCAGCTTCTCGGGCTCGTCGTCCTCGCTGAAGATGTCGCCGACCAGCTCCTCGATCAGATCCTCGATCGTGACCAGGCCGGCCAGGCCGGCGTGCTCGTCGGTCACCACCGCCATCTGCACCCGGCGGCGCTGCATCTCGCGCAAGAGATCGAGCGCGCGGGTGCGCTCGCCCACCACGTAGGGCGGCCGCAGGATGTCGGCGAACTGCACGAGGCCCTGCTCCCAGGCCAGCGCCAGCACGTCGCGGGCGACGACGTAGCCGACGATGTTGTCGATGGTGCCCTCGTACACCGGCATGCGCGAGTGGCCCTCCTCGAGGATGGCCCGCTGGATCTCCTCGGCCGGCGCGCCGCGCTTGAGCGCGACCACCCGGTTGCGCGGCACCATCACCTCGGCAACCGTCACCGCCTCGAAGTCCAGGGCCCGCGACGCGATCTCCGACGCGCGCGGATCGACGGAGCCGGTCTTGGCGGCCTCCTCGACCAGCTCCTGCAGCTCATCCCGCGACAGCCGGGTCTCGGTGAAGGTGGTCTTGTCGCCGAACAGCCGGAGCACGACGTTCGAGACGCCGGTGAGCAGCCACACCAGCGGCGCCATCACGTGCGACAGGAACAGCACCGGGCGCGCGACCATGAACGAGACGGTGTCCGAGAACCGCAGCGCCAGCGACTTGGGGACCAGCTCGCCGATGATCAGCTCGGCGAACGAGATCGCCGCGATCACCAGCACCAGCGCGACCGTGTCGGCCGAGGCGCCCATGCCGAACCCGCGCAGCAGGTCGGCGATGGCCCCGGCGCCGTGGGCGCCGCCGAACGTCGCGGCGGCGGTCCCGACCACGGTCAGGCCGATCTGCAGCGTGGCGAGGAACCGCTCGGGGCGGTCGCGCAGCGACTTCACCGCCAGGGCCCGCTTGTCGCCGCGCCGGATGTACTCCGACAGCCGGGTCTTGCGCACCGAGAGCAGCGCGATCTCGGCGCCCGCGAACACGCCGTTGCCGACGATCAAGGAGAAGATGAGGAGGAAGTCGAGCATCCCGCGGACGGCCCGCACCCGGCGGCCGCGCGCAGTGTAACCGAAGTGCCGGCGGTGGGGCGGGCCCGCGTGGTACGTGGTCGGCGATGAACGCGATGTACCTGATCGCCCCGATCGCCATCGTCGGCGCGCTGGCCTACAGCCTGATCGCCGCCCGGCGCGTGCGCGCCCACGTGGCGCGGGTCGGCCCGGAGCAAGCGCTGACCGAGCAGTTCGGCAGCGGCTTCGCGCTCGCGCCGGGCGAGCTGTTGCGCGCGCTGTGGATGGGGCAGCTCTACACCGGCCCGGCGATCCCGGAGTTCCACGACACCGTGGGCGACAAGGCCGGCCGCCTGGCCAAGCAGGCCGGCGCGGCGCTGGTCGGGACCAAGCTGCGCTACGTCGCGGTGCAGGTCTACGTCGCGACCACCACCGCGGGCCGCGTCGTGGTCGCGCGCACCGCCACCGAGGGCGCCGACGACCACGCGCTGCGGCCGGCCGGGGCGCTGGCGCCGGGCGAGCCCGGGCTGGTGCTCGGGCCCGAGCTGGGCGTCGACGTCGGCGCGCCGCCGGCGTTCGACAACGGCTACCGCGGCCCGGTCGGGTTCGTGATGTTCGGCCACGCGCCCGGCCAGCGGCTGCCGGTGTGGCTGCCGGCCGACGGCGTCGCGGCGCTGGCGGCGTGGCGGGGCGGGGCGGCGTGAGCCGCTGGCTGGTGACCGGCGCCAACCGCGGCATCGGCCGCGAGCTGGTGCGGCAGCTCGAGGCCCGCGGCGACGCGGTGGTCGCGGTGGTCCGGAACCCGGACAGCCTGGCCGCGGCGCCGGGGCGCGAGGTGATCGCGTGCGACGTCGCCGATCCCGCGGCGGTGGCGCGGCTGGCGGCGGCGATCGGCGCCGGCGCGCTCGACGTCGTGGTCAACAACGCCGGGGTGTGGCCCGACGACGGCCAGGCGCTGGGCGGGCTCGACTACGACGAGCTGGCCCGGTGCTTCGCGATCAACGCGCTGGCGCCGCTGCGGATCGCCGAGGCGCTGCTGCCGGCGCTGCGCCGCGGCCGCGGCAAGAAGCTGGCGCACCTGTCGTCGGGGATGGCGTCGATCGCCGACAACACCAGCGGCGGCTGGTACGGCTACCGCATGGCCAAGGCCGCGCTCAACATGGCGTCGCGCTCGCTGGCCCGCGACCTCGCCGCCGAGGGCATCTGGTCGGCGGTGATCGATCCCGGCTGGGTCCAGACCGACATGGGCGGCCGCGCGGCGCCGACGCCGGTGGCCGACTCGGCGCGCGGCGTGCTTGCGCAGATCGATCGGCTCGACGCCCGCACCTCGGGCGGCTTCCTGCACTGGCAGGGCGGCGCGACGCCGTGGTGAGCGGCGCTACGCGCGGCGCCTGAGCGTCAATCGCACTGGTGCTGCGCGCACAGGCAGGCGCCGGCGCACTCGTTGACGATCTCGCCGGTCTCGAAGAAGCGCTTGATCTGGCGGCGGCTCGCGGCCTGGGTGCGGGTCAGGCTGTGCATGCCGGTCTCGGGCGCCGGCTCGTTGGTCAGCGGCACCGCGGGCGCGCCGCCGTCCATCACCACCAGCGCGCTGCCGCCGACGATCGGCCCGGCCATCGCGGTCATGCCGTACGGCGTGTAGGCCGACGCCGGCGACAGCGCCGGGATGCCCATCGTGCGCGCCTGCCACTCGGTGGCCAGGTTGGGCACCTCGTCGTCGCCGATCGCCATGTGCAGCAAGAGCTGCTTGGGCGGCGAGCCCAGCGGCGCGCCGGCCAGCACGACGTTGGCGACGCCCGAGGTCTCGGTCTGGTCCCAGCGCTGCTGGAACAGGCTGATCGCCAGCACGACGTCGAACGGATCGGGGTAGGTGCCGAGCAAGATCGTCTTGTAGGTGGGCCAGTCGGTCGAGCGCTCGAGCATCGTCGAGTAGTTGCCGCCGCCGACGCCGATCACGCCGCGGCGGATCTTGGCCGCGTACGCGACCACGGTGGTGCCGAAGATGTGGCCCTGCGACAGGCCGTAGTAGTAGAGCTTGGTCGGATCGGCCAGGCGGGCGCCGGCCGTGCAGCCGGTGGCGGTGGCGTCCTCGGGGCGGCACACGAACAACTCCTCGGCGAGCACCGTCTCCATCGCCCGCTCGAGCGCGACGTGGTTGGCGATGCCCTGCACCAGCACCTCGAAGATCTCGTCGCCGTGGTTGAGGTCCGACAGCGCGCGCGCGATGTTGCCGATGTCCTTCTCGCTCATGCCGCGCATGTCGGTGCCGATGCTGATCACGCACGCGGCGACGGCGGTGTCGCGGATCGCGCCCGAGGCCGCCTGCGAGCCCGCGCCGTTGAGGCCGTGGCCGTACATCATGATGCCGATCGGGGCGGTCGCGGTGTACGCGCAGGTCGGGATGACCGCCGTGAACGGGATCTCGTACATGCCCTGGTAGGCGGGTAGGCCGTCGCTGCCCAGCGCCAGCGTCGTGCCGGGGTTGTAGGCGCCGTTCTGGGTCAGGAACAGCGGCGCGGTGACGAAGCCGTCGATGCGGCGGCGGATGTTGGCGTCGACCATCGAGTCGTCGTCGATGCGGTAGGTCTGGCGGGTGGTGGCGAGGCGCTCGACCACCTGATCGCGGGCCGAGCGCGGCAGCCGGTGGACGAACTCGTCGGAGCCGACCGTGAAGTCCCAGGCCAGCACCAGATCGTCGGCGGGCACGCCGGCGGTGGCCAGCGCGTCGCGCAGCGCGCCGAAGCGGTCGCGGGCCCGCGCG
Organism: Myxococcales bacterium; assembly: GCA_016707895.1. GTDB lineage: Bacteria > Myxococcota_A > Polyangia > Haliangiales > Haliangiaceae > UBA2376. Next base: position 359,710 of record JADJGV010000001.1, on the reverse strand, counting down.
AACAGCGGGTGATCGACGTCCCGGCCGTCGAGCAGCGCCTGGAACCCGGGCGCGATCGGCAGCGCGCCGCCGCCCTTGGCCTTGAGGCTCTTGCGGATCGCGACGCCGTAGCGGTGGCCCGCGGTCAGGCGCGCGGCCGGGCGGATGTACAGCGCCTGGCTGTCGGGCGTGCTGGCCGCGGTGACGTCGAGCTCGGCGAAGTGCGCGACGCGCTCCCCGCTGGTGAGATCGAGCAGCACCGTCGGGCTGGTCGCGGTCAGGCTGTCGGCGAAGTGCAGCTGATCGACCAGGTTGGCGCCGTCGATGCCGCCGGGGAACGCGGTGACGATGGCGGCGGCCGCCGAGAACCCGTCGGCCTTGTTCCACGGCGCCGGGACGACCTTGTCGCCGTTGGAGTTGGTGAGCAGGCCGCCGTCGGGGATGGCCAGGCGCACGCCGGTCGCGCTGGTGGTGTCGGCGACCTCGTAGACCGACGACGGCCACGGCTCCATGCAGTGGCCGCCGCCGAGCGGGTTGCACTCGGCGGGCACCGGGAACGGCGTGCCGCCGCCGTCGTCACCGCAACCGAACGCGAGGGAGGCCATGGCCACGACAACGAGCGCGCGCATGGCGCTGAACCTACCTCGACCGCGCGGCGGCGCGCGAGGATCAAGCGTCGATCGCGAGCCGGGCCACCGCGCGCGACAGGTTGGACCGGGCGGCGGCGTCGAGCCGGGCGTGGCCGTCGTCGGAGCAGAAGATGCGCGGCGCGGCGAGCAGGCTGGCGAGGAAGGCGCGGCGGCCGGCGCGGAACGCCGCCGCCGGCACGTGGGCGTACTCGACGGCGATCGCCGCGTCGTAGGCGTCGAAGCGCGCGGGCGGGGCGCCGAGGATCGCCAGATCGCAGTCGAGCATCCGCGCGGTGTCGAGGTCGAGCCGCTCGCCGGCGATCGCGCCGTGGCGGGCGGTCGCCAGGATCATCGCGCGCACCGCGGCGCGGTCGAGGTCGGGCGCGAGGTGCGCGATCGCCAGCGCGTCGGCGAGGTCGGCGCTCCGGGCCTCGTTGTCGCTGGCGCCGGCGACGTAGATCGCGTCGTGGCAGGCCAGCGCCCAGTACACCTCGCGCGGCTGCCGCCACGGCGCGCGGGCCGCGGCGGCGTGGAACTCGGCCAGCACGAGGTCGAGGTGCGCCAGGTCGTGGTACGCGCGCGGCGGGGTCGACCACGCGGCGATCACCGCGGCGGCGCACGCGGGCGGGATGGCCAGCGGGGCGTCGGCGAAGCGCGTCGGCATGGTGCCAGGGTGGCATCGCTGCACCCGCCGCGGTAGCCTCGACGCGATGGTTCGCGCCTGCGTGGTGTCCCTGCTGCTGCTCGCCACCGCCTGCCCCGGCCCCGGGACCGCGGTGACCTCGCCCGGCGGCGGCGGTCCGGGCAGCGGCTCGGGCCCGCGGGGCGGCGGCGGCAGCGGCACCAGCCACGTCGACGGCGGCGGCGGCGGCGCGGTGGCGATCGACAACTCGTGCCCCGCGCCCGGCTGCGTCTACCACGGCGGCATCGTCGGCGGCGCGTACTTCACGTGCCTGTCGTCGGGCGCCGGCAGCTGCTTCCACTTCGGCGCCCGCTGCGTGCCGGCCGACGGCTGCATGTTCGACGCCGCCAGCAAGGCCTACCGCCGCTGCGACGCGCCCAGCGAGGGCCAGTGCGCCGCGTTCGGCAAGCCGTGCCAGCCGGCCGGCGGCTGCGCGTTCGATCCGACCGACGGCCTGCACCGCAGCTGCGAGGCGTGGTCGGGCGGCGCGTGCACGCGGTGGGGCGCGGTCTGCAAGCCGTGACCCGGGGGCTGCTCGCGCTGCTCGCGACGCTCGCGACGCTCGCGGTCGGGGCCGCGCCGGCGCGCGCCGACGATCTCCCCGGCGTCGATCGCCTGGGCTGGCCGGCGTCGACGCGGTCGCTGGCCGCCCGCGGCCGCCACGCCACGATCTATCCGGCGCCGGCGCGCCGCCAGCCGATCGGCCAGCTGCGCAAGGACGCGCGGCTCGCCTGGACCGACGTCGTGGCCGGCGATCGTCGCTGCCCGCTGTGGCTGGTGCTGGCGCCGCGCGGCGCGGTGTGCGCCAAGGACGTCCGGCCGTCGGACGACCCGCCGCTCGATCCGGCGCTGTCGCTGGGGCCGTACGCCGACGTGCGCGGCGATCAGGTCGACGTGTTCGCGACCCAGGCCGACGTCCGCGCCGGCGTGCCGACCGGCACGATCCCCGGCACGACGTTCGTGGCGATCCGCGCCAAGAGCGTGAAGGTCGGCGGCGTGCGCTACCTCGAGACCGATCAGGGCTACCTGCCCGAGCGCGCGCTGTCGATGCGCACGCCCAGCGGCTGGGCCGGCTTCGATCCGACGCAGGCGCCGCCGCCGGCGTGGCCGTTCGCGTGGGCGGTGCCGGCGCGCCGCGGCGAGCCGATCGACGTGGTGGCGGCGCCGGCCCGGCGGGCCGCGGTGGTCGAGCAGCTCGCGCCGCGCACGGTCGTCGCGGTGTTCGAGGCCAGCGGGCGCTGGACCCGGATCGGCGCCGATCGCTGGGTCGAGACCGCGCGGTTGCGCGTCGCGCGCCAGACCGCGGCGCCGGCCGGCGTCGCCGCCGACGCGCGGTGGATCGACGTCGATCTCGATCAGCAAGTGCTGATCGCGTACGAGGGCGCGACGCCGGTGTACGCGACGATGGTGTCGACCGGGCGCAAGAAGTGGCGCACGCCGATCGGCGTGTACCGCGTGCGCGAGAAGGCCGAGCGGCGGCGCATGCGCAGCCCCGACGGGGCGCGCGCCCACTGGGACGTCGCCGAGGTGCCGTGGTCGATGGGCTTCCGCAAGAACTTCGCGCTGCACGGCGCCTACTGGCACGACGGCTTCGGCACGCCGCGCAGCCACGGCTGCGTGAACCTGTCGCCGGCCGACGCCGCGCGGCTGTTCGACTTCGTCGGGCCGGACGTGCCGGCCGGCTGGGCCACGCGCGCGACCCTGGCCGACGATCCCGCCGACCTCGCCACCGGCACGCCGGTGCGCATCCGCGATCGCCGCCACCCCGAGCCGCCGTGGCGCGGCTACCACGGCGAGCGGACCACGCCGTGACCCGCTGGGCGCTGGTCGCGCTGGCGCTCGCCGGGTGCGGCGATCAGCGCCCGCCGCCCGACGCCGACACCGGGCCGTGGCGACAGACGGTGCCGCTGCCGGCGGCGCGGCTCGAGCCGGCGACCGCGGCGTGGCGCGACCGGCTGGTGGTGCTGGGCGGTTTCGGGCCGACCCTTGCCATCGCGGCGACCCGCGACGAGCTGGACCCGGCGACCGGCGTGTGGACCCGCGGGCCCGACGCGCCGGTGGCGTGGACCCACGCGCAGCTGGCGGCGGTCGGCGATCGGCTGGTGCTGGCCGGCGGCCTCGCCGGCACCGGCTTCGTCGCGCGGGGCGAGGTGTTCGTCGACGCCGGCGCCGGCTGGCAGCCGCGCGCGCCGCTGCCGCTCGGCGAGGAGCGCGGCGGCGCGGGCGTCGCCGCCGACGCGACGACGCTGTACCTGATCGGCGGCGCGTCGACCACCGCGGCGCTCGCGTCGGCGTGGGCCTACGACGTCGCCGCCGACGCGTGGCGCCGGCTGCCCGACCTGCCGAGCCCGCGCTCGCACCCGGCGGCGATGGTGGCCACCGACGGCACGCTGATCGTCGCCGGCGGGCTGCGCACGCTCGACGCGACCCAGCCGCTGGCCGAGGTGCTGGCGCTGGCGCCGGGCGCGAGCGCGTGGACGCCGCGCGCGCCGATGCCGACCGCGCGCGGCGGCTGCGCGGCCGGCGTGGTCGACGGGGCGCTGTGGTGCGCGGGCGGCGAGGCCGGCACCGCCGCGCTCGCCGCGGTGGAGGCGTACGATCCGCGGACCGATCGCTGGCGCGCGGTGCCGCCGCTACCCGCGCCGCGCGCCGGCACCCAGGGCGCCGTGGTCGGCGGCGCGATGCTGGTGCCGGGCGGCGCCGCGCGGCTCGCGTATCAGCCCGAGGCGACGGTGTTCGTCTGGGCGCCGTGATGCCCGATCGGGCAGGGTGGGGCGATTGTGCTTGCCCCCGGCCCCCCGCGTGATACTCACAGCCCACACGCGACTTTCTGGGATGTGATCGCTGGCCTCCGTGGTGGAGCGCGAACAAGGGACCAGCGACTCCGTGCGGAATGGCCCCGTTGCCCCGCCCCCACGTCCCCCTGCCCATCCCCGTCGTCGATCTCGACGCCATCGCCGCCACCGTCGGCAGCGACTGGGCGGTGGCGCGAGTCCGCGAGCTCCACGCCGCCGACCGCGCGGTCACCGGCGGATGGCCGGGCACGCTGCGCGAGGCCAAGGGCCAGATCATCGCCGCGCTGACTCGCAACGGGCTCCCGGCGCCCGCCCCCGAGCGGCTCGACCTGATGGCGCGCGCGGCCACCGCGGCGGCGCGCACCTGCTGGAGCCGCCACGCCGAGCCCGACCCCGAGACCTGATTCCTTGAGGGTCTTTCGCAAAGACCCTCGTGCTTCCTTGAGGGTCTTTCGCAAAGACCCTCCCCCACAAGACGTGGGGCCCCCACCCGAAACGCGAGACATCTCCCCCACAGGCTGTGGGTCCCCACCCGAAACGCGAGACTTCTCCAAGACACCATGACCGACCGCAAGCCCCCGACGGCCAAGCAAGCGCGCGAGCTCGAAGAGAAGGCGCGCGAGCAGCGCCACGCCGACCGCAAGCAGCGGCTGGCCGAGCGCGTCGCCGCTGGCGCCGCCGGTGCCCCGGTCGAGGTCGACACCCCGGTCGCCAAGGCGCCCGACCTGCCATTTCTCGACGAGGTCTGACCTCGTCTTGGACTCGATCCCGCGGACGTGAGCGCGCCGCGAGATCGCTGGTTCCGAACTGCGCTCCGAGACGAGAGAGTTACGATGAGCACCCGACTGTACGTAGGCAACCTTTCTTTCAACACCACCGGCGACACCGTCCGCAGCGAGTTCGAGGCGATCGGCGCAGTCACCGACGTCCACCTCGTGATGGACCGCGACACCGGCCGCCCGCGCGGCTTCGCGTTCGTGACGATGGGCTCGCCGGCTGAGGCGCAGAAGGCGATCAGCGAGATGAACGGCAAGAACGTGGACGGTCGCCCCCTCCGCGTCAACGAGGCCGAGGAGCGTCCGGGCCGCGGCGGCGGCGGCGGCGGTGGTGGTGGCGGCTTCGGCGGCGGCGGCGGTGGCCGCGGTCCCCGCGGTGGTGGCGGTGGTGGCGGCGGCGGCGGCGGCCGCGGCCGCTACTAGCTAGCCCGGAAGCGGCGGCGTCACCGACGCCACCGTCTCCACCTCGCCGCGGCGCTGCCCGCGGTGAGTTCGTTCCAAAGCCGGCCCGGATCCCCCACAGGATCCGGGCCGGCTGTCGTTTCGGGCCGCGACGATCGCCGCCGCGTCCCGCTGGCGTCGCGGCGCGATCTGCCGTCTGCTAGCGCGATGACGGAGCCCGCGATCGATCCGGCCTCGGCGGCGGCCCGCGTGCTGGCGCGGGTGCGCGCGGTCGCGGCGCCGGGCGCGGTGGTCGAGGCGTACGGCTCGAGCGTCTACGCGCCGGCCCACGCCAGCGACGTCGACGTGCTGGTGTCCGAGGACGATCCGGCGCGGCTGGCGGCGGCGCTCGGGCTGACGCCGATCCCGACGACGCCGCCGCGCATGCACGGCACGCTCGAGGGCGTGGCGGTCGACGTCACCGTGGTCACCGGCGACGACGAGGTCGCGCGCAAGATGCGGGCGGGGCCGCGCGACGCGGCGGCGCTGGTGGCGCACCTGCGCGCGCACGATCGTGAGGCGGCGTTCGCGGCGGCGTGGCCGCACGTGCGGCGGTTCGTGAAGGCGCGCGCGCTCGGCCACAACGGGCTCGGCTGGTTCGGCAGCTTCGGCTGGGCGCTGTTGCTGGCGGCGCCGCTGGCCACCGATCCCGCGCTGCGCGCGGCCGAGCCGGGCGCGGTGGTGCCGGCGTGGCTGCGGTGGCTGGCGCGGCTGGCGCCGGGCGCCTGGGTCGGCCTCGACGCGATCCGCGCCGGCGCGGCCGAGCCGTTCTACCTGGCGGCGCCGGCGCCGCCCGCGCGGGACGTCGCGCGGCTGACCAAGCGCGCCGCCGCCGTGCTGTTCGCCGAGGCCCGCGCGGCCGCGGCCGCGATCGGCGACGCCGCGACCGACGCCGACGCGCTCGCGCGGATCGCCGACCTCGCCGACGATCCGCCGCCGGGCACCGCCGTGGTCATCGTCGGCGACGACGACGAGGCCCGCGGCCGCTACGAGGGCGTGGCCCGCGGGCTGGTGCGCGAGCTCGAGGCGCTGGGCGCGGTGCGCTCGTGGGGGCGCCTCGATCTCGACCCGGCCGGCGATGGCACCTGGCGCCACCGCATCACCGTGCCGGCGCACCGCGCTCGGTCGGCGCGCGAGGTCATCGACAACTGGCTGACGCTGGTGATGGTCAACGCCGCCGTCGAGCCGGGCTGAGCGGCGCGAGGTTCTGACCTGGCAAGTCGCGACGATGTCGAGCACCGGTCGCCGCGCCAGGCGTCTCGCGTCCTGGAGGGAGGCTCGGCGGGGACCAGGCCCCGCCGAGGGAGGTTCGGCGACGAACCTCCTGCAACTCAGTGCGCGGCGAGCCAGGCGGTCAGGTCGTCGGGGAACGTCGCGGCCAGCGGCGGGATGTGGCTGCCGTCGGGGATGGTCCACAGGTCGGCGGCGCCGCCGGCGGGGCAGCCGGCGGTGGCCTCGGCGGTCGACTCGGCGCCGGCCTGGTTGGCGTCGAGGTCCTTCATGCCGGCGGCGGCGCGGGCGCCGGTGCAGCCGTTCTTGGTGGCCCACAGGGTGACGCTGTCGACCGCGCCCGGCGACTGCACGCCGCCGAACACGCCGGTCTCGTAGGGCACGGTGGCGTCGCCGGTGCCGTGGATGTGGAGCACGCTGACCGGGCGGCTGGGGGTGCACGGCAAGGACGACGCGTGGCCGGCGAGGCCGGCGATGGCGTCGACCACGTCGGCGCGCTCGCACGCCATGCGGTAGGCCATGAACGCGCCGTTGGAGTGACCGAGCAGCGCCACCGAGGCCACCGGCCACGCGGCCTTGACGTCGTCGATCATCCCGCCGATGTAGCCGACGTCGTCGGGCGCGATGCCGCCGAAGTCGCAGCACTCGGGGCCCGAGTTCCAGAACTGGCTGCCGCCCGAGTCGAGCGTGCCGTCGGGGACCAGGATCAGCATCTGCCGCGCGGTCGCGGCGTCGTTGAGCTTGAAGTAGCCCTGCTGCAAGAACGCGTTGGCGCCGTAGCCGTGGAGGATGATCAGCAGCGGGTAGGTCTTGGTCGCGTCGAAGTCGGACGGCACCTGCAGCGTGACCGGGCGATCGCCGCCGAAGGTGGTCTGGCGCATGGGCGCGTCGATCGGCGCGGCGGCGTCGTCGCCACCGCAGGCGGCGATCACGAGGAGACACAAGGCGAGGCGGCGCATCGGCGCACCTTACTCGATCACGGGGCCGGTGGCGCGCCGCGTCGCCACGGCCGGGCCTCGGCCGAGACCAAGAGCGTCAAGCCGAACGCCGCGTACAGCAGCTGGACGCCGCGCCGGGCGACGGCCATCGTCACGCCGAGGCTGGCCGGCTGGCCGAGCGCCGCCATCAGCGCGGCGGTCCCGCCCTCGGCGACACCCAGCCCCAGCGGCACCAGGTTGGCGACGATGTTCACCAGCGTGCCGGCGGTGGCGATCACCGCCATCACCTCGAGCGGCGGCGCGTGGCCGTTGGCCGCGAGCACCAGCCATGCGGCCAGCCACTGCGACACCTTCGAGATCAGCGCCCAGGCGCCAGGCAGCCACGAGGCGAGCGTGGCGCCGCGCAGCGTCTGATCGAGGTCGGCGGTGCGCGCGGTCCAGCGCGCGGCGCGGGCGGTCGACACCAGCCGCACCCGGCGCAGACCGCGGACGACGCTCGCGACCAGGCCGCCGCGCACCAGCAGCGCCAGCCCGCCGATCAGCACCGCCGCCAGCGCGGTGCCGATCCACAGCGTCCGCACCATCCAGCCGGGCAGCGGCAGCGCGAGCGCGCACACCGGCGCGCCGATCACGATCAGCCCGAGGTTGATGATCACGTACGTCATGCCGAACCGCGCGACCGCCGCGATCGCGCGCGTGCTGTCGGTGTCGCGCATCAACAGCGTGACCTTGGTGGCCTCGCCCAGGCTGGCCAGCGGCGTGACCAGGTTGATCGCGCGCCCGGCCACCTGCGCGTGCAGCACCCGGCGGAACGGCGAGCGCGGCGCGGCGGCGCCGAGGAAGCCGCTGATCGCCAGCGCGTCGCACAGCGCGCCGACCACCTCGATCGCGACCAGCGCGACGAACCACACGCCCACCGCGCGCAGCTGATCGACCACCGTGCCCAGCCCGACCCGGCGCAGCGTGACCACCAGCGCGACCGCGGCGATCACCGACGCGACGATCGTGAAGCCGCGCGCCCACCGCGGCGGCGGGGGCGGCGCGGCGGCGGTGGGGGCCGGCTCGATCACCGCAGGTAGGCCGGCGTCTGCACCGCCGAGCGGCACTGCCAGTTGAACGAGCGCAGCTGGCCGGCCTCGCCGTGATCGCGCAGCCCGGCGACCAGCGCGTCGGCGCTGGCGCGCAGGCCGGCGTCGGCGCGGCCGGCGAAGTGCCACGCCAGCGCCACCAGGTACGCCGACTCGCCCCAGTGCTCGTCGAAGTCGTCGACCTCACCGGCCCGGCCCAGGCCCATCCAGTAGTACGGCTTGCCGGTCGGGTCGAGGCCATCGCGGGCGACGATCCGGCCGAGCTGCACCAGCGACGCGCCGACCGCGGCCGCGGCGCTGCCGCCGACCCGCGCCGCGTACGCGGCCAGGCCGTCGGCCAGGATCGCGCTCATCCACGGGCTGCAGCCGTCGTAGCCGTAGGACTCGCCGTGGGCGGTGGCGCTGTGCGCGAAGCAGCGGGCGTCGCGATCGGTCCAGCTGGCGGGGTACGCCGCCTGGGTCGCGAGGTACGCGGTCACCGCCTGCTCGGCCCAGCCGGCGAACATCGCCGCGCGATCGTCGGACACCCGGGCCGCGAACTCGTAGGCCAGGAGGCCGAAGCCGGCGTGGCGCTCGGTCCAGAAGTCGTCGCCGCCGGCGTAGCCGGGGTCGGCCCACAGATCGTGGGCGCGCACCGCGACGTTCTCGGCCGCCTCGCGGTAGCGCGCGTCGCCGGTGGTCAGGTAGTGCAGCGCCAGGCCCTGGGTGTAGTGGTACTTCAGGTCGTCGGCGGCGCCGGGCACGCCGATCCGGGTGGCGGCGCCGGTGCCGGTGACGCCGGCGCGGTAGATGCCGGCCTCGCGGTAGGCCGAGCGCAGCGGCTCGAGGTCGCCGGTGATCGCGTAGCCGCGGTACATCGCGGTCACCCGATCGAACAGCCACACGTCGCGGGCGCTCATGCCGGCGGTGAACGCGTCGGTGTCCCAGCGCGCGTAGTCGCAGACGCCGCCCCACGCGTCGAGCGGGGTGCCGGCGATCGCGGCCCGCGGGGCGATCGCGCCGAACGCGCCGCTGGCCGCCAGCCAGGTCGCGGGCAGCAGCGCCCACACCCGCGGCGTGCCGCCGCCGTCGAGCGTGTCGGCCACCGGCACCGCGGCGCGATCGCCGCCGCCGCGCCCGCCGACCTCGATCGCCAGGTCGGCCTCGCCGGTGATGGTCAGCTCGACCTGCACCAGCACGCTGGCCAGCGAGCCGTCGGGGTGGGCGGCCAGCGGCACCCGGGCCGCGGCGAGATCGCCGCCGCCGGCCGCGACGCGGATCGCGGTGGCGTCGTGCAGGTAGCCGGGCGCGAGCGGGATCGCGAAGCTCACCACCTGCGCGCCGCTGACGCCGGCGGCCGGCACGAGGTGCACGGCGAACGCCGGCTCGATCGGCGCGGCGTCGGGGCCGGGGCCGGGGCCGGTGTCGTCGGCGGCTTGGTTGCTGCCGCACGCGGCGGCGAGGAGCAGGGCCAGGGCGCAGGCACGCAGGGAGGGCATCGGCGGAACTGTGCGGCGCCGTTGGCGCGAGGTCCAGTCGCTGTGCGCGATGTTGCGGGCTATGTTCGGCCCGTGCGGCTCAACAAGTTCATCAGCGAGACCGGCGCGTGCTCGCGGCGCGAGGCCGATGACTGGATCGCGGCCGGGCGCGTGACGATCAACGGCCAGCCGGCGGGCGTCGGCTCGGTGGTCGGCGACGGCGACGAGGTCGCGGTCGACGGCCGGATCATCACCGCCAAGGACAAGCCGAAGCCGGTGTACATCGCGCTCAACAAGCCGGTGGGCGTCGTGTGCACGACCGATCGCCGCGACCCCGACAACATCGTCGACCACGTCGATCACCCCGAGCGGGTGTTCCCGATCGGCCGCCTGGACAAGGACAGCGACGGGCTGATCCTGCTGACCAACGACGGCGACATCGTCAACGAGGTGCTGCGGGTCGAGCACGATCACGAGAAGGAGTACGCGGTCACGGTCGACCACGCCGTCACCGACGAGTTCCTGGCGGCGATGGCGCGCGGCGTGCGCATCGACGCCGGCCTGACCCGGCCGTGCAAGACCTGGTCGCTCGGCGCGCGGGCGTTCGGCATCGTCTTGACCCAGGGCCTCAACCGCCAGATCCGCAAGATGTGCGAGGCGCTCGGCTACCAGGTGCTCGGGCTCACCCGCGTGCGCATCATGCACATCGAGCTGGGCCACCTGAAGCCGGGCCGCTGGCGCAACCTCACCGAGGCCGAGGTGGCGGGCCTGGCGCCGAAGGCCCCGCGCGTGGCCGCGCCGGCCGCGCCGCGCGTGGTCGCGCCGGTCAAGGCCGGCCCGTCGGCGGGGAAGCCGGCGCCGGCGGGCGGTGCGAAGCCGCGCCCCGCGCCGATCCCGTTCGGCCAGCCCGGCGGCGTCGGTGGCCCGCCGATCGATCGCCGCAGCGCGGGTGGTCGCGGCGGCCGGCCGGGGCCGCGCCGCGGGCGTTGAGCGACGCGACGGCGGGCGCGCGGTGCCGGCGGGCGCCGCGCGACGTTGCGTTTGGCAACGCGAGGCGCGCTCACGCACGGTCGATGCACATCGCCCGCTCGCGGCGCGCACGCTCGCGCTAGATTGCCGACGACCGCGGCAGGACACACGCGGTCGGGAGAGCGTTCATGGGAGCCCGAGTCGATCGAGACGTCATCCTGGCCGCGCTGCGGCTGCGCTACGACTACTACTCTGCCGAGCACGTGCTGACCGCCGCGCTCGACCGCGCCGGCCTCGCCGGCGCCGCCAGCTTCGACGGCGTGCAGCTAGGCATGCTGCGCGGCGCGCTCGAGCGCGTCGGCGATCGCCTGGGCCGCGTGCTGGCCGAGCTCGACGCGCTGGGCGCGGCGCCGGTGGCGGCGAGCGCGCCCGCGGCGGTGGTCGCGAAGCCGGCGGTCGTCGAGGCGCCGGCGGTCGTCGAGGCGGCGCCGGTCGTCGAGGCGGCGCCGGTCGTCGAGGCGGCGTCGGTCGTCGAGGCGGCGCCGGTCGTCGAGGCGGCGTCGGTCGACGAGGCAGCGCCGGTCGACGCGCCCGAGGCACCGGCGGCGACGGCGCCCGCCGCGCCCGCGGCGGCCGTGATCATCGCGGTCACCGGCGTCGAGGTCGTCGACGGCGCGGAGGTGCTGGTGTGCGGCAACGCGCCGGCGCTGGGCGCCTGGGATCCGACCAAGGCCGCGCGCATGGAGCTCGCGGGCGACGCCTGGACCGCGACCATCGCGGTCGGGCCCGAGGCCGAGCTGGCGTTCAAGTTCCTCCACCGCGGCCCCGACGGCGACGTGGTGTGGGAGGCCGGCGCCAACCGCGTCGCGCCCGCCAAGGGCCGCATCGACGCGACCTGGCGGGCGGCGTAGCGCTACGCCGCCGCGGTCGGCGTCGCGAAGCGACGGCGGATCAGGTACGCGAGCACGCCGATCGAGCCCGCCGCCGCGATGGCGATCACGTAGGGCCACGCGCGGATGCCTCGGGTCGGCGCGTCCCGCCACATCCACCCGACGAACACGCTGCAGGCGATCACCAGGTCGACCAGGATCTGCAGCGCCCACGGCTCGCGCTGGACCAAGTGGACGAGCCCGCCGACGCCCTCGTCGACCAGCAGCACGGTCGAGGGGATCGTGAACGCGAGGAACAGCGCGACGAGCAGGAGGGTCTTCATGCGCCCACCGTGCGGCCGGCGGCGCGGCGCCACCATTGCCTCCCAGGTAATGAGCGCGCGGCCGGGGCGCGCTACCGTGCGGCCATGGCCAGTGGAGTCGGACCGCTCGTGCGCGCGTGGCGGGGCGCGCGCGGCCTGAGCCAGGAGCACCTCGCCGCCCGCGCCGGCGTGTCGACCCGCCACCTGTCGTTCATCGAGACCGGCCGCGCGCGCCCCGGCCGCGAGGTGCTGCTGGCGCTGGCCGGCGCGCTCGACGTGCCGCTGCGCGATCAGAACCAGCTCTTGCTCGCGGCGGGGCTGGCCCCCGGCTTCACCAGCGCGGCGCTCGATGGCGACGAGCTGGCGATGGTGCGACGCGCGCTGGACCACGCGCTCGGTCACCACGAGCCGTACCCGGCGGTGGTGTGCGATCGCCTGTGGAACCTGGTCCGCGTGAACCGCGCCGCGGCGCGGATGCTCGCCGCGGTCGCGCCGGGACCGCCGCCGCCCGAGGTCGGCGCGTCGCTGGTGCTGGCGCTCTTGCACCCCGGCGCCTGGAAGCCGGCGATCGTCAACTGGGACGAGGTCGCCGGCGAGCTGATCGAGCGCCTGCACCGCGAGTGCGCGGCCGCGCCGACCGATCGCGCGCTGGCCGAGCTGCGGGCGCGGGCGCTGGCGATGCCCGACGTGCCGGCGCGCTGGCGATCGCCGCGGCTGGCGCCGATCGCGCCGTTCGCGACGGTGCACCTGCGGCGCGGCCCGCTCGAGCTGCGGCTGTTCACGATGGTGACCACGCTGGGCACGCCGCTCGACGTGACCGCCGAGGAGCTGCGGATCGAGAGCTACTTCCCGGCCGACCCGGCCAGCGAGCAGGTGCTGCGCGGCTGGGCGCCGGCGTGATCGCCGCGGTCGGGCGGCGCGGTTGAACGAGGTTGAATAAGCCGCGCAGCCCAGCCGTCGGCGCCTCATGCACCGCGCGTGGATCCTCGGGCTCGCGACCATGGGCTGGGCCAGCGGCGCGCGCGCGGACGGGGTGGTGGTCGTCGAGGCCGCCGCCCACGTCGAGGTGTCGGCCCACGTCGACGTCGTGGTCGGCGGCGAGGCCGCGGCGATCGTCGCGCCGGCGCCGGCGCCCCCGCCGGCCTCGACCGACGTCGGCGGGCTGACCTTCGCGACGCCCTTGACTCAGCCGCACTGGGAGGGCGAGCTGGCGATGACCCTGCCGCTCGCGCTGGGCGACGTCGGCCTGCACGCGGCGATCGGTCGCCAGGTCGGCGCGTTCCGGGTCGCGGCCGAGTACACGCTGACCGACACCAGCACCGACACCGGCGCGGGCCCGCTCAGCGCGGCGCCCCTGGACTGCGGCCGCCAGCAGCGGCTCGGCCTGGCGCTGCGCTACCGGCTCGGCGTGGGCCTGCCCGAGCTGGGCACCGGCCTGTACGTCGAGGCCGGCCTGGGCCGCAACACCGTCGCGTGGAAGACCCGCGGCACGACCCGCCACGACGACGTGCTGCTCGGCCTCGGCTTCGACATGCTCGGCGGCGGCGCGCGGACCGTCGGCCTCGATCTCGGCGCGCGGTTCACGCTGGCCGACACCGGCGGCGGCGACCGCGAGGCCACCGGCGTGATCGCGCTGGGGCTCCTGGTCGGCGGCTGAGCCGGGCTCGCCGTGGCGTCGGCGCCGACCGCCGGCGTAGCATCGGCCGATGCAGCTCGCCGATCTGATCGATCAGCCCGCCACCGCGATCGACGCGATCGCCCGCCACCTCGACGACCTCGACGCCGCGACTCGCTGGGCCGAGGTGGGGCGGCTCGATCGCGCGCGCCAGCGGACGCTGTTCGAGAAGGCGGCCGCCGCGGCGCCGATCGATCTGGCGCACTTCGTCGGCGACGCCGCGCCGGGCGTCGAGGTGATCCACGACGGCCGCAACACGTTGCCGCTGCCCGGCCCGCTGCGCGGCTTCCAGAAGCGGTTCTGCCGCCCGGCCGACGGCAGCGCGCGGCTGTTCGGCTACAACGAGGGCCCGACCCGGCGCGTCGTCGGGCCCGGCTACTTCGTCGCGGTGCCGACCGCGGGCCGGCCGGCGTGGCAGGCCCGCGGCGCGATCGTCGTCGACTACTTCCAGATCCCCGACGGGCCGGTCGCCGCGGGCTGGCCGCCGGTGGTGGCCAACGACTGGCGGCTGCAGCGCCTCGTCTACCACCATACCCGCGACTTCATGCGCCGGGTGTCGCGCCACGTGTCGATCGGCGCCGCCTACAAGGAGGAGCGCCCGCTCGATCACTACTTCGTGCTGTGCCGGCAGGCGTGACCGCCGCCCCGCGTGCATGGCGCTGGGCCGTGACCGACGGCGGGTGATACGGTGCGGGGCCGTCCGATGCGCCTGCTCCTGGTCACCCCGCCAATGACGCAGCTCAACACGCCGTACCCGGCGACGGCGTACCTGCGCGGCTTCCTGCTGCAGCACGCCGCGCGGCTCGACCTCGAGGTCGCCCAGGCCGACCCGGCGATCGAGCTGTTCTGCGCGCTGTTCTCGCGGGCCGGGCTGACCGCGCTGGCCGAGCGCCTGGCCGCGCGGTTCGGCGGCGGCGGCGGCAAGCGGGCGCGGCGCGCGGCGGCGATCGACCCGTCGATCGAGCACTTCCTCGCCGAGCGCGATCGCTACCTGGCCACCATCGACGCGGTGGTGCGGTTCCTCCAGGGCCGCGATCCGTCGCTGGCGCTGCGCATCGCCGGCCGCGAGTGGCTGCCCGAGGGACCGCGCTTCGCGGCGATCGACCTTGCGATGGCCGCCGAGCCCGGCGCCGATCCGCTGGCGTGGGCGTTCGGCGAGCTGGGCATCCACGACCGCGCCAAGTACCTGGCCAGCCTGTACGTCGACGATCTGGCCGACGTGATCGGCCGCGGCGAGGATCCGCACTTCGGGCTGTCGCGCTACGGCGAGAAGCTGGCGGCCAGCGCGCCGAGCTTCGACGGCCTGGCCGCGGCGCTGGCGGCGCCGCCGACGCTGGTCGACGAGCAGCTGGCGGCGATCACCCGGCGGCTGCTCGAGCAGCACCAGCCCGACGTGCTCGGCCTGACCGTCCCGTTCCCCGGCAACGTCTACGGCGCGCTGCGGATGGCCCAGGCCGTGCGCGCCGCGGCGCCGGGCACCCGGATCGTGATCGGCGGCGGCTACGTCAACACCGAGCTGCGCGGCCTGCGCGATCCGCGGCTGTTCGACCTGGTCGACTACGTCACGCTCGACGACGGCGAGGCGCCGCTGCTGGCGCTGCTCGAGCACCTCGCCGACCCGGCCAAGCCGCTCTTGCGGACGTTCGTGCGCGACGGCGGCGAGGTCGCGTGGCGCACCACCGACGCGCTCCACGACGTGCCGGCGGCGCTGGCCGGCACGCCGAGCTACGCCGGCCTGCCGCTCGACAAGTACCTGTCGGTGGTCGAGCTGCTCAACCCGATGCACCGGCTGTGGTCCGACGGGCGCTGGAACAAGCTGACCGTGGCCCACGGCTGCTACTGGAAGAAGTGCAGCTTCTGCGACGTCACGCTCGACTACATCGGCCGGTACGATCCGGTGACGGCCGACCTGCTGGTCGATCGCATCGAGGCGATCGTCGCCGAGACCGGCCAGACCGGGTTCCACCTCGTCGACGAGGCGGCGCCGCCGGCCGGGCTGCGGGCGCTGGCCGAGCGCCTGCTCGCGCGCGGCGTGACGATCACCTGGTGGGGCAACATCCGCTTCGAGAAGACCTTCACCCCGAGCTGTGCCAGCTGCTGGCCCGCGCCGGCTGCGTCGCGGTGTCGGGCGGGCTCGAGGTCGCCTCCGATCGCCTGCTGGCGCTGATGAAGAAGGGCGTGACCGTCGAGCAGGTGGCGCGGGTCACGCGCGCGTTCACCGACGCCGGCGTGATGGTCCACGCCTACCTGATGTACGGCTTCCCGACCGAGACCGAGCAAGAGACCATCGACAGCCTCGAGCGGGTGCGGCAGCTGTTCGCCGCCGGCTGCGTGCAGTCGGCGTTCTGGCACCGCTTCGCCGCCACGACCCACAGCCCGATCGGCCAGCGCCCCGACCTGTTCGGCATCACGCTGCGCCGGACCAAGGCGGTGACCTTCGCCGAGAACGAGGTCGGGTTCAGCGATCCCACCGGCGTCGATCACGATCGCCTCGGCGTCGGGCTGCGCAAGGCGCTGTACAACTACATGCACGGCCTCGGCCTCGACGTCGACGTGCGGCGCTGGTTCGACGACGGCAGCAAGCGCAAGGTCCCGGCCGCCCGGGTGCCGGGCGATCTGGTCGAGCGCGCGCTGCGCGGGTGAGCGAGCGGCGCGGGTCAGCCCGGGATCAGCACGATCACGCGGCTGTCGACGTTGAGGATCTGCCCGCCGGCGTGGCGCGCCACCGGCGCGTCCCAGTGGACGTGGCCGCACACCGTCAGCGGCACCCGCGCGCGCTCGATGACCTCGCGGATCTGCGGGTGCCCGGGCTGGGCGTCGGCGTCCTCGCCGTGCGGGCCCTCGTGCAGGAGCAGCAGCTCGATCTCGCTGCTGGCGATCACCTCGATCCGCTCGAGCTGGTCGTCCTCGCCGCGGCGACCCCGCTTCTCGGGGTTGCCGGCGATCAGCCCGACGCCGCCGATCCGCAGGCCGCCGCAGTCGACGATGTCGGTGTCGAGCAGGTGGACGTGGGCGGCCCGGGCCACGCTCGAGACGTCGTCGTGGTTGCCGGCCACGCCGGCCACCCACGCGAAGCTGTCGGCGAACGCGCGCCACACCGGCGCCACCTCGCCGTGCCCGCCGCGCTTGTTGGCGGCCGGCACGCTGTACAGATCGCCGGCCAGCACCACGCCGGTGTGGTCGGCCGCCGGCAGCTCGCCGTCGAACGCCAGCTCGGCCAGCAGCTCGGCCACCGCGACGCCCAGCAAGATCGATTCGCGCGTGCGCGGCTCGATCACGACGCCCTGCAGATCGCTGGTGGCGATCACCGCGTCGAGGTCGGGCGGCAGGCCGCGCACCCGGGCGCGCTCGACGTGCAGCCGCCGCCGCTCGGTGCCCCCGCCGCGGGCCGCGTTGAGGTAGGGCAGGGTCGCGACCGGCGCGTCGTCGAGGTCGACGATCTCGATCACGGCGGCGCCGTCGCGGCCGCGGCCAGCCGGGCCCGGCTGCGCAGGTAGCCGACCAGCATCGCGCCGACCGCGATCGAGCCGGCGATCGCCGCCAGCGGCATCATGTAGGCGCCGCCGCGCAGCGCGAACAGCGGCGCGCCGATCTCGGCGTTGGCCTCGGTCGCGACCCGCGCCAGCACCAGGTGCACCGCCACCGCGGCCAGCGTCGTCAGGGTCGAGACCACCGCGGCGGCGGCGATGCGCACCCGGCGGCTGCCGACGTGGGCGCCCCACACCAGCGCGATCGTCAGCGCGTTGAGGCCGATCAGCGACCACATCACCGCGACGATGATGGCGCCGACCGTCTCGACGTCGTCGTCCTTGAGCGCGTCGAGCGTGGCCATCGCGTCCTGGGCGTCGACCACGCCGTCGCGGATCCGCCCGCCGCGCAGCTTGCCGGCCAGCTTGTCGATCGCCTTGGCGCCGAGCTTGCGCGCCGTGCTGCCGCGGTACTTGTGCAGGAAGTCCTTGGCCGCGTCCTTGCGCGCGCCGAGGTCGTACAGCGACGCGGCCCGGGTGTGGGTCGACACCGGCGTGCGCACCGACACCTGGCCGGCTGGCAGGAAGATCCCGACGACGCAGAGGCAGGCACAGAGGATCGCGGCGCGCACGGCGAGCTGCACCGCCGCATGGTGCGATCAGCCCGGGGCCGAGGCAAGGGCGGTATGCTGGGCGTCATGGAGCGCCTGCGCACCCCCGACGACCGCTTCGCCGACCTGCCGGACTTCGCCTACGCGCCGCGCTACGTCGAGGTGGCCGCGGGCGACGGCAGCGCGCCGCTGCGGATGGCGTACGTCGATGAGGGGCCGCGCGCCGCGCCGGTGGTGCTATTGCTGCACGGCGAGCCGTCGTGGTCGTTCCTGTACCGCCACGTCATCCGCGCCTGCGTGGCCGCGGGGCTGCGCGCGGTAGCGCCCGACCTGATCGGCTTCGGCCGCTCGGACAAGCCGACCGCCCGCGCCGACTACTCCTACGCCGCGCACATGGCGTGGCTGCGCGCGTTCGTCGACGCGGTCGGGCTGCGGGCGATCACGCTGGTGTGCCAGGACTGGGGCGGGCTGCTCGGGCTGCGGCTGGTCGGCGAGGCGCCCGAGCGGTTCGCCCGGGTGGTCGCGGCCAACACGTTCTTGCCGACCGGGGACGTGAAGCCGCCCGACGCGTTCTTCGCGTGGCGCCAGTTCTCGCAGACCGTGCCCGAGTTCCCGACCAGCCGCATCGTCGGGGGTGGCGTGGCGCGCGGGCTGGCGCCGGCCGTGGCCGCCGCCTACGACGCGCCGTTCCCCGACGAGGCGTTCAAGGCCGGGGCCCGGCAGTTCCCGGCGCTGGTGCCGGCGACGCCCGACGACCCCGCCAGCGAGGCCAACCGCGCCGCCTGGCGCGGCCTCGAGGCGTTCCCCCGGCCGTTCGTCACCGCGTTCGGCGACAGCGATCCGATCACCCGCGGCGCCGATCGCGCGCTCCAGGCCCGCATCCCCGGCGCCGCCGGCCAGCCCCACACCACGCTGGCAAAGGCCGGCCACTTCCTGCAAGAGGACGTCGGCCCCGCGCTGGCGCAGGTGGTGATCGACCTGATCGCCGCCACCCCCGACGCCGCAGCCGGGCTGCCGTAGCGCGCGTCACGGCGCGCGGGTTGCCACTGTCCGATCGTGACCAGCTGGCTGTGGCTGGATCGCGACATCTCCGTCCGGCACCTGACACAGCGCGCGCCGGCGAGAGCGCGATTCACGGCGCGCGGCGCGTGGTTAGCGGCGCGCCATGGCGATGGCACGGACGGTGCTCAAGGGGTCGGCACGCTGGCTCGCAGCCGTGTGAACCAGCGTTCCCACCTTCTCTTGGAGCCTCCCATGACCCGCACCCTCGCCCCTCGCTTCTTCCTCACCGCCGCGTTGTCGACCTCGCTGTTCGCCGCTGCATGCGGTGGAGACGATCACTCGACCGCGAAATTCACCGGCGCTGACGACGCCCACCTCGATCGCGCGCTGTCGGCGATCGCCGGCGGCGATCTCGGCTCGGTGTTCATCGTCGGCGCGTTCGTCGCCGGCACCACGCAGCCCGGCTGCCCCGCGTTCGCCTACGCCAACAACGTCACCACCGTCACCGGCGGCGGCTGCCTCAACGAGGACGGCGTCAAGCTCGAGGGCAAGTTCGTCATCACCAACATGCAGGGCATCTTCCAGGAGGTCCCCGAGTACGACCCGACCAAGCCCAGCGTCGTCGAGGCCCAGGACTGGAAGGCGACCGCGCCCGACGGCACCTACGACGCGATCGACGGCAAGGTCACGATGACCACCAGCGGCGCCGGCGGCGTGATCACCGGCGCGGTCGAGGCGCGGATCGACGGCATCGACACCCACACCGACGCCGGCTGGTCGTGCGACGCCACCGACCTGTGCAGCTACGCCGAGGACAGCTGGATCGACGTCGATGGCATCGGCGCGGCGACGCTGAGCGGCCAGTTCCGCTTCGACGAACCGCGCACCGGCGCGATCACCGCGACCGGCGCCGAGATCCTGACCCTCGACGTGGCGGCCTCGACCGACGAGTGCCGCGCGTACCGGATCGGCAGCGGCGCGCTGCAGATGCGCTGCGAGCCGACCGACGGCAACGCCAAGCGCGCCGGCCAGGACAACGTCTGGCTGCGCCAGCTGGGCAAGTGATCGCGGCGGCGCCCGGATCCGGGCGCCGATGTCGCGATCCGGGCGGCGGCGGGGAACCCGCGACGCGCAAGTGAGCGCCGGCGGCCGCGGGCGGCTGGCGCGCGCGGTGCAATCGCGGCGGGGATGCCCTCCTGGACGTCCGCGCCGCTGGCGATGCTCGTGCTCGCCGCCATCGCCGCGCCCGCGGTGGCCGACGACTGCGTCGAGCCCGCCGTGGCCCGGTCCACCGGCGGGCGGCCGTGCGGTGACCTCAGCGCGAGCATGGGGCGGGCCGAGCTGTGGCGGGCGCCCGGCTTCACCGACCTGCGGGTCAGCGTGCTGCGCATCGGGTTCTACGACAACGACGCCGCCCGCCGGGCCACCAGCTTCGAGCTCGGCAGCTGGGAGGCCATCGGCGACGACGACGGCCTGCAGGCGCCGGCCGAGCTCGGCGCGCGCATGGCGCTGCACCTCGTCGCGCTGCGACGGCAAGTCGATCGCGACGCCTGGGGCGCCTACGTCGCGGCCGATCTGCTGAGCCACTGGTACGGCGGGCTGCGCGCGGTGACGCCGCGGCTCGGGGCGCGGCTCGGCCAGATGGACGGCGCGGCGCTGGTGGTCGAGGCCCGGCTGGCCGGCGCGTTCGCGGTCGGCGACTACGATCGCTGGTCGCTGACGCGCGATCTCGACGTCGGCGCGCGGGCGTTCGCGAGCGTGAGCCGGCGCTGGCGGCTCGAGGCGCGTGGCCGCTACCGCGACCTCACCGCCTCCGACGGGTACCACCTGCGCGACGTCACCGGCGCGATCGGGCTCGGCGTCGAGGCCAGCCCGCCGGGCCCGCGGTCGCTGCCTCGTGACGATCGCTGGCGGGTGGTGACGCTGTTCGTCGGCGTCGCGGCGCGGCGGGCCAGCGAGCTCACGCCCGACGCGCCGGCCGCGCGCGCGCGCGCGGCGACCCGCGCCGACGCGCCGTGGCAGGTGCTGCTGTGGCTCGACCTCGACACGACGATCGACAGCGATCGGCGGGTGTGGTGAGCCGACGGCGCGCCGCGCGGGCCGCGCCCTACGCGGTCGGCTGCGCCAGCGCGGCCTTGACCTTGGCGTGGTACGCGACCCGCTCGTCCTTGGTCATCGACAGCCACGCGGTGGTCGAGTAGCCGAGCATCCAGAAGAACAGCACGTCGAAGATGTACTCGGGGCGCCAGACCAGCGAGCCGATCAGCGTCGCGAAGGTGAGCGCGATGAAGAACTTCACGTGGCCGAAGTGCCCGCGCGCCATGCGGTGGCTGGGGAACGGCCAGTAGGTCAGTGCCGAGACGCACGCCAGCGGGATCAGCCCGACGCCGAACCACAGCCCGCCCAGGTACTCGTGGAACAGCTTGGCGTCGGCGTAGGCGACGCAGATGAAGCCGAGCACGGTGCGCGGCAGGCCGACCCAGATGCCCTTGACCTCGATCGGCCGGACGATGTTGCGGGCGTGGCGGATCGAGGCGGTGACCATGATCGACCCGCCCAGCGCGATCGCCAGCACCTGCTGCTGCCAGTCGACCATGCCCAGGTCGGCCTGGCGGTAGACCGTGTAGACGATCGCGCCCGGCGCGATGCAGTGCGACAGGTGGTCGGCGATGGTGTCGTACTCGGCCCCGAACTGGTTCGAGGTGCCGAGCTTGCGGGCGATCCACCCGTCGACGGTGTCGCCGCACAGGTAGCCCAGCAGCATCGCGACGCCGGCGGCGAACGGGCGACCGTCGACGCACAGGCAGATGGCGACGACGCCGCCCATCGCGTTGATGGTGGTGAAGACGTCCTTGATGCCGAACATGCGATCCGGCCGGGCCGGTCGCGAGGTGCTGCTCATAGAGGGGCGGGTTCTATACCATCCACCCGCCGGTCGTCACACGCTCTTGAGCGCGCGCGCGCGGGCGGGCTCGACCGGGACCAGGTCGTGCTCGAACATCGTGATCCGCGACAGCTGCTCGAGCTTGCGGCCCTCGTAGGCGGTGGTCATGAACGCCGTGATGATCGCGGCGTTCAGCTCGCGGCCGCTGCGCAGCGCCAGGCACAGCACGTTGCAGTTGTTGATCTGCCGCGCCATCGTGGCGTCCTCGACGGTCAAGCAGCGCGCCGCGTAGACGCCGCTGAACTTGTTGGCCGCGATCGACACGCCCATGCCGGTCGAGCAGACCAGCACGCCGACCGCGTCGGCGCGGCCGCGGACCCGCTCGCAGACCCGCTGGGTCGACGCCAGGTAGTGGGGCTGCTCGCCCTGCGCCGCCGACAGCACCAGCCCGTAGCGGGCCAGCGACTCGACGTACGCGTCCACCTCCGGCAGCCCGTGGTGATCGAACCCGAAGACGATGTGCTTGCCGCTGTGCTGTCCGAGTTGCGAGATCACGAGGCACCTCCGTGGACGCGCGCGGCCTCGGTGGCGGCGCGGGTTTGGACGATGGGAGCGAGGACGCGGTCGAACGCCCGGCACAGACCCTCGACGTCGGCGTCGGTTAGATCGCCGATGGTCGAGACCTGGAAGTGGCTCTCGTTGCCCGGCACGCCGTACAGCAGGAAGAAGCCCTCGGCCTGCATGCGCGGCGCGAACTCGGAGTACTTGATGCCCGGCGGCAGCGAGAAGTTCACGGCGATCCACGACAGCCGCTCGCGCGGCAGGAGCGGCGCGCAGCCGTAGGTCGCGAGGTGCTTGGCCACCACGTCCATCTGACGCTGGATGCGGGCCATGTGGTTGCCGATGCCGATCGCCTTCATGTGGCGGCACGCGGCGTGGAGCGCGGCGTACAGCGGCACCGGCTGCGCGAACCGCGGCTGGTGCTCGGCCATCTGCCGGTCGGTCTCGGCGATGACGTCGAGGTAGTAGCTGCGCTCGCTCTTGACCGCCTTGAGCGCGGGCAGCGAGGCCTTCTTGACCATCACGATGCCGAGGCCGGCGACCGCCATGATCGCCTTGGCCGACGACGTCACCGCCAGGTCCAGCTCGGCGGCCTCGATGTCGACCGGGTACGCGAACGCGCTCGAGATGATGTCGGCGCCGACCATCACGCCGCGGGCCTTGCAGGCCTTGCCGATCTCGACCATCGGGTTGACGAGGCCCATGCGGGTCTCGTGGGAGACGTAGAAGCACCACTTGATGTCCGGGTGCGCGTCGAGGTAGGCGGCCACCGCGGCGGGATCGATCGGCTGGTCGCTGGGCGACGACAGCGCGTGGTAGGCGAACCCGTTCTGCTTGGCCTGGTCGACCCAGCGGGCGCCGAAGAAGCCGTTCTCCAGGATCAGGCCCGGGCCCAGCGCCGCGAAGGCCTGCATGCAGCCCTCGATCGCGCCGGTGCCGGTGGTGGTCATGATCGTCGCGAAGTACGCGGCCGGATCACGCAGCCCGAGCAGCTCGGCCAGGGACGTCTGGATCTCGCCGAACACCTCCCGAAAGCCCGCCTGCCGGTGGTAGTTGCACGGCGGCTCGGCCATCGCGGTCGCGACCACCGAGGGGATGCGGACCGGGCCGGGAGTGAACAAGATCGGTAGGGGCATGGTTGTTTTGGGCACAGGAGGCGGTGAGAACCTGTCACTCATCGCCTACATGCGTCCGATTTCCAACAGTTTCGTAGCGGAATCGGACAGTTACGTGACGCGACGGAGACAGGCCTTGCACCAAAGCAAGGGCTGTTCCGACCTGCCACACCCTGCTGGCAGTGGCTCGTTGGTCGGGTCACTGGACGGGCGCCGGCCAGGCACCGATGCTGCCATCCAAGGCCGTGGCGCGCCCTTCCGGGCCTGGCGGATCGGCTACCCGCAGATCGCTTCGAGGTCCGCGACGTCCTTCGGGCACGCGGCGGTCAGGTTCTCCCGACCGTCGGCCGTGATCAGGATGTCGTCCTCGATGCGGACGCCGATGCCGCGCAGCTCGGCCGGCGCGTCCTCGCAGTCGGCGGCGATGTACAGGCCGGGCTCGACGGTGATGACCATGCCGGGCTCGAGCGGCCGCGGCTTGCCGCCGACGGTGTAGGCGCCGGCGTCGTGGACGTCGAGGCCGAGCCAGTGCGACGTCAGGTGCATGTAGAACCGCTTGTAGGCCAGGTCGGCGACGCGCTCGTCGACGGTGCCGGTCAGGAGCCCGAGCTCGATCATGCCGGCGGTCAGGCCGCGCACGCAGTGCTGGTGGATGGCGTCGAGGGTCACGCCGGGCGCGGCCAGCTCGATCGCCGACTTCTGCACCGCCAGCACCAGCTCGTAGACCTTGCGCTGGGCCGGGCTGAAGCGGCCGTTGGCCGGCCAGGTGCGCGTGATGTCGGCGGTGTAGTGGTTGTACTCGCAGCCGGCGTCGACCAGCACCAGGTCGCCGTCGGCGATGGCGCAGCGGTTCTCGACGTAGTGCAAGACCGTGGCGTTCTCGCCGGCGCCGACGATCGTGCCGTAGCCGGGGCCGGCGCCGCCGCGGCTGCGGAAGGTGTAGTCGATCGTGGCGTCGAGCTCGTACTCGAAGGTGCCGGGGCGGCCCTGGCGCATCGCCGCGACGTGGGCGTCGCACGAGATCGCCGCGGCCTTGCGCAGCGCGTGCAGCTCGTCGGGCGCCTTGCGCAGCCGCAGCTCGTGCAGCGCGGCGCGCGGGTCGACGATCGCCCGCGGCGGGCGCTGGCCGCGCTTCTCGGTCTTGCGCAGCCGGGCCACGGTGCGCGTGATCAAGAGGTCGGTGTCCTCGTCGAGGCCGACCGCGTAGTGCAGCTCCTCGAAGTTGCAGATCAGCTCGGGCAAGCGGGTCGCGAGCTCGGCCGCGGGGTAGGCGGCGTCGGCGCCGTACAGCGCCTTGGCGCCCTCGAGGCCGGCGCGCCGGCCGTCCCACACCTCCATCGCCGGGTCCCGCGGCCGCACGAACATCACCACCCGATCCTGCGCGGCGCCGGGCCGCAGGATCACCGTGGTGTCGGGCTCGGCGAAGCCGGTCAGGTACAGCACGTCCGACTGCTGGCGAAACGCGTAGTGCGCGTCGCCGTTGCGCACCCGCTCGGGCAGCGACCGCACCACCACCACGCCGGTGGGGCCGACCGCCTCCATCAGCGCCTGGCGACGAGCGGCGTAGATCGAGCTGGGCGCGGGCTGGGGGACGGCCACCATGGCCGCGTTCTTACCACGCCGGCCGGGCGCCACCGCCGGTGATCGGGCGGCTGCTCATCAGCTCGATGATCCGCACGACGTCGTCGTCGGTCGGGCGGGTCAAGACCACCGCGGCCGGCGCCAGCGAGCGCGGGTGCTCGCCGCGCGCCAGCACGATGATCGGCACCCGGGCCAGGCTCGGCGCGTCGCGGATGGTCGCGGCGAACCCGGCGCCGCCGTCGGCGGTGGCCGCCGCGGCGACGACGATCGCGGCCGGCGCCAGCGCCCGCAGCATCCGCAGCGCGTCGTCGGGGACGCGCGGCAACGCGATCACCGTGAACCCGCCGTCGGTGAGCCGGTCGTCGAGCCGGCGCAGCGCGGTCAGGTCGTCGTCGACCACCACCACCACGTCCGCGTACGCGTGATCGGGGTCGTCCTCGCGCGGCGGGTCGAGCGCGATCTCGCTGGTCGACTCCTGGCGGGCCCGGAACACCGCGAGCGCCACCTTGTTGAGCAGCTCCTCGACGTCGAACGGCTTCTCGACCACGTCGGTGGCGCCCAGCGAGATCGCGCGCTGGCCGAGCCCGTGGACCGCGGTCATGACGACCACCGGCACGCTCGAGCGCAGGTCGCGGCGCAGCGCGTGGAGGAACTGCCGGCCGTTCATGCCCGGCATCATCAGATCGAGCAGGATGGCGTCGGGCGGCGTCGCGGCCAGGCGCTCGAGCGCGGCGGCGCCGTCGCCGGCGAACTCGACGGTGTAGCCCTCGTCGGTCAGCACCCGGCCGACCGCCGAGCGGACCATCGGCTCGTCGTCGATGACCAGGATCTTCCCTCCCTTGCCGAGAGCCACGCCCCACTGTACCAGAGCAACGGCGTGCGATCGGGCGGCGCCGCGCTTCAAGGGTGGCGGGGCGGTTTGCTACCATCGTGGCCCCATGTCGGGCGTGCCCAGCTACGTCGCCGCGTTCGAGCAGCTGCGGCCCCAGGTGCTGGCGCGGCTGATCGAGGTGCGCGGCAGCCTCGACCACGCGATCGCGCGGCTGTCGCCCGACGAGGCGCGGGCGTTGTTCGAGGGCGTGCTGCACGCGCTGTCGACGCTGCTGGTGACCGGCGACCACACGCTGCACCGCGGCTTCCTGCACAGCTTCGTCGCGGTGCGCTCGACCGAGGGCGTCGGCCCCGATCACGCGCAGCGGCTGCTGGTGGCGATCGCCGACGTCGCGGCGACGCTGGCCCGGGCCCAGCACCCGAACGATCCGACGGTGGCGCTGGCGATCAACCACGCCGCGCGGCTGACCGCGCGGATGATCAACGACGGCATCGCCGAGGAGCTGGGCCGGCGCGGCGCGCAGCTGGCGGCCGGAGGTCGGCCGTGACGTTGCTGGTGGCGGGCTACGGCGACAGCCACGTCGGCGCGGTGCGCGACACCAACGAGGACGCGCTGATCGTCGACGGCAAGTGGGGGCTGTACGCGGTGCTCGACGGCATGGGCGGGGCCAGCGCCGGCGACGTCGCGTCGACCAAGGCCCGCGACGTCATCCACGAGTACGTGCGCGCGCGCCGCAGCGCGCTGGGGCCGCGCCAGCTGCTCGAGGCCGCGATCAACGCGGCGTCGGCGGCGGTCCACGGCGAGGCGCAGCGGCGCCGCGATCGCCGCGGCATGGGCACGACCGTCGTGGCGTGCCTGATCGACGGCCGCCGCGCCACCGTCGCGCACGTCGGCGACAGCCGCGCGTACCTGCTGCGCGATGGCCGGCTGCACCGGCTGACCAACGACCACACGATCGTCGCCGAGCTGGTGGCGCGCGGCGCGATCCAGCCCGACGAGGCCGATCGCCACGCCTACAAGAACGTGCTGTCGCGCAACCTCGGGGCCAAGGCCACCGCCGCGGTCGACGTCAACGAGATCGAGCTGCAGGCCGGCGACCGGCTGCTCTTGTGCTCGGACGGCCTGTACGGCTACGCGGCCAGCGAGGCGCTGCACCAGCTGATCGCCTCGACCGATCCGGCCGCCGACGTGGTCCGCGATCTGATCGACGCGGCGCTGCGCGGCGGCGGCGGCGACAACGTCACCGCGATCCTGATCGACGCCGGGGCCCAGCTGGTGCCGCGGGCGACGGTCGTGCTGCGGACCAGCGGCGCCGGCGCGTGGTGGGCCCGCCGCGATCGGATGCTGGCGGCGGCCCGGGCCCACGGCATCCACCGCTCGCCGCTGTGCGCGGTGCTGGCCCCCGACGACGCGATCGCGCTGGTGGCCGGCAACTTCGCCGACGCCGTCTACCACGACCTCGAGAAGGCGACGTCGGTCAACGTCTGGAGCTTCGCCGAGAACCTCGCCGTGGGCTGGCTGGGGCAGGGCGGCGCCTGGCTGGCGCTGCGCGAGCTGCTCGACGGGCTGGGCCGCGCGGCCGACGCGGTGATCGGCGAGCTGCGCGCCGAGGACGCGCCGCTGGCCGCGCTGGTCGAGGCCGCGGTGGCGCGCGCGCTGGTGACCGCCGAGACCGCGGTCGGCGGCGTGCTGGCGCAGCGGCTGCGCACCGTCGAGGCCGAGCTGGTGCGCCACGACGCGGCCCGGGCCCGGCAGCCGGCCGAGGTCACCGCGAAGTTCATCGATCACCCGACGGTGCCGTACATGCGCGCGGTCGACGCGCCGCCCGAGGCGCCTGGGCCCGACGTCCAGCACCTGCTCGAGGGCGCGCGGCGGCGGGCGCTGGGCCGGCCGGCGGCGACCAGCGACCGCGCGCTGTTCACCCGCGCGCTCGAGCACGCCCACCGGGTGGCGACCGCGGCCAGCGAGGGCGGCGACGCCGGGCTGGCCGCGCGCGAGCTGTTCGACGTGCGCTCGCTCGACGAGGCCGGCGTGACGCCGCTGTTCGACGCGCTCGACGCGGCGCGCGCGGCCCACGTCGACGCGGTGCGCGCGGTGCCGGGCGCCGCCGGCGGCAAGGTGGCGGCGCTGCGCCGGCTGGCCGCGGCGTACCAGCAGCTGTCGTCGACGATCGCCAGCCTGGTGGTCGAGGCGGTGGCGCCGACCGCCGAGGGGCTGCGCGAGGCCGCCGCGGCGACCGCCAGCCTGCGCGCGCAGGTGACCAAGAACGAGCGGCGGGTCGCCGATCTCGAGCGCAAGTTCGCGACGATCATCGACGACGGCCTGCCGGCCGGCATGCGCTTCGATCTCGGCCTCGATCCGTCGCCGCCCGCGCGGGATCCGGCCAAGCCGCCGCCGGTGCCGCGCCGCCGGCCGTCCAAGGAGACGCTGCGATGAGCGACCTCGGTGAGCGCGTGGCGATCCTGCGCGACGAGATCCTGGACGTCGTCTCGGGCGGCAGCGAGGACGCGCCGGCGGTGGCGATCTTCGACGCGATCGTCCGCACGCTGTCGGCCGGGCTCGACACCGCGCTGGGCCTCGACCTGACGCTGCACGACGCGGTCGCGCGCCGGCTGGCGTGGGGCGACACCGAGCAGGCGATCCTCGACGACGCCAGCCTGGTGTTCACCCGGCTGG
This sequence comes from Myxococcales bacterium, assembly GCA_016707895.1. Taxonomy (GTDB): domain Bacteria; phylum Myxococcota_A; class Polyangia; order Haliangiales; family Haliangiaceae; genus UBA2376. The sequence continues at coordinate 331,130 of JADJGV010000001.1, read as the reverse complement.
CGCGGGCGGCGCAGCGGGCGCTGCGCGATCCCGACGAGGAGATGCTGGTGCTCGAGGCGGCGGCCGACGTGGTGTGCTCGACCTCGCGCATCCTCGGCCTGGCCGCGGTCGGCCGCGCCGGGCGCGATCGCGCGGCGACCTTGCGCGAGGAGCTGGCCCAGCGCCGGCTGCGCGAGGCGCTCGACGAGCAGGCCCACAACCTGCAGCGGCTGCAGGCCGAGGTCGCGCCCAGCGACTTCGAATGACGGCGCGCGCGGCGGGGGTGATCGGGTTGGCGCTGGTGGCGAGCGCCGCGGCGGCGCGCGCCGACGACGGGCCGCTGGCCGCGCCGACCCTGGTGCCGGCCCAGGCGGTGGCGGTGGCCGCGGCGCTCGAGGGCCAGCTCGACGGCGACGCCGCCGACCTCGCGGCCGACGTGTGGTACGGCGTCGGCGCTGAGCTGACGCTGGGGCTGCGCCACTCGCAGCGCGGCGTCGACGCCATCGGCGCCGGCCGCGGCCTGTGCCTGCGCGGCTGCCGGCCCGGCGACGATCGCTACCGCGGCGTCGCGCTCACCGCGCGCTTCCCGCTGGCCTCCCGGCTGACCGCCGAGCTAGCCACCGACGTCACCGCGTGGTCGCCGGCCCACGCCGCGGTCACCGTCGGCGCGATCGCCGACTGGCGCGACGGCCGCCGCTGGGCGCGCGCGACCGCGCGGCTGGGCATCGGGCTCCTCGGCCGCGCCGACGGCAACCGCGATCGCGCAGCGGTCGACGCCGCCGTGGGCGTCCCGCTGGCGGGCCGGTTCGGCGTCGAGCTCGGCGTCGGCGTGGCCGGGCCGCCGTCGAGCGACTACTTCGCCGAGGCGACCGCGCCGGCGTGGGCCCAGCTCGACTGGTGGGCCGGCCGCTGCTGGGGCCTGGGCCTGGCGATCGGCACCGACGACGTCACCCGCGGCGATCGCACCGGCTTCGCCGCGCTGACCGTCGCGGCCCGGCTGCGGTGACGCCGCGCGCGCGGCCTCAGCGCCGGTGGCCCCAGGCGTGCGCCGCGATCAGCTCGTCGGCGCGGGCCCGCAGGCGCGGCTCGAGCTTGTCCTCGATCGCCGCCGCCAGCGCGTCGGCGAACGCCGTGGCCGAGTCGAAGCGCGCCGCGCGGTCCTTGGCCAGGCCGATCGCCAGCACCCGATCGACGTCGCCGCCGAGCTCGGCGGCCAGGAGCGACGGCCGGGTCGGCATCTTGTAGACCACGTCGTACAGCGTCGTCGGCACGTCCTTGCCGGTGAACGCCGGGTGGCCGGTCAGGCAGCGGTACGCGATCGCCGCCAGCGCGTAGCCGTCGGCGCGCGGGTCGACGTCCTCGCCGCGGGCCTGCTCGGGCGCCATGTACGCCGGCGTGCCGATCACGTGGCCGGCGGTCAACGTGCCGCCGCGGCTGGCCAGCTTCGACACGCCGAAGTCGAGCAGCTTCCACACGTGCACGCCCTGCTTCTCGGCGAGGAACAGGTTGTGCGGCTTGAGATCGCGGTGGACCACGTCGGCGGCGTGGGCGACGGCGAGGCCGCGGCCGACCTCGCGGCACAGCTCGACCGTCTGGCTCGGCGCCATCCGCCGCACCCGCCGCAGGTGGTGCGCCAGGTCCTTGCCGCGCAGCCGCTCCATCGCGATGAACGGGATCTCGCCGCTGGTGAGGCCGACCTCGTAGACGCCGACCAGGTGTGGGCTCTCGAGCCCCGCGGTGATCTCGGCCTCGCGGATGAAGCGCGCCACCGCCTGCGGATCGCCCATCGTGCTCGGGTGCAGCAGCTTGACCGCGGCCTCGCGGCCGTCGTGGACGCTGATCCCCTCGTAGACCTCGCCCATGCCGCCGCGGCCGATCAGCATGCCCAGGCGGTACGAGCCCACCTCTTGATCGCTGTAGCGCCCGGGCCCGCCGACCTTGAGCGCGCGGTCGAGCTCTTGCCGGACCTCGGCCAGCAGCGCCTCGCGCATCGACACCGCCCGCACCGCGCGATCGAGCTGCTCGACCGCCTCGACGGTGGCGCGCCGGCTGCGGCGCCCGAAGTAGTAGGCGCAGCCGTACAGGAGCTGGATCGTGCACTGCGAGATGATCTGCTCGCGCAGCGGGATGTCGACGGTGTCGATCACCGCCAGCTCGGGCACGGCGCGCGTGATGATCAGCGTCGCGAGCACGGCGTGGGAGATCGCGCCGAACAGGAACAGGCCCAGCGCGCTGGCGCCGTTCTGCCCCAGGCTGAAGAAGTAGATGCCGAACAGCATCACCGCCGAGGCCGGCGAGCAGATGCCCCAGTAGTTGATGCCGCCGAGCACGGCGGTGATGCCGAACACGCCGGCGCCGACCACCAGCCGGGTCGAGAAGTTGCGCGGGTCGCGCAGCCGCCACAGGAGGTAGGCGATCGCGGCCGACATCGCGGCGATCGCCGCGACGAAGATGCGCTTGGCCAGGGGATCGCCGCCCGCGGTCACCACCGCGAGCGCCGCGCCGACGCCGATCGCGATCGCCAGCTTGCCGAACGCGCGGGTGCGCTCGAGCTCGTCGGCCTGCATCGCGGCCATCGGGGTGGTCGCGGTGGTGTGGCGGGTGTCGCCGTCCAGCGTGCTCGGCAGGCCGCGGGCGCCCGGCAGCTGCTGCGTCGGGTGCTCGTGGATGTCGGCCGCGGCGGCGGCCTTGCGGCGCGCGACCGGCCCGCCCGCCAGCGTCGCCTCGGCCGGCACGTCGTCGTGCGGCTCCACGCCGTCGGCGTCGCCGCCGTCGTCGTCGGACGGCGGCGGGCCGGGTGCGTCGGAGGCGGTGGGGACCGACACGGCGTGGATCGTAGCCTGGTTTCTCGCGGGGGCGCCACCTGCCGCCACCTGCCGCCAAAACGCCGAACGCCCGGCGGTCGGCCGGGCGCTAGCTGCGGGGACTCCGCGAGGAGGATCTCGCGTTTCGGGTGGGGGCCCGTCGGGGCATGACCCGACGGGGGAGGGCGTGGCGACACGCCCTCGGAGGCTCAGCCCGGCAGCGGCATCACCCGCGACTCGCAGCGCGTGAACACCGTGTCGATGCAGGTCCAGGTGCCGTCGGGGTTCGGGGTGCACATGCCGGTGTAGATCGGCGCGCACTCGGTGCGGCTGCGGCAGGTCATCTCGTCGGCGACGTCCTCGCAGGTGACCGGCGGCGGGTCGCCACACTGGCTGTTGGGGATGCAGTAGCCGCTCCAGCAGCCGCCGGCGACGCCGGCCGTGGTGCCGATCGGGCAGGCCGGCGGCGGCAGCGCGCAGATGACCACGCCCTGGCACTCCCCCGGACCGTCGGCGACGCACTCGCCGCGGCACACGTCGGGGCAGCCGGCGGGGTCACCGCACGGCGGGCCCTCGCAGGTCTCCTCGCAGTGCGTGCCAGGACCGCAGTCGATCGCGGCGCAGCCCTGGCCCGGGTCGGGCACGCAGGTGGCGGTGCAGGTGCCCATCGGCCCCATCGGGTTGTTCGGGTCGACCGGCGTGCACTGGACCTCGCAGTGCGAGCCCGGCATGCAGGTGTTCGGGCCGCACTCGGTCGTCGGGTCGGGCACGCAGAACGGCTCGCACGCCGGGACCTCGCAGCCGGTGCCGTCGGGGAGCGGGTCGCACGGGTGGCAGCGCTCCTCGCAGTGCGCGTCGGGGCCGCAGTCGAACCCGGTGCAGGTCGACGGCGGGACGCCCTGGCACTCGAAGTGGCACGGCTGGCCGCACGACGGGTCGCCGGGGTAACCGCACGGCGGGCAGACCTCGACGCAGGCGCTGTCGGGCGGGCACTCGATCGGGCACATCTGCTGGTCGGGGACGCAGGTCGCCGTGCAGGTGCCGGGGGGGATCGGCGAGTCGCTCTCGGCGCCGCCGGCCGGGCCGCCGCCGGTGCACAGCTCCTCGCAGTGGAAGCCGGGGCCGCAGTCGATCGCGGCGCACGAGCCGCCGGACGGGACGCACTGGCCGAAGCACACCGCGGGGCACGCCATGCCGGTCGACGGGTCGCATCCGGGCGGCGGGTCACAGACGCCCTGCTCGGTGGTGCAGGTGTAGCCGGTCGGGCAGTCGTTGGTCGAGAAGCAGCCCTGGGTGCCGGGCTCGGGCTCGCACGACGTGAACACGCCGCTGCCGCTGTAGCCGTCGTTGGGCAGGTCGGTCGACCCGTAGATCGCGACGCAGTCGTTGTGGCGCGAGCAGCCGTAGCCGTCGAGACCCTGGCAGGCCTCGCCGGTCGCCGGGCCCGACGGCGCGACGCCGACGCAGCCCGAGAAGAAACGGAAGCCACCCTGCGACGGATCGGTCTGGGTGTACGTCGCGCGGCACTCGGGCGCGGCGAAGCAGCTCTGCTCGTCGAGGCCCTCGCACGAGGTGAAGCACTGGGCCCAGTCGACCGGGGCCGGCGCGCCGGCCAGGTCGAACGCCGGGGCCGGCTGGGCGCCGCAGCCGCCGCCGCCGCCGATGAACTCGCACTGGTTGGTCTGCGGGTTGCGCAGGCCGGCCGCCTCGGAGGCGGCGCCGTCGAACAGACAGTCGTCGTCGCCGGTGTCGTCACCGAAATAGAGGGTACAGGCGGAGGCGGTGGTCGCGACGACGGCGGCCACCAGGGTGCGAGCGAGCCAGTGAGGCATGGCGGACTCCTGGGGAGAGGACGATGATAGGCGAATCGGGGGCACGGTTGGCGAGTTCGTGCGTCAGCAAGGGGTGGGCCAGGTGCCCAGGTCACAGGTAACGGATTGATCTCGCACCATGGGTGGGCCACGCTTGCGCCATCCGTCACGGCCCGAGGCTGATTTCGTCTCAGTTTTCCGAGGCTTGACTTGTGGGTGATCGCGGTTTACCCACGGCCGGAGATCGCATCCATGTCCCGTATCGGCCTCGCGTTTTCGTCCTTCTTTCGGCTCCTCTTCGGCAAGAAGCTGTCACCGGCGGTGGCGGACTACCTGCCGCCGGAGATCGCGCGGCTCCCGGCCGGGCGCCCCGAGCCGGCTCCCGAGCCGAAGGCGGCGAAGCCCGAGCCCAAGCCCGAGCCGAAGGCGGCCAAGCCCGAGCCCAAGCCCGAGCCGGCGCCCAAGCCCGAGCCGGTGGCCAAGAAGGTCGACCTGTCGGCGGCCCAGCGCGACGGCGCGCTGGCGCTCCTGGCGCTGCTGCAGCGCGACGGCCGGCTGATCGACTTCCTGCGCGAGCCGCTCGACGGCTTCGCCGACGCCGACATCGGCGCCGCCGCCCGCGACGTGCACCGCGGCTGCAAGAAGGTCCTCGATCAGTACTTCACGCTCGAGCCGGTGCTGCCGGGCGCCGACGACGCCCGGGTGACCGTGCCCAAGGGCTTCGACCCCGCCGAGATCCGCGTCATCGGCGAGGCCAAGGGCGAGCCGCCGTTCGCCGGCGCGCTGCGCCACCACGGCTGGCGCGCGGCCAAGGCCCAGCTGCCCACGCTGGCGGACGGCGTCGATCGCACGATCGTCGCGCCCGCCGAGGTCGAGCTCTCGTGAGCCGCTTCGTCGTCGGCATCGACCTCGGCACCACCAACTGCGCGCTCGGCTACGTCGACAGCGAGGCGCCGGGCCCGGTGCAGACGCTGGCGGTGCCGCAGCTGGTCGGCCCGGGCGAGGTCGCGCCGCGCTCGACCTTGCCGTCGTTCCTGCTGTTGCCCACCGAGCACGAGGTCGCGCCGGCGGCGATGGCCTTGCCGTGGGAGCCCGGCGCGCGCGCCGCGGTCGGCACCTTCGCGCAGGCCCGCGGCGCCGAGCTGCCGCACCGCCTGGTGGCCAGCGCCAAGTCGTGGCTGTCGTCGGGCAACGTCGATCGCACCGCGGCGATCTTGCCGTGGCGCGGCGCCGATCGCGATCTGCCCGAGGGCGGCGAGCGGGTGTCGCCGGTGGCGGCGTCCGCTCGCTACCTGGCCCACCTGCGCCAGGCCTGGGACGCGGCGCACCCCGACGCGCCCTTGGCCGAGCAGGACGTGCTGGTCACGGTGCCGGCGTCGTTCGACGCGGTGGCGCGCGAGCTGACGGTGGTCGCCGCGCGCGAGGCCGGGCTGCCGAAGATCACGCTGCTCGAGGAGCCGCAGGCCGCGTTCTACGCGTGGCTGGCGTCGACCGGCGACGCCTGGCGGCAGAAGCTGGTGCCGGGCGACGTCGTGCTGGTGTGCGACATCGGCGGCGGCACCACCGACTTCACGCTGATCGAGATCACCGACGAGGGCGGCGCGCTGGCGCTGGAGCGGGTCGCGGTCGGCGATCACATCCTGCTCGGCGGCGACAACATGGACCTGGCGCTGGCCGCGACCAGCGAGCGCACGCTGGGCGAGCAGGGCAAGAAGCTCGACGCGGTGCAGAGCCGCGGGCTGGTCCACGCCTGCCGCCGCGCCAAGGAGGAGCTGCTGAGCGCGGCCGCGCCCGACAAGGTGCCGGTGGCGCTGGTGGGACGCGGCAGCAAGCTGATCGGCGGCACCGTGCGCTTCGATCTCGAGCGCGACGCCAGCCGCGCGCTGCTGATCGACGGCTTCTTCCCGCGGGTGCCGGCCGAGGCGCGGCCGACCCGGCGCCGGGCCGGCGGCCTGCGCGAGCTGGGCCTGGCCTACGCTGCGGATCCGGCGGTGACCAAGCACCTGGCCGAGTTCCTCGACCGGCACGACAGCGCGCCGACCGCGGTCCTGTGGAACGGCGGCGTCATGAAGGCCACCGCGATCCGCGATCGGGTGCGCGGCGTGATCGGCGACTGGTACGGCCGCGAGCCGCGCGAGCTCGAGGGCACCGACCTCGACCTCGCCGTCGCGATCGGCGCCGCCCACTACGGCTGGGTGCGGCGCGGCGGCGGCGTGCGGATCCGCGGCGGCACCGCCCGCGCGTACTACATCGGCATCGAGGGCGCGGCCCCGGCGATCCCCGGGTTCGCGCCGCCGGTGAAGGCGCTGTGCGTCGCGCCGTTCGGCATGGAGGAGGGCACCAGCGCCGACCTGCCCGACGACGAGCTCGGGCTGGTGGTCGGCGAGCCGTCGACCTTCCGCTTCTTCGCGTCGTCGAGCCGCAAGGACGACGCGGTCGGCGCGCTGGTCGACCCCGAGGCCGCCGAGCTGCTCGAGCTCGACCCGGTCGAGCAGGAGGTCGCCGCCGCGGGCGAGCGCCGGGCCGGCGATCTGGTGCCGGTGGCGCTGACCGCGACCGTCACCGAGGTCGGCACCCTCGAGCTGTGGTGCAAGGCCAAGGACGGCGCCGGGCGGTGGAAGCTCGAGTACGCGGTCCGCGAGCGCTGAACCTGGCAGACGTCGGCGCGTCCTTGACGACGCCTGGCGGGGCGTCGATCGTCGAGACATGGCGCCGGGTGCACGTACGCTGGGTGTGGTGACCGCTGGACTGATCGCTGGTGGCTGTGGCCCTCCGCCCGAGCCGGCGGCGCCCACGTCGCTGGATGCCGAGGCTGGCCCGCACCCCGCGTTGCGCGCCGACGGCCCGTGGGTGATCGCCGCCGACGGCGTGGCGGTCATCGGCCGTCAGCTGGTGGCGCGCAGCGCCGACGGCGCCCTGGTGGCGTACGCCGCACTCGATGGTCGACCGGCGGCGCTCGCGCTCCCTTCTGACGGGGCAGCGACGGTGGCGTGGGTGCCGGTGCCCGGCGGCCAGCTGGCCGTCGGCTCCGTCACGACGCTGGTCCGCGACGGCACCACCGGCGCCCAGCGCGCGTGGAGCGCGCAGACCCCGGGCGGCCAGGCCGCCGCCGCCGAGCCCGGCGCGGTCATCGTCGGCGGCACCCGTGAGCTGGTGCGGCTCGACCCCGCCACTGGGCTGGTCCGATGGCGCGTGCCGATCGATCGCCGGCCGCTGCGGGCGGTCGCGGTCGACCGCGCGACCGCGTACGCGCTGAGCACCGAGGCGATCGACGCGCGCGACCTCCCCACCGGCCAGCTGCGCTGGCACCTCGAGCTGGGCACCGAGCCGACCGCGGTCGCCTTCGCCGACGGCACCGCGATCGTCGCCTACCTCGACAGGGTCGACCTGATCGACGGCATGTCGGGCGCCGTGCGGGACAGCCTGGCGCTGGCGTCGCAGCTGCCGGCGATCGTGGTCGATCGCGACCGCGCCTACGTGCTCGACAGCGATCGGGTGCAGGCGATCGATCTGCGTCGCCCGGCGCTGGGGTGGACCGCGGCCATGACGCTCGAGCCGACCGACGCCGGTCCGCTGGGCGTCCGCGTCGACGACGCGCTGATCGTCGCGGGCACCGCCGGCCGGCTGGTCGCGCTCGACGCCGCCACCGGCGCGGCGCAGTGGACCGTGGGCGTCGGTGTCGTGCCGCGCCGGCTGCTGGCGAGCGACGGCGCGGTGGCCGCGGTCGGTGACGGCCAGGTCGGTTGGCTGGCGTTGCCGCCGACCGCGCCGATCGAGACCGCGCTGATCCGCGGCCGGCTCACCTGCCCGGAACAGGGTTACCAGGTGGCGATCGACGACGTCATCGTCGCCCCCGGTCCCGCCGGCTGGTACCAGGCGATGGTCACCGCGCGCGGCCAAGTCTACGTCGAGGTGTTCCACGCGTCGTTCGGCGAGGCCGTGGGCGCGGCCGTGCGACTCGACGGCCATGGCAGGTACCAGGTCCCCCCGCTGCCCCCGGGCGGGTGCCCCCCCGTCTTCTGATCAGCGCGCGACCAGCACGGTCACCGACGACGCCGGCACGTCGACGCGGAACGCGTTGGTCGCGGTCGGCGTGACGGCGGCGCCGGCGGTGATCGCGTCGCTGGCGCCGGTCAGCTGCCAGCGCTCGAGGTGATCGAGGGTGCGCGGCGCGGCGACGGTGACGCCGACGGTCAGCGGCTGCGTGGCCTTGTTGATCACGACGATCACCTGGCGGCCGCCGAAGTCGTCGTCGGACGCGTAGGCGGTGACCCGGACCACGTCGGAGGTGGTCGCGGCGACGCTGGTGCCGCCGAACGCGCCGCCGTTGCCGTCGAAGTTGGTGAACGCGCGCAGGCCGGCCAGCAGGTAGCGCTCCTGGGCCGGCGATCGCAACAGCCACAAGGTCGCCAGCCCGACCTCGTCGCGCCCGAACACGCCGAGCACGTCGGCGGTGGCGATCGCGCCGCTGATGTCGTTGCCGCCGCCGTAGTTCCACTCGGTGAAGGCCAGCTTGGTGCCGGGCGCGTGGTCGGCGATCTGCTGCTTCACCCACGGGATCAGCGCGATCGGGCCGTTCAGCACGTCGTTGACGATCCAGCTGTCCTCCTCGTAGGTCGCGTCCCACAGCGACCGCGGCGCCTGCACCCGGGCCGCGGCGCCGGTCGCGCTGCTGGTGTCGCTGATCCGCTGGCCGTCGCCGCGGGCCTCGGGGTACCAGTGCAGGTCGAGGTAGTCGACCAGCTTGTGGCCGGCGGTGGTCTCGGCGGCGCGCACCGCGTCGAGGAACGTCGGGATGAACGGCCGGCCGCCCGCGTCGGGCGCGTTCTGCAGGTTCATGTAGCCGGCGTAGCCGTAGCTGACGAAGCCCAGCGTCTCGGCGGCGGGCCACGCGTCCTTGACCGCGGCGGCGTAGGTCAGCGTGCGATCGATCAGCTCGGCGTAGGTGACCGGCTGCGGGTGGATGCGCGCGTGGGTGTCGGACCAGAGGTCGGGCTCGTTGTCGAGATCGACCAGCACCCGGACGTCGCCCCAGCCGCGGCGGATGAAGTCGATCGCCTCGTCCTGGTAGACGTCGGCGTCGCCGGCGTCGGGCGTCGGCGAGAACGCGCTGCCCTTGCGCGCGTGGTTGGCCTTGAACCGGGTCTGCAGGTAGTTCGCGCCCGAGTTGCGGACGTCGCCGACGCACGCCGGCGGGCCCTGGCCGGCGTCGCCGAGGTCGTCGTGATCGGCGGCGACGTAGTCGACGATCGGCACCGTCACCAGCGCCGCGGTGCCGCGGGCGCGGGCGTCGTCGAGGATGCCGCGGTAGGCGCTGGCCGGCATCGAGCCGGGCCCGCCGAACGTGCGGTCGTTCTGGAAGCAGTAGTCGCTGCCGGCGTTCGACGCGTTGTTCTCCCAGTTGTAGGCGGTCAGGCGGTTGCCGCCCGAGCGCTGGACCCGCGGCCGATCGCGGGCGACGTCGGCGCCGCCGTTGACGCCGTAGATCAGCGGCGAGATGGTCTTGCGGTCGCGGTCGACGCGGACGTCGACGCGCACGTCGGCGGCGCCAGGATCGCCGGGCTCGACGATGGTGCCGAGGTCGGCGTCCAGGCCGGCGTCGGGGCCGGCGTCGGGGCCGCCGCCGCCGCCGTCGTCACCCCCGCACGCCACCGCCGCCAGGAGGGAGAACGCGATCGCGCTGCGCATGCCGCGATGGTACGGCAGTCCGCGCGCCGGTGGGGCGCGATCAGGCGCGGCGCGCGGCCCGCTCGCGGTCGGCGACCTGGGCCTTCATCACCGTGTACGCGGTCATGTTGACGATGTCGTCGACGGTGCTCTCGTTCTGCAGGAGCGACACCGGCTTGGACACGCCGAGCAAGATCGGGCCGACGGCGTCGGCGTTGCCCAGGCACTCGAGCACCTGGTACGCGGCGTTGCCGGCGGCCAGGCGATCGAAGACCAGCGTGTTGGCGTTGCGGGTCAACGTCGAGAACGGGTAGGTCTCGCCGCGGCGGGCCTCGTCGAGCGCCATCTCCGGCTGCATCTCGCCGTCGATCTCCAGCTCGGGGCGGCGGGCCCGCACCAGCTCGAGCGCGGCCTGCACCCGGCCGACGTCCGGATGCCGGACCGAGCCGAAGTTGGAGTACGAGATCATCGCCACCCGCGGGGTGATGCCGAAGCCGGCCACCGCGTCGGCCATCTGCACCGCGATGTCGGCCAGCTGCTCGGCGGTCGGCTCGACGGTGAAGACCGTGTCGCCGAAGAACTTCACCGAGTTCTGCAGCACCATCATGTACATGCCGACGGCGACCTGCGCGCCGGGCGCGAGCCCCAGCACCTGCAGCGCCGGGCGGACGCTGTCGGGGTAGCTGCGCTTGAAGCCGCCGACCAGGCCGTCGACGTCGCCGCGCTCGAGCATCATCACGCCGAAGTAGTTGCTCTGCCGCATCAGGCTCTTGGCCTGGGGCAGCGTCACGCCCTTGCGGCCGCGCAGCTCGGTCAGCCGCAGCGCGTAGCGCTCGGCGTCGGCGGCGGCCGCCGGCTCGTTGGGATCGATCACCGTGACGTGATCGAGGATCGACAGCGAGGCGTCGCGGCACAGGCCCTCGATCTCGGCGCGCCGGCCCAGCAGCACCGGCCGGGCGATCTCCTCGTCGAGGATCTGCTGCACCGCGCGCAGCACGCGCAGGTTGCCGGCCTCGGGGAACACGATCTTGCGCGGATCGCGCCGCGCGGTCTTGTTCATCGAGCGCATGATCGAGAACGCGGCGTTGGACGACCGCCGCATCAGCTTGTCGCGGTACTCGCCGACGTCGACCGGCACCCGGGCCACGCCCGACGCCATCGCCGCCTCGGCCACCGCCGGCGCCACCCACCACAGCACCCGCGGGTCGAACGGCTTGGGGATGAAGTACTCGGGGCCGAGCCGCAAGGTCTTGCCGCCGTAGGCGGCGACCACCGACTCGGGCACCGGCTCCTTGGCCAGCGCCGCCAGCGCGCGCGCCGCCGCGACCTTCATCGGCTCGGTCACCGACCGCGCGCGCACGTCGAGCGCGCCGCGGAAGATGTACGGGAACCCGAGCACGTTGTTGACCTGGTTCGGGTAGTCCGAGCGGCCGGTCGCGACCAGCGCGTCGGGGCGCGCCGCCACCGCCTCGGGGTAGCCGATCTCGGGATCGGGGTTGGCCATCGCGAAGATGATCGGGCGCGGCGCCATCGTCTGCAGCATCGCCGGCGTCACCAGGCCGGCCACCGACAGGCCCATGAACATGTCGGCGCCGACCAGCGCGTCGGCCAAGGTGCGCCGACCGTCGTCGGCCCGGGCGAAGCGGCGCTTGTGGCGGTTGAGATCCTCGCGGCCGGCGTGCAGCACGCCCTTGGAGTCGCACAGGGTCACGTTGGCGGGATCGACGCCCAGCGAGACGAAGAAGTCGACGCAGGCGATCGCCGCGGCGCCGGCGCCCGACACCACCAGCTTGATCGCGCCCAGCGGCTTGTCGGCCAGCTCGGCGGCGTTGAGCAGCCCGGCGCCGGAGATGATCGCCGTGCCGTGCTGGTCGTCGTGGAACACCGGGATCGACAGCCGCGCCCGCAGCTTCTCCTCGACGTCGAAGCACGCCGGCGCGCTGATGTCCTCGAGGTTGATGCCGCCGAACGTCGGCTCGAGCGACGCGATGATGTCGACCAGCTTGTCGACGTCGGTCTCGGCGACCTCGAGGTCGAAGACGTCGATGTCGGCGAACTTCTTGAACAGGCAGGCCTTGCCCTCCATCACCGGCTTGCCGGCGGCGGGCCCGATGTTGCCGAGCCCGAGCACCGCGGTGCCGTTGGAGATCACCGCGACCAGGTTGCCGCGCGCGGTGTACTCCCACGACGCGTCGGGGTCCTTGGCGATCGCCAGGCACGGCTCGGCCACGCCCGGCGTGTAGGCCAGCGACAGATCGCCCTGGCTGACCAGTGGCTTCGACGAGACCACCTCGATCTTTCCGTGGCGACCGCGGCGGTGATACTCGAGTGCGTCTTCCTTGCGCCCCATGCGGCGGACCGTACCGCGTTCACCTGGGCATGTCGCCGCCGCCGCGGGTTGTCGCGCGCTGCCCCCGGCGGTACGTTGTCACAATGCAGGTCGAGATCCGCTACTGCTCGATGTGAGGCTACCTGGCCAAGGCGACCCGTGCGGCCGCCCAGCTCAAGCGCGCGCTCGACGTCGACGCCACCCTCACCAAGGGCAGCGGCGGCGAGTTCACCATCAGCGTCGACGGCGTCGTCGTCTACGACAAGCTGCTCACCGGCGAGTTCCCCACCGACCAGCAGGCGGTGCGGGCGGTGCGCGAGGCGATGACGCGATGAGTCGACGTCGGCTCACCACCGGCGGGTGAGCCGACGCGCGCCGGCCTCACTTGGGGATGACGACGGTGTCGATCACGTGGATGACGCCGTTGGCCGCCTCGATGTCGGCCTTGATGACGGTGGCGCCGTCGATCTTCACGCCGCTGGACGTGTCGATGGTCAGCTCCGCGCCGTTGACCGTCTTGGCGGTCTTGAGCCCGGCGACGTCCTTGGCCATCACCTTGCCCGCCACCACGTGGTAGGTCAGCACCGCGGTCAGCTTGGCCTTGTCGGCCAGGAGCGCGTCGAGATCGGCCTTCGGGATCTTGGCGAACGCCTCGTCGGTCGGCGCGAAGACAGTGAACGGCCCCGGGCCGCGCAGCGTCTCGGTCAGGCCAGCGGCCTCGACGGCGGCGGCCAGGGTCTTGAACGTGCCGGCCTCGGCGGCGACGTCGAGGATGCCCTTGGCCGCCGGGGCCGGGGTGGGCGCCGGCGCGGGCGGGGTCGGGGCGGGCGTGGGCGCCGGGGCGGGGGCCGGGGCGGCGGGCTTGGCGGCCTCGGTGGGCTTGTCCTCCGCCTTCTTCTTGCACGCGGTGAGGGTCACGCCGCTGACGAGCAGCAACGACATCGAGATCGTCGAGAACGAACGCATGGGCATCTCCTTGGTGGTGCCTTCGACGCGACCTCGCCCCGCGCGGTTACGGGGCGAACGCCGGGGGCGCTGGGCGGCCGCCTGGAATCGGGGGTGGCTGCCCCCTGGAGTCGGATGCGTTCGGAGGCTGTGTTTCCGGCCGATCTAGCCTACGCTCCCTGCGTCCGCGCCCGAGTTCGTCGCCGCGGACATGTTCCCCGACACCGATGAGAGCCACATGAGCACCCGACTGTACGTAGGCAACCTTTCCTTCAACACCTCCAGCGAGACGATCCGTGAGGAGTTCTCGGCGCTCGGCGAGGTCACCGACGTGCACGTCGTGATGGACCGCGAGACCGGCCGCCCGCGCGGCTTCGCGTTCGTCACCATGGGCTCGCCGGCCGAGGCGCAGAAGGCGATCAACGAGATGAACGGCAAGATGCTCGACGGTCGGCCGCTCCGCGTCAACGAGGCCGAGGAGCGCTCGCCGCGCGGTGGTGGCGGCGGCGGTGGCGGCGGCTACGGCGGCGGTGGCGGCGGCTACGGCGGCGGCGGCGGTGGCCGCGGTGGTCGTGGCGGCGGCGGTGGCGGCGGCGGTGGTGGTCGCGGCGGCGGCCGGTACTAGTCACCCGTCCGGATCCCGAGATCCGGAACGCAGACGCCGCCGAGTGATCGGCGGCGTTTGGCGTTTCGGGCGCGCGGTACCCACGGCGGGAGTCGAACCCGCCTCCCCGGGGTGAAAAGCCGGGGTCCTGGCCGCTGGACGACGTGGGCGCGGTGCCGCCGGGCGGAATCGAACCGCCTCACCAGGCTTCGGAGACCCGGGTCGCATCCGTGCGCGGGGGCGTGACGTGGCGTGCGTGGAGCCGACCGAGGGAGTCGAACCCTCCTCTCTCCCGTACCAGGGGAGCGTGTCCACCAGGAGCACCGGGTCGGCGTGGTGTCGTGGACGGCGCGGGCCGTCCACCGTGTCGAGCGTCTGCCCGGAGTCGCACCGGGTTGAATGCGGGTTGCAAGCGCATGCCTCGCTGGTCGGCCACAGACGCAGAAATCGTGAGCGTGGACTCGGGGGGACTCGAACCCCCATCGCCGCCGTGCGAGGACAGCATCCTGCCGTTGAAAGACGAGCCCAGAATCGAAGCAGCGGCCCTGAAGGGAATCGAACCCTCCTAGATACTCATAGACAGTGAGCCAACGTCGCCAGACGTACCCAGGGCCAAGTCGCGCCATCGACGGGAATCGAACCCGCCTCTGCTCGTAGACAGCGAGCGGGCGTCACCAGACGCCTACGACGGCGAAGGCGCGCGCAGCGGCGCGCCGGGAGACGAACGACGGATCGTGACGATCGTGGAACCGGAGGGAGTCGCACCCTCGTCGCTGGTCTGCCGAGCCAGCATTCTCCTGTTGAACTACGGCCCCGTGTCTCAGTCGTCGGGCTGGAGGGAGTCGCACCCCCGCCGCTGGAATGTGAGACCAGCATTCTGCTGTTGAACTACAGCCCGTATTGCAGCGAGTCGTGGAAACCGAAGGGAGTCGCACCCTCATCACTGGTTTGCAAGACCAGGGTTCTCCTGTTGAACTACGGCCCCGTATTGCAGTCGTGAGGTCGGAAGGAATCGCACCTTCGTCGCCGGCATGTCGGACCGGCACTCTGCTCCTGAGCTACGACCCCGTCGCGGAAGGAGGGGGACTCGAACCCCCAACGCCGGTTCTACGGCGCACGCAGCTAGCAACTGCGCTCCTCGTCCTGCCGGACTCCTTCCAGAACACACGCGGCGGAGGAGGGGGGAGTCGAACCCCCAGACCATGGCTGATCACGATTTTCGGGACCGTTGCCCTCACCGATAGGCAGCTCCTCCAGAGGCTGGCGACGCGGGTGCGTCGCCGATGCGTCGCGAAGGGAGAGGGAGTCGAACCCGCAAGGCACCTCGCGGTGCTCACGCTGCTTTCTAGGCAGGCGCCGTCGCCACGTCGGCTTGTCCCTTCAGTCGAAGCGAGGGCGCGGCCCCCCGCCCGGGCGGCCGCGGCCGACGGTGCATCCGCCGTCGACCGGGCCACCGCATGTCCCGCCACACCCCGATCACGCTGCCTCCGGATCGGCGTCGATCTCGCCGGTCCAGTACAGGTAGTCACGCCACGCGTCGGGCACCGAGCGCGTGCTCACCCGGATCGTCACCGCCGGCACCCAGGTCGGCCGCACCGGCTGCGCGCGCAGCTTGAGGCCAGCCTCGCTCGGCGTGCGGTTGCCCTTGGCGCCGTTGCACGGGTAGCAGCAGGTGACGATGTTCTCCCACGTGGTGCGGCCACCGCGGGCGCGCGGGATCACGTGGTCGTAGGTGAGCTCCGCCAGCGTGCAACGGACGTTGCAGTACTGGCAGCGGTAGCCGTCACGCGCGTAGATGTTCACGCGCGAGAACTTGACGGGCTTGGCGTGCCGCCGGAACGCGCGCAGCAGGCGCACGACCGCCGGGGCCTTGATGACGAGGGACACCGCCTTGAGCTCGGCGTCGTACTCCTCGATGACCTCGACCTTGCCGAGGGTGAGCAGCGTGATCGCGCGCTGCCACGAGATGACCTTGATCGGCTCGAAGCCCTGCGACAACAGCAGGGTCCGGTTCGCCACGTGACTCATTGCGGTCGTTTCCTTTCGCCGGAGTTGAGACAGGGCGCGGGCCGGCCGCCGCGCTCCATCGGCCCACACCGTGTGGGCAAGTTCGTGTCGCCGAGAGGATTCGAACCTCCACTGGGTGACTTCTCGAGCCACCGACTCTGCCAGTTGGTCTACGGCGACGTGACGTGATCGTGCCCCCGGCGGGAGTCGAACCCGCGCTGCGCGAGGTTTGAGCTCGCCGACTCTGCCGGTTGGTCTACGGGGGCGTCGTGTCCTCGGTGAGATTCGAACTCACACTGCCCAGGTTCTGAGGCTGGTGACTCCTGCCATGGTTGGTCTACGAGGACGAAAAGGGCCTGGCGGCACCACGCACCGGATCGCACGTGCAATCGCGATCCCCAACCGCGCGCTCGGTGATCCTCCTCCTGCGGCCCGCGGGTGCCCGCGGGGCGAAGAACGGACGAGGCGCCGATCCGGTGCGTGGAGCCAGGAAAGTCAGGGTGGCAGGACTTGCACCTGCAGCCACTCGGTCCCGAACCGAGCAATCTACGATTGAAATACACCCTGGGAGTGATCGACGGGACTCGCACCCGCTAGGACGAGGGTCACGGCCTCGCGCCTCGACGACTTCGGCCTCGATCACGGTCCGCCCGGGAGGAATCGCACCTCCGTCACTCGGTTATCGGCCGAGCGCTCTGCTGTTGAGCTACGGGTGGGAGAGGCGCGCCGTCCGCCCGCGAGCCGAGCCGGAGGTCCGGCCCGCGGGCGGCAGTTGGCGCGTTGTAGGGGTGGTCGGAATTGCACCGACGGCCTCATGGTCCCGGACCATGCGTTCTGGCTGCTGGAACTACACCCCTGGAAGCGTGCGCGCAGATGACCGGATTCGAACCGGCGGCCACTGGCTTGGAAGGCTGTAACCATCTCGCTGCGGCCCGCGGCGGACCGCGGGCGAGGGTCGTGAGACGGTGTTTTTACAGTGCTCTACCGCTGAGCTACATCTGCGTGGCGGCGCCCGGCGGGCGCCGCGTCGTAGGGGTGGCCGGAATCGCACCGACGGCCTCACGGTCCCCGACCGTGCGTTCTCACTACTGAACTACACCCCTGAAGAAGTCGTGCAGGTGGCCGGACTCGAACCGGCATCCGATTGATTACAAGTCAATAACCATCCGGCAGCGGCCCGCCTTGCGACGGGCGAGGGACGCGAGACGATGTTCTGCTCTACCGTTGAGCTACACCCGCGAGAGTGACGATGCGTACAGGCGGCTGGAGTCGAACCAGCATCACTTGATCCCTAATCAAGAACCATCTCCCAGCGGCCCGTCGCCGGGCGAAGATCGCGAGACGGAAAGTGTCCTGCCGTTAGACGACGCCTGCGTGAGGCCGGCGGAGCCGGCGCGGTCGGGGTGATTGGAGTCGAACCAATGAGACCGGTAACCATCCATGTGCGGCCCGTCGCCGGGCGAGGAGGTACAGATGGGCACCCCGAGAAGTCGCAGCGGAGGGAGTCGAGCCCTCCTCGAAGCGGATATGAGCCGCTCGTCCTCGCCGGAGGTCGCTGCGTGGAGATCGTCGGCACACCGCCAGGGAATCGAGGCTCTGCGTCCGAGGGAATCGAGGAATCGAGGCTCTGCGTCCGAGGGTGACGCGGAGGCCCGAGCTGGCGTCGATGCGTCGCGGTCGCACACCGCCAGGGAATCGAGGCTCCCGTCCACCCTGCGTCGTGGGTTTTGGAGGCCCAGCCCGGCGCCAGCCGGTGCAGTGCATGAAACGTCGCGCGCCGTCGCCGGCTGCGCGCGTGGTACCACCGGAAGGACTCGAACCTTCGCCAGCGACGTTCGTAGCGTCGTGTCCCATCCTCGGGACAGTGGCAGGTGTACGCGGCCGCCTGACGGCCGGAGTACGGGGTTGCGGGCGAGACGCCACCGCGAGCGGTGGCGGGGGTTCGACGTCGGTGGCGTCCGCACCGACGAGGTCAGGCTCGTCGGCCGTTGACACGCGCCGGCCACCTTCGGGGAGGTGCGCCCGGCGCTTCGCTGACTCGGTCGCCCGAGTGTCGCTACCTTAGGCCCGTTATAGTTACGGTAACCGACGTCTACCGGCCCGGAGGATCGGCGTCGCCGCCGATCATCGTGCGCCTGGGGGGAATCGAACCCTCCATATCCGGTTTGAGGGACCGGGGGACTGACCATTGTCCGACAAGCGCAGTACAGAGGGCCCGGCGGGACTCGAACCCGCAACCAACCGGTTAACAACCGGCCGCTCGACCGTTGAGCTTCGAACCCAGATCGCCGGTGGAGGCTGGGACATCCACCGGCGCATGCGTGTTAGGCGGCCCCGCGCGGGCCCGATCGTCGCCGATCAGGCGCGCGCGAAGTCGCTGATGACCGCCGGCGTCGCCGTGTCGAAACCGACCACGTCGAGCATGCCGGCATCGTTCGGGTCAGCGATGCTGAACCCGTTCGAGGTCATCCCCACCACCACCACCTTCGCCGCGATGCCACGCGCCTGACGGTACGCGCGGATCGCCTGCGCCGGGTGCACGCTCCCGGCCCACGTCTCGCTGTCCGTGTAGATGACGAAGGTGTCGACATCCACGCGGTTGCGCTCGGCCCACAGCATGGGCAGCGCGCAGTCGGTGCCACCGAAGGGCAGCCCGTCGACGGCCTTGCAGACGTCGTCGAGCCGCTGCCGCGGCGAGATCGCGAGCGGGCGCAGGCCCGACTCGCCGCCGCCGTACTGGCCGCCGTAGCCACCGGCCGCGGCGGTGAACGCCACGAACTGGTGGTCGCGCTCGGTGGCCGCGGTGACCAGCGCCATCGCGGCGCTGCCGATCCGCGGCGTCAGGCCGGGCACCCCGGCGATCGCGCCCGAGCTCATCGAGCCCGACACGTCGAGCGCCAGGAGCGTGCGCTTGCCGCTCGGCTCGACCGCCTTGAACGCCTGGTAGAACGCGCCGTCGAGGGCATCGACGACCGCCGCCACCGGCGCCCAGGTGCCGCCGCCGCGCGCGCCGTGACCGCTCTTGTACGTGGTCAGGGCCGCCAGCACCGCGACCGGATGGACGCGCGCCTTCTTCAGGCGCGCCTCGTCACCCAGCCGCGCCACCACGGTCTTGGCCGCGTCGCTGCCGGCCTTGAGCAGGCCGACCCGCGTCATCGTCGCGAGGTTGCGGATCATCGCCGTCATCGGCATGTCGTCGAGCAGCGCGGCCCAGATCTCGGCGAAGGTCAGCCACGTGGTCGGGACCGCCTCGCGCGGGACCCGGTGCTCGCGCACCAGCGCCGCCGCGCGCGCGACCTCGTCGACGCGCTTGAGCTCGTCCACCGCGGTCAGGAGCCGCAGCGCCTGGTCGGCCTTGGCCTCGTCGGTCAGCGCGCCGCTGGTCACCCAGGCGAACAGCCGATCGTGCGAGGGCGAGGCCGCGCGCGGGTGCGCGAGGCGCAGGAGGTCGCGGGTCGACCAGCCGTCGCGGCTGCCGTACTTCACGAGCTGGTAGGCCAGGTCGCGGGCCGGCTTGTCGTTGAACCAGGCGGCGACCGCCTTGCGCATGCCGCGACCCCAGCCGCCGAAGCCCTGGGCGTACTCGGCGAAGTGCATCAGCTGGGTGCCGGTGCGGCACACCGCCGGCAGCGCGGCGTAGGCGGCCTTGCGGGTCGCCTCGTCGCCGAGCTTGGCGCACATCGCGAGGGCGAAGATCGCCGGGTCGGTCTTGGGCGCGCGGCCCTCGGTGGCGACCGCGACGATCGTGTTGACCACGCGGACGCCGTTCTCGGCGATGCAGCGCTGCACCGCGCCGGCGTTGGCGACGGTGAGCGCGGCCTCCTTGATGTAGTAGGTGCCGCCCTCGCTGCCGAGGATCAGGAAGCGATCGAGCCGCACCCAGTCGGTGACGGCCCAGGTGAAGCCGCCGGCCGAGTTCGCGACCTGGTCGGTACCGGGGATCGCCTGCGCCTGCGGGGTGGTGAGGGTCGAGAAGTGCTTGGTGAACTTGAACATGGCGAACCTCCGGCCCGGGGTATGCGGGCAGTGAGTACGGTTGCGGAACAAACGGTGAGAGCCAGACGGGAGAATCGAACTCCGGACATCCGCTTACGGGGCGGCGCCTCGACCCATCGAGGGACGACTGGCGAAGGCACGGGCGCATCCACGTGGGCAAGGAGCGGCTGCGAGGGGGATACTTTTCGACGGTAACCCTCGCGCCATCGGCCCACCGGCGGCGCTACGTTGGTCCACGGGCGAGGTGACGACCGAGGGGGTGATTCGGTATGAGCGAGAACCCTCGGTCAGCGGCCCGCGGAACTGGAGTGGCTCGCGGGATTTGCACCCGCACGATCAGGGTGGAGGCCTGAGCTGCTGCTGTTACATCAGAGCCACGATATCGGTCTCACGCGGCCGGCGCCCGCGCGTCGGTCCTGTGCACGTTCGCCGTGCATGGCCGTTCAGGTTCACGTGCGAGCACCCGCCCGGTCGGCTCGCACCACCCGGGAGGTGTGCGGACAGCCGTCGTGGAGGGGAGGCTCGGCGGGGGCATGACCCCGCCGAGGGGAGGCTCGGCGACGAGCCTCCCTGGAATACGAGCAGATGGCGGGAATCGAACCCGCGATCCCGGTCTGGCGAACCGGTGTGTCACCACAACACTTCACCTGCGGCGGTGGGCCCGTGCGCCTGGAAGCGCGTGATCGGCGGATCACACGCCTCGTGGCGCGCACGAGACACCTGACGAGTCATCGGGGCGGTCGGCGGACGTCGCGCCACGACACTCGCTAGCGTGAGCCGGGTGGGAATCGAACCCACGTCGGGACGGTTTAAGAAACCGCTGCAAAGCCAACGTTTGCTACCAGCTCGAGGACGAAATGCCTTCCGGGGAAGGCGGCCCCACTCTCTGGAATCGAACCAGAATCCTCCGGGTTTCGGCCGGCCGCGTAGACCACATACGCTAGAGTGGGAGAGAGCCCCGGCGCTCCGCGATCGGGAATCGCGGCGACGCCGGGGGTGAGCCTCGCGCGGATTACGGCCGCGCGAGCTCGTTTGCTGGGCGCCGTGCAAGGGCGCCCACGTCGTTCGTCTCTTCAGTTGTCAGGGATCGGCGTCGTCGGGGAGGGCGCGGGCACACCTCGGGCGTGACCGCGTCCCGTCGAGGACGCAGCAGTACCGGACCCAGGAGTCGAACCTGGAGTCTTGCGGGTCAGAGCCGCCTGTCTTGCCGATTAGACGAGTCCGGTAGACTCGATTGCTTGTGCGTGGCGGGAGGGCGAGAGGCCCTCAATGCAGTCGTGGGACGTCCAGGAATCGAACCTGGCTGGTGTTGGACACATCGATTTTACGGACCGCCTCGCCTCCATAGCGAGCTACCGTCCCGTGGGTGCAGGTGGGCCGAAACGTCGAAGGGCCACCTGGGGTTCGCCCGGGTGGCCCTTGGTTCACTCGTCGAGAGACGAGCTAGACAAAGGCTCCGGGCGGCCGATCCTTGCTACCGATGGCGAGCTGCGAGACGAGCGCCATGCGACGCACGCACGTGGACTCTCCGCCTTCGCTGGCCAGGCGCGCGGCCCCGAAGAGGGCATTCGCGGCTGGCAACGAATACGCGCACCAGCGCTCGGCCGAGACGGCGTTGCGGGTAGCGGTATGTGCGAAGTTGGTGAACATGGCGTGTTGGCTTTTTGGCGTGTGCTCGGTTGAGTCGTGGTTGCTGGCGTTGTGACGTCCGACGGAGACGTTCGTTCCAATTTTCTTTCCCACCGACCCCGTTTCCCGTTCTCCGTCTCAGCCGGCCGCGTTCACCCGAAGGCTCGCGCGACGAATGACCAACTTCTAATCGTCCGCCCGGAGAAAGTCAAACACCTTTTTTTGAGAATGTTGGATGTCGCGTTGACTGCTGGAGTTTTTTCGCGCGCGAATCCGTCGTCGGGCGCGCGGCGCACGTTCGACGAGCGGGCCGCCGCGGGCGGTCGCCGCCGCCGCTTTCCGCGCGCTGCCGCTGGCGCCGCCGGGCGTCGTCGAGTAAATCCGCGGGGATGCCCGCCCGCTACCTGATCGGCATCGATCTCGGGACGACCAACACCGCGGTGGCCTACGTCGACACCGCCGCGGCCGATCCCCGCGTGCGCGTGTTCGAGGTGCCGCAGCTGGTGGCGCCCGGCGAGACCGGCCCCCGGCGGCAGCTGCCGTCGTTCGTCTACCTGCCCGGCGAGCACGACCTCGGCGCCGGCGAGGTGGCGCTGCCGTGGCGCCCGGCCACCGCCGCCGATCGCACGGTCGTCGGCGAGCTGGCCCGCAGCCAGGGCGCGCGCAACCCGCAGCGGATGGTGGCCTCGGCCAAGTCCTGGCTGTGCCACGCCGGCGTCGATCGCAAGGCGGCCATCCTGCCGTGGGGCAGCGAGGACGGGCCGCGGCTGTCGCCGGTGCAGGCCCAGGCCGCGATCCTCGGCCACGTCCGCGACGCCTGGGACCACGCGTTCGGCGCCGGCGCGCGCTTCGTCGACCAGGACGTGGTCGTCACCTGCCCGGCGTCGTTCGACGAGGCCGCCCGCGAGCTGACCGCGCTGGCGGCGCAGCAGGCGGGGCTGGCGTCGGTGGTGCTGCTCGAGGAGCCGCAGGCCGCGTTCTACGCGTGGGTCGACGCCCACCGCGGCGTGGCGCGCACGCTGGCGGCCGGCGACCGCGTGCTGGTGTTCGACGTCGGCGGCGGCACCACCGACTTCACGCTGATCAGCGTCGACGCCGACGGCGGGTTCGCCCGGGTCGCGGTCGGCGATCACCTGCTGCTCGGCGGCGACAACGTCGACCTGACGCTGGCCAAGCTGGTCGAGCAGCGGCTGACCGCCGGCGGCGGCAAGCGCCTCGACGCGCTGCAGTGGCACGGGCTGGTCCACGCCTGCCGGCTGGCCAAGGAGGCGCTGCTGGGCGACGCGGCGCCCGATGAGGTGCCGATCACCGTCGCGGCCCGCGGCGCGCGGCTGATCGCCGGCACGCTGCGGGATCGGGTGACCTCGGCCGAGCTGCGCGCGGTCTTGATCGACGGCTTCTTCCCGCAGGTGGCGGCGACCGCGACGCCCCAGCGCAGCCGCGGCGGCCTGCAGGAGCTGGGGCTGCCCTACGCCAGCGACGCGGCGATCACCCGCCACCTGGCGTCGTTCCTGAGCCGCCACGGCGGCCCGCGGGTCGACGCCGTGCTGTTCAACGGCGGCGCGATGACGCCGACGACGCTGCGCGATCGCGTGCTCGACCAGCTCGCGGCGTGGCACCCCGACGGCGCGCGGCCACGGCAGCTGGCCAGCGACGCGCCCGAGCTGGCGGTGGCGCTGGGGGCGGCGCACTTCGGGCTGGTGCGCCGCGGCCTGGCGGCGCGCATCCGCGGCGGCACCCCGCGCGCCTTCTACCTGGGCGTCGATGGCGCCGGCGCGCCGATGGCGGTGTGCCTGGCGCCCAAGGGGCTCGACGAGGGCAGCCGGGGCGAGCTCGACCGCGACTTCGCGCTGGTGACCAACCGGCCGGTGCGGTTCAAGCTGTTCTCGTCGAGCGCGCGCGCCGACGCGCCGGGCGCGCTGGTGCCGGTGGGCGACGGCCGCGCCGACACGCTCGACGACGGCAGCGACCTGCTCGAGCTGCCGCCGATCGTCACCGTGCTGCGCGCGCCGGGGCGCTCGAGCGTCGACGTGCGGCTGCAGATCGCGATCACCGAGCTGGGCGCGGTCGAGGTGTGGTGCGTCGAGCGCGGCGCGCCGGCCAACCGCTGGCGGCTGACCTTCGACATGCGCGCCGGCGGCGCCAGCGGCCCGGCCGACGACGACGCCCCCGAGGCCGCGCCGCACCCGCGGCTGGGCGAGGCCCGCGACCGCACCCAGGCGGCGTTCCGCGGCGACCCCGCGCTCTTGCCACCGCTGGTGCGCGACCTCGAGGACATGCTGGCCGCACGCCGCGACGAGTGGAGCGCGACCACCGCGCGCGGGCTGTTCGACGCGATCATCGACGTCGCCGAGACCCGCAAGCGCTCGGCCGATCACGAGCAGCGCTGGCTGGGGCTGGCCGGGCTGTGCCTGCGGCCCGGCACCGGCGCGCCGCTCGACGCGTGGCGCATCAAGCAGATGTGGGGCGTCTTCAACGAGGGCCCGGCGTTCGGCAAGACCGAGGCGTCGCGGCTGGCGTGGTGGATCGTGTGGCGGCGGGTCGCCGGTGGCATGACCGCGGGGCAGCAGGAGCAGATCTACGACCGGCTGGCGAAGCTGCTGCTGCCCAACGCCTTGCAGCAGAAGAAGCTGGCCGAGGTGAAGGCGTCGCGGCAGGAGCTGGGCGAGATGTGGCGCGCGGTGGCCAGCCTCGAGCGGCTGCCGGTGGCGCACAAGCTCAAGCTCGGCGACGAGCTGATGCGGCGCATGGACACCCGCAAGGGCCGCGAGGACGCGGTGCTGATCTGGGCGCTGGGCCGGATCGGCGCGCGGGTGCCGCTGTACGGCCCGCACAACACCGTCGTGCCGGCGTCGAAGGTGGCGGCGTGGCTGGGCACGGTGCTCGGCTGGGACTGGCCCGAGCCCGACAAGGCGGCGTTCGCGATCGCGCAGCTGGCGCGGCGCACCGACGATCGCGCCCGCGACGTCGACGAGGCGATGCGCGCGCGCGCCGCGGCGGCGGTGCGGCAGATGCCGGGCGGCGAGCGCGGCGCGGTGCTGATCGAGCAGGTGGTCACGCTCGAGGCGCGCGAGGAGCGCGTCGTGCTGGGCGACACGCTGCCGGCCGGCCTGCGGCTGGTCGGCGACGTCGACGGCTAGCCGCGCGCGTGGCCCGGCGGCTACGGCGTGACCGCGACGATCAGCACGTCGTCGTCGAGGCGGGCGTCGCCGACGTGGCCGTCGACCGCGGCCAGCGTGGCGTCGGCCACGTCGCCGCCGCGCCCGACCAGCTCGCGCAGCGTGCGCTGCAGCCGGCGCTCGCCCCACGCCGCGCCCTCGCGGTTGCGCGCGGCGACCACGCCGTCGGACACCAGCACCACGGCGTCGCCGGGCGCCAGCGTGTGGCTGGCCTCGCTGGCCCGCCAGTCGGGCTCGCCCAGCGGCGCGCCGCGGCCGACCAGCGGCACCAGCTCGACCTCGTCGCCGCGCGGGCGGGTCAGGTAGCCGCCGCGGTGGCCGGCCAGCGCCATCGTCACCCGCGCCGGCGCGTCGGCGGTCGCCCGCTCGATCAGCAGCGCGGCGGCGGTGACCCGGTGCCGGCCGTCGTCGATGGCGCGCACGACGCCGTGGAGCAGCGTCAGCACCGCCAGCGGGGTCGCGGTGGGCTCGGCGAGCCCGACCGCGCTCTGGCACGCGCCGATCACCGCCGCCGACACCAGCGCCGCCGGCGTGCCGCGGCCGGCGACGTCGCCTACCAGCACGAACCCGCGCCCGTCGGCCAGCTCGCCGGCGAACCACAGGTCGCCGGCCACCCGCGGCGCCGGGTGGTAAGCGACGGCGACGTCGATCCCGGCCAGCGTGCGCCGGCCGCCAGAGGCCCGGGCCTGGCGCACGACGTCGGCCAGCTCGACCTCGCGCGCCAGCTCGGTGCGGGCGTCGATGTCGCGGCGCAGGGAGTGCACGGTGTGGGCGCGGGCGATGGCGCGGGCCAGGTCGTCGAGCTGGACCCGCTCCGAGTCGCGCAGCGCGCGGTCGCCGGGCAGGTCGCCGACCAGCAGCCCCACCAGCGCGTCGCGCTCGCACAGCGGCACCACGACGTCGGCGCCGAGCTCGGCGACCCAGGCCATCATCGTCGGCCGCAGCGGCCCCAGCCGCTCGGTCACCAGGTCGCCGATCGGCAGCGGCCGCGCCTGCTGTACCAGGAACCCGCGGATCTCGGCCGGCACCGCCAGCGCCGCCGCGCCGCGCCCGCCGCTGGCCGGCCGCAGGTCGCCGGCGCCGAACCACACCCGCACGTGGACCAGCAGGCTGGCCGCGGCCAGCAGCTCGGCCGCCGCCGCGGCCAGCTCGTCGTCGCGCTCGGCGAGGTCGATCGCGTCGCGCAGCGCGACCAGCTTCTTGTCGCGGGCCTGGGGCGGCGGGGCCGCCATCGCCAGCGTGCGGCCGATGGCCACCATCGCCGCCGCGTAGCCGCCGGTGACGATCGCCAGGATCGCCGGCGTGCGGACCGCCACCGCCAGCACCGTCACCGCCGCGGCGCCCGCGATCGCGACCCCGGCCTCGATCACCGCGGCGCGATCCACGCCGCGCTGGTTGAGCACGTCGCCGGCGACGATCGCGTACAGCGACAGCCCGACGGCGATCAGGCTGGGCAGCCACGACACCGGGTACACGCCGAACACGCCGTAGGTGAGGAACACGTCGCTGATCGCCAGCACCGCGAGGAGGCCGACGCCGAGGACCGCCTTGCGCGAGGTCGCGCGCACCAGGCGATCGACCGACGCGCCGCGGGTGGCCCACGCGCCGTAGGCGACGCAGGCCGGGATCGACGTGACGAACAGGCCGTACAGGTAGCCGGCGCGCGGGTAGGGCAGCCCCCACTCGGTCGGCGCGATCGCCGCGACCACCGTCGACGACGACGCGCACAGCACCATCAGCGCCGCGTTGAGCACCACCGACACGACGACGATCCGGCGGTGGCCCTCGATGCGGCCGGCGACGCCGAGCATCACGATCAGCAGGCCCGAGCCGACCAGCGGGATCGGCGCGAACGCGGCGCGCATGAACGGCAGGAGCGACGGGCCATCGTCGACGCACGCGGCCAGCGCGGTGGTCGCCGCCCACGGCAGCGCGCACAGGCCGATCATCGTGAAGCCGAGCCGCACGACGACCTCGCCGCGCAGCAACGCCGGCAGCAGCGCCAGCGTCGCCAGCCCGACCGCCAGCGCCAGGAACGGCAGCGCGGTCAGATGAAAGCTGAGGGCGACCGGCACGGCTCCCGATCGTATCACCGCGCGGCGGTACGCTGGCTCGCGTCCCGTCGCCCGTGATATCACCGATCGTCCGTGTCTCGTCGTGCCGTCCGCATCCGCGCGCAGCTCGCCGCCACCGTCCACCCGGTCGCGGGCGACCTGTTCGTGTGCCAGACCCGCGACGTCTCGTCGGTGGGGTGCTTCCTCGACACCGCCGCGCCGCTCGACCTCGGGGCGCAGCTCAGCATCACGATCTTCGACCGCACCCGCGGCGCGCCGATCGAAGTGACCGGCGCGGTGACCCGGGTGCTGACCGGCGCCAACCCCGGCCTCGGGGTCCGGCTCGACGCGCCGCCCGACGACTGGAAGATCATGGTGGCGGTGCTGGCCCACGCGACCAACGCCAGCGACAAGCCGGCGCGGCGGCTGCGGGTGCTGGTGGTCGGCGACGAGCGGCGGCAGCGCGGCGCGCTGGCGCTGTACGTGACCAGCGGCTGGGACGTGCAGTTCGCGACCGACCTCGACGGCACGGTCGAGGCGCTGCGCGGGGTCCACCTCGACGCGGTGATCGCCGAGCACGACGTCTCCGACCAACGCTGGCAGGACGTGCTGGGCGCGGCGCGCCGGCTGCAACCGACGACGCGCCGGATCGTCCGCGGCGCCAGCGATGGGCCGCCGCCGCTGCCGCCGCTGGTCCACCGCTTCGTCGACCGCGACGCCGGCCTCGACGCGCTGCTCGACGCGCTGACCGCCGACATCGCCCAGCACGCGTGATCGCGCGCGGCCGCGCCGTCAGCGCTGCGGCAGGATCGTCACCGCCCAGGCGACGTCGACGCCGGGCAGCGGGCCCTTGGCCGCGTCGCGGTCGGCGCGGCGCAGCGTGAGCACGTCGCCGGTGGCCAGCGTCAGTGCAGCGCGGCCGGGGCCGCGGTCGCGCCCGTCGGGGCCGCGCCAGCTCAGCGGCAGCGGCGCCGGGGCGGTCACCTCGACCACGACCGGGCCGGCCGGGCCGGTCCACCGCAGCGCGTCGACGTCGGCGCGGGCCTCGAGGTGGCCGCGCACCGTGGCCGACGGCGCGACGTCGAGGGCGTCGCTGGCGTCGCCGTTGGGCTCGCGCTCCCAGCCGGGCGCGGCCGGCGCCTCGCGCACCGTCAGCCGGTAGCGATCCGAGACGTTCTCGACCGGCAGCGCCGCGGTCATCACCTGGCTGACCTCGATGGTCACCGGCCCGTCGACCCGCCGGGCGAACAGCCGCTCGTCGCCGGCGACGCCCTGCTCGTCGGCGCTGGCCACGATCTCGCCGGCGTCGTCGCGCAGCGTCAGCGCGACGTCGATGTTGGGCAGCCCCGTGAGCTCGATGGTCAGCGCGCCGGCGCCGCGCCGGGGCAGCCGGAACAGATCGACGTCGGGCTCGGTCGGCGAGCGGCGGCGCCCCAGCACGCCGGTGACCGTGGCCTCGGCGGCGATCCGGTTGGCGTGCGGGCGATCGTCGTTGGGCTCGCGCTCGGCGCGCACCGGCGCCTCGGCGCGCCAGTGTAGCCACCACGCGGCGCCGGCGCCCAGGCCGCCGACGACGGCCAGCGCGGTGCCCATCGCCAGCCAGCGGCCGCGGCGCAGCGAGCGCTCGTAGCCGTCGATGTCGGCGCGGCGCAGCCGCAGCTCCGACATCGGCTCGTCGTCCTCGGTGTTGGCCCGTCGCCCGCGGCCGCTCGCGCCCGGCTGAGCGCGCTGGGCGGCCAGCGTCGCGCGATCGCCGACCAGCGCCGCGTAGGCGTCGTCGATCGCCGCCGCCAGCGCCGCGGCCGACGCCCAGCGCGCCGCCGGATCCTTGGCCAGCGCGCGCAGCACCAGCGCGTCGACCTCGGGCTCGATGCCCAGGGACGGCGCCCGCGCCGACGGCGGCTCGACCTCGGCGGTGAGGTGCTTGGTCAACACGCCGACCGCGGTCGCGCCGGTGAACACGTACTGGCCGGTGAGCAGGCGGTACATCAGCGCGCCCATCGCGTAGACGTCGGTGCGGGCGTCGACCTCGTCGCCGCGGATCTGCTCGGGCGCCATGAAGTACGGCGTGCCGACGATCTGCGACTGGTCGCTGACGTCGGGCGCGCCGGCGTGGGCCAGCTTGGCCAGGCCGAAGTCGAGCACCTTGGCGAAGTCGCGGCCGCCGGTGGTGCGCGTCACCAGCACGTTGTCGGGCTTGAGGTCGCGGTGGACGATGCCCAGCTCGTGAGCCTCGCCGAGCGCGCCGAGGATCTGGGTCAACAGCGGCGCCGCGCGCGCGAACGGCAACGGCCCGTCGCGCTCGACGATCGTCGCGAGATCCTGGCCGCGCACGTACTCCATGATCAGGTACAGCGCGCCCTGCGCGGCGCCGAAGTCGAACACCTGCACCGCGTTGGGGTGCTGCAGCCGCGACACCGCCGCCGCCTCGCGCTCGAACCGCTGGATCACGTCGGGGTCGTCGGCGAGATCGCGGTGCAGCACCTTCATCGCCGCGATCTTGCCCATGCGCACGTGCTCGACCTTGTAGACCACGCCCATGCCGCCGCGGCCGATCGCCTCGAGCACGCGGTAGCGCCCGTCGACGATGGTGCCGAGCCAGGTCTGGTTGGAGGCCGAGACCCGGCGGTCGGCGCGCGCGGTGGCCGCGACGCCGGGGCGGGTGTCGCCGGTCAGCGTCTCGCGCGCGGCGGCCAGGTCGATCGCCGACACCCGCAGCATGTCGGCCCCGCACTCCGAGCAGAACGCCTGCGGCACCGGATAGCTGGCGCGACAGCGCGGGCAGAAGTGGCGAGGCGCCGGGGTCGACACCGACGACACCGTAGCACCGAATCCCGGCGCGATCGAAGCCGCTACGGCGACGTCAGCAGCCGCCAGCGCACGCCGGCGCGGTCGATCGTCACGATCGGGATGGCCGTCGCCGCGCGCGCGCCGTCGGCGCCAACGCGCGGCAGCGGATCGAGCGACCCGGCCGCGATGCCGACCACGCCGGCGCCGTCGCGCTCGCCGGCGCCGGCCGGCGCGCCCACCGGCGCGTGGAGCACCGCCGCCAGCGGCGCGACGGTGGCAGCCAGGGCCGGATCGCCGGCGTGGACGCCGCCGACCAGGCGGTCGCTGGCGCCGCCCTGGGGCGCGGTCGCGGTCGCCAGCAGGGCCGGCCGGGTCTCGGCCAGGGCCCGCGCCGCCGCGACGATCGCCGCCGCGTCGGCGCCGTCGTAGACGCAGCCGTCGCTGGCCGCCGCCAGCCGCTCCGGGTAGGCCGCGCCCGGCAGCGTCGCGAGCACGGCCGCGCCGCCGTCGAGCAGCCGCAGGTCGCTGCCGTCGACGATCGCCGCGCCGCCGCCGGCCAGCGCGGCCACGGCGGCGCGGTGCGCCGGCCAGGCCTCGGCGGTGCCGGGGATGGCCACCGTCAGCCACGCCGGATCGGTCAGCGCGCCGAGGCTGGCCGTCAGCTCGGCCTCGGTGGTGCCCATGCCGCCCACCGCGACCACCAGGTCGACCTGGGCGCCGCGCAGGGCCGCGCGCCACGCAGGGTCGGTCGCGCCCCGGGCGTCGGCCACCGCCGCCACGGTCAGGCTGGCGCCGGCGCTCGTCAGCGTGCGCTGCTGGCGGCGCCAGGTGCGGCCGCCGGCCGTCAGCTCGCCCGCGGTGGTCACCGGCGCCAGCGTCGCGCACCGCCACGGCGCCACCTCGAGCGCCGCGCGGTCGAGCGCCGCCGCCAGCCCCGCCGCCGCCACCTCGCCGGCGCCCCGCCGCCCGCTGCCGCCGCCGCCCGAGCCGCACGCCGCCAGCGTCAGCGCCAGCGCCAGCGCCGTCGCGCTACCGCGCATCGGCCAGCTGCCCGCCCGCCTTCTTCCACACCGCGACGATCCGCGGCGAGTAGCGGTAGGTCGACATCGTCGTCCGCGGCCGGCGCTCGAGCACCCGCTGGAACGACGCCCGCGCCGACACCTCGTCGTCGAGCGCCACGTAGGCCGCGCCCAGGAGCAGGCCCAGCGCCGCCGCGCGGTCGGTGTCGACGAAGTCGAGGTCGACCGCGATCAGCTCGCGCTTGACGTCACCGTAGGCGCCGGCCCGCCACGCGTCGGTGGCGCGCGGCAGCACCTGGCTGGCCAGCTCCATCATCTGCTCGCGCTTCTGGGTGCGCGCCTTCGACTCGGCGTCGACCGGCGGCATCGCCGACGCGCGCACCTTGACGTGATTGATCGGGATGACGATCGACTCGCCGGCGGCCAGCGTGTCGCGGTCGAGGAAGTTGTAGCCGCGGAGCAGCGGCGCGTTCTTGCTGTCGCCGAAGTACGCCGCGGCGATCGCCGCCAGCGTCTCGTCGCCGGCCGCGGTGTGGACGACGTGGAACGGGATCGTCAGCGTCGCGCCGGCGGCCAGGCTGTCGGTGGGATCGACGCCGTTGAACTCGGCCAGGTACGGCGCGCGGCGCTTGTCGCCCAGGTAGGCCTGGGCCAGGCCCTCGAGCGTGTCGCCGACCGCCGCGGTCACCGTCCGCGACACCGGGATGCGCAGCTTCTCGCCCGGCTTGAGCGGCCGCGGGTGGTCGAGCTTGTTCGCGACCATGATGAAGACCGCGTGGTTGCGGTCGCCGTAGTACTCGGCCGCCAGCAGCGCCAGCGAGTCGCCGGCCCGCACCTTGTACGTCAGGTAGTCGCGATCGGCGCGCGCCGGCACGGCCAGCAGCGCGCACACCGCGAGCGCGAGCAGCGCGCGCTTCACGGGGCCTCCTTGGGGATGGTCTTGCCCGGCGCCAGCGCGCCGTCGCGCTCGAAGTCGACCCGCACCTCGAGCGGCTGATCGGCCGTGCCAGCGGCGACGTCGAGCGTCTTGGTGATCGGCTGGAACCACGGGTGGGTCACGGTGACGGTGTGCGGCCCGACGGTGAGCTCGACCGCGCGCGCCAGCGGCGTGGCGCCGACCGCGACCTGGTCGATCGCCACCTCGCCCCAGGGGTACGCGTTGACGTGGACGTAGCCGTGCAGCACCGGCGGCGGCGCGGCGGGCGCGGCCTCCCCGAGCGGCGCCACGTGGATCAGCCCCAGCATCAACAGCAGCACGCCGAGGATCACGCCCTGCACCATCGCGCCGCGGCGGCTGGTGACCCGCGCGGCGAGGTTGGGCTGGCCGGCCGCGCCCTGGCCGGGCACGCCGACCAGCGGGCTGACGTACTCGTCGGCCTCGAGCTGCGTGATCAGCCCCTGGGCCTTGAGGAACATCACCAGCCGCGCGTGGTAGTTGACCTCGACGTACTTGGCCAGGAAGCGCTCGAGCGCCATCACCACCTGCTGCGCCGACTGCCAGCGGTCGCGCGGCTGCTTCTCGAGGCACTTGTCGACGATGCGCTCGAGCTCGCGCGGGATGTCGGGGTTGAGCTTGCGCACGCGCGGGTGCCGCTCGAGCCGGATCTTGTGCATCACCGACCGCTGCTCGTCCTCGATGAACGGCTTGCCGCCGGTCAGCATCTGGTAGAGCACGATCCCCAGCGAGAACAGGTCCGAGCGCGCGTCGAGCTTGTCGCCGAGGATCTGCTCGGGCGACATGTACGCGGGCGTGCCGATGCCGGTGCCGGCCTCGGTGAGATCCTCGAACGACTTGTCGCGGGCGATGCCGAAGTCCATCAGCTTCACGCCGCCCTGGCGCGCCAGCATGATGTTCGCCGGCTTGATGTCGCGGTGGACGATGCCGCGGT
This sequence comes from Myxococcales bacterium, assembly GCA_016707895.1. Lineage (GTDB taxonomy): Bacteria > Myxococcota_A > Polyangia > Haliangiales > Haliangiaceae > UBA2376. The sequence continues at coordinate 298,428 of JADJGV010000001.1, read as the reverse complement.
AGTGGATGTAGTCGAGCGCGCGCGCCACCTGCAGCGCGACGATCGCGGCGAGATCGAACGGCAGCCGGCCCGAGCGCTCGAGCAGGTCGTACAGGTCGATGCCCGACACGTACTCCATCACGATGAACAGCGCGCCGTGCTCGCGGTGGAAGTCGTAGACGCTGATGATGTTCTCGTGCTGCAGGTTCGCCAGGCTCTTGGCCTCGCGCTCGAACCGCGTCGCGATGTGCTCCTCGAGGGCGGCCGCCGTCTTGAGCGCCTTGATGGCGACCGTGCGGCCCAGGGTGTCGTGGATCGCGCGGTACACGACCGCCATGCCGCCGGAGGCCACCTCCTCGACGATGCGGCAGTTGCCGATCCGGTCGATCATCGGGGCGTAGCGTACTCCGCCCGGGCTGCGCCGGTCGAGCGGCGGCCGCCCTCGGTGGCCAACCCCTGGGCTCTTCGCCTGGGCGAGCGCGGGCGCCACGCCGCGCCGCCAGCTCGAAAAAAAAGCACGCCCAGGTGGATCCGGCCGGCGCGCCCGCGCGGGATGCGCCCGCCGCCACTGGTCGGAATCCCAAAACGAGCGCCAAAAATCCTTCGATTTCAGCCTGTTAATCGGCGCCAGGAGGGGCGCGCGCACCACCCCGCGCGGCAATTTCCACCCGCCGATCGCCACGGCGCGCGAATCATCATGCGGGGATGGCGCGGAAAAAAATCACGATCGCCGCGCCGAAATTCACCGTGTTTTCGATGACCTACGCGGACAAATCGGCGCGCGTAGAAAAAACCGCGATCGATGTTGACGCGCTCGGGGCCGTTCTGTATAAGTCGCTTCCCTCGACGGCAACCGAAACGGACGCCGCCGACGACTCGGTCTCTGAAAACTGAATAGCGGAAGAGAGAGCGTTGAGTTTGTGCTGCGCACCTGCCTTCGGGTGGGGCG
>JADJGV010000001.1:0-292500 GCA_016707895.1 Myxococcales bacterium | reverse complement strand
ACGAGAGGACCGAGTTGGACGAACCGCTAGTGTTCCGGTTGTCACGCCAGTGGCATCGCCGGGTAGCTATGTTCGGAAGGGATAACCGCTGAAAGCATCTAAGCGGGAAGCCCCCCTCGAGATAAGGTGTCCCTGAGCCTTCGGGCTCCTGAAGACCCCACGTAGACTACGTGGTTGATAGGCGGGATGTGGAAGCGCAGCAATGCGTGGAGCTAACCCGTACTAATCGGTCGTGAGGCTTGACCACCCTAATTTCCGCGCTGTATCCCTCACGGGATGCGGTGTTTCCCGGCCTCCCACGGCTGGGACGGCGCACGAACCAGCGATGGTTCGTGGCGCACCGGGACTTGGGTCAGGTCGGTCAGTCACTACGCAATCGCAAACAGCACATCGACTGGTAGGCCCACCCGGGCGCCAGTCGCCCAGACGAATCGAACGTCCGCACATCGTCGCAGCTCGTGCTTCGCCATTTTTTTCCCGGTGGCAATTCCGGAGAGGCCACACCCGTTCCCATCCCGAACACGGAAGTTAAGCTCTCCAGGGCCGATGGTACTGCAGGGGCAACTCTGTGGGAGAGTAGGTCGCTACCGGGGTCTTTTCGAACAGCCCGCTTCTAACGAAGCGGGCTGTTCCCTTTTTCGGGCCCGCGCCTTCGCAAGGACCGTCCCCTGGCATGCGCCGGGGCCCCCACCCAGAAGGGCCCGGATCGACGCGTGTGGGTCGGGCGCGGTCGGGCGGGGGAAGCCCCTCGGCGCGGGCGGTGGTGCCCCCCTGGGCCGTGCTCAGACAGTGCTCGCGCCGGTGACCTCGGCGCGTGGGTCGACCGACCGTGGGTTGGCGGACACCGAGATCGCGCGGGGGCGCTCCGCAACTGCGCGCGGCCCAGGGGGAGCCCCACCTGGCGCCTCGGCACCTGCCGGCACCAAGCTGCGCGCCCGCCACCTGCACCGGAATGGCGGCCGGCATTGATCGCGCCTGACGATCGGATGCGGACGATCGGATGCGCCTGACGATCGGATGGGGTGCCTGACGATCGGATGGGGATCGTCCCGCCTGACGATCGGATGTGCCTGACGATCGGATGGGGAGCGTCGCGCGACGGGCAGGGGCGCCGATCGGATGGGGAGCGTCGCGCCTGACGATCGGATGGGGAGCGTCGCGCCTGACGATCGGATGGGGATCGTCGCGCCTGACGGTCGGATGGGGAACGTCGCGCCGCCACTGAAGCAGCCCCCCATGGCGTCACCAAAACTGACCCCACCCAGGTGTTCAGTGGTTGGTCTTGGTTGAGCCGAGGGCGCCGCCGGCTGGGACCGCGCCTGACGGTCGGATGCCGATGACGGTCGGATGGGGATCGTCGTGGCGGGCGGTGGGATGGGGGCGCGTCGCGCGACTGGCAGGGGCGTCGGCGCCAGGTGGTGTCCCCCCTGGGCCGCGCGCAGTTGCGGAGCGCCCCCGGGCGATCTCGGTGTTCGCCGAGCCCCGGTCGCTCGACCCACGCGCCGAGGTCACCGGCGCGAGCACTGTCTGAGCACGGCCCAGGGGGGCACCACCGCCGCGCCGAGGGGCGCGTGACGATCGGCGCGTGACGATCGGATGGGGATCTTCGCGCCCGCCTTGGCGGCTGGGTGCCCTTGACGATCGGGTGGGGATCGTCGCGCCTCGACGGCGGTCGGGTGCCCTTGACGATCGGGTGGGGATCGCCTCGCCTGACGATCGGATGGGGATCGTCGCGCCTCGCCTGACGATCGGATGGGGATCGTCGCGCCTGACGGTCGGATGGGGATCGTCGCGCCTGACGATCGGATGGGGACCGTCGCGTCCGGCAGGGGCGTCGGCGCCAGGTGGTGTCCCCTGGGCCGCGCGCAGTTGTGGAGCGCCCTCGGGCGATCTCGGTGTTCGCCGGCCCCCGGTCGTGCGACCCACGCGCCGAGGTCACCGGCGCGAGCACTGTCTGAGCACGGCCCAGGGGCACCACCGCCGCGCCGAGGTGCGCGTCCGGCAGGGGCAGATCATCCCCGAGCCTGACCTCGACCTCGACCCCGACCCCGTCCCCGAGCCCGCCCGGCGGGCGGCGATCAGACGCGGCGGCGCATGAGGGCGTAGTAGGCGGCGGCCGAGACGCCGGAGGAGACGAACCAGGCCCAGGTGTAGAGGTGGTTGAAGAAGGCGGGGACGGTCGAGGGCGCGGCGCCGCTGGCGGCGACGAGGAAGCCGGGCAGGCAGGGGGCGACGCCGAGGGCGAAGGCGATGAGGGCGCGGGGGTTGATGCCGTTGGCGTACTCGTACTGGCCGCCGCGGCGGTAGAGATCGTCGACGGCGAGCTCGCGCCGCCGCAGCACGAAGTAGTCGATGATCATGATCGCGCCGATGGGGCCGAGCAGGACGCCGTAGCCGACCAGCCAGATGAAGATGTAGTTGCCGGCCGACTTCAGGATCAGCCAGGGGCAGATCAGCACGCCGATGACCGCGGTGATGAGGCCGCCGGTGCGGTAGGTGATGCGCGCCGGGGCCATGTTGGCGAAGTCGTTGGCCGGCGAGACGACGTTGGCGGCGATGTTGGTCGACAGCGTGGCCAGGGCGAGGCCGAGCATCGAGATGCCGACCACGAGCGGGTTGCCGAACTTCGTGACCAGCTGGTCGGGGTAGGCGATGGCCTTGCCGTAGACCGCGACGGTGGCGGCGGTGGTGATGACACCGATGAACGCGAACACCGTCATCGTCGTCGGCATGGCGATCGCCTGGCCGATCGCCTGATCGCGCTGGCTGCGGGCGTAGCGCGAGAAGTCGGGGATGTTGAGGGCCAGCGTCGCCCAGAACGAGACCCCCGAGGTGAGCGCGACGGCGAAGGTCTCGGACAGCGGCTTGGTCGCGGGCTGGGCCATCAGCGTGCTCAGGCTGCCGCCCTCGGAGATGGCCCACGCCAGGAGCGCGGCGCCGCACACGAGCAGGAACGGCGCCGACAGCGTCTCGAGCCACTTGATCGACTCCATCCCGTTCCAGATGAAGTAGACGTTGATCAGCCAGAAGACGAAGAACCAGATGAGCGGCGCGAGATCGGCGCCGAGGATGGTCACGTCGGGCACCGACACCGACGGCGCGAGCGCCGAGGCGGTCGCCCACATCCCGAGCCCGCCGAACCAGCACTGGATGCCGAACCAGCCGCAGGCGACCAGCGCGCGCAGCACCGCGGGGAGCTGCGCGCCGCGCACGCCGAACGACGCGCGCACCAGCACCGGGAACGGGATGCCGTACTTGGTGCCGGGGTGGCCGTTGGCCATCAGCGGCAGGAGCACGATCAGGTTGGCCAGCGCGATGACCAGCACCGCCTGCCACGCGCTCATGCCGCCGGCGACCCGCTCGGACGCCAGCGTGTAGGTCGGGACGCAGATGGCCATGCCGACCCACAGCGCGGCGATGTTGCCGGTGCGCCAGGTCCGCTTCTCGGGCGGGACCGGCGCCAGGTCTTCGTTGTGCAGGGAGGGATCGACCATGGACCTTGGAGCATATCGGAGGCTGGCGGCCGGGTTCGGATGTCACAACCCGATCGACGGGGCCTCTACCTCCGGGACATGACGCTGCTCGCGCTGGTCCTCGGTTCCATCCAGTTCCCCCCCGGCGGCCTCGCCGCCTGGCAGGCCCGTCCGCTCGATCCGTCGCGCCACGACGACTGGCCGGACGACGCACTGCTGTTCGGCAGCCCGCCGCCGTTCGCCACGGTCGGTGAGCTGCTGGCCGCCGGCGCCGCTCTCGAGGCCGACGGCGACGCCGCGTTCCTGGAGTGGCGCGACGGCCAGGGCCTGACCGGGATCATCACCGGCGAGGAGCGCATCATCGCCTGGCACCTGGGGCTGATCACCGCGCTGCGCGAGGCGGCGGCGGTCGGCGGCCGCGGCGTGGCGGCGGTCGTGCTGCCGGCCCTGGGCGGCGCGACGCGGGTCGACCTCGACGCCGACGGCGCCCTCGCGATGGGGCCGCTGCACGAGGTGCTGGCCGACGAGCGGCTGGCCACGCTGGCGGTCGCGGTCGACGCCTGGCTGGGCGCGAAGGAGCGCTCGCCGAGGCTGGGCCGCGCGGCGTACCGCGACGGCGAGGCGCGCTACTGGCTCGACGCGCTGACCGACGCCGAGCAGCAGGCGCTGGCGCTGGCCGCCGGCCTCGACGCCGCGCGGCGCGCCGCGGCGCTGGCCGACCCGACGCTGTGCGGGCCCGACCTGACGCCGCTGGCCCGGCACGTCGCCGACGAGCCGGCCCTGGCGGTGGCGCTGGCGATGGCGACGCCGCTGGCCCGCTGCGTGGCGATCGCGGTCGCGGCCCACGCCGATCCGATCGCCGCCGCGCCGATCGCGCGGGCGCTCCTGGCCCACCCGTCGCGCTACGTGGCGCGCATGGCGCTGCGCGCGCTCGCGACCGCGGCCGACGACGCGTCGCTCGACGCGGTGCTCGTCGTCGTGCGCGCACACCCGAGCGAGTGGACCGTCGCCGTCGACGTGATCGCGCGGCTGGCGCACCCCGGCACCGCGGCCCGGCTCGCGGCGCTGCTGGCCAGCGACGAGGTGCGCTTCGATCCCCAGGCGATCGCCGAGCCCGACCGGCCGGCGCGCCTCGAGGCCGCGCACCGCCTGGTGCAAGCCGCCGGCGCCCGCCCCGATCCCGCGCTGGCCGCCGCGCTCCTGGCCTGCTTCGACGATCCCGCGGTGCGCTGGCTGGTGCCGGCGCTGGTGCCCGCGCTCGCGCGCCAGGGCGGCCCCGCCATCGAGGCCCGCGGTCAGGACCTGCAGCTCGCCGCCCACGGCATGGGCCGCGCGCTCAACCAAGATCACGCCCGCCGCGCCGCGCTCCTGGGCATCGCGGACGCCGAGGACTCGGGCGGCATCATCCGCTACGACGACCTCGATCTCGCCGGCCTGACGACGCTGCTCGATGAGGGCTTCATCCACCCCCACGCCCAGCAGAACGACGCCCCGCCGACCACCGCCTTCTTCCAGTTCATGACCGCCTGGCCCGAGGTCCGCGCCTCCGGCTACGCCGTCAGCCCACGGCGCCCCGACTACCGCACCATGATCGACGGCATCTCCGTCGACTTCACCGCCATGCCCCCACCGCGCGCCGCCGCCCTCAAGGCCGAGCTCGAGGCCCTCGCCGCCTCGGCCACCAACACCGAGCTCGACGACGACTCCGCCCACCTGTGGTGGACCTGATCGGCCCCCCGTCCCCGTCCCCGTCCCCGTCCCCGTCCCCGCCCCCGTTCCGAGGGCGAGGCCGTGACCGTCGCCGCGCGCGAGTCCGATCGCGGGCAGGTGCCTCGGCGCCAGGTGGCGTCCCCCCTGGGCCGCGCGCAGTTGCGGAGCGCCCCCGCGCGATCTCGGTGTTCGCCAACCCTCGGTCGGTCGACCCACGCGGCGAGGTCACCGGCGCGAGCACTGTCTGAGCACGGCCCAGGGGGGCGCCACCGCCCGCGCCGAGGGGCTTTGATCGCGACCGCGACGTTGATCGCGACTGCGACGTTGATCGCGACTGCGACGTTGATCGCGACCGCCCGCGCCCGCGACCGCCGATGAGATGTCAGGTCTCGAGGGGCTGGACGCCGAACAGGACGCCGTCGCCGCACGGATCGAGCCAGACCAGCAGCCGCTGGGGCGCCCCCGCCGGCGTGTCGATCTCGAGGATGCGGCGCACCGGCGTCGACGCCACCGCCTTGCCGAGGTCGGCCTCGAGCGACTTCCAGACGCCCGCCAGCGGCGTCGAGGTCAGCGGCAGGCCCTCGATCTCGACCACCACGCCCATCACGAAGCGCGCGCACGCCGGGTTCGCCACCAGGATCAACCCGTCCTTCGACACCAGCGCCAGCGGCAGGCGACAGCCATCGACGATGCGCGCCGCCAGCGCGTCGCGCTCGTTCTTGCTGCGCTCGATGACCACGCGCTTGCCGCCGCCGCGGCGGCGGTGGCCGAAGCCCAGCATGTCCATCACCGTGCGCAGCTCGTAGATGAACGCCGCCATGTCCTTGTGGCGTTCGGCCGGGGTCTTGGCCAGCGCCCGCAGGATCAGCGTCTCGAGCGCCGGCTCGAGCCCCGGCACCAGCTGCGACGGCGGCGTCGGCTGCAGCTCGAGGTGCCCCGACAGGATCGTCGACACGTTGCCGTCCCACGGCACGTGGCCCGTGATCAGCTCGTAGAACAGGATGCCGAGCGCGTAGAGATCGGACGACGGCGTCGCCGCGTCGCCGCGGATCCGCTCCGGCGCGACGTAGTGGGGCGTGCCCGACAGCGGGCCCGAGCCGCGACCGCCGGTGAGCGAGCGGGCCAGCCCGAAGTCGAGCAGCTTCACCACCAGCTGGCGGCGCTTGGTGCCGGCCTGCTCGTGCAGCAGGATGTTCTCGGTCTTGATGTCGCAGTGGACGATGCCCTGGCTGTGCACGTAGTGCAGCGCGTCGGCGACCTGGAGGATGATCTCGCAGGCCATGCGCACGCCGAGCCGGGTCTCGCGCCGCAGCACCTTGTGCACCGGCTCGCCCTCGACGAACTCCATCACCATGAACGCGCCGACGTCGGGATCCTCGCCGAAGTCGACCACCGAGGTGATGTTGGGGTGGTTGACCGCCGAGGCCAGCCGGGCCTCGCGGTAGAACAGCTCGCGCGCCTCGTCGGTGTCGGCCAGGTTCTCGCCGATCACCTTGAGCGCGAAGGTCTTGGACAGCTGCTGGTGGCTGACCTTGTAGACCTTGCCCATGCCGCCGACGCCGATGCGGTCGACGATCTTGTAGCGGCCGGCGATGATGCGGCCGGGGCCCGCGGGCTGCCGCTCGCCCACCGGGGGGCGGGACGCGGCGGGGATCGGCGCGTCGGCGAGCGCGGCCACCGCGGCCTTGGGATCCGGGCCCGCCGGGCGCGCGGGCTTGGGCTCGGGACGCGGCGCCGGCTTGAGCTCGGGACGCGGCGCCGGCTTGAGCTCGGGCCGCGGCGCGGGCTTGAGCTCGGGGCGCGGCGGCGCCTCGGCGCGGGGCGGCGGCAGCGGCGCGGCCCGCGGTGGGGCCTGGGGCGGCAGCGGCGGCGCCAGCGGGAGCCCGCCGGGGGGCGTGCGCCCCAGCCGCGGCAGCGGGTGGCCGCTGGGCGGCGTGTTGGGCGCCGCGCGCAGCGGCAGGCGCGCCGCGTCGGGGCCGCGCGGGGGCTCGGGTAGGCGCTGCGGCACCATCGGCGGCGGCGCCGGCAGCCGCGGCGCCTGCTCGTCCTCCTCGGGGAGCCGCGGCACCGGCGCGCTCTCGTCGGCGGTGAGCGGCAGGCGGCGCGCGCTCTTGGTGGTCTTCACCCCGGCGACGGTCTGGCGATCGGCGCGGCGCGCCGCGGCCAGCGCGTCGGGCTCGTCGGCCATGCGCACCGCGGCGGTGACGCTGTCGAACTCGCGGTCCTCGTCGGTGGTGTCGTCGAGATCCCAGCCCGGGCCGAACGGCAACGCCGGCACCGCGCGGGCGGTGTGGTCGGCCACCAGGCCGCTCATGCGCACCCGGCTGATCGGCTCGTCGCCGTCGGCGGCCGGCGGCGGCAGCGGCAGGTTCACGCCCGACCGCGGGCTGCGGGGCCGGGGATCGTCAGCCACGGCACGCCCCCGCGCGCCGACGCGGCGACGACGCACGATGGCGACCGCAGGTCATGACAGGAGGCACGGCGTCCAGGACAGGGGCGATGGCCACGCATTGTACACCCGCCCGCCGCCGGTCACCGCTATTCTACCGACAGTGCATCGGCGATCACCCCAGGTGGAGGATCGGTGAGCCCGCTGCTCGATGCCCACAGCTACGCGCTCGGGCTGGTCGGGTTGCCGTTCCTGATCGCGGCCAGCACGCTGGCCGCGGTGCTGCTGTACGCGCTGGTGATGCGCGGGAGCTCGCACCTGCGGCTGCCGATGATCGTCTTCACCGGCGGGCTGTTGCCGTTCGTCGCCAGCTTCGGCCTGGCGGTGGCCGCGCCCGACGACGCCGCCGCCCACGCGTTCTTCCGGTTCGGCACCGCGTTCGTGCCGCTGGGCGCGACCGGCGCGATGGTGTTCGAGCTGGCGCTCGCGGGGCGGCTGCGCGCCTACCGCGTCCCCGTCGGGTTCGCCGGCGTGGTCGCGGTCGGCTTCCTCGGCCTGGGGCTCACCACCAACCTCGCGGTCGATCACGTCCTGATCACGCCGTCGGGGCTGCGGTTCTTCGCCGCGGGCCCGCTGGTGCCGCCGGCCTCGATCACGATCACCGCGGTGTCGGTGGCGGCGTTCGTCGAGGCGTTCCGCGCCGCGCGCCGGGCCACGTCGGCGTCGCGGCGGCGGCAGCTGTGGGGCGGGCTGGTCGCGCTGGCGGTGTCGTTCTTCGCGATGACCGACGTGCTCCTCGCGTACGGCGTCGGCTACGCCCCGATGAGCTGGCTGTTCGTGACGATCGGCTCGCTGCTGGCGCTGCGCTCGATCTTCCAGGACGATCTGTTGCGGGCGCAGTCGCTCGACAGCCGCGCGCCGGTGACGTTCCTCGCGCTGTCGCTGGCCGGCGCCGCCGCGTGGGTGCTGGCGGTCTACGTCGTGCAGCCGTGGCCGGCGTGGATCGTCGGGCTGACCTTGTTGATCGGCGCGCTGGGGGCCCGGCTGACGGTGGCGCTGGTGGCGCGGATCTGGGCGGTGCGCACGCCCGGCGAGGGCCCGCTCGATCGGCTGCTGCGGCAGTACGGCGCGCGGGTGCGGCAGCTGACCCGCGCCGACGAGGTCGCCGCGCTGACCACCGAGGTGTGCCAGATCGCGCTGGGTGACGACGTCCAGATGATCACGCCGGCCCGCGACGACTGGTCGTGGCGCAACGCCGACGGCACGCCGATCGACGGCGATCGGGTGCCCGACCCGCTGGTCGGCCCGTGGCTGGCCGAGCAGCGGCGCCCGGTGTTCGCGCGCGACATCGAGAGCGCCGAGGTCGGCGACCTGCGGCCGTCGATCGAGCGGCTGATGATCGCCCACGCGGCGATCGCGCTGGTGCCGCTGACCGCCAAGGACGAGCTGGTCGGCTTGCTGATCGTGCGGCAGCGCGGCCGCCGCACCGGGCGCCGCCCCGCCGAGCTGCGGTTCCTGGCCGCGGTCGCCGATCGCGCCGGCGCCGCGCTCGACTACGTGCACATCGCCGAGGAGGCCGCGGCCCGCGCCGACCTGGTGCGCGACGTCGAGCTGGCGGCGGCGGTGCAGGCCGGCTTCGTCCCCGGCACCGAGCCCAGCCACCACCACGGCGTCACCGTCGTCGGTTCGTGGCAACCGGCCAGCGAGTGCGGCGGCGACTGGTGGTCGCGGTACGCGCTGCCCGGCGGGCGCACGCTGGTGGTGATCGGCGACGTCACCGGCTCGGGCGTCGCGGCGGCGATGGTGACCGCGGCGGCGCGCGGCGCCTGCGACGCGGCGGTCGCGGCGCGCCCCGACACGCTCGACGTGCTGACGCTGCTGCACCAGCTCGACCACGCGGTGCGCCAGGTCGGCGCCGGGCGCTTCCACCTGACCTGCTTCGCCGCGGTGATCGACCCGGACCGCGGCGAGATCCACTTCGCCAACGCCGGTCACGTCGCGCCCTACGTGTGCCGGGCCCGGGCCGCCCCGACGCCGGCCGGCGACACCGTCGAGCTGTCGGCGCTGGTCGCCCGCGGCAACCCGCTGGGCGCCGGCGCCGCGACCGTGGCCAAGGCCGCGACCCGGCCCATCGGGCCCGGCGATCTGCTGATCTGGTACACCGACGGGCTGATCGAGTGCCACGGCGCCGACGGCAAGCAGTTCGGCGACCGCCGGCTGCAGCGGGTGCTCAAGCGGCTGGCCGGCGACGAGCTCGACCCGGTGGCGGTGCAGCAGCGGCTGGGCGCCGAGCTGGCGGCGCACCTGGGCGGCCTGCCGATCGACGACGATATGACCCTTGTGGTGGCGCGCCTGGATCGCCACATTGGAGGCACCGCCGAACGCGAGGCGCGGCCATGAAGCTGCGGGTCGTCAGCTACAACATCCACAAGTGCATCGGCGGCGTCGATCGCCGCTACGATCCGGCCCGCACGGTCGCGTGCCTGGCGCACTACGCCCCCGACGTGGTGCTGCTGCAGGAGGTCGACGCCGGGGCCAAGCGCTCCAACGGCGATCACCAGGCCAGCCTGTTGGCCGACGGCCTCGGGCTCGGCCACTACGCGTGGTTCCCCAACGTGACGGTGCGCGGCGGCGGGACCTACGGCAACGCGGTGCTGTCCCGGTTCCCGCTGGCCGAGATGCGCAACATCGATCTGACGGTGGCGCCCAAGAAGCGGCGCAGCGCGCTGCACGTGGCGCTGCACGTCCGCCACGATCACCACGCCCGCACGGTCCACGTGTTCAACCTGCACCTGGGGCTGGCGCAGTACGAGCGGCGGATCCAGGTCGAGAACTTCGTCGACTGCCACCCGCTCTACGGCCTGCACCAGGAGACGCCGGTGGTGATCGGCGGCGATCTCAACGACGTCTGGGGCTCGCTGGCCGGCTGGCTGGCACCGCACGGCTTCCGCGGCGTCGAGCGCCGGCTGCGCACCTTCCCGGCGTGGGCGCCGATGCGCGCCCTCGACGGCATCTACGTGCGCGGCGCGGTGCGGTTCGCCGGCGTCGAGCGCGGCGAGACCGACCTGGCGCGCCGGGCCAGCGACCACCGCCCGTTGATCGCCGACCTGACGATCGGCTGACCTACGGGGCAGGCGGGGCCGGCGGGGCCGCCGAGCCCGCGCCACCCGCGGGCGGCGCGGTCGGTTGCGGCGCGATGCCGGTGCCCATCGTGCGCACCTGGCGCAGGCCGGCGTTGGCGGCCTCGACGAAGGCCTTGGGATCGCGGCGCGGGTTGATGCCCGAGCGCACGCCGGCGTCGAGGTAGCGCTGCTGCAGCTCGACGTGGGCCTGCTCGTGGTTCGGGCACGCCGTCGCGGCCGCGGCGTCGCACGCGGCGAGCGCCTCGTTGGCGTAGGCCAGCGCCTCCTTGGCCTCGTAGCGATCGATGTGGGCCATCGACAGCGCGTACAGCGCGCGCCAGTGGGTCGGCGAGCCCTGGCTGCGGCTGGCCGCCACGCCGGCCGCCTGGATCGCCCAGTCGACCTCCTTGGCGTCGCTCCACTGGCGGGCCAGCGCGTAGGCGGCGCGGCCGTCGCCGGGGTCGACCGCGACCCGCGCCTCAGCGAACGCCACCGCGCGCCGACCGTCGGCGTCGAGCTTGCCGACCGACGCCGCCGACAGCGCCCGCGGCGGCAGGAACAGCGCCACCAGCACCACGATCGTCACCGTCACGTCCGCGAGCGAGGGCCTGAACTTCACTGGACACCTCCGACAACGCCCGAGGTCTTTCGGTTCCCAGCCGTGCGTACGTCGTGGCATTTCGCCTCGGCCTGCGGCGCGGCGCCCCAGCGGATCCGCCGGCAACAAACTGCATCTCGCCGTGATCTCGACAGGTTGCGGTGATGGATCCGTCTTTGCACAACGGTTCGCCGAGTTCTCAGACCCACCGGCGCACGGCGCTCGGTACCCGGAGGCAAGTCGACCATGTTGCAGACGATTTCGGCAGCGTTCCACGAGGGCGGATGGGGCATGTGGCTCATCCTCGTCACCTCGATCTTCATCATCGGCATCATCGTGGAGCGGTCCGTCTATCTGTTCAAGGCCTCCGTCGACAAGGACAAGCTCCTTGCGCTGCTGAAGAGCCAGGTCATGGCCGGCAACGTCCAGGGCGCCATCAAGGTGTGCTCGGGCAACCCGACCCCGATGACCCGCATCGTCCAGGCGGGCCTGATGAAGTTCAACAAGAGCGACGACGAGGTCCAGGCCGCGATGGATGAGGCCGCCCTCCGCGAGCTGCCCAAGATCAACGCGCGCACGCCGTACCTGGCGATGCTCTCGAACTTCGCCGTTATGGCCGGCCTCATCGGCACCATCACCGGCATGATCAAGGCCTTCAAGTCGGTCGGCGACGACCAGGGCGGAAACAAGGCGACCGAGCTCGCCGGCGCCATCTCGGAGGCCCTCAACTGCACGGCCTTCGGCATCGGCAGCTCGCTGGTCGGCCTGCTGGGCTACTCGCTCATCCAGGGCAAGACCACCAAGGTCTCGGACGACATCAACGAGGTGACCGTCCAGGTGGTGAACCTGGTCGTCAATCACCGCTCCTCCATGCAGCCCCAGGCGTAGCGATCCTGGCGAGGGCGCGTCCGCGTCCTCACTCTGATCACCTGCCGACTTGAGACTCCCCCGGTGCCCACGCGAGTGGGGCCGGGTTGCCACGGAGGACCCCGATGGGTGCCGCGATAGATACCGGGGACAAGAAGTCGTTCAACGTCGAGTTGAACATCGTCCCCTTCATCGACCTGATGAGCTGCCTCACGGCCTTCTTGCTGGTGACGGCGGTGTGGAGCGAGATCGCCCGCATCACCATCCAGCCGAAGGGCAAGAGCCGCTCGAACGAGCCGCCGCCCGACGAGATCCCCGCGAAGATCTCGGTGCTGATCCAGCCCGACATGATCTATGTCGGCGTGAGCTCGGCGCCGATCGACCCGGTGATCGCCAAGAAGGAGAACGGCGAGTACACGTGGTCGACGGTGGAGAGCGCGCTGGTCGCGCTGCGCAAGGAGCCGATCTTCGACGGCCGCAAGGACATCGAGATCGCCGCCGAGAGCACCACCCAGGCCAAGGTGGCCTACAAGGACATCATCCACGCGATGGACCTGGCGGCCAAGACCGGGTTCGACGGCGTCGGCCTGTCCGAGCCGTCCAGCCTGTCGTGGCGTCCGAGCCTGTAGCCGAGCCGAAGGGAACCATCCGATGCCCGTCCACAAAGCAGGACCACGCCTCTATCGCTCGGTGCCGTTCAAGCACCTGGCCAAGGGCGGTGCAGGTAGCACCTCCCGGTCGTCGAACATCGCGCTCAACCTGACGCCGTTCGTCGACATGATGACCATCTTGGTCACCTTCCTCCTGATCGTGTTCTCGACCAGCGGCGAGCTGATCAAGGCCCAGAAGGGCCTCGAGCTGCCGAAGGCCGACCGCAAGGAGCAGCTGCAGGAGGCGCCGATCATCACGGTCACCAAGAGTGACCTCTCGTTCCAGGGCTTCCAGGTGGCGACCATCGAGAGCCTGCTGAAGGACGAGAACCCGCAGATGAAGATCGAGGCGCTGTTCCTGAAGCTCGACGCCCACGGCAAGAAGACCAAGGAGACGATGGCGCTGTCGTCCAAGGCGACCGACAAGAAGGCCAAGAAGGCCTGCGACGACGCCAAGGCCGGCATCCAGAACAACGCCTTCCTGTGCCCCGAGGGCCTGGTGATCTTGCAGGCCGACGAAGAGACCGACGCGCGGATCATCACGATGATCGTGACGACCGCGAAGTACGCCAACTTCGAGAACGTGCTGTTCGCCGTGAAGAAGAAGTAGCGACGCCCCGCGTCGCGCCGAGACGAGAGCCCGTTCCGGACGCACTCCGGCAACGGGCTTTCTGCCACCGGGGCCTCCCGGGAAAACCTCGCCCCGTCCCCGCGTCACCCTCCGGCCGGTTCGTTATAGTGCCGGCGCCTTCGAAAGGATCGTCCCATGACCCTGCGGATCCGACACCTGGCCGTCCTGTTCCTGGCGGCCGTGGTCCTCGCGACCATGACCGGCTGCCCGGAAGACGAGTTCGCCTCCAAGACGTGGACGAAGAAGCTCGACAACCCCAAGGAGAGCGAGCGCGCGGTGACGCAGCTCGAGCGGCTCGGTGATCCGAGCGCGATCCCGGCGCTGGGCAAGGCCTGGGAGAAGCAGGGCCGCCCCGAGCGCATCCTGCAGGTCATCATCGACCTCTCGAAGCCGCTGACCCCGGAGCAGACCAAGAACGGCGGCGAGGCTCAGTACACGATCTACCGCGGCGGCAAGGCGCGCCCGGCGAGCTGGGACAAGTCGCTGCCGATCCTGGTCCGGGCGATCGAAGAGGTCGACGCCGCCAACCCGCGCTCGGTGGAGAGCGCGCGGCTGGCCGCCGAGGCGATGGGCCAGGCCAAGCTCGACGACGCGCTCGAGCCGCTGATCAAGGCCGCCACCGGCAGCGAGGCCAAGCAGGTCCGCGGCCAGGCGATCCTGTCGCTCGGCGTGCTGGGCAAGGACGGCGCGGTGCCGACCCTCGCCAACATCCTGCGCGAGGAGTTCGATCCGCAGAACCCGGCGATGCACGGCGCGGCGATCATCGCGCTCGGCAAGATCAAGAGCCCGCAGGCGGTGCCGGTGCTGATCGAGGCGATGTACCGCCTGCCGTTCTTCTTCAAGCAGGTGCGCCGCTCGCTGGTGGCGTCGGGCGCGTCGGTCAACGGCCGCATCAAGGCCGCGCTCGAGGGCACCGACAGCGATCTCAACACGCTGTTCAAGGACAAGAAGCTCGACGTGTACTGCGGCGATCCGGGCAAGGAGCAGAAGCCGCTGGCGCAGTGCGTGCCGGTGTCGGCGATGGACTACTACGCGGCGATCATCGCCGGCGACCTCTACGATCCGACGATGGTGCCCGCGCTCCTGGCCGCGCTGGCCCGCCCGGCCAAGCCGGCCTACCTGGTCGACGGCGCCGCCGGCCCGCCGGCGCAGAACGGCATCCTCGACGCGCTCCGCAAGATCGGCTCGCCGGCCGCGGCGCAGCCGGTGCTCGACCTGGCGATGACGACCAAGGACATGAACCTGAAGCCGATGGCGGTGGGCGTGTACTCGTTCGTGTCGAAGGACGGCTCGGAGAAGAGCGGCACGACGAGCGGCCTGGACGCGCTCGGCAAGATCGTCGCCGACACCACCCAGGACTTCACGGTGCGCCTCGAGTCGGCGACCTCGTTCGCGCGCCTCGCGCGCACGCCCGATCGCATCAAGGTGCTGCAGGAGCAGGTCAAGGCGTTCGCCGATGGCACCAAGAAGGCGCGCGACGCGGCCGACGGCGCGCCCAAGGCGGCGCTGGCCGCGGCCAAGGGCCCGTACGACGCGGCTCGCGAGCAGCTCAAGGCGGCCAAGGACGCGATCGCCCGCGCCGGCGGCATGAAGAAGGTCGAGGACGGCGTCAAGAAGGGCACGATCGATCCCGAGGTGCTCAACAAGCTGACCGCCGCGCAGACCGCGGTCGACAAGGTCGAGGGCGCGTACGACGACGCCAAGGCCGACTACGACGAGGCCGACGCCAAGGCCAAGAACTACAAGGCCTCGCAGCGCGTGTTCGAGGCCCACATCGCCCGCGTCGAGGTGGCGATCCGCTGCGGCGACAAGGCCGAGTGCTACGGCGCGACCCTGACCGCGACCTTCGACTCGATCAAGGGCGAGCTCGGCAAGTACGTCGGCGGGCTCGACGCGATGACCCAGGACGAGAAGGAC
The DNA here is from genome assembly GCA_016707895.1 of Myxococcales bacterium. Lineage (GTDB taxonomy): Bacteria > Myxococcota_A > Polyangia > Haliangiales > Haliangiaceae > UBA2376. The sequence continues at coordinate 277,143 of JADJGV010000001.1, read as the reverse complement.
GAGCTGCTGGCGGCGCAGATCGAGCGCGCGATGCTGGAGCTGGGCAAGATGGGCTCGGCGGCGTCGAGCCAGACCGACGCGCTGCTGGCCGCGGCCAAGAGCGACGACCGCATCATCCGCCAGAGCATCCAGCTCGCGCTGCCGAAGATCGCGGGCAAGGACTGCAAGCAGTGCGGCCCGAAGCTCGACGAGGCGATCGCGGCCGGCGAGGGCAAGACCACGCTGGGCGACCTGAACTACGAGACCACCGTGCTGCGCAGCTTCTGGGGCGAGGCGCCCGCGGAGGCCGTCGCGCCGTGATTCGGTGAGGGAAGGGATGGACGCGGGGCGCGATTTCGGCTAGAACGCGCTCCACGCGGTGGATGTAGCTCAATTGGTAGAGCACCAGATTGTGGTTCTGGGTGTCGTGGGTTCGATCCCCATCATCCACCCCCGCTAAACGTCGACGGCGCCGCAAGGCGCCGTTGCCGTTTCGACCGAGGCCCCGCTACCATCGCCGCGATGACGGGCAAGAAGGACTCCGGGTTCGCCGGCCTTGCCGGCCTGCGCGACCAGCTGCCGAGCGCGCCGGCGCCGGCTGCGCCGACCGCGCCGCCCGTGCCGCCCGCGCCCAAGGGCCCAGCCCGCGCCGTGGTGCGCCTGGAGCGGAAGGGGCGGGGCGGCAAGGAGGCGACGGTGATCGAGAAGCTCGACCTGGCGCCGGCGGCGCTGGCCACCTGGTGCAAGGATCTCAAGAGCGCGCTGGGGTGCGGCGGCGTGGTCGAGGGCGACGCGATCGTGCTGCAGGGCGACCTGCGGCCGCGGCTGGAGGCGGTGCTGACCAAGCGCGGCGTGCGCAAGGTGACGATCGCCGGTTGACGCACGGCGGGCGCAGCGCGCGCCCAAGAGGACTCGAACCTCTGACCCTCGGCTTAGAAGGCCGATGCTCTATCCAGCTGAGCTATGGGCGCATGGCCGCGGTGCGGCCGGTGACTCGTCGGGGTGAGAGGATTTGAACCTCCGGCTCCCTGCTCCCAAAACAGGTGCGCTACCAGGCTGCGCTACACCCCGGATCGCTATCGCGACCGGTGAAGGAGTACCGTTGGATCGGCGCCGACGCAAGGGCGGCGTGAGTGAGAGGCGGGCGACGCTACGTGGTCGGGGAGGCTCGCGTAACGGATGGGGCCCCTCGGGGGCATGTCCCCGAGGACAGACCTTCCCACGTTACTGCTCGATCGCGAGGTAGGCGCGCAGGTGCGGGAACAGCGAGGCGAAGGCGCGGGCGCGGTGCGAGAGCTGGCCCTTGGGCCCGATGCCGGCCTCGGCGAAGGTCTGGCCGAGCTCCGGGCAGAAGAACAGCGGGTCGTAGCCGAAGCCGCCGGTGCCGCGGGGCGCGTCGAGGATGACGCCCTTGACGACGCCCTCCGACGTCATCAGCCCGGCGCCGAGCAGGCCGGCCGGATCGGCGACCGCCAGCGCGCAGCGGAACTGCGCGGTGCGCCGCTCGGGCGGCACCCCGGCCAGCGCGGCGAGCAGCTTGGTGTTGTTGGCGCCGTCGTCGCCGTGCTGCCCGGCGTAGCGCGCCGAGAAGACGCCGGGGGCGCCGCCCAGCGCGTCGACCTCGAGGCCGCTGTCGTCGGCCAGCGCGGGCCAGCCGGTGGCGGCGGCGACCTCGGCGGCCTTCTTGCCGGCGTTGCCGGCGAAGGTCGGGGCGTCCTCGATGGTGTCCGGCAGCTCCCGGCCCAGCCGCGCCGTGACCTCGGCCAGATCGATCACGTCGAGATCGAGCCCGTCGAACAGCGCGCGCAGCTCGTACAGCTTGCCGCGGTTGCGGGTGGCGAACACCAGCGGGCGCATCAGCCCACCGCCGCCCGCTGCGCCGCGGTGAGCGCGCGGATGCCGACCTCGGCGAGGTCGAGCATGCTGGTCAGCTGCGCGCGCGAGAACGGCGCGCCCTCGGCGGTGCCCTGCACCTCGATCAGCTGGCCGTCCTCGGCCATCACGACGTTCATGTCGACCTCGGCCCGCGAGTCCTCGACGTAGGGCAGGTCGAGCACGACCGCGCCGTCGACGATGCCGACCGACACCGCGGCCACCGGCGGCTTGAGCGCCGCCAGGTCGGGCAGCGCGCCCTTGGCCACCAGGCCGCGCATCGCGATCGCGATCGCCACCCACGCGCCGGTGATCGACGTGACGCGGGTGCCGCCGTCGGCGCACAGCACGTCGCAGTCGACGGTGATCGTGCGCTCGCCCAGCTTGTCGAGGTCGACCGCGGCGCGCAGCGCGCGGCCGATCAGCCGCTGGATCTCCTTGCCGCGGCCGCCGGGGTCGCGCTTCGAGCGGGTGTGGGTCGAGCGCGGCAGCATCGCGTACTCCGCGGTGATCCAGCCCTTGCCCTTGCCGGTCAGGAACGGCGGCACGCGGTCCTCGACCGACGCGGCGCACAGCACCCAGGTGTCGCCGAGCTTGACCAGGGCGGAGCCCTCGGCGTGCTTCTGGTAGCCGGTGATGATCTCGAGCGAGCGGAGCTGGTCGGCGCGGCGGCCGTCGGGGCGCATGGGCGCGACCCTACCGGAAACTCGCCGCGCCCGCGACCGGGCCGCGCCTACGCCGGGGGCGCGACGGCGGCGGCGCACGCGGCGGCGATCGCCCGGGCCAGCGCGTCGGCGATCGCGGTCTGGGTGGCGGGCTCGACGAGCTCGCGGCCCTCCTGCGGGTGATCGATGAAGCCGATCTCGACCAGCACCGCGGGCATCGTCGCGCCGAGCAGCACGTGGTGGGCGTCCTGGCGGACGCCGCGATCGCCGGCGGCGCCGCGCACCGCGCGCAGCTCGCGCTGCATCGCCGCGGCCAGGTCGGCGGCCTCCCACTGCGCCGCGCCGCGCTCGAGGTCGTCGAGCACCAGCGCGGTCTCGCCGTCGACCGCGTCGCGCGGCGTGCCGGTCTCGCTGCGCAGCGCGCGACCGTCGACGTCGACGCCGGCCGCGGTGAGCACGAAGGTCTCGAAGCCGCGCTGCACGCGCTCGGGTGAGGCGTTGGCGTGGATCGAGACGAACACGTCGGCGGCGCGCAGGTTGGCCAGCGCCACCCGCTGGCGCAGGGTCAGGGTCGCGTCGCGATCGCGGGTCATGACGACGTCGATCCCGTGGGCGGCCAGGCGATCGCGCACGAGGTGAGCGACCGCGAGCGTGACCTGCTTCTCGAAGACGCCGGCCAGCGTCCCGGTGGCGCCGGTGTTGGAGCCGCCGTGGCCAGCGTCGAGCACGACCAGCGGGCGGGCGTGGGGCGGGGTGGCAGCGGCGTCGGCCTCGGCGCGCCCCGCGGCGACCAGCACGGCCAGCAGCACAGGGAGCATCGCGATCGTCTTCACGACATGTAGGATATGAGGAAACTATGTAGCAGCTCCAGAAAACCGCCCGCGCCTTGACGCAACTACCTTTGGAGGCTACGTTTTTTCCTTCGATGGAGGGCCATTCCCAGACCCGCCGTGCGATGGAGCGGACCCTGCTCATCGCGGTCGCGGCGGAGGTGCTGGTCGGCCGGATCATCGTCAAGGGGCTGGAGAAGAAGCCGCAGATCATCCGCGGGGTCCCGCAGAAGGTGACGCCGCCCGACTGGTTCGTGGCGATCGATTACCTCGCGCTGTTCCTGCTGTACTTCGTGACCGTGGTCGGCGTGCTGACGCTGGTGGTCGGCCGGCTCGAGCACGCCCAGGCGGCGAAGCGCGACGGCCGCGCGTGGGTCGAGCTGGTGCCGGCCGGCATCTTCACGCTGGCGCTGGCGGCGGCGGTCGCTGGCGGCGCCACCAACCACGCGGGGCCGCCGTGGCTGGTGTGGGGCGGGCTGGCCGGCGTGGCCGCGACGGCGGTGTTCATGACGTGGTGGCGTCGGGCCGGGTGGATGACGTCGCTGGGCGTCACCACCGTCGCGCTGCCGCTGCTGATCTACGGCGGCGGCGCGCTCCTGACCCGGCGGCTGTGGAGCGAGGCCGAGCTCTTCGACGGCGCGGCCCGCGCTAGCTTCGGCGCGGCGACCCGCCTGGCGGTGACCGTGGCGGCCCTGGCGTCGCCGTACCTGCTGGCGCCCCGGCCGCTGGCGCGCACGGTGGTGCGCCCGGCGCCGTTCATCGCCGGGCTGGCGGTGGCGGCGACCGGCGCGGTGCTGCTCAGCCTCGACTACCTGTCGACGATCGCCGCGATCAACCGCGGCCTGGGCCTCGATCTCGAGCCGCGCGCGGCCAGCCGGTGGATCGCCTTCTACCTGCTCGCGTTCGCGACCGTGGCCTGGACGATCGTCGCGTGCCTCACGGCGCCGACGCCGGCGCGGCGGCGGCTCGGCATCGGGCTGGGCCTGGTGGTGCTGGGCGGCGTCGGCTTCGGCTGGCCGATGAACTTCGCGGTGGCCGCCGCCGGCATCCTGGCGATGGCCGACGCCAGCGAGGCCGAGCGCGAGGAGCGCCGGGCCTGGGGGCCGGCGACGCCGATGATCGACGACGAGATCTGGCACGGCTTCGTCGGGCAGGTCGTGACCCGGATGCGCGCCGACGGCGGCGAGGTGAGCGCGGTGTCGGTGCGCGGCGACCACGGCCAGATCGCGACGGTGGTGCTGGCCGAGCGCGCCGGCGTGCCGGTGCGGCTGTGCGTGACCCGGGTCGCCGGCTGCGTCGTCTCGGTCGATCTGATCTGCGGGCGCGAGAGCGCCGCGGCGCCGCGGTGGGCGCTGGTCGCGCGGCAGCCCGGCGGCCACCCCGAGCCCCCGGCCCCGGCCGGCGTCGGCTTCGTCGTCGACGACGCGGTGTTCGACGCCCGGTTCCGCTGCCGCGGCGATCGCGCGGCGCTGACCGCGGCGATCGACGCCGCCGATCGCGCGAAGCTGGCCGCCGGCGTCGAGGGCTGGCTGGCGGGCTGGCCGGGTGAGGCGCTGCGCCACCGCGTCTACCCCGGCCACGGCGCCGGCGTCGACGAGCTGCTGCCGCTGACCGAGCTGTCGGCGCGGCGCGCGCTGCCGGCGTCGGCGGCGACGCCGTTGCTGGCGCACGTCGAGCTGTGCGCGCAGATCGCGCGGCGGCTGGGCGCGGCGATCGAGGTCGAGGCCGAGCCGCAGGCCGACGCGAGCGTGTCGTGAGCCGGCGCGGCTGGCTCGCGCTCGCGCTGGTGGCCGGCTGTCACGGCGCGGCGCCCGCGCCGGTCGCGGTGACGCCGCCCGCGGCGATCGACGCCGGGCCGCCGGCGGTCGACGCGCCGACGCCGACGCCGACGCCGATCCTCGACGCGTACCGGGCGACGGCCGACCAGATCCTCGCCCACGCCCGCGCCGATCGCGGCGCGTACGCCAAGCTGGCGTTCCTGACCGATCGCATCGGCCATCGCCTGGCGGGGTCGCCGCAGCTCGACCTGGCGATCGCCTGGGCCAAGGACGCGCTGGCCGCCGACGGCCACGCGGTGACCACCGAGCCGGTGATGGTGCCGCACTGGCAGCGCGGCGCCGAGCGCGCGCAGCTGGTGGCGCCGATCACCCGCGACCTGGTGATGCTGGGCCTGGGCGGATCGGTGGGCACGCCGCCGGGCGGCGTCACCGCGCCGGTGGTGGTGGTCCACGGCTGGGACGAGCTGGCCGCGCGCGCCGCCGAGGTGAAGGGCGCGATCGTGCTGTACGACGTGGCGATGCCAGCGTGGACCGAGGCCCGCGGCTCGGGCTACGGCGACGTGGTGCCGTTCCGGGGCGCGGGCGCGATCGCCGCGGCCAAGCTGGGCGCGGTGGCGGTGCTGATGCGCAGCGTGACGGCCCACAGCCTGCGCAGCCCGCACACCGGCGCGATGCGCTACGTCGACGGCGTGCCCCGCATCCCGGCGGCGGCGGTCACCGTCGAGGACGCCGCGCTGATCGCGCGGCTGGCCGCGGCCGGGCCGGTGCGGGTGACGCTGACGATGGGCGCGCGGCTCCTGCCCGAGGCGCCGTCGGCCAACGTGCTCGCCGAGCTGCGCGGCCGCGAGCGCCCCGACGAGGTCGTCGTGATCGGCGCGCACCTCGACTCGTGGGACGTCGGCCAGGGCGCCCACGACGACGGCGCCGGCGTGGTGCACGTGATGCAAGCGCTGACGACGCTGCGCGCGCTGGGCCTGACCCCGCGGCGGACGATCCGGGTCGTGCTGTTCACCAACGAGGAGAACGGGCTGCGCGGCGGCAAGGGCTACGCCGCGACCCACGGCGGCGATCACCACGTCGCGCTGCTCGAGACCGACAGCGGCGGCTTCGCGCCGCGCGGGTTCAACGTCGAGACCCACGGCGACGCCGCGCTGCGGGCGCGGCTGGTCGAGGCGACGCAGCTGCTGGCGCCGCTGGGCGCGACGGCGATCGAGGACGACGAGGCCGGCGCCGACATCTCGCCGCTGGTCGACGCCGGGGCGCTGGGGCTGGGCCTGGCGGTCGACGGCCGCACCTACTTCGACATCCACCACACCGCGGCCGACACGCTCGACAAGGTCGACCCGCAGGCGCTGGCCGACGGCGTGGCGGCGATCGCGGTGATGGCGTACGTGCTGGCCGACGCCGAGCCCGCGCTGAGGGTGGCCGCGCCGGCGGCCGCCGCGCCGGCGCCATGATGCGGCGAGCGCTGGCCGGGTGGCTCACCGCCCCGCTGGCGGCGGGCGACGCGATCGCCGCGCCGCTGCCGCGCTGCGAGCGCCGCGACGCGATCGTCGTGCTCGGCGCGCCGCTGGCGCCCGATGGCCAGCCGGGCGTGGTCGTGGCCGAGCGGGTCGCGGTGGCCGCGGCGCTGTGGCACGCCGGCGGCGGCGCGCGCGTGATCGTGACCGGCGGCCTGACCCGCGGCGCGCGGCGCAGCGAGGCGGCGGCGATGGCCGAGGCGCTGCGCGCGGCGCACGTCGACGCCGCGGCGATCCTGATCGAGGACCGCGCGCGCTCGACCGCGGACAACGCCGCCTTCGTCCGCGCGCTGGTGCCCGACGCGCGCGCGGTGTGGCTGGCGACCCAGCGCTTCCACGCGCGGCGCGCGGCGTGGCTGTTCCGCGCCCAAGGCTTCGACGTGCGGGTCGCGCACGCCGCCGACGGCCTCGAGCGCCAGGACCCGGGCCGCGCGATCCGCTGGGCGGTCCGCGAGTACGCGGCGTGGGCGCGGGCGCTGGTCCGCCGCGGCTGACCCGCGGCTTAGCGGTGATCGCTGATCGGCGGCGTGGTGCCCGGCGGGCTGATCGGCGGCGACGGCGGCGGGGGGGCCGGGGTGGGCGCCGGCTGGATGTCGGGCGGCGTCGGCGCGGGCGCGGGCGCGGGCGGGGCGGGCGCGGGCGGCGTCGGCTGGGCCTCCGGCGTCGGCGCGGGCGGGGCGGGCTGAGCGTCGGGGGCCGGCGTCGGCGGGGCCGGCGTCGGCGGGGCCGGCGTCGGCGGTGCCGGTTGGGCCTCGGGCGTCGGCGGCGTCGGCGGGGCCGGCTCGGGCGCCGGCGGCGTCGGCTGGGTGCCCGGCGTCGGCGACGTGACGGTGCCGCTCTGGTCCGAGATCAGGATGTGGAACTCGATCCGGCGGTTCTGGGCGCGGCCCTTGTTGGTCTTGTTCGAGGCGCGGGGCACGTCGGGGCCGTGGCCGACGGTCTCGATGCGGTCGGCGGCGATGCCCTGATCGACCAGGTACCACTTCACCGCGTCGGCGCGCTTCTGCGACAGCGCCATGTTGCGCTCGCGGGCGCCGCGATCGTCGGTGTGGCCCTCGATGCGGATGCGGATCGCGGCGTACTCGCGCAGGATCGCCGCCGCCGCGTTGAGCGTCTTCTTCGACTTCGGGCGGATGCGCGCCTTGCCGAAGTCGAAGGTGATGCCGTCGATGACGCCGGTGAACTGCTTGACGATCTTCGGCACCTCGTCGGGGCAGCCGTCCTCGTCGTCGAAGCCGTTGTAGGTCTCGGGCTCGCTCGGGCAGACGTCGGACATGTCGGGCTTGCCGTCGCCGTCGTTGTCGAGATCCGGGCAGCCGTCCTCGTCCTGGAAGCGGTCGAAGTCCTCGGCGGCCTGCGGGCAGCCGTCCTGCGAGCCGAGCAGGCCGTCGCCGTCGAAGTCGATCTCGGGGCAGCCGTCGGCGTCGTCGATGTCGTTCTCGGTCTCGGGCTCGTCGACGCACTGGTCGTCGGGGTCGAGGATGCCGTCGCCGTCGCGATCGGCGACGTCGGGGCAGCCGTCGCGGTCGCGGAAGCCGTTGACCGTCTCGGCCTCCTTGGGGCAGTCGTCGTCGGGATCGACCAGGCCGTCGCCGTCGGTGTCGACCGGCGGGCGCGGCGGCGCGGCCTTGCCTGGCTGCAGGTCCCAGCCGGTCTGGACGCCGAAGTGGACCTCGAAGGTCGACACCACGTCGTCGACGCGGCCGGCGGTCAGGCCGTGGCGGAGGTCGACGCGGCCGTCGAGCCGATCGGTCAGCTTCCACGACACCCCCGGCCCCCAGTAGAAGGCGGCGTCGGTGTCGTCGGCCATGAACGGCGAGCCGGTGAGCACGCTCTCGCCGCCGACGCCGACCACCAGGTGCGGGGTCAACAGGTAGCTCGACTTCAGCCGGGCGATCGCGTGGACGCGCCAGCCCAGCACCGGCGCGGCGAACGAGCCGCGGCCGCCCTCGTCGGACTCGCCGGTCGCCGCGAGCGCCAGCTTGCCCTCGGCCTCGACGCCGAGCTGGGGATCGTAGCTCGACGCGCGCAGGAGGTCGGGGAAGGCGATGAAGCCGACGCGCCCGCCGAGCAACAGCGACGTGCCCGGCACCTGCTCTGGGGCCCACGAGTTGCCCAGCTCGATGTCGTCGCCGAAATAGTCGAGGCCGAGGAAGCCACCGACCTCGACGCGGCGCGGTGGATCGGCGGCCACCGGGGACGCGAACACGGCCGAGGCCGCAAGGATCGGGGCGGCGAGTCGAGCGCGGGACACGGGCCCCGAGCATAGCCCAGGCTCCCGGCGCCTGCGCGCTTTGGGGCCCTGGGGTTGCGTCGCGGCGCCCACAGCGGCAAGCTCGTCGGGCGGACCCCAGTGATGCTCCAGTTCAGCACCGACCCCGACGTCGCCGAACAGCAGATGAACGCCATCATCTTCTACCTGACGGCGTTCGGGTACATCGACGGCGACTTCGACCAGAACGAGAAGACGTTCGTCAAGATCTACATCCGGCAGCTGGTCGCGGCCCGGGCCAAGGCGGCGATGCCGACGGCGTCGACCGCCGAGCGCCAGGAGGTGACCAACCGCTTCGTCGCGCACTTCCACGAGGTGTTCGAGCAGATCGACGCCCAGGTGCGGGCGCTGTTCGAGGAGGCGGTCGCCGACGCCGAGCGCCCCGAGGAGTTCGTCTACGCCAAGCTCAAGCTGCGCTGCTACGAGATCTTCAACACCTTCGAGCCCGACAACCGCAAGGAGCTGCTGTCGACGATCGACGACCTGATCTACGCCGACGGCAGCGTCCACCCGGCCGAGGCCAAGTTCCGCGACGAGCTCGAGGCGCTGTTGCACGCGCCGCAGAAGCTGGTCGCGGTGGCGGTCGAGGTCGAGATCGACGCCGAGGAGCCGGCGGTCGAGATCGCGGCGACGGCGCAGGTGGCCCCGCGCCTCGAGGATCACCCGTTCTTCCAGAAGTTCGAGCAGCACTACTCGGCCGACCCCGACGTGCTGCGCCGGCAGTCCGAGGCCGACTACAAGCTGATGCAGAGCGTCACCGCCAAGCTCGCGGAGCAGCGGGCGGCGGGCGCCGGCAAGCTGGTCGGCGTGCAGTCGGTGGCGGCGCTGGCCGGGCAGGCGCCGTTCCTCGACGGCCACACCTACGTCCATCCGGTGGGGCCGGACCAGAGCTACGAGCTCACCGTCCTCGGGGATCTTCATGGCTGCTACTCGTGCCTCAAGGGTGCGATCATGCAGGCGGACTTCTTCGCCAAGGTCGAGGCCTGGAAGAAGGACCCGACGCGGCCCAACCCCAAGCTGGTGTTGCTCGGGGACTACATCGACCGTGGGCGATTTTCGTACAACGGCATCCTGCGCACGGTCATGCAGATGTTCGTGGCCGCCCCCGACCACGTCTACATGCTGCGCGGCAACCACGAGTACTACATCGAGTACAAAGGCCGCATCTACGGCGGGGTCAAGCCGGCCGAGGCGATCAACACGCTGGTCGGCCACATGCCGGGCGAGATGTTCGAGGCGTACATGCACTTCTTCGAGGAGCTGCCCAACGTGCTGCTCTTCGACCGGACGATGTTCGTCCACGCCGGCATCCCGCGCGACCAGGCCATCGACGACCGCTTCTCCGACCTGGCGTCGCTCAACGATCCCGAGCTGCGCTTCCAGATGCTGTGGAGCGACCCGTCGAGCGCCGACTACATCCCCGACGACCTGCAGGCGCAGAACGCCCGCTTCCCGTTCGGCCGGCTGCAGTTCGAGAAGTTCATGAATCGGCTGGGCTGCGCGATGCTGGTGCGCGGCCACGAGAAGATCGACGAGGGCTTCCGCGAGGTCTACCCCGGCAACCCGATCACGCTGCTCAACCTGTTCTCGGCCGGCGGCGCCGACAACGACGACCTGCCCGAGTCGTCGAGCTACCGCACCGTCACGCCGATGGCGTGCACGATCCACGTCAACGCCGGCACCGCCCGCGTCGTGCCGTGGGTCATCGACTACAAGCGCTGGAACGACCCCGCCCGCAACAAGTTCTTCGCCACCGCGCCCGAGATCGAGCACAAGGTCGGCTGAGCGGGCGAGCGGCTCAGCCCTCGCGCTTGATCAAGAAGTGCGCGGTGGCGGTGGCGCACAGCTGGCTGCGGTCGTCTTGCCAGGCCTCGACGCGGACGGCGGCGACGCGGCGGCCGAGGCGGGTGACGATGCCGCGGGCGTGGGTGTCCTTGGGGCCCGCGGAGCGCAGGTAGTCGACGGTGATCGTGATGGTCTTGGGCAGGACCGCGGTCTCGGCCGCCCACAGGAGCGAGAACACCGCCGCCGACTCGAGCAGCGCGCCCAGCGTGCCGCCGTGCAGCGCCGGCAGCGCCGGGTTGCCGATCAGGTGCGGCGCGTAGCGCATCGTCGTCAACAGCTCGCCGCTGTCGAGGCTGGCCGACAGCCCGAGGAACTGCGCGTAGGGGATCGCCGCCAGCAGGCGGTCGGGCTCGCCGGCGGCGCGGGCGGCGAGGATGTGGCCGAGCATCGTCACGCGCCACCGCCGCGCGGGGCCACGGTGCCGAGCTTGGTGGCGATCATGAACGTGCCGGCGGCGGTGGCGATCGGCGCCTCGCCGTCGGCGTGGAACGCCAGCGCGCGCACGAACGCGACGTTCTTGCTGGTGTGGTGGCAGGTGGCCTCGGCCCAGACGTCGCGGCCGGGCTCGGCCGGGCGCAGGTAGTCGATGCGCAGATCGAGCGTGGCGATCGGCTGCAGCTGCGGCAGCGCGGCGAACACCGCGGCGCCGGCGCAGGCGTCGAGCAGCGCGGTGATCGCGCCGCCGTGGAGCACGCCGGTCTCGGGGTTGCCGACCAGCTTGGCGGCGTAGGGCAGCCGGAACCGCGCGGTGGCGTCGCCCATCGCCTCGATGACGATGCCCAGCGCGTGGTTGTGCGGGACGTTGTCGGCGAAGGCGCGGGCCATCGCCAGCCGGCGGTCGCGGCGGCGGGCCGCGGCGGCCTCGTCCTCGGGGGCGGTCATGGCGCCGATGGTAGCGCGGTCTCGGCGAGCGGGTTGCCCGGCGCGAGGTCGGCCAGGTTGCCCCAGCGCGCGGCGTGCCACCGCGTGCGGTGCGCGAGGTACAGGCCGGCGGCGTCGCGCAGGTAGCGCAGCGCGATCGGCGCGGTCGCGACCGCGTCGTGCTCCTCGTCGGGATCGACCGCGACGTCGTACAGGTGCTGGTCGCCGTCGTAGTCGACCACCAGCTGCCAGCGCGACGCCCGCAGCGCGTAGCTCTTGCCGTACTCGCTGGCGACGATCGACGGCGCGAGCGGGCGGTCGCCGGCGAGCGGCAGCAGGTTCGCGCCCTGCATGCGCGGGTCGGCGGGCTGGCCGAGCAGCGCCAGCACCGTCGGCGCCAGGTCGAGGTTGGAGGTCGGCGCGGTCACCGGCCCGGGCGCGACGCCGCCGATCACGATCAGCGGCGTGGCGACGAGCTCGCGGTTGAGGCTGTAGGCGTGGCCGGCGCGGCCGCCGCGCTCGCCCTGGCCCTCGCCGTGATCCGACGCGATGATCACCGCGGTGCGATCGAGCAGGCCGGCGGCGCGCAGGCCGTCCTCGAGGGCGCCGTAGCACGCGTCCATGTGCGTGACCTCGCCGTCGTACAGCGCGCGCAGGCGCTGCCAGTCGTCGGCGGTGAGCCTCATCGACTTGAGGCGGCCGAGGTGCGCGCCGGTCACCACCTTGGCGAACGGCTTGGGCCACGGGCCGGGCCAGTAGGCGTCGGTGACGCCGTCGTGGAAGCGGTACGCGACGTGGGGCTCGATCGGCAAGAGCGACACGAAGAACCGCTTGCCGGCGGCCTGGGCGGCGGTGGCGTGGGCCAGCGCGCGCTCGACGATCGGCGCGCAGTCCTTGCCGTGGGCGTAGTAGGGCGTCTCGAAGCTGGCCCACTTGCCGACCTGCTTGAAGCGGCTCATCGCGAAGTCGTTGTTGCCGACGTAGTGGGTGGCGAAGCCGGCGCGGGCCAGGAGCGCCGACAGGATCGGCGTGTCGGCGCCGAGCGTCCCGTCGTCGCCGGCGATGCCGTGGACCCGGGGGATCTGGCCGGTGTGGATGGTGGCGTGGGACGGCGGCGACGACGGCGCCATCGACTGGTGGCGCAGGAACACCGCGCCGCGGGCGGCGGCGGCGGTCAGCCGCGGGGTCTGGACCCGGGTCGGGCCGTAGGCGGCCAGGCGATCGGCGCGCAGCGTGTCGACGACGAGCAGCACGACGTTGTCGACCGGCGCCGGCGCCGGCACCGGGCGCTGGCTGGTGGCGACCGCGATCTGCAGGTGCTCCCACGCGGCGCAGCCGTCGGCGGCGAGGTCGAGGCGCGCGACGTGATCGGCGGCGATCGGCAGCGCGCGCGGCGTGGCCAGGCCGCCGAGCGGACCGGCGTAGACCTCGCGGACGGCGCCGTCCTCGTCGGTGAGCGTGACGCGGACCGGCGCGTCGGTGGCGGCGGGGGGGCCGCCGCTCGCGGGCTGCGCCAGGATCAACTGCGCGCCCGGCGGCAGCTCGGTGTACAGCGCGACCTTGCGCCAGGTGCCGGGCGTCGCGCAGGCGGTGGCGCCGGCCGGCGCGAGCTCGATCGTCTGCCAGCGGGTGTCGCCGCTGGCGGCGACGGTCAGCGCGTGCTCGCCGGCGGTCAGCGCGCCCGCGGGGACCGCGATCCGGGCTTCGCTCTCGGCGACGGTCGGCGCGGCGAGGCGGCGGCCGTCGAGGCTGACCCGCAGCTTGGCCAGGCCCCGGCCGCGCACGATCAGCTCGGCGGCGCCGTCGCCGTCGGCGGCGGTCCACGGGAAGCTCAGCGTGGTGGCGCCGCGCAGCGTGCGGTAGGCGTCGGCGCCGGCGCCGCGCACCGCGCTCCACGGCGAGCGGTACGCTTGATCGTACTTGCGCAGGCCCTCGGTGGCGATCGGCAGCACCAGGCCGCGGTCGTAGACGTGCCAGCGGGGCCGGTTGGCGTCGAGGTCGAGGCGGGGCGTCGCGGCCAGCGAGACCGGCGGCGGGGCCGGCGCGGCGGGGGCAGCGGGAGCCGCGGGGTCGGCGCCGGGGGCCGCGGCCGGCGCGGCGGCGGCGCGCGGGTCGGTGGTGCCGGTCGGCGACGGCGCGCCGCCGTGGCTGCCGCAGGCCAGCGTCAGCGCGGCGAACGTGGAGGTGACCGTGGCGGCGACCGGGAGGCGTCCCATCCTCCGGGTGGTGCCACGGGGCGACCGCCGGGGCATCTTTTTCGGCGGGCTACTCGGCCCGGTAGTCGACCAGGTCCATGCGGATGTCGCCGTAGTCGGTGTGGGCGACCAGCCGCACCGGCACGCGGTCGGCGTCGTCGGAGATCCACATCGAGAACCGGCGGCGATCCGAGTCGGGGTCGATCTCGCCGCTGCGCAGGATGCGCACGCCCTCGCCGTCGTAGCGCACGGCCTGGAGATCGCCGAGCGCGGTGGTCACGCCCTCGTGATCACCGATCGTGAAGTCGACCCGCCACGCGGTGCGGCTGCGCATGACGTCGACGGTGGTCTTGGTGCCGGCGGCGTCGTCCCAGCCGCGCACGAACACCAGCATCGACGGCACGTCGTAGATCTCGTGCTTGACCTGCTGCTCCTCATCGAGCGGCTGGCCGTCGCGCAGCACCTTCACCTGGAACTTGCCGGGCGCGAAGGCCACGTTGGTCTCCTCGACCGCGTCGCTCTTGGCCGACGCCATCTCCTTGGCGCGGAACGCGACCGGCTTGCCGGTGGTGGGGTCGATCCAGGTCGCGAGCGTGTCGTCGACCTTGTGGAACAACGTCAAGAGCGGCGAGCTGACCGCGTGGGTCTGCACCGGGATCACCGGCTTGCCGTCGAGCGTGGTGGCGGCGCCGATCGACACCGTGAACTCCGCGACGTCGATGCCGTGCAGGCTGATCCGATAGATCATCTGCTCGCCGGGGTTGGCGATGACCGTCGGCGCGGCCGGGGCGACGTCGGTGCCGGTGCCGGTGCCGCTACCGCCGCCGGGCGGGTCCAGGGGCTTGGCCGTCGAGCCACAAGCGGAGATGAGGAGCGCGAAGCAGAGCGGCGCGAGGCGTTGCACGCGCCGAGCCTACCATCACGGGCAGCCGTGGACGCTGCACACGCCGCGGTCGGAGCAGCCGTGGACGGTGCACGCGCCGAGCGGGCTGTCCCAGCAACCGTGGACGTTGCACCCGCCGAGGTGCGACCAGCAGCCGTGGACGTTGCACCCGCCGCCGGCGTCCCAGCAGCCGTGGACGTTGCAGCCGCCGGCGCCGTCGGGATCGTAGCCGAGCACGTCGGCCAGCTCGTCCTCGGGCACGCACACCGTGCGGGCGCGCACCCGGCCGCGCGGGCAGCCGTCGACGGTGCAGGTGCCGTTGTCGGTGCAGCCGTGGACGGTGCAGCTGCCGCGCGGGCCGTTCCAGCAGCCGTGGACGTTGCAGCCGCCGCCGTTCTTCCAGCAGCCGTGGACGTTGCAGCCGGCGGCGCCGGTGACCTTCCAGCAGGCCTGGCCGTCGTGGTAGCGCACGTCCTTCAAGGCGCGCGGCAGCGGCACGTCGGGGCGAGCGGTGGCGAGGCCGACGAGCGCGGCGCACAGCGCGAGGACGACGACGACGGAGCGCATGGCGGGAATACGCGCGAGCGCGGCGTCTGTTCTGCCGTGATCGGTCGCGACTCCTGACAGCGACTAACCGCACGGGCCGGGTTCGGATCGGCTCGACAACCGAAACGACATGTGTAGTATGCCCGCCATGCGCAAGCTTCTCCTCTCGATCACCGCCGCGACGCTGGTCGTCGGCTGCCAGCAAGACAAGAAGGATCCGTCGTGGAGCAAGGGCGCCGAGCGCGACCGCGGTCCGGGTGCGTCGATGGGCGCGCCGGCCAGCGGCGACGTCGAGGCGCGCCTGGCGCGGCTCGAGAAGAAGCTCGACAAGATCGCCGGCTTCCTCAAGCAGGCCGTGCCGCCCGAGCTCGACAAGACCCAGACCTACGCCGTGCCGATCGAGCCCAACGATCCGGTGATCGGCGCGAAGGACGCCAAGGTCACGATCATCGAGGCGTACGAGTTCCTGTGCCCGTACTGCTCGATGATCGCGCCGACGATGGAGCAGCTGCTCGCGGCGTACCCCAACGACGTGCGCATCGTGCCGAAGTACATGGTCATCCACGGCCCGCCGGCGATGCCGTCGGGGCTCGCCATGTGCGCCGCCGGCAAGCAGGGCAAGGCCCACGAGATGCAGTCGGCGCTGTGGAGCGGCATCTGGCCCCAGGGGCCGGGCAACGCCAATCGTGAGAAGGCCACCGCCGAGGCGGTCGAGGCGATGGCCGGCACGATCGGCCTCAACGTCGAGCAGTTCAAGGCCGACCTGAACGGCCCCGAGTGCCAGACCTGGCTGCAGCAGAGCGGCCGCACGCTGCAGAAGTTCGGCGTGGGCGGCACGCCGTCGTTCTTCGTCAACGGCAAGCCGGCCCAGGCCGGCGACCTCGACTCGTTCAAGAAGCTGGTCGACGCCGAGATCAAGGCCGCGAACGACAGCGGCATCCCGGCCGCCGAGTACTACGACAAGGCGATCATCGCGAAGGGCAAGAAGGAAGCCGTGATGATCTCGCCGTTCGACGAGTGATCGGCGGGGCAGGACTGGGGGCGTGAAGGGGCTGGGTGGCGTGATGATTGGGCGGGTTGAGAGGCGCGAGCCTGGGCGGTGGCCGTCTCCCACGTGGGAGATGGCCGGGCTGCCGGGCGGCGGTCTCCCACGTGGGAGATGGCCGGCTGCCGGGCGGCGGTCTCCCACGTGGGAGATGGCGCTGCTGCGGGGCGCGCTACGCTCCCCCGTGGGACATGCCGGGGGCAGTGGTAGGTTCGAGCCGCGATGGAAGAAGCGGTGATGATCCTGTGCGACCGCGTGAAGCGCGAGGCGGGGACCAACAAGGCCACCCTCGATGGCGTCTTCGATCAGGTGGCGACGACCGTGCCGGGCGCCCTGGCGGCGTGCCTGTTCGTGCGCTGCTACGGCGCGGCCGATGGGCCGCACCAGCTGACGCTGCTGCTGCGACGGCCCGACGGCGTGGTCGAGTCGCTGCCGCCGTTCGCGTTCCCCGCGGCGGGCGGCAAGATCGAGGGTGAGGTCAACCTCGCCCCGCTGCCGCTGCCGGTGGCCGGCCGCTACCAGTTCGTGCTGTCGGTCGACGGCACGGCGGTGGGCAGCGTGTCGTTCACGGTGCTGGCGCTGGCCCCGCCGCCGCCCGCGACCCCCGACGACCCCAGCGCCAACTGAGCGCGTCGCTCAGGGGCAGGTGGTGTTGCCGAAGCTGAAGGAGACCGACGGGATCGTACCGGTCGTCGGGATGCGGCACCCGTCCGGCACGAGGACCGGGTTCATCAGGCTGTCGACGGCGCTAAAGGCCGCGTTGGTGAGCGTACCCGCGAACCCGGCCTGCTGGCCGGTCATCGAGTCAGCCAGGCAGATCTTGGTGAACGTCAAGGTACCCTCGGTAGCGTAGTACGCGGCCGAGGCCGTCATGGAGCCGATGTCGACATCGTATCCGAACGCGGCGAACGGCGGCGTACCGAGCGAGGCGCCGGTGAGCGTGTGCGGGGTGTTGATCGCCACGTCGGCGCCGGCCTTGCCGACGACCAGGATGTCAAGCGTACCAGCGAACCGAGGGCCGATCCCAAGCGTCAAGCCGCCTTGCTCCTGGAGCATCGGGCTGACGAAGTCCGGCGTCGAGGGGATCGTCAGTCCCGTCGCGCACACGCATTGGCTGCTGTTGCAGACCGTGCCGCCCGCGCACGACGTAGTGCAGTTGCCGCAGAACTGTTCGCTGGTGGTGACGTCGGTGCACTGGCCGCCGCACACCATGTTCGGCGCGTTGCACACCGGCGGCGCGTCGATCGCTGCGTCGATGGCGGCGTCGATCGGCGCGTCGATGGTGGCGTCGACGACGACCACGGTGTCGTCACCACCGCCGCCACAGGCCGCGAGAGCGATCGAGGTGAGCAGAGCTGGAACAAGCGACGCGAACTTCATGTGCACTCCGATCGTGCCGGCGCGGCCGGCGCTGGGCGAGGGTCCCCGAACCTGGCGCGATTGAGACACAGCGCGTCGGCTGCGGCAAGCGTTACGGCGACCGCACGGCGATCGACTGCGGCTGATACCGGAGGTGCATCGTGCCCGCCGGAATGAGGGGGGACGTGAACGTGTACACGGCCGCGCGCCCGCGATCTCCTCCACCCCCCGCAAGTGCAGTTCCACCACCTGTGCCATCCCGGCCGCACGCCGCTTCGTACCCACCGGCACCACTGACGCCACAACCCGTGCATGTCGCGCCGCTCGCCCCTGTCGATCCCTGCACAGGGCCCTCCTGGCCGTTTGCGGCCGACGTAGGACCCGCCGCCCCGCCGCTGCCGCCACGGCCGGCGACGATTGCGCCGCTCGCAACGACG
Organism: Myxococcales bacterium; assembly: GCA_016707895.1. Taxonomy (GTDB): domain Bacteria; phylum Myxococcota_A; class Polyangia; order Haliangiales; family Haliangiaceae; genus UBA2376. Next base: position 259,056 of record JADJGV010000001.1, on the reverse strand, counting down.
AGTGTCGGGGCGGTGATGATGACCGTCCCACCCGATCCTCCCCCAGTTGCCCACCCGGTTCCAGCCCAGCCATACCCACCACTCACGTCGACGATGGATGCCGCGCCTAGTCTGACCTGGGTCCTCGATACGAGGGCGAACCCGCCCCCGCCTCCGCCAGAGAAGTGAAACGTCGAGAGGTTCACCATGAAGCCGCCGGGGCAGCCGCCCGCGAGGGCCGGGGGAATCGTCATGGGCGTGGTGCCAGGCGCGGATGCATTGCTTCCGGCGCCGCCCTGGCATGCGTTCGTACCGCCACCCGAGATTCCCGCCACGTAGCGACCGGTACATGGTGCCGTGTCGACGTTGACCGCACCGGGCGCCACCACAACGCTCGCCCCACGAACCGCGGACAGATCGACAATCCCTTCGACGAGCAGGTCGTAGTGCGAGACGATCGCCAGCGCGCGGTTGCCGATGACGTTGAGTGTCGACCCGCTGCGCAACGTGAAAGTCCGGGTAGCGAGCACCAAGATCTCCGGGGCCGGGGCGGCCTGGACCACCACCTCAGCGGGCACTCGGAGCGCCTGTCCGCTCGTGTCGGTCAGCCTCACCTCGTGCAACGTCGCGTCCCAACTCGAGGTGTCGATGGTGATCGTCCCCGTGGGGCTGCCGGTTGCTGGGATGACGACGTCGTCACCGGCGTCGGAGACCGCGGCAGAGTCCAGCACGGCGTTCAGCTCCATCTGCGTGTCGACGTCGGCGCAGCGTGGCTGAGTCGCGTGGCAGCCGAGCGGGCAGGTGTAGTCGTGCATGAGCAGCGTCGTAGGGGACTGTTCTCCGTTCCCGTTCGGGACGACGTATGACCGGTACTCGCCGTCGGGGCCGCACACGCTGAGACGCCCTGCGCTGCAGGTGCTGGTGTTTGGCTCGCACGTGAACCGCTGGAACCCGACTGTCACCGCGCGCGGTCCTGCCATCGTCAACGTGCAGGGCAGCGCGGTGCAGTCACCGGCGACCGTAGCGACGGCGTCCAGCGCTGAGCCCGACATCGCCGCCAGCGTCACTTCGGTGCCCGCGGCGAACGTGCGGGAGCACGTCCCGGTGTCGCATGCGAAGTCGCCTGGGGCTACTGCGACGGTGCCCGCGCCGGCACCCTCGATCGTCAGCGTTAGGGCGACCTGTTCCGGTGGCGCATCGATGCCGCGGACGTCCGGCGGGCGATCGAATTGGCAGGCAACGAGGCCGACGGACGTTACGATCCACAGGCGAACGAAGCGATGCGACCCAGCTCCCATGCCGGGCATTGACGCACGGCCGGCCTGGGGCCGGCAAGCCATCGGCCTGCCCGGCCCCTGGCGGCGGGGCGCTGGGTGCGATACACGATGCGGCGATGGCGCGCACGCCCACGCCGACCTGGTTCTTCGCGCTGGCGGTGGTGCGCCTGGGGCATCGGTTCTTGCTGACCCAGGAGCGGAAGTACGGCGCGACCTGGTCGATCCCGGGTGGGCGGGTCGAGCCGGGTGAGACGATGACCGCGGCCTGCATCCGCGAGGTGCTGGAGGAGACCGAGGTGCCGGTCCGCCTGGACGGCATCTACCGGATCGAGCACACCGCCAACGGGGCGACGTCGCGGGTCCGGGTGATCTTCGCCGCGACGCCCCGTGACGACACGCCCCCCAAGTCGGTGGCCGACGACGAGTCGCTCAAGGCGGCGTGGCTGACCCTGGACGAGATCGCGAAGCTGCAGCTGCGCGGCGCCGATCTGCGGGCGCTGCTGGAGAGCGTCGCCGATGGGCGGCCGATGTTCCCGCTCGAGGTGCTGGGCGACGAGCTGTCGATATGATCCGCTGGCTGCCGGCGCTGGCGCTCGCGGCCTGCGCGGCGACGACGCCGGCCCGGGTGGCGCCCACGCCGACCCCCGCGGCCCCGGCGGTGATCGCGGCGCCGGCGCCGCCACCGGCGGTGACGGTCGATCGGGTGGCGGTGGTGGGCGCCAGCGTGTCGGCCGGGTTCACGTCGCCGCGGGTAGCCGCCGCGATCACCGCGGCCGGCGGCGCGGTGGTCGCCGACGCGGCCGATCTGTGGATGTTCCAGGATCCCGACGGCAACGGCGCGGCCCAGGTGGCGGCGGCGGCGGCGGCCACGCCCAGCGTGGTGGTGGCGATCGACTTCTTGTTCTGGTTCGCGTACCAGCCGGGCGACGCGGCGGGGCGGATGGCGTCGCTCGAGCGCGGCCTGGCGCTGCTGGATCGCATCGACGCGCCGCTGGCGGTCGGCGACCTGGCCGACATGCGCGGCGCCGATCCGCGGATGCTCGGGCCCGCCGCGGTGCCGGCGCCCGACGAGCTGGTCGCGCTGAACGCCCGGGTCCGGGCGTGGGCGGCGGCGCGGCCGCGCACGATCGTGCTGCCGCTGGCGGCGTGGACCGCGCCGCTGCTCGCCGACGGCGAGGTCGAGCTGGCCCCCGGCGAGCGGGTGCCCGCGGCGACGCTGCTGTTCCTCGATCACTTGCACCCCAACCCGCTGGGGCTCTGGTACCTGCTGACCCGGGTCGACGCCGCGCTCGAGGCCGAGCTGGCGGTGGTGCCCGGCGCGCTGGTGTTCGCGCGGCCGTGACCGCGAGTAGACTGCGCCCATGACGACCCTCGACGAGCTGCGCGCGGAGCTGGCGGCGATCGATCGCGACCTGCTGGCGGCGGTGGCGCGCCGGCAAGAGCTGGCGCAGCAGATCGGCCGCATCAAGCAGGCCGCCGGCACGCCGGTGCGCGACTTCCGGCAGGAGCGCGACGTGATCGAGCGCGCGCGCACCGCGGCGGCGGGGCTGGGGCTGGCGCCGGCGATCGGCGAGGAGCTGATGCTGACGTTGATCCGCGCGTCGCTGACCGCGCAGGAGCGCGATCGCGTGGCGGCGACCGGCACCGGCGGCGGGCGGCGGGTGCTGGTGATCGGCGGCGCCGGGCGCATGGGCCGGTGGTTCGCGCGGTTCCTGGCGGCCCAGGGCTACGCGGTCGACGTCGCCGACCCGGCGGGCGAGGTGCCGGGCTTCCCGTGCGTCGCCGACTGGCGGACGCTCACGCTCGATCACGAGGTGATCATCGTCGCCGCCCCGATGCCGATCACCAGCGCGATCCTGCACGAGCTGGCGGCGCGGCCGCCGGCCGGCGTGGTGTTCGACGTCGGCTCGCTGAAGAGCCCGCTGCGCGCCGGGCTGCGGGCGCTGGCGGCGGCCGGCGGGCGCGTGACCTCGGTCCACCCGATGTTCGGCCCCGACACCGAGCTGCTCAGCGGCCGCCACGTGATCTTCGTCGACGTGGGCGATCCGGCGGCGACGGCGGTGGCGCGCGACCTGTTCGCGGCGACGATGGCGACGCTGGTCGACATGGACCTCGAGAGCCACGATCGGCTGATCGCCTACGTGCTCGGCCTGTCGCACGCGCTCAACATCGCGTTCTTCACCGCGCTGGCCGACAGCGGCGAGGCCGCGCCGCGCCTGGCGACCCTGTCGTCGACGACCTTCGACGCGCAGCTGCGGGTGGCGGCCAACGTCGCGGCCGAGAACCCCGACCTGTACTTCGAGATCCAGCACCTCAACGACTACGGCAGCGAGTCGCTGTCGGCGCTCTTGTACGCGGTCGAGCGGGTGCGCTCGGTGGTGCGCGCCGGCGACACCGCCGGGTTCCGCGCGCTGATGGAGCGCGGCCGGGCCTACCTCGAGACGCGGCCCGGGCGCTGACGCCGGCGGCGCCACGCCAGCCCCAGCGCGAGCAGGCCGACCTCGGCGCCCGGCCGCGGGCTGGTCGCGCAGCAGCCCTTGCCGCCGCCGCCACCGCCGGCCGCATCGACGCCGGCGTCGACCGCGCCGCCACAGCTGATCTCGTCGGAGCGGATCGCGAAGTTCTCCTTGAGGCCGCACCACATCGCCTCGCAGGTGTCGTGCTGGACGGTGCCGGCGGCGCAGCGCACCGGGGCGGTGAGGTCGGCGAACGCCAGCGCGGGCGTCCACGGCCCGGCGGCGCCGGCGGTCGAGCGGTGCAGCGTGGCCGAGTCGGGCGGGACGTTGTTGGTGCACATCCACAGGTCGCCGCCGGGGCGCTCGACCAGGCACCGGGTGTCGAAGCGCACGTCGGGGACCGGCGTGAAGGTCTGGCCGCCGTCGGTCGAGCGGAACATGCCGAAGGTCGGCGTGGCCGCGAGCACCTCGCCGCCGACCCGGGCCAGCACCGCGGCGATGCGGTCGGGCTGCTCGAGCACCTTGGTCCACGTCGGGCCGCCAGGCGCGGCGGTCCAGAAGTCGGTGGTGCGGTAGAGGGCCTCGCCGATCGTCGGTCCGGTGGCGGTGATGCGCAGGAAGACGACGTCCGGGTTGGCGGGATCGATCGCGGCGATCAGCAGATCGGCGGCGTCGGTGCCCACCAGCGCAGCGGTCGGCAGCTCGTCCCAGGTGGCGCCGCCGTCGGCTGAGCGGAACAGCAGGCGCGCGCGGGGCATGCCGCCGGTCAGGCGGTAGCCGGTGACGAGCAGCCGCGCGGGCGCGCTGGGCGCGACCTCGATCGAGCTCCACCAGTCGCCGGCGGCGCCGACCAGCGTGGTCGGCGCGAACGTGACGCCGTCGTCAGTGCTCTTGTAGATCGCGCTGCCAGCGACGACGTCCGAGGTGCCGGTGTAGAGCGCGCCGTCGCCGCCCACCGCCAGCGAGGTGACCTGGGTGGTGCCGACGTCGCCGGCCGGCGGGGTCCAGGCGCAGCCGTCGCGGCTGATCCGCAGGCCGTGGGGCGTGGTCGCGAACATCGCGCCCGACGCCGACAGCTCGTAGTCGGGGTCGAAGGTGCCCTCGAAGCCGACCGCGGCCTCGCAGATCCAGCGCCACGTGACGCCGTCGTCCTTGGTGATGAACGCGCCGAACGTCAGGCCGGCCAGCGCGGTCTGCGGATGGCCGGGCTGGAACACCAGCTTCTGCGACCGCGGGAAGCGGCCGTTGGCGTGGGCCGGCGCGGCGGCGCTGGCCGCGGCGAGCAGCGTCAGGCAGGCGAGCGCGCGGCGCATGGGGCGAACCTAGCACCCCTGGGTCGGTTCATCGCCGGCTGCGACGATCGTCCACGGTCGATCGCGATGCCCATCCGCGCAGAGGGCTCTCGCGTTTCGGGTTGGGGCGCCGTCGGGGCATGCCCCCGACGGGGAAGGGGCTTTGCGAAAGCCCTTCCAAGGAGTCCAGTCATCCCAGCCCGATCTCCTTGAGGCGCTGGATGAGGTAGCTGCCGGCGTCGAGGCTCGGGTAGCGCGCGACGCCGCCGGTGCGGGCCACCGCCGACGGCATCGGCGTGAGGTCGACCGACTTGCGCGGGTGGATGAAGCACGGCATCGAGTAGCGATCGCTCGACGCGTCGGCCGGGTTGACGACCCGGTGGGTGGTCGACTTGTACAGGCCGTTGGTGAGGTTCTGCAGCATGTCGCCGGAGTCGACGACGATGTGATCGAACGACACGTGGACCGGCATCCAGGTGCCGTCGCGGCGCAGCAGCTCGAGGCCGTCGGCGGTGGCGCCCGACAAGAGCGTGATCAGGTTGATGTCCTCGTGGGCGGCCGAGCGCACCGCGCCCACCGGCGCGCCGACCGTCGGCGGGTAGTAGATCACCCGGACGATCGTGTCGCTGTCGGTGGCCATCGCCGCGAAGGTGTCGGCGGGCTCGCCGAGGTACAGCGCGGCGGCCTCGAGGCACATCGCGCCCAGGCGATCGAGGCCGCGGTACAGCTCCGACATGACCGGACGGAACGCCGGCACGTCGGCGTCGGGCCACAGGTTGGGCCCGAACGGCTGGTGGACCTCGTGGCCGTCGGGGACGTCGACCCGGCCGACCTGCCAGAACTCCTTGAGGTCGGCGGCCTGGGCGTCCTTGGCGTGCTCGGTGCCGAACCCGGTGTAGCCGCGCTGGCCCTTGGCGCCGGCGCGGTGGTACGCGGCCTTCGTGGCCGGCGGCAGCGCGAAGAACTCGCGCGCGGTGGCGTAGGCGCGCTGGGTGTCCTCGGGCGAGATGCCGTGGTTGGCCAGCGCGAAGAAGCCGATGTCCGCCAGCGACTCGCCGACGCCGCGCACGAAGCGGGCGCGGGCCTCGTCGTCGCCAAACCAGTCGCGTACGTCGACGACCGGGATCGATGGATCGCTCATGGTCCCGGAGATATCACGCCGGGCCGCGCATCGTCACGACAGCCCGGTCATGACAGGTGGACCTCGACCATCCACAGCTGCTTGTCGGCGCCGGCGGTCAGCTCGGTGCACAGATCCGAGGTCACCGCGTCGCCGGCCTCGCCGGTGGCGGCGATCGCGGCGCGGGTCAGCGCGCCGAACCCGGCCAGGCGCTCGGCGATCGCCGCGACGAGATCGTCGCCGGCGGTGGCGCCGGCGGGGTAGGGCGCCAGCGCGGTGTGCGCGGCGACCGCGGCCAGCGTGCCGTCGGCGACGCCGCCTAGCTGGACGATCCGCTCGGCCAGCTCGTCGGCCCAGGCGCCGGCGGCGGCCGCGACCTGGTCGAACAGGGCGTGCAGCGGCGCGAACTGCCGGCCGCGGACGTTCCAGTGGGCCTGCTTGGCGGCCAGCGCGAGGTCGATGGCGGTGGCCAGCGCCGGGGCCAGCGCGGCGATGACGGTGGTGCGGGCGGTCGCGACGAGATCGTTCCGGGTGGTGCGCATGACCACAAGCTAGCGGCGCGGCCGCGCCGGCGAAACCGGCGGGTCGTGCTCGGCCTGATAACCGGGAGCTATCAGCGATCGCCGGCGGTCAGGCCTTGGTGAAGGTGCCGGCCTGGCGATCCTTGACCACGCCGGGGAACGCCAGCACCTGGTTGTGCATCGCGACGTAGACCCCGGGCGGCAGCAGCTGCACCGCGAGCAGCGCCTCGGTGAGGTTCTGCAGCGCGTCGGTCGAGCGCAGCTGGTACGGGCGCATCGCCCCGGTGAAGACCACCGGCGTGCGCGGCGTGCCGAACATCGCGACCAGCGCCTCGCCCGAGTGTTGCAGGCGGTCGGTGCCGTGGACGACGACCACGCCGTCGCTGGCCCGGGCCATGCTCTCGGCGGTCTCGGCGATCAGCGCGTGGTCCTCGGCCGTCATCTCGAGGCTGTCCTTGTTCATCAGCTGGACCCGGCGGACCTCGACCCCGCGCAGCTCGAGCGAGGCCAGCATGATGTCGAGCACCGAGACCTGGTTGTGCAGCAACCCCGACAGCTCGTCGTAGGTCTTCTCGATCGTGCCGCCGGTGGAGATGAGGGCGATGCGCTTCTTCATGGTGGTGCGGTGGGGCTTCGTGGCTCGCGGATCGGGACGGGGGTCAGTAATGCGGGGGCGGCTCGTTGGCGGGGCCGATCGGCGCGGCGGCTGCGCTCGACTGCTGCAGCTCGCGCAGCGCGGCCTCGAGGGTGTCGACCCGCGCGTGCAGCTGGCGGACGATCTCGTCGAGCGCCGCGATGGTGCGGTCCTGGTAGGCGATGCGGATCTCGAGCTCGATGACCGCGTCGGCGAGCGACTCGTGCATGGGCGCAGCCTACAGGAAGTGTTGCACCAGGAAGAAGCCGCCGACCGCCGCGGCGGCGCCCAGCACCAGCACGGCGATCAGCGCGCCGTGGCCGCTGGGCGGGCGGGGCAGCGGCGCGGGCGCCGGCGCGGCGCCGGGCTCGGCGGTGCCGCGGGCGAAGGTCGCGGCCGCCTGCTGGTACTCAGGGGCTGCCTGGGGCGCGGGGCCGGCGGACCAGGCCGGTCCGTCGAAGTTGACCGTGCGGGCCTGGGCCTGCGCGCCGGGCTGCGCGGCGATGGCCTGCGGCGTGGGCTGGACCGGGTAGGCCTGCGGCGTGTAGTTCGGCACCGGCACCGCCTGCGGCGTGTGCATCGGCTGCGCCGGCATCGCGCGCGGGGTGACCATGGGGGGCGGCACCGTCGAGGGACCGATCGCCGGCGGCGGCGCGGTGGCGGAGAAGCGCCCCGACGGCGACGCCACCGGGATCGGCACGACCGCGCCGATCATCGTGGCGTGGGGGCCGCCCGCGGGCGGCGGCACGCTGGGCGAGCGCGTGCGCTCCATCGCCGACGCCGGGATCGCCACCGCGCTCGAGGGCTGCGGCGGCATCGGCGTCGACACCGGGCCGCTGGGGACCTGGGGCGCGGGCGTCGGCACCGCGGCGAGGTTCGGGCTCGACTGCCGCGGCGGCAGGCCCGAGCCGAACATCGCGGTGGTCTTGCGATCGCCGGCGGCCGGCGCGGGCGCCGAGGCCAGCACCGCGGCGTCGTCGACCAGCAGCGTCTGGGCGGCGCCCAGGCCCGGCGGCATCGGCGGCAGGCCCACGGCCTGCGGCGTGGCGCGGACCGTCGGGGGCCGGCTGTCGGACGCGCCGCGCGCCAGCGGCCGCTCGACGGTGACGACCACGCTGTCACCGCGGCTGGCGGGCGCGGGCGGCCCGGCGGCGATCGGGGCCGGCGCCGGCGCGACGTGGCCCTTCTTCTGCTGGAACGCCCAGGCGACCCACGCGGCGACGTCGGGCCCGGTCGCGCGCATCGACGGCACCCGCGCCACCAGCTCGAGGCCGGCGCGCATCTGCGCGGCCGACTGGAACCGGCGCGCGGCGTTCTTGTTGAGCGCCATCTGCACCCAGGCGTCGAGCTCGCGCGGCACCATCGGGTTGATCGACGACGGCGGCGGCGGATCCCAGGTCGTGACCCGCTGCAGGATCTCCATGTCGTCGCCGCCGGCGAACAGCGGCTTGGCGGTGAGCAGCTCCCACGCCACGACGCCGACCGCGAACAGATCGCAGCGCGCGTCGACCTGGCCCTGCAGCATCTCGGGCGCCATGTACGCGAACTTGCCCTTGAGCATGCCGCTCATCGTCGCCAGGGTCGCGGTCGAGCCCTTGGCGACGCCGAAGTCGACCAGCTTGGCGCAGCCGTCCTCGCCGACGATCACGTTGGCCGGCGAGATGTCGCGGTGGACCAGGCCCAGCGCGCGGCCCTGCTCGTCGCGGAAGTTGTGCGCGTAGTCGAGCGCGTCGCACATCTGGAACAGCACGTGGATCGCGATCGGCACCGGCACCGGCCCGACGGTGTTGTGGGCCTGGCGGAGGATCTCGCGCAGGTCGCGCCCGGCGATCATCTCCATCGCGATGAAGTAGACGCCGTCGACCTTACCCAGGTCGTAGGTCTGCGCGATGTTGGTGTGGCGCAGCTGCGCCGCCAGCCGGGCCTCGCGCACGAACGACTTCACGAACTCGGGATCGCTGGTGAGCCACGGCAGCATCCGCTTGAGCGCCACCGGGCGCTCGAAGCCCTCGATGCCGGTCTGCTTCGCGCGGTGCACCGTCGCCATGCCGCCTCGTCCCAGGCACTCGAAGAGCACGTAGGAACCGAAGGTCTCGGTCGCTTCATCGCGGCGCGGTTCGCGCATGCCAGCGCTAGTGTCGCACCGGTCGTGCGTCCGCGGTAGCTCTCGCGGTCACCTCACGAACGGCCGCGCGCCGTGACCGATTGCGTGGAATGTGGCAACAGTCCGTCCCGCGGCGGCTGGTCGGACCCCGAACTTGCCTATCCGCCGCCGGGGCGCGATAGTGGAGGCGATGCGTCACGCCCTGGCGATGGTGCTCGTGCTGGCCGCCTGCCAGGACGACATCACGACGGTGTTCCCCGACGGGCTCGAGCCGCTCGAGGACAACACCGCGCCGGTGCCCCAGGCCGGGGCCGGGGTCGAGGAGCTCTTGACGGTGGCCACCGACGGCGATCCCAAGGTGGTCCACGGCCGCGGGCTGATCCTCGCGCCGCCTGGGGCGGTGTGGGCGGCGGCCAAGGATCCCGAGCACATGTACAGCTGCGCGACCACGCGCCACAGCGCGATGGTCGGGGTGGAGCCGCAGTACGAGTACGGCTGGAAGTTCCACTACGAGGTCGACGAGATCATCACGGTGGCGTGGGACGAGCTGTGGCGCTTCGGCACGATCACCGGCACGCCCGAGGCGCCCGCGCTGGCGATCATCCGCTACCAGAAGGTGTTCGGCTCGGACTTCATCACGCTGATCGAGGGCTCGATCATGATGCGCGCGGCCGAGGCCGGCGCCACCGAGGTCGAGTTCATCGAGCACCTCGCCGCGGTGCGCGGGGCCACCAGCGACATGACGGCGTCGATGCGGAACCGGTTCCACACGCTGGTCGAGCTGGGCCACGGGCGCCCGGCGCCCGGCTGCCCGTGACGCGCGCATGGATCGGCTGCTCCTCGTCGAGGACGACGCGGCGCTCGCCGAGGTGACGGCGGTGCACCTGGCGGCCGCAGGCTACCAGGTCGAGGCGGTCGGCGACGGCGAACAGGCGCTGGCCGCGTGCGCGCGGCGATGCCCCGAGCTGGTCGTGCTGGATCTGAACCTGCCCGGCAAGGACGGGGTCGAGGTGTGCCGCGAGCTGCGAGCGCGCTACCAGCCGAGCCCCGGCGTCGTCATGGTCACCGCGCGCGGCACCGACGCCGACCTGGTGGTCGGCTTCGACGCGGGCGCCGACGACTACGTGGTCAAGCCGTTCGCGCCGAGCGTGCTGGTGGCGCGGCTGGCGGCGCTGGCCCGTCGGCTCGGCGGCCGCGGCGCGACGGTGGCCCGCTGGCAGGCGATCGCCGTCGACGCCGCCGCGCACCGCGCGGTGGTCGGGGACGTGACGCTCGCGCTGACGCCGACCGAGTTCGCCCTGCTGGTGCAGTTCGTCCGGCAGCCCGGCGTGGTGCTGTCGCGGCGGCAGCTGCTGCAGGACGTGTTCGGCACCAGCAACGACGGCTACGCGCGCAACGTCGACTGCCACGTCACCCGGCTGCGCCGCAAGCTCGAGGCCGCCGGCCTGACCCCAGCGCCGATCCGCGCGGTGCACGGCGCCGGCTACCGGCTGAGCGAGGCGTGACCGCGCCGCGCGGGGGGCGGTGGTCGCTGCCGGTGAAGGTCACGCTGCTGGCGGCGCTGGTCCAGCTGGCGGTCGGGCTGGCGATCGCGGCGCTCACCGGGGTCGGCGACGACGGCCGCGTGGTCGCCGCGCTGGCGGCGATCCTCGCGGTGCCGGTGGCCGTCGTCTACGCCATCACCCGGTTCCTGGTCGGGCGGCTGACCGCGCCGGTGATCGCCGCGTACCAGCGGCTGGCGGCGGGCGACTTCTCGGCGGAGCTGCCGTCGGCCACCGCCGGCCGCGACTTCCTCGGGCTGCGCGAGGGCTTCCGCGCGATGGCCGAGGCGCTCGAGCGCACGCTGGCCGAGGTGCGCGGCGCCGATCGCGAGCGCCGGCGCCTGTTCGCCGATCTCGCCCACGAGCTGGCCACGCCGACGACGACGCTGATGGGCATCGCGGCGGCGGTGCAGAGCGGCGCCGGCGATCAGGCGCGGCTGCTGGCGCTGCTCGATCGCGAGTGCGCGCGCCTCGAGCGGCTGATCGGCGACGTGCGCGAGCTGGCGACCCTGGAGGATCCGGCGCTGCGCCTGGAGTTCGAGGCGTGCGACGTGGGCGCGCTGGTGACGGCGGCGGTCGACGGCCTGCGGGTGGGCGGGCCCGCGCTGGCGGCGGTCCGGGTGACCGCGCCGGCGCTGACCGCCGAGGTCGACCCGGCGCGCGTCGAGCAGATCGTCGCCAACCTGGTGACCAACGCGGCGCGCCACGCGGGCGGCGCCGCCGTCGAGGTCGCGGCGCGGCGCGACGGCGATCACCTGACGCTGACGGTCGACGACGCCGGCCCCGGCGTGCCCGAGGACCGCCTGGCCGAGCTGGGGCGGCGGCTGCTGCGCGTCGAGCGCGCCCGCGATCGGGCCAGCGGTGGCCACGGCCTGGGGCTGTCGATCGTGCGCGCGATCGTCGCGCGCCACGGCGGCGTGATCAGCTTCGCGCGCAGCCGCCTGGGTGGGCTCGGGGTGGTGGTGCGGCTGCCGCTGGTCGCGGCGACGCGCGGCCCGCCGCCGGCCGCGCCGGGGTGATCACCACCAGCGGCGCTCGAGGCAGCAGTAGTAGCCGGCCTTGGTGTCGGTGACGGTGCCGACCGAGTCGAAGTCGTCGCTGGGGCCGGTGGTGTTGGTGACGTAGGCGGTGTTGTCGCCCATGCGGTCGGCCAGCCAGAACGCGTTCTGCAGCCCGAACGCCGGCGCGAGCCCGCGCACCTGGATGATCTGCTGGTACGAGCACAGCTGCGCGGCGGCGTCGGTCAGGCAGCTGCGCGATGCGGCGTTCCAGTCGGCGGCGCCGAACAACGCCCGCAGGCAGATCACGGTGCTGACGCCGTTGGCGGTGCGGGTGAACGCGGCGTAGCTGCTCGGGCAGGACGTGACGCCGTGGCCGTGATCCGAGCGCGCGGCGGTGGCGGCGCCGCCGGTGCCGGCGAACGCGACCGCCAGGGTGGCGTCGCCGCTGGTCGTCCCGCCGGTGAGCCCGGCGCCGGCGGTGACGCTGGCGATGTCGCCGACCTCGGCGGCGCATTGCACGTTGCCGGACGCGAGGTCGGCGGTCTCGAACTGCCCCGCCGGGCAGGCCAGCGTGGTCCCGACCGGCATGTACGTGCCGGCGTGGGCGTGATCGCTGCGGGCGGCGGTGGCGCCGACGCCCGAGCCGGCGAACGCGACGCTGAACACCGTGCCGGCCTGGGTGAGGCCGGGCCCCGCCGAGTACGACGCGCCGCCGCTGTCGGGCGCGCAGGTGACCGAGCCGGTCGTGGGGTTGATGCTCGCGACCTTGTCGGTGCCGGCGCACGCGAGCGCGGTGCCGAGCGGCAGGTACTGGCCGGCGTGGGCGTGGCTGGCCGCGGCGAAGGCGGTGGCGGGCTGACCGCCGAGCAGCTCGCTGTCCTCGGCCACGCCGGCGCGGATCGCGTAGGCGGCGCTGGTCACCGCCAGCCGGGGGGCCAGCACGGTGCTGTCGACCTGCAGCTCGACCCACAGCGGGCCGCCGTCGATGATCGCGTCGGTGAGCGGCGTCTGCGCGCCGAGCGTGAGGTAGACGAGGCCGTCGGTCGCGGCGACGTTCTGGTTCTCGGTCCACACCGCGGCGCCGCCGCTGGCGGCGGTGTGCAGGCGGACGGTGACGACGTGGTTGCCGGTGATCGGCGCGCCGGCGTCGACGACGCGGGCGGTGAGGCCGAGCTGCTCGGGGACCGCGGCGGCGGGCGCGGCGAGCGCGGCCAGGGTGACGAGGGGGAGGAGGATGGATCGGACGCGGATCATGATGAGCTCCTGCGGGTGGCGGTCGCGTCAGCGCGCGATCGGGGTGGCGGTGGTGGCGGTCAGGGTGCCGCCGGTGGTCGGGTGTTGCGCGATGGGCACGCCGAGCTGGACGTCGGCGGTCAGCGTGCCGCCGCTGACGCGGCCGCCGCTGCCGAGCTCGACGCGGGTGGGGCCGACGGCGGGCGCGTCGATCGCGGCGTCGACGCCGGCGTCGATCGCGGGGGCCGGGTCGCTGCACGCCGCCGCCAGCGACAGCGCGATGCCGAGGAACAAGGAACGAATGGGCATGGTCACCTCTCGCACCTCCGTAACCGCCGCACGCCTCGCGGGTTGTTGCGATGTTGTTGTGTTGGGCCGACGCCGCGCACACCGCACGCCACGCGCGTACGCCGGCTCACCGAACCGACGTGGCGGTCGCCGCGCCGGCGCCGCGCCGCCGCGATCAGCGCTCGACGCCGCGCCGCGGATCGCGCGTCACCGCGTGAGCTTGCGGTACTCGTTGATGTGGCGGATCGCCGAGCGCGAGTCGCCGCTCTGATCGAACAGCGTGGCGAGGTTGTAGTGGGCCTCGGCCAGCGCCGGATCCAGCTCGAGCGCGCGGGTGTAGTAGACGATCGCGTCGGCCTCGCGGCCGTCGTCCTGGGCGACGACGCCGAGGTTGTACAGCGCGGTGGCGTCGGTGGGATCGAGCGCCAGCGCGTGGCCGAAGCACTCGGCGGCGGCGGCCGACGCGCCGGCTTCGGCGTGCAGCCGGCCGAGGTTGATCCACGCCTCGATGTGATCGGGGCGCAGCCGCAGCGCGCGGCGGTAGGCGTCGATCGCCGCGGCGCCGTCCTGCTCCTCGAGCGCGATCGCCCGATCGAACCAGTCGTCGCCGGTCAGCGCCGGCGCCGGCTCGGGCACCTCGAGCGGGCGGGTCGGCAGCGCGTGCAGCTCGCCGCTGGGGAGCGGGGCCGGCAGCGCGGCGAACGGCAGCGACAGCTGGCCGACCAGCGGCGCCGCCTCGCCGCGGATCGCGACGTGGCCGTCGCGCACCTCGAGCGGCAGCTCGGCGATCGAGGCGCCGTCACCGAGGCGGCGGCGCAGCGCGACCAGCTCGCGGCGCACCCGGGCCAGCGGGACCCCGCCGGTGATCAGGCCCTTGATCGTGCGCAGCGCGGCGAGGTCGCGGAACGACAGCTTGAGCGGCAGCTCGCTGCCGGCGATCACCCCGGCCCGCGCCAGCCCGCGCACCGTCGACTCGGGCAGCCCGAGCAGCGAGGCGGCGTGACGCGGGGAGTAGCTCGACCACACGCGGCGATGATTTGCGCACGTGATCGGCGGTGTCAAGGAATGGCGGGGGCCGGGAGCGCGTCGGCCCAGGCGGCGATCGCCTCGGCGGCGGTGGCGATCGGATCGGCGGTGCGCGGGCGGTCGGGCGCGGGCCGGCGCGGCACCTCGAGGCCGTGGTCGCCGTCGTGGATCGGACAGCGGGTCGCGCGCGGGCCCAGCGCCGCGAGCAGCGCGTCGAGCAGCGCCGGCTCCGCGAGGGCGTCGCGGGTGCCGGACACGAACAGCATCGGCAGGGCGATGCCCGCGAGGTGCGCGCCGCGGGTCGACGCCGGCGCGCCGGCCGGGTGCAGCGGGAAGCCGAGGAACGCCAGCCCGGCCAGCCCCGGGATCGGCGCGGCGGCGTGGGCCTCCGACGTCATCCGGCCGCCCATCGACTTGCCGCCGGCGATCAGCCGCAGGCCCGGGGCCAGGGTGGCGGCGTGCAGGCAGGCGGCGCGCGCCAGCGGCCGCACCACCGCGGGGCGATCGGCCAGGCGCTTGCCGGCGGTCATGGCCGGCATCTCCCAGCGCAAGGTCGTCACGCCGCGCGCGGCCAGCGCGGCGGCGATCGCGATCATGAACGGGTGGTGCATGCCGGCGCCGGCGCCGTGGCCGAGCGCGTAGATCGTGTGCGCGCCGGGCGCGGTCCACAGCCGGCCGGCGATGGCGCGATCGCCGGCGGGGATGTCGACGGGGGTGGCGAGGTCAGGGAGCGCGGGTGGGGCCGCCATGCGCGCACGTTACTGCGTCAGGGCCTGGGAACGGGGAAGGCGGTCGATGATCGCGGTCGAGGCGCCCCGATGGCAAGGCGCCGGCGAGGACCGGAACCGAGCGTCCTCGTTGGACGTGACGTGAGGACCGGAGCCGGCAACGCCGCCAGCGGGGATGGATCGGCCGCGAGAACGATCGACTTCCCCATTCCCAGGCCCTTACGATGGCGCGGGTGAACCCGCGCACCCTGCCGGTGCTGGTGGCGCTCGGCGCCTGCCACGCGTCGATCGCCTACCAGGACACCCGCACCGGCGAGACCCGCGTCGAGCGCACCGCCGCGCCGCCCCGGGCGCTGCCGCCGACCGCCCGGCTCGACGAGCGCGGCCGGCTGCGGTTCGTCGCGCCGCTGGCGTGCGCAACCGAGACCGTCACCGACATGGCCACCTTCGACGTGGTCAAGGTGTCGCCCAACCCGGCGACGCTGGTGGTCGGCGTGATCGCCACCGGGCTGGGCTTCGTCGGCGCGGCCACCGGGATGCTGTCGGACGACGGCGCCAGCTCGCCCTTGACCTACGTCGGCGCCGGCGCGATCGGGCTCGGCGTGCCGCTGGTGATCGGGCCGCTGGTCGGCAACCGCGTCGAACGCAACCCGGTGGGCGTGCAGGCGGTGCGCCGCCCCGGCGCGTCGCAGCCGTGCGGCGAGGAGCCGGTGGTGGCCGAGCGGGCGACGCTCCTGTGGAGCGGGCTGCACGTCGAGGGCGCGGTCGGCGCCGACGGCGGGTTCGCGGTGTCGCCGTTCGACTTCGTCGACGCCCTCGAGCCGCGGCTGCCGGCGCTCGATCTGGCGATCGATCTGCTGGTGGCCGGCGTGGCGGTGCGGATCGACACGGTGATCGATCCCGGGGCGCTGGCGGCGGCCCGGGCCGGCTTCTTCGCCGAGCGCGGGCTCGACGCGACGGTGCCGCCGCTGGCGGCGCTGGAGAAGCTCGCGCAGTACGAGGCCGGGCCGCTGGCGGCCAGCCTGACCGCCGGCAACCGGCTGCGGGTGTCCCTGGCGATCGACAACGTCGGCCCGGGGCGCGGCTACGGCGTGCGGGTGGTGCTGGCGTCGTCGAGCATGGAGCTCGACGGCCGGGTGCTGTACCTGGGCAGCCTGGCCGCGGGCGGCCGCGCCACGCTGGCCGCCGACGTCGCGCTGTCCGACGAGGCGATCCGCGCGGTCGCGACGCCCGGCTTCACGCTGGCCGCGCTGATCCGCGACGGCCACGATCTGGCGCCGCCCACGCCCGTGCGCTTGCGCGGCGTGGTGCTACGAACCGGTCCGTGACCCGACCGCGCGTGGCGATCATCGGTGCCGGCGTCGCCGGCCTGGGGGCGGCGCGCGCGCTGGCCGGCCGCGCCGACGTGACGCTGTTCGAGGCCGCGCCCGAGCTCGGCGGCCACGTCCACACCGCGGTGGTCGACGGCACGCCGGTCGACCTCGGCTTCATCGTGTTCTCGCGGCCCAGCTACCCGCGCTTCACCGCGCTGCTCGATCAGCTCGGCGTGCGGTCGCGCGAGACGCCGATGGCATTCTCGGTGGCGGTCGACGACGGCGACGATCGGCTCGAGTGGTCGAGCGCGTCGCCGCGCGGCTGGTTTGCGCAGCGCCGGCGGCTGGGCTCGCCGCGGCACTGGCGCATGCTGGCCGAGGTGGCGCGGCTCCTGGCGGTGGGCCGGCGCGATCTCGGCAGCGATCGCACGCGGCGGGCGACGCTCGACGCCTGGCTGCACGAGCGCGGCGTCGCCGCCGACGTCCGCGACCGGTTCGTGGTGCCGCTGGCGGCGTCGTTGTGGTCGATGGCGCCCGACCGCTGCGGCGGGTTCCCGGCCGAGACCTTCCTGCGGTTCCTCCACCACCACGGCATGCTGCGGCTGACCCGGCCGCACCCGTGGCGGACCGTGATCGGCGGCAGCGCGACCTACGTGCGGGCGCTGGTCGCGGCCGGCGGGTTCGCGGTGCGCGCGCGCGCCGCCGTGACCGCGATCCACCGCGACGATCGCGGCGCGACGCTGGTGATCGACGGCGCCGAGCACCGCTGCGATCGGGTGGTGCTGGCGACCTCGGCGCCGCGGGCGCTGGCGCTGCTGGCGGCGCCGACCGCCGACGAGCGCCGCCTGCTCGGCCCGCTGGTGACGTCCGAAAACCGGACGGTGCTGCACGGCGACGTCGGGGTCATGCCGCGGGCCAAGGACGCGTGGGCGTCGTGGAACTACGTCGCCGGCGCGGGGCCGGCGCGGATCACCTACTGGATGAACCGCCTGCAGGGCCTGCCGGCGGCGCCGCCGTACCTGGTGACGCTCAACCCCGACCGGCCGCTGGCGCCGGTCCACCACGCGGTGACGTTCGAGCACCCGCAGTTCGACTTCGCCGCGCTCGACGCCCACGCCGGCCTGCCGCGGCTGCAGGGCGTGGTCCGCACCTACTTCGCCGGGGCCTGGACCGGGTTCGGCTTCCACGAGGACGGCCTGCGCTCGGGGCAGGTGGCGGCGGCGCGGCTGCTGGCCGACGAGGGCGCGTGAACTCGGCGCTGTACCAGGGGCACCTGGTCCACGCGCGCCGCGATCGCCACCAGCGCACGTTCCGCTACCCGATCGTCACCGCGCACCTCGATCTCGACGAGCTGCCGGCGCTGCACCGCGGGCTGCGGCTGTTCGGCCACAACCGGGCCAACCTGTGGTCGCTGCACGATCGCGACTACGACGACGCCGGCCGCGGGCTGGTCGCCGCGTACCACGCGCGGCTGGCCGAGGCCGGGCTGCCGCGCCCGGCGACGGCGCGGCTGGTCACGCAGCTGCGCACCGCCAACTACGTCTTCAACCCGGTCAGCTTCTTCTGCGGCTACGACGCCGATGGGCGGCTGGCGTCGGTGATCGCCGACGTGCGCAACACCTACGGCGGCCGCCACCGCTACCTGCTCGGCCCGGCGCAGCGGGTCGACGCCGGCCCGGCCCGCGCCCGGTTCGTCGTCGAGCGCGCGTTCTTCGTGTCGCCGTTCCTGCACGGCGACGCCCGCTACGCGTTCGAGTTCGCGGCCGGGCCGCCCGACGCGCCGCGGCTGGCGGTGCACATGGACGTCGATCGGCCCGACGGCGAGCGGGTGTTCGTCGCGCACCTGGCCGGGGGCCGGGTGCCGCTGACCGATCGCGCGCTGGCGGCGGCGGCGGTGCGGTTCCCGCTGATGAGCCTGCAGGTGGTGGCGCTGATCTACGGCGAGGCGGTGTGGAACCACCTGCGGCGGGTGCCGTTCCGCCGCCCGGGGCCGGATCATCGGCCGGCGGCGCTGTAACGTCGGCGGCGCTCGTGCATCAAACTCCGGGCATGGCCTCGCTCGCGCGCCGCTCGGTCCACCCCCTGACGTCGCCGGTCCCGCGCGCGCTCGAGCCGCTGGGGCGCCTGGCCCGCCGGGTGGTGCTGGCGCGGCTGGCCAGCGCGGCCGCCGATCGCCGGGTCGAGCTGGTGTTGCCCGACGGCCGGCGGGTCGCGCTGGGCCAGGGCGAGCGCGCCGCGGTGCTGCGGGTCCACGACGATCGCGCCTTCGCCCGGATGCTGTGGCGCGGCGAGCTGGGCGCCGGCGAGGGCTACACCGCCGGCGACTGGGACGCCGACGATCTGCCGGCGGCGCTGGGGTGGTTCCTGCGCGCCACCGGCGCCGGCGGCGTCGAGTCGCCGATGACCTGGCTGGCCCAGCTGCCGACCCGTTGGCGCCACCAGCGCGCCGCCAACGATCGCGCCGGCTCGGCGCGCAACATCTACGCCCACTACGACCTGGGCAACGCGTTCTACCAGACGTTCCTCGACGCGCAGCTGGTGTACTCGTGCGCGCTGTGGCGCGACGGCGCCGCCGACCTGGCCGCCGCGCAGACGGCCAAGCTCGAGCGGCTGTGCGCGCTGGCCGGGATCGGCCCCGGCGATCGCGTGCTGGAGATCGGCTGCGGCTGGGGCGCGCTGGCGCTGCACGCGGCCCGCACCCGCGGCTGCCACGTCACCGCGATCACCGTGTCGCCGGCGCAGCTCGCCTACGCCACCGCCCGCGCCGCGGCCGAGGGGCTGGCCGATCGCGTGACGTTCCGCCTGTGCGACTACCGCGACGTCGACGGGCGCTACGACGCGATCCTGTCGTGCGAGATGCTGGAGGCGGTCGGCTACGAGTACCTGCCGCGCTACTTCGCGACCGTCGGCGAGCGCCTGCGCCCGGGCGGCCGCGCGGCGATCCAGTCGATCACGATGCCCGACGCGCGGTTCGCGGCCTACCGGCGCTCGGTCGACTGGATGCAGACGTACATCTTCCCCGGCTCGCTGATCCCGTCGCTGGGCGCGATCGGCGCGGCGCTCACCGGCACCGGCCTGACGCTGACCGCGGCCGACGACATCGGCCCCGACTACGCGCCGACCCTGGCGGCGTGGCGGGCGCGCTTCGACGCGGCGCTGCCGACGATCACCCGGCTCGGCTTCGACGCCGCCTTCGTGCGCGCGTGGCACCTGTACCTGGCGTTCTCGCAGGCCGCGTTCGCCGAGCGCACGCTGGCCGACCACCAGCTGGTGCTGACCCGGCGGTGAGCCGCCGCCGCGGCGAGTTCGGTACCCGGGGCCGGGCGGCTGCGCTACGATGCGCGCGATGCGGACGCGCTGGCTCGTCGCCGTGATCGCCGCCGCTGGCTGCGGGCGGATCGGCTACGACCCGGCCGCGGTCGACGCCCAGGGCGACAGCGCCGAGGCCGGCCCGCCGCCGGGCGCGCTGATGGCGTGCGATCAGCCGGTGCAGCTGATCGACCTCGGCGACACCGGCGGCGCGGCGGCGTCGACCTTCGCGCTCGACGTGGCCGCGACCACGACCGGCTTCGTCGCCGCGTGGCAGACCGGCGGCAGCCAGACCCACACCAGCGGCCTGGCGCTGGGCGTCGACGCGAGCGGCCCGCACCTCGCCAACACGCAGAGCGACGCGGTGGCCGCGACCAAGGAGGGGCCGATCGCGATCGCCGCGGTCGGCGACCAGGTGCTGCTGGCGGTCGACGACGCCGCCAACAACGGCGTGAAGTTCTTGCCGCTCGACGCCGCCGGCTACGACCGCGGCCCGTCGACGCGGATCGACGGCCGCCGCGCGTTCGGCTTCGACTACCTGGCCGGCGACCCTGGGCGCGGCCGGTTCGTCGCGATGGTCGGCACCGCGGCCGACTCGCACGCGGTCGCGCTCGATCTCGACGGCAACCTCGTCGCCGGCCCCGACCCGATGTTCACGGCGATGCCCGAGGCGCTGGCGGTGCGGCCGCTGGGCGGCGGCTACGCGGCGATCACCGGCAACGGCAGCAACTGCGACGTGGTGGTGGCCGACGGCGCGCTGACCGCCAACGACGCCACCCGCCAGGCGATCTCGATGACCTGCCACAACGCCAGCCTGGTGGTCGCGCCGGGCGGCGCCTCGGTGGTGGCCGGCTGGAACTGCGAGGACAACCGGGTGTGGGCCACCGGCGGGCCGCCGGGCGCGATGTTGCCGATGCACCACGAGGTGTTCGGCGACGACGTCGACAACATCTCGTCGACGCCGCGGCTGGGCGCGACCAGCGCCGGCGTCTGGTACGCGTTCCAGGTCGGCGCCGATCGCCTGGGCCGGGCGCTGCTCGGCCCCGACTCGCAGGCGCTGCCGGCGCTGACCCCCGGCGTGGTGGTCACCGCGGCCGGGCTCAAGGCCCACGACGTCGCCACCCACGGCGAGTTCCCGTTCTTGTTCTGGCTGCAGGTCGACGGCGCGACCACGTCGCTGTGGGCGATGCGGATGTGCGTGCCGTGAGCGCCGCGGCGCGCGGGTGACGCCGCGATGACGTTCTGGCTCGGCTACGTCGATCCCGCCGAGCAGGCGACGATGCTGCTCGACCGGGTGCGGGTCGACGCCTACGCGCGCGCGATCGCGGCGACGGTGCGCCCGGGCGACGTGGTGGTCGACCTCGGCACCGGCAGCGGCGTGCTGGCGATGCTGGCGGCGCGGGCCGGCGCGCGCCGGGTCTACGCGGTCGAGCGCACCGGCGCGATCGCGCTGGCGCGTGCGCTGATCGCCCACAACCGCCTGGCCGACGTCGTGGTGCCGGTGCGCGCCGACGTCGAGGGGCCTCGACGACCTGCCCGAGGCGCCGCGGGTGATCGTGGCCGAGCTGCTCGGGCACTTCGCGCCGGCCGAGGACGTCCACCGGCTGTACCGGCTGGCCCGGCGCTGGGCCCGCCCCGACGCGGTGACGATCCCCGCCAGCTACCAGCTGGTGTTCGCGGCGGCGCGGCCGGCGGCCCTGGCGCGCGAGCTGGCGGCGGTGGCCGACGTCGCCGGCCTCGATCTGGCGCCGCTGGCCGATCGCCTGCGCCATCGGCCCAGCTACGCGCGGCTGGCGCCCGCCGAGCTGCTCGGGCCCGAGGTGTGCGGCGCCGATCACGACGCCAGCGCGCCGACGCCGACCCGCTTCACCGCCGCGGTGCCGATCGCGAGCGCCGGGCCGGTCACCGCGATCGCCGTGAGCTTCCTCGCCACGCTGGCGCCGGGCGTGACGTTGACCACCGCGGTCGACGCGGCGCCGACCCACTGGCTGCAGACCGTGCTGCCGCTCGAGCCGCCGCTGCCGGCCGCGCCCGGCGACGTGCTCGACGTCGAGGTGATCCCGCGGGCGATCGTCGCCGGCGGCACCTGGGCGTGGACCGTGCGCAACCGCGGCGAGGCGCGCGCGATGGACGCGGTCGACGCGCTGGTCGGCGAGCGCGACGATCTGCTGGCGCAGCTGGGCGTGCGCCGCGGCGGCCCGCTGCCGGTGTCCCCGGCGGTGGCCCGGCTGGCGGTGGCGCTGGGGGCGGCGCCGCCCGACCACCTCGACGTCGAGGCGATCACCGATCGGCTGTGCGCGGCGTGGCCGGCGCGGTACGCCGATCGCGAGGACGCGCGCCAGCAGGCGCTGCTGCTCCTGCGCGCGCTCGATCGCGTCGGCGAGTGAGCGCCGCGGTCAGCCCGGGGCGCGGTGGACGGTCCAGCGCCGCGCCGCGACCGGGGCCGGCAGCGCCGGCGAGGCGTAGGCGTCGTCCTCGAGCGCCGCGCCCTGATCGCGCAGCCACGCGGCGACGCCGGGGGCCTCGTAGGTGGCCTTGCTCATCGCGATCTGCCAGGCCTCGGCCAGCGCCTGCAGCTTGGCCGCGACGTTCACCGTGCTGCCGAAGTAGTCGATGTTGGCGTTGAGCCGGACCGCGATGCACGGCCCGGTGTTGAGCGAGATCCGCAGCACCGCGACCGAGTCGGCGCAGCCGGGCGGGAAGCGATCGTGGATCGCCTTGCTGCACACCACCGCGTCGAGCGGATCGCCGAACGCGGCCATGACCGCGTCGCCGATGGTCTTGACCACCGCGCCGCGGTGCGCGCGCACCAGCTCGAACAGCACCGCGAAGTGGCGGCGGACCTCGACGAACGCGCCGGGATCGCCGCGGGTGGCGTAGAGGTTGGTCGAGCCGACCATGTCGGTGAACAGGATGGTCTGCTCGCCGATCGCGAGCTGCACGTCGGTGCCGAGGTACTCCTCGCTGAACAGATCGCGGAACTCCTGGAACGACAGCAGCCGGCCCGGCCGCAGCGCGACGTCGGACCAGGCGGCCTCCTCGACGATGAACACCGCGTCGGCGGCGCGATCGTTGGCGAGGCGCAGCCGCGGGGTGGCGGCCACCGCGCGCGCGCCGGCGCCGGCGCTGGCCCGCCACTCGACCGCGGCGGCGCCGTCGGCGCCGACGTCGAGGTAGCCGTAGCGCTCCTCGCCCTCGACCCGGGCCCGGTAGCGGCGCGGCGCCAGCGTCGGCGCCAGCTCGGCGGCCTCGCCGGGCGCCACCACCCGCTGCAGCCGGATGTGATCCTTGCGCGCCGGCTCGGCGCTGCAGAAGTGGCGCTCGGGCACCTCGCGGATCGAGCGGTGGACGCGGAACGTGATCTCGATGGCGTTGTCGCGATCGGTGCCGAAGTCGAGCTGGCAGGTCTCGCAGCGGGCCGCGGTCGGCAGCGCGTCGAGCGCCGGCACGCCCTCGCTGCCGCGGCAGTGCGGGCACACCACGTCCCACGACAGCGCCAGCAGGCCGGCGCGGGTGGCGTGCAGGAACACCGCCAGCAGGCGCTCCTCGTCGAGGCCCCACGCCCGCGCGCGCTCGCGCACCTGGATCCGGCCGACCTCGAGATCGTCGGCGGTGGCGACGAAGTCGCACAGCCGATCGACCGCGGCGCGCTCGAGGTCCTTGCCGGCGAGCTCGGCGCGGATGCTGGCGATGCGGGCCAGGGTCGCCGGGGCCAGCGCCGGCGCGGCCACCGGCAACAGCGCCGGCGCCAGCGCGGTGAGCTGGCGATCGAGCTCGGCCATGACCTTGCGGTACGGGCGCTCGAGGCCGCCGAAGCCGAGCTTGAGCGCGAGCCGGCCCAGCGCGCCGCGCGGCACGAAGCCGAAGTACGCGGTGTAGCGGGTGCCGGTGCCGTGGGGATCGACCCGCTGGATCGCGTGCATCGCCCGCGGGTAGCCGCGATCGTAGAGCCGCACGCACTCGAGCCACTCGCCGGCCACCCAGCTCCACGGTGGCTCGAGCCAGCGGTGGGCGCGGCCGCCGCTGGTCGACGCGCCGAACCGCTGGCCGTCGCGCTCCGTGAAGTGCATCTCGGCGGTGCCGAGCGCGCGGTTGAGCCGCGAGGTGTCGGCGGTGGCGCGCCACACGTCGGCCGGCGCCGCGGCCAGCTCGAACTGCCACAGGAACTCGATCGACGGCGCCGCGCCGTGGCGCGCCGGCCACGGGTGCAGGCGGTGGACGTCGTCGAGCGTCAAGACCGTCATGGGCTACACTGCCGGCCGGAGCACACCATGGCCGTGACGCATTATCGCAGCTGTCCCTTGTGCGAGGCTACCTGTGGCGTCGCGATCGACGTGGAGGGGACGCAGGTGACCGCGGTGCGGGGCGACGCCGCCGATCCGTTCTCGCGCGGCTACCTGTGCCCCAAGGCCACCGCGCTGGCCGACCTGCACCACGATCCCGATCGGCTGAAGCGGCCGCTGGTGCGCGAGGGCGCGAGCTGGCGCGAGGTCGGCTGGGACGAGGCGTTCGACCGCGTGGCCAGCCGGCTCAAGGCGGTGCGCGCGGCCCACGGCCCCGACGCGGTCGCGGTCTACCAGGGCAACCCCACCGCCCACAACCTCGGGCTGATGACCTACGGCCAGCTGTTCTTGCGGCGGCTCGGCACCAAGAACGCGTACTCGGCGACCTCGCTCGATCAGCTGCCGCACATGCTG
Organism: Myxococcales bacterium; assembly: GCA_016707895.1. Classification (GTDB taxonomy): domain Bacteria; phylum Myxococcota_A; class Polyangia; order Haliangiales; family Haliangiaceae; genus UBA2376. The sequence goes on along the minus strand of JADJGV010000001.1, from coordinate 234,537 downwards.
GCGGCGCTGCAGATGTTCGGCGACCAGTTCTTGATGCCGGTGCCCGACATCGATCGCAGCGACTGCTTCGTCGCGCTGGGCGCCAACCCGCTGGCGTCCAACGGCAGCCTGATGACCGCGCCCGACGTGCGCGGGCGGCTCAAGGCGATCCTGGCCAACGGCGGCCAGGTGATCGTGATCGATCCCCGCCGCACCGAGACCGCGCAGCTGGCCAGCCGCCACCTGTTCATCCGCCCCGGCGGCGACGCGGCGCTCTTGCTGTCGCTCTTGCACGTGCTGTTCGCCGAGGGCCTGGCCCGGCCCGGGCGGCTGGCCGGGTTCACCGACGGGCTCGACCCGCTCGCGGCGATCGCCGCGGCGTACCCACCCGCGCGCACCGCGGCGCTGACCGGGGTCGCGGCCGACGACGTCGCCGCGCTGGCGCGGACGCTGGCCGGCGCGGCGCGGCCGGTGGTGTACGGCCGGCTCGGCGTCTGCACGCAGGCGTTCGGCGGGCTGGCGGCGTGGCTGTGCTACGCGGTCAACGTCGTGCTGGGCGCGCTCGACACGCCGGGCGGGCTGATGTTCACGACGCCGGCGATCGACGCGCTGCCGCTGGCGCGCACGCTGGGCTTCGACGGCGGCTTCGATCGCTGGCGCAGCCGGGTGCGCGGGCTGCCCGAGTTCGGCGGCGAGCTGCCGGCGGTGACGCTGGTCGACGAGATCGAGACCCCGGGGCCGGGGCAGGTGCGCGCGCTGGTGACCAGCGCCGGCAACCCGGCGCTGTCGACGCCGGGCGGGCCGCGGCTCGAGCGGGCGCTGGCCACGCTCGAGTTCATGGTGTCGATCGATCCGCACCTCAACGAGACCACCCGGCACGCGCACGTGATCCTGCCGCCGACCTCGGCGCTCGAGCGCAGCGACTACGACGTCGCGCTGGCGATGTTCGGCGTGCGCAACGTGGCGCGCTACTCGCCGGCGGTGTTCGCGCGCGGCGACGATCAGCGCCACGACTGGGAGATCGCCGCCGAGCTGGCGGCGCGCGTCCACCTGCCGGCGCCGCTGGCCGGGTTCGCGGCGCGGGCCGCGCGGGCGCTGCCGCCGGATCGCATCCTCGAGCTGGGGCTGCGGGCCGGGCCGCACCGCCTGTCGCTGGGCAAGGTGAAGGCCGCGCCGCACGGCCTCGATCTCGGTCCGCTCGAGCCGCGGCTGCCGGGCCGGCTGCGCCACCGCGACCGCCGCATCCAGCTGGCGCCGGCGATCTACCAGCGCGAGCTGGCGCGGCTCGATCGCGCGCTGGCCGAGGCGCCGGGCCCCGACGCGCTGATCCTGATCGGCCGGCGCCACCTGCGCAGCAACAACTCGTGGATGCACAACAGCCTGCGGTTGGTGAAGGGCAAGCCGCGCTGCACGCTGTTGATGCACCCCGACGACGCGCGCGCGCGCGGCCTGGCCGACGGCGCGATGGCGCGGCTGGCGTCGCCGGTGGGCGCGGTCGAGGTGCCGGTCGAGCTGACCGCGGACCTGATGCCGGGCGTGGTCAGCCTGCCGCACGGCTGGGGCCACCACCGCGCCGGCGCGCGGCTGACCGTCGCGGCGGCCCACGCCGGCGTCAGCATGAACGACGTGATCGACCCGGCGTGCGTCGACGAGCTGACCGGCACCGCGGTGCTGGCCGGGCAGGCGGTGACGGTGACGGCGGCCGCCGCGGGAGCGGTGGCGTGACGCTGTTCGACGAGGTCGGCGCCGATCGCCTGCGCGCGATGGTCACCGACTTCTACGCCGCGGTGTTCGTCGATCCGATGATCGGGTTCCTGTTCGCGGGCAAGGATCGCGCGCGGCTGATCGAGCGCGAGTGGGAGCTGGCGGCGCGGATGCTGGGCGGCGGCGTGGCCTACGCCGGGCGGACGATCCGCGAGGCCCACAAGCACGTGCCGATCCTGGGCGGTCACTTCGATCGCCGGCTCGAGCTGTGGCGGCAGGCGATGGTGGCCCACGAGTTCCCGGCGGCGGCGATCGAGGCGCTGATGGCGCACAACCGGGCGCTGCGGGCCCAGGTGACCGCCGATCCCACCTCCGACTGCAACCACGAGCAGGTGCAGCGGGTGACGGCGATCGCGGCGCCCGCGGCGCTGGTCAAGCTCGGCAAGCGCTGAGGTCGCCCCGGGTGCGCAGAGCCTGCGCGCCGCGGCGGGCTGCCGCGCAGGCTTGCGTGGTCGAGGGCCGCTGACGCGCGGATTCGACCGGCACGCGGCTTGAAGTAGCGCCGGGCACCTCGACGCCACGAGGAGGAGCCATGCAGCGAATCTTGATCCTGGGAGCGGGCACTGCCGGCACGATGATGGCCAACCGCCTGGTCCGCGTGCTGTCCCCTGCGTGGCGGGTGACCGTGGTCGATCGCGACGACGAGCACCTGTACCAGCCGGGCCTGTTGTTCGTCCCGTTCGGGATGTACCGCGACGACGAGCTGGTGCGGCCGCGCCACCGCACGCTCGATCCGCGGGTCGAGCTGCGGCTGGCGCCGATCGATCGGATCGCGCCCGACGCCCGAGAGGTGCGGCTGGTCGGCGGCGAGGCGATCCCCTACGACTTCTTGATCATCGCGACCGGCAGCCGGATCGTGCCCGAGGCGACGCCGGGGCTCACCGGCGCCGGCTGGCAGCAGAGCGCGTTCGACTTCTACACGCTCGAGGGCGCCGACGGGCTGCGCGGGGCGCTCGAGCGGTTCCCCGGTGGTCGGGTGGTGGTGAACGTGGTCGAGATGCCGATCAAGTGCCCGGTCGCGCCGCTCGAGTTCTTGTTCCTCGCCGAGGCGTTCTTCACGCAGCGCGGCATGCGCGACAAGGTCGAGATCACCTACGCGACGCCGCTCGAGGGCGCGTTCACCAAGCCGGTGGCGTCGGCCCACCTCGGCGGCATGCTGGCGCGGCGCGGCATCGGCGTGGTCGGCGACTTCGCGACCGCCGAGGTCGACGGCACGCGCAAGGTGCTCAAGGCCTACGACGGCCGCGAGGAGCCGTACGACCTGCTGGTGACGATCCCGGCCCACGCCGGCGCCGCGGCGATCGCGGCCTCGGGCATGGGCGACGGCAGCGGCTGGGTGCCGACCGACAAGTACACGCTGGCCGCGCGCAACCACGATCGGGTGTTCGTGCTGGGCGACGCCACCGATCTGCCGAGCTCCAAGGCCGGCGCGGTGGCGCACTTCCAGGCCGACGTGTTGATCGAGAACGTCGTGCGCGCGATCGGCGGGCGGCCGCTGGCGCCGGACTTCGACGGGCACGCCAACTGCTTCATCGAGACCGGGCACGGCAAGGCGATGCTGATCGACTTCAACTACGTGACCGAGCCGCTGCCGGGGAAGTTCCCGCTGCCCGGCATCGGCCCGTTCACGCTGCTCGGCGAGTCCGAGGTGAACCACTGGGGCAAGCTGGCCTTCAAGTGGATCTACTGGAACCTGCTCCTCGCGGGCCGCGAGCTGCCGCTCGAGCACCGCATGACCATGGCCGGCAAGCAGGTGGCGTGACCATGAGCGACCCAACCAAGACCGACCTCGCGGCGATCGCGGCGCGCCTCGACGCGCTGACCGCGCAGGTGGCGCGCCTCGCCGAGCGCGGCCGCCAGGACGACCTGTACGACGAGCTGGTGCCGGTGATGCGGGCGATGATGGGCTCGGCGATGGGGCGGCTCGACGCGATGGAGCGCGACGGCACGCTGGCGTTCGTGCGCGAGCTGGGCGGCGTCGGCCAGAAGGTCCTGGCCAGCTTCTCGGCCGCCGACGTGCGCCAGCTGGGCGACGCGGTGGTGACGATCCTCGAGACCGTGCGCACGCTGACCCAGCCCGACGTGATGCGGGTGGCGGCCGACGCCGGCGAGGCGATCCAGCACGCCGACACCGCCAAGCCGATGGGGCTGTTCGGGATGATGCGCGCGACCAAGGACGACGACGTCCAGCGCGGCATGGCGGTGATGATGGAGGTGCTGCGCCGGGTCGGCCACGGGGTCAACGCGATGGCCGCCAAGCAGCAGCACGCCGACGACAAGAAGGCGAAGCTGGCCGAGATCCTCGGGCCGAAGCGGCAGCGCAAGGTGCTGGGCACCGAGCGGGCCGCGCCGCCCAAGGCGCTGCCGGCGGCGCCGGTGGTGAAGGCCGCGCCGCCGGCGCCGGCGTGCGCGGTGCCGGCCAAGCCCGGCCAGGTGGCGGCGGTGATCGACGGCGTGGCGTTCACGGCCGACGGCAACCTGGTCGACGCGGCGGCCTGGACCCGCGGCCTGGCGGCCGCGCTGGCCGACGCCGAGCGGGTGGGGCTGACCGACGCGCACTGGGCGGTGCTCGACGCGGCGCGCGCCGACTTCGCGGCGACCGGGAGCTCGCCCAACATCCGCCGGCTGACCCAGGTGGCCGGCGTGTCGACCAAGGATCTCTACGTGCTGTTCCCGCGCGCGCCGGGGCGGACGATCGCCAAGATCGCCGGCCTGCCCAAGCCCGCCGGTTGCCTCTAGGAGCCACCACCATGACTGCCAATCGCAAGGTCGCGATCATCTGCTCGAAGGCTGGCCTCGACGAGTGCTACCCGGCGCTCATCCTGGCCAACGCGGCGCGCCAGTCGGGGATCGACGCGTTCGTGTTCTTCACCTTCTGGGGCCTCGACGTGGTCACCGAGGAGAAGGTCGATCACCTGCACGTCAACCTGGCGGGCAACCCGGCGTCGGGCATGCCGACCATGCTGGCCGGGCTGCCCGGGATGGAGAGCCTGGCCGGGCGGATGATGCGCAAGCAGATGACCGAGCTGTCGCTGCCGAGCGTGCGCGAGATGCTGCAGATCCTCGAGGAGGCCGGCGCCGAGCTGTACGGCTGCGAGCTGGCGATGCAGATGTTCAAGCGCAAGAAGGAGGAGCTGGTGCCGCAGGTGAAGGACGTGATCACCGCGGGGGACTTCTACGATCTGGCGGAGGGGGCGCAGATCATCTTCACCTGAGCTTCAGCGGGCTGGTCGCCCAGCCCCCTCGTCGGGGCCAGGTCCCCGACGAGCCTCCCCCAGGACGCGAAACTCCCGACGCGTCGACCGGAGCTCAACCGAAAGATCGACAGGCTCGGAGGGCAGGCGCGCGCGTGTGTCCGTGTCCGGGAGTGGCCGGATTTGTCCGGGATCCGGACGAGAGTGGCCGGGCGCCCGGACAGCGTGACGCGGATCTGCGGGGTTGCGCGTGGCCCGCGGCTTGCTTGGGTTCGCGGCGGTGTCGGTGGCGCGCGAGATCTTGCCGGGGCGGTTCTACCTGTTGACCCGGGCGTGCACGCAGCGCGGCTTCTTGTTGAAGCCCGGGCGGCGGATGAACCAGGTGTTCCTGTACTGCCTCGCCGAGGCGGCGCAGGCGTTCGGCATCGACGTGATCTTGCCGACGACGATGTCGAACCATCATCACATCGTCCTGTACGACCGGCACGGGCGCATCGTCGAGTTCTACGCGCGGCTGCACCAGCTGGTGGCCAAGGCCGGCAACGCGCTGCGCAAGCGGTGGGAGAACTTCTGGTCGAGCGATCCGCCGTGCCTGGTGCAGCTGCTCGACCGCGCCGACGTGCTGGCGAAGCTGGTGTACACGGCGATCAACCCGGTGAAGGACGGCTTGGTCGAGCGCGTGCACCAGTGGCCGGGCGTGAGCGGGCTGCAGGCGCTGCTCAAGCGCAAGCCGATCCGCGTGAAGCGGCCGCCGGTCTTCTTCGACCCCGACGGCGAGATGCCGAAGGAGGTCACGCTGACCTTGACGGTGCCACCGGAGCTGGAGCGCGGCGACGAGCTGCGCGACGAGCTCGCCGCGCTGGTGACCGCGGCCGAGGAGCACTACGCGCGGGTGCGGCGGAAGACCGGCGCGCGGGTGCTGGGCCGGCGCGCGGTGCTGGCCCAGGACTGGCGTGACCGCCCGCGCGCGCGCGAGCCCCGGCGGCGGCTGCGGCCGCGGGTCGCGGCGCGCGACGTCTGGCGACGCGTCGAGGCGCTGCGGCGGAACCACGCGTTCCTCGCGGCCTACCGCGCCGCGCGCCAGCTGTGGCTGGCCAAGCGACCGGTCGCGTTCCCGCCCGGCACGTACTGGCTGCGCCGCTTCGCCAACGTCCCGATCGCCGCGATCGCCTGACCGCCGTCGCTGACCGCACGAACCCAGCTGCTGCCCCCGCGCGTCGCTCCTGCGTCGCGCCGTCGCGGCGTGGCCCGAGGCCATGTCGCCGCGCCCGCCGCGCCCGCCGCGCTTGCCGCCGATCGGCGCCGGCAGGGAGCGTCGGAGGGCATGCGCGCCACCTCTCGTGACCTCACCCCCGGTCAGGCCAGAGGACGTGGTAGGCGCGGTGCGACAGCACGAGCTGGGCGTACTCCTCGAGGTCGCCGCCGGAGTCGCGGAGGACGGAGAAGTTGAAGTCGACCATGGCGAGGCCGTCGGAGATGGCGGCGAGGAGCTCGTCGATGCGCGGCTCCTCGGCGCGATCGGTGGCGATCTGGGTGAGGCGGCCGCGCAGGGCGTCGAAGTGCGGGCGGGTGCGGGCGTTGAGCTGCAAGATGCGGGCGGGGCGCAGCCACGACAGCACCATCGAGGCGATGGCGCGGGTGTCGTTGATCATGGCCTCGAACGACAGCGACGGCTCGACCAGGCCGATCATGGCCGGCTGCGCCATGTGGGTCTCGGTGGCGGCCTTGAACAACAGCGCGCCCGGGTGGACGTTGTTGTGGGCCATGCCGTTCTCGTGCAGGAGCGCGACCTGCCGGGTGATCAGGAACCCCAGCGACAGCGCGCCGTCCACGTGCAGGTCGACCTCGGCCAGCTGCGCGCCGAACTTCGGGTCGTCGATGAACTCCGAGAACAGCAGCAGCGAGCCGGTGTTGGTGTCGAGGATGACCTTGTGCAGCGTGGTCATCATGCCGCGCCGCACCTTCTTCAAGGTCGGCAGGTACACCTGCTGCCACGCGTCGACCAGCCCGCGCGGGTCCGCGAGCTGGTGCAGGTCGATCACCGTCACCAGCTTGGGGAACGTGTTGGCGTCGGGGAACTTGCCGGCGCTGAGCAGATCGGGCCGCGGCGTCGCGACGTAGATCGGGTGGCCCTTCACCCGGCCCAGGCTCTTCTGCAGCTCGTAGCCCCAGGTGTACAGCGACGCGTCGGCCAGCTCGATCTCGGCCTTGCTGATGGTCTCGTCGCGGCGCCGGTTGAACACCTGCTGCAGCCGCGCCGGCCGATCGACCTGCGGCGCGCCCATCGTCGCCGAGAAGAAGAACCGGCTGTCGGCGGCGCGGTCGTCGAGGTCGGGCAGCACCGCGCGCAGGTCGGCGATGATCGACGCCACCCGCGCGTAGCGCTGGCCGGGGTCGCGCTCGAGGCAGCGCTCGATGATCGGCCGCAGCGGCCGCGGCACGGTGTCGGGGTAGTGGACCCGGCTCTTGCCGTCGATCACCACGCCCTCGGCGATCCGCATCAAGAGGCCCCACATGTCGTCGGCCTTGCCGTAGGGCAGCTCGTCGGTGAACAGCGCGTGCAGCGCTCCCCCCACCGCGAACACGTCCATCGCCGGCGTCACCGGCAGCTCGGCCAGGCCGGGGTCGACGGTCTCGGGCGGCACCGAGTAGCCGGGCGACCCGAACACCCGGCCGCGGTAGTGGGTGGCGTAGGTCCCGCCGTGGATGTCGTCGAGCGACAGCGCCAGGTCGAAGTCGAACAGGTACGCGACCGCGGCGCGATCGTCGAGCAGCACGTTCCGCAGCGTGAAGTCGCGGTGCAGGATGCGGTGCTCGTGCAGGTGGCCGAGCGCGTCGAGCGCCTGCATCAAGAGCTGGGTCCGCTGCCGCGCGGTCAGCTTGTGCTTCGAGATCGCCTCGAGCAGGGTCACGCCCATGCGCGGCGTGATGAACAGGTAGTTGTCGGCGATCGGCGCGACGCAGTAGATCGGCAGCAGGCCGGGGTGCGACATCTGCGCGATGCGGCTGACCGCGTTGAGGTTGATCGCGTGGTCGCGCCGCGTGACCTCATCCGAGCGCAGCTGGTTGAGGTACTGGACCTGGAAGGTCTTGCCGACCACCGCCTCGACGTCGCCGGTGTTGTCGAGCCGCCGCTCCATCTCCGACACGGTGCCCATGCCGCCCGCGGCGAGGTGGGTGCCGAGCGTGCGGAAGAAATACCGCCCGTACCGGAACACGTAGTCCGGATGGGTCAGGTCGTCCGCGCGCAACGCGCCGAGTTGGGTGTTCTCAACCCAGGGAGGAGGTTGCATCGAACGCCGGCGACCGGCCCGAAGACTCTACCGCCCGCGCCCCGGGGCCGGCAATCGCCCGACCGGCGAAGTGCGTCGCGCGCCTGCCGCCTCGGCCTCCGACTCCGGCTCCGGCTCCGGCTCCGGCTCCGACTCCGACTCCATCCCCAGATCCCGCATCACAACCCCACAGAATCACGGGGAGCGCGACCGTCCGGCGGCAATTTGTCGCAGCGCGCGCAGATCGCCGCGCGATCGTCCCCGCCGCGTGGTATCCGTGGCGTCCGCGGCGCATCCAACGCCGGTCCCATGCTCGAGCACCGCCTGTCCAAGCTGGTCGCGCTGATGACCTTCCTGATGTTGATCATCGGGGGGACCGTCAACGCCACGGGGTCGAGCCTGGCCTGCGAGTGGAGCGTGCGCTGCCACGAGCAGCTGTTCCCGACGATGAAGGGCGGGGTGCTGTTCGAGCACGGCCACCGCCAGTTCGGGTGGATCCTCGGTCTCCTGCAGATCGCGCTGACGGTCAGCCTGTGGCGCCGGCGGCCGGCGGCGCGCCGGCTCGCGGTGCTCAGCCTGGTGATGGTGTGCGTGCAGGGCGTGCTCGGCATGGTGACCGTCGCGTTCCTCCTGCCCTGGTACGTGTCGACGGCGCACCTGCTCCACGGCATGGCCTACTTCGGCGTGCTGCTCTACATCGCGTACCTCACGCGCGCGACGGTGGGCCCGCTGCCCGAGGAGGCCAACCAGCACGCGGCGCGGGTCGCGGCGCTGGCCGACGGCCGCCGCTGGATCCTGATCGCGCTCGCCGTCCTGTTCGTGCAGCTCACGCTGGGCGCGCTGGTCCGCCACTTCGAGGCGACGCTGGCGTGCCTCGACATGCCGGCGTGCAACCTCGGCGGCTACTGGCCGGCGGCCTTCGTGCAGCGCATCCACATGATCCACCGCGGCTTCGGCTGCCTCACCGCGATCGTCACGGTGATCGCGGCCGTGAAGGTCTACCGGCGCGCCGCGGCGTGGCCGGCGTTGCGCGGCCTCGCGGTGCTGGCCCCGGTGATCGCCGCGGCGCAGGTGACCCTGGGCGTGTATACGGTGCTGACCCTGCGCGCGGTGCCGGTCGCCGTCGCGCACTTCGCCGGCGCGACCGCGCTGTGGGGCGCCTGGCTGGGCATGGCGATCCTCACCGGCCGCGGCCGGCGGTTGATGCCGGGCTCGACCGGCGCTGGAGGCATGGTCCCGTGACCTACGCGTCCCGCCCGGTCACGCCGCGCGACACGATCGCGCTGGTCAAGCCCAACATCGCGTTCATGGCGCTGCTGACCTCGGCGGGCGGCATGAGCCTGGCGCCGGGCCCGTTCGTGCTGACCCACGCGCTGGTGCTGCTGATCGGCACCGCGCTGATCGTCGGCGCGGCCAACACGCTCAACATGTACCTCGAGCGCGACGTCGACCGGCGGATGGCGCGCACCAAGGATCGCCCGCTGCCCGCCGAGCGCATGGCGCCCGAGTTCGCGCTGGCGTTCGGCCTGGCGCAGGCGGCGATCGCGGTGCCGATCCTGTCGTTCGGCCTGGGCCCCGCCGGCCCGCTGACCGGCCTGCTGGCGGTGATCGCGTTCGTCTCGTACGTGCTGGTCTACACGCCGATGAAGCAGCGCTCGCACCTGGCGCTGTGGGTGGGCGCGGTGCCGGGCGCGATGCCGGCGCTGATGGGGTGGACCAGCGTGACCGGCGCCGTCGACGCCGGCGGCCTCGCGGTGTTCGCGGTGCTGTTCTTCTGGCAGATCCCGCACTTCGACGCGATCGCGCTGTACCGCCTGAAGGACTACAACCGCGCCGGCCTGGTGACGGTGCCCGGCGCCCGCGGCGTCGCGGCGGCCCGCATCGAGATCGTCATGTACTCGCTGGTGCAGCTGGCGGCGAGCCTCTTGCTCTACTCGCTCGGCGTGTGCGGCCGCGGCTACCTGGTGGTGGCGACCGCCGCCGGCCTGGCGTTCGCGGCGCTGGCGGCCCGCGGCCTGTGGCGCGGCGACGCCCGCTGGGCGCGCGCGGTGTTCCTGGCGTCGATCGTCTACCTGCCGACCGTCTACACGGCGATGGTCATCGACGGGCGGCTGTGAGCGACTCGACCACCGCCTCGGAGCGTCCGTTTTTCGGACAGCCGTTCGGCTGGCTGGTGCTGGCGGTCGGGCTGGCGCTGGTGCCGCTGGTGGCGGCGCTGGTCAACGCCGGCTGGCCGTGGGTGCGGCTGCACCCCGCGCTCAACGCGGTGCTCAACGGCTCGTCGGCGGTGTTCTTGATCGCGGGCGGCGTCGCGATCAAGCAGCGCAAGCTGGCGTTCCACCGCCAGGCGATGCTGGCGGCGGTGAGCTGCTCGGCGGTGTTCCTGGCGAGCTACCTGGTGCGGTTCGCGACCACCGGCGCGCACCGCTACCCGGGCCACGGCGCCGCCAAGACGTTCTACCTGGTGCTGCTCGGCACCCACACGATCATGGCGGCGGTCGCGCTGCCGCTGGTGCTGCGGTCGCTGTGGCTGGCCCTCAAGGGGCGCTTCGATCGCCACCCGAAGATCGCGCGCGTCGCGTACCCGATCTGGCTGTACGTCTCGGTGACCGGCGTCGCGGTGTACGTGATGCTGTACCATCTGGCCTGAGCGCGTCGCGGGGCCGCGCTCGGCGATGCCCAGCGATCCGAAGATCATCGGCGACTACCGGGTGACGCGCGTGCTCGGGCGCGGCGGCATGGGCGCGGTGTACCTGGCCGACGACCCGGTGCTCGATCGCCGGGTGGCGATCAAGGTGATCGACGGCTACCGCGATCACCCCAGCGCGCGGGCACGGTTCCTGGTCGAGGCGCGGGCGATCGCGCGCCTCAGCCACCCCAACGTGGTGGCGGTGTACCGCGCCGGCGAGCAGGGCGGCGAGCCGTACCTGGTCTCGGAGTTCGTCGACGGCACGCCGCTCGATCGGCTGCCGCGGCCGCTGGATCCGGCGCTGGCGCGGGCGATCGCCCTCGGGCTCGCGCGCGGGCTGGGCGCGGCGCACCGCCAGGGCATCCTCCACCGCGACGTCAAGCCGGGCAACGCGATCCTCGGCAAGGACGGCACGGTGAAGCTGCTCGACTTCGGGTTGGCCAAGCTGGCCGAGCCGAGCGGCGAGGTCGCGGCGCCCGCCGCGGCCGCCCCGTCCTTGGCCGATCAGCCGACCGAGCCCGACGGGCCGCGCGCGCCGCGGGCGATCGATCACGACGCGACCCGCACGTTCGCGCCGGCGCCGGCCGCGGCGCCGCCGACGCCGGCCACCGACAGCGGCGAGCTGACCGTCGCCGGCAGTCGGCTGGGCACGCCGCGCTACATGGCGCCCGAGGCGTGGCGCGGCGAGCGGCTGACCGCGGCCTCCGACGTGTTCTCGCTGGGGCTGGTGCTGTGGGAGTTGTTCGGCGGGCGCCACCCGCTGGCCGACGTGCCGACCGACGGCCTGGCGGCGGCCGCGGCGCGGGTGCCGTCGCTGGCGACCGCGGCGATCGCGGCGCCGCCGGCGGTGGTCGCGGTGGTCGATCGCGCGGTGGCGGCCGAGCCGGGGGCGCGGTTCGCCGACGCCGACCAGCTGGCGGTCGCGCTGGAGGCGGCGTTCGCGGCGCCCGCCGGGGCGCCGCCCGAGGAGCGCCCGTCGCGGGCGGCGGCGGCGGCGATGATCGGCGCGGGCGCGCTGGCGCTGGCCGGCGTGGCGTGGGTGGTGCGCCCGCGGGCGACGCCGCCAGCGGCGATCGACGCGCCGGCGCTGGCTGCGATCGACGCGGGCGGCGCGGTGGTCGGCCCCGGCGTGGCGCTGACCGCGCTGGGCGCGTGCGCGAACGAGCCGGTGTTCGTCGACGGCACGACCGTGGCGTTCACGCTGATGCGCGGCGCCGACGTCGACGTCTACACCGTCGTGCCGGGGCAGGCGCCGGCGCTGGCGGCGCGCAGCCCGGGCGACGCCTGGGACTGGCACCCGGCGCGCGGCCGTCACCCCGGCGAGATCCTGTACGTCACCGACGGCGACGATCAGCGCATGCGGGTGAAGGCGCTGTCGCGCGCGACCGGCGGGATCTCCGAGCCGATGGTCGGCTACGCGGTGGCGCCGACCGACGCCGCGACGTTCGTCTTGACCGACGCCGATCCCGGCTGGGTGCACCGCCACGACGGCGCCGGCGACGCGCGCGCGGTGGCGGTCGACGCGCAGGCCGACTACCTGGCGGCGTCGCGCGACGGCGCGCGGCTGGCGTTCGTCGTCGCCGATCGCGCGAGCGCGCCGCGGCTGTGCGTCGCGACGGTGGCGACCGCGCGGGTCGAGTGCGTCGCGGCGTTGAAGCCGCACAACGTCGATCCGGTGTTCGCGCGCGACGGGCGCACGCTGTACTACGCCGCCGAGAGCGGCGTGCGCGCGATCGACCTCGCCACCGGCGCCGATCGGCTGGTGGTGCCGGGCGTGCGGACGTCGGGCGGGCTCGACGTGTCGCCCGACGGCGCGCGCCTGGTCTACTCGGACTGCCACAGCTACGGCACGCTGATCGCGGTCGGCCGCGGCGCGCCCGAGGTGCTGGTCGACGACGGGCTGGCGCGCAGCCCGGTCGGGATCCCGGGCGGCGGGCTGGCGTGGGTCGCGCGCGACCCCGGCGGCGGCGTGCGGCTGATGGTGCGGTCCGGCGCCGAGCCGGCGCGCGCGCTGCTCCGCGTCGACGGCGAGCTCGGGCGGCCGGCGTTCAGCGCCGACGGCCGCGCCGCGGCCTGGGCCCAGGGCGGCGCCAGCCCCGGCATCCACAGCGCGCCGGTCGCTGGCGGCGCGCCGCGGCGGTGGACCGACTCGCCGAGCGATCGCGCGCCGCTGTGGCTGGCCGACGGCGGCCTGGCCTTCACCCGGCTGGTCGACGGCGCGCCGACGGTGTGGTCCCAGGCCGCGCCCGACGCCGCGCCGATCCAGCGGCTGGCCGGCTGGGGCCTCGAGGATCGGATCGGCGATCGCCTGCTGGTCCGGCGCGCGCCCAACGACCTGGCGTGGCTGGCGGCGGGCGCGGCGCGGCCGACGCCGATCCGCGTGGGCGCGCTCGGCCGGCAGTCGATCATGTTCGCGCGCGCGCTCCCCGACGGCGCGCTGGCGATCGTCACCGCCGAGGTCCCGGCGATCCAGCGCCTCGATCCCGCGACCGGCGCCACCACCGTGCTCCACGATCTGCCAGCGGGCGAGACCCTCGGCGAGCCGGCGGTGTTGCCCGACGGCCGCGTCGCCTACCGCGCGGAGATCTGGCTCGGCGAGCTGTACCAGCTCGACGGCGCCTGGTAGCGGGCGCGGCTCACGCCGGCCGGGGCGCGTCGTGGGTGGGGCCCCGGCGCAGCGCTTGTCCGCTTTTCGGACGACCACCGGTCGACGCGCCCGGCGTCTCGCGTCTTGGGAGGGCTTGGGAGGGTGGCGACACGCCCTCGTAGGAGCTCAGTAGACCTGGTTCCACAGCCAGTTGCTGGCCGGCGCCGTCGACGGCGAGCACTCGGGCGGCGGGTTCGGCGCCCAGCTGCCGCCGGTGCCGAACGGCACGGTCGGGCAGCTCACGCTGGTGGCCCCGGGGCGACGGCCCGACGCGATCAACGCCAGCACCTTGCTCGCCGCCACGCAGTGCGCGCCGCGCGGGGTCCACACCGCCTCGAAGTCGGGATCGGTGAGCATCGCCGGATCCCAGGCGTCCCAGTCGACCTCGATCGGGACGCCGTCGACGGTGTGCGGCGCGCCGGTGCCGCAGTAGTCGGCGCGGACCATGCGCACGCACGCGCCGCGCTCGTCCTCGCTGCGCGGCGAGCGCCACGGGTCGAAGATCCGATCGCACTTGAGCAGCGCGCCGTTGCCGCAGGTGAGCGTGAGGCGGCTGTCGCTGCGGGTGTAGTAGGCGAGGTCGGTGTACGGGACCGGGCTCACGAACGTGCGCGGTCCCCAGCTGCCGGTGGTCAGCGAACCGAGGTAGCCGTGGGCGGTCCCCGCGGCGTCGCACAGCGTGCCGCCGGCGGCGGGCAGGCCGGTGGTGCCGGCGGGCGCGCTCGCCACCACCGCGCGGTACAGCGCGATGTCGGGATCGATCGCCTGCACCAGGTGCGGCTCGCGCACCAGCGCGCCGGCGACGGTGATCGCGGCCTCGGGCGTGATCGTGAACTTCGACGGGAGCGAGCCGCTGGCCTTGCGCGCGGTCATCACGGTCGCGACGCCGCTGGCCGGGCAGGTGAAGGTCACCCGCGCGCCGGTGCTGGCGCCGTAGTTGTCGTTGCCGGCCAGCGCGCCGCTCCACAGGCACGCGGCGGCGCCGCTGCAGATCCGCAGCATCGGATCGGCGCCGCTCACGGTGCCCAGGCCGCTGACGCCGACGCCGACGGTGGTCGCGACGCCCTTGACGCAGCCGACGACGTGCGCGGCGCGCCAGCCGCAGTCGGCGGTGTACGCGCTGGGGCCGTTGGCGCCGGCGCACGCGGTCAGCGACGCGGCGCTGGCGACGCCGTCGACGTAGCTGGCGAACCGCAGCTCGAGCGCGTCGGCGTCGCCGGGCTGGACGGTGGTGTCGCCCGGCGTGGTGCTCACGACGAGGCGCAGGCCGAGGACCTCGCTGGCGGTCAGCAGCCGCGGGTACGTGCCGGTCGAAGCGACCGCGTTGATCACCAGCCGATCGGCGGTGGGCGTGGACGCGCCGGCGAGGACGTTGTAGGTGCCGCTGGTCGGGCAGGTGAAGGTCGCGACCGCGCCCGGGCCGACGCCGGCCGGGCATGACGCGGCGGTGGCCAGCGCGGCGGCGTACGTGCACGCGGCGTCGCCGCCGCACACCCGCAGCACCACCGGCGGGGTGGTGTAGGTCGGGCTGGCGCTGCCGTCGGGCGCGGCCATCGCGCCGCCGGCGACCGTCGCGCTCAGGCAGCTGCCGGCCGACACGCTGACGGGTTGGCCGGGCGTGCACGCGCCGACCCCGTCGCTGGCCCAGCCGCAGTTGCGCGTGTAGCCGCTGGTCGCGCACGCGTCGAGCAAGGTCGAGCCGGCCGGCAACAGCCGGCGGAACCGGGTGCCCTCGAGACGGACCGAGGTCGGCGTCGTGCCCTGGAACACCTGGGTGCTGCCCGGGCCGTTGCCCATGCCGATGCCGTTGCCCATGCCGATGCCGTTGCCCATGCCGATGCCGTTGCCCATGCCGATGCCGTTGTCGAGGTTGGCCGACGAGACCTGGGCGTGGGCGAGCGCGGGCCACGCGCCGAGCGCGACCGTGAGCCAGAGGAGGTGCCGCATGCGGGTCCACCTACGCAAGCCCGAGGCCAGGCGCGGCGCGGGGCGCGGGGGCGGCGGGCCCGCGCTCGCCCGGGCCGGCGCGCCAACGTTGCTCACGTCGCGGCGCGCGCTGAGCAAGTCCTGCTCACGGCGTCGCGCAGACGCGGGCGCCGAGCAGCGGGTCGCGCAGGCCGGGCTCGATCTCCTGGCGGTTGACGACCTGGGCCAGGAACTGCGGGTAGAACCACGCGCCGCCGCGCATCTCGTAGCCGCCGGGGCCGCGCACCAGCTCCCAGACGTTGCCGACCAGATCGTCGACATCGAACGGGCTGCGCGACGCCGGGTGGGCGCCGACCTCGTCAGGGCCGGCGGCGTCGAGGGTCGCCGAGCGGTGGGTCTCGTAGGTGTTGGCGTCGCCGGCGGCCAGCTGCGCGCCGCCGGGGAACAGCCGATCGTCGGCGCCGCGGGCGGCGCGCAGCCACTCGTCGGCGCGGCACGGGCGCGCGCCCGGCACGCGCCCGGTCCGATCGAGCCACGCGGCGTAGGCCTCGACGTCGGACGCCGCGATCGCGGTCACCGGCGTGCGCTCCCACGCGACGCGCTGGTGGCTGGCGCGCTCGGGGAAGGTCAGCGGCTCGCCGCGGCCGCGGTCGAAGCGCAGCCGCACCGTCCGCAGGCCGAGCCGCCACGCGCCGTCGGGCGCCTGGCGGAGGCGCACGTCGCCCTGGCTGTGCAGCGCGTCGGCGTCGGCGCTGCCCGGCGCGCGCGCGGCGCGCTCGGCGGCGGGGAGGTCGTCGAGGAACTCGAGCCAGGCGGCGAAGGTCAGCTCGTGGCGCGCGATCAGGTAGGCGGCGGTGGTCGCGGCGTGCTCGGGCGGCGCGCCGAAGAACGCGCTGCGCAGGCCGTCGTCGCCGGCGAAGCCCTGGCGGAAGCGCCCGGCCGGGACGTAGACGAAGCCGGGCGGGATGCGCGCCGGATCGGGCAGCGCGACGGTGGCGGTGAAGCGCTCGCCGCGCGCGAGGTGCACCGGGTAGCGGATCGGCGTGCCGGCGACGTCGAAGGTGAAGCGGTACGAGCCGGGCGGCAGCGGCAGCGCGGCCAGCGGCAGCGCGGCGGTCAGCGGCACCGGCTCGGCGAGCAGCCGGCCGCCGCGGGCGACGTAGCGCTCGAGCGCGACCGGCACCGGCGCCGGCGTGGTCGCGAGCGTCACCAGCGCGGGCGCGGCCCAGCGCGCCGCGACCCGGCCGGCGTCGTCCCACAGCGGCAGCCGCGCCAGCAGCTCGTCGACGTGCGGCTGATCGTGATCGGCCTCGGCCTGGGTCAGGCGATCGTAGGTGAGCTCGGCGAGCTGGTGGCGGACCGCGGCGCGGCCGGGATCGAGCAGCAGCGCGGCCTCGAGCGCGCGCGAGGCGTCGGCGAGGTCGCGGCGGGCGGCGATCGACAGCGCCCGGGCCTCGGCCCAGCGGCGCTCGCCGGCGTCCTGATCGCCGGCGTCGAAGGCGGCGAACGCGTCGGCGCGGCGGGCGGCGGCCACCGCCGCGGTGCGGTCGCCGGTGGCGATCGCGGCGGCGGCGGCGGCGCGGTGGCGGGCGACCGCGCGATCGCGGCGCGCGTGCTCGGCCGCGCGGAGGCCCAGCCACACCGCGAGCGCGATCGTCGGCAGCGCGGCGACGCCGATCCGCCAGCGCCAGCGCGCGCGCCGGGCCGCCCGCCGCGACGCGGCCACGAACGCGGCGTCGGGGCCGGTCGGCGGCGGCTCGAGGCGCGCCACCTCGGCCAGCTGGCGCGCGCGCCACAGCCCGTCGGCGGGCCGGCCCAGGCGCGCCCAGTCGGCGGCGGCGCGCTCGAGCCGCTCGCGCGCCGCGCGATCGTCGCGGCTGCGCTCGTGCCAGCCGCGCAGCGTCTGCCAGCCGTCGAGCAGCGCCTCGTGGGCCAGCTCGTAGGTGGCGTCGTCGTCGCCGCCGCGCGCGATCACCAGCCGGCCGCGCACCAGCGCGTCGAGCGCGACCCGGGCGTCGGCGTCGGTGGCCAGCGCCGCGCCGGGGCGGCGGGCCCGGGTGCCGGCGGCGGTGACCAGCGCCAGCACGACGCGCCGCGCGGCCTCGCGCTGGCGCGGCAGCAGCCCGGCGATCACCCGATCGGCGTGGCGGGCCAGCGCGCCGCCCACGCCGCCGATCGCGGCCAGCCCGGTCGCGGTCAGCGTGGCGTCGGCGGGCGGCCGGGCCGCCCACAGCTCGGTCAGCGCGAACTGCACCAGCGGCAGCGCGCCGTCGGCGCGGGCGGCGCCGGCGAGCAGCGCCTCGACCAGCGCCTCGTCGCAGGTGACGCCCTTGCGCGCCGCCGGGCCGACGATCGCGGCGCGCAGCTCGTCGGGGCCGGGCGGCAACAGCAGGTGCATCGCGCGGGTCAAGAGCTCGGCGTGGCCGACCAGCGCCGCGACCCGGGTCAGGAAGTCCGAGCGCACCGTGGCCAGCGTGCGCACGGTCGCCGTCGGCAGCGCGAGGTGACCCAGCGCCGCGGCCACCGCGCGCGCCTCGTCGGGCGGCGCCAGCGTCACCAGCTCCTCGAGCTGATCGACGAACAGCAGCAGCGGCCGGCCGTCGGCGCTGGCGGCGCGGACCGCGCGCGCCAGCTCGGCGGGATCGCGGGCCAGGAGCGTCGCCAGCTCGGCCTCGGGGCGCCCGATCGCCGGGGCCAGCGCCGCGACCAGCGCCGCCGCCGGCGCCGCGCCCGGCACCAGGCTGGCCAGCCGCCACGGCCGCGCGTCGCCGAGCGCGCCGTCGGCGATCGCCGGCAGCACGCCGGCCTTGCACAGGGACGACTTGCCCGAGCCCGAGTCGCCGGCCACCACCACCAGCGGCTCGCGGCGCAGCCGCTCGACCAGCTCGCGCACCGCCGGCTCGCGGCCGAAGAACAGCGCGCGGTCCTCGGCCTCGAACGCGGCCAGCCCGCGGTAGGGGTTGCCGTCCGGCAGCGCCTCGGTGCGGCTGACCGCGACCAGCGCCTCGAGCGCGTCGCGCAGCGCGCCGCCGTCGGCGTAGCGATCGCCGGGCGCGCGGGCCCGGCAGCGATCGACCAGCTCGACGACGGCCGGCGGCGTGGCCGGGGCCAAGGCCCGCACGCTGGGCGGCGGCTCGTCGAGCGTGCGCTGCCGCAGCTGCTCGAGCGTCGCGCCGCGGTGCGGGGTCTGGCCGACCAGCAGCTCGTAGAGCACGACGCCCAGCGCGTAGACGTCGGACGCCGGCGTCGCCGGCTCGCCCCGCCACTGCTCGGGGGCCATGTACGCCGGCGTGCCCATCACCGCGCCGGCCTCGGTGACGTCGCCGGCGCTGGCCGGCGCGACCGCCACCACCTCGGTGGCGCCGGCGTCGAAGTCGACCCGCGGCGGGCCCGCCGCCGCCAGCGTCGCCACCAGCCGCGGATCGCCGGCGGGGCGGGCGGCGCGGGTGGCGACGTCGCGCTGATCGGGCGTGCCGCGGGCCAGCTGCGAGGCCGGCGCGGCGGTCGCCGGCGCGGGCGGCGGCGGCGCCACCACGTCGGGCCGCAGCTTGGCCAGGCCGAAGTCGAGCAGCTTGATCGCGCCGTCCTCGGTGATCATCGCGTTGGCCGACTTGATGTCGCGGTGGAGCACGCCGCGCGCGTGGGCCGCGGCCAGCCCGCGGGCCAGCCCGACGCCGAGCTCGAGCGCGCGCCGCCAGGGGACCGGCTTGGGCAGCTCGGCGAGGGTCTGGCCGCGCAGGAGCTCGCTGACCAGGTACGGGTAGCCGGCGGCCTCGCCGGTGCGGTGCACGACGACGACGTTGGGGTGCTGGAGCCGGGCGATGGCCCGGGCCTCGATGCGCAGGCGCTCGAGCGCGGCGCCGTCGGCGGCGGCGGTGAGCAGGAACTTCACCGCCACCAGCCGGTCGAGGAACACGTCCTGGGCGGTGAACACCTGGCTCATGCCGCCGCGGCCCAGCGGCGCCAGCAGCCGGAACTCGTCGAACTCCGTCGGCGGCGTCCACCCCGGCATCGCGCTCATCGTACCGACTCCGGCGATCGCGCGCGCCGCGGGTTGCTACTATCGCCGCCGTGCACGATCACACGCTGCCCGATCCGACCCAGGCCACGCCGCGCGACGCCGGCGCCGCGGCGCCCGCGCTGGTGGTGATCGAGGACGAGAGCACCTGGCGCTTCCCGCTGCCGCCGGCCGGCGCGGTGACGATCGGCCGCATCGCCGAGTGCGAGGTGGTGCTGCGCGATCCCAGCGCGTCGCGCAAGCACGCCCAGCTGCGCCTCGACGACGGCCGGGTGTTCGTCGCCGATCTCGGCAGCTACAACGGCACCACCGTCAACGGCGATCCGCTGACCGGCGAGCGCGAGCTGCGCACCGGCGACGTCATCCAGGTGTGCGCGACGATGCTGGTGTTCCACGGCGGCGAGCGCAAGGTCGACGGCCCCGGCACCGTCGACGACGCCGCGTTGCACCAGCGGCTGGCGCTCGAGCTCGATCGCGCCGCCCGCTACCAGCGCGCGGTGACGATCGTCGCGGTGCGGCTGCCCACCGCCGCGGCCCGCGACCTCGCGCTGGCCGCGCTGCGCGCCGCGGTCCGCTCGATCGACACCGTCGGCACCGACGGCGCCACCAGCGCGCTGGCGGTGCTGCCCGAGCTGACCAGCGACGAGCGCGGGCCGGCGCTGGCCGCGGTGGTCGGCGCGCTGCGCGGCCGCGGCGCCCGGGTCGGCTGGGCGGCGTACCCCGACGACGGCGTCGGCGCCGCCACGCTGCTGGCCGCGGCCCGCGCCGCCGCGGCCGCCGCGCCCCCCGAGCAGGCCGCCGCCGCCGACGCGCTGGCCCGCCGGATCACGCTGGGTGACGCGACCGTGGTGATCGCCGAGCCGGCGATGGTGCGCGCGTTCGCGTTGATCGAGCGCTTCGCGGTCAGCGACCTGCCGGTGCTGATCCTCGGCGAGACCGGCGTCGGCAAGGACAGCGCCGCGGTCGCGGTCCACCACGGCTCGCGCCGCACCGGGCCGCTGCGCACGATCAACTGCGCCGCGATCGCCGAGGGCGTGGTCGAGAGCGAGCTGTTCGGCCACGAGCGCGGCGCGTTCTCGGGCGCGATCGCCACCCGGATCGGCCTGTTCGAGGCGGCCGCCGGCGGCACGGTGTTCCTCGACGAGGTCGGCGAGCTGTCGCTGGCGGTGCAAGCCAAGCTGCTGCGCGTGCTCGACGGCAAGGCCATCACCCGGGTCGGCGCGATCGAGGCCCGGCCGATCGACGTGCGGGTGGTGGCCGCGACCAACCGCGACCTGCGCGCCGAGGCCGCGGCCGGCCGGTTCCGCGAGGATCTGTACTACCGGTTGTCGGGCGCCACCGTCACGCTGCCGCCGCTGCGCGATCGCCCGCGTGAGCTGCCGCTGCTGGTGCGCGAGCTGGTCGCCGCGGCGTGCGCGCGCCTGGGCCGCGAGCCGGTCGAGGTGGCGCCGGCGGCGATGCACGCGCTGGCCGCGTACCGCTGGCCCGGCAACATCCGCGAGCTGAAGAACGCGATGGACTACGCGGCGGCCGCGGTCGACGGCGACGCGGTCGAGCGCTGGCACCTGCCGCCGGCGGTGGTCGGCGAGCCCGAGGCGCCGGCCGCGGCGCCGCCGCGCCAGGTGTCGTCGGCCGGCCCGCGCACCGCCGACGGCTTCCGCCCGATCGCCGACGAGCTGCGCGCGCTCGAGCGCAAGCGCATGCTGCAGGCGCTGCGCGTCGCCGACGGCGTCCAGACCCGGGCCGCCGAGCTGCTGCACATGCCGCGGCGCACGTTCGTCGCCAAGATGCGCGAGTACGCGCTGCACGCCGAGCTCGATGGGCGCTGAGCCGGTCATCGCGGCGTGAGATCGAGCGGGCCGCAGTCGGCGCCAGCGGGTGCCGGCGATGGTCACGACGCGACCGGCCAGGGCGCCGGCGGTTGGGGTGAAGCGGGCCGGGCGCACACGCCCGCGGCGCGGCGGGCGCCCCGCCCCCCCCCCGGCCCGGGGCCCCCCCCCGGCGCCCCCCCGGCGCCACCGCCGGGCCCCCCTGCCCGGTCTCGAGACGCCCGTTGACGCCCCCGCCCCCGCGAGGCCGGATAGATCGGGCGGGCCGCCGCCGTCGACGCACCGGCGAGCGGTGGGCGGCGCGCCGCGCGGCCGCGGCCGCGACGGCCGCGCGCCCCCGGTGGATCAGGCGGCCACGCCGCAGCGCGGCGACCCCGCGGCGAGGTGACGACGTCATGGGCCGACACGTTGCGATCGCCGTGCCAGCGGATCGGCGGCCGCGCTGCGCCGAACTTGCGCAGCCGGCCCGGGCGCGGCCGGAACAACTCCGCCGATGGTAGCGTTGCTCCACCATGAAGCTCGCCGCCCCGCTGTCGCTCCTGGTGATCGCCGCCTGCGGCGGCAAGCCCGCCGCGCCGCCGGCGAACCGCGGCGGCGCCGCCGGCCACGTGCCCGGCGACGTCGACGGCGACGGCCGCGCTGACCAGGTCAGCTTCGCCGACAACGTCGTCACGCTCAACGGGCAGTCGCTGACGGTGCCGCCGTGGGCCTTCAACGCGGTCGGCGCGCGCGTGGTCGAGCTCGGCGGCCAGGCGGTGATCGCGGTCGAGTCCGAGATCAACGAGGACGACCTGACCTGGGGCATCATCCAGCACGACGGCAGCGGGCTGCGGTGGATCGGCGACGTGTTCCTGGGCGGCGAGCCCACCCCGGACGAGCTCCCCGGCGACGGCACGATCCGCGCGACCACCGGCAACTGCGGCCAGTCGACCGCGCTGACCTACACGATCCGGCCCGGCGTGATCGACAAGGCCGAGCGCACCACCGGCGTCTACAATCTGGATCAGTGCGCGGCGTGCCCGTACGTGCTGGTCGACACCGGCGCCGGGCTGCGCTTCGTCGGTGAGTCGCTGCGCAACCTGGCTGGCCCCGACCGCGCCGCCGAGGACGCGCTGGCGCTGCCGGTGCTCGCCGCCGGCCAGCGCGAGCTGGTGGTGGTGCTCGAGGAGGCCAAGCCCGAGACCACCTACCTCGACGCGCTCAGCGTCGACTTCGGCGGCGTGCGGGTGGCGCCGCGGGCCTGCGGCGCGGCCTGCGTCGTCGATGGCGCGCCCGAGGTGTTCACGCTCGGGCAGCGCCGCCGCTTCGTCTTCGACGTGCCGGCCGGGTTCGCCGGCGCGCCCGTGCTGTACGCCCGCGGCTACTACGTGCCGTTCGCGCCGACGGTCGCGCGGTAGCGCGCCGGCCGCGGCCGCGGGCCTTGCGGTCGCCGACGATCCGCGCCAAGGTCCGAGAAACTGGCGACGGCCCCGACCTCGGGCGGGGACCGCGCCCTCGGAGGATCCCATGGCCGACGTGTTCATCTACGACGTGATTCGCACCCCGCGCGGGCGCGGCAAGGCTGGCAAGGGCGGGCTGTCGCAGCTCCACCCGCAGGAGCTCCTGGCCCAGACCCTGAACCGCATGGCCGACCGGCTGCACCTCGACAAGGGCTCGGTCGACGACCTGTCGATCGGCTGCGTCACCCAGGTCAAGGAGCAGGGCGCCTGCATCGCGCGCAACGCGCTGATCGCCGCGCAGTGGCCCGAGGACGTCACCGGCTTCACCGTCAACCGCTTCTGCGGCTCGGGCCTCGAGGCGGTCAACTCGATCGCCGCCAAGATCGGCGCCGGGTTCATCGACGCCGGCATCGGCGGCGGCGTCGAGTCGATGTCGCGGGTGCCGATGGGCGCCGACGGCGCGATGATCGACGGCCTCAACGAGCACCTGCGCAAGCGCCTGTTCATGGTGCCGCAGGGCATCTCGGCCGATCTGATCGCCACCCGCGAGGGCTTCACCCGCGCCGACGTCGACGGCTTCGCGCTCGAGACCCAGCAGCGCGCGGCGCGGGCGATCGAGGAGAAGCGCTTCGATCGCTCGCTGTTCACGGTGACCAACCTCGACGGCACGCCCGCGCTCGATCGCGACGAGCACCCGCGGCCCGACACCACGCTGGCGTCGCTGGGCAGCCTGCAGCCGGCGTTCGGCGTGATGGGCGCGACGCCGATGGGGCCCAACGGCGAGACCGTCGACGCGCTCGCGCTGAAGGTCTACCCCGACACCAAGGCCATCGAGCACGTCCACACCGCCGGCAACTCCAGCGGCATCGTCGACGGCGCCGCCACCGTGCTGATGGGCTCGAAGGAGTGGGGCGAGCGCGCCGGGCTCACGCCGCGGGCCAAGATCCGCGCCGCCGCCACCGCCGGCGCCGAGCCGGTGATCATGCTGACCGCGCCGGCCCCGGCGTCGGCCCGCGCGCTCAAGCGCGCCGGCATGACCGTCGCCGACATCGACCTGTGGGAGATCAACGAGGCGTTCGCGGTGGTGCCGCTGCAGACCATGCGCGCGCTCGGCATCGAGCGCGATCGGGTCAACGTCAACGGCGGCGCGATCGCGCTCGGCCACCCGCTGGGCGCGACCGGCGCGATCCTGCTGGGCACCGCGCTCGACGAGCTCGAGCGCACCGGCAAGGCCACCGCGCTGACCACGCTGTGCATCGGCGGCGGCATGGGCATCGCGACGATCATCGAGCGCGTCTGATCGGCGCGGTGCGGCGCGCGCTCGTCATCGCGCTGGCGCTGGCCGGTTGCCGGGACGCCGCGCCGCCGCCCGCGGCGCCGGTGGTGTACCCGGCGGCGGCCTCGCGCTGGCCGGTCCCGCCGGTGGTGACGCGGCTGGGCGGCGGCGCGCCGCGCGCGCCGGTCGCGAGCGCGCCGATCGTCGCCGCGCCCGGCGGGCCGACCACGCCGCTGGCGATGGTGGCGCTGGTCGGCGCCGACGACGGCGCCGCCGAGGCCGCGTTGTCGGGCCGCGACGCCGACGGGCCGGCGATCGATCTGATCGACGTCGACGCCGGCGTGGTCCGCTGGCGCAACCGCTCGGCCGCGCTGCCGGCGGTGGCGGTGCTGGGGGCGCGGGTGTTCGCCGCCGCCGGCGAGCACGTCGTCGCGCTCGAGCGCGCGACCGGCCGCGAGGTCGCGCGGCTCGACGGCCGCTGGCTGCGCGGCGTGGCCACCGCTGGCGGTGCGGTGGCCGCGGTCGCCACCGCGGGCGGGGTCGCGCTCCTGGTCGACGATCGGCTGGGGCCGCCGGCGGCGCTGCCGGCGGGCAGCCTGGCCACCGACGTCGCCGCGCTGTGCGAGCTCGACGGGCGGTTCGCGCTGGCGTGGCGCGACGGCCAGCTGCAGCGCTGGGACCTCGGCGGCGCGGCGGTGGCGGTGCGGTGGGCGGTGGCGACGCCGCGGCCCGAGCGGGTGGCGTGCGACGCCGCGCCGATCGTCGTGGCGGGCGGCGGCGAGGTGCGGGCGATCGGCGTCGACGGCGCGCTGGTCGGCGGGCCGCGCGCCGCGGCCGACGCCTGGCCCGATCCGCGCGACCCGACGCGGGTCGAGCTGGCCACCGTCGCCGGCGTCGAGCGCCGCACCCGCGACCTGGCGACCGCCGAGGCGCTGGTGCCGGTCGCGGTCGACCACCTGATCGCGGCCCGCGGCGCGCGCCGCCTGGCCCGCGACCTCGACGGCGATCCGCTGCTGCTCGACGGTGACCGCGCCCTCGCGCTGGCCGCGCCCGCCGGCGAGCCGGTGATCGTCGCCGGCGCGGCCGGCTTCGTCGCGGGTCCGTGGCGCTGGCCGCGGGTGTCGCAGCAGCAGCTGCCGACGCGGTTCACCTGGCCGGCGGTGCCGACCGACGCGCCGGCCATCGGGCTGGCGGCGCCGCCGCGCGCGCTGGCGCCGGCCGCGGCGCGGATCGATCTGCCGCCGGCGCAGCCGCCGCCGCCGGGCGTCGAGCGCGCGGGCGGCGCGTGGGCGGTGGGCGCCGTCGCGATCGATCCCTTCGACGCCGAGCGGCTGTACGCGGTGGTGCTCGACGATCGGCCGACGGCCACCACCGGCGCCGGGCTGGCCAGCTACGATCTGCACGCGGACCGCTGGCGCTGGCTGGTCCCCGACGGCTGCCCGCCCGGGACGCCGATCGCGCTGGCCGCGGCCGGGCCGGTGGTCGCGTGCGCGGCCCGCGGCCCGGTGGTCGGCGCCGGCGCGGTGCGGGCGGTCGCGGCCGACACCGGCGCGCCGGCCTGGCGGTGGGGCGGGCCGACCGTCGACGCCATCCTCGGCGGCGGCGGCGTGGTGGTGATCCTCGCCGGCGCGGCGGTCGAGGTCGTCGACGCCGCCAGCGGGTGGTCGCTGGCGCGCTGGCGCACCAGCGACGGCTTCCTGGCGCGGATCGCGGTGGCCACCCGCGGCACCGACACCCGGATCGCCAGCGTCGAGCACGGCGCGCTGGTGGTGCGGTCACGCGCGATCGCCTGGCTGCCGTTGACCGCGACCGCGATCGACGGCGCGGTCGCGGCGGTGTTCGCGGTCGGCGACCGCTGGGCGGTGGCGCTGACCGACGGCCGGCTGTACCTGGTGGCGGACGACGGCGCCGCCACCAGCGCCGGGGTGGTGGCCGGGCCGTGGCAGCCCCGGGGCGACCGCGCGGTCGTGACGCGCCCGGTCGAAGGGCACGACGGCGCGGTGCTGGCGGTCGACGCGCGCGGGATCCCGCGGGTGGCGGCCACGCTGCCCGGGCTGTGGCCGACGGTGGTGGGCGCGCGGGCCGCGCTGGCCGGGGCGCCGCTGGCGGTCGGCACCGACGCCGGCGACGCCGTCGTCCTCGACCCGGACGGGGCGCCGCTGGCCCGGGTCGCCATGCCCGACGCCGCGCCGCAGCTGTTCGCCACCGTGATCGACGGCGCGCCGGCGGCCGGCGCGGTCCTGGCCCAGCCGCTGCGCGTGGTCCGCTTCGCGATCGCGCCGGCCGGTCGATAATCCCTGTCGTCGTCGCCGGCCGGGGCGGCGCGCTGCTATACGATCAGGCCATGGCTCTTCCCCTGCGTGCTGCGCTCCGTTCGGCCGGCCGATTCGTGGTCCAGAACCCGTCGGCCATGTTCAACATGGCCCGGCATGCGCTGGGGATGCGCATCGCCGTGCCGCTCGACGCCGTGCGCTGGTTCATCGCGTCGACGCCGCCCAGCAAGAAGGCGCCGCAGGACGTGACCGTGCTGGCGCGGCCGCCGGCGATCGCGGTCGGCGCGACGATCGACCTGATGGGCACGACCGTGCGCGCGTCAGCGTCGATCAAGGTCGAGCAGCTCGACGTCGGCCCCGAGCACCTGAAGGTCAAGATCCGCCTGGCCAACATCGATCTCAAGGTGCTGGGCGAGGCTGCGACGCCGGTGGCGGCGCTGATCAAGAGCGGCGCGCTCGACCTGTCGAAGCCGGGCAACCTGCTCAAGTTCGCGCCCAAGAAGCCCGACGTGCTGGTCGAGGCGCAGGACGACGTCATGGTCATCGACCTGATGAAGAACCCGAAGGTGCGCCAGAACGAGAAGGTGCGCCGCGTGCTCGAGACGCTGACCCCGGTGGTCAACGTCACCGGGATCTCGACCGACGGCGACTTCCTGGTGCTGCAGCTCAAGGCCACCCCGCTCGGCATCCCGCGCGCGTTCAACGCCGCCCGGGCCCTCGCGGCCGGGTGATCGCCCAACGGCCGCCGGTGGGTGACCACGCCGACAGCGACCGGGTCGCGGCCGCGCTCGACGAGATCGACGCCGCGCTGGCGTCGGCCGAGCGCGCCGACGACGATCGCGAGGTGGCGCGCCTCTTGGCGGCGGGCGCCCACGCCGCGCTGCGCCGGGGCGACGTGCCGCGGGCCCGCGGCTTCGCCGAGCGCGCCGCCCGCGGCAGCTTCCGCCACCGCACCGCGCAGTTCGACGCGATGCGCGCGCAGACCTTCGCCGCCTCGGCCACCGGCGATCTCGAGGCGGCGCTGCACCAGACCATCAAGGCCCGCGCGATGGCGCGCGAGCTGGGGCGCACCAGCGAGCTGGCCGAGCAGTCGTGCACGCTGGCGGCGATCCACCTGGCGCTGGGCGCGCCGGCCGAGGCGCGGTCGTGCGCCGACGCGGCGCTGGCGGCGGCGGCGCCCGGATCGCCGACCGCGGCGCTGGCCGCGGTGAGCCGCGCCGGCGCGGCGGCCGAGCTGGGCGATCTCGACGGCGCGATCGCGCGGCTCGCGGCGATCGCGGTGGCCGGGCTGCCGGTGGCGATCGCGGTCGACGTCGCCTGCGCTCACGCGTTCTGGTTGCTCGAGCGCCGCGCCGCCGGCGACGCCCGCCGCGCCGAGCAGCTCGCCACCGACGCGCTGGCCGCGGCGCTGGCCGCCGGCGATCACCACCGGCGCACCGCGCTGCACGCCAGCCTGGCGCGGGTCGCGGCGGGGCGCGGCGACGACGCGAGCGCGCGGGCGCACCTCGAGCGGGCCCGGCGCGCCGCCGATCGCGCCGAGCCGGCGGCGGTGGCGCTCCTGGCGCTGGCCACCGCCGAGGTGCTGCCGGCCGACGACGCCAACCGCCGGGTGCTGCTGGCGTCGGCGCGCACCCGCATCCTGCGCACCGCGGCCCGCCGCGAGGACGCCCGCGCGTACGGCGCCGGCGTCCGCCTGCACCGCCGCCTGCTCGAGCTGACCGGCGGCGTGCCCGCCGATCTGCCGGGGGCGCCGTGAGCGCGGCCCGCGCGCTGGCGCTGGCGGCGCTGCTCGCCGTCGGCTGCGGCGCCAAGCACGAGGAGCAGCCGGCGCGCACCGAGCCGCTGGGCCGGGGCAGCGACGGCGGCGTCCCGGCGGTCGCCGACGGCGGCGCCGCGCCGCTGATCGGCCCCGACGACGACGGCGCCACCGCGACGCCGCCCGGCAGCGTCGCCGCGTGGCAGGCGGTGATCGATCGCGATCGCTACCTGGCGCGGCGCGGGCAGGGCGCGGTGATCGTCGGGCGGATGGGCGGCGACGCGATCGCGCCCGGCGCCCGCGGCGTGATCCGCTGGCTGATCGACGAGACCGAGGGCAACGGCGCGCTGGCGGTGCGGGTGGCGCTGGCCGGCACGCCGCCGGCCGAGGGCGATCGGGTCGCGGTGCGCGGCGCGTGGGCGCTCGACAACCAGCGGCGCTGGTACTGGCAGGCCGAGTCGGTGACCGCGGTCACGACCCCGGCGCCGACGGCGCTGCCCGAGGCGCCGCTGCCGCCCGGCCACCAGCTCACCGGCGGGCCGCCGCCCTCGGGCTGGAAGCCGGTGTCGCGCGGCAAGGACGGCGGAGTGATCGTCTTCGGCGTGATCAAGTCGGCGGTCGCCGACGGCGACGGCTGGGTGATCGGCGACGACTCGTTCTCGCCGCCGATCGCCAACCTGACCTTGCCCGGCGAGCGGCTCAGCTACGGCGGCCACGATCTGCGCCACGACGACGAGCGCTGGCAGCTCAAGCGCGGCGTCCTGTACTGGGTGCGGATCGATCGCTACCGGCGCAAGACGCCCGACAGCCGCGCGTACCTGCGCGCGCTGACCGCGCCGGTCAAGGTCCAGTAGGCGCCGCCACCGCGGGCGCGATTCCGCGCTACCCTCGCGGCGTGCGCACGCTCATCCTGTTGCTCGTCGTGGTGCTGGGTTCGGTCGTCGGCGTCGGTGGGGCGACCGCCCAGGCGCCCGGGCCCCACCCGCGCCTGTTCCTCGACGCGCCCACCCGGGCCGCGCTGCAAGCCCAGCAGAAGGCGAAGGGCGCGGCGGTCGCCGCCGCGATCGGCGTGTGCCGCGGCATCGACAAGGACGACGGCAACCACACCCACGCCGGCTACATGGGCCTCGAGTGGGCGCGCTACCTGCAGGCGTGCCTGGTGGCGTGGGCCGCGACCGACGACGACGGCGACGCCCGCCGCGCGATCAAGTTCCACACCGCGCTGATCGACGATCTCGATCGCCTGGGCGACCGCAAGGGCGGCGACACCGCGGCCAACCGCGACAGCGGCTTCGCGATCCGCGCGCTCGGCGTGTACACCGCGATCAGCTACGACTGGCTCCACGATCACCCGGCGATGACGCCGGCGCTGCGGGCCCGCACCCAGCAGCGCTGGGCGGCGTGGACCACCTGGTACCTCGCCAACGGCTACCGCGCGCGCAGCCCGTCGACCAACTACCACGCCGGCTACCTGGCCGCGGTCACGTTCATCGCGATCGCGCAGCGCGGCGAGGCCGGCGCCGCCGGCGACGCGCTGTGGTCGCTGGTCGCCGACGAGCTGTGGGGCAAGGACATGGCCAAGGCGATGGCGCCGGGCGGCGTGCTCGACGGCGGCGACTGGGGCGAGGGCTGGCAGTACGGGCCGCTGTCGGTGGTCGAGTACGCGGCCGCGGCGCGGGCGATGACCGGGCAGGGCGTCGAGGTCGAGGGCGTGCGCGCGTGGCTCGACGCGCTCTTGGCGCGCACCATCCACGCCCAGACCCCGGGCGGCGGCATCTTCGCCGGCGGCGACACCCAGGTCGAGTCGCCCAACCTGCCGCCCAACTCCAACACCTACGACGCGGTGCTGGTCGGCGACGCGTCGCCGTCGCACCAGGCGTGGGCCGCCAGCGAGCGCGCGGCGCTGCCGGCGGGCGGGGACTTCCCGCTGTGGTCGGCGCTGGCCCAGGCCCGCGGCGCCAAGCCGACGCCGCCGCCGCGCGCGAGCTGGCCGACCTCGTACCTGGCCAGCGGCACCGGCGCGTTCTTCGCGCGCAGCGCGTGGGACAAGCGGGCCATCTGGTTCGCCAGCCAGTGCCACAGCACGATCGACGTCGATCACTCGCACCCCAACGCCGGCAACTTCGTCCTGGCCCGCGGCGGCGACGACGTGATCGTCGACCCGACGCCGTACGGCTCGCTGGCGACCTTGACCTCGAACGCGCCGACGGTGGTCTCGGCGCACCTGCCGCCCGACTACCTGCCCAGCCAGGCGTGGTGGAGCGAGCGCACCGGCTACGCGTGGGCGCGGCAGACCGCGTCGGGCATCGTCGCGACCCGCTGCGACTACGCCGATCAGTACAAGTTCCAGCACCGGACCAGCGACGTGCCGATGGCGCTGCGCGACGTGGTCGTCGTGCCGTGGGGCGACCACGACGCCACCGCGATCGTGATCGATCGCGCGGCGTCGGGCGATCGCGCGCGCGGGCTGCACCTGCGGTTTCGCACGCCCGGCCAGCTCACGGCCCAGGGCAAGGCGGCGGTCGCGACCGTCGGCAAGAGCCAGGTGCGGATCCAGACGTTGGCCGCCAGCGGCGGCGCGCCGGCCGCCGAGCGCCAGCCGGCCGGCAGCTGCTTCGAGGACAAGTGGACCCGCGGCAACTGCGCCGCGGCGCGGTTCACGGTCGATCAGTGGCGGCTGGTGGTGCCGGGCCCGACGATGACCGCGATCCACGCGATCGACGCGGTGGCCAAGGGCGCGGCGCTGCCGGCGCTCACCGCGCGGACCAGCGGCGACGTCACGGTGGTCAGCGGGCCGAGCTTCGCGGTGGTGGTGGGCGGCGGCGACGCGCTCAGCTACGCCGGGCCGCGCGCCGCGCGTCACGTGGTGGTCGACGGACCGACCGCCGACGCGGTGGTGGTGGCGGCCAGCGTCGACGGCGACGGCTGCAAGGTGACGGTCGGCGCCAGCGGCGACGGCACGACGATCGCGGGTCGGCCGCGGGTGTTCGCGGTCGACGCGGCGTGCGTGGTCGCGGTCGACGCCGCGGCGCCGGCGATGGCGCCCGACGCGGGGGCCGACGCGGGGCCGGGGCCGGGCGGCGCGGTCGACGGCGGCAGCAGCGGCGGCGGCGGCGACGCGGCCAACCCCGGCCTGGCGCCGCCGCGCTCGGCGCGCAGCGGGTGCTGTGGCGCCGAGGCCGCGCCAGGCGCGCCGGTGTCGATGACCGCTGTCGTGCTGGCGGTGTGGTTCGCCCTCGGGCGGCGCGGGAAGCGCGAGCGGCGCCGTCGGTGCGCGCGCTGATCGTCGCCGCGCTCGCGGCCGGCTGCGGGGCCGACGTGGCGCCGCCGCCGATCGCCAGCGACGCCCGCGGCGTCAGCGACGCCGTGGCGACCGCGCCGATCACCGTCGACGTCCGTGCGCGGTTCACCGGCGTTCCCGTCGGCGACGCCGTCGTCGCGTTCGTCCCCTCGGCTGGGCCGGCGGTGGTCGTGCCCACCGATGTCGCCGGCCGGGCCAGCGCGGTCATGCCCGCCGGCGCCACCGTCGCGATCGCGCGCGCCGATTTCGGCGAACCCCAGCTGACCGTGATCGTCGACATGCCGCCCGGCGCCGCGCTGATCGACGGGCCGCCGCTGCCGGTGACGCGCGGCGGCGCCGACCTCGGGGACCGCCAGGCCAACGTCGCGCCGTACGTGGGCGTGGCCCAGGTGGCGGCCAGCTGCGGCGGCAGCGGCGGTGGCTTCGGCGGCGAGCTGGTGCGGTGGCGGCAGGCCGCGTGCGCCCGGGCCAGCGACGGCACCGTCGTCGCGACCGGCACCGATCCCGAAGGCCAGCGGCAGTACGCGGCCCGGCGGCACGTCGATCTCCGCGGCGACGCGGTCGTGGTGCTGCCGCCGTGGCAGCCGATGACGACCACCGCGGTGGTGCTGACCAGCGTCCCCGAGAGCGTCGTGTCGGCGAGCGTGGCGCTGACGCAGGACGACGGCGACGTCGAGTGGAACCGCGACTTCGTGGCCGCGCCGATCGAGGGCGCCAGCCTGGTGCTCGCGGTGCCGGCGGTGCCCGAGCCGGTCGCGGCGCAGCTCGAGCTCGTGGCGCAGGGCGTCGGCGCGCAGCTCCGGCTGTTCGGGCGCCGCGCGCCGACCGGGCCGCGCACCGCGATCGATCTCGGCAGCGTCGCGCCGCCGTGGATCGGCTTGCCCAGCCTGACCGCCGCGACGCGCACGATCACCTGGAGCTATCAAGGCGGCGGCGGGCGGCGCCCTGACGTCGTGCTGGTCACGCTGTCGCTGTCGACGATCCACGGCGGGGTCTCGCTCCGGGTGATCGCGCCGGGCACCGCGACCGCGGTGGTCGTGCCCCCGTTGCCGCCCGCGCTGGCGGCCTGGGATCTCGACGACCAGACCGCGACGTTCGAGGGGCGCATCATCGGCGTCGACATCGTCGGCGTGACCGACTACGCCACCGCCGCCAGCGCGGTCGACCACGCGGCGTGGCTCGGCGAGCAGCGCGGCGCCGTCGTCGTGCCGCTCGATCGCGCGCGCGACTGGTGGGTCACCGGCCGCTGACGCGCGGAAGCGGGCCCGGGCTTCTCAAGGTCTCAGACGTCTTCGTCGAAGTCGGTCAGGTGCCACGCGGTCGCGTCGGTCACCAGCGCGCGCGCCGCCGGCGGGCAGGCGGCGCCGGCGGTCACCGCGATCATCCGCGTCGACGCCCGCGGGCTCAGGCCGCGCGCGACCAGCGCGTCGGTCAGCCAGCCGGCGCCCAGGTAGCGCATCGACAGCGAGCTGGCGCCGGCCGCGTACAGCGTCAACGGCAGGCAGTCGATCAGCGCGATCACGTCGTCCTTGTGCCCGAACAGATCGCGGACGTGGGCGACGCCGTCGATCAGATCGACCACCGCGTAGGCCCGCAGCCCGCCGCCGGCCCGGGCCCGCGCGGTCCACACCCGGCGCTCGGGCCGCGGCAAGAACCGCCAGCCGACGAACCGCCGGGTGCGCTCGGCCACCACCGCGTAGTCGCCGCGCGCGGCGGCCCACAGCTCGTCGAGCTCGGCGGTCGGCTGCGGGATCGCCGCCAGCGTCAGCCGGCGCAGCCCGGCCAGCATCGCCGGCGCGGCGCGCCCGAGTTGGACCGCGTCGACGGCGCGCCCGGCGATCGCCGCGACCACCGGCGTGTGCGCCGCCCGCACCAGCGCCGGCCGCGCCGCCGCCGGCACCCGGGTCAGCGCCTGCTCGTCGAGCCGGGTCGCGAACGCGGCGTGGCGCAGCGGCATCGCGTAGCGGCCGATCGTGCCCAGCGGCTGGTAGCCGGCGCGCTTGAACACGCCCTCGGCCAGCTTGTTGGGGAAGCCGTAGGCCAGCGCGAACGCCTCGTCGACGAACGCCTTGCCGGCGCGCACCAGCGCCAGCGCGGGCCCCACCGAGCGGTGGGCCTTGTCGACCGCCAGATCGGCCAAGAGGCCGGCCTCGCCGACGTCGGCGCCGAGCTGGAACCGGCGCACGCCGACCCCGGCGGTGCCGACCGCGGCGCCGTCGGCGCGCAGCACGAACACCGTCGCCGGCACCACCGGCGCCTCGGCGTACAGCCAGCCGAACTTGTCGGCGGGGTGGCTCTCGAGCGTGAGGTTGGCGTCCCACAGCCGCTCGAGATCGGCGCGCACCGCCGCCGGCGCGCAGCGCTCGACCGCGTAGGCCGGCGGCATCAGTGCCGCTCCTGCGCGCGGCGGATGCCCTCGTGCACGCCGACCCGCGGCTTCCAGCCGAGCAGCTGCTCGGCCTTGCCGGTGCCCCACGACAGCCGCGCCAGCGCCGACCGCAGCCGGTACAGCGCGATCGGCGACGGCTTGCCCAGCGCGCCCAGCGGCAGCTCCGACAGCTTGCCGAGCCCGAACACCACCGCCCGCGGCACGGTGATGGGCTTGCCGCCGCCGGTCAGCTCGAGCACGTCCTTCTGCGTCAGCGCGGCGCCGTCGATCAGCTGGATGATCTCGCCCTTGACCAGGCGCTTGCCGACCGCGGCCAGGATCGCGTCGACGACGTCGTCGATGTAGACCAGCGGCAGCTCGAGCTGGCCGTCGCCGAGGATCAGCCAGCGGCCGCCGGCGCGGCGCGCCACCGCGCCGTTGACCAGCGGGATGCCGCCGCCGAAGATCTGGCCCGGGCGCAGGATCACGCACGGCAGCCCGGCCGCCGCCGCGGCGCTGACCGCCCGCTCGGCCTCGAGCTTGGCCCGGGTGTAGGCGCCGCGCTCCTCGGCGCGCGGCTCGAGCGCGGCCGACTCGTCGATCGCGCCCTTGCCGACCGAGCCGGCCCAGTCGATCACCGACATCGACGAGATGTGGACCAGCTGTGTGACCGCGTGCTTCTTGCAGGCGTCGATGACGTTCTGGGTGCCGACGACGGTGCCGCCGAGGTGCTCGGGCCAGCCGCCCTTCATCGCGGCGCCGGCGTGGATCACGGTCTCGGCGCCCTTGACCGCGCGGTCGACCGCCGCCGGATCGCCGAGGTTGCCGATCGCGTACTCGACGCCGGCGATCGGGTTGCCCGGGATCCGCCGCACCATCGCCCGCACCCGCTTGCCGTCGGCGACCAGCCGGCGCAGCACCGCGCCGCCCAGCGCGCCCGACGCGCCGGTGACCAGGAACGGCACCTTGGCGGACAGCGGGAACCGGGCCAGCGCCGCAGCGTGCTCGGCGTCGGCGGCGCGCGCGACCTGCTCGACCCACGCGACGACCTCGACCGCGTCCTCGAGCGACACCGCCGGCGGCTCGCCGGCGGCCAGCCGGCGGTAGAAGTCGGCGATCAGGTTGCGCAGGCCCTGGTAGCTCTGCACCTCCTTCGTCACGAACTTGTAGACGCCGATCGGCACGTCGATCAGCGGCTGCAGCGAGTCGGTGAACGCGTTGATCAGGCGCTCGGCGGCCTTGGGCAGCGGCGTCGACGCGCGCTTGCCCTGGAACATCGCGAACAGATCGACCCGCAGCACGCCCTTGGTGCCGTGGATGATGATCTGGCTCTGCATCGGCTTGACGTTCCACGACAGCTGGAACTCGCCGAGGCCGCGCTGGCAGCGCACCACCGCGCGCCACTCGTCGAACGCGAGGTTGGGATCGCCGCCCAGCGATCGCCACGTCGCCTCGACGCCCTCGATCGGGCCGAGGAGCTCACGGATCAGGTACAGGCAGTGGACGCCGATGTCGCGGAACGGGTAGCCGGCGTCGCGGTAGTGCGGCGGCAGCGGCCCGCCCTGGTACGGCGGGTACTCGCTGCCGCGCAGGATGTCGACCGAGACGATCTGGCCGAGCGAGCCCGAGCGCACCGCGTCGAGCGCGCGCACGACCTGCGGGTCGAACAGCAGCGAGTGATCGACGGTGATGGTCTTGCCCTTGGCCTTGGCCAGCGCGACCAGCGCGCGGCCCTCGGCCGGGTCCTCGGTGACCGGCTTCTCGAGGACCACGTGGCAGCCGGCCTCGAGCGCGGCCTTGGCGATCGCGCCGTGCGAGCTGGGCGGCGTGAGGACGTGGATGACGTTGGCGCCGGCGGCGACCAGCGCCGCCAGCGACGGGTAGACCGTGACCTGGTGCTTCGCGGCGAACGCCGCGGCCCGGGCCGGATCGAGATCGACCACACCGACCAGCTCGACGTCGGGCAGCGCGCGCACCGCGGCCACGTGGAACTCACAGATGTTGCCCGCGCCGATCATGCCGGCGCGGAACTTGGCCTGGCTCATGACGTCCTCCTCTTCTTCGCGGCGATCTCGTCGACCACGCGCGACACCTCGGCGACCCGCGCGGCCCAGGTCTCGGTGCGCATCGCGTCGGAGCGGGCGCGGCGCCGGCCCGGGCCACCGTCGGCGAGCGCGGCCACGATCGCGGCCTCGGTGGCGTCGACGCCGTCGGCGACCGCGCACAGGTGCTGGTAGCGCACCACCTCGGGCACCGACGTCGACACCACCGGCACGCCGGCCGACAGGTACTCGCGCAGCTTGATCGGGTTGACGAACGTCATGCGCTGGTCGATGCGGTACGGGATCAGGCCGACGTCGAACGCCTTGCAGTAGGCCGGCAGGTCGGCGTGCGGCTTGCGGCCGAGCAGGTGCACGTTGGGCAGGCCCGCGACCGCGCTGACGTCGGCCAGCGCCTGGCCCAGCAGCACGAACGACCAGCCGGGGCGGCGCTTGGCCAGCGCGGCGATCAGCTCGTAGTCGACCCAGTCCTGCAGCGTGCCGTAGAAGCCGATGATCGGCCGCGGCAGCCGGGCCACGTCCTCGGGCAGCGCGGTGGCGTCGTCGAGCGCGCGGGCGAACAGCCCGTGATCGACGCCGTGGGGCGACACGAACGTCGCCGGCTTGAGCGCGCGCTTGGCGTCGGCCAGCGCGTGGTTGATCGCGAAGCAGGCGTCGACCTTGGCCAGCAGCTTGGCCTCGGCGGCCTTGGTGGCGCGCTCGTCGAGGTACGAGAACAGCGACCACTCGTCGACGCAGTAGTAGACGCTGGCCCGCTCGCCGAGCGTGCCGACGTAGTCAGCGGTGTTGGGCAGGAACGTCCACAGGTCGAACTCGCCCAGCCCCAGCCGGCGGCGCAGCACCCCGATCGTCGCGCGCAGGATGGCCTGGTTCACGCGCTGCGCGTACGGGTTGTGCGGCAGCGGCAGGACCAGCGGCGAGAACACCCAGAGGTTGTCCATCACCTGCACCGGCCCCCGGGCGAACTCGCCGAGCTTGCGCTTGATCTTGCCCAGGTCGCGCCCGCTGGTGAGCTTGGGCGTGCGGGTCGCCACCGAGTTCAACCACAAGACCGGCCGGCTCTTCGCCAGCTCGATCAGCACGTGGTGGTTGCTCGTCGGATCTTCGTGCCAGTCCTTGGCGAACGCGATGATGCTGGGGCGCGCGGGCATCGCGCCGCCAAGGTACGGACCGCCGGGCCCGATGTCCACCCCAGGAGCGCCCCGAAGACCGTTCGCCGCAGGCGAGCCAAGCTGCCGAGATCGTTGGGATGGTGGCCGCGTGAGCAACCGGCGGTCGCGGCGGTCGATAGCCGCGCCATGGATCGCCTGCGGGAGCACGCCTGATGTGGGACCTGATGCCGGCGAACGCGGTCGACGAGGACCTCGAAGACGAGGTGGCGGCGCCGGCCGCGGTGGCGCCGGGCAAGCGGACCTTGACCCAGGCGTTCGCCGGGCTCGGTCTGCCCGACTTCGGAGCCACCGGTGGCCGCGCGCGCGAGCAGGTCGTCGAGCTGGCCTACAAGTTCAAGGTCGGCGGCCACGACGTCACCGTGTCCGGGCAGCTCAAGCTGCGGCACGACGGCCTGTCGGCGTCGGCCAAGGGCACGCCGCCGGTGGCGACGGACGGCTCGGTGCAGGGCAAGCTCACGGCGCTCAGCCTCCAGCGCAAGTGGTATCAAGAGTTCTCGAGCGGCGCCGGCGCCAAGCGGACCCAGGACCTGCTCGGGCGGCTGACGCTGTCAGCGATCAAGCCGGGCGCCTCGCTCGACGGCCTGCTTCCAGGCGTGAAGGTCGCGGTCGGCGGTGACCTCGGCCAGCTCCGTCTCGAGAATGGGCTGCCGTCGGTGAACCTCGGCGCGATCACCCTCACGATGACCGGCGACGTCACGCAGTGGCTGATGGGCGACGACGCCAAGCGCCTCGGCGCGAAGCTGGAGATCGTGGCCAAGGTCGCGCTGGCGATCGCGCCGGACGACGTGCGTCGGCTGGCCGCGATGATGCGGGCCGCGGAGCGCCTGGCCCGGGTCGGCAAGCGCGCCGAGGCGATCGTGGACAAGGGGCGCAAGGCGGCGGTGCGCGCCAAGGAGCTCAGGCTGGTGATCAAGCGGGCGGGCAAGCTCGGCGCGCGCGGCGCGCGGACGCTCGCGCGGGCCCAGGCTGACCTCCGCAAGGTCACGCGACTCCAGCGGTCGATCCCGCCGCGCGTGGCGGCGTTTGCCAAGGTATTGCAGCGCCTCGAGCGAGAACTCTCGGCGATGCGGATCGGGATGCGGACCGCGGGCGGCAAGCTGGCGGCGCGGGTGATCGCGACCACGGCGTTCAAGGCGCTCGCGACCGCGATGAAGGCGCTCAACGCGGTGTTGCTCGTGCTCGACCTGCTCGATCTCGGGCGGTTCGCGGTCGCTGCGGTGCTCGGCTCGGTGCGGCCGAACCTGGGCGGCGGTGGCAGCGGGCTTGGCACGATCAACGGCACCAGCGCTGACGGCAACAGCACCTCGACCGGTGACGCCGACGCGGTCGGCGGCGGCGAGCCCGACGGCGGGGTGAGCGGCGAAGACGGCGGCGGCGACGGCGTGGGGCGTGCCGGCAGCGCCGGCGGTGGTGATGCCGGCGAGGACGCCGCCGATCCTGACGCCCTTGAGGCGCCGAGCGACGACGAGCCCGCAGCGGTCGCGCGCGGAGGCGGTCCAGGCGCGGGCCAGGCGAGCGGGGAGGAGGCTAGCTACGCCGACGAGCCGAGCGACGCGGTCGGGACCGCCAGCACGCCGGTCGCGGTCGACAGCGCCGGCGCGGACGCCGACGCGCCCGTGCCGTTGATCGCGCAGCACCCGGCGGCGGCCCGGTTGCTGGCGGCGGTGCACGGCGCCGGGGCGACCGTGACCCAGCCGATCGTCGCCGCGCTCGACGCGCTGGTCCCCGATGACCTGACCGACGCCGAGGTCGCCGCGCTGGCGGCGGCGATCGCGGCGCGCCCCGGCCTGCCGATGATGGACGAGGACGGCGTGATCGCCGCGCTCGCGCACGCCGTCGCCGAGTTCCTCGCGAAGCGTCAGGCGGCGAGGACGGACAACGGCGGTGGCGGTGGTGGTGGCGGCGGTGGTGGCGGTGGTGGTGGTGGTGGTGGTGGCGGTGGCGGCGGTACTGGCGCGCGCGGTGACGCCACCGGCGGCGGCGGCGCTGCTGGCGGAGGTCGCCGCCGCTTCCGCCCGCGCGTCGCCGGCGGCGGCGGCCGCGTGGTGCTGCCGCCGAAGCCCAAGCAAGCCGGCGCCTCGCGCCGGAAGGTCGGCGGCGGGCACGGCCTGACGCCGACGTACTACGCCGACGGCAACGTCATGCTCACCAGCACCCAGGCGGCGCGCTGGTGCAAGGTGGTCGGCGACAAGGTCGAGGCCAGCGCCGAGGGCGAGCGCTGGAACGCCGCTCGGCCGCGGCCGATGGGGCGGATCGGGCCCGGGGCGATCGCGGTGAGCGGCCGGCGCATGAGCGCCGACGAGTTCCTGGTCACGATGTCGGTCGCTGTGAAGATCGTCGATGGCGACGTCGACAGGCTGGTGCGTACACTGCACTTCACGTTCAAGCCCGGGGCGCCAGCTGGTCGGCAGATCTACCTGTACGACAACACGCCGCTCACGATGCTCACGCAGCTGGTGGAGCAATCGAGCGGCTACGAGGCCAAGCTACGGACAGGGGAGGTGATCGACTTCGGGCCGTTTCGTGGTGTGGTGACGCGCTCGAACGCGACCTTCGTCGACGCCAGCGACGTCACGGCGTTCCTGATCTTCACCGTGCGAGTGCTCGAAATCACCGACGCAAAGGCGACGACCTGGCGCGGCCACGCGCTGGCAGCGGGGGCCGAGTTCACGATCCCTGGGTACGTGCCGCTGCCGGCCCGGGGGCCGTGACGCAGCGAAATCCCGAATCGTCCCACCCGACCCACGCGGAGTAGGCGAACGCACTACGGAGAGCGCTGTCGGCCCCGCGGCTCACCCAGCTCCCCCCTCGCGTCGTGCGCCCGTAGCGCAGCTCGGGCCCGTCCTCCGAGTAGATCTCGTCGGCGATCCGCTCGCTGTACTCGATCATCGGCGGCGCGCCTTCGTGGGGCGCCGACCGCGCGTCGGCGAGGTCCTCGTTGCTGGGCGGCGCGCACGGCGCGTCGACGACCGGATCGACGCAGTCCCCGCACGGCGGGATCGCCGGCGCGGCGCACTCGCGCACCCACTCGGAGACGTTGCCGAACAAGCCGCGGACGCCCGTCGCCGAGAAGTCACGCGGGAACGCGTCGACCGGTGCTGCGTATTCGACGCCGTCGCGGCACGTCTCCTCCGCGCAGTTGCCGAGCCGCCGGGCGAAGCGGTCGCCCCAGGGGAAGCGTCGCAGCGCGCCGGTCAGCGGCTCGACGCGCGCCGCGAACTCCCACTGCGCCTGGGTGGGGAGCGCCTTGCCGACCCAGGCGCAGTAGGCATCGGCGGCCGCAGCGCTGACCTCGGCCATCGGGAGGCGTTCTTCGCCGGGGCGGACGGCGAAGGTTCGCGTGCCGCGCGGCACCTCGCCGTATGGCCTCACATCGCTCCCGTCGACAAGGAGCGTGAGCGTCCACGGGTGCGGCTGGTTCGAGCCCGGGCACAAGGCCATGCCGAGCTCGTCGCACCCGAGCGCGTGCTGGGCCTCGTTGAGGAAGCGGGCGAACTGCGCGCGGGTGACCTCGAACTGATCGATGAAGAACGGCGACAGCGTCACCCGTCGCTGGGGGCGGCTGGCGTCGTTGAGCTCGCCGGGTGGCGCGCCGACGACGAACGAGCCGCCGGGCTCGAAGCACATCGGCGCAGCGTCGCGATCCGGGCGCGGCGCGTATGCCGCCTGGCAGTCGGGGCCGCGATACGGGCCCGGGGGCGCCGCCACGCCGACCGCGGCGGGAGCGTCGAGGAGCACCGCCGCGACGCCGGCGTCGGCGATCACCGCGTCCCCCGACGGCGGTCGGCGGCCTGCGCCGCCACCGCGTCCGCACGCCACCACGCCCACTCCGACCAGCACCCAGCGTGCGCGCGCCATCGGACCGAGCCTACGGCACGCTCGCCGGCGCGCGCAACGGTGGCGGCGGAGGCCGCGTGGTGCTGCCGTCGAACCCAAGCAATCCGGCGCCGCGCGCCGGCCGGTGCCAGGATGACGACGCCGGACTTGATCGCTCGACGATCTGGCATCGGCGGTTGCCTGACAGCCGGCGGGCGACGGTATCGCGGCCAGGCATACGGCCTGCAGTCGCAGGCGCCATGACCCACGATCACGCGGCGGCGATCGCGCGGGCGCGCCTGGCGCTGACCGGGCTCGCGGTCGGCGACTCGTTCGGCGAGACCCTCATGGGCGAGCCGCGGTTGGTCGCGCGGCGCATCGCGCGGCGGCTGCCGGCGATGCATCGGCCGTGGCGCTGGACCGACGACACCGCGATGGCGGCGGCGGTGGTCGAGGTGCTGGCGGCCCGCGCGACGATCGACGCCGACGCGCTGGCCGCGGCGTTCGTGCGGCGCTGGCAGGCCGATCCCGATCGCGGCTACGGCCTCGGCGCGACGCAGCTCCTGGCGCGGCTCGCCGGCGGCGCGGCGTGGCGGCCGGCGGCGGCCGCGCTCTTCCGCGGCCGGGGCTCGTACGGCAACGGCGCGGCGATGCGCGCGGCGCCGATCGGCGCCTACTGGGCCGGCGACCTGGCGCGCGCGTGCGCGGACGCGGCGCGATCGGCGCTGGTCACGCACGCCCACCCCGACGGTGTCGCCGGCGCGGTGGCGGTGGCGGCCGCGGCGGCGCTGGTGGCGACGGGTGTCCGCGGGGCGGCGCTGCTGCAGGCCGTCACCGCGGTGACGCCGCCCGGCGTGGTGGCGACGCGGCTGGGGCAGGCGCGGGGGCTGCCCGCGGCGACGCCGGCGCGCGACGTCGCTGACGCGCTCGGTTCGGGGCTCGACGTCGCGGCCCACGACACCGTGCCGTTCGCGCTGTGGGTCGCGGCTCATTGCGCCGATCGCTACGACGACGCGCTGTGGACCGTCACCAGCGTCGACGGCGACCGCGACACGCTCGGCGCGATCGTCGGCGGCATCACCGGCATGGCCGTGGGGCTCGACGGGATCCCGCTCATGTGGCGGGTCGCGTGCGAGCCGTTGCCGACGTAGCGCGCCTACTCCTCGTCGCCGTCGTCGTCGCCGTCGTCGCCGTCGCCGTCGTCCTCGTCGCCGCTGTCGTCCTCGCCCATGCCGCACTCGAAGGCGTCGGCCTCGCCGATCGCGCCGGCCTGATCGATGCAGTCCCAGACGTCGCAGCTGCCGCCGCAGCCGGTGCACGCGACCAGCCAGTCGCGCTGGTGCGGCGTGAGGCCGTCCCAGACGGTGTGGCAGCGCGCGAGCTCGGCGTCGATCGCCGCCTCGACCGCGGCGCGATCGGCGGGGGACAGATCGTCGAGGCTCGACGCCTCGCGCTCCATCAGCGGCTCCTCGGCGGCGCACGCCTCGTACTCCTGGCAGTACTCGGGCATCGGCGTCTCGGCGGCGACGGGCGCGGTGGTGGTGGCGGTGGTGGGCTTGGCGCCGCCGCCGCAGGCAGCGGCGACCAGCAACACGAGGGCGAGGTGGCGCATGCCCCGACGTTCGACGGTCGGGCCGGCGGCGTCAACCGTGCTTGGCGTCGGCGACGGTGAAGCGGGCGGGGCGGCGGCACCCCGGCGCGGGCGGGCGGCGGAAGCGGGGCGGGGCGACGCCACCCCAGGCGCCGCTGGCGGCGCGCGCACTTCGCCGCGGCACGGGGCGCGCACTACCGGCGGGCATGCAGCTCGACGCCTTCGCCCTCTCGACCACCGGTCGCCGCGCCCACAACGAGGACGCCGTCTGTGCGCGTCCGGATCTCGGACTGTTCGTCGTCGCCGACGGCATGGGCGGTTACGAGGGCGGCGAGGTCGCCAGCCAGGTCGCGGTTGGCGCGATCGAGGAGCTGGTCGCCCGCACCGCCGGCGACGCCGACGTCACCTGGCCGTTCGGCGCCGATCCGCGGCTCGATCCGGTGGCCAGCGAGCTGGCGGTCGCGACCCGGCTGGCCGCCGCGCGCATCGCCGCGGCCAAGGTCGGCCCGCTCGCGCAGATGGGCTCGACGGTGGTGGCGATCCGCCTCGATCCGCGCCGCCGGCTGGCGGTGATCGGCCACGTCGGCGACAGCCGCGCGTACCGGTTGCGCGCCGGGCGGCTCGAGCGGCTCACCGTCGATCACTCGCTGTGGGAGGAGCTGGTCGCCGCCGGCGCCGCGCCCGCCGA
Organism: Myxococcales bacterium; assembly: GCA_016707895.1. Lineage (GTDB taxonomy): Bacteria > Myxococcota_A > Polyangia > Haliangiales > Haliangiaceae > UBA2376. Next base: position 191,479 of record JADJGV010000001.1, on the reverse strand, counting down.
GCGCACCGCGTTCCCGTACCGCCACGTCATCACGCGCGCGCTGGGCACCCCCCACGCCGAGCCCGACCTGCGGGTCGACGCGCTGGCGCCGGGCGACGTGTTCCTGTTGTGCAGCGACGGGCTGTCCGAGGTGCTCGCCGACCAGGTCATCGCCGCCGCGCTGGCGCGGCCCGCGGCCGCGGCCTGTCGCGCCCTGGTGGCCGCCGCGTACCAGGCCGGCAGCACCGACAACATCTCGGCGGTGGTGGTGCGGGTGCTGGGGTGACCGGCGATCAATCGCAGCCCGTCTCGCAGCTCCAGTCGACCTCGAACGGCGTCGGCTCGGGGATGCTGCTGATGGCCAGCGCGGCGAGGCCGACCACCGCCACCGCCGAGATGACCACGCCGATCGCCACGCCGGTGCCGACGCCGGGGCCGCTGCTGCGGTTGGTGCCGGTGGTGGCACAGCCGGTGGAGGCGAGGGTGGCGGCGAGGACGAGCGAGACGAGCGGGCGCATGCCGGGCCTGGATTGCACTGGTCGTACCAGTCGCCAGCATGCTGAAAACGTTGGATATCTTCGCCGGGCCGGTGTCAGCGGGCGGTGGAGGTTCGTCGCCTGGCGTCGATCACTCGTCGCCGTCGTCGCCGGCCAGCAGGCCATGGCGCCGGGCCAGCGTGCGCAGGTGCTTGCGGTCGAGCTCGGCGAGGCGCGCGGCCGCGGTGATGTTGCCGTCGGCGCGGGCCAGCACGTCGGCCAGGTAGCGCCGCTCGAACTCGTGCAGCACCAGCTGCTTGGCGTCGGCGAACGGCAGGTCGCTGCGCACGCCGGCCGCGCCGTCGTCGACCGCGGCGCCGGGCTCGACCCGGACGATCAGCTCGCCGAAGCGGCGCGCGCCCGGGGTCAGCGCCAGCGCGCGATCGATGACGTTGCGCAGCTCGCGCACGTTGCCGGGCCAGCCGTGGGCGGCGAGCCGCTCGAGCGCCGGCCCGCTCGGCTGCGGATCGTCGAGGCCGCGGGCGCGCAGCAGCTCGGCGATCAGCAGCGGCACGTCCTCGCGCCGGCTGCGCAGCGGCGGCAGCCGCACCCGCACCACGCCCAGCCGGTACAGCAGATCGGCGCGGAACCGGCCGGCCGCCACCTCGGCGTCGAGGTCGTCGCGGGCCGCGGCGATCACCCGCACGTCGATCGCGCGCTCGCGATCGCCGCCCAGCGGACGCACGACGCGCTCCTCGAGCACGCGCAAGAGCCGGGCCTGCACGCTGGGCGGGATCCGGCCCAGCTCGTCGAGGAAGATCGTGCCGCGCTCGGCGCGCGCGAACAGGCCGGCCCGCGGCGCGGCGGCGCCGGTGAACGCGCCCTTGACGTGGCCGAACAGCTCGCTGTCGAGCAGCCCCTCGGGCAGGGCGCCGCAGTCGACCGCGACGAACGGGCCGGCGCGCCGGTCCGACGCCGCGTGCAGCGCGCGCGCCACCAGCTCCTTGCCGGTGCCGGTCTCGCCCTCGACCAGCACGGTGACGTCGCTGGCGCTGACCCGCTCGAGCACCGCGAACACCTCGCGCATCGCCAGGCTGGCGCCGACCAGCTCGCCGAACCGGCGGGCCTGGCTGGGCGTCACGTCGAGCGGCTGGGCCTCGGGCTCGATCCGCACCGCGGTGCGCCCCAGCCGCAACGTCGCGCCGGCCGCGACCACCGCGCGCTCGATCCGCGAGCCCTCGAACCAGGTGCCGTTGGTCGAGCCCAGGTCGCGCACGGCGAAGCGGCCGTCGGCCACGGTCACCTCGGCGTGGCGCGCCGAGACCCGCTCGTCGGACAGCACCAGCCCGGCGTCGGCGGCGGTGCCGATCACCACCGCGGCGCCGCCCAGCCGGCACGCGCGCCCGCGATCGGGCCCGTCGATCACCACCAGCTGGCAGCGGAACCGGCCGACCGGCCCGTCGAGCGCCTCGCTGAACACCGTCGCGACACGGTCGGGCGCCACCCGCTTAGTATATACGCGTGAGCCGCACGACCCTGGGGCCGTATCCGCTGGTGCGCCGGCTCGGCCGCGGCGGCATGGCCGAGGTGTGGCTGGCCACCGCGCAGGGCGCCAGCGGCTTCGAGCGCGCGGTCGCGGTCAAGACGCTCTTGCCCGAGCTGGCCGGCGACGTCGCGCTCGAGCGCGCGCTGATCCACGAGGCGCGGATCGCCGGGCGGTTGCACCACCGCAACCTGGTCGCGGTGCTGGGGCTGGGCCTCGACGACGGCACCTACTACGTCGTGCTCGAGTACGTCGACGGCGGCGACCTCGCGACCTTGACCCGCGACCGGCGGCTGCCCCTGCCGCTGGCGCTGTTGGTGATCGAGGAGGCCGCGCTGGGGCTGGCCCACGTGCACGCCGCGCGTGACGACCGCGGCCTGCCGCTGGGCCTGGTCCACCGCGACGTCAGCCCGTCGAACCTGCTGGTGTCGCGCGCCGGCGAGGTCAAGCTCGCCGACTTCGGCATCGCCAAGGCCACCGCGCTCGCCGATCGCACCGGCGGGCTGCGCAAGGGCAAGCACGCGTACATGTCGCCCGAGCAGCTGGTCGGCGAGCCGCTCACCGCGGCCAGCGATCAGTTCGCGCTGGGCGTGACGCTGGTCGAGCTGGCCACCGGCGCGCGGCCGTTCGACGGCGACACGCCGCTGGCGACGATGGACAACGTGCGCGCCGGCCTGCTGCCGCCGCTGCCCGGGCTGCCGCCGGTGGTCGCGGCGATCGCGCACCAGGCGCTGGCGTCGCGGCCGGCCGATCGCTTCGCCGACATGGCGGCGCTGCGCCTGGCCATCGCCGCCGCGCGCCGCGACCTGCCGCCGGTGGCGCCGCCGGATCTGGCGGCGTGGCTGGCGGGGTGAGGGCCGGCTGACGCCGCGCTTGGGTCGGCTGACGCGGCGGTTGTGTCGCCTCGCCATCGGGCGCACGCTTCCGCCCATGCACAACCTCTGGGTCGAGCTGCGCGGCCTGCACGCGCAAGGGTGGATGACGGGGATCGCGCTGGGCTTCCTGGCGTGGTTCCTGATCCGCCACGTGATCTTCGGCTTCTACACCGTCGATCAGAACGAGCGCGCGGTGGTCACCAGCTTCGGCAAGGCCAAGCGCATCCTCGGCGCGACCACGGTGTACACGCCCGAGGGCGCCGGCATGCGCGACTCGGAGAAGGAGCGCTACGCCTACCCGCAGGTCGAGGTGGTGCCGCCCGGCGGCCCGTACTTCCGCTGGCCGTGGCAGCGGGTGCACAAGGTCTCGATCGCGACCCGCACCGTCAACATGGCGTGGGATCCCGAGCACCGGGCCGCCAACCGCAACGGCACGCTGCTCGAGGCGGTGACCAAGGATCAGCTCCACGTCGGGCTGACCGGGCAGATCCGGTTCCGGGTCAGCGAGCAGAACCTCTACGCCTACCTGTTCGGCGTCAAGAACCCGCCGGCCCACGTCATGGGCTTCTTCATCTCGGTCCTGCGCGAGCGCATCGCCAACTTCGAGCAGCCGCCGCGGGCCGCGGTGGTCGGCGACGACACCGAAGGCCGCGACCTGGCGCTGGGCACCGATCGCACCGGCGCCTCGGCGATCTCCGGCATCTCGATCAACGACCTGCGCAAGAACCTGCGCGCGCTCAACGACATGATGGACCACGAGTGCGCGTCGTCGGTGGCCCGCTACGGCGTGCACCTCGACGCGTCGCTGATCACCGAGATCTCGCCGCCGCCCGACGTCGAGAGCGCGCTGGCCGCGATCAACACCGCCCACAACCAGGTCTCGAGCGACATCAGCCTGGCCCAGGCCGCCGCCGACCAGCGGATCGTGCAGTCGCGGCGCGCGGTCGAGATCGAGACGCTGCGGGCCCAGGCCGAGGTCGAGCCGCTCAAGGCGCTGGCCGACCAGCTGGCGCGCCTGCGCGATCAGGGCCCCGACGCGCTGACCACCTACCTGCGCAACCTCAAGCTCGGCCTGTACGACAAGGCCGACCGCGCGTTCGTGGAGGTGAAGTGATGTCGGCCCCGGTGCTGCTCCTGGCCGCGGTGGCGATGATCGGCTGGTGGGTCGCGGTGCCGATCGTGCTGGCCGTGCTGCGCACGCTCGGCCTGTACATCGTGGTGCAGGAGCGGCAGGCCCACGTCTACACGCTGTTCGGCAAGGTGGCCGCGGTCTACGACCAGCCGGGCCTGACCTCGCTGTGGCCGAAGATGGGCGTCAAGGCGCTGCTGGTGCCGCTGCTCGGCAAGCGCTTCGTCCTCGACCTGCGCATCGACCAGACCTACCTGCGCTCGCAGCCGGTCAACTCCGAGGAGGGCGCGCCGATGGGCATCGGCGTCTGGTACGAGATGTTCATCTCGGATCCGGTGGCGTACCTGTTCAAGAACCAGGACCCGCGCGGCTCGCTGCACGCCAACGTGTCCAACGCGACCGTGCGCTGCCTGTCGAACATGAAGCTGTCGCGGCTGCTCGAGGATCGCCACGAGCTGTCGCAGACCGTGCGCGCCGAGGTGTCGCCGCGGTCGCAGGACTGGGGCTTCAAGGTCGGCTCGATCTACATCCGCAAGGTGCACTTCCGCGACGCCGGCATGACCCACCAGATCGAGGAGAAGGTCGTCAACCGGCTGCGCCAGGTGACCTCGGCGATCCGCCAGGACGGCGCCAACCAGGTCAGCGTGATCACCTCGAGCGCCGATCGCACCGCCGCGGTCGAGTTCGCGCGCGCCGCGGCGATCCGCCCGGAGATCGTCGGCTCGGCGCTGCGCCAGATCGGCGGCGATCCCCTGATCGCGTCGGCGATGTTCGAGGTGCTCGAGGTGCAGCGCCTGCTGGCCAGCCCGGCCAAGGTGACGCTGCTCCCCCACGACACCGACCGCGGCCAGCTGGTCGCGCAGCTCGCGGCGCGGCAAGCCACGACCTGAGCGCGCGGCGCGCGGCGCTACGACGACATCAGCAGCACGGCCAGCACGCCGATCGCGACGATCAGCACGCCGACCAGCACGTAGATCACCAACGACGACTTGGGCTGGGCCGCCGGCCGGTCGCCGACGACGCTGGCGCCGAACGCCGGCGCGCCGGGGTTGGTGCCGGGGTTGGTGCCGGGGATCGACATGCCGCTCGGGCGGCTGCCGGGGTTGGTGCCCTGGAAGCTGCCCACCGGGCGCATGCCGGGCTGGGTGGTGCCGGTGACCGGCGCGATCGACGGCCGGCTCGACGACTTGGGCGCCATCTTGGGCTGGCTGCCGCTCGGCCGCGAGATCGACGGCAGCGACGGCACGCTGGGCAAGGACGAGATCGACGCGCCGCTGAGGCTGGTCGACGACGCGCGCGAGCGCACCTTGCTCTTGTCGTTGGCGTCGGCGGCCGCGAACTCCTTGATCACGCCGTTGATCTTGTCGGGCTCGGCGATCTTCTTCTGGTTCGACAGGAAGGCGAAGTACGAGTCCGCCATGTCGTCGAAGTCCATCACCAGGTCGCACTCGTCGCAGCGGCAGGTCGGCGGCTCGTGCGGCGGCGGGCCCATGTCCGACGCGTCGACCAGGAGCACCTTCTCCTCGTCGCAGTCGGGGCAGAAGTAGGGGACGTAGAAGCTCTTCACCACGCCCGAGCCGGTGAAGTTGTTCACCAGGTTGATCTGCGCGACGATCGCCGGCGAGCACTCGACCAGCACCGCCTTGGTGGCCTGGCCCTCGAGCTTGGTCAACCAGTTCACCCAGTCGCGCACGCCGCACGAGTTGATGCGCTCGATCTCGCCGAGATCGATCACGGCGGTGCCGGCCGGGATCTTGTCGGTGAGCGAGGTGAGCTCGTTGTCCTCGTCGATGACGCCGGCCAGCTTCACGTAGCTGACGTCATCGCGGTGGTGCACCGAGGCCTGAAACTTCTGGCTCATTTCTGCTCCGTCATGTCCATCTCGCGCGGCCTTACGTCCGGAAGGGCGTAATGCACGTGCCCTGCCTTACACATAATACATCGCCTCGTCCGCTTGTGTTGATCATATCGCGACTCTTGGCGGCGGATCCAGGTGGCGGGCCGCCAAGTCATCGTCGTCATGACGCCGCCGCGAGGCTCTCGCGGATGCGCTGGTAGTCGTCGGACAGATAGAAGCGCACAAGGTCCGCGCCGCCCAGCACCGCGCCCAGCGCGACGGTGGCGTCGTGGGACAGCAGCATCTCGCCCGAGATGCGCGCGATCATCCAGGTCGCCGCCGCGAAGTCGTCGCACGCGACCAGGCCGCCGCGCTTGGCGATCGAGAGCATCGCGTCGATCCAGGCGTCGCCGTCGAGATCGCGGCCGCCGCCCGAGTGGCGCTCGAGCACGCGCTGCGCCCGCTTGGGCAGCGTGCGCACGAAGTCGTTGGTCGGCCCCGGCCGCTCGGCCTCGGGGAGCAGCAGCGACTTCAGGAACGCGCCCAGCTCGCTGCGCTGCTTCTTGCCGAGGTGGTGGAGGAACGCGTAGCCGCCGCGCAGCGCCTCGAAGGCCCAGCCCAGCAGGTAGCGGCGCGGGCCGTCGGCCTCGGTCACCAGCGACCGGTCGATCACCACCAGCCGCCGCGGCGACGCCACCATCGCCACCAGGCCCGGCACCCGCTCGCCGACGAAGACGTCGGCGTCGACGCCGGTCAGGCGCGCCACGTCGGCGATCGCGACCCGCAGGCTGGCGTCGTCGATGCGCTGCGCCGGCGTGAGGTTCTCGCCCAGGAACGGCGCCGGGTACAGCGCGGCCAGCTCGTCGTGGGCCGACGCCATGATCTCGCCGAAGACGTCGCGCGCGGCGCTGTTGACCAGCAGGCGCGCGCGCAGGTCGTCGTCGAGCGGCCGCTGGGTCGGCATGTACGGCAGCTGGCCGCGGACCCGCGCCGACTCGGCGCGATCGGCGTCCTCGGCGAAGCCCAGCTGCTCCATCACCGCGTGGGCCCGCATCGCGCGGTGGACCTCGCCCAGCCGCAGGTTGTACTGCGCGAGCAGCCGGTACACCGGCGCGTGGTGGATCGTGCGGTCGAGCACCTTGCGCAGCTCGCTGACCGCCTTGCCGGGATCGTCGATCGCGTAGATCTCGGCGAGCGCGACGCGATCGGTGGCGCTGTCGTCGACGCCGAGGATGCCGCGGTAGGCCTCGATCGCGGCCGGCCGCTCGCCGGCGGCCAGGAGGATCCGGGCCAGCCCGCGCTGCAGCGGCACCGCGGCGATCGGGCCGCCCTTCTCCATCGCCGCGTGGGCGGCGTCGATCAGCAGCGTCTCGGCGGCGCCGCGATCGCCGCTGTCGGCGGCGCGCCGGGCCAGCGCCAGCGCCGGCGGGGCGTAGCCGGGGTCGTACTCGCAGGCGCGGCGGTACTGCGAGGTCGCGCCGCGGGCGTCGCCGCCGACCTCGGTGATCCGGCCGCGGTAGTAGTAGTAGCGGGCCAGGCTCTCGGGCGCGATCGCCGAGCCGGGCGCCGCGGCCAGCTCGATGACCCGATCGATCGCGGCCTTGGCGTCGGCGTAGCGGCCGAGCGCGAAGTACTCCTGCGCGGTCAGGTAGTAGGCGTGCTCGTGGCTGGCGTCGAGGCGGATCACCTCGCGCAGCACCGCGATCGCGCGGTGCGAGTCCATCTCGCCGTCGGCGTGGATCTCGGCCTGCAGCATCAGCGCCGCCAGCCGCGCCGCCAGCGGCGGCTGCGGGGTGCGGCCGACGAACTCGGCGATCGCGTCGGTGGCCTCGCGCCAGCGCCGCATGTTGACGTCGAGCGTGATCCGCGCCGACAGCACGACGAAGTCGTCGGGCGCCAGCGCCACCGCCTCGGCGTAGATCGCCTGGGCGTTGTCGAGGTCGCCGTCGCGCTCGACCGCGGTGGCCTGGGCCACCTTGACCCGGGCCAAGAGCGGGCCGGCGTCGTCGCGCTTCTTGTACAGCTTGTCGAGCTCGCGGTAGACCGACTCGAAGTCCCAGGCGTCGGGCCGCGCCCGCTGCAGCTCGATCAGCGCGTCGAGCGCCTCGAGGTGGGTCGGCTTGATCTCGAGCGCGACGATCAGGCTCTCGGCGGCGCCGCGGGCGTCGCCGGTCTCGCGCTGGACCACGCCGCGGCGGCGGTAGAACTCGCTGCGGGTGTTGGGGTCGCCGTCGCGCATCGCCTTGACGGCCAGCGCCTGGGCCAGCGGCAGCGCCTTGGCCCACTGCTTGGCGTCGAAGAAGTGCTCGAACAGCGCCTGGTTGGCCGGCAGGCACTCGGGGTCGACCGCCAGCGCGCTCTCGTAGTAGTGCATCGCGCGGCCGGCCTCGTTGAGGCGCTGCTCGTAGATGCGGCCGATCTGCGCGAACACCCCGGCCCGCTCCTTGTCGTCCTGCCACAGCTTGACCTCGAGCTCGAGGGTCTGGATGACCCGCGGCCAGTCCTCGCGGCGGCGGTACAGGTCGCGCAGGCCGTGGACCGCGGGCAGGCACGACGGCGAGGTCTTGATCGCCGCGTCGTAGTAGCGGATCGCGTCCTCCTCCTTGCCGAACTTGGCCTCCATCACCGAGCCGCACTTGAAGTAGAGGAGCGCCTTGAGGTTGCGGTCGGTGGTGACGCGGATCTGCCGGCGGGTGATCTCGACGAACTCGGCCCACTGCTCGGTCGACTCGTAGATGCGGCCCAGCGCCTCGAGCGCCTCCTTGTTGGCCGGCGCGATCTCGAGGATGCGCTGGTAGTGCTCGGTGGCCTTGCCCTCGTCGCGCAGGCCCTCCTCGGAGATCTGCGCGATCCGCCGCAGGATCGCGGTGGCGGCGTCGCCGGCCGGCGCGGTGGCCAGCCGCTTGCGCAGCACCTCGACCAGCTTGGCCCAGTCCTGGTTGCGGTCGTACCAGCGCTCGAGCGCGTCGAGCGCCTCGGCGTCGGACGGGTCGGCGTCGAGCACCTGCTGGTACAGGCGCGCGGCCTCGGCGAAGTCGCGCATCTTGGCCGCGGCCACCCGGGCGGCGCGGCGCAGCGCCTCGAGCCGGCGCTCGTCGTCGCGGATCAGCCCGGCGCGCTTCTCGTAGACGGTGATCAGCCCCGACCAGTCGTTCTTCTGCGAGTAGATCGACTCGAGGAACTTCACCGAGGTGTCGTTGTCGGGATCGATCTCGACGACCTTGGCGTACGACGCGGCGGCGGCGTCGGCCTCGCCCAGGTACTGCAGCTGGACCTGGCCGCGGCGGGCGTAGAGATCCGACAGCCGGTAGGCGCGCGAGTGGCCGCCCTCGATCAGATCGATCGCCGACTGGTACAGGTTCATCGCCGCCGGCCAGCGCTCGTGCTTGTAGCAGAGCTTCTCGAGCGCGGTGAACACCTCGCGGTTGCCCGGGTCGGCGACGAACGCGGCGGTGTACGCGGCGATCGCGCCGTCGACGTCGCCCCGGCCCTGCTTGACGCCGGAGATGCGCACGAACAGCTGCGCGCGCTCGAGCTTGTCGATCGTCGACTCGGCGCGGGTCTCGAGCACCCGCAGCAGATCCTTGTCGCGGCCGGCGCGCTCGTACAGCCGCTCGAGGGCCTCGAGCGACGGCACGTGGTGCGGGTTGCGCTCGAGCACGCCCTCGTAGGCCTGCGCCGCCTCGGCCGGCTTGCCCAGCCGGGCCTCGCGCAGCTCGCCGATGCGCAGCAGCAGCGCGATCTGCGCCTCGGTGGCGCCGGTCGGCGTCGACGCCAGCTCGCGCTCGAGCGCGGTGGCCAGCTCGGCCCAGCGCTCGGCGCGCTCGAGCAGCCGGGTCAGGTCGCGGTGGCTGTCGGTGGCGTTGGGCGCCTGCACCGCCAGCGCGTGGTAGCGGATCGCGGTGTCGACGTCGCCGAGCTTGTCCTCGGCCATCCGCGCCAGCGCCGCGGCCAGCCGCGGGCGATCGGGGGCCGGCGCCTGATCGAGCTCGGCCTGCCGCACCTGCGACAGCTCGGTCCACTCCTCGAGGTGCTCGAGCGCCTCGGCCAGCACCCGCAGGTGCGGCAGCGCCTTGTCGGCCTGGCGGAACGCCGCGGCGATCTCGCGCCAGTGGCCACCGGCGCGGCCGGCCCGCTCGACGCCGGCCAGCGCCTGCTCGTGGTTGGGCTCGATCGTCGCCGCGTCGGCGAACGCCGCGACCGCGCGCGCGGTCGCGCCGGCGGCCTCGTGCAGCCGGCCGGCCTCGAGCTGCACCAGCAGCCGGCGCGACGGCTCGACGCCGCGGTCGAGCTCGGCGGTCAGCGCCGCCAGCAGCCGATCGTCGCGGCGGTGCTTGCGGTGCAGCGCGGCCTGGGCCCGCACCGGCTCGGGGCTGCGCTCGTCGAGCCGCGCCGCGCGCTCGAACGCGGCCAGCGCCGCCTCGTCGTCGTTGCGCTTGCCCTCCTCGAGCCTGCCGATCTCGACGTAGAGCTCGGCCTGGCGGCGCGGATCCTTGGTGCGCTCGGCGATGCGCGCGCGCAGCTCGACGGCCTTGTCCCACTGCCGGCCGTGCTCGTACAGGCGCGCCAGCTCGTAGGTGGTGTCGAGATCGTCGGGCGCCAGCGCCTGGGCCTCCTCGAGGACGCCGCGGGCGCGGCCGACCTCGCTCAGCTCGCCGGCCAGCACCGCGCCCAGCTCGCGCAGCAGCCCGACCCGGGCCGTCGTCGACACCACCAGGTTGCTGAGCTCGGCCAGCACGACCGCGAGCTCGCGCCAGCGCTCGCCCTTGCGGTAGATCGCCGACAGCGCCACCTTGGCGGCGGGATCGGTCGGGGCCTGGCTGGCGGCGGTGACGAAGGTCTCCTCGGCCTCGAGGAAGCGGCCGCGGCCCAGCTCGAGCGTGCCCGCGGCGGTCAGGTGCGCCGACGCCGCGCGCGCGTCGCGGGTCGCGGTGGCGGCGGCGCGGTGCAGCTCGGCGAGCTCGCCGCGCTCGTGGCGGCGGCGGGCGATCCGGAGCTGGTGATCGATCTCGCTGGCGCGGCTGCCGGTCCGATCGGCGGCGGCGAGGCGCATCAGCTCGGCGGCGCGGGCCAGATCGCCGGCGCGGGTCTCGACCACCAGCGCGGCGCGGCGCTGCTGCTTGGCCGCGAGCAGCGCGGTGATCAGCGGCTCGGGCGGGCCGCCGAGCAGCGTCGCCGCCAGCAGGCGCGCGCCGCTGGCGGTCGGGGCCAGCGCCATCGCGGCGTTGCCGAGCTCGCCGGCCGGCAGGCCGTGGGCGGCCGCCAGCTCGTAGGCGCGCCACGCGTGGGCCGCGGCGGCGACGCCGACGCCCGACGCGGTGGTCAGCGTGTGCAGCTCGCTGACCGCGTCGGACCAGCGGCCGGCGAGCACCGCGACCGTCGCGGCCGAGGTGCGCGCGAGGATCGCGCCGAAGTCGGCCTCGGGCGCGATCGCGCGGTAGCCGGCCAGCGCGCCGGCGAGATCGCCGCTGCCCCGGTGGGCGTCGGCCAGCTGGTAGCGCGCGGCGGCGGCGGCGCGGGGCGCGCCGGGATCGGCCGCGAGGAGCGCGTGGCGCTTCTCCAGCAGCGCGACCCGATCGCCGGGGCGCGCGCCCGGCGTGCGGGCGTGGGCCTCGAGCGCCAGATCGATCGCGCGCAGCACGTGGACGGCGTCGGGGCGCCCCAGCTCGGCCGCCAGCACGGCGGGCGTGAGCTCGACGGCGCGGCCGGCCTGGCCGACCCGATCGAGCAACAGCGCCTGGGCCTCGGCGAGGTCCTCGGGGCGCGCGCCCGGCGCGGTGGCGGCGGCGAGCGCGGCGTCGGCCAGCTCGCGCCACTTGCCGCCGGCCAGCCGCGCCAGCGCGACCAGATCGCGCAGCTCGGCGACGGTGTCGGGCTCGGCGCCGTCGGTGGCCAGCGGCGCGAGCAACGCCAGCGCGGCGTCGGGGGCGCCCAGCGCGTAGATCAGCGCCTCGCCCAGATCGCGGCGCACCCGGGCGCGGTCGCGCGGATCGGCGACGCGATCGATCGACGCGGCGGCCGCGCGCACCAGCGCGACGTCGCCGGCGGCGATGCCGTGGCCCAGCATCAGCCGGGCGGTCAGCGGGTGGCGATCGGCGAGCTCGAGGTAGCGCGCGGCGTCGACGCTGTCGGCCAGCACGTCGGCGCTGAGCATCGCCTGGCGCACGTTGAGATCGGCGAGGCGATCGTCGCCGCCGGGCACCTTGGCGGACAGCAGCGCCTCGGCCTCGGTGGCCAGCACCTCGACGATCGCGTCGACCATCGCGGCCGAGCCGGCGCCGTCGACCCGCCGGGTGTGATCGCCGGTGGCCTCGTCGTCGTGGGCGGGCGCGCGCGGCGGCGCCGGCGGCGGCGCGGTCACCGCGGGTGGGGGAGGCGGCGGTGGCGGCGGCGGCGGGGCCGCGGCCTTGCTGGGCGCCGGCGCGTCGCGACGCGGCAGCGTCGGGAGGCTGGGCAACGCCGGCAGCGGCGGAGGGCGCTGCGGGCGGTCCGGCGGTGGCTCGGCCATCGAAATAATCGTAACAGGGCTGGCGGGCTGGTGCGCAAACCCGGCGCGCTGATCGATCGGTCGCCAGGTAGGTGTGGATGCCATACCGGGCCGCGCGCATGAAGCGTCGTCGGATTTGACCCGGTCGTCACCGGCCCGGTATTCTCTGGCACGATGTCCGGTGTCGTCCGTGCCGTGTGCGTCACTCGCAGCGTGGCGCTCCGGAGGGCGCTGCGGCGATCGCTGCACGCGGCCGGCGCGGCGGTCGAGTTCGTCGACGACGTCGGCGGGGTCGGCGCCGACGCCACGCTGGTGGTGATCGACGGCCCGACCCACGCCGCGCTGGCGGCGCCGGCGCGGGCGGCGCTGGCCTCGGGGCGCGCGATGATCGTCGTCGGGGTGTCGCTCGGCGACGACGGCGCGGTCGACGGCCTGCGCGCCGACGGCTGCAACCACGTGATCACCGGCGACGACGAGCCCGACGACGCCGAGCTGGTGGTCACCTCCGGCAAGCTGGCCTCGGGCGACATCTTCGGCCTCGAGAAGTACCTGGCGTGGGGGGTGCGCGTGAGCGACCTCGAGATCGCCAGCTACGAGGAGAAGCGCGCCGCGCTGATCGCGGTGACCGCGTCGGCCCGCGACGCCGGGGCCCGCCGGCCGATGGTGGCGCGGGTCGAGAGCGTCGTCGACGAGCTGCTGATGAACGCGATGTACGATGCGCCCGCGGCGGCGCGCGGCGAGGCGCCGCAGCTGCCGACCGACGTGCTCGAGCGGGTGGCGGCGCCGGCGCGGCTGCGCTGGGCCTCGGACGGCCGCCACTTCGCCGTGTCGGTCGAGGATCGGTTCGGCGCGCTGGTGAAGGGCGCGATCGTCGATCACCTGCAGCGCGCGCGCGCCGAGCGCGGGCGGCCGCGCGGCACCAGCGAGGCCGGCGGCGCGGGGCTCGGCCTGTACTTCATCGTCTCGTCGGTGACCCGGTTCATCGCCAACGTCGATCCCGGCCACCGCACCGAGGTCATCGGGCTGTTCGATCTGCGCCAGGCCGGCCGCGACGGCGACGCCTGCGCCCGCTCGCTGCACGTGTTCGCCCGCGCCAGCGCGGGCTGACGGCGCACCTCGCTTCAGCGCCGGCGCAGCGCGGCCACCGCCGCGCCGGCCGCGCCGCCGCCGAGCAGCCACAGCGTGGTGCGCGCCGGCGTCGGGCTGGCGGCGATCGCCACCACCACCGGCACCGCGAGCCACCACGCCAGCCACAGCCCGACGATCGTCCGGCGCGCCGTGGCGATCGCGACGGGGGCGATCGGCAAGGTCGCCGACGCCCGCGGCAGCTCGATCGCCGGCTGCGCGGTGGCCCGCGCCAGCAGCACCGCCACCGCGCCGGCGCCGGCCAGCGCGGCGGCCAGCCAGCGATCGGCGTCGGCCGGGCGGCCCAGGCCGATCGCGACCAGCGCGATCGCCGCCAGCGCGCCGCCCAGCGCGAACAGCGGGTAGCGCCGGCGCAGCAGCCGCGCCATCCGATCGAACACCGGCCCGGCGCCGCCGCCGAGTCGCGCCGCGACCGCGCGCTCGAGGCCGGTCGCGCGGTGGATCTCGAGGTGGGCGAGGATCTGCCGATCGAGCGCGGCGACCTCGCGCATCGCCCGCGGCATCACCTGCGGCGCGGCGCGGGCCGCGATCGCCGCGGCGAGCACCGCGCCCAGCGCCAGGCCGATCAGGATCGCCAAGCCGCGCGGGTCGACGCCGTCGCGCAGCCAGCCGCCGGTCATCGCGGTGGCGATCACCGCGCCGGCGACGGTCGCGCCCGGCAGCGCGCCCAGCAGCGTCGTGGTCGCGACCGCGTAGTCGCCGGCCAGCGCCCGGCTGGCGGCGTCGGCCTGGCCCGAGGCCACGGCGTGGGCGGCGCCGACGCACACCGCCGGCATCAGCGCCGCGGCGACCAGCGCCAGCGCGCCGACGATCGCCGCGAACCGCGCGCCGGTCGCGGGATCGGCCGCGGCCGCCAGCGCCCCGACCGGCGCGGCGATCACGACGCCGAGCAGCGCGCCGCGCCGCGCGCGCACCAGCGCCACCTGCCACAGCGCCGCCCCCGGGATCGGCAGCCGCGCCACCATCGCCGCGTCGGCGCGCCAGAACATCCGGTGCGGCGCCATCATCATCGTCGGCACCATCGCCACCAGCGCGACCGCGATCAGGAACCCGGGCGACGGCACCGGCCGCGCGCCGTCGAGCCAGCCGCCCTTGGCGACCGCGACCGCGGCCAGGGCCAGCCCGGCGGCGATCGCGGCGACCAGCGTGGTCGCCGGTCGGCCGCCGCGCCGGCGGCGCTCGTCGCGGTCGGCCCAGCCCAGGAGCGTCGCGCCGTCGATCACGCGACGCCGCGATCGGCGACGACGCCGACGTAGAGCTCTTCCAGCGCGCCCGCGCCGTGCGCCACCCGCGCCGCCAGCGCGTCGCCGGCGAGGTCGGTGACGATCCGGCCCTGATCCATGATCACGACCCGGGTCGCGATACGCTCGGCGACGTCGAGCAGGTGGGTCGACATGACGATCGCGGCGCCGCGCGCGGCGGCGGCGGCCAGCGCGGCGCGGGCCCGGCGGGCGGCGTGGGGGTCGAGCCCGTTGAGCGTCTCGTCGAGCAGGATCACCGCCGGCTCGGCGACCAGCGCCGCGGCCAGCCCGACCCGCTGGCGCATGCCGAACGACAGCTCGCGGCACGGCCGATCGGCGACCGCCGCCAGCCCCAGCTGATCGAGCAGCGCGCGCTCGGCGGCGCGATCGCTGGCGCCGCGCACCATCGCGATCATCTCGACGTGCTCGGCGACGGTGAAGTACTCGTACAAGGACGGCGGCTGATCGGCGAGGCCGAGCTGGCGCTTGGCCGCCAGCGGATCGGCGGCGAGGTCGACGCCGGCGATCGCGATCGTGCCCTTGCTCGGGCGCAGGCCGCCGGCGATCGCCAGGAGCGCGGTGCTCTTGCCGGCGCCGTTGGGGCCCAGCAGCGCCACCATCGCGCCGGCCTCGACGTCGAGGGACAGGTCGTCGACGGCCACTCGGCGGCCGTACTGCACGGTCAGGCCGCGCACGCTCAATCGCTGCACTGCGACTTGCTCCAGGCGTAGGCCACGCGGTAGCCGATCGTCGCGCGGCCGCGGGCGGGGACGGTGATGCCGAAATTGACTTGCTGCGCGCCGGCCTTCACGACGTCGGGCGTCGAGAAGTAGACCAGCTGCCAGCACTCGCCGCGGTACAGGTGCTCGCGGGCCACCAGCGCCACCGCGCGATCGCCGCGGTTGTCGAAGGTCAGGCGGAACTCCTCGACCAGCCGCTCGCGATCGTAGTCGACGTCGAGCATCGTGCGCTCGCGGCGGCCGGTGACGTCGGTCGCGCGGCCGACCGCGATCGCCGGGGTGCGCTGCGCGCCCTCGGCCGGCGGCGCCAGCTGGCCCTCGCCGAGCCAGGCCAGCTCGCCGGCGGGATCGACGCGGAACATCCGCAGCGGGCCGGCCGGCAGCGGCGCGTCGGACAGCCGCGCCAGGTCGGGCGCGACGCTGACCGCGACCTCGGTCGGCCACGGCCCGACGCCGTAGCCGGGCTCGTCGATCGGGCGCTGCCCGGGCCGGTCGAGCGCGACGCCGACCGGATCGAACATCAGCACCGGGGCCAGCGGCAGGCGGCGGGCCGGCAGCCCGAGATCGATCCGCTGGGCGCCGGCGCCGATCGCGCTGGGGCGGCCCACCCGCAACAGCCGCCGCTCGGCGGCCAGCGCGCCCGGCGGCTGCTCCGGCAGGTCGCGATCGGCCAGCGTCAGCGCGGCCCGCGCCCACTGCCGGCCGGTGCGGTTGTCGAGGGCTAGCGCGCCGATCAGCCGGCCGTGGCGATCGCCGTCGTCGATCAGCGTGTAGCTGGCGCGCCAGGCGAGCGCGTCGGTGCGGTAGCGCGCGCGCACGACCACCGCGCGCGGGCCGGGCGCCACCGCGATCGCCAGCGCGTCGGCCGGCGCGGCCACGTGGGCGGCATCGGTGATGACCACGCCGGCGGCGGTCGCGACCGCGATCGCGCCGTCGGGGCCGACCGCCAGCTGCCGCCCCGGGGTGGGCGCGCCGAGGTGCACGACGACCGCGTCGCCGGCGCCGGCGTGGGTGTGGCTCCAGCTCGCCAGCGGGGTCGCCTCGCCGGTGACCTCGAGCGAGTCGGGCGCCAGGCCCAGCGGCGCGAACGGCACGGCGCCGTGGCCGCTGGCGTCGACCGGGATCTCGAGCCGCTCCTCGATCAGCGCGCCGGTGCGGTACAGCGTGACGCGCGCGTCGACGGCGCGATCGTCGATCGCGGCGCCGCGGCGGCCGAGGCAGCCGGCCGCGACGAGCACCGCCGCGCCGGTCACGAGCACGCGGCGCACGATCACCAGCTGTATTGCACGGTGTAGGAGATGGTCTTGGACTCGCCCTTGCCCAGCCGCACCCGCCACTCCTGGACGCGCTCGTCGGCGCGGGTGCCCTTGACGCTCTCGCGGGTCAGCTTCCAGGTGTGCCAGCGGTACATCGCCTCGCGCACCACGACGTCCGCGGCCGCGGCGCCGTCGTTGGTCACGGTCAGCTCGACGTCCTCGCGCAGCGCGCGGCCCGACGGCTCGAGCTGGCACTGGGCGCGGTTGCGCTCGCCCGACACCGTGACGTCGGCGCCCGACAGCGCGATGCGCACCACGCCGGTCGAGGCGTTGGCGCGCAGCTCGTCGGTGCCGACCACCGTCAGCTCCTTGCCGACCCGGCGCAGCAGGCGCACGCGGCCGCTCGGCAGCGGCGCGCCGGCCTCGATCTCGAGGTACTGGCCGGTGCGCGGGTTGAGCGGTTCGTAGGCGTCGCAGTCGGAGGTGGCCTGGGCGTTGTCGGCGCCGGCGCCCTCGGCCAGCGCCTCGAACACCTGGGTCTGCTTGGCCTTGGCGCCGACCTTCTTGGGGGCCAGCTCGACCTGCACGGTCTGACCGGCGCGCAGCCCGATCTTGCCGGCGATCTTCCAATCCTGCGGCTTGGTGCGGCTGGGGCGGCCGGGCGCCAGCCCCAGCGTCGCGAACACGCCGTCGCCGCCGCCGGCGGTGAGCGTGAGGTCGACGTCGGTGAAGTCCGAGCCGGTGTCGTTGCTGATCGTGGCCCAGGCCGACAGGTCGACGGCGCCGTCCTCGCCCAGCACCGCCGAGTAGTCGGGCTGCCAGGCCAGCCCGTCGGTGCGGTAGCTGACGACGACGTCGTGGCGGCCGGGCTTGGCGGTGGTGATGCGCCACTCGAGCGTCGGCTCCTGATCGACCGACGCCGTCGGCAGCTTGATGCCCAGCAGCTGCGGCCCGCGCGGCACGATGTGGGCGGCGTGGTCGTCGCTGTCGATCACCAGCGCGTCGGCCGACAGCGCGCGCAGCGTGCCGGCCAGCTCGCCGCTGGCCAGCGTGAGCACCACCGGCTTGCCGAGCTGGCGGAACAGCAGCGCCTCGGGGTTGATGACGTCGTTGACCAGGCGCTGCTCGACCACGCGGGTGCCGGCGGGATCGGTGGCGCTGCGGAACTCGACGGTGGCGGCGTCGAGCAGCGCCGCGACGCCGGGGAACTTGACGACGCCGTCGGCGCCGACGTCGATCGCGCGCTCGTGGGTGACGTAGGCGCTGGTGCTGGGCGGCGCCACCGCGCCGTAGCCCTCGCCGCCGTAGGCGGGATCGACCGCGGACGGCCGCTTGATGCTGATCATGGTGGCGCGATCGCGCCCGCCGGCCGCGGCGTGACCGGCGACCGCCGCCGCGAGCGCGGCGCCGACGCCGACGAAGACCAGGGCGCGCTGGCCGGGCGATGAGCTCATCGCCGCGCAGTGTACCAGCCCGACCGCGCTGGTGCCTTCGCGGGGCCGCGCGGGCGATGCGCGACCGCGACCGGTATATAGTGCCGCCCGTGGCCCCGGCGTCTGCGGCTCCCCTGCGTGGCATCGCCCCCTACGACGAGGGGGATCGCGGCGCGCTGACCGGGCGCGACAACGAGCGCGACGAGCTGGTGCGGGCGATCATGCAAGACAGCTTCCGCGCCGGGCTGCTGTACGGAGAGCGCGGCGCGGGCAAGACGTCGCTGCTCCGCGCCGGCGTGATCCCCGAGCTGCGCGACCAGGGCGTGACGGTGGTGGTGGCCGACGATCTGGCGGCCCCGGCCGAGGCGCTGGCCCGCGGCATGGCGGCCGGCGGCGCCCGGGCCACGCCGGGCGAGGCGGCGTCGGCGTTCCTGGCCCGGGTGGTGTCCAACCTGGCGCCGGGCCAGCTGGCGGTGTTCGTGCTCGACGACGCCGACCTGATGATCGGCGCCGGCGGCGACGCGGTGGTCGGCGAGCTCAACGAGGTCTACGCGCGCGTGGTCGGTCGCTCGGGCGGGCGGGCCCGCTTCGTGTTCGCGTGCGCCAGCGAGCGGGTGCACCGGCTGGGCGCGCTCGAGCGCCGCACCGGCTCGCTGTTCCCGCCGACCGCGCGGTTCGAGCTGGGCCGGTGGTCGGCGCCGCAAGCCGCCGACGTGCTGGGCCGGGTGCTGGCCGAGGCCGGCGTGGCGTGCGAGCCGGGGCTGGCCGAGGCGGTCGCCGCCGCGCTCCACGGCGAGGCCGGCGTGCTGCCGGCGGCGCTGCAGCTGGTGGCGTGCGCGCTGCGCGATCAGCGCGTGAGCTCGCCGGTGGCGCTGCGCAAGCTGGGCGGCGTCGACGAGCTGTGGCGGGCGTGGCTGGCGCAGCTGGCCCGGGCCCGGGGCGACGAGCGCGTCGGGCTGCGCACGCTGGGCGAGCTGGCCGACGCCGCGGTCACGGCGGCGGCGATCGCCGAGCGGCTGGCGGTCGCGGTCGCCGCGGTCGAGCCGGTGCTGGCGACGCTGGCCGAGCACGGCGCGGCGGTGCGCGACGGCGAGGGCGACGCCTGGCGGCTGGCCCACGAGGTGCTTGTGGCGCCGGCGCGCGAGGTCACCGCGATCGAGCGCGCCCGCGCGCGGCGCGGCCAGGAGCTGCTCGGGCGGCGCGCCGAGCTGGGCGGGCGGCTGCGGCTGGCCGAGC
This sequence comes from Myxococcales bacterium, assembly GCA_016707895.1. Lineage (GTDB taxonomy): Bacteria > Myxococcota_A > Polyangia > Haliangiales > Haliangiaceae > UBA2376. The sequence goes on along the minus strand of JADJGV010000001.1, from coordinate 172,101 downwards.
TGTGGGCGGTGCAGCGCGAGGGCATCGTCGCGACCACCGCCGGCGAGCGCGCGGTGGTCGCGCGCTCGAAGCGCTTCGTCCGCAACGTCGGCATCGCCGCGGCGGCGGCGCCGGTGGTGCTGCTGATCGCCCTGTGGTCGGCGCAGCGCGGCCACGCCTACCTCGACGTCGAGCGGCGCGCCGGCGGCGATCGCGTCGTGGTCCGCGCCGGCCGGCCGGGGCTGGCCGCGTTCGACTGGCTGCCCAGCTCGCCGGGCTTCGGCGACGTGGTGGCCGACCCCGGGCTGTCGCGGGCGATGGTCGCGCCCAAGGCGTGGGGCCGGCTGCGCGATCGCGACGTGGTCACCAGCCTCGGCGGCTGGGGCGCGGCGATCGACGCGGTGCTCGAGCCGCGGCTGGGCGCGCTGGTGGCCTACGCGCAGACCGGCGACGCCGCCAAGCTCGAGGCGGTGGCCGCCACCGCCGCCAGCGACGACGAGCTGGCCGAGCTGCTGGCGATGGTCGCGCCGATCGCCCGCGGCGCCGACGGCGAGGTCCGCGTCGTCGAGGCCGCGCTGGCCAAGCCGTCGCCCGCGCTGCGCCAGGCGGCGATCACCGTCGCCGGCGCGGCGGCCGGGCGCCAGGACGGCGCGTACCGCGACACGCTGGTGCGCGCGCTGTCGTCGACCGATCCCGAGCAGCGGCGGATCGCGATCACCGCGGTGCGGCGGCTGGCGCCGGCCACCGCGCGCGGCCTGATCGACGCCGCGCTGGCCAAGGATCCCGAGCCGGCCGCGCGCCGCGAGCTCCTGGTCGAGGTCGCCGGCGCGGTGGCCGACGACGTCGCGCCCGCCGTCGACGACGCCGCGGCGATCCTGGCCGATCCCGACGCCAGCGCCGGGCTGCGCGAACGCGCGAAGGTCGAGCTGCGCCGGGCCATCCGCGGCGAGCGGGCGGCGGCGGCGGCGGCGGCGCTGGCGGTGTCCAAGGTGTGGAGCGACGAGCGCGCGCCGACCGACGCGCGGGTGTTCGCGATCAAGCTGGTGTCCGACGAGTTCGACATCGGCACCGGCGGCGCGCCGACGCTGGCGCCGGCGGCCCAGGCCGCGTTGTCGGCGCGGGCCGAGGTGGTGCGCGCCGCCGTGCTGCCGCTGTACGCGCGGGCGGCGCCGGCCGAGGCCGCGCCCGAGATCCAGCGTCTGGCCGGCGAGCGGCTGAGCCGGACGATGCGGGTCGCGGTGACGCTGGCGTGGGGCGAGCTGGCCCGGGCCCACGTCGCGGCGGCGGCGCCGGCGCTCGATCGCCTGCTCAAGGACGAGGCGTTCGAGGTGCGCGCCGCGGCGGCCGAGGCCTCGGGCTTCCTCGGGCGGCCGGCCCAGGAGGCGCTGATCAAGCTGGTCAAGATGGACCGCATCGAGGTCGCGGTCGGCGCGTGCCGCGGGCTGGCCAACAGCGCCGCGGTCGGCGCGTCGGTCAACGTCGCGGTCGACGGCATCGCGCAGCTGTGGAAGCGCAAGGGCAGGGCCCGGCGCGAGGCCGCGACGGTGTTCGCCGAGATGGCGCGGCGCCAGCCCGGCCCGGTGATGAACTACCTGGTGGCGTCGGCGCGCACGCCCGAGGACGCGGTGCTGCACCCGATCGGCACCGCCGGGCTGTGCGCGGCGGCGGCCAACGGCAACGCCGAGGCGCGGCGCCAGCTGCTCAAGGTCGCCGACGATCCGTCGGCCGAGGTCCGGCGCATGGTGATCGCCTGCGCCGCCGACGGCCCCCAGGCCGGCACCAGCGGCGTCGCCGCGGCGACCCGGCTCCTGCGCGATCCCGACGCGGCGATCCGCGTCGAGGCCGCGCGGGTGCTGGCTCAGGCGGTGGCGCGCGGCGGCAAGATCTCCGCCGGCGTCGGCGACGGCCTGGTGACGCTGGTGGCCGACGGCGATCGCGACGTGCGGGCCGTGGCCATCCGCGCGATCGCCGCGATGGCCCCCGACGCCCCCAAGGCCGCCGGCGCCGCGCTGACCAAGGCCTTCGCCACCGCCGACGAGTCCGAGAAGCTGCTGCTGCTGCGCACCGGCCGCGCGATCGGCGTGACCGACCTGGTCGAGCACGCGATCGCCGACGCCTCGCCGCTGGTGCGGGTCGAGGCGGTCGACACCGCGCTGGCCACCGGCACCCGGGCCGCGGCGACGGTGGCGTCGGCGCTGGCCGACGCCGACCCGCAGGTGCGCCGCGCGGTGCTCGATCGCCTGGGCGGCGGCCAGGACAAGCTCGAGGCCGCCGATCTCGATCGCGCGCTGGCGCTGGCGGTACGCGATCCCGACCCCGAGCTGCGCCAGCTGGCCCTGACGACGCTGGCGCGGGTGGCGCCCAAGGACGCGGTGGCCGCGCGGCTGGGCCGGGCGCTGGTCGCCCGCGCCGAGCGCGAGCGGGCGCAGGCGGCGGCGGCGGCGATCGGCCTGGTCGAGCGCGACGCGCCGCTGGCGGTGAAGCTCTTGACCCCGCTGCTCGACGATCCCTCCCACGACGTGCGGGTGGCGCTGGTGGCGTCGCTGGGGGCGGCCTACGCCGCGGTCAACTCGCCCGAGCAGCTGGCCAACCTGCTGATCCGCGCCGAGGGCCACGCGATGCGGCGGCTGGCGGCGGCGGCCGCGTTCGTGATGCTGGCCCGCACCGAGGCCGGCCGGGCCGCGGCGACGGTGGCGCTGGGCAAGGTCGCCGAGCGCGGGCCGGTGATGGCGCGGCGGACCGCGAAGCTGTCGCTCGGTCTGATCAAGGCCAACGCCGACGGCATCGCGTTCTTCACGCAGCTCGTGCCGTGATCACGGCGCGGTGACGGTCACCGTCGTCGTGATGCCGCCGCGGACCCAGAACTTCGCGGTCACGGTGATCGCGCGCGGCGCGATCGTCGCCACCAGGTGATCGCAGATCTGGTTGGTGACCGCCTCGTGGAACGCGCCCTGGTCGCGGAAGCTCCACAGGTACAGCTTGAGCGACTTGAGCTCGACGCACAGCTCGGCCGGCGTGTACGCGATCGTGACCGTCGCGAAGTCGGGCTGGCCGGTGATCGGGCACAGGCAGGTGAACTCGGGGCACTCGAAGTGGATCAGGTAGTCGCGACCCGGCCGCGGGTTGGGGAAGGTGTCGAGCGCGGTGGTCGGCTGCGTGGTCATGGCCCGGGTGTCTAACCTTGCCGGGCGGCGCTGTCGAGCGGCGCGGCGACGCCCCGGGGAGGGGCGCCACTGTCTCGCGTCGCGGGGGGAGGCTCGGCGGGGACCTGGCCCCGCCGAGGGGGGCTCGGCGACGAGCCCCCTGGAAAAAGACCACGGGCCCGCCGAAGCGAGCCCGTGTAGCTAGTGCCTCACGGATCCGGCAGCGGACCCGCTTGCTCTTGCATACGAAGGGATCGGCCCGCTACGGCCGGCCCTCCTCAGAGCGACGTTTGGTACTCGGCATGTCTCGCGTTCCTCCCCTGGCATAGGCCAGAGCCCGGCGGACGGCCCGCAGGCAAGCGGCTCCCGTTGGCCGGGCCTTCGTGATGGGCGCTACGGCCCGTTTCGAAGCCCACCCAGCGCAGTCGCCGTCTGGCGATGCCCGGTGTTCTCGGCGACATGGTCGCAAGGAAGATCCTAGGGCATGCCGAGCGGATTGGCCAGCACGAGTTTCGGGGGCGCGATCGCGTGTCGCGGGGCCGAAGTTTGCCGACCGCCGCGCTGGGCCGCCAGCGCGCGCGCGCCGATGATCCGCGCCATGAACCATCCGGCTCGTCTCGCCCTCGCCGTCGTCGCGGCCGTCGCGCTGGTGCTCGGTGCCGCCGCCCCGGCGCAGGCCAAGCCCGACGCCAAGCAGGCCAAGATCAACGTCTACGTCGACATCCTCAACCAGTGGTCGTCGTACGTGTACAAGCAGCGCGACGACTACGCCGGCTGGGTCGACCTGACCAAGGGCCCCGACTGCAAGTCGACCAAGGCCCGCGGCCCGAGCGCGATCGGCGACACCGCGAAGTCGACGACGTTCCCCGGCTACCTGAAGGCGCTCAAGAAGGGGCCCAAGCTGGCGGTCGACGCCGCGGCGGTGACGATGGTGACCACGCTGCAGGCGCTGTGGCAGCCGAGCTTCGACGCGAGCGAGTACTACTACAAGCGGCAGTGGAAGGACGACGACTGCAAGCGCGGCCAGGCGCTGCACGCGCAGCTGGTCGAGCTGTGGGGGCAGTACGTCGCCGCCGAGCAGCAGGTGCGCGCGTTCGTCGTGCAGTACAACGATGATCGCGAGCTCGCGCAGCACACGGCGACCGGCAAGAAGTACGGCAAGAAGCTGCGCTACCACTACGAGCAGGTGCTGATCGACGGCAAGCAGCTGGTGCGCACGCTCGACGCGGCGCTGGCGGCCACGCCGATCGACGCCGCGGCGATCACCGCCAAGCTCGACGCCTTCGCGGCGATCGTCGACGCGACCAACCAGCTCGCCGAGGCCAACCGCGGCAACGCCAAGGTCTACGACGTGCTGTACCAGGGCGGCTACACCCAGTTCGTGACCCGCGCCGGCTGGTTCAAGGACGCCGTCACCGAGCTGGGCAAGACCATCGCCGACCCCAAGGCCAAGCCCGCCGACGTCGGCCACGACCACGACGAGGCGGTGAAGGCCTACAACTCGATGATCGACGCCGCCAACGCGATCCGCCTGACCCCGTCGATCAAGTAGCGACCGCGGACGAGGGGGCGAGGGCGCGCCAGCGGTCAGGTCCCAGGTTGCACGTGGGAGCGGCCGCCCAGGTTCCACGTGGGAGTAAGGGGCCCAGGTTCCACGTGGGAGAGGCGCCCAGGTTCCACGCGGGAGAAGGCGCCCAGGTTCCACGTGGGAGCGGCCGCCCACGTGGGAGTAACCGCCCAGGAGCCGCCCAGGTTCCACGTGGGAGCGGCCGCCCAGGTTCCACGTGGGAGCGGCCCGTGGGAGATCCCGGCCCTGGCCGGCCCTGGCCCACATGGGAGTCTCCGTGCCACTCCGGCCGTCCCGGTGTGATCGGATTGATCGCTTCGATGTCAGACCGATGCGGTAAACCTCGTTTCAGGGCGGGTACCTACCTATAGTAGCTCGTCCTTGACGGTACCCTACTGGTAGCGTAAGGAATCAATCATGGCGAAGAAGCAGACCCGGCGCAGCATCAGCGTTAGCCGCACGACCTACGAGCGCCTGAAAGCGTTCTGCGAGACCAGCGGGATCTCGATGAGCCAGTTCGTCGAGACTCGCGTCGGGGACTTCCTCGGTGAGGACAGCGGCGTGGTCTCGGCGTCGACGGCGGGTCTCGCGCAGACCGAGCGTCCGGCCCGTCCGGCCCCGGCGCCCCAGGCGGCTCGGCCACAGCCGGCCCCGATGCGCCCGGCCGCTGCGCCCGCGCGTCCCGCGCCCGCTCCGCGCCCGGCCCCGATGACGTCCGCCGCGGCGCGCTTCGCCGTGGAGCCGCCGCCGCCGATCATCAAGAAGGCTGAGCAGCCGGCGCCCAAGGCGCCGTCGATGCCGAAGGCCGACCAGATCTTCACGTTCTGATTGCGGGGTGAGGGCGCTGGGATGTCCCACGTGGGACGTGATCGGCTCGCTGCCGTGGTCTGCGCGGCGGGCCGGTCGCTGGATTGACCCAGTCGATCCGATTGCATAGGGTCCGGAGGTGGCTGCCGCGCCCTACGCGCATGCGGGCGAGCACCTCCGCGACCAGCTCGCCATCGTCCAGGTGGGGCTGCGCGCGGCGGCTGCCCGTCGGCTGGGCCAGCCGCTCGCCGAGGACCCCGACGCGGAGCTCGCCGCCCTCGAGGCGACCAGCGCCGCGCGCGCGGCCGTGTCGCCCCGTGCCACGGTGCCGCTCGAGCGCCTGCGCGGCGAGCTGGCGCTGTCGCCGACCGAGGTGCGCGTGCTGGTCCTCCTGGCCGGGGTCGAGGTCGACGTCGAACTGCTGAGCCAGGCCCGGGCGATCATGGGTGAGCAGACCCGGGCGGTGCCCGACGTGGCGCTGATCGAGGAGGTCGTCTACGGGCCGGCCGACCGCGCGCGGCTCCCCGACGAGCTCGGCCTCGACGGCACGCTGGTGAAGCTCGGGCTGGTGCGCGTGCAGCCGCTGCGCGACGCCGCGTACCTGCTACGGCAGGTGCGGGTCGCCGAACGCGTCGTCGACCTGTTGCACGGCAAGGACGCGATCGATCGGCCGCTGGCGCGCATCGCCGAGCTGTTCGTGCCCCAGGCGGTCGACGCGCTGGTGCTGCCCGCCGCCCACGGCGAGGTGGTCGGGCTCCTGACCGCGGCGCTCGCGGTGTGCCGGCGCGGCGGCGAGCACCCGGTCGTGCTGATCACCGGGCCCGACGGCGCCGGGCGCAAGACGCTGCTGGCGACCGCCGCGGCGCAGGCCGGCCTGGCCACGCTGCGGGTGCGGGCCGCCGCGCTGCCGCGCGACGCCGAGGCGTTGCGCGCCCTCGGGCCGATGCTGGTCCGCGAGGCGGTGCTGTGGAACGCGATGATCGTCCTCGAGGGCGTCGAGCACCGCGACGACGGGCTCGAGCTGGACGCCGAGCTGTTCCCGTGGTTCCCGGGGCCGATCGCCGCCACCGCCGGGCGCATCACCGGCCCGCGGCCGCGCTTCGGCCGCGGTGCGGTCGTGCTGGAGCTGGGCGTCCCTGACGAGCCCGCGCGGGAGGCGCTGTGGCGTCGCGCGCTGGGCAGCGCGCCGTCGCTGCTCGCGCGATGGGCCGCCGAGCGCTACGCGGTGACGCCGGGGCTGATCGCCCAGGCCGCGACCGCGGCCCAGGCCCGGGCCGCGGCGCGCGCGACCGGCGGGCGCGGCGGGGTGCTGGCGCCCGCGGATCTGCACGAGGGGCTGCGCGGCGTGCTCGACGCCAAGCTGGCCACGCTCGGCACGCGCATCGGCTGGAAGCAGACCTGGGACGACCTGGTGCTCCCCGACGACGTGCTGCGCGAGATCCGCGAGTTCATCGCCCGCATCAAGCACCGGCGCAAGGTGCTGCACGAGTGGGGCTTCGCCCGCAAGGTGGCCAAGGGGCTGGGCCTGTCGGCGCTGTTCTCCGGTCCGCCCGGCACCGGCAAGACCATGGTGGCCGCGCTGATCGCCAGCGAGCTGGCGCTCGACCTCTACCAGATCGATCTGGCCAAGGTGGTGAGCAAGTGGATCGGCGAGACCGAGAAGAACCTCGGCGAGCTGTTCGACGCGGCCGAGGCCGGCCACGCGGTGCTGTTGTTCGACGAGGCCGACGCGCTGTTCGCCAAGCGCACGCAGGTGCAGTCGAGCAACGATCGCCACGCCAACCTCGAGGTGAACTACCTGCTGCAGCGGCTGGAGTCCTTCGCCGGCGTGGTCGTGCTCACCACCAACCACGAGACCGCGATCGACGAGGCGTTCCGCCGCCGGCTGTCGCTCCGCGTCGACTTCCCGGTGCCCGAGCCCGACGAGCGCGAGCGGCTGTGGCGCACCCTGCTGCCGGCCGAGGCGGCGCGCGCCGCAGACCTCGACCTCGCGGCGCTGGCGACGCGCTTCGAGATGACCGGGGGCTACATCAAGAACGCGGTGGTGCGGGCCGCGTTCCTGGCCGCCGACGAGGGCACGCCGATCACGATGCACCACCTGCTGCGCGCGGCCCGGGCCGAGTACCAGGCGATGGGCAAGGTCATCGGGCACTGACGCCGCCCTCGGCGCCGCGGCCCGGTCGGACCGCTGGCCGCGTCCTGCCGGGGATCGCCAGCGGAGAGGGAAGGTCGGTGGGCGGGATCGCGTACTATGCGTGTAGCCACGTCCGCGACTCGATCCAGGAGAGCCCGCATGAGCATGGAACGCACCGCCCAGGAGACCAGCACCGACCGCGCCCCGGAGATGAGCGACAGCGCGTGGGCCAAGCCCGAGGCGTCGTCCAAGGACGGTGGCTACCAGTCCTGGTGCCAGGACAAGATGGTCCAGATGCTGGCGGCGGGCCGGGTGGTGCAGCGCGACGGCGGCGACGGCGGCTCGCCGGCCGAGGTCCACGCCGCGGCCGATCGTGGCATCGCGGCGCCGTCGAGCAGCATGCCGCACGCCGACGCGATCCAGGCGTCGTTCGGCAAGCACGACATCTCGCACGTCCAGGCCCACGTCGGCGGCGGCGCCGCCGAGGCCTGCAACGACATGGGCGCCAGCGCGTTCGCGTCGGGCAGCCACGTCGCGTTCGCCAAGTCGCCCGACCTGCACACCGCCGCCCACGAGGCCGCGCACGTCGTGCAGCAGGCCAAGGGCGTCAACCTCTACGGCGGCGTCGGCAGCGCCGGCGACGCGTACGAGAAGCACGCCGATCAGATCGCGGACACCGTCGTCAGCGGCAAGTCGGCCGAGGGCATGCTGTCGGCCGGGCCGTTCGGCGCCGAGCCGGCCGAGGGCTGGGGCCCGAGCGTGCGCAGCATCAGCGCCCCGACGGTGCAGCGCAAGGGTGGCGCGACGGAGGGCGGCAGCAGCACGACCACCGCATCCCCCGACCCCAACGCCAAGGTCGCCAAGCTGCACCTCTACGCCGACATCGAGGCCAAGTCGATGGGCATCGCCGAGCTGCAGAACGGCTCGGTCGGGCACACCTGGATCGCGCTCGAGTACATCGACACCGCGGCCATCCCCGACTCGGTGCCCGCGGAGCACAAGGCGCTGCTGCAGAACGGCGGCAAGTACGCCGACCCGATGGGCTTCTGGCCCGACATCGCCAACGGCATCGGCTACAGCCCGAACCCGTTCAACTCGTACGTCCAGGGCTGGATGCGCCACCCCGACGACGCGCACCAGGGCGCCGAGAAGGCGTCGCAGACCTGGCTCCTGACCCAGGCCGAGGTCGACTCGGTGATCCGCTACGCCGAGTCGAAGCGCGGCGCGCAGTACTCGGTGTTCTTCTTCAACTGCACCCACTTCGGCGTCGGCGCCGTCAAGGCCGCCGGCAAGAGCGCGCCGTCGGCGACGATGGCCGGCATCGCGATGCCCAACGCGCTGTACGAGGGCATCAAGGCGCGGCAGAAGAAGGGCGAGGGCGACACGATGACCAAGGACTTCGACGGCGCCAACGAGGTCGTCAACCACGGCGCCGAGCAGACCAGCAAGCGGGGCTAGCGATGGCGGCCATCGGCGACTGGACCCTGCGCGTCACCGGCGAGGTAGTGCGCGTCGAACAAGAGAACGTCGACAAGAGCGGGCGAGCGCCGCGGTTCTTCCTGACGTTCCACGTCAAGCCGGGCGCGCTGGCCGACGTGCCCGACGGCGCCACCGTCCCGGAGCTGGTGCCGATCCGGATCAAGGACGTCGAGCTCGCGCGCCTGACCGCGAAGCCGCCGCAGGTCGGCGACCAGGTCGTGATGAGCGCCCGCGCCAGCGGCGCGAAGCCGGCCTCGTTCTACCTGACCGCGGTCGCGTCGGCCTGAGCTGACGCCGCGCGCGCCGCGGAGTAGGCTGCGCCGCCGTGCCGCTGGCGCCCCTGCCCATCGATGAGGTCCTGCCCGCGCTGATCGCGGCGGTGCGGGATCGCGGCGCGGCGGTGCTGGTGGCGCCGCCGGGCGCGGGCAAGACCACCCGCGTGCCGGGGGCGCTGCTCGACGCCGGGCTGGCCGGCGCCGGCGACGTGGTCGTGCTCGAGCCGCGGCGGCTGGCGACGCGGCTGGCGGCCAACCGGGTGGCGTTCGAGCGCGGCGCGCGCATCGGCGACGAGGTCGGCTACGAGGTGCGCTTCGACCGCAAGGTCGGCGCGGCGACGCGGATCCGCTTCGTCACCGAGGGCGTGCTGACCCGCCGGCTGCTCGCCGATCCCGAGCTGCGCGGCACCGGCGCGGTGGTGCTCGACGAGCTGCACGAGCGCCACCTGGCCGGCGACCTGGCGCTGGCGCTGCTCGAGCGGCTGCGCCGCACCCGCCGCCCGGATCTCAAGCTGGTGGCGATGTCGGCGACGCTGGACCCCGGGCCGGTGGCGGCGTTCCTCGACGCGCCGGTGGTGGTGTCCGAGGGCCGCGCCTTCCCGGTCGACGTCGAGTACCTGGCGACGCCCGACGATCGCCAGCTCGGCAAGCAGCTGGCGGCGGCGATCCGCCGGCTGTGCCAGGAGCGGCTCGACGGCGACGTGCTGGTGTTCTTGCCCGGCGCCGGCGAGATCCGCCGCGTCGGCGACGATCTCGCCGAGGTCGCGGCCACCTTCGACCTGCTGATCGTGCCGCTGTACGGCGACCTGCCGAGCGACGAGCAGGATCGCGCGATCGCGCCGGCGCCGCGGCGCAAGATCATCCTCGCCACCAACGTCGCCGAGACCTCGGTGACGATCGACGGCGTGGTCGCGGTGATCGACGCCGGCACCGCGCGGGTCGCCCGCCACTCGCCGTGGTCGGGCATGCCCAGCCTGGTGATCGAGCCGATCAGCCAGGCCAGCGCGATCCAGCGCGCCGGCCGCGCCGGCCGCACCCGCGCCGGCCGCTGCCTGCGGCTCTACACCCGCCACGACTTCGACACCCGCCGCGCCCGCGAGGCGCCCGAGATCATGCGCGCCGATCTGGCCGAGGCCGCGCTCGAGCTGCACGCCGCCGGCTTCGCGCGCCTGACCGACGTGCCGTGGTTCGAGCCGCCGCCGCCGGTCGCCGCCGCCGCAGCCGACGAGCTGCTGGCGCGGCTGGGCGCGATCGACGGTGCCGGCGCGGTGACGCCGCTGGGCCAGCGCATGCTGCGGTTCCCGGCGCACCCGCGGCAGGCGCGGCTGTTGATCGAGGCCGAGGCCCGCGGCGTCGAGCGCGAGGGCGCGATCGTCGCGGCGCTGCTGGGCGCGCGCGAGCTGCGCCTCGAGAAGCGCGGCCCGCGCGGCGTGGCGCGGATCGCCGCCGACAGCGATCTGATCGAGGACCTCGACGCGCTCCTGGCCGCGCGCGCCGACCGCATGCGGCCCGCGGCGCTGCGCGACCTCGGCCTCGACGTCGCCACCGCGCAGGCGGTCGATCGCGCCGCGCAGCAGCTCGAGCGCCAGACCCGGCGCGGCGGCCGGCGCCCCGCCGACGACGCCGCGGTCGACGAGGCGCTCCTGTACTGCGTCCTGGCTGGCTACCCCGACCGCGCGGCCCGCCGCCGCGGCAGCTCGGCCGACGTGGTGTTCGCCGCCGGCGGCGCGGGCGCGCTGGCGTCGTCGTCGGTGCTGTCGACCGCGGCCGGCGCCGAGCTGGTGGTCGCGGTCGACGCCAGCGAGACCGGCCGGGCCCAGGTCAGCGTGCGCCGCGCCAGCCGGATCGATCCGCTGTGGCTGCTCGACCTCGATCCCGACCGCGTGGTCGACACCGACGAGCTCACCTGGAACCGCGCCGCCGAGCGGGTCGAGCGCACCCAGCGCACCAGCTACGGCGCGATCGCGCTCGACGAGCGCGTCGACCCCGCCGGCGCCCGCGGCGATCCCCGCGCCGCCGCGGTGCTGGCCCGGGAGGCGGTGGCCGCCGGCGTGACCCGCTTCGTCGACGCCGACGCGCTCGCGGCGTGGCGCGCGCGCCTGACCTTCGCCGCCGCGCACCTGCCCGAGCTGACCGCGCCCGACGACGCGGCGCTGACCGCGGCGCTGGCCCGCGCGTGCGAGGGCATGAGCTCGTTCGCCGAGCTGCGCAAGGCGAACCTGTTGCAGCTGCTCGACGCCGACCTCGCGCCGCTGCGCGCGCAGCTCGATCGGATCGCGCCGACCCACGCCGAGCTGCCGCGCCGCCGGCGGGTGGCGATCCACTACGAGCTCGATCGCGCGCCGTGGATCGCGTCGCGGCTGCAGGACTTCTTCGGCGCGCCGCGCGGGCCGGCGGTGGCCAACGGCCGGGTGCCGCTGGTCCTGCACCTGCTCGCGCCCAACCAGCGGCCGGTGCAGGTCACGCAGGATCTGCCCGGCTTCTGGCAACGCCACTATCCCGAGCTGCGCCGGCAGCTGATGCGGCGGTACCCCAAGCACGGCTGGCCCGAGGATCCGATGCAGTTCATCAGCGAGTGATAGCCTGCGCGCGATGACCACCACGCTGACCTCGGCCCACGACGGCTTCACGCTCACCGCCCACCGCGTCGAGGCGATCGGCCCGCGCCGCGGCGGCGTCGTGGTGATCCAGGAGATCTTCGGCGTCAGCGACCACGTGCGCGAGCGCTGCGCGACCTTCGCCGCCGCCGGCTATGACGCGATCGCGCCGTCCTTGTTCGATCGGATCGAGCCCGGGTTCGCCGCCGGGCTCGACGCCGCCGGCTTCGCCAAGGGCAAGGACGCGGTGGCGTCATCGCCGTGGCCCCAGGTCATGGCCGACGTGCAGGCGGCGATCGACGCGCTCGCCGCGCCGGTGTTCATCACCGGCTTCTGCTACGGCGGCGCGGTGGCGTGGCTGGCCGCCGCGCGCTGCACCGGCCTGGCCGCCGCCAGCGGCTTCTACGGCCGGCTGATCAACACGCTGCTCGGTGAGGCGCCGCGGGTGCCGACGATCCTGCACTACGGCAGCCGCGACGCCGCGATCCCGATGACCGCCGTCGACGAGGTCCGCGCGCGCTTCCCCGAGATCGGCGTGCACCTCTACGACGCCGGCCACGGCTTCTGCCGCGCGGGCAGCCCGGACTACGACGCGGCGGCGTGCGCGCTGGCCACCCAGCGCACGCTCGCGCACTTCGCCGGCCCGGCGTGATCCCGCGCTGATCGATCAGCCCTGGGCCAGGCCGGCCTCGACCGCGGCGCGCAGCGCGGCGTCGGCGTCGAGCGCCGCGGCCCACTGGATCGCCAGCGCGCGGTAGCCGGCGTCGTCGAGGCCGCGGTCCGCCAGCGCCTGGGCCGGCGCGTGGGTCGCCAGCGCGCGCAGGAGCGCGACGTAGTCGCTGGCGCGCGGCACCGCCGAGCCGGGCACGCCGTCGCGATCGACGAACGTCGGCGGCGGCGGGCCGTCGTCGCCCAGCACCACGCCGCCGCGGGCGCGGAACTCCTGATAGAACGCGGGCCGGGTCAGGCGATCGCCCAGCAGCGGCGGCGGCTCGGCGCCGAGGTCGGCCTGGGCCCGGACCTCGAGCGCCAGCGCGCGCACCAGCGCCGCGTCCTTGTCCACCGTGCCGTCCGACGCCGCGAGCTGCGCCGCGGCGGCCGCCCGCGCCAGCGGTGACCGCGACCCGGTTGTCCGAGCCGTGGCGGAACCGCGCCGCCCGCAGCGCCGCGCGCCGGGCCAGCCAGCTCGGATCGTCGAGGAACTCGGCGGCGGCGTGGAGGTCGCTGTCGTCGATGAGCTGGAACGCCGGGTGGCGCGCCGTGTCCGGCGCCGGCGCCGGCGTCGGCACCGTCGGCGTGTTGGCCTTCGCGCGGGCCAAGGTCGCCGCGAACCCGTCCTTGTTGTCGGGCGATGGGTTCTGCTTGACCGCCTTCTGCGCCAGCTCGATCGCCTCGGCCTGGCGCCCCAGGCCGAGCAGCGCGCACGACAGGTGGTTCCAGCCGTTGGTCAGCCACATCTTGTCCTTGCCCGCCACCTCGATCAGCCGCCGCGCGATCACCTCGCAGCGCGCGAACTGGCCGACCTCGTCGAGCACGCCGGCGTACGCGTTGAGCTGCGAGGCGTCGAACGCCGCCGGATCGAGCTGCCACGCGCGGTCGTAGCCGAGCACGGTGCGCGGGTTGTCGACCGCGGCGTAGACCACGCCGGCGTAGGTCAGCCACTGATCAGCGCGGGTGTACCAGCGGCTGGCGTGATCCAGCACGGCTAGCGCCTCGGGCAGGCGGCCGCCCTGGTACAGCGTGCCCGCCAGGATCTGGGTCGCCTGATCGGGCGTGGCCCGGACCAGGTGCGCCAGCGCGTCGGTGACCTTGCCCTGCATCGCGAACGCCAGGCCCAGGTTGCGGTGGGCCTCCTCGTTCTCGGGATCGAGGGCGACGCACCAGCGCCCGAGCCGCTCGCCCTTGGCGGCCTCGCCCTTCTGCAGCGCGGTGAACATCGCGCCCGCGGCCTTGGCGAAGTCGACCGGCACGTCGACCTTGGCCGGCTTCCACAGCGGGCGCAGCGCCTCGACCTGGGCCGCGCGCCAGTCGTCGCCGCCGGCGCCGAGGCCCTCGATCAGGCACGCCAGCGCCGGCGCGCCGCGGCCGTCCTCGAGGTGCAGCCGCGCCAGCGCGACCGCCGCGGTGCCGTCGTGGCCGCGGATCAAGAAGTGCGCGCTGGCCAGCGCGTCGACGGCGGCGGCGCGATCGATCGCGCCCGCCGCGTGCAGCGCGACCGCGGCCTCGGCCCACTCGGTCCCGCCGGTGGCGCCGGTGAGCCACGCCAGCCGCGCCGCGATCGGCGCGACCCGCGCGGCCCAGTCGGCGGGGCGCGCGCGCGCCAGCGCCGCGACCTGCCAGCTCATCGCCGCCAGCCGCTCGGGGCCGACCAGGCGATCGGCCAGCGCGCCGGCGCGCCCCCAGCGGCCGTGCCAGCGCTCGTCGAGCCCGAGCCGGCGCTCGGCGTAGGTGAGCCAGTGGTCGGCGAGCGCCGGCTGCGCGTGGGCGACGGCGGGTGCCAGCGCGGCGAGCGCGGCCTCGAGGTCGCGGTCGCGCAGGTGATCGCGGTGCGGCGTGCACGCCTGGAGCGCCTCGGCCGCGACGGTGCGCAGCGCGCCGGCCGCGAGGGACGGCGGTGCGGCGAGGTAGCGCGCCAGCGCGTGGGTGGCGCAGGCCAGGAGCGCCGTCGCCAGCGCGGCCGGCTCGTCGGCGCGCGCGGCGGCGAACGCGGCCCCGACCCAGCCGGTGACCAGCGCGTCGGCGGCGCCCAGATCGTCGGGTGCGGCGTCGACCGTGGCCAGCAGCGCCGCCACCGCCGGCGGCAGGGCCAGCTCGGCGCACCAGGCGGTGGCCGGCGCGCGGACGATCGGTCCCAGGGCGCGCGCGATCACCGCGCTGTCGATCGCCCCGGGCACGAACTCCGCGACCTCGCGCGCGAACCGCCGCGCGATGGTCACGGCGCCGGCGTCGAGGTGCGCGGCGATCACCGGCTCGAGCGCGTTCAGCGGCGCGGCCGCCAGCAGCCGCGCCACGTGCGCCGCGGCGGCGTGATCGTCACGCGCCGGCGTCGTGAGCTGCACCGTCACCAGCTCGGTCAGCGCGTCGGCCCAGGCGCCGGCGGCGGCCAGCGCGCGCGCGGCGGCGAGCTGGGCGGCCGGGGTAGCCAGCTGCTTGCCGCGGCCGAAGTGGGCCCACGCCAGCGGCGCGAGGTGCTCGCGGCCGGTGGCGACCAGGCCGTCGAGGAGCATCGCCACGTCGAGGCCATCGTCGGGCTCCATGCGGCCGAAGCCCTCGACCACGCGGCCGTCGTCACCCCGGGCGTGGGCCTCGCGGGCGTAGCACCACGCCACGAAGCCCGGATCCTTGCGCCACTGCGCGAGGATGCCGGCGTGGCGGGGCCAGCTGCCCTCGACGCCCTCGAGCCGGTTGGCGCGCAGCGCGATCGCCTCGTCGAGCCGCCCGACGTTCATCAGCGCGGTCGCGACCTCGAGGTCGACCATGCGTTGATCCGGGTACCAGGGCAGGAAGGGGTTCATCGGACAGCCGTGGCGGGCGCCGGCGCGGTGGGCGGCGGCCAGCCACGAGCCCAGGCGCTCCGCGCCGTCGTGCATCCGGACCAGCGCCAGGTGGCGATCGGGATCGTCGGGGTCGAGCGCGACCGCGCGCTCGCCCAGGCGCAGCGCCTCGGCGACCCGGCCGTCGTCGTCGAGGCACTGGCCCCACAGCTCGGCGACCCCGCCGTCGTCGGGCGACAGCGTCCCGGCCACGCCGGCGGCGGCGACGACCTCGAGGTTGGTCGGCGCCAGCGGATCGTCGGGGTCGGCGGCGTCGCTGTCGTCGTCGTACTCGGCGAGCGCGACGTACGGCAGGTCCCAGCCCGGCGCCAGCGCCAGCGCTTGCCACACCAGCGCGAACGCGGGCGCCCGATCGGCGGTCGCCTGGTACTGACGCATCAGCGACCACGGGTGCGCGGGCGCGCACGCGATGAACGCCGCGGCGGCGCGCGCGTCGTCGACGACCGTCAGCGCGCGCAGCGTCAGCTCGTGGAGCGGCGCCGGGACGGTGGCGAGGATCGCCGCGGCGTCGAACGGCGCGACGATCGCGGGCGCCGCGGCGGCTGCGCCGTCGTCGCTGACGATGCTCGGGCGCTCGCCCTCGTCGTCGTCGTCGTCGTCCTCCTCCTCGTCCTCTGCGCCCTCGCTGTCGTAGGCGCTGGGATCGCCGTCCTTGCTGGTCACCCATTGCCCGTGTGTCGCGATCAGCTCCGCGAGCACCGGCGCCAGCGCGGCCGCGGCCGCGGTCCACGCCGGCCCCGGCGCGGCGGCGATCATCCCGTCGCCCAGCGGCCCCAGGCCGCGCGCGGTCAACCACGCGGTCATCACCTGCACCAGCTGCGCGCCGAAGCTGCGGCCGAGCGCGTCGAAGCTCTCGCGGCGCCCGTCGGCGTGCACCGCGTGCAGCCGCAGCACGCCGTCGACCGCGCCCGCCAGCCACACCACCTCGTCGCGCCGCTCGCTGGTGAACCAGTGGCCCGGCGCCTCGCCGCTGTGGAGCGCGTGGATCGCGACGTGGCGGCCGTCGACCGCGCCGACATGGTAGTCGTCGGGCGCGATCGCGCCGAGCCCCGGCGTGCGCAGCACCGCGTCGGTCATCGCGACCCACGCCAGGAGCGGCAGCGCCGACGTCGCGTCGACGCCGGTCAGCTGCGGCCACAACACCGCGACCTTGTGCGGTCCGCGCGTCGCGTTCATGGGATGCCCTCCAGCTCGCCGGCGCGCAGCCGGCGACAGCCCTGGCGCTCGAGCTGCGCGATGGTCTGCACCAGGCAGTGGTCGCCGTGGACGTAGTAGTCGATGTCGGGGAACGGGCCGCTGACCAGCCGCGCGCCGGCCGCGGCCAGCGCGCGGGTCACGACGTCGCGATCGACGATGACGCCGAACTCGCCGGCCAGGTACACCGTCGCGCCGCGCAGCCCGCGGCCCAGCCGCCGCACCACGCGATCGATCGGTGCCAGCGACGGGTGATCCGGCTCGGCGCCATCGGCGGCGGGGCCAGCCAGCGCCAGCACCGCCTCGCGCCCGCGCACCAGCGCGGTCACCGCCGGCCGCGCGTCGGGGGCGTGCTCGGCCAGCCAGCGCTCGTGGGGGCCGGGGAAGCTGGGCAGCGCGACGTCGTCGACCAGCTCGGCCGGCGGCAGATCTTCGGTCAGCACGCGCTCCATCAGATCGGGGCGCCCGGCGCGGTAGCAGGCCAGGGCCCGGGCGCAGGTCAGCTCGGCGGTGTGGTGGCGCGAGGTCGCGGCCAGCTCGAGCGCGGCCAGCGGCCGGCCGGCGCGCGCCAGGCCCAGCGCGCCCAGATCGGCGCCCTCGAGATCCTGCGCGGCCGCCGCCACCTGGCGCACGCGGCCGCGCGCGGCCAGCTCGGCCAGGTACAGCTCGCGCACCCGCGGCGCGCTCTCGGGGTGGGCGGCGACCAGCGCGGTGGCGCGGGCCGGGTCGCCGGCGCCGCGGACCATCTCGGCCCACAGCGCATATAGATACGTCTCGGGGTGGCGCTCGAACTGGGTCAGCGCGCCCAGATCGTCGGCGGCCTGGGCGCACCGGGCCGGGCGCGTGGCGGCGTCGAGGCAGCCGGTGATCCGCGCGGTCTGCAGGCCGCGCACCGTCGGCACCACGCCGGGGTTGGCGAGGTGCCACTGCGCCCGGGCCCGGCCCATCGCCGCCCACCGCAGCGTCGCCAGCTCGGCTTCGATCGCGCCCAGGTAGCGCTCGCCGCCTACCGCCACCGCTAGCTGCAACAGCTCGAGGCGCTCGTCGGGGCCGCGGCCCTCGGCGCGGGCCAGCAGCAGCGGCGCCGCCTCGGCGCCCAGCGTCGCGGCCACCAGCCGGAGCGCGCGCAGCTGGTGCGCCGGGCCGATCGCGTCGAAGCGCGCCCACAGCGCGCGCGCGCCGTCGGCGGTCGCGAAGCACTCGAGCGCTTCGCCCCACAGCCCGGGCGCCGCGATCAGCGCGTCGACCACGTCGGGCCGCGCGACGTGGCGCAGCGCGATCGGCAGCTGCTCGAGCGTCACCGCCCCGGCCCGGGTGGCTCGCTCGACCAGCGTCAACAGCGCGACGTCGGCCACCGCGAGCGCCGCCGCGTCCCAGCGCGGGCGCGGGTGGTGGCCGCGGGCCTGGCGGTAGCCCAGCGTCCACGCCGCCTGATCGCGCACCGCCAGCGGCTCGCGCTCGTCGAGCGCCAGCGCCGCCAGCGTGCGCGCGACGTCGACCGACGGGAACATCGTCAGCCACACGCAGCCCTGGATGCGCACCGCGGTGGGCCGGCTCGGCGCCAGCATCCACCGCCCCAGCTCGGCCAGCTCCGGCGCCGCGCCCAGCCAGGCCTCGCCGTCGGCGCACAGCCGCGCCAGGCGGTACAGCCCGACGTCGACCGCGTCGGCGGCCAGGACCTGGGTCACGTCGCGCAACCGCGGCACGAGCGCGGGCGGGATCGCGGCGAGGTCCGCTGGCAGGGGTGGGGCGTCGGGCATCATCACTCCTGTGCCGGTAGAGCCCGGGGCGAAGCGGTGTGAGCGGCCGTCGCGCTCATCGCGGCAGCTGGTGCACGGACGCCGGCGGCAGCGCCGGGCCGGCCACCAGCTTCATCGAGCCGGACAGGAACACCAGCCACGCCGGCCGGTAGCGCAGCTTGTAGTGGCCGCCCGGCACGAGGTCGAGCATCAGCGCGCCGATCGACGTGCGCGACGTGAACAGGTACGGGTACCAGGCCTCGAACATGTAGCGGCCGGGCGGCAGCTGGAACACGTGCGTGCCCCACTTGCGCTGCTGCGCCATCCCGTTGATGGCGATCGAGGGCGTCACCAGGAACAGGATCCACATCATGAAGAAGAACGACAGCTCGATCTCGACGGTGGCCGGCGGGCCGGCCGGGGCGCCCGGTGGGGGCGGGGGCGGGTAGGGCTGCATCGCTCCGAGCCTACGCGTCCGCGGCCGCGCGCATCAATCGGCCTCGCACAGGTACGGCAGCCGCGCGGTGCACGCGCGATCGTTCCACAGCCCGGTCGCGGCGGCGACGTGGGCGCAGTCCTCGTTGGCGCCGGCGTCGTCGGGTTGCCCCACGCCCCACGCGGTGAACTCCCAGCGCTCGCCGGTCGACCAGAACCACGTGCCCTCGCCGGTGCCCTGGAACGCGCCGATCCACACGTCGCGGCCGGCGATCGACGCGACGAACGCCTGCTCGGCGGCGCTGGTGATCGTCACCAGGTGCGCGCCCAGGGCGGCGCAGTCGGCGGTGGCCTCGGGGTGCGTGCGCAGCGCGTACAGCGTGCGGTACGCGTGGTTGGTCGCGGGATCGATCGTCCACGCCGGGCGCTCGCACAGCGCGCGCCGGGTGGTGGTGCAAACCAGGTCGTTCCAGCCGCCGGTCATGCCGCCGGCCTCGGCGCAGTCCTCGCCGCCGCCGCTGTCGTTGGGCTCGCCGGCGTTCCAGGTGGCGGCGCCGAGCGCGGCGCCGGTCTCCCACCGCCACTGGTTCTGGCCATCGACCGCGCGGACCAGGCCGATCCAGGTCGCGGCGAACGGCGTCGTCCACAGCGGCGCCACCACCGCCCACTCGCCGGCGCCGTCGAGCGCGATCAGGTGCCCGCCGGCGTTGGCGCACGCGGCCTGGCCGGCGGCGCGATCGGCGACCGCCTCGACCATCGTGTAGCAGTGACCGGTCGCCGGGTCGGCGACG
Organism: Myxococcales bacterium; assembly: GCA_016707895.1. GTDB lineage: Bacteria > Myxococcota_A > Polyangia > Haliangiales > Haliangiaceae > UBA2376. Next base: position 152,407 of record JADJGV010000001.1, on the reverse strand, counting down.
CCGGCGCAGGTCGCGCAGCGCACGCAGCTCGGGGTGGCGTCGTCGCACGCCTCGACCGCGCGGCGCACGTGGCCGTCGCCGCAGGTCGCGAACGCGCACGCGACGCAGCCGTCGGTGTCGTCGGCGTTGCCGTCGTCGCACGCCTCGGCGCCGCCGACGATGCCGTCGCCGCACACCGCGGCGTCGATGGGGAGCTCGGGCGCGTCGATCGGCGCCGTGGCGCCGTCGTCGCCGCCGCAGGCCGCGAGCAAGGACAGGAGCAGGGCGCGTCGCACGGCGCGACGATAGCGCAACTGGCTCGCCGCCTCGCACGGGCGCGCTACCATGATCGCTTGCGCCCGCTCCGCCCCTGCGCCGCCGTGGCGCTCGCCGCCGCGCTCGTCGCCTCGCCGGCCGCCGCCGCGCCGCCCGCCGACCCGCCCTTCGCCGACCCGCCGGTCACCGCGTCGCCGCCGCGCCCCGCCGAGGCCGCGCCCGCGGACCCGCCCGCGGACCCGCCCGCGGTCACGCCCGGCCGCCGCGCCGCCGCGATCGCGCTGGCCGCGATCCCCGGCCTGGCCGTGCCCGGCCTCGGCGCCCGCGTCGTCGGCGAGCGCCGCGCCGCGCGCCGGCTGCTGGCGATGCGCGCGGTCGGCCTCGGCATGATGGTCGTCGGCGGCGTGCCGCTGCTCGTCACCTACGGCTCGGCCAAGCTGGTCGTGCCCGGCGTCCACCTCTCCGTCGCCGGCAGCGGGCTGTTCCTGGTCGGCTGGTGGGCCGACGTCTACGCCGCGGCCGGCGGCGGTGGCGGCGCGCCGCGGCGCCGCACGCCGATCGAGCTGTCGGCCGACGCGACCTGGATCGACGACGCGTTCCACGGCGGGCGCGCGCTGATCGGCGTCGGCGGCCGCGGCCACCGCGGCCGCTGGACGCTGGCGGCGCGGGTGGCCGGCGCTCACGCCGGCGCGCTGGCGCAGGCGCGGGTCGACGCCGCCGCGCGGGTGTGGCGCCCCGACGCCCGCGGCAGCGGCACCGGCCTCGACGTGCGCGCGGCGATCGACGCGATCCGCGACGACGACGATCGCGTGACCACGGTCACCGGCGAGCTGGCCGCGCGCGGTCGGCTGCACCTGGCCGACCTCGATCGCGCGCTGGCCGGCAGCTTCGTCGAGCTCGACGCCGGGCTCGGCCTGCAGGCCGTCGCCTACCGCGCCGGCGACGCCGATCTGGCCGGCGTGCTGATCAGCCGCTTCGCCGGCGGCGTCTTCCTGCCGTGCGCGCGCGGCGAGGTCGCGGTGTTCTACGATCACCGGCGCGACACGCTGGCCGGCGGGCTGCCCGCCGGGCGCGCCGCCGGCTTCTTCGGCTCGGTCGGCGCCACCGCCGAGGTCGCGATCACCCCGACCTGGATCGCCACCGCCGCCGTCGAGTTCGGCAGCGCGCGGCTGGCCACGCTCGGCGTGCGCCGGGGGCTGCGGTGAGGGTCGCCGCGGTCCTGCTGGCGGGCGCGGCGCTGGCGGCCTGCGCCCGGCCCGGCGAGCAGCGCGCCCTCGACGACGCGCTGGTCGGCATCGCCGACGACGCCGGCCTGCACGTCGTCATCACCGATCGCCTGGGCGCGGTGCGCACGCTGACCCAGGGCCGGCTCGAGATCTGGGCCGCGGCCCCCGCGATCGAGCTGACCGTCGACGTCGCCACCGGCGGCGCCGGCCGCTGGCAGATCACCGTCGCCAACGCGCTGCCCGACGCCGAGCTGCGCGAGGGCGGCGCCCCGCTCGGCGTGCCGCTGCCGGCGCCGCGGCCCACCGTGCTGGTGCGCGACGTCGACCTGTCGTCCGGCCGCCACGTGCTCACCGTCGGCCCGGCCGACGTCGCCGGCCCGCTGCGGATCGCGGCGATGGCCGACATCCAGACCGGGCTGCCGACCGTCGACGACGTGTTCGCGGCGATCGCCACCACCAACCCGCGGTTCGTCGTGTGCATGGGCGACCTGACCGAGCGCGGCGAGCTCGACGAGTACGCGCTGCTCGACCGGCAGCTCACGACGCTGCCGGTGCCGCTGTACACGACGCTCGGCAACCACGAGCTGTGGGCCGAGGCCGCGCGCTACCAGGGCCGCTACGGGCCGGCCAGCTTCCAGTTCACGTTCCACGACGTCGCGTTCACGTTCGCCGACAGCGGCGACGCCGGCCTCGATCCGATCGTCGAGGAAGCGGTCGGCGAGATGCTGGCCGCCGCCGCCGATCGCCAGAGCCTGTTCCTCACCCACTTCCCGCCGGTCGATCCGGTCGGCATCCGCGACGGCGCGTTCCGCAGCCGGCGCGACGCGCAGCGGCTGATCGGCACGCTGGCCACCAGCGGCGTCGACCTGGCGCTCTACGGCCACATCCACACCTACGCCGAGTTCGAGCACGCCGGCATCCCGGCGTTCGTGTCGGGCGGCGGCGGCGCGCGGCCCGAGCGCTGGGACGGCATCGGCCGCCACTTCCTCGTGATCGATCTCGCGCCGGGCCAGCCGCCGATCGTCGGCGTGCGTCGGGTCGATTGATCCCGCCGACCGGCGCGGCTATCGTCGCCGGCCATGCGCTCCACCACCGCGTCCGCCCTCGCGCTCACCCTCGGGCTCGTCGCCTGCACCGACGATCCGGCCCCGACCCCCGAGCCGACCTGGGAGTCGCTGGTGACCGCGTCGTGGACGCTGGCGCCGGGCCAGGAGAAGACCTCCGACCTGTCGATCTCGACGGTGACCGAGGACACCGCGATCGCCGCGATCCGCCCGCTGTCGCCGATCGGCACCCACCACACGCTGCTGGCCAAGGGCGACGCCGGGCTGACCGGCACCAACATCGTCTACGCGTCGGGCGTCGGCACCTCCGAGCTGGTGTTCCCGCCGGGCACCGCGATGAAGCTGACCGCGGGCGAGCTGCTCGGCCTGCAGCTGCACATCTACAACAACAGCGATCAGCCGCTGACCGGCATGTCGGGGATCGAGGTCAAGAAGGTCGACCCGGCGCTGGTCGAGCACGAGGTCGACCTGTTCCTGCCCGGGCCGCGCGACTTCGCGATCGCGCCCGGCGTCGCCACCGCCAGCGGCACCTGCACGGTGACCAGCGCCCAGACGGTGTTCGCGGTGTTCCCGCACATGCACCAGTACGGCACGCACCTGAAGACCACGATCACCACCGGCGGCACGCCCCACGTGCTGTACGACGACGCCTACTCGTTCGAGCACCAGAAGATCGTGCCGTTCACGCCGATCCAGCTCGCGCCCGGCGACACCATCCAGACCGAGTGCACCTGGAACAACACCACCGCCGACACCATCGGCTACGGCGAGAGCTCGAACACCGAGATGTGCTACTCGATCTTGTTCCGCTACCCCGACGACGGCCAGGAATTCTGCGACTGAGGCCAGCGCGGGGCGTTCGCAGGCCCCGCGGGCGGCGGGAACCGGACCGGGCCGGTGGTGTCGGACGGCCATGCGCACGCTGATCGCCGTCGCGGTGGTGCTGGGAGCGGGCGGGGCCTGGGCGGGTGACGCCGACGACGCGCCGGCGCCGATGGCGCGGGCCCGGGCGATCGCGGCGGCCGAGGCTCACCTGCGGGCCGGGCAGGCCGCGGTCGGCGACGCGGCGCTCGACGAGCTCGAGGCCTGCGGCCAGGGCTACCTCGCGGTCTTCAACGACGCGCCGGCGGCGGTGGGCGCCGACGAGCTGCTCTACAACGCCGCCACCTGCTTCGCCCACGCCGGCTCGGCGGGCGCGGCCATCACCGTCGGCGAGCAGCTGGTCGCGACGTTCCCGACGAGCCGGCTGGCCCCGGCCACGCTGTCCCAGATCGCCCGCCTGCACCAGGCGATCGGCGAGTTCGAGCGGGCGGTCGACGCGTCGGTGCGGCTGGCCGAGCGGTACCCCGCCGAGCGCGAGGCCGCCGACGCGCTGTGGAACGCGATCGGGCTGAGCGCGGGGCTCGGCGACGACGACCAGGTGGCCGCGCTGGCCGCCCGCTACCAGCACACCTACGGCGCCAAGCGCCCCGACGACGCCAGGCAGCTGGCCGTGTACGTCGCGGCGCGCCAGGCCGAGCGCGGCGACGTCGACGGCGCGATCGCCGCGTACCAAACGGTGCTCGCCACGTGGCGCGCCACGCGGGGCGCGCAGGCCGCGGTGTGGGACGCGCTCGCCGACCTGCAATGGCGGCGCGCGTGTCCCGCGTCCACCGCCCGTGGCTTGTGCGTGCGCGGCGACGCGCGCCTCACGCCGGTCAAGCGCCGCGAGAACGACACCGTAGCCGCCGTCGCCGGATTCCTGCACGTGGTGAAGCTCGCCGAGGCGGGCGGTCCCGACGATCCGATGCTGGCGCAGGCGCACGCGCGGGCGCGGCTGCACCTAGTCGAGCGCGCGGTCGAAGCGGTCGTCGCGCTGGGCGCGGTGCCACCGCTGGCGGTCGATCAGGACGGCGCGCCGACCGCGGCCGCGATCAAGCGCATGGGCGAGTGGCTGCGCGCGTGGCAGCAGGCCATGACCACCGCCGATCGCGCGGCCACCGACGCGATCGCGCTGCCCGATGCCCCGACCGCGGTCGCGGTCGTCGAGCGGCTGGCGCGGATGTACCGCCACGCCGCCGCGACGCTGATCGCCGCGCCGGTGCCGAAATCCCTAGTCGGCACGCCGGCCGCGGCGGTGTACCGCGATCAGCTCGACGAGGTCGCCGCGCCGCTGCGGCAGCGGGCCCAGCAGGCCGCCGAGGCGTGCCTGCGCAAGGCGGCGGAGCTCGGCATCGTCGACGACGCGGTCGCGTCGTGCGGCGCGATCGTCGCGCAGGCGCAGCCGGCGGCGTGGGTCCTCGACGAGCTGCTGCCGCCGCCGACCGCGACGTCGATCGCCGCCGCGCCCGAGCCGGTGCCCGCGCCCGCGCCGGCGCCGCTCGCGCCCTGACGCGCCGCGCGCGCGCCGCCGATCACGGCCTGAACGGCTGCTCGTCCTTGCCGCGCACCGGGTTGGCCAGCCGCCGCGCCACCGCCTCCTGCTCGTCCTTGCCCAGCCGGCGCACGTAGATGCCGGCGGCGTCGATCGAGCGCGCGCCGAAGAAGCCGTCGGCGACCAGGTACTCGACCTCGACGACCATGTACGGATCGTCGCCCATCCACACCAGCTCGTGCTTGCGCGGCACGCCCACCCACGAGCTCAGCATGAACTTGTCGCGGGTGCCGTCGTCGTTGATGACGACCATCGTGATGCGCTCGGTCGCGGTCATGGACTCCTATCCTACAGGCCGAGCAGCTCTTTGGCCTCGGGATCGGGCGGCCGACACAGCACGCGATCGACGCCGCCCATGCGCGCGTAGATCACGTCGCAGACCGGCGTGAAGCTGGCCTTGGCGAAGGCGCGGGTCGACGGCTGGTTGCCGTGGCCGATCAGCGCCCACGAGCGGTAGACGTCGAGCTCGCGCAGATCGCGGGCCAGCGCCTCGAGCATGACCGGCGCCACCGCGCGGCCGCGCGCCGACGGCGCGACGTAGACGTCGTGGACGTAGGCCTCGTACTTGGTCAGCGCCAGCGTGCGCCCGAGCTCGGGCACCTCGACCGGGCCGCGCGCCGCCCAGGCGATGCCGGCCGGGCGATCGTGGAGGTGCGAGATCCACGCCTGGTCGCCGCGCACCCAGGTGGCGCGGGCGCGCTCCTCGTCGAGCGCCAGCGACTCGCACAGCTCGCCGCGCGCGGCCGGCGCCAGCGCGTCGAAGCCGGCCAGGTCGAGCGTCGTGATGGCCAGGCCGGGGATGGCCTCGATGCCGCGGGTCCACATCTGGCCGCGGTACAGGTGCATGCGCTGGTACTGCGCCACCTCGGTGGCGGCCTCGCGGATCCGGGCCCACGCGGCGCGGGCCTGCGACGCGGCCACGCTGGGGGTCTCGCGCACCGCGCGGGCGCCGCGGCGCACGCTCTCGACCCGGCGCGACACCGACGCGGTGGTGGTGGCGTTCCAGATCGTCACCGCGACGGAGGTCTGCTTCGACACCGGCAGCGGCGGCAGCGGGTACTCGGCGGCGCCGGTCACGACGTCGAGCGCGACCCGGCCCCGGGCCCGGGCGGCCAGCGCCTCGGCGGCCAGCAGCCGCTCGGCGGCGCCGCGGGCGACGTGCTCGGGATCGATCGCCAGCGCCAGCACCACCGCGCGATCGTCGTCGTCGACCACCAGCGCCGCGGCGATCGTCTCGCCGGCGGCGTCGTCGCGGATCGCCAGCCGGGCCCGGCCCGCGCGGCCGAGCGTGACCGCGACCTCCTCGAGCAGGCCCGCGGCCTCGGCGTCGGCCAGCGGGCTGTGCTCGTCGCGCTCGGCCCACTCCAGGCGCGACAGCCGGCGCAGCGCGCTCATGCCCTTGCGCATCGCGGCGGCGTCGCCGCTGACCGCGCTGGTGAGGCCGTCCTCGGTCGCGGCCCGCGCCAGCCCCAGCGCGATGCGGCGCGCGCCGCCGCCGGCGGCCGCCGACTTGACCGCGAAGCCCAGCGAGCCCAGCCGCGCGACGAAGTTGGCGCGCACTCGCGACGGGTCGGCCATCGGCTCGAGATCGATCACGTCCCAGGTCTTGCCCAGCTCGGCGACGACCTTGGCCAGCTGCGTGCCGGCCTTGTCCTCGAAGCCGGGCTTGACCAGGAAGTCGAGCGCTGGCGGCCGCGGCCCGGCGTCGCCCATCATCCGCAGCTCGCGCACCTTGGTCAGCGCGCGGGCGTTGGTCCGCAGGTACAGCGGCGCCAGGCACACCAGCTCGCCGTCGGCGCGCCCGGCCATGACGTGGAGCTCGCCGGCGAGCACCTCGCGGTACGCGTGCCACCACGGCAGCAGCCACTCGGGCCCGCGGAACAGCGCGCCTGCGCCACCGGCGGTGGCGAGCCCGCGCCACGCCGGCTCCAGCTCGCGCAGCCCACTCACATCACGAACGACAGTGAACTCGACCGACATCGATTTGCCTCGGACCTTAGCACCGCGCACGCGGTCACGCGGGCGCGTCGCGCCGACGATCGTCGACGTTGCGAAACGCAACGCGTCGACGCGCGCGGTCACGAGAACTTCGCAGGCGCGCGCGCGCGCTACTTGAGCAGCTTGGGCCCGCCGCCGCTGGGGCCGCGGGTGATCGGCTTGGACAGCACGATCCGGCGGCCGGCCTCGCGGCCCGCGGCGTGGGCGCCGTTGGCGAGGAACCGGCGGCGCTTGTGGACGATGCGGGGGTTGCGCCGGCGGTGGAAGGCGTCGAGGTCGGCGTCGCAGATCCACACCAGGCCGGTGCCCGCCAGCGCGCTGGTCTGCACGCCGAGCTTGTCGTGGAAGCCCTGGATCACGCCGGCCTGGTAGCGCGCGCGATCGTGGCCGCTCTTGACCCGGGCGTCGTGGCGGTTGGCCTGCCACAACCGCTCGGCGGTGGCGCGCAGGAACTCGTACACGTGCTCGGCCATGTCGAGGTTGGGCGCGGTGCCGGTCAGCTCGTAGGTGTGACCGCTGCGGCCCAGCGTCGGCAGGTACACCGGGATCTGCAACACCTTCACGAAGAAGAACTCGGCGAGGATCCCGGCGATCAGGCTCTCGGCGGCGGTGCGCCGCACCGTGGGATCGCCGACGTGGCGCACCTGGTACTCGCGCTGTCCGGGCGCGACGTCGATGTTGTGGCGCAGCATCAGCTCGTGGGCGGTGCGCATCGCCAGCTCGGCCTCGTGCTGGTTGGCGCTGCCGGCCAGCGCGAGCAGCTTGCGGATCTTGTCGAGCGTGCGATCGAGCGGCGCGCTCGAGCCGTCGACCGGCACCGGCGCGCCGTGGGCGCGGGCGTCGATGCCGCGGGCCTGGCACACCTCCTGGAACGTCGGGCCGTGGGGATCTTCGTGGTGCGCGGCGAGCACCTCGTCGACGTACTGGTGGGCCATCTCGTGCAGCAGCACCGACACCACCTCGGGCCACGGCCGGGCGATCAGCATCGGCCGCGACAGCTCGAGGCGGCGGCCGATGCGCACCCATTGCCCGAGCCGGGTCGTGGTGTCGGTCAGCACCAGCATCGGCGGCCTCAGGCGGTTCTTGAAGCGCGCGTGGTTCTCCCACGCGTGGACCCGGAGCAGCTCGCGGAGCAGCGCGGCCTCGAGCTCGGCCGACAGGGCGGCGGGCTCGGGCGCCGGCGGTGGCGGCGCCGGCGGTGGCGTGGACGGCGGGCGTGCGCCGGCCCCGCTGGCGTCGCGCTGCGTGTCGGACCTCGGCGCCGGCGGCGCCGCCCACGGGAACCCTTGCTGCTGCACCCGAGGAGCCTAGCCGAGGCGATCGCCGGGGGCGACATCGGAGATCGGCCCGCCGGCCCACGCGGGCTCGGCGACGCGCGCAAGGACCTCAGCGCTCGCTGTCGAGGTGCTGCATCTGCGGCGCGGCGTAACGGGTGCCGGCCACGGCGTGCGCGGGCACCGCGTCCTCGAGCGCGGCGACCTCGGCGGCGTCGAGCGTGACGTCGAGCGCGGCCAGCGCGTCGGCGAGCTGGGCCCGGGTGCGGGCGCCGAGCGTCGGGATGATCGGCGCGCCGGCCGGGCTCTTGGCGCGGACCCACGCGATCGCCAGCTGCACCGGCGTGACGCCGCGCGCCGCGGCCACCCGCGCCAGCGCGTCGGTCAGCCGCTGGTTCTGCGCGCCGTTGTCGCCGGTGAAGCGGGGCAGGTGGGCGCGGAAGTCGCGCGGCCCGGTCGGCTTGCTGCCGGCCAAGAGGCCGCGCGACAGCACGCCGTACGCGGTGGTCGCGATCCCCAGCTCGCGCAGCGTCGGGAAGATCGTCGCCTCGGGGCCGCGGCTCAGCAGCGAGTACTCGATCTGCAGGTCGACCAGCGGGTGGACCGCGGCGGCGCGGCGGAGCGTGTCGGCGCCCAGCTCGGACACGCCGACGTAGCGGACGTAGCCGGCCTTCACCAGGTCGGCGATCGCGCCGATCGTGTCCTCGATCGGCACCTGGGGATCGACCCGGGCCGGGCGGTAGATGTCGACGTGTTCGAGCCCGAGCCGGGTCAGGCTGTGGGCCAGGAAGTTCTTCACCGCGACCGGCCGCCCGTCGTGGCCGTTGAACGCGCCGTCGGGGCCACGCAGCGCGCCGAACTTGACGCTGACCAGCGCCTGGTCGCGGCGGCCCGCCAGCGCGCGGCCGACCAGCAGCTCGTTGCGCCCGGTGCCGTAGAAGTCGCCGGTGTCGAGCAGGTTGACCCCGCGCTCGAGCGCGGCGTGGATGGTGGCGATGCTCTCGGCGTCGCTCGAGTCGCCGTAGAAGCTGGCGCCGCCCATGCCCATGCAGCCCAGCGCCAGCGGGAAGACCTCGGGCCCGTGGGCCCCGAGCCGGACCTTGTCGGTGTTCGTCATGGCGGCACTCTAGGGGCTCGCCTGGCATCGCTCCAGTGAATAGGATGTCTGTGAGACATGCCCAAGGTTTATGGACGCGACCTCGACCTCAACCTGCTGCGGGTGTTCGCGGTGGTCGCCGAGTGCGGCAGCGTCACCGCGGCCGCGGCCCGGCTGTACCTGACCCAGCCGGCGGTCAGCGCGGCGCTGCGGCGGCTGACCACCGCGATCGGTGCGCCGCTGTTCGTGCGCCAGGGCCGCGGGCTGGCGCTGACCGGCCGCGGCCAGCGCCTGCGGGCGACGGTCGCGGCCCACCTGCCGCCGCTGGTCGAGGCGGCGCTGACGCCGGTGACGTTCGATCCGCGCACCGCCGCGCGGACGCTGCGGCTGGGGCTGTCCGACGCCGCCGAGGTGTGGCTCTTGCCGCCGCTGGTGAAGGCGCTGGCCGCGGCGGCGCCGGCCTTGCGCGTGGTCGCGGTGCCGGTGCAGTTCCGCACGGTGGCCGCCGCGCTGGCGGGTGGTCTCGACGCCGCGGTGACGGTCGCCGACGAGCTGCCGGCCGGGATCCGGCGCCAGGCGCTCTACCGCGGCGGCTTCACCTGCCTGTTCGATCCGCGCCACGTCCGGGTGCGCCGGCTGACCGAGGCGGCGTACTTCGCCCACGAGCACGTCGTCGTGTCCTACAACGGCGACCTGCGCGGCGTCGTCGAGGACACGCTGGGCAAGGCGCGCACGGTGCGCTGCGCGGTCGCGAGCTTCGCGACGATCGGCGCGCTGATCGAGGGCACCGCGCTCTTGGCCACCGTGCCCGCGCTGGTCGCGGCGCAGCTGCGCGCGACCCACCCGCGGCTGCGCACCGCGCCGGTGCCGCTGCCGCTGGCGGGCTCGGCGATCGAGCTGTTGTGGCCGGCGGCGGCCGAGGACGACCCGGTCGGGCAGTTCGTGCGCGGGCAGATCGTCGCGATCGCCGGCCGCCTGCCGCGCGGCAGCGCCGCGGCCCGGCGGTGACGATTTCGTGCGCCGGTCGGCGCCGGCGCGCGTTCCCGGAGCACAACCCGAAGGAGCCACCCGTGACCCGCCTCCGCGCCATCCTCGCCCTCGCCCTCGCCGCCGCCCCGCTGACCCTGGCCGCCTGCGGCCACCCGCCGCCGTCGATCGTCGTGCGGGCCCAGCCCGGCGACCGCGCCGGCGGCCTGACCGCCACCGGCAGCGCCACCATCGGGGTCAGCCCCGACTGCGCCGACCTGACGCTGACCATCACCCGCGAGGCCACCGACGCGCGCGGCGCGATCGCCCAGGTGCGTGACCGCCAGGCGGCGCTGGTCGCGACGCTGGCGCGGCTCGGGCTGCCGTCCGCCGACGTCACGCTGGCGCACCTCGGCGTCGACCCGGTCTACGACTACGTCGACGGCAAGAGCGTGCTGCGCGGCTACCAGGCCTCGACGGTCATCACCGCGACGACGCGGCAGTTCGATCAGATCGCGCCGCTGATGGAGGCGGCGGCCGACGCCGGCGCCACCGCGATGTCGAGCCGGTTCCGCCGCAGCGACCTCGAGGCGCTCAAGCAGGACGTCCGGGCCCAGGCGATCGCCGCGGCCCAGGCCAAGGCCCAGGCCACCGCCGCCGCGCTGGGCGTCCAGCTCGGCGCCGTCACCGCGGTCGGCCGGAAGGCCAGCCCTGGGAGCCGCCTGCCTGGTCGCCGCAACCCCGTCAGCTTCCCGTCGGCCGGCGGCCGGCGGCGACGAGGCTTCCGGGGCGGCGAACCCTGCAGCCGCTGACCATCGACGTACAGGTCCGTGACCACGCATCGCTGACGAAAGCTTCGGGCCTCCGCCTCCGTCCGGTCGGCGCCGCGCTCCGCGCGCCCGCCGCCCTCCTGAGCGCGCGCGTGCGTGGGGAGTGGCGGATAGGCGGCGCGCGATCGGCGCGTCGGGAATCTCTCGCGAACCGGCGCAGCCGCCCAGCCCCCCGGCCGCCGACCGCCTCGCGCAGCATGGCGAGGAAGGTGCTGTCGCGTCCGTGCATGTCGCGGTCGGGCGCGCCGACGAGGCGGCACGCCCCCCGGGTCCGGTTACGCCGCCGCGGCCAGGCCGTCGAGGGTCGCCGCCAGCGCGTGGACGACCGCGGCGATCCGCACCGCGTCTTGCACCTGGGGCGCGGTGGCGCCCCTCTGCCGCACCACCTTGTCGTGCGACACGACGCAGGCGCCGCAGCCGGTCACCGCCGACGCCGCGAGGCACCACAGCTCGAAGTCGAGGGCGTCGACGCCGGGGTTGCCGATCAGCTGCATCCGCAGCCGCGCCGGCAGCGCCTGGTAGTCGTTGCCCTCGCCGACGAAGTGCAAGAACCGGTAGTAGACGTTGTTCATCGCCATCACCGACGCCGCGCCCCGGGCGGCGCGCAGCGCGACGTCGTCGAGGTGCGGCGCGGCGGCGGCGGTGATCGCGGCGATCACCTCGCGCTGCCGGGTGGCCAGCGCGGCGGCGACCGCGGTGCCCCAGTGCTGGCGCAGCGTCAGGCTCGACGCGCCGGTGATCACGCCGAGGTTGATCTTCAGGTCGCGGGCGTAGTCGGGGAGGCGGTCCTTCAGCGCGTCGAGGGACATGGTGGGCTCCGGTGGTGGGTGGCGTGGGCGACCTACGCCGCCGACAAGGTCTTGTCGCCCGGCTTCCAGTTGCACGGGCACAGCTCGTCGGTCTGCAGCGCGTCGAGCACCCGCAGCACCTCGGCCGGGTTGCGGCCGACGTTCATGTCGGTGACCTCGACGAAGCGGATCATGCCCTGGGGATCGACGATGAACGTCGCGCGGCGGGCCACGCCGGCCTGGCGGTCGAGCACGCCGGTGCCCTCGGCCAGCTCGCGCCGCAGGTCGGCGATCATCGGGAACGGCAGGTCGCGCAGGTCGGGGTGCTGCTTGCGCCACGCCAGGTGGACGAACTCGCTGTCGGTCGAGACGCCGAGCAGCTGCGCGTCGCGGTCGCGGAAGTCGCCGTCGAGCTTGCCGAAGCCGGCGATCTCGGTGGGGCAGACGAAGGTGAAGTCCTTGGGCCAGAAGAAGTAGACCTTCCACTTGCCGGGGTAGCTGGCGCCGTCGAGGTTGGTGAACTCCTTGCCGGGCTCGATCGAGACCACGGCCTGAGCCGAGAACGCGGGGAAGCTGTCGCCGAGGGTGAGCATCTGCGTGACTCCTTGGGGTGCGCGGCGAGCGCCGCGGGATGCCGTCACCTTGGGCCCGGGCCGGTGATAGCGCCAATCGCCGAACGTGATGGGCGTGATAGGGTGGGGTTGTCATGAGCCGACGCCCCCCTCGTCCGTCGCGCGGGCCGACCGCGCCGGCCGCCACCCGCCGCTGGTCGCCCTCGGCCTACCTGTCGCTGCGGCAGCTCGAGTACGCGGTGGCGGTCGCCGACGAGAAGAGCTTCCGCCGCGCGGCCACCGCGTGCGCCGTCTCGCAGCCCGGCCTGAGCGCCCAGATCGCCGCGCTCGAGGCCGCGCTCGGCGTGCAGCTGTTCGAGCGCGATCGCCGCAAGGTGCTGGTGACCTCGGTCGGGGCCGCGGTGCTGGCCCGGGCCCGGGCCGCGATCGCCGCCGCGGCCACCGTGGTCGACACCGCGCGCGGCGCCGCCGAGCCGCTGACCGGCCGGCTGCGGCTGGGCGTCATCCCGACGATCGCGCCGTACCTGTTGCCCACCGCGCTGCCGGCGGTGCGCGCGCGCTTCCCCAAGCTGCAGCTGCTGCTGCGCGAGGAGCGCACCGCGACGCTGCTGGCCCAGCTCGACGACGGCCGCCTCGACGCCGCCATCCTGGCGCTGCCGGTGCCCGGCGACCTGGCCGCCACGACGCTCTACCGCGAGCCGTTCTTGCTGGCGGTGCCCAAGGGCCACCCGCTGGCCGGCAAGCGGGCGGTGCGGGATCGCGACCTCGACGGCCAGACCGTGCTGTTGCTCGAGGACGGCCACTGCCTGCGCGATCAGGCGCTGGCGGTGTGCACCACCGCCGGCGCCACCGAGTCGACCGAGCTGCGCGCCACCAGCCTGCCGACGCTGGCGCAGATGGTGGCCGGTGGCCTCGGCGTGACGCTGCTGCCGGCCAAGGCCGCGCCGGCGCTGGCCGGGCGCGGCAGCGGGGTGGTGACCGTGCCGTTCGTCGCGCCGGGGCCCGGCCGCGACGTCGGGCTGGTGTGGCGCATGTCGTCGGCGCAGGGCCGCGAGCTGGGGATGCTGGCGGCGGTGCTCGGCGGCGGGTGAGCGGCTACGCCAGCGCGGCCAGCTCGTCGACCACCGCGGTCGGGTTGCGGTGGCTGGTGTCGATCGTGTGATCGGCGAGCGCGTAGCGATCGGCGCGCGCGACCAGCAGTTGCTCGAGCTCGGCGAAGGCGTGGGGCTTCTCGGCCATCGGCCGCCGATCGCCCTGGGCGACCACGCGCTCCCAGTGATCGATCGCGCGCGCCTTGAGCCACACGGTCTGGCAGCGCGCGCGCAAGAGCGCGTAGTTGCCGTCGTCGCTGACGATCGAGCCGCCGGTCGCCAGCACCGTGCGCACCCGCCGGGCCAAGAGCTTGCGCAGCACCTCGCGCTCGACCCGCCGGTAGTACGCCTCGCCGTGCAGCTCGAAGATCTGGTTGAGGCGCAGCCCGGCGGCGCGCTCGATCTCCTGATCGACCTCCACGAAGGGCACCTTCCACCGCTTGGCCAGCTCGCGGCCGACGGTCGACTTGCCGGCGCCGCGGACGCCGAGGAGCGCGATCGCCGGCCGCCGGCGATCCGCGACCAGCCCGGCCAGCAGCTCGGCCGGCGTGGTCGACAGCGCGTCGGCCACCGCGGCGAACCGCGCCAGCGAGATGTTGCCGGTGCCGCCCTCGAGCTGCGCCAGGAAGCGCTCGCTCACGCCGCACGCCTCGGCCAGCTGGCGGCGCGACAGGCCCAGCTCGTCGCGGGCCGCGCGCACCCGCGCCCCCACCTGCGTCAGCAGCGGCCGCGGTGACGGGGTCGTCATCGCCGCGCACTATAGTGCATCGTTCATATGCGGGCAAGCACTAAACTGCTTGCGGGGCGGACGCCCCTGCGGTAGATCGTCGCTTCCATGGATCCGACCACGTTCGAGACCCACCCCAGCCGCTACCACCACTGGAAGCTCGCCGTCGCCGGCGACGTCGCGACGCTGACGATGGCGGTCGACGGCGATCACCCGCACAAGCCGGGCTACGAGCTCAAGCTCAACAGCTACGACCTGTCGGTCGACATCGAGCTGGCCGACGCGATCCAGCGGCTGCGCTTCGAGCACCCCGAGGTGCGGGCCTGCGTGGTCACCGCCGATCTCGACCGGGTGTTCTGCTCGGGCGCCAACATCTACATGCTCGGGCTGTCGTCGCACTCGTTCAAGGTGAACTTCTGCAAGTTCACCAACGAGACCCGGCTGTACCTCGAGGACGCCAGCGCGAACTCGGGCCTCAAGTTCCTGGCCGCGTGCAAGGGCACCACCGCCGGCGGCGGCTACGAGCTGGCGCTGGCCTGCGACGACATCGTGCTGGTCGACGACGGCAACTCGGCGGTGTCGTTCCCCGAGACCCCGCTCCTGGCGGTGCTGCCGGGCACCGGCGGCCTGACCCGCCTGGTCGACAAGCGCAAGGTGCGCCGCGATCGCGCCGACGTGTTCTGCACGGTCGCCGAGGGCATCAAGGGCAAGCGCGCCAAGGACTGGGGGCTGGTCGACGGCCTGGTGGCGCGCTCCAAGTGGGACGCCGAGGTCGCCGCCCGCGCCGCCAAGCTGGCCGCGGCGTCGGCCGGCGTCGCCAAGGGCCCGGCGGTCCAGCTCGACGCGCTGGCCCCGGCGATCGGCAAGGACGGCTTCGCCTACCGCCACGTGACGATGACGATCGATCGCGCCGCGCGCACCGCGGCGTTCGTGATCGCGGCGCCGACCGCGCCGCCGCCGGCCGACAGCGCCAGCGCCGGCGCCGACCTGTGGAGCCTGCGCGCGTTCCGCGAGCTCGACGACGCGCTCCTGCGCCTGCGCTTCGACTACCCCGAGATCGCGGTGGTCACGCTGCGCACCAAGGGCGACCGCGCCCAGGTGCTGGCCCACGACGCGGCGCTGGCCAAGGACGCCTCGGGCTTCGCCCGCGAGGTGCGCCTGCTGCAGCGCCGCGTGCTCAAGCGCCTCGACAACACCGCGCGCTCGCTGTACGCGGTGGCCGACGCCGCCGACAGCTGCTTCGCCGGCGTGCTGCTCGAGACCGCGCTGGCCGCCGATCGCTTCTACATGCTGATCGACGGCGCCGGCGAGATCGCGGTCGCGACCTCGGTGGCCAACGCCGGCGCCAACCCCACCGCGACCGGGCTGACCCGGCTCGAGGCGCGCTTCTACGGCGAGCCGGCGCAGGTGGCCAAGGTGCTGGGCCGTGGCGCCGACGGCCCGATCGCCAGCGAGGACGCCGAGGCCCTCGGGCTAGCCACGGTCGCGCTCGACGACATCGACTTCGCCGACGAGCTGCGCATCGCGATCGAGGAGCGGGTGTCGCTGTCGCCCGACGCGCTGACCGGCATGGAGGCGTCGCTGCGCTTCGTCGGCCCCGAGACCGTCGAGACCAAGATCTTCGGCCGGCTGTCGGCCTGGCAGAACTGGATCTTCACCCGCGCCAACTCGACCGGCGAGCGCGGCGCGCTGACCCTCTACGGCCGCCCCGAGCGCCCGGTGTTCCAGCTCAATCGGACCTGATCGACCCGTGCCCGTGCCCGTTTCCTGATCCCGATCCCGATCCCGACCCCGATCCCGATCCCGATCCCGATCCCGATCCCGATCCCGATCCCGATCCCGACCCCGACGCCCACTCCGACCCCGACCCCATCGAGGCCCCCATGACCGCCGTCATCACCGACGAGAAGATCCCCAACAACGTCAACCTCGCCGGCGACCGCCGCCTGCAGCGCGCGCTCGAGGAGTGGCAGCCGCACTTCCTGTCGTGGTGGCAGGACATGGGCCCGGTCGGGTTCCAGGCCAAGGACGTCTACCTGCGCACCGCGGTGTCGGTCGAGGCCGACGGCTGGGCCCACTTCGACTACGTCAAGATGCCCGACTACCGCTGGGGCATCTTCCTCGAGCCCAAGCAGGCCGGCCGGGTCCACGGCTTCGGCGACAACCAGGGCCAGCCGGTGTGGGACGAGGTGCCGGGCGAGTTCCGCAACATGCTGCGCCGCCTGGTGGTGACCCAGGGCGACACCGAGCCGGCGTCGGTCGAGCAGCAGCGCCACCTCGGCGCGACCGCCCCGTCGCTGTACGACCTGCGCAACCTGTTCCAGGTCAACGTCGAGGAGGGCCGCCACCTGTGGGCGATGGTCTACCTGCTCCACACCTACTTCGGCCGCGACGGCCGCGAGGAGGCCGAGGAGCTGCTCAAGCGCCGCTCGGGCGACAGCGACAAGCCGCGCATCCTCGGCGCGTTCAACGAGCCGACGCCGCACTGGCTGTCGTTCTTCATGTTCACGATGTTCACCGACCGCGATGGCAAGTACCAGCTGGCGGCGCTGGCCGAGAGCGGCTTCGATCCGCTGGCCCGCACCTGCCGGTTCATGCTGACCGAGGAGGCGCACCACATGTTCGTCGGCGAGACCGGCGTGCAGCGGGTGGTCAAGCGCGCCTGCGAGCTGATGAAGCAGGCGCCGAACGGCGACGTCCGCGCGCAGGGCGGCATCGACCTGCCGACGATCCAGAAGTACCTCAACCTGCACTTCACGCTGTCGCTCGACCTGTTCGGCGGCGAGGTGTCGTCGAACGCCGCCGACGCGTTCGCGGCCGGCCTCAAGGGCCGCTACAAGGAGGATCGCTACGACGAGCACAAGCTGATCGGCACCCACTACACGATGGACGTGCTCGAGGACGGCAAGGCGGTCACCAAGGACATCGCGATGCGCAACGCGCTCAACGAGGTGCTGCGCAACGAGTACATCAAGGACTGCCAGCGCGGCGTCGATCGCTGGAACAAGACGATCAAGGACGAGGGCGTCGACTTCGAGCTGACGCTGCCGTCGCACAAGTTCCACCGCCAGATCGGCATGTGGTCGACGGTGTGCGCGACCCCGGCCGGCGAGCTGATCGACCGCGCCGAGTTCGAGGCGAAGAAGCACGCCTGGCTGCCGAGCGCGGCCGACGAGACCTACATCAAGAGCCTCATGCACGCGGTCACCGAGCCGGGCAAGATGGCCAGCTGGGTCGCGCCGCCGGCCAAGGGCATCAACGGCCTGCCCGGCGAGTTCCAGTACGTGCGCCTCGGCGCGTGATCAGGGGACAGGCTCTGGGGGCGTAAGGGCTTGATGCTGCTTGGCTATTTTGACTGACCGCGCAGTTCATGCCCTGCGCGCTGCGGTCGAATTCGCTTTAAATTCCGGGTTGTTGAGACCCCGGAGCCTGTCCCCCGAGGTAGCGGGTCAGGACGCGGGTCATGAGGGCGGGATCCTGGCTGCCGGCCATCTCGCGGGCGGAGTGCATGCTGAGCATGGGGTTGCCGACGTCGACGGTGGCGATGCCGAGCAGCGTCGAGGTGATCGGGCCGATGGTGCTGCCGCAGGGCAGGTCGGTGCGGTGGGCGTAGTGCTGGACGGGCACGCCCTCGGCCCGGCACAGCTCGGCGAACATGAGCGCGGTGGCGCTGGTGGTGGCGTAGCGCTGCTGGCTGTTGGTCTTGATCACGGGGCCGCCGTTGAGCACCGGCTTGTGGCGCGGCTCGTGGCGGCCGGCGTAGTTGGGGTGGACCGCGTGGGCCATGTCGGCCGAGACGCACGACGAGCGCGCGCACGCCTGGTGGAACGCCTCGCGATCGCCGATCAGCCGCTCGAGCACCCGCGGCAAGACCGCGCTGCCGGCGCCGGCGGCGCTGGCGCTGCCGACCTCCTCGTGATCGAACAGCGCGATCACCGGGATCGCGGCCAGCGGGCGGGGCGCGGCGGCGGCCAGCGCGGTGGTGGCGGCGTGGGCCATCGCCAGGTTGTCGAGGCGCGCCGAGAAGATGAACTCGCCGGCCGGGCCGCCGACGGTGGGCGCGGCGAGATCGTAGAGCATCAGCTCGGTCCCGATGATCGCCTCGGGGGCGACGCCGGCGGCCTCGGCCACGAGCGCGGTCACGCCGCGGGCGCCGGCCGCCAGCCCGAACACCGGCGCCAGGTGATCCTGGCGGTTGAGCACCAGGCCCTTGTCGTTGACCTCGCGGTCGAGGTGGATCGCCAGCTGCGGCACCCGCGCGACCGGACGATCGACGCGCACCAGGTGGCTGGTCAGCCCGCCGTCGGCGCCGCGCGCGAGGACCCGCCCGGCCAGGCCGAGATCGCGATCGAGCCACGAGTTCAAGAGCGCGCCGCCGTAGACCTCGACGCCCAGCTGCGCGTAGCCCTCGGCGGTGTACTCGGCGTTGGGCTTGAGCCGCAGGTTGGGGCTGTCGGTGTGCGCGCCGACGATGCGGAACCGCGCGCGCGCGGCGGCGTCGGCCGGCACCACGAACGCGATCAGGTTGGTCTCGCTGGTGGTGACGTGGTACGCGCCGGGCGCCAGGCGGTCCCACGGCTCGGCCTCGGCCAGCGGGCGGAAGCCGACGGCGTCGAGGCGGCGCCGGGCCTCGGCGACGGCGTGGAACGGGGTGGGCGAGGCGTGCAGGTAGGCGAGCAGATCGTCGAGCACGGCTGATTAGTACCCGCGCGCCGCGCCCGGGCAAGCGCGTCGGCTACTCGCCGCCGCCGCACGGATCGGCGCTGGTCTCGTCGGGCGGCGCCTGCCGGGTCTTGGCGTTGTCCTCGCCGTCGTCGGTGACGCCGTCGTCGGGTGCGGCCTCCTCGGCCTCGGTCTGGACCCCGGTCGCGGTGTCGGGCGTGGTGGCCGGCTTGGGCTTGCCGCCGCAGGCGGCGAGGGCGAGGGACAGGGCGACGATCGCGAGGGTGCGCATGCGCTGGATTGTAGTGCAGGCGCGCGGCGGGTTCACTTCGGCGCGGGCGCGGGCGCGGGCGTCGGCGGCTTCGGCGCGGCGGGCGGCGCGGCCTCGGGCGCGCGCGGCGCCGTCAGCGGCAGCCACGCCGCGGCGCCGTCGACCTCGCGCTCGATCAGCGTCGGGCGCTCGGTGTACGTGCCGGGCAGCCGCACCCGGTACAGCGACAGCGGGCCGGTCGGCAGCGCGACCTTGCCGTCGTCGACCTCGCCCTCCTCGTCGCTGCCGCCCTCCTCGACCGGGGCCGGGGCGGCGCCGTCGTCGCCGGTCACGCCGTCGCGCGGGCCCAGCACCAGCCCCCACGCGCCGTCGGGCGAGATCGACACCGCGGTGTAGCCCTTCCAGCACTTGTACTCGCCGCCGACGGCGCGGGCGATGCACGCCTTGCCGCCGTCCTGGATCAGCAGCCACGCGCTGTCCCACGACCAGTCGATCACGACGCCGTCGCGGATCAGCCGGCGGCGCGCGGTCGAGCCGTCGAGCGGGAAGCCCATCAGGAACTCGCGCGCGGCCTCGCCCTTGGGCGGGCCGGGCGGCGGCGCGAGGTAGGTGCCGACGGCGCGCGTGCCGTCGGGCGACACCACCAGCCCGCGCAGCGGCGCCTCGGGAGCCACCACCTTCACCTGCCTGCGATCGGTGATCGGCGCGGCCCGCACCGCGCCGCCGTCGCTCCACACCAGCGAGCGCGCGCCGCCCTTCTCGGCGAGGTGGACGCTGGGGCCCGGCGCGTCGCGGGTGAACTGCTTGCCGTCGGCGAGCCGGACCAAGAGCGTCTTGCCGCTGGCCGACGCGCACACCACGCAGTCGCCGCCCATCGACAGCCGCGCGGCGCCGGCGCCGCAGCCGAGCTTGGTCAGCGTCGTCGTCGCGCCGGCGGCCGGCATCGGCGCCGACCACCACGCGCCGGCCAGCTCGACCAGCAGCGTCGTGCCGGCGGCGTCGGTGCGGATCATCTGCACGTCGGCGGCGGGCCCGGGCAGGGTCGCGATCGCGGTCGCGGTCGCCTTGCCGCGGCCGTCGGTCAGCCACAGCGACGTGCCGCGGGCGAACACGACGCGGCCGTCGGGGTCCTTCGCGCCGGCGTGGGCCAGCGCCGGCACCGCCAGCACCGCCGCCACCGCCAGCGCGCCGCGCGTCACCGCTGCACCAGCGCCGCCACCTCGGCGTCACGCCCGACCACCGACGACACGAACCGGCCGCGGCCGGGCACGTCGAACAGCACCACCGGCCCGAACCGCGGGAAGTGCACGTCGATCGCGCGCACGTCGCCGCCGACCGCCCGCGCGCCGGCGTCGAACGCCGGCCGCGACAGCGGCTTGCCGTCGATGAACACCTCGGACAGGAACTCCAGCGGCGCCACCCAGCCGGCGCCGTCCTTGTGGATGCGATCGCGGACCGCGCCCGACAGCTTGTCGCCGCTCTTGATGACGTGGTCCCAGTCGCGCTTGCCCAGCGCCGCCGCGATGTCGAGATCGAAGCGCTCGGCGGGGAACAGCAGCACCACCGCGCCGCCCAGCTCGGCGGTGGTCAGCGGCGGGCCGGCCGCGGCCGGCGGCTCGGCGGCGGGCGCCACCGGGGCCGCGACCGGCGGTGGCGGCGGCGGCGGCGGCGGTGCTGCCTTGGGCCGCGGCGCGCCGGGGAACGTCGAGAACTGCTCGACCGCCGCCAGGCAGGCCTCGAGCTCCGCCGAGCGGCGCTGGTCCCAGCTGCCGTCGGGGCCGAGCACGTCGACGATGATCAGCTCGCCGCGGCGCTCGACCGCGACGTCGGGCGGCAGGTTGGCGAGGATGTCCTCCTCGTCCAGCTCGTCGAGGCGCTTCTCGTAGGCCATGATCTTGGCCTCGAACTCGGCGCGGCCGAGCTGGTTGGCGCGGCGCTTGCCGTCGATGTCGACGGTGGGATCGAGCGCCCAGGCGATCAGGCACACGCCGCGCAGGTCGCGCGCCGACCGCGCCACCAGCACCGCGTCGCCCCACGAGCCCAGCGCGAACAGCCGGCCCAGCTTGACCGGCAGCGCCTCGCACATCGCGATCAGCGCCTCCCGGGCCGGCCGCAGATCGACCGGCACCACCGGCTCCTGCGGATCGGCGCGCAGCGGCGCGCTGTCGTCGATGATCATCAGCCGGCGCTCGTTGCGGCGGCGGAACGGGATCGACGGCGACAGCTCCATCTCCATGCGGGGATCGAGCATGTCGGGGTCGAGCAGCTTGCGCTGCTTGGCCACCTCGGGGCCGCCCAGCGCGTCGATCAGCTGCTGCTGATCGAGCTGGGCGTCGCCGCGGAACATCAGATCGGTGACCAGGCTGTCGAGAGCGAGCATGGGGCTCCGGGGATTTACAGATATCCGCTGCGCTGGCGCAAGAGCCACTCGAGGCCGAGCAGCACCAGCGCCAGCGCGATCAGCATCGGGCGGCTCCACAGCTCGACGTCGGCGCGCTGATCGACGCGCACGACCCGGGGCAGGTCGAACGCCAGATCGGCGGGCAGGCGGTCGATCGGGCCCAGCGCGCGGCCGCCGGTGGCGCCGCTGATCAGCTCGAGCGTCGCCGGCGCGCCGGCCGGCTCCTCGAGCTCGCGCGAGGCGTCGCGCACCAGGAAGATGTCGCCGGCGGTGACCTCGCGGCCGGCCACCTCGGCCGCGGCCTCGATCCGGTAGACCCCGGGCGGCAGGCCGCGCAGGTCGAACGTACCGGTGCCGTCGTCGCCGACCGTCACCGTCGTGGTGCCGACCACCGCCGCGGTGGCCGGATCGGCGCCGCGCTTCCAGGTGATCGCGACCTTGCCCTTGGGCAGCGGCTGGTAGTCGCGGCCCAGGAGCCGCGCGGTCAGGCGCACGGTCGCGCGCGGCGCGTACTCGACCGCGTCGCTGTCGACGTGGAGGTTGCGCAGGTCGGGGTCCTGGATCAGCCAGCGGATCGCGTTCTCCCACAGCTTGCCGTAGGCGCGGCCGTCGTCGCCGGGGCGGCCGGCCGCGACGAAGCCGTAGCGCCACAGGCTGTCGGTGGTGACCGCCAGCGTCCGGCCCTGGCCGTAGTCGCCGGCGACGATCACCGGCATCGGCTGGCCGCGGGCGGTGCGCAGCCGCGGGTGGACCGCCAGCACGGTGGCGTCGGGCTTGGCCCCGAGCACGCGGTTGACGCCCTCGAGCTCGGGCAGCGCCTTCCACGCGGCGAGGTTGTCGGGCACGGCGTAGCGCAGCGCGGTCACCGGGTGGGTCTTGCCGACGTCGGTCAAGACCGGCGCGAAGCCGCTGGTGTCGATCAGGTCGCCCTGGCCCCACGGATCGGCCAGCTCGACCGGCAGCGCCGCCGCCACCGGCGTGCCGTGGTAGCCGCCCGACGAGAACGACATGTCGCCGCCCAGCATCGCCAGGCCGCCGCCGCCCTCGACGTAGCTGCGGATGTTGTCGAGGTAGTCGCCGATGCCGTAGGGCATGAACTCGAAGTTCTGCAGCACGATCACGTCGAACGACGGCAGCTGCTCCTCGAACAGCTCGCGGGTCGGGAACGGGATCAGCGACATCTCGTCGTTGGGCACCAGCGCGATGTCGTCCTGGGTGCGCAGGATGAAGAACGAGATCAGGTCGACGTTGGGGTTCTCCTCGAGCATGGCCCGCAGCGCGCGCACGTCCCACGACGGCGCGCCCGCCACCTGCAGCACGCGGATCTTGTCGCGGATGACCCGGATCACGAACGCCCGGCTGTTGTTGGCGGTCACCGCCTCGTCGTCGGCGGCCGGCACCGCGATCTCGTACAGGTAGCGGCCGACCCGGGGCGGCGTGACCTCGAACGACACCGTCGCGGTGCCGTCGGCCGGCAGCTCCACCCACTTCTGCCGCTCGACCTTGCCGTCGGCGGCCAGCGCCACCTGGACCCGCCGCGCCGGGTAGCCGGTCGAGCGGATCACCGCCTCGATGCGCACCACCGTGCGCACGAACGCGAACTCGTCGGCGTCGACCCGCTCGACCGCGACGTCCTTGAGCCCGGGCCGGGCCATCCACACCGTGTGCACCCGGGTGTCGAGCGAGCGCAGGAAGTCGCGGATCGCGCCGTCACCCTCGTCGACGTCGCCGGTGGCGGCGCCGTCGGACAGCAACACCACGCCGGCCAGGTCGCGGCCGTCGTAGCGCGCGCGCACGGTCTCGAGCGCCTTGCGGATCAAGGTCGCGTCGCCGCTCGGCGGGGTGCGGGCGACGCCGTCGAGCGACGCCGGCGACACCACGTCCGAGAAGCTGTAGACGTCGAGCTGGTGGTCGCGCCGCCACGCCGCCAGCGCGTCGCTCGAGGCGTCGAACAGCGCGCGCGCCCGCTGGGTCCGGGTCGGCCCGCCGGCGTGGTCGGCCAGGCCCATCGACCGCGAGTCGTCGACGACGATCGCCACCCGGTTGGGCTCGCGCGCCACCTGGCGCAGCTCGATGGCCGGCTCGAGGAACACCACCAGCGCCACCAGCGCCGCCGCGCTGCGCAGCCACACCAAGAGCGCCCGCCGCAGCGGCGTCGCGCCGCGGCTGGCCCGCCACGACAAGAGCGCGATCGCGATCACCGCGATCGAGCCGAACCACAGGCCGCGGCGGCGCCACGGCGCGAGCAGCACCCAGCGGTGCTCGTTGAACTGCGCCGAGCCGGGGGCGGCCAGCCGCACGGTCAGCGCCACCATCGCCTCGGCGGCCAGCACCCCGAGCGCGCCGAACGTCGCGCACAGGCCGAGCGTCACCAGCCGCGGCGCGCCGCGCCGGCGCGCGATCGCGGCCAGCGCGAGGCCGACGACGGCGACCGCCGCCAGGAGCCAGCGCACCCGCGGATCGAACAGCGCGACGGTCACGGCGACGGCGGCTTCGACGGCGGGGTCGTGGCCGGCGGCGTCTGCGCGCCGTCATCGGGGCGCCAGCGGCGCCGGCGCATGATGAACGGCACGTGCACCTGGTCGGTCTTGTAGTCCAGGCACAGCGCGTACATCACCAGGTTGACGCCCATGCGGAACGCCAGCTCGCGCTGGCGCTCGCCGTCGGGTTCGCACGGGAAGTCGTAGTTGCCGAAGTTGTCGCGCGACCACGCGCCGCCCAGATCGTTCTGGACGTAGGCGACGGTCAGCCGGCCGCTGCGGGTCACCCCCTCCATCACCGGCGACAGCGCCAGCCGCCCGACCGGGCGATCGAGCAGGTAGAACGACTTGTAGACGACGTGATCGTTGGCCACCAGCTCGAGGTTGGCCGCCGGCGCCGGGTACAGCGCCGCGCACAGCGCGCGCACCGACTTGTCGAACGCGCCGTCGGTGGTGCCCTCGGCCGAGTCGATCAGCAAGAACCCGCCGAAGGTCAGGTAGCGGCGCAGCGCCTCGACCCCGGTCGGCCCCGGCACCGCGAACTCGCGGTCGCCGGCCAGGTACAGGAACGGCGACTCGTGCAAGCTCGACGAGGTCGGCGTGACCACCGGCGACTCGAGGTCGACCGCGATCGACGTGTACTTGTCGATGGCCCACAACAGCCGCCGGGTCGCCCCCGGCCGCGGCGCCGGCTGCCCCAGCGACAGCTGGCCGATCCGGAACTTCGAGCCTGGGCCGATCGCGCGCGCCCACCGCGGCCGGGCCAGCGCGGCCGCGCCGACCAGGCCGGCACCCAGCAGGCGACGGCGCGTGATCACCCGCGGAAGGTAGCAGGTCGGCGGGCGCCACGCAGGCGGCGGTGCCAGCGCCCGGACGCGCCCGCGGGGCTTGCCAGGATGCAAGTAAGCACTTACTCTCTTGACGTGAGCACGCGTCGCGCCTCCCCCGTCCGGCAGACCGAGCTGGTCGACGCGGCGCTCCAGATCATCGCGACCCAGGGCATCGCCGCGCTCAGCACCCGCAGCCTCGCGACCGCGGTCGGCCTGTCGAGCGGCGCGATCTTCCGGCACTTCGCGTCGCTGGCGGCGTTGCTCGACGCGGTGGTCGCGCGGGTCGAGGTCGTCCTCGACCAGACGTTTCCGCCCGACGCGCTCGAGCCGCTGGAGCGGCTGGCGGCCTTCATCGAGGCCCGCGCGAGCGCGGTCGGCGGCCAGCGCGGCATCGCGCGGCTGATGCTCTCCGACCAGTTCTCGCTGGCGCTGCCGCCGGGCGGGTCCGAGCGCCTGGCGGCCTGCGTCCGCAAGACCCGCGGGTTCGTCGAGCGCTGCCTGACCGACGCGCAAGCCAGCGGCCGGGTGCGGCGCGACATCCCGGTCGCGAGCCTCGCGCCCATCGTGATGGGGACGGTGCAGATGCTGGCGCTGGCCCCCGGCAGCCCGCGGCCGCGCGAGCGCGATCGCCGGGCCGTCGTCGCCGGCTTGCTCACGCTGCTCGGCGCGCTCGAAGCCGCGCCTTCACCGCAACGGAGGACTCCATGAACGCTGATGCCGTGACCGTGGTCGCCGGCGCCATAGCTCCCGGTGGCGTCGGTTCGCGCGGCCCGTGGCCGCGGCGGATCGCCGGTGCGCTGGCGACGCTGTTCGGGCTGGCGACCATCGTCGAGGGCGGCCACGTCCTGTTCGGCGGGCCAGCGGCGCGGGCCGCGGCCGGCCACGTGGTCGGCTTCGTCCTGATCTTCAACTTCGCCGCCGGCTTCGGCTACGTGGCGACCGGCGTGGGCGCGGCGCTCGGCCGCGGCTGGGCGACGAGGGCGGCGCGCGGGCTCGCGGTTGCGACGCTGCTGGTGTTCGCTGGGCTCGGCGTCCACGTCGCGGGTGGCGGCGCCTACGAGCCCCGGACCGTGGTCGCGATGACGCTGCGCGCCGGGTTCTGGGTGGTCCAGGCGTGGTTGCTCGGCCGCTGGCTCGGCCCCGACCGCCGCGCCGCGAGGTCGCGATGACGGCCGCGGCCACGCTCCGGCGCGGGCTGGGCGTCGTCCGGCGCGGGCTGCCGTTCGCGGTGGTCATCGCGATCGCGCTGCTGATCGCCTGGCTCCGCGTCTGGCGGCCGGTCGCGGTGGTGGTCGCGCGCGTCGATCGCGGCACCGTCACCATCGAGGCGTTCGGGCGCGGCACCATCGAGAGCCAGCGCGAGGCCGCGGTCGGGTTCGACATGGTGGGCCGGCTCAGCGAGGTGCAGGTCGACGAAGGTGACCGGGTGACGCTGGGTCAGGAGCTGGCGCGCCTCGAGACCGATCAGGTCCAGGCCGACCTGCGCTCGGCCCGGACCGGCGTCGGCGCGGCGCGGGCGTCGCTCGTGCGGCTGGCCGCCGAGGAGGACCGCGCCCGCGCCCTGCTTGCGAGCGCCGAGCGCGAGGCGGCGCGGACCCAGGTGCTGGTCGCGGCGGGAAGCGTGGCGGGGCGCGAGGGCGACGAGGCGACCGATCGGGTCCGGGTCGCGCGTGCCGATCTCGATCGCGTGCTGGCGCAGCGCGGGGAGGCGACCCGCGGCATCGACGTCGCGGCCGGCGTGGCCGCGCAGCGCCAGGAGACGGTGGTGCGCGCCACGCTGCTCGCGCCGTTCGACGGCCTGGTGATCCGCCGCCTGCGCGAGCCCGGCGACACCGTCGCGATCGGCGCCACGGTGCTGCGCCTCGTCGACACGCGTCAGGTCCACGTGCGCGCGGCGATCGACGAGACGGTGCTGGCGCAGCTCGCCGTCGATCAGCCCGCCACCGTCACGTTCCCCGGCTCGACGGACGTGGTCCCGGCCCGGGTGTCGCGGGTGCCGTGGGAGGCAGACCGCCAGACCCACGAGCTCCAGGTCGAGGTGACGCCGGACCGCGTCGATCGGCGGATCGCCATCGGCCAGCGCGCCGACGTGCGCATCGAGCTGGCCCGCCGCGACGACGTGGTGCGGGTGCCGATCGCGATGATCCACCACGACGCCGCGGGGCCGTACGTGTTCGTCGACCGCGGCGGTCGGATCGCGCTGGCGCGGCCCCGGCTGGGCGTCATCGGCCGCGATCACGTCGAGGTGCTCGCCGGGCTCGCCGAGGGTGACCGCCTGCTGGCCGCGCCGGATCCGCGCCGCGACCTGCCGCGCGGACGGCGGTGGAGCGCGCGATGAACCTCGCGCTGCGCGACGTCCGGCGACACCTGGGGCGCTTCCTCGGCACCGCGGGTGGCCTCGGCCTGCTGCTGACCGTGGTGGTCGCGATGCAGGGCATCTACGCTGGCATGGTCGACGACGCCACGATCCTGGCGCGGGCCATGCGCGCCGATCTGTGGATCGTGCAGCGCGACACGCGGGGGCCGTTCGCGGAGGGATCGCGGCTCGATCCCAGCGTCGAGGCGCGGGCCGCCGCGCTGCCCGGCGTGCGTCGCGCCCGCCCCTACACCTACCAGACCATCCAGCGCGATCACCACGGCCAGATCATGCGCATCGCCCTGGTCGGCCTCGGGTGGCCCGACGACGCCGGCGCGTCGCTGCCGCTCGTGCGCGGGCGGCCGCTCCAGCAGGGCCACGGCGAGCTGATCGTCGACGCCTCGCTCGGCCTCGCCCTCGGGACGTCGCTGACGCTGGCCGGCGAGCCGTACCGGGTGGTTGGCCTCACCCGCAACGCGCTCACCTCGGGCGGCGACTCGGTCGCGTTCGTCAGCGTCGCCGACGCGCAGCTGATCGCCTTGGACCAACCCGCCGAGGCCACGGTGCTCGAGCGGCAGCGCGTCGTCGAGCGGCTGCGCGCGACCGACCTCGGGCGCGGCCAGCCCGCGCTCGAGGACCTCGCGACCGACCCGCGCTGGCGAGCGCCCGCAGTCGCGTCGCCGCCGGTGGCCGCGGTCCTGGTCGAGGTGGCCCCGCACCAGCTGGCCGCCGTGCGCGCGATCGTGGGCAGCTGGGGCGACGTCACCGTCTACACCCAGGCCGAGCAGGAGGCGCTGCTCCTCGGCGGCGTGGTCCAGCGAGCGCGGATGCAGATCGGCCTGTTCACGGTGATCCTCACGCTGACCGCGGCGGTCATCGTCATGATGGTCATCTACAACCTGACGCTCGAGAAGACCCACGACCTCGCCGTGCTCAAGCTCATGGGCGCGCCGCGCCGGCGGCTGCTCGGCCTCGTGCTGCAGCAGGCGTGGCTGCTGGGCGCGCTCGGCTACGCGGTCGCCTACGCGGTCGGGCAGGTCGCGTTCCCGGCGTTCCCGCGCCGCGTGCTGATCACCGACACGATCGCCGTGCTGGCGCCGCTCGCGACGATGATCATCGTCACGCTGGCGAGCGTGCTCGGCCTCACCCACGTGCAGCGGATCGATCCGTCGCGCGCGCTGGAGGGATGACGATGGACCCCGCGGTTCGCTCGATCGACCTGCGCAAGACCTACGGCGTCGGATCGGCCGCGGTGACGGCGCTGGACGGCGTCAGCTTCGCGCTCGCGCCCGGCACCGTCGCGGCGCTGCTGGGGCCGAGCGGCTCGGGCAAGTCGACCCTGATCAAGGCGCTCGGCTTCGTGTCACCCGCCGACGCCGGCGAGGTGTACTTCGCGGGGCGGCTGGTCGTGAAGGACGGCGCCGCGCTGGCCGATCTGGCGTCGCTGCGCCGGCGGCACCTGGGCTTCGTCTTCCAGAAGGCCAACCTGACGTCGTTCCTGACCGCGCGCGAGAACGTCGAGATCGCCTGCGAGTTCGGCGGCAAGCCCGACGGGCGGCGCCGCGCGCGCGCGCTGCTCGAGTACCTCGACGTCGCGGGCCGCGAACGCGCCTACCCCGAGATGCTCAGCGGCGGCGAGCAACAGCGCGTCGCGATCGCCCGCGCGCTGGCCAACGAGCCGTCGCTGATCCTGGCCGACGAGCCCACCGCCGCGCTCGACAGCGTCCGCAGCCGGACGGTCATGGAGCTGTTCCGCAAGGTCGCGCACGAGCGCGGGGCGGCGGTGCTGGTGGTCACCCACGACCACCGCGCCCTGGACGTCTTCGATCATCTTTACGAGATGGAGGACGGCCGGCTCCGCCCCTACCACCCGGCGGCCGCCACCGCCGCGGCCCCACCCCCGGCGTGATCGGCGCGGCGCGGCGGGTCGGCGGCGGCCGGCCGTGATAGCGTCGGCAGCGATGAGAGCCTTGTCGGCCCTGGGCCTGACGATCGCCTGTGCAGTTTCGGTGGGCGTCGCGCGCGCGGACCGGGTCGCGCCCGCCGAGGGCGAGGGCGGGCAGAGCGGGGCGCCGGCCCCCGACGGCGAGCCGCGGCTGTACACCACCGAGCCGGTGGCGCCGCCCGAGATCGGGCAGCGCTCGCACAAGGGCCAGCTCGGCCTGGCGGTGTCGCTGCTGACCGGCGGCCGGTTCATCAAGACCTACGATCAGGAGTACTGCGGCGCCCGCGACGACAACGGCAGCACCAGCGGCAACTCCGCGGTGTGCATCGGCCGCATCCCGTTCGCGTTCGACCTGTCGGTCAGCTACGGCGTCACCGCCAAGATCGAGCTGTTGTTCGACCTGCGGCTCGGCGTCGAGCGCGACTTCGGCGGCAGCGTCAGCGACAGCGACGGGCCGCGGCTGCGCCACTACGCCCCCGGCGTGAAGTTCTACTTCGACGACCGCGGCCTGATGAAGTTCTTCTCGACCGCGCAGCTGGCGATCGACTCGACCGGCTACACCAGCCCCAGCGGCAGCGAGCTCGGCACCGACGTGTCGATCCGCAACGCCAACGGCCTCCTGCTCGACTTCCACGACGCCTACGGCGCGTACCTGTTCTTCGCCGAGGACGTCGCGTTCCGGCGCTGGATCTCGGTCGGGATCGAGTTCGGCGCCGGCTTCCAGGGCCGGTATCCCTGACCATCTGGTGAGCAGCCCGTGGACGTCATCACCGTCACCGACCTGGCCAAGACCTACCGCACGCCGTTCCGCCGCCGGCGCGTCGACGCGCTCAAGGGCGTGTCGTTCAGCGTCGCCCGCGGCGAGGTATTCGGCTTCCTCGGCCCCAACGGGGCCGGCAAGACCACCACGATCCGCTGCCTGATGGGGCTGTGCGGGATCACCGGCGGCAAGGCCGAGATCCTCGGCGCGCCGGTGCCGAGCCGGGCCGCCCGCCAGCGCATGGGCTTCTTGCCCGAGCAGCCGTACTTCTACGACTACCTCACGGTCAGCGAGCTGCTCGATCTCGGCGGCCGGCTGGCCGGCATGACCGCCGCTGATCGTCGGGCCCGCGCCGACCAGCTGATCGTCCGGGTCGGCCTCGACCACGCCCGCGGCCTGGCGCTCAAGAAGTTCTCGAAGGGCATGCTGCAGCGGGCCGGGCTGGCGCTGGCGCTGATCAACGATCCCGAGCTGGTCGTGCTCGACGAGCCGATGAGCGGCCTCGACCCGATCGGCCGCAAGGAGGTCCGCGACCTGATCCTCGAGGAGCGCGACGCCGGCAAGACCGTGTTCTTCTCGTCGCACATCCTGTCCGACGTCGAGTCGCTGTGCGATCGGGTCGCGATCTGCGTCGGTGGCAAGATCCGGGACATCGGCCGGCCGCGCGACCTGGTCGACGCGACGACCACCGAGACCGAGGTGCGGC
Source organism: Myxococcales bacterium (assembly GCA_016707895.1). Classification (GTDB taxonomy): domain Bacteria; phylum Myxococcota_A; class Polyangia; order Haliangiales; family Haliangiaceae; genus UBA2376. The sequence goes on along the minus strand of JADJGV010000001.1, from coordinate 121,696 downwards.
TGGCGCTGGCCGACGACATCGACGCCGAGGTGGTCGCGGCGCTGGCGGCGCGCGGCGCGCGGTCGCGGCGCACCGCCGGCGAGCTGCTGCTGACCGTGGCCGGCGGCGTCGACGTCGACGCGGTGCTGGCGGCGGCCCACGCCGCCGGCGGCAAGGTGATCGCGGTGACGCCGCGCCACGAGACGCTCGAGGACCTGTTCCTGCGCCGGGTCGCCGACCAGGCCGGGGCCCGCGAGGTGCTGCGATGACCGCGTCCCTCTTCCGGATCTGGGCCATCGCGCTCAACACGTTCCGCGAGGCCGCGCGGATCAAGGTGCTGTACGCGATCGTCGTGGTGGTGGTCGCGGTCAACCTGCTGGCGATCGCGCTGGGCGAGATGTCGGTCAGCCAGCACAGCCGGGTGGCGCGCGACTTCGGCATCGCCGGCATCTCGCTGTTCGGCTCGCTGACCGCGATCTTCGTCGGCATCGTGCTCCTGTACGGCGAGATCCAGAAGCGCACGATCTACTCGATCATCTCCAAGCCGCTGGCGCGCTGGGAGTTCGTCGTCGGCAAGTACCTCGGGATGGTGCTGGTGCTGACCGCGCTGGTGGGGGCGTTCGCGATCGCGATGACCGCGGTGCTGGCCTACCAGGGGGTGGCGGTGTCGGGCGCGGTGGCCAAGGCGCTGGTGCTGGCGTGGTTCGAGGTGTTGACGGTGGCGGCGATCGCGGTGTTCTTCTCGTCGTTCTCGAGCCCGTTCCTGTCGGGCACGTTCGCGCTGGCGCTGTGGGCGATCGGGCGGGTCACGCCCGACCTGCGCGCGGCGATCGCGTCGAGCGAGTCGACCTGGATCAAGTGGGTGGCCAAGGGCGCGCTGGTGATCGTCCCCGACCTCCACGTGTTCTCGATCTCGGGCGGCGACGTCGACGGCCAGCACGTCAGCGTCAACGGCGGCTTCGTCGACTGGGGCTACGTCGCGGCGGCGGCGGCGCACGGCGCGCTGTGGATCGCCGCGCTGCTGGTGCTGGCGTGTGCGATCTTCCGCAAGCGGGACTTCGTGTGAGGGCGGCCGGGCTGGCGCTGCTCGTGGTCGCCGCCTGCCGGCCGCTGCCGCCGGCGCCGCTGGTCGCGCTGCACGACGACACCGCCGGCGACCGGGTCGGCACCACCACCGGCATGCTCATCCTCGGCATGGCCGGCGACATCGGCGGCGGCGGCTGGGGCGCGGCGTTCCGGGTCCGGCAGCAGGTCAGCCGCAGCACCGCGCTCGGCGGCGAGGTGCTGATCGGCCGCGGCGACGACGGCGAGCGGCGCGACGTCGACCTGATCGCGGTGCGCGCGCTGGGCCAGAGCGCGTCCCCCGATCACGGGTGGGCGGCGCTGACCTACGGCGTCGGCGCCAGCTGGATGTCGACCGGCTCGCTGGCGATCAACGGGTTCGCCGGCGGCGCGATCAGCTACCCCAACGACTACTTCTCGCCGTACCTGCAGGTGGGCGTCGCGCCGGTGTGGGTCGCGCGCCGCGGCGACCGCTACGGCGACACCCGATGCCAGGGCGACGGCTGCGAGATCGAGGTCGCCGCCGCGCCGCGCTCGCGGCTGTACCTGCTGATCGACGGCGGGCTGGTCGGGCACCTCGGCAGCCGCGGCAACCGGCTGGGCGTCGACGTCGGCCTCGCGTACGGCGGCGACGACGGCTTCTTCGCGCTGTCGATCGCCGACAGCCAGCGCTTCGCGCCGTGAGCCGCTCGGCCGCCGGCGCGCCGTGTTACGGTGCGCCCGTGGCGTCGGCTGCATCGTCAACCTCGTCCGAGCTGGACGAGCTGGCCGGCGTCGTCCGCGGCTGGCTCGAGGCGCTGTTGCGTCGGACCGCGCGGGCGCCCGACGCGGTCGAGGGCGTGCCGCGCTCGCGCTACGCCGTGAGCGCGTCCGAGGTGGCGCGGATCCTCGACGGGCAACGCCCGGCGCCGGCGGCCAGCGGCGGCGCCGATCCGCGCTGGGCGGCGCTGCGCGCGCGGCCCGGCCGGTTCGCGACGCTGGCCCGCGGCCTGGCGCTGGGCGAGCTCGAGCTGCGCGTGGTCGCCGCGCTGATCGCGCCCGAGCACGACCCCGAGCTCGAGCGCGCCTACGCGTTCGCGTGGGACGACTTCACCCGCAAGCGCCCCGACGTCGGCTTCCTGATCGAGCTGATCGGCGGCGACGACCCCGCGGCCCGCGCCGCGGTGCGCGCCGCGCTGGCGCCCGAGGCGGTGCTGCGCCTCGTGCGGGTCGTGCTGGTCGGCGCCGCCACCGACACCGACGTCACGCCGCCGGCGCGCCGCTCGACGCGGCTGGCCGATCGGGTGATCGGCTTCCTGCAGGGCGACGACGGCCTCGACCCAGCGCTCGACGGCGTGGTCGCGCTGGCGCCGCCGGCCGAGCTGGCCGAGGTGGTGGTGGCGCCGGCGGTGGTCGCGATGGCGCGGCGCGCGCTGGCGCCGCGCGGCGACGTGCCGGCGCGGGTGCTGATCCACGGCGGTCCCGGCGTCGGCAAGGCGATGCTGGTGCGGGCGCTGGCCCACGAGGCCGGGCTGCCCGTGGTGCGGGTCGACGTCGGCGAGCTGCTGCGCGCGCCCGATCGGCTCGACGAGCGGATGGCGCGGGTGGCGCGCGAGGCCGGGCTGCGCGGCGCGCTGACCTTGTTCCACGGCGCCGCGGCGTTGGCCGAGCTGGGGCCGGGGCTCGCCGAGCGCTTCGCCGAGCTGGTCCGCCGCACGCCGGGCCCGGTGGTGATGTCGGCCCACGCGCGGCCGGCGTGGCTGACCCCGGCCATCCCCGAGCTGGTCGAGGTCGAGCTGCCGGCGCCCAGCCTGCGCGAGCGGATCGAGCTGTGGCACCGCAGCCTGGCCCGGATCGGCGGCGCCGCGCTGGTGTCCGAGGAGGTCGTGCGCGCGATCGCCGCGCGGTTCGCGCTGGGCGGCGCCTCGATCCGGCGCGCCGCCGAGCGCGCGGTCAGCCAGGCCCGGCTGCGCGAGGACGATCACATCGATCTGCCGGCGCTGGGCGAGAGCGCGCGGCTGATGCTGCAGCACCGGCTGGGCACCGTGGCCCGGCGCATCGAGCCCGGCTTCGCCTGGGCGGACCTGGTCCTGCCCGAGGACACGCTCGACACGATCAAGGAGCTCACCAACTTCGCCAAGTACCGGGCGGCGCTGCTCGAGGAGTGGGGCTGGACCAAGAAGCTGCCCTACGGCCGCGGCGTGTCGGCGATCCTGGCCGGCCCGCCCGGCACCGGCAAGACCATGGTCGCGCAGCTGCTGTCGCGCGAGCTCGGCTACGACCTCTACGTGATCGAGCTGGCCCAGGTGGTCAACAAGTACGTCGGCGAGACCGAGAAGAACCTGGCCCGGGTGTTCGACGAGGCCGAGAACTCCCACGCGATCCTGTTCTTCGACGAGGCCGACGCGCTGTTCGCCAAGCGCACCGAGGTCAAGAGCAGCAACGATCGCTACGCCAACCTCGAGGTCAACTACCTCTTGCAGCGGATGGAGACGTACAACGGCGTGACGCTGCTCGCGACCAACCTCGAGCAGGGCATCGACGAGGCGTTCAAGCGCCGCGTGCGCTTCACGATCCAGTTCGAGATGCCCGAGCCGCCGGTGCGCACCGCGCTGTGGAAGAGCATGTTCCCGCTCGAGAGCAAGGTCGCGCCCGACGTCGACTGGGAGCGCCTGGGCGCCCGCTTCGAGATGTCGGGCGGCTACATCAAGAAGGCCGCGCTGCGCGCCGCCGCCCGCGCGATGCACCGCGGCGTCGACGCCACGATCACCGGCGCCGACCTCGACCTCGCCGCCCAGCTCGAGTACCGCGAGATGGGCCGCATCGGCTGAGGCTGAGGCTGAGACCTTGAGAGGGACTTTCGCAAAAGCCCCTCCCCACAAGACGTGAGGCCCTCAATCGGCCGCGCGGCTCACTGCTCGTCGTCGTTGAGCGCTTCCTCTTGCTCGAGGATCGGCGCCTGCACCGCCTCGGCCATCGGCACCGGCTTGGCGGCCTTGGCGGCGGCCACGGTCTCGGGGCCGATGCGGCCGTCGACCGACACGTCGTTGGCCTTCTGCCAGGCGACGATCACGTCGGGCGCCACCGCGCCGTCCGGGCCCGCGTACTGGTTGTTGGTCAGCTCGTTGAAGCGGGCGACCAGCTCGGCGTGGGCGTCGTTGTACTCGCGGGCGCGCACCGCCCACGCCTCCTCGGACTCGGGCTGCGCGACCTCCTCCTCGATCACCGCCGGCTTGGCCTCGACCTCGGCGGTCAGCGCCGGCTCGTCGTGGGCGGTCACCGGGGCCTGCGCCTGCTCCTGCTGCTCGACCTCGATCGCCTGCGTGACGACCTCGGCGCCCTGGGCCTTGGTGGCCTCTTCGACCAGCGGCTGGCGCAGCGCGGGGTTCTCGGCCAGCGCCGCGCCGAGCAGCTCGGGCTCGGCCTCCGGAGCCTTGGCGATGTGCTCGACCAGCTGCTGCTCGGGCTGCGCCTCGGCGGTGGCCTTCTTGGGCGCCTCGGCCTCGGTCGGCGCGTGGCCGGCGGCCTGGGCCTCGGCCTCCATCAGGCCGATCTGGTAGCGCGCGAACTCCTCGTCGCTCTGCTGCTTGGCCATCTCGCCGAGCTGCTCTTGCACGAACGCCGCGTCGTCGTTGTTGGCGTTGTCGTTGTTGGCCTGGGCCATCACGCCCAGCTGCTCGGCGACGAAGGCCTCGTCGTTCTGCTGCTGGGCCATCTCGCCGATCTGTTCCTTCACGAACGCGTCGTCCTTGGCCTCCTGGGTCATGACGCCCATCTGGTAGGCCACGAACTCCTCGTCCCCCTTCTCCTTCTCCATCGTCTGCAGCTGCTCGGCGACGAACGCGCCGTCGTCGGCCTGCGCCGACTCCTGCTGCTCGCCGGCCATCACGCCCATCTGGAACGCGACGAACTCCTCGTCGCTCTTCTGGGCGGCCATCACCTCGACCTGCTGGGCGACGAACGCGTCGTCGCCGGCCGCCTCCTGGGCGGCCTCCTTGGCGGTGCCCTTGTCGAGGTCGGCCAGCGCGGCGTGCACCGTCGCGTTGCCGAGGTGGGTCATCGCCCACTCGAGGATCATGTCGTGCAGCTCGGGGAAGTCGCGGAGCCGCTGCGCCAGCAGGTCGGCGTCGCCCGGGCCGAGCGTGTGCAGGTTGGCCAGCACGGCGGCCTGCCCGCGCTGCTCCGCCGGCGCTTGCTCCACCGCGACGGTGGCGGCGAGGTCTTCGTGCTGCTTCTGGTCGTCGTCGAGTGTGCGGTCCATGAGCGTGGGCCTCCAGCGGCCTACAGAATACGCTCGGCGGTCCTGAATTCTCCCCTGGCCGCGAGCCTGATTCGACGATCCCGGTGCGAACCCAGTTCCGCTTGCATTCCGGTGGGTTGCGGTGTGAGCCTGGCACCATGGCCAAGAACCTGGGGGGAGCCGTGATCGCGCTCCTCGAGCACGATCGGGTGGATCTGCGCGCCGCGGCGACCACCGTGCTGGCGGCGGTGGGCAAGGACGACGACGCGGTCGAGAAGGGGCTGATCGGGCGGCTCGCCGACGCCGATCCGGTGGTGCGGCGGCTGGCGCTCGAGGCGCTGGTCGATCACGGCGCCACCGGCATCGCCAGCCACCTGGTCGCGATCCTCAAGCGCGACGACGAGGCGCTGGCCGAGCGCGCGGCCCAGGTGCTGGCGACGCAGGGCGCGGTGGCCGAGGGCGCGCTGCGCAAGGAGCTGGGCCACGGGCCGGTCGGCGCGCGCCGCGCGATCGCGCAGCTCTTGGTCAAGCGCACCACCGTCAGCGCGATCGACGCGCTGCTCGATCAGCTCGGCGACCCCGAGCTGGGCGAGCAGGTGCTGCAGCTGGTGCGTCACGAGCTCGACGCCGGCGACGACAAGCTGGCCGAGCTGGCGTGGAAGGCCGCCAGCGCGCGGGTCGGCGACAGCGGCAAGCGGCTCGACAAGGAGCTGGCCCGCGTCGAGAAGGAGCGCGCCAAGGGCGCGGCGCCGGCCGGCAAGCCGAAGAAGGACGCCGCGCCGGCGCCGTTCGATCCCACCCGCGACGCCGCGGTGGCGCCGATCCTCGCCGAGCACACCGCGCTCTTGCGCCTGCTCGGCTACCTGGCGCGGCCGCAGTCGCAGGGCCTGCTGGTCGCGCAGTCGCAGGACGGCCGGCCGCGGCCGGTGCGGTTCGCGGCGATCGCCGCGCTGCGCCGGATCGTCGCCGCCAGCGAGGCCAAGGGCACCGAGGCGGCGATCGAGGCGCTGATCGAGTACGCCGACGGCGACGACCTCGGCATCGCCCAGACCGCGATCGACACGCTCAAGGGCGCGCGCATCCCCGAGCGCCTGGCCAAGGCGTTCGCCGCGCTGGCCAAGTCGAAGAACCCCGCCGCGCAGAAGCTGGCGATGGAGCGGCTGCCGGCCGGCGGCGGCGCCGCCGCGGTCAAGGCGCTGATCGACGCGCTGGGCGGCGACGACGTCACCGCGCGCGACGCCGCGGCCCGCGGCCTGGCCAAGGCGCCCGAGGCGGTGCTGCCGCTGACCCGGGCGCTGCTGGCCGCCACCGACGAGCAGGTGGCGCGCCGCTACGCCGGCGCGCTGCGCGGCCACCGCGGCCACGTGTCGGCGGCCGCGCTCGACGAGCTGACCGCCGCGGCCCACGCTCACCTCGAGCGGCACAGCAAGGGCAAGGCCGACGCCGACTCGATCTTGCTCGAGCGCGTCCTCACCGAGCTGATCGCCGATCTGGCGCCGGCCAAGCACGTCGAGCTGCTGTTCGAGTACGCGCGCCGGCTGCGCAAAGCCGGCAAGCCGGGCGAGGCGTTCGCCGCGCTCAAGCCGCTGCTGCGCAGCCGCGCCGATCTCGACGCGGCGATCGACGACGAGTCGCGCTTCTTCCTGGCGGTGCTCGGGCTCAAGGCCGCGGGCAACGCGATCCTGCGCGCGTCGCACGCCGACGATCCGGTGCTGGCGCAGTTCGGCCGCCTGGCCGGCAGCGGCTTCCCGGTGGCCAAGAAGCTGGCCAAGGACAAGGACGTCGAGGACGAGGAGATCTACGGCCTCGGCTTCCGCCTGCTCGAATCGTCGGACGGCAACGATCAGGAGCTGGGCGCCGAGCTGCTGGCCGGGATCGTCGAGGATCGCCCGCGCTCGAAGCTGGCCAAGGCCGCCAAGAACAAGCTCAAGCTGACCGGCCACCTCGACGACTGAGCCGGCGGCCGGACCCTGGCTACTCGTCGTCGGGGCCGACGTCGAGCGCGCCGCGCAGCTTGGTGATGAAGTCCGAGCCGGCGGTCAGGTCGACGTGGAAGTGATCGCGGTGCGCGGCGTTGTAGTTGGGGGTCAGCGCGATGGTCCAGACGTCGGCGGCCTTGAGCGCGCAGATCACCTGGTGCAGCCAGCCGTCCTTGGCGTCCTCGGTCGGCGCCGTGCAGGTGTCCTCGCTGTCGGGGTCGATCACCCAGTCGGTCTCGACGGTGTAGGTGGTGCCGTCGGCGTGGACGAACCGCGCCAGGTCGATGGCCTTGGCGTAGGCGTGCTGCGACATGCCGCTGGGGCAGTTCGGCGGCGTGCCGGTGCCGATGCAGCGGTAGTTGTAGACGCCGATGTCCTGGACCTCGACGATGCCGCGGCTGCGCCAGTGCGGCGCGGCCTCGACCAGCGAGCGCGCCAGCGTGCAGTCCATGAAGAACTTCGCGCGCTGGCTGGTGTTGCCGAGGTAGCGGAACGGCATGCCGTTGATCGGCGTCGTCACCGTGACCGGATCGCCCACGCCCTGGTTGGCCGGCCCGACCGTGTAGACCACGCCGTAGTGATCGAGCCAGTCCCGGCAGGTGGCCAGCTCGGGATCGACCACGTCGACGTCGACGGTCGCGGTCGCGAGCGGCGCGCCGGCGGCGTCCTTGGCGGTGGCGGTGATGGTGGTGGCGCCGAGCTCGACCAGGTAGCCGTCGAAGGCGCCGGCGGCGTCGGCCGCGCCCAGCGCCGCGTCGCCGACGGTCAGCTCGATCGTCGCGACCTCGCCGGTGACCGCCAGCTGCGCCGCCAGCGGCGCGGCGATCCAGCCGGCGCCCGGCTCGAGCACGTCGCGGGTGAGCATCGCCCCCGCTGCGGGCTCGGTGAATGCCAGCGTCACCGGCGTGGTCGTCATGTCATCGTCGCCGCCGCCGCCACACCCGCCGCCAACGCCGATCAGGGCCACCAGCAAGAACGAGCAGGTCGCGCGCATCGCTGGGCATTTGAAGCGACGTCGCCATCCTCGTCAAGCTCAAAGGTTGGACCGTCGGACGACACGCCTAGGCGGTTTGAATCACAGCGATACTTGGCGCGCCTCGGGATCGCTGCGACGACTCGCCACGTCGATCGCAACCAGGAGGTCGCAAGCAAGTTACCCCAACGTCACAACGCGGCGTCGATCTCGCACCTAGTGTGACGGCCATGCAGCAACGCCTCCTCGCGCTCGTCACCGTGCTGGTCCCTGGCCTGGCCTACGCTCAGCCGACCGACGCGCCTCCCGTTGATCCGGCCACCTCCGACGTCGTCGCCGAGCCCCCGGCGCCCGAGGCCCCGCCGGTCGACACCCAGCCCGCGCCCGAGCCGGCCCCGCCGGCCGCCGACGGCCACGCCATCTCGGCCAAGTACGACAAGGGCCTGACCTTCGAGACCGCCGACGGCGAGTACGAGCTGAAGCTCGGGATCCGCTCGCAGTTCCGCCTCGAGGCGGCGCGGCCCGACGTCGCCGGCACCGAGTTCGCGACCCGGTTCTCGGTCCCGCGCCTGCGGCTGCAGCTCGAGGGCCACGCCTACGGCGAGGCCAACGGCTACAAGGTCGAGTTCGACATGGCCAACAAGGGCTTCGCGCTGCTCAAGGACTTCTTCATCGACCACGCGTTCGCCAAGGACCTGCACCTGCGGGCCGGCCAGTGGAAGAGGCCGTTCAACCGCCAGGAGATGGTGAGCGACTTCGGCAGCGAGTTCCTCGAGCGCTCGCTGGCCAACGAGTTCGCCGGCGCCGGCCGCGACCTGGGCGTCGCGGTGCACAACAACTACGAGAAGTCGCCCGAGGGCCTCGAGTGGGCGGTCGGCGTGTTCAACGCCGCCAGCGAGAAGGCGTCGATCAAGACCGCCTGCCTGCCGGGCGCGACGCCGACCGATCCGCTGATCTGCACCTCCGGCACGCCGAGCAACGTGCCGGCCGACTTCGGGCCGGCGATCGTCGTCCACGCCGGCTGGAACCACGGCGGCATCAAGGGCTACAGCGAGGGTGACCTCGAGGGCGGCCCGCTGCGCTACGCGGTGGGTCTGAGCTACCGCATGAACCCGCGCGACTTCGACAAGGACGCCAACGACGATCTGAACATCGAGCACGCGGTCGCGCTCGACGCGATGGTCAAGGTCGAGGGCCTGGGCATCTCGGGCGCGGTCATCCTCAAGAAGGACGGCCAGGCCGACGCCGAGGTCGGCTTCTACGGCCAGGCCGGCTACATGGTCGTGCCCAAGAAGATCCTCGGCGCGCTGCGCTTCGCGCAGGTCCCCGAGGACGACGAGCAGCGCTTCGAGATCCTCGGCGGCGTCGACTACTTCCTGCACGGCCACAACTTCAAGCTGATGGCCGACGGCGGCGTCATCCACACCACCGGCGCCGACACCAGCGACCTGCAGCTCCGCGCCCAGCTCCAGGCCGTGCTGTAACCACCCCGCGGCCGGCTACCCGGCGACGCGGCCGAACAGCACCGTCGTCGGCATCAGCCACGGGCTGGCGAGGCCGATCCAGCCGTAGTGGGTGACCACCCCGGCGGCGTCGGTGACGAACAGCATCGTGCCCACGCCGAACCCGCCGTCGAGATCCGCGGCCCGCGGATCGTCGCCGTGGCCGCCGCGGGTCGAGTCGGCGATGCGCACCGCCCACGCGCCCGGCCAGTCGGGGATCTCGGTCGGCCAGCCGACGATCACGCCGACGTGGCCGGTGATCTTCGAGGTCGAGATCGGCGAGCGCAGGAACGCGAACAGGTCGCCGGGGCGGGCGTCCTTGACGTGGGCCAGCCGCTGCCAGCCGCGGCGCGGCCGCCCCAGCGGGGCGCGCGCGATCGCGCGGTAGTAGTCGCGCGCGACCGGCCGGCTCGACGCCAGGCTGGCCAGCGCCCGCGGCGCGCTGCGCTTCAGCAGCCAGGTGGTCATGCCCGAGCAGTCCCAGCGGTAGACGCCGCGGCGCTCGTCGACCTGGGTCCGCGCCTGGTAGGTGCTGTCGACCAGCGACGCCTCGACCTGGGCGACCCGCGCCAGCAGCTTGGCCGCGGCCGCCGAGGCGGCGTCGGCGGGATCGCGGCTCTCCCGCACCCGCACCGCGCCGCGATCGAACGGCGGGACCTCACCCGGCTGCGCCGGATCGGCCCCGACCCGATCGGCGGCGCTGGCGCACGCCACCAGCAGCGACAGCAAGACCAGGCCGCGCATCCGGCGATCGTGACGCGGCGGGCGCGGCGGTGCAACCGCGATCAGGTCTTGGCCGGGAGCCGGGGCTGGCCCATCGACCGCGCCGCGATCCACACCATCATCCGCCGCGGCACGAAGCGCAGCGTCCACATGCCGAGCTTGTTCGACACGCCGGTGACCACGTTGCGCCGCCAGCCGAACAGCGCGCGCAGGCCGATGCCGGCGCAGCGATCGGCGCTCATCGCCGCGAAGCGCCGCATCCAGCCGGGCAGGGTCTGGCCGGCGACCTGGTGGAACTCGGTGATCGTCAGGCCCGGGCACAGGCTGCACAGCCGCACGCCGCGCGGCGCCAGCTCGTAGGCCACCGCCTCGGTGAAGTCGCGGACGTAGGCCTTGCCGGCGGAGTAGGTGGCGTAGGTCGGCGACGGCGTGTACGCGCCGATCGACGCGACGTTGAGGATGTGGCCGCGGCCGCGGCCGGCCATGGCCCGGGCGAACTGGTGGGTCAGCTCGGTCAGCGTGACGACGTTGAGCTGGAGCTGCTGCGCGACCCGGGCCCAGTCCTGGTCGACGAAGTGGCGGTGCTCGCCGAAGCCGGCGTTGTTGATCACCACGTCGATCGGGCGGCCGGCGCCCTCGGTGCGCGCGAACAGCGCCGCGCCCGCGCCGGGCTGGCCGAGATCGATCGCGATCACCTCGACGGCGACGCCGTGGCTGGCCCGCAGCGTCGTCGCCAGCGCCTCCAGCTCGGCCGCGCGGCGCGCGGCGATCACCAGGTCGGCGCCGGCGGCGGCGAGCTGACGCGCGAACGCGGCGCCGATGCCGCTGGACGCGCCGGTGACGAGGGCGGTCTTGCCGCGGAGGTCGATGGCCATGGCCGACGGTAGCGCAGCCTGGGGTTCAGCGCGGGCCGGCCACGCGATCGATCACCGCCAGCAGATCGTCGAGCCCGAACGGCTTGGGCAGCACGGTCACGTCGTCGCGCTCGAGGAACGCGCCGGTCTGCGGCGACACCGCGCCGCCGGTGATGAACACCAGCCGCCGCGCGCGCGCCGGATCGGCCGCGACCACCGCCGCGTGGATCGCGGCGCCGTCGACGTCGGGCATCACCAGGTCACACACGATCGCGTCGAACCCGCGCGGGCCGAGCGCCAGCGCCAGCCCGGCGCGCCCGCCGTCGGCCTCGGTGACGTCGCAGCCGCCGGCGCGCAGCATCGCCGCCACCATCTGCCGCACCACCGGCTCGTCGTCGATCACCAGCACCTGGCGGCGCGGCGCGGGGGCGGCGCCAGGCGTCGTCGTGGTCGTCGTCGACGTCGGCTCGGGCGCGACCGACGGCGCGGCCGGCAGGATCACCCGGAACGTCGTGCCGCGGTCGACCGCGGTGTCGACCTCGATCCGCCCGTCGAGCGCGGCGACGATGCTGTGGCAGACGCTCAGGCCCAGGCCGGTGCCCTCGCCGGGCGCCTTGGTGGTGAAGAACGGGTCGAACAGCCGCGGCAGCACCTCGGCCGGGACGCCGCTGCCGTTGTCCTCGACCTCGATCGCCGCCGCGCCGTCGGGGCAGCGGCTGGTGCGCACGACGATGAGGTTGGCCGCGGTCGGGCGCGCGGGCATCGCGTGGCTGGCGTTGACGATCAGGTTGATCACCACCTGGCCCAGCCGCGACTCGTTGGCGAGCACCGTCGGGGTGTCGGCGGCGAACGCGGTGGTGATCGTCGCGCGGTGGCGCACCAGCGACGCGGTGATGCGCAGCGCCGCCTCGCACACCGCGCGCAGCTCGACCCGGCCCACCAGCCGCTCGTCGGGCCGCGCGAACGCGCGCAGGTCGGCGACGACGTCGCGGATGCGCTCGATCCCGTCGCGGACCTGGGTCAGCGCCACGCTCACCTCGGGCGCCAGGTCGCGCTGCCGCATCCGCAGGAGGTCGATGTTGCCCAGGACGTAGGTCAGCGGGTTGTTGATCTCGTGGGCCACGCCGGCGGCCAGCGTGCCGGCCGCGATCAGCCGGTCGGCCGAGCGCAGCCGGGTGTCGAGCAGGCGCTGGGCGGTGACGTCGACCGCGGTCCCCAGCATCTGGGCGACGTTGCCCGGCGTCTCGCGCACGAGCCGGCCGTTCACCGCCAGCCAGGCCAGCTCGCCGGTCGGACGGACGATGCGGTACTCGCTGGTGAACGGCGCGCCGTCGCGCATCGCGGCGTGCAGCACCTGCGCGATGTGCGGCCGGTCCTCGGGGAAGATCCGCTCGATCCACTGGTCGGCGCGGTGCTCGGTGTCGCCGGCGAGGCCCAGCGTCCGGCCCAGCGCCTCCGACACCCACACCGTGCGGGTGTCGAGCCGGTAGCGCCAGGTGCCGACCTGGCCGGCCTCGAGCGCCAGCGCCAGCCACGCCTCGCGGATCTGCGCCGCCGCCGCCGCCTGCTCGGTCTCGGCCAGCTGCTGGGTCAGCGCCTGGTTCTTGGCGGCGATCTCGGTCGCCTGCTGCTCGAGCTCGTCGAGCGCGGCGGCCGCGCCGGTGACCGTGCGCAGCACCCGCCGGGCCCGGGCCAGCCGGCCGCCGTCGCGCGGCAGCGCCAGGCGGTAGGTGGCGTGGTGCGGCGTCAGGCCGGGCGCGATCGCCACCTCGGCGTCGGGCAGGCCCTGCAGGCCGGGCAGGTGGCGCAGCACGCCAGCGATGAACTGCAGCGTCGGCACCGAACCGACCCGCGCCCGGTCGATGTCGATCGTGAACTCGGCCGCGGTGGTGCCGCGGCTGGTGAAGCGCGCGGTCACCACCATCAGCGTCCGGCGCAGGCCCCAGCGCGCGAACAGCGCGTAGACGTCGGGCACCGACAGGAACGTGTTGGCGATGCGCACGAACGGGTGGCGGGTGCGCGCGCCGGCGCCCGAGACGAACAGGTGCTCGACCTGGCCCGGGTAGCGCGCCGCCACCCGCGCCATCATCTCGACCCACAGCTCCCAGTCGATGCGCCGGCCGGGCGTGTGCAACAGCGCCCGGGTCACCGGCAGGCCGGCCCACAGCGCCTCGGCGTCGCCGCCGCGCTGCTCGATCGCGTCCAGCAACAACGCTGCGGTATCCGTGCTGACCTCGTTCACGTCGCCTCCACCGCCCGCGCGCGGGCCCGTCTCCGAGCGCCTCCCGTTGGTCCCAGCGCGTTCAAAAGCCGATGTTGGCGCCGAGCTGGAAGCGGATCGCGTCGGTGAACTTGCCGTCGTCGACCTTGAGCAGCGTCACGTCGCCCTGGATCTTGGCGTCGTGGCCCCAGCCGTAGTAGCTGGCGCCGGCGGTGAGCTCCTTGGTGTCGCGCAGGCCGTCGACCCGCCCGTCGATCATCGCGAACCGGGCGATGCCCTGCCACGTCGGCTTGATCATGTAGCCGGTCTGCAGGTGGAACCCGATGTAGGCCAGCTCTTGATCCGACAGCACGTGGGTGCCGGCCTGGCGGGTCATCGCGTAGACCGCGCCCGAGCCCGAGAAGCCCTGGGCCTTGACGATGAAGTCGAGCTCGACCTTGTCGTTCGCGGCGTCGTCGCGGTCGAAGTCGGCCTCGCCCCAGAAGCTGGCCGCGGCGGCCCAGCGCAGCGGCCCGCCCTCGAGGTCGGCCTCGCTGTAGCCCTTGATGCCCTCGGAGTTGAGCCCGACCCGGCCGATGAACGCCGGCTTGAACTCGCGGGGGACGTTGCTCACCGAGACCGCCGGATCGTCGGGATCGGTCAGGTCGACCGCGAAGCTGGCGGCGTCGCCGGTGCCGTTCCACACGCCGACGATCCACTCGATCGCCGGCGAGTCCTCGTAGCCGTTGTGCAGCGCGATGCCGATGTCGCGGCCGGCGCCGAAGCCCTTGTCGGTGATCGCGCGGTCGCCCAGCTCGAGCTTGCCGCTCGACGTGATCTGCTGGCGCGAGAACGGCCGCTTCCACTGGCCGGCGCGCACCCAGGTGCTGCCCGACAGCCGGGCGTCGGCGTACCAGTCCTTGAGCGACGGGTTGCCCTTGCCGAAATCGGTCTGGATCTTGTAGCGGAGGTCGTCGCCGTGGAGGTTGCCCTCGAGGATCAGCCGGGCCCGGCGGACCTCGAACGCGCCGGTCCAGTCGGCGGCCGGGGTCTTGCTGCGGGTCAGCGCCAGGTACGGCTGCACCCGCGCCTTGATCTTCAGCGAGAACTTGCCGTCGTCGCTCTTGATGAAGAAGCCCTTGTCGTAGCCGGTGTTGCCGCCGGTCGCGATCGGCGCGGCGGGCGCGGCGTCGTCGGGCGGCGGGGCGTCGTCGGGCGGCGCCGGCTCGGTGCCGTCGGGGCCGATCACCTCGTCCGACTCGTGGACGGTGCCGCCGCCGGTCTCGTCCTCGTCGGCGGGCTGCGCGCTGGCGAGCGCGGGGAGGGCGAGCAGGCAGACGGCGAGGCCGGCGCGGAGGTGTCTCATCGGCGAAATTGTAGACGGGTTCGCGGCCGCGCGCCTGCCTGGCGGGGCCGTCCCGGCGGTCACCCGAAGCGGCCGGCGATGTAGTCGGCGGTGCGGGAGTCGCGGGGCTGGCCGAACAGCGCGGCGGTGGTGTCGAACTCGACCAGCTCGCCCTGCAGGAAGAACGCGGTGTGCTCGGCGACCCGCTGGGCCTGGCCCATGTTGTGGGTGACGATCACCATCGTGTAGTCGCGGCGGATCTCGAGCAGCAGCTCCTCGATGCGCGCGGTGGCGATCGGGTCGAGCGCCGAGCACGGCTCGTCGAGCAGGATCACGTCGGGGTTGACCGCCAGCGCCCGGGCGATGCACAGGCGCTGCTGCTGGCCGCCCGACAGGCTGGTGCCGGGGTCGTTGAGCTTGTCCTTGACCTCGTCCCACAGCGCCGCCTGGCGCAGCGCCCGCTCGATCACGCCCGGCGCGTCCTTGCGGTCGTAGCGGTGGGTCAGGCGCAGCCCGGCCACGACGTTGTCCTTGATCGACATCGACGGGAACGGGTTGGGCTTCTGGAACACCATGCCCACCCAGCGCCGCACCAGCACCGGGTCGACGTCGTCGGCGTAGACGTCGGTGTCGTCGAGCAGCACCTGGCCCGCGCGCGACGCGCCCGGCACCAGCTCGTGCATGCGGTTGAGGCAGCGCAGGAACGTCGACTTGCCGCAGCCCGACGGCCCGATGATCGCGGTGATCTGGCGGCTGGGGATCGCCAGGTCGATGCCCTTGACCACCTCGTGGTCGCCGAACGAGGCGCGGAGGCCCTTGACGGTGATCTTCATGACCGGCGGGATTGGTAGCGGTTACGCAGCCAGATCGCCACCCCGTTGATGACCAACAACGTCGTCATCAGGACCAGGATCCCGGCGGCGGCGTTGTCGAGGAACGCCCGCTTGGGGTTCGAGGTCCACTGGAAGATCTGCATCGGCAGCGCGGTGTACTTGGCGTCGACGCCGTCGGGCCCGTACAGGATGAACGCCACCGCGCCCACCACCACCAGCGGCGCGGTCTCGCCGATCGCGCGGGCGATCGCCAGGATCGCGCCGGTCAGGATGCCCGGGAGCGCCATCGGCAGCACGACCTGGCGGGTGCACTGCCAGCGGGTCGCGCCCAGCCCCAGCGCCGCCTCGCGCAGGCTGTCCTTGACCGTGCGCAGCGCCTCGCGGGCCGAGGTGATGATGATCGGCAAGATCAACAGCGCCAGGGTCAGCGCGCCGGCGATCACCGTCTCGCCCATCGCCAGCGCGTGGACGAACAGCCCCAGCCCGAGCATGCCGTAGACGATCGACGGCACGCCGGCGAGGTTGGCGATCGCCAGCTCGAGCAGGCCGGCCAGCTTCGAGCGCCGGCTGTACTCCTCGAGGTAGATCGCCGCGCCGATGCCGATCGGCAGCGCGATCGTCGCGGTGAGCACGATCAGCCACAGCGTGCCCATGAGCGCCGGGCCCAGGCCGGCGGCGCTGGCGTCGAGCTGCGACGGCGGATCGGTCAGGAACGACCAGCTCAGCCGGTGGACGCCGGCGGCGGCCACCCGGTACAGGAGCCACGCCAGCATGGTCAGCGGGATGGCCGCGCCGAGCCGGCACAGCCAGACGAAGGCCTTCTCGGCGAAGACGCCGGGGCGGGCGGAGGTGAGGTCGATGGGACGGCGCATGGGAGGTAGCGGCCTTCAGGCGCGGGCGGCGGCGCGCAGGCGGCGCGACAGCCGGTGGCTGATCACGTTCATGATCAGCGTCATCACGAACAGCATCGCGGCGACCGCGAAGATGGTCTGGTAGGCGACCGAGCCGTGCGGGGTCTCGCCCTTGGAGATGTCGACGATGTACGCGGTGGCGGTCTGGCCCGGCTGGCGCGGATCGAAGCCGAACCGCGCCTCGTTGCCGGCGGCGATCGCGACGATCATCGTCTCGCCGATGGCCCGCGAGGCGGCCAGCGTGATCGCCGCGGCGATGCCCGACCACGCCGACGGCACGATCACCTTGCGGATGGCCTCGAACGCCCCGCCGCCCAGGCCGGCGGCGGCCTCGCGCAGGCTCTGCGGCACCGCGTAGATCGCGTCCTCGGACAACGACGCCACCAGCGGCACGATCATGACGCCCATCATCAGGCCGGCCGACAGCAGGTTGCCGCCCGACAGGCCGGGGATGTAGTCGCGCAGGGCCGGGGTCAGCGTCGTGATCGCGAAGTAGCCGAAGACGATCGTCGGCACGCCGGCCAAGAGCTCGAGCGCCGGCTTGATGATCTTGCGGGTGCGCGGCGCGGCGTACTCGGACAGGTAGATCGCCGCCAGGAGCCCCAGCGGGATCGCCACCGCCAGCGCGATCGCCGCGGTGGTGAGCGTCGCCGACAAGAGCGGCCAGACGCCGTACGAGTGGTGATCGCCGATGATCGGCGTCCACTTGGTCGAGCCCAGGAACTCGCCCAGGCCGACGTGGGCGAAGAAGTCCTTCGACTCGTGGGCCAGGATGACGACGATGCCGATCGTCACGACGATCGAGGTCATGCCGCAGCCGGCCAGGCCGAGCTCGATCAGCCGCTCGTACCAGCGGGCCGCGCGGCCGCGGGTCGGCGTGTGCAGCGCGGCGCGTCCGACGGCGGGGGCCGCCATGGTGGCCGTCTCGTCGCTCACGACCCGCCTTCGCTGGCCAGCAGCTGCTCCAGCGTCACCCCCACCTTCGAGCCGTCGGCGAACACCGAGCCGGTCTTGCGGTCGGCCAGCCGCTTCTTGGCCAGCTCGTCGACCTTGGCCGGCAGCGGCACGTAGCCGACCTTGGCCGACAGCGTGGTCACGTTGGCCAGGTAGAAGTCGACGAACTTGGCGACGTGGGCCTTGGCCAGCGCGCCCTTCGACACGTAGATGAAGATCGGCCGCGACAGCGGCTGGTAGCTGCCGCCGGCGATGGTCTCGGCGCTCGGGGTGATGCCGCCGTCGCCGTTCTCGGTCTTGCCGTCGTCGATCGGGACGATCTTCAGCTTGTCCTTGTTCTCGGCGTAGTAGGCGAAGCCGAAGAAGCCGATCGCGTTCTCGTCGCTCTCGACCCCCTGCACCAGCACGTTGTCGTCCTCGCTCTGGCGGTAGTCGCCGCGGCTGGAGTGCTCCTTGCCGACGATCGCCGCGGTGAAGTAGTCGTAGGTGCCGGAGTCGGCGCCGGCGCCCAGCAGGCGCAGCGGCTGGTCGGGCCAGCCCTCGCGGATCTGCGACCACTTGGTCACCTGGCCCTCGGCCTCGGGCGCCCACATCTTCTTCAGCTCGTCGACGGTCAGCTTGTCGACGAACGTGTTCTTGGTGTTGACCACCAGCGCGATGCCGTCGTACGCGACCGGCAGCTCGATCCACTCGATGTTCTTGGCCTTGCAGGCGTCGGCCTCGGCCGTCTTGATCGGCCGCGACGCCCCGGCGATGTCGATGTCGCCGGCGCAGAACTTCTTGAAGCCGCCGCCGGTGCCCGAGGACCCGACCGTCGCGTCGATGCCGATCTCCTTCTTGGCCCGCTCGGCGGTGGCGGCGCTGATGAGGAACACGGTGCTCGAGCCGTCGATCGAGACCGAGCCGCCGGCGGCCTGCTTCTTGGAACAGGCGGTGCCGGCGGTGCCGGTGGCGGCGAGAGCGAGGAGGGACACCCAGGCGGTGATCGTGCGCATCTGGGGGCACCCTAGGATCCCCGTGTGTCAGGACGGTGACCCGGTTGCGACACTTGCGCTATGCGGCTGTGGCGGGCGGTCGCGGCAGCTCGCACCAGAAGATCGACCCGGTCGGCTGGTTGGCGTCGACCCCCACGGTGCCGCCCATCGACTCGACCAGGTGCTTGACGATCGACAGCCCGAGCCCGGTGCCGCCCTGGTCGCGGGAACGCCCCGGATCGACCCGGTAGAACCGCTCGAACACCCGATCGCGGTGGACCGGCGCCAGCCCCGGGCCGTCGTCCGCGACCTCGAGCCGGACCCCGCGGCCGTGCGGCGCCGCGCGGACCTTGAGCTTGCCGCCGGCCGGGGCGTACTTGACGGCGTTGTCGAGCAGGTTGACCAGCACCTGATCGAGCGCCTTGGGATCGGCCAGCACGACGCAGCCGGCCGGCACCGCGACCGTCACCGTCGAGCCCCGGGTGGTGGCGGCGTGCTCGACCGCGGTGACCGCCTGCCCGACGGCGGCGGCGACGTCGACCGGCTGGCGCTCGAGCCGGTAGTGGCCGGCGTCGAGGCGCGACAGATCGAGCAGGTCGGCGATGATGCGGGCCAGGCGCTCGGCGTTGCGGTGCAGGCCGTCGATCAGCCGATCGGCGAACCGCGGATCGTCCTTGCCGCCGCCCTGCAGGGTCTCGGCGTTGGCGCGGATCACGCTGACCGGCGTGCGCAGCTCGTGCGACACGTTGGCGATGAAGTCGCGGCGGATGGTCTCGAGCCGGCGGATCGCGGTGACGTCGTCGACCACCAGCAGCCGGCCGACGCCGGAGCGCTGGGCGGTGAGGCGGGCGACGGCGCGGACGCCGGCCGCGGTGGTGAACTCGGCCACGCCCTCGAGCTGGTCGCCGGCCGCCAGCGCCAGCGCCTCGGGCACCGCCACCTGGGTGGCGAACGCCTCGCCGATCGGCACGCCGGGCAGCGCGAAGATGCGCCGCGCCGCCGGGTTGATCAGCGTGATCCGGCGGTCGTCGTCGAGGGCGATCACGCCCTGGGTCATGCTGTCGAGCACCGAGCCGAGCAGGTCGCGCTCGCCGCGCAGCGCCTGCAGCGTCTGCTGGGCGTCGTCGGCCATGCGGTTGATCAGCGTCGTCACGACGCCGAGCTCGCCGCCGGTGTCGGCGATGCGGCGCGGCCCGCCGGCGGTCACCTCGGCGGCGGCGCTGGCCAGCGCCCGCAGCTCGCGGCGCGAGCGCACCGTCGCGCCGAGCGTGAGCACCGCGACGATGCCAGCCGCGCCGGCGACGATCAGCGCGAGCCGCTCGCCGGCGCTGGCGTCGACGCCGGCGTAGACCGTCGCGGCGACCGACGCGAGCGCGGCCGCCCACCCGAGCCAGCGCGTGGCGGCGCTCTGGAGTTTGGGCCGGGCGGCCCCGCCCGCCCTCATGCGGCGTCGGGTTGATCGCGGAAGCGGTAGCCGACCCCGCGCAGGGTCTCGATGTAGTCGCCGACCTCGCCCAGCTTCTCGCGCAGCCGCTTGACGTGGGTGTCGACGGTGCGGGTCGTGACCTCGGCGTCGATGCCCCAGACGTCCGACAGCAGCGCCTCGCGGCTCTGGACCCGGCCCTTGCGCGACAGGAACGTGTACAGCAGGCGGAACTCGAGCGCGGTCAGCGTGACCTCGGCGTCGTCGATCCACACCCGGTGGGCCTCGCGATCGACCTTGAGCCGGCCGAACCGCAGGATCTCGCTCTCGGCCTCGGTCCGGTGCGAGCGGCGCAGCATCGCCCGCACCCGCAGCGCCAGCTCGCGGACGCTGAACGGCTTGACCACGTAGTCGTCGGCGCCGACCTCGAAGCCGACCACCCGGTCGATCTCGGTGTCCTTGGCCGTGCACATCACGATCGGCAGCTCGCGGGTGCGCTCGTGCTCGCGCAGCCGGCGGCACACCTCGGTGCCGGGGATGTCGGGCAGCATCAGGTCCAGCACCACCACGTCCGGGCCGGGATCGGCCAGCGCGGCGGCCAGGGCGGCCTGGCCGGTGTGGGCGACCGTCACCTGGTAGCCCTCGCGGGTCAGGCTGTACTCCAGGGTGGCCGCCAGATCGACCTCGTCCTCGACGATGAGCACGCGACCATGCATGGACGCTTGGTAGCATGCGGCCAGTGACGGGCCGGTGACAACGCCGCAACCTGTCACTCCCGGGCCACTCCCGGGCCGGTTCGGGATTGTGACGGGACGGTGACAGGCCTGCAACGCATCGGTGGCGATGCGGTTACGGCCCGTCGGACTCATGACCGGGTCGGCGGCGGCGTGTTACTGGGGGACAGCCTGCCAGGAGGACCACGATGTTCGGCCGCTTTCTGCCCAAAGAGACCAGTTTCTTCGACTTCTTCGAGCAGCACGCCGCGCTCACGGTCGAGGGCACCAAGGAGTTCCTGTCGCTGGTGACCACGGGCGCCAACATCGAGACCAAGGCCAAGCGGGTCTCGGACATCGAGCACGAGACCGACGTCATCACCCACCGGTGCGTCGAGGCGCTGCACAAGACGTTCATCACGCCGATCGACCGGGACAACATCCACCGGCTGATCACCCGGATGGACGACGTCATGGACTTCGTCGAGGCCGCCGCCGAGCGCATCGCGCTGTACGAGCTGACGGTCATGACCGCCGACGTGCGCGACCTGGCCGACGTGCTGGTCCGGGCCGCGCAGCAGGTCGAGCTGGCGATCAAGGGCCTGCGCAACCTCAAGGACCCGCAGTCGATCCTCAAGCAGTGCATCGACATCAACCGGCTCGAGAACGAGTCGGATCAGATCCTCCGCCGCGCCGTGGCCAAGCTCTTCAAGGAAGAGAAGGACCCGATCATGGTGATCAAGTGGAAGGAGGTCTACGAGAACCTCGAGAACGCCGCCGACCGCTGCGAGGACGTCGCCAACATCATCGAGGGCGTGATCCTCGAGCACTCGTAGGACGCTGCCATGGACGTCCACACCGTCGTCGTCGTCACCATCGTCGCCGCGCTGGCGTTCGATATCATCAACGGGTTCCACGACGCCGCCAACTCGATCGCCACGATCGTCTCGACCCGGGTGCTGTCCCCGCGGCTGGCGGTGCTGTGGGCGGCGTTCTTCAACTTCGTCGCGCTGTGGATCTTCGGCACCGGCGTGGCCAAGACCATCTCCGGCATCATCACGATCAAGCCCGACGATCACGCCTTCGTCTGGGTGGTGCTGTGCGGCCTGACCGGCGCGATCACCTGGAACCTCCTGACCTGGTGGTGGGGCCTGCCGTCGTCGTCGTCGCACGCGCTGATCGGCGGCGTCGGTGGCGCGGGCGTGGCCTACGCCGGGTTCAAGGTGCTGGTGTGGAAGAAGATCAAGCTGGTGCTGATCTTCATCCTCGGCGCGCCGCTGATCGGCCTGGTCCTGGGCTCGACGATCATGCTGCTCCTGTCGTGGTTGTTCCGGCGCTGGCGGCCGACCAAGGTCGACCGGGTGTTCCGGGTCGGGCAGCTGTTCTCCGCCGGCGCGTACTCGATCGGCCACGGCGGCAACGACGCCCAGAAGACGATGGGCATCATCGTCGCGGTGATGATCGCCGGCGGCCTGTTGCCGGCCAAGGGCTACCAGATCCCGTACTGGGTCGAGATCTCGTCCTACGCCGCGATGGCGTTCGGTACCGCGATCGGCGGCTGGCGCATCGTCAAGACGATGGGCATGGGCCTCACCCACCTGAAGCCGGTGGGCGGGTTCGCCGCCGAGACCGCGGGCGCGATCACGCTGGGCCTGGTGACCTTCGTCTACAAGGCCCCGGTGTCGACGACCCACACGATCACCGGCGCGATCATCGGCGTCGGCTCGACCAACAAGCTGCGCGGCATCCGCTGGAGCCTGGCCGGGCGCATCGTCTGGGCCTGGATCTTCACGATCCCGGCGTCGTTCCTGGTCGGCTTCGGCTGCCTCAAGCTGGCCCACGCGCTCGGCGCCTGGTAGGCGAGGGAGGGACAGGCGCGGGCGCCGGCGGCCGACCATCGCGATCGGGCGGGCGGGGCCGGGCGCTCAGGTCAGCGCGACCGGCTCGAGGTCGGCCGGCTTGGCGGCCAGCTCGGCGTCGGTCAGCCGCGCGTAGATCTCGATCAGGTTGTCGTCGGGATCGCGCAGCCACAGCTCGTGCAGGGGCGTGCCGCGCCAGGTGGTGCGCGCCGGCTTGTGGATCGGCACGCCGGCGGCCCGGGCCAGGGCCTCGGCGTGGATCACCGCCGCCTTGTCGGCGACCGCGATCCCCAGGTGGTACAGCGTGTCGTGGTGGAGCTCGTGGCCGTCGGCGACCACCACCACGAAGTTGGTGCGCAGCGCGGGGCGGACGAAGGTGGCGTAGCGGTGGGTCCACTCCTTCGGTTCGGCGCCGAACAGCCACGCGTAGAAGCGCGCGCTGGCCGCCAGGTCGCGGGTGCGGACGCTGGCGTGGAACTCGATCGGCGTCGGGCTAGCGGGGACGTCGAGCAGCGCGCGCAGCACCTCGAGGCGACCGCGCAGCTGGTCGCGCGCGGCGCGGAACCGCGCCAGGCGGTCGTCGGCGCTGGGCGCTCAGGTCGAGGTCGAGCTCGCGCATCACCGCGACCGCCAGCGGGTTGACCTGGGTCGGGCGGGTGCCGGCGCTCTGGATCTGCGCCTGCGGTCCCAGCAGGTGGCGCGCCAGCGCCTCGGCCATCTGGCTCCGGGCCGAGTTGGCGACGCACAGGAACAGGATGCGGGGCGGGGACGTCATGGGGTCTCCGTGGCGGGGAAGAACCGGCGGCGGGCCCACAGCGCGACGTGGACCAGGCCGATCAGCGCCGGCACCTCGACCAGCGGGCCGATCACCGCGGCGAACGCGGCGCCGCTGTGGATGGTGAAGGTGGCGACCGCGACGGCGATCGCCAGCTCGAAGTTGTTGGACGCGGCGGTGAACGACAGGGTCGCGGTCTGGGCGTAGCTGGCGCCGACCCGGCGGCCGAGCCAGAACGACACCGCGAACATCAGCGCGAAGTAGAGCAGCAGCGGGATCGCGATGCGCACCACGTCGAGCGGCAGCTCGACGATGGCCTCGCCCTTGAGCGAGAACATCACGACGATCGTGAACAACAGCGCGACCAGCGTGAGCGGGCCGATCCGCGGCAGGAACCGGGCCTGGTACCAGGCCGCGCCGCGGGCGCGGATCAGCACGCGCCGGGTCAGGAAGCCGGCGGCGAACGGGATGCCGAGGTAGATGGCGACGCTGCGGGCGATCTCGAGGATCGTGATGTCGACCGCGGCGCCGCGCAGGCCGAGCCAGCCCGGGATCACCGTGGCGAACAGCCACGCGTAGACCGAGAAGAACAGCACCTGGAAGATCGAGTTGAGCGCGACCAGCCCGGCGCAGAACTCGGGATCGCCCTTGGCCAGGTCGTTCCACACCAGCACCATCGCGATGCAGCGGGCCAGGCCGATGATGATGAGCCCGATCATGTACTCGGGCCTGTCGTGCAGGAAGACGACCGCGAGCCCGAACATGAGCAGCGGGCCGATGACCCAGTTCTGGATCAGCGACAGCGCCATCAGCCGCTTGTTGCGGAACACCCGGCCCAGCTCCTCGTAGCGGACCTTGGCCAGCGGCGGGTACATCATCAGGATGAGCCCGATCGCGATCGGGATGGAGGTCGTCCCGACGCTCATGCGCTCGATCGCCGCCGGGACGCCGGGCGCCAGGTAGCCGAGGCCGACGCCCAGCGCCATCGCCAGGAAGATCCACAGCGTCAGGTAGCGGTCGAGGAACGACAGCTTGCGGACCAGGCCGTCAGCGGGCGACATGCGCGGGCTCCTGCGGCGCCGGCGCCGCGATCGCGGGGCCGGCGGTCCACGGCTCGAGGACGATGCGGGGGGCGTGGCCGACCAGCTCGCGCAGGTGGGTGGCCTCGTGGGCCTGGCGCGCGCGCAGCACCGGATCGGTCACCGCCAGCGGGGTGAGGCTCTGGTTGACGACCCAGGCGAACGGCCGGATGTCGGCCCGCGCCAGGTCGCGCTCGAGCTGCATGGCCTCGTGGATCGGCGTGGCCTCGGGCAGGGTCACCAGCAAGACGTGGGTGAACGCCGGATCGCGCAGCCGCGGCAGGAGCTGCTGCACCGCCTCGGGGCTGCCGCTCGGCTTGCGCAGCACCTCGCGGTGGTACGACTCGGCGGCGTCGAGCAAGAGCAGCGTGTGGCCGGTGGGCGCGGTGTCGATGACCACGAACCGGTCGGCCCCCTGCGCGACGGTCTCGGCGAAGGCGCGGAACACCGCGATCTCCTCGGTGCACGGGCTGCGCAGGTCTTCCTCGAGCAGCGCCTTGCCCTGGGCGTCGAGGCCGGCGCCCGCGGTCGCCAGCACCTCGGCGGTGTAGCGGCGGGTCTCGAGCTGCGGATCGATGCGGGTGACCACCAGCGGCGACGCCGCGCCGCCGCTCAGCTCCCGCGCCGCCTGCGCGACGTGCGCGGCCGGGTCGGTGGTGGTGAGCGTGACGGCGAGGCCGCGCTGGGCCAGCGCGCTGGCGATGCGGGCCGCGACGGTGGTCTTGCCGACGCCGCCCTTGCCCATGGTCATGATGACGCCGGCGCCGCGCTGCGCGAGCTCGTCGATCAGCGCGTCGAGGCGCTCGCCGTCGAAGCGCGGGGTCGTGGTCGGCGGCGCGGCCAGCGCGTCGGTCGCGCCGACCGGCGCGCCCAGCTGGCGGAGCGCCGCGATCCCCACCAGGCCGAACGGGAGCAGGGGCACGTCGATGCGCTCGACCGCGCGCAGCCCGACCGGGAGGGTCTCGAGCGCGGCGCGACCGCGCGCCTCCAGCGCTACGGCGATCGGGTCGCTGGGATCGCGGGCCTGGAACACGCCGTTCAAGATCAGCCGCACGTTGGCGACGCCGAGCCCGGCCAGCTCGGCCCGGGTGCGCTCGGCCTCCGTGAGCGACGCGCGATCGGGTCGCGCGACCAGCACCAGCGTGGTCTGCGCGGGATCGCGCAGGGCGGCGTTCGACGCCGCGTACAGCGCCTGCTGCGCCGCGAGTCCGGACAGCGGCCCCAGGCACGACGTGCCACCGACGTTGTCGTCGATGAAGCTGGTCCACGCCGCGGGCAGCTCGAGCAAGCGCAGCGTGTGCCCGGTGGGCGCGGTGTCGAAGATGACGTGATCGAACTCGGCGGTGACCGCCGGATCGCCGAGCAGCTTCGAGAACTCGTCGAACGCGGCGATCTCGACCGTGCACGCGCCGGAGAGCTGCTCCTCCATGCTGGTGATCGCGGCGGTGGGCAGCACGCCGCGGTAGGGGCCGACCACCCGCTCGCGGTAGGCGTGGGCCGCCCGCTCCGGGTCGATGTTGAGCGCGGCCAGGCCGGGCACCGCGGGGATCGGCGTCGGGGCCGACGTCAGGGGCACGCCGAGCACCTCGTCGAGGTTGGACGCCGGATCGGTGCTGACCAGGAGGACCCGCGCGCCGGCGTCGGCCAGGCCGATCGCGGTCGCGCACGCCGCCGAGGTCTTGCCGACGCCGCCCTTGCCGGTGAAGAACAGGATGCGGGTCGGGGCGGTGATCAGCGTGGCCATGGGTGCCCTCGGGTCAGCAGCAGCCGGGCTTCGCGCCGCAGCACCCGCCGGCCTTCGGACCGGCGTGCGGCTTGTGCACCACGACGCCCGCGAGCGCCGCCAGGGTCTCGCGCGAGGGGTAGGCGCCCTCGACCGCGATCCGATCGTCGACCAGGATCAGCGGCAGCACCTCGGTGCCGCGGGCCAGGGCCGCCTGCACCGGCGGCGACGCGGCGAACGCGGCCGGCTGCTGCGCCAGGTTGAAGCGCTCGATGGTGACGCCTTGCTGCTGCAGCCACGCCACGTCGGCCGCGAACCGCGCCAGCTCGGGGTCGACGCTCGGGCCACAGACGCCGGACGAGCAGCACATCGCAGGATCGAACACGCGGATGGTGGACATGGCGGACTCCTGATCCAGGGCCTTGCATCAACCATGCACACGCACGCCCCGCCGCAGGGCGGCTCGGCGTCGCGGTTCGCGCAAGCCGTGCGTGTGGTCGCGCAACCCGCCGTGCTTCGCCCGCTGCCGGACGATCGCGTCGCGGCGAGGCGCTCAGTCGTCCGCGTCGGCGCTGCCGCGGGCCAGGGCCTGGGCGGCCAGGCGCCACAGCGGCAGGCTGTCCGGAAACCGGACGAGCTGCGAGGACAGGAGCGCGCGGCCGCGCTCGCCGGGCAAGAGCGGCCCCAGCGACTTGACCGCGGCGACCGGCCAGACGTCGAGGCCGGCCTGGCGCAGCGCCCAGGCCGGGTCGCTGTCGAGGCCGCGCATCGAGTCGAGGGCCTCGGGGCAGCCCGCCAGCGTGGCCTCGCGCAGCGCCCACGCGCGGGGCTCGTCGACGCCGGCCATCGAGGCCAGCACGGGCTTGGTCGCGCGGACCAGCCACTTGCGCCGCCACTTCCAGGCGCGGTCGCCGTGCAACCCCCACAGCGATGCGAGCGCCGACACCGGGGCGGCGTCGCGGGCGGCGGCGCGCCAGGCCCAGGCCGGCTCGTCGCCCAGCGCGCCGACCGCGCCGCACGCGAGGTGGGCGGTCGGGTACGCGGTGAACGCCGCGTCGCCGCCGGCGGTCGCCAGCCACGCGTCGCGGATCGCCCACGCGCGCGCGCCGGGCACGCCGCCGACCGAGCGCAGCAGATCGTCACCGGTGAGCTGGGCGCGCACGGTCCACGCGAAGTCGTCGTCGCGTCCCCACAACCCGCCGGCGACCTCGCGCCGCGCCTGCGGCAGGAGCTCGAGCACGCGGGCCTCGGCCAGCGGCACCCGGGCCGGATCGACCGGCGTCAGCGCCAGCGGGTTGGTCGCCGACAGGTACGAGCGGGCGATCGGGCCCGGGGCGTGCGCGGCCAGCTCGTGGCGCAGCGCCCACGAGGTGTCGTCCTGCAGGTTGCGCAGGTCGCTGGCGATCACCAGCGGCGCCACCGCGGCCAGCGCGCGCCGGCGGGGATCCCAGTCCGGGCCGGTCAGGCCGCCGACCAGGTACGCGGCCAGCGCCGGCTCGCGGGTGGCGCGGGCGTCGAGCCACGCGCCCAGCGCGGCGGCGGCGTCGGGCAGCGTCGTGGCCGGGCGCCGGCGGATCGGCGCCGGCAGGCAAGCGCGGGCCGCGGCCGCGTCGCGCGCGCGGCGGGCGCCGACCGCGGCGATCAGGCCGTCGATCACCGTCTGCAGCTCGGCCTCGGTGTTGTCGACGACGATCCACCGCTCGGGCTCGCGCGCGGCGCGGGCGAGGTAGCCGTCGCGCAGCCGGAACTGCAGGCCCACGCCGGCCAGGCCCTTGCGCGACGGCGGCCGCGGGTCGTACTTGCCGACCTTCGACACCTTGCGGCGGGCGCGGGCGACGTGGGGATCGACGTCGACCAGCACCACCAGATCGGGCTCGACGCCGCGCTTGGCCGCCGCGACCACCGGCTCGACCTCGGCCGGCGTCAGGCCGCGGCCGGCGGTGGCCAGGAGCTCGGCGGTGTAGAAGAAGCGATCGGCGATCACCACGTCGTTGGCGGCCAGCGCCGGCGCGGTGGCCTCGTCGAGCAGCTGGATCTCGCGGGCCAGGTACACGAACAGCTCGGCGTGCGGCGACAGCGCGACGTTCTTGGCGTCGCGGCCGAACTCGCGGATGCCCTGGGTCACCGCCGACGCGAAGTTGCCGCCCTCGCGGACGTGGGCCACCGCGAGCCCCTGGGCCCGCAGCGCGGCGGCCACCGCGTTGGACAGCGTGGTCTTGCCGCTGCCATCGATGCCCTCGAACACGATCAGCGTGGCGCGGCGGTCAGCGGAATCAATCGTCGTCATCGTCTTCCTCGGCCAGGGCCTTGGCGACCCGGAACAGGTGGTTGCCGACGTGCTCGTAGGCGTCGATCAGCTCGGCCAGGCCGAGCCGCACCGAGGTCGAGTCGTTGCGGCGGCGACCGAGCGGCGCGGCCGGCGTAGCGCGCGACTCGGCCTCGAGCAGGTTCATCTCGATCTCGCGCCCGCGCGCGGCCTCGATGTCGAGCGGCTGGCCGTCGGCGGCCGCCGCCAGCGCGGTGAGCGAGGTGGCGGCCAGGCGGTGCAGCGCGGCCATCCGCACCTGCTCCTCGGGCGTCAGCGCCAGCCCGCGCTCGACGCCCAGCTCGGTGACGTGGACCACCTGCTCGATCGCGCGCTGCAGCTGCAGGGTCCCCAGCACCGCGCGCCGCAGCCGATCGACCGCCGGCGTCGCCTCGCCGCCGGCCAGCGCCGCGAAGTGCTCCTCGACGGTGGCGCGGGTCTCGGCCAGCGCGACCTCGAGCTCGGCGCCGACCCGCTCGCCGGAGGTGGCCGCGGCCAGGCAGGCGTCGAGGGCGGCGCGGTGGCGCTCGAACGCGGTGGCCAGCTCGGGCTGCGCGGTGGCCGCCGACGCGACGCTGGGCGCGCGCGGCTGCTGCTGGGCGACCGCGCGGGCCAGCCGCGGCACCGCCAGCGCGGTCCACGCCGCGGTGATCATCAGCTGCGACAGCGTGAACCCGACCGCCAGGTGGGCCGACAGGTTGGGCAGCATCACCGCGTGGCGGTAGTCGAGGCGCGCCGGATCGCCCGGCACCAGCGCGTCGGTCAGCGCCGCCACCGCCGGCACCAGCGCCAGCGTCACCGCGGTGGCCACCAGGCCGAACGCCAGCTGCGGGCGGACCAGCGGCCGGTTGCGCGCGCTGGCGCCGGCGACGATCGCCATGCCGATCGCGGCGCCGAGGTTGGTGCCGGCGAGGATCGCCAGCAGGTTGGTCAACGACAGCGCGCCCGACACCTGGGCCAGGCCCAGGCCGAGGCCGTAGACCGGCCCGGGCCCTTGCAGCACCAGCCCGCCCAGCACGCCGACCGCCGCCGCCAGCAGCATCGGCGCGACGCCGTCGTCGCGCAGGTAGCCGACGTACGCCAGGAGCTTGGGATCGGCGAGCAGCGGATCGATGCCCGACTGCAGGAGCCGCAGGCCGTACAGCACCAGCCCGACGCCGAGGATGGCCTGGCCGATCGCGCGGGTGCGGCGGGTGTTGGCGACCGCGGTCCAGGCCACGCCGATCGCGACGATCTCGAGGCTCTCGCGCGTGAAGCCCAGCGGCAACAGCGCGCCGACCAGCGACGCGCCGAGCTGGGCGCCGACCAGGAGCGCCAGCGCCGGCCCCAGCGCCAGCAGGCGCGCCTCGATCAGCCCGATCGTCACCGCGGTGGCGGTGGTGGTGAGCTGGGTCGCGGCGCCGACCGCGACCCCGACGCCGACCGCGCGGGTCGGCGCCCCGGTGAGGCGGCCTAGCTGCTGGCGCAGCCGGCGCCCCGCCAGCCCGCGGAACCCGGCGGCCAGCACGCCGAAGCCGTAGAAGAACAGCGCCAGCCCGCCGATCACCTTGGCCACCAGCTTGCCGTGGCGCGGCGGGCGCACCAGCAGGTCCCACGATTTGCTCTTGCGCGCGCCCTGGACCAGGCGCAGCGGCGCGCGGCCCGGGGCCACCTCCTCGGGGATGCGCACCACCAGCGAGTGCGCGCGGCGATCGAGGATCTCGGCCGCGGCGCCGGCGACGCGGGCGCCGATCGGCAGCTCGTCGTCGGCGTTGTCGAACCGCACCACCACCGCGTCGCCGGGGCTGACCTCGGCGTCGCTGATCGTGCGGATGCGCAGCTTGTCGTCGCCGTCGCCGTCGCCGGCCGCGGCGGCGATGCGGTCGTCGTCGTCGTCGCCCCAGTCGACGATCGAGTACAGCACGATCGTCAGCGTGAGCAGCCAACCCAGCGCGGTGCGCAGGCGCGCGCGGCTGCGACGGCGGGCGGGATCAGCCATGGATCGCGGCCGAGGCCGCCTCGAACTTGCTGAACTCGATCGGGGCCAGCCCCAGCTCGGCCAGCCACGCCGGCGCCGGGCCGCGGGTCTTGACCTCGAGCACCCGGCGCGCCTCGGTGGCGACCGGCGTGCCCAGCGACTCGCGCACCAGCGCCTTGCGCCGCAGCCACAGATCGTTCGGCGGCCGGAAGAACGCCAGGCCGTGATCGATCGTCAGCCGCAGCGCGCCGGCCTCGTCCTGCCACGCCTGCCGCCGGTAGCTGACCAGGCAGTCCGCGCGCAGCGGCTCCTTGCAGGTCGCGCACAGCCGCGCGACCGCGGTGAGCGCGGCGGTGGCGTCGCCGCCGTAGGTCGCCTCGTGGATCTGCAGCATCGCCGGCGTCAGCCGCCCCTCGGCGAAGAACCCCGGCACGTCGACCTTGGGGATGCCGATGCGCTGCTTGCCGGTGAACGCCGCGTCCTTGCTCTTCACCTCGAGCCAGACGATCGGCTGGAACCGCACCAGCTCGGCGACGTCGGTCGCGGTCTCGGTGAGGTCGGGGTGGAGGTCGTAGTACTCCTTGGCCCGCAGCTTGAGGTGCTGGCTGTGGCCGTGGGCGGCGTGGAACAGCTCGCGGCCGGGCGTGTCGAAGTAGATCGTCGTGACGAAGTGCTTGGCGCCGGGCAGCAGGTTGGCGCCGTCGCCGCGGAAGCGGTGCGCCAGCAGGTGGCGGTTGGCGGCGGCGGCCACCGCCTTGGCGGCCTCGGCGGAGACGAGGTACTTGTCCTCGCGCCGGTGCGCGGTCATGTGCGCGTCTTGTTCGCGCGCGGTCGCAGAGGAGGAGGGCGGTGTCATGACGGCGACGGACGTGGGACGATGATGTCACAGTCCGTCGCTCCGAAGCCACGACCGCGTGGCCGGGGTGCGCGTCGTCGTGCGCTGTGCAAACTTCGTGCAGTTCGCCGGCGTCGGTTCAGTCCCGGTTAACATCTGCGCGGGCCGCCTTGGGCAGCTTGATGCGCGGCTCGTCGGGGTCGGGCCGGTACAGCAGCACGGTGCGGCCGAGCACCTGGGCCACCTCGGCGCGGGTGCCGGTGGCGAGCAGGCCGGCGGCCTCCTCGCGGTCGACGTCGAGGCTCTCGAGCAGCTTGATCTTCACCAGCTCGTGATCGGCGAGGGCGCGATCGACCGCCGCGATCACTGCGGCGGACACGCCACCCTTGCCCACCTGGGCGACCGGCGCGAGCTCGTGGCCGAGGGCGCGGAGGTGGCGGCGTTGCTTACCAGTCAGGGACATCGCCGGTGAGTACCACAGGTCGGCGCCGACGCTGCCGCGGTAGAGTGCGCCATGGCCTCCCCGATCGCGCCCTCCCGCCCGCAGCACGACGCGGCGCCCATCCCGCCGATGGCCAGCGCGCTGCCCACCGAGCGCGCCCGCCTCGACGCGGCGCTGGCGACCTTGCGCGATCGCGCGCGGCCGTTCGCGCGGCTGGCGCCGGCCGCGAAGGCGGCGCTGGTGCGGGCGTGCATGCCGCGCATCGCCGACTGCGCCGAGGCCTGGGTCGCGACCGGGTGCAAGGCCAAGCGCCTGACCGGCGCGTACCAGGCCGAGGAGTGGATCGCCGGGCCGCTGCCGACCTTGCGCCTGGCCCGGCTGCTGGGCGACAGCCTCGAGGCGATCGCCCGGAGCGGCCGACCGCCGCTGGGCACCGGCGGCGTGACCCGGGGCGACGGCCGGGTCGAGATCGAGGCGTTCCCGGTGTCGAACCTCGATCGGATGGCGTTCCTGGGCTTCAAGGGCAGCGTGCTCCTGGCGCCGGGCGTGACCCGCGCCGACGCCGCGCGGCGCCAGGCCGGCTTCTACCGCCAGCGCGATCCCGAGGGCGGCGTGTCGTTGATCCTCGGCGCCGGCAACGTCTCGTCGATCCCGCCGATGGACGTGCTGTCGAAGCTGTTCGTCGAGGGCTTCGTCGCGCTGCTCAAGATGAACCCGGTCAACGAGTGGGCCGGGCCGATCCTCGAGCGGGCGCTAGCGCCGCTGGTCGACGCCGGCTACCTGCGGATCGTCTACGGCGGCGCCGACGTCGGGCAGTACCTGGTCGAGCACCCATCCGTCGACGACGTCCACATCACCGGCTCCGATCAGACCCACGATCGGATCGTCTGGGGGCCGCCGGGGCCGGCGCGCGCGCAGCGCCAGGCCAGCGGCGAGCCGCTGCTGACCAAGCCGATCTCGAGCGAGCTGGGCAACGTCAGCCCGGTGGCGATCGTGCCGGCCGACTATGCCGACGGCGAGCTGGCGTTCATGGCCGCCAACCTGGCGACGATGATCACCAACAACGCGTCGTTCAACTGCAACGCCGCCAAGGTGGTGATCACCGGCCACGGCTGGGCCCAGCACGACGCGTTCTGGGGGCTGGTCGCGCGCGAGCTGGCGGCGACCCCGCCGCGCGCCGCGTACTACCCGGGCGCGTTCGAGCGCTACGCCCGGCTGACCGCCGGCCGCGACCTGGTGATCCCGGGCGGCGCGGGCGCCGGCGAGCTGCCGTGGACGATCGTCCGTGGCCTCGATCCGGCCGCGGCCGAGCCGGTGTTCACCGTCGAGCCGTTCTGCGCGATGGTGTCCGACGTGGTGCTGCCGGTCGGCGATCCGATCGAGTTCCTGGCCGCCGCCACCGGGTTCTGCAACGACCGGCTGTGGGGCACGCTCAACGCGGCGCTGTTCGTCGCGCCCGGCCTCGAGCGCGACCCCGGCGTGGCGCCGGCGATCGAGCGGGCGATCACCGACCTGCGCTACGGCACGGTCGCGGTCAACCACTGGCCGGCGCTGGGCTACGGCGTCGGCTCGCTGCCGTGGGGCGGCCACCCGTCGGCGACGCTGCGCGACATCCAGAGCGGGCTGGGCTGGGTGCACAACACCTACATGATCGAGAACATCGACAAGGCGATCCTGCGCGGGCCGCTGGTGGTGCGGCCGCGGCCGCTGTGGTTCACCGGCAACCCGCGCGCGGTGCCGGTGGCGCGGCAGATGATCCGCCACGAGCTGGCGCCGAGCTGGCTGGGCCTGGCCCGGGTGGTCGGCGCGGCCCTGGCGTGATCTGGGCGCCGCTCGGGCCGTCGGGTGCTGGCCGCCGCGACGGTGCTAGGATAGTCAGGTGAGCGCCCGTCTGGTCCTGGCAGCCTGCGTCGTGACCACCGTCGGCTGCGGTGGCAAGGGGACGCCGGCGCCGGCCGCCCCCGCGCCGCTCACCCCCAAGCAGATCGTCGAGAACTCCAAGCCGGCGATCGTCCGCATCGAGGCCGGCACTGACAAGGTCGGCACCGGCTTCGTGATCGACCGCGCCGGCGTGATCGCGACCAACCTGCACGTCGTGGCGGCCAGCGCGCCGATCACCGTGCGGTTGCTCGACGGCACCGCGTTGATCGTCGAGCGCATCGTCGGGGTCGACGTCGATCACGATCTGGCGCTGCTCGGGGTCGCGGCCGGCAGGCCGCTGCCGACGCTGGCGCTGGGCGACAGCGATCAGGTCGCGGCCGGCGATCCGGTGCTGGCGATCGGCAACCCGCTGGGCGTCCTCGACTACACGGTGTCCGACGGCCTGATCTCGTCGGTGCGCCAGGTGGCGCCGGGGTTCAAGCTGTTGCAGATCTCGGCGCCGATCTCGCAGGGCTCGAGCGGCGGCCCCCTGTTCAACTCGTTCGGCCAGGTGATCGGGGTGTCGACCGCGGTGTTCACCGAGGGCCAGAACCTCAACTTCGGGATGCCGTCGAACTACGTCCAGGCGCTGTTCCGCCAGCCGCCGCGCGACCTCGACGTCGCCGAGTTCGCCGAGCTGACGCGGCCGCGGGCCCAGGAGATCGTCGTCGACGGCGTGACGATCGTGCGCAAGGTCCCCGATCATCCGCCGACCCTGTTCGCTGGCTGCGAGGCCACCGCGGTGGCCGACGTGGTGGCGGCGATCGACTCGGCGATCTCGGTCGGCGCGCCGCTCTACAACCGCGGCGACCACGAGGGCTGCTTCAAGATCTACGAGGCCACCGCGATCAAGTTCGAGCAGGGCTCGACGTGCAAGGGCATCCGCGACGCGTTCGGCGCCGGCCTCTTGCGGGTCAGCACGCTGACCGCGCCGGCCGCGAAGGCGTGGGCGATGCGCGACGCGTTCGACGGCCTCCTGGCCGCGGTCAACCGCTGGACCCACAGCGCGCCGCCCCCGTGATCGCGTACCTGTTCGACATCGATGGCACGCTGGTGCGCGCCGGCGGCGCCGGGGCCCGGGCCCTGGCCGCGGTGATGCGCGAGCGCTACGGCGTCGAGGACGCCGCGCGCGGCCTCGCGTTCGGCGGCCGCACCGACGGCTGGATCGTGCGCCAGCTGATCGTCCGTGCGCTCGATCGCGAGCCCCGGCCCGGCGAGATCGACGCGATCCTCGACGACTACCTGGCCCACCTGGGCCGCGACCTGCCGGGCAGCCTGCGGGTGCTGCCCGACGCCGATCGGGTGCTGGCGTGGCTGGGCGCGCGGCCCGAGGTGCGGCTCGGCGTGGCCACCGGCAACGTCGCCGCCGGCGCCCGGGCCAAGCTCGAGACCGCCGGCCTGGCCCACCACTTCGGCTTCGGCGGCTACGGCTGCGACTCGACCGATCGCGCCGAGCTGGTGGCGGTCGCGATCGCCAAGAGCGGCATCGGCGCCGGCGACACCGCGGTGGTGGTCGGCGACACCGTCCACGACGTCGCCGCGGCGCGCGCGTGCGGCGCCCGGGTCGTGGCGGTCACCACCGGCGCCGACGATCGGGCCACGCTCGAGGCCGCCGGCGCCGACGTGGTGTTCGACGGGCTGGCGCCGCTGTGCGCCTGGCACCAGGCCACGTTCGCGGCGTGACGGTGGCGTGAAATAGCGGCCGCCGGTCGCGCGTTGGCGCGATCGTGCAACCGGGGTGCGCTCCAGCGACGCGACGTGGACGATGGCGCGGGGCGGGGATCGGGCTGGCGATCGCGCTGGCCGCCGCGCTCGCCCCCGAGCGCCCGGCGACCGCGTGCGGCCCCGACTTCCCGAGCTCGCTGCTCGGCGATCGCGGCCGGGCGCTGGCCGAGCTGCCCGAGGGCAGGTTCCTGGTCGAGGCCGGCGAGCTGGTGACGCCGCCGCGGCCGTACCAGGTGGTGGGCGACGCGCCGGTCGAGGTCGACGACGCCGGCAGCGAGGAGCGCCGCCGCTACCAGGCCGGCGACTACGCCGGGGTGCTGGCGCTGCCGGCCACCGAGCGGCAGCACCGGTCGACCTGGGCGGCGTACATGCTCGGCCGCACCCACGGCTGGCCCGAGGCCGCCGCCTCGTACCGGCAGGTGCGCGCGCTGGTCGACGCCGGCTTCGCCGACGACGCCGGCCTGGCCGCGTCGAGCCTGGGCCAGGAGGCGCGGCTGCACCTCGCCCACGGTGACCGCGTGACCGCGGTGAAGCTCTACGCCGAGCAGGCCGCGCTGGGCCACCCCGACGGCGCGCCGTCGCTGTTGATCGTCGCGCGCGCGGCGATCGCCGACGGCGCCGAGGCCGCGCTGATCGCCGACCCGATCGGCCAGGCGCTGGTCGCGACCTACCTGGCGACCCGGCGCGCCGAGCTGACCGACGCCGACGCGGCGCGGGTGTGGCAGGCGCTCCTGGCCGCGCCGCGGATCGCCGCGCCCGAGCGGCTGGCGGCGATCGCGTACCAGGAGGGCGCGTGGGACCGCGCGGCCGCGCTGGTCGCCCGCGCCGGCGCCAGCCCGCTGGCCAGCTGGGTGCGCGGCAAGCTGGCGCTGCGCGCGGGCGATCACGCGGCGGCCGATCGCGCGCTGGCGGCGGCCGAGCAGGGCTACGCCGATCGCGAGGGCGCGTGCGATCAGGACGGCGGCTACGACGCGTGCTGGGACCCGCAGCGCGTCGATCGGGTGCGCGGCGAGCGCGCGCTGGTGGCGCTGGCCGACGGCCGCTGGCCCGACGCGATGGCGCACCTGTGGGGCTCGCACGGCACCTACGCCAGCGACGTCGCGTACGTCGCCGAGCGGGTGCTGACGATCGACGAGCTGCGCCAGTTCGTGCGCGGCCTCGACGTCGAGGCGCCGGCCGAGCACGACACGTTCGCGATGGACCCCGACGTGCTGGCGGCGATCCTCGGCCGGCGGATGATGCGCGCCGGCCGCTACGCCGAGGCCATGGCGTACCTGCCGGCCAGCGCGCGGGCCCCAGCGATGGCCTACGCCGCGGCGCGGTCGGCGCTGGCGCGCACCGACGATCCGATCGCGCAGGCCGAGCTCCTGTACACCGCGTCATTGTTCGCGCGGCAGGACGGCCTGGAGATCCTCGGCACCGCGGCCGCGCCCGACTGGGAGCTGTACGGCGCGCAGTACGATCCCGACGCGCGCTGGGACTGGGTCGACGACACCGACCCCGATCCCGACGTCGACAACGGCCACGAGGTGATCCGGGTCGAGCGCCTCGGCCCCGACAGCGCGGCCGAGGCCGGGCGCTTCGTCGCCAGCGCGCCGGCCAGCCCGCGCCGCTACCACTACCGCCACCTGGCCGCCGACCTCGCCGAGGCGGCCGCCGATCGGCTGCCGCGCCGCTCGCAGGCCTACGCGATGGCGCTGTGCCAGGCGGCGAAGTACGTGCACACCACCGACCCCGAGCGCGAGCAGCGGCTGTGGCGGCGCTACGTCCGCACCGGCCCCGCCGCGGTGTCGTTCGACTTCGGCATCGACTGCCCGGCCCCCGACTTCGCGCGGGCCCGGCGCTACCTGCCGCGCCACCGCGCGCCGTGGCCGGCGCTGATCGGCGGTGGCGTCGCCGGGCTCGCGCTGATCGCGCTGGCGCTGACGCTGTGGCGGCGCCGCCATCGCCGGTTCGCGGCGCGGCCGTGACCGGCTACTTCGCCAGCGGCGGCGCGACGTCGACGCGGAACACCGGCACCAGGCCCATGCGCTCGTCCCACGCCGCGCTGCGGCGGTAGAACCAGTCGAGCCGCCGGGCCGGATCGGCGGCGAACGCCGGATCCTTCAGCGCCTCGGCGAAGGCGGCGGCGATCGCCGCATCCTGCAGCAGGCCGCGCGCGAGCTCCTCGGCGACGTACGGCTCCATGTACTCCTTCTGCTCGAGCGCGGCGTTGAACAGGCCCCACGCCACCAGCGCGTCGGGCGCCTTCGGCTCGAACAGGTGGAGCACGAGCCGGGCCCCGGGCTGGGCCACCGGCACGAAGATCGCGCCGCGCACCGCGCGCCGCCGCTCGCGGGCCCAGGCGCCGGTGATCGTCGCGGCGGTGCGGCCCTCGAAGGTCTTGCCGAACGTCGGGCGATCGATCCGCCACACCTCGGCGTCGAGGTCGGCGTCGTCGGCGACCCGCTGGTAGCGCAGGCCGTGGGCGTCGAGGCGCGGCGCGATCGCCGCCGCGTAGCCGCCGTCGACCACGTAGCCGGCGCCCGGCGCGCGCAAGGTCAGCGCCGGCACCGGGTGGTCGCGCAGCGGCACGCGCCACACCTCCGGCTGGGTCTCGTCGTACTGGGTCCAGGTGCCGCCCGACACCTCCGACGGCACGCGCTGGTAGCGGTAGCCGCGGAAGTCGATCGTGCGCGGCGCTGCCGGATCGCCGCGCGACATCAGCACGAGGTCGTCGCCCGCCACGCCGTGATCCGCGGCGTCGGCCGCCGCCTCGACGTCGCGCCAGCGCCGGCCGCGGGTGATGGCCTCGGCGAACACCGCCTCGAGGACGTGGCGGGTCGCGGCGACCCGCTCGGGGTAGGTCCGCCACGAGTGGGTCTCGACCAGGATGCCCAGCCGGTTGCGGGTCGTCGCGTAGGCCTGCGAGAAGCGCGGCGGCGCGTCGCCGTCGGTGAACCCCGACGCCGGATCGTCGTCCACGTCGAACGACGGGTAGAACGCCAGCGGCAGGTGGCCGGCGGCGGTCACGCGCTCGATCACGGCGTCCTGCAGCGCGCGGCCGGCGGCCTCGAGGTCGTCGCCGCGGCTGGCCTTGGGCGCGACCATCACCGCGACGTCGTGCTCGAACTTGGCGCCGTCGGTGGTGTGCAGGTCGACGAACACCGTCGGGTCCCAGCGGCGCCACAGGCCGAGCAGCGCCGCCATCTCCGGGGTGTCGACCTTGACGAAGTCGCGGTTGAGGTTGAGCCCGGCGGCGTTGGTGCGGAAGCCCATCTCCTCGGGGCCGCGCTGGTTGGGGCGGTTGTTCGCGCCGAACCGCTCGTGGCCGTCGACGTTGAAGATCGGCACGAACACGACGGTCGCGGCGTCGAGCAGCGGCGGCAGCGCGGCGCCGGTGACCAGGTCGCGGGCCAGCCAGAAGCCGGCGTCCTTGCCCTCGATCTCGCCGGCGTGGATGCCGGCGAGGACCAGCAGCACCGGCCGCCCGGCGCGGGCGTCGGCGGCGGGGTCGAAGCCGTGGCGCGACAGCACCAGCGCCACCAGCTCGCGGCCGGTGGCCGACGCGCCGAACGTCTCGCAGCGGGCCGCGGCCGGGTAGGCCAGCGCGAAGTCGCGGCACAGCCGCACCGCCTCGGCGTGGCGGCCGGTGGCGAGCCAGCCCGAGCGCTCGCTGGTGCTGGCGAGGTCGCGCGCCACCGCGGCGTGGTGGGTGCAGGCGGCGGTGAGGACGGCGAGGCACAGCCAGCGGCGCATCGCTCGTGCCTACAGCAGATCGCGATCGGCCGCCAGCGCCGCACCCGCGTCGCACCGGTCGCAGGGGGCGCAGCACGGCGAGTCCAAGCGGTCGCTGAGGCCCCGGGGACCGCGGGCGGATCGCGGCCCCCGCCGCGCCGTTCTTCAAGGCGGTGTGGGCAACCGCGCGACGTTCGCGATGCGGGCCCTGCCGGCGAGCTGCCAGGCGCGGGTGTCCACCACCGCCGTCAACGCCACCGCGCTCCGGGAGGTGGCCGCCTCCCGGGCCTCGATCGCGGACCCGCGTCGTGCTCACTGTCCGAGCCACTGAATCTTCCTCGGCCCTTGACGACGCCGCCGTCGGTGTTATATTGGCCCAATCAAGATGACGGCGAAGCGGGCGAAGCAGCTGGGGTTGCCGGGGACCGAGGGAGCGCCGCAGCGCGCGGGCAACGCGACCGGCCATGGGGGCAGGCGCGCCGGCGCCGGGCGCAAGCGGACGCTGCGGGGCCGGATCCGCGGCAAGCACCGGACGCGGCCGTTCCACGATCGCCGCCTGCCGGTGCACGTCGTCCTGCGCGTCACGCAACAGATCGGGCGGCTGCGCCGACCTCAGGCGTACGCGGCCGTGCGCGCGGCGATGATCGCGCTGGTCGGGCGCGCCGACTTCCGCGTCGTCCACCTGTCGATCCAGCGCCACCACATCCACCTGCTCTGCGAGGCGGCGGACCGCCGCGCGCTGGCCAACGGCGTCCGCGCGCTGTGCGTCTCAGCCGCGAAGCGGCTGAACCGCGCGGTCACCATCGCCGCCGGTGTGCCGCGCCGCGGCCGCGTCTTCACCGACCGCTACCACGCGACGACGATCACTCGCCCGCGGCAGGCGCGCCACGCGCTGGCCTACGTGCTCAACAACTGGCGCCGCCACCGCGAGGACCACGCCGGCCTCGGGCAGCGTCGGGCGCCGCTCGATCGCTACGCCAGCGGCGTCGCGTTCGGCGGCTGGGCCGAGCGAGATGGCGTGCCGTTCGCGTGGCCGAAGGACTTCGAGCCGATGCCGACCGCAGCGCCCCAGACCTGGCTCATGCAGGGCGGCTGGAAGCGCGGCGGCCCGGCGCCCAGCCTGTGGGAGCGCCCGGGCCCGCTGGCGTGAGGCGGTGCGAGGCTCGGCGACGAGTCCCCTGGAATCCGGCTCACACCGCGCGGCGGTGCTCGAGGACGCGGTCGACGAGGTACGGCAGGCGATCCTGGCCCCAGGTGGTGTAGTCGCCGAGGCGGAAGCTCGGCACGCCCCACAGCCCGGCGGCGTTGAGGTCGGCCGCCGCGTCGGCGGCGTCGGTCTTCCACGCCTCGTCGGCCAGCGCGGCCCGCGCCGCGTCCCAGCCCAGCCCGGCGCGCTCGACGATCGTGCGCAGATCGACGTAGCTGGCCAGGTCGAGGGCCTCGGCCCACACGCCGCGCATCGCCGACTCGGCGAACGCCAGCCCGAGGCCCGCGGCGTTGGCGGCGCGCATGATCGCGACCGCGTTGCGGGCGCCGGCGCCGAGCGGATCGGCGATGTGGCCGAACGGGATGCCCAGGCGCTGCGCCTCGCGGTGCGCGTCCTTGGCGATGTACATCGTCTTCAGGCGCGGCATCTGCGCGCCGCGCTCGACCAGCGGCAGCACCGGCCGCAGGCGCAGGTCGAGGTCGAGGTCGCGCACGATCGCGCCGACCTGCGCGATCGCGAGGTACGAGTACGGCGAGCGGAACGAGAACCACAGCTCCAGCGTCGGGCGCCCCGCCGGCAGCGCCAGCTTGCGCGGCGGCCCGGCCGGGCGGCGCTCGAGCAGCGGTCGGCTCGGCGTGGCGCCGGTGTCGGCGGCCAGCCGCGCCTCGAGGTAGGGCAGGCGCTCGACGCCGCCGTACCACTCGCCGCGGTAGGCGAACGCGGCGCCCTGGTAGAAGCCGGCTCGGCGGAGCTGGTCGTACGCGGTCGCGAGGTACGGCGCGACCGACATCTGGTCTTCGTTGCCGTGCTGGCCGGTCAGCGCGACCAGCTCCTTCTGATCGTTGGTCCACACCGCCTTGGCGACCGCCAGCACGACGGCGAGCTGCTCGGGATCGGGGCGCGGCTTGATCAGCACCTGGTGGGCGCGCTTGAGCGTGCCGGGCTCGAGCGGCTTCTTGCCGGGGAACTCGACGTCCCAGCGCGTCGCCACGTCGTGGGCGTCGCGGATCGCGTGCAGCGCGCGCAGCGCCGGCGCCGGGTCGACGTCGGCCGCCGGGCCCGACACCACGTGGACCCGGACCGGCAGCGGGTAGGCCGCGGCCATCCGCTCGGCGGCCTGGGCCGCGAGGTAGCTCGCGGGGTCGCTGAGGTCGAAGTAGAAGTCGACGCCAGCCTCGGCGCGGGTGACCCGGCGCTTGAGGTCGGCGAGGGCGTGGCGCGCGTCGTCGGCGCCCAGGAACGTGGCGATGGCGGCGCCGCGCAGGCGCGAGCGAAGGGTCATGGTGCGTCGAGCTCCTCGAGACGGTAGGCGGGGTCGGCGGCGATCGCGGCGTCGGTCAGGGGCACCGGGCGCAGCGCGCCCTGGGCGAACGCGGCGAGTTGATCGCGATACCACGGCGAGGCCGGATCGCTCGAGTTGCCGTAGGTGAGAAGCGCCTTCACCGTGCGGCCGGCCGGGGTCAGCTCGACCGCCAGGATGAAGCTCGAGCCGAAATCGACCGGGTAGCGGGCGTCGACCGGCGCCTCGGGCAGCGCCGTGGCGTCGAAGCGGTTCGACGTCACGACGTTGGCGACGCCGTCGAGCTCGCGGCCGCCGGGGACCGCGACCGGGCCCTGGGGGCCGGCGGCGCGCTGCACGTCGCCGAGCGCGACGTCGGGGGCCAGCTTGGCGTCGGCGAGCGCGGCGGTGGCCGCGGCGATCGCGGCCCGCACCGCGGCGGTGTCGCGGGCCAGCCCGTCGGGCGTGAGCCGCGGCGCCTGGCGATCGTAGGGCCGCGCCCAGGGCACCGGGCCGCCGGCCGCCAGCGCGCGCATCAGCTCGCGCCACAGCGCCGCGCCGCGGCTGTCGACGGCGAACCGGCCGTCCCACGCCGCCAGCGCCGCGCAGCCGCGCTTGAGCTGCGCGATCACCGCGGCGGCCTCGCCGGCCGGCTTGGCGGCGCACGCCGCGCGCACCTCGTCGCCCAGCCGCGCCGCGACGAACGACTGGTTCGACAGCATCGCCGCGGCCGCCTCGTCGAGCGTGAACCGATCGTCGGGCCCCGCGGCGCCGCCGCCGGGCGCCAGCGCCGCCAGGTTGGCCAGCGTGCGCGCCGACGGGCGATCGCCGTCGTCGCCCCACAGCGGCGAGCGCGGCGCGAGCGCCTCGGGCGCGGCCGGGTTGGTGTGCTGGTAGCTGTCGTTGGCGTTCATCACGTAGTCGCGGCGCAGGATCCGCGGCACGCTGGCGAACGGCACCGCGCCCGGGGCGTGGGGATCGTCGGCGGCCAGGTCGTTGATCGGATCGCTGCCGTCGAGGATCACCAACCGCTGCTCGCGCCACGCGGCGTCGACCGGCGCCATAAGCTTGCGCACCAGCTTCCACCGCCCGAGCGCGTCGTCGGACAGGTCCGGCACCCGCGAGCCGTCGACGTACAGCGCGTCGCCCTCGACGTCGGCGTAGAGCGTGTTGACGAAGGGCGTGCCATGCATCGCCAGCGCCGCCTCGAACGCCGCGCGCGAGCCGGCCCGCGCCATCGCCAGGTACTGATCGAGCGCCAGCACCGATCCGGCGGCGACGTCGCGCAGCGTGAACGCGTGGCCGGTGGCGGCCGACCACGGGCTGGCCGCCACCGCGATCATCGGGCCGATCGCGCTCCGGTACGCGACGACGTCCTCGTCGTGGACCGCGCCGTCGTCCCCGCGCACGCCGATCGCGTGGTGGGTGGCGGTGATCGGCAGCGTCTCCTCGCCGTGGCGGTAGCGCATCACCGAGTCGGGCGCGAGGTCGAGCCGGTAGATCACCTGGTGGGTCGACGCCGAGAAGGTGTGGGTCCAGGCGTGGCGCGCGGTGGTGCCGATCTGGATCGCCGGCGTGCCGAGCAGCGACACGCCGTAGACGTCGAGGTCGCCGGGGATCGTCAGGTGCGCCTCGTGGAACAACAGGTCGCCCTGCCACGGGAAGTGCGGGTTGCCGATCAGGACGCCGCCGCCGGTCGCGGTGCGATCGCCGCCGATGGCCCAGCCGTTCGAGGCGCCGCCGGTGGCGGGCGCGGGCGTGGGCGCGGCCGGCGCGGCCTTGGGCTCGGGCCGGGCTTCGGCGATGGCGTCGGCGAAGAACCGCGACGACGCGATCGCCTGGATCGACAGGCCGTAGGCGGCGACGTCGACGTCGGTGATCGGCTGGAGCCAGGCGGCGCCGCGGCACGCCGCCGGTTGCGCCGCGGCCGGCATGCGGGCCAGCGCGTGGGAGTAGCCGGCGGCGAAGCCGGCCACCATCGCGCGGGTCTCGGCCGAGGCGGTCGGCAGCGCGGCCTTGGCCCGGGCCAGGTAGCCGAGGTGGCGGTGGACCAGATCGCTCTTGAGGTGGGCGTCGTCGGGGCCGCGGCCCAGGTAGCGGGCGCGCTCGCCGCGGACCCGGACGAAGCCGTCGGCCAGCTCGCACAGGTGGGCCTGGGCCTGGGCGTAGCCCTGGCCGAACCCGAGGCCGCCGACGTCGGCGGCGACGATGTGCGGCACGCCGTGATCGGTCCAGCGGATCGTGGCGTGGTAGTGCGGGCGCGGGGCCGGCGCCGGGGGTGTCGGTGGCGCGGCGGGGCGCGCCGGGGGCGTCGAGCACGCCGCCACCGCGGCCAGGCACAGCAGCGTTCGCATGCACCGTATATATACGGAGCGGCCGGGGCGGTGCTAAGAGCGGGCCCGGTGTCGACCGAACCGCCTCCCGATCTCGCCGCCCTGGTGGCCCTCCTCGAGGGCCTCGCCGACGAGCCGCGCCGGGTCGCCGAGCTGTCCGACGAGCAACGCCGCCGGCTGATGGTGGCCGCCGGCAAGCTGTCGCGGCCCGATCGCTACATGCGCAAGGCGATGCGCAAGGGGCTGACCAAGAAGGCCGAGGCCGAGGCCAAGGCCGCCGATGACGCGATCCTCGACGCCACCGGCATCCGCGCGCTGCGCAAGCTGCCGGTGTTCAGCCACCTGGGCGCGGTGCCGGCGCTGCCGCCCGGCGAGCTGATCGACGACCCGGCGGCGCTCGACGCGACCCCCGACGGCGGCGCGTGGGCCGAGGCCGAGGCTCGCCGCGACGACGCGGCGGCGCCGCCGCGGGTGCGCGAGGCGCGCAACTGCTACGTCTGCAAGGTCGACTTCCACGACCTGCACTGGTTCTACGACCAGATGTGCCCGCGCTGCGCCGAGGAGAACTGGCAGAAGCGCAACCAGTCGACCGATCTGCGCGGCCGGGTCGCCCTTGTCACGGGCGCGCGCGTGAAGATCGGCGCCGAGATCGCCAAGAAGCTGCTGCGCGCCGGCGCCGAGACCATCATCGTCACCCGCTTCCCGGTCGACGCCGCGCGCCGGCTGGCAGCCGAGCCCGACGGCGAGGAGCTGGCCAGCCGGGCCCACGTGTTCGGCTGCGATCTGCGCCACACGCCGTCGGTCGAGGCGCTGTGCGCGCACATCCGCGCCAGCTGGACCCGGCTCGACGTGCTGATCAACAACGCCTGCCAGACCGTGCGGCGGCCCAGCGGCTTCTACGATCACCTGCTGACCGGCGAGGCGGTCGGGCCCGATCAGGTCGGCCCGCGCGAGCGCGCGATGCTGGCCCGGTGGTGGGGCGTGCACCCGACCGCGACGCCGATGCTGGGCTCGGGCGCGGCCTTGGCCACCGC
The DNA here is from genome assembly GCA_016707895.1 of Myxococcales bacterium. Lineage (GTDB taxonomy): Bacteria > Myxococcota_A > Polyangia > Haliangiales > Haliangiaceae > UBA2376. The sequence goes on along the minus strand of JADJGV010000001.1, from coordinate 76,862 downwards.
CGGCGGCGAGCCGGCCGGGCTGTGGCGCGCGGCGATCCTGTCGCAGGTGCCGGTGCTGGCCGAGGACCTCGAGCGCGGCAGCCACCTGTTCCCGGCCGGTCACTACGACGCGGACCTGCAGCAGGTCGATCTGCGCGACACCAACTCGTGGCGCATGACCCTGGCCGACGTGCCGACCGCCGAGCTGCTCGAGGTGCAGCTGGTCAACGCGATCGCGCCGTTCGTGCTCAACGCGCGGCTCAAGCCGCTGATGATGGCGGTGCCGACCAAGGACGCCCACGTCGTCAACGTGTCAGCGATGGAGGGGCAGTTCTACCGCCGCTTCAAGACCGACAAGCACCCGCACACCAACATGGCCAAGGCCGCGCTGAACATGCTGACGCGCACCTCGGCCGCCGACTACGTGCGCGACGGCATCTACATGAACGCGGTCGACACCGGCTGGGTCACCGACGAGGACCCGGTGGCGCTGGCCAAGATGAAGGTCTCGGTCCACGGCTTCCACCCGCCGCTCGACATCGTCGACGGCGCCGCCCGCGTGCTCGACCCGGTGTTCGCGGGCCACGCCAGCGGCAAGCACCTGTGGGGCCGCTTCTTGAAGGACTATCACGACACGCCGTGGTGAGACGGGGACGGGGACGGGGATGGGGACGGGGACGGGGACGGGATCGGGATCGGGATCGGGATCGGTGTCGGGCTCGGGCTCGGGCTCGGGATCGGGATCGGTGTCGGGATCGGGATCGGGATCGGGATCGGGATCCGAGGCGCCGGGCCGTGGCCGGCGCGAGCCGGCTAGCGGCGCGGGTGGCGGAGGCGCCAGAGCATGGCGCAGAGGCGATCGGCGAGGGCGAGGGCGGCGGTGGCCGCGGCGGCGGGCACGTAGCCCCAGTCGACGGCGACCTGGACGGCGGTGGCGGCCTCGGCGCACTCGCCAGCGGCGATGCGGAAGCGGGCGGCGCGATCGCGGCCGTCGCGGCGGTTACCCTCGGCGGTGTTGAGCGCGGTGCTCGTGGCGGCGCGGCGCAGCTGATCGGCGAGGTTGCGATCGCGCAGCTCGAGCTGCTCCACGAGCGGACGGACGGCGACGATGAACTCACGGGCGATGGTCAGGGCTTCGAACATGACGGGCTCCTTGGGTGTGGCTCTCACCCGCCACGCGCCCTGGAGCGCACGGGGCGTGCCCACGACCAGCCAAAGGCACTGGAGTCCCCGCCTGGTCGTGGGCGCGGCCCGCTGCGCGACGGGCGCGCAGGGTGAGCCACACCCAAGGAGCCGGCGTGCGAGACGCGACCTGCGCGCGTGAGGCGGCGTCGGGGCGCTGCGTGTCGAGCGCCGTGCGCGCGGCTGCTCGCAGAGGTGCGCGCGCGGCTGTTGCGCGCGTGCAGCCGCGAGGTGAGCGCCGACGAGCTGCGCGCACGTGCGGAGCAGCGGGGGTGAGGTGACAACGCGCCCGCGGATCCCGGCACCGTGCCCGTTCCCGTCCCCGTCGCCGTGCCCGTCACCGATCCCGATCCCGATCCCGATCCCGTCACCGATCCCGTCACCGATCCCGTCACCGATCCCGTCACCGTGCCCGTGTCCGTCTCCGCGCCCGTCCCCCGCGGGCGACGCCTGGCCGCGCGCCCGGCTTTCGGCCGACGGTGACGGGATCGGGATCGGTGACGGGATCGGGATCGGGATCGGTGACGGGATCGGGATCGGTGACGGGATCGGGATCGGTGACGGGATCGGGATCGGTGACGGGATCGGGATCGGTGACGTGCACGGGCACGGGCACGGGCACGGGGACCGCCCTTACACGGCGCTGACACGCGGGGCCGGGGGAGGTGGCACACTGGAGGCGTGCGCATCCTGGTCGTCGAAGACGAGGCGAGCCTGCGGGAAGGCTTGACCGATCTGCTGGGCGGCGACGGCCACGAGGTGGCGGCGGTGGCCGACGGCGTGGCCGCGGTCGAGCGCGGCCTGGCCGAGGGCTGGGATCTGATCGTGCTGGACCTGATGCTGCCGCGGCTGTCGGGGATGGACGTGTGCCGGCGGCTGCGCGCGGCGCGGCCGGGCATGCCGATCTTGATGCTGACGGCGCGCGGCAGCGAGGACGACAAGGTGCGCGGCCTGGGCGAGGGCGCCGACGACTACGTCACCAAGCCGTTCTCGGCGCGCGAGCTCTTGGCCCGGGTGCGCGCGCTGGGTCGCCGGGCGCCGGCCGAGGTGATCGAGCACCTCGACGTCGACGGGCTGATCGTCGACTTCGGCCGCCTGACCGCGCGCCGCGGCGACGCGACGGTCCCGCTGACCCCGCGCGAGGCGGGCCTGTTGCGCTGGCTGCACCGGCAGCGCGGCCGGGCGGTGTCGCGGGCCGAGATCCTCGAGCAGGTGTTCGGCCAGCGCGGCGATCTGCACACCCGCGCCGTCGACATGGCGATCGTCGTCCTGCGCAAGAAGATCGAGCGCGACCCCGCGCACCCGCGGATCGTCGTGTCGGTGAAGGGCGCGGGCTACGCGTGGGGAGTCGACGCATGACCGGCGGGCGCACCGCGATCGTCGCGGCGCTGGTCGGCGGCGCCATCGCGATCGTGCTGATCGGCTGGTACCGCGCCGGCGTGCGGCAGGTCGACGGCGAGATCGCCGCGCAGGTGACCGCGATCGCCGGCGAGGGGCACGACCGCGAGGTCGAGCTGGCGGCGGCGCTGGCGGCGCGGCTCGAGGCGCTGCGGGTCAGCGAGAGCGCGCGCCCGTACCTGCACTACCAGAACCTGTTCCACGATCCCGCCGGCGGCAGCGAGGGCCTGTCGGTGACGCCCTCGCCGCTGGCCACCGGGCCGGCCGATCAGCTGGTGGCGTTGCACTTCCAGATCGACGAGCGCGGCGCGCTGTCGTCGCCGAGCCTCAACGACGAGCTGCCCGAGACGGTGCAGGCGGCGTCGCCCGATCGCGGCGCGCTGGCGGCGGTGGGCACGGTCAAGGACGAGCTGGCGCGGGTCGCGGCGCGGGGCGCGGTGCAGGTGGCGCAGCCGACGGCGCCCCAGGTCGCGGTGCTGACGCCGCGCCGGCGCCCGCCGGGCGACCTCGCCGCGGCCAAGGGCAACTCGGATGGGCCGGCGCCGGTGCAGGAGCCCGCGGTGCAGACCATCGAGCTGCCGCCCGAGGCGTACGAGCAGAACCAGATGACCAACCAGATCTTCGCCCAGACGCGGCTCGGCGGGCCGCCCGCGCAGGTGCAGCAGCAAGCGCCGACCCCGCCGCTGGAGGTCGCGCCGCCGACCCCGCCGGCGAACCCGCCGCCGCGGCGGCGGCCGCCCGCGACCAAGGCGACCCCGCCGCCGCCGGTGATCATCACGGTCGCGCCGCTGACGTGGACCGCGACGAAGATCGCCGGCGAGCCGGCGCTGGTGGCGGTGCGCCAGGTGGTGACGCCCGACGGCGCTCGCACCCAGGGCCTGATCGTGCGCGCGGCCGAGCTGAGCGCGTGGCTCCACGATCGCGACGCCACCGACGCGACGCTGGCGACCGGCGCCGGCACGGCGCTCGGCCTGGGCGGCAGCCCGTGGACGATCCGCGTCGACACCGCCGCCGCCGTGGCCTACGCGCGCAAGACCGGCGACATGCTGCGCGACGGGTTCTTGATCAAGTTCGTGCCGGTGGCGCTGCTGGCGATCGTGTGCGGCCTGCTGGTGGTCGGCGTCACCGCGCGCAGCGAGCGCCTGGCCCAGGAGCGCGCGCGCTTCGCCGCCGCCGCGGCCCACGAGCTGCGCACGCCGCTGGCCGGCATCCAGCTCTACGGCGACATGCTGGCCGACGAGCTCGGCGATCCGGCCAAGCACAAGGACTACGCCCACCGCATCTCGGTCGAGGCCGCGCGCCTGGGCCGGGTGGTGGCCAACGTGATGGGCGTGTCGCAGCTCGAGCGCGGCGCGCTGGCGGTGCGCCCCGAGCTCGGCGACGCGGTGGCCGCGGTCGCCGACGCGATCGAGCGCGCCCGGCCGGGGCTCGAGCGCGCCGGCGCCACCGTCGAGCTGGTCGCGCCGGCCGCGGCGACCGCGCGCCTCGATCGCGACGCCGTGGCGCGCATCGTCGGCAACCTGCTCGACAACGCCGAGAAGTACGCGCGCGGTGCCGCCGATCGCACGATCACCGTGTCGGTCGCCGAGGTCGCCGGCGCGGTCGAGATCGCCGTGCGCGATCGCGGGCCCGGCCTGCCGGCGGCGCTGCGCCGCGGCCGCTTCCAGGCGTTCCGCCGCGCCGCCGGCGACGACGCGCCGCCGGGCCTCGGCCTCGGCCTCGCGCTGTCCGGCGCGCTCGCCACCGCGATGGGCGGTGGCCTGCTCCCGCGCACGGTCAGCCCGGGCGCCGAGCTGGTGCTGCGCCTGCCGACGACGTTAGCCGGGGAACAGTTCTCGTCGAAGTTGTCGTAGCTCTTGGTCGTGCATCGTCATCGCCGCAGCCCACGAGAGCGACGGCGACAAGCAACGAGGACGCTCCACGCCAGGACGCGCGACCTCAGTACGGGAAGGCCACCGCGTTGCGGTAGCCCGCGAGTTCCGCTGGCGGGATCGGGTCACCCCATTCTTCGGTCAGGGTTGCGTCAGTCGATGTCACCACGACGCGCCAGAAGTGCTGACCGTCGCAGTCAACGAAGCAGTCGCCCCAGCCGATCTGGAACAGGACGGGCACCGACGCGGCGCCCGGGCGCGCCTCGAATGTGATCTCGCTGCCCGGTTCGGTGAAGTGGAATTCCTCGGTGATCGCCGTCACGTCGGCGAGGCGGAGGTCGTTGATCGCGCGGGCGAGGTTCTGCTGAATCACGGCATGTGTCATCGAACGGAGGAGGAAGAGGTTGATGCCCGACGCCTTGTGGACCACCTCGATGCTGGCTGCGCTGACGATCGTGTCCAGTTCCGCAATCCCCGTTGGCAGCTGCCCCATCGACCAAGGCCTCACAAGCTCGGGCCGATTGGTTTCGATCGCGACATCGGACCACCACCTGCCGGCCAGCGGGGGATACCCGAGTGTGGGCGCCAAGGGCTCGAAGGCGCGCACATAGACGTCAAGATACGCGTCCAGTTCCGCCTGCGTCACGACCATCCCCTGCCCATCACGTTGCGCGATCACGCGGGCGTTCGCGCAGTTCCAGCTCGCGAGCGAGACAATATCGTCTCGTGCATCAAAGCGGCAACGCTCGGCCTCATCATCACCACAGGCCGCGAGAGTGCTGACGACGAGCAACGCGCGGGCAAGGGTCACTGGATGCTCCACGCCAGCCCCACAGGCTCTGATGTCCCACATCCGGTGCTGATCGCTCCGCCGTTCTTGATCCGAATCTCCAGCGCGTACTGATAGGTTCCTCTCGGGGCACCGTTGACTGGAAGGCAGGAGTCAAAGATCATTTCGACCTCGTTGTTGATGGAGGCACTTTGAATCTGCGTGCCGCCACAGAACGCGGGTCGTGTAATGACGAGATCGAAATCGGTCGGGCTCTCTGTCGCGGGAGTGTTCTGCGAAACTGTGCATGCATTCCAGACCAATGCGACCTTCAGTCTGCCCCTGAATCCGACCGAGGCCGTGCCAAGTGGATATGAGCGACAGTTGACTCCGCACGATGTGAACATGGAATCGTCGACAACAGCGTACGCGTAGGCGTTGGAGTCAAGCAGGGTTTTCAAGAGGGCCATGTCAGGGTGGCCTGCGCCGTCTTCGCCGTCTGGTGTACTGCTCCAGACGGAACCCTTTGTGATGCTGCCATCGGCGTTCGAGTCGCGACTGGCGGCCATGACCACAGCCTTTCTAACGACGGGATAGTATAAGTTGCTGAATAGTCCGGCGTACTGATGGGCTTGAATGGCTACACTTAAGACCGCTGGTGCCGCGAAGCTCGTTCCAATGGCTTGGTATCCGTTGACTCGCGTGGTCGCCATTGCGTTGGTGCCCGCAGCAGTGATTACCGGAATGTTCAGGCCGGAGTTTGCCGCGGCTCCATCGAAATGAGACATCGGTCCAAGGATGTTGGGGCGTTCGTTGCCTGGCCATACTGTTGCGTTGTTCAGGTACGAGGAGTACGCCGTGTGGCGACGATGGGTCGCAAGGTCGTTCCAGGTTTCATATCGATAGCCGCCGACTGAGAGAGCATTGATGAACAAAGCGTTGCCGACTGTCTCGGTCCCGTCGTTGCCGGCGGCGACAGTGGCGAGAACTGTGTCATACCGCGCGGCCCAGTTCGTCGCGAAGGCGGTGCCGCCGCTGCCTCCGTCAACGCTGCGGTTTAGGTGGACGCTAGGTTTGGCCAGGTACCAATTGAGGCCCACTGAACTGTTGTCGTTTGCCACGAAACGCACAAGACCGGACGCGCCAGGCTCCGGGAATGACAGCCCGCCAAGCCCAGGGATAGCACTCGGGTAAGTGTAGGAGCCCTGCATGCCGAGCATGGCTGCCACCAGTGACTTGTGCTCGTTGACGCACTTTCCAAGGAGCGTAGAGCATCGGTAGACTTCCAGTGCATTAGAAGGTGGACAAGCGTTGTCGGTTGTGCACGTGCTGGGAGGGGTGAAGTAGTCATCAGGCGCCGCCGCGCCGAGTCGCAAGTTGTTCGTCGCGATCTGCGCGTAAAAAGGTCCCTCGTTGCTGCCTTTCTCCCAAATCCCGACGCCAAGTCCTCCGCCATTGCATGGGCCGCCACACATGCCGCCTGTGAACGAACTCTGGCGCATCGACGCGTGTCCGGCATGGCCGAGCAACGTAACGGGGCCGGTATCCGGGAGGCCTACTGAAGCGACGTCTGCATGTTCGAGGCGGGCATCGCGCAGCAGCGCCGCTGTGCCATGCACCGAGATCATTGGCAGATTTTCTAGATCGTCGACGGCTGCTCCGTTTTCGTACAGCCACGCCATGAGAGGCGCCTTCAGCGCTGCGAGAGTCGCTCGGTTGCGTGCGCGTCGGGCCAAGATGTCGGCCTCGAAGTCGGCACGCGAGACCTGGAGATTGTCACCGTTGTATGGCCGCTGCGGGTATTCGAGCGTAGCGGCGAGCGCAATGTCGAAGTCGATCGGGTCGTCATCTCGCAGCCCGCGCTGCCGTTCGTCGAGGGCGGCGGTCATCTTGCCGCGAATCGCGCGGATGGCGAGATCTTCCGCGGCGAGGATGTCTTCTAGAACGACTGGTGTCCCGAGTTCGTCTACCTCGAACCTGCGGGCGTTGCCCTGGGAATACGCAACGCCAACAGCGATGCTTCGGTCAGACGCCGGCAGCGCCCAAGGGACGACCTCTTGAAGTGCCTCACCGTGGCGGAGATGCGCGCGAAGGAGTTCTCCGGCGACCCCTCGGTCCAACGGCACCGCCACATGAGACGGCGGCGGTCGCCGCTCAGGTTGAAATCGAATGCTACCAGGGCCTTCGCAGGCTGAGGCACCTGCGGTGACAACGCCGACCAACAGGAGACTAGATCTAACCGACCTCATGCAGATCTCCTGCTCGCCGTGTGGCGCATTTCGGAACCATAGCGGCCACGTGGGCGGCGGGCAAGTGCCAGCTGCTGTGGTCGCGTTCATGCTCCGAGGCATGTCGCCGCATCACCCGCGCGGGGTGATGCGATGGGGATGCGACGCAGGAGAGCGGGCTTGGGTTGTGTGGAACCGCCACGCGCTCGGGTGTCCTAGCTAGCTAGTGCTTCGACCGCCGCATAGTGGGCCGATCATACTTTGAGCTTGATCCACTCCCGTGGACACCTCCCGAGAGGCGAGTACTGTGTCCAAGATGCAAACCAAGCGTGACGGCGGACCGGGCCGGCAGGGGAAGCGCCGGCAGTTTGCGGATGAGTTCAAGGCCGGGGCGGTCCGGCTGGTGCTGGACGAGGGCAAGACGGTCGCCCAGGTGGCCCGCGATCTCGACCTGACGCCCTCGGCGTTGAGCGGGTGGGTCAAGCACGCGCAAGCCGATCGCAGCAAGGGCAAGACCGGGCTCACGACCGACGAGCGGGCCTGCGTGACGGGTTCTTGATCAAGTTCGTGCCGGTGGCGCTGCTGGCGATCGTGTGCGGCCTGCTGGTGGTCGGCGTCACCGCGCGCAGCGAGCGCCTGGCCCAGGAGCGCGCGCGCTTCGCCGCCGCCGCGGCCCACGAGCTGCGCACGCCGCTGGCCGGCATCCAGCTCTACGGCGACATGCTGGCCGACGAGCTCGGCGATCCGGCCAAGCACAAGGACTACGCCCACCGCATCTCGGTCGAGGCCGCGCGCCTGGGCCGGGTGGTGGCCAACGTGATGGGCGTGTCGCAGCTCGAGCGCGGCGCGCTGGCGGTGCGCCCTGGCTCGGCGACGCGGTGGCCGCGGTGGCCGACGCGATCGAGCGCGCCCGGCCGGGGCTCGAGCGCGCCGGCGCCACCGTCGAGCTGGTCGCGCCCGCCGCGGCGACCGCGCGCCTCGATCGCGACGCCGTGGCGCGCATCGTCGGCAACTTGCTCGACAACGCCGAGAAGTACGCGCGCGGCGCCGCCGATCGCACGATCACCGTGTCGGTCGCCGAGGTCGACGGCGCGGTCGAGATCGCCGTGCGCGATCGCGGGCCCGGCCTGCCGGCGGCGCTGCGCCGCGGCCGCTTCCAGGCGTTCCGCCGCGCCGCCGGCGACGACGCGCCGCCCGGCCTCGGCCTCGGCCTCGCGCTGTCCGGCGCGCTCGCCACCGCGATGGGCGGCGGGCTGCTCCCGCGCACGGTCAGCCCGGGCGCCGAGCTGGTGCTGCGCCTGCCGACGGCTTGAGCCGGGCAACCGGCGGCCGTCGCGGGCGGTCCATGGTGCGTGCCCAACCTCCGCCCCGCGCTCCTCGCCCTCCTCCTCATGCCCGCTTGCACCGATGGCGACGGCGAGGCGCCGACCGTCTCGGCGCTGACCATCGCCCCGACCGAGATCGCGGTCGGCGCGACGACCACCGTCAGCGGCACGTTCGCGTTCGCGGACGCCGACGGCGACATCACCAACCTGTCGGTGTCGATCACGCCGCCGGGCGGCGCGCTCGTGCCAGGGCCGGTCACGCCGGTCGCGGCGGCCGCCGGCGTGACCGCCGGTACCATCAACTGGTCGGTCGTGCTGGCGCCGCCGACCACCGGCGACTACGTGCTCACGCTCGGCGTGGTCGACGAGGCCGACCACCCGTCGAACACGCTGGAGGGGCGCGTCACGGCGCGCTGATCACGCCAGGTCGGTGCGTACGTACTCGAAGTCGACCGGCTTGCCGTCGATGCCCTTGGCGGGCGCGGCGATCCAGTTGGCCATCTGGCCCGGCGTCATCACCGCGCGGGTCTGCAGCGAGCGCACGTACGCGCGGTCGGCGTCACTCGGCAGCCACTCGCCCTGGCGGCGCTCGAACTCGGCGCGGCTGATCAGCGCGCCCTCGGGCGTGAAGCAGGCGTCGGCGTAGGCGCCGATCTGGCGGTGGAAGCGGCGGCTCGGCAGCTGCAGCCGCAGGTCGAGCCCGGCCTTCTCGAGCGTCTTGTTCCAGCGGTCGACCGCGCGCTGGCAGTCCTCGAGGTAGTCGGAGCGCACGTCCTCGTTGAGCGCCAGCCGCTCGGCGATCTCGCGCTCCACCAGCTTGCCGTCCTCGATCAGGCTCAGCGTGCGCACGCCGGTCGCGGCGTGGTCGGCGTAGCGGCGCTCGTGGGCGCGGCCCTTGAGCCCGGCCGCGAAGTAGGTCGCGGCGTTCGACGACACCTCGCCGCCGAACAGGTCGAGGCACAGCGAGCACCACAGGTTGATGTACTTCTGGATCAGCGGCAGCGGGATGCCGCCCTGGGCCGCGGCGTCGCCGTTGGGGTCGAGCTTGGTCAGCTCGGCCGAGCGGCGGACGATGCGATCGACGCCGGTCTCGCCGACGAACAGGTGGTGCGCCTCCTCGGTCAGCATGAACCGGCACGACCGCGACAGCGGGTCGAACGCGCTCTCGGCCAAGGACAGCAGCTGGTACTTGCCGTCGCGGTCGGTGAACATCGTGAACATGAAGAAGTCGACCCAGTCCTCGACCGGCGCGTTGAACGCCCCGAGGATGCGCGGCTTGTCGGCCGAGCCGGCGCGGCGGGCCAGCAGCTCGTCGGCCTCGTCGCGGCCGTCCTTGCCGAAGTGCGAGTGCAGCAGGTAGACCATCGCCCACAGGTGGCGGCCCTCCTCGACGTTGACCTGGAACAGGTTGCGCAGGTCGTAGAGCGAGGGGCAGATCGCGCCGAGCCGGCGCTGCTGCTCGACCGACGCCGGCTCGGTGTCGGCCTGGGTGACGATCAGCCGGCGCAGCGCCGCGCGGTGCTCGCCCGGCACCTCCTGCCACACCGGCTGGCCGACGTGATCGCCGAAGCCGATCCGCCGATCGGGCTCGGCGTCGGACAGGAAGATGCCCCAGCGGTAGTCGGGCATCTGCACGTAGTCGAAGTTGGCCCAGCCCTCGGCGCCGACGTCGATCGCCGTGCGCAGGAACACCTGGTGGCGGAGGAAGCCCTCGGGGCCCATCTCCTTCCACCAGTCGACGAAGCGCGGTTGCCACTGCTCCAGCGCTCGCTGCAGGCGGGGATCGCCCGCGAGGTTGACGTTGTTGGGGATGCGCGCGCCGAGATCGACCGTCGTCATTGAGGGCGCGTGGTCAGCAAGATCGGCGCCGAGTCGGTGACGCCGATTTCGCGCAGGACTTGCGAGCGGGCCGCGCGCGCCACGCGGCGCCGCGAAAAGCCCGCGCGCACTTGATCAGCGACAAGAACTATAATGCCAAGCATGCCTGGCGATGCGAAGTATAATGCCTATGCCCTCGTGCCGCTTCACAGCACCATCGACAGCCGCCGGCGGAAGCCGTCGGACGTCTCGCTGCGCAGGCCGATGACCCGGAACACCACCAGCATCGCCTTGCGGGCGGCTTCGTCGTTCCACCGTCGGTGATCGGCGACCAGCGCCAGCAGGCCCTCGAGCCCGCCGGGGACGTCGCCGCGCACCACCTGATCGATCGCCCGGGCGAACCGCGCGGCGGGCTCGGCGCCGTCGCCGCGATCGGCGGCGGTGGTCGCGGCCAGCGCCGCCAGCTCGCCGATGGCCTCGGCGACGTCGGCCTCGGGCGCGGTCACCGGCACCGCGGCGGCGTGACGGGCCGCGCCGTCGACGTCGCCGGCCGCGAGCGCGCAACGGGCCAGCACGGCGTGGGCGGTCGCGGCGGCGGCGGCCGGCGGGCTCGCGGCCAGCGCGGCCTCGGCGTGGGCCCGCGCGTCGGCCAGATCGCCGAGCGCCAGCGCGTGGGCGGCGTCGTGGGCGCGCTCGCCGGCCTCGCTGGGCACGTGCTCGTCGAGGAACGCCCGGATCTGCGGCTCGGGCAGCGCGCCGACGAACTCGGCCACCACCTCGCCGCGGTGGAACAGCTTGACCGCCGGGATGCTGCTGATCTCGTAGCGGCGGGCGACCTCGGGGTTGGCGTCGGTGTCGAGCTTGACCACCGCGACCCGCCCGGCCTCGCTGGCGGCGATGCGCTCGAGCACCGGGCCCAGCGCGCGGCACGGCCCGCACCAGGCGGCCCAGAAGTCGACCAGCACCGGCTCCGCCTGCGAGCGCGCCAGCACGGTGGCGGCGAAGTCGGCGTCGGTGGCGTGGGAGACGGCGCCGGTGGGATCGGTCATGGGCTTACGCTGGGTCCGGATCGCCGTCGCGGCAAGCCTCGGCGGCGACGAACGCGAGCTGGGCGCCATCGAGCCCGCCGCCGGCGGCCAGGTACGCCGCGGTCGACGGCGCGGCCGCGGCCAGGCGCCGCAGGCCGGCCCGGCCGTACTCGTCGGCGACCCAGCGCTCGAACAGGTACGGCTCGCGATCGATCAGCCGGCCGCGCGGCCCGGCGGCGATCGCGGCGGCCAGCTCGGCGACGCCGGCGCCGGTCACCGCCGAGGTCACGATCACCGGCCGCGCCGCCGCGCCCAGCCGCAGCGCCGCGGTCAGGGTCGCCGCGGTGGCGCCGGCCGCGCTGCCGAGGTCGCCCTTGCTGATCACGAAGCCGTCGGGCACCTCCATCACGCCCGCCTTGAGGAACTGGATCGCGTCGCCGCCGTGCGGCTGCACCACCAGCCAGGTCGTGTCGGCGATGCGCACGATCTCGATCTCACCCTGGCCCACGCCGACCGTCTCGACGATCACCGTCGCGAACAGCCGGGTCAAGAGCCGGCACACCTGGTGGGTGGCGCGGGCGACGCCGCCGGCGATCGCGCCCGAGGCCTGGCTGCGGAAGTACAGCCGCGGATCGTCGCCGGCGAACCGCACCCGGGTGCGATCGCCCAGCAGCGCGCCGCCGGTCAGCGGGCTCGACGGATCGACCGCGACCACACCGACGTTGCGCTCGCCGGCGGTCAGCAGCGCGCCGGCCAGCGCGCCGACCAGCGTCGACTTGCCGACGCCGGGCGCGCCGGTCAGGCCGACCACCCGGCCGATCGGCCGATCGGCCAGCGCCGCCAGGATCGCCGCGCGCCGCGGCGCCGCCTGGGGCCGCGGATCCTCGAACGCCGACACCAGCCGGGCGATCGCGCGCTTGTCGCCGTGGCGCGCGGCGGCGCACAGCGCGGCGTCGGTCATGCCGCGGCGCCCTCGACGACGTCGAGCATGCGGCTCATCACCTGGGCCAGGTCGTAGTCGGCCGGCGTGAACACCGCGCGCACGCCCAGCGCCTCGAGCCGCGCGACGTCGGGCTTGGGCACGATGCCGCCGACCACCACCGGGATGTCGCCGCCGCCGCGGGCGCGCAGCCCGTCGATCACCTGCGCCGTCAGCTCGAGGTGCGAGCCCGACAGGATCGACACCCCGACCAGGTCGGCGTCCTCCTCGACCGCGCTGACCGCGATGTCGTCGGGCGCCAGCCGGATGCCGGCGTAGATCACGTCCCAGCCGGCGTGGCGCGCCGCCACCGCGATCACCTCGGCGCCGTTGGAGTGGCCGTCGAGGCCGGGCTTGCCGACCACCAGCCGCGGCCGCCGGCCGTGGGCGGCGGCGAACGCCTCGACCCGGGCCCGCAGCGCCGCGGCCTGGGCCGGCGGCAGCTCGAGCGACTGGCCCTCGACGCCGGTGATCGCGCGGTACTCGCCGAACACCGCGCGCAGCGCGTCGGCCCACTCGCCGGTGGTCACCCGCGCCAGCGCGCACGCGATCGACGGCTCCATCAGGTTGTCGCCGCGCTTGGCCGCCGCGGTCAGGTCGGCCAGGGCCGCGGCCACCCGCGCCGGATCGCGGCGGGCCTTGGTCGCCGCCAGCGCGGCGAGCGCGTCGTCGACCGCCGCCGGATCGGCCGAGAACCGGCCGCCGTCGTCGCCGCCGGTGAGCGGCGAGGGCAGGCCGTCGGTCCACGCGTTGACGCCGACCACCACCTGCGCGCCGCTGCCGATGCGGGCCATCCGCTCGGTCATCGATCGCACCAGCGCCTGCTTCATGTAGCCGGCGTCGACCGCGGCCTGCACGCCGCCCATCGCGATGATGCGGTCGAGCTCGGCGCGCGCGCCGGCGACGATGCTCGCGGTCTTGCCCGCGATCGCCGGGTTGCCGTCGAACAGGTCGGGGTACTCGAGCAGGTCGGTCTCGTAGGCGAGGATCTGCTGCAGGCGCAGCGCCCACTGCTGATCCCACGGCCGCGGCAGCGACATCGCCTCGTTCCACGCCGGCAGCTGCAGCGCCCGGCACCGGGCCTTGCGCGACAAGGTCACGCCCAGCGCCTCGAGCAGGATCCGCCACGCGTTGTTCTCGGGCTGGGGCTCGGTCAGGCCCAGCGAGTTGACCTGCACGCCGTAGCGGAACAGCCGCAGCTTGGGGTCGGTGACGCCGTAGCGCTCGCGGGTGAGCTCGTCCCACAGCTCCGCGAACGCCCGCATCTTGCACATCTCCTCGACGAAGCGGATGCCGCTGTTGACGAAGAACGACAGCCGGCCGACGCAGCGCGCGACCGCGGCGGCGTCGATGCGGCCCCGGGCCTTGATCCGATCGAGCAGCCCGACCGCGGTGGCCAGCGCGAACCCGACCTCCTGCACCGGCGTCGCGCCGGCCTCCTGCAGGTGGTAGCTGCAGACGTTCGACGGGTTCCACTCGGGCAGGCGGTCGACGCAGTACTCGTAGGTCTCGGCGATCAACCGCAGCGAGTGCTCGGGCGGGAAGATGTACGTGCCGCGCGCCAGGTACTCCTTGACGATGTCGTTCTGGATCGTGCCGCGCAGCTTGGCCTCGGCGACGCCGCGCTCGCGGGCCAGCGCCACGTACAGCGCGAGCAGCCACATCGCGGTGCCGTTGATCGTCATCGACGTGTTCATCCGCTCGAGCGGGATGCCGTCGAACAAGAGGTGGAAGTCGTCGAGCGAGTTGATCGGCACGCCGACCTTGCCGACCTCGGGGCGCGCGATCGGCGCGTCCGACGAGTAGCCGCACTGGGTCGGCAGGTCGAACGCGATCGACAGGCCGGTCTGGCCGCGCTCGAGGCCGGCGCGGTAGAGCGCGTTCGAGGCCTTCGGGCTGGAGTGGCCCGCGTAGGTGCGGAAGATCCACGGCGCGTCGCGGCTGGGAGCGCCGGTCGCGTCGGTGAGCTGGTACGAGCCGGGGGGCGACGACATCGCCGCTACTATACGCGCGGTCTGCCGCGCCGCGTCGTCGCGAACAGCGCCACCGCCAGGCCGGCGAACACCACCGCGCTGCCGAGGTAGGTGCGCGGCCCGGCCCGCAGCTCGCGCTCCCAGATCGCGTCGACGAACAGCGCCACCACCGGCAGCACCAGCACCAGCGTGCTCGACGCCATGAGCGAGAGTCGCTGAAGCAGCCACAGCCACGCCGCGAACGTGACGATCGAGCCCATCAGCGCCAGGTAGAGCAGGGCCCAGGTGGCGTCGCGCGGCGGCGGCCACGGCAGCGGCGTCGGGCCCCGCGCCAGCACCACCAGCGTCAGCGCCGCGGCGGTCACCGCCAGGAACAGCAGCGTCGACACCAGCGGGTGGACGCCCTGGGCCTCACGCTTGAGGATGTACGAGTACGAGGTCGACGCCGCGACCGCCGCCAGGATCATCGCCAGCCCCGCCGCCTGCCGCGACGACACCTGCCAGCGCTCGGCGAAGATCAGCGCGACGCCGGCCAGCGCGATCACCGCGCCCAGCAGGTCGGTGCGGCGCACCGCCTCGGCGCGGGTGACCGTGAGCAGCGCCGCCAGCATCAGCGGCTGGGTCGCGAACAAGACCGCGGCCAGCCCGCCCGACACCCGCTCCTCGCCCAGGTAGACCAGTCCGTACGACACCGCGTCGAGGACGCCGGCGACGACCAGCCACGCCCAGGCCCGGCGGCCGCGCGGCCACGGCCCCAGGCGCGCCACGAGCACCACCGGCGCGAGCACCACCGCGGCCAGCGCGAACCGCAGCGCCGCGGCCTCGAGCGTCGGGTAGCCGCCGGGCCCGGTGCAGATGCGGATGACGTGCCAGGTGGTCCCCCAGACGATCGCGCACACCAGATAAGCGAGGACGACCGGCACGGGGAGGCGAGTGGTAGCGCGCCCGGGCCGGCGTGTCACGGCGGCGATCGGCGCTACGCTGCCGCATGACCGCCCTCGCCGATCGCTCGGGCCGCGACGTCCTCGCCACCGCCGGCCGCCTGACCGGCGCGCCGCTCCACGCGCTGGCGCGCGAGCTGGGCCCGCCGTGGGCGATCATCGGCGACGAGCTGCGGCGCCGCTACCCGTTCGCCGACTTCGCGGCGGCGGCGGCGTTCGCGGCGGCGGTGGCGCCGCTGGCCGACGCCGACGACCACCACCCCGACCTGATCGTCGGCTGGGGCCGCGTCGACGTGCGGCTGTCGACCCACGACGTCGACGGCCTGTCGGCGCGCGACTTCATCCTCGCCGCCAAGCTGGATCGCGCGTACGCGGCTACTCGATCCGTGAGTTCGTGACCTGGATCGGCCCGTCGCCGAGGTAGAAGATGCCGGGGAAGCCCTGGGTCTCGAAGCCGTCGGACGGGTTGCGCTGCAAGACCGAGTCGGTGATGACCAGGTGGCCGGTGCGGTCGTTGGAGACGAAGAAGATGCCGCCGCCGCCCTCGTTGGCGTGGTTGTCGGTCATCGCCACGCCGCACAAGGACAGCGTGAAGGTGTTGCCGTCGTTGTAGATCGCCGCGCCGCTGCCGCCGCCGTCGGTGCCGCTGCGCGCCGGGTTGGCGCCGACGCCGATCGCGGTGTTGAAGGCGAACCGGCTGTTGATGACGGTGTGCGAGACGCCGATGCTCGACAGGCCGCCGCCGTTGGAGCAGGTGTTGCCGTGGGTGGCGTCGCCGCCGAAGGTGGTGTTGACGACGTACACCGGCAGCGGCTCGGCGGCGCCGGCCGGCTGGTACTGGCTGAGCGTGCGCACCGACGCGCCGCCCACGTCGGGGCCGCTGGCGTCGCAGCGGTTGCCGAAGAAGCGGCTGTTGACGATCTTGAACCGGCCGCCGCGCACGAAGATCGCGCCGCCGCCGTCGGGGTCCAGCCCGGTGGCGTCGCCGTTGACGAAGGTCAGGTTCTGCACCGTGAGCTGCGGGTGGTCCTGGTTCTGGCAGTGCGAGGTGGTCCAGCGCTGGGCCTCGTCGCAGGTGTTCATGTACAGGATGCGGTGCTGGCCCTGGCCGTCGAGCGCGACCTTGCCGGCGCCGTCGATCACGATCTTCGGGCCGGTGTCGTTGAAGATCTTGGCGGTCTCGGTGAGCTTGATCGTCACCGGGTCGGGGCCGCAGGCGAACGTGATCACGCCGCCGCGCGCCACCGCCGCGACGAACGCGGCGCTGGTGCAGCTGGCCGCGGTGCCGTCGCCGACCACCGTGGTCGGGGTCGCGCTGTCCTCGGGCGCGGCCTCGGCCGGGATCGCGCAGTGGCCGTCGGGGTTGCCGGCGGGCGGGCCGTCGGCCGGGTTGGCCAGCGGGTTGTCGACGTCGACCCCGCCGTCGCCGCCGCACGCCGTGAGCACGAGCATCGTGAAGGCCGCGTGGCGCAGGGTCCCCATGGTCGGAGTCTATCACCCGCTCCGGTCGAGATCCTCGGCGCCGCGGCGGCCGTCGAGCGTCAGCTCCCATGCGTGCGGCGCGGGGAGCTCGGCGGTGTACAGCGAGCGCTTGTCGATGGCCCGGGCCAGCGCGGTGGCGGTGGCGGTGGCGACCAGCAGCGGCAGCGCGATCGCGTAGTCGCCCGACAGCTCGAAGGCGAGCACCGCCGCCATCAGCGGCGCGTGGGTGGTGGCGGCGGTGGCCGCGGCCATGCCGACCAGCGCGTAGCCGCCGGCCGGGGCCAGCGGGCCGGCGCCCAGCTGGTCGAGCCCGGCCGCGACCAGCGCGCCGGCGCCGCCGCCGATCAGCAAGGTCGGCGTGAACACGCCGCCCGGGCTGCCGCTGCCCACCGACGCGGCGGTCGCGGCGAGCTTGGCGATCATCAGCACCGCGATCGCCCCGACCGCGAGCCGCTCGTCGAGCACGTCGGCCAGCGGCTCGAAGCCGTTGCCGGCGACCGCGGGGACGCCGATCAGGATCGCGCCCACCGCGGCGCCGCCGAGCGCCGCGCGCCACGGCTGCGGGATCCGCGCCAGCGCGCGGGCGGTGGCGTGGAGCGCGGTGACGAACGCCAGGCCGGCCAGCGCGCCGGCCACGCCGACGCCGACGAACGCCAGCAGCTCGACCGGCGACGCCAGCGCGAAGGCGCGCTGGCCGTAGAGCGGCCCGGCGCCGCCGGTGGCCCGGGTGATCACCGTGGCGATCACGGTCGCCAGCGCGATCGGCACGACCGCGTCGATCACGAACACGCCGATCACGATCTCCAGCACGAACAGGATCGCGGCCAGCGGCGTGTTGTAGGCGGCCGTGAAGCCCGCCGCGCACCCGGCGGCGATCGCGATGCGCTGGTCGGTGCCGTCGAGCGCGAACCGCTGCCCCACCACCTTGCCCAGCGCGCCGCCGACCTGGATCAGCGGCGCCTCGCGGCCGATCGAGCCGCCGCTGACGATCGCGCACCAGGTCGCGCCGGCGCGGGCCAGCGTGGCCCGCAGCGACAGCCGCACCCGCCCGAGCGCCACCGCCTCCATCACCGCGCCGACGCCGCCCGGCCCCCGCACCGCGAACCGGACGATGGTGCCGGCGGCGAGCGCGCCGGCGATCGGCGCCAGCAGCCGCAGCCACCACGGCGCCGCGGTGAACGCGGCGACGACGCCGTCCCCGCCGCTGACCGCCGCCACCGAGCGGAACAGCGCCTCGCGGAAGCCGATCGCGAACAGGCCCGACGCGACCGCGACCACGACCACGGCGGTCGCCATGCGCAGCGCGCGTGGCCACGGGGAGCGCCGGCCGGCGGACATCGCCGCAGCGTACCGCGCCCGCGCCGTCGCAACGCGCGGCGTGCGATGGTGTCTGCCCGATGATGCCTGTGTCGTCGTGCCGCGCCGCCGCGGTCGTGATCGCGCTCGCGAGCGCGTGTCGGACGCCGCCCGCGCCGGTCGCGCGCCCCACGCCACCGGTCGCCCGGCCCGCGCCGCCCGCCGCCCCGGCGTGGCCGGTGCCGCTGCGCGTGTACCAGTGGCGCGCCGAGGGCCTGATCGAGCTCGGCCGGTTGCCGGGCCTGCCGGGGCTGCCGGCCGAGCCGTACCTGGTCGAGCCGGTCGCGTGGCCGGCCGATCGCGACGCGTGGTGGGCGTTGACCGACGAGCTGGTCGCCCACGGCGTCGTCGGGCTCGCGCTGCGCGAACACCCGCTCGGCCAGGAGGACGTCGAGGCGCTGGCCCGGCTGCTGCGCCTGCGCTACCTCGACCTCGCCGGCGCGACGCTGGCCCCGGCGGCGCTGGCCGAGCTGGCCAGCGCCCGCGACCTCGCGCTCCTGGGGCTGGCCCGCACCGAGGTCACCGACCCCGACGCCGCCGCGCTCGTGGCGCAGCTGCCGGCGCTGCGCGTGCTCGACCTGCGCGCGACCGGCGCCGGCGATCGCGTCGTCGCGGCGGCGGCGGCGGTGCCGGGGCTGACCTCGCTGTTGCTCGCCGACACCGCGGTCACCGACGCCGGCGGCGCGGCGCTGGCGGCGGCGCCGCACCTCGCGCAGCTCGATCTGTCGGGGACCGCCGTCGGGCCGCGCACCGCGGCGGCGGTGGCCGGCGCGCCGCTCGTCGAGCTGCGGCTGGCGCGCACCCAGGTCGGGCGCGCCGCCGCGGCGCTCGCGCCGCTGGCGCCGACCCTGGTCCGCCTCGATCTCGGCGATCAGGACGTCGACGACGCCAGCCTGACCTGGCTCGGCGCCGCGGGCGGCCTGACCGAGGTGGCGCTCGGTGGCACCAAGGTCGGCGACGCCACCGTGCGCCAGGTGCTCGCGCTGCCGGCGCTGCGCGATCTCGACCTGGCCGAGACCCGGATCACCGCGCCGGCGGCGGCGGCGCTGGCCCACCTGGCCACGCTCGAGAGCGTCGACCTGAGCGCGACCCGGATCGACGACGGCGCGGCGGCGGCGCTGCTGGCGCTGCCCGCGCTGACGATGCTGCGCCTCGACGACACCGCCGTCGGCGATCGCGCGCTGGCCGGCGTCAGCCCGCCGGCGCTGCGCGAGCTGTACCTGGCGCGGACCAAGGTCACCGACGACGGCCTCGCGCTGCTCGATCGCACCCCGGCGCTGGTGGCGCTCGGGCTGCGCCGCGACGACGTCGGCGCCGCGACGGTCGCGCGGATCGCGCGGCTCACCGCGCTGACCACGCTCGACCTCGGCGAGACCCCGCTGCCGCCCGACGCGCTGGTCGCGCTGGCGCCGCTGACCGCGCTCACGCGGCTGTACGTCGATCGCACGCGGTCGTCGGACGCGGTGATCGCGGCGGTCGCCAAGGCGCGGCTGACGACGCTGCACGCGGCGGGCACCGACGTCTCGGATCTCAGCCTGCCGGCGCTGGCGGCGATGCCGCTCGAGGAGCTGACCGTCGGCGAGACGAAGCTCAGCGCGGCGATCGTCGGGCGGCTCGGGGCATGGCCACGGCTGCGCAGCCTGTCGCTGCTCGGGCTGGATGTCGATGACGCCGCGGCCGCGGGGCTGGCCGCCGCGCCGCGGCTGCAGGTGCTCGACCTCGGCGGGACGGCGGTGGCGTCGACCGCGCCGCTGGTGCAGCTGCGCGGGCTGACGACGCTGGGGCTGTCGGCGACGCGGGTCGAGCTGGCGGAGATCGCGGCGCTCGCGGCGCTGCCGCGGCTGCGCGAGGTCGGGCTGGCGTCGCTCGGGCTCGATCGCGCGGCGCTGCCGGTGCTGCGCGGCTTCCCGGCGCTGCGGTGGGTCGACCTGCGGGGGAACCGGATCGCGGCGAAGGAGGCGGCGAAGGCGCTGCCGGGCGTCGAGCTCGCGAGGTAGGTCGCGACCGCGACCGCGGCGTCAATTTGCCAGGACGCCGGGGAAGCGCAGCAGCCGCGGCTGCCAGCGCGCGCGCGCCGGCGAGACGTCGAGGGCGCGGCGCACGATGGCGTCGAGCTGGCCCCACTCGATCAAGAACGCGTCGTGGCCGTGGGCGCTGGTGATGAGCTCGAGGCGGGCGTCGGTGCCGCGGGCCGCGAGGGCGCGCACCAGCGCGTCGCCGTGGGTCGGCAGGAACAGCTGATCGCCGTCGATGGCGACGACCGTGGTGGTGGCGCGGACGCGATCGAGCCCCCACGACGACGGCAGCGGCGTGCGCGGGCCGTGGCCGAGCGCCGCCAGCGTGGCCGGCGACGGCGCCACCCGGGCGGGCCAGCGCTCCTCGGGGCCCGGCGCCGCCGGCGCGCGCGACAGATCGTGGTGATCCATCGCGCCGATCAGCGCGAGGTACGCGCGGGCGTCGAAGCGGCCGCGCAGCTTCGCGCCCTGGTGCTCGAGGTAGGTCTGGATCCGGTAGCGCGAGCGCGACGACCACGCGGCGCTGGCCTGGGCCCGGCCCTGGGTCTGCTCGAGCCCGGCCTCGGCGCGGTAGGTGATCATCGCCAGCTGGCGCGCCAGCTCGAGGCCGCGGTGGGCGTCGTTGGGGAAGCCCGGATCGGCGAGGATCGCCTGCCGCCCGACGTGGTTCCACGCCAGGATCCACGGCGACGCCGCCGCGGTCGCGGCGATGGGCACCAGCCGCGCGTAGCGATCGGGGTCGAGCGCCGCCAGCGCCAGCGCGACCATGCCGCCGAGCGACCCGCCCAGCACCGCCTCGACCCGCTCGATCCCCAGGCGATCGAGCGCCAGCGTGATGCTGCGGGCCTGATCCCAGGTGGTGATCGTCGCCGGCAGATCGACCGCCGGGATCGCGAAGCCGCCACGGCCGGGCGTCAGCTCGGCGACGTGGCCGTCGTCGGCCAGACGCGGGAAGCCGCCGTCGCACGGCCCGCTGGTGCCGTAGCACGAGCCGAGCAGGTTCAGGCACACCACCCGCACCTGGGTCGGATCGATCGCGCGCCCGGGGCCGATCAGCGGCGACCACCAGCCGTCGTCGCCGCCGGCGCCGGCGTCGCCGGTCAGCGCGTGGACCACCAGCACCGTCGGGATCGTCGCCGCCAGGCCGGCGCGCGCCGCGCCGGCGGGGGCGCCGGGCTGCCGCCGGGCCAGCGCCGCCAGCTCGCCGGTCGAGCGCGCGGTCACCTCCCAGCGCCGCGCCGGATCGACCGCGATCGCCGCGGCGGCCAGCGGCGCGGCGTCCTCGGCCGGGCCCCAGTGCCACCCGCGCACGACGTGGCGCTCGATCGTCGCGCCGGCCTCCAGCGCCAGCGGCGGCAGCACCAGCTCGAACCACGTGGGCGCGCCGGCGGCGGTCACGCCGACGCTCGCAGCGCGCGGTCGAGGTCCGCCGCGATGTCGTCCTTGTGCTCGATGCCGACCGACAGCCGCACCAGGTCCTCGGTGACGCCGGTGGCGCGCTGCTCGTCGGGCGAGAGCTGCTGGTGCGTCGTCGACGCCGGGTGGATGATCAGCGACCGGGTGTCGCCGATGTTGGCCAGCAGCGAGAACAGCTTGACCGAGTTGATCAGCTTCTTGCCGGCGTCGAGGCCGCCCTTGACGCCGAACGTCACCAGCCCGCCGAAGCCGCCGCGGAAGTACTTCTTGGCCAGGCCGTACGACGGGTCGCCCTCGAGGCCCGGGTAGCGCACCCACGCCACGCGCGGGTGCTGTTGCAGGAACTGGGCGATCGCCAGCGCGTTCTCGGAGTGGCGCTCGATGCGCAGCTTGAGCGTCTCGAGGCCGGTGATGAACGCGTGGGCGTTGAACGGCGACAGCGACGGGCCGAGGTCGCGCAAGAGCTCGACCCGGGCCTTGATGATGAACGACAGGTTGCCGAACGCCTCGAACAGCTTGAGGCCGTGGTAGCCGGGGTTGGGCTCGGTGAACTCCGGGAACCGGCCGTTGCTCCAGTCGAAGTTGCCGCCGTCGACGATCGCGCCGCCGATCGCGGTGCCGTGGCCGCCGATGTACTTGGTCGCGCTGTGGACGACGACGTTGGCGCCGTGGGCGATCGGGTTGAGCAGCGCCGGCGTCAGCGCGGTGTTGTCGACGATCAGCGGGATGCCGGCGTCCTTGGCCACCTGCGCCAGCGCCGCGTAGTCCGGGACGTCGAGCCGCGGGTTGCCCAGCGCCTCGATGAACAGCGCCTTGGTCTTGGGCCCGATCGCGTCGCGGACGGCGCCGAGGTCGCCGACCTCGACGAAGCGGGTGGTGATGCCGAACCGCGGCAGCGTGACCTTGAACAGGTTGTAGGTGCCGCCGTACAGCGACGACGCGCTGACCAGCTCGTCGCCGGCCTTGAGGATCGTGCCGAGCGCCAGCGTCGCCGCCGCTTGCCCCGACGCCACCGCCAGCGCCGCGACCCCGCCCTCGAGCGCGGCGAGCCGCTTCTCGAAGACGTCGGTGGTCGGGTTCATGATCCGCGTGTAGATGTTGCCGAACTCCTTCAGCGCGAACAGCGCGGCGGCGTGGTCGGCGTCGCGGAACTTGTAGCTGGTGGTCTGGTAGATCGGCACCGCCCGCGCCCCGGTCGTGGGGTCGGGCTCGTAGCCGGCGTGCAGGGCCAGGGTCTCGAAGCGCGGGGTCTCGGCGGTCATGGCTGCTCCTCGGTGACCGTCATCCTGCTCCGCGATAACGGACAAGTCAACGTTATAACGGTTCCGCTGTGACAGAATCTCATTCGCTATAACAGTTGCCGGAGGTTGCGCGGCGCGCCGGCGTCTCGGCGGGGGGCCGCGGGTGTTACAGTGCGATCCGCATGCGGCCCGGCACCTGGCTCCTCGTGACGTCCCTCGCCCTCGGCGGCTGCCAGACCTTCGTCGGCATCGATGACGTCGCGGGTCACCTGCCGTACGTCGACGGCGAGTACCTGATCGGGCTGCAGCGCCGGGAGGCCGACGGCGACATGCCGATCATCCGCCTGCGCGGCACCGCGACGCTCGACCCCGACACCCGCACCCTGGCGCTGTCGCTGAGCCAGCTGTCGGCCACCACCGGCGCCACCGTGTCGGAGAACGGCATCTCGGACCTGGTGTTCGCCGACGACGCCACCGCGGTCGAGTTCGATCTGTCGATCGAGATCCGCCCCGAGGCGACCGAGCCGCCGACCGCCGGGGTCGACTCGACGGTGAGCGCGCGGATGCGGGTGAAGCTCGAGGGCGACTACGCGATCTGCGCCGAGTCGGTCGCCGGCGGGCTGCCCAAGCTCGGCTCGGTGCTGATCGCGCCCGGCGAGGCCACGCCGGCGCTGGCCGAGTTCGACGCCGACTGCGACGGCCTGTAGGCGGCGGCCGGCCCGGCAGCCGGCCCGGCGTCACCGCTCCCAGCGGAAGCGCCACACGCCGAACGCCGCGAACACCGTCGCGAACGCCAGCAGCGCGGCGAGCTGCGGCGCGACGTCGGCCAGGCCCGCGCCGTCGCGGACCAGCAGCGTGGTGTAGCCGTCGAGCGCCCAGCTGTGCGGCACCGCCAGGCCGATCGCGCGCAGCAGCGGCGGCATCACCACCCGCGGCACCATCGCGCCGCCGAGCAGGCCCATCACCAGCAGGCACACCGAGCCGATCGAGCCCAGGCGCTTCTCGGTGCCGCCCAGCGCGGCGATCGCCAGCCCCAGGCTGGTCGCGCACGCCACCACCGCCACCGTCAACGCCACCAGCGCCAGCACGCTGCCGCCGATCCGCATGCCGAACACGACGACGCCGATCGTGAACAGGAACCCGAACTGCACCATGCCGATCAGGAAGTACGGGACCAGCTTGCCGATCAAGATCGACGCCCGCGACACCGGCGCGGCCAGGATGCGCCGCCAGGTGCCGGCGCGGCGCTCCTCGAGGAACGCTAGCCCGACCGTCAGCGCCAGGAAGAACCCGAACAGCACCGCGTTGCCCGGCACCGTCACCTGGAAGCCGGTGACGCCGGCCAGCTCGCGGCGGATCCCGGGCGGCGTGGCCGCGACCAGCACCGGCTGATCGGCGCCGGGCGCCGGCGGGAACACCGCGCGGGTGACGATCGCGGTGACCGCGCCGATCGTCGGCAGCCGCACCTGCGCGGGCCCGGCCAGGTCGATCGCCAGCTCGGCCGGGTGGCCGCCCGCGGGATCGAAGTCGGCCGGCAGGATCAGCGCGGCGTCGGCGCGCTCGTCGGCGACCGCGCGGCGGGCCGCGGCGGCGTCGCTGGCCTCGATCACCTCGAACACGCCCGAGGCCTCGAGCACCGCCACCACCGCGGCGGCCCGGGACGACGCCGGGTCGCGCCACACCGCGAGCCGGCGCCGGGCGTCGTCGTCGCCGCCGCCGAAGATCGAGCCGAACACCGCGATGAACACCACCGGCAACAGGAACATCGTCACCAGCGCGCCGCGATCGCGGGCCAGGAGCTGCAGGTCCTTCTTGATGGCGGCGGTGATCATGCGTCCCTCAGCGCGTGCCCGGTCAGGGCCAGGAACACCGACTCGAGCGTCGTCGGTTGCGCGGTGATGCGCACGACCCGGGCGCCGGCCGACTCGAGGTCGGCGATCAGCGGGCCCAGCGCGGGCGGCTGCGGCAGCCGCACCACCGGACCGGCGCCGTCGAGCGGGCCGTGGCGCGCGGCCAGCGCCCGCGCCGCCAGCAGCGTGGCCTCGTCGCCGGCCAGCTCGAGCTCGAGCAGCGGCGGCTTGCCGTGGCGGGCGATCAGCTCGGCGACGGTGCCGCTGGCGACGATCGCGCCGTGATCCATGATCGCGACCCGGTCGCACAGCTCGGCCACCTCCTCGAGATAGTGGCTGGTGTAGAGCACGGTCATGCCGGCCGCGGCCAGCGCGCGGATCGCGTCGAACAGGTGGCGCCGGCTCTGGGGATCGACGCCGACGGTGGGCTCGTCGAGGATCACCAGCGTCGGCTTGTGCAGGATCGCCGCCGCCAGGTTGAGCCGGCGCTTCATCCCGCCCGAGAACGTCCGCACCGGCTCGTCGGCGCGGTCGCGCAGCCCGGCGACGTCGAGCGCCCACGCGATCGCGTCGCTCAGCGCCCCGCCGCGCAGGCCGTACAGCCGGGCGAAGAACGTCAGGTTCTGCCGCGGCGACAGCTCGTCGTACAGCGCCAGCTCCTGCGGGCACAGCCCGAGCACGCGCTGCGCGCCGCGATCGGCGCCCACCCGGTGGCCGGCGACCGTGGCGTGGCCGCGATCGGGCGTCACGACGCCGGCGATCATCGAGATCGTCGTGGTCTTGCCGGCGCCGTTGGGCCCGAGCAACCCGAAGATGCTGCCGGCCGGTACGTCGAGATCGAGCCCCGCCACCGCGGTGCGACCGCCGTAGGCCTTGCCCAGGCCGCGCACCTCGACGCAGGCGGTCACGCCGCCACCGTCAGCACCACCTTGCCGAACGCCGCCCGCGCCTCGAGCAGCCGGTGGCCGTCGGCGGCCGCCGCCAGCGGCAGCGTCGTGTGCACGACCGGCCGCAGCCGCCCGGCGGCGACGTGGCCGAGCACGGTCAGGAGCGCGGCCTTGCTGCCCATCGTCGAGCCCAGGATCTCGATCTGGCGGAAGAAGACGTGGCGCAGATCGATCGCCGGGGTGAAGCCGGCGGTCGCGCCACAGGTGACGATCCGCCCGCCGTTGCGCACCGCGCGGATCGACCGCTCGAAGACCTCGCCGCCGACGTGCTCGATGACGACGTCGACGCCGCGCTTGCCGGTGTGCGCGCGCGCCACCTCGGCGAAGTCGGCGCTGCGGTAGTTGACCGCCACGTCGGCGCCCAGCCCGCGCGCCGCGGCGAGCTTGGCGTCGCTGCCGACCGTCGTGATCACCTGCGCGCCGTGCAGCTTGGCGATCTGGATCGCCGCGACCCCGACGCCCGAGCCGCCGCCCTGG
Organism: Myxococcales bacterium; assembly: GCA_016707895.1. Lineage (GTDB taxonomy): Bacteria > Myxococcota_A > Polyangia > Haliangiales > Haliangiaceae > UBA2376. Next base: position 50,587 of record JADJGV010000001.1, on the reverse strand, counting down.
ACCAGCACGGTGCTGCCCGGGCCGACCTGGCCCTTCTCGACCACCATCTGCCACGCGGTCAAGAACGGCAGGATCGCCGCCGCCGCCTCGACCCACGGCAACTCGCCGGGGTAGGGCGCGACGTTGGCCCGCGGGATCACGATCGCCTCGGCGTAGCCGCCCTGGGCGTTCTCGCCGAGGATGCGGTAGCGGCGGCACAGGTTGTCGTGGCCGCCCAGGCACGCCGCGCAGGTGCCGCAGGCCAGGCCGGGCTGGACGACGACCTTGGCGCCCACCGCCACGTCGGCGACGCCGGCGCCGATCGCGTCGACCGTGCCGACGATGTCCGAGCCGAGGCGGTGCGGGTACTCGAGGTGGAACGCCGGCCCGCCCTTGCGCACCCAGACGTCGAGGTGGTTGAGCGCGACCGCGGCGATCGCGATCCGCACCTCGCCCGGGCCGGGCTCGGGCCGCGGCAGCTCGGCCGCCTCGAGCACCTCGGGGCCGCCATGCCGTCGCAACACTTGCGCGCGCATCGTCGACATCGGCGCGACCATACACGCTAGGGTGGCCGAGTGCGCATCGTCAGCGTCCCGTGTCTCTCCGATAACTTCGCCTACCTCGTGACCTGCCCGACGACCGGCGCCACCGCGGTGGTCGATCCCGGCGAGCCGGGGCCGATCGAGGCCGCGCTGGCCGCCGCCGGGCTCACGCCGACCGCGATCTGGGCCACCCACCACCACCCCGATCACGTCGGCGGCGTCGCCGGCCTGGCCGCGCGCTTCCCGGGCGTCGCGGTGATCGGCCACGCCAGCGACGCCGCGCGCATCGCCGGCCTGACCCGCGGTGTGGTGGCCGGCGATCGCGTCGAGCTCGGCGCGCTGACCGCGACCATCATCGAGAACCCGGGCCACACCAGCGGCGCGATCAGCTACCTGATCGAGGCCGACGGCGAGGCGGCGGTGTTCACCGGCGACACGCTGTTCGGCGCCGGCTGCGGCCGCATGTTCGAGGGCACGCCGCCGCAGATGCACGCGTCGCTGGCGCGGCTGGCGGCGCTGCCGCCCGCGACCCGGGTGTACTTCGGTCACGAGTACACCGCCGCCAACCTGCGCTTCGCCGCCGCGGTCGAGCCGGGCAACCCGGCGATCGCCGCGCGCGCCGCCGCGATCGACGCCGCGCGCCCGACCACGCCGTCGACGATCGCCGACGAGCGCGCCACCAACCCGTTCCTGCGGGTCGCCGAGCCGGCGGTGCGCGCGGCGGCGGTGGCGTTCGACGCCGCGGTCGATCCCGCCGACGGTGCGGCGGTGTTCGGCGCGATCCGGCGGTGGAAGGACGGCTTCCGCGGGTGAGGTCCGCGCGCGCCCCGGCCCACCGGCCGGACCAGTGCGCCCCGGCGCGGTGGCGGGTATCGCGGCTGGCGATCATTGAGTAGGCTGGGAGGCCCCATGCGGCCGGTCCCGGTCTCCGTCGGCAAGTACCAGGTGATCGATCGCCTGGCCGTCGGCGGCATGGCCGAGCTGTTCAAGGCCAAGGCGTCGGGCGAGCACGGCTTCGCCAAGGTGGTCGTGCTCAAGAAGATCCTGCCGCACCTCGCGGCCGATCCGACCTTCGTCCAGATGTTCATGGACGAGGCGCGCCTGACCGCGCAGCTCGACCACCCCAACATCGTCCACGTCTTCGAGCTGGGCATGGACGCCGACACGCCGTACATCGCGATGCAGTACGTCGACGGCATCGACGTGCTGGCGCTGCTCCGCGAGTGCGCGCGCACCCAGATCCGGCTGCCGGCCCAGCTGGCCGCGCTGATCGCCCGCGACACGCTCGACGCGCTCGACTACGCCCACCACGCGGTCGGCGCCGACGGCCGGCCGCTGGGCCTGGTCCACCGCGACGTGTCGCCCGGCAACGTGCTGGTGTCGCGCCGCGGCGACGTCAAGCTCACCGACTTCGGCATCGCCCGCGCCGTCGAGCGCAACCACAAGACCGAGGCCGGCATGCTCAAGGGCAAGTACGGCTACATGTCGCCCGAGCAGGTGTCGGGGGCCGAGCTCGACGGGCGCAGCGACGTGTTCGCGCTCGGCATCGTGCTGGCCGAGATGGCGATGGCGCGGCGGCTGTTCTCGGCGCCCAGCGATCTCGACGTGCTGCTGATGGTGCGCGACGCCAACCTCGAGCGCCTCGAGCGTTACGCCGGCGAGGTCCCGACCGAGCTGCGGGTGATCACCGAGAAGGCGCTGCAGCGGCGGGTCGAGGACCGCTGGCAGTCGGCCGGCGAGATGCGCGACGCGCTGACCGGCTGGCTGCACCGCAACGGCCGCCCCGACGCCCGCGATCTGGCCGCGTTCGTGGCCCGGGTCCAGGCGGCGCCGTCGATGGACGACAGCGCGGTGGTGCGCGCGCCGCAGCCGGAGATCGCGACGCTGTCGGGGCCGGCCACCCAGATGAGTCAGGCCCGGGCGATCCACGAGCGGCGGGTCGCGCGCGCCGAGTTCATCGCCGGCGTGTCGGGCGGCGCGCCCGACGAGGTGGTCGAGGACGAGCCGTCGCACGACGTCGCGATCGAGACCGACCTGGGGCCGCAGGAGCGGGGGCCGCGCCCGACGCCGACCGAGGCTGGCGATCTGCGCCAGATCTCGCCGCTGCGGCTGTTGCACCGGCTGACGATCGAGCGCGCCACCGGCCTGCTCGTGCTCGAGGGCCGCGCCGGCATCCTCAAGGAGGCGTACTTCGGCGTCGGCGATCCGCAGTTCGTCTCGTCGAACGTGACCAGCGAGCGCTTCGGCGACTTCCTGGTGGCGCAGGGCGCGCTGACGCCGCAGGCGCTGGCGCGCGCGGTGTCGGTGATGCCGCACTTCGGCGGCCGACTGGCCGACACGCTGGTCGGGCTGGGCCTGGTGCGCGCGATCGACGCCTACCGCCTGCTGTCGCAGCAGGTCAGCGCCAAGCTGATCGACGTCTGCACCTGGCCCAAGGGCCGCTACCGCTGGTACGCCGGGCGCGCCAACCCGTTCCAGGTCAAGCCGCTGCACCTCGACGGCTTCCGCATCCTCGGCGCCGGCGCCACCGCGCTCGACGTGGCGTTCGTCGACGACTGGGCCGCGGCCCACGAGCGCGATCGGCTGAGCCCGGCGCGCCCGGCCGCGACCTTGCCCGACTTCGGGCTCGGCGAGGCGCCGGCCCGGGTCCACGCGCTGGCCGCCAACACCACCGTCGGCGACGTGCTGGCCCGGGTGCGCTCGGCCGACGCGCGCACCAACTTCCTGCGCCTCCTGTACCTGCTGATCGAGTGCGAGTACGTCAGCGCGAGCTGACGCTCCTACGAGGGCGTGTCGCCACGCCCTCCCCCGTCGGGTCATGCCCCGACGGGGCCCCCTCCCAAGACGCGAGACGCCTGGCGCGTGGACCGGTGCTCGACCGAAGCGCTCACACGCGCTGACGGCAAGTGATCACGTGCCGCGCTTGGGGACGTAGAGGCGGACCTCGACGCGGCGGTTGCGCAGCCGACCGCGCGGCGTGTCGTTGTCGGACACCGGCTCGGCGGCGCCGACGCTGTCGATCAAGATCCGTCCGCGGGCGATGCCGCGCTCGATCAGCGCCGCGCGCACCGCGGTGGCGCGGGCGCGCCCCAGCTCCTGCGACAGCGCCTCGAGATCGGGCGGCGGCGGCTCGGCGCCGTCGGGCGGCGGCTCGGCGGCCGGCTCCGGCGTCGCCTCGCGATCGTCGGTGTGGCCGACCAGCGTGATCCGCACCGACGGGTGTTGCACCAGCGCGGTGGCCAGCTTGTCGAGCCCGTCCTTGGCGATCGCGCGGACCTCGGTGTCGCCCTCGCGGTAGAGCAGGCCCTCGACCACGCCGACCACGGCGTCGACCGCCGGCGGCACGGTGTCGGGGCAGCCGTCGTCGTCGTCGAAGCCGTTGTAGGCCTCGGCCACCGACGCGCACTTGTCCGAGATGTCGAGGACGTGATCGAGGTCGTTGTCGATGTCGGGGCAGCCGTCCTTGTCCTCGAAGCCGTCGTGGTCCTCGGCGCGGTCGGGGCAGGCGTCGCCGCCGTCGGCGTAGCCGTCGCCGTCGCGGTCCACCTCGGCGGGCAACGCCCGCGGCGCGGCGTCGCCGGCGGCGGCGCGGCGGCCCAGCGGCACCTGGATCCCGAGCAGCACCTCGCCCTCGACGGTGACCGGCCGCGCCGCGTCGGCCCGGGTCGGCAGCACCCCGACCCGCAGGTCGAGCCGCACCGCGAGGCCGCGGCCCGGGTTCCAGCCGACGCCGAGCGCGCCGAACCCGTCGACGGTGATGCCGCTGTCGTAGATCGCGCGCTTGCTCGACAGCGCGGTGGCCATGCCGGCGCCGACCGCGACGAACGGACGCACCCGCGCGCCCGGGCGCAGCTCGAGCCGCACCAGCGCGCGCGGCTCCAGCCAGAACACGCTGACGTCGTACTGGTCGGTGGTGGTCGGCGACAGCGCCAGCTCGAGCTCGGGCACCAGCCAGCTCAGCAGCGGCCGCGCCACCCGCGGGCCCAGCACCACCGAGCCGCCCAGCGAGGTGCGGCCCTGGCCGTCGGCGCCGAGCACGACGTCATCGGCGAACCGGCGCGGACCGAAGAACCCGCCGAGCTCCAGCGGCTCGGCCCGGATCGCGGGGGCGGCGGCGGCGAGCAGCAGCAGCGCGAGCGAGATCGTGGCGCGCATGTATCCGCGCAGTATAGCGGTGTGCGCTCGATCGCGCGCGTCGGGGCGCGGCTGGACACCTCTGCCCCCAGGCTGTAGCTTGCGAGATCGAGCGATGCGTCCCGGCCGAGCCCTGTCCGTGCTTCTGCTGCTCGCTGCCTGTGGCGGCGACGACGGCGGCACCTCGCCGATCGACGGCGCGCCGCCGGGTGACGCCGGCGTCTCCGACGCCCCCGTCGACGATTGCTACCGCGAGCGGCTCGACGCCGAGAACGGCGACGCCGCCGAGCCGACCGGCCTGGTGGTGGGCGGCGTGGCCCGCCCGATCTGTGGCCAGGTCGACGTCGATCACGCCGGCGCGGGCGGCGCGCTCGATCGCGATCGCTTCGCGGTGACGTTGGTCACGCCGGCCGCGGTGGTGGTGCGGCTCAGCGCGCCCGGCTCGGCCGGGCTCGAGCGCCTGCAGCTCGCGATCACCACCGCCACCGGCGCGGCGATCGGCGCGCGGGTGATCGGCGGGCTCGGCGTGGCGATCGTGCAGCTCCCGGCCGGCGCGCACGAGCTGTCGGTGACCGCGCTGGGCAACAGCGCCGGGGCGATCCCGTACCGCCTGGTGATCGCGCCCGACGATCCCACGGCCCGCTGCCCGCTGGCCACCGTCAACCCCGACTACCGCGAGGCCGACGAGAGCGCCGCCGGCCACCGCGCCAACGACATGGTGCAGGTGCGCGGGGCGCCGCTGGTCACCAGCGCGACGCCGTCGACCAGCGATCGGCCCGAGGACACCCAGCGGGCGGTGTCGTCGGTGGGCCGCGTGGTGCTGGCCGGGACCTCGGCCGACGTCGCGCCGGCGGGCGACGACTACCACGATCGCGACGCGTTCGCGGTCTACACCGGCCAGACCACCAACTTCCTCGAGCTGCGCGCCGGCTGGGCCAGCGCCGCCGATCTCGACGTGCTGGTGTTCGAGGCCGAGCACCCCGACGAGCCGCTCGGCGTGCCGACCGCCACTGTCGCCGGCGAGCTGGTCGTCACGTCGGTCAAGCCGGCGACCTTGTACTGGGTGTGGATCGGCGGCTCGACCCGCTCGGCCGCGCTGCCCGCCAGCTACCAGCTCGCGGTGTGCGGCCGCGAGCTGACGCCCGACGCGCCGTAGCGGTCAGCGCGCGTGGCCCGCGCGCCACGCCTCGATCTCCGCGCGCAGCTCGGCGACAGTCACGACGACCGCGCTGGCGTCGGTCGCGTCGCGGAGGCGGGCGAGCGCGTGGTCGGCCCGCGCGGTCGCCCCCGCGGCGCGGGTGATCGCGAGGCCGCGGGCGAGGGCGAACTCGAGCTTCGCCATGGCGATCGCGGGGATCTCCTCGTCCTCGCGCTCGACCTCGACCGCGAGCAGCGGGATCGCCTGAGCCCAGGCGCCGTGGTCGGCGAGCGCGACGAGCGCCGCGTGGCGTGCCATCCAGGCGCGCGGATCGCGACGTTCCAGCATCAGCATCTCGGCTTGTCGCAGCTTGGCGACGCCGGCTCTCACATCCCAATCGGCTTCGTACCCACCGTAGATGAACAAGACCTGCGCGATCAAGCCGGTGTTGCCGCTGCGCCGCGCGCGCTCCAGGGCTCGCTCGAACTCGGTGATCAGCGCCGGTGGTGCGGTCGAGCTGTCCGCGTCGGCGGCGGTGAGGCTCGCGAGCGCCAGGTGCACGTTGACGCCCTCGACGGTCGCGGCGCGCTGGTCCGGGCCGGGGGCGTCGGTGATCGCTGCCGCGCGCGCCAGGTGTCCGCGCGCGATCGCTGGGTCGGCTTCGCGCTCGGCGAGCGCGAGCAGCGCGCCGACGTTGGTGAGGTGCGTCGGACCGTAGGCCTGCTCGGTGATCGCCAGCGCGCGTTCCGCGTACGGACGCGCGGCGATGGGGTCGGCCGTGATCGACGCGCGCAGGTTGTAGAGCTGCGCGAGCCCCGGATAGTCGGGGCCGATCGCCCGCGACGTCGCCGCGATCGCCGCGTCGAGCGGCGGGGCCAGCGCGGTCTCGTCGTCGCCGCGCAGGTACCTGGCTTCGATGACGCATTCGCGCGCGCCGCGCAGCTCGCTGGCGGTCGCGCCGGGGCGTCGCTCGGCGTCGGCCAGGGCTGCTTCGCAGAGCGCGAGCGCCTCGCCGGCGCGTTGGCTGTGGTTAAGCGCCCGGGCGTAGGCGAGCTGAGTCTGGGCGATCAGGGCCGGGTCTCGCGTCGCCGCGGCGGTGGCGCGGGCGGCAGCGGCCAGGGCGTCGAGGGGCTGGTTGGTCGTCCCGGCGATGTGCAGCGCCAGGGCCCAGGCGCGCGCCGCGAGGCGATCGTGCCCGGCCGCCGTCGCCATCTCGGCGGCGGCGAGGATGTCGGGATCCCAGGGTGCGAGCGTGAGATGGCGCAGCTCGGCGTCCGCGAGCTTCAACTCGACCTGCAGCGGCGGCCAGGCGATCGCGTCCGCCTTGGGGTGGAGCGACGCGAGGGCGGCGGCGGCGTCGCGCGGCAGCCCGGCGCTGATCCACGCGGTGGCCTGCGCGAGCTGGCGCTCGGCGTCACGGATCGGCGCCGCCAGCTCGGGCGGCGGCGCGTCGGACACGGCGCCGGTGCAGTCGGCGAGGTCGCCGAGGCTCGCGACGATCTCCTGCGCGTGATCGACCACCTCGACGCGCGCGTCGTCGCGCAGCGTCGCCGTCACGACCCGCAGCCGCTCGAGGCGCCCGTCCAGGCAGGCGGCGCGGTGGGTGGCCAGCGCGGCGGTGGCGGCGTCGGGGTGGCGGTCGACCCGGCAGGCGTCGGTGGCGAGGGCCAGCCAGCGTGCGGCGTAGCGGTCGAGCGACGCCTCGGCCTCCTGGGCCATGGCCGCCGCGTACGTGCGCTGGCTGCGGGCGAACCGCGCGGCGAGATCGTGATGCGCGGCCGACCAGGTCGCCTCGACGCGCGCCCGTGCCTGCGCCGCGCAACTCGGGCCTTGCGGTGAGGTCGCGCCGCGGGTCGCGGCCACCGCGACGCCGCCAAGGGCCAGCGTGGCCGCCGCGACGCCCGCGATCGCGAAGCGCCGCGTCCGGGTTCGTCCCAGGTCGAGCGCCGCGACGACGTCGGCCATCGACGCGAACCGATCGTCGGGCCGGGGCGCGAGCATCCGCTCGAGCGCGCGCCGCAGCCACCGCGGCTCGGGTGCCGAGCGCGGCAGCCCCGCGCGGTGGGTCGCGGCCACCGCCGCCTCGGTCGTCGCGGTGAACGGCCGCCGCTGGTGCAGCGCCTCGAACAGCGCGACCCCGAGCGCGAACTGATCGGCGCGGTGATCGACGCCGCTCCCCCGGTGCTGCTCCGGCGCCATGTAGCCCGGCGTGCCCGCGGCGAGCCGGCCGTCGTCGCGGTCCATCGTGCTGATCCCGAAATCGAGCACGCGGACGCCGCGCGCGTCGGCGCTGATCATGACGTTGTCCGGCTTGAAGTCGCGGTGCACCACGCCGGCCTGGTGCGCGCCATGCAACGCGCGCGCGGCGGTCGCGAACACCGACAGCAGCTCGGCCTGGGTGCGCTCCGTCCGCAGCCACGCGCGGAGGGTGACCCCATCGACGAACTCCATCGCGAGGTAGACGGCGTCGGCGATCACGCCGGCCTCGTGGATCGTCACGATGTTGGGATGGATGACGCGCGCCAGCGCCTGGGCCTCGCGCAGCAGGCGGGCGTTGGCCTCGCCGACCTGATCCGCGTCCACCGCTGGTCGCAGCAGCTTGAGCGCGATCCGGCGATCGAGCACGCCGTCGTACGCCGCGAGCACCGTCCCCATGCCGCCGGTGCCGAGGTGGTCGAGCACCGTGAAGCGCCCGAAGCGCATGCCGGGGTGCCAGGGCGTCACCGGCTCTGCGTCGGGGGTGTGTGTCGGGCTCGCGAGCGGCGCGGTCGCGGCGGTCGGCTCGCCGCCAGGCCCGCCCGAGGTCGCCGTCGCTGGTGCGGGCCCAGCCATCAGCGACCATCGTAGGCCTGCCGCGCGTGGGCCGACAAGCCGGTGGCCGGCTCGCTGCCCCGACGCTACCCGGCAGGTGGGCCGGGGTGGGAGCCGCGGCGACCGGGCGACGAGCCCCTGGCGCTCAGCGCTTGTCAGTGTTTCGGACGAGCACCGGTCGGCGCGCCGGGAGTCTCGCGTCGCGGGGGGAGGCTCGGCGGGGGCATGACCCCGCCGAGGGGGGCTCGGCGACGAGCCCCCTGAAACTCAGTGGCGCTCGGCGTCGAGGCTGGCCAGCGCGTCGTCGAGGGTCAGCGGCCGAGGGCGGCGCCTGGCCGGGCGCTCCGGGGCCGTCCCGTCGGCCGTGCGCGCGCGCGTCGCCATCGTCGCGAGCGTCGGCTCGTCGGCGCACCCCCCGTGCGCGGCCGCCGCGCACACCAGCGCCTGCGCGAACGCCGCCGCGGTCGGGTAGCGGTCGCGCCGATCGAGGGTCAAGGCCCGGAGGAGCGGCGCGTCGAGCGCGGCCGGCACGTCGGCGACGCTGGACGGTACCGGCACCGCGCCGCCGACGATCTCGGCCATCGCGCCGTACTCGGACCTGGCCGAGAACAAGCGGCGGCCGGTCAGCATCTCCCACGCGACGACGCCCAGCGAGAACACGTCGCTCCGGCGGTCGACCGGCTGGCCCTGGCACTGCTCGGGCGACAGGTACGACGCCTTGCCCTTGATCACGCCCGGCGCGGTCCGGGTCATCCGACCGTCGGCGGTGGCGATCCCGAAGTCGATCACCTTGACCACGCCGTCGGTGCGCAGCAGCAGGTTGCTCGGTGAGACGTCGCGGTGGACCAGCGCGAGCGGGCGGCCGCGGGCGTCGCAGGCCTCGTGCGCGGCGTGGAGGCCCGCCGCGGCCGCGGCGATGATCGACACCGCGTCCGCCGCCCGCAACGCGAGGCGCCCACGCGCGGCGCCGAGCAGGAGGTCGACCACCGTCACGCCCTCCACGTACTCCATCGCGTAGTAGTAGCGGCCGTGCATGCGGCCGACGTCGAGCACGCGGACCAGGTTCGGGTGGTCGAGCGTCGACGCCGCGCGCGCCTCGTCGAGGAACATCGCGACGTAGTGGCGGTCGGTCGCGTAGCGCCGCTGGATCCGCTTGACGACGCACAGCTCGTCGGCGTCGTCGGTGACCCGCCGCGCCAGGAACAGCTCGGCCATGCCCCCCGTCGCCAGGTACTGGAGCACGTCGTAGCGGCCCTCCGACGCGGCCATGTCGTCAGCGCGGAGCACGGGGGGAGGTGCGAGCGGGGCGAGCAACATTGGTTCACCTCACCACGGCGGCGCCTGTCATGGCCCTGTCATCGTCGTCCGGGTGCGCGCGGGCGCCCCCGCGCTCACCGCGGCGCGGTCACCACCTCGAGGTCGATCGCGACCGGGATCAGGTACCCGTCGCCATCGCTGGCGATGATCTCCTCGAGCCCCAGGCGCCGCAGCCGGCCGACCGCCAGGTAGACGCGGTTGGCGCCCGAGGCGGCGAACATCCGCTCGCCCGGCCAGCCGAGCTCGCGGAGCCGCTGGGGCGTGACCGGCACCGCCGGCGTCTGCTGCCGCGCCTCGACCAACCCGGCCAGCACGCGGGCCAGCAGCCGGCGCCGGGCCAGGCTGACCGGCTCGGCGGGACCGACGCGGAACCAGTCGCACGCCGCGGTGACGGTGAGCGTCACGCCGGTGGCGGTCGCGCCCGAGAGATAGACCGGCACGTCACCGATCCGGACTGGATCGCCGGCGCCGAACTCGGTCACGATCGCCGCCGCGATCCGCGCGCCGCGCACGAAGGTGCCATTGCGCGAACCGAGATCGGTGACGGTCGGCCGCGCCCCACACTCGAACCGCGCGTGCTGCCGCGACACCGACGGCGCATCGACGACGAGATCGCTGGTCGTGCTGCGGCCGATCACGACCGCCGCGCCGGGCGCGAACGGGGCGCGGACCACGCCCTGGGGCGTGAAGGCGAGCAGCTCGGGCGCGGTGCGGCCGGGGCTGATCGTCGCGGTGGGGATCACCCCGGCGCGGGTCGAGCGCGTCGTCATGGCCACCCCATTCGCACGCGAGTCTATGTAGCGATCGGCCGCGGTGGCAAGCGGCGCGCGCCGGGCCCTCGGGGCCGGCGTCGCTCAGCGATCCGGGTGGGCCGCGCGCCAGGCCTCGATCTCGGCGCGCATGCCCGCGCCCTCCGGCCCGGCGGCCACCGCGGTCGCGAGGGCGCGGTCGGCCCAGGTGGTGGCGCCGGGGCGGCGGTGGGCGACGAGCCCGCGCGCGACCGTCAGCTCGAGCCAGGCGCGGGTCACCGGGGGCAGCCCCGCGGGCGCGGGATCGAGGAACGCGATCAGCTCGGGCAGCACCTGGTCCAGGCGGTCGGCGTCGACGAGCGCGATCAGCTGCGAGGCGTGCGGCATCCACGCGTTGGGGTCGCCGCGCAGCTCCATGATCGACTGCGCCTGGGCCAGCTTGGCGATGCCCGCGTCGAGATCCCACGCCACCTCGTACTGGCCGTAGTCGAGCAGGGCCGCGGCGAGGGGCCACGACCGCGGGGAGTCGTCGGCCGCGCGCGCGGCGGTGATCGCGCGGTCGAGGTGGTCGCGCAGCGCCGGGCGATCCATGGCCATGCCGCGACCGTATTCGCGCATCGCCAGCTTCAGGTAGATCTGGCTGGCGGCCAGGTGGCCGCGGCGGCCCGCGGTCGGCGCGTCGGCGAGGGTCAGGGCGCGACGCGAGGTCGCCATCGCGCGCTCCCGATCGTCCGTGAGCTGGGCGATCTTGGCGAGCGGGTCGACGGCCGCGAGGTGGTCGGGTCCGTAGATCGCCTCGGCGATCGCCAGCGCGCGCTCGGCCAGGCGGAGCCCGGCCGGCCGGTCGCCCAGTTGCGCCGCGATGATCGCGAGCGCGTCGTACGCCTGGATGAGCTGCGGCGCCTGGGGGCCGTACTGCGCGGTGACCTCCGCCACGACCTGCTCGAGCATGGGGCGCGCCTCCTCGAACTTCTGCTCGAGAAAGAGCCCCTGGGCGACGCACATCCGCGCCGCGCGCTCGAGCCCGGGCGGCGCGTTCGCGGCATCCAGGCGTGCCAGCGCGGCGCGGCACAGCGGCGGCGCGACGCCGGCGCGCGTCAGCGCGTTCGCGGCGCGCCCCTGGGCGACCTCGACGGCCGCCTGGGCCACGGGATCGCTGGTCGCCGCGGCGGTCGCGCGCGCGATCGCGGCGAGCAGATCGGTCGGCGCCAACGTCTCGCCGGCGTGCTCGAGGGCCAGGTTCCAGGCCCGCGCCGCCGTCCGCTGGAGGTTGAGCGCGGTGGCTGCCTCGGCCGCCTCGACCAGCAGGCCACTGTCAGGCTCCATCCGTCGCTTCGCCAGCGCGCCGCGCGCGATCAGCAGCTCGATCCGCAGCGGCGACCAGGCGGCGGCATCGACCTCGGGGCCGAGCGCCGTGAGCGCGGCGTCGGCCTCGTCGTAGAGGCCGGCCTCGACCAGGTTGCGCGCCGCGTCGACGCGTTGCGCGAGCGCGGCGATCGCGACGCGCGTGGCGGCCGGCGGGATCGGGCTGCTCGAGAGGCTCGCGGCGTCGCTGCAGTCGGCGAGCGTGGGCAACCCGTCGAGCATCGCCTCGACGTTGTCGACGAGCTCGCCGCGGGGCGCGCCGGCCAGCAGCGCGCCCAGCGTGCGCAGCGCGTCGAGGCGCCCGTCGAGGCAGGCGGCGCGGCGCAGCGTGAGGTCGGCGGGCGGCGGCGTCGGTGCGCGGTTCGCCGTGCACGCGTCGGTCGCCAGGTTCACCCACCGGCGGTGGTAGTCATCGAGTCCGGCGCTGGCGACGTGCGCGGCGCCGGCGGCCTGCGGCCGGCGGGTGGCGGCGAACTGCGTCGCGACCTGCGCGGCGTGCGCGGGCGACCACGCCAGCGTCGCCCGATCGGTCGCGACCCGCGCGCAATCGGGCGGGCCGGCGTGACGGCTCCGCGCGAGCGCCTGTCCGCCGAGGACGCCCGCGGCGAGGCCGGCCGCCAGCGCGACCGGCCATCGCCAGCCGCGGCGGCCGCGCTCGAGCGCGCGCACCGCCAGCGCCATCGTCGGGAAGCGGTCGGCCGGCTCGAGGGCGATCATCCGCGCCACCGCCTGCCGTTGCGGGCGCGACAGCGCGCGGTCGCCGGTGGGGAGGCCGCGGTCCAGCGCCGCCGTGATCGCGCGGCGCTCGGTGCGTCGGAACGGCCGCAGGCCGTGCAGCGCCTCGTAGAGCGCCACGCCGTACGCGAACTGATCGGCGGTCGCGTCGACCTGCGCGTCGGTGTGCTGCTCCGGGGCCATGTACGCGGGCGTGCCGGCGCCGACGAGACCGCCGGCGTCGCTGGCGGCGGCGTCGTCGGATGACGGCGACCGCGGCGCCGGCATGTTGGTCACGACGGGTTGGCACGCCGCGGCGATGCCAAAGTCGATCACCCGCACGCCGCGGGTGTCGGTGGCGACGATCACGTTCTCGGGCTTGAAGTCACGGTGGACGATCCCGGCGACGTGGGCGGCGTGGAGCGCCCGACCGGCGGCGGCGAACACGCCCAGGATCTCGGCCGTGCGGCGCGGCGTCTTCAGCCACTCACCCAGCGTCGGTCCCTCGACGAACTCCATCGCGAGGTAGACCTCGTCGCCGCTCACGCCGGCCTCGTACACCGTGATGATGTTGGGGTGGTTGAGCTTGGCGACGAGCTGCGCCTCGTTGACGAGGCGCTGCCGCGCGTCGACGGCGGAGTCGCCCGCCGAGATCGCCGGTTGCAGGACCTTGATGGCGACGCGCCGATCCAGCAGGCGGTCGTAGGCGGCGAGCACCAGCCCCATGCCGCCCCCGCCGAGCTCCTCGAGGACGACGAACCGGCCGACGCGCGTGCCGGGGCGCCACGCGGGCGGCGATCCCGACGCCGACCCGGACGCCACCCCGGTGAGCGGCGCCGTGATCTGGTCAGAGGAGGCCGACGTCATTCAGCGAGGTCCCGGCCGTCAGGATACCAACTCCCGGCGGCCTCGCGGGACGTCGTTCCCCCAGGGGTACCCGTCGCTGGGCGAGGCGGCGCTGCGTGTCGGTGCGATGCAATGACCGCGCGATGACAACCGGGAGCCAGCGCGCAAGAAGACAGATCGGTGACAGGTAGCGGCGTGTTATCGGTGGTCTGTCAGGACACGCTGGTCGCGCGCTCGGGGTGCGAACGGTCACGACAGGTGGGAAGGGACCCATCTGCGCGATCTGCTGCGCGCGATCGGTCCATGGCCTGACAAGCACACATTCGACGCATTGCGCTGAGCCGCCAGACAGCGGCGCGGCGCAGCGCCTCAAGAGGGTTTCATGCGCGAACCGACACGCTCGTTGGCTGAGTTCCTGGTGGTGGCGAGCCTGATCGGTGCCGTCGCGTGTCGCGGCGATGACGCGGACGATACCAGCGAGACCTCGGTGGGCGTGCAGGCGCTTCAGAACGCCAGCGGCGCGTTCGTCGCGACCTGGGAGACGTCACCGCCGACCAACGGGACGATCGCCAGCGGCACCTTCGCAAGCACCCAGACGATCGGCTCGACCTACGAGCAGCTGTCCTCGACGGCGGCCAGCCCCTACACGATCGACCACACCTGGAAGATCACCGCCGTCACCGGGCTCACCTCCGCCCAGCTCAAGGTGGTTGGCTCGAAGACCCAGACCTGGGGCGGCACGCGCTACCCGCTGGAGTGGGCGATGGCGACGGGGACCGGCGCGGCGGCGACCTGCGGCACGTTCCAGCCGTTCGACGGCGCCTGCGCGATCGGCAACGACGCGTCGACGACCTGCCGGACCGCGATCGCCAACCCGAGCAGCGTCGTCTGCGTCCGCGTGCGGAGCACCGCGCCGCACCGGTCGCACGCGGTCCGCATCGACTACATCGGCCTGGCGGCCCCGGAGCCGGTGCTCACGGTGACCCGCGTCGGCGGTGGCATGGTCACCAACAGCGTCGCCCCGTGGATCGACTGCGGCATCGCCGCCGACGGCTCGACCGATGACGACTGCGCCGCGACGTACCTCGCCAACCAGGCGGTGACGCTCTACGCCACGGCATTCCCGCCCAACACCTTCGTCGGCTGGTCTGGCGCCTGTAGCGGGACCGGGAGCTGCGTCCTATCCATGACCGCGGCCAAGGCGGTCACCGCCACCTTTTCGGCGACCGGCGACGTGACGCCGCCGAGCGCAGCCACGAACCTGCTGGTCACCCAGCCCACGTCGACCACGGCCGCGGTCACGTTCACCGCGCCGGGCGACGATGGGACGGTCGGCACCGCGGCCAGCTACGACCTGCGGTACTCGACCGAGGAGCTCGAGAGCTGGAATTGGTCCACGGGCACCCTGGTCAGCGGCGAGCCGACGCCGACGGCGGCCGGCACGACCCAGACGATCAACGTCGTCGGCCTCACCGCCGGCACCACCTACTACTTCGCGATGGTGGCGAAGGACGAGGCCGGCCTGCTGTCGCCGTTGTCGAGCATGGCGAGCAACACCCGCAACGTGCTGACGTATACCAAGGCCGGGACCGGGACCGGGACCGTGACCTCGAGCCCGGTGGGGATCAACTGCACCGGGACCAGCGGCACCTGCGCGGCGTCGTTCTCGAAGGGCACGATCATCACCCTCACCGCGACCCCGGCGGCGGGCTCGGTCTTCACGGGCTGGTCGGGCATCGCGGATGGCGTCTACCGCTGCACGGGTGCGCCGGTCACCTGCCCCGTGGGGGTCGGCGCAGCCGGGACGGTCAGGGCCACGTTCGCAGCCAGCGCCGGCGACCCCACGGCGCCGGGCGCGGTGACGAACCTGGCGGTGACGGCGCCGACGACGACGACGGCGACGGTGACGTTCACGGCGCCTGGCGACGACGGCGCGACCGGGACCGCGACCAGCTACGACCTGCGCTACGCGACCACGGCGATCACCGACGCGACGTGGGCGACCGCGACCCAGGTGACCGGTGAGCCGGCGCCGGGCGCGGCGGGGACCGCGACGACGATCAGCGTGACCGGGCTGACGGCGAGCACGACGTACTACTTCGCGCTGAAGACCCGCGACGAGGTGCCGAACCTGTCGGCGCTGTCGAACGTGCCATCGGTGAGCACCGCGGCGTTCGCGATCACGTACACCAAGGCGGGCACCGGCGGCGGCACGGTGACCTCGGCCCCGGCGGGCCTGACCTGTACCGCGAGCTGCTCGGCGTCGTTCATGAGCGGGACGGCGGTGACGTTGACGGCGACGCCGGCGGCGGGGGCGACATTCACGGGATGGTCGGGGACCGGCGGCTGCACCGGCACCGCGACCTGTGTCTTGACGATGACTGCGGCCAAGGCGGCCACGGCGACCTTCGTGGCCGACACGACGGCACCAGCCGCGGTGGCCAACCTGGCGGTGACGGCGCCGACGACGACGACGGCGACGGTGACGTTCACGGCGCCTGGCGACGACGGCGCGACCGGGACCGCGACGAGCTTCGACCTGCGCTACGCGACGGCGACGATCACCGAGGCGACCTGGGCGACGGCCACGCAGGTCGCCGGCGAGCCGGCGCCGGGCGTGGCGGGGACCGCGACGACGATCAGCGTGACCGGGCTGACCGCGAGCACGACGTACTACTTCGCGCTGAAGACCCGCGACGAGGTGCCGAACCTCTCGGCGCTGTCGAACGTGCCGTCGGTGAGCACCGCGGCGTTCGCGATCACGTACACCAAGGCGGGCGCGGGCGGCGGGACGGTGACGTCGGCGCCGGCGGGCCTGACGTGTACCGCGAGCTGTTCGGCGTCGTTCATGAGCGGGACGGCGGTGACGCTGACGGCGACGCCGGCGGCGGGGTCGACGTTCACCGGGTGGTCGGGGACCGGCGGCTGCACCGGCACCGGGACCTGCGCGGTGGCGATGACGGCCGCCAAGGCGGTCACGGCGACGTTCACCGCCACCGACAGCACGGCGCCGGGCGCGGTGACCAACCTGGCGGTGACGGCGCCGACGACGACGACGGCCACGGTGACGTTCGCCGCGCCCGGTGACGACGGCGCGACCGGGGTCGCGGCCAGCTACGACCTGCGCTACGCGACGGCGCCGATCACCGACGCGACGTGGGCGGCGGCGACGCAGGTCGCCGGTGAGCCGACACCGGGCGTGGCCGGGACCGCGACGACGATCAGCGTGACCGGGCTGACGGCGAGCACGACGTACTACTTCGCGTTGAAGACCAGTGACGAGGTGCCGAACCTGTCGGCGCTGTCGAACGTGCCGTCGGTGAGCACCGCGGCGTTCGCGATCACGTACACCAAGGCGGGCGCCGGTGGCGGCACGGTGACGTCAGCGCCAGCCGGGCTCACGTGCGCGGCGAGTTGTTCGGCGTCGTTCATGAGCGGGACGGCGGTGACGCTGACCGCGACGCCGGCGGCGGGGTCGACGTTCACCGGCTGGTCGGGGACCGGCGGCTGTGTCGGCACCGCGGCCTGCGCGCTGTCGATGACCGCGGCCAGGGCGGTGACGGCGACGTTCGCGGTCACCGATTCGACGGCGCCGGCCCCGGTGACCAACCTGGCGGCGACCGCGCCGACGACGACGACAGCGACGGTGACGTTCACCGCGCCGGGCGACGACGGCGCGACCGGGACCGCGACCAGCTACGATCTGCGCTACGCGACGGTGCCGATCACCGACGCGACGTGGGCGGCCGCGACCCAGGTGACCGGTGAGCCGACGCCGGGCGTGGCGGGGACCGCGACGACGATCAGCGTGACCGGGCTGACTCCCAGCACGACCTACTACTTCGCGGTCAAGGCGATCGACGAGGCCAGCAACGCCGCGGCGCTGTCGAACGCGGCGACGGCGAGCACGTCGGTCTTCACGATCACGTACACGCTCGCCGGCACCGGCGGCGGGACGGTGACGTCGGTGCCGGCGGGGGTGAGTTGCACCGCGAGCTGCGCCGGCGCGTTCATGAGTGGCACGGTGGTGACGCTCACCGCGACCCCGGCCGCGGGGGCGACGTTCGTCGGCTGGTCGGGGACCGGCGGCTGCACCGGCGCCGGGACCTGCGCGTTGACGATGACCGCCAACCGGCTGGTGACCGCGACGTTCACGTCGGGCGACGCCACGGCGCCAGGCGCGGTGACGAACCTGGCGGCGACGGCGGCGACGACGACGACGGCGACGGTGACGTTCACGGCGCCTGGCGACGACGGCGCGACCGGGACCGCGACCAGCTACGACCTGCGCTACGCGACGGCGCCGATCACCGACGCGACGTGGGCGGCGGCGACGCAGGTGGCGGGTGAGCCGACGCCCGGCGTGGCCGGGACGGCGACGACGATCAGCGTGAGCGGGCTGACGGCGAGCACGACGTACTACTTCGCGCTGAAGACCAGCGACGAGGTGCCGAACCTCTCGGCGCTGTCGAACGTACCGTCCGCGACGACGCCTGGATCGGGGTTCGCGTTGACGTACACGCGCGCGGGGACCGGCGCGGGGACGGTGACGTCGGCGCCTGCGGGGCTGAGCTGCGCGACGCCGGCACCAGAGGGGGTCGGGCGGGGCGCGAGCTGGCGGTACCGCGACGTCGGCGTGGACCTGGGGACGGCGTGGCGGAGCGGGACGTACGACGATGGGGCGTGGGCGAGCGGGCCGGGCCCGCTGGGGTACGGCGAGACGTACGTGGTGACGACGGTCGGCTTCGGGCCGAACAGCGCGAGCAAGTACATCACGACGTACTTCCGCAAGCAGTTCACCGTCGCGGATCCGGCGGTCGTGACGAGGATGCTCGGCGAGGTGCTGTACGACGACGGCTTCGTGGTCTACCTGAACGGGGTCGAGGTGGCGCGCAGCAGCTCGATGCCCGGCGGGACGGTGACCGCGGCGTCGCTGGCGCTGGATCACGAGCCGGTGGGGGTCTACGAGGCGTTCGACTGGACCTCGCAGCAGGGGCTGCTGGTGGCGGGCGTGAACACGCTGGCCGTCGAGGTCCACCAGGTCGATCCCACGACCAGCGACCTGGTGTTCGATCTGGCGCTGAGCCTGCCCACGGGTTGTGCGGCGACGTTCGCGAGCGGGACGGCGGTGACGCTGACGGCGACGCCGGCGGCGGGGTCGACGTTCACGGGGTGGTCGGGGACGGGCGGCTGCACCGGCACCGGGACCTGCGCGCTGACGATGACCGCGGCGAAGGCGGTGACGGCGGCGTTCACGCTGGCCGGCGACACCACGGCGCCGGGCGCGGTGACAAACCTGGCGGTGACGGCGCCGACGACGACGACGGCGACGGTGACGTTCACGGCGCCTGGCGACGACGGCGCGACCGGGACCGCGACCAGCTACGACCTGCGCTACGCGACGGCGCCGATCACCGACGCGACGTGGGCGGCGGCGACGCAGGTGGCGGGCGAGCCGGTGCCGGGCGCGGCGGGGACCGCGACGACGATCAACGTGACCGGGCTGACGGCGAGCACGACGTACTACTTCGCGCTGCGGACCAACGACGAGGTGCCGAACCTGTCGGCGTTCTCGAACGTGCCGTCGGTGAGCACCGCGGCGTTCGCGATCACGTACACGCTGGCCGGCACCGGCGGCGGCACGGTGACCTCGGCCCCGGCGGGGCTGACCTGCGCGGCGAGCTGCGCAGGCGCGTTCATGAGCGGGACGGCGGTGACGCTGACGGCGACGCCGGCGGCGGGGTCGACGTTCACCGGCTGGTCGGGGACCGGCGGCTGTGTCGGCACCGGGACCTGTGCGCTGACGATGAGCGCGGCCAAGGCGGTCACGGCGACGTTCACGGCCGCCGACGCCACGGCGCCAGGCGCGGTGACGAACCTGGCGGTGACGGCGCCGACGACGACGACGGCGACGGTGACGTTCACGGCGCCTGGCGACGACGGCGCGACCGGGACCGCCGCCAGCTACGACCTCCGCTACGCGACGGCGCCGATCACCGACGCGACGTGGGCGGCGGCGACGCAGGTGGCGGGCGAGCCGGCGCCGGGCGCGGCGGGGACCGCGACGACGATCAACGTGACCGGGCTGACGGCGAGCACGACGTACTACTTCGCGCTGCGGACCAACGACGAGGTGCCGAACCTGTCGGCGTTCTCGAACGTGCCGTCGGTGAGCACCGCGGCGTTCGCGATCACGTACACGCTGGCCGGCACCGGCGGCGGCACGGTGACCTCGGCCCCGGCGGGGCTGACTTGCGCGGCGAGCTGCGCAGGCGCGTTCATGAGCGGGACGGCGGTGACGCTGACGGCGACGCCGGCGGCGGGGTCGACGTTCACCGGCTGGTCGGGGACCGGCGGCTGTGTCGGCACCGGGACCTGTGCGCTGACGATGAGCGCGGCCAAGGCGGTCACGGCGACGTTCACGGCCACCGATAGCACGGCGCCGGGCGCGGTGACGAACCTGGCCGTGACGGCGCCGACGACGACGACGGCGACGGTGACGTTCACGGCGCCTGGCGACGACGGCGCGACCGGGACCGCGACCAGCTACGATCTGCGCTACGCGACGGCGCCGATCACCGACGCGACGTGGGCGGCGGCGACGCAGGTGGCGGGCGAGCCGACACCCGGCGTGGCCGGGACCGCGACGACGATCAGCGTGACCGGGTTGACGGCGAGCACGACGTACTACTTCGCGCTGCGGACCAGCGACGAGGTGCCGAATCCGTCGGCGCTGTCGAACGTGCCGTCGGTGAGCACCGCGGCGTTCGCGGTCACGTACACCAAGGCGGGCGCGGGTGGCGGCACGGTGACGTCGGCGCCGGCGGGCCTGAGCTGCGCGGCGAGCTGTTCGGCGTCGTTCATGAGCGGGACAGCGGTGACGCTGACCGCGACGCCGGCGGCGGGGTCGACGTTCAGCGGGTGGTCGGGCACCGGCGGCTGCACCGGCACCGCGACCTGCGTCTTGACGATGACCGCGGCCAGGGCGATCACCGCGACCTTCGCGGCCGACACCACCGCGCCGGGGGCGGTGACCAACCTGGCGGTGACGGCGCCGACGACGACGACGGCGACGGTGACGTTCACGGCGCCGGGCGACGACGGCGCGACCGGGACCGCGACCAGCTACGACCTGCGCTACGCGACGGCGCCGATCACCGACGCGACGTGGGCGGCGGCGACGCAGGTGGCGGGCGAGCCGACGCCCGGCGCGGCCGGGACCGCGACGACGATCAGCGTGAGCGGGCTGACCGCGAGCACGACGTACTACTTCGCGCTCAAGGCCAGCGACGAGGTGCCGAACCCGTCGGCGCTGTCGAACGTGCCGTCGGTGAGCACCGCGGCGTTCGCGATCACGTACACCAAGGCCGGCGCGGGCGGCGGCACGGTGGCATCCGCGCCGGCGGGGTTGAGTTGCCCTGCGAGCTGTTCGGCGTCGTTCATGAGCGGGACGGCGGTGACGCTGACGGCGACGCCGGCCGCGGGGTCGACGTTCACGGGGTGGTCGGGCACCGGCGGCTGCACCGGCACCGCGACCTGCGTCTTGACGATGGCCGCGGCCAGGGCGGTCACCGCGACGTTCGCGGTGGGCACCTTCGCGCTGACCGTGACCAAGGCCGGGACCGGGACCGGGACCGTGACGTCGAGCCCCGCCGGGATCAACTGTGGCGCGACCTGCACCGCCAGCTTCACCGGCGGCGCGTCGGTGACCCTGACCGCGGCGCCGGCCGCCGGCTCGGTGTTCGCCGGCTGGTCTGGCACCGGCGGCTGCACCGGCACCGGCACGTGCATCGTGGCCATGGCCGCCGCGACGTCGGTCACCGCGACGTTCGCCCCGAGCTTCGCGTTGACGGTGACCAAGGCGGGCACCGGGAGCGGGACCGTGACGTCGAGTCCGGCCGGCATCGCCTGCGGCGCGACCTGCGCCACGACTTTCGCCAGCGGCGCGGTCGTGACCCTGACCGCGACGCCCGCGGCCGGGTCGCGGTTCGCCGGCTGGTCTGGCACCGGCGGCTGCACGGGCATCGGCACGTGCACGCTGACGATGTCCGCCGCGAAGGCGGCGACCGCGACCTTCTCGCCGGGGGCGCAGCTCACCGTCGCCAAGGACGGCACCGGCACGGGGACGGTCGCCTCGGATGTGATCCCGGGCATCGACTGCGGCGCCACCTGCGCCGCCGCGTTCGCGGCGAACACGGTGGTGAACCTGGTCGCGACGGCCGACGGCGGGGCGCTCTTCACCGGCTGGTCGGGGGCGTGCACCGGCACCGATCCGTACGGCTGCACCGTGACCTTGAGCGCGTCGGCCAACGTCACGGCGACCTTCACGCGCGCCTACCTGCTCACGGTCGCTGCCACGGGCTCGGGGGGCGGCATGGTCCTCGATCCCGATGGGATCTCCGCGGGGGGCGCCTATCCGTCTGGCACGAGCTTGACGCTCCGCGCGCAGCCAAGCGATGGCTCCGCGTTCACCGGCTGGTCGGGAGCGTGCGCGGGGCTTGGCACGTGCACGATCGTGATGGACGCGGACAAGGCCGTCACGGCGGCGTTCGCCGCGGGCCTGACCGTGGTCCGCGCCGGCACTGGCGTCGGGACCGTGGTGTCGACGCCGCCCGGGATCGACTGCGGCGCCACCTGCGGCGGCGCCTTCCCCGACACCACGTTCGTCACGCTGACGCCGGTCCCCGCGCCCGGATCGATCTTCGCGGGCTGGACCGGCGCCTGTCAGGGCACCGCGACGTGCATCGTCGCCAAGAGCGCCCGCAAGAAGGTCTACGCGACGTTCACCGCGACCACCGTGGCGCGGTTGGTGGCGTCCAAGGCTGGCGCGGGCAACGGGTGGGTCACCGCCAACGGCAGCCCGTGGTGCGACTTCAGCTTCGGGCCGTGCACGTGGGACGCGGGGGCCGTGACCCTGGCGGCGATCGCGGCGGAGGGCTCGGTGTTCACCGGCTGGAGCGGCGCGTGCAGCGGGACGTCCGCGTGCGCGGTGACCGTCGACCAAGCCTACGCCGTGACCGCGACGTTCGCCGCGGTGACCCGTCCCAACATCGCCGTGGTGGTCGGTGGATCGGGGACCGGCCGGGTGACCTCGAGCCCGCCGCCGATCAACTGTAGCGGAGGCACCGGCGGTTGCTCCGCGGACTTCATCCCGGGCGCCACCGTCACGCTCACCGCCACCCCGACCAGCGGCAAGTACGTCTTCAACGGCTGGGCTGGCGCCTGCACGGGCACCGGCCCGTGTGTGCTCACGGCGGGGCAGCCCCAGACGGTGTCGGCGGTGTTCGCCGAGCTGGTCCCGCTCAGGGTGGTGAAGCACCGGCCGTGGGGCCTGGTAGGGGCCACCCTCAACTACGGCCTCGGCGTCGGCACCGTCACGGCCGATCCCGGCGGCACGATCTGCAATGACGACTGCCTCTCGACGTACAGCTACTACGAGGCCGGGTCCCTCGTGACGCTCAGCGGCACCCCAAGCGCGAACGCCGGGACCCCGCACTGGGCCTCGTTTTTCGGCTGCGGGAACTTCTTCGGCGACTGGATGGGCAACCTGCCGCTCGAGATGACGCCCCAGGACTGCACGCAGCTCGTGTGGGTCAACTTCCCGCAGACGTCGTTCACCATCTCGGGCAACGCGGGGCGCGGCGGTGTCACGGTCAGCTCGTCAACCATCCTCTGGTACCAGAACTTCACGGCGACCACCGACGCCTACGGCGACTACCAGATCGTCGGCGACGTCTGGGCCAACACCAGCTACGGAAACTACATCGCGGGCATCACCCCGAGCCACCCGACGTGCAGCTTCGCGCCGGTCGCCGCGAACGCGACGATCGCCGACGCGGTCAGCGTCGCCGGGGTGGACTTCGTCCCGACGTGCCCGGCGCCGGCGTTCACGATCAGCGGCAACGTCGGGCCGCCGGGCGTCGCGGTCACCGCGACCAGCGCCACCGCGACCGAGAGCGGCGTCAGCGTGGCCGGCGGTGACTACCTCGTCGGCGTCGACGCAGGCACGTACACGGTCACCCCGGCCAAGATCGGTTGCACGTTCACGCCAGCCTCGCAGGTCGTGACGGTGCCCGGCGACGCGCTCGACTTCACCGCCGCCTGCGCGTACCCGTTGACCATCGTGCGCCGCGGCGAGGTGCCAGGTGTGGTCACCGCCAGCGTCGGCGGGCTCGACTGCGGCGCCACCTGCACGGGGAGCTTCGCGCCTGGGACCCAGGTCGCGCTCACCGCGCGGCCGGCGATCGGGGCCAAGTTCGTCGGCTGGTCTGGCGCCTGCACCGGCGCCGATCCCAACGCGTGTGTCGTCGCGATGGACCAGGCACAACGCGTGACCGCGACCTACGCCAACGCGATGGACTTCCTGGTCGAGGCGGCCGCCGCGCCGGCTGCCGCGCTGGCCGCGACCGCGTTCCCGATCAGCTTCCAGGTGCGGTACCGGGGCGATCCCGCGGTGAACCTGCTGGCCTGGACGACGCCGCCGTCGGTCGAGGTCATCCGCTCGAGCGACGCGGTGCACGGCAACGCCGACGACGTGGTGGTGCCGTCCTTCGGCATGACGTGGCGCGCGCTCGGGGTCTGGTCGATCGCGACCACCGCGAGCGCCACCGCGGGCACGTACTACTACTTCGCGCGCACCAACTGGGCCGACCGCGCCGCCGAGAGCGACGCGTCCAACAACGCGTCCGGGCCCATGCGGGTCGACGTCGGCTCGACCGGCGTGGGGGTGACCAACCTCGCCGAGACCGGCCGGGTCGAGTCGCTGCCCGCCGGGCTCGCTTGCGACCTCGTGTCGCCGAGCTCGACGTGTGTCGCGGGCTTCGCGCCCGGCACGCTGGTGACCCTCACGGCGACGCCGGCCGCGGGCAGCGTCTTTGGCAGCTGGACCGGCTGCGCCAGCGTCACCGCCAACCGCTGCACCGTGACGGTCGGCGCCAGCGGGCTCACGTCCGTGAGCGTCCGCTTCGCGCCGTCCAGGTATGGCCTGGCCGTGGCCCGCCGGGGCACCGGCGGCGGCGTCGTGCGCTCGACGCCGGTTGGCGCGGAGTTCTGCATGAACTGGCTGTGCACGCAGTCGCACGCCGCCGGCAGCACGGTGGCGCTGACCGCGGTGGCCGACGCGGCGTCGACGTTCACCGGGTGGACCGGCGCGTGCAGCGGCACCAGCCCCACCTGCCAGGTGACGATGGACGCCGCCAAGGAGGTGGCCGCGGTCTTCGTGCCCGGCCGCGCGCTCGCCGTCTCGCTCGTCGGGCTCGGCCACGGCACGGTCACCTCCGACGTCGCCGCGGTGAACGAGGTGTCGCTCACCGACAGCGCGACGTACGCCGCGAACCAGAGTCGACGCTACGGCACCTTCGACGTGGCGCCCGGCGGCAGCCTGAAGGTCGGGCTGACCGCCGGCCCGAACGGTTGGGGCAACGTCTACGTCCGCAACAACGGGCTAGCCGAGACCTACTCCTACGACTGCTACGCCTCCACCGGTAACCCGCGCTGCGTGGTAGCCGGGCCGGGCGCGGTCTCGCTCCTCGTCAAGGCCTCGTACGCCGACGTCTACGCGCTGGCGCTCGACTACCAGGAGCCGTCGAGCCTGCCGTTCATCGACTGCGGGCCCACCTGCACCGGCATCCGCGCCGGCACGGTGACCCTGACCGCGACCCCCGCCGCCGACTCGGTCTTCACCGGCTGGGGTGGCGCCTGCGCCGGGACCCCGCCGGTCGCGCCGTGCGTGGTCTCGCTGGCTGAGGCCGCAGCGGTGGTCGCGACGTTCGCGCCGTACACGCCGACCTTGTCGATCGCGGTGACCGGCTCGGGCTCGGTCACGACGCTGCCGGATCTGGGTACGTGTGCCGGCACCTGCCAGCGGACCTACGCCTACGACACCCGCGTGACGCTGCAGCCGGTGGCGATCGGCAACGCGGTGTTCGCTGGCTGGACCGGCGCGTGTCTCGGCAGCGGTCCGTGCGAGGTGGCGATGACCGCCGCCCGCAGCGTCCAGGCGACGTTCGAGCCGGCGCACCCGGTCACGGTGACCTTGGCCGGTACCGGCACGGGGACCGTGACCTCGTCGCCCGCCGGCATCACCTGCCAGAACACCGGCGGCGGATCGGACTGCACCGAGCTGGTGGCCAACGGCACGCCGATGCTGCTGACCGCGATCGAGCCGGTCGGCTCGATCTTCGCCGGCTGGAGCGGCGCGTGCACCGGCACGGCGCCGACCTGCACGGTCTCGGCGACGGCGAGCGTGACGGCGACGTTCACCGCGCGCGACTACGCGGTGGCGGTGGCCAAGACCGGCCCCGGCGGCGGCACGGTCGCGGTGACGGCGGCCGCCGGCGGATACACCTGCGGCGCCACCTGCACCGGGCGCTTCGGCCGCAACGCGGTCGTCACGTTCACGGTCACGCCCGACACCGCGTCGACCTTCACCGGCTGGAACCCCGGCAGCGGCTGCACGTCGAATCCCTGCACGCGCACCATCACCGCCGACACCACCGTCAGCGCCAACTTCGACGGCTGGGCCTCGCCCCCGCTGGTGGTGGTGCCGCCGGTGCCGGAGTACCAAGCGCCGGCAGACGCGATGCGAGACGATGACGGCAATGTCATCTTCGGGAGGAGTGCTTCCATTCAGCTCGTGGTCGACTCGACTCCGAGCCCGATCGTCGCGCTCAACGGCTGCGCCCTCGCAGTCACCAACTGTTACCTAACCGACGCCGGCTCTCTGGACGAATGCATGCGGTCGGCGCCCACGTGTGGGTCGACGATGCCGTGGAATGAGCCCGGTACATGCTGCGCGGCTGAGTGCTGGAGTGACTACGCGCTGGCTCGCGCCGCTGGGGTTGGCGACATCGACGCGTTCCGCAACGTCCTGTTCGGGGCGTCGAGCTGTATGCCAGGTGTAGATGACGTGCTCGGCGCAAATGCGGGCTTGGCCGCGGCGCCACGTCAGCAGATCCTCGACGCCCACAACGCCCGGCGCGCGAGCCACTGCGCGCCTCCGCTGCGCTGGTCGGCGGATCTCGCGATCGTGGCGCAGTCATGGGCCGACGACCTGGCCGCGCGTGGTTGCCTGACGATCGCGCACTCTCCAGCGGCAATTGCTGGTCGCTACGGCGAGAACCTGTGGTGGGCGCCAGCTGGCGCATTCCCGTACGCCACGGACGCTGTGCAGCGCTGGTACGGCGAAGGGCAGGACTACGATTACGGCGTCGCCGGCCCCCGCGGCACCGCCGTCGTCGGACACTTCACTCAGGTCGTGTGGAAGGCGACAAGCGAAGTCGGCTGTGCGGTCGTCGCCTGTGGCGGGCTCGACGTGCTCGTCTGCGACTACGCCGCACCAGGCAACTACATCGGCGAGTTCGCCGCAAACGTGCTCAATCCAGCGACGTGCACGCCATGAGGGGAGCATCTGGCTCGCCATGGTTGTTTGCTCGCCATCTCTCGGAGGTGTCTCGTGAGAATCAATAGATTCCATGTCTTGCCACTGGTCGCGGCGATGATCTGTATGCGTCTCACGCCGGCGTCTGCGTGGGACTCGATCTGTTACAAGTTCAATGATCCCAGCGCGCCGGTGTCCGCGCTGAACGCGACATCAGTAATTCTGGATGGGCGCGGCTGCCAGGGGCCCGAGGCGGCCCGGGCGCGATATCGCGATCCCATTGCGCGCGTCGATGAACACCGGCAGTTGTTTGTCGCGGCGGTGATTCACGCCCATCTTCCATCGACGCTCCTGCAGACCCAGACGCTCTCAGTTCTGACGGACGGAACGCAGGTCTCGTACGGCAAGCAGAGCCCGATAACCAAGGCCATCGAGACTCGGACCGCTGTCACCGTCGCGCCGGTCGACCTCTTCGCGACCTCGACCGGTCTCGCGGCGGCGAAACGATCATTTAGCCTCGATGAACTCGCGCAGCTCCCCGACTTTTCCTACGGCCTCTGGGACTGGGCCAGCGGCAACGAGAACTGCCCGATCGCCGGGTTGCCGCCACCCTACGATGACCCCGGACTCTGCCACACGTTCGCGTCACACATGGGCGCGACCAACGCGAACCACTTTCCGCCGCAGAGCGATCTGTGGTTCGATCACTATCACCGGCTCGCTCTCGACCGTGCGGGTCAGTGCGCCCAGCAACGAGGGCAGGTGCTCACGGCCATGATGGCGATCGCAGGCAATCTTGCGGGGCTCGCCGCCTACGACGAGACCATGTGGAAGACCTGGAAGGCCTGTGAGGTTGAGGCGTTCGCCTATGAGGCGATCGCGCAGCACTTCCTCCACGACTCTTGGAGTGCGGGGCATATGTGGGAGCGGTGGGGGCCGGCTGACATCGCTGACATTCGTCCCCTGTCGGCGACCGGCTCGTTGTCTGTCGCCTACAACGAGTTGAGCATGGAAGCGCAGCAGTTGATGATCGCGGAGACTGTCGCGGCTGTCGCGGGGACGATTCACGGCGCCGATCCGCCGTTCTTCGACGACGCGTTGGGTATCGGCAGCGTGACATCCCACGATCCGGTCTGCTTTCCCGATCCAGAGGTGACGGCTCAGCTGTCCGATCCGATTCCACCACTCGGCATCCCGCCGGAGGGGTTCAAGGCCATCGGTGATCTGCACGCCCATGACTTTGCGCACGTCTTCACGCTCCCCGACGTTCCCAGCCACGCAGTAATCTCTGGCTACCCGTACATTCCTTTCCCGAGCCGGTTCGACGCACCGGAGGCGTCGTCACCAGCTGAGGATTCCGTGGGGCCGACGACGCATGACTTCCCGTACGACTGGAGCCAGCTGCAGACGCAGGGCGGGAAGCTCATCGATTGCGCGGCAGGGGCGATGGATCAGGTCTACGAAGCGTTGCGGACGCCCGTGATCGGCTCGCCGATCTCCGGATTCGGGCGGCGATTCGAGCCGGTGCTCGGACTGGAGACGCGCGGCGCGGAGAGCATCCGGACCGTGCCACGGAGTTTCGACGCGGCGCGGTGCCGGGCGCCAATGCTTACCAACCGTGCCTTCGTGACGGGGATGAGCACTTCGCCGTTCGGAGGCGCGGGGGCGGCCTTCGTGCCGACGTGGGTCGGGCCGATGCTAGCCGGGATCACCACGATGCCGACGTTCTCGGCAGGCTCGCTAACGGCGCGAGCGAATCGCGACTACATCGACTTGTTCCACTATGCACGCTTGATGGCCAAGCGGTCTCCGTATCAGACCGATGTTGCGCGAGACCCCGGGACTCTGCTTGGAGTGGAGAGAAATAGTGCATATCTGATCTCCAGTGGTTCTGTGCATGGGGGCGAGGTGGGCGGGCCCGCGCCACCCTCGGCGTTTGCCGATCCCCCCTCGGTCGGTGGCCAGCTCATGCTCGGGGCCCGCAAGCCTCCCGAGTTGGGGCCCGACACATACGCCTTCGACTTGAGCCATGCGTTCCACATGTCACGGGCGGTGGAGCGGTGTTCGGTGAGCACGGCTGCGCCGGTTGCGCGTGTGGTAGAGCGCCTTCGGATTGGAAACGCGGCCATGCAGCCCGTGGAGAGGGACACGGCCTGCCAAGCCTGCGCGGAGTACGTCGCACCCTACCTTTGGAGCACGGAGAACCTGCAGCGCCCTCCGCTCTGCTCGTATATGCCTGGGTATCCAAGCCAGATATCGCTGTTCCCGCTGCTGACTGGAGGTTGGTCGGCCTATCCCGCCGCCTGGGGGGCTCACGTCGTCGCGTGGGAGTCGCCACTCAAGTACGTGAATGGAGATCCTCTGGCAGACAGCGAAGAGCTCGCGAAGATGATGTGTTGCGGGACTCTTGATACGCGTGGAGGAACCGGCAACTTCCGCATGGTCGGCAGCTTCACCTACGGGCCACCGGGTGTGGAGATCGGGCTGTTCCTGCGGAGTGCTACGGCCGCGCCGTTTCGCGCGGATCTGACGGTGCCCGTATCTGGAGATCCAGACGGCGCGCCGGTGTTCGAGTGGGACTCCGTGGCGCAGGAGACCAAGCTTAACGGCATCAGCCACACTGACCGGTACGCGATCAAGTACAATGCAAACAACGACACGGCCCTCTACACGATGAGCGACACTGGGCCGGCAGGAAAGCAGAGCTACTTCTTCTCGAACCCGTCGTACGCCCTGCCCGCGACCGGAACGTATGTGCTGACGCCTGCGACAGCGACAGGGGCTCCGGTGCGGTGCAGCTTCTCATCAAGCTGCGAGGGTGGCGGCATCCCCGGCTGTACGCCGATCAACGACGGCTCCGCGCCCGCAGGATCGGTGCGCTTGGAGTTGTCGCAGGCGAAGCCAGAGTACTGGCACATCGATTGGATTGTTGGATGCGTTAACGTTGCAAGCGGGGCCACGATACCGCCGGTGCCGCCGCCGCCTTGAGCCGGGCAGTGCGTGCGACACAGGCCGCTGCGGGCCTGAGCGTCAGGGGCCCAGACGAATTGCGTGGACGGCGTCGACGAACGCTGGCGCAACGCGAGGCCGAGCCCTTCGCCGTGGTTCGCTGGGTCGCAGAGCCGTCAGGTCGAGCTGAAGATGGCCACGCCGGGCTGGTCCCATGACGCCGGCGGCGCTCAGCTGCGCCCTGATCGGATCTGATCACCGACGCCTGGGCCTGATCAAGGGCCCGCCGCGCCGGTGAAATCAGTCGGTAATCGACCTGGCCCCGGCGCCGCGGGAAGTTACCCGCATGTGCGCAGCGCGCCCCGACCAGTCCGACGCGAGCGACGCGGTCCCGTGGGGCGACGCGACCGCGCGGCCCGGGCCGTCGCGATCGTGTCCGACGTGCGGCGCCCGCACGGCGTCGCCGTTCTGTCCGCGCGACGGCAGCGTGCTGCAGGCGTTCTCGGTCGACGGTCGCTACCGCGTCGAGGAGCTGCTCGGCGCGGGCGGCATGGCGTTCGTGTTCGGCGGCCGCCACGTCGGCCTCGGCCGCGAGGTGGCGATCAAGGTGCTGCGCCCCGAGCGGGCCAGCGACGCGGGCGAGCTGCAGCGGTTCCTGCGCGAGGCGCGGACGGTGTGCGAGCTGAGCCACCCGGGCATCGCCGGCGTGCTCGACGTCGCGCGTGACGCCGAGCTCGACCTCACGTACCTGGTCATGGAGCGGGTCCGCGGGGTCACGCTGGCCGAGCTGCTGCGGCGCGAGGGTCGGCTGCCGTGGCCGCGGGCCGTCGGCATCCTGGTGCAGGTGACCCGGGCGATGGCGGTCGCCCACGAGCTGGGCATCGTCCACCGCGATCTGTCGCCGCGCAACGTGATGTTGACGTCGACCAGCCGCGCGCTCGACGTCGTGAAGGTGTGCGACTTCGGCCTGTCGCGCCACACCAGCGGCGACGATCGCATCACCGCCACCGGCGCGT
Organism: Myxococcales bacterium; assembly: GCA_016707895.1. Classification (GTDB taxonomy): domain Bacteria; phylum Myxococcota_A; class Polyangia; order Haliangiales; family Haliangiaceae; genus UBA2376. The sequence goes on along the minus strand of JADJGV010000001.1, from coordinate 19,649 downwards.
TCCTGGGCACGCCGGCGTACATGGCGCCCGAGCAGGTCGCCGGTGAGGCGATCGATCACCGGGCCGACCTGTACGCGATCGGCGCCATCGGCTACGAGATGGTCGCGGGCGCGCTGCCGCTCCACGCCACCTCCGGCGCGCTGATCGCGGCCAAGCTCAACCGCGAGCCGCAGGCGCTGCGCGAGCGGTTCCCCGAGCTCGACGTGCCGATCGCGCTCGAGGAGCTGTTGCGGGCGACGCTGGCGCGGGAGCCGACGCGGCGCCCGCGCGACGCCGAGGCGATGACGCGGACGCTGGTGGCGATCGCGACCAGCGCGACCGACGTGGGCGGCAGCGTCGACTTGATCGGGCGCTCGGTTGGGAGCTACGAGGTCAAGCGGCTGCTCGGCGTCGGCGGCACCGGCTCGGTGTACCTGGCCGAGCACCCGCTGATCGGCATGCGGGTCGCGGTCAAGATCCTCGCGCCCGAGCTGGCGTCCAACAGCGAGTTCGTCGAGCGCTTCATCCGCGAGGCCCGCGGCTCCAACGCGATCGGCTCGCCCAACATCCCGCGCTACTACGACTTCGGGCGCCTCGCCGACGGCCGGCCGTTCGCGATCATGGAGTACCTGACCGGCGAGACGCTGGCGACCCGGCTCGAGCGGGACGGCGTGCTGCCGCTGACGACCGTCGCCGAGATCCTCACCCAGGTCGCGACCGCGATGGAGGAGGCCCACGCGGCCGGGATCATCCACCGCGACCTCAAGCCCGAGAACCTGTTCCTGTGCAGCTCCGACGCCGGCGCGTTGCAGGTCAAGGTGCTCGACTTCGGCATCGCCAAGCTGCTCGACGGCGGCGGCGGCGACGACCGCACCACCCGGGTCGGCTTCTTCATGGGCACGCCGCTGTACTGCGCGCCGGAGCAGGTCTACGGCGGCGACGTCAGCCCGGCCACCGACGTGTACGCGCTGGGCGTGGTCGCGTTCGAGGCGCTGGCGGGGCGGCCGCCGTTCGTGGGCGAGATCTCCGAGATCGTCGCGGCCAAGCTCGGCAAGCAGGCGGTGCTCGCCGATCACTGCCCACACCTGCCGGCGGCGGTCAGCGACGACGTCGCGGCGATGATGACGGCTTCGCTGACGGCGCGGGTCGCGACGATGGCGGAGCTGCGGGCCCGCGTGATGGCCTGGCGCTTCGACGACGCGCGCCGGACCATCGACATGCCGGTCGCGACGCGCCGGGCGGGGCCGCTGGCCCGGGGCACGACCTCGCCGCCCGCCGTCGGCGCGGCGGCGCGACCGATCAGCGAGCCGGTCGCGCCGATCGGTGACATCTTCGCCGCCACCGCCAGCGGGCCGTCGCGCATCGAGGCGCCGCGCGGACCGACGGTGAGCGCGCTGCCGACGCACGCCGAGCCCGACGCACCGGAGGCCCCGGTCGTGCACGACGCGCCGCGGCGCCGCGGGATGCTGGTCGCCGCCTGCGGCGCGGTCGTCGCATGTGTCGTGCTGGCCGCGGTGCTGATGCGCGGCGACGCGAGCAAGCCGTCCCGCGCGCGCCCACCGGCGCCGGCCGCCGCGCGCCCGAGCGACGCGCCGGTCGTGAAGTCACAGGCTGCGTCGGTCGACGCCGGCGTGGCGTCGGCGCCGGCGGTGGACGCGGCGCCCGCCGCGGCGGCCCCCGAATCGAAGCCCCCGGCGGTACCACCGAAGGCTCTCGATGTGTCGGCCGGCTCGGGCGGCGGCAAGTCGGGCGGCGGCAAGGCCGGCGGTGCCAAGGCCGGCGGTGCCAAGGCGGGCGGCGGCAAGGCCGGCGGTGCCAAGGCGGGCGGCGGCAAGGCCGGCGGTGGCAAGGCCGGCAGCGGCGGAGCTGGATCCGACGACGTCATCATCATCGATCCGTTCGCGAAGTGAGGGCTGTGATGCGCGCTGGCTTCCTCTTGTTGCTGATCGCGGTCGCGTCGCTCGCGGCGCCGGTGGCGGCGCAGCCCGCGGCGCCCGACACCGCGGCCCGGCGTGCGTTCGAGCGGGGCAAGGCCTTGGCCGCGGCCAGCAAGTTCGACGACGCCTACACGGCGTTCGCCGAGGCCTACCGCGTGCAGCCGCTGCCAGCGTTCCTGTTCAACATGGGCGAGGTCGCGCGTCGCGGCGGCCAGACCGAGGCGGCGCGCGTCGCCTATCAGCGGTACCTCGAGGCGGAGCCGACCGGCGCGATGGCCGACACCGCGCGCGCGCGGCTCGCTGCGCTGGGCCCGCCGGCGCCGAAGCCGCCCGCCGTCACGCCAGCGCCGTCCCCGGCAGTCCCGCCGGTGCCTCGGCCAGTGCTGCGGCCGGAGCCGGACCCCGCGTCGAGGCTCACCGTGATGACCATGCCGCCGCCGCGCAAGCGCGCGTCGCGGTGGCCGGTGTGGGCCGCCATCGGCGGCGGCGTCGTCCTCGCCGGCGTCGCGACGGGCCTCTACTTCGCGCTGCGCACCGACGACTGCGACGGCTGCGTCGTCATCCGCTGATCGCGCGCGGCGGTGAGCGTCCGGCGACCGGACGAATTGCGTTGACCGCGTCGACGCGATCTGGCACAAGCGACGACGTCATGCGCCGCGTCCGCTCGTCAGCCTCAGCGTCACCGTGCAGCCCGGTCCGGGCTGCGCAGGGGACCGCTGCGTTCTCACGCGCCTGACTGCGCCGCCGCACCGAGTTGCCAGCGAGGGTCTTTCGAAAGACCCTCCCCCACAAGACGTGGGGCCCCCACCCGAAACGCGAGAGCGTGCAGCGGGTTGGTCGGGAGGCCACCGAGGCCGGCCGCACCCCGGGCCCCGAGGACCACGCGTCCCGGGGCCCGCCGCCATTTCGGGCCCGCATCGGGTCCGAGGCGCGGATGGTCCGCCGCCGACGATCGCGGTGCGAACCACGCGTGGGTCGGCCCGCCCACGAGGAACGACCGTGTCATGCAGAAGCTCATCGTCAACGTCGGCACCATCGGTCACGTCGACCACGGCAAGACCACGCTGACGGCGGCCCTCACCCAGGTGATGGCCCGCCGCCACGGCGGCAAGGCCATGGCGTTCGACCAGATCGACAGCGCGCCCGAGGAGCGGGCCAAGGGGATCACGATCAACCTGGCCCACGTCGAGTACGCGTCGGCCACCCGCCGCTACGCGCACGTCGACTGCCCTGGCCACGCCGACTACGTCAAGAACATGATCACCGGCGCGTCGCAGATGGACGGCGCGATCCTGCTGGTCGACGGCACCCAGGGCGCCGAGGCGCAGACCCGCGAGCACGTCCTGCTCGCGCGCCAGGTCGGCGTCGAGCACCTCGTCGTGTTCGTCAACAAGCTGGACGTGGCCGACCGCGAGCTGGTCGACCTGGTCGTGCTCGACGTGCTCGAGCTGCTGGCCGGTTTCGGCTACCACGACGTGCCGGTGGTCATGGGCTCGGCGCTCGGCGCGCTCGCGGCCGTCACCGCCGGGCGCATGGACGACCCGTGGGTCGCGACCATCCTGGCGCTGGTCGACGCGCTCGATCGGGCGATCCCCGATCCGGTGCGCGACCTGGCGGCGCCGTTCCTGATGGCGGTCGAGGGTGTCCACACCATCGACGGCATCGGCACGGTCGTCACCGGCCGGGTCGGCCGCGGCACGCTGGCGGTGGGCGCCACCGTCGAGCTCGTCGGCCGCAAGGACGGCGAGGTCGAGGCCATCGTCGTCACCGGCGTCGAGTCGTTCCACCGCGAGCAGCGCGTCGCCAGCGCCGGCGAGAACGTCGGCCTGCGCCTGCGCGGGGTCAAGCGCGACGAGATCGCCCGCGGCATGGTGCTGGCGGCCCCCGGGTCGCTGGCGCCGCACCGCGGCGGTCGCGCCGAGCTGTACCTGCTGGCCACCCGCGAGGGCGGCCGGGCCCGGCCGATCCGCACCGGCTACCGGCCGCAGCTGTTCCTCGGCGCCACCGACGTCACCGCCACCCTCGACGTGGGCGTCGAGATGCTGCCGGGCGCGCGCGGCGAGGTCGGGTTCACGCTCGACCGGCCGGTCGCGCTCGAGCCGGGCGTGCGGTTCGCGCTGCGCGAGGGCGGCAGGACCATCGGCGCCGGCCTGGTCACCGCGGTGGCGTGAGGTAACGAAGCCCAGATGGCCGAGGCGTCCACCGCGCCTCGGCCGTCGCATTTTCGGCGCCGGCACGCAGCGGCCGAGGTGGCGTCCACCGTCTGGTCAGGGCGCCGCGGCGACGTAGATCGCCGACGAGAACAGCCGCATCGCCGACCACGGCGACGCGTCCTCGCGCATCTCGACCCGGTACCACGCGCCGGCCGGGGCGACGTCGGTCGCGGTGTAGACCACGTCGGCGTCGACCGCGTGGCCGCTCCACCGGGTCAGCTCGACGCCGTTGCGGAACAGCACGATCGGCCCCTTGGCGTGGGTGACCGCGACCCGGACCGCGAGCGGCCCGGCGGCGACCTGGTCGCCGAGCATCGCCTCGAAGCTGCCATCGCCGTCGGCGTCGATGCGGAAGTCGAGCGCGGGCGGGTTGGCGAGGGTGAACGGATCGCCCTGGGTCAGGTAGGTGCGGCCGCGGCGGACGCCGTCGAGGATGCCCGGCACGCTGAGCGAGCGCGCGTAGACCACGGTGGTCGGCTGGCCGAGCGTGATGGTCTCGGTGTGGCTGTCGCCGCCGCCGATGGCCCCGATGTGGTGGCCCTGGTTCAACAGCCGCTGCCACAGCGCGATCGACGGCTCGTTGGTGGCCGAGTTGAAGATCCACCAGTGGTTCCACACCTCGATCACGTCGAGCGCGTCGTACAGGTCGGGCGCCGCGGCGAAGGTCGCGTCCCATCGATCCTGCTGCGCGCCGTAGTGGTTGAGCGACTGCACCGCGCCCTGCATCCGGGCCTGGTGCCAGGAGGTGCGGATGTCCGCGGGGGCGTCGGACACGGTGTCGTTGAGCGTGCGCAGGCCGAACATGTTGGCGTGGCCACCGCCGCCGCCCCACTCGAGGCCGGGGATCAGCAAGAACCCGGGCTGGTTCCACGCCGGATCGAACGGCGCCTCGAACACGTCGTGATCGGTGATCACCAGGAAGTCCAGGCCCCGGCTCTGGGCCGCGGGGATGTACGGTCCGAGCGGCGCGTCGCTGTCGTGGCTGTACTCGACGTGGACGTGGAAGTCACCCCGGTACCAGCCGGGCTGAGCGTTCAGCACGCCGAGGTCGAGGTCGAAGCGGCGCAGCCCCGGCACCGACGTCGGGTCGGCGGGGTCGGTGCCGGCGCCGGCCTCGGCCGCGTCGGGGCTGCCGTCGTCATCGCGGTCGGCGTCGGCGGCGTTGGGGACGCCGTCGCCGTCGAGGTCGGGGTCGGCGTGGTTGCCGACGCCGTCGCGGTCGCTGTCCTGCCACTCCGTCGGGTTGTTGGGGCAGTGGTCCCAGCCGTTCGGCGCGCCGTCGCCGTCGCCGTCGGTCCCGACCAGATCGATCTCGCCGGTCAGGAAGTACGCGCAGTAGCTGGCGGGGTGGCTCGTGGCCGCGTCGGCCTCGCGGGCGTCCACGCCCCCGGGCGCGTCGACGCCGCCCGCCGGCGCGTCGGCGGCGCTGGCATCGGCGACGGCTCCGTCGACGCTGGCGGCGTCACCGACCGCTGGCGGCGCGTCGATCGCGCCGGTCTCCGGCGGGTGCCCGGTCGAGCAGGCGGCAGCGGCGACGACCAACCAGCGCAGCAGGTGCGGCATGGCGGCAGCGGACCGCACGGGCCACGACCACGCAATGACATCGCGATTACGCGACGCGGCCTAGCGCGCGGTCGCGAACTGCTTGACCGCGCCCCACTTCGGGTAGGCCTCGGAGTTCGGGTAGCCGGCGTCGGCGTCGATGTCGTAGCCGATGTCGGGGGCCAGGCCCCAGAAGCCCGAGTTGCTCCAGCCGCCGGCGAGGTCGTAGTAGAAGAACGTCTCGCAGCCGGCGGCGCGCCAGGCCTCGAGCAGCGCGACGACCTGCGCCTTCATGCGCGGGTCGGTCTGCGCGGCCCGCTTGTTCGCCGCGTTGCCCAGGGCGGGGTAGAGCGTCTGGCCGCCTTCGTAGGTGAGCAGCTTCAGCCCGTGCGCGGTGGCGTAGTCGCGGAAGCTGGTCAGCGCTCGTCCCAGATCCTGGGTCCGGTAGGTCGTCATCTCGGCGAACAGCTGGTCGACCGACAGCGCCGCGTTCTCGTGGGCGATGTCGATGTAGGGCGCGCCCGCCATCGCGTAGAAGTAATGCGCGCTGCCGCCGTGGCGGTCGTCGAGCCAGCCGAGCCCGTAGTACGTGCCGGTGTTGACCACCTGGCCGGCCATGACCGGTCGCACCCGGGTCATCATCGCCGCGTCACCGAAGACCGCGCGGAAGGCGTCGCTGGCGCGCATCCCGCCCTTGGCCATGAGGCGCGGGATCACGGTCCAGCGGTCGGTGGTGCCATCGAAGCACAGGTCGGGATCGCGGGCCGCGATCGCCGCCTGGGCCAGGCGGTCGACGAACGCGTTCTGCGCGAACAGCCCGTTCCACAGCTCGTTGCTCCACTCGACGTAGATCTTGAGGTTGGGGTCGAGCGGCGGGTAGACTGGGTTGCTCTGGGGCGCGGTGTACGGGTTGACGCCGTCGCTGCCGTAGCGGAACAGCTGGGCCAGCTTGGTCACGTAGTCGGTCTGGTCGAGCGCGTAGGTCGAGCCCAGCGTCAGGTGCGGCACGTTGATCCACACGTCCTTGCCGGTGGCGTTGGCGAGCAGGATCACGTGCTCCCAGGCCGCGCCGTCCTTGCTCGCCTGCGTGGCGTCGGTCGGCAGGGGCCGCTCGGCCCACGTGGCCTGCCGGGTGTTGTTGGTCTGCGAGAACTCCATGAAGCGCAGCGCCGAGAAGTACTTCATGCGCGCCAGGAAGGCGCGGTTGAACATCTCGCCCGGCGCGTGCCCAGGCCGCATCAAGGCGACCTGCTTGACCCCGCCGGGCTGGCCGCGGAACGCCAGCATGAGGTTCTCTTCGTTCGGGCCGGTGACGACGTCAGCGGTCGTGATCCCCGACGCGGCGTCGTAGACCTTGTGCTGCACCGCGGTGGCGCCGTCGACGTTGCCGACGACCGCCACCGTCGCGTCGCCCCGGAAGCTCAGCTTGAACGTGGCGCCGCCCTGGTGCGGGACGCCGACCATGAACACCGCGCCGGCGTCGCCGGTCGGCCACCCGGCGCTGTCGACCGGCGCCGCCTCGTCCCACGGCGCGCCCGCCGAGCCCCAGTGGCGCGCCTGCTTCATCAGATCGGCGTAGACCTGGTTGGGCGCGTAGTCGTTGACCTCGCCGGTGTTGACGCCCAGCGGGCGGTAGCCCGCGTCGACGACCACGGTGACGTCGGCGGTGGCGCTGCCCGCCGCGTTGGTCGCGGTCAGGCGGTACTGCGTCGAGATCGTCGGCGTCACCGCGACGTGGTCGCCGGTGATGGCGCCGATCCCGGGATCGAGCGAGAGCGAGGTCGCGCCGTCCACGGTCCACGACAGCGTCGACGACCCGCCCGGCGTGATCACCATCGGGGCGGCGACGAACGACGTGATGGTCGGGGTGCCGTCGCCGCCGCCACCGCCACCGTCCCGGACCAGGATGTCATCGCCATCGCCGGCGCCGCCCGGCGCGCAGCCGCCGCCGACGGCTCCGGCCAGCAACCAGCACGACAAGGCCATGAGTCGCAGGATGCGTTGGTGCATGGCTTCAGCGTGACCGGCGCGGGACCGCCACCGCAACCGTCGCACCCTCGGTGTCATCGGTCTGTAAGCGCGCGCCGCCGTGAAAGCGCCCTGTCATTCACAGGCCCGCGCCGCCGTGGCCAGGCGCGCCCGCGCCGCCGCTACGCCGCGAACCGGCGGCCGCGGCGCGGCGCCAGGTCGTCGGCCATCGCCTCGAGCCGGCGGACGCGCTCGGGGATCGGCGGGTGGGTCGAGAACCAGCTGGCCACGCCGCCGCCCGACAGCGGCGCGCAGATGAACAGGCTGGCGGTGGCCGGCGAGTCGCCGACCGTGTGCAGCGGCATGCGGGCGTTGCCGCGCTCGAGCTTGGCCAGCGCGCTGGCCAGCGCCAGCGGATCGCCGCTGAGGCGCGCGCCGTAGGCGTCGGCGCCGTACTCGCGCGAGCGCGAGATCGCCAGCTGGATGATGGTCGCCGCGATCGGCGCGACGATCGCGAGCGCCAGCGCGCCGAGCACGCCGCCGCCGCCCTCGCGGTCGTCGCGGCTGCCGCCGAACATCGCGCCCCACTGGATCGCGGTGGCGACGAACGACACCACGCTGGCCAGCATCGCCGCGATCGAGGCGATCAAGATGTCGCGGTTGTGGATGTGGGCCAGCTCGTGGGCGATGACCCCGCGCAGCTCGCGCTCGGTCAGCAGCCGGCGGATGCCGGTGGTCACCGCCACGACGCCATGGGCGGGGTTGCGGCCGGTGGCGAACGCGTTGGGCGCGGGATCGTCGATGACGTACAGCCGCGGCGCCGGGATCTCGGCGCGCGCCGCCAGCTCGGCCACCATCCGCTCGAGCGCCGGGTCGCTGCCCGGCGTCACCGGCCGCGCCCGGTTCATCGCCAGCACGATGCGGTCGGAGAAGAAGTACGAGCCGAGGTTGAGCGCCGCGGCCAGGACGAGGAAGAGCCAGAGCATCCCGGGCGCGAGCGCGCCGCCGATCACGACGAGGAGCGCGGTGAGGCCACCCAGGAGCCCAATGGTCTTGAGCTGATTGATGACGGTCGACTTCATACCCGCCCACCGTAATGCCGGCGCCGCGCGTCGCAAGCGTTGCGCCGCCCGCGTCGCGCGCTACCCTTCGCCGTCCTACGGCGTCTTGGCGGTCGCCAGCGCCTCGAGCACGGCGGCCAGCGGGCCGAAGTCGCGGGCGGCCGGGGTGGTCGGCGGCGTGGCCATCAGCCCGACCACCAGCGCCGCGCCGCCGACGTCCTTGCACACCAGCCGCTCGCGGGCCTTGTCGAGCTGCAAGGTCGGGTAGGCGGTCCATCCGAACGGCACGCCGGTCGGCGGCGGCTCGGCGAAGGTCTGCTGGGACGCGATCATCTGCGGCATGATCGCCGCGCAGGTGGTGCCGGGCGCGCGGCCGATCTCGAGCGTCACGTCGGGCAGCGACGGCGCCATCCGATCGAGGAAGTCCGAGCCGTCGTCGCCGCTGCGGGCGAGCCACACGAAGCCGTCGCTGGGCAGCGCCACCTCGAGCTGGGTCTGCGCCAGCGCCACGGTCCGCGCGGCGGCGATGTCGCCGCGCTGTTTGATCTGCGGCAGCGTGGTGGGCGTGGCGGGGCCGCTGGCGCCGGTGGCCCACGCCTTGGTCACCCGCGGCAGGAGCTTGTCCTTGGCGATCGCGGCCAGCGCGGCCTTGCTGGTCGCCGGCGGCTTGGCCTCGAGGAAGAAGTGGTAGAGCAAGAGGCTGCTGCCGGCGGGGCCGGGCGTGCACAGCGCGATCGCCGGCTTCTTGCCGAGGTCGTTCTCGAAGTCCCAGGTGCCGCCGGCGATCTGGAAGTCCTGGCCCCACAGCTTCTGCTGGGCGGTCCAGCGGTCGGGGACGTCGAGCGCCTGCACGACCTTCGCGCAGTCGCCCGCGTCGAAGTAGCCGATGTGCACCCAGTTGCCCGCGACCAGCTTGTCGCCGACCTTCAGATCGATGACGTCGCGGCCGTCGAACGACGCGCCGCCGTTGGTCAAGGACCAGCTGCCCGAGAGCATCCAGGTCGCCTGCTTGCGCGCGTCCTTGGGCAGGTCGACCGCCAGCCCGGTGATCGGCAGCACCACCTTGCCGGAGCGCACCGGCAGCGGATCGGCGGCGGCGCGGTGGACGCCCGCGGCGATCAGCCCGAGCCCGAGCGCCACGCCCACGCCGAGCCGGCGACCCCAGGGAGGTGAGCCACGATCGAGGGATGTCATCGGCCCATGATCGCAGATCGGGCCGGGCGGTGCATCGCCGCGACGCCGCGGGGGCCGTGGCGTGTCGCCGCGCGCGGTCGCTCGCACAACCGCGGGCACTTGTAACCAGTGGGCGACAATCACGAATTCACCCACAGCAGGCCAAGGACACGCCCCGCGCGTTTGTCTATCATCGCGCCCACGCGGACTTCGCGGGGGGACCGACGGCACCACGCCGCGCGGCCTCCGTGCGCGCCGGGAGACCACATGAAGCGCTTCGTCGTCGCGGCCTCGCTCGCTGCCGTCCTCGCCACCCCGGTCGCCGCTCAGGCGTTCTGCGGGTTCTACGTCGGCGGCGGCGGCGCCGACCTGTTCAACAACGCCACCCAGGTGGTGCTGATGCGGCAGGGCACCCGCACGGTGCTGTCGATGCAGAACAACTACCAGGGGCCGCCGTCGGACTTCGCGATGGTGGTGCCGGTGCCGGTGGTGCTGCACGAGGAAGACGTCAAGACGCTGCCGATGGAGGTCTTCGCCAAGGTCGATCAGATGGGCTCGCCCCGGCTGGTCGAGTACTGGGAGCAGGATCCCTGTCAGCCCGACTACGGCTACGACGACATGGGCCCGGTGCGGATGATGGCTGGGGCCGCGGCCGACGCCGAGATGGCGGCCGACAAGGACCTCGGCGTCACGATCGAGGCCAAGTTCACCGTCGGCGAGTACCAGGTGCTGATCCTGTCGGCGTCGGACTCGTCGGGCCTCGACACCTGGCTGCGCCAGCAGCGCTACAACATCCCCAAGGGCGCCGAGCCGCTGCTGCGGCCGTACGTCGAGGGCGGCTCGAAGTTCTTCGTCGCCAAGGTCGACCCCAAGAAGGTCAAGTTCGTCGACGGCCAGGCGCAGCTGTCGCCGCTGCGCTTCCACTACGACACCGACGAGTTCTCGCTGCCGATCCGGCTGGGCCTGGCCAACTCGAGCGGCACCCAGGACCTGATCGTCAACATCCTCGCGCCCGGCCAGCGCTACGAGGTCGCCAACTACGGCAACGTCACGATCCCGACCAACCTCGACGTCAAGCCCGAGACCAAGACCCAGTTCGGCGCCTTCTACGCGGCGCTGTTCGATCGCACGGTCGAGCAGAACCCCGGCGCGGTGATCACCGAGTACGCCTGGGACGCCTCGACCTGTGACCCGTGCCCGGGGCCGCAGCTCGACGACAGCGACTTCTACACGCTGGGCGCCGACGTGCTCGGCGGCGACTACTGGGGCCTGGTGCTGACCCGGCTGCACGCGCGCTACGGCAAGAGCGACATGAAGGCCGACCTGGTGTTCAAGGCGGCCGAGCCGATCGTCGGCGGGCGCGAGTTCGTGGTCGACGAGCGGAGCCGCAAGCTCGAGGAGCGGTCGCGGCCCGATTCGACCAACAACTTCCAGGCGCGCTACGCGATCCGCCACGAGTGGACCGGGGCGATCACCTGCAAGGACCCGGTGCGCGGCCGCTGGGGCGGCCCGCCCGACGACCAGATCGCCGACAGCGAGCCGCAGGCCGCGACCAACATCGCGTTCGCGCCGCGCGGGCAGGTGTCGCTGCCGGCGCTGGTGAAGCAGGACATCCCCGAGATCGGCGTGCAGGCCGGCGTGCCGCTCCCGGGCAAGGTCAACAAGGCCGCGTACCCGGGCTGCACCTGCGCGACCTCGACCGGCGCCGCCGGCGGGGCCGCCGCGGCGGGCGGCGCGGGCGTGGTGCTGGCGCTGGTGCTGCGGCGCCGCCGTCGCTGAAGTCGTCGTCGCAGGCGCGCCGCGGACGGCGCGAATCGAACCAAGGAGACACGATGTCGAGGAAGATCGGGCTGGCTCTCGTCACCGGTGCGCTGATCGCCGCCACCGCCCCCGCCGCGCAGGCGTTCTGCGGGTTCTACGTGAACAGCGGCGGGTCGGAGATGTTCAACGACGCGACGCAGGTGGTGCTGATGCGGTCGGGGACGCGGACCGTGTTGTCGATGCAGAACAACTACAAGGGACCGCCCGAGGCGTTCGCGCTGGTGATCCCGGTGCCGACGGTGCTGCAGAAGGAGGACGTCAAGACGCTGCCCAAGGCGGTGTTCGAGCACGTCGACCAGATGGGCGCGCCGCGGCTGGTCGAGTACTGGGAGGAGGATCCCTGCTACCAGCCGAAGTACGAGCGCTACGACATGGCGCCGCCGACCACCGGCGCGGTGGCCAACATGGCCAGGCCGGCTGAGCCGGCGCGGGACCTCGGGGTGACGATCGAGGCGAAGTTCGAGGTGGGCGAGTACCAGGTGCTGATCCTGTCGGCGAAGGACTCGACGGGGCTCGACACCTGGCTGCGCCAGGAGCAGTACCAGATCCCGCCGGGGGCCGAGCCGTTCCTGCGGCCGTACGTCGAGAGCGGGATGAAGTTCTTCGTCGCCAAGGTCGACCCGGCGAAGGTGACGTTCAAGGACGGCCGCGCCGAGCTGTCGCCGCTGCGGTTCCACTACGACAGCGACGAGTTCAACCTGCCGATCCGGCTGGGGCTCGCCAACTCGAGCGGCACGCAGGACCTGATCGTCAGCGTGCTGGCGCCGGGCCAGCGCTACGAGGTGGCGAACTACAAGAACGTCACGATCCCGACCAACCTCGACGTGAAGGACGCGGTCCGGGACAAGTTCGGCGAGTTCTACGCGGCGCTGTTCGATCGGACGGTCGAGAAGAACCCGGGGGCGGTGGTGACCGAGTACGCGTGGATGGCGAGCAACTGCGACCCGTGCCCGGGGCCGGTGATCGCGATGGACGAGCTGGCGACGCTCGGGCTCGACGTGCTGGGCGGCGACAAGGGCGCGGCGGCGCCGTTCAGCGGCGACGCGATGAGCATGGTCTTGACGCGACTGCACGCGCGCTACGGCAAGACCGTGACCGAGGACCTGGTGTTCAAGGCGGCCGAGCCGATCGTCGGCGGGCGCGAGCACGTCGTCGCAGGCGGCAAGCTCGAGGAGCGGTCGCGGCCGGACTCGATCAACAACTTCCAGGCGCGGTACGCGATCCGCCACGAATGGACCGGGCCGATCACGTGCAAGGACCCGGTGCGCGGGCGCTGGGGCGGGCCGCCGGCCGGCGTGACCGGCGGCGGCGTGAAGCCGGCGCTCGACCTGGCGTTCGCGCCGCGCGGCGCGGCCAAGCTGCCGGAGCTGGTGAAGCAAGACGTGCCGGAGATCGAGGTCAAGGCGACCGCGGCGGCCGCGGCTGCGCCGACCGCGGGCAGCAACGCCACGCCGCCGCCGGCCACGCCGAGCGCGCCGCCGGCCACCGAGCCCAAGAAGAAGAGCGGCTGCGGCTGCGCGACCGAGGGCGGCGAGGGCGCCGGCCTGGCGCTGGTCGGCGGCCTGGGCGTCGCCGCGCTGGTCACCCGCCGCCGCCGCCGCTGAACACAGCCCGCATCCGTCCCACCGCAACCGCACCGGAGCCCGCATGCACAAGACGCTCACCACCGCCGTCCTCCTCGCCGCGCTCGGCGTCGGCGCGCCCGCCGCCCACGCGTTCTGCGGCTTCTACGTCAACGGCGCCGGCGGCGACATGTTCAACGACGCCACCCAGGTGGTGTTGATGCGCATGGGCACGCGCACGGTGCTGTCGATGCAGAACAACTACAAGGGGCCGCCCGAGGCGTTCGCGCTGGTGATCCCGGTGCCGACGGTGCTGCAGGAGACCGACGTCAAGACGCTGCCCAAGGACGTCTTCGGCCGCGTCGATCAGATGGGCGCGCCGCGGCTGGTCGAGTACTGGGAGCGAGACCCGTGCTACGTCGAGCCGCCGCGGCGGCGTGAGCGAGACGGCGTGGCCTACAGCTCCGGCGCGATGCCGCCGCCGTCGCCGTCGCCGGGCGGCGCGCACGGCGTCACCGTCGAGGCCAAGTTCGAGGTCGGCGAGTACCAGATCGTGATCCTGTCGGCCAAGGACGCCGCCGGCCTCGACGCCTGGTTGCGCGAGGAGAAGTACCAGATCCCCGCCGGCGCCGAGCCGTTCCTGCGGCCGTATGTCGAGGCCGGCATGAAGTTCTTCGTCGCCAAGGTCGATCCGGCCAAGGTGACGTTCCAGGACGGCCGCGCGGTGCTGTCGCCGCTGCGGTTCCACTACGACGCCGACGACTTCAACCTGCCGATCCGGCTCGGCCTCGCCAACTCGAGCGGCACGCAAGATCTGATCGTCTCGATCCTCGCGCCCAACCAGCGCTACGAGGTCGCCAACTACGGCAACGTCACGATCCCGACCAACCTCGACGTGAAGGACGCGGTCAAGGCCAAGTTCGGCGAGTTCTACGCCGCGCTGTTCGATCGCACCGTCGAGAAGAACCCGGGCGCGGTCGTCACCGAGTACGCGTGGTCCGCGGGCAGCTGCGATCCGTGCCCGGGGCCGACGCTGCAGGGCTCGGACTTCGCGACCCTGGGCGCCGACGTGCTGGCCGGCGCGCCCGGCCAGGTCGCGCCCTACCAGGGCTGGGACCTGGTGCTGACCCGGTTGCACGCGCGCTACGGCAAGACCGTGACCGAGGACCTGGTGTTCAAGGCCGCGCCGCCGATCGTCGGCGGGCGCGAGCATGTGGTCGCGGGCGGCAAGCTCGAGGAGCGGTCGCGGCCGGACTCGATCAACAACTTCCAGGCGCGCTACGCGATCCGCCACGCCTGGACCGGGCCGATCACCTGCAAGGACCCCAAGCGCGGGATCTGGGGCGGGCCGCCCAGCGGCGTCGCGAGCGACGGCGTGAAGCCGGCGCTGGACCTGGCGTTCGCGCCGCGCGGCGCGGCCAAGCTGCCCGAGCTGGTGAGCCAGGACATCCCCGAGCTCGAGGTCAAGGCGGCGGCGGCGGCGGCCGGCGGCGACACCAGCCAGGCCAACCCGCCGCCCGGCGCGACACCTCCGGGCGGGGCGAAGACAGACAAGAAGAGTGGCTGTGGCTGCGACACCGATGGTCGAGGCGGCGCGCCGGCGCTGGCCGGCGGCCTGGGCGTGGCCGCGCTGATCCTGCGGCGCCGGCGGCGCTGAGCGCGCCCCGATCCCGCTCACCTGGGTCTCTCTCTCACCGAGGCAACCGACGATGAACAAGACGATCGTGACGATGATGACCGCGGCCGCGCTGCTGGGCGCGGCCCCGGCAGCGCAGGCGTTCTGCGGGTTCTACGTGAACAGCGGCGGGTCGGAGATGTTCAACGACGCGACGCAGGTGGTGCTGATGCGGTCGGGGACGCGGACCGTCTTGTCGATGCAGAACAACTACCAGGGGCCACCGGAGGCGTTCGCGCTGGTGATCCCGGTGCCGACGGTGCTGCAGAAGGAGGACGTCAAGACGCTGTCCAAGGCGGTGTTCGAGCACGTCGACCAGATGGGCGCGCCGCGGCTGGTCGAGTACTGGGAGGAGGATCCCTGCGCGCCCGAGAAGGTCTACGACCGCATGCAGATGGCGCCGTCGGGCGGCGCCCGCGCCACCGCGACGCTGGAGCTGCGGAAGGGCGACCTGGGCGTGACGATCGAGGCGAAGTTCGAGGTGGGCGAGTACCAGGTGCTGATCCTGTCGGCGAAGGACTCGACGGGGCTCGACACCTGGCTGCGGCAGGAGCAGTACCAGATCCCGCCCGGGGCCGAGCCGTTCCTGCGGCCGTACGTCGAGAGCGGGATGAAGTTCTTCGTCGCGAAGGTCGACCCGGCGAAGGTGACGTTCAAGGACGGCCGCGCCGAGCTGTCGCCGCTGCGGTTCCACTACGACAGCGATGAGTTCAACCTGCCGATCCGGCTGGGCCTCGCCAACTCGAGCGGGACCCAGGACCTGATCGTGAGCATCCTGGCGCCGGCGCAGCGGTACGAGGTGGCGAACTACAAGAACGTCACGATCCCGACCAACCTCGACGTGAAGGACGCGGTGCGGGACAAGTTCGGCGAGTTCTACGCGGCCTTGTTCGATCGGACGGTCGAGAAGAACCCGGGCGCGGTGGTGACCGAGTATTCGTGGATGGCCACCAACTGCGACCCGTGCCCGGGGCCGGTGATCGCGATGAGCGAGCTGTCGACGCTGGGGCTCGACGTGCTCGGTGGCGACAAGGGCAAGGCCGCCGCGTTCAGCGGCGACGCGATGAGCATGGTGCTGACGCGGCTGCACGCGCGGTACGGCAAGACCGTGACCGAGGACCTGGTGTTCAAGGCGGCCGAGCCGATCGTCGGCGGGCGCGAGTTCCTGCAGGACAACGGCAAGCTCGAGGAGCGGTCGCGGCCGGCGTCGGTGAACAACTTCCAGGCGCGGTACGCGATCCGCCACGAGTGGACCGGGCCGATCACGTGCAAGGACCCGGTGCGCGGGCGCTGGGGCGGGCCGCCGAGCGGCGTGACCGGCGGCGGCGTGAAGCCGGCGCTGGACCTGGCGTTCGCGCCGCGGGGCGCGGCGAAGCTGCCGGAGCTGGTGAAGCAAGACGTGCCGGAGATCGAGGTCACGGCGACCGCCGCCGCGGCGACCCCGCCGCCTGCCGGCACCGGCACCGGCACCGGCACCGGCAGCGCGACGGCCACGCCGCCGCCGAGCGCGCCGCCGGCCGCCGAGCCGAAGAAGAAGAGCGGCTGCGGCTGCGCGACCGAGGGCGGCGAGGGCGCCGGGCTGGCGCTGGTCGGCGGCCTGGGCGTCGCCGCGCTGATCACCCGCCGTCGCCGCCGCTGAACGTCGCACGCCACGCGTCTCCCGCCACCCGTCACCCGTTCGTCGCCCGCCACACAGGAGCCTCCATGTCCAAGCTGCTGACCACTGCCACCACCCTGGCCGCGCTGCTCGCGGCGGCGCCGGCCGCGCACGCGTTCTGCGGCTTCTACGTCAACGGCGCCGGCGGCGAGATGTTCAACGACGCGACGCAGGTGGTGCTGATGCGATCGGGGACGCGGACGGTGCTGGCGATGCAGAACAACTACCAGGGGCCGCCGGAGGCGTTCGCGCTGGTGATCCCGGTGCCGACGGTGCTGCAGAAGGAGGACGTGAAGACGCTGCCCAAGGCGGTGTTCGAGCACGTCGATCAGATGGGCGCGCCGCGGCTGGTCGAGTACTGGGAGAAGGACCCCTGCGAGCCCGACGTGAGGTACAAGGGCACCGGGCAGGGCTACGGCGTCGGCGCCGGACGCGGCGGCATGCGCGACCGCGCCGGGGCGGCCAACCTGGGTGTGACGATCGAGGCGAAGTTCGAGGTGGGCGAGTACCAGGTGCTGATCCTGTCGGCGAAGGACTCGACGGGGCTCGACACGTGGCTGCGCGCGGAGAAGTACCAGATCCCGCCGGGGGCCGAGCCGTTCCTGCGGCCGTACGTCGAGAGCGGGATGAAGTTCTTCGTCGCGAAGGTCGACCCGACCAAGGTGACGTTCAAGGACGGCCGGGCCGAGCTGTCGCCGCTGCGGTTCCACTACGACAGCGATGAGTTCAACCTGCCGATCCGGCTGGGGCTGGCGAACTCGAGCGGGACGCAGGATCTGATCGTCTCGATCCTGGCGCCGGCGCAGCGGTACGAGGTGGCGAACTACAAGAACGTCACGATCCCGACCAACCTCGACGTGAAGGACGCGGTGCGGGACAAGTTCGGGGAGTTCTACGCGGCCTTGTTCGATCGGACGGTCGAGAAGAACCCGGGCGCGGTCGTCACCGAGTACGCGTGGCAGGCGACCAACTGCGATCCGTGCCCGGGGCCGGTGATCGCGATGGGCGAGCTGGCGACGCTCGGCCTCGACGTGCTGGGCGGCGACAAGGGCAAGGCGGCGCCGTTCTCGGGCGACGCGATGGGGATGGTGCTGACGCGCTTGCACGCGCGCTACGGCAAGACCGTGACCGAGGACCTGGTGTTCAAGGCGGCCGAGCCGATCGTCGGCGGGCGCGAGCACGTGGTGGCTGGCGGCAAGCTCGAGGAGCGGTCGCGGCCGGACTCGGTCAACAACTTCCAGGCGCGGTACGCGATCCGCCACGAGTGGACCGGACCGATCACCTGCAAGGATCCGGTGCGCGGGCGCTGGGGTGGCCCACCGGCCGGCGTGACCAGCGGCGGGGTGAAGCCGGCGCTGGACCTGGCGTTCGCGCCGCGGGGCGCGGCCAAGCTGCCGGAGCTGGTGAAGCAAGACGTGCCGGAGATCGAGGTCACGGCCGGCGCGCCGTCCGCGGCGGTGCCGCCGCCCACCGTCGACCGCGGCGGCACCACGCCGCCGCCCACCGCCGCGCCGCCCGCGCCCGCCACGCCGCCCGCCGCGCCGCCCGCGAAGAAGAGCGGCTGCGGCTGTGACACCGACGGCCGCGCGGGCGCCGGCGCGGGGCTCGGCGCCGCCGCGATCGGCGCGCTGCTGGCGCGGCGTCGCCGGCGCTGATCACGACGAATCTCGATCGACCCGAACCTCGAACGGAGCACACCATGAAGAAGACGATCGCGACGATGATGACCGCGGCGGCGCTGCTGGGCGCGGCCCCCGCCGCGCAGGCGTTCTGCGGGTTCTACGTGAACAGCGGCGGGTCGGAGATGTTCAACGACGCGACGCAGGTGGTGCTGATGCGGTCGGGGACGCGCACCGTGCTGTCGATGCAGAACAACTACAAGGGGCCGCCCGAGGCGTTCGCCATGGTGATCCCGGTGCCGACGGTGCTGCAGAAGGAGGACGTCAAGACGCTGCCCAAGGCGGTGTTCGAGCACGTCGATCAGATGGGCGCGCCGCGGCTGGTCGAGTACTGGGAGGAGGACCCGTGCCAGGTCCGCTACCCGGAAGAAGAGAAGGTGATGATGATGCCGACCGCGCCGACGGCGTCCGCCGACATGGCGGCCGCGCCCGGTGACTTCGGCGTGAAGATCGAGGCGAAGTTCGAGGTGGGCGAGTACCAGATCGTGATCCTGTCGGCGAAGGACGCCACCGGGCTCGACGGCTGGCTGCGCGCCGAGAAGTACCAGATCCCGCCCGGGGCCGAGCCGTTCTTGCGGCCGTACGTCGAGGCCGGGATGAAGTTCTTCGTCGCGAAGGTCGACCCGGCGAAGGTGACGTTCAAGGACGGGCGGGCCGAGCTGTCGCCGCTGCGGTTCCACTACGACAGCGACGAGTTCAACCTGCCGATCCGGCTGGGGCTGGCGAACTCGAGCGGGACGCAAGATCTGATCGTCAGCGTGCTGGCGCCCGGGCAGCGCTACGAGGTCGCGAACTACAAGAACGTCACGATCCCGACCAACCTCGACGTGAAGGACGCGGTCCGGGACAAGTTCGGCGAGTTCTACGCGGCCTTGTTCGATCGGACGATCGAGAAGAACCCGGGGGCGGTGGTGACCGAGTATTCGTGGATGGCGAGCAACTGCGATCCGTGCCCGGGGCCGGTGATCGAGATGGGCGAGCTGTCGACGCTGGGGCTCGACGTGCTGGGCGGCGACAAGGGCGCGGCGGCGCCGTTCAGCGGGGACGCGATGAGCATGGTCTTGACGCGGTTGCACGCGCGGTACGGCAAGACCGTGACCGAGGACCTGGTGTTCAAGGCGGCGCCGCCGATCGTCGGCGGGCGCGAGTTCCTGCAGGCCAACGGCAAGCTCGAGGAGCGGTCGCGGCCGGACGCGATCAACAACTTCCAGGCGCGCTACGCGATCCGGCACGAGTGGACCGGGCCGATCACGTGCAAGGACCCGGTGCGCGGGCGCTGGGGCGGGCCGCCGAGCGGCGTGACCGGCGGCGGCGTGAAGCCGGCGCTCGACCTGGCGTTCGCGCCGCGGGGCGCGGCCAAGCTGCCGGAGCTGGTGAAGCAA